>NZ_LWTX01000001.1 GCF_002094305.1 Prescottella equi
ATCGCACGGGCGACCTGGTGACGTGGACCAGTTCGGGTGAGTTGGAGTACATCGGTCGCACGGATTTCCAGGTGAAGTTGCGTGGTCTGCGGATCGAGTTGGGTGAGATCGAGACGGCGCTGCTGGCGGTGCCGGGGGTCTCGCAGTCGGTGGTGCTGGTGAGGAATGATCAGCTGGTCGCGTATGTGGTGGCGGACCAGGATCTGGACACCACTGCGGTCAAGGCGCAGCTGGCGACGTCGCTCGCGTCGTACATGGTGCCGCAGATGTTCGTGGTGCTCGATGCGTTTCCGTTGAATGCGTCGGGCAAGTTGGATCGGAAGGCGTTGCCGGAGCCGGTGTTCGAGGCGACGGTGTTCCGGGCTCCGACGACTGCGGCGGAGGAGGTTGTCGCGGGTGTGTTCGCGGACGTGCTCGGTGTGGATCGGGTGGGTCTGGACGACGATTTCTTCGCGCTCGGCGGTAACTCTCTGGTCGCGACTCAGGTCGCTGCGCGTCTCGGTGCGGCGCTCGATGCGCAGGTGCCGGTGCGGGTGTTGTTCGATGCGTCGACGGTGCAGGCCCTTGCCGCGCGGGTGCAGTTGCTTGCGGGTGCGGGTGCGCGTAAGGCGCTCGTCGCGGGTCCGCGGCCGGAGCGGGTGCCGTTGTCGTTGGCGCAGCAGCGCATGTGGTTCCTCAACCGGCTCGATCCCGAGTCCGCGGTGAACAACATTCCGCTCGCTATCCGGCTGTCGGGCGATGTGGATACCGAGGCGCTGGCGCTGGCGGTGCGGGACGTCCTTGCCCGCCACGAGTCGCTGCGCACGGTGTTCCCCGACGTCGACGGAGTGGGAAGCCAGCAGATCCTGAGCCCTGACACCGTCGACTTCGATCTCGGGATCGAGCAGGCCGACGAGGGCACGTTGGTCGGCCGGATCGAGGAGTGGGCGCTCGAGGGATTCGACCTCACCGCCGAAATCCCGGTCCGTGCAAGAGCTTTCGCGTTGTCCTCCCGCGAGTACGTACTCGTCCTGGTGCTGCACCACATCGCGGCCGACGGGGTCTCGATGGGCCCGCTCGCGCGCGACGTGATGACGGCCTACGCGGCCCGCAGTCGGGGAGAGGCCCCCGGTTGGGTGCCGCTCGACGTGCAGTACGCCGACTACGCGCTGTGGCAGCGCGAGGTCCTCGGCAGCGAGGACGACCCGGACTCGGTGATCGCGCGACAGGTCGCCTACTGGACGTCCGCGCTTTCCGGACTTCCCGACCAGCTCGACCTGCCGTCGGACCGTCCGCGTCCCGCCGTCGCATCCAACGGCGGTGCCACGCATACGTTCTCGATCGATGCCGATCTCCGGTCCCGGATCGAGGACGTCGCACAGGCCCACGCGGCATCGCCGTTCATGGTGGTGCACGCGGCGCTGTCGGTGCTGCTCGCGCGGCTGAGCGGTACCCCGGACGTGGCGATCGGTACCCCGGTCGCCGGCCGCGGCGAGGCCGCGCTCGATGACCTGATCGGCATGTTCGTGAACACGCTCGTCCTGCGCATCGAGATCGACGGCGGGCAGTCCTTCGCCGATCTTCTCGCGCAGGTTCGGTCCACCGACTTGGCCGCTTTCGAGCACGCCGACCTCCCGTTCGAGCGGCTCGTCGAGATTCTCGATCCCGAACGCTCACAGGCCCGGCACCCGTTGTTCCAGGTGGCGCTCGCGTTCCAGAGCGGTGTGGCGGGACAGGCCCTGGAACTGCCCGGGATCACCGCGTCGGGGGTCGACTTCGATATCGCGCTCGCCAAGTTCGATCTGCAGGTGACCGTCTCGGACGCCGTCGACGCCGATTCCGATCGCGCAGGACTGTCGATCGGAATGACCTACGCCACCGATCTGTTCGACGCACCGACCGTCGTCTCGATCGGCGAACGATTCGTGCGGCTGCTCGACTCGCTCGTCTCCGACGCCTCGGTCCCGGTGGGGGACGCGGCGCTGCTCTCGGATCGCGAACTCGCGGCTCTCACCACCGTCGCCGGACCGCCGGTGGCGCGACTCGAGACCCTCACCGAGATGCTCGGCCGCAACGTGGCCGCCGATCCCGACGCTCCCGCACTCGGCTGCGGCGACATCGCACTGACGTACCGGGACCTCGACGAGCGTTCGAGTGTCATCGCGCGTGAGCTGATCGGTCGGGGCATCGGACCGGAGAGCGTCGTCGCTCTGTCGTTCCCTCGCTCCTGGGAGATGGTGCTGTGCGTGTGGGCGGTCGCGAAGACGGGCGCCGCCTTCGTGCCGGTGGACCCGACGTATCCGGAGGACCGGATCGAACACATGGTGACGGACTCGGCTGCGGCATTGGGTATCGCCGTAGCCGACTCGATCACCGATCTGCCGGACGCGGTCTCGTGGTGGTCGCTCGACGACCTCGAACGGTCCGCCGTCGAGGCCGGGCATTCCGCGGCACCCGTCACCGACGGAGACCGGACCCGGCCCCTGCTGCTCGATCACGCCGCCTACGTGATCTACACGTCGGGATCGACGGGCAGGCCGAAGGGCGTCGTGGTGACGCACCGTGGTCTGTCGGGTCTGGTGGATCAGTCCGTCGAGCTGTACTCGGTGACCGCGTCGGATCGTGTGCTGCACATCTGCTCGCCGAGTTTCGACCCGTCCGTGTTCGAGTGGGCCGTCGCTGCGGCGGCGGGTGCGGAGCTCGTCGTCGTTCCCCCGACGATCCTCGGCGGAGAGGAGCTGCATGCTCTGCTCGCCGAGCGCAAGGTGACCGTCGCGATCATCACGCCCGCCGTTCTCGGATCGATGAACCCCGAGGGCCTCGACGATCTGCGTCTGCTGTCCGTGGGTGGCGACGCGTCGACCACCGAACTCGTCGGGAACTGGGCGCCCGACCGGCAGTTCTTCAACGCGTACGGTCCCACCGAGACCACGATCATCTCGACGCGAGGAGAGTTGTTCGCAGGCAAGCCCGTCACGGTGGGCGGGCCCGTTCCCGGTGTGGGAGCCCTCGTCCTCGACACCCGGTTGCGTCCGGTGCCCCGTGGCGTCGCCGGTGAGCTGTACCTGTCGGGCGGCGCGCTGGCACGCGGCTACCACGGTCGCGCCGCGCTGACGGCGGACCGCTTCGTGGCCAACCCGTACGGCGTTGCGGGAGAACGGATGTACCGCACCGGTGACGTCGTCCGGTGGACCGCGTCGCCGAGTGGAGAAGCGGCGGGCGCCACCGACATGTCGATCGAGTACGTCGGCCGCTCGGACTTCCAGGTCAAGGTCCGGGGCTTCCGGATCGAACTGGGCGAGATCGACGCCGCATTGACGGACTGCCCCGGCGTCTCGTTCGCGACGACCGTGGGCCACCCCATGCCGTCCGGGCAGACCGCGTTGGTGTCGTACGTTCTCGCCGACGGGGTCGACGCCGACACGATGGCCGCTCATGTGGCGTCGTTGCTGCCGTCGTATATGGTGCCCGCGTCGATCATCGTCCTGGACGAGGTACCGCTCACCGCGGTCGGCAAGCTCGATCGCCAGGCCCTGCCGGCACCGAACTTCGAGGCACGCGACTTCCGGGCCCCGGCGTCCCCGACGGAGGAGCTCGTCGCGCGGGCGTTCGTGGACGTCCTGGGAGTCGACCGGGCAGGCCTCGACGACGACTTCTTCGATCTCGGCGGAAACTCGCTCGTCGCAACCAAGCTCGTGGCCCGGCTCGGGGCGGCCCTCGGCACCCGGGTCCCCGTCCGCGAGTTGTTCGATGCTTCCACCGTGGAAGCCCTTGCGGCACGCCTGGAATCGTTCACCGGAGCGGTCCGGCACGCACTCGTGGCGCGCAGCCACGACGGCCGGATCCCGCTGTCGCTCGCGCAGCAGCGCATGTGGTTCCTCAACCGCCTCGAGCCCGAGTCTGCGGTGAACAACATTCCGATCGCCGTCCGGCTCACCGGAGACCTCGACGTCGAGGCCCTTCGCCAGGCGGTCGTCGACGTCGTGTCGCGGCACGACGCGCTGCGCACCCGGTATCCCGAGCACGACGGCGTCGGGTACCAGTCGGTGCTCCCCGTCGAGGATGTGGTGGCCGACTGGGACTTCGGTCCGGAGAAGGTGGGCGCCGATTCGTTGGCAGAGCGGCTGAGCGCGATCGCGCTGACCGCGTTCGACGTCACGGCCGAAGTGCCGCTGCGGGTGCGTCTGTTCGAACTGTCGCCGTCGTCGTACGTGCTGGCGCTCGTGGTGCACCACATCTCCGCGGACGGCGTGTCGATGGGGCCACTGGTTCGAGACGTCATGACCGCGTACGTTGCGCGGGCGTCCGATGCCGCGCCCGGATGGGCTCCGCTGGACGTGCAGTACGCGGACTACGCCGTCTGGCAGCGCGAGACTCTCGGTTCCGAGGACGATCCGGATTCGGTGATCGCGAAGCAGATCGCCTTCTGGAAGGAGAGACTGGCCGGCATCCCGGATCAGCTCGATCTGCCCACGGATATGCCGCGGCCGGCCGTGCAGTCGTACACCGGCGCCACCGTCGGTGCCTCGGTCGACGCCGAAACACATCGCGGCCTGGTGGAATTGGGCCGCGAGCACGGTGCGAGCTCGTTCATGGTCATGCACGCGGCCTTGGCCGTGTTGCTTGCTCGGCTGTCGCGCAGCGGCGACATCGTGGTCGGCACCCCGGTGGCGGGCCGCGGTGAGTCCGCGCTCGACGACCTGATCGGCATGTTCGTCAACACCCTCGCCCTGAGGGTCGAGGTCGACCTCGCGGAGTCGTTCGGCGATCTGCTCGAACGCGTGCGCACAGCCGACCTCGACGCCTTCGCGAACGACGATGTTCCGTTCGAGCGTCTCGTCGAGGTCCTCAACCCGGTCCGCTCCCGGGCCCGGCACCCACTCTTCCAGGTGGGCTTCTCCTTCCAGAACATGAAGAACGAGGTCCTCGAACTTCCGGGACTCGCGGTCGCCCCGGTCGACGTCGACTTCGAACTCGCCAAGTTCGATCTGCACGCCACGATCGTCGACAACGTGGACGCGAACGGCGAACCGGCCGATTTCAGCGTCGACTTCACGTATGCGACGGACCTGTTCACCGAGGCGACGGCCCACCGGTTCGCGCAGATGTACGCCCGCATCCTGCGCGGTGTCGTCGCCGATGCGTCGGTCTCGGTCGGTGACCTCGAGATGATCGACGCCGACGAGCGCGACCAGGTACTCGACCGGTGGAATTCGACCCGGCATCCGGTCGCCGACGACCTCACACTGGTCGACCTGTTCGACGCCCAGGTCGCGGCCGCCCCTCACGCCTTGGCCGTCGTGGCCGAGGGGGAACGACTGTCCTACGCGGAGTTCGACGTGCGGGTCAACCGCTTGGCGCGTCGCCTGATCGGGATGGGCGTCGGACCGGAATCCCGTGTCGCGCTGGCAATGCGGCGCTCGGTCGACCTGATCGTCGGCATGTACGCCGTCGCCAAGGCCGGTGGCGCCTACGTGCCGATCGACCCGGACCATCCCGCGGACCGCACCGCCTACATCCTCGACACGGCGCAGCCGGTCTGCGTGCTGGCCACCTCCCGCGAGGATGTCGAGACGCCTGCACACCTGCCCGTGCTGCACGTCGACCTGATCGACGGCACGGAGCACGACGGCCGTCCGATCACCGATCGCGAACGCACGTCGCCGCTGCGACCTGCGAACACCGCCTACGTGATCTTCACGTCGGGTTCGACGGGTCGGCCCAAGGGCGTCGCCGTCAGCCACGCGGCGATCGTCAACCAATTGGAATGGAAGCGCGCCGAATACGGCCTGGACGCCTCGGATGCCGCGTTGCTCAAAACCGCGGCGACGTTCGACCTGTCGGTGTGGGAGTTCTGGTCGGCGCTGACGTCCGGTGGACGACTAGTCGTCGCCACCGCGGACGGCCACCGCGACCCCGGCTACCTCGATTCGTTGATGCGCCGCGAGAAGGTGACCACGCTGCACGCGGTGCCCTCGATGCTGCAGGCGCTGCTGGTCGAGTCCGGAGACCGGCTGCCCGAGTCGCTGCGCCGGGTCCTCGCGATCGGCGAGGTGCTGCCTGCCGACACCGCCGCCCGCTTCGTGGCGGCGGGCACCGCCGAGCTGTTCAACCTCTACGGGCCCACCGAGGCCGCGGTGTCGGTCACGGCGCAGCGCGTCGCGGACACCACCGGCTCCGCGGTACCGATCGGCGGCCCCGAATGGAACACGCGACTGCTCGTCCTCGACGACAGACTGCGGCCGGTCCCCGTCGGTGTGCCCGGTGAGCTGTACCTCGCCGGTGCCCAGTTGGCGCGCGGCTACTTCGGTCGCCCGGCGCTGACCGCCGACCGATTCGTCGCCGACCCCTACGGTCCGGCGGGGGAGCGGATGTACCGCACCGGTGACGTCGTCGCATGGCGCACCGACGGCACCCTCGACTATGTCGGTCGCGCCGACTTCCAGGTCAAGGTGCGCGGATTCCGCATCGAACTCGGCGAGATCGAGGCCGCGTTGCGGGCGCACCCCGACGTTGCCGAAGCGGCCGTCATCGTGCGTAACGACGGCCGATCCGGCGACCGGCTGGTGGCGTACATCGTGCCGGCGGGCACCGCGCCGATCGGCACCGCCGCACTTGCGGCCGACCTCGCGACCGGCCTGCCGTCCTACATGGTGCCGTCGGTGTTCGTCGAACTCGAGGCCCTCCCGTTGAACGTGAACGGCAAGATCGACCGCAAGGCGCTGCCGGCCCCTGCGGTCGAGCCGCGGCAGTTCCGGGCTCCGGAGACGCCGGTCGAGAAGGCCGTGGCCCGTGCCTTCGCCGATGCCCTCGGGGTCGACGACGTCGGTCTGGACGACGAGTTCTTCGACCTCGGCGGCAACTCGCTCGTCGCGGTGACCGTCGTGGCCGCGCTGCGCGACGCTCTCGGCGTCCCGTTGCCGCTGCAGTGGATGTTCGTCGATCCCACGGTCGAGAGCATCGCGGCGCGGATCGAATCCGGTGCACACGCCGACGCGGACCGCGGCGACGACGAGGCCGCCGGCCTCGGCGTGGTGCTGCCGTTGCGGGCCTCGGGAACGTCGGAGCCACTGTTCTGCCTCCACCCGGTCACCGGCCTGTCATGGAGCTTCGCCGGTCTGGCCGGGTACGTCGACGAGGACCGTCCTATCTACGGCATCCAGTCGCCCGCCCTGAGCGAGGACGTCGATTTTCCCGCCAGCATCGAGGAATGGGCGGCGCTGTACGTCGACCGGATCCGGCGGATCCAGCCGAGCGGCCCCTACCACCTCGTCGGCTGGTCCCTCGGCGGATCGATCGCCCACGCCATGGCGGTACAGCTACGGGACATGGGCGAGACGGTGCAGACCCTCGCCATGCTCGACAGCCATGTCGCCGATCCGGAGACGGGCGTCGCCGAGTACGAGGACCCCTCGCTGGCCGACCTACTCGGTGATTTCGCGGCCGAACTCGCCGGTGGCGACGTCGCGCTCCGACAGCTGGATCCCGAGCGCGTCGACACCATCCTGCGCAGACTGCCGGCACCGTTCGACCGCATCACCGGCGCGGACTGGGAACGCATCGTCGAGAGCATCGCGCACTCGTTCGGTCTCCTCGACCGCTACCGTCCGGGTGACTTCGACGGAGATCTGCTGTATTTCAGCGCAGACATGGGAGAGGCCGACGGCGCGGCGGGCTGGCGCGATTGCGTCGGTGGATCGGTCGAGGTCGTACCGGTCGCGGCCGGACACCGGCAGCTGCTGTCACCGACCGCGCTGGAAGTGGTCGGACCGGCACTCGACCGGTACCTGCGTCGCTGAACGGACACCGGTGGCCGCTCCTTCCTCGGGAGGAGCGGCCACCGGTGTGTTCACCCCGTCGACGGCGGCCGGGGACCCGTCAGCAGGGGACCGCGCCGGGCAGGCTCGGGTCGAGCGCGCGCCTGACCAGGAAGATCGAACGCGGATCGTCGAGCAGTCCCACGTGCGAGACGTTCGCCGCCGGGCAACTGTCCTGGATCCACTCGTTGAGGACGGACGACCCGGGGCCCGGGACCAGGAACGACCCTTCGGGCGGCGTGACGACCGTGTCGCTCCGGGACGCGATGACCCGGTAGTCGACACCCGGCACGGTTTCGTGGCCGGCGTTGAGGGCGGCGAGGAACTTCGATCCGATCATCTGCTGGTACGAGGCGAGCCCGAAACCCAGACCGGCGAGCCATTCGTTGGTCGGCTCGTCGGTGAGTCGAAGCGACGTGAAGGCGTCGACGAAGGTCTGCAGACCGCCGAACGTCGTTCCGTGCGTCGTGGGGCCGAGCATCACCAGCCTGCGGATCTTGTTGCGTGACGGATCGCTCGGATCCGCGCCGCCCTCGAACCGCAGGTACTGCCGCGTCATCGTCCCGCCCTGGGAATGGCCGACGACGTCCACCTGTGCGGCGCCGGTCCGGGCCCGCACCGCATCGACGAAGCCCGCCAGCTCACGGGCCGAGGCACGGATGTCACCGCGACCCCACGCGCCCGTCGCCAGGCCGTAGTCCAGGGCGAAGACGCAGTATCCCTCGCGTTGCAGTGCGGGGGACAGTGCGCCCCAGCTGCCCATGTCCATGCCGGTGCCGTGGACGAGGATCACCGGGCGTGGGTGCCTTGCGCCGGGGCGGCAGTTCCAGTCGTTGGCGCCGGGGGGAGGGGCGGACGTCAACGCCCCCGGCAGGTCGGCCCGGCCCGGTCCGGGATCTGCTGTCGCGGCGGGCGGTGGGAAACCGAGTGCGCCGAAGAGGACCACGGCCGCGGCGGCGAGGAATTTCGCTGCCGGGCGCCGCCGAAAAGCCATGCGGATGCTCCTGGAGAACAGAAAAGGGGAGGGATGAAGCACAGCGGACGGAAACCCAACCCTCTGAACTCACTGAAACAAATATCAGACGAAGCGCACATTCGCCCTCCGGGGAGGGTGAACGTGAGGTGTATTGCGGACGGCCCGTACCGAGCCGGAGGCGAACGCGCTCAGCCGGTTGCGGCCGCGCGCCGGTAGCCCTTGATCGCCGGATACACGAACACGGCCATCATGCCGAACGACCACGCCAGGGTCTGCAGCACGGGTTCGAGGATCGGACCACCCATCGCCAGCCCGCGCATCGCATCGATCGCGCACGACATCGGCTGCGCCGCCACCACCGGCTGCAACCAGGTCGGATACGCCATGACGGGCACGAAACCCGAGTTGAAGAACATCAACAGGGTGCAGCCGATCGACACGAGTTCGACCAGCGGCGCGTCGCCCGACACCGTGGCCAGCGCGGTCACCATCATCGCGAAGCCCATGCCGAAGATCACCGGCAGGATCACCAGGAACACACTCGGCAGGAATCCCTGCGTCAGCCGGAATCCGAGGAAGACACCCACCACGAGGATGACGATCGTGGTGATGGTCACGCGCACGGCTTCCGCCATCATGCGGCCCACCAGGCCGGCGGCCCGATGGATCGGCAGCGTCCAGAAGCGCGACAGCAGGCCGTTCTTGCGTTCGGCCCGCAATCCGACGGCGCTGACGATGGAACCGAACATGGCACCGATCAGGATGATCATCGGAACCTGACCGTAGACGGCGGGTTGTCCCGTCGCTGCCGTCACGGTGTTGCCGATGACGATCCGGAACATCACGAGGGTGAGGGCCGGATAGAGCAGCGCCTGGATCATCGTGGAAGGGTCCCGCGACCAGCGCTTGAGGAGACGTCGGCACTGGACGGTGCTGTGCACCCACAACGCCTTGGGGGACGACTCCGGCCACGCCTCGGTGGGCGGCGGGAAATCGATGGAGGAAGCAGACGCCCGCGCCACTCGGCTCGACGTCATCGTGCGTTCCGGGGATTCACTCATTTGCGCCTCATACTCGCCCACACGGCCAGTGGCGCGAAGACCACGACCAGACCCACACACCACGCGACGGCCGGAAAGAGCGACGACGCGGTGACCCCGCCCTCGGCCATGTCCCGCATCGCGAACGAGAACTGCGAGATCGGCTGGTTGCGCACGAACGGCCGGATCCATTCGGGGAACCCGGTCTCCGGGACGAAGCCGCACGACAGCATGCCGAGGATCAGCTGCGGCAGCGCGAGCGCCTGGGACGTCGCCTCCGGGGACTTCGCCAGGGTGCCGATCGCGTCCGCACCCAGCGACAGCGCCACACTGATGGACAGCGCCAACGCGCAGAACAGCGCTGCCTGCGCCGCGCCCGCGCTGAATCGGAAACCGATGGCGTAGCCGTACGCCAACGCCGCCACGAGGGTGATCACAGACCGGACGAGGGCGCGGGTCATGCGCGAGAGCAGTGGCACGGGTCCCGCGACGGGCATCGTCTTGAGTCTCGTCGTCAGGCCGAGCAGCGACTCCACCGAGGCGACCTGCGACGCCGAGATGGCCGTGAAGGCCATCGCCTGCAACACGATGATCGGCATGAGGAACTGCGCGTAGTCGACGCCCTGGAGCTTCATCACGAACCGCAGCGGCAGATAGAAGCCGACGGTGAAGATCAGCGGCGCGATCACCGCGACCGCGAGCTCGCCGGTCTTCACCATCGTCTTGAGGCTGCGGCCGGTGAGCGCGAGCCACTGCTGGAACCCGTTGGGGTCCGGACGCCGGTGCGAGCCGACGCGCTTGGCCGGAACCGCCACGGAAGCCCGCTCGGAGGCTGCGGAAACCGCCAGCCTCTTCGCCGCGCTGTTGGCCCCAGAGGTCATCGCTCGGCCCCCGGAGCGGAATGACCGGTCAGGGAGAGGAAGACGTCGTCGAGGGACGGCCGGCGCAGCGCGATGTCGGCGAGCTCGATGCCCGCCGCGTCCAGGCGGCGCAGCGCCTCGGACAGCGTGGCGGCGCCGTCGGGGGCCGGCACGGACACGCGATCGGCGCCTTCGGCGATCTCGGTGCGGATCTCGTGCGGAACCAGATTGCCGAGCGCGTGGATCGCCCACGGCAACTTCTGCGGATCCAGCGGGACGACCTCGCAGTAGCTGCCGCCCGTGCGCTCCTTGAGCTGATCGGCGGTGCCCTCCGCGATGACGGTGCCGCGGTCGATGACGATGATGTTGTCGCTGAGCAGGTCCGCCTCCTCCAGGTACTGCGTGGTCAGCAGCACCGTGATGCCCTGTTCCTTGAGGGTGTCGACGAGCGCCCACACACCCTGGCGGCTGCGCGGATCGAGTCCGGTCGTCGGCTCGTCCAGGAACACGACCTCCGGGCGCACGACCAGTCCGCACGCGATGTCGATGCGCCGGCGCATGCCGCCGGAATAGCCGCGGACCGGGCGCTTGCCCGTGTCGAGCAGATCGAACTCGGTGAGCAGATCCTGCGCCCGCTGCTTCGCGGAGGCGCGATCGAGCCCCATCAGACGCCCGAACAGTTCGATGTTCTCCCGGCCCGACAGCGTCTCGTCGAGCGCTGCGTACTGGCCCGTCATCATGATCGAACGGCGGACGTCGGCGGCGTGCGTGACGACGTCGTGTCCCGCGACCAGCGCACGGCCCCGGTCCGGTCGCAGCAGCGTCGACAGAACCTTCACGGTGGTCGTCTTGCCGGCGCCGTTGGGGCCGAGGATGCCCAGAACCGTCCCGCGCTTGGCTTCGAAGCTGACGCCCTGCAGAGCCTTCACCTCGCCGAAGGACTTGTGGACGTCGTCGACGAGCACGGCTGCGTCCTGGAATATTGGCATCGACACTCCGCTAGTTCACCTGGGTTGGATGGCTCTCCGCCATTCGGGGGCCAAGGGGCCGTCCTCCGTCGACGTGTATTCCCGCCGCTGCCGGGGAATGTTACCCGCGTGGCGGCCGCCACAAGCCGTCCACGGCCCGGCGCACCGTTCGTCCACCGCGTCCGAGTTCCCGGCCGGCGACGCGCCTGACCAGGCGATCAGTCCCAGATTCCGATCGTTTCCAGGTGTCGAACCAGACGCTTCGCGCCGTCGTCGAAATGGGCGCGGGTCTCGTCCGCGACGCCGGCGTGGTCCCGAGCGGCGAGGGCCGCGACGAGCCGCGCGTGGCTGGCCACGGCCTCGTCGCCCCACTCGCGATCGGCCGAATAGAAGTGGACCGGGGTGTAGCGGGTGGCGCCGAGCAGGAACCACGACAACTTCCGGGCCCCTGCCAAACGATTGATGATCCGGTGGAAGGCGAACTCGAGTTCCTCGATCCGGACGGCGTCCCCGAGTTCGACGGCCTGCCGCAGCCGATCGTTGATCGCGGTCAGCTCGGCGAGCGCCTCGTCGTCGACGTGGTCGACGGCCCGTCCGGCCAACTCCTCGGCGATCCGGCCCTGCAGCCAGAAGACGTCGTTGACGTCGTCGCGGCTCAGCGGGGCGACGACATAGCCGCGGTGGGGGACCAGCTCCACGAGTCCCTCGCCCCGCAAGGTCAGCAGAGCCTCGCGGACGGGGGTGACACTCACGCCGAGTTCGGCCGCGGTCTCGTCGAGGCGGATGAACTCGCCCGGGCGCACGCCGCCCGACATGATCACATTGCGCACGTGCACCGCGACGTCGTCGGACAACTGGGGACGGCGTCGGAGATTACCCGTCGACCGGGCTGCGGGCGGGGCCATGACTTCTCCTCGGCAGGACGCGTGCCCGCTTCGTCCGCGGGTCCCGGCCGGGGCCGGTAGGGGCCGCTGGTGTGATGCGTGCAACAAAATCGGATCGGATCAAATATATCGGGTCCGGGTTCGCTCGCCCTCACGGCGCAGCGCTCGGTCAGGCGGGCGTCACCCAGACGGTGATGTCGGCGTGCACGACCTCCGTGCCGGCGCGGTCGCGGATCGACACCGGGATGGTCAGTTCCGTTCCCTCGGTGACGGTGTCGAAGTCGGGGATCCGGTCGAGGGTCGCGATCGCGCGCAGCCGGGACTGTGCCTTCGCGAGGTAGCGGACGTTCATCGCCTTGGGGATCCACCGATGACCGACCGGCACGGTCGCCTCCGCGAGCATCCCCATGGCCGCCTCGGCGAGATTGCAGGCCGCGATCGCGTGGAAGGTGCCGATGTGGTTGTGCACACCCCACCATTTCGGCGCGGTCACCTCGCAGTGTCCGGGCTCGAGCCGGTCGACGGTCGGAAGCACCGTCGCGAAGTACGGCACTCGCACACACATGCCGAGGGAGAACAGCGCGCGCCCGAATCCGTTGGCGGGCAACTTCTGCCAGCTTCGGTACGTGGCGGTGGGGGTCGATGTCATGGCGGAGATCTTACTCACGAGTAAGATGGCTGGGTCGGATTCGGCCGCTGACCTCGGAAGTCCGAGCGACTGCGATTTGATCTCGAGGGTCGGCTACGGCATACTGATCGGGTTGCCTTGACTGGGACGCGCTCCGTTGCGACCCGAGTCGGGCTGGATGAAAGTCGAGTATCGGGACGAAGTGCCTGGTCACGACGATGCAAGACGGAAGCAGTACCCAAAGTTTGCGCCCCTCGCGGGTGCATCCGGTGCGGTTCTCGCGGCTCCTGGGAAGGGATTTCCGGGGCCGGGGAATGAGCGACAGGGCGACACGCCCGACCGCGTGGACCGGAGAACCATGACACATGAACAGCGGCAGCGGATCGAGTGATGTCTCGATCGCGAGTGTGTGTTGTTCGTGTCGTGTTTCAGCCGAGGGCTGTGCAGACGAGGTAGTCCCCGGCTCGTTCGGGTTCTACGAAACGCGGCAAGAAAAGGACACAAGCGTGGCGGGACAGAAGATCCGCATCAGGCTCAAGGCCTATGACCACGAGGCGATCGACGCGTCAGCGCGCAAGATCGTCGAGACGGTGACCCGTACCGGGGCACGCGTGGTCGGCCCGGTGCCGTTGCCTACCGAGAAGAACGTGTACTGCGTCATCCGCTCGCCGCACAAGTACAAGGACTCGCGCGAGCACTTCGAGATGCGTACTCACAAGCGGCTGATCGACATCCTCGACCCGACGCCGAAGACGGTCGACGCGCTCATGCGCATCGACCTTCCGGCCAGCGTCGACGTGAACATCCAGTGAGCTTGGGAAGACGCAGCGGAGATATCAAATGACTAATCAGATCAAGGGAATCCTGGGCACCAAGCTCGGCATGACCCAGGTCTTCGACGAGAACAACCGGGTCGTTCCGGTCACCGTCGTCAAGGCCGGGCCGAACGTCGTCACCCAGATCCGTACCGAAGAGCGTGACGGCTACAGCGCCGTGCAGCTGGCGTTCGGCGCCATCGACCCGCGCAAGGTGAACAAGCCCACCTCGGGCCAGTTCGCCAAGGCCGGCGTCACCCCGCGTCGCCACGTCGTCGAGCTCCGCGTCGCCGACACCTCGGAGTACGAGGTCGGCCAGGAGCTGACGGCCGAGGTGTTCGAGGACGGCGCATACGTCGACGTCACCGGCACCAGCAAGGGCAAGGGCTTCGCCGGCACCATGAAGCGTCACGGCTTCGCCGGCCAGGGCGCCTCGCACGGCGCACAGGCTGTCCACCGTCGCCCGGGTTCCATCGGTGGCTGTGCCACCCCCGGTCGCGTGTTCAAGGGCATGCGCATGTCGGGCCGTATGGGCTCCGACCGCATCACGACGCAGAACCTCTCGGTCCACAAGGTGGATGCCGAGAACGGTCTGCTGCTGATCAAGGGTGCGATCCCGGGCCGCAAGGGTGGCCTCGTGATCGTCAAGACCGCAGTGAAGGGTGGTGCTTCGGCATGACCGAGACCGCAACCAAGCTGACCCTCGACGTCAAGGCCGCCGGTGGCAAGACCAACGGCACCGTCGATCTCCCCTCCGAGATCTTCGACGCGACCGCGAACATCGCTCTGATGCACCAGGTCGTCGTCGCGCAGCTCGCTGCGGCACGTCAGGGCACGCACTCCACCAAGACCCGCGGCGAGGTCCGCGGTGGTGGCAAGAAGCCGTACCGCCAGAAGGGCACCGGCCGCGCACGTCAGGGCTCGACCCGTGCGCCGCAGTTCGCCGGCGGTGGCACCGTCCACGGCCCGCAGCCGCGCGACTACTCGCAGCGCACCCCCAAGAAGATGAAGGCTGCCGCTCTGCGTGGCGCCCTCTCCGACCGGGCCCGCAACGAGCGCATCCACGTCATCACCGAACTGGTCGCCGGGCAGGTCCCGTCCACCAAGACGGCGAAGTCGTTCCTGGGCGAGCTGTCCGACCGCAAGAAGTTCCTGCTGGTCGTCGGCCGCGAGGACATCGCCGCGTGGAAGAGCGTCCAGAACCTGGACGGCGTGCACCCCATCGCACCCGACCAGCTCAACACCTACGACGTGCTCAACAGCGATGACGTCGTGTTCAGCCTCGAGGCTCTGAACACCTTCATCGCGGGCCCGGCCAAGAACGAGGAGGAGAGCAAGTGACCACCATCGCCGACCCCCGCGACATCTTGCTGGCCCCGGTCATCTCCGAGAAGTCCTACGGACTGATCGAGGAAGGCACCTACACCTTCCTGGTGCACCCGGACTCGAACAAGACGCAGATCAAGATTGCCGTCGAGAAGGTCTTCGGCGTCACCGTGACCAGCGTCAACACCGCCAACCGTCAGGGCAAGCGCAAGCGGACCCGCTTCGGTTACGGCAAGCGCAAGGACACCAAGCGCGCGCTCGTGACCCTCTCGGCCGACAGCAAGCCCATCGAGATCTTCGGAGGCCCGGTCGCGTAAGCGTCTGGGACTTGACGAGATATAGAGGACGAGAAGACTCATGGCAATCCGTAAGTACAAGCCGACTACCCCGGGCCGCCGCGGCTCGAGCGTCTCGGACTTCGCCGAGATCACTCGGTCGACGCCCGAGAAGTCGCTCATTCGCCCGCTGCACGGTCGCGGTGGTCGTAACGCCCACGGTCGCATCACCACCCGTCACAAGGGTGGCGGTCACAAGCGCGCCTACCGGTTGATCGACTTCCGTCGCAACGACAAGGACGGCGTGCCGGCCAAGGTCGCTCACATCGAGTACGACCCCAACCGCACCGCTCGCATCGCGCTGCTGCACTACGCAGACGGCGAGAAGCGCTACATCATCGCCCCCAAGGGCCTGGTGCAGGGCGCTCCGATCGAGTCCGGCGCAGGCGCCGACATCAAGCCGGGCAACAACCTGCCGCTGCGCAACATCCCCACCGGTACCACGATCCACGCTGTGGAGCTGCGTCCGGGCGGCGGTGCCAAGATGGCCCGCTCCGCCGGCGCCAGCATCCAGCTGCTGGGCAAGGAAGGCACCTACGCCACGCTGCGTATGCCGTCCGGTGAGATCCGTCGCGTCGACGTGCGCTGCCGCGCCACCGTCGGCGAGGTCGGCAACGCCGAGCAGTCGAACATCAACTGGGGCAAGGCCGGCCGCATGCGCTGGAAGGGCGTCCGCCCGACCGTCCGTGGTGTCGTCATGAACCCGGTCGACCACCCGCACGGTGGTGGTGAGGGTAAGACCTCCGGTGGTCGCCACCCGGTCAGCCCCTGGGGCAAGCCCGAGGGCCGCACCCGCAAGAACAAGGCGAGCGACAAGCTCATCGTCCGTCGTCGCCGTACCGGCAAGAAGCGCTAGTCAAGGAGGGAGTGAAGGATGCCACGCAGCCTGAAGAAGGGCCCGTTCGTCGATGACCACCTCCTTGCGAAGGTGGACGTGCAGAACGAGAAGGGCACCAAGCAGGTCATCAAGACCTGGAGCCGTCGTTCCACGATCATTCCGGACTTCATCGGTCACACGTTTGCCGTCCACGACGGACGCAAGCACGTTCCGGTGTTCGTTTCGGATTCGATGGTTGGCCACAAGCTCGGAGAGTTTGCACCGACCAGGACGTTCAAGGGCCACATCAAGGACGACCGGAAGAGCAAGCGTCGATGAGTACTGAAACCCAGAACCCCACCGCGAAGGCGGTCGCGCGCCACGTGCGCGTGACCCCCATGAAGGCGCGCCGTGTCGTGGACATCGTCCGCGGCAAGTCGGTCGACGAGGCTCTCGCGATCCTCAAGTTCGCACCGCAGGCCGCGGCTGAGCCGGTCGCGAAGGTGATCGCCAGCGCCGCTGCCAACGCGCAGAACAACCTGAATCTGGATCCCGCCACCCTCGTCGTCTCGACGGCGTTCGTGGACGAGGGTGCGACCCTCAAGCGGTTCCAGCCGCGCGCCCAGGGCCGGGCCTTCCGGATCCGCAAGCGTTCGAGCCACATCACCGTCATTGTGGAAAGTGTGGCGAACCGGGGTGCCGCCTCGGGTCGTAACCGCCGGAAGGGAAGTGGTCAGTAGTGGGCCAGAAGATCAACCCGCACGGCTTCCGTCTCGGCATCACGACCGACTGGAAGTCGCGCTGGTACGCAGACAAGCAGTACGCGGAGTACGTCAAGGAAGACGTCGCGATCCGTAAGCTCCTCGCCACCGGCATGGAGCGCGCGGGCATCGCGAAGGTCGAGATCGAGCGCACCCGTGACCGTGTGCGTGTGGACATCCACACCGCGCGTCCGGGCATCGTCATCGGTCGCCGTGGCGCCGAGGCCGATCGCATCCGCGCCGAGCTCGAGAAGCTGACCGGCAAGCAGGTCCAGCTGAACATCCTCGAGGTCAAGAACGCCGAGGCCGAGGCTCAGCTCGTGGCACAGGGTGTCGCCGAGCAGCTCTCGAACCGTGTCGCGTTCCGTCGTGCGATGCGCAAGGCCATCCAGTCGGCCATGCGTCAGCCGAACGTCAAGGGCATCCGCGTGCAGTGCTCGGGCCGCCTCGGCGGCGCCGAGATGAGCCGCTCGGAGTTCTACCGTGAGGGTCGCGTTCCGCTGCACACGCTGCGTGCGGACATCGACTACGGCCTCTACGAGGCCAAGACCACCTTCGGTCGCATCGGCGTGAAGGTCTGGATCTACAAGGGCGACATCGTCGGTGGCAAGCGTGAGCTGTCCGCCGCCGCCCCGGCCGAGCGCCCGCGTCGCGAGCGCCCGAGCCGTCCGCGTCGCTCCGGTGCCGCCGGCACCACGGCGACCAGCACCGAGGCCGGTCGCGCTGCGACCGCAACCGCCGATGCTCCCGCTTCTACCGAGCAGAAGGAGGGCTGACGCATGTTGATCCCGCGCCGGGTCAAGCACCGCAAGCAGCACCACCCGAGCCGTTCGGGTGCCGCCAAGGGCGGTACCCAGGTGGCCTTCGGTGAGTACGGCATCCAGGCTCTCGAGCCCGCCTACATCACCAACCGGCAGATCGAGTCCGCTCGTATCGCCATGACTCGCCACATCAAGCGTGGCGGCAAGATCTGGATCAACATCTTCCCGGATCGCCCGCTCACCAAGAAGCCTGCCGAGACCCGCATGGGTTCCGGTAAGGGTTCGCCGGAGTGGTGGGTCGCGAACATCAAGCCCGGACGGGTCATGTTCGAGATGAGCTACCCGAACGAGGAGATCGCCCGCGAGGCCCTGCGCCGCGCGATGCACAAGCTCCCGTGCAAGTGCCGGATCGTGACGAGGGAGGAGCAGTTCTGATGGCAACCACCAGCCCTGCTGCAGAGCTCCGCGAGCTGACCGACGAAGAACTGGTCACCAAGCTCCGCGAGGCGAAGGAAGAACTGTTCAACCTTCGCTTCCAGATGGCAACCGGCCAGCTGGACAACAACCGCCGGCTGCGCACGGTCCGTCACGAGATTGCGCGCATCTACACCGTCCTGCGTGAGCGCGAGCTCGGCCTGGCCGCTGGTCCGGACGCAGGTGACGCCGCATGAGCGAGGATAAGGCAGTGAGCACCAACAGCACCGAAG
Organism: Prescottella equi; assembly: GCF_002094305.1. GTDB lineage: Bacteria > Actinomycetota > Actinomycetes > Mycobacteriales > Mycobacteriaceae > Prescottella > Prescottella equi. The sequence goes on from NZ_LWTX01000001.1 coordinate 18,675, forward strand.
ATCGCGGCAGCCGCAAGGTCCGCACCGGTTACGTGGTCTCCGACAAGATGGAGAAGACCATCGTGGTCGAGCTGGAGGACCGGGTGAAGCACCCGCTCTACGGCAAGATCATCCGTCGGACCACCAAGGTCAAGGCGCACGACGAGAACGGCACCGCCGGCATCGGCGATCGCGTGCAGCTGATGGAGACCCGTCCGTTGTCGGCCACCAAGCGCTGGCGTCTGGTCGAGGTCCTCGAGAAGGCCAAGTAAGAGCCGAAGAGTGTATCCAGTACGATGGTGGGGTTGCCCTGTGAAAGCAGTGGTGGCCCCACCATCGGCGGGTACGGACCGCGCGCGTCGGGTCGGAAATCTGCCGCGCACGACCCGGTGATTCGCGTGTGAACCACCAGGTCGAAACAAGCCAGGTCAAGGAGAAGTAAGTGATTCAGCAGGAGTCGCGACTGCGCGTCGCCGACAACACGGGTGCCAAGGAGATTCTCTGCATCCGCGTTCTCGGTGGCTCGTCTCGTCGCTACGCCGGGATCGGCGACATCATCGTCGCCACCGTCAAGGACGCAACCCCGGGTGGAAACGTGAAGAAGGGTGACGTCGTCAAGGCCGTCGTCGTCCGCACCGCCAAGGAGCGTCGTCGTCCGGACGGTTCCTACATCAAGTTCGACGAGAACGCTGCCGTCATCATCAAGGCGGACAACGATCCTCGCGGCACTCGCATCTTCGGCCCCGTCGGCCGTGAGCTGCGCGAGAAGAAGTTCATGAAGATCGTCTCGCTCGCCCCGGAGGTGCTGTGATGAAGGTGCACAAGGGTGACACCGTGCTGGTCATCGCCGGCAAGGACAAGGGCGCGAAGGGCAAGGTCATCCAGGCCTACCCCGCGACCAACAAGGTCCTCGTCGAGGGCGTCAACCGCATCAAGAAGCACACCGCGGTTTCTGCGAACGAGCGTGGCGCCTCCTCGGGCGGCATCGTGACGCAGGAAGCTCCGATCAACGTCTCGAACGTCATGGTCGTCGACTCGGACGGGAACCCGACTCGCGTCGGCTACCGCACCGACGAGGAGACCGGCAAGCGCGTTCGCATTTCCCGGAAGAACGGGAAGGACATCTGACATGACCTCCACCGAGAACAAGACCCAGCCGCGCCTGAAGGCCCGCTACCGTGCGGAGATCAAGGACGCGCTGAACGCTGAGTTCGATTACGCGAACGTCATGCAGATCCCCGGCCTGGTCAAGGTTGTCGTCAACATGGGTGTCGGCGACGCCGCCCGTGACGCCAAGCTGATCAACGGCGCGGTTGCCGACCTGACCCTGATCACCGGTCAGAAGCCGGAGATCCGGAAGGCCCGCAAGTCCATCGCGCAGTTCAAGCTGCGTGAGGGCATGCCGATCGGCGCGCGCGTGACGCTGCGCGGCGACCGCATGTGGGAGTTCCTGGACCGTCTCGTGTCCATCGCGCTGCCCCGTATCCGCGACTTCCGCGGCCTGTCGGGCAACCAGTTCGACGGCAACGGCAACTACACGTTCGGCCTCAACGAGCAGTCGATGTTCCACGAGATCGACGTGGACAAGATCGATCGTCCGCGCGGTATGGACATCACCGTCGTGACCACCGCCACCAACAACGAAGAAGGCCGTGCGCTGCTCAAGCACCTCGGCTTCCCGTTCAAGGAGAACTGAGCCCATGGCTAAGAAGGCACTGGTCAACAAGGCCAACAAGAAGCCGAAGTTCGCGGTGCGCGCGTACACCCGCTGCCAGAAGTGCGGACGTCCGCACTCCGTGTTCCGCAAGTTCGGCCTGTGCCGAATCTGCGTTCGCGAGATGGCGCACGCCGGCGAGCTGCCGGGCGTTCACAAGAGCTCCTGGTAAGCGAACCAACGAAGACTTCCGTCCCGCACCCGCGGGAACGGTGAAGTAAAGAACCACTTCGTTGTAGGCCCACGATCGGGCCGGGCCCGTTCCTCCGAGTGATCGGGGGAGCGGGCCCGGACTCCGGTGTTGCATGGGAACCCCAACGAGAAAGGTGCACAGGTCAACTCATGACCATGACTGATCCGATCGCAGACTTCTTGACGCGTCTGCGTAATGCCAACTCGGCGTACCACGACGAGGTGAAGCTGCCGCACTCGAAGATCAAGGCGAACATCGCCGAGATCCTCAAGCGCGAGGGCTACATCGCCGACTACCGCACCGAGGATGCCGAGGTCGGCAAGACGCTGATCGTCGACCTCAAGTACGGCCCGAGCCGCGAGCGCAGCCTCGCCGGCCTGCGCCGAGTCTCGAAGCCCGGTCTGCGCGTGTACGCGAAGTCCACCAACCTGCCCAAGGTCCTGGGCGGCCTCGGCGTGGCCATCATCTCCACGTCGTCCGGTCTGCTCACCGATCGTCAGGCGGCCAATCAGGGTGTGGGCGGGGAAGTCCTCGCCTACGTCTGGTAAGAGAGGCCACCACTATGTCGCGTATTGGAAAGATTCCGGTCGCCGTCCCCGCGGGCGTCGACGTGACCATCGACGGCCAGGACGTCGCGATCAAGGGACCCAAGGGTTCGCTGTCGCTGACCGTGTCCGAGCCGATCTCGGTCGCCAAGGGTGAGGACGGTGCCCTGCTGGTCACCCGTCCCGACGACGAGCGTCGCAGCCGTGCGCTGCACGGTCTGTCGCGCACCCTGGTGCAGAACATGATCACCGGTGTCACCGCTGGTTACACCACCAAGATGGAGATCCACGGTGTCGGTTACCGTGTGGCGCTGAAGGGTCAGGACCTCGAGTTCGCCCTCGGCTACAGCCACCCGGTCCCGATCGAGGCTCCGGAGGGCATCACCTTCGCTGTCGAGTCGCCGACCAAGTTCTCGATCTCCGGCATCGACAAGCAGAAGGTCGGCCAGATCGCGGCCAACATCCGCCGCCTGCGCAAGTCCGACCCGTACAAGGGCAAGGGCATCCGCTACGAGGGTGAGCAGGTCCGTCGCAAGGTCGGAAAGACGGGTAAGTGATATGAGCCAGACTGCAAATCAGAAAGCCAAGCGGATCCCGCTGGGCAAGGACGTGTCCACCACGCGTCGTCTGTCGAAGGCGCGTCGTCACTTCCGTCTCCGCAAGAAGGTCTCCGGCACCCCCGAGCGTCCCCGTCTCGTGGTGAACCGTTCGTCGCGGCACATCCACGTGCAGCTGGTGGACGACCTGGCCGGCAAGACCCTGGCCGCTGCGTCGACCATCGAGGCCGACGTGCGTGCGCTGGAGGGCGACAAGAAGGCTCGCGGTGCCAAGGTCGGTCAGCTGATCGCCGAGCGTGCCAAGGCTGCCGGCGTGGAGGCCGTGGTCTTCGACCGCGGTGGCCACACCTACAGCGGCCGCATCGCGGCCCTGGCGGACGCCGCACGCGAAGGCGGGTTGAAGTTCTGATGACCAACATTACTAACGGAAGGAATGCCTGATGCCGGGACGTCAAAGGCGTGACGGCGGAAGCGGACCCGCCGGACAGAATGGCCCGAACCAGGGCGACAACCGCGGTGGCCGTGATCGTCGGGACAACCGTCGTGACAACGCCGCCGAGAAGTCGAACCACATCGAGCGCGTCGTCTCCATCAACCGCGTCTCGAAGGTCGTCAAGGGTGGTCGTCGCTTCAGCTTCACCGCTCTCGTGATCGTCGGCGACGGCAACGGACTCGTCGGTGTCGGCTACGGCAAGGCCAAGGAAGTTCCCGCGGCCATCCAGAAGGGCGTCGAGGAAGCTCGCAAGAACTTCTTCCGCGTGCCGCTGATCGGTAGCACCATCACTCACCCCGTCCAGGGTGAGGCGGCTGCCGGCGTCGTCATGCTGCGTCCGGCCAGCCCCGGTACCGGTGTCATCGCCGGTGGCGCGGTGCGTGCCGTGCTGGAGTGCGCGGGTGTCTCCGACATCCTCGCCAAGTCGCTCGGTAGCGACAACGCCATCAATGTTGTGCACGCGACGGTTGCCGCCCTCAAGGGTCTGCAGCGTCCGGAAGAGGTTGCAGCCCGTCGTGGCCTGCCCCTCGAGGACGTTGCCCCTGCCGGCATGCTCCGCGCTCGTGCACAGGCTGGGAGCGTGAAGTAATGGCACAGCTCAAGGTCACCCAGGTCAAGAGCACCATCGGCACCAAGCAGAACCAGCGGGACAGCATGCGCACCCTCGGACTGAAGGGCATCCGTCAGTCCGTCGTCCGCGAGGACAACGCGCAGAACCGTGGTCTGATCAACGTGGTGCGCCACCTCGTCACGGTTGAGGAGGTCTAACCATGACCATCAAGTTGCACCACCTGCGTCCTGCTGCCGGAGCCAAGACCGACAAGACTCGCGTCGGTCGCGGTGAGGGCTCGAAGGGCAAGACCGCCGGTCGCGGTACCAAGGGCACCAAGGCTCGCAAGAACGTCTCGGCCGCCTTCGAGGGTGGACAGATGCCGCTTCACATGCGTCTGCCCAAGCTCAAGGGCTTCAAGAATGCGTTCCGCACCGAGTACCAGGTCGTCAACGTCGGCGACATCGCCCGTCTGTTCCCCGAGGGTGGACAGATCGGCGTTGCCGAGCTCGTCGCCGCGGGCGCGGTTCGCAAGAACCAGCTCGTGAAGGTGCTCGCCGAGGGCGAGATCGCGGTTGCCGTCCAGGTCACCGCGAACAAGTTCTCGGGCGCTGCCAAGGAGAAGATCGCCGCTGCCGGTGGTACCACCACCGAGCTGTGATCTCGCTCGTCTGATCGCAAGAATGGCCGCAACACCGTCCCTCGGGGTGGTGCTGCGGCCATTCTTCGTTCAGCGGCCTTCTCGGCGAGGCATACTGGTGGCCGGACAGCCCGGGACTGGGCTGTAATTTCATGTGTCACTGTTAGAGTTCTAGAGTTCTGCAATCCCACCGGACGGACCAATAGGTTCGCTTCCCTGTCAGTCGTGCGCCCAGGAGGATCTTTGCTTTCCGCCTTTGTCTCGGCCCTCAGGACGGTAGACCTGAGGCGGAAGATCCTCTTCACACTCGGTCTGGTCGCCCTGTATCGCCTCGGCGCGACGCTGCCGTCCCCGGGCGTCGACTACGGAAACGTCCGTGCCTGTATCGACCAGGTCTCCGGCGGTGAGTCGGCCGGCATCTACTCGCTGATCAACCTGTTCTCCGGCGGCGCGCTCCTGCAGCTGTCGGTGTTCGCGATCGGCATCATGCCGTACATCACGGCGAGCATCATCGTCCAGCTCCTCACTGTCGTCATCCCCAAGTTCGAGGAACTCCGCAAGGAGGGCCAGTCGGGCCAGGCGAAGATGACGCAGTACACGCGCTACCTCTCGATCGCGCTCGCGATCCTGCAGTCGACCGGCATCGTTGCGCTCGCTGCGCGCGGCCAGTTGCTGCAGGGCTGTAGCCAACCGATCATCGCGGACGAGAGCGTCTTCGGGTTGATCATCATCGTGTTGGTGATGACGGCCGGCGCTGCGCTCGTCATGTGGTTCGGTGAGCTCATCACCGAACGCGGTGTCGGCAACGGCATGTCGCTGCTGATCTTCGCCGGTATCGCCTCGCGCATCCCGTCCGAGGGCAAGGCCATCCTCGACAGCCGTGGCGGCCTCACCTTCGCACTCGTGTGTGTCGCCGCACTGGCGATCATCGCGGGCGTCGTGTTCGTCGAGCAGGGTCAGCGCCGGATCCCGGTGCAGTACGCCAAGCGCATGGTCGGTCGCCGCATGTACGGCGGATCGTCCACGTACCTGCCGCTCAAGGTCAACCAGGCCGGCGTCATCCCGGTGATCTTCGCGTCGTCGCTGCTGTACCTGCCGAACCTCATCGCGCAGCTCACCGGCGCCAACACGAGCACGGATCCGAGCTGGTGGCAGCGGTTCATCAACGAGTACCTGGTGAACCCGGCCAACCCGGTCTACATCCTGATCTACTTCGGCATGATCGTCTTCTTCACCTACTTCTACGTCGCGATCACCTTCAATCCGGAGGAACGCGCGGACGAGATGAAGAAGTTCGGCGGCTTCATCCCGGGCATCCGTCCGGGTCGCCCGACCGCCGACTACTTGAACTACGTACTGAGCCGTATCACTCTGCCGGGTGCGATCTATCTCGGCACCATCGCGGTCCTGCCGAATCTGTTCCTCGACATCGGCAATTCGGGTGGTGTGCAGAACCTGCCGTTCGGTGGCACCGCGGTGCTGATTATGGTCAGTGTGGGCCTCGATACCGTGAAGCAGATCGAGAGCCAGCTCATGCAGCGAAACTATGAAGGGTTCCTCAAGTGAGACTTGTCCTCCTTGGTCCTCCCGGTGCCGGTAAGGGCACCCAGGCCGCGATTCTGTCCGAGAAGTTGGGTGTTCCGCACATCTCCACCGGAGATCTCTTCCGCGCGAACATCGGGCAGGAGACGCCGCTGGGGCTCGAGGCCAAGAAGTACCTCGATGCGGGCGATCTCGTCCCGAGCGAGATCACGAACAACATGGTGAAGGCCCGCGTCGCCGAACCGGATGCCGCCAACGGCTTCCTGCTGGACGGTTTCCCGCGCACGGTCGATCAGGCGAAGGCCCTCGAGGGCATCCTCGAGGGGCTCGGCGCCAAGCTCGACGGTGTGCTGGCGTTCGACGTCGACGACGAGGTCGTCGTCGAACGGATGCTCGCCCGCGGTCGCGCCGACGACACCGAAGACGTGATCCGTAACCGCATGCGCGTCTACCGCGAGGAGACGGCACCGCTGCTCGATTACTACGCCGGCCAGATCGTCACCGTCGACGCCGTCGGCGCTGTCGAAGAGGTCAACGCCCGCGCCCTGGCCGCGCTGGGGAAGTAATGGCTTTCGGCCGCAAGCGCAAGGTTGTTCCGTTCCGCACGGCGGGTGAGCTCGACGCCATGGCGGCGGCGGGCGCGATCGTCGGCGCCGCCCTCGTGGCGGTGCGGGACGCGGCCAAGCCCGGTGTCAGCACCCTCGAGTTGGACCGGGTCGCGGAATCGGTGATCCGGGACGCCGGCGCTGTGCCGTCGTTCCTCGGTTACCACGGTTTCAGCGGCTCGATCTGCTCGTCGGTCAACGATCGCGTCGTGCACGGCATCCCGTCGGCGGACGACATCCTGGTCGAGGGTGACCTCGTGTCGATCGACTGCGGAGCGATCCTCGACGGTTGGCACGGCGACTCGGCATGGACGTTCGGTGTCGGCGAACTCAGTGAGGCGGATGCGCAGCTGAGTGAGGCGACGCGGCTGTCGATGGAGGCGGGGATCGCGGCGATGGTCGAGGGCAACCGCCTCACCGATGTCTCCCACGCCATCGAGCTCGGCACGCATGCCGCGGAGAAGCTGCACGGCAGGTCCTACGGGATCGTCGACGGCTACGGGGGGCACGCGATCGGCCGCGAGATGCACATGGATCCGTTCCTGCCGAACGAGGGAGCGCCCGGCAAGGGTCCGCACCTCGTCATCGGGTCGGTTCTCGCGATCGAGCCGATGCTCACGCTCGGCACGTACGAGACCGAGGTGCTCGGCGACGACTGGACCGTGGTGACCACGGACGGCAGCCGCGCCGCGCACTGGGAGCACACGGTCGCGGTGACCGAGGACGGTCCAAGGATCCTCACGCTTCGGCCCGGGGACAACTGAGCAGAGCTCACCCACAACACCGAGCAAGAGCACCGAGCGGGCAGCGAGCAGTCGCTGCCCGCTCGGCGTTTTCGTGTCCCGGGGTCATCCCTCCAACAGGACTGTCACCGGTCCGTCGTTGACGAGGCTCACCTGCATGTGTTCGCCGAACCGGCCGACCTCGACGGTGGCGCCGAGCTCGCGCAGTGCGTCGCCGAATGCGGCGACGAGTGGTTCGGCGACGGCGCGGGGCGCGGCCGCGGACCACGACGGCCGCCGGCTCTTGCGGGTGTCTGCAAGGAGGGTGAACTGGCTGACCACGAGAATCGGCGCGTCGACGTCGGACGCGGACTTCTCGCCGTCGAGGATGCGCAGCCGCCACACCCGTCGGGCGAGGTTCGCGGCGGCGACAGGATCGTCGTCGTGGCCGACGCCGAGGAGGACGAGCAGACCCTGCCCGTCGTCGGCTGGTGAGATCCGGGCGACTTCGTCGCCGTCCACCGCGACGGCTGCCGACGTGACTCGCTGGACGAGGGCGCGCATGTGAGGGGGTCACTCCTTCGGGTCGAGGCCGAGGCGACTCGGGGTCGCATTTGGCCTGGTCGGCAAATGCCGGTAGGATGGAAAAACGGTGCGCCCTGCGTATCGGTTGTTTGCGTGTCCGACCTCGCGTCGGAGTGGCGTTCTCGGCCGGCAATTGGAGCCACCGCTGTAGCGGATACCGGTGACGGTAACCGATGCACCCATACGCCACTCAACGGATCGCGGAGGACATGGCTAAGAAGGACGGGGCCATCGAGGTCGAGGGACGAGTTGTCGAGCCGCTGCCCAATGCGATGTTCCGCATTGAGCTGGAGAACGGCCACAAGGTCCTCGCACACATCAGCGGCAAGATGCGTCAGCACTACATTCGCATCCTTCCCGAGGACCGCGTGGTCGTGGAGCTTTCGCCCTACGACCTGTCGCGTGGACGCATCGTTTACCGCTACAAGTAAAAGCTTCCCCGGCCACACCCGGCCGGGGAGAACTATGTCTGCCCTCGGGTGGACAGACAACAGGAGATCAGACGCACGTGAAGGTTCAGCCTAGCGTCAAGAAGATCTGCGAGAAGTGCAAGGTGATCCGCCGCAACGGGCGCGTCATGGTGATCTGCGAGAACCTGCGTCACAAGCAGCGTCAGGGCTAGTCCCAGCAGCACAGCTTCTTCGAGATCTGCTTGGCAACAAGCAAAAGAAGACCTCTCAGCACCAACCGGTACCCGGGCTCAGCACGTTCACGGGCAGGTACCGGTCCACCCCCGGCACGGAGGCCGGGGCCCCACTGCGATCGGAACGCAGAGTCTTATGCGCAGGGGACGGACTGGGAGCAGACCTCCGCACACCGATAGGAATGCCACATGGCACGTCTCGCAGGTGTTGATCTTCCCCGCGAAAAGCGCATGGAGATCGCACTGACCTACATCTACGGCATCGGCCGTACCACCTCCAAGGAGATCCTGGCTGCCACGGGTGTCAACCCGGACCTGCGCAGCAAGGACCTCACGGACGAGGATCTCGCCAAGCTCCGCGAGTACATCGAGGAGTCGGTGAAGGTCGAGGGTGACCTGCGCCGCGAGGTGCAGGCGGACATCCGCCGCAAGATCGAGATCGGCTGCTACCAGGGCCTGCGCCACCGCCGTGGTCTGCCCGTGCGTGGACAGCGCACCAAGACCAACGCTCGCACCCGTAAGGGTCCGAAGCGCACCGTCGCAGGAAAGAAGAAGTAATGCCTCCCAAGTCACGTAGCACCGGTCCGAAGAAGACCCAGAAGGCGCGTCGCAGGGACAAGAAGAACGTCCCGCACGGTGCCGCTCACATCAAGAGCACCTTCAACAACACGATCGTGTCGATCACCGACCCGGCCGGCAACGTCATCTCCTGGGCGTCGTCGGGCCACGTGGGCTTCAAGGGCTCGCGCAAGTCGACGCCGTTCGCTGCTCAGCTCGCCGCCGAGAACGCTGCCCGCAAGGCGCAGGAGCACGGCGTCAAGAAGGTCGACGTCTTCGTGAAGGGCCCGGGCTCGGGCCGCGAGACCGCGATCCGCTCGCTGCAGGCTGCCGGCCTCGAGGTCGGCACCATCTCCGATGTCACCCCCCAGCCGCACAACGGCTGCCGTCCGCCCAAGCGGCGTCGGGTTTAAGTAGCGGGAAGGATAGGTAAAAGAACATGGCACGTTATACCGGACCCATCACCCGCAAGTCGCGTCGTCTGCGCGTCGACCTCGTCGGAGGCGACCAGGCATTCGAGCGGCGTCCTTACCCGCCGGGCCAGCACGGCCGCGCGCGCATCAAGGAGAGCGAGTACCTGCTCCAGCTGCAGGAGAAGCAGAAGGCACGCTTCACCTACGGCGTCATGGAGAAGCAGTTCCGCCGCTACTACCAGGAGGCGGTCAACCGCCCCGGCAAGACCGGTGAGAACCTGCTCCAGATCCTGGAGTCGCGTCTCGACAACGTCGTGTACCGCGCCGGCCTCGCCCGTACCCGCCGTCAGGCGCGTCAGCTGGTCACGCACGGTCACCTTCTCGTGAACAACAAGAAGGTCGACATCCCCAGCTACCGCGTCTCGCAGTACGACATCATCGATGTCCGCGAGAAGTCGCTGGCGACCCTGCCGTTCCAGGTTGCTCGTGAGACCCAGGGCGATCGCCCGATCCCGGGTTGGCTGCAGGTCGTCGGTGGACGCCTCCGCATCCTGGTGCACCAGCTCCCCGAGCGTGCGCAGATCGAGGTTCCGCTGCAGGAACAGCTGATCGTCGAGTACTACTCGAAGTAAGGCGTGATACCCGGGAGTGGTCGGTAACGGCCGCTCCCGGGTCCCAAGCCTTTCCCATCGTGGGCGTCATATAGCGGACGCCCGTACAGGAGGAAATCCAATGCTCATTTCTCAGCGACCCACGCTGACCGAAGAGGTCATCGCTGAAAACCGCTCGAAGTTCGTCATCGAGCCCCTCGAGCCAGGCTTCGGGTACACCCTCGGCAATTCGCTGCGCCGCACCCTGCTGTCGTCGATTCCCGGCGCTGCTGTCACCAGCATCCGCATCGACGGCGTCCTGCACGAGTTCACCACCGTTCCCGGTGTGAAGGAGGATGTCACCGACATCATCCTGAACCTCAAGGGCCTGGTCGTGAGCTCCGAAGAGGACGAGCCGGTCACCATGTACGTCCGCAAGCAGGGCCCCGGGGTCGTGACTGCGGGTGACATCGTTCCGCCGGCAGGCGTCACGGTCAACAACCCGGATCTGCACATCGCCACCCTGAACGACAAGGGCAAGCTGGAGATCGAGCTCGTCGTCGAGCGCGGTCGCGGCTATGTCCCCGCCGTCCAGAACAAGGCGTCCGGCGCCGAGATCGGCCGTATCCCGGTCGACTCGATCTACTCGCCGGTGCTCAAGGTCACCTACAAGGTGGAGGCGACTCGCGTCGAGCAGCGCACCGACTTCGATCGGTTGATTCTCGACGTGGAGACCAAGAACTCCATCACCGCTCGGGACGCGCTCGCTTCGGCGGGCAAGACCCTGGTTGAGCTCTTCGGCCTGGCCCGTGAGCTGAACGTCGAAGCAGAAGGTATCGAGATCGGACCCTCGCCTGCCGAGGCCGATCACATCGCTTCCTTCGGACTCCCCATCGAGGATCTGGACCTGACGGTTCGTTCCTACAACTGCCTCAAGCGCGAGGGTGTTCACACCGTCGGCGAGTTGGTTGGTCGTACCGAGTCCGACCTGCTGGACATCCGCAATTTCGGACAGAAGTCCATCGACGAGGTGAAGGTCAAGCTGCATTCGCTCGGCCTCGCCCTCAAGGACAGCCCTGCATCCTTCGATCCCACCACCGTTGCCGGCTACGACGCCGCCACCGGGACGTGGAGTGACACGGATGCCGGTTCCTTCAGCGACGCTGACGGCACCGACCAGGACTACGCCGAGACCGAACAGCTGTAACCCGTATCACCCGGCACATGGGCAAATGTGCTGGGCGAGCCTCAGAGGAGCTCCAATGCCCAAGCCCAAGAAGGGTGCCCGCTTCGGCGGGTCGGCGTCGCACCAGAAGGCGATCTTCGCCAACCTGGCGACTGCTCTCTTCGAGCACGGCCGAATCACCACCACGGAGGCCAAGGCCAAGGCCCTGCGTCCGTACGCCGAGAAGCTCGTGACCAAGGCCAAGGGTGGAACCCTCGCCGACCGTCGCGAGGTTCTCAAGGTCATCCGCAACAAGGACGTCGTGCACGGCCTGTTCGCGGAGATCGGCCCGTTCTACGCCGACCGCGATGGTGGCTACACCCGCATCATCAAGACCGTCCCCCGCAAGGGTGACAACGCTCCGATGGCGATCATCGAGCTCGTCAAGGAGAAGACCGTCACCTCCGAGGCGGATCGCGCTCGCCGCGTTGCCGCTTCGCAGGCTGCCGAGGAGAACGTGGTGGAGGCCGTCGAGGCCGACGCCACCGAGGCCGAGGTCGAGAACGCCGACGCCGTGGTCGAGGGTGTCGAGAACGAGACCGCGACTGCAGCAGACGCCGACGAGGCCAAGAAGGACTAGTCCTCTTGGTTTCGGCACATGCTGAATCGAACGAACCCGCCGCTCCCTCCGGGGACGGCGGGTTCGTTCGATTGCGGCTCGACATCTCTTACGACGGCACGGACTTCTCGGGCTGGGCGCGTCAGCCCGGCCGACGCACGGTGTGCGGCGAGATCGAGGAGAAGCTGAGTGCGATCGTCCGCACCCCGGTGCTGCTGACGGTGGCCGGACGCACCGACGCGGGTGTCCACGCGAGTGGTCAGGTGGCGCACGTCGACGTGCCGGCCGACATGATTCCCGAGGAGCCGTCGCGGCTCGTTCGCCGGCTGGCCCGGTTCCTGCCCAGAGACGTTCGGGTCAAAGCCGTTTCATTCGCCCCGGAGCATTTCGACGCACGGTTCTCGGCGATCCGGCGGCACTACGAGTACAGGTTGACCACGGCGCCGTACGGCGCCGAGCCGTTGCGCGCCCGGGACACCGTCGCGTGGCCCAAGGACGTCGACGTCGACGCGATGCGGGAGGCGTCGTCGCGGTTGCTGGGTCTGCACGATTTCGCGGCGTTCTGCAAGCGTCGCGAGGGTGCGACGACGGTTCGCGAACTGCAGCGCTTCGACTGGGAGCAGTCGGGTCACGAACTCACTGCCTTCGTGAGCGCGGACGCCTTCTGTTGGTCGATGGTGCGGAGTCTGGTCGGTGCCGCGCTCGCGGTCGGCGAGGGCCGCCGCACAGTCGAGTGGATGGCGGGGCTGCTCGCCGAGCGCGTGCGGGCGAGTGCCGTCGCGGTCGCTCCGGCGCACGGGCTTTCACTGATCCGGGTCGACTACCCGGCCGACGAGGACCTCGCCGCCCGCAACGAAGCCACCCGGGAGATGCGTAGTGCGATCGATCCGGGCGGCTCCGGCTGTTGCGGCGACTGACGTCCGTCAGCCCGCGAGTTGGCGGGCGATGACGAGTCGCTGAATCTGATTGGTGCCCTCGAAGATCTGGGTGATCTTGGCTTCGCGCATGTACCGCTCGACGGGGAAGTCCTGCGTGTAGCCGTATCCGCCGAACACCTGGACAGCGTCGGTGGTGACCTTCATGGCTGCGTCCGTCGCGACGAGCTTCGCGACGGACGCGTTGCGGGAGTAAGGGAGTCCGGCGTCGCGCCGGCGGGCGGCATCGATGTACGTGGCGCGGGCCGAGTCGACCGCGGCGGCCATGTCGGCCAGGACGAACCCGAGCCCCTGATGGTCGATGATGCGCTTGCCGAATGCCTTGCGCTCCTTGGCGTATGCGACGGCATCGTCGAGCGCGCCCTGCGCCAGGCCGACGGCGACGGCCGCGATGCCCAGACGCCCGGAATCGAGGGCGCTGAATGCGATGGGCAGGCCCTGCCCGGTCTTGCCGATGAGCCGCTCGGCCGGGACGAACGCGTCGTCGTAGTGCGCGGCCGTCGTCGGTACGGCGCGCAGTCCCATCTTCTCCTCGGGTTTGCCGAAGCCGAGTCCCTCGGTGTCCTTCGGGACCAGGAAGCACGAGATGCCGCGAGCCCCGTCGTCGCTGGTGCGGGCGAACAGGGTGTAGAAGTCGGCACGGCCACCGTTGGTGATCCACGCCTTGCTGCCGTTGATGCGGAAGCCGCCGTCCACCTCGGTGGCCCGGCACGTGAGCGCCGCGGCGTCGGAGCCGGCCTGCGGTTCGGACAGGCTGTAGGCGCCGATGGTCTCGCCGCCGAGCATGTCGGGCAGCCACTTCGACTTCTGCTCGTCGGTGCCGTGGGTCGCGAGCGCGAAGCACGACAGGCTGTGCACGCTGGTGGCGACGGCCACGGCTGCCCAGCGTGCCGCGATCTCCTCGAGAACCTGGAGGTAGACCTCGTAGGGCTGCGCGCCGCCGCCGAACTCCTCGGGGTAGGGGAGGCTCAGCAGTCCGGCACGCCCGAGTGCGGGGAAGACGCCGTCGGGGAACGTCTCGGTCTTCTCGTGCTCGTCCACGATCGGCGCCAGCACCTTGTCCGCGACGTCACGGGTGAGGTCGATCAGGTCGTGGGCTTCCTGGGTGGGCAGCAGGCGTTCGACGGGCACGGTGGTCTCCTCGCGGATTGACTCAGCTTCGAAAAGTAGTACTGAAAGCGATACTGCAGTACCGTCTGGCGTATGGCAACCCCGGTGAAGATGACGGCCAGACGCCTCGCGCTGTTCGACGCGCTGGTGGCCCTGATCCTCGACGAGGGGTTCGCGCATCTCACGCTCGACGACCTGGCGGCGCGGCTGCACTGCTCGAAGTCCACGCTGTACCGCCTTGCGGACAGCAAGGAACAGTTGGTCCGCGCTGCCACGGTCCATTTCTTTCGCGGAGCCACCGAACAGGTCGAGGCGAGCGTGGCCGGTGCGGTGGACGCCCGGGACCGCATCCGCAGGTACCTCGAAGCGGTGGGCGAGCAGCTACGTCCGGCGTCGCCGCGGTTCATGGAGGACCTCGCCGCCGATCCAGCAGTGCGTGAAGTGTACGAGCGCAACACGCGGTTCGCGGCCAGGCGCGTCCAGGAACTCATCACCGAGGGGGTTGCGGCGGGGGAGTTGCGGGACGCGCACGCCGCCTTCGTCGGGGACGTCGCCGCCGCCGCGATGGTGCGGATTCAGCAGCGCCAGGTGGCGGCCGCGACCGGTCTGGACGACGCCCAGGCGTACGAGGAATTGGCGATCCTGCTGACCTGTGGACTCTGATCGGGCGCTCTAGGATCGAACCCGGAAGGGAGCGATCCGATGGAATGGGAACATCCGCTACGACTCGAGGTGATCGTCGGTAGTGTCCGCGTCCAGCGGTTCGCCCCCGTCGTCGCCGACTGGTTCGTGGATCGGGCCCGGGCCCGCGGGGAGTTCGACACGGCGGTGCTCGATCTCGCCGACGCGTCGCTCCCACAGGATCTTTCGCGCACCCGCGAAGTCGACGACTTCACCGAGCGTATCGGGAACGCGGACGCGTTCGTCGTCGTGACGAGCGAGTACAACCACGGCTATTCGGCGGCGCTCAAGACCGCACTCGACACCGTCAAGTACGAGTGGCGCGCCAAGCCCATCGGTTTCGTCGCGTACGGAGGCATGTCGGGAGGGCTGCGGGCAGTGGAGCAACTGCGTCAGGTGGTGGCGGAACTGCACATGGTCTCGGTCCGCGAAGCCGTCAGTTTCCATCAGGCGCGCAAGCACTTCGACCCGGCGGACGGCGCTGCGAACGATGCCGCCGGGCGGATGCTCACACAGTTGGCGTGGTGGGGGGATGCGCTACGCACGCGGCGCGGGCACGTGCCCTATCCGGGCTGAGTCTCAGTGCGCGCCGACGAGCCGTGACGGGCGCGGACGTCCGAGGAAGGCGGTCTCGGACGAGATCGTCACGAGCGCCAGGTCGATGCTGCGGCCTCCCGTCGTGAGGATCACGCGGTCACCGGACGCGCCGGGTTGCAGTATCGATACGTCGACCGTTGGGGCCGTTGCCGACGCGGGCGCAGCGGTGGGCTGGACATGGACGGTCGTGACGCCCGGCCGGGCGGGCGGAGCCGGGGGTCCGTCTACGACGAGAGTGTCGAATCCGGTCTCGGCCCCGGCGGATCCGTGAGCGAGCCGAAGTCGTTTGGGCGCGCCGATCGCCTCGACCAGTGTCGTCCACGCATGAGGTCTGTCGGTGTGGACCAGTACCCGCGCACCGGTCCCCACGGCCCGGAACACCACCTGCTGCGCCAGGTACAGCTCGCCGTCGACCAGTACGTCGCGCACACCTGGACCGGACAGCCGGATGGCGACGGCGTGGCCCTGGGCGTCCGAACCGACGAGTTGCCCGCAACCGGCCACCGGCAGGTGCAGGCGGTCGAGGTGGGCCGGGTCGGTTGCGCGCAGGGGAGTGAGGTGGTCGAGATCCGGGGACGAGACCGGCAATTGCGCGACGAGAGCGTCGCGGTGGCGGCCCTGCATCGAGATCAGGCCCGGGTGCCGCAGACCTCGGGACGGCACCGCACGGGTGGTGGTCCGGAACGCGGCACCGACGAGTACCGAATCCTTGTCTGCGGCGGGACGCAGGCGCACCGTGACGGTCGTCCCGACGCCGGGGTGCGCCCACACCGCGGTGAGCAGTTCGCGGCTGAGATGCCGGGGATCGATCGAGTTGCCGGTGTTGCACAGGCCCTGGAGCGGGACATGGGACCACTGCTGGTCCATCGTGTCGGGGTGGACGCCGCGACAGATGAGCGCGGCCGCCGACTCCACGTCGGTCGCGGGCAGGATGCGCGAGGCGTAGCCGGCGTCGCCGAGCGCCCGGACGACGCGTCGTGCGGCGACGGCGACGGTGCGTGCGGCACCCTCCTCACCGCCGCCGCGGCGCGCGACCGATGCGCCGTCGGCGGCGGCGTCGAACCGGAGCGCCACCCACACGGTGCGGCGGGCGACGGCGGGAAGCGGACCGACCAGGTTGTCGTACACCTCGGCGGCCGGAGTGCCGGTGACGGCGCGACTCCCGTGGGCCACGATGTCGATTCCGCCGAGCGTGACGTCGTGCTGATTCAGGCACGATGCCAGCGCCGCGACGGGGAGGTGGTCGGGAGAGTCGACGCGCTCACGCGTCACCCGGGTCCAATGACCTGACGGGGGAAGCAGTTCGACGACAGCGACGACCTGGCCGGCGATCCAGTGCAGGCCGACTGTCTCGCTCGCGGCGTGGAAGTCGGTGGTGCGTCCGATCGTCGGTCTGCGGGTGCCGATCAGGCCCAGCACAGTCCCGATCCACGCCACCGCGAACCGGCCACCGACGCGAGTGAACAGTGCGCCGCCGACCACGGCGGCTGCGACGACCGCGGCCCACGACGGAACCCCCACGAGCAGTGCGAGCAGACACACGGCCGCGCCGACCGACTGCGCGACCACGACGGTCGTCATCAGTGCTGCGGCAGCCGTGTACGGACGGCGTCCGGCACGGAAATGGTCCACGGTTCCTCCCCGATACCTGAACCAGACGGAGCGATCGGTCGTCCGCCGAAGAGTGCTTTCGAGCGAACTGTACTGTGTGGACCCGAAGCGTGCGCCTCGTGGGGGAGGAAACATGGCTGCACAGCCGACTACTCGATGGCAGGTGAGCGGATATCGATTCCTGGTCCGCCGTATGGAGCATGCGCTCGTCCGCAAGGACGTACGCATGCTGTCCGATCCGATGCGGTCGCAGTCGCGCGCCCTGGGGGTGGGGATCGTCGTGGCGTGTCTGGTGCTGGCCGGATGCGCGGCCCTGGCACTGTTCCGCCCGCAGGACAAGATCGGCAACGCGACGATCGTCGTCGGAAAGGACTCGGGCGCAATGTTCGTCGCGGTGAACGATGCGCTCCATCCCGTGCTGAACCTGGCGTCCGCGCGGCTGATCGTCGGTGAGGCGGCGAAGCCGGTGACGGTGTCGGAGTCGGAGATCGAGTCCCGGCCGCGAGGCGCGTTGGTCGGCATCCCGGGCGCCCCGTCGGCGCTCCCCGCCGGTTCGCCGGACGGGCAGCCGTGGACGGTGTGCGACACGGTGACCGCCGACGGGACCGGCTCTGTCACAACCACGGTGGTCGTCGGTGAGCCGTCGTGGAGTGATCGGGTCGGACCGCTCGGATCCGATCGTGCGCTGCTCGTCTCGCACGGCGCCGACACCTACCTCGTGTACGACGGCCGTCGCGCACCGATCGACCTGCGGGACCGCGCAGTGACCCGCGCACTCGGACTCGAAAGCGCGCAGCCCCGCCCGATCGGTCGGGGACTGCTCAACGCGATTCCGGAGACTCTCCCGATCACGCCACCGCAGATCGAGTCCCGGGGATCTGCACCGAACTATCAGATCGCCGGGCGGACCGTCGGATCCGTCGTGAAACTGATGCGCGGCGACGACGTCCGCTACTACGTGGTTCTCCGGGACGGCGTGCAGGAGATCAGTGCCGCCACAGCGCTTCTCATCCAGTTCGCCGATTCCCAGGGGCAGTCGGAAATGGCGACGATCAGCCCCGACGCGCTGGCCAGGGCTCCTTTGGCGGACGTGCTCGACGTGTCGACCTTCCCAGCTGTCCCGCCGCGGCTCGCGGACCCGGCTGCCGACCCGGTCGGCTGCCTGACCTGGACTCCGCAGGGCGCAGCCCAGGGCGACGACTCCGGCCGCGTCGAAGCGGCTCTCACGCTGGCGGCGGGACGCTCGCTGCCGATCCCCGACGATGCCCGCACGGTCCGGTTGGCGCAGGCCGACGGGTCCGGCGATCACGCTGATTTCGCCTACCTGCGTTCGGGTGCCGGCGGGTTCGTGCAGACGACGGGCCTCGAGTCCGGCAGCGCGCGAAAGGGCGGACTGTTCTTCGTCGCCGACACGGGCGTCCGGTACGGGGTCGAGAACGCCGATGCAGCGAAGGCACTGGGGTTCGAGGTTCCAGGTGCTCCGGCGCCGTGGCGGATCGTCGAATTGCTCGCTCCCGGTCCCACTCTCGGCAAGTCCGCGGCGCTGGTCGCGCACGACGGCGTGTCGGCCGACACCGATCCGGCGCCGGTGGCTGCGGGCAACTAGTCGTGTCGTGACGCCCGACGGCGGAGCGGCAGCGACGCGAGCACGCAGAGGACGGCGAGTGTGACGATCCCACCGGTCGCGGCCAGCGCCACCGTGCGGGGCCGACTGTCGGGTGGTCGCGGCGGCTGCGGTGCCGGGAGCTGTGCCGACGCGAACGCCGGTTCCGTGGCGGCGTCGTCGGGCAGATCGGCCGTGACCGCGGCAACCGGGTCGACGACACCGCGTCCGACGAACGGATTCCAGCCCTCGGCCGGAGCGTGCGCGGTGGCCTCGATCCGGGCGATCACCTGCTGCGCGGTCAGTTGCGGATACCTGGCGCGCACGAGTGCCACCGTCGCGGACACGAGAGGCGCCGCGAAACTGGTTCCGACGAAGGGCATCTGCTGCCCTTGACCGTTGGACCAGCTGCGCGTCTCGCCGGCGCCGTCGGGTGAGAGCGAGACGATGCCGGTGCCGGGCGCCGCCACGTCCACCCACGGGCCACCGAGAGTGAATTCGGATGCCGCGCCGTCCGGGTCGACGGATCCGACCGTGAGTACGTAGTCGTCGTACCACGCTGGAGTCGCGATGGTGGCCACCGAATCCCACGGGTCCGCGCCGGGATCGAGTGGGTCGGTACCAAGATTCTGGGCCGTGCAGCCGCCGGAGCGGAAGTTCCCCGCTGCCGCGACGACCACCGCATTCTTCACGGTGGCCGCGTAGTGCACCGCGGCGCCGAGAGACTGGTCCGCGATGCCGTCGGAGGCCGACCGGCACGCCACTTCGGAAATGTTGACGACCGTGGCGCCGTTGTCGACCGCCTGCCGGATCGCCATCGCCATGGTCTGGGTGTTGCCGTATCCGGATGTGTTCTGGACGTCGTTCGGATCGTCCCGTCGGCGGGTTTCCGAGAAGTTGGCGCTCGACTGGCGGATCGTCATGATCCGGGCGTCGGGGGCGCCGCCCGCGAACCCCGACGTCGGTGTGGGTGCGGCGGCGATGAGACCGGCCACGATGGTTCCGTGTGCGTCACAGTCGCCGGTACCGTCGCCCGTCGACACGTAGTCGCCGCCCGGAATCAGGCCGGGTAGGCGGGGATGCCGAGCCACGCCGGTGTCGATCACCGCCACGGTCTGACCGGCCCCACGGGTGAGCGGCCACACCGTGTCGAAGCTCATCGTGCGCTGCGGCAGAGGAACATTCGGTTCGTCGGCCGACGCCGTCGCCGCCGCGCACGAGTTGCGCTGCTCGGTGGGCGCGAGGGGAGCGGGGCGCGCAGCACCCGGAAGCCTGCCCGGGTCGATCGGTGACGGGACGACCGCGGACCCGACTCCGCCGAGAGACATCGTGGCGACGGCGAGGAGGGAGACGATCGTCGCCGAGCGCGCGGCGGAGCGCATCCGCATCACAGCCCGCGAACGGCGACGAAGAGCCCGGACACCCAGCACGCGAGCGGTACCACGGCGGCGATGGCCGCGTAGTCGACGATCTCGGCGGCGCGGCGCTGCACCGGAGAGAACGTCCGTTGCGGGACGACGACTCCGAGCACGAGAGCCGCGACGACCAGCAGTGCTGTCGTCGCGAACAGCGGGAGGGCCGCGCTCGGGACGACCACTGCCGTCGCGACCGCCAGCAGCATCAGCACCGCACTGCCCCCGGAGATGAGAGGGACGGCTTGTTCGGCGGAACTGTACGTCCGTCCTCGGAACATGAGTACCGTGGCCGCAGCAACAGCCAGAGACGTTCCGGGCCAGTATATTCCGTCGGACGCGCTCGGAGCCGACGCCAGCAGGGCCCCGGTCACGGTCAGCAGAGTCCACCCCGCGACCAGGCCGGTGAGGTAGCGCCGGGCGTGCTCGGCGCGCCGCTCGACCGTCGCGAACGAGGGCAGGCTCCGGGCGTCGTCCGGGTCTTCCTCGGTGGGGTCCAGCGATGTGCCCGGTGCCGGCACCGGAGGCAGCGGCAGTTTCGCGAGCATCATCGCGATCCGCGGTGCGAAGACGAGTCCGAACAGGGCCCCGCCGACGAGCATCGCTCCGACCGACCGCGTCGACTGGTCGGTGAGGACAGCGACGAGCGCGGCGAGCGACCCGAGCAGGGAGACAGACGCGGCCGTCGTGAACACGGCGTGCCCGACACCTGCGGCACGCAGGGCCACCACCGCGCAGGCGCCGACCATGACGAGCCCGAGCAACGTGTCCGGTGGCAGGTCGTCGCCGGGGATGAAGAGGGCGCCGGCCGCGAACGCGATCGGCAGCGCCGCCGCGCCGAGCGTGAGTGCCGCGCCCGCGTCGTCGTACACCCGGCCGGCCACCGCTCCGGCGACGAGGAACGCCACGACCATCGCGAATGCGGCAACGGCCCCGATCACCGACGCGGTGGCGCCCTCGGTGCGGAGCAGCACGAACGCCCCGGCCGTGGCGGCGGCGACGGCGATCGCGGAGCCCGTCAGGCGCGCGATCCGCGGTGTCCAGGGATGCGCGTGGCCGGTATCGGCGACCGCGACGTTGTACATGACGTCGTCGAACAGTGGCGGTGGCGGGCTGGCCTCCACCGAGTCGAAGACGAGGAGTTCGCCGTCGAGGACGCCGTGTTCCTGGAGGGTCGAGGCCGGTGACAGCGGCGGGCTGCCCACCCTGGAGAGCACCCATCGGGTCGGGTGGAGACGGTCGCCGGCGACGTCGAAGTCGTTGGCGGCACTGTGCTTCTCCACCAGGTCGGCGATCCCGGGTACCAGCAGCTCGACCGGCACCGAGTTGGGAAGCGCGAGGTCGATCTGGCTGTGCGGTGTGAGGATCGTCAGCCGGCACAGGTCGGCGGCGCCACGTGGTCGGGCGCCTGTCGTACCGCCGGTCGTCTGGTCGGCGCGCAGCACAGTCACGATCGTTCCCCCCGGAATCTGCGATTCGGATCCCCATCCGAACAGCTCTTTTCGCGAACACCCGCACTGTACCGGCTGCGCCGGGCCGGCTCGACCACACCTCTGCGCCACCTGTCGGGGTCGTGCGGTAGTTTCCTGTTCGCGAGTCCGGAGCCCGTGGGGGGTTACCCGGTGCGATGGAAGCGTCGCGCCGGGCGGGGGATGCGCAGTCTTCTAGGGGTGGAAGCATGGGCACTGTACGTTTCGTGCGCAAGGCGCGTCGGGAGTCGCCGCGCGCACCGGGCGGCGAGGTGAGTCTGCAGACGCCTCCCGAGATCCCCCGGGCCACCCCCGGCAACCTGATGACCAAGCTGCTTCCGCTGGTCATGGTCGCGGCGATGGTGGGAATGGTCGCCCTGATGTTCACGTCGGGGATGGCGGCGAGTCCGATGTCGCTGCTCTTCCCGGTGATGATGCTCGTGTCGACACTCGGCATGCTCGCCGGATCCGGACGGGGCGGGGGAGCGAAAGCCGGTGAGACCAACGAGGACCGCAAGGACTACCTGCGCTACCTCGACCAGTTGCGGCGCGACGCTCTCGACACGGGCAGACAACAGCGTGAGGCGCTCGAGTGGAGCCATCCCGATCCCGACATGCTCTGGACGCTGTCGGGCGCCTCGCGGATGTGGGAGCGCAGGATCGCCGACACGGACTTCTGCCACGTCCGGGTGGGCCGCGGCAGCCAGCGGCTTGCCACCCGTCTCATTCCGCCGGAGACGGGGCCGGTAGAGGATCTCGAACCCGTCTCGGCGGTCGCGCTCAGACGCTTCGTTCGGGCTCACTCGGTGGTCGCCGAGTTGCCGACCGCGGTGTCGCTGCGCGGATTCGCGGCGATCGGCATCGACGGGGACCGGGCGGCAGCGCGGGATCTCTCGCGCGCGATGCTGCTGCAGCTGTGCACGTTCCACGGTCCGGATCTGCTGCAGGTCGCCGTGGTGTGCGGACCCGACACCCGCAGCGAGTGGGACTGGGTGAAATGGCTTCCGCACGCGCAGCACTCCGACAGCGTCGACGGGCTCGGCCCGTCCCGCATGATCTACGGCTCCGTCCTGGAACTCGATGCCGCCCTGGGCGGGCAGCTGGCGATGCGCGGACGATTCTCCCGAACGGCGTCACCGGTGCAGGGAGTTCCGCAGGTCGTGGTCGTGGTCGACGGCGGCATCCTCGCGGGCGACATCGCGATGGTCACCGACGGTGGGCTCGACTCGGTGACCGTCCTCGACCTCAGCGGCTACTGCCCCCGACTGACGGCCACGCGTGGACTGCAATTGGTCGTACAGGACGGTGCGCTCGGAGCCCGCAGCGCCGCGGGCGTGGAGACCTTCGCGGTCGCGGACGCACTCACCGCGCGTGAGGCTCTGTCCGCCGCGCGACGCCTCGCGCCCTATCGGCTCGCGGCGGTCGCCGTGGCAGACGGGAGCGGTGACGGCGACGGTCCGGTCGCGGCCGGATGGAGTCGACTCCTCGGACTCGGCGACGTGGATCGATTCGATCCCGCCCGGGCTTGGACACCCCGTCAGGGACGGGACCGGCTCCGAGTGCCGATCGGCGTCGGCGTGGACGGCAGCCCTGTCGAACTCGACCTCAAGGAAGCTGCCCAGAACGGAATGGGTCCGCACGGACTGTGCATCGGCGCAACGGGTTCGGGCAAATCCGAGTTCCTGCGCACACTCGTGCTGGGCCTCCTCGCGACCCATTCGCCGGAGGCGCTGAACCTGGTTCTGGTCGACTTCAAGGGCGGCGCCACCTTCCTGGGGCTGGACAAGGCCCCACACGTCGCCGCGGTCATCACGAATCTCTCCGAGGAGATCGCGATGGTCGACCGGATGCGGGATGCGCTCGCGGGCGAGATGAATCGCCGGCAGGAGTTGCTGCGGGCGGCAGGCAATTTCGCGAACGTCACCGATTACGAGAAGGCCCGCGCCGCAGGTGCCGACCTGGCGCCGCTGCCCGCCCTGTTCATCGTGGTCGACGAGTTCTCCGAGTTGTTGAGTCAGCAACCCGAGTTCGCCGACCTCTTCGTTGCGATCGGTCGACTCGGGCGATCTCTGCAGATGCATCTGCTGCTCGCGAGTCAGCGACTCGAGGAGGGCAAGCTTCGCGGCCTGGACAGCCACCTGTCCTATCGAATCGGACTGAAGACGTTCTCGGCCAACGAATCACGCACCGTCCTGGGCGTCCCGGACGCCTACCATCTGCCGGCGACGCCGGGCGCCGGCTACCTGAAGTGCGACTCCGCGGAGATCGTGCGGTTCCAGGCGTCGTACGTGTCCGGGCCGTACGAGCGGGAGCGGACGCTCGGCACAACAGGCAGTGCGGCGCCGACCGAGGACCTCCGGCCCCGATTGTTCACCGCGGAACCTGTCGCGCTGCCTGCCTCCGACGCACCCGTCGTCCAGGCCATCCCGGACGCGCCGCCCGAGGCGGAATCCGACACGAGGTCGCTGCTCGAGGTGCTGGTCGACAGGATCCGGAACTGCGGTCCGGCCGCGCACGAGGTGTGGCTGCCGCCGCTCGACACTTCACCCACGCTCGACCGGTTGTTGCCGCACACCGAGTCCGGGCTTCCGGCTCCCGCCGCCGAGGCGCTGCGGGCGCCGATCGGCATCGTCGACCGTCCGTTCGATCAACGCCGCGACGTGCTGTTCGCCGATCTCGCCGGATCGACCGGCAATGTCGCGGTCGTCGGTGGACCGCAGTCGGGCAAGTCGACCATGCTGCGGACGCTGATCCTGTCGATGGCCGCGACGCATTCGCCGCGCGAGGTTCAGTTCTACTGCCTCGATTTCGGTGGTGGCACCCTCGCCGGGCTGTCCGGGCTGCCGCACGTCGGGTCCGTGGCGAACCGTCTCGACGTGGACCTCGTGCGGCGCACGGTCGCCGAGATCGCGACCGTGGTCCGCAGACGTGAACGCCGGTTCCGCGAACTGGGTATCGAGTCGATGGCGGAGTTCCGCCGTCGACGCAGGGACGGCAGTGACGGTCCGGACGGGCTCTCCCGGGATCCGTTCGGGGACGTCTTTCTGGTCGTGGACGGCTGGCCGAGTATCCGCCAGGACTTCGAGGCGCTCGAGGCGCAGATCGCCGCGCTCGCCGGGCAGGGGCTCTCGTTCGGAGTCCACGTCGTACTGGCGACGCCGCGGTGGGCCGACATCAGGCCGGCGCTCAAGGATCAGCTCGGCACGAGGATCGAACTGCGTCTGGGAGATCCGACGGACTCCGACATCGGGCGGGCGAAGGCGATGCTGGTTCCCGCGGGACGCCCGGGACGCGGCATGACGCGCGACGGGCTGCATCTGCTGGCGGCGCTACCGCGACTGGACGGTGTGGCCCGGAGCGAGGACCTCGGCGTGGGCGTTGCCGACGCGGTGGCGCGGATCGAGGCGCTGCATCCCGGTGAGTCGGCTCCGCCCGTCCGCATGCTGCCGGAACGGGTTCCGCGTACCGATCTGCTGTCGGCGTCGGCCGGGCGCTGGCCCGAGGAGGGGCCGTGCCTGTCCGTTCCGATCGGCATCGACGAGGCGGAACTCGCTCCCGTACGTCTCGACCTCTCCGAGCAACCACATTTCCTGGTGTTCGGCGACAGCTCGTGCGGCAAGACGACGTTGTTGCGCGGAATCTGCCTCGGACTGATGGAATCGAACACTCCGCAGCAGGCGAAGCTGATCATCGGCGACTATCGCCGAACGTTGCTCGGCGTCGTGGAAGGCGATCACCTCGCGGGATACGCGGCTTCCGAAACGACTTTCACCACGATGATGAACGACCTCGCCGGAATCCTCGCGAGCCGGATGCCGGGCCCGGACACCACGCAGCAACAGTTGCGTGAACGGTCGTGGTGGTCGGGTCCGGAGATCTACGTCGTGGTGGACGACTACGACCTCGTGGCTACGTCCAGCGGGAATCCGCTCACGCCGCTGATCGATTACCTCGCGCACGCCAAGGACCTCGGTTTGCACGTGATCATCGCGCGTCGATCCGGCGGTGCGTCCCGGGCACTGTACGAACCTGTCATTGCCCGGATCCGAGACCTGATACCCGCCGGCCTCGTCATGAGCGGGAACCGCGACGAAGGCAACCTCGTCGGAGCGGTTCGTCCGTCCGAGATGCCACCCGGTCGCGGCACCTTCGTGACCCGCCGCGGAACCTCGCTCGTCCAGGTCGCATGGTTGCCCCCGTTGTGACGTCACGGTCCGTCGTGGTCCACCTCGGCGTCGACACCGTGTGGGTCGGGACGGCCACCGGCGTCGACGCGTCTGCGGACGAGGAGCTGCGCGAGTGCGTGGATGCGATCGACGACGAGTTCGTCGACTCGGCACAACACGTTCGGCCGACCGTCGAGGCGCTCGCATCCGTGATCGCGCGGGCTGTCAGGAAGGTCTCGGAGCGAGACGGATTCGTCGACGTGATGACGATTCTCCATCCGTCGCACTGGGGACGGACCCGTCGTGGCGTGCTCGGCGCCGCTGCGCGACGATCCGCGAACGAGGTGGAGACCCTGCCGATCGCGCTCGCGGTTCCCGCGCCGACCAGTTCGGGGGCATGGATCGTCGTCGAGTGTGCCGAGACGACCACCACCGCCGTTGCCGTTCGCCCGGGCCCACAGGGCACGTCTGAGATCACGGCCTGCGCGTTCGCGCCGAGCACCGGAGTGCTCGATCTCGAACCCGGGGCCGATGCCAGTGCCAGTGCCGGTGCCAGTGCCAGCGCCGGTACCGACGCCGCTCCCGATACCGGAATCGAGGTCGGTTCGGCGTGGATCGCGGTGGTGAACGAACTGATCGACGAGGTGAGTGGGGACGAGGGCGCCGGGCCCGTGTGCGTCGTCGGCCCATCCGCCGAGACGGTCGCCCGTCTGCTGTCGACCGACGCCGGCCGCGACGTGCGGGTGGTGCCGGAACCAGCGCTCGTCGCCTGCCGCACCGCGTCCTCCCAGTCGGGTGCAGGTTCAGGTTCTGGCTCAGATGCGTCCGAGCCGGCACGGCGATCGTGGGTCGATCAGGTGCCGCGTCCGGAGCCGGTGCGCCCGACCGGTAGGTCCGTCGTCATCGGGGCGTCACTCGCGGCGGTGGCACTGCTGCTCGCGGTGGGGTCGATGCTCGCCGTGCGGTACACACGCGGATCGGAGTCTCAACCCGCCGCCGCGCCTCTGCAGCGCGTCGAGATCGGCAGGGCGAGTACCGAACTGCCCGATTCGTGGCAGATTCGGGGTGACCGATCCGGCCGGCTGGACCTGGTGCCGGACGACGGCCGCGACGGCCGGATCGTGGTGTTGCCCACCGAACTCGCCGTCGGCTCCGCCTGGGATTCGGTGGTGCGCGGGCTCGAACGCAAGATCGGCGAGCGTGGGGCCGCGGGACCATTCTCCGATTTCGCCGCGGACGTCGAGTTCGGCGGGCGGCGGTCCGCCGCGTACGTCGAGGCACCCGCCGACGGATCGCGGGTGCGTTGGTACGTGCTGTTGGAAGACGACGTGCAGGTGAGCGTGGGTTGTCAGTACCGCGATGCCGGGTGGGAGGCGATCGCCGACGATTGCGAGCAGGCGGTTCGCGCCGTGACGGTCGCTTCCGCGCGGTGAATCCGTGTCCGGCGAAGGCGTTCGAAAAAGTCTCGGGACGAATGGAACCGAATTCACCTGTCGCTGCGTCGAACCATATGTAGGCGCGAACTGGTAGAGGCCGAGGCCGGCTGTGGTTGTTTCACGGGGGGCTGACCCGGGCCGGGGCGCGGAAACGCGAAAACGATTCCGAAGGAGTCAGAGTGAGCGATCAGATGAAGACCACAGTCTCGACCATGGAGGACACGTCGCGTCGCGTCGGCGACGTGCGCGAGGAGATCGCCGGGCTCCTCGGGAACCTCCGGTCGGAGGTGGACGGGATTCGCGGGGCATGGGAGGGGTCGGCAGCGATCGCGTTCCACAGCCTCATGGAGCGCTGGGACGGCAGCGCCAAGAAGCTCAACGATGCGCTCCAGGCGATCGGCGAGAACATCAAGTCCAACAGCGTCACGTTCGATACGACGCAGCAGGACCACACGGCGTCGCTCAACAACGTCGCCGGCAGCCTGAACATCTGATTTCGATCCCCGGATCACAGTCACAGAGGAGCAGCAGCACATGATGCGTTATTCGTTCGGCCAGATCGAGGCGCTCCAGCTTCGAATCGACGCCCTCCAGAAGGAGATGAACGGGAAGCTGGGCGATCTCAAGAGTTCGATCGCCCCGATGGTCGCGGAGTGGGACGGCGCTGCGTCCGCCGCGTACCAGGAGCACCAGGCCAAGTGGGACGCGGCCGCCGACGAGCTCAACCAGATCCTCGACGCCGTGGGCCGTGTCGTCGGCCAGGGCAACGCGGACATGCAGCAGGTGAACACCGCCGCTGCCAACAGCTGGGCGTAGCCTCCGCACTACGCCTGAATCGTGTGCCCCGACGTAGGAGAGACGTCGGGGCACACGTGCGTACCCGGCATTTTCCGTCGAGAACCATTGTCGCCGTAGCCCGGTCGGCGGATACTGACGTGATCCGAATGCGGTGGCGCGTCGCGCCGGACCGGGAGGCGGATCATGACGGTAGGACGAGAGACCGAAGCCGGGCTGGTACCGGTGACCGAGGAGACACGCGCCGCGCTCGCCCGAGCCGACGCGCACAGCGCCCACAACTACAGCCCCCTCCCGGTGGTGATCGAATCCGGTTCCGGCGCCTGGGTGCGGGGCATCGACGGTGTCGACTACCTCGACGTACTGGCGGGGTATTCGGCGTTGAACTTCGGGCACGCGCACCCCGCTCTCGTCGCGGTGGCCCGCGAGCAGCTCGGTCGCCTCACCCTCACCAGTCGCGCGTTCCAGCACGATCGGTTCGCCGACTTCTGCTCCGACGTCGCGCGGCTGTGCCGGAAGGACGCGGTGTTGCCCATGAACACCGGCGCGGAGGCCGTCGAGACGGCGCTCAAGCTCGCGCGTAAGTGGGGTTACGAAGTCAAGGGCGTCGAGCACGATCGTGCGGAGATCATCACGTTCCGCGGCAACTTCCACGGCCGCACCATCGGAATCGTCGGATTCTCGACCGATCCCGACGCACGCGACGGATTCGGCCCCTTCCCTTTGGGGTTCCCCTCGGTCGAGTACGGCAACAGCGTCGCGCTGGCGGACGCGATCACCGAGAACACCGTCGCGGTCCTCGTGGAGCCGATCCAGGGCGAGGCCGGAGTCCTGGTTCCACCCGACGGCTTCCTGGCCGCGGTCCGGAAGCTGTGCGACGAACACCGCCTGCTGATGATCGCCGACGAGATCCAGAGCGGTCTCGGGCGAACGGGGCTCACGTTCGCGTGCGATCACGAATCGGTCGTGCCGGACGTCTACGTGCTCGGCAAGGCACTCGGTGGTGGGCTCGTGCCGGTGTCGGCGGTCGTCGCGAACCGGGACGTCATGGGGGTGATCCGTCCGGGTCAGCACGGCAGCACGTTCGGCGGCAACGCCCTCGCGTGCGCGGTCGGCAGCGCGGTGGTGCGACTGCTCGAGACGGGGGAGTACCAGCAGCGCAGCCGCGAGCTGGGGGAGTACCTGCACCGGTTGCTGTCGGCGTTGCCCGCGGACCGGGTGTCCGAGGTGCGAGGACGCGGACTGTGGGCGGGTGTGCAGTTGGCGCCCGGGCAGCCGTCCGCGCGAGTGATCTGCGAGCGTCTGCTGGCCCGGCGTGTGCTGGCGAAGGATGCGCACGAGGGAACGATTCGGATCGCGCCGCCCCTGGTCGTCTCTCGGGCCGACCTCACCTGGGCGGTGGACCGGCTGGCCGATGCGCTCGGCTGACGCGAGGGCTTTTTGACCCTGCCGGTCCCGAGCCGGTAGTCTTCTACGTCGGCGTGTCATCTCTCGCTGCGCATCCGTGTGCGGAGAGAAATGGTCCCCGGGTCTCAACTGGCCGCCGAGGACCACCCGTGCCTTTGCGCGAGGCACGCCAGGCCAGCAGCAGAAACGAACAGACGAGGAAGTTCTGTGCCTACGTATTCCCCGAAGGCCGGAGACGTGACCCGTACCTGGCACGTCATCGACGCCACTGACGTGGTGCTCGGTCGCCTTGCCGTGCAGGCAGCCAACCTGCTCCGCGGCAAGCACAAGCCCACCTTTGCACCCCACGTTGACGGCGGCGACTTCGTCGTCATCATCAACGCCGACAAGGTTGCCATCAGCGGCAACAAGCGTACGGACAAGTTCCTGTACCACCACTCCGGACATCCGGGTGGCCTGAAGTCCCGTTCGGTCGGCGAGGTTCTCGAGAAGAACCCGGATCGCCTCGTGGAGAAGGCCGTCACCGGCATGCTCCCCAAGAACAAGCTGGGCCGCGCCATCGCGGGCAAGCTGAAGGTCTACGCAGGCCCGACTCATCCCCACGCCGCGCAGCAGCCGGTTCCGTTCGAGATCAAGCAGGTCGCCCAGTGAGCAACGAAGACTTCAACGAGGCCGTCGAGGTCGCGGCTGACGAGATCACCGAGTACACCTCGGAGTCCGAGGCCGCCGAGGTCTACGAGGCTGCTCCGCAGGCTCCGATCGTGATCGATCGCCCGGTCCAGACCGTCGGTCGTCGCAAGGAGGCGGTCGTCCGCGTCCGCCTGACCCCCGGCACCGGTGAGTTCAAGCTCAACGGCCGCACCCTCGAGGACTACTTCCCGAACAAGGTGCACCAGCAGCTGATCAAGGCTCCGCTGGTTCTGGTCGAGCGCGCCGAGTCGTTCGACATCACCGCACTGCTGACCGGTGGCGGCCCCTCGGGTCAGGCCGGCGCGCTGCGTCTCGCCATCTCCCGTGCCCTGATCGAGGTCACCGCCGAGGATCGCCCCGCGCTCAAGCGCGCCGGCTTCCTGACGCGTGACGCTCGCGCGGTCGAGCGCAAGAAGTACGGCCTGAAGAAGGCCCGCAAGGCATCTCAGTACTCCAAGCGCTGATGTGTCGCCGGAGCCGGCATTCGTGCCGGCTCCGGCACCTGTTCTTCCACGAGAGCAGGCGTTCGAAGAGCTCATTCGCTTCCGGACGCCTGCTTTCGTGTTTCACCTGAATGCTCGCCGGGATCTGGAGGGGTCGGAATCTATGGGTCGTATGTTCGGCACGGACGGTGTGCGGGGCTTGGCGAACGCCGAGTTGACCGCCGAGTTGGCGTTGAAGGTTGCCGCCGCAGCAGCGGAGGTTCTCGCGCCCCCCGGACCGGCGTCGGAGCGACCTGTCGCGGTCGTCGGCCGCGACCCGCGCGCCAGCGGTGAAATGCTCGAGGCCGCGGTCACCGCCGGACTCACCGCAGCCGGTGTCGACGTCGTGCTCGTCGGAATCCTCCCGACGCCGGCCGTTGCGTACCTGACCGGTGAATACGGCGCCGCGCTCGGGGTGATGATCTCGGCGTCGCACAACCCGATGCCCGACAACGGCATCAAGATCTTCGCTGCCGGCGGCCACAAACTCGACGACGAGATCGAGGACCGGATCGAGGCCGCGATCGCTGCCGGGCCCCGCCGTCGGCCCATCGGCGCCGGTATCGGCCGCGTCGACGTAGCGTTCGACGCCACCAGTCGGTACCTCGCCCATCTCGCCAATGCGCTCGACATCCGCCTCGACGGACTGACCGTGGTCGTCGACTGCGCGCACGGCGCCGCATCGACGGTCGCCCCCGAGGCGTACCGCGCCGCCGGCGCGACGGTGATCGTGATCAACGGTGAACCCGACGGTGTGAACATCAACGACGGCTGTGGTTCGACCCACCTGGAGGGGCTGCAGCGGGCAGTCGTCGAACACGGTGCCGACCTCGGCCTGGCCCACGACGGCGATGCCGACCGCTGCCTGGCCGTCGACGCGTCGGGGGCCGTCGTCGACGGTGACGCGATCATGACCGTCTTGGCGATCGGCATGCACGAATCCGGCGAACTCGTGCGGAACACTCTCGTCGCCACCGTCATGAGCAACCTCGGTCTGCACATCGCGATGCGTGAGGCCGGAATCGAGTTGCGGACCACCGCGGTCGGCGATCGCTACGTGCTCGAGGAACTGCGCGCGGGGGGTTTCAGCCTCGGCGGCGAGCAGTCGGGGCACGTCGTGCTCCCGGGCCACGGAACCACGGGGGACGGCGTCCTGACCGGTCTGCGGTTGATGGGACGGATGGCGAGCACGGGTGAGCCCCTCGCAGCGCTCGCGGGGGCGATGACCTCGCTGCCTCAGGTTCTGATCAATGTCCGGGTCGCGGACAAGGCTGCCGTCGCCGCCGCCCCGCAGGTGCTGTCGGCGATCGAGACTGCCGAGACCGAACTCGGTGACACGGGCCGGGTGCTGTTGCGTCCGTCCGGCACCGAGCAGCTGGTGCGGGTCATGGTCGAGGCCGCGGATCTGGATGTGGCGCAGAGGATCGCGGAGACCCTCGCGGGGCACGTGGCGTCGGTCTGACGGAACCGTACGGCCACCTCCTGCGTCGAACTGGGCATAAGAGTCCAGATCGACAGCGCGGAAGGTGGAACCGATGGCAGACGTGGTCTCGATCGACGTCGCGAGGGTACGGGCAGCGGCTCGGTCGCTGCAGGCGAGTGCGGAGGGATCCAGCGGTCTCGTCTGGCAGGTAGGCCAGTGCCGGTTCGTCAACGGTCTGGGTGATCCGGGCAGGGAACGCGCGATCCGTGAGGGCTACCTGCGGCTTGCCCGGGCGATCGGCGCGTTCTCGACGGGGTCGTCGGCCCTTGCGCGAGGACTCGTCGAAACGGTCGACGCCTACGACGGCCGGGACACCGCGAACGCCGGCAACGTCGTGTCGCTCGGGGCGCTGTGATGGAAGCCCTGTCGAGGGCCGCCGCTGACGGGCTGCAGTTCTTCGCGACCTTCGTTCCCCGGGCGGCTTTCGTGGCCGAGCGGGCGGGCACAGGGGACACGTTCCCGGCCTACGACGAGATCGAGGCACGCTACTTCGAGCAGAACGACATCCGACTCGACGCCCTGGCCGCCGACATCGATGTCGTGACACGGGTGGCGGCAGACATCGACCAGCGGTGCGACGACCAGGAGCGGGTGCGTACCGCCGTCGCCGAGGCATGGCAGGGGCACACGTCCGATGCCGTCGACGCGCATTTCGCCGGACACCTCGAGCGGGCGGCCCGCCTGCAGCAGGACCTGGCCGATTTGCGATGTGCGCTGGCCGAGGCCGACCGTGTGCTGCGGGAAGCGGCTGCACGCAAGGCGGAGTGGGTCGCGAGTCTCGACCCGACTCGTGCCTGCGGCCGCACCGTCGCGGAGGTCGACCGAATCGTCGAGAACGCCGCGAGCTTCGGCACGGCGGCGGACGATGCCGCGAACTGGGCGGTGGAAGTGTTCCTCGCCCGGATCCGCGACACCACAGCGGAATTCGTCGACCTGTGCGATGCCACGGAATCCACGGTCGACGCGGTGTTCCGGAACCTCGACGCTGCATTCTGCGCTGTCGACGACAGCGCGTTCCGGGCGCCGGCGGGATTCGAAGAGATCTGTACCGGCATCGCGGCGCCTGCGCCACAGCCGTGCCCGCAGCCGTCGTCGACACCCACCACGACCCCGGCGTGCGCCACAGTCTCCGAGCCCTCTACGCCCTCCGTGCCATCGCCCACCAGTAGTCTGGCCGGCCTGACGTGCGCCGGGACGGGAGTCGCCGCAGCCCGGACGGCCGGAACGGCGCCGACTGCACCTGCCGGCGTCCTGCCGTCGATGCCCACTCCCGGCGTCACGATCAGAGCGGCCGAGACGGGGGTATCGGTCGGAACGGGCGGCTCGCTCGCGATCGACGGCGCGGTCCGTGCTGCGGGTGCGATCGTCGGCGCGGTGGCCGAGATGGCACTCGGCATCGTGGGTGACGTGGTGGTCGAGCTGTCGGAGTCGGTATGCGAGACCGGGAGTGTCCCGGAGCCGGGCCCGGAGCGACAGGACGGGTGCGGGTGCGATTGCGAGTGCAGTTGCGGCACCGGGACACCCGAACCCGAACCGCCTGCGCCGGCACCGGAACCAGGGCCGACGACCTCGGAACCAGCGTCGACGAGTCCGGAGCCGGCACCGGAACCTCAGTGTCCCGAACCCACGGCTGCTGCTCCTGCCGAGACGGTCGCTGAGCCGGCACCGGAGCCGGAATGCGAACCCGAGCCGGAATGCGAACCCGAACCCGAGCCGCCCGCGCCGGCCGCCTACTGCGTACCGGGGCCGGAACAGTCGGGGCCCGAACCGTCGGCCCCCGAACAGGCGGCCCCGGAACAGGCGGCAGGGCAATCCGACTCCGGCGGGACCGTTCCTGGAGCGGGATCCAATCCGGTCCGCGGCAGCAGGACACCGGCACCGGCGCCCGTCGTCGCCGGCGCCGTCGAACCGACCCTCGCCGAGGTGGGCCCACCGGCCCCCGAAGGCGATGATCAGGGAGTCGCGCTCGCCGAGGCCGGCGCGATGTGAGGCCGGGATCAGCCGCCGAGCAGTCGTCCGGCCTGGGTGCCCGCGCGGTGCGCGGCGAGTTCACGCGGATCGAGAGGGTGACCGTCGTGCTCGGCGTCCTCGCGGACGGCGGGATGCGTGCCGGGGAAGTGGGCGTCGGTGTCGGCGAACGCGGAGTACGCCTTGTCGCCGGTGAGCCGGTGCAGCAGGAAGCCGGTCAGCATGGCGCGCGTCACGCGCTGCGTCCGCCGCTCCGATCCGCCGACTCCGAGGAAACCGAGCAGGCGGCGCCCCTCGACGAGTCCGGAGTCGGATGCCTTGTCGACGACGCGCAGCAGCGTCGATCCTCGCCAGGCGTCGTCGAGAGCGAGGGCGTCGCTGTTCAGGGAGTCGACGTCCTTCGCGCCGGCGAGGATCAGTCCCGCGGCGGAGACCCGGCCCGCGGCGACCGCCGAGGACGGTGCCGTCGGCGAGGGGAACAGCGCGGCGACGGCCTTGATCGTCGTGTGCTGCGCCGCCGCGAGGACGGCGGCCCCGGCCCCCATGCCGTGCCCGGCGACGGCGAGGCGTTCCGGTTGCACGCTGATCCGGCCGGAGCCCAGCCGGACACCGGTGCAGATGTCGAGGGCTGTGACGAGATCGGCGGCGAGTCCGAGATGTGAGGGAACCGGCCCACGTTCGGTGCCCGGTGCGGCGACGACGATTCCCCACGACGCGAGGTGTTCGAAGGTGCCGGCGTAGTTGTCGGGACCCACCATCCAGTCGTGACCGAAGGCGACGGCGGGCAGGTTGAATCCCTCGGCGGGTGTGTAGACGACGCCGGGCTGTCCTGCGAGCGCGAGGTCGCCGCGCAGCACCTTGTGCGGGCCACGCTTGGACAGCTTGGATACCAGGGATTTAGGTGTCTGCGCCACGGGTGTGACGTTATCCGATCGCAGACCGAGTTCGCTCCACACGGTCGCCCAAGTACCCTGGTGAACCATGTGCGGAATCGTGGGGTACGTAGGCCACCGCCAGGCTCTGGATGTCGTGGAGAAGGCGTTGCAGCGGATGGAATACCGCGGCTACGACTCCGCCGGCGTCGCGATCCTGGACGGCAAGGGGGGCTTGGCGACCGAGCGCAAGGCAGGACGTCTCGACAATCTGAAGGCAGAGCTCGACGAGATCGGACGGGACTCGTTCGTCGGCACTACCGGCATGGGACACACGCGGTGGGCGACGCACGGCAAGCCCACCGACCGCAATGCGCATCCGCATCGGGATGCCAGCGGTCGGTTCGCCGTCGTGCACAACGGCATCATCGAGAACTTCGCTCCTTTGCGCGGTGAACTCGAGGCCGCGGGCGTCGATCTGCTCAGTGACACCGACTCCGAGGTTGCCGTCCATCTCGTCGCCAAGGCGTACGAGTCGGGGCCCACCGCGGGTGACTTCCTGCAGAGCGCGCTGGCGGTGCTGCGCCGGCTCGAGGGTGCGTTCACGCTGGTGTTCACGCACGCCGACCACCCCGACATGATCATTGCGGCGCGTCGGTCGACTCCGCTCGTCGTCGGTGTCGGCGACGGCGAGACCTTCGTCGGCTCCGACGTCGCGGCGTTCATCGAGCACACCCGGGACGCGGTCGAGCTCGGCCAGGACCAGGTGGTGGTGATCACCGCGGACGGCTACTCGATCAGCGACTTCGCGGGCAACGAGCAGCAGGGCCGTCCCTTCCGGATCGACTGGGACCTGCAGGCCGCCGAGAAGGGTGGCCACGACTACTTCATGCTCAAGGAGATCCAGGAGCAGCCGCAGGCCGTCGCCGACACCCTGCGTGGCCACTTCGTCGATCGCACGATCGTGCTCGACGAGCAGCGGCTGTCCGATCAGGAACTGCGCGACGTCGACAAGGTGTTCGTCGTGGCGTGCGGTAGCGCGTACCACTCGGGTCTGCTCGCGAAGTACGCGATCGAACACTGGACGCGGCTTCCCGTCGAGGTCGAGCTCGCGAGCGAGTTCCGCTACCGCGACCCGGTGCTGGATCGCTCCACGCTCGTCGTCGCGATCTCGCAGTCGGGTGAGACGGCGGACACGCTCGAGGCCGTCAAGCACGCGAAGGACCAGAAGGCCCGGGTGCTGGCGGTCTGCAACACCAACGGTGCGCAGATTCCCCGCGAGGCCGACGCCGTCCTCTACACGCGGGCCGGTCCGGAGATCGCCGTGGCCTCCACCAAGGCCTTCCTCGCCCAGGTGACCGCGAACTACCTGGTGGGGCTGGCGTTGGCGCAGGCGCGCGGCACGAAGTACCCGGACGAGGTGGCCCGGGAGTACGCCGATCTCGCGGCGATGCCGGGCCTGGTGTCCCGTGTCCTCGAGACGGTCGAGCCGGTGCGTGCGCTGGCCCGGCAGTTCGCGGACTCGTCGGCGGTGCTGTTCCTGGGCCGCCACGTGGGCTACCCGGTGGCGCTCGAGGGTGCGCTCAAGCTCAAGGAGTTGGCGTACATGCACGCGGAGGGCTTCGCGGCCGGTGAGCTCAAGCACGGCCCGATCGCGTTGATCGAGGAGGGCCTGCCGGTCATCGTCGTGATGCCGTCGCCGAAGGGGCGTGCGGTGCTGCACTCGAAGCTGGTGTCGAACATCCAGGAGATCAAGGCGCGCGGCGCGACGACGATCGTCATCGCGGAGGAGGGCGACGAGGCGGTGCGGGCGCATGCCGACCATCTCATCGAGATCCCGGCGGCGCCGACGCTGCTGCAGCCGCTGCTGTCCACGATTCCGCTGCAGGTTTTCGCGGCGGAGGTCGCGGTCGCCCGCGGGCTGGACGTGGACAAGCCGCGCAACCTCGCGAAGTCCGTCACCGTCGAATAGTCCGACGCCTGCTCGGTGTGGTCGTCAGACCACCACGACCACACCGAGCATGTCCGGGTGCAGAGAGCACGTGTAGTCGTACGTCCCCGGCTCGGTGAACGTGAACTGCCACGTGCCGGTCTTCAGCAGCGGGCTGCGCAGGACGGACTCGGCGCTTCCCAGTCCGACGACGTCGTGCGGGACGCCGCGGTCGTCGAACACCCAGGTCACGGTCTGGCCGGCCTGGATCGTGATCGACGCGGGCGAGTAGGTCATGTTCTTCACCTCGACGGTGAGTGCTTTGTCCGTGCCGCCCGGAAGGTCTGCCGGAGCATCGCCTCCCGCGTCGGAGCTGCACCCGGAAAGGGTTGCAGCCAAAGCGATTCCGATGGCCATCGCGGTTGCCCGTGCTTTCATGCAATTCAGCGTAGTCTGACGGCGAGTGTGTCCTCCCACACCTGTACCGACCTCGAATCGCACGAGGAGTTGCCATGCCTGCCCGTGAATCCGCGCCGCTCGGCGCCCTTGCTGGATCGACCTGCAGTCGTCCGACATCGACCGCGCCACCGCCTTCTACGACGCTCTCTTCGGATGGACCCACGAGGGGTCTTCCGAGGAGTACGGCGGCTACGTGATGTTCCTCGCCGGCGGGAAGCCGGTGGCCGGAGCGATGCCCGGGCAGGCCGGGAACCCGTACGTGGACGTGTGGACGACCTACCTGGCAACGGCCGATGCGGACGCGACCGCCGAGGCCGTTTCGAAGGCCGGTGGCCAGGTGATGATGGAGCCGATGACGGTTCCGCGGCAGGGGCGGATGGCGATGTTCCGGGACGCGTCGGGTGGCGTCGTGGGTGTGTGGCAGCCGGGCGAACACAAGGGTTTCGGGATGATCGGCGAGTCCAACACGCCCGCGTGGTTCGAGTTGGTCAGCAAGGACTACGACGCCGCGCTGCCCTTCTATCGGGACGTGTTCGGATGGGATCTGGCCACCCTGAGCGACAGCGACGAATTCCGCTACTCGACAGGCCGATTCGACGGTGAGGACCTGGCGGGGATCTTCGATGCGAGCAAGGCGCTGCCGCCCGAGGTGCCGTCGCACTGGCAGATGTTCGTGCAGGTCGACGACACCGATGCCGCGATCGCGCGGGTCGTCGACCTCGGCGGTGAGGTCCTCACCCAGCCGTGGGACACCGAGTACGGCCGGATGGCGCAGGTGGCCGATCCGAACGGTGCCCGGTTCATGATCTCCGGCCCGGTGGCGGCCTGACGGAGATGCGGAACTATTACACGGCGCAGCAGGTCAAGGCCGCGGAGGCGCCGCTGCTGGCGAGCCTGCCCGACGGCACGTTGATGGGCCGCGCAGCCCACGGGTTGGCGCGGGTGGCGGCGGGTGAGTTGCGGGCGCGGACCGGCGGCGTGGTGGGCCGCCGCGTCACGCTGCTCGTCGGCTCCGGCGACAACGGCGGCGACGCGCTGTGGGCGGGCGCGCTGTTGCGCCGGCGCGGCGTCGCGGTCACCGCGGTCCTGTTGAATCCGGACCGCGCGCACCCGGCGGGCCTGGCGGCGCTGCAGGCCGCGGGTGGGCGGGTCTCGCCCGACCCGGGCGATCCCGATCTGGTGCTCGACGGCATCGTCGGCATCTCCGGGACCGGACCGCTCCGTCCCGCCGCGGCCGCGATCGTCGCGCAGCTCGACGCCCCGATCGTGGCGGTGGACCTGCCGAGTGGCGTCGACCCGGACACCGGGGCGGTGGACGGCCCCGCGGTGACGGCGGCGGTCACCGTCGCGTTCGGGGCGCTCAAGCCCGTGCACGCGCTCGCCGCCGCGCGCTGTGGACGCGTCGAACTGGTGCCCATCGGCCTCACACTCCCCGAAGCAGACCTGCAGGCACTCGATCCGTGGGAGGTCGGCCGGTTGTGGCCGGTGCCGCATGCGGCGGACGACAAGTACACGCAGGGCGTCGTCGGGGTCGTCGCGGGGAGCCGGCGGTATCCGGGCGCGGCGGTGCTGTCGGCCGGCGCGGCGGTCACGGCGACGGCGGGAATGGTGCGCTACGCCGGCCGGGCGGCGGACGAGGTCGTCGGGCACTGGCCCGAGGTGGTGGCGGCGCCGTCACCGGCGGAGGCCGGGCGGGTGCAGGCGTGGGTGGTCGGCCCCGGGATCGGCACCGACGACGCCGCGTTCGAGGAGTTGCGGACCGTGCTCGACTCCGACGTTCCGGTGCTGGTCGACGCCGACGGTCTGAATCTGCTCGCGAAGCACCCCGATCTCGTCCGGCACCGCGCCGCGCCGACCCTGTTGACTCCGCACGCCGGCGAGTTCGAGCGGCTCACGAGCGTCGCACCGACACCCGACCGGGTCGCGGCGGCGCGTGCTCTGGCCGCGGAATGGGGCGTGACGGTCCTGCTCAAGGGGCGAGCAACGGTGATCGCGGAGCCGTCGGGCCGGGTGCTCGTCAACGACGCGGGCAGTTCGTGGGCCGCGACGGCGGGTTCGGGGGACGTCCTGTCCGGCATCGTCGGTGCGCTGCTGGCCACCGGACTCGAACCGTCCCTGGCCGCCGCCGCGGGTGCACGGGCGCATTCGCTCGCGGCCAATCTGGGAGCTTGGGAGGGCTCCGACGAGACGGGGGACGCGGGGCTCGCGCCCATCTCGGCGTCGACGTTGCTCGCGCATCTGCGGTCGGCGATCCGGATCCTGCGAGTGTTCCCGAGCTCACATGTGTCTCGATCGTGACTGGTCGGGTTCTACCCGTGCAGGAGTTTCCTCCTGACGAGTGGCAGGATCGAAGTTCGTGACCACTACCGCGCAGGAGCCCGACACCGCCCCGACCCAGACGAGCGCCCCCGTGGCGGCGAATACGCCTCCATCTGCGGCGGCGCCTCAGGCGGAAGCGGTGATCGACCTCGACGCGGTGGCCCACAACATCGGCATCCTGCGTGAGCACGCGGGCGGCGCCACGGTCATGGCGGTCGTCAAGGCCGACGCCTACAACCACGGTGCCGTACCGGTCGCGCGGGCTGCGTTGGCAGCCGGTGCCGGAGAACTCGGTGTCACGACGCTTGCCGAGGGACTCGAACTCAAGAACGCCGGCATCACCGCACCCGTGCTGTCGTGGCTGCACACCGCGGACTCGGACTTCGCCCCCGCGGTCGCTGCCGGGGTGGAACTGGGGCTGTCGTCGCCGCGGCACCTGGCTGCCGTCGCCGCGGCGGCCCGTCAGGTCGGCACCGCCGCGACCGTGACGGTCAAGGTCGACACCGGCCTCAACCGCAACGGTGTGTCCCGCGAGGAGTGGACCGACTTCCTGAAGGATCTCGCGCGCGTCGAGGCAGAGGGCGCGGTCCGCTTCAAGGGCGTGTTCTCCCACCTCGCGCACGCGGACGAGCCGCACCACCCGGTCATCGACGACCAGCGCGAGCGTTTCACGAGTGCCCTCGAGGACGCCGAGCGCATCGGTCTGGTCCCTGAGGCGGCGCACCTGTCGAACTCGGCGGCCACCCTCACCCGTCCCGACCTGCGGTTCGACATGGTTCGGCCCGGAATCGCGATATACGGACTGTCCCCGGTTCCGGACCTGGGGACGTTCGGCCTGCGGCCGGTCATGACGTTCCGATCGAGGGTGGCACTGGTGAAGAAGGTGGCGGCAGGAGAGGGCGTCTCCTACGGGCACACGTGGGTGGCGCCGCACGACACGACGGTGGCGTTGCTTCCGGTCGGCTACGCGGACGGGATCCCGCGCGCGCTGGGCGGTCGTTTCGAGGTGTGGCTCGGCGACGATCGGCGTCCCGGAATCGGCCGGGTCTGCATGGACCAGGTGGTCGTCGACCTCGGACCGGACGGCGCGGGAGTCCGGGAGGGCGATACCGCGGTCTTCTTCGGCGACGGTGACGGTGACCGCGGCGTGCCCCACGCGCAGGACTGGGCGGACGCGCTCGACACCATCCACTACGAGGTGGTGACGTCGGTACGGGGCCGGACGATCCGGACCTATGTCGGAGGCCCGGGCGGCCGGTCATGAACATTCTGAACCGGCTCGGGCTGTTCGGTGGGGTGGCGGGCGTCGCGGCGATCGGGACGCTCGCGGGGCTCAATGCGGTGAAGGCGGCGACGACCCGCCGCGGCCCGGAGATCTACGCGTCCGAGGACTTCACGGTGTTCTCCCGTGACCGCAGTCGCGTCGTCACCACGGAGGACGACGTACCGCTCCTGGTCCGCGAGGTGGGGCCCGCCGACGCACCGCTCACGGTGATCTTCGTGCACGGGTACTGCCTGCGGATGGAGTCGTGGCATTTCCAGCGGACTCAGCTCGCGCACCGGTGGGGGGACTCGGCTCGGATGGTGTTCTACGACCAGCGGGGACACGGCGAATCCGGGACGCCGACCGTCGAGAGCTGCACCATCGCGCAGTTGGGCCGCGACCTGGCGGCCGTCGTCGAGGCGACGGCCCCGTCGGGCCCGGTCGTCCTGGTCGGTCATTCGATGGGCGGCATGACGATCCTGGCGATGGCCCGTCAGTTCCCGGAGCTGTTCGACGACAGGGTGATCGGTGTCGGACTGCTCGCCACCACGGCGGCCGGTCTGAACAAGTCGGGACTCGGCCGCAACCTGAACAACCCGGTGATCGACGCCTTCCGTCTCGCGGTGCGGACCGCGCCCGGCATCGTGCAGCAGGCCCGCGGCGCGGCCCGCGCGATCATCTCGCCGATCCTGCGGGCGGCGTCGTACGGCACGGAGGTGAGCCCGCGGCTGGTCGAGTTCTCCGACGGCATGCTCAGTGACGTCTCGGTCGTGACGGTGGTCAACTTCCTCGAATCCCTCGAGTTGCACGACGAATCCGAGGCCCTGCCGGTGCTGGGCGACGTTCCGGCGCTGGTCCTGTGCGGCGACGCCGACATGATCATCCCGTTCTCCAGCTCGAAAGCGCTCGCCGCGGGATTGTCCCGCGCCGAGCTGGTGCGGGTGCGGGACGCGGGCCATCTCGTGGAGCTCGAGTTCCCGCAGGTAACCTCCGATGCGATCGATCGGCTGGTCCGGCGCGCCGTGTCGAGACGCGAGGATCGCGAGAATGCGGCGCTGGTGGGTGGACTGGAGCGAACAGATG
Source organism: Prescottella equi (assembly GCF_002094305.1). Lineage (GTDB taxonomy): Bacteria > Actinomycetota > Actinomycetes > Mycobacteriales > Mycobacteriaceae > Prescottella > Prescottella equi. The sequence goes on from NZ_LWTX01000001.1 coordinate 60,560, forward strand.
TCGGCTGACACGCGAACCGGACGTGGCGAGGCGACCCTGCCGACGACCGCGGACACCGAGGCGCTCGGACGCGCGCTGGCGGCCGACCTGGGGGCGGGCGACCTGGTCGTGCTCGACGGTCCGCTCGGCGCCGGCAAGACCGCGTTGACCCGAGGCATCGCCGCCGGTCTCGGGGTCGAGGGACGCGTGACGTCCCCGACGTTCATCATCGCGCGAGAGCACCGGCCCGGCCCACGCCCGGACGGCGGTACCCCGGTCGCACTGGTCCACGTCGACGCCTACCGGTTGAACGAGGCGGTGGCCTCAGATGCCGCCGTGGACATGCACGACCAGCTCGACGCGCTCGACCTCGACACCGATCTGGCGTCGGCCGTCGTCGTCGTCGAGTGGGGCGAGGGTGTGGTCGAGCATCTCGCCGATCGGCACCTGCGGGTGCGGCTGCGGCGGGAACCGGAGTCGGATGTCCGTACTGCCGTGTGGGAGTGGGTCTCCGGTCCCGCCGTTCGCTGATCCGTCAGCGGCGCACCCCGTCGATACCGCGCACCTTGCGGTACGGATGCGCGTCGACCTCCGACAACATGTCGGCGATCAGCTTCTCGTAGGGCTTGTTGCGCCGGGCGGCGGCCATGAGCAGGCGAGTCGCGCGGGCGGCGCCGCCGAGGCTCATCGGGCGGCCGGCGACACCGAACATCGTGCGCGCCCACTCGGGCAGCAGCGCGATGATGCCGTCCTGGATCACCACCGACGACGCGACCTTGATCGGGTTGCCCTTCAGCGTCGGCTTGCGTAGCGCGACGGTGGCCTCGGCCGCCGGCAGCGTGACCGCCAGCCAGTCCACTTGACCGTGGATGTAGTCGTCGAGTTCGGCATGTGTCGAGGCCAGCGTGGACGGGTCGATGCCGACGAGTTCGGCCGCCTTGTGCTGCTCGACGACGAAGCGGTCGCGTTCGGCCGCCGTGAGGCTCGGCCCGTACATCTCGGAGCTTCGCAGGATGCCCCACACCAGCGTGTTGTGGGTCCACACGAGCCAGTCCGGCTCGTCGGCGACGAGGACCCGGCCGGTGCGCTCGTCGGTCCACTTGGCGTGACGGTGCATGCGCCGCACGGCTTCACCGGCGGCGAAAGCGTGCGCGGTGTCCCCGAAGACCGTGGTGTCGAGGTATTTGACGGTGCGCGCGGCGCGGCCGGCAGCGTCGCCGTAGTTGGCGGAGACCTTGCTGAACAGCGTCATCATGTCGGGGTTGAGGGTCTGCAACAGAATGCCGCAGACGGCGCCCAGGGAGGACGCCGGATCGGCGAACAAGCGCCAGGTGACGCTGTCCGGTCCGAAGAGCCCGTCGTCCTGACGGGCGGACGATGTCTGCTGTTCGAGATCTTCGACTGCCCCACTCATTTCGCCACCTTTCCTGGTCCCCCGGCTGCCCGGTGGGGCATTGGTCGAGATATTCCCGAAATATCACATTTGCACCAAGACGACGCGCCGGAACGGCGATCGAAAGCCCGCTGGTCGGCCGGCTCGGGGGAGCCCCGTGGAGTGCGAGTAGCCTGGTACATCGTGCTTGTGCTTGCCATCGACACCTCCACCCCTGCGGTCACTGCGGGAGTCGTGCGCTTCGACCCAGAGTCCGCCGACGCCCCGCGGTCGCTCGCGACCCGGGCCACTGTCGACGCCCGCGCACACGCGGAGGTCCTGACGCCGCAGATCCTCGAGTGCCTGGCCGAGTCGGGCTACGCCCCGGCCGATCTCGACGCCGTCGTCGTCGGCGTCGGTCCCGGGCCGTTCACCGGACTGCGGGTGGGGATGGCGACGGGTGCCGCGTTCGGCGACGCGCTCGGCATCCCGGTCCACGGCGTGTGCAGCCTCGACGCGATCGCCGCGGATGCCGCGGACGGCCGGGACCTGTTGGTGGTCACCGACGCCCGTCGGCGCGAGGTGTACTGGGCGCGATACTCGCAGGGGAAGCGCGTCGAGGGGCCCGAGGTGATCAAGCCGTCCGACCTGGACGGCGAGCCGTCGCAGGTGATCGCCGGGTCGGCCTCGCACGTGGATCTGTTCGATCTGCCGGTGCTGCCGGTGGAGACGCCGTCGCCCGCCGGGCTGGTCGCGGTCGCGGCGCAGGCACTGCGAGTCGGGGTGGAACCGGAACCGCTGGTCCCGCTGTACCTGCGCCGACCGGACGCGGTGGAGTTGGCGGACCGGCGCAAATGAGTTTTCGTATCGTCCCGCTCGCCGACACCGACGCCGACCGGTGCGCGGAACTCGAGCAGGTGCTGTTCCCGGGCGACGACCCGTGGAGCGCGGACGCGTTCCGCTCGGAGCTCGCGGGCGGTCACAACCACTACTTCGCGGCGCGCGACAGCAGCGACGCTCTGATCGGTTACGCCGGGGTGTCGCTGCTCGGGACGAGCATCACACCGGAGGCCGAGGTGCACACCATCGGTGTCGATCCGACGGTGCAGCGCGGCGGGGTCGGCGGGGCGTTGCTCGGCGAGCTGCTGCGGGTGGCGGACAAGTGGGGCGGGCCGGTGTTCCTCGAGGTCCGCACCGACAACGAGCCGGCGATCGCGCTGTACCGGCGCGAGGGCTTCGAGATCGTCGGCACCAGGAAGCGGTACTACCAGCCGAGCGGCGCGGACGCATTCACGATGCGCCGCCCGGCACCGACCGACGCCGACGCCGCGCAGCGGCAGGGCAAGGAGTGACGGCCATGATCGTGATGGGGATCGAGAGTTCGTGCGACGAGACCGGTGTCGGCATCGTTCGGTGGAACTCCGACGGTAGCTGCGAACTCCTCGCCGACGAGGTGGCGTCGAGCGTCGACCAGCACGCCCGATACGGCGGTGTGGTGCCGGAGGTGGCGTCGCGCGCGCACCTCGAGGCGATGGTGCCGACCATGAAGCGCGCCCTCGCGGCCGCGGAAATCGACAAGCCCGACGCGATCTGCGTGACGATCGGCCCCGGGCTGGCCGGCGCGCTGCTGGTCGGGGTGGCCGCGGCCAAGGCGTACGCCGCGGCGTGGGGTGTGCCGTTCTACGCCATCAACCACCTCGGCGGTCACGTCGCGGTCGACACCATCGAGCACGGGCCGATGCCGCCGTGCGTGGCGCTCCTCGTCTCCGGTGGGCACACGCACCTGCTGCACGTGGAGGAGTTGGGGCGCAAGCCGATCGTGGAACTCGGCACGACCGTGGACGACGCCGCCGGTGAGGCGTTCGACAAGGTTGCGCGCCTACTCGGTCTCGGCTTCCCGGGCGGCCCGGCGCTGGATCGTCTCGCGCAGCAGGGCGACCGGAACGCGATCGTGTTCCCGCGCGGCATGACCGGCTCCCGCGACGCGCGTCACGACTTCTCGTTCTCGGGCCTCAAGACCGCGGTTGCGCGGTTCGTCGAGGCGAAGCAACGTGCGGGCGAAGAGGTTCCGGTCGCGGATGTCGCGGCGGGCTTCCAGGAGTCGGTCGCCGACGTGCTGACGATGAAGGCCGTGCGCGCCGCGCAGGACGTCGGGGTCGACACCCTCGTTCTCGGCGGCGGTGCGACGGCGAACTCGCGGATCCGCGCGCTCGCCGAAGAGCGTTGCGCCGCGGCGGGTCTCACGCTGCGAGTGCCGCGTCCTCGGTTGTGCACCGACAACGGTGTGATGATCGCTGCGCTCGGTGCGCACCTCATTGCGGGCGGTGCACAGCCGTCGGCGCTCACCTCGGCGACGAATCCGGGACTTCCGGTGTCGGTGAGCCAGATTCGGGACTGACCTGGGGGACGGCCGCGATCGGTGCTTCCGGCGCCGGTGCCGCGGTCGACGGTGCAGCCGTCTCCTCGGACCCCGTCGTGGGAGCCGATTCCGGAGTCTGCTCGGGTGTCTCGGCCGGACCGGACGCCTCCGGCGGCTCGGACGGCGGCGGGGTCTGCGTGCCCGGCGGCGCGATGCTGGGGATCTCCGGCAGCCACGTGGGTAGTTCAGGCCATTTCGGTGGGATCCACGGCAGATCGTCCGGATGGGTGGTCGTCGCCGGTGGCGGGGTGGTCGTCGTTGTCGTCGGCGGTGTTGTGGGTGCCGTCGTGGTGGGCTCGGGCGAGACGTCCGACGTCGTCGGCGGAGTCTCGTCGAACGTCGGGTAGCTGGTGCTCGGTTCCGGCGTGCTGTAGTCGTATGTCGGGACCGGCGGTTGCGGCACGGGAACGGACGTGGTCGTCGGGTAGGGATTCTTCGTCGGAAGCCACGTCTCCTCAGGAGGGGGAGGAGGCTGGTAGGGGCCGGTGGTGGGGGTCTCGATCACCTGGCTGCCGGTAGGGGAGAAGTTCTCCTCGCTCTGCGGCACCATCTCCTTGACGCCGTAGCCGAGCATCAGGCCTCCCACCACGACGGCGGCCACGAGTGCACCGGAGACCCGTCCACCGGACCCGGTGACCAGGGGAAACTTCTGGCGTTCGGGGGACCCGGCGAGCAGCGCCGCGCCCTTCGCCGTGGCGGCCTCGGGTTCGGGGACGGCGATCGTCGCGGCGTCGAACGTGGATTCCAGCGCGGAGGCGATTCCCGGGATCCGCCCGCCGCCGCCGACCAGCACGAGTGCCTCGGGCCGCTGCAGGGCCTGGGCGAAGGCCTCGGCCACGAATTCGGCGGCGCGCGAACCTGCTTCGTCGGCCGTCTCGTGGGCGGCCGCGTCGGCGCTGACCGCCGCAGTGCGGTCGCGGAAGAAGACGGTGCCGTCGGCCTGGTCGACGATGGTCACGGTGAGGCCGGACGCACCGAGATCGACGAGGGCGATGATGCCGTACTGCGCGACGAGTCCGGTGCTGCGCAGGTAGGTGAGGGTGGCGGCGGTCTCGGGGACCAGCCGGATCGCCCGCTTCTGGGACTTCGCCGCGGAACGTACCGCGGCGGCCTGCGATTCGGTGCGGTAGGCGACCGCGATGGCGTCCGGCTCGATGCGGCGGTCGGGAACCTGCGTGGTCATCAGCCCGATCGCGGACAGTGCCAGATCGCCCGGATCGGTCTGTGTTCCGAGGTCGGCGGAGATCGTGCGGTATTCGACGTCCTGTACGCCGGTGTCGTCGGAGGAGACGAGTGCGCTGCACACCCCGGCTGCTCCGGTGGAGATGCCGAGTGAATTTCGCATTGTCCACCTCCTGCTTTCGGTGTTCGAGTTCGCTCGTGTCGGTTCGCCCGTGTTTCGGGCCGTCCCGGGCCGGAAACTGAGATAATTCGATGCCGGCCACGGGCGTCGTTATCCGAACGTTACCCAATGTCGGGTGGCGGCGCTCGGCGGGTGTGCGTCCGTGCAGGTCGGGTCGGACATTCGCGGTGGAACGGACGGCGATCGTTCCGTCGGCCCGTGCAAAGAGTGACTTCGGAAGCGAGGATTCATGTCCGACGCGATCCACTTGGTGAGCCTCGATCGCCACGACCGCCGCCGGATGCTCAGAAGGGCGCTGTTGCGTTCGGCCGCCACCGTCGTGATTCTGCTGACCGCCTACTTCGCGTTGCCGATGGACCATGTCTCGGATGCGGGCGCGATCCTGGTACTCACGGGCGGGGCCTCGATGGTCGTCGCGTTGTGCGCCTGGCAGGTCCGGCAGATCATTCACTCGCCGACACCCGAGGTGCGCTCGGCGGAAGCGCTGGCCGTGACGTTGCCCGTCTATCTTCTCGGCTCGGCCACAGCGATCTTTCTGCTCTCACAGATGGATCCGGCGGCGTTCAACGAAACCCTGACGCGGATCGACGCGCTCTACTTCACGCTGACGGTGTTCGCGACGGTCGGGTTCGGCGACATCGCCGCGGTCACCCAGCCGGCGCGAGCCGTCGTGACGGTGATGATCGTCGGCAATCTGGTGATGCTCGCGGTGGGTGTGAAGCTACTGACCCAGGCCGTCAAATGGGGTCGGGCGCTTCAGGATACGCAGGAGGCCGGTGGGGGCGAGGTGCCCCCACCGGCCTCCGGTGACAATTCTTCCTAGCGCAGTGTGGCGAGGACGAGTTCCACGTTGTGGTCCGGCGAGCCGCCCAGTAGCTTCGCATCCGCGTGGATGTCGTTGAACGAGAACTCCCGATACATCGACGCCAGGCCCGCGGGGGAGAAGTCGTCGTAATCGACCTGGTAGGGGCTGTCCGCCTCGATCAGCGTGGTGAGCAGCGAGACGGTCCCGTCGTGGTTGTCGACGACCTCGATGATGCGTCCCTGCTGTGGGAAGTCGATGTGCGAGGCGGTGTTGATCTCCCAGAATCCCTGTTCGGGGGTCCGGCCCACCTGCGGGGTGATCCGGTTCTCGTGGGTGTGTCCGTTGACCCACGCGAGGACGTTCGGGAAGCGGTGCAGCAGGTCCACCAGCTGTGCGCCCTTGATACGCGGCTCGAGGGGACGTTCGGGATCCGGCAGGGTGTTCGCCATCGTCGTGCTGGTGTGATGGCTGAACAGCACGAAGTAGGTGTCGGTGCGGCTCTGCGTGACGAGGGCACCGTTGGTGTCGTAGTACTTGCTGCTGCCGGCGAGTAGGGTCTGCTCGATCCACTTGAACTGTGCCTCGCCGAGCGAGCCGTCGACGAACCCGGCGCGGTTGGTCGAGTCCATGCTGATGCCGATGACGCCCGGCGAGATCTCGAACGTGTAGTAGCCGATGCCCGTTTCGTCGGCGTCGGGCGCGAAGCCGTGGCCGACCGGTCCGGGACCGGTGTTAGCGGGATCGAGGTGGGCGGCGATGAACTCGCGCGGCGTGAACGGCTGTCGGCGCGCGTCGGGTGTCACGGTGCGCGGCGGAGTGGTGATGGCGGAGAGCAGGTTCAGCAGCGCCGTCGGATCGGAGCTCAGCGCGCTCGAGATGCGGGCCGCCTGATCCGAGGAGTCGGGCACCTCGAATTTCTTGTTGCCCGTGTACATCTGCTCGAGGAACGGGATGCCGCTCGGGAGGGTGCCCTCGACGGAGTCGTCGTGGTTGCCGAACACGCAGTACCACTTGGTGTCCAGTCCAGGGCTGGTGACGGGCTGCAGCGCCGCGGACAGCAGCCCGGGGACCTCGGGGAAGCCCGTCTGCTTGTAGATGTCCTGGATCGAGGACTCGGGATTCCAGTACAGGTCGGCGCCCGAGTTCTGCACGCCCTCGTATCGGGTCGGATCACCCGTGTTGGGGGTGATGACGCCGCCGTTGAGGGCGGTGAGGAACCAGCCAAGTTCGACGAATTCCTTGTTGTCGGTGTTGTCGCCGGTGGTGACGACGGCGTCGAAGTCGCGCTGGGTGTGCGGTCCTTTGCGCAGGGAGTTGACGCGATCGATCAGCGAGATCAGACCCTGGGCGGTCATGGTCTCCTGCGGTCGGAACGCGGCGCCCTGGAACGGGTGGACGTACTCGAACCGCACGGGAGACTGGGCGTCGAGCACGTGGACGTCGGTGAGCTGGACGATCGAGGCCAGGTCGGAACGGCGGTCCTCACGTCCGGACCGGGCCTCCGCGAGATCGTTCCGGACGATCAGCGGCCAGCCTGGACCTGCGGTCAGCCGGCGGTATCCGCTCGAACCCAGAGGGACCGCGACGGATTCGAGCGTGGTGCCCGCGATCGACGCCGGCAGCGGTGCGGCCGCACGGGCCTGCGCTGCGAGCGGATTCCACGATCGGTTGCCGACCAGCGGCAGTGCCGAGATCCCGAGTGCGCCGACACCGGCTGCTCCCAGGAAGGTGCGCCGATTCATTCCGTTCATCTGCTGTTCACCCACGCGCACACTGTAGGCGACGAATCGTTACCGAACGCCCGTTTGCCGCGGAATCGGCGGAGTGTCGGCTGTCAGGCGTTCTCGTCGCTCAGTGGACCGAACTGCGGCACCTGCGGCATCGTCGTCACGACGTGCACGGTGGCCTCGGCGGAGGACGCGGCCAGCACCCACGGGATGTCGCTCGGAAACTGCACGAAGTCGCCGGGGCCAAGGTCGGCCAGCTCGTTCGCGGGACCCACGCGCACCTTCCCACTGATCACGTAGGCGTGGATGAGAGTTCCGGCGGAATCTGCGGCTCGGACGAGGTCGTCGGGGGCCGCGGTAGCCGACGCCCGCAGGCGCATGATGCTCGTGCGAACGTAACCGGAGCCGTAGATCTGGTCGAGGACCTTCGTCGTCCCCGCGTCGTTCTTGTCGTTCCAGACGCCCTCGCCGCCGCGGACCACGAACACCCGGGTGCCCCATTCGGTGACGAGGCGGCGCAGGGGAACGTCGAGCGCCGTGGCGATCGCGTCGATGGTCTCGACTGTGGGGTTGCCTACACCCTGCTCGATCTTCGAGAGCGTCTGCTTCGACAGGTCGGCGCGCTTGGCGAGGTCGCCCATGCTCATCTGGCGTTCGTTGCGGAACCGCTGGACATTGCGTGCGATCAGCCCATTGCTGTCCACGGGCCTCCTCTCGGTCGAAGTGCTCGGCGCCGTCCGGTGCTCTCGAATGAGCTCAATGCTCCAGACGATTAAAGCCGAGACGGTCGGGGTGTCACTTTTAATATCACTATCGTCAATCTTGACATGCAAACGCCTGGTGGGCACACTCTGACGAGGCGCCTGGTCGCGCCGGAGATGTCCGATTCGCAGAGTGAAGTGGTGGGATCGATGGGCGTGCAGGAACTAACCGATCTGTCTCGTTCGGGTTCGGGTCGCGACGGCCGCGCCGCCGTCGACAAGGCGATGAGCCTGCTCACCAGCTTCGGCCAGGAGGCGTACACGGGCGTCGGCGTGAGTGAACTCGCGCGGCGCTCCGGGCTGAGCAAGTCGACGGCCTTCCGCATCCTCGGCATGCTCGAGCGCAATCACGCCGTCGAGCGGGTCGGCAGCGACTACCGGCTCGGTTCCGAACTGCACAACCTCGGCGGTCGCGTGTACGCCCCGCAGCACTCGACGGTCCGCGACGTCCTCACCCCGTTCCTCGCCGACCTGTACGAGGCCACCCGGCAGACCGTGCACCTCGCCGTCCTGCACGGACCTGACGTCCTCTACATCAACAAGCTGTACGGCCACCGGACCGTCGCGTCGCCCTCCCGCGTCGGTGGCCGGGTTCCGGCCCACTGCACGGCGGTGGGCAAGGCACTGCTCGCGTATGCAGGCCAGGACTCCGAGGAGCTTCTCGGTTCGAACCTGACCGCGCGGACCTCGAAGACCATCACCGATATCGGCCGTCTGCGGGTCGAGCTGTCGCAGATTCGTCGGGCCGGCGTGGCCTTCGATCACGAGGAGAGTCGTGACGGACTCGTCTGTGTCGGTGGGGTCGTGACGGGAGCGGGATCGCGTCCGGTCGCGGCGTTCTCCGTGTCCGGTCAGGCTTCCCGCTACACCCCCGCGAGCGCGGAACCCGCGCTGCGGCGGGTCTGTATGGCGGCGTCGCGCGCACTGAGCGCCTCCCAGATCGCGCTCGCGTCGTAGCCCCCACTACAGCTCCCGGGAGCGAACCTCTCCCGGACTCTGATTCAGGCCGAAGGAGCCGTCTCATGCCAGTTGCGCTGGTTGCGCTGTCCCACTCCCCACTGATCGGGCTCAACGACCCTGCGCAGGAGGTGCTCGACGAGGTCGATCACGCCATCGCCGGCGCGCGGAAGTTCGTCCAGGAGTACGACCCCGAGCTCGTCGTACTGTTCGCGCCCGACCACTACAACGGGTTCTTCTACGGCAAGATGCCGCCCTTCGCGATCGCGACGGGTGCGCTTGCGGTCGGAGACTTCGGATCCGCCGAGGGGGAGATCCTGGTCGACAACGAGGCGGCGAACACGATCGCCAAGGGCGTCCTCGAGCGTGACATCGACCTGACGATCTCGGCACGCATGGTCGTCGACCACGGCTTCGTGCAGCCGCTCGAGATGCTGTTCGGCGGCATCCAGTCGGTGCCCACCGTGCCGGTCTTCGTCAACGGCGTGGCCGCGCCGCTCGGCCCGGTGCGCCGGATCCGGCAGTTCGGCAAGGCGCTCGGCGAGGCCGCCGCGCGGCTCGACAAGAGGGTGCTGTTCCTGGCCTCCGGTGGCCTGTCGCACGATCCGCCGGTGCCGATCCTCGAAGGAGCACCGCCGCGTGTCGCCGAGGCGCTCATCCTCGGCAATCCGCCCACCCCGGAGCAGCGCGCCCGCGGCGAGCAGCGCGTCGTGCAGTCCGGCATCGATCTGGCCGCCGGTACGTCGACACGCAAGCCGCTCAACCCCGAGTGGGACAACGAGGTTCTCGACATCGTCGCGTCCGGCGACATCGAGCAGTTCGACGGCTGGACCAACGAGTTCTTCGAGGAGCAGGGCGGCGGCTCGTCGCACGAGGTCCGCACCTGGATCGCGGCCTACGCGGCGCTCGCGGCCTCGGGTTCGTACGAGCTGCAGTCGCGCTACTACCGCGCCATCCCCGAGTGGGTGGCCGGTTTCGCGGTGACCACTGCGAAGTAGTTTCTCTCTCTTCGGCATCGGGCCGGGCGTCTGCGGAGGTCGCCCGGCCCTTGTCGTATCCCTACCCGGGTGCTACCCATGAAGGACGCCTCGGGGGAGGAGACGACATGGTGACGTCGGCGTACCGCAGGGGATCCGGTGAGCCGGTGCTGTTGCTGCACGGCTTCACGCTGTCGCACCATGTGTGGCATCGGGTGGCCGACGATCTTGCCTCCGACTACGACGTTCTCGCGCTCACGATGCCCGGGCACTGGGGCGGTCCGCGGCTGCGGTGGCGCGATCTGGGGGTCACCGGCATCGCCGACGGCATCGAACGGCACCTCGACGAGATGGGCTGGGACACGTGCCATGTCGTCGGCAGCTCGCTGGGCGGTCAGGTCGCGTTCGAGCTGGCTCGTCGAGGGCGGGCCCGCTCGGTTGCCGGGATCAACCCGGGCGGCGGGTGGAAGCGATTCTCCCGCATCGAGTTCCGCGTCGGCTTCGGCTTCGTGGCACAGTTCCCGCTCATGGCGCTCGCACGGGTGCTCGGTGACCGCGCCGCCGCGAGTGCGTTCTTCCAGCGACCCGTCATCGCGAACTGCAGCCACGACGTCAGCCGGGTAGATCCGGACGACGCCACGAATGTCATTCGGGCCGTGTCGCACTGCCCGGTGTACCTGCCGATCCTGCTCGCATTCCTGCGTGACGGACCAATTCGTGAACTCGATCGGATCGCCGTGCCCACGTCGCTGATCCTGGGGGAACACGACACCTTCCTGGCGCGGGACACCTGCATGCAGCGTTTCGTCGACGAACTGTCCGGCGAGGTCGAGGAGATCGTGCTGCCGGGTGTCGGGCACATCCCGATGCTCGAGGACCCGGATGTCGTGGCGGGAGCGGTGCGCGCGCATCTCGCGAGGGCACTGGGGTGGGATGGTGCCGCGTGATGTCGGGCCTCGAAGCGTCCGGACATCAGGCGTTGGGGATCACGACCAAGACGGCCTCGTCTCAGCCCGGGTGTGCAGCACGACGACGTACGTCCGCGTCGGGTCGTCGTCGGGGCGCCACGTGAACGAGACGGCGACGGCATGCCCGGCGACGCCGACCTCGACGTCGCGCATGCGCGTCCAGGGTTCTCGCCCGTACACCTCGTGTCCGCCGGGGGCCGGGGCGGACCATCCGATCGAATCATCCGGCTCCGGCGTCGGTGCGGGCGGCATGGAGGTGGCGTCCGACAGGTACTGACGCAGTGAGTCGGCGATCGCTCGTCGGCGGCGTGTCGACGGGTCCGGTTCGGAATCGGAAGTCACAGGGGCAGCCTCCCGGACGTTCGGAGGCAGTTCGGATGACACGCGCGGGGTTGTCGGTAGGTGTCCGTATGATCGAAACTATGTTCGAATCCAGGGGTGGGGTCGAAGAGCTGGCGGTGGGCGACGTCGCGCGGGATGCGCTGCGGTTCGTCGAGTTGTCGGAGCTGGCCCGGATCGAGAACATGCATGCCGCCCGCAAGGTCCTGCTGGCGGGTGAGCTGACGTTGTCGGCACTCGAACGTGATGTGGCGTTGCGTGGCGGCGACATTCGCGATTGCGGCAACGAGGCGATCGCGGAGGTGTCGACCAGGCTGGGCTGCTCGCACACGATGGCCTCGCATTTCTGCGATCTCGGCGTCGATCTGCGACTTCGCCTCCCGCTCACGTGTGCCGCGTTCCTGGCCGGCGATCTCGACTACGCCCGAGCCTGGCGAATTCATCGTGAGACGGCGGGCCTCAGCCCCGAAACGCTGGCCCTTCTGGAGGGCGAGATCGTCCGATCGGCCCTGCGATTGGCGCCGGCCGCACTCGGACGCGAGATTCGGGAGCTGATTGTGCGCGTCAGCCCCGACGAGGCGGCATCGGATCGCGAGGTCGCCGAGGCGGAGTGCCGAGTCAGGGTCCGCCCGGTGGGACCGCTGTCGGAGTTCACCGCGATCCTGACAGCCGAGCAGGGGCAGGCCGCGTGGCAACTGGTGTGCGAGATGGCAGACACCGTGTGCAAGAAGGACCGCCGCGGTCGGCAGATCCTTCTCGTCGACGCCTTCGTGGCACTGCTGCACGGTGAATCCGCGCTGCCCTGCACGTGCGAGAAGTCCGACTGTCCCAAGGTGGCCGCGGCCTCGATGCCGTCGCGGCGGAAGCCGCTGGTGCAGATCACCGTCGATGTCGCCACGTTGCTCGGACTCACCGCGTCGCCCGCGTACCTCGATGGGCATGGTCCTATCGATCCCGAACTCGCGCGCACGCTCGCCGAGGACGCCACCTGGCGGGCGATGCTCACCGAGATGGTCGATCTGGCAACCGAACTCGGGCTCGTGGCCGATGGAATGGCGAGCGCCGACACCGACGCTGGTGCTGCCGACGATCTCCTGCCCACCGGCCCGCCGACGGAACCGATGCAGCGGCGACGGGGCCTCCACGTGTTCCGGGCCCGGGGGACGCGGCATCGCAGCGGACGGGTTCCACACCGGGATGCGAATCGGTCGGGGGAGAGAGTGGGGCCTCCACCTCCAGGAACCGGGACCACCGTCTCCGGGATCGAGTCTGCGCTCGAGGCCGATCCGACGATGCGGCGTGGTTGCCATCCGGACGGCCATGGCGGGCTGAGCGAGCCACAGGCCGGAGCGCTCGTCTACCGCCCCGACGCCGCCACCACGGCGATGGTGCGCACGCGGGACAGTCTCTGCCGCTTTCCCGGCTGTTCGGTGCCGGCGGCACGCTGCCAACTCGATCACGTGGTGCCGTTCTCGCACCGTAACCCGCGGGCAGGTGGATGGACGATCGTGTCGAACCTGCAGTGCCTGTGCCAGTTCCACCACAACCTGAAGACGATGGGGCGAGTCGACGCCTCGATGCTCGGTGCCGGTGTCATGGTGTGGACGAGCCGCTACGGCACCACGACGGTGACGCTGCCCGGCGGAATGTTTGTCCAGGACAGCGCCTCCGCTCTGGTGCCGCGGCTACCGTGCATGCGATCCCGCCACGACAGCCCGGCGACCTACTCCGACGGGGAGTCGCCGCCGTTCTGATCGCCGCTCAAGCGCAGCTCGGCGATCAGTCCGTAGTGGTCGGACCCGGCCACCTCGACGCGCTCGAGGGACGTGGCCTGCGCACCCTTGGTGAGGACGTGGTCGATTCCCACGATCGCGGGATAACGCTTGTCGGTGGGATACGTCGGCAGGGTTCCCGCGCCCAGCTGGTCCGCGGCGTCGACGTAGCCGCCGTGGCGCAGGTCCCGGAACTTGCGGTGCGAGTAGGTGGCATTGAAGTCGCCGCTCACGATCACGTTGTCGGAAACGGCGGCCGCATCCATCGCATCCCGCAGGCGATCGAAGTCCTCGGTCCAATGTTCGGCCGGCGCGATGTAGGCGGGCACGGGATGCACGTCGAACAGCACCACCGGCTCACCCAATCCGGCATCGACGTCGACCACGAGGTTCGTCAGGGCCATACCCTCCACCGTCCGGCCGTTGGAAAGCGGAAGACGGCTGTAGATGCCGCCGCCGTTCCCGCCGACGCGTGGTTCCAGGAACGTGTGTGGCAGAACATCTTCCAGACCGGAATCGCGCAGCGCCGCGACGGCCGGTTCGGTCAGCTCCTGCAGCGTGAGTACGTCGACACCCTGATCTCGCACCGCCTGCACGAGGGCAGTGGGATCCGCCGAGCCCACCATGATGTTCGACTGCATCACACGAATCGTCGGCCCGGTCGGCGCCCCGACGCTGCCCGACGCGCCGCCCACCCACAGCGGACCGAACGCCCACCCGCCCAGCGCGAGAACCAGCGCCGAGATGCCGAGCAGGATCCACTGCCGTGCAGCGGCGGTGACGATCGCCCCCACGATCGTCACCGCCAGCAGGAACGGCGCGAACGACGCCGTCACGATCACGACGTTGGTGGACGCGCCGGATCGGAAAGCGACCAGCGCGGCCAACCCGGAAACGACGCCGGCGACGCCTACCACCGCCGCCGCCCCGCGCAGTGCGATCGATCCCCTCATCGGATCCCCCTCCGTCGTCGATCGAGACGCCGCAGTTTATCCGTTTCGCCCGGACGCGCCCTGGCCCGGCAGCCGGGCGTGCGTGAATCGGACCAGCTCCATGGGTTGCAGTGCGTCCGTCCGATCCCAGAACCCCGGAGGGGTCGAGTCGGCCTCACCGATCGACTGGGCGGTGGACCATCCCGCCGCGTCCAGCCACACGTCGAGCTCGACGGCGGTGGGTGTGCAACGCCACGGCTCGCCCTGCGCGCCGACCGCCGCCGCGACGGCCTCGGCGTAGTCGCTGCCCGCCTGATCGCGGTGGGCAGCGGGAACGATGTGGTCGAACACCAACTCGGATCCCGGCGCGAGGGCGCCGAGGGATGTGAAGGTCCTCCGGACGGCGTCGGCGTCGAGATACATCGACACCCCGAGCCACGACACGAACACGGGCTCGTCGACTCGCAGACCGGCGTGTACCAGTTCCGAAACCGGGTCGTCGACGGCGAGGTCGACCGCCACCGGCACGCCGAGGTCCGAGGTGCCTGCGCCGTCGAGGAGCGTCCCACGCCACGCGAGCACACCGGCCAGGTCGACGTGCCACACGGTGCACGACGGCGGCACACGCCACGCCGACGTGTCGAGACCCGCGCCCAGCACCACGTACTGCCGGATGCCGGACGCACGAAGCAACTGTTCGGCGTACGCGCTGCGGGCGGCGGCCGACACCCGAGCGGCTGCCAGCACCGGTTCGGAGGGGTGGGCGAGATGGAAGTCGAGCGGGGACGGGCTGCCGGCGGCCTCGCAGAGCAGGCGCGCGGTGTCGTCGACGATCAGATGCGGGGGAGGGTCCACGACTGCGTGGGCGGCTCGGGCGGCAGCGGACATGAGGGCCGAAGGACTCGGCGTGACAGGTGTATTCACCTCAACCAAGTACCGGAACCGGAGGGCAATTGCCGGGAGGCGCGCCGCGCGAAGGCTCGAAAACAGCTGAAGGGCGGCCGAATTCGGACGAATCCGGCCGCCCTTCGGGCTGGCGTACTCAGAGGGGTAGGTCGTCGACGGCGGTCGGTGCGTCGGCAACCCAACCCGGTTCGAGGACCAGGAGCGACAGTTCGGTGATCTCACCGCGTTCTTCCGCTACGTCGACGTCGACGACGTAGCGGAATCCGGCGTCCTCGGCGAAGCCGATTGCGTCGAGGTCGCCGGCCGGTACCGGCAGCACGACGCGTCGACATGCGGGGTTCTCCCGCAGGATCTGTTCCCCGAGGCCGCGGAGGGCGTCGGGGTCCCCGAGGCCGCGCAGATCGAGTTCGAGGTCGGCGATGCCGGCGGGGTACGCGTTCCCGAGGGGCCCGCGCACAGCGAACCGTGCGCGGACCTCGTGCGGCGTGCCACCGTCGTCGACGGTGTACGTCAGCGGCCAACCCGGGATGCTCATCGGCCCAGCGAACCGTGTCCGTCGGCCGCCAGCTTGCGCAGCGACACCTTGTCGAGCTTTCCGGATCCGTTGCGCGGCAGCGAGTCCAGCACGAGGATCTCCTTCGGCAGCTTGTACCTGGCGAGGCGCTCGCTCGTGAAGTCGCGGATCTCCTCGAGCGTCGGGTCGGTGTCGGTGGACACCACGAGGACGGCGACGACGATCTCGCCCCACTTGGCGTCGGGGGCGCCGACGACCGCAGCGTCCGTGACGCCGGGGTACTCGACGAGTACCCGCTCGACCTCGGCCGGGTACACGTTCTCGCCGCCCGTGATGATCATGTCCTTGATCCGGTCGACGATGTACAGGAAGCCGTCCTCGTCGAGACATCCCAGGTCACCGGAGTGGAACCAGTTCTCGGCGTCGAACGCGGCGTCCGTGGCCTGCTGGTTGGCCCAGTAGCCCGGGGTCACGTTCGGTCCCCGAACGCAGATCTCGCCGGCCGCGTTGGGCTCGGTGAGCGTTGCGCCCGTGACCGGGTCGACGATCTTGATCTCGCAGAACGGCATCGGCAGACCGGCCGACGACGCCCGCTCCAGGGTCCGCTCGGGTGGCAGCGACGTCGCGAACGGCGCGGTCTCGGTCAGCCCCCACGCCTGCTGCAGCGCGACACCGTGGTGGCCGTACTCCTTGACCAGGCTCGGCGGCACGGGCGCCCCCGCGACGATCGCCGACCGCAGCTGCGACAGGTCCGCGTCGGCGAACTGCGGCAGCTGGGCGACGGCGGAGAACATCGCGGGCACCGCGAAGATGGTGTTGACCTTGTACTCGACGAGGTCCGCGAGGGTCTGCGCCGGGTCGAAGCTGCGTCGCACCAGCGTCGCGCCACCGCGGGCGAGGCTGCGCAGCGTGAACGAGTTGAGGCAGCCGATGTGGAACAACGGCGCCACCGCGAGGTTGACGTCGCTGCGGCTGGTCTCGACAACCGAGTCCACGTTGAACGAGTTCCACCAGATGTTGCCGTGGGTGAGCATGACGCCCTTGGGGCGCCCGGTGGTGCCCGACGTGTACATGAGCGCCGCCAGGTCGTCCGCGTACCGGGGCAGCGGCGACAGGGCGATGTCCAGATCGGCGCCGCGCGCGAGGGCCGCCGTCAGCCGCTCCCAGCGCTCGGCCGGCTCGTCCGTCAGCGGCACCGCGTCGTCGTTGTCGACCGCGATCAGGCGCGGCGGCAGGACCGCCGGGTCGATCTCGTCGACGACGGGCATGTGGCCGGGCTCGACGATCAGGACGCGCGGTCCGAAATCGCCCAGCTGGTAGGCGATCTCGGCAGCGGCCAGGCGAAAGTTGATCGGCACGAACACGCCGCCCACCCACGCCGAGGCGAGGTAGGTCACGAGGAACGTCGGACTGTTGAGCCCCAGGTAGGCCACCCGGTCGCCCTTGCGGATGCCGGACGCGTGGAGGGTCAGTGCCATCGCGTGCACGCGCGCCGTCAGTTCGCGGTAGTCGACCGTGCGGTTCTCGTAGATCAGTGCGGTGCGGTCACCGTGCAGTCGGCCCAGGTTCTGCAGCGCACGCGCGGGGCTGATGTCGACAGGATGCTTCTCGGTGCTCACAGATCGTCTCCGCCTGCCGCGGTGCGGAACCCACGGGCGGCGATGCCGCCGTCGACGGGAATGATCGCACCGGTGATGTTGGAGCTGTTGGCCGACGAGGCCAGCAGCACGTAGGGCGCCGTGAAATCGGCGGGATCGACGCTCGCGTCGTGCAGCGGCAGCAGCGGGTTGTCGCCCGTCGTGGCGCTGCGGGCGAACGACGCCTCGATGGAACGCTCGGCCATGCCCATCGACTCCGGGCCGCGCAGGTCGGTGCGCATGCCGCCGGCGGCGACGCCGTTGACCCGGACCTTGGGGGCCAGCTCGTACGCGAGTTCGAGCACCAGTCCGCGGCACGCATGCTTGCTCGCGGTGTACAGCGGACCGCCTCCGTTCGGATAGAAGGCCGAGTTCGACAACGTCATCACGACGCTGCCGCGGGTCTTGACCAGCTCCCGCCACGACGCCTCGACGGCCAGCAGGTAGCCCTTGACGTTGATGGCGAACAGTTCATCGAACGCCGCCGACAACGATTCGCCGTCGAGCCGAGTGATCGAGCGCTGGTAGTCCCAGATACCCGCATTGGGCACCAGGGTGTCCAGTTTACCGAAGCGTGCGACGGCCTCCGAGACCGCGCGATGCTGGTCGGCGGTGGAGCGGACGTCGGCCTCCACCGTGTGGACGCGGTCGCCGCGATCGCCGGCCGCCTCCACCAGTTCGCCGAGCTTGACGGGATCACGGTCCGCGACGACGACCGACGCGCCCTCGTCGAGGAACCGCTCGGCAACGGCCCGACCCAGACCGGAGCCACCACCGGTGATGAGGGCGACGTTGCCCTCGAGCCACCCGGTCACTGGTCCTCCAGGAAGTCCACCACGAGCCGCTCGAACTCCTTCTGTCGTTCGACCTGGACCCAGTGCCCGCACTTGCTGAAGGCGTGCAACTGCACGTTCGGAATCTGCTTGAGCATCAGCTGCGAACCCTCGAAAGTGATGGTCCGGTCCTCGGTGCCCCACAGCAGCAGCGTCGGCGCCTTGATCTCGTGGGCGTCGCGCCACAGCGGATCCATGCCGTGACGACGCGCGAACGCGGCGTTGTAGCGGTGGTAGAACTCGATGTGGCTCTCGTCCAGCGACGCCTCGTAGCGGGCCTCGATGTTGGCGTCGTCGAACTGCTTGGGGTCGGC
This sequence comes from Prescottella equi, assembly GCF_002094305.1. GTDB lineage: Bacteria > Actinomycetota > Actinomycetes > Mycobacteriales > Mycobacteriaceae > Prescottella > Prescottella equi. Next base: position 79,135 of record NZ_LWTX01000001.1, read on the forward strand.
GACCATGGTGCGGACGAAGTCCTTCATCTTCTTCACCGAGGGGCCGCCGCCGTTGTAGTAGCGGAACATCGCCTTCTGGCCCTCGGTGGGCGTCGGGCCGAACGGGAGCCAGCCGCCGCCCGGAGCCATGAGCACCAGCCGGGTGACGCGGTGCGGGATCGCCAGTGCCAGGGCGATCGCCGCGGCCCCACCGAGGCTGTTGCCCATCAGGTGGAACTCCTCGATCCCCATCGCGTCGAGCGTCTGGATCAGCGCGTCCACCGTGATCTGCGTGATGCTCCGCTCCTGGAGGTCTTCCTCCGTGGGGCGGTAGCTGCCACCGAAGCCCGGCTGGTCCGGCAGCACGACCTTGAAGTGCGGCGTCAGAGCCGGCAGGTTCTGGCTGTAGTTGGCGATCGCCGACGCGCCCGGCCCACCGCCGTGCAGCATCACCAGGACGGGGCCGGTGCCGGCCTCGCTCACCTTGATAGTGCCGAGCGAGGTCTCGACCTCGCGGGTGGTCACGGCCGTCTCTGCCGCTGCATTCGTTGTCACTGTGTCACGCGCTCCTTGTGTCTGGGGAGGATCGTCGCCTGGGTGTTCCGAGCAGGAATGAGGGGATCAGAAGAAGGTGCTGATGTTCTTGGCCAGCAACACGTTCTGGTCGAGAAGGATCGTGCGGCGGGCGACCACCAGATCGCCGCTGCCGGTCTCGCGGAGGATGTCCTCGCGACCGCCCGAGTAGATGTCGACCTCACGCTCGAGCCGGTTGCGGTAGACGATGAAGTTCGAGCGCGCGTACCACTGCCCGATCTCCTGTTCGTCCGTGTCCGCGTGGCGGACGACGACGTTGCTCACCAGATGGCGGGTGCGCGACGGCGGATCCTCGGCCCAGGCCATGCCGGAATCGAAGCGCCGGATGCGCCAGGCGAGGCTCGCGCGGGTCTCGTCGAAGAACGCAGCCTCCCCGCGGGCCGCGACCGCGAGAGACTGCTGACGGCGCAGGCGGTTGCTGCGGGTGGGTGCCCAGTAGTGCAGGTCCTCCGCGAGCAGGTCGAGCCAGTCGGTGAAACGGCCGTCGTCGATCAGTTCGGCTTCGTGGAAGTACAGCTGCTGCACACGGAAATGCGTGGCGGCGTCGGCGATCTGCCGTTGGGCGGGGACCGCCGCCGAGGTGGTGTCGGTTGCCATGGTCAAGTCATCCTTTGGCGAGCTTGCGCAGATTCACGGACGGATCGGCCAGAGCGGCCGGATCCACCGGAAGAGCGCGGTCGATGATGATGCGCGCGGCCCGCACTGCGGGACCGCCGTCGATGAACGCGGCTCCGACCAGGGTGTTGCCCCGGACTCGGAACACCATCTGCGGGCGGGTTGCGTCGTCGGGGTGCAGCCGGATCACGGTCTCGCCCTCGGCGGTCATCGATCCGACGCCCTGCACGTGGATCCCGTGCCGGTCGGACCAGAACCAGCCCGCACACTCGGGGTCGGGTTCCTGCCCCAGGACGCGGGCGGCGACCGCGCGTCCGTTCAGTTGTGCTGCTTCCCAGTGCTCTTCGCGTCGGTGCAGGGTGCCGTCGCTGTCGCGTCGGCGCGCGACGTCACCGGCTGCGAACACCGCCGGGTGGCTCGTGCGGAAGTGCTCGTCCACGAGCACTCCGCCGTCCACCTCGAGTCCCGCGGCCTCCGCGAGTTCGGTCGACGGGATCGACCCGATGCCCACGAGTACCGCATCGGCCGGCAGTTCCTCGCCGGTGGTGAGCACGACGGTCACGGTGTCGCCGGTCTGCCGGATCTCCGAGACGCCCGCGGTGTGCACCGCGATGCCGTGCTCGGCGTGCTGGGCGTGCAGGTAGCGCGCCAGTTCCGGGCCCACCGCGGGAACGATCGGCGGGTCGATCGGGTCGACCAGCGTCACCTGGGCCCCGAGCTGCAGTGCCGCCGAGGCGGTTTCGGCGCCGATCAGGCCGGCGCCGATCACGACGAGGCGTGCGCCCGGGACGAGCCGCGCCTTGAGCGCGCGGGCGTCGTCGATGGTGCGCAGCAGATGCACCTGCGGCAGGTCGCCGCCGGGTACCGGCAGCGGACGGGCACCGGCGCCCGTGGTCAGGATGGTCACGTCTGCGTCCAGGCGGGTGCCGTCGGCGAGTTCGACGACGCCCTCGTCCGGCTTCAGCGCCGTGACCGGTGACCCGGTGCGCAGCGTGATCCGCTGCACGGCATACCAATCCGGTTTGGCCAGCGCGAGGTCGGACTCGTCGGCGGTGCCGAACATGAACGCCTTGGACAGCGGCGGACGGTCGTACGGGGTGGGTCCGCCGTCGATCAGCGTGATCTCACCCTCGAAGCCGCGGGCACGGAGCTCGCCGGCGGCACTGACACCGGCGAGTCCGCCGCCCACGACGACGATGCGCTCGGGAATGCTCATGGGATCGGTCACTCCGCAGCGGCCTGGCCGGGGTACAGCCAGATCTCGTCGCCCTCGACCTCGACCTTGTGGGCCGCGACGTCCTCGGTGGCGGGCATGGACAGCACGGACCCGGTGCGCAGGCAGAACTTGCCCGAGTGCAGCGGGCACTCGACCTGGCCGCCCTCGATCCAGCCGTCCGCGAGGGACGCCTCGCCGTGGCTGCAGCGATCGTTGAGTGCGAAGTACTCGCCCTCGTCGTGGAAGACGGCGATCGGCTCACCCGTGCCGGTCTGCTCGGCGTCGACGACCAGCGCCTCGCCGTCCTCGATGTCGCCGACCGCGCCGACCTTGATCTTGCTGATGGTCTCGCTCACTTCGCGCCCTTTTCGTGCCATGCCGGTGTGTTCATCAGTTCTGCCCAGCGTCGGTAGAAGCCACGTCCGGCAGCGTCGCTGTACAGCTCGCTCGTCTTACCGGGGTAGACGCCGTCCTCGCGCTCGGAGCCCAGGCCCATCTGGTAGTTCAGCGGCACACTGTTGGTCATGAAACCGCCTGCGATGGACTGGCACTCGCTCCAGTTCTCTCCGTCGTCCTGCTCGAAGATGCCGCTGGGACCGAAGGTGCGCAGGTTGTAGAGACGCTGCGCCTCACGCACGTCCTCGGGCATCGACTTGTCGACGATGGTCCACGCCCAGACCTCCATCTTGTCCGGACCCTTCGGGTGCCAGACGCGGATGCTGCCGTTGACGGGTAGGTACGAGAAGTTGGGGAAGACGGTGGCGTGACCGGTCGTCATCGGACCCTCGACGCGCTCGTCGCCCAGGCGCTCACGCAGCGCGTCGTAGTCGTAGTACTCGTGCACCGGCTGCGCGTCGAACCGGCTGCGCGGGTGCGTCGGGAAGCCGGCACCGTGCCCCAGTGGATCGCTGAACTGACGGCCCGGGGTGTTGACGATCTCCGACTTCGGTCCGCGGCCGGTGGGGGAGAGCACCATCAGCGCCGACGCGTGCGACATGTTGACGTGGTACCAGTCGGTGGCGAACTGCTCGGCCGCCAGTTTCCAGTTGCCGTCGAGCACCCACTTGTGGATCCCGCCGACGGCGACCGTGCCCTCCGGATCGCGATCGAGCATCGCGTCCATGTAGTAGGTCATGCCGCCGAGCGCTTCCTTCAGCGGCGGGGCCGCCGGGTTCCACGTCGCGAAGATCAGACCGTGATAGGTGTCGAGCTGGGCGACCTCGACCAGGCCCCAGTCCTTCTTGTCGAAGGACTCCGGGTAGCCGGCCTCGTTCGGGACGCTCACCAGCTTGCCGGCGGTGTCGAAGCTCCAGCCGTGGTAGGTGCACGTGAAGTTCTTGGTGGCGCCGAAGTCGGCGCGGCACACCCGGGCGCCGCGATGACGGCACGAGTTGAGGAATGCCCGGATCTTGCGGTCCTTGCCCATCGAGACGATGACGGGGTCCTCGCCCATGTAGGTGGTGAGGAACTCGCCGGGCTTGGAGATCTGCGACGTGTGGCCCAGGAACAGCCAGCTCGGGGCGAAGATGCGGCGCAGCTCCTGCTGGTAGATCGACTGGTCGGTGAAGACCGCGCGATCGACGAAGCCGTTGTCGGTGTCGACCATCGTCGACACGTCGACGAACTTGGTCAGGGCGGCCGGCCGCTGGATCGAGCCCGAGGTCGGGCTGCCTCCATCGGAGGTACACATGAGTCGTCTCCCTTGCACTTCGGCGATGCTGACGATGACGTGACATCGACCGGCCGGATGCGAACCCGGCCGGGTATGACAACAGGAGACAGCCGCGACGGCTTTCGATGCCAGCGGTCGTGCCGAGGTGCGGAACGCGCGCTCGCGCGGGAGACGGGGCCCCGTCGAACATGGGTACCCGAACAGATGTTTCGCAGCGCCGCACCCGGTCGCTGTGTCCGACAGCACAGGAGATTCCATGCTCGCAGCCGTCGCCGTCGCCCAGAACGCGGACGACCCGCTGGGAGGACTCGAACTCCGCGAGGTCCCCGATCCGGTCGTCCCGGACGGCTGGGCCAAGGTCGCGGTGCGTTCGTCCGCCCTCAACATGCACGACGTGTGGACGCTTCGTGGCGTCGGGCATCCCGCCGACCGGATCCCGATGATCCTCGGCTGCGATGCGGCCGGCGTCGACGAGAACGGCAACGAGGTGATCGTCTACCCGGTGATCGCCGACGCCGACGGCGGCATGGGCGACGAGACGCTCGACCCGAACCGCGCCCTGCTGTCCGAGCAGCACGACGGCGCGTTCGCCGAGTACCTCGTGGTGCCCCGCCGCAACCTGATCCCCAAGCCGGACTGGTTGTCGTTCGACGAGGCCGCGTGCCTGCCCGTCGCGTGGACCACCGCGTACCGGATGCTGTTCACCCAGGCGCAGATCAAGGCCGGCGACCGCGTGCTGGTGCAGGGCGCCGGGGGTGGCGTCGCCACGGCCGCGATCAGCCTGGCCGCGGCTGCCGGTGCCAAGGTGTACGCCGCGAGCCGCAGTGCCGACAAGCGTGCCACCGCACTCGAACTGGGGGCACACGCTGCTGTCGAGGCCGGCGCCCGCCTGCCGGAGAAGGTCGACGTCGTCATCGAGACGGTCGGCGAGGCCACGTGGGCGCACTCCATGCGTTCGCTGCGACCGGGCGGCACGATCGTCATCGCGGGCGCGACGTCCGGCTCCAACCCGCCCGCCGACCTCACCCGGATCTTCTACCTGCAGCAGCGCATCCTCGGCTCGACCGGATGCACGCGCGCCGAACTGGTGTCGATGCTGCGGATGATGGAGGCCACCGGTCTGCGGCCGAAGATCGATCGCGTCATCCCGCTGCAGGACATCCACGCGGGCTTCCAGGCGATGATCGACGGTGACGTCAACGGCAAGGTCGTGGTGAAGGTTTCGTGAGCATCTGGTTCGGGGAGCCCAGCGTCGAGTTGGTCAACCGCAAGGGCGCCGACACCCTCAACCGGAATCTCGGCATCGAGCTGACCCGGTTCACCGACAATTCGCTCGAAGGCCGCATGCCGGTCGACGAACGGACCAAGCAGCCCGCCGGAGTCCTGCACGGCGGGGCGTCGGTCGCGTTCGCCGAGACCCTCGCGAGCTGGGCGTCGATCTTCGCGGTGGATCGCAGCAGGTTCCACTGCGTCGGCATGGAGATCAACGCCAACCACGTGCGTCCGGTGAGCTCGGGATGGGTCCACGGCGCAGCGACGCCGCTCGCGATCGGTCGCAAGACACACGTGTGGGAGATCAAGATCGTCAACGACGAGGGCAAGCTCGTGTGCGTCTCCCGCTGCACCATGGCGGTGCTCGACATGCCGTCGCAGTACTGACGGCACCGGATTCGGGGTGTCGGCTCTCGGTTTGCCTTGAGTGCTGGCACTCGCATGTATAGAGTGCTAGTCGACACTGAGCGAGTCCCGGCACCCGCGACGACGGGGCACGTGAGGGGTCACGTGGTGACTGAACTGATCGTGGTCCGAGGAACAGCCTCGGGCCCAACGAACCCCTGAAAGTGGAGGGCTCATCGTGGCGAGCGTGAACATCAAGCCGCTCGAGGACAAGATCCTCGTCCAGGCCAACGAGGCCGAGACGACGACTGCCTCCGGCCTGGTCATCCCCGACACGGCGAAGGAGAAGCCCCAGGAGGGCACCGTCGTCGCCGTCGGCCCCGGCCGCTGGGACGAGGATGGCGAGAAGCGCATCCCCCTGGACGTCCAGGAGGGTGACACCGTCATCTACAGCAAGTACGGCGGAACCGAGATCAAGTACGCCGGCCAGGAGTACCTGATCCTGTCGGCTCGCGACGTTCTGGCTGTCGTCGCGAAGTAAGCCTCACGCCTCCCGCCCCGGAGTTCCTCATCGGACCCGGGGCGGAGTGCGTTTCCGGCGGTAACCCTGAAATCCGTTTCGGGACGAAACCCTGAATCTCAGGAGTAGCTGAATCAATGTCCAAGCAAATTGAGTTCAACGAGAAGGCCCGGCGCGCGCTCGAGCGCGGCGTCGACCAGCTCGCCGACGCCGTCAAGGTCACCATCGGCCCCCGCGGTCGGCACGTGGTGCTCGCCAAGGCATTCGGCGGCCCGACCGTCACCAACGACGGCGTGAGCATCGCGCGCGAGATCGAGCTCGAGGACCCGTTCGAGAACCTCGGTGCGCAGCTCGTCAAGAGCGTCGCCACCAAGACCAACGACGTCGCGGGCGACGGCACCACCACCGCCACCGTCCTGGCCCAGGCTCTGGTCAAGGCCGGTCTCAAGAACGTTGCGGCAGGCGCGAACCCGATCGCTCTCGGCGTCGGCATCTCCAAGGCCGCAGACGCGGTCTCGGAGGCTCTGCTCGCCGCCGCCACCCCGGTCGAGGGCAAGAACGCCATCGCGCAGGTCGCCACCGTCTCCTCGCGTGACGAGGAGATCGGCGAAATGGTCGGCGAGGCCATGACCCGCGTCGGCGTCGACGGCGTCGTCACCGTCGAGGAGTCCTCGACGCTGCACACCGAACTCGTCGTCACCGAGGGCGTCCAGTTCGACAAGGGCTTCCTGTCGCCGTACTTCATCACCGACATCGAGGCACAGCAGGCGGTCCTCGAGGATGCCCTGGTCCTTCTCTACCGCGAGAAGATCAGCTCCCTGCCCGAGTTCCTGCCGCTGCTCGAGAAGATCGCCGAGTCCGGCAAGCCGGTCCTGATCATCGCCGAGGACATCGAGGGCGAGTCGCTCTCCACCCTCGTCGTGAACTCGATCCGCAAGACCATCAAGGCCGTCGCAGTGAAGGCACCGTTCTTCGGTGACCGTCGCAAGGCGTTCCTCGAGGATCTCGCCGTCGTCACCGCCGGCACCGTGATCACCGCCGACATGGGCGTCACGCTCAAGGACGCCGGCCTGGACCTGCTGGGCAGCGCCCGTCGTGTCGTCGTCACCAAGGACGAGACCACGATCGTCGACGGCGCGGGCACCGAGGCCGACATCGAGACCCGCGTCGGACAGCTCAAGCGCGAGATCGAGAACACCGACTCCGACTGGGACCGTGAGAAGCTCGAGGAGCGTCTCGCGAAGCTCGCCGGTGGCGTCGCCGTCATCAAGGTCGGCGCGGCCACCGAGACCGACCTCAAGGAGCGCAAGTTCCGTGTCGAGGACGCGGTCAACGCGGCCAAGGCCGCGGTCGAGGAGGGCATCGTTCCCGGTGGCGGTTCCGCCATCGTGCAGGCCGGTCTGGCCCTCACCGACCTCGCCGCGTCGCTCTCCGGCGACGAGGCCACCGGTGTCGAGGTCGTGCGGACCGCGCTCGAGGCTCCGCTGTACTGGATCGCCACCAACGCCGGTCTCGACGGGGCCGTCGTGGTCAGCAAGGTCTCCGAGGCGCCCAAGGGCCACGGCTTCAACGCCGCGACCCTCACCTACGGCGACCTGCTCGCCGACGGTGTCGTGGACCCGGTCAAGGTGACCCGCTCCGCGGTCGTCAATGCCGCGTCGGTCGCTCGCATGGTGCTGACCACCGAGTCGGCCGTCGTCGAGAAGCCCACCGAGGAAGCAGCGGACCACGGCCACGGCCACGCCCACTGATCTGCTCGGCAAGCGCTGACGCGAAAGACCCCCGGACGAATCCGTCCGGGGGTCTTCTGCTGTCGCGAGATGCGCCTCAGGTGAGCGGAATGGACGCGAACATCGTTCCTGTCGGGTACGAGGACCCGCCGGGGGGTTCCACCGTGAAACCGAGCTGCGTCGCGCCGTCGATACCCTCGAGCACCGCCGTGGTGGTGGGAGACACCTGGTCCGGCCCCATCGTGCCGGCGGGCACCGGTTCGTCCCCACGGACGAGCCACATCTGATAGACGGTGTCGGGCTTCGGCGGCGTGACACCGTTCATCACCAGCATCGCCGCGTTGGCTTCCTTCGAATACATCGTGGTCGCCGTGCCGCCGCCGGGAATCTCCGCCGTCACCGAGTGCATGTCCGACGCCGCGAGGATCTGGGCGGTCACCGGCGTCGCGGGCGGTGTCTCGGTCAGTTGGCGACCGATCACGACTCCGCCGACGAGTAGGACGACGGCCGCTGCCACGGACGCCATCGTGATCTGCCACCGGCGCTTGCTGTTTCGCCGCTTCGCGAGGTCGTCACCCGACACCTGACGCAGCAGGTCGCGGCGCAGTGCCGCGGGCGGGGTGACGGCGACGAGCGAACTTGCGGCCGCCATCGTCTCGCGAGCCAATCGCACGGCGGTGTCGAACTCCGCCCGGGTCGTCTCGTCGGCGTCGGCCAGGCGAGCGTCCAGCGCACGCAGGTCCTCGTCGTCGAGGGCGTGGAGGGCGTACAGGTGCGCCCACTCGATCAGATCGTCGTCCACGTCACATCACCCCCAGACATCCTCTGAGCCTTGCCAATCCATCTCTGATGCGGGTCTTCACCGTCGGTACGGCGACGCCCAGTTCGCTTGCCACTTCGCGGTAGGTCCGGCCGCCGTAGTAGGCGAGCGTCACCGACTGGCGTTGGATGTCGGTGAGGGTCTGCATACAGTCGACCACCGCCTGACGTTCGGCGCGGCGCGTGACCTCCTCCGTGACCTCGTCGAACTCGTCGGTCCGGTTGGCGGTCTCGTACACGATCTCGCGATCGGTGTGCGACTGTTCCGAGCGGACCCGGTCCACGGCCCGGCGATGCGCGAGCGTCATCAGCCACGACAGCGGCGACCCGCGCCCGGGGTCGAAGGTCGCCGCGGACTTCCAGACCTGCAGGTAGATCTCCTGTGTGGTCTCCTCGGAAAAGCCCGGATCACGGAGCACCCGCAGAACCAGTCCGTACACGCGCGGACCGGTGCGGTCGTAGAAGGACGCGAAGGCGGCCTCGTCGCCACTCGCGATCCGGGTCAGAAGGATTCGCAGTTCGTCGGACTCGGCACGGCGGACAGCTACGAGTTGCACATTGTCCGCGGGGCAGGAGTCGTCCCCGCCGGAGGATCCGGCCGAACTCACATTTGCTCGCTCGGGTGCATAGTGGACAACCGTAGCGTGCATCGGCCGGATCCTCTCGCAGGGTGGTGACGGTGGTGCGTTCTACCCCGGATCTACTGCGGCATCAGGACCGAATCGATCAGGTAGACGGTGGCATTCGAGGTCTGCACGCCACCGCACACCACGCCGGCCTCGTTCACCTTCAGATCGTCACCCGATCCGGTGACGGTGACGTCGCCGCCCTCGACGGTCGCGTGGGTGCCGTCGACATCGCTCGGCGCCAGCTGACCGGGCACCACGTGGTAGGTCAGGATCTTGGTGAGCAGGGCGTCGTCGGTCTTGAGCTGCTCGACCGTGGCGGGATCGAGCTTCGCGAACGCCGCATCGGTGGGCGCGAACACCGTGAACTGGCCGCCGTTGAGGGTGTCGACGAGGTTCACGTCCGGGTTGAGCTGGCCGGACACCGCGGCGGTCAGCGTCTTGAGCATCGGGTTGTTCGACGCGGCGACCGCCACCGGATCCTGCGCCATGCCCGCGACCGAGCCCGGGCCGTCCGGAACCGTGGCCGCGTACTCGGCGCAGCCCGGGCCCACCAGATCGGCGGCAGGGGCGGCGGTGCCCGACATCGCCGACGTCGTCGGGCTCTGCATCATCGTCGTGGTGCTGGTCGCCGTGGCCGAATCGCTGGAGTCGTCCGAGGAGCACGCGCTCGCGCCGAGCAATGCGATCGAAACGGTGGCGGCGACGGCGAGGGTGCGGGTCTTCGTGATCATGGGACTGCCTTCCTGACGGATGTTCCGTGCATTGTCGGTAAGTGCTTCGGAGCGGTGCGTCGGGCGGACGGGTCCGAGTTTTCGACTCCTGGGCGGCGGCGCACACGACGAAGCCCGGGACACCTGTGCGTGGTGGTGGTGTCCCGGGCTTCGGCGAGTGGTCAGGCGATGCGGCGCCGTGACTGTCGGGTCAGGGTTTCGCGCTCGGACTCCGACATTCCTCCCCAGATGCCGTACGGCTCACAGACGGTCAGCGCATGGTTCCGGCACTGCGCCAGCACCGGGCAACTCCGGCACATCTCCTTCGCGCGGCTCTCCCGCTGTGCTCGTGCACGTCCTCGTTCTCCGTCCGGATGAAAGAACACCGAGGACTCGACGCCACGACACAGCCCCCGCATCTGCCAATCCCAGATGTCGGCGTTGGGGCCGGGTAGATGGTTCGGAACAGGCATCAGTACTCCTCTGTCAGCAGGCTCGCGGTGGTACTGCGAGCGGCCCGCCACCCCCCGGGTGGACGAGACCAATGAATCGGTCATGCCCCGCAACCGTAAAGGTGTATACGAAATCGCGTCAACACTTTCAGCTAGTGGCGATTTGCATATCTCCGACGCGGAGAATTAACGCCCTGGACATTTACATCCGAGGCGGGGTGTGATTGCGTGCCGGTAAGGGCCGTGAACACGTTCCTGCACGTGGTCGCGCGTGTCTGTTGAACGGTCGTCCTGAATGTTCTCGCTCTGTGGGTTACTCCCGAGTATTCTTCGAGCATTGCCGTTAACCGCACCGCCACACATTCTTCAAAATTGAAGGAGACCGTTGCTGTGGCGCGCCCATTGTCGACGCGGGATATAGTTTGACGGTCGTCCAGTTGGAGAATTGTCAACTATCCCGAATTCGCGCCGGTCGCCCGCGCCGCGGGGGAGCGGACGGGCGGTGCGATGATCACCCGATGCTGCTCGACGTCGCGTTCGGCTCCACCCCCGGCAGGAGCCCGTTGCCGGATCCCGCCGACTCCGCCGATCGGGCCGACCGCTGGTTGCGCGCTGTCGCGCTGGGCGGGCAGGGCCGATATGCGCAGGCCCGGGCGGCACTCGACGACCTCGAGCGCCGGCCGGGGCTCGACCCCGCGTTGGCCTCGCTGGCGTCGAGCACGCGCGCCTCGCTGCTGCGCCAGCTGGGTGGCCATGCGAAGGCGTCCGAGTACGACGGCGCGGCGCTCGCTCTGCTCGGAAGCAGCGGTCCGGACGACCGGCGCTGGCACGAGGCCCGCTGCGATGCGCTCACCGGACTCGCCGCAGACGCACTCGGATGCGGCCGGCTCGCGCTCGGCCGGCGATTGCTCGAGCGGTGTGCCGCGCACCTCGCGGGCGTCGGCGACGAGGACGCACTGTGGCGTCAGCACGTGCGCCTCGACTGGGTCACAGCCGAGATCGCCCTGGCATCCGGCGACTTCGCCACCGCCACGACCCGTACCGACAGTGCCGTCGCGCGATCGGCCGAACATCCGTCGGTACGCCACCGCGTCAAGTCGGCCCTGCTGTCGGCGGCCGCGGCGACGGGGCTTCCCACCCCGGACCGTGCGATCGAGACGGCCCGCGCGGTGCTCGCCGACAGCGGGACGCACGGGCTGCTACCACTGCGGTGGGCGGCGGCGATGCTGCTGGACGGAGTGAGTCCGGATCCGGCCGTGCGGACGGTGCGCGACGAGTGTGCCGCGGAGATCGCTCACCGGGGTGGGCGGTTCGCGAAATGAGCGTCGGATATTCGGACGATGCGATGGCGCGTCGGGCTCTGTAGTTAGAGTGACAGATGTTCCGCTGCGAGGTGGAAGCACACCCGGCTGGGGGGACGTGCCACTGTAACGCCAGGATCCGCTCTGACGATGTCAAACACGGGTGAGGAGTTGAACTCCGCAGTCGCCGCTGCCGCGCAAGGTGACCGGAACGCTCTGTCCCAGGTTCTCGCCAGTATCCGCCCTTTGGTCGTGCGGTATTGCAGGGCCCGGGTCGGTGCTGCCGAACGAGGCCAGCTGTCTGCGGACGACGTGGCGCAAGAGGTGTGCCTCGCGGTGATGACGGCGCTTCCCAGGTACCAGGACCAGGGTCGCCCGTTCATGGCTTTCGTGTACGGAATCGCCGCGCACAAGGTGGCGGATGCACACCGAAACGCGGCGCGTAACAAATCCGATCCTGTTGCTGAAGTACCAGATGTCGTATCCGCGGACGACAGCCCGGAGGAACGGGCTCTCAACTCGGAGACGAGCCGACAGGTGAACGCTCTGCTGCAGACGCTTCCCGAGAAGCATCGCGAGATCCTCGTCCTCCGGCTCGTCGTCGGGTTGTCGGCCGAGGAGACGGCGGCGGCAGTCGGTAGTACTGCCGGAGCTGTGCGCGTGGCTCAACACCGGGCCCTCGCGAAGTTGAAGAAGGAAGTGACGAAAGCAGGTGAGAGACATGGCTAGGGGCAACAGTGGCGAGCCGGGCGACCCCCACGCCGATCTCGCCGGAAACGGCATGCCGATCGATGTCGCCGCGGTCCGCCGTGACGACGCCCTGATCGACGCGATCTCCGCCGAAGGGCCCGTTGCGACGGACAGCCCGGAGGAGTACCAGGTCGCGGCTCTGCTCTCGAACTGGCGTGCCGAGATCCTCGCGCAGCCGATGCCGGCCGAACCGGACCTCGACGACATCGTCGCGCGGGTCCAGGCCGAACTCGGTGCCAGGGATGCTCTCGTCACCCGCACCCGATCGGGCCGCAGCCACCTGCGACTGCTTCGTCCGATCGCCGCGGCGGCCGCCGTCGTCGCGATCGCGATGGGCGGCATGACGATCTTCTCCTACAACGCCGAACCCGGCGATCCGCTGTGGGGTGTCAAGCAGGTCGTCTTCACCGAACGGGCCGCGTCCACCGTCGCGAAGATCGACACCACGTCCAGCCTCGAGGAAGCCGAGCGGCTCATCGCGTCCGGCGATGCCGCCGGGGCCAAGGCGAAGCTGGACTCCGCAGGTGCCCGCGCGAACGCGGTCAACGAGGCCGGAACGCGGGACGAACTGAACGTCTGGCGCGAGCGGTTGCTGACCGAGTTGCAGAGGGCCACCACGGCGCCTGCGCCGATAGTGCCGCCGGCGCCCGACCCCTCCACGTCCACCGCCGTCGACTCGTCGACGATCGACCCCGGTGCGGAACTGTCGCCGTCGAACCCGGGACTACCGGGCCTCCCTATCGACCCGCGTTCGCTCGGCATCCTGCCCGGCACGTCGACCGCGCCCTCGTCGTCGGCCGCGGCGTCCTCGACACCCACCACCAACCCCGCGACCCCGTCGTCGGGGACACCGACACCGACGACGACCACTACGGCACCGTCGTCGACGTCGACCACGAAGGCATCGAGCGGATCCCTGGGCGGGCCGTCACCGGCCACCCCGTCTCCCTGACCGGGGGGCATACGGCAGCACGACTACGGCCCGGCGAGTTTCCTCGCCGGGCCGTAGTCGTCGTTCGTGGGGCCGGGGATCGGCCTCGGAGAATCGAGCCTCAGATATCGAAGCCGTCGCCGTGCAGTGCGTCGTTCATCGACGCGTCCGCGTAGCCGCGGCAGTAATCCCACGTCACGTACGCGTCGGGGGACGGGTCGTAGGCCGGCTCGTGCGGGCGAACCGTGCCGTCCACGAGCAGCTGGAGGAGGTTTGCGCGCAGCATGTCCCAGTCGTGGTAGTGGTCCTGCTGGCAATCGTCGCAGCACACCACGAGTCCGCGGATGCCGCGGTGGCTCAGGAGTGCTTCGTACACCGCGAGATCCGCGAGATCTTCCTCCACTGCGAGACGCTCGTGGGGATCGAGCGGCTGACCCGGCTCGATCGCGTCGAGCGCAGCGGACGGGTCGGCGGGGTCACCAGCGAAGGGGTCCGGGGGAAGGCCGGGAGGCAGTTGATCGCGCACAACACCACGGTACGCAGGTCAGCCCGGTCTGCGCTAGCTGATCACGCCCGGTGCGTCGCGGAGCGGCCGTGCGCCGCCCGGAGCGAGCCGATATCCGCGAGCCGATACCATGGACGGCGGGCGAAGGAATAGTTTCCGGCGTCCACACCTTCTTCCTTTACCGATCGACGCTTGATGGAGGGACCCGAGCCGCATGAGTAGTTCCGCAGGGCACGTGCACACCGGGGGAGACGACCCGAACAAGGTTGCGATGCTGGGTCTCACCTTCGACGACGTGCTGCTGCTGCCCGCGGCATCGGACGTCGTCCCGAACCAGGTCGACACCTCGACCCAGCTGACGCGCGAGATTCGGCTGGGCGTGCCGCTGGTGAGTTCCGCGATGGACACCGTCACCGAGGCCCGCATGGCGATCTCGATGGCGCGTGCCGGCGGCATGGGTGTGCTGCACCGCAACTCGTCCGTCGAAGCGCAGTCCGGATGGGTCGAGACCGTCAAGCGTTCCGAGGCCGGCATGGTCACCGATCCGGTCACCTGCAAGCCGACCGACACCATCGCCGACGTCGAGGCGATGTGCGCCCGCTTCCGCATCTCCGGTCTCCCGGTTGCCAACGATGCGGGCGAACTCGTCGGCATCATCACCAACCGCGACATGCAGTTCGAGGTCGACCAGAACCGGCAGGTCGCCGAGGTGATGACCAAGGCTCCGCTGATCACCGCGCGCGAGGGTGTCACCGCCGAGGTCGCGCTCGGCCTGCTGCGCCGCCACAAGGTCGAGAAGCTGCCGATCGTCGACGGCCAGGGCAAGCTCACCGGCCTCATCACGGTCAAGGACTTCGTCAAGACCGAGCAGTACCCGAACGCCACCAAGGACCGCGACGGCCGCCTGCTGGTCGGCGCCGCGGTCGGTGTCGGCGACGACGCGTGGACCCGCGCGATGACGCTCACCGACGCGGGTGTCGACGTGCTCGTCGTCGACAGCGCCCACGGACACTCCCGCGGTGTGCTCGAGATGATCACCAAGCTCAAGGGCGAGATCGGTGACCGCGTCCAGCTCATCGGCGGCAACGTCGCCACCCGGGCAGGCGCCCTCGCGCTGGTCGAGGCCGGCGCGGACGCCGTCAAGGTCGGTGTCGGTCCCGGCTCGATCTGCACCACCCGTGTCGTCGCCGGTGTCGGCGCCCCGCAGATCACGGCGATCCTGGAAGCCACCGCGGCGTGCAAGGCGCTCGGTGTCCCGGTCATCGCGGACGGCGGCCTGCAGTTCTCCGGTGACGTCGCCAAGGCCCTCGCGGCCGGCGCGTCCACCGCCATGCTGGGCTCCCTGCTGGCCGGCACGGCCGAGTCCCCGGGCGAGCTGATCCTGGTCGGCGGCAAGCAGTTCAAGAGCTACCGCGGCATGGGGTCGCTCGGCGCGATGCAGAGCCGGGGCCAGGGCAAGTCCTACTCCAAGGACCGCTACTTCCAGGACGACGTCCTCGCCGAGGACAAGCTGGTCCCCGAGGGCATCGAAGGGCGCGTGCCGTTCCGCGGCCCGCTCGGCCAGGTCATCCACCAGCTCGTCGGTGGCCTCCGCGCGGCAATGGGATACACCGGTTCCGCCTCGATCGAGCAGCTGCAGGAAGCGCAGTTCGTCCAGATCACCGCGGCCGGCCTCAAGGAGAGCCATCCGCACGACATCACCATGACGGTCGAAGCGCCCAACTACGCTGCCCGCTAAGCACACAACACAATCGAGAAAGGGGCGCGCGTGCGCGACCTCGTCGAAATCGGCATGGGCAGAACTGCCCGACGCACCTACGAGTTGGACGACATCAACATCGTTCCCTCTCGCCGGACCCGTTCCTCCAAGGAGGTGTCGACGGCCTGGCAGATCGATGCGTACCGCTTCGACATCCCGGTGCTGGCTCATCCGACCGACGCGCTGGTGTCGCCGTCGTTCGCGATCGAGCTCGGCAAGGCCGGTGGTCTCGGTGTCATCAACGGTGAGGGCCTGTGGGGTCGGCACGCCGACGTCGAGCAGAAGCTCGTCGAGCTGGCGGAGATGGCGGAGAAGGAAGTCGATCCGGACGCCGCGGTCGCACGCCTGCAGGAACTGCACGCCGCGCCGATCCAGCCCGGCCTGCTGGCCGCCGCCGTCGCGCAGGTGCGCGATGCGGGGATCACGACGGCCGTCCGGGTCAGCCCGCAGAACGCCCGCGCGCTCACCCCGGAGCTGATCAAGGCCGGTATCGACCTGCTGGTCATCCACGGCACGATCATCTCGGCCGAGCACGTCGCCCACGGGGACAGCGAGCCGCTGAACCTCAAGACGTTCATCTCCGAGCTCGATGTCCCGGTCATCGCCGGCGGCGTGAGCGATCACCGCACCGCGCTGCACCTCATGCGCACCGGTGCGGCCGGCGTCATCGTGGGCTACGGCTCCACCGAGGGCGCCACCACCACCCGTGAGGTGCTCGGCATCGGCGTGCCGATGGCGACGGCGATCGCCGATGCCGCGGCGGCGCGGCGCGACTACCTCGACGAGACCGGTGGCCGCTACGTGCACGTCATCGCGGACGGCGACATCACCACCTCCGGTGACTTCGCGAAGGCAATCGCGTGCGGCGCCGACGCGGCCGTCATCGGTGCGCCCCTCGCGGTCGCGCAGGAGGCTCCCGGCGGCGGCTGGTTCTGGCCGTCCGCGGCGGCACACCCGTCGATGCCGCGCGGCTCGCTGCTGCCGGTGTCGTACGGCGAGCGTCCCGCACTCGACCAGGTGCTCAACGGACCGTCGGACGACCCGTACGGTTCGCTCAACTTCGTCGGCGGCCTGCGTCGGTCGATGGCGAAGTCGGGCTACTCCGACCTCAAGGAGTTCCAGAAGGTCGGCCTGAGCGTCCGCGCCTGATCCGTCTCTTCCACTGTGGCCGAATGTCACACCCGTTCAGTCCTGAACGGGTGTGACATTCGGCCACAGTCGTTCGGGGGTATCGACCACCGTGTGTGGAACCTCTGGTTACAGTTAGGGCACCCTTGTGGCTCGGGTCACAGGAATGCGGTGCATACTGGCGAGTAGCAAACCCGGTTTTCTTCGGTGGAGGTGTGCAAATGGGCAAGCAGCGTGCAACCGACTACGACGTGCTCGTCGTCGGCTCCGGATTCGGTGGCAGCGTCACTGCGCTCCGGCTGGTCGAGAAGGGCTACAAGGTCGGGGTGCTCGAGGCAGGCCGTCGCTATGCGGACGCCGACTTCGCCAAGACGTCGTGGGATCTCAAGCGGTTCCTGTGGGCGCCGGCCCTCGGCTGCTACGGCATCCAGCGCGTCCACCTGCTGCGCGACGTCCTGATCCTCGCGGGCGCGGGCGTCGGCGGCGGGTCGCTCAACTACGCCAACACCCTCTACAAGCCGCCTGCGTCGTTCTTCCAGGATCCGCAGTGGCGCGACATCACCGACTGGGATTCCGAACTCACGCCGCACTACGAGCAGGCCCGCAAGATGCTCGGCGTCGTGCAGAACCCACACATGACGCCCGCCGACGAGGTCATCAAGTCGGTCGCCGAGGACATGGGCGTGGGCGACACGTTCATCCAGACACCAGTCGGCGTGTTCTTCGGTGAGCCCGGCAAGACCGTGGAGGATCCGTACTTCGGCGGCGCCGGCCCCGCCCGCACCGGCTGCATCGAGTGCGGCGAGTGCATGACCGGCTGCCGGCACGGCGCCAAGAACACGCTGATCAAGAACTACCTCGGCCTCGCCGAGAAGGCCGGCGCGACGATCGTGCCGATGACCACTGTCGAGTCGCTGCACGAGGCGTCGGACGGTACGTGGGACGTCGTGACTCGGCGTACCGGCGCCAAGGTCCGCAAGAACCACAAGACCTACACCGCGAAGTACGTCGTCGTCGCGGCCGGGACGTGGGGCACCCAGCACCTGCTGCACAAGATGAAGGACACCGGCACGCTGCCCAAGCTGTCGGACCGGTTGGGCGAGCTCACCCGCACCAACTCGGAGTCGATCGTCGGAGCCGGGAAGTACAAGGTCGATCCCGCGATGGAGCTCACGAAGGGTGTCGCGATCACGTCGTCGTTCCATCCGACGTCCGACACCCATATCGAGCCCGTCCGCTACGGCAAGGGCTCCAACGCGATGGGGCTGCTGCAGACGCTCATGACCGACGGTGACGGACCCACCCCGCGGTGGGTGAAGCTGCTCGGCATCATCGCGAAGAACCCGGCGCAGATGTTGCGGATGCTGTCGGTGCGGAATTGGAGCGAGCGCACGATCATCGCGCTCGTCATGCAGAATCTCGACAACTCGATCACGACCTACACCAAGCGGGGTGTCCTCGGCCGCCGCAAGGTCACCAGCAGGCAGGGCCACGGTGAGCCCAACCCGACGTGGATCCCGGTCGGCAACGAGGCCACCCGGCGGATCGCCGACAAGATCGACGGCGTCGCCGGCGGCACGTGGGGCGAGGTGTTCAACATCCCGCTCACGGCGCACTTCCTCGGCGGGTGCACGATCGGCGCCGATGCCGACCACGGCGTCATCGACCCGTACCACCGCGTGTACGGATACCCGACGCTCAGTGTCGTCGACGGCGCCGCGGTCTCGGCCAACCTGGGCGTCAACCCGTCGCTGACCATCAGCGCGCAGGCCGAGCGGGCGGCATCGCTGTGGCCGAACAAGGGCGAGCAGGACAATCGACCCGCACAGGGTGCTCCTTACCAGCGGATTCCCGCCGTCGCGCCGAACTCGCCGGTGGTCCCCGCCGGAGCCCCGGCCGCGCTGACCCTGCCGATCGTCGAGATCCGCGGAGGTCAGAAGGAGGAGACCGAGGCGGGCAGCGGGGTCGCCTAGGCCGCGGAAGGCGTCGGAGCTGCGCCTATTAGACTGTGCAGGTGTCAGAAACCCAGCAGGACAGGCCGGTTCTCGTAGTCGACTTCGGAGCCCAGTACGCGCAGCTGATCGCGCGACGCGTACGTGAGGCGAAGGTGTATTCGGAAGTGGTGCCGCACACCACGACCGTCGAGGAGATCGCGGCCAAGAAGCCGCTCGCGGTCGTCCTGTCGGGTGGGCCCTCGAGCGTGTACGAGGAGGGTGCGCCGCAGCTCGACGCCGCCCTGTTCGACCTGGGTGTCCCGGTCTTCGGCATCTGCTACGGGTTCCAGGCCATGGCGAACGCCCTCGGCGGTACCGTCGCGCACACCGGCGGTCGGGAGTACGGCCGCACCGAGATGACCGTCTCGGGTGGCGTCCTGCACGACGGTCTGCCCGCGACTCAGCCGGTGTGGATGAGCCACGGTGACGGCGTCACGGCCGCGCCGGAGGGCTTCGAGGTCACCGCGTCCAGCGCCGGCGCGCCCGTCGCCGCGTTCGAGGATCGTGCCCGCAAGCTCGCCGGTGTCCAGTACCACCCCGAGGTCCTGCACTCGCCGCACGGCCAGCAGGTGCTCAGCCGCTTCCTGCACGAGATCGCCGAGATCCCGGGCGCGTGGACGGCCGCGAACATCGCCGACTCGCTCATCGAGCAGGTCCGTGAACAGGTCGGCGACGGCAAGGCCATCTGCGGCCTGTCCGGTGGCGTCGACTCCGCGGTCGCGGCCGCACTGGTGCAGCGCGCGATCGGCGACCGCCTCACGTGCGTGTTCGTCGATCACGGCCTGATGCGTGCCGGTGAGCGTCAGCAGGTCGAGAAGGACTTCGTCGCCGCGACCGGTGCCCGCCTGATCACGGTCGACGCGTCCGAGACGTTCCTGCGCGAGCTGGCCGGAGTCTCCGATCCGGAGACCAAGCGCAAGATCATCGGCCGCGAGTTCATCCGCTCCTTCGAGGGCGCCGTGTCCGAGGTGCTCGGTGAGAGCGCCGCGCACGGCGAGACCGTCGACTTCCTCGTCCAGGGCACGCTGTACCCGGACGTCGTCGAGTCGGGCGGCGGCACCGGCACCGCGAACATCAAGAGCCACCACAACGTGGGCGGTCTGCCCGAGGACCTGCAGTTCAAGCTGGTCGAGCCGCTGCGTCTGCTGTTCAAGGACGAGGTGCGCGCCGTCGGCCGCGAGCTCGGTCTGCCGGAGGAGATCGTCGGACGCCAGCCGTTCCCCGGACCGGGCCTCGGCATCCGCATCATCGGCGAGGTCACGCAGGAGCGTCTCGACATCCTGCGCCACGCGGATTCGATCGCGCGTGAGGAGCTCACCGCCGCCGGCCTCGACGGTCAGATCTGGCAGTGCCCCGTCGTGCTGCTCGCGGACGTCCGCAGCGTCGGCGTCCAGGGTGACGGCCGCACGTACGGTCATCCGATCGTGCTGCGCCCCGTCTCCAGTGAGGACGCGATGACGGCGGACTGGACGCGTCTGCCGTACGAGGTGCTCGAGCGCATCTCCACCCGGATCACCAACGAGGTCGCGGACGTCAACCGCGTCGTGCTCGACGTGACCAGCAAGCCGCCGGGAACGATCGAGTGGGAGTGATTCCCACCTGACTGCACACGACAGCGCCCCGGCCACCACACAGGCCGGGGCGCTGTCGTTTCGTGCGGCTAGCGCCGCCGTCCGGGTGAGAACACCAGTACCGCGCCGACGACGACGGCCGCGACCACGAACAGCCAGCGGAACTCGACGTTCGCGAGCGGTTCGAGGGAGAACGGCCCGACCAGCGCCCACACGCTGACCAGGATCGCGGCGAGGCCGGCGAGGAACAGGCCGATCGAGGGGCGGCGGGACGGCTTCGGAGCGGTGTGCTCGTCGGTGTCGTCGGCGATGCCCGCGGTGGGGATGTCCGAGTTGTCAGCGAATTCAGCCACGGTAGACCCTCACTTCTCCGGCCTTGTTGTCGACCTTCAGGTTCAGAACCGGCCCGCCGACGCCGTCGGCGCCTCCGTCGACGGCGGCGTCTCCGATGCAGTCGGTCGAGCCGAGCACGACGGAGCAGTCGGTGCGAACGTCCATGTTCTGCGGCACGATCACGGTGTAGTTGCCCAGCTTGCCGTCGACGCGCACGTCCCGGCTCTCGGTGAGCGGTAGTTGACGTAGGTCGAGGGTGAAGTCGCCGGCCGTGCCCTCGTACACGGGCGCGAGTTCGGCCATCGACCGGGGCGTCCACGTGCGTTCCCCGACCCTCGACTCGTCCCAGTTCAGTGGTCCCACGATGGAGGCGAGGACCACGAACCCGGCGAGCGGGAAGCCGACGACGAGCAGTCCGTAGCCGCGACGCAGGAACGCACCGAGCAGCAGCCCGACGCCGATCACGGCGAGGGAGATCGCGCCGATCCTGGCGGGGGACAACCATTCTGCACCGGTCACGGCCCACATCGCGGTGGCGGCGGCTGCGGCGAGGACCGCGAGGCCCAGGACGACCGAGGTGTAGCGGCTGCGTGGTTTGCTCGGAATCTCGGCCGGCGGTTCGGCCGTGCGGGCGGGTTCGGGGAGATCCCACGCGAACGGGGCGACGCCGAGCGGGTCCCACGCGGGTGGGGTCGGGGACGTCGTGCCCGCGTCGGTCGCGGCGTCGGTCGAGCTTCCGGCGGGAGCGGACTCGGGCTCGTAGTGGTCGGGCAGACGCGTGTACGGGCTGTACGCGGGCGGCGGGTAGGCGTTCGCCTGCGCGGTCTGGAACGTCGTGACCGGGTAGCCGGGGGCGGCCTGCGCGACACTCGCCGGCAGCTCGGGTGGAACGGGCTGCCGTTGGTACAGCAGCCACAGACCGCCGAGCATGAGCGCGAAGCTGAGCACCACCGAACCGCCCATGCCGAACCCGATCGGCCCGATCGTGCTCAGGGCGATCGCGAGCGCGACGACCAGCACCACGGTCTTGGTGCCGGACTGCGAGCTGCGACCCCGGCCGATCAGTGATTCCGCGGGGGAGACCTGATCGCCCGGCTTGCTCAGCAGCAGCCAGCTCGCGATGTAGAGGATGATGCCGGCGCCACCGAAGATCGTCGAGACGACGAACGCGACGCGCACCAGGACGGGGTCGACGCGGTAGCGCTGGCCGATGCCGGCCGCGACACCCGCGACGTGTCCCTGCTGCGGCAGCCGCAGTGGGCGGGTGCGCCAGAGGTCGTGAAGCTGGTCCGAGAAGCTCCCTGTGGTCATGCATTCATCGTTGCGGTCCGGCCGTGGTCCGCACCATCGGGAACTACCCTGATCTTTCCCCGACTCGCCGGCCCGGACGTCGTCGATCTCAGGGTCGGGCCCTGATGTCGGGGCTGCGGGATCGTGCCAGGATCGACACTGTGCAACCCATGGTCGATCCGAACGAGGCGGCGAATCCCGCCGTTCCCGCCGTGCCTGCGGTGCCTGCCCTCGACGAAGCGCTCTATCCGAAGCTCGAGCGTCGGGCGGGCGGACGCATCGTGGGTGGTGTGGCCGGCGGGATCGCCGATCACCTCGACGTCGACGTGTTCAAGGTGCGGGTGGCGTTCGCGCTGCTGGCCTCCCTCGCGGGCGCGGGCATCATGGCGTACGGGTTGCTGTGGATCTTCACCCCGCAGGGCACGGACACCGAACGGCCGAATGCGTCGGAACGGCGTCGAGCGATCGGCCTGGCCGTCATCGGCCTCGCGTGCGCGGCGAGCCTGAGCTGGCTGGTCAGCGGTACCGCGGCGTCGGTCGTCACGCCGTTCATCGTCGTCGCGGTCGGTGCCGCGCTGGTGTGGCGCGAGTTCGACGTGGACGGCTCGCGGTCGGTCCTGGGACTGCCGCGGCGTCCGACGGTGCTCACCTGGGCCCGAATCCTCGGGGGAGTGACTCTGATCGTCACCGGTCTCGGTGTCGTCGTCCTCGCCCAGATCGATCTCGACGCGCTGCGTTCGTCGCTGCTGGCCGTCGTCGTGACGCTCGTCGGCGCGGGCCTGTTGACCGTGCCGCTGTGGCTGCGGCTGTGGCGGGCGCTCGGTGAGGAACGGGCCGCCCGCATCCGCAACGAGGAACGCGAGGAGATCGCGTCGCACCTGCACGATTCGGTCCTGCAGACGCTCGCACTCATCCAGAAGCAGGCCGATTCGCCGCAGGAGGTGACCCGTCTCGCGCGCGGTCAGGAACGGGAACTGCGCCGGTGGCTGTTCGGGGGCGGGGAAACGGCCCACACGAGCCTGTCGGAGGCGCTGCAGACCATCGCCGGTGAGGTCGAGGACCAGCACGGCGTCACGGTGCGGCCGGTCACGGTGGGCGACGTGGAACTCGCGGCCGAGGGCAGCGAGGGGTCCGGGCTGTCGCGGGAGTGTTTCACCGCGCTGCTCGGCGCGACCCGCGAGTCGCTCGTCAACGCGGCCAAGCATTCCGGGGTGTCGAGCATCGACCTGTACGCCGAGACCGAACGAGACCAGGTGAGCGTGTTCGTGCGCGACCGCGGCGTCGGCTTCGATCCGGACACCGTCCCCGAGGACCGGCAGGGTCTGGCGAAATCGATCCGGGCCCGGATCGAACGCCGCGGCGGTCGTGTGGAGGTCCGGTCCACGGTGGGCAAGGGCACCGAGGTGCGAATCCACATGCCGCGACCGGTGTCCGACGACGACGACGCGGAGGACGTCGTGAACGAGGTCGAACCGATGTCCTAGGGTGGGGCCGTGACTTTCACGGCCTCGCCACAGACCGGTCCCGACAAGTTCCGGGTGTTCCTCGTCGACGATCACGCAGTGTTCCGGGCGGGGGTGCGTGCCGAACTCGGACGTGAGGCGGACATGGAGGTGGTGGGCGAGGCCGGTGGCGTCGCCGAGGCGATCGCCGGGATCAACGCGCTGCGTCCGCAGGTGGTCCTGCTCGACGTGCACATGCCCGACGGCGGCGGGGTCGCGGTGCTGAACGGGATCGACTCGGGCCCGGTGTGCCTGGCGCTCAGCGTGTCCGACGCCGCCGAGGACGTCATCGCGGTGATCCGGGCCGGCGCCCGCGGCTACGTCACGAAGACGATCTCGGGTGCGGAACTGGCCGACGGGGTGCGTCGCGTCGCCGGCGGTGACGCCGTGTTCAGCCCACGCCTGGCCGGGTTCGTGCTGGATTCGTTCACCGGACGGTCGAACGCGCCCGAGCCGCCGCTGGATCCGGAACTGGATTCGCTCACCCCGCGAGAGCTCGAGGTGCTGCGCCTGCTGGCCCGCGGCTACACGTACCGGGAGATCGCGGAGGAATTGGTGATCTCGGTGAAGACCGTCGAGACGCACGCGTCGAACGTGCTGCGGAAGACGCAGCAGTCCAACCGGAATGCGCTCACGCGCTGGGCGCACCGCCGACGCATCGACTGAGCGCCGGCCGCGTCAGGCCAGTAACGCGACGATCAGCACGATGACGAGTGCCAGCACGATGATGCCGACCATGACGGCCATCGCGAGCGGCGCAGCCGCGACCAGTCGACCACGTAGATCCGTGGGGGCCTGCGGTCCGGTCAGCCCGTCGGTGAGCTGACGCAGCCAGGCGCGTCCGGCCGGGCGGGGGACGGAACCCAGCGGTGTGTTCGACTGCACCGCAGGAAGATCCGTGGCGGTCGTGGGAGTCAACCGGCGTCGGGGAATCGCCGCCGGGGCCGAGCGGTACGCCCAGTTCGGGATGGCGCCGTCGGAGGTCTTCACGGGTTCGCCGATCAGGGCGCCGGTCCGGCCGACCGCGTCGGAACCGAGCGCCACGGCCGCGAGGGCGTCCCGCGCCTGCGCCATCGTGGGACGGCGGGCCGGGTCGGGTTCGAGCATGTGCAGGAGCGTGTCGGTGAGCGGGCCGCTGAGGCTCGGGCGATAGATCTCGGCCTTCGCCACCCGGTGCAACAGCGCGATCGGATCGGTGTCGAGACCGAACGGCGGTTGCCCCTCGACGACGGTGTACAGCGTGGCGCCGAGTGAGAAGACGTCGCTGGCCTCGGTGGGGTCGTCGCCGCGGGCCACCTCCGGGGCGAAGTACGCGGGCGTTCCGGTGATGACGCCGGCCTTGCTGCTCGGGGCGTCGCCCTTCGCGCGGGCGATACCGAAGTCGCTGATCTTCACGATGCCGAGTGCGTCGCCGCGGTCGGCGACGAGGATGTTGCCGGGCTTGATGTCGCGGTGCAGGATGCCGGCCGCGTGCGCGTCGGTGAGTGCCGCGGCGATCTGCGCGCCGATCTGCGCGACCTGGAGCGGCGGCAGGGTGTCGACGTAGCTCATGGCCTCGGCGAGGCTGCGCGAGGGCAGGTACTCCATGACGAGCCAGGGCTCGTCGGACTCGACCGCGACGTCGTACATGGCGATGGCGTGCTCGTGGGACAGTTGGGCGGCGTTGCGGCCCTCGCGCAGCGCGCGCTGCCGGACCTCGCGGGCCGCGGCGTCGTCCATTCCCGCGGTCGTGGTGACCTGTTTCACGGCCACCTCGCGGTCGAGCAGGGTGTCGTGAGCGAGCCACACCGCACCCATGCCGCCGCCGCCGAGCTTGGAACGCAGCCGGTACCTACCTGCCATCAGGTAGTCCGGTCCGACGACGGCCCGGCTTCGTCGGGGCTGTCCGGAGCGTTCCTGCTGAGTCACGTACCCGAGGTTAGTGGATACGCGGAGGTTCCCTTGACGTCCCGGCGTGGGGGCGCTTTACTGGTACCAGTTCGAAAGCATGTTCGAATCGAGAATTCGAGTGCTCGCGTCTTCCCCGCGTGGTGCCGAGAACCTGAAGAACCAGCGTTGTGTACCCGGGGAGCAGCCCATGACCGAACCCGCCCGACTGTCCGTATCGCCGGCCCGGCCCCGGATCGACGAGTCGGCCCCGTTGGCGGGGCTGACGCGGCAGCAACGCCTGGAGTACCTGCGCCGCCGGATGGCGGCGGTGCCGGCCCGCGGGGAAGCGGCGGACGGTCGTGAGGGCGCGGGCGGCGAACGGGTTCTCCCGGTTCCCGGGCCGCTGGCCGCGCTCCTGCCGCGAGGTGGTCTCACGCGCGGATCGGTGGTCGCTCTCTCCGGCGCGACCTCGCTGTTGCTGGGACTGCTGGCCTCGGTGACCTCGGACGGTGGGCATGCGGCGGTGATCGGCTTCCCGCGCCTGGGTCTGCTCGCGGCCGCCGAGATGGGTGCCGAGTTGCGCCGGTTGGCGTTCGTGCCGAACCCCGGTCCGGACCCGGTGGAGGTCGCGGCGGTGCTGCTCGACGGCATGGACCTGGTGGTGCTCGGGTTGGGTGGTGTCTCGGTGCCGCCGTCGCGGGCGCGGGCCGTGGTGGCCCGGGCGCGCAGCAAGCAGTCCACGTTGATCGTGACCGGCGGGGAGTGGGGTGGGGCCGAGGTCCGGTTGGAGGCGCGGGTGCGCGGGTACGACGGGGTCGGGTGCGGACCCGAGGCGGGGCGCGGCAGATTGCGTTCGGTCCGGTTGGCGGTGCGGGCCCAGGGTCGCTCGTTCCAATCGCGGACCGCGTGCCTCGACGTGCGGTCCACGCGGGGACGGGTCGAGTGGGTGCCGGAGGCGGTCGCTTTCGCGCCGGAGACGGTCGCTCGATGAGTGCGCGGGTACTCGCGGTGTGGTGTCCGGACTGGCCCGCCGTGGCCGCGGCGGCCGCAGCGGACCTCCCGGCCACCCGGCCGGTCGCGGTGTTCCTGGCCAACCGGGTGATCGCGTGCTCGGCGCAGGCCCGGGCGGAAGGGGTGCGACGCGGGCTCCGTCGTCGGGAAGCTCAGGCCAGGTGTCCGGAACTGCATGTGGCGCAGTCGGATCCGGAGCGTGACGCGCGGCTCTTCGAGTCCGTCGCAGCAGCTGTCGACGAGGCCGCGCCGGGGGTCGAGGTGCTGCGGCCCGGGCTGCTGGTGCTGGCGGCGCGCGGCGCTGTCCGGTACTTCGGATCCGAGGAGGCCGCCGCCGAGCGGATCGTGGACGCGGTCGCGGCGGCGGGCGCCGAATGTCAGATCGGGATCGCCGACGAGCTGTCCACCGCGGTGATCGCCGCACGCCGCGCTGCGCTGGTGCCGGCCGGGGGCGGCGCCCGATTCCTCGCTCCGTTGCCGATCGCGGAGATCGCAGCCGAACCCAGCCTCTCGGCGCCCGACCGCACCGACCTGGTCGATCTGTTGCGCCGGCTCGGGTTGCGCACCGTCGGGGCGTTCGCGGCGCTGTCCGCGGTGGATGTGGCGTCGCGGTTCGGGACCGACGCCGTCCGTGCGCACCGGGCCGCACGCGGTGAGCCGGAGCGGCCGCCGTCGGCGCGGACGCTGCCCCCGGATCTCGAGGTGGAACAGCAGTGCGACCCGCCGATCGAGAGGGTCGACGCGGCGGCCTTCGCGGGGCGGGCGCTGGCGGAACGGTTGCACGCCAAACTCTCGGCCGCGTCGGTCGCGTGTACCCGGTTGCAGGTGTCGGCGAGCACCGGCAACGGCGAGCATCTGAGCCGGACGTGGCGCTGTGCCGAACCGTTGACTCCGGAGGGCACCGCGGACCGGGTGCGCTGGCAACTGGACGGCTGGCTCACCGGGCGCAGCGACTCGCGACCCACCGCCGGGATCACGGTGCTGAGCCTCGAGCCCGTCGAGGTGGTCGCGGCGGGTGCCCTGCAACTGGGGCTGTGGGGCGGGGTCGGTGAGGAGGACGAGCGGGCGCGGCGGGCGCTGGTCCGGGTACAGGGCCTGCTCGGTGGCGAGGCGGTTCAGGTGGGGGTGCTCAGTGGTGGAAGGGGGCCGATGGACCGAATTACATTGGTGCCGTTGGGGGACGAGCTGGTTGCCGAGACCGATCCGTCGGCGCCGTGGCCGGGCCGGATACCCGAGCCGGCGCCGTCGACGGTGCTGCCGAACGTCCCCGTGGTGTCGCTCGAGGACCGCTCGGGAGCTCCGGTGCACGTGACCGAGCGGGGCGAGTTGGGTGCGGCGCCCACACTGCTGCGCTGGGGGAGTCGGGACTGGGGTGTGCAGGGCTGGGCGGGGCCGTGGTCGGTCGACGAGCGATGGTGGGACGCGTCGGCGGCGCGGGCGGCGTCCCGGGTGCAGGTTCTGCTCGCCGATTCGCGGGCCTTGCTTCTGATCTACGAGAGAGGAAGGTGGGGGGTGGAAGGCATCTACGAGTAATGCTGTGCACAGTACCCATAGGGGGTATAGGTTCTGTGAGTATGAACCCACACGGAGAAGAAGTTCACCAGGGTCACGCCGCACACGTCGGACATACCGATCACGCGGGCCACTCGGGTCACTCAGGTCACGCTGGGCACGGCGATCACGTCGCCCAGTTCCGCAGACTCTTCTGGATCATGCTGGTTCTCGCGATCCCGGTTGTCGGAGCCAACATGATGTTCGCCGACCTCGTCGGCTACACGTTGCCGGACAACCCGGCGGTGGAATGGATTTCGCCACTGCTCGGCACGGTCATGTTCGTGTGGGGCGGGCGACCCTTCCTCACCGGTGCGGTGAGCGAGATCCGGGCGCGTCAGCCCGGGATGATGCTGCTCATCGCACTCGCGATCACCGTCGCGTTCGTGTCGTCGTGGGGTTCGAGCCTGGGCCTGCTCGGGCACGACCTCGACTTCTGGTGGGAGCTCGCGCTCCTGATCGTGATCATGTTGCTCGGTCACTGGATCGAGATGCGTTCGCTCGGGCAGGCGTCGAGC
This sequence comes from Prescottella equi, assembly GCF_002094305.1. GTDB lineage: Bacteria > Actinomycetota > Actinomycetes > Mycobacteriales > Mycobacteriaceae > Prescottella > Prescottella equi. Next base: position 107,701 of record NZ_LWTX01000001.1, read on the forward strand.
GCGCTCGATTCCCTCGCCGCGCTGCTCCCCGACGAGGCCGAACGCATCGACGCCGACGGGACGGTCACCACCGTCTCGACTGCCGATCTGGCGACCGGTGACGTCGTCATGGTGCGTCCGGGCGGGCGCATCCCGGCCGACGGGCGGATCGTGGAGGGAGCCGGGGACCTCGACGAATCGATGATCACCGGAGAGTCGCGCACCGTACGCCGCGAACTCGGGGATCCCGTCGTGGCCGGTACCGTGTCGACCGATTCGGCACTGCGGGTCGAGATCACCGCGGTCGGCGAGGACACGGCGCTGGCCGGCATCCAGCGTCTGGTCGCGGAGGCACAGAACTCGTCGTCGCGGGCGCAGGTACTCGCCGATCGAGCCGCTGCGCTGCTGTTCTGGTTCGCGTTGGGTGCGGCGGTGATCACGCTGCTGGTGTGGTCCATCTTCGGCACGCCCGACGAGGCGATCACCCGCACCATCACGGTCCTCGTCATCGCGTGCCCGCACGCGTTGGGCCTGGCGATCCCGCTCGTGGTGTCGATTGCCACCGAACGGGCCGCCCGCGCCGGCGTGCTGATCACCGACCGGCGGGCGCTCGAGGCGATGCGCACCGTCGACACCGTCCTGTTCGACAAGACCGGCACCCTCACCAAGGGCGAGCCGGCACTCGTCGCCACCGGCGCGGTACCCGGTGTCGACGAGGACACCCTCGTCGCACTCGCCGCAGCTGTGGAACGTGACAGCGAGCACCCGCTGGGGCGGGCGATCGTCGCCGCGGCCGAGCACCGCGAATTGCGGATCCCGCAGGCCACCGCGTTCCAGGCCCGCAACGGGGTCGGCGTCACCGCAACCGTCGACGGCGCCGAGGTGAGCGTCGGCGGGCCCGGCATGCTCGACAGTCACGGGGCCTCGGCGCTTCCGGTGTCGGAGGAGTGGGCGGCGCAGGGCTCCACCGTCCTGCACGTACTTCGCGACGGCCGCGTCGTCGGCGCGCTGGGGCTCGCCGACGAGATCCGCCCGGAGTCCCGCGACGCGATCGAGGCGCTGCACGCCCGCGGCGTGCGCGTGGTGATGCTGACCGGCGACGCGTACGCCGTCGCCCGTGCGGTCGGCGACGACCTCGGCATCGACGACGTGATCGCCGGGGTGTTGCCGCAGGACAAGGGGGCGAAGGTCAAGGAACTGCAGGCCGCCGGACGCCGGGTCGCGATGGTCGGCGACGGCGTCAACGATGCACCCGCGCTCGCACAGGCCGACGTCGGCATCGCGATCGGCGCCGGCACCGACGTCGCGATCGCATCGGCGGGTGTGGTGCTGGTGAGCGACGATCCGCGTGCCGTGGTCTCGGTGATCGAGTTGTCGCACGCGACGTACCGGAAGATGGTGCAGAACCTGGCGTGGGCGGCTGGATACAACGTGATCTCGGTGCCCCTCGCGGCCGGTGTCCTCGCCCCGATCGGGTTCGTGCTGCCGATGGAGATCGGTGCGATCCTCATGTCGGCGTCGACGGTCGTGGTGGCGGCCAACGCCCAGTTGCTGCGCCGGTTGAACCTCACGCCGCAGCAGGCGACCCGGGCGGTTCCCGAACGAGAGCACGACTACGCTCGATGACCGTGCAGCTCACCGAGACGACGGTCACCCGCAGTGGTCACACGATTTCCTACCGTGACAGTGGCAGCACTTTCTCTGGGACGCATCAGGTTCCGGTGATCCTGGTGCACGGCATGGGCGGGGACAACCGCACATGGGACCGGTTCGCGCGGTCGATGACGGCGAGGGGGCGCCGGGTCCTCGCGGTGGACCTGCGCGGACACGGACGCAGTGCCCGGGCCGCGTCCTACCTGTTCGGTGAGTTCGGCGACGACATCCTGGGGCTGTGCGAGGACCTCGACTTCGACCGGGTCGATCTCGTGGGGCATTCGCTCGGTGGGCACGCGGTGTCGCTGGTCGCGCAGCAGCAACCCGAACTGGTGCGTCGTCTGGTCCTCGAGGAGGCGCCGCTGCCGCTGCGGCCGGGTGATCCTGTTCCGAACTTCGCCGGCAGGCTGCCGTCGCTCGTCGAGTTGTGGCACGCGACCACCAGCATGCTGCGCAGCCCGCGTGCGGTGTGGGCGTTCGACCGGTCGATGACGGCGTCGGCCCTCACACAGTTCCACGAGCCCAATCGGCTGTGGTGGCAACGCCTCACGGACATCGAGGCGCGGACCCTGATCCTGCGCGGCGGACCCACCGGCATGGTCGACCCGGTACTGCTCGACGCCGCGGTCGAGGCGATCCGGGACTGCGAGGTGGTCTCGTTCGCGTGTGGGCACAGTATCCATCGGGATCGGTTCCGCGACTTCGAGAACGCGGTGCTGCCCTTCCTGATGGCGCCCTGAACCTGATGCGGCCCTGAAACCCGGCCCCGCGTGGCAGTATGCGGGACATGGGTTTCCGGGATGGGATGCGTGGTGGAAACGGCAAACTGATTGCCTGGTCGGTCGCCTTCGTGGTGTCGCAGGCGAACATCGCGCGTCTGCTCGGCTCGGTCGGGCCGAAGCTGTTGAAGACGCAGACGGCTCGGTCGGCGCACGCGTACCGAACGGTCCTCGACGGGATGGACCCTGCGGAGACCGAGCGCTACCGCAGCCACTTCTATCCGGACTTCGTGCACCCGATCGTCTACGCGGCGGCGTTGCGAGCCGGGGCGCGGCGCCTCGATGAACTGGCGCCGCTGTCGCCGACGGCCAGGCGGGTGCTTCTCGCCGCGCCCGTCGTCGCGGCCGCGGGCGACTACATCGAGAACGTCGCCGGGCTGTACCTGCTCGATCACCGGTACCGGATCACCGACCGCACCATCCGCGCCACGACCGCGGTGAGCACCACCAAGTGGGTGCTCGCGCTGGGGTCGCTGGCTTACCTGACCCGCGGCTTCGCCCGGGTGTGGCGCGGGCGCTGACATGGCGGACGACCTGCCTGTCGAGCAGTTCTCGGACCCGGATGCGTTTCGGGAGTGGTTGCGCGCCAACACGTCCACATCGACCGGAGTGTGGCTGAAGCTCGCGAAGAAGGGTTCGGAGCACACGACCGTCACCTACGCGGAGGCGGTGGAGGTGGCGCTGTGTTTCGGCTGGATCGACAGCCAGGCTCGTCGGCTCGACGACGACTTCCGCCTGCAACGGTTCACGCCCCGCCGCGCCCGTAGTCCGTGGTCGAAGCGCAACCGCGAGGCGGTGGAGGCGCTACTCGCGCGCGGGTTGATGGAGCCGTCCGGCCTCGCTGCAGTCGAGGCAGCCAAGTCCGACGGGCGGTGGGAGCGCGCCTACGACGGGCCCAAGGACGCCCAGGTGCCGCCCGACTTCGCCGCCGCGTTGGCCGCGAACCCGGCAGCGGAGGCGTTCTTCGCGACACTCGACAGCCGCAACCGGTTCGCGGCGCTGTATCGCATCCAGGACGCCAAGCGTCCCGACACCCGGGCCCGGCGGATCGCCTCGTTCGTCGAGCAGTTCGCCGAGGGCCGGAAGTTCTACGGGTGAGGCGCACATTCGCGCTGGTAACCGGGGTACTCACGTGCGCACTCCTCGCTGCGTGTGACGGCGGCGACGTCTCTTATCGACCTCCCGTCGCCGCAACGTTCGACCGTGCCGATTGCCAGGCCCCCGACATCGAGCGACGGCTGACTGCACTCGTGGACGACGGTATCGACACCGGTCCGCCCGCCCAGGGCGTCGGCTACCCGCCCGCAGACTTCATGCCGGTCTCCGTCGTCCGCTGCGAGCGCGGCGAGAACTCGTCGGGTGCACTGACGATCGACAGTGTGCGGCTCGAGGGTGACATCGGGGCAGCGTGGGACGCCTTCCGGGAAGAATCCGAGCGGTTCCCCGAGGGCGCCATGGCGAGCTGTATACGTCAGACACCCTCGGTCGCAGTGTGGTTCGTCGACGACGAGGGGCGCGCAGTACGACCGGCGTGGCCATCCACGGGATGCGGACCCAAGGACGGCCCCATCGCTGCCCTCGCGAAACTGCGCGAGGTGGACCGGCAACAGCATGTCACTGCGCTGCGGGCGGACGATCCCGGCGTCTGCGACACCAAGTTCGGCTCGGCGTTCTCCACGACGACCGATGTGGACGTGCGGCCCGATTCCGAGGAGGAGCGGCGTGCCCGAATCTCCGAGAAATCCGCGCTCGCCTTCCCGATCGACGGCATCGGTCGGCTGCAGGTGTGCCGATACCGCGAGACCGGTGGCGAGTCGACCCAGGAGTCGCGCTCGCGCCTGACGGTCCAGCAGAGTGCCGACGTCGTGCTCGGTGTCGTCGCCGCCCCGGCGGCCTCGGCGTGCTCACTCGTCGCGACCCGCACCGCCACGATTGCGCTGCTGCGCCCGGACGGTTCCGGCGGAGATCGGATCGACGTCGAACTCGACGGCTGCACGCGGGCGACGGCGTCCGGCTTGCTGCGGCAGGTCGTGGTACCGGCCTCGGTGCTCGAAGTGATCGATACCGGTACACAATGACGAGGTGAGTGAATCGGTACCCCAGGCTGGCCCCTTCACGTGTTCGGTGTTGTCCGCGGACGAACCGCTGCCCGGCACCGCGGCGCAGGTCGCAGGGTGGGTGTGTGTGGAGTATCCGGGCGCGTGGGGGCGGGACGTACTGGACGGGACTGCCCTGGGCCCCGAGTTGGCGGCCGCCCTGACGGATCGGGCCGATGCGGCCGGCGTTCGAATCATGTTCATTCGGCGTCCGGGGCGCACAGAGGACCGCGGCACCCGGACGGTCCTGCTGGCGAACTCGCATCCCGACGACGCGTGGTGCGAGCGGCTCGAGATCGGAGCGGTCGCCGACCTCCTCGACATCGACCTGACACGGATCGCCGGCCCGGCGCCGGGGCTGGGGGAGCGCGTCGACGGTCCGATAGTGCTGGTGTGCGCACACGGCAAGCGCGACCAGTGCTGCGCGGTCCTGGGGCGTCCGGTCGCGGCGACGCTCGCAGCGGAGTTCTCCGGCGACGTGTGGGAGTGCTCGCACACCGGCGGCCACCGCTTCGCGCCGTCGATGATCCTGCTACCGAGCGGCCAAACGTACGGCCGGCTCACCCCCGCCGAGAGCGGTCTCGCGGTGTGGGCCGCGCGCAGCGACGAGGTCTACCTGCCCGGCCTGCGCGGACGCAGCGTCTGGGGACAGCGCGGCCAGGTCGCGGAGGTGGCGGTACGTCAGGGCGTGCCGGCCGGAATCGACGACCTGACGGTGGACGAGAGAGCGCAGCATCCGGTGGTGAGCCACCGCGACGGGCGCCGCTGGCAGGTGACGGTCGAGCAGCGTGAACTGCCGGCCCGTCCGGCCAGCTGCGGCGCGGACGCCAAACCGGTCCGCCCGGTCGTCGCGGTCCACGTACGCGAACTCCCCGCCGAGGTTCCGGCGGGGAGTCCGATGTAGTTGTCCGTCAGCCCGATTCGGCGACGCGTGCCGCCGGACGGGCATGCGGCGACCCGATCGGAACCACCTTGCGTGGCGCGTGCGTGCGCTCCCGGATTCCGAAATTGTTGGAGAGAAATGATTCCGCGGAATCGTCGAGGATATTCATCCACTCGTCGTGCAACGGCGGGGCGACGGTTCCGGTCAGCGTCGACGTGTAGCTGCAGTTCCGGTAGCCCATGATGTCGTTCTTCTTGTCCTTCTTCCACTTCTTGAACAGCTCGCCCTGTTTTTCGACGTGGAATTCGGGGTAGTCGGTCCGGTCGACCAGATCACGAATGTACGCCGCCTGGAAATCGATCTCTTCGACTGCGTTCTGCAGGTTTTCCTCGCGTTCGCGCCACGCGTCGATATCTCGCTCGCGGGCGTCATGATCGGGCAATTCGATGCGATCGAGAATCACGTCGCGCACATACCAGGCCTGCGCGTCGAACATATTGAACGTGAAGTACTGGTCCTGCATGCCCAGGAAGAACAGGTGCGGATCAGCCTGCGAGACGACACCCTTGTAGATGCCGCGCGGGTACAGACGGTTGTTCGTCTTCAGAGTCAGCTCGTCGGGCAGGAACGGGAAGTGGTGCCGGTACCCGGTGCAGAGCACGATGGCGTCCACCTCACGGGTGCTGCCGTCCTGGAAGTGCACGGTGTTGCCGTCGATCGCGGTGAGCAGCGGCACCTCGGACAGACCCTCGGGCCAGTCGTGCCCCATCGGGCTCGTGCGGTAGCTGAAGGTGACCTCGGCGGCGCCGTACTTGAAGCACTGGGTGCCGATGTCCTCCGCGGAATAGCTGCTGCCGATCAGCAGGAGGCGCTTACCTGTGAATTCCCGTGCGTCACGGAAATCGTGCGCGTGCAGGACGCGTCCCGGGAAGTCCTCGATGCCGTCGAAATGGGGCACGTTCGGAGTGGAGAAATGTCCGGTTGCCACCACTACGTGATCGAACAGTTCGGTCTCGAGCACGTCCTTGCGGTGGTCGGCGACGGTCACCGCGAACCTGTCCGGGCCGTTCTCGGTCGGCACGCGTTCCACCCACCGGACGGCGGTGTCGAAGCGGATGTACTTGCGGACGTCGTCCTGATCCACCCGGCCCATGATGTAGTCGTGCAGCACCGCCCGCGGCGGATACGACGGAATGGGCCGGCCGAAATGTTCCTCGAAAGAATAGTCGGCGAACTCCAGGCACTCCTTCGGCCCGTTGGACCAGAGGAAGCGATACATGCTCCCGTGTACCGGTTCGCCGTGTTGGTCGAGACCCGTGCGCCACGTGTAGTTCCACATGCCGCCCAGATCGCTCTGCTTTTCGTAACAAACAATTTCGGGCATCGACCCAAGACCTGATTTACGTGCAGACTCGAATGCCCTCAACTGTGCGAGGCCACTCGGACCGGCTCCCAAAATCGCGATCCTTGGCGTCAAAGTTCTCTCCCTATTTTCGGTGATCCCTCCTATCTTGCTTAGCACAGCGAAAGACGGTTTGGCCAACTCGTGAATCGAAATTGTGTGCGATCGCGTCGGCGAAATTCACCCGTTCACCAGTGCAAACGCCTCACCAGTGCGCGCCCGGAATCAGCCGGGCGAGACGGCGCCCGAACCGCGCCGCCACGGCGGTCGGACCGGTCGGTCGAGGGGCGGGAGTGGACGAGTGAGGCTCGAGAGGCGCGGGGGTGCCGACCTCGGCTTCGGCCTCCCCGCGCGCCGCCGGCGAATCGGGGAATGCGTGATACATCTGCGACAGTGCGCGGTCCTTGAGGCGAGGCGCGAATATGCCGCCGAATTCGGCGAGAGTGCCGACGGGGACGTCGATGCGTTTGGGTTTCTCGATCAACGCGCGGACCACCATGGCGGCGGCCTTCTCCGGACTGGCGGCGGGCCCGGCGTTGTACTGACCGGTCGGCGCGATCATCGGGGTGCGCACCAGTGGCATGTGAATCGTGGTGAACGTGATGCCGTCCGATAACGTCTCGGCGGCGGCGACGTCCGCGAACGCGTCGAGCGCGGACTTGCTCGCGACGTACGCCGCGAATCGTGGTGTCCGGGCCTGGACGCCGGCGGTGCTGATGTCGACGATGTGACCGAAGCGGCGCTCACGCATGTGCGGCAGCAGCGCCAGCACCATGCGCACCGCGCCGAAGTAGTTGACCGCCATCGTGCGCTCGAAGTCGTGCAGTCGGTCGGTCGAGTGGTACAGGCCACGCCGGATGGAGCGGCCGGCGTTGTTGACGAGCATGTCGACGTGATCGTGTTCGGTCAGAATCGACTTCACCGTCCGCTCGACGGCCTCGCTGTCGGTGACGTCGCACTGGTAGGCGTACGCCGATCCGCCGGCCTCCCGGATCCCGGACACGACGGCGTCCAGTTCGTCGGCGCGGCGGGCCAGCAGCAACACGGTCGCGCCCTTGGCGGCGGTCGCGATCGCGGCGGCGCGTCCGATGCCGGAGGACGCCCCGGTGATGACGACGTTCCGGTTCACGAGGGGGCCGGCCGGGTCGTCACGCCGGGCACGGTCCGGGTCGAGATGCTCGCGCCAGTACGCCCACAGCGTCTCCGCGTACGACGGGAAGGGCGGCACCGCAATTCCGCTGTCGTGCAGGGCTTCTCGTGTTCTCTCCGTGGTGAACCGGGCCGGCAGGGTGAGGTGGTCGAGCATGACCGGCGGGACGCCCATGCGGCGCAGCGCGACGTCGCGGACCCCACGTACCTGCGCGGGCGGATCGAGCAACGGCCGGGCGAGAGCCCCGGGGAGATCGGCGACCGGGGTGGGCGCATGCGCGGCCTTCGCGAGTGCGGCATAGATCTGCCGAACCGGCTGGGCGTCCGGCGAGACGAGGTGGAACGTCCGGTGGTCGAGGCCCGGCCGCAGCATCAGCTCCACGATCGCGGCGGCGACGAAGTCCACCGGAACCACGTTGGTGTAGCCGAGTTTCGGGACGGCCACCGGCAGCGCGGACGGCAGCTTCGCGAGGGCGGCGAGCGCGGGGAAGAAGTAGTATGGGCCGTCCACCTTGTCCATCTCGCCGGTGACCGAGCTCCCGACCACAGCTGCTGGACGATAGACCCGCCACGGAACGCCGGAGGTGCGCACCAGCCGCTCGGCCTCGAACTTGGTGCGGTGGTACGGCGTCGGGAAGTGCTGGCCGAGGTCGAAGTCGTCCTCGGTGAACCGGCCGGGGTGATCGCCGGCCACCGCGATGGACGAGACGTGGTGCAGCGTCGCACCGAGTCCCGAGGCGAGGTCGATCACCGCCCGGGTGCCGTCGATGTTGGTCGACGCCTGCTCCTCGCCCGCGGCGAGGTCGTAGATCGCGCCGAGATGCAGCACGTGGTCGGCGGCCGGTGGCGGGGTCCGCAGCCCGAGCCCCGGCGCGGTGAGGTCGCCGACGAGTGCGTGGACCCGGGCGCGGTCGGGCCAGCGCTCGGCCGACCGCTCGAACTTCGACAGCGAACCGGGGCGGACGAGGACGTGCACCTGCGCCGACGGGTCCCGTTCGAGTAGCCGCTCGATCGTGTGCCTGCCGAGGAATCCCGTGCCGCCCGTGACGATGTACGTGGCCATACCCCGGAACTTACTCTGAAGTAAGGAGCGTCACCAGGGATACGCGAATCTCAGTGACCGAGTCCGACACGCGCGTGCACTCGCCGCATCCAGGCCGGGGCCCACCAGTTGGCCTCACCCATCAGCTTGACCAGCGACGGCACCAGCAGCATCCGCACGACCGTCGCGTCGATGATCAGCGCGAGAATCATGCCGACGCCGAGGAACCGCATGATCGACAGCCCCGACACCGTGAAGGCGCCGGTGACGACGATGAGCAGCATCGCCGCCGCGGTGACGACCCGGCCGGTGCGTTCGGCTCCGATCCGGACGGCCTCCTCGGTGGTGGCGCCGGCTGCCCGGGCCTCCACCATCCGCGACATCAGGAACACCTCGTAGTCGGTGGACAACCCGAACACCACCGCGAGAATGAGCACCACGAACGTGGCCTCGAGCGGGGCCGGAGTGACACCGAGGAGTTCGGCGCCGTGCCCCTCCTGGAACACCCACGTGAGGACGCCGAACGTCGCGGCGAGGCTCAGACCCGCCATCGCGACGGCCTTGATCGGCAGCACCACCGATCCGAACGCCAGGAACATCAGCACCAGCGTCGAGAGCACCATGATCGCGATCATCGCGGGCAAGAAGCGCACGATCGCGGCGTTGCCGTCGTCGACGGAGGCCTGCCCGCCGCCGACGAGCAGTTCGGTGCCCGGCGGGGCCTCGATCCCCCGCAAGCCCTGCACGGCGTCGCCGGCCGCGCCGCCCTCGACACCCTCGGCGTAGAGGGCCTGGATCGCGGTCACGTCGTTCTTCGTCGCGAGCACGACGGCCTGCGAGATGCCGTCCACCTGCTTGGCCTCGGCGACGACCCTCGACAGATCGCCCGGGGATGCGGGTGCCCCGCCGGGGCCGCGCAGGACCAGCGTCGCTCCTTCGCCGGTCGACGGGAACTCGGTCGTGAGCGTCTCGGTGGCGATGCGGGCCGGATCATCGGCCGGCAGTGCGGTGTAGGTGATCTCGCCGAGTGTCGCCTTCGTCAGCGGCGCGGCGAGCACCAGCAGGCCCGCGGTGATGCCGACCGCGACGACCGCCGGTCGCCTCATCACCTTCGTGACGACACCGCCCCAGAAGCGCCGTGCGCGTTCCTCGCCGCGTTGCGCCGCACCCTTACGCCACGACAGTGCGTCGATGCGGTGGCCGAGGATCGCGAGCAGCGCGGGTAGGACGGTCAGCGACAGCACCGCCGCACCCGTGACGGCTGCGATCGCGCCGAAACCGAGCGAGCGGATCACCGCCTGCGGGAACACCAGCATGCCCGCGAACGCGCACACCAGCAGCAGACCCGAGAACATCACGGTGCGACCGGCCGTCAGCACGGTCCGGCGGGCGGCGTCGGCGGGCGCGGCGCCACTCCTGAGTTCCTCACGGAACCGACTCACGATGAACAGGCCGTAGTCGATCGCCAGCCCCAGCCCGATGAGCGACGCGACGTTGAGCGCGAACGAACTGACCTCGGTCACTCCGGTGAGCAGGCGCAGGATACCCAGTGAACTGAGGACCGAGAGCAGTCCGACGAACACCGGGACGGCGGCCGCGGCCACCCCGCCGAACACGAACACCAACAGCACCAACGTGATCGGGATCGCGATGGCCTCGGCGCGGACCAGGTCGGCCTGCAACCGGTTGCTGAGCGAGACCCCGACCACGGCCCCGCCCGCGAATTCGGATTCCACCCCGTCGATCTCGAGCCTCGGCAGCAGGTCGCCGAAATTGGCGACGGTCACCTCCGCGTCGGGCGAGAGCACGATCGACGCGGCCACCTTCGTCCCGTCGTTCGAGAGCAGCAACTGTTTCGCCGGCGGGACAGCGGTCCAGTACGACGTCACCGACTGGGTCGGCACGTCGGCCGCGAACCGGTCGAGGGTCTCGGTGACGACCGGCTCCAGCTCGGCGAGGGTCTGCCCCGCAGGGACCGTGTAGATCGCGACGATGTCGGGATCCTGGCGGCCGAAGTTGTCGTCGACGATCTTCGACACCTGTGCCGATTCGCTTCCCGGATCGGTGTAGCCGCCCTGACTGAGTTTGGAGAACACGCCGGTGCCCCAGATTCCCGCCACCACGGCGGCGATCAGAACGACCGCCAGTACCCACCATTTGCGTGAAACGACGATCGAGGCCCAGCGTGTCATTCCCGCGACTCTAGCGACCGACCCGGCCCGTCATCTCCGTCCAGGGGCGCCGCCCGTCGATCCCCGGCGACGGCGCTGACGGCCTACAACCTCGGGGCGCGACGGCAGACGTCGAGTGACATCCGGGGCCGTTGGCGGGACGAGTGCGCGCAGCGCCTGCCTGCGGGTGTCGACCGGCGCGTGGTGTTCTCGTTCGGCGTCAACGACACGACCGTCGAGGGTGGCGCGCCGCGTGTCGACCCGCACGTGTCCGTGGAGAATCTCGCCGCGATGCTCGCGGAGTGTGCGGCGAGCGGATGGCGGGCGCTGGTCGTGGGACCGCCGCCGATCGACGACGCAGATCAGAATGCGCGCACGGCCGCGCTCGACCGGCGGTTCGCCGCGGTCTGCCGGTCTGCCGGTGTCGAGTACGTTCCGGTCCTCGACGCCCTCGTCGCCGACCCGGTCTGGATGCAGCAGGTGCGGGACGGGGACGGAGCCCACCCGGACAGCGGCGGATACCGGACGCTCGCGGCGCTGGTGCGCCCCGTGTGGGAGGAGTGGACGACCATGGTCCGATCCGAGGGCCGGTAACCTTCCGCGGCGGGACTGCGCTACCTATGCTCCGGGTGTGCTGTCGACCTTTGATCCCCGGACCCCACGTGAGCGGGGCGCCGGATCCGTCACAGACTGGGACGAGATCAAGCAGTGGTCGGACGCGGTGTACATGCCGTACTCGGTGCGGCCGGTGGGGCGCGGACTAGTCCCCGCGTCCGACATGTTCTCGGTGAAGATCGCCGAGATGACGCTCACCCGGTTCAGCTACGGGATTCCGGTGGCGCTGAGCGAATTCGAGCCCGAGGCCGGCAACGTCCTGGTGCTCACGACCTTGAATGGGCGGACACGGCACGAAGTGACCACGAAGTCCAGCGTCGACCTGAGGAGCGGACAGACGTTCGTCGTCGACTGCAGTCGGGTCGACTACGGGTTTGCCGCCGACGCCGACCATCTTCAGCTCAACCTCACGATCCCGCACCGGTTGTTGGCCGATTTCGCGCTGCGGTGGTGGGGGCGGGCTCCCGACGACCGGCTGTGGCGGCACAAGTGCGTCGTCGGCGGCCCGGGTAGCCCATGGTTGGCGTTGTTGGACTACGCTTCGCGCACCCTGGCGACGGACCGGGATACGATCGCGCACAGTCGCATCGGAACGAATCTGCAGGAAATCATCGCGGCACAGGTGCTCGAGGAATGGGCGGCGAGTGCCGGTGTCGACCCGGCGCCGGCCCCGGCAGTGCCCGCGCCCGGCTACGTCAGGCGGGCGGTGCGCTACATCGAAGACAACGCTCGCGACCTTCCGACGGTGGCCGAGGTAGCCCAGGAGGTCGGTGTCAGCGTCCGGGCGCTGTCCGGCGGATTCCGCGAGTACCTCGGGATCACCCCGCGGGACTGTCTGCGCGAGCACCGGCTGGAGGGAGTGCGGCGAGAGCTGTCCTCCCATGCGACGACGACGGTCGCCGCGGCCGCGGGTGCGTGGGGGTACGTCAACATGGGTGTCTTCGCCGCGGCTTACCGGCAACGGTTCGGTGAGAACCCGTCCGACACCCTGCGTCGCGGAAGCGAGTGACGCCGATCACGAATGTCTGCCGGTTCGAGACGGTGATTGCCGATCGAGGACGCGGGCGCCGCGGAAATCCCCCTAGGTTGCTCTCCTGTACGAGGTTATTGACGGGAGATGAACTGTGGAACAAAGTGATTCGAATATGAACTCCGTGCTCGACGGCGTGACGGGTGCCGGTGCCGGGCAGATACCCGGTGTGGTCGCGATGCTGACCGACCGGAACGGGACCGTGTACGAGGGTTCGGCCGGAGTTCGGTCGATACTCGACGCGCGGCCGATGACACCCGACACCGTGTTCGCCATGTTCTCGACGACGAAAGCGATCACCGGCACCGCCGTGCTGCAGTGCGTGGAGGAAGGGCTCCTCGATCTCGACGCTCCGGCGTCGAACTACCTGCCGGAGATCGGGAAACTCGAAGTGATCGACGGCTTCGATGCGCAGGGGGCGCCCGTGCTGCGGGCACCCCGACGCGCGATCACGACGCGCATGCTGCTGCTGCACACTGCCGGATTGGGTTACCCGTTCTTCGACGAGACGTACCACCGGTTGACGGTCGAGCACGGCTGGCCGAGCGTCATCACCGGCACCAAGGCCGCGCTGACGACGCCGCTGCTGTTCGATCCGGGTGAGCGCTGGCAGTACGGATCGAACATCGACTGGGCAGGGCTGGTCGTCGAGGCTGTGCGGGGCGAGCGACTGGGCGACGTGATGTCCGAGCGCATCTTCACCCCCTTGGGGATGTCGGACACGGCCTTCCGGCTCGACGAGGCGATGGAGCAGCGGCGGGCGACGATCCATCAGCGGCGGCGGGACGGGGTGCTCGAACCGCTCGACTTGGTGTTGCCGCAGGATCCCGAGGTGCACATGGGTGGTCACGGGCTGTACTCGACCGTCGGGGACTACACCAGGTTCCTCCGCATGTGGTTGAACGACGGTATGGGTGACCATGGCCGCGTCCTCGAGGCAGGGACAGTCGAGCGGGCTGTCCTGAGCGGGCTGGACGGGCAGCAGGTGACGATGCTGCCCGGCGTCGAACCGGAGCTGTCCAACGACGCCGAGTTCTTCCCCGGGCAGCGTAAATCGTGGGCGTACACGTTCATGGTCAACGACGAGCCGGCGCCGACCGGCCGGCCGGCGGGCTCGCTCGCCTGGGCTGGGCTCGCGAACCTCTATTACTGGATCGATCGGCAGAACGGCATCGCAGGTATGTGGGCCGCGCAGGTTCTGCCCTTCGCGGACCGCGCATCACTCGACGGCTACCTCGAGTTCGAAGCGGCTGCCTATCGCACGCTGGGGCCGTAGGGCCACCGTCCGGCAGGGGTACTCGCGTTGACCCTGCCGGGCACACGTGCCACACTCGAACATGAGTTCGAAAGATGCGTCTTCCCCTCCGCGTCTTCCTGTACGCGCAGGCGTGTGTCCTGCGGGAAGGTGACAGTTGGATGGGTTGGGGCCACGGTCCGCCGACGTGGGCGGAGATGGAACGGGTGCTGTCGGGGCGCCCGCGGCACGAGTCGCAGTTCCCGGGCGACGGCGGCGACAGCCCGGCGTGGTCCCGCAAGCGCGGCGCCTACCTGGCCGACGGTGCGGTTCGCCCGGTCGGTGCCACCGTTCCGTACGCCGAGCTGCACACCCACTCGGCCTTCAGCTTCCTCGACGGTGCCAGCCCGCCCGAGGAACTCGTCGAGGAAGCCGTGCGGCTCGGGCTGGACGCGATCGCGCTCACCGACCACGACGGCATGTACGGCGTGGTCCGGTTCGCCGAGGCCGCGAAGGAGCTGGGCATGCGGACGGTGTTCGGGGCCGAACTGTCCCTCGACGCCACCCCGCGCACCGGCACCCCCGACCCCGGCGGCACGCATCTTCTGGTGCTGGCTCGCGGGCAGGAAGGGTACCGGCGGCTGTCGCGGCAGATTGCGGCCGCGCACCTGGCCGGTGGGGAGAAGGGCAAGCCCCGCTACGACTACGACGCGCTCACGGAGGCGGCGGGCGGGCACTGGCAGATCCTCACCGGGTGCCGCAAGGGGCACGTGCGCAGTGCACTCGCCGCAGGCGGGCCCGACGCCGCCGAAGCTGCGCTGCGCGACCTCGTCGACCGGTTCGGGGCCGATCGGGTCACCGTCGAACTCACCCATCGCGGCCTGCCGGAGGACGACGAGATCAACGCGGCGCTCGCGGAAATCGCCACGCGACAACAGCTTCCCGTGATCGCGTCGACTGCGGCGCACTTCGCCGGTCCACCCCGACGACGGCTGGCGATGGCGATGGCCGCCGTGCGGGCCAGGCAGAGCCTGGACGAGGCGGCGGGCTGGCTCGCGCCCACCGGCGGTGCGCACCTGCGGTCCGGGGCCGAGATGGCGCGGCTGTTCGCGCAGTGCCCCGAGGCGGTGGCGGGCGCCGCCGCGCTGGGGCTCGAGTGCGCGTTCGATCTGCGGCTCATCGCGCCGAAACTCCCGCCGTTCGACGTCCCGGACGGGCACACGGAAGCGAGCTGGCTGCGCGAGCTGACCATGCAGGGGGCACGCCGGCGGTACGGGCCACCGTCGGCGAACCCGGCCGCATACGCGCAGATCGAACACGAACTCGACATCATCGAACGGCTGACCTTTCCCGGCTACTTCCTCGTGGTCCACGACATCGTCTCGTTCTGCAAGGACAACGACATCCTCTGTCAGGGAAGGGGTTCGGCCGCCAACTCGGCGGTCTGCTACGCGATCGGCATCACCAACGTCGACCCGGTGCGCAACAAGCTGTTGTTCGAACGGTTCCTCTCGCCCGAGCGGGACGGCCCGCCCGACATCGACGTCGACATCGAATCCGATCGCCGCGAGGAGGCCATCCAGCACGTCTACACCAAGTACGGCCGCGAGTACGCCGCGCAGGTCGCCAACGTCATCACCTACCGCGGCAAGTCGTCGGTGCGGGACATGGCCCGGGCGCTCGGCTTCTCGCAGGGCCAGCAGGACGCGTGGAGCAAACAGGTCAGCCGGTGGACCGGCGTCGGCCAGGAGACCGACACCGACATCCCGCCGGCCGTGCTGGAGCTGGCCGCGCAGATCGAGGGCTTTCCCCGGCACCTCGGCATCCACTCCGGCGGCATGGTGATCTGCGACCGGCCCATCGCCGACGTGTGCCCGGTGGAATGGGCGCGCATGGAGAACCGCAGCGTTCTGCAGTGGGACAAGGACGACTGCGCCGCAGTGGGATTGGTGAAGTTCGACCTGCTCGGCCTCGGCATGCTCTCGGCGCTGCACTACATGATCGACCTGGTCGCCGAACACAAGGGGATCGAGGTGGACCTGGCGCAGCTCGACCTGTCCGAGCAGGCGGTCTACGAGATGCTGCAACGCGCCGACTCGGTGGGGGTGTTCCAGGTGGAGTCGCGAGCCCAGATGGCGACACTGCCGCGCCTGAAGCCTCGCAACTTCTACGACCTCGTCGTCGAGGTCGCGCTCATCCGGCCCGGGCCGATCCAGGGCGGTTCGGTGCATCCGTACATCCGGCGTCGCAACGGTCGCGAGCCCGTCGTCTACGACCATCCGTGTCTCGAGAAGGCGCTGGCGCGCACGTTGGGGGTGCCGCTGTTCCAGGAGCAGCTCATGCAGATGGCTGTCGACGCGGCCGGTTTCAGCGCCGCCGAAGCCGACCAGTTGCGGCGCGCGATGGGCTCCAAGCGGTCGCCCGAGAAGATGGAACGCCTGCGCGGACGGCTCTACGACGGCATGCGGGAGTTGCACGGCATCACCGGCGACGTCGCCGACCGGATCTACGAGAAGCTGCACGCGTTCGCGAACTTCGGCTTCCCCGAGAGTCATTCGCAGTCCTTCGCATCGCTCGTCTTCTACTCGTCGTGGTTCAAGCTGCACCACCCGGCGGCGTTCTGTGCGGGCCTGCTGCGTGCGCAGCCGATGGGCTTCTACTCGCCGCAATCCCTCGTCGCCGACGCCCGCCGGCACGGGGTGCGAGTGCACGGGGCCGACGTCAACGCGAGTCTCGCGCACGCCACTCTCGAAGCATGCGGCACCGAGGTGCGGCTGGGGTTGGGAGAGGTACGCGGCATCGGTGACGCGCTCGCCGAACGTATCGTCGCGGCCCGGGCGGAGGACGGGCCGTTCCGGTCGATCCTGGATCTGACCGGTCGGATCGACCTGACCACGGGGCAGGTCGAGTCCCTCGCGACGGCCGGAGCGTTGAGCTGCTTCGGGCTGTCCCGGCGCGAGGCGCTGTGGGCGGCCGGCGCCGCGGCGGGGGAGCGCCCGGACCGGTTGCCGGGGATGGGGGCGTCCACCCGTGCGCCGGCCCTGCCGGGTATGAGCGACCTCGAACTCGCCGCCGCCGACGTCTGGGCGACGGGCGTCTCACCCGACAGCTATCCGACGGAGTTCCTGCGCCCGCAACTCGACGCGCTGGGAGTGCTGCCGGCGTCGCGGCTGCTCGACGTCCCGGACGGGGACCGGGTGCTGGTCGGGGGAGCGGTGACCCACCGGCAACGGCCCGCCACCGCGGCCGGGGTGACCTTCGTCAACCTCGAGGACGAGACCGGAATGGTCAACGTCGTGTGTTCGGTTGGGCTGTGGGCGAGGTATCGCAAACTCGCCACCAGCGCCCCGGCGTTGCTGGTGCGGGGGAAGGTGCAGAACGCGGAGGGTGCGGTGACCGTGGTCGCGGACCATCTGCAGCTGATGGACCTGCGGATGGCGAGTAGGTCGCGGGACTTCCGCTGAGAGCAGCTTCACACCCTCTCGGATACCCCCTGGGGTATAGTCGGTCGCAACATCGAGGAGGTAGATCGTGAAGGTTGTCATCGTCGGAGGTGTCGCCGGCGGAATGTCCGCGGCCACCCGCATGCGTCGTCTGGACGAGTCGGCGGAGATCGTCGTCTTCGAGCGCGGCGCGCACGTGTCGTTCGCGAACTGCGGTCTGCCCTACTACGCCGGTGGCGTCATCGAGGACCGCGACGAACTGCTGTTGCAGACGCCCGAGAGTCTCGGAGCCCGTTTCCGCCTCGACGTCCGCGTCCGCAGTGAGGTCGCCGCGATCGATCCCGACGCCCGCACCGTCACCGTCCACGACCTCGCGTCGGGAGACACCTACGTCGAGAGCTACGACGAACTGGTGCTGAGCACCGGTGCGAGTCCCATCGTGCCGCCGCTGCCCGGCGTCGAACGCGCACTGATCCTGCGCGACGTCGAGGACGTCGACCGGCTGGTGGAACAGATCGAGTCGGCGCAGACGTCCGGGGCGCCCAGCGCCGTCATCGTCGGTGCCGGTTTCATCGGCGTCGAACTGGCCGAGAACCTGCGCCACCGTGATCTCGCGGTCACCGTCGTCGAACTCGCCGACCAGGTGCTGGCGCCGCTCGACCCCGAGATGGCGGCACCCGTCGCCGACCGGATGCGCGAGAACGGAGTGCGCCTCGAACTCGGCACCCAGCTGACCTCGATCGGGGCGACCACCGCCGAACTGGCGGACGGGCGCACGCTCCCGGCGGACATCGTCGTCATGGCGATCGGTGTCCGGCCCGAGAACACGCTCGCGAAGATGGCGGGCGCCGAGTTGGGGGAGCGGGGAGGCGTGGTGGTCGACGACCGGATGCGCACCTCGGTCCCGCACATCTTCGCCGTCGGCGACGCCGTCGAGAAGCGTGACGCGGTGGGCGGCGGGGTCGCGATGATCCCGCTCGCCAACCCGGCGAACCGACAGGGTCGTCTCGTGGCCGACGTCATCGCCGGCCGTCCGGTGCGGGCCACGTCGTCGTCCGGTACCGCGGTCGTCGGAGTGTTCGGGCTGATCGTCGCCGCGACCGGCTGGAACGAGAAGCGGCTTCGCGCGGCGGGTCGTCCCTACCGGGCGATTCACACCCATCCGCAGTCGCACGCCGGGTACTACCCGGGTGCGCAGCAGATGGCGATCAAGCTGCTCGTCGACCCCGAGACGGACGCCATCCTCGGCGCCCAGGCCGTGGGCGGCGAGGGCGTGGACAAGCGCATCGACATCATCGCCACCGCGATGGCCGGTGGGCTGACCGCGTCGGACCTGGCCGACCTGGAACTGGCGTATGCGCCGCAGTTCGGTTCGGCCAAGGATCCGGTGAACATGCTCGGCTACATCGCCGACAACCTGCGCACCGACTCCACCCGCACGGTCCAGTGGCACGAACTCGATACGCTGGTCGCCGGTGGCGCGTCGCTCGTCGACGTCCGCACCGCCGACGAGTTCGCGGCCGGCGCCGTCCCGGGCGCCGTCAACGTCCCGCTCGACGAGCTCAGGGACCGGGTCGGCGAACTGCCGGCCGGCGACCTGATCGTGCACTGCCAGGTGGGCCAGCGCGGCCACACCGCAGTGCGCCTGCTCGCCGGGTTGGGCCGACCCGCGGCCAACCTCGACGGCGGCTACAAGACGTGGGACGCAGGGCAGCGCGCGAAGGCGCCGGCCGGCGTCTCGTGAACCCTGAACACTCGGAAGGAACCTTCTATGCGCGAGATCGACGTGAACGAACTCGAAGCGGTGCTGGCCACCGGCGCCCCGCTCGTCGACGTCCGTGAGGCGGACGAGTACGCCGAGGCGCGGGTGCCCGGCGCGGCCTCGATCCCGCTGAGCGAGTTCGTCGCGCGCGTCGACGAGGTTCCGGCCGACGGCACTGTCTACGTCATCTGCGCGGCCGGCGGCCGCAGCGCCCAGGCCGCGCAGTACCTCGAGGCCCGCGGTGTCGACGCCGTCAACGTCATCGGCGGCACCATGGCATGGCTGCAGTCCGGCCGCGCCGTCGAGTCCGGCAGCTAGCTCCACCCGAACCCGGTCGAAACCGAGTGGTTCTCGACCGGGTTCTCTTTAGCCCTCATATATACCCCCACCCGTATTTTCGTCCCTCGCGTTTTGCGCACTTATCGCGCGAATTCCACCCGTGAAAGCGCGATAAGTGCGCAAAACGCGGGACGGAACCAGACACCCACAACACCGAAAGGCATCTCCCATGACCACCACCGGACAGCGGCAGGACTCCCCGCCGCCATCCACCGAGTCCGTCGGCGGCCCACTCGCCCGGCTCGGTGCCGCGATGGCCGACAACTTCAAATGGGTGATCACCGCGTGGCTCGTGCTGGTCGTCGCCCTCGGCGCCGCGGCGCCCTCGGTGTTCAGCTCGCTGGCCGGTGCCGGCTGGCAGGCCAACGGCTCCGAGTCGGTGCAGGTGCGCGAGCTCGCACAGGAACACTTCGGCGGCAACGCGTCGTCGGCGATCCAGGTCGTCGTCCACTCCGACGAGAAGCCGCTCGACGACCCCGCGGTGCAGCAGGTGCTCGGCGAGGCGACGTCGGTGCTGCAGGCCGACGCCCGCATCGGCGAGGTGATCCCGCCGCAGCCCGGCATGACGATCAGCCCCGACGGGCACACCGGCATCCTCGTCGCCGGCGCGAACGCGAACACCGACGACATGGTGCGCGCGGTCGACGACCTCGGCGGCGACCTGAAGGCGCTCTCGGGCGACGGCATCGACGTCTACCCGACCGGCGCGTCGGCACTGTGGAGCGACTTCAACAAGGCCAACCACGACGCCATGATCAAGGCCGAGATGATGTCGTGGCCGGTCACGCTCGGCATCATGGTCCTCGCGTTCGGCTCGCTCGTCGCCGCGGGTCTGCCGCTGCTGCTGACCCTCGCGGGTCTGGTCGCGTCCGCCGGCGGCCTGGTGCTGCTCAACGAGATCACTCCGATCTCCGTGTGGGCCATGAACTTCGCGATGATGTTCGCGCTCGCGCTCGGCATCGACTACGCGCTGTTCCTCGTCGTCCGCTTCCGGGACGCGTTGCGTAAGAACGCGAACGCGCGCCTGGCGGTCGCCGAGACGATGGACACCGCCGGCAAGGCTGTCCTGCTCTCGGGACTGACGGTGCTGGTGAGTCTGTCCGCCGTGCTGCTCGTCCCCGCGCCCGCGGTCCGGACGATGGCGGTCGGCATCATGCTCGCGGTCGTGTTCGTTCTCGCGGCGACGCTGACGCTGCTGCCCGCCGTGCTCGCGAAGCTGGGCCGCAAGGTCAACGCCGGCTCGCTGCCGTACGCCAAGAAGCAGCAGACCGAGACCGACGGCTCGCCGCTGTTCACCAAGTGGGGCAAGCTGCTCGACCGGCACCCGCTGCCGTTCGCGGTCGGTGCCGTCGCGATCCTGATCGGACTCGCGATCCCGGTGCTGGGCCTCAAGGTCGCGATGCCGTCCATCCAGGTGGTCCCCGAGGACGCCGCCGTGCGTCAGGGATACGAACTGGTGCAGGAGCAGATGGGTGTCGGCGCGCCGGGCGCGCTGCAGATCGTGGTCCCCGAGGCCGACGCGCCCGCTGCGGCCCAGGCCGCGGCAACCGTCGACGGTGTGGCCGCGGTGACGCCCGCGATGCCGGCGTCGGACGGGTCCGGTCTGGTGATGATGCAGGCGCTGCCGACTGTCGATCCGTCGGATCCCGCGCTCGGCGGAACGCTCGACACACTGCGTGGCGAACTGCCCGACAGCGCCCTGGTCGGCGGTGCGCCGGCGGAGAACCTGGACCTGCAGACGGCGTTGAACGATTACCTGCCGATCGTCATCGGCGTGATCCTGGTGCTGGGCTTCCTGCTGCTGCTGGTCGCCCTGCAGGCCCCGCTGGTCTCGCTGATCGGCACGGTCGTGAGCCTGCTGTCGACCGCTGCGGCGTTCGGTGCATCGAAGCTGATCTTCCAGGACGGGCACCTGTCCGATCTGCTCGGCTTCACCCCGCAGGGCTTCCTCGACGGCTGGGGGCCGGTGTTCTTCTTCGCGATGATCTTCGCGATCGCGATGGACTACACGGTGTTCCTGCTGTCGACGGTCAAGGAGCAGTACGAGAAGACCGGTAGCGCGCGGGGTGCCCAGATCTCGGGCATGGCGCATTCCGGACGGGTCATCTTCGCGGCCGCGGCCGTCATGGTGGGCGTGTTCTTCAGCTTCGCGCTCGCCGAGCCGCTGCCGCCGAAGGAGATGGGCATCCTGCTGGGCATCGCCGTCCTGCTCGACGCCGTGCTGATCCGCCTGATCCTGCTGCCGGCGCTGCTGCGGCTGACCGGGAACGCGGCCTGGTGGTCGCCGAACTGGCTGCGCAAGGCGCTGCCGAACATCAAGTTCTCGCACGGGTGATCCCGACACCGGATCCGGCTGATGACAGTGGTCACAGCCGGATCCGGCGGGATACCCCTGTGGGTAATCTGGAAGGGAAACGAGGAGGTCTCATGACCGGAGACGAAGAGAGCATCGCCAAGGTGCTCAACCGCCTGCGCCGCGCGCAGGGACAGCTGGCCGGAGTCATTTCGATGATCGAGAACGGCCGCGAGTGCAAGGACGTCGTCACGCAGTTGGCGGCCGTGTCCCGCGCGCTCGACCGGGCCGGCTTCAAGATCGTCGCGACCGGGCTGCGCGAATGCCTGTCAGGTGACGGCAAGGCGTCCGAACCGCTAACCGAGGCCGAACTCGAGAAGCTGTTCCTGGCCCTGGCCTGACGACAACCCTCCTGAAATCGACCCCGAGGAGTCCGTGATGGAACTGGGAATCTCGACCCGACTGAACACCGAGTTCGACGACGCCATCGCCAAGACGCGGGCGGCGTTGCAGGAGCAGGGTTTCGGTGTGCTCACCGAGATCGACATGCAGGCGACGCTGAAGGCGAAGATCGGCGCCGAGATGGAGCGGTACGTCATTCTCGGCGCGTGCAATCCCCAGCTCGCCCACCGTGCGGTCGGGGTGGACCGGCAGATCGGTCTGCTGCTGCCGTGCAACGTCGTGGTCCGTTCCGACGGCGACGGCGTGATCGTCGAGGCGATGAACCCGGCGCTCATGGTCGCGGTGACCGAGGAGCCCGGGCTCGAGGAGGTTGCCGCCGAGGCGACGACCCGCCTGCAGGCCGCGATCGACGCGCTGACCTGACGGTCGATCCGGCTCAGGCCGGAGCCGGTAGCGCCCTGGTTCGAACCCGGTGTGCGGTGTGCACGGCCACCACACACCAGGCGAGGACCAGGGCGCACAGCAGTCCGGCCGACAGCAGTCGCGGGATCTCGAAGTCGCCCGCGACACCGAACGCTCCCATCCCCACGGCACACGCGCCGACCGGGAAGATGAAGCTCCACCAGCTCATGGTGAACGTGAGACCCGAACGGAAGGCGCGCGCCGTGAGGACGCCGACCGCGGCGAGGACGACGATCATGACCGTCCCCATCAGCAGGCCGTAACCCAGGCCGAACAGGTGCAGTGCATTCGCGGTGTCGTGTCCGACGGCGTGTCCGGCCGCGGTTCCCAGGTTGTTGGCGGCCGCGATCGACTGCCCGACGATGCCGAGCGGGATCCACATGGTCGGCAGCGCCTGGAGCGGCGGCAGGCCGCCGTCGCGGAACTCGGCCGCGAGCAGCGCGACGATGAACAGCGCGAAGACCAGCGCGAGCGTGAACAGCGCATAGCAGCCTGCCAGCATCGCGACCCGCGGCCCGCCCTCGGGCAGATGGGTCACCAGGGCGGCGCCGGTCGCGGCCGACACCATGGGCGGCACCACCGGCATCAGCCACGCAGGGACCGCGGTGCCGCGATCGGCGACGGCCCGCAACCGTCCCGCCATCACCGCGCTGGTCGCAAGGCCGCCGATGGTGCCGAGCGCCCACAGTGTCCCGGCGATACCGAACGCGAGCCCGGCCGGGATCACCGTCGAGCCGACTGCCGCGGTGCCGGCACCGACGGTGAGCACGGCCATCGGCAGCGCGCCGTAGAACGGGAACATCGTGGTGCTGCGTGCGTACTCGCGGGCGTGCTCGGTGTGCCGGATCCAGTGCACCGCGAAAGCGGTCACGAGCACCGCGAGCAGGGTCACCGCGAGAAGCCAGAACGTCAGGGCGATCCCGCGTCGGCCCGGCAGGTTCACCGGGAGCGACGACGTGGCGACGGCGATGATGCCGGTGCCCATGACCACGGCGAACCAGTTGGGTGTCAGATGTGCCAGACGCGGAGCGGTAAGCATGAAACCAAGGTTGCCGTTCCGACGTTGTTGCCGGTAGAAGGCTTGGAGTGGAAGGGATACAAACTCCGTTTGTGGGTCTAGCCTTGGGGGTATGCCGCTTTCGAACCGTGTTCCCGAACTCGCCGCGCTGGACGTGCTGGTCGCGGTGGGCAGGCTCGGGAGCATGGGCGCGGCCGGACGCGAACACGGACTCAGCCAGCAGGCCGTCAGTGCGCGCGTGCGCTCCGCGGAGCGTCAGCTCGGGCTGCGGGTGTTCGATCGCGGCGCCGGCGGTGTCCAGCCCACCGCCGAGGGTGCGCTGATCCTCGAATGGGCGTCGGCGATCCTCGACTCCGCCGAGGAGATGGCGTCGGGCGTCGCCGCCCTGCGCGGCGAACGGGACGCGAACCTGACCGTCGCCGCCAGCATGACGATCGCCGAATACCTCGTTCCGGGCTGGACCGTCGCGATGCGGCGCAAGTACCCGAACGTCGTCACCTCGGTGCGCCTGCTCAACTCCACCGACGTGGCGGCCCAGGTGCGGGCGGGCGAGGCGGACCTCGGATTCGTCGAGGGCCCGACGGCCCCCGACGGTCTGCGCGCGGTCGAGGTGGCGCACGACGAACTGGTCGTGATCGTCCCGCCCGACCACAAGTGGATCGCGCGGGCCCCGATCGACCCCAGTGAGCTCGCGGCCACGCCGCTGATCCAGCGCGAGCCCGGCTCCGGCACCCGGACGACGCTCGAACACGCGGTCCCCGGCTGCGTCGACCCACTGCTCGAACTCACGTCGTGCACCGCCGTCAAGGCTGCGGTCGTCGCGGGCAACGCCCCGGCCGTCGTCTCGTCGCTCGCGGTCGAAGCCGACCTCCACGACGGACGGCTCGCGTCGGTTCCGGTGCAGGGCCTGCGCATGCCGCGACGGCTGCTCGCGGTGTGGGACGGATCTCGCGGGTTGCGCGGCGCGGCACGCGATTTCCTCGACATCGCCTGCGGTCGCAGCTGAGCGCCGGTCGAGCGTTCGCCGTCAGATGCCCATCGCGCGGGCCATCAGCGGCCACGACTGGTGCAGGTCGTCCTGCCAGTACCCCCACGAATGGGTGCCGGTCGGATTGAAGTCGAACGTCGCCGGGATGTTCAGGGCGCGAAGGCGATCGGCGAGATTGCGGGTGCAGGCGTTGGTCGCGGCCTCGATCGCACCGCCCACGACGACCTGACGGGCGAACAGGACCGGATCCCCGTCGACACCGGGTGCACCCAGATGGTCGTGCGGCCCCGGTAGACCCGAGCCGGACGAGACGAACAGTTCGGTCCCACGGAGCTTCTCCGCGTTGCGAACAGGGTCGTTGGCCAGCCGTGCCGGGCTCCCCGGCGGCCCCCACATGTTCACCGGATCGCCCCCGCCCGCCGACCGGACCACCAGGTCCACGAAGGCCGATCCCATCGGGGTGCTCGTCTCGGCGCACCCACTGTAGGACCCGACGGCCCTGTACAGGCCGGGCGCTGCGATCGCCAGGTTGAGGACGGACGTCGCCGTCATGGAGATGGCGGCGATCGAATTGGTGCCGTTCCCGCCGAACTCGGCGTCGATGATCGGCGGCAGTTCACGGGTCAGGAACGTCTGCCACTTGTTACGGCCGAGGACCGGATCGTCGCGTTCCCAGTCGGTGTAGTAGCTGGCGGTGCCGCCCATCGGGGTCACGACGTTGACGTGCTTGTCCGCGAAGAACTCCGTGACGTCCGTGTTGGCCTGCCAGGTCGCGCCGGTCTCACCGCCGCCCGCGCCGTTGAGCAGGTACAGCGTCGGGCGCGGACGCGACGTGTCGGCCGGCAGCAGTACCCGGACGGGGACGACGCGGTCCATCGACTCCGAGTAGACGTGTGCGGTGCGCACGCGCGCGTCGGTGCTGTCGCCGTCGATTCCGGTGAGGTGGGACAGCGGTTGTGCTCCGGCGACGGCGGCATCGCTCAGGGTCGTGATCAGCAGCGCTGCGAGAGACAGCGCCGAGGCGGCGAACACGTTTCGCGCGCGGCGAAGTGCTCCGTTTCGCATGGGTGGTGGTCCTTCGATCGTTCCGAGGGGGTGGACCCGACATACCCGAAACGCTGCGTAACGTGCAATTCCCCTGATACATCCGGTTTTCGAGGGCACTGTATCGCGTCGCCCGGCCCGGATGGGGCAGATCGGACATTCGTGCCGCGGGCGATGTCCCTGTGCGTGCAGTCAGTTGACGATCAGCACGCCGACCAACGCGATCGCGGCCACCCATACCGTCGACATCGCGGCCAGCGCGAGGGGGCGCGGTCCCACCTTCCTGATGGTGGCGATGTGCACGCCGGTGCCGAGTGCGAACATCGCGGCGGTCAACAGGGCGGTCTGCACGACCTTGGCGACGGAGAGCACGCCGTCGGGAAGCACTCCGGTCGAGCGCAGCGCGGCGCACGCGAGGAACGCGACCACGAACAGCGGTACCAGCGGCGGCCGGGTCCCGGCCGTCGTGCCGTCGGACCGGCGGCGCTGCTGGAGACCGATCACGGCCATGACCGGAGCGAGCATCACCACCCGGGCGAGCTTCACGACGGCTGCGACGGCGAGGGCGCCGCCTCCGATGGCGCCGCCCGCCGCGATGACCTGTGCGACCTCGTGGATCGACCCGCCCGCCCACATGCCGGCCGTGGTCTCGTCCATGCCCAGCGCGCGGGAGAGCAGCGGAATCGTGGGGATCATCAGGGTGCCGAAGAGCACCACGAGCGCCACCGCGGTGAGGACTTCCTCCTCCTTGGCGTCGACGACCCCGTCGACCGCGGCGGTTGCGGCCGCACCGCAGATCG
The DNA here is from genome assembly GCF_002094305.1 of Prescottella equi. Lineage (GTDB taxonomy): Bacteria > Actinomycetota > Actinomycetes > Mycobacteriales > Mycobacteriaceae > Prescottella > Prescottella equi. The sequence continues at coordinate 134,285 of NZ_LWTX01000001.1, forward strand.
AGAACCCGCAGGCGATCAGGAGCCGCTGGGTCCAGGGCAGTCCGAGCACGCTGCCCATCATCATCGTTCCGGTGATGCCGAGCGTGACGATCGCGACGACGACCGCGATCATGCCCCACCCGAGCCCGACGATGTCGCTGAGCATCAGCTGCAGACCGAGTAGCGCGATCCCCACCCGCAGGAGCTTCTTCGAGGAGAACGTGAGCCCGGGCCGGATCGTCGCCGGAAGCTGCACGGTGTTGGCGGCGACGGCGCCGAGCACGATCGCGATCAGCAGCGGGCTGACGGTCGGAAGCAGGCGCCCGACGCCCATCGCGACGGCGGTGGCCACGGCGGCGACCGCCACTCCCGGCATCAGCGAGGCCGCGGCGGCCCGGGCGCGGCCGGGTGCCTCGGGGGCGGTGGTCTGCTGCTCGACGCTACTGCTCATGGCTTCCAGATTCCGTCACTGAACGGTCGTTCGGTAGACGGCAAAACGGTATGGCGGCATATCGATCGGATATGTCAATAGTTCGGCGCATACAATCTGCGAATGCGTCGCCGCTGGCCCGACCTCGATGTCCTGGAACTGCTCGTGGGCGTCGACGACCACGGAAGTCTCAGCGCGGCAAGCAGAAACGCGGGAATGGCGCAGCCCAACGGGAGCCGCGCGATCAAACAGCTCGAGCGGCAACTCGGTATGCCGCTGCTGGATCGGCGTACCACCGGATCCACACTCACCCCGCAGGGCACCGTGGTCGTGCACTGGGCACGCCGCCTGCTCGACGAGGCGCACCGACTTCTCGACGTCGCCGACGGGCTGAGAGCCGAACGTTCCGCGGAGCTGACGATCGGCGCCAGTATGACCGTCGCCGAACATCTGCTCCCCGGGTGGCTGGGTCGCTTCCGGGGGCTCGACGCCGACGTCACCATCCATCTCCAGGTGCTCAACTCCACCCAGGTGTTCGAGCGGCTCGAGTCGGGCGCCTGCGACGTCGGATTCGTGGAATCACCGACACTGCCGCGCAGCCTGCACAGTGTCACCGTCGCGCGGGACGAGCTGGTCGTCGTCGTGCATCCGGGGCACCCGTGGACGCGCCGGCGCAAGCCGATCACCGTCGCCGAGCTCGCGCAGACGCCGCTCGTGGTCCGCGAGCCCGGCTCCGGCACCCGCACCACCCTCGACGTCGCCCTGCAGGACCTGCCGCGCACGCCGCCGCTGCTCGAGCTCGGCAGCGCCGCGGCCATCCGCACCAGCATCATCGCGGGTGTCGGGCCGGCGGTGATGAGCACCCTCGCAGTGGCCGATCAGGTGGCCGCGGGGGAGTTGAAGGTGGTGGACGTCGACGGCCTGGTGCTCGAACGCAGCCTGCGTGCGGTGTGGCGCGGCCCCCGTCAGCTGTCCGGCCCCGCCGGTGACCTGGTGCGCATGGTGCGCCGCAGCGGCTCCGGCTAGACGCCCCCCGCGAAACCGTGCTGGCGCCAGGCCTCGTACGTGACGACCGCCGCCGCGTTCGACAGGTTCAGCGACCGTCGGCCCGGCACCATCGGGATCCGCACCTGCGCGGTGACGTGCGGGTCCTCGAGGACGTCCTGCGCCAGCCCGGTCGGCTCGGGGCCGAACAGCAGCACGTCCCCCGGCTGGTAGGCGAGGTCCGCGTACGACGTCGACGCGTGCGCGGTGAAGGCGAAGACCCGCTCGGGTCGGAGCGCGTCCCACGCCGCCTCGAGGTTCTCGTGCACCGTCACCGAGGCGAGGTCGTGGTAGTCGAGGCCTGCGCGCCGCAGCTTGGGCTCGGACAGGTCGAACCCGAGCGGGCCGACGAGGTGCAGTTCGCAGCCCGTCCCGGCGACCATGCGGATCGCGTTTCCCGTGTTGGGTGGGATGCGGGGCTCGTGGAACATCACTCGGAACACGGCGTTCAGCTTGCCAGGTACGGGTCGCCGTCCGCCGAGCGGATCGCGCCGGTCGAAATTGTCGGTGGGCGGGGGCAGCATGGATTTCATGACCGGTGAAATCGTCGAGATCGTGGGGGAGGACTTCTCCGATGCCCGCGCGACCGGGGAGAAGTGGGTCCGACAGCACTACACCGCGTGCTCGTTCCGCGACGCGGATCTCTCGGAACTCGACACCGAGTTCGTGGTCTTCACCGAGTGTGACTTCACCGGTGCCGACCTCACCGATTCGCACCACCACGGCAGCGCGTTCCGGTCGTGCATGTTTGCGCGGACCACCATGTGGCACAGCAGCTTCCGAAGTTGCAGCATGCTCGGTTCGATCTTCGTCGAGTGTCAGATGCGGCCGCTGGTGGTCGAGGAGGTCGACTTCACGCTGGCGTCGATGGGCGGCGCGGACCTGCGGGGGCTGGACTTCACCGACTGTCGATTCCGCGAGGCCAACCTGGTGCAGGCAGATCTGCGCGGCGCCGTGCTGCGGTCGGTGAACCTGTCGGGCGCGCGGGTCGAGGCGATCCGGCTCGAGGGCGCCGACCTGCGCGGCGCTCACGTCGACCCCGGGCTGTGGACCGCCGCGAAACTCGACAAGACCCGGGTCGAACTGACGCAGGCGGTCGCGTACGCGGTCGCGCACGGCCTGACCGTCGAACCGTGACGGCGCTGTCGGTCAGCGCACCAGTTCGCGTGCCAGCAGATCCATCAGGAGCCCGTCGCGCCACACCCCGTCTGCGCCCAGGCAGTACTCACGCATGATGCCGACCTCACGGAACCCCGCCTTGCGGTAGCACGCGATCGCCGCCGCATTCGCGGACTCGGGGTCGATGACGATCCGGTGGAAGCCGAGATCGTCGACGAGGTGGCTGCACAGCCTCCGCACCACTTCGCTTCCCAGGCCCTGCCCGTGCACGGCGCCGTCGAGGAACAGATCCAGCCCGGCGTGCCGGAACTCCGGATCGGACTCCTGGTACCACTGCGCGAATCCCACGACACGGGCGTCCACGACGACCGCGTATCCGACGGTGTCGGGGTCGTCGGCCGGCCAGTCGTCGGCGGGTTCCTTCCACCATCGGCTCACCTCGGGAAGCCGATGGATCTCGCGCAGCCGTGCGTGGTGGGACGGCTGGACGGGGGTCAACAGGACACGTGGACCACGAAGATCCGGAGCCGGTGACATGCAGCGACCCTAGCCTGGAACAATGGTCGCCGTGACTGCAACGATCCTGGATGGCAAAGCAACCCGCGACGAGATTTTCGAGGACCTCGAGGCCAGGGTGGCAGCCCTGAAGGAGAAGGGCATCACGCCCGGACTGGGCACCATCCTCGTCGGCGACGACCCCGGTTCGGCCGCCTACGTGCGCGGCAAGCACAACGACTGCGCGAAGGTGGGCATCACCTCGATCCGTCGCGACCTGCCGGCCGACATCACGCAGGAAGAGCTCGAGGCCACGATCGACGAGCTCAACGCCAATCCCGAGTGCACCGGCTACATCGTGCAGCTCCCGCTGCCGAAGCACCTCGACGAGAACGCCGCGCTCGAGCGCGTCGACCCCGACAAGGACGCCGACGGCCTGCACCCGGTGAACCTGGGGCGCCTGGTCCTGGGCAAGGAGGCGCCGCTGCCGTGCACCCCGCGCGGCATCGTGCACCTGCTGCGTCGCTACGAGGTTCCGATCGCCGGTGCCCACGTCGCCGTCGTCGGTCGTGGCGTCACCGTCGGGCGCCCGATCGGCCTGCTGCTCACCCGCCGCACCGAGAACGCGACGGTCACGCTGTGCCACACCGGAACCCGTGACCTGGCCGCGCAGGTGCGCCAGGCGGACATCGTGATCGCTGCCGCCGGCGTGCCCGGTCTGATCACCGCGGACATGGTCAAGCCGGGTGCCGCCGTGCTCGACGTGGGCGTCAGCCGCACCGCCGACGGACTGCGCGGTGACGTCGCCGACGACGTCCGCGAGGTCGCCGGCTTCGTGTCACCGAACCCCGGTGGTGTCGGACCGCTCACGCGTGCCTTCCTGCTCACCAATGTCGTGGAGCGGGCCGAGCAGCTCGCCGGACAGTCCGACTAGGACCGGTCCGTGACGCAGTTCGCGCGCAGGAATTGGCCGTTGCTCGCCGTCGTCCTCGTGGTGGCGGCGGCCTTCGTGCTGGTCCTTGCCGACCGCTGGCGCCGGGGCGCCCTCGTTCTCGGGGGCGCCATGGTGCTCGCGGCTCTCCTGCGCGCGGCACTGTCGCCCGACCGGGTGGGGCTGCTCGCCGTGCGCGGCAAGGGATTCGATGTGGCGGCGATGGCGGTCGTCGGGGCCACGATCATCGCGCTGGCGGCGTCGATCGACCCCCTCGGGACCGACTGACGCGCCGCTCGAATCTGCGGGAGTTCGCGCTCAGCCCCGGCGGGCGGCGCGCGCCAGTTCCATCGTCTCCTTCAACAGTTCCGCCACGGCGTCCGCTTCGGTGAGGAAGCCGTCGTGGCCGTCCTTCGATTCCAGGACCCGCAGCCCGTCGCTGCCCGGCAGCCCGTCCGCGAGTTCCTGCTGCAGGCGTAGCGGATACAGCCGGTCGGAGTCGACGCCGCCGACGATCACGGGCACGTTCGTCGACGCGAGCGCCGCCGCGACACCGCCGCGTCCGCGACCGATGTCGTGCCGGTTCATCGCTTCGGTCAGCAACACGTAGGTGGCGGGATCGAAGCGGGCAACCAGCTTGTCGGCCTGGTGGTCGAGATAGCTCTGGACCGCGTACCGGCCACCGTCCCAAGGATTCTCGTCGGCCTGGGCGTCGTTGGCGAAACGGGAGTCGAGTTCGGCCTCGGTGCGGTACGTCAGGTGCGCGATCCGGCGGGCGAGTCCCAGACCGGTGCGGGGAATCCGCCCGGTGCCGTGGTAGTCACCGCCCTGCCAGTCGGGATCGCTCGTCACGGCGGCGATCTGGGTGGTCTGGGTGCCGATCTGGTCGGCGGTGGCGCGAGCACCGACCGCGAGGACCAGAGCCGAGTCGACCCGATCGGGATGCCCGACGATCCACTCGAGTGTCCGCATGCCGCCCATCGACCCGCCGATGACGGACGAGAAACGTTCGATGCCGAGCACGTCGGCGAGGGCGACCTCGGCAGCCACCTGATCGCGGATGGAGATCTCCGGGAAGCGCGAACCCCACACCGTGCCGTCCGCGGCAATCGAACCGGGTCCCGTCGTACCGCGGCAGCCGCCGAGCACGTTGGTGGCGATCACGCACCACTCGTTCGTGTCGATCGGGGCGCCCGGGCCGATCATGCCGTCCCACCAGCCGGGGGAGGGGTGCTCGTCGTCCGCGGGGCCCGTCACGTGCGAGTCGCCGGTCAGGGCATGCTCGACGAGGACCACATTGTCCCGGTCGGTCGCGAGCTCACCCCACCGCTGGACGGCGAGCTCGACATCGGGAAGAACCACACCGCTCTCGAGTTCGATCGAGCCGACGTGGACAAAGCACAAGCGCCCGCCCGGCGGGGGGAACCCCGCCGGACGGGCGTTGCGAACGGAGCTGACGGTCAAGATGCCGCCGCCGCGAAACCGGCGTCGAGGTCGGCGAGGATGTCGTCGATGCCCTCGATGCCGACGGCGAGCCGGACCAGGCCGGGGGTGACACCCGACGCGAGCTGCTCCTCCGGAGTGAGCTGCGAGTGGGTGGTCGACGCCGGGTGGATCACCAGCGAGCGCACGTCACCGATGTTGGCGACGTGGCTGTGCAGGGTGAGCGCGTTGACGAACTTCTTGCCGGCCTCGACCCCACCGGCCAGCTCGAACGCGACGATCGCGCCGGTGCCGCGCGGGGCGATCGTCTTCGCCCGCTCGTGCCACGGCGACGACGGCAGCCCGGCGTACGAGACCGACGTGACCTCCGGTCGGGCCTCGAGGTACTCGGCGACGGCCTTGGCGTTGGCGACGTGGCGCTCCATCCGCAGACTGAGCGTCTCGATGCCCTGCGAGATCAGGAACGCGTTGAAGGGCGAGACCGCGGAACCCAGGTCGCGCAGCAGCTGCACGCGGGCCTTGAGAGCGAACGCCGGCGCGCCGAGATCTGCGAAGACGACACCGTGGTAGCTCGGGTCGGCAGTCGTGAAGTTGGTGTGGCGGCCCTGTGTCCAGTCGAACTTTCCACCGTCGACGATCACACCGGCGACCGCGGTGCCGTGGCCGCCGAGGTACTTCGTGGCCGAGTGGACGACGATGTCGGCGCCGTGCTCGAGCGGACGGATCAGGTACGGGCTCGCGACGGTGTTGTCGACGATCAGCGGGATGCCGTTCTCGTGCGCCACCTTCGAGATCCCCGGGATGTCGAGGATGTCGTTGCGAGGGTTCGAGATCGACTCGCCGTAGAACGCCTTGGTGTTCGGGCGGATCGCGGCACGCCACTGCTCGACGTCGTCGGGATCCTCGACGAACGAGACCTCGATGCCCAACTTGCGCAGCGAGTAGTGGAACAGGTTGTACGTGCCGCCGTACAGACGCGGGCTCGACACGATGTGGTCGCCGGCCTCGGCGAGGTTGAGGATCGCGAACGTCTCGGCGGCCTGCCCGGAGGCCAGCAGCAGAGCGGCGACGCCACCCTCGAGCGCGGCGATGCGCTGCTCGACGGCGTCCTGCGTCGGGTTCATGATGCGGGTGTAGATGTTGCCGGGCTCGGCCAGGCCGAACAGCGCTGCGGCATGGTCGGTGCTGTCGAACGTGTACGACGTGGTCTGGTAGATCGGCAACGCGCGGGCGTTGGTGGCGCCGTCGGGTGTCTGTCCCGCGTGGACCTGCTTGGTCTCGAAGCTCCAGTTCGCGGTCGGGTCGACAGCGGCGTCCGTGATTTCGGTCATGAGTCGTTCTACTCCAGGGTGTGAAGTCTGCAGATGGGGTTGGCGCAGCATCGACTGCGCGCCTGTGGACCGGCTACTCGTGACAACTACACATGAAGAACCTCCGGTGGGGCATGGCCCGGTCAGTGGGTCCGTCCCAGCGGACCCGCGCTTGTCTTCCGGCTCGAGTCGGAAGACCAGGTCATCACCCGGGGCACCCCACCGCGGTTGGAGGGTTGCCGGCCAGCGAGCCGGGGCTTGACGCTGACACTCATGACCTGGCCGTGATCTTAACGGCAGAAACGGGCACACGGGAAGGAGGGGGCTGATCTTTCGACCCCAGGTGTGGAGAACCGGCAAAGTTACCGGTAGGTAGGGGTAGTGAGCCAGGGGGCATGGTTGCGCTCGGAAGCAATAGCAGTACGCTCGTCATGTTTGGGTCGTCCCTGCCGAGGGAGATCCGAACCGTCTACGTTTGATAATTGAACCGTTGGCGGGTCCACTCACAAAGTGGCCCGTGCACCCCCAGTACCCAGGGAACGGAACCAGGGACACTTCCTAGGAGGACGCGAAGCCCCCATGTCCAAGATCAAGGTCGAAGGCAAGGTCGTCGAACTCGACGGCGACGAGATGACGCGCATCATCTGGCAGTTCATCAAAGACAAGCTGATCCATCCCTACCTGGATGTCGATCTCGAGTACTACGACCTGGGGATCGAGCATCGCGATGCCACCGACGACCAGGTCACCATCGACGCCGCCGAAGCGATCAAGAAGCACGGCGTCGGCGTCAAGTGCGCCACGATCACCCCGGACGAGGCGCGGGTCGAGGAATTCGGCCTGAAGAAGATGTGGCGTTCCCCGAACGGCACCATCCGTAACATCCTGGGCGGCACGATCTTCCGCGCCCCCATCCTGATCTCGAACGTCCCGCGTCTGGTCCCCGGTTGGACCAAGCCGGTGATCGTCGGCCGTCACGCCTTCGGTGACCAGTACCGCGCCACCGACTTCAAGGCACCCGGCGCCGGCACCGTCACCATCACCTACACCCCGGACGACGGCTCCGAGCCGATCCAGCACGAGGTGTGCCGCTTGCCCGAGGACGGCGGCGTGGTCATGGGTATGTACAACTACAAGAAGTCCATCCAGGACTTCGCGCGGGCCTCGCTGTCCTACGGCCTGCAGCAGAACTACCCGGTGTACCTCTCCACCAAGAACACGATCCTCAAGGCCTACGACGGCATGTTCAAGGACGAGTTCCAGCGGATCTACGAGGACGAGTTCAAGGCCGAGTTCGACGCCGCCGGCCTGCACTACGAGCACCGCCTCATCGACGACATGGTCGCCTCGTCCCTCAAGTGGGAGGGTGGCTACGTCTGGGCCTGCAAGAACTACGACGGTGACGTCCAGTCCGACACCGTTGCGCAGGGCTACGGCTCGCTGGGTCTGATGACCTCCGTGCTGATGACCCCGGACGGCCGTACCGTCGAGGCGGAGGCCGCACACGGCACGGTCACGCGCCACTACCGTCAGCACCAGCAGGGCAAGCCGACGTCGACCAACCCGATCGCGTCGATCTTCGCGTGGACCCGGGGCCTCGAGCACCGCGGCAAGCTGGACAACACCCCGGAGCTGATCGAGTTCGCACAGCAGCTCGAGGACGTCGTCATCAAGACCGTCGAGAACGGTCAGATGACCAAGGACCTCGCATTGCTGGTCGGCCCGGACCAGGCCTGGCAGACCACCGAGGAGTTCCTCGCGACCCTCGACGAGAACCTGCAGAAGGCGCGCGCGTAATCGCGTAACCCTCGCCGAAACGGGACGTTCCCCTCGTGGGAACGTCCCGTTTCCATTTCCTCACTACCGTCGGACGTCTTGTTCCACCGTGCCCGGAAGGTATCTCTCTTGACCGTCTCGGCCACCGTTCCCGCGCCGTCCGGCAGCCCCGTCCCGGCTGCCCGACGCCGCCGCGCGATGTTCGCCCTCGCGATGGGCGGCTTCGGCATCGGCACCACCGAGTTCGCCGCGATGGGCCTGTTGCCGCAGATCGCCGGCGGCCTGAAAATCTCCGAGTCCACTGCCGGACACGTCATCACCGCGTACGCGCTCGGCGTCGTCGTGGGCGCGCCGGTCATCGCCGCACTGACTGCGAGGGTTCCGCGCAAGACCCTGCTGATCGCGCTGATGATCGCGTTCACCGTCGGCAACGCCGCCACGATCGTCGCGCCCAGCTACGGCGGACTGCTGGTGGCGCGCTTCGTCGCGGGACTCCCGCACGGCGCCTACTTCGGCGTCGCGTCGCTGGTCGCCGCGTACCTCGCCGGACCGGGGCACCGTGCGAAGGCTGTCGCGATGGTCATGAGCGGCCTCGCGGTTGCCAACGTCGCCGGGGTGCCGGCGGCGACCTGGATCGGGCAGGGGCTCGGCTGGCGCAGCGCGTTCGCCGTCGTCGCCCTGATCGGCGCGCTCACCGTCGCGGCGATCGCGCTCCGGGTACCGCCCCTGCACGACGTGCGCACCACCGACCCGCGGACCGAACTGTCCGCCCTCCGGCGCGGACAGGTGTGGCTCACCCTCGTCGTCGCCACCGTGGGCTTCGGCGGCATGTTCGCGGTGTACACGTACGTCGGCTGGACCATGACCGACGTCGCCGGACTCCCGGTGACGCTGGTGCCCGTCGCGCTCATGGTCTACGGGCTCGGCATGGTGGCCGGCAACACCCTCGGCGGCCGCCTCGCCGACCGGGCGCTCACCCCCGGACTCTTCGCGATGCTCGCTGCCCTGGTGGGGCTCCTGGCGCTCTTCGCGGTCGCGGCGCACAATCCCTTCACCGCGATGCTCGTGCTGTTCCTCGTCGCCTCCGCCGGCTCGGCGCTCGTGCCCGGCCTGCAGACTCGGCTGATGGACGTGGCCGCCGATGCGCAGACCCTCGCGGCCGCCCTCAACCACTCCGCGCTCAACGTCGCGAACGCGTTCGGCGCATGGATCGGTGGGGTCGTCATCGCGGCGGGCCTCGGCTACACCGCTCCCGCTCTGGTCGGGTCGGCGCTCGCGCTCGCCGGTCTGGCAGTCCTGGCCGTCGCGGTGGTGACGGCGCGTCGGTGACGTCCGATACGGTTCTCCGCGTGCCGCACATCATCACCACCGTCAACGTCAACGGCGTCCGCGCCGCCGCCCGCAAGGGCCTGATCGACTGGCTCGCCGGATCCCAGGCCGACGTCGTCTGCCTGCAGGAGACGCGCGCATCCGACAAGCAACTGCACGAGACGCTGGCGCCGGCCCTCGACCAGGGCTGGCACGTCGCGTCGGCGGAACCGTCGGCGAAGGGCCGCAACGGTGTGGCGGTGCTGTCGCGGCGTCCTGCCGACGCCGTCCGCATCGGTTTCGGGGACGACGAGTTCGCGGATGCCGGACGCTACATCGAAGCCGACTTCGACGCGCTCACCGTCGGCAGCCTGTACCTGCCGACCGGGGAGGCGGAGACGCCCAAGCAGGAGCAGAAGGAACGCTTCATGGCGTCGTTCGCGGCGCACCTGTCGGCGAGCGCCGAGGCGGCAGTGGCGGCCGGACGCGACGTCCTGGTGTGCGGCGACTGGAACATCGCCCACACCGAACGGGACATCAAGAACTGGAAGGGCAACGTCAAGAAGTCGGGCTTCCTGCCCGGTGAGCGCGACTGGGTGGGCGCCCTGCTCGCCGGCGGCGCGTGGGTGGACGTCGTGCGCGAACTGCACCCGGACGTCGACGGCCCGTACTCGTGGTGGTCGTACCGCGGCAAGGCGTTCGACACCGACGCCGGTTGGCGTATCGACTACCACCTGACCACCCCCGGCCTGGCCGCGCGGGCGAAGGAAGCGCGCGTCGAGCGGGCCGCGACCTACGCCGAGCGCTGGTCCGACCATGCGCCCGTCACCGTGCAGTTCCGCTGATGGCTCCGCAGCGCAGGAGTCCGATCGTCGCGCTGCTCGTCGGACTCGCGGCCGCGGTGTTCGTCGGCACCCAGAACGGCGGCGACGACAAATCTCCGGTCGCGTCGTCGGTGCCCGTGTCGGCCACGAGCACTGCCCTCGCGGCTCCGAAGGCGCCGCCCACGACGTCCAGCACGACCACCTCGACTGTCCGGGAGGCGAGCGGTGTGCCCCAGGCCGCGTGGGCCACGCTCGCGGCCGTCGACGCCGGACGCTGGCCACCGGACGATGCCCCGGGCACCCAGGGCGGCCGGACTTTCGGTAACCACGAGGGCCGGCTGCCCGCGACAGACGGGGGCGGGAAGATCCGCTACCAGGAATGGGACGTCAACCGGAAGGTGGACGGCCGGGGCCGCGACGCGGAGCGCATCGTGACCGGCAGCGACGGGTCCGCGTGGTACACCGACGATCACTACGAGACCTTCGCAAGGATGCGGTGATGGCCCCCACTCCGACGTTTCCGCGCGGACTGTCGCTGCTCGTCGCCGATGCACGCCGCACCGCGGGCATCGAGGAGGACCTGCGCGCGCTCCGGCCGGTCCGGCACGTGCGGGGCAGGCGGATGCCGACGGTCGCGGCGCTGTTCGACGAGTTCGCCGCGGCCCTGCAGTTCCCGTACTACTTCGGCCGCAACAAGGACGCGTTCGACGAGTGTCTCGGCGAACTCGCCGACACCGTCGGCGCCGACGCGGTGGTGCTGGTGCTCGACGCCGACAGCTTGCTGAACGAACAACCGACCGAACTGCCGTGGTTCGCGCAGGCGGTCGGTGCAACCGACGCGTCGCTCGTGTTGCAGGCGCGGCCCGGAGGCGCCGACGCCGTCGTCGATCGGTTCGCCGCGGTCGGCGTGCACCTCCCTCGCATCGCCGATCCCGGCGCGTGAAAGTATCGGGGATTATGTCGAGCACCGCAGAGAATCCCACGACCGCACCGACCGCGAAGCCCCGCGTCCTGTCCGGTATCCAGCCCACCGCCGACTCGTTCCACCTCGGCAATTTCCTCGGTGCGCTGCAGCAGTGGGTGCCTCTGCAGGACGACTTCGACGCCTTCTACTTCATCCCCGACCTGCACGCGATCACCGTGCCGCAGGACCCGAAGGAACTGCGTCAGCGCACCCTTCGGGCCGTCGCGCAGCTGCTCGCGCTCGGCATCGATCCCGAGCGGTCGACGCTGTTCGTGCAGAGCCAGGTTCCCGAGCACGCCGAGCTGGCCTGGGTCCTCAACTGCATCACCGGTTTCGGCGAGGCCAGCCGCATGACGCAGTTCAAGGACAAGTCGGCCAGGCAGGGCAGCGATCATGCCAGCGTCGGGCTGTTCACCTACCCGGTGCTGATGGCCGCCGACATCCTGCTCTACCGCCCGCAGCGCGTGCCGGTGGGCGAGGACCAGCGCCAGCACCTCGAACTCGCGCGTGACCTCGCCGGCCGGTTCAACACCCGCTTCGGCAAGACGTTCGTGATCCCCGAGCCGCAGATCATCAAGGGCACCGCGAAGATCTACGACCTGCAGGACCCGACGTCGAAGATGAGCAAGTCCGGCCCCACTCCGGCCGGCCTCGTCAACCTGCTCGACGACCCCAAGGTCTCGGCCAAGAAGATCAAGTCCGCCGTCACCGACAACGAGCGCGAGATTCGGTTCGATCCGCAGAACAAGCCCGGCGTGAGCAACCTGCTCACCATCCAGTCGGCACTGTCCGGCAAGAGCATCGACGACCTCGTCGCCGGCTACGAGGGCAAGGGGTACGGCGACCTCAAGGCGGACACCGCCGAGGTGCTCGGCGAGTTCGTCACGCCGCTGCGCGCGAAGGTCGACGGCTACCTCTCCGACCGCGCCGAACTGGACCGCATCCTCGCCTCCGGGGCCGATCGGGCCCGCGAGGTCGCTGCCCGGACACTCGGCCAGGTCTATGAGAAGGTGGGATTCCTGACGACCAGGAGGTAATCCGTACATGGCCGATGCCGCGCCCAGCTTTCTCGACAGGCAGCGTGCGGCGCGGCCGTGGCTCGATCACCTGGTCCGAGCGGGCGGTCGCTACCAGCAGCAGAAGGGCGACTACTACGCCGCCGGGATCACGTACTTCACGATCCTCGCGATCGTTCCGATCCTCATGGTCGCGTTCGCCGTCGCCGGTTTCGCGCTCGCGGGCAACCCGGAGTGGGTCGACGAGATCCAGGACCAGGTCAGCAACAACATGCCTGGCGGTCTGGGCGAGACCGTCAACGGGCTGATCGATTCGGCGATCTCCGCGCGCACCAGCGTGGGGGTGTTCGGTCTCCTCGGCGCCGCGTACGCCGGCATCGGCTGGATCACCAACCTGCGGGACGCGCTGACGGCGATGTGGGAGCACACCCACGAGGCCGGCAACTTCGTGATCACGAAACTCAAGGACTTCGGGGCGCTCCTCGGCTTGGGTGGGGCGATGCTCGTGACGTTCGGACTGTCGGCGCTCAGTAACGGCCCGGTCGCTCGTCAGGTGGTCGAGTGGCTCGGCGTGGAGCACGTGACCGGTGTGGGCGTCCTGCTCCGGATCACCTCGCTGGCGATCAGCGTGCTCGCCACCTGGGCGCTGCTGTCCTGGGTGATCGCGCGGATGCCGCGCGAAGCGGTGACCCTGCGCAGCGCCGGGCGCGCTGCGTTCGCAGCGGCGATCGTCTTCGAGATCTTCCGTCAGGTCGGGGCCATCTATCTCGAGGCAGTGAGCCAGGGGCCCGCGGGTGCGGCCTTCGGGCCGATCATCGGTCTCCTCGTATTCGCGAACCTCAGCGCGCGCCTCATCCTGTTCGCCACCGCGTGGGCCGCCACCGCCCGGGAGAATCTCGCGAATGCGTACGTCCCGCCGCCCGACTCCGCCGTCATCCGGCCTCGCGTCGAGGTACGGGAAGGGGCGTCGGCGAAGGAAGCGCTCGCTCTCACCGGCGCCGGTGCACTCGCTGCGATCGGGTTGGCGGGCCTGTGGCGGCGACGGGGCGACTGAGCCTCGTCAGCGCCGGCGGCGGCGGGTGAGTGCCCGAGCCCAGCCCAGCAGACCCAGGACGATGCCCGACCCGACGATGCCGATCGCGACGCGTCCGGCGATCTCCTTGTTCGGCAGGTCCGAACCCGACGCCAGATCCATGCCCCCCGGACCGTGTGTTTCGGGCCCGGCGACCTGGACGGCCGGCTCGTCCGCGCCCTTCGGATCCACCAGGACGCCCACGGAGACGGCGGGGTCGAGCGCCCAGCCGTAGTCGAGCAGCCGACCGACCTGCTCCCACGGCCGGATCGGCAGCACGTCGGCGGCCATCAGTGTGACGGCGAGGCGGCGGCCGTCCCGCTCGGCGCCGCCGACGAACGTCTGCCTGGCGTCGTCGGTGTAGCCGGTCTTGCCGCCGAGGGCGCCCGGGTAGTTGGCGAGCAACTGGTTGTCGTTGAAGATCGGGTACGGATCGACCGGCTTGTCGTCGGGCTTGGTGGGGTCGGCGGGATGACCGGGGAACATCACGGTGTCCGTCGTGATCAGCCCGGCGAACGTCGGGTTCTGCATGGCCGCGCGGAAGAACAGCGCCAGGTCGTACGGCGACGTCGACATGCCCGGTCCGTCGAGACCGGAGACGGACGCCGTCCGGGTGTCCGACGCGCCCAGGGACGCCGCTTTGGCGTTCATCTTGGCGACGGTGGCCTGCTCGCCGCCGAGCTGCTGTGCGAGCGCCTGGGCGGCGTCGTTGCCCGACCGCATCACGAGCCCCTGCATCAGCTGCAGGTTGCTGTACGTGCCGCCGGCACCCAGGCCGACCGAACTGCCCTCCATGGAGGCGGCCTCGGGGTTCGCCACGATCGTGGTGTCGAGATCGAGTTCGTCGAGCGCCACCAGCGCGAGCAGCACCTTGATGGTGCTGGCGGGCCGGTAACGCCCGTGCGGGTCCTTCGCGGCGAGCACCTGACCGGTGTCGAGGTCGGACAGAACCCAGCCCGTCGCCGAGATCTCGGCGGGCAGTGGCGGGGTGCCGGGGGCGGTGACCACACCGCAGTTGCCGAGTGCCGCACCGCCGACCGGCTCGTCCGGCACCGGGACGGGGGCCGGTGCGGTCTCACCGGGGCGCGGTACCTCCGACAGGTCGATCGCGGGCGGCGGCGACAGTCGGTGCGGGCACGCATCGGTGTTCGGTGTGCTGAACGGGGGAGTGGTGGTGGGCGCGACGGCCTGATCCGCAGCCAGGGGCGACTGCCCGGCGAGTGGCACGGCCGCGGCGGGAGCGCCCCCGGCACCGAGGACGAGTGCGGAGGCAGTGGCGGTCAGGAGGATTCGCCGTCGCGCGGACTTCGGGTGAGCAGCCATAACGAAATTCCAGGGTAGGCCCTGAAACGCATTCTGCGCACTCGGCGCCGCCCCGACCAGGTCGGGAGCAGCGCCGAGTGCGCAAAACGGTGGTGCTGATTCCTACGAACGCGTCACTTGCGGGCGAACAGCAGCGCGCGCTTGACTTCCTGGATCGCCTTCGTCACCTGGATGCCGCGGGGGCACGCGTCGGTGCAGTTGAAGGTCGTGCGGCAGCGCCACACGCCGTCCTTGTCGTTCAGGATGTCGAGACGTTCGGCGGCGCCCTCGTCACGGCTGTCGAAGATGAAGCGGTGTGCGTTCACGATCGCGGCCGGGCCGAAGTAGCTGCCGTCGCTCCAGTACACCGGGCACGACGTGGTGCAGCACGCGCACAGGATGCACTTGGTGGTGTCGTCGAACCGGGCACGGTCCGCCTGCGACTGGATGCGCTCGCGGGTCGGCTCGTTGCCGGTCGTGATGAGGAACGGCTTCACGGCGCGGAACGCGTCGAAGAAGGGCTCCATGTCGACCAGCAGATCCTTCTCGACCGGCAGACCCTTGATGGGCTCGACGGTGATCGTGATCGGCTTGCCGTCCTTGGGCAGCATGTCGCGCATCAGGACCTTGCAGGCCAGACGGTTGACACCGTTGATGCGCATCGCGTCCGACCCGCAGACGCCGTGCGCGCAGGAGCGACGGAACGTCAGCGTGCCGTCCAGGTAGCCCTTCACGTACAGCAGCAGGTTCAGCAGACGGTCGGTCGGCAGGGTGGGGACCTGGAAGCTCTCCCAGCGCTGGCCCTCGCCGTCCTCCGGGTTGAACCGGGCGATCTTGAGGGTGACCATGACCGCGCCCTCGGGGACGGGCGGCAGCGCGGTTGCGTCCTTGTCCATGACAGGTGCGGACATCAGTACTTACGCTCCATCGGCTCGTAGCGGGTCTGGACAACCGGCTTGTAGTCCAGACGGATCGGGGAGATGAGCTCCGATCCTTCCTTGTACGCCATCGTGTGCTGCATGTACTCGGCATCGTTGCGATCCGGGTAGTCCTCGCGGGCGTGGCCGCCACGCGATTCCTTGCGGTTGAGTGCACCGACGACCGTCACCTCGGCCATCTCGAGCAGGAAGCCCAGCTCGACGGCCTCGAGCAGGTCGCTGTTGTAGCGCTTGCCCTTGTCCTGGACCGTGATGTGGTTGTAGCGCTCCTTGAGGGCGTGGATGTCCTTGAGCGCCTGCGTCAGGGTCTCCTCGGTACGGAACACCGACGCGTTGTTGTCCATCGACTGCTGCAGCTCGGTGCGGATGTCCGCGACGCGCTCGTGGCCGTGGTCGGACAGGATGACCTCGAGCCACTTCTCGACGTTCGCGGCCGGGTTCTCGGGCAGCTCGACGAAGTCGGACTTCTCGGCGTGCTCCGCGGCGGCGATGCCGGCGCGGCGACCGAAGACGTTGATGTCGAGCAGCGAGTTGGTGCCGAGACGGTTCGCACCGTGCACCGAGACACACGCGCACTCGCCGGCGGCGTACAGGCCGGGAACGTGGTCCTCGTTGTTGCGTAGCACCTCACCGTTGATCTTGGTGGGGATGCCGCCCATCACGTAGTGGCAAGTCGGGTAGACGGGCACGAGCTCGGTGACCGGGTCGACGCCGAGGTAGGTGCGCGCGAACTCGGTGATGTCGGGAAGCTTCTCCTCGAGCACGTCCTCGCCGAGGTGCGTGACGTCGATGTAGACGTAGTCCTTGTTCGGACCGGCACCGCGACCCTCGAGCACCTCGAGCACCATCGAGCGGGCGACGATGTCGCGCGGCGCGAGGTCCTTGATGGTGGGGGCGTAGCGCTCCATGAAGCGCTCGCCGTCGACGTTGCGGAGGATGCCGCCCTCGCCGCGGACGGCCTCGGAGATGAGGATGCCCAGGCCGGCCAGTCCCGTCGGATGGAACTGGTGGAACTCCATGTCCTCGAGCGGCAGGCCCTTGCGGAAGATGATGCCCATGCCGTCACCGGTGAGAGTGTGCGCGTTGGACGTCGTCTTGTACATGCGACCCGAGCCACCCGTGGCGAAGACGATCGACTTCGCATGGAAGACGTGGATCTCGCCGGTGGCGAGCTCGTAGGCGATGACGCCGGTGGCGACGGGACCCTCGGGGGTCTCGGTCAGCGCGATGTCGAGCGCGTAGAACTCGTTGAAGAACTCGACGTCGTGCTTGACGCAGTTCTGGTAGAGCGTCTGCAGGATCATGTGACCGGTGCGGTCGGCGGCGTAGCACGCGCGGCGAACCGGGGCCTTACCGTGATCGCGGGTGTGACCACCGAAACGACGCTGGTCGATCTTGCCCTCGGGCGTGCGGTTGAACGGGAGACCCATCTTCTCCAGGTCCAGCACCGCGTCGATGGCTTCCTTGGCCATGATCTCGACCGCGTCCTGGTCGGCGAGGTAGTCGCCACCCTTGACGGTGTCGAAGGTGTGCCACTCCCAGTTGTCTTCCTCGACGTTCGCCAGGGCGGCGCACATGCCACCCTGGGCGGCACCGGTGTGGCTGCGAGTGGGGTACAGCTTGGTCAGGACCGCGGTGCGAGCGCGGGGCCCGGCCTCGATGGCTGCGCGCATGCCAGCGCCACCGGCGCCGACGATGACGACGTCATAACGATGTTCCTGCATGAAGTCTCTGCTCCCCTAGCTCGCCGAGATGTTGGGGTCGAAGGTGAAGATGACGTAGGTGCCCAGGCCCATGATCAGGATCATCGACACGACCAGGATCGTGTTGAGCCAGAACCGGGTGGAGTCCTTGCGCGAGTAGTCCGCGATGACCGTGCGCAGGCCGTTACCGCCGTGCAGCTGGGCGAGCCAGAGCATGGTGAGGTCCCAGAACTGCCAGAACGGGCTGGACCAGCGACCCGCGACGAACGCGAAGTTGATGCGGTGCACGCCGTCGTCGAGCATCAGCATGATGAACAGGTGACCCAGGACCAGGATGATGAGCGCCAGGCCCGAGAAACGCATGAACAGCCACGCGTAGAGCTCGAAGTTGTTCTTCGCCGGCTTGCGCGGCGAGCGGGGGTTGTCCAGGCTGGCGGGGCGGTCGTACGCCTTGCCGAGAGACTTGGCTTCTGTCGTCATGTCAGTGCCCCGCAAACATGTTGTAGAAGATGCGTCCGGCACCCGGGATCATGACCACGAACCAGATCGCGATGATCACCCAGAGCATGACGCGCTGGTACTGGGGTCCCTTCGACCAGAAGTCGACGAGCATCACGCGCAGGCCGTTGAGTGCGTGGTACAGCACCATGGCGACGAGCGCGAGCTCCATGAGGCCGACAAGGGGGTTCTTGTAGGTCTCGATGACTCGGTCGTAGGTGTCCGGGTTGACGCGCACGAGTGCGGTGTCCAGGACATGGACGAAAAGGAAGAAGAATGTCGCTACGCCAGTGATCCGGTGTAGAACCCAAGACCACATGCCGGGGTCTCCCCGGTAAAGCGACCGGGTGCGCTCCTTGGCCGGAGCGGCTTCAGTCGTGCTGCTCATCGAGTGCTGTGCCTCCAACGTCTTTGGTGGGCGCGTCGAGCCTGCACAGCTTTTCGGGTGTCCAGCAGCTCGGGCTCGACGAGAACCTAAACCGACTTCTGTGAACTCTAAACCCAACCGAATCCGGGAACTAATTCCCTCTGTGGTTCGTACGGCCACGAAATTGCTTGTTAGGTTTGCCTTCCCATAGCGGGGTCGATGCCGGGTGTCGATTGTCTGCATGCATTCAGTGGTCGGTCCCAGGTGGGGACTTAGTGCCCTGTTTCGGCGGAAACTGTTGCGCGACAATAGTGGTCGGTGTTGCGTGGTCGGCCGCGTGCGTGGTGGGTCCACGCGCTACCCGGGATCTGGCCCTGAATCGATGGGTCTGCGTCCTGCGGATGCAATGTGCAAAATGTCTCACACGGTCTGTGGTGCGCCTTCCTGAATCTACTCGCCGGTAACCTCATTCCTCGTGGTTACAGCCGTCGTCTCGTGTGACGGGAGTGGTCGGCACCAACTCGAAACACCGGCTGCCGGCCATCACGCGTTCCGACACTCGGCATTCCGATGCCACCCGATCGACAGGTCCCGCGGCTACCGTCTAGCCATGACAGCGCCGTTGGATCTGGACTACCTCCGCAGCGCGCCCAAGGTGCTGCTGCACGATCACCTCGACGGCGGCCTCCGGCCGGGCACCGTCGCGGAACTTGCCGACGAATGCGGCTACACGGGGCTACCCGCCGAGACGCCGGACGGACTCGCCGCGTGGTTCCAGAACGCCGCCGACAGCGGTTCGCTCGAGCTCTACCTCGAGACCTTCGCGCACACTGTCGCGGTGATGCAGACCCCGGTCGGTCTGCGCCGGGTCGCGCGCGAGTGCGCGGAGGACCTGGCCGACGACGGCGTGGTCTACGCGGAGGTGCGGTTCGCGCCCGAACAGCATCTCGAGGGCGGACTGAGCCTCGACGACGTCGTCGAGCACGTCCTCGAAGGGTTCCGGGAGGGCGAGGAGAACGCCCGGGCCGACGGGCGTGAGATCCGGGTCGGCTGCCTGCTCACTGCGATGCGGCATGCTGCGCGCTCGCGCGAGATCGCAGAACTCGCGGTCCGTTTCCGCGACCGCGGCGTGGTCGGCTTCGATATCGCCGGTGCCGAGGCCGGATACCCGCCGAGCCGACATCTCGACGCCTTCGAGTACATGCGCGCGTCCAACGCGCATTTCACGATCCACGCCGGCGAGGCGTTCGGGCTGCCGTCGATCCACGAGGCGATCGCGTTCTGCGGAACCGATCGGTTGGGGCACGGGGTGCGCATCACCGACGACATCGTGGTCGGACCCGACGGCGAGATCACCCTGGGCCTGCTCGCGAACTACGTGCGCGACAAGCGGATCCCGCTCGAGCTGTGCCCGAGCTCGAACGTGCAGACCGGTGCGGTCGCCAACCTCGAGGAGCACCCGTTCGACCTGCTCGCGCGCCTGCGGTTCCGGGTCACCGTCAACACCGACAACCGGCTGATGAGCGACACCACGATGAGCCGCGAGATGCTGGCGCTGGTCGACACGTTCGGCTACGGCTGGAGCGATCTCGAACGGTTCACCATCAACGCGATGAAGTCGGCGTTCATCCCCTTCGACCAACGGCTGGCGCTGATCGACGGGGTGATCAAGCCGGGTTACGCGGTGCTGATCGGCTGACCTGCCCGCCCGGCCTATTCGGGGCGCAGACGCGTCTCGAACTCGTTCTCCAGGGCGCGCCACGCCTCGGCCTCGGCCTGGAACGGCGGGCTCGGGGTCATGCGACCGGGATCGGGCTCGAGAATGTACGACACGTACCAGCCGAGCGGGGTCGACGCGGCGAGCGCGGCATCGGTGGCGTCGTCCTTCGCGAAGTCGGCGGCGTCGGTGAACAACTCGACGGCCAACTCCAACTGGTCGGCGTCGACGGCGTCCGGGCCCTCGGCCAAGTCGTCCGCCAGCCCGGGAAGGACGTAGACGTTCTGATCGGTGACCTCGATGTCGAGGGAGCCGTCGACCGCGGCGGTCTGCACCTGCTCGTACGTGCTCACCTGGGCCAGCGCGTGGTCGTGGTTGTCGGCCAGGTAGCGGGCCAGCGCGCGCTCCGACCCGAACACCGAGATCTTTCCGCCGCGGCCCAGGAACACCGCGTGCTCGTCGAGGTAGCAGCGCAGTGAGTAGTAGGTGGTCTCGGACGTGATGATCTGGATCGGGTCGATACCGACCTCGGTCCAGAACGTCTCCTCCTCGTCCTCGGAATCGGCGTCGTACTCCTCCAGGTCCTCGTCGGCCTCGGCGTCGTCGTCGGCGTCGACCACGTTCTCCTCCGCCGCGAGGATCTCGGCCTCGGCGATCGCCAGGGCCTGCGCGTCGACCGCCGGGGTCGAGACGATCGAGTCCACCGCATCGATCACCGCGTCCCAGCCCCGGGCGATCGCGGTGCCGATGCGGTCCCACAGCTCCTCGCCCTCGCGGCCGGCGAACACGTCCTGGCCGCCACGCAGGTAGTTCAGCTCGGAGTGGTTGGCGAAGAACTTCAGGACCGGCTCGAGCTCGCAGACCTCACCGAGGTTGCGCACCATGTCGAGGGTGCTGCGGAGTTCGGCGACGGTCAGCGGTTCGGGATCACCGGCCGCGAGTTCCGGGACCCCGACGAGGTCGTAGCCGTGGTCGTCGTCCGGCTCGAGTTCGGGAGCCGCGAGCCGCGAGACGGTCGCCCACGACGGGTGATCGACGAGATCGTTGTCGCCGTTCGTCCGGATGAACGCGGCGAGCTCCGCGACCGTGGGAAACCCGTACAGATCTTCCTCGTGGCCGAGGAAGGCCTCCCACTCGTCGTCGCCCTCGCGCCAGCTCGGGGCCCACAGGGTGACGAGGTCGCCTCGGGTGAGACCGAGTTCGATCGGGACGATGTCTCCAGCCATGGCCGGAAGCCTAGCCAGCCGCGCGGCAAAGATATAGCTGGACGCCGTCAACGCGCGTCGAACGTGTCGAACAGTTCCGACGTGATGCGATTGCGCTCCTCGGTTGCAGCCGCGGCGGCGAGGTGCGCGGTGTGCGCAATGGTCCGCGCGAGGACCGCCGCGTCGAGGTCCTGCAGGGAATCGCTGAGCCACAACCCGGTCGGGCTGCCGTTGCCGTCGACCTCCACTCGCACGCGTCCGTCTTCGCTCGCGGCTTCCGCCCGAACGGCCTGGAGTGCGGACAGCGCGCCGTCGAGAAGGTCCAGCTGAGCGCTCGCCCGTTCGACGACCGCATCCATCTCGCGCCCGCTCATGCCGGTCGCATCCAACTCGCCGGTGCGGCCTGGTTCTCGTCCTCGGCGCGCTGACTCGCCGCGACCTGGTCGCGGGTGGGCAGCCCGAGCCGATCGAGCACGTCGGCGGGCACGCCGTCGCGGGTCAATTGTTCGCGTCGCCGGGCCCCGGCCTCCCGGCCCGCCTCGCGGCACAGCCGCAGGATCTCGCCGGCCAGACGTTCGCCGCCGTAGCGCAGTTCGCCCCTGTCGATGCGGATGTCGAGCGGAAGCCCCGTCTCGGTGGCCCGGACCGCAACGGTACGCGCGCGGTTGACAGCGGTCGCCGAGGACGCCGGCGACGCCGGTGGGGGCGGAAACGGTTCGGTCATGTCACTCCGATCGTGGGACGGGATGCTCATTCGGTGGGCCGGTAGAAGCCGTGAAAGCCCATGCCGCTGTTGCTGGTTCGGATCGCGCTGACCGACACCGGATCGCCGGCCTCGACCATCTGGCCGTTGCCGATCACCATCGCGACGTGGCCGTCCCACACCGCGAGGTCGCCGGGCATGACGTTTTCCTGGGCGACCGGAACGCCGACGCTCTGTTCCTGGGCCAGCCGCGGCAATTCCACTCCGGCCTCGCGGTAAGCCCATTGGGTGAGGCCGCTGCAGTCCAGACCCTGTCCGGGCGTCGTGCCGCCCCATTGGTACGGCACACCCTGCTGGGTGAGGGCATTGCGCACCGCGTCGGCGGCCTCCTCGTTGGGGGCCACGGCGGTGGTGCCGTCGGGGAGCACGATCTCGACACCGCTCCCGCCGAAGCGGGGATCGTACGAAGTCGAGCCGCCGGCACTGCCGCTCTCGGTGGATGCCACGGCCGAACCGGAACCGTACGAGCCGGAGCCGTAGGCGACGGGTGCCACGTCGCCGGCCGACGAGCCGAAGGATCCGACGGGCCCCGAGGAGGGACCCGCGAACGCCGACAGCACCCGCCCGGCCACATCGGCCTGCGGTGCCACGGGTGCCGCGGGAAGGGTCGCGGACGCGGCGACCGTGCGGGCGTCGTTCGGCACCGGGTCGGGGGCGGTGAGGTCCACGATCTTCGCGGTGTGCGCGGCCAACTCTCCGCGCACTCGCTCGACGACGGTCAGCGCACGACCGAGGTGTTCTGTCGCGGCACCGATCAACATCATCTGCCCGGCCGGTGTCGCCAGCGCGGGAAGCGCCGAGGACGCGAGTGAGAGGAAGGACTGCAGGATCGCCGCGAGCTCGGCGTTGCCTGCCCGGACGCTCTCGGACGCAGCCTCGACGACGGTCGCGATCTCCCGGCCGCGATCCGACAGCTGCACGGATGCGGACTGTGTGGCCTCCGCTTTCGTGACCGCCGCGTCGGCGGCGACACCGGTCCAGGTGCCCCCGAGTTCGCTGATCCCGGTCCGCCCCACCGCATGGGCGGCGTCGATCGCTTCCGAGGCCGCCCGCAGCGATGCGGCGGGGGAGCCGGCCGGAAGGGCACCGGAACCGAACGCGGCGAGAAGGTCGACGACAGGGCGCGCGAGGACGTCGATCATGAGAGCCCGGCGTCCGTCGCGACGAGGGCGCCTGCGCCCGTGTCGATGAGGGCGCCTGCGCCCGCGGCATCGGTCGCGTCGTACGCCGCGGCGGTGCTCGCGGCCGCTGCACTCATGGCCGACCAGGCCGACGACAGTCGCCGCACCTGGGCAACGTGAGCATCCTGAGCGGCCGTGAACGCGGCCACGAAGTCGCCCCCGACGACTCCGAAGACCGGTCCGAGCAGTGCCGGACCCGCCGCGCCCGCGGCTGCGCCCGCGGCCTCGGTCTGTGCGGCCAGAGCAGCGGCCGTCGCGCCGAACGTCGCGATACCTGCCGTCCGTGCCGAGAACTCACCCATGCAGTCCCCCCGTCGAGAAGATGTCCGTCGAAGAGTTGGACGCGGTGAGGCGCGGTTCGGTTCCCATCGAATTCGGCGGCGGAGGTCCCCACTATCCTGTGAACTCATGGAAACGTGCGTGGTCGATCATCCGCTGGCAGCTGCTCTTCTGACGACGATGCGGGACGAGCGCAGCGACAGCCCCACGTTCCGGTCCGCATTGCGCGAACTGACCCAGATGTTGATCTACGAAGCCATCCGCGACGCCCCGGTCGAGAAGTTCGACGTCAAGACGCCGGTGGCGGTGACGACGGGCTACCGACTGGCGGCGCCGCCCCTGCTGGTCCCGGTCCTGCGAGCGGGCCTGGGCATGGTCGACCAGGCCAGCCTGGCCATCCCGCAGTCGCGGGTCGGTTTCGTCGGGATGGCCCGGGACGAGGAGACGCACCAGCCGGTGCCGTACCTCGAGTCGCTGCCGGCCGACCTTTCCGGCATCCCGGTGTACGTGCTCGATCCGATGCTCGCGACCGGCGGTTCGATGGTGCACACGATCGATCTGCTCGTCGCGCGTGGCGCCACCGACGTCACCGCGGTGTGTGTGGTCGCCGCACCGGAGGGCGTCGACGCCCTCGCGAACTCCGGCCACCCGGTCCGCCTGGTCACGGCCACCGTCGACGAGGGCCTCGACGAGAACGCCTTCATCGTGCCGGGACTCGGCGATGCGGGCGACCGCCAGTTCGGCCCCCGCTAGCTAGCGCGGGGCGCTCTGCAGGACGCGTCCGCTCACCGCGTCGACGTCCACGGCGCGCCGCGCTCCGGACGCGTCGACGACGTCGGCCTCCCACACGTACGTGCCGCCCTTCTCCACCACGAGTTGCAGGTCGGTGATCCGGCCGCCCGGGACCTCGGTCAGCACGACGCCCGTGGCGGCCGTGTAGTCGAGCTCGGCTACGTCGGTGCCCGGAGTGGGTTCCCCGGTCACCGAGGGGCCGGCGATGACGCGGTCACCGTCGGGGGAGATGCCGACCTCGACCGCGACGCCGTCGGCGTTGATCAGGTCGACGACCCAGCTGCCGTCGCTGTTCTCCTCGATGGACACCAGCGAGCTACCGGGAACTGCCGCGAGCGCGGTGCGGCCGGCATGTTCGAAGACCTTGGCGTTCCAGCCGGGCGCGAGCGTCGGGGCGCCAGTCGCGCCCGATGCCGATGTGGGGGATGTCGCCGTGTTCCCCGAAGCCCCCGAAGCCCCCGAAGCCCCCGAAGCCTCGGAAGCCTCCGAAGCCCCCGAAGCCGACGTCGTCGAGGCCTTCGCGGAGGTGCTCGTCGCGGCAGCGGCGCTCGTGGTGGTTGCCGCGCCGCCGTCGTCGTTGCCGCAACCGACCAAGGCGACGAGTGCTGCGCCGACGACGGCAGCCGTTCGGACCCGGCCTGCGGCAGCGCCCTGGAAAACTCTCATATCGGCCAAACCTCTCAAATCGCCAACCATCGGTACCGGAACGTTGTACCAGAGATTGATCTGCCCGAGCGGGAGGTTCGCCGAGTTCAGCGTCCGGTCGTGTTCGCCAGGACCGTGCCGGTCGCGGCGTCGACGGTGACCTCGTGCTTGGTGCCGGACTCGTCGATCACGTCGGCCTCCCACACCGTGGTGCCGTTGGCGGAGTCGAGGTCGAGTTCGGTGACCGCGCCGCCGGGTACTTCGGTGAGCAGGACGGCAGTGGCCGCGTTGTAGTCGAGAGTCGCTCCCTGCACGCGGTCGCGGTGTTTCGCGCGGTCGGCTTCGTCCTCTTCCTCGATCCGGGGCGTCCCGAGGACCGTCGCGCCGTCGGCGGACACATCGACGTGGTGTTCGATCCCGTCGGGAGTGACGACCTGCGCCTCCCACGTCCGGTCGTGCTCGGCTTCGATCGAGACGAGGACACCCTCGGGTACCGCCGCCACGGCGGTCGCTCCGGCCCGAGCGAGGGCTTGTGTGCCCGGGGCGGCGTCGGGCGTGCCGGTGCCCGCGCCGGTCGTCGTGCCGGTGGTCGTGCCGGTGGTCGAGGTGGGATCCTGCCAGCCGTCGTCGTTCCCGCCGCAACCGGCGAGAGCGACGAGCGCGGCCCCCGTGATCGCGAGGGTCGCCGTGCGCGTCCTCGACGTGGAACCGTTCTGTCGGAGCATCGTCTTCTCCGTTCCGTTGTCACCTTCGGGTGGGAGGTACTCGCGCTTCAGGATGTGCCGGGTCGATCTCCCGCCGCAAGGTGCGCCCGCACCGCCTCGGCCCGCGCCTGTGCGGCGACCCGGGCGGCGGCGAGGTGCGTGGTGGACGTAACGGGTTCGACGACCTCGAAGTAGGCCTTGAGTTTCGGCTCGGTGCCCGACGGCCGGACCGTGACGTGGAGCCCCGGGCCGGTCAGGGTCACCGCGTCGGTGCGGAGCGGACCGCGCGCCGCGGCGAGGTCCCTTGCCGTGACGCCGATTCCGGCGAGCTCCGCCGGCGGGTACTCGCGCAGTCGGGCCATCGCCCGGCCGATCTCGTCGAGGTCGTCGAACCGGCGCGAGACCTGGCCGGTGACGTGGACGCCGAAGCGCGCGGCAAGGTCGTCGAGGGCACCGCCGAGAGTGCGCCCGTCCGCCGCGAGGTCGGCGACCAGGTCCGCGATCAGCACGGCCGCGGAGATGCCGTCCTTGTCGCGCACGACCTGCGGGTCGACGCAGTGCCCGACGGCCTCCTCGTACGCGTAGACCAGGCCCTCGCCGGCGCGCACGAGCCACTTGAACCCGGTGAGGGTGCGGGCGGAACGAAATCCGCGGGCCTCGGCGATCCGGCCGAGCAGCGTCGACGAGACGATCGTCGTCGCGACCAGTGCGTCCCCGGAGGCGTGCGCGAGGATCCGATCGCCGAGCAGCGCGCCGGTCTCGTCGCCGGTGAGCATCCGCCAGCCGTCCGGACCGGGCACACCGACCGCGCAGCGGTCGGCGTCGGGGTCGAGTGCGATCGCGACGTCGGCGTCGACGGACGCAGCGAGCGCGAGCAGTTCGTCCGTGGCGCCGCGTTCCTCGGGGTTCGGGAACGTGACGGTGGGAAAGTCTGGATCGGGTGCGAATTGCCCTGCGACGGTGTGGATGTCGGTGAACCCCGCCGCGTGCAGGGCGGCCACCGCGATCTCGCCGCCGACACCGTGCAGCGGTGTGAGTGCGATCCGGATGTCCCGCCTGTCGCCGAACGGCAGTGACGCGACTCGCTCGAGATAGGCGGTGACCAGCGCGTCGTCCACCGGCGTGACCGGGGCACGGCCGACCCGTTCGACGTTCGCGATCGCGTCCTCGATCTCGCGGTCGGCCGGGGCCGCGAGCGGTGCCCCGCCGTGGACGTACACCTTGTATCCGTTGTCGGCGGGCGGATTGTGCGATGCGGTGATCTGCACGCCGGCTGCCGCGCCGAGTCGGCGTACCGCGAACGCCACCAGGGGAGTGGGCAGTGGCCGCGGCAGCAGCACCACGTCGAAGTCCTCCGCCGCGAGCACTTCGGCCGCGGCCGCCGCGAACTCCTCCGACCCGTGCCGGGCGTCCCGGCCGACGACCACGATGCCGCCGCCGAGGCACTGGCCGCGTAGCCAGGCCGCGAGCCCCGCCGTGGTGCGCTCGACGACCCCGACGTTCATGCAGTCCGGTCCGTCGCCGACCGGTCCGCGTAGGCCGGCGGTCCCGAAGCGGAGCGTCACAGCCGCGCCAGCAGGTCGCGCAGCAGTCCGCCCATGCGCCCGGCGGACGCCTGCCCAGCGGCCAGGACCTCGGCGTGGTCGAGAGGTTCTCCGGTGATGCCGGCGGCGAGGTTGGTCACGAGGGAGATGCCGAGGACCTCCGCGCCGAGCGCGCGGGCCGCGATGGTCTCGTGCACGGTCGACATCCCCACCAGGTCGGCACCCAGGATGCGGAGCATGCGGATCTCCGCGGGCGTCTCGTAGTGCGGGCCGGGCAGTCCCGCGTACACGCCCTCGGCCAGGGTCGGGTCGATCTCGCGGGCGAGGGTCCGCAACCGGGGGCTGTAGGAGTCGACGAGGTTCACGAACTGGGCCCCGACGAGCGGTGACCTTGCGGTGAGGTTGAGGTGGTCGCTGATGAGGACGGGCTGCCCGACGCTCATCCCCTCGCGGATCCCGCCCGCGGCGTTGGTGAGCACTACGGTGTCGGCGCCGGCGGCGATCGCGGTGCGGACCGGATGCACGACGCGCGTGAGGTCGTGCCCTTCGTAGGCGTGCGCGCGACCGAGAAGTACGAGAACCGGCGTGTCACCGACACGGATCGAAAGCACCGTGCCGGCGTGTCCCGAGGCGGACGGTGTGGCGAAACCCGGAAGGTCCGCCATCGGGACCGTGGCGACCGGCTCGCCCAGCGAGTCGGCTGCGGCCCGCCATCCCGATCCGAGAACGACCGCGGCGCGGTGCTTCGCGATCCCGGTACGTTCGGCGAGGACGTCGGCGGCCTGCTGCTCGAGTGTGCCCATGAAGGGACACAGTAGTGGCGGCACGCGATGTTACTCGCGGGTAGTATCGCGCCCATGCCATACCTGAATCGTCAAGGCGACGTCTTCGTCCTGTACCTCGGCAACGAGGGTGAGACGGACAACGAGAATCGGTTCCACCCCGACTGGATCGACGCGACGCACGCGTTGCTGGACGAGGTCGAGGCGCACGAGGGGCCCGCCGCGCTGGTCACCACGGCGACCGGAAAGTTCTACACGAACGGCCTCGACACCGACTGGATCTTCGGCAACCTCGACAAGCTGCCCGGGTATCTCGATCGGGTGCACACGGTCTTCTCCCGGCTGCTGACCTTCCCGATGGCGACGATCGCGGCCGTGCAGGGTCACGCCTTCGGTGCCGGCGCGATGCTCGCGGTGTCGCAGGATTTCCGCGTCATGCGCAGCGACCGCGGCTACTACTGCCTGCCCGAGGTCAATCTGAACATGCCGTTCACGGTGGGGATGTCGTCGCTCCTCACGTCCCGGTTGACGCGGCAGACGGCCGTCGAGGCGATGACGACGGGACGCCGCTACGGCGGGGCCGACGCGCTGGCGGCGGGCATCGTCGACGACGCCGTCGAGGGCGATCTGGTGCTCGGTGCTGCCGTCGCGCGGGCGTCGGCACTCGTCTCCACGCGCGGGGCGAATCTCTCCGGGATCAAGCGCGGCATCCACCGCGAAACGCTCGAAGCCCTCGGCACCGCGACCGACGAGAGCAACTTCAAGTTCGGTTGACGAGGGCCCGGCCCGCAGGAGTGAGAGACTGGACGCTGTGAGGTCAGGATCCCCTGCAGTATCGGAGACGGTGTCGGCCGCGCGATCGGATCTGATCGCGCTGTCGCACTCCATCCACGACGAACCGGAATTGGCGTTCGAGGAGGTCCGCAGCGCCGCCAAGCTGGTCGACTTCCTGCGCGGTCACGACTTCGACGTGCGCACCGGAATCGCCGATCTGCCCACGGCGTTCGAGGCGACTGTCGGCAGCGGCGATCTGGTGATCGGGCTGCTCGCCGAGTACGACGCGCTCCCGGAGATCGGTCATGCGTGCGGGCACAACGTCATTGCGGCATCCGCGGTCGGCGCCGCCCTCGCGCTGGCGCCGGTCGCGGATGCGCTGGGAATCACCGTGCGGGTCATCGGGACACCGGCCGAGGAGACGGGCGGCGGCAAGGTGCTGATGCTCGAGCGCGGTGTCTTCGACGATGTCGCGGCGGCGTTGATGGTGCATCCCGGACCCTTCGACATCGTGGGTGCGACGTCGCTCGCGCTCGCCGACCTCGCGATCACGTTCGCGGGCAGGGAGGCGCACGCGTCGGCCGCACCGGAATTCGGCCGCAACGCAGCCGATGCCGTCACCGTCGCGCAGGTCGGTCTCGCGCTGCTCCGTCAGCACCTGTCGCCGGGGCAGCAACTGCACGGAATAGTCAGCGACGGCGGCGCGGCACCGAACATCGTGCCCGCCCACGCCGAGATGCTGTACTACCTGCGGGCGCGGACGGCGGACTCGCTCGAGGAGTTGACCGCCCGCGCCGAGGCGTGCTTCGCGGCCGGGGCGCTCGCGACGGGGTGCACACACGGGATCCGCACGGTCTCGCCGCCGTACAGCGAACTGCGGCCGGACCCGTGGCTGTCCGACGTGTACCGCGACGAGATCGTCGACCTCGGCCGGACTCCGCTGTCCGCCGAGTTGGAATCGTCTCGGCCGCTGGGCAGTACCGACATGGGCAACGTGACGCACGTGCTGCCCGGAATTCACCCGGTCGTGGGACTCGATTCCGGCGGCGCGGTGACGCATCAGCCGGCGTTCGCGGCGGCAGCGGTTAACGAGTCGGCCGACCAGGCCGTGGTCGACGGTGCGATCGCTCTGGCGCGCACGACGATTCGAGCCGCGCTCGACGAAGGTCAGCGAGCGCGCCTGCTGGAAGGAGTGGAACGTCGGTGAACGAGGACGTCGAGAAGTGGCTCGCCGAACACACGATGGACCTGTCGCGGTGGCGTCGGCACTTCCACGCCAATCCGGAACTGGCGCGGCACGAGTTCGCGACCACCGCGTTCGTTGCGAGCCAGTTGTCGTCGGCCGGGATGTCACCGCTGCTGCTGCCCGGAGGGACGGGCGTGATCTGCGACATCGGCCCCGGCGGAATGCGGATCGGGTTGCGCGGCGACATGGACGCGCTGCCGCTGCAGGAGGCGACGGGTGCGCCGTACTCGTCGACCGTGCCCGGCGTGGCGCACGCGTGCGGCCACGACGCCCACACCGCGATCCTGCTCGGGACAGCACTGGCATTGAACTCGTTGCCGCAGTTGCCGATCGGCGTGCGGTTCATCTTCCAGCCGGCCGAGGAGGTCATGCCGGGCGGTGCCATCGACGTCGTGGCCGCCGGCGGGATGCAGGGGGTCTCGCGGATTTTCGCACTGCACTGCGACCCGCGGCTCGAGGCGGGCAAGGTGGGCGTGCGGGTCGGTGCCATCACTTCCGCGGCGGACACCATCGAACTCGTCCTCGACTCGCCGGGCGGTCACACCTCCCGGCCGCACCTGACGACGGACCTGGTCTACGCGATCGGCACGGTCATCACCGGGCTGCCCGGGATGCTCAGCCGCCGCATCGATCCGCGTAGCGGCACGGTGATGGTGTGGGGCGCGGTCAGCGCCGGGCAGGCCCCCAACGCGATCCCCCGAAGCGGCATCCTCACCGGGACCGTCCGCACCGGAGACCACGACACGTGGGCGCTGCTCGAGCCGACGGTCAGGGAGATCGTCCACGGACTGCTCGCGCCGACCGGCGTGCGCTACGAGCTCAACTACCGGCGCGGGGTGCCGCCGGTGGTGAACGACGAGGTGTCGGCGCGGATGTTCGAGGACGCGGTGCGCGCGATCGGTCCCGACGCTCTCGCGGACACCCCGCAGTCGGGTGGCGGCGAGGACTTCTCCTGGTATCTGGAGGAGGCGCCGGGCGCGATGGCGCGGCTGGGCGTGTGGTCCGGGCACGGCCCTCAGTTGGACATCCACCAGCCCACGTTCGACCTCGACGAGCGGGCGCTGGTCACCGGAGTCCGGGTCCTGACGAACCTGGTGCTGCAGTCCTGACAGGCGGTCAGGGCGTGCCGGGGCCGACGTTACGGCTGTTGCGGGTGCGCAGGCTCCGGACGTACTCGGCCGGGGCGCCGGCGATCTCCGCGGCATCGGCCATCACGCCGAGATAGCGGGCAGAGGGCAGGCCGCCCTCGTAGGCGTCGAGCACGTACAGCCAGGCGAGAACGGGCCCGTCGGCGGTGTCGACGCGCAACCGGATCTTGCGATGGATGCCGAGTTCGGAACCCTCCCAGCGGTCCAGGCGCTCCTCGTCCTCGGTGGGGACGTCGTAGAGGACGACGAAGACCGCAGCATCCGGATCGTCCTGATCCTCGACGACCGTCGCGAGTGCGCCCTCCCAGCCGATGTCGCCGCCACTGAAGGTCAATCGCCAGCCTCGGAGCCACCCGGTGCCCGCCATCGGCGAATGCGGGCAGCGCTCGAGCATTTGTTCCGGGTGCATGTTGGACCCGTAGGCGGCATAGATCGGCACGGCGGCAAGCCTAATCCGTCGGCTCGGAACTGGGGAACCCGGAGAACCGTCCGGCGCACGATCCGACGTGCTCGGCGCTCGGGAGGGGCCCGTTGCCTGCGTGTTCCCGGTCACTGGAATAGCGTTGTACCCGGGCCAGGCTGGAGATCCCGGCCGTCGAGGCAAGCTTGGAGGACGAATGACCCGAATCGTGATCATCGGCGGCGGACCTGCCGGATACGAGGCGGCGCTGGTGGCAGCACAGCACGGCGCCGCGGTCTCCTTGATCGATTCGGACGGCATCGGTGGCGCGTGCGTCCTGTTCGACTGTGTTCCGTCGAAGACCTTCATCGCCTCGACCGGTATCCGCACCGACATGCGGCGGGCAACCGACCTGGGTATCTCCCTCGATCCCTCGAGCGCGACGATCTCGCTGCCCGAGATCAACTCCCGGGTCAAAAACCTCGCGCAGGTGCAGTCCTCCGACATTCGCGCGCGCCTGCAGAGCGTCGGCGTGCAGCTGCTCTCCGGTAAGGCCGAGCTGATCGACCGGCAGATCGGTATGGCGGCCCACCAGGTCCGCGCGACCCTCACCACCGGCGAGGAGAAGATCCTCGACGCAGACGTCGTGCTCATCGCGACCGGCGCGAGCCCCCGCGTGCTGCCCGGTGCGGTGCCGGACGGCGAGCGCATCCTCACGTGGCGTCACCTGTACGACCTCGAGGAGCTGCCGTCGCACCTGGTGGTCGTCGGTTCCGGTGTCACGGGCGCCGAGTTCGTGTCCGCGTACACCGAGATGGGTGTCAAGGTCACTCTCGTGTCGAGCCGTGACCGCGTCATGCCGCACGAGGACGCCGACGCCGCCCTGGTCCTCGAGGACGTGCTCGCCGAGCGCGGCGTGACCCTGGTCAAGCACGCCCGCGCCGACGCCGTCGAACGGACCGAGGACGGCGGGATCGTCGTCAAGCTGTCGGACGGTCGTACCGTGCACGGCAGTCACGCGCTGATGGCGGTGGGCTCGACGCCCAACACCGAGGGGCTGGGCCTAGAGAAGGTCGGCATCGAACTCGGCCAGGGTGGCTACCTGCGCGTCGACCGTGTCTCGCGGACCGCGGTCTCCGGCATCTACGCGGCCGGGGACTGCACGGGCCTGCTGCCGCTGGCCTCGGTGGCCGCGATGCAGGGTCGCATTGCGATGTACCACGCGCTGGGCGAGGGCGTGAGCCCGATCAAGCTCAAGACGGTGGCCTCCGCAGTCTTCACCCGTCCCGAGATCGCGAACGTCGGCGTCAGCCAGGCCGCGATCGACAACGGCGAGGTGCCCGCGCGCACCGTCATGCTGCCGCTCAACACGAATCCGCGGGCCAAGATGTCCGGTCTGCGCCGCGGTTTCGTGAAGATCTTCTGCCGACCGGCCACCGGGGTGGTCATCGGCGGTGTCGTCGTCGCGGCCACCGCGTCGGAGCTGATCCTGCCGATCGCGATCGCGGTCCAGAACAACCTCACCGTCAACGACCTGGCGCAGACGTTCTCGGTGTACCCGTCGCTGTCCGGCTCGATCACCGAGGCGTCGCGGCAGCTGATGCGCCACGACGACTTGGACTGAGATGACGAGTCTCACGATTCGGGATTCAGTTTCCAAATAGTGGTTGCGCTGTGAAATGATGCGAGGGGCCGAGAACCATCGGCCCCTCGCATCGCTCTCCGCCCCGTGGATCCGGGACGACCTGGGTGTACCTGCCTTCGTCCTGCGCCGTCGCACGTACGACGGCGCGCCGTCCCACGCCACGGAGCCGCCTCCATGTCACTCGATCCGTCGTCTTTCGACTCGTCCCCACGTCTGTCCTCCCGGATGGCCGGTCTGCGCAGTTCCGCCATCCGGGATCTGCTGACCCTCACCGCGCGTCCGGAGGTGATCAGCCTGGCCGGCGGACTGCCCGCCACCGAACTCGTTCCGCGGGAGAGGATCGCCGAGGCCGCGCACCGCGCCCTCGCCGATCCGCGCTCGGTCCAGTACGGCGAGACGTCCGGCTGGGCGCCGCTGCGCGAGACCGTCGCGGCCCGGGAGGGCGTCAAGGTGGGGCGGTCGATCGACCCGGCCGAGGTCGTGGTCACGCACGGTTCGCAGCAGGCGCTCAGCCTGCTCGCGCAGGTGCTCCTCGATCCGGGTGACACCGTCGTCGTCGAAGAACCCGGCTACACCGGTGCGCTGCAGGTGTTCCGCACGGCACAGGCCGCGCTGGTGCCCGTCGCGCTCGACGCGGACGGCATGGATACCGCGGCACTCGAGCAGGCTCTGCGGGAGGGGTTGCGGCCCAAGCTCGTCCACACGGTGAGCAACTTCCACAACCCTCGCGGCGTCGTGCTGTCGGCGGAGCGGCGGGTCCACCTCGCGGCGCTCGCGGACGAGTACGGATTCTGGATCATCGAGGACGACCCGTACGGCGAACTGTGGTTCGATGCGCCCGCGCCCGCCCCGGTCGCGGCGCACTCCGATCGGGTGATCCGGCTGTCGAGCGGATCGAAGACCCTCGCCCCGGCGCTGCGGATCGGCTGGCTGCACGGCGATCGCCGGGTGTGCGAGGCCGTCGAACTGCTCAAGCAGGGCGCGGACCTGTGCGGTTCGTCGCTCACACAGCAGATCGCGACGGAACTGCTCGGCGACGCCGCGTGGCTCGACGGGCATCTAGCCACCGTCCGTGCCGCGTACGCGGGGCGCGCGCACGCTCTCGTCTCGTCCCTCGAAGCCGCTTTCGGGGAACGTATCTCGCACGCGACGGTGCACGGGGGGATGTTCTGCTGGATCGAGTTCGCCGACGGCACGGACACCACGCGCCTGCTCGACACCGCCGTCGGGCACGATGTCGCGTTCGTGCCCGGCGGGGCGTTCGGCGTCGCGAGCGCCCACCCGCATGCGGCCCGGTTGTGTTTCGCGACCTACGACGGCGCGGTGCTGGCCGAGGGCGTAGACCGGCTGCGGGCCGCCCACTCGGCGCATCGCTCGGGAACTGTGATCGGTGCCTGAAGAGTTTTGTACAAAACCTCGTGATCTGTACCAAATGGCTTTGTCGGTGATCGATCTTCTGCGCTCGAACCGCGGTGCTTCCGCCCGGCCGGACTGTCGGACCGCGCGCCTAGCATCCGTGCAATGACGACGTCGGAGGTTCCGTTCGGGGAAGCGCGGGCGCAGCTGCGGGAGCTGGTGTGCCGGGTGGGATACCGCGGCGAGCGGATCACGATCACCCGGCACGGTGCGCCGGCCGCGGCGCTCGTTTCGCTCGACGACCTGAGAAGTCTCGAGGCGTTCGCGCCCGTCGGGGGCGATCCGGTGGGGCCCGAACGCCAGACGGTGGACGAAACCGTCGCGGTCGGCGGTTCGCTTCGCGAGGTGTGGAATGCGATCGCGCGGTACCGCGAACGCGCCGGATGGTGGGTGGATCTTGTCGTCGATGCGGAGGTCGGTGGCGATGCCCTCATCTCCTGGGACGAGCGCAGAGGCAGGGTCGTGGACTGCGTCGACGGTGAGACCATCGCGATGAGGTGGGGATCCGAGGCCGCAACGGCTCAGTCACCGATCGAGGTGCGGATCGACTTCGCCGGGGACGACGCCGAGGTTCGGATTCGCGCAACTCAGGTAGGGCCCGGTCCGGGTGCGGATTACTGGCGCGAGCGACTCCAGGCGTGGAAGGCCTACGTGGAGGCGTTGTCCTCGTCGGTCCAGCCGTAGGTGCGCTCGACGGCCTTGTTCCAGCCGGCGTAGAGGCGCTCGCGCTCGGCGTCGCCCATCCGAGGTTCCCAGGTCTTGTCCGCCGCCCAGTTGGTGCGGATGTCGTCCTCGCTCTCCCAGAATCCGACGGCCAGGCCGGCCGCGTACGCCGCGCCGAGCGCGGTGGTCTCGTTCACGACCGGACGCGTGACCGGGACATCCAAGATGTCCGACTGGAACTGCATGAGTGTCTCGTTGACCACCATGCCGCCGTCGACCTTGAGCGTCGTGAGTTCGACCCCAGAGTCGGCGCGCATGGCCTCGATGACCTCGCGGGTCTGGTACGCGGTGGCCTCGAGAGCGGCGCGCGCCAGGTGACCCTTGTTGACATATCGGGTGAGTCCGGCGATGACGCCGCGTGCATCGGGACGCCACCGCGGCGCGAACAGACCCGAGAAGGCGGGCACGAAGTACGCACCGCCGTTGTCCTCGACGGTCTGTGCCAGCGGTTCGATGTCCTTGGCAGACTGGATGATTCCGAGGTTGTCACGCAGCCACTGCACCAGCGAGCCGGTGACGGCCACCGACCCCTCCAGGGCGTAGACGGCGGGCTTGTCGCCGAGCTTGTAGCAGACCGTGGTGAGCAAACCGTGCTCGCTGTGGACCTTCTCGGTGCCGGTGTTGAGCAGAAGGAAGTTGCCGGTGCCGTAGGTGTTCTTGGCCTCGCCCTCCGACAAGCACGCCTGACCGAACGTCGCGGCCTGCTGGTCACCGAGGATCCCGGCGATCGGGATTCCCGCCGAGATGCCGGGCAGCGCCAGATCGCCGTACACCTCGGATGAACTGCGGATCTCGGGCAGCATCGACACCGGGATTCCCATCGCCGCACAGATGTCGTGGTCCCAGTCGAGGGTCTCGAGGTCCATCAGCAGAGTGCGCGAGGCGTTGGTCACGTCGGTGATGTGCAGACCGCCGGTGAGGTTCCAGATGATCCAGGAGTCGATCGTGCCGAAGGCGAGTTCGCCGGCCTCGGCCCGCTCGCGTGCGCCGTCCACGTTGTCGAGGATCCACCGCACCTTCGGCCCCGAGAAGTACGTGGACAGCGGCAGCCCGGTGGTCTCGCGGAAGCGTCCGCGACCCTCGTCACCGCCGAGCTCGTCGCACAGACTGTCGGTACGGGTGTCCTGCCACACGATCGCGTTGTAGACGGGCTTTCCGGTCTCGCGATCCCACACGACGGTGGTTTCGCGCTGATTGGTGATTCCCACCGCGGCGATGTCCTTGGCGGTCAGGTCGGTCTTGGCCAGGACCGACCCGACCATCTCGCGGGTGTTGGTCCAGATCTCCTCGGGATCGTGCTCCACCCAGCCCGGCTCCGGGAAGATCTGCTCGTGTTCCTTCTGTGCGACGCCGACGACGTCACCGTCGTGATCGAAGATCATGCACCGGCTCGAGGTCGTCCCCTGGTCGATCGCGGCGATGTACTTGGTCACGGTCATCCTCGTCTCTCGGGCAGTCTGGCCACGAAGCTACTAGCCTGAGACCAGATTCGCCGACAACCACGGGAGACCGAGTTGGACAAGCAGCCTGGTGTGCAGTTCCTCGGCCCGCAGCAGCGGGCGCAGGCGTGGGACCAGTTGGGAACCGAGCAGTTCGACGTGGTGGTGATCGGTGGCGGGGTGGTCGGTGTGGGCGCGGCCCTCGACGCCGCGACCCGCGGACTGAAGGTCGCGCTCGTCGAGGCGCGGGATTTCGCGTCGGGCACGTCGTCCCGTTCGTCGAAGATGTTCCACGGGGGTTTGCGCTACCTGGAACAGCTCGAGTTCGGGCTCGTCGCGGAGGCGTTGCACGAACGGGAGTTGTCGATGTCGACGCTCGCGCCGCATCTCGTCAAACCGCTCAAGTTCCTCTTCCCGCTGACCCATCGCGGGTGGGAGCGCCCGTACATGGCGGCCGGGTTCCTGCTGTACGACCGAATGGGCGGCGCGAAGTCCGTTCCGGCACAGAAGCATCTGACGCGCGCCGGCGCGCTGCGGATGGCGCCCGGACTCAAGCGTAATGCGCTGATCGGCGGTATCCGCTACTACGACACCGTCGTCGACGACGCCCGTCACACGATGACGGTCGCGCGTACCGCGGCGCACTACGGTGCGGTGGTGCGTACCTCCACGCAGGTCGTCGGTTTCCTGCGCGAGGCGGACCGAGTGTCCGGTGTGCGCGTGCGGGATTCGGAGACCGGCGCCACCACGGAAGTGAAGGGACACGTCGTCATCAACGCAACCGGCGTGTGGACGGACGAGATCCAGGCGCTCTCGCACCAGCGGGGCCGGTTCCGGGTGCGCGCATCGAAGGGCGTGCACATCGTGGTTCCGCGCGACCGGATCGTGAGCGACTCGGCGATCATCCTGCGTACCGAGAAGTCCGTGCTGTTCGTGATTCCGTGGGGTAACCACTGGATCATCGGCACCACCGACACCGACTGGAACCTCGACCTCGCGCACCCTGCCGCCACCGAGGCCGACATCGACTACATCCTCGGCCACGTCAACAAGGTGCTGGTCACCCCGCTCACCCACGAGGACATCGACGGCGTCTACGCGGGTTTGCGTCCACTGCTTGCGGGGGAGAGCGACGAGACGTCGAAGCTGTCCCGCGAGCACGCGGTGGCGCGCGTGGCGCCGGGCCTGGTCGCGATCGCCGGCGGGAAGTACACCACCTACCGGGTGATGGGCAAAGATGCCGTCGATCTGGCGGCCGAGGATCTTCCGGCGGCCGTCGCGTCGTCGATCACCGAGAAGGTTCCGCTGGTGGGCGCGGACGGCTACTTCGCGCTCGTGAACCAGGCGGTGCACCTCGGACAGCTCTACGGATTGCACCCCTATCGGATCAAGCACCTGCTCGGTCGCTACGGATCGCTGATCGACGAGGTTCTCGCCCCGGCCAAGCAGTCGCCGGAACTGTTGCAGCCGATCACCGATGCGCCCGACTACCTGCAGGCGGAGGCCGTGTACGCCGTCGCCGCGGAGGGTGCGCTGCACCTCGAGGACATCCTCGCCCGCCGCACGCGCATCTCGATCGAGTACACGCACCGCGGGGTGAACTGCGCCGAGCAGGTGGCCCGCCTGGTCGCGCCGATCCTCGGCTGGGACGACGCCACGATCGACCGCGAGGTCGAAACGTACCGCGCCCGCGTCGAGGCCGAGGTGCTCTCGCAGGCGCAGCCCGACGACCTCTCCGCCGACGCCCTGCGTGCCGCGGCGCCCGAAGCCCGCGCGGAAATTCTCGAACCGGTACCCGGCACCGCCCCTAGTGGGTCAGCACGACCTTGAGCACGACGATCGCGGTGGCGACGACGGCGAGCGCCGCCGCCGCGATCAGCGTGTAACCGGACGGCCGCTCGCCGCGCAGGCGCGTGATGACGAACACCATGGACGCGATCCGGACGAGGATCGCGACCTCGGCGATCACCTGCGCGGTGAACGGTTCGAGCCAGCCGAAGTATGCGGTGCCCAGCACGACGATCGGCACGACCGCCGAGCTCAGTACCGGTACCGAGTCGCGAAGCTCCGCGAAGCGTTCGGCGGTGGTCAGCTGACGGCCCGAGCGCACCGACTTGCCCACCCCCTCGGCGAACGCGTGCGCGATGAACGTGGAGATCGCCGTGCCGGCGACCACGGCGATCGTGCGGGAATCGCTGCGCGAGATCGTTTCCGGGATCAACGCCGCGAGGATGAGGATGTTGCCGTACACGTAGGCACTGATCCGGCTGGCGGCGTTGTCCTTGTCGAGCGGCACGGACCGGCTCAGCAGCGGCCGGTGCAGCAACGAGCGGAGATCCGATTCCATGCGACAGAGCGTCGCACAATCACCCCATGGGTGGCGCGTAGTGACTCGGATCGTTGCGGTGAACGAGCCCGTCATGCGAGCCGACTTCCCGAAAGAGTGACTACACCTGTTGTCGGATTAGGATCGGCGGAAGTCGGTCAAGGACTGGAGGGTTGTTGGACGCGCAACGGCGGACCTGGGCGGGCGCCGGCCTCGAGGAACGCCGCGCCGCGCGCCGGGAGGCACTCCTGGCTGCCGGAATCGAACTGCTGGGCGCAGAGGGCGGCGCCGCCGTCAGCGTTCGAGCGGTCTGCCGAGCCGCCGCGCTCACCGAGCGCTACTTCTACGAGAGCTTCGCCGACCGGGACGAATTCGTGCGGGCCGTGTACGAGGACGTGGGCAGGCAGGCGCGGGACGCGCTCGTCGCGGCCGTGGCGTCGTCGGGATCGCCGCAGGATCGGGCGGTCGCGGCGGTGTCGGCGTTCGTCGAGTTGATGGTCGACGATCCGGCGCGCGGGCGGGTGCTGTTACTCGCACCACTGGCCGAACCGGCGCTGGGTGGACAGGGACTCGAACTCGCGCCGGCATTCGTCCTCCTGGTGCACCAGCAACTCTCGCCGCTGTCCGATCCGGACGAGCGTCAGATGACGGCGGTCGGTCTGGTCGGAGCTTTGACGAGCCTGTTCATCGGATACCTCGACGGCACGATCACCGCTCCGCGCGAGCAGTTCGTCGCGCACTGCGTCGCGCTGCTGCAGGCGGCGGGTCAGCCGCCGGGCGGGAGCAGTGGCTGACAGTTCGGACACCAGAAGATCGACCGCTCACGGCCGGGCTCCTCACCGAACTCAGCCGCGGCGATCGGAGTTCCGCAGCGCAGACACGGCTTGCCGCCGCGCCCGTACACCCAGTCCCGTCGTCCCGGCCGCCGGTCGCCGGTGGTGACACGGACGGGTCGGTCCCGGTTGGCGCGGAGCACCCGGTGCGCGAGGTCGACCACCTTCGGCAGGTCCGGCACCCGAGCGGTTGGGGTGCGCGGATCGACGCCGCGCAGGAAGCAGATCTCGTTGCGGTACACGTTGCCGATACCCGCCATGATGCGCTGGTCCAACAGTGCCTCCCCGATGGGACGTTCGCCCGCCGCAACGAGATTCGAGGTGGCCACCGCAGCGTCCCAGTCCGCGCCGAGTAGATCGGGGCCGAGATGCCCCACCACACTCTCCTCGTCGCTGCGATCGATCACTTCGGTGATCCCGAGGGAGAAGCCCACGGCGACAGTGTCTTCGGTGCCCAGGACGATCCGTGCCTGGTGTGCGGGACGCCGCCATCGAGCGCCGCGTGGATACACCTGCCAGGAGCCCTCCATCTTCAGGTGCGTGTGGATCGTGTGCGCGCCGATACGGGTCAGCAGATGTTTGCCCCGGGCGACGACCGCGTCGACCGCCTCGCCGGACAGGTCCACGGTCGCGTAGCGCGGCACCCGGATGTCGCACTCGGTCAGGACGCGACCGGCGAGCGCGGTATCGAGGCGTCGCGCGGCCTGCCACACGGTGTCTCCCTCGGGCATCGCGTCACGCCCGCAATCGGAAGCCACGCGGGGTGGCCGAGAAGCCCACCTCGGTGAGCAACGGCGCGAAGTCGTTGCCGTGGATGGTGGCGCCGTCGACCTTCTCGACGACGACCTTGTCGATGCCGCCGCGTTTCACGGTGGCGGCAAGCGATTCGGCGGCGGTGCGCAGGACCCCGATGTCGTCGGTGAAGGTGAGGACGGTCCGTCCGCCGCGCTCGACGAACAACACCAGTTCGCCGTCGACGAGCGACACCAGGCCCCCGGCCTTGCGGCCCGGGCGATGCTTGGGGGCATCGTCACCGGCCATCGACTGCGGCCACGGCAGTGCCGCGCCGTAGGGGTTCGCGGGGTCGGACGCGGCGAGTGTGACGGCAGGTGCCGTCGTGTGGCGGCCCTCGATCGAGTCGCTGTGGGTGCGTAAGCGATCGACCACATCGGGCGTGGAGAACTGCGCGCCCCCGAGGGTGTCGACGAAGTAGCCGCGCCGGCAGCGTCCGCCGTCCTCGAAGCCGGTGAGCACCTTGTACATCGACGCGAAGCCGCCGGGGACCTCCTCCGCGACCACCGAGCCGCGCGTGACGACGCCGTACCGCTCGAGCAGCAGATCGGCGGTGGCGTGGGCGCGGAGTGTGGGGTCGGGTTCCGGCTCGGGTAGTAGCGACCACCGTCCCCCCGCGGTGGGCGGGCCGCTGCGGGTGGGCATCGTGGGACGTCCGAGCCGGCGATACGCGTGAGCGCGGGGCGCACGCCGCGGCGTGCGGTGGCTGGGGGTGGCACGCGAGGTGTCCGACAGCAGTGCCCGCAGCGGGGCCAACGTGTCGTTTCCGATGTACCCGGCCCACACCAGGTCCCAGAGCGCGGCGGCGAGTGCGGTGTCGTCGGTGGACTG
This sequence comes from Prescottella equi, assembly GCF_002094305.1. Lineage (GTDB taxonomy): Bacteria > Actinomycetota > Actinomycetes > Mycobacteriales > Mycobacteriaceae > Prescottella > Prescottella equi. The sequence continues at coordinate 175,989 of NZ_LWTX01000001.1, forward strand.
CACGGTGTCGGACAGTTGCCGGAAGAAGTACGCGCCGCCGCCGGTCAGGGTGTCGAGGATGCTGCGATGCAGGTCGGTGAGATCGATCTCGGCGGGCGTCGCCAATGTCAGCGGAGACGAGTCGGCCAGGTGCAGGCTCACCCAGCCGTCCTTGCCGGAGATCTGCCCGGCACCGGACCACAGCACCTCGCCGGTGGCGGTGAGTTCGTCGAGCATCGCGGGGGAGTAGTCGCGCACCCGCGACGCCAGGATCAGCGATTCGAGGGCTGACGCGGGAACCGGAACGCCCGCAAGCTGTTCCACGACCGTCACCACGCCGTCGAGTCCGCGCAGCGAGCCGCCGACATGCTGCCAGCCGGGCAGGAACCGGCCCAGCGTCGCTGTGCTGACCGGCTCCACCTCCTCCCGCGCCGCCGCGAGCGAGCGGCGCCGCAGTCGGCGCAACACCTCGGCGTCGCACCATTCGCTGCCGGACGCGCCGGGCCGGAACTCGCCCTCGACGACACGTTTCTCGTTCGCCAGTCGCGCAAGGACGTCGCGAGCGACGGCGGAGCCGATTCCGAAGCGCTCCGCGGCCTCCGACACCGTGAACGGTCCGTGCGTGCGCGCATAACGACCGAGCAGATCGCCGAGCGGATCGTCGACGGGTTCGATGAAGGCGGCCGGAGTACCGATGGGCAGCGGCACCCCCAGTCCGTCGCGCAGCCGGGCGGCGTCCTCGACGGCCGTCCACCACTGGCGTCCTGCGAACGAGACGCGCAGCGCGCGCCGGTGCGCGACGAGTTCGTCGAGCCACGGCACCGGGTCGGCGGTGGAGCGCTCGGCGGCTTCCTCGGTGGTGACCGGGCCGAGCAGACGCAACAGATCGGCCATGCCCTCCACGTCGCGGGCATGGCGTTCGGGCGTCAGCCGCTGCAGTTCCCGCTCGGCTTTCGCGATGACGTCGGCGTCGAGCAGTTCGCGCAACTCCACCCGGCCGAGCAGTTCGGCGAGCAGTGTGGAATCGAGCGACAGTGCGGCTGCGCGACGCTCGGCGAGCGGGCTGTCGCCCTCGTACATGAACGCGCCCACGTAGTCGAAGAGCAGCGAACTCGCGAACGGTGACGGCGTTGCGGTCTCGACCTCGACCATCCGGATCTGCCGGCGGGCGATGCGGCCGAACAGATCCCGCAACGCGGGCAGGTCGTAGACGTCCTGCAGGCATTCGCGCACGGTCTCGAGCAGGATCGGGAAGGTCGGGAACTTGCGCGCGACGTCGAGCAACTGTGCCGACCGCTGCCGCTGCTGCCACAACGGGGCCCGCTTGCCGGGGGTGCGGCGGGGTAGCAGCAGTGCGCGTGCGGCACATTCACGGAACCGGGACGCGAACAGCGCCGAGCCGCCCACCTCGTCGGTGACGATGTCCTCGATCTCGTCGCGCTCGAACGCGAACAGTTCCGCGCCGGGCGGGGTGTCGTCGGTGTCGGGCAGACGCACGATGATGCCGTCGTCGGACGCGGTGGGGGCGGCGTCCACACCGAATCGTTCACGCAGGCGCGCACCGATCGCGAGCGCCCACGGTGCGTGCACCCGCAGCCCGTACGGCGAGTGCAGCACCAGTCGCCAGTCGCCGAGCTCGTCGCGGAAGCGCTCCACCACGAGGGTTCGGTCGGTGGGTACCCGCCCGGTGGCCTGTTGCTGGTCCTCGATCAGCGCGGCGAGGTTGGTGGTGGCGTTCGTGTCGAGCCCGGCGGCGACCAGACGCGCGGCCACCTCGTCCGGCGTGCTCGACGACAGCTCGCGCAGGAAGCCGCCGAGGGCCTCGCCGAGTTCGGCGGGACGGCCGAGACCGTCGCCGTGCCAGAACGGCAGCCGTCCGGGCAGCCCGTACGCGGGACTGACCAGCACCCGGTCGTAGGTGATCTCCTCGATCCGCCAACTGGTGGCGCCGAGCGCGAACACGTCGCCCACGCGGGACTCGTAGACCATCTCCTCGTCGAGTTCGCCGACCCGGGACTGTCGCTCGCCCACCATGTAGACGGCGAACAGGCCGCGGTCGGGGATCGCGCCGCCCGACGTGACGGCCAGACGCTGCGAACCGGGGCGCCCGGTGAGGGTGCCACCGTCGCGGTCCCACACCAGGCGGGGACGCAGTTCGGCGAACTCGTCCGACGGATAGCGACCCGCGAGCAGGTCGAGCGTCGACTCGTACGCCGAACGGGGCAGGGTCGCGAAGGAACCGCTGCGCCGGACGACGTCGTACCACTGTTCCACGTCGAGAGGTTCGAGGGCGGTGGCGGCGACGGTCTGCTGCGCGAGGATGTCGAGCGGATTCGCGGGAATCTCGAGTGCCTCGATCTTGCCGTTCGTCATACGTTCGACCGTGACGGCGCAGTGGATGAGGTCGGTGCGGTGCTTGGGGAAGAGCACACCACGGGAGATCTCGCCCACCTGGTGTCCGGCGCGGCCGACGCGCTGCAACCCGCTCGCGACCGACGGCGGCGCCTCCACCTGCACCACGAGATCGACTGCGCCCATGTCGATTCCGAGTTCCAGGCTGCTGGTGGCCACCACGCAGCGCAAACGCCCGGACTTGAGGTCGTCCTCGATGATCGCCCGCTGGTCCTTGCTGACCGAGCCGTGGTGGGCCCGCGCCAGCAGGGGATCGGCACCGTAGTTGACCTCGGTGGGCGCGCCGAGCTGCGCGGGCGGTCTGCCCTGCTTCTCGACGGCGCCGCCGAGCCGTTCGGCGTAGATCTCGTTGAGCCGGGCGGTGAGCTTCTCGGCGAGCCGGCGCGAGTTCGCGAACACGATCGACGAGCGGTGGTCGAGGATCAGATCGACGATCTGTTCCTCGACGTGCGGCCAGATCGACCCGGCCTGCGGAGTGGGCGACAGCGACTCCGGATCGGGCTCGGCGATACCGAGTTCCGTCATGTCCTCGACCGGGACCCGCACCGTGAGATCGAACGTCTTCGCCGCGGGGGGAGCGACGATGCGGATCGGTGCCGAACCCGCGAGGAAGCGGCCCACCTCCTCGTGCGGGCGCACCGTGGCCGACAGTCCGATCCGCTGGACCGGTTTGTCGCGCAGCATGTCGAGACGCTCGAGCGACAGCGCGAGGTGGGCGCCGCGCTTGGTGCCGGCGACCGCGTGGACTTCGTCGACGATCACGGTCTCCACGCCGGTGAGGGTCTCCCGCGCCGACGACGTGAGCATCAGGAACAGCGACTCGGGTGTGGTGATGAGGATGTCCGGCGGCGTCTTGATCATCTTGCGCCGTTCGCCGGTGGGGGTGTCCCCCGACCGCACACCGACGCGGATCTCGGGCGGTTCGAACCCCAGACGTTTCGCGGTCTGTGTGATGCCTACCAGCGGCGCCCGCAGGTTGCGTTCGACATCGACGCCGAGCGCCTTGAGCGGAGAGATGTAGAGCACCTTGGTGGTGCGCTGCTCCGTGGTGCGCCGCTCAGCGGCGCGCTTCTCGTCGGATGCGCCGGCCTCGACCGCCGTCGCCAACCGGTCCAGCGCCCACAGGAACGCCGACAGCGTCTTTCCCGACCCGGTAGGCGCGACGACGAGCGTGTGCGAACCACTCGCGATGGAGTCCCACGCACCCAACTGGGCGGCGGTGGGTGCGGGGAAGGCACCGTCGAACCACTCCCTGGTGGGCGCGGAGAAGCGATCGAGGACGGCGTCCATGCGGTCCATCTTGCCTGCAGGTACCGACACTTCGCCGATCAGCGATGCGGGCGCCCGACGGTCGCGGAGGCGACATCGCGTCTCTACTCCACGCCGGTGTCCCACGCGGTGGTCGGCACGCTCGCGCCGGAGAGTCGGTATGCCGGGGCGAATGCGGTCGAATCGGACATCACCGGACGCTGCCGGACCGGCGACGGGGCCCGTCGTCGAAGTCGTCCGAGAATCGGTCAGGAATCCCGGTTAGGCCGTACAGACCGGCCTCCACTCATTAGTCTAATGGATGTTCCGGACGGTCTTTGACCAGGTCGGGGCCGTCTTCCCGCAAGGAGGGAGCTCCCCGTGAAACTCCACAGGACTGCGGCTGTGTCCGTGCTCGCCATCGCTGCACTCGGCGTGGCAACCGGTACCGCCTACGCCGAGCCCGGGCCGCCGCCGGCGCCGGGCGCAATCCACTACCAGACCCAGATCGGCGCGAACGGTACGTCGCTCGACACCGTCCTCGATGCGGGCACCTTCCGGGTGGCCGGCGACGTCGTCGACGTCGTCGATCCGGCGGGGACGACCGTCGGCACCGTCCCGCTCACCTACCGGGTGGCCGGGGTGGACGTTCCGCTGGTGCCGTCGGTCGACGGCGGCAAACTCACTCTCACGCCGGCGATCCCGGCACAGGGTGTGAGTGCGCTGAACAACGTGGACGCGCGCCAGGACGCCTACTCGAACATGATCAGCGAGATCGAGAAGGGCTGGGTGGGCGGCGGCCAGATGAATGCGCAGATCGGCGCCGGTGTGGGCGCGGTCGTCGGGTGTGTGCTGTTCCTGTTCGTCGGCTGTATCCCCGGTGCGGCGATCGGTGGCGTCATCGGCGCGGCCACCGGAATCAGCAACGCCAACCCTGCGGTTCAGCCCGCGATCTTCGATTTCATCGGCACCCTGTACTGACCGAGCCGGAGGGTCATGAGCCGACGCTCGCCCCTGAGTCGGGGAGGGGCGAGCCTCGGTGCAGGAGGGCGCGCACATTGTCGGTGACGATCCGCGCCGAGATGGTGGGGTCGATGGCGCGCTGGATACCGAGGCCCACTCCGAGGCTGAGGATGCTGCGCGCCGCCTCCTCGGGCGGCAGCGGCAGCGCGGTACCGGTCGCGGCGGTCAGCGAATTCACCAGCGCGAGAACCATTCCGTGCGCCATCCCCAGGGCCGATGCCAGCGCGGCCTGCACGTCGGGGTCGTGCCGGCAGGCGGCGATGAACTCGAACTCGAGCATCGTCCAACCCACGTCGCCCAAGGTGCGCTCGGCCCACTCCTGGATACGTTCGAGAAGCTCGTCGAGTTCGCCGTCGGCGGCCACGAGCGCTGCCACCTCTTCGAACTTCGTCGTGTGGATCAGGTCGAGAACCTCGAGGCACAGTTCCTTCTTGCCGCGGAAATTCGAGTACACCGCGCCCTTCGAGTAGCCCGCCGTCTCGGCGACCTTCTCGAGAGAAGTCAGCGCGTAGCCGTCGGTGAGGAACAGGTCGCGGGCGGTCGTGAGCAGCTCCGCGCGGGTGCGGGCCTGGCTTTCCGATCTGGTCAAACGTGCCATGCCGTCATTCTTCACGACATTTGGGCTACCGAGAGTATTTGAATGCTGCTAGTTTCTGGATATGACTTCGAGTGACACATATCTCGGTCGCGGGTTGGTCCTCGGATGCGGGGGGACGCTGGGGGCAGCATGGACGGTCGCGGCGCTGATCGCGATCCGGGACGCCCTCGGGTGGGACCCACGCGACGCCGACGTTCTTGTCGGCACGTCCGCGGGTGCCGAACTCGTCACGATGCTCGGGAGCGGCATCGGTGTCGACGAGATCCTCGCGATGCAACTCGGGGAGTCGACGCATCCTGTGCTCGCCGGACACCTCGCAGGCGCGCCCGGCCGATTCCCTCCACTGCCGCGCCCACGCCCGGGTGCGCCCGGCCTGCTGCGGCGTGCGCTGCCCACCATGACCCGGTTGAGCGGACTGCTCCCGGAGGGGCGCGGAGACGCGGAATGGCTCGACCGCCTCGCCACCGGCGTCGCGGCATCCGGCGATTGGGTCGCGCATCCGCAGACGTGGCTGGTCGCGATGGACGCCGCGACCGGGGAGCGAGTGCCCTTCGGCGCGCAGGGGGCGCCGAAGGCGGCGCTGTCCGAGGCGTTGCGGGCGTCGTGGGCGATCCCGGGCTGGATGCGGCCGGTCACCATCGGCGGCCGGAGGTACGTCGACGGCGGTGCGGCATCCACCGCGTCGGCCGACCTGCTGGCCGAACGCGGACTCGACGAGGTGGTCGTGCTGGCGCCCATGGCCTCCCGGGGTCGGGTGCCCGGCCGGGGATCGGCCGCTCTCGAGCGAGCGGTCCTGCGGAACTGGATGAGTGCCGGACTCGACGCCGAGTGTGCGGCGTTGGAGGCGTCCGGCACGCGGGTGATCCGGGTCGACGCGACGGCCGAGGATCTCGCTGTGATGGGCCCCAACTTCATGGACGACAGGCGCCGACTCGCCACTCTGGAACACTCGCTGCGCAGCACCCGAACGTCGGTGCAGCGCGCCCTCGCGACGGGAGCGTCCGCATGACCGGCCACCACGAGGTGATCGTCGTCGGGGCCGGAATCTCGGGTATCGGTGCCGTGATCCGGTTGCAGCGCATGGGGATCGGCGACGTCTTGATCCTCGAGAAGGCCCACGCGCTCGGCGGAACGTGGCGCGACAACACATATCCGGGGTGCGCGTGCGATGTGCCGTCCGCGCTGTACTCGTATTCGTTCGCACCGAACCCGGGGTGGAGCCGACTGTTCGCGGGACAGCACGAGATCCGCGAATACATCGAGCGGACGGCCGCCGAGCACGGCGTGCACGAGCGAGTCGAGTTCGGCACCGAACTGCTGCGTGCCCAGTGGGACGAGCCGACGCGGCGGTGGGTGCTGGAGACGTCGAACGGCACCTTCACCGCGAACGCGGTGATCGCGGCCGCGGGCCCGTGGAATCAGCCGCTCGTCCCCGACATTCCGGGGCTCGACGGGTTCGCCGGGGAGGTGTTCCACTCGTCGCGCTGGAACCACGACTACGACCTGTCCGGCAAGCGCGTCGCCGTCGTCGGGACCGGCGCGTCGGCGGTGCAGTTCGTCCCCGAGATCGCGCCGGTGGTGGGGGAACTGCACCTGTACCAGCGGACCGCCCAGTGGGTACTGCCCAAGCCCGACACCACGCTGCCGGGTCCGGTCCGGGCGGCGATCGGAGCGGTGCCCGGGGCGCTGAACGCGTTGCGGCGCATCCAGTACGGGATCATGGAGGCCCTCGGGGTCGGCTTCCGTAACCCGTGGATCCTGCGGGTGATCCAGCAGATCGGCCGCATGCAGTTGCGGGCGCAGATCCGGGATCCGGAACTGCGGCGGTCGCTCACCCCCGACTACACCCTCGGCTGCAAGCGGCTGCTGATGTCCAACAGCTACTACCCGGCGCTGAACCGTCCGAACGTGGAGGTGCACGCGAACGCGGTGCGGCAGGTGCGGGGCAACGTGGTGATCGGCGCGGACGGGCAGGAACGGGAGGTCGACGCCATCATCTTCGGCACCGGTTTCCACATCCTCGACATGCCCATCGCCGGACGGGTGTTCGACGGTCAGGGGCGCAGCCTCGGTGACCACTGGAAGGGCAGTCCGCAGGCGTACCTCGGCACCACCGTCGCGGGATTCCCCAACGCGTACGTGCTGCTGGGTCCGGCGCTGGGTACCGGCCACACGTCGGCGTTCATGATCCTCGAGGCGCAGCTCGACTACCTGACGGCGGCGATCGGAGCTGCGCGCGCAGCCGGCTGGACCCGGATGGAGACCCGCCCCGAGGTGCAGGCGGCGTTCAATGCGGAGGTGCAGCAGGCCCTCACCACCACCGTCTACAACGCCGGTGGCTGCCAGAGCTACTTCCTGGACGTCAACGGCCGCAACAGCTTCAACTGGCCGTGGTCGACGGGTCGCATGCGAGAACGACTGCGCGACTTCGACGCATCGGCCTACCTGACGTCGACGGAGGTGTCGTCATGACCCGGTATCCCGACATCGCGCTCGAGGGTGCACGAGTGCTCGTGACCGGTGCCGGACGCGGCATCGGCCGCGCCACCGCGAATGCCTTCGCCGCCCGTGGAGCGGACGTCGCCCTCGCCGACCTCGATCGGGGTGCGGTCGAGCACGCCGCAGCAGGCATCGGCACTGCCCATGTTCTCGACGTCCGGTCCCGGACGGCATGGGACGCGTGTGTGGCTGACGTCGGGGCGATCGACATCCTCGTCAACAACGCCGGTGTCATGCCGGTCGGCGGGTTCCTCGACGAGCCGGACGCGACCGGTGAGATGACGATCGACGTCAACGTGTGGGGCCCGATCCACGGGATGCGGGCCGTGGTGCCCGGCATGATCGAGCGCGGACGCGGGCACGTCGTGAACGTCGCGTCGCTCGCTGGGAAGATCGCGATCCCCGGGCTGGCGGTGTACAACGCCAGCAAATTTGCGGCCGTGGGACTCTCGGCGACAGCCCGGCTCGAGTTCGCCGACCACGGAGTGAGCGTCAGCACTGTCCTGCCGAGCGCCGTACGCACGACGCTCACGTCGGGCATACCGCTCGGCAAGGGACTACCGACGGTCGATCCCGAGGACATCGCCGACGCGATCGTCCGTACCGTCCGCACCCGCCGCGCCGAGACACCCGTTCCGGGTTACCTCGCGGCACTCGACGTCGGGCTCGCCGTGGCACCGGAACGGTTGGTGCGGTGGATCCGCCGCGCCGTCGGCGGTGAGCGGGCACTGACCCGCGTCGACCCCACCGCACGGGCCGACTACGACGCGCGGCTGCGACGCGACGAGAACCGCGGCGAGCAGACCGGCTAGCCGAACTCCACCCCTTGCGCGAGGGGGAGTTCGTCGGAGTAGTTGACGGTGTTGGTGGCGCGGCGCATGTACGACTTCCAGGCGTCCGAGCCGGACTCACGCCCGCCACCGGTGTCCTTCTCGCCGCCGAACGCGCCACCGATCTCGGCGCCGGACGTGCCGATGTTGACGTTCGCGATGCCGCAGTCGGAGCCGTCGGAGGCGAGGAATCGCTCGGCCTCGCGCTGGTCGGTGGTGAAGATCGACGACGAGAGCCCCTGCGGGACAGCGTTGTGCAGTTCGATGGCCTCGTCGAACGTGTCGTACGCGAGGACGTAGAGGATCGGCGCGAACGTCTCGGCCCGCACGATCGTGGTCTGTGACGGCATCCGGACGATCGCGGGCCTGACGTAGAACGAGCCGCCGCCACCGATGCGTTCGCCGCCGGTGACGACGACGCCGCCGTCGGCGCGCGCGGTGTCGAGCGCGGAGTGCATCGCGTGCAGCGCTGCTCCGGAGATCAACGGGCCCACCAGGACGCCGTCGTCGAACGGGTTGCCCACCCGCAGTTGCCGGTACGCGTCGGCGATCCGGTTGGTCACCTCGTTGACGATCGACCGGTGCACGATGAGCCGGCGCAGCGTCGTGCAGCGCTGTCCCGCGGTCCCGGCGGCCGCGAAGACCACCGCGCGCACGGTCAGATCCAGATCGGCCGACGGCGTCACCACCGCGGCGTTGTTGCCGCCCAACTCCAGCAGGCAGCGGCCGAAGCGGGCTGCTACCCGGGGCGCCACCGCGCGGCCCATCCGGACCGATCCGGTCGCGCTCACGAGCGCGATCCGCGGGTCGTCGACCAACTGCTCGCCCACCACCGCCGTCCCGAGCACCACGTGGTGCAGGCCGTCCGGGGCTCCGGTCTCGGCCGCCGCCCGGCGCAGCAGCGCGTCGCACGCGATCGCGGTGAGCGGGGTCGTCTCGGACGGCTTCCACACCACCGGGTCACCGCACACCAGCGCCAGCGCGGTGTTCCACGACCACACCGCGACCGGGAAGTTGAACGCCGAGATCACCGCCACCACGCCGAGCGGATGCCACGTCTCCGCCAGCCGATGCCCCGTCCGCTCCGAGGCGATGGTGCGCCCGTACAGCTGCCGGGACAGTCCGACCGCGAACTCGCAGATGTCGATCATCTCCTGGACCTCGCCGAGGGCCTCGGAGCGGATCTTCCCCGCTTCGAGGGTCACCAGGTCCGCCAGGTCGGTCTTGTGCTGGACGAGCAGCTCACCCAACCGGCGGACCACCGCGGCCCGCCCCGGGGCAGGCGTAGTCCGCCACGGCGGGAACACCTCCGCTGCGCCCCGCACCGCCGCGTCGACGTCGGCGGACGTGCTGGGGTGCAGGAAGGCCAGCACGGAACCGTCGATGGGCGTCCGCGCTTCGATGGGGGCCGGTCCGGCGTCGCCGGCGATGTCGGGAAGTGTTGCCCCGCAACGACCGAGCGCCGCGATCGCCCGGTCCGCCAACAGTCCTGTGCCGGGAAGTGTCATCGCCGTTGTCCTCTCGACTGTTCCTGCTGACGTCGGTACAGCTCGTACGGATCGTGGATGTCCCGGCCGATCGCCGCCGCCAGCGAGGCGCGGGAGAAGTCGGTGCCGGACTCTGCGGCGGACGCGGCAGTGTCGGTGTGGGTGTCGGTGTCGGTGTCGAGATTCGATCGGAAGATGCCGGCCGCGGACTTCGGTAGGAAGTCCTCGTAGACGATCGGTTCGCGCACCCCGTCGTGGTACGTGAAGTAGGCGGCCTCGTGTTTCTCGAGTTCGTCCTCCGACGCCGGGAACCGCTTGTCCCACAGTCCGTTCGCGTTCGACGGATCCGCGTCCATCAGCTCGTCGTAGAGTGCCCGCCCACTCGGGGTGAGTGCGATCCCGCGTGCCTCGACCTCGCCGAACCGCACCCGCAGCGCGCCGTCGGTGACCGAGCCGTCGGGCAGCGCGAAGCGGCGCGGTTCGGCCAGCGCCCGGAACGACGTCTGCCGCAGCAGCACCGGCGGGCCGTCCCACCGCGGCGGCCCCTGGATCCGGTCGATCATCGCGATGCCGCGCGCCGACATCCGCGCGTACAGGTCGTCGATGTCGAGCACCCGCGGCGTCAGGTGATTGATGTGGGTGCTGGTGACGCCGCCGATGTCCGCGGCCACCGCGGAGACCTGCTCGAGTTCGCGATACCACCCCAGGTCCACCGGTTCGTGCGACAACTCGAACACCGACGTCGCGAGCGCCACGAAGCGCTGCGCCTGCGGCTCGTCGAGGCCCCCGTCGTCCGCGGCGCGGCGGGCCAATGACAACAGCACGTCCGGGAACAAGCGACGGCGTGCCAGGAAGCCGTCGAGTTGCCGCTGCAGGTCGGCATCGAAAAAGCGCCGATCCGATGTCGTCAGCATCGACGTGAACACCCGGAACGGGTTACGCGCCAACTCGTAGGGATCGATCGGGCGGAAGGCGGTGGATACCACCGGCACCGGCGGCGTCGCCTCGCGCAGGTCGTAGAAGCCCACCGGGTACATGCCGAAGCCGGCGAACAGCACCGCGACGTCGTGCATCTCCGCCGGCGTCCCGACCCGGATTGCGCCATGCCGTTCCGCGGTCACCCGTCCGATGCTGCCGAGGCGTTCCGCGGTGTCCGGGTGCGCGGCCAGATGGTCCGCATTGACCTGTTCGGTGACGTCCACGAGCGTCGTGTACTCCGGAACCTCGCGGCCGTACATGCGAGACAGCGCCGCAGCGAATCTCGACCGCAGTTCGTGGATTTCGGCCATCGCTCCTCGATCGTACGAGCCTCGATGCCCGGACGTGGGGCGGAACGCTGACGTAGCCTTTGAGCATGAGCACCGCGGTCCGCCCCGCGGCCGGTGACTCGGACCTGCCGGCCGGGCGAGTGCACGACGTCCTGCGAGCGCACATGCTCGCGGACGGTTTCGACCTGGTCCTCGATCTGGAGGCCTCACGCGGAGTGAGCGTGGTCGATCAACGGGACGGCACCGCGTATCTGGACATGTTCGGGTTCTTCGCGTCGTCCGCGCTCGGCATGAACCATCCGGCACTCGCCGACGACGGCGCGTTCCGTCACGAACTCGCGACCGCTGCGATAAACAAGCCCAGCAACTCCGACGTCTACACCGTCCCGATGGCGCGGTTCGTCGACACGTTCGCGCGGGTGCTCGGGGATCCGGCGCTGCCGCACCTGTTCTTCGTCGACGGCGGCACCCTCGCCGTGGAGAACGCGCTCAAGGTCGCGTTCGACTGGAAGAGCCGCCGCAACGAGGCCGCCGGACGCGATCCCGCGCTCGGCACCCGGGTGCTGCACCTGACCGAGGCGTTCCACGGGCGCAGCGGCTACACGCTCTCGCTCACCAACACCGACCCCACCAAGATCGCGCGGTTCCCCAAGTTCGACTGGCCACGGATCGACGCGCCGTACCTGACCGACGGACAGGACGTGGAACAGGCCGAGGAACGCGCTCTCGCGCAGGCCCGGCGGGCATTCGCCGACCACCCGCACGACATCGCGTGCTTCGTCGCCGAACCGATCCAGGGCGAGGGCGGCGACCACCACTTCCGGCCCGAGTTCTTCGCCCGCATGCGGGAGTTGTGCCTCGAACACGACGCGCTGCTGATCTTCGACGAGGTCCAGACGGGCTGCGGGCTCACCGGAACCGCGTGGGCGTACCAGCAGCTGGGCGTCACCCCCGACATCGTCGCTTTCGGCAAGAAGACGCAGGTGTGCGGGATCATGGCCGGCGGCCGCGTCGACGAGGTGCACGACAACGTCTTCGAGGTGAGCTCGCGGATCAACTCGACGTGGGGCGGCAACCTCACCGACATGGTCCGGGCCCGCCGGATCCTCGAAGTGATCGAGGAGGACCGTCTGATCGACCGCGCCCGGCTGTGCGGCACCCACCTGTTGCGCCGGCTCGACGACCTCGCGGCCGCCCACGACGCCGTCACCGAGCCACGGGGCCGCGGGCTGATGTGCGCGATCACGCTGCCGACGGCCGCGCACCGGGACCGAGTGGTGACGCGGCTGCGGGAGCGCGAACACGTCCTGTTCCTGGCGACGGGGGAGCGCGGCATCCGGTTCCGGCCGCCGCTCACCGTGACCATCGCCGAACTCGACGCCGCCGTCGACGCGCTCGATCAGACCCTGGCCGCGGTGCATCCGTAGGGGCCGAAGTCCCGAATACCTGGTGTTTCGGCCCACATCGGTGGTGCGCCGGGCGGGATCGCGGCCTCGCCTCGTTACGATTGTCGAGGTCTATCGAGGAGGCAGACGAGTGCAGATCACCAGCGTCGGACACGCCGGATTCCACATCCAGACCGAAGCGGGGTCGATTCTCTGCGACCCGTGGGTGAATCCCGCGTACTTCGCGTCGTGGTTCCCGTTCCCGGACAACACCGGTCTCGACTGGGACGCCCTCGGGGACGTCGACTACCTGTACGTCTCGCACCTGCACAAGGACCACTTCGATCCGGAGACCCTGGCCGCGCACGTCAACAAGGACGCCACCGTCCTGCTCCCCGACTACCCGGTGCCGGACCTCGAGCGTGAACTCCGCAAGCTGGGCTTCACCAAGTTCTTCGAGACCGAGGACTCCGTCAAGCACACGGTGAGCGGTCCCAAGGGCGACCTGGACATCATGATCATCGCGCTGCGCGCGCCGGCCGACGGCCCGATCGGCGACTCCGGCCTCGTCGTCTCCGACGGCGAGACCGTGTGCTTCAACATGAACGACGCCCGGCCCGTCGACATGGACCCGATGCTCGAGGCGTTCGGCAAGATCGACATCCACCTGCTGCAGTACTCGGGCGCCATCTGGTACCCGATGGTCTACGACATCCCGGCCGGCACCAAGCGCAACTTCGGCAAGCAGAAGCGCCAGCGCGGCATGGACCGCTGCCGCAGCTACATCGAGCAGGTCGGCGCCACCTGGGTCGTGCCGTCCGCCGGTCCGCCGGTGTTCCTCGACGACGCGCTCCGTTCGCTCAACGACGATCACGGCGACGAGGGCAACATCTTCCCCGACCAGATCGTGTTCCTCGAGCAGATGAAGATCCACGGCAACGACGGCGGCCTGCTGATGATCCCCGGCTCGACCGTCGACATCCACGGCGAGAAGGCCACCCTGGCGCATCCCATCCCGGACGCCGACGTCGAGAAGATCTTCACCGACAAGGCCGCCTACATCGAGGACATGGCGCAGCGCATGGCGCCCGTCATCGCCGCGGAGAAGGCCTCGTGGGCGCCCGCCGAGGGTGAGCCGCTGCTCGGACCGCTCAAGGCCAAGTTCGAGCCGATCATGGCGCAGTCCGACGTGATCTGCGACGGCATCGGCTACCCGGTGGGACTGGTGATGGGGGACGAGACCGTCGTCCTCGACTTCCCGAATCGCACGGTCCGCGAGCCGCAGGAGGGGGACGGCAAGTATCGCTACGGCTTCCGCATCGCGCCCGAACTGGTGCGCACCGTGCTGCGCGACGACGAACCGGACTGGGTCAACACGATCTTCCTGTCCACCCGCTTCGAGGCGTGGCGCGTCGGCGGGTACAACGAGTTCCTCTACACGTTCTTCAAGTGCCTCACCGACGAGCGCATCGCGTACGCCGACGGCTGGTTCGCCGAGGCGCACGACGACACCGCCTCGATCGAGGTCGGCGGCTACGAGATCCAGCGTCGCTGCCCGCACCTCAAGGCGGACCTGAGCAAGTTCGGCGTCGTCGAGGGCTCCAACCTGACGTGCAACCTGCACGGCTGGCAGTGGGACCTCGAGACCGGCCGCTGCAAGACCTCGAAGGGCCACGAACTGCGCTCGAAGAAGCTGAGCTGACGGCCCACCCCACACGACACGAGCCCGGCGGCCGAGACTTTCACGAGCCTCGGCCGCCGGGTTCGTCTAGATTCGGGCGCATGACGTCAACCTCCGGGGAGAAGCCCGGTGCGAGCATCCCGATCGAGTCCGTCCCGAACCTGCGTGACGTCGGCGGCTACCGCACGCGGGACGGCGCGACCATCCGGTTCGGGCGCTACTACCGCTCGACCGACCTCAGCAAGATCACCGTCGACGACGCCCCGCGTCTGGCGGAGCTCGGCCTGGTGACGGTGTTCGACCTGCGTACCCACTCCGAGCGGGAGGCGGCGCCGGACCGGTTGCCGCCGTCGGCACGTGAGGTCCCGCTCGACGTCCTCGCCGACAAGGCGCTGCGCTCGGTGCCCGCACAGATGCAGGCCGTGATGTCGGATCCGTCGATCGCCGTGTCGATGCTGGGCGAGAACAAGGCGCTCGACTACTTCCTCGGCAGCTACCGCGACTTCGTGACCCTGCCGAGCGCCATCGCGTCGTACCGCACGCTGTTCACGGATCTGGCTGCGCACGACAATCTTCCGGCCCTCGTGCACTGCACCACCGGCAAGGACCGCACCGGCTGGGCGTCGGCCTCGCTGTTGCTCCTGCTCGGATTGGACGAGGACGCCGTCTTCCACGAGTATCTGCTCACCAACGAGCAGTTGCTGCCGGCGTTCGCGTCGATCTTCGACAAGTTCACCGCCGCCGGCGGCAACCCGGAACTGCTGAAGCAGGTCCTCGGCGTGCGGCCGGAGTACCTCCAGGCGGCCCTCACCCAGATGCGCGAGAAGTTCGGCTCGATCGAGGGCTACTTCGCGGACGGACTCGGCATCGACGTCGCCGGACAGGACGCGATCCGCGCGCACCTGCTGGAGGGCTGAGAGCGGCTCAGACGGGGATGCGCAGCGGGCGTGCCAGCACCCGCGCGGCCACCAGACCGACCACGATGCCTACGGCGTCGGCCGCCGCGTCCCACACCGAGCAACTTCGCTGGATCGGCAGGGCGCCCTGCAGCACCTCGGACACCGCGGCGAACGTCAGCAGCCACGCCGCCGTCCATCCCACGCCGATCCGGGCATAGCGCGATGTCAGGGCCAGCGCCGCGAACATCAGCGCGTGGGTGATCTTGTCGCTGTTCTCCGGTCCGCTCGGGACCGTGGAGCCGGGAGAGAACAGCATCACCAGCACGACCACCGTGGCGATCGCGAGCGGAACACAGCGCCTGTCGAATCGGTCGAGCATCGGCCTCATCGTCCCGTGACGGCGAGTCCGAGCGCACCCTCGGCGAACCGGCGGACGGCCTCGGTGGCGGCCGCGAGCGCGTCGTCGTGGCCGGCGCGTGCCCACCCGCTCAGCGCGCCGTCGGCGCCGCCGGGCGTCAGCCCCACCTCGGCCAGCAGTTCACCCGTCGTGGGTTCGCACACGGCCCAGGAGAAGTGCTCCTCCGTCTCCCACTGCCGCGCACGATCTGCGACGTAGCCGGGATCGGTGACGCCGCCGTCACGCAGCGCGGGACGGTCGTCGACCCGCTCGTCGGCGCGGAGTGCGCGCAGATACCAGGAGCCGGAGTTGATCTCGATCGGTTCCATCAGCAGCTGCCGCGCCCTTTCCTGCCGTCCCTGCCGCCGAAGAGGATCGCCGCGGTCGCGGGGATCAGGAGGAAGAACAGCCAACTGTTGTCGATCGGCACCACGAAGAACAGTGCCAGTGCCACGAACGGGATCACCGCCATGACGGTGTTGCGCCACGTCTTCTCACCGTCGACGTCCGCGGGCTCCGGAGAGACCTTCGACGGCGCGGACGGCGTGAGCGACGGCAGATCCGAGAACACCTCGTCCAGCTGCCCGCGCGTGGTGGCCGCGGCGATCTGTCCGCTGCGCTCGTCGAACTCGACGACCGTGAGCCGGCCGTCGGAGAAGTGCTGCGACAGTGCCGCGAGCGCCTGCTCGCGTTCGGCGGTGCCGATACGGATCTCCGGGACGTCGGACATGTCGTGAAGCCTACTGCCCGAACAGCACTGTGCGCGCCCCGCGAATTCGCGAGGCGCGCACAGTGGGAAGCGGTGGGTTACCTACCGAGACATCACTTCAGCTCGGCGAGAACCGTGCCCTGCGTGATGGCGGCGCCGGCCTCGACCGCGAGACCGGTGACGACACCGGCCTTGTGCGCGGTGACCGGGTTCTCCATCTTCATGGCCTCGAGAACGACGATCAGATCGCCCTCGGCGACCTCCTGGCCCTCCTCGACGGCGACCTTGACGACGGTGCCCTGCATCGGAGCCGTCACGGCGTCACCCGAAGCGGCACCGCCACCGGCGCCACCACGCTTGCGCGCCTTCGGCTTCTTGCGGATCACGCCGGCCGGGGCGCCGCCCGTGCCGATCGAGAACGAACCGGGCAGCGAGACCTCGACGCGACGGCCACCGACCTCTACGACGACCGACTGACGGGGCAGGTTCTCCTCGTCGTCCGCGGCAGCACCCGAACCGGTGAACGGCTCGATCGGGTTGTCCCACTCGGTCTCGATCCACTTGGTGTAGACGTCGAACTTCTCGCCGTCGCCGATGAACGCGGGGTTCTCGACGATGTGGCGGTGGAACGGGATGACCGTGGCGAGGCCGTCGACCTCGAACTCGGCCAGAGCACGCGCGGCACGCTGCAGCGCCTGCTCGCGGTTCTCGCCGGTGACGATCAGCTTGGCGAGCATCGAGTCGAACTGGCCGCCGATGACGTCGCCCGCGACGACACCCGAGTCCACGCGGACGCCGGGGCCCGTGGGCTCCTTGTAGACGGTGATGGGGCCGGGGGCGGGCATGAAGCCGCGGCCGGCGTCCTCGCCGTTGATGCGGAACTCGAAGGAGTGGCCGCGCGGAGTCGGATCCTCCTTGATGCTCAGCTCCTCGCCGTTGGCGATGAGGAACTGCTGGCGGACCAGGTCGATGCCGGCGGTCTCCTCGGTGACCGGGTGCTCGACCTGCAGGCGGGTGTTGACCTCGAGGAACGAGACGGTGTCGCCCTGGACCAGGTACTCGACCGTGCCGGCGCCGTAGTAGCCGGCCTCCTTGCAGATGGCCTTCGCCGACGCGTGGATGCGCGCGCGCTGATCGTCGGTCAGGAACGGCGCGGGGGCCTCCTCGACCAGCTTCTGGAAGCGGCGCTGCAGCGAGCAGTCGCGGGTGCCGGCGACGACGACGTTGCCGTGCTTGTCGGCGATGACCTGGGCCTCGACGTGGCGGGCCTTGTCCAGGTACTGCTCGACGAAGCACTCGCCGCGACCGAAGGCCGCGATGGCCTCACGGGTGGCCGACTCGAACAGCTCGGGGATCTCCTCGATGGTCTGCGCGACCTTCATGCCACGACCGCCGCCACCGAAGGCAGCCTTGATCGCGACCGGGACGCCGTACTGCTTGGCGAACTCGACGACCTCGTCGGCGTTCTTGACCGGGTCCTTGGTGCCGGCCGCCATCGGAGCGTTCGCGCGCTCGGCGATGTGGCGGGCGGTGACCTTGTCGCCCAGGTCGCGGATCGACTGCGGCGAGGGGCCGATCCAGATCAGGCCCGCGTCGATGACGGCCTGCGCGAAGTCGGCGTTCTCGGACAGGAAGCCGTAGCCGGGGTGGATCGCGTCGGCGCCGGACTTCTTCGCGGCTTCGAGGATCTTGTCGAACACCAGGTAGGACTCGGCCGACGTCTGACCGCCGAGGGCGAACGCCTCGTCAGCCAGCTTCACGAACTGTGCATCCGCATCGGGCTCGGCATAGACAGCGACGCTGCCGTAGCCGGCATCCTTCGCGGCTCGGATGACCCGCACAGCGATCTCGCCGCGGTTGGCGACGAGCACCTTCGTGATCTGCGCGCTGGCTTGAGTGGGCACTGAGCCTCCTGTGTTTCGCATGGTCTGTCCCCGTGGATCACCTGTGGGGTCACCGGCGGGTATCTGTTGGCATCTCATCGGAGTGTATGCATCAATCCGATAGACGATGTAACCGGATAGCGCTTACACATTAAGGGCTCGGCGCGGCATCGCAACCCTACTGATCAGTAGTGGCACCTGTGCTCGCGACGGCGGTCGGCATGTTCGCCCGGACGGGCTCGGAGGCCGCGACGACGTCGAGCATGGCGCGACGCGCGCGGTGCAGGAACAACATCACGCTCTCGGTGGCGGTGTCGGTTCCCGGGAATCGCGCGGAGATGTTGAGGCCGTGCGGGGTTCGATTCACCCAGACGTAGACGTCGTGGGTGTAGTGACGGCTGCGCAGCGCCCGCGCGTGGATCTCCGGCCACTGCTGGGCCATCGGAACGAACCGGACGTCCATGAAGGAGACGACGAAACGCGGCCGGATGGGGGTCCCCAGGATCTCCTCGACCCGCGCGAACGGCACCTTCGCCGCCGGCTTGGTGAGGGAGATCGCAGCCGACGCCCGCGCGGCGGCCTCCGCGAAGTCCGCCGCGCCGGCGATGTCGAACTCGATGGGGGCGAGGCCGACGAACCAGCCCAGCGACGTGGCCCAGTGCGGATCGTTCCGCGTGTGCACGGGCGTGACGGTCCGGAACACCGTGTCGCCGCTCAGTTCGGCGGCCGACTGCGCCAGGCACGCCAGGACGCCCGCGAAGAAGTTCTGCCCCGCGCGGTGGCATGCCGTGTTGAAGGCGGCGGCCTGGCCGGCGTCGAACACCCACTCCGACACTGCCCGCTGCGCGATCCGTTCCGCCGGACGCGGCCCCAGATCGAGCGGGAAGTCCGACAGGCGCCCCTTGCTGCGCTCGAAAGCCGCCCGCCAGCACTCGACGGCCGGGTGGGTGCGATCGATCGCCGAGGCGGCCGCTCGTTCCTCGGTGCCGAAGTCGATGTAACTGCCGGCCGGGACCAGCAGCGACGGCCTCCCCGTCAGCGCCTCCGTGTAGAGGCTGGTGATCTCGTGCGCCACCAATACCATCGAGAGCCCGTCGATGATCGAATGGTCGGCAGCGAAGAACACCGTGCATTCGGGTGTTGGATCGGAATGCTCGAGCGTGACGAACAGATACGCGGGCCAGCGGTGCGGCGAGGTCAGCTCGTCGAACAGGTCGTGGACCCGCTCGTACACGGTGTCCGCGTCGAACTCGAACTCGTGCCGGACCTCGTTGAGTTCGATGCCGGCGGGGTCGATGGTGCGGCGTGTGATGCGCCCGTCGTGGCCCAGCGCGGCATGCGTGCGCAGCGGCTCGTGGCGTTCGATCCACATCCCCACCGCCGTACGGAAGGCGTCGTGGTCCAACTCGCCCGGAATGCGGAACGCGGCCCCGAGCCAGGACTCCCGGCCGTCGTCGTGGGTGCCGTCGGCGGTGCGGCGCAGGTGTGCCTCGTGGATGTACGACGCCGGACGGCCGTCGTCCACCCACCCGGTGGTGGCTTCGGGTAACCACTCGGTGAGCATGCCCGGGGAGATCGCGTAGTCCGCGAGCTCGGTGAATTCCATCGTGGAGAATCCAGTCTCTTGTCCCGTCGCGGTGGCGGCGGTGAAGATCGTCACAGTGAAGTTGTCGGGAAGGGTCGCTCCCCGGTGGGTGGTGCAGCGGAAAGGTACCGCTCAGTTGCGCAGGTGGCGCTTGATGCGGGCGAGCATCGCGCTCATGCCCCGCAGCCGGAGGGGGCTGACCGCGTCGGCCAACCCGAGATCCGAGTAGAAGTCGTCCGGAACCGCGAGAATGGTTGCGGCGCTGTGCCCGTCGAGTCCCTGATGCAGGATCGACGCGAAGCCGCGGGTGGTCGGGGCCTCCGCCGGCGCGCTGAAGTGCAGACGCACCCTCTCCGGATCCGAACTGTCGACGAACAGGAACAGCGGCGACTGGCACTCGGGCACCGGCTCCATCGCGTCCTGCTCGAGCTCGGCCGGCAACGGCGCGAGCTCGCGGCTGAACTCGAGCAGCAACTGCAGCTTGTCCTGCGCGTCGACGGCGGCGAAGTCGTCGACGATCTCGGCCAGGGAGGCGGGCAGGCTCACGATGCTGCTTCCACGGCAGCGCCCGGCACGGTGCCCGGCTCGTCACCCCTGACGATCGGGACCCGCACGACGTTGCCCCACTCGGTCCACGAACCGTCGTAGTTCCGTACGTTCGGGTACCCGAGCAGGTGCGTCAGGACGAACCACGTGTGGCTCGAGCGCTCGCCGATGCGGCAGTACGCGACCACGTCGTCGTCGCGTGAGAAGTCGCCGTAGATCTCCTCGAGCTCCGGGCGGCTGCGGAAACGCCCGTCGGGCGCCGCGGCCCGGGCCCACGGGATCGACACCGCGGTCGGGATGTGGCCGCCCCGCAGCGCGCCCTCCTCGGGGTAGTCGGGCATGTGCGTGCGCTCGCCCGTGTACTCCTGCGGCGACCGGACGTCGACCAGCGGGCCGTGGCCCAGGTGTGCCAGGACGTCGTCCTTGAACGCCCGGATCGAACTGTCGTCGCGTTCGACGACCGGGTACTCGGTGGGGGCGGGTGTCGGGACGTCGAACGTGGTGTCGCGATTCTCCGACATCCACGCGTCCCGTCCACCGTCGAGCAGACGCACGTCCTCGTGGCCGAACAGCGTGAACACCCACAGCGCGTACGCCGCCCACCAGTTGCTCTTGTCGCCGTAGATGACGACCGTGTCGTCTCGGGAGATGCCCTTACGGCTCATCAGGTCGGCGAACGCCGCGCCGTCGATGTAATCGCGTGTGACCGGATCGTTGAGGTCCAGGTGCCAGTCGATCTTCACCGCGCCGGGGATGTGGCCGATGTCGTAGAGCAGGACGTCCTCGTCGGACTCGACGACCTTCACGCCGGGAGCACCCAGATTGATCGACAGCCACTCGGTCGACACGAGTCGCTCCGGGTGGGCGTACGCAGCGAATGCGGGGTTGGGGTCTGGCGCGACGGGCACGGGTGGGCTCCTGAGGCATGCGTGGGTGGAGGGTTGTCCACCCACGAGTCTAAGTGGTCACCCGTTCGGCAGCGTGACCGATATCGCGTCGGCTACCGGCGGGTACTGTCGGCCACCGTGACGACCCCCGACGGCCCCCGTGAGGAACTGGCCACCCGCGCCGACGTCGATCGTCTCCTGCGCACCTTCTACGAACGAGCCCTGGTCGACCCGCTGCTCGCCCCGGTCTTCGAGACCCTCGCCGTCGTGGGACTCGACGAGCACCTACCCGTCGTCGGTGACTTCTGGGAGCAGATCCTGTTCCGCACGGTCAGATATCAGGGGCACTTCGGGCCGGTGCACGAGGCGCTGCACCGGCAGCACGATCTCACCGATGATCGGTTCGAGCGGTGGTTGGCGTTGTGGTGCGACACCGTGGATGCGTCGTTTGTCGGCGTCGACGCGGAACGAGCCAAGTCGAAGGCCCGCGCCATGGCGGCGGCGCTGCAGCGCGCCCGGAACTAGCGGAGCGGGGTCAGCGCACCAGGGAGTTGGCGGCCCACAATTCGGCGATCGAGACACCGACGGCCGAGAGCAGGCGCCGTACCAGCGGCAGGCCGATTCCGATCACGCTCGACGGATCGCCCTCCAGTCGCTCCACGAACCAGCCACCGAGGCTGTCGAGGGTGAACGCGCCGGCGACCTTCAACGGCTCACCCGAC
This sequence comes from Prescottella equi, assembly GCF_002094305.1. Classification (GTDB taxonomy): domain Bacteria; phylum Actinomycetota; class Actinomycetes; order Mycobacteriales; family Mycobacteriaceae; genus Prescottella; species Prescottella equi. The sequence continues at coordinate 198,027 of NZ_LWTX01000001.1, forward strand.
GCGAGGTAGGCCTCGAGATCCTCGGTGGACGGCGAGGCGAAGTGCACGACGGTGCCGCTGTGATCCGAGGCATCGGCGACGACCACGCCGTCCGACAGTCGCAGGACGCTGTGCCCTGTCAGGAGTGTCGCGCTGCGGCCGGCCATCGAACGCCAGCGTTCCCGGGCGACGTCGACGGTGTGCGGTTTGCCCTGCAGTTCGCCGTCGATGAGCAGCATCGAATCGCAGCCGATGACGACGGCATCGGTGATGCCCTCGGCATTCAGGGCGGGAATCACGTCGCGGGCCTTGGCCTCGGCGAGCGTGGTGACGACGGCTTCCGGGGCGGCAGAAGGCCCCAGGCGGTCGATGATCGCATCCTCGTCCACGCCGGAGACGCGGACGGTGGGCTCGACCCCGGCGCCCCGCAGCACGGACAGCCGTGCCGGGGACGCCGAGGCGAGAACCAGGTGTGTCACTCGTGCGGACCGTTCGATCAGAACGGGCGCGCGGCGACCGGGGTGCCGAACGAGTACGGCGAGAACGGCGCGTGCCCGCGATGCATGCGGGTCGGTGCGCCCCAGGTCTCGGGCGGCAGGCCGTCGCCGGCCGGCTCTCCCGAGGCCGCCGCCGCCGCGGACAGCACCGCGACGAGCACAGCCACGTCCTCGTCGGTGGGGTTGCCCTTGACGATCTTGATCAGCGGGGACTGCGAATCGGCCGCGACATCGGGCTCGAGTCCTGCGACAGCTTCGGCCAACGCGGCTCCTTCGAGCGAGGACGCATCAAGCAGCTCGGCGTCGGTGAGCACTTCTTCCCGGGTGGTCGCTGTCATAGGGGGATGTTCCCATGCTTCTTGGGCGGAAGGGAAACCATCTTGCGCTCGAGCAGACGCAGCGCGGAGACGATCTGTCCGCGGGTGTGCGACGGCGGGATCACCGCGTCGATGTAGCCGCGCTCGGCCGCCACGTACGGGTTCACCAGGGTGTCCTCGTACTCCTGCTGCAGCTTCAGGCGCAGCGCGTCGACGTCCTCACCGTTCTTGGCGGCTTCGAGGAGCTGCTTGCGGTAGACGAAGCCGACGGCGCCGGACGCGCCCATGACCGCGATCTGCGCGGTCGGCCATGCCAGGTTGACGTCGGCGCCCATGTGCTTGGAGCCCATGACGTCGTACGCTCCGCCGTACGCCTTGCGGGTGATGACGGTGATCTTGCCGACCGTGGCCTCGCCGTACGCGTACAGCAGCTTCGCGCCGCGGCGGATGATGCCGTTGTACTCCTGCTCGGTGCCGGGGAGGAAGCCCGGAACGTCGACCAGGGTGATGATCGGGACGTTGAACGCGTCGCAGGTGCGGACGAACCGCGCCGCCTTCTCGGAAGCGTCGATGTCCAGGCAGCCCGCGAACTGGGTGGGCTGGTTCGCCACGATGCCGACGCTGCGGCCGTCGACGCGACCGAAGCCGACGATGACGTTCATCGCGCGGCCGGCCTGCACCTCGAGGAACTCGTCGTCGTCGAGGATGCGGCGGATGACCTCGTGCATGTCGTACGGCTGGTTCGCCGAGTCCGGGATGAGCGTGTCTAGTTCGCGGTCCTCGTCGGTGAGCGAGTCCTCGATCGCACCGACGATCGGATCGGACGGGGCCAGGCGCGGGGCCGCGGCCTGGTTGTTGCTCGGCAGGTAGGACAGCAGGTCCTTGACGTAGTCGAGCGCGTCCTGCTCGCCGGAGGCGACGTAGTGCGCGACACCGGACTTCGCCATGTGGGTCCGGGCGCCGCCCAGATCCTCCATGGTGACGTCCTCGCCCGTGACGGTCTTGATGACGTCGGGGCCGGTGACGAACATCTGGCTGGCCTCGTCGACCATCACCACGAAGTCGGTCAGCGCGGGGGAGTACACGTGGCCGCCGGCGGCCGGGCCCATGATCAGGGAGATCTGCGGGATGACACCCGAGGCCTGGACGTTGCGGTGGAAGATCTCGCCGTACAGGCCGAGCGAGACGACGCCCTCCTGGATACGTGCGCCGGCACCCTCGTTGATGCCGATCAGCGGGCGACCGGTCTTGAGCGCCAGGTCCATGACCTTGACGATCTTCTCGCCGTAGATCTCGCCGAGCGAGCCACCGAAGACGGTGGCGTCCTGCGAGAAGACACAGACGTCGCGGCCGTCGATCGTGCCGTAGCCCGTGACGACGCCGTCGCCGACGGGACGGTTGTCGGCGAGGCCGAAGTTGGTGCTGCGGTGCCGGGCCAGGGCGTCGAGCTCGACGAACGAGCCCTCGTCGAGGAGCGCGTGGATGCGCTCGCGCGCAGTCAGCTTGCCCTTCGCGTGGACCTTCTCGATCGCGGCTTCGCCCATCGGCTGCATTGCCTGCGCCTGGCGGCTGCGCAGGTCAGCGAGCTTTCCCGCCGTCGTGTGGATATCCGGGGTGTTCGCCGCCTCCGCCGCGGCTGGCTCCTGCACACTGGTCATGGGAAGTGAGCTTAACCAGGTCTGTGGGGCCCGCGTCGAGCGAGGTCAGGTTGCGTTGAATTATTGAACCTAAGCTACTGACGAGTCACATTCGAGCCGCATCCTAGGCTGGACGGATGTGGACCGATCTGAACCGCCCCCCGCTCGATGCCGGTGTGCTCCGGCGCGCCCTCGTCCGTGATGCGGGCGGCGACCCGGACGCATTCTGGTCGCGCGTCGACGTCGTGACCGAGACCGGTTCCACCAACGCCGATCTCCTTGCGGCACCCCGTGATGCCGACTATCCGCGCAGTGTTCTGATCGCCGAGCACCAGACGGGCGGACGCGGTCGGCACGCCCGCCCGTGGGTGAGCGCGCCGCGTGCCCTCGTCACGGTCTCGGCCGTCCTCGACATGCCCGGCATGGACCTGGCCGACATCGGGTGGCTGCCGCTGCTCGCGGGTGTCGCGGTGGTCGACGTCCTGCGCGGGACCGCGGGCGTGGACGCCGAACTCAAGTGGCCCAACGACGTGTTGATCGGCGGACGCAAGGTGGTCGGGATCCTCGCGGAGGTGGCTGCGACGGCGCCGGTCCCGACGGTCGTCGTCGGGATCGGCCTGAACGTGAGCCTGACGGAGGACGAACTGCCGGTACCGACCGCGACGTCGCTGCTCCTCGAGGACGCGGAGGTCACCGACCGCACGGTGTTGGTGCGGGCGATCCTGCGGGAACTGGCGCGGCGCCACCGGGAGTGGGAGGCCGCGGGATGGAAGGTCGACGCGCTGGCCGCCGCATACAAGGAGAGGTGCGGAACGCTCGGCCGCCGAGTGCGGGCCGAGCTTCCGGGGGATCGGGAACTGATCGGGACGGCGATCGACGTCGACGTCGAGGGCCGGATCGTGATCGAGGCGGACGGGAAGTCGCCGGTCGCTGTGTCGGCCGGCGACATCACCCATCTACGAGCCGTGTGAGGCTCAGACCCTGCTGGTGTCCCACGTGGAGACAGCCCAGATCACCACGACGCTGAGCGCGATGATGAGGATGGACCACAGGGGGTACCACGGAATCCACAGGAAGTTCGCGATGATGGCCAGCGCCGCTATGACGATCGCGCTCACCCGCGCCCATGTCGCGCCGGTCAGCAGGCCGATGCCGACGAGGACGACGACGATGCCGAGAACCAGGTGGATCCAGCCCCACGTCGTGAGGTCGAACTGGTAGACGTACTCGGGTCCGACGACGAAGAAGTTGTCGTCGGCGAGTGCCGAGATCGCCTGGAAGATCTCCAGGACCCCGACGGTCATCAGGACGATCGCGGCGGCGATCGACGTGCCCGCCGCGAACCCTTGCTTGGCTCCGCCGCCCGAACTGTGGGTCGTCGGTGTGCGATCGCTCATCGCAGTTCCCCTTTCGATCGATCGAGCAACTTCGCTGGAGAGTCCACTGCCCTCAGCAGGATTGTGTCGCCGATCGCTCGGGCGCTCCTCACCCCCGAAGGGTGAATCCGCGTCGGGTCCGCCGATCGCGTGCGCAGTACGGTCCGCCGCCGCAGGTATTGCTGCTACCTTGACGCTGATCCACGAATTCTCGTGAGGCGGAGGGGAACAGCCATGAGCGCACCGAACGACATCTGGGTGGCGGGCGATACCGGGCAACTGGAGACCGCGCGCCGATTCCTGACCGGGCTGACCGCGGTGTTCGGTCTGCTCACCCTCGGCCTCGGTATCGCAATCCTGGTGTGGCCGGACGCAACTCTGGTGGTGGTGGCCGTCCTGATCGCGATCCAGGTGTTCGCCTTCGGGATCATCCAGATCGTCCGCTCCTTCGCGGAGGTCGACGCGCCCACCGCCGCGCGCACGCTCACCGGCCTGTCCGGAGCGCTCGCGGTCCTCCTGGGATTCCTCGTCCTGCGCAGCCCGCTGCAGACACTCGTCGTGATCGCGCTCGTCATCGGCGCGTGGTGGGTGTTCCGCGGGGTGCTCGACATCGTCGCGGGTGCCTCCGAAGTGCCCGGGAACCGGGCCGTGGGCATCGTGCTCGGCCTCATCAGCGTCGTCGCCGGCGCGATCGTGCTGCTGCAGCCCGAACTGTCCCTCGGTGTCTTCGTGATCGTCGTCGGTGTGTGGATGATCCTGTACGGCATCATCGTGCTGGCCGCCGCGTTCCTCGGCCGTCGCGTGCGCTGATCCCGCAGGCCCGGGCGGACCTGTACCTGTCAGACTCGTCGCATGGGATACCCGGAAGACGCACTGGCGGCGGACGAGGAGTTGGTGCTGCATCGGCACCCGCACTGGAAGATGCTCGTCGTCCCGGTCACGATCTTCGTGTTGTCCGCCGCGATCGGCGGCTACCTGCTGGGCCTCGCGCAACGCCGGCTGAGTGACGGCGCGAGCCTCGTCGCCTCCGCCGTGATCGTCGTCGCGTGGCTCGCACTGGTGGTGTGGAAGACCCTCGTCCCGGTATTGCGGTGGCGGTCCACGCATTTCATCGTCACCGACCGGCGGGTGATGATCCGGCACGGAATCATGACGCACACGGGAATCGACATCCCGATGAACCGGATCAGCAACGTCCAGTTCCGGCACGGACTCGTGGACCGGATGCTGCGGACCGGCACGTTGATGATCGTCGCATCGTCCGACGACCCACTGGAATTCGACGACATCCCCGAGGTGCAGAAGGTGCACTCGCTGCTCTACCGGCAGGTGTTCGACGCCACGAACGATCCGCACTCCGGCGGCTACCCGAACACCGGACACGACGGACGCGGCGCTGCTCCCGACGATCACCGCGATTTCCGGAATGGATGGTAATTGGGACCGCGCCGACGAAACCGACCGTAGGCTGTCGTCGTGACCGCCGTACTGCTTGCCGAAGATGACGAGGCCATCGCTGCGCCGCTCTCGCGTGCACTCGGCCGAGAGGGCTACACCGTCACGATCGAACAGACCGGGCCATCCGCGCTCGAGCGGGCGCTCACCGGCGAGTTCGAACTACTGATCCTCGATCTCGGCCTGCCCGGCATGGACGGACTCGAGGTCTGCCGGCAGCTCCGCGCGCACAGCCTCGACCTCGCCGTGCTGATGCTCACCGCACGCACCGACGAGGTGGACTTCGTCGTCGGCCTCGACGCGGGCGCCGACGACTACGTCGGCAAGCCGTTCCGGCTCGCGGAATTGATGGCCCGGGTGCGGGCACTGTTGCGGCGCAGCGGCGGCGGCGAGGACGTCGTCGTGGAGGTGGCCGGCATCCGTCTCGAGCCGGCTGCGCGCCGCGTGCTCGTCAACGGCTCCGAGATCGCGTTGGCCAACAAGGAGTACGAGCTGCTGCGGGTGTTGCTCGAGCACGCCGGCCAGGTCGTCTCGCGCGACACGATTCTGCGCGAGGTGTGGGGCGACGTGGAACTACGCGGATCGAAGACACTCGACATGCACATGTCGTGGCTGCGCCGGAAGATCGGCGACGAGGGGGCGGGCGCCGACCGGAAGATCGCCACCGTCCGCGGGGTCGGCTTCCGGATCAACACCGACTAGGGTTCGCCCACCGTGCGTCGCCGAATCCTGCAGTCGATCCTCGCCGTCGTCATCCTCACCGGTCTCCTGCTGGGTGTGCCGCTGATCTACACCGCCTGGCTGTGGGTGGAGGACTTCACGCGAAGCGATCTGCAGGCCCGGCTCGATCGGATGGCCGCCGAGATCATCGTCCAGGAGGGTGCCTCGGGTGTCGTCGAGGACGGACTCGACACGACGTCGCTGCGTCTGGTCGTTCCCGAGGGCGGCAAACTCGTCGTGGTGTATCCGACCCCGCAGGAGGGCGCTGCCCGGTTGGACCTCGGCGCCGAGAGGGTGCCGTCGCCTCTGGTCGAGTCGCTGTCGATGGGTACGTCGGGTTCGCTGCGGCTGGAGGTGCCGTCCGATCGCATGCGCACGCTGCAGAGGCAGGCCGTCGGCGCCGTGACACTGCTCGTGCTCGCCTCGATCGGTGCCGGTGCTGCGGTTGCCGTGGTCACCGCGAAACGGCTCGCGGACCCGCTCAAGGACGTGGCCGAGCGGGCCGCCCGCTTGGCCGAGGGGGACTTCCGGCCCGATTCGCGGCGTCACGGGATCCCCGAACTCGACCGTGTGTCCGACGTCCTCGACTCCGCGACGGTGGAGATCTCGCAGCGTCTGCAGCGCGAGCATGCACTGGTCGCCGACGTCTCGCACCAGCTGCGCAGCCGCCTCACCGCGGTACGACTGCGGCTCGACGAGTTGTCGGGGCATCCCGACCCCGACGTCGTGCACGAGGCCGAGGAGGCGATGGCGCAGGTGGACCGGCTGACCGTGGCGGTCGACGACCTGGTCCGGTCGTCGCGCAACAGCGGCTCGGCCGGACGCGAACCGGTGTCGGTGGTGGGGGAGCTGGCGACTGTCGTGGCGGACTGGCAGGGGCCGTACAAGGAGGCCGGCCGGGTCCTCCGACTACGCGGTGAGCCGAGGCTGACGTCGTCGTCGACGGGGTCCCGGCTGCGCGAGGCCGTGTCGGTGTTGATCGACAACTCGCTGCAGCACGGCGCGGGCACGTGCACGGTGTCGGTCCGGCTCGCGTCGGGGCCCGCCGGCCGTGGGTCGGAGAACGACGCGCGGGTCTGCGTGGAGGTGTCCGACGAGGGGGAGGGCGTGAGCGACGAACTGGCGCCGCACATCTTCGATCGGGGCTTCTCGGGCGCCGGCTCGACCGGTGTGGGGCTGGCGCTGGCCCGCGCCCTCGTCGAGGCGGACGGCGGACGGCTGGAACTGCAGCGGCGCCGGCCCGCACTGTTCGCGCTGTTCCTGGCGCGGGTCGAGGACGACGCCCCGACGCGGGTGGCCGGGATCCACGAACCGCGCTAGTTGCGGGTGGGGTCCTCGCCGGCCAGGGGGGCGATCTCGGGCTCCTCGATGCGCTCGTGCTCGCCGGTCTCCTCGGGGAACACCCACCGCCGGAACGACCAGAAGCGGAAGATCATCTGCAGCAGGTTGCCGATGATGTAGTTCAGGATGAAGTCGACGATCACGACCGTCGTGAAACTCGCCGACGCGCGGATGTCGAAGACGTTGTTCGCGATCCACAGCGGCGCCGCCGCGATGATGACGCCGATCCCGCTGATCGTGAAGAAGAGCAGGGCCTCGTGGTGGCGTTCGCGGCCGCCGCGATGCTTGAACGACCACTCCCGGTTGAGGATGTAACTCAGGATCGTGGCGACGACGCCGGAGAAGATCTTGGCGACCACGGGCTTCTGTTCGAGGATCGTCAGACTCAACGAGTAGAAGATCGCGAGGTCGACCACCATCGTGGTGCCGCCGACGATTGCGAACTTGATCAACTCGTGGTGGCGAAGAACGATGGCCCGGAAGGGCTGCGGTACTCGGCTCATCGCCGCGTCGACGAAAGACACAACGAAGTATTCTACGAAGCCGCGATCTCGACGGCGGCAGCGGACCGTTGTTTATCAGGTTCTTCACAGGTTGCGACGGGGGATGACCTCGGCAGAAGCGTTCGCGAGCGAACATGACACCATGGTGTGTCGTGACCGGCAAATCTGAATCCGCACCTCGCCCCACTCCTCCGCGTGACCTCCCCAGCGGGATGCCCGTCGTGACGATGATCGGCGGCGGTCAGCTCGCCCGCATGACGCATCAGGCCGCGATCGAGCTGGGCCAGACCCTGCGTGTCCTGGCGGGCAGCATCGACGAGCCCGCCGCGCAGGTCAGCCCCGACGTCGTGCTCGGCAGCCACGAGGACCTCGCTGCGCTGCGGAAGGCGGCGCTCGGATCCAACGCCCTGACGTTCGACCACGAGCACGTCCCCACCGAACACCTCGACGTGCTGGTGTCCGAGGGCGTCAACGTGCAGCCGCCGCCGCAGGCGCTCGTGTACGCGCAGGACAAGCTGGCGATGCGCCGCAAACTCGGTGAGATGGGTGCCCCGATCCCGGCGTTCGCCGAGGTCACGTGGGCCGAGGACGTCGTCCGTTTCGGCGCCGAGCACGGGTGGCCCGTGGTGATCAAGGCGGTTCGCGGCGGCTACGACGGGCGCGGCGTGTGGATCACCGACGACTCGGACGAGGCCGAGGCGATCGTCACCGAGCAGCTCGACAGGGGCGTCCAGTTGATGGTCGAACAGGCCGTCGACTTCACGCGGGAGCTGTCCGCGATGGTCGCGCGCTCGCCGTTCGGGCAGGGTGCGTCGTGGCCGGTCGTAGAGACCGTTCAGCGGAGCGGCCAGTGCGCGGTAGTGCTGGCACCGGCGCCGCAGCTGTCGAAGGAGCTGTCCGCCGAGGCCGAGCAGTTGGCGTTGCGCGTGGCGTCGGAGTTGGGTGTCGTCGGCTCGATGGCGGTCGAGCTGTTCGAGACGACGGACGGCACGTTGATCGTCAACGAGCTCGCGATGCGCCCGCACAACTCCGGTCACTGGACGCAGGACGGCGCGCGGACGTCGCAGTTCGAGCAGCACCTGCGCGCGGTCCTCGACTACCCGCTCGGCGATCCGTCGCCCATCGCGCCGGTCACGGTGATGGCGAACGTGCTGGGCGCACCCGAGGCACCGGCCATGAGCATGGACGAGCGTCTGCATCACCTCTTCGCACGGATGCCCGACGCGAAGGTGCACCTGTACGGGAAGGGCGAGCGCAAGGACCGCAAGATCGGGCACGTGAACGTGCTCGGCGCGGCCTCCGGTTCGATCGACGACCCGGCGTACGTGGCCGCGGTGCGCGAGCGCGCGGAGCGGGCGGCGCACTGGCTGTCGCACGCCGAGTGGACCGACGGGTGGGACGAGCACGGTCGGTCCTGACCGGGCTCGACGGAAATTCGGAAACGATCACACAGGAACGGACGGCAAGTGACTGAATCGAACGGGCCCCTCGTCGGGCTGATCATGGGCAGCGACTCCGACTGGCCGACCATGGAGGCCGCCGCGGAGGCTCTCGCCGAGTTCGGTGTCCGGTTCGAGGTGGGTGTCGTGTCGGCCCACCGCACTCCGCAGCGCATGCTCGACTACGCGAATGACGCGGCCGGTCGCGGTATCAAGGTCATCATCGCCGGTGCCGGCGGCGCCGCACACCTGCCGGGCATGGTGGCGTCGGCGACGCCGCTGCCGGTGATCGGCGTGCCGGTCCCGCTGAAGTACCTCGACGGCATGGACTCGCTGCTGTCGATCGTGCAGATGCCGGCCGGGGTGCCGGTCGCGACGGTGTCGATCGGGGGCGCGCGCAACGCGGGACTGCTGGCGGTCCGCATCCTCGGTGCGTCGGATCCGGCCCTGCAGCAGCGGATGGCGGACTACCAGGCAGGTCTCGAGCAGATGGTTCTGGAGAAGGACGCGGCGCTGCGCGCCGAGCTGCTCGGCTGAGCGCCTGCGAAACCGGGCTCTAGGCTGACGGCATGGCCCGGTTCCCCCTGAGTGAGCGCTGGTATCGCTGGAGCGCCGCCCACGCGGTCGGAATCGACCGTGTCGTGGCGGCGCTCCTGTCGTTCTTCTGCCTCCTGGCCGCCGCCTCCGACGGCGGCGACAAGGCGTTGGTCGTGTCGCTCGGTATGACGGTGCCGCTGGCGTGGCGACGCTCCCACACGATCGTCTCCGGGTTCACCATCGCGGGATTCGCGGTGGCGCACCTCGTGCTGATCCCGAACATGCTGCTGCCGAGCGTGATCGCGGTGCCGATCGCGCTGTACGCCTTCGCCGCTTACACCCCGCGGTGGAGCAGCTACACGGCGCTGCTGATCGCGATCGGGGGCGCGTCGATCGGCGGTCTCGAGTATTTCGCGTACGACGGACGCGGCTGGCAGGAGGCCGTGATCACGTCGACGTTCCTCGTCGTGTTCGTGCTGGCGGTGTGGGCGTTCGGTGATCTGCGGCGGGTCCGTCTGAAGGAGATCGAGGGCCTGACCGAACGAGCCCGGTTGCTCGAACTCGAACGCGCCCAGGAGGCCGAACTCGCAGCCCTCGGCGAGCGCACCCGCATCGCACGCGAGATGCACGACATCGTCGCGCACTCCCTCACGGTGGTGATCGCCCAGGCCGACGGCGGGCGGTACGGCGCGGCGCAGGATCCGCAGGCGGCGATCACCGCGCTCGAGACCATCGCCTCGACCGGGCGGCAGGCCCTGACCGACATGCGGGCGCTGTTGTCGGTGTTGCGCGAGGATCGGCCGCGCGAGTTCTCCGCGATGCCGGGAGTCGGTGACATCGACGGGCTCGTCGCCGAATTGCGGCGCGGCGGCCTGGACATTGCTCTGAGCGTTGCGGGCGAGCCGCGGGAGCTGTCCACCGGGGCCGGTCTCACCGCGTACCGGATCGTGCAGGAGTCGCTCACCAACGTGCTCAAGCATGCCGGGCCCGGTGCCCATGCGCGGGTGGACGTGTATTGGGGCGAGCGTGAACTCGAGCTCGTCGTCACCGACGACGGCCGGGGCGGGGCGGCCGCGTTGATCGAACCGTCGCCGGGCGGTCAGGGCGTGATCGGGATGACCGAACGCGCCAAACTCCACGGAGGGCGACTGACCGCCGGTCCGGCGTCCGGGGGCGGCTACCGGGTGCAGGGACTGCTCCCGTACGTCGCGCCCTAGGCTGGTCCGCATGATCCGTGTGGCGCTCGTCGACGACCAACAGCTCGTGCGGGCGGGTTTCCGCATGGTGATCGACTCGCAGCCCGATCTCACCGTGGTGCTCGAGGCATCCGACGGCGCGGCGGGTGTGGCCGAGTTGGAGCGCACAGCCGCCGACGTCGTGCTGATGGACGTGCAGATGCCGCACCTGGACGGCATCGAGGCCACCCGCCGGCTCACCGCGCGGGACGACTCCCCGAAGGTGGTGGTGCTCACCACGTTCGAGAACGACGAGTACGTGATGTCGGCGATCAGTGCGGGCGCCAGCGGTTTCCTGCTCAAGGACGTGCCCCCGGAGGAACTGCTGGCCGCGATCCGCACCGTCCACCGCGGCGACGCCGTGATCGAGGCCCGCTCCACCCGCAAGCTGCTGCAGCACGTGGGGCCGATGTTGAGCGACTCGGCGGCCCCGTCGCTGCCCGAGGACATGACCCCGCGCGAGATCGAGGTGCTCGAGGCGATGGCCCACGGGTTGTCGAACTCGGAGATCGCACAGAAGTTCGTGGTGTCCGAGGCGACCGTGAAAACCCATGTGGGACGGGTGCTCTCGAAGACCGGTTCGCGCGACCGGGTCCAGGCCGTGGTCTACGCGTTCCAGGTCGGTCTTGTCCGTCCGCAGGATCTGCTCGGCTCCGACTGAGTCGGCCTCTGCGCCCACTCCTGCGCCTCCCGGGCGGATTCCCGCCGCACCTCGGAAGGGGCGGACACTCAGGCCGGGGCGCGACGCGAGCGCCGGCCATCCCTGCCGGACCAGCCAGTTCTGCCGCTTCCGGCCGCTGTGGAACACCTCCGGTCCGCTGTGGAATTCGCGTCCGTCGACTTCGACGACAACTCTGGAACGGGGCTCGGAACGGGTGTGGATGCCGAAGTGGTTCACGAGGGGAGAGTCCGACCCGGGTATGACGCACCGCGGTGTGGCACCCAGGGAGGGGAAAAGTCTGTGGATGGGCCAGGGCCTGTGGAGAGCCGTAGCGTCCAGTCCTGAGTCGGGTGTGCGGATTTCCACGCTCGAGGCCCGGGAGTGGGCACCCAGGATGACCGCCGGTCCTACCCAGGGATGACGGCGGCCCGCCTGGAGATCGCCCCGCGCTCCGATGTGCCGGGCCCCTAACCAGCCATAACGTCGACTGCATGAGAATTGACGACCAGAAGGTGCGGGCTCGGGGCCTGACGAAGACGTACGGCAGCGGCGACACCGCGGTCCATGCACTGCGCGGGGTGGACGTCGACTTCGGGGCCGGGATGTTCACGGCGATCATGGGACCCTCGGGCTCGGGTAAGTCGACGCTGATGCACTGCCTCGCCGGCCTGGACACCGCGACAGCCGGGACCGTCGAAGTGGGCGGCACCGAGATCACGACCCTGGGCGACCGCGCGCTCACGGAACTGCGACGGGATCGGATCGGCTTCGTGTTCCAGGCGTTCAACCTGCTGCCGGTGCTGTCGGCGGAGGAGAACATGCTGCTGCCGATGCGGTTGGCGGGACGTCTGCCCGAGCCGGGATGGCGCGACGAGGTGGTGCGGCGACTGGGGTTGACCGACCGGCTCGGACACCGCCCACACGAGTTGTCGGGCGGGCAGCAGCAGCGGGTCGCGGTGGCGAGGGCTCTGCTGCCGCAGCCCGACGTGATCTTCGCGGACGAGCCCACCGGCAATCTCGATTCCCGCACCGGCGCGGAGGTTCTGGACCTGTTGCGCTCGAGTGTGCGCGAGACGGGTCAGACCGTGGTGATGGTGACACACGATCCGGTCGCGGCGTCCTACGCGGATCGGGTGGTGCTGATCGCCGACGGCCGGATCGCCGGTGAGATCGACCGTCCCACCACCGATTCGGTGATCGAGACGATGCGCCTGCTCGGTGCCGACGACGTCAGCAGGACGCACTGATGCGCGGGCTGGCATGGGCGCAGATGCGGGCCCACGCGGGACGGTACGTCGCCTCGGCGCTCGCGGTCGTGATCTCGGTGGCCTTCATCGTCGCGACGCTCACCCTGAACTCGACACTGAAGTCCGGCGTGACGGACTCGTTGGCCGGTCAGTACGCGTCGTCGGACGTCGTGGTGACCGGCAGCGCCGACGTGGCCGCGGTCGCGGCGGTGCCGGGCGTGCGGGCGGTGAGCGAGGACGTCTCGGTCAGCGTCAAGGTGCGACGCGACGGCGAGTCCGCGGCGTGGGGGTCCGCGCAGTCCGTGGCGGACGACGCGTCGCTGCGCTGGCAGTCCCTCGCCGACGGGCGCTTCCCGGACGTGCCGGGTGAGGTTGCGGTGGAAAAGGACTCGGGTGTCCCACTCGGCAGCGACATCACCGTCACGACGCTCGGCGGCGACAGGCAGGTCACCGAGACCGCGAAGGTGGTCGGACATGTCGACCTGTCCGGCACGGCGCAGGGCATGGACGGCGCCACGGTGTTCGCGACGCCCGCGCAGTTGGACGCGTGGACTGCGGGTGGCGGTGCGCGGGAGATCCGTGTCGCCGGCGACGGCATCGTGACGCAGCAACAGTTGGCCGACCGGGTCCGCGCGGCGCTGCCGGCGGACACGACCGTGGAGACCGCGGCCCGGCAGACGGAACTCGCGTCGCAGCAGTACCTGGGCGACTCCGATCTGCTGGCGAGTGTCCTTCTCGCGTTCGGCGCCATCGCGGTCGTGGTGGCGGGGCTGGTCATCGCGAACACGTTCGCGGTGCTGCTCGCTGCCCGGACCCAGGAGCTGGCGCTGCTCCGCTGCGTCGGCGCGACGGCCGCGCAGGTGCGACGCAGCGTGCGGGCCGAGGCTGCCGGGGTGGGCGCGGTCGCGTCGGTGCTGGGTGTGGCGACCGGTGTCGCGACAGCCTGGGCGGTGGGCCGGATCGTGGCCGCCACCGACGCCCCGATTCCGTTGCGCGGCTTGACCGTCACCCCGGTCACGGTGATCGCGGGGCTGCTCGTCGGCATCGCCATGACGATGATCGCGGCATCGGCACCCGGCCGGGCGGCGACGCGGGTGTCGCCGCTGGCGGCGCTGCAGCCGCTCGAGTCGAAACCCGAACCACTGGTGGTCTCGCGGGCCCGCCGCTTCCTGGGCCTGCTCGGGCTGGTCGTCGGCGTCGGCATCCTGGCGGTCGGTGTGGCCACCGCTCAGGTGCTCATCGCCTGTGTCGGAGGACTGCTGACGTTCGTGGCGATCGTGCTGCTGAGCCAGCGAATCGTCCCGGCTGTGATCTCCCGCGTCGGTGCGGTGCTGGGCCGTTTCGGTGGCCCGGTCGGGATGCTCGCGGCGGGCAACGCCGGGCGCAACCCCCGGCGCACCGCGGCGACCGCGACGGCACTGCTGATCGGCGTGACGCTCACGAGCACACTCGTCGTCGGGATCGCGGTCACCAAGGCGAGTGCCCCCGGCGCGGTCGACGACCAGTTCCCGGTGGACGTCAGCGTCTCCACGCACCAGGACGGGGGACTGCCGATCGATCTCACCGACCGCGTGCGGGCGCTGGACGGGGTGGATGCGGTGGCACCGCTCTCGGTCGCGGACCTCACCCTCCCGGACGGCCGCGCCCTCACGGTGTACGGCACGGACGTTCCGGCGGTGCGCGCGACCCTGCGCACCGACATCGACCTGCCGGGCAACCGTCAACTGCTGCTGCCCGCCGACGACCGGAACGGGCTCGGCCTCGAATCCGGAGCCATGGTGATGCTCGCGGGCAACGCGGCGCGCGGCGAGTTCACCGTGGGCGACTCGGGTGAGCTGCCCGCGATGGTCGAGCAGCGGGCGTTGGGGACGCTGTCGTCGCAGGTGAGTACCGAGCAGTTGTGGATCCGGCTCGTCGACGGTCTCTCCGACGACGACCAGCGCGCGGTCCGGGACGAGATCGCGTCACTGGCGGAGCAATTGGCGCCGGGCAGCGACGTCGGTGGCTCCCTGTTGATGCGGGCGACCCTCGACACGGTCCTCGACACACTGTTGATGATCGTCGCGGGGCTGCTGTCGGTGGCCGTGGTGATCGCCCTGATCGGTGTCGGGAACACGATGGCGCTGTCGGTGCTCGAGCGCCGCCGCGAGTCCGGGCTGCTCCGGGCGGTGGGCCTGACCCGGGCGGGTCTGCGGTCGCTGCTGCTGTGGGAAGCCGTGCTGATCGCCGGTGTAGCGTCCGCACTCGGAGTCGTGCTGGGTCTGGCGTTCGGCATCACCGGATCCGCGTCGGTGTTCGGATTCGACGACCTCGAACTCGGGACCCTGCCGTGGCTGACGCTGCTGCTGATCGTGCTCGGCGGCGGGATCGCCGGCGTCGTCGCCGCGATCCTGCCGGCACGCCGGGCGGCGCGCACGGCGCCGGTGGCCGCACTGGCGTGAGCCGGTTACCCGCCGACTCGGGTGGTGATCTTCTCGGCGCCGACGCGACGTTCGACCGCGTCGGCGTCGGGATTGGCCACCTGTACCAGCGACGCGCCCACCGCGAGCACCGAGACCAGCCCGGCGATGAGCTCGTCGGGCGTCGACCAGGACCGGGTGGAGAGCACCCGGTCGCTTCCGGTGACACCGTCGGCGGCGGCCCCGGAGCGGGCGGCGGACAGGACGTCGTCGACGCCGCGGCCGTCGAGGGCCGCAGGGCCGGAACCGCTCGGCCGGAACTGGTCACCGTGCACCCGGACGGCCGTCGCGTAGTCGGTGACGCCGACAGGCAGGTCGGGAACGGGGCGCCCGAACGCGTCGAGCGAGAGGACCGCGACCTCGGGGACGTCGGCCACATCGTCCAGTCGGTCGACCGTCACGAGGGCGGCGTCCGCGTCGGGATCCGCCTCGAGTGTGACCTCCAGGCCCGCCCACCAGGCGCCGAGCAGCACGGCGGCGGTCTGCCAGTGCGCGGGCAGCAGCACCGACACCCGGGCGCCGGGCACGAGCGCGAACTCGTCCGACAGGAAGTTGGCGGTCTTCGCGGCCCAGTTGGCGAGCGTGACCGCCGACAGTTCGATGCGCTCGCCGGTGGCGTCGTCGTAGTAGGTGATCCGGGGGCCCGCCGGGTCGGCGGCGAGAATCGGATCGAGCAGTGCGGTGGTCAGGTCGGTCACGGCGCCCATTCTGTCAGTTCACGCGGCGGGGTCGGTTCCCTGTCCGGTCAGTTCACGCAGTGCGGGCCCTTGTTGCCGGCGTCGATCGCGGGCCCGGGTTCGACGGGGGTGGGGGAGGTACCCGCGTCGGCGACGCCGCCGGACCCGGTCGACGAACCCGCGGGGCTCTTGTAGTCGCCGGCGAGCACGACGCGAACCTCGCCGGACGCGAGCGACGAGTCCGCCTCGATCGGCAGTCCACCGAGCGTGACGGAAACCGCCTGGCCGGCTTGGCTGTCGGACTTGTTCGCGAACACCGTGCTGCGGCTCACGGACTTGCCGGTGTTGTTGCCGACGTCGCCCAGTCCGAACCCCTCGTCCTCGAGCGTCGCGGCGACGGTGGACGCGAGACCGCTGATGCTGCTGTCGTTCGCGACGTCGACCGTCACCGAGGACACCTCGATGTCCGGCATGGTCGTCGGCGTCGTGGAGGTGGTGGTGTCGTCCTCGGCGGGCTCCTCACCGGCGAGGGAGGCCACGTACTTGCGAACCGCCTTGGGGTCGACCTGCACGATCGACTCGCCGTAGTCGGTCATCCCGTTGATGTCGACCACCGGGATGGTCTCGAACCGCACCTTGCCGCCCGCCAGGTCCTGGAGTTGGGTGGCGAATTCGATGATGTCCCAGTCGGAGTCGAGTACCACCGAGCGCTTCACCGCCGCGCTCAACTGGTTGAGCTTGCCCGGGCTGGTGAGTGTCTTCGCGCTGAGTACCTCGCGCACCAGCGAGGCCATGAACACCTGCTGGCGGACGATGCGGTCGAGGTCGCCGCGGGGCAGGTTGTGGCGCTGACGGACGAAGCTCAACGCGTTCGGCCCCGACAGCGTCTGCTCGCCGGCGGGGAACTTCGCGCCCGAGAGGGGTTCGTCCACAGCCGCGTTGAGGCACACGTCGACACCGCCGACGGCATCGGTCAGCAGGACGAAGCCCAGCAGCCCGATCTCGGCGTAGTGGTCGACCGTCACCCCTGTGAGGTTCGCCACCGACTTGATGAGAGCCTCGCGGCCGGCCTGGCTCGATTCGTTCTCGGCGGTCTTCTCGGACTCGCCGTCCTCGATCAGCTTCTGGCGCTCGGCTTCCTTCGTGGCGCCGTAGGCGGCGTTGATCTTCGATTTCCCGAGGCCGGGCACGTCGACGTACGCATCGCGCGGAATCGAGATCGCGGTCGCGGAACTGCCGTCGTTGGGTACCCGGACGAGAATGATCGTGTCGGTGTTGGACGCGACCTCCTCGCCCGCACGCAGCGAGTCGAGTTCCGCCTGGCTCAACGGATTGCCGTGCGCGTCGGTGCGACTGTCGGTGCCCACCAGCAGGATGTCGACGGCGCCGTCCTTGGCGCCACCGAGGCCGAGGCCGCCGATCGTGGCGAGATTCGAGCGCAGCGAATCGACACTGCGCCAGGCGAATCCGGTTATGACGAGGACCAGCACCGCGACGACCGCGACTGCGATCTGAATGCGCGAGAGCGGGTTCTGCGCTCGCGGCACCCTCCGTGCGGTGGGCTCGTGTGGCACGCGTCGGCCTCCATGACGGTCGGTACTCATACTGGCGACAAGGCTACTGGTGATTCCGCTTCGACAGGGCATGGCGGCGCTCGGCGTGCCAGACTCGCTCCCTGTGCGAAGGATTCTGGTGACGGGTGCGCGGGGGCAACTCGGCGGCCGATTGGTGCAGTGCGCCGAGGCCGCTGGCCTGCCGGTGGAGGGTGTCGGTTCGGCTGAGCTGGACATCACCGACGCGGGTGCCGTCGACTCGTGGGTGGCGCCCGGCGCCGTCGTCGTGAACTGCGCGGCGTACACCGCCGTGGACGCCGCCGAGACGGACGAGGCGGCAGCGACCGCGGTCAACGAGACCGGCGCCCGGAATCTCGCGTCGGCCTGCTCGAAGGCGGGCGCCGACCTGATCCACGTCTCCACCGACTACGTGTTCTCCGGGGACCGCGCAGGCGCCGACGCCGCACCGTACGAGCCCGGGGATCCGACCGGCCCCCGGACCGCGTACGGGCGGACCAAGCTGGCCGGCGAACTGGCGATCCGTGCGGTGCTCCCCGACGCACACATCGTCCGGACGGCGTGGGTGTACACGGGAAGCGGTACCGACTTCGTCGCGACGATGCTGCGGCTCGAGAAGGAGAAGGACACGGTTTCCGTGGTCGACGACCAGGTGGGTTCGCCGACGTACGCGGTGGATCTGGCCGCGGGCCTGCTCGAACTGGCGCGTGTCGGTGGCCGGCCCGGGGCGACGCTGCACGCCACCAACGCCGGTAGCGCCACGTGGTTCGACCTGGCGCGCGCGGTGTTCGCCGGGGTGGGCGCGGACCCCGAACGGGTCCGGCCGTGCACCAGTGCCGAGTTCGTGCGTCCGGCACCGCGACCGGCCTACTCCGTGTTGTCTCCCCGCGCGTGGGAAGCGGCCGGGCTGACGCCGCTGCGCCCGTGGCGCGACGCCCTCGCCGACGCGCTGGCGCAGCGTCGATGAGGACGATACGGGCGCGCGGGCTAGGGTTGTCCGCGTGAGTTCGAAGCTGGCCGTGGTGACGGTGACCTACTCGCCGGGCGAGCACCTGGAACATTTTCTGAGCACGCTGGCCGACGCGACGGTCGAGAACCCGCAGGTCATCCTCGCCGACAACGGTTCGACGGACGGCGCCCCCGAGGCCGCCGCAGCAGCTCACGATCATGTCCGGCTGCTGCGTACCGGCGGCAATATCGGCTACGGCGGCGCGATCAACCGCGCCGTCGCCGAGATCGACCCCGACATCGAGTTCGTCGTGGTCGTCAACCCCGACGTGCGGTGGTCTCCCGGATCGATCGACGAGTTGCTCGCGGCCGCCGACCGGTGGCCGCGCGCCGGCGCACTGGGCCCGATGGTGCGCGAGCCCGACGGCAGCGTGTACCCGTCCGCCCGGCAGGTTCCGGACCTGATCTCCGGCGCCGGGCACGCGGTGCTCGGCACGGTGTGGCCGTCGAATCCGTGGACGCAGCGGTACCGGCAGGAAAACGAGACGATCACCGAGCGGCCCGCGGGCTGGTTGTCCGGCTCGTGCCTGCTGATGCGCCGGTCCGCGTTCGATTCGGTGAACGGATTCGACTCCCGCTACTTCATGTACATGGAGGACGTCGACCTCGGGGACCGGCTGGGACGGGCCGGCTGGCTCAACGTGTTCGTCCCGTCGGCCGAGGTCACCCACGCCAAGGGGCACGCGGCCGGCAAGCATCCCGAACTGATGCTGCCCGCACATCACGAGAGCGCCTACCGCTTCCAGGCGGACCGGCATCCGCTGTGGTGGCAGGCGCCGCTGCGGTGGGCCCTGCGCGGGGGATTGGCACTGCGTTCGAAGCTGGCGGTTGCGGCAGCCGTCCGCCAGCGCACGGGACGCGAGGACGAAGAGATCGAGACAGAGGGGAAAGCATGACACTCGCTGCGGAGACCGATGCCGTGATTCTGGTGGGAGGCCAGGGGACCAGGCTGCGTCCCCTGACGTTGTCGGCGCCCAAGCCGATGCTCCCCACGGCGGGAGTTCCGTTCCTGACGCACCTGTTGGCGCGGATCAAGCAGGCCGGGATCAAGCACGTCGTCCTGGGCACGTCGTTCAAGGCGAAGGTGTTCGAGGAGCACTTCGGTGACGGCAGCGACCTCGGGCTCGAGATCGAGTACGTGACCGAGGTGGAGCCGATGGGCACCGGCGGCGGCATCCGCAACGTGCTGCCGAGCCTGCGCGCCGACAACATCATGGTCTTCAACGGCGACGTCCTCGGCGGCACCGACCTGGCCGCGGTCCTCGACACGCACCACCGCACCAACGCCGACGTCACGCTGCACCTCGTGCGGGTCGGCGATCCGCGCGCGTTCGGTTGCGTCCCCACCGACGAGGAAGGCCGGGTCAAGGCGTTCCTCGAGAAGACGCAGGATCCGCCGACCGACCAGATCAACGCCGGTTGCTACGTCTTCCGCCGCGAGATCATCGAGAAGATTCCGTCGGATCGCCCGGTGTCGGTCGAGCGCGAGGTGTTCCCGGCCCTGCTGGCCGACGGTGCCCGCGTGTTCGGCCACGTCGACATGTCGTACTGGCGGGACATGGGTACCCCGGACGACTTCGTGCGCGGTTCGGCCGACCTGGTGCGCGGCATCGCGCCGTCGCCGGCCCTCGAGGGTCCGCGCGGCGAGTCGCTCGTGCATCCGGGCGCCGGGGTGGCGCCGGGTGCGCTGTTGATCGGCGGCACCGTCGTGGGCCGCGGTGCCGAGGTCGGCGCCGGAGCCCGACTGGACGGCGCGGTGTTGTTCGACGGCGCCCAGGTCGAGGCCGGTGCGGTGGTCGAGCGGTCGATCATCGGTTTCGGTGCCCGTATCGGTCCGCGCGCCCTGATCCGGGACGCGGTGATCGGCGACGGCGCCGACGTCGGTGCCCGCTGCGAGCTGATCGGCGGCGCCCGCGTGTGGCCCGGCGTGAAGTTGCCCGACGGCGGGGTGCGGTTCAGCACCGACGTGTGATTGCGCACGCCGCCAACTTCTTTAGCGCTGCTACTGAAATACTGGGGTCATGTTGTCGCAGGAACCGGTCTTCCACAGGTACGTCGCCCTCGGTGACTCGTTCACCGAGGGGGTGGGCGACCCCGACCCGACCCGGCCCAACGGGCTGCGGGGCTGGGCGGACCGGGTGGCCGAGGAACTTGCCACGCGCAGCGCCGACTTCGGATACGCGAATCTCGCGGTCCGGGGTCGGCTGCTCGGCCCCATCGTCGACGAACAGATCGACGCGGCCGTCGCGCTGGAGCCCGACCTCGTGACCATCTACGCCGGTGGCAACGACTTCATGCGGCCCAAGATCGACATCGACGCGCTCGTCGCCCGCTACGACGAGGCCATCGGCAAGCTCGCCGCGACCGGCGCCGAGGTGCTCGTGTGGACCGCCTACGACGCGGGCTGGGCGGCAGTGTTCGGCAAGCTGCGCGGCCGGTCCGCGATCTACAACGAACTGGTCCGGGAGGTGGCGGACCGGCACGGCGCCCGGATCGTCGACTTCTGGCGCTTCGACGAGTACCGCGACCTGCGGATGTGGGACTGGGACCGCCTGCACATGTCCACCCCGGGACATCAGAACATGGCGATCCGGGTGCTCCAGACCCTCGGCGTCGAGCACCACATCGTGATGGACCCGCTCGGTCCGGAGCTGCCCACCGACAGGGCGTCCCAGCGCGAGGCCGACCGCCGGTGGAGGCGCGAGTTCCTCGTCCCGTGGGTCGGGCGCCGACTGCGCGGGACGTCGTCGGGCGACGGCATCACCGCCAAGCGGCCCACGCTCGCACCGATCCGGTAGGGGGCGTCGTCCGACGAGAGAGGGCCGACCGGGAATCCCGGCCGGCCCTCTCTCGTGTGCGGTCCGTCAGTCGGTGCCGAGATTGCGGGTCGAGGCGATCGCCACGAGGCCGATCAGACCGACCAGGGCGAAGGCGTAGAAGCCCCACGGCACCGCGTAGCCGGCGCCGAGCAGCGCGCCACCGAGGATCGGTCCGCAGATCGCGCCGACCCGGCCGACGCCCGCCGACCAGCCGAGGGCTGTCGCACGAACGTTCGCGGGATGGTTGGCGCTGGTGAACGCGTACACGAGCACCTGCGCGCTGAAGACGAAGCAGCCGGCCAGGAAGACCATGACGTAGATGCCGCCGCCGACGTCGATGCTGAGCAGCGCGAGGAAGACGGCTGCGCCGGTGAACCATGCGATTGCCGCGGTCCGCGGCCCCACCTTGTCGGCGACGCGGCCCGCGACCAGCAGGCCGACGACGGCGCCGGCGTTGAGGATCAGCAGGAAGGTCAGGGCCGCACCGAGTTCGTAGCCGGCCTCGCGCATGATCGTCGGCAGCCAGGTGTTGAGGCCGTAGACCAGCAGCAGGCCCATGAACGACGTCACCCAGATGGCGATGCTGTTGCGCAGGAACTTTCGTGAGAAGAGCGTCTTGACGGGGTCGGTGGCCGTGGCCACGGGGGCGTCGGCGGCCGTGGCTGCCTCGAGCGTGAGTCCGTACTGTGCCGCGATGGTCGCGGCTTCCTCGCGGCGGCCCTTGGACAGCAGGTAGGATGGCGATTCCGGCAGGTACTTGATCATCAACGGGATCAGTACGACGGCCGGTGCGGCGCCGACGACGAACATCGAGTGCCAGCCGAACGGGTCGATGAGCACGAGTGCCAGGGCCGCCGTGGCGACGGCGCCGACGTGGTAGCCGGTCATCAGCATCGTCGATGCCGATCCGCCACCCTGCTTCTTGGAGAATTCGTTCACCAGGGCCAGCGCGGTGGGCAGGGCGCCGCCCAGTCCGACTCCCGCGAGGAAGCGGAGCAGTCCGAAGACGAACGGATTCGGCGCGACCGCGCACAGCAGCGTGAGAACCGAGAACGCCGCGACGGCGTAGATCAGTGCTCGCCGCCGTCCGATCACGTCGGTGAGGGTGCCGATGACGAGGGCGCCGATCGTCATACCGACGAGGCCGAACGTGGAGATCGTCGTGATCGCGCTGGTGCTCAGGTTCCAGTCGCCGTACTCGCGCAGTGAGGGGATCACCGCACCCAGGACCACGAGATCGAAGCCGTCGAGGAGGACGGCGATCCAACACAGTGGGGCGACCCACATCGCGGCGCGGCCGCGTGTCTCGAGTCGTTCGATGGTGCTCATTCGATCTCCAGAAGCCAAGGTGTTCGCAATACGAACCACCGTTCAATTTAAGAACTCGGTCATTGTTGGGTGGGTCACAGGAGAATGTCAAGCCGCAAACCGAGGGGTTGGCGGTCTGCTGCGCGTGTGGTCCGGCCACACTGGGCAGGTGAGCGACGAAGGTGGAATCGACCGCAGCATGATCGGTCGGGCGTTCCGGGTGCTCAACTCGTTCTCCTCGGAGCGACTGCGGATGACGCAGTCCGAACTTGCTCGGCGGACCGGGCTGCCGCTACCGACCGTCCATCGACTGTGCGCCCGACTGGTCGAGACGGGTGCGCTCGAACGTGACGGCGAGGGTCGCTACGAGATCGGCGTCCGGCTCTGGGAACTGGGAGCTCTCGCGCCCCGCGCACACGGTCTCAGGCAGGTGGCCATGCCCTACCTGGAAGACCTGTACGAGGCGACACGGGAGAACGTGCAGTTGATCGTCCGCGACGGACTCGAGGCGCTGTACGTGGAGCGGCTTTCGGCGCGCGGCGCGGTTGCGGTGGTGGGGCGGGCCGGAGGGCGATTGCCGCTGCACGCGTCGAGTGGGGGTCTCGTTCTCCTCGCGCACGGTGGCCCGAATCTGCTCGGCGCGGTGCTGGCCGGGGGACTCGAGCGGTTCACCCCCCACACGATCACGAGCGAGCACCGGCTGCGTCAGACGCTGGACGAGATCCGGCGGACCGGGTTCATCGTCTGCCGGGAGCATCTCAACATCGGCACGCTCGCGGTGGCTGCGCCCGTTCTACGTCCCGGGGGCGAGGTGATCGCGTCGGTCTCCGTGGTGGTTCGTGCGGACGAGGATCCGGCACCCCTGATTCCCGCCCTGCGGGCCGCTGCGCGGGGTATCTCCCGTGGCGTCGCGTGACACACGTCTCACCTGACAGGGACGAAATACTCTTTCACTCAGTGAAAGTGGTCCTGCCGCGCACGGGTCGTTCGCCGGGACAGTGTTGGCGATCACGATCTACCGAGGGAGTTACCCATGTCCATCTCGAGCACCCAGGTCGGCATCGTCGGCGCCGGCCCGGCCGGACTGATGCTGTCCCATCTCCTGCACCTGCGCGGCATCGAATCCGTCGTTCTCGAGGCTCGGACGCGGGAAGAGGTGGAGGGCACCATCCGCGCGGGCGTGCTCGAGCAGAACACCGTCGACCTGATGGTGGAGACCGGCCTCGGCGACCGGGTGAAGGCCGAGGGGCTCGAGCACCACGGCATCGAACTGCGCTTCGGCGGACGCGGACACCGCATCGCGTTCGACGAACTCACCGGCGGCCGCGCCGTCACGGTCTATCCGCAGCACGAGGTCCTCGTGGACCTCATCGCCAAGCGGCTCGCCGACGGCGGCGACATTCGTTTCGGCGTCTCCGACGTCGAGGTGCACGACCACACCTCCGACAAGCCCTACATCACGTACACCGACGCGGACGGGAGCGAGCAGACGCTCACCTGTGCGCTGGTCGGCGGCTGCGACGGCTCGCGCACCAAGACCCGCAAGTTGATCCCCGAGCCGTCGATTCGGCAGGACCACTTCCGCCAGTACCCGTTCGCGTGGTTCGGCATCCTCGCCGAGGCGCCGCCGTCCTCCGAGGAACTGATCTACGCGAACCATCCGCGGGGTTTCGCGCTCATCAGCACCCGTACCCCGCAGGTCCAGCGCCACTACCTCCAGGTCGATCCGGACGACTCGGTGGACAACTGGTCGGACGACCGCATCTGGTCGGAACTGCACGCACGCGTGGACGGTGAGGGCGCGGAGATCAAGGACGGCCGGATCTTCGAGAAGTCGATCCTGCAGTTCCGCAGCTTCGTGTGTGAGCCGATGCAGCACGGCAACCTGTTCCTCGCGGGCGACGCCGCTCATACGGTGCCGCCCACCGGAGCGAAGGGCCTCAATCTCGCCGTCGCCGACGTCTACGTCCTGTCCAAGGGCATGGCCGAGTTCTTCGAGACCGGCGACCGCGGCCGACTCGACTCCTACACCGAGACGGTGCTGCCGCGCATCTGGCGCACGCAGCACTTCTCGTGGTGGATGTCCTCGATGATGCACCGACTGCCGGACGCGTCCGGCTTCGACCACAAGCGTCAGGTCGCGGAGCTCGACATGGTCACCCGGTCGGTGGCCGGCCGCACGCTGCTCGCCGAGAACTACGTCGGCACCCCGCTGGGCTGACCGGCGAGGACGGGTCTCGGCCGGCCCCGCGTCGGGGTCGGGGCCGGCCGAACCCGGGCGGTTTCTCGCTCGGTGAGAATCCGGGATGCAGGCGATCGTGTCGTCCGTAGGTTCGTGAGGGTAGTACCGCTCCACCTACAGAAGAGGCATTCCATGAAGATCCTGATCGTCGGCGGCACCGGCATGATCGGCGCCCACACCGCGCTGCACCTGCGTGATCAGGGAAACGACGTCACCGTCGCCGCCCGCAATCCGCTGGCCGACGACTCCCCGGTGCGTGATTTCCCGGTGCTGCTCGGTGACTACACGGAGCAGACGTTCACGGTCGACGATCTGGCGCCGTTCGAGGCCGTCGTGTTCGCTGCGGGCCAGGACATCCGGCACATGGGCCGCGACGTGGACGAGGCCGAGTTCTGGGAGAAGACCCAGACCGGTGGCGTGCCGCGCTTCGCTGCGCTCGCGAAGGAGGCCGGGGTCTCGCGTTTCGTCCAGGTCGGCAGCTACTACCACCACCTGCGGCCGGAGTACGCGGAGACGATGCCGTACGTGGCCGCGCGCAAGGCGGCGGACGAGGGTGCGCGCGCCCTGGCCGACGAGAACTTCAACGTCTCGACGCTGAACCCGCCGTCGATCCTGGGCGCCATCAGCGGCGTGTCCGCCAAGCGCTATCGCAAGCTGTTCTCGTGGGCTGCGGGCAACGAGCCGCAGATCCCCGACTTCGCACCGGCCGGCGGCACGAACTACATGTCGGCGCAGTCGCTCGCCGAGGCGATCTGGGGTGCGCTGCAGAACGCCGAGTCCGGCCGGGCTTACCTGATCGGTGACCAGAACCTCACCTTCGCCGAGTACTTCCAGCTGCTGGTCGACGCCGCTGGAGGTGACCGTTCGATCGAAGAGCGCGACGAGGAGCATCCGTTGCTGCCCGACAGCTTCATCGTCCAGGGCCGGGGCAACGTCATTGCGTACGACACCGATCCGGCCGAGACCGCGCTGCTCGGCTACACGCAGGGCGACTGTGCCCGCGCGATCGCGGAGATGTACGAGATCGTCAAGGCCGCCACGGCGCGCTGATCGCTTCGGGGCGGCCGTGACCCCTCCGGCCGCCCCACCGGTCAGTAGCTCGCGCGGCCGCCGCTGGCGTCGTACACCGCGCCCGTCGAGAAGCTGACCGCATCCGAGCACAACCAGCCGACCAGTTCGGCAATCTCGTCCGGACGGCCCATCCGCCCCATCGGGGTCAGGCTCTGCGATCGTGCCAGGATCGCCGGATCCGTTCGGGCGTTCATCGGGCTCTCGACGGCCGCGGGTGCCACAACGTTCGCGAGTACTCCGGTGCGGGCGATCTCCTTCCCGAGCGACTTGGTCAGTGCGATCACCGCGGCCTTCGACGCCGAGTACGCGCTCTGTGTGGGGTTGCCGTCCTTGGCTGCGATGCTCGCGAGGTTCACCACCCGGCCCCATCGCGCATCGACCATGGCGGGCACGAACGCCCGGCACATGAGGAAGACCCCGTCGACGTTGATGCGGAACGTCCGGCGCCACGCGTCGAGGTCCAGGTCGACGAGTGGGGCCGAGGGGCCGACCACGCCGGCGCTGTTGACGAGGATGTCGACGCGTCCGAGTTCGCGGCGCAGCGAGTCGACCGCCGCTTCGTCGGTCACATCCAGGCGCACGTCCGCCCCGACCGCCACATCGGCCGTGACGACGCGAACACCGCTGTCCGACAGCAACTTCGCGCACGCCGCCCCTATACCGCTGGCGCCTCCGGTGACGAGGGCCGTCGTGCCGTCGGGATACGTTGCCGTCATTTCTGCTCCTGTCGTTGTTTGCGCACTCGTCATGGTTTAAGTTGCCAACGCACATAATCAAACTTTTGAATATGTCGGTAGCTGAATATATGGCGTGCGGCACAGGCGTCAAGTCGTGGAGGAGCGGGATGGAGATTCGATGGGTGCACGCGTTCGTCGCGGTCGCCGAGGAGTTGCACTTCGGGCGGGCCGCGGCGCGACTGCAGATGGCTCAGTCGCCGCTGAGCCAGACGATCCGGAAGCTGGAGAAGGATCTGGGCGTCACTCTCTTCGAGCGGAGCACGCGCAGCGTGGCGCTGACCTCTGCCGGGCATGCGTTCATCCCGCATGCTTATCGACTGCTCGAGAATGTCGACACCGCTCGCCACGCGGCGCGATCCTCGTCGGGTGGGGTCTACGGAAGGATCAGGATCGGCTTCACCGGCGTGCTCAATCACAAGTCACTGCCGCCGCTCACCCGGGCGCTGCGGCAGCGTTATCCGAACGTGGAACTCTCTCTGGTCGGCCGGATCATGACCCGGGAGGCGGTCGTCCAACTCGAAAGCGGCGCGCTCGACCTGGCTTTCGTGGGGCTCCCGGTCGAGTCGACGTCGGTG
This sequence comes from Prescottella equi, assembly GCF_002094305.1. Classification (GTDB taxonomy): domain Bacteria; phylum Actinomycetota; class Actinomycetes; order Mycobacteriales; family Mycobacteriaceae; genus Prescottella; species Prescottella equi. Next base: position 225,438 of record NZ_LWTX01000001.1, read on the forward strand.
GACACCCGGTTGATCCGCCGCGAGGCGTTCGGGGTCGTGTTGCCTGCCGACCATCGGTTCGCGGGTGCGGCCGAGATCGATCTCCGGGAACTGATCGAGGACGGCTTCGTCACCACTCCGTTGTCGGCGGGGTCGAGCCTGCAGGAGGTGGCGATGCGCGCCTGCCTCGACGCGGGGTTCCGGCCGCGGATCGTTCAGGAGATCACGGACCCGTACATGATCCTGATGTTGGTGGCCGCCGGGGTCGGGGTCGCGTTGATGCCCTCCGGCGTTGCCGAGATCCTCCCGCCGGGAACAGTTTTCGTTCACCTGTCGGGCGAGGAGAAATACATGAACCATGCCATCGCGTGGTCGCCGCGCAACGCTTCGGAAGCGCTGCGGGTGGCGCTCAGGGTGTCGGAGGAGATTCTGCCGACGCCGCGGATCGAGACCTGATCGGTCAGGGTCTCAGACGTATTCGGTGTTGGACGCGGCATAGTCGGGCGTGACAGGCTCGTGCCCTGCCGGTGGCTGTGACACCCGTCACGAGCATCCCGCTCTCGTGGCGCGACGTGGCATTTCCCCAGCTTCGTCAGCCGTCGGCTTCCCTGCGCGAAAGGACCCCCATGGCACACACGTCTGCCCGCACCGTGGACGGACCACCGAACCGGAATGCCCGTCGGGCAGCTGTTTCGGGATTCCTCGGCAGCACGCTCGAGTACTACGACTTCTTCATCTACGGCTCCGCTGCGGCGCTCGTCTTCGGGAAGATCTTCTTTCCCGGCGACGGCGCCACGGCAACGCTGCTGTCGATCGGAACCTTGGGAGTCGCCTACGTCGCTCGTCCGCTCGGAGCGGTGCTGTGGGGGCATCTGGGCGACAAGTTCGGACGTAAGAATGCCCTCCTGGCCTGTCTGCTGATGATGGGTGTGTCGACGTTCGTCATCGGTTGCCTTCCGACCTACGAGACCATCGGTGTCGCGGCGCCGGTCATCCTGGTGCTCCTGCGTCTGCTGCAGGGGCTGTCGGCGGGCGGTGAGTCGCCCGGTTCGTCGTCGCTCACGCTCGAACATGCGCCGGGGGACCGGCGCTCGTTCTTCACCTCGTTCACGATGAGCGGCATCATGTTCGGCATCGTCGTCTCGAGTCTGGTGTTCATCCCGATCGCCTCCCTCCCCGACGACGCGCTGTACTCGTGGGGCTGGCGAATTCCGTTCTGGGCCAGCATCGTCGTCACGGTCGTCGCGTTGTGGCTGCGCCGCAGCCTCGACGAACCCGAGGTCTTCGAGGAGATGAAGGAGAGCGACGAGGTCGCCGCAGTCCCGGTCGTGGAGGTCTTCCGCTCGCACTGGCGGACGGTGCTGCGGGTCGCGTTGAGTTCCTCGTTCGCGATGATCAACACGATCGTCAACGTGTTCGCCCTGGCGTACGCGGTCAATGTCGCCGGGATCGAGCGTCAGTCGATGCTCTGGGCGATCGCCACGGCAAACTTCGTCGCGGTGCTCAGCCAGCCCCTCTTCGGAATGCTGGCCGATCGGTACGGCCGCAAGCCGCTGTTCGTCCTCGGCGCCGTCGGCGCGGGCGCGATGGTGTTCGCGTTCTTCCACGCGATAGGTACCGGAAGCGTCCCCATGGTGTTCGCCTCCGGAATCATCCTGATCGGTCTCTTCTACTCGATGCCCAACGGCATCTACCCGGCGTACTTCCCGGAGCAGTTCCCGGCGAAGGTGCGCTACACCGGCATGGCGGTCAGCCTCATGCTCGGCCTGCTGGTCGCCGGCTTCACTCCGGCGATCGCGCAGTTGCTCTCGTCCGGTGACGAGAGCAACTGGGTCCCGGTGGCGTGGATGTGCATGGGCTTCGCGGTCCTGTCGGCGGTCGCCGCGATGTTCGGTCCGGAGACTCACCGCACCCCGACCGAACTGCTCGGTGAACCGGCCGGCCGCGAGGCGCAGAAACGGGCCACCGCGCAGGCGCGCGAACTCGCCGGGAGCAACGCATGACCGCCGCTGACCGCACCCATCGGATCGGCCTGGTCGGCGCGGGTATCGCGACGTCGCTGTCGCCGCAACTCCACGAGCACGAGGCCGCCGCGCTCGGCCTGTCCCAGTACCGGTACGAGCTGATCGACCTCGCCGAGCGCGAGGTGACGGTCGGTGAGACCGGGGACCTCGTCCGGGAGTTCGCCGCGGCCGGCTGGACCGGGTTCAACGTCACCCATCCGTGCAAGCAGGCGGTGCTCGGCGGGCTCGACGAGCTGTCCGAGAACGCGCGCCTGCTCGGAGCCGTCAACACGGTGGTCGTCGATGGCGGCCGGTTGGTCGGACACAACACCGACCACAGCGGCTTCCTCACCGCACTGCAGCGAGGGCTGCCCGACGCGGACCTCGCCGCCGTTCTCCTGCTGGGCGCGGGCGGTGCGGGATCGGCGGTCGCGTACGCGCTGGCCGCGGCCGGGGTGCAGGATCTGCGGATCGCCGACGTCGACGCGGGTCGGGCCGCGGACGTGTGTGCGCGGGTGTCCGGTGCGTTCCCCGACACCGCCTGTGGGGCGGTCGATCTCGGCCACGTGGCCGACGTTCTTGCGTCCCGGACCGGCCTGGTGAACGCCACCCCGATCGGAATGGACGGACATTCCGGAACTCCGGTGGACCCTGCGGCACTGCACGCGGGTCTGTGGGTGGCGGACATCGTCTACCGCCCTCTGCGAACCCAACTTCTCGACGCGGCAGCCGCTCTCGGCTGTGCCACGCTCGACGGCGGCCAGATGCTCGTCGCCCAGGCGGCGGACACGTTCGAGCTGTTGACCGGTGCGGCGACCGACCGGTCCCGCATGCGCGCGCACCTCGGCGAGGTACTGGCGAGCGGGGCCGGCGCTCCCGGGCGCTGACGACGACGAACGCGTGCGCGGCCCATCCGCGCACGCGTTTTTCGCGCATTGACATTGACGGGAATCAGCACAATGAACCGTTGATTCTGTCAATAACGCGTGAAAAAGTGGTGGTCGCGGGCCGGGTGGCCCTGTGGACCCCCGCTCTCATTCTCATTGCATTACAGGAGTTTTCCCATGTCCCATTCGCTGTCCGACCACGCGACGGCGTCCCAGTCGTTCGCGCAGCCGCTCGATATCGGCGGGCTGCGTCTGCGCAACCGGTTCGTCTCCGCTCCGATGGAACGCAACTACTGCGACTTCGACGGCACGATGTCCGATCGGTACATCGCCTATCTCGAACGTCGGGCGGCCGGCGGCGCGGCCCTGGTGTTCACCGAGGCCGCGTACGTCCGCGCCGATGGCAAGGGCCGGATCCGGCAGATGGGCGTCGACGAGGACGAGCGCATCCCCGGCATCGCCCGGCTGGTCGAGGCGGTGCACGCGCACGGTGCGCTGCTCGGTGTCGAGCTCAATCACGGTGGTCGCACGGCGCAGGGCGCGGTGAGCGGGTTCGTTCCGGTCGCGCCCAGCCCGATCCCGTGCCACGTGGTCGGCGGGGAGATGCCCGAGCAGCTGGGGAGCGACGACATCGAGCACATCATCGAGTGCTACGGCGAGGCGGCGGCGCGCTGCCAGAAGGCCGGGGTGGACGTCATCTCGCTGCACGGTGGGCACGGCTACCTCATCCACCAGTTCCTGTCCCCGGCGTACAACAAGCGCGACGACGAGTGGGCGGATCCGACGCTCTTCGTCAACCGGGTGATCGTGTCGGTCCGCGAGCATGCCCCGGAGATCGTTCTCGGCCTGCGTTTCTCGGCGTTCGAGGGTGTCGAGGGTGGTCTGGATCCGGAGACGACCCGGGCTCGCATCGACGCGATCGACACCGACCGGCTCGACTTCCTCGACGTCTCGGCCGGCAACTACGAGGCCGGACAGTGGATCATCCAGCCGGGTGAGTGGGAGCGCGGACTGCTCGCGCCGTACTCCGCGCAGTACACGCGGGGCTTCGACATGCCGGTCGGGGTCGCCGGCCGCATCACCTCCCCGGACGTCGCGGCGCGGATCATCGAGTCCGGCCAGGCCGACTTCGTGAGCATGGCCCGGACGCTGCACGCCGATCCGGACTTCCCGAACCGGGCCCTCGACGGCGGCCGCTACCGGCCGTGCATCGCCTGCAACTACTGCATCGACAGCCTGGCGGCCGGCCCGATCCCGTGCACGGTCAACCCGTGGGTGGGGCGGGAGGCGGAGCAGCCGACCGAGCCGGCCCCGAACGCGGTGCGCGTGGCCGTCGTCGGCGCCGGTCCGTCGGGCATGGCGGCCGCGCGTGAGCTGGCGCTGGTCGGGCACGAGGTCCACCTCTTCGACGAGCGGAACTACCTCGGCGGCGATTTCGCGCTCGCCTCGGCCCTGCACGAGTACCCCGAGTACGGCCGGCTCGTCGACTGGTACCGCGACGAGATTGCCGAGTTGAAGGTCGCGTGCCACCTCGGGTCCCGGGTGGCCGCCGCCGATCTCGCCGATCGGGACTTCGACGCGATCGTGCTGGCTACCGGTGGCCGCGGTCCGGTCGTCGATCTCGACGGCGCCGAGACGCGCCGCATCCGCGACGTGCGGGAGTTCCTGCAGTCGGGTGATCCGGCGCCCGAGGCGATCACGTTCTTCGGGGCCGATCGCGAGGCCGCCGCGGTGGCCGACGATCTGCTGCAGCGCGGCACCACGGTGGTGATGGTCGGACCGCAGGAGACGATCGCCCACGACGTCGGACGGCGCGGCAAGATCGTGCTGCTGCCGCGGCTGGCGGCGAGCGAGAACCTGACCACCTACCTGTCGTCGATCGTCCGGCGGGTCACGGCGGACACCGCGGTGATCTCCACCGGGGGTGTCGAGCGTGAGGTCGCGGCGCCGGGCGAACTGCTGATCTCGATGGGCGTCGAGCCGCGCACCGAACTGCTGGCCGAGTTGCGGGCGCTGGCGCCGCGGCTGGGCGTCCACACCGTCGGCGACGCGAGCGGAGACGGCGGCTCGGTCAACGCCGCGGTCGTCACGGCCGCCGACGTCGCGTCGGCGATCACCGCTGCCGCGGCCGCCGCTCAGGAGGTGTCCGCATGATCCGCGACGATCTTCCCCCGATGGGGCTCGGGACCTGGCCGCTCGTCGGCGCCGAGGCCACCGAGGCGGTGCTCGCCGGGATCGACGCCGGCTACCGGCAGATCGACACGGCCTCGATCTACGGCAACGAGGACGCCGTCGGCGCCGCCCTGGCGCAGTCCGGAGTTCCGCGCGACGACCTGTTCGTCACAACGAAACTCCGTGGCAACGAACAGGTCTCGGGTGACATTCGCGGCGCACTCGAAGCCAGCCTCGACCGGCTCGGACTGGAACGGCTGGACCTGTACCTGATCCACTGGCCGCTGCCCCGGATCGACCGCTACGTCGCGACGTTCGAGGCCATGCTGTCCTGCCGCGACGCAGGCCTGGTGCGGTACGTCGGAGTCTCCAACTTCCTCGGGCACCACTTGCGCCGCGTCGTCGCGGAGACGGGGGAGGTCCCGGCGGTGAACCAGATCCAGATGGACCCGTCGCTCACCCGGACACCGGTGCGGGAGGTGAACGACGAACTGGGCGTGCTCACCCAGTCGTGGAGCCCGCTCGGACGCGGCGACGTGCTCGCCGACCCGGTCGTGCTCGAGATCGCGGGACGGATCGGATGCTCTGCGGCGCAGGTGGTTCTGGCGTGGCACCGCGCCAAGGGCGTGGTGCCGGTGGTCCGGTCGGCCGACCCGGCGCGGCAGGCGGAGAACCTCGCGGCCCTGAGCGTGACGCTGACCGCACCGGACGTCGCGGCCCTCGACAGCCTCGATCGCGGTGAGGGTGCGGCCCGCGACGTCGAACGAGAGGAGCACTTCTGATGCCCACCACAACGTTGCGCGTCGGCATCGTCGGCTGCGGCAGGATCGCCGCCAACCACGCGCGTGCCCTGCAACAGGTTCCCGGCGTCGAGGTGGTCGGCTGCTCCGACCTCGACCTGGACCGGGCTCGGGGTTTCGCCGCCGAGTACGGGGTCGCGAACGCCGTCCGCACCGTGGACGACCTCATCGCGCTCGGCCTCGACGCGTGCACCGTGTGCACCCCGCACCCCGTGCACGAGGAGGTGGTGCTCGCCGCCGCCGCGGCCGGGATCCACGTGCTCTGCGAGAAGCCCATCGCCGTGGACGTCGCTGCCGCCGACCGCATGATCGAGGCCGCGGACCGGGCCGGCATCACGTTCGGTGTGCTGTTCCAGCGGCGCTTCTGGCCGGCTGCGCGCCGGATCAAGACCGCGATCGAGGACGGCCGGCTCGGGGTCCCGACACTCGGCCAGGCGTCGGTGCTGCTGCACCGTCCGTCGAGCTACTACGCGCAGGACGCGTGGCGGGGCCGCTGGGACACCGACGGCGGCGGCGTGCTCATGACCCAGGCCGTCCACCAGATCGACATGCTGCAGTGGTTCATGGGGGAGGCGACGCAGGTGAGCGGCTTCATCCGGACCCACACGCACGGCGCGCACATCGAGACCGAGGACAGTGCCTCGGCGGTGGTGTCGTTCGCGTCCGGGGGCACGGCGACCATCACTGCTACGACCGGCGCCAACCACAATCTGGGCAACCGGGTGACGGTGATGGGTGCCACCGGTGCCCTCGCGAGCCTGATCGAGTTCCCCGAGGGCCGCGACGGCGTCAACGAGATCTGGACGGTGCCGGGCGAACTGGACTTGCGCCCGCCGTTCCACACCGCGGTCCACGCCAACATCGACGTCGGCGAGGTCAACGCCGGGCTGGTCGACTTCCACACCGAGCAGGTGCAGGACTTCGCGGACGCCCTGCTCACCGGGCGCGCACCTGCCGTCACCGGCCGCGATGCGCGGGCCTCGCTCGCGATCGTCGCCGCGATCTACGAATCCTCCCGCACCGGGACGGTCGTGAACCTTTCTCCAACCCCGCTCGCCGACAAGGATTCCCGATGACCGACATGAACGACGACACCACCTACGACGTCGTGGTGGTCGGATCCGGAGCCGGTGGTCTGTCGACCGCGGTCGCGGCCGCCGAGGGCGGGGCCTCGGTCCTGGTGGTGGAGAAAGCCGACGTGTGCGGCGGCGCCACGGCGTGGTCGGGCGGCTGGATGTGGGCCCCGCGCAATATGTTCGCGCACGCAGACGGCGTCCGCGAGGACCGATCGCTGCCGCGTACCTACCTGGAGAACCGGCTCGGTGAGAACTTCGACGGTGCCAAGGTGGACGCGCTGCTCGACGGGGCGCCGGAGATGGTGGAGTTCTTCGAGACCCGGACGGCACTGCAGTTCACGCCCGGCGCGAAGATCGCCGACATCCACGGCGACACCCCCGGCGCCGGCACCGGGCACCGCTCGGTGGGGCCGAAGCCGGTGAGCCTGCGCAAGCTGGGCCCGGACGTCGCCCGGCTGCTGCGCCGGCAGCTGTACGAGACGTCGTTCCTCGGCATGGGCATCATGGCCGGACCGGACCTGCAGGCGTTCCTGCACTCGACCCGCTCGTTCAAGGCGTTCGTGCACTGCGGTGTGCGGGTGACCAAACACCTGATCGACCTGGCGCTCCACCAGCGCGGCCAGCAGTTGGTGAACGGCACGGCGCTGGTGGGCCGGCTGCTGCGCTCGGCGCTGGACCGGGGCGTGGAGATCCGGGTCTCGACGTCGGCGACAGCGCTCACCACCGACGACTCGGGCGCGGTGACCGGCGTTCGTCTCGCCGGCCCCGAGGGCGCGTACACCGTGACGGCCCGACGCGGCGTCGTGCTCGCCACCGGCGGCTTCGCCCACGACATCGACCGGCGCCGGGCACTGTTCCCGCGCACCCCGACCGGGCGTGAGCACTGGACGCTGACGCCGTCCACCACGACCGGTGACGGCATCACCCTCGGCGAGTCGGTCGGCGGCCGCCTCGACCGCAGCGTCGCGTCCCCCGTCGCGTACTGCCCCGTCTCGGTGGTGAAGTACCGCAACGGGAAGGAGGGCGTGTTCCCGCACATCCTCGATCGCGGCAAGCCCGGTGTGATCGGTGTGCTCGCGAACGGCAAGCGGTTCGTCAACGAGGGTCTCGGCTACCACGACTACACCCTCGCGATGGTGCAGCAGGTGCCCGAGGGCGAGGAGGTGTGCTCGTGGCTCATCGCAGACCAGGAGTACATCAAGTACCTGCCGCTGGGCTTCGCCAAGCCCCTGCCGATTCCGATCTGGCCGTACCTGCGCTCGGGCTACCTCACCCGCGGCGCGACGCTGCGCGAACTCGCCGAGAAGATCGGCGTGGATCCGGTCGGGCTCGAGCAGACCGTCGAGGCCTTCAACGTGGGTGCGCGCGCCGGTGTCGACGCCGAGTTCGGCCGGGGCACCACGCCGTTCACCATCGGCTCCGGTGACTACGCCAACCCGTGGCCGAACGCGGCGCTGGCCCCGCTGCAGAAGGGGCCGTTCTACGCCGTCAAGGTCCTGCCCGGCAGCTTCGGCACCTTCGCCGGACTCGTCACCGATGCCGAGTCGCGGGTCCTGAACTCCGCCGACGAGCCGGTGCCCGGACTGTTCGCGGTCGGGGTCGACCAGTCGAGCGTGATGGGCGGGCACTACCCGTCCGGCGGTATCAACCTGGGCCCGGCCATGACCTTCGGCTTCCTGACCGGACGCCGCCTCGCCTCGACGACGGGAGAAAACCGATGACCACCGCACCGCTCGGACTGGCGGCACTGACCGTGCTCGACACCGCGCCGCTCGACCACGTGGGGCTCGCCGAGCGCCACGGGTTCGACACGATCGGGCTGCGCCTCCTGCCGGCCGCCCCCGGCACTACGGCCTACCCGCTGCACGAGGACGAGCGCGTGCTCGTCGAACTCGAGCGTCGCCTCGCGGACTCGCCGGTCGAGGTGTTCGACCTCGAGATCATCCGGCTCGCTGCGGATTTCGACCCGTCTGCGTACGTGCCGCTGCTCGAGACGGGCGCCCGGCTCGGGGCCAAGGCCGTGCTCGTCGGCGGCGACGACACCGACCGCGCCCGGCTGACGGACTCGTACGCCCGGCTCGCCGAGCTGTGCGCGCGGTACGGCATCGTCGCGAGTCTCGAGTTCATGCCGTGGACGGCGGTCCCGGACGCGAAGGCCGCGGTGGAGATCGTCGCGCAGGCGGACGGCCCGGCCCGCAGCGTCCTGGTGGACGCCCTGCACGTCGCGCGGTCCTCGACGACGCTCGCGGACCTCGCGGCGATCCCGCGCGAATGGCTGCACTACGCCCAGATGTGTGACGGCTCCGTGCCCGCGCCGGCCGACGACGCGGAGCTGATCCGGCACGCCCGGGAGGAGCGGCTGGTGCCGGGGACCGGCGGGATCGACCTCCCCGGCATCTGGTCGACGCTTCCGGCCGGTTTGCCGGTGAGCATCGAACTGCCGAACGAGCCGCTGCGCCGCGCGGTCGGTACGGGTGCCTGGCTCGATCGACTCGTCGCCGCCACGCGCGAGGTCGTCTCGCCGGTGCCGGCGGCCTGACCGAGGCTCGCCTCCGCCGCTGCACCCTCGACGCGAACGAGCAGGGCCGGCCCCACGGGGCCGGCCCTGCTCGTCTTCCGGGGTCAGGCGATGCGCTCGAAGACCGCGGCCAGGCCCTGGCCGCCGCCGATGCACATGGTTTCGAGGCCGTATCGGGCCTCGCGACGGTCCATCTCGCGCAGCAGCGTCGCGAGAATGCGGGCCCCGGTGGCGCCGACGGGGTGACCCAGCGAGATGCCGGAGCCGTTGGGGTTGAGGCGCGCATCGTCGGGCTCGAGGCCCCAGGTGCGGATCACGGCGAGCGCCTGGGCCGCGAAGGCCTCGTTGAGCTCGATGACGCCCATGTCGGCGAGCGACAGGCCGAGCCGCGCGAGGGCCTTCTCGGTGGAGGGGACCGGCCCGATGCCCATCGTCCGGGGCGGGACACCGGCGACCGCCCAGCTCGCGAGGCGCGCGAGCGGACGAAGCCCGAGAGCTTCCGCCTTCTCCGGTGTCGTGACGATTGCGATTGCGGCACCGTCGTTCTGGCCGCTGGCGTTGCCGGCGGTGACGGTGGAGCCGGGGTCGATGTTGCCGCGGATCGGGCGCAGCTTCGCGAGGGACTCGACGCTCGTGTCGGCGCGGGGATGCTCGTCGGTGTCGACGATGAGGGCGTCGCCCCGGCGCTGCGGGACCGCCACGGGGACGATCTCCTGCGCGAAGATGCCGCTCTGCTGCGCCGCGACGGCACGTCGATGCGACTGCACCGCGAGCGCGTCCTGGTCCTCGCGGCTGATGTCGAACTCGGCACGCAGATTCTCGGCGGTCTCGATCATGCCGCCGGGGACGGGATAGTTACGGCCTCCCGCGGTGACGCGGGCGCGCGCCAGACGGTCGTTGAGCGCCACGGACTCTCCGCGGACGCCGTACCGCATCCCGGTGGCGTAGAACTCGGCCTGACTCATCGACTCGACGCCACCGGCGAGGACGAGGTCACTGCCGCCGGACTGGACCTGCATCACGGCCTGGATGATCGCCTGCAACCCGGAACCGCAACGCCGGTCCACCTGCAGGCCGGGAACGTCCACTCCCAGATCGGCGTTCAGAGCCGCAACTCGCCCGATCGCGGGCGCCTCGCCGCCGGGGGAGGCTTGGCCGAGGATGACGTCGTCGATGTCTCCACCGGAAATGCCGGTGCGGGTGACGATTTCGGTGATCACCGTGGCTGCGAGATCCTCGGGGGCGACGTCCCGGAAGACGCCACCGAAGCGGCCGACGGGGGTGCGGAGGGGCTCGCAGATGACTGCGTCAGGCATATCTCGTTCCTTGGTGCGATGGCGATTGAGTCTGGGTACGGGCCAGGTCGGCCGAGATGGCGTCGGCTGTCGCGACGGCGGCCGGCACGAGCGTGTCGTACACCGCCTCCGTCGTGTAGCGCGCAGCCTGTGTCGAGATGTTGACGGCCGCGACGACGGTGCCGTCGCGGTCGCGGATGGGTGCCGCCAGCGAGCGCAGACCCTCCTCGAGTTCCTGGTCGACGACGCAGAAGCCGTCGACCCGGATCTTGTCGAGCTCGTCGCGCAGGGCGGCAGGTGTGGCGATGGTGCGGCCCGTGATGGGGGTCAGATCCACGCGGGCGAGGTAGGCGTCCAGCTCCGCGGGGCTCAAACCGGCCAACAGCACGCGTCCCATCGACGTCGCGAACGCGGGGAAGCGGGTGCCGATCGTGATGGACACGGTCATGATGCGCCGGACCGGCACACGCGCCACGTACACGACGTCGCCGTCGTCGAGGATCGACACGGACGTCGATTCGTGGACCCGGTCGGACAGCGCCTCGAGGTGTGGTCCGGCGATGTCGGGCAGCGACAGGCTGGACAGGTAGCTGTAGCCGAGTTCGAGTACCCGCGGGGTCAGCCAGAAGGCCGATCCGTCGGTGCGGACGTACCCGAGCTCGGCCAGGGTGAGCAGGAAGCGTCGAGCGGTCGCCCGGGTGAGATCGGTGGCACGTGCGACGTCGCTGAGCGTGCGACGCGGATTCTCGGCGTCGAAGGCCTTGATGACGGAAAGCCCGCGCGCGAGTGACTGCACGTAGTCGGTCGACGCCCCGGCCGCTTCGGTCCCGCTCGAATTCGTCACTGTCAGGTACTCCCCTCGGTGGCGCCCGCCAGGTCGGCGAGAGCCTGCTTGCCGAGCGCGAAGGCCCGGTTGCTGTTCGGCACACCCGCGTACACCGCGGTATGGAGGAATACTTCCACGAGCAACTCCGGGGCCGTGCCCGCGCGCAGTGCGGCCCGGATGTGCATGTCCAGTTCGTGCTCGTTACCGACGGCCGTGAGGATCGCGAGCGTCAGCAGACGCCGGGTGGGGTGGTCGAGGCCCTCGCGTGCCCAGATGTCGCCCCACGCCGTACGGGTGATGAAGTCCTGGAACGGTTCCGTGAACGCGGTGCTGTTCGCGATCGCGCGGTCCACATGCGCGTCGCCGAGAACCGAACGGCGTACCGACATTCCGGCGTCGTGAACCGCTCGTCGGGCGACCCCGACCGGAGTGGCGGCCGCGATGTGGCGGGCGATCAACCGCGTCACGGTGCCGGCCTGCTCGACGTTCGCGAGGTGTGCACCGGGCGACACGACGTGGAACTCGGCGCCCGCGATACCGTCCGCGATCTCCTGCAGCGCTGCAGGGGGAGTGGGGCCGTCCTGTTCCGCAGCGATCACCAGTGTGGGTGCGACGATGCGCGCCAGGTCGGGCCGGCCGTCCCAGTGCGCGAGCGCCTCGCAGCAGGCCGCGTAGCCCTCGTCGGTGGTGCCGCGCACCATCGCGACGTGGCGGGCCACCAGTTCCGGATCCCGCTGCGCCAGTTCGGGAGTGAACCAGCGTCCGACCACGGCGTCCGCGATGGAGGCGACGCCGTCGGCGCGGACGGCCGCCGCCCGGTCCAGCCACGGCTGCGCGGGCGCGAACTGCGCTGCCGTGCACAGCACGGTCAGCGTGCGCAGGTGCTGCGGGCGGTGTGCTGCCAGCCACTGTCCGACCGCGCCGCCGAGGGACAGGCCCACGAAGTGCACCGCGTCGATCCCGAGTGTGTCGAGGAGCGCGACGACGTCGCCGCCGAGGCCCGCGATCGTGTACGGCCCGGTCGGGGCCGGGGATCCGCCGTGGCCGCGATGGTCGACGGCGATCACACGATGGTGCGCCGAGAGTGCGTGGATCTGGGGGGCCCACATGTGCAGGTCCGAGCCCAGCGAGCCGAGCAGGAGAACCGGCGGGGCGTCCGGGTCACCGTGCAGTTCGTAGTGCAGGGCAGTGCGCCCGTCCTCGGTCATGGGTGTCCTCCGGTGGTTCGAGAAGCGAGCGCACGGTCGACGAGATCGATCGCGTGGCCCAGATAGTTCGCGGGGTCGAGCAGATCGCGCAGCTCGCCGGCCGTCAGGTGCGCGGTGATCTCCGGCGCCTGATCGAGCGGTAATCCCGAAGACGCGGCGGCGGTCACGATCTCGCGGGCCGAGTCCGTGTGGGCCGCGAGCGCCCCGGTCACCCGTTCGGCGAGGATCAGGCCCCCGGTGATGTCGAGATTGCGGGACATGGCATCGGCATGGACGTGCAGACTGGTGAGGCTCGACGCGAGGCGCCGCGCGGCGCCGCCGGTGAGCCGCAGCAGGTCGCCGACCGTCTCCCACTCCGCATGCCACGCGCCCGCGGCGCGCGCGAACTCGTGGTCCATCGACGCCAGGATCGTCGATACCAGGCCCGGCACCCGCCGAGCCGCGGCTCGCGCGGCGATCGCGGACACCGGATTCTGTTTGTGCGGCATGGCCGACGACCCACCGGGTGCGTTCTCGGCCACCTCCCCGAACTCGGTGGAGGCCATCGCGATGACGTCGGTGGCGGGCTTCGACACTGCTCCGGCGGCGATCCCCAGGCCGGACGCGAGTGCGGCAACGGGCGTGCGGGTGGTGTGCCACGGCGCCACCTGCCGGGCCAGGCCCAGCTCGGCCGCGAGGGCGTCGGCCATCGCGAGGCCGTGCGGGTGGACGGCGGCGAGGGTGCCGGCGGCACCACCGAACTGGACGGGCAGCGCGGACAGTGCCCGGTCGATCCGGGCCACCGCGTCGTCGAGACCGGTGAACCAGGACACCGCCAGTGCGCCGAACGTCGTCGGTAGTGCCTGTTGTCCCAGGGTGCGCGCGACCATCGGGGTGGCACGGTGCCGCCGGGCCAGTTCGGCCGCGGCGTTCGCCGCGACCCGCAGATCGGCGAGCACATGCCGACCCGCCCTGCGCGACAACAGCATCAGCGCCGAGTCCATCACGTCCTGGCTGGTGGCACCCACGTGCACGGCGGACCTCGGCACCCCCTCGGCGGCGCAGGTCGATCGGAGGATCTGCACGAGCGGGATCACCGGGTTGCCGCCTGCGGCGGATCGGCGGCCGAGGTCGGCGATGTCGAGCGCGCCGGGCGCGGCGAGCCTGGTCGCGACGCCGGTGACGATCGACGCGTGTTCGACCGTCACCAGGCCCACCGTTGCGGCCGCCCGGGACAGCGCGGCCTCGACTTCGAGCAGCGCGACCACCCACGCGTGATCCGAGACCTCCGCGGCGACGGCGGAGCCGCCGAAGACGGGGTCGAACAGTTCACCGCGGGTGTGTGTCACGCCAGGCTCCTGATCACAGCTCGAAGAACGGCGTCTCGACACCGTCGGGGTCGCTGTCCTGAACATAGACCGTGAGGCTGTAACCGTCGTCGGTCCTGCTCGCGATCAGCTTGGGTCGCTGCGACTCGGGCAGTGCCAGCAGCACCGGATCGCCGGTATGAGCCTGCGTGTCCTCCGGGAAGTACAGCCGCGTGTAGAGGCGCTCGAGCATGCCCCGCGCGAAGATGCCGAGGTTGACGTGCGGCGCCTCGACGGTGTCGTTCTCCGCGGGGAGGGCGCCCGGCTTGACGGTGTGGATCACCGCGGTGCCCGTCTCGTCGGCGCCGGCCCGGCCGAAGCCGCGGAATCCCGCCGGAGTCGGTGCGGCTGCGCCGCGCGGATCGTCCGGATGGGCGAAGCGGCCGACCGCGTCCGCCTGCCAGGTCTCGACCATCGCATCCGCCACGGGGACGCGGTCGCCGTCGATGACGGTGATGCGCAGCGTGATCCGTTCGGGGGTCCCCGGCGCCACGACGTCGGGGCCGTCGGCCCAGGGCAGGCCGATGTGCCAGTACGGGCCCACGGTCTGCGACGGGGTGACACCGAATGGGGCGGTGGTGAAGTCGCCCGGCGTGACGGGGTAGAGCGGGGCGGTGTGCTGCGGGGCGGTGTCAGTCATCGTGATCCTCGTCGTCCTCGAACGGAGTGGCGTCGCGTCCGCGGAGGACGATGTCGAAGCGGAACCCCAGTGCCCAGTCGGCCACGGTCGCGTCGTAGTCGAAGACGCTGACCATCCGGTGCCGCGCCTCGGCGGGCACGGCGTTGTAGATGGGGTCCTGGAAGAACAGGGGATCGTCCGGGAAGTACATCTGCGTGACCAGGCGCTGGGTGAACGCGGTGCCGAACAGTGAGAAGTGGATGTGCGACGGGCGCCACGCGTTGTCGTGGTTGCGCCACGGGTACGCACCGGGCTTGATCGTCGTGAACGTGTAGTGGCCGTCGGCGTCGGTGACGCAGCGACCCACTCCGTCGAAGTGCGGGTCGAGCGGTGCGGGCCAGTTGTCACCCGTATGGCGGTAGCGGCCGCCGGCGTTGGCCTGCCACACCTCGAGCAGGGTGTTCGGGACGGGTTTGCCGTTCGAGTCCAGCACGCGGCCGTGCACGACGATCCGCTGGCCCTGGGCTTCGCCGCCGTTCGCGATGGTCAGATCGGCGTCGCCGGCCTGGATGCGGTCCTCGCCGAACACCGGTCCGGTCAGTTCACCGAGGCGCTGCGGCAGCAACTTCAGGGGCTGCCGGGGACTGCGCAGACCGGTCGTCTTGTAGTCGGCGAAGTCGGGCGGGGCGTTCACGCCGGCGCCGAGCGGCCGGTACTGCGGGGGCAGATGGAGCATGAGAGACCTCTTCGGGGAACAGGGTGAGGGGGAACCGAATGCTGTTCGCAATGTGGACGATGTGACGCTATACGAACACGGTAGTGCGTCGGGTCGCTGCGATCAATGCCGAGCGGTGGCGTGTTCATGATGCGGACGGTGGTTCACATTACGTACGAAGCGTCGTATGCTGGCCGCCATGATGGACAAAGTCATTGCCACAGCGGCCGAGGCCGTCGCAGACGTGCCGGACGGCGCGACGATCGCCGTCGGCGGGTTCGGCCTGGTCGGAGTGCCGGAGATCCTCATCGGCGCGCTTCTCGACCAGGGCGCCACCGACCTCGAGACGGTGAGCAACAACTGTGGGACCGACGGCTTCGGTCTGGGTGTGCTGCTCGAGAAGGGCCGCATCCGACGAACCATCAGTTCGTACGTGGGCGACAACAAGGAGTTCGCGCGCCAGTACCTGTCCGGTGAGCTCGAGGTGGAGCTGACGCCGCAGGGCACGCTCGCCGAGCGGTTGCGTGCCGGCGGCGCGGGCATCCCCGCGTTCTTCACTCCGGCCGGCGTCGGAACGCAGGTGGCCGAGGGCGGGCTGCCGCGCCGCTACGACGGCAACGGCGGTGTCGCGGTCGCGAGCCCGGTCAAGGAGACCCGCGAGTTCGACGGCACGACCTACGTCATGGAGCGCGGCATCGCCGCCGACTACGCGCTCGTCCACGCGTGGAAGGGCGACCGCCACGGCAACCTCGTGTACCGCCGCAGCGCGCGCAACTTCAACCCGCCCGCCGCGGCGTCGGGCCGGATCACCATCGCGCAGGTCGAGCACCTCGTCGAACCCGGCGAGCTGGACCCGGACCAGATTCACACCCCGGGCATCCACGTGCAGCGGGTGGTGCACGTGGGCAAGGTCAATGTCGGAATCGAGAAGCGAACGGTACGAGCATGACTCAGGCAATTGCGCAGAAGCTGACCCGCGAGCAGATGGCCGCCCGGGTCGCCCGGGAACTCGCCGACGGTCAGTACGTCAACCTCGGCATCGGCATGCCGACTCTGGTGCCGAACTACATTCCCGAGGACATCACCGTCGTGCTGCACTCCGAGAACGGAGTGCTCGGCGTGGGCCCGTACCCCACCGAGGACGAACTCGACCCCGAACTGATCAACGCGGGCAAGGAGACCGTCACGGTCCTGCCGGGCGCGTCGTACTTCGACTCGTCGCAGTCGTTCGGGATGATCCGCGGCGGTCAGGTGGACGTCGCCGTCCTCGGCGCGATGCAGGTCAGCGCCCGCGGTGATCTCGCCAACTGGATGATCCCCGGCCACATTGTCAAGGGCATGGGCGGTGCGATGGACCTCGTCCACGGCGCCAAGCGGGTGATCGTGATGATGGAACACGTCTCCAAGAAGGGCGAATCCAAGATCCTCGACGAGTGCACCCTGCCGCTCACCGGCAAGGGTTGCGTCCAGCGGATCATCACCGACATGGCCGTCCTCGACGTCACCGACGAGGGCTTGCGGCTGGTCGAGACGGCCCCCGGCATCGGCGTCGACGATGTGGTCGGTGCCACTGCGGCGAAGCTGCTGGTGTAGGCGGCTTCGCCGCCCGTGCGCCTTTTCGGTAGTTGCAGCTACCGAAAAGGCGCACGGGCGCGGAGCGCCAGATGGTCGATCGTCTCCTTCTCGGCGCCTTCCGGCAGGTCGTCGAGCGGGAACCAGCGCAGATCCTGCGACTCGTCGCTGATGGTGATCGGTACCTCCGACGCCGGTCCGGGCGCGGTGACGAGGAAACGCAGATCGAGGTGGCGGGTGGGCACGCCCAGTGAGCACGTGATCGGGTGCGTGTGCGCGGACAGCATTCGCGGCTCGATACGCAGCCCCTCGATGCCGGACTCCTCGCGCGCCTCGCGCAGGGCCGCGTCGACGACGGTCTCGTCGCCGGGCTCGCAGTGCCCGCCGAGCTGGATCCACCGGCCCACCCGCGGGTGGAGTGTCAACAGAACGTGCCGTCCGTCCTCGTCCAGGACGAGCGACGACGCGGTGATGTGCCCGGGTGCGTGCGAGCGCAGGCAGCCGTCGGGTGCGGAGTCGAGAAACGCGAGCATCGTGTGCCGCAACGACTCCGCGTCGTCGGAGTCCGCTTCCCAGTTCTGCAGCGCCTCGCGTGCGGACGCGTGCAGTGACCGCGCCGACATCTACAGCTCCACGAGGGCGTCGCCCGGCGCGACCGGCTTGCGGGGCGTCAGCGGCTGCACCGGATGTCCCACCGCGATCGCGCCCAGGGGCTTCCAGTCGTCGGGAAGGTCGAGCTCGGCCCGGACGGTGTCGGCCGCGAAGATCGTCGAACCGATCCAGCAGCTGCCGAGGCCACGGGTCGCGAGCGAGACCAGCAGACCCTGTACCGCCGCGCCGACCGCGACGGTGAACATCGTCGACTCGGCACGGGTACGGCGCTCGTCGGGGTAGTCGTGTGCGCCGTCGGGCACGCAGAACGGGATCACGACCTCGGGTGCGCGGAAGAGGATGTCGCCGCGGCGAACTCGACGTTCGATCCACTCGGCGCTCAATCCGTCGGCGGCGAGGTCGTCGCGCCAGCGCTGCTGCAGCGCGTCGAGCAGGCGGCCGCGGACGTCACGGCTGCGCAGCCACACGAACCGCACCGGCCGGGTGTGATGCGGTGCGGGTGCGGTCAGCGCTTCCGCGATCGAGTCCCGCAGTGCGTCGGGGTCGACGACGTCGTGGGAGAACTCACGCACCGACCGGCGCAGCAGCAACGCCTCGCGGCGACCCATCTCCACCGACTCCGCGGTGCCGAGCCAGAACAGGTCCTCGGGTCCGCGGCGGATCAGCTTCTCGGCGGCCGACCCGTCGTCTTCGAGACCCAGCCCCCGGACGACCGCGACGGGCACTCCACCGAGCTTGCCCTTCACGAGATCGCCTGCCGCCGCGATCTCGTCGGCGACCGCGACCTCCGTCACGAACAGTTCGTTGCCCTGGCCGTCGACCGCACCGGCGTACGCGTGCAGGACCGGCACACCCGAGGCCCCGATCGCGGCGTCGATCTGGCCGATGCGCCACGCCCGTCCCATCGTGTCCGTGACGACGACGGCGACGTCGACGCCCAGACGGGACTCGATGTCGGACCGCAACTTTCGGGCACTGCCGTCCGGGTCCTCGGGCAGCAGCGCCAATTCGGCGCCGTCCACGTTCGAGCCGTCGATGCCCGACGCCGCCTGCACGATGCCCAGTCGGTTCTCGGTGATGAGAGTGCGCCCCTTGCGGGCCACCACCCGGACTGCCTCCTGGTCGACGAGGCGCCGCCTGGCAGCGTCCCGCTCGTCGGGGTCGGTGGGGGAGGCCACGATCCGGCCCTCGACCTTCGAGAACACCTTGCTGGTCACGACGAGAACGTCGCCGTCGGCGAGCCACGGTGCCGCCTCCGCGATCGCGCCGGCCAGGTCGTCGCCGGGCCGGAACTCGGGAAGCCCGGTGACGGGCACGATCTCGATCGCCCGACCGGCGCCGTGATCGCGCACGCTCGCAGGCTCACTCCGGTCGTTCACAGGCTCACTCCGGCCACGTCGAAGGCGGCGCGGACCATCTCGGCCGTGGCCTCGGGGTCGGTCATCAGCAGGGGGACGCTGCGGACCTCGACGCCGGGGACGTCGGCCCGGTCGGTGGAGTGCACGAGCCAGCCGTCGAGGATTCCGGTACCCGAACGTGCACCGTAGTGGCGGCCGATCGCTTCGGCGGAGGTCTCCACGCCGATCACCTCGAGACACTCGTCCGCCATGCCGCGCAACGGCTTTCCGTCGATGACGGGCGACAGTCCCACGATCTTCGCCTTGGTGGTGCGCAGTGCGCCGCGGATCCCGGGGACGGCGAGAACGGCGCCGATGCTCACGACCGGATTCGACGGCGCGAGTAGCACGACGTCCGCGGACTCGATCGCCTCGAGGACTCCGGGGGCCGGCTTCGCCTGCTCCGCACCGATGTACGCGAAGCTGTGCGTGGGAACCTGGGCGCGGTACCGGACCCACCATTCCTGGAAGTGGATCGCCTTCTGCTGCTCGCCGGTGGGATCCTCGGGGTCGGTGATGACGACGTGGGTCTCGCTGCGGTCGTCGCTGACCGGCAACAGCGAGACACCGGGCTGCCAACGCCTGCAGAGGGCTTCGGTGACGGCCGAGAGCGGGTAGCCGACCCGCAGCATCTGGCTGCGGATGAGGTGCGTGGCGATGTCGCGATCGCCGAGTCCGAACCAGTCGGGCTGGGCGCCGTACGCCGCGAGTTCCTCTTTGGCATTCCAGGTTTCGCCGACGTGACCCCAGCCACGTTCCGGGTCGATACCCCCGCCGAGGGTGTACATGCACGTGTCGAGATCGGGGCAGATACGCAGCCCGTGCATCCAGACGTCGTCACCCACGTTGACGATCGCCGTGATCTCGTGATCGGACGACGCGTCCGGCGTCGCCGAGTCGTCGCCGAGCAGATTTCGAACACCTTGGAGGAAACGGGCCCCTCCGACGCCGCCAACCAATACAGTCACCTTCACAACCCGAAGCCTATGCGTTGTCGCTCAGTGCTGATCGAGGCTGTCTCATCGAACCGGGTTCTACCACGCTGTGCGATGGGGCGCGGATAGTAAACGACTTTTCCCGTTCAGCTTGACCCGACACGCCAGGGCATGTCTAATCACATGTATGTCATTCCAGGTTCGAGGGGCGAGTTCATCTGGAGCGGCTGTCGGTTCGAACCATCGTTCGGGCCGTTGCACGGGTAGCCCTCGAGGCGAGAACGGCGTGATTTCCATCGAGATCGATCGACTAATTCTGCGCTAGAACACAGGTGGGGAGGCGGAGCGATGCAGTACCAGCAGTACGAGTACCGGCAGTATGAGTTCGACACTCCTCTGAGCGTTGTCGACGACGAGCCGCAGGCCGATTCGGACGCACATGTGTCGCTCGGCGACGCCGTCGACTTCGAACTCGGCGTGACCGTCCCGCAGCTCAGTCTGATCCCGGGACTCGACGCGATGGTCGACCCGGCCGAGGAACAGTGGCAGGACCGGGCGCTGTGCGCGCAGACCGACCCCGAGGCGTTCTTCCCCGAGAAGGGCGGATCGACGCGTGAGGCCAAGCGCATCTGCCTCGGGTGCGAGGTGCGGGGCGAATGCCTCGAGTACGCACTCGCCAACGACGAGCGCTTCGGTATCTGGGGCGGGCTGTCGGAACGCGAACGCCGGCGCCTCAAGCGCGGCATCATCTGACGATTCGTTACTCGTCGGCTCCCGGCAGATCGGGGTCGATCACTTCGGGGTCCACGCCGAGATAGGTGGACACCTGCTCCACCAGGACGTCGTGCACCAAGTCTTCGAGGTCCTGAGGATCCTTGGCGCGCAATTCGATCGGGCGCCGGAACAGGACGATGCGTGCGCGCGTCGCCGTCCCGCGCCGATCGATGCCCGCGGGGATGAGACGCGACAGCGGCACCGGTCCGTCTGCGACGACTTCCGGTGGCCAGTTCACCGAATCCGGGTCGATGGCGCGAATACGCGGCACTTCGTCGACCGCGATGTCCAGCTTGGTGAGGCGGTCGTGCCATCGTGCATCGATCGGCTCGAAAGCTCCCAGCACCAACTGGTCGAACTTCTCCGCGCGGGTGCGCGCTGCCGGCAGATCCGGCGGGAACAGCGGTCCCCGGATGCCGCGGCCCCGGCGCGCGACCGAGCGCGACGTCAGCGGGCGAGGGCGACGAGATCTGGCCATGCCGTGGAGATTACCGCGACCGCCGAACCGCACCCCTGGACGCCGCCGGTGACCTGTGGCACGGACGCGTGCGAGCAGTCCCGGAATCGCTTCCTCGGTGTGTCCGAGTATGCCAACCGGACACATGGGGTTAGTCTCCTTGCTTGTGAGATCACTGCGTCGATGCTGCCGGCCTGGGTGCAAGAACCCTGCTGTCGCCACCTTGACGTACGTGTACTCGGATTCCACCGCCGTCGTGGGTCCGCTGGCCACGGTGGCAGAGCCGCACTCGTGGGACCTGTGCGAGACCCACGCGTCGCGCATCACCGCCCCCAAGGGCTGGGAACTCGTGCGTTACGAGGGCGGTTTCTCGTCCAGCACACCCGACGAGGACGATCTCACCGCGCTGGCCGAAGCGGTCCGCGAGGCCGGCCTGGGGGAGCGCCCCCGCACCGACGACGGCTCGCCGGAGTCCCGGTCCGGTGCTTCGGTGCCGTCGGCGCCGCCCACGGTGCGGACCGGTCGGCGCGGTCATCTGCGCGTCTTACCCGACCCCGCCAACTGATCCGTCCCGGCGCGCGACAGCGCCCTCGGCGACCGCCGTTCTCCGCTCGGAGGCCTACCACGCGCCCGGCGCTGCCGCTCGGGAGGCGAACCCGGCACGGTCCCCACTAGGCTCGGTGATCGACCCGGTGGACGAATCGGCCCGAAAAGCCCCGTCTGTCGCATCTACGAACAGCAGGAGTAACCAGCAGTGGCTCGATCCGTCGAATCCGTGAATGCCGTGATCAAGGCCTACGACGTGCGTGGTGTCGTCGGCGAGCAGATCGATGTCGAGTTCGTCCGCGACGTCGGTGCCTCGTTCGCTCGGCTGGTCCGCGACGAGGCGACCGGCATCGCGCCGGTGACCCGCGTCGCGATCGGACACGACATGCGCGCATCGTCACCCGAACTGTCCCGGGCGTTCGCGGAAGGCGTCGTCGGGCAGGGCCTCGACGTCGTGCACATCGGGCTCGCGTCGACCGACCAGCTCTACTTCGCCTCCGGCATCCTCGACTGCCCCGGTGCGATGTTCACCGCCAGCCACAATCCGGCGAAGTACAACGGCATCAAGCTGTGTCGCGCGGGCGCCAGGCCGGTGGGGCAGGACACCGGTCTCGCCGTCATCGCACGTGAGGTCGCGGAGGGTGTGCCCGCGTACGACGGAGACGCGGGCACGGTGTCCGAGCAGGACGTGCTCGCCGAGTACGCGAGCTTCGTCCGCGGCCTGGTGGAACTGGCCGACCTTCGGCCGCTGAAGATCGCCGTCGACGCCGGCAACGGCATGGGCGGCCATACGGTCCCGGCGGTGTTCGATCCCATGCCCGTCACGGTGCTGCCGCTGTACTTCGAGCTCGACGGCACCTTCCCCAACCACGAGGCGAACCCCCTGGATCCGGCCAACCTGGTCGACCTGCAGAAGTTCGTGCGCGAGACGGGCGCCGACATCGGGCTGGCCTTCGACGGCGACGCCGACCGGTGCTTCGTGGTCGACGAGAAGGGCGACCCGGTCTCGCCGTCGGCGGTGACGGCGCTGGTCGCCGATCGCGAGCTGGCGAAGGAGCCCGGCGCCACGATCATCCACAACCTCATCACGTCGCGTTTCGTGCCGGAACTCGTCGAGAAGCTCGGCGGCACGGCCGTTCGCACCCGTGTCGGCCACTCCTTCATCAAGCAGCAGATGGCCGAGACCGGCGCGGTGTTCGGTGGCGAGCACTCGGCGCACTACTACTTCCGTGAGTTCTGGGGCGCCGACTCCGGCATGCTCGCGGCACTGCACGTCCTCGCCGCCCTCGGTGAGCAGGAGCGGCCGCTGTCGGAGCTGATGGCGTCGTACGAGGGATACGCCGCGTCCGGCGAGATCAACTCGACCGTCGCGGACGCGTCCGAGCGCACCGAGGCCGTCCTCGCGCAGTTCGCGGACCGCACGGTCTCCGTGGATCGTCTCGACGGCGTCACCGTCGACCTGGGTGACGGTGCCTGGTTCAACCTGCGCGCCTCCAACACCGAGCCGCTGCTGCGATTGAACGTGGAGGCCCGCACGTCCGCCGACGTGGACGCGCTCGTCACCGAGATCCTGGGAACGGTCCGCGCCTAGAACGTCGATTGCTGGGATACTCGATTCACCTGGACTCGTCGGGGGGACAGGGTTGAGTGGGAGTGAAAGGGAGGTGTGTTCGCCATGACAGCTCCGTCGTCTCTGCTCGATCTCGACGATGTCGACGCCCTGCTCGCTGCCGATGTCGACGGCACACTCAGGTTCGCGGCGCTCGGCGGTGCCCAGATCCGTGCGAACGCGGCCGCGGTGCACGAGAACGCACTGGCCCGGCTGCACGGCATGCAGCCGCGCAGCGTCGTCCTGGTCAGTGGCGAGGGCAGCGCGTCCCGGGCCGCGGAACTGACCCAGGCCGCCGTCGGTAGCCGCATCGGGGTCCCGGTACTCGGAGCCGTCGGGACACCGCCCTGGGTGGGTCCGCTCGACGTGGTGGTCGTCGCCGGTGACGATGCGGGTGACCCGCGCCTCGTCGAGTCCGTCGACAGCGCGCTGCGGCGCGGCGCCGAGGTCGTCGTGGTCGCCCCGGACGAAGGCCCGATGCGTGCTGCGGGTGCCGGGCGGGCCCTGCTCCTGCCGCCCCGCGTCGCCGTCCCAGGTCAACACGGACTGCTCCGGTACCTCGCAGCGTTCCTGGCGGTCCTCGTCGCCGTCGACGCGGAGCGGACGGCGAAGATCGTCCCGGATCTCGACCGTCTCGCCGACGTGGTCGACGCGGAGGCGGTGCGCGATCACCCGTCGAACGAGGTCTTCCACAATCCGGCGAAGTCGTTGGCCGCGCGGATGCAGGGCCGACGTGTCGTGCTCACCGGGGATTCCCGGACGACCGCGCTCGTGGCGCGGCACGGCAGCGAGGCGCTGCTGCGCGTCGGAGCGGACGTGGCCGCCGCGACGGACCTGCCCGATGCGGTGAGCGGCGTGCGCCGGTTCCCGTCCGGCACCGCGGCCGGTTACGACCCGTTCTTCCACGACGAGGAACTCGACGGTCCGGCCCCCGCTGCGGCCGTGCGTGTCGTGGTGCTGGCGCTCGAAGAGAATCGGGCACTGGTCGAACGTCGCGTCGCGGCTCTTCCCGACGCCGACGTCGTCGTCGCCGACGGCAGCGAGAGCGCGCCGGACCTCGCCGGGTCGGCATCGCGGTCGCCAGGGCCCGGGGGTACGCGAACCGACGTCGAGCAACTCGCAATTCTCGTCGGCCGACTCGAGATGAGCGCGGCCTATCTACGTCTGATCGGTGGTAACTAGTGCGCCAACTCGAAGGGGCGCTCCGGTCGTACGCATGGGGGTCGCGGACCGCGCTCGCAGAACTGTGCGGTCGTCCGAGCCCCAGTGCACACCCGGAGGCGGAACTGTGGTTGGGAGCGCATCCCGGCGATCCCGCACACGTGATCGAGGACGGCGGCACCCGTTCGCTGCGGGACGTCATCGACGCCGCGCCGTTGTCCGAACTCGGGGAGCGGAGCGTCGCGCAGTTCGGTGAGCGGCTGCCCTTCCTGCTGAAGGTGCTGGCCGCCGAGGAACCGTTGTCGCTGCAGGCGCATCCCAGTGCGGAACAGGCCCGTGAGGGGTTCGCGCGCGAGGACGCGGTGGGTATCCCCGTGGATTCGGCGGAACGCAACTACCGCGACGCGAGCCACAAGCCGGAACTGGTCGTCGCACTCACCAGGTTCGAGGCGCTGGCCGGGTTCCGGGATCCGCACCGCACCGTGCGGTTCCTGCAGGCGCTCGAGGTCGAACAACTTGCGCCCTACGTCGGTCTGCTGGCCGGCCAGCCGGACCCGGACGGTCTGCGCGCACTGTTCACGACGTGGATCACGCTGCCGTCGCCGGCACTGTCGGCGCTGTTGCCTCCCGTGCTCGACGGCTGTGTCCGGTACCTGTCGCGGCCCGACGCGGCCGAGGCCGAGTTCGTCCCCGAGGCGCGAACCGCGCTCGAACTGAGCGAGGGCTACCCGGGTGATGCAGGGGTGCTCGCGGCGCTGCTGCTCAACCGCATCACGCTCGAACCCGGGCAGGGCTTGTTCCTGGCCGCCGGCAACCTCCATGCCTACCTGCACGGAACGGCAGTCGAGATCATGGCGAACTCCGACAACGTGCTGCGGGGCGGGCTCACCCCCAAGCACGTGGATGTGCCGGAACTGCTGCGCGTGCTCGACTTCGACTCCGTCGACGTGCCGTTGCTGGCGCCGGCTCCGACCGGCCGGCCCGGCGAGGTGGCCTACGCGACTCCCGCGGCGGAGTTCGTGCTGACCCGCATCGACCTGGACGCGTCGGACGCCGGTTCCGAGGTCTCCGTGACGATCGAGCCGGACGGCCCGCAGATCCTGCTGTGCACGTCGGGTGCGGCCAAGCTCGGGTGCGGCCCGCACTCGCTCGTTCTCGAGCGGGGCGGTGCGGCCTGGATCTCGGCGTCGGACAACGAGGTTCACATCCAGGCCTGCGCCGACGACACCCAGATCTTCCGGGCCGGGGTGGGGGGCTGACGCCCCGTTCCGCGACCCGGTCCGAGATCGGGCCGCGCGTATACCGCGCGAGTGCCGTTTGGGTGTTTCGTCCCAGGTCAGGCGGCGTGTCGCGAAACCGTGCTGGCGGCGTCCCACCGGCATAGGCTTTCTCCATCCCCACCTCCGAGGAGGCAGCGATGGCGACGTCCGACCCGAATGTCGGTAGTACCCGCGCACGATCACGATCAGGTCTGTTCCGCACCAAGTCGGTCGAGCAGTCGATTCTGGAAACCGACGAGCCGGAGACCAAACTCCGCAAGGACCTCACCTCGTGGGACCTGACGGTCTTCGGCGTCGCGGTCGTGATCGGCGCCGGCATCTTCACCCTCACCGCGCGGACGGCCGGCAACATTGCGGGGCCGTCGGTATCGCTGGCGTTCGTGTTCGCGGCCGTCGCGTGTGCGTTGGCGGCCCTGTGTTACGCGGAATTCGCGTCGACAGTCCCCGTCGCGGGCAGCGCGTACACCTTCTCGTACGCGACTTTCGGTGAGTTCGTCGCCTGGATCATCGGCTGGGATCTGATCCTGGAGTTCGCACTCGCGGCGTCGGTGGTGGCGAAGGGCTGGTCGCTGTACCTCGGTGAGGTGCTGGGCAGCTCGAGCCCCGTGCTGCACATCGGTTCTCGTGAAATCGACTGGGGCGCGGTCCTCATCATCGCGATCATCACCGTCCTCCTGGCGACCGGCACGAAACTGTCGTCGCGGGTCTCCGCGGTGATCACCGCGATCAAGGTTGCGGTCGTGCTGTTCGTCGTCGTGGTCGGCGCCTTCTACATCAAGGGCGAGAACTACTCCCCGTACATTCCGCCGTCCGAGGCCGGATCGACCGGTGAGGGCATCCACCAGTCGCTGTTCTCGTTCGTCACCGGCGCCGGCGGCAGCACATTCGGCTGGTACGGCCTCCTCGCGGCTGCCAGCCTCGTGTTCTTCGCGTTCATCGGCTTCGACGTCGTGGCGACGACCGCGGAAGAGACCAAGAATCCGCAGAAGGCGTTGCCGCGCGGCATTCTCGGATCGCTCGCGATCGTGACGGTGCTCTACGTGGCGGTCTCCCTCGTGCTCACCGGAATGGTGAAGTACACCGACCTCGCCGGCGACGACTCCACGCTCGCGACGGCGTTCGCGATCAACGGCATGGACTGGGCGAAGAATCTCATCTCGTTCGGCGCCCTCGCCGGCCTCACCACCGTCGTCATGGTCCTCATGCTCGGCCAGACCCGCGTGCTGTTCGCGATGTCGCGGGACGGCCTGATGCCGAGGAGCCTCGCGCCTACCGGTAAGCACGGCACCCCCGTGCGGATCACGGTGCTGGTCGGTGTCGTCGTCGCCGTTCTCGCCGCGTTCTTCCCGATCGGCACGCTCGAGGAAATGGTGAACATCGGAACGCTGTTCGCGTTCGTGCTGGTGTCGATCGGCGTCGTGGTGTTGCGTCGCACGCGTCCGGACCTGCCGCGCGGCTTCCGGGTGCCGTTGGTACCGCTCGTCCCGATCCTGGCGGTGCTCTCCTGCCTGTGGCTGATGTTCAACCTCTCCGTCGAGACCTGGCTGCGTTTCATCGTCTGGATGGCGATCGGTGTGGTGGTCTACTTCGCCTACAGTCGCCGGCACTCCATGATCGGGGTTCGCGAGCGCGCGGCGGCGGCGGAGGCGAAGGAGAAATCCTGACCGGTTTACAAATCTTTGCGATTGTCTAGACCCCATACACGAGGACGCGTATCGTCAATTCCAGGGTGATGATGCTCACGTTGGAGTGGCCTCGTGGAAGGGGACGATCATGGCGGCGGACGGAGCTGTCGAAACGGAAGTGCCGGTTTGGCGCGACAAGAAGCGTTATCTGTGGCTGCTGGGCCTGATTCCGCCCACCGCGATCTTCCTGGCGCTCGCGCTGGTCTGGGCGTTCAATCGGGTCGGGCTCGGGGCGGTGGCGCCGGTGTGGTGGTGGATCGGTCCGCTGCTCGTCTACGTGCTGCTGCCGATCCTCGACCTCGCCTTCGGGGCGGACGGGCAGAACCCGCCCGACGAGGTTATGGAACAGCTCGAGAACGATCGGTACTACCGCTGGTGCACCTACGCGTACATCCCGCTGCAGATCGTCACGGTGGTGGTCGCGTGCTACCTGTGGTCGGCGGACGACCTGAGCTGGCTCGGGATCGACGGGGGCCTGGGCCTGGTCTCGAAGATCGGTCTCGCGATCAGTGTCGGGTGCGTGGCCGGGATCGGCATCAACACCGCGCACGAACTCGGCCACAAGAAGGACGACCTGGAACGATGGCTGTCGAAGATCACGCTCGCGCAGTCGTTCTACGGCCACTTCTATATCGAGCACAACCGCGGCCACCACGTGCGGGTCGCGACCCCCGAGGACCCCGCGAGTTCACGCTTCGGGGAGAGCTTCTGGGCATTCCTCCCGCGCAGCGTGTGGGGCAGTCTGCGGTCGTCCTGGCGCCTGGAGAAGGCGCGCCTGGAGCGGCTCGGTAAGGGGCCGTGGACAATTCGGAACGACGTGCTGAACGCGTGGCTGATGTCGGTGGTGTTGTTCGGCGCGATGATCGCGATCTTCGGCTGGGAAGTGGCGCCGTTCCTGTTGCTGCAGGCCGTGTTCGGGTTCTCCCTGCTGGAGACCGTCAACTATCTCGAGCACTACGGGTTGCTGCGGCAGCGCACCGAGAGTGGGCGTTACGAACGGTGCACGCCCGCTCACAGCTGGAACAGCGATCACATCTGCACCAACATCTTCCTGTACCACCTGCAGCGGCACAGCGACCACCACGCCAACCCGACGCGGCGCTACCAGACGCTGCGGAGCATGGACATCGCGCCGAACCTGCCGAGCGGGTACGCCAGCATGATCATGCTCGCGTACGTGCCGCCCCTGTGGCGGGCGGTGATGGATCGAAAGGTCCTCGCCCACTACGACGGTGACATCACGAAGGTCAACCTGCAGCCGAGTAGGCGGGAGAAGCTGCTCGCGGCCCACGGGGGAGCGGCATGAGCGCGTATCGCTGCCCGGTGTGCGAGTTCGTGTTCGACGAGGCCGTCGGAGCTCCCCGTGAGGGGTTCCCGGCGGGGACGTCGTGGGCGACGGTGCCCGACGACTGGTGCTGCCCCGACTGCGGTGTCCGGGAGAAGATCGATTTCGAACCCGTCTGACGGGAAAGAGGACAGGGATCATGAAGGACTACAAGCTCTATCAGTGCGCGCAGTGCGGATTCGAGTACGACGAGGAACTCGGCTGGCCCGACGAGGGCATCGCCCCTGGGACGCGATGGGAGGACATTCCCGACGACTGGCGCTGTCCCGACTGCGGCGCCGCGAAGGAGGACTTCTTCATGGTCGAGGTCGAGCGCAGCTGAGGCCGGGGGCGTGCCGCCACTAGGCTCGACGTCATGACCGAGCCCCAGCCACGTGTGCCCTACCAGGAGGCGTCGCGACTGCTGCTGCGCGAGTCGATCCTCGACGCGGTCCACGACTTCCTGCTCGAACGGGACTGGTCGGGGGTCACGATGACCGACGTCGCGGCGGCTGTCGGCGTGAGCCGGCAGACGCTGTACAACGAGTTCGGGTCGCGGCAGGGTCTCGCGAACGGCTACGCGCTGCGATTGGTGGACCGCTTCGTCGACGCCGTCACCGACGCCGTCTACCGACACGAGGGCGACGCGCGTGCGGCGCTGGTGGACGGCTTCACCGGCTTCTTCCAGGCCAGTGGCGCGGACCCGTTGGTTCGGTCGTTGCGGACGGGCGCGGCGAAACCGGACCTTCTGCGCATCGTCACCACCGACAGCGCGCCGCTCATCGAGCGGGCCACGGGGCGGCTGGCAGAGACCTTCCGGCTGAGCTGGATTCAGGCGTCGGAGGGCGATTCGACGGTGCTGGGACACGGCATCGTGCGTATCGCACTGAGCTACGTGTCGATGCCGCCGACGTCCGATCGGGACGACGCCCAGGAGTTGGCGGCCCTGCTCGCCCCCTTCGTCGACGTCGTGACCCGGGCGTAGGCACGTCCCGTCCCCCGGGGCGGATCGGCACCCGATAGCCTGGGAGCCAACCCAGACAGCCAACAGGAGAGGCACATGACGACCTCAGTTTCATCGGAGCCGGTGGTAGAGCACCGCGGCGGCATCGACTTCAAGGTGGCGGATCTGTCGCTCGCCGAGTTCGGCCGCAAGGAGATCCGTCTCGCCGAGCACGAGATGCCCGGTCTCATGGCGCTCCGCCGTGAGTACGCAGACGTTCTGCCGCTCAAGGGCGCTCGCATCTCCGGCTCGCTGCACATGACGATCCAGACCGCGGTCCTGATCGAGACCTTGACGGCCCTCGGTGCTGAGGTTCGGTGGGCGTCGTGCAACATCTTCTCGACGCAGGATCACGCGGCCGCGGCCGTCGTCGTCGGCCAGCACGGCACCGTCGACGAGCCCAAGGGTGTCCCGGTCTTCGCATGGAAGGGCGAGACCCTCGAGGAGTACTGGTGGGCAGCCGAGCAGATGCTCACGTGGCCCGGTACCACCGCGAACATGATCCTCGACGACGGCGGCGACGCCACGATGCTGGTGCTGCGCGGCGCACAGTACGAGAAGGCCGGCGTGGTCCCGCCCACCGACGACGAGCACGACTCGGACGAGTACAAGGTGTTCCTGGCGCTGCTGCGCAAGTCGCTCGAGGCCGACGGTGGCAAGTGGACCGCGATCGCCGAGTCGGTCAAGGGCGTCACCGAGGAGACCACCACGGGCGTGCTGCGCCTGTACCAGTTCGCCGCTGCAGGCGAGCTGGCCTTCCCGGCGATCAACGTCAACGACTCGGTCACCAAGAGCAAGTTCGACAACAAGTACGGCACCCGCCATTCGCTGCTCGACGGCATCAACCGCGGCACCGATGTGCTGATCGGCGGCAAGGCGGCGCTGGTGTGCGGCTACGGCGACGTCGGCAAGGGTTGCGCCGAGGCGCTGCGCGGCCAGGGCGCGCGCGTCACGGTCACCGAGATCGACCCGATCAACGCGCTGCAGGCGATGATGGACGGCTACGACGTCAAGACCGTCGAGGAGTTCATCGGTGAGGCCGACATCGTCATCACCGCGACCGGCAACAAGGACATCATCTCCTTCGAGCACATGAAGCAGATGAAGCACCAGGCGATCCTGGGCAACATCGGCCACTTCGACAACGAGATCGACATGGCGGGCCTCGAGCGGGCCGGCGACGTCACGCGGATCAACATCAAGCCGCAGGTCGACGAGTTCACGTTCGCCGACGGCCACTCGATCATCGTGCTGTCGGAGGGACGCCTGCTCAACCTGGGCAACGCCACCGGTCACCCGTCGTTCGTGATGTCGAACTCGTTCGCGAACCAGACGATCGCGCAGATCGAGCTGTGGACCAAGCCGGAGGAGTACGACAACGAGGTGTACCGCCTGCCCAAGCACCTCGACGAGAAGGTCGCGAAGATCCACGTCGAAGCGCTCGGTGGCTCCATCACCAAGCTGACGAAGGATCAGGCCGAGTACATCGGCGTCGACGTCGAGGGTCCGTACAAGCCGGAGCACTACCGCTACTGAGGTACCCGCGACATTCGTCGTAATCAGTCACGGCATCGGCCGGGGATCGTGGTCACGATCCCCGGCCGATGCCGTTATCCGGCCGCCCCGGGCGCGCCCGCTCGCTAGGGTCCGAGGGTATGGCGGCAACGGGGAGTGGCGAGCGGCTGTTGTTTCGCGACGTGCGGGTGTTCGACGGTGAGTCCGCGGACCTCGTGCACGGCGACGTGCTGATCGACGGCGACCGGATCGAGGCGGTGTCGGGATCGCCCATCGGGGAGGCACCGGGCCGGCCGACCGTCGTCGTCGACGGCGGGGGCCGGGTGCTGATGCCGGGGATGAGCGACGCGCACGTGCACCTGGTGGGTAATGCGAACTCGTATCTTGATCTGCTCACGGGGACGCAGGCGCACATCGCGCTCAACGGGACCGCGGAGGCCCGGAACATGCTGCTGCGCGGCTTCACCGCCGTGCGGGACATGGCCGGCGACACCGCGAGCATCAAGACCGCGATAGACCGGGGCCAGTTCCCGGGGCCGCGAATCTATCCGTGCCAGGCGGCGATCTCCCAGACCAGCGGACACGGCGACTTCGGGTTCGTCTACGACACGCCCACCGAGCTGGGGGGTGTCGAGAACCGCTCCGAGGCAATCGGATTCATGCGCATCGCGAACGGTGAATCGCAGGTACTCGCGGCGGTGCGCGAACAACTCAAGCGCGGGGCCTCGCAGATCAAGCTGATGGTCGGCGGTGGCGCGGCGTCGATGTACGACCCGCTGTACACGGTGCAGTTCACCGCCCGTGAGCTTCGGGCGGCGGTCGACGCGGCCACCGACTACGGGACCTACGTCGCCACCCACGTCTACAACGTCACCGGCATCAGGCGGGCCATCGAGGCCGGCGTGAAGTCGATCGAGCACGGACATCTCGCGGACGAGGACACCGTCGCCCTCATGGCCGAGCGTGACGTGTGGCTGTCGATGCAGCCGTTCGCCGAGGACGACCACCACTACCCGGATCCGGATCGCGCCGAGAAGAACCGGGAGATCTGCGGCGGGGTCGAACAGGTCTACGGCTGGGCGCGCAAACACGGGGTGCGGGTCGCCTTCGGTACCGATCTGCTCCTCGAACCCGAGTCCGCCGCGCGGCAGAGCGCGATGGCGGCACGCCTGGCCGACTACTTCGGCAACCTGGAGGCGCTGAGGATGCTGACGTCGGGCAATGCCCGACTGTTCCGTCTGGCGGGGGAGCGGGACCCGTACCGGGACGCCCCGTTCGGCGTGATCGCCCCCGGCGCGTGGGCCGACGTGCTGTTGGTGGACGGGAATCCGCTCGAGGACCTGTCGCTGCTCGCCGACCCGGACAAGCACCTCGACGTCATCGTCAAGGGCGGCGTCGTTCACAAGAACACGTTGTGACCGCCGTCCCGTCCCCAGGTCCGGGCGTCCGGCGGTGACCACCGATAGGCTCGACCGTCGTGGGAATGCTGATCGCCCTGGAGGGGCTCGACGGTGCCGGTAAGCGCACGCTGGTGGGCAAGGTCGTCGCGCGACTCGAAGCGGACGGCCTGGACGTCGCGACTCTCGACTTTCCGCGGTACGGGACGTCGATCCACGCCGACCTCGCGTCCGAGGCCCTCAAAGGCGCGCACGGCGACCTGAGTGCGTCGGTGCACGCGATGGCGGTGATGTTCGCCCTCGACCGGGCGGGCGCTGCCGACCGGTTGCGCGACCTCGTCGCCGCGCACGACGTCGTGATCCTCGACCGGTACGTCGCCTCCAACGCGGCGTACGGCGCCGCCCGGATGCACGAGGGCGGCGACGGCGAATTCGTCGGCTGGATCGAGAACCTCGAGTTCGACCGCCTCGGGTTGCCGCGCCCGGACCTCCAGCTGTACCTCGACGTGCCCGTCGCGCTGGCCGAGCAGCGTGCCCGGGCCCGCGAGGCGGAGGACGTTTCCCGCACGCTGGACGCGTACGAGAAGGACAGTGGCCTGCAGGCGAGGACCGGTGAGGTGTACCGCGAGCTGGCGGCCGCGGACTGGAATTCCCCGTGGTGGACGCTCACACCGGACACCGATCCGGGCATTCTGGCCGATAAACTGGCAGTCTTGCATCAGCGGAGAGGCCTGCCGTCGCAACATTGAGCGGCACGCCGGGGCGTGTACGCGCCTTTCCACATCAAGCAGCCTCGAAGATGTAACGATAGGGATATGAAGCCAAGGATTCTGGTTGTCGACGATGACACGGCGCTCGCCGAGATGCTCACCATCGTGCTTCGTGGGGAGGGGTTCGAACCCTACGTGGTGGGCGACGGCAGCCAGGCACTGACGGCCGTCCGTGAGACGCGTCCGGACCTGGTGCTGCTCGACCTCATGCTTCCCGGCATGAACGGCATCGACGTCTGCCGTGTCCTGCGGGCCGAGTCCGGCGTGCCGATCGTGATGCTCACCGCCAAGACGGACACCGTCGACGTGGTACTCGGGCTCGAGTCCGGGGCGGACGACTACATCATGAAGCCGTTCAAGCCCAAGGAACTGGTCGCCCGGGTCCGCGCCCGGCTGCGTCGCACCGAGGAGGAGCCGGCAGAGGTGCTCAGCATCGGCGACATCATGATCGATGTCCCGGCGCACAAGGTCACCCGCGACAACGCGCTGATCTCGCTGACGCCCCTCGAGTTCGATCTCCTGGTGGCGCTGGCCCGCAAGCCGCGTCAGGTCTTCACCCGCGAGGTGCTGCTCGAGCAGGTGTGGGGTTACCGCCACGCCGCCGACACCCGACTGGTGAACGTGCACGTGCAGCGGCTGCGCGCGAAGGTCGAGAAGGATCCTGAGAACCCGGAGGTGGTGCTCACAGTCAGGGGGGTCGGCTACAAGGCCGGACCGCCGTGATCGGTGCCGGACGGAACCGGCGGCGAGTCAACAGGGCGTTCTCTCCGCTGATCCGCTGGTGTCGGGCTTCCGGCAACTGGCTCGCTCATTCGTGGCGTAGGTCGCTGCAGCTGCGCGTCGTGGTCTCGGCGCTGTCGCTGTCGTTGATCGTCATCACGATTCTCGGTGTGGTGCTCACCAGTCAGCTCACCGATCGCCTCCTCGACGCCAAGATCACGGCGGCGAGCGAGGAACTCGACCGCGCGCGGGGGACCGTGGAGGCGCAGCTGTCCGGCGCCGACGACAGCGGATCGCTGCAGGTCCGGTTGGACGCGGCCCGGTTGGCGCTGACCAACCGGGAGTCCGACGCCGGCCAGACGTCCGGTTCGGCGGGCACCTTCGACCCGGTGCTCATCGTGCCGGGGGACGGTCCACGCGAGCCGACGTCGAGTGGCCCGGCCGAGCAGATCCCGGAGAGCCTGCGGGAATTCGTGCGCGCGAACCAGATCAGCTACCAGTTCGCGACCGTCAACGACCCCGACGGCTACTCCGGTCCCGCGCTCATCATCGGCAGCCCGACCGCGTCGGACATCGCCACACTCGAGCTGTACCTGGTGTTCCCCCTCGCAAGCGAGGACAGCAGTCTGTCGCTGATGCGCGGCACGCTGCTGATCGGCGGCGCCGTGCTGGCGGTGCTGCTCGCGGCCATCTCGATGCTTGTGGCGCGTCAGGTCATGTTGCCGATCCGCTCTGCGTCGCGCATCGCGGTGCGCTTCGCGGACGGTCGACTCAAGGAGCGCATGCCGGTGCGCGGCGAGGACGACATGGCGCGCCTGGCGATGTCGTTCAACGAGATGGCGGAGAGCCTGTCGAAGCAGATCACGCAGCTCGAGGAGTTCGGCAACCTGCAGAAGCGGTTCACCTCCGACGTGAGCCACGAGCTGCGGACCCCGCTGACCACGGTGCGAATGGCTGCCGACCTCATCCACGACAGCAGTGACGAGCTCGATCCCGTGCTCAAGCGTTCGTCCGAACTGCTCGTCGCCGAGCTCGACCGCTTCGAGAGCCTGCTCGGCGACCTGCTCGAGATCTCGCGCCACGACGCCGGCGTCGCCGAACTGGCGTCCGAGCAGCTGGACCTGCGCATGTGTGCACGCGCCGCGGTCTCGACGGTGCGTCATCTCGCGAAGGAGACGTCGACAGAACTGATCGTCGACTTGCCGGAGGAGCCGGTGGTCGCGGAAGTCGATCCCCGCCGCGTCGAGCGGATCCTGCGCAACCTGCTCGCCAACGCGATCGACCACGGTGAGGGCAAGCCCGTGCTGCTGCGGTTGCGGGCGGACGACGACGCCGCGGCGTTCATCGTGCGCGACCAGGGTGTCGGTCTGCGGCCGGGGGAGGAGAAGCTGGTGTTCAACCGATTCTGGCGCTCGGACCCGTCGCGTGTCCGCCGGTCCGGCGGCACCGGCCTGGGGCTGGCGATCAGCGTCGAGGACGCGAACCTGCACAACGGCATGCTCGAGGCCTGGGGCGAGCCCGGCGAGGGTGCGTGCTTCCGGTTGACGCTGCCGCGGGTGCGGGGGCGCAAGGTGTCGCGGAGTCCGTTGCCGCTCAAGCCCGGCGTCGCCAAGTACATCCAGGGTCGGCCGCTGCCGGGCGCGCCCGCCGCGACCGGGGCCGACGAGGCGTCGGCGGAGGGCTCTGCGGAAACCGCGGCCCCGGCGGTGTCGGAGCCCACGCCCCCGATCGTCTCGACGCCCACGGCTCCCGTCGTCTCGGAGCCCACGATGGCTACCACCGGGGCGGGTGAGGACCTGCCGACGACGGCTCCGCAGCCCGATCCGGACGAGAGTCCGACCGTGCCGAGGGTGCGGGAGAGGGAATCGTGAGCCGGGCGCGGGCGGTGCTGTGCGCGGTGCTCGGTGCCGTGATCGTCGGCGCGACGGGTTGCGCCAACCTGCCGGATTCGTCCGCCCCGCAGGCGATCGGGACGATCCAACGCTCGATGCCGACCACGAGTGTCGAGGCGCCCGCGCCCGGACGCGAGCCGGACCTGTTGCTTCGCGATTTCGTCAAGGCGAGCACCGATCCCGCCAACCGGCACCTCGCCGCTCGGCAGTTCCTCACCAAGGAGACCTCGGCGCGGTGGGACGACGCCGCGAGCGCGACCATCGTCGACAAGATCGACCTCATCCTCGAATCGCGAACCGCGGACCGCGCCGTGTACACGATCCGGGCCAACCGGGTGGGGCAGCTCGAACCGGGTGGCCTCTACCAGGCCCAGGAGGGCACCTTCGAGGCCAAGTTCAGCTGGGTCAAGGTCGACGGCGAGTGGCGCATCGACGACCTGCCGTCGGGCGTCATCATGGATCGCCCGCAGTTCCTGAATTCGTACCAACGCAAGTCGCTGTACTTCCTGGATCCGAGTGCCACCACCGTGGTGCCGGATCCACGGTGGGTCGCGGCCAGCCAGGACCAGATGGCGACGCAGTTGATCGGGCTGCTCATCGACGGTCCCAAGCCTTCGCTCGCCGGCGCGGTGCGCAACGAGCTGGGCTCGGGAGTGTCGGTGCTCGGCACCATCACCAAGGCGGACGGACGTTCGTCCCAGGTCGGGGTGGGACTCGGCGGCATCCGAGTGGACTTCCAGGGGCTCAGCAAGATGAACGCGCAGTCGCGCGAACTACTTGCGGCGCAGGTGGTCTGGACGTTGGCCAACGCCGACATCTCGGGACCCTACGTGCTCCTGGCCGACGGCCAACCGCTCGATTCGCGGTATGCCGACGGCTGGACCACCGCGGACGTCGCCTCGTTGAATCCGCTTGCGACGTCGAGCGCCTCCGTCGGGTTGCACGCGCTGCGCGGCGGCGGGCTGGTCGCCGTCGACGACGGCGCCGTGACGCAGGTTCCCGGGTATTTCGGGGCGTCGGACAACCTCCGTTCCGTCGCGATCTCGCGTGACGGCGCCCTCGTCGCGGCCGTGGCGGAGACCCGGCGGCCGGCACCCGAGCCGCAGACGGCCCTGGTGGTGGGGACGTACGACGGCAACGTGGCGACCGCGCTCGAGGCGCAGTCCGTGACGCGACCGTCGTGGGGCGTCGACGGCGCCAGCGTCTGGGCGGTCGTGAACGGGTCGACCGTGGTGCGGGTGGTCCGGGAGACCGGCACCGGCAAGTTGACCACGATGAACGTGGAGAGCGGCGCGCTCGGCGCGATCGGTGGCCCGATCACGGAGTTGCGGCTCTCCCGCGACGGCGTCCGCGCCGCGATGATCATCGACGGGAAGGTGTACGTCGCCACGGTCGTCCAGATGCCGGACGGCGCGTACTCGCTCACCAGCCCGCGGGCGATCGCGCACGGCCTCGGCGGGCCGGCGATCTCGCTCGACTGGAGTACCGGGGACACGGTGGTCGTCGCGCGCGGCGGATCCGACGTCCCGGTGGTCCAGCTGGCGGTCGACGGGTCGCGGATGGATTCGTTGCCGAGCCGGAACCTGACGGCGCCGGTGACGGCCGTCGACGCGACGTCCACCACCGAGTACGTGGCGGATGCGCGTGCGGTGTTCCAGCTCAACAACAACGATCCGGCCGGTGACCGGTACTGGCGGGAGGTGCCCGGCCTGGCCGGGACCAAGGCGGTTCCGGTCCTGCCGGGCTGACCCGGCTTCGAGCGGCGCGGGTTGTCGGTGGCGGGCGGCACACTGCCGGCTGTGCGCACACTCCTCGACCTGGTCCTGCCCGCCGAGTGCGGGGGTTGCGGTGTCACCGGCACCCAGTGGTGCGGGCGGTGCCGTCGGGCGCTGGCGGATGTCCCGATCGCCGTCACACCGCGCGTGGACCCGGGGGTGCCGGTGTGGGCGCTGGGGCCGTACTCGGGTCCCCGGCGGCGCGCGGTGATCGCCGCGAAGGAGCGTGGGCGCCGCGATCTCGCAGGGCCCCTCGGTGCCGCGCTGGCGGGCGCGATCGACGTTCTGCGACGGTGGGGTGAACTGCGGCCCGCGGCGTCGTCAGGGCTCTGCCTGGTGCCCGCGCCGACGCGCACCCGTGCCGCGCGACTGCGCGGAGGTGACCCGGTGCTGCGGGCCGTGGAGTCCGCAACGACCTGTCTGGACGCGCGGTGCCGGGTGTGGCCCGTCCTGTCGATGCGCCGAGGCGTGCGCGATTCGGTCGGCCTCTCGGCGGGCCAGCGGCAGGACAGCATCGGCGGACGGATCGTGGTCGATCGGTCGCCGTGGGGCGTGTGCGCCCCCGGGAGGAGGCAGGTGGTTCTGATCGACGACGTCGTGACGACCGGCGCGACGTGTGCGGAATCGGTGCGTGCGTTGGGTGCCGCGGGGGTGCCGGTCGCGGCGGTGATCGTCGTGGCCGCCGCCTGACCCGGCAAACGCGGCGAACTGCGGAAACGGTCGATCCGGGCGAATGTCGTTCACGACACACCGGTGAAATCGCGCTGAACAGTGGCACACGGAGCAGTTACGTACTAGCGTCGCCATCACACCCGAAGTCACAGGTGGGAGGTGATATTTCACGTTCTGATACCGGGTGGTCCCCCGCCCGGTCGAGATCGAACTCGCCGGTCTCACCTCAGTGAACCGGCCGTAAATCGGGAGGTACGAGTGACGACCCCTATGCAAGCCTCGGTTTTCGTTGACGAAGACGCCGCCACGACGGAGGCTCCGAGTACCACGGGCGCGAACAACGCCGAAATCGTCGTCAAAGGACGCAACGTAGAAGTGCCGGAACACTTCCGGGTCTACGTTTCCGAGAAGCTCGCACGACTCGAGCGCTTCGATCCCACCATCTTCCACTTCGATGTGGAACTCCAACACGAACGCAACCGCCGACAGGCCAAGAGTTGCCAGCGAGTCGAGATCACGGCCCGCGGCAAGGGGCCGGTCGCCCGCGCCGAAGCGAGCGCGGACAGTTTCTACGCGGCATTCGAATCCGTGACTGCCAAGCTGGAAAGTCGGTTGCGCCGCACCAAGGACCGCCGAAAGGTCCACTACGGGGAGAAGACGCCGGTATCGGTCGCGCAAGCCACCGCAGCACTCGCGCAAGATGATTCGCTCGCGATCGACCGTGATCTCTCCCTCGACGGCGAGGCGCCGCCCGGTCCGGGGCAGATCGTGCGCACCAAGGTCCACTCCGCCTCGCCGATGACGGTCGACGACGCGCTGTACGAGATGGAGCTGGTCGGCCACGACTTCTACCTGTTCCACGACAAGGAGACCGACCGGCCTTCCGTCGTGTACCGCCGCCACGCGTTCGACTACGGATTGATTCGCCTGGCCTGACGTTGCGGCCGGTCGGTCTACTCGTCCGACCGTGAATACGCATAACATGGGATCCGGCTGGGGTAACCCGACCTCGGCCGGATCCCGTTTGTCATGTATCTGCCACCGATACCGACACCTGGAACCCGACACCTGGATTGAGGACGAAGAAGACCGTGCCGTCACTGTCGCTATCGAAGCTGCTCCGTGTAGGTGAGGGTCGCATGGTCAAGCGGCTCAAGCAGATCGCCGACCATGTCTCCTCCCTCTCTCCCGAGGTCGAGGCGCTCTCCGACGAGCAGCTGCGGGCCAAGACCGATGAGTTCAGGAAGCGTTACGCGGACGGCGAGACGCTCGACGACATGCTGCCGGAGGCGTTCGCCGTCGCCCGCGAGGCCGCGAGCCGCGTGCTCAGCCAGCGTCACTTCGATGTCCAGGTCATGGGCGGTGCAGCCTTGCACTTCGGCAACGTCGCCGAGATGAAGACCGGTGAGGGCAAGACCCTGACCTGTGTCCTCCCGGCGTACCTCAATGCGATCTCCGGCGACGGCGTGCACGTCGTCACGGTCAACGACTACCTCGCCAAGCGTGACTCGGAGTGGATGGGCCGCGTCCACCGCTTCCTCGGGCTCGAGGTCGACGTGATCCTGTCCGGCATGACGCCCGCACAGCGCCGCAAGGCGTACGCGGCCGACATCACGTACGGCACCAACAACGAGTTCGGGTTCGACTACCTGCGCGACAACATGACGCACACGCTCGACGACCTGGTCCAGCGCGGGCACAACTTCGCGGTCGTCGACGAGGTCGACTCGATCCTCATCGACGAGGCCCGTACGCCGCTGATCATCTCGGGTCCGGCCGACGCGTCCAGCAAGTGGTACGGCGAGTTCGCCCGCATCGCGCCGCTGCTCAAGCGTGACGTCCACTACGAGGTCGACATCAAGAAGCGCACGATCGGCGTGCACGAGGCCGGCGTCGAGTTCGTCGAGGATCAGCTCGGCATCGACAACCTGTACGAGGCGGCGAACTCGCCGCTGGTGAGCTACCTGAACAACGCGATCAAGGCCAAGGAGCTCTACCAGCGCGACAAGGACTACATCGTTCGCGACGGCGAGGTCATCATCGTCGACGAGTTCACCGGCCGCATCCTCGTCGGGCGCCGCTACAACGAGGGCATGCACCAGGCGATCGAGGCCAAGGAGAAGGTCGAGATCAAGGCGGAGAACCAGACGCTCGCCACGATCACGCTGCAGAACTACTTCCGCCTCTACGACAAGCTCTCGGGCATGACCGGTACGGCCGAGACGGAGGCTGCCGAGCTCCACCAGACCTACGGCCTGGGCGTCATCCCGATCCCGACCAACCGGCCGCTGATCCGCGTCGACAACGGCGACCTGATCTACAAGACCGAAGAGGCCAAGTTCGACGCGGTCGTCGACGACGTCGTCGAGCGGCACCAGAAGGGTCAGCCGGTCCTCATCGGTACCACCAGCGTCGAGCGTTCCGAGTACCTTTCCAAGCAGTTCACCAAGCGCGGCGTGGCGCACAGCGTGCTCAACGCGAAGTTCCACGAGCAGGAAGCCACCATCGTCGCCGAGGCCGGCCGTTCCGGCGCCGTGACGGTCGCGACCAACATGGCCGGCCGAGGCACTGACGTCGTGCTCGGTGGCAACCCCGACATCATCGCCGACCTGGTGCTCCGCAAGCAGGGGCTCGATCCCGTGCACAATCCGGAGGAGTACGAGGCGGCGTGGGACGGCGTCCTCGAGAAGGTCAAGGACGAGGTCAAGGCGGACGCGGAGAAGGTTCGTGCCGCGGGCGGCCTGTACGTGCTGGGCACCGAACGTCACGAGTCCCGCCGCATCGACAACCAGCTGCGTGGTCGTTCGGGACGTCAGGGCGATCCCGGCGAGTCCCGCTTCTACCTGTCGCTCGGTGACGAGTTGATGCGCCGGTTCAACGGTGCGGCGCTCGAGTCGATCATGACCCGGCTCAACCTGCCCGACGACGTTCCGATCGAGGCCAAGATGGTCTCGAAGGCCATCAAGAGCGCGCAGACGCAGGTCGAGCAGCAGAACTTCGAGATCCGCAAGAACGTCCTCAAGTACGACGAGGTGATGAACCAGCAGCGCACCGTCATCTACGACGAGCGCCGCCGCATCCTCGAAGGCGAGAACCTCGAGGGCCAGGTCGAGTCGATGATCACGGACGTGATCACCGCGTACGTCAACGGTGCCGCGTCCGAGGGCTACGTCGAGGACTGGGATCTCGAGCAGCTGTGGTCGGCGCTGAAGACGCTGTACCCGGTGGGCATCGACTACAAGGAACTGGTCGGCGCCGCGGAGGCGGGCGATTCCGACCTCGACCGGGAGGGTCTGCTCGACGCCCTGTTGAAGGACGCGCACGACGCGTACGCCAAGCGGGAGCAGCAGATCAACGAGATCGCCGGTGAGGGCGGCATGCGCGAGCTCGAGCGTCGCGTCATGCTGTCGGTCCTGGACCGCAAGTGGCGTGAGCACCTCTACGAGATGGACTACCTCAAGGAGGGCATCGGCCTGCGCGCGATGGCGCAGCGCGACCCGCTGGTCGAGTACCAGCGCGAGGGCTTCGACATGTTCACCGGCATGCTCGAGGGGCTCAAGGAGGAGTCGGTCGGGTTCCTGTTCAACCTGCAGGTCGAGGCCGGTACGCCGCAGGGCGGCGGAGCTCCGGTGAGCGTCACCGCGGCCTCGGCTGCTGCCGCTGCCGCGGGCGGGCCGGCCTTGGGGCAGCAGTCCGCTCCGGCGTCGGAGTCGGCGCCTGCCGCACCGGTCGCGTTGCGGGCGAAGGGCCTCGACGACGAGCAGCCCCGGGGGCTGACGCTGTCGGGCCCCGCGGAGGACGGTAGCGCTCAGGTGAGCCGCGCGGCCGGTGACGTCGACGGTGAGCCCGGCACCCGCCGCGAGCGTCGTGAGGCGGCCCGTGCCGACGCGAAGTCGAAGCGGGCCCCCAAGTCCAAGCGCAAGCGCTAGACCGTGCTCGTCAGGCGATCTGCAGAGATGTGATCGCCCATCCGGCCGGGTGTGCGCCCTTTCCGCGTTCGATACGCGCGGCGAGGGCGAACACCCGGCCGCCGCGGTTGTAGGTGCCGAACACCTCGGCGGCGTCGACCTGCACGACGCGGATGTGGATGCGCGTGAGGATGGCGCCCCCGAGGCGGCGGCCGGCCGGCGCGGAGCGGACGAGCGCCGGCACGAGATCGTGCACGGACTTGGTCAGCAGGGGGCGCAGGTGGGCCGGCGGACGGCGTCCGTCGAGCACTTCCAAGGTGAGCCGGAGCGAGTGTTCGGTGAACCGGCGCAGTTCCGGGGGCGCGGCGTTCTCCACATTCGGCCGCGGCAGGGTTCGGCGCGGTGAGCGGCCGTCGTGCGGTGACCTACGAGTGGTGCCGACCCGCGGTTCGGCCACCGGTCGTCGGCCGAGCGGGTGGACCCCGTTCCGGGTAGGCGGTTCGAAATGCGGTGCGGGGGAGATGAATCGGTGTGGTACCTGCATGATCGTCCTCTCCGGTGCGCTCGGGGCGGCACGCTCGTCGACTGCGCCCGCCGGATTCGGATCCGGACGGACGCGGGTGGTCGACTCCGTGGAGAGGCGGAATCTGCGCGACAGCATGACATGTCCGGCCACAGAAAGCGAGAGGCGCGGGCGCTGTCGGGGTCCGGCTGGTGTCGCGGAGACGTCCGGGCCGTCCTAGGGTGGGGGAGTGCAAGGGCTGGTGCTGGACTTCGGTGGCGTGCTCGCGGGACCGGGCGCCGACGGCCGCCTGATGGCGGGCGTCGTGGCTGCGGCCCGGCGCGACGGTGTGCGCACCGCAATCCTCAGCAACGACCCCGGCGGGCCGCGCGCGCAGCCGTTGCGGGATCTCGAGGGTGCGTTCGTCGATGTCGTGGTGATCTCGGGGGACGTCGGGACGGCCAAACCGGATCGCCGGATCTACGAGTTGACGGCCGATCGGCTGGGGCTGGCGCCGAGTGCGTGCATCTTCGTCGACGACCTGATCGGCAACGTACGCGGTGCGGTCGCCGCGGGCATGGTGGGTGTGCATCACGCCGATCCGGAGTCGGCCGCGGAAGAGATTGCGATTCTTCTCGATTCGGACAGTCGGGAGTCGGGGGCGAAGGTGGCGCGGAACAGGGGGCATTGATGGCGAAAGCGACGAGGCTCACGACGCAGGACGCGTCGTTCTACTTCCTCGACGGGGGTACCGCTCCCATGCACATGGGCTCCGTTGCGGTGCTGGAAGTTCCGTCGGGAGGATTCGACTTCGAGGCGGTGCTACGGCTCGTCGACGCCCGTCTCCATCTGGTTCCGCGGTATCGCCGCAAGGTTCGGGAAGTGGCGTTCGGGCTCGCGCGACCGGTGTGGGTCGACGACCAGGACTTCGACATCACCTACCACGTGCGGCGTTCGGCGCTGCCGTCCCCGGGCACCGACGAGCAGCTCCACGACCTGGTGGCCAGGCTGTTGTCGCGACCGTTGGACACCACCCGCCCGCTCTGGGAGATGTACGTGGTCGAGGGGCTGACCGACAACCGGTGCGCGGTGTTCGTGAAGTCGCATTCGGCCCTCGTGGACGGCGAGAAGGCGCTCGACATCGGGCAGGTGCTGCTGGACGACACCGCGATACCGGAGGAGACGTCGGTGGACCTCTGGATGCCGGAGTCGGCGCCGAGCGAAGCCGCGCTGGTGGCCGGTGCCCTCGCGCAACTGGTCTCGCAACCGCGCGAGGGCCTGCAGACGCTGCGCATGACGCTCGGCGACGTGTCGAGCGTGGTCGACGAGACGGTGGGCGCCCTCGGCAAACTCGCCGCGCTCGCCCGCACCGCCGCGCAGCCGGCACCGTCGAGTCCGCTCAACGCGCCGATCTCGCGGAACCGTCGGTTCGCGACCGCCACCACCGACCTGGAGCGCTATCGGAAGATCCGGGCCCGCTACGGGTGTTCGATCAACGACGTCGTGCTGACGGTGGTCGCGGGGGCGTTGCGGAACTGGCTGCTGTCGCGCGGGATGCCGGTGTCGGAGGGGACGACGTTGCGCGCGCTGGCACCGATGTCGATCTGCGAGGCGCATCCGGGAACGAACGGTGCGAGTGTCGTCG
Source organism: Prescottella equi (assembly GCF_002094305.1). Taxonomy (GTDB): domain Bacteria; phylum Actinomycetota; class Actinomycetes; order Mycobacteriales; family Mycobacteriaceae; genus Prescottella; species Prescottella equi. The sequence continues at coordinate 270,033 of NZ_LWTX01000001.1, forward strand.
ACGTGGGTGGGGGCGACGGGCAACCGCACGGGCGGACTTCGTCGTTCCTGGTAGATCTGCCGGTGGGGGAGCCGAATCCGGTGATGCGCCTGTCCCACGTGGCGCACGCGACCGAGGCTTTCGGGCGGCAGAGCAGGCAGGTGACCGCCCGGACGATGATCCGGTTGTCGGGGTTCGCGCCGGCCTCGCTCCACGCCCGCGGGGCCCGGGCGGCGAGCAGTCTGTCCCAACGGATGTTCAACGTCATGGTCACGAATGCGCCCGGCCCGCAGATTCCGCTGTACCTGGCGGGGATGCGAATGGTGGAGATGTATCCGGTGTCCCCGTTGCTGGAGAATCAGGCCCTCAGCATTGCGTTGACGTCCTATGACGGGAACGTCCACTACGGTTTGAATGCGGATCGCGACGCGATGGCCGATGTGGACGTCGTGGCCGCGTCGCTGCACGAGTCTCTCGAGGAGTTGTTGGATGCCAGTGGCTGAGTCCGTGACCGGAGGTCGAGCGTGAGGGTCTACGTTCCCGCGACGATCGCGATGTTGGAGCAGTTGGTGGCCGAGCGCGAGCTGGCGCCGGTGAGCCGGACCGCGTTCGCGGTCACCCCCGCGCTGCGCGAGGCGTACCACTCCGGTGACGAGGACGAGCTGTCCGAGGTCGCGATGGCGGAGGCGGCACGCGCGTCGCTGCGACTGATCGCCGCCGCCGTTCCGGAACCCGGCAGCGACGCCCCGGCGCCCCGGTACCGCCGTGCGGTGATCGCGGCGGACGTCGAGGACGCGACGCACCGTCCCGACCTCGACGACGCCGTGGTGCGGCTCGGTCAGGTGCTCACGCTGAAGCAGGTGGCGTCGGTGCACGTCGACCTGGCGGAGGCGGAGCCGGACATCGAGAAGGCCGTCGCGATCGTCGACGACGCGGATCTCGGTGACGCGGACGCCGAGTTCGTGCTCGGGGACGCCGAGGACCACGAGCTGGCGTGGTACGCGACGCAGGAGCTGCCGTTCCTGCTCGAACTGCTCTGATCGGGGTCGTACGTCCCACCCGGATCGTTACCTCTGCTCATTACTCGGGCGTAAGTTACGCCACCGTAGGGACATGCCCTACTCTGGCCGTACGCCCGAAGTGCGAGATGGAGGTCGGATGGGACTGAAGAGCTGGATCGAGGGGCCTGCAGCGGGAGTTGCCGGGTCTAACCGGTCCGTGGCGAGCCTGGTGCGCGGTGCCGTGACCAGGTTGACGACGCCGCTTCTCCCCGACGACTACCTACACCTGGTGAACCCGCTGTGGTCGGCGCGCGAGTTGCGCGGCCGCATCGTCGAGGTCCGGCCGGAGACCGCCGACTCGGCGACGCTCGTGATCAAGCCGGGGTGGGGCTTCGACTTCGACTACCAGCCGGGCCAGTACGTCGGCATCGGCATCCACGTCGACGGACGTTGGCACTGGCGGTCGTACTCGCTCACATCGGCGCCCAACGTCGACCACAAGCTGATCTCCATCACCGTCAAGGCGATGCCCGAGGGGTTCCTGTCGAGCCATCTCGTGACCGGCGTGCCGTCGGGCACGATCGTGCGCCTGGCCGCGCCCACCGGCAACTTCGCGCTGCCGGAACCGCCGCCGGAGAAGATCCTGTTCCTCACCGCGGGCAGCGGCATCACCCCCATCATGTCGATGCTGCGGACGATGGACCGCCGCGACGACCTGCCCGACGTCGTGCACGTGCACTCGGCCCCCACCGAGGAGGCGGTGATGTTCGGTGACGAACTCACCGCGCTGGAGAAGTCGCACCCGTCCTTCCGCTGCCATGTCCGGCACACCCGGGCGCAGGGCAAGTTCGAGTTGTCGTCGCTGGACGAGGTATGCCCCGACTGGCGCGAGCGTCAGGTGTGGGCGTGCGGTCCGCAGGGCATGCTCGACGAGATCGAGAAGACCTGGGAGCGCGAGGGCGTCGGTCCGAACCTGCACCTCGAGCGTTTCGCGGTGTCCCGCGCGGATCTGTCCGGCGACGGCGGCACCGTGACGTTCTCCCGCTCCGGCAAGCAGGTCCAGGTGGACGGCGCGACCACGCTCCTCGAGGCCGGCGAGAAGGCCGGCGTGCTGATGCCGTTCGGTTGCCGCATGGGCATCTGCCAGACGTGCGTGCTGCCGCTGGAGTCCGGTCACGCGGTCGATCTGCGCAACGGCAAGGAGCACGCCGAGGGCGAGCGCATCCAGACGTGCATCTCGGCCGCCGCCGGCGACTGCACTCTCGACGCCTGAACGCGCCTGTGATCTCGGTATCTGCGAGATCGGCAGGTGTCCGATTTCCCGTATCGTTGAGTGCTGTGCCTCGCGTCGAATGTCGACGCCGGTGAACTGATCTATCCAACGGAGGACCTCGGTGGCCATTACGGACATCAAAGAGTTCGCCCACCTCACCGACGCCGATATCGACGCCCTCGGGCGCGAGTTGGACGCGATCCGTCGCGACGTCGAGGAGTCTCGGGGCCTACGCGATGCCCGCTACATCCGGCGCACGATCAAACTGCAGCGCTCGCTGGAACTCGGTGCGCGGGTGGTGCTCCTCGCCAGTCGACGCAAGCCGGCCTGGGTCGCGGGCACCGCGATGCTGTCGCTCGCCAAGATCATCGAGAACATGGAGCTCGGGCACAACGTCACCCACGGCCAGTGGGACTGGATGAACGATCCGGAGATCCACTCCACGACGTGGGAGTGGGACATGACGGGTCCGTCCGACCACTGGAAGCGTGCGCACAACTACTCGCATCACACCTACACGAACATCGTCGGCATGGACGACGACGTGGGATTCGGCATCCTGCGGATGACCCGCGACGAGAAGTGGCGGCCGATCAATCTGTTCCAGCCGATCGCGAACGTGATTCTCGCGGCCGGTTTCGAGTGGGGGATTGCGCTGCACGACCTCTCGGCACAGAAGGACCTCGAGGGCGTCGATCACAAGAAACTGAACACCGCGCCCAATCGGCAGTTCGCGGTGAAGATCGTCCGGCAGGTCGGCAAGGACTTCGTGCTGTTCCCGGCTCTGTCGGGCCGGGCGTGGAAGCACACGCTCACCGCGAATGCGACGGCGAACCTCGTCCGCAACCTGTGGGCCTACGCGGTGATCTTCTGCGGTCACTTCCCGGACGGGGCGGAGAAGTTCACGGTCGAGCAGTTCGAGAACGAGACTCGGGCGCAGTGGTACCTGCGGCAGATGCTCGGCAGCGCCAACATCGACGCGGGTCCGGTGATGGCGTTCCTGACGGGCAACCTCAGCTACCAGATCGAGCATCACCTGTTCCCGGATCTGCCGTCGAACCGCTACGCCGAGATCGGCGTCCGGGTGCAGGCGCTGTGCGCCAAGTACGACCTGCCGTACACCTCCGGGCCGCTGAGCAGGCAGTACCTGCTGGCGTTGCGGACGATCCACAAGCTCGCGCTGCCCGACCGGTTCCTCAAGCGCACCTCCGACGACGCGCCCGAGACGTCGTCGGAGCGCAAGTTCGCCTCGACGGGGTCCCGGATCGCCGAGGCGCTGCGGGTCGACGCGCGCACCGGGCGGCGCCGCGGACTGTTGTCGGCGCTGCGCGCGCACGCCGAGGCGCAGGTGGGTCGGCGGGGGCGTCCCCGCCGGGTGTAGCCGACTGTGACGTGTCACACAGTGATCTGTTGTTAACCTACGGTGCCGTAACTTACGGTACGGTAGGGCCGTGGCGATTACCGACATCAAGGAGTACGCGCATCTGACGGATGCCGACGTCGAGGCGCTCGGCCGCGAACTCGACGCCATCCGTCGTGATGTCGAGGACTCCCGTGGCGAGCGCGATGCGCGCTACATCCGCAACACGATCCGACTGCAGCGGTCCCTCGAGATCGGTGGACGTGCGGTGCTGTTCGGCAGCCGGAAGCGGCCCCTGTGGCTGCTCGGCACCGGCATGCTCGGCGTCGCGAAGATCATCGAGAACATGGAGCTCGGGCACAACGTGATGCACGGGCAGTGGGACTGGATGAACGATCCGGAGGTCCACTCCGCGAACTGGGAGTGGGACAACGTCGACCCGTCGGCGCACTGGAAGCAGACCCACAACCACCTGCACCACAAGTACACGAACATCCTGGGCATGGACGACGACGTGGGCTACGGGCTCCTCCGCGTCACCCGTGACCAGAAGTGGCGGCCGTTCAACTACGGCAACCTCGCGTACAACGCGATCCTGGCGCTGCTGTTCGAGTACGGCATCGCGATCCAGCTCCTCGAGTTGGGCCGGGTCGCGGCCGGTCGCGACGACCGCGAGTACACGAAGAAGAACGCCAAGGAGGTCGGCCGCAAGATCGCGAAGCAGACCCTCAAGGACTACGTCGTGTACCCGGCCCTGACCGGCAAGGCGTGGAAGAGCACGCTCACCGCGAACCTCACCGCCGGCGTCATCCGAAACCTGTGGACCAATGCGGTCATCTTCTGCGGTCACTTCCCGGACGGTGCCGAGAAGTTCACGAAGGCGGACGTCGACAACGAGACCCACGCCGAGTGGTACCTGCGGCAGATGCTCGGCAGTGCCAACATCTCCGGAGGGCGGGTCATGGACTTCATGACCGGCAACCTGAGCTATCAGATCGAACACCACATCTACCCGGATCTGCCGTCCAATCGGTACGCCGAGATCGCGGTCAAGGTGCGGGCGCTGTGCGAGAAGTACGACCTGCCGTACACCACCGGTCCGCTGCCGGTGCAGTACGCCAAGTCGTGGCGCACCATCGCCAAGCTGTCGCTGCCGAACAAGTTCCTCAAGGACACGCCGGACGATGCGCCCGAGACGGCGTCGGAGCGCAAGTTCGGCGGCAACACCACCGCGACGATCGACCCGGTGACGGGTAGGCGCAAGGGTTTGCTGTCGGCGATCAAGGCGTCGAAGAAGCGCCGCGGCCTGCGCGCGCTGGTGTCGCGCTAGAGGGTTCGTCCGAGTCCCGGTGGGATCCGCACCTTTCTCGGTGTGGATCCCACCGGGATTCGTGCTTTCCGTGAATCGTCGTGTCCCGCGGGCGGACCGGTAGCAGAATGGACTGCGCAGTTCACTCGCCGTCGTCTCGTGAACGGAGCAAGCGATGGACTCGTTCTGGGAGTATTTCTGGCTGGTCTTCGCGTGCTTCGCCTTCTCGGCGTACGTGGTGATCCTGTTCTCGATCCTCACCGATCTCTTCCGCGACCACCGGACGTCCGGATGGGCGAAGGCCGTGTGGGTCTTCTTCCTGTTCGTCCTGCCGATCATCGGGGAGATGGTCTACCTGATCGTCCGCGGCCGCGGCATGGTCGAGCGGTCCGCCCGCGCCGACCGTCGGTACCGAGCGGCCGAGGACGCCTACATCCGGGGGGTCGCGGGGACGCCGTCGCCGGACGACCTCGCGACGGCGAAATCACTGCTCGACTCGGGGACGATCACCGACGAGGAGTACCGCGTCCTCGCGGCGCGTGCGCGCGGGGTCGACTGACCCGGGCTCTCGATCCAGGCAGGTTGCCCGGTGGGAGGGACGCGGTATTGACGCCGCGACAGCCTCCACGAATCGTGGTGCCCGTCACAATTGGATCGAGAGAAGGGCGACTCATGACCATCGCAGGCCTACCCACCGAGACGGTGACCCCGGATCCCTTCGCCCCCGCCGCTCTGGGGCCCGTTCGGCTGCGCAACCGCATCATCAAGGCCGCCACCTCGGAGGGGCGGTCGCCGGAAGGCCTCGTCACCGACGACCTCATCGACTTCCACCTCGGTTTCGTCCGGGGCGGGGTGGGGATGACGACGGTGGCCTACTGCTGTGTGGCCCCCGAAGGGGCCAGTGCGCCCGGCCAGATCCTGATGAGCCACAAGGCACTTCCGGGCCTGCAGAGGTTGACGGACGCGGTCCACGCCGCGGGCGGAGCCATCGCCGCGCAGCTCGGCCACGCCGGTGTCGTCGCGTCGAAGAAGATCACCGGAGTGACGGCCATGTCGCCGAGCCGGGTGATCAACCCGTCGTCGCTCGAGTACTGCCGCGAGATCACCGCGTCGGAGATCCGCCGCGTGATCGACCAGTTCGGGGACGCGGCTGCGATCGCCGTGGAGGCGGGCTTCGACGCCGTCGAGCTGCACTTCGGGCACCTGTATCTGCCGAGCTCGTTCCTGAGCCCGCTGCTCAACCGCCGCAAGGACGAGTACGGCGGAACCATCGACAACCGCTCGCGGCTCGTGCGGGAGATCGCGCAGCGGGTACGTGAGGTCGTGGGAGATCGGATCGCGGTGACCGCGAAGATCAGCATGGACGACGGCATCCGGGGCAGCATCTGGCTGTCCGAGTCGTTGCGCACCGTGCAGCTGCTCGACCGGGACCGCAACCTCGACGCGATCGAGCTGACCCAGGGTTCGTCGTTCTTCAAGCAGATGTACCTGTTCCGCGGTGACGTCCCCGTGGAGGAGTTCGCGGCGGTGATGAAGGAGCCGTTCAAGACCGGGGTCCGGCTCTTCGGGAAGCGCGCACTCGGCACCTACCCGTACGAGGACCTGTACATGCTCGAATCCGCTCGACAGTTCGTCCCGGTGGTGTCGGAGACCCAGCTGATCCTGTTGGGCGGCATCAACAATTACGACCATATCGCCACCGGCATGCGCGAGGGCTTCGGGTTCGTCGCGATGGGTCGGGCGCTGTTGCGCGAGCCGGACCTCGTGAGCCGAATCCAGGCCGACCGCACCGTCTCCGGGCGCTGTAACCACAACAACAAGTGCATGTACACCGTCTACGGACGCACCCACTGCGTGCTCGACCCGGACAGCACTCACGGCGCCGCGGGTCCCGCCACGGCCACCTCGTTCACCGCCGACCGCTCGCGGGAACTGCCGATAACTCCCGCCTGACGCGGCGCCCCGCACCCGATGGTCGCCCGCCCCGGATCGGGGCGGGCGCCGTCCGGTCGCGACGTGGCACAGCGGGGGTCGGGCTACCGCCCCCTACGTCCAGGACTCGTTGGACATCAGCGCAACGAGCAGTCGGCGCACCGCCTCGACGCGGTCCGCCGACTTCCCCTCGAGTTTGTCCAGCGCGCACTCGGGATCCGCGGGCGGGCCCAGGTGCGTGCATCCGCGGGGACAGTCCTCGACGGCCGCGGCCAGGTCCGTGAACGCCTCGACGACGTTCTCGGGGGAGATGTGCGCGAGTCCGAACGATCGGATACCGGGGGTGTCGATCACCCAGCCTCCGCCGGGCAGTGGCAACGCCACCGACTGCGTCGACGTGTGCCGGCCCTTACCGACGCCGGAGACCACGCCCGTGGCCCGGTCGGCGTCCGGTACCAGCCGGTTGACCATCGTCGACTTGCCGACACCGGAGTGTCCGATCAGTGCGGTCAGGCGGCCCTCGAGGATCTCGGTCACCGGTTCGATCGGATCGTCGCGGCCGGCGACCACCACGGGAACGTCGAGACCGGCAAACGTGGCCGCGAACTCGTCGGGCGTCGCGAGATCGCTCTTCGTCAGGCACAGAACGGGTTCCAGACCACCGACGTATGCGGCGACGAGGGCGCGTTCGACGAAGCCGGTGCGCGGAGGCGGGTCGGCCAGCGCGACGACGATCAGCAGTTGCTCGGCGTTGGCGACGACGATCCGCTCGAACGGGTCGGTGTCGTCGGCGGTGCGGCGCAGCACGGTCGACCGGTCGGCGACGCGGACGATGCGGGCCAGGGTGTCGGGCTTGCCGGACAGGTCGCCGACCACACTCACCTGGTCGCCCACCACGATCGGTGTCCGGCCGAGTTCGCGGGCCCGCATGGTGACGACGAGCCGGTCCGGGTCGCCGCCCAGTACGACGCCCCAGCGGCCCCGGTCCTTGGAGACGACCATTCCCTCTGCGGCGTCGGCGTGTTCGGGTCGGTTCTTGGTCCGTGGACGCGACCCCTTGCCCGGACGGATCCGGACGTCGGACTCGTCGTACACCCGGCGGCTCAGGACAGCGCCTCCTGCTCGGCGGGTCCCGACGCGGACCGTGTCTCGTCGAGCATGGCCGTCCACAGGTTCTCGAACCCGGGCAGCGTCTTCGCCGTGGTGCCGACGTCCTCGATGTCGACGCCGTCGACCACGAGTCCGAGGATCGCGCCGGCGGTGGCCATCCGGTGATCGGCGTACGAGTGCCACTGGGCCCCGTGCAGCGGTCGGGGCTCGATGCGCAGGCCGTCGGCGGTCTCGGTGGCCGCGCCGCCCAGTTTGCCGATCTCGGTGGCGAGCGCCGCCAGCCGATCGGTCTCGTGGCCGCGCAGGTGCGCGATGCCGCGCAGCACCGACGGGCCGTCCGCGAGGGCCGCCAGCGCCGCGACGGTGGGAGTGAGTTCGCCGATGTCGTGCAGGTCGATGTCGATGCCGCGCAACGTCTTCGGCCCGGTCACGGAGAGCACGCCCTCCTCGAGTCGGACGTCGGCGCCCATCTCCGCGAGGATTCCGCGGATCGCATCTCCCGGCTGCGTGGTGCGCGACGGCCACAGCGGCACCCGCACGGTGCCACCGGTGACGGCGGCCGCGGCCAGGAACGGCGTCGCGTTCGAAAGGTCGGGCTCGACGACCCAGTCCACCGGATCGATCTTGCCAGGCAACACTTTCCAGGTGTCGGCGTCGCCGCTCTCGCCCGGCGTGTGGACGGTGACGCCTGCCTCGCGCAGCATCTCGACGGTCATGTCGATGTGCGGCATCGACGGCAGCGAGCCGCCCTGGTGCCGGACGGTCACACCCTCGTCGAATCGGGCTGCCGAGAGCAGCAGCCCGGACACGAACTGCGACGAGCCGGAGGCGTCGATCGTCACCGTCCCGCCGCGCAGGCCACCGTGACCGTGCACGGTGAACGGCAGCGCGTCACCGTCGATGTCGGCGCCGAGCCCGCGCAGCGCGTCGAGAATCGTGCCCAGCGGCCGGGTGCGGGCCTGCTCGTCGCCGTCGACGGCGACGGTGCCCTCGGCCAGGGCGGCGGCGGGCGGCAGGAACCGCATCACGGTGCCGGCGAGCCCGCAGTCCACCGCGGCGCCGGTCATCGGGCCGGGCACGACATGCAGCGTGGTGCCGGTCGCGGGGTCGGGGGTGGCGGTGATGGCGACGCCCAGCGCGCGCAGGCCCTGGATCATCAGATCGGTGTCGCGGCTTCGCAGAGCGCCGGTGATGGTGGACGGTCCCGACGCGAGCGCCGCGAGGATCAGCGCCCGGTTGGTGATCGACTTCGATCCGGGCAGCGTCACGGACGCATCCACGGGGGCTTCGGCTCGGGGCGCTCTCCACAGGCTCTCACGACTCACCGGTCCATCTTCTCTCATGACGGAACGTGTCGGTGATCCGTGCCAGCATGGAGGCATGTGCGGCAGGTATGCGACGACGGCCGACCCCGCGACGCTCGCGGTGGAACTCGACGCCGTGAACGAGACGGGGGAGACCGATTCCGGGACCGCGGACTACAACGTCGCGCCCACGACCCAGGTGCTGACGGTCGTCGCGCGGCACGACCGGGGCGACGACGACAGCCCGGTGCGGCGCCGGATCCGGCGGATGCGCTGGGGACTGGTGCCGTCGTACGCGACCGAGCCGGGCAAGGGTGCGCCGTTGTTCAACGCTCGGTCCGAGACCGTCGCCACCAAAGCGGCGTTCAAGACGTCGCTGCGGTTCAAGCGGTGCCTCGTGCCGATGGACGGCTGGTACGAGTGGCAGACCGAGCCGACCGCGGACGGCAAGGCCGTGAAGGTGCCGTACTACATGTCCCGGGGCGACGGTGAGCGGCTCTTCATGGCGGGGCTGTGGTCGGTGTGGCACGACCCGAAGGCTCCGCGGGAGGCGCCGCTGCTGTCGACCACGATCCTCACCACGGAGTCGGTGGACCAGCTCGCGAACGTGCACGACCGCATGCCGCTGATCCTGCCGCGGGACCGCTGGGACGCCTGGCTGGATCCGGACAGCCTCGGTCATCCCGACCTGATCCGGCCGAGCCTCGAGGAGGCCGCGGCCGTCGAGATCCGGCGCGTGTCACCGAAGGTGAACAGCGTCCGCAACAACGGCCCCGACCTCCTGGCGCCCGATGTGGGCGACCGGGCAGGGGAGCAGATCAGCCTGCTGTGAGCGGCTGCCGTGCCGTGAGGCCGGCGACGTCGGCAACCAGTTCCAGCGAACGCATCCACGCGGAGCGCTCGGTGGCCGACGACACCACCATCAGCTCGTCGGCGCCCGTCTGCGCGGCGAACCGGTCGAGGTAGTCGCCCACCACGGTCGGCGTGCCGACGGCGGTGTACCGGACCATCGCCAGCACCTGCCGGCCCGCGGGCGACTCGAGAATCATGTCCGCTTCCTCCGGTGTGAAGGTGCGCCCGCGTCCGACGAACAGCCCGACCCGCTTGCGCTTGGTCTCGAGGAACTGCCGCTGCGCCTCCTCGTCGGTGTCGGCGGCGATCACGTTGACGGCGGCGATCACGTACGGCTCGGCAAGCTGTGCGGACGGGCGGAACTCGCGGCGGTAGATCGCGATCGCGTCGTCCAACGCGGCCGGGGCGAAGTGCGACGCGAACGCGTACGGCAGACCCAGTGCGGCCGCGAGCTGGGCACCGAACAGCGACGAACCCAGGATGTACAGCGGCACGTTCGTGCCCTTGCCCGGGGTCGCCTCGATGCCGGGCACCCGGGACGGCCCGGTCAGGTAGCCCTGCAGCTCGAGCACGTCCTGCGGAAACGACTCCGCCGAGCTCGGGTCGCGGCGCAGCGCCCGCATCGTCTGCTGGTCGCTGCCGGGGGCGCGGCCCAGACCCAGGTCGATGCGGCCGGGATGCAGCTCGGCGAGGGTGCCGAACTGCTCGGCGATCGTCAGCGGAGCATGGTTGGGCAGCATGATGCCGCCCGAACCGAGCCGGATCCGCTCGGTGTGCGCGGCGACGTGAGCGATCAGCACGCTCGTCGCCGACGACGCGATCGCCGGCATGTTGTGGTGCTCGGCGTACCAGATCCGCTCGTAGCCCCACCGCTCCGCGTTGCGGGCCATCTCCACACTCGCCCGGAAGCTGTCGGCGGCGCTCTCGTCGGTACCGATGTGGGCAAGGTCGAGGATCGAGATGGGCAGGGAGAGACCAGACACGCCGGGCACCGTCTTTCGTTCGTCGAAGTTTCTTCCCACAGGGCAACAGCGGGAGCCGCCCACAGATTCCTAGGCGGGAGCGTCAGCCGGTGGTGATCTCCGCGACCACCGCGCCCGCCAGCCGCACCAGGTCCTGCGGAGCCACCTCGATCTCGAGCCCCCGCCGGCCCGCGCTGCACAGCACGCGATCCCACGTGAGCGCGGACGCGTCGACCACCGTGGGGAGGCGCTTGCGCTGGCCGAGCGGCGAGATTCCGCCCAGCACGTACCCCGTGGACCTCTCCGCGTCGGACTGCTCGGCCATGACGGCCTTGCCCGCGCCCAACGCCGCGGCGGCCGCCTTGAGGGACAGCTTCGACGGCACCGGCAACACCGCCACCGCCAGCTTGCCGGTGTCGGTCTTGACGACGAGCGTCTTGAAGATCTGTCCCGGTTCGACCCCGAGCTGTCCGGCCAGCGACTCGACCGCCTCGTCGCCGTACGACGCCGCGCGGGCGTCGTGGTCGTACGAGTGGATCCGGTGCGCAACCTTCTCCTTGTCGAGCAGCTTCGTTGCGGGAGTCGATGTTCCGGCCATGAGCACTGACTCTAGAGCGGTCCGGGAACAGACTCTCGCCCCGTGCTGTTGATACCTCGCGAGACGCTGCATCAGCGAAGGGAGTGGTACGTGCCGGTGTTGTGTGCAGAACGGGTTCGTCCGGAGATCGTGACCGGATCGACGACGGCCGGTTTCGTGACCGAGACGCATCCCTCGACGGCCCCGGGGTTGGCGGTAGCCTTGACCCCTACGGCTAGCGAAGGGATCAGTGTGCTGGACGATCACGAACCCGCGAACGAATCTGCGGGTGATGGGCCGGAGTCCCAGGACCAGGTGATCGAGCGGTTCGAGCGTGACGCGCTACCGCTCCTCGATCAGCTGTACGGTGCCGCGCTGCGCATGACGCGCAATCCCGCGGACGCCGAGGACCTGGTGCAGGAGACGTACGTCAAGGCGTACTCGGCGTTCCGCTCGTTCAAGGAGGGGACCAACCTCAAGGCCTGGCTGTACCGGATCCTCACCAACACCTACATCAACTCCTACCGCAAGAAGCAGCGTCAGCCTGCGCAGTACCCGACGGACGAGATCACCGACTGGCAGTTGGCCGCGACGGCCGAGCACAGTTCCACCGGTCTGCGGTCCGCGGAGGTCGAGGCGCTCGACGCCCTCCCGGACGACGACATCAAGGCAGCCCTGCAGGAACTGCCGGAGGAGTTCCGGATGGCGGTGTACTACGCCGACGTCGAGGGATTTCCCTACAAGGAGATCGCGGAGATCATGGGCACGCCGATCGGCACCGTGATGTCCCGACTGCACCGCGGGCGCAAGCAGTTGCGGGGTCTGCTCGCGGATGTCGCGCGGGAACGTGGATTCAACCGCGGGGGCGCCGTCGACGCCGCCGGGCACAGCACTGAGGTCGAGGCGGAGCAGGAGGTTACTCGGTGACCGGGGAGAACGAGTTCGAGCAGTTGGACTGCTCGGCGGTGATCGCGGACGTGTGGTTGCTGCTCGACAGCGAGTGCGACGAGCATTCCCGAGCGCGAATCGAGCACCATCTCGAGACCTGCGGTGCATGCTTCGCGGCGTACGGCATCGAGGAGAAGGTCAAGAGACTGATCGGGCGCAAGTGTGGCGGGGATCATGCACCCGCCGGGCTCCGGGAACGCCTGTCGATCGAGATCCGCCGCACGGTGGTCGTCAGCGACGCCGGACCGGTAGTGGATCGCGAGACCGACCGCTGACCTGGTCCGATACGACGATCGGGGGCCGGCAAGCTGTGGCTTGCCGGCCCCCGATTCTCGTCTACAGCCTTACTCAGGCGTTGGGACGCTTGCCGTGGTTGGCGGCGTTGCCCTTGCGGCTGCGCTTCTTACGACCACGCTTACCCATGAGTAGCTCCTTCTCTGTTCGAACTCGGGTTCGTCCTAGTGTTTCACGTGTGGTTGGCTGTGGTTCCATTGGCTGGTCCGCGACCGTCCACGAACAGTGAGGTGCCAGGTGGCAGAAGATGTGCGCGCCGAGATGGTTTCGACCGTTTACCAGGTCGTTGTCAGTGCAGGCGAAGAGGTCGACGAGGGCGACACCCTGGTGATCCTCGAGTCCATGAAGATGGAGATCCCCGTTCTGGCCGAGGTCGCCGGCAAGGTGACGTCCGTCGACGTGAAGGTAGGCGACGTCATCCAGCAGGGCGATCTGATCGCCACCATCAGCTGAACCAGAGAAGCGATTCGGAGCCTGGCACATGTCGACCCTGAGCGACCTGCTCGCCGAGCACACCGACCTTCCCGGTAACGCGGTAGACCACCTGCAGCAGGTGGTCGGCGAATGGCAGTTGCTCGCGGACCTGTCCTTCGCCGATGTCCTGCTGTGGGTGGCCACCGAACGACCGGAGGGCACCGACGGCGCAATGCCCGGGACCGTCGTGTGCGTCGCGCAGTGCCGGCCGACGACCGCCTCCACGGCGTTTCCCGACGATGCCGTCGGGTCCGTGGTCTCGGAGTCCGAGCACCCGCAGGTACTGCGGGCACTCGTCGAGGGCGAGATCGTCAGCGAGGTCGACCGCACGTGGCGCGGGGGAACCCCGCTCCGTCGTGAGGCGGTCCCGGTGCGCTGCGACGGCGAGGTGATCGCCGTCCTCAGCCGGGACACCAATCTGGCGCAGCAGCGTGCCCAGAGCCCACTCGAGATCGCGTATCTCGATTGCGCGGCGGACCTGTGCCAGATGATCAGCGAGGGGACGTTCCCCAATCCCGAGACGCGCTCGGACACCAATTCGAGCCCCCGCGCGGGCGACGGTTTCATCCGTCTCGACCCCGCAGGCCGCGTCGTCTACTCGAGCCCCAACGCGCTGTCGGCGTATCACCGCATGGGGCTGAACACCGATCTGGTGGGCAAGGACCTGGCGTCCACGACGCGCTCGCTCATCAACGACCCGTTCGAGTCGCAGGAAGTGGCCGACTACATCAGCGGCACGCTCGGCGGTCGGCTCGGCCACCGGATGGAGATCGAGGCCCGCGGAGCCACCGTCCTGCTCCGGGCGCTCGTGCTCAAACCGCGCGGTCAGGTGGTCGGCGCTGCCGTGGTCATCCGCGACGTCACCGAGGTCAAGCGGCGAGACCGCGCGTTGCTGAGCAAGGACGCGACGATCCGCGAGATCCACCACCGGGTCAAGAACAATCTCCAGACGGTCGCCGCGCTCTTGCGACTGCAGGCCCGCCGGACCGAGAACGAGGAGGCGCGGCAGGCGCTCAGCGAGTCGGTCCGCCGCGTGACTTCCATTGCGCTGGTTCATGATGCGTTGTCGATGTCGGTGGACGAGGAGGTCGACCTCGACGAGGTCGTGGACAGCCTCGTGCCGATCCTCGCCGACGTCGCGTCGGTGAACATGCCGATCAAGATCGAGCGGGAGGGCAGTCTGGGGGTGTTCTCGGCCGAGCGGGCGACGCCTTTGGTGATGGTGCTGACGGAACTCGTGCAGAACGCGATCGAGCACGCCTTCGAGCCGGGGGAGTCGGGAACGGTGTATCTGCGGGCGGACCGTTCCGCGCGCTGGCTCGACGTCGTCATCCACGACGACGGCCGTGGACTGCCGCCGGGATTCAGTCTCGAGAAGTCGGACCGTCTGGGGCTCCAGATCGTGCGGACCCTGGTGGGCGCCGAACTGGGTGGCTCCCTCGGGCTGCACCCGTCGCCGGACGGCGGAACCGACGCCGTGCTGCGGGTGCCGTTGGGCCGCCGCTCACCGCGCGGCTGACCGACCTTTCTTACGTTCGCGTCACGAAACGCGTGGAAAGCAGGAGGGCCCGGCACCGATAGGTGCCGGGCCCTCCTGCGAAAGCCGTATCAGACCGCGGTGCGTGCGCGCGTGCGGGCGTTGCGGCGCTTGAGGGCGCGACGCTCGTCTTCGCTCATGCCGCCCCAGACGCCGGCGTCCTGGCCGGACTCGAGGGCCCAGGACAGGCACTCGGCGGTGACGGGGCAACGGTTGCAGACAACCTTGGCATCAGCGATCTGCGCAAGGGCCGGACCGCTGTTTCCCACCGGGAAGAACAGTTCGGGATCCTCGTCGCGACAGATTGCAGTGTGACGCCAGTCCATCCTTCTACTCCTTAACTGGGTGCAATGTGCACCGTTATGTATTCACAAGTTCATGGGCGCTTACTTGGAAGTTTCAGCGCTGTTACTTGTGAATGCTTTCACGAACCCAGGGGAAGTCAATAGAAATCGGTTGCACCGTGGGCAAGCTCACTCGGTTAGGCTCCCCTATGTGGGCCCTCGTCCTTTCTACACCCACCTGCGGGTTTGCGCACCCCATCTGGACATTTGGGTCCAGCGCGGTGGCCGATCGGACGGCTGAGGGGTCCCGATCGGTCGTTCGATTCAGTGGAACGGGGCCGCGGCGGTGCCGCTGCGGGGGATCCTGGGCGCCGCGCGGATCAGCGCGGCGCGGGGGCCACGACCTCGAGTGCGCCGGGCACGGCGACGAATGTCACATCGGTTCGCAGGCCGATATAGTCGCCGTCCATTTGCAACCCGATGGGGGAACTCGAACGGATACGGATTTGCGGAACATCGTCGAATCGAATCAATGAATGTGATTTAGGCGATAATCCGGCCGAAAGTAGTTGACGAACTACGCGAAGGCTGGCAAAGACGCGCATCGTGCGCATCGCGAACAGGCCGAGGCCGGTGTCGAAGCCGGTTCCCGGGTTGGTGTGCACCTCACGCCTGTTCAGGTACGTCCACGGTGTCGAGTTCGAGACGAACGCGTAGTGGATGCCGTCGATGGGGTCGCGATCCGGGACCTCGACAGTCAAAGTCGGCTCCTCGCGCTTCGCTCGGAAGAAGGCGCGGACGGCGTGACGCACGTAGCGCCCCGGCGTCACCGCCTGCCCGTTGTTGCGGCCCTTGTCGACGGCTTCGCAGACCTGCGCGTCGAGGCCCATCCCCGCATTGAAGGTGAACCAGCGGTTGTCGCAGTGACCGAGGCCGATCGTCCGGCGCCGGCGCGCGGCCAGGAGGTCGATCAGCTGATTCGTGGCGTCGACCGGGTCGGGCTCGATGCCCAGCGAGCGGGCGAAGACGTTCGCCGATCCACCCGGGACCACCGCGACCAGCGGTATCGGCCCGATCGGAACGGACCGCATGGATCTGGGGTGCGGCTCGCCGAGCAGACCGTTGACCACCTCGTTCACCGTGCCGTCGCCGCCGTGGACGATGATCAACGCGACCCCGTCGGTGCGGGCCTGCGCCGCCAGTTCGCCGGCATGTCCGCGGTGGGTGGTGTGCGCGACGTCGAGGCGGACCCGACTCGACAGCGCGTGTGCGAGGAGGTCTCGTCCCGCGGGAGTGGTCGAGGTGGCGTTGGGGTTGACGATCAGCAGCGCGCGCACGGGGCATCAGCCTAGCCGGGTCCGGTCGATGTATAGGCTGGCTGCGTGTCGAATCAGCCTGCACCCGCCCCGACTCCCAGCACGGTCCGGCGGGCCGGCGTGCTCGTCGCCCTCGAAGGCGCGGTCGCCGTCGGTTTCGCGATCTTCCTGGTGGTGCGGGGTCTGCTCGGTGCCGACCAGAGCGTCACGAGCGGCTACGGCACCGCCGCCTGGTTCCTGATTCTCGGTGGCGCCGTACTGGCGGCCGGCGTCGCACTGCTGCGTGGTCAGCGTTGGGGCCGAACGATCGCCCTCATGGCGCAGCTGCTGCTGTTGCCCGTCACGTGGTACGTGCTCACCTCGCACCGCTGGTTCTGGGGCGTCCTGCTCGGCGCGGTGGTGCTGGCGGCGCTGGCGATGCTGTTCGCCGGCAGCACCTCCCGCTGGATGGCCGAGGCCTACGGGGCTCCGGACGCAGACGAGGAATGAGCGCGGCGGCCGATCACGACACCCGGGCGGCGAGAGCCGCCAGCGGGTCGCCGGTGAGCCGGTAGGTCGTCCACTCGTCCTGGGCGACCGCGTCGAGTGACTCGTAGAAGCCGATCGACGGCGTGTTCCAGTTCAGCACCGACCACGCCAGCCGCGTGTATCCCTTCGTCACGCACTCCTCGGCGAGCGTCGCCAGCAGCGCCGTGCCGTAGCCGGCACCCCGGTGCTCGGGCGTGACGTACAGATCCTCCAGGTAGATCCCGTGCACGCCGTCCCACGTCGAGAAGTTTCGGAACCAGATGGCCGTCCCCACGACCGTCGGCCCCTCCGGCGTCGGCACCTCGACGACGTGGGCGAACACCGCGGGCTCGGGGCCGAAGAGAGCGGCGGCGAGCTGCTCGGGAACCACGGTGCACTCGTGCCGGGCCTTCTCGCACTCGGCGAGTTCGTAGATCAAGCGGGTGACGGCGTCGACGTCGGCGGGCGTCGCACGACGGATCACCGCGGTCGGGCTCGTCGATTCACTCACTGGAGGCCTTCTCTCGGGGTCACGTTGTGGGCTCGGATGGTGCGGAACCCGTGCTCGTAGGACAGGACCGTGTGCGCGGCGGGATCGAGTAGGAAACGTCGCCCCTCGGTCACGGGCAGCTCCACCCAGCGCGCGATCACAGCCCGCATGAAATGGCCGTGTCCCACCAGCACGACGTCGCGGTCCGCGAGAGCAGCCTCGGCGGTGTGCACCACCATGTCGGCTCGGGAGTCGACCATCTCGTGGGTCTCGCCGCCCGGGCAGGGGTGGGTCCACACCGTCCAATGGGGGACCTGCTCGCGGATCTCGGGGGTGGTCAGGCCCTCGAACTCGCCGTAGTCCCACTCGGTCAACGCGTCCCAGTGACGGTCGTGGGTCAGCCCGGCGAGCGTTGCGGTGACGTGCGCCCGGCGTCTGGGGCTGGTGACGACGAGCGGATCGTCCAGCGCGAGTTCGGTCAACTGCGCGCCGACCGCCCGGGCCTGGGCCGCGCCGCGCTCGGTGAGAGGGACCTCGGTGGTGCTCGTGTGCCGGCCGAGGCGCGCCCACTCGGTCTCCCCGTGTCGCAGCAGAACCAGTCGGCGCTCGCGTGGGGTCATGGGATCAATCATGCCGGGTGCGCTCGAACCCTCGCCTTCGGGCCTCGAGTACGCAAGGATCTAGGCCGTGACGACGGTACTGGCTGTAGCGAATCAAAAGGGTGGGGTAGCCAAGACCACGACGGTCGCGTCTCTGGGGGCGGCGCTCGTGGATCTCGACCGGCGGGTGCTGGTGGTGGACCTGGACCCGCAGGGATGTCTGACATTCTCGTTGGGGCACAACCCCGATCGGCTCGAGGCGTCGGTGCACGACGTCCTCACGGGCGACGTCCCGGTCGCGGACGTGCTGCTCGACACCGACGACGGCGTGAAGCTGCTCCCCGCAACCATCGACCTCGCGGGCGCGGAGGCGCTGCTGCTGATGCGCCCGGGCCGTGAGTTCGCGCTCAAGCGCGCCCTCGCGCCGGTGCTCGACGACTTCGACGTGATCATCGTCGACTGCCCGCCGTCGCTGGGGGTGCTCACCCTCAACGGATTGACCGCGGCGCAACAGGTTCTGGTGCCGTTGCAGTGCGAGACGCTCGCGCACCGTGGCGTGGGGCAGTTGTTGCGGACCGTGTCCGAGGTCCAACAGATCACCAATCCCGACCTGGTTCTGCTCGGTGCGCTGCCCACCCTCTACGACGCGCGCACCACGCACAGCCGCGACGTCCTGTCCGACGTCTCGGATCGCTACGACCTTCCGGTGCTGGCCCCGCCGATTCCTCGGACGGTGCGGTTCGCGGAGGCGTCGGCGTCCGGCGCGACGGTCCTGGCGGGACGCAAGAACAAGGGTGGCGAGGCGTATCGTCAACTGGCGCATCATCTTTCGGCGCACTGGACCGGTGACGCCGAGCTCGTCACCTTCTCGCCGTACGAGGGAACTGCCTGACCGTGCCCGCGTGACTCAGCGCAGCGCGACGACCTCGTCGCCGCGTTGCTCGAGGACGATGTCGCCCAGGACCGATGTCGCGATCGGGCCGGCGTCACTGCCTCGGGTTACGGGAATCCGCGCCCGCTCGGTGCCCGTGGCGGGATCGAGGACGGCGATCGCGCCGGGTACCGGAACCAGCAGTGAACCGGCCATGATCGCGCCGGGGCCCAGAGCGCCGGTCATCGTCCACTTCGGCGCCAGTTCGCTGGTGGAGAGCGCGATGAGCTCGGTACCGGTCCACCACGTGAAGACGGAACCGTTGCGGGCGGCGGTCGCGCCGTCGGCGACCGGGGTGGTGGCGGGGTGGGACGCGATCTCGGTGCCCTCGCCGTCGACCACGGCGATGCGGGCCTCGGAAATCGGTCCGGCCGGCAGGTACACCGCGGTGCGGTCGCCGGACGCCGCGATGAGCCGGGCCCCGGACGTGTCGGCGCCCGGCCCGGTCAGCAGCGTCGAGCCGGCCTCCTTCGGTTCCTGATTGTCCTTCGGGGCGGCGTCGAGGACGCTGATCCGGTCGCCGGCCTCGCCGGGGCAGTTCATCAGCACGGTCACTCGGGTGCCGCCGGCTGCCGCCGACTTCAGGGAGCAGTCGGGGCGCGGTTGCTTGCCGGGGTTGATCGGCGCGTCGACCCGTCCGAACTCGAGCGTGCGGACCAGGTCGGACCGCCACAGTTCCATCCGCTCCGAGCCGCGGGACACCACGTACGTGCCGTCGTAGGAGAGGGTGACCGTGTCGTCGGCGTCGCTGGAACGCTGCGCCTCACGTTGTCCGGTCGCTCCGTCGAGTTGGGTGACCTGGCTGCAGCCCCGCTGATCGCGATAGACCGCGACCACCGTGTTCCAGGCTCCGATCGCGCCGCACAGCGGCATGTCCCGCTGGTACCGCCACCGCTCGGTGCCGGTGACGGGGTCCCGCCCGAGAACCGTTCCGCCGTCGGCCGTCGCAACCGTGCCGTCGGCGACGATGGGGGCGGCCGATTCCGGGCTCGCGGCACGCCAGATCTCGGTCAGCGACGCGGGCGGGGACAGGGGAGTGTCGACAGTGGACGCGGGAGCATCCGCGGTCACCGAGGTGGTACCCCGAGCGTCGCTCCGAATCCAGATCACCGCCGCGGCGACCGCGACGACGATCGCGATGGTCGCGGCGACGGCGACGTCCAGACGGGTACGACGCTCGGGTGCCAGCACAGGTGGCAGGTTACCCCGAACTACTCGGCGGCTGCCGTGACGCTCACGGGCTGGGAGTCGGTCTGCGCCGGTGCGCCCTCGGCGGATGCGGGACGACGGCGGCGACGACGGCGACGCGGCGCGGAGCCGGCCTCGTCGGTCGTCGACGAGGCGACCTCGGGGGTCTTCTCGCCGGACGTCGCGGTCGCGGCGGCCGACGCCGAACCGTCGGTGGCCTTACCGCCACGGGTGCGGCGGCGTGAACGCTTGGGAGCGTCCGACTTCTCCGACTTCTCGGCGGCCGGGGCGTCCTTGTGCTCCTTGGCCGGACGCTCGGCGCGCGGCTTGCGGATCGAACCCTTTGCGTCCGTGGGGATACCGAGGTCCTCGTACAGATGCGGCGAGCTCGAGTAGGTCTCGACCGGGTCGGGCACACCGAGAGCCAGAGCCTTGTCGATCAGCTGCCAGCGGGGGACGTCGTCCCAGTCCACGAGCGTGATCGCGATACCGGTGCGACCGGCGCGACCCGTGCGGCCGATGCGGTGCACGTAGGTCTTCTCGTCTTCCGGGCACTGGTAGTTGATGACGTGCGTGACGTCGTCGATGTCGATGCCGCGGGCCGCGACGTCGGTGGCCACCAGGACGTCGACCTTGCCGCTACGGAAGCCGGCGAGCGCCTTCTCGCGGGCGATCTGGCCGAGGTCGCCGTGCACGGCACCGACGTTGAACCCGCGCTCGTTCAGGTCGTCGGCGACCTTCTGCGCGGTGCGCTTGGTGCGGGTGAAGATCATCGTCGCGCCGCGGCCGTCGGCCTGCAGGACGCGGGCCACCATCTCGGCCTTGTCGAGTGCGTGGGCGCGGTAGATGTGCTGCGTGGTCCGCTCGTGGACGGCGGACGAGTCCGCCTCCTCGGCGCGGATGTGCGTCGGCTGCGTCAGGAACGTGCGCGCCAGCGTGATGATCGGGCCCGGCATCGTGGCCGAGAACAGCATCGTCTGCCGCTTGTCGGGCACCATGCCGAGGATGCGCTCGATGTCGGGAAGGAACCCGAGGTCGAGCATCTCGTCGGCCTCGTCGAGGACCAGGACGCCGACCTTGCCGAGGATCAGGTGACCCTGGTTGGCGAGGTCGAGCAGGCGGCCCGGGGTACCGACGACGACGTCGACGCCCTTGCGGAGCGCGTCGATCTGCTGCTCGTACGGGCGGCCGCCGTAGATCGACAGGACCTCGAGCTTCTTCTCGCCGGACTTCAGGTACTTCGATGCGTTCTCGAGGTCCTGCGTGACCTGGACGCACAGCTCGCGCGTCGGCACGATCACGAGGGCGCGGGGTGTGCCGTCGAGCGGGGTGGTGCCGGAATCGGCGGTGGACACCCGGTGCAGGAGCGGAATACCGAAGCCGAACGTCTTGCCCATGCCGGTGCGGGCCTGACCGATGAGGTCGTCGCCGGCGAGGGCGAGGGGGAGCGTCAACTCCTGGATGGCGAACGTGCGCTCGATGCCGATCTCGGCGAGCGCCTTGACGATCTCGTCGCGGACGCCCAGCTCGCCGAAGGTCGGCGGGGTGTGCGTCTCGTCCAGCTGCGCGGACAGCGTGGTCTCGGTTGCTGCGTGGTTACTGTCTTCGTGGTCGATCGTGATCTTGCTCAGGGAACTGGCCTTCCTCGTATCGGCACGCACGCACGAGGTAAGGGGCCAGGCCGTAAGTCGGCCGATGTCGGTGCCCTCTTGTGCGGTGGCCCAGCCTCCGTCTCAGCGCGGAGATCGCGTGGATCTCGGCGAGACGCGGCGAGCGCCGTCGATCAGGTGCGCGCACATTATCTTCGGGAGTCCGTATCCGTTTCGCGCCCGAATCGTTCGAATCCAAACTCGAATTCGGCACTCCGGATGTCGTGCTCCGGTACCGGGACCAGCGCGGAAATATCGGTCTCCCGACACAATTGTAGCGGCCCACCCCGTCACGCCCGACACCTGATGGCGCAGATCACGTATCCGGGCGAGTCCTGTCGCTCCCGGGGGTACGTCACAGGACGGATTAGGCTGTGGCGTCATGGGAGCCGATTCACCGACGTCGTCCGTGCCCGCCATCGCTGCCGACCACCCGGGTGTGGCCGAGTTGTTCGCAGTTCTCGCGTACGGCGAGATCTCCGCGTTCTATCGCCTGGCGGAGGACGCCCGGATGGCTCCCACGCTGCAGGGACGGGTCGCGCTCGCGAGCATGGCCGCCGCCGAGATGGGTCACTTCGAGACGCTGCACAGGGCGCTCACGGACCGGGGCATCGAGGTGTACGCGGCCATGGACCCGTTCGTTCGTGCCCTGGACGCCTACCACGCGTCGACGGACCCCTCGACGTGGCTCGAGTCGCTCGTGAAGGCGTACGTGGGTGACGGCATCGCGGCCGACTTCTACCTCGAGATCGCGCACTCGCTCGATCCCACGGTGGGCGGGATCGTCCGCGAGGTGCTGGCCGAAGTGGGCCACTCGGAGTTCGTCGTGCAGGAGGTTCGTGCCGCGGTAGCCGCGAGCAAGAGCGAGAAGGACCGGCTGATGCTGTGGGGTCGCCGGCTGCTCGGGGAGGCGATCACGCAGGCCCAGTTCGTCCTCGCACGCCGCGAGGACCTCACCGACCTCGTGATGACGGCGACCGGCAGCCTCAACGGCGTCGCCGCTCTGTTCGACAACATGCAGGCGAAGCACGCCGAGCGGATGGCGGTGCTGGGCCTGGTCTGAGCGCGCTGTTCGCTCTCAGCACAGCGTCGCGGCAGGCCCGGGCGGGCAGCGCTGCATTAACCTGGCCGGGACAGCTTCAAGCGCTCGGAGAGTTCGGAGGTTGACCGTGGAGGTCAAGATCGGTGTAACTGACAGCCCGCGTGAGCTCGTCGTCAACAGCGTCCTCACGCCCGACGAGGTGGAGGCGCACGTGACGAAGGCGCTCGGAGACGCGGGCGGTGTGCTCTCGCTCGTCGACGAGAAGGGACGCAAGTTCCTCGTCCAGGCAGCGCGGATCACCTACGTGGAGATCGGCCCGTCCGACAGCCGCAAGGTCGGGTTCGCGCCGACCAGCTAGATCCGGATGTACGCGAAGGGCGCGGGGTCTTCGAAGACTCCGCGCCCTTCGCTCGTCGGCGGACCGACTACTTGGTCTCCGCGTGCAGCGGCACGTGGGAGAGGCCACCCCAGGCCAGAGCGACGGTGGTGTCGACCGCCTCCTCCTTGGGGATCGGCCGCGCAGCCTCGAGCCAGTACCGTGCGGTGAACTGGCTCGCGCCGACCAGGCCGACGGCGAGGATTCGAGCGCGGTACGGATCGAGTCCCGAGTCGTGCGCGACGAGGTCGAACACGGCATCGACGCAGGCCTCGGTGGCCTGCTCGACGCGACGTGCCACCTGGGGCTCGCCCATCAGGTCGGACTCGAACACCAGACGGAAGCCCTGGGTGTCGGTGTCGACGAAGTCGAAGAATGCCTGCACGGCCGCCCGGACGCGCTGCCGGTTGTCGGTGGTCGACCGCAGTGCCTGCCGCACTCCCGAGATCAGGGTGTCGACGTAGCTCTGCAGCACCGCTACGTACAACTCCAGCTTGCCCGGGAAATGTTGGTACAGGACGGGCTTGCTCACGCCGGCGCACTCGGCGATCTCGTCCATGCCGGCGGCGTGGTAGCCGCGGCTGACGAAGACCTCGCTGGCGGCCGCGAGCAACTGAAGACGCCGCGCGTCCCGGGGTAGCCGGGTGTTGCGGCGGGTGCCCTGACCGTTTGCGGTCGTGGCGGCGCGATCGGAGTGTGTCCGATCCGCGAGTTCAGTCATGTCGCTCCCAATCTGCACAAAGAGCCCCGCTTCGTTCGGTGTCCGACCTCTCACGAACGTCTCGGGGCAAGATAAATCATTTGCACGATACCCGGACGCTTCTCGGCCTATTTCGCTGTACTGAACTTGTCGTCGACGCGCCGTGTGCCGGGCACCGTCACGCCCCCTGTCTGCGAGTATTCCAGGATTCCCCACGCGGGACACGGCGGCGCGGTGAGCGGTCGCCCGCCGGCGGTGGCGGTGCGGGGTGCCGCGGGAGCTGTGCAGCGGCCGGTGGGGCACCTCACACACGGGGGTCGTGCCCTCCGGATTTCCGGCGCGCCGGGTGAACCGTCGGGCGGTCTGTGAGATTCTGGCGGGGTGACTGACCGAGGAGGACCGCGCCTGGGGGGCACAGTTCCCGAGGCGTCCGACGACCCGAGATCCGGTGACTACCGGGCCTCCGGCATCGACCCCGGCCGGGTACCCGATCCGCACGAGCCGCTGCGCGCGCTGTGGGATCCGACCCGCCGGAACATCGGTCGTCCCCGGGCTCCACGACCCGAGCGGGACGTCCGCAAGCAGAGCAAACTCGGCAGGTTCGTCTCGATGTACGGGTGGCGCGCCTACGCGATCCCGGTCCTCCTGATCGTCACGGTGCTGGTGCTCGTCGACGCTGTCCGCGGGATCGGTGATTCCGACTCCGCGGCCTCCGACGACCCCGGATTCGGTGTGCTCAGCCACGAGGACGGCACCGACATCGTCGGCGTCCCGCCCCTCGCGGACGGCAATTTCGCCGACACCGTGCCCGCCGGTGCGCTGCCCGACGGCGGGCCGTTCACCGCCACGGGAGCAGGCACCTGGCACGTGGTGCCCGGCACGACCGGTCAGGTCGGGCAGGGTACCGAGCGCGTGTTCACGTACAGCGTCGAGGTCGAGGACGGAATCGACACGGCGGGTCTGGGCGGCGACGAGGCGTTCGGCCGGATGGTGGACCAGACGCTCGGCAACCCCAAGAGCTGGACACGGGATCCGCGATTCGCGTTCCGGCGCGTCGACGCGACCGATCCGCTACTGAAGAACGGGAACGGGCCGGACTTCCGGATCTCGCTGACCTCGCAGATGACGATCCGCGAGGCCTGTGGCTACGACATCCAGCTCGAGGTGTCCTGCTTCAACCCGGGTATCGACCGGGTGGTGCTCAACGAGCCCCGCTGGGTGCGCGGCGCCACCGCCTTCCAGGGCGACATCGGTTCGTACCGGCAGTACCAGATCAACCACGAGGTGGGGCACGCCATCGGGTACCAGGCGCATCAGCCGTGCGAGACCGACGGCGGGCTCGCGCCGGTGATGATGCAGCAGTCGTTCGGCACCGCCAACAACGACATCGCCAAGCTCGACCCGGAGGGCGTCGTCCCGATGGACGGCAAGGTGTGCCGTTTCAACCCCTGGCCGTACCCCCGAGGCTGAGGACCGACCGTGACCGCCGCCGGAGCCGCCCGCATCGGGGACGCCGTGTGCGCCGGATTCCTGTTCGACATGGACGGCGTGGTCACCGACACCGCACGCGTGCACGAACGGGCATGGAAGCGACTGTTCGACGGTTTCCTGGCCGAACGGGGCCGCGGCGAACCACCCTTCACGTCCGACGACTACCTGCAGTTCGTGGACGGCCGGCCACGCGTCGACGGCGTCGCGTCGTTCCTGGCCTCCCGCTCGATCGACATCCCACACGGCCGGCCGTCGGATCCCCCGACCGAGCACACGGTGTGCGGACTGGCGGCCCGCAAGGATGCGATGTTCGGTCACGAACTCGAGGAGCACGGGGTCGAGGCGTTCCCCGGCACCGTCGCACTCGTCCGGAGACTGCGAGCGGCGCGCGTGCCGGTCGCGTTGGTGACCGCCAGCCGCAACGCGGTCCGCGTGCTCGACGCGGCCGGCCTGACCGACCTGTTCGACGCCCGGGTCGACGGCGTGGACGTCGACCGCTTGGCGCTCGCCGGTAAGCCGGAGCCCGACACGTACCTGGAGGGCGCCCGGCGACTGGGTTTGTCCGCGTCGGAGTGCGTGGTGCTCGAGGATGCGCTGGCCGGCGTCGAGGCGGGCCGGCGTGGGGGCTTCGGGGTGGTCGTGGGCGTCGACCGTGCTCATCATGCGGACGCGCTCCGGGAGGCCGGTGCGGACGTCGTGGTGTCCGACCTGAGCGACCTCGAGGTGAGATTGCCGACCGCCTAGGCTGGACGACGAGCGTTGACCGGTCGAGTTCAGGAGCGTGTGGTGTCCGCGAAGAGTCCGCTTCCCCCTCTGGTGGAGCCTGCGGCGGAGTTGAGCCGCGACGAGGTGGCCCGCTACAGCCGGCACCTGATCATCCCGAACGTGGGTACGACGGGACAGAAGCGGTTGAAGAACGCCCGCGTGCTGGTCATCGGAGCGGGCGGGCTGGGCTCGCCGACGCTGATGTACCTCGCGGCGGCGGGTGTCGGCACGATCGGCATCGTCGACTTCGACGTCGTCGACGAGTCGAATCTGCAGCGTCAGGTCATCCACGGCACCGCCGACGTCGGACGGCCCAAGGCGCAGAGTGCGCGGGAGAAGATCGTGGAGATCAACCCGCACGTCGACGTCCGCCTGCACGAGTTCCGGCTCGATGCGTCCAACGCCGTCGAACTCTTCGGCGAGTACGATCTGATCCTCGACGGCGCCGACAACTTCGCGACGCGCTACCTCGTCAACGACGCCGCCGTGCTGGCCGGGCGCCCGTACGTGTGGGGGTCGATCTACCGGTTCGAGGGGCAGGTGTCGCTGTTCTGGGACGCCGCCCCCGACGGGCGCGGCATCACGCTGCGCGACCTGTACCCGGAGGCGCCGCCCCCGGGCACCGTGCCGTCGTGCGCGGAGGGGGGCGTGCTCGGCGTCCTGTGTGCGTCGATCGGGTCGATCATGGCGACCGAGGCGATCAAGCTGATCACCGGCATCGGGGAGTCGCTGCTGGGCCGGCTGATGATCTACGACGCTCTCGCGATGAACTACCGGACCGTGCGGCTCAGCCGCGACCCCGACCGGGTGGCCGTCACCGAACTCGTCGACTACGACGCGTTCTGCGGGGTGACGTCGGTTCCCGAGGCCGAGCGCGACGCCACGATCACCCCGCGCGAACTGCGCGCGCTGCTCGACGCGGGTGCCGATATCGCGATCGTCGACGTGCGGGAGCCGGTGGAATGGGACATCGTGCACCTGCCCGGTGCGACCCTGATCCCCAAGGACCGGATCCTGTCGGGGGAGGCCCTTTCCGAACTACCGCAGGACAAGCGGATCGTGCTGCACTGCAAGACCGGCATCCGCTCGGCGGAGGCGTTGGCCGCGGTCCGCAAGGCCGGGTTCGCCGACGCGGTGCATCTGCAGGGCGGGGTCGTCGCATGGGCGAACCAGGTCGACCCGTCCCTCCCGGTCTACTGAACGTCCCCCCGGATCCAATCAGCGCGGCCTTCGGAGAGCCTCACCGAAACGGACGGTCTGCGGCGGTAGCCTGACGGCCGTGAGCTCTACGCAACCGCCCCAGCACGTCTGTTCCACGTTCGGTCTCCGTGAGGTCGAGCCGGTCGCGTTGGGTGCCGACTGGGACGGCGGCTGGCGCTGCGGTGACGTCGTGCTGTCGGCGGTAGCCGATCATGCACGCGCGGCGTGGTCCGCGAAGGTACGCGAGACGCTCGCGGTCGACGCGGTGCGCCTCGCCCGCCCGGTGCGGGCCACCGACGGCCGCTACGTCGTCTCCGGTTGGCGCGCCGACACCTTCCTGACGGGCTCGTCCGAGCCTCGGCACGACGAGGTGGTGTCGTTGTCGCTGCGCCTGCACGCCGCGACCGCGCAGCTCGAGCGACCTCGATTCCTCGCCCAGCCGCCGGTGGCGCCGTGGGCGGACGTCGACGTCTTCGTCGCCGCGGATCGGGCCGCGTGGGAAACGGTCCCGCTGCGGACGGCCCGTGCGGCGGGGGCGCTCGAGGACCTCACTCCCGATGCCAAGCGCAGCGTCGACGTGATCGGTCAGCTCGCGACCCTGCGCAAGCCCGTGCGGTCCCCGGACCAGCTCGTGCACGGAGACCTGTTCGGCACCGTGCTGTTCGACGGCAGCGCCGCGCCCGGCGTCACCGACATCACCCCGTACTGGCGTCCCGCCGCGTGGGCGGCCGGTGTGGTCGTCGTCGACGCACTGTCGTGGGGCGGCGCCGACGAGGGGTTGATCGGGCGCTGGGAAGATCTACCCGAGTGGCCGCAGATGCTGTTGCGGGCGTTGCTCTTCCGGCTCTCCGTCCATGCGTTGCATCCGCGCTCGACGCCCGACGCGCTGCCCGGTCTGCTGCGGACCGCGGATCTGGTGCGGCTGATCCTCTAGCCACACCGACCCCAGCTGCCGCCGGGTCTAGGCGTAGCCCGCGAGCAGTTCGTCGAAGAAGCAGCGGGCCGCCGCGACGGCGCGCACGCTGTCGCCGTCGATGACCGCCTCTACCAGTTCGCTGTGCTCGTCGTGGAATGCGGCGCCCGTCGCGGAGGCGTGCTTGGTGACCGTCTCCTCGATCGCGGGGAGCAGCGAGTCGTAGAACTCGAGGTACACGCGGTTGTGGCTGGCGGCGACGATGCCGCGGTGCAATGCGATGTCGGCCGTGATCGCCGTGCGTAGATCGCTGCCGTGCCAGGCCTCGCTGCGGGCGGCGAGCAGGGCGCGCAGGTTCCGGATGTCCTGGTCGTCGCGCCGACGCGCGGCGAGTCCCGCGGCCGTCACGTCGAGCGACTGGCGCAGTTCCAGGACGTCGCGTTCGTGCGCGCCGGCGAAGTACTTGCCCAGCGTGCCGCTCACTTCGGAGGCCGCGAGCACGTACGTGCCCGACCCTTGTCGTCGTTCGAGCAGTCCGGTGTGGACGAGGGCCTGGACGGCCTCACGCACCGTGTTGCGACCGGTCCCGGTGAGTTCGGAGAGCTCCGGCTCGGTGGGGATGCGTGAGCCGACCGGCCACTTGCCGGAGCGGATCTCGTCCCGGAGCTGGTCGGTCACCTGCGTGATCAGGGTGCTGCGGCGAACGGGTTGCAACGGAGCTCCTGCGGGTAGACGGGCGTCACACGAATTATGCTTTGCCCTCTTTCATCCGGTCATCCTATGATTTATCCGGTCGAGTGCCAAAGCCCCGGCGAGAGCGCTCCCGAATTTTCTCCGATCGATCACGGAACGAGGCAGTACATGACCGCGCCTGCAGGCAGTTCCCGCTCCGCGGGATCCATCGCCACGGCCCCGCGCGGGCCACAACCGCTCCTGGCAGGCCGGGTACTCGTCTTCGCCGCGATCGCCATGTCGGCGCTGGTGCTGCGAACGGCGGTCACCTCGTTCACGCCGCTGGCGGACCAGATCAGCTCGGAACTGGGCTTCTCGTCCACCGTGGTCGGCGTCTTCGGCATGGTCCCGACGGCGATGTTCGCGGTCTTCGGCCTGCTCACTCCTGCCATCGCGCGTCGGCTGGGGCTCGAATGGACCGCGTTGCTGGGCATGATGATGGCCGGCGTCGGGATGCTCACCCGCGCGATGGTGTCGGACACGTGGTCGCTGCTGGCGTTGTCGGCACTCGCCCTCGGCGGCATGGGTATCGGTAACGTCGTGATCCCGCCGCTGGTCAAGCGGTACTTCGGCGACCGATTGGCGCTCATGAGTTCGGTCTACATCACGGGTGTGCAGATCGGCACGATCCTGCCCGCCACGGTCGCGGTGCCGCTCGCGGACGCGTTCGACTGGCGGATCTCGATCGGCGTCTGGTCGCTGCTGGGCTTCGCGGCTGCCGCGCCGTGGTTGATGATCCTCGCCCGCGGGCGCAAGCAGGTCGGCGGCGCCGCCGCCGCGGCGGCGCTGCCCGCCGAGTCGCACGCGCCGGGACGCCCGTGGCGTTCGCCCGTCGGCTGGGGCATGGCCGGCATGTTCGGGATGACATCCCTGATCACGTACTCGATGTTCACGTGGATCCCGAAGATCCTCACCGAGGCGGGGGCGAGCGAATCGTTCGGCGGCAGCATGGTTGCGGTGTTCTCGTTCATGGGCCTGATCGCGGCGTTCGCGGCGCCGAGCGTGTGCGCCCGGATGCGTAACCCGTTCCCCATCGTCGTGGGCTGCGCGCTCGCCTACGCGATCGGGTTCACCGGCCTGTTCCTCGCGCCGATGGCAGCGCCCATCCTGTGGGTGGTCGTGATCGGCCTCGGCCCCAGCACGTTCCCGATGTCGCTGACGCTGATCAACCTGCGCACCCGGACGCACGCCGGGTCCGCCGCGCTGTCCGGATTCACCCAGGGCATCGGTTACACCGTCGCGTGCGTCGGGCCCCTGCTGTTCGGCGTACTGCACGAGTCGACCGGCGGTTGGGGCGCGCCGTTCGCGCTGCTCGGTGTCGCCGTCGTCGTGGTCCTGATCTCGGCGTGGGCGGCGTGCAAGCCCCGCATGCTCGAAGACAGCTGGGGTGCGAAAGCCGCCTGACCTGGACGTTCGTGGACCTCACCGCCCGGCCGGGCGATCGTGAGCGAGAGTTGACGGACGGGTCACCGGGCGCAGCACCGACGCAACACCGGCCTCCTACCTTGGGGTTTCCCACACAGGTAGGAGGCCCAGGTGACCACTCTCTCCGATCGGCCCACAGAAACGTCCGGCGCCGCGCCCACGGTGCGCGGCCACCGTATCGAGCGTTGGGACGCCGAGGACGTCGACGCCTGGGAAGCCGGCGGCAAGGCCATCGCCCGACGCAATCTCGTGTGGTCGGTGGTTGCTGAGCACGTCGGCTTCTCGGTCTGGTCGATCTGGTCGGTGATGGTGCTGTTCATGCCGACCGATGTCTTCGGCATCGACGCGGCCGGCAAGTTCTTTCTCGTAGCCGTGCCAACCCTGGTCGGATCGATCCTGCGCATCCCGTACACGGTGGCGACGGCCCGGTTCGGCGGACGTAACTGGACGATCTTCAGCGCGCTGGTACTGCTGGTCCCGACACTGCTGACGCTGTGGTTCGTGATGCACCCCGGCACGTCGTACACGACGTTCCTGCTGGTGGCGGCGACCGCGGGTGTCGGCGGCGGCAACTTTGCGTCGTCGATGGCCAACATCAACGCGTTCTACCCGCAGCGTCTCAAGGGGTGGGCACTCGGGCTCAACGCGGGCGGCGGCAACATCGGCGTGCCGGTGATCCAGTTGGTGGGTCTGCTCGTCATCGCGACGGTCGGCAACACCGCGCCGTATCTGGTGTGCGCGGTCTACCTCGTGCTCATCGCGGTGGCGGCGGTCGGTGCGGCGCTGTTCATGGACAACCTCACGGGGCAGAAGGCCGACCTGCACTCGATGCTCGAAGCACTGCGGGTTCGGGAGTCGTGGATCGTCAGCTTCCTCTACATCGGTACGTTCGGCTCGTTCATCGGGTTCAGTTTCGCGTTCGGTCAGGTGCTGCAGATCAACTTCCTCGCCGGTGGCGACACCCCGGCGCAGGCCGCACTGCACGCCGCGCAGATCGCGTTCCTGGGGCCGCTGCTCGGCTCGATCGCCCGTCCGCTCGGCGGCCGGCTCGCGGACCGCATCGGCGGTGGCCGGATCACGCTGTGGACGTTCGCCGCGATGGTGCTGGCGGCGGCAGTGCTGGTCGCGGCCGGCACCGCGGACGACGCCACCCCCGGCGCCGCGACCGGGACCGCCATGACCGCGTTGGTGATCGGCTTCGTGGCGCTGTTCGTGCTCTCCGGCATCGGCAACGGGTCGGTGTACAAGCTGATCCCGTCGATCTTCGAGGGCCGATCCCGGACGCTGGACGGACTGGACGCCGACGCGCGGGCCGCATGGTCGCGCAACATGACCGGGGCACTGATCGGGTTCGCCGGTGCGATCGGCGGGCTCGGGGGAGTCGGGATCAACCTGGTGCTGCGGGCGTCGTACAGCAGCCCCGCCAAGTCGGCGACGATGGCGTTCTGGGTGTTCCTCGGCTTCTACATCGTGTGCGCCGTGGTCACCTGGATCGTGTTCGTGCGGCGCACGTCCGCAGCGAACGACGTTGCCGGACAGTCGATCGCGGTGGCGTCGTGATCGCGCCCGTCGTCGGCCGACGGATCGACACCCACTGTCCCTACTGCGGCCTGCAGTGCGCGATGGCGCTCACCGCCGACGGCGCATCCGGGCCGACCGTCTCGGCCCGTCAGTTCCCGACCAACCGCGGCGGCCTGTGCCAGAAGGGGTGGACGAGCGCCGAACTGCTGCGCCACCCCGACCGGCTCACCACGCCCCTGGTCCGGGTCGCCGGGCGGCTGCAGCCGACGTCGTGGGACGACGCCCTCGACCGGGTCGCCGACGGCTTCCGCGCCGCGCAGGAGGTCGGGGGTCGGGACGCGGTGGGGATCTTCGGCGGCGGCGGGCTCACCAACGAGAAGGCGTACATGCTCGGCAAGTTCGCGCGCGTCGCGCTCGGCACGTCGAACATCGACTACAACGGGCGGTTCTGCATGTCGTCCGCCGCGGCGGCGGGGATCCGCGCGTTCGGGCTCGATCGCGGACTGCCGTTCCCGGTCACCGATCTGACGTCGGCGAAGGCGATCCTGCTGGTCGGGGGCAACGTCGCCGAGACGATGCCGCCGCTCGTCGGGCACCTGACGGCAGCGGCGGAGGCCGGCGGGCTGATCGTCGTCGACCCGCGGCGCACCGCCACGGCGGACCGGGCGCTGGCCGGCGGCGGATTGCACCTGCAACTCGCGCCCGGCACGGATCTGCCCCTGGCGCTGGGGATGTTGCACCTCGCCGTCACCGAGGGGCACCTCGACCGGGAGTTCGTCGAGACCCGCACGACCGGCTTCGACGACGCGTGGCTCGCAGCGGCACAGTGGTGGCCCGAGCGCACCGAACGGGTGACCGGGGTCCCGGTCGCGGCGCTGCGGCGCGCAGTGGAGGTCCTGGCGCGGTCCCGACGGGCGGACACGGGCGCGTACGTGCTCACCGCGCGCGGGACAGAGCAGCACGCGAGCGGCACCGACACCGTCTCGGCGTGGATCGGGCTGGCGCTCGCGCTGGGCCTGCCCGGCCGGCGGGGCAGCGGTTACGGCCCGGTCACCGGTCAGGGCAACGGCCAGGGTGGCCGCGAACACGGGCAGAAGGCGGACCAGTTGCCCGGCTACCGCAAGATCAGCGATCCCGTTGCACGCGAGCACGTCGCACGCGTGTGGGGCGTCGATCCGGCGGACCTGCCCGGGCCGGGCCGCAGCGCGTACGAACTGCTCGACGTGCTCGGCCGCCCCGGCGGACCCCGCGCGTTGATGGTGCACGGCGCCAACCTCGCGGTGTCGGCGCCCCGGGCCGGGCACGTCGTCGACCGGTTGCGCTCCCTCGATCTGCTGGTGGTGTGCGACTTCCTGCTGTCGGAGACCGCCGCGATGGCCGACGTGGTGCTGCCGGTCCTGCAGTGGGCCGAGGAGGAGGGCACGATGACGAGCCTCGAGGGGCGCGTGCTGCGGCGGCGTCGGGGTGTGGAACCACCGGACGGAGCTCGCGGCGAGCTCGAAGTGCTGCGTGGGTTGGCCGTTCGGCTCGGGCAGCCTGCGCACCGGTTCCCGGTCGAGCCGCGCGAGGTGTTCGACGAGCTGAGGGCCGCATCCGCCGGTGGCGGCGCGGACTATGCGGGCGTCACCTACGACCGTCTCGATGCGGGGGAGGTGCTGCACTGGCCGTGTCCCGACGTCGGGCATCCCGGGACGCCCCGGCTGTTCCTCGACCGCTTCGGCACCGACGACGGGAGGGCTCGGTTCACCGCCGTCGAGCATCGGGGTCCGGCAGAAGCGCCGGACGAGGACTTCCCACTGGTCGCGACCACGGGACGTGTTCTCGCGCACTATCAATCCGGCGCGCAGACCCGCCGGGTCGCGGAGCTGGCGTCCGCGGCCGGGTCGATGTTCGTCCAGGTGCACCCGGACACCGCGGCACGGGCGGGAGTGCGCGACGGGGACGACGCGCTCGTCGTCGGGCGCCGCGGCCGAGTGTCCGTCACGGTGCGGTGCGACGACTCGATGCGCCTCGACACGGTGTTCCTGCCGTTCCACTTCGCCGGCGACGCCCGCGCCAACCTGCTCACCAACCCGGCACTCGATCCGACGAGCCGGATGCCGGAGTTCAAGGTGTGCGCGGTGCGGCTGGAGCAGGCCCGGGCGGTGGCCCCGTGAGCCGGGTGGTGATCGTGGGCAACGGCATGGCCGGGGCGCGGCTGGCGGAGGAGTTGCGGCGGCGCGAACGCGACCCGGCCCGGCTCGGGATCGTGGTGTTCGGTGCGGAGCCGCGGGCCGCGTACAACCGGATCCTGCTCTCGAACGTGTTGGCGGGAAGCATCACCGCGCGCGACACCCGGCTGCGGCCCGACGACTGGTGGGTCCGCAACCACGTCGACGTCCGCACCGGGGTGCGGGTGACCGGGATCGACACCGCGACCCGAACCGTGTGCGGCGACGACGGCACGACGCTCGGCTACGACGAGCTGGTGTTCGCGACGGGCAGCGTTCCGTTCGTGCCGCGCATCGAGGGGATGGCGGCCGACGATTCGGACGTCGTCGCATTCCGGACGGTGGAGGACTGCGCGCGCATCGCCCAGGCCGCGGGCCCGGGCTGCCGGGCGGTGGTACTCGGGGGCGGGCTGCTCGGGCTCGAGGCCGCCCGCGGGCTGCTGCTGCGCGGCGCCGACGTCACCGTCGTGCATCCCAGGGCGGTGCCGATGGAGCGGCAGCTGGACGAGGGCGGCGGCCGGGTACTCACCCGCGTCCTGACGAGCCTGGGCATGAGGGTGGTACTCGAGCGCCGCGCGGTCGCCCTGCGTCGCAACGCCTCCGGGAGAGCGCTCGTGCTCGACGACGGCACCGAACTTCCCGCGGACATCGTGGTGCTCACGGCCGGAATCCGGCCGGCGACCGAGCTGGCTTCGGCCGTCGGCGCCACGGTGGAGCACGGGATCGTCGTCGACGACGCGCTGCGCACCGACGTCCCGCACGTGTGGGCGATCGGCGAGTGCGCGCAGCACCGCGGCGAGGTGTACGGGCTCGTGCAGCCGGGCTGGGAGCAGGCGGAGGTGGTCGCCGACCGGATCACCGGCGCCGACGCCACCGCCGAGTACCACGGCACCCCGCCGGTGACGCGACTCAAGGCCCACGACATCGATCTCGCGTCGATGGGTGACGTGAGTGCGGACCTGCACGACGGTGAGTACGAGGTTCTCACCGTCGCCGACCCGGCCCGCGGGCGCTACGCCAAGTTGGTCGTGGCCGACGGGCGGATCGCCGGAGCGGTCCTGCTCGGCTGCCCCGACACCGTGGGGACGGTCACCCAGCTGTTCGACGCGAGACTGCCGGTGCCGCAGGACCGGATGTCGCTGCTGACCGGGCGCACCGGCGCGGCAGCGGAGACCGCGAGCCCCGCAGGCATGCCGGGCGGCGCGGTGATCTGCCGCTGCAACTCGGTGACCAAGGCGCATCTCACGGGCGCGTGGCGGGCCGGTGCGCGGTCGGTCGGGGCGCTCGCGACGGCGACCCGTGCGACGACGGGGTGCGGCGGTTGCAGTTCCGCGGTGGAGGGGATCTGCGACTGGCTGCGGACCACCGACCCCCGAAACGAACACGACGAAGACACGACACAACGGGCCCGGAAGGAAGGTGCGGCATGAGCGTACGGACCGCGATCGTCATCGGACACGGCATGGTGGGACACCGATTCGTCGAGGCGCTGCGGGCGCGCGACGACGCCGACACCTGGACGGTGATCGTCCTGGGCGAGGAGGACGTGCCGGCGTACGACCGGGTGGCGCTGTCGTCGTACGTCGGCTCCTGGGATGTGCGCGAACTCGCTTTGTCGGGCAACGACTTCGACGGGGACGGCGCCGTCGATCTGCGGGTGGGGGTGCGCGCGGAGTCGATCGACCCGGATGCTCGCATCGTCACGACGTCGACGGGGGAGGAACTGCGCTACGACGCACTCGTCCTCGCCACCGGCTCCTATCCGTTCGTGCCGCCGGTGCCCGGCCACGACCACGATCTGTGCTTCGTCTACCGCACTCCCACCGATCTGGACGGGATCCGCGCGCGGGCCGAGGCGGCCGGACCGAGTGCGGTCGGTGTCGTGGTCGGCGGCGGGCTACTGGGGCTCGAGGCCGCGAACGCGTTGCGGCAGCTGGGTATGACGCCGCACGTCGTCGAGCACAACGCACGCCTCATGCCACTGCAGGTCGACGAGGGTGGCGGCGCCGTGCTGGCCCGGCTGGTGACCGACCTCGGGCTCGCGCTGCACACCGGCACCGGCATCGCGTCGATCACCGACGGCCCGGCCGGGGTGCGCGTGGAACTGTCCGACGGGACGGTGATCGACGCGGCGCTGCTGGTGTTCTCGGCGGGCATCCGGCCCCGCGACCAGCTGGCCCGCGACGCCGGGCTCGCCGTCGCCGAGCGGGGCGGCATCCTCACCGACAGCGGTTGCGTCACCTCCGATCCCGCGGTGTTCGCGGTCGGTGAGTGCGCGGCCGTCGAGGGCCGCTGCTACGGGCTGGTCGCGCCCGGATACACCACCGCCGAGGTGGTCGCGGACCGGCTGCTCGGAGGCGACGCGGTGTTCCCGGGCGCCGACCTGTCGACCAAGCTCAAGCTGCTCGGCGTGGACGTCGCGAGCTTCGGCGACGTGCACGCCGCCACCCCGGGCGCCCTGGAGGTGGTGCTCAGCGACGCCGCGAAGGGCACCTACGCCAAGCTCGTGGTCTCCGACGACGCGCGGACTCTGCTCGGCGGCATCCTCGTCGGCGACGCGAGCGCGTACGGATCGCTGCGTCCGCTCGTCGGACGGGAGCTGCCCGGCGACCCCGCGGCACTGATCTCCTCGGCCGGCGAGAAGCCTGGCGCCGGAGCACTTCCCGACGACGCGCAGGTGTGCTCGTGCAATGCCGTCACCAAGGGCGAGATCTGCGCGGCGATCGCCGACGGTGCGTGCGATCTCGCCTCGGTGAAGAACTGCACCGGCGCGGGCACGACGTGCGGTGGGTGCCTGCCGACCGTGAAGGCACTGCTCGCGTCGTCGGGTGTGGAGCTGTCGAAGGCGCTGTGCGAGCACTTCACGCAGTCCCGCGCCGAACTGTTCGAGATCGTCCGCGCCACCGACACCCGCACGTTCTCGGGTCTGATCGCGCAGTACGGCACCGGAACCGGCTGCGACATCTGCAAGCCCGTCGTCGCGTCGATCCTCGCGTCCACGTCGTCGGACCACGTGTTGGACGGCGAGCAGGCCGCACTGCAGGACACCAACGATCACTTCCTCGCCAACATCCAGCGGGGCGGCACGTACTCCGTGGTGCCGCGGATGCCCGGCGGCGAGTGCACGCCCGAACAGCTCATCACGATCGGTGAGATCGCCCGCGACTACGATCTCTACCTCAAGGTGACCGGTGGTCAGCGGATCGACCTGTTCGGTGCCCGCGTGGAGCAGCTACCGGAGATCTGGCGGCGTCTGATCGAAGTCGGCATGGAATCCGGTCAGGCGTACGGGAAGTCGCTGCGCACCGTGAAGAGTTGTGTCGGGTCCACGTGGTGCCGGTACGGCGTGCAGGACTCGGTGGGGATGGCGGTGCGACTCGAGAACCGGTACCGCGGCCTGCGCGCGCCGCACAAGATCAAGTTCGGGGTGTCGGGGTGCGCGCGCGAGTGCGCCGAGGCCCGCGGCAAGGACGTCGGCGTCATCGCCACCGAGAGCGGCTGGAATTTGTACGTCGGCGGTAACGGCGGCCAGTCGCCCAGGCACGCGCAGTTGCTCGCGGGCGGTCTCGACGACGGGACCCTGATCCGGTACATCGACCGCTACCTCATGTTCTACGTCCGCACTGCGGACCGGTTGCAGCGCACCGCGCCGTGGGTGGAATCGCTCGACGGCGGACTCGATCACCTGAAGGCCGTGGTGTGCGACGACAGCCTCGGGATCGCCGACGACCTCGAGGCGGCGATGGCCCGGCACGTCGCCGGCTACCGCGACGAGTGGGCCGGGGTACTCGAGGATCCGGAGAAGCTGTCGCGGTTCGTGTCGTTCGTCAACGCCCCCGACGTGCCCGACCCGACCGTGGTGTTCGACGACTCCGGACCCCGCAAGGTGCCCGTCCTGATGGGCATACCGGACGTACCGGAACGCCGTTCGGAACTCTCCTCGAGTCGGTAATCGAGGAGTAACGCCGCGGAAACAACCCGACTTTTGAATGAGCACAGGACAGGGAGGTCTGCGATGACGGTGATGGAGAGCTGGGTGTCCGGCGAGGTCGGCACCAGTGAGACGCCCTTCGAGGCGGAGGCACGGCATTGGACGTCCGCGTGTACGCGGAGCCATCTGATCCCGGGGCGCGGCGTGGCCGTGCTCCTGCGCGGCGGCGCCCAGGCCGCACTGTTCCGGCTCGCCGACGGCAGCCTGCGAGCGGTGGGCAACATCGACCCCGTCGCCCGGGCCGCGGTGATGTCCCGGGGACTGGTCGGCGACCGGCACGGTGAACCAACCGTCGCGTCGCCACTGCTCAAGCAGGTGTTCTCGCTCGTGGACGGGAGGTGTCTCGACGACGCGTCGGTGCGGCTGCCGGTGTACCCGGTCCGTGTCGTCGAGGGGCGTGGCGGCGACGTCGTCCAGGTGTGCGTGACCCCGGTCGGGTCCACGTGACGGCTGGGGGGCCGCCGCGTGGCGACGAGCTGCGCGGCTTCACGGTGGGGATCACGGCGTCGCGTCGGGCGGACGAGCTCGCGACGCTGCTCGTCCGGCGGGGTGCGGACGTCGTGCACGCGCCGGCGATCCGGATCATCCCGCTCGCCGACGACACCGAACTGGCCCGTGTGACCGAGACGATCGTCGCGGACCCGCCGGACGTGATCGTCGCGACCACCGGCATCGGTTTCCGGGGCTGGATGGGTGCGGCCGAGGGCTGGGGAACGGGCGAGGAACTGCTCACCGCGCTGGGGTCCACGAGGATCCTGGCTCGCGGTCCCAAGGCGACCGGAGCGGTGCGCGCCGCCGGCCTGCGCGAGGAGTGGTCGCCGGAATCCGAGTCGTCGGCGGAGGTGCTCGAACATCTGTTGGGCGAGGGGATCGCGGGCCGACGAATCGCTGTGCAACTGCACGGTGCAACCACCGAATGGGAACCCGCACCGGATTTCTGCGCGGCGCTGCGGGCCGCCGGGGCCCACGTGATCGCGGTGCCCGTGTACCGATGGACGCCGCCGGACGACTGCAGCGCGATGGACCGGCTGATCGAGTCCGTCGGGTGCGGTGGGCTGGACGCGGTGAGCTTCACGAGTGCGCCCGCGGTCGCCTCGATCCTGGGCCGCGCCAAGCAGACCGGTGCGCTCGAACCGCTGCTCCGGGCGTTTGACGGGCGGGTGCTCGCGGCGTGTGTCGGACCCGTCACCGCCGCGCCGTTGACCGCACTCGGGGCACCTACGACGATGCCGGCACGCTCACGTCTGGGGTCGCTGGCCCGGCACATCGCGGACGAGTTGCCACGGCGGGACGCGCAGGTGCGGGCGGGCGGCCACGAACTGAGCGTGCGCGGCACGTGCGTCGTCGTCGACGGCGAGGTCAAGGTGCTCTCACCCGCCGGAATGGCACTCGTACGACGCCTGGCGGAGCGGCCCGGCATGGTGGTCTCCCGTGCGGACCTGCTGGCGTCGCTCCCCGGCGGCAGCGGTGATCCGCACGCCGTCGAGACCGCGATCGCGCGGCTGCGCAGCCACCTGGGGGCACCCAAGGCGGTGCAGACCGTCGTCAAGCGTGGCTACCGGTTGGCGCTGGACCCGGCGGAGTACGACCGGCTGCTCGAGGCGAGCCGGTGAGCGCCACGGAGTTGGTGCTCGTCGCGCACGGCACCCGCAGCCGCGCCGGCGTCGAAACCGTTGCGGCGCTCGCCGAAGCGGCGGCCGAGCAGGTCGGGGCGGTGCGCACCGCGTTCGTCGACGTGCTGGGGCCGTCGCCCACCGAGGTGCTGTGCGACGTCCGCGGACCGGCAGTGCTCGTGCCCGCGTTCCTGGCGTCCGGGTACCACGTGCACACCGACGTGCCCCGTGCGGTCGCGGACAGCGGACACCCGCGGGTCGTCGTGACCCGCGCCCTCGGCCCGCACCCCGCCCTGGCAAGGGTGCTCGAACAGCGACTGCGCGAATCCGGTTGGCGGCTCGGCGATGCCGTGGTGCTCGCCGCGGCGGGGTCGTCGGATCCGCGGGGCCGGCACGACGTACGCCGCGCCGCGGCGATGCTGTCGGCGCGGGTGCGCCGTGACGTCCCGGTCGGCTACATCGCCTCCGGCACGCCGACGGTGGCCGAGGCCGTCGCCCGACTTCGGGCGGAGGGGGAACGGCGCGTGCGCGTCGCGTCGTACCTGCTGGCGCCCGGCCTGTTCCACACGCGGCTGGGTCAGGCCGGGGCGGACGGGGTCGCGGACCCGCTCGGCGCGCACGACGCGATCGCCGACCTGGTCGCCGAGCGCTTCTTCCTGGCGAGTCCGCGAGCGGCGCGGGTCAGCGGCGGAACCCCAGCTGCCGCTCGGCGTTCGACAGTGCGCTGACGATGCACGTGCCGATCGGTCCGCGCCGATCGAACATCGTCGTGCTACCGACGGAGATGCCGTCGACGCTGAGGTGATTGTCTGCCTCGATGCCGATCTCCGGTCCCTCCGGCAGCCGGGACAGCGCGAGGGTCAGGTCTGCGTTGATGAACCCGATGCCGGCGGTGCCCCAGTTGGTCATGAGGCTGGTGGTCTCGCCGACCATCGCGGCGCGGGCGAACGGTGACGGTTCCTCCCCGGCGACCACCGGGATCTGGTACTGCCACATGCGCTTGCGGCTCGAACCCTCGTGATCGCGCAGTGACGGTGACCAGCCGGCGGGATGGCCGTCGCTGCCGATCCACGGATGTGACGGTGCCTGCAACGGTTCGAGGAGGCTCAGCGGCGGCGGTTGCGGTGTGTCGGGGCGAGTCCAGAGCTCGCCCGGCGGCTGCTCCGAGCGGCGCAGGAACACCACCGAGGCGCGGGCGACGGCCTCGCCCTGCTGGATCACCTCGGCGTCGGCGACGCGGATACGGTTGCCGTCGCGGACGCTGCGGGTGACGACGTGGAGTTGCTCGGCCCGTGCCGGGCGGAACAGGTCGACGGTCAGGCGCGCCGGCACGAATCCCTCTGCGCCGTGCTCGTTCT
This sequence comes from Prescottella equi, assembly GCF_002094305.1. Lineage (GTDB taxonomy): Bacteria > Actinomycetota > Actinomycetes > Mycobacteriales > Mycobacteriaceae > Prescottella > Prescottella equi. Next base: position 311,246 of record NZ_LWTX01000001.1, read on the forward strand.
CGATGGCCCGCGCGAGGATGCCGGTGATCGCCGGCCCGTTGATCATGTCGGGTGACCACTTGCTGATACCCATGTCGAGCGGGAAGAACCCGTCGCCGTCGCGGCGCAGGAATCCGATCTCGGTCGTGTCCACAACTGCTCCTTCGTCGACTGCTTCCCGGAACATACGACATCGGCGGTGACCGGAGACACAGGCATTGCCGTCGCGCGCCCGACTTCTTTGCGCATCGGTGTGCAGGAAACACTCCCGACGGGGGTCGAACCGGACTACCGTGAGAAGCGACCGGGCACGCTCGGCCCAATCGATACGTCCAGGTCCGGGACTGGGAGCGTGCGAGGCGGACGTCGGCGCAGGAGGTTCTTCGGATGACCGCGACATCGGTGGACAGAGAGGGCTTCAGTTCGCTCCGCAAGGGCGGACTCAACTGGGACGCATTCCCGCTCAGACTGTTCGTGAAGGGCAATGCCAAGTTCTGGAATCCGGCGGACATCGACTTCACGCAGGATGCCGAGGACTGGGCCTCACTCACCAGTGAGGAGAAGCGCAGTTCCACGTACCTGTGCACCCAGTTCATCGCCGGCGAGGAGGCGGTCACCGAGGACATCCAGCCGTTCATGAAGGCGATGGCCGCAGAGGGGCGGTTCAACGACGAGATGTACCTGACGCAGTTCTGCTTCGAGGAAGCCAAGCACGTCCAGGTGTTCCGGCGGTGGATGGACGCCGTCGGCCTCGACGGCGATCTCCACCCGTTCGTTGCCGAGAACCCGCACTATCGCACGCTGTTCTACGAGGAGCTGCCGCGATCCCTGCGGATCCTCGAGACCGATCCCAGTCCGGCCAACCAGATCCGCGCGAGCGTCACCTACAACCACGTCATCGAGGGCAGCCTCGCGCTCACCGGTTACTACGCGTGGCAGCGTGTGTGCACCGAGCGCGGGATCTTCCCGGGCATGCAGGAACTCGTCCGTCGCATCGGTGACGACGAGCGTCGGCATATGGCGTGGGGCACCTTCACGTGCCGCCGGCACGTCGCCGCCGACGACAGCAACTGGGACCTCGTCCAGCAGCGGATGGGGGAGCTTCTCCCGCACGCGCTCGACATGATTCAGTGGGTCAACGACCAGTTCGAGGAACCGCCGTTCGGCATCGACCCCGCGGTGTATCTCGAGTACGCCGCGGACCGGGCGCAACGTCGCCTCGGTGCGATCGAGTCGGCCCGGGGCCGGCCGGTCGAGGAGATCGACCTCGACTACTCACCCGAGGCGCTCGAGGAGACGTTCGGTGAGGAGGACGCTGCGGTCATCGCCGAGGTCGCGGCGGAGGCGACATCGATGTGAGAGGTGTCTCCATCTCAGAGATCGCTTAATTGCCGCGGCTACCGTTCGCGGACCTATGAGCGAACACGACAAACCCCGCCGCCGCAGACTCTCCACCCGACAGGTCGTCGCGCTCCTCGGCCTGCTCGTCGTCGCCGTCGTCGGTACGGTGTCGTACTTCACCGTGTTCGCCGACGAACCCGTGGTCAGGGCCGACCCCGACACGTCGCTCGAGGCGGGTCCGCCCGCCGACTCGGATGCCGACGCTCTCGCGCAGGCCCGCCGGAGCCTGCAGCAGACCAGCCTGCCGCTGTCGCTGTTGAACGGTGGGATGAACCAGCTGGTGGACGGGGGCCGGCAGCTCGACGACGGCGCCAACCAGCTCTCGGTGGGACTCGGGCAGGCTCGGGACGGGGCGGGGCAGCTGTCTGCCGGGCTCGACCAGTTGAGCGGAGGCGTCGGACAACTCGGTGACGGCGCGCAACAGATCAGCGGCGGCGTCGACGAGGTCGTGGACCGGCTCTCCGGGCTGGGGGAGCTGCAGGGGCAGGTCACCGGTTCGCTGCGGCAGGTGGCGGCAGCGCTGTCGGCATCCACCGATCCGGTGTCGCAGGCCGCGTCGGGGCGGGTGAACGACCTCGTCGCGCAGCTCGACGCCGAGGGGCTCGGACCGGACACCCTCGCGCAGCTCGCCATGCTGAAGGACGGCGCTCGTCAACTGTCGTACGAGCTGAGTGATCCGTCCGCCCAGTTCGTCAGCGGTGTGGGACAGGTTGCGGACGGCGCCCGGCAGCTGAGTGACGGCCTCGCGCTCCTCGACGACGGTGGCAAGGCCCTCGCCGACGGAACCGGGCAGCTCGTCGACGGCACCGGGCCGATCACCGGTGTGGTGCAGGGGCTTTCGACGAACGTGTCCGACGCATCGAAAGCGCTGCCGTCGGCGCAGACGAAGGCGTCCGAGGCGGACACTGCCGTGCAGGCCGCCCCGGACGCCGACCGAACCCCGGCGTGGATCTACGTCGCCGGTGCGCTGACGCTGCTACTCGTCGTGGCAGCGGTCGCGCGGGGGTCGTTCGTGCTGGGTCGCCGTCAGATGTCGCCGAACGCGGCGGCGTAGGTGATCGTCCCGCCCGGGATCGGGCGCCCGTCCAACGCGAGCACCATGAGGGCGTCCTCGGGTACGACGACGTTCATTCGCACGTCGTGCGCGGACGCGCGGGTGAACCCGAACCTCGGGTAGTACTCCGGGTGCCCGAGGACGGTCACGAAGTGCTCGCCGCGCTGCTTCGCGGCGTCGAGCACCGCACGGATCGCGGCCGAGCCGGCACCGGTCCGCTGATACTGCGGCAGCACCGCGCACGGTGCCAGACACAGTGCGGGGGTGTCGCCGATGTGGCAGCGCGTGAGCAGCGCGAACCCGACGGGCTCGCCGTCGGCGTCGACGGTGAGCATCGACAAGCCGTCGACCCACGCCGGATCGCGGCGCAGCGCGTCGACGAGATCGGCCTCCTCGGCGGTGTCGAACGCAGCCAGCAGGATCCGGCGGACGGCGTCGCTGTCGGTGTCGCTCTCGGGCCGGGTGGTCCAGTGAATGGTCATGTAATCCTTCCGTTTCAAGGGGATTCGGGTTTCAGTCTCGGCGCCCGCGGAGGCGATACAGGGCTTTGATGTCGCGCGTGATGGCCTTGTCCGCGGCGGTGCGCTTGCCGGCCTGCCGGGCGTCGCCGCGAGACGCCGCCCATTCGCTCTCGCGCAGCATTCGGCGGTAGCGGTCGAGCCGCTCGAGGTCGAGTCGACCGTCGGTCACCGCGTCCTGGACCGCGCATCGCGGTTCGCTGCGGTGCCGGCAATCCCGGAATCCGCAGCCCCGGGCCATCTCTTCGATGTCACCGAAGACGTGCTCGATGCCGTCGCCGACGTCGTGCACGCCGATGCCTCGCAGTCCTGGGGTGTCGATCAGTACACCGCCTCCCGGGACGGGGAACAGTTCCCGGTGCACCGTGGTGTGCCGTCCCTTGCCGTCGGTGGCGCGGACCTCGTTCGTATCCATCCGGTCTTCGCCGAGCAGGGCGTTGGTCAGCGAGGACTTGCCGGCACCGGACGGGCCGAGCAGCACGGTGGTTCCGGGTAGGCGCCGCGCGAGTTCGTCGATGCCCTCTCTGGTGCGGGCGCTGACGGTGACGACGTCGACACCGATCGCCAGTGCGGAGACCTCGTCCGCTGCGGTCCCCGGATCGCACTCGGCGGCATCGACTTTCGTCAGAACGATCAACGGTGTGGTGCCGGCGTCCCAGGCCAGCGCCAGCAGCCGCTCGATTCGGCCCGGCTTGATCGGTGCGGCGAGTGACACCACGACGCAGGCGGTGTCGACGTTGGCCGCCAGAACTTGGCGATGCGACGTCCGACCCACCGATGCTCGTGCGATCACGCCGCGTCGCGGCAGTACTGCCACGACTCGAGGTTGCGGGCCGAGTTCGAGTGCAGCCCAGTCTCCGGTGCACACCGTGTGCTCGGGATCGGACGTCGTGACGGCCGTGCTGTCGGCACGTACCGAACCGCTCGCGGTCAGTACGTGGCAGCGACCACGGTCGACCCTGGCGACGCGGGCAGCGACGAGCCCTCGGGATTCGTACTCGGTGAACTGTTCGGCGAGCGTGCCGTCCCAGCCGAGTGCGGCGAGGTCCTGTGCGGAGGAGTTGGGGGATGGTGTGGAAGACGATGGTGAAGAAGACATGGTGAGACCCTTCGGGATCGGGCCCCGTCCGAGGACGCGCTTCACCCTCGGCGCGCTGTTGCGCACCGTCCGGTCAGGAAGAGGGGATTCGACTCAGATCGAGGCCCGGGATGTGAGGATGGTCCGGGCAGTGCCCACGGCAGTGGCTGTCACCGCAATCATCGACTCACCTCCTGGTCGCTCTCGAACGTCTGCGGACGACCCTAGCGACCGGTGCCGTTGCTCCGCAACGTGATTTTCGCGGGCGGTCCGCGCAGGCGGGTGAGGCGGCGGGTGAACTTCGAGCGAAAACTCCGATCGGGACACTCGGGGTGATTCGCTCGGTATGGTCCGGCGTGGTTCTGCGGTCCGGTGAGGTCCGGCGCGTTCGTGTTCCGGGGGAGAGGGTTTCACATGAGGCATCCGAGATTTTCGGCGACGCGTCTGTTCGTGGCCGCAGCCGCCGCGGCGGTGGTCCCGCTGGTCGCCGTTCCGGCAACGGCGTCCGCGGGCGGCGACACCGTGGGCGGCGACTCCTCGGGCGGTGCGGTGACGGCAGTGTCGAAAGCCTCCGGCGCGTATCTGGTGAAATCGACCGCGGTATCCGATCGCAGGGTGAACATCTCGGTGTACTCGCCCTCGATGGACCGCAACATTCCGCTCGAGGTCATTCGTCCCGCGGACGGGAGCGTGCCGCGCCCCACGTTGTACCTCCTCAACGGCGCGGGCGGTGGCGAGGACCGGGCCACGTGGCAGCGGAACACGGACATCAACCAGTTCTTCCAGGACAAGAACGTCAATGTCGTCACCCCACTCCAGGGCGCCTTCAGCTACTACACCGACTGGCAGAAGGACGACGAGAAGCTGGGCCGCCAGAAGTGGCAGACCTTCATGCTCGAGGAACTGCCTCCCGTCATCGACGCCGAGTTCGGTACGAACAAGGTGCAGTCGATCGTCGCGATCTCGATGACCGGCACGTCGGTTCTCAACTACGCGATCGCCAAGCCCGGCTTCTACCGGAGTGTCGGCTCGTTCAGCGGCTGCGCCGAGACGGCGACGCCGGCCGGCCAGAGTTTCATCCAGACCGTGGTCGGTCTCCGCGGCGGGGTGGACGTCACCAACATGTGGGGGCCGCTCGACGGGCCCGGCTGGGGGCAGAACGATCCGGTGGCCAACGCCGAACGCCTGCGGGGCACGGAACTGTACATCACCACCGGGTCGGGACTGCCCGGTCCGCACGAGACACTGGACGGTCTCGGGATCGACGGTCGCCCGGCCGCGCTGGCCAACCAGGTGATCGTGGGCGGCATCATCGAAGCGGCAACGAACTACTGCACCCACAATCTCGCGAATCGTCTGGCCCAGTTGCAGATTCCGGCGACGTTCGACTTCAAGCCGGGTGGCACGCACTCGTGGGGCTACTGGCAGGACGACCTGCACAACTCCTGGCCGATGATCGCGCGGTCGTTGGGGATCTGATCACGCGTCCCGCACGCCCCGGCTCCTCGGGCGAGACTCGATAGTTGCGCTACGTACCTTTGGGTTGGTTTCATCGACGGTGCACGTGTGGTCGGGGAGTCATCGTGGTCGGGGCGGAAGTGGGGAGGGTCGGCGTCCATGCCGTATCTGGGTTTGATCGTGATGGTCCTGTGGGTGTTCTGTCTGGTCGACGTGATCGTCGCCGACGAGCACGCCGTACGGAACATCCCGAAGGTCGGTTGGGCCGTCGTCGTCGTGCTGGTGCCGCTGCTGGGCTCGGTGCTGTGGCTGGTCGCGGGCCGTCCGGAAGGCGGATACAGCGCATCGCGTCGTTCCGGACCGCCGTCGGCGTTCCCCGAGTACGACCGGCCGGGACGACACATCGCGCAGGACTCGGAGACCGACGAGGAGTTCCTGCGGCGTTGCCGGGAGCGCGCCGAGGAGCAGCGCCGGATCGGTCGGGAGCAGCGGCGGGCTCAGCCCGACTGACCCGCCGTCACGTCGGGAGGGGCAGCAGCTCCACACTCTGACCGTCGACCGGGGCGGGCGGGACGAGCGCGAGCGCCTCCCTCCCGATCAGCCCCGCCAGGTGTGCGGTGCGCACGATCGTGTCGGCCCGCCAGGTCCCGTCCACCTGCCGCGTGACGGGCACGATCCGGGCGACCGAGGCACCGACCTGCGACGCGTTCGACACCGCGCCGGTCATCGGTACGACGGGCGTGCGCACGGTCAGCGCGTCGACGATCGCCGGCATCACCATCAGCAAGGTCGCCACCGCCGCGACGGGATTGCCGGGCAGTCCAAGGACCACCCGGCCGTCGGGCAACATGGCGGTCACCTGCGAACCTCCGGGCCGACAGCGCACCCGTCCGACGACGATCCGGGCGCCGGCACGCAGAAGTGCGCTGCGGAGTTGATCGGCGGCGCCGCCACCCGTCGCGCCGACGACCACGATCACATCGGCGTCCCGGGCGCCGTCGAGGAGGGTGTCGAAGCCGTCGGCGGTGTCCCGAAGATGCGTGTCGGCGACGGTTCGGACCCCGCAGTGCCGCAGCAGGTCCGGCAGCACAGGTCCCAGCGAGTCGCGCGTCTGACCGGCGCGCAGGGGGCCGCTGCGTCGAATCTCGTCGCCCGTCACCACGACGTGTGCGCACACCGGTCCGCGCACCTCGGCCGTCGTGGCCTCCGCGCTCGCGGCGGCCGAGACGAGCATCGGAGTCACCGCGGTCCCTGCCTCGGCGAGGTGATGGCCGGGCTGCCAGTCCTCGCCGCGGCGACGGGTGTCGTCGCGCTCCGGGGTCTCGGGGCGCCGCACCACGAGCCTGCCCACCGAATCCGGTGCCACGTCCACGAATTCGTCCCGGATCACCGACGTCGCACCGCGCGGGACCTGGGCGCCGGTCGCGATCCGCACCGCGTCCCCGGGGGTGAGCACGAGATCGGAGGCCGCCCCGGCGTATCGGATCTCGGCGTGCAGTCGCCACGGTCCCCGTCCCGAGACGGCATAGCCGTCCATCGCGGAGACGTCGAAACGGGGCAGCGCCTCCGCCGCGACGAGCGGGGCAGCGAGTGTGGCCCCCAGCGCGTCGCCGAGAGCGGACGCACGGATCGGTAAGGGCGCGAGCGTGTTCCGGATCGTCGTACGCGCCGTAGTGATGTCCATCGGCCCCGGCACGTGGGTGACGCGGGCCCGCTCGACGTCGGCCGGAGTGTCGCAGTCGGCGACGCCCGCGCACACCAGCGTGACGTGACGGTCCGGCACGAGCGACTTCATCGGCAGGTTCGTGAGGTCGGGCAGCGCGTCGAGACGCGCGGCGAGCGCGGTCCGGCGCCACGCCGACAGCAGGAATTGCAGTCGGCCGGCGTCGTCCTCCGCGAACGCGGCCTCCGCGCCGGGGTCGGCGCCCAGGCTCGCGACGAGAGCCGCGACGACCGTCGCGTCGAGGCTCGGCAGGTCGGCGGCGAGAAGCACGACGATGTCGCCGGGTGCTCGATCGAGCGCGGCCAGGCCCGCAGCCAGCGCGGCGACCGGGCCGGCGCCGGCGGGTGACTCCTGCGTCTGCACGATCGCGGCCGGCAGGTCGTCGCGGTGCGGACCCACGACGACCACCCGATCACAGTCGGCGACGGCGTCCAGTGCGGTGTCGAGCATCCGACGGCCCGCCACGACGAGGCCGGGTTTGTCGATCCCGCCCATCCGGGTCGCACGTCCACCGGCGAGCACGATCGCGGCGGGGTGCCCGCCGGGAGGGCCGAAGGTCTGCATGGCCCAATGCTGCCCCATCGGGTGTACGCGTGCGCCGCCGGTCAGAACCGGTGGCGTGCCGCCCCGAGATCCACCCGACCGTCCCGGATCGGCACACCTTCGAGCTCGAGCTTCGCCAACTGGCGACGGGCGAGATGGGCCGCCGGCCGGCCCGACGCTCCCAGGACTCGGTGCCACGGGAGGTCGGCGGAGTCGGTACGCATGATCCAGCCGACGGTGCGGGCGCTGGAAAGTCCTGCGGCCGAGGCGATGTCTCCGTACGTGGCGACCCGACCGAGTGGAATCGAGGCGACCAGGTCGCGGACGCGCTCGATCTGTTCCTCGGTGGTGGCGGCCACGTGCGGTCCTACAGCAGCTTGCGGACGAGGGAAGCGACTTCGTCGGGCTTCGCGTGGGCGACCATGTGGTCGCAGTCGAGGTCGGCAATGGTCAGGTCGTCCCCGAGATGCTCGGCGAGCGCGGCGCGGAACTCGGGCGTGACGTACGGCGGCTGCACGCGCAGTGCCTGCACCAGAACCGTCGGGATGCCCTTGGGTGGGAGGACGAACGGGCGTGCCATCTCGCCCCACGACGCGACGACGGCCGGAACCGACATGCGCCAGCCGACTCGTCCGTTGTCGAGTTCGACCAGGTGCTCGGCGAGGTCGGCGTCGAGGGCCTCGGTGGGCACGTCGGCCCACGCGCCGTGCAGTTTCTCGGAGCGGGCCTCCGCTGCGTCGGTGTAGTCGGGGTGGGCGGCGACGAGTCCGGCGATCCGGCTCATGTTCTCCGGGTCGAGCCCGAGGGCGGGATCGAGCAGGACGACCCCGCGGATCCGATCCGGTACCGCCTGCGCGAGATGCAGCGCGATCGCGGCGCCGTACGAGTGGGCCACCACGACGACGGGGCCGGTCGCGTGCTCGTCGAGCACTCCGACCAGATCGCCGACGTGTGTGTCCAGACCCCACGGCGGCGTCCACGGGGAGCGGCCGTGGCCGCGCAGATCTGGTGCGATGATCCGGGTGTCACCGAGCTGGCCGGTGCCGAGCGCCTCCCACCGGCGTCCGTGCCCGGTGAGTCCGTGCAGGGCGAGCACTTCGGGTGCTCCGGGCGTGCCGAACAGGTACGTGTGGAGACCGCGCATGTCGTCCACTATGCCGGATGCGACGTCTGTCGGACCCGTCTGGTGAGATTCCCTGTATGAGCGAAACGGGCGCACGCACGAGGCAGACGGCGCCCACCGCACGGCTCGTCGGGCGACGCGGATCGACGCCGTCGCTGCGCACCTGGCCGGCGGACCCCGCACGGGTCCTGACCGGTGCACCGCCCGGCCGCGGCTGGCACCCCTGGCAGATCCTCGGGGGCCCGGGGACCGGGAAGACGACGCTGCTGGTCGATGCCGCGGTGGCCCGGATCGTTGCCGGCGAGGATCCCGAGTCGGTGCTCGTGCTCACCCAGTCGCGCCGAGCGGCCACCGCGATCCGGGAGCAGATCACCGAGCGACTGCTCGCGGCCGAGCACGACCCGGAGAGCCCCGGGGTCCAGCCCCGGGCCACCCGGGAGCCCCTCGTCCGGACGGTGCACTCGTACGCCTTCGCGGTACTGCGGCTGCAGGCCGCCGCGCACGGTAATCCGCCGCCGCGGCTGATCACCGGTGCGGAGCAGGACGCGGTACTGCGCGAGTTGCTGCGTGGCGACATCGCGGACGGCGGGGGAATGTGGCCGGAGCGGTTGCGTCCCGCTCTGGGAATGACCGGTTTCGCCGTCGAACTGCGCAACCTCATGCTGCGCGCCAACGAGCGCGGCCTGGGCCCGGAGGATCTGATCGATCTCGGATATGCCCACGACAAGGCCGAATGGGTCGCGGCGGGGCGGTTCGCCGCCCACTACGAGCAGGGCATGCTGCTGCGTGGCGCGGTGGGAATGGAGGCGCCGGAGGCCACCGCGCCGGCGCTCGACGCCGCCGAGTTGATCAGCGCGGCTCTCACCGCGTTCGCGACCGACCGGGACCTGCTGCGCCGCGAACGCGCCAGGGTGCGGCACCTGCTCGTCGACGATGCCCAGCACCTCGATCCGCAGGCCGCGCAGTTGGTACGCCTGATCGGAACCGGGACCGCGAGCACCGCGATCGCCGGCGACCCGGACCAGGCGATCTTCGCGTTCCGTGGCGCGGACCCACGGTTCCTCACGGGTCTCGCCGATCGCGGGGACCTCGCGCAGGTGATCCTCGACACCAACTTCCGGGCGGCGCCGGCCGTCGCACGGGTGGCGGGGCGGATCGCGGGCCTGCTCCCCGGCAACCCGCCGCACCGCGGCGCGGCGGTGCCCGTCACCGAGGACGACACCGACGGGCGTGCAGTGGTCCGGGTGCTGTCGACTCCGGCCAAGGAGGCGGCGCTCGTCGCGGACACCCTGCGGCGCGCGCACCTGATCGACGGCGTGCCGTGGTCGGAGATGGCGATCGTTGCGCGGTCGGTGCCGCGGGTGCTGCCGCCACTGCGGCGCGCGCTGCTCTCGGCGGGAGTGCCGGTGACCACCGCCGCGAGCGAACTGCCGCTCGCGAAGCAGCACGGGGTGGCCGGATTGCTGTCCGTCATGCGCGCCCTCGTCGGCGGCGAGTTCACCGGCGAGGACGCGATCGCGCTGCTGTCGGGTCCCATCGGTGGGGCCGAGCCGGTGAGCCTGCGGCGGCTGCGTCGCGGCCTGCGACGGGTCGAGTTGGCGTCGGGTGGCGACCGCGACTCGGCCGAGCTGTTGCGGGCGCTCATCGTGGACGGGCCGGACGCCGACGGGGTGGCACACCTGCTTCCCGGACTGACGGATGTCGAATCGCTCTCGCTGCGCAGGGTGCTGAAGGTGCTGCGGCGCGCCCGGGTACCGCTGCAGCGCGGCCGGGGCATCGAAGAGGTGCTGTGGGCGGCGTGGCAGGCGACCGGGCTCGAGCGTCGCTGGGCGGCGGCCTCCGCGTTCGGCGGGCCGATCGGCGCCCAGGCCGACCGCGATCTCGATGCGGTGGTGGCTCTCTTCGATGCTGCCGCGAACTACGTCGACCGACTGCCGCGGGCTCAGTTGTCCGGGTTCGTCGACTACCTCGTCGAGCAGGCGATTCCGGGGCCTGCCCCGATGCGCGCCGTGGCGTCGCAGGAGACCGTGACGGTGCTCAGCGCGCACTCGGCGGCGGGACGGCAGTGGCGGGTGGTCGTCGTGCTCGGCGTCCAGGAGGGGCTGTGGCCCAGCCTCGGGGCGCGCGGAACGCTGCTCGGCACCGAGGAACTCATCGAGATCACCAGCGGGCTCGGCGAGGTCGACAAGACGCTGTCGCGGACCGCGCCGCTGCTCGCAGAGGAACGGCGCCTGTTCCTGGTGGCGTGCAGCCGGGCTCGCGATTCGCTGCTCGTGACAGCGGTCGACTCGTCGAGCGGCGACACCGAACTGGTGCGCTCGCGGTTCGTGGACGACTTGTTGCGCGGCGCCGACGACCTCGACGTCGACGAGGTCGCGCCGGTCACCGACGACACCCCCCGCGTCCTCGCCTTGCCGGCCCTGGTTGCCGAGTTGCGCAGTGTGGTGTGCGATCCCGAGGTGGCGGTCGCCGACCCGGAGCGGCAGCAACGGGCGGCGCACCAGTTGGCGCGGCTCGCCGAGGCCGGCGTCCGCGGCGCGCACCCCGACCAGTGGTACGGAACGTCGGCGCCCAGTTCCGATGTGGGGCTGTGGGATCCGGAGGACGGACCGGTTCCGCTGTCGCCGTCGACGATCGAACTGATCGCCAACTGTCCCCTGCGGTGGATGCTCGAGCGGCACGGGGGCAGCGACGGCGACAACACCCACGCCATCGCGGGCACGCTCGTGCACACCCTCGTGCAGGCGCTGGCCGGCCACATCCCGCCGGATCAGGTGGACCACGCCCTGGAAACGGCATGGGACTCGGTGGATCTCGGCTCGGAGTGGTTCTCGCGCCGCGAACTCGAGCGCACGCGGGGCATGCTCGACAACTTCGCGGACTGGCTGCGGGGCACTCGATCCGAACTCACCGAGATCGGCGTCGAGGTGGCCGTGGACGGCGTGCTCGAACCCCGCACGGAGGGCGAGGCGACCGTGCGGATCCGCGGCCGGATCGACCGGCTCGAGCGCGACTCGGACGGGCGGCCCGTCGTCATCGACGTCAAGACCGCGAAGGCCGCGGTCACCAAGGAACAGGCCGAGCAGCACGCACAGCTGGCGGCCTACCAGGTGGCCGCCGCCCGCGGTCTGATCGACGGGGTGCCGGCGTCGCAGCCCGGTGGCGCCCGTCTGGTGTTCGTGGCCAAGCCACACAAGAAGGAAGGGTCGACGCAGCGCATACAGTCCGCGCTCGACGACGACGGAGTCGCGCTGTGGGAGAACGTGATCCACGACGCCGCCGCGGCCACCCGCGGACCGGCGTTCCTCGCCAGGATCAACGACGGCTGCAGGCATTGTCCGGTGCTCTCGAGCTGCCCGGCACACGACGAAGGACGGCAGGTGACGTCGGAGTGAGCACCGTGCAGAGCGGGCGCCGCGTGAGCCCGGCCGAACTCGCGGAGGCGCTGGGGCAGTTCCCGCCGACGCCCGAGCAGGCCGCGGTCATCGAGGCTCCGCTCGGCCCCACCCTCGTCGTGGCCGGCGCCGGGGCGGGCAAGACCGAGACGATGGCGGCGCGCGTCGTGTGGCTGGTCGCGAACGGGCTGGTCGATCCCGAACAGGTCCTCGGCCTGACGTTCACCCGTAAGGCGGCGCAGCAGCTCACTGCCCGCATCCGTAAGCGACTCGCGAAGCTGGCCGGCTCGGCGCTGGTCCGCGATCTCGACCCCAGCGGGTCGCTGCGGTCCCGGATCCTTGCGAGTGAACCCGAAGTGAGCACGTATCACGCGTACGCCGGACGGCTGCTCTCCGAACACGGGCTGCTGCTGCCGATCGAGCCGTCCGCGACGCTGCTGTCCGAGACCGAGCTGTGGCAGCTCGCGTACCGGGTGGTCAGCGCCTGGGACGACGATCTCGACACCGACCGCAACCCCGCCTCGATCACCGAGTCGGTACTCGCGCTGTCCGGTCAGCTCGCCGAGCACCTCGTCGAACCGGCCGACCTGCGGGAGGCGCATACCGAACTGGACAAGCTGATCCACACGCTCCCGGCCGGGCCGAAACAGCGTGGCGGCCCGTCGAAGACGCTGCTGGACCTGCTCGAGGTGCAGCATCAGCGGCTCGATCTGCTGCCGCTCGTGCAGCGTCTGGCCGACACCCTGCGTCGTGAGGGCGCGCTGGACTTCGGCAGTCAGATGTCGCTCGCGGCACGCGTCGCGTCCGAGCATCCGGAGGTGGGGCGCAGCGAGCGCGCCCGGTTCCGGGTAGTGCTGCTCGACGAGTACCAGGACACCGGGCACGCGCAGCGAGTGCTGCTGTCGTCGCTGTTCGGTGGCGGTGAGGACGCCGGTTTGGCACTGACGGCGGTCGGCGACCCGATGCAGTCGATCTACGGCTGGCGTGGGGCATCGGCGGCCAACCTGCCGCGTTTCGCCACCGATTTCCCGCTCGCCGACGGCACCCCGGCGCCCAAGCTGGAATTGCTCACGAGCTGGCGGAACCCGCCGGAGGCCCTCGAGCTCGCCAACATGATCTCGGAGCCGTTGCGCGACAGGGGAGTCGAGGTCAGCAAGCTGCGGGCGCGGCCCGCGGCCGTCCCCGGCGACGTGCGGCTCGCCCTTCTCGACACCGTGGAGACCGAGCGCGCCTGGGTGGCCGACCGGATCGCCGAGCAGTACGAGGCGGCCCGCGTCGACGGCGCGAAGCCGCCCACCGCGGCCGTGCTGGTGCGACGCAACGCCGACGCCGCCCCGATCGCGGAGGAACTGCGGGCGCGGGGCCTCGCCGTGGAGGTGGTGGGCCTCGGTGGTCTGCTGCACACGCCTGAGGTGGCCGACGTCGTCGCGATGCTGCGCCTGGTCGCCGACCCGATGGCGGGCAGCGCCGCCGTACGCGTCCTCACCGGCGCCCGCTGGCAGATCGGTGCCGCCGACATCCGTGCCCTGTGGAAGCGTGCAGGCGAACTCGGGATCCGCTCCGACCACGGCGCCACCGGTGCGGTCACCGACGCGGCCGCCCTCGACGACGCGCTCGGCAGCGCCCTGCCCGGAGAGCAGTCGGAGCAGGCCGGCCTGGCCGACGCGCTCGCCGATCCCGGCCCGGCGCACCGGTATTCCGAGGCCGGGTACGTGCGGATCTGTGCGGTCGCCGCCGAGCTGGCGTCGCTACGGGAACGGCTGGGCCAGCCCCTCACCGAACTCGTCGCCGAGGTGGAACGCGTGATCGGCATCGGGATCGAGGCGCAGGCTCGGACACGGCAGTCCGAGGTGGGTGGCGCCGGACGCGAGCACCTGGACGCCTTCGCGGATGTCGTGTCCGGCTACGCGAACCGCACGTCGGCGACGCTGACGGGACTCCTGTCGTTCCTCGCCGCCGCCGAACATGTCGAGAACGGTCTCGCCCCCGGCGAGGTGGAGGTGGCGCCCGACCGTGTGCAGGTGCTCACGGTGCACTCGGCGAAGGGGCTCGAGTGGGAGGTCGTGGCGGTGCCGCACCTGACCGCCGGCGTCTTCCCTTCCAGCCAGGCGTCGGCGACGTGGCTGGGATCGGTGGCCGAACTGCCGCCCACACTGCGCGGTGATCGTGCCTACCCGGGTGAATCCGCCGACGGCGTCCCGGTTCTCGACCTCGAGAATCTGTACCACCGCAAGGACCTCGAGGACGCGATCAAGTCCCACAAGGACGCGCTCTCGACACGCCGTCTCGACGAGGACCGGCGCCTGTTCTACGTGGCGCTCACCCGCACCGAGCGGGCGCTGTTCGTGTCCGGCCATCACTGGGCCGAATCCGGTGCGGACCCCAAGGGCCCGTCGCCGTTCCTGCTCGAACTCGAGGAACTCGTGTCGACGTGGGAGGGTGAGCGACTCGGCGCGATCGACGTCTGGGCACCCGCGCCGGACGACGGCGCCGAGAACCCGCTCACGGCGACGCCGCGATCGGCGCTGTGGCCGCGGGATCCGCTGGGGCGCCGGCGAGCCGACGTCGAACGCGGTGCCGAACTGGTGCGCGGAGCGCTCGCGGGGTTGGGGAAGGCCGCGCCGGAGCCCGAGGCGGCGGACGACGACCCGGACAACTGGGCTGCCGATGTGGACGCGCTCCTCGCCGAGCGGAGGGAACGCGGACACGGCGGCACCGACGTGGAGATGCCGGCGCAACTGTCGGTCAGCCAGCTCGTCGACCTGGCCGCCGATCCCGACGCACTCGCGGCCCGGCTGCGTCGACCGTTGCCGTTCCCGCCGAACCCCTTGGCGCGCAGGGGGACCGCGTTCCACGCGTGGGTGGAACAGCGGTTCGGTGCCACTCGTCTGCTGGACTTCGACGAGCTTCCCGGCGCCGCCGACACCGGGGTGGGCACCGAGACCGAACTCGCTCTGCTGCAGGACGCGTTCCTGCGCTCGCCGTGGGCCGACCGCAGCCCCGTCGAGGTGGAGGTGCCGTTCGAGACTTCCGTCGCCGGGACCGTGCTACGCGGCCGGATCGACGCCGTCTTCGCCGACGCCGACGGCGGCTGGACGGTGATCGACTGGAAGACCGGCGCCGAGCCGTCCGCCGCGAACGAACGCGCCGTCGTGATGCAGTTGGCCGCCTACCGGATCGCGTGGGCCGAGCTGATGGCGGCGCGTCAGTCCCGGCTCACCGGACGGCCGGTGGAGCCGCCGCTCGACAAGGTGCGCGCTGCGTTCCACTACGTGCGTACCGGACGCACCATCGCGCCCGAGGATCTGCCCGACGCCGACCGTCTGGCACGTCTCATCACGACTGCCGGTGCTGAAGAGACGCCGGCCGACTGAAGCTGTCCGGTCAGGCCGCGTTGCGCCGGGCCCTCAATGCGTCGGCGACCAGGGGGATCTGCAGCGGCAGACGGGCCGCGGCGAGGACCTTCGCGGGCGTCGACGTGCGGTTCGACCGGAACCAGTCGATCGTCATCTGCACGTTGGCGGGAAACACGGCGACGAACAGTGCGGTCGCGAGCGTGCCGCCGAGCCGGCGCGTCCGGGGCACCGCGAGCGCCGCGGCCGTCGCGAGCTCGGCGACACCCGACGCGTACGTGTACGTGCGCGCGCTTCCGGGGAGCGCGCGCGGCACGATCGCGTCGAACGGCCGCGGCCGGACGAAGTGCAGTGTTCCGGCGCCGAAGAGCAGAGCGGCGAGGCGGAGAGCAGGAGCCTGACTGGATCGGTTCGGACGCTGTGACATGCGGCCACCCTGCCCCACGCGCCGTCGTTCCGCCACCGTCACCCCGATTTTCCTGTGCCGTTCCGCTATTCCGGGATCCGCGGTTAGGCTGCGAGCCGACTGTGTGAACTGCCAGTCGGAGCAGAGGAGATGGGGACCAGTGGATGCCCGGTAGGTTGAGAGCGCGGTTCGGGAACGCGGACGCGCTGACGGATCGGCCGGACTTCGCGCTAGTCGGCGTGCTCAAGGTCCCGGAGATGCAGACCAGTCCGTCCCGCGCCATCGCGCGGCGAGTCTCGTACGCGCTCGGCGCACTGGCGTTGGCCGTGCTCGTCGTCTACATCGACCGGGACGGCTACAAGGATGCGCAGGACAACCAGCTGTCGCTGCTGGACTGCATCTACTACGCGACGGTCTCGCTGTCGACCACCGGTTACGGCGACATCACCCCGATCACCCCGGAAGCGCGACTGATCAACGTTCTGGTCATCACGCCGCTCCGCATCTTCTTCCTCATCGTCCTGGTCGGTACGACCCTCTCGGCGCTCACCGAGAGCTCGCGCCAGGCGTTCAAGATCCAGCGTTGGAGGCATCGCGTGCGCAACCACACCGTCGTCGTCGGATTCGGTACGAAGGGACGTACCGCCATCGACGCCATGCTCGGAGACGGCATCGTGCCCTCCGACATCGTGGTGGTCGACACCGATCAGGTGGTGCTCGACACCGCGGCGAGCATGGGCCTGGTGACCGTGCACGGCTCGGCCACCAAGTCCGACGTGCTGCGGCTCGCCGGTGTGCAGAACGCAGCGTCGATCATCGTCGCCGCGAACCGTGACGACACCGCGGTCCTCGTCACACTCACCGCGCGCGAACTCGCACCCAAGGCGAAGATCGTCGCCGCGATCCGGGAGACCGACAACGCGCACCTGCTGCGGCAGTCGGGGGCGGATTCGGTGGTCGTCTCCTCGGAGACCGCGGGACGCCTGCTCGGTATCGCCCGCACCACGCCGAGCGTGGTGGAGATGGTCGAGGACCTGCTGACCCCGGAGGCCGGTTTCGCGATCGCCGAGCGTGAGGTCGAACCCGAGGAGGTCGGTGGTTCGCCGCGGCACCTGTCCGACATCGTGCTGGGCGTGGTGCGCGACGGCCGTCTGTTGCGGGTGGGGTCGCCCGAGGTCGACGCCGTGGAGGCCGACGACCTCCTGCTGTACATCCGGCGCGTCAGCAGCTGAGCGAAGTCGGGCGGACCGGTCCCTCGCAGTAGGGTCGTTCCCGTGCCGCACTTCGAACTGACCGAGACTCCACTGCTGTCGCGAGCCGCCCTCGACCGGGCGGAGGAACTGCGCGCGGACACCGACGCGCTGCGTGCCGGATGGGCGAACGCTTTTCTGCTGCGGGTCAATCCGCGGGGTCAGGTTCGGGTAGCCGACGGCGAACTGGTTCTCGAGCCGGCATCGACGCTGGGCGACGAACCGGCGAACGACGCGGTATTCCTGGGGCTTCACGGTACGCGCCACGTGTGGGCGGTACGGGTTCCGGCGATGACCGGCGAACTCGGTGATCTGCGAATGCTCGGCCACCGGCTCGACGAGTCGAGTGCGGGACTGCTGACAACCGCTGTGGCGCTGTTGAACTGGCACGACCACGCGGGCTACAGCGCGATCGACGGGGCCGCGACGGAACCGACGATGTCCGGGTGGTCCCGGATCAGCTCGAGCACCGGGCACGAGGAGTTTCCGCGCACCGACCCGGCGGTGATCTGCCTGGTGCACGACGGCGCCGACCGGGTGCTGCTCGCACGTCAGCCGGTGTGGCCGCCGCGGATGTTCTCGGTCCTCGCCGGATTCGTCGAGGCCGGGGAGTCCCTCGAGACGTGCGTGGTGCGGGAGATCCGCGAGGAGGTCGGGTTGGACGTGCACGACGTCCGGTATCTCGGCAGCCAGCCGTGGCCGTTCCCGCGTTCGGTCATGATCGGGTTCTCGGCCGTAGGCGACCCCGCCGCTCCGCTCGAATTCGCGGACGGCGAGATCGCCGAGGCCCACTGGTTCACGCGCGAACAGATCCGGTCCGCGCTCGACGCCGGCGACTGGACGTCGCGCTCGGACGCCGAGCTGCTGCTGCCCGGATCGATCTCGATCGCGCGAGTGATGATCGAGTCCTGGGCCGCAACCGACTGACGGGCCGACCGACGAGCCGAACGAGGGGCTAGAGGCCCAGGGCCTGCTTGACCTGCGCCAGGCTCGGATTGGTGGCGGTGCTGCCGTCCGCGTACTTCACGGTGGGGACGACATGGTTGCCGCCGTTGACGCTGCCCACGAACTCGGCCGACGCGGGATCGAGCTCGATGTCGATCTCGACGTACGAGATGCCGTTCTCGTCGAGCTGCTTCTTCAGGCGACGGCAGTAACCGCACCACGTGGTCGAGTACATAGTCAGGGCGGGAGCTTCGGTAGTCACGGCGCCTATAACACCACGATCGGTCCGTACTGTTCCCGCACGGGCGTACGTCACAGCGCAGCGGGTGCGGGCAGCCGGTGTCGGTGCGCCCTGAGAGGATGGACGGCATGTCAGCGGATGTCACCCCGGAGCGCACCGGAACCAGGCCCGACGAGGGCCTGGACCCGCAGCAGTCTGCCGCCGTGCTGGCACCGCGCGGCCCCGTGTGCGTACTGGCGGGCGCCGGCACCGGCAAGACCCGCACCATCACCCGCCGCATCGCACACCTCGTCGCGGGTGGGCACGTCTCGGCCGGTCAGGTCCTCGCGGTGACCTTCACGGCCCGTGCGGCCGGAGAGATGCGCGGGAGGCTCCGCGGGCTCGGCATCGGCGGGGGTGGGCCGCAGGTGCAGGCCCGAACGTTCCACGCCGCGGCGCTGCGTCAGTTGCGCTACTTCTGGCCGCAGGTGATCGGCGACACCGAGTGGCAGCTGCTGGACCGCAAGTTCGCGCTCGTCGGGCAGGCGGCGAGCCGGGTGGGGTTGTCCACCAGCACCGAGAGCATCCGCGACCTTGCGAGCGAGATCGAGTGGGCCAAGGGATCGCTCGTCGCCCCGGAGGACTACCCGGCTGTCGCGGCGCGGGCCCGGCGGGACATCCCGGCCGACGCCGCCAAGGTCGCGGCCGTGTACTCGGGCTACGAGGAACTCAAGGCCCGCAACTACGACGGCATGCTGCTCGACTTCGACGACCTGTTGCTGCACACGGCGGCCGCTCTCGAGGAGCACTCGGCGGTCGCCGAGGAGTTCCGTGACCGGTACCGGTGCTTCGTCGTCGACGAGTACCAGGACGTGACGCCGTTGCAGCAGCGGGTGCTGGACGCGTGGCTGGGGGATCGTGACGACCTCACCGTCGTCGGCGATGCCAACCAGACGATCTACTCGTTCACCGGTGCCACCCCGAAGTACCTGCTGGACTTCTCGCGCAGGTTCCCCGACGCGACCGTCGTGCGGCTCGAGCGCGACTACCGGTCCACCCCGGAGGTCGTCTCGCTCGCCAACCGGGTGATCGGGGAGGCCCGCGGCCGGATCGCCGGCACGCGCCTGCAGCTGATCGGGCAGCGGCCGTCCGGCCCCGAACCGACGTTCGCCGAGTACGACGACGAACCGGCCGAAGCCGCGGCGGTGGCGCGGCAGATCAAGAAGCTCATCGAGCAGGGTGTCGAACCGGCCGAGATCGCGGTGCTGTACCGCATCAACGCACAGTCGGAGGTGCACGAGCAGGCGCTCACCGAGGCCGGGATCCCGTACCAGGTGCGGGGCGGCGAAGGCTTCTTCACTCGGCAGGAGGTGCGGCAGGCGATCAACGCGCTGCGGCAGGTGGCAGGTCGCGACGACCTGCCCGAGGGCGCCGACACCGGCCAGGCGCTGGTGACCTTGGTGCGGGCGGTGCTGGTCCCGTTGGGGCTCACCGACGTCGAACCGACCGGCGCCCAGGCGCGCGAGCGGTGGGGTTCGCTCACTGCGCTGGTGTCGCTCACCGAGGAGTTGCTCGCGCACGACCCGCACCTCACGCTCGGTGGGCTGCTCGCAGAGTTGGCCGCCCGTTCGGAGGCGCGACATCCTCCGGTCGTGCAGGGAGTCACGCTGGCGTCGCTCCACGCCGCCAAGGGACTCGAATGGGATGCGGTGTTCCTGGTCGGACTCACCGAGGGGACGCTGCCGATCGCGCACGTGCTCGGCGACTCCAATTCGCCCGGCGACCAGGACGGCATCGAGGAGGAACGTCGGCTGCTCTACGTCGGCGTGACACGTCCCCGCGAACACCTGGCGCTGTCGTGGGCACTCGCGCGCAACGAAGGGGGACGCAAGTCCCGGCGCCGGTCCCGCTTCCTCACCAACGTGATCCCGGACGATTCGCCGGCGTCGCGGATCGCCAAGCCCGCTCGCTCCACGAAACAGCGGCCGCGGTGCCGCGTGTGCGGTAAGCCGTTGCTGGACGCGACCGCGCACACGCTCGGCCGGTGCGAGGGTTGCCCGTCGAACCTCGACATGGAGCTTTTCGAGGCGCTCAAGGACTGGCGCCGGGAGACGTCCCGTGAGATGAAGGTGCCCGCCTACGTGGTGTTCACCGACAACACGCTGCAGGCGATCGCCGAGCAGCAGCCGCAGGACGAACGTGCGCTCACCGCGATTTCGGGGATCGGTGCGAAAAAGCTGGAACAGTTCGGCGCCGATGTTCTCGCGGTGGTGCGCGGCGAGTGGTCGTCGGCGACACTGGATCCCACGTGACCCACGATCCGCGGTAAAACCGCAGGTCAAAAATAACTTGTGCGGTCTGTTCGGGTTGCATACCCTGGACTGCACGCCACGGGGTAAAACTTGTGTGCGGTAACTGTCGGACCGATACGAAAGGGAGGTGGCAAAAAGATGAACGACTGGAATGCAACTGCATTTGCAGCAGCAGCGCGTGCATCTGTGCCCGCAATCGCTGGCGCGTACCTCCCTGCGGCCGCCCCGGTCGCTGCGAGGAACGCAGCCGCCGCACCGCACGCAATCCGTCTGCGCGCAGCAGCAGAAGCAGCAGCCCCCGCATCCGTGGCCCGGAGTAGACACCGACAATTCGTTCGGTAGGCACTCCCGCCATTCCTCTCGAGGCCACGGATCGCAACTGCGAACCGTGGCCTTCGTGTTTCGAGCCTTCGAGCTCCAGGCCTTCGACTTCGGTTCGTGTGACCACCGAAAGCCGGCGCCAGCCGCGAAACATCAGCAGAGGAGAACGACGTGTCTACCGCGACATGCCGAGTACAGAACGAGACCAGCACCGTGTCCGGCGGATTGGCAGTAGTCGACTCGGCACGCCCGGAGCTGCCCTGTCGAGTGGAAAACCCCGACCTGTGGTTCGCCGAGACACCTGCCGACCTCGAGCGGGCCAAGGCGCTGTGCGGACAGTGCCCCGTCCGCAACCGGTGCCTGCGCGCCGCACTCGACCGCGCCGAGCCGTGGGGAGTCTGGGGCGGTGAGATCTTCGATCAGGGGGTCGTGATCGCCCGTAAGAGGCCGCGAGGTCGGCCCCGGAAGAACCCGGACCAACGCAAGGCGCTCGTCTGCGCCTGACCTGACAACGGCCGTATGTCACACGCGTTCAGCCCAACTGAACGCGTGTGACATTCGGCCGTGTGTCGGTGTTCGGAAAGCCGGCGACCCTACGCGCCGTCGAGGCTCTCGAGACCGTCGGCGTCGTCCGAGAAGCCGGGCAGCCATTTGGTGAGGATCGCCATGTACGGGGCGCACGCGTCGAGTTGGGCACAGATGCCGACCGAACCCAGCAGCACCCGGAAGATCATCAGGTACTCGGCCGGGAGGTTGAGGGCACGCGCGGTTCGGAAGTGGCTGCCCGACAGATCGGTCGCCGTCCCGGCCGCCTTCTGCAGCCACGCACGCGTGAAGTGGAACGACTCGGTGCGGATCGGATCGGTGAACGGGCGAAGGTAGTCGGCGATCTCCTGATCGGTGACAGTGCGACCGGGGAGCACGAAACCATTGGCGCGCAACAGTTCCGTCAGCTCGTCGAAGCGCTCCTCGAGGTTGAGGCGGACCATGCGGCCCAGCACCGGGGGCAACCCGTTCGGCATCGGGGCGGTCGCGCCGAAGTCGATGATCCCGAGGCGGCCGTCGTCGTGCAGCATGAAGTTGCCCGGGTGCGGATCGCAGTGCAGCAGCCCCACCTGCGCAGGTGAGACGAAGTGGAACTCCGCGAGCAGCGCGCCCGCGGTGTTGCGTTGTTCGGTCGTGCCGTCGGTGATGATCGCCGAGAGGGGGGTGGCCGTCATCCACTCCGTGACGACGACCTTGGGGGCGCTCGCGACGACCCGCGGCACGACGAAGCGGGGGTCGCCGTGGAACGCCTTCGCGAACGCGCGCTGATTGTCGGCCTCGATGCGGTAGTCGAGCTCTTCCTCGGTGCGTGCACTCAGCTCGTCGAGGATCGGTTTGATGTCCGTTCCCGGCATCACCGACGTGAACAGCCCGGCGAACCGGGTGAGCGTCTTCAGGTCGGCGCGCAGGGCCTCGTCGGCGCCCGGGTACTGGACCTTGACGGCCACCTCCCGTCCGTCGGCCCATACCGCGCGGTGCACCTGACCGATGCTCGCCGAAGCGGTCGGAGTGTCGTCGAACTCGGCGAAGCGATCGCGCCACTTGGTGCCGAGCTGCTGATCGAGGACTCGGTGCACCTGCTTCGCGGGCAGCGGCGGTGCCTCGGCCTGCAGCTTGGTGAGCGCCTCGCGGTAGGGCTCGGCGAACTCCTCCGGGATCGCGGCCTCCATCACGCTGAGCGCCTGCCCGAGCTTCATCGCGCCGCCCTTGAGCTCACCCAGCACGGTGAACAACTGCTCGGCGGCCTTCGCGGTCAGCTGGGCGTCGATCTCGTCCCGGTCCCCACCGGCCAGCTTGCGCCCGAAACCCATCGCCGCGCGACCGGCGATGCCCAGCGGAATGCTCGCGAGCTTGGCGGTGCGGGCGGTGCTTCTGCGTGGGATGTCGGACACCAGACCATCATGGCGGAAGATTCGCGGGTTCGTCCAAGAAGATTGCGGAACGTGAGCATCCACACCGCGGATCGCGGGGCCACGGCCGGACCGCGAACCGGTGCGAATCGAGGTCGATCTCGAGCGTCGCGTCCAGGCTCGCGGGCGCGGGGCGGGCCGCCCGCGAGAGCACCATTTCCAGCTGTCCCAACGCGACGGCCGTGGTGGCGAGCACGGTCGCCGGGGCGGCGTGACCGACCCGGCCGAGCAGCTGCGCGGCCACGTGCGGCCATTCCTCGTCGGCGTCGGACCGCGTGAGGTCGGCACACCGCAGGCAGCTCGTGCTGCCCGGCAGGACCAGCGGCCCCACCACCCCGCGCCCGTCCCGCAGGCGGACGGGCAGGTGGGGGATACCCGCGACCAACAGCGCGTCCACCAGCCGGGGATCGACGACGAGCTCGTCGGTGAGGACGACACACAGACAGTTCCACGTCGTGACGTCGGTGTCCGCGGTGAAGTGGGTGGACCGGGTGACCCGGGCCGGGCCGGTGGTGAGTGCGCTGGAGATGGCGTCGGCCAAAGGTCCGCGGCCGTGCACGCGGATCGTCGGGACGTCGTCCGGGGGCGTCGTGGCGGGCCGCAGCGCCCCGGCCTCTTCGAGCTCGCTCAGGATCGTCGACATGTCGGCCGGTGCGATGCCGTGTTCCACCGCACGCCACACCACGCCCGGCCGGGACGTGCGGCCGTCGAGAAGCCCCAGCATCGAGACGAGGGCCTGCGGATCGACCGACGGGGGCGGCGTCAGGATGATCGACGTCTCCGGGTCCCACCCGATCTGCAGGCGACCGCTCGGCCGCACCAGCACGGGCAGTCGGGGATCGAGGACGAGACGTCGCAGGTGTGTGGCGGCTACCGAGGTCATGGACGGACGATCTCATCCCGGACACCGACCGCCCGTCGGAATTCCGGGGTTATCCACAGGGAAAAATGCGCCGTGAGCTCGGTATTTCGCACAGGCAGCCGATCGGTCCGAGATCTGTGTGGAGCGGTGTCGGACCGGACGGCTAGCGTGGTGGTCCGTGACTGGCTCGGAGACGTCGAACAGCGGTGCAGGGCCCGAGGTGGAGATCCGGCGCAGCGCCCGCCGACGGCGGACGGTGAGCGCGCGCCGCGAGGGCGACAAGGTCGTCGTGCTGATGCCGACCGGTCTGTCGAAGAAGGCAGAGGCCGATCTGGTCGCCGAGATGATCGAGAAGCTCGAGCGCGCGGATCTACGCGCGGCGGACCGGGCCCGACGCAGCGACGTGGAACTGGCCGAGCGCGCCGCGCGACTGTCGGCGCGATGGCTCGGCGGCGCGGCCACCCCGGTCTCGGTGCGGTGGGTGCCGTCGATGAAGACGCGCTGGGCGTCGTGCACGCCGGTGGACGG
Source organism: Prescottella equi (assembly GCF_002094305.1). Taxonomy (GTDB): domain Bacteria; phylum Actinomycetota; class Actinomycetes; order Mycobacteriales; family Mycobacteriaceae; genus Prescottella; species Prescottella equi. Next base: position 335,670 of record NZ_LWTX01000001.1, read on the forward strand.
CACCATCCGGGTCAGCGAACTGCTGCAGACGGTGCCGGCCTACGTGCTCGATTACGTGTTGGTCCACGAACTGGTGCACCTGTATGTCTCGGGCGGCCACAACCAACGGTTCTGGCGTGAGGTCCGGCAGTATCCGCGCACCGAGCGGGCCATGGGCTACTTGGAGGCGTACTCAGTGGTGACCCGGCAACCGGGCCTGCAGGGCGGCGACGCGGACGACTGCGCCGCCGCCGACGACAGCGTTCCGGACTAGGCCTCGGACTCGCCGGCGTCGCCCTGATCGCGGTTCTTCTCCTCCCGCTCGCGTGCCTCGGTCTGCTCGAGCTGCGCGATCGGGTCGTGGAAGGTGCTCGCCTCGCCGCCGCCGAGAACGCGGTCGACGAATGCGGCCGGGTTGTCCAGGTCCGACGAGTCGGGCAGCAGGTCCGGGTGAGCCCACACGCCGTCGCGCGCTTCCATGCCGGTGTCGGTGGTGAGCCGGCGCCACAGCTGCGCGGCTTCACGGACTTTGCGGGGGCGCAGTTCCAGGCCGACGAGCGTCGCGAAGGTCTGCTCGGCGGGTCCACCGGTCGCGCGGCGGCGGCGCAGCGTCTCGGTGAGCGCGGCGACACCGGGCAGGCGTTCGCCGAGCGCCTCGGCGACGACGACCTCCACCCAGCCCTCGACGAGCGCCAGCATGGTTTCGAGGCGTTCGAGGGCCTGCTTCTGCTCCGGCGTGGTCTGCGGCTCGAAAGCGCCCTGCTGCAGGATCTTCTCGAGCTGCGACGGATCGGTGAGCGCCGACGGGTCGAGTCCCTGCGCGGCCTCCTCGATCGCGGAGAAGTCCATCTTGATCCCGCGTGCGTAGTCCTCGACGGTCGCGAGCAGTCGCTGCCGCAGCCACGGCACGTGGTTGTAGAGCCGCTGGTAGGCGGCCTCGCGGGCGGCGATGAACACGAGCACCTCGCGATGCGGCTGCTCGAGCCCCTCGCTGAAGGCCTCGATCGCGGCGGGGAGCAGAGCTGCGGTACCGGCAGGCCCGAGCGGCAGGCCGATGTCGGTGGAGGTGAGGACCTCCTTCGACAGCTGGCCGAGTGCCTGGCCGAGCTGGGATCCGAACGTGAGACCACCCATCTGGGTGAACATCCCGGCCATCGGGCCGATCATGTTGCGGGCCTCTTCGGGAAGGCCCTGCACCCACATGCCGGAAACCTGTTCGGCGACCGGGTCGCACAGCCGCTTCCACGTGTCGAGGGTGCCGTCGAGCCAATCGTTGGGAGTCCACGCCAGGGTGCGGGTGGCGCCGGCGGGAAGTGTGGTGGCGCCGTCGAGCCACAGTTCGGCGAGACGCGCGGCGTCGGAGACGGCGGACGCGGTGCCCTCACCGATCGGCGTCACCGAGCCGATCTGCTGGCGCGCGAGATTCTTCGCGATCTCGTAGTTGACGGGGCCGGACTGGTCGCCCTTACCCATCGCACTGCCCATGCCGCTGAGCATCTGCCCGAACTGGGAGAGCATCTGACCGAGCGCGGCCGGATCGAACCCGGCGCCCCCGGCACCGCCCGCGCCGCCAAGTCCGAATGCACTCGGATCGAAGCCGAACGGCTGACCGGCCGAACCTCCCTGACCCCCGCTTTGCTCGCGGCCCGCCGAATCCTTGTTGCGGTCCGGGTCGTCATCGGAGTTGGAGAAGCCAAAGGGCAGATCGCTCATAGTTCAACGGTACAAGGCGCGGCCCCGCATGGCCCGTGCGGAGATCACGCTCACGGCGAACACCACCCGGGGTCCGGCGATGCAACTCGCGGCGGCCTCTATCCTGGCCAGGTGAACCGACGGATGGTGACCCTACTGGCGACGTTGGCCCCGGTCCTGGCACTGGGCGTCCTCGGAACGACGGTGAAGGTCCCGTTCGTCGCGCTCGGCCCCGGCCCGACCTTCAACACGCTCGGCGAGACCGACGTCGAAGAGAACGGCGAGATCGTGCGCAAGCCCGTCGTCGAGATCGACGGCACCGCGGTCGACGCCACGAGTGGCAACCTCAACATGACGACCGTCGCGGTGCGCAACAACCTGACGCTGTTCGACGCGCTCGGTCTGTGGGTGAGCGGACGGCAGGGGCTGGTGCCCCGCGAGGACGTCTACCCGCCGCAGAAGTCGCAGGAAGAGGTCAAGGAAGAGAATTCGGCTCAGTTCGCCAAGTCGGAGAACAGTGCCGAGCTCGCGGCCCTCCGGTATCTGAACCTTCCGGTCGCCGTCGAGATCCGCACCGTCGCGGAGGGCGGCCCGGCCGCCGGCGTCCTGCGTGAGGGCGACCGTGTGCTGCGGGTGGGCTCCACTCCGGTCGACAGCGCCGACGAACTGCAGGACGCAGTCGGTGCGGCCGGTGCCGGATCCACCGTCGACATCACGTTCGTGCGGGACGGTGTGGAAACCACCGCGCCGGTGACCCTCGGCTCCCGCCCGCACGGCGACGGCGACGATTCGAACCCGGGCTACCTCGGTGTCGGCGCCGGGACGGTGCCGGAGGTGCCGTTCACGATCGACTTCAACCTCGCCGACATCGGCGGGCCGTCGGCCGGCCTCATGTTCAGCCTGGCCGTGGTCGACAAGCTCAGCCCGGGCGAACTCAACGGCGGCGACTTCGTCGCCGGCACCGGCACGATCGACCCCGCCGGTGACGTGGGGCCGATCGGCGGCATTCCCTACAAGATGATCGCCGCCAAGGAAGCCGGCGCCACGACCTTCCTGGTTCCGGCCAAGAACTGCGACGAGGCGGTGGCGAACCGGCCCGACGGCCTGGACCTGGTGAAGGTCGAGACGCTCGGCGGCGCGATCGACGCCCTCGCCGACATCAACGAGGGCCGTCCGGCGCCGAGTTGCTAGAGCTCGTCCGCGTCGAGCGTCGCGTAGAGAGCGGAGACGACGCCGGGAGCGAGATTGTCGTACGTGCGCAGTTCGACCCCGGCGAACGGATCGTCGTCGTCAGTCGGTCGCAGTTGCAGAAGGGCCAGTGACGGGCCGTCCCGCAGCACCGCCGCGATCAGCCGGGCCTCACGCCGGTCGGGATGCGACTCGGCGGCGGTCCGGGCGGCCTCGTTCGCGGCGTGCCGATCGGTGAGCGTCGGGGCGACCGCGTCGTCCAGGTCGGACTCCGCCTCGGGCGGCAGCACCACGATCTCCTGCACCAGAGCGCAGCCGACCACCTCGGACGGCCACGTGGTCGTGGCCAGGAACTCGTCGAGCGCGGGGGAGCCGCCCTCGACGTCGTCGGGCAGCGACTCCTGCTCGATGGGCGTGAGCTCGGCCCCGTCGTCCAGCTGGTCGAGAAGCGACGGCTCGGCCGCCGCGACGAGCGCCGTCGGGACGATGGCGAACACGGTGGGCGGCTGACCCCACCCGCCGGCGTCGACGAAGTCGATCACCTCGTGCACGCATCGGCTCAAGGATTCGCTGGACAGGCTCACATTTCCGCGGTTTCCCGGGGACCCGTCGCCGTGGAAAACACCATCGCTATCGATCACATCCTTATCCTTGCACCATGGCCCGACGGCGCGCGGCTCGGTCACGGGGCGCGACGTCGACGGGTAGTTACGTAGAGTGGGACGAAACGGTCACTCTCAGGTGACGCTGGACGGTGCATTGGCTGCGGCGCGAAGGCGTCGCCGGATTGTTGGGAGAGTGGCACGTGGGCATGAGGCCCCCCGCCGGTTTACCTTCGTTGTCGAAACGCACACGGGTGCTGCTGATCCTGGCGTTGATCGCCGCAGCACTGTTGCTGGTCGGCCCGCGATTCATCGACGTCTACACGGACTGGTTGTGGTTCGGTGAGGTCGACTTCCGGAGCGTGTTCAGCAGGGTGCTGCTGACCCGGATCGCGTTGTTCTTCGTGGTCGGCCTCGTGGTGGGCGCCATCGTGTGGCTCGCGCTGCTGCTGGCGTATCGATCGCGTCCGATGTTCCTGCCCTCGCCGGGCTCGAACGACCCGGTCGCGCGCTACCGCACCGCGGTGATGACCCGTCAGAAGCTGTTCGGCATCGGCATCCCGGTCGTGATCGGCCTGTTCGCCGGTCTCGCGGGACAGGCCAGCTGGGCGACGGTGCAGTTGTTCCTCAACGGCCAGAATTTCGGGATCACGGACCCGCAGTTCGGCAAGGACATCGGGTTCTACTCGTTCGATCTGCCGTTCTACCAGTTCGTCCTGAACTGGCTGTTCGTCGCCGTGGTCATCGCGTTCTTCGCCAGCCTGATCACGCACTACATCTTCGGCGGGCTGCGGCTCAGTGGTCGTCAGGGCGCGCTGACGAAGTCGGCGCGCGTGCAGCTGGCGGTGCTCGCCGGCACGTTCGTGCTCCTCAAGGCGGTCTCGTACTGGTTCGACCGGTACGCGCTGCTGTCGAGTTCACGCAAGGAGCCCACGTTCACCGGCGCCGGCTACACCGACATCAACGCGGTGCTGCCCGCCAAGCTGATCATGCTGGCGATCGCCGTCATCTGCGCGATCGCCTTCTTCGCGGCGATCTTCCTGCGCGATCTGCGGATCCCGGCGATGGCCGTCGCGCTGCTGGTGCTGTCGTCGGTGCTCGTCGGTGCCGTGTACCCGCTCGTCGTCGAGCAGTTCTCGGTGAAGCCGAACGCGGCCGACAAGGAACGCACCTACATCGAACGGAACATCACCGCGACCAGACAGGCGTACGGGATCACGGACCAGACAGTCGAATACGTCGACTACTCGGGAACGTCGACCAAGCAACCCAAGGATGTTCCGGCGGACGTCACGACCATCGCGAACACCCGCCTGCTCGATCCGAACGTGCTCTCGCCGACGTTCACCGCGCAGAAGCAGCTCAAGAACTTCTACGCGTTCCCGAAGTCGCTGAACATCGATCGGTACGAGATGGACGGCACGCTCCGCGACTTCGTCGTCGCGGCCCGCGAGCTGTCGCCGTCGAGTCTGCAGGGCAACCAGACGGACTGGATCAACAAGCACACCGTGTACACGCACGGCAACGGTTTCGTCGCTGCGTACGCGAACCAGGTGACGGCGGTCAGCGGCGACACCCAGAACAACACCGGCGGCTACCCGATCTACAGCGTCAGCGACCTGGAGACGAAGCCCGCGGACCCCGCCCTCGAGGTCGAGAATCCGCGCACCTACTACGGTCCGGTGATCGCGTCCTCGGATGCCGACTACGCGATCGTGGGCGGCGAGCCGGGCAGTGCTCCTCGCGAGTACGACACCGACTCGCGGAAGTACACCTATACCGGTGCGGGCGGTGTCGGCATCGGGAACTGGTTCAACCGCCTGGCGTTCGCAGCCAAGTACACCGAGCGCAACATCCTGTTCTCCGGAGCCATCGGTTCGGATTCGAAGATCATCTACAACCGTGATCCCGCCGACCGCGTGAACAAGGTGGCGCCGTGGCTCACCACGGACGGCACCGTGTACCCGGCCGTTGTGAACGGGCGCATGCAGTGGATCGTCGACGCGTACACCACGCTCGACAACTACCCGTACGCGCAGCGGTCCTCGCTCGACGGTCTGGTGCAGGACAGCACGAACCAGGCCAACGGCCGCATGCTGCCGAAGAAGGAAGTCTCGTACATCCGCAACTCGGTGAAGGCGACCGTCGACGCGTACGACGGCACGGTGACCCTGTACCAGGTGGACGACAAGGATCCGGTGCTCTCGGCCTGGATGGGCGTCTTCCCCGACACCGTCAAGCCCAAGTCCGAGGTGAGCCCGGATCTGCAGGCGCACTTCCGGTACCCGGAGGATCTGTTCAAGGTGCAGCGCGAGATGCTCGCGAAGTACCACGTGGACGATCCGGGCGAGTTCTTCAGCAACAACGCGTTCTGGTCGGTGCCCAGTGACCCGACGGTCGAGACCGACAAGAACCAGCCGCCGTACTACGTGCTGGCCGGCAACCCGGAGACGGCGAAGCCGCAGTTCGTTCTGACCAGCCCGATGGTCGGTTACCAGCGCGAGCTGCTGTCGGCGTACATCTCGGTGCAGTCGGACCCCGAGAACTACGGCAAGTTCCGGGTGTTGCAGTTGCCGACCAACACCCAGACGCAGGGTCCGCAGCAGGCGCAGTCCGCGATGACGTCGGATCCGCGCGTCGCCAGCGAGCTGGCGTTGCTGCGGCAGTCGAACAAGGTGATCTTCGGAAACCTGTTGACGCTGCCGATCGCGGACGGCGGCATCCTGTACGTCGAACCGCTGTACACGCAGCGCAACTCGGCCAACGCCTTCCCGCAGCTCGCCAGGGTGATGGTCAGCTTCACCGACACCACCGGCATCCGGGTCGGCTACGCGCCGACGCTCGCGGAGGCGCTGGACCAGGTGTTCGGGTCGGGCACGGGCAGCTCGGCCACCAGGCCGAGTGGTGAGCCCGCCGCCCAGCCGGAGACCGGCGGTCAGACGACGCCGGCACCCACTCCGGCTCCGCCGGCACCGGGTCAGACGCCGGACAAGGCTGCTGCGGTCGCGGAACTCGATGCGGCACTGGCCAACCTGCAGTCGGCGCAGGCCGGCGGCGACTTCAAGGCCTACGGTGAGGCGCTCGATCGCCTGCAGCGGGCCGTCAACGCCTACCAGTCGGCTGGTGGCTGATCGGTAGGTTCCGAGTCCGGTAAACAGCTGAAGGGACCCTTCGTACGCTCCGAGCGTACGAAGGGTCCCTTCAGCTGTGTGGGCTCAGCGGGTGAGCGCGGCCTTCACGTCGGTGACGGCGCCACCGTGGGTGTCGAGCAGCTGCTGGAACTGGTCGCCGTAGCCGTGCTGGGAGGCCGCGTCGCCGGCAAGCCGGACGGCCTGGTCGACGAGGTCGGCAGCGGACGGGGCCTGCATCGGCGCCGGTGCGGGGGCCTCGGCAGGGGCAGGCGCGGGTTCGGCGATCGGGGCCGGCTCGGCCGTGGTCAGGTACTGGCCGCACGTGGGCCAGGCGCCCGGACCCTGCGAGGCGAGGGTGTTCTCGGCGACGCGGATCTGCTCCTCCTTGGACGCGGTGTGCGGGGAGCCGGTGCCCCCGTTGGCGGTCCAGGTGCTCTGCGAGAACTGCAGGCCACCGTAGTAGCCGTTGCCGGTGTTGATGCCCCAGTTGCCGCCGCTCTCGCACTGCGCGACGCCGTCCCAGTTGTGGGTGGCGGCGCTTGCGGTGGCGGTGCCTGCGGCGAACGGGACTGCGACGAGGGCGCCGGTGACGGCGGCCCAGCCGAGGGCGCGCTTGGTGAAGCTGGTGTTGGTCATGCGGGTAGTTCCTCTCCTGCGCCGACGCGACTGGGCCGGCGGGAGACGGGTTCGTCCTCCCGGGCACACCGTTCGTGGTGTCGCGTCCCTGCCCCTCGAAGGGTTTGTGTTCGTCCGAATCCCGCGGGGGCAGAGCTGGCAGCGGCGGGTCGGTCCTGCACTCGAACATCACGAGCTGGTAACGAACGTACGACGACGCCCGCCGGAAAGTCATGTCGACGAAACAGTCCGGTCGACCCGTTCGGAAGTGCTACCCGGCCGCATTCATGCAGGTCCGAGCGGCGCGTTGCCTTTTCGAGCCCTGGCCGTTACATGCGTGTTATGTGAGATGGATTACCGATTTTTCGTGATCCGAGTCACCCTGCAACGAGCTTCGGTGGCGGCTTCGGCGGACGCGACCGGCTCGCTGCAGGCGATTTGCCTTCCGTTCCGCCGCTCGTGTAACTTCGTTCATGCATCGCGGGGTGGAGCAGCTCGGTAGCTCGCTGGGCTCATAACCCAGAGGTCGCAGGTTCAAATCCTGTCCCCGCTACCAATGAAGAACCCCCGTCCTGGATCAGGGCGGGGGTTCTTCCTTTTGTGCTCGTGCAGGCAGCGTCCTCGCACGGGAACTTGCCGTGGGTGGTCGATCGTGCTGTCTGTGCCGATTCCGATCGGGTTCAGTGCGCCGGGGCGATGTGTGTGCGCCGGGGCCGCTCAGGACGACTCGACGTCCATTTCCGAGAGCACCCGACGCAGCAACTTGCCGGTGGCGTTGCGGGGCAGTTCCTCGATGAAGACGACGTCGCGCGGCACCTTGTATCGGGCGAGATTCGACTTCACGTGGGCACGGATCTCGTCGGGATCGCGCGTGGACGTGGACGCCGCGACGACGAAGGCGCGCAGGCGGTGGCCGAACTCGTCGTCCTGCACGCCGATCACCGCGACCTCCAGGACATCCGGCCGCTCGGCGATGAGGTTCTCGACCTCGAGTGGGTAGACGTTCTCCCCACCCGAGACGATCATGTCGTCGTCGCGTCCGTCGACGAACAGCAGTCCGTCGTGATCGAAGTGGCCGACGTCGCCGGTCGAGAGCATGCCGTCGATGCGTTCCTTGTCGCGTCCGTCGGTGTAACCCTCGAAGCTCAGTCCGGACTTGGCGAAGATGCGCCCGACGACGTCGGGTTCGGTGATCCGCTTGCCGGCGTCGTCGAACAGGGCGATGTGGCACGTGGCAGGCGGTCGTCCCGCGGTGCCGGGTGCGCGTTCGAGGTCGTCCGGGGTGGCAACGGTGACCGCGGCGACCTCGGTGGAGCCGTAGAAGTTGTGCAGCACCTTGCCGAACACCTCCTGGGTGCGGATGCACAGGTCCGGGGGTATGGCCGATCCGGCCGCGAAGATGACCTTCAGTGACGACGTGTCGTACTTGCCGAGCACGTCGGGGCCGAGATCGATGATTCTCTGCAGCATCGTCGGCACCAGCACGAGGGTGTCGGCGCGGTGCTCGGCGATCAGGCGCACCGTGGTCTCCGGGTCGAACCGACGCTGCATCACGACGGTGTTCTCGAGCGCCATGCCCAGGCCGAGTTGGGAGATGCCGGTGCCGTGGAACGCGGGAGCGGCCATCAGCATGGTCTGCTTGGGACGCAAGGGAATCCGGTCGAGGAACTGTGCGGTGACGAACGGGGAGGTGTGCCCCCGGGGCGCGCCTTTGGGGGTGCCGGTGGTGCCGCTCGTGAGCAGGATGAAGACGCCGGGCTGTTCGGGGGCGGGCACGGTGTCGGTGGACTGTCCGGCGATGAGGTCGTCGAGGGTGCGCGGCGGTGTCTCGGCCGGGGGAGTGCGCACCGGCTCGTCGACCCACGACAGGTACGTGGCGACGTCGGACGGGAGGGCATCGGCGATGTCGGCGAACTCGCTGTCGAAAACGAAGAACTCCACCTTCTCCCGCACCGCGACGTCGACCAGTTGCGGCCGCGCGAATCCGGTGTTCATCAGCACCAGGCGAACTCCGCTCTTGGCTGCGGCGAGCATCGTGAGGATCAGGCCGCGGTGGTTGCGGCACATCGCGCCGACGCAGGTGCCGACACCGATGCCCTCGGTCTTCCAGGCGCGTGCCAGCGCGTTGGACTGTGCCTCGAGCTCGCGGTAGGTGAGTGCGCCGCGTTCGTCGATCAGTGCGATCCGTCCGTGTCCGGCCGCGGCATGGGCGTGCACCGAACCCGCGAACGGGCCGTACTTGTCGACGGCGAGCAGCACGCGAACCCCCTCGTCCACACGGGGGAAGGGGATGAGCCCGGAACGCTGCATCACGCGCACCGCGCTGAGTGTGTCGGTGATCTTCGTCAGAACGTCCTGCATGGTTGCTCCCATCGGTGACGTCGGCAGCCCCAGACTAGCGGTGATGTGCGTCACAGTGGGGCAATTCGTCCTGGTCCGACAGTCGGCGGCCGCGGGCGAGTCGGACGCCGGCAGTTAGTCTCGCGGAGTGGAATCCGGACCCGACGCCGCCGCGCAACTGCGCGGCACGGTCGTCGGCGCGCTGTCCGGGGCGCTCAGTATCGCGGCACACGGACTGGGCGGAGGCTCCGCGTTCCCCGGAGACGAGGCGATCGTGCTGCTGGTCGCGGCGAGTGCCGTCGTCGGCGCCGCGGTCGCGTCGCTGCGCTCCCGGCGTGGCCCGCTGGTACTTCTCGCGCTGATGCTGGCAGCGGGGCAGGGAATCGGCCACTTCACCCTCACGTTGGCGTCCGAGCACGCACACGGACTGCAGCTCACCCCGCAGATGCTGGGTGCGCACGCCGCGGCGACCATCGTCGGCGCCGTCTTGATCCGGGCGGCCGAGCGGTCGCTGCTGAGCCTCCTCGGATCGGTGCTCCGGGTCGTCGTCGCGGTGCTGTCCGCGCCCCCCGTCCCCCACATTCGCCGGTGGACACCCACGGTCGTCCGTCGCCTCGACCCGACCGGCGCTCGCGTCGCCCTCGTCGCGGGCGGAACCCGCGGCCCGCCCGCTCTTTCCCGGTAGCCGACCGGTCACGCGCTCGCGTGCCCGGCATCTGCCGTCGTCTTCACCGCCGATGTCCCCACACGACCCGTGTTCCGGGGCCCGTCGGCGGATTCCTTGCGGCGCGCGTTCGTTTCGCGCGCCGATCCGAGACTTCAGGAAAGAGCCTGTGTCATGCATGCTTCCGAAGGCGTGGGGACCACCCCTGCGCACGTTCCGAACGATCCGAAATCCCGCCCGGAGTCAAATGATTCGTCTCCGCCCGGCGCACTCCGCAAACTGGTGCTGCGGTTGCACTTCTACGCCGGCATCTTCGTCGCGCCGTTCCTTGTCATCGCGGCGATCAGCGGTGGTCTGTACGCGATAGCACCCACCCTCGAGCAGTTCGTCTACCGCGACTACCTGCACGTCGAGTCGACCGGGCCCGCCGCACCGGTGAGCGAGCAGGTCGCGGCCGCGCAGGCCGAGCGCCCCGACCTGACCGTGTCGGCGGTACGGCCGTCGTCGGGGGAGGGGCAGACCACGCGGGTGCTGTTCACCGACCCGACACTCGGTGAATCCGAGCGGCTGTCGGTGTTCGTCGACCCTGTGACAGCGCGGCCGGTCGGCGAACTCGTCGTCTACGGAAGCAGCAGCGCGCTGCCGCTGCGGACGTGGATCTCCCAGCTGCACCGGCATCTTCACCTCGGTGAACCCGGCCGGCTCTACAGCGAACTCGCGGCGTCCTGGCTGTGGGTGATCGCGCTCGGTGGCGTCTACCTGTGGGTGCGTCGTTACCGAACGGCCCGAGTCCGCAGCGCGGCCGCCGCACCCCGGTTGTGGACCGTCAAGCGGGGTGCACGCGGGCGCAACCGGGCGCTCGGATGGCACGGCGCCGTCGGGCTGTGGATCGCAATCGGTCTCGTGTTCCTGTCCGCGACGGGCCTGACCTGGTCGAAGTACGCGGGCGAGAACGTCACCGACCTGCGGACGTCGCTGGGCTGGACGACGCCGTCGGTGGCGAAGACGCTGTCCGGCACCGACGCCGCTCCGTCCGGTGGGCACGAGGGCCACGGCGGGCATGCTTCTGCTCCGGCCGGCACAGATGTGCTGGACGGCAACGTCGGACGCATCGACGACGTCCTCGCGGTCGCCGCGAACGCCGGCGTGACCGGTGAGGTGGAGGCGTCGATCCCGGCGACGCCCGAGACCGCCTTCGTGGTGACCCAGACCCGTCAGCCGTGGCAGTTCTCGACGGATGCGGTTGCGGTGGACGGCGCGACCGGGCAGATCACCGACGAATCGCGGTTCGCCGACTGGCCGCTCGCGGCGAAGCTCACCACGTGGGGCATCGCGCTGCACATGGGCATCCTGTTCGGGTTGTCGAACCAGATCGTTCTGCTGGCGTTGGCGATCGCACTGGTCGCGGTGATCGTCCTCGGCTACCGGATGTGGTGGCTGCGACGTCCCACGCGCGGCACGCAGCGCTGGGGTCGGCCGCCGGCCCGCGGCGCACTGCGGGGCCTGCATCCCGCCGTGATCGGCGCGATTGTGATCGGTTCCGTACTGGTCGGATGGTTCGTGCCGCTGCTGGGGCTGACGCTGCTCGGGTTCGTTGCCGTCGATATGGTCGTCGGTGTGTTTCAGCGCAGACGAGCATCGAGCGGCACGAACGAATGAGTGACGACCTGTCGCTGCTGCGACGCGAACTCGCGTCGATCGAGGCCAAGGTGGCGCGTGAAGTCGACCCGCGCGGGCGGGGCCCGTTCATCGCGGCGACCGTGCTGATCCTGCTGATCGCGCTCGCGGCTCCGCAGGTCGACGGGCTGCGCGCGTGGCAGGTCCTGGCCGGCGGGCACGACGAGGTCGCTGCCCTGGCCCGGCTGTTCACGTGGTTCGTGGTGGTGTTCGGGATCGGGGTGTCAGCGCTCGCGGCGTGGACGCGGCGCTGGGTGTTCGCGTGGGTCGCGATGGCCGGGGTCACCGTCGGCACCGCGCTCGGACTGCTGACGTACTGGTCGCAGCACAGCGTCCGCAGCGCCGAGACGGGCAGCCTCGGCTACGGCCTGCTCGTCGAGTGGGCGGCGATGGCCTTCTTAGCGGCGCTGTGGATCCCGGTGGTAGCCGGGCGGTCGAACCTCATGCAGCGCTGAGTCGCCGAACACTCGAGAGGGCGCCCGTCGCATCTGCGGCGGGCGCTCTTCTTCGCGTCTGTAGACGCAGGGCAAATGTACTGCAGTGCAGATTGATTGGTTTGGGCTCTTTTCCCCGAAAGGGTGGCCGGTCGGTTTGGTCGGGTGTACCGTCGCATGCAGTTCGATCAGTGCCACATTGTCGGCGTACTCGGGTGTTCTGCTCGGTGAGCACGCGTCGACCCACGGACCCGAGGGCAGAGACACCTCCTCAGCTCTCGATGCGAAGCGCCTCCCGCGACCCATGCGCGGGAGGCGCTTCGGCGTTTCGGGCCCCGCGAACCGAACTGAACGAGCCCCCGCCGCTGCTGCGACGGGGGCTCGATTGGTCGATCGGCGTTGCTACTTCAGCTCGGCCGAACTCTTGCCCAGCAGGCGCCGGGCGATGATGAGCTGCTGGATCTGCTGGGTGCCCTCGAAGATGTCCAGGATCTTGCTGTCCCGGGCCCACTTCTCCAGCAGCGGGCGCTGCGAGTAGCCGTAGCTGCCGGCCAGCTCGACGGCCTTGAGCGACACCGCGGTTCCGGTGCGTCCGGCCTTGGCCTTCGACATCGACGCCTCGAGCGAATTCGGCTTCTTGTTGTCGGCCATCCATGCCGCGCGCAGTGCCAGCAGGTACGACGCCTCCCAGTCCGCCTCGAGCGCGAGGAACTCGGCGGCAGCCGCGTGCTGGTTGTAGGCCGGGGTGTCGTACGAGATCTCGACGCCGGCCTCCTCCAGGATGCCGCGCAGCTCCTCGAGCGCGGCCCGGCCCAGGCCGATGGCCATGCCCGCGACGATGGGACGGGTGTTGTCGAACGTCTGCATGACGCCCGCGAAACCCTTCTCGACGTTCACTTCCGGATCGCCCAGGAGGTTGTCCTTGGGGATGCGGCAGTCCTGGAGCAGCAGTACGGCGGTATCCGACGCTTTGATGCCGAGCTTGTGCTCGAGGCGGGCCACGCTCAGGCCCGGCGCCTCCCGCGGGACGACGAACGACTTGATCGCGGCGCGGCCCTTCGTCTTGTCGACCGTGGCCCACACCACGACGTGCGTCGAGCGCTCACCGGCGGTGACGAAGATCTTCTCACCGTTGAGGACCCACTCGTCGCCGTCGAGCACGGCGGTGGTGGTGACGGCCGCCGAGTCGGAGCCGAAGCTGGGCTCGGTGATGGCCATCGACGCCCACACCTTGCCGAAGCGCTCGAGCTGCTCGTCGGTGGCGACCGCGGCGATCGCCGAGTTGCCGAGGCCCTGGTATGGGATCGACAGGGTCAGTCCCACGTCGCCCCAACAGGTTTCGATCACGTTCATCAGCGACGCCATGTTGCCGCCGTTGGTGTTGCCCACGGCCTTGGGCTGCTCGTCGCCGCGGCCGAGCGCGGCGCCGGACGCGCCCTGACCGGAGTCGTTGAGGCCCTCGACCATGGCCGCCATGGTGTCGAGTTCCTTGGGGTACTCGTGCTCGGCGAGGTCGTACTTGCGGGACACGGGACGGAGGATCTGCGCCGCGACCTGATGTGCCTGGTTCGCCGAGGCCCTCAGCTTCTTGGGAAGTTCGAGATTGATCATCGAAAGGTCTCCTGTAAACGAGTCGGGTCGGCGTCAGATGAGGACGATGCCCTCGGCCACGCCGATGGCTCGCAGGTCGCGGTACCAGCGCTCCACCGGGTGCTCCTTGGTGAAGCCGTGGCCGCCGAGCAGTTGGACGCCGTCCAGACCGATCTGCATGCCCTTGTCCGAGGCGAGCTTTCGGGCCAGCGCGGCCTCACGCGCGAACGACAGGCCCTGCTCCGCGCGAGATGCGCCCCGCAGCGTCACCAGCCGCATGCTGTCGAGTTCGATCGCGATGTTCGCGATCATGAACGCCACCGCCTGACGGTGGCTGATCGGCTCGCCGAACGCCTCCCGCTCGTTGGCGTAGGGGATCACGTAGTCGAGCACGGCCTGGCTGGTGCCGACCGCGAGCGACGCCCAACCCAGGCGGGCGAGACGGACCGCGTCGGCGTACTCGCGGGCACGCTGGTCGGCGTCGCCGTCGCCGAGGATTGCGGACTCGGGCACCGCGACGTCGGTGAGGACCAGACGGCCGAGGCCGGCGGCGCGCAGACCCATGCTCGGATCCGCCTCGACGACAAGGCCCTTGGTGTCGGACTCGACGATGAAGAACGCCGGACGGCCGTCGAGTTCGGCGGCGACGACGAACAGTTCGGCCGAGCCCGCGGCGGGGACGAGGCTCTTGACGCCGTTGAGCTTGTAACCGCTGGGGGAGCGAACGGCCTTGGTCTGCAGCGCGAACGGGTCGAACAGCGCGCGGGGCTCACTCACCACGACGGCTGCGGCGGGCACGTTCTCGCCGGCGAACGCGGGCAGGTACGTCTTCTGCTGTGCGTCCGTGCCCCACTGTGTGAGAGCGACGGCCACGCCGCTGGGCGCGAGGATCGGCAGCGCCAGACCCATGTCGCCGTGCGCGAGGGCCTCGGCGACCAGCGAATTGGTGACCGCGCCGCGCTCGGACGCGACACCCTCGAATTCCTCGGGGATGTTGATGAGCGTGATGCCGAGCTCGGCGGAACGCTTCAGCAGGTCGGCGGGCGCGGCGGCGGTCTCGTCGGCGTCGTACGCGGCCGGACGGAGGATCTCGGCCGAGAACTCGCGGACCGTCTCGACGATCATCTTCTGCTCGTCGTCCGGCGTGAGGTCGAAGTAGCCGGCGTTCTTGGGGGCGCCGTCGGGCAGGCGCTTGGGGGCGCCGTTTCCGGAGACCCGGTTGAACGTGCGGGTCGCGGCACCGAGGGTCTTGAAGCCGGTCTTGGTGCCCTCGTAGGTGACGCGGTCGATGACCTGGCGCAGGTTGTACTTCTCGGCCAGGTCGGACCCGGTGATCCGGGTCAGCACGCGCATGGCGGTGCCCATCGCGTCCCGCTTGACCGGGTTCAGGCCGACCGCCGAGGTGTCGCGGGGCTCACGCTTGGCGCCGTTCGTCTTCACAACGTCTTGCTTGCTCATGATGACCATTTCTCGGGGGTGCGGTCTCGGACGCCCTTACCTTACTCCGGAGTAAGAAACGAAGTCGAGTCAATCGGCAAAGTGACGAGCATCACGATACGGACATCCCGCTCCCGCGTTTTGCGCACTTGTCGCGCGATTCGGGGGGCCTTGGGTCGCGACAAGTGCGCAAAACGAGGTCGGAGAAATCTGCACACAACCTTCACAACTCCTCCCGGGCATCCCCACAACCGCGAAATACAGTCGAACCCGTGACCAATCGCGAACCGGCTAGCCAGCGCCGAGTGCTCGTCGTCGACGACGAACACACGATCTCCGAATCGATCGCTGCCCGGCTGCGTGCGGAGGGCTACGCCGTGCGGACCGCGTTCGACGGCCCGAGCGCGGTGACCGAGTGCGAGGCGTTCGGCCCCGACCTCGTCGTGCTCGACGTCATGCTGCCGGGCTTCGACGGGCTCGAGGTGTGCCGGCGCATCCAGGCGTCCCGCGCGGTGCCGGTGCTGATGCTGACCGCCCGCGCCGACGAGACGGACCTGGTGATCGGGCTCGGGGTGGGCGCCGACGACTACCTGGGCAAGCCGTTCAGCATGCGGGTGCTGGTCGCGCGGATCTCGGCGCTGCTGCGCCGCGCCGACCGAACGACCGATTCCGACGTGCTGGTGCTCGGCGACGTGTCGATCGATCTCAGCGCCCGGCTGGTCCGCTCCGCGGGCATCGAGGTGCACCTGACGCGGACCGAGTTCGATCTGCTCGCTCACCTGGCGTCGCGTCCCCGCGCCGCCATCGCCCGGGAGATCCTGCTCGAGCAGGTGTGGGGGTGGGGCGACGGGGCGAGCAGTCGTACCGTCGACAGCCATGTGAAGGCGTTGCGCCGCAAGCTCGGTGGCGACGTGATCCGGACCGTCCACGGCGTCGGGTACGCGTTGGAGGTGCCGCGATGAACTGGCCCCGCCCGCTCGACCCGCTGCGTTCGTTCAAGGCGAAGACCGGACTGCTGGTCGGCGCGTCGCTGCTGCTCGCGTCGCTGACGTTCTGGATCACCACGCAGTGGCAGTTCCGGTACGCGCTGCTGGCCGCGCTGATCGCGGCACTCGTGGTGACGCAGATCCTCGCGCACGGGATGACCTCCCCGCTGCGCGAGATGACCGCCGCCGCGAAAGCCATGGCCACCGGTGACTATTCGCGCCGGGTGCGGTCGACGTCGCGCGACGAGATCGGCCAGCTCGCTACCGCGTTCAATCAGATGGCCGAGGACCTCGAGGCCCACGACCGGTACCGCCGGGAACTGATCGCCAACGTCTCGCACGAGTTGCGCACCCCGATCGCGGCGCTGCAGGCGGTGCTCGAGAACGTGGTCGATGGCGTCGAGGAGCCCGACCCGGCGACCATGCGGTCGGCGCTGGCACAGACCGAACGTCTCGGCGGCCTGGTCGCGGACCTGCTGGACCTCTCCAGGCTCGAGGGCGGCGCGGTTCCGCTGCGCCGCGAGACGTTCGAGATCGCACCGTTCCTCGACGACGTGGTGCGGCAGGCGTCGAGCCCCGCCCGACCTCTGCGGGTCGACGTCGACGTGGCGCCGGTGGGCCTGCGGGCGGTGGCCGACAGCGCCCGCCTGCACCAGGTGATCACCAACCTGGTCGACAACGCGGCGCGTCACGGGGCGCCGGACTCACCCGTGCGGATTCGGGTGCGCACCGATCCTCATGCGGGCGAACTACTCCTGGACATCCACGACGACGGGCCGGGCATCGCCGTCGCCGACCGCTCCCGGGTCTTCGAACGCTTTGCCCGCGGCGGCGCCCAGGACGGCGGCACCGGGCTGGGCCTGGCGATCGCGCGCTGGGCGGTGGAGTTGCACGACGGGCGCATCGAGGTGGTCGACACGACGTCCGGCTGCTGCATCCGGGTTGCATTGCCCCAGGCATAAGGGAACCGATTCCCTTCGGGACGAGCATCTTCCGCTCGTCCCGCGATGACGCCTGCCCCGGCGGGGCCGGCGTGAACGAGGAGGACACCATGAGCGCACCGACCCTGACCCCGCCGCACCCGGTCCCCGACGGCGACCTGTGGCACTGGCACCGCGACGTCTGGCGGCGTGACCGGACATCGGTGGCGCCCCGGGCGACGATGGCCGCCGCGCTCGGGGCCGGGACAGTCGCGACCCTGACCGTGCAGACGCCGGCCGCGAGCGTTGCCTATGTGCTCACCGGCGCTGCGGTGGCGGCCACGGCGTTCGGGACGGTCCGCCCGCGCCCCACCCCGGCCAAACTGGTCGCGGTGGCGGGCGCGTTGGCGCTGCTGGCGGTGGCCGCGATCCGCGGTGCCGACTGGCTCGTCGCGCTGTGCGTGGTGGCGAGCTGGGTGGTCGGATCGTTGGCTCTGGTGGGTGGCTGGACGTGGACCGGCATGATGCTGGGTGCTCTCGGGCTCTGGTTCACCCCGGTGCGGCTGGTCGGCTGGGTGCAGCGCGGTCGGTCTCGGCGGGGGACCGAAAGCCGCGTCAAGCCCGGGAGGATCGCCGCGGTGACCGCGCTCAGCGCGGCGTTGGTGGCGCTGTTCGGAGCGCTGTTCGTCAGCGCGGATCCGGAGTTCGGTCGACTGTTCGACGACCTCCTGCCCGACGTGCGCGTGACGAACCCCGGCGGACGCGTACTGCTCGGACTACTCGTCGCGGGCGTGGCACTGGCGGCGACGTACCTGCGCAGGCGCACACCGCGATTCGACGCCCTCGCCCCGGCGCCCGGCAGGCCGATCGCCGCGTGGGAGTGGGTGGCACCGCTCGTGCTGCTCGACCTGCTGTTCGCCGGCTTCGTCGCGGTGCAGGTGCCGGTGCTGTTCGGTGGCGACGACCACGTCCAGGGCACCGCCGGTCTCACGTACTCCCACTACGCGCGGCAGGGATTCTGGCAACTGGCCGCGGTCACCGTGCTCACGCTGCTCGTGATCGCCGTCGTCGTGCGGAAGATCGATCGGACCGCGCGCCGTGATCGCGCACTCGGCCGCGTCCTACTGGGTGCGCTGTGCGCGTTGAGCCTCGTGGTCGTCGCATCGGCAGTGCATCGGATGGCGTTGTACGAGAACGAGTTCGGATTCACCCGCCTGCGCCTCGGCGTCATGGCGGCCGAGCTGTGGCTGGGCGCGGTGTTCGTGCTTCTTCTCGTCGCGGGGATCCGGATGTCGGGTCGGTGGCTGCCCCGGGCGGTGCTGGCGTCGGCCGCGGTCGGTCTGCTCGGGTTCGCGGTGCTCAACCCGGACGGCTACATCGCCGAGCGGAACGTCCACCGCTACACCGAGACCGGGAGAATCGACCTCGCCTACCTGCAGGGGCTGTCCGTCGACGCCGTTCCCGCGCTGGACCGACTGCCCGAACCGGCCCGCTCGTGCGCCCTCGGCGGCATCGGTGTCGGCGGCGCAACCGGGTTCGACTACAACGCCGCCCGGGCGCGGGCGCACGAGATTCTCGAGGCTCGCCCGCTCGGGCCGTGCGCGGTCAACTCCACGGAACGATCGGCGGCTTGACCCACATGATCTTCTCGTCGGCGTGGTCGCGGGCCGCCCGTGGGTCGTCGGGGTGCTGGCCGGCCCAGTGATCCTTCTCGTCGATCAACTGGGCGGCCACCGTCCAGGTCTCGCGGGTGCTGGGCGGGTTGGCCCCGGCGGCCCGGGCGAGCTTGCGGAGACGGTCGTCGGGCATGTCGAGCAGTTCGGTGCCGGTGATGCCGCGTTCCCAAGCGAATCGCGCGAGACCGAGTGCCTTGTCCCGACGCTTGCGGCTCGCCTGATCGGTGTGTGCGAAGTCGACCTCGTCGGCGTCCATTCCAGTCACTCCCATCCCTCTCGAACTCGCGTTTTGCGCACTAATCGCGGTTTCGGACCCCGAATTCGAGCGACAAGTGCGCAAAACGCGGGGTGGTGATTCTGCGAATCAGCGCAGGCGGGCGAGGACCTCGTCGTGCAGCAGACCGTTGGTGGCGACCGCGCTGCCGCCGTGCGGGCCGTCGGAGCCCTCGAGGCTCGTGAAGCGGCCACCGGCCTCGCGGACCAGCAGGTCCAGCGGCGCCAGGTCCCACAGCGACACCTCGGGTTCGGCGGCGATCTCGAGCGTGCCCTCCGCGAGCAGACAGTAGGAGAAGAAGTCGCCGTAGCCGCGGATTCGCCACACGTCGTCGGTGAGATCGACGAACTGGTCGCGAATGCCGCGGTCCTTCCACCCGGACAGCGAGGAGAACGCCAGGCTCGACGACCCGAGGTCGCCGACCTCGGACACGGACAGGCGGCGCGGATCGCCGCCGTCGAACGACGCCCACGCGCCCTCGCCGGCCGACGCCCACCAGCGGCGGCGGAGCGCGGGGGCGCTGACGACACCGACGACGGGGACGCCGTCCTCTAGCAGCGCGATGAGGCTCGCCCACACCGGGACGCCGCGGACGAAGTTCTTGGTGCCGTCGATCGGGTCGATGACCCACTGCCGGCCCGCGAACTTCGCGTCGCCGCCGAACTCCTCGCCGAGCACGTCGTCGCCGGGACGCTCGAGGGCAAGCACGGCTCGCAGCGCGCGCTCGACCGCGAGGTCGGCGTCGGACACCGGCGTGAGGTCGGGCTTGGAGTCGACTCGCAGATCCAGCGCGCCGAAGCGGGCGCGGGTGATGGTGTCGGCTTCGTCGGCGAGGCGCAGGGCGAGTTCGAGGTCGGTCACCGGTCCGACGCTACTGCACGGGGGAGAGGCCCTCGGTCGACGACGATCGCGAGGCGCCGACCGGTGTGTGGCCGGTGCAACGTCGGACCCGGCGATTCACCCGGTAGCCTGGATAACTGTGCATCCTGACGTTTCCGCTGACCTCAACGAGCTCGACACCACTCTGACCACGGTCGAGAAGGTTCTCGATGTCGAGGAGCTGCGCCGCCGCATCGACGAACTCGAACACCAGGCGTCCGATCCGGAGCTGTGGAACGACCAGGAGCACGCGCAGCAGGTCACCAGCCAGCTTTCGCACGCGCAGTCCGAACTACGTCGCGTGGAGGAACTGCGCTCGCGCCTCGACGACATGGCGGTGCTCTACGAGCTCGCCGAGGAGGAGGGGCCCGAAGCGGTCGCCGACGCCCACGCCGAGCGCGCGCAGCTGCGCACGGACATCGAGGCGATGGAAGTCAAGACGATGCTGTCGGGCGAGTACGACCAGCGTGACGCGCTCGTCAACATCCGCGCCGGCGCCGGTGGCGTCGATGCCGCGGACTGGGCCGAGATGCTCATGCGCATGTACATCCGCTGGGCCGAGAAGCGCGGCTACGGCGTCGAGGTCTACGACACGTCCTACGCGGAAGAGGCCGGCATCAAGAGCGCCACCTTCGCGGTCAAGGCGCCCTACAGCTACGGCACCCTGTCGATCGAGATGGGCACCCACCGTCTCGTGCGGATCAGCCCGTTCGACAACCAGGGCCGCCGCCAGACCTCGTTCGCCGAGGTCGAGGTGCTGCCCGTGGTGGAGACCACCGACCACATCGACATCGACGAGAACGACGTCCGCGTCGACGTCTACCGCTCCTCCGGTCCGGGTGGCCAGTCGGTCAACACCACCGACTCGGCGGTCCGACTGACGCACGTGCCCACCGGCATCGTCGTCACCTGTCAGAACGAGAAGTCGCAGCTGCAGAACAAGGTGTCCGCGATGCGGGTTCTGCAGGCCAAGCTGCTCGAGCGCAAGCGTCAGGAGGAGCGCGCCGAGATGGACGCCCTCAAGGGCGACGGCGGCAGCTCGTGGGGCAACCAGATGCGTTCGTACGTCCTGCACCCGTACCAGATGGTCAAGGACCTGCGGACCGAGTACGAAGTCAACAACCCGTCCGCCGTCCTCGACGGTGAGATCGACGGATTCATCGAGGCCGGCATCCGCTGGCGGATGAGCGAAAACCAAGCCTAGGACGAATGCAGACCACACACCTCGCCCTGACGTTCACCCCGTACGACCGTCTCCTCGATTGGCTGAAAGTCACCGGACTGCCGATTGCGCTGACGGTCCTCGGTGCCGTGATCCTCGCTCGCTTCGTGAACTGGGCGGGCGGTCGGATCACGCAGCGCATCGACGACAACTACCAGCAGGGCGATGCGCTGGTGCGGTCCGAGGCGACCAAGCACCGGCACTCCGTGGCACAGGTCATCACCTGGGTGGTCATCACGATCATCTACGTGATCACCGCCATGAAGGTGCTCAATCTGCTGGGGCTGCCGATCGGCAGCCTCGTCGCACCCGCCACCGTGCTGGGCGCCGCGCTCGGCTTCGGCGCGCAGCGTGTGGTGCAGGACATCCTCGCCGGGTTCTTCATCATCACCGAGAGGCAGTACGGCTTCGGTGACACCGTCCAGATCGCGATCACCGGTTCGGGCACCGACGCCGAGGGTGTGATCGAGGACGTGACACTACGGGTGACCCGCATGCGGAACGCGGACGGCGAGGTCATCACGGTTCCGAACGGACAGATCGTCAAGGCCGTGAACCTGTCGAAGGACTGGGCACGGGCAGTCGTGGACGTCCCCATCCCGGCCAGCGCCGACATCAACAGGGTCAACGACATCCTGCACCGCGTCGGTGTGGACGCGTACGAGGACAAGAGTCTGCGGCCACTGCTGCTCGACACACCGTCCGTGATGGGTGTCGAGAGCCTCGCGGTCGACCAGGTCAGTGTCCGGATGGTGGCCCGCACCCTGCCGGGCAAGCAGTTCCAGGTGGGTCGGGCGCTGCGCGTTCGGGTCGTCACGGCCCTGCGCCGGGCGGGAATCACCGTCGCGGCGGAACTCGAAGCCGATCCCGTGGGCGGAGGTGACGACGAATGAGCCCCCAGGAGAAGATGTCGCTGCTGTGGAAGCGGATCCCGCGTCGCGTGTTCGGCGGCCGGATGCGCACCACCACCGTCGTGCTGTGTCTGTTGTGGCTGGGTCTGGCGATGCTCAACGCCGATCTCAACCCCCCGGCCGACACCGCGACGTCCAACCCGGCGCCCGCCGTGAGCGACGGGGCTCCCGCCGCGCCGGCTCCCCAGCGGGAGACCGAACGGGCATCGACCTCACCCGAGACGTCCACCCGAACCTCGGAGACGGAGGACCCGGCGACGTCGTCGTCCACCTCGTCGGAGACGAGTCGGAGTGGGCAACAGTCCGGCACCCCGACCACGACACCGAACCAGGGCCGCAACACGCCCTCGTCGGAGTCGGCGACGAAGTCGACCACCACGCAGCCCCAGGTCCCGCAGCAGTCGCAGGAACCGGAGTCGGGAACATCCGACGAGGTGACGACCACCGCCCCGACACCGCAGGGCTGAGCGCGGTCGTCGATCGCCGCGCGTCGCTACCCAAGGTCACCGTTCGATAACGGCTAGACTGGCTTCCCGTGATCAGCGTCAAGGATGTCTCCAAGTTCTACAAGGCCTCCACCAGGCCCGCCCTGGACAAGGTGAACGTCGAGATCGACAAGGGCGAGTTCGTGTTCCTGATCGGGCCGTCGGGATCCGGCAAGAGCACGTTCATGCAGCTGTTGCTCAAGGAGGAGACGCCCACCTCCGGCGACATCTACGTCGCGGACTTCCACGTCAACAAGCTGTCGGGCCGCAAGGTGCCGAAGCTGCGGCAGAGCGTCGGTTACGTGTTCCAGGACTTCCGCCTGCTGCCGAGCAAGACGGTGTCGCAGAACGTCGCGTTCGCGCTCGAGGTGATCGGCAAGTCGCGTTCGACCATCGAGCGGACGGTCCCCGAGGTGCTCGACCTGGTGGGGCTGTCCGGCAAGGCCGACCGCCTACCCAACGAGCTGTCCGGAGGTGAGCAGCAGCGCGTCGCGATCGCCCGGGCGTTCGTGAACCGTCCGCTGGTGCTGCTCGCCGACGAGCCCACCGGCAACCTGGACCCGGACACCAGCGCCGACATCATGCTGCTGCTCGAGCGGATCAACCGCACCGGCACGACGGTGCTGATGGCCACGCACGACCACCACATCGTGGACTCCATGCGCCGACGCGTCGTCGAGCTCGACCTGGGCCGCGTGGTCCGAGACGAAGCGCGGGGCGTGTACGCAGTCGGCCGCTAGGGCCAGACGGCACACCCCAGCCGAACCGTTCGACCAGACGACGTAAGGACTCCCTCCCCGATGCGTGCCAGCTTCATCTTCAGCGAGGTCTTCACCGGCCTGCGCCGCAACATCTCGATGACCGTCGCGATGATTCTCACGACCGCGATCTCGTTGGGCCTGTTCGGCGGCGGCCTGCTCGTCGTGCAGATGGCCGACAAGACGCAGCAGATCTTCCTCGACCGAGTCGAGGTGCAGCTGTTCCTGACCGAGGACATCTCGGCGTCGGACCCGGATTGCGCGCAGGACCTGTGCCGCGGGATCCGCAACGACCTCGAGAACACCGCCGGCGTGGTCGCCGTGCAGTACCTCAACCAGGACGACGCCGTCGCCGACGCCACCGACCGCGTGTTCAAGGACAACCCGGAACTGGCGTCGCTGGTCAGCGCCGAGAGCTTCCCGGCCTCGTTCAAGGTCAAGATGAGCGATCCGGACCAGTTCGCGTCGATCAACGCCGAGTTCGCGGTGCGGCCCGGCATCGACAGCATCCTCAACCAACGCGAACTCGTCGACCGGCTGTTCAGCGTCCTCGGGGGCATCCGCAACGCGGCGTTCGCGATCGCCATCGTCCAGGCGATCGCCGCGATCTTCCTGATCGCCAACATGGTTCAGGTGGCCGCGCTCACCCGCCGCACCGAGGTCGGCATCATGCGCCTGGTCGGCGCCACCCGCTGGTACACCCAGTTGCCGTTCCTGCTCGAGGCTGTCGTCGCCTCGCTCATCGGTGCGGGGCTGGCGATCGTGGGCCTGTTCACCGCCAAGAATCTGTTCATCGACGACGTCCTCGGCGAGATCTACGACGCGAACATCGTGGCGCGGATCTCCAACAGCGACGTGCTGCTGGTCTCGCCGTTCATCGTGATCGTCGGAGCCGGCATGGCGGCGATCACCGCATACATCGCGCTCCGCCTGTACGTCCGGGACTGACGCGATAGGTAATCGGCTTGCCGGGCCTCCTATGCTGGAGTCGTACCCATGACAGGTCAGAGCACAACTGACAGCGGATCGACGACAGTGAGGGCCCGCACGTGAAAGAGAAGGGCCGCAAGGTCATCGCGACCAACCGCAAGGCGCGACACAACTACACCATCATCGACACCTACGAGGCCGGTGTGGCGCTCGTCGGAACCGAGGTCAAGAGCCTGCGGGAGGGCAAGGCGTCCCTCGTGGACGCGTTCGCGACCGTCGACGACGGCGAGGTGTGGCTGCGGGGGCTGCACATCCCCGAGTACGCGCGGGGCACCTGGACCAACCACGCGCCGCGCCGTACCCGCAAGCTGTTGCTGCACAAGCGCGAGATCGAGCACCTCGTCGGCAAGACCCGTGAGGGCAACCAGACGCTGGTGCCGCTGTCGATGTACTTCTCGGACGGCAAGGTCAAGGTCGAGCTCGCCCTCGCGAAGGGCAAGCAGGACTACGACAAGCGTCAGGATCTGGCCCGACGCACCGCCGAGCGCGAGGTCACGCGAGAGCTCGGGCGCCGCGTCAAGGGCATGCGCTGACGGTCTGTCCGGTCGAACGTTCGGGGTGGTAGCGGTGGCCGCCGCGTGAGGGGTGAACGCGGCGGCCACCGCAGCTTCTAGCGGGCGACACGCTCCCACATCTGCAGGTACGCCTCGGCGCCGCGGGACATGTCGTCGATGAACTGGGCGCCGTCCTGACCGGCGAACACACGCATGTCCTCGATCCAGTCGGGAATCATCCCGTACTGCGCCAGCCCGTCGGTGTTGAAGTCGAACGTGCGGGTCCCCGCGCGCTGCTGCTCCATGACCGTGCCGCCGTCGAACGTCGTGAACGGGTACTCGACGAACCGCGCACCGTCCTCGTGCGGCGCCGGCTGCGCTCCGAATCCGTTGGTGTCCGCGCCGAATCCGTAGCCGAAGTAGTACCGCTCGTCGCGGTCCTGTCGGGCCGAGCGCCACTCCTCGACGAAGTTCTCCGACGGTCCCGCGTACGACGCCACGAATCCGCCGAGCTCGTAGATGCGCGGGTAGTTCGACGGGTCGGTCCAACCATGGCTCGACACGACCCCCGAGTACTGCGCCTCCTCGAGAATCCTCAGGGCGGCGTCGGCGGTCTTGACGCCCATGTGGTCGATGTCGACGATCATTCCGCGCTGCATCATCGCGCGGATCGCGTACTCACCCAGCGGGGTCAGGCCACGCGCGTTGCACGCGTCTCCCTCGGGGTAGAGGGGCAGGGTCACGCCCGGCGGCAGTGACTTCGTCAGCTCCGCGGTGCCCTGGTCGACATTGCCGATCGGGTTGTCCTTCGCGACCCCGGTGCACGGCTCGGTCTTCCAGAATTCGCCGGTGCCGAGGAAGTTGCCGGCGTTGACCGCGAGGCCGGTCACGCCCTGATCGAATCGGACGCCACCGAAGGCGTTGTCGAACTTGTGCGTCAGGATCACCTGCCGCACGCCCATCGCGTACAGCTCGTCGAGCCCGGCGTCGATGTCCTGTTCGGTGCACAGCGGGACACCGTTTCGCAGGCCGCAGCCGAACGGCTCCGAGATCTCCATACCCAGCGTGACGGCGAGCTTGCCCGACGCCGCGACCGCACGGGCATCGGCGGGGGAGCTGACGATGCGGAACCAGCCGCGACCGGGGCCCCCGTACTGCGCATCCACGTAGTCCTGGATCTCGTGGGCCTGCCGGGCTTCGATCCGGACCGTCTCCATCTCGTCGCACGGATTGCTGCGCAGTGGATACAGCTCGCACAGCACACGATTCGACACCAGCAGATTCGTCATGATCCGCTGCCCGCCACGCCACGCGCGCTCGACCCAGCGGTAGTACATCTGTTCGTGCGTCATCGAGTCGTGCGACGGGACGTCCGCGAAGCTCGGCCACATCGTGGTGTCGTGCGATTCGAACGGGCTGCCGTGCGAGAGGACGTTCTCGAGCAACGCGGGCAGGCCGTCGGGCTTGTGGTCCTCGCAGTCCTGCAGCGCGACGGTGACGCCGAGCGGCGAGTAGGGCTCGCCGCAGCGGATCTCGCCGCCGATGAACTCGTTGGCGTTCATGTGCACGTGTGCGTCGATGAACCCGCGCACCTCACCTGCAGACGTGGTGAGGGGCACTCCGCGGGCGCCGATCTCCACCTCCGGGAAGTCTGCGCAGCCGTCCGCAGGTTCGAGCCGGAAGCGTCCCGCCTCGGGATCCTCGCCGGGTGCGGTGACCGTGAGCCGGCCGTCGGCTCGGTCGACGCCCAACTGCTGCCCGTTCGTGGTCGATGTCGCGGTGTAGGCGCCGTCGGTGAACGTCAGTGTCCAGTCGGTGGCGGGGGTGGCCTGCGGTGAGGCGAACGCCCGACCCGACTCGCCCGCGATCAGGGCGGTGTCGTCACCGAAGAACAGGAATCGGCCCAGTTGCGCGGCCTGCATCCGGAACTTGGCGGCGCCGGCGGCGTCGGCGAGGCGGTATCCGTCGCCGTCGCGCGCGACGAACCCCGGATTCGTCTCCGACGCGAGGGTGTAGCAGTTGCCGGCGAGTCCGTAGACGGGGTCGGTGGGCGGCCCTGGATCGGTGGGATCGGGCGACAGCGGAACCGACACGGCGATCGCCGCCCCGGCGAGCGCCAGCGCCAGCGAGGCGCCGAGCGCAGGGAGCAGTCGGCGGCGAACGAAAGTGGAGCGGACGGACATTCGGTGGTCCCCTAACAAGCGCACTCGTCTTCAGACGGGGAGGTTAGGTGAAGCTGAACGGCCGTCCAGGAGGATTCGCGGACAAATCCCGAGGAATGGACATATACGATTTGTTCGCCGACGTAAACGCTGTTCAGCAGTCCGTGGGTGCGGGCACTCCTGCGAACCGATCCTTGAGATACAGGAACGCTTCGGGCAGTCCCACGATCGCATTGGTCATGTGTTCGGCGATGGGGTAGCCGCGGAACACGAGCGTCGCCCCGGCCTTGCAGTAGCGGTCGGCGGTTGCTGCCACCGAGCCGAACGGCGTCAGGCCGTCCGTCGAGCCCTGCCACATGAACACAGGCGCAGTCGGGATACCGGGGTAGTCGACGAGGCTGTTCTCGCGCATCACGGCCCGGGTCCGCTCGTCCTGCAGCAGGCTCGTGGACTTCGCGACCTCGCTCACGCTGTGCAGGAGCCCCTTCGCGATGATGATCGTGCGGCACTCGTCCTTGAGCTCCTCGCGCAACCCCAGTCCTGCCGGTGTCAGCTGGTCGCCGATCGGCAGGCGGTCCGGATACTCCCGTTCGAGGCCCACGGCGGCGGCGAAGCCGAGTCCGAACCCGGGGTGCCGGTCCGCGAGGCCGAGCCCGACGGCCATCTCCTCGATGTTCGCGGGTACGCCGCCCTGGGCGACGCCCGCGAGCTTCACGTCCGGGGCGTACGTCGGGTTGAGCGCCGCCGCCCATGCGGTGGCCATACCGCCGCCCGAGTACCCGGCCAGCGCGACAGGACTGTTCGACAATCGCAGCTCCGGCAGGCGCTTGAGCGCGCGGACGCCGTCCAGCGTGATCATGCCGCCGAGCTTGGCGGCCCCGTAGGCGCTGTCGGGACCGAGGTGGTCGGGGATCGCGACCGCCCACCCCTGCGCGAGGGCGAGCGGCAACCCGAAGACGTCCTTGATCTCGCCGGTGAACAGCGCGGCCGACGGCGCGCACTTCAGGCCGAGCGAGTTGACGATCGCCTGGTACGACAGCACGGGCATGTCCGTGGGCGAATTGATCGGCTTGATCACCGTGGTGACGGCGGGGATGGGATCGCCCGACGAGTTGGTGGAGCGGTACTTGATCTGCCACACCTCGTTGCCCGGGACGAGCCACGTGTCTGCGCGGCGTACCTCGAGAACGTCGCCGGGTGCCTTGGTCGCGATGTCGGCCGGCGCCGCGTAGAACGGGTCGGTGTACGGCCTCGGATAGGCCGGGGCGGCCCCGGCCGCCGGTGCCGTGAGTGTGCCCGCGGTCACGGCGGCGAGAGCGAGTACGGCAGCGCCCACGAGTCGGCGCGCGAACGACGTCATCCCAGTTCCCCCCAGAGAGTGTCGAGTGACGAATGTCACCGAAAGTCCATCTCGGGGCCAGACACTAATGGAATGAAGTGGTGCCGAAGGGCGAAACGCATGGATGTGACGCGAGAGCCGCGACGGTCCCGGAAGCCTCGGCGGAAAATCGGGATGATTCCCGACCGTCCGCGGGTTAGAGTAAGTAGCCCCATGAAAGACGTGGGGACGTACGGGGCTGAACGGTTTCGACTGCGTACGTTGAGTTAGGGGAAGCGTGTCGGTGCAGGCAAGAGACCACCGTAAGCGTCGCTGCAAACCAATAAGCGCCGATTCCAATCAGCGCGACTACGCCCTCGCTGCCTAAGTAGCGACTGCGTGTCTGTCAGTCCGGGTTCGCCCTCGGCCCGGGTACTGGCATCAGCTAGAGGGCTTTACCGTTCCACTCGGTCGCGGAGTGGCACGGGACATCCAACAGCGACTGGGATCGTCATCTCGGCTTGTTCGCGGGACCGGGAGATCCAAGTAGAGGCATAGCGAACTGCACACGGAGAAGCCCTGGCAAAGCGGCGGAGGACCCGGGTTCGATTCCCGGCAGCTCCACCAAAAGGCCCCCACCAGCAGAGATGCAGGTGGGGGCCTTTTTCGTGTCCCGGTACCGGAATCGCCGCTTACCGCTTACTCACCGCTTTGCCACCGCAGCATCCAACGCGGCCGCCGCAGCCGAATGCGTGCGCCCGCGGCCGAGGTAGACGTCCTGCGTCATAGACACCTGCGCGTGCCCGAGATGGTCCGCTGCCTGCCGGGCCGTCAGCCCCTCGTCGTCAAGGATCGTCGCCACCGTCTTGCGGAACGTGTGCGTGGTGACCCACTCCAGATCGAGCGCCGCCCGCACCTGCCGCCACTGCCGCTGCACCGTGTCCGGGTCCCTGAGCGTCCCCACCTTCGACGGGAACACCATCGGCCCCGTGCGGTCCACGAGACGCTTCTCGAGCATCTCCACCGCGAACCCCGGCAACGGCAACTGCCGCAGCCCGGACTCAGTCTTGGTGGAGTCCTCCCGCACCAGCCCGTCACCCTTGACGCGGATCACCTTGCCGGCGATCGCGACGGTCCGCTTCTTGAGGTCGACATCCTCCCACCGGATGCCAAGCACCTCGCCGATCCGGGCGCCGGTCGCCGCGAACATCACAATCAGATCCGCGAGGTCGGCGGCCTGGCAGAACTGCGCCACCGACGGCACCTGACCCGCCTTCGACGTCGTCTTCACCCCGCGCTTGATCTGCGCCTCCGACAGCACCACGGGGCACGGCGCCTCCGACCCGCGGACGTCGGCCAGCAGTTGCACCAGCAGTTCGCGGTCCATCGACTTCGCCCGCTTCTTGCGGCCGGCCCCGAGGTCGGTCACCTCCCGCACCGGGTTCGCCTGCACGGCGCCGTAGCGAACGGCGATGCGGAACATGCCCGACAGGATCGTCTTCGCCTTCTTGCCGGTGCCAGCACCCTGCCGCGTCGCGATCTCCCGCACGAACGTGTCGAGACGCTGCGTGGTCGCTTCCCGGACGCGCAGGTTCCCGAGGCCGTCGAGGATCTTCGCGGCCATCCGGTCGTAGTCCTGCAGCGTCGACTGCGATCGGTTCTTCTCCTCGAGCTGCGCCCGATACGCCATCCACAACTCGCTCACGCGACTGTCGGCACTCAGGTCGCCCGTCGTTGATCGCCCCTTCAGTGCGTCCACGAGAGCGCGCTCCGCGGCCGCCCCGGTCTTGTCACGGTCGACCGTGGGTGGCGTGTACCGAACCACCTGCCGCGTGACGCCATCCGCGTCGCGGAAGCGACAGGCGGCACGCCACCGCCCGTCGGGCAGCTTTGTGCGACTGATGCGGCCATGCGCGCCGACGGGCAGGGATGGGCGGGGCATCCAGTTACGCCAACCCGGCCAGTGTCCGAAGCCGAAGGGTGAGCGTTGTGAAGGCCATGTCCTTCGAGAGGGCAATCATCCCGCACGTGGACGCCTTCGTCGCGTTCGCCGTAGGCACATAGCAGCGCTCGTCCGCGAAGTCGGTGCTGGTTACGTCATGGATAGCAGCATTAATCTGCTGGACCTCTTCGCCGGCGGGGCGGTAGACCCCGTCAGCATCGCGATTCTCAAGCGCGGTACTGACCTTCCAGGCAAGAGTGGACTTGTCAGTGAGTAGTGCTGCGCAACCCGCAGGGTCTTCTGGCTGGAAGTCACACTTCAGGGCATCAAGCCGCGCCAACTCGCTGCAGTACTCGTCGCAGGCGGCCTCGGCGCTGGCTTGTGGCGAGTAGGTGGATGGCTCCGCCGATTCGGCATTGCCGCCGCAGCCAGCCACGAGTGCCGCGGCGGCTGCGGCGGTAGCGATACCGACCCATCCCGTTGTGGCACGGCGAACCGATGTTCGGCTACTTGTTAGTAGCAAGTCCCCCATTGCTTCCCCTTTTCAGATTGTTGTCTCGGTCACATGTTAGGTTGCGCGCACTGAAAATGATCGGTTGCTCAATAATTGGGGAGGAAGCATTGCCAACCAGCTCCACCGGGCCCGTGTACTTCATGTGTGCACCCACGCGCCCGCCCGATGAAGACCTCGCCGTACTCGGCATCGCCCTCGAACAGCCACACGGTGTGATCACCCACCGCATCGTCCGCAAACAGCTCATCGTGGAGATCGGCAAACTCGTAGTGATCGGCTCCACCATCCACGCCATCCCCAAAGCGGGACTCACGGCGCGGCAACACGCACAACTCATCGGTGCAGCCACTGTCGCCTTCTTGGCTGACTGCACCGTTAACCCCGGTTGGGAACACTCGATCGTCGACGGCCAGCCGCGCTGGACCGCCTGGATCTCCGTCCCCGCCGAAACCATCTCCGCTACTTCCCTGGCCGCCATGTCGGCTCATCTGGATTCAGCGGACGCGCAGACCGTATAGCTGCGACCTCGCCGCCGAGCTCGTCTTCCCCGAGCCGGCGTGCCAGCTCCAGGAGCAGATCCCGGGTGGCAATGTTCGCCAACAGCTCCGCCGCGGGAATGTCCTTGATGTCAGTGCGGACAACTCCGACCTCTTCGGGAAGCACGTAGCCTGCCGCAACCAGCGCCTCCTGGATCGGCACATTCAGCCCGTCAGCAATCCGTCGGAGGGTCTTGATCTCAGGCACGGCGCCTTGTAGCCGCCACCGACCTACGATCGACTGGGAAGTGTTGACGGCGCGGGAGATCTCAGCCTCAGTTTCCAGGCCTCGCCGGCGCGCCGTCGTCCATAGCCAGTCTGCGAAGTTGGTCATGCGCGTGACGGTAGCGCACATGTGGGACCTGAAATAGCACTTACTTCGACGTAAGACATGCCGCACACAGGCTTACACGCATGTGATTCTGCACTTCGTGCCGCATATCCGGACCTCTGTCGAAGCATGACACTTCGCGGTCAATTTCACCCTTGCAACCAAGACTCTCTGCGATCGAAGTACATCCACGCTTGACTTCTATCTAAGTCAGCGCCTAACCTCAGACTTACGTCGAAGGCAATCAAGACTTCGATCGAAGCGCACCCAGTGAAGGGAGAACGCAATGCCCGCAACGCTCCGCATCCGCCGCGACAAGCTCGCCGAAGCCATGGTCGCCGCCGGCATGTCCCAGCAGAAGCACCTCGCCACCGCCATGGACATGAGCGAACCCAGCATCCACCGCATCCTCAAGGAACGCGACATCCAAGGGAAGACGCTCGCCCGCCTGCTCGCCGCCCTCCCGGACGCCAACTTCTACGAGCTGTTCGAGATCGTCGACGAGCCCGAGAAGTCGCGCATCCGCACCCCTTTCCAGGAGCTCTTGCGGGCCGCGGGCACCGAGCAGGTGGCGGCATGAGCAACCCACGCAACTGGGCTCGGCACATCGCCGACATCCCCACCACCAACGACCACGAGATCGCGATCGGCGCCCAGTTCCACGTCGACGACGACGGAACCGAACACCGCCTCATCGTCATCGACGGCCACGCCATCGACATCTCGCAAGTAGGGGATCTGTCCGACGCCCTCAACCGGGCAGTCGCCGCACACACGTAAAAGCCCGCCCCGTTGCACCGGGACGGGCAGGCACCCACCCATCGGAAGGAAAAGCAGATGCACGACAAGAATACCGCGGAAACCCTCGACAAAGCCATCGCACGACTGAATGAGCTTCTCGGAGGCTCCTACTGGCAGATCGAGCACTCTGAGGCGCTCTTCCACGAGTGGCTCGTTGCCGTGCCGCTGCCGGATGGAATCACACACCCTGACACCGAGATCGGCACCCGGAGGAACTGGATCCGCACCCAGGGGCGAGATCTGGCCGCAATGCTGTCCGACGCTGCCGACAAGGTCGCCGAGGCGCTCGCGATGCGAGGTGCGGCATGAACCTCACCGGAATCCGCCTCGACGTCGACCTCATCCCCGGCAGCCCCGAATGGCTCGCCACCTACTCCGCCTCACAGGTGGCCGCGATCTGCGGCCTATCCGAGTGGGACACCCCGCGGAGCATTTACGACGCAAAGAAGGGCATCGTCCCGCCGCAGCCGCAGACGGACGTGCAGGGCCGCGGCCACCAGTTCGAACCGCTGATCCGCGAGTGGGTCGCCGAGCAGAACCCGAGCTGGACCATCTACGAGACCGGCACCTGGGCGCACAGCGAGCGCACCTGGCAGACCGCCAACCCGGACGGCGTCATCGGACTCGCCGATCGCGATGCGCCGATCGAGCTGCTCGAGATCAAGACCGCGGCCGACATGCACGAGTGGGGTGACGTCCCGCCGATCAAGTACCTCGTGCAGTGCATGTGGCAGATGGACGTGATCGGCGCCCGCCGAACGCATCTCGCCGCCTGCGGTCCGTTCGAGCTGTTCCATCGCCGCCCGCGCATGTTCGTCATCGACTACAACCCCCGCGAGGCCGTGATGCTCCGCGAGAAGGTCCTGGAGTTCGACGCCATGCTCCGCGCCGGCATCCAGCCGCCCGCGAACCACGACCGCGAATGCGATCGCCTCGCGGTCCGCTACGGCAACACCGCCATCGTCGACGACCCCGGAGTGGAGATCCCTGACGAGCTCGCCGAGCTCTACCTCGGACCGTATGTCGAGAAGGCCGACATCGAGGCCCGCGCCAAGTCGGGCGCATCACGCCTCCTCGAGTACCTAGGGGAGTCGAAGAAGGCCACCTACCGCGGGACCACCATCGCGACCCGCATCGCCGGCCGCGGCGACAAGCCGCCCACCCTCCGCGCCGCCAACGGCCTCGCCGAGAAGGCCGCAGACCTCCTGAACGCCAACGAAAGTGACTCCAATGCGGCCTAAGTCGTATTTCACGAATCGATCCTCAGTCGACCCTGATGGCTGTTGGATCTGGGAGCGTTGCCTCGATCGGAGCGGCTATGGCCGGATGACCGTGCATGGCATCGGCAAGCTCGCCCACCGATGCTCCTACGAGTCGTTCGTCGGACCAATCCCCGACGGCATGACTGTCGACCATATGTGCTTCAAGCCCGCCTGTATCAACCCCGATCACCTCCGGGTCCTAAGCCTTTCCGGTAACGCCGCTGCGCAGCGCAGCGCGCTGACGACGCATTGCATTCACGGGCATGAGTTCACGCCCGAGAACACCTACATCAAGCCCGGGTTCCGCAACGGCAAACGGCAATGCCGAATCTGCCAGCGCGCCGCCGTAGCCCGGTACAAAGAGAGGAAGTCAGCATGACCACGACCGAGATCGAACTCCGCCAGCAGGACTCCCTCGCCGAGAAGATTGAGTGGTCGAAGGCGATGGCGACCGGCGACATGCTCCCGCGCCAGTACCGCGGCAACCCCGCCAACCTGATGTTCGCGTGCGAGTACGCCGACGCCCTCGGCATCCCCCGCATCAACGCCCTCACGAGCATCCACGTCATCGACGGAAAGCCCACCGCCTCCGCCGATCTCATCGCCTCCCTCGTCCGCAAGGCCGGGCACAGGCTCCGCGTCGAAGGTGACGACACCTACGCCGAGGTGACGATCATCCGAGCCGACGACCCCGACTACATCCCGACGCCCGTGCGCTGGGACGAGGCCAAGGCGCGGAAGGCTGGCAAGTGGGGCACCAAGGGGCCGTGGACGAACTACCCGGGCGCAATGCTCCGCTCCCGCGCCATCACCGAGGCTGCCCGCATGTGGGCCTCCGACGCCCTGTTCGGTGTCATCTACACCGCGGAAGAGCTGGGCGGCGCGATCGACGAGGAGGGGCGGCCCGCGCCAGCGCCCCGCCAGCAACAGCGGTCGCAGCGCCCGACATCCATCAGCGAGGCCTTGGCGCCGGAGCCAGAGCCGGTTGTGGTGGACATGGAATCCCTCATGGATGCCGCCGCACGCCTCGACACCTACGAGGCGCTACTCGCGCTGTGGGACGCGAATGTCGCCAACCTCACGGAGGAGCAGGCAGAGGAGCTTAAGGCATTCATGAAGGCGCGCAAGGCGCAACTTGCCGCCGAGTCTGAGTCCGAGCCTGAGCCCGCCGATGAGCCGACTCTTGACGACGCGATCGATGCCGAGGTGGTCGCATGAGCCTCACCGCCGACGACTGCCTCGCATCTGAAGTTGCCATCCACCGCACATGGATCGACCACGCGAACGCCGCACTCGACCAGTGCATCCGCGGGGCCGTCCCATTCAGTGCCGACACCGTCCGAGCCCTCATCCCGGACGGCATCGACGCCCACCACCCCAACGCGCTCCCGGCCCTCTTCCGGGCCGCGTCGGCCGCACGGCGCATTGTCGCCATCGGCTACACAACCCCCAAGCGGGCCAGCCGGCACGGCAACCCGAATCGCATCTGGATCAAGGGGCCGAACGCATGACCAACCCCAGCCCCACCCGCCGCAACACACCCCACCAGGGGCGCGGGTGGAGCTGGAACCGTCCACACAGCAACACAACCCAGGCGGCAGCATGAAACCCTCACACGCACTCCCACCCCCTGTAGACGGCCTCGAATCCGACATCGACGTCGTCGCACGATTCGCCAACGCCATCGTCGAATCCGTTCACACCACAGACCCGCGAGAACTTCTCCACGAGCTCGCCATCCTTGCCGAAGGATCACCCGCCCGCACCGCCCAGATCATGATGGCCCTCGCCGCATGGGTGAACATCGACGAGCCCCTCTCCGTCCGCGGCGCACGCGTCGAGGCGATCACCGCGCCGGCGCAGGGGAGGGCCGCCTGATGGAGAAGGTGTGGCTGGCGTCGACGTACTACATGGACCCCAAGCTGGCGGGCTGCTCACCCGCCGTGGAGGCCATGTTCACCCGCCTGCTCGCGTACGCCGGGAACGCAGAAACACGCGGATTCTTGCCCGAAAATTGTCACGTTCTTGTCGCATTCCCGCGCAAGAAGTGTGCAGTTCTTGAACTAGTTTCGCGACAAGTCTTGTCGGTGGTCGAAGGTGGCGGATACTGCTTCACCGCATGGGCCGACTGGCAGAAAAACGGCGATGAGCTGCTCGAACGCCGCGAGAAGGATCGCGAACGGAAGCGCAGGAAGCGTGCCGAGGAGGCGAATCTGTCCGCGGACACGTCCGCGGAAATCCACCCACAGAGAAGAGAAGAGAAGAGAAGAGAACCTACTTACGTAGGTTCTTCCCCCTCAGTAAGTGACGCGCCCGAGCCGCCGAAGCGGAGCCGGGGAATGCGGGCAGTCGACGCGATGAATGAGACCGCGAGACCACTCGAGGTGTACCGGTTCATGCACGAGTATGAGCAGGCCTCGCAGACGCCGATCGACCAGAAGACCCTCTCGCAGATCGAGACCGCGGTGACTCCGCTCATCGCCCAAGGCATCCCGCCGGAACAGGTCGCAGCCGGCATCCGAGCCTGGGAAGCGTCCAACAGCTTCAGTGCCACCCAGATCGCCTCGTTCGTCCACAAGGCTGGCGCCAAGGCATCCGCACAGCCCGCCGCCGGGAACGCCCACGACGCGAAGGTCGTCGGCTACCTCGACATCGGCCGCAGCCTCACCAGCCAGTCCACCGAAGCCCGTAGGGAGCTCGCATGATCGCCGACCGTGACATCGAAACCGCCGCACAGGTCCTTGCGAAGTGCGCCGCCAACGACCCCTGGTTCCCGAAGGGCGGGCACGCGATCGTCCAGGCGTGGGCGGAAGTGTTCGCCGAATCGAAGCTCTCCCGCGAAGATCTCCTCGCCGGAGTCGCCCGCGCCTACCGGACCGAGGAGACCGGCTACCGTCCACTGCCGGCGTCGATCGTCAAGCACGCCCGGGCTGCGTACTTCGAGGCGCTGCGTGACCTGCCCGAGGAGGAGCGCGAGCGCATGGACCACGTGAACCACGCGCTGCAGGACATGGGCTTCGCGCCACCGGCCGCGCATCGGTTCGCCCGTCGGATCGCGCTGGGTCGTAGGCCAGAGGTAGGTCTCACGGAGGACGAGAAGGTCGAACTGCGTCGCCGACTTGCCGAACGGGCGGCGATCGAAGAGGCTCCGCGCCGCGCTGTCGTCGTGTCGCCGAATTTCGGGAAACGCGCATGAGTGTGCGGCGGAGCGGATTTCGTGCGGCAGCGTCGAAGCTGGGCGGCAAAACGAGGGCGTGGGGGATGGGTGTGGCGGCCAGTAATTCCGCGCTCCGCATGTGCACGAGGTTTGTTCTGCGACACGCGGGGGTTTCGTCGTGGTTAGGGATTGACTTGCGTCGAAGTGTGCGACTAACGTGGAAGTCAAGCCCGTTGCACCGGGCGTCTCAATCGGAAGGAATCCCCATGCAGACTTTCATCGAGCGTGGCGAAGTCATCGCCCTCGACTGCTCCCACCAGGACACGATTCTGTTCTACGACCCCAGTTACGGCCCGTACGAGAAGTGCGTGGAGTGCGAGGTCATCCTCGACGAGGAGGACGCGCTGGCCGACAACGATCTGACGGACGAAGAGGTGGTCGCCGACGCGGGCGTGTGGGTGGCGATCTGGCTGTCCGCGCTGGCGTGGACTGCTGTCGTCGGCCTGGGCCTGGTGTGGTGGGCGGTGACGGCATGAGGGGCATTCAGCGCGAGGCGATCGACGCCTACCTCGACGGCATCAAAGCTGGAAAGCCTGCCGACCATGGCGTGTTCGGCCTCATGCTCACTGTCAACGACCCCACACTGCGTCGGTGGCTGATCGCGGTCCGCCTCCACGAGCGCATCACCGAGCACCGGGCCGCGACCGCCGAGCTGGTCACCAACGACAACCCCGTCCAGGACACCGTAGTCGACGTCCTCCGGTACCGCGTCGAAGACCGCATCCGCTACGCGACCGTGCGCCTCGCCATCGACGGCGACCTCGACGACGTCATGTGCGTCGAAATGCCGCTCCACGACCTCGAAATCAGGAGGGCCGCATGAGCTTCGAACGCCACCTGCAGGTCCAGCTGGACCGTCTCGGCCGTGACGACCGCGACCTCGACGACGACACCACCGACCACGACTACGACCGCTACACGGACGGGGAGTACGCGCTGTGAGCAACCCCAACAAGGCCAAGGGTGACCGCGCCGAACGCGCCGTGCGTGACTACCTCCGCGCCAACGGCTTCCCCCACTGCGAACGCACCCGCGCCGGATACACCCGCGACGCCGGCGACCTCCATCCCGCACCCGGATTGACTGTGCAGGTGAAGGACCGCGCCCAGTACGCGTGGCGCGAGTGGCTGCGGCAGCTCGACGAGCAGCGCGACGAAGCCAAAGCCGATCACGCCGTGCTCGTCGTCAAGCGTCGGAACCTCGGCGATCCGGGGCAGTGGCTCGCCGTCATGCCCCTCGCCGCGATTGCCCGCCTGCTGCGCGATGCCGGCTACGGCGACGTGCTCGAGGAGGTGGCCTGATGCTCGTCTGCGACTGCGGCACCTTCGACCGCCGCCACGACTACGGCTGCAAAGGCTGGCGCGAACGCGAGACGCCGGCGGCCACGTTCCCGTCCTGGGCGCTCGAAGCCCGCACTGACTCGACCGACGACCCGTGGGGTTGGGCTGCCCGCGGCATCACCAACCCCGACAAGGAGACCCAGCGATGACCGACAACACCCGCGAGCTGATTGCAGATCGTGCGTTCTATGCAGTGCCGTCCGTGAGCACCGAGGAGTCCTGGCGCATCGCCGACGCCGTCCTCGCTGCGCTGCACCCCGAGATCACCACCGCGGAGGAGCTGGACGCACTGCCCACTAACTCGGTCGTGATCGACGCTGGTCGCTGGATTCACGAGCGCTGGGAGCGGGCTGTGCCCGACGACCACGGATGGGTTCGTGTCGGGTGGGCATTCAACGAGCCTGCTGATCCGCCAAATCTCCCTGCCCGCGTCCTCCACCGCCCCGACACCGAGGAGTCCCGATGACCGACGCGATCACGCCTGCATCGCTGCGGGCACACGCGGACTGGATGGTTGGCGCCGGACAAGACCGCTCTGGGCAGTTGATGCGGCAGGAGGCTGCCCGTTTGGAGGCTGAGTCTGCCCGCGACGAGGAGGCGGAGTTTTACGCGAAGGTGTACCACCGCACCCGGCGTCGCAAGTCCCCCGTTTTGGCGAAGTGGGACTCGCTCCCCGACGACGCCCGGGCGGACAACATCCACATCATGCGCGTCGTCCTGGATCGGCTTGCGGCTGATGGGCGTCTACTCCCCGAAGGCGCGACGGTGCTCACAGCTGAGCAGGCGGCGGAGGCGCGAGAGCTACTCGACGCGGTCGACCTCGACGCTGAGGAGTTCCACCTCCTCCGGGCTGCATTCACCCCACCTGCTGTGTCTGTCCCGGACAGTGGGCCGGATGGCACACCGGAGAAGCCCTGGGAGACTCGCTGCGGAGGCGAAAAATAGTGGCTGACCTGCTAGAATACGAAGCGAGGCCGACCGGAGCTGGACACTCCAATCGGCCTCTGACCCACTCATCTGATCTGAGCAGAGAGGGGCTAGCCATGAAGGCTACCCGAGTGTGTTGCATCGACGGTTGCGACCGGTCGATCACACCTGACGACTACCACAAGATCTGCCCAATGCACCGGGGCCGACTCCGGCGCGGCGGCGATCTGACCGCCCCCGCCCGAATCTTCGGAAACGACGAGAAGCGATTCTGGTCGAAGGTCGACAAGTCGGGTGAATGCTGGATCTGGACTGCTGCGCTCAAGCCGAACGGCTACGGCCATGCCTGGTTCAACAAGCGGAGCCAGTACGCGCACCGCGTCTCCTATGAGCTGACGTTCGGGGAGATCGAGGCAGGAATGGTGATCGACCACATGTGCCGAAACAAGGCCTGCGTCAACCCAAGCCACCTTGATGCTGTGTCGAATGCCGAGAACGTGCGCCGCGGTCTCGTCGAATCGGTCGAGCGGGGGCAGGAGACGGTGCTCACGCATTGCCCTCACGGCCACGAAAAGTCGCCAGACAACGTGTATGTCGTTCCAGGAACGGGCGAGCGTCGGTGCCGCACCTGCATCCGAGCTGATGACATCAGGACACGGGCGGCTCGGAGGGAGCGGCAGCGGGTGGCTCGTGAGGCCAAGCGTCTGAGGCTAGCCGACGAATCCATGCGCGCCCTCGCCCCGTTTGTGCGTGTGGACGGAGACAAGGCATGACGAGCCCGTACTACCGAACGCGATTGCAGGAACCGACACTCGACTTCGCGATGGAGGGCTGATGAGCGCCGCGGAACAGATCATCGCCGACTCGCTCAAGGCGTTGGGCGCCATCGACTACGCCTCGGTCGCCGCGCATGTGGTGGCTGCGCTCACCAACGCCGGCAAGGTCGTCGTCGATGTGCCGAGTGTCGCGCACAAGGGCCCCTTCGACACCGACGCGGCCTTCTTTCGCCAGGTGGCGCAGAACCTCGACCGTGACCTCTGCGCGGGTGGCAGCAATGTCCGTCATGCCGTCTCCACGCTCTTGCGGAACGTGGCTGACGCACTGACTGATGACAGGCGGACAACCAGTGAGATCCGTGGGTCTGCTGCTCGTGCGGCGGAGGGCGGTGAGCGTCGTGGCTGACACCCTCCTCGCCGTACTTCTCTCCGCCCCCGGCATGTTCATGGCCGGATTCAGCCTCGGTCGTGAAAGCGGGCGGAAGAGGACGCGAGAAGCCCTCGACATTCGCACAAAGGGTCGGTGACCAGCCGTGACCCGACCCCGCGCCCAAGGCTTCCACGACTTCATTAGCACCAACACCCACCACCCCGCCACGAACGGCTACCCCGAACAGGTCGGCGACCCCGTCGGGCTCATCGTGACGATCCTCCGCGACACACCCCGCCTCGACGGCGCCGCGTGCGCAGGCAGCACCAACCCCGACATGTGGTTCGCACCCCCTGGAACCACCGAACGCGCCCAAGCCCAACGCATCTGCGCCACCTGCCCCACCAGGCAAGCCTGCACCACCCTCGGCGACACCAACGACGAACACGGCGTCTGGGGCGCCCACAACCACGACAGCACCGCAAACCCCGACATGACCGGACACTGCGACACCGGCCACAGCCTCGCTGAACACGGCCGCATCATCCGACCCCGCAACTCGAACCCCTACGTTCGGTGCCTCGCCTGCACCCCACCACCTGCACCGCCCGCCCCGAAGACGCACTGCATCCGCGGCCACGAGTACACGCCGGAGAACACGGCGATTGTGCGGGGTGGGAAGTCTCGGGCGTGCCGGGCGTGTAAGCGGGAGCGGCAGCGCGGGTATCGAGCCGCCGAACAGAACACTGAACTGAAGGCTTTGGAGGCCATCGCATGACTGACACCCTGATCACCATCATCGGCAACCTGGTGGCGGACCCCGAGTTGCGGTTCACGCCGGCCGGTGCTGCCGTCGCCAACTTCACCGTCGCGTCCACGCCGCGCACGTTCGACAAGCAGGCGAACGAGTGGAAGGACGGGGAGGCGCTGTTCATGCGCTGCCAGGTGTGGCGTGAGGCCGCCGAGAACGTCGCCGAGAGCTTGTCGCGGGGCTCGCGGGTCATCGTCACCGGCAAGCTCAAGTCCCGCACCTTCGAGACGCGTGAGGGGGAGAAGCGGACCGTCATCGAACTGGAGGTCGACGAGATCGGCCCCAGCCTCCGCTACGCCACCGCCACCGTGAACAAGGCCAACCGCGGCGGGGGAGGATCAAGCAGGGCCACCAAGCCCGCCGAAGACCCGTGGGGCAGCACGCCGCCCGCCGACGCACCGCCGTTCTGAGAGGACGCCATGAACCAGCGAGACGAACTCGCCAGCCTGACTGAGACGCTCCATGCTCATCGCGAGCTGTGGAACATCCGGGGATGCTTCGCGGGATGCTCCTGCGGCTGGGACGGATTCCAGAAGCATCACCGCCGACATCAGGCCGACGCGATCCTCGCCGCCGGCTACTCCCGCCCGCGTGTGGTGGAGACCATCGAAGAACTCGCAGCGCTACCCGAGGGATCGGTCGTCATGTGGGACGACTACGGCAATCAGGCGGTCGCCATCCTCGGCGATGAGGATTACATCGAGCACACCTCGAACGACTACTGGAACTCTCGGATGGACTGCATCGGACTGCCAGCCACTGTCATCCACCAACCTGAGGACAAGCCATGACCAACACTGCCCCGATCATCGGTTACATCGTTGTCTCCAAGCGGTCCCGGGGGGACGGCGGATTCGGCTTCATCGACGTGAGCCCGCTGTGCACGGAACGGGCGCACGCCGAGATCAACCGCAATGGGTGGCTAGAGAGGGCCACGGAGTGCCCTGGCCGCTACCGGGACACCGAGTTCATCATCGCCGAAGTCAGGGGGAACGCATGACCATCGACCTCGACAAACTAGAGGGCGAACTGCTTGACCAATACGGCTGCAGCGACCTTGAGGAACTCGCGAACTACCACGGCACGGCGCACACCATGCTCGCCGAGCTGAGGAAGTCGCAACGATCGATCGAGTGGCTTCAGACGCTGGCGGAGAAGCACTCCCTCGACTCCGCTCGATCTGAACGCGAACTGCAGGAAGCGCAGGCAACCATCGAGCGGGTGAGGGCCCTCGCATACGACCCTGACGACGCCGACGAGTACGCGGCCACCGCGATAGTCGTGGACGCGACTCTGCTTCAGCGAGCCCTGGACGGTGCCCGTGGCTGACGACCAGTTCTTCATGCCCCGCCACGACCAAGCTGCACTCGTGGCAATCCTCCGCACCATCCCCGGACTCATCGAAGACCTCGCCGTCACCATCACCCGACAAGACCGACTCACCACCGGACGCCCCCGCATCAGCACCGGCGAACAGGAACAGCCACTCCCGTTCAACGTCAACGCATCCGACGCCGGCGACTACCTCCACTTCACACTGGCATCATGGGTGCGCCTCGTCCTCGACCAGCGCGGCATGGAATACGACGGCACAGATGCCACAACGAGTGTCGCGGCCTGGCTGGACCGCAACATCATCGCCCTCGCCATGACGGAGGGTTCCGGGACTGCGCTCGACGAGATCCGGGCCGCAGTCTCGCAGGCGACGCGGGCATGTGACCGCCCCCGAGATCCCCGCTGGATGCAGGCAAGCGTGGAGGACGCGGCCAACACTCGACTGAATGCCCGTGGCATCGAAGCGTTGGCGAAGGAGCTTGGCGGGGAGTGGGCTGGGATCACGCGGGATCGGGTGCGGACCCTGCACCGAGCGAAGCGGATCGCACCCGTGGCAGTCGATGAGGGAAGCGACGAGCAGTTGATGTTCGCGGCCGGTGACGTACTGGCGGCGCATATAGCCTTCCCGGCTGGCCCGTCGCGAAAGAAGCGGTCCGCCTAGCGACTTTGCCCCACTCCATGTGTTAAGCTGACGCCGCAGGCGCGAGAGTTGTACCCACAACCTCGCGCCTTCGGTGTTTCTAGCCACCCCTCATTCCTCCGGGACACCTTCAGTCGCCGCCCTTCCCCTTGGCGCGACCGGCCGCCAACGCGGTAGTCCCGGCCCCGTGAGCAGCTTGCCAGCGCCCGGGGATCACGCGCCCCGTCGACTACCTCCCCTTGTCGACGGGGCGCACCTACTTCCAAGGAGGTCGCGGTGGACTACACCGACATCGGCGCACCTCAACAGCGCATCCGCATCTGGCTGAAGCGCGGCAGCCCACTGAGGTTCGCGCTCTCCCCGGTCACGCTTCCCGCCGGCGCCACGGTCACGCTCGAGGCGGGCGCCCGCTCATTCCCCGCGACGGTGACCGCCGACTCTGTGTCGTGGCGCATCGAGCCCGCTGACGCCGACCTCATCCCGGACCGTGCCGTGGTGCGGATTCGGTGCATGTTCTTGGACGATCCCACGACCGTTGAGCCGTGGCTGAAAGGTGTGGTGGCGCGTGACGATTGAGATCAGTGACGGCGTGACGGTGACCGTGAACGTCCCGAACCGGATGCCGACGATCTGCCCGGCCGCGACTCCTGGCGGCCCGATCACCGTGCCCGTGCAGGGCGGCCTGACCGCTGAGCAGTTCGCTCACATCGCGGCGACGGTGACAGCGAAGGTTGTGGAGGAGCTGGGCGGCCAGCCTGGCACAGTCACGTGGGAGGCGGTGCAGGAAAAGCCCACCGCGTTCCCACCCGAGACGCATGAGCATCCGATCGACGAGATTGACGGACTACGCACCAGCCTCGACGGTTTGGCGTCTGATGTGGCGAACCGGTCGGAGATCGGTCACCGGCACAACGCATCCGACATCGACGACCTACCGTCCGGCGGTGGTGGTGCGGGTATCGATGACGCCACGATCGGCACCGACACCACCTGGTCGTCACAGCAGATCACCACCGACCGGGCACCAGGCATGTGGCCTGTCGTCGACCAGAGCAGCGGCGAGGTGATCGCCGAGGTCCCCATCCTTGACGGGATGAACATCCTCTACTTCCTCGCTACGGGCAGCATCGTCTGGGAAGTTGCATCCGGCACCGCCCGACCCAACCCGTCGGTCAAGCTCGTCTCGTCACTGCCGACCTTCCCCAGTGAGAACCAGATCTATGCGGTC
Organism: Prescottella equi; assembly: GCF_002094305.1. GTDB lineage: Bacteria > Actinomycetota > Actinomycetes > Mycobacteriales > Mycobacteriaceae > Prescottella > Prescottella equi. The sequence goes on from NZ_LWTX01000001.1 coordinate 380,124, forward strand.
CGCGGCGAAGGCGGCATCGTCACCTGGCACATGCCGAACATCGGGGGTTGACGTGGACGCTATCGGGGCCATCACCAGCATCACCGCTGGTGTCATGAGACGCATCGCCGACAGCATCGAAGGCACACCAGCCCCGCAGCCGCAGTCGGTCGTGCACTACCACTTCCACCTCAGTCAAGCCGACAGTCTGGACAAGCCAGAAGACAAGGGTAGAGGCTTCACCCTGTTTAAGCGCTAACCACCCGCACGGGCGGACCCACCCGGACGGAGGTGAGCCGTGGCAGAAGAACTCACCCCCGAACGCGAAGCCACCATCCGCGAAGGCCACGCCCTCGGCCGCTCCCAAGCCGACATCGCCCGCGAACTCGAAGTGCCACAGCCGATCGTGTCCCGGTGGGCGAAGCGCATGGGGCTCCTGTGGAGCATCAGCCCCAACGTCCAGGCCATGAACGACAAAGTGCGCGAACGTATCGCACTCGAACGCGCACTCCTAGCCGAGGCTGCCATCGCTGACGCCAAGGCCATCAGGGAGCGCATCTGGGACGAATACGAGATCGTCGCCTCCACCCCAGCGGGGCCGCAGCGCATGACCCTCGATCTCCCTGACGCGAAAGCCGTCGGCGACTTCGCGTCCGCCGTGCAGAAGCTCGTCATGACCCACGACAACCTCACCCGCATGGGCGCCGGCAGCTCGGCGGACCACGCTAAGTCGATGCTCAACCAGCTCATGGAGCAGGCCCGGCGACTGGTCAACGAAGAAGGGGAAGAAGCATGACCCTCGATGGTCTCGCCGTATCCGCCAAGCAGCTCCGCTCCATCGCCCTCGCCAACGCCGACGCCTCCAAGGGGCGCGTCAACATCTGGCACGGCGCCGTCCGCTCTGGCAAGACCATCGGCTCCCTCGTCGCCTTCCTTGCCGGTGTCGCAGCCGCCCCCGAACAGGGCGAGATCGTCGTCATCGGCCGCACTCGAGACACCATCTACCGCAACCTCATCGGGCCACTGCAAAACGTCGCGATGTACGGGACGATGGTCGAGCACATCCGCTACAACCGCGGAGCACCGACCGCCGAAATCTTCGGCCGCACCGTCCACGTCATCGGCGCATCTGACGTCCGATCCGAGGCCGTCATCCGAGGCATGACGATCTCGCTGGCCTACCTCGACGAGACCACACTCGTCGCCGAGGAGTTCTTCAACCAGCTCGTCGCCCGCATGTCCGTCCCGGGATCACGGATCTTCACCACGACGAACCCAGATGGGCCGCGTCACTGGCTGAAGGTGAACTACATCGACCGCGCCGAAGAGCGCGGCCATAAGGTGTTCCACTTCAACCTTGAGGACAACCGGGCATACCTGCCTGAGGGGTACATCGAGGGCCTAGAGGCTCAGTACACAGGCCTGTGGCACGACCGCTTCGTCAAGGGCTTGTGGACGATGGCGGACGGCGTCATCTACGAGTGCTTCGACCCGGCCCGGCATGTGGTCGACACGCTCCCGACGATGCAGCGTGTGCTCGCCGTCGGCGTCGACTACGGCACCACCAACCCGACCCGCGGCATCAAACTCGGCCTCGGCGACGACAACCGGCTGTACGCGATGGCCGAATGGGCGCCCGGAACCGGCACCACCGCCGACCGGGAGACCGGCCTGCGCGCCTTCTGTGCCACCGACCGGCCTGACTACGTGTTCGTCGACCCCGCGGCCGCCGAGTTCAAGGTCCAGTTGCAGCGAGGCGGATGGGGTGGCGGCCACGCGGACAGTCCACCGCCGTACGCGAACGGCATGAACCGCGTCGGCGCCGGCATCGGCCTCGTGTCCGCGCTCCTGTCGACCGACCAGTTGCTCATCCACTCGTCGTGCACCGAACTGCTCGGCGAGATTCCCGGCTACGTGTGGGACACCAAGGCCGCACAGAAGGGGGAGGACGCGCCCGTGAAGCTCAACGACCACGCCGTCGACGCACTGCGTTACGCCGTCGCGACCTCCCGCCCGATGTGGCAGCCATTCCTCCCGCAGATCGATGCCGCCAAGCGGCTCCCCGACGAACGAATCGAGGTGGCCGCGTGAGCCTTCCTGAAGCGAACACGGCGTGGCCGCCGCCCGAACTCGCCGCGGTCACTGCCCGCGTCGCCGAGTCCCACGTGTGGTGGGAGGGCGACCTCGACAAGCTCGCCACCTTCTATGGCGCCGAGGGCCGCACCAGCCCGTCCGGCATCAAGGCCCGCACCAAGGCCGCCTACGAGGCCTTCCACGGCCGCACACCGACCGCGACCGGCCGAGCCCCGAAGCGGTATCACGCCCCAATCCCCGGCGTGATCGCGAAGCTGTCGACGACCGAACTGTTCTCCGAGCAGCTCAAGTTCCTCGACGCCGGCAAGAGTAAGGAAGTCCAGGCCCGCGCCGATCTGATCTTCAACACTCCGCGCTTCCACTCCTCGCTCGTCGAGGCGGGGGAGTCATGCTCGGCACTCTCGGGCAGCTTCCAGCGCATCGTGTGGGACCCGACGATCGCCGACAACGCGTGGATCGACTTCGTGGACGCCGACCGCGCCATCCCCGAGTTTCGTTGGGGCCGATTGGTCGCGGTCACGTTCTGGTCTGAGCTGGCTGGGGGTGACGGCCAGGAAGTGTGGCGGCACCTCGAGCGCCACGAGTCCGGCTACATCGTGCACGCCGTCTACAAGGGCACCGCGACGAGCCTCGGCTGGATGATGGCACTGACCGACCATCCCGCCACCAGGGACATCGCAGTCGAGGGGGCCGACGAGGGCCGCGGCGCGTACGTCGAGACTGGCGTCAAGGATCTCACCGCGGCGTACGTCCCGAACGTCACCCCAAACCCGGAGTGGCGGCACGACCCGAAGCTGCGCTACCTCGGCCGCGCCGACCTGTCGACCGACCTGTTCCCCACCTTCCACGAGTTGGACCGCATCTACTCGTCACTGATGCGGGACTTTCGCATCGGCGCCGGCAAGGTCCACGCCTCCGAATCGGTCCTCACCAACCTCGGCATGGGGCAGGGTGTCAGCCTCGACGAGGAGCAGGAGGTCTACTCCCGCGTCGGCAGCGGTGGGTTCAACGCCAACGGCGATATGGAGACCATCTTCGAGTTCTTCCAGCCTGCGATCCGCGTCCTCGAGCACGACCAGGGCGCGGCGCTGCTGCTGCGTGAGGTGCTGCGGAAGACCGGCTACAGCCCAGTATCGCTCGGCCTGTCCGACGAGGTGGCGCAGACCGCGACCGAGGCGTCCGGCAAGAAGGACCTGACCGTCAAGACCACGCGTGCGAAGGCCCGGCACTTCGGTTCCGCGCTCGGCCCGCTGTCGACGACCTGCCTGCGCGTGGATGCGATCAAGTTCCCCGGCAAGGGCGCTGCCCCGTCGGAGGAGCTGGAGCTCGAGTGGCCGAAGTTCGCCCGCGAGTCCGATCTAGCGAAGGCGCAGACGGTGCAGGCGTGGTCGGTCGCGAGCGCGGCGTCGACGAAGACGAAGGTCGCCTACCTCCACGAGGACTGGGACGACGAGCGCGTCCAGGAAGAGGCCGACCTGATCGACAACGCGAACACTGTGTCGGCCCCGACGTTCGGGTTCGGCACCGACCAGCCGCCACTACCCACCGAGAATGATCCCGCCACGGACCCTGAGGCGGTCGACGAAGGGGAGTAGCCGATGGCGCTGGACCCCTCCGAAGCTGCGGGCATCCCCGACGAGCTGATCGCGATGTACTCCGACGCCGAACTCGCGCTCCTCGCAGCGATGACACAGGCGATCCTCGAAGGCATCGACACTCCCGACTGGGAGGCACGTCAGCCGTTGGAGATGCTGCGGTTCCGGCAGGCAGCGGAAGCGATTGCGGCGCAACTGCAAGCGCAGATGCCCGCGATGGTCACCGCCGCAGTGACAGCAGCCGCCGCGAAGGGCGTTGCCGCTGCCGACGCCGACCTCGCCGACGTGCCGAACGTGCTGCCGAAGCCGCCCGAGGGGTACCTCCCGCCGCGGCGCACGCAGCAGCAGGCGCGTGAGGCGTGGGTGACGCTGGCGCAGTTCACGCAACGTATCCCCGGCAACAGTGAGCGCTTGTATCAGGATGTGGTGTCACGGGTGCAGGTGCGTGACGTGCCGGCGTCTGGCGGGACTCGCCTCGATGCCGTGCAGGAGGCACTGAACCACCTCACCAAGCGCGGCATCACCGGCTTCCGTGACAACCGTGGCCGCAACTGGTCGCTCACCTCCTACCTGGAGATGAAGTCGCGGACCATCGTCAACCAGACGCTCATCGACTCGCACACGGATCGGATGGTGGAGCGAGGGCAGGACCTGATCGTCGTGTCCTCGCACCGCAATCCGGCACCGCAGTGTCAGCCGTTCGAGGGCCAGGTCCTCAGCCTGTCCGGCGATACCGGCACCGTCATCCGCCCGTCGGCGGTTGGCGGTCGGGGTGTGAAGGTGCGCATCAAGGCCACGCTCGAGCAAGCCCGCGCCGCAGGGTTTCAGCATCCGAACGCGGTCCTAGAAGGGTCAACCTTCGTTACCTACGGTGAGGCGATTGAGGTAGTCCGCTCCCGCTACTCCGGCCCGGCGGTAACGCTCAGCACGGGGTATAGCGAGACGACCATCGGATTTAATCATCCGGTAATGACCGTGCGTGGCCTGATCCCGGCGCACGATTTGAAGGAAGGCGACCAACTCGTCTACGACCTTCGGTGCGTTGACGGTTCTGGCTTCGCCTCCTTGGATGACAACCTCCACGAGGTTCCACTCGTCGAGGACGCGTACAAGGCGCTCGAACTTGCCAGCGGCTATACGCGCATTGCCGCCACCAGTCACGACCTCCACGGCGACGCGAGATTCGGGGAGGGTGAAATCGAGGTTGTACGGCCCGAACGCGGTCTGCTGCCTGTACTCGATCCCGCGCTTGCGGAACTCCTCAGCGAGGACGCTCTCATGCGGTCCGGCGTGGAGGATCATGTGCTCTCTCGTCTTCGCTCGCAGAGCGCGACGCGAGAGCGGATCCTTGTTGCCGCGGCGAGCGGCATGGGCGGCAGCGGTGTTGGCGGTAGCCATAGTTTCGTGACCCTTCCATTGGAGCGCGTGACTGTAAAATGGTGGGACGGTTGGGCTTTCGATTCTACCGCAGAGTTGAGCCTATATTGTTCCGACGGGCTGGTTGTTTCCAACTGCGGCCATGCCGTCAGCGCGTTCGTGCCCGGCGCGTCGCGCACGTTCAAGACCGAACCGAACCCTGAAGGCTACGAGGCCACGCAGCAGCAGCGGGCGATGGAACGCGGCATCCGTGACACCAAACGCCAGTTGGCCGTGGCCGCGACACCGCAGGCCAAGCGGGAACTGAACGCCCGCCTCAAGGCGCAGCGCGAAGCGATCCGCGACCACATCGACGAGTGGGACCTCAAACGCAGGCCCAAGCGCGAACAACTTGGAGCACGCTGACCTATCGGACTGTATGGCCGAAATCCCATACGTCCCCATAAGGCCCGATAAACCCCAGACTCCCCGCCGAATGGCGGACCCCGCAACACCCATCCAGCCCCACGCCGAACGGCCTAGGGCCAATGCCGAATGGCATCAGAAGGAGAGCGCAATGGCGAACCTGATCGACGACCTTCGATTCCTCGTCGGAGCCGGATTCGGAGTCGGCCCCAGCCGCATCACCCGGCATCCCCGCCGCGACGACGAAGGCCACGACACTGGCAACAAGGTCGACGCTACGGATACCACTGACGACGACGGCGACCAGAACGAGACTGGCGACGTAGATGCAGACGCTGGAAACGCCGACGACGACTCCTCGAAGGACGCCGCCCACTGGAAGGCAATGGCGCGCAAGAACGAGCGCGAAGCCAAGGCCAACCGGGCAGCCGCCGCCGAACTGGAGAAGCTCAAGCAGGCGCAGATGACGGATGCTGAAAAGCAGGCCGCCACCACAAAGGCCACCGAGGAGCGCGCAGCCGCCGCTGAAGCGAAGGCCGCAGTCCTCGAAGCCGCCCTCGAGCACGGGATCACCGACAAGAAGGACCTCGAACTGCTCGAAGGGCTCCCCGCCGACAAGGTCGCAGCGTTCGCCAAGCGCCTCGCAGCACAGAAGGCCCCCGCCGGCCGATCCGGAAACCCGGTCGACGGAGAGAAGCCGAAGCCCAAGCCCACCACACTTACCGGCGCCATCGGCGCCCACTACGCCTAGGAGCCACACATGGCTGTCTCGCTCGCAGAATCCAAGAACAACGCAGTCCAGGACTACGACCCCGCCGTCATCGACGAGTTCCGCAAGGAATCCGCCATCCTCGACTCGCTCATCTTCGACGACGTCGTCAACCCCGCGGGCGGTGGCGCCACCCTCGACTACGGCTACCGGCGCCTCATCACCCAGCCGACCGCCGACTTCCGTGCACTCAACACCGAGTACACGCCGGCGAACGTCACCACCCAGAAGTACTCGACGACCCTCGCCGTCCTCGGTGGCTCATTCGAGGTGGACCGCGTCATCGCGAAGATCGGCGCCAACGCATCTGGCACCGTCGCCCTGAACATGTCGCAGAAGATCAAGGCGGCCCGCACCAAGTTCCAGGACGCCATCATCAACGGCGACACCGCAGTCGACGCGAACGGCTTCGACGGACTCGACAAGGCCCTCGTCGGCACCACCACCGAGTTCAACGCCGGCAAGGTCACCGACTGGACCGACTTCGACACCAACCCGCGGGCCGAGCACAAGGCCCTCGACGCGATCGACGAGTTCCTGTCGCTACTCGACGGTGCCCCTACCGTCATCCTCGGCAACAGCAAGGCCCTCGCCCGCGTCCGCGCCGCGGTCCGGCGCGCCGGCCAGTACACGAAGGACCCCGTCGAGGGTCTCCTCGGCCCGGGCGGTCGCCCTGTGGTCCGCGAAACCTACGGCGGCGTTCTCCTGGTCGACCCGGGTGCCAAGGCTGGCAGCAACAACCCGATCGTCCCGGTCGCTACTCGCACCGTCGCAACGGTGTCGACGACCGGCCTCACCGACCTGTACGCCTACCGCGTCGGCCTCGACGGCTTCCATGGCGTCTCCACGGTCGGCGGCCAGCTGGTGGAGTCGTGGCTGCCGGACTTCTCCTCGGCTGGTGCGGTGAAGAAGGGCGAGGTCGAACTCGGCCCGGTGGGCGTCGCCCTCAAGTCGACGAAGGCTGCGGCGGTGTTCCGCAACATCAAGGTCCAGTAGACCAACCCGCCCCACCCTCGAACCCACTTGTAGGAGAACACATCATGGCAACAATCAACGCACCCGTGAAGGACTTCACCGGCGTCGTCGCCGGCGTCCACTTCGCGGACGGTCAGGCCGAAACCGACAATGAGGCCGCGATCCAGTACTTCGAGCGTCACGGCTACGGCGTCGACGGCTCGGCGGACGACGCGTCCGAGCGGAAGCCCGCCGGGAACCTCGAGGAGTTCTCGGTGTCGAAGCTGCGCGAGTACGCGAAGGCGAAGGGCATCGCCCTCGGTGACGCGACGCGCAAGCAGGACATCCTCGCGAAGATCGAGAAGGCGGAGTCGCCCATCGCGCTACAGGAGGGCGCCGACCCGGCGGCCGCTGCTGCGATCGAGCGCGAGTCCGTCGCCGACCAGATGGACGACGCGGCCGACGAGCCTGCCGAGCCCGCCGAGGACTGACCACTCATGCCCGCCCCCCGCGCCTGACTACTCCCGGGCGCGGGGCTGGCGGGACCACGACTTGGTGGTTGGTGCGTCCCTACGTGGCTCGGCACAGGACTCATAGGAACCCACGTTAAGGCGGGCTGGGCGTTTCGATGCCGAGTACCTTTCGCGCCCTCACGACCGACCTGCGCACCAACCACCAACCCCTCCCGAGGAGGAACCGAACATGGCGTACGCCCCGACGATCATCCCCCGTTCAGTCATCAAGGGCTGGATGGAGGCTGCCGGAATCCAGTGGGACGACCTGCGGCACATCGACATCGATCCACACCGCGTCGAACTCACCTACTTTCGGCGCGACGCGGACGGCCGCCACGTCCTGGCAGGCGACTCCATTGCTACCGAGAAGATCACTGTCGGCATCGGCAAGGAGGACTGACCGTGCTCGTCTTCGCTACCGAGGATCAACTGTCGTCCTGGATGGGCACACCCGGCCCACTGAACGCGGGAGTCCTACTGCGGGAGGCGTCAATTCTCGTCCGCGACGCGTGTCGGTGCGATGTGTTCGACACGCTGCCGAATGGGCTGCCGGTCGACGACGACAAGCGTGAAGCCCTGCAGGACGCCACCTGCGCGCAGGCTGCGGTCTGGGCGGCAACCGGCGACGACCCCCTCAAGGGGCCGGGAGGTCAGGAGCCGCGAATGACCCTGTCGGGCATCGACGGGGCGCAGGTCTCGTTCGATACGTACCTGACCGCGGGTGATCGGGCGAAGTCGCTTACCGACCTTTGCGCGTCCGCCTACCGGATCCTCCGCAGCGCGGGCCTCGCATCGTCGGCGGTGCAGTCATGACTGATCCGCTCGAGCATTGGTGGCGCTGGCCGGTGACGGTCGAGCGGCTGGCCGGGTATGGCGCGGACGGCCCGGTGTTCGATCCGAAGGACACGTCGCTGCGCGGGAAGATCACCAACAAGCGCAAGAAGGTTCTCGCACCGGACGGCGCGGAGGTGATCTCCGAGGCTCGCGTCTCGATGCCCGCCACCACGCCGCTGATCCCACCCGGGTCACGGGTGACGCTGCCGGACCCGTTCGGTGGGCGCACGGCTGAAGTCCTCGCCGAGCAGCTGCATCACGACGGCGCAGGGAAGACCCCGAACTTCTACTCGATCGACCTGACGTAGGAGGTGTCGTGCCCGTCGAGTTCAACTACGGCATCGCGGCAACTGTTCGCGGCGCCGCCAAGAGCGGCCTCCATGACGCCGCCGAGGTCGTGAAGCAGGAGGCCATCGAACGCTGCCCCAAAGAGACTGGCGCCCTCCGCAACAGCGCCGGCACCGCATCGGACGGGATGGAAGCGGTCGTCTACTTCGACACCCCGTACGCAGCCAGGCAGCACGAAGAGGTCGGCTGGCATCACGTAGACGGGCAAGCGAAGTACCTCGAGAACGCCGTCAATGCCACGCAGGCGACGGTGGCTGAGGTTATCGGCGAGGCGATACGGAGGTCCATCGCATGACCCCCCGCCCACCGACGAGTGACGAACTCGAGGCGGCCCTCGCGCAACGCCTTCATGACATGGGCCTCGCTGACTATCAACCCACTGGCGCCTACCCGACGAATCTGACCGTGCCGGCCGTGTTCTTCGGCTCCATGCCAGACAAGCCGAACGGCGCGGTGTTGATCAACGTCTACAACGACGACCGTGAGCGGGATCCGCACACGCCGATCTACCTCGTGCAGTTGCGTTTCCGCTCCATCTCCGGCACGCGTCGGGACACGGAGCGGATGGCGAACTGGACCTTCAGCGCCCTCGATGACCGCGTCAACGAACGCTCCAACAGCCAGTGGGGCGCCATCCGTGTCCTGCACTGTCACCGGCACCTACGCGCCCCCGCCGAGCCGGACATGAACGGCCGCTGGTCCCGCCCTGATTCCTACACCATCATGACCAACCCGTCCTAGGAGGACGCATGGCACTCGCATCAACACTCGCCCGCGACTGGATCCTCGAAGTTCGCCCGGTCGGCGGCAGTACCTGGACTCGCGTCCGTGGCCTGTCCTCGGTCGCGCCGATCTTCGAGGGCGCCGAACAGGACGCCTCGGACATCGACTCTGACGGCTACTCGTCGCCCATCATCACCGGCCTGTCGTACCGCATCGAAGGGGGCGGCAAGCGTAAGGGTGACAACACCGCCGGCTTTGTCGATGACCCCGGCCAGAACTTCCTGCGCCGCCAGGGTCGCATCACCGGCGCGGACAACTTCATCGAGGCGCGAATCTACCGCCGCGACGAGCTGCCCGACGCGTACCAGTCGACGAACATCGTGAAGTGGACCGACACCGCCGCAGGCGATCCGAACGCACTCCAGGAGTTCAGCTTCACTCTCGGCGGCGTCGGTAAGCCGGAGGAGATCGTCAAGCCGCCGATCACCGGCGGCAGCGCTAAGACGTTCAATGTGTCGTTCGGCGGCGCGACGGCAGGCAACGCAACCCTGACGTGGAACGGCAAGACGACCGCGAACATCGCATCCAGCGCTGCGAACACCGCCGTCGCCTCGGCGCTCGGCGCGCTCGACGACGGCTACGACGCTAGCGATTTCACCGTCACTGGCTCGGCAGGCTCGTACGTCGTCACCGTCCCGCACGGCACCCTTACCGGATCCGGATCCGGCCTGACCGGCGGCACCCTGACGATCACTCCCGCCTAACTCACCCACTTCTCACTGAGGCCGTCACTCACGTAGTGGCGGCCTCAGTGGTTCCTGCCGCAAGGAGACCCAGTGCCGTACAACGATCTTCGGGAGTTCTTCGACCCCGACCTGCACCTGCCGATCAACGGTAAGACGTACACGATCCACACGCCGAACGCGGCCGACGGCCTGCGGCTGCGGGCGATCTTCGCCGACGACGAGCAGACCCTCACCAACACCGACGAGCTCGCCGAGATCGCGAAGCTGTTCGGCGCCGACATCGACGATGACGGCAACCCGACGGGCGGCGTCTGGCAGCAGATGAACGACGACGGCATCTCCTGGGGAGAGATCATCCACGCCGGCCGCACTGCCCTCATGCACTACGGCATCAGCGCAGACTTCGGCGCCATCTACTGGCGGACCGGCATGGACGGAGTCCTGGGAAACCCGCTGCCCCCGAACCCGAACGGGGAGACGGGGGAGAACCCGAGCCAGTCTGCATCTGCGCCGGAGAGTGCGGAGGAGCCCTCACCTGCCGACCCGGCACCTACGGCCCCGACGACCCCGGCGGCGGCCCATACCTCGAAGCGCACGGCATCCGCGACTGGATCCACGCCGAACCGAAGCAAGCGGCCCCGCAAGGCGTCGTAGTCGACCTCTCCTGGCGGGCGATCCTGCAGGCCTGGACCGCGGTCGAACTCGACCTCCAAGACCTCGGCATCGACGTCGAGTCGGGGGTGCTCGAGCAGCGGTCGTGGCGGTGGCTGGCCGTGCGTATCACCGGCTTGATCGCCGACCCGAAATCCCGGCTGAGACTGCGGCTCGCCGAACCCGCCTAGGAGGCCCCTGTGTCCCTGAATGTCGGCACCCTGAAGGCTGTCCTCACCCTCGACGACAGTGAGTTCAACACCCGTATTCAGCGGGTCCCGCAGGCGTTGACGAGCCTGGACCAGGCTGTTTCGCAGACGGGCGCACGCGTGTCCGGGAAGCTGGGCCAGGCGGGTGAGCAGGGTGGCCGCCAGTTCGGGTCGAAGCTGTCCTCGGCGGCGACCTCATCGGCGTCGGCTGCGGGCGACAAGGCGGGCCAGGGGTTCGGGCAGCGGTTCTCGTCTTCGCTGTCGTCGGCGGTGTCGAACGCGTCGCAGGAACTGCAGTCGAAGCTCGGGGTGTCTCTGCCGACGTCGGCGGCCGCGATCGGTGTGACCGCGGGTGCGGCGCTCGGCGCTGCGATGTTCAAGGGCTGGAACCGTCTCACCTCGATCGAGAATGCTCAGGCGAAGCTGTCCGGCCTCGGCAACTCCGCCCAGGATGTCGCCGCGATCATGCAGAACGCGATGGCAGCTGTGAAGGGCACCGCGTTCGGTATGGACGAGGCCGCCTCCACCGCGGCCGGCGCTGTGGCTGCGGGCATCAAGCCCGGTCAGGATCTGCAGAGGACCCTCACCCTGGTTGGTGACTCGGCGACTATCGCCGGGATGGGTATGTCCGAGATGGGCGCCATCTGGAACAAGGTCGCCGCCTCGAACAAGATCCAGGGCGACGTCATCGCCCAGCTCAACGATGCGGGCATCCCGATCGTGCAGCTGCTCGGCAAGGAGCTCGGCAAGACTGCCGAGGAGACGATCAACCTCGCCTCGAAGGGTGAGATCGGTTTCGAGACCTTCCGTGCCGCAATGGAAAAGGGCCTCGGCGGTGCTGCACAGAAGTCGGGCGAGACCGTCTCGGGCGCGTTCAAGAACATGGGCGCCGCGGTGTCCCGGTTCGGTGCCCTGCTCGCGCAGCCGGTGTTCGACCGCGCTGGTGGCGTCATGGGCGGCATCACGGAAGGCATCGACGGTGCGGGCAAGGCGGTCAAGGCCGCGCAGGGTGCATTCGATTCGATCCCGGCGCCGGTGCAGTCTGCGGTCGCCGTGTTCGCTGCCCTGAAGTTGGCGTCGATGGCGCTCGGCACGGAGATGGGTCAGAAGCTCACCTCGCCGGTGCGGAACGCGGCGTCGGCGATCGCATCGTCGACTGGGAACATCTCCGGCAATGTCGGGGCGTGGCGCAACCTGTCGGGCGAGCTGAAGCAGACCGCTCCCGCCTTGAACGCTGTGCAGCGCAACGCGATGGCCCTGTCCACTGGCACGGGCGCGATCGGCAAGATGGGCACCGCGTTCATGGATGCGGCAGCGCAGGCCAAGCGGATGCCGAACGTCATGGGAGCGGCGGCGGCGTCGTGGCAAGGTGCGAAGTCGGCAGCGTCCGGCCTATCGAACGTTCTCGGCGGGCCGCTCGGCATCGGCATCATGGCCGCCACCGCGTTGTGGGTGAAGCACTCGAACGAGGTCGCGAAGGCGAAGGCGCAGACCGAGCAGATCGGCGCCGCCGTCTCCGACACCGCGACGGTGCTGTCGTCGACAGGCGGCAAGTACAGCGAGGCCGGCCAGCAGGCCGCCGCAGCGGCCTTGGAAACGATCAAGCTCAAGGACGGCACCACCAGCCTTGGAGAGGCGCTGTCGAGGGCGAACGTCCCGCTCGACCAGGCCGCCAAGGGCCTCGCCGGGATGGGCGATGCGGCCGAGAAGACACGCGAGCAGCTCAAGGATGCTCACGAGCAGGCCGCTGACCAGATGGGCCTGTGGGATCGAATCAAGCAGGACTTCTTCGATCTTGACATCCGCACACCCTTCTCGGGGCCGAAGCGCAACGACGAGTATGACACCGAGTACAGCGACGCCCTCGCTGCCTACGAAAAGGCACAGAAGGCGATCAAGTCGAAGCAGGACGCGATCAAGCGTGAAGCGGAAGCTGGTGGCTTCAAGCTTGAGGTCGCCGTCGACGGCACTGTCGCCCTAGATGGGATGACAGAGTCGCTCAAGGAATTCGAGTCGAACGCTAAGGGCGCCGCCGCTGGTGTCGACATCCTGACCGGCGCGCTGAACAAGCTGTCGGACGACCAGTTCACCGTCCATGATGCGCAGGCGAAGCTCAACGAGTCATTCCGTGAACTCAAGGAACTCTCAGGCACGCTCGGCAATGTCGGCCTCGACGGCTCCGGACTGATCGACACGAAGACCAAGGAGGGCGCTACTGCCGACAAGGCGGCACGGCAGGCGGCGGAAGGCTACAAGGAGCTTGCTGCGTCACTCTATGAGTCGGGTCTCCGCGGCCAGGGCCTCACCGATGCGCTGCGTCCGCAGTATGACCAGTTCATCGAGCTGGCGACCGGGATGCTCAAGTCCCGCGAGCAGGCCGAGATCCTTGCGGCGACCCTCGGCATGTACCCCGACGACATCCAGATCAACCTGGACGTCAAGAACGCCGCGAACACCAAAACGCTGTTGGATTCGATCGGCGACCAGTTCAAGGGCTTCGACGGCACGACCTCGACGATCACCGTCAAGTCGCTCACCGACGAGGCTAAGACCGCACTCGAGGGCGTCGGCTTCACTGTCGAGCAGATTCCTGGGACGAAAGAGTTCACGATCGTCCCGAACACCAAGGCGGCGTTCGACGCCCTGGATGGGCTGCGCGGCAAGTATGACGGCATCCCCGCCGTCAAGCCGATCACCATCGAGACGCCGGGCTACGAGGGTGTCATGGCCGGGCTCGAGCAGCTCGGCATCAAGGTCCACTCGGACAACGAGAAGCACATCGTCATCGACGACAACAGCCCTGAGGTGCGGGCCAGGCTTTCTGAGCTTGGAATACAAACGACGACCCTCCCGAACGGCAAGGTCGTCATCACTGACAACAGCGTGGACATCGCTGGAAACATCGACCGCAACCTCAACGGCAAGACGACGACCGGATCGCACACGATCTACGTCAACGAGGTCATGTCCGGCACCGGGACGACCGGCACCCCGCGAGCTGCGGTCGGCCAGCACTACGGTGCCGACGGCGGACTGCGCGGCATCGGCGCCGGCGCATGGATGCTGCCCTTCAGGAAGCGCGCCAACGGGATGCTCGACACCGCGCACATCGTCCAAGGGCAAGGGCAGGGCATCTTCGCTCAAACCCCACTGGGCAACGTCCAGTACGGCGAAGGTGAAACCGTCTGGGAGGCATACATCCCGGGCGCGCAATCGAAGCGCACGCGGTCTCTGGCGATCCTCAAGGAGACGGCACGCCGCTTTGGCTACGGCATCATCAACAAGCGCGATGTCATGGCCGACGGAGGAATGCGCGTCGACCGATCGGCAGCGGAGGCATACGCCAAAGCCCACAACGGCGAAGGCTACGTCTACGGCGCACTTGATTGCTCCGGCTACCTGTCGGGCATCTACAGCAAGCTGACCGGCAAGAACGTCCGCTTCACCACCGCATCGGACTTCGCGGCGCTGGGATTCGTACCCGGCTACGACCCGAACGGGTTCTCCGTCGGCACCAACGGCGGCGTCGGAGAGAACGGCCACATGGCCGGCACCCTCTACGGCACCAACGTCGAATCGGCCAGTGGTGCCGGAATCCAGTATGGCGGCGGCGCTCAGGGTGCAACCGACTTCCCGGAGGTCTGGCACCTCCCGGAAGCGAGCACTGGCGGAGACAATCCCGCCACCGCGTCCGGTGGTGGGCAGCAGGCTGACGGTCAGCGGGTGTTCGTCACCAACTGGCCTAGCGGCGCCGGGTTCGGTGGCGGCTCCGGCTCGTCGGGCGGTTCCACATCTCCGGGTGCAGGATCCGCACCGGCGCCGACCAGTTCGCCGGCGTCGAACCCGATCGCCGATGCTGTCGACGGCGTCCGGGCACTGCTCGAGCGCGGCGACTACACGTCCAGCCTCAGTCGGGTGGGCGTCGAAGAGGATGATCCTCGCGTCATCGCCGCTCTCGGGCTGCGGTCCCTGCTCGCCAATGGAGAGTTCACCCAGAACCTCCGTGACGCGTTCGGGGTGGAGGAGGACGACCCGCGCATCGTGCGATGGCTCGGGCTCCGCGCCGCGGCCAACGGCCAGTTCGACCAGAACGTCCGAGAGACCTTCGGTGTCGAGGAAGATGACCCGAGAGTCGCTGCAGCATTCGGCGTTCGATCGCTCCTGGCCGACGGGCAGTTCACCAGCAACCTCCGCGACGCTTTCGGTGTCGAAGAGGACGACCTGCGGGTGGCCGCAACCCTGGGCGTGCGATCGCTCCTCAAGGACGGCGACTTCACCGCCAACCTCCGGGACGCATTCCAGGTCGAGGAAGACGATCCCCGGGTCGTCGGACTGCTGGATCTCCGCAAGGCCATCGTCGACCGGTTCCCACACCTGCAGCCGATGGCGATCGAACCCGCAGCACCGGACGCTCCCGCGCCGACCGATCAAGCCGCCCGCGAGAACCCGTCCGAGGTCAAGCCCTACGAGGTGAAGACCCCGCAGGAACGGATGGCGGAGTTGACGGAACAGGCCGGCCAAGAGTGGCTCGACTCGTTCGGGCTCAAGCCCGGCGGCGCGATCGGCGCCCTCATCGACGCCGGCAAGGAGCCGGAGAACGTGCGGGCGCTCGAGCAGATGGTCGAAGTCCTCCGCGTCATCGCCGAGGACCCGCCCGTGCAGGTCGTCATCAACGCCAAGGACGGCGACGACGCCGTCCGCAAATGGCAGGAGTACATCGGCGGCAAGAGCCTGTCCTGGATCAAGTAGGAGGCACACGTGGGCGCAGCCCCCACCGTCGAGCTGGAGGGCGTGAACGGTCAGATGTTCACGCTCTCCGGCCCCGGCGCCGGCGCAGAAGGCGTCACTCTCAAGACCGATATCCAAGGGCTTTACGACTCGCCCGTGAAGCCGATCTACAACTCGCACGCCTTCGAGAAGGGCTCAACGTACGGCGGCAAGCGATACCTCCAGCGCGACATCCAGTTCGGTGTCGGCGTTCTTGGCGCGGCCGGGTCCTGGGAGGAGTTGGACTCGGCGTGGCGGTTGGCGTTCGACTATGGCCGCACCGCCCGCCTGTGGGTGGAGACGGAGAGCTCACGCCGCTACATCGACATCGCGCTCGCACGCGAGCCCGAAGTCAAGGACCCGTTCAAGGGTCATGCCCTCGGGTATACGCGGATCGTCATGCATTGCGTCGCGGCGGACCCGTACTGGTACGACAAGGTGGACACCTTCCCGTGGGCGTCGACGATCGACACCACGGGTGGGTCGACGGCGAACGGCACCATCGTCGTCCCGTTCGCGAATCCGACGCCGGATCCGATCTGGGCGCAGTGGATGGTGCAGGCGGCCACGGACGCCCGCTGGACCATCCCGGACTACAGCTTCGGCGACGACCGCTACCGCCGCGCCACAGCCGATGCGAATCGGCGCATCGTCATGCCGAAGCTACTCGCCGCCGAGCATCTCTACGTCAACACCGACGAGGCCGCGAAGCATGAGCAGGTCCGATCGAACATCGACACCCAGATCTACCTGCGCATGAACGGAACCCAGTTCCTCTACCCGATCAAGTCGGGGCAGAAGCGAACCGAGTTCCAGGTGTCCGTCACCGGCGCACCCGCGGGTGTCGGCATCCAGCTACGACTCATCCGACCGTACTCACGACCATGGGGGTTGCGGCTGTGACCACTGTGCAGACCATCGACTTCGATGCCGTCTTCGAGCAGATCACCGCGAAGATCAAGACCGAGGCCGACGAGCGTCTCACCCCTCCGCTGATCCGTATCTGGGACGGCGACTGGAACCTGCGCGGCATCTGCAAGCGGGAGATCGGCGCCGAGTTCTCGTTCATCGACAACGAGACCGGCGTCGGCATGCTGGAGATGCCCGCCGACTACTTCCTCTCGGAATGGCTGGCGGCTGCCGACGAGCGCCCCACCTCGAATGTGCACGTCACGATGGACAAGGACGGCGCCCGCTGGGGTGGCCGCATGTCCGAGCTGCAGGTCATCGACGATGAGCGTGGCCGGCGCGTGCGCGTGCTGTTCGAACACGACTACGAGGAACTTAAGCACATCCTCGCGTGGCCGAACCCGTTCATGCCGATCGGGTTCCAGTTCCCGAAGGTGTGGATGCAGTTCGGCCGGGCGCGCACCGCGCTCAAGACCACGCTGTACGTGAACCTGCATCGGCTCGAGAAGTCGCCGTCGTGGGTGGCTGGCAACCCCCTGACCGTCTCGGCGATGAACGCGGTCGGCGACTTGAACACGTGGTCGCAGGTCGTCAAGCCGGACCTGACGCCGGACACCTCGGTGGGCGCGATTGTCAGATCGCGGATGAAGACCATTCACGAGGCGTCGCGTAAGCAGGTTGCCGACGGGCAGTTGTCATGGGAGCAGCGGCGATACCTGCAGGGCGATCCACCGCCCTGGCCGGGCGCGAACCTCCGGCACGGCACCCTCGTGTGGGACCTGATCGACAAGTCTGGCTGGAACACTGGGACATCGTTCGGTGGCAGCATCTTCTCCGGGCTGATCCGCCAGTTCACCAGCATCGGCGCCGACGGGCTCGAAGAGTCCCTCGAAACGGTCGCCGACCCGAACGTGCCGGCCGCCTACTCGCAGCCGGGCGTGAAGGGCTCCGATCCGTCAATGCCCGCGGTGGTCTACCGCGAAGGCGAGTTCACTGGCATTCAGTCGTCGAGATACTCGCTCAAGCCCGCACGGGATCGGCAGATCGTTGCAGGTGGGAACTCGATGCCCATGGTCAACGAGACCATCGGCGCCGCGATCGAGATGGCCGGCGACCTGACCGCGATGATCCCCGGCGTCCCACCACTGGGTGGTGTCGCGAACGAGATCCTGCGGCCGCTATACACGGACGTCGTCCTCGCATTCGGCAAGTGGGACAACATCACCCGCGCCCAACGCATGGGCTGGTCGCACTACCATGAGCGGTTCCAGGAAGGCGCCGACCGGGCATACACCATCGCCTGGCTACTGGCGATGCGCACCGGCCGATGGGAAACCCGCGAGCAGCACTCAGTCACCCTTGAAGTCGCCGACGGCGCTCCGTGGAAGATCGGCCAGAACGGATTCGGCCACTACTTCCTTGGGGACCGCATCGGCTTCTCCCTGAAGGCGCCACTCGCCCCCGGCCGCATCATCGTCGAACGCGTCTCTGAGCTCACCCTCTCGTGGGATCGGGACACTACCCCGACGTGGCGGATTCAGGTCGGCCAGCGCAAGCACGAGGACCCCGTACTGAAGGCGTTCGAGCAGATGCAGGAGTTCATGGGGCTCCTGCAGGACTTGGGAGTGATCTAGTGCAATCGCGTATCCCCTTGCAGGCTATGTGCGACCAGTCGGACCCGAAGACGGCGTTCAAGTGGGCGCTCGTTGGGCTCCCCTGGGCGGGGCCGCAGAAGTTCACCCCGCCATCCGATCTGGCGGACGACTGGTCTGAGCATCTCTGGAAGCTCGGGTTCCGGCATCACCCGGAGTTGCAGGAGTTGAAGCTGATCCCGCCGCCACGCGGGCAGCAGCACCCACAGAACGCGACGATGCAGTGGGTGGGGATCGACGAGCCGGAGCCGCCGCCGGTGGTGATCCCGGATGTCAGCTCGAAGGAGTACACCCGCAACGAGCAGGCGGCTATCGCGGAGCAGCTCTACCGCGACGGCGTGATCCCGACGCCAGAGCTGGAGCGAGACATGGCGTCCGTGGAGCGCACCTTCAACCCCGCGGACTACACGCCGTCGGAAGTGCGCGGCTACCTAATCGGCGCCGACGACCGCGAACGTGCCCGCGTCCTCGCGCTTGAGATGACCGGCAAGGCGCGCCCGCAAATCCTCAACGACCCCCGATGGAAGGGGATGTGACATGACCCAGAAGCAACTGCCCTATGACCGCGGCATCGTCCGACAGGAGACGGGCTACTGGTGCGGACCCGCGTCCGCGCAGGTGGTCCTGAACTCGCGGGGCATCAACGTCGCAGAGGCGACCCTCGCTAGCGATATCGGTACGACCTGGAACGGCACCGACTTCATCGGGCTGATCGAGCGCGTGCTGGACCGCCGCGTACCCGAGGCGAACTACACGTCGGTGTCGATGCCGAATGATCCGCCGACCGGCGCGCAGAAGGACCGCCTATGGCGCGACATCCTTCGCTCCGTGAACGCCGGCTGGGGCGTCATCGTGAACATCGTTGCGCCGCCGAGTAACTACCCCCGCGGCGTGCACGGGTCCACATCACCCGCATACGGCGGCGGCACCGTCTACCACTACATGACGGTCATGGGCTACGACGACGTGGCCCGCGCCGTATGGATCGCCGATTCAGGCTTCAGCCCTTACGGCTACTGGATGAGCTTCGAGCAGCTCACCACCCTCATCCCACCGAAGGGCTACTGCTACGCGAACGTAGACGGCCCCGCACCCGCCCCAGGAGGAACCATGGAAGACGACAAGCTCACCGCCGTACACCAGAAGGTGACCGGACGCTACAAGTCCCGTGTCCCTGGCAGCACCTACGAGGACGACATGCTCGGCTACATCCATCAGATCGACAGGGCGGTGTTCGAGCAGGGCCAGCAGCTCAAGCGCATCGAGGACCTCCTGAAGGGCGGCAAGTGATGACCTCTCCCACTCAGGTAGCTCACCCGTGGCGGGCAGTGGCGCGCACCGTGTTCGCCGCAGTCGTCGGCCTCGCTTCCCTCATTCCGACAGTGATCCTTGCGTCCGGCGTCCCTCCGGAGGGCTTGGCGGCGCAGGCGGTCGCCGTGTGCGCAGCGATCACTCGCGTCTTGGCCGACCCGCGAGTCAACCTGTTCATGACGCGGTTCCTGCCCTGGCTATCCGCGGCCCCCGGCGGCACTTCGGCTGGCCGGCATCGCGCCGATACCTGACCGCCCAGCCCTGGAAGGGGGCGGTCCGTGTACCGCAGAATCGCGGCCGCGGCGATCGGCATCTCGTCGATCGTGCGCGGCTCCTCTTATCTCAGCCCACAACTTCCCGATAGCTCAGTGGCGCAACTCGCGTTCGTCGATGAAACGATCCCGCTGACCTGGTACGCGGTCGGGTGGATAGCGACCGGGTCGATCGCACTGTTCGCCGCGGCCTGGCCGCACCCCCGAATCCTGGGCGCCGCGTTCGGTGCCGGTATCGGATTCAACATGCTGTGGGCACTCAGCTTCATGGCGTCGCAGGTATTCCTCGGCGTCCCACGGGCGTACGTGTCAGCTACCAGCTACCTCGTGATCGCGACCCTCATCTTCTGCGTGGCCGCACTCTCCGAACGGTTGAAGCTGCCGCCGGCGCCGAGGCTGGGGGGTGATCGATGTCGGGGTACCAAACAGCCCTAATCGGCGTTGCCGCCCCCATCGTGGCAGCGCTGTTCACGTACCTGGGGACTCGGGTGAACCGCCAGTCTACGAAGGAATCGAACAACACCGAGGCGTGGGCGGAAATCCTCAAGGCCAACAACGAGCAGAACGCTCGCTTGAACGCGGAGATCCGCGAGGTTCGGACCGACCAGAACGAGCTCCGGGGGCGGGTCGAAGACCTCGAACGCAAGCTCGAACACGAGCAGCGCGTGCGCCGCGGCGCCTTCGACTACATCCGCATCCTGCTGCGCTGGATCGAAACCCACCTCCCTGGAGTGACCCCACCAGCCGCCCCTGAGCTTCTGAGAGAGGAGCTGTGACGTGACCTATCCAGTCGGCCCAGCCCCCGACGGCGCGTATGTCGTCGGCTCCGACTACGGGCAGAGCTACGACGAAGCGAACGCGATGGCCCTCATGACCGGCGGCGTAAAGGGCGCCTTCAGCGGCGCGCAGGATCAGTTCAAGGACCAGTTCAAGGTATTCACCGATGGGCAGTTGGCACTGAACCAACGGACCGACTTACTGTCCCCACTGCTCGACTTCGGGTCCGCCTATATGAACACCAACCAGGGGTTTAACCAGACCGGCCAGTGCTCGTTCTCGAACCAGATCGGCCCCATGCAGGGATGCCGCCTATCTGGCGGGCGGATCATCCTCGACGACAAGGGTCTCTGGGATATCCGCTGCCAACTCTGGTTCGACTTCATCAACATCCTCACCGGCACCATCGAGTGGCAGATTCGCGTACTCACCCCCTCGGGGAATGTGTTCTCGCAGACCCGCGCCAAGCTAAATGACAGCGAGGCGGTCTCCTCGACGAACATCTGCTCGGTGGTGGTGCCGGCACCCGGCTACCAAGTACAGGCATGGGTGTCGTACATCGCGGCATTCCGGGGAATCCTCGGCGGCCCCGATCGCAACCGGCTGACAGTCCAGCACATCTCCCGTGACACCTCCACGGGCAACACGGGGCAGGGGTAACGATGACCATCCTTACTGGAACCGTCCGCGATATCGGCGCCTACGACGACCTGACCGTCTTCAAGTTCGCCACCCCCGTCGTCCGGGAGGATGACAGCGGCGACGGCATCATCACGACGCGCAAGGTGCGATGTCAGGCGAACGCCGGCGTGCTCACCACCCCCGACCTCGAGCCGGGTATCGCCATCCTCACCATCCAAGGCGACCCGCATCCGTACCAGATCACCGTCCCAGACTCTCCGACGCCGGTGCAGCTGTGGCCGCTCATTCAGGCCGCCACGCCGCCCGATCCCGGGTCGTGGACCACGGGCTACATCTCCAACGCCGGCGGTATCGCACGCGCCCAGGCGGTCCCACTCACCGCGTACCCCGGAATGGTGAAGGATCCCGAAACCTTCTACGTCATCTTCGAGTAACCACCAGGAGTCCCACATGGCCCACATCGGAAAGTTCTACGGCAGCTTCCTTCTCAGCGCCATGAACAAGGAAGTCGACCTCGACAGCGACACCCTCAAGGTGATGCTGTGCACCTCGGCATACACTCCGAACCAGGACACGCACCGCTACAAGTCGTCGATCACAGGCGAGGTGTCCGGCTCCGGATACACCGCGGGTGGCGTCACCCTCACGGGCGTCACCGTCACCTACGACGCGGCGACCAACACCCTCAAGCTTGACGCCGACGACGCCTCGTGGCCGGCAGCGACAATCACCGCACGCCATGCGGTCATCTACGACAGCACCCCCGGATCGGATGCAACCCGACCGCTGATCGGGTACACCACGTTCGACCAGGACATCTCGTCCACGGCCGCAGCGTTCCAGCTGATCTGGGACCCCGCCGGCATCTGCACGATGACCGTTTCCTAACTTCGGGAGGTAGCCGTGCCGATTGTCCGGAACGGCAGGGTCGCGGCGGCTCTCCGCTACATCGACGCCGATGGTGTCGAACATCAGGTGGTGCAGGTCCGCCTGGGTGACCGCATAGTGTTCGACGGCACGACGCCGGCTCTGGCGTCGGTGCGGCGGTTCACGGGTTCGGGGCAGGTTCTTGCCCCGTCGGTGCAGGCTGGGCAGAGTGTCGCCCTGCAGCGCTCGACGGCAGTGTCGGAGTTCCGTGCAATGACCGTCTCGGCCGGGGCTCGCATCGCTATGCCGACACTGACGGGGACAGGAACCGCTTTCGCGCCGGATGTGACGGGAGCGGCCGCACTGGAAGTTCTCGCCGCGCCAGCGACGGGACGCTTCCTGCCCGCCTCTGGCGGCGAGATCGCAGCAGGGGTCGTCTACCTGCCGGCCATGACGGCGATCGGGTCGGTACCCCCGCCGATCGCAGCAGTGCCGGCCGACGTCGAGGTCGAGATCATGACCGCGGTGGGCGAGGTGCGCCTGGTGTCGGTGTGCGGCCAGGCGCTCGCCGATGCCATCGCAGCCACCATGTCGGGGCAGGCGTTCGCACCGTCGGTGAGAAACGGGCAACGGCAGGACGTGCCGCGCAGTACCGCAACCAGCAAGGCGACAGCGCCGAGCGTTTCCGCCGGAGCGCGTGTCGGGATGCCAGTCGCGACTGCCACTGGACAGATGCGGGCGGCGGATACCGGCAAGCCATTCCCCATGGGCATGGACAAGAGTGGGAACCAGTCGATCACGAGCTTCGCGGTCACCGACCTGATTGGGTTCGTGGTCCGCTCCGGATTCCCGGACACCAACCTCGTCGGCGACAAGCTCGTCTCGGGAGCCTCGATGACGGTCACATTCACGGCGCGAGTGGGGGCCTCCGGAAACATCGGACAGACCGTCCGCGTGGTCCGGAACGGCACCGAAGTGGTGGCGTCCGGATCGGTCAACACGGTTCTCACGGGAACGGTGATCTTCACGTCCGCGACGGACACCCTGCACCTGCAGGTCACGAACGCTGGCGGAACCGGCGTCTTGGGCGGCTCCCTGAACACCTACCTCTACTGGACCGTCGGCTAGGAGTCGCGCATGGAAACGGTCACCCTCCCCGGCCTACCGGGGCACACCATCACCCTTGAGGTCGACGGCGCATGGCTCTCATGCGAGGTCCGCGACAGCGGCGGCGAGGTCCGCTACTCGGCAGGCTGGGACACCACACCCACCGCATGACACTGGCCCCCACCCTTCACCGGGTGGGGGCCTTTAGTCGTCGGAGCCTGATACGAGTGAGGGACACCCCAACTTCCCCTCGGGGTGTCCCTCTGCCCGCGTGCCCGCTTCCCTCAGGCACGCCACGACGATAGCAGCAGTCGAACAGGTGTGCGACCAAGGATAAAGGCGCGCACGGAGCATCGCTCACCGCTTACTCACCGCTTTGGACATGCGAACCCTGGACCGGCCGCAATTACTTACGAGCAAGTCAAATGGTGACTCACGAGCAAGAATCCAGCACTTAGCGGATAGCCTGCGCGTAAGTCGACCAGTTGGCGCGCAACGAAACTGGGCACACGGAGAAGCCCTGGCAAAGCGGCGGAGGACCCGGGTTCGATTCCCGGCAGCTCCACTGAGAAGGGGCCCGATCGGAAGACCTTTCCGATCGGGCCCCTTTTTCCTGCCCGAAGTCCTTCTGCCCGGAGCCGCTCGCCCCACTGGCACACTCGTCCCATGGTTGTCCGCTATCCACCGACCGAGCCCTACGAGACCGGTCTGCTGCACGTGAGCGACGGGAATTGTCTGTACTGGGAGACGGTCGGCGAGCCGGACGGGCTCCCGGTGGTCTATCTGCACGGCGGCCCGGGCGCCGGGGCCGGGCCCGGCAGGCGGCGGCTCTTCGATCCGGACAAGTTCCGGGCCGTGCTGTTCGACCAGCGCGGTTGCGGCCGCAGTACGCCCCGCGCGGACGATCCCGGGGCCGACTTGTCGACCAACACCACCGTTCACCTCGTGGCGGACATCGAGCGGCTACGGGAGCATCTCGGCATCGAACAGTGGCTCGTCGTGGGGGTGTCGTGGGGTGTGACGCTCGCACTCGCCTACGCGCAGGCGCATCCGGACCGCGTGACGGGGATGGCGCTCGGGGCGATCACGTCGGATCCTCGTCGCGACGTCCGGTGGATCACCCGGGACATGCGGCGGATCTTTCCGCGTGAATGGGAGAGCTTCGTCGAGCCGATCCCGACGGAGGAGCGGGACGGCAACCTTGCCGCCGCGTACGCGCGCCTGCTCGCCCACCGCGATCCGTCGGTGCGCGAGCACGCGGCCGTCCGGTGGTGCGAATGGGAGGACACACATGTCTCTCTCACTCCCGGATGGACGCCGGACGCGCGATATCGGGATCCGACGTTCCGGATGGTGTTCGCGCGCCTCGTCACGCACTACTGGGGCAACGACTGCTTCCTCCGCCCGAGCGAGCTGCACGACAACATGCACCGGCTCGCCGGCATCCCGGCTGTTCTGGTGCACGGCCGGTACGACGTGTCCGGTCCTCTCGACATCGCGTGGGAACTGTCCCGGCGGTGGCCGGGCAGCCGTCTCGTCGTCGTCGACGACGCCGGGCACGGCGGCGGCAGCTTCACCGAGCATCTCGTTGCCGCTGTCGACTCGTTCGCGCAGCAGGGGACCGGGCCTGCTACGGGCGCGCGATCAGGGTCGACGGGCGGCTGACGCGGATCACCCATCCGCACGCCCACCGGTTCCGAATACCGGGCATGTCGGTACGGAGACGAACGCAGAACGGTGAGGGCGGGACCCCGGCTCTGATCGTGTTGGTGCTGCCGGGTGGCAAGGCGAGCGATCGTCGCCGCTCGAAGCCCTGGCAGGTCGCCGATCTGCGCATGTCGTCGTTCACCCGGACGCTCCGGCGATCCTGCCCGGAAGTGGAGGTCCGGCAGGTCCGCTACCTGCTCCGGGGTTGGAACGGAGCCGACCGCAGCCCCGTCCACGACGTCCGCAGGATCCTCGACGACCTGCGACCGGCACAGACACCGGTGGTTCTGGTGGGCCACTCGATGGGCGCGCGAGTGGCGGCAGTGGTCGCCGACGACCCTCTGGTGTGCGGGGTCCTCGCTCTGGCCCCGTGGTGGCCTGAGGGGGAGGGCGGGTGCGTGCCGACCGGCCGGCGGATGGTCGTCGTGCACGGCACCGCGGACACCTGGACCGACCAGGCGGCGTCGCGGCGACAGACCACGTTGGCTCAGGCGCGGGGCCTGGACGCCCGATGGATCGGTATGGCGGGCACGGGCCACACCATGCTGCGCCACCCGGGCCGCTGGCATCGGATCGCCGTCGATTTCGTCCGTGACCAGACGCGCCGCTGTACGCCTTCGAACGTCTCGTGAGCATCGGGTACGAGCAGAGCCACGGAGGAGGCTGTGGGCATGACGACCGCACCACCACCACCGCTGCCGTCGACGCCGGCGATCTATCGCACGACGGTCAGCCACGTGCGAACCGCACCGCTGCACAACGCCTTCCGCTACCGCAGCTACAGCTGGCTCGTGGACATCGACAACCTGCCGAGGTTGCCGCGCGTGCTCGCACGCTTGGCCGGCTTCGCGTCCGCAGACGAACTCGGGGACCTGTCGTGGACCCTGCGGCGAACCGTCGATGCCTTCCTGGCGGCGCACGCGATCGACCTCGACGGTGGGAAGGTGCTGATGCTCACCGATGCCCGGGTGTTCGGGTACGTGTTCGATCCGCTCACCGTGTTCTGGTGCCACGACGTCGAGGGGCGCCCGGCTTGTGTGATCGCGGAGGTGCGCACCACCCACGGCGACAGGCAGTGCTATCTGCTGCGGCCCTCCGCGCACGGGGGTACGCGCGCGGCGCAGGACTTCTACGTCTCGCCGTCCGGCGACGAATGCCGAATGCGGGTGCCCTCGCCGGACGCGTCGCTCCGGCTCGGGATCTGCCTCGAGCGTCCGGGAGAACGGCCGCTCGTCGCGACAGTCGTGGGCGACCGGCGCGACGTGACCGCGCGTGAAGTGCTGACCGCCGCACTCACCATCCCGATCGCGCCGTTGCGCGTGGCCGCGCACACCCGGTGGCGGGGGATCCGGCTGCGGGCCCGAGGATTGTCGCCGCGGCCGCGGCCGCGGCCCCGCGTCGCTGATGCGGCGGTCCGTCCGCGTCTGCCACAGTAGGTATCGGCCGGCAGACAGGAGGAGCGATGGCGCAGGCGCGGGCCCTGACGGTGGTCGCCGCGGGCGGGGCCGTCGGCGCGAGCATCCGCTACGCGCTCGCACTGCAGTTCCCCGGTATCTGGACCATCCTCGTGATCAACGTCCTGGGGTCGTTGCTGCTGGGCATCCTCGCCGCCGTGCTCGGACCCGACCGGTTGTGGCGTCTGTTCCTCGGTGTCGGTGTACTCGGCGGATTCACCACGTTCTCGACGTTCGCCGTCGACGTCGTGCAGCACCCCGGCTCGGCGGTCGTGTACATCCTCGCGACCCTCCTGCCGGCACTGCTCGCGGCACGCATCGGGATGGCGCTCGGTGACGAATGGCACTCCCGGCGGCGGGCGCAAGCGTGACGGTGCTGTGGGTCGCGCTCGGTGGTGGCGTGGGCGCGGGGGTTCGCTACCTCACCGGCCGCCACCTCACGTCGTACGGGAGCTTCCCGGTGCCCACGTTCGTCGTCAACGTCGTCGGCTGTTTCGTCCTCGGCCTGCTCTCGGGCGCCACGTTGCCGCCCGCGGTGTTCGCGTTGCTGGGCACCGGCTTCTGCGGTGGCCTGACCACCTACTCGACGTTCGCCACCGAAACTGTGGGTCTCGCACGTGTGCGGCGAACCGGCACCTCCGTCGTGTATGTCGCGTCCAGCATCGCGATCGGTATCGGATTCGCCTGGTTGGGGTTTCGAATCACCGCTTGAACGCGCCGGGAACCCCCGGCCCTGGCACGATGGGAACCGAGTTTCCAGTTCGAGGTTTCGGAGGGGTCGATGGTGCACGAACGAGCGGGTCAGGTGGCGTTGCCGGAGGATCTGGAGGATCTGGCGCACCTGGTGTCCGCGTACTACACGCGCACCCCCGACCCGGCTGATCCGTTGCAGCAGGTGATGTTCGGCACGTCCGGCCACCGCGGCTCGAGCCTCGACTCCGCGTTCAACGAGGCGCACATCCTCGCGACGACGCAGGCGATCGTGGAGTACCGCAGCGGCCAGGGCATCACCGGCCCACTGTTCCTCGGCCGCGACACGCACGCGCTCTCGGAGCCGGCGTGGGCGACCGCCCTCGAGGTGCTGGTCGCGGGCGGCGTTGCGGTGGTGATCGATTCGCGCGACGGTTACACCCCGACGCCGGCGGTGAGCCACGCCGTTCTGCGGCACAACGCCTCCGGCCCGGCGGCGCGCGCCGACGGTATCGTCGTCACCCCTTCGCACAATCCGCCGCGCGACGGCGGCTTCAAGTACAACCCGCCGCACGGCGGCCCGGCCGACAGCGACGCCACGACGGCGATCGCGGACCGCGCCAACGAACTGCTCCGCGCGGGCCTGTCGGGGATCGCCCGGGTGCCGCTGGCGCGGGCCCTCGCGGAGGCCGGGCGGTACGACTACCTCTCCGAGTACGTCGACGACCTGCCGGGCGTCCTCGACCTCGACGCGATCCGGGCGTCCGGTCTGCGAATCGGGGCCGACCCGCTGGGTGGTGCCTCCGTCGACTACTGGGGGGCCATCGCCGAGCGGCACCGCCTCGACCTCACCGTCGTCAACCCGCTCGTCGACGCCACGTGGCGGTTCATGACACTCGACGGTGACGGCAAGATCCGGATGGACTGCTCGTCGCCGCACGCGATGGCCTCGCTCATCGCGGCCCGCGACCGATTCGACCTCGCGACCGGGAACGATGCCGACGCCGACCGGCACGGCATCGTCACTCCCGACGGCGGCCTCATGAATCCCAACCACTACCTCGCGGTCGCGATCGACTACCTCTACACCTACCGCGCCGGGTGGTCGCCGACGACGAAGGTCGGCAAGACGCTCGTCAGTTCGTCGATGATCGACCGCGTCGCCGGTGGACTGGGACGCCCCGTCGTGGAGGTGCCGGTCGGTTTCAAGTGGTTCGTGCCGGGACTGCTCGACGGCTCACTCGGCTTCGGCGGTGAGGAGAGCGCCGGCGCATCTTTCCTGCGCCACGACGGCACCGTGTGGACCACCGACAAGGACGGGATCCTGCTGGCGCTGTTGGCCGCCGAGATCACTGCCGTCACCGGGCAGAGCCCGTCGGCCCGGTACCGCGAACTCACCCGGCAGCACGGCGATCCCGCGTACGCCCGCATCGATGCGCCGGCGACCCGCGAACAGAAGGCGGTGCTGGCGAGGCTGTCGCCGGAACAGGTCACCGCGACCGAACTGGCCGGCGAACCGGTGACCGCGACGCTCACCGCCGCGCCCGGCAACGGTGCGGCCATCGGCGGCCTCAAGGTCACCACGGAGAACGCGTGGTTCGCCGCCCGCCCGTCCGGGACCGAGGACGTGTACAAGATCTACGCCGAATCCTTCCGTGGCCCCGAACATCTCGCGCAGGTACAGGCCGCCGCTCAAGACGTCGTTTCCCGCGCACTGGGACTGGGCTGAACGGCCGTTCACCCTCGCCGATAGATTCATCGGCAATGAGTAACACTGACGCGGCGGCGGGCGCCGACACGAAACTGCCCAAGGAGATCTGGGTCCTCGTCGTGTCGGCGTTCATCGTCGCTCTCGGCTACGGGATCGTGGCGCCGGCGCTGCCGCAGTTCGCGAGCAGCTTCGGGGTGGGCCTCACCGCGGCCAGCGCGGTCATCAGCGTGTTCGCGCTGATGCGTCTGCTGTTCGCACCGATGAGCGGGCGGCTCGTCCAGAAACTCGGTGAGCGCCCCACCTACATGTCCGGGCTGCTCATCACGGCGGCGTCGATGGGCGCCTGCACGGTCGCGTCCGAGTACTGGCAGTTGCTCGTCTTCCGGGCCCTCGGCGGCATCGGATCGACGATGTTCACGGTGTCCGCGCTCGGCCTGCTGATCCGGATGTCGCCGCCGCAGGGCCGCGGCCGGGTGTCCGGGATCTACACCGCGTCGTTCCTGATCGGCACCATCACCGGCCCGCTGTTCGGCGGCGTGTTCGCCCGCTTCGGTCTGCGGGTGCCGTTCGCGATCTACACGGTCGCGCTGGTGGTCGCGGCCGCGGTCGTGTTCGTCGCACTCCGCAACTCGCGCCTCGCCGCACCCGAGACGGACAGCGGTCTGCAGACCATGACCCTGCGGGAGGGTTTGCGCGCACCGATGTTCCGGGCGGCACTCGCGTCGAATCTCGCCACCGGCTGGGTCATCTTCGGTGTGAGGATCGCGCTCGTCCCGTTGTTCGTCGTGACCGCTCTGGAGGGGGACACCGCGGCCACCGCCGTCGCGCTCACGGTGTTCGCGGTCGGCAACGCCTTGGTCCTGTTGCGCTCGGGACGGTTGTCGGACCGAATGGGGCGGAAGCCGTTCGTGATCGCCGGACTGCTGATCTGTGGACTGTCGACGATGACGATGGGTCTGACCGACGACCTCGTGATCTTCTACGTCGCGACCGCTATCTCCGGCATCGGCTCGGGCATCATGGGCCCGGCGCAGCAGGCTGCGGTGGCCGACGTCGTCGGCTCCGGTCGGCGCGGGGGGCCGCTGCTGGCTGCGTTCCAGATGACCAGCGACATCGGCGGCTTCGCCGGGCCCCTCGTGGCGGGAAGCCTCGCGGAGAAGCTCTCCTTCGAGGCGGCATGGGCGGTGACGGGCGCGATCATGCTCCTGCCGATCCTGCTGTGGGTGGTGGTGCCCAAGGGGATCCGTCCGGGATCAGCCGACCCCGAGCCCGACGAGCGCACCGACGACGTACGTGGCACCGACCGCGAACGCACCGAACATCAGTTGCCGCAGGGTCCCACGGAGCTCGGCGGTGAAAGACGCGGCGAGCCCGCCCGCGAGCAGTAGGCCCGCGCCGCCGCCCGCGAGCCGGCGAACAGCGACTCGAAGCTTCTCGGGACGGGGCACGCAGTCGTCCCTACGACCGAATCCAGCTGCGGAAACGGGCGATGATCCAGAAAGCGCGGGCCGGCCTGTTCGGTAGCGTGTGAGACGTGTGGATACGCATTGTGAGCCTCCTCGCGCGCCTCGGTCTGGCCGCGGTGTGGCTGATCTCCGGGTGGATCAAGTTCATCGACCCGACGCAGACGGTCGTGGCGGTCCGGGCCTACCAGCTTCTGCCGGAGGACCTGGTGCGCCCGGTGGCGTACACGATGCCGATGCTCGAGATCGCGCTCGGCCTGTTCCTGGTGATCGGACTCGGTGTGCGGCTCACGGCGATCGTGTCCGCCGCGGCCCTGCTGGTGCTCATCGGCGTCATCATCTCGGTGTGGGCGCGCGGGCTGTCGATCGACTGCGGCTGCTTCGGTGGCGGTGGGGCCGCGGACGTGGACGGCTGGGACTACGCCCGGGAGATCGCCCGGGACGTCGGGTTCCTGGCGCTGGCGGTGTGGCTCGTCGTCTTCCCGCGTAGTCCGTTCGCTCTCGGGCCGCGCTCGCGCGGGTCGTTCTCAGTGCCCGCTCAGGCAGCGGTGGCAGAGTAGGTCCCGAGTAGTGCCTGCACGCGGCCCCGCGGCAGGCACTCCGGTCAAGTTCCGCACGGATCTCACAACCATGACGAAGGACGCGAAGTGAGTTCGAAGAAACCGAAGTCGGCGAAGTACAACCCGCAACCGACCTCCAGCAAGGCCACGTACATCGTCGGCGGCATCGCGGTCGTCGTGATCGCCGCGCTGGTGATCGGCGGCATTCTCCTCACGCGCGACAGCAACAAGCCGCGCAACGAGGGATACGGAGCGGTGCAGAACTCCGCCGTCCAGGTGACGATGGGGGAGGCGGGCGTCGTCCGTCTGGGCCTGCCGGATGTCACGAACACCATCGACGTGTTCGAGGACCCCATGTGCCCGTACTGCGCGCAGCTCGAGGAGAAGCACGGCCAGGAAGTGGCGCAGGCCATCGACGAGGGCAAGGTCGCGGTCAACTACCACATTCTCAACTTCCTGAACCGGCTCTCGGCCAGCGGGGACTACTCGACGCGCGCCGTGGCCGCGTCGCAGTGCGTCGCGCAGACCGGTGACGCCATCGCGTACTCGAAGTTCCACGCCGAGCTGTTCTCGCCGACCAACCAGCCCGCCGAGAACGGCAAGTCCGATCTGTCCAACGAACAGCTCGCGACCCTCGCCAAGGACGCCGGCGCCGACGAGGCGGCCGTCAACTGCATCACGAGCGGTGAGCGCATGCAACAGGCCGCCGCGGACGCCGAGACGGGCCGTCAGGCCCTCGCCGCGTCCGGTGCCACCGGCACCCCGGCCGTCGTCCACAACGGCCAGGTGATCGACGCCCTGAGCGATCCGGACTGGGTCTCGCAGGTTTCGCAGTAGAAGCTGCCCGGTGGCCGGTCCGCAGCGGACCGGCCACCGACCGGCTTATCGCCTCTGACCAGCCGATTTGTTGTCCGAGTCGGCGGTGGTGTAACTTTCTTTCAGCACGAGGGAGTCACTCCCGAAGCGCAGAGAACAACTCGATACGGGGCTATGGCGCAGCTGGTAGCGCACCACACTGGCAGTGTGGGGGTCAGGGGTTCGAGTCCCCTTAGCTCCACTCCGAAGACCGGGCCACGATCATTGCGATCGTGGCCCGGTCTTCTTCGTGTCCGAGCTCCCGCCGCGAGGTTCCCCCCGAACGAGGAAACCCCCGATCCGTCCGGGGACGGGTCGGGGGTTTCGAGCCTGTGGCTGACGAATCAGCTGAAAGCAGCCACCGCGCCGATGAGGCTCAGGATGGCGCCGAGGCCACCGATGACGGTGCCGATGCCGCTCACGACCGGCTGAATCTGCTTGATCAGCGCGAGATCTGCGTCAGACGAACCCATTTTTACTCCTCTGGTGTGTACGCCGGCACGGTGTCCGGTTGTCGATAGCCGCAACCAAACAACCTTTCGGTTGACTGGGAGGCGGATCGACCGTAAACCAGATTGTGGCGGCTGTCTCGTCGAACGGTCCACTGTGCGGAACGTCCGTGGTAACGCGTCCGGTGGGGCTCGGGCGTTCAGGCGCGGTCCACGGGCTCGTAGTGCTCGACGGTGGGGAACGGGTCGTAGAAGTGGTGTAGCAGGTGCCGCCACTGCTGGTACTCGTCGGAGCCCCGAAATCCCTCGGTGTGGTGCTCGAGAGTGTCCCACTCGACGAGCAGGAGGTACGCGTCCGGGCGTTCGACACAGCGGGACAACGAGAGCCGGCGGAACCCCGGCATTGCGGAGACGATCGTTCGCGCCTGTGCGAACGCCGCTTCGAACTCGTCGGCGTGGCCCGGTTTCACCTGTAAGGGAGCGTGTTCGAGGATCATCCGCGCATCCTGTCAGCTGCGCGGAGACGGTGCCAGGTGGTGGCGCGGAGTACTCTCACGCGCCACCACCCGACGGCTCGTCCGGACAGGGGGGGAAAGCCGGACGAGCCCCGTTGCTGCCCAGGGGGGAGGGGCAACATTTTTGTACTCTAGTGCAATTTGTGGTGCGGGGCACGCCGCCTCGGTCTAATGACCTATTTTCGCTGGGTCGGACCCCTGCCCGGGCTCGGGTGCGTGCGGAGGGATGAGCGCGCAGTCCCCGCAGTAGCCGGAGACCGGCGTGCGATAGAAGAGGCAGCAGCTACGACGTCGATAACCGTCGCCCTGCCGGTCGACGGTATCGATCAGTCGAGAGTCCCGCAGCATCGTCTCGGCGACGCGCATTGCCGCCGTGTCGCTCGCACCGTCGAGCATGCGGGCGGCCCCGATCAGTGCCGACGCGGCGTTGCCCCACAGCAGGCGGTCCGACATCGGCTCGACGGTGCGGATCGCGGCGACGAGCGGCGCCAGGTGGCGGTCGAGGACCATCTGCCGCGCGACGTCGACCAGGCCGGTGCCTCCCCAGCCGACCGGCTCGGCCAGATGCAGGTCGATGCGGCCGTCCGTGTCGCGCCACAGCAGGCGGTCGGCGTCGGGCAGGATGCCGGCGCGGACGATGCCGCCGAGCGTGAGCGACCACAGTCGGGCCGCGTACCCGAGGAACAACGTCGACGCCGCCACCCGGTACTCGGTGCTGCCGATCCGCGCGCCCACGTGCCCCGCGACGCCGGCGAGCGCGTGGGCGTCGTCGTACAGGTCGCGCACCGGACGCCAGTCGCCCGGCCCGGGATCACCCGTCGTGGCGGTGAAGTACGGACCGAGGCCCGCGAGGGTCGCCAGGGTCGCTGTGACGGCGCAGCGGGACGCGGCGGTCACCTCGGCTCGCACCCGCGTCTCCTGTCGTCCTCGTCTGACCGGGGCATTGTCGCACGCGATCGGTGTCCGCCGAAAACGGTGGGGGACGGATCAGGCTGCCGGAGGAAGCAATTCGCGCCCGTCGGCCATCCAAGCCATCATGCCGCCGTCGAGTTCGACCACGTCGGTGTAGCCGAGGTCGGCGAGATCCTGCACGGCGGTGGCGCTCATGTTGCCCGACATGCAGTACACCGCGATCGTGGTGCCGTGATCCGACGGCAGTGCCGCCGCCTCGGCGGCCAGGGCGTCGAACGGGATCGCACCGTCCGTTCCGGCGATCGTGCCCTCGTCGGGGACGTGCACGTTGAGGACGAATGTGTCGTCGGACGCCGCGATGTCGGCGAACTCCCGGACGTCGACGAGTCGAGGAGAGGTAGCGGGCGCGTCGCCACCGTCGGTGCCGCAACCGGCGAGGAGCGTCGCACCTATACCTGCGCACGCCGCTGCTGCGGCCAGGCGGCCGGGAAACAGGCGTCCGGGGAACCGATTGCCGGGCAGAGTGCGGCGCATGTCCATAGCCTCCATCGCTCGAGTGCCGGGGCCGGCACTTTGGGGAAGAATACCCCGGGGGTGTGTGGAGCCGTGGTCGGTTCACGCCCGCGTCTGCCCGGCCGGCGCACTAGTACGATGACCGGTTGGTGTCGTCGGTAACTGGGAGGGTCGGGGTGGCGAAGAAGCGGGCTCCACGGTCGATCCCTGTCGTGATCGTCGCCGGGTTCCTCGGATCGGGGAAGACGACCCTGCTCAACCATCTCCTGCACAACAACGGCGGCACCCGGATCGGCGTCATCGTCAACGACTTCGGCTCGGTCAACGTCGACGCGATGATGGTTGCCGGACAGGTCGATTCGATGATGGCGCTGAGCAACGGCTGCCTGTGCTGCGCGGTGGACGTCAGCGACATGGACGAGATGCTGAACAGGCTCGCGCATCGCCGGTCGGAGATCGACGTCATCGTCGTCGAGGCGAGCGGGCTCGCGGAACCCCGCAACATGATTCGGCTCGTGCTCGGCAGTGAGAACCCGTACATCACGTACGGGGGCCTGGTGATGCTGGTGGACGGCGCCGAGTACCAGAGCAGCCGGCAGCGGCATCCGGAACTGGATCAGCACGTCGCGATCGCGGACCTGGTGGTCCTCAACAAGACCGACCGCATCGACGCCGACGCGCACGACGCGCTGCTCGCGGACGTATGCCGGATCAACCCCCGCGCCGCGGTGCTGTCCACCGTGCAGGGCAGAGTCGACCCGGGTCTGCTGTTCGATCGGACACCGCGCCCGACCGCCCGCCCCGGTCAGCAGTTGTCGTTCGACGACCTGCTCCTCGGTCTCGACGAGCCGTCGGAGCAGTGCGGTGAGTGCGGCGGGGATCACGATCCGCACATCCACGCGATGTACGACAGCGTCACGTTCACGTCCGATCTGCCGATGCACCCGCGTCGGTTGATCCGATTCCTCGAGAAGCAACCCGCCGGCGTCTACCGGATCAAGGGCTTCGTCTACTTCGGTGTGCCCGGATACCAGCAGAAGTACCTGTTGCAGGTGGTGGGCGACCACATCCGGTTCACCCCGCAGCGCTGGGTGGCGGGGGAGGGCCGGCGCACCGAACTCGTCGTGATCGGGATGGACCTCGATCCGGACGCGGTGGATGCACTGCTCGACGCGTGCGTCGAACCCGAGGCCGACTACCTCGAGAGCGACACCATGATGGGCGTGCACCGGTACACCGTCGAAGTCTGACCCGACCGCGGGAGAGGCCGGTGGTGCGGCGGCTACCGTGGAGGCGTGACCGAATCTCTCGTTTCCGTGTACGAAGCCATCCGCCGACGCCGTGACGTCCGCGCCGAGTTCAGTGGCGAGCTGATCCCCGACGAGACGTTGCAGCGGGTGCTCGGTGCGGCGCACGCGGCCCCGAGCGTCGGCAACACCCAGCCGTGGGACTTCATCGTGGTCCGCAACCAGGACACGCTCGACACCTTCGCCGAGCACGTTGCCGGACGTCGCCGGGCGTTCGCCGACTCGCTACCGGAGGACCGGCGAAAGACGTTCGACCCCATCAAGATCGAGGGGATCCGGGAGAGCGGAACCGGCATCGTGGTCACGTACGACCCGTCCCGCGGCGGACAGAACATT
Organism: Prescottella equi; assembly: GCF_002094305.1. Taxonomy (GTDB): domain Bacteria; phylum Actinomycetota; class Actinomycetes; order Mycobacteriales; family Mycobacteriaceae; genus Prescottella; species Prescottella equi. Next base: position 416,099 of record NZ_LWTX01000001.1, read on the forward strand.
CTGGGCCGACACACGATCGACGACACCGGCCTGTTCTCGGCGGTGCTCGCCATCCAGAACCTGTGGTTGGCGGCGGCCGCCGAGAACATCGGTGTCGGCTGGGTGTCGTTCTACGACGAGGAGTACCTCACGGACCTGCTGGGCATTCCCGCACCGGTCCGCCCCATCGCGTGGCTGTGCGTCGGCAAGGTGGACCAGTTCCAGGAGGTTCCGGATCTGGAACGCTTCGGCTGGCGGACGCGTCGGGACCTGTCCGACGCGATCCACTGGGAACGTTTCTGAGCGGGTAGCCGCGGTTTCAGCCGCGCCGGCGGCGCGAGCCGCCGCCCGCCGCCTGTCCGCCCCCGCCCGAACCCGAGGCGGAACCGCCGGTAGCGCCCGAGCGTCCACCAGAGCGTCGGCGTCCGCCGCCGCCCTGGCCGCCGGCGCCACCGGCACCCTCGGTGCGGGGACCGCGGCTGCGCCCACCCTGGCCGTTCTGGGCACCGCCGCCCCGTCGGCCGGAACGCTGACCCTGTCCCTGACGACGACCGTCGCCCGCGGGCTTGTCCGTCTTGGGCGCGGGCGCCACGTGCGGTGCCGGTTCGCCGACCAGCGTGACCACGTGCTCGGAGTCGGCCGTGACCTGCACCGGCGTCACCTTGATCGATGCCTTGCGCATCAGGGCCGAGAGGTCTTTACGCTGTTCGGGCAGAACGATGGTCACGACGTCACCGGCACTTCCGGCACGCGCGGTGCGGCCCGAACGGTGCAGGTACGCCTTGTGTTCGGCCGGCGGATCGACGTGCACAACGAGCTCCACCTCGTCGACGTGCACACCGCGGGCTGCGACGTCCGTGGCGACCAGCACGCGGGCGGTGCCTTCCGAGAATGCGGCCAGATTCCGGTCGCGAGCGTTCTGCGACAGGTTGCCGTGCAGGTCCACCGACGGGATGCCCGACTCGGTCAGCTGGCGGGCGAGCTTGCGCGCCTGGTGCTTGGTGCGCATGAACAGGATGCGACGGCCCTGCCCCGACGCCAGCTTGTGCACGAGCGCCTTCTTCGCCTCCACGCCGGCAACGTCGTACACGTGGTGGGTCATGGCGGCAACGGGCGAGTTCGCCTCGTCGACCGAGTGCAGCACCTCGTTCTGCAGGAAGCGCTTGACCAGCTTGTCGACACCGTTGTCGAGCGTCGCCGAGAACAGCAGGCGCTGCCCGCCGGAGGGCGTCGCGGTGAGGATGCGCGTGACGCCGGGCAGGAAGCCGAGGTCGGCCATGTGATCGGCCTCGTCGAGGATCGTCATCTCGACGGCGTCGAGTGTGACGAACCGCTGCTTCATCAGGTCTTCGAGGCGGCCCGGGCAGGCGACGACGATGTCGACGCCCGACTCGAGAGCCTTGACCTGACGGTGCTGCGAGACGCCGCCGAAGATCGTGGTGACGCGCAACCCCAGCGCGCCGGCGAGCGGCTCGAGCGTCGCGGTGATCTGCGTCGCTAGTTCGCGGGTGGGGGCCAGGACGAGACCGCGCGGCTTGCCGGGACGGCGCTTGCCGCCTGCGAGGCGTGCCGCGAGCGGGATCGAGAACGCGAGGGTCTTGCCGCTGCCGGTCTTGCCGCGGCCGAGAACGTCACGCCCGGCGAGCGTGTCGGGGAGAGTGTCGACCTGGATGGGGAACGGCGCGGTGATGCCGCCGTCCGCGAGGGCCGAGACGATCGGAGCGGGGACGCCGAGCGATTCGAAGGAGGCCGTGGCGGATTCGTCGGACGGGGTGGTGACGCTGGTGGACAAGTTCGTCGGTGCCTTTCGGGCATTCGTCATGCACGCCTACGGCCGGGGGATCCCGGTGCACGGCCTGCACAAGGTGGCGACATTGCCGGGAGGCAAGATCGATCGCCGCAAGAAATGCTTGTGCTGGTGCACGCGAGCAAATGCGCGGATCCGGCGCGAAGGAAGCGTTCTACGACGCTGGACGCCCGGCAAGCGGACGTCCAGTACCCGCAACCATACCGGGTTGCGGCGATCGAGGGGGTGTCGGGGCGATCACCCGGCGGGCTACAGGCCCACCCACTCGGACGTTCCGGTCGCGAACGTCTGACGCTTCCAGATCGGCACCTCCGCCTTGATCCGCTCCACCAGTTCGGCGCAGGCCGCGAATGCCTCGGCGCGGTGGGGCGCGGCCACCGCGGCGACCAGCGCCAGATCACCGATCACCAGCGATCCCACGCGGTGCGCGGCCGCGACCGGCAAACCTGTGCGTTCGGCGACCTCCTCGCAGCATCGGCGCAGGAAGCGTTCGGCGTCGGGGTGCGCCTGGTACTCGAGGGCGGACACCGAGCGCCCGCCGTCGTGGTCCCGGACGACGCCGGTGAATGCCACGACCGCGCCGTGCTCCGGTCCGGCGACGGCCGCGTCCACGACGGCAGGGTCGAGGGGCTGCTCGGAGATGCGGGCGAACACGTCACTCATCGTGTGCACCTCCGCCCGCGATCTGGGCCAGCAGGTGTTCGAGGATCGGATCCAGCACCTCGAGGCCGTCCTTCACGCCGCCGGGCGAGCCCGGCAGGTTCACGATCAAGGTCCGGCCCGCGAGTCCGACGAGGCCGCGGCTGAGCGACGCGTGCGGTGTCACCTGCGTGCCGACCCGGCGCATCTCCTCGGCGACGCCCGGCAACTCCCGATCGAGCACCGCACGGGTGGCTTCGGGGGTCGCGTCGGTGGGGGAGGCGCCGGTCCCGCCGGTGGTGAGGACGAGGGCCGGGGCGTCGGCGAGGGCGTCGGCGAGGCCGGCCGCGATGTCGGCGTCGGCGTACACGAGGGGACCGCGCACCGTGTACCCGCGGTCGGTGAGCCATTCGGCGATCGCCGGGCCAGTCGTATCGGGCCGGGTACCGCGCGCACCGCCGGTGGAGGCCACCAGCACCGTCGCCGAATCGGGGCGCACCTCGGGCCGTGCCGGCGCCGGTGCGGCGGTGTCGCCGCCGCGCTCGTCGCGTCGCCAGCTCCCGCGCTTGCCGCCCTCCTTCGTCAGGAGCCGGACACCGTCGAGTCTCGCGGCCGGGTCCACTGCCTTGACCATGTCGTGCAGGGTGAGACCGGCAACCGCGACCGCGGTCAACGCTTCCATCTCGACCCCGGTGGGGCCCTTGGTCTTCGCGGTCGCCTCGATGGTGATGGACGAGTCGGTGAACCCGAACTCGACCTTCACCGACGACAGCGCCAGCTGGTGGCACAGCGGGATCAGCTCCGACGTCTTCTTCGCGCCCGAGATGCCGGCGATGCGTGCCGTCGACAGGACGTCGGCCTTCGGCATGTCGTCGGCGCGCACCAACGCGACCACCTCGGGTGTCGTCACGAGTTCGCCGGCGGCGACCGCGATCCGGGTCGTGTCCGCCTTCGCGCTCACATCAACCATCCGGGCACGGCCCTCGCCGTCGAGATGGCTCAGTTCGGTCATGTTCTGCTCGCTCACTACAGGGGCCACACCTTCACTCGGTCGCCCGCGGCGAGGGACACCGCGTCGGCTGGAACATCGATCAACACGTCGGCCCACGCGAGTGCCGCCACGAGATGGGACCCGGGACCGGACACCACCTCCACACCCGAGCCGGTGCGACGGCCGCGCAGGAACTGGCGTTTCCCGGCGACCGAGGTCACGGCGTGCGCGAGGGGCGCGTCCTCCCGCGGCACCTCGGGCAGCCCGGCGGCCCGGCGCAGCAGCGGGCGCACGAACACTTCGAAAGAAACCATCGTGCTCACCGGGTTACCCGGGAACGTCAGCACCGGAACCTCGTCGACCAGGGCCAGACCCTGCGGCCCGCCGGGTTGCATCGCCACCGGCCCGAAGCGGGCGCCCAGTTCGGCGAGTACGTCCTTGACGACCTCGTAGTCGCCCATCGAGACGCCGCCCGACGTGATCACGAGTTCGGCGCGGGCGATCGCGCGGCGCAGGCAGGTCCGGAAGACGTCCGGGTCGTCGCTACTGCGGTCCGTCACCGACACCTCGGCGCCGTTCGCGCGCAGGCTCGCCGACAGTGCCGCGCCGTTGGAGTCGAAGATCTGCCCCGGCTCCGGGGTGGCACCCGCGTCCACCAGTTCCGCCCCCGTCGTGATCACCGCGACGCGCGGCCGGGTGCGCACGGCCACCGCCGCCAGGCCCACCGCGGCCAGCACGCCGAGATGACGGGGTTCGAGCAGGGTTCCGGCGGAGAGCAGCAGCATGCCGGTGCGGACGTCGCTTCCGCGTTCGCGCACGAAATCGCCGACGGCGCGCGAACGGTGAACCGTGACCTTGCCGTCGGACACCTCGGTGTCCTCCACGGGGACAACGGCTTCCGCGCCCTCCGGGAGTACCGCCCCCGTCATGATCCGTACCGCGGTGCCCGGCACGTGCCGGGCCGGCTCGGCCGGGCCGGCCGGCACCGTCGCCACGATCGGCAGCGTCGCCGGGACGGTGGCGATCGACGCGGCGTCCACCGCGAAGCCGTCCATCTGGGAATTGCGGAACAGCGGCAGATCGACAGGGGAGCAGACGTCGTGGGACAGCACCCGACCGAGGGCGTCCGCCAGCCGGACGGTCTCGGTGGGCCGCGTGAGCATCGGCGCGAGGAGTTCGGCCACGTCGGCGGCATGGTCTTCGACGGATCGCGCACCCGGACGTTGTGCCATGAGAACCAATCCTAGGCATCCGTCGTCGCGCCCGCGGGCGGTGACGGCGGCATACTGGGGGACATGGTGACAACGGCGCGGACGGCGACGGCGGTGAACGTGGGAATCCCCACCGTGCGGTCGGCGGCGCCGTCGACGGACGGGCGACCTGACGTGCCCGAACTGCTGGACGGTTTCGGGCGGGTCGCGCGGGACCTGCGGGTGTCGATCACCGAGAAGTGCTCGCTGCGGTGTACGTACTGCATGCCCGCAGAGGGGCTGCCCGCGATCCCGGCCCGAGACCTGCTCACCGCCGACGAGATCATCCGGCTTGTCGGAGTGGCGGTGCACCGCCTCGGGATCCGCGAAGTGCGGTTCACCGGTGGCGAACCGCTGATGCGCCGTGACCTCGAGGTGATCGTCGCCGGGTGCAGCGAGCTGGTACCCGGGATTCCGCTGTCGATGACGACCAATGCGGTCGGTCTCGAGCACCGCGCTGTCGGCCTCGCCCGCGCCGGACTCTCGCGCGTCAACGTCTCGCTGGACACGATCGACCGCCGGCACTTCGCTGAACTGACCCGACGCGACCGCCTCGAGTCGGTGCTGACGGGAATCCGCGCAGCACAGGATGCCGGACTCGCGCCGCTCAAGATCAATGCGGTGCTGATGGCCGAAACGCTGGACGGTGCAGCCGATCTCCTGCAGTGGTGCCTCGACGCGGGGTGTGCGCTACGTTTCATCGAGGAGATGCCGCTCGACGCGGACCACGAGTGGGCACGGGGGAACATGGTGGACGCGCAGACCCTGCTCGGGGTTCTCGGCGAGCGCTTCGACCTACAGGAGGTGGGGCGCGAGGATCCGTCCGCGCCCGCCGAGGAATGGCTCGTGAACGGGGGCCCGGCGACGGTCGGAATCATCGCGTCGGTCACCCGATCGTTCTGCGAGGAGTGCGACCGCACCAGGCTCACCGCGGAGGGGACCGTGCGTTCGTGCTTGTTCAGCGACCGCGAGGTGGACCTGCGGGACGCCCTGCGCTCCGGCGCCGACGACGAGACCCTGGCCGAGATGTGGCGGGCCGCGATGTGGGACAAGTGGGCCGGACACGGCATCAACGCGGCGGGTTTCGTCCCGCCGAGGCGGAGCATGGGAGCGATCGGTGGCTGAGACGGACTTCGGGACCCTCGAGACGGTGCGCACGGTGCAGGTGCGGTACTTCGCGGCGGCGGCGGAGGCCGCGGGCCGAACCGAGGAGACGCTGACGGTGCCCGTCGGCGCGGATCTGGCGCACCTGCGGGTGGTACTCGCCGAACGCTACGGCGAACAGATGGCGAAGGTCCTCGGGGTCGCCGCGTATCTCGTCGACTCCGAGCTCACGCGCGACCCGAGCAGCGGGGTGGGCGCGCAGGTGGACGTGCTCCCTCCGTTCGCGGGCGGCTGACCACCCGCTACTGCGCCGCCAACCATTGATCGAAGGTCACCGTCCCGAAGTGGTTGTCGGGCACCAGGTTCGAGCCGTTTCGCCAGAACGAGCCCATCGCGCCCGGCATCGGCAGGTCCGTCACCCGTCCGCGGGCACCCGTGGCCGCCTTCCACGCCTGCGCCATCTCGCGCATCGTGAGGATCTGCGGTCCCGCGACGACCACCGGATCAGCCGTCACCGAGGGCGTCTGCGCGGCGTCGACGAGGGCGCGTGCGACGTCCGCGGTGTCGATCGACTGGAAGCGGGCACCGGTGAACGCCGGGATCAGGCCCAGCTTCGATGTGGGGGCGCACAGCATCGGCACGAACTCGTGGAACTGTGTCGCCCGCACCACCTGCGTCGGCAGCGGCGACGCCGCGTACCGCTGTTCCTGCTCGGTCTTGGCGCGGTAGTACCCGAACGTGCTGCGGTCGACGTTCACGATCGACAGCAGCACGGCGCGCGAGACCCCCGCCTCGCGTGCCGCCGACAGCAGATTCCCCGCCCCGGTCGTCAGGACCGGTCGAGTGCGGCGGGTCTTGCCGTCGGTCGTGTCGATGACGATGTCGACACCGTCGAGAGCCTGCGCGAGTCCGGCGCCCGTGAGCAGATCGCCCGCGGCCTGTTCGACGCCGGCTCCCAGTGCCCCGCCGCGGCGGCTCAGCACCCGAACCGTCTCCCCGCGCCGCACCAGTTCGGCCACCACCGACCGGCCCGCCACCCCGGTGCCGCCCGCCACCAGATACGTCGTCACCACCGCCCCCTGTCGTCCGCTCTCGGGCTCGGCCCTCCGTCAGTCCTCGCGCCACCACGTGTCGAGAGGCGTCACCGGCACCGTTCGCTTGTGGCGGGTGTTCAGGTACATGCGTTCGAGCTCGAGGGCCACGTCGTCGGCGACGTCCCGGCCCTCGAGGAAGTCGTCGATCTGCTGGTAGGTGACGCCGAGCGCCACCTCGTCCGGCAGCGACGGCCGGTCGTCCTCCAGGTCGGCGGTGGGCACCTTCCGCCATGTCGAGTCCGGCGCGCCCATCTCCTGCAGGAGCGCGGCGCCTTGACGCTTGGTGAGTCCGGTGAGCGGGGTGAGGTCCGCGCCTCCGTCTCCGAACTTGGTGAAGAATCCGGTCAGCGCCTCCGCGGCATGGTCGGTACCCACCACGAGGTAGCCGAGCTCACCCGCGATCGCGTACTGGATCATCATCCGCTCACGGGCTTTGATGTTGCCGCGCACGAAGTCCCGCAGCTGCCCACCGTCGCCGAGGATCTCGCGCAGCGCGCCCGACGCCTCGCCCGCTGTCGCGTCGGTACCGGGCTTGACGTTCACCGCGAGGGACCGGTCCGGCGCGATGAACTTCAACGCGACCTGGGCGTCCTCCTCGTCGACCTGCGCGCCGTACGGCAACCGGACGGCGACGAATTCGGCGGTGTGCCCCTCCGCACGCAGTTCCTCCGCCGCCAGTTGTGCCAGCCGGCCGGCGAGGGTGCTGTCCTGCCCGCCGCTGATACCGAGGACGAAACCCTTCGCCGGAGTGGAGAGCAGGTACTCCTTCATGAACTGCACCCGACTGCGGATCTGGGCCTCCGGATCGATCGTCGGCTCCACACCGAGTTCCGCGATGATCCGTGCACGCGAGATAGCCATGGCAGAACTGTAGCGAGCACGGGTCGGGTGTGCAGCCCTGCGAACCGGCACGGCAGGATGTGGCCCGACGTCACCGGCGGCGTCACGGAACTCGGGAGAGCCTGATGAGTAGCACCGGCATCCTCGTGGTGAGCGCCACGCGGGAGGAAGCGGCCCACGTGCCCGACGGCATCGACGTCGTCGTCACGGGGATCGGCAAGGTCGCGGCCGCCGTCGCCGTGACGCAGGCTCTCGCCGGCTATGCCCCGGACCGCCTGCCCCTGGTGGTCAACATCGGCACTGCCGGTGCGCTGCACGGCCATCACGCGGGGCTGTACGTGCCGTCGGCGGTGCTGAACCACGACATCAGCGCCGAGGTACTGCGCTCGTTGGGCCACCCGGTGCGCGACGCGATCGACCTCGCCGACGGAGATGGGACGGTCCTCGCGACGGGCGACACCTTCGTCTCCGACGCCGCGGTCCGCGACGCTCTCGCCGCGCGCGCCGACCTGGTCGACATGGAGGGGTTCGCGGTCGCGTTCGCGTGCGATCGGCTGGGCGCCCGCTGCCGGCTGGTCAAGCACGTGAGCGATCACGCGGACGACTCCGCGATGGACTGGCCCGCGCAGGTGGACGCCAGCGCACGCGTGCTCGCGGACTGGCTGACCCGGACGTTCGGACCGCGCTAACCGGGCTCGTCGGGACGGTCCCGGTCCCGGCCGGTGGACAGGTCGCCGCACGGGACGGCGGCCACCGCGGCGCGGTGCGTCCGCAGATACTCCCGCGCGCCCGCGTCGCCGGCGGCGCGGGCCGCGATCGGCCCCCAGTGTCGCCGCCCGAGGACGACGGGGTGCCCGGGCGTGACACCGAAGTACGCGCGGGCCATCCCGCTCGGTGTGCTCGTGGCGGCGTCGATGGTGCGGGCGACTACGTCGGGCCCGACGTCCGGCAGGTCGACGAGATGGACGGCGACGTAGTCCGCGTCCGAGTCCTCGGCGATCGCATCGAGTCCGGCGCGCAGCGACTCTCCCATGCCCTCGGCCCAGCGCGGTGCGTACACCGCCTCGGCCCCGGACGGAAGCGCGGCGCGTGCGGCCCCCAGCACGACGAGAACGCGCCCGCACCCGCCGGACCGCAGGGCGTGGACCGCCGCGCGGAGCCATTGGCCCTCGTGGGCAAGCACTTTCGGGTAGCCGTAGCGACGCCCGGCTCCCGCGGCCAGCAGCAGTCCGACGACGTGGTCCGTCCGGGCTCCGGGGACGGCGCCCACGCCACTCCCCGGCACCGCGGTGCCGCCGCCGTCGCTCATCGGCCGACCGGCGAGACGTCGTCGCGGCGTGCGGGACGGGCGCGGGGAGCGGGTGCGGTCCTCGCGACCAGGACCGACGCGATCATCAGGACGGCGATCGCAGCGAAGCACGTCCCGTACCCGATCCGCGGCGCCAGGACGGAGACGAGGAACGGCAGCGCGAATCCCAGGTAGATCAGGCAGTAGTAGACCGCGACCGACTGTGCGAGTTCGTCCTCCGGCGCGAGTCGTTCGACCGCGACCAGGCCGGAGATCAAAAGCACTCCGTAGCACGAACCGAGCAGAAGCGCCGCCCCGAAGACCGCGACGACCGCGACGGCGCCGTCGGTGTGGACGACGACGCCGGCTGCACCGAGTCCCAGCACACCGAGTACCGCTCCCGCCGGTGCCCCCCACTCCTCGCGGTGCTCCAGAAACCGCCGGACCCACGGCTGGATCACCGCTCCGGTGATCATGGTGAGCGCCGCGATCGTTCCGGTGAACGCGATCGATACCGCATCCAGTGACTGCTCGACGCGTGGCGGGAGCGTCGCGAAGGCGATGGTCGCGGTGCCGAACACCCACGGTGTCCAGGGAACCACGCCCCGTAGGAAGGGCGCCTTCGACAGCGCCGTCACCCGGGTGGCCGCCGGAGCCGTTCGGACGGTACGAGTCTCGGGCACCGGCCACACCAGCGCCAGGGCGGCGATCATCAGCGCGATGTGGACAACGTACGGCGACACCTGAGGTGCGGGCAGCCACTGCGCCACCACGCCGGCGAACAACGCGCCGCATCCGAAGCCCGCCGACAGGGACACCGCGGCCCGGCGCGCGCCGGCGCCGACGGGCGCCCGGGCACTGAGTTCCTTCATCCATGCGGTGCCCGCACCGAACGCCATGCCGGACGCGACTCCGGCGAGCACCCGCCCGACGTAGAGCAGTTCGGGACTGAGGGGACCGAGCAGAAGGACGAGGGAGGAGACCACCGAGACGGGGATCATCGAGCGGATGACCACCCGGCGTCCCGCACGATCGGCGACGCGACCGAAGTACAGCAGCGCGGGAACGAGGCCGAGCACGTAGGCGCCGAGCATCGCGGTGAACGATCCGCTCGTGAGCCCCAGGTGCCGGCTGTAGACGAGCTGCATCGGTGCGAACTGGTTGGCTCCCCAGCTCACCGCGAACAGGGCGACGGCGAGACGCAACCACGGGGCAGGCATGGTCCGATCCTCGCAGAGGCGGGGAGGGGGTGGAGTATCAACTGTTCACAGCTCGGGTGTCGACTTGCTGTGGATCCTGGCCGTTTCGCACCGGTTTTCGGCAGCCCTACCGTGTGCTGCACGACGATGCCGGAGGAGGCGCCGTGGCAGGATTCGGAGGCGGTCGGATCGGATCGACCGCGCGTGACATCGCTCGCGCAGTAACCGGACGCGAGGTATCGGCGCAGGCCGTGATCGAGGAGCACCTGGACCACATCGGGAACTGCAACGCCCGGTGGAACGCGGTGGTCACGGTGCCGGCGGAGCAGGCGTTGGCGGCGGCGGACCGCCTCGATCGCCGGCTGGCCCACGGTGACCCGGTCGGCCCGCTCGCCGGTGTGCCGTTCACCGTCAAGGATCTGATCGCCACCGCCGGGGTCCGCACGACGGCGGGGTCGCGGGCGCTCGCGGGGAACGTGCCCGCGGCCGATGCCCCGGCGGTGGCGGCGATGAAGCGCGCCGGCGCAATCCTGGTGGGCAAGACCAACACCCCGGAGTTCGGGGCGAGCGGTCTGACGCACAACGACCTGTTCGGCTACACCCGCAACCCGCTGGGCACCGAAGCGGACCCGCGCTCTCCGGGCGGGTCGAGCGGCGGGGAGGCGGCGGCTCTCGCGGCGGGGATGAGCGCGGTGGGCCTCGGGACCGACTTCGGCGGCTCCGTCCGCTGGCCCGCACACTGCACCGGCCTCAGTTCCATTCGCCCGACGTCGGGCCGGGTGAGCGCGGACGGCCAGTACCCGGGAGTGGCCGCCGGCGACCGGGTGCTGGCCAACCCCGCGACCGTGCACGGCGTCGTGCAGACGATCGGCCCGCTGGCACGGACCCTCGACGACGCCGCGCTGGTCCTGCGGGTCGTGTCGTCTCGCCGGTTCCGGTGGGCCGATCCGGAGGACGTGGAGGTGGACGGGCTCGACATCACCTGGGCGGGTGGGGAGGGCACCGTTCCCGTCGAAGCGGGAATCGTTGCCGCGGTTGCGGAGACGGCCGGCGGACTCGGGGCCCGACGGTACGCCGGTTCGGCCCTCGAACGGGCGAACGACCTGTTCGGACGACTGCGCGCCACCGAGACCGCGGCGGACATCGAGGCGTACGGCGCACCGTCCGACTTCGGGGCGAACATCCGGGCTGTGCTGGCGGCGGCCTCGGAACGACGAAGCCACCGCGACGTCGAGGAGTTGTGGGCGCAGCGAGCGCGCCTCACCGCCGGGCTGCTCGACGAGATGGGAGACGTCCTCGTGCTCCCGGTCGCCTCGATCACCGCGCCACCGCTCGGGCTCGACACGTTCACGGTCGACGGCCACTCGCTGACCTGGCAGGATGCGCTCGCGTGCTGTCGGGCGATCAGCGTCACCGGACTTCCGTCCGTCGTCGTCCCGGTCGCGACGGCGGCCGACGGGTTGCCGATCGGCGTCCAGGTGATCGCGCGGCCGTGGCAGGAGCACGTCGCACTCTCTGTGGCGCACCGTGTCCGCCGGACCAGTACCTACCGATCACCACACGAGGAGGCTTCGCGATGCGCGACATCCTGACGGAACTCACGGCGTGGTTCGACCGGGACGAAGCGTTCGCGCTCGCGACGGTCGTGCGCACGTGGAAGTCGTCACCACGCACGCCCGGCGCGGCGATGGCGGTGTCCGCGGCCGGTGAGGTCCTCGGCAGCGTGTCCGGGGGATGCGTCGAGAGCGCCGTGTACGAGTCGGCACTCGAGGTCCTCGCCGACGGATGCAGCCGGACGGAGGTGTTCTGCGTGGCCGACGACGATGCCATCGGGGTGGGGCTGACGTGCGGCGGGACGATCGAGGTGTTCGTCCAACGGGTCGACCGTGCCGCGTACCCGCAGTTCGCCGAGGTGGCACGCCTCGTCCGCGAGGGTGAGCCCGTCGCGGTGGTGACCGCCACGGATTCGGGGCGGCCGACTCGCCACACCGTGGTCACCGCGGCATCCTCGCGGGGGGCGGTGGAGGTGGCCGAGTCGGAAGTCGCCGACATCCGCTCGCGCTCCGCGGGAGGCACGTCGACGGTCTACGCGTTCGAACCGGCGACAGGGTCGTGCGCGTCGGCCATGGTCGAGGTGTTCGCGCCGCGGCCGCGGATGTACGTGTTCGGCGCGGTCGACTTCGCGGCGGCGATGTGCACGCTCGGCTCCTTCGCGGGCTACCACGTGACCGTCGTGGACGCCCGCCCGGTGTTCGCCACCCGGGCCCGGTTCCCCGGCGCGGACGAGGTGGTCGTGATGTGGCCGCACCGATTCCTCGAGACCGCGCCCGTCGACGCACACACGGTGATGGCCGTTCTCACGCACGACGAGAAGTTCGACATTCCACTGCTCGAACGCGCGCTCCGCTCGGACGCCTCGTACGTGGGGGCCATGGGCAGTCGGGCCACCCACGAGCGCCGCGTCGCCCTGCTGCGGGAGAGGGGCCTGACCGACGACGAACTGGGCCGACTGCACTCGCCGATCGGCCTCGACCTCGGCGCGCGAACTCCCGAGGAGACCGCGGTGTCGATCCTCGCGGAGATGATGAAGGTGGCACGCTCGGCAACGGCACTCGAACTGCGTGATCTCGACGGCCCGATCCACCGGGACCGGCGGAGCGATGTCCGCCCCGCGGACTGCCCGGCTTGAGCGCTGGACTTCACCGCCCTCGGGAGAGATGATCTCGAAGTCCGTTTGGCGCGCTGCCGAGTTTCGGGGGCGCGCAGATCAGAGGAGCAGGGTGGTGCGGTGACGGCGTCGAACACGTTCGCACCGGTTCCGCTCGACACCCTGCTGGCATCCGGACTCCTGCCCGGAGCGGCGCTGGTCACCGAACGTCCCGCCGCCGCGGGGGCGATCACGAACGTCGCCGTGATGGCAGTACCGGACGTCGGGCCGTGGCTCCGCCGCGACCAGCTGCTCGTCACGTCCGGCAGCGTCCTGGCGCGGCTGGCGTCGGCGTCCGACTTCGTCGCCCGGCTCGACCGACGCGGTGTCGCCGCTCTCGCGGTGCGGCTCGACACCGGCCCCGAGCTTCCGCGCGAGCTGACGGACGCCGCTACCGAAGCCGGAATGCCCGTCGTGACGTTCACGGCAGCCTGCTGTTCCGGGCACGAGATCTCCCGGTCGCTCGACCGCATGGCCGCCCGCCAGATCGACGCGGTACTGGCCGCCGACCACGTGCGGCACGATCTGCTGTCCGTGGTGATGGCGGGCGGTGGTCACCGAGAGCTTGCCGCGGCGCTCGCGCGGGCGCTCGGTGGCGCGGTGCTCGTCACGACCCCGGACGGCCGGCAGATCAGCCGGGCCGGGGAGGACGCCGATCTGTGCCGGCTGGCGACCAGTAGTGCGCTCGACGCGACGGGCCGGCTGCGAACGGACTCCGTGGAGGGCGGGCTGGGGCGGCGTGAGCTCGGCAACGGGTTCATCGCCGTCTCCGCGGTCTCCGCGAACGGCATCGATCACGGACGGCTCGCGTTCTTCACGGCGTCCCGCCCACTGGCCGACGAGGAGTTGTACCTCGTCGAGCGGGCCGCGGAGGTGTGCGCGCTGGTGGTCACCCGCGAACTCGCGGTCGCGGCCGTCGAGGAGAAGCATCGGGCGAACTTCGTCCGCGACCTGCTGCGTGGGCGTGGCGGCGACCCCGACCGAGTGGTGGCGCACGCCAGGACGTTCGGGTGGGATCTGTCGCGCCCGATCGTCGTCCTCGCGATCGAACCGGACCCCGTCGACACGGACGCCGCCGCGGCCCCGAACCGGATGCCGGTCGTCGAGAGGCAGGCGCGAGCGTTCTCCGGCGCCGTCGCGGCGCGTGATCCCGGGGCGGTGGTGACCGCGCTCTCGACGGAAACCGTGGTCCTGATGGGGGAGGGCGCCGACACGATGACCCTCGTCCACGAACTCGTCGCCCACGTGCGCGGCGCCGGCGGCGGGGGCCGTCGGCCGTTCGGTGTGGGCGTGTCGCGTGTCTCGGCCTCCGTGGACGACCTTCCCGCGCTCTACAGCCAGGCGCGGACCGCGCTCGAAGTGGGTCGGCGCATCTCCGGGGAGTGGGCCGTGACGCACTTCGACGAGCTGGGGGTGTACCGATTGCTCAGCCTCGTCGACGAACCCGAGGAGCTCGAGTCCTTCGCGCGGGAGACGTTGCGGGAACTCACCGAGGACACCGCCGAGGCGCAGGACATGCGCCGCACCCTCGAGGTCCTTCTGGCGACGAACATCAACATCGCGGAAACCGCGCGGCAGTTGCACTTTCACTACAACACCCTGCGCTATCGGGTCGTGAAGCTGGAGAAGATGCTCGGGCCCTTCACCGCGCACCCCGCCCTGCGCCTCGATCTCTCACTCGCGCTGAAGATCATCGCCATGCGTGGCATCAATTCCTAACATTGCCAATATCTTCCGTTCCGCACTGGCACATTGCTCTCACGCCGCCGCGATAGCGCTGTACTACCGTTTCCCTCCTATCGAGGTGCAACTGTGAGCTGCAGCACACCGTGGACGGGTGTGTCGGCCCCGGCCCGTGGTCGCAGCAGGCACCGCCCTTCGTTCGAAAGGCCCGAGTATGCCCATATGGACGTTGCACGGAGACGGTAAGACCATCGAACCGGGACAAGTGGTCGCGCCCGACGAACGATTGACCTGGGGCCGCACGATCGGGCTCGGCGGACAGCACGTCGTCTCCATGTTCGGAGCCACGTTCGTGTTCCCGATCATCATGGGACTCAATCCGCAACTCGCAGTGATGTTGTCGGGATTCTGCACGCTGTTCTTCCTGCTGGTGGTGAAGGGGCGGATCCCGAGTTACCTCGGCACGTCGGCTGCGTTCGTCGGCGGTATCGCAGCCATCCGCGCGCAGGGCGGTACCTCGGCCCAGGTGACCGGTGCGATCATGGTGTCCGGCCTGGTGCTCGCCGCGATCGGTGTGATCGTCCACTTCCTCGGCGGCGGTGTCGTGTTCAAGATCCTTCCCCCCGTCGTGACCGGTGCGGTGGTCATGCTGATCGGCTTCAACCTGGCGCCGGTCGTCGCCGGCACCTACTGGCCGCAGGACCAGTGGGTGGCGCTGATCGTGATGGTCGTGCTGGTGGTGTCGAGCGTGGTGCTCCGAGGATTTCTGGGCCGGGTCGCGATCTTCCTGTCGCTGCTGTTCGGGTACGGACTCTCCTGGGTGCTGGACCGATTCGGGCCGGTCACGTCCTACGATCCGACGGCCGGCGAGGTCACCGAACACTTCCGCGTCAACTGGGACGGTGTCGCGTCCGCGCCCTGGTTCGGATTGCCGCCCTTCTCGGACGAGGCCAACGGCGTCGTGGGCATTCACGCCCCGTCGTTCAGCCTCACGTTCATCGTCCTGGTCCTGCCCGGAGTCATCGCCCTGATCGCCGAGAACGCCGGCCACGTGAAGGCCGTCGCCGAGATCACCGGGACGAATCTCGACCCGATGATGGGACGCGCGCTGGCCGCAGACGGATTCGCGACCGCCATCGCCACCGGCGTCGGCGGCTCGCCCACCACCACGTACGCGGAGAACATCGGCGTCATGGCGGCCACCAAGGTGTACTCCACCGCGGCGTACGCCGCGGCCGGGGTGATCGCGATGCTGCTGGGGTTCTCGCCGAAGTTCGGAGCCGTCATCTCCGCGACCCCGGGAGGTGTCCTCGGTGGCATCACCGTCGTCCTGTACGGCATCATCGGCCTGCTCGGCGCCAAGATCTGGAAGGAGAACGGTGTCGACTTCGGAAACCCCCTCAACCTGATGCCGGTCGCCGCCGGTCTCATCATCGCGATCGGGGACACCACGCTGCGGTTCACCGACACCTTCTCGCTCAGCGGCATCGCCCTCGGCACGATCGTCGTCATCGTGATGTACCACCTGTGCCGCGCGATCGCGCCCAAGGACACCGATACCGAGCCGGCTCGGCCGGCGGTCGTGCCGCCCCAACCGGATACCGAACCCGACGACGGCGCGCGTGTCCCGGCCCCCTCGGTGTGACCTGGAATACATCTGCCATCGTCGAACTGTCAGGCTTGTCACATTTTCACGAAACGTCGCGCTCTGGATGCAGGCAGGATTTGAGAGATGAAACCGTCGCCACTGACTTACCACCGGCCCGGGTCGATCGACGAGGCGTGCACGGTATTGGCGCAGGTAGCGCACGAGGGCAAGGTACTCGCGGGCGGGCAGTCGCTGATTCCGCTGTTGTCGATGCGGCTCGCGGCGCCTGCGCACCTCGTGGACATCGGTGCCCTCCCCGATCTGGACGCCGTCACCGCCTCCGAGCAGTCGGGTGTCAGATTCGGGGCGCTCACCCGCCACTCGGCCCTCGAGGCCGACCCGGCCGCGGCCCGCGTGCAACCGTTGCTCGGCCGCGCACTCCGGCTCGTCGCGCACCCGACGATTCGCAACCGCGGCACGACCGTCGGTTCCATCGTGCACGCCGACCCGTCGGCGGAGATGCCGGCGGTGGTGGCGTTGCTCGGCGGGACGGTGACGGCGCGGTCCGTCCGGGGGACCCGCGAGATCCCCGCGGCGGAACTGTTCGTCGGACCGCTCGAATCGGCGCTCGAGCCGGACGAGATCGCCACGAGTGTGACGGTGCCGGCCGTGCGCCCCGGCGTCGGTACCGCGATCGACGAGATCGCCCGCAGGCACGGTGACTACGCGCTCGTCGGGGTGGCCGCGCAGGTCCGCGTCGAGGGCGGTGTCGTCACGTCGGCCCGCATGACGTACGTGTCCGCGGGCGAACTCGGCGACGTCGTCGACTACACCGACGTTCTCGGCGGCGCGTCCGCGAGCGACGCCCGGGATCCGCTGTGGCAGGCGCTGTCCGAGAAGGCGCGCGAGAAGATCGAGACCGAGGCCGACATCCACGCCACGGCCGGGTACCGCTCGCAGCTGGTTGCCGCCCTGACCGCACGGGTCGGGTTTGCCGCGGCGCAGGACGCGACGAGTGTCCGCGTGAACGAACTGGCTTCGGTGGGAGGAGTGTGAGGATGACGAAGACGACACGGGGCATCGACGAGCAGCTCGCCGACCTGCAGGAGGAGACCGGCGAACAGCACGTGGCGGTGACCTTCACCCTGAACTCGGTGACCCAGACGGTGATCCTGCCGTCGAGGACGCTCGCGTCGGACGCGATCCGGCATCACCTCCGCCGGACCGGAACCCACGTGGGATGCGAGCACGGCGTGTGCGGCGCGTGCACGGTGCTGCTCGACGGCAAGCCGGTGCGATCGTGCCTGGTGCTCGCAGCGAGTCTGGAGGGCAGGTCCGTCACGACGGTGGAGGGCCTCGTCGAGCCCGACGGGACGCTGCATCCCGTCCAGCAGGCATTCGTCGACTGTCACGGTCTCCAGTGCGGTTTCTGCACACCGGGATTCGTGACGACCATCGCGGCCTTCCTCGAGGAGAATCCGTCCCCCACCCGGGAGGAGGCGACCGAGGCGATTGCCGGGAACCTGTGCCGGTGCACCGGGTACCAGAACATTCGGGCGGCGGTCCTGCGAGCGGCGGAGATCACGCGCGAGCGTGCGGGTGGCTCGCCCCTGGGGCCCGACGACGCGGCCGCCCGGGCCTCCCTCGAGGGCAAGGTCCGCGGCACCACCGCGCCGGTGGGCGGAAAGGCGGGACGGGCATGAGCGTCACCAAACCCAAGCCCGCCGAGCGCCCCACCACGGACACGGCGTCCGAGGTGGCGTCCGAGCCGGACCGGTACTTCGGTAAGCCGATTCCCCGGAGCGAGGACGCGCGCCTGCTCAGCGGCAACGGGCGGTACCTCGACGACCTCGGCCACAATGCGCTGATCGCGGCCTTCGTACGCTCACCGCACGCGCACGCGCGGATCACCGGGATCGACACCGATGCCGCCTCGGAGCTGGCCGGGGTGCACGCGATCTACACCTACGAGGACCTCGAGGCGGACTCGGCCGGCATGGCGGAGAATCTGCCGCTCCTGATCCCGCACCCCGCGATCACGGCACCCCGCAACGGGTATCCGCTGGCCAAGGACGAGGTCAACCACGTCGGCGAGGCCATCGCGATGGTCGTCGCGGACAACCGGTACATCGCCGAGGACGCCTGCGCGCTGATCGAGGTGGGTTACGAGATGCTGCCGCCCGTCGTCGGTATCGACGTGGCGCGCCGCGCCGAGAATGCCGTCCACGCCGATGTCCCCGACAACGTCGCCGCGCACCTGCAGCACGGCTTCGGTGACCTCGACGCCGAGTTGGCCTCGGCCCCACACCGGCTGACGTTGGACCTCGAGATCGAGCGGTCCGCCTCGATGCCGATGGAAGGCAAGGGCGTCTACGCGCGGTGGGACGACGACGAGCAGGCCCTCACCTTCTGGACCTCCACACAGACGTCGACCTCGGCGCGCGCCGCCATCGCGGCGCGACTGAACATGGCGCACAACAAGGTGCACTGCATCGCGCCCGACGTCGGTGGCGGTTTCGGCGTGAAGATCGTGCACCCCTGGCCGGAGGAGGTGATGGTCACGTGGGCCGCACGCCAACTCGGCCGCGCGGGAATCTCCAGTGAGGTCAAGTGGGTGGAGGACCGCCGCGAACATTTCGTGTCGAGCGCTCACGAGCGCGGCCAGCTCCAGCAGGTCACGGTCGGATTCGACGACGAGGGCAGGCTGCTGGCCTTCGACTTCACGTTCTGGCACGACAACGGCGCGTACCTGCCCTACGGCATCATCGTCATGCTGAACACCTCCACGCAGGTGCTCGGGCCGTACAAGCCGAGATCCTTCCGGGTGGACGCGTACTCGCTGTACACCAACACCGTGCTGGTGACGCCCTACCGGGGTGCGGGGCGCCCCCAGGCCGTGTTCGCGATGGAACGCTCGATGGATGCCATCGCCCAGTACCTCGGCAAGGACGTCCTCGCGGTCCGGGAGGCCAATCTCATTCGGCCGGAGGAGATGCCGTACGACTTCGGTCTGATGTTCCAGGACGGGCGGCCGCTCATCTACGACACCGGGGACTACCAGGCCGGGATCGACAAGCTGAAGGAGCTGATCGACTGGGACGGCTTCCCCGAGTACAAGCGGCGAGCCGAGGCGCAGGGTCGCACCGTCGGTATCGGCGTCGGCGCGTACGTCGAGGGCACCGGGCCGGGACCGTACGAGGGCGCCCACGTCCTCGTCGAGACCTCCGGGAAGGTCAAGGCCGCAACGGGTCTGACCACGCAGGGCCAGGGACACCAGACGTCCTTCGCGCAAATCGTCGCCGACGATCTGGGGGTGCCCGTCTCCGACGTCGAGATCGTCACGGGCGACACCCGACGGTTCGGGTACGCCGTCGGCACGTTCGCGTCACGCGGTGCGGTCATGTCGGGTTCCGCCTTCCACGTCGCGGCGCAGATGGTCGCGGAGAAGGCACGGAAGATCGCCGGTGAGCACCTGCACCTGGATCCGGGCGATCTGGAACTGCGCGGCGGGCACGTCTGCCGGAAGGGCACGGAACCCGGTGCCGCCGGCACGTCGATTCCGCTCGGTGTGGTCGCGGTGCTGTCGAATCCGCTGCGGTACGCGTTCGACGAGTCGTCGCGGCTGGCGACGGGGTTCGCGTCCACCGAGACGGACATGACCGTGCCCCCGGTCCGGGAAGGCGAGCAGCCGGGCCTGGAGGCCACCGGCTACTACTCGCCGCCGACGTCGACCTTCGCGTCCGGTGTGCACGCCGCGATCGTCGAGACCGACCCGGTCACCGCCGAGATCCTCGTGCGGAAGTACGCGGTGGTGCACGACTGCGGCAACGTCATCAATCCGCGGATCGTCGAAGGGCAGGTCCAGGGCGCCGTCGCGCAGGGGATCGGCGGCGCGTTGTACGAGAGGATCGTCTACGACGAGCACGGGCAGATGCTCAACGCGTCGTACATGGATTTCCTGATGCCCTTCGTCACCGAGATGCCCGACTCCCTCGACATGGACCACACCGTCACCCCGTCCGGTCTCAACCCGCTCGGCATGAAGGGCGCCGGCGAGGCGGGCGTGATCCCGACGTCGGCGGTCATCGCCGCCGCGATCGAGGATGCCGAGGGCATCCCGATCCGGTCCATGCCGATATCACCTTCCGAGTTGTTCGAGCTGCGTCTGACGCACGCAGCGTCCCAGAGCGAGGAGAACGAATGAGAATCGCCGGCACCGCGCAGCTGTTGGCTCCGCCCGAGGTCGTGTACGACAACCTGCAGGACGGGCGTGTGCTTGCCGCCACGATCCCGGGCGTGCAGTCGCTCGAACAGCTCGCCGACAATCACTACAAGTTGTCGATCACGGCGGGCGTCGCCTCCATCAAGGGCACCTACGACGGAGAAGTGATTCTGTCGCAACAGAATCGGCCGGAGTCCTTCGTGCTCACCGCATCCGGCTCGGGCGCCCCGGGCACCGTGAAGGCCGACGTCACGGTGCGGCTCGAAGAGTGCGAGGGCGGCGGCACTCTGCTGAGCTACGACGCCGATGCCGTGGTCGGCGGCATGGTCGGTGGCGTCGGCCAGCGCATGATCACCGGTGTGGCCAAGAAGATGGCGGGCGTCTTCTTCAAGGGCATCGACGGTGTGATCGTCGACGGCATCCCGGTGGCCGACGCCCCGGCCGACGTCGTCGAAGCAGCCGAGATCGTCGCGGGTGCCTCGCCGGCCGCGCCCGTGGCGTCCGCGGCGCGCGCGGCGCGCGCGGTCGGGGCGTCGGCCGTCCCCGCTCGGAGCGGCGAGTCCGTCTCCGCCCCGGCACTGTTCGCTTCGGCGGCGGTGGGGGCCGCGTTGGCCCTCACCGGCGTCGTGGTCGGCGGGATCCTCGCGCGCGGCGGCGCACGAAGGTAGCCGTTCGAGCGGACGGCGGGAGCAGGCGCCCCGGGCTACGGCCCGGGGCGCCGTCGTCTGTGCAGCAGTGTCGTCAACCCCCAACGGGCACCGTCGGGTTCGGCGAAATGTGACAAAGAATCCGCGCGATCGAGCGGGTGGAATGGGAGCACGCAGGTAGGAACGGGCGAGACCAGCCAGGAGGCAGCGTGGAATCCAGGAAAATCCGGGTCGGCATCGACACCGGCGGCACATTCACCGACGTCGTGGCAGTGGACGAGGAGTCCGGGGCCGTCGTCACGACGAAGACCCCGTCCACGCCCGCGGATCCGGCGCTCGGGTTCCTCGCGGGGATCGAGAAGGTGCTCGCGCAACTGGGGGAGACCGGTGATGCGATCGGTGCCGTCAGCCACGGCACCACGGTCGCGACGAACAAGCTGCTCGAAGGAAAGGTGGGGAACCTCGGCTTCATCACCACCGAGGGCTACGAGCACGTGCTCGAGATCGCCCGCCAGTCCGTCCCGGACGGTTACGGCAACTCGTACTTCTGGGTCAAGCCCGATCGGATCGTCCCCGCCGACCGCGTACGCACCGTCCGCGGCAGGCTTGCGTTCGACGGCAACGAGATCCGCCCGCTGAACGAGGACGACGTGCGTTCGGCGGCCCGTTTCTTCGCGGACCGTGACATTCGGACGATCGGCGTGTGCCTGATGCACTCCTACGCCGACCCCAGCCACGAGCGGCGTGTCCGGGACATCCTGCTCGAGGAATTCCCCGACGCGACCGTGAGCATCTCGAGCGAGGTGCTGCGCGAGTATCGCGAGTACGAGCGGTCGATCACCACTCTCGTCGATGCCGCGGTGAAGCCGAACATCCGGAACTACGTCAACAACATCGCGACACGCCTGCGGGAGTTCTCGTCCGTCGAGGGGGAGCGGCGCGACATTCCGTTCTACGTGATGAAGTCGAACGGAGGCGTGCTGTCCGCCAAAGAGGTTGTCCACCAGCCGATCACGACGGTCCTGTCCGGGCCGGCGGCGGGCGCCCTCGGCGCGGCACTCATCGCCAGTGTGGCCGGCGTGGACCAGGTGCTCACCTGCGACGGTGGCGGCACCTCCACGGACGTGACCGTCGTCGTCCGTGGTGAGCCCGCACTCACCACCGAGGGGCGGGTGGGCGTGTACCCGTCGAAGATCCCGATGATCGACGTGGTCACGGTCGGCGCCGGCGGCGGCTCGATCGCGTGGATGACGCCCGAGGGGACGCTGCGCGTCGGTCCGCAGTCGGCGGGCGCCGACCCGGGCCCCCTGTGCTACGGCAAGGGCGGCAGCGAGCCGACGATCACGGACGCGCACGTGCTGCTCGGCCGTATCCCTCCGCACCTGCTCGGCGGCGAGATCCCGCTCGACACCGAACTCGCCCGCAAGGGCGTCGAGGAACTGGCCCGCACGTTGGGCCTCGACTTCGAAGCGTGCGCGACGGGCATCCTCGAGGTCTCGGCCTGGAACCAGGCCAACGCGCTGCGCCAGATCACCGTCAAGCGCGGGCTCGACGTGCGCGACTTCACGCTGGTGACCTTCGGTGGATCCGGCTCGCTGCTCGCGTGCCGGCTCGTCGACATCCTCGGACTCCGCGATGTCCTGATCCCGCCGAATCCGGGCAACGTCTCCGCGTTCGGTCTGCTCACGGTCGACGTGCGCAACGACTACGTACAGACCCACGTCTCCAGGCACGACCGGCTGAAGGCCGACGCGCTGCAATCCGAGTTCGACGCTCTCGCCGCGGAAGCGGAGCGCGCGCTCGCCGACGAGGGATTCGCGTCCGATCAGCGCCGCTATGCGCGCTCGGCCGACCTTCGCTACCTCGGCCAGGCGTTCGAGGTGCGTGTCCCCATCGGCGACGGTCCCGTCACCCGGACCCTCATGGACGAGGCGGCCGAGCGATTCCATCAGGCCCACCGCGAGCTGTACGGCTACGACTTCCGGGGAGACCCTCACCAGCACGTCGAGTGGGTGAACCTCCGCGTGAGCGGTATCGGACCGATCAAACGCCCCGAGCTCACCGAGATCCCCGCCGGGCAGGGAGCGGAGAGCGCCGTCACCGGCACGCGCCCGGCCTACTTCGACGAGTGGGTCACCACCGCGGTCTACGACCGCACGAAGCTCGGGGCAGGTGACGAACTCGACGGTCCGGCGGTGATCGAGGAGTTCAGCTCCACCATTCCCGTCCATCCCGGATTCCGGGCACGCATCGACGCGTTCGGGAACATCCGCATCGCCAAGACGTCCGACTCGAACGGAGTGAACCGATGACTGCCATCACCGAGCCCGCTGCCGTGCAGGCGAGCAAGCCGTACCGGTTGAGCCCCCCGGATGGGGCAGCGCCCGATCCGGTCCTCGTGGAGATCGTCGCCGGCTACCTCGCCAGCGTGGAGATGGAGGTCGAGACGTCGATCTCGAGGACCTCCCGGTCGCCGATGATCCGCGACGCACACGACTTCCGCGCCGGCATCCACGACCGGAACCTGCGCAAGCTCACGGGCCGCTCGTACTCGGCGCTCGTCCACCCGGTCGCACGGGACTTCCCGCTGGAGACGATGAACCCCGGAGACGTGTACTTCCACAACGACGTCTACCTCTCCGAGGGCGGTATCGGTCACCTCCCTGATCTCTGCGTGACGGTGCCCGTCTTCGCCACCCGGCCCGGCGACACCGAGCCGTCCGTCGTCGCCTTCGTCCAGGCCTTCGGTCACCACGACGACATCGGTGGCTGCTGCCCGGGGTCGATGCCGTCCGGCGCGACCACGGTGTACGAGGAGGGGCTCATGGTGCCGCCGATCAAGCTGTGGGACCGCGGTGTGCCCAACGAGGCGGCGTTGCGCATCATGACCCGCAACTCGCGGATGCCCGACGCGCTCGCGGCGGACCTCGACGCGGAGTGCTCCGCCTGCCTGATGGGGGCTCGGCGCCTGACCGAACTGTTCGAGCGCTACGGCGTCGAGACGGTCGAGGCGTGCTTCGACGCGATGATGGATGCCACCACGGAGACCTACCGGCGGGAGATCCTCAGCAAGATCCCGGTGGGCGAGTACACGTGGGAGGACTACGCCGAACACGACGGCGTCGACGAACCGAAGTTGCACACGCAGCGCATCACCCTGACCAAGACCGGCCCGGAGGACGCGGGCGGCGAGCGGCTCATCCTCGACTTCACCGGCACCGGTCCGCAGGCGAAGGGGCCGATCAACCACTGCGGCGACTACGCGGACGGAAACTTCCTCGTCAAGTGGCTGGCGCCGATTCTGCGCAATCTCGCGGACACCCCCGAGCGCATGGCGGAACTGGACGTCAACGAGGGCGTGGTGCCGCTGATCGAGATGAAGTTCCCCGAGAAGGGCACCCTGATCACTCCGATCTTCCCGGCCCCCACGAACGCGCGCACCTTCGTGATCCTGCGTCTGCTCGGCGTTCTGGCAGGTGTGGTCGCCAAGGCCGTCGACGGGAACATGCCGGCCGACCAGGAGACAATCCGCTACACCGGCGTCTACGGCGAGGACTTCGAGGGGCACTCCTACCTCATGCGTGAGGTCCTCGGTGGCGGCTCCGGCGGCCGGCACTACGCCGACGGCGAGGACACGATCCACGTGGTCCCCGATTCCCGGAACCTGCCGACCGAGTTCACCGAGAGCCGCTTCCCCTTCGTCGTCGAGAAGCTGGGCCTGGCCATCGATTCCGGAGGCGCCGGCCGCTACCGCGGCGGACTCGGGTACGAAAAGCACATCCGCATGCTCAAGGACGCGCACTTCATGTCGATCGCCGACCGCTCGATCCTGTCCTGCTGGGGAGTCAAGGGCGGCAAGGCCGGACGGCCCTTCTCGGTGGTCCTCGATCCCGGCGGGCCGAACGAGCGCGAGTTCGACGCCCTCACCGACGCGGAGCCGATCAAGGCCGGGGAAGTGGTCCGGATCCGGACCACCGGCGGTGGCGGCTGGGGCGATCCGTTGGACCGGCCCGTCGAGGAGGTCGTCCGGGACGTGTTGTGGCGCAAGGTGTCTCCGGACGGCGCCCGAAACGATTACGGCGTGGTGCTGGCGCCGGAATCGACGACCGACGAGCCGGTCGTGGATCTCGCCGCGACGACGCACCTGCGGGAACGGATGCGGACCGAGCGCAGTGACGGCGAACCGTTCTTCGACCGCGGCCCCGGCTACGAACGACTCTCCGGCGGGGCGAAGTTCGCCGAGTACGACTTCGTCGGGAGCTGACCTGATGGATCGCTTCCAGCCCCGCGGCGGCGAACTCGCCGTCATCGGCGCCGCCGGCAAGACCGGAGCGGCAGTCGTTCGCGCACTCGCGGGGCGGCCGGTGCGCCGGGTGGTCCATACCGCCCGGCGCGCCGGTGATCGCCGCGTCGACCTCGAGACGGGGGAGGGGCTCGAGGCCGCCCTGACGGGCTGCCGGGGGGTGTACTTCATCGCACCCAACGTGCATCCCGACGAGCCGGGGCTGCTGCGCCGCACGCTCGACGCGGCAGCCCGGGCCGGCGTGCACCACGTCGTCTACCACTCGGTGGCGTGGCCGCACACCCCCGCGATGCCGCACCATCTCGACAAGGCGGTGTGTGAGGACATGCTGCGCACCCACGGGGGCGTGCAGTGGACGATCCTGCAGCCGTGTGCGTACGCCGAGAACTTCCCGACGCTGCTCGACGGCACCGCCACGGCGCTCGAGGTGCCGTACAACCCCGACGCGCCCTTCACGTTCGTGCGCCTCCCGGACGTCGCCGCGGCGGCTGCCCGGGTGCTCGACGAGGGCGCCGACGTCCATCACGGCGTCACCTACGAACTCGGGGCCGCCGAGGTGTCGAGCATCGGGCAGTGGTCCCGAGCCCTCCCGCACGAGGTCACGGTGCGCCG
Source organism: Prescottella equi (assembly GCF_002094305.1). GTDB lineage: Bacteria > Actinomycetota > Actinomycetes > Mycobacteriales > Mycobacteriaceae > Prescottella > Prescottella equi. The sequence goes on from NZ_LWTX01000001.1 coordinate 442,052, forward strand.
CATCCGCGTCGACGAGTGGGCCGACAGGTACGGCGGTGATCTGCCGCGCGACGCGCGCGATCGCCTGATCGCGATGTTCGACTTCTACGATCGGCACGGGTTCGTGGCCCGCAGCACCGGGTGGGAGGCGTTGCTCGCCCGGCCGCCCGGCCGCCCCGCTCCCGGTCGCGCGCCGGCGGGCCGATGATCGAGCGGGCTTACGCGCCGCGCAGGCCCAGGCCCGTGCCGTCGTCCTTCGTCAGTCGCATCGTGGGCCCGTCCACCTCGTAGGTGACCGGGCCGTCCAGCACGTGCAGAACCGAACGCTCGACGTCGGCGACGTCGGCGGGGCACGCCATCCTCGTCGTCGCCAACGGTCCGAACGTGATGGTGTCGCCCGCGATGGTCGCCGGGCCGTTGAAGCGGTTGCATCCGGTCGAGCCGGTGACCTGGCCGGCGTCGTCGATCGTCAGCGTGGGGGCCGACGCCTCGAGCGCGGCCGACGTGCTGACGGCCTGCGGAGTGACGAGCGTGTCGACCACCCACGTGGTGCCGACGACCGGGCGATCCGGGTTCGCGGTCTTCTTGTCGGTGAGCGTGACGGCGGCGCCGGGGGCCGTCAGCGTGAGGATCGCGCCGTCCAGCGCCCAGGTCGGCCGCGCCTCGAACAGGTCGGTCATCCACTTGTCGGCACCCGCGAGTTCTCCCGGGCACGCCATCATGGTGGTCGCGATCGCGCCCGTCCGCACGATGCCGTCGGCGAGATCGACGCTGCTCACGCCCCGGTTGCAGCCCGCGCTCATCGCGATCGAGTTCCGCTCAGGGAAGGCCACCTCGAGCGGGCCGCCGCCGGGGATCGCCGGGCCCGTCACGGAGGTCGACACGAACGTCCTGCCCCACAGGGCGTCGCCCGGGGACGCAGCCGATGCGGACGTGGTGGTGGATGCGCCGCTGTCGCCGTCGGCGCTGCCACACCCGCCGGAGGTCGCGACGGCGAGAAGTGCGAGGAGGACGATCGGCGTGCGCATGGGCACACCCTAGGCGAGATCGGGTCCGATTCGAGTTATTCGGCGGGCCAGGTCTTCCCAGTTGTTCGCGATGCGTGCGGGCGATATTCCGAGCACCCGGATCTGGTGCAGCACGAGGCCGGCTTCGAGCGTGGCGAGGAGAGCGACGGCGAGCAGTTCCACGTCACCGTCGACGCCCGCGTCTGCGAGCAGCGTGACGACGTGGCGCAGGCTCACCGCACGGGCCGGACCGCCGAAGCGCACGTCGGGTGACCCCTCGGCGGCGCGCAGCACGTCGCCCTGCACGGTCACCATGTCGAGGCGGGCGCGGCCGAAGGCGATGAGACGGTCCAGTGGGGGAGCGTCGGGCCCGAGCGGCGCGGGACCGAACATGAACGCGTGCTGCAGTTCGCGCTCGGTGTGGTCGAGCAGTGCGTTCATCAGTCCGGAGCGGCTGCCGAACCGTCGGAAGACGGTGCCCTTGCCGACCCCGGCCTTGGCGGCGACGGCCTCCATCGTCACGGCGTCGACGCCGCGCTCCGCGACGAGGTCCGCCGCCGCATCGAGGAGCAGTTTCCGATTGCGGGCAGCGTCACATCTCTCGGGGATCTCGGCATCCACCAGCGGAAGGAGTGGGCTGTTCACGTGAGGCATCGTAGCCCAGCGGGAACAGAAGTGGACCGCGGTCCGTTTATGCTGCTATACCTGTTGCAGCGTCAACCATCGCACCATCGAAGGAAGCACCAGTCATGTCTGAGACCCGCGTTCTCTCCCTCGTCGGCAGCCTCCGCGCCGGCTCCGTCAACCGTCAGGTCGCCGAGACCGCCGCGGCCGTCGCCCCCGAGGGCGTCGAGGTCACGATCTTCGAGGGCCTCGGAGACCTGCCCTTCTACAACGAGGACATCGACGTCCCGGGCGCCTCGATCGCCGGTGTCGACGAGCTCCGCGCCGCCGCCGCCCAGGCCGACGCCCTGCTCCTGGTCACCCCCGAGTACAACGGCACCGTTCCCGCCGTTCTCAAGAACGCCATCGACTGGCTCTCGCGCCCCTACGGTGCCGGTGCCGTCAAGGACAAGCCGGTCGCCGTCATCAGCGCCTCCCCGAGCCCCAACGCCGCCAAGTGGGCCCACGACGACGCCCGCAAGGCGCTCGGCATCGCCGGCGGCAACGTCCTCGCCGCCGAACTGTCCATCGGTGGCACCATCCAGAAGTTCGGCGAGCTGCACCCGCGTGAGAACGCCGAGGTCGCCCAGCAGGTCGGTGGCGTCGTCGCCGCCCTGGTCGAGGCTTCCAAGGATCTCGTCAGCGCCTGACGCCGACCTGTCCTACAGCTGAAGGGTTCCTTCGTGCGCTCCGAGCGCACGAAGGAACCCTTCAGCCGTTTCGGGAGCCTAGAGTCCGGCGTCGTCCATTGCCGCGTCGACGGCGTCGCGGACCGAGTCGAAGTCGCCGCCCGATTCCAGGGCGGCGATCTGGGCGGACTCGATCTGTTCGCGCACCTGCTCGTAGCGCGCCGTCCACGCCTCCTTGTCGGCGCGCCAGTAGCCGAGGACGTGGTAGCGCTCGGTGGGCCGGCCGAGGTCGTGGCGCAGCCACCGGCGTATCGCGCGTGAGAGTCCGGCCTCGCCCGCGAACCACACGTAGCCCGGACCGTCCGGAAGGTCGTGCCGGCGGGCGGCCGTCGCGAGCGCGCTGGGGCCCACGCCGTTTCCGGTGCCGTGCAGCCACGTGTAGGTCACGTCGCCGGCGGTGTCGAATCGCTGCTCGTCGGCGGGGGTCGTGACCTCGGCGACGACGTGCACCCGGGCGCCGCGGGGCAACCCTTCGACGATGCGGCCCACCGCGGGTAGCGCCGTCATGTCGGCGAGCAGCAGCTGCCATGCGGTGTCGGGCGGTGGGCGGTACCAACCGGATGCGGTGGTGACACCCAGCGTCTGCCCCGGGCGGGCCTGCAGCGCCCACCGCACGGCGGCGCCGCCCTCGTGGACGGCGAAGTCGAGGTCCATCTCGAAGGCCGACGCATCCCACCGCCGCACCGTGTAACTCCGCATTTCCGGACGGGCGCCGTCGGCCGGGTAGTCGACGGCGGTTCCGATCCGCTGCGGGCGCGGGGGTGCGTCGTCTCCCGGGTTCGGGAACACCACCAGCAGGCGTTCGTCGGGGTCGCCGCTCGAAGCGAAGTGCCGCAGGTCGCCGCCCCGCAGGGTGATGCGTTGCATGTTGGGGGTGACGCGGACGACGTCCGAGACGGGTGCGAAGAGGTATGGGCTCGCATTGTCGGGCACGCTTCCCACCCTGGCACAGGGTGCCCGACCATGGGGCACCGCGTGACGGTTGGTTATCTGCCAGTTAACAGCATTGGCGGGGCCTCGGGTGATACCGATCGCGATGTATGGAGAGGATCTCGGCGTGTCGCGCTCGGCGTGTCGGAAGCGGGCTCCCGCAGGGGTTCGGGGGCGCGGCGTCGAGGTGGTGAACGGCGGCGCGCGGGCGGTGTGGTCGGCCCTGTCCGGCCGGTTCTGTGGCGCGGGTTACGCGCCCGCGCAGGCCGGCGGCGGCGGCGTGATCGAACTCACCTCCGCACGGCCACGGAAATGTGACCCGCGACACGCCGAAAGGCGGTTTCGTGGGGTGCTCCGGAAGCTGCCGACCTGCGAATATCAACCGTGTCACTCGCAAGATATCGGGTTGTGGGTTTCTGTCGGCCACAAGGTGTAGTGTCTACACAGCCGAGAGGGCACAACGGGAACGAATCAGATCCCGGGTACGAAAGTAGGCCTCATCCTCGGCAACAGAGTGCACATCCAGAGCTCGCCAGGCCGTGGAAAGAGGGACCCGTCATGAGCATCACCGTCTACACCAAGCCCGCCTGCGTTCAGTGCAATGCCACCTACCGTGCCCTCGACAAGGCCGGTCTCGAATACGACATCGTCGACATCTCCGAGAACCCCGAGGCTCGCGACTACGTGATGGCCCTCGGGTACCTCCAGGCCCCCGTCGTCGTGGCTGGCGAGGAGCACTGGTCGGGCTTCCGCCCGGACCGCATCAAGGACCTCACCGCAAACGCTGCCTGAGCCGCCGCGCCGCAGCCCCGCGGGGACGATCCACCTCGAGTGAAATGGTGAACGCCGATGGCTTCGCTGGTGTACTTCTCCAGCGCGTCGGAGAACACACACCGATTCGTCGAACGACTCGGTGTCCCCGCTACGCGCATTCCACTACGTGACCGCGAAGGCGCGTTCGAGGTCGACGAACCGTACGTCCTGATCCTCCCCACTTACGGGGGCGGCACGACGTCGACGGGACGCGACACGAGCTACGTGCCCAAGCAGGTCATCCGATTCCTCAACAACGAGCACAATCGCGACCTCATCCGAGGGGTGATTGCTGCCGGCAACACGAACTTCGGCGAGTCCTACTGCTACGCCGGGAACGTGATTTCACAGAAGTGTCGGGTCCCGTACCTGTACCGCTTCGAACTAATGGGAACAGCCGAGGACGTCGTCGCCGTGCGCGAGGGCCTCGCACAATTCATGGAGAGTGAACAGTGGCACCGACCATCACAGATTCAGCCCCGGCTGGGAGTGTAGAGCGCGCTGCGGCACAACCCGACGCGTCGGCGGGCGAGTTGGACTACCACGCGCTCAACGCGATGCTGAACCTGTACGGTCCGAGCGGCGAGATCCAGTTCGACAAGGATCGTGAGGCCGCCAAGCAGTACTTCCTGCAGCACGTCAACCAGAACACGGTCTTCTTCCACAACCTGGACGAGAAGCTCGACTACCTGGTCAGGGAGAACTACTACGAGCGTGAGGTCCTCGACCAGTACTCGCGCAACTTCGTGAAGTGGCTGATCGACCGGGCCTACGCGAAGAAGTTCCGGTTCCCCACGTTCCTCGGTGCCTTCAAGTACTACACGTCGTACACCCTCAAGACGTTCGACGGTAAGCGCTACCTCGAGCGCTTCGAGGACCGTGTGTGCATGGTGGCGCTCACCCTCGCGGCGGGCGACGAGACGCTCGCGACCGAACTGGTCGACGAGATCATCGCCGGACGCTTCCAGCCGGCGACGCCCACGTTCCTCAACTCCGGCAAGAAGCAGCGCGGCGAGCCCGTGTCGTGCTTCCTGCTGCGCATCGAGGACAACATGGAGTCGATCGGCCGTTCGATCAACTCGGCCCTGCAGCTCTCCAAGCGCGGTGGCGGAGTCGCCCTGCTGCTCACCAACGTTCGTGAGCACGGCGCGCCGATCAAGAAGATCGAGAACCAGAGCTCCGGCGTCATCCCGATCATGAAGCTGCTCGAGGACTCGTTCTCCTACGCGAACCAGCTCGGTGCCCGGCAGGGTGCCGGCGCGGTGTACCTGCACGCGCACCACCCGGACATCTACCGTTTCCTCGACACCAAGCGTGAGAACGCGGACGAGAAGATCCGCATCAAGACGCTGTCGCTGGGCGTCGTGATCCCCGACATCACGTTCGAGCTCGCGAAGAAGAACGAGGACATGTACCTGTTCTCGCCGTACGACGTCGAGCGCATCTACGGCGTGCCGTTCGCGGACATCAACGTCACCGAGAAGTACCACGAGATGGTCGACGACAAGCGGATCCGCAAGTCGAAGATCAAGGCGCGCGAGTTCTTCCAGACCCTCGCCGAGCTGCAGTTCGAGTCGGGCTACCCGTACATCATGTTCGAGGACACGGTGAACCGGGCGAACCCGATCGCCGGCAAGATCACGCACTCGAACCTGTGCTCGGAGATCCTGCAGGTCTCGACCCCGTCGACGTTCAACGACGATCTGTCCTACAGCCATGTCGGCAAGGACATCTCGTGCAACCTCGGCTCGCTGAACATCGCGCTGACGATGGACTCGCCGGACTTCGCGAAGACCATCGAGACCTCGATCCGCGCGCTCACCGCCGTCTCGGATCAGACGCACATCTACTCGGTGCCGTCGATCGAGCAGGGCAACAACGACTCTCATGCGATCGGCCTGGGGCAGATGAACCTGCACGGCTACCTCGCGCGCGAGCGGATCTTCTACGGCTCCGAAGAAGGCATCGACTTCACGAACATCTACTTCTACTCGGTCGTGTACCACGCGATCCGCGCGTCGAACCTGATCGCGAAGGAGCGGGGTACCCACTTCAAGGGCTTCCCGGAGTCCGACTACGCGTCGGGCAAGTACTTCGACAAGTACACCGACCAGGTGTGGGAGCCCAAGACCGAGAAGGTGCGGCAGCTGTTCGCCGACGCCGGTATCCACATCCCGACGCAGGACGACTGGCGCGAGCTGAAGGCGTCGGTGCAGCAGTACGGCATCTACAACCAGAACCTGCAGGCCGTCCCGCCGACGGGCTCGATCTCGTACATCAACAACTCCACGAGCTCGATCCACCCGGTGGCCGCGAAGATCGAGATCCGCAAGGAAGGCAAGATCGGTCGCGTCTACTACCCGGCGCCCTACCTGACGAACGACAACCTGGAGTACTACCAGGACGCGTACGAGATCGGGTACGAGAAGATCATCGACACCTACGCGGCCGCCACGCAGCATGTGGACCAGGGCCTGTCGCTGACGCTGTTCTTCAAGGACACCGCCACCACGCGTGACGTCAACCGCGCGCAGATCTACGCGTGGCGCAAGGGAATCAAGACGTTGTACTACATCCGCCTGCGTCAGATGGCCCTCGAGGGGACCGAGGTGGAGGGTTGCGTCTCGTGCATGTTGTGATCGCCAATTCTGAGACCCCGCAACGAAACTCGAAGAGGGAAGAACGATGACCTCCGCCCCTAACGTGCACTCTCCGGCCGACGGCACGCGCATCAAGCTGGTCGACCGCGTCTCGGCGATCAACTGGAACCGCGTCCCCGACGAGAAGGACTCGGAGGTGTGGGACCGTCTCACCGGCAACTTCTGGCTGCCGGAGAAGGTGCCGGTGTCCAACGACATCCAGTCCTGGGCCACCCTCACACCGAACGAGCAGCAGCTCACGATGCGCGTGTTCACCGGTCTGACGCTGCTGGACACCATCCAGGGCACCGTCGGCGCCGTCAGCCTCATCCCGGATGCGGTCACGCCGCACGAGGAGGCCGTGCTCACGAACATCGCGTTCATGGAGTCGGTGCACGCGAAGAGCTACTCGCAGATCTTCTCGACGCTGTGCACGACGCGGGAGATCGACGACGCGTTCCGCTGGTCGGAGGAGAACCCGAACCTGCAGCGCAAGGCGCAGATCGTCCTCGACTACTACAAGGGCGACGACCCGCTCAAGCGCAAGGTCGCCTCGACGCTGCTCGAGTCGTTCCTGTTCTACTCGGGCTTCTACCTGCCGATGTACTGGGCGTCGCGGGCCAAGCTGACCAACACGGCCGACGTGATCCGCCTCATCATCCGTGACGAGGCCGTGCACGGGTACTACATCGGCTACAAGTACCAGCGCGGACTCGAGCGGGTCACCGAGGCCGAGCGTGAGGAACTCAAGAACTACACGTTCGAGCTGCTGTTCGAGCTGTACGACAACGAGGTCGAGTACACGCAGGACCTGTACGACGAGGTCGGTCTCACCGAGGACGTCAAGAAGTTCCTGCGCTACAACGCCAACAAGGCGCTGATGAACCTCGGCTACGAGGGTCTGTTCCCGAAGGACGAGACGGACGTCAACCCGGCGATCCTCTCGGCCCTGTCGCCGAACGCGGACGAGAACCACGACTTCTTCTCGGGCTCGGGTTCGAGCTACGTGATCGGCAAGGCCGTCAACACCGAGGACGACGACTGGGACTTCTAGTTCCACCGCACTCTCCGCGGCCGAATGTCACACGCGTTCAGTTGGACTGAACCGGTGTGACATTCGGCCGTCGGCGTTTCACGGGGCGGTTCGGGGCGCCGTGACGTCCCGGCGTCGGACCACGGTGGGGGAGTTGTCGTAGTTGCCGAGCCACGGGCTGTCCGAGAAGGTGGCGACCGCGTCGAGGGCGCCGAGCAGCCACCACTTCAGCAGGTAGCCGAGGGTGGGCCAGGAGCCGTCGGACGGACGGATGACGCAGACGCCGAGCAGGAGTTTGCCGACGGTCGCGTGGACGATCCGCTGCAACACCACGCGATCGATGAGCGACGCGGCGATCCATCCGATCGGCAGTGCGAGCGCGGCCCAGTCCGCGACCGCCGGTATGTCCATCGCAACGGTCATCGCAGCCAGCCCGGCAGCGACGTGCAGGATCCAGTCGACGACGAACGCGATCGCCTGCCGCGCCTGCCGCGGCGACGGATAGCGCGGATCGTCCGACTCGCCGTGCTTGTCGGGGAGCGGCGGCGGAACCGCACCAGGGGGAGTGGTCGCGTCGAACTCGGATGTCGTCACCGGGAAAGGGTGCCGGACGCCACCGCGAAAGGCAATGGTGTGGGCGGGGTTTCGGCGGGCCGTTGAGTCCGGCGGTGCACCCGGCCTACTTTGGAGTGAGGTGACCCCAGTCGACGACGATCGAGGAGACGGCGATGACCGGTCGAGTAGTGCACTTCGAGGTCCCGTTCGACGACGGAGACCGAGCCCGCAACTTCTATCGGCAGGCGTTCGGGTGGAACGTCACCGAGATGCCGGAACTCGAGTACACGGGCGTGTCCACGGGTCCGGTGGCCGAGTCCGGGATGCCGGCCGAGCCCGGATACATCGGCGGCGGCATGTTCCAGCGGTCCGACCAGGCACCCCGGGGTCCGGTGATCACCGTCGACGTCGCCGACATCGATGCCGCGTTGGCGAAGATCGAGGCGCTCGGCGGCGCCACCGTCGCCGCGAAACAGCCCGTCGGCACAATGGGTTTCGCCGCCTACTTCCGTGATCCGGAAGGCAACGTCATGGGTCTGTGGGAGACCGCGCAGGGCTGAGTCGGGGACGGGTCAGTCCCTCGCGAACCAGGTGCGCTCGTCGTCGCGGAGGGCGGCCGCGATCCGCCGCCGCGACGAATCGGTGAGATTCGCGGGCAGGGCGTCGGGGGAGAACCAGCGCACGTCGAGGTTCTCGTCGTCGGCCACGCGAGCCTCACCCGCCACCGCGCGCGCAACGAAGCACACGTCCAGGTAGCTGGCGACGTCGCCGTTCGGGTAGGTGATCGGCCCCGCGGTGTCGACGCTGCTCACCCGGACCAGTTCGGCGTCGATGCCTGTCTCCTCGCGAACTTCGCGCAGCACCGCCGGACCCGGTTCCTCACCGGGCTCGAGGATGCCCGAGACCACGGCCCACTTGCCGTTGTCGGCCCGCCGGGTCAACAGCAGCCGTCCGGTGTCGTCGACCACGACGGCGCTCACACCAGGCAGCCACAGCGGGGCGTGCCCCACGTGGTCGCGGAGCGCCGCGACGAATTCCGGTACCGGCACGGTGAACTCCTAGGCGTAGCCGTTGAGGCTCGGCTGCAGATCGGCGAGGACGGCCCGCGCGGCGACGATGCCGTTCCCGCCGTTCCAGATCTCGTCGTCGACCGCGAAGACGCGCTTGTCGGGGACGGCGCCGAGGGCGTACCACTCGTCGGAATCCATCACGGACTTGCCGTGCTCGAGCCCGTCCGGGCCGTCGAAGCTGACGTAGATCACGTCGCCCTCCGCGGTACCGAGATCGTCGATCTCCTCGGCCGCGACCTCGAGGCGCTGGTAGGCGGGTCGCTGGACGCCCGCGTCGGCGAGGACCTGGCCCGAGAAGCTGCCCGGCCCCGTGATCGCGAGCGAATCGGCGCCGAACCGTACTACCGACGCCTGCGTCTGCCGGGCAGCGAGATCGTTCCCGATCCGTGCCGCGTCGGCGGTGTAGGCGTCGAGGGCCTGCCGGGCCGCGCCGGAGCGTCCCAGCGCCTCACCGGTCGCGAGGAAGCGGTTCTTCCAGAAGACAGCGTCGGCGCCGACGAACGCAGTCGGCGCGAGTGCGCGAAGTCGATCGACCAGCACCGGATCCGCGGGCGCGGCTCCGACGATCAGGTCGGGGGCGGACTTCGCGACGAGATCGACGTCGGGGGCGCCGGCCGGTCCGATGCCGGGCAGCGCCGCGACGCCCGGACCCAGGTACGACGGCTGCCCGTCGGCGCCGTCGGGGGTGACGGTGCCCACGACCCGGCCCTGCAGGCCGAGTGCGCACACCGCGTCCAGTGCGGCGGTGTCGAGGACGACGATCCGCTGCGGGTCGGCGGCGCCCGGGTCGGCGGGCGAGGGCTCCGCGCACGCGTTGCCGGTGTCGCGTTCGACGTTCACGACACCGGCACCGGCGATCTTGGTCGTCGTCCGCACGATGGTGCTCGCGTCGTCGGCGGTGTCGCTACCGCAGCCGGCGAGTCCCACGAGCGCCACGGTCGCGAGCGCGACGGCGGCGATACGGCGAGATCTGACGGGCTGGGCACTGGACAATGCGACGACTTCCTCTTCGGCGAGCGCGGCGTGTGGCCGCCTCAGGTTAGCCGTTGTGCGGGTCGACGCCGAAGGCCTCGGCGAGGTCGTCGAGGATCTTGTGCGCGCCCTGGATGCTGACCGGCGTCATCCACATCGCGTCGTCGACCTCGACGATGCGCCCCTTCAGCGTTCCCCACAGCGGGTTCTGGCGGAACGCCTCGGCGGCCTTGATCGACTTGCCTTCGGGATCCTCGTACGTCGCGACGAAGATGACGTCGGCCTCGGCGTCGGCCAGGCGCTCGGGGCTGATCGAGTTCATGATGCTGCCGGCGTCGGCGGGGTCGGCCTGCTGGCTGGCCGGGCGGGCGAGTCCGGCGTCGGCGAGAACGATGCCGCTGAACGACGTCGTCCGGTAGAGGCGAGCGGTCGGCTCGCCGGCGAATCGCACGACGGACACCGTGGGGTTGTTCGCCTTGGCGTTGATCTCGTCGCCGATAGCCTTGGCGCGGGCCTCGTAGTCGCCGATCTTCTGCTCGGCCAGATCCTCCTTGCCGAGCGCCTTCGCGACGAGGCGGATGTTGTCCTTCCACGTGGGGCCGGTCGACTGGGAGAAGACCGTCGGTGCCAGTGCCGACAGCGCCTCGTAGTTCTTGCCGTCGCGCACCTCGGCCGACAGGACGAGGTCCGGTTCGAGCTGGGCCACCTTCTCGAGACTCACGTTCTGCACCTTGCCGACCGACACCGCGTCGGCCGCAAACCGGTCACGGGCGTCGCCGAGGTAGTCGGGCAGGCCCTGCTCGCGGTAGTCGACGAAGCCGACGAGCGGCGACTCGAGCAGTAGCACGGCATCGGCGTAGCTGTTGTCGAGCGTGACGATGCGCTGCGGCTCGGCGTCGATGTTCGCCACGCCCCGGAAATGCTCGACGGTCCGCGGGAACCCGGTCGACTCGGTGGCCGTTGTATCGGCTGTGCTCTCGGTGGAGGAGCAGCCGGTGAGGGCGATGCTCACGGCAGCTCCCACGGCGGCGAGGGAAGTGAGGGTGCGGCGTCGGGCGAGTGTGTACACGAGATGGAACTCCAAGCGAGTGGAACGGACGAGCCGAGGGGATTAGGTAAGGAAAACCTTAATAGCATGGATGTGTCGTTGCTCTCGACAGCCGGGTACGACTCGGCGGTGAGGCCCGGCCCGCGCCGACACGCCGCGGGCCGGTGGTCGAGAGGTCCGATGGGGGACTAAAGCCCTGTTCGCGGCCTCGAGGCCCGAAGGTCGAAGGGCCCGAGTACGACAGGGAGTAGGACCCGGTCCGCGGTGCCCGAAAGCACCGTCTACGATTCGATGAGCGCAAGCCAGCGATCGCCTCTTCCGCCAGTCCGGGGTAGGCGCTCAGAGCGCGGCCTGCGGAGCGACCAAGGGCACATTCAGGAGGATCAGTGACTGCCGTAGCGCCCCAGCCAGTCCCGGAGATAGCAGCGAGGCCTTACCCGCCGCGGCAGGGACCCAAGGGCTCGTTCATCTACAAGATGGTGACGACCACCGATCCCAAGGTGCTCGGGATCATGTACCTGGTCACCTCTTTCGCGTTCTTCCTCATCGGTGGCCTGATGGCGCTGCTGATGCGTACCGAGCTCGCGGTGCCGGGACTGCAGTTCCTCTCGAACGAGCAGTTCAACCAGCTGTTCACGATGCACGGCACGATCATGCTGCTGCTGTACGCGACCCCGGTCGTGTTCGGCTTCGCCAACTACATCGTCCCGCTGCAGATCGGTGCCCCCGATGTGGCGTTCCCGCGTCTGAACGCGTTCAGCTACTGGCTGTACCTGTTCGGCGCCCTCATCACGACGGCCGGCTTCATCACCCCCGGTGGTGCTGCCGACTTCGGCTGGACCGCTTACACCCCGCTGACGAGCGCTCTGCACTCGCCGGGCGTCGGCGCGGACCTCTGGGTCCTCGGCCTCGCCGTCGCGGGTCTCGGCACCATCCTCGGTGGCGTCAACTTCATCACCACCATCGTGTGCCTGCGCGCACCGGGCATGACGATGTTCCGGATGCCGATCTTCACCTGGAACATCCTGATCACCAGCATCCTCGTCCTGCTGGCGTTCCCGCTGCTCACCGCTGCTTTCATGGGCCTGTTCGTCGACCGTCACCTCGGTGGCCACATCTTCGACCCGGCAACGGGTGGCGTCCTGCTGTGGCAGCACCTGTTCTGGTTCTTCGGTCACCCCGAGGTCTACATCATCGCGCTGCCGTTCTTCGGCATCGTCTCGGAGATCTTCCCGGTCTTCTCGCGTAAGCCGATCTTCGGCTACAGCGGCCTCGTGTACGCCACCATGGCCATCGCTGCCCTGTCGATCGCCGTGTGGGCGCACCACATGTACGCCACCGGCGCCGTGCTGCTGCCGTTCTTCTCCTTCATGACGTTCCTCATCGCGGTCCCGACCGGTGTGAAGTTCTTCAACTGGATCGGCACGATGTGGAAGGGCCAGTTGACGTTCGAGTCGCCGATGCTGTTCTCCGTCGGCTTCCTCGTGACCTTCCTCTTCGGCGGCCTCTCCGGTGTGCTGCTCGCGAGCCCGCCGCTCGACTTCCACGTCACCGACACGTATTTCGTGGTTGCGCACTTCCACTACGTGCTCTTCGGCACCATCGTGTTCGCCACCTACGCGGGTATCTACTTCTGGTTCCCGAAGATGACCGGCCGCATGATGGACGAGCGTCTCGCGAAGTGGCACTTCTGGACCACGTTCATCGGTTTCCACGCCACCTTCCTGGTCCAGCACTGGCTCGGTGCCGAGGGCATGCCGCGTCGCTACGCCGACTACCTGCCCACCGACGGCTTCACCACGCTGAACACGATCTCCACGGTCGGCTCGTTCATCCTCGGTGCGTCGACGCTGCCGTTCCTGTGGAACGTCTTCAAGAGCTACCGCTACGGCGAGGTCGTCAAGGTCGACGACCCGTGGGGCTACGGCAACTCGCTCGAGTGGGCCACCACCTGCCCGCCGCCGCGGCACAACTTCACCGAGCTGCCCCGGATCCGCTCGGAGCGTCCGGCGTTCGAGCTGCACTACCCGCACATGGTCGAGCGCATGCGCGACGAGGCCCATGTCGGTATCGGACACGGTGGCGGAAAGCACTCCACCGCGGTCCTGGAGGACACCAAGTCCTAGCGGACCGGAGGGTCCCTGCACTACCGGAAGGCCCCGCCCGTACTACGGGCGGGGCCTTTCCGCTGCTCTCGCGCCGACTTGGCAGAATGGGGAGCGGTATTTCATTGTCGAGTTGTTCGAGTTCGAACGGACGGAGTTCTCTCGGTGGGTGCGTCAGACGCCACGGTTCTGGTGACGGTTACTGGTCCGGACAGGCCCGGCGTGACGTCGGTGCTCTTCGCGGCGCTGTCGCGTCACGACGTGAGCCTGCTCGACGTCGAGCAGGTCGTGATCCGGGGGCGCCTGACCCTCGGCGTGCTGGTCGCGTGTCCCACCGACCCGGAGGCGCTCCAGGAGGAGCTCGAAGAGGCGATGGACACCGTCGGCATGAACGTCGACGTCGAGATCGGTGCCGACCCGGCGGGTCGGCAGCAGGTGTCCACGCACGCCGTCGTCGTGCTGGGCAGCCCGGTCAGTGCGCGGGCGTTCCGCTCGCTGTCGCGTGAGCTGGCCCGGCAGGGCGCGAACATCGACTCGATCCGGGGCGTCGCCGACTACCCGGTGACCGGCCTCGAGCTGATGGTCACCGCGTCGAGCACCGGCGCCGAGGCGGACAAGCAGTTGCGTACCGGGCTCGCGGAGGTCGCGGTCGGCGAGAACGTCGACGTCGCCGTCGAGCACGCCGGACTCGCCCGCCGTGCCAAGCGCCTCATCGTGTTCGACGTCGACTCCACCCTCGTCCAGGGCGAGGTCATCGAGATGCTCGCGGCGCGCGCCGGTGTGGAGGACGAGGTCCGTGCCGTCACCGAAGCAGCGATGCGCGGCGAGATCGACTTCACCGAGTCGCTGCACCAGCGGGTCGCGACGCTCGCGGGCCTCGACGCGTCGGTCATCGACGACGTCGCCGCCGACCTGCAGCTCACCCCCGGCGCGCGCACCACGATCCGGACGCTGCGTCGTCTCGGGTACCACTGCGGCGTCGTGTCGGGCGGGTTCCGTCAGGTGATCGAGGGGCTCGCACACGAACTCGAACTCGACTTCGTCCAGGCCAACACCCTCGAGATCGTCGACGGCAAGCTCACCGGACGCGTCGTGGGCGACATCGTCGACCGCGCCGCCAAGGCCGTCGCGCTGCGCAAGTTCGCGGCGGACGTGGGCGTTCCCATGGAGCAGACGGTCGCCGTCGGCGACGGCGCCAACGACATCGACATGCTCAACGCCGCCGGGCTCGGCGTGGCGTTCAACGCCAAGCCGGCGCTGCGCGAGGTCGCCGACACCGCGCTGTCGCACCCGTTCCTGGATGCCGTGCTCTTCGTGCTCGGTGTCACTCGGAACGAGGTCGAGGCGGCGGACGCGGTCGACGGCGTCGTGCGGCGCGTACCGATCGCATGACCCTCACCGGGGACGGGTTCGCGGCTCGGCACGGCGTACTCGCCGCCGGGTACGGCAGCCGTCCCGACCCGGAGGATCCCGCGCAGGTCCTCGCGATGCCGATGGTCCTGCACCTCCCCAAGGTCGATCCGCCCGCGCGCAGCGACCTGCTGGCCGCGGCGGCGTCCGCGACGGTCGCCCTGTGCCTCGACGAACGGGTCGGCCCCGACGACGACGGCGAGCCGGGCCCGTGGCAGGACGCGTTCCGGGAGTGGGCCGACGCGCGCATCCGCAAGGTGGCGCGTCGGGCGCGTGGCGCGCAGTGGCTGGCGGCGCAGGACGTCGACGGCGTCACCGTCGACGTCGCCGGCGCGCAGGCCCGAGCGCTGGTGCCGGGACCGGTCGGCGCGCTCGACCCGCGGATCCGCAAGCTGCAGATCGGCGGCACCGACCTCGAGCACGACGAGCCCGGACCGGTGCCGGACGGCGTCCCGACGCTGTGGGTGAACGCCTCGCTCGGCATGAGCGTCGGCAAGGCCGCCGCGCAGGTGGGGCACGCGTCGATGATCCTGGCCGGCGCGATGCCGGTGGAACGGGTGCGCCGTTGGGCCGCGGACGGCTATCGCTGCGCGGTGCGCGACGCCGACCCCGGGCAGTGGGCCCAATTGTGTGACGAAGTCGCTCGCGGTGCCGCCGTGGCGGTGCGTGACGCCGGGTTCACCGAGGTTGCGCCCGGTTCCATGACGGTGATCGCCCCGATCCCCTGATCGGCCCGCCGACACGCAGGTCCGGTCCGATCGGACCCTCCGGCGGGCGGTACGCGAAGATGGTCGCTGTGTCGGAACCAGATCCTGATCTCCTCATCGATTTCGAAGACGTCCTGATTCGCCGTGGCGGAGCGACCCTCGTCGGCCCGGTCTCCTGGAAAGTGGAGTTGGACGAGAAGTGGGTCGTGCTCGGCCCCAACGGCGCGGGCAAGACCTCGCTGCTGCGCATGGCGGCCGCCGAGATCCACCCGACGTCCGGTGTGGCGCGCCTGTTCGGCGAGACGTTCGGCCGCGTCGACATCACCGAACTGCGACCCCGGATCGGGTTGTCGTCGTCGGCGCTGGCCCATCGCGTCCCGGCGGACGAGATCGTGAGCGACCTGGTGGTGTCGGCGGGCTATTCGGTGCTCGGTCGCTGGCGGGAACGCTACGAGGACATGGACACCGAGCGCGCCGTCGAGATGCTCGAGAGCCTGGGTGCCGAGCATCTGTCGAACCGCGTGTACGGGACCCTCTCGGAGGGCGAGCGCAAGCGCGTGCTGATCGCCCGGGCACTGATGACCGATCCGGAACTGCTGCTGCTCGACGAGCCCGCGGCGGGCTTGGACCTGGGAGGCCGTGAGGAACTCGTCGCACGCCTGGGTGACCTCGCGGCCGATCCCGATTCGCCGGCGACGGTGCTCATCACGCACCACGTCGAGGAGATCCCGCCGGGCTTCACCCACGCGATGTTGCTGTCCGAGGGGCGGGTGGTCTCGCAGGGTCTGCTCGACGACGTCATCACGGCCGAGAACCTCAGCGAGGCGTTCAGCCAGTCGATCACGCTCGATCGCGTCGACGGCCGTTACTTCGCCCGTCGGACACGGCATCCCGGACGGCACCGGGCCTGACCCGGCCGGCCCGCTCGCGACACGCGCGTTGGGCGCGGCCGCTGGGACTGGTGGTGAGGCGTCCGTCACTCGGGGCGTAAGTTCCCGGTATGGGAACTTCTCGAGAGTCGGGCGCACCCACCGCCGGTGCCCCGCAGCAGGCCGGAATGTTCGACGAGTCGCAGACCGTGTCCACGGCTCCGGCGCCGAAGGACGCGTCCACCGTGATGCTCGTGCGCGACGGTGACGACGGTGTCGAGGTGTTCCTGCTGCGGCGGGTCGCCGGTATGGCGTTCGCCGGTGGTATGACGGTGTTTCCGGGCGGCGGCGTCGATCCGTCCGACGGCACCGCCGACGTCCGCTGGTCCGGCCCGTCGCCCGCGTGGTGGGCGGAGCGGTTCGGCGTCGACGAGGCCCGCGCGAAGGCGCTCGTGTGCGCGGCGGTGCGGGAGACGTTCGAGGAGTGCGGCGTCCTGCTCGCCGGCCCGACGGAGGACACCGTCGTCGCGGACACGGCCGGGTACGCCGAGGCCCGTCGCCAGCTCGAGTCGCGGGAGTTGTCGTTCGCGGACTTCCTGACGCGCGAGAACCTCGTGCTGCGTGCGGATCTGCTTCGCCCGTGGGCGAACTGGATCACCCCGGTCCAGGAGGGGCGTCGCTACGACACCCGCTTCTTCGTCGCAGTGCTGCCCGAGGGGCAGAACGCCGACGGGGAGACGTCCGAGGCCGCCGAGGTGGCGTGGCGCACCCCGACCGCGGCCGTCGACGACTGGCGTCAGCGTCGCAGCGTCCTGCTGCCGCCGACGTGGCGTCAGCTCGCGACGTTGGGTGAGTTCGACGGCGTCGACGCGATTCTTGCTGCCGAGCCGGAGATTTCGCCGATCCTGCCGGAGTTGAGTTTCGTCGACGGCAAGCCGCGGGTGTCGTTCCCGGGTGACGAGGGCTACTACGACACCGGGGCGCTGCCCTGGGGGTGACGCCCAGTAGCCTGAGCCGCATGGCTGAGTTTGTGACTCTCGAGGTTTCCGAAGGTATCGGCACGATCCGTCTGGCGCGTCCTCCGATGAATGCCCTCAACCGTCAGGTGCAGGAGGAGATTCGGGCGGCTGCGCGTCAGGCGACGGTCGATCCGGAGGTCAAGGCCGTCATCGTGTACGGCGGTGAGAAGGTGTTCGCCGCGGGCGCCGACATCAAGGAGATGGCGGAGCTCGATTTCGTGCAGATGAGCGAGATCATCGCCGACCTGCAGTCGGCGCTCGGCGCGATCGCCGACATCCCGAAGCCGACGGTCGCCGCGATCACCGGCTACGCGCTCGGCGGCGGCCTCGAGGTGGCCCTCGGCGCGGATCGCCGGATCGCGGGCGACAACGTCAAGCTCGGGGTGCCGGAGATCCTGCTCGGCATCATCCCCGGTGGCGGTGGCACGCAGCGTCTGGCCCGCCTGGTGGGCCCCGCCAAGGCCAAGGACATGGTCTTCACGGGTCGCTTCGTCGGCGCCGAGGAGGCCCTTGCGATCGGTCTCATCGACGAGATGGTCGCACCGGACGAGGTCTACAACGCCGCGCGTACGTGGGCGTCGCAGTTCACCGGTGCCGCGAGCCGGGCGATCGCCGCCGCGAAGGCCGCGATCGACCAGGGCCTGGACACCGACCTCGCAACGGGCTTGAAGATCGAGCAGCACCTGTTCGCGTCGCTGTTCGCGACCGCCGACCGCACCATCGGCATGGAGTCGTTCGTCGAGAACGGCCCCGGCAAGGCGAAGTTCACCGGCAAGTAGCCGCGCCTCTTCTCGCGTTTCGCGCACTTGTCGTCGTCCTCCGGGCCCCGAGGCGACGACACGTGCGCGAAACGCGGGGGGAAGAACCGCAAAACTAGAACTTGTTC
This sequence comes from Prescottella equi, assembly GCF_002094305.1. Lineage (GTDB taxonomy): Bacteria > Actinomycetota > Actinomycetes > Mycobacteriales > Mycobacteriaceae > Prescottella > Prescottella equi. The sequence continues at coordinate 460,446 of NZ_LWTX01000001.1, forward strand.
ATTCCTTACCATTCGGTAGGATTCCCGGCATGACTGCAAGCCCGACAGATCCCGCGCCCAACCCGCACGCCACGGCCGAAGAGGTCGAGGCGGCGCTGCAGGACACCAAGCTCGCCCAGGTCCTGTACCACGACTGGGAAGCGGAGACCTACGACGACAAGTGGTCTATCTCGTACGACGAGCGCTGCATCGACTACGCACGCGGGCGTTTCGACGCCGTCGCCGGCGACCAGCCGCTGCCGTACGAGCGGGCACTCGAACTGGGCTGCGGCACCGGCTTCTTCCTCCTCAACCTCATGCAGGGCGGCGTCGCGAAGACCGGTTCGGTCACCGACCTGTCCCCGGGCATGGTGAAGGTCGCGCTGCGCAATGCCGAGCACCTCGGACTGCCGGTCGACGGCCGCGTCGCCGACGCCGAGACCATCCCGTACGAGGACGACACATTCGACCTCGTCGTCGGGCACGCCGTGCTGCACCACATCCCGGACGTCGAGCAGTCGCTGCGCGAGGTGCTGCGCGTGCTCAAGCCGGGTGGCCGTTTCGTCTTCGCCGGTGAACCCAGCACGATCGGCAACTTCTACGCCCGCTGGCTCGGTCGCGCGACGTGGGCCGCGACCACCAACGTCACCAAACTGCCGTTCCTGTCCGACTGGCGTCGCCCGCAGTCCGAGCTCGACGAGTCGTCGCGTGCCGCCGCTCTCGAGGCCGTCGTCGACCTGCACACCTTCGACCCCACCGACCTCGAGAACATCGCGAAGTCGGCCGGTGCGGTCGAGGTCAAGGCCAAGACGGAGGAGTTCGCCGCGGCGCTCCTCGGTTGGCCGGTCCGCACCTTCGAGGCCGCCGTGCCGCCGGAGAAGCTGGGCTGGGGCTGGGCCAAGTTCGCGTTCGGCGGCTTCAAGACGCTGAGCTGGGTGGACGACAAGGTGCTCCAGCACGTCGTCCCGCGCAATTTCTTCTACAACGTGATGATCACCGGCGTGAAGCCGGGCACCACCGACTGAACCGAGTCGAACGAGCTTTGGGATACGACTTCACGATCGACGACGTCGACTATCTGCGCAGCGCCGAGGGCATCGCGGCGCTGACCCGGACGGCGGAGTCGGAGCTGTCCACGCGGACGCGCCTGGCCGACATCGGCCGGGCGCGTGCGCGTTTCGGCGACCGCGCCGGACTGCTGATCGAGACCGTCCTGCTGCGGCGCAAGGCCGAGACCAAGCTGTCGGGCGCCGACTCCTGGCTGTTCACCGACGACGCACTGCAACAGGCAACCCCGCTCGCGGTGGCCCGCCATCGCGGCGAGCGGCTTGCCGGGCGCCGCGTCCACGACGTCACGTGCTCGATCGGCGCCGAATTGTCGGCGCTCGTTCCGGTGGCGGACACGGTGGTCGGCAGCGACCTCGACCCGGTGCGGCTCGCGATGGCCGCGCACAACGTTCCGGGCGCGACGCTGGTCCGGGCGGACGCGTTGCGGCCGTGCACGCGCGACACCGTCGTCATCGCCGATCCGGCGCGCCGTTCCGGTGGCAGACGCACACACGATCCGGCGGCGCTCATGCCGCCGCTGCCCGACCTGCTCGACGTCTACGCCGGCCGGGACCTCGCGGTGAAATGTGCGCCCGGTCTGGACTTCGACCGGCTCGAATGGGACGGCGAGGTGGAGGTCGTCTCGCTCGACGGCGGCGTGCGGGAGGCGTGCCTGTGGTCGCCGGGACTGGCCGGCGCGGGGGTGCGGCGGCGGGCCACCGTCCTGCGGTCGGACGGCTCGTCGTGGGAGGTCACCGATGCCGAATCCGACGACATCCCCGAGCGCGAGCCGGGGGAGTGGATCGTCGACCCGGACGGCGCCGTGGTGCGGGCGGGCCTGGTGCGCCATTACGCGGCGCGGCACGGGCTGTGGCAGCTGGATCCGCGGATCGCCTACCTCACGGGCGACAGCGTGCCGGACGGGGTGCGCGGGTTCCGGGTGCTGGCGCGGCTGAAGTACACCGAGAAGGCGTTGCGTCAGGAGCTGGCGGCGCGGGACTGCGGTTCGGCCGAGATCCTCGTCCGCGGACTCGACATCGATCCCGCCGTGCTGCGGCCGCGGTTGAAGTTGCGGGGCACCACGCCACTGTCGGTGGTGCTCACCCGGATCGGCCGCACGCCCGTCGCCTTCGTGTGCGCTGCCCGGCTCTGACCACTACTTCAGGACGAACAGTTCGCCGATCAGCGTCGGAGTGAGTACCTCGCCGCCGGGTCCGACGGACGTCCCCGCGGTCGATCCGGACGCCCCGGGCAGCGCGTCCTGGTCGAGCGTCTCCCCGGTCGCGGTGTCGAAGGTGAGGAGGGCCAGGCCGTTGTCGCCGTCCCGAACGACGGTGTATGCGGTGGAGCCGGACGTCTGGGCGGGCGCACCGCGCTGCACGACGTCGGCGCGTTCCCACAGCACCTCGGCGCGGTCGCCGCGGTCGCGCAGGGCCAGGAGACGGCCGTTCTCCGCGCCCGCTGGGATGATCGCCCCACTGCCGGAGACGGACGGGCCGCCGCGTACCGCATAGCCGAGGTCGTACTGCCACCTGACGGAGCCGGACTCGGCGTCGAGCGCCCACAGGTGTCCGGCGTTGTCGTTGGCGTACACGGTCTTTCCGTCCCGCGACAGCACCGGCGCAGATGCGCTGCCGGCGGCGAGGGTGCTCGTGGACCATTCCTCGGTGATTCGGGGTCGCTCGCCGTCGCCGTATCGAAGAGCCACCAGGTCGGCCTGTGGAGCGCCGGGGCGCCAGAACGTGACGACGATGCGTCCGTTGTCGAGGTCGATCGCGGGGGACGTCGCCACCGGGCACAGCGGCCCGCCCGCGAAGCAGTCCTGGACGCCCAGATCGTTCGGCAGGGGATCGATGTTCGCGCCCTGCGGGTACGACGCCGGGGGGATGAGGTCGTACGGCGCCGCCACCGTGCGGCCGGTCTGCGGATCGACGACGTTCACCTGCCCGAGTTGCGTCACGAACAGCAGGTTCCCGTCACCGGTGAACTGTGCGGACAGTGGTGTGCCGGTGACCGGTGTGCGCCAGCGCAATTGGCCGCGCTCGTCGAACGAGAGCATTGCGCCGTCCTCGCCGACATACATGTTGGTGGCACGGTCCACCACGGGAGTCGACAGCGCGGCTCCGGGTCCGACCCGGGCACACCAGCGCTTGCGTCCGGTGTCGACCTGGAACGAGAAGACGTTGCAGCCCGCGTCGGTGGCTGCGGTCAGGAACACCTGGCCGTTGGCGGCGACGGAGGCGTTCGTCGTCGTCGGGCCGCCGAGTGGCCGTGACCACTGGAAATCGAGGGACCGGGATCCTGTCACGGCGGCGGTGTCGCTGTTGCGGGCGTCGGAATGCATGCCCGGCCAGCCGCCCGCGCCGAAGACGTTCTCGGCGCCGGAATCGCCGGCGCACCCTGCGAGCAGGAGGGCCGAGATCGTCGTCAGCGCCGCCGCCGACGACCTGAGGGCACGCCGCATCACTTCTCCTCGAATCGGAATCCGTCCGGAGCGAGACTATCCCGGCCCGGATTCTCCGTCGGCCAACCGCCCCACCCGCAATCGTGGGACCCTCGAAGGACGGATCCGTTCCGGCGGAGGAGACATCATGCGAATTGGTGTGCCCAGGGAGATCAAGAGCGGTGAACTGCGGGTGGCGCTGACCCCGCTGGCCGTCAACGAATTACGTGCGCGCGGCCACGACGTCCTGGTCGAGCGCGGCGCCGGGATCGGATCGGCGATGCCCGACGGCGAATTCGTCATGGCGGGCGCACGAATCCTCGATCGGGCGGAGGACGTGTGGGCCGAGGCCGACATGGTCGTGAAGGTGAAGGAGCCGTTGGCTCCCGAGTTCGGGCTGATGCGACGCGGTCAGGTGCTGTTCACCTATCTCCATCTCGCGGCCTCACTGGAATGCACCGAGGCGCTGCTGTCGAGCGGGGTGACCGCGATCGCATACGAAACGGTGGAGCGGCCCGACGGCTCGCTTCCCCTGCTCGCGCCGATGAGCGAGGTGGCGGGCAGGCTCGCCACCCAGGTCGGCGCACATGCGTTGCAGGCCACAGCCGGTGGTGTCGGGCGGGGCATCCTGCTCGGTGGGGTGCCCGGGGTGCCGCCGGGGCGCGTGGTGGTGATCGGTGCGGGCAGCGCCGGCACGCACGCGACGGCCGTCGCGGTGGGGATGGGGGCGAGGGTCACCGTGCTCGACAGGGACGTCGAGCGGCTGCGGGCGCTGCACGACCGGTTCGGATCCCGCATCTCGACGGCCGTCTCCACCCGTACCGAGCTCGAACAGACGCTGACGGATGCGGACCTGGTGATCGGTGCTGTGCTGCTGCACGGTGCGCGGGCGCCGCGCCTCGTCACCTCCGAGCAGGTCGCCCGGATGCTCCCGGGGAGCGTGCTGGTCGACATCGCGATCGATCAGGGCGGCTGTTTCGAAGATTCCCGCCCGACTACTCACGACCACCCGACTTTCGTGGTTCACAATTCAATTTTCTATGCGGTTCCCAATATGCCGAGCGTTGTTCCCCATACGTCCACCCGGGCTTTGGTAAACGTCACCCTTCCGTTTGTCGGCGCCGTCGCGGAAAAGGGTTGGCGGGCGGCCATGCGCGCGGACAGTGCCCTGGCCGCAGGTTTGAACACCTGGTCGGGGCAGGTGACGCATGCGCCGGTCGCCGAGGCCCATGCGCTCCCGTGCGTCAGCGTGGAAAGTGCCCTGAACGGTTGAAATGCCCGATAGTGGAAAACGCCACGCATGCAATTCGCGCGGGTGACGATCGTTGCAGATCGTTTATCGAATTCGGTCGCGACACGCGCTGCGGAATTGTGTCTAATGGATTCATGCAGCCGGGAGTGCGGACAGAATCCGAAGTCGACGTGCGGCAATCAGTCACGATCGAGGCAGACGCCCCGACATCGGATCCCCGGGAGGGTACGAGTCCGCCGCCCGAATCCGTTGTCGCCGAGAGCCGTTCCGAGGTGGACCCGGACGCGTCCGCTGACAGCCTCGCCGGCTCCGGGCCCGACGACTTCCTCCTCGGTACCCCCGCCGCGGGACGGGCAGTCACCGGTGGCCTGGTGGTGGGGGTCGCCGCGGCGGTGGGACTGGTCATGGTCTCGGTCGTCGCGATGGTGATCACCGCGGCGGTCGGGGCGCTCATCGCGTACGTCGTCGCGCACGACGACGAGTGGCTGCGGTCGATGCGCCGGCGCCGTGCCCGCCGACACCAGGTTCTCGTGGCACCGCGGTGGACCCGTCACTCGTGGGACGCCCGCCACGGTGTGGGGCGCCGCGCCGCGACCTGACGACCACGGGACGGGCGACCCACGGGGCACGTGACCGGGCGCACAGTCGCGGTCCGTAGGCTTACGTGTCATGACGAGCATGTGGGGCGCACCGTTGCGCTCGAGGTGGCGCGGATCGCGACGTCGGGACAGTGAACAGGCCCGTTTCCTGACGGTGGCCTCGCTGAAGTGGGTGATCGCGAACAAGGCGTACACCCCGTGGTACCTGGTCCGCTACTACCGCTTGGCGAAGTTCAAACTCGCCAACCCGCACATCATCACCCGCGGCATGGTCTTCCTCGGCAAGAACGTCGAGATCCACTCCACGCCGGGCCTGTCCCGCATGGAGATCGGCAAGTGGGTGCACATCGGCGACGGCAACGCGCTGCGTTGCCACGAGGGTTCGCTGCGGATCGGGGACAAGGTCGTCTTCGGCAAGGACAACGTCGTCAACACCTACATCGACATCGAGATCGGCGCGTCCACCCTCGTCGCCGACTGGTGCTACATCTGCGACTTCGACCACCGCATGGACGACGTCGACGTGCCGATCAAGGACCAGGGCATCGTCAAGGGACCGGTGCGGATCGGACCCGACACCTGGATCGCCGCCAAGGTGACGGTGCTGCGCAACACCCGGGTCGGTCGTGGCTGCGTGCTCGGCGCCCACGCCGTGGTCAAGGGGGACATCCCGGACTTCAGCATCGCCGTGGGCTCGCCCGCGAAGGCGGTGAAGAACCGTAGGGCCGACTGGGAGGCCGGCGCGGCGGACCGCGCGAAGTACATCGCGGCGCTGGAGGACATCGCGCGCAAGAAGCTCGCCTCGAACGGGGCCGACGCCGCCCCCGCGGTGAACGGGAACGGCGCCGGCAGTCAGGCCTGATCGCTCGGTGAACGGGGCGTCCGCTACCGACCGGGCAGCGGACGCTCCGGAATCTGCGGGCGCGCCAGCGGATGCCGCACCCGTCGCTTCGCGGCGGCGTACACCTGCACGGTCTCCTCGGCCACCTTGTGCCAGTCGAAGTCGGCGGTGAGACGCTCTCGTGCGGCCACCGCACGCCGCTGCGCGGCGGCCGGATCGTCGAGCACCTCCCGCGCCGCCGAGGTGAGCCCGTCGACGTCGCCCGGCTCGAACGACAGGCCCGTGACCCCGTCCACCACGGCCTCGCCGAGCCCGCCCGCGGTGGAGGCGATCAGCGGGGTGCCCGCGGCGGCCGCCTCGAGGGCGATGATGCCGAACGGCTCGTATCGACTGGGCAGGACGATCGCGTCGGCTCCGTGCAGCCAGCCGAGCAGCTCCTCGTGGTCGAGGTTGCCCAGGAACGTCACCGAACGCGCGACCCGATGCGTGCGGGCCTGCTGCTGCAGCCACTCGAACTGCGTGCCTTCACCGGCGACGGCGAGCGTCGTGCCGGGGTGGCTGCGCCGAATCCGCGGCAGCGCGGCGATCGCGTCCTGTACGCCCTTCTCGTACTCGAGTCGTCCCACGTACAGCAGGGTCGCCGGCCCGGACCGCGGCGCGCGGGGCCGGAAGCTCCAGGTGGTGACGTCGATCCCGTTGCGGATCACGGTGATCGGCGGCAGCTCCGGGCCGTAGAGCTCGGTGACCTCGTCGTGCATCGACGCCGAGCACGTGATGATCGAGTCGGACTCGTTGGCCAGCCACCACTCCACCGAGTGCACCTGGCGGTTGATCCGGCCCGAGATCCAGCCGCTGTGCCGACCGGCTTCCGAGGCATGCAGCGTCGAGACCAGCGGGACGTCGTAGAACTCGGCCAGTGCGATGGCGGGGTGCGCCACCAGCCAGTCGTGGGCGTGCACGACGTCGGGCTGCCAGCCCGCGCCGATGCCCTCCTTCGCCAGTGCGACGCCGGCGCGGACCATCGCGTGACCCATGGCGAGCGTCCACGCCAGCATGTCCTCGCCGAAGATGAAGTGCGGCGGATCCTCGGCGACCGCGACCACGAGCACTCCGTCGGCGATCTCGGTGACCGTCGGATGCGTCGACGCGTCGGTACCCGACGGCCGGCGCGACAGCACGACCACCTCGTGGCCGGCCGCGGCGAGTTCCGTCGCCAGATGGTGGACGTGCCGCCCGAGCCCGCCGACGACGACCGGCGGGTACTCCCACGACACGATGAGGATCTTCATCACACGCTCCCAGCGAATGCGGCTGTTTCGGTCCGGCGACCGGGCAGGCGCCGCGCGTCGAGTGCGGGGAAGAGGCCGTCGGCGGCGTTCCATCCGTCCGCGAGACGTCGTGCGAGATCGTCGCGGCCGGACGCGACGGCGTCGGCGATCTCCCGCAGCGCGTGGGCGTGCTTGTGGGCCCGGTCGCGGGCGTATCCCGCCGCCGAATCCTTACTGACCATGAAGGCCCAGTCGCTGGAGACCGTCATCAGCGTCTCACGCAACATCTGGTCGTGGACCCGATTGCGAAGTTCCGGTCTGCCCGGATTCGCGTCGCGGGACTTGTCGATCGTGTCCAGCGCGGTCTGCACGACCTCCGCGTTGAGCTGGACCAGGTCCTGCACCTGGTCTCCGGCCCACACCCGCCAGTCCTTGCCCGACCCCCACGACGAGTCCTGCAACTCCACCGCTTGGCCCACGTAACCGGCGGCGCGGGCGTCGGCGAGGGTGCCGACACGGATGCCGGCCTCGGGAAGGGCGCGCAACACCTTCTCGAGCCACTGCGGGCCCTCGTACCACCAGTGCCCGAACAGTTCGGTGTCGAACGCGGCGACGACGAGGGCGCCCTTGCCGATGCGCTCGGACTCGCTGCGCAGTCGTCGGCGCACGGTCTCGACGAAGTCGTCGACGTGCTTGTCGAGGGCGGCCGCCGCCGACTCCGGGTCGTACGGTGCCTTCTTCTCCGACGGCACCGAGCGCCCGGTGACCCGGGCGGGCTTGAGCCCGGTGTCGTGGTCGTAGGTGTGGAAGTCCCGGTAGGCTGGGTGACCGGGGTACCCGGTCTTCGGCGACCACACGCGGTAGCTCACCTCGAGATCGCGACCGAACGCGACGACGTCGGAGCCCCAGACCGGCCGACCGGCGGACGTGTCGCCGCGCAGCGCAGGTCCGTCGACCATGAAGTGCGACACGCCCGCGGAGGCGTACCCGCGTTCCATGCCGGGCGTGTAGCCGCACTCGGGTGCCCAGATCCCGGCCGGGGTGTGGCCCCAGCGGGCGTGCGCGTCGGCGAGGCCCTCGGTGAGGGAGAACGCCCGCAACCGCTCGTCGAGCAGCGGCTGGAACGGGTGCGCGAGCGGACCGCCGAGCAGTTCGATCGCCTCGGCGTCGATCAGTTCCCGCAGGACGGCGGAACCGCCGTGGCGCCAACGGGTTTCGAAGTCCGCCAGGGCTGCCGCGGACGCGCGGTGCTCGCGCGCGCCGAGCTCCTTGTGCGAGGCCGACGGCATCCCCGCGGCCTCGTGGGCGCGGATCTGCCAGTTGCCGAGCCAGTGGTGCATCCCGTCGAGGCAGTGCGGGTCGTCGAGCTGAGCCGCGAGGACCGGGGTGACGCCGAGCGTCAGCATCCGCGAGTGCCCCTCGGCGGCGAGGCGGCGGAGCACAGCGGTGACGGGCAGGTAGGTGGCTGCCCACGACTGGTACAGCCACTCCTCGCCCACCGGCCAGCGGCCGTGGTTGGCGAGCCACGGCAGGTGCGAGTGCAGGACCAGGCAGAACATGCCCGGCTCGCGGGATGTCACGGTTTCCCCCTGAGCCGCGGTCACGCCACGGGATCCTTGATCGCGATCGCCACGAGGTCGAGGCTCGCGTCGATGTCGGCCTCACGCAGCTCGAAGTCGTCGACACCGATGTCCGCGACGTCGCGCGTGAGGTCCTCGGGCCACGGCTCTCCTGCGAGAGCGCGCTCGATCTGGGCGTCGATGAACGAGCCGCCGTGCTTGGCGTCGAGGGCGCGCAGGCGCTCGCCGTGGTGCACTCCGGTCATGACCTCGACCCGGAAGCCCGCGTCGACGAGAAGTTCGGTGAGCTCCGCGGCATTCAACTCACGCGTGTGGAACGGGTTGAGGGGAGTGTCGCGCCCGGGCGAGAACGTAATTCGGTTCGGGGTGCTCACGAGCAGTTCGCCACCGGGCGCCAGCACGCGGTGGCACTCGCGCAGGAACTGTGCCTGATCCCACAGGTGCTCGATCACCTGGAAATTGACGACCGTGTCGACGGAGCCGTCCGGGAGCGGCAGTTCCGCGAGATTGCCGTGCAGCATCTCCACTCGGGGGTACCGGGAACGGACGTGCTCGACCGCGGAGATGTCGTAGTCGAGTCCCGTGACCTTCGTCGCCACATCGGCAATCATGTTGGCGCCGTAGCCTTCTCCGGAACCCGCCTCGAGCACGTGGCGACCGGTGCAACGGGGGAGCAGGTCGCGGTAGACCACCTCGTGCCGCCGGAACCAGTAGTTCTCCTCGGGGATTCCCGGCACCGTTCGCTCGCCCGTCAACGGCAGTGTCGAGGCATCGTCGGGCGATGTCGCCCCGGCGTCGAGGGGGCTGGCTGTGGAACCGACTGTGGATTCGCTCACCCCAGCGAGGTTAGTGGCACCGCGAGGGACAGTTGTCGGGGTGGTCCACATCACAGCCGCGACAGGCCGCTCCGGCGGTTATGGTGAGACCGGATTTCGCCTAAGTTACCGGCTGGTAACTTAGTGTGAGGTAATCTGTCGCACAGCCAACGTGCGACGAAATTACTTACGAGAGCTCGGCATGTCGCGGAGTTTCTCGCGACTATCAGCCGGCTACACACAGGAGGTCGACGAAGACCCATGACGAACATCGTCGTTTTGATCAAGCAGGTCCCCGATACGTGGTCCGAGCGCAAGCTGTCCGACGGCGACTTCACGCTCGACCGTGAGGCCGCCGACGCCGTGCTCGACGAGATCAACGAGCGCGCCGTCGAGGAAGCCCTCCTCATCAAGGAGCGCGACGGCGGCGAGGTCATCGTCCTGTGCGCCGGTCCCGACCGCGCCACCGATGCCATCCGCAAGGCGCTGTCCATGGGCGCCGACAAGGCCGTTCACGTGAACGACCCGGCGCTGCACGGCTCCGATGCCATCCAGACCGGCTGGACTCTCGCCGCGGCGCTCGGACAGATCAGCTTCGAGAACGGCGAGGCCGCCGACCTCGTCATCGCCGGCAACGAGGCCACCGACGGCCGCATCGGCGCCGTCCCGGCCATCATCGCCGAGTACCTCGGCCTGCCGCAGCTCACCCAGCTGCGCAAGCTGACGGTCGAGGGCGGCAAGGTCACCGGCGAGCGCGAGACCGACGAGGGCGTCTTCGGCCTCGAGGCCGGCCTCCCGGCCATCGTCTCGGTCACCGAGAAGATCAACGAGCCGCGCTTCCCGTCCTTCAAGGGCATCATGGCCGCGAAGAAGAAGGAAGTTCAGGTCCTCACCCTGGCCGACCTGGGTGTCGATCCCGAGACCGTGGGCGTCGCGAACGCCGGCACCACCGTCACCGGCTCCACCCCCAAGCCCCCGCGTACCGCTGGCGAGCGCGTTTCCGACGAGGGCGACGGCGGCACCAAGATCGCCGCGTACCTCGTGGGCCAGAAGATCATCTGATCCGGCCCCCTCGAGACCAGCAGACAAGACAGGGAGAAGTAAGCAATGGCAGAAGTACTCGTGCTCGTCGAGCACGCCGAGGGTGCACTCAAGAAGGTCAGCCTCGAGCTCATCACCGCCGCCCGTGCTCTCGGTGAGCCGGCCGCCGTCGTCGCCGGTCCCGCCGGCACCGCCGCGAAGCTGGCCGAGGCCCTGGCCGCTGCCGGTGCCGCCAAGATCTACGTCGCCGAATCCGACGACATCGAGGGTTACCTGGTGACCCCGAAGGTCGACGTCCTCGCCGGCCTGGTCGAGACCGCCGGCCCGGCCGCCGTGATCCTCGCGGCCAGCACCGAGGGCAAGGAAGTTGCCGGTCGCCTGGCGGCCCGCATCGGCTCCGGCCTGCTGTCCGACGTCGTCGAGGTCAAGTCCGACGGCAGCGCCGTCCACTCGATCTTCGGTGGCGCCTACACCGTCGACGCCAAGGCCAACGGCGAGGTCCCGGTCATCTCGGTCCGCCCGGGTGCCGTCGAGGCCCAGCCGCAGGCCGCTGCCGGCGAGCAGGTCGTCGTCGAGGTTCCGGGCCAGGAAGAGGGCGCCGTCAAGGTGGTCTCCCGTGAGCCCATCGTCGGTGGCGATCGTCCGGAGCTCACCGAGGCGTCGGTCGTCGTCTCCGGTGGCCGTGGCGTCGGCTCGGCGGACAAGTTCTCGGTCGTCGAGGAGCTCGCCGACTCGCTCGGTGCCGCCGTCGGTGCCTCGCGTGCCGCAGTCGACTCGGGCTACTACCCGGGTCAGTTCCAGGTCGGTCAGACCGGTAAGACGGTCTCGCCGCAGCTGTACATCGCGCTCGGCATCTCCGGCGCCATCCAGCACCGCGCCGGCATGCAGACCTCGAAGACCATCGTCGCGGTCAACAAGGACGAAGAGGCCCCGATCTTCGAGATCGCGGACTTCGGCGTCGTGGGCGACCTGTTCAACGTCGCTCCGCAGCTCACCGAGGCCGTCAAGGCTCACAAGGGCTGACACCCGGCCACGCGCTCGCAGAGCCCCCGTCACCGCATCCGGTGGCGGGGGCTCTCGCGTCGTGTCGGTCGCTCTCGCGCGCGCATTCGTCCCCCGCGCGCGCGATCGTGCGCGCGGGGCGTCACTTCGCGCGCGGCACGTTCACCGAAGCTGCATCGACGCGACACGTCCGCGACGCCTGATCGCCGTACCCACTCGATAGACCTCTGGCATGACAACTTCGTCGACTGTCGAGACCGTCTGTTCCCCGCGAGAGACCTCGCGCTACTCCCTCCTGGTGTCCTCCGATCGTGAGCACCGCCTGGCCGCTCAGGCCCTGCGCTACCGCGTGTTCGCCGCCGAACCCGGCTTCGTGATCCCCGCGTCCGACGACCGTCTGGACGCCGACCGCTTCGACGACTTCTGCGACCACCTGCTGGTCCGCGACAACGCGACCGACGAGTTCGTCGGCTGCTACCGGATGCTTCCGCCCGACGCCGCGATCGCGGCCGGCGGCTACTACACCGCCACCGAGTTCGACCTGGAAGCGCTCGATCCCACTGGGCGTCGCGTGGTCGAGATGGGGCGCGCGTGCGTCGATGCCGAGCACCGCTCCGGCTCGGTGCTCGCACTCATGTGGGCGGGCATCCTGCACTACCTGCAGCTCACCGGCCACGACACGGTCATGGGCTGCGTGTCGGTGCCGATGCAGGACCGTCCCGACGCCGTCGCCGGCGCGAACGTGCGCGGCGTCCGCGACTTCCTGCTGGGCCGCCACGCCGCGGAGCCGTCGTCGTGGGTGCGACCGCTGCGACCGGTGCGGGTGGACGGTCGACCGCTCGATGACATCGCCGCACCCCTGCGGCCGGCGGTTCCGCCACTACTGCGCGGCTACCTGCGGCTGGGCGCGAAGATCTGCGGGGAGCCGGCGCATGACCCGGACTTCGGTGTCGCGGACTTCGTCGCGCTGCAGACCTTGCGCGACGCCGACACCCGCTACCTGGAACGGCTCCAGCGCGCCGCCGCGACCCTCGAGGCCGCGGCGTGAGCCACCCCTGGGCGCCTACGAGTCCGTGCGGTGAGCGCTGCGTGAGCGGGGTCGGCCGCGTCTCGGTGCCGACGGCCTGCGCGCGATGGGTGGCGCTGGCGGCGGCGTCGAGCATGCTGCTGTTCCCGCTCCTGCGCGCGCTCCCACAGCCCACGCGAGCGCGATGTCACCGGCGTCTGGCCCGGGCTGCGTTGCGGGGCATCGGGATCCGAGTCGAGGGTGGGGCCGGGCTACGGGTCCCGGACGGCACGTTGGTCGTGGCGGGCCACGTGTCGTGGCTGGACGTGCTGGTGCTCGCCGCCGTGGTGCCCGGCCGGTTCGTGGCCCGGGCGGACCTGGTGACTTGGCCGCTGCTCGGCGCGGTCGCGAGGCGAGCACGAGTCATCACTATCGACCGCGACCGGCTGCGCGGCCTGCCCGCGACGGTCGCCACCGTCCGCGACCGGTTGTCCGCGGGGGAGACGGTGATCGCGTTCCCGGAGGGGACCACGTGGTGCGGTCGGGCGTTCGGGCGCTTCCGGCCCGCGCTGTTCCAGTCGGCGATCGACGCGCAGCGACCGGTGCTGCCGCTGTCGGTGGACTACCTCGACGCCGCGGGCGACGGCACCACGGTGCCGGCCTTCGTCGGCGCCGACACGATCGGCGCGTCGATGCGCCGCGTCCTCCGGGCCCGGGGCCTGCGCGTCCGGGTGACCGCGGGGGAGATGCAGCACCCCGGCAGCGATCGGCGCGAGCTCGCCGACCGCTGCTCGCGACAGGTGCGGGACGGCTCCCGGCCGACGATCGACCGGCTCCTGGCGCGGCTCGACCAGCCGGACCACGCGCAAGCTGCGTGACTGCGGTCTCCGGCCAAACGGTGACTGCGGGCGACGGGCTATCCTTGTCGGGTCATGATCTCGCCTGCCACCAGCTCAGCGGTCTACCTCGACCACGCCGCGACCACACCCATGTATCCGGCCACGATCGAGGCGATGACCGAGGTCTTCGCCACGGTGGGTAACGCCTCGTCGTTACACGGATCGGGTCGGTCGGCGCGACGCCGTATCGAAGAGGCCCGCGAGTCGATTGCGGCGTGCCTGGGCGCGCGCCCGTCCGAGGTGATCTTCACCTCCGGCGGCACCGAGAGCGACAACCTGGCCGTCAAGGGCATCTACTGGGCGCGGCGCGGCGCCGACCCCCGGCGCACCCGGATCCTGGCGAGCGCGGTCGAGCACCACGCCGTGCTCGACGCCGTCGAGTGGCTCGCCGCACACGAGGGCGCCCGGGTGACGTGGCTGCCCGTCGACGCCGACGGTGCCGTCGACCCCGACGCCGTGCGGGCCGAACTGGCACTGCACGCCGAGGAGACCGCGCTCGTCACCGTCATGTGGGCCAACAACGAGGTCGGTACTGTCAACCCGATCGCGGAGATCGCCGCGATCGCCTCCGAGTACGGCGTCCCCATCCACTCCGATGCAGTGCAGGCCGCAGCGCACCTGCCGATCGACTTCGCGACGAGTGGGCTGTCGGCGCTCAGCATCGCCGGCCACAAGCTGGGCGGCCCCCAGGGTGTCGGTGCACTCCTGCTCGGCCGGCAGGTGCCGTGCGTGCCGCTGTCGCACGGCGGCGGCCACGAGCGTGACCTGCGTTCGGGCACGCAGGATACGGCGTCGATCGTCGGCCTCGCATCGGCTCTGCAGATCACGACGACGGAGATGGCGTCGCGCAGCGCCGAGCTGATCACGTTGCGGGACAGTCTGATCGAGGGTGTGCGCGCCGTCGTGCCCGACGCGATCCTCAACGGCGCCACCGGGCCGGCGCGGCTCCCGGGTAACGCGCACTTCACTTTCCCCGGCTGCGAAGGGGATTCGCTGCTGATGCTCCTCGACGTCGCGGGTGTCGAGTGCTCCACCGGGTCGGCCTGCACGGCCGGGGTCGCGAGCGCCAGCCACGTGCTCACCGCGATGGGCGTCGACCCGGTCGTCGCTCGTGGATCGCTCCGTTTCTCGTTGGGGCACACGTCGACCGAGCGGGACGTCGAGGCGCTGCTGTCCGCTCTGCCGCAGGTGATCGAACGTGCCCGGGCCGCCGGACTGGCGAGCGCGGGCGCTCGAGGAGGGAATCGTTAGATGCGAGTTCTGGCTGCGATGAGCGGTGGTGTGGACTCGGCGGTGGCCGCTGCCCGCGCCGTGGAGGCCGGTCACGACGTCGTGGGCGTGCACCTCGCGCTGTCGACCGCGCCCGGCACGTTGCGCACCGGTTCGCGAGGCTGCTGCTCCAAGGAGGACGCCGGTGACGCGAAGCGTGCCGCCGACGTACTCGGAATCCCCTTCTATGTATGGGATTTCGCGGACCGCTTCAAGGAAGACGTGATCGACGACTTCGTCGAGTCGTACGCCGCCGGGGAGACCCCCAACCCGTGCCTGCGGTGCAACGAGAAGATCAAGTTCGCGGCGCTCGCCGACCGCGCGTACGCGCTGGGCTTCGACGCCGTCGCCACCGGGCACTACGCCCGTCTCGAGGACGGCGAGCTGCGCCGTGCGGTGGACGCGGACAAGGATCAGTCGTACGTGCTGGCGGTGCTCACCGCCGACCAGTTGTCCCGGGCGATGTTCCCGGTCGGCGACACCCCCAAGGAGCAGATCCGCGAAGAGGCCGCCGCACGCGGACTCGCGGTCGCGAACAAGCCCGACAGCCACGACATCTGCTTCATCCCGTCCGGCGACACCCGGGCGTTCCTCGGAGCCAGGATCGGGATCCGACCCGGCGCGGTGGTCGACGCCGACACCGGTGAGGTGCTCGCGCAGCACGAGGGCGTCCACGGGTTCACGATCGGGCAGCGCAAGGGGCTCGGCGTGCAGGGGCCGGCCGCCGACGGTCAGCCCCGCTACGTGACCGCGATCGAGCCCGAGACCGGCACCGTGCGGGTCGGCTCGGCCGCGCGCCTCGACGTGTGGACCATCACCGCCGAACGAGCGATCTGGACGTCGGGGCAGGCGCCCGAGGGGCCGATCGAGTGCATCGTGCAGGTGCGTGCGCACGGCGGTACCGCGCGTGCTGTCGCGGAGGCGGTCCGGGGCGAGCGCAGCGACGGGGAAGGTCGCGACGGCGGCATCGTCGTGCAGCTGTCGGAACCGCTGACCGGCGTCGCGAAGGGACAGGCCGTGGTGCTGTACCGCCCCGACGAGGACGGCGACGTCGTCATCGGCAGCGGCACCATCGCGGGAACCTCCGCGGACCGTCCGTGACCGCCTCCCGGGTTCCCGTCGGTGTCGCGACGGGTGTCGGATCGTGGCCGGGCACCGATCCGCGAGCGGCGGCGGAGATCGTCGTCGGAGAACTAGCGGCCCTGCCGCACCTCGTCGAACTGCCCGCGCGGGGCATCGGCGCCGACATGATCGGCCGAGCGGGAGCCCTGCTGATCGACATCCCGATCGACACCTCCACGACGGGGTATCGCCTGGCGCAGCGCGTCGGCGCCGCCACCCGCACCGCCCGGGACCTGCTGGCCCGCGATCTCGACGCGCTCGAGGAGGCGTGGGAGCTCGCCGGACGCCGTGGCACCGACCAACCGGTGAAAGTGCAGGCCGTCGGGCCGCTCACGCTGGCGTCGCAACTCGAACTGCACGGCGGGCACCGCGTGCTCACCGATCCCGGGGCGCTGCGGGACGTGGCCGAGTCGCTCGCCGAGGGCGTCGCGAACCACGTCGCCGACACCGCCCGACGTCTCGGTTCGCCGGTGGTGGTGCAACTCGACGAGCCGGGCCTGCCGGCGGTGCTCGCAGGTTCGCTGTCCGGAGTGTCGATCCTGCAGACGCCTCGTGCGCTGCCGGAGCCCGAGGCCCTCCATGTCCTGCAGCAGGCGATCGGGCGCATCGATGCCCCGGTTCTGGTGCACTGCTGTGCGTCGGACGTCCCGTGGGGGTTGCTGCGCCGCAGCGGCGCCGCGATGGTCGGCTTCGATGTCGACACCCTCGGGACCTCCGACCTGGACGGCATCGGCGAACTGCTCGACGGTGGCGTCGACCTCGCGCTGGGACTGGTGCCGACCGGTGAGCCCGAGCGTACGCCCGGCTGGCGGGAGCTGGCCGAGCCCGCGACCCGGCTGTTCGACCGGCTCGGCTTCCCCCGCGAACTGCTGTCGTCGCGCGTCGCTGTGACCCCGGCGTGCGGACTGGCCGGCGCGAGCCTGGACCGGGCCCGCGCGGCGCTGCGGTCGGCGAACGATGTGACCCGCGCTTTCGCGGACGGGGCGGACCCAGACCGGACCCGCTGAAGGGTCTCTCGGCGGCCGAAACTTGTCGGCTGGCTGCGATAACCTTCCCAGGTGGACCAGAACGAAGCCCCCGCCTCCGTGACCAGTCAGCCCGACGTGGAGGTCGTGCCCGCGAGCGCCGAGGATCGGGAGCGCTGGCAGGAGCTGGCCGAGGTCGTACGCAACCACCAGTTCCGCTACTACGTGCTCGATTCGCCGATCGTCTCCGACGGCGAGTTCGACCAGTTGTTCGGCGAACTGAACGCCCTCGAGGAACGGCATCCGGATCTGCGCACGCCCGATTCGCCCACCCAGTTGGTCGGCGGCGGCTTCGCGACCGAATTCAAGGCCGTGGACCATCTCGAGCGAATGCTCAGCCTCGACAACGTCTTCGACTACGACGAGCTCCGTACCTGGATCGGCCGCATCGAGGCAGAGGTGTCCGACGGTCGCTCTGCGGGCTCCGCTGCCCACCCCGACCTGCACTATCTGTGCGAGGTCAAGATCGACGGCGTCGCTCTGAACCTGGTCTACGAGAACGGTCGACTCGTCCGGGCCGCGACTCGGGGTGACGGTCGCACCGGTGAGGACGTCACGCTCAATGCCCGCACCATCTCGGACATTCCCGAAACGCTGACGCCCAGTGACGAATACCCGATTCCCGCGCTGCTCGAGGTGCGCGGCGAGGTCTTCTTCCGGCTCGAGGACTTCGCCGCTCTCAACGCCTCGTTGGTCGCGGACGGCAAGGCGCCCTTCGCGAATCCGCGGAACTCCGCGGCCGGCTCGCTGCGGCAGAAGAATCCCGCGGTCACCGCGCGACGGCGGCTGGGCATGATCTGTCACGGACTGGGCCGCACCGAGGGGTTCGATCCGGCCGGGCAGTACGACGCGTACACCGCGCTCGCGGCGTGGGGCCTGCCGGTCTCCACCCACACGTCCCGGGTCGTCGGGGCGGACGCGGTGGTCGAGAAGGTGAAGTACTGGGACGAACACCGGCACGACGTCGAACACGAAATCGACGGCCTCGTGGTGAAAGTCGACGAGATGTCGCTCCACCGTCGCCTCGGCGCGACGTCGAGGGCGCCGCGCTGGGCGGTCGCGTACAAGTACCCGCCGGAGGAGGCCACCACCAAGCTCGTCGACATCCGGGTCAGCGTCGGCCGCACCGGACGCGTCACGCCGTTCGCCTACATGGAGCCGGTGCTGGTCGCCGGGTCGACAGTGGCCCTCGCGACGTTGCACAACGCGTCCGAGGTCAAGCGCAAGGGTGTGCTGATCGGGGACACCGTGGTGATCCGGAAGGCCGGCGAGGTGATCCCCGAGGTGCTCGGCCCGGTCGTCGACGTGCGGGACGGCTCCGAGCGCGAGTTCGTGATGCCCACCGAGTGCCCGGAGTGCGGCACCACCTTGGCGCCCGCCAAGGAGGGCGACGCCGACATCCGCTGCCCCAACCAGCGCTCGTGCCCGGCGCAGTTGCGGGAGAGGGTGTTCCACGTCGCGGGGCGCGGCGCCTTCGACATCGAGGTGCTCGGCTACGAGGCCGCGACCGCACTGTTGCAGGCGGGTGTCATCAGTGACGAGGGCGACCTGTTCTCGCTCACCGAGGACGACCTGCTCGAGGCGCCGCTGTTCCGCACCAAGGCGGGGAAGTTGTCCGCCAACGGCCGCCGCCTGCTCGACAATCTGGGCTCGGCCAAGCAGCAACCGCTGTGGCGCGTGCTGGTCGCGCTGTCGATCCGGCACGTCGGGCCGACCGCGGCGCGGGCCCTGGCGAGCGAATTCGGCAGCCTCGAGCGGATCGAGAACGCCGGTGTCGAGGAACTCGCCGCGGTCGACGGCGTCGGCGGCACGATCGCGGCGGCTGTCGTGGCCTGGTTCGAGGTCGACTGGCACCGCGACATCGTCGCGAAGTGGCGTGCCGCGGGAGTGACGATGGAGGACGAACGAGACGAGTCCATCGTGCGCAATCTCGAGGGACTGTCGATCGTCGTCACGGGTTCGCTCGAGGGCTTCAGCCGTGACGAGGCGAAGGAAGCCATCCTCGTTCGCGGCGGGAAGGCGGCGGGATCGGTGTCGAAGAAGACGGCGTTCGTGGTGATCGGGGAGGCGCCCGGATCGAAGGCGGCGAAGGCGGAGGAGTTGGGTGTCCCGATCCTCGACGAGGACGGTTTCCGGCGCCTCCTCGACCACGGGCCCGAGGGAGTCTGACGGCCACAGCCGGAGAAGCGCAGCGCGACACGAACATTCACACCGAATCGGGCATCTTGTCTACGTGATGAATGCCACTCTACGACGAGGCGTCGTTGGCGTCGGGCATCGGCCGGGCGGAGCGAACGGGGGGTTCGGTCGCCGCTCGGCGGGGTGGGCCGACGGCCATCGATCCTGGTGGGAGTCGGTTCCGTTGTGGCGCGGCGCACGTACCCGGTGCGCCCACGGTGGTGATCGCGTTCGTCCGGACCGGGCGGTCCGAGTGTGGCGGGCGTCTCATTTCCGCCGCTCGGGGCATCTGAATCGGTTTTCTGACGGAGGGCAGTGGCTGACATAGTGACGCCATGATCGATATCCGGACCGCCACGCCTGCCGACTACGACGCCGTCGGCACCCTGACCGCCGACGTCTACATCGACGGTGGTTTCGTATCGGAGTCCGACATGTACGCGGAACGGCTGCGCGACACGGCGTCCCGTGCCGAGCACGCCGACGTGGTCGTCGCGGTCGTCGGTGACGAGATCGTCGGGTCGGTCACCATCGCCGCACCCGAATCGAAGTTCGCGGACGTCGCGGAGAAGGGTGAGCTCGAGTTCCGCATGCTGGCGGTCGCGCCCACCGCCCGCGGCAAGGGCGTCGGATCGGCCCTCGTCCGGCACGTGCTGGACGTCGCCTACGAGCGCGGTGACCGCGCTGTCGTGATCTCGACGCAGTCCGACATGGTGGACGCCCGACGGATCTACGACCGCAACGGTTTCGTCCCGGCGCCCGAGCGCAACTGGGAGCCGGTTCCCGGCATGGAGCTCACCGCCCTCGTCCGCGAACTGGTCTAGCGGTCTCAGCCCAGCACGGTCGCGACGATCCCGGCCAGATAGCCCAGGCGGGCCACCTCGGACGGGCGGAACTCGGGCCCGCCGGGGCGGCCCAGCACGAGCACCTTGCCGCTGGTGCCGAGCGGCGCGGCGGCGAGGGTGGTGTCCATGTCGCGCCACGACTGCGGTACCCAGTCGGCCTGGCCGTCGAGGACGGTCGCCTTCGCGAGGGGCATCCACGGGGCGTCGCCGGCGTGTGTCTCCGGCGCCCCCGGGCTGCCGACGACCCGGAACGCGCCGTGCGGACCGAGGTCCATCACCGTCGACCAACCGACGCGCAGCACGCGCGGTGCGCCGTCCACGAGGACCTGCAGCCGGTCGGAGTGCGCCGCCGCGACGTTGTCGATGAGTTCGAGTTCGCGATGGGTGTCGAGGATTCCGGCGTACGGGCGGATCGAGTCCACGCGGACGTCGGGGAGATGTTCGGCGGCGGTGATGAGCGTGTCGGGAAGCGAGCCGCTCGCGACGTCCACTACGAGATCGTCGACGGCGAATCCCGAACCCCGCTCGACGACGTCGAGCGAGAGGATGTCCGCGCCGACCGAGCCGAGCGCGACGGCGAGTGCGCCGAGGCTGCCGGGACGATCGGGCAGCTGGACTCGCAGCAGGTACGACACGTGCGGCCTTTCCGTTCGTTCGAAGACTGAAGTTTCGACACCGAAGAAGGGACACGGTGCGAGCCCCCGCCGCCTCCATCCTTTCACCCCGGTCCCGCCGCTGCTCGGGTGACGGGCTGCACGGCCCGCGACGGCCACGCTCTAGGCTGGTGGGAACGTTCACTCCGACCTGAAAGGGGTCACCGAAGGTGCCTGCCATCTCCCGTGACGAGGTCGCCCACCTCGCCCGGCTGTCCCGGCTCGCCCTGACCGACGCGGAACTCGACGAGTTCGCCGGTCAGCTGGATTCGATTCTCAGCCACGTGAAGGCGGTGGCGGAGGTCGCGGCAGATGATGTCCCGCCCACCGCGAACCCCAACCCCGTCGTCAACGTGACCCGGCCCGACGTCGTCGTCCCGGGTCTGACGCCCGAGCAGGCACTGTCCGGCGCTCCGGCCGTCGAAGAGGACCGGTTCGCCGTTCCGCAGATCCTGGGAGAGGGCGAATGAGCACCGATCTGACCCGTCTCAACGCCGCGGACCTGGCGTCGAAGATCCATTCGCGCGAGATCTCGTCGGTCGAGGCCACGCAGGCGCACCTGGATCGGATCGCAAAGGTCGACGGCGAGCTGCACGCGTTCCTGCACGTCGCGGGCGAGCAGGCGCTCGTCGCGGCCAAGGAGGTCGACTCCGCGATCGCCGCCGGTGACAAGCCGGTATCGGCGCTCGCGGGCGTGCCGATCGCCCTCAAGGACGTCTTCACGACCACCGACATGCCGACCACGTGCGCGTCGAAGATCCTCGAGAACTGGGTCTCGCCCTACGACGCCACGCTCACCACCAAGCTGCGCGAGGCCGGCATCCCGATCCTCGGCAAGACGAACATGGACGAGTTCGCGATGGGCTCGTCCACCGAGAACTCCGCGTACGGCCCCACCCGGAATCCGTGGGACACCACGCGTATCCCGGGTGGTTCGGGTGGCGGCTCCGCGGCCGCGCTCGCGTCGTACCAGGCGCCGCTCGCGATCGGCACCGACACCGGTGGCTCGATCCGCCAGCCGGCCGCGGTCACCGCGACCGTCGGCACCAAGCCCACGTACGGCACCGTCTCGCGCTTCGGTCTGGTGGCGTGCGCGTCGTCGCTCGACCAGGGCGGTCCCTGCGGTCGTACGGTGCTCGACACCGCGCTGCTCCACGAGGTCGTCGCCGGGTACGACCCGCGCGACTCCACGTCGGTGAACGAGCCGGTCCGCCCGGTCGTCGAGGCGGCCCGTCAGGGTGCGACCGGCGACCTGAAGGGCGTGCGGGTCGGGGTCGTCAAGGAACTGCACTCCGACAGCTATCAGCCCGGCGTCATCGCCTCGTTCGACGCTGCCGTCGAGCAGCTGACGGCGCTCGGTGCCGAGGTCGTCGAGGTGTCGTGCCCCAACTTCCTGCACGCGCTCGCGGCGTACTACCTGATCCTGCCCAGTGAGGTGTCCTCGAACCTCGCACGCTTCGACGCGATGCGCTACGGCCTGCGGGTCGACGACGGCAACATGAGCGCCGAGCAGGTCATGGCCGCCACCCGCGCCGCCGGATTCGGCAAGGAAGTCAAGCGCCGCATCATGATCGGCACCTACGCGCTGTCGTCCGGCTACTACGACGCCTACTACGGTTCGGCGCTCAAGGTCCGCACGCTGATCGCCCGCGACTTCGACGCCGCCTACGAGAAGGTCGACGTCCTGGTCTCGCCGACGAGCCCGTTCACGCCGTGGAAGCTCGGCGAGAAGGTCGACGATCCGCTGGCGATGTACCTGTCCGACCTGTGCACGCTGCCGACCAACCTGGCCGGTCACTGCGCGATGTCCGTGCCGTCCGGTGTGTCCGCGGACGACGGTCTGCCCGTCGGCCTGCAGATCATGGCCCCGGCGCTGGCCGACGAGCGCCTGTACCGCGTCGGCGCGGCCTACGAGGCGGCCCGCGGGCCGATCGCGTCGCCCGTCGCGTAACACCCGCTCCGCACGACGGCCCGGATCCGAGACACGGATCCGGGCCGTCGGCGTTCGCGGGCCGCGACTGGGGCGGGTCCGCGGCTAACGTGCCTCGAACAGCCCCCGCACGTACGCGGCCTGCCCGAGGTGCTGCAGGCAGTCCCCGATCACGCTGACCAGTCGGACGGACACCGTGACGGGCGGATCCCACCGCCGGTCCACTACCCGGTCGAGTTCGTCGGCAGTGAGTTCGTCGAGGTACTCGAGTGTCGCCAGGTGGACGTCGCCGTGGTAGTCGGCGAGCAGTTGGGCGTCGGCGTGGACCTCGCCGACCTGGGTGCTGTCGTGCCCGAACCCGATGTCCGACGCGGGGAACGGCAGGCCGAACCGCTCCTGCCAACCACGGGACGTCCAGGCCTGGTCCACGTCGGCGACGCCGCTCACGTGGTCGTCCTGGACGCGGGTGAGGTGCCAGATCAGCCACGCGATCGAATTCGCCTGTGGGCCGGGACGATAGTCGGCCATCTCGGTGGTCAGTCCGTCGGTGCTCGCGAGAACGAGTTCGCGGATCCGTTCGAAATTGTCCCGCAGGATCGCCCGCGCTGGTTCCGTGTCCGTTGCACTCATGTCTCCACGGTAGGTGGGTCAGACGAATGTGTCCGGGGATCGGGGTCAGCCGCAGTCACGCATCGCCAGTCCCTGGTCGTCGCCGTAGCGATGGCCGTGCCCGGACGGGGCATTCAGGGCGAATACGAGATCGATGCCGGTCTGGAGGAAGCTGACGACGGGAATCCACTGCGGCACAGGAGCGTCGACCCGCGCGTGGGTGAGATCGGGTGCTCGCGTCAGAAGGGCCGGCGACCACCAGACGACCGGGTCGGAACTGTTCGCGAGGACTGTCGCGTCGTCGGTGCGCACCGAGCCGGCCGGCGGGCCCGCCCAGAGCACACTGCACGTCCGTGCGCGCTGGTCGGCGACGTCGTCGAAGATCGCGCTGCCACCGATGGACCCCAGGCTCTGCCCGTACACGTGCAGCGCGGGACGTTCGGTGGCGGGCAACTCTGCGATCCGCGCCGCGACGGCGGCGAACAGTGCACGGGCGGACGCCTCCGCATCGGCCCGGCCGAAGACGAACGTCGCCCAACTCGGCGCGTACGAGTACTGCATGCCCACGATCGCGACGTCGCCGGCGAAGCGGCGTTCGAGTCCGCGTGCGGCCTCACCGTCGATCCACCCGGAGCCGGTCGGCACCGCGACCACCACGTGCGCCCGGCGCAGGCCGCCCGCGCGCTCGAGTTCGGCGACCGCGAGGCGCGCCCGGGCCCCCGGCTCCGGGGCCGAGTCGAGACCGACGTAGGTTCGCACGCTGCGCGGGTCGGAGATGCCGGCGACGAACCGGCGGCCCTCCGCGCCCAGCGTCGACCACGGGACGAGCGAATCCGGATCACCCGGCGCGAGTGTCGGGTCGATACGGCCACTCGTGTTCCGAAAGTGTTGCGCCGCAGCATCGGCCGCTGCCGGTGCGGCGCCCGCGATCAGCACGGTCCCGGCGACGAGTGCCAGTGCGGCGCCGCGCAGCAGACCGAGACGTCGCGCGACACCGCGGATTCCGCGAGCGACCGCGAACAGGGCCAGGCCGGTGATTCCCGCCCAGACCGTCACTTCCGCCCAGTGCCCGGCCCCGACCGGTGGTGCGCTCATCGCCGCCCGCACCGCGTTCTGCCAGTGATTCGCGGTTCCGACCGACCAGACGACGGCGGCACCCGCGAGGACGAGCGCGACCACCCGGGCGTCCCGGTGCGGGGCCGGGTGGACGGGCCGCAGGCGTCGCACCGTCGTCACGACACCCCAGCCGAGCACCGCCAGTATCCCGGTCAGCACACCCTGCACCACAGGGCCACGGGGCAACAGCGACGGTGCGAGCGACGCCACGGCCCCGCTCGTCACCGCCGCCGTCGTGGCGACGCGGGGCAGGGAGAGGGCGCCCGCGGCCGCCGCGCGTGACGCGTCGACGGCACTCATGCCGCACCCCCCGTCCTGATCCGCCGGATCACGAACGCCGTGAGCAGTACGCCGGCGGCGGCGAGGGCGCCCCCGACGGTGTACCGGATCCAGGGTTCGTCGACGGGGGCGCCGTAACCCTGCCGCCGCGAGTTCCAGCCGACCGCGGTCGCGGCGGTATCGGCCATCACGAAACACTGTGCGCGGTCCCGGATCCGGGCATCGCAGGCGTCGTGCAGGCGCCGGTCCAGCTGGGCGTCGATCTCGGTGCGCGCCCACGTTCCCAGGTCGCCGCCGTTCAGGTGGGCGTACCGCAGCAGGTCGTAGCCGAGATCGTGCGACTTGCAGGCGGTGTCGAACTCGGACGGCAGCGGGATCGGCGACGAGCATGCTCCGTCCGGATTGACGAGCATCCCGTCCACGACGGTGGGCCGGTAGCCCATCACCGTGGCGAAATCGTGCGGGACGACCTCCGGTGACCGGTCGTCTGCCGTCAGCGCGGCCACCGCACGCGCGGCGACGGTGTCCTCGCGCAGAGGATCGGCGTCGGCTGCGGGAGCGTACGACGTCGCGGTCACGATCGAGGTGGCGGCCAGGACCGCGCCGGCCCAGATTCTGGTTCGCATGCCAAACGACGCTAGAAACGGGTATTGCGCTGGGACATCACCCCGAAGTGCGGATCACGCCCCGCCCCGCGGCGGGACGGGCGACGAGCCGCTCGTACCGGGGAACCACCGCGATCTCACTCTCAGGTATGACGCCCGACGAGACCGCGGTTCCTAGAGTCGGATCCGTGAGTGGCAATCGAGTGGTCCGTGATGCGACGAATCGGATGCGTGGGCACGGGGTGAACATCCTCATCGGCCTCGTCACCGTCGTCCTGTACGCGGTGGCGTGGCCGACGCTGCATCTCACCCATCAGGTCTCGTACCCGATGCAGCCGATCATCGCGGCGCTCGCCGCATGGCCGTTCATCCTCGTCCGGGCCAATCCCGCACTCGGATGGGCCGTCTCGGCCGTGTCGGCGCTCGTGATCCCGTGGGTGTTCGACCTCGTCCCGGACTCCGGGTACGTGTACCCGTGGCAGGTCGTGCACATCATCGTGATCATGACGCTACTGCTGGCGGTGAGCCTCGTCGCCGGGCCGCCCACCGTCGTGGTGGCGTGGATCTCCACGGTGCTGTTGTTCTTCGCCGACGCTCCGGGCGACGACGGCATCGGCTGGGCGGTCGGGTTGAGTGCCCTGGTGGTGTTCGGTCTGCTGGTCCGCTGGCTGGTGCTGTCCCGCCGACAGCTCGCCGCGGAAGAGGAGGCCGGTGAGCTGGAGCGGGCACGGCGGGCGATCCTCGAGGAGAAGGCACGCATCGCCCGGGATCTGCACGACGTCGTGGCCCACCACATGTCGATGGTCGTCGTGCAGGCGCAGAGTGCGCCGTACCGGATCGCATCGGTGTCCGACGAGGCCAAGGCCGAGTTCGAGTCCATCGGCGCCACCGCGCGGGAGGCGCTCAACGAGATCCGCGGTCTGCTCGGTGTGCTGCGGAGCGACGCGGAGACGATCGAGCGGGCGCCGCAGCCCGGCGTAGACCAGGTCCAGGCGCTGCTCGACGGCAGTAGGCGTGCCGGGATGACGTTGTCGTGGAACGTGACCGGTGATCCGTCGGTGCTGTCCGAGATGTCCGGGCTGACGGTGTACCGCATCCTGCAGGAGTCGCTGTCGAATGCGTCGCGGCACTGCCCGGGCGCACACGTGACGGTGTCGGTCGATTACGGGCCGTCGGTCACCTCCCTCGTGGTGGCCAACGGTCCCGCGCTCGCCTCCTCGGCGGCCTCGCCGCGGCCGGAATCGTCGGGCGGCAGCGGGATCGCGGGCATGCGTGAACGCGCGGCCGCGATCGGCGGCACTCTCGACGCCACCGCGAGGGACGACGGCGGATTCGAGGTCCGGGGACACATCCCGAACGCCCCGCTCGCCTAGGCTGTGGCGGTGGCGATCACGGTATTCATTGCGGACGATCAGGCGATGGTGCGGCAGGGCTTCGGCGCGCTGCTGGGGGCCCAGCCCGACATCAGCGTCATCGGCGACGCCCCCGACGGTCGTGCCGCGGTCACCGAGGTCAAGCGGCTGCGGCCCGACGTCGTGCTGATGGACGTGCGGATGCTGGAGATGAACGGGCTCGACGCGGCGCGCGAGATCCTCGCAGCAGCAATGGAACCGCCGGTGCGCGTGCTGATGCTCACCACGTTCGACATCGACGAGTACGTGTACGAGGCGCTCGGGATCGGCGCGAGCGGCTTCCTGCTCAAGGACGCGCCGGCGGAGGAGCTGATCCGGGCGGTACGGGTGGTGGCGGCGGGGGAGGCGCTGCTCGCTCCGAGCGTGACCAAACGGTTGATCGAGGACGTCACGCGGCGCCGGGCCGCCCCGCGCCGCCGCGACCGGCAGCTCGAGACGCTCACGCCCCGCGAGCGTGAGGTACTCGAGTTGATCGCGGCGGGACTGTCGAACGTCGAGATCGCCGAACGGCTGTTCGTCGCGGAACAGACCGTCAAGACCCACGTCGGCAAGGTGCTGTCGAAGCTCTCGCTGCGCGATCGCGCGCAGGCCGTCGTCATGGCGTACGAATCGGGGCTGGTCACCCCCGGTTGATCGACTCGGCGTGCCGGATCGGCGCTGGAGCGGCAAGATGAACAGGGACCGCTCTGCAAGCGAACGCCGAGAGGTGCCGTGATGCGCATCGGAATACTCACCGGAGGCGGCGACTGCCCCGGTCTCAACGCCGTGATCCGCGCCGTCGTGCGCACCGCGGACAGTCGGTACGGCAGCACCGTCGTCGGATTCCGGGACGGCTGGCGCGGCCTGCTCGAGGACCGCAAGGTCCAGATGCGGAACGAGGACCGGATCGACCGCATCCTCGCGCGCGGCGGCACGATCCTCGGCACCGCCCGCGTCAACCCGCAGAAACTGCACGACGGTCTCGACCGGATCAAGCAGACCCTCGACGACAACGGCATCGACGTCCTCATCCCGATCGGTGGCGAGGGCACGCTCACGGCCGGCAGTTGGCTCGCCGAGAGCGGCGTGCCCGTCGTCGGCGTTCCGAAGACGATCGACAACGACATCGACTGCACGGACGTCACGTTCGGGTTCGACACGGCACTGACGATCGCGACCGAGGCGATCGACCGGCTGCACACCACCGCCGAGTCGCACCAGCGCGTGATGCTCGTCGAGGTGATGGGCCGGCACGCCGGGTGGATCGCTCTGCAGTCCGGCATGGCGTCCGGCGCGCACCTGACACTGGTGCCCGAGGTGCCGTTCGATGTCGACGAGGTCTGCGCACTGGTCAAGAAGCGGTTCCAGCGCGGCGACTCGCACTTCATCTGTGTGGTCGCCGAGGGAGCGGCGCCGGACCCGGAGTCGATGACGCTGCGTGAGGGCGGGATCGACGAGTTCGGGCACAAGATCTTCACGGGCGTCGCGCAGCAGTTGGCGGTCGAGATCGAGCGACGCATCGGCAAGGAGGTGCGCACAACGGTGCTCGGTCACGTGCAGCGCGGCGGCACACCCACCCCGTACGACCGGGTGCTGGCGACCCGGTTCGGCGTCCATGCGACCGACGCGGCGCACAACGGACAGTTCGGGCAGATGGTGGCGCTGCACGGCACGAACATCGAGTTGGTGCCGCTGTCGGAGGCGACCAAGCAACTCAAGACGGTGCCCGTCGAGCGCTACCGGGAGGCGGCCGCGTTCTTCGGGTGACGAGGCGCATAAACTCATGGCCATGACTGCCGCCGTGTCCGCTGACCTTCTCGACTATGACGCCGTCCTCGCGAAGTTCGAGCCCGTACTGGGCATGGAAGTGCACGTCGAGTTGCACACCGCCACCAAGATGTTCTGCCCGTGCCCCACGACGTTCGGTGCCGAGCCCAACACGCAGGTGTGCCCCGTGTGCCTCGGCATGCCGGGAGCGCTTCCCGTCGTCAACCAGGCCGCCGTCGAGTCGGCGATCCGCATCGGCCTCGCGCTGAACTGCTCGATCACCCCGTGGGGCCGGTTCGCCCGGAAGAACTACTTCTACCCGGACCAGCCGAAGAACTACCAGATCTCGCAGTACGACGAGCCCATCGCGACCGAGGGCTACCTCGACGTCGTGCTGGACGACGGCAGCACGTGGCGGGTCGACATCGAGCGCGCGCACATGGAGGAGGACACCGGAAAGTCGCTGCACGTGGGCGGCGCCACCGGTCGTATCCACGGCGCCAGCCACTCGCTGCTCGACTACAACCGCGCGGGCGTGCCGCTCGTCGAGATCGTGACCAAGCCGATCACCGGTGCCGGTGAGCGGGCCCCCGAGGTGGCGCGGGCCTACGTCGCCGCCCTGCGCGACCTGCTCAAGGCCCTCGACGTCTCCGACGTCCGCATGGATCAGGGCTCGCTGCGCTGCGACGCGAACGTCTCGCTCATGCCGATCGGCGCCGATGTGTTCGGCACCCGCACGGAGACCAAGAACGTCAACTCGCTCAAGAGCGTCGAGACGGCCGTCCGCTACGAGATGCGCCGTCAGGCCGCCGTTCTGCTCTCCGGTGGCGAAGTCATCCAGGAGACCCGGCACTTCCAGGAGGGCGACGGCACCACGTCCGCCGGTCGCCGCAAGGAGACCGCCGAGGACTACCGCTACTTCCCGGAGCCCGATCTCGAGCCCGTCGCACCGGACGCCGCGTGGGTCGAGGAGTTGCGTGGCACGTTGCCCGAGCTGCCGTGGCTCCGCCGTGCCCGCATCCAGGAGGAGTGGGGCGTCTCCGACGAGGAGATGCGCGACCTCGTCAACGCCGGTGCCCTCGACCTCGTCATCGCGACCACCGAGGCCGGCGCACCCGCGTCCGAGGCCCGCTCCTGGTGGGTGGCATACCTCGCGCAGCAGGCCAACACTCGCGGTGTCGAGCTGACCGAGCTGGCGATCACCCCGGCGCAGGTCGCCAAGGTCGTCGCCCTCGTCGCGGACGGCAAGCTGACCAACAAGCTGGCCCGCCAGGTGGTCGACGGCGTGCTCGCCGGCGAGGGTGAGCCGGAAGAGGTCGTGGCTGCCCGTGGCCTCGAGGTGGTGCGTGACGACTCGGCACTCCAGGCCGCGGTCGACGAGGCCCTCGCCGCGAACCCCGACATCGCCGACAAGATCCGCAGCGGCAAGGTCGCGGCGGCCGGCAAGATCGTCGGCGACGTCATGAAGGCCACTCGCGGACAAGCAGATCCGGCGCGTGTCAAGGAACTCGTCATCGCCGCGTGCAGCTAATGTAGCGGCGCATGAGCGCTGCCGTAGCCACGTCACTCTTCTGGATCACAGTCGCCGCAGCGATCGCGCCACTGATCGCGGGATCGTTGCGGCGCAAGCTGATTCCCGAGGTCGTGCTGCTGCTCGTGGCCGGGATCGTGATCGGGCCGTACGCGCTGGACTTGGCGAACGTCGACTCCGAGATCGAGCTGCTGCGTGAGCTGGGGCTCGGCATGCTGTTCCTGCTCGCCGGATACGAGATCGACAGGGACGAACTGACGGGCCGCGGCGGACGCCGTGCCCTGATCACGTGGCTGATCTGCCTGGCGCTGGCGTTCGCCGTCGTCGGCGGGCTGGCCGCGGCGGGACTGGTGCACTCCGAGATCGCCGTCGCGATCGCGCTGACGTCGACCGCGCTGGGCACCCTGCTACCGATCCTCAAGGACCGCGGTCTCGTCGAGACCCCCGTCGGCCGCGCGGTGCTCAACCACGGCGCGATCGGTGAGATCGGCCCGGTCATCGCGATGGCGGTGCTGCTGGGTGCGCGCGGTGCGGTGCTGTCGCTGGTCGTGCTGGCGGCGTTCGCGGCCGTCGCGGTGGTGGTGGCGCTGCTACCGGCGCGGATCCTGCGCGAGGGCACCGACCTGCTGGCCGTCGTCCGCCGCGGCTCGGACACCACCGCCCAGACCACGGTCCGGCTGGTGATGCTGCTGCTCGTCGCGCTCATCGCGGTCGCAGCCGTCTTCGACCTCGACATCATCCTGGGCGCGTTCGCGGCAGGCTTCATCCTGCGGCGCACCGTGCCGGACGGCAACGAACAGCTCGAACACAAACTCGAGGGTCTGGCCTTCGGCCTGCTCATCCCGATCTTCTTCGTCACCTCCGGCATGGCGATCGACGTGTCGGCCGTCGCCGACGAGCCGGGGGTGCTGGCCGCGTTCCTCGCCCTGCTGGTGGTGGTGCGCGGTCTGCCGGTGTTCGTCGCGTCGCGCTACGACCGGATCGCATCGTTCGACACGCGCGAGAGCCTGCAGGTCGCGCTGTACTCCACCACCGGTCTGCCGCTCATCGTCGCGGTCACCGGCGTCGCGGTGTCGGCGGGGCAGATGTCGAACGCCACCGCATCCATCCTCGTTGCCGCGGGCGCCATCTCGGTGCTGATCCTGCCGATGCTCGCGGGGTTCCTCGTGAGGCGCTCCCCGACGTCGCCGGGCGACGCCCACGAGGGTGTGAGCGCCTGAGCGTCAGTCGAAACCGCCGCCGCCGGACGGCAAGGGGATCTTCACGACGCGGTCGTCCGTCGGCCCGGGCTCGCCGCCCGACTTGTTGACCGTCGACGCCCAGATCTGACCCTCACCGCTGATCGTGACGTCGCCGAGCCGGCCGTAGAGATTCTGTGCGAGCTGCGCGGGCGCGGACGACACCGAACCGGTCTCGCGGTCGGTCGTCAGCACCGCCACCGCGCGCCCGTCGGTGAGCGCGATCGCGACGGCGCCCGCCGCCACCGCGCATCCCGCGACGCCCGGCTTGTCGGGCCACGTCCACACCGGGGCGGCGCCGACGCCGCCGTCCGGACGGATCCGCTGCAGCCGGTCCTCGGTCGCCGTCCGATCCGTCACCCACACTCCGCCGTCCACGTCGGTGCAGACGCCGCCGGCGCGGCCGAACCCCGACGCGGCTACGGCCGGAGGCGGCGGCGCCGGAGCCGTCGACAGCGACGTGACACGGAGGAGTTTGCCGGCCAGCGATCCCGGATCGGCCGCGGCGGCCGGGTTGCCCGCATCGCCCGTGAGCACCATGAGCTCGCCGGGCTTCGCGAAGGTCAGTGACCCGGCGTTGCCCTCGGCGCCCCGCGGAATGCCGGTGAGCACGTCCTTGGGAACGTCGCCGGGGGCGACGCGCACGACGCGGTTGTCGGTGGCCGTCGTGATGTACGCATAGACCAGCCGGTCCTCCCCGAAGGTGGGGGAGAGCGCGATGTCGAGCAGGCCGCCGTCGGACCCCGAATCCACGGGCACCGAGGCGAATTCGGTGGGCGCCTGGCCCTGCGTCACCAGCAGGATGCGCCCGGTGCGCCGCTCGGTCACCAGCGCCGACGCCCCGTCGGGCAGCATCACCAGTCCGCCGGTGGCGTCGAGACACGTCGCCACGACGTTCGGATCGCGGTCGAAGCACGGGTCGTCGGGCACCGACGGCTGCGGTGCCACCGACGACGGCGGTGACGGTTCCTTCGGCTGCACCTCGCCACCCGACCCGAACGTCGGTTCCGGGGTGAACGGGGAGGACGCGGTGTCGTCGAAGCGAGCGCATCCCGCCGCCGCGACCACGACGATCGAACAGAATGCGGCCGCCGTCGCACGGCGGGCCCGCAGGCTCGGTACACGCATCCTCATGCTGCACGACGTTACGGAAGGGCACGCCGTCGCCGCCACGTCGCCCGGTGTGACCGGCGCGCCGAGGCGCCAATCCGGTGACCCACCGCGATCCGCCCTAGGCTGCCTTTCGTGACCGACAAGCCGAGAGAGCACCCAGCGTCCACCGGCCAGGGAACCGCGCCCAGTCCGTTCGACCAGCCGACGGAGCGGTTTCCCGCACAGTCCGTCCGGCCGTCGATCCCGCGCACCGACGACGATTTCGACCCCGGGGCGGACGATCTGAGCAGTCTGCCGACCGAGCAGCTGCCCGTCTACCGGCCCGCCGCGAACGCATCGGCCCCGCCGGTTGTCGACGATCAGGTCACCGAGGTGATTGCGCGTCCCGAGCCCACGGTGTCGGAGCCGATCGTTTCGGGGCCGACTGCTTCGGAGCCGATAGTGTCCGAACCCGTCACGGTCGCCGCCCCCGTCGCAGTCTCCCCGCAGGCGCCACCGCCCGAGAGCACGGAGCAGCGCCGCGGCACGCTCGACGTCGGACTGTTCGTCCTGCGTCTGGCCGTGGGAGGCACCCTCCTCGCGCACGGTCTGCAGAAGCTGACCGGATGGTGGAACGGCCCGGGGCTCGGCGGATACCGCGACGACCTCGTCACTGCCGGTTTCGATCACGCGCGTGCCCTCGCGGTCGCGGGCGCGGTCGGCGAGGTGGCCGGCGGTGCGCTGCTGATCCTGGGCCTGCTCACGCCGTTCGCGGGTGCGGCGGTGCTGGCGGTGATGATCAACGCGTGGTGCCTGAAGCAGTCGGCGCTGCCCGGTCTCGAGTACTTCGCGCCCGACGGCGTCGAGTACGAGACGCTCCTGGGGGCCGCCGCCGCTGCCATCGTCCTCACCGGTCCCGGCCGGATCGCGCTCGACGGCCGGCGCAAGTGGGCCACCCGGCCGCACGTCGGGTCCGTCGTCATCCTGCTCGTCGGGGTCGCCGCCGGTCTGACGGTGTGGTTCGTCTTCAACGGCGCGAATCCCGTCATCTGAGCCACCCCCCCCGAAACGGCTGAAGGGTCCCTTCGCGCGCTGTGAGCGCGTGAAGGGACCCTTCAGCTGTTGTAGCGGTGTTACGGCACCTGGCGGACGGCGCCCTTGTCGGCCGAGGTGGCCAGGGCGGCGTACGCGCGCAGCGCGGTGGTGACGGTGCGCTGGCGGTCGACCGGCTGCCACGGACGCTCGGACGCCTCCATCTTGGCGCGGCGCGCGGCGAGGGTCTCGTCGTCGACGAGGACCTCGAGCGTGCGAGTCGCGACGTCGATGCGGATCTGGTCACCGTCCTCGACGAGTCCGATCACACCGCCCGACGCGGCCTCGGGGGAGATGTGGCCGATCGACAGGCCCGACGTGCCGCCGGAGAAGCGGCCGTCGGTGATCAGGGCGCACTCCTTGCCGAGCCCGGCGCCCTTGAGGAAGGCGGTGGGGTGCAACATCTCCTGCATGCCGGGGCCGCCCTTGGGGCCCTCGTAGCGAACCACGATGACGTCGCCCGGCTTGATCTGCTTCTGCAGGATCACCGAGACGGCCGCTTCCTGCGACTCGACGACGACGGCCGGACCCTGGAACGAGAACAGTTCCTCGTCGATACCGGCCGTCTTGAGGATCGCGCCGTCGACGGCGATGTTGCCGCGCAGCACGCACAGGCCGCCCTCGACGGTGTAGGCGTGCTCGAGGTCGCGAATGCAGCCGCCCTCGGCGTCGGTGTCCAGTGCGCTCCAACGGTTGTTCGTCGAGAACGGCTCGGTGGTGCGCACGCCGCCCGGAGCCGCGTGGAAGAGCTCGATCGCCTCGTCGGACGCCTTGCCGGAGCGGATGTCCCACGTGTCGAGCCACTCGTCGAAGCTCTTGGTGTGGACGGTGGAGACGTCGGTCTCCAGCAGGCCGGCGCGGCGCAGCTCACCGAGCAGCGCGGGGATACCACCGGCGCGGTGGACGTCCTCCATGTGGTAGTCCGAGTTGGGGGAGACCTTCGACAGGCACGGCACCCGACGGCTGATCTCGTCGATGGTGCTCAGGTCGAAGTCGACCTCGCCTTCCTGCGCCGCGGCGAGCGTGTGCAGCACCGTGTTGGTGGAGCCGCCCATCGCGACGTCCAGTGCCATCGCGTTGCGGAACGCCTTGGGGGTGGCGATGTTCCGCGGCAGAACCGACTCGTCCTCGTCGCGGTAGTAGCGCAGCGCGGCCTCGACGACGGTGGTGCCGGCGCGGCTGAACAGGGCGCGGCGCGCCTCGTGGGTGGCCAGCGTGGAGCCGTTGCCGGGCAGGGCCAGGCCCAGTGCCTCGGTGAGGCAGTTCATCGAGTTGGCGGTGAACATCCCCGAGCACGAACCGCACGTCGGGCACGCCGAGCGCTCGACCTCGTCGAGACCCTCCTCGGACACGGAGTCGTTGGCGCTCGCGGAGATCGCGGTGATCAGGTCGGTGGGTGCCTGCGCGACGCCACCGACGACGACGGCCTTGCCGGCCTCCATCGGGCCACCCGAGACGAACACGGTCGGGATGTTCAGGCGCATCGCGGCATTGAGCATGCCGGGGGTGATCTTGTCGCAGTTCGAGATGCACACCAGTGCGTCGGCGGTGTGGGCGTTGACCATGTACTCGACGGAGTCGGCGATGATCTCGCGGCTGGGCAGCGAGTACAGCATGCCGCCGTGGCCCATGGCGATGCCGTCGTCGACGGCGATCGTGTGGAACTCGCGTGGCACGCCGCCGGCGGCGCGGACGGCCTCGGCGACGATCTCGCCGACGTTCTTGAGGTGAACGTGGCCGGGGACGAACTGGGTGTACGAGTTGGCGATCGCGACGATCGGCTTACCGAAGTCGGAGTCGGTCATACCGGTGGCCCGCCACAGCGAGCGGGCTCCGGCAGCGTTGCGTCCGACGGTGGTGGTGCGTGACCTCAGCGGGGGCATGGGCGGATTCCTTCGTCGATCAGCGGTTCTCGGCGGCGGGCTGTGCACGCCGAGCGCAGCGAGAAAAGTGTGTACGTGTGGGCCCGTGGGGTGCTGGTCGGCTGGACCCGATATCGGCTGTGGGAACTGCTCGTCATCTCCGGTGGGAGTGGGAGACGTCCTGGTGCGACGCTACTCCCGTGACCGGGTCATTCGGCATTCGGCTCCGGCGCGTCCGTAGCTGCGGTCTCGTCCGACCGGGCTGCTTCGGCTTCGGCCGCACGCTTGCGTGCCTCGGCCGCACGAGCGGCCGCGTACGGGTCGGTGACCCGCCCACCGCTCGCGGACGCCAACTGGGGCAGTCGGCCGAACGTCACGGTCGGCAGCGACACCTCGGTGCCGTCCACGAGGTCGGCCCGGGCCCAGCCGCGTTTGGGGAAGCGGAAGCCCTTCACCTGATCCCACGATATGGACTGCGACGAGAAGGCTCGCCGCAGCTCGAGCCCGTCCGGCGTGACGGTGGTGCGCACCCGCAGCACCCAGGCGCCGATCAGGAAGGGGATCACCAACGTCCAGGCGAACGCCGCCGGCCAACCCAGAACGGGGAAGCTGAGGCAGAACAGCAGGAAGATGCACGCAATCAGCGCGAGCGGCGAAATCCGGATGACCTGTCGGCTGTCCGCGGGCGTATGGGATGATGGCTGTGGTGGCACGGGCTGCTGAGGAGATGACACCTCTACATCTTCGCACTGCAGCCGAGGCATCTTACATTCTGGGACAGCGCACTCACCAAAGTTGACTGTCTACCATTGGCGCGCCTACCGTCGAGCGCGTGAAGCAGAATGAGTTGCTCGTAATCGGCCGGCGCGTCGTCGCCTGAGCCGGTTGTTGCAACTCGCCAGATAACGACGCGCCACCCTCGTACAGCTGATGCTGACGAGGGTTTTTTGTTGCCCGGATCCAGAACCGCAGAGCCAGAATCGCAGAGGACTTCTCCAGTGAGCGCACCAACCGCACGGCCTCAACCCACGCCGCGCAAGTCGGGAGCTACCGGCCCGACCGCGGGAGACAGCAGGGCCGCCGCCTCGCAGCCCGGTAACCGTCGTCAGGTCGCGCCCGAGCGCGTCACCGGCGCGCAGTCGGTGGTCCGCGCCCTCGAGGAGCTCGAGGTCGACACCGTGTTCGGTATCCCGGGTGGTGCCGTTCTGCCGGTGTACGACCCGCTCTTCGATTCGAAGAAGGTCCGCCACGTCCTGGTCCGCCACGAGCAGGGCGCAGGCCACGCCGCCACCGGTTACGCGCAGGCCACCGGCAAGGTCGGCGTCTGCATGGCGACCTCCGGTCCCGGCGCGACCAACCTGGTGACGCCGCTCGCCGACGCACAGATGGACTCGGTTCCGGTCGTCGCGATCACCGGCCAGGTCGGTCGCGGGCTGATCGGCACGGACGCCTTCCAGGAAGCCGACATCTCCGGCATCACCATGCCGATCACCAAGCACAACTTCCTCATCACCGACGGTGTCGACATCCCGCGGATCCTGGCGGAGGCGTTCTACCTCGCGTCGAGCGGTCGCCCGGGTGCGGTCCTCGTCGACATCCCGAAGGACATCCTGCAGGCGCAGACCACGTTCTCGTGGCCGCCGGAGATGCACCTGCCCGGCTACCGTCCGGTCACCAAGCCGCACGGCAAGCAGGTCCGCGAGGCAGCTCGGCTCATCGCCGACGCGAAGTCGCCGGTGCTGTACGTCGGTGGCGGTGTCATCAAGGCCGAGGCATCGGCCGAACTGCTCGAACTCGCTGAGCTGACGGGCATTCCGGTCGTCACGACGCTGATGGCGCGCGGCGCGTTCCCCGACAGCCACCAGCTCAACTGCGGCATGCCCGGCATGCACGGCACCGTCGCGGCCGTCGCCGCGCTGCAGAAGAGCGACCTGCTGATCACGCTGGGCGCGCGCTTCGACGACCGCGTCACCGGCCAGCTGGACTCCTTCGCCCCCGACGCCAAGGTCATCCACGCGGACATCGACCCGGCGGAGATCGGCAAGAACCGCCACGCGGACGTCCCGATCGTGGGCGACTGCAAGGAGGTCATCGCCGAGCTGATCGAGGCGATCCGCGCCGACCAGGCGACGGGCACGTCCTTCGATCTCACCGAGTGGTGGGCGTACCTCGACGGCATCCGTCGCACCTATCCGCTGGCGTACGACCGTCCCTCGGACGGTGCGCTGTCGCCCGAGTACGTGATCCAGGCCGTCGGCCGGCTCGCCGGTCCGGACGCCGTCTACTGCGCGGGAGTCGGTCAGCACCAGATGTGGGCGGCACAGTTCGTCAACTACGAGAAGCCGCGCACGTGGCTCAACTCCGGTGGCCTCGGCACGATGGGCTACGCCGTCCCGGCCGCGATGGGCGCCAAGATGGGTCTGCCGGACCGCGAGGTCTGGGCCATCGACGGCGACGGCTGCTTCCAGATGACCAACCAGGAGCTCGCGACCTGTGCGGTCGAGGGTGTCCCGATCAAGGTCGCGCTCATCAACAACGGCAACCTGGGCATGGTCCGCCAGTGGCAGACGCTGTTCTACGACGAGCGCTACTCCAACACGAACCTCGGCACGCACGGCGCCGTCCGCATCCCGGACTTCGTCAAGCTGGCGGAGGCGTTGGGCTGCGTCGGAATCCGCGTCGAGCGCGAGGAGGACGTCGAGGACGCCATCCGCACCGCTCAGTCGATCAACGACAAGCCCGTCGTCATCGACTTCATCGTCGGCAAGGACGCCCAGGTGTGGCCGATGGTCGCCGCCGGCACCAGCAACGACGAGATCATGGCCGCCCGCGGAATTCGTCCGCTGTTCGACGAGGACGAAGCTGCGGACGAGCCCGCAACCATTCACGAGGCCATGGAACGCGAGCAGCGTGCCGGTGAGGCCGCTTCCGGAGAGGAACGTCAGTGAGCACCAGCCACACCCTCAGTGTTCTCGTCGAGGACAAGCCGGGCGTGCTGGCCCGTGTCGCTGCACTCTTCTCCCGCCGGGGTTTCAACATCGAGTCGCTCGCCGTGGGCGGCACCGAGGTCCCCGACATCTCGCGCATGACGATCGTCGTCACGGTCGACGAGTTCCCGCTCGAGCAGGTGACCAAGCAGCTCAACAAGCTGGTGAACGTCATCAAGATCGTCGAGCAGGACAACGAGGCGTCGGTGGCGCGCGAGCTGATCCTGATCAAGGTGCGGGCGGACTCCAGCGTGCGCACACAGGTCATCGAGACGGTGAACCTGTTCCGCGCCAAGGTGATCGACGTCGCTCCGGAGGCCGTCACCATCGAGGCGACCGGCACCCGCTCCAAGCTCGACGCACTCCTGCGCATGCTCGATCCGTTCGGCATCCGCGAGA
Organism: Prescottella equi; assembly: GCF_002094305.1. Classification (GTDB taxonomy): domain Bacteria; phylum Actinomycetota; class Actinomycetes; order Mycobacteriales; family Mycobacteriaceae; genus Prescottella; species Prescottella equi. The sequence goes on from NZ_LWTX01000001.1 coordinate 499,208, forward strand.
TCGTGCAGTCCGGTGTGGTGGCCGTCGGCCGCGGGCCGAAGTCCATCACGGCCACCCGCTAGAACCGTTCACCAGCCGACAACAGACAATCAAGCGTTCATAGAACCCAGAGGGAAGGTAAGAACTGTGGCAGTCGAGATGTTCTACGACGACGATGCAGACCTGTCGATCATCCAGGGCCGCAAGGTCGCGGTCATCGGCTACGGCAGCCAGGGCCACGCGCACTCGCTGAGCCTGCGCGATTCCGGTGTCGATGTGCGCATCGGCCTCCAGGAGGGTTCGAAGTCCCGCGCGAAGGCCGAGGAGCAGGGCCTGACCGTCGGCACGCCGGCCGAGGTTGCCGAGTGGGCCGACGTCATCATGGTGCTCGCCCCCGACACCGCTCAGGCGTCGATCTTCAAGAACGACATCGAGCCGAACCTGAAGGACGGCGACGCGCTGTTCTTCGGCCACGGCCTCAACATCCACTTCGACCTGATCACGCCGCCGGCGAACGTCACGGTCGGCATGGTCGCGCCGAAGGGCCCGGGCCACCTGGTCCGCCGCCAGTTCGTCGACGGCAAGGGCGTTCCGGCCCTGATCGCCGTCCACCAGGACCCGAAGGGTGAGGGCCAGGCCCTGGCTCTGTCCTACGCCAAGGGCATCGGCGGCACCCGCGCCGGCGTCATCAAGACCACGTTCAAGGAAGAGACCGAGACGGACCTCTTCGGTGAGCAGGCCGTGCTGTGCGGCGGCACCGAGGAACTGGTCAAGACCGGTTTCGAGGTCATGGTCGAGGCCGGCTACGCGCCCGAGATGGCGTACTTCGAGGTGCTGCACGAGCTCAAGCTCATCGTCGACCTCATGTACGAGGGTGGCATCGCCCGCATGAACTACTCGGTGTCCGACACCGCCGAGTTCGGTGGCTACCTGTCCGGCCCCCGCGTCATCGACGCCGACACCAAGGAGCGCATGAAGGCGATCCTGGCCGACATCCAGTCCGGCGAGTTCACCCGCCGCCTGGTCGCGAACGTCGAGAACGGCAACAAGGAGCTCGAGGCTCTCCGCAAGGAGAACGCCGAGCACCCCATCGAGGTCACCGGCAAGAAGCTGCGCGACCTGATGAGCTGGGTCGATCGTCCGATCACCGAGACGGCCTGATCCACAGCCTCCGTCCGGCCCGGGGTCCGCGCGTACCGTCGCGCGGCCCCCGGGCCGGAGTCGTTTCCGGCTGTGGCGCGAATCTCCGAATTGCGCTCCGGCGGTGTCCACTATGTGGTAGCAGGTACCCGCCCTGCGGAATCGCGCCGCACTGCCAACTAAACTGATCACGACTGCGACCCGTGCGCGCCCGAAGCGGTGCCCGGCCGCGGACAATCGCTCGACCCGACACACCCAGACACCGAAACACAGGAGAGTTCCTCGTGAGCCAGAATGGCCGTCCCGTTGTCCTGATCGCCGACAAGCTCGCACAATCGACCGTCGATGCGCTCGGTGACGGTGTCGAGGTGCGCTGGGTCGACGGTCCGGACCGTCCCGCGCTGCTCGCGGCCGTGCCCGAGGCCGACGCCCTGCTCGTCCGCTCGGCCACGACGGTCGACGCCGAGGTCCTCGCCGCCGCCACGAAGCTGAAGATCGTCGGCCGCGCCGGCGTCGGCCTCGACAACGTCGACATCCCGGCTGCCACCGAGCGTGGCGTCATGGTCGTGAACGCCCCGACCTCCAACATCCATTCGGCCGCCGAGCACGCCGTCTCGCTGCTGCTGTCCACCGCGCGCCAGATCCCGGCTGCCGACCGCACGCTGCGTGAGAAGACCTGGAAGCGTTCGAGCTTCAACGGCACCGAGATCCTCGGCAAGACCGTCGGCGTCGTCGGCCTGGGCCGCATCGGCCAGCTGTTCGCGCAGCGTCTCGCCGCCTTCGAGACCGACATCATCGCGTACGACCCGTACCTGCCCGCCGCTCGCGCCGCGCAGCTGGGCATCGAGCTGGTCGACATCGACGAGCTCGTCGAGCGCGCCGACTTCATCTCGGTGCACCTGCCCAAGACCAAGGAGACCGCGGGTCTGCTCAACGCCGAGCGTCTGGCCAAGGCCAAGGACGGCGTCATCATCGTCAACGCCGCTCGCGGTGGCCTGATCGACGAGGACGCGCTGTACGACGCGCTCGTGAACGGCAAGGTCCGCGCCGCCGGACTCGACGTCTTCGAAACCGAGCCGTGCACCGACTCCAAGCTGTTCGACCTCGACAACGTCGTCGTCACCCCCCACCTCGGTGCGTCCACCTCGGAGGCCCAGGATCGCGCCGGTACCGACGTCGCGAAGAGCGTCCTGCTGGCCCTGGCCGGCGAGTTCGTGCCGGACGCCGTCAACGTCTCCGGCGGCCCGGTCGGCGAAGAGGTCGCCCCGTGGCTCGAGCTGGTCCGCAAGCTGGGCCTGCTCGCCGGCACGCTGTCGCCCGAGGCCGTCCAGAACGTCCAGGTCGTCGCGAGCGGGGAGCTGTCGGCCGAGAACGTCGACATCCTGGGTCTGGCCGCACTGCGTGGCCTGTTCTCGGCGAGCAGCGACGAGGCCGTCACGTTCGTCAACGCACCGCAGCTCGCCGAGCAGCGCGGCGTGAGCGTCGAGGTCGAGAAGCACAGCGAGGCACAGACGCACCGCAGCGCGGTCGAGGTTCGCGCGGTTGCCGCGGACGGCACCGTCACCACCGTCGCGGGCGCGCTGACCGGCCTGCAGCAGGTCGAGAAGATCGTCAACATCAACGGCCGCAGCTTCGACCTGCGCGCCGAGGGCCACAACATCGTCGTCCACTACACGGACCGCCCGGGCGTTCTCGGTGTCCTGGGCACCGTGCTGGGCACCGCCGGTATCGACATCCAGGCCGCCGCGCTGAGCCAGGACGCCGAGGGCGAGGGCGCCACCGTCATCCTGCGCGTCGACCGTGTCGTCGGTGACGCCGAGGTCGCCCAGATCGTGGAGCAGCTCGACGCCCGCGTCGCGCAGGTCGACCTGTCCTGATCCTCCCCATCCCTCCCCGGTGGCCGTGACCGTCGACGACGGTCACGGCCACCGGTGCAGCCGGGGTGTCTCACGCCACCGGCGGATCCAGTCGAAAGAGAGTGTGTCCCATGAAGCTTGCGGTCATCCCCGGTGACGGCATCGGTGTCGAGGTCACGGCGGAAGCGCTGAAGGTGCTGCGGAAGCTGGTGCCGGATGTGGAGACCACCGAGTTCGACCTCGGTGCCAAGCGCTACAACGAGACCGGCGATCTTCTGCCCGACGCCGAGCTCGACGCGATCCGTCAGCACGACGCGATCCTGCTCGGCGCCATCGGCGACCCGCGGTTCGTCGCCCCGGGCATCCTCGAACGCGGCCTGCTGCTGAACATGCGCTTCCTGCTCGACCACCACGTGAACCTGCGTCCGGCACGCACCTACCCGCAGTCGAGCTCGCCGCTGGCCGCGAACCCGGACATCGACTTCGTCGTCGTCCGTGAGGGCACCGAGGGCCCGTACACCGGTAACGGTGGTTCGATCCGCATCGGCACCCCGCACGAGGTCGCCACCGAGGTGTCGGTCAACACGTGGTTCGGCGCCGAACGCGTGGTCCGTGCCGCGTACGAGCTGGCGCAGAAGCGGCGGGGGCACCTGACGCTGATCCACAAGACCAACGTGCTCTCCAACGCCGGTCGCATCTGGACGCGCGCGATGGAGACGGTCGGTGCCGAGTACCCCGACGTCGAGACGGCGTACTGCCACATCGACGCGGCGACCATCTACATGGTCACCGACCCGGCCCGCTTCGACGTGATCGTCACCGACAACCTGTTCGGCGACATCATCACCGACCTCGCGGGCGCCGTCACCGGTGGTATCGGCCTTGCTGCGAGCGCCAACATCGATGCGTCCGGCACCAACCCGTCGATGTTCGAGCCCGTCCACGGCTCGGCACCGGACATCGCCGGCCAGGGCATCGCCGACCCGACCGCGGCGATCCTGTCCGCGGCGATGCTGCTGCGTCACCTCGGCCGCGAGGACGACGCCGCGCGGATCGAGGCCGCGGTCGAGGCCGATCTGGCCTCGCGTGGTGACGGTCCGATCGTGACCACCGAGGTCGGCGACCGGATCGCCGCCGCCGTCTAGGCGCTCCCGCCACTCGAAAGACGTGACCGCCGCCCGGGTTCCGGGCGGCGGTCACGGTCGTTCCGGCGAGCGTTTCAGCGGCGTTCGGGGTGGTCGTGGGGCACCAGAGGCGCGGCGACGAGTGGGAACAGGGCCGCGACCGCGAACGTGACGGGAAAGCTCACCGCCGCGACCAGAGCCCCGAAGACCGGCGGTACCAGCGACGCCGCGAGGTACTGGCTCGTGTTCTGGGCCCCCAGCGCACGGCCGCTCCAGTACGGTCCGGCGATCTCGGCGACGGCGGTGAACGCCAAACCGTTGTCCGCCACCGTGATCACCGACGCCACCACCAGCAGCGCCACGGACACGGGGGAGTCCAGCCAGTCCGTCAGGGCCAGCGCTCCCATGGACACAGCCGCCGCTACGGCCACCCAGCGCAACGGGCGCATCCGGCTACCGACACGATCGCTCAGTGCTCCGGCCGCGATCCGCCCTGCGGCGCCCAGCAATTGGGTGACGGTGATCAGCAGACCGGCCGACGCGGCGGACCAGTTCCGATCCGTCATCAACCACAGCAGCGCGAACGTCCACACCAGGTACTGGGGCACCACCAGCAGCACCGACACGCCGTGGATCCGCCACAGCACACCCGAGTTGCGGTACGGGTTGTCCAACAGGCCCGAACCCTGGGCGGCCGAACGCCCCGGCCGGGGCGGATCGACCACGAACAGGCAACCGACCGCGGCAACCGACGTCGCCGCCACGGGCAGGGCCAATGCCCAACCGACACCGTGCGATTGCGCGATTCCGGGCACCGTGAGCGCCGCGATCGCAACGCCGAGCGGCAGTGCCATCTGCCGGATCCCCATCGCGAATCCGCGTCGCTGTGGCGGGAACCATCCCACCACGACCCGGCCGCTGGCCGCGTTGGCGCTCGACGCGGCCATGCCTCCGATCAGGAGGAAGACGCCGAGCATCGCGAACGACGAACTGAGCGCTGCGCCGGCGCTCGCCAGCGCGGTCGCCGCCATGCCGATCACCAGGACGCGGCGCTCGCCGACGCGGTCGACGACGGCGCCCCAGGCCATCAGGCTGAGGAGGAACCCGACAGTCGGCGCGGCCACGACCAGTCCGGCACGGGACAGCTCCATGCCGTGGGTGTCGTGCAGCGTGGGCAACAGGAACGCGGGCGCGTTCGAGAACACGGCGCCCGCGGCCTGCGCAAGCACACCGAGTGCCAGCATGGCCCAGCGTTTCGCCGCACTTACCCGAAACTCCTCGCCTACCTGTGCGCTCATGATTCCGTCCCAGTATATGAAATGAATGTCCTAGAATATGGATATGCGTCGAAGTCTAGACCCTTCGCGATCGACCGTGCGACGGGTATGGCCGAGCGCAGTCGTGTGACTCGATAGACTCGGGCACATGCGCCTTGGTCGAATTGCCAGTCCCGATGGAGTTGCCTTCGTGTCGATCGAAGGGGAGGGCGACGCGCAGACCGCGAAGGAGATCGCCGAACATCCCTTCGGCACACCGACTTTCACCGGCCGCAGCTGGCCGCTCGCGGACGTTCGCCTGCTCGCCCCGATCCTGGCCAGCAAGGTGATCTGCGTCGGCAAGAACTATGCCGCGCACGCTGCGGAGATGGGCGGCGAGGCGCCCGAGGATCCGGTCATCTTCATCAAGCCCAACACCTCGATCGCGGGTCCGGGCGCTCCCATCATGCTGCCGCCGTCGTCGAACGAGGTGCACTACGAGGGCGAACTCGCGGTCGTCATCGGCCGACCCTGCAAGGACGTACCCGCGGCCAAGGCGCTCGACGTCGTGCTCGGGTACACGGTCGCGAACGACGTCACGGCGCGCGACCAGCAGCGGCACGACGGCCAGTGGACCCGCGCGAAGGGGTACGACACGTTCTGCCCGCTGGGTCCGTGGATCGAGACGAATGTGGATGTCTCGGACGTCGAGATCACGACCGAGGTGGACGGCGAGATCAAGCAGCGCAGTCGCACTTCGCTTCTGCTGCACGACATTCCGAAGATCATCGAGTGGGTGTCCGCCGTCATGACCCTGCTTCCCGGTGACGTGATCCTCACGGGAACGCCCGAGGGTGTGGGGCCGATCGTCGACGGTCAGAGTGTGAGCGTGACGGTCGAGGGGATCGGCACGCTGACCAATCCGGTTGCTGCCAAGCGCTGATCGGATACCGCTCCGGGTGGCTGCGGACTAGCCTGTAGGGGTCCGTTCCCGTAGCTGACCACGCCTAGCAGCGTCTAGCAGTGTCGACCCGAAGTGAGCCATGACCACCAGCGAAGTACGCGTCCGTTTCTGTCCGTCACCCACCGGCACCCCGCACGTCGGGCTCGTCCGCACCGCCCTGTTCAACTGGGCGTTCGCGCGTCACCACGGTGGCACGTTCGTGTTCCGTATCGAGGACACCGACGCTGCCCGTGACACGGAGGAGTCGTACCAGGCGATCCTGGATGCGCTGCGGTGGCTGGGGCTGAGCTGGGACGAGGGTCCGGAGGTGGGCGGCCCGTACGAGCCGTACCGGCAGTCGCAGCGACGCGATCTGCACCTCGACGTGGTACGCCGTCTGGTCGAGGCGGGGGAGGCGTACGAGTCGTTCTCGACTCCCGACGAGGTCGAGGCGCGGCACAAGGCGGCCGGCCGCGACCCCAAGCTGGGCTACGACAACTTCGATCGGGACCTGACGCCCGAGCAGGTCCAGGCGTACCTGGACGAGGGACGCAAGCCCGTCGTGCGGCTGCGGATGCCCGACCACGACCTGACGTGGAACGACCTGGTGCGCGGGGAGACGACCTTCAAGGCCGGTACGGTGCCGGACTTCGCGCTCACCCGCGGCAACGGCATTCCGCTGTACACGCTCGTCAACCCGGTCGACGACGCGCTGATGAAGATCACGCACGTGCTGCGGGGCGAGGATCTGCTCTCGTCCACGCCGCGTCAGCTCGCGCTGTACGAGGCGCTGGAGCGCATCGGTGTCGCCGATTTCACACCCGAGTTCGGTCACCTGCCGTTCGTCATGGGACAGGGCAACAAGAAGCTGTCCAAGCGTGATCCGGAGTCGAACCTCTTCATCCACCGCGATCGCGGTTTCATCCCCGAAGGACTGCTCAACTACCTGGCACTGCTGGGCTGGAGCATCGCCGACGACCACGACGTCTTCTCCCTCGACGAGATGGTCGCCGCGTTCGACATCTCCAAGGTCAATTCCAATCCGGCCCGCTTCGACCAGAAGAAGGCCGACGCGATCAACGCGGAGCACATTCGTCTGCTCGAGCCGGCCGACTTCGCTGCCCGCCTGCGCGCGTATCTGACCACTCACGGGCACCCGGTCGACGCCCTCACCGCCGAGCAGTTCGACGTGGCGGCCGATCTCGTGCAGACCCGCATCGTCGTTCTGTCGGACGCGTGGGACCTGCTGAAGTTCCTGCTCGTCGACGACGCCGACTTCGCGATCGATCCGGCCGCCGCTGCGAAGAACCTGGGCGCCGACGCCGCGCCGGTGCTGGACGCCACGATCGAGGCGCTGGATGCGCTGCCGGAGTGGGCGACCGCGGATCTCGAGGAGACGCTCAAGGGCGCCCTGATCGACAAGCTCGAACTCAAGCCGCGTAAGGCTTTCGCTCCCGTGCGCGTGGCGCTCACCGGTTCGCACATCAGTCCGCCGCTGTACGAGTCGATGGAACTGCTCGGTCGCGAGAAGACCCTCGCCCGCCTGCGTTCGGCTCGGGCGCAGATCGCCTGACTCGGGGTCCACTCGGAGTCCACCTCGGAGTCCACTTCAGGTCGTCGGCCGCGGCCCGCACCGGCTCGTCCGGGCGGGTCGCGGCGGTCATTAGCGCGATTTACCGACTCTGACCAGCCGATTTGTAGTTCGGGCGAGGGTTGGTGCTAATCTTCTTCTCGGTTCGGAACGGAGGCCAGACGCCCGCAGGGCAGGCCGAAGGAACAGACCATTGGGGTATGGTGTAATTGGCAACACAGCTGATTCTGGTTCAGCCATTCTAGGTTCGAGTCCTGGTACCCCAGCGGAAGTTCGGAGGCCGAAAGGTCGCCGTACTTCGGTGAGTTCAGCTCACCGGCTTCCAGTTACACTGCGGATGTGTTGCTTCGCAGTCATAGCAGTACAGCGTTCGATGCAAGTTCTCGGCCCCGTCGTCTAGCGGCCTAGGACGCCGCCCTCTCAAGGCGGTAGCGCGGGTTCGAATCCCGTCGGGGCTACCACGGACAGACCCTCCGCAGAAGCGGAGGTTCTTCTGCGGAAGTGAACTTGCATTCGAGTGTCAGTCCTGGCCCCGTCGTCTAGCGGCCTAGGACGCCGCCCTCTCAAGGCGGTAGCGCGGGTTCGAATCCCGTCGGGGCTACAACGAGAAATACCCTCCGATCATCGATCGGAGGGTATTTCTCATTTCGGGGAACGCACCGGCCGCGGCTGACCGGGCCTACCCGCTCTTCCGGCGGAACTCGCGTTTGTGGTCGGCGCTGCCGTGGGCATCATGGACCTTCGACTGCCCGTCCAGGTGCGCCGTCGCACTCGACTGCCGGTGGTTCTTGCGGTCGAGGGCCTCGCGGAACTTGCGCTTGATCTCATTGTCGGCCGATTCGCTCACGTCGTCCTCCTCCTGCCTCGGTGGTGACTCGTCGATTCGGAATGTACCGCCGAGGCCGGGCGCGCGTCGCGTGGTTTTACGGCGGCGCCGGGCTGCCTAGAGGTAAGCCGCGGTGGACCCGCCGACCGGCATCTCCGGCAGTCCGAGCTTGCGGTGATCCCACGACCGCACCCGCTCCGGGACGACCTTGACGGCAATGCGCTTGTGCAGCATCATCTCGACCGCCGGCTTGACGTCCTCGGAGTACGGCCCCGTGTAGCGCTCCCAGATGCTGATCCCGACCTTGAACAGGGCCTCCGGGTCGTCCACGATCTCGCCGCGACCTTCGATCGAGACGCCGCGGAGGGTGTCGTACGTGTCACCGTCCTCGATCATCATCGTGAGCCGGTCGTCGCGCCGGAGATTGACGGCCTTCTGCGACTTGGCCTTCGTCTCGAACCACAGCTCGCCGTCGATGACGGCGTACCACATCGCGACCAGGTGAGGGGTGCCGTTCACCCCGATCGTCGCCATCGTCGAGACTCGGCTGCGTTCGACGAATTCGGTGATCTCGGCGTCCGACATCGTGATCTGCCCGCGTTGGTTGGTCCCCACAGCCGCTCCTCGACTCGAAGTGGATTTCGTTCTTTCGAACGACTGTGCCACGAATCACTTTCCCGGCACGCGCGTGGGGTCGGTTAGGTCCTCAGAGGCGCTTGTGGAGCGCGTCCGCAGCGGCGAGCAGGTCCGCTGCCCAGCGGGCACCGGGGCGGCGGCCCATGCGATCGATCGGTCCCGACACCGAGATCGCCGCGACGACGTTGCCCGACGCATCCCGGACGGGCGCCGCGACACTGGCCACGCCGGACTCGCGTTCGGCCGCGCTCTGCGCCCAGCCACGCCGACGCACCTCGACGAGCACTCGTTCGCCGAACGAGGCCTCGGGCAGGATGGCGCGTTGGGTCTGGGCGTCCGCCCATGCGAGAAGGACCTTGGCGCCCGAACCTGCGGTCATCGGCAGTCGCGCGCCGACGAGCACGGTGTCGCGCAGGCCGGCGGGCGGCTCCATCGACGCGATGCACACCCGGTGGGTCCCCTCGCGCCGGTAGAGCTGAACGCTTTCTCCGGTGATCTCGCGGAGCCGCGGCAGGACGAGCGCCGCAGCATCGACGAGGGCGTCGCTCGCGGTCGCGGCGAGTTCGCCGAGGCCGGGTCCGGTGCACCACAGTCCGTCCGCGTCGCGAGTGAGGAGTCGGTGCACTTCGAGTCCCACGGCGAGACGGTGTGCGGTGGCGCGGGGGAGCCCGGTCCGGTTGCACAGTTCGGTGAGGCTGCAGGGCTGTTCGGCGACGGCGTGAAGCACGCCCATTGCTTTGTCGAGCACCCCGATACCGCTATGCTGTCTCATAGATCGATACTCCCTTCTCGCATATTGGGATCATAGCCGATTGCGTGCGAGGTGGTTCGACACGGCGCGCGACACGGGGCAGCCCAGGAACCTGTCGACGCGCGACATCCCGAGACAGAGGTGGAGAAGATGGCTGACAGAGGACGCACTCTGGCCGAGAAGGTGTGGGACGAGCACGTTGTCGTGCGCGGTGAAGGTGAGGGTGCGGCACGGCAGCCGGATCTGATCTACATCGACCTGCATCTCGTTCACGAGGTCACCAGCCCGCAGGCCTTCGACGGTCTGCGGCTCGCCGGACGCAAGTTGCGCCGACCCGACCTCACGATCGCGACCGAGGACCACAATGTCCCGACGGTCGACATCGACAAGCCGATCGCGGACCCGGTCTCGCGGACCCAGGTCGACACCTTGCGGAAGAACTGTGAGGAGTTCGGAGTTCGCCTGCACCCCATGGGTGATCTCGATCAGGGCATCGTGCACGTCGTGGGCCCCCAACTCGGCCTGACCCAGCCGGGCATGACCGTCGTGTGTGGCGACAGCCATACGTCGACGCACGGTGCTTTCGGCGCTCTGGCAATGGGAATCGGCACCAGTGAGGTCGAGCACGTGATGGCGACGCAGACGCTGTCGCTGCGCCCCTTCAAGACCATGGCGATCACCGTGGACGGCGAACTGGCGCCCGGCGTCACGAGCAAGGACCTGATCCTCGCCGTGATCGCGAAGATCGGCACCGGTGGCGGGCAGGGGTACGTCCTCGAGTACCGCGGCGAGGCGATCCGCAAGCTCTCGATGGAATCGCGGATGACGATCTGCAACATGTCCATCGAGGCAGGGGCTCGCGCCGGAATGATCGCACCGGACGAGATCACCTACGAGTTCGTCAAGGGCCGTCCGCACGCCCCGCAGGGCGCCGACTGGGACGCGGCGGTGGCGGCCTGGGATCAGCTGAAGACCGACGACGACGCGGTTTTCGACGCCGAGGTGCATATCGACGGTTCGGCGCTGACGCCGTTCGTCACCTGGGGAACGAACCCCGGTCAGGGTGCCCCGCTCGGCGATTCGGTTCCCGACCCGGCCGACTTCGCCGACGAGAGCGAACGTCTCGCCGCCGAGAAGGCGCTGGCGTACATGGGCCTGGAGGCGGGCACGCCGCTGCGCGAGGTGCCGGTCGACACCGTTTTCGTCGGTTCGTGCACCAACGGGCGTATCGAGGATCTTCGTGCGGTTGCGGAGGTTCTCAAGGGGCGCAAGGTCGCAGACGGTGTCCGGATGCTCGTCGTGCCGGGCTCGATGCGGGTGCGCGCTCAGGCCGAGGAAGAGGGTCTCGGTGAGATCTTCACCACGGCGGGTGCCGAGTGGCGTCAGGCCGGATGCTCGATGTGCCTGGGTATGAACCCCGACCAGTTGGCCCCGGGCGAGCGCTCGGCGTCGACATCGAACCGCAATTTCGAAGGCCGCCAAGGCAAGGGTGGGCGTACGCACCTCGTTTCTCCGGCTGTCGCGGCCGCGACAGCGGTGCGGGGCAAGCTCTCGGCACCGGCAGACCTGGCATAGGGCGCAAGGGAACTAGGAGAAAAACGATGGAAGCCTTTACCACTCATAAGGGAATCGGTGTTCCGCTGCGCCGGTCCAATGTCGATACCGACCAGATCATCCCTGCGGTGTACCTGAAGCGAGTGACCCGAACCGGTTTCGAGGACGGGCTGTTCGCAGCCTGGCGGACCGACCCGGAGTTCATCCTCAACGTCGCGCCGTACGACAAGGGCAGCGTCCTGGTGGCGGGTCCCGACTTCGGCACGGGGTCGTCTCGGGAGCACGCGGTGTGGGCGTTGTCCGACTACGGTTTCCGCGTCGTCATCGCATCGCGTTTCGCCGACATCTTCCGCGGCAACGCCGGTAAGGCCGGTCTGCTCGCGGCTCAGGTCGAGCAGAGCGACGTCGAGATGCTGTGGAAGTTGCTCGAGGAGCAGCCGGGTCTCGAACTCGTGGTGGATCTCGCATCCAAGACCGTGACCGCCGGAACGACTGTGGTGCCGTTCGAGATTGACGACTACACGCGCTGGCGTCTACTCGAGGGGCTGGACGACATCGGACTCACGTTGCGCCAGGTAGAGGCGATTTCCGAGTTCGAAAAGTCAAGGCCGTCATGGAAACCTGCGACCCTTCCGGCGCGCGTCGCGAACGACAATTGACGTAATCGGATAACTGGTTCGGCCCCTCGATCTAGCACAGATCGGGGGGCCGCGCTTGATGAGAATTGGCGTGGCACATAGACTCTTGCCGATTTCGGGTTTACCGTAGTTCGTAGTCGGTCCGACGGTGGACCATTAGTTTGCGGAGGATTTTCCATGAACAAGGCAGAGCTCATCGATGTTCTGACCGAGAAGCTGGGCACGGACAGGCGCACCGCGAGTGAGGCCGTCGAGCACGTGGTCGACACCATCGTGCGTGCAGTCCATGCCGGCGAGAGCGTCACCATCACCGGTTTCGGTGTCTTCGAGCAGCGCCGTCGCGCGGCTCGCGTCGCTCGCAACCCGCGCACGGGCGAGACGGTCAAGGTCAAGCCGACGTCGGTTCCGGCGTTCCGTCCGGGCGCACAGTTCAAGGCGCTCATCGCCGGTGGGCAGAAGCTCCCCAGCAGCGGACCGGCCGTCAAGCGTGGCGCCGCTGAGCCCGTGAAGAAGGCCGCCAAGAAGACGGCTGCCAAGAAGACCGCCGCCAAGAAGACGGCTGCGAAGAAGACTGCGGCCAAGGCTCCTGCCAAGACCGTGGCGAAGAAGACTGCGGCCAAGGCTCCTGCCAAGACCGCAGCCAAGAAGACCGCGGCCAAGGCTCCGGCCAAGACCGCAGCCAAGAAGACCGTCGCGAAGAAGACCGCGACCAAGGCCCCGGCCAAGGCTCCGGCCAAGACCGCAGCCAAGAAGACGGTCGCGAAGAAGACTGCAGCCAAGGCTCCCGCCAAGACCGCAGCCAAGAAGACCGTCGCGAAGAAGACTGCAGCCAAGAAGGCTCCGGCCAAGCGCACCGCACGTAAGTAAGTCGCGAGACTTCGGCGGAAATACTCCGTAACTGACAAGGCGGCCACGGGATCGAATCCCGTGGCCGCCTTGTCGTGTGTCGAGAGGTCAATCCGCGTTGCGGGGCATGGGCAGCGGGCTGTCGATGTGATCCGCCGCGACCAACCGACCGCCCGACAACGACAGCACCCACGTGCTCGCCTTACGGTTTCGGGCAGGCGGCAGCGTGATGCCGTCGCGTTTGGCCCACCACTCCAGGAGGTCAGGGATGACCCCGCCCTGGCTGCAGATGACCTGAACGCCGCCTCGAGCAGCGATCTTGCGGGCGCGGGCGCGGGCGCTCGCCGGATCGGCCGCGTACTGCTCTTCGGAGAGAAGGGGCTCGATGTGGATCGGTACTTCGAGCGACGCGGCGAGGGGCTCCACCGTCTGCACGCACCTGGTCCGGTCCGCCGACGACACCTCGGATGCTCCGAAGGCTCGTAGTTGGCCGACAAGGGCTTCCGCCTGCACACGACCCTTCTCGTCGAGCGGCCTCGTGTCGTCGTCGCCCTCGTACTTCTTCCTGCTGCCCGCCTTTGCGTGACGCACGAGCAGGACCGTGGTGGTGTCCGGCGGGATCTGGACGAACCGCCGCAGGATCGTTCGGTCCATCGGGTAGGAGAGCTGGTCGGGGACGTCGTCCGGTGGCAGCCACCGCATCTCGTCCACCTCGTCGTTGGGCGTGAACTCACCACCCGCCGCCTCGGCTGCCCAGTATTCGACCCGCTTGAGCTTGCGATGGCCCGGTATCGGATATGTCACACCTGAGAGGTGTCGCCCCAATTGCGCTGTAATTCCGGTCTCTTCGTGGATCTCCCGCACTGCGGCGGAAATCGATGTTTCGCCGGGATCGAGTTTTCCTTTGGGAAAAGACCAGTCGTCGTACTTCGGCCGGTGAATGAGTGCGATTTCGATCTCGTACGGGTTGTTCGGTGACTTGCGCCACAGAACTGCGCCGGCCGCGAAAATGTTTGCTTTGACCGGTTTATCAGGACTCAACGGTGTGGTTCCTTCCCTCGACCGGAGGTCGTGGTCGAACGGCTGGACTGGAGCGGATTCCGCGTCAGGAGTTGGTGGATCTGCGTCGGCGCATCATCTCTTCCTGGTGCTCCCGCACCTTCTCGCCACGAGCGGGTGCGGCCTGCCAGCTGCCGTCGGACTGGAGTACCCAGCAGCGGGTGGTGGGATCGAGTGCGGAGTCGAAGATCTCGTCGAGCTGACGGGTGAGACGCGGATCCTTGACCTGTGCCATCACCTCGACGCGGCGATCGAGGTTCCGGTGCATCATGTCGGCGCTACCGATCCAGAACTCGTTCGAACCCTGGAAGTGCATGATTCGCGAATGCTCGAGGAAGCGGCCGAGGATCGAGCGGACCTCGATGTTCTCGCTGAGGCCGGGAACGCCGGGCTTGAGCGCACAGATCCCGCGGACCACGATCCGGACCGGGACCCCGGCCTGTGATGCGCGGTAGAGCGCGTCGATCACCTGTTCGTCGACGAGGGCGTTGGCCTTCAGCCGGATTCCCGCCTCGCGGCCGGCCTTGCGGTGCTCGATCTCCGATTCGATGCGGGCGATTATCCCGGCGCGCACGCCGTACGGGGCGACGAGCAGGTTGCGATACTGCGACTTTCGGGAGTACCCGGTGAGGGAGTTGAACAGGTCCGTCAGGTCGGCGCCGATCTCGGGTGCCGCCGTGAGCAAGCCGACGTCCTCGTAGAGGCGGGCCGTCTTGGGGTTGTAGTTGCCGGTGCCGATATGGCAGTAGCGGCGAATGGTCGACCCCTCGCGTCGCACGACGAGGCATGTCTTGCAATGGGTCTTGAGACCGACCAGTCCGTAGACGACGTGGACGCCGGCCTGTTCGAGTTTGCGGGCCCACTTGATGTTCGCCTGCTCGTCGAAGCGCGCCTTGATCTCGACGAGCGCCACCACCTGCTTGCCCGCCTCGGCCGCCGCGACGAGGGCGTTGACGATCGGGGAGTCGCCGGAGGTGCGGTAGAGCGTCTGCTTGATCGCGAGAACCTGAGGGTCGGCGGCCGCCTGCTCGATGAACCGCTGAACACTCGTGGAGAACGAGTCGTACGGGTGCTGAACGAGAACGTCGCCGTCGCGCAGGGTCGAGAAGACGCTCTTGGGCGTCTCCCGCTCGCCGAACGCCGGGTGCGTGGCGGGAACGAACGGCGCGTCCTTGAGATTCGGGCGGTCGACGCCGTACACCTGCCAGAGGGACGAAAGATCAAGAAGCCCAGGTACTTGGATGACATCCCCGGGATCCACGTCCAGTTCCCGGAGCAGCAGTTCGAGCATGTGCTCGGTCATGTCGTCGGCCACCTCGAGGCGGACCGGGGAACCGAACCGCCGTCGGGCCAGTTCGCGCTCGAGTGCCTGGAGCAGGTCCTCGTCGCGATCCTCCTCGACCTCGAAATCGGCATTGCGTGTGACGCGGAAAGCGTGGTGCTCCACCACTTCCATGCCGGGGAAGAGTACGTCGAGGTGGGCGGCGATGAGGTCCTCGGTGGGCAGGAAGGCCGCGATCGAGCCGGGGGTGTCGCCGGTGCGGGTCACGCGCACGAACCGGTCGACGTTGTCGGGCACCTTCACGCGCGCGAAGTGCTCTCCGCCGGTTGCGGCATCCTTCACGGTGACCGCGAGATTGAGGCTCAGCCCGCTGATGTAGGGGAACGGATGGGCCGGGTCGACGGCCAGCGGGGTCAGGACCGGGAAGACCTGTTCGTGGAAGTGCGCCGACAAACGCGTGCGTTCCTCAGAATCGAGGTCGGACCAGCCGATGATCGAGATGCCCTCGTCGGCGAGCGCCGGACGCACGGAATCGAGGAACACCCTGGCGTGCTTGTACGAGATCTCCTGGGTGCGGGATCCGATGAGCGCCAGTTGTTCACGGGGCGAGAGTCCGTCCGCGGACCGCACCGACAGCCCGGTTTCGTCGCGTCGTTTCAGGCCGGCCACCCGGACCATGTAGAACTCGTCGAGGTTCGAGGCGAAGATCGCGAGGAACTTTGCGCGTTCGAGCAGTGGCAGCGAAGTGTCCTCCGCGAGGGCGAGCACACGGGAGTTGAAGTCGAGCCAGCTCAGTTCGCGGTTGAGATAGCGCGCCGTGGGCAGACCGCCGTCCGGGGAGCCGGTGGGGGTGGCCGCAGGCGGGGCGGTCGGGATGATGGCCGAATGGCCGATACCCGCCGGGCGTGTTCGATCAGAGTCGGAACCGTCCTCCGCCGATCGGTCGGAGTCCGTGCGTCGCTCGAGTGCTCTCCCGTTGCTCACTCCACGATCATCCCTCGAGATTCGCAGGCAGGACAATCGATCACACGGAGTTCACAGCTATCGGAGTTGCCGGACACCCGGCGTACATCCGAGGCGGTCGAACACCGCCCGGGTCGCGGGGCCGAGGCCGAGGCGGGCTGCGGCGAACAGGTCGTCGAGGGTGTCGACGTCTTGGCGCAGTCCTGGCCAGGCCCCGTCGAGTACCCGCGCCCCCGACGCGATGTGGGCCCGTGCGGAGTCGGTCCCGAACCTCGGGTCGAGACGAGTGGACGGGCCGCAGGCGAACAGCGCCGAGGTTCCCGTGCCGGTGTGGTCCACGACGATCGAGCGTCCGCCGCGGCGGGCCTGTCCGAGTGCATCGAGCAGCTCGGCTGTCCGCAGGGCGGGCAGGTCGGCCTGCAGCGCCACCACGTCGATCGCGCCCCCGGCGGTGCCGAGCGCGCGTTCCGCGTCCGTGAGCGCCGCATTGAGCCCGGACTCGCCGATGGCGCGTCGGGCCGGATCCGGAAGGTGCCCGACGCCGCACTCGGCGGCGATCGACGCAACGACGGGGTCGGGGGTCACCACGGTCACGTCCGTGATGCGAGCCGGATCGGCCGTGTCGCGCGCGCCCACCAGGACGCTCAGCGTGTCCCGCAGCATCGCCACGACGAGGTCGGTCCGGTCCGAGGCCGACAGCGATTCCGCGAGGCGGGTCTTCGCGCGGCTGAGGTCCTTCACGGCGACGACGACATGGGTGTGCGCGGGCTGATCCGATCGGTGCGCACCCCTCATGTCGCCAATCTTGCCAGCCGCGCCGTCGACGCGGCGCGCCCGCCGACCGATCGGTGTGAGGGATATCGTGTTCGCAGGCAGTGAGCGGGCAGGTCGGCGGCGGAACGGTGTGGGCAGTGAACAACTCGGGTGAGCGCGGAGCGGAGGGGGCGGCGTGAGCAAGGCGGCGGTTCTGGGGGCGGGATCGTGGGGGACGGCGTTCGCGAAAGTGCTGGCCGACGCGGGAACC
Source organism: Prescottella equi (assembly GCF_002094305.1). GTDB lineage: Bacteria > Actinomycetota > Actinomycetes > Mycobacteriales > Mycobacteriaceae > Prescottella > Prescottella equi. The sequence goes on from NZ_LWTX01000001.1 coordinate 516,676, forward strand.
GACGTGACGCTGTGGGCCAGGCGAACCGAGATCGCCGACGCCGTCGTCAGCCGGCACGAGAACCCGGACTACCTGCCCGGGATCGCGCTGCCGCCGACGCTGTCGGCGACCGACGATCACGAGGAGGCTCTGGCGGGCGCGGACATCGTGGTCCTCGCCGTGCCGTCCCAGTCGCTGCGCGGAAATCTCGAGCGGTGGGCCGGTGCGGTCGGTCCGGACGCGACCCTGCTCAGCCTCGCGAAGGGCATCGAGAGCGTGACACTGCTCCGGATGAGCGAGGTCGTCTCACAGGTGGCGTCGGTGGACCCGACACGGGTGGCGGTGCTCTCGGGGCCCAATCTCGCGCGTGAGATCGCGCTCGGCCAGCCGGCCGCCACGGTCGTCGCGTGCACCGACGAGGCGCGCGCCCTCGCCGTCCAGAAAGCTTGCGCGACAAGTTATTTCCGGCCCTACACGAACACCGACGTGATCGGGTGTGAAATCGGTGGGGCCTGCAAGAACGTGATCGCGCTGGCGTGCGGCATGGCGTCCGGCATCGGGCTGGGGGAGAACACGATCGCGAGCCTGATCACCCGAGGACTCGCGGAGATCATCCGACTCGGAGTCGCATCGGGAGCCAACGCCGCGACGCTCGCGGGCCTGGCGGGCGTCGGCGACCTCGTGGCCACCTGCACGTCGCCGCTGTCCCGGAACCGGTCCTTCGGCGAGCGGCTGGGGCTCGGAGGGTCGCTCGAGAGCGCCCAGGCCGCGACCCACGGCCAGATCGCCGAAGGCGTGAAGTCGTGTACGTCGGTGCGCGCCCTGGCCGCTGCGAAGGGGGTCGAGATGCCGCTCACGGACGCCGTGCACCGGGTGTGCCACGAGGGCATGTCGGTTCACGACGCGGTCGGTATGTTGCTGGGGCGCCGCATCAAGCCCGAGTAGTTCCGGGCACTTCGGGCGGTATCGAATCGAGCTGTTCGGTCGGTTCGTGGCGAGGCCGCTCGCAACGGTACGGTTTGGGGCGTGAACAATCCGCGTACCAGGGTCGCCGTCGTCTTCGGTGGCCGCAGCAACGAGCATTCGGTGTCCTGTGTCTCCGCCGGCAGCGTCCTGAGGAACCTCGACCCGGATCGCTACGAAGTGGTACCGATCGGCATCACGACCGACGGCGCGTGGGTGCTGGGCTCGACCGATCCCGCGGACCTCGCGATCCGCGACCGGTCCATGCCGACCGTGGACGCGGACGGCAAGGCTCTCACCCTCACCGCGGACCCGACCCGTGCGGGTGCCGTCGTCGCTCTCGACGACAAGCAGGCCGGTCAGGCGCTCGCGTCGGTCGACGTCGTGTTCCCGGTCCTGCACGGTGCGTACGGCGAGGACGGCACCATCCAGGGCCTGCTCGAGCTGGCCGGCATTCCCTACGTCGGTCCCGGCGTCCTCGCCAGCGCGGCGGGCATGGACAAGGAGTTCACCAAGAAGCTGCTGGCGGCCGAGGGTCTGCCGGTCGGGTTCCAGGTGGTGCTCCGCCCGGGCACGTCGACCGTCACCGACGAGCAGAAGCAGCAGCTGGGGCTGCCGGTGTTCGTGAAGCCGGCCCGTGGCGGTTCGTCGATCGGCATCACGCGGGTGGCGGACTGGTCGCAGTTCGACGCCGCGGTGGCCGTCGCCCGCTCGCACGACCCCAAGGTGATCGTCGAGTCGGCGATCGTCGGGCGCGAGGTGGAATGCGGCGTCCTCGAATTCCCCGACGGTGACGTGCGGGCCAGCGTGGTCGCCGAGATCCGCATGCCCGACACCGACGGGGACGAGTCCGCGTTCTACGACTTCGACACCAAGTACCTCGACGACGTCTGCGAATTCGACGTTCCGGCCAAGCTCGACGACGACGTCAGCGAACAGATCCGCGCCCTCGCGGTCCGTGCCTTCCGCGCGCTGGACTGCCAGGGGCTGGCCCGCGTCGACTTCTTCGTCACTGCGGACGGACCCGTGATCAACGAGATCAACACGATGCCGGGCTTCACGTCGATCTCGATGTACCCGCGCATGTGGCAGGCGGCCGGTGTCCAGTACGAGACGCTCGTCTCGACGCTCGTCGACACGGCCGTGGCGCGCGGGACGGGGCTGCGCTGAGCTGAGCCGAGCGCCGCGGCGTCGGCCCCCCGGCCCGCGCGCGACCCGCTACGGGTTGGGGACCGGCGCGGGGTCGAGCGGCTTCTGCGGCAGTGCCTCGGAAACCGCAGCGGACGCGTCCTGCAGGGGCGTCGGGCCCGATCCGTTGGGCACGGTCAACGCGACGTACACGCCGCGGTCGACGGCGTACCACGTGCTGGCCTCGATGCCCTGCGAGGCGCCGGAGATCTCGAACCACTGGACGCCGTCGACGACGCTGAGCGGCGATGCCTGGTCGAACTCCGGGGGACGCGGCAGACCGCACCGCATCACGACGGGCTCGCCCTCGTCGGGCTGCCACGCGGCCGTCGCCTCGGGTGCAGGGTCGCGCAGTTCGGCGCGCGTGTAGTCGCCGAGGTTCTCGGGCAGGTCGTTCATCAACGTCGTGCATTCCGCGGACTGCGCGGCCGGCGCCTCCACGGGGCCGAGCCCGACATCTTCCTTCACGGGTGAACGCCCGGCGATCGCGGCGGCGACGATGACGCCGATGACGAGCGCGACGGGGAGGGCGACCGCGGTCGCGATCAGCGCGGGACTGCGCTTCTCGGACGGGTGCGGTTCGTTCTGATCGGTGGTGGGGTTCTCGGGTTCGGACATCTCAGTTCTCGGTCGGTGCGGCTGGCGCCGCGATCTGGCAGGTCAGGATGCGGGTGATCCCGCGGACCTTCTTCATGTCGTCGACGACGTCGGACAGCGCGGCCTCGGCGGGTGCGTCGACGCGGGCGATCACGTCGTACGGCCCCACCACGTCCTCGGCGGAATCGACGCCGGTGATCCGGGACAGCGTCGCCGCGATCGCCGCGGCCTTGCCGACCTCGGTCTGGATCAGTACGTAAGCCTGCACCACGGGTCCGTCCTTCCCGTCGTCGTGCGCCGTCGCCTCGGTAGAGTCGCGGAGACCCACGGGACTCCGGTCCCGGCGCCCCGCACCGGATGCCCGGCCGCACACTAAAAGGTACCGCAGTTGCGGGAGGCGAATCCCGGGACCGGGAGACCGCCGGCGCACACGAGTACGCACATCAGCATTGGGAGGCCCACCATCGAATCCTCGCGACCGCAGCAGGACGACGACGATCGCACCGTGGCGTCGGTGGGGGAGTTCGCGGTGATCGGGCGGGCCGTGGAACGACGCAGGCAACCGTCGACGACGCTGCTCGGGCCGGGCGACGACGCGGCCGTGGTGCGGATGCCGGACGGCCGGGCCGCGGTGTCGGCGGACATGCTCGTCGAACATCGGCACTTCCGGCTGGACTGGTCGACACCCGAGCAGGTGGGCCGAAAAGCGGTGGCCCAGAACGGTGCGGACATCGCCGCGATGGGAGGGCGTCCGACGGCGTTCCTCGTCTCGCTGGGCTGCCCGCCCGACACCCCACTCGCGGTTGCCGCGGGCATCTCGGACGGTCTCGGCAGTGCCGCGGAGGCTCTCGGCGCGGGTGTGGTCGGCGGCGATCTGGTGCAGGCCGACGAGGTCGTCGTGTCGGTGACGGTTCTCGGCGACCTCGAAGGCCGCAGTCCGGTGCTGCGCTCGGGTGCGCGAGAGGGCGACGTCGTCGCTGTCGCCGGGGCGCTCGGCCGGTCGGCTGCGGGACTGGCGTTGCTGCTCGCCGGCGTGGACCCGTCGGTTCCGGGTGCGGCGGAGTTGATCGACGCGCACCGGGTCCCCACACCGCCCTACGAGCAGGGCGTCGCGGCCGCGGTCGCCGGCGCGAGCGCGATGACCGACGTCTCCGACGGTCTCGTCGCCGACCTCGGCCACATCGCGGACGCGTCGGGCGTCGGGATCCGGATCGACCGGGGGCGGATCGACGCGTCCGCCGGTTTGCTCGATGCGGCGCGCGATCTCGGGCGGGATCCGTGGGAGTGGATCCTGACCGGTGGCGAGGACCACGCCCTGGCGGCGACGTTCCCGCCCGGAACGGTGCTTCCGGACGGCTGGTCGGCGATCGGCGAGGTGGTCTCCGGCGTGGACGCCGACGGCGGCAGGGTGCTGGTCGACGGGCATCCGTGGACGGTGTCCGGTGGCTGGCAGAGCTTCGACGCGGGATAGGTTGCACGCATGGCTATCTACGCACTCGGTGATCGCGAACCGGACATCGCACCGGACGCCTACGTCCATCCCGACGCCGTCGTGATCGGCGCCGTGACCCTCGGGCCGGGCGCCTCGATCTGGCCGCAGGCGGTGCTGCGCGGCGACTACGGCACGATCAGCGTCGGCGCCGGCACCAACATCCAGGACGGCACCGTCGTCCACTGCACGTCGATCGACGCGACCGTCATCGGCGCCGGCTGCGTGGTCGGGCACAACGCCCACATCGAGGGGGCGCAGATCGGCGACAACTGCCTCATCGCGTCCGGCGCCGTCGTGCTGAACGGCTCGACGGTGGGTGCCGGATCGGTGGTCGGGGCGGGCGCCGTCGTGCCGTTCAAATTCGAGGTGCCGCCGCGCAGCATGGCGCTCGGTGTGCCGGCCAAGGTGCGCGAGGGCTACGAGGTTCCCGAGGGTCACCTCGAACTCAACGTGAAGCTGTACGCGGCGAATGCCGCGTTCTACCGCGACGCGCTGCGCAGGCTCGACTGATGGCGGCAAAGGCGCTGACGGACCTGATCGACCCCGGGTGGGCGAAGGCCCTCGCACCGGTCGAGGGCCGGATCGCCGAGATGGGCGACTTCCTGCGCGCCGAGATCGCCGCCGGACGACAGTACCTCCCGAGTGGTGAGAACGTGCTGCGCGCGTTCACGCATCCCTTCGAGGACGTGCGTGTCCTCATCGTCGGTCAGGATCCGTACCCGACGCCCGGACATGCTGTGGGCCTGAGCTTCTCGGTGGCGCCGGACGTCCGGCCGGTGCCGCGGAGCCTGAACAACATCTTCGCCGAGTACAGCCGGGACCTCGGGTACCCGACGCCGTCGAACGGCGACCTGACGCCCTGGACCGAGAACGGTGTGCTGTTGCTGAACAGGGTGCTGACCGTCGCGCCGGGGGAGGCCGGGTCGCACCGCCGGAAGGGCTGGGAGGCGGTCACGGAACAGGCGATCCGCGCGCTCGTGGAGCGGCAGTCGCCGATGGTCGCGATCCTGTGGGGGCGTGACGCTGCCACACTGAAGCCGATGCTCGGCGACGTTCCCACGATCGAGTCGGCGCACCCGTCGCCGCTGTCGGCGTCCCGGGGCTTCTTCGGGTCGCGGCCGTTCAGTCGCGCCAACGAGTTGCTCGCCGAACTCGGTGCGAACCAGGTGGATTGGCGTCTGCCCTGACGCCTCGGTGTCGATAGGGTGGCGGGTGCGCGAGGAGAGCGACACCGACGAGGACCGGCTGCGTTTCCTCGACTCGTTCGGGCTCGAGGCCGTCACGGTGTACCACTCGGGGGACTTCGGGGTGGACCTCTCGGACGACCGGGGTCTGTTCGAACAGGCCTTCATGGCCGGCTACTGGCCGAAGGTGCACTTCCGTGCGGACCGGACCCCGGTCGCCGTGACCGTGGAGGCCTGACGAGCGACCGGGATCCGCGGTTCCCGCTTACGCGTTGCGCACCGACGAGAAGTCGGGGCGACGCTTCTCGACGAACGCGTCGACACCCTCGCGGCCGGTGGGACCGTCGGCTGCGGCGGAGATCGACGCGGTCTCGGCGTCGAGCTGCTCGGACAGCGAGTTGGCCCGGCTGCTCGCGAAGAGCTTCTTGATCCCGGCGTAGGACGCGGTCGGGCCGGCCGCGAGCGTTCGTGCCACACGCAGGGCTTCGTCCTGCACCTGGTCGTCTTCGACGATCCGGCTGAGCAGGCCGAGACGCACGGACTCCTCGCCGTTCAGGACGGCGTCGGTGAGCAGGATCTCCCGTGCACGCGACGCACCGACGATGCGCGGCAGCGTCCACGACATGCCGCCGTCCGGTGTGAAGCCGATGGACGGGTACGCAGGACGCAGCTTGGTCGAGGTGCCACCGATCGCGATGTCCGCGAGGCACACGATGCTCATGCCGGCACCGGCAGCCCAGCCGTGGACCGCCGCGACGACCGGGACCGTGGTGTCGTCGAGCGCGCGCACGAACTCGTGGAACGCGGTCGCGATCTCGCCGACGAACTCGCCGCGACGCTCGGCCGAGGCGAAAGCCCGAACGTTGCCTCCGGCGCAGAAGTTCGCGCCGTCACCGACGAGAAGCACCGCGCCCACGTCGCTGCCGGCCGCGCGCAGTGCGGCAGTCGCCTCGGTGATTCCGTCGATGTCGAGGGAGGTTCCGTTCGCGGCAGTTGCCACGGCCACGCGGAGGACGCCGTCCTCGATCCGGACATTGCTGGGTGCTTCTGTTGCAGTCACGTGGAGCACACTAGCCGCTCGATCGGGCCGGTCCGGTAGTCCGGTCCCATCCACCGCGACGGTCACGAGCAGCCGGGAGCCCCTCCGGACGAGCCGCGAAAACGACTGAGCCCCCGACACCGAGGTGTCGGGGGCTCAGTCGAAGAACTGTGCTGTGAGCGGAATCAGCCGCGCACGACCTTGCCGGCCTTCAGGCAAGAGGTGCAGACGTTCAGCTTCTTGGTGTTGCCGGGGGCAACCTGAGCACGAACGGGCTGGATGTTCGGGTTCCAGCGACGGTTGGTACGCCGGTGCGAGTGCGAGACCGACTTACCGAAGCCGGGCCCCTTGGCGCATACGTCGCAGACGGCAGCCATAGTCGCGAACTCCTTGTGATAGTCAAACATTGTCTTGTTCTTGCCTACGAACACGCGAAGTGGAACGACCCGTGCGAGGCAACCCTGCAAGGGTAACCGCATCCGCATGGATTGGCCAAATCATCGGGCCCGAGGCGAACTACAGTGCGGTTCGGGCCGTGTCGAAGACTGGAATGACGGTACAGGTTGCGCGTGGGCCGCGTTCGAGGGGTACGTCGGATGCCCCCGCTAGGCTGGCGGTCTGGGACGGCTGGGCGGGTAGTGGCCCCGTCCCGCTGCTGGTGTGGCCGATGCGCGGAGAGGACGAACACGGGTGCTCGAGGTCCTGGAGGCGGTCGACGGCTCCGCTCTGTACCGATGGGCCGACGCGTGCGTCACCGGCATCGAGAAGCGCTGCGACGAGATCAACGATCTCAATGTCTTCCCCGTCCCGGACGCGGACACCGGAACGAATCTGCTCGCAACGATGCGCGCAGCGGTCCGGGCCGCCGCACCACTGTCCGCGGACGGGCGCGGGGCCGACGCGTCCGCCGTGGCCCGGGCGCTCGCGCGCGGGGCGGTGACGGGCGCGCGCGGAAACTCGGGTGCGATTCTCTCCCAGGTGCTGCGGGGGGTCGCCGAGTCCACGAAGTCGGACAGGCTCGACGCCGACACCTTCCGTTCGGCGCTGCGGCACGCATCGGATCTGGCTCTCGAGGCTGTCAGCGTCCCGATGGAGGGAACCATCGTCACGGTGCTCGCGGCCGCCGCCGACGCGGTGGCCGCGGAGGCCGCGGGCGCTCCGCTTGCGCGGCTGTCGGCGGTGGCCGCGGATGCGGCGGCCGAGGCGCTGCTCCGGACTCCGTCGCAGCTCGCCGTGCTCGGTGCGGCCGGCGTGGTCGACGCCGGTGGCCGGGGTCTGGTCGTCATCCTCGACGCCCTGGTCGAGGTGATCTGCGGTGTGCCCCCGGCTCGGGAGGCCTTCCTGGCGCCGGCCGGCGAGGGTGCGGCGACCGGCGCGGAGCACGTGTGCGGCCCCGCGCACCTCGGCCACGAGGTCGCCGGCCAGGACTACGAGGTGATGTACCTCGTCGCCGAATCGGACGAGGCACGCATCGCGGATCTGCGTGGTCGGCTCTGTTCCCTGGGGGATTCCGTCGTGATCGTCGGTGACGGTTCGGACGAGATGCCCACGTGGTCGGTCCACGTGCACTGCAGCGACGCGGGAGCCGCCGTCGAGGCCGGACTCGAGGCCGGGCGCCTGCACAGCGTTCGCATCACGTGTTTCGTGCTCGACGCTGCCCGCGCCGACGTCCCGGACCCCGCCACCCCACGCGCGGTGCTGTCCGTGGTGGAGGGGCCGGGCGCGGCGGAACTGTTCGAGCAGGAGGGCGCGCGGGTACTGCGGTCCGACGGCGCCGTCACCCCCGAGCAGTTGCTCGCGGCCATCCGGGGCACCGGCCGCCGCGAGGTCGTGGTGCTGCCGAACGGCGCGTTGCCGGCCCAGGACCTGATCGCGGTGGGCGCGCGGGCCCGCGCCGATGCGCGCGACGTCGTCTTCCTGCCCAGCTCGTCGATGGTGCAGGCACTCGCGGCGCTCGCCGTGCACGACGCCGAGCGGCTGGCGGTCGACGACGCGTTCGCGATGTCGGAAGCGGCGGCGGCCACCCGCTGGGGTTCGCTTCGGGTCGCGGAGGAACGCGCCCTCACCTACGTCGGGACGTGCGAACCGGGGGACGGACTGGGCCTCGTCGGGCACGAGGTCGTGGTGATCGAACGGGACGTCGTGGCCGCCGGATGCCGGCTCGTCGACCTCGTTCTGGGGGCCGGCGGCGAGCTCGTGACGGTGCTCCTGGGTGCGCAGGCGAGCGAGGGTCTGGGGGAGCGGGTCGCGGACTACATCACGTCCCGCCATCCGGGGGTCGAGGTGATGGTCTACCGGGGTGGGCAGAGCCGCGATCTGTTGCAGTTCGGCGTCGAGTAGAAGGCGAGTCGATAGTGAGCACGGCGACGGGACACCCGACATGGCGACGCTGACGGATCGCCTCGACCACCTGCTGGGGGCGAAGACGGCCGACGCGCTCGTCGAGGCGTTCGACATCCGCACGGTCGAGGACCTGCTGCGGCACTACCCCCACCGGTACGCCGCACAGGGGCGGGAACTGACGGAGAAGGAGCCGGAGGAGGGTTCGCACGTCACGATCATCGCCCGAGTCGTCAAGGCCGACGTCGTGAACATGAAGAGCCGCCGCGGCCAGATGCTCAAGGTGGTGCTCGCGGCCGAGTCGCAGAGCGTCGACGTCACGTTCTTCAACCCGCACAAGGTCAAGCACGCTGTGCGTGTCGGTGTCCGGGCGATGTTCTCCGGCACCGTGAAGTACTTCCGCAACAAGTGGAGCCTGACGCATCCGAGCTACCTGATCCTGCCCGAGCCGGCGGAGGGCGAGGATCCGGTGGTGTCCATGGCACACGTGCAGGGGGCGGGTTCCCTCGTCGGAATGGCGCGCGCCACGCAGGATTCCGGTTCCGGCGTCGACATGTCGATCTTCGACCGCGAGCTGATCCCGCTGTACCCGGCGACGCGGGAGGTGGAGAGCTGGACGATCCTCCGTGGCGTGCGTCAGGTGCTCGATCAGCTCGACACAGTCGAGGATCCGCTGCCGGACGCGGTGCGTGGGGAACAAGGCTTGATCGGGCTCGACGAGGCCCTGCGCCTGGTGCACCTACCCGAGACCCGCGACGACATCGGCCGTGCGCAGGAGCGTCTGCGATTCGACGAGGCGGCGGCACTGCAGTTGGTGCTCGCGCAGCGCCGACGGGACATCGCGGCGCGGGTGGCGCCGCAGTGCCCGCCGAAGCCGGACGGAATGGCTGCCGCATTCGACGAGATGCTGCCGTTCGAGCTCACCGAGGGGCAGAAGGAGGTGGCCGAGGAGATTTCGGCCGATCTCGCCCGCCGGCACCCGATGAACCGCCTGTTGCAGGGTGAGGTGGGTTCCGGCAAGACGATCGTGGCGCTCCGGGCGATGCTGCAGGCCGTCGATGCCGGATACCAGTGCGCACTGCTCGCCCCCACGGAAGTGCTTGCGGCGCAGCATGCCCGGTCGCTGCGGGAGATGCTCGGGCCGCTCGGCGCTGCCGGTGAGCTGGGGGCCGTGGACGTGGCGACCAAGGTGACGCTCCTGACGGGGTCGATGTCGACCAAGGCGCGTCGGGCAGCGCTCCTGGACATCGTGACCGGTGATTCGGGGATCGTCATCGGCACACACGCGCTGATTCAGGACAACGTGGAGTTCTTCGACCTCGGCTTCGTCGTGGTCGACGAGCAGCACCGCTTCGGTGTCGAGCAGCGCGACGAGCTGCGCAAGCGAGCCAAGGAGGGGCTCAGCCCGCACCTGCTGGTGATGACCGCGACGCCGATTCCCCGCACGATCGCGATGACGGTGCTCGGCGATCTCGAGACGTCGACGCTGCGGCAGCTGCCGCAGGGGCGCGCGCCCATCGTGAGCAAGGTCGTGGCGGCACGGCAGACCCCGCAGTGGGTCGCCCGGGCGTGGGAGCGGATCCGGGAGGAGGTTGCCGACGGACGGCAGGCGTACGTGGTGTGCTCGCGGATCGGTGACGGCGACAGCGATGCCGAACTGATCAAGGCCGGCAAGGAGCCGCCGGAGACGAAGTCGGCCGTCGATCTCTTCGACGAACTGCGGTCGGGGCCCATGCACGATCTGCGGCTCGGACTCTTGCACGGGCGGCTGCCGTCCGACGAGAAGGACGCGGTGATGCGCGACTTCACGGCCGGTGCGATCGACGTCCTCATCTGCACCACGGTGGTGGAGGTGGGTGTCAACGTCCCCAACGCGACCGTCATGGTGTTGGTCGACGCGGATCGGTTCGGCGTCAGCCAGCTTCATCAGCTGCGCGGCCGGGTGGGTCGAGGCAGCCATCAGGGACTGTGCATCCTCATCACCGACATGATGCCGGGGTCGCCGGCGTTCGAGCGGCTGACCGCCGTCGCCGGGACCAACGACGGCTTCGAACTCGCCCAGCTCGATCTGCGCCAGCGTCGAGAGGGCGATGTCCTCGGCTCGGCCCAGTCGGGCAGCGCGACGACGTTGCGGTTGCTGTCCCTGCTCGAGCACGAGGACGTGATCGCGTCGGCGCAGGAGTTCGCCCGCGGTGTCGTCGACGACGACCCGGATCTGTCCCGCCACCCCGGTCTGGCGGCGATGGTGGCGGCCGCGCTCGATTCCGAGAGGATCGAATTTCTGGAGAAGTCCTAGAAGTTTCCGGGTGCCCTCCCGGCCCTCCGGATCCGGTGTCGGAGGCCGAGCACGGCCACCGAGTACGGCCTGTGCAGGGCACTTCTTCTCCGGTTTGCAAACTTGCCAATTTCGCATGTCAGAGCAGCTGTTTGTGAAGCTTGCGAAGCGTTCCGCATCATGGGACGCCCCGCTCACGGCACGCCGCGCGGCAAGGTACTTTGCTTCCCATGTTCACCAAAGTCCTCGTCGCCAACCGCGGCGAAATCGCCATCCGCGCGTTCCGTGCCGCCTACGAACTGGGTGCCGGGACCGTTGCGGTGTTCCCGTACGAAGACCGCAACTCGGTGCACCGCCTGAAGGCGGACGAGGCGTACCAGATCGGTGAGGTCGGTCATCCGGTCCGCGCGTACCTCTCGGTCGAAGAGATCATTGCGGCGGCCGAGCGTGCCGGTGCGGACGCGATCTACCCCGGCTACGGCTTCCTGTCCGAGAACCCGGACCTGGCCGCGGCGTGCGAAGCGAACGGCATCACGTTCGTGGGCCCGTCAGCCGAGGTACTCGAGCTGACCGGCAACAAGGCGCGTGCGATCGCGGCCGCGAAGGCAGCGGGCCTGCCGGTGCTGGCATCGTCGGAGCCCTCGTCGGACGTCGAGGCGTTGCTCGCGGCCTCCGAGGACATGGAGTTCCCCGTCTTCGTCAAGGCCGTCGCCGGCGGCGGCGGACGCGGTATGCGCCGGGTCGCCGAGCGTGCGCAACTGCGGGAGGCGATCGAGGCGGCCTCGCGAGAGGCCGAGTCGGCGTTCGGTGATCCGACGGTGTTCCTCGAACAGGCCGTCGTCGACCCGCGTCACATCGAGGTACAGATCCTCGCCGACGGCGAGGGCAACGTCATCCACCTGTTCGAGCGCGACTGCTCGCTGCAGCGACGGCACCAGAAGGTGATCGAGCTCGCGCCGGCCCCCAATCTCGATCCCGCACTGCGAGATCGGATCTGCGCCGACGCGGTCGCGTTCGCCAAGCAGATCGGTTACCGCTGCGCGGGCACGGTCGAGTTCCTCCTCGACACCCGCGGCAACCACGTCTTCATCGAGATGAACCCGCGAATCCAGGTGGAGCACACGGTCACCGAGGAGATCACCGACGTCGATCTGGTGCAGGCGCAGCTGCGCATCGCGTCGGGCGAGACGCTGGCCGATCTCGGTCTGGCGCAGGACAAGATCACGATCCGCGGCGCCGCACTGCAGTGCCGCATCACGACCGAGGACCCCGCCAACGGATTCCGCCCCGACACCGGTCGGATCACCGCGTACCGCACCCCGGGTGGCGCGGGCGTGCGCTTGGACGGCGGCGCGAACCTGGGCGCAGAGGTCGGCGCCCACTTCGACTCGATGCTCGTCAAGCTGACCTGCCGTGGTCGCGACCTCGAGGCCGCCGTCGCCCGCGCCCGCCGCGCCGTCACGGAGTTCCGCATCCGCGGTGTCTCCACGAACATCCCGTTCCTGCAGGCGGTTCTGGACGACCCCGACTTCCGTGCGGGACGCGTGACGACGTCGTTCATCGAGCAGCGGCCCGAGTTGCTGACGCTGCGCAGCTCGGCCGACCGTGGCACCAAGATCCTCAACTACCTGGCCGACGTGACGGTCAACAAGCCGCACGGCGAGCGTCCGACCGCGGTGTACCCGCACGACAAGCTCCCCAAGGTCGACCTCGGTGTCGCCCCGCCGGACGGGTCGCGCCAGAAGCTGCTCGCGCTCGGACCCGAGGGATTCGCGAAGGCACTGCGCGAGCAGAAGGCGCTCGCGGTCACCGACACCACGTTCCGCGACGCGCACCAGTCGCTGCTCGCCACCCGGGTGCGCACGTCCGGACTGCTGGACGTCGCCGGTCACGTCGCGCGGATGACGCCCGAACTGCTCTCGATCGAGGCGTGGGGCGGAGCGACCTACGACGTGGCGCTGCGCTTCCTGCACGAGGATCCCTGGTACCGGCTCGCGGCGCTGCGCGAGGCCGTACCGAACATCAACCTGCAGATGCTGCTGCGCGGCCGTAACACCGTCGGCTACACCCCGTACCCGGAGAAGGTCACCCGCGCGTTCGTGCAGGAGGCCGCCGACACCGGCATCGACATCTTCCGGATCTTCGACGCGCTCAACAACGTCGACCAGATGCGTCCCGCGATCGAGGCGGTCCGCGAGACCGGCACCACGGTCGCCGAGGTCGCGATGTCGTACACCGGCGACCTGGCGAACCCGGACGAGAAGCTCTACACCCTCGACTACTACCTGCGTCTGGCGGAGGAGATCGTCGAGGCGGGCGCCCACATCCTCGCGATCAAGGACATGGCCGGTCTGCTGCGTGCCCCCGCCGCCACCAAGCTCGTGACCGCACTGCGCTCCAACTTCGACCTGCCGGTGCATGTGCACACCCACGACACCCCCGGCGGCCAGCTCGCGACCTACCTCGCCGCGTGGCACGCCGGAGCGGACGCCGTCGACGGTGCCTCGGCGCCGCTGTCGGGCACCACCAGCCAGCCCGCGCTGTCGGCGATCGTCGCCGCCGCCGCGCACAGCGAGTTCGACACCGGCATCGACCTGCAGGCCGTGTGCGATCTCGAGCCCTACTGGGAAGCGCTGCGAAAGGTGTACGCGCCGTTCGAGTCCGGCATCCCCGCCCCCACCGGTCGCGTCTACACCCACGAGATTCCGGGCGGTCAGCTGTCGAACCTGCGTCAGCAGGCCATCGCCCTCGGTCTCGGCGACCGCTTCGAGGAGGTCGAGGCGAAGTACGCCGCCGCCGACCGGATGCTTGGCCGCCTGGTCAAGGTGACGCCGTCGTCGAAGGTGGTCGGCGACCTCGCGTTGCACCTCGTGGGATCGAACGTCCCCGCCGACGAATTCGCCTCGGATCCCGCCCGATTCGACATCCCGGATTCGGTGGTCGGGTTCCTGCGCGGCGAACTCGGCACCCCTCCCGGCGGGTGGCCCGAGCCGTTCCGCAGCAAGGCGCTCGAGGGTCGCGGTGCCGCGAAGCCCGAGGTGCAGCTCACGCCCGAGGACGAGAAGGGACTGTCCGGATCGTCCAAGGAACGGCAGGCCACCCTCAACCGGTTGATGTTCCCCGGCCCGGCGAGGGAGTTCGAGGAGCACCGCGACAAGTACGGCGACACCTCGCAGCTGTCGGCCAACCAGTTCTTCTACGGCCTGCGCCGCGGCGAGGAACACCGGGTCAAGCTCGGCAAGGGCGTCGAGCTGCTCATCGGGCTCGAGGCGATCTCCGAACCCGACGAGCGCGGCTACCGCACCGTCATGTGCATCCTCAACGGCCAGTTGCGTCCGGTGTCGGTGCGCGACCGCTCCATCGCGAGCGAGGTGCCCGCGGCGGAGAAGGCCGACCGGAACAACCCCGGCCACGTCGCCGCCCCGTTCGCGGGTGCGGTCACCCTGGTCGTGACCGAGGGCCAGCAGGTCTCGGCCGGTGACACCGTTGCCACGATCGAGGCCATGAAGATGGAGGCCGCGATCACAGCGCCGCGCAGCGGTATCGTCTCGCGAGTTGCTATCGCCGGCGCCTCGCAGGTCGAGGGTGGCGATCTCCTGGCGGTCGTCTCGACGCGGGAGACAACCGGCAACGAGTGACCGTGGGCGAGTGAACAGGACTGCAGTGTGACAAGAATCGTCGCCGGCCGTGCCGGAGGCAGGCGTTTGAAGGTGCCCGCGAGCGGGACCCGCCCGACGTCCGAACGAGTCCGCGAGGCCCTGTTCAGTTCGCTCGACAGCCGCATCGACCTCGAGGGCGCCGCCGTGCTCGACCTGTACGCGGGTTCCGGCGCCCTCGGGCTCGAGGCGCTCTCGCGGGGCGCCGCTCACGTGCTGCTGGTCGAGTCGGACGCGAAGGCCGCCGCCGTCGTCAAGCAGAACGTGGCGGCGGTCGGCCTGAGCGGTGCGGTCGTTCGCACGGCCCCCGTCGCAGCCGTCGTGGGCGGTGCGGCCGAGCGCGAATTCGACGTGGTGCTGGCCGATCCGCCGTACGCCGTGACAGAGGAGGCGGTGACCTCCGTGCTCTCTGATCTCGTCGCGCACGGCTGGGTGGGGGAGGGCTCGATCGTGGTCGTCGAGCGCTCCTCCCGCTCGCCCGAGACCACGTGGCCCGACGGCATGCGCCCGGAGCGGACCAAGCGTTACGGCGAGACCCGGATCGAGGTCGCCACCTGCTACGGTCTGGACTCATGACTGGCGCCGTCTGCCCCGGATCCTTCGACCCCGTGACCAATGGCCACCTCGACGTGATCGGACGTGCTGCGGCACTGTTCGACGAGGTGGTCGTCACCGTGATGATCAACAAGAGCAAGCGCGGTCTGTTCAGCGTCGAGGAACGCATCGAGATGCTCGAGGACGCCACCGGCGACCTGCCGAACGTGCGGGTCGCGTCGTGGCACGGGCTGCTGGTGGATTATGCCAAGTCGCAAGGGATCTCGGCGATCGTCAAGGGCCTGCGCGGTGCCAACGACTTCGACTACGAGCTGCAGATGGCGCAGATGAACCAGAAGCTGTCGGGAGTCGACACGCTCTTCATCCCCACCAACCCCACGTACAGCTACCTCTCCAGTTCGCTGGTCAAGGAGGTCGCGACGTTCGGTGGCGACGTGGCGGACATGGTCCCGGAGAAGGTGCACGCGCGGCTCGTGGCGCGGCTCGCCGAGCGGGCCCAGGAGAAGGGCTGACGAAGGACTGACGAACTCCTTCGTCCGACACACCGGCGCCGCGGCGGCGGGTGTGCGGGGTCTGGGGCAAACTGTCTTTCAGCACCAGCGATGGCATTCGACGATTGGGGTTGTGCGTGTACCGGGTATTCGAGGCACTCGACGAGCTTGTCGCGATCGTCGAGGAGGCGCGTGGAGTTCCGATGACCGCGGGGTGCGTCGTACCGCGTGGCGACGTCCTCGAACTGCTCGACGACGTCCGGGATGCGATTCCCGGTGAACTCGACGACGCGCAGGACGTGCTCGATCATCGCGACAAGCTGGTCGGCGACGCCCGCCAGAGTTCCGAGCAGATGGTGACGACGGCCAACGCGCAGGCGCACCAGACGATCACCGAGGCTCGCGAGGACGCGGACCGAATTCTCGCCGACGCCAAGGCACAGGCCGATCGCATGGTCGCCGAGGCGCGCTCGCATGCCGAGCAGTTGGTCCACGAGGCACGCGCCGAGGCCGACGCGACGGTCGCCGAGGGTCAGCGCGAGTACGACTCGCTGACCGGGCGCGCGCGGGCCGAGTCGGACCGCATGATCGAGTCCGGCAAGGCCTCGTACGAGCGCTCCGTCGCGGACGGCATCGCCGAGCAGGAGCGACTGGTGTCGCAGGCCGAGGTGGTCCAGGCCGCCAACGCGGAGTCGGCGCGCGTGATCGACGCCGCCCATGCCGAGTCGGATCGACTGCGCTCGGAATGCGACCTGTACGTCGACACCAAGCTCGCGGAGTTCGAGGACTTCCTGAACGGCACCATCCGGTCCGTGGGGCGTGGTCGCCAGCAGTTACGGACGGGGACCGGGGTGCCGGACTACGACGCCGGCTACGGCGACCGCCGCCGCTAGAAGGCCCCGGATCGGCGGCCGATCGACTGCCGATTTCGCCTCTCCGGGTTACATCGCGTACCGTGGAGTGGTTGCCCTACCCTGTGCTTCCTGAAAGAGATTCCGGTGTCATCCCATCATCGCAGTGCCTCACGTCCCGCCCGGGACGAGGGTTTCGTGCTGGATACGCTCTCGCTGGGCCGTCGGCCCGGTTCGATGCGTACGGTGTCACGGGTTGTCCCGGCTCCTTCCCGGATCGGTCTCGACATGGTCGCGATCGAAGAGGGTGCGGACGTGACTTTCGATCTGCGGCTCGAGTCGGTGTCCGAGGGTGTCCTCGTCACCGGCTCCGTCAGTGCGGACATCGTGGGCGAGTGCTCGCGGTGCCTCGAGCCGTTCACCGATTCGGTGAACCTCTACCTCACGGAGCTGTTCGCGTACCCGGACAGCGCCACCGAGGAGACCACCGAGGAGGACGAGGTCTACCGGGTCGTGGACGACGAGATCGACCTCGAACCGGTGATCGTCGATGCGGTCGGACTGGAGCTTCCGCTCCAGCCGTTGTGCAGCGACGACTGTGAGGGATTGTGTCCCGAATGTGGCATTCGCCTGGCGATTGCGGAATCCGGGCACGGTCATGAAATAATGGATCCTCGCTGGGCTGGGCTCGCAGCCAAATTCGGTGCAGGATCCGACGCCAGCAATGCAACTGCTGATGCCAGCAAGATCAACGAGGAGAAGTAGACGTGGCTGTTCCCAAGCGCAGAATGTCGCGGTCCAACACGAGGTCGCGACGGAGCCAGTGGAAGACCACTGCGCCCACCCTCATCACCTGCCCGAACCGTGCGTGCGGCGAGAAGACGCTGCCCCACGTTGCGTGCCCGTCGTGCGGCACCTACAAGGGCCGTCAGGTTACCGCAGCGGTCTAGTCTGCTAAGTCGCGCTGTGACCAGCAAAAAAAGCAATACAGCTTACGCCGGCGGCGAGGAAGATCACGGATCTCTCCTCGCCGCCCTTGGCGTGCCTCTGACGGAGGATCTGCTGACGCTCGCGTTGACCCATCGCTCGTACGCGTACGAGCACGGCGGGTTGCCGACCAACGAGCGCCTCGAGTTCCTCGGTGACTCGGTCCTGGGACTGACAATCACCGAGCGCCTCTACACGGCCCACCCCGAGAAGTCCGAGGGTGAGCTCGCGAAGATCCGCGCCAGCATCGTCAACATGCACGCCCTCGCGGAGGTGGCGCGCGGTCTGGGGCCCGGTGGTCTCGGTGCGCACCTGCTCCTCGGCAAGGGCGAGGAGATGACGGGTGGCCGCGACAAGCCGAGCATCCTGGCCGACGGCATGGAGTCGCTCCTCGGTGCGATCCACCTCGAGCACGGAATCGACACTGCCCGACGGGTGGTGCTCGATCTGTTCGCCGATCTGCTCTCGCGTGCCCCGAAACTCGGTGCCGGCCTGGACTGGAAGACCAGCCTCCAGGAACTGACCGCCGAACGTGGCATCGGAGTCCCGTCGTACGAGATCACCGCGACCGGTCCCGACCACGACAAGGAGTTCACCGCGACGGTCGTCGTCGGTGGCGATGCTTTCGGTGTCGGTGTGGGCAGGTCGAAGAAGGAAGCCGAGCAGAAGGCCGCCAGCACCGCGTGGAGCGCGCTGTCCGAGGCTGCGCAGTCGGTCGTCCTTCCCGACGACACCGTCGTCGAGTCCTGACCCGGCACAGGTCGAGGGCGTAGCGTGCCGGAGCTTCCCGAGGTCGAGGTGGTCCGACGGGGTCTCGAGGCCCACGTCGTCGGGCACAACATCGCCGACGTCGAGGTTCTGCATCCGCGTGCCGTACGCCGGCATCTGCCGGGCTCTCTCGACCTCGCCGGTCGACTCGAGGGCCAGACCGTGGTGGGGGCCGAGCGCCGAGGCAAGTATCTGTGGCTCGTCCTCGAACCGAGCTCGGTTGCGATCGTCGTCCATCTGGGAATGAGCGGGCAGATGCTCGTGCAGGATCCGACGGTGCCCGACGAGAAGCATCTCCGGATCCGGGCGCGCCTGGAGTCCGGCATCGACCTCCGTTTCGTCGACCAACGGACCTTCGGTGGATGGGCGCTGGCCGACCTCGTCACCGTCGACGGCACCGTCGTGCCGGACTCGGTCGCGCACATCGCCCGCGATCCGCTCGATCCGCGTTTCGATCCCGATCTCGTCGTGAAGGCATTGCGCGCCAAGCACACCGAGATCAAGCGCGCCCTCCTCGACCAGACCGTGGTGTCCGGCGTCGGCAACATCTACGCCGACGAGGCCTTGTGGCGGGCCGAGATTCACGGCAACCGTCCCACCGACAAGCTGAGTGGCCCGCGGCTGCGAGTCCTGCTCGACGCGGCCCGAGACGTGATGACCGAGGCTCTCGACCAGGGCGGCACGTCGTTCGATGCGTTGTACGTCAACGTGAACGGCCAGTCCGGCTACTTCGACCGGTCCCTCAACGCCTACGGGCAGGAGAACCTGCCGTGCCGACGCTGCGGGGCGCCGATCCGGCGCGAGAAGTTCATGAACCGCTCGTCGTACAGCTGTCCGAAGTGTCAGCCGCGGCCGCGGCTCGTTCGCGGATGACCTCGGCGATCGTCGTCGCGGCCGCGGATGCCTTCGATTCCGGCAACTGCGCGTAGCCGCACAGCAGTCCGCGCGGTCCGGCCTCGGACACCCGATACTTGGCCAGTGCCGGTACCTTCACGCCGCGGCGGGTGATCTCGGTGGCGATCGCGACGTCGTCGGCGCCGTCGGGAAGGCGTAGCGCTACATGCAGTCCCGCCTCGACTCCGAGGGGCTGCACGCCCGGCAGGTGCGTCCGCAATGCGTCGACGAACGCCTGCCGCCGGGCCGCGTACGTGCGTGACGACCGGGCGAGGTGCCTGGTGAGCGAACCCGACTCGACGAACCTGGCGACGGCGTCCGCCGTGACGGCGCAGGCGGTCTCGCCGCTCGCCGCGAGTGCGTCGTGCACGCGGGGCAGCAGGTCGGCCGGGGGCACGAGCCACGCCAAGCGCAGGGACGGCGAGAGGATCTTCGACACGGTGCCGACGTACGCCACCCGTTCACGTCCGCCCTCGATTGCGCGCAGAGCAGGCAGTGTCGGTACGCCGTAACGGAATTCGCCATCGTAGTCGTCCTCGATGACCAGCCGTCCGGCGGTCGAGGCGCTGGCGAGGAGGGCGGCTCGCCGGGCCGCGGAGAGTCGCGAGCCCATCGGGTACTGGTGTGCCGGAGTGCAGTAGACCGCGGCGTCGGTGGCGCGTAGGGCCGCAGGATCGATCCCGTCCTGGTCGACGGTTACCGGTCGGATGTCGGCGCCCGCGGCCGCGAGCGCGACCCGGGCTTTCGCGTAACCGGGATCCTCGAACGCGATCGGCTTGCCGGGCAGGTCTGCCGCGGCGACAAGGGCTCTCAGGGCGGCGAGCGCGCCGGGCACGACGACGATCTCGTCGGGTTCTGCCACGATGCCGCGAGTGCGCCGGAGGTGCACCGCGAGCGCCTCACGCAGTCGCCGATGGCCACCGGGCCCGGGTGGGATGTTCGGCACCGGCCCCGCCGTGGCCGCGCGCCACGCGGATCGCCAGTCGCGAGGAAGGATCAGGTCCGTATCCGGGTAGCCGGGCGACAGGTCGAGGGCGACGGCGGGGCGGACGGTGCGGGGCGACGACGCCGTGCCCTCCGCCGGGGTCACGTGCGGGGTCACACCGGCGTGCGCCGCGACGTCGGCGCCCAGCGCGATCCGGGTGCCGGATCCCGCACGCGAGTCGACGAAACCCGCGGCCGCCAATTCGTCGTACGCGTCGACCACCGCGGAACGGGACACACCCAGTTCGACGGCGAGGACCCGGCTGGCCGGCAGGAGATCGCCGGGCCGGAGCGCGCCGCTCCGCAGCGCCGCGACCACTGCTCCGGCGATCCGCTGTCGGAGCGGTTCACCTGTGTCGGGCAGCGTGAGGTGCAGGGTCGACGCACGAGGGGTCCGGGCCATCCGTGCACCATACTGGTCTGGCTGATCGGACGATTCCGGACCTGGTCGGGGCGCCACTATCGACCCACAGTTGTCGGTATGACCATCACACCGCCGCTGTGCGGCATCGGACGACTGCCCGAACGCTCCCGCGAGTCCCGCGCCGACCTGGACTCGGTGCTCGACGCCTGCGCCGTCGGCACGCTTGCCACCGTCGTCGATGGGCTGCCCTGGACGGTGCCGATGCTCTACGCCCGGGTCGGAGACCGGATACTGCTGCACGGTTCGACAGGGGCCGGCGCGCTGCGCCATGTCGCGTCCGGTGCGCCCGCATCGCTGTGTGTCACGCTTCTCGACGGAATCGTCGTGGCCGACAACCTCTTCAACTCCTCCGCCAACTACCGCTCTGCGGTCGTGCACGGCAACCTGACGCCGCTGCGCCGAGAAGAGGCGGAGTGCGCGCTCGTCCAACTGTCGGACGCGCTCATCCCGGACCGCAGCACCGAGGTGCGTGCGTCGACCCGCAAGGAACTGGCCGCGACCCTCACGATCGCACTGCCGATCGAGCCCGGCCGCTGGACGGTCAAGGTGCGGGACGCCCCGCCGAGCGAGGGTGACCGGGATCCGGGGGTGTGGGCGGGGGTGGTGCCGATGCGAACCGTTGCGGGCGAACCGATCCGCGCCCCGTGGGTGTCCGACGACGTACCGGTGCCGGCGTCGGTACGGGCGCTCTCGAAGCCCGGACGGAGCGGCGCGTAAAGATCGCGTCAACGCGATCAGTCGGTGGTGTCAGCGATGCGTAAGGGCAGCGCATCCGGGCGCAGAACGGGGGCACGCTCCGCAGTGGGCGTCGAGATACGACGCTGCGGTTTTCGAGGAAGACGAAGAGGAACGTCATGGCTGATTTGGCCTACGTCGGGTTGATCATCGGAGTGTTCGCCGTCTGTGCGCTGGTGCTGCGTGGTCTGCAGACGAGGAGCGTCCGGTGACGGTCGCCGGGACGGTCGGTGTCGCCGTCGTCGTGATCGCCGCCGCGCTGGTGATCTACCTGCTCATCGCGCTCCTGAACCCTGAGCGGTTCTAGTCCTCGAGAGGTCTCCACACATGAATCCCGCTCTCGCAGCGGGACTGCAGATAGCACTGGTCGTTGCCGTGCTAGCGATTCTGTACGTCCCCGTCGGTGACTACATGGCGAAGGTCTACACCACCGACACAGATCTCCGGTCCGGGGATCTGCGCATCGAAACTGTCGTGTACCGGCTCTGCCGGATCAATCCCCGCACCGAGCAGACCTGGTACGGCTACGCCGGCAGCCTGCTCGGCTTCTCGGCCGCGAGCGTGCTGCTGCTCTACTTCCTGCAGCGGATCCAGGGAGTGCTGCCGCTCGGCGGCGGCGTGGAGGGCGTGAGCCCCGCCGTCGCGTTCAACACCGCGGCGTCGTTCGTCGCCAACACCAACTGGCAGTCGTACGTCCCGGAGACGACGATGAGCCACCTGACGCAGGCCGCGGGCCTGGCCGTCCAGAACTTCGTGTCCGCCGCCGTCGGCATGGCCGTCGCGGCGGCGCTCATCCGTGGATTCGTCCGCGTCTCGCGGGGCGGCGAGATCGGCAACTTCTGGGTCGATCTCACCCGCGGTGCCCTGCGCATCCTGCTGCCCTTCGCCTTCGTGATCGCGTTGATCCTGCTGAGCCAGGGCGTGATCCAGTCGTTCCGGACCGGCTTCTCGTCCACCGGGCTCGACGGGACCACTGTCACGAATGCACTGGCCCCGGTGGCCTCGCAGGAGGCGATCAAGGAACTCGGCACCAACGGTGGTGGCATCCTCGCCGCCAACTCGGCGCATCCGTTCGAGAATCCCACCCCGATCACGAACATCGTGGAGATCCTCGCAATCCTGCTGATCCCGGTCAGCCTCACCCGCACGTTCGGCACACTGGTCGGCGACCGTCGGCAGGGCCTGACTCTCCTCGCCGTGATGTCGACGCTGTTCTTCGGCCTGCTCGCTGTGACGCTCGCGGCCGAATCCGGGGCGCGCGGCGCCGCGGCGACGGCGGCCGGATCGATGATGGAGGGCAAGGAAGTCCGCTTCGGAATCCCCGGATCGGCACTGTTCGCCGTCGCCACGACGGGCACCAGTACCGGTGCCGTGAACTCGGCGCACGACAGTATGTCGCCGCTCGGCGGCGGTGCGGTACTGCTGAACATGCTGCTCGGCGAGATCGCGCCCGGCGGCGTCGGGACCGGCCTGTACGGCATCCTCGTCCTCGCCCTCATCGCGGTGTTCGTCGGTGGTCTGCTCGTCGGACGTACCCCCGAATACCTCGGCAAGAAGCTCGGGCAGCGTGAGATCACGCTCGCGGCACTGTCGGTGCTCGTGATGCCCGCCCTCGTCCTGATCGGCACCGGTATCACCGTCATCCTCGGCTCGACCGTCGGATACCTCGGCAACAGTGGCGATCCCGGCACTCCGCAGTCCATCCACGGCTTCACCGAGGTGCTGTACGCGTTCGCGTCGGCGTCCAACAACAACGGCAGCGCGTTCGGCGGCCTCACGGTCACGAGCGACTGGTTCCAGTCGGCGCTCGGTGTCTGCATGCTGTTGGGACGTTTCCTGCCGATCCTGTTCGTCCTCGCGCTCGCGGGATCGCTCTCCGCGCAGCGTCGGACACCCGCCGGTGCGGGCACCCTGCCCACGTCCGGCCCCATGTTCACGGGACTGCTCACCGGCACCGTCGTGCTGGTCGCGGCCCTCACCTTCTTCCCGGCCCTCGCTCTCGGGCCCATCTCGGAGGCCCTGCAATGAGTCTTCAGACCCACACGACGGTCCCCGTGACCGACGTTCCCACCGATGTGCCCGACGCGGATTCCGCGCACGGCCACGCGCCGGTCGCGGCCGGCATCTTCAGTCCCCGGCAGCTGATCACGTCGCTGCCCGGCGCGGTGCGCAAACTCGATCCACGCCACCAGGCCCGCAACCCGGTGATGTTCGTCGTCCTCGTCGGGTCCGTCGTGACCACGGTGATGGCGATCGTGCAGCCGACGGTGTTCTCGTGGGCGATTGCCGCCTGGCTGTGGTTCACGGTGCTCTTCGCGAACCTCGCCGAGTCGGTCGCCGAAGGCCGTGGCAAGGCCCAGGCCGCGAGCCTGCGGAAGGTGAAGCAGGACACCGTGGCCCGACGGGTGACGGCGTCCGGCGCGGTCGAGGAGGTCTCGGCCACCACGCTCGTGGTCGGCGACACCGTGGTGGTCGAGGCGGGCGAGGTGATTCCCGGCGACGGCGACGTCGTCGAGGGCATCGCGACCGTCGACGAGTCGGCCATCACCGGCGAATCCGCGCCCGTCGTCCGCGAGTCCGGGGGCGACCGGTGCGCCGTCACCGGTGGCACCACGGTGCTCTCCGACCGGATCGTGGTGAGAATCACCTGCGCGCCGGGGCATTCGTTCGTGGACCGGATGATCGCGCTCGTCGAGGGGG
The DNA here is from genome assembly GCF_002094305.1 of Prescottella equi. Classification (GTDB taxonomy): domain Bacteria; phylum Actinomycetota; class Actinomycetes; order Mycobacteriales; family Mycobacteriaceae; genus Prescottella; species Prescottella equi. Next base: position 540,778 of record NZ_LWTX01000001.1, read on the forward strand.
CGTCGCGCAAGAAGACGCCCAACGAGATCGCGCTGAACATCCTGCTCGCGTCGCTCACGATCATCTTTCTGCTCGCGGTGGTCGCGATCGGACCGATGGGCGAGTACGCGGGTGAGGCTCAGGATCCGGTCAAGCTCATCGCGCTGCTGGTGTGCCTGATCCCGACCACGATCGGCGCGCTGCTGTCCGCGATCGGTATCGCTGGGATGGACCGGCTGGTGCAGCGCAACGTGCTGGCGATGTCGGGCCGCGCGGTCGAGGCCGCCGGCGACATCGACACGCTGCTGATGGACAAGACCGGCACCATCACCTTCGGCAACCGCCGGGCCACCGCGCTCCATCCGGCGCCGGGCCGGTCGGAGGACGAACTGGCCGCCGCGGCAAGGCTGTCCAGCCTCGCGGACGGCACCCCCGAGGGCCGGAGCATCGTCGAGCTGTGTGCCGAGCGGTACGGGCTCTCCACCGAGGCTTCGGACAGCGAGCGGGGCGCCGAGTTCGTCGAGTTCACGGCGCAGACCCGAATGAGCGGACTGGACATCGCCACCGGCACCGGCCGGCAGCAGATCCGTAAGGGTGCCGGTGACGCCGTGCTGGCGTGGGTCGCCGGGTACGGTGCGGCGGTCGATCCGGCCGTGTCCGACTCGGTCGAGGAGGTCGCCCTCGGGGGCGGCACCCCGCTCGTGGTGGCGGTCGCCGAGCGTGGCACGGCGACGGTGCTCGGCGTGATCGCGCTGACCGACGTCGTCAAGCCGGGGATCGCCGAACGGTTCGCGGAGTTGCGGGCCATGGGGATCCGCACCGTCATGGTGACCGGCGACAACCCGCTCACTGCGCGGGCCATCGCGGAGGAGGCCGGGGTCGACGACTTCATGGCCGAGGCCACGCCCGAGGACAAGCTCGAGAGGATCCGTCAGGAGCAGGAGGGCGGACGTCTGGTCGCGATGACCGGCGACGGCACCAACGACGCCCCCGCCCTCGCGCAGGCCGACGTCGGCGTCGCGATGAACACCGGGACGTCGGCCGCGAAGGAGGCCGGCAACATGGTGGACCTCGACTCGGATCCGACCAAGCTGATCGAGGTGGTCGAGATCGGCAAGCAGTTGCTGATCACCCGCGGGGCGCTCACGACGTTCTCGCTCGCGAACGATCTCGCGAAGTACTTCGCGATCCTGCCGGCGCTCTTCAGTGCGATCTATCCGCAGCTGGCGGTGCTGAACATCATGCATCTGGCGACTCCGCAGTCGGCGATCCTGTCGGCGGTGATCTTCAATGCTCTCGTCATCGTCGGACTGATCCCGTTGGCGCTCAGGGGCGTCCGCTATCGGCCCGCGGCCGCATCGAAACTGCTCGGCCGAAACCTGTTGATCTACGGCGTGGGCGGTGTCGTCACCCCCTTCGTCGGAATCTGGGTGATCGACCTCGTCGTCCGCCTCATTCCTGGAATCGGGTGAAAAGCCAATGAGATTCGCTATCGGTTTCCTCAAGCAGGTGTGGGCGGGGCTGCTCGTCCTCCTTGCGCTCACGGCGATCCTCGGGGTGCTGTATCCGGCCGCCGTGTGGGGCGTGGGGCGCATCGCCTCGGGGTCCGCGGAGGGCTCGCCGGTCCACGACGCCGCGGGGTGCGTCGTGGGCAGCCGCTGGGTCGGCGTCGATCCACAGGTCCCGGCCGGCGAGCCGGATCCGTTCTTCCACAACCGGGTCGTCGGCTCGGTCGCGGACGAGGACCCGTTCGCACCCGGTGACCCTGCAGCGGCCCTGCCCGGCAATCAGGGCCCCAGCAGCGAGGTGCTGGCCGGGTTCGTCGAGGCGCGCCGGGCAGCGGTCGCCGAGCGGGAGGGCGTGGCCCCGCACGACGTGCCGGTGGACGCGGTCACCGGGTCGGGCTCCGGCATCGATCCCCACATCTCACCCGCCTACGCGCAGCTGCAGGTGCCGCGCGTCGCCGCGGTCACAGGCCTGGGGGAGGACCGAGTCCGAGAGCTCGTGGCCGAGCACACCGAGGGCCGTCAGCTCGGTTTCCTCGGTGCCGAGCGCGTCAACGTGCTCGAACTCAACGTCGCGCTCGGACTGACCGCACCCGGATGCAATGCGGTCCCCGCGGGTGAATGATGGCGTTGTGAGCAGTCCCGAGCAGCACCGCGCGCCGCGCCGTGGTGAGCTGCGCATCTATCTCGGTGCGGCGCCGGGCGTCGGCAAGACGTACGCGATGCTCGGGGAGGCGCACCGGCGCCTCGAACGTGGTGGTGACGTGGTCGCGGCCGTGGTGGAAACCCACGGCCGCGCCCGCACCGCCGAGCAGGCCGCCGGACTCGAGCTGATTCCACCGAGGTTCGTCGAGTACCGCGGCACGGCGATGCCCGAACTCGACGTCGAGGCCGTGCTGGCGCGGCGGCCGGCGGTGGTGCTCGTCGACGAACTCGCCCACACGAACACCCCGGGCAGCCGGAACGAGAAGCGCTGGCAGGACGTCTACGAGCTGCTCGACGCCGGGATCGACGTACTCTCGACCCTCAACGTCCAGCACCTCGAAAGTCTCAACGACGTGGTCCAGCAGATCACCGGTGTGACGCAGCAGGAGACGGTGCCGGACGCCGTGGTGCGGGCCGCATCGCAGGTGGAGCTCGTCGACATCACCCCGGAAGCGCTGCGACGCAGGCTCTCTCACGGAAACGTGTACTCCGCCGAGAAGGTCGATGCGGCGCTCGGCAACTACTTCCGGCGCGGAAACCTCACGGCGCTGCGCGAACTCGCGTTGCTGTGGGTCGCGGACCAGGTGGACGCCGCGCTCGCCAAGTACCGCGCCGAGAACAAGATCACCGACACGTGGGAAGCACGCGAACGCGTCGTCGTCGCCGTAACCGGGGGGCCCGAATCCGAAACCCTCGTTCGGCGCGCGAGCCGTATCGCCGGCAAGGCGAGCGCGGAACTGATGGTGGTGCACGTGGTCCGCGGCGACGGCATCGAAGGGGTGTCCGCCGCCGAGATGGGGAAGGTGCGCAAGCTCGCCACGAGCATCGGCGCGAGCCTGCACAGCGTGGTCGGCGACGACGTCCCGACCACGCTGCTCGAATTCGCCCGCGAGGTCAACGCCACCCAACTCGTCATCGGGACGTCCCGGCGGTCGCGGTGGGCCCGGATCCTCGACGAGGGGATCGGGGCAGCGATCGTCCAGCAGTCCGGGAAGATCGACGTGCACATGGTGACGCACGACGAGGCCGCGACCCGGCACCGGATCTCGTTCCTCGGTCGCGGCGAACGGCGCGCGGTGTCGTGGCTGGCCGCCGTCGTCGTCCCGTCGATCGCCGCCGCCCTGATGGGGCTGATCGACCGGGTGGCGGGGGTCGGCGGACAGAACGCGTTGTTCTTCGTCGTCGTGCTCGTGGTGTCACTGCTCGGCGGCGTCGGGCCCGCGATCCTGTCCGCGTTGATCTCGGGCCTGCTGCTCAACTATTTCTTCACCGCCCCGCTCTACAGCTTCACCATCGCCCAACCGGACAACTTCATCACCACCGTCGTGCTGCTGGTGGTCGCGGTCGCGGTGGCGATCCTCGTCGACGCGGCGGCCAAACGGTCGCGCGAAGCCAGGCGGGCGTCGCAGGAGGCCGAACTGCTGGCGCTGTTCGCCGGCTCGGTGTTGCGCGGCGCGGATCTGCCCGCGCTGCTCGAGAAGGTGCGTGAGACGTACTCGCAGACCGGGGTCAGCGTCGTCCGGCGCGGGGAGGGCGTCGTGAGCGCGGCGGGGGCGTCGGCGCCGAGCACCGTCGACGAGGCCGGCACGGTGTGCGAGGTGAGCGACGGCGAATACGCCCTGCTGCTCGCGGGCGAGGAACTGGGCGCGCGGGACCGCAAGGTCCTCTACGCGGTCGCGAATCAGGCCGTGGGCCTGATCCGGCAGCGGCAACTCGCCGAGGAGGCCAGCAAGGCGCAGGCCCTCGCGGAGGCCGACCGGCTGCGTCGGTCGCTGCTCTCCGCCGTCAGCCACGACCTGCGCACCCCACTCGCCGCCGTCAAGGCCGCGGTGTCGAGCCTGCGCAGCGACGACGTCGAGTTCTCACCCGAGGACACCGCGGAACTGCTCGCCACCGTGGAGGAGTCGACGGACCAGCTGACCGCTCTCGTCGGCAATCTGCTCGATTCCTCGCGTCTGGCCGCGGGCGTCGTGAAACCGACGCTGCGCCGGGTGTATCTCGAGGAGGTGGTGCACCGGGCGTTGGTCGGCGCGGGGTTCGGTGGGCCCGGGTCCGCACGACGGGTCCGGGACCAGGTGAAGGTCGAGGTGGGTGACGCCGCGGTGATGGCGGACGCCGGCCTGCTCGAGCGTGTGATCGCCAACCTCGTCGACAACGCGCTGCGATACGCGCCCGACGAGCCGGTTCGGATCGGAGCGGCTCGCGCGGGCGACCACATGACGATCACCGTCGCCGACACCGGACCGGGATTGGCGCGAGGCACCCACGAGCAGGTCTTCGACGCCTTCCAGCGACTCGGCGACCGCGACAACACCGTGGGCGTGGGCCTCGGGCTGTCGGTGGTCAAGGGGTTCGTCGAGGCGATGGGCGGCACGGTCGGGGTGACCGACACCCCCGGTGGTGGACTGACGATGATCGTGGAACTGGATGCGGCACCCGCGGGTGCCGGGGAAGTGGAAGGGGCCCGATGACGCGGGTGCTGGTAGTGGACGACGAGCCGCAGATCCTGAGGGCACTGCGGATCAATCTCAGTGTCCGTGGCTACGAGGTGACGACCGCGTCGACCGGGGCGGCGGCGCTGCGGGCGGCCGCCGAGCGGCACCCGGAGGTGATCGTCCTCGATCTGGGCCTGCCGGACATGGACGGCATCGAGGTACTGGCGGGTCTGCGCGGGTGGTGCACGGCGCCGGTGATCGTGTTGTCGGCCCGGACCGACTCGTCGGACAAAGTGGAGGCGCTCGACGCGGGGGCGGACGACTACGTCACCAAACCGTTCGGGATGGACGAGTTCCTCGCGCGCCTGCGGGCCGCGGTCCGGCGCGGCGCGGCGGCCGCGGAGACCGGTGAGCCCGTCGTCGTGACCGATTCGTTCACGGTCGACCTGGCCGCGAAAAAGGTCACTCGTGATGGGGCCGAGGTGCACTTGACGCCGACCGAGTGGGGCATGCTCGAGATGCTCGTCCGCAACAAGGGCAAACTGGTGGGGCAGAAGGAACTCCTCCGCGAGGTGTGGGGTCCCGCGTATGCCACCGAGACGCACTATCTGCGGGTTTACCTCGCACAACTGCGTCGCAAGCTCGAGGTCGACCCGTCGAAACCGCGGCATCTGCTGACCGAGACCGGTATGGGGTATCGGTTCCAGGTGTAGCAACTAACGGTCGGTTCGCGACTGGCGGACCGGACGAGCGTCCCGCATAGTCGCTGATGTGGACTCGCTCGTGGAACTGGTCACCGACGTCAACGATGCGTACTGGTACGCAGTGATCGTGCTGCTGGTCGGGCTCGGCCTGTACTTCACGGTGCGGTCCCGGTTCGTCCAGATCCGGTTGCTGCCGGACATGCTCCGATCGGTCACCGAGCCGGCCGAGACGCTGCCCGACGGGGAGAAGGGGATCTCGGCGTTCCGCGCCTTCTCGATCTCGGCGGCGTCGCGGGTGGGCACCGGCAACATCGCCGGCGTCGCGATCGCGATCAGCGTCGGCGGACCCGGCGCGGTGTTCTGGATGTGGGTGATGGCCCTCATCGGCGCCGCCACGGCGTTCGTCGAGTCGACGTTGGCGCAGGTCTACAAGATCCGCGACAAGGACGGAGGCTTCCGGGGCGGACCGGCCTACTACATGCTGCACGGACTGCGCCGTCGCTGGATGGGCGTGATCTTCGCCGTCATCATCACCGTCACGTACGGCTTCGTCTTCAATGCGGTGCAGACGAACTCGATCGTCGACGCGGTGTCCACCTCGGTGGGCGAGGACTCCCGCGCACTGAGCATCGTCGTCGGGCTCGTGGTCGCGGGTCTGACGGCTGCTGTGATCTTCGGTGGGGTGCGCCGGATCTCGGCCGTGTCGCAGGTGGTGGTCCCGGTGGTCGCGGGCGCATACCTGGTCATCGCTCTGATTGTGGTGGCGCTCAACATCACCGAGGTGCCCGGCATGATCCGGCTCGTTGTGGAGAACGCCTTCGGCATCCGTGAGGTGGTCAGCGGCGGATTCGCTGCCGCGTTCATGCAAGGCATCCGGCGGGGGCTCTTCTCGAACGAGGCGGGCATGGGTTCGGCCCCCAATGCCGGTGCGACGGCCGCTGTCTCACACCCGGTCAAGCAGGGTCTGGTGCAGAGCCTGGGCGTCTACTTCGACACGTTGCTGGTCTGCACCGCAACGGCGTTCATCATCCTGCTGTCGAACCCGGACTACGGGACCAAGGCCGGCGCGTCGCTGACGCAGAACGCACTCAGCGCGCAGCTCGGCGGCTGGACCGTGCACTTCCTGACCTTCGCGATCTTCTTCCTCGCCTTCACGTCGGTGATCGGCAACTACTACTACGGCGAATCCAACATCGAGTTCCTCACGGGAAGCCGACGCGTGCTGCAGGGGTTCCGGGCGATCGTCGTGGTGTGTGTGTTCGCCGGGGCCGTCGGATCACTGCCATTGATCTGGGCGCTCGCCGACCTGGTGATGGGTGTCATGGCTACCGTGAACCTGGCCGCACTGCTGCCGCTGTCGGGTGTCGCGTTCCTGCTGTTCGGCCACTATCGACGTCAGCGCGCGGAGGGCAAGGACCCGACGTTCCACCGCGACGAAGTGCCGGAGATCTCGGGCATCCAGGTGTGGGACGAGGCACCGGAAGATGGCAGGATCTCCACTCATGGCTGAACAGACTCCCGCACCCACGCCCACCGAACTCTGGGTCGAGCGCACCGGAACCCGCCTTTACACCGGACGTAGCTCGCGTGGCGCCGAGGTCCGGATCGGATCGGAGTCGGTGGAGGGCGTATTCACCCCGGGTGAACTGCTCAAGATCGCGCTGGCCGCGTGCTCCGGAATGAGCTCGGACTTCCCGCTGTCGCGCCGTCTCGGTGACGACTACGACGCCACCATCCGCGTGTCCGGCGTGGCCGACCGGGAGAACGAGGTGTACCCGCAGCTCGACGAGGTCCTAGAACTCGATCTCAGCGAACTCGACGTAGAAGCCCAGGATCGACTGGTCGCGCTCGTCGAGCGTTCGGTCGACAAAGTCTGCACCGTCGGCCGCACGCTCAAGGCCGGCACCAAGGTGACGTTGACGATCAAGCGCGACTAGAGCACGCCTGGTCGACGCCTGCCGTCCTGGGTGATGGCAGGCGTCGACGGTGCCTACGCCGCCCGGGGTCCGGCGCGATTGTGGGCGGGGATGGGTTTCTTGTAGGGATCCACGGTCGACGGTGGGGTGAACCACGGGTGGCGGTCGGCGCCGATTCTCACTTGCCAGTGGGAGTGGTGCAGCAGTCCGTGGTGGTAGCGGCACAGCAGCACGAGGTTGTCGAGGTCGGTTGGTCCGCCGTCAGCCCAATGTGTGACGTGGTGGCCTTCGCAGTGGGCGGGCACTGCGTCGCAGCCAGGGAAGGCGCAGCCGTGATCGCGGGCGATGAGTGCCCGCCGTTGCTTCTTCGACACAGTCCTACTGGTGCGGCCCAGATCGATCGGGACGCCGTCGCTCATGACGATCGGCGTGAGGTGGCAGTCGCAGGCCAATCTGCGGGCGGTCGCGATCGATAGTGGTCCCAGGTGTGGCATGCGGGCGATGTCTTTGTCGCCGAACAGGTCCGGATCGCCGTCCGAGCCTGTCCACTCGTGGTCCGCGTCGGTACGCGCGAGGTCCTGCGCGTTCACGTGCAGGGATAGATGGGGTCGCTCGCCACCCTCGATGGGCGCCTCGCCCGAGTCGAGGTAGCGGCACAAAATCTCTGCGAACGCATCGGCCCGCTGCCGCGCCGGGGTGCGGGCGCCGGCGGGGTCGTCCATCGGGTTGCGCGGCTTGGTCAACGTCGACAGGGCGGTCAGGAGCATCTCTCCGGTGACTGCGTCGAGATCACCCTTGACTGCAACTCGCCCGTTCAAGGTCTTCGACGCATGGAACTCGTTGCGTTCGGTGTCCTCGCTGGGTGGCAGTTCGTCGGATTCGAAGATCCGCTCGAGCCGGGAGATGCAGGTGCGGACGGTCATGGTGGTTGCAGTGGTTCCGGAGGCGCTGTCCAGCAACACCTTCCGGCAGGAATCCAACGCTTCGTTCGGCATGCCGCGGGGTGGGGTTTCGCAGAACTTCCCGATCAACGCCGCATGCTCGGCCGATATATCGCCGGAGTTGAAGGCGTCAGCGATCTCGGGCTGCCGGCTCAGCATCCTGCCCAACGCGAGGATCCGGGCTGCGGCCGGCACTTCCAGCAATGTGTTCGCGGCCAGCCACTGCTTGACGCTGCGGAAGCCGAGGGTGTCGAACGAGACTGCGCGCTCGTCGATTTCGGAGACCATCGCGACCCGCAATGCCTCGAGGCGTTCGATCTCGCGGGTGACTTCGAGAGTGTTCTGCAGCAATGTGATTTCGGTGAGTAGGCGCACGTCGTCGGGCTGCAGCGCGGTAGCTGCGATGCCCGTGTCGTTGAGTCCCCCCGGATTCATGATGCAAGCTTAGTTCGAACTGATGTTCGAGTCAATGGATGTGGCTGTCACAGCCGGACGTGATCGCAGGGTTCCTGCGTGTGGTGTCAGGCGTCATCGTGTCCGAAACATCGGGCTCCTGATCTTGGTGTAGGTCGACGGGGGTCGACCCACACCTCGGTAGGCCCGCCCGGACAGCGGCACGGCATGTGGAAGCGGAACTGAAACCGACTACGGCACAAACGCTCACACCTGATCGACCCTCCGAAGCGGGCAAGGCACACTGGCATACCATGCAGCCCAGTTCAAAACGTAGCTTGCGGGGAGGGGCTTGCTCTGCAGTGCTCTCGGCCCCTGTCGCGGCCGGCTTGACAGCCCTGGTGTGGCAGTTCCCCGTAGCTATCGCCGGCACCGCCGGCCATTCCGTAGGGGCTGCAGTCGGAGCGGCGGTCACCATGGTCGCGTTCATGACGTTGTTCTCAATCTTCGGCGGTGTGCTCGCCATCGGGTTGGTGGGAGCTGGGGCCGGCTACCTCGTACGGCACCTTCGGCCTGGATCGCCGCAAATTGCCGGTATCGCTGTTGGTTGTGCGTCGGCGTTGGTGGTTGCTGTCGCAGATGTATTCCTGACTGGTCGTTAGAACTCGGGGACCGGGTTGGACTGGGCAGATTCGACGATGACGTTGGTTGTCCGCGTCTGGGGTCGCGACAGTTCGGGACTGGTCGGTTGGCGTGAGAATCTGCCGACCGTGCGCTCGGGATTCACGCCGGATGATCCCGATCGAGTCGCCCGCGCATGGCATACAGGTGATCCGGACCGATTCGAGGTCCTGGTTCGACGGCGTTGTGCGGGTCGATTCCGATCCCTGCAGGCTCGACGTCTGCAACAATCGCGCCCTCGGCCCGGAACGGACGGATATGGGGGACATTGTGCGGAGTCGGCGAAGGGTGCGGCTCGGAGTTCTTGCGCTTGCGGCGGCAGCAGTCACGACACTGCTGACAGGGTCGCCGGCGTCGGCCCAGTCGTCGAGTGACGGGATCGGTTGTCCGCGTTGGGACGTCGTGACGATCGCGTCCGGCTACGGGATGCTCGAGAACCTTGCGTTCGACGGTCGCGGTTCCATGCTGCTGTCGGATTCGTCGATGACGGCGCCCGGCGCGGTTCGCACGCTCGACGCGTCGGGTGCGCGGGGAAGGCTCGCCGATCCAGTGAACGGTCCGGGTGGGCTGGCCGTAGCCGGCGACGACGTGTACTTCACCCGGTAACAGCGCGATTTCCGGGCTTTTGAACATCGCGGACGGCACTGTCGACGTCGTGAACCTGGTGAGCCGCGAACGTCGAACCGTGGCCGGCGGTCTCGTGATGCCCAACGGTCTCGCCCGACTCGGCAACGGCGACTTGCTCACCACCCACAACCTGGGAACGCCGGGCCTCACCCGGATCCCCGCGGATCGACCCGGCTCGCCCGAACGGGTGCGCTCCGACCTGGGCACGGTCGACGGCGTCGCGACCGACGGCGATCGCGTGTACCTGACCACCTCGTTCGACCCGGTCAGTGAACTTAAAATCCTCTCCGCGTCGGATCTGCGTGGCCCGGTCCGAGCGATCCCGCTGCCCGGCATCGGTCCGCTCAACGTCGCCGACGACCTCACCGTCGGCCCGGATGGCGCCGTCTACCTGGCGTACAACGTCGCGGGCAAGGTGCTGCGGGTGGATCCCGTCGCGGGTACGAGTTGCGAGATAGCGTCGGGGCTCATGTTGACGTCGGCCGTGAAGTTCGGTGCGGGTCCCGGATGGGACAGCCGCGCCCTGTACGCGGTGGGCTTCGACGGCGCCGTCCGGAAGCTGACACCACCCGTCGGATAATGGCAGCCATGACTTCCGACACCGAACGCCTCACCGCCTGGGTTCACGGCTACGTCCAGGGTGTCGGCTTCCGGTGGTGGACGCGGGCACGTGCCCTCGAACTCGGGCTGGTCGGCCACGCCACCAACCACGCCGACGGGCGGGTGCTGGTGATCGCCGAGGGCCCGCGGCCGCAACTCGAGCGGCTGCTCGAGCTGCTGCGATCGGGACAGACGCCGGGAAACGTGACGCTGGTAGTCGAGCACATCGACGCGGCACGCGGAGGCCTTTCCGGATTCGTCGAGCGTTGATCCGCCGGTAGAGTCCACCGTCATGCACCTGAAGAGTCTGACGTTGAAGGGCTTCAAGTCCTTTGCGTCCGCAACGACTCTGCGGTTCGAGCCGGGCATCACGTGTGTCGTGGGACCCAACGGCTCCGGCAAGTCGAACGTGGTCGACGCCCTCACCTGGGTGATGGGGGAGCAGGGCGCGAAGGCGCTTCGCGGCGGCAAGATGCAGGACGTCATCTTCGCCGGCACCGCCGGGCGGGCCCCGCTCGGCCGCGCCGAGGTGACGCTCACGATCGACAACTCCGACGGCGCCCTGCCCATCGAGTACTCCGAGGTGTCCATCACACGACGGATGTTCCGCGACGGCGCCGGCGAGTACGAGATCAACGGCAACTCGTGCCGCCTGATGGACGTGCAGGAACTGCTCAGCGACTCCGGTATCGGCCGGGAGATGCACGTCATCGTCGGGCAGGGTCGGCTGTCCGCGATCCTCGAATCGCGTCCCGAGGACCGGCGCGCGTTCATCGAGGAGGCCGCGGGCGTTCTCAAACACCGCAAGCGCAAGGAAAAGGCGGTCCGCAAGCTCGACGCGATGCAGGCCAACCTCGCGCGGCTCACCGACCTCACCGCCGAGTTGCGTCGACAGCTCAAACCGCTCGGTCGCCAGGCCGAGGTCGCGCGACGCGCACAGACCGTTCAGGCCGACCTGCGCGACGCGCGGTTGCGGCTGGCAGCGGACGACCTCGTCACACGCCGGGCCGAACTCGCCCACCAGACTCACGACGAGAAACTCGCCCGCGAACAGCAGGAGACGGTGCAGGCGGCGCTCGAGGCGGCGACGGCCGAACTCGGTGGTCACGAGCAGGCGCTGGCCCGCCTGACGCCGCAGGCCGAGGCGGCGAGCCAGACGTGGTTCCAGCTGTCGGCGCTGGCGGAGCGGGTGAGCGCGACCATCCGCATCGCGCAGGAGCGCGCGCGGCACCTCGACAGCGAACCGGAACCCGGCCGCGGCCAGGATCCCGACGAGATGGAGGCCCGGGCCGAGCGGATCGCGGCGGAGGAGGCCGAACTGATCGCCGCCGTCGACATCGCGCGCGCGACGCTCGAGGCCGCACGCGAACAACTCGCCGAGCGTGAGGAGGCGGCCGCGGAGGCCGAACGCGCTCACTTCGCGGCGGTGCGGGCGATCGCGGATCGCCGCGAAGGACTGGCACGACTGGCGGGGCAGGTGGACACCTTGCGTACCCGTGCCGAGTCCGTGGACGCCGAGGTGGCCCGGCTCGACGTGGCGATCGGCGAGGCCCGTGAACGCGGCGACGCAGCGCAACGTGAATTCGACGCGGTCGAGGCAACCGTCGACGACCTCGACGCCGGGGAACTCGGGCTCGACGGCCACCACGAGCGCGCGGTCGAGGCACTCGACCTGATCACCGCGCGGGTCGCCGAACTGCAGGCCGCCGAGCGCGACGCCGGCCAGGAGGTGGCATCGCTGAAGGCGCGAATCGACGCACTGTCGATGGGACTCGAGCGCAAGGACGGCGGCGCCTGGCTGCTCGAGCACCACACCGATCGCGGGCTCACGGGTCCGGTTGCCGAGCTGATTCGCGTCGACGCCGGCTACGAGGCCGCGGTCGCCGCGGTGATGGGTCCGGCGGCCGACGCGATCGCCGCAGAATCTGCCGCCGCCGCGGCGGCGGCCGTGCAGGCACTGCGCGCCGCCGACGGTGGCCGGGCTGCGATCCTGCACACCGCCGAGCATTCCGACGTCGCGACGCGTCCGGACCTTCCCGGGTCGGCGACGTGGATCGCCGACAACGTGCACTGCCCCGAATCGCTGCGCGCCGCAGTCGATGCCCTCCTCGATCGGGTGGCCGTCGTCGATTCGCTCGACGCGGCAACCGAACTCGTGTGCCGGCAGCCGTCCCTGCGGGCGGTGACCCGGGACGGCGATCTGGTCGGAACCGGTTGGGTCACCGGCGGTTCCGATCGCCGTCCGAGCACCCTCGAAGTGCAGGCCGCGATCGACGCGTCGACGTCGGCTCTCGAGGCGGCCGAGCGACGTTCCGAGGAACTGGCAGCCGCCCTCGCCGGCGCCGTCGCCGAGCAGGCCGATCGCGCCGAGGTCGCGGAGCAGGCGCTGGCCGCTCTGCACGAGTCCGACGCCAACATGTCCGCGGTCTACGAGCAGCTGGGGCGCCTGGGGCAAGTTGTCCGGGCGGCCCACGCCGAGTCGGAGCGGCTGCTCGCGCAGCGGGCCAAGGCGGAGAGCGGGTGGGAGGAGACGCTCGCTGCGCTCGCCGAACTCGAGGAGCGGTTGCGCCGCGCGGAGGACGAACAGTCCGGTGCCGCGGCCGACTCGGGCAGTACTGCGCCGACGGATTTCGAACGGGAGGCCGCCGCGGCTGCGCTCACCGAGGTACGTGCCGTGGAGGTCGAAGCCCGGCTCGCGGTGCGCACCGCCGAGGAGCGAGCGGAATCCGTTCGGGGCAAGGCTGATTCGCTGCGTCGTGCGGCCCAGGCCGAACGCGAGGCCCGAGCGCGGGCCGAGCGGGCGCGGCAGGCCCGTCGAACCGCCGCCGAGGTGGCGGCCGCAGTGGCCTCGGCCGGGCAGAAGGTGGCCGACCGTCTCGACCGCGTCGTGGCGGACGCGGTGGCACACCGTGACGAGCTGAGCCGCCTGCGCGCCGCGCACACCGAACAGGTCGAGGCGGTCAAGGAGCGCGTCCGGCAGCTCACCGCCCAGATGGCGGCACTCACCGATGCGGTCCACCGGGACGAGGTGGCGCGGGCGCAAGCGGCCCTGCGGATCGAGCAGCTCGAACAGACGATCCTCGAGCAGTACGCAGTCAACCTCGACGATTTGATCGCCGAGTACGGGCCCGACGTCGCGCTGCCGCCGTCGGAACTCGAGATCGCGGAGTACGAGCAGGCCCGCGAGCGCGGGGAGCAGGTCACCCGGCCCGCGCCGGTGCCGTACGACCGCGCCTCCCAGGAGCGCCGGGCCAAGCGCGCCGAGAAGGACCTGGCGACGCTCGGCAAGGTCAACCCGCTCGCGCTCGAGGAGTTCGCGGCGCTCGAGGAGCGGTACAACTTCCTGTCCACCCAGCTCGAGGACGTCAAGAACGCGCGCAAGGACCTGCTCGGGGTGGTCGCCGACGTCGACGCCCGCATCCTGCAGATGTTCACGGAGGCGTACGCGGACGTCGAACGCGAGTTCGTCGAGGTGTTCGCGAAACTCTTCCCGGGCGGCGAGGGCCGTCTGGTGCTCACCGATCCGTCGGACATGCTCACCACCGGCATCGAGGTGGAGGCCCGGCCGCCGGGCAAGAAGGTCAAGCGGCTGTCGCTGCTGTCCGGTGGCGAGAAGTCGCTCACCGCGGTCGCGATGCTGGTCGCGATCTTCCGGGCCCGGCCGTCGCCGTTCTACGTCATGGACGAGGTGGAGGCCGCGCTCGACGACACGAACCTGCGGCGCCTGATCGGGTTGTTCGAGCAGTTGCGGGAGAAGTCGCAGCTGATCGTGATCACCCACCAGAAGCCGACGATGGAGGTCGCCGACGCACTCTACGGCGTCAGCATGCGCGGCGACGGCATCACCACCGTCATCTCGCAGCGCCTGCGCGGTCAGGACCTGGTTGCCGGGTGAACCCGGCACCGTCATTCACGTGCGTGCACCCCGCACGACCCCACCGAACTACATGGGAGAACCATCGATGAACGCCCACAACTTCCCCGTCCAGACCGCCGACGGCGCCACCGAGGATCTCAGCGCCCACAAGGGCAAGTTGCTGCTGATCGTCAACGTGGCGAGCAAGTGCGGCCTCACGCCGCAGTACGAGGGCCTCGAGGCGCTGCACCGCGCCAACAAGGACAAGGGCCTGCAGGTCGTCGGCTTCCCGTGCAACCAGTTCGGCGACCAGGAGCCGGGCGACGACGCCGAGATCCAGCAGTTCTGCAGCGTCAACTACAACGTCACCTTCCCGGTGTACGCGAAGCTCGAGGTCAACGGCGACGACGCACACCCGCTGTACCAGTACCTGCGCGCGCAGGCCCCCGGTGACTTCGGCCCGGACCACGGCTTCCTCTACGAGCACGTCAGCAAGACCCGCCCCGAGGCGATCGGCACCGACGAGGTCAAGTGGAACTTCACGAAGTTCCTCGTCGACCGGGACGGCGAGGTCGTTCGCCGCTTCGAGCCGACCGTCACCCCGGAGCAGATCGCCGACGAGATCGCCGCCCTGCTCTGACGGCCCGACGTGACACCCGAGGAGCCGCTCCTCGGGTGTCACGGACCGATCTCGCCACGCCCCGCCGGACTTGCCCGGAGGCGTCACGGACGCGGGCAGCCTGACAGGATGTCGGTGTGACTACCGGAGCCTGGATAGCAATAGCGGCCGTACTGGCCGTCCTCGTCGTGGCGCTCGTCGTCGGCCTGACCCTGGCCCGCCGTCGCCGCATCAGCCTCACCGCGGCGCCCGAGAAGCCCGAGCTGACGGAGCAGCCGAAGGACCGTTCGGGCGGATACCAAGCCGGTGGCGGCTTCAACTTCAGCCAGGGGCCGTCGGCCACCGCGCCGCCCAAGGTGCCGCCGGCCGCGCCCAAGCCGCCGGTCGTTCCGCCCAAGCCCCCGGTCGCGCCGCCGGTTCCCCCGACCACGCCGGTACCGGAGGCGAAGCCCACCGTCACCCCGGAGCCGGTCGCCGAGCCGGAGGCTCCCGCCGCTCCCGAGCCCGTCACCCCCGAACCGGTGGCTCCGCCGGAGCCGGTGGTCGAACCTGCACCCGCACCCGAGCCCGTCGTCGAGCCGGAGCCTGCGCCGGAGCCGGCCGTCGAGCCGGAAGCCGCGCCGGAGCCCGTCGTCGAGCCGGAGCCGGTGGTCGAGCCGGAGCCGGTGGTCGAGCCGGAGGCTGCTCCTACTCCCGCGATCGAGGAGATCGAGCCCACCGCGGGCCGGCTCGATCGCCTGCGCGGTCGGCTGTCGCGCTCGCAGAACGCCGTCGGCAAGAGCCTGCTGGGCCTGCTCGGTGGCGGCGACCTGGACGAGGACTCGTGGGAGGAGGTCGAGGACACGCTGCTGATCGCCGATCTCGGCACCGCCACCACCGTCAAGGTCGTCGAGCGGCTGCGCGAGGAGATGGCGTCCCGCGGTGTGCGCACCGAGGCGGAGGCCCGGGCGCTCCTGCGCGAGGTTCTCGTCGAGGAGTTGCGTCCCGAGATGGATCGCTCGATCCGCGCCCTTCCGCACGGCGATCATCCCGCCGTGCTGCTCGTCGTCGGCGTCAACGGCACCGGCAAGACCACCACGACCGGCAAACTCGCCCGGGTCCTCGTCGCAGACGGCCGACGCGTCCTGCTCGGCGCCGCCGACACCTTCCGTGCGGCCGCGGCCGATCAGTTGCAGACATGGGCCGAGCGCGTGGGTGCCGAGGTCGTTCGCGGACCCGAGGGCGGCGACCCCGCGGCCATCGCGTTCGATTCGGTCGCCAAGGGCATCGAGGACGGCGTCGACGTCGTGCTCATCGACACGGCCGGTCGTCTGCACACCAAGACCGGCCTGATGGACGAGCTGGGCAAGGTCAAGCGCGTGGTCGAGAAGAAGGCGGCCGTCGACGACGTGCTGCTGGTCCTCGACGCCACCGTCGGACAGAACGGCCTGATGCAGGCCCGCGTGTTCGCCGAGGTCGTGGACATCACTGGCGTCGTGCTGACCAAGCTCGACGGCACCGCCAAGGGTGGCATCGTCTTCCAGGTCCAGCACGAGCTGGGCGTTCCGGTGAAGCTCGTCGGTCTGGGCGAGGGCGCCGACGACCTCGCTCCCTTCGAGCCGGAGGCCTTCGTCGACGCGCTGCTGGGCTGACCGGCACGCTCCGTCCATCGCTGCCCGGTCCCTCGTCCGAGGGGCCGGGCAGCGGCGTTTTGCGACCTTCGCGGTGGTTCACGAAGTTTCGATCCGGGGTGAGCGCAACCGCGAAACCCGACTGCAACACAACCGGCCGATCCGTTCACCTATCCGAAACGCTGTGCAACCACGGATGAAACACCAGGTGAGCAGTCTTGCTGATCAGAACGACAAGACTGACGAGGAGGCTCACCGTGGATTTCCCCACTATCGGAGCCCCGGACACCGGGGACACCGCGTGGATGCTCATGAGCGCCGCGCTGGTGCTCTTGATGACTCCGGGCGTCGCGTTCTTCTACGGCGGCATGGTCCGCGCGAAGAGCGTGCTGAACATGATCATGATGAGCGTCGGCGCGATGGGAGTCGTCGGCGTGTTGTGGGTGCTGTTCGGCTATTCCATCGCGTTCGGTGACGACAAGGGCGGATTGATCGGGGATCCGACGGAGTTCTTCGGACTGAAGGGATTGTTCGGGGGTGACTACCTCGGTGACGCCGAGGCCGGCACGGCCGCCGCGATCCCGCTGGTCGGCACCATCCCGGCACTGGTATTCGTCGCCTTCCAGGCGATGTTCGCGATCATCACGGTCGCCCTGATCTCGGGCGCGGTCGCCGATCGCATGAAGTACGGAGCCTGGCTGCTGTTCGCCGGCCTGTGGGCGACGGTCGTCTACTTCCCGGTCGCGCACTGGGTGTTCTCGTTCGACGGCGTCACCGCCGAGACGGGCGGTTGGATCGCCAACAAGCTCGGCGCGATCGACTTCGCCGGCGGCACGGCCGTCCACATCAACGCGGGTGTCGCAGGTCTGGTCCTCGCGCTCATGCTCGGAAAGCGTCGCGGCTGGCCCAAGACGCCCTTCCGTCCGCACAACCTGCCGTTCGTGATGCTCGGCGCCGCGCTGCTGTGGTTCGGATGGTTCGGGTTCAACGCCGGCTCGGCCGTCGGTTCCAACGGAGTCGCCGCTGCGGCGTTCGTCACCACTGTCGTCGCCACCTGCGCCGCAATGCTGGCCTGGTTGCTGGTGGAGAAGATCCGCGACGGTCACGCCACCACGCTCGGTGGCGCGTCGGGCATCGTCGCCGGCCTGGTCGCCATCACCCCCGCCTGCTCGTCCGTCGACGTCGTCGGCGCGATCGTGATCGGTGTCGTCGCCGGCGCACTGTGCGCCCTGGCCGTCGGCCTGAAGTACCGCTTCGGCTACGACGATTCGCTCGACGTGGTCGGCGTCCACCTGGTCGGTGGTCTCGTCGGAACGCTGCTGGTCGGCCTGGTCGCGACCGAGGCTGCACCGGCCGGCGTCAACGGCCTGTTCTACGGCGGCGGACTCGACCAGCTGTGGCGTCAGGCGGTCGGCGCGGGCGCCGTGCTCGTGTACTCCTGCATCGCTACGGCCGTCATCGCGCTTATCGTGAAGGTCACGATCGGACTGCGAGTCAGCGCCGAGGCCGAGGCTCGTGGCGTGGACGAGGCCGAACACGCCGAGAGCGCCTACGACTTCGTCGCACTTGCAGGTAGCCCGGTCCCGGGGCGCGTACCGGCGCCCGCAACTGTTGCCGCCAGGGAGGCATGAGTCATGAAGCTGATCACCGCAATCGTCAAGCCGTTCACGCTCGAGGACGTCAAGACCGGACTCGAACAGGCCGGTGTTCTCGGTATGACGGTCAGCGAGGTCCAGGGGTACGGGCGGCAGAAGGGGCACACCGAGGTCTATCGGGGCGCCGAGTACTCGGTCGACTTCGTCCCGAAGGTTCGCGTCGAGGTCGTCGTCGAGGATTCGGTAGTCGACAAGGTCGTCGAGGTCATCGTCGAGGCCGCCCGCACGGGGAAGATCGGTGACGGAAAGGTCTGGGTCACGCCGGTCGAATCGGTCGTCCGGGTACGTACCGGAGAACGGGGCGGGGATGCGATCTGACCCTCGCGGGTCCGGATTCGACGGCCCTGATCCTGTCGCCATCACGGCGACGGGGTCGGGGCCGTCCGGGTCCGACGGACCCGACGCCAACCACACCGACGACGCGCGCGATCTGGCCCGGGCGCGGGAACAGCTCCTGGCGGGAGGTACTCGAAACCACCGCCTCGACGCACCGTCACTGCGACACGCACTGGTCGACCTGCACGAATTCTGGCTCACCACAAAGGGAAACGAGCTGGGCATCCGGCCGGACTCGGGCTTCGCGATCGTGGCGGTCGGCGGCCTGGGCCGCCGCGAGATGATGCCGTACTCGGACCTGGACCTGATCCTGCTGCACGATGACGTCGACCCCGCGCTGGTCGCCAAGGTCGCCGACCAGCTGTGGTACCCGCTGTGGGACGCGCACATCAAGCTCGACCACAGTGTGCGGACGGTGCCGCAGGCGCTCCAGGTGGCCGCGAGCGACCTCACCGCCACCCTCGGCATGCTCGAGGCCCGGCACATCGTCGGCGATGTCGAGCTGAGTCACCTACTCATCGGCGGTGTGCGCCGGCAGTGGCGTACCGGGATCCGTTCGCGATTCGACGAACTCGTCGAGCAGGCGCAGGCGCGCTGGGCCCGGAGCGGCCAGATCGCGCACCGCGCCGAGCCCGACATCAAGAACGGCCGTGGTGGCCTGAGGGACGTCCAGCTCCTCAACGCGCTGTCCATCGCGCAGCTCACCGACGGGATGCCCGGGCTCGGCCCGGACACGCCCGGTGGCGGTCTCGCGCTGGCGCACCGGCGTCTGCTCGACGTCCGGACCGAACTGCATCGGGTGGCCGGGCGTTCGCGGGACCAGCTGCGAGCGCAGGATGCCGACGAGATCGGCGCGGCGCTGCGGATCGGAGACCGCTTCGATCTCGCACGCATGCTCAGCGACTGCGCACGCACGATCGGGTACTCGGTGGACGTGGGTCTGCGCACCGCCGGCAACTCGCTGCCCCGCAAGGGGCTGTCGAAGCTGCGCCGGGTGCCGCTGCGTCGGCCCATCGACGAGGGGGTCGTGGAGCAGTCGGGCGAGCTGGTGCTGGCGCGCGATGCGCGACCCAAGCGCGATCCCGGTCTGGTGGTGCGGGTTGCGGCGGCGTCGGCCTCGACGGGACTGCCGATCTCCGCGTCCACGCTGGGGCGACTGTCCGACAGCGCGCCCGAGCTGCGCGAACCGTGGCCCAAGGGGGCGCTCGGTGACCTCCTGGTGCTGCTCGGCTCCGGTCATCGGGCGATCCCGACGATCGAAGCGCTCGACCGCACCGGTCTGTGGGGCCGGCTGCTGCCCGAGTGGGGCGCGGTGCGCGACCTGCCGCCGCGCGACGCAGTGCACACGTGGACCGTCGACCGGCACCTCGTCGAGACCGTCGCCCAGGCCGGTGCCCTCACGACGCGGGTCTCACGTCCCGACCTGCTGGTGCTCGGTGCGCTCCTGCACGACATCGGCAAGGGACGCGGCGGGGACCACAGCATCGTCGGCGCGGAACTGGCGGGTCAGATCGGGGCCCGGCTCGGGCTGTGGCCGTCGGACATCGCCTTGTTGACCGGCATGGTGCGTCACCACCTGCTGTTGGCGCAGACCGCCACCCGCCGCGACCTCGACGATCCGGCGACCGTCCAGATGGTCGTCGACAAACTCGGCGGCGACCATGTGCTGCTGGAGTTGTTGAGTGCGCTGGCGGAGGCGGATTCGCTCGCCACCGGGCCGGGGGTGTGGGGCGACTGGAAGTCGTCGCTCATCGGCGAGCTGGTGCGCCGCTGCCGGCTCGCGATGGCCGGCGATCAGCTGCCGGTACCCGACCCGATCGATCCGGCGCTCATCGATGTCGCGACGCAGGGTGGTGTGCACGTCGCGCTCGACCCGGGGACCGCCGCGCACACCTATGTGGTGACCGTCGTCGCCCCGGACACGCCCGGGCTGCTGTCGCACGAAGCGGGGGTGCTGGCGCTGAGCTCCCTGCGGGTTTTGTCGGCCTCGCTCGGCAGCCACGGGGACGCGGCGATCAACTCGTTCGTCGTGGCCCCGAGATTCGGTGCGCCGCCCCAGGCGGGGTTGTTGCGGCAGGAGCTGATCCGGGCGATGGCGGGGGAGATCGACGTGCTCGAGCAACTCGACGCCAAGGAACGCGAAGTGCGCGAGAACCAGGTGCTCGAGGATCGGACGGTCGCGGCCGTGCCGGTGCAGTACGCGCTGGCGCCTCCGCGGGTGATCTGGTTCGACGTGGTGGGCGGGGAGGACGCCCAGGGCGACGCGATAGTCGAACTGCGGGCGGAGGACCGGCTCGGAATGCTCAGCCGGCTGGCCCGGGTCCTGGAACGCAACGGTGCCGACGTGCGCTGGGCGCGGGTGAGCACGCTCGGATCGTCGGTGGTCGACGCGTTCTGCATCAGCATGGAGGGCGGCGGCACGCGGGCACGCCGGGAGCAGATCGAGAACGCGATCCTGTCGGTCGTACCGGCGCCGGAGCCGAAGAAGGAGGAACCGGCGACGGAGTGAGCCGTCGACCGGCCGCGCGCCTCCGGGGTTGCCGCGCGGATGCGGGCGCTGGAACGGTTACCCTGGTTCCGAGAATTATTCACGGCCTGCGGGCGGACCAGCACAGAGCTCAGGAGCGCATTCGGTGTTCGAATCCCTTTCCGACCGGTTGACCGGAGCCCTCAAGGATCTGCGTGGCAAGGGTCGACTCTCCGGAGCCGACATCGACGCCACGTGCCGCGAGATTCGTCTCGCGCTCCTCGAGGCCGACGTCGCGCTCCCCGTCGTCCGCACCTTCATCGCCAAGATCAAGGAGCGCGCGAAGGGCGCCGAGGTCTCGGCCGCGCTCAACCCGGCGCAGCAGGTCGTCAAGATCGTCAACGAGGAACTCGTCGGCATCCTCGGTGGTGAGACGCGTCGCTTGCAGTTCGCGAAGACGCCGCCGACCGTGATCATGCTGGCCGGTCTGCAGGGCTCCGGTAAGACCACCCTCGCCGGCAAGCTGGCCAAGTGGCTGAAGGATCAGGGCCACACGCCGCTGCTCGTCGCGTGTGACCTCCAGCGTCCCGGCGCCGTCAGCCAGCTGCAGATCGTCGGTGAGCGCGCGGGCGCGGCCGTGTTCGCGCCGCACCCCGGCACCTCCATCGGCGGTGGCGAGAACCCGCTCGGTATCTCGGCCGCCGACCCCGTCGAGGTCGCGCGCGCCGGTGTCGAAGAGGCCCGCAACAAGCAGTACGACGTCGTGATCGTCGACACCGCCGGCCGCCTCGGCATCGACGAGGAGCTGATGGCGCAGGCCGCGGGCATCCGCGACGCCGTCCAGCCCGACGAGACGATCTTCGTGCTCGACGCCATGATCGGCCAGGACGCGGTGCACACCGCGGAGGCGTTCAAGTCGGGTGTCGGCTTCACCGGTGTCGTGCTCACCAAGCTCGACGGCGACGCCCGCGGTGGTGCCGCGCTGAGCGTCCGCGAGGTCACCGGCGAGCCGATCCTGTTCGCGTCGACCGGTGAGAAGCTCGAGGACTTCGACGTCTTCCATCCGGACCGCATGGCGAGCCGCATCCTCGGCATGGGCGATGTGCTCACGCTCATCGAGCAGGCCGAGCAGGTGTTCGACGCCCAGCAGGCCGAGGCCACCGCCGCGAAGATCGGCTCGGGCGAGCTGACCCTCGAGGACTTCCTCGAGCAGATGATGGCCGTCCGCAGGATGGGCCCGATCGGCAACCTGCTGGGCATGCTGCCCGGTGCCGGACAGATGAAGGACGCGCTCGCCAACGTCGACGAGAAGCAGCTCGACCGCATCCAGGCGATCATCCGCGGCATGACGCCCGCGGAGCGCGAGAACCCCAAGATCATCAACGCGTCGCGCCGCCTGCGCATCGCGAACGGCTCGGGCGTCAAGGTCTCCGACGTCAACCAGCTCGTCGACCGTTTCTTCGAGGCCCGGAAGATGATGGCCGCGATGGCCGGCCGCATGGGCATGCCCGGCGCGCGCAAGCAGGTGCGCGGCAAGAAGGGGAAGAAGGGCAAGAAGGGCGGCAAGGGCCCGACGCAGCCGAAGATCAAGGGCGGCTTCCCCGGGATGCCGGGTGGTCTGCCGGGCATGCCGGGCGGGATGCCGGCCGGCTTCCCGGACCTGTCGAAGATGCCCAAGGGCCTCGATCAGTTGCCTCCGGGTCTCGACGGCATCGACCTGTCGCAGCTCAAGCTCCCCAAGAAGTAGGCCCGCGTGACGTCCTACCACCTGCGGGGCACCGGTCTGCCGGACGAGCAGCCGTTCGAGCTGTGGATCCGGGACGGCAAGTTCACCGACGAGCCGGTGCCGGACGCACAGACCCTGTGCACCGAGGGTTGGATCCTGCCCGGCCTCGTCGACGCGCACTGCCACATCGGGATTCGGTACGGCGGCGGTGCCGAGGACCTCGACGGGGCGCTGGCGCAGGCCCGGATCGAGCGGGAGGCCGGCGTCCTGCTGGTCCGAGACGCCGGATCGCCGGTGGACACCCGCTCGCTCGACGAGGTCCCCGGACTGCCGCGGATCATCCGCGCCGGACGGCACATCGCCGCGCCCAAGCGCTACATCCGCGGCCTGCCCGTCGACCTGGAGGACGAGTCGCAGCTGCCCGACGAGGTGGTGCGGCAGGCCCGTGCCGGTGACGGCTGGGTGAAGCTGGTGGGGGACTGGATCGACCGCGAGGTCGGTGACCTGGCCCCGCTGTGGAGCGACCGCGTCCTCGTCGAGGCGATCGAAGCCGCGCACCGTGAGGGCGCCCGCGTCACCGCGCACGTGTTCGGCGAGGACGCGCTCCCCGGTTTGATCGATGCCGGGATCGACTGCATCGAACACGGCACCGGCCTGACCGATGCCACGATCGCGATGATGGCGGAGCGCGGCACCGCCCTGGTGCCGACGCTGATCAACATCGACAACTTCCCGGAGATCGCCGACGGCGCAACACGTTTCCCGGTGTACGCCGCGCACATGCGCGACCTGTACGCGCGGGTGAACGACACTATCGGCGCCGCCCGCGACGCCGGCATCCCGATCTACGCGGGTACCGACGCCGGCGGACACGTCCGGCACGGCCGCGTCGCCGACGAGGTCGCCTCGCTCGGCAAGGTCGGCATGACACCCACCGAAGCCCTCGGCGCCGCGTGCTGGAATGCGCAGGCCTGGCTCGGCGGCGGGGGACTGGCGGTGGGTGCACCCGCGGACCTGGTTGTGTACGAGCAGGATCCGCGCACCGGGCCGCAGGTCCTGACGCTGCCGTCGCTCGTGATGGTCGGCGGAGAAGTCGTGACGACGCGGGGTTCGCTGGCCTGAGTTCGCTGCCCCGGCGTCACACACGACTTGTCGGGTTCACACACCCGTTCCGTGCGCATTCGGTGTGTGATGCCGATAAAAGGTGTGTGATGCCAGGGCAGCGTGAGGTGGGCGGTGGAGCCTCGTCGGCGCGGCTCAGGTCGACTTCGCGTCCGCGACCGAATGTCGACTCAGCCGAGCTGGTCCATCAGCGACAGCAGGTTGGCGGCACCCCAATGTTCGACGATCCGGCCGCCACGCACCCGCATGACGTCAACGGTGTCGAACGTGACTGCGCGGCCGGTGGGTTCGACGCCCGGGAACGTCCCCCGTCGGGTTCCGCGGTAGGTCTTGTAGGTGGTCACCAGGTCGCCGTCGACCGTCTGCCAGTGGATCTCGGCGTGGAAGTCCTGGAAGGCCGCGCGCATCGACTGGTACAGCAGTCTCGTGCCGGACTTGTCGGGGGTGAGTCCCGGCTGCGGGGTGTGGTCGACGTAGTCGTCGGCGAACAGCTCGTCGAAGACTGTGAAGTCGCCACCGCCCTGCACCTGCTCGGTGGTCCGGCGGACGACGGCCTTCGCGGTGTCGCCGTCGCTGTCCGGGATCGTCGGAAGTTTCCCGGGAGCAGTGGAGTCGGCGGCGTGGCGCCCGTTCGAGTTCGACGCCCGGCGGGCGATGCTGCCAGCGAGCAGGGGAGTCTCGCGCCGGACGTGGTCACCGCACGCGGCGTGGCAGGAGGCCGCTGCGTCCTCGAAGACGATCCCGTGTCGTTCGATGAAGGCAAAGTAGTCCCCGGTCGGGGTGACGAGGATCCGGTCGGTGACGGTGCACCGACCGTCGCCGGTGGGCTGGGCCCGCAACTCCCAGGTCACGTCCACCGTCGTCCGGCCTTCCGCGGACACGACGTCCGACGTCGACAGCATCCGGCAGTGGTGAGGCTCGACGACCTCGGTGGCGAAGTGGTGGATCAGGAGTGCGTCGCCGATCGTCTCGACACCGATGGACAGAGGATGCCCGTCCTCGGCGGTGCCGACGCCGTTCGTGATGTGGTCCGGGGGACAGCATCGTCGGTACTCGGCCTCGGGTAGCGAGAACAGCCAGTCGGTGATGTCGACCCTCTCGGCGGCCACGTCGACGACGTGGGTGCAGGTCGAGTCCGAGAGAACACGTGTGGACACCGTCGTCCCCTGTCTGCCGCGGAACGGTGTCGCGACGGTGGTGCCGCGATACCCCCGAACGCTAGCGCGGCGAACGGGTGCGGAGTTCGCGTGTCGCGGGAATGGTTGCAGCATCGACACCGGGTGGGCGCCGTGCCGGTACTGTGCCTGTCATGGCACCGTTCCGGTCGACACTCGCGGAGAGGCTGAACACAGTTCAGCTCACCTGGGTCGGCGTGCTGACCCTGGTGATCGCGACGACGGCCGTCGACGGTCCCGCCGCCCTCGCGGGCACTGCTCTGGCGATCGCGCTGATCTTCGCGGTCAGCGGTGACGGTGCGCTGTCGCAACTGCACCGGTTGGCGGCGCCGGCCGCCGGACCACCGCGCGAGGAGCGGCACCTGCGTGGCGCGTTCCGCAGGCAGAGCGCGCCGAACACTCCCGGCCGTCCCCGTCGTCCCCGAGCACCCGGACAGGCTCTCGCCGCCGCATAGCTTCGCTGTGCCGCACAGATGACCCCTGTCCGTCCAGCGCCCGTGGCAGTCCGAAGGACCCCGGCGCGACAAACACCCGCGTGATACGACCCGTCGTCGTGTCACGCGGCGAAGAGGTGCTCGATGCTCGATTTCGTCTACTATCCCGTCTCCGCGATCCTGTGGTTCTGGCACAAAGCGTTCGGCGCCGCACTCGGTCCGGACAACGGCTTCGCGTGGGCGCTCGCGGTGATGTTCCTGGTCTTCACCCTGCGTCTGCTGCTGCTCGGACCCGCGATCCGACAGATCCGGACCGGCCTCCAGATGCGGGAGTTGCAACCGCAGATCAAGGCATTGCAGAAGAAGTACGCCGGTGACCGGCAGCGCATGGCGCTCGAGATGCAGAAACTGCAGCAGGAACACGGCTTCAACCCGTTGATGGGTTGTCTTCCGATGCTGGTGCAGGCGCCGGTGTTCGTCGGGCTCTATCACGTGCTGCGGTCCTTCAACCGCACCGGAACCGGTCACGGTGGGCTCGGGATGACTGCGCAGGACAACGCGAACACCGCGAACTACATCTTCAGTCCGGCCGACGTGCAGTCGTTCCTGAGCGCGCGCCTGTTCGGTGCACCGATCTCGACCGCGATCACTTCACCGCAGAGCACCCTCGAGTCCTTCGCGGCGCACGGCGGCGTGCCGACCGTGGCCACGATCGCGGCCGTGGCGATTCCGCTGATGGTGATCGCGTCGCTCGCCACGCACTTCAATGCGCGTGCCTCCGTCGCCAGGCAGGAGCCGGACGCATCGGCGAACCCGCAGACCGCGATCATGAACAAGCTCATGCTCTGGGTGTTCCCGCTCGGCGTCCTCGTAGGCGGTCCGTTCCTGATGATCGCGATCCTGCTGTACTGGGTGAGCAACAACATCTGGACCTACGCGCAACAGCATCTCGTGTTCGCTGGGCTGGACCGGGAGACGGCAGTGAAGCAGCGCGCGCTCGCGCAGGAACGGCAGAACAGGCGCTGACCGGACACCGCGACGCGCCGATCAGTCGCGGGTGTGCACCGGCGACGGGATCTTCGTGGAGCGGTATGCGTCGCCGCTGCGCGTCGGTTGCCAGAGGCGCCAGTGCTTCGCGGACAGACGAAACGGCAGGTGGTCCTGCAGATGACGCGCGGCTGGGGCCAGACGGTCGTCGGCCGGCAGGTTCAGCCACAGCGACACCGAGGACGCCGCGGTGCCGACGGTTGCACGAACGCCGGAGGCGCCCAGCAGACGGCCGTACCCGTCGACCGCGAAGCGGCCGAAGGCATCGGGGGTGATGTCGGGGTACGGGGCACGGGCGAGCGGGTCGAGTAGATCGACACGCACGCCACAGGTCAGCGCGGCCAGCGAATGCCCGTGGCTCGTCACCGCGTCGGGCCCGGCGGTTCCCAGCATGTCGAGGGCGTGGTCCACGGCGCCGGGCGCGACATTCCATTCCGTGTGGGTTCGCGCGCGGTGACGGGGGCCGCCGAAACGGTCGGTGGCGAGGGCGACGAGGTGCTCGGTCGCTGCGGGTGGGCCACCGGCCGCGACCCGGAACACCCACGACGGGGGCGACGCCTGTGCGGTGCACTCCTCGACGAAGCTCCGAACCCGCCGGAATGCCTTGTCGGGATCTTTGGCTCGCAGCGAGTGCGCGCCGCCGGCGGATGCCGGCAGCCCGTCGTAGGTGACCACGTGCGGAGACGAACTGTCCGGTGTCCGTGCCATCCGTTCATCGTAGGGAAGGACGGCGATGCTCAGTTCCGGTTGCCGATCCCGCCTCCGCCGGCGACACGGTCGACGGCACGCAGATCCTCGGCGTCCAGTACCAGGTCCGAGGCGGCGATGTTCTGTGCGACCCGGGATGGGTTGCGGGAACCGGGGATCGGGACCACGTAGTCCCGACGGGTCAGGAGCCAGGCCAACGCCAGTTGGGCCGAAGTGGCATCCTTTCGACGGGCCAGAGCGTCGAGGCCGTCGACGATCGCGAGGTTGGCATCGAAGTTCTGCGGGTCCCACCACGGCAGGTGTCGACGGAAGTCGTTCGCGTCGTAGTGGTCTCGGGAGAAGACAGCGCCGCTGAGGAACCCCCGGGCCAACGGCGAGTAGGCGACGAAACCGATACCGAGATCCTCGAGCACGGGGAAGAGCGACTCGACCTCACGGGTGAAGATCGAATACTCGCTCTGCAGGACCGAGATCGGATGAACCGAGTGCGCCTTGCGGATCGTCGCCTCGTCGGCCTCGGACAGACCCAGATACCGAACCTTGCCCGCCTGGACGTACTCCGCCATCGTGCCGACCACGTCCTCGATGGGCACAGTCGGGTCCGGACGGTGCTGGTAGAGCACGTCGATCGTGTCGATGCCGAGGTTGCGCAGGCTGGCGTCGACGACCTCGCGGATGTGTTCGGGACGCGAGTCGACCCCGAACGACCGGGTGAGTCCGAACTTCGTGGCGATCACGACGTCGTCACGCACCGGAGCCAAGGCGCGGCCGAGCAACCTCTCGCCCTCGCCCCAGCCGTACATCTCGGCGGTGTCGAACATCGTCACGCCGAGATCGTGTGCGGCACGGATCGCGGCAATCGATTCGACGTCGTCGGTCGGGCCGTAGCCGATTGCCGTGCCCATCGCGCCGTAGCCCAGGGCGGAGACCGTGAGTCCTTGTTTGCCGAGTGTGCGTTCTTCCATGGATCCTCCTCGCTGGCAGTTGCAGACCAATGTGTCAGAGGCTGACAAGTTTGTCCATGTATGCTGCCGATGTGGACAGTTCCCCGGCACCCGCCCCGCGTTTGCGCGACATCACCCGTGAAGCTGTGCGCACGCGCATATCCGATGTCGCGATCGACCTGTTCGCCGAGCACGGTTTCGAGTCCGTCACCGTCGAACAGATCGCTGCCGAGGTCGGGATCTCCGCGCGGAGTTTCCATCGGTACTTCCCCGCCAAGGAGGATGCGGTCATCGGGGACCTGACTCGCTGGGGTGAATTCGTCCGCGACGGGCTTGCCTCGCGCCCGACCGACGAACCGCCCCTGGTCTCGTTGCGAATCGCTTTCGAAGCCTTGCTGTCTCGCCCGCGCAACGCCGGTGAGGAGGAGCGGAGCAAGCGGACCATGCGGGTGCTCACCAGCACCGCGTCACTTCGTGCCCGAAACCTCGAGAAGCACCTGGGTTGGGCGAAGATGTTGGTTCCCGTTGTGGAGGCACGTCTGAACGGCGACTATGCGGAACTTCGGGCACAGACGCTCGTGCAGTCCGCACTCGCCTGTTTCGACATCGCCCTGAGCACCTGGGCCGAATCCGAGGGGGTGGACGCAGTCGATCTCCTGCGCCGATCCTTCGCCACCCTTGCCGCAGAGGACGTGGCGTAGAGGCGACGACACGGCCGCCGTGGTGCGCGAGGGGGGACTTGAACCCCCACGTCCTGAGACACTGGAACCTAAATCCAGCGCGTCTGCCAATTCCGCCACTCGCGCGAGCGATGTCAGCCTACGCCACCGCCGGCCGGTCCTGAACCGCAGGACCGGCCGACCGCACCCGCGAGGTGATTCAGCTACGCGGACAACGGTTTCGGTCTGATCGACCGGGCTCGTCCGTACCGCCACACGGCGTTGAGGAGGGCGGCCGGTGGGATGTTCTCGGTCTCGGATGCGGAGGCGAGAAGTTCGAGGGCGCATGCCTCGCTCACGGGTGGTTCGGCGGGGCCCAGCGCCTGCGCGACGAACCCGTGCACTGCCCCGAGCGCTGCGGGGCCGACGAGCCCGAGTTGCAGGACGAAGGTCTCCCACGTGGCGCCCCCCAGTCCCGGAACCGCGGTGATCGCCTCCCGCGCGCGTCGGCCGTCCCCGATCCGTTCGCTGCCGGGAATTCCGGCGTCGATCAATGCCGCCGCCGCGAGGGCCGCCGCCTCGGCCTTGGTGGTGTGGTTGCCCGGCACTCGCTGCCGGTTGTCGAGGATTTCCGCGAGGTGGTCCGGGGCGTCGGCGAAGGCAGCCAGCGCGCTCAGATCGTCGAGCTCGTGCTTCCGGTGCGCGCGCCAGTTGGCGACGACCCGCCGGACGCCGGACGTCGGGGTGCCGTAGGTGGCGCGGGCCGCGAAGATCGCGTCGAGCAGCGCTGCTTCGGCCTCGCGTGGCCAGCCGGCCGGCCAGTGTGAGCGGTCGGGCGGCAGCGCGGTGCCGATGTATTCGACGAGTGCGCGAATCCGATTGTCGGTCATGAATCCCCCCTGGATTTCGATTGACGCGTCGCACGGTAGCGGCGTCCTCCGACAACGGGGACGGTCCGACAGCGCCTGCCGCACGTCTGGGCGCCGCCGTCAAGGTGATCACGAATTGGTAACAATCAACGTGAGGGTTCCCTCAGGTTTGTGGACGTCCTCGCATGCCACCTGACCCGCGGTTACGAGGTCTACTCGCGAGTCACTTGAGGGCGACGGTGTGCGCAATGTCACTCGATACTCGCTGGTAGGAACGGGGTCGGCGGACAAACGTGAGGCTTTCCTCATGATTCTGTGCCAACCTTTACACGCCCGGATTCGCTGGATTCCGAAGTGAATTCGAGGGGTGCCGTGGGTGTCTCGGGATGCCACGCGTCAGCTCTGCCGAGGGCGGCCGACCAAGACCTACCTCCCGTGAGGGAACCAGGAGAGGACACAACTTCAGTGACGATCGACGACACTGCAGGAAACGGACGAACCTCGAAGGAGCAGAGCCAGTTCGGTGCTGATCGGACTCCGGTCCGCTCCGCGGCGCAGGGACCCCTCGTGGACCGTCTGCGTGCCGGCGAGCCGTACGCGCTCGCGTTCGGTGGGCAGGGTGCCCCGTGGCTGAGCGCACTGGCCGAACTGACCCGCGACAGCGGTCTGGAGCCGACGCTCACGGAGCTCGTGAACGAGGCTGCCGCGATGCTCGAGCCGGTCGCGCAGGATCTCCTCGTCGTCCGCCCGGTCGGTTTCGATCCGATCGCGTGGATTCTGGAACAGGAACTCGCCGACGACGAGACCGCGCCCGCGGGACCGTCCGAGGCTGCCCTGACGTCGGCCGCGGTCTCGCTGCCCGGCGTCTTCCTCACCCAGCTGGCCGCGCTGCGCGCGCTGCAGCAGCAGGGCCTCGACCCCGCGGTGAACGCCCCGGCCGCCACCATCGGCCACTCGCAGGGCCTGATCGCCGCCGCTGCCGTCGCAGGCGGCGGTGCCGCGGACGGCGCGCTGCTCGCAACCGCCCAGCTCATCGGTGCCGCTGCGGGTCTCGTCGGCCGTCGCCGCGGAATCATCGCCGGTGCCGACCGCTCGCCGATGCTGGCCGTCTCCAACGTCGACCCCGAGCGGTTGGCCGTCATCGTCGCCGAGCTGGCCGAGGGCCAGACGGCCGAGCGCGCCGCCGTCCTGGCGATCCGCAACGGGCGTCGTCGCGTCGTGCTGTCGGGCCCGCCGGCTCAGCTCGCACGGGTCCAGCAGCGCTGCGAGCAGATCGCAGCCGACGAGGCCCGTGAACGCGATGCCAAGACCCGTGGTGGCGCAGTCTTCTCGCCTGTCTTCGAGTCGCTCTCGGTCGAGATCGGCTTCCACCACCCCGCGCTGGCCGAGGCCGTCGACATCATCGGTGGTTGGGCCACCCGTTGTGGTCTCGACGCCGACCAGGTGCGCGCGCTCGCGCAGGCCGTCCTCGTCGACCCGGTCGACTGGGTCGACGCCGTCGAAGGCGCCGTCGAGTCCGGCGCTCGCTGGATCCTGGACCTCGGACCCGGCGATCTGCTCACCCGCATGACGTCCGCGGGCCTGCGCGGCCACGGCGTCGGCATCCTCGCCGCCTCCACCCGCGGTGGCCACCGCAACCTGCTCACCCCCGGTGCCACCCCCGAGGTCGCTCGGGCGTGGACGGAGTTCGCGCCCAAGGCCGTTACCCTGCCCGACGGCCGCGTCGCCGTCGAGACCGCGTTCACGAAGCTCACCGGACGCTCGCCGATCCTGCTCGCGGGCATGACCCCCACCACCGTCGATCCCGCGATCGTCGCTGCCGCCGCGAACGCCGGCCACTGGGCCGAGCTCGCCGGTGGCGGCCAGGTCACAGAGCAGATCTTCGCCGACAACGTCGAGGGCCTGAAGGGGCTGCTCGAGCCGGGCCGCGCCGTCCAGTTCAACTCGATGTTCCTGGACCCGTACCTGTGGAAGCTGCACGTGGGTGGCAAGCGCCTCGTCCCGCGGGCCCGCGCCGCGGGCGCACCGTTCGACGGCGTCGTCGTCACCGCCGGCATCCCCGAGCTCGACGAAGCCGTCACGATCATCGACGAGCTGACCGAGGCCGGCTTCAGCTACGTCGCGTTCAAGCCGGGCACCGTCGCGCAGATCCGCTCGGTGATCCGCATCGCGAACGAGGTCCCGGACTTCCCGGTCATCGTCCACATCGAGGGCGGCCGCGCCGGTGGCCACCACTCGTGGGAGGACCTCGACGACCTGCTGCTCGCCACGTACGCCGAGCTGCGCACCCGCGACAACCTCGTGCTGTGTGTCGGCGGCGGCATCGGCACCCCTGAGCGGGCCGCCGACTACCTGACCGGACGCTGGGCCACCGAGCACGGGTTCCCGGCGATGCCGCTCGACGGCATCCTCGTCGGCACCGCCGCGATGGCGACGCTCGAGGCCACCACCTCGCCCGACGTCAAGCAGATGCTCGTCGACACCCCCGGCACCCCCGACTGGGTCGGTGCGGGAACCGCGCAGGGCGGCATGGCTTCCGGCCGCAGCCAGCTCGGTGCCGACATCCACGAGATCGACAACGCCGCGTCGCGCACGGGCCGTCTGCTCGACGAGGTCGCCGGTGACGCCGACGCCGTCGCGGCCCGCCGCGACGAGATCATCGCCGCGCTCGACGTGACCGCCAAGCCGTACTTCGGCGACGTCGCCTCGATGACCTACCAGCAGTGGCTGCGCCGCTACCTGGAGCTGGCCGTGGGCGTCGACTCCGCGCAGGCGTTCGACTGCGGCGGCGACGTGCAGGACGCGATCGTCGACGCCACGCAGTCGGTGTGGCTGGACGTGTCGTGGCGGGATCGCTTCGGCGAGATGCTGCAGCGCGCCGAGGCCCGACTGCACCGCAACGACCGCGGCCCCATCCAGACGCTGTTCGCGGATCCTGCGACGCTGGACCAGCCCTTCGCAGCGCTCTGCGCTCTCGAGGCGGCGTACCCCGACTACGCCACCACGGTGCTGCACCCGGCGGACGTCCCGTTCTTCGTCGCGCTGTGCAAGACCCCCGGCAAGCCGGTCAACTTCGTTCCCGTCGTCGACGGTGACGTCCGACGCTGGTGGCGTTCGGATTCGCTGTGGCAGGCCCACGACCCGCGCTACACCGCCGACCAGGTGTGCATCATTCCCGGCACCGTCGCGGTCGCCGGCATCACCCGCGTCGACGAGCCGGTCGGTGAGCTGCTCGACCGCTTCGAGAAGGCCACCGCGGACGAGTTGGTCGCCGCCGGCGCCACCCCGACCCCGATCGCCGGTCGTCGTCACGGCGGCTTCGGCACCGGACTGCTCGACGCCGTCCTCACCGCCCCGGACGTCCTGTGGGCCGCGCGCCTGACGCAGAACCCGGTTCGCCGTCTCGGCGCCGTCGACGAGTGGACGATCGAGTCCGACACCGTCGCCAGCCACGACAAGACCGGCGCCCGCCTCGTCGTCGCCGACGCCGAGCACGTCGATCTGACCGTGCCGCTCGCGCAGGGCAAGGCCGTCGAGATCCGCATCACGGTGCCCGTCACCGTCCGTGACGGCGGCGCCCCCGTCGTGACCCAGGCCGACGCCGAGGCGTCGATGTCGGCACTGTTGGGTGTCGCTGCGGGGCAGGAGCTTCCGCAGGTGAAGAACGGTGTCGCGCACATCAACCTGGCGTGGACCCCGGATCTGGTCGCCGACCACGCCGGCGTGACCGGTGTGGGCCTGCCCCAGACCGTGAGCACCAGCGGCAAGGCCGTGCCCGACGTCGTCGTCGGCGCGTGCTGGCCTGCCGTGTTCGCGGCGCTCGGCGCCGCCACCACCGAGTCCGGCGTGCACGTCATCGAGGGCATGCTCGACCTGGTCCACCTCGATCACGCGGTCGACCTCGTCGGCGAACTGC
The DNA here is from genome assembly GCF_002094305.1 of Prescottella equi. Taxonomy (GTDB): domain Bacteria; phylum Actinomycetota; class Actinomycetes; order Mycobacteriales; family Mycobacteriaceae; genus Prescottella; species Prescottella equi. The sequence goes on from NZ_LWTX01000001.1 coordinate 574,407, forward strand.
CCACGGAGACGAGCATTCTCGTGGTCCGTGCCGAGGCCGGCGATGTCATCGACACCGACATGGGTCGTGTCGTCGAGGTCCGCGTCGAGGTCGGCGCGATGCTCGGTGAGGGCCTCGAGGCTCCCGCTGTCGCGACGCTCACCGAGCGCTTCGCGATTCGTGGCCGCACCGGCAAGGGCGAGCTGGCCGATCCGGCTCGCGCCGGCGGATCGCTGTCCGCCGACGTCGCGGAAACCCCGCGTCGTCGCCGCCGCGATCTGAAGATGGTGGCGCCGCGCAACATGGCCGCGTTCGCCCGCGTCTCCGGCGACCACAACCCGATCCACACCTCCGACGCCGCGGCGCTGCTCGCCGGTCTGGGCAGCCCGATCGTGCACGGCATGTGGCTGTCGGCCGCCGCGCAGCAGGCCGTCGTCGCCGTCGACCCCGCATCGAAGGTGCCGACCCGTCGCCTGACCGCGTGGACCGCCCGCTTCCTCGGGATGGTCCGCCCCGGCGCCGAGATCGACGTCCGCGTCGACCGGGTCGCCACCGATCACGGCGACGAGATCGTCGAGGTCGGCTGCCGCGTCGACGGTGACCTGGTGATGGTCGCGACGGGTCGCACAGCGGCGCCGAAGACCGTGTACGCCTTCCCCGGCCAGGGCATCCAGCGCCCGGGCATGGGCCTCGACGCCCGCTCGCGCAGCAAGGCCGCGCGTGAGGTCTGGGAGCGTGCCGACAAGCACACCCGCGAGGCACTCGGCTTCTCGATCCTGGCCGTCGTCCGCGACAACCCGACGCTCGTCAAGGCGCGCGGGGTGGAGCACCGGCACCCGGACGGCGTGCTGCACCTGACCCAGTTCACGCAGGTCGCGATGGCGACCCTCGGTGTCGCGCAGGTCGCCGAACTCCGCGAGTCCGGCGCGTTCGTCGAGGGCTCCTACCTGGCCGGTCACTCGGTCGGCGAGTACAACGCCCTCACCGCGGTCGCCGGCGTGCTGCCGCTCGAGGCGCTCCTCGAGGTGGTCTTCCAGCGTGGATCGGCAATGCACGAACTGGTGCCCCGCGACGGTGCGGGCCGCAGCGACTACCGCATGGCCGCGATCCGCCCGTCGCAGATCGGCGTCGCCGACGACGAGCTGCAGGCGTTCGTGGGCGGTGTCGCCGAGGCGACCGGGGAATTCCTGCAGATCGTCAACCTCAACCTCAAGGGTTCGCAGTACGCGATCGCCGGCACGGTCAAGGGGCTCGAGGCGCTCGAGCGTGAGATCGACATCCGCCGTGAGGCGTTCGGTGGCAAGCGCGCGTTCATCCTGGTGCCCGGCATCGACGTGCCGTTCCACTCGACCGTCCTGCGCGGCGGCGTGGACGACTTCCGCGCCAAGCTCGACGAGCTGCTGCCGCAGGACATCGACCCGTCGCTGCTGATCGGCCGCTACATCCCGAACCTCGTTCCCCGGCTGTTCAACCTGGGTCGCGACTTCGTCCAGGAGATCGCCGACCTGGTGCCGTCCGAGCAGCTGCAGGCGGTACTGGCGGACTTCGACAGCTGGAGCGAGCGTCCCGTCGCGCTGACCCGCGTCATCCTCGTCGAGCTGCTGGCGTGGCAGTTCGCGAGCCCGGTCCGCTGGATCGAGACGCAGGACCTGCTGTTCACCGACGAGGCCGACGGCGGACTCGGTGTCGAGCGATTCGTCGAGATCGGTCTGGGGGCCACGCCGACCGTCGCGAACCTGGCGTCGCAGACCCTCAAGCTGGACGAGCACGCGAACACCAAGGTCGAGGTGCTCAACATCGAGCGCGAGGCGTCGATCGTCTACAGCACCGACGTCGATCCGGCGCCGGTGGAGGACGACGAGCCCGTGGAAAGTGCCGCGCCTGCCGCGGCTCCGGCTGCTGCTGCTCCCGTCGCGGCCCCGGCCGCACCCACCGGTGGTCCGCGCCCCGACGACATCGCGTTCAAGGCCGCCGACGCCACCAAGGTGCTCATCGCGCTCTGGACCAAGCTGCGCCCGGACCAGATCGGTCCCGCCGACACCATCGAGGCGTTGTGCGACGGCGTGTCCTCGCGCCGCAACCAGCTGCTCGTCGACCTCGGGTCGGAGCTGTCGCTCGGTGCCATCGACGGCGCCGCCGACGCCGACATGGGATCGCTCGCGGTCACGGTCGATCGCCTGGCCCGCACGTACAAGCCGTTCGGCCCGGTGCTGTCCGACTCGATTGGCGATCACCTGCGCAAGGTCTTCGGTCCGTCCGGTAAGCGTCCGGCCGCCATCGCGGATCGCGTCAAGAAGGTCTGGGAGCTCGGCGACGGCTGGGCCACCCACGTGACCGCCGAGGTGGCCCTCGGTACCCGTGACGGCTCGAGCGTCCGCGGTGGCGCGATGGGCGGGCTGCACGAGGGTGCTGTCGCCGACGGTGCTGCCGTCGACGCCCTCGTCGACGCCGCCGTCCAGGCCGTCGCATCCCGCCGCGGCGTGGCCGTCTCCATGCCGGCTGCCGGCGGGGGAGCGGGCGGAACCGTCGACGCTGCCGCGCTCGGTGAGTTCACCGAGGCCATCACCGGCCGCAACGGCGTGCTGGCCTCGGCCGCACGTCTGGTGCTCGAGCAGCTCGGCTTCAGCGAGTCGGCCGCTGCCGCGGTCGCCGCGGACGACACCGCGCTCGTCGACCTCGTGTCGGCCGAGCTCGGCTCCGATTGGCCGCGCCTGGTCGCCCCGGCGTTCGACGCCAAGAAGGCCGTCCTGATCGACGACCGCTGGGCCACCGCCCGCGAGGACCTCGCACGCGGCTGGACCGGTGAGATCGACCTGACCGTCGAGCGTTTCGACGGCGCCGGTGCCGCCGTGGCCGCCCACGCGCAGTGGTGGCAGCAGCGCGCCACCGCGGAGGGCCGCACGACGCTGGCCGAGCTGTACGGCCGCATCGCAAAGGTCGCGGTCGCCCCGATCGAGGAGACCGGGCAGTACACCGGTGAGATCGCGGTCGTCACCGGTGCCAGCAAGGGCTCGATCGCCGCATCGGTCGCCGGCAAGCTGCTCGGCGGCGGCGCGACGGTCGTCGTGACCACCTCGCGCCTCGACAGCGACCGACTCGGCTTCTACCGCAAGCTCTATGCCGCGAACGCCCGCGCCGGTGCCGCCCTGTGGGTGGTGCCCGCGAACATGGCGTCGTACAGCGACGTCGACGCGCTGGTCGAGTGGGTCGGCAATGTCCAGACCGAAACGGCCGGTGGCGCGAAGAAGCTCGTCAAGGAGGCGATGACGCCGACGATGCTGTTCCCGTTCGCCGCACCGCGAGTGGCCGGCGAGCTGTCCGACGCGGGTGCCCGCGCCGAGATGGAGATGCGGGTCCTGCTGTGGTCGGTGGAGCGCCTGATCGGCGGACTGTCGCAGATCGGCTACGACCGTGACGTCGACACCCACCTGCACGTCGTGCTGCCCGGCTCGCCGAACCGCGGCCTGTTCGGCGGCGACGGCGCCTACGGCGAGTCGAAGGCGGCGCTCGATGCGGTCGTCGGACGCTGGTCGGCCGAGCGCACGTGGGCCGAGCGGGTCACGCTCGTCCACGCATTGATCGGTTGGGTGCGCGGCACCGGCCTCATGGGCGGCAACGACCCGATGGTCGAGGCCGTCGAGGCCAAGGGTGTGCGCACCTGGTCCACCGACGAGATGGCGACCGAACTGCTGCTCTCGTGCACCCCGGAGGTCAAGCGCGCCGCTGCGGACGCGCCGCGCCTGGTGGATCTCACCGGCGGGCTCGCCGAGGTGGACCTGGACCTGCCGGCGCTCGCGAAGGAGGCCGCCGAGGCGGCCGAGGCTGCGGGCAAGGCCGAGGACGAGGCGTCGAAGGACGCGAATTCCATTGCCGCCCTGCCTGCTCCGCCGCGGATCCTCGACGCGCTCGACGCCCCGTCCTGGCCCGAGTTGGATGTCGACCCGGCCGACCTGGTCGTCATCGTCGGCGCCGGTGAGCTCGGCCCGTACGGCTCCGCGCGCACCCGCTTCGAGATGGAGGTCGACGAGCAGCTGTCGGCGGCCGGCGTGCTCGAGCTGGCGTGGAACACCGGAATGGTTGCGTGGGAGAACGATCCCAAGCCGGGCTGGTACGACGTCGAGAGCGGCGATCTGGTTCCCGAGGAAGAGATCGCCGAGCGTTACCACGACGCTGTCGTCGAGCGTTGCGGCATCCGCACCTACGGCGACGAGGGCGCGATGGTCGACAACACGGCGCCGCTGCTGACGTCGGTGTTCATCGACAAGGACCTGTCCTTCGTGGTCGGCTCCGAGGCGGAGGCCCGTGCGTTCGTCGATTCCGACCCGGAGAACACCGTCGCGGCGGTGGACCCGGAAAGCGGCGACTGGACCGTCACCCGCAAGGCCGGCACCGAGATCCGCGTGCCGCGCAAGGTGAAGCTGACCCGCACGGTCGGCGGCCAGATCCCGACCGGATTCGACGTCACCAAGTGGGGAATCCCCGCCGACATGGCCGGCTCCGTGGACCGCGTCGGGCTGTGGAACATCGTCACCACCGTCGACGCGTTCCTCACCGGCGGCTTCACCCCGTCCGAGCTGCTGCGCTGGGTGCACCCGGCGTTCGTCGCCAACACGCAGGGCACCGGCATGGGCGGCATGACGTCGATGCGCTCGCTGTACATCGACACACTGCTCGGCGAGTCCCGCGCGAACGACATCCTGCAGGAGGCCCTGCCGAACGTCATTGCGGCGCACGTCGTGCAGTCGTACGTCGGCGGCTACGGCGCGATGGTGCACCCGGTCGCGGCGTGCGCCACGGCCGCGGTCTCCGTCGAGGAGGGCGTCGACAAGATCAAGCTCGGCAAGGCCAAGCTGGTCGTGGCCGGCGGCTTCGACGACCTGGGTATCGAGGGCATCGTCGGCTTCGGCGACATGTCGGCGACCGCCAAGTCGGACGAGATGGCCGCGAAGGGCATTGCCGACAACCGCTTCTCGCGGGCCAACGATCGACGTCGCGGCGGCTTCGTGGAGTCGGCCGGCGGTGGCACGATCCTGCTTGCTCGCGGTGATCTCGCGCTCGAGATGGGCCTGCCGGTCCTCGGCGTGGTCGCGTGGGCCGGCTCCTTCGCCGACGGCGTCCACACCTCGATCCCGGCTCCCGGCATCGGTGCCCTCGGCGCCGGTCGCGGGGGACAGGATTCGCAGCTCGCGCTGTCGCTCAACGCGCTCGGTATCACTGCCGACGACATCTCGGTGGTCTCCAAGCACGACACCTCGACGGCGGCGAACGATCCGAACGAGGCCGAACTGCACGAGCGACTGGCGGCGGCCCTGGGCCGCAGCGAGGGTGCCCCGCTGTTCGTCATCTCGCAGAAGACGCTCACCGGTCACGCCAAGGGTGGCGCGGCGGCGTTCCAGCTGATCGGCCTGTGCCAGGTCCTCGGCCAGGGCGTCATCCCGCCGAACCGCAGCCTGGACTGCGTCGACGACAAGATGGCTGAGTTCTCGCACCTGGTGTGGCCGCGGACCCCGCTGCGCTTCGGGAACGAGTTCGCGCTCAAGGCAGGCCTGCTGACCAGCCTCGGCTTCGGTCACGTGTCGGGTCTGATCGCGGTGGTCCACCCGCAGGCGTTCGTCGAGTCGATCCCGGCGGATCAGCGCGAGGCGTACCTGGCGCAGGCGCAGCAGCGCACCATCGACGGACAGCGCCGACTGGCGTCGGCGATGTGCGGTGGCGAGGCCCTGTACGAGCGTCCCGCAGACCGCCGATTCGGTGGAGATGCGGTGCCCGCCAAGGCTGCTCGTCAGCTCGAGGCGGACATGCTCCTCACCGAGGAGGCGCGCCTGGGTACCGATCACGTGTACCGCGCCGGAAAGCCCGGGTGCCAGTGATGGCGGTTCTCGGAATCGGCTTCGACGTCGTCACGATCTCTGAGTTCGAAGAGCAGATGAAGCGACCCGGCACCGCGATGCTGTCGAGCTTCCGACCGGCCGAGCGTCGGTACTGCGAGTCCCGCAGTACCGACCCGGCGCGGCACTACGCGGTCCGTTGGGCGGCGAAGGAGGCGGTCATCAAGGCCTGGGCGGCATCGCGGTTCGCTCGCCCGCCGGCCGTCGGTGACAACGCCTACGCGCTGGTGGAGGTCGTCAACGACGCCTGGGGTCGACCCACCATCAAGCTGCACGGTGAGGCTGCGGAGTTCCTGCCGAGCGCCAAGATCCACCTGTCGCTGACCCACGACGGCGACGTCGCGGGCGCGATGGTGGTGATCGAAGAACCTGACCCGATCGCGCCCATCGGCTGATCGAGCACGGAAAATACGAGGCCGGTCGACGGACACAATCCGTCGGCCGGCCTCGTTCTTCGTTTACAAGGGGGCAGCGGGTACCGGCCACGCGTGCGGCGCGGTACCCGGCTACTTGGAGCGGGATTCCTTCTCGGCCACAAGCAGATACGCGACCATCAGGCGCTTGAGTTCGGCGACCGCGTCGGCGTGGCTCTGCCCGTCCTGTACCGAGAAATTGAGCATCGAGTACACGACGTGGACGAGGACCTCGGCCATCATCGTGCGGCGCTCGCGGGGCGTGTGGGGAGTGAGAGGCGCGAGCATGCGCGTGACCCGCTCGGCGAACTGCTTCTCGTGGATCACACCCGTCGCGCGGGTGGACGGCGTCGACTGCATCGCGAGCCACACCTCGCGGCGGGACGGATCCGACGTCCACAGTCCGGCCATGTGGTCGACGAACGTGTTGAGGAACCGCAGCCAGTCGAGCGACGGAACCTCGCCACCGAACGCCTCGAGTTCCTGCTGCACACCCACCAGGTCCTGCCGGTTGAGTTCGCACACGATCACGTACTTGTTCGCGAAGAACTGGTAGAGGGTGCCGATGGGGACGTCGGCGCGCGCCGCGACCTCCTCGCACGTGAACGACTCGAACCCGACGTCGACGAGCAACTCGCGGGACGCGTTGAGCAATGCGTCGAACTTGCGACGGCTGCGTTCCTGGGTGGGACGCTTCCGCGGCATCAGTTCCTGGGGGTCGCTCTGGACCTCCAGCGCGGGGTCCACCCGGCGAGGGGGACGGCGGCTGGTAGTGGACTCCACGAGCACAGGTTATCTGTCTTTTCGTTCGGATTCGACGAGGTTCCCGCTTCTGGTGTTTCCTCCGGTACCGCCTACCGGGCGGTGCGCCTGCGGTACAGCGTCGTGGCGGCCGCGTACCCCACCGCGGCGATCGCGACGCACCACCCGACGGCGAGCCATGCGCTGTTGCCGACCGGGGTCTGCATCAGTAGCCCGCGCACGGTCTCGATGATCGGCGTGACCGGCTGATTCTCCGCGAACCACCGCAGCCACGTCGGCATGGTTTCCGCCGGTACGAACGCACTGCTGACGTACGGGAGGAACAGGATGGCGAAGGTGAAACCGTTGGCCGCCTCGGGATTCTTCGCGAGCAGGCCGAGTGCGGTCGCCAGGTACGACAGCGCGAACACGAACAGCGCCAGAACACCGACCACGCCCAGCCAGCGCACGGGATTCGCGGTGGGCCGGAACCCCATCAGCAGGGCCACCGCCACGACGAGGGCGCTGGTGACGAGATTGCGGGTGACGCTGGCGAGCACGTGGCCGTTGAGCACCGCCGAACGCGCGATCGGGAGCGTGCGGAAGCGGTCGATGATGCCGTCGGTCATGTCGGCCGACACACTCACCGCCGTCGTCGCCGAACCGAATGCGGCGCACAGCAGGATGATTCCGGGCACCACGTAGTCGATGTACGCGCTGCCGGTGTCGATGGCGCCGCCGAAGACGTACACGAACAGCAGCATCAGCATGACGGGGAGCGCGAGCGCGGTGATCATCGTGTCCGGGCTGCGCGTGAGGTGGGTGAGATTGCGCCGCAACATAGCCCACGAATCCGCGATCACGGTCCGGCCGTCGTGCCGCGCGTCGAGGGGCGTCGTCATCGGACAGCTTCCTTCTTCTCGGAGCCGGTGAGGGCGAAGAACACGTCGTCCAGATCGGGCGTGTGCAGGGCGAATCGTTCGACGGACAGCGTCCGGTCGTCGAGGCGGGCGAGGATCCGCCCGAGGGAGCCGATGCTGCCGTCGGTGGGGATCGTGAGTGTCGCCGTCTCGGCGTCGACGACCGCCTCGGGCAGTGCGGCGGCGGCCGCCGCGGCCTGTGTGCCGTCCTGGAGCCGCAGTTCGACATGACCGCCGGGGACGAGCCGCTTCAGTTCGTCCGCCGACCCCTCCGCCACGATTCGGCCTCCGTCGAGCACTGCGATGCGGTCGGCCAGGGCGTCCGCCTCGTCGAGGTACTGGGTGGTGAGCAGGATCGTGGTGCCCTCGCGCACCAGCTCCCGGACCATGTCCCACATGTCCCGGCGGCTGCGCGGGTCCAGCCCCGTCGTCGGCTCGTCGAGGAACAGGACCTTGGGCCGGGCGACCAGGCTCATCGCGAGGTCGAGGCGCCGCCGCATGCCTCCGGAGTACGTGTCGGCGCGGCGGTCGGCGGCGTCGACGAGGTCGAACCGGTGCAGCAGTTCGTCGGCGCGGGCCCGAGCTCCGCGGCGACCGAGGTGATGGAGTTCGCCCATCAGGGCGAGGTTCTCGCGTCCGGTCGAGAGCTTGTCGACCGAGGCGTACTGGCCGGTGACGCTGATGTCGGCGCGGACCGCGCGGGCCTGCGACGGGAGTGTGTGCCCGGCCACCCGGACCTGTCCTGCGTCGAACGGCAGCAGCGTCGACAGCACGCGGACGGTGGTCGTCTTGCCGGCGCCGTTGGCTCCCAACAGCGCGAACACCGACCCTGTGGGCACGTGCAGATCGACTCCGCCCAGCACCGTTCGCTCGCCGAAAGCCTTGCGCAGCCCGGTCACCGCGACGGCGTGGTCGAGAGATTGTGGGTTCATCCGAACACTCCTCCCCATAACTGTGTATGACATATACAACTGCTTAGACCATACGCAGTTTTAGGATGAGCGCAAGAGCGACCGGGGTGACAGGCAGGAGCACGACGCGGATGGAGACCACAGGGGAGGCGGCGCTGCCTCGATTCGTGGAACTGGCGTGGGGATTGGACGAGTCCGGTCGGCGCGGCCCCAAACGGGGTCTGTCTCTCGACGAGATCCTCGATGCCGCCATCGAACTCGCGGACGAGGAGGGTGTCGCGGCGCTGTCGATGGCGCGGGTCGCCAAACGCCTGGGCTTCACCACGATGTCGCTGTACCGGTACGTCGAGAGCAAGGACGAGCTACTCGAGCTGATTGCCGACCGGGTGATCGGAGCCCCACCGGACATCCCGGCGAACGTGTCCTGGCGGGCCGGACTCGAGACCTGGGCGCGCGCCGAGTACGACGCCCTGATGCGCCACCGCTGGTGGCTGCGCCTGCCGATCGACGGGGCGCCGCTGGGGCCCAACAACATCGCCTGGCTCGAGGCCGCCCTCCGCTGTCTCGCGTCGACGCGGCTACCCGAGGCGCTCAAGGTGCAGGTCGCGCTGAACGTCTCGGTCCATGTCATCGGACGGGCGCGATTCACCGCCGATCTCGTCGTGAACGCCGAGTCGGACAACTACGCGGCCATCCTGCCGCGGCTGATCGATCCGACCCGGTTTCCCGCGCTCACCGCGGCCCTCGACGGCGCTGCCTTCGCCGCGGACGACGTGGACTGGGAGGACTCCGACTTCCGGTTCGCGCTGGGCCTCCTCCTCGACGGGGTCGAACGTATCGTCTCGCGCTACGAGTCCGGTGCCGCCGGCGACGACGCGAACTCGGATTCCTGACGTGGCCGGCCGCACCGTTCGCCGACGTCCGGCGAAGAAGACCGCGCGCAAGGCCGCTTCCGCCCCGGCTCTCCCCGTACCCGCGGCGGGGGAGCGGGTGTGGATGCTCGACGTCCCGCACCGCGTCAGCGCGGCGGGCGCCACCTGGAACAAGAAGCTCCGTTGCCACGTGTTCGTCGGTCGTGACCTGCCGGCGTCGCTCGCGCCGTTCGCCGCGAAGCCCTACAGCTACCAACAGTGGCTCGCGGACGACTTCGCCGGGACGCGGGGGCCTTCGGCGACGGCAGCTGCCAAGACTCCGCGCCCGGAGCAGCTCGCGGCCGGCAGCGCGATCGCCGACGCCGCACGGCACGGGATGCGCGGCATGGCTCTGTTCGACGACGTCGGCATGGGCAAGACGATCTCGGCGGTCCTCGGCGCCAAGGAGGTACTCGCGCAGCGCGGCGGCACGAACGTGCTGGTGATCGTCGACCGACCGACGGCGATCACGATCCCGTCGTGGCGTTCGACGATCGCTGCGGTCGGTGACGGCGGCTACCGCTGGCTGATCTGCTCTCCCGACCAGTTGAAGAAGCTGATCGCCGCCAACGGCCGGCCCAAGTTCGCTTTCGACGTCGTCATCGCGGACGAGGCGCAGAACTTTCGGCACACGTCCCAGCGCACCGACTACATGCGCCGCATCACGAAGATGCTCGCTCCGCCGGACAGGGCGCCGTTCCTCATCGCGGTCACGGCGACTCCGGGACACCACCCGGGCGAGTGGCGATACCTGTCGTCGCTGTTCGCGCAGATCCACGGCGAGGACCCGGCGGAGTGGGACGACCTCGGCGCGAGGCTCGCCCGCGCCGGGCTCCCGCTGGCCCGCAGATTCGGTTCCTGGCAGTGGTCACCGGAGGCCCTGGAGCGGGTGGCGTTGCAGGCCGAGGCCGTCGCCGTCGTACGCGGCTGGCTCACCGCGCACGATCCACCCCTGATGCTGCACCGCAACTCTCCGTGGGGGCCGGCACCGATCGACGGGCTCGGCGTCGAGCTCACACCCACGGAGCAACAGCAGTACGACCTCGAGTGGGGCGAGTTCCGACGTGAGATGGGCGTGGCCCGTACCGGATCGGATACCGCACGGGGTCTCGCTGCGCTGCTCAGGTTCCGGCAGAAGGCCGGAATGATCCGGGTCCCGCACACCGTCGATCTCGCCGCGGCGTACGTGGCACGGGGCTATCAGGTGGTGATCGCCGCGGAGATGGTGTCGACCGCGGCCGCACCGATCGCGGAAGCACTCGAGGCCCGCGGTGTCCCGGTGGCACGGATCTTCGGAGGTCGCACCGACGCGGAGGAGCAGCGGTTGCGGTTCCAACGCGGACTGGCGCCGGTCTGCGTGTTCACGACCACCACCGCGATCAGCCTCCACGCGAACGAACAGCTCTCGGACGGCACGTCCGCAACCGCGACGCCGCGGATCGGCCTGTTCCATCAGCCGCGGTACTCCGGCATCGCTGCCCGGCAGACGGTCGGCCGCGCACACCGCGACCACCAGGTGTGCCCGTGGTTCCTGCTCTACAGCGAGGGCACCGTCGAGGAACGGGCCGCCACGACGATGGTGCAGCGGCTGCTGGTGGCTGCCGCGTCCGTCGACGGCGACCTGAGCACCCTCGGGGCGATCGCGGAACTGTTCGGGGCCGAATGGCTGCCGTCCGACGCCCTGGCCTAGCGGAACGCGCGGATGCTCACGCGCGTCCGTCCGGGCTCGTAGGCTCGGAGCGTCACGTCGAGAGTCCTGGAGGTGCGGTGGTGGTGGAGAAGTCGGACGAGATCCGGACCCGGGTGAGGCAGCTCATGCCGACCGCGCGCGACGAACTCGCGACGCTCGTCGGATTCCGTTCCATCGCCGATCCGCGCCAGGCGCCGCCGGAGCAGTGCACCGGGGCGGCGAAATGGGTCGCCGACGCCTTCCGGTCGGTCGGCATCGAGCACGTGGAGCTTGTGGAGACGTCCGACGGATCGAAGGCCGTCGTCGGGCACCATCCGGGCCCGGACGGCGCCCCTACCGTCCTGCTGTACAGCCACTACGACATCCAGCCCGCCGGCGACGAGGCACTCTGGCATTCACCGCCGTTCGAGCTCACCGAGCGGGGCGGGCGCTGGTACGGGCGCGGCGCGGCGGACTGCAAGGGCAACGTCGTCATGCACCTGCTGGCGCTGCGCGCGCTGTCGTCGGTCGCGGACACCTTCCCGGTCGGAATCCGGATCGTGTCGGAGGGTTCGGAGGAAACCGGCACCGGTGGTCTCGAGCAACTGGTGCAGGACCGTCCCGACCTGTTCGCCGCCGACGTCGTCGTGATCGCCGACACCGGCAACGTCGCCGTGGGGCAGCCGACGGTCACCACGAGTCTGCGGGGGATCGCGAACGTCGTGGTTCACGTGGAGACCCTGGAAGGGGAACTGCACTCGGGAATGTACGGCGGCTCCGCGCCGGACGCGCTCGCGGCGCTCGTGCAGATGCTGTCGACGCTGCGTGACCACGGCGGCAACACCGTCGTCGACGGACTCGACACCGCGCAGGACTGGGACGGGGCGCAGTATCCGGAACAGCAGTTCCGCAAGGACGCCGGCGTGCTCGACGGGGTGCGGCTGACCGGATCGGGATCGGTCGCCGACGCCGTCTGGGCACGGCCCGCGCTGACCATCCTCGGCATCGACGCCCCGCCCGTGATCGGGTCGGCGGCGGCCATCCAACCGCGCGCATCGGCGCGCCTGAACCTGCGGGTGCCGCCCGGCATGGATCCTCAGCGGGCCCAGGACGCGCTCGTCGCCCACCTGGAAGGCGCGGCCCCGTGGGGCGCGCACGTGCGGGTCGAGCGCGAGGTCGTCGGTGCCCCGTTCCAGGCGCAGACGTCGGGCCCGGGCTACGCGGCGCTGCAGGCGGCACTGGAGACCGCGTACGGCCATCCGCTCGCCGTGGCCGGGCAGGGCGGGACCATCCCGTTGTGCAACGTGCTCGCCGAACAGTTCCCGGGCGCCGAGATAGTGCTCATGGGAGTGGAGGAGCCGCAGGCCCTCATCCACGCGCCCAACGAGAGCGTCGACCCGTCGGAGATCGAGAACCTCGCCGTCGCCGAGGCCCTGTTCCTGCTGGGCCTCGGCGAACGGGGGGAGTGAACGGAGCGGGCCTAGACGGACAGGTCGCGGCGCAGCTTGGCGACATGACCGGTGGCGCGCACGTTGTACTGTGCGACCTCGATCTTGCCGTCCTCGTCGACGAGGAACGTCGAGCGGATGACGCCCTGGACGACCTTGCCGTACATCTTCTTCTCGCCGAACGCGCCCCACGCGGTGAGTGTCGTCTTCTCCGGGTCCGACAGCAGCGGGAAGGTCAGGCCCTCGTTGTCCCGGAACTTCGCGAGCTTGGCCGGCTTGTCGGGAGAGATACCGACGACGTCGAGGCCGGCGCCGTTGAGCTCGTCGAGGCTGTCGCGGAAGTCGCACGCCTGCTTGGTGCAGCCCGGCGTGCTGGCGGCCGGGTAGAAGTACACGATCACCTTGCGGCCGCGGTAGTCGGCGAGGGACACCTCGTTGCCGTCGGCGTCGGGCAGGGTGAACTCGGGAGCGATGTCTCCGGGGGCAAGCCTGTTGTCGGTCACAGCGAGTGAGGCTACCGAAGGGGCCTGACGGGTGCGGTCTGCGCCGCGTCGGCTCTTCTGTTCTACGGTTGTGTCGAGCCGGGCCGGTAGCGTGACCGGCACAGCAGCATCACAGCCGCATCATTCGAACCAGTTGGAGGACACGTGCCCAGGGACACCGAGGCCATCGAGCGGGACATCGAGAACGCCCGCAATCAGCTCGCGCAGACACTCGACGTGCTGGCCGTCCGCACGAATCCGAAGCGGCTGGTCGAGACCACCAAGCACACGGTGCTCGCGAAGCTGAACGAGCCCGCTGTCAAGGCGGCGCTCATCGGTGCCGGTGCCGTCGTCGGACTGCTCGTGCTGCGCAAGATCTTCCGCTGATCGATCCGCACTCGATCTCCGAACGGGACGTCGGGGCACGCATCCGCGTCACGGTGCGTACCTGATGTCCCGTTCGTCGTTCGGCGGGCGGCGGATTCCCGAGACACGAAGAAGGCCCCCGCACGATGTGCGGGGGCCTTCTCGGTGCGCCCACAGGGACTCGAACCCCGGACCCAGTGATTAAGAGTCACTTGCTCTACCAACTGAGCTATAGGCGCTAGCTCTGCTCGAACGTCCAGTGGACGATCCAGCGTGCGCCGCCAGGGACTCGAACCCCGAACCCAGTGATTAAGAGTCACTTGCTCTGCCAGTTGAGCTAGCGGCGCATTTTGCCTCGGCGGGGTGTCCCCGCTCGGTGCGAGGAGAACATTAACGGACCGCTTCCGACGAAAGCAAATCAGTCCCTCTGTAACCACTGCGGCGCAGGTAGCGATTGGTATTCGACCGTTACTCGACTGTCCGGCACGTCGTCGGAGGGCGCGTCGTCGGACTGGCATCATGCAGGTGCGCGAGCGACGGACCGGTCGGGTTCCGGCGCCGGGGCGGGGCACGCCAGGCGGGTGTGTCGTGGTTGTTGTGGTTGTGAAGTGGGGTTTTCATGAAGATCGGTCGCGGGGTCGAGAGTCGGCGCGGCGGGCTAGTCGGACGTTCGAAGGTTCCGGTCGTGGTTGCGGCGGTGGCCGCAGCGCTCGGGGCGGTGATGCTCGTCACCGGCTGCACCATCTCGACCGGGCCGGCCGGGGCGTCGACGTCGTCGGACGCGCCCATCGACTCGAATCCGCTCCTGTCGTTGATCAAGCCGGTCGTCACCACGACGGTCACCGACGGGGCCGTGGGTTACTCGCCCGGTGACCCGGTAGCGGTGCGCGTCGCCGACGGTCGCCTGGTCGACGTGGAGCTGCGCAACCCAGAGGGACGCGCCGTCGAGGGCGTGGTCGCCCCGGACGGGTTGTCCTGGACCAACACCGAGCCGCTCGGTTACAACCGCAAGTACACGTTGCGGGCCGACGCCTACGGGCTCGGCGGCTCGACGTCGACGACGCTCACCTTCACCACGAGTGCGCCGGGCAACCTCACCAAGCCGTACGTGATGCCCGGTGACGGCAGCGTCGTCGGCATCGGGCAGCCGGTCGCGGTCCAGTTCGACGAGAACATCCCGGACCGCAAGGCGGCGGAGGCGGCGATCGAGATCGTCACGGTGCCGCCTGTCGAAGGCGCGTTCTACTGGCTCAACAACCGGGAGGTCCGCTGGCGTCCACAGAACTACTGGGCGCCGGGAACCAAGGTGACCGTGGACGTCAAGGTCTACGGCCGCGAGCTCGGCAAGGGGATGTTCGGGCAGGAGGACGTCCACTCCTCGTTCACCATCGGGGATGCGGTCGTCATCACCGCGGACGACGACACCAAGCAGGTGACGGTGAACGTGGCCGGTAAGGACGTCAAGACGATGCCGACGTCGATGGGCAAGAACAGCACCCCCACCGACAACGGCGTCTACATCATCGGAGATCGCTTCGACCACCTGGTGATGGATTCGTCCACCTACGGCGTCCCGGTGAACTCGGCGGACGGCTACCGCACGCCCGTCGACTGGGCCACGCGAATGTCCTACAGCGGCATCTTCTTCCACTCCGCACCCTGGTCTCTCAGCGAGCAGGGAAACACCAACACCAGCCACGGGTGCCTCAACCTGAGCCCGTCGAACGCGAAGTGGATCTACGACAACACCAAGCGCGGCGACATCGTGATCGTCGAGAACACCGTCGGGGGGACCTTGTCGGGCACCGACGGCCTGGGCGACTGGAACATCCCCTGGGAGACCTGGCGCGCCGGCAACGCATGACCGCCGATTAATCTGGGTGTGACCGAATCGTCCGAAGGAACGGGAGCTGAACGTGGAATCGGTGGGAGTCGGGGACCTGGTGCAGGCGGCGGGACATGCGGGCCCGTGGACCGTCCTCGAGGTCCGACACGGCATGGCACTCCTCGAACACGCCGACGGCCACCGGCTGTCGCGTCGGACGACTTCGCTGACCGTGGTGCGCAAGGCGCAGCCCGGTCCCGCCGCCCCGGCGGCCGAATCGGCCGACAGCGACGGTGAGTCGCCCACGCTGTTCGACTAGTCCCACGCCGTTCGATCGGGAGGGGTGCGACGAGTCGATGCGCGCCCCGTCGCTCCGGCGACACGAAAGTGGCCGGCACCAGATGGTGCCGGCCACTTTCGTAGTTTGCGGTTCTGATCCGTCAGGACGGGATCAGATGACGCCCAGCAGGGCGAGCAGGCCGATGACGCCACCGATGCCGCTGACGAGGCCGGCGCCGATGCCGAAGTAGTTGCGGATCTCGGGGGTCGAGGAACCGAAGGTAGGCATGTTTTCTCCTGTTGTTGATGCTGTCGGGCTGCGTCAGTGAGGAAAGTCACTGCCGTGCATCGAAGATGCTGCGCGTCACAGTAGAGAACGGATGAACATACGGTTAAGAACAGGTCTCACTGAGTGGGACTTGTCAGTTTTTCCTGGTCAGACGCATTTGTTCCTACTGTCCGGTAACGAACGGTGAAATAGGTCACGTTTCTTGTTCTACCTCGCGTTTTGCGCACTTGTCGCGCGATGCGGGGTCCCGCACGCGCGACAAGTGCGCAAAACGCAGGAGTGGGGTAGAGGCGGCTGTCGCGCGGCACGAGCGCGGGTCGGGGTCCGACACAGAGCGACACAGAGTCCCGGGGGCGGCGCGGGAACGAGAAAAGCCCCGGCGGATGCCGGGGCTTTTCTTCGGGGTGACTGACGGGACTCGAACCCGCGACAGCCAGGATCACAACCTGGTGCTCTACCAACTGAACTACAGTCACCATCGCTGTAACTTCCGGCGGGGCCGGTTGCTGCAGCGAGATGAATACTAGCCTGTCGATCGAGGAAAGTGCCAATCGGCAGGTCAGGCGGGGCCCAGGGCCTCCACCACGGCGGCGATCTCGGTGGTCGACGGACCCGGATCGGCGACGAACGCCGTGCGGCGGTAGTACTGCAGTTCGCGGATCGACTCCTTGATGTCCGCCAGCGCGCGGTGCGACAGGCCCTTCTCCGGCTGACCGAAGTAGATCCGGGGGTACCAGCGCCGGCACAGTTCCTTGATGGAGCTGACGTCGATCATGCGGTAGTGCAGGTGGGAGTCGAGTTCGGGCATGTCGCGGGCGATGAAACCGCGATCGGTCGCGATCGAGTTACCGGCCAGCGGCACCGTGCCGGCGACGGGTACGTGCTCGCGGATGTACGCCAGCACCATCTGTTCGGCCTCGGCGAGCGTCACCGTCGACGCGCGCACCTCTTCCGTCAGTCCCGACTTCGCGTGCATCTGGGTCACGACGTCCGGCATGTCCGCCAGCGCCTCGTCGTCGGCGTGGATCACGATGTCCACGCCTTCGCCCAGGATGTTGAGGTCGCTGTCGGTCACGAGGGCCGCGATCTCGATGAGCTTGTCCGAACCGAGCCGAAGCCCCGTCATTTCGCAATCGATCCATACCAATTTGTCTTGCACGAGAAACACAGTAGTCAGGGACCGTCGGGATATTGTCCACGGTGGAGAACTTCCCGCACGCTTTCTGCTCGAGGAGGACGTCCATGACGGTTGATCCGAGTGCCGACGGCGCGCAGTCGCCCGCGGGGAACGGCCGAATCGCCGCCGCCGCTGCCGAGATCGCGTCCGGCTACGCGTCCGACGGGGCGGCCGTGGAACTGGGAGCGATCGTCGTCGACGACGTCGTGGATCCGTCCGCGCGCGTGCGCATTCCGCTCGCCACCCTCAACCGTCACGGACTCGTGGCGGGGGCGACGGGCACCGGCAAAACCAAGACACTCCAGGGCATCGCCGAACAGCTCTCGGCCGCCGGGGTTCCCGTCGTCATGGCCGATGTGAAGGGCGACCTGTCCGGGCTGTCCGTCGCGGGGGCCTCGAACGACGCCATAGTGACGCGCGCCCGCGAGACGGGCGACGCGGACTGGTCTCCCGAGCGCTACCCGGTGGAGTTCCTCTCCCTCGGCACGGAGGGGAGCGGCATTCCGGTGCGCGCGACGATCACGAGCTTCGGGCCGATCCTGCTCGCCAAGGTGCTCGGACTCAACGCGACGCAGGAGTCGACCCTCGGGCTCATCTTCCACTGGGCGGACACCCGCGGGCTGGCGCTGCTGGACCTGAAGGATCTGCGGGCGGTGATCGCGCACCTGACGTCCGACGAGGGCAAGGCCGACCTGAAGGGCATCGGAGGAGTGTCGGCGGCCACCGCGGGGGTGATCCTGCGGTCGCTCGTGAACCTCGAGGCGGACGGCGGTGACACGTTCTTCGGTGAGCCCGAATTCGAGACGGAGGATCTGCTCCGCCTCGCCGACGACGGCCGCGGGATCGTCACGCTGTTCGAGCTCGGCGCCCAGGCAGCACGACCGGTGATGTTCTCGACGTTCCTGATGTGGGTGCTGGCGGACCTGTTCCAGACGCTGCCCGAGGCCGGGGATCTCGACAAGCCCAAGCTCGTCTTCATCTTCGACGAGGCCCACCTGCTGTTCGCGGACGCGTCGAAGGCGTTCCTGGCGCAGGTGGAGCAGACCGTGAAGTTGATCCGTTCCAAGGGCGTCGGCGTGTTCTTCTGTACGCAGTTGCCGACGGACGTGCCCAATGCCGTCCTGTCGCAGCTCGGGGCCCGGGTGCAGCACGCGCTGCGCGCCTTCACCCCGGACGATCAGAAGGCGCTCACGAAGACGGTGCGCACGTATCCGACGACCGCGCACTACGACCTCGCGAAGGCGCTGACATCGCTGGGCACGGGCGAGGCGATCGTGACGGTGCTGTCGGAGCGGGGTGCACCGACGCCGGTGGCGTGGACCCGGATGCGGCCACCGCGCTCTCTCATGGGCACGATCGGCGACGACGGCATCCGCTCCGCGGTTGCGGCGAGCACACTGCAGCCGAAGTACGGGCAGACGGTCGACCGGGAATCGGCGTACGAACTCCTGAGCGCCAAGGTGGCCGGGGCGCCGAACGCAGACCCGGCGCTGGACGTGCCGCCGGTGCCGGACCTTCCCGACCTGCCGCCGGCGCCGGACGAACCGAGTGTGACCGAGCAGATCCTCGGTAATGCTGCCGTGAAGAGTTTCCTGCGGTCGGCCGCGTCGGCGGCGGGACGAGAGATCTCGCGGAGCATCTTCGGTACCGGGCGCCGCCGACGGCGGTGACGCCCGGTACCGAACGCGATCAGTCGAACAGCACGACGCCGCGAATGTTCTTGCCTTCGTGCATGTCGATGAAGCCCTGGGCGATGTCGTCGAGCTTGTAGGTGGTGGTGACGAGCTTGTCGAGTTCGAGCTTGCCGGCCTTGTACATCTCGACCATCCACGGGATGTCCGCGCTCGGGGCGGAGGCGCCGAACAGCGACCCCTGGATGCGCTTCTGGTACAGCGTCAGCTCGAGCAGGCTGATCGGCAGCCCGACGTCCTCCATCTTGCCGAGACCGGTGACGACGCACGTGCCGGCCTTGCGGATCGACGAGAAGGCCTGCGCGACATGCTCACCGGTGGTGACACCGACCGTGACGATGGCCGCGTCCGCGCCCTGCCCGTTGGTGAACGAGCGCGCGATCTCGGTGGCCTCCTCCATCGTGGCCACAGCGTGGGTGGCACCGAACTCGAGAGCCGCATTGCGCTTGAACTCGACCGGATCGACCGCGATGATGTGTGACGCCCCCGCGTGCGCCGCGCCCTGGACGGCGTTGATGCCGATGCCGCCGATGCCCATGACGATGACCGTGTGCCCGGGGTAGACCTCGGCCGAGTTCACGGCGGCGCCCCAGCCGGTGCCGACGCCGCAGCCCAGCAGGCACAGGGTCTCGAGGGGGAGATCCTTGTCGACCTTGACGGCGGAATCGATGCTGACCGTGGTGTATTCGCTGAACGTGCCGAGTCCGCAGGTCTGCGCGACGGGTGCGCCGTCGAGCGTCAGCCGGTAGCTGTTCGGGTCGTCGGGGCGGCCGCCGGTCATGATCGCGGCGCCGCGGTCGCAGAGGTTCTGCAGGCCCTTGGCGCACCAGCGGCAGCGGCCGCAGCCGGCGAGGAACGAGAAGATGACGTGGTCGCCCACCTCCCAGCCGACGGTGTGCGGTCCGACCTCGACGACGATGCCGGCGCCCTCGTGGCCGCCGCAGATCGGGTAGCGGCCCACGCCGTGGTCGCCCTTGGCGATGTGATCGTCGGAGTGGCACAGGCCCGACGCGACCATCTTGACGGTGAGCTCGTTCTGGCGGGGGCCCTCGAGTTCGAGTTCGACCACCTTGTAGGTGCCGGGCGCTTCGGTGATGACGGCGGCGCGGGTCTTCACGGGGTTCCTCCTGGCTGGATCGCAATGTTGTGGTGCGCATCACTATCTGCCCGGACGGTCTGTTTCCGTGTGACCGGTCTCACTCACTGGAACCGGGTTACAGTCCGACGTCGCGCGACAGCAGATCCGCGGCCGTCTCCCGGCGGATCAGTTCGCGCGCGCAGCCCCCGCGGACTGCCACCATCGGCGGTCTCCCGACGCTGTTGTAGGTCGACGCGAGGCAGTGGTGGTAGGCGCCGGTGCACGGCACCGCCAGGACGTCCCCGGGATGCAGATCGCACGGCAGGGACACGTCGCGGGCGAGTACGTCCCCGGCCTCGCAATGCCGTCCGACGACCGTCACAGGCATGTGAGCGCCGGTCGGATGCCGGTTGGCGACCGCGACGTCGTAGTGGGCGCCGTACAGCGCCACCCGGGGGTTGTCGCTCATACCGCCGTCGACCGCGACGAATGTCCTTCCACCCGAACCGGTCTTGATCGACACCACGCGGTACAGCGTGACGCCGGCGCGTGCGACGATTCCGCGTCCGGGCTCGAGGGTGATGTCCGGTCGTGGGAACCGATTGCGGGCGCACGCCTCGTCGAGCGCGTCGTCGAGGACTCCCGCCAGGCGGGTGAGATCGATCTGCGGATCGCCCGGGAGATACGGGACGGCGTGCCCGCCACCGAGGTTCAGGTTGGTGAGGATCACCCCGTGATCGCGTCGGATCTGCTCCATCCGGCCGATCATCCGCTCGACGGCCGATGCGAAGAGTTCGACGTCGGTGATCTGGGAACCGAGGTGACAGTGCAGTCCGACGAGTTCGAGAGACGGTTGCTCGAGCACGAGGCGGACTGCGGCGTCGAGGTGACCGCCGTTGATCGGGAACCCGAACTTCTGGTCGTCGACGCCGGTCGTGACCGCCGGGTGGCCGTGGATGTCGATGTCCGGAGTCGCACGGACGAGCACCCTCTGCCGGCGTCGGGCGAGGGAGGCCAGCAGTCGGATCTCGGTGTGCGAGTCGACGACGATCCGCCCGACCCCGACGCCCACCGCGGTGCGAAGTTCCGTCGCCGTCTTGGCGTTGCCGTGCAGGATGATCCGGCTGGGATCCACCCCTGCGGACCGCGCGATCGCGAGTTCGCCCTCGGAGCAGACGTCGAGGGACAGGCCCTCGCTCGTCACCCAGTCGGCGACGGCGCGGGTCGTCAGTGCCTTGGCGGCATAGGCGATCTCGGACTCGGGGAAGGCGGTTCGGTAGGCGCGGCACCGGTGCCGGACGTCGTCCTCGTCGAGCACGTACGTCGGCGTGCCGTACTGGTCGGCGATGTCGTCGAGCGCGACGCCGCCCACCCGGATCCGGCCGCGCTCGTCGTGATCAGTGGTGACCGGCCACAGTGCCGGATCGAGACGCGGGGCCATCGCGGCGCGGAGCGAGGGAAATATGTCGAGCAGGGTCACCGGCGTCTCCTGGGGGGCGCCCGCGTTCCGGTCGGAGCGGGTTCACCTTCAGGACTACGCCGACGCCCTGCTCGGTGGTCGGTTCTTGACGGGGACTTGACGGGGGCCGCGGCAGCCCTGACGCGCGGTTGACGCCGCGGTCAGCCGCCCAGCTTCTTGTAGAACGTGCCGACGATGGGTGCGATCGCGGCGCGCGGGCTGTACTGCCCCGCGACCGACATGCCCTTGCTGAGGATGCCGGGCACGATGCGCATCTTGTTCTCCGCGAGCGCGTCCAGCGACACCTTCGCGACGTACTCGCTGGAGATCCACAGGAAGTCGGGTACCAGCTTGTCGACGATCGACGCCTCGGCCGGGTCCGGAGTCTCGGTGCGCACCGGGCCGGGCGCGAGGAGGGTGACGTTGACGCCGCTGCCCTTCAGTTCGCCGCGTAGCGACTCGGAGAACGTGTTCACGAACGCCTTCGTCGCCGCGTAGGTGGCGTTGTTCGGGATCGGCATGTTTCCGGCGGCGGAGCCCACCATGAGGATCGCACCGGACTTGCGGGCGACCATGCCCGGCAGAACGGCGAGCGTCAGGTCGTGCACGGCGACGGCGTTGAGCTCGACCTGGTCGCGCTCGTAGCTCGGATCCAGGTCGACGACCGGACCGAACGTCGCGATGCCCGCGTTGTTGCACAGGATCGAGATCTCCCGCTCGGCCAGTTCGGCGACGAGCGGGGCCCGACCGTCGCGGTCGGACAGGTCGACGGCGCGGACCTCGACCTCCACGCCGTGCTTCTCGCGCAACTCGGCGGCGAGCTTCTCCATGATGTCGCCGCGGCGGGCGACCAGAATCAGCGAGTGCCCGCGCGCGGCCAGTTCGGCGGCGAGGGCCTCGCCGATGCCGGAGGAGGCGCCGGTCACGACCGCGCGGGCGTCAGGGGTGGGATTCGGCAGGCTCACGACAGTGCAGCGTAGCGGGTCGTCGGGAAGGCGGTGGTCACGCGCTCAGATCCGCGCCGCGAGACGCGTGCCCTGTTCGATTGCGCGTTTGGCGTCGAGTTCGGCGGCGACGTCGGCGCCACCGATGACGTGCGTCGTGACGCCGGCCACGGTCAACTCGTCGACCAGGTCGCGCACCGACTCCTGACCCGCGCAGACCACCACGGTGTCCACCTCGAGTGTGCGTGGATTCTCGTGCTTCTCGCCGAAGGTGATGTGCAGGCCCGCGTCGTCGATGCGTTCGTAGTTGACGCCGGAAAGTTCTTGCACTCCCTTGGCCTTCAACGCGGCGCGGTGCACCCAACCGGTGGTCTTCGCGAGTCCGGCGCCGATACGGCCGGGTTTGCGTTGCAGTAGGAACACCTCACGGGGCGACGGCGACGGCTGCGGGACGGTGAGTGCGCCGGGCGCCGATTCGGGGTCGGTCACCCCCCACTCACGCTTCCACTCCGCGACGTCGAGCGTGGGGGAGTGCGCGTGGGTGAGGAATTCGCTCACATCGACGCCGATGCCACCCGCACCGATCACCGCGACGGACCGGCCGACGGGCCTGCCGTCGCGGACCGCCTCGGCGTACGAGAGCACCTTCGGGTGGTCGATGCCCGGGATGGCGGGCACGCGCGGGGTGACGCCGGTCGCGATCACCACCTCGTCGTAGCCGGCGTCGATCAGGTCCACCGCGTCGACGCGGGTGCCGAGGCGCACGTCGACGCCCGCGAGATCGAGCTGACGCCGGAAGTACCGGATGGTCTCGGCGAACTCCTCCTTGCCGGGGATCTTCTGCGCGATCCCGAACTGGCCACCGATCTCGTCGCGCGCCTCGAACAGCGTGACGGCGTGCCCACGCTGGGCCAGGTTGAGCGCCGCGGACGACCCGGCGGGTCCGGCGCCGACGACGGCGAGGTTCTTCTTGCGCCGTGTCGGCAGCAGCGTCAGCTCGGTCTCCCGGCCGGCTCGTGGATTGAGCAGGCACGAGACGTGCTTGTTGACGAACGCGTGGTCGAGGCACGCCTGGTTGCACGCGATGCACGTGTTGATCTCGTCGGGCGCGCCCGCTTCGGCCTTGCGTACCCACTGCGGGTCCGCCAGCATGGGCCGAGCCATCGAGATCAGTTGCACCTCACCGCGCGTGAGGATGTCCTCCGCGATCTCGGGCATGTTGATCCGGTTCGACGCCACCACCGGAATCGACACGTGCTTGGCAAGCTTCTCGGTGACGTCCACGAACGCGGCCCGTGGCACCGACGTCACGATGGTCGGCACCCGGGACTCGTGCCAGCCGATGTCGGTGTTGATGACGGTCGCGCCCGCGGCCTCGACTTCCTGTGCGAGCGCGACGATTTCGTCCCAGCTCTGACCGCCCTCGACCAGATCCGCCATCGACAGCCGGAAGAGGATCACGAAGTTCGGCCCCACCGCCGCGCGAGTGCGGCGCACGATCTCGACGGCCATCCGGCGGCGGTTCTGCGGTGTACCGCCCCACTCGTCGGTGCGTTTGTTGGTCCGTTCGCACAGGAACTGGTTGACGAAGTAGCCCTCGCCGCCCATGATCTCGACTCCGTCGTACCCGGCCGAGCGGGCCAGGCGGGCGCAGCGTACGAAGTTGCGGATCTGCCACCGCACGCCGCGGCTCGTCAGTCGGCGCGGCCGAAAGGGATTGATGGGCGCCTTGATCGACGACGCGCTGACACTGAAAGGCTGGTAGCTGTATCGGCCCGCGTGCAGGATCTGCAGCGCGATCTTGCCGCCCGCATCGTGCACGGCTCGGGTGATCGTGCGATGCCTGCGGGCCTCGAACCGGTTGGTGAGCTTGGCGCCGAACGGCAGCAGCCACCCGGTCCGGTTGGGGGCGTAGCCGCCGGTGACGATGAGGCCGACGCCGCCGCGGGCGCGTTCGGCGTAGAACTCGGCCAGACGCGCGGTGTTCTTCGCGCGGTCCTCGAGTCCGGTGTGCATCGAACCCATGACGACGCGGTTCCTCAACGTCGTGAATCCGAGGTCGAGGGGTGCGAGCAGATGCGGGAACGGGGAAGTCATGCCGGGCCTTTCGGTCGGGTCAGGGCTGTTCCGAGTCCGCTTCGGACCCGAGGGCGGCGAGCACCTCGTCGCACCAGTCGACGAAGCCCTGCTCGACGCGGATGCCGCCGCGCAGGACGAGGAACTGGTGCAAGGCGCGGCCGCTGCGGGGGCGGGACTCGGGGAAGTCGTGGTCGGCGATGCGGTGGTACAGGTCCAGGCGCGCGGCGTGCTCGTCGCGGTGCCGGCGCACCTCGGCGAGCAACGAACCAGAGTCCCCGTACGAGGCGCCGCGGATCTTCACGGCGAGTTCGTTGCGCAGGTGTCCCGGTTCGGTGGGCTCGGCGATCCAGCGGGCAAGTTCGGCCCGTCCGGCGGTCGAGACGCGGTACACCTTCTTGTCGGGGCGGCCGTCCTGTGCGATCGCTTCGCCCGTGACCCATCCTGCGTCGTCCATCCGCTTGAGTACGCGGTAGATCTGCTGGTGGGTGGCACTCCAGAAGAAGCCGATCGATCTGTCGAACCGGCGCGCGAGTTCGTACCCCGAGCCGGACTGCTCGCTGAGGGACACGAGGATCGCGTGTTCGAGTGCCACACGCCCATTCTCTATGCAACGAGGTGAATATGCAATCGGGCGTATAAACAGAACGGGTGTCCCGGAACGCTCCGGGACACCCGTTCTCCGGGAAGAGTCGTCAGACGAGGTCTCGACCCGTCCGGCGGGCTGCCACCCACTCGCGGATCACACCGCGCGTGATGACGAACAGTGTCGCGGCCACCAGAACCGGCCAGATCAGGACGTACACGGTCAGCACTGCAGCATTCACGAAAAGCCTCCTGGGGCGAATCGAGTGGATCGGATGAGACGCGGTGGTCAGTTGCGTGCCGGCGTCTCGTCCCGCGTCGGGCGGTCGTCGTCTGCGCCGGTGGGCCGATCGAAGTCGCCCACTCGTTGCTCGATCGTCGCGAAGTCGAAAGTGTCGGGATTGCGCACCGACATCGAGAAACAGACGACCGTGCTCACGGCGTAGGCGACGAGTGAGCCGCTGAGTGTCGCGTAGTCGTGGAGGAATCCGATGCCGAAGGGCGCGGTGACGACGACGGCGACGATGCCGACGATCTTGGCGATTCGGAGTCCGAAGAAGCCGAACGCCATCAATCCCGCGACCACACCCACGCCGACGACCGAAGCGACGTCGATGAGGAACCCGGATGCGCCGTCCGTGGGAAGCCAGCCGAACCGCACCGGCAGGAAGGTCGCGACGGCGGAGATCGTCGCCACCGTGAACGCCTTGTTGGAGACCTTGTTCCAGTAGAAGCTGGCGATGACGGGGAAGACGAGTGCGCCCCAGAGTGCGCCGACGAACACCAGCAGATCCAGAATGTTCAGCCTCATGCTGGCGAACGCGACGGCCAGAGCGGTCGCGACGATCATGGTCGCGCGGCCGATCAGCAGCATTCGGCGCGGATCGGCTTTCGACCTGCCGGCGACCGTGTGGCCGTAGCCGTCGGTCATCACGATGGACGACAGCGCCGCCAGGTCCGAATCGGCGGTCGAGGACAACGCGCCGAGGACGAGCAGGAAGAACAGAGCGACGAGAATCGCGGGCAGGTAGGTGCCGGCCATCTGCGGGATGAGGTTGTTGACATCGCCGTCCAGCGGTTCGATGCCGAGATAGAGCGCGAGCACGCCGAACATGCCGATCCCGATCACGGTCGAGCCGTAACCGACGGCGGCCGTGACGAACGTCGGTTTGATGAGGTCCTCGCGGACCGCGAACAACCGTTGCGCGATCGTCTGATTGCCGATCGCGTACGCGAGTACCGCGGCGATGTACGGCGCCCCCTGGTTGAAGAAGGCTTCGCTGGAGAAGAAATTGCCCTGGGCGGGAGTCAGATTCGCCGCGCCCGTCTCGAACGCGGCCGGGAACCCGGCGGCGAAGAACACGATCGGGATCAGTACGACGACGGCGCCGAGCATTCCCAGCAACTGGATCACATCGGTCAGCACGGACGCGCGGAATCCGGACCACAGGGTGTACAGCAGCACGCCGCCCGCGATGACGAGCACGCCCTGGATGAAGTTGAGTGGCGACAGCAACGAGATCAGCACGCCGCCCGCGATGAAGTTGGACATCAGGCTGATGAGGCTGCCGACGACGTTGGAGCCGGCCAGCATGAGCTGGCTGGACCGACCGTGGCGCGCGTACATGATCTCGGCGAGCGTGTGCGCCCGCGGCGCCAGCGTCCGGATCCGCCGGCCGAAGGGATAGATGAACAGGATCATCAGTGCGCCCCACAGCCCGTAGTGGATGGGGCCGGAGATCCCGTAGGTGTATCCGGAGGTCGCCGACGCGTACATCGACGACGCCCAGATCCAGGTGGCCGTCATGCTGGCGGCGGAGATGCCGAAACCGACGTGGTTTCCGGCGGTCATGAAGTTGTCGGCGTTCTCGTTCTTCCTGCCGATGCGAAGGGATATGAGAAATGTTCCTCCGTAGAAGAACAGCAGCAGCAGGACAATTGCCACGGCACTGAATTGGACGAGTTCGGGAACGTCCATTCGTTACCTCCTTGACATTTATTCGCACAAAAACGGGTCGCGAAATTCCGACGCGAGCCGGCGCCGGCGAGGGGTGCCGTGGGCCGCGCGGTGGCGCTGCGCACGGGGCGGTGCCGGTGCCGCTGCGCAGCCGTGTTCGCGACTCCGGGAGTGCGAAATCTGTTCGGTCCGAGCGGGTCATGTCCCTCGACGCGGCTCGTGGACCGACGGGGCCGAGGCGGCACACGACGCCCGTCGGCGCGGGAGTTGCCTGCGCCGACGGGCGTACGGATGCGCACGAGGTGCGGTATTCGCAGGTCGTGCGCGAGGATCGACGAGTTCCGGATCAGGAGTCCGCGCGTATTGTGCACAGAATCGTCGAAGCATTCCCATCAGTCGTCGTGAAGTGTAACACGCACAAAATTGCTTCCGGGATTTCGTCCCGCGAAATTGAAAGGCCTGCAGAAATTTGATAGAAGGATGGATTCCCTTTTTTGGGGGTGGTTCCGGGGTGCGGGTGATCGGGCGCCGACGTCGGTCGGCGACACGGACGCGCACGTCGTCCTGCGGTTCTCGCCCGACTACGTAGGCTCACCGCCATGGGTGCGGAAGTGGTCGGCGAAGCAGGCATCGGGCAGGCGGCGTCCCGCCGGCAGGTCGCGGCGTGGGGACTGTGGGACTGGGGCAGCGCGGCTTTCAACGCCGTCATCGTCACGTTCGTCTTCTCCGTCTACCTCACCGACGCGGTGGGTGACGACCTCCCGGGATCGATCTCGGCGAGCACCTGGCTCGGGTGGTCACTCGGCATCGCAGGCTTCTTCATCGCCGTCCTCGCGCCGGTCAGCGGCCAGAGGTTCGACGCGACCGGGCGCCGCAAACGGTCGCTCGCCTTGCTGACGTTCCTGACGATCGCGACCATGGCGGCGATGTTCCTCGTCGTCGACGACTACCACTACCTGTGGCTCGGACTGGTGCTGCTCGGCGTCGGCTCTGTCATCTTCGAGCTGGCGGGTGTGCCGTACAACGCGATGATGCGGCAGGTGTCCACCCCCGAGAACATCGGCCGGGTATCCGGTTTCGGCTGGGCCATGGGCTATTTCGGCGGGATCGTCCTGCTGCTCGTGTGCTATCTCGGGTTCATCGCGGGCGACGGCGACAGCCGCGGACTGCTGGGGCTGACCACCGAAGGTGGCCTCAACATCCGGCTCGTCGCGCTCCTCGCGGCAGCGTGGTTCGCGGTGTTCGCCTTGCCGGTTCTCTTCGCGGTGCCGGAACTTCCGCGCAGTGCCGCCGATCCCGGCGCCGCCAAGGCGGGATTCGTCGAGTCGTACCGCGTCCTGTGGCGCGATCTGAAGGACCTCTGGGAGGCGGACCGGCGGACGGTCTGGTTCCTGATCGCCAGTGCACTGTTCCGCGACGGGCTGGCCGGAGTCTTCACGTTCGGTGCCGTGCTCGCGGTCAACGTGTACGGGATGGCGTCGGACAGCGTCCTGCTGTTCGGAGTCGCTGCCAACGTCGTCGCCGCACTCGGCGCGATCGTCGCCGGGCGTCTGGACGACCGAGTCGGCCCGAAGGCGGTCATCGTCGCGTCACTGGTCTCCATGATCGCGGTCGGTGTCGTGCTGATCGGTGTCTCGGGGACGCTGCTCTTCTGGATCTTCGGCCTCTTGCTGTGCCTCTTCGTCGGGCCCGCACAGTCGTCGGCTCGCACCTTCCTCGCGCGCATCACCCCGCCGGGCCGGGAAGGTCAGTTGTTCGGTCTCTACGCCACCACGGGCCGCGCGGTGTCGTTCCTCGCGCCGACACTGTTCGGTTTCTTCGCCTGGTGGTTCGGCGCCGACCGGGCGGGCATCGTCGGGTTGCTTGTCGTCCTGGGGATCGGCCTCGCCGCGCTGGCCGCGGTGCGGGCGCCGGAGCGCGACACGGCCGAATCTCTCCCCACGTGACATGCGGTCACCGCGGGTCAGTCCTTGAAGTACACCAGCTGGTGGGTGGTGGCGAGCAGGGCTCCGTCGTGGCCCCAGATCTCACCGGACTGGTCGAAGTAGCCCTTTCCGAACCGCTGCGCTCGGGCGGTGGCGAGGACGGCGTCGTCGGCCTGCGCGGCGAGCAACGTCGCGTCGGCGTGGAAGTACACCGTGAGTGAGACGGTGCCCGCGGGCAGGTACCGACCCAGACGCAGGAACGCGCGCGGGTAGAAGACGTCGCACAGCGATGTCAGTGCCGGAAAGTCCAGCGCTCGCGGCGGGGCGTCGCGCACCCACATCGTGGTCGTCGAATCCGGCTGTCCGCCCGCTTCGGGAGTGGGGAGCTCGCCGGTGACGAACCGCATCTCGTAATTGCGCGCCCACGCGATGAAGTCGGGGAAACCTGCAGCGGCCACGTCATCGGCGGGCGGGGCCGGGGGCGCCTCGATCTCGGTGGACGCCCACGTATCCCGGCGATTGCCGAATACCGCGGTGGCCGTCGTCGTGACGACGCCGTCCTGGGCGAGCTCGATGTTCCAGTGCTGCGTAGACCGATTCGTCCGCGTCGGGCGGGCGGACACCTCGAACGCGCCGTCGGCGATGGGACCCGCGAAGTTCACCGTGAGGGACAGCGGGTCGCCCAGACGTTCGGGATGTTGCTGGACCGCGCGCAGCAGGGTCGCGGCGGTGATGCCACCGAACGGACCCACCATGTTCGCGTACGCGGGGGAGGTGTGGCCCAGGAAGACGCCGGGTGCGCCCAACTCGGGGGAGAGTTCGACGGCCACGTCGAACGGGTGCGTAGGTGCGACGATCTGGGTCACGACCACTCCTGACAGCTGACGATCCGGTTCTAAGTATGACAACATACATAGAAGCGGACGGCAACCGTGCGACGGCGGAAGGTGACGACATGGCGAGGCGGCAGGACCCCGGGGCCGGGCCCCGGGCCGCAATGATCGACAGCGCGGTCGCGCTCATCCGTGAGCAGGGCGTCGCTGCGACGTCGTTCGCCGACGTGCTCGCGCACAGCGGCGCGCCCCGCGGTTCGATCTATCACCACTTCCCGGGCGGTAAGTCGCAGCTCGTCGAGGAGGCCACCCAGTCCGCCGCCGCCTACCTGGGCCGCGGTGTGGCCCGGGTGCTCGAGTCGGGTGACACCGTGTCGGCGCTGCGGGCGCTCGTCGATCTGTGGCGCCGCGGGCTCGAGGCAACGGATTACGAGGCGGGATGCCCCATCGTCGCGGCGGCTCTGGGCACCGAGCGCGGCGCGCGTGAGGTCGCCGGCGTCACCTTCGCCGAGTGGTGCGAGCTGATCGCCGCGAGTCTCGTCGAGGACGGGGTGCCTCAGGACCGGTCGGCGTCGCTGGCGGTGTTGGTGGTCAGTGCTCTCGAGGGCGCGCTCGTGATGGCCCAGGCGCAGGGCACGTCGGCGCCACTCGACGCCGTCGTCGACGAACTCGAGGTGCTGCTGCGCGCGTGACCGTAGGTCAGGCCTGCGCCACGCGGGCGAGGATCGCGTCCGCCAGCGCGTCCGGATGCTCCTCCGGGATCCAGTGGCTCGCGCCGTCGAGGACCACGAAACGGTAGGACGCATCGACGAACTCGGCGCACCGCTTGGCGGCCGCCGGCCCGAGCGCCGGGTCTGCGGTACTCCACACATACGTCGTCGGCACCCGGACGGGCGGTAGATCGCCGAACGCCCGGGTCATAGCGCGGTACCAGTTCATCGCTGCCGTGAGCGCACCCGGCTGCGACAGCAGACGCACGTGCTCCTCCACCAGTTCTGGGTCGTTCCCGTCGCCGAACATGGCGCGCAGGCGACGCGAATCGTCTTCGAGCAGAACGGCTTCAGCCTTCCCTTCCTGGCGGAGCAGGCCGATGTAGCCGGACCGGCGCTGCTGATCGGCATCCTCCCTCAGCGCCCACCCGAACGCGGCCGGGTGCGGAACCGAGACCGCGGTGAGGCTGCGGATCCGTTCCGGATGGCCCCCGGCGACCTGCCAGGCGACGGCCGCACCCCAGTCGTGGCCGACCAGGTGCGCCGACTCGATGTCGTAGGCGTCGAGCAGTCCGACGACGTCGCCGACGAGACGGTCGAAGCGGTACTCGTCCACCCGCTCCGGCCGGGCGTCGGGGGAGTAACCGCGCTGGTTCGGGGCGATGACCCGCAGACCGGCGCGCACCAGGCGCGGGGTGACCGGGCGCCACGACGCCGAACTCTCCGGGAAACCGTGCAGCAGGAGGATCGGGGTTCCGTCGTCGGGGCCCGCGACGGTGACATCGAAGGTCAGTTCGCCCAGGCGCACGCGATCGGTCCGTGAGTCGTCGGTCATTGCGCCACGGTAGCGGAATCGCTATGGGCGCGCCGGTTTCCACCCGCCCATGCCGATCGTGATCAGCCGCAGTTGCTTCGCGGTGCGGTCGATCACCGCCCGTTCGTCGGCCGAACCGGGGCGATCGACCTCGAGCAGATCGACGACCGCGGCCAGCATCGCCTGCACGATCAAGTCTGCGGCCATCTCGAGGTCCGGGGCATCCCAGTCGCCCAGCGCCGGCATGCGTCCGAGGTCGATGGTGAGTTCGCTGACGAACAGGCGCAGTTCGGTCGCGATCGCACGCCGCACCTCCGGGACGCCGCCGTACCGTTCGCGGGCGACGAACCGGAACTCGGCCTCGTGGGCGCGCACCTGGCGCACGAGGATGTCGAGGGAGTCGCGGGCGTTTCTGCTGCTCGGAGTGCGCCGGGCGTCCCGCAGCATTCGGCGCAGCACGCGCATGCTGTCCTCCGCCAGCACGACGCCGAGTTCGTCCATCGACGCGAAGTGCCGGTAGAAGGCCGTGGGCACGATGCCCGCGGCGCGCGCGACCTCACGCAGGCTCACGCTCGCGAAAGTGCGGTCGGCGTGGAGTTCGAGTGCCCGGTCCAGCAAGGCCTGCCGCGTGCGCTCCTTGCGCTGCGCGCGGGTCTCCACCGGTTCGGTCACGGCGTCGAGTCTAGGCATCGGGTCCCGGGCACCGTCCGGGTCGTGCAGTGATCGCCGTCACGCGCCTCCGGGATTGACAGGTAGGGGGTAATCGCGTTCACACTAATCAGTGTACGAGTGTGCACTGAAAATCTCTCGTGAGGAGATGATCATGACGACGACTTCCCCGGAGCGAGCGCGCCGACGGCCGCTGCTGTCGCTGCTCGAGGCGCTCGCCACCCCCCATGCGGTCGACCGTTACCTCGAGTTGCTCGACCCGATGGCGACCGCTCGCGACATGCGGGCCCGCGTCGTGCGGGTCGAACGCCCCACATCGGATTCGGTGGTGCTCGATCTGCGGCCCACCAGGCAGTGGCGCGGCTTCGCGGCGGGCCAGTTCGTGCAACTCGGCGTCGTGATCGACGGCGTGCGGCACACCCGGTGCTATTCGCCCACCGGTGCCCAGGGCGGGGCGCGGGACTCGATTCGGCTGATCGTGCGGGCGCACCCCGGCGGGCTGGTCTCGCAGTATCTCGTCCGCGAGGCGGCTGTGGGAATGGTGCTCGACCTGTCTACGGCGGCAGGCGAATTCACACTGCCCGAGCCGCGACCGGCGCAGGTGGTCCTCGTCAGCGGCGGTAGCGGGATCACTCCGGTGCTGTCGATGCTGCGCACCCTCGTCGACGAGGGGTTCGCCGGGTCTGTCGCGTTCCTGCACTACACCCGCACGCTGGACGACGTTCCCGTCCCGGGCGAGTTGCGCGCGATCGATCAGGCGCACGACAACGTGACTGTCCGCGTCGTCGAGACCTCGGTCGACGGGCGGTTCCGGCGCGAGCACCTCGACGCCGTGGCGCCGTGGTTCGGGCCGGAATCGGAGGTGTTCGTGTGCGGTCCGGACACGCTCTCGGCGGCGGTCGAGGAGATGCTCGACGCCGAAGGATTCGGTGAACAGATGCACACCGAACGGTTTCGGATCGACCCGCCGGCGGCCTCCGGACCGGCGGACGGCGTCGTGTCCTTCACGCGCAGCGGCGTCACCGCGGAGAACACCGGAGCCAGCCTGCTCGACCAGGCCGAGGCCGCGGGTCTGCAGCCGGAATTCGGCTGCCGGATGGGCATCTGCTTCTCGTGCACCGCGGTCAAACGGTCCGGGCGCACCCGCAACCTGCGCACCGGTGATACCCACGACGACCCGGAGCAGTCGATCCAACTGTGCATCTCGGCGCCGGTCGGGGACGTCGAGATCGATGTCTGACCTACCGGTCCACCACGACCAGAGGAGAAACCCATGTTCGGACTGAGCGTTCCCGGGTTCCTGGCCCTGCCCGGGTTTCTGAAATTCGGTGGCCGCGACCCCGAGCCCGAGGTCACCGTCATCGGCTACGACGACGTCGAGGCACTCGGCCGGGAACTCGACGCGCTGCGTGACGAGGTCGTCGCCGATCTCGGCGCCGCAGACCGCGAGTACATCTACCGGATCATCAAGGCGCAGCGCGTTTTCGAGGTCGCCGGCCGCGGCCTGATGTACCTGGGATTCCTGCCGCCGTTCTGGTTGGCGGGAGTGGGGGCACTGTCGATCTCGAAGATCCTCGACAACATGGAGATCGGGCACAACGTCATGCACGGCCAGTACGACTGGATGCGTGAGCCCGGCCTGAACTCGCGGGTGTTCGAGTGGGACACCGTGTGCCCGGCGGATCAGTGGAAGCACTCGCACAACTACATGCACCACACCTACACGAACATCGTCGGCCGCGATCGCGACATCGGGTACGGCATCCTGCGGATGGACGAGGCGCAGCGCTGGAACCCCTACTACCTGGGCAATCCGCTGTATGCGACCGCACTGATGTTCCTGTTCGAGTGGGGCGTGATGCTGCACGACCTCGAGGCCGAGAACGTGATCCAGGGCAAGCGCAGGTGGTCGGACGTCAAACCGCTCGTGCGGGGCTGGTGGCGCAAGGCCGGCCGTCAGGTGCTCAAGGATTACGTGCTGTTCCCGGCACTCACCGGCCCGCTGTTCGTCTCGACCCTGCTCGGTAACGCCACCGCCAACGTGGTCCGCAACGTGTGGGCGTACTCGATCATCTTCTGTGGTCACTTCCCGTCCGGCGTGCAGAGTTTCACCGAGGACGAGACCGCCGACGAGACGCGCGGCCAGTGGTACCTGCGGCAGATGCTCGGCAGCGCCAACATCACCGGAAGCCCGTTGTTCCACATCATGTCGGGCAATCTGTCGCACCAGATCGAGCACCACCTCTTCCCGGACATCCCGGCGCACCGGTACCCGGAGATGGCGCCGCGGGTCCGGGAACTGTGCGAACGCTACGACCTGCCGTACAACACCGGCGGCTTCTTCCGGCAGATCGGCACCGTGTGGGCCAAGATCTTCCGGTTCGCGTTGCCGCCGTCGCTCGTCGGCCGGGCGCCGGTGAGCGGTGTTATCGTCGAGCGTCGGAAGACCGCTGCATGAGAGGCACGTCGAACATGGTGGGGAAGTTCGAGCGAGGTAAGGACACGGTGCAGGAACTGACCGAGTCCGCGGCCACACACGTCGGCGCGATCGCGGTGATCATCGCCGGTGCCGTCCGGGACGTCACCCGGGAGGTGGGTGACTGGATCGCCGACGGCATCGAGATGCGCGAGGCGGCACGGAAAGCGCGCGAGGACGGTGAGCGGCCGGACGCCGACGAGAGCTGATCCCTGACAAACGAATCGGGCCCGGCACCTGTCACAGGTGCCGGGCCCGACTTCTGTCTGCGGGTCGATCAGATGACGCCCATGGCGAACATTCCGTCGGCGACCTTCACGAAGCCGGCGATGTTGGCGCCCAGGACGTAGTCGCCCGGCTTGCCGTACTCCTCGGCCGTGGTGGAGCAACGCTCGTGGATGCCGCGCATGATCTTCGACAGGCGCTCGTCCGTGTAGGAGAAGCTCCAGGAGTCACGCGATGCGTTCTGCTGCATCTCCAGCGCGGAGGTCGCGACGCCACCGGCGTTGGCTGCCTTGCCCGGCGCGAACGCGATGCCGGCCTCGCGGAACACCGCGATACCACCCGGCGTGGTGGGCATGTTGGCGCCCTCGGCGACGGCCTTGACGCCGTTGTTCACCAGGGCCTTCGCCGACACGTCGTCCAGCTCGTTCTGCGTGGCACACGGCAGCGCGATGTCGCACGGCACGTTCCAGATGTTGCCGCCCGGGAAGTACTGCGCGTCCGGACGCTCGTCGACGTACTCGGAGATGCGGCCGCGACGGACCTCCTTGATCTCCTTGAGCAGTTCCAGATCGATGCCGGCGTTGTCCACGATGTAGCCCGAGGAATCGGAGCAGGCGATGGACGTGCCACCGAGCTGGTGGATCTTCTCCATCGCGTAGATGGCGACGTTGCCCGAGCCGGACACGACGGCCTTCTTGCCCTCGATGGAGTCGCCCTTGGCGGCCATCATCTCGGCGACGAAGTAGGCGGCACCGTAGCCGGTGGCCTCCTTGCGGACCATCGAACCGCCCCACGTGAGGCCCTTGCCCGTGAGGACGCCCGACTCGTAGGAGTTGTTGAGGCGCTTGTACTGGCCGAACAGGTAGCCGATCTCGCGTCCACCGACGCCGATGTCACCGGCCGGGACGTCGGTGTACTCACCGATGTGGCGCTGCAACTCGGTCATGAAGGACTGGCAGAAACGCATGATCTCGGACTCGGACTTGCCCTTGGGGTCGAAGTCCGAGCCACCCTTGCCTCCACCGATGGGCAGGCCGGTGAGGGAGTTCTTGAAGATCTGCTCGAAGCCCAGGAACTTCACGATGCCGAGGTTGACGCTCGGGTGGAAGCGCAGGCCGCCCTTGTACGGGCCGAGCACGCTGTTGTACTGCACGCGGAAACCACGGTTGACGTGGATGTTGCCGTTGTCGTCCTGCCACGGCACACGGAAGATGATCTGCCGCTCGGGCTCGCAGAGACGCTCGATCAGGGCGCCGTCGGCGTAGTTCGGGTGCCGATCGAGAACCACGGTGAGCGACTCGAAGACCTCGGCGACCGCCTGGTGGAACTCCGGCTCGCCAGCATTGCGAAGGAGTACCTGCTTGTAGATCTCCTCAACGCGGTCGCGTACAGACAACATTCACCTACCTGATTCCGTGAGAACTTATTAATCTTTCCGTTACACGATAGTCCGCGAGGGTGCACGACTTCGACGGTTACCTGCGGAAAGTGAGATTAGCCACGTGTGAACATCGTGTTACGTGGTTGCGAAGATTGCTAGGAGACCCGTGTCGGGGCCGGTGGCACGAGTTCGAGTCCGGCGTCCGAGGGTCGGGCAGAGTCACAGTTTCCCCAGCAGTCACACAGGAAACGTCGTGATCGGGGCTTTTCCGTGGTTTGATCATTGACCGACGAACGTATTCGGGGGAATCAGCGGTCGGGCCGCACTGGGGTTGTCTCCCTCCGTCTCCACCTGTGGAAGGGAATCGGTCTGTGAGAGAAGCAAATCGGAGGTGGGCGGCAGCCCTGTCGGCCGCCGCGGTCACCGCCGGACTGTCGGTCGCGATGGCGACGCCGGCCGCTGCAGTCGGTGGCCCGTGCGGTCAGGGCGGCGGCAGCCTCGGGAGTTCGGGCCTGACGGGCAGCCTGATGGGCAGTCTGGGCGCGGGCAGCCTCGGAAGCGCGACGGGATCGCTGGCCAACACGCTGCCGTGGATCACCGGCGCGCCCAACGGTGCGCTACCGGTGTTGTCCGGCCCCACCAAGGCACTCGAGATGGTGACGGGGCCGGGCAGCCCGAACGACACGATCGACCGCTTCAGCGTCGCCGGCACCGACCTCGGGATCATGTGGGACAACGGGGCCGGTCAGGTGCTGATGGCCTTCGGTGACACCGTGGGAGACTGCGGTATCGACGGCGACCAGTGGCGCAGCAACGTCCTGTTCCGCAGCAACGACGCCAATCTGGCCGACGGCATGCGCATCGACAGTTCTCCGCTCGATACCCCTGGCGGGAACTTCTCGCGACAGGTCATCAAGGGTTTGCTGAACCTGCCTCCGGGAACGATGCCCGAGTTCACGGTGATCCCGACCGGCGGCGTCGCGGTCGACGGCGTGCAGTACGTGCGTTGGATGTCGGTCCGTTCGTGGGACGTGCCGGGAGAGTGGACCACCAACTACTCGGGCCTGGCCTTCTCCACCGACAACGGTGAGAACTGGACCACGGATCCGGCCACCGTCCGCCTCAACCGCGAGGGCGTGCTGGACGGTCTCGACCTGCCCGGCGTCCCGAATCTGGCGACCAGCAACAAGAACTGGCAGATGAGTGCCTTTGTTCCGGGGCGCGGTGCTGACAGCAACTACGTCTACGAGTTCGGAACGCCCTCCGGTCGATCGGGGGAGGCGCGCCTCGCCCGTGTACCGAAGGCGGACATTCGTAACCTCAACGCTTACGAGTACCGAACCGGTTCGGGGTGGAGCCAGGACATCGCCGACGCCGTTCCGGTGATCCGCGGCAACGTCAGCGAACTGTCGGTGCAATGGAATCCGTACCTGGGCAAGTACGTCGCGATGTACACCGACATGGGCGGTCTGAAGATCCGGCAGTCGTCGGACCTGATCAACTGGAGTGGCACGCAGACGTTGATCGGTTCGACTGCGTTGCCGTCGCTGTACGGCGGTTTCATGCATCCGTGGACGAACAAGAACGGCACCGACAAGAATCTCTACTTCGTACTGACCACGTGGGACCGCTACAACGTGATCTACATGAAGACCGATCTGAGCGGCATGCGGGTGGCGTCCACCGACACGTTCGATCGCCCGGACCCGGCGATCACCGGCGAGCAGAGGCTCGAGGGCTTCCAGACCCCCGAGGGCTTCGTCGAGCCCGACGCGGTCGAGTGATCGATCGCAGTTCGTAGCAAGTGGCCCGTCCCCGTCCACCGGGGGCGGGCCGCTTGCAGTTCGCGTCCGAAACCTCACGCGGGTGCTAGGTTTCGGTCGGTCGGTCGGGGTTCTGGTGGAACAGCCGAGGGGGATCTACATGCGTGCGTTCTTCGCCGCGGTCTGTGCGTCAGCGTTGTGGGCGCTCGCCCTGCCCGTTGTGGCGACGCCAGGCGTCGGGGCCGATCCGCTACCCGTGCCGCACAATTTCTTCGAAGGTATCGCGCTCGAGACGGCAAACCCTGGCGGCTCGATTCCGGGTTCGAACGACTGGACCTGTAAGCCGACCGAGGCCCATCCGAATCCGGTGATCCTCGTCCACGGCACGGGTGCGAATCGGCAGACAAATTGGGCCACATACGTTCCCCTGCTGAAGAACGAAGGCTATTGCGTCTTCGCGCCCACCTACGGCACGCGTCCGGACGCGACGTGGCCGATGAGTGCCTTCGGCGCACTCTCGCCGCTCGAGCAGAGCGCACAGGAGTTGTCGGTCTTCGTGGACGAGGTGCTTGCCGCCACCGGCGCGAGCAACGTCGACATCGTCGGCCACTCGCAGGGCACCCTGATGCCGAACTACTACCTGAAGTTCCTCGGCGACGCGGCGAAGGTGGACAAGTATGTGTCACTGGCGCCGCTGTGGGGTGGGGCCGGCTCCTTCGGCGCCGGCGAGATCACGGCCCTCGTCGAGCAGTTCGGCCTGAAGCCGTTGCAGGAGCAGACGTTCGGACGGCTGTGCGCGTCCTGCCTGGACATGGCGCCGGGCGCCGATTTCATCGAGAAGATGAACGAGGGCGGCAGTCCGTATGCGCCCGGCGTCGCGTACACGAACATCGCCACCAGGTACGACGAGCTCGTCGTGCCGTACACCAGTGGTCTCGTCCCCGGTCCGAACGCGACGAACATCGTCGTCCAGGATCGGTGCCCACAGGACTACTCGGAGCATGCGGCGCTGGCCGCGTCGCCCGTCGCAGCCGGATATGTGCTCAACGCGCTCGATCCGCGGTACCCGGAACCGGTGCCGTGCGTGATGGTTGCCCCGTTTACCGGTACGCCGGTGGGATGATCACATGCCGGTTCGGTCGCTGCAGTTTTGTGGTGCCCCCGGCAGGAATCGAACCTGCGACCTAGAGATTAGAAGGCTCTTGCTCTATCCAACTGAGCTACGGAGGCGCGGCCAAGAGCATACCTG
The DNA here is from genome assembly GCF_002094305.1 of Prescottella equi. Lineage (GTDB taxonomy): Bacteria > Actinomycetota > Actinomycetes > Mycobacteriales > Mycobacteriaceae > Prescottella > Prescottella equi. The sequence continues at coordinate 613,540 of NZ_LWTX01000001.1, forward strand.
CTGATTCGGGGTGATTCGCGCATCCGGGGTCAGCTCCAGAGTGTGACGTGCACCTTGGGTTTGAAGTGGGCGACGTCGACGCCGGTGCCGCGGATCATCGCCTGGATGCATCGCGGTGTGCTGACGAAGTGCAGCAGTTCGGTCGCGGCGGGCTGGAGGTGCTGGTGGTGCAGGGTCGTGGCGCACCATTCGCCCGCCGCGCGCAGTTCCGGACCTTCGACGAGGTCGAGAGAGCCGGCCGACAGTTCGTCGTCGATCGCGAAGCCGAGTGCCAGCGTCAACGCCGACGACCGCCGGACCGCCTCGATCGCGGCGGCGTCGCTCTGGAAGATCCGTTGCCGCTCGTGGGGGATGTCGAGTGCGCGGAGCATGTGCCGCATCACGCCGTCGCCGCCGGCCGCGGACGGTCCGAGGAACCACTGCTGCTCGCGCAGTTGCCGCAGCGACGGCCGGGTCCGCGCCATCGGGTGCTGGGGTGCGCACACCGTGAGCACCTCGTACTGCAGGAACGGGTGCAGGCACAGCGGCTGCCGCTCGCCCAGGACCCGCGGCCCCAGCGCGACGTCGACGGCCCGCGAGGAGATCAGATTTGCGAACTGCCGGACGGGGTGGACGCTCAGCTCGACCGACAGATCCTTCGCGCGCCCGGCAAACAGGTCGATCAGCCCGGGGGCGGCGTGTTCGGCGAACAGCGGGGACGCCGCGATCCGCAGGAGGCGTCGGCCGTTGCCGGCCTGGCTCACCTCGAGCGCCGTCTGCTGCTGTAGCCCGAGGATCTCGACGGCCCGGCTCGCGAGGCGCAGCCCGCCCGGTGTGAAAGCGAGCCCCGACGGCCGTCGGCAGTACAGGGGGTCGTCGAGTTCCTTGCGGAGCTGGGCGATATGCATGGAGACACCCGAATCCGTCATGCCCAATTCACGCGCTGCCGCTCGAACCGATCCGAGCCGCACCACCGCGGAATAGGCTCGCAGTTGAGCGGGTGTCACGCCCTCGAGGGTACGGGCCGAGGAAGATCGACATCTGCGAATGGACCGGCCTCACCTGCGGCGACGGCCGGGGCTGGAGGCTGAAGCCATGCGCGACGTTCTGTCCGATCTGCTCGCGATCTGGCGCGCGGACGAGACGGCCGGACTCGCCACGGTGGTCGCCACCTTCCACTCCGCGCCGCGCGCTCCGGGGGCTGCGATGGTGGTCGCCCCCGACGGCCGGGTGTCCGGTTCGGTGTCCGGCGGGTGCGTCGAGGGCGCGGTTTACGAATCGGCGTCCGAGACGGTCCGGACGGGGAGGCCGACCCTCGAGCGGTACGGCGTCAGCGACGACGACGCGTTCGCGGTCGGGCTCACGTGCGGCGGCATCCTGGACGTGTTCGTCGAGCCGGTCTCCCGCGCCACGTTTCCCGCCCTCGCAGACGTCGCCGACGACATCGCGGAGCGGCGTCCGGTGGCGGTGGCGACGGTCGTCGACGACGTCGCCGGTCGCGTCGGGCAGCACCTGGTAATCCGACCCGACGACGTCTCGGGGACGCTCGGTTCGGACCGGCTCGACGCCGCGGTCGTCGACGACGGCCGCGGTCTGCTCGCGGCCGGCCGGACCGCGGTACTCGCGTACGGGCCGGACGGGCAGCGGCGCGGCGAGGGCCTGCGGGTGTTCGTCGCGAGCTATGCGCCGCCGCCCCGGATGCTGGTGTTCGGGGCGATCGACTTCGCGGCCGCGGTCGCTCGGCAGGGGAAGTTCCTCGGATACCGGGTGACCGTGTGTGACGCGCGCGAGGTGTTCGCGACCGCGTCGCGCTTCCCGACCGCCGACGAGGTGGTGGTCGACTGGCCGCACCGGTACCTCGAAGCGCAGGCCGACGCGGGGGAAGTCGACGGCCGCACGGCGATCTGTGTGCTCACCCACGATCCCAAGTTCGACGTCCCGTTGCTGGCGGTCGCGCTCCGACTGCCGGACGTCGGGTACGTCGGGGCCATGGGCTCACAGCGCACCCACCGCGACCGGTTGGACCGGCTGCGCGAGGCCGGTCTGACCGACGTGGATCTGGCCCGGCTGTCGAGCCCGATCGGGCTCGATCTCGGGGCCCGCACTCCCGAGGAGACGGCCGTGTCCATCGCGGCGGAGATCATCGCGCGGCGCTGGGGCGGCGGCGGGCTGCCCCTGCGTGACCTGCGCGGAGGTATCCATCACGAGCGAAACGGGTGATCGGGGCGGCCGTGTCGAGTCGAGATCAAGCTTTCGCTGAATCGCGCTTGACGCCCCGCCCGACCGGGCACACGCTGGAAGGTGTCCGGGCTGTGAGGAGTGCCACATGCAGGTTCCGGGACTGTTCGAATACGAGCGCGCCACCGATGTAGAGAATGCGATCGCCCTGCTGGATCGGCTGGGCGACGAGGCGCGGATCGTCGCGGGTGGCCACAGTCTTCTACCGATGATGAAGTTGCGGCTGGCGAACCCCGAATATCTCATCGACATCAACGACCTGGCGGCCGAGCTCGGCGACATCACGGTCGAGGCGGACGCGGTGCGGATCGGGGCGATGGTCCGGCATCGCCAGATTCTCGAGTCCGACGATCTGGCTCGGCTGCTGCCGATCTTCCGGGACGCCGAGAGGGTGATCGCGGACCCGGTGGTGCGGAACCGCGGCACGATCGGCGGGTCGCTGTGCCAGGCCGATCCGGCCGAGGACCTCACGACGGTGTGCACGGTGGTGGGCGCGGTCTGTGTGATCCGTGGGCCGACCGGGGTGCGGGAGGTGCCGATGGAGGAGTTCCTCGTCGGGCCCTACGAGACGGCCGTCCGCGGCAACGAGATCCTCACCGAGGTGTGGATTCCCCGGGTGCCGTCGGGATCGAGTGCGTACACGAAGGTCGAACGGCGGGTGGGGGACTGGGCGATCGCGGCCGCCGGCGCCGCGATCCGGTTGGACGGTGACCGCATCGCGGCGGCGCGGCTCGGCCTCACCGCGGTGGTGCCCGACGCCGAGCGTCTGGCCGACATCGGGGACGTCCTGCGCGGGCAACCGGCCGACGAGGAGAACTTCCGGCGGGCGGGCGAACTGGCCGGGCAGGCCTGCGAACCCGTCACGGATTCGCGCGGCACCGCCGCCTACAAGCGGCATCTCGCCGAGGAACTGACCGTCCGATCGCTGCGGACCGCCGCAGAGCGGGCGCACACCGGACGGACGGAGCTGTGAGATGCAGGTGACGATGACGGTCAACGGCGCGGAGGTCGCCGACGACGTGGAGCCGCGCATGCTGCTGGTGCACTTCCTGCGGGACCGTCTGGGCCTCACCGGAACTCACTGGGGATGCGACACCAGCAACTGCGGGACGTGTGTGGTCGCGGTGGACGGCGAACCGGTGAAGTCGTGCACCATGCTCGCCGTGATGGCCGACGGGCGCGCGGTCCGCACCGTGGAAGGGCTGGCCGCCGACGGCGTCCTCGACCCGGTGCAGGAGGGCTTCATGCAGTGCCACGGCCTGCAGTGCGGATTCTGCACGCCCGGCATGATGATCACCGCCCGCGCACTGCTCGACCGCGACCCCGACCCGGACGAACAGACGATCCGCGAGGCGATCTCGGGCCAGATCTGCCGGTGCACCGGTTACACCACGATCGTCCGGTCCGTCCGGTGGGCGGCCGAGCACGGCGGCGCGACCACCGACACCGTCACCACGGGAGGCGCGTCGTGACCACGCTCGACCACCCGCAGACGGACCCCGACCGCCCCGTCAACGACGGCAAGCCATGCGGGCACGGTCGCATGCTCCGCAAGGAGGACCCGCGGTTCATCCGCGGCCAGGGACGCTACGTCGACGACGTGCAGTTGCCCGGCATGCTGCACCTGGCGATCCTGCGGTCGCCGGTGGCGCACGCGCGGGTCGTGCGGATCGACACCACGGCCGCGCAGGCGCACCCGAAGGTCGCGGCGGTCGTCACCGGCGCCGATCTCGCCGAGAAGGGCCTGGCGTGGATGCCGACTCTGTCGAACGACGTGCAGGCGGTGCTCGCGACGGACAAGGCCCGGTTCCAGGGGCAGGAGGTGGCGTTCGTCGTTGCCGAGGACCGGTACTCGGCGCGCGACGCGCTCGAGCTGATCGACGTCGAGTACGAGATCCTGGACCCGGTGATCGACGCCCGCCGAGCCCTCGCCGCGGACGCCCCCGTCATCCGCACCGACCTGGACGGCAAGACCGACAACCACTGCTTCGACTGGGAGACGGGAGATTCCGCCGCCACCGCGGCCGTGTTCGACAGGGCCGACGTGGTGGTACGGCAGGAGATGGTCTACCCGCGCGTGCATCCGGCGCCGATGGAGACGTGCGGCGCGGTCGCCGACTACGACGCCGTCGACGGCAAGCTCACGCTGTGGTCGACCAGCCAGGCCCCGCACGCGCACCGCACGCTGTACGCGCTGGTCGCAGGGTTGCCCGAGCACAAGATCCGGGTGGTCTCGCCGGACATCGGCGGCGGTTTCGGCAACAAGGTACCGATCTACCCGGGCTACGTGTGCGCCATCGTCGGGTCGCTGCTCACCGGCAAACCCGTCAAGTGGATGGAGGATCGTAGCGAGAACCTCACCAGCACCGGCTTCGCGCGGGACTACATCATGGTCGGCGAGATCGCCGCCACGCGGGAGGGGAAGATCCTCGCGATCCGCACCGACGTCCTGGCCGACCACGGTGCGTTCAACGGCACCGCGGCCCCGGTGAAGTACCCGGCCGGGTTCTTCGGCGTGTTCACCGGTAGCTACGACCTCGAGGCCGCGTACTGCCACATGACCGCGGTCTACACGAACAAGGCACCGGGGGGAGTCGCGTACGCGTGCTCGTTCCGGATCACCGAAGCGGTATACCTGGTGGAACGGTTGGTCGACTGTCTCGCGTTCGATCTCGACCTGGACCCCGCGGAGCTGCGGCTGCGCAATCTTTTGCGCCCAGAGCAGTTTCCGTACACCTCCAAGACCGGGTGGAAGTACGACTCGGGCGACTACGCGACGACGATGCGCAAGGCCATGGACATGATCGGCTACGACGACCTGCGCCGCGAGCAGGCCGAGCGGCGTCGGCGCGGCGAGCTGATGGGCATCGGGATGTCGTTCTTCACCGAGGCGGTCGGCGCCGGACCGCGCAAGGACATGGACATCCTCGGGCTCGGCATGGCCGACGGCTGTGAACTCACCGTGCATCCGACCGGCAAGGCCGTGGTCCGGCTGTCCGTGCAAACCCAGGGCCAGGGGCACGAGACGACGTTCGCGCAGATCGTCGCGGAGGAACTTGGCATCCCGCCCGAGGACATCGACGTGGTCCACGGCGACACGGACAACACCCCGTTCGGACTCGGCACGTACGGCAGCCGGTCGACGCCGGTGTCGGGCGCGGCGGCGGCGCTGGTGGCCCGCAAGGTCCGCGACAAGGCGCGGATCATCGCGTCGGGGATGCTCGAGGTGTCCGTCGCCGACCTGGAGTGGGAGAAGGGCAACTTTCACGTCAAGGGTGACCCGTCGGCGGCGGTGACGATCCAGGACATCGCGATGCGCTCGTACGGGGCCGGCGATCTGCCCGACGGCATCGAGGGCGGGCTCGAGGCCCAGATCTGTTACAACCCGGAGAATCTCACGTACCCGTACGGCGCGTACTTCTGCGTCGTGGACGTCGACCCGGGCACCGGGCAGGTGAGCGTGCGCCGCTTCCTCGCCGTCGACGACTGCGGCACCCGGATCAACCCGATGATCATCGAGGGTCAGGTGCACGGCGGCATCACCGACGGAATCGGCATGGCGCTCATGGAGATCGTCGCGTTCGACGAGGACGGCAACTGTCTCGGCGGGTCGCTCATGGACTACCTCATTCCGACCGCGCGTGAGGTGCCGCACCTCGAGACCGGGTACACCGTCACCCCCTCGCCGCACCACCCGATCGGCGCCAAGGGGATCGGCGAGAGCGCGACGGTCGGCTCACCGCCGGCGGTGGTGAACGCCGTCGTCGACGCCTTGAAACCGTTCGGGGTGCGGCACGCGGACATGCCGTTGACACCGTCGCGGGTGTGGGAGGCGATGCAGGGTCGCGCGACCCCGCCGATCTGACGAAGGAGTTCGCATGGACCTGAGTGCGCGCGCCGCCGAACTGACGGGCGAGCGGCGTCCGTTCGTGCGTGCGACGGTGGTCCGCGCCCAACAGCCCACGTCGACCTGGCCCGGCGATCGGGCGATCGTGTTGCCGGACGGCATGATCGAGGGATTCGTCGGTGGACACTGTGTTCAGAACTCGGTGCGCCGCGCGGCGCTCGATGCCGTCGCGTCGGGGGAGAGCGTGCTGCTGCGCATCCTGCCCGACGGCGGACCGGCCTTCCCGGACGCGCCGGGCGCCGACGTCGTCGTGAACCCGTGCCTGTCCGGTGGGGCGATGGAGATCTTCCTCGAACCGTGCCTGCCGGCCCCGATCGTGCGGGTGGCCGGCGCCACGCCGGTCGCCGACGCCGTCGCCCGGGTCCTCGAGGTGCTCGACGTCGACGTCCGCCGGGGCATCTCCGTCGGCGACGGGGAGGCTGCGGTGATCGTCGCGAGTCTCGGCGGCGACGAACCTGCCGTGATCCGCGAGGCGCTGGACTCGGGAGTCGGTTACGTCGGACTGGTGGCGAGCAGCAGGCGCGGCGCCGCGATCGTCGACGAACTCGACCTCGACGAACCGGAACGGGCTGTCGTGCACACCCCGGCAGGGCTTCCGATCGGTGCCCGAACTCCGGGGGAGATCGCGGTGTCGATCGCGGCCGAACTGGTGCGCGCGATCCGGATCGGGCAGCTGGATTCGGCTGCGGCCGAGGCGGAACCGGATGCGGCCCTCACTGTCATCGATCCGGTGTGCGGCATGACGGTCCTCGTCGGCGCGGACACGCCGCACCTGCAGATCGACGGGGAGGACTACTGGTTCTGCGCGCCGGGCTGCCGCCGCGCCTACGAGAAGGAGCGTGCGCGATGTTCGTGACCGGACTGGTGCTCGCCGCCGGATCGTCGCGGCGGCTGGGTCGGCCGAAACAACTCCTGCCCTACCGCGGGGCGACGCTGCTCGACGCGACGCTCACGGTGGCCCGCGCCTGCCGCTTCCACCAGCTGTTGGTGACGGTGCCCGGATCCGCCGACGCCATCGAGGACCTCGTCGACCTCGGTGGATGCACCGTCGTGCACTGCCCGGACGCCGCAAGCGGATGCTCGGCTTCGGTGAAAGCCGCCCTGCCGCACATCGACCCCCTCGCCTCCGGGATCGTGCTGATGCTCGGTGACCAGCCCGGGGTGTCTCCCCGTGCGGTCCGCGCGCTGGTCGAGCGGGGCCGTCTCGAGAACATCGGACTGTGTCGCTACCGCGACGGCGAGGGACATCCGCTGTGGCTGGGGCGGGACGTGTTCGGCGACCTCGCCGACCTGTACGGCGACAAGGCCGTGTGGAAGCTGTTCGACCGCGACGACATCGACGTGTTCGACGTGCCGGCGGAAGGCCGGATACCCCTCGACGTCGACACGTGGGACGAGTACCGGGCGCTGCTCGACCAGGACCGGGACGCCTCGTGACCGAGGCCGTCACCGCGATCGTCCCCGACGTCGACATGCTGATCCGCCGCTTCGACGAGCGGGACTATCTCCTCGACGAGGGCACCGCCACGGCGCTGTTCCTGGCGCTGCAACTGGGGCGGCCGTTGCTGCTCGAGGGGGAGCCCGGGGTGGGGAAGACGACCGCGGCCAAGGCGCTCGCTGCCGCGTTGACCACACCGTTGGTGCGACTGCAGTGCTACGAGGGCCTCGGCGCCGACGAGGCCCTGTACGACTGGAACTACCAGCGGCAACTGCTGGCCGTGCGGGTCTCCGAGGCGCGCGGTGACCGGCTGCAGGAGGCGGACCTGTTCACCGAACCGTTCCTGCTCGAACGCCCGATCCTGCGCTGCGTGCGGCACCGCGGGCCGATCCCACCGGTGTTGCTGATCGACGAGATCGACCGCGCGGACGACGAATTCGAGGCGCTGCTGCTCGAGTTCCTCGGCGAGGCGGCCGTGACGGTGCCCGAGATCGGTACGTTCGTCGCGGACCGGCCGCCGATCGTCGTGCTGACGTCGAACCGCAGCCGGGACCTGCACGACGCACTTCGCCGACGCTGCCTCTACCACTGGATCGACTACCCGGCTCCGGAGCGGGCCGCGGCGATCCTGCGTCGCACGGTTCCCGGCGCGACGCAGCCGCTGATCGCGAGCGTCACCGACTTCCTGGGCGTGGCCCGCCGTCTCGACCTCGACAAGGCGCCGGGCGTCGCCGAGGCCGTCGACTGGGTGTCGGCACTCGCCGCGCTCGGCGCCGCCGACCTCGTGGCGGCCGATGCGCTCGCGAGCCTCGGCGCGATCGCGAAGACCCCCGACGACCGGACCGTGCTGGCCGAGGCGGTGACTGCGTACGCCGCGTGCGGGAGGACAGGATGAGAGGACGACGATGAAGATTGCAGACCAGTTCACGGTCGACGCCCCCATCGAGCGGGCATGGGAGGTGCTCACCGACCTCGAGGGCATCGCACCGTTGTTGCCGGGCGCGCGGATGACGGGCCGCGAGGGCGACGACTACCTCGGCACCGTCAAGATCAAGGTGGGGCCGGTCACGACCGAGTTCGCCGGCCGCGCCTCCTTCGCCGAGAAGGACGCCCGGTCCCACACCGCGGTGATCGACGCGCGCGGCAAGGAGAAGCGGGGCAGCGGCAACGCGTCCGCCACCATCACCGCGCGCCTGCACGAGGAGGGTGACGCGACGCGGGTGACCGTCGACACCGACATGAAGGTGGTCGGCAAGCTCGCCCAGTTCGGCAGCGGGATGATCTCGCAGGTGTCCGCGAAGCTCATGGGGCAGTTCGCGTCGTCGCTCGAGGACCGGCTCGCTTCCGAGACGAGTGGCACTGCGACGGGTGCGCTGCCTCCGCCCGACAACGGCCCCGGCGTCGCTGCTGTGTCCGGGCTGACCGGGCCGGTCGCCGTCGAACCGGACGTCGAGCCCATCGACCTCGTGGCACTGTCCGGGATCGGGGCCGCGCGCCGGCTGCTGCCCTGGATCGCCGCGGCGGTCGCGGCCGCCGTCGTCTTCACCGTCCTGCGAGCGCGCCGGCGGTGACGGCCCCCGACGCTCCGGCCCCACTGCTGCGCGGGGTGGACCTCGCGGCGTTCGCCGTCGCGTTGGTGTCGCGGGCGCGATCGGTCGGGATCGCGGTGTCGGCGAGCGGGGCGGGGCGGTTCACCGAGGCGCTGCGGGTGCTGCCGCCGACCGACCGGCGCCGGCTCTACTGGACCGCCCGCATCACGCTCGTCGGCCGCCGGATCGATCTCGAGCGATTCGATGCCGTGTTCGCGACGGTGTTCTCCGACGCGGTCCTCACGCTCGACCCGGCTGCCCGCGCCGCTGCACGGAACGGCCCGCACGATCGTTCCGTACGGCCGGAGCCCGGTCCGTCGGTGCACGAGGGAGATACGAGGGGGGAGCGGACGGCACTGCCGTGGGTGACGCGCGCCGGAGCGTCCGACGACGAGACCTCGGCGGCCGTCGGTGCCTGCAAGCGGTTACCCAGCCCGCGCGAGGATCTCGCGGGCGAGCCGTTCGACGCGTTCGACGACGCAGATCTGCGGGCACTCGGCGCACGGCTCGAGCGGGCGCGGCGACGATGGCCGGCACGGCGGAGCCGTCGGCGCGAACCGCATCGGCACGGCCGGGTGGATCTGCGGGCGACGATGCGTCGTGCGGGACGTACCGGGTTCGAGCCGGTCCGGGTGGCGCGGGACCGGCCTCGCCCCCGTCCGCGTCGCATCGTGCTGGTGTGCGACGTGAGCCGATCCATGCGCGGGTACGCCGACGCCTGTCTGCATCTGATGCGCGCGGTCGTGCTCGGATCCCGGCCCGGCGACGCCGAGGTGTTCGTGTTCTCGACCCGGCTCACTCGGCTGACGCCGACGCTTGCGCACCGCAGCGCCGAGGTCGCCGCCCAGCGCGCGACCGAACGAGTCGTCGACCGATTCGGCGGCACTCACATCGCCCGCAGCCTCGACGCACTGTTGTCCTCGCCACACGGGTCGTCGTTGCGCGGCGCCGTCGTGATCGTCGCCTCGGACGGCTGGGACAGCGACGACCCGGCCGACCTGGCGGGGGCGGTGGCCCGGGTCGGCCGCCGCGCCCACCGACTCGTCTGGCTCAATCCCCGCGCCGCCCAACCGGGTTTCGAGCCGCCCGCCGGGTCGATGGCCGCGGCGTTGCCGTACTGCGACGACTTCCTGCCCGCGCACACCGTGGCGGCGCTGGCGGAGGTGCTCGAGATCGTCGGGGGCCCGCCCGCGCTCCGGCAGCCGCGGCCGGGGCGAGGCACGAGTCCGACAGATTGTCGTAGGTCCTACCCTGGTAGGCATGGCAACACCCGTGCGTGAGCAGACCGAGCACGCTCCCGTTCCCTCGTCCCGTCCCGGTTCCGGCCTGTTCTTCGCGGTCAGCGGCGTCTTCGCCGGCCTCGTCGCCGCCCTCGTGGTCGCCATGTCGGCGTCGCAGGCGCTGGTGCTGATGGGCATCCCGGATCCGGGCCCGCTCACCACGTACGGCCTGCCGGCCCTGCGCGCGGTCAGCGAGATCGCCGCCGTCATCGCGATCGGCTCGCTGCTGTTCGCGGCGTTCATGGTGCCGCCCCAGAAGTCGGGCGTCCTCGACATCGACGGCTACCGGGCGGTGCGCACCGCCTCGCACGCCGCGTTCGTGTGGGCGGTCAGCGCGGTGATCCTGGTGCCACTCACGCTGTCGGACACATCGGGTCAGCCGTTCTCGGAAGCCGTCAAGCCGTCGAACCTGTTCTCGGCGATCGGTCAGGTGGAGACGGCCGTCGCGTGGCAGTGGACCGCGATCATGGCCGTGGTCCTCGCCGTGCTGTGCCGGATCGCGCTGCGCTGGTCCTGGACGCCGTTCCTGCTGGCGCTGGGAGTCGCGACGATGATGCCGTTGGCGCTGACCGGGCATTCGTCCTCGGGGGGCTCGCACGACGTCGCCACCAACAGCCTGATCTGGCACCTCGTCGGCGCAGCGTTCTGGGCGGGCGGCCTCTTCGCCCTGCTCGCGCATGCCCGCCGTCGCGGTGCCCACACCGATGTCGCCGCCCGACGGTTCTCGTTCGTGGCGACCATCTGCTTCGTGGCGATGGCCATCAGTGGCGTCGTCAACGCGCTCGTCCGCGTTCCGCTGGACGACCTCTTCTCCACCACCTACGGGCGCCTGATCGTCGCGAAGATCGTCGCGCTGGTGGTGCTCGGTGTGTTCGGCTTCCTCCAGCGTCGACGCGCGCTGCCCGCGCTCGCCGCCGACCCGGAGTCGCGGGGCGCGCTCATCCGGTTCGCGGGCGCCGAGGCCCTCGTGTTCGCCGCGACGATCGGCATCGCCGTCGGACTCGGCCGCACTCCGCCGCCCCCGCCGTCGTCGGTGCCGACGCTCACCGAGGTGGAACTCGGCTACAACCTCGACGGTCCGCCGACCTTCGCGAAGCTGATGCTGGACTGGCGTTTCGACCTGATCTTCGGCACCGCCGCGATCGTCCTCGCCGTGCTGTATTTCGTCGGTCTGCGGACCCTGCGCAAGCGCGGCGACAGCTGGCCGGTGGGCCGGACCATCGCGTGGTTCGCCGGCTGCCTGGTTCTGCTCATCGGTACGTCGTCCGGTGTCGGCCGGTACGCACCGGCGATGTTCAGTGTTCACATGGGCGCCCACATGGCGCTGTCGATGCTGGCGCCGGTGCTGCTGGTGCTCGGCGGACCGTTCACCCTCGCGCTGCGGGCGATGCGCCCCGCCGGCAAGGACGGCGTCCCGGGCCCGCGTGAATGGCTACTGGCGTTCCTGCACAGCCCCATCTCGCGTTTCCTCACCCACCCGCTGGTGGCGTCGGTGCTGTTCGTCGGCGGCTTCTACGCGCTGTATCTCGGCGGCATCTTCGGGGCCAACGTCGACAGCCACACTGCGCACCTGCTGATGAACGTGCACTTCATCCTCAGCGGCTACCTGTTCTACTGGGTCGTGATCGGCGTCGACCCGTCGCCGCGGCAGTTGCAGCCCATCACCAAGCTGGCCATGGTGTTCGGGTCGCTGCCCTTCCACGCGTTCTTCGGTATCGCGCTCATGAGCATGGGCGAGGTCATGGGCGCGACGTTCTACCGGTCGCTCGGCCTCGACTGGAACACCGACCTGCTCAACGACCAGCAGTTGGGCGGCTCCATTGCGTGGGCCACCGGCGAGGTTCCGCTGGTGCTCGTCATGCTCGCGCTGCTGGTGCAGTGGTCGCGCAGCGACCAGAAGACCGCCAAACGCGTCGACCGTGCCGCCGAGCGCGACGACGACGCGGACCTGGCCGCGCACAACGCGATGTTCGCCGAACTCGCGCGACGTGACCGGGAGGCCGGCCACTAGCACGCACCGCCGACAGGCCCCGGGCGTCCGGGCGCCTTCGGCGCACCCTGTGGATGGCGATTCGGTTCATCCACAGATCACCCCGCCGGCCCGTTTCCGGGCGCGATCCACGGCACAGTCGAATGCACCGTCCCGACCGGGGCGGTGCATTCGCCGTCTCGGGGACCCACCCGAGCGGCCGATCCAGGGGGATGGCGATGTACGAAACGCACGGCACGGTGGTGGGCACCGTGATCACCGACCCGATCAAGCGTGAGACCACGTCCGGCGAGGAGGTCATGAGCTTCCGGATGGCGAGCAACGTCCGTCGGCGGGACCGCGAATCCGGCGAGTGGGTCGACGGCGGCACCCTGTACCTGACGGTGAGCTGCTGGCGCCGGCTCGTGCAGGGCGTGGGTGCGTCGCTGATGAAGGGCGACCCGATCATCGCGCACGGCGAACTGCGCACCAACGAGTACAAGACGCGCGACGGCGAGCCGCGCTCCGACCTCGAGATGAGGGCCACAGCGGTCGGTCCGGATCTCGCGCGCTGCAGCGCCCGGCTCGACCGGTCGGGCCGGGCGCGGGGCGGCGCGACCGACGGATCCGAGGGCGAGGCTCCTTCCGAATCGGAAGGCAGGGACGGGGAGGCCGGTGCCCGTGAGGAACGGGTCGAGGCTCTCACCGGGTAGGTCGGAAAGGTTCGGCGTTTCGCCGGGCGAACCATCCGGTGGTCTGCGACAGTGACTGCGGCCCAGGCCGAACGGAAACGAAAACCCGAGGGAGCGAACATGCGTCGATCGATCGGTGAGTCACTGCGTCGCGCGACCGCGGTCGGGGCGGTGTTCGCCCTCACCGCGCTGGTGCCGGCGGTGGCGTCGGCGGGCGGTGCACCCGCCGACGCCACGGCGGGGAAAGTGCAGTCCGTCGAGGCTCTGCCGGCAGGGCTCGGACTGCCCGGCGCCGCGCGGGAGTACCGGATCACGTACATCACGCGCGATGCGGTCGGGCGTCCAGCGGAGAGCTCCGGAGTGGTCTTCGTCCCGCAGGGCACTCCGCCCGAGGGTGGGTGGCCGGTGTTGTCGTGGGCGCACGGCACGGTGGGTCTGGGCGACGCGTGCGCGCCCTCGCGGAATCCGCGCAGCCAGCGCGACGCGAACTATCTGGGCCATTGGCTGTCCCAGGGGTATGCCGTCGTGGCGACCGACTACATCGGGCTCGGCACCCCGGGCGTCCATCCCTATCTCCAAGGGGCCTCCGAGGCGACCGCGGTGATCGACATGGTGCGCGCGGGCCGGGCCGTGGTGCCGGAGCTGTCACCGCGGTGGATGTCGATCGGGCAGTCGCAGGGCGGGCACGCGGCGCTGTTCACCGCGCACGACGCGACTCGCTATGCACCCGAACTCGACTTCCGCGGCGCCGTCACCACCGGCGCGCCGTCGAACCTCGAGACGGCGTTCTCGATCGGCGGACCGTGGATTCCGCCCCTCGGACTGGACGGGCTGACGGTGTTCGCGACGTACATTTTCGCCGGGATGCGCGCGGCCATGCCGCAGGTCGACGTCGACAGCTACCTCACCCCGCGCGGCAAGGAACTCGTCGACGCGGCCGAGACCCTGTGCTACGACGAACAGTCCGAGGCAGTGAAGGGCGTGTCGGTGGGCGAGTTGCTGACCAGATCGCTCGGCGAACCCGCGATGCATGCCGCCATGACCGAGTATCTGGGCGTGCCCACCACTGGTTACGACCGGCCGCTGTTCATCGCGCAGGGGCTGCTCGACACCGTGGTCCCGGCACCGCTGTCGTTCAAGCTCATCGCCGACCTGCGGCTGGCCGGCGTCGACGCCACCTACATGACGTACCCGACCAACCATGACGGGACGATGGCCGCGTCGCTGCCGGACTCGACGCCGTTCGTCCGGCAGCGCCTGTGACCCCCTCTCCCATCAGGTGAAGCTGCAGCCCGGCGCGACCGGGACGCCGTCGAACCGGTCGAGGAGGTACCGGACAGGAGTGCCCTCGACGTAGGCGTCGTCGATCAGCGGTCCGAAGTGGTTGCCGAACGTGGTGCCCGGTGCGAGCGGCGGCAGTTCGTCGGTGTGGAACGTGACGCTCGCGCCGCGGTCACACCAGTCGACGGCGAGTTGTCGGGCCTGACCGTAGGGGACGGTGTCGTCGTTGCGGCCGCTGGAGACCAGGGCCGGCACCCGTGGTGCGACGGTGCCGATCCGCTGGTCGCGCAGAACCTGCAGGGCCTCGGGCACCTCGCGGAGGTTGTCGAGCAGGGGCCGGCCGTCACGCGTGAAGCTCCGAGTCTGCAGGAACGGCCGCTTCGTGATGATGTCGGCGATGCATTCGGTGCCGATACCGTCGAGCGCTGCCTGACCCTCCGGGGTGAGCCGCTCCTGCACCACCGACCGCAGTTCGGGGTAGCGGGCGACGAAGCCGTTGACGGCGAAGCCGATCGAGCCGCCGATGAGGTTCCCGTCGATCTGTTCCAGCACCTGCTCGAGATCGGCGGTCGGGCCGCCGGCCCACACCCCCTTGACGTTCAGTTCGGGCGCATACGACGCCGCAAGTTCCGCAGCGGCGGCAGTGGCCCCGCCACCCTGTGAGTAACCCCACAGCGCAAGCGGTGTCGCGTCGTCGCCGACGAGCGCGTTCGCGGCGCGCGCCGCGTCGAGCACGGCGTGCGCCTGCTCGATCCGGTTGACGTAGGTGTGGGTGCCGGGTGTGCCGAGCCCGATGTAGTCGGTCACGAACACCCGCACCCCGAGCGCCGACCACACGCCGGCCGACACCGCCTCTTGGTTGGCCGACACGAACAGCGGATCGACGCCGGCGTTCAATCCCGTCGAGAAGGCCCGGGACATCGCGCACTGGTCGCCCTGTCCGGACGTGCCGGGCGCGATGACGACGGTCGGCCGCGGGCCGTGGCCGCGCCACGGATGGGTGCTGTCGATGAAGGTGCCGGTCACCGCGGTCGGTGTGCCGTCCTGCAGGCGGGAGGTGTACATCACGAGTTGCGCTGCGACAGGCCAGGTCCCGTCGGACTCGGGGATGGTCGCGAATAGCGGCAGCGGTTCGCTGCGAACGATGCCGCCGGGGGCGTCCGCCGACAACGCCGGCGGCGAATAGAAGTCGGGCGGGGAATCGGCGCCGGCCCGGCCGGGTACGGCGACGGTGAGTGCGGTTGCGGCACAGGTCACCAAGGCAGCGACGGCGGCCCGTCCGGGGGTCCTGCGGAACATGTTCATGGAGTGCTCTTCCGAAGAGGGAGGTGCACGGACGGTCAGATGACGACCCCGACGTCGTGCGCGACGATCCGGTCGAGCGCACGTTCGGCGACGGCGGCGATCGTCATCGACGGATTGCAGGCGGCGGTGTTGCCGGGCATGAGGGCGCCGTCGAGGACGTACAGCCCACGCTGGTCGTGGACCCGGCCCTCGAGATCGCACACCGTCTCCATGCAGGCCCCGCCCAGCGGGTGCCACGTGGACGGGACGATCGCGTTGGTGTCGGTGACGATGCTCGTCGGGCCGGCGATCGCCCGGACCGTCCGATCGATGTGACCGGTCTGGACGGCCCAGTCGCCCTCGTGCGGCCAACGCAGCACCGCGTCGCCGCGCGCGGGGTCGTAGTCGAAGCGGCCACGGCCGTCGCTGACGCCGTAGCCGACGAGCATTGTGCTGTGCACGTCGACCGACAGCGACGGGATCGAGGCCTGGATGACGGTGTGCGCCGTCGCCGGGTCGTCCCAGTTGAGGCTGCCGTAGACGACGGGGCCGCCCTGCGCGACGCCGAACTCACGGTCCGGCGTCGTCCACACGTAGATCCGGTCGGCGTTGGTTCCCCAGCCGTCGCCGAGACCGTCGGGCAGGTCGGAAATCCGTCCCTGTCCCGCGGCCCGCACCAGCATCCGGGTCGTGTTCAGGCTGCCGGCGGCCATCACCAACGCGTTGGTGGTGAGGATCTTGTTCTCCAGGATCCGGCCGGTGGTGTCGATCCGGTTCACGTGCACGGCCCAGCGGCCGTCCGGTGCTCGCCCGACGTCGGTGACCTCATGCAGCGCCTGCACCGTGACCCTGCCCGTGGCCTCGGCGGCCGCGATATAGGTGACGTCGACGGAGTGCTTGCCACCGTTGTTGACGCCGAGCGCGCCGTCGCCGTTGGTGTACGACGGCCGCATCACCCCGCGTAGCTCGTCGAGCGCGTACTTCCAGTCGATCGGCATCGGGATCTTCGACAGCGGCAGCCCGGCGCGTTCGACGTGCTGCGCGAAGGTCCGCGGCGCGAGGTAGCTCGGGCTGTCGACCAGTTCGTCGGGCGCGACGGAGAGTTGCAGCATGCGTGCCACGCGCGGGTAGTGGACGCGGTCCATCTCGGTCCAGTCGATCCCGGTGGGGAAGTGCGTCGTGAAGACGGCCTCCGCCGGTTGCAGCGACATGCCCTGGTAGATGAGGGATCCGCCGCCCACACCCGCCGCGCACAGCGCGGTGATGTTGTCACCGGGCACCGCCTCGACCAGCCCGGTGAACGGTTCGACGAGAATCGGGCGGCCGAACAGCTGTGGTACGGACTTGTACCACAGTGCACGCTTGTCCGGTGCCGTCGGGCTGGGGAAGGTCGATGCGTTCGGCCCTGTGGGCCAGCGGATTCCACGTTCGAGGACGGTGACCGGCACACCTGCCTCGGCGAGACGCAGAGCGGTCACGCCGCCACCGAACCCCGAGCCGATCACGATCACCCGGTGGTCCTCACGGGTGAGCGGTATCCGGTCGACGCGGGCCGCGATACCCACGGCGGCGCGGGCCGTCACCGGCGCCGCGAGCGTCATCCCGGCGACCGCGGCAGCGGTCAGAAAGGAGCGTCTCTTGATGTCGGGCACAGCACATCCCCCGGTTCGTACGCAGTGGTGGCATCGGTCGAAGGTGCCCTCGACGCGCTGTGGGCGTACGAAGGGTCCCTTCAGCCCCGGGCGGACGGGTGGTCAGCCGCGCGGAGTGATCCGACTCACTCCGGAGAGCGAGCTAAAACTAGACACTTGTCGGCTCGACTGTCAAGAACTTGGGGAGGGGTACGCGTCTACCGGTCGAGCGTCAGAGCAGGCGCGAGCCAGCGCGTGAGGAACCGGCGCAGCTCGTCGTCGGCGTGCAGCGTCTCGTCGTCGAAGAAGACGACCGACAGTGCGAGGTGCAAGGTGATCTCGGTGATGTCGTCGGCGCGGTCGGCGAGTCGGGGCTCGCGCTCGACGAGCGGTGAGAGGAGTTCGCGGGCAACCGGTTTGGCGCGGCTGATCATCCCCGGATCGAACAACGGATTGCCGTCGCCGGCGCGGAGCAGCGCGCGCAGGACGGGTGTGTCCCGGACCGCTGCCCGGCCGGCGACGACGAGTTCGACGACGTACTCGACTGCCGACTGTGTGGCCGCTAGCCGGGCACGGATGTCGCCGAGCACCTCGACGGCGAGACCGGCGATCGCCTGTGAGACGAGATCCTCGCGCGTGCCGAAGATCGAGTACACCGTCTGCCGGGTGACACCCGCAGCGGCGGCCACGGCTGCGATGTTGACACCCTCGAACCCGGCGCTGCCGATCAATCCGAGAGTGGCGTCCAAGATCTTCTTCCGCGACCGCACCGCGTCATTATCGGGTACCGGTCGCGCACGGGGGAGAGGTGCGGGACCGGCGCGGTAGGCTGGCGGTCGAGTCGTACGTTCTCGCAGCCGGTGAGCTGCGCTTTTCCAGTCCAGATTGGAGCCTTTGGGTGGCTGAGTTCATTTACACGATGAAAAAGGTGCGCAAGGCGCATGGCGACAAGGTCATTCTCGACGACGTCACCATGAGCTTCTACCCGGGCGCCAAGATCGGTGTGGTGGGCCCGAACGGCGCCGGTAAGTCGAGCATCCTGAAGATCATGGCCGGTCTGGACCAGCCCTCGAACGGCGAGGCCTTCCTCGACCCCGAGGCGACGGTCGGCATCCTGCTGCAGGAGCCGCCGCTCAACGAGGAGAAGACGGTCAAGCAGAACGTCGAGGAGGGCCTCGGCGAGATCAAGGTCAAGCTCGACCGGTTCAACGAGATCGCCGAACTCATGGCGACCGACTACTCGGACGAGCTGATGGAGGAGATGGGCAAGCTCCAGGAGGAGCTCGACCACGCCGACGCGTGGGACCTCGACTCGCAGCTCGAGCAGGCGATGGACGCGCTGCGGTGCCCGCCGGCCGACGAGCCGGTCACGCACCTGTCCGGCGGTGAGCGTCGCCGCGTCGCGCTGTGCAAGCTGCTGCTGAGCAAGCCCGACCTGCTGCTGCTCGACGAGCCCACCAACCACCTCGACGCCGAGTCGGTGCTGTGGCTCGAGCAGTTCCTCGCGAGCTACCCCGGCGCCGTCCTCGCCGTCACCCACGACCGCTACTTCCTCGACCACGTCGCCCAGTGGATCTGCGAGGTCGACCGCGGCAAGCTGCATCCGTACGAGGGCAACTACTCCACCTACCTGGAGAAGAAGGCCGAGCGCCTCGAGGTCCAGGGCAAGAAGGACCAGAAGCTGCAGAAGCGGCTCAAGGAGGAGCTCGCCTGGGTCCGCTCCGGCGCCAAGGCCCGCCAGACCAAGAACAAGGCCCGCCTCGACCGGTACGAGGAGATGGCCGCGGAGGCCGAGAAGCACCGCAAGCTGGACTTCGAGGAGATCCAGATCCCGACGCCGCCGCGCCTGGGCAACGTCGTCGTCGAGGTCGACCACCTCGACAAGGGTTTCGAGAACCGGGTGCTCATCAAGGACCTGTCGTTCACACTGCCCCGCAACGGCATCGTCGGTGTCATCGGCCCCAACGGTGTCGGCAAGACGACGCTGTTCAAGACCATCGTCGGTCTCGAGCAGCCGGACTCCGGCACGGTGAAGGTCGGCGACACGGTGAAGCTGAGCTACGTCGACCAGTCCCGCGCCAACATCGACCCCAAGAAGACGGTGTGGGAGGTCGTCTCCGACGGGCTCGACTTCATCGAGGTCGGTCAGAACGAGATGCCCTCGCGCGCGTACGTCTCCGCGTTCGGGTTCAAGGGACCGGACCAGCAGAAGCGGTCGGAGGTGCTCTCCGGTGGTGAGCGTAACCGTCTGAACCTCGCGCTGACCCTCAAGGAGGGCGGCAACCTGATCCTCCTCGACGAGCCGACCAACGACCTCGACGTCGAGACCCTCAGCTCGCTCGAGAACGCCCTGCAGCAGTTCCCGGGCTGCGCCGTCGTGATCTCCCACGACCGCTGGTTCCTGGACCGTACCTGCACGCACATCCTCGCGTGGGAGGGCAACGTCGAAGAGGGCAAGTGGTTCTGGTTCGAGGGCAACTTCGAGGCGTACGAGGCCAACAAGGTCGAGCGGCTGGGTGCCGATGCGGCGCGTCCGCACCGGGTCACCCACCGCAAGCTGACCCGCGACTGACCCCGTGTCGAACCAGGTCTACAGCTGCGACGTCCAGGTGCGTTGGGGCGATTCCGATCGCCTCGGACACGTCAACAACGCCCGCGTCGTGGAGTACATGCAGGAAGCGCGGTCGCTCTTCCTGACGGAGGGTGCGGCGTCGTCGGGCGCCGCACCCCGGGCCGTCGTCGTCCGCAAGATGGACGCCGAGTTCCTGCGCCCCATCACCGATGCCTCCGGCCCGGTCCGGGTGGAGGTGTCGGTGGTCCACGTCGGGACGTCGTCGTTCACGTTGCGGCACGTCGTCAAGGACATCGCCGGCACCGTCTGCGCCAAGGGCGACGCCGTCATGGTCGGCTTCGACGCGCGGGCGGAGACGTCACGTGTGCTCTCAGACGTCGAGCGCGAGGTGCTCGGCCGCTACCTGCCGGCCACGACGCCCGCGTAGCCCACGCGGGGGTCCCTCCGGGACCCGTCCGCACCGGCAGTTCCGCGCGACCCGGGGTCGCCGCGGTTAGGCTCGCCATTGAGCCAACCGCGGTGATCTCGAACAGGGACGGAGCGTCGCGATGACGGATTCTGTAGATACCGACTGGTCACTGACGCTGTCCTCGGACGTGCGGGCCGGCCTGGCGGACCTGAGGGCGGTGTATTTCCGTCACACGTCCGCCGGCGAACCCGACAGCGTCCTCGACCGGCACGCCGACGCGATCGTCCGGGAGCACGTGTTGCTCGCGGCGCGGCGCCTGCCGGGTGAAGCGGTCACCCGCGTCCACCGTCCGTCCGACGGCTCCGGCGTCGGGGCCGCACTGCAGATCGTCGCCGACGACATGCCGCTGCTCGTCGAGTCCGTCACCGCATTGCTGGGCCGACTCGATGCGTCGATCAGCGAGGTCGTCCATCCGATACTGGGTGTGCGCCGGGACGCCGACGGCATGCTGGAACAGATTCTCGCCGACGTCCCGATCCGCGACCTCCCGACCGATGCCCTCGCGGAGTCGTGGATGCACGTGCAACTGCATCCTGCGACCGAGGACGAGATCCTCGACGAGCTCGAATCTTCCATCGCCGCGGTGCTCTCCGACGTGGGACAGGTCGTGGCGGACACCGATGCCATGCGCGGTCTGCAACTCGCGGTCGCGGCCGAACTCGATGTCCGAGCGGAGAATCCGCCGCCCGGCCGGTCGGCCGACGAACTGCGAGACTGCGCGGACCTGCTGCGCTGGCTCGCCGACGGGCACTACACCGTGCTCGGCTATCGCCGCTACGAATGCGGAGACGACCACCGCACCCGGCGGATCCAGGAGAGCGGACTGGGTGTACTGCGGTCGGAAGCCCACGCCGACGAGCACGTCAGAATCCCGCTCACGGTGGACATTCCGGATCGTCCGCTGTTGGTGTTGACGCAGGGCTCGGCGCCGGCCACGGTGCACCGGTCGGTGTATCCGTACTTCGTGGGTGTCAGCATCCTCGACGACGACGGTGCGATCGTCGGTGAGCATCGCTTCCTCGGGGTGTTCACGGTGACCGCAATGCACGAGAACGTCCTGGAGATTCCGGTGATCGCGCGTCGGGTGCGCACCGCGATCGAGCGCGCAGGTTTCGGTATCGACTCCTTCTCGGGCCAGGCGATGCTCGAGGTGGTGCAGTCGTTTCCGCGCACCGAACTGTTCTCGATCGACGCCGACGCGTTGCTCGAGACGATGACCGCGGTGCTCAACATCGGGCTGCGCCGGCAGATCCGACTGTTCATGCGCGAGGACAGCTTCGAACGGTTCGTCTCGTGTCTGGTGTACCTGCCGCGGGACCGCTACACCACCCGGGTACGCCTGGCGATGCAGCAGATCCTGCTGGACGAGCTGGGCGGTGGATTACTCGACTACACCGCGCGGGTCTCGGAGGGGGACCTGGCGATGCTGCACGTGACGATCCGGAAGCCGCCCGGCTCACGCGACGGCCGCGTCGACACGTCGGAGGCCAATCGGCTCCGCATCCAGGGCCTGCTCGCCGAGGCGAGCCGCAGCTGGGACGACCATTTCGCGGACGCCGTGGCAGCCGATCCCGATGTGGATCCGGCCGTCGCCGCGAAGTATGCGGCCGAGCTCCCCGAGGCCTACAAGGAGGACTTCGACGCCGCGGAGGCGCTCGTCGACATCAGCCGCTTCGAGGGTCTCGACGCCGACTCGATCGACATGCGGATCCACCACGACTCGCCCGCTCCGGCGTGGCGGTGGCAGTTCGCGCTCTACTTCGTCGGCGACGGAATCTCGCTGTCCCACATACTTCCGGCGCTGCACAGCCTCGGTGTCGAGGTGCTCGACGAGCGTCCGTACGCGGTACGGCGTCCGGACGGCCTCCAGTGCTGGCTGTACGAGTTCGGGCTCGCGGTACCCCGGGAGCTGCTGGGTGACGCCGCGGCGGGGATCGGCGCGGACGGGCCCGGTGAACAGCTGCGCGATCGGCTCACCGGGGCGTTCGCCGCGATCTGGCACGGGCGGTGCGAGGCGGACCGGTTCAACGAGCTTGTGCTGCGCTCCGGGCTGGACTGGCGGCAGGTTTCGGTGCTGCGCGCCTACGTGAAGTACCTGCGCCAGGCGGGCTTCGCCTACAGCCAGGGGCACATCGAGTCGGTGGTACTTGCGCACCCCGAGGTGGCCCGCCTGCTCGTCGAACTGTTCGAGTCGATGTTCGACCCCGACGCCGCGTCGGCGCAGCGGTCGGAGTCCCTCGAGCACGACTTGCGCACGGCGATCGACACGGTCGTCAGCCTCGACGTCGACCGCATTCTGCGGGCGTTGTTCGGGCTCGTCCGTGCGACGTTGCGCACCAACTACTTCGTGCAGGGGGCCGACGGGCTGTCGCGAGAGTTCCTCTCGCTCAAGTTCGAGCCCGCCCGCATCGCCGAACTGCCGAAGCCGCGCCCGCAGTTCGAGGTATTCGTGTACTCGCCGGAGGTCGAGGGCGTGCACCTGCGGTTCGGTCCGGTCGCGCGCGGCGGACTGCGCTGGTCGGACCGGCGCGAGGACTTCCGCACCGAGATCCTCGGCCTGGCCAAGGCGCAGGCGGTGAAGAACGCGGTGATCGTCCCGGTCGGTGCGAAGGGCGGTTTCGTCGTCAAGCAGCCGGTGGCGCCGACCGGTGATGCGGCCGTCGACCGCCAGGCGGTACGAGATCAGGGGGTGGCCTGCTATCGCAAGTTCATCTCCGGACTGCTCGACCTCACCGACAACGTCGACCGGGTGAGCGGCGCCGTGGTGCCGCCCGCGCGCGTTGTTCGGAAGGACGGGGACGACACGTACCTCGTCGTCGCGGCGGACAAGGGGACCGCGACCTTCTCCGACATCGCCAACGGCGTGGCCGCCGACTACGGGTTCTGGCTCGGCGACGCGTTCGCGTCCGGCGGCTCGGCCGGCTACGACCACAAGGAGATGGGCATCACCGCCCGGGGTGCGTGGGAGAGCGTCAAGCGCCACTTCCGGGAACTCGGGATCGACGTGGCCACAGACGATTTCACGGTGGCCGGAATCGGCGACATGAGCGGCGACGTGTTCGGGAACGGGATGCTGCTCAGCGAGCACATCCGGCTGGTCGCGGCATTCGACCACCGGCACATCTTCCTCGACCCGACGCCGGACGCGGCGCGCTCGTTCGCCGAGCGGCGGCGCATGTTCGCGTTGCCGCGCTCGTCGTGGGACGACTACGACCGCGCGCTGATCAGCGAAGGCGGCGGCGTGTACGCGCGGACCGCGAAATCGGTACCGGTGAGCCCACAGGTGCGGGCCGCGCTGGGACTCGGCGACGACGTGACCGAACTGTCGCCGCCGGATCTGGTCAAGGCCGTGTTGCAGGCGCCGGTCGACCTGTTGTGGAACGGCGGTATCGGCACCTACGTCAAAGCGGCGTCGGAGTCCGACGCGTCGGTGGGCGACAAGAGCAACGACGCGGTTCGCGTGCTCGGGGCCGACGTCCGTGCCCGCGTGGTCGGGGAGGGCGGCAACCTCGGTGTGACGCAGCTGGGACGAATCGAGTACGCGCTGCACGGGGGCAAGATCAACACCGACGCGATCGACAACTCGGCCGGTGTCGACTGCTCCGACCACGAGGTCAACATCAAGATCCTGCTCGACGCCGTCGTCAGCAGCGGTGAACTGCCGAGCGCGGACCGCGATCCTCTGCTCGCATCGATGACCGACGAAGTGGCCCGACTGGTGTTGGCGGACAACATCGCCCAGAACGACCAGCTCGGCATGTCCCGTGCCAGCGCGCCCCAAATGCTGGGGGTGCACCGTCGTCTGATCGCCACGCTCGTCACCCACCACGGGCTCGACCGCAAGCTCGAGGCGCTGCCCACCGAGGCCGAGTTCGGCCGGCGGGCGCAGGCGGGCGGCGGGCTCACCTCTCCCGAGCTGGCGACGGTGATGGCGCACGCCAAACTCGCGCTGAAGCAGGACCTCCTCGCCACCGAACTGCCGGACAGCGACTTCTTCGCCGCTCGTCTGCCCGGTTACTTCCCGGAGCCGCTGCGCGATCGGTTCGGCGCGGCGATCCGCGGGCACTCGCTGCGTCGCGAGATCGTGGCCACGATGCTGGCGAACGAGGCGATCGACAACGGCGGCATCACGTACGCGTACCGGCTCGCGGAGGACGCGGGCGCGTCGAGCACCGACGCGATCCGCGCCTACGCCGCGGTGACCGAGATCTTCGAACTGCACGACGTGTGGTCGCGGGTCGGGACGGCCGACGTGCCGTCGGAGGTCTCGGATCTCCTCATGCTGCAGTCGCGGCGGGTGCTGGACCGCGCGTCGCGCTGGTTCCTGTCGAACCGGCCGCAGCCGATCGCGGTGGGTGCCGAGATCTCCCGCTACTCGAGTGAGTTCCGCAGGCTCGCGCCGAAGGTGCCGGGCTGGCTGCGCGGCCACCACGTCACCGATCTGGAACGCCGATCGCGGTCGGCGATCGCGGACGGCGCCCCGCGCGAACTCGCGCTCGAGGTGTACCGGCTGCTGGACCTGTTCTGTCTGCTCGACATCATCGACGTCGCCGACATCT
Source organism: Prescottella equi (assembly GCF_002094305.1). Classification (GTDB taxonomy): domain Bacteria; phylum Actinomycetota; class Actinomycetes; order Mycobacteriales; family Mycobacteriaceae; genus Prescottella; species Prescottella equi. The sequence goes on from NZ_LWTX01000001.1 coordinate 638,428, forward strand.
GCGAGCGCGACGGCGAGGAGGTGGCGGAACTGTATTTCGCGCTGGACGCGCACCTGGGCATCGACTGGCTGCTCACCGCCGTGTCCGACCTCGCCCGCGGCGACCGGTGGCATTCGCTGGCCCGGCTGGCGCTGCGCGACGACCTGTACGGGTCGCTGCGCTCGCTCACCCTCGAAGTCCTCGTCGGCGGTGAACCGGACGAGACCCCCGAGGAGAAGATCGACTACTGGGAGTCCACGAACGCCTCACGACTCGCGCGATCGAGGTCCGCGCTGGCCGAGATCTTCGAGTCTGGAACGCTGGACCTTGCGACGCTGTCGGTGGCGGCGCGTCAGGTACGCAGCATGGTGCGGGGTGTGGGCACCAGATCGGAGGTCGGAAGGTGAGCGGTTCCCAGGAGACCGTGCACAACGGGAAGGCCGTCGGCGCGCAGCCGGTGGGATTCCATACACGGGTCGTGGTCCGGTGGTCGGACATGGACGCGTTCCAGCACATCAACCATGCGCGCATGGTGACGCTGCTCGAGGAGGCGCGGATCCCCTGGCTGTTCGAGGACGGCGCGCCGACGGTGACGTTGCGCGACGGCGCGGTGATCGCCGACCTACGGGTGCGGTATCGCGGGCAACTGCGTCACGAGGACAGCCCGCTCGACGTGCTGATGTGGGTGGAGCAGATTCGGGCTGTGGACTTCACGATCGCCTACGAGGTGCGTCCCGGGGGAGCGGCGCCGTCGACGCCGCCGTCGATCGTCGCGTCGACGCAGATCGCGGCCTTCGACATCGGGACGCAGCGGCTGCGGCGGCTGACCCCGTCCGAGCGCGGGTACCTGGAGTTGTGGAAGCGTGCGTGAGCGTGTCCTGACGATTCCCTCCGAAGCTGATCGCGCGGATCTCGCGATGTTCGTCGGGCGGGCGATCCGGCTCGACGAGGCCGCCGTCGTCCGGTTGAAGCGGAGAAGCGGCGGACGAGTTTCGGTCTGGGCGCCAACGGGTTTCGATGCCCTGGCGACCCGTGTCGTGGCCGGCGACGTCCGCCCTGCCGACACCACCGCTGCGGGGGACGAGCTACTGCGCGCGCTCGCCGGGGACGGCGGCGACATCGATCCGGGATTCGCGATGGATTCGGCTTGGCGTGGCGCCCTTCCGCCGGAGTCGGGCTTCGTGCACGTGGACGACGTCCCGGCCCGGGTTCTCCTCGATCTGGCGCAGCGCGGCGCCGCACTGGCGAAGGAACACGGCAGCGCGCAGGGGCCGCCGACATCGCTGCTCGAGCAGAAGGTTCTCGAGGTCGCGGGCGGTGGTACCGAGGTGGCGATCGCCATGCGAACGGTGTTCGCGCTCACCGGAATGGGATTCGTGCCGCTCGCCGACGGTCGCCCGGCCGCCGCGGACACCGACGTCCACGCTATCGCCGAGACCGAGGTCGTGCGGGTACGGGCAACCCCGTCGTGGCTGCGCCTGGACGCGCGGTTCGGCTCGGTCTACGCCCGCCGTGCGGGTGCGATCCCGCTGTTCACGGCATAGGTCCGGGTCAGCGGGCCCCCACCAGTTCCGGTTCGGGACTCGCCGGCTCGGTGTTGGGGGTGAGCAGGATCGACGACAGCACGGTCGACCGCAGCTCGCCCGCGGCGGTGTGCAGGGTGGTCTCGGTGTCGAGGAACACCGCCCCGCCACGCTCACTGACACCGGTGACGGCCAGTGACGCGGTGAGGGCGTCACCGGCCAGGATCGGCGCCGCGAGTGTGATCTTCTCGTTCACGTGGATCGGGGTCTGCCGGCTCAGGTCGATTCCGGAGTCCGGATCGGTCAGCATGTCCCGGATCAGGGTTGCCGTCACCACCGCCGTGAAGGTGGGCGGGGCGACGATGTCCGCGTACCCGGCCTGCCGGGCGGCGTCGACGTCGTGGTGCGCCGGATCCGTCGCGAGAATCGCGCGGGCGAACTCGCGCACCTTCTCCCGTCCCACGACGTAGACGTCGGACGACCGGAGCACCAGGCCCGGCTCGATCACCCCGGGGACCGAGCCCTCACAGGTGGTGTTCCGCGTGCCCATCGACATGTGTGCTCCCTCGAGTCCCCGACTTTCCGATCGTGTATCCGACGGTGCGAGGCGGAGCGTTACAGTGTGCGGCATCACACGGAAGGCAGCAGTACCGGTACCAGGAACTGCTCGACCATGGCCCGCTCGTCCGCGTCGTCGATCCCCGGCACCGTGAGGAGCGAGACGATCGCCCGCACCGACCAGCGCGCACGACGGGTGATCTCGGCGTCGTCGGCGTGCCGGACGTCGGCGAGGAAGGCGGTGCCGAGCACGTCGATCACCTCCGACGTGCTCGCGAGCTCGGAGGCCAGACCGGCGTCGCCCAGACCGAACCACGCTGCCAGCGCCGGCGTCGACCGGACCTCGCGGACCGCCATGAGCACGGCCTCGGTGACCCGCTGCCGCGGATCGGCGACGGCCGCGACGGCGCGGGCGATCCGATCACCGAGCCGCCGGGCCTCGCGGTGCACGAAGGCGCGGTGCAGTGCGCCGCGGTTCTCGAAGTACCGGTACAGCGTCGCCCGCGAGCAGCCCGCCGCCTTCGCGATGTCGGCCATGCCCGTCGCCGCGACACCGCGCTCGACGAACAACAGGGCCGCGGCGTCGAGGATCCTCCCGGCGGCCGCTTCGACTCGTTCGTCGCTCAGCCAGGTGCGGGATGTGCTGGAGGACATCGTCACCCGGCGCGGAACGGAACGTGGGTGGGGCGGCGCACGTAATTGCCGGCGGCGTACTCGACGCCGTCGATGTCGACGTCGAAATCGGGACAGCGAGCGAGCAGTTCCTCGAGCGCGACGCGGGCCTGCATCCGTGCGGCCGCTGCGCCGAGGCAGTGGTGGTTGCCGTGGCTGAACGTCATGATCTGCTTCGGGTTTCGCCGAACGTCGAGTTCCTCGGCGTTCTCGCCGAACGCGCGGGGATCGCGGTTCGCGGACCCGTAGACCAGCAGCACCTTGCGTCCTGCGGGGATGGTGGCGTCGTCGATCGTGACGTCGCACGTCGTGGTGCGCGCCAGCCCTTGGACCGGCGACGTCAGCCGCAGGAGCTCCTCGATCGCCCCCGGGATCAGCCCCGGGTCGGCGAGCAGCAGATCCCGCTGATCGCGGCGCTGAGTCAGTAGTTGCACTGCGCCGCCGAGCATTCCGGTGGTGGTGTCGTTGCCGCCGGTCACCATGGTGAACGCGAACCCGAGGATCGAAAGCAGGCCGGAGACGTCGCCGTCCGCGCCGATGCCAGCGGCGACGAGGTGCGAGATGGTGTCGTCACCGGCGTTGCCCGCCTCGGCCTCGGCTTTGCGGCGTTCGATCAGACCACCGAAGTACGTCATCAGCTCGACCACTGCGGTCTGGGCCGCGAGGGGGTCACCAGTCGCGTTCGCGGCGACGATCGCATCGGTCCAGCCGTCGAACCGGCCGCGATCCTCCGGCGGCACACCCAGGTAGTGGGCCACGACCATGCTGGGCAGCGGCTTGAACAGCGCGGTGACGATGTCGCCCTCGCCGGCGGCGCGCAGGCCCTCGAGTCGTTCGACGACGAAGCGGCGCACCTCCGGTTCGACGGCCTCGACCTGGCGGGGAGTGAAACCGCGCGCGACGAGGCGACGGAACTGCGTGTGCACCGGCGGATCGAGCATCACCAGCGGCGGATTGTCGCGCAGCCCGATCTTGTCGAGCTCGCCGTACGTCATCGTCAGGCCCTCGGCCGACGAGAAAGTCTCGGCGTCACGCGCCGCGGTGTACACGTCCTCGTGCCGGGTGAGCACCCAGTAGTCGTCCTGCGGCGATCCGTCGGGCACGACATGGTGCACGGGGTCGTGATCGCGCAGCGCCGCGTACATGCCCCACGGATCCCGCCACGACTCGCCGGATCGGGGAACGTAGGACGCCTTGCCGGACATGGTCGTCGTCATGTCTCGACTGTGAGACAGATCACCGAACTTGTCAACCCCCGTCCGGAACGGGTGTGGGTCAGCGGGGGACGGCGGTGGTGACGGCGAAGCCCGCGATGTACTCCGGGATGGGCCGGTAGAACTCGTACGTCACGGCGTAGTCCCCGCACGCGTGCAGCGCCGAATATGCGGCCACCCAGGTGCGGACCTCGTGCGAGGAGTGTCCGGCGGCGGCATCCATGTCGTCGGCGGTGTAGCGGTCGAAGTCCTCCACACGTCCGGACCGGCAGACCTCGAGGAATCCGCGGTCCCAGTCCGGGTTGAGGTCCATGATGTCCGCCTCGCCGGCCGCGAACCGGCGCGCGGTGGCGATCGTGTTCGCTTGTCGCGCTGCGCGCGCCTCCGCTGTGGGATGTCTTCCCCCGGTGAGGAACTCACGCTGCGCATCGGTGGCCGTCGCGTACTGGGGTACCGGGGGATCGTGCGACAGGCCCCCCGAACCGATGAACAGCACCCGGCGGTCGGTGCCGCGGAAGTACTCGCCCACGGCCTGCCCGAACGCCCGCACCCGGGACATCGGGACGAACGGGCGGGCCACCGAGTTCACGAAGACCGGGAGAACCGGCCGGGCGGCGGCGTCACCGTCGTGGAGGATCTCCATCGGCTGCACGGCGCCGTGATCGACCTCCATTCGCCGCGAGATCGCCAGATCGATGCCGCGGTCGATCACGAATTGCGCGAGGTCTTCGGCGATCTCCTCGGGGACGTCCAGCTCACCCGCGAACGAGTCGTAGTCACCGGTGCCGTGCGCGCGGTAGCCGAGGCAGAACGGCGGCATCAGGTCGTAGAAGAACCCGTTGAAGTGGTCCGGGCCGAAGTTCACCACCAGATCCGGATCGAAGTCGCGAACGAACGTCCGCGCGTGCTCGAACGCACCCTGCACCGACGCGACGACGTCGGCCGGCGGGTCGGCGTGGTCGAGCAGTGGGCTGTGGGACATGCACAGCAGTGCCTGTGGCATGACGATCCTCCCCCGATCAGCGGCGGGTGTCGGCGTGGCGGGCGAGGTAGCTGCCGACGACCTCGTTGAACTCGGCTGCGCGCTCGACCTGGGACCAGTGGCCGCACTGGCTGAAGATGTGCGCGTCGGCGTGGGGGATCACGTTGAGCAGCTCCCACGTCCGCGACACCGGGATCACGACGTCCTGGACGCCGTGGACGAGCAGGACCGGGATGTCGAGGCGGGCGAGGACCTCGAAGTCCAGCGGCAGGGCGTGGCGGTCCCGGTCGCGGGCGGCGACGACGTCGGCCAGCCTGTCGGAGGCGGTGTCGTTGAGGGCCGACTGGTAGCGCAGCGACACCAACTCGTCGGTGACCAGCGACTTGTCGACCACGAACATCTCGAGGGTCTTGCGGATGCCGTCCTCGGTGAGCGTCGGATTCGAATGCGCGGCAAGCGCTCCCGTCAGTTTGGCGCCGCCGGTGCCCATCGACACGATGCCGAGGAGCCGGTCGGGGAAGTCGATCGCGAACTGGAAGGCCAGCCAACCGCCGAGGGAGTTGCCGACGATCCACGTCTTCTCGATGCCGAGCGAGTCCAGGACGCGCACCGCGTGGCGGACCCATTCCTTGATGCCGTACGCAGTGCCGTCGGCGACGACGGACTGCCCGTAGCCGATCGAGTCGATTGCGATGCAGCGCCCGTAGCGGCTCAGTTCGGGGAGGTTGAGCCACCAGTTCGCGGCGGCGGTGACGCCGGTGCCGGAGCCGTGCAGGAACAGGATCGGGGTGCCCTCACCGAGGTCGTGGTAGTGCGTGAGCTCGCCGGCGGCGGTCTCGAGCCACTTGTCCTCGAGCCCGAAGAAGGCGTCGGTCGTGTAGTCGGGGGTCGGGACGGACATGGAAATCTCCTTCAGTTGGCGAGCGACGGCTGGGCGGTGACGGACGCGGGTCGGCCGGTGAACGACATCGCCGCCAGGATGGCGTCGAGGGTTGCGGGAGCGTGCTGGGCCAGGCAGGCGCCGGCCACGAACCGGTCCGGGCGCAGGAAGATGATCGGGGTGGGCCGGTCGTCGAACCACTTCTTCACTGCGCCGGTGTGATCACCGAGGACGACGACGTCGTCGTCCATGTACTTCTCGGCCCACTCGCGCTGGGTCTCCGGAACGATCGCGATCAGTCGGGCACCCAGCACGGCGAGCTTGTCGAGCGATTCCTGCGGCAACAGATCGCGCGGGTTGTTGCCCCACACCAGCACCGACCACCAGTTGCCGATCGCGTCGTCGAGCAGAACGTCGGTGGCTGCTCGGGTGGTCACCCGTGGCTGGGGGAACTGCACGCCGACCGGGGACACGGTGCTGTTGGCGGTTCGGACCGGGACCAGTCTGCTGGTCAGGCGGGCCGCGGCCCGGCCGGACGCCTGCGTCGTGGGATCGGCGAGCACCCCGCGGGTGTAGCGCGGCATGGGCTTGAAGCGCATGTCCGCGAAGTAGCTCTTCACCTGTGGGAAGAGGTTCAGTGCGGACGACGCGGCGTCGCGCAGGGCGGCGGCCGCCGGGTTGGTGATCTTGATGAACCTGCCGAACGTGAGCGACAGGTCGACCATCGCCTGCGCGTGCTCCTTGCGCTCGTCGGTGTAGGTGTCGAGGAGGTCGTCCCCGGCCTGTCCGGACAGCACCGCTGCCAGCTTCCAGCCGAGGTTGGTCGCGTCGCGCATGCCGGAGTTCCAGCCCTGGCCCATCCACACCGGCATCAGGTGTGCGGCGTCGCCGGCGACGATCTGGCGCCCCTTCCGGAAGCTCGACGCCACCCGGCCGTGGTGCGTGAAGACCCGGCGGCGGATGAACTCGAGCTTCGACGGATCCGGAACATGCTCGGCGAGAAGCTGATCGACGAAGGCCGGGTCGGTCACCTGCTCCTCGGTCTCGCCGTCGAGGAGCATGAACTCCCAGCGGCGCACTGCGTGCGGCAGACCGATCGAGACGTACGGTCGCTTGGGATCGGCGCCGAGGAACACGTTCGGCGTGCCGAGCGGATCGTTGTTCACGTCCACGACGAGCCATCGCGTGGACGGCGACTCACCCTCGAAGGTGACGCCCAGGCGCTTGCGCGTCGGCGACTTGCCGCCCTCGCAGCCCACCAGGTAGCGGGCCCGGAAGCGGTGCTCCTCGACTGTGCCGTCGCGTCCGGTGACGTGAGCGATCGCGGTGACCGACTCGGTGTCCTCCTCGACGGTCTCGACCTGGTGGCCGAACAGGACGCGGACGTCGTCGAACCGCGAAAGTCCTTCGTACAGTGCGCGATCCACCTCGGGCTGGATGAATCCGTGCTTGCGCTCCCACCCGAACTCCACGGTCTGCGGATTGTTGACCAGGATCACCTTCCCGGCGCCGTTGACCAGCCGCATGATGTGCTGCGGATTGGTGTGCGGACGTACGGAATCGACCAGGTCGACGGTCTGGATCGTCCGGAAGGACTCGTCGTCGAGCCCGACGCCGCGCGGGTAGTCGATGAGGTCGTCGAGGGCCTCGAGCACGGTCACCGACCGGCCGTACATGCCGAGGATGTTCGCGAGCATCAGGCCGACGGGCCCGGCGCCGACGATGATCACGTCACTGTCGTGGTGGGTGGTGTTCATAGGTTCCTCACTGCGGTTGCGCCGGCCCGGGGTTCGAGTGTGCGAATAGCGCGTCTTGGTGACCGTTAGTTGCACATCGATACGCACTATGTGAACACGGACACGCCGCCCCTCGCAAGCCCACGTGGCTGTCACCCTGCAGAACGCACGAAACCCGCACCGAACGGGTCGGTGCGGGTCTCTCGTCCGGAAATCGGGCCGTCAGGTCAGGTGGTGTACCGGCGCAACTGCGCCACGGCCTCGAGGGTTGCGTCCACGGATCCTTCGATGAGTTCCTTCGATGCGCTGATGATGGTGAGGCAGGCCGCCGGTTCGTTCTCGACCTGGGCGAGGGGGGCGCCCAGGCCCCAGTAGCCGGGCTCGACCTCGCCGAAGCTGATGACGTAGCCGGTCCGGCGTCCCTCGGTCACCCGGGGATCCTCTCCGGGGCGCGGGGGGAGTGCGGAGAGCAGGGCGTACCCTGCGGCACCGCGATCGAGAGGGTGGCGGCCGCCCTGGCGGAACGAGACCCGGACCGTCGAGTTCGCGGGCTCGGCGACCACCACGGCGACGGCGTCGTCGGCCTCCGCCACGAACAATGCGACGCTCGCGCCGAGGCGGTCGGCGAGATTCTGCATGAGCGGCGTCGCGACCTCACGCAGGCCGGAGTAGACCTCGCGGCCGAGCGCGGCCAGACCGCCCGCGGCGCGGTAGCGGCCGTCCGGTCCGCGGCTGATGAGGCGCCGGTCGGCGATGGTGGCCAGCAGTCGGGTCGCGATGCTGCGGTGCACACCCAGTCGATCCGCGACATCCTGGATGGTCAGTCCACTCGCGGAGTTCGCAACGAGTTCGAGCGCGTGCAGGCCGCGGGCGAGCGTCTGCGTCCCGGCCGCGCGAGTGGGCGCGGGGGTGGTCTGCGGGTTCGGATCGGTGTCGGCCACGGGCTCACCCTATGCCGCAGGGTGTGCACAATGTGCACACGCGGGGTGCGGCGATCGACGACGCGGTCGCCGCACCCCCCGCGCGGTCAGGGCGAGACCGACAGCAGATGGAACGTGGTGCGTCCGGCGAGGCCGAAGTTGTCGTCGGCGACCACGACCAGCGAACGGGAGCCGTCGGGCAGGCGGGGTCCCCACGTGATGCCCTCGATGCAATCGGAATCTTCGGCGACGGTGGCGAAGTCGAACACGAGCTCCTTGCGCATCACGCGCTCGGCGCCGGTGAGAGCGGGCACCTCCTGCACGTCGTCGGCGCCGTCGATGGTCGTGCGGTAGATCTTCCCGGTGAAGCCCCGGCCCGGGATCAGCGTGCGCTCGAGGGTCAGGTAGGCGTCGTCGCCGGCCGCGAGGATCTCGGCGACTCCGGTGGCCTGCGCCATGCCGCCGGGCGGGACCGCGTCCACCGGGTACACGTACTCGCCGACGTCGGCCCCCGTCGCGCGATCGAGAACCACCAGCCGAGACGGCGACGGGCCGTCGAGCGACGCGGCCGGACCGTCCTGGACCAGCGCGTTCTCGGACACCGCCACGACGCGGGAACCGTCGTGCGACAGGGTCATCGCCTCGAAACCGAGGTTGTCGCGGATCCCCGACACGAGCGCACCGTCCAGGTCGAGACGTGGTGCGAAATGCTCCGGCAGCGGCACGTCCCTCAGGAAGATGCCGTCGGAGGACGTTTCCCGGACGAAGCCGGGCCGGCCGGTTCTCGACTCGCCTTCGCTGGTGTAGATGTAGCCGCCGCGATCGGGCAACCACCGCACGGACTCGGTGTCGGCGGTGCGCGGCGCGTACGGCGCGCCGTCGACGTCCCGCAGGTGCACCACCTCGTCGAACCGGGCGGTGGTGAGGCGGCCGTCCTCGAGCGGGAGGTCCAGGGTGTACAGGCGGACCGGACCCTGCTCGCCGCGATTGTCGCTGATCGCGACGAACTCGCCCGACGCCTCGTCGAAGTCGATGCCCGACAGCCCGCCCACGCGGGAGCCGCCGAACTCGAGGCCGGCGGGCAACGTGATCGCGTTGACATAGTCGACGCGCGGAGGGGGAGTGGCACCCGCGAGGGAACCGGCGTCCACCGACCCGGCACCGAGGGATCCGGCGCCGGGCAGCAGTCCGCCCAGCCCTGCGAGCGCCACCGCGCCGGCCGCGAACAGGTGCGCAGTGGCCATCTTTTCCTACTGTCCCATCACGTATTTCACGGTCGGACCGGCAGTCCAGCCGCCGTCGACGGCGATCTCGGCGCCGGTGACGTACGACGCCGCGTCCGACAGCAGGTAGGTCACCGCGCCGGCGATCTCGTCTGCCTCGCCGACCCGTCCCATCGGGGTGTTGGGGTAGTTGCCTTCCCCTTGCTGGATGCCGACGCCCGCGGTCATCGGCGTGTACGTCATGCCCGGGTGAACCGAGTTGACGCGGATCCGGTCGGTGCCGAGTTCGACGGCGGCGATCTTCGACAGGCCTCGCACGCCCCACTTCGACGCCCCGTAGCCGGCGGTGAGCGCGAGCCCCATCAGGCCGGCAGCGGACGAGATGTTCACGATCGACCCGCCGCCCGCGGACCGCATGGGGGCGATGACGGCCTGGATGCCGTTGAACACTCCGACGAGGTTGATGTCGAGGACCTGCCGGAAGTGCTCGAGCGGCTCGTGCTCGATGTACTGGCCGGTCGATACTCCCGCGTTGTTCACCAGGCCGGTCAGCGACCCGAACTCGGCGACCGTGAACTCGACGGCGGACCGCCACGCGTCGGCGTCCGTGACGTCCAGGTGGACGTAGCGGGCGGCGTCGCCCAGTTCGGCGGCGGTGGTGCGGCCGTCGTCGTCGAGGACGTCCGCGATCACCACCTTGCCTCCGCCCTCGACGATTCGGCGCGCGAATGCAGCGCCGAGGCCACGGGCGCCGCCCGTGACGAGAACGACCTTGTCGGACAGCATTGCCGATTCACTCATATGGCTCACCTTCCAGCGTTTGGCTTTGTCACTTGCTGCGGGCGGCGTGGCGGGCACCGATGTAGCCGAACACCATCGCGGGTCCGATGGTGGCGCCCGCTCCCGCGTAGTCGTTGCCCATGACCGACGCCGACGTGTTGCCGGTGGCGTACAGGCCGTCGATCACGGAGCCGTCCGCGCGCAGGACCTGACCGTTCTCGTTGTACACCAGTCCGCCCTTGGTGCCCAGGTCGCCGGCGCGCATCCGCAGCGCGTAGTACGGAGCGGTGTCGATCACGTCGAGGGTGGGGTGCGGCAGGCTCGGATCGCCGTAGTAGTTGTCGTACGCGCTCTCGCCGCGGTGGAAGTCCTCGTCCTTCCCGTTTCGGGCGAATCCGTTGAAACGGGAGAGGGTTTCGGTGAGTCCAGCAACCGGAACGTCGATCTGGTGGGCGAGTTCCTCGACCGTGTCGGCGACGACGACCAATCCGCCGTCGATCCACGATGTGGGGAACTTCTGCCCCGGCATGATGCCGCCGATCGGGTAACGCTTCTTGGCGCGTTCGTCGAACACGAACCAGGTGGGCTCGTGGCCGCCGGCCAACTGGTCGTGCACGAACGTGACGTACGGCGCCGCCTCGTTGGTGAATCGTCTGCCGTGCTGGTCCACGATGACCGACCGCGGTACGGAACGCTCGGCGACCATCACCTGCACGATGCCGTCGGGCCGTTGGAACGACGGCATCCACCACGCGTCGTCCATGAGATCGACTGCGGCGCCGACACTCCGGCCCGCCACGATGCCGTCTCCGGTGTTGTCCTTCGATGCGGCGCTGAAGTTGTCCCGACCGCCCTCGGGCAGGTACGTCTTGCGCATGTCCTCGTTGAACTCGAATCCGCCCGTGGCCAGGACGACGCCACGACGAGCGCGGATCCGCACCGCGCGACCGCCCCGCTCGGCGACCAGACCGATCACGGCACCGGTCTCGTCGGTGACGAGCGTCTGCATCGGCGTCTCGAGCCACAGCGGCACCCCGGCGTCCTTCAGCGCCAGCCGCAGTCGCGCGATGAGAGCGCGGCCCAGGGTGTCCATGTGTCGGCGCAGCAGGATCGACTTCACGGCGTTGAACCCGGTTCGGAGCGCGGTGAGTTTGGCCCTCCACGTGCGCATCACCATGTTGAGCTGCACGAAGTCCTTGGATGTGATGAACAGGCCCGGCGGCGTCGCGAGGGCGGCGGGGCGCAGCAGGTGCTCGTCCGCGCCGAGCTTCCTGAGATCCACGGGGAGCGGCTCGATCGTCCGGCCCGCGGGACGGCCGCCCGGCTGTTCGGGGTGGTAGTCGGAGTATCCGGTGCACCACTGGAAACGCATGTGCGGGCTCGACGTCTCCAGGAACTCGAGGGTTTTCGGGCCCTCGTCGATGAATGCGTCGACATTCGCCGACGGCACCCGGTCGCCGAGCACCGCGTCGAGGTATCGGCGGACGTCGGCGCGGGAATCGCCCAGCCCCTCACGGATCAGCAGAGGATTGTTCGGAACCCACACCCCGCCGCCGGACAGCGCGGTGGCACCGCCGTAGACGTCGGACTTCTCGATCAGCAGAGTGTCCAGACCCTCCGCGGCGCCGGCGAGGGCGGCCGTGAAACCCCCTGCGCCACTGCCGACGACGAGCAGATCCACCTCGTGGTCCCAGTGGGACTGCCCAGGTTTCTCGGTCGGGTTCGGTTCGGTCGCGGCCATCGCGGAGCTCCTCGGGGTGCGTTGGGGGAGCGACCCGAGGCGCCTGTGTCCGGTCGCGTCGCGTCCACGACCCTAGGAAGCGCGTGAAGGGCGGCGAAATCGTCCCTCCCGCTGGGCGGGAGGACGGCGAATCAGACCAACCAGGCCGCCGAGTCGGCGGGTAGCAGGCCGTCCACGAGCGGCAGACTCGACAACACGACGGTGCCTGGTGGCAGCTGGATCGGTCCGTCGGTGGCATTGAGGACGCAGACGAGACCGCCGCGGCGGCGGTACGCGAAGCATCCCGGAGGGCTTCCGTACCAATCGATTTCGCTGCCCGAGCATTGGGGGAGCGTCGCGCGCAGCTCGAGCGCTGCGCGATACAGCGACAGTGTCGACGTGACGTCCTCGAGCTGTGCCTCGACGGTCAGGTCCGCCCACTCCGCCGGAATCGGCAGCCACGTGTCCGGCGCGGTCGAGAAGCCGAAGGGCGGCGACGTCCCCTCCCACGGCATCGGCACGCGGCATCCGTCCCGGCCGCGTTCGGTGTGGCCCGATCGTTCCCACACCGGATCCTGCAGCGCCGCGTCGGGCAGGTCGACGTTCGGCAGTCCCAGTTCGGCACCGTTGTAGATGAACGCCGCCCCCGGCAGCGCGAGTTCTACCAGCGCCATCGCGCGGGCACGGGTCGTCCCGCGAGACCCGTTGCCGTACCGGGTGACCTCTCGTTCGACGTCGTGGTTCGACAACGTCCACGTGGCCGTGCCGCCGACCCGGGCGACCGCGTCGAGCGAGTTCTCGATCGCGGCGCGCACCGAGTCGGCGTCGAACGGCGTCTCGGCGAGGCGGAAGTTGAAGCCGAGATGGAGTTCGTCGGGGCGGATGTACTCGCCGAACCGCTCGTTGTCGCGGACCCAGATCTCGCCGACTGCCATCGCGTGCGGGTACTCGTTCATCACCGCGCGGATGCCCCGGTGGATCTCGTGCACCTCCGGATTGTCGAACCGGGGATCGTCGTCCTCGTTGCGGAGCAGCGCGTTGGCGTCCCAGTCGTGGTCGGGCAGACCCTCGGGCTTGGCCATGCCGTGCGCGACGTCGATCCGGAAGCCGTCGATGCCGCGGTGCAGCCAGAATCGCAGCGTCTTCTCGAGGTCGTCGAACACCTCGGGGTGGTCCCAGTTCAGATCCGGTTGCTCGGCGGCGAAGATGTGCAGGTACCACTGGCCGGGGGAACCGTCGGATTCGGTGATGCGCGTCCACGCCGGGCCGCCGAACACGCTGGGCCAGTTGTTGGGCGGCTCGCTGCCGCCGGGACCGCGCCCGTCACGGAAGATGTAGCGCTCCCGGGCGCTGCTGCCGGGTCCGGCGGCGAGGGCCTCACGGAACCACGGGTGCTGATCGCTGGTGTGGTTCGGGACCAGATCCATCGTGACCCGGATTCCGCGCGCGTGCGCCTCGGCGATCAGTGTGTCCATCGTCGCCAGGTCGCCGAACAGCGGGTCGATGTCCCGCGGGTCGGAGACGTCGTAGCCGTGGTCGGCCATGGGGGACCGCATCACCGGGCTGAGCCAGATGGCGTCGATGCCGAGCAGTTCGAGGTAGCCCAGCCGGTCGACGACTCCGCTGAGATCACCGACGCCGTCGCCGTTCGAATCGGAGAACGATCTCGGATACACCTGGTAGAAGACGGCGTCCGACCACCACGGACGCGAGTCGGGCGCCGTGCCGGTGATGGGCTGATCGTCACGGGTGGTCACAGCACTTCATAGTGCCGCATCGGGGGCGTGCGGATCGCGGTATGAGGCTGTGTCTGCGCCCGTGTCTCGGCCTGTGTGGTTGCCTCGGTCGTGGGCCGCTAGACCGGCGAGTTCACCATGGAGGCCGCCGCCATCTCCATGTAGTCGACGAGGGCCCGCCGATGGGCTTCGTCGAGAGTCTGCTCGTCGATGGACGCGATCGCGATGTGCATGCAGCGCAGCCAGGCGTCCCGCTCGATCGGGCCGATCTTGAACGGGTTGTGGCGCATCCGCAGGCGTGGGTGGCCACGCTCCTCCGAGTACGTGCGCGGACCGCCCCAGTACTGCTCGAGGAACATGCGCATACGTCGCTCCGCGGGGCCGAGATCCTCCTCGGGGTACAGCGGGCGGACGATCTCGTCCTTGGCCACCTCCTCGTAGAAGCGCGCGGTGAGCTTGCGGAACGTCTCGGCTCCGCCCACCGCGTCGTAGAACGTCTGCTCCGTCGTGGGGGTCGTGGGGTTCGTTTCAGTCATGGCGTGTCCCATTGTGCCCGTTCTCGCGGCGAAGTCACCCGGGCACGGCCGGCCCGCGGTGTCCGGCACCCCGGGTTCACCGATCGTGCAGCAACTTTTTCCCGGAAATGGGTGTGCGGGACCGCATCATCCGTGGTCAACTTGGGTCAGTCTTCGCGGAGGTCGCATGGCACACCGACAGAGCGCGCGAGCGCATCGACAACTCGTGCCCACTGATGTGCGGGGTAACCACACATCGGGGGCTTTCCCGCTGCATGTCATTCCCGAGCCCGGAGCATCCGGGCTCGCTCTGCCGGGTCGGGGCCCGCAGCCCGGCTGGAACAAGCGTAGGGTACTGCTGCTCAACGCGACGTTCGAACCCCTGACCGCTCTGCCGGCCCGCCGTGCCGTCGTGCTGATGGTCTGCGACAAGGCCGATGCCGTCCACGAGGATCCGCTCGGGCCCGTGATCCACTCCGAAGGCTGTTCCCTGCAGGTGCCGTCGGTCATCCGCCTCCGCAACTATGTTCGCGTGCCCTATCGCTCGCGCGTTCCGATGACCCGGGCGGCGCTGATGCACCGCGACCGCTTCCGCTGTGGCTACTGCGGCAACAAGGCCGAGACGATCGATCACGTCGTGCCGCGCAGTCGGGGCGGCGGCCATTCGTGGGAGAACTGCGTCGCGTGCTGCGCGCCGTGCAATCACCGCAAAGCGGACAAACTGCTGACCGAGCTGGGGTGGACGCTCCGGACCGCGCTGGTGCCACCGTCGGGCCCGCACTGGAGGCTGTTGTCGAGCACCACCGAACTGCATCCGACCTGGCTGCCGTATCTCGGCGAGGGCGCGGCCTGAGAAGAAGGCGGTTTCGGCCCCGACGCTTCCATTTCGGCAGGACTCGGCTACGGTTTGCCTCGTGAGCATTCTCGAGACAGTGCTGATATTCGTAGGGATACCCGTCCTGGTGATCGCGATCGTCGCGGGACTGTCCTTCATGACCAAGAAGTCGCCCGGCTTCGTGCCGACCGAGTACCGCCTCGGCGAGCGCTGGACCCACCAGCCGGTCCTGTGGAGCGCCGTCGACGAGGTGACCACGCACGGTCACCACGCCGCGCACGCCGTGGGCGCAGACGCGATCGGAGGTTCGGCAAGTGGCAAGTGGTGACGTTATCCAGACTTCGGTCGCCCCGGCAGATCTGCCGGTCGGCACCGTGGTGACGACCAGCGGTCGCCTCTCCGGCGTGCACCGCATCGGCGAGCCGTTCGACGACCTGCTGCCGTTCACGACCGACCAGCTCGTGCGCCTCGACGATGCGCTCACCGACGCGACCCGCTCCACCAAGGTGCGGTTCAACGTCTACGTCGGCGATCTCGGCGAGAACACGGCGCTCGGCGCCGACGCGATCTTCCCGCACACGCCGGAAGCCGAGCGTTCGGTCCTCATCGCGGTCTCGCCCAACCAGCGCGCGATCGAGGTCCGCGGCGGCCGCGCCGTCCAGCACCGGGTCACCGACCGGGTCGCTCAGCTCGGCGTCACCGCCGCGCTGGCGTCGTTCGGCGAGGGCGACCTCGTCGACGGCCTCGTCTCGGCCCTGCGCGTGATGAGCGCTGCGATCGCCCCCAAGTAAGCCCGAGCACTCACGCTCCACCCCGGTGACCCGGTGCCGCACGGCACCGGGTCACCGTCGTTTCGGCGGTCAGGTGGCGTCGAAGGCCCGAGCCTTCAGCGAGCGCACGACGCCGGCCCGGCCCTCGACCACCAGACGTCGCAGCGCCGGCGGATGATCGCCCTCGAGGAACGCGTCCGCAGCGGCCACCGACTGCTCGCTGATCGACCACGAGGGATACAGCCCGACGACGACGGTCTGCGCCACCTCGCTCGACCGGCGCTCCCACACCGACGGAATCTCCGCGAAGTAGCGCGCGACGTACGGCTCGAGCAGTTGCGACTGCCCCGGGGCGACGATGCCGCCGATGATCGCCCGCGCGGTGATGTTGGGGACGGTGTCGTCGTCGAACACCGTCGTCCACGCCCGTTCCTTGACCGCCGCCTGTGGTCGGGACGCGGCGGCAGCCGCGGCCTGGCGGGCGCCGGCGGCAGTGGGATCGCGCTGGGCCTCGGCGTCGATCACCGGGCTCGCCGTGCCGTCGGCGTCGATCTCCCCGGCCGCCGCGAGCGCGTGCACCAGCCGCCAGCGCAGGTCCGTGTCCACGACGAGCCCGGCCAGCCCGACGGTGGCCGGATCGGTCGTGTCGAGCAGTTCCTGCAGGATCTCGGTGTGCCATGCGGACAGCTGGGAGCCGGTCAGCGCGTTCACGAACGCCAACTGGTGATCCGAGCCACCCTCGGCCTCGCGGGCCAGTTCGAGGAGGCGGTCGGCGAACGCCGGCCAGCCGAACGCATCCGCCCAGCCGGGCTCGGCGTACGCCGCGAGCGCCGTCTGCGCCTGCAACAGCAGCCGCTGGACGACGCCCACTTCGGTCTCGGCTCCGATGCCGCGCTGCACGAGACTGACGAAGTCGCGGGCTCGCATCTCGGCCTGTCGGGTCATCTCCCACGCCGCCGACCACGCGAGGGTGCGGGGGAGCGGCTCGGCGATGTCGCCGATCCGGCCGACGAGGGTGTCGAGCGAGTCCCGGTCCAGCCGGAGCGAGCAGTACGTCAGGTCGTCGTCGTTGACGAGGATCAGCTTGCCGCGCGGCACGCCCACCAGTTCGGGAACGTCGGTGCTGTCGCCCTCGACGTCCAGTTCGACGCGGTGGGTCCGGACCAGCTTGCCGGTGGCCGGGTCGTCGTCGTAGATGCCGACCGCGAGGCGGTGCACCCGGGTCTCGCCGGCGCCGGGACGGGCGCCTTCCTGGAGCACCGCGAAGTTGCGGAACGTGCCGTCGGGCTCGATCTGGAAGTCCGGACGCAGGATGTTCAGGCCGGTGGTCTTGAGCCACTGCGCGCCCCAATCCGACAGGTCGCGGCCGGACGCCTTCTCCAGCGCCCGCAGCAGGTCGTCGAACGTCGCGTTGCCGAACGCGTGCTCGGCGAAGTAGTCACGCAGACCCGCCATGAACGGCTCCTGGCCCACGTACGCGACGAGTTGCTTGAGCACGCTCGCCCCCTTGGCGTACGTGATGCCGTCGAAGTTCACCTCGACCGCGGCCAGATCCGGGATGTCGGCGGCGATCGGGTGCGTCGACGGCAACTGGTCCTGTCGGTACGCCCACGACTTCTCGACGTTCGCGAACGTGGTCCAGGCGTTGGTGTACTCGGTGGCCTCACTCTGGCAGAGCACCGACGCGAACGTTGCAAACGACTCGTTGAGCCACAGGTCGTCCCACCACCGCATGGTGACGAGGTCGCCGAACCACATGTGCGCCATCTCGTGCAGCACCGTCTCGGCGCGCCGCTCGTACGAGTAGCGCGTCACCTTGGACCGGAACACGTAGTCCTCGAGGAACGTCACCGCGCCAGCGTTCTCCATCGCGCCCGCGTTGAACTCCGGCACGAACAGCTGGTCGTACTTGCCGAACGCGTACGGCATCCCGAAATTGCGGTGGTAGAAGCCGAAACCCTGCTTGGTCTCGGTGAACAGCCGCTCGGCGTCCATGTACGGCGCGAGCGAGGCGCGGCAGTAGATGCCGAGCGGGATGGTCCCGTGCTCGTCGGTGTAGGCGTCGGTCCACTGCGCGTACGGGCCGGCGATGAGGGCCACCAGGTACGTGCTCATCCGCGGCGTCGTCCGGAACACGTGCCGGCCCGGCGTGGCCGCGAGGGTCTGCACGGTTTCGGCGTTCGAGATCACCGCCCAGTCCTCGGCCGCGGTGACCGAGATGTCGAAGGTGGCCTTGAGGTCCGGCTGGTCGAAGCACGCGAACATCCGCTTGGCGTCCGCGGTCTCGAACTGCGAGTACAGATACACCGCGTCGTCCGTCGGATCGACGAATCGGTGCAGGCCCTCACCGGTGTTGGTGTACATGCAGTCCGCGTCGACGACCAGTTCGTTCGCCTCGGCCAGGCCGTCGAGCGTGATCCCGGTGGCCTCGTCGTACGCCGACACGTCGACCGGCTCGCCGTTGAGAGTCGCGGAATGCACTGTGGCGGCGATGATGTCGATGAACGTCGAGGCGCCGGCCTTCGCCCGGAACGTGACGGTGGTCCGCGATCGGAAGGTCTTCTCGCCCGGACGTCCGGCGCCGTCGGTGAGGTCGAGGTCGATGCGGTAGTTGTCGACCGAGACCGTCGCCGACCGTTCGGCGGCCTGAGTGCGGGTCAGATTCGGTGGGGCCACGGAGAACTCCTCATCACGGGTGGACGGACACTTCCTGACATCCCATCACGCACCCCGCATCTCCCGCGATTTGCGCACTTGTCGCGCAGATCTCGGGTCCCGGGGCGCGAAAAGTGCGCAAAACGCGACGGGTCAGGGGAGCAGGTCCGGCAGGGGGACGGCGGGGTCGGCGAGGCGGTCCGGGTCGACCGGGCCCGAGAAGGCGACCAGTGCCTTGATGTCATCGGTGACGTCCCAGATGTTGACGTTCATCCCGGCCAGGACCCGGTTCTCCTCGTCGAGCCAGAACGCGAGGAACTCCCGGGCGGCGACGTCGCCGCGCGTGACCACCCTCGAATACTCCGGCGCCCAGCCGACGTACTCCATGCCCAGGTCGTACTGATCGGTGAAGAAGTACGGCAGGTTCGTGAACTCGACGGGATGGCCCAGCATCGTGGCCGCCGCGGTCGCCGGCTGATTGAGGGCATTCGCCCAGTGCTCGACGCGAATCCGAGTCCCGAGCAGCGGATGTTGCTGCGCCGCGATGTCACCGACCGCGACGATGTGCGGATCGCTCGTGGTCAGGGTGCCGTCCACCAACACCCCGCCGTCGACGGAAAGCCCCGCGGCCTCGGCGATCTCGATGTTCGGCTGCGCGCCCACCGCCACCAGCACCGCGTCGGCCGGCAGGACCGTGCCGTCGCCCAGACGCACGCCGTTCGCGCGGCCGTCGGAGACGGTGATCTCCTCGACCTTCGCACCGAACCGGAAGTCGACGCCGTGTTCGCGGTGCAGGTCGGCGAACACCGCGCCCATCTCGCTGCCGAGCGCAGCCAGCAGCGGCAGGTCGGCCGCCTCGACGATCGTCACCGAGACGTCCTTGCCGCGTGCGCCCGCGGCGATCTCGAGTCCGATCCATCCCGCGCCGACTACGACCAGACGCGACCCCGGGGTCAATGCCGCGATCAGCGCGTCCGACTCCTCGATCGTCCGCAGATAGTGCACTCCGGCCGCGTCGGCGCCCGGTATCGGAGGTCGCCGCGAGCGGGACCCGGTGGCTAGGGCGAGCTTGTCGTAACCGATCGTGGATCCGTCGGGCAGCACGACGCGCCGATTGTCGCGATCGATCGCCTCTGCCGTGGTGCCGAGGCGCAGGTCCACGTGGTGGTCGCGATACCAGTCGCCGTTCTGCACCGTGAACTCCGGCAGCGATTTCTTGCCGGCGACGTGCTCCTTGGAGAGCGGTGGACGCTCGTACGGAAGGTGGTCTTCGGCGCTCAGAAGCACGATCGCGCCGTCGAAATCCCTGGCTCTCAAGGACTCTGCCAGCTTGGCGCCGGCGAGGCCTCCGCCGACTACGACGAAGGTGCGCTGCGATGGGTCGAGGGAAGTCACGTCAATGCTCCGTTCCAGTGTTGCGACTGGATCTGTCATTTCGCTGTCCTCGATCGACCCTAACCGGGTATCGGCGTGCTCGGGAAGCATTCCCGCGCCGACGTGGTTCCCTTCAATCGAGAGGTGTGGCGTGGACGTCGCTACGCCCGGACAAGGAGATGCGAGTGAGCATGCAAGCACAGACCCCAGGCACCGACGATGCGACGGATACCGTCGACTTCTGGTTCGACCCACTGTGCCCGTGGTGCTGGATCACCTCGCGCTGGATCCTCGAGGTCACGAGGGTGCGCGACATCGAGGCCAACTTCCACGTCATGAGCCTCGCCGTACTCAACGAGGGCCGGGAACTGCCCGAGGAGTACCGCGAGCGGATGGCCCAGGCGTGGGGCCCGGTGCGGGTCCTCATGGCCGCGGCGCAGCAACGCGGCAACGAGATCCTGCTGCCGCTGTACACCGCGATGGGCACCCGCATCCACAACGGCGGCGACCAGGATCTGACGAACGTCGTGGTCGAGTCCCTCGCCGAGCTGGACCTACCGGCGGAGCTGGCCGCGGCCGCCGACACCGACGAGTACGACGCCGAACTGCGGCGCAGCCACCACGCCGGCATGGACAAGGTCGGCGACGACGTCGGCACCCCGACCATCCACGTCAACGGCACCGCCTTCTTCGGCCCCGTCCTGTCCCGAATCCCGCGCGGCGAGGACGCCGGCCGAGTCTGGGACGGGACCGTCGCGCTGGCGTCGTACCCGCACTTCTTCGAGCTCAAGCGCACCCGCACCGAGGACCCCGAGTTCGACTGAGGTCCTCGGGCACACACGACACCCGTCGCGGCGTCCCCGCGGGGCGCCGCGACGGCGTGGCCTGTCAGAATTGAGGCCATGCGCGTATACCTGGGTGCCGACCACGCCGGCTTCGAACGCAAGAACCAGATCATCGAACACCTCACCGCGAACGGCCACGAGGCCATCGACTGCGGTGCGCACGTCTACGACGCCGTCGACGACTACCCGGCCTTCTGCATCGAGGCGGCTCGCCGCGTCGTCGCCGACCCCGGCAGCCTCGGCCTCGTCCTCGGCGGCAGCGGCAACGGTGAGCAGATCGCCGCGAACAAGGTGCCCGGCGCCCGCTGCGCGCTCGCGTGGAGCGTCGAGACCGCGCAGCTCGCGCGTCAGCACAACAACGCGCAGCTCATCGGCATCGGCGGCCGCATGCACTCGCTCGAGGAGACCCTCGCGATCGTCGACGCCTTCCTGGCCGCGGAGTGGTCCGACGAGGAGCGCCACCAGCGCCGCATCGACATCCTCGCCGAGTACGAGAAGACCGGCGTCGCACCCGCGGTGCCCGAGGCCCCCGAGGCCTAGGAGACACGTTGCCCGAGGGACACACCCTGCACCGTCTCGCGCGGCTGCATCAGCGGCGCTTCGCGGGATCACCGGTGCGGGTGTCGAGCCCCCAGGGTCGTTTCGCCGAGGACGCGGCCCTGATCGACGGTCGCGTCCTCGTCCGTTCCGACGCGTGGGGCAAGCACCTGTGGCACCACTACGAGAACGGCCTCGTGGTGCACGTCCACCTCGGCCTGTACGGAAAGTTCACCGAGTCGCCGCTCCCGCTCGAACCGCCCGTGGGACAGGTGCGGATGCGGATGGCGGGCACCGAATTCGGTACCGACCTGCGCGGGCCCACCGCGTGCGAGGTGCTGCACGAGCCGCAGGTGGCCGCTATCGAGGCCCGCCTCGGTCCCGATCCGCTTCGTGCGGACGCCGACCCGGACCGAGCGTGGGCGCGAATCTCGAAGTCGCAGACGCCGATCGGGGCGTTGCTCATGGATCAGGCCGTCCTGGCCGGCGTCGGCAACGTCTACCGCGCCGAAATCCTGTTCCGGCACGGCATTCATCCCGAACGCCCCGGCAAGAACGTCAGCCGCGCCGAATTCGACGCGATGTGGGCCGACCTCGTCGACCTGATGAACGTCGGGGTGCGCCGCGGCAAGATGCACGTCGTGCGGCCCGAGGACGACCACGGCGACCCGTCGTACGCGAAGGATCGGCCGCGCACCTACACCTACCGCAGAGCAGGATCGGCGTGCCGCATCTGCGGCACGCCGATCGCTCACGCTGTCATGAAGGGGCGCAACCTGTTCTGGTGCCCCGGTTGTCAGGTCGACTAGAAGTCGAAGCCTCCGAAGTCCCCGCCGCCGAAGTCGCCGCCGCCGAAGTCGCCGCCGTCGCCCATGGCGCCGTAGTCGGTGTCCCCGCCGCCGAAGTCGCCGTCACCGGTGTCACCTCCGGCGTCACCGCCGTCGACACCAGCGTCTCCACCGTCGCCGCCCTCACCGGCACCGCTTTCGAAAGCCTGCGCGTCGTAGGGGACACCGGCCATGCCCGAGAACATGGCGGAGAACAGGAACATCGATCCGATACCCCACGCGCCGGCGACGAGGGCCGGCTTCCACCACGGCTCGGAGTACCAGCCGGCCGGCACCGGGCGTCCGGCGACGCGGCCGCCGGGGTAGTAGTTGGGCGTGCGTGACGACGGGTTGGGCGATGCCGCGACCTGACGGCCCTCGAACTCGATCTCGCGATCCTCGGTGACCGAACCGGCCGACTTCTGGCCGTCGATGCTCGGCACCTCGGGGCCCGGGTCCATGCCCATCGCCGTGCGTGCCGCGCGGATGTAGTACAGACCCTCGAGTGCGGTCTGCTTCGCGAGACGCGCCTGCACCGGCGTGGTCGCCTGCTCGATCTGCGAACCGGCGGCGGTGTACCGCTCGGATGCGTCGGCGAGCGCCTGCTTGGAGGCCTCGTCGCTGCCGACGAGGTTGTAGACCTGGCCACCCAATCGCTCGATCGCCTGGCGTGCGTCCGCCTTGGCGTCTTCGAGTTGGTTCGCCGAGTGGCCCTTGTTCTTGTTCTGGCTCTTCATGACCAGAAAGACGACGGCGCCGAGTACGGCGACGATGAGAAGGAGTTCCACGGGGTGCCTTCCGGAGGCGACAAATCGGACAACATCCAGGATACCGGGACCGGGTGACCTGCGACTCGGACACCGATCGTCTTGTCGGTGGCGCATGCGAACATATGTTCGTGTCCGACGGTGTGTGCGATCCCGAGGCCGCGGTGCGTGCCGAGGCGACGATTCTGCATGCCGATCTCGACGCGTTCTACGCGTCCGTCGAGCAGCGGGACGACCCGCGCCTGCGCGGACGCCCGGTGATCGTGGGCGGGGGAGTGGTCCTCGCCGCCAGCTACGAGGCGAAGGCGCGTGGTGTGCGGACGGCGACCAGTGGAGCGCTGGCCCGGCGCCTGTGCCCGGATGCGATCGTCGTGCCACCGCGGATGTCCGCGTATGCCGAGGCCAGCAGGGCCGTCTTCGAGGTGTTCCGCCGCACGACGCCGCTCGTCGAGGGGATTTCCATCGACGAGGCATTTCTCGACGTCGGCGGTTTGCGGCGGATCTCCGGGAGTCCCGTGCGGATTGCGGAACGATTGCGGCGCAACGTGCGGGAGCAGGTGGGCCTGCCGATCACTGTGGGTGTGGCCCGCACGAAGTTCCTCGCGAAGGTGGCCAGCGCGGTCGGCAAGCCCGACGGGCTGCTGGTGGTGCCACCGGACCGGGAGATCGAGTTCCTCCACCCGCTGCCCGTCGAGCGGCTCTGGGGCGTGGGAAAGGTCACTTCCCGCAAGCTGCGCGACTACGGTGTCCGGACTGTCGCGGAACTGGCGGCGCTGTCCGAACGCGAGCTGTCGACGGTGGTGGGGCCGGGTTCGGCCAGGCACCTGCATGCCCTGGCGTGGGCCCGCGACCCGCGGCGAGTGCAGACCGGCCGCCGCCGCCGGTCCATCGGCGCGCAGCACGCCCTCGGCCGGCGGCAACGGAGCTTCGCGGAGGTCGAGTCCACGGCCGCGGCTCTGGTGGATCGGGTCGTGCGCAGGCTGCGGGCGGCCGGGTGGGTGTGCCGCACGGTCGTGCTCCGGATGCGGTTCGCCGACTTCGAACGCGCCACTCGATCGGTCACGCTCGGTGAGGCGTCGGCCCGGACGGAGGTCGTGCTGGCCGCCGTGCGGGCACTGCTCGTCGAATCACATCCGCTCATCGCCGAGCGCGGGCTCACGCTCGTGGGCGTTGCGTTGACCAATCTGGACAGAGAAGGCGCCGAGCAGCTGGCCCTACCGTTCGAGCCGGACACCGGGCCTCCGGTGACGGAGACCGACGGGGTCCGGCTCGATACGGCGCTCGATGCGGTGCGGGCCAAGTTCGGGTCGGTCGCGGTGACGCGCGCCGCGCTCCTCGGTCGCGACCGAGGAGTGAGCGTCCCGATGCTGCCCGACGAGTGACCGCGGTGAGACGTCCGTCAGGCTTCGGCGGCGGCGTTCAGCTGCTCGAGTGTGCCGGTCGCCTCCAGGTACTCCTGCACCCACCGCTCGATGACCGCCGACGTCTTCTCGACCTTGGTGAACTGGCCGACGACCTGGCCCACCGGGTTGAACGCGACGTCGATGGTCTCGTCCGGGTACTTGTGGGTGGCGGCGACGGCCATGCCGGACACCATGTACTGCAGCGGCATCCCGAGCGGCTCGGGGTTGCCTTCCTGCTCCCACGCCTCGGTCCAGTCGTTGCGCAGCATCCGGCACGGCTTGCCGGTGAAGGAGCGGCTGCGAACGGTGTCGCGGCTGCTCGCATTCGCGTACGCGGCCTGCTGGACGGGAGTGTTCTCGGCCTCCTCGACCATCAGCCACTGCGAGCCCGACCACGCGCCCTGGGCGCCCAGCGCGAGCGCTGCCGCGATCTGCTGGCCACTGCCGATACCACCGGCCGCCAGCACGGGGACGGGTGCGACCTCCTTGACGACCTGCGGCCACAGGACGATCGAGCCCACCTCGCCGCAGTGCCCGCCACCCTCGCCGCCCTGGGCGATGATGATGTCGACGCCCGCATCGGCATGCTTGCGCGCCTGGTAAGGCGAGCCGCACAGGGCCGCGACCTTGCGTCCGGCCGCGTGGATGTGGTCGATCATGTCGGCCGGCGGGGTGCCGAGTGCGTTGGCGATGAGGGTCACCTTGGGGTGCTGCAGAGCCACCTCGACCTGAGGTGTCGCGGTCGCCTCGGTTCAGCCGAGCAGCTGCAGCGCGTTGTCGTTGCCGTCCTCGGGGAGGGGCACGCCGTGGTCGGTGAGGATCTTGCGTCCGAAGTCCAAGGTGGCCTGCGGAACCATCGACTGGAGCATCTTCGTCAGCTCGTCGGCCGACAGGTTCGAGTCCATGCCCTCGTACTTGTTCGGAATGACGATGTCGACGCCGTACGGGCGGTCGCCGATGTGTTCGTCGATCCACTTGAGCTCGATCTCGAGTTCTTCGGGGGTGAAGCCCACGGCGCCGAGGACGCCGAAACCGCCGGCCTTGCTGACAGCGACCACGACATCGCGGCAATGCGTGAACGCGAAGATCGGGAACTCGATGCCGAGTTCGTCGCAGAGGGGGGTGTGCATCCGGCACTCCTTCGCTGGCCTGAAATCTGTAACAGGTTCCAACTTAGGATGGCCTGGTCGCGTGGGGTGGCGATTCGCGCGAAACAGGGACCGGCTTGCCTGTGTGACAAGCGTCACTCGGCGGGGCGGAAGCTGGTGGAGAAACGACAAAACCCCCGTCCCGGACGTAATCGCCGGGCGGGGGTTTCCTCCTCGCGGAGGGGATGACGGGAATCGAACCCGCGTAATCAGTTTGGAAGACTGAGGCTCTACCATTGAGCTACATCCCCGTGCATACGACATTAGTGGGATCGCCAGCGATGCCGTGTGCGAGATGGAACTGTACCTACCTCGCTTTGGATTTCCTAATCGGGGGGCCGTAGGATTCTGCCTCGGGTCCTCGCAAGGTTGGTGAGGTCCTGTTTCGGACGGGATGTGGCGCAGCTTGGTAGCGCATCCGCTTTGGGAGCGGAGGGTCGCAGGTTCAAATCCTGTCATCCCGACCACGTGTGCGTCAGTGTCGCGAGCGCGGCGCCGACGCACGACATAGAGCAACGAAGAGCATCACCACTACGAAGGAGCCAGATCCGTGAAGAGCACCGTCGAGCAGCTCAGCCCGACGCGAGTCCGTATCAACGTTGAGGTGCCCTTCGAGGAGCTCAAGCCTGATTTCGACAAGGCCTACAAGGCGCTCGCGCAGCAGATCCGTCTCCCCGGCTTCCGTCCGGGCAAGGCTCCGGCCAAGCTGCTCGAGGCCCGCGTCGGCCGCGGCGCCGTGCTGGAGCAGGTCGTCAACGACGCACTGCCGGCCCGCTACTCGGAGGCCGTTTCGGCCTCGGACGTGAAGGTCATCGGCCAGCCGGAGATCGACATCACCAAGCTCGAGGACGGCCAGGAGCTCGTCTTCACCGCCGAGGTCGACGTCCGCCCCGAGATCACTCTCCCCGATTTCTCCACCGTCGCCGTCACCGTCGACCCCATCGAGGTCACCGAGGAGGCGGTTGCCGAGCAGCTGCTGTCGCTGCGTCAGCGCTTCGGAACCCTCAAGGGTGTCGAGCGTGAGGTCCAGGACGGCGACTTCGTGTCGATCGACCTGTCCGCCACCGTCGACGGCGAGGCCGTCCCGGAGGCCACCGCTTCGGGTCTGTCCCACGAGGTCGGTTCCGGCCAGCTGATCGAGGGCCTGGACGAGGCCATCATCGGCGTCAAGGCGGGCGAGTCCAAGGACTTCACCTCCAAGCTGGTGGCCGGCGACTTCGCCGGCCAGGAGGCCGTCATCACGGTCACCGTCAACTCGGTCAAGGAGCGCGAGCTGCCCGAGGCCGACGACGAGTTTGCCCAGATGGCAAGCGAGTTCGACACCCTCGCCGACCTCGAGGCCGACCTGCGTGAGCGCGTCGCCCGTGTCCGCAAGGTCGAGCAGGCCGGTCAGATCCGCGACAAGGTGCTCGAGTCGCTGCTGGAGACCGTCGAGGTCCCGCTGCCCGAGGCCGTCGTCAAGGCCGAGGTTGACGCTGCGCTGCACGACGCCATCCACGGCCTCGACCACAGCGAGGAGAAGCTGAACGAGCTCCTCGAGGCGCAGGGCACCACGCGCGAGCAGTTCGACGCGGACGCCAAGGAGGCCGCCGAGCGCTCGGTGAAGACCCAGCTGCTGCTCGATGCGATCGCCGACGCTGCCGGCACCACCGTCGGCCAGGACGAGCTCACCGAGCGCATCCTGTTCCAGGCCCAGCGTTACGGCATGGCGCCGGAGCAGTTCATCCAGCAGATCCAGCAGGCCAACCAGCTCGGTGCAGTCTTCGCCGACGTGCGCCGTGGCAAGGCTCTCGCGGGTGTCGTCGACGCCGCGACGGTCACCGACACCGCCGGTGAGACCATCGACACCGCCGAGATGTTCGGCACCGCGGAGCCGGCCGCCGACGAGGCCGAGGGCGATGAGGCGGCAGAGCAGAAGTAATCCTTCTGCCCGCCGGACGGCGAGCTAGTTTTCCGCTTTCAGCGAAGTAGGGCGGCACCGGGACTCCGGTGCCGCCCTACTTCGTTAGTGTCTGTGTCAGGAACCAACGACTTATCAGAAGGCAGGTACCGTGACTTACCAGAATCCCGCCATGACTTCAGCCACCTCCGGCCTGAATCTCAGCGACTCGGTGTACGAACGCCTGCTTCGCGAGCGCATCATCTTCCTCGGTACGCAGGTGGACGACGACATCGCGAACAAGCTGTGCGCCCAGATCCTGCTGCTGTCGGCCGAGGACCCCACACGGGACATCAACCTGTACATCAACTCGCCGGGTGGTTCGGTCACGGCGGGCATGGCGATCTACGACACCATGCAGTTCGCCGAGTGCGACGTCGCGACCTTCGGTATGGGTCTGGCCGCCTCGATGGGGCAGTTCCTGCTGTCGGCCGGCACCAAGGGCAAGCGGTACGCCCTGCCGCACGCGCGGATCATGATGCACCAGCCGTCCGCCGGCATCGGTGGCACGGCGTCGGACATCGCGATCATGGCCGAGCAGTTCGCGCACACCAAGCGTGAGATGGCCGAGCTCATCGCGGAGCACACCGGTCAGACCGTCGAGCAGATCACCGCCGACTCGGACCGCGACCGTTGGTTCACCGCGAAGGAAGCGCTCGAGTACGGCTTCGTCGACCACGTCGTCACCCGCGCGCGGCAGGCGGGCGGCGCGGGCAACTAGTGCCGCGACCCGAACCCTTCCTTCCGCTCCCATCATCCTTGGAGAACTGATGACCAACCTGTTCGATCCCCGTGCCGCCCACGCACTCGGTGGCCAGGCCCCGTCCGGTGCGCAGTCGCGCTACATCCTTCCGTCGTTCATCGAGCACTCCAGCTACGGCGTCAAGGAGTCGAACCCGTACAACAAGCTGTTCGAGGAGCGCATCATCTTCCTCGGCGTGCAGGTGGACGACGCGTCGGCCAACGACGTCATGGCCCAGCTGCTGGTGCTCGAGTCGCTCGACCCCGACCGTGACATCACGATGTACATCAACTCGCCCGGCGGCTCGTTCACGTCGCTGATGGCGATCTACGACACGATGCAGTACGTCCGCGCCGACATCACCACGGTGTGCCTCGGCCAGGCCGCGTCGGCCGCGGCGGTGCTGCTCGCGGCGGGCACCCCCGGCAAGCGGCTCGCGCTGCCGAACGCGCGCGTGCTGATCCACCAGCCGGCCACCGGCGGCATCCAGGGTCAGGTGTCGGACCTCGAGATCCAGGCCGCGGAGATCGAGCGCATGCGTCGTCTCATGGAGACCACGCTCGGCAAGCACACCGGCAAGGATCCCGACGTGATCCGCAAGGACACCGATCGCGACAAGATCCTCACCGCCGAGGAGGCGAAGGAGTACGGCATCATCGACGACGTGCTCCAGTACCGGAAGCTCTCGGCGCAGAAGTGATGCGGGGCATCCCGGTTCGTCGACACGCCCGAGGGGCGGGTTGCGGCGGACCGGGACGCCACCCCGTCAAGCTGGGCAGTCCGCGCACGACGTCGGCCTGATTTTCGCGCCGAGCGCCCGTGTCGCGGGGGAATCACCGCTCTATTGGTCGACCTCGTTCGCGAACTGCGGGTACGGTCACACCAGGGGCCTTCGATCCGGATTCGGGGTTCGCATCGGCCGCACCGCGGCGGTGGGGGACCGGGTGAGGATGCTCGCACGTAGACAAGGAAGTAGGGACCTTACGAGATGGCACGCATCGGTGACGGCGGCGATCTGCTCAAGTGCTCTTTCTGCGGTAAGAGCCAGAAGCAGGTCAAGAAGCTCATTGCGGGACCCGGGGTCTACATTTGCGACGAATGCATTGATCTCTGTAACGAGATCATCGAGGAAGAGCTGGCGGAGTCGAGCGAGGTCAAGCTCGACGAGCTGCCGAAGCCCGCGGAGATCCGCGAGTTCCTCGAGAACTATGTGATCGGCCAGGATTCGGCGAAGCGGACCCTGGCGGTCGCGGTGTACAACCACTACAAGCGCATCCAGGCCGGCGACCGGGGCCGCGACGCCCGCGGGGAGACGGTCGAACTCGCGAAGTCGAACATTCTGATGCTCGGCCCCACCGGGTGTGGCAAGACCTACCTGGCGCAGACGCTCGCGAAGATGCTCAACGTCCCCTTCGCGATCGCGGACGCCACCGCGCTCACCGAGGCCGGCTACGTCGGCGAGGACGTCGAGAACATCCTGCTGAAGCTGATCCAGGCCGCCGACTACGACGTCAAGCGCGCCGAGACCGGCATCATCTACATCGACGAGGTCGACAAGATCGCCCGCAAGAGCGAGAACCCGTCGATCACCCGCGACGTCTCCGGTGAGGGTGTGCAGCAGGCGCTGCTGAAGATCCTCGAGGGCACGCAGGCAAGTGTTCCTCCGCAGGGTGGGCGGAAGCATCCGCATCAGGAGTTCATCCAGATCGACACGACGAACGTGCTGTTCATCGTCGCCGGCGCCTTCGCCGGTCTCGAGAAGATCGTGTCGGATCGGGTGGGCAAGCGCGGCATCGGTTTCGGCGCGGAGGTCCGGTCCAAGGCCGAGATCGACACGCAGGACCACTTCGCGGAGGTCATGCCGGAGGATCTGATCAAGTTCGGTCTGATTCCGGAGTTCATCGGCCGTCTGCCCGTCGTCGCGTCGGTGACCAACCTCGACAAGGATTCGCTCGTCACGATCCTCTCCGAGCCGAAGAACGCTCTCGTGAAGCAGTACACGCGGCTGTTCGACATGGACGGGGTGGAGTTGGAGTTCTCGGCGGACGCCCTCGAGGCGATCGCGGACCAGGCGATCCATCGCGGTACCGGCGCGCGTGGCCTGCGGGCGATCATGGAGGAAGTCCTTCTGCCGGTGATGTACGACATCCCCAGTCGCGACGACGTCGCGAAGGTGGTCGTGACCGCGGAGACGGTGAACGACAACGTGCTCCCGACGATCGTGCCCCGCAAGCCGGAACGCGAGCGCCGCGACAAGAGCGCGTAGGAGCGGTAGGACCTCGTGGAGGGGCCCGGGTGCCATCGGCACCCGGGCCCCTCTGCCGTGTCAGGGTGCGAGCAGAAGCGCGAGCGCCAGTGCCGTCAGTTCCTTCTCGAAAGCGTCGAGATCGGGTGCGATGCCCGTGGTCGATTCCCGCTCCCACGTAGCGAGGGCGGACACGACGAACCGGGCCGTCGTCGCGACCCTGCGGGTCCGGGCCTCGGGGTCGAGGTGTGCCAGTTCCGCACCGATACGGGCGAAGAGCCCCTTGAGCAGGTCCATGCCCTGGATGCGCGGGTAGCGGGCGTCCTCCGGGAGCAGGGTGGTGGGCCGGTCGACGAAGTCCATGTGGACTCCGGTCAACCACTGCTCGTTGAAGCGCGCCCAGTAGGACGGCTTGTGGGCGGAGATCTCCGCGACGAACGGATGGACGTAGGCGGCGACCAGCCGGTCGAGGCGATCGGCGGCGTCGTCGGGGATCTCGTCGAGCATGCGGGCGCGCAGCTCGTTGACGGTGCCGATGTGTTCGAGCCACACCGATTCGAGCAGGCCGTCCCACGATCCGAAGTGGTAGGTGATGGCCGAGTTGTTCCGCTGGCCGGCCGTTCTCACGATCTCGCGGGCGGAGACTCCGTGCAGTCCGCGTTCGGCGATGAGGCGCTCGGCGACGAGAAGGATCGTGTCGCGACCGTTCGAGTTCATAGCGGCAAGAGTACTGAATGGGTTATCTTCTTCGGGCTAAGAGAGATTTCTTAATTTGGAGGTGTTCGTGAATCCGCTGTCGAGGAACGGGGGCGTGCGCGCCCGTCGTGCCGGCCTCTTCACGGTTGCTGCAACGACGGTGGCGCTGGTCGCTGCCGGATGCAGCAGCGACGGTAAGTCCGACGAGTCCCATGCGGCTCTCGAACCCGGGCAACTGCTTTCGGTCCAGGAGTTGCGCGGTGCGCCGGTGCTCCCCAGCGCCGGCCGCAGTGAACTGATCACATACGTGTCGCAGAATGCGCAGGGCGACCCGGTGGTCGTATCGGGGACGGTGTCGATACCCCGCACCCCGGCGCCCGACGGCGGTTGGCCGGTGCTCAGCTGGGCACACGGCACCACCGGTGTCTCCGACATCTGCGCGCCGTCGAACGACACCACCGACGGTCCGGCGCACGACTACCTGGGTGGCGTCGACGCGGTTCTCGACAGGTACGTCGCCGACGGCTATGTCGTAGTGCAGACCGACTACGTCGGCATGGGCACCCCCGGCGGCCACCCCTACATGGACGGTGGCACGGAGGCGAACGCGGTGGTCGACATCGTCCGCGCCAGCCGGGAGATCGACGACTCGATCAGCAACCAGTGGTACGCGATGGGGCACAGCCAGGGTGGGCACGCCACCCTGTTCACCGCGGCTCAGGGGAGCGAGCGTGCACCCGAACTCGATCTGCGAGGCGCGGTCGCGATCGCCCCGGGCAACGAGACGAGTGCGACGCCGCAGTACCTGGCGTCCGGTGACCCCGCGGTGGCCCCGGCACTGGCCTTCCTGCCGCTGATCCTGCTGGGTGCCGAGGCTGCGGATCCGTCGATCGTGGCGGATTCGTACGTCGCGCCGGAGTCGCAGGTGCTGCTCACCGCGGCGCGTACCGGTTGCGTGGGTCAGATCCGGAACGTGATCGGTTCGGTGCCGGTCGACAAGGCGTTCGCGCCGGGCGCCGACATCGACAAGCTCGTGACGTACCTGAAGAAGCAGTCGCTCGGCCAGCTGACGCTCACGGTTCCGACGCTGGTGCTGCAGGGCACCGCCGACACCCTCATCGCGGAACCGGGCAGCCGGGAAGTGGTCGAGACGTTGTGCAGCAACGGTTCCGAGGTCGCCTACAAGACGTACGAGGGTGCCGATCACCGGTCCGCCGTGCCGCAGTCGTTCGACGATGCCGAACAGTTCTTCGGCGCCTTGCAGGCGGGGGAGAAGCCGGCCGGCCTCTGCTAGAACGGCCCGAACAGTTCCGAGTACCGGGGTGGGTTCCCGACGAGTTCGCCCTCGGGCAGGGTGACGACGGTGTCGGCCAGTCGCACGACACCGTCGTCGTCCCGGCACTCGGTGGTGACGCGGTAATCGGCGCTGCCCGTGTACTGCCCCGCGAGATGGAGTGTCTCGGTGGGCATCGTGGTCCACCAGATGCCGAGTCCACCGTCGTGGATCTCCTGCAGATCGGTGATCACGGGTCGGCCGGCGGTGTCGAAGACGACGGTCGCGCACCGCGCCGGTGCGTCGGTGGTGGAGTCGATGTTCAGCATCGTCACGAGGATCGAGTTGCCGAAGGTGCGCACGTCGCCCTGCCCGGTCACCGTCGCCGCGGCCGGCGCTGCACCGAATGTCCCGGCCACCGCGAGTGCACCCGCCGCGGCGGCCCCCGCGACGTGCCGTTTCCGTCCTCCGGCCATGCCGTGACGCCCTCCCGTTCGCCCGACCCGCGTGGTCTCCACTGTGGCACGCCGCGCCCCGCGCGAGTGGGCGAACGGGTGTCAGATCTTGATCCGCTGCTCGCCCGAGTAGACGTTCATGCTCTCTCCGCGCAAGAAGCCGACGAGGGTCATCCCGCGGTCTCGGGCCAGGTCGACGGCCAGCGACGACGGTGCCGAAACCGCGGCGAGGACCGGGATCCCGGCCATCGCGGCCTTCTGCGCCAGTTCGAACGACGCGCGTCCGCTGACGACGAGGACGGTGTCGGACGCCGGGACGCGGCCTGCGGTGAGCGCCCAGCCGAGCACCTTGTCGACCGCATTGTGGCGCCCGACGTCCTCGCGGAGGGCGAGCAGCGCGCCGTCGGCGGTGAACACCCCGGCCGCGTGGAGGCCGCCGGTCGCCTCGAACACGCGCTGGCCCTTGCGCAGGGTGGGCGGCATCGACGCCAGCGCGGTCGCGGTGACCTCGAGCGCGTTGTCGGACAACGGGTACCGACTCCGCACCGCGACCTCGTCGAGCGACGCCTTGCCGCACACCCCGCACGCGGACGTGGTGAGGAACTCGCGCCGCCCGCGGTTGCCCGGGTCGGGCACCTCGGCGGCCAGTTCGACGTCGAGGACGTTGTAGGTGTTGGCGCCGTCCGCGTCGACCCCGTCGCAGTAGCGGACGACTCGCACGTCCTCGGGTGACGCGATGATCCCCTCCGTCAGCAGGAACCCGTGGACCAGTTCGACGTCGTGGCCCGGGGTGCGCATCGTGACGGTGAGCGACCGCCCGCCGAGACGGATCTCGAGCGGCTCCTCGACCGCGAGGGCGTCCGGCCGACGGCGGGTGCCGTCCGGCGTGATGCGCAGGACCGGTCGGCGTGCGGTGACCCGGCCCACCTAGCGACCTCCGCTCGGTTCGAGAGGCACGACAACGGCTTTCGACGCCGAAGTGTTCGACTTCACCGCCACGTGGTCGA
Source organism: Prescottella equi (assembly GCF_002094305.1). Taxonomy (GTDB): domain Bacteria; phylum Actinomycetota; class Actinomycetes; order Mycobacteriales; family Mycobacteriaceae; genus Prescottella; species Prescottella equi. Next base: position 672,384 of record NZ_LWTX01000001.1, read on the forward strand.
GTGGGGCGACGGGTTTGGTCTTCGAGTAGTAGGCGGCGGCGTTGCCGCGGGGGGTGCGGTACTCGACCACCCGGAAATCGTGGACCCGCCGTTCCTCGGCGGTGCCGTCGGCGGTCGCCCCCTCCGGCACCAAGTCCACCGGTGGCCCGTTGTGCAGCCCCATCTCGGCGATGTCCTCCCGGGGCCCCGTGCGCGTCATGACCCCATAGTGGCCCGATTCGGTCGGGTCCGCACGATCCGACGCACCGAACCACCAGGTAGTGTCGGCTAGCCTTACCTTCTCCTGCATGCACCACCACGACACGAAGGGTCCTTCGATGGGTGATCTCCAGTCGCGAGCCGGCGCAATCTCGCGCCGAGGATTCCTGATCGGCAGCTCCGGCGCGCTTCTCGCGTTCGCCGCCGCGTGCAGCAGCGGGTCCGGCGACGGTGGTTCCGGCGGGGCCTCCGGCGCGACGATCACCCACAAGTACGGCCGGACGACGGTGCCGGAGAACCCGCAGCGGATCGTCAGCGTCGGCTACAACGACCAGGACGCGTTGCTCGCGCTCGGCGCGGTTCCCGTCGGCGTCTTCGACTGGTACGGCAATTATCCGTACGGGGTGTGGCCGTGGTCGCAGCCGCTGCTCGGCGACGCCCAGCCGGCGATCATCGGCAGCGCGAGCACCGGTATCGACGTCGAGAAGGTCGCGGCCGCCGCACCGGATCTCATCGTGGGCACGTACTCCGGACTGACCCAGGGGCAGTACGACAAGCTGTCCGCGCTCGCGCCGACCGTCGCACAGCCCGCGGGCGTCGCCGACTACGGCGTGCGTTGGCAGGACCAGACCACGATCCTCGGCGAGGCGCTCGGCAAGCAGGATCGGGCCGCCGAACTGGTGGCGGGTGTGCAGCAGCGCTTCACCGACGTGGCCGCGGCCAACCCGTCGTTCGCGGGCAAGACGGTTCTCGTGGGCGCACTCAAGGGTCCCGGCCAGTTCGGTGTGTACGGGCCCGAGGATCCCAAGGTCCGTTTCTTCACCGAGCTCGGCTTCGTGAATCCGCCTGTCGCGGAACAGGTCCGCAAGACCAATTTCGCGGAGATCAGCACCGAGCAGCTCTCCCTCGCGGACGTCGACCTGCTCGTCTGGTACGCGGGCGGCGGCTTCGGTGACGACCTGCGGGCCGAGCTGGCGAAGACACCCGTCTACCAGACCCTCGACGTCGTCAAGGACGGTCGGACGATCGTGCTCGAGGACGAGGCGGCCGAGGCGATGGCCTGGTCGACCGTCGTGAGCCTGCCGTACGCGCTGGACCAGATCCCGCCGCGCATCGCGCCCCTGTTCGCCTGAACCAGCCGGTACTCTCGCGGTCATGGGCGTGAGGCCAGTGACCCGAGCAGACATTCCGGCGCTGTCGCGCGCTCTCGCGGAAGCGTTCGACGACGACCCCGTCATGTGCTGGATGTTCCCGAACGACGCGAAACGTCCCACCGGGATGGCGCGTCTGTTCGCGGCGGAGACCCGCTACCACCACCTCGCCGGTGGCGGAGCGGAACTGGCGGAGACGCCCGACGGCACGATCGTCGGGGGCGCGCTCTGGGATCCGCCGGGCCGATGGAAGCAGTCGAGTTTCGATTCGCTGCGCAGCCTGCCCGCCGTCGTCCGCGCCCTCGGTGGCAAACTCCGCGTCGGCGCCGAGGTCTCGCACGCGCTCGAGTCCGCCCACCCCACCGCGCCGCACTGGTACCTGTCGACGATCGGGACGTCGTCGGCCGGGCGCGGCGGCGGCTACGGCAAGGCGCTGCTCAACTCCCGGTTGTCGCGTTGTGACGCCGAGGGGGCCCCGGCCTATCTCGAGTCCAGTAAGCACGCCAACATCCCGTACTACGAACGATTCGGGTTCGAGGTCACCGGCGAGATCGTGATCCCGAACGGCGGTCCGACGCTGTGGAAGATGTGGCGCGATCCACGCTGACTTCGGTGGCGTACCGATCAGTGGTACCAATCAGGGGTGACCTCCACCCCGCAGACCCCGCTCGGCACACCGTTCGACGACCTCGACGACTATCTGGCACTGGCCCGGCTGTCCGGACTGGTGTTGTCCCCGGACGGCTCGCGTCTCGTTATCTCGCAGGCAGTCCTCGACGCCGACGAGACCAAGTACGTGTCGGCGCTGTGGGAGATCGACCCCGCCGGTGACCGGTCCGCCCGCAGGATCACCTGGGGAGTCGAAGGCGAAGGGGGTGCGGCGTTCACCAGCACCGGCGACCTGCTGTTCACGGCGTCGCGGCCCGTACCCGGCGCGGCGGACGACGCACCGAATGGGTTGTGGCGGCTTCCGGCCGACGGCGGCGAGGCATCCCGTGTGGCCTGCCGCGGCGGCGGAATCTCCGGTGTCCGCGCGGCACGCTCGGCCCCGCGCGTGGTGGTGTCCACGTCCGCGCTGGCTGCCACCGTCGAGGACGACGAGCGGATCCGCGGCGAGCGCAAGGACAAGAAGGTCAAGGCGATCCTGCACACCGGATACCCGGTTAGGCACTGGGATCACGACCTCGGTCCGGACGTCCCGCACCTGCTCGCCGGGACGACGGACGTCGACGGCGAGATCTCGCTCGACGACCTCACCCCGACCCCCGGCATCGCGCTGCGCGAGGCCGACTACGACCTGGCTCCCGACGGCTCGTTCGTCGTGAGCACGTGGGCGCTGCCGGGCGTTCTCGGCTCGATGCGCACCGTGCTGGTGCGCATCGATGCGGCGACGGGGGAGCGGACCACGATCGTCGACGACGACGGCGCGGACCTGTCGCGGCCGGTGATCTCGCCCGACGCTTCGAGCGTCGTGTACCTGCGTGAGTCGTACGGCGATGCCGAACAGGCGCCGCGGATCACGCTGCACCGCTTCGACTTCGAGGACGCCCGCGTCGTGGACCTCGCGTCGGGCTGGGATCGCTGGCCCACCTCGGCCGTGTGGCTCCCGGACTCCGCCGGTGTGCTGCTCACCACCGACGAGCGAGGCCGCGGCCCCGTCTTCGTGCTGCGCGGCGACGGCAGCCCGGCGCCGTTGACCACCGACGACGCCGCCTACTCCGATCTGCAAGTCGCCCCGGACGGCTCGGCGGTGTACGCGCTGCGAGCGTCGTACGCGCGCCCACCGCACCCGGTCCGGATCGCCCTCACCGGGGCCGACGCGGGCACCGTCACGGAACTACGTGCCCCGTCGGAGCCGCCGCGGCTGCCGGGGCGGCTCACCGAGGTCGTCGGCCAGGCCGACGACGGCACTCCGCTGCGCGCGTGGCTGGCCCTACCGGAGTCCGCGTCGGCCGACGCGCCGGCGCCGCTCGTGCTGTGGGTGCACGGCGGACCGTTGAACTCGTGGAACACATGGTCGTGGCGATGGAACCCGTGGCTGCTGGTGGCGAAGGGCTACGCGGTGCTACTGCCCGATCCCGCGTTGTCGACGGGCTACGGTCAGGATTTCGTCCAGCGCGGCTGGGGTCAGTGGGGCAAGGCGCCGTTCACCGATCTGATGGCGATCACCGACGCGGCCGTCGCGCTGCCCGAGATCGACGCGAAGCGCACCGCCGCGATGGGCGGCTCCTTCGGCGGCTACATGGCCAACTGGATCGCCGGGCACACCGACCGGTTCCAGGCGATCGTCACGCACGCGAGCCTGTGGGCGCTCGACCAGTTCGCCCCCACGACCGACGCCGCCTGGTACTGGGCCCGCGAGATGACCCCCGAGATGGCGTTCGAGAACTCGCCGCACCTGGCAGTCGCCGACATCGTCACCCCGATGCTGGTGATCCACGGCGACAGGGACTACCGCGTGCCGATCGGCGAGGGATTGCGCCTCTGGTACGAGCTGCTGTCCGAATCGGGGCTGCCCGCGGACGCCGAGGGCAAGACCGACCACCGCTTCCTCTACTTCCCCGACGAGAACCACTGGGTGCTCAGCCCCCAGCACGCCAAGGTCTGGTACCAGGTGGTCGAGTCCTTCCTCGCCGAGCACGTCCTCGAGGAGGACGTCCCGCTCCCCGACGTTCTCGGCTGACCGACTCTCCGCCCCCCGCCCCCGCGCCTCACCCTCCCCGCCCCCCGCGCCCCACCCTCCCCGCGTTTTGCGCACTTATCGCTACTTTTGGCTATTGGCATGTCGCGACAAGTGCGCAAAACGCGAGGGGACGTGGGGGGATGGACGACACGCGTCCGGAGGTCGGTGAGGGAAAGCCTGCCCGGCGGCCGGCGTCGTTGTGGTGGCGTCTGACGGTCGGCTTGGTGATTCCACTCCTGGCCGCTGCGGCATGTCTGGTCGTGCTGTGGAGCTTGGTGCCGCCCGTCGTGTTCTACCCGCTGTACGTGCTGGCATGGGGAGCCCTGATCATCGTCGGCGTCGTGTGGCTGGCCGCGGTCGTGTTCGGTTCGATCCGCTACGGCTGGCGCGGCGTCACGCTCGTCGCGCCGGTCATCGTGCTGGTCACCGTCGGGCTGGCGGCCGCCGAGTTGCCGGGGCGATTCGGGTGGTGGGTTTCGAAGGACGACCTGCAGCGGGCCGCGGTCGCGTGCGCGGATCCGGCCGACGCTGCCGATGTCCGATCCCAACGGATCGGTGTGTACCGGGTGCATTCGGTCCAACGCGTCGGAGATCGCGGGTGCCGGTTCACTGTCGAGGGCGGGCTGGTCGACTTCGTGGGTGTCGCTTATCTGCCGGGTGAGCGGCCCTACCTCGGCGAGCCCCGCCGCGACGGGGACATCGGGTATCGGCACATCGAGGGGGACTGGTACGCGTTCGTCCAGCGCTTCTGATCCGCGTTTTGCGCACTTGTCGCGCTTGCGATCCCCGAAATCACGCGACAAGTGCGCGAAACGCGAGGGGGAGGGGCGAGGGGTGACGGGGGCGGTAGCGGGGGCGGTGGCGGGGGTGACGAGCCGGGTCCGGGCGATTCGCCGTCACTGATTACGATTGGGGGGTGACCAGTGCGCCAGAGACTCCCCAGAACCCCGCAGACGCCCTCCCCAAGAGCTGGGACCCCAGCGCGGTAGAGGCCGACTTGTACCAGGGCTGGGTGGACGCCGGTTACTTCACCGCCGACGCGACGAGCGACAAGCCCGGCTACTCGATCGTGCTTCCCCCGCCGAACGTGACCGGCTCGCTGCACATGGGACACGCCCTCGACCACACCCTGATGGACGCGCTGTGCCGCCGCAAGCGGATGCAGGGGTTCGAGGTGCTGTGGTTGCCCGGCATGGACCACGCCGGTATCGCGACGCAGACCATCGTCGAGAAGCAGCTCGCCGCGGACGGTAAGAAGAAGGAAGACTTCGGACGCGAGGCCTTCATCGAGAAGGTGTGGGACTGGAAGCGCGAGTCCGGCGGCACGATCCAGGGCCAGATGCGGCGCATCGGCGACGGCGTCGACTGGAGCCGCGACCGCTTCACGATGGACGAGGGGCTCTCCCGAGCCGTCCAGACGATTTTCAAGCGCCTCTACGACGACGGCCTGATCTACCGCGCCGAGCGGCTGGTCAACTGGTCGCCGGTGCTGCAGACCGCGATCTCCGACATCGAGGTGAAGTTCGAGGAGGTCGAGGGTGAGCTCGTCTCGCTGCGCTACGGCTCCCTCAGCGACGACGAGCCGCACGTCATCGTCGCCACCACCCGCGTCGAGACGATGCTCGGTGACACCGCCGTCGCCGTCCACCCCGACGACGAGCGCTACAAGGACCTGATCGGCACCACGCTCGAGCACCCGTTCACGGGTCGGCAGATTCCGATCATCGCGGACGACTACGTCGATCCCGCGTTCGGCACGGGCGCCGTGAAGATCACCCCGGCGCACGACCCCAACGACTTCGAGATGGGCCTGCGGCACAACCTGCCGATGCCCACCATCATGGACAAGACCGGCAAGATCGCCGACACCGGAACGCAGTTCGACGGCATGGACCGCTTCGAGGCCCGCGTCAAGGTGCGCGAGGCGCTCGCCGAGCAGGGCCGCGTCGTCGCCGAGAAGCGTCCGTACGTGCACAGCGTCGGACACTCCGAGCGCTCCGGGGAGACCATCGAGCCGCGGCTGTCGATGCAGTGGTGGGTCAAGGTCGACGCGCTGGCCAAGGCTGCGGGCGACGCGGTCCGTGGCGGCGACACCGTCATCCACCCGGCCAGCCAGGAGCCGCGCTGGTTCGCGTGGGTCGACAACATGCACGACTGGTGCATCTCGCGGCAGCTGTGGTGGGGCCACCGCATCCCGATCTGGTACGGCCCGAACGGTGAGGTGCAGTGCTTCGGCCCGGACGAGACCGCACCCGAGGGCTGGGAGCAGGACCCCGACGTCCTCGACACCTGGTTCTCGTCCGGGCTGTGGCCGTTCTCCACGATGGGCTGGCCCGAGAAGACCGCCGAGATCGAGAAGTTCTATCCGACAAGCGTTCTCGTCACCGGCTACGACATCCTGTTCTTCTGGGTGGCCCGGATGATGATGTTCGGCACGTACGTCGCCGGCGACGACGCGGTGCAGGGCGGCAAGGTCCCGTTCAAGGACCTGTTCCTGCACGGCCTGGTGCGCGACCAGTTCGGCAAGAAGATGTCGAAGTCGCGCGGCAACGGCATCGACCCGCTCGACTGGGTGGACCGCTTCGGCGCCGACGCGCTGCGCTTCACGCTGGCCCGCGGTGCGAACCCGGGCAGCGACCTGGCCGTCGGCGAGGACCACGCGCAGTCGTCGCGCAACTTCGCGAACAAGCTGTTCAACGCCACCAAGTTCGCGCTCATGAACGGTGCGGTCGTTGCCGACCTGCCGGCCCGCGACGCGCTCACCGACGCCGACCGCTGGATCCTCGACCGGCTCGAGCAGGTCCGCGGCGAGGTCGACGAGGCGTTCGAGAAGTTCGAGTTCTCCAAGGCCTGCGAGGCGCTCTACCACTTCGCGTGGGACGAGGTGTGCGACTGGTACCTCGAACTCGCCAAGCCGCAGCTCGCCGAGGGCAGCGTGTACGCCGACGGTACGAAGGCCGTGCTGGGCAACGTCCTCGACACGCTGCTGCGGATGCTGCACCCGGTGATCCCGTTCGTCACCGAGACGCTGTGGAAGGTGCTCACCGGCGGCGAGTCCGTGGTCGTCGCCGACTGGCCGGTCGCGACTGGCATCGCGACGGATCCCGTTGCCGCGCAGCGGGTCGAGGACATGCAGCGTCTCGTCACCGAGGTGCGCCGCTTCCGCAGCGACCAGGGACTCAAGCCGTCGCAGAAGGTGGCCGCGCGCCTGACCGGTGCCGCCGAGGCCGACATCGAGTCGCAGCTGGCGTCGGTCGCGTTCCTCGCGAAGCTGACCGAGCCCACCGAGACGTTCGCGGCCACCGCGTCCGTCGAGGTGCGACTGAGCAAGGCCACCGTCACCGTCGAGCTCGATACGTCGGGCGCCGTGGATCTCGGGGCGGAGAAGAAGCGTCTCGAGAAGGACCTCGCGGTCGCCGAGAAGGAGCTCGCCGGCACCACTGCCAAGCTGTCGAACGAAGCGTTCCTCGCCAAGGCGCCCGACGCGGTCGTCGACAAGATCCGCGCCCGCCGGCAGGTGGCCCAGGAGGAGATCGCACGCATGTCGGCACGTCTGAAGGAGCTGGGCGGAGCGTGAGTACCGAACGCCCGGGCGCACCCGACCCGGTCGACCTCGCCGAACTCGCGCTCGTCGAGGCGGAGCTGGACCAGCGGTGGCCCGAGACCAAGATCGAGCCGTCGCTGACCCGGATCTCCGCGCTGATGGACCTGCTCGGCTCGCCGCAGCACAGCTATCCGGCCATCCACGTCGCCGGCACCAACGGCAAGACGTCGGTGACGCGGATGATCGACGCGCTGATGACGCACCTGCATCGCCGGACCGGCCGGACCACCAGCCCGCACCTGCAGCTGGCGACGGAACGGATCAGCATCGACGGGTCCCCGATCTCGGTCCGCACCTACGTCGACACCTACCGGGAGATCGAGCCGTACATCCGGATGATCGACGAGCAGTCCGAGGCTGCCGGCGGCCCCGCGATGAGCAAGTTCGAGGTCACCACCGCGATGGCGTACGCGGCCTTCGCCGAGGCGCCCGTGGACGTCGCGGTCGTCGAGACCGGGCTGGGTGGCAAGTGGGATGCGACCAACGTCATCGACGCGCAGGTCGCGGTGATCACCCCGATCGGCCTGGACCACATGGACTACCTCGGCCCCGATCTCGCGTCGATCGCGGGGGAGAAGGCCGGAATCATCAAGAAGGGCCGCGAGAGCGGCGTCGAGGGCGTCGCGCCGGTCGACACCGTCGCCATCATCGCCGAGCAGGCCCCCGAGGTCATGGACGTACTGCTGCGGCGGGCCGTCGAGGTCGACGCGGCCGTCGCCCGCGAGGGATCCGAGTTCCGGGTTCTGCGCCGACAGATCGCGATCGGCGGCCAGCAACTCGAGCTGCAGGGACTCGGCGGCGTGTACGAGGACATCTTCCTGCCGCTGCACGGCGAGCACCAGGCGCGCAATGCGTCGCTCGCCCTCGCCGCGGTGGAGGCGTTCTTCGGTGCCGGCCCGGACCGGCAGCTCGACGCGGACGCGATCCGCGCGGGCTTCGCGTCGGTAGTCAATCCCGGACGGCTCGAGCGGGTCCGTAACGCCCCGACGGTGTTCCTGGACGCCGCGCACAATCCGCACGGCGCACAGGCACTCGCGGCCGCCTTGTCGGCGGAGTTCGACTTCCGCAAGCTCGTCGGCGTCGTGAGCGTCATGGGTGACAAGGACGTCGACGGGATCCTGTCGGCCCTCGAGCCGGTGTTCGACGAGATCGTCGTGACCCACAACGGGTCGCCGCGCGCGATGGATGTCGAGGATCTCGCCAACCGTGCAGTCGCGCGGTTCGGCGACGAACGTGTCGTGGTGGCGTCCACCCTGCCGGACGCCCTCGAGACCGCGATCGGGTTGGCCGAGGAGGTCGCCGAACCAGGTGAGGCAGTATCGGGAGCGGGTGTCGTCGTCACCGGGTCCGTCGTGACCGCCGGCGTCGCCCGATCCCTGTTCGGAAAGGACCCCGCGTGAGCGACAACCCGGAACCCGAGTTCCGTGCCCCGGTGAACGATCCGTGGAAGGGGTTCCGCGGCGTGATGGCCGGGACCCTCATCCTCGAGGCCATCGTCGTGCTGCTGGCGCTGCCGGTCGTGGCGGTCGTGAACTCGACGGGCCTGACGTGGGCCTCGGGCCTCTACATCTGCGTGCTGGCACTGCTCATGATCCTGGGCGCGGGCGTACAGGGGAAGCCGTGGGCGATGAAGTTCAACCTGACGCTGCAGGTTGCGACGATCCTCGGCTTCTTCATCGACATCTCGCTCGGTGTGATCGGTGTGCTCTTCGGCGCAGTCTGGCTGTACATCGTGTACCTGCGCAAGGACATCTCCGAGCGCATCGCGCGGGGTCTGCTGCCGGGACAACGAGACTGACCGTCTAGGCTGTTCGCCGTGACTGAGCGCACCCTGGTACTGATCAAGCCCGACGGCGTGGCCCGCGGCTACGTCGGCGAGATCCTCTCCCGCATCGAACGCAAGGGCCTGACCATTGCGGCGATGGAGATGCGGACCGCGCCGAACGACGTGGCCGCCACGCACTACGCCGAGCACGAGGGCAAGCCCTTCTACCCGGGGCTGCTCGAGTTCATCACCTCGGGTCCGCTCGTGGCGGCGGTTCTCGAAGGTCCGCGGGCGATCGCGGCGTTCCGTCAGATCGCCGGCGGCACCGACCCCGTCGAGAAGGCTGTTCCCGGCACCATTCGTGCCGATCTCGCGCTGGACGGCGGACAGAATCTGGTCCACGGATCCGACTCCGTGGAATCCGCCGAGCGGGAGATCGCGCTCTGGTTTCCGCAGCTCGCACGGGTCTGACACCCTCTACCTCAGGACGCTCCCGGGCCTTCGTGCCCGCGGAGCGTCCCTTCGTTTCGGCACCTATCGGTGCGCCGCTGGGCGGACAAACCGCTGCCGTGTGGGATACTGGGGGAGGCCGGACCGCAATTTGGTTCCACGCGGATTCGGCCGGATGACACCCACGGAACGAAGCCCGTCATCGCTGCCACATCAGTACAGGTAATCCCTGTCACGTGAGGCACGCTGGATGAGCAGGCGCTCGGGCCGTGAACGGTCAGGCGCATGCGCCGTGGATCGCCGCCATCCAGCCAGGCACCGCGCGATTCTGCAGTGATAACGGACACTGTGGAGTACGTGGAGCGAGACCAGACAATCTCGTGCCCGAGGTACGAGTACACAACCATCGCCCCCGCGCGGCCGCGTCACATTCGACAGACAGACGGATGGACGCGCCCGGGGGCTCGAGGAGAATACGTGGCCGATCAAGCGCCGCCCGAAAACGTGCAGGAACCGATCGTGGAAGCGTCGGTCCAAGCGGGTGCCACCCCGGCACTGCCCGAGAAGATCCGCGCCCACGCGTTGGCCAAGCTTCTCGGTGTGACGAGCAAGCAGGTCCTCGCCGAGGCCGCCGCACTCGGCACCGAGCTGCGCAGCGCGCAGTCGAGTCTGACCCGTGAGATCGCGGAGCGTATCCACGCCACGGTGACGGGGACTGCTGCCGGGGCCGAGCAGGGGACCGAACCGGTCGCCGCCACCGAGCCAGAAGCCGCCGAGCCGGAAGCCGCCGAGCCAGAAGCCGCCGAGCAGGTGGCCCCCGAGCAGGTAGCCCCCGAGGAGACCCCGCCGGCCGAGAAGCCGGCGCCCCGTAAGCGGGCCCGCAAGAAGGCTGCCCCCAACGCCGAGAAGCCGGCCGAGTCCGCCCCGTCGCCCACGACGGCGGAGGAGTCGGCAGAGACCTCCAGCGTGGGCGAAACGCTCTTCACGGACGCCGAGCCCGCCGCCGAGAAGGAAGAGGCCGCCGCCCCGGCGGTAGTGCAGGCACCGTTGTTCCTGCAGCCCGACGCCGCGGCAGCGGAGCCTGCTCCGCGTCGTCGGCGCAGCCGTCGGGCCGCGGCAGCCCCCGAGGTGACCGAGGAGCCGGAGAAGGTGGCGTCCGCCGCGGGGCTGGCCGCCGACAAGGCTTCGGCCGAGGCGACCGACACCGAGGCCACCGCAGACTCCTCCGAGTCGTCGGAGTCGTCCGCCTCGTCCGACGCCGGGGAGTCGACCGATACCGAGAGCGGCGATCAGCAGCGTCGCCGTCGCCGGGGCCGTCGTGGCCGCGGCCGTGGGCGCGGCGAGCAGCACGCCGAGGGCGAGACCGAGGACACCGACAAGACCGAGGAGACCGCCTCGGAAGCCGCCGAATCGACCGGCAAGAACGCCGACGACACGGCAGCCGAGGCCGGTACCGAGAGTGCCGAGGCATCCGAGGGCGAGGCGTCGGAGTCCGACGACGAGGGTGACGGCTCGAGCCGTCGTCGGCGCCGTCGTCGTCGCCGTCGCGGCGGTGCCGACGGTGAGGTCGCCTCCGAGGACGATCCGCCGAACACCGTCGTGCACGAGCGTGAGCCGCGGAACAAGCCGCGGACCAAGGACGAGGTGCAGGGGATCAGCGGATCCACCCGACTCGAGGCGAAGCGTCAGCGGCGCCGCGACGGGCGGGACGCCGGACGTCGTCGCCCGCCGATCCTGAGCGAGTCGGAGTTCCTGGCCCGCCGCGAGGCGGTCGACCGGGTCATGGTCGTCCGCGAGAAGGTCGGTGGTGCCAACCCGGCAGCGTCGACGCAGGTCGCGGTCCTCGAGGACGGCGTGCTCGTGGAGCACTTCGTCACGGGGTCGTCCTCCACGTCGATGGTCGGAAACGTCTACCTGGGTCGCGTCCAGAACGTGCTGCCCAGCATGGAGGCCGCCTTCATCGACATCGGCCGCGGACGCAACGGCGTCCTGTACGCGGGCGAGGTCAACTGGGAGGCCGCCGGTCTCGGTGGGCGCGAGCGCAAGATCGAGCAGGCGCTCAAGCCCGGCGATCAGGTGCTGGTGCAGGTCAGCAAGGACCCGGTGGGGCACAAGGGCGCCCGCCTGACCACGCAGATCAGCCTGGCCGGACGGTTCCTCGTGTACGTGCCCGGCGGAACGTCCACCGGCATCAGCCGAAAGCTGCCCGACACCGAGCGCAAGCGTCTCAAGGAGATTCTCCGCGAGATCGTGCCGGCCGACGCCGGTGTGATCATCCGGACGGCGTCCGAGGGCGTCAGCGAGGAGGAACTGTCCCGCGACGTCACCCGTCTGCAGACGCAGTGGGCGACGATCGAGGAGCAGGCCGCGAAGGCGAAGGACGGCAAGTCCGGTTCGCCGCAGGCGCTGTACGAGGAGCCCGACCTCCTCGTCAAGGTTGTGCGTGACCTGTTCAACGAGGACTTCTCGAAGCTCGTGATCGAGGGCGAGAAGGCCTGGAACACCGTCGAGACCTACATCAAGACGGTGGCGCCGGACCTGCTGCCGCGCGTCGAGCGGCACGATCCCGCGCCGGGCACCCCGGACGTCTTCGAGACCCACCGCATCGACGAGCAGCTCGCGAAGGCACTCGATCGGAAAGTCTGGCTGCCTTCCGGTGGCACGCTGGTGATCGACCGCACCGAGGCGATGACCGTGGTCGACGTCAACACCGGCAAGTTCACCGGTGCCGGCGGCAACCTCGAGGAGACCGTCACGCGGAACAACCTCGAGGCTGCCGAGGAGATCGTGCGGCAGATGCGCCTGCGCGACATCGGCGGCATGATCGTCATCGACTTCATCGACATGGTGCTCGAGTCGAACCGCGATCTGGTGCTGCGCCGACTCACCGAGTCGCTGGGCCGGGACCGCACCCGCCACCAGGTGTCCGAGGTGACGTCGCTGGGCCTGGTCCAGGTCACGCGCAAGAAGCTCGGCACCGGGCTGGTCGAGGCGTTCTCGACCACGTGCGAGCACTGCCACGGGCGCGGCATCATCGTCCACACCGAGCCGGTGGAGACGAAGTCGTCCGACGACGGTGGCCGCGGCCAGGGTCAGGGCAAGGAGTCGGGCGGTGGGGGCCGCAAGAAGCGTGGCCGCGATCGCGCGGCGGCGGCGACGCCGGCACCGACGCCCGAACCGGAGTCCAACGGTCAGCACGCGCACCCGTCCGCCGAGGAGGCGGCCGCCGACGCGACCGTCAAGCGCGCCCACCCGGTCGCGCTCGCGATGGCGTCGCACCACCCCGACCACGATCCGTCCGACGGGCCGGCGGCCGAGGAAACAGCGCCGGCGGCCGAGGAAGCAGCGCCGCCGTCCGAGGACGCCACGCAGACCTCGCCGGCCGACGTCGCGCAGCCGGACACGGTCGAGATGCCGCGGACGGAGCCGGAGGCAACATCCGAGCCGCAGGCGACGGCGGAACCGACGTCCGAGTCCGCACCCGAACCGGAGGCGGCGCCGCGCCGTCGACGGAGCCGACGGGTCTCCCGCGCGGCGGCCGCACCGGCGGCGGACAGCCCCGAGTCGGGGACGGTGTTCGTGATGTCCGCCACGGAGCCCGCTCCGACGGCCGAAGCCCCGGCGGCATCCGAGCCGGCGCCCGAGGCAGCGGAGGGCACGTCGTCGCCCGACGGCGAGGCTCCCGCCGAGCCTGCAGTCGCTCCACGCAAGCCGCGTCGTCGCCGTGCCGCCGCACGTCCCGCCGGTCCTCCGGTGGACGCCGACGCCTGATTCGTCCCGTGGTGCTTCACCGCTCCGTCGACTTCGGGCGGTGAAGCACCACAGCGGGAACGGTGTTGCGTCAGTTTGACCCTGACGGCCACTGTCCCGTAATCTTGACCGGTCGCTACCCGGCGATACCGCTCTGCTGCGCCCGCTTCGGGCCTACCACGGGCGCGCAAGGGGTAGCTGCCACACCAGACCAGTCGCGCAGCAACGAAAGCCTCACGGCAGCGGCGCGAGCACGTTCGAAGTAGCAAGGGGTAGCCGTCCGATGGCAACGTACGCGATCGTCAAGACCGGCGGAAAGCAGTACAAGGTCGCTGTTGGTGACCTCGTCAAGGTCGAGAAGATCGAGGGTGAGCCCGGCACCGCTGTCTCGCTTGCCCCGGTCCTCGTGGTCGATGGGTCCGAGCTGACCACCGACGCCGACAAGCTGGCGAAGATCTCCGTGACCGGTGAGGTCGTCGAGCACACCAAGGGCCCGAAGATCCGGATCCACAAGTTCAAGAACAAGACCGGCTACCACAAGCGCCAGGGTCACCGTCAGAAGCTGACGGTCCTCAAGGTCACCGGCATCAAGTAGCTCGACCTTTTCACCGATTCAGCTTTCACCGATTCCTGGGAGGGATTCGACATGGCACATAAGAAGGGTGCATCCAGCTCCCGTAACGGTCGCGATTCAAACGCACAGCGACTCGGCGTGAAGCGCTTCGGCGGCCAGTCCGTCAGCGCCGGCGAGATCCTCGTGCGTCAGCGCGGCACCCACTTCCACCCCGGCGTGAACGTCGGCCGTGGCGGTGACGACACCCTGTTCGCTCTCGCTGCGGGCGCCGTCGAGTTCGGCACCAAGCGTGGGCGCAAGACCGTGAACATCGTTCCGGTCGCGGCAGAGGCCTGAGCCTGCTGCCAACTGTGATCCGGACTGCGGTCGTGTCGATGCACTGACGAGTCCGACATCACATCCGATCTCCCAATAGGGGCGGGCCAGGGTCTCACAACCCTGCCCGCCCCTATTGTTGTTTCCAGAACGGTGCGCTCGGCGCGCCGCACTCTCCGCCCGAAGAATTGACTGAGGAAGGATCCGGCAGTCATGTCCCGATTCATTGACCGCGTGGTGCTGCACGTCAGCGCCGGAAAAGGCGGCAATGGTTGCGCCTCCGTCCACCGCGAGAAGTTCAAGCCGCTCGGCGGCCCCGACGGTGGCAACGGTGGTCGCGGCGGAGATGTCGTGCTCGAGGTGGACCGCAACGTCCACACCCTCCTCGACTTCCACTTCCATCCGCGCGCCAAGGCGACCAACGGCACCCAGGGCATGGGTGGCAACCGTGAAGGCGCCAACGGCTCGGACCTGATCCTCAAGGTGCCGGACGGCACCGTCGTGGTCGACAAGGACGGCGAGGTCCTCGCCGACCTGGTCGGTATCGGTACCCGTTTCGTCGCGGCGCGCGGTGGTCGCGGTGGTCTCGGCAACGCGTCGTTGGCGTCCAAGGCGCGCAAGGCTCCCGGTTTCGCGCTGCTCGGCGAGGACGGCGAGTCGGGCGACCTGATCCTCGAACTCAAGTCGGTCGCCGACGTCGGCCTCGTCGGATTCCCGTCCGCCGGCAAGTCGTCGCTCGTGTCGGTGCTGTCGGCCGCGAAGCCGAAGATCGGTGACTACCCCTTCACGACTCTGCAGCCCAACCTGGGTGTGGTGTCGAGTGGCGACACGACGTTCACCGTCGCCGACGTCCCGGGCCTGATCCCCGGCGCCAGTGAGGGACGCGGTCTGGGTCTGGACTTCCTGCGCCACCTGGAGCGCTGCGCGGTGCTCGCGCACGTCGTCGACTGTGCGACGCTCGAGCCCGGACGCGACCCGATCTCCGACGTCGACGCCCTCGAGACGGAGCTGGCGGCGTACCAGCCCGCGCTCAAGGGCGATGCCGGACTGGGCGATCTCGCCGACCGTCCGCGCATCGTGATCCTCAACAAGGCCGACGTTCCCGAGGCGGCCGAGCTCGCCGAGATGGTGACGCCGGACTTCGAGGCGCGCGGTTGGCCGGTGTTCACGATCTCGGCCGTCAGCCGGGAGGGTCTGCGGCCCTTGACCTTTGCGCTCGCCAAGATGGTGGCCGAGTACCGCGAGGCGCATCCGCCGGCGGAGCCGAAGCGTCAGGTGATCCGACCGATCGCGGCCAAGGAGACCGGCTTCGACGTCATCGCCGATCCGGACACACCGGGTGGATTCATCGTGCGGGGCACTCAGCCCGAGCGCTGGGTGCGCCAGACGGCGTTCGACAACGACGAGGCCGTCGGCTACCTCGCGGACCGTCTTGCCCGTCTCGGCGTCGAGGACGCGTTGGTCAAGCACGGCGCCGAACCGGGCGCGTTCGTCACCATCGGTGACGTCGGATTCGAGTGGGAGCCGCAGACCGCGGCCGGTGTCGACATCGTCCGTACCGGACGCGGCACCGACGCGCGTCTCGACCAGGACGAGCGCATCGGTGCTGCCGAGCGCAAGCACGCCCGCCGGGTCCGCCGGGGACTCGAGAGCGAGGATCCCGAGAACCGGTGAGCGAGACCAGAGCGGCCATCGCGTCCGCGCGCAGCATCGTCGTCAAGATCGGATCCTCGGCACTCACGAGCCTGATCGGCGGACTCGACGTCGGACGGCTGAACCTGCTCGCGGACGCGCTGGAGGCGCGGATGCGGGCCGGGTCGGACGTCGTCGTGGTGTCGTCGGGCGCTGTGGGAGCGGGCCTGGCTCCGCTCGGATTGACGCACCGCCCAAGGGATCTCGCGACGAAACAGGCGGCCGCCAGCGTCGGTCAGCTGGCCTTGGCGCATGCGTGGGGCACGTCGTTCGCACGATACGGGCGCACTGTCGGACAG
Organism: Prescottella equi; assembly: GCF_002094305.1. Lineage (GTDB taxonomy): Bacteria > Actinomycetota > Actinomycetes > Mycobacteriales > Mycobacteriaceae > Prescottella > Prescottella equi. The sequence goes on from NZ_LWTX01000001.1 coordinate 688,865, forward strand.
GTGTTGCTCACTGCCGACGACATCGCCCGCCGTACCCAGCACCGCAACGCGCAGCGCACCCTCGACCGACTGCGGGCCCTGCACGCGGTCGCGATCGTCAACGAGAACGACACGGTCGCGACGACGGAACTGCGGTTCGGCGACAACGATCGGCTCGCGGCACTCGTCGCGCACCTGGTCGGGGCGGACGCCCTGGTGTTGCTCTCGGACGTCGACGGCCTCTACGACGGCGACCCCCGAAAAGGCGGAGCCACACTGATTCCGGAGGTCAACAGCCCCGAGGACCTCGACGGTGTGGTCGCCGGGTCAGGCGGAGCATTGGGTACGGGCGGGATGGCGTCAAAGCTGTCGGCGGCCCGGCTGGCGGCCGACTCGGGTGTGCCGGTGCTGTTGACCGCGGCATCGGACGCCGCGACGGCACTGACCACCGCCGACGTCGGCACCGTGTTCGCGGCCCGGCCGCACCGGATGTCGGCCCGCAAGTTCTGGGTCAGGCACGCTGCGGACACGCAGGGCGCGCTGCACCTCGACGCGGGCGCCGTACGGGCGGTCGTCGAGCGTCGGCGTTCGCTGCTGCCGGCAGGGATCACCGCCGTCGGCGGCCGGTTCTACGGCGGCGACGTGGTGTCCATCGTCGGACCCGACGACCGTCCCGTCGCGCGCGGCGTGGTGGCGTACGACTCGACGGAGATCGAGGACATGCTGGGCCACTCGACCACGGACCTTCCCGCCGACATGCATCGTCCCGTCGTGCACGCCGACGACCTGGTGGCTCTGTAGCCGTCCGTTCAGCCGGGCAGCGCGGACACGAGCGACTCGAGCACGTCCGAGCAGCCGTCCTCGATCTTGAGGGTGGCGAACTCGTCGCCCCGCGTGGCGCCGCGATTGACGATGACGATGGGCAGGCCGTCCCGGGCGGCGCGGCGGACGAAGCGCAGACCCGACATCACGGTCAGCGACGATCCCGCGACCAGCAGGGCGTCGGCGCCGGCAACCATCTCGAAAGCCGCGGTCACGCGCGGTTTCGGCACGCTCTCGCCGAAGTAGACGATGTCGGGCTTGAGCATGCCGCCGCACTGCTCGCAGTCGACCATCCGGAAGTGGTCGGTGGTTTCGATCACGGCGTCCGCGTCGGGTGCGATCTCGACACCCGTGGCGGCGGCAACGGTCTCCGCGAAGCCGGGGTTGGCGGCATCGAGGCGGCCGGCGAGCGTCATCCGGGACGTCTGCGCGCCGCAGTCCAGGCACCGCACCTGTGCGTAGCTGCCGTGCAGGTCGATCACCTGCCGGGTACCGGCCTTGGTGTGCAGCAGATCGACGTTCTGAGTGATGACGCCGTGCACCACGCCTGCCCGTTCGAGTGCGGCGACGGCGCGATGCCCGGTGTTGGGGCGGGCGGCGTCCATGAAGCGCCAACCGAGGTGGTTGCGCGCCCAGTAGTGCCGGCGGAACGAGGGATCGCCCACGAACTGCTGATAGGTCATGGGGTTCCGTGGCGGCGAATCGGGCCCGCGATAGTCGGGGATACCGGAGTCGGTGGAGATACCTGCCCCGGTGAGCACGCACACGCGGCGGCCGTGGAGCAGTTCGAGCATTCGGTCGATCACCCGATCCAGGGTAGGCGTGTCCGATCCGTTCAATCGGCCGCGGCGTCCGGCGTCGGACACTGGTCGCCATGACCACAGTGAACCCGATTCCCGACGGATACCGAACCCTCACGCCGTACCTGGCGGTACCGGACGGCCACGCCGCGCTGGACTTCTACGTCCGAGGACTCGGCGCGGTGATCGTCGACCGGATGGATGCCCCGGACGGCACCGTGATGCACGCCGAGATCCGGATCGGCGACTCGATGCTCCAGCTGTCACAGGAGATGCCCGACTTCGGACTGAAGGCGCCAGAACAGGGCTGGGTGCACTCCTCGCTGGTGGTGTACGTCGAGGACACCGACGCGTTCGTCGACTCCGCGGTGCGGGCCGGCGCCACCCTCGTCACGCCCGTGGCCGACGCGTTCTCCGGCGACCGGCACGGTGTGTTCCTCGACCCGTTCGGGCACCGCTGGGCCGTCTGCACCCGCATCGAGGACGTCCCGCCCGCCGAGGTGGCGCGGCGGGCACGCGAGCTGTTCTTTCCCGATCCGGTGTCCTGACGACGCAACCACGCCGCGATTTCGCGGGAAACGCCACCGCGAGCCGTTTCACTCTCTATCGTGACCGAATTGGACATATGTCCACGTCGGCGCCGTTCGGGCGCCGGCCGCACTCGGTCCGCGCAACGAGAGAGCTCTTCATGGTGTCCACATCCCCGTCCGGTGAGTCCGGCGCGTCCACGCGCCGGGCTCACGTCGTCCGCACAGTTCTCGCGTTGGTCGTCATCGCGCCGCTCGCGATCGCCGGCTTCTACATGTGGGCGCTGTGGAATCCGGGCGACACCGTGAGCCGTCTGCCCGTCGCGATCGTCAACGCAGACGCGGGCGCCGAGGTCGACGGCACCCGGATCGTCGCGGGCGACGACGTCGTCGCCGGTCTGGTCGACAGCGGCGACGTCGACTGGAAGGTCGTCTCGGCGCAACAGGCCCAGGACGGTGTCGACGACGGCACCTACTACTTCTCGGTCCTGATCCCGGAGACGTTCAGCGCCGACGTCGCCAGCGCCGCGAGTGGCAGCGGCCGCAAGGCCCAGCTCGATGTCGTCTACAACGACTACAACAGTCTCGTCGCCACACCGGTCGGGGAGAGCGTCGTCGCGCAGGTGCGCTCGGCCGTCTCGGAGTCGATCGGTGAGCAGTCCGTCGATCAGGTCCTCATCGGGCTCGGTGACCTCGGCAAGGGCTTCGGCGAGGCGGCGGCCGGCGCGCAGCAGCTGTCGGCCGGAACGAAGGACGCGCTCGCCGGCACCAACGAGCTCTACGCCGGCAGCAAGGAGCTGTCGACGGGACTCGGTGAGGCGAACCAGGGTGGAAAGGAACTCGCGGCTGGTGCCGGGGAACTCGCGGCGGGCGCCGGCCAGGCTGCGGCGGGCTCGGGTCAGCTGAGCACCGGACTGAACCAACTGGTGGGCGGCACGGACGAGCTGGGGGCCGGCGCGAAACAGATCAGCGACCTCGTCGACACGGTCACCGGACCGCTGCTCAGCATCCTCGGTGAACAGGGCGAGATCCAGTCCCAGCTCGTCGAGCTGCGGGACGGCGCACGGGAGCTGGCACGTCAGCTCACCGATCCGTCGGCGGACTACCGCGGCGGCCTGATGTCGGCGGCTGCGGGTGCCGGGGAGCTGAACACCGGGCTCGGCGAACTGTCGTCGGGAGCGAACCAGCTGAGCACCGGCGCGAACGAATTGTCGGCGGGACTGGGGCAGCTGAACACCGGCGGAATCCAGCTGCGGGACGGACTGGGGCAGCTGTCGACCGGCATGGGTCAGCTCGACAGCGGAAGCAACGAACTCGCGACCGGGTTGACCGACGGCGCCGCGCAGGTTCCCCAGTTCACCGACGAAGAGCGGGCCACCACGGCAGGGCTCCTGTCCGCGCCCGTCGCCGTCGAGGAGAAGTACGCCTACCCGGCCGCCGGATTCGGGCCCGGTGCGGTGCCGGCTGTGATGTCGGTGCTGTTGTTCCTCGTCGGCATCTTGATCTGGTTCGTCGTCCGTCCGCGTCGGGGAAGCCCGCAGCGCGTGCACGAGAACGTGATCCGGGAGGGGCTGCGTCGCTACCGGGTGCCGGCGCTCGTCACGCTCGTCGCGGCGCTCGTGGCGACGGTGGTCTCGCTCGTCGTCGCCGACGCGGATCCGCCGAGCGTTCTGGCCCTCGCCGCTGTCATGATCCTCGTGGGTGCGGCGGCGGTGGCGCTGGGACGGCTCTTCACGGTGGTCTTCGGTGCGGTGAACGGCACCTTTGTGGCGTTGGGGGCGTTGATGATCCAGATCTTCGCTTTCGGCGCCGTCTACCCGATCGAGCAGATGCCCGCCCCGCTGCAGTGGTTGCACGCACTGATGCCGCTGACGTGGGCGCGCAACGCCATGCGGATGGTCCTCGTCGGCTACTACGGGCCGCGGTTCTGGACGGCGGTCGCAGGCCTCGTCGCGCTGGTCCTCGTCGCCGTGGCGTTCACCATCTGGTGGCGACGTCGCCAGGAACCGGTCGGGGACGACGTTCCCCCGATGGACGACCCCACCGTCGTGATGGAGCGCGTCGGCTGATCAGCACGATCCGCAGCAACGTTCAGGGCCCGGTCGAGTAGTTCGACCGGGCCCTGACCGTTGTGGAGATCTACGAGGCTGCGCGCTCGTCCTCGTCGAGGGTGACGAGCGGGTAGACACCGTTCTCGTCGTGTACCTCGCGTCCGGTGACCGGAGGATTGAACACGCACAACATGCGCATCGTGGTGACAGGTTCCACCCGGTGTCGCTCGTGCCCGTTCAACAGGTACATCGTTCCGGGCCGGAGCTGGTACACCTCGCCGCTGTCGAGGTCGGTGAGGATGCCGTCGCCCTCGATCAACCACACCGCCTCGATGTGGTTGGCGTAGTGGAACTCGTTGACCGATCCCGCGCGAATGGTGGTCTCGTGGAACGAGAATCCGACGCCGTCGCCGGCGAGCACGATGCGTTTGCTGCGCCAGTTTCCGTCCTCGCTGGTGATGTCGCGGTCGGTGTCGGTGATCTCGTCGGTGGTGCGAACGATCATGAAAGCTCCTCTCGTCGCTACGTTTCCGGTTGGCCCGGGGGGTGTCAGGCGAAGACCTTGGCGGTGGCCTCGGCCAGGATGCTCAGTCCGTGGTCGAGTTCGGCCTCGGTGATGGTCAGCGGCGGCAGCAGCTTGACCACCTCGTCGGACGGTCCCGAGGTCTCGGCGAGCAGCCCCTCGTCGAATGCGATTCCGCACACCTTGACGGCCATACCGGGATCGGCGAACACCAGACCCTGGACCATGCCGCGGCCGCGGGTGCTGACGCCGTCGAAAGTCTGGGCCAGGTTCGAGAAGATCTGGCTGATCCGCTCACCCTTCGCGAGCGTGGACTTCTGCAGCGCGTCGTCGGCCCAGTAGTGATCGAGGGCCGCGGTGGCCGTCACGAAAGCCGGGTTGTTGCCGCGGAATGTGCCGTTGTGCTCGCCCGGTGCCCAGAGGTCGAGCTCGGGCTTGAAGAGCGTGAGCGCCATAGGCAGGCCGTAGCCGCCGATCGACTTCGACAGGGTCACGATGTCCGGGGTGATCCCGGCGACCTCGAACGAGAAGAACGGACCGGTTCGGCCGCAGCCCATCTGGACGTCGTCCACGATGAGCAGGATGTCGCGCCGCTGGCACAGGTCGGCGAGGGCCCGCAGCCATTCGGGCCGTGCGACGTTGACGCCGCCCTCACCCTGGACGGTCTCGACGATCACCGCGGCGGGACGGTTGAGCCCGCTGCCCGAGTCGTCGAGCACGCGTTCGAACCACTGGAAGTCTTCGGTGACTCCGCCGAAGTAGTTGTCGAACGGCATGGGGGTGGCGTGCACCAACGGAACACCGGCACCCGCACGCTTCATCGAGTTGCCGGTCACCGACAGTGCGCCCAGCGTCATACCGTGGAAAGCGTTGGTGAAGTTGATGATCGACTCACGGCCGGTGGCCTTGCGGGCGAGTTTCAGTGCGGCCTCGACGGAGTTGGTGCCGGTCGGTCCGGGGAACTGGACCTTGTAGTCGAGCCCGCGGGGCTCGAGGATGTTGCGCTGGAAGCTCTTCAGGAACTCCCGTTTGGCGACGGTGGACATGTCCAGGCCGTGCGTGATGCCGTCGCTCGCGATGTAGTCGATGAGCGCCTGCTTCATCACAGGGTTGTTGTGTCCGTAGTTGAGTGCGCCGGCGCCCGCGAAGAAGTCCAGGTACTCGCGCCCGCCCTCGTCGCGGATCCACGCACCGGACGCGGATTCGAACACGGAGGGCCAGTTACGGCTGTAGCTCCGCACCTCGGATTCGAGCGATTCGAAGATGCTGGTCTCGACTGTGGTCATGGGTGCTCCTTCCTCAGGAGGCATTCCGCGGCGAGATCGTGAAAAGATCCTCGGCCTCGTGCCCGTCGGGAAAATCGTTGGGGGAGAACAGTTCACTCTTGGTGATCTCACATCCGCGCCGATGGGCGACGGACGTGAACAGCGCAATCGATGCGGCATTGTCCGGGCTGATGGTGGTCTCGAGCTTCCAGACACCCTGCAACGCAACATGGTCGAGCAGGTGGGATAGCATGCGTCCGGCCAGTCCGCGGCCCCGCTGATCCTCGTCCACGGCGACCTGCCAGACGAATAGTGTGGCCGGCACCTCGGGGCGCACATAGCCGGTAACGAATCCTACGACCCTGTCGTCGGCGGTCGCGACGATCGAGGTGTCCTGAAAATCTCTGCACCACAACAGGTACGAGTAACTCGAATTGAGGTCGAGCACCTGTGAATCCTTGGCGATCTCCCAGAGCCGGACTCCGTCTGAGATCTGGGGCTTACGAAACTCCACCGCGTCCGGCACGGTGGTTGGGGTATTTCTCAGCTGTGTTGGCGTCATTGTGGTTGGCGTCCTTGTTGTTCGAACGTAACAACCCGACGCCTCGATTTCACGGAACCAGCGAAATCGGACAGAGAAGGCCCTACAGCCGTGCAGGTGAGAAGGTGTATGTGACCCTGATCACAGACGGTATCACTTGGGGGTCGCGAGCGCGAAAGGAAGGACGGCGGGGGCACCTGCCCGACGCAGCGTGCGGGCCGCCATCGTCAGCGTCCAACCCGTGTCGGTGACGGTGTCGAGGAGCAGCACCGGGCGGGCGACACCGGACAGGTCCGGGGCCTCCCACCGTCCGTCGAGTCCCGCGACACGGTACGCCGAATTGGCCGCCGAGACCGGCGCAAGCTCGGGCCGCACGTGCAGCACACCCAGATCCTCGAGTCTGCCCACCTCGGCCAGTCGCGTGGTGAGCGACCGCACCAGGATCGGATGCGTCGACGATTCCAGACCCATCACCGCGCCCGGACGTTCGGCCCAGTCCCAGGCCGCGAGGACCTTGATGCAGGCGTCGACGATCGCGTCCGGTACCGACCCGTCCGGGCCGTCCAGCAGGCCTCGCAGGCGCTGACCCCATCCCAGGTCGGACAGTCGGCCGAGTACGCGGCCCGGCTCCGGGCCGTCGGAGATCTTGCCGGACAGGTTGATTCCGAGCTTGGCCATCCCGGTGGGCCACTGCTTGCGCGGCGCGAGGTCGATGCCGGGGCGCTGCAGACGCTGCCGGGTGTCGGCGAGCGTGGTGTCGCTCACGTCGGGGCTGTACTTCGGACCGGCACAGTTGTCGCAACGGCCGCAGTCACCGGCCGCGGCCAGTCCCGGATCGTCGAGCTGTCGGCGCAGGAACGTCATGCGGCACTCGTCGGTGCGCTCGTACTCGAGCATCGCTTGCTGCTCGGCCTGCCGGGCGGCGTCCAGTCGTCCGTAGCGTCCGGCGTCGTACGTCCAGGGCTGCCCGGTGGCCACCCAGCCGCCGCGGACGCGGCGTACCGCTCCGTCGACGTCGAGCACCTTGAGAACGAGGTCGAGTCGCGTCCGGTTCAGTTCCACGAGCGGCTCGAGGGCCATCGTCGACTGTGGGCGATCGGTGTCGAGGACGTCGATGACCTTGCGCACGATGTGCTCACGCGGGAACGACACCGATGCGAAGTAGCTCCAGATCTGCTGGTCCTCGTGCCCGGGCAGCAGCACCACCTCGGCGCTGTCGGTGGAACGCCCGGCTCGGCCCACCTGCTGGTAGTACGAGATGGGCGACGACGGGGCGCCGAGATGCACGACGAACCCCAGATCGGGCTTGTCGAATCCCATGCCCAACGCCGACGTCGCGACCAGTGCCTTGACCCGGTTGTTCAGCAGGTCGTTCTCGAGCACCTCCCGCTCGGCGGCGTCGGTCTGCCCGGTGTACGCGGCGACCTGGTGACCGCGGTCGGCCAGCAGACTCGCCAGGTCGCGGGCAGCGGAGACGGTGAGCGTGTAGATGATGCCGGACCCGGGGAGCTCGTCGAGGTGCTCGGCCAGCCACGCCGCACGCTGGGTGGCCTCCGGGATGCGGACGACCGACATGCGCAGCGAGTCGCGTTCGAGGGTGCCCCGCAGCACCAGCGTCTCGGCGCCGCCCACTCCGAGTTGCGCGGCGACGTCGGTGACAACGCGGTCGTTCGCGGTGGCCGTCGTGGCCAGGACCGGGATGCCCTCGCCGAGTTCCTCGACCAGGGTCCGGATGCGGCGGTAGTCCGGCCGGAAGTCGTGGCCCCAGTCCGAGACACAATGGGCCTCGTCGACCACGACGAGGCCGGCATCCGCGGCGAGGGACGGCAGCACCTGGTCGCGGAAGTCGGGGTTGTTGAGTCTCTCGGGGCTGACCAGCAGTACATCGAGTTCGCGGGCGGCCACCCGTTCGTGGATCTCGTCCCACTCGGTGACGTTGCCCGAGTTGATCGTCGCCGCCCGCACACCGGCCCGTTCGGCAGAGGCGACCTGGTTGCGCATCAGGGCCAGCAGCGGGGAGACGATGACGGTCGGGCCGTGCCCGTGTGCCCGCAGCAGCTTCGCGGCGATGAAGTAGACCGCCGACTTGCCCCAGCCGGTGCGCTGCACCACGAGCGCGCGCCGTCGGCCGACCACCAGGGCTTCGATCGCCGTCCACTGGTCCTCTCGGAGCCGGGCGTCCGGGCCGGCGAGCTCCCGGAGCAACCGTTCGGCCTCGTCGCGGAGATCGGCGGCGGACTCGGTGCTGGTCGCGGTCGTCATGCGTCCATCGTGCCCGAGGACGCCGACAGGTCCGGTGTCACGGTGGCTCGGGTCAGTAGGTGGAACGCGCCATGTGCAGGATCGGGAACGGGCGACCGTCGGCGTCGGTCTCCGAGCGGCCGAGCGTGACGAAGCCGTGGCGTTCGTAGAACCCGACGGCCTGAGGATTCTGTTCGTTGACGTCCAGTACCAGGTCCGGATGATCCGCGAGCGCGCGGTCGAGCAGCGCGGAGCCGATTCCGCGTCCGCGATGCGCGTCGTCGACGAAGAGCATCTCGAGGGAGTTGCCGGCGAGTCCGGAGAAACCCGCAGGCACCCCGTCGACGTCTGCCACTGTGACTTCGACCGCCGGGAGGTAGTCACTGGTCATCCGGGACTCGAAGAACGCGACGTCCTCGGGGGTGAGGAAATCGTGGGTTGCCTCGACCGCGCTCCGCCAGACGCGGACCAGGGCCGGCCACTCCGTCGGACTCGTGCACGGCCGCAGGACCGGATCGGCAGAGATCACCCGGTGAACCGTACGGGCCCCGACCGCGGGTGCCAACCCGATTTCCACGTCAAGCGTCCGCGGCCGAGATTTCCTCGATCTCGGCGCGCGTCGGCGACGCCGCACTGGCGCCGGGACGGGTCGCGGTGAGCGCGCCCGCCGCACAGGCGAACGTCAGCGCCGCGAGCGGGCCGCGGCTCCACGCCGATGCCAGCGCTCCCGCGAACGCGTCACCCGCGCCGGTGGTGTCGACGGCGTCGACCGAGGGGGCGGCGACCCGGAGTTGCTCGCCGCCGGGTCCGCGGTAGCGCGCGCCGTCGGCGCCGAGAGTCGTGACCACGTGCTGCACCCGGGTGAGGGCGTTCTCGCCGAGTTGTCGCTCCTCGGTTTCGTTCACGACGAGGACGTCCACCGCATCTACTAGGCCGTCGGGCAGTGGCTGCGCCGGAGAGGGATTGAGGATCACGACGGTCCCGTGTGCGGCGGCGTGCCGGGCGGCCGCGGTCACGGTGTCGAGAGGGATCTCCAACTGGCACAGCAGGACGTCGGCGTCGGCGATTGCCGCCAGCTCGTCGTGTGTGAGGTCCACGACCCGGGAGTTGGCGCCGGGCACCACGATGATCGAGTTCTGGCCGGAGCTGTCGACAGTGATCGCGGCGACGCCGCTGGGGCCGGGCACCTCCCGCAGCCGTTCGGCGTCCACTTCCGCGTCCACGAGTGTCTGGCGCAGTTCGAGCGCGAACGTGTCGTCGCCCACCGCGCCCACGAAGGCGACGTCCGCTCCGGCCTTCGCCGCGGCGATCGCCTGGTTGGATCCCTTGCCGCCCGGTGTCGTCGCGAACGAGGTGCCGAGGACCGTCTCGCCCGGGGCGGGCATCCGCGCAGCCCGCGCCACCAGGTCTATGTTGATGCTGCCGACGACGACCACGGTGTTCTGCTCCATGTGCCGAGGCTAGTCGCCCCGCGCGGGGGACCGGCCGGGTCAGTACCGCGACGAGGCGCGTCCGAGCAGGGTGAAGTAGCCCGCGCCGACGAGCACGCCGAACACCGCGCCGACCGCGAGGGCGATCCGGCCCGCATCGGTGAAGAACAGCAGTACTACGACGAATGCCAGGAAGGTCAGCGCGATCCAGTTGGTGTACGGCGCGCCGGGCAGCCGGTAGTCCGACGCCGGTAGCGCGCCGCGATTGACGAAGCGGCGGTAGCGCAGATGACACGCGAGGATCACACCCCACACGAAGATGATCCCGATCGTCGACACCGAGGTGATGTAGACGAACGCGCGGTCCGGGGACAGGATGTTGACGACGACGCCGATGATCATCGCTCCGGCCGACATGGTGATACCCGCGTACGGCACGTGCCGACTGCTCAACCTGCCCAGCACCTCGGGTGCCTCACGGCGCAGCGACAGGCTGCGCAGCATCCGGCCGGTGGAGTAGATGCCGGAGTTGCACGACGACAGCGCCGCGGTGAGCAGGACGAAATTCATGATGCCGGCGGCGGCGGGGATGCCGATCTGTTCGAGCACCTCGACGAACGGACTCTTACCGGCGTGGAAGTCCTGCCAGCTCGCGACCGAGAGGATGACGATCAGCGAGCCGACGTAGAACAGGCCGATGCGGAACGGCAGCGTGTTGATCGCCTTGCGCAGGGTCTGCTTGGGATCCTTGGCCTCGCCGGCCGTGACGCCGACGAGTTCGACGCCGACGTACGCGAACATGACCACCTGCAGGCTCATCAGCGCACTGCCGAACCCGTTGGGGAAGACGCCACCGTCCGCCCACAGGTTCGTCACCGTCGGATTGGTGGCGTGACCGAATCCGAGAGTGAGGACGCCGATCCCGATGAGGATCATCCCCAGAATGGCGGTGATCTTGATGGCCGAGAACCAGAACTCGGCCTCGCCGAAGAGTTTCACCGAGATGAGGTTGGCGCTGAACAGCACGAGCAGGACCACGAGCGCGGTCAGCCACGTCGGGACACTCGGCCACCAGTACTCGACGTACTTGCCGGCGACCGTGATCTCGGCCATGCACGTGGCCGCCCACACCGCCCAGTACGCCCACCCGGTGGCGAACCCGAAGAACCGCCCCAGGAACTCCTCGGCGTACTCGGCGAAGCTGCCGGAGATCGGCCGGTACGTCAGCAGTTCGCCGAGCGCCCGCATGATGACGAAGATCGCCAGGCCGGCCGCGAGATACGCGAGGATGAGCGACGGCCCGGCCTCCTCGATCGCGCCGCCGGCGCCGTAGAACAGGCCCGTCCCGATCGCGCCGCCGAGCGCGATCATCTGCACGGTGCGGGCGTTGAGTCCGCGACTGTATCCCTCTGACGGTGCTTGGTGGATCGTCTCGTGTTGTGACACTGACTTTTCCTTATGCAGTCGGCGCATGGGCAGAACGATTATGCGCCCGCGGCGCTCGCTAATCTGTAGAGATGACTGCCGCGACGCACACTTCACCGGCCGCCACCGACTCCGGGGACACCCGCCAGGAGGTCCACGACGCGGCCCGGCGCGCGCGTGTCGCGTCTCGCGCGCTGGCGCTGCTCACCACCGCGCAGAAGGACGCCGCCCTGCAGGCGGCGGCGGACGCGGTCGTCGCCGCGACCGACGCCGTGCTCGCCGCGAACGCCGAGGACATCGAGACCGCCCGCGCGGCCGGCACCGAGGACTCTCTCCTCGACCGACTCCGTCTGACGGCCGCGCGTGTCGAAGGCATCGCGTCGGGTCTGCGTCAGGTGGCCGGCCTGGCCGACCCGGTCGGCGAGATCGTCCGCGGTTCGACGCTCCCGAACGGCCTCGAGATCCGACAGGTGCGCGTTCCGCTCGGCGTGGTGGGCATGGTGTACGAGGCCCGCCCCAACGTAACGGTCGACGCGTTCGGGCTGGCGCTCAAGTCCGGCAACGCGGCACTGCTGCGCGGGTCGTCGTCGGCAGCGAAGTCCAACGCCGCGCTGGTGCAGGTGCTGCGCGAGTCGCTCACCGAGCAGGGATTGCCCGCGGACGCCGTCCAGCTGCTGCCCAGCGCCGACCGCTCCAGTGTCACGCACCTCATCCAGGCCCGTGGTCTGGTCGACGTCGTCATCCCGCGCGGCGGCGCCGGCCTGATCAACGCGGTCGTCCGTGACGCCACGGTGCCGACCATCGAGACCGGGGTCGGCAACTGCCACGTCTACGTGCACGCCGCCGCGGATCTCGAGATGGCCGAGAAGATCGTCCTCAACGCCAAGACCCGCCGGCCCAGCGTGTGCAACACCGCCGAGACGCTGCTGATCGACGCCGCGATCGCCGAGACCGCGGTGCCCAAGCTGTTGCAGGCGCTGCAGCAGCACAGCGTCACCGTGCACGGCGACCTGCCCGGTCTCGTCCCCGCCACCGAGGACGACTGGTCCGAGGAGTACCTCACCCTCGACATCGCCCTCAAGGTCGTCGACGGTCTCGACGAGGCCGTCGCGCACATCGACCACTACGGCACCGGCCACACCGAGGCCATCGTGACGTCCGATCTGTCCGCTGCGCGCGAGTTCACCACGCGTGTCGACGCCGCCGCGGTTATGGTCAACGCCTCGACTGCCTTCACCGACGGTGAGCAGTTCGGGTTCGGTGCGGAGATCGGGATCTCCACGCAGAAGCTGCACGCCCGCGGCCCGATGGGTCTGGGCGAGCTCACCTCGACCAAGTGGACTGTCTGGGGAGACGGTCATACCCGACCGGCCTGACGGCCCGAAAGGAGCGAGTGTGGACCGCGCCCTGCCGACCGCACCGCCGCTGTTCGCGAGTGTCGACGACGTCGTCGAACGGCTCGCCGAGACCGGTTACCTCGCCGACAAGGCGACCGCGACCGCGGTGTTCCTCGCCGACCGGTTGGGCAAGCCGTTGCTCATCGAGGGCCCGGCCGGGGTCGGTAAGACCGAGCTGGCGCGGGCCGTCGCGCAGACGTCGGCGGGCGAGTTGGTGCGGCTGCAGTGTTACGAGGGTGTCGACGAGTCCCGCGCGCTCTACGAGTGGAACCACGCGAAGCAGATCCTGCGCATTCAAGCCGGCAGCGATCACAGCTGGGACGCGACCAAGCAGGACGTGTTCTCGGAGGAGTTCCTCCTGTCGCGGCCGTTGCTGACCGCGATCCGCCGTGAGGACCCGACGGTGCTGTTGATCGACGAGGTGGACAAGGCCGACGTCGAGATCGAGGGCCTGCTGCTCGAGGTGCTCAGCGACTTCGCCGTCACGATCCCCGAACTCGGCACCATCACCGCCACCCGAAAGCCTTTCGCGGTACTCACCTCGAACGCGACGCGGGAGTTGTCCGAGGCGCTCAAGCGGCGCTGCCTGTTCCTGCACCTGGACTTCCCCGACGCCGACCTCGAGCGACGGATCCTGGCGAGCCGGGTGCCCGAACTGCCCGAGGCCGTCGCGGAGCAGCTGGTCCGCACGGTCAACGTGCTGCGCGGCATGCAGCTCAAGAAGGTGCCGTCGGTCTCCGAGACCATCGACTGGGGTCGGACGCTGCTCGCGCTCGGACTCGACACCCTCGACGACGACGCGGTCCGCGCCACGATGGGTGTGGTGCTCAAGCACCGCGCGGATCAGCAGCGCGCGGCCGCCGAACTGCGCCTCAACTGAGAGGACCCGACCGATGGTCACCTCGCCCGCGAACCGTCGTGGCGGCCCGCCCGCGCCGCACGGAATCCCCGGTCATCTCGTCGACTTCGTCGAGGCGCTGCGCCGGCGCGGCATCTCGGTCGGGCCGTCCGAGACGGTCGACGCCGGCCGGGTGATGTCCGTCCTGGATCTGCTGGATCGGGAGGCGCTGCGCGAGGGACTCGCGTGTTCGCTGCTGCGCCGCCCTACCCATCGGGCCACGTTCGACGCGCTGTTCGACTTGTGGTTCCCGGCCGGCGTGGGCCTGCGGGGTCAGGGTGCGGACGAAGCCCCGAGCATTCCCCGGACCCCGGACGGCGAGATCGACTTCGACGCGCTGCAGGAACTGCTCGCCGAACTCCTCTCGGACGATTCCCCGGAGGCGCTCGAACAGCTCGAGGCGCTCGTCGCGCAGATGGTCGAGGACATCGGCAGGTACGAGTCGACGAACGGCCCGTCGTTCTCGGCGTACCAGGCGCTGCGGAACGTCGCGCCGGACACGCTCCTCGACAAGATCCTGTCGGGCCTGCTGGGCAACCAGCCGCAGGAAGGGAAGTCGGGCGGCGACTACGCGTCCGAGGTCGCCAAGCGCGCCGCGGTCCAGCGGATCATGGACTTCCGGAAGATGGTGGAGTCCGAGACCCGGCGCCGGTCGGCGGAGCAGATCGGCAAGGAGCGGGTGGCGAACTACGGGGTGCCCAAGCTTGCCGAGGAGGTCGACTTCCTGCGGGCATCCGACTCCGAACTGGTGGCCCTGCGGCGCAGCGTCACCCCGCTGGCCCGGTTGTTGGCGAGCCGCTTGGCGGTACGACGCAGCCGGGCCCGCTCGGGCGCGATCGACCTGCGGCGCACGCTACGCAAGTCCATGTCGACCGGCGGGGTGCCGATCGATCTGGTGCAGCGCAAGCCCCGCCCGGCCCGCCCCGAACTGGTGCTGCTGTGCGACGTCTCGGGGTCGGTGGCCGGCTTCTCACACTTCACACTGTTGTTGGTGCACGCCCTGCGGGAGCAGTTCTCGCGGGTGCGGGTGTTCGCCTTCATCGACACCACGGACGAGGTGACCCGGTTCTTCGACACCGGGGCCGATCTCGGGGTGTCGATGTCGCGGATGATCCGCGAGGCCGAACTGATCACCTACGACGGGCACTCCGACTACGGGCACTCGCTCGGGGTGTTCGCGGAGCGATACGCGCACACCCTCACCGGACGGAGTTCTCTGCTCGTCCTCGGTGACGCCCGCAACAACTATCGCGATCCCGGCCTGCCGGCCCTCGAGGCTCTGGTGTCCGTCGCGAAGCACGCGCACTGGCTCAACCCGGAACCGCGCGGTCAGTGGGGGACCGGCGATTCCGCGGTGCTCGTCTACAACGAGGTGATCGACATGCACGAGTGCCGCTCCGCGCAGCAATTGGCGGCGGTGGTCGCCGGTTTGCTGCCTGTGTAACCGGGTGCGCCGCGGCAGCCCGTAAGCTGGATCCTCGTGCAGCAGCCGACAGCTATCGCCCCGCGGCGCCGCCTGGGCGTGATGGGTGGCACCTTCGATCCGATCCACCACGGCCACCTCGTGGCGGCCAGTGAGGTCGCCGATCGATTCGCTCTCGACGAGGTGATCTTCGTGCCCACGGGACAGCCGTGGCAGAAGGACGACCGCGACGTCAGTCCGGCCGAGGACCGCTACCTCATGACGGTCATCGCGACGGCGTCGAACCCGAGGTTCTCGGTGAGTCGTGTCGACGTCGACCGCAGCAAGATCACCTACACGGTGGACACCCTGCGGGATCTGCGGGCCCAGCACCCCGACGCGGAGCTCTACTTCATCACGGGTGCCGACGCGCTCGAGAGCATCCTGTCGTGGCAGGACTGGGAGGAGCTGTTCGCGCTGGCGAAATTCGTCGGCGTCTCGCGGCCGGGCTACGAGCTGCACACCGAGCACCTCTCGTCGCACCTCGAGCGGCTGCCGCGCGATGCGGTGACGTTGATCGAGATCCCCGCGCTGGCGATCTCGTCCACCGAGTGCCGGCTGCGCGCCAGCGAGCACCGGCCGGTCTGGTACCTCGTGCCGGACGGGGTGGTGCAGTACATCAGCAAGCGAAACCTGTACCGACCGCACGGGGTGGAGCGGCTGGACGGGGCGGTCACGATGTCGGAGCCGGTCCCGGCGCGACACCCGGCCGCAGACCCTTCACAATCTTCAGTACAAGCAGAACCGGGAGAACACTGAGTGAGCGCATCGAACGACGCCATCGAGATGGCACGAATCGCGGCACTGGCGGCCGACGAGAAGTTGGCCTCGGACGTGGTGGTGCTCGACGTCTCGGAGCAGCTGGTGATCACGGACTGCTTCGTGATCGCGTCGGCGGCCAACGAACGTCAGGTCAACGCGATCGTCGACAACGTCGAGGACAAGCTGCGTGAGGCCGGGCACAAGCCTGTGCGCCGCGAGGGAGCGCGCGAGGGCCGCTGGGCCCTGATCGACTTCGTCGACATCGTCGTACACATCCAGCACACCGACGAGCGCAATTTCTACGCGCTGGACCGGCTGTGGAAGGACTGCCCGGTGATCCCCGTCGAGGGCGTGGAGCCCCGCAGCCTGTCGCTCGACGAGCCGGCCGACGAGGCGGGGGAGTCGGAGCAGTGACGGCGGCCGCAGCCGGACCCGCGGTCAGGCGGCTGATCCTGCTGCGGCACGGGCAGACCGAATACAACGCGAGCAACCGGATGCAGGGACAGCTCGACACCGACCTGTCCGATCTGGGGCGGGCGCAGGCGAAGTCTGCCGCGCAGGCTCTCGCCGAGAAGCAGCCGTTCGCGATCGTCTCGTCCGACCTGCGCCGCGCGCACGACACCGCGCTCGCGCTGGGCGACCACGTCGGCCTGTCCGTCGAGACCGACAGCCGGCTGCGGGAGACGCATCTCGGCGACTGGCAGGGGCTCACCCACACAGATGTCGACGAGATCTCGCCGGGCGCGCGGGCGCGGTGGCGGACCGACGCCGAGTGGGCGCCGCCTGCCGGGGAGAGCCGGATCGACGTCGCCGCCCGCAGCCTGCCGGTGGTGCAGGAACTGCTCGCGCGCCACGAGAACTGGGGCGTAGGCGCTGACGCACCCGTGCGCCTTTCTGGTAGTTCCGACTACCGGAACGGCGCACAGGGCGCGGAGCGCCCCCTCGTGCTCGTCGCGCACGGGGGGCTGATCGCTGCGCTGACGGCGCGGTTGCTCGACCTTCCGGCCGATCGCTGGCCGGTGCTCGGAGGACTCGGGAACACCAGCTGGGTGCAGCTCAGCGGACACGGGGAGGGTACGGAACCGGTATGGCGATTGGATGTGTGGAACGCGTCGGCGAACGTCGCCGGCGACGTGCTCTGACGGCGGCGCCGTCGATTCGGCATCTGACGGCGGCGCCGTCGTGACCGCGTCCGAGCCGGAGCAGCCGGTCCTGCTGGTGGTCGCGGATTCGCTCGCCTACTACGGACCGAAGGGCGGGCTCCCCGCCGATCACCCGAGGATCTGGCCGAGCCTGGTCGCGAAGGAATTGGGCTGGCGGGTCGAGTTGGTGGCGCGCATCGGCTGGACCAGTCGTGACGCCTGGTGGGCGATCACGCAGGACCCGCGGGTGTGGGCCGCGGTACCGCAGGCCGGGGCCGTGGTGTTCGCCGTCGGCGGCATGGATTCCCTGCCGTCGCCGCTGCCGACGGCACTGCGTGAGCAGTTGCGTTACATCCGTCCGCCGGCGCTGCGACGGGTCGTTCGCACCGGCTACCAGTGGCTGCAGCCGCGGCTGTCGAAGCTGGGCCGACCGGTCGCTCTGCCGCCGCGGCTGTCGGTCGAATATCTCGAGAGCTGCCGGGACGCGCTCGCCGCGATCCGGCCGGACCTCCCGGTGATCGGCACCTATCCGTCGGTGCACCGCTGCGACGCGTACGGTCGGGTGCACGCCGGACGGGAACCCGCGGTGCGGGCCCTCGAGGCGTGGTCCGCGCAGAAGGGGGTGCCGATGGTCGATCTGGCGGCCGCCGTGCGCGACAACGTCTTCTCCGACCACGCCAACCCGGACGGTATCCACTGGGGCTGGGACGCCCACGAGGAGGTGGCCGCGGCGATGATCGACGCGATCAAGAACGTCCGACGTCCGGTGCCGTCCACCGAATCCGGAGCGGAGTAGCGCCGTGCCCGTCGTCGTCGTGACCGATTCGTCGGCCTGTCTGTCGCCCGAACTGGTCGATCGCTTCGGCATCCGGGTGGTCCCGCTGCATCTGCTCAGCGGCGGCCGCGATCTCCTCGACGGCGTCGACCCGGTTCCGGACGACCTGTCCGGGGTGACGACGTCCGGTGCGTCGCCCGGGGAGCTCACCGATGCGTACGCGGCGGCGCTCGAACAGAGCGGCGGCGACGGCGTGGTCGCGGTGCACATCTCGCGCGGTCTCTCCGGCACCTGGGAGGCAGGCCGGCAGGCCGCACAGAAGCTCGGCGAGAAGGTGCGCATCGTCGATTCGGAGTCGACGGGAATGGGCCTCGGGTTCCCGGCGCTGGCGGCTGCCCGGGTGGCACGCGCCGGGGGCAACCTCAAGGTGGTCTACCAGCGTGCCGTGGAGGTGGCGGCGCGGGGGCGGACGTTCATCGTCGTCGACCGTCTCGAGCACCTGCGTCGAGGCGGACGGATCGGCACGGCCGCGGCTCTGCTCGGTACGGCGCTCGCGATGAAGCCGGTCCTGCACGTCGTCGACGGCAAACTGGTCCTCCGCGAGAAGACCCGGACGTCGAGCAAGGCGCTCGCCAAACTCGTCGACGCCGCCGTGATGGAGGCAGGGGAGGGTTCGGCCGCGGTTGCCGTGCACCATTCCCATGCCGCCGAACGGGCCGAGGACGTGGTGGCGCAGCTGAAGGATCGGATTCCCGATCTGAGCGAGGTCGTCGTCACGGAGATCGGTGCGGTCCTCGGCGCGCACGTCGGTCCGGGTGCGGTCGGTGTGGTGGTGTGCCCGGGCGGGGCAGATCTACCTGCAGCGGAGGGCGATTCGAGCCCGTCATCCACAGCTGATCGTTGATCCACAGGTTTCTTTTCGTCGGCTGATTCGGCCGCGGTCCTGCCGGATACGGGTTCTAGCTTCTCCCCATGGGTAGCGATCAGGATCGAGCGACGGTGCGCAGTCGACTGGTGACGGCGTCCGAGACGGCGGTGCCGCGGACCGCGGCCGAGTCCCACAGCGACGGCTCCGCGTTCGACGCCGCCGACGAACGGGCTCCCGGCTGGCTGTTCGAACGCGGCGATGCGCCGGAGCAGGACGAGCCCACGAGCTTCTCACCGCGGTCGCGCCTGGCCCTCGGCCGCCGGGGCGCAGCGGTCCTCGTCCTCGCAGGGCTGATCGCCGCCGGAGTTGCGGGTGTGGCCGTGTGGCGGGATCGTCCCACCGCACAGGCGGTTCCACCGTTGCCGGTCGTCGAGGTGCGCGAGCCGGAGACCGTCGGCGACGAGGACGCCGGCCTGCCGGCGCCCGCAGCGGAACCCGTCGGGGACGCGCAGCTGGTCGTGAGCGTGGTCGGTCTCGTCAATCAGGCCGGGCTGGTTCGGCTTCCGCCCGGATCTCGGGTCGCCGACGCGCTCGCCGCCGCGGGCGGGCCACGCCCCGGCGCGGACGTCCTGGGGTTGAACATGGCCGAACGGGTCGACGACGGCGACCAGATCCTGGTCGGGGCGATGCCGCCGGACGGCGGTCCCACCACCGTCGGCAGTGCCCGCGTCGGCCCCGGTGCGGCGCCGGGGAGCGCAGCCGGCGGTGGCGGGAAGGCCGCCGGGAAGGTGAACCTGAACACCGCGGGCGAGGGGGAGCTCGATGCGCTGCCCGGTGTCGGGCCGGTCACCGCGGCGGCAATCGTGTCGTGGCGGCAGAGCAACGGCAAGTTCACCGATGTCGAGCAGTTGGGCGAGGTCGACGGCATCGGACCCGCGCGACTGGCGAAGCTACGCGACCTGGTGACGTTGTGAGCGAGCGGGACCACCCGTTCGATCTGCGGCTGGTCCCGTCGGTGGCCGCCTGCTGGGGTGCAACCCTGGTCGGGTTGCTGGCGGGGTGGCGGCCGGCCGCCGTGTCGGCGATCGTGTCGGCCGCGGTGGGAGCGGTGCTCGCGCTTCTCGTGTGGAGACGGCGTCGCGCCGGCCCGTCGGTTGTGCTGGGGATCGGCGTGGGGGTGGTCGCGGCGGCACTGCTCGGTGCGGGCTTCGCCGCGGCCGTCGCCGTGCGAGCGCACGCCGTCGAGACACACCCCCTGGCCGCGTTGACGGCGGGCGGCGGCTCCGCGACGCTCGTCGTCGAACTCGACGACGACCCGAAGATGCTGCGCGGCAAGAGTTTCGGAGGGGAGCGTCAGCTGATGCTGCGCGCCTCGCTACAGGAGGTCCGCACCGACCGGACAGTGCTGCGGGCGGGCGGGTCGATACTGGTGTTCGCCGAGGGAGAGCAGTGGGCCGGCCTGTTGCCCGGACAGCGGGTGACCCTGCGGGGCCGGCTCGCCGAGCCCGAGCGCCGCGATCTCACGGTGGCCGTGGTGCGGGCGACGGGATCGCCGCAGCACGTCGCCGAGCCGCCGGCCATCCAGAGGTGGGCCGGGGTGGTCCGCGACCGACTGGCGTCCGCTGCCGGCTCCGCCCTCCCGGCGGACCAGGCGGGTCTGTTGCCGGGCCTGGTGGTCGGCGACACCTCGGGGCTCGCGCAGGAGACCAAGGACGAGTTCACCGCCGCCGGACTCACCCATCTGACAGCGGTGTCCGGGGCGAACGTATCCATCGTCCTGGGTGCGGTGCTTCTCGTGGTCCGCGGTGTCGGCCTGGGACCCCGCACCGGTGCGCTGCTGGCGGGGATCGCGCTGGTGGCCTTCGTCGTCATCGCCCGGCCGTCGCCGAGTGTGCTGCGCGCCGCCGCGATGGGCTGCGTCGCGCTGTTGGCGCTGGTGACCGGTCGACGCAAGCAGGCGATTCCGGCGCTCGCCGCGTCCGTCGTCGTCCTGCTGGCGCTGTCGCCTTCGCTCGCAGTCGATTTCGGATTCGCGCTGTCGGTGTTCGCGACCGCAGGTCTGGTCGTCGTGTCGCCGGCTCTGGTGGCGCGGCTGCGGGCACGGGGCTGGCCGCGCTGGCTCGCCGAGATGTGCGCCGTCGCACTCGCAGCGTTCGTGGTGACCGCGCCGCTGGTGGCGGCGATGTCGGGCACGGTCAGCATCGTCTCGATCGTCGCGAACGTGCTGGTGGCGCCGGCGGTCGCGCCGATCACCGTGGTCGGTGCGGCGACGGCGGTGCTGGCTGTGGTGTGGCTGCCCGCGGCCGCCCTGCTCGTCCGCGTCGCCGGGCCCCCGCTCTGGTGGTTGCTCGAGGTCGCGGACCGCGCGGCGGCGGTACCGGGCGGAAACCTCGCCGTTCGCAACGGACTCGGGGGCGCGGTGATCGTGGCCGTCGGGATCGCGGTCGCGGTCCTGGCGGCGCGCCACCCGTGGTCGCGACGCATGCTGCTGGCGGTCGCGGTCGGCGTCGCGGCCGTGTGGGTTCCGACGCGATTCCACCAGCCCGGCTGGCCCGCGTCGGGGTGGGCCCTGGTGGCGTGCGACGTCGGGCAAGGCGACGGGCTGGTGCTGTCGGCCGGCGGGCGGAGGGCCGTGGTGGTGGACGCGGGTCCGGAGCCGGGTCCGATGGACCGGTGCCTGCGGCGGCTGGGCATCGACGAGATCCCGCTACTCGTCGTCACGCACCTGCATGCGGACCACTACGGCGGACTCGACGCGGTCCTGCACGGGCGGTCGGTGGGGGCCGTGGCGATCGGACCGGCGAGCCTGCCGGAGGGCGGATTTCGGTTCGTGTCCGCGGCGGCGTCGCGCGCGGACGTGCCGCTGGTGCGCCTGGCGGCCGGACGCCAACTGACGGTGGGCGCCGTTCGGATCACCGTGCTGGGGCCGCTGCTCCCGGAACCCCGGACACCGGCGGCCGCGGAGGACGGCGCCAACGACGCATCTCTCGTGCTGATGGCGGAGACGGCGGCGGGGCGCCTCCTGCTCACCGGCGACGTGGAGGAGGACGGTCAACGCGCGCTGCTGCGGTCGAAGATCCCACTGCGTGCGGACGTGCTCAAGGTCCCGCACCACGGGTCCCGCACGACGAGTCCGGAGTTCCTCGACGCGGTCCGGCCGCGGGTCGCGCTCGTGAGCGTGGGGGCCGACAACACCTTCGGGCACCCGAATCCCGGTATCCTCCAACGGCTCGCGGCGCTCGGCGCGGTGACCGTGCGCACCGACCGGGACGGCGATGTGGCGGTGGCGCGCTCGGGGTCCGGGGCGCTTGCCGTCGTCGGGCATTCTCGTGGGAACATCGTGCGGTGAGCACCTCAACGCGGCCCGATTCGCTCCACCTCGTCCTCGGTGACGAAGAGTTCCTGGTCGAACGCGCGGTCGCCTCGGTGATCGCCGCCGTGCGGGAGGCTGCCGGGTCGGCCGGTCAGGACATGCCCGTCTCGCGACTGCGCGCCGGGGACGCGAGCGCGCCGGAACTGGCGGAACTGCTCAGCCCGTCACTGTTCGCGGAGGACCGGGTGGTGGTCCTCGAAGCCGCCGCCGAGGCGGGTAAGGATGCCGTCGCGCTGGTGCAGGACGCCGCCGCCGACCTCCCCGAGGGCGTCGTGCTGGTCGTACTCCACTCCGGCGGCGGTCGCGCAAAGGCGATGGCGGGCGTGCTGCAGAAGTCCGGCGCCGTCGTGCACCAGTGCGCCAAGCTCAAGGCGAACGAGCGAGTGGACTTCGTGCGCGGGGAGTTCCGCACGGCGGGCGTGCGCGTGTCGCCGGAAGTGATCGAACTCGTCGTCGAGGCCGTCGGGTCCGACCTCCGTGAGCTCGCCGCCGCCTGCTCTCAGTTGGTGGCCGATACCGGCGGCAAGATCGATGCGTCCGCCGTCCAGCGCTACTACTCGGGCAAGGCCGAGGTGTCCGGATTCGATGTCGCCGACAAGGCGGTGGCGGGGGATCGGCGCGGCGCGATGGAGTCGCTGCGGTGGGCGATGCACCGGGGTGTGCCGCACGTGCTGCTCGCCGACGCCCTCGCCGACGCGGTGCACACGATCGCCCGGGTGGGCTCGGCCGGTCGCGGCGACCCGTTCCGAATGGCGTCGGAGTTGGGCATGCCGCCGTGGAAGATCAAGAAGGCGCAGGCGCAGGTCCGCGGCTGGGATCCGGCCTCGATCGGAGAGGCATTGCAGGTGGTCGCCCGGCTCAACGCCGAGGTCAAGGGACAAGCAGCCGACGCCGACTACGCGGTGGAAGCGGCGGTGCAGCGAATCGTCGCGCTGCACGGGGGGCGCTGAACCACCGGTGCGGGCCCCTTCGGCCCGCACCGAATGCAGGTTGTCGGTCCCCGGTCGGGGCGACGACAGGACCGGGACGACAACAAGAAATAGCCCCCGATCATCGATCGGGGGCTATTTCCACAGAGCTTGCGACGGTGGAACCGTCAGAAACTTGTCAGAGAGAGTTGGCGACCTTCGCGAGCGCCGACTTCTTGTTGGCTGCCTGGTTGGCGTGGATGACGCCGGCGCCGGCTGCCTTGTCGAGCTTGCGGCTGGTGGCGACGAGGAGCTCGTTGGCCTTGTCCTTGTCACCGGCTGCCGCGGCCTCGCGGAAGGAACGGATCGCCGTACGCAGCGAGGACTTGACCGACTGGTTGCGGAGTCGGTTGCGCTCGTTGGTGCGGATCCGCTTCACCTGGGACTTGATGTTGGCCACGCGTAAAATCCTGTCGTCTTTGGTTTCTGTCGGAAAGCTCTGGGCGCACGGATGCGCCGACCGACGACACTACCAGTACCCGTGTGGTGTTCTCAAACCGGTGGCCGTCCAGGGCTTGGAAAGCATACCCACACGCTGATGCGGGTCGGTGGCCGGGGTGTCGGCGGGGTCGGTGCTCGCGACCACCGCTGGCGGTCCGTCGGAACGCACTCTCGCGCATACCGATTCGGACTCGGAGAGTACCGAATGTGCCGAAACGAGACCGAGATGTACGTAACGTCCGTTCGGAAACATCAGGCGCTCTTCGGTTCGGAAGTGAGGGTGTGAATGTCGACAGCACAGGAAATCGCGGAGAAGGAACACATCTCCGACCTCAAGAAGTACCTGGCCGAGGGGGTCGGAACCTTCGTGCTGGTGTTCGCGGCGATCGGCACAGCGGTGTTCTCGGGTAGCACGGTCGGTCAGCTCGGCATCGCACTCGCGTTCGGCCTGACGCTGATGTTCCTGGTCTACGCGATCGGCCCCATCTCGGGTTGCCACGTCAATCCTGCCGTCACGCTGGGGCACTACATTCTCGGTCGGGTGACGGCCGCCAGGGCCGGCTTCTACGTGCTCTCCCAGGTGGTCGGCGGTCTCGTGGCCGGTCTGGCCGTGTACGCGATCGCGCAGAGTGTCCCCAGCTACAACCGTCGGGAGGACGGTCTGGCCGCGAACGGCTGGGGTGTCCACAGCCCGTCGGCCCAGACCGGTCCGCTCGGCAAGCTCGTCGAGCCCGGTTACGGGATCGGTGCGGCGATGACGGTCGAGATCGTTCTCACGGCACTGCTGGTGTTCGTCGTGCTCGCCTCGACGGATCAGCTGTCCGATGTCCCGCTCGCGGGCGTCTCGATCGGCTTCACGCTCGCCGTCATCCACCTCATCTCGATTCCGATCGACAACACGTCCGTCAACCCCGCCCGGAGTTTCGCGGTCGCGGCGTACCAGCCGGGTGCGATGGGGCAGGTCTGGTTGTTCATCGTCTTCCCACTCATCGGCGGCGCATTGGGTGCCGTCATCTACCGGGCGCTGTTCGGCCGGTACAACCGACTGAACGATTGACGCGACAGGGCACGGGCCCGGCGCGAGTATGCGCCGGGCCCCTGCCGTGTCGTGGAAGGTGTCAGTGCCAGCTGTAGTCGGCGCGTAGGCGGGCGGCCACCGTCTCGAAACGATCGACGTCGAGAACGGCGCCCTCCCGTCGGATGCCCGCCTCGGGAACGTCGAGGACCCGGTCGAGTCGCACCCAACTCGGCCTGCTGTCCGCATCCCAGGGGCCAGTGCCGAGCGCCAGCCAGTTCGGCTCGTCGTCGCGCTCGCTGTTCGACGAGAGCATCAGTCCCAGCAACGTGTTGCCGTCCCGGCCGACGACCAGCACCGGCCGGTCCTTGCCTTGGCCGGGATCCTCCTCGTACGTGACCCACGTCCAGACGATCTCGCCGGGATCGGCACGGCCGTCGAGATCGGGGGCGTACTCGATTCTGCGGGCGCGGTGCGCGGTCGGTGACGTCCGACGCGATACCGGCCGGCCCGGCACCGCGGACGGTGGGCCCGCGAGCGCCGCGGTCGCGCGTTTGACCGCCGGCGTGTTCTGCACTTGGCGCAGGAGCTTCGGGCCCTGCGTGACGGCGAAGTCGCCGAGCTTCCTGCCGATGCTGCCCCAAGTGCTCGCCATGACAGCCGAGCTTAACGCCGGAGACCGTCGGCGCCCGGGAACCGAGCTGGCATCGAATCCGGGGACTTCGAATTTTTCGCGACGATGCACGCCGACCGAAACGTACTCGCGGTATGTTTATGGACGTGCCCGTCTACGGCGCACACGCAGGCCCCGCGCTACCCCCTGGTGCGGGGTCTTCGTGTTGTTGCACGACGTCGAATGGGTCGACGGCCACCGTGGCCGTGCTCGAGCCGATCGGCGGAGGCCGACTGTCGGACCCCGCGCGTAGGTTGCGACAGGTGGCTCGGGGGAAGCGAGCCGCCGAACGCCTCGAGTGATCCTCGGGGCGTTCGCTGTCTTCGGGGATCGGCAGGCTCGGGGCGCCGGTCCCCGGGACGGCTCAGTACGTTGGTGGCAAGTGGCCTGCCGTGACCCTCGATGTGTACGCCCACCCATGGTCAAGGGATGATGGGAGGGCACGGGACGCTGTCGATGCGATCCTGGTGCGGGACCAGTGCGGGACGGGCGACCGGACCGGGCCGATGTCAGTGCGCGAGTGAGACGAGGGAATTGGGCTTGAGCAGCAACTTTGCGGAGAAGACGTTCACGGATCCGTCGAAGATCCGGAACTTCTGCATCATCGCGCACATCGACCACGGCAAGTCGACTCTCGCGGACCGGATGCTGCAGCTCACCGGCGTCGTCGAGGAGCGCGCGATGCGCGCTCAGTACCTCGACCGCATGGACATCGAGCGCGAGCGCGGCATCACCATCAAGGCGCAGAACGTCCGTCTGCCGTGGACCGTCCAGAACGAGGACGGCACGACCGAAGAGATCGTGCTGCACCTGATCGACACTCCCGGCCACGTCGACTTCACGTACGAGGTGTCCCGCGCGCTCGAGGCCTGTGAGGGCGCGATCCTGCTCGTCGACGCCGCGCAGGGCATCGAGGCGCAGACCCTGGCCAACCTGTACCTGGCGATGGAGAAGGATCTCACCATCATCCCGGTGCTCAACAAGATCGACCTGCCGGCCGCCGACCCCGAGCGGTACGCGGCCGAGATCGCCCACATCGTCGGCTGCGAGGCCGAGGACGTGCTGAAGGTTTCCGGGAAGACCGGCGTCGGTGTGAAGGAGTTGCTCGACGAGGTCGTGAAGCAGGTTCCGGCCCCGGTCGGCGATGCGGACGGTCCGGCACGCGCGATGATCTTCGACTCCGTGTACGACGCCTACCGTGGCGTCGTCACCTACGTGCGTGTGGTCGACGGCAAGATCCGTCCCCGCGAGAAGATCACCATGATGTCGACCGGCACCACACACGAACTGCTCGAGGTGGGCATCATCTCGCCCGAGCCCAAGGCCACGACAGGTCTGGGCGTCGGCGAGGTCGGCTACCTCATCACCGGTGTGAAGGACGTGCGGCAGTCGCGCGTCGGCGACACCGTCACCACGTTCCGCAACGGCGCATCCGAGCCGCTGACCGGCTACCGCGATCCCAAGCCGATGGTGTACTCGGGTCTCTACCCGATGGACGGTTCCGACTACCCGGTGCTGCGTGACGCGCTGGACAAGCTGCGGCTCAACGACGCCGCCCTGGCCTACGAGCCGGAGACCTCGGTCGCTCTCGGCTTCGGTTTCCGGTGCGGCTTCCTCGGTCTGCTGCACATGGAGATCACCCGCGACCGTCTCGAGCGCGAGTTCGGGCTCGACCTCATCTCCACCGCGCCGAACGTGGTGTACCGGGTGGTGATGGAGGACGGCTCCGAGCACGAGGTGACCAACCCGTCGTACTGGCCGGAGGGCAAGGTGCGCGAGGTGTACGAGCCGATGGCCAAGTGCACCGTCATCGCGCCGAGCGAGTACACCGGCGCGATCATGGAGTTGTGTCAGTCGCGGCGCGGCGAGCTCGGGGGCATGGACTACCTCTCGGAGACGCGCGTCGAGCTGCGCTACACGCTGCCGATGGGCGAGATCATGTTCGACTTCTTCGACGCTCTGAAGTCGCGAACCAAGGGCTATGCGAGCCTCGACTACGAGGAGTCGGGCGAGCAGCAGGCCGCGCTGGTGAAGGTGGATATCCTGCTCCAGGGTGAGACCGTCGACGCTTTCAGCGCGATCGTGCACAAGGATGCTGCTTTCGCGTACGGAAACAAGATGACCACCAAGTTGCGCGAGCTCATCCCCCGTCAGCAGTTCGAGGTGCCGATCCAGGCTGCGATCGGCTCGAAGATCATTGCGCGCGAAAACATTCGGGCGATCCGCAAGGACGTGCTCGCCAAGTGCTACGGCGGCGACATCAGCCGTAAGCGCAAGCTGCTCGAGAAGCAGAAGGAGGGCAAGAAGCGGATGAAGACCATCGGTCGCGTCGAGGTCCCGCAGGAAGCCTTCGTTGCGGCGCTGTCCAACGAGTCGGTGGCGGACAAGCCCAAGGGTAAGTAGCCGGACGGCAAGTAGGAGGAACACTCGATGATCGGCACCTGGTTGACCCGCGAGCTCGGGCTGGAGGTGCCGATCTTCGGTGCCCCGATGGGCGGCCGCGCGGGCGGACGGCTCGCGGGGGAGGTCACCCGCGCCGGTGGTCTGGGGTTGCTGGGCGCGGCACGCTACGCGACGCCCGAGTGGATCGCCGAGGAGTCGGCGACCGCCCGCGAGATCGGCGGCGGGCTGCTCGGCATCGGGCTGATGACGTGGTCTCTCGACGCCGACGATTCACTGCTCGACGCGGCGCTCGCCGAGCGCCCGCGCGTGGTGTCGTTGTCGTTCGGCGATCCGGCACCGTACGTCGAACGGGTCCACGCCGCGGGTGCGCTCGCCGTCTCCCAGGTGAACACGCTCGACGACCTGCAGGTGGTCGAGCGGGCGGGCGTCGACTTCGTCATCGCTCAGGGCGGTGAGGCCGGCGGCCACACCGGGCGGATCGGCACCCTGCCGCTGCTGCAGGAGGTCCTCGACGCGACGAGCCTGCCCGTCCTCGCGGCGGGCGGAATCGGCACCGGCCGTGGACTGGCGGCGGTGATCGCCGCCGGCGCCGAGGGCGCGATGATCGGCACCGCGCTGCTCGCGAGCCCGGAGACGATCGGGCCGGAATACGCCCGCCGCAAGCTGATCGAGGCCGGCAGTGCCGACACCGTCTACACGTCGATCTTCGATCAGGCGCGCGATCAGCCCTGGCCGGCGAGGTGGGGCGGCCGTGCCCTCGCCAACGACTACACCGCCGAGTGGCACGGTCGCGGCGCCGACAACGAAACGCTCGCTGCCGCTTACGACCCTGCAGACGCGACCCAGGGTGTGGTCTACGCCGGCGAGGCAGCGGGTCTGGTCACGACTGAGCAACCCGCCGGCGACGTGGTCCGCGCCATCGCCGCCGACGCCGAACGCCTGCTACGCCGCACCTACTGAGCGAACGCCGTCACTCGGGGCGGTGGCAGACCGCCTCGACGTTGTTGCCGTCGGGATCGCGCACGAACGCGCCGTAGTAGCCGGGGTGGTACTCCGGCCATTCGCGCGGTGCGTGCAGAACCTCTGCACCCGCCTCGACCGCGGCCGCGTAGAAGGCATCGACCGCGGCTCGGGTGTCCGCGACGAACGCCACATGGTTCTCGCGGAAGCCGGCATCGGCCGGGACCAGCGGGCTGATCCAGAAGTCCGGGTGTGGCGGCACGCCGTAACCGATGACGCCGGGAGCGGGTTCGACGACCCGCTTCCCGCCGAGGGGCGCGAGCACGGCGTCGTAGAACGCAGCACCGGCTTCGATGTCGACGCATTGAATTCCCAGGTGATCCAACATGCGCCGATCGTGACACAGGTCACCGACAGAAGTGGCCGTTCCCGCGTCAGGACGGCCCGTGAGCGGGCTGGAAGGTGCCGGTGTCGCCGGCCTCCTCCGCTCGGATGACGTGCACGACCGCATTGATCAGCGCCAGGTGGGTGAAAGCCTGCGGAAAATTGCCGAGGTGCCGGCCGGTCTTGGGGTCGATCTCCTCGGCGTACAGCTTGAGTGGGCTGGCGAACCCGAGCAGACGTTCGCACAGCTGCTTGGCGCGCTCGAGTTCCCCGATCTCCACCAGGGCCGAGACGAGCCAGAACGAGCAGATCGTGAAAGTGCCCTCCTTGCCGGACAGTCCGTCGTCGGTCTCCTCGACTCGGTAGCGCAGCACCAGTCCGTCCTCGGTGAGTTCGTCGGCGATCGCCAGCACGGTGGCCCGGATGCGCTCGTCGTAGGCGGGCAGGAAGCGCAGCAGGGGAGCGAGCAGCAACGACGCATCGAGAGCCGGACTGCCGTACCGCTGGGTGAGCACCCCACGATCGTCGACACCGTGGGCGAGGACGTCGGCTCGGATCTCGTCCGCGATGTCGGCCCACTGTGCCGCATAAGCCTTCTCGCCGTGCAACGTCGCCAGCTTGGCGCCGCGGTCGAGCGCGACCCAGCACATGATCTTCGACGACGTGAAGTGCTGGGGTTCGCCGCGAACCTCCCAGATGCCGCGGTCGGGCCGGCGCCAGTTCTCGACGACCTCCTCGACCTGACGTTTGAGGAGCGGCCACAGGGTCTCGGGGACCTGGTCGCGGGAACGGACGTGCAGGTACACCGAGTCGAGCATCGTGCCCCAGATGTCGTGCTGGTTCTGGTTGTAGGCGCCGTTGCCGATCCGGACCGGCCGGGCCCCGTCGTAACCCTTGAGGTGGCTCAGTTCCTGCTCGACGAGCGTGTGCTCGCCGCCGACGCCGTACATCACCTGCAGGGGTGCCGGGTCGCCGTCGTCGGACTGGGACGAGTCGAAGATGAACGAGAAGAAGTCGTTGGCCTCCCGATCGAGCCCGAGCGTGTAGAGACCCCACAGCGCGAAGGTCGAGTCGCGCACCCAGGCGTACCGGTAGTCCCAGTTCCGTTCGCCGCCGGGCGTTTCGGGCAGGGACGTGGTGGGGGCGGCGAGCAGGGCGCCGGTGGGGGCGTAGGTGAGGCCCTTGAGGGTCAGCGCACTGCGCTGCAGGTGGCCACGCCACGGATGGTCGGGGAACCGGCCGATCGTCACCCACTGCCGCCAGCACTCGGTGGTCTGCCACATCCGGTCCGCCGCCTCGGCGAAGGTACGCGGGGCCGGCAGATCGGACCAGGAAAGGGCGACGAAGGCGTTGTCGCCCTCCACCATTCGCGTCCGGGCACGGGCCTCGCGCCCCTCGAGACCGAGCCGGAGATTCGACGTCAGGCGCAGTGTCGGGTGGTCGGCGGAGGACGCGCGCGACGTCGCCGTGGCTTCCTCGTACACCTTGCCGGTATATTCCCACCGGGCCGGGGCGCGGTGGTAGTCGAAGGCGGGTTCGCAGCTCATCTCCAACTCGACGGTGCCGCTGACGCACTTCACCGTCCGCAGCAGCACGTGCTCGGCATCCCAGTCCGACGGCGTGCGCCGACGCGTCGGCGAACGCTGCTCGTTCGCGTGCCAGGGTCCCATCACGAGGGCGTCCCGGACGATGAGCCACCCGGTCTGCGTCTGCCACGTCGTCTCCAGGATGAGCCCGCCCGGCAGGTAGCGGCGCGCGGCCGGCACGTTCTGGCCGTACGGCCCTATCCGGAAGTGCCCGGCGCTGCGGTCCAGGATGGACCCGAACACGCTGGGCGAGTCGGGTCGCGGGATGCACATCCACTCGACGGAGCCGTTCCGGGCGATCAGGCAGTTCGACTCGCAATCGGAGAGGAATGCGTAGTCGTCGATCGGCGGATAGACGCTGCGGTGCTCCGGCGCGATCTCGTCCGAATCGCCCGACGGTCCGGTGACTGACTGCTCGGCCTGCGACGTCATCTCCTCATCATCGACCCGCGCGCACGCCGCCGTCCATGTTTCGACCGCGCCGCGCGGGGGAGCGGTGCGGCTCGCCGCGACTGCGGGTGTCTGTTACTCTCTGCGGCGTGTCTGCTGCCATCGCCCACCGCGTCCGCCATGAACTGGCGTTGATTGCCGTCGGCGATCTGGCGGTTGCCGACATTCTTTGTCGCTGACGCCCTTTCCGGGCGTTCGTCTTCCGTCGAATCCGGCCCGCGGCCGCGCGCTTCGCTCTTCTTCGTCGGTGGACCGGCCGGGGCGTGCTGCGCGCCCGGTTCGTCACGAACGCCCTTCCAATGCAGGACATCCGTCCGATCTCTGAGTACGGTCCGGCGTGTGCCGGACCGATTCCGTACGTCATCACCATCATCCGTGAGCCTGGTAGGAAGGCAATCCCTCATGAGGCATCGTTCCCGTTCGTTCCTGACCGCACTCGTCGCGCTCGGCGCGGTCGCGCTGTCCGCGTGCAGCGGCGGTTCCAGTGACGTCGTCGGCGGCACCGAGACCGCCGACGGCAGCGGCGGCACGATCAACCTGTTCGCGTATGCGGTGCCCAAGCCCGGATTCGACAAGGTCACCGCGGCCTTCGCGGAGACCGAGGATGGCAAGGGGGTCCGGTTCAATCCGTCGTACGGTGCCTCGGGCGACCAGTCCCGCAAGGTCAAGGACGGCGCGCAGGCCGACTTCGTGAACTTCTCCGTCGAACCCGACATCACCCGACTGGTGGACGCCGGCCTTGTCGACGAGAACTGGAACAAGGACGCCTACAACGGAATTCCGTTCGGGTCGGTCGTCACGATCGTCGTCCGCGAGGGCAATCCGAAGAACATCCAGGACTGGGACGATCTGCTGCGTCCGGGTATCGAGGTGGTCACCCCCAACCCGTTCAGTTCCGGTTCGGCGAAGTGGAACCTGTTGGCGCCGTATGCCGCGAAGAGCGAGGGCGGCCGGAACCCGCAGGCGGGACTTGACTACCTCGGCAAGCTCGTGAGCGAGCACGTGAAGGTGCAGCCCAAGTCGGGACGCGAGGCCACGGAGACGTTCCTGCAGGGCACCGGTGACGTGCTGCTGAGCTACGAGAACGAGGCGCTGTTCACCGAGCGCAACGGCGACCCGGTGGAGCACGTCACTCCGCCCGCGACGTTCAAGATCGAAAATCCGGCCGCGGTCATCTCCAACAGCCCCAACGCGGCCCAGGCGACCGCGTTCCGCGACTACCTCTACACCGCCGACGCCCAGCGACTGTGGGCGGAGGCGGGTTTCCGTCCCGTCGACCCGGCCGTGGCGCAGGAGTTCGCGGCCGACTTCCCGCAGCCGCAGAAGCTGTGGACCATCGCCGACCTCGGGGGCTGGAAGACCGTCGATGCCGAGTTGTTCAAGCAGGGGACCGGCAGCATCGCGGTGATCTACGAGAACGCGACCAAGTAGCTCGCGCGCAGGCACGGTGAGGACACGGGACCGGACGCGGCACGCACATTGCGCCGCGTTCGGTCCGCACCTTGCCAGCCGCTAGGGTGGTCGGGTGGATCAACTCGCGAACTGGTGGGACGGCGCCGAACTGTGGATCGCCGGCCTGCCGTTCATTCCCCAGGTTCTCCTGGTGCTCGCGGTGATGATCCCGGCCTGCTTCGGTATCGCCTGGATGCTCGACCGCGTGTTGTCCGCGGTGTTCGCTGCAGTCGGTCGTGCCGAACCGGCCGCGTCGGATGTCTGCGCGGACGCGCGCTCGAAGGTGGAGGGTTCCTGATGCCGCGCTCACGCGTGACCCTGGCTCTGATCGCACTTATCGTCCTGGTCGTCATCGCCTGGTACTTCACCCGCTGAGGCCTGCCCGACTACGGCCGTCCCGGTCACCAGAAAAGCGATTCGGACGGCGGTTCGGCGCTCTGCTAAAGTCTGCCGCGTGTCTGTAGTCGTCGCCCACCAGGTCCGCCATGAACTGGCGTTGATCGCTGTCGGCCGACTTGCAGTTGCCGACGTCGACTGTTGTTGATCACCTCGTCGGTGTTCGCCCAGTCGTGACACTCGTGTTCGGTCCGAACGCGCAGCTCTCCCCCGAGTCACCCCGCCGCCCTGCGTGCCGCGAACGCCCCCCTGCGCCCCGATAGCTCCCGCCGCCCGACCGTCCGGTCGGTCCGCTCTGCTGCGAGCTCTTCTGCATCTGCCGGCACTGTAGGAAGGTAAGTCCCTATGAACCATCGGTCCCGCCCCCTCGTGGCTGCGTTCGTCGCCGTCGCCGCGGTGGCGCTCGCCGGGTGTAGCGGCGGTTCGAGTGACGTCATGGGTGGCGGCGACGGCGGTGCCGACGGCAGTGGCGGCACGATCAACCTGTTCGCATACGGCGTCCCCAAGCCGGGCTACGACAAGGTCACCGCGGCGTTCGCGGAGACCGACGAGGGTCAGGGCGTGCGGTTCAATCCGTCGTACGGTGCCTCGGGCGACCAGTCCCGCAAGGTCAGGGACGGCGCGCAGGCCGATCTGGTGAGCTTCTCCGTCGAGCCGGAGATCACCCGGCTCGTCGAGGCGGGTCTCGTCGACGATTCCTGGAACCAGGACGCATACGGCGGTGTCCCGTTCGGGTCGGTCGTCACTCTCGTCGTGCGGGAGGGTAATCCGAAGAACATCCGCGACTGGGACGATCTGCTGCGTCCGGGGATCGAGGTGGTCACCCCCAACCCGTTCAGTTCGGGTTCGGCGAAGTGGAACCTGTTGGCGCCGTACGCCGCCGAGAGCGAGGGCGGCCGGAACCCGCAGGCGGGACTCGACTACCTCGGCAAGCTCGTGAGCGAGCACGTGAAGGTGCAGCCCAAGTCGGGACGCGAGGCGACCGAGATGTTCCTGCAGGGCACCGGTGACGTGCTGCTCAGCTACGAGAACGAGGCGCTGTTCACCGAGCGTAAGGGCGATCCGGTGGAGCACGTCACGCCCGCTGTGACGTTCAAGGTGGAGAACCCGGTTGCCGTCGTCTCCACGGGCCGCAACGCGTCCACCGCCGTCACGTTCCGTGAGTTCCTCTACACCCCTGCAGCGCAACGTCAGTGGGCACAGGCCGGGTTCCGTCCCGTCGACCAGGCCGTGCTGGCCGAGTTCGCCGCGGACTTCCCGGAGCCGCAGAAGCTGTGGACCATCGCCGACCTCGGTGGTTGGGACGCCGTCGACCAGGATCTGTTCGAGCAGGACTCGGGACGGATCGCCGCAATCTACGAGAACGCGACCAAGTGATGACGACCGTGACGACTCAGCCGGCCCGACAGCCGGCGCAGACACCCTCACCGAAACCGAAGACCCGCTCGCGGCGCAGGTTTGCCGTCACCGGTGCCGTCGGGCCGCTCGGCATCGGTATCGCCGGCCTCTGGCTCAGCGTCATCGTGCTCCTTCCGTTGGCGGCGCTGACGGTCACGTCGTTCGAGAACGGCTGGGCCGGCTTCTGGGACGCGGTCACCGCTCCCGGCGCGCTGGCGGCGCTGCGGGTGACGGTGGTGGTCTCCGCGATCGTCGCCGTGATCAACGTCGTGATGGGCACTGCCATTGCCTGGGTGCTGGTGCGCGACGAGTTTCCCGGCAAGCGGATCGTGGGCGCACTCATCGATCTCCCGTTCGCGCTGCCGACGATCGTCGCGAGCATCGTGCTGCTCTCGCTCTACGGGCCGCAGAGCCCCGTCGGTATCCACCTCAACGCCACGCAGCCGGGTCTGATCGTCGCGCTGGCCTTCGTGACGCTGCCGTTCGTCGTGCGCTCGGTACAGCCGGTGCTGATCGAGGCCGACCGAGAGGTCGAGGAGGCGGCCGCGTCGTTGGGTGCGAACAACTGGACCATCTTCCGCTCGGTGGTGCTGCCGACGCTGGCGCCGGCGGTCATCAGCGGTGCCGGGCTGGCGTTCGCCCGGGCGATCGGCGAGTACGGCTCCGTCGTCCTGATCGGCGGCAACATTCCCCGCGAGACGCAGGTGGCGTCGCAGTACATCCAACAGCAGATCGAGATCGACCGTCCGGTCAGCGCCGCGGCCGTGTCGGTGGCACTGTTGGCGATCGCGTTCGTCACGCTGTTCGTCCTGCGCCTGTTCGCGGCCCGTAACCAGCGCCGAGAGGAGCACGCCCAGTGAAGCTGTCCCCGAAGGCGCGGATCGGTCTGCGGACCATCGTCCTCGCCTACCTCTTCGTCCTGCTGGTCCTGCCCATCGCAGTGATCCTGTACCGCACGTTCGAGAACGGCTTCGTCGCGTTCTTCCACGCGATCAGCACCCCGGCCGCCATCTCGGCGCTCAACATGTCGCTGATCATCGTGGCGATCGTGGTCCCGTTGAACGTGGTGTTCGGCATCGTGACGGCGCTCGCGCTGGTGCGCGGACGCTTCCCGGGCCGCGGTCTCCTGCAGTCGGTGGTGGACCTGCCGTTCGCGGTCTCGCCCATCGTCGTCGGTGTCTCGCTGATCCTGCTGTGGGGGGCGAACGGCTGGTTCGGTGGGATCGAATCGACTGGCTTCAAGGTGATCTTCGGGCTGCCGGGCATGGTGATCGCCACCATCTTCGTGACCCTCCCGTTCGTGGTGCGCGAGGTGGAACCCGTGCTGCACGAGATCGGTGAGGAACAGGAGCAGGCCGCCGCGACGCTCGGCGCGTCGAAGTGGCAGACGTTCAGCCGGATCACCCTGCCGGCCATCCGCTGGGGCCTGACCTACGGCGTCGTCCTCACCGTCGCCCGCGCGCTCGGCGAGTTCGGCGCGGTCATCATGGTCTCGTCCGGCATTCCCGGCCAATCGCAGACCCTGACCCTGCTCGTGCACTCCCGCTACATCGACGACCACAACACCTTCGGGGCCTACTCGGCGGCAACGCTGCTGATGGGTATCGCCCTGATCACCCTGCTGCTGATGACTCTGCTCGACCGCAAGAGGAGCACGACATGATCACCGTGACCGGTGCGCGCAAGAACTACGGCGACTTCGCCGCGCTCGACGATGTCACCCTCGACATCCCGTCGGGCTCGCTGACCGCCCTGTTGGGCCCCAGCGGCTCGGGCAAGTCGACGCTGCTGCGGTCGATCGCCGGCCTCGAACATCCCGACTCGGGCACCATCACGATCGCCGGCAAGGACGTCACCGGCGTGCCGCCGCAGAAGCGGGACATCGGCTTCGTGTTCCAGCACTATGCGGCGTTCAAACACATGACCGTGCGGGACAACGTCGCGTTCGGGCTCAAGATCCGCAAGCGCCCCAAGGCGGAGATCACCAAGAAGGTCGACGATCTGCTCGGGATCGTCGGGCTGGACGGCTTCCAGCACCGCTACCCCGCACAGCTGTCCGGCGGACAGCGTCAGCGCATGGCCCTCGCCCGTGCGCTCGCCGTCGATCCGCAGGTGCTGCTGCTCGACGAGCCGTTCGGCGCGCTCGACGCGAAGGTGCGTGACGACCTGCGGACGTGGCTGCGCCGCCTGCACGACGAGGTGCACGTCACCACGGTGCTGGTCACCCACGACCAGGAGGAGGCCCTGGACGTCGCCGACCGGATCGCGGTGCTCAACAAGGGACGCATCGAGCAGGTCGGCACCCCGCAGGAGCTGTACGACACCCCGGCCAACGACTTCGTGATGTCGTTCCTCGGCCCGGTCGCCCGGCTCAACGGGCAGCTCGTGCGCCCGCACGATCTGCGCCTGGACCGCAACCAGCTGCCGCAGTCGTTCGCGGCCACGGTCTCCCGCGTCGTGCACCTCGGATTCGAGGTCCGCGTCGAGCTGCAGCCCAAGACCGGAGCGCAGGAGCTGTCGGCGCAGATCACCCGCAGCGACGCCGAGGCGCTCGGTCTGCGGGAGGGCGAGACGGTGTACGTGCGGCCCAGCGACATCGCAAGCTAGTCCACCGAGTAAAGACGAAAGCCCGGCTCCGCCAAGGTGGAGCCGGGCTTTCGTCGTCGTGCGACGGGGTCAGGACCCCAGCGAGCCGAACGACAGTGAGCCACTGCCGCTCTCCGGCGGCGCCGGGTAGTCGGGGGCGAGCTCACGCATCAGGTCCAGGGCGACCCCGTCGGTGTGCTCCGAGTCGCCGTTCGCCATGACCGTCACACCCCATCCCTCGGACGGCACGAGGTAGGTGGCGCTGGTCATTCCCGAGGCGCCACCGTCCTTGAACGCGTACGGGCGGTTGATCCCGTTCTGCGGGGGGAACAGCTGCCAGGCCATGCCCATCTGCATGTTCGGCATCCTGGTCGGCGCCACGCCCGGGATCGGATCGAGCATCGACTGCAGAACCGGCACCAGCGGCTCGTCCCCGTAGCCGAGGGTGGCCGCCACCCACTTCGCCATGTCCGCCGCCGTGCTGATCAGACCGCCGCCGCCGGCCAGCGCACCGGTGTTGTTCCAGAGGTCGGTCGGGCTGCCGTTCGCGTAGGGCACGGCCAGGTCCGGGGTGGGGCTTTCGATGACGGTCCCGGTCATGCCGAGTGGGCCGGTGAGCTCGCGCTGGACCACGTCGGCGAAGCGGGGCTCGGCGTGACCCGGTGCGTACGCATCGGCCATCAGGGTGCCCAGGGTTCCGAAACCGAAGTCCGAGTAGATCCACTCCGATCCCGGTGCGCTCGCCAGCGCACCCGGCGCCTCCAGCCCCTCCCACAGCAGGGTGCGGTTGTAGAGCGCCTTCGCGTCCGAGCACCCGTGGTCGCCGCCTCCCGGGCAGCCGGCATTCAGGTTGCCCGGGTCGTCGGTGAGCCCCGACCGGTGGGTGACGAGATCCCCGAGCGTGACGGCCGTGTCGTCCATCGTCGGGAACGTGACGTCGTGCTCGTAGTCCTGGGCGAGATCGCCGAGAGTGGAGAGGCCTTCGTCGATCCGCTTCGCGAGCAGTCCCGCGGTGAACGTCTTGGTTTCCGAGGCGATCTCGAACTGAGTCTGCGGACCGACCGGGCGCTGATTCTCCTTGTCCGCCAACCCGAAGTGGTATGTGGTGGTGATCGCCTCGTCGGGCTTGTCGGGGTTGCGCTTGACGATCGCGATCGACATGCCGGGTGCACTGTGGCCGACCACCTTCGATGCGGCCCGGGCCACGGCTCGCGTCTCCCACCCGTCACCGATCGACGACCCTGCATTCGGGACGGGAATCGCTGCGGAGGCTGTCGGTGCGAGGGTGGCGGCGAGCACCAGGGATGTCGCAGTCGCCAGGGCGGCGGCGCCGGCCCGTCGATACGGGCGGCGGAGAGTCGGTTGCATGATCACGAGAGTAAATCTGAGGTAATGGTTTTCGTCAGATTTTTCCCGTAGCGGTCGGGACCGACCTGCGTCCGAACGAACGTTGGATCAGGGGAGTGCGGTCCAGGCACTCACGCAGTGGTACGAGCGGTTCTGGTACACCAGGGGAGCCGCGAGCGACTCGGCGTCGTGGATCTCCGTCACAGCGGCCGTGACGACCAGTGCCTGCCCGACCTCGGTACGCGTGAGCGGGGTGCAGCGCAGCACTGTGCCGGTGTCGTGCAGGAGTGGCTCACCCGATCCCAGTGTCGACCAGGCCGTGTCGACGCCGAACCGGGTGTTGCCGGACGCCGCGAACCGACGGGCCAGCGCCACGTTGTCGGCGGTGAGCAGGTGCACCAGGACGCTCGACGCCACCGCGATCTCGGCGGCAGAACCCCGCAGGGCCTGTAGCGAGAAGCCCAGCACGGCGGGATCGGCGGAGATCGACGCGACCGACGACGAGGTGATGCCCACCGGGCCGGCGGCACCCTGTGCGGTGATGATCGCGACGCCCGCGGGGTAACCCCGGAAGGCGCGCCGGAAGTCTTCGCCGAGCAGGGGGTTCGGGGCAGTGGTCGTCAACGCGAGGTCCTTCGTCGAGGCGGGGGTGTCACTGACGACGCTAGAACCTCGAGTTGACTCGAGGTAAAGGGATTGTGGTCGACGCCACGGGTACGGCTCCCTACGATGACGTGCATGACCCCACCCAGCGACACCACCGGCGATCTCCCTGCCGGGATCGGGCGTCCGGCTACCCGGGCGCTCGCGCAAGCCGGCATCACCACGCTGCAGGCCGTCGCGCAGCACTCGGCGAAGGATCTCCTCGCGCTCCACGGCGTCGGTCCCAAAGCGCTCCGGGTGTTGACCGACTCGCTGGGCGAGCGCGGTCTCGGCTTCCGAACCGACAACGCCTAGCGCGTGGCGTGCCCGGGCGGTGACTCGGGGTCGAGTGGCATGGTCTCCGCGGTCCCCGCCTGCACTGCGCGCCCGTAACGCCCGAGGTAGTCACTTTCGAGGTCGTCGGCGTACGCCTGACCCGGCCAGCTGTCGGGCAGGGGACGGCCGCCGTGGGTGCACCGGATTCGGCGCGCGGGTCCGAGCTCGGGCACGGTGCCCCGGAAGTCGCAGCGGTCGAAGGTCGTGAGCGCCGAGAACGTGGTGTCGGCGAATGTGCACTCGACGAAGCGGCCGCCCACCAGCTTCGCGTCGGTGAGGTCTGCTCCGCGGAACGTGCACCGCTCGAACACGGTGTTCTCTCCGAGTGTGAGTTTGCGCATCGATGCGCCCGTGAAGTCGCAGTCGGTCAATCGCCGCCCGATCCGTGCCCGCGTCAGGCGCGCCGATCTGAAACTGCACCTTGCGAAGAATCGGTCGAACGTGCTGCCCGACGCGGAGATTCCGTCGAAGCGGCTGTCGCTCACCTCGGTCTCGACGAAGTGGAGGGTTCCTCGGGCGTAGCTCAGGTCGAGCCGCTCGAGCGCGAGGTACTTGATCGAGAGCGGGTATCCGCGAGCCATTTTCACGCCGCGCAGGTCCACACGACCGTCGTCGGTTCCGAACGGGGACGTGATCTCGTGTGTGCGTCCCACGAATCCGGCCTGATCGACGAACTGGCGCGCGAGCTGGGCTGTGGTCTCGGAACTCCACCTCCCGCGCAGCGATGCGGCACTCGCCGCGCTGTGCTTGTCGGTCGTCACCGACTCACTGTAAACGTCAGGCGGAGAGTCGCCACGAGTCCGCTGCGCCGAGGGCGGTCCGGTACCGATCGAGCGCAACTTCGGCGACGTTCCGGTGTGCGCCGATCGTCTCGGCGAACACGACGTCGGGAGCGGCGTCGAGTGCGGCTGCGCCGAGACGGTCGGTGAGGCGTCCCGGCGCCAGGAACCACGGGGCGATCACGATGCGCTCGACCCCTCGCGAGCGCAGCTGTGAGATCGCCTGTCCGACGGTCGGTTCGGCGGAGGTTGCGAAGCAGGCGGCCGTCGCCCACAGGTTGCCGTCGGCGAGGACGCCGGCCAGTGCGCGGGTGCGATCGTTGGCCCGCGAATCGGACGAGCCGACCGCGGCGAGCACGACTCCGGCGCGGGTGTCGTCGGTGGCGACACCGGTCTCGGTGATCCGGTCCCGTACCGCGTCGACGAGGCGGCGGTCGTGGCCCAGGACGTCGGACTGGACGAGCGTCAGCTGCGGGTGCCGTGCGCGGGCAGCGGCCAGGATCCCGGGCAGATCCACGCGGGCATGGAACGCGCTGCCGAGCAGCAGGGGCACCACCACTGCAGCGGTATGCCCCTCCGCGGCGACGGCGTCGACGACCTGGTCCACCGACGGCGTGTTCAGGTCGAGGAAGCACAACCGGACGTCGACGTCCGGCCGCTGCGCGCGGATCGCCGCCACGGCAGCCGTGACCACCCGAGCGGATCGGGGATCACGACTGCCGTGTGCGACGGCGATCAGTGGAGTCACGGTGTCAGACCCGCTCACCGAGCTCGACCGCGGCGATGGCGTCGCCCACCAGACCGGCCGCGAGCGTGTTGCCGCCGGCGGGATCGATCAGCAGGAAACTGCCGGTGTGCCGGTTGACGGTGTAGTCGTCGGCCACGATCGGTTCCGCGACACGCACCGAGATCTTGCCGATCTCGTTGAGCTCGAGGGTTTCCGGGGACAGCTCCGACGTCAGTTCCTGCTCGTCGAGGCGCTCGACGAGCGCGCCGACGATGGCCTGCGTGGTGCGGGTGCCGTGCTTGAGCAGCAGGCGTGCGCCCGGACGAAGCGGCTTCTCGGCGAGCCAGCACACGGTGGCGTCGAACTGGTCGATCGGCTCCGGCGCGCCGGACGGCGCCGCGATGGTGTCGCCGCGGGAGACGTCGACGTCGTCGGCGAGCACCAGCGTCACGCTGCGGCCCGCGTGCGCGACGTCGAGTTCGCCGTCGGCGGTGTCGATGCGGGTGACCGTCGTCCGGGTACCGGAAGGCAGGATCACCACCTCGTCGCCGGGCACCACCGAACCGGCCGCCACCTGACCGGCGTAGCCGCGGTAGTCGGGGAACTCGGCGGTGCGCGGACGGATCACGTACTGCACGGGGAACCGCAGACCCACGGCGTGCTTGCCCTCGTTGTCGCTGTCCACGGGCACCGATTCGAGATGCTCGATCAGCGTCGGCCCGTCGTAGTACGGCGTGTTGTCCGACGCCACGGCGACGTTGTCGCCGTGTAGCGCGGACACCGGGATCGCCTGGACGTCGGCGTCGTCCCAGCCGAGAGATCCGGTCAGCGAACGGAACTCGGCCGTGATGTCGGCGAACACCTGCGCCGGATCCTCGACGAGGTCGATCTTGTTGACCGCCAGCACCAGTCGCGGCACTCCGAGCAGCGCCAGCACCGCGGCGTGCTTACGGGTCTGCGAGATGACGCCCTTGCGCGCGTCCACCAGGAGGATCACCAACTGCGCGGTGGACGCGCCCGACACGGTGTTGCGGGTGTACTGCACGTGGCCCGGGGTGTCGGCCAGCACGAACGAGCGGCGCGGTGTCGCGAAGTAGCGATATGCGACGTCGATCGTGATGCCCTGCTCGCGCTCGGCACGCAGGCCGTCGACGAGTAGCGACAGGTCGGGGGTGGACAGGCCCTTGTCGACCGACGCGCGGGTGACGGCGTCGATCTGGTCGGCCAGAACGGATTTGGTGTCGTACAGCAGCCGGCCCACGAGAGTGGACTTGCCGTCGTCGACGCTGCCCGCGGTAGCGAGTCGTAGCAGGTCGCTCATGATCAGAAGTAGCCCTCTCGCTTGCGGTCTTCCATGGCCGCTTCGGAAACTCGGTCGTCGCCGCGGGTGGCGCCGCGCTCGGTGAGCCGGGACGCCGCGACCTCGGCCAGGATGGCCTCGTTGTCGGCGGCCTCGGACAGCACCGCGCCGGTGGTGGATCCGTCACCGACGGTGCGGTAGCGGACCGACAGCGTCTGCAGCTCTTCGCCTTCGGCCGGGCCACCCCACACGCCCGGGGTCATCCACATGCCGTCGCGCTGGTACACCGGACGCTGGTGGGCGTAGTAGATGCTCGCCAGTTCGACGTTGTCCCGCGCGATGTAGCGCCAGATGTCGAGTTCGGTGAAGTTGCTCAACGGGAAGACGCGGACCTGCTCGCCGGGGGAATGCCGGCCGTTGTACAGGTTCCACAGCTCGGGACGCTGACGCTTGGGGTCCCACTGCCCGAACGCGTTGCGCAGCGAGAAGATCCGCTCCTTGGCGCGGGCCCGCTCCTCGTCACGGCGCGCTCCGCCGAACACGGCGTCGAAGCGGTGCTCGGCGATCGCGTCGAGCAGCGGCACGGTCTGCAGCGGGTTGCGGATCCCGTCGGGGCGCTCGGTGAGGCGGCCGTCGGCGAGGTAGTCCTCCACCTTGGCCACGTGCAGGCGCAGGTTGTACTTCGCGACGACGTGGTCGCGGAAGTCCAGCACCTCCGGCAGGTTGTGTCCGGTGTCGACGTGCAGCAGCGCGAACGGCAGCGGGGCCGGCCAGAACGCCTTGATCGCCAGGTGCAGCAGCACCGTCGAGTCCTTGCCGCCCGAGAACAGGATCACGGGCCGCTCGAACTCGCCGGCCACCTCACGGAAGATGTGGATGGCCTCGGACTCGAGGGCGTCGAGGGTGTCGAACTTGTTGCCGTCGAGCTGAAGCCGCGGCTCGGGGAGGGAGATGTCGATGGTCATGAGGCGTGCAACCCGCATTCTGTCTTGGCCGAACCGGCCCACCGACCGCTGCGCGGATCGGCGCCGGGGAGAGGTTTGACGGTGCACGGAGCGCACCCGATGGAGGGATACCCCTCGTCGACGAGCGGATTCACCAGGATCGAGTGCTCGTCGATGTACGCCTGCATGTCGTCGTCCGACCATGCAGCGATGGGATTGATCTTCACCAGTCCGAACGCCTCGTCGAACGAGATCAACGGCGCGTTCGCCCGGGTGGGGGCCTCGACCCGGCGGATGCCGGTGACCCACGCCCGGTAGTTCTTCAGCGTCGCCTTCAGCGGCGCGACCTTGCGCAGCGCGCAGCAGCGGTTGGGCTCGCGGGCGAACAGGTCCTTGCCCTCGGCCGCGTCCTGCTCGGCGACCGAGACGTCGGTCTGTGCGTTGATGACGTTGACGCCGTACACCTGCTCCACCGCGTCACGGGTGCCGATGGTCTCGGGGAAGTGGTATCCGGTCTCGAGGAAGAGCACGTCCACGCCCGGATGGACCTGTGCGGCAAGGTGAACCAGCACGCCGTCCTGCATGTTCGACGCGACGATGTAGCTGTTGCGATACCCCGTCGCTTCGCTCGCCCCGGCCCCGAACGTGTCCTCGGTCCACTGCAGCAATTCCCGCGCGGACGCGCCGTCCAGCTCCGCTGCGCCCTGCGCGGCAAGTGCCCGGAGCTCGTCCTGGGTTGCCGTGGTGATGTCGATCGTCAACGCAAATCCCCCTCGTCTGCTCGAACTGCCCACTGTGCGAAGCGTTCACCCTCGTTGCGGTGCTTCACGAAGTTGCGCACCACCCGGTCGATGTAGTCGCCGAGTTCGGCGCTGGTCACCTTGTGCTGGCGCAGCTTCCGGCCGAAGGCGCTGTCCAGGCCGAGGCTGCCGCCCAGGTGCACCTGGAAACCCTCGATCTGGTTGCCCTCGCCGTCGTCGACCAACTGGCCCTTGAACCCGATATCGGCGATCTGGGACCGGCCGCACGAGTTGGGGCAGCCGTTGATGTTGATCGTGATCGGGACGTCCAACTGGGCATTGATGTCCGCGAGCCGCTCCTCGAGTTCCGGCGCGAGCACCTGCGAGCGCTTGCGGGTCTCCACGAACGACAGCTTGCAGAATTCGATACCACTGCAGGCC
Organism: Prescottella equi; assembly: GCF_002094305.1. GTDB lineage: Bacteria > Actinomycetota > Actinomycetes > Mycobacteriales > Mycobacteriaceae > Prescottella > Prescottella equi. The sequence goes on from NZ_LWTX01000001.1 coordinate 733,114, forward strand.
AGCAGGTTCCGACGCCAGTGCGACGGCCGGGCGTGCAGGCCGAGGGGCTGCAGTTCGGCGATCAGTTCCTCGACCTTGTCGTCGGGCACGTCGAGCACGATCAGCTTCTGGTACGGCGTGAAGCGGATGCGGTCGGAGCCGACCGCCTCGGCCGCGGCGGCGACCTTGGTCAGGATGGTGCCCGACACGCGGCCGGCGATGGGGGAGAACCCGATCGCGTTGAGGCCGTTGCGCAGCTTCTGGACGCCGATGTGGTCGATCGGGCGCTCGGGCTTCTCCGGCGCGGGGCCGTCGATGAGGGGCCTCTTCAGGTACTCCTGTTCGAGAACTTCCCTGAACTTCTCGATGCCCCAGTCCTTGATCAGGAACTTCAGCCGCGCCTTCGCGCGCAGCCGGCGGTAGCCGTAGTCGCGGAAGATCGAGACCACGGCCTCCCACACGTCCGGGACCTCGTCGAGCGGCACCCACACGCCGACGCGCTGCGCCAGCATCGGATTCGTCGACAGGCCGCCGCCCACCCACAGGTCCAGGCCCGGACCGTGCTCGGGGTGGTTCACGCCCACGAACGCGACGTCGTTGATCTCGTGCACCACGTCCTGCTGCCCGGAGATCGCGGTCTTGAACTTGCGCGGCAGGTTCGAGTACTCGGGATCGCCGATGTAGCGGCGGACGATCGCGTCGATCGCCGGGGTCGGGTCGAGGATCTCGTCGAACGACTCGCCGGCCAGCGGGGATCCGAGCACGACGCGAGGGCAGTCGCCGCACGCCTCGGTGGTCCCGAGACCGACGGCCTCGAGCCGCTGCCAGATCTCGGGGACGTTCTCGATCTCGATCCAGTGGTACTGGACGTTCTCGCGGTCCGAGAGGTCGGCGGTGTCGCGGGCGAACTCGGTCGAGAGTTCGCCGATCGTGCGCAACTGCGCGGCGGTGAGGGCGCCGGCGTCGCACCGCACCCGCATCATGAAGTACTTCGCCTCGAGCAGGTCGATGTTCTCGTCACCCGTGAAGGTGCCGTCGTAGCCCTCCTCGCGCTGCGTGTACAGGCCCCACCAGCGCATGCGGCCGCGCAGGTCGGCCTTGTCGATGCTGTCAAAACCCTGCTTCGAGTAGATGTTCTCGATGCGCGTGCGGACGTTGAGCGGGTTGTCGTCCTTCTTGATCTGCTCGTTCGCGTTGAGCGGCTCGCGGTAGCCGAGGGCCCACTGGCCCTCGGAGACACGCTTTTTCGGACGCGCGGTGCGCGCCGGCGGGCTCACGGCAGATTCGGCGTCGGTGGTCGACGTCATGGGTGCTCCTGAATTTCGTGAATCTCACGGTGCACCGGTCGAAGACAGGGAGAGGAGGGCTGCTTCCTCGCGGGGTCGTCCTCGGCCGGCCGGGTTACGGGCCTAACGGGGGGAGACGAACGCAGGCGAGCGCCGCTGCTTCAGGGCAGGGAAACGCTGGCCGCTACACGCCGCAGGACAGACAACAACAGCTACAGACACGCTTGAGGTCGACGTGGCGCCGCGCCACCAATCGCACCCCGGTATCTGTCATGCGGGCCATTCTGCCACGGGATTTGCCGTCTGCCGACCACCGGGAGCATATTTCCCCGAAAATTCCGGGAAATGTCCTGATGGGCGGGCGTTCGTGGCGGCAGATCGGATGGCTGGGACACTGGAGACGTGAGTGGATCAGTGGTCGATGTCGAATCGACACGCCTGGAACTTCCCGTGTCGGCGCTCGAAGGAGTGGGGACACGGCCGTTCGGCATCTACGTCCACGTCCCGTTCTGTGCCACGCGGTGCGGGTACTGCGACTTCAACACCTACACGGCGGGGGAACTCGGCACGTCGGCGTCGCCGCAGTCCTGGCTCGAGGCATTGAAGCGCGAGCTCGCGTCGGCGGCCGAGATCACCGGCGCTCCGAAGGTCGACACGGTGTTCGTCGGCGGCGGTACGCCCTCGCTCCTCGGCGGCGACGGCCTCGCCGAGGTCCTCGGGGCGGTACAGGCGAGCTTCGGCCTCGCCGACGGCGCAGAGGTGACCACCGAGTCCAACCCGGAGTCCACGTCGCCGGAGTTCTTCAGCAGGCTGCGCGAGGCGGGTTTCACGCGGATCTCGCTGGGCATGCAGTCGGCCGCCGAGCACGTGCTGCGCGTGCTCGACCGCACCCACACTCCGGGCCGGGCGGTGGCCGCCGCACGTGAGGCGCGGGCCGCCGGGTTCGACCACGTCAACCTCGACCTCATCTACGGCACCCCCGGCGAGACCGATCGCGACCTCGATGCGTCGCTGGACGCGGTCCTCGGCGCGGGCGTCGACCACGTCTCCGCGTACGCGCTGATCGTCGAGGACGGCACCGCGCTGGCCCGCAGGGTGCGCCGTGGCGAACTGCCCGCACCCGACGACGACGTCCTGGCCTTCCGCTACGAACGGATCGACGCGCGTCTCGCCGACGCGGGGTTGCACTGGTACGAGGTGTCGAACTGGGCCGCGAACGATGCGTCGCGCTGCCGCCACAACCTCGGCTACTGGGACGGCGGCGACTGGTGGGGTGCCGGCCCGGGCGCGCACAGCCACGTCGGTGGGGTGCGGTGGTGGAACGTCAAGCATCCCGCGCGCTACGCGGACCGGCTGTCGGCGGGGGAACTCCCGGTCGGGGGCAGCGAGACGCTCACCGCCGAGGACGCGCACGTGGAACGCGTCATGCTGACCGTTCGGCTACGCACCGGGCTGTCGCTGTCGGATCTGGGCGACAGTGAACGCGGTGCCGCCGAGCGGGTGGTGGCGGACGGACTCGCGCGCGTCGAGGGCGCCCACCTGGTGCTCACCGATCGTGGGCGGCTGCTCGCCGACGCCGTGGTCCGGGACATCCTGGATTGACCCGGGGCCGACCTACTCGGTCGGTGCCGCGTCGTAGTCGTAGACCCGTGCGTGCAGCACGACGCGGTTGCGCAGGGCCGAGCGCACGGCGTGATGGACGCCGTCCTCGAGGTAGATGGTCCCCTCCCACAGCACGGCGTGGGGGAACAGGTCGCCGTAGAACGTCGAATCCTCGTCCAGCAGCCGGTCGAGCTGCAACACCCGGGTGGTCGTCACGATCTCGTCGAGGCGCACCTGCCGCGGCGGTATCTGGGCCCAGTCGCGCAGCGTCAATCCGTGATCCGGATACGGCTTGCCTTCCCTGACACCCTTGAAGATCATGTTCACCGCCCGTAGTTCTCGACCGTAGGACGGGTCCTGCGGCCCGACCGGTGACCACAGTACGGCCTACGAGGCAATTGTTCCGTGTGCCTCGAATGTCCGGCGCGGCCTGCGAAGTTCCGTCCGGGCGGGGCCATTAGACTGGGTACCGAGGTGGATCCCGCGCAGGGCGGGATGCACGGCTCCGGGACAACCCGGGCCGCAGCGCGAAACGGAGGTGGGTGGCGGTGGCGAGCACGGAGGAACGACGATTCGAGGTACTCCGGGCGATCGTCGCCGACTACGTCTCGACGCAGGAGCCGATCGGGTCGAAGGCCCTGGTCGAACGTCACAACCTGGGCGTCTCCAGTGCCACCATCCGCAACGACATGGCGGCCCTCGAGGCCGAGGGGTACATCACCCAGCCGCACACCAGTTCGGGCCGGGTACCGACCGACAAGGGCTATCGCCAGTTCGTCGACCGGATCGCCGACGTCAAGCCGCTCTCGGCGGCCGAGCGCCGCGCGATTCTCGAGTTTCTCGAGTCCGGTGTCGACCTGGACGACGTCCTTCGGCGCGGGGTGCGGCTGCTCGCGCAGCTCACCCGGCAGGTCGCCGTCGTGCAGTACCCCACGCTGTCGGCATCGTCGGTGCGTCACCTCGAGGTGGTGGCCCTCACGCCGGCGCGCCTGCTGATGGTGCTGATCACCGACTCCGGACGCGTCGACCAGCGAATCGTCGAACTCGGCGACGTGATCGACGACGAGGACCTGTCCCGGCTGCGGGCGCTACTCGGCGGTGCGCTCGAAGGGAAGCGGCTGGCCGCAGCTTCCATCGCGGTGTCCGAACTGGCCGAGGATGCGCCCGAGAATCTGCGCGACGCGGTGATCCGCTCGGCCACGGTGCTGGTAGAGACCCTGGTCGAACACCCCGAGGATCGCCTGGTCCTGGGTGGGACCGCGAACCTGACACGCAACGCGGCCGATTTCACCATGCAGGCGGGGCTGCCCGGCTCACTGCGTTCCGTGCTCGAGGCGCTCGAGGAGCAGGTGGTGGTCCTCAAGCTGATCGCGGCGACGCAGGACGCCGGCCGGGTCACCGTGCGTATCGGTGAGGAGACACAGGTCGAGGAGATGCGGGGCACCTCGGTGATCTCCACGGGTTACGGCACGGCCGGTACCGTGTTCGGCGGTGTGGGGGTCCTCGGTCCCACCCGGATGGACTACCCGGGAACAATTGCCTCGGTGGCTGCCGTTGCCAGGTACATCGGCGAAGTACTCGCCGAGCGGTAGTGCGCGGACGGGCGCCACGTGGCCGGGCCGGGACCGACCGGTGCCGGGCGACGCTCACCGTTTGATGCGAACGATGTAGAGAAGGACGAGATACCCAAAGTGGCACGGGATTACTACGGCACGCTCGGCGTCGGACCGAAGGCGAGCGATCAGGAGATCAAGCGGGCATACCGAAAGCTCGCCCGTGAACTGCATCCGGACGTCAATCCCGACGAGACGGCGCAGGCCAGGTTCCGTGAGGTCTCCACGGCCTACGAGGTGCTCTCGGATCCCGAGAAGCGCCGCATCGTCGATCTCGGCGGCGACCCGATGGAGTCCGGCGCCTCGGCCGGAGCAGGCGGCTTCAGCGGGGCCGGGTTCGGCGGTCTCGGCGACGTGTTCGAGGCGTTCTTCGGTGGCAGCGGCGGAACCGCGCGCGGCCCGCGTGGGCGGGTGCAGCCCGGCGCGGACTCCCTGCTGCGCACCAAGCTGACCCTCGCCGAGTGCGCCACCGGCGTGACGAAGACGATCACCGTCGACACCGCGATCCTGTGCGACGGGTGCACCGGTTCGGGCACGCACGGCGACTCCCAGCCGGTCCGCTGCGAGACGTGTGGCGGCGCCGGCGAGGTCCAGTCCGTGCAGCGCTCGTTCCTGGGCCAGGTCATGACCTCGCGTCCCTGCCCGACGTGCCGTGGCGTCGGCGAGACCATCCCGGATCCGTGCCACAAGTGCGGTGGAGACGGCCGCGTCCGCGCCCGCCGCGACATCACCGTGAAGGTCCCGGCCGGTGTCTCGGGTGGCATGCGCATCCGCCTCGCCGCGCAGGGCGAGGTCGGCCCCGGCGGCGGCCCCGCCGGTGACCTCTACGTCGAGGTCATCGAGCAGCCGCACGAGGTGTTCGTCCGCGACGGCGACGATCTGCACTGCACCATCCGGGTCCCGATGGTCGACGCGGCCCTCGGCACCACCGTCACGCTCGACACCATCATCGACGGTCCCACCGAGATCACCGTCGACCCGGGCACGCAGCCCGGATCGGTGTCGGTCCTGCGTGGCCACGGCATGCCGAAGCTGCGCTCCACGGTGCGCGGCGACGTCCATGCGCATCTCGAGGTGGTCATCCCGTCGAGGCTCGACGGCAAGCAGAGCAAGCTGCTGCAGGAGTTCAAGAATCACCGCGACCGCGATCAGGCCGAGGTCGTCTCGACCGGATCGCAGAACAGCGGCGGCCTGTTCTCCCGGCTGCGCGACGCCTTCAGCGGCCGCTGATCGGCGTCGGACCCGATGGCTGCGACCGTCTTCTATCTCGACCCCCTGCCCGACGTCGGCCGTCCCGCGGTACTCGACGGGCCGGAGGGCCGGCACGCCGCGACGGTGCGGCGCATCAAGCCGGGTGAGCGTCTACTGCTCGCGGACGGTCGCGGCGGTCTCGCCGACGCCGTCGTCACCGCCGCCGGGAAGGACCGCCTCGACCTCGAGGTGACAGCCCGGCTCGACCAGCAGCCGCCCACGCCGCAGGTGACCCTGGTGCAGGCGCTACCGAAGGCCGAACGCTCCGAACTGGCCGTCGAACTTGCCACCGAGGCGGGGATCGACGTCGTCGTGCCGTGGCAGTCGTCGCGCTGCGTCGCCCGCTGGGAGGGCGCCAAGATCCACAAGGGCGTCACCCGCTGGCGCAACGCGGCGATCGCGGCGGCGAAGCAGGCCCGGCGCTCGTTCGTGCCCGAGGTCGCCGACCTGCACCACACGCAGCAGGTACTGGAGCGGGTGCGGGAGGTCGTCGGACGCGGTGGCGTCGTGGCAGTGCTGCACGAGTCGGCGAAGTCGCCGTTCGCGTCGCTGCCGCTGCGGGACGCGCCCGAGGTGATGCTGGTGGTCGGCCCCGAAGGGGGACTGTCCGACGACGAGATCGCCGCCCTCACCGGTGCGGGAGCCACCGCCGTCCTGCTCGGGCCGACGGTGCTCCGCACCTCGACGGCGGCCGCGGTGGCGCTCGGGGCGATCGGCGTGCTCACCGACCGCTGGTCGTCCGCGCCCATCGACTGAAGGCACTTCGTGCCCGTGCGCCTTTTTGGTACCTCCCGCTACCGAAAAGGCGCACGGGTGGCGCAGCCGCCCACGACACAGGAGTGAGATCCATGCCCCGGACGCGCATCGAGTACGGACCCGAACCGCAGCAGTTCGGTCACTTCTACGCGCCCGAGGGCGCGGGGGACGGTCCGGTGCCGGTCGTCATGGTGATCCACGGCGGCTACTGGAGCGGGCAGTACCACCTCAATCTCGGGACCTCGTTCGCGGTGGAACTGGCCCGCAGCGGCGTCGCGGTGTGGAACATCGAGTACCGCCGGATCGGCGCGGGCGGACGGTGGCCCGAAATGTCCGCCGACGTCGTGGCCGCGCTGGACGCGATCGCCGGACCGGTCGCCGACGCGTCGCCGATACCGTTGGATCTGGACCGGGTGCGCGTCGTCGGTCACTCGGCGGGCGGTCAGCTCGCGGTGTGGCTTGCCGGGCAACGCGATACGGCGGTCCGGCCGGAGCTGTTCGTGTCGCAGGCCGGTGCGCTGGACCTGGCGTCGGCCGCCGAGCGCGGCCGCCGGATCAGCTACATCGAGGACCTGTTCGGGGTGCCGTTCGACGTCGATCCCGAGCTCTACCGGTCGGCGTCACCGCAACATCGCGTGCCGATCGGGGTTCCCGTCGTCGTCCTCCACGGCACCGAGGACGCCCAGGTGCCGGCGAAGATCGCGTCCCGGTACGCCGACGCCGCCCGCGCCGCCGGCGACCCCGTGGAGCTGACGCTGGTCGAGGGCGAGGATCACTTCGCCTTCCTCGACCCGAACACACGGAGCTGGAAGCTCTCCCGCGAGGTCCTGCTGGGCACTCAGTCCTGACCCGGGGCGGTTCGGCTCGGCAGGATCGCGGCGACCACCACCGCGCCGACCGCGAGGGCGAGGCCGCCGACGAGGCTCGCCCGGGAGATCGCGTCGGCGAACGCGACCGTCGCGGCGTCCATGAGCGGCTGTGCCTGGGCGGCGCCGAACGGGTTCTTCGCCAGTTCCTCGGCGACGATCGCTGCGCCGCCCACCGATTCGCCCGACGCCTGCAACCCTTGGGCGACCAGATCTGCCTGCGCCCCGGTGAGTTTCGGAACCGGTAGCGCCGCCAGGAAGCCGGCGATCCCATCCTTGTAGGCGGAGGCGAGCACCGAGCCGAGGATCGCGATGCCGAGCGACCCGCCGAGCTCGATCGCGGTGTCGTTGAGTCCGCCGGCGGCGCCCAGGTCCTTGTCCGGGAAGCTCCCCATGATGGCGTCGGTCGCGGGTGAAACCGCCAGGCCCACACCGATGCCCAGGAGCACCAGGGTGGGGACGAAGTCGAGGTACGTCGAGGCGCCGTCGACGCGGACGAGCAGCAGGACGCCCGCCGCCGCGACGAGCATGCCGCCGGCGACGACGGCCCGGGCGCCGATGCGCGGCGTCAGCCGGGCGCTGGCCGCGGCACCGACGGAGACGGCGGCGGCCAGCGGCAGGAGCCGGACACCGGTGTCGAGGGGGCCGAAGCCGAGCACGAACTGGAATTGCTGGGCGACGAAGAACATCGCGCCGAACGCCGTCAGGAACACGAGCATCACCGCCAGTGACGCGCCGCCCACGGCCCGCTCGCCGAGCTTGCGCACGTTCAGCAGTGGCTGCGGGTGCCGCAGTTCCCACGCGAGGAACAGCATCAGGCCGACCACCGAGATCGCGGACGCGATGAGTGCCGATGCACCCCAGCCGAAGTGGAACCCGTCGATGATCGCGAAGACGAGGCAGCCGATCGTCACGACCGACAGCAATCCGCCGATCCAGTCGATGCGACCGAGTCCGTGGGCCTTCGACGGCGGCACCAGAACCAGCGCGGCGACGATCGCGAGAGCCGCGATCGGGACGTTGATGAGGAAGGTGGAGTGCCACGAGCGGGTCTCGAGCAACCACCCCGCCAGCAGCGGTCCCAGGGCGATGGCGAGACCGGACGTGGCCGCCCACGCGGCGATGGCGCGGGCGCGCTCGGCGGCAGGGAACGTCGCGACCAGCAGGGAGAGCGTCGCGGGCATGATGATCGCGGCGCCGACGCCCATGACCATCCGGGCCGCGATCACCGACGTGGTGCTGTCGGCGAGGCTTCCGAACACCGCGCCACCGCCGAAGACGAGCAGGCCGGCGAAGAGGGCCCCGCGTCGGCTGTACTTGTCACCGATGACGCCGAACAGCAGCATCAGTGCGGCGTAGGGGACGGTGTAGCCGTCGATGACCCACTGGAGATCCGAGCTCGTCAGCTGCAGGTCGCGGGTCATGTCCGGCGCGGCGACGATGAGCGCGGTGTTCGCCATGACGACGATGAGCAGGCTCAGGCACAGCACCCCGAGGGCGGCCCAGCGGCGTGGGTACGGCTGATCCATCCGTTCGACCGGAGTGCCGGCGACTCCCGGCAGCCGAGACAGTGTGATCGTCATCCTCGAATTCCCTCCCGCCCGGCGCGAGCACGCCGGCGATGTTGCACATTGATGTGCAAGTTAGTTAGTTGCACACCGGTGTGCAATACCGCGGTGGTGCACATCACACGGCGCCTTCGGGGGAGGATGGTTCGGTGAGTTCCCAGTCTCCGGTGCCGGTCCGTTCCCAGGCGCGCGCCAATCGCGCCCGCATCCTGGAGGCGGCGATCTCCGCGTTCGCGGCGGATCCGGACGCGAGCATGGACGACGTGGCGAAGGCGGCCGGCGTCGTTCGCCGCACGGTGTACTCGCACTTCCCCAACCGGGAAGCCCTGATCGAGGGTCTGGTGGCCGAGGCGTCCGGGGCGATCTGTTCGAGCCTGGCGTCCGGGCCGCCTGCACCGGAGCGGGCCGACCTGGCGGTCGCGGTGCTGGCGCTGCGGACCTGGCCGATCGGGGACCGGTTCCGGGTGCTGCTGTCGTTCGCCCGGCGCGAGCTCGGGGAGGAGCGCATCCACGACCTCCTCGAACCGCTGCGCACGATCTCGGTGGGCAATGTCGAGCGTGGACAGCGCGAGGGGATGTTCTCGTCGTACCTGTCCGCCGAGCTCCTGGTCGCGATGTACGAGGGCATGACGCTCACGCTCCTCGAGCACGCGAACCGGGGTGCGATCTCCGACCGGGGTGAGACGTTCGCCACCGCTGGGCTGGTGTTGCTGGGGCTGCCGCCGGACGACGCCGTCGCCGTCGTCTCGGAGGCGGCGGACTGGCTCGCGGACGCCGACGCACCCGGTGAGGAGGCCGGCGGGTAACTCGGTGGGCGCTGTCGGCGGCTGGCGCTAGACTTTGGGCACACGCGACGACCCGGTCGTCGACCCATCGGACCTGGAAGAAGGCCATAGCGCGCACGTGAGTGAACAAGTCGAGAACGGCAGGTCGCGTTTGCGCGACACCCCGCAGGATCCCGCACAGCCGGCTCAGCGCAATGTGCGCTCGAGCATGGAACTTCCGCCCGAGGTGGTCCCGCCCTTGCTCGGGTCCTCCGACGAGAATCTGACCGCTCTCGAGCAGGTGCTCGACGCCGATGTCCATGTGCGGGGGAACGCCGTCACGCTCACCGGAACGCCTGCGGACGTCGCGCTCGCGGAGCGGGTGCTCGAGCAGTTGACGTCCCTCGTGCGTCGCAATCAGCCGATCTCCCCGGACGTGGTGCGGCGCACCCACGGCATGCTCACGCAGGGGCTGTCGGATTCTCCGGCCGACGTGCTGAGCTTGGACATCCTGTCCCGTCGGGGCAAGACGATCCGGCCCAAGACGCTCAATCAGAAGCGCTACGTCGACGCGATCGACGAGAACACCATCGTGTTCGGTGTCGGGCCCGCCGGTACCGGTAAGACGTATCTGGCGATGGCCAAGGCGGTGCAGGCGCTGCAGACCAAGCAGGTGACGCGGATCATCCTGACGCGTCCCGCGGTCGAGGCCGGTGAGCGGCTGGGCTTCCTGCCGGGCACGCTGCACGAGAAGATCGACCCGTACCTGCGTCCGCTGCACGATGCGCTGCACGACATGATGGATCCCGAGGCGATCCCGAAGCTGATGCAGGCCGGCGTCATCGAGGTCGCGCCGCTGGCGTACATGCGGGGTCGCACCCTCAACGACGCGTTCATCATTCTCGACGAGGCGCAGAACACCACCGCCGAGCAGATGAAGATGTTCCTCACCCGGCTCGGCTTCGGGTCCAAGATCGTCGTGACCGGCGACATCACCCAGGTCGATCTGCCCGGTGGGGCACGGTCGGGGCTGCGGGCGGCCACCGAGATCCTGGGTGACATCGACGGCATCCACTTCGCGGTACTCGACAGCTCCGACGTGGTCCGGCACCGGTTGGTCTCCGACATCGTCGATGCCTACGACCGGTTCGAGTCGACCCGGAACGGGGATCTCCCGCTGGGCAATCGGGCACAGCGGCGGGCGGTCCAGCCGCGCTCGCACCGGCGGTAGGGTTGTCTCCGCGAACAACGGCTCCCGCATGCCCGCGGCCGACGAAGGAACGACGTAGATGAGTATCGAGATCTCCAACGAATCGGGGATGGAAGTCTCCGACGAGGATTTGATCAGCGTCGCCCGGTTCGTGATCGCGCGCATGGACGTGCATCCCGCGGCGGAGCTGTCGATGGTGCTCGTGGATTCGGGGACGATGGCCGACCTCCACATGCGGTGGATGGATCTGCCCGGTCCCACCGACGTCATGTCCTTCCCGATGGACGAACTCGAGCCCGGTGGACGGCCGGACGCCCCGGAACCCGGCCCGTCGATGCTCGGCGACATCGTGCTGTGCCCGTCGTTCGCGCTCGAGCAGGCCGAGAAGGCCGGGCACTCGCTCGATCACGAACTGGCGCTGCTCACCGTGCACGGCGTCCTGCACCTCCTCGGCTACGACCACGCCGAGCCGGAGGAGGAGAAGGAGATGTTCGGCCTGCAGAACCAGTTGCTGGCCGACTGGTACGAGGACCTGCGACGTGCCGAGCGCGAGGCGCAACTCGCGGCGCGCGATCAGCAGCTGCTCGGCAAGGCCGGCTTCTTCGACGGCACCGAGCAGTGACGCTCGGCGGACGGTGATCGACACGTGAACGACGCAGTCGTCCTGGTGCTCGTCGCTGTCGTGCTGGTGCCGCTCGGCGGTCTCTTCGCGGCGCTCGACGCGGCGCTGAACACGCTGTCACCGGCGCGCGTCGAGGAGATGGCGAAGGACGAACGGCCGGGAGCGATGCGGCTGGTCCGGATCGTCTCGGACCGTCCGCGGTACGTCAACCTCATGGTGCTGCTGCGGATCCTGTGCGAGATCGCGGCCGCGGTCCTGCTCGCGGGGGCGCTGATCGACCTGCTCGGCCCCATGTGGGGTATGGCGGTGACCATCGTGGCGATGGTCCTCGTCGACTACGTGGCGATCGGTGTGGGGCCACGCACCCTGGGCCGGCAGCACGCCTACCCGTTGGCGTTGGCGGCGGCGGTTCCGCTCGGTGCGCTCGGCACGCTGCTCAGCCCGGTGAGCCGGCTGCTGATCCTGGTGGGTAACGCACTCACCCCGGGCCGGGGATTCCGGGCCGGCCCGTTCGCGTCGGAGATCGAGTTGCGCGAGCTGGTGGACCTGGCGCAGGAGCGCGGCGTCGTCGCCGACGAGGAACGCCGGATGATCCAGTCGGTGTTCGAACTCGGCGACACCTCGGCACGCGAGGTGATGGTGCCGCGCACCGAGATGGTGTGGATCGAGGCCGACAAGACGGCCGGGCAGGCGACGACGCTCGCGGTCCGCAGCGGCCACTCCCGGATCCCGGTGATCGGCGAGAACGTCGACGACGTCCTCGGCGTCGTGTATCTCAAGGACCTGGTGCAGCAGACGTACTATTCGTCCGACGGCGGCCGCAGTGTGAAGGTGGCGCAGGTGATGCGCCCGGCGGTGTTCGTGCCCGATTCGAAACCGCTCGACAGCCTGCTCGCCGAGATGCAGCGCGACCGCAACCACATGGCCGTGCTGGTCGACGAATACGGCGGCATCGCCGGGCTGGTGACGATCGAGGACGTGATCGAGGAGATCGTCGGTGAGATCGCCGACGAGTACGACACCGACGAGACTCCGCCGATCGAGGATCTCGGTGACGGCACGTACCGGGTTTCGGCCCGGCTGCCGGTCGAGGATCTCGGTGAACTGTTCGACGTGGAGATCCCCGGCGACGAGGTCGAAACCGTGGGCGGGTTGCTCGGCTACGAGCTGGGCCGGGTACCGCTGCCCGGCTCGCAGATCGAGACGGCCGGGTTGCGGATGCGCGGTGAGGGCGGCGCGGACGTGCGGGGTCGGGTGCGGATCAGCACCGTGCACGTCGAACGGATACCGGACGAACACCGCGACACCGGCCAGATGGACGAAGACGGAAACGTGAACCAGGAGTGATATGACCGACAACGAATTCCGTTCCGGCTTCGTTTGTTTCGTGGGCCGACCCAATACGGGCAAGTCGACGCTGACGAACGCGCTGGTCGGCGAGAAGATCGCGATCACGTCGTCGCGCCCGCAGACGACACGCCACACCATCCGCGGCATCGTGCACCGCGACTTCGCCCAGTTGATTCTGGTCGACACCCCCGGCCTGCACCGGCCGCGCACGCTGCTCGGTCAGCGCCTCAACGACCTGGTGCGCGACACCTACTCCGAGGTCGACGTCATCTGCCTGTGCATCCCGGCGGACGAGAAGATCGGCCCCGGCGACCGGTGGATCCTCGAGCAGGTCCGTCAGATGGCGCCCAAGACCAAGCTGGTCGGCATCGTCACCAAGATCGACAAGGTCAGCAAGGACGGTGTCGCCGCGCAGCTGATGGCGCTCTCCAAGCTTCTCGGCCCCGAAGCCGAGGTGATCCCGGTGTCGGCGGTCTCCGGCGAGCAGGTCGAACTGCTGGTGAAGGTCCTCGCCGGTCTGATGGAGCCCGGTCCGGCGTTCTACCCCGACGGCGAGCTCACCGACGAGCCCGAGGAAACGCTCATGGCCGAGCTCATCCGGGAAGCGGCGCTCGAGGGTCTCGGCGACGAATTGCCGCACTCGCTGGCCGTCGTCATCGAGGAGGTGCGCGAGCGTGAGGGGCGCACCGAGAAGCAGGGTGAACTTCTCGACGTCCACGCACTGCTGTATGTCGAGCGGCCCAGCCAGAAGGGCATCGTGATCGGTAAGGGTGGGGCCCGGCTGCGGGAAGTCGGCACTGCGGCCCGCAAGCAGATCGAGAAGCTGCTCGGCGTCAAGATCTTCCTGGAACTGCACGTCAAGGTCGCGAAGGACTGGCAGCGCGACCCGAAGCAGTTGGGGCGCCTCGGCTTCTAGCGTCCGTCGCTTTGGTTCTCGTCGTGCCGCTCTCCCGGTCGGGGGAGCGGAACGACTGTTTTCGGCACGACTGTTTTCGGCCCGGCGGTGCCCCGGCGCGTGCGACGATCGAACCGTCGACCTGCACAGGCCTCTCGGATCGAGAAGGTGATGTCATGGGGTTCTTCCTGATTCAGTGGGGTGTGCTGGTCCTCGGCGCCGCGGTGCACATCGCGCTCGACCGGCATCCGGAGCGGCGCACCCCGAGACGGATGTGCGGGCTGGTCGCGCTGTGGGCGGTCGTCGGCGGCGGCGTGTGGACCGTGGTCGGCGGAATCGGCCACATCGGGCCGACGTCGGACGAGATCGCCGACGGCATCGGCTACACGCAGTCGATGTTCCAGTGGGAGGTCGGCTGGGCGGACATCGCGATCGGCGCTGCCGGCGTCGCGTGCGCGTGGAAGGCCAACCGGGGCGGCTGGATGAGTGGGGCGTGTTCGTCCTGCTCGTCTCGTTCTGGGGCGACGGAATCGGCCACATCATGCAGTGGGTCGCGCACGACAACACCGAACCGATGAACGTGTGGGCGCTCCCCACGGACTTCCTGCTGCCCCTGATCGCCGTTGTCTTCCTCGTGCTGTCGCGACATGTGGGTCCACGTCATCCGCAACTGTGGCGGGGTACCGACCGTCTCGGGGCGAGGTGAGGCTCCTCGGCCCCCGTCGTCGAGTGATCCCGAGTCACGGCGCCGGGAGGAAGGCGCCCCGGATCAGTCGGAGCACCGCCACCGAGATCTCCTGTCCGCCGTCGCCGGTGGCGAGGCGGCGCAACTGCAGGCCCGCGATGACTGCCACCAGTGTGGCGGCGAGTGACTGCGGGTCCGGGATGCCGAGTGCGGTCAGGATCGTCACGGTCAGCTCGTCGTAGGCCGCGAAGCACGCGGTCGCGGCCGCTTGCAGTGCCGGGTCGCGGCCGGCCTGGATGTAGAGCTCGAACGGTGCGATCCGCTCGGCGGAGAACCCGAGATCGTGCGCGACCTGTTCGGTGACGGCCGCGGCGTCCTCGAGGCTGATCCCGTTGTCGCGGTAGCTTTCCGCGATCTCACGCAGCCGCGCGGTCTCCTCGGCCACGAAACCTGTCAGAGCGGCGTGCAGCAACTCCGACTGCGTCGCGAAGTGATAGGTGATCGAGCCCAGCGCCACGCCCGCCTCGGCTGCGATGCGCCGGTTCGTCAGCGCCGGCACGCCTTCGGTGCCGACGATCTGCAGCGCGGCCGCGAGAATGCGGTCGCGCACCGCCGTCGCCCCCATCCGTCACCACCACCGAGCGGGCCGGTGCTCGTGCCAGCGGCCGACGGTTTCGAGTTGCGCGGCAAGGGAAACCAACAGGGGTTCGGTGTTGTCGTGGCCCATCAGTTGCACCCCGATCGGCAGCCCGTCGGTGGTGAAGCCTGCGGGGACGTTGACACTGGGCCAGCCGAGGATGTTCCACGGCCACGTGTACGGACATGCCGCGGTGATCACCTTGTCGGTAGCGACACCGCCGATGCCGTCCATCGCGTCGACGCGCGGCGGGGGCGTGGCGGTGGTGGGCGCCAGGACCACGTCGTAGTCGTCGAAGATCGCGCCGATCCGCCGCCGCATCCGCGGTTCGGCGGCCCGCGCGGCGCGCAACGGCCACCCGGAGAGCAGGCGCCCGGTGCGCCCGTTGGCGCGGGTGCGCGGATCCACCAGGCTGCGATCGGGAAGGCGGTCGAGCCACACCTCGATGCCGGCCAGGGAGCGCGGAAGAAAGTTGAGGCCCAACAGGATGCCGTACTCCGGGTCGTCGACGACGACGTCGTGGCCGAGCCGGCGCAGAGTGTGCGCGGTGCGGCCCACCGCGGTCCGGATCTCCGGGTGCAACGCGGTGGGGGTGGCGGTGAACGGGATGCGAAGCGACAGCGCGATCCGCAGCCGGCCGGGATCGCGGCCGACCGCGTCGCGCACCGTGACCGGCGGTGGCTTGTGCAGGTCGCCGTCGTGGTTGCCGGCGACGACGTCGAACAGCAGGGCGGCGTCGGCGACGGAGCGGGCGAGCGGGCCGTTGACGGTGATGCCGTGGAACGATTCGGGCTCGGGCCACGTCGAGATGCGGCCTCGCTGCGGTTTGATGCCGACGAGGTGGGTCCACGCCGCCGGGATGCGGACGGAACCGGCACCGTCGGATCCGATGGCCGCGGGCACCATGCCGGCCGCGACCGCAGCCGCGCTGCCGCCGGACGACCCGCCCGGCGTGTGGTCGCGGCCCCACGGATTGCGGGTGTGACCGAACGCGCCGCCGGTGAACGGCCACTGGCCCAGTTCGGGGCTGTTGGTCTTGCCGACGATCACCGCACCGGCCGCACGTAGTCGTCGCACCACCTCGGAGTCGGCGGTCTTGGCCGGGAAGTCGCCCGGGCATCCGAACGCAGTGGGCTCACCCGTGACGTCCACGTCGTCCTTGACGGCGATCGGGACACCGAGCAGCGGGAGGCGTTCCCCGGCGGCCAGGCGGCGGTCGGCCTCGGCTGCTTCCGCGAGTGCCGCGGCGCGGCGCACGATCCGGAAGGCGTTGAGGGTGGCCTGACCGGCGTCGATCCGGTCGAGCGCGGCGGTCACCGCGGCGACGGATGTGCCGCGGCCAGTAGCCAGGGCCGTGACCTGGTCTTCGAGGCCAGGCGCGTGCTGCTCGACGCACTGTTCTCGCAGTTCCGTGCTCACTGTCGCCCCTTCACGCCGCTTCCGTTCGTTCGAACGAACAGTAACGCGTTGCAGTTTTTTTGCGGGTGGTTTCGGCGGACGCGCCTGTGGGTGAGCGTCGGTACCGCGTGGGAGACTGGGCACGTGAGGTTGTACCGGGACTATGCGGTGGTGCTGCGCCAGCACAAGTTGGGCGAGGCCGACCGCATCGTCACCCTGCTGACCCGGCAGCACGGACTGGTCCGCGCGGTCGCCAAGGGCGTGCGCCGCACCAAGTCCAAGTTCGGGGCCCGGCTCGAGCCGTTCGCGCACATCGACGTGCAGTTGCATCCCGGGCGCAACCTGGACATCGTCACCCAGGTGAGCACCGTCGACGCGTTCGGCGCCGACATCGTCGACGACTACGGCCGCTACACCACCGCGTGCGCGATCCTCGAGACCGCGGAGCGGCTGGCCGGTGAGGAGAAGGCGCCGGTCCCGCGGCTGCACAGCCTCACCGTCGGAGCGCTGCGGGCGGTGGGCGACCGGACACGGCCCGTCGAACTGATCCTCGACGCCTACCTGCTGCGGGCGATGGGCTACGCGGGCTGGGCGCCGGCGCTCACCGACTGCGCGCGGTGTGCGGCGCCCGGTCCGCACCGTGCGTTCCATGTCGCCGCCGGTGGCGCCGTCTGTGTGCACTGTCGACCGCCCGGTGCGGCCACGCCGTCGCCCGGTGTGCTCGATCTCATGGACGCCCTGGCGCACGGGCAGTGGAAGGACACCGAGCTCGCGACGCCGGCGATGCGTAGCCAGGCCAGCGGACTGATCGCCGCGCACCTGCAATGGCACCTCGAACGGCAGTTGCGCACCCTTCCGCTGATCGAACGTCACCGACCCCATGCGGCGGTCGGGGACGATGAGGCGGTCAGGCAGGATGGGGAGCGTGATTCGACGACGCGAACCTCGAGCTCAGCCTGATCGGGAGATCCGCCCGCCGTTCCCGCACCCCTCGGGCGCCCGCCCGCCCATCCTGCAGCCCGAGTTGATCCCCAACCACGTGGCGCTCGTCATGGACGGCAACGGCAGGTGGGCGCAGGATCGCGGGCTGCCGCGCACCGCGGGACACGAGCGCGGCGAGGACGTCCTGATGGACACCGTCGCCGGGTGCATCGAGATCGGCGTGAAGTGGCTGTCCGCGTACGCGTTCTCGACCGAGAACTGGAAGCGTAGCCCCGAGGAGGTCAAGTTCCTCATGGGCTTCAACCGGGACGTCATCCGGCGCCGCCGCGACGAGATGCACGAGATGGGTGTGCGGGTGCGGTGGGCGGGGCGCCGACCTCGGCTGTGGCGCAGCGTCATCAAGGAACTCGAGATCGCGGAGGAACTCACCAAGGACAACACCGTGATGACGCTGACCATGTGCGTCAACTACGGTGGCCGCGCCGAGATCGCCGACGCGGCCCGGGAGATCGCCCGTCGCGCCGCGGCGGGGGGGATCGATCCCGAGAAGATCTCGGAGGCCACGTTCGCGAAGTACCTCGACGAGCCGGATATGCCCGACGTCGACCTGTTCCTGCGACCGTCCGGCGAGCAGCGGACGTCGAACTTCCTGATCTGGCAGGCGGCGTACGCGGAACTGGTGTTCCAGGAGAAGCTGTTTCCGGACTTCGACCGCCGCGACCTCTGGGCTGCGTGCGTCGAGTATGCGTCCCGCGATCGTCGCTTCGGGGGAGTGAAGTACCAGTGAGCGCCCCCGACGCGGCCGAGGCGTTGCAGGAGCGGGCGCGGGCGGCGCTCGCGGGTTTCGTCGCCGTCGAATCCGACGACGACGGTTCCCTGCGGTTCGAGTACGGCGGCGCGTTGTGCTCGCTGCGCGCCGTCACTCTCGCCGACGGCTTGGACGTACTGTCGCTGACCGGGGTGCTGGCGTGGGACCGGACGTACACCGCGGCGCTGCTCGAGCGGGTCGCCGAGCGTAACGCGCAGGCGCAGTTCGGATCGATCAGCATGATCACGCGCGGGAATCTGGCGGACGTCGTGCTGCGCTACACCTTCCCGGCCACGGGCCTGACCGAGGCACCACTCGCGACGATGTTGCTGCTCGTGCTGTCGGGCATCGAGGACGCGCGTGGGGGACTGCTGGCGTAAGGGTTCCGCGGCCGAGTGCCGATCTTGGCCAGGGTCCGTCGTTACGGAGACGGCGTCATCTCCGGACGGTAGGCGCACCGGCATGCCGGCGGGGTCTGGTGCCACCTCGACGGTGCAGGCATTCGAATCGGCGATCGCCGCGCAGTTGTTCGTCACCGAAGCAGCTCGCGGCGAGCTCTGCCAGTCGGAGCGTGTCGTAGCCGCCGCCCACCGAAAGTCCCCCTGACTCGCGTCGCACGGCCGGCCGGTCACGTGAACGCCTCCTCGATCTCTGCGGGGACCGGACTCTGCGGCTGCGTCGGTTTCCAACTCGTGGTGCCGTCCAGGTAGACCGGGCCGGCGGCCGACGAGAGCCACAGCTGGTCGGTTCCACTCAACCAGTGCATCCGCGTGTCCGGCTCTGCCGGGACGCGTGTGACCTCGACGCCGGAACCGTCGACGACCTGGACCCACCACCGGTCGTCGTGCACGAGCCGAGCTTGCCGTCCGCTGTCCGACGTGGTTGTGGCACCGACCTGTTCGGTGATGGAAGGCATCGGGGGCACGGTGGTTTCGGCTGTCGGTTCGGTGGGCGGCGGGGTCGACTCCGGCTCCGATGGGGGAGTCGCGGGAACAGGGGGCGTCGTGGTCGAAGACGCCGGAGACTGTGACGTACCGATTGTCGGTTCGGCGTCCGAGGTCCGTGTCGGGCGTATCTGTGAAGTGCTCGGGGGCGTCGTATCGGGGGCCGAGGTCCCGGTCGTCGCGTCGGGTGCCGATCTGGTGAGAGCCGCGGCGGCGCAGGCGGTCGCAGTCCTGCTCACGGTGAGCCGCTGGGTCACGAACCCCGCGGATTCCGCGGAGCCGCTCAGGGTCCGGATCTCCGCGACCGCAGCGGTGCCGGAGAGTGTCCCGGAATCCAGGTCCGAACCGGAGACGGTGGTGTTGACCAGTTGACCGGGCTGTGCGGGAACCGAGGTCACCGTCCGCCTGAGCACGATGTTGCGGTTGTTCTCGTTACGTACCGAGACGGTGTACGTGTACGGCGGTCCCAGGTGCGGCCACGACAGGACCGCGCGTGCCGGCTGCGCCCCGGCCGGTTGGGACACACACGTCACCGACGCCGGGGGCGGAACGTACGCCGGCGAGCCGGACTGCTCGCCGCGGTTGCTGCAGAACAGGTCCTCGTTGCCCAGTCGGAGGTGCTGTGAGACGCCGATTCCGCGCCAGTCGGTGGAGACGGCGCCCGAGGAGACGGGCGGGCCGGGCAGCATCGTATGGATCTCGGCGTTGTACTGCCAGATCGCGGCGCGTGAGGGCATGCCGGCGCCGTCGATGGTGAACGACACCGGATCACCGGTCTTGCCGCTCGCGGGGGTGACGTCCCATGTGCGCCAGATCATCCCGTCCAGGTCCCGCAGAATGATCCGGTACCGGTACGGGGCGCCCAGATGCGACCACGACAGGGTGACGGGGTCCGGCCCGGAGACGCTCTTGTCGCTGCAGGTGACATAGGTGTTGGTACCGCTCGTCGCCGCAATACGAGGCACGAAGGCCGCCTTCGTTCCGAATCCGCCGGTGACCGCCGTTGCGGTGTCGGCATAGGCCGCGGCGGTGGTCGGCACCCGCACCACTCCGGTGAGCGTCAGCGTCGCCGCCGCGAGCACGGCTCCCGCCGTGAGCGCCGGGCTGCTGCCCCGTTCATCCCGAGCCCCCCGGCGGTGATCGAGCCAGTCGGGTTTGACGGCCACTGCGACCAGCAGGCCCACCAGGATCCCACCGGCGAACACGGCCGGCGGGCTCGACAACCACACCACCGCATATCCGAGTTTCTCGACGTGGAGGAAGACCCTTCCCGCGGTCTCCACGTGATACCGCTGCACGTCCTCGTCTGCGTTCGCATCTCCCTTCAGCCGCAACGTGGCTGTGTCGCCCGCAACCGCGTCCACCGCCACCACGCGGTGCGTGATCCGCTGCCCGGCCTGGTCTTCGACGCACGCTATGTCGCCCGGGTGGAGATCGGAGGCCGCCACGGTGCGCGAGAAGGCGAGTGCACCGGTGCCGATCTCGGGTTCCATGGAGCCGGAGCGGAAGATCAGTGGCTTGATCCCGAACGCCAGCGCCGCCACCGCGGCGACGATGCAGAGGCTGCCGACTACCGCGCCCACCCACAGCGCTATGCGGATCACCCGTCTCATGATTGCCTCCCGGCGGCGGCCGTGAACACCAGGCGCACTGTGTTGAGCATTTGGTTCTGCACACTCACCGGTGCGGACGGCGCCAGCCGGACGGTCACGCACAGCGCTTCCGTGCCGGTGCGCGCGGCGACGGGGCGTGGCGTGGACACCATCGGCGCGGAACCGCCGGCCGTGAGCGCGGACTCCGCGATCTTGGTGCCGCTGCAGGAACCGGCGCGTAAACCGTTGGTGGCGCCGTTGGTCGCCGCACCGCCGGAGTACGCGGCCACCACAACGTGCGCGGCGACCTCCGAGCTCCCTGTGGGGGTGGTCGCCGCCATCGTGTAGGTGAGCGGCAGAGTGCCCCTGTTCTGCACGGTCACGGCGCCCGCGACGCTCTCACCCGGCAGCAGGTTGAGCGCGGCGAGTGTGTTCAACGCCAGGGTCTTCGTGTTGTCGAGTTGAAGGTTGATCGTGCCGGTGGCGAACGTGCCGGACGTGGCTGTCGCCTTGTCGCTCCACGCGGCCAGGGTGCCCACCGCACCGATCCCGAGAAGCCCGCCGAGAGAGAGCAGTGCGCGCACCCGGATGCCGATCCGGTGCCTGCGCGGAGCGGGGAAGAGGCGCACCGGTCACCCCTTCCGGCGGACTTGGATGTCTCGGACGAGATTGAACAGGGCGTAGGCGACGAGCACGACGATGGCGCCCGCAACGGTGACGGCGCGCTTCTGCCCGGAGAGCCAGTTGTTGACGTAGCCGAGATACGGGATGCTGTACCAGACCTGTCCGCGGATCTGTTCGGTCCGTACCGGTTTCGGGTCCGGGCTGTCGTTGGCGTCGCCCTGGGTGCGGAACGAGACCTCGCCTTTCGGATTGTGGCGCACCGATATGATGCGGTGCGTCACGACATCGGGTCGACCCGATTCCAGTTGATAGGTGATCGGAGTTCCGACGGCCAGTCCGTCGATCTCGGAGGGCCGCACGATCACAAGTGTGCCGGGCGGATACGTCGGGCGCATCGATCCGGTGAGGACCGTGAACCGCTCCGCTCCCGCCACGGCCGGGATCAGGACGGTGGCCGCCAGCAGCGCGAACATTGCCAGCGCGACTACCCACCCGAGGACGCTCCGCAGCCACCGGGTGCGACTTTCGTCGGTGTCGACCGACGCCGACGCCCTCATACCGAGCTCGCTGCGAAATCGAAGGACACCGCGGTGGACACGTTGGGTGAGGCGTCCGCACCCACCGTGGCGCGCAGGCACCAGACCATCGTCTCCTGCGGTCGCAGTACCGGCGCCCACTGCGGCGCGGGTGGCGCCTGGGCGGAGGGGAGCGGCCCCTCGTAGAGCGAGGCGCCGACGGGCGGTGACGATGCGGGACAACCGCTCTCGCTCGCCACCGTCCACACCCCGAGTGTGAGCGGTAGCGACGCCGAGCTCTGCCGTGCCGACTGCAATCGATACTGCAGATCGACGTCACCGGCATTACGAACGGTCAAGGCGCGCTGCACCACCGATCCCGGCCCAAGGTCGGTGCCCCCGAAACTGGTGAACTGGTAGTTCTGAACCTGCGTCGGTAGAGCCGCACCACCGACCCGTAACGCGAGCGTGCCGGACCGGATGATGCCGCCGTCGATCCGCGTCTCACCGCGCCAGAGCGCACCCGTCTGCTCGGCTGCCCCGAACGCCACGATCGCCACCGCCGCACCGGCGGCGGCGAGCCACCTGAAGCTGCGCACTCTTCACCCCCACTGCGATTCGACTGGTCACTACGCGGGGTTCAAGTTCTGTGTGAGCGTGATCAGCACGTTGTTCAGGGTGACGCTGGTGCCCTGGGCAATCGTGCCCGAGGTTTCCGGGTCGAAGGTGAGTCGGGCTGCGATGGTGAGGGTTTCCCCGTCGTTCTGGTCGGTCACCTGTGCATCGGGTAGCACGGCTCCGCTGCTCGTGGTGGCGGTCAGAGATGTGTCGATCAGCTGCGCCTGCAGCGCCGGATCGCTGAGTTCGGAGAACATTTCGGAGGTGTCGGCGGCCAGCGTCGCCGACAGATTCGTGCCGCTGGCCGTGACCGTGCTGGTGCACGAGTACTCGAGTGTGTCGCCCGGAACGATCCGGAAATCCGGTAGGTCGACAGCGACGGACCGGCCACCGGTGACGTCGCGCCAGCCCGAGCCCGACGTAGGGGTGCACTCACTGAGTGCCAGCGTGCCCGAGGTGATCGTGCCGCCGCCCGATTCTGTCTGGTCCTGCCAGAAGGCGAACGTTCCGGCACCACCCAGCAGCAGTATGGCAGCGGCTCCGGCGGCCAACGCGGCCTTTGCTTTCCGATTCATGGTGTCCTCCCCTCCGCGCTCCGCCCCGACGATTGGCGATCGAGCGCTGTTGTGGACTACGTACCCAAACCAGTTGTTTGGTATGCACGCTTTCGTCGAATCGGATTCGACAGCGCTCAGCGCAGTGCGAGTACCTCGAGGTGGCCACGAGGTGAGGGGCTACACCGATCGACGTGTCGGAGGGCCGCGCCGTGAAGGTTCGGTCGGTCGGCGGAGTGCCGCGGTCAGCGAGCTTGCGCGCAGTCCCGACAGGTACCGAAGATCTCGACCGTGTGGCTGACGTCGGTGAACCCGTTGGTGTCGGCGATGGTCTGCGACCACTGTTCGACGGCGGGCCCGTCGACCTCCACGGTGAATCCGCAGGCGCGGCACACGAGATGGTGGTGGTGCCCGGAGGAGCAGCGTCGGTACACGGACTCGCCGGTGTCGGTGCGGAGCACGTCGACGGTGCCGGCCTCCGCGAGGGTCTGCAGCGTTCGGTACACGGTGGTGAGCCCGATGCCCTGGCCGCGTCGGCGCAGTTCGTCGTGCAGTTCCTGGGCCGAACGGAACTCGGTGATGTCGTCGAGTAGCGCGGAGATGGCGCTGCGCTGCTTGGTCGAGCGCACGCCGACCACGGCCCGGCCTGCCCGCTCGCGCTGATCGGTCGGGTCGGTCACGTTCTCGGTCATGCTTCCTCCGCGTGGGCGACGGCGTCGACGACGATGTGGGCGAGATGGTCGTCGACGAGTCGGTACATCACTTCACGTCCGTTGCGCTCGCCGTGCACGACGCCGGCGGCTTTGAGTACGCGTAAGTGCTGACTGATCAGTGGCTGGGTGACCCCGAGTGCGGCGACGAGTTCGTGGACGCAGCGCTGCGACTCCCGTAACTGCAGCACGATCGCGATACGGACCGGCGCGGCGAGGGCCCGCAGGATCTCACCGGCGGCGGTGAGCGTCTCCTTGGGCGGCAGCGGTGCCGGGGCCGTCTCGGAGCAGGCGCCGTGATCGGCGGTTCCGGGGTGCAGGTGGCCCGCGTCGGCGACACTCACGTGCGCCTCCTCCCATGCGATCGGACGGGCACCGATCGGGCCCGGACATGCCACCTTATTGCAAATCAATTCCATTTTGATATGCATGAATATGCATGTCAACCGGGCACGTGGGACGCCTCCATCGCTACCGATAGGCTGGACGGGCGAAATCCGCACGTGAACCACGCATCTATTACCCAGATGGAGAGCAGCCAAGTGGCACCCAAGTCCAAGATCGATACCGTCGCCAACCTCGCCAAGCGCCGTGGCCTCGTCTACCCATGCGGTGAGATCTACGGCGGTACCAAGTCGGCCTGGGACTACGGTCCGCTCGGCGTGGAACTGAAGGAGAACATCAAGAAGCAGTGGTGGCGGAACATGGTCACCAGCCGCGAGGACGTCGTCGGCCTCGACTCGTCGGTGATCCTGCCCCGCCAGGTGTGGGAGGCGTCGGGCCACGTCGAGGTGTTCACCGACCCCCTCGTCGAGTGCCTCAACTGCCACAAGCGCCACCGCCAGGACCACCTGCAGGAGGCGTACGCGGAGAAGCACAAGCTCGACGATCCCGACGCCGTGGCGATGACCGAGATCGTGTGCCCGGACTGCGGCACCAAGGGGCAGTGGACCGAGCCCAAGGCGTTCTCGGGTCTGCTCAAGACCTACCTCGGCCCGGTCGACAGCGAGACCGGCCTGCACTACCTGCGCCCCGAGACCGCGCAGGGCATCTTCGTGAACTTCGCGAACGTGCTGACCACGTCGCGCAAGAAGCCGCCGTTCGGCATCGGCCAGATCGGCAAGAGCTTCCGCAACGAGATCACGCCGGGCAACTTCATCTTCCGCACCCGCGAGTTCGAGCAGATGGAGATGGAGTTCTTCGTCAAGCCCGGCGAGGACGAAGAGTGGCACCAGTACTGGATCGACTACCGCATGGACTGGTACACCGGCCTCGGCATCAACAAGGACAACCTGCGCCTGTACGAGCACGCGCAGGAGAAGCTGTCGCACTACTCGAAGCGCACCGTCGACATCGAGTACCGCTTCCAATTCCAGGGCAGCGAGTGGGGGGAGCTCGAGGGCGTCGCCAACCGCACCGACTACGACCTCGCGACGCACGCCAAGGCGTCGGGCACCGACCTGAGCTACTTCGACCAGACGTCCGGTGAGCGCTACACGCCGTACGTCATCGAGCCCGCGGCCGGCCTGACCCGTTCGCTGATGGCCTTCCTGGTCGACGCTTACACCGAGGACGAAGCGCCCAACGCCAAGGGCGGCGTCGACAAGCGCACCGTGCTCAAGCTGGACCGTCGTCTAGCACCGGTCAAGGCCGCGGTGCTGCCGCTCAGCCGCAACGCCGACCTCTCGCCCAAGGCGAAGGACCTGGCGACCACGCTGCGCCAGCACTGGAACATCGAGTTCGACGACGCCGGTGCCATCGGCCGCCGCTACCGCCGCCAGGACGAGATCGGCACCCCGTTCTGCATCACGGTCGATTTCGACACTCTCGAAGACCAGGCCGTGACGATCCGTGAGCGCGACACCATGGCGCAGGAGCGCGTCTCCCTCGACCAGGTGGAGGGCTACCTCGCCCAGCGCCTGATCGGCTCCTAGTTTCCCCGACCGAATGTCACATGCGTTCAGTTCGACTGAACGCATGTGACATTCGGCGTTTCCGGGGCCGGAGGTTTCGGGTCTAGAAGCGGCCGCCGCCGCCCCGGCCGATGCGGTCCGAGCTGCTCGGGCCGCCGAAGGAGCCGGGGCCCGGCCCACCCCAGCCGCCGCCCCCTCGTCCGCCCCAGTTGCCGCCCCGGCCGCCGAATCCGCCGCGCAGCATGCTGTCGATGAGGATCCCGCCCAGGATCGCGCCGGCGGCGTTGCCGCCGCTGCCGGTGACGCCGCCGCTCGGCGGACGCTGGTTGTCCTGGTAGCGGTTGACGTCGGCCTGCGCGGCCCACAGTGCCCGCGACGCCAGCTGGGTGGCGGACTGTGCATGCTGCAACGCCTTCGACGGGTCCGACTCGGCGAGTTGCTGCGCCGCCTCGAGGTGCCGCTGCGCTTCCGACAGGCGGGTGCGGGCCTCCGCGCCGACGGCGCCGCGCCGGGTGGAGATGAAGTCGGCGGCCGCCGACACCTGGGACTTCGCCGCCGTCAGGTCCTGATCGAGACGCGCGCGTGCCCGCTCGGCCTGCCGGTTCGCCTCCTGTGCCTGGGCCAGGACGGCGTCCAGGCGGGCATCGGCCTCCACCACCTTGGTGAAACTGCCGAGCGGGTCGGTGTCCTTGGCGGACTGCGCATTCTGCAACGCCGCCTCCGCGGCGGCCTTCGCCTCCGCGAGCTCCGGTCCGCCCTTTTCCGCGAGCGGTCCGGCGGCGTCGATGCCCTCCTGCACGTCGGCCATCGCTGCGGGCAGGGTCGCGATGGCGTGCCGGATGTCGGTGTCGGCGCGATCGACCGCGTCGAGCAGTTGGCGAGCCTGGTCGAGCGCGCCCTCGGCGGCGCGGATCGCGACGACTGCCGGGCCCTGCTTGCCCGCCGGAAGCGTCGCGGCCTTACGGCCGGCCTCGATGTTCTGCTCCGCGAAGGTGATCCGTTCGCGTGCCATGGCCGGGTTGTCGTGCACGGTCGCCAGCACCGACGCCGGGAACTGACCGCCGAGTGCGGCGAGCGTGGCCTCGGCCTCGGGGATGCGGACGGTGAGGGCCACCACGGACTGGGTGAGGGCGTCGAGTCGGGCGGGGGCGTCGAGCAGCAGGTCGCGCATCGCATCGAATTCGGTGACACGGGCATTGAGCTCGCGGTCGGCGCGCTCGCAGGTCGTGATGAGTTCGACCAGCATCTGCCGCTGCTGCTCGGGCGTCTCGGGGATGTCGTCGTCGAGGCGTTGACGGATCGCGAACGCCGACGCGAGCGTCGCCTTGGCCCGGTCGTACGCGGCGGTGAACGGCGCGGTCGCGTCCGCCCCGAACTCGCCGACGGCCAGGTTCAGTTCCTCCTCGCTGGTGCGAATGGCGTTGTCCATCTCCACCAGTTCGTCCTTCGCGAGCGCGTCGAGCGCCGGGATCGGCAGCGCCGACAGCGCGGCGGCGTCGGTCGGATCGACCTGCCGTGCCTGCGCGATCGACGACTCCAGTCGGTCACCTCGCTTCTTGCGCGAGTACAGGTACACGCCGGCACCGGCCACGACGACCACGCCGATACCGACGCCGAGGACCTTCAACGACGTGTTGGTCGCGGTCATCGCGTCCCCCAGCCCGCCCGCCGCGGCGATCGCGGCACCGGCCCAATCGTCCTCGCGCAGAGCGGGTTGCACCAAGTCCTGACGAATCGATTCGAGCTCGGAGTCGGTGACCTCCGAGAGTGCCTGGGGGACGTCGAAGTCGTAGTCGCCGGCGTTCGTCGCGACCGCGAGGAGCGCGTCCCGGTTCCCGAGAGCGCTCAGCTTCGCCGTCTGCTGGCCCCATGCCTCACGCGACAGACCGTCGAAGTCCGCGGTATAGACCACCCAGAGACTGACCTTGTGTTCGTCGTACAGCGTGTCGAGGGCGTTCTGGACGTCTGCCCGCTGCCCGGCGTCGAGGACCCCGGCGGTATCGGTGATGTGGTCCGGCAGCCGCAGCGGCGCCTCGGCCGTCGCGGTCGCGGGTGCGAACACGAGAGCGAGTAGGACGAACAGCGCCCCGACGGCGGCGGCGGGCCGTCGGGCGACACGGAGGCGGGGGAGGGGACGCGACAGAGCCTGGGCCATGTGACGAATCTATCCGCTTGGCGCGTCGTCATCGGCGGCCCCGGTGGGCGACTGGCAGAATCGGGGAGTGAGTACCGCGCCCAGCTACGACCCGCCGGAGTTGTCGTCACGTCCCGTGCCGCGCCGGTCCTTCGGTGCCGCGCTCGCCCGATGGACCACCAGAATCGTGCTCGGCGCACTGCTGATCGGTGTGGTGCTGGTCGGCGGGACCGCGCTCCGGGTGTGGCAGGTGGCCCGGGTCACCGACACCACACCCGCCGACGCGATCGTCGTGCTCGGCGCCGCGCAGTACGACGGCACCCCGTCGTCGGTGTTCGAGGCCCGGCTCGACCAGGCCCACAAGCTCTACGAGCAGGGCGTCGCCGCGACGATCGTGACGGTCGGCGGCAAGCAGGAGGGTGACGAGTACACCGAGGCCGCGTCCGGCCGCAACTACCTCATGGACCAGGGCGTGCCGGGTGGCGCGATCGTCGCGGTCGAAGAGGGGTCCGACACCCTGCTGAGCGTGGAGGCGGTCAGCCGGGAGATGGGCGCGCGCGGCCTGCACTCCGCGGTCCTCGTGAGCGACCCGTGGCACTCGCTGCGCACCCGGACGATGGCCCGCGACGCGGGGCTGGACGCCTGGACGGCGCCCACGCGGCAAGGTCCCGCTGTCATGACTCGCGAGTCGCAACTGCACGGAATCGTCAGGGAGACAGGCGCTCTGCTGTGGTACCAGCTGACGCACTTCTCGGCGGACTTCGGCTACACGGCGGGTCAATGACGGACTCCTTCAACCGTGCGACGTATGCCGCGCACGACCTGCAACGCCGTGTCACCGAGGCGCCAAAGACGGCCGACCTCACGTCGGGTGTCGACGGGGCGCAGCACCGCAGCCCCTTCTCCCGTGACCGTGCCCGGGTGCAGCACTCCGCTGCGCTGCGCCGGCTCGCGGACAAGACGCAGGTGGTGGGGCCGCGGGACGGCGACACCCCGCGCACCCGGCTCACCCACTCGATCGAGGTGGCGCAGATCGGCCGCGGCATCGCCGACGGACTCGGTCTCGATCCCGACCTGGTCGATCTGGCGGGGCTGGCGCACGACATCGGCCACCCGCCGTACGGCCACAACGGGGAGAAGGCGCTCGACGAGGTGGCGGCGGTGTGCGGCGGCTTCGAGGGCAACGCCCAGAATCTGCGCATCCTCACCAGCCTCGAGCCCAAGGTGCTCGACGCCGAGGGGCGGAGCGTGGGGCTCAATCTGACGCGGGCGTCGCTCGACGCGGCGATCAAGTACCCGTGGACCCGTCCGCGGCCGGGCGCCAAGTTCGGTGCGTACGACGACGACGCCGCGATCCTGGCGTGGATCCGCGAGGGCGCACCGGAGCGCCGCAAGTGCCTCGAGGCGCAGGTGATGGACTGGGCCGACGACGTCGCCTACTCGGTCCACGACGTCGAGGACGGCGTCATCGCCGGACGCATCGACCTGCGGGCGCTGGCCGACGGCGCGGAGGTCCGGGCGCTCGCCGAACTGGGGGCGGCGCGCTTCCCGGTGCCCGCCGTCGACGAACTGGTGGAAGCCGCGTCCCGGTTGTCGCGGCTGCCGGTGGTCGCGGCGGTCGGCAGCTACGACGGGACCCTGACGAGCGCGGTCGCTCTGAAGAATCTCACCAGCGAACTGGTGGGCCGCTTCGCGTCCGCGGCGGTCGCGGGGACCCGGGTGGTGACCGGGCCCGGACCGCTCGCGCGGTACCAGGCCGATCTGGAGGTGCCTCCGATCGTCGCGGCCGAGGTGGTGCTGCTGAAGACGGTCGCGCTGTACTACGTGATGTCCGACGCCGGACATCTCAAGCATCAGGGCCGGCAGCGGGAGCGGATCCACCGCGTCGCCGAATGGCTCCTGCGCACCGCACCCGCCGGCCTCGATCCGCTGTTCCTTCCCGCCTGGGAACGGGCCGCAGACGACGCCGCCCGGGTGCGGGTGGTGGTCGACCAGATCGCGTCGTGCACCGAGAGCCGCCTCGAGCGGATCGACAAGCAGAGCCTCGGGGCCCAGGCCAGCTGGGGGTAGGCAGCGGAGCTGCCCGTGCGCCTTTTCGGTGGTGCGGGCTACCGGAAAGGCGCACGGGCGCGAAGCGCCTAGACTGTCGTGGTGGCCGGCCGAATCCCTGACAGAGACATCGCGGCCGTTCGCGAGCGCACCCGGATCGAGGACATCGTCGGCGAGTACGTCTCGCTCAAGCGCGCGGGCGGCGATTCCATGAAGGGGCTGTGCCCCTTCCACGACGAGAAGTCGCCGTCGTTCCACGTCCGCCCCAATCACGGCCACTTCCACTGCTTCGGCTGCGGCGAGGGCGGCGACGTCTACTCGTTCCTGCAGAAGATCGAGCACGTCAGCTTCGTGGAGGCCGTCGAGCAGCTCGCCGACCGCATCGGCTACCAGATCTCGTACGAGGGCGGCGGCCCGTCGGTCCAGCGCGACCGCGGCACCCGAGCGCGGTTGGTCGCGGCCAACGCGGCCGCGCAGGAGTTCTACGCGGCCCGGTTGAAGGAACCCGACGCGCAGGCCGCCCGCGACTACCTCACCGAACGCAACTTCGACGCCGCCGCGGCCGCCCAATTCGGCTGCGGCTACGCCCCGGACGGGTGGGACACGCTCACCAAGCATCTGATGGCGAAGGGATTCGAGGCCAAGGAACTCGAGGCGGCAGGCCTGTCGAAAGAGGGGCGTCGGGGCCCGATCGACCGGTTCCACCGCCGGCTGCTGTGGCCGATCCGCAACCTCGCGGGCGATGTCATCGGCTTCGGAGCGCGCAAGCTGTTCGACGACGACACCATGCCCGGAAAGTACGTCAACACCCCCGAGACGATCCTCTACAAGAAGTCGAACGTGCTGTTCGGTCTGGACCTGGCCAAGCGGGATATCGCCAAGGGCCATCAAGCGGTGGTGGTGGAGGGCTACACCGACGTCATGGCGATGCACCTGGCCGGGGTGAAGACCGCCGTCGCCTCGTGCGGCACCGCCTTCGGTGACGAACATCTCGCGATGCTGCGCCGACTGTTGATGGACGACAGCTACTTTCGCGGTGAGGTGATCTACACCTTCGACGGCGACGCGGCGGGTCAGGCGGCCGCTATGAAGGCGTTCGAGGGCGATCAGAAGATGGCGGGGCAGACGTTCGTCGCGATCGCGCCGGACGGGATGGATCCCTGCGAACTGCGGCAGAAGTCCGGGGACGCCGCGGTCCGCGACCTCGTGGCGCGCCGCACTCCGATGTTCGAGTTCGTCGTCAAATCCCTTCTAGCCGAACATGATCTGGACACCGCGGAGGGGCGCGTGGAAGCTCTGCGCCGCACCGTCCCAGTGGTGGCCCGGATCAAGGAACCGACGCTGCGGGACGGGTACGCGGTGCAGTTGTCCGGTTGGGTGGGCTGGGACGACATCCCCGCCGTTCGACGTCGGGTGCGCGACGAGGCGCGCAAGTTCGCCCGCGGCGGCGGTGCCCCCGCCGCGAAACGTCGTCCCGTCGATCCCGCGCAGGTCGAGGCGTTCCCCGCGCCGGCGCCGGGGATCGCGCGTCCGCGGCCCAACGACCCGGCGCTGTGGCCGCAGCGCGACGCCCTCAAGGCGGCGCTCCAGTATCCCGCCATCGCGGGCACCGTCTTCGACTCGTTGCCGCCGGAATCGTTCACCCATCCCGCCTACGCGGCGGTCCGTGAGGCGGTCGCCGCGGCCGGCGGCACGAGCGCGGGCCTCGGCGGCGCCGAGTGGGTGGACGCGGTCGGCCGCGCCGCCGGTGAGGGCACCGTGCACTCGATCGTGATGGAACTCGCAGTCGATCCACTGCCCACCGACGAGGACGTCGCCCCGCGGTACATCCGGGGCGTGCTCGCGCGTCTGCAGGAGGTGTGGGTGGGCGAGCAGGTGGCCGAGTTGAAGTCGAAGTTGCAGCGTATCTCACCGACCACCGACTCCGACGAGTTCCATTCCCTCCTGGGGGATCTGGTCGCGCTCGAGCAGTACCGGCGCAGCCTGCTCGATCAGGCGATCGGCGACACCAGCGGCGAGGGCATCGCCTGACCCCCGCCGCATCCGCGGCTCAATTGCGGCGCAGTTGGTCCTGGGGAACGAGGATCGTCGTCTGCTCGTCGATCGGCTTCATCGGTTCGAGCTTGGGCTGTGTGCTGAGGGAGTCCGAGAGTTTCTGCCGGCCCACCTCGATCGCCTTCTTGGTGGCAGGGCTGGTCGCCACGGCCTTGGCTGCCTTACTGATCTGTTCGTACCGGGCCCGGCCGGCCCGGGTACCCAGGACGTAGCCCGCAGCGACGCCTACCAACAACCGCAACATTTCCGGATTCCTCCCGTCGAAGTGCCTGTGTACATCC
Source organism: Prescottella equi (assembly GCF_002094305.1). Classification (GTDB taxonomy): domain Bacteria; phylum Actinomycetota; class Actinomycetes; order Mycobacteriales; family Mycobacteriaceae; genus Prescottella; species Prescottella equi. The sequence continues at coordinate 765,335 of NZ_LWTX01000001.1, forward strand.
TGCCTGATCGGTCTCTGTTCAGGCGATTTGGTACTCGGGTGGGGGTATGGGCTACAGTTTCTCAGGCGCCGCCGGAAAGGGCAGCGCCGAGCAGGACAATCCCCTGTAGCTCAATTGGCAGAGCATTCGACTGTTAATCGAACGGTTGCTGGTTCGAGTCCAGCCGGGGGAGCCCGAACGAAGGCCTCTCACCCTAGCGGGTGAGGGGCCTTCGGTCGTTTTCGGCCGTGATGCGGGCGGTCACGCCGCGCCGCGGATGGGCCACCGCCCGTCGACGTCGGACGCGTCGCGGCCCTCGCTCCGCAGGTACTCGACGAGGTCACGCTGACGCTCGGCGTGCCACGCGGCCTGGCTGGTCATGACGTCGTCGAGGGCCGCGAGGTGGGGGAACCGCCGGGGCAGGATCCGGGCCAGCTCCGCCGCGGCCAGGGCGTCCGACTCGGCCTCGTGCGCAGCCGCCAGCACCACCCCGTAGTGCTCGCACAGTGCGCCAAGTGTGCGCTTGCCGCGCCTGTCACGATCCATCTCCCGATCGATGACGTAGGGGTCGACGACGAGACCGTAGCCCGACAGCGGCGGCCACCCGAGCCGGCGCCCCTCGGCGTCCAGGACGGTGAGGTCGTAGGCCGCGTTGAAGGCGACGACGACATGGCCGGCCGCCCACGCGTCCGTGAGCGCGCTGCGGATCTCCCGGTAGCCCGACGCATAGTCCTGGCCGCGTTCGCGTGCCTGCGCGGTGGAGATGCCGTGAACGGCGGCCGCGTCGACCGGGATCTCGACGCCCGGATCGACGATCCAGTTCCGGGTCCGGTGCCCCTCGCCGCCGACCGTGACCACCGACCCGGTGACGATTCGTGCCGAGAGTGGGTCTCGGCCTGTGGTTTCCAGATCGAAAGCGCAGATCGGTCGGGTGGTCCAGTGGGTCATTGCGGTCCTTCGGCATTCGTCCGAGCTTGTTGCTCGGTTGTTCGCCGGTCAGTCTGCTCGCAGGTACCGACAGCGCGCCTCGGGCCGCGACACACGGCACCCGCGCCGCCGCGCCGCCGGGCTCGGGCGGTAACATTCGGCGGTCGGCGACACACGCCGCGGTACGGGGCGGTAGCTCAGTCGGTTAGAGCCGTGGACTCATAATCCATTGGTCGCGGGTTCGAGCCCCGCCCGCCCCACACAGGCCGGCGCCGAATTCGTGGCGAAGGTCGGGTACTTGTCGCCGGGTGCGCGACCGAGGAGTCTGGCCCGCGCACCTCGGGCGCCGTTCCCGCCGAGGAGCCACGCGTAGCACCACACGCCACTGTCGAGGGCGATGATCGCGATCGTTCTCGGCGCGTGGTCCCAGGTGCGCAGTCCACGGATCACCGGACGAGCCGTGACGACGGATCCTGTCGGGACCGGGTTCGTCAGGACGCCGGCGAGGGCGCGTGCGGTTCGGAGCAGCCCGGAGTCGGCGGTCGCGAAGCGGTATCCGAAGCACGTCATGGTCTGCCGGCCGCAGATCGAAGTCGAAGCGTCACGAGGCACTCTCCCGCAGATCCTGCTGATCGATACCGGCTCAGTGTGCACGCGGGTCACCGGGGTGGCCCAGGGCACGAATACCTGTTCGGATACCTGTTTCCACTGTTCGGAAACCAACAGGTTCGGTACGCGGTCAGTGGAGGCCTCGGGGCGACAGCGCGGTCCGAATGTCCGGAACATGTTCGCCGAGAACGAAATAGAACGTCCTCCCGCGCCTGTCGACGTAGTGTTCCGGCATGTCCAGTCCTGATCTTCAGCAGTTGGCCCCCGCGTTGTTCCGGCTGCGGATCCCCACGGGTCCGGCGCACCTGTTGAACTGTTTCCTCTGGCTCGGCGAGGACGGCGTCACGCTCGTCGACACAGGATGGCCGGACAGTGCGGACTTGATCGCGGCGGCGCTGGCGGCGCTCGGACGCGACCGCGCCGATGTCCGGAGAATCGTGCTCACACATTTTCACGAGGACCACGCCGGGTCCGCGGCGGAGATCGCCACCTGGGCGCCCGTCGAGGTGATCGCCGGCGAGCTCGATGCGCCCTTCGTGACGGGCACGCAGCGAGGTCCACTCCCCGTCCTCACCGAAGCGGAGAAGACGATCCACGCGGAGTCCGACGAGCCGTCCCACGGTCCGCCGTGTCGCGTCGACCGGATGGTGCGCGACGGCGACGTCCTCGACTTCGCCGGTGGGGCGCGTGTCGTGGCTGCTTCCGGCCACACTCCGGGGAGTATCGCCGTGTTCCTGCCCGACGTCTCGGCCCTCCTGACGGGCGATGCTGTGGCCGAGTTCGACGGCGACGTCATTCTGGGTGTGTTCGACACGGACCGGGCGGCGGCGGCCCGCTCCCTGACCGTGCTCGCCGCTACCGGCGCCCGGATCGCGGGCTTCGGCCACGGCGAAGCCGTGCTGGTGAACGCGTCCGAGCGGATCGCGGCCGCGACGGACCCGTTCGCGCCCGGCACGTGAACGAGCACGCGCCTGCATCGCCGACCTCGCCCGTGCCCGGTCGGATGACCGACCGAGCGGTACGGTTCGGGCATGGCATTCATCGCACCTGCTCGACTGTCGGCGGCGGACACCATCTTCTACTTGTGGAACCGACCGACGATGGTCGGTGTACTGGTGTTCGAGGACACCGGTGGCATCGGCCAGGCCGAGGTCGAACGATGGATCGCGCAGCGGTTGGACCGCTCGCCCATCCTCACCCACCGACTGGCCCCGGTGCCGTGGTCGCTCGATCACCCACGCTGGGTGCCGGGCAACGTCGACGTCGCGCGACACGTCTCGGTCGAGCAACACACCGACTCCGGGTGGGAAACGTTGGGGGAGAAGCTGGTGCAGATGACCGCGGACGGCCTCCCTCCGAACATGCCGCCGTGGCGGGCCTCGGTCTTCACCGGTGTCACGGGCGTGGACGGGTTCCCGGATCGAGCGGTCGTCTTCGCTCTCCGGCTTCACCATTCCGTGACGGACGGTCTCGGGTTCGTTCATCTCCTCCGTTCCCTTTTCGGCGAAAGTGCCACCACGCAATGGCGATTCGGTAGAAGCGTGCCGTGGTGGCTCGCGGCGCCGGTCCGCCTTCCCGCGCTGCTGGCCCGCACGGGTCGAGTGGGTGTCCGGCAATGGGCTGCGGCGCGGCGCGCCGACGACGTCCCGATGCCGGCCCCGCTGCACCCGCGCACCCGATTCAACGGCCGCGCAGACGGTGGCCGCGCGCATCGATTTCTCAATCTCACGGTCGGTGAGGCCAAGTCCACCGCGAAAGCTCTGGGGGAGTACACGATCAACGAACTGTTGGTCGCGGTCGTGGCGGGCGCCCAGCGCGCCTACCTCATCGAGGCGGGCGAGCTGCCGGCCGCGTCCCTGGCCGCCCACGTGCCGCTGTCGCTTCGCGCGGGTGGGCCGCCCGTCGGTAACCAGATCGTCTCCATGATCGTCGATCTCCACACCGATCTCGAGGATCGCTGCGAGCGTCTCGCCGCCATCTCCGACTCCGCCGGCCGCGAACGCGGCCGCGCCGAGCGATCCGGATCCGACCGGATGCAGATCCTCGATTCACTTCCGGCTCCGCTCCTCCGGCGGCTGACCGCCCCGTCCGCGCGTCCCGACGCGGATACGGAGGTGATCGGTCATCCGAACACGATCGTCAGCAATGTGCCCCGCGGTGCCGCGGACCTCGAGTTCCTCGGAATCCCGGTGCACACGACGGTGAGCGTGGGGGACGTGATCGACGGCCGCGGGGTGGGCCACGTCGCCACGTCGATCGGCGACGCGCTCACACTCTCGGTGTCCTGCGACACCGGGATGCTGCCGGACATCGACCACTACATGGATCTGCTGGCGAAGGAGTACGCCGCGTTCCGGGCCCTCACGTGATCCGTCGATCCGGGTCGCGTGCGCTCGTAACTGGTCGACCGACCGACTCACCGACACGCGTTACACCGACGAGCGCGCTGTAAATCTCCCGCTCAGCGGGTGGTTTCACTACTCGACACCTAGAACATGTTTCAATTTGGAAGATTTGTGGCTATCGTCACAGCCATTGGTAGTCGGTATCGAAGGGCGGAAGCAATGAAGACCAAGGGCGCGCTGCTGTGGGGTGTCAACGAGAAGTGGTCGATCGAGGAGATCGAACTCGGTGACCCGGTTGCCGGTGAAGTGCAGATCCGCATGGAAGCTGCCGGCATGTGCCACTCCGATCACCACATCGTGACCGGTGCGACGCCGATGCCGTCCTACCCCGCGATGGGTGGCCACGAGGGCTCCGGCGTCATCACCAAGGTCGGCGAGGGCGTCACGGGCGTCGAGGTCGGCGACCACGTCGTACTGTCGTTCATCCCGGCCTGTGGACGCTGTCCGTCGTGCTCGGAGGGTCACTCGAACCTGTGCGATCTGGGCATGGGGCTGCTCAGCGGCCAGGCCATCTCCGACGGCACCTACCGCATCCAGGCACGCGGGCAGAACGTGATCCCGATGTGCCTGCTCGGCACGTTCGCTCCGTACATGACGGTGCACGAGTCCTCCGTCGTCAAGATCGACAAGGACATCCCGTTCGAGCTCGCGGCCCTCGTCGGCTGCGGTGTCCCGACCGGTTGGGGTTCGGCGACGCACATCGCCGAGGTCAAGCCGGGTGAGTCGGTGGCCATCATCGGAGTCGGCGGCGTCGGCATGAGCGCACTGCAGGGCGCCGTCGCGTCGGGCGCACGCTACGTGTTCGCGATCGACCCGTCGCCCTTCAAGCGGGAGCAGGCCCTCAAGTTCGGTGCCACGCACGCCTTCCCGTCGATGGAAGAGGCGATCGCACCGATCATGGAGATCACGTGGGGCCGCATGTGCCACAAGACGATCATCACGGTCGGCGAGATGAAGGGTGAGTACATCGATCCCGCCATGACGCTCACCGCGAAGAACGGCCGTTGCGTCGTCACCGCGATGGGTCACATGGCCGACATGGACGTCAAGCTCAACACGTTCCTGATGTCGATGCTGCAGAAGGATCTCAAGGGCAACATCTTCGGCGGTTGCAACGCCCGCGTCGACATCCCGAACCTGCTGAATCTGTACCGGGCCGGGCTGTTGAACCTCGAGGACATGGTGACCAACACCTACTCGCTCGAGCAGCTCAACGAGGGCTACCAGGACATGCTCGACAACAAGAACATCCGCGGTGTCATCCGCTACACCGAAGCAGACTGGTGAATTCCTGACCAGACCGCCCTCGTAGTCTGATCGGGTGCAGACTCTCGATCGGATCGGGCAATGGCCGGTGGACAACGCCTCGGCTGCCGTCGTCGACGGCAGCCGAGGCGTTGCGCATTTCGGTGACGGGCAGCGGATCTACCCGCTCGCGTCGGTGACGAAGCTGTTGTGCGCGTACGCCACCCTGGTCGCGGTGGAGGAAGGCGCGGTGGAGCTGGATCAGCCGGCCGGCCCACCGGGCGCCACCGTGCGGCACCTGCTCGCGCATGCGTCGGGTCTCGCCTTCGGGGACAACCAGGTGCAGGCGGAGCCGGGCGCCAAGCGCATCTACTCGAGTGCGGGCTTCGAGGTACTGGCGGACTTCGTCGAGGCCGAGACGGGCATTGCGTTCCCGGACTACGTGGCCGAGGCCGTGTTCCAACCGCTCGGGATGGCCACGGCCGCTCTCGTCGGGCCGGCCGGCCACGGCGCGCAGGCCGGCATCGACGACCTGAGCCGATTCGCGGCCGAACTACTCAGGCCGACGCTCGTCTCCCCACAGATGCTGGCCGAGGCCACCGCCGTGCAGTTCCCGGGGCTGGCGGGACTGCTCCCCGGCTACGGCCCGCAGCGCCCCAACGACTGGGGCCTGGGTTTCGAGATCAAGAACGGCAAGTCGCCGCACTGGACGGGCACCGGCAACTCGCCCGCCACCTACGGTCACTTCGGGCAGTCCGGGACCTTCCTGTGGGTCGACCCAGCGCTGGACGCCGCATGTGTGGTGCTCACGGACCGGGCGTTCGGGGATTGGGCCAAGCCGCTGTGGACCGATCTGAGCGACGCGGTCGCCACCGAACTTCGCGGTAGCGGCAGATAAATTTACAGCTACCACTGGCGTAACAGTGGCATCACAAGGCACACTGGTCGTCGGTGTGTCCCGTTGCGGCGCATCCGGCTCCACGTATCGGCCGAGGTCGTTGGGGAAGACGTCCCTCGTCGAAGCTGGAGGTGTTGCAGTGCGCTCGTTGAACCAGTTCGCGGATGCGACGGCCGGAGTTGTCTACGTCCACGCGTCGCCCGCCGCGCTGTGCCCGCATGTCGAGTGGGCGCTCACCTCGATCCTCGATGCGCGGCCCAACCTGAAGTGGACCGCGCAGCCGGCCGCCGCCGGCACACTGCGGGCAACCTGCGACTGGATCGGCCCGGTCGGCACGGCATCCCGGGTCGCCGCGGCGCTGCGGGCATGGCCGCTGCTCTACTTCGAGGTGACGGAGAACCCCAGCGAGGGCGTCGACGGCGAGCGGTTCAGTCACGTCCCCGGCCTCGGCCTGTGGCACGGCGCGACGAGCGCGTGCGGTGACGTGGTGGTGGGGGAGATGCGCCTGCGGTCGCTGCTCGCGGGCGGGAGCGGTCTGGCCGAGGCGATCGAGCACGCCCTCGGGACCGAGTGGGACGAGGTGCTCGAGTCGTACCGCAGCGGCGGTGAGGGCGCCGAGGTGACGTGGCTCCGCCGCGACGTCGGCTGACGTTCCGAAATCTGGGGCGCCTCACCTGAAGTGTCACATCGACGGCCGAAATGCGTTGTCGGGCATCCGTTTCTGCAAGTCCAGTGGTGTGCCGAGGCCTCCCGCAGGTGCGGGAGGCCTCGGCTTCGCGGTGTTCGACTGTGCCGGTGAGGCCTACAGCGGGATGTTCTTGTGCTGTCCGCGATTCGCGGGCGCCGCTGCGAGTGCGCGGCTGATCATGCTGCGCGTCTTGGCGGGATCGATCGTCTCGTCGACGACGCCGATCGAGATCGCCCGACCGACGCCACCGGCGATGGCCTCGTGCTCCTCGGCGAGCCGGTCGTGCAGGGCTTCCCGCTCCTCCTCGGGCGCTGCGGCGAGAGCGCGCTTGTGCAGAATTCCGACGGCGGCCTTGGCGCCCATGACGGCAACCTCGGAGTCGGGCCACGCGTAGACCGCGGTCGCACCGAGCGCCCGCGAGTTCATAGCGATGTAGGCGCCGCCGTAGATCTTCCGGGTGACCAGCGTGACACGGGGGACCGTGGCCTCGGCGAAGGCGTGCAGCAGCTTCGCGCCGCGGCGCACCACGCCCTCCCACTCCTGGCCGACGCCGGGCAGGTAGCCGGGGACGTCGACGATCACGACCAGCGGGATGCCGAACGCGTCACACAGGCGCACGAAGCGCGCCGACTTCTCGGCGCTCTCCGAGTTGAGGCAACCACCCAGACGCAGCGGGTTGTTCGCGATCACGCCGACCGTGCGGCCGCCGAGACGACCGACGCCCGTGACGATGCTGCGAGCCCAGTTGCCCTGCAGCTCCTCGAAGCTCGACTCGCCCTCGACGTTGTCGAGGAACTCGTGCACGATCGGGCGAACGTCGTAGGCGCGCTTGGCCGACTCCGGCATGAGCGCGCGGAGGTCGGTGTCGCCGCGCTCGGCTGCGGCGAGATCGAACTCGCCCTGCTCGCAGAACATCGACACCAGGCGGCGAGCGCGGTGGTAGGCGTCGTCCTCGTCGCGGGCGGCGATGTGGGCCACACCGGACTTCTTGCTGTGCGTGTCGGGGCCGCCGAGGGTCGCCATGTCGACCTGCTCGCCGGTGACGCTCTTCACGACGTCCGGTCCGGTGACGAACACGCGGCCCTCGGGGGCCATGATCACGACGTCGGTGAGCGCGGGGCCGTACGCGGCGCCACCGGCAGCGAAGCCGAGGACGACGGAGATCTGCGGGACGAGACCGGAGGCGCGGACCATCGCCTCGAAGACGAGTCCGACGGCGTGCAGCGCCTCGACACCCTCGGCGAGGCGTGCACCGCCGGAATGCCACAGGCCGATGACGGGGGCCTTCTCGGCGATCGCCGTGTCGATCGCGGCGACGATGTGCTTGCAGCCGTCGACGCCCATCGCGCCGCCCATGACGGTCGCGTCGGAGCAGTAGGCGATGGTGCGAACGCCGTCGATCTCGCCCGATGCGGCGAGCACTCCGGATTTGTCGCGGTCGTGCAGCGGTGCGACGGTGCCGGCATCGAAGAGCTTGGCGAGACGCGCGAGCGGATCGCGCGGATCGGTCGATGCTTCAGACTGCGTCGCGGGAGCCAAGACGGTCATGATGTCCTCCTGAGCATGCCCACCTGGGGCGAAAGGTCGGGGGGTGGGGACCCGGGTGCGGGTCCCCACCTGGCGATCCAGCAAGGTTCGGCTGGGTTATGCCCGGCCGAAGGCGAGCGCGACGTTGTGCCCACCGAAACCGAACGAGTTGTTGATCGCGAAATCGATGTCGCCGTAGCGGGGTTCACCCTTCACGACGTCGAGATCGATCTCCGGATCCTGGTTGTCCACATTCAGTGTGGGAGGAATGACGCCCTCCCGCACGCTGAGGACCGTGAGCACAGCCTCGAGTGCGCCGACGGCGCCGATCGAGTGGCCCAGGGCCGACTTGGGCGCGTACACCGCGGGATGCGTGCCGACCGCTGCCTTGATGGCGGTGCTCTCGGCGATGTCGCCGATCGGGGTGGCGGTCGCATGCGCGTTGACGTGCTTGATGTCGGACTTGGTGAGACCTGCGGTCTCGATGGCGCGGGTCATGGCGCGTGCCGCGCCCGTGCCTTCCGGATCGGGTGCCACGATGTGGAAACCGTCCGAGGTGATGCCGGCGCCCAGCAGACGCGCGTGGATGGTCGCCCCACGCGCCTTCGCGTGCTCCTCCGTCTCGAGGATCATCAAGGCTCCGGCTTCACCGAAGACGAATCCGTCCCGGTCCTTGTCGAAGGGGCGCGAGGCCGCCTTCGGGTCGTCGTTGCGGGTGCTGAGCGCGCGCATCATGGCGAAGCTCGCGATCGGAACCGAGCCGATGGCCCCCTCCACGCCACCCGTCACGACGATGTCCGCGTCGCCCATCGCGATCATGCGGAACGCATGCGCGATGGCCTCCGACCCGGACGAACACGCCGATACCGGCGTGATGACCCCGGCGCGCGCGCCGAGTTCGAGTCCGACGGTGGCCGACGGACCGTTCGGCATCACCATCTGGACCGCGAACGGCGACACCTTGCGGTACCCGCCCTCGCGCAGCCTGTCGACGGCGTCGATGAGTGCTTCGCCGCCGCCCAGTCCGGTGCCGATGACAACCCCGAGACGATCCTTGTCGACCTCGGGCTGCCGGCGTTCTGCCAGACCTGGCGACCGAGTACGAGCGCGAGACGCTCCACGAAGCTCATGCGTCGGATCTCGACCCGGCTCAGCGCATCGTCGAACGGGACCTTGAGTTGGCCACCGAAACGCACCGGCAGATCGAATTCCTCGACGAAGGAGCCGTGGAGAACGTCGATGCCGCTCTCACCGGCCAGCAGGCCCTTCCACGTGCCATCCACATCTCCGGCAACCGACGTCGTAGCCGAAAGGCTGGTGACGACGATGTTCGGTAATAACCCTCGGGCAGAAGCGGAAGTCACGGTTGGCTCACTCGTCGTCGTTCTTGGTGGCCTCGAGCTTGGCCTTGACGGTCTCGGCGGCCTCGCCACCCTCGGCCTCCACCTTCTGGATGTACGCGACGACATCGCCGACGGTGCGCAGGCTGGCCAGATCCTCGTCGGGGATCTTCACGCCGTACTTGTCCTCGGTCTGCACCGCGATCTCGACCATGGACAGCGAGTCGATGTCGAGGTCGTCGACGAACGACTTCTCGATGGTGACCTCGGACGGCTCGATGCCGGTGACCTCTTCGATGATCTCGGCGAGGTTGGCGATGATGTCTTCCTGGTTGGCGGCCACTAGGTGGCTCCCTTCTTTTTCGATGTTCGTGTCTCGGCTTTCGGTCCGACGGACGCCGGACCGGTGCGCGCGTGGTGTGCGCGCACGGAGCTAACCGATTTCGGTGAGTTCGGTCAGGGCGGGAATGTCCCCGGGAGATTTCAGCGCCACGGTCGGGGTGCCACGCATCTCACGCTTGGCGATCCCGATCAGGGTGCCTGCCGGAGGAAGTTCCGCGATGGCCGAGATCTGAGCGGTCCGCAACGTCGCGGTGCACAGATCCCAGCGCACAGGTCGGGTCACCTGCGCGGCCAGCTTAGTCAGGGCGTCCGCGCCGGAAGTGACCGGCGCGCCGTCCGAGTTGGACAGCAGCGTCCGCGTCGGATCCCCGGGGGTGATCCGTGCGGCCGCGGCGGCGACGGCGTCCTGCGCGGGCGCCATGAACCGGGTGTGGAACGCCCCGGCCACCGGGAGGGCCCGTACGCGGGCCTTCTCCGGAGGATTGGCGGCGAGCTGCTCGAGAGACTCGAGCCGCCCGGCCGCGACTATCTGACCGGCCGCGTTGCGGTTGGCCGGCGTGAGGTCGAGCTCCTCGAGCCGGGACAGCACCGCGTCCTCGTCGCCCCCCAGGACCGCCGACATTCCGGTCGGTTCCAGGGCACACGCCTTCGCCATCTCGGCGCCGCGAATCGCGGCGAGGGTTACGGCGTCGTCGGACGAGAGGACTCCCGCGACCGCGGCCGCGGCGAGTTCGCCGACCGAGTGCCCGGCGGCGATCGTGTCGGCAGGAAGTGAGCCGCGTCGCTCGAGCTCCTCGTAAGCGAGGAGTGCGGCGGCGACGACCAGTGGCTGGGTGACCGCCGTGTCGGTGATCTCCTCGGCGGTGGCGGTGGTGCCGAGCCGGACGAGATCGAGACCGGAAGCCTTCGACCACAGTGTCACGCGATCGTGCGCGCCCGGCAGGTCCAGCCAGGGGCTGAGCATGCCGGGTGTCTGAGAGCCCTGACCCGGGGCTAGCAACGAAATCACGCATTCAAGGGAACACCCTCCCGCGGTGCGGCGAGATGTTGTCGGGGATGAAACCCGGACACGTGTTTTGTAGGTTCCCTACAAAAATGCACGTGGGCGCTCCCTATCGAATTCGGGCACCCCAGCGTTACGTTCCTACCCTCCGGATTGTGAAGTTTGTGACGGATGTGTCGGAAGTCGACGTTTGAACGGGCGTTTGGGCAAGTCGGCCCACCGTCGCTGCGACGCGGAGCACATACGCGTCTCGCGGGTTCGTCGGATCGCGCCCTGTGATTTCTGAAATTCGCTTCAAGCGGTATCGGACCGTATTTGGATGAACAAACAGCTGACGGGCACAGGCCTCGACGGCGCCGCCGGAGTCCAGGTAGGCGTCGAGGGTGTCGGCGAGGGCGGTCCCCGAGCCGGTCAGTGGCTGGATCAAACGCTCGGTCAGGGCGGCGACCGCCGCGGTGTCCCCGAGCAGGGCACGTTCGGGCAACAACTCCGCCGCGAACACCGGGCGCGGCGCACCACGCCAGCCGACGACGGCCTCCATCCCGGCCAACGCCTCGACCGCACTGAAGTGGGCGGCGCCCAGGCTCGGGGTGGTCGGTCCGATCACGACGGGCCCGTCGGAGAACTTGTCCATCAGGTCGGCCATGAACTCGCGCGCCGCCTTGCTCCCGTGCAACTCGCCGCTGACGACGAGGACCAGTCGGTCGCCCTGGATCACCGCGAGCGCTCCCCGGCCGTGCCGTTGCGCCGTACTGTGCACGGTCCCGATCACCGACACGCCCTCCTCGGGCGGGGGAGTGCCGACGATAACGGTCGCCGGGGCGGTGGCGTCCCAGTTGAGGGTGGCGGCCCGGGACTGCAGATCGGAGCCGGTGTCGCCGCGCACCACGGCGTCCACGACCAGGGCCTCGAGTCGGGTGTCCCATGCGCCGCGGGACTCGGCGGCGCTGGCGTACACGGAGGCGGCTGCGAAGCCCAGCTCACGGCCGTACCGCAGGATCGCCTCGGTGAGGGCCACCAGCTGCCGGTCGTTGCGGGCGAGAGCGGGCAATCGCTGCTCGAAGAACTCCATGGCCACGCGGACCATGTCGACCGTCTGGCGCAGGGTCAGCCGGCGGGCGAGGTCCTGCGGAATCACCTGGTAGGCATCGATGGTGAAGCGGATGTCGCTGTCCGAGTCGGTGAGCCATTCGAGAAAGTTCACGACCGACTTCTGGACGATCATCTGCACGCTTGCGCGCTGCTCGGCGTCGAGGTCGGCGAAGAACGGCAGCTGGTCCTGAAGTGAGGCGATCGCCTCGGTGGACAGTCGTCCCGAGAACTGCTTGACCCGGCGCAGGAGTGCATCCGGCAACGAATCCCGGGTGGGCCGGCCGCCCGTCGCGGGTGGCGGGGGCTGGTAGCGGACACGTCGCGCCGGTACCTCGCGCAGGGCGGGCAGCTTCGGCGAGCTGTTCGACGTCTCGGGCTGATCCTCGGCCATGAAAGGAACTTACGCCCGCCGCCTGCACGAGGTCTCGGGGACACTCGAGCAGGCGACGGGCGTGTTCAGCGGCCGCGAGGCCGTGTCATCCGGTGGGCTCAGGCGACGCCGGGATCCGCCATCGACACCGGCGCGGCCAGCACGTCGTCGATCCGGTACCGGGCTGCGGCCTCGACGGCCTTCGACCGGTCGACCTCGCCGGACTTCGCCAGCGCGGAGAGCACCGCGACGACGATCGACTCGGCGTCGACGTTGAAGAAGCGGCGCGCGGCCGGGCGGGTGTCGGAGAAGCCGAACCCGTCGGTGCCGAGCGTCGTGTAGGAACCGGGCACCCACTGACGGATCTGGTCCGGCACCGCGCGCATCCAGTCGGAGGCGGCGACGAACGGGCCCTGCGCCTGCGAGAGCGCCTTGGTCACGTACGGCGTCGGGGCGTCGGCGCCGGGGTTGTGCAGCGCTTCGCGCTCGCACTCGACACCGTCGCGGCGCAGCTCGCCCCACGACGTCACCGACCACACGTCCGCGGCCACGCCCCACTCGTCCGCGAGCAGCCGCTGTGCGCGCAGACCGTCGGGCATGGTGACGCCGGAGACGAGGATCTGGGCGCGCGGTCCCGAACCTTCGGCCGGCTTGTACAGGTAGATGCCCTTGAGCAGGCCCTCGACGTCCAGGTTCTCCGGCTCGGCGGGCTGCTGGTACGGCTCGTTGTAGACGGTCAGGTAGTAGAAGATGTTCTCGCCACCGAAGCCGTCGACGCCCGGCGTTCCGCCGTACATGCGGCGCAGGCCGTCCTTGACGATGTGCGCGATCTCGTACGAGAACGACGGGTCGTAGGACACTGCCGCGGGGTTGGTCGACGCCAGCAGGAGCGAGTGGCCGTCGGCGTGCTGCAGACCCTCACCGGTGAGGGTGGTCCGGCCGGCGGTGGCGCCGAGGACGAAGCCGCGGGCCATCTGGTCGGCGGCCGCCCACAGGCCGTCGCCGGTCCGCTGGAACCCGAACATCGAGTAGAAGATGTAGACCGGGATCATCGGCTCACCGTGCGTGGCGTACGACGTGCCCACCGCGGTGAACGACGACGTCGAGCCGGCCTCGTTGATGCCCTCGTGGAGGATCTGGCCGACGGTGCTCTCCTTGTAGGCGAGCATCAGTTCGGCGTCCACGGACGTGTACAGCTGCCCGTTGCGGTTGTAGATCTTCAGCGACGGGAACCACGAGTCCATACCGAACGTGCGGGCCTCGTCGGGGATGATCGGCACGATGCGCTTGCCGATTTCCTTGTCGCGCAACAGTTCCTTGAGGATGCGCACGACGGCCATCGTCGTGGCGACCTCCTGCTTGCCCGAGCCCTTGCGCACGACGTCGTAGGTCTTGTCCGTCGGCTGCGGGAGCGGTGCGGCGTCGGTGCGGCGCGACGGCAGGAAGCCGCCGAGGGCCTTGCGGCGCTGCAGCATGTACTGGATCTCCGGCGAATCCGGCCCCGGGTGGTAGTACGGGGGCAGGTACGGATCCTTCTCGAGCTCCGCGTCGGAGATCGGGATGCGCTGGATGTCGCGGAACCGCTTGAGGTCGTCGAGCGTGAGCTTCTTCATCTGGTGCGTGGCATTGCGACCCTCGAAGTGCTTGCCGAGGGTGTAGCCCTTGATGGTGTGCGCCAGGATCACCGTCGGCTGGCCCTTGTGTGCCATCGCCGCCGCGTACGCCGCGTGGATCTTGCGGTAGTCGTGGCCGCCGCGCTTGAGGTTCCAGATCTCCTGGTCGCTCATGTCGGCGACGAGCGCCTTGGTGCGCGGGTCGCGGCCGAAGAAGTGCTCACGGACGAACGCGCCGTCGTTCGCCTTGTACGTCTGGAAGTCGCCGTCCGGCGTCTCGTTCATGAGGTTGACGAGCGCGCCGTCCTTGTCGGCGTGCAGCAGCGCGTCCCACTCGCGGCCCCACACGACCTTGATGACGTTCCAGCCGGCGCCGCGGAAGAACGACTCCAGCTCCTGGATGATCTTGCCGTTGCCGCGGACCGGACCGTCGAGGCGCTGCAGGTTGCAGTTGATGACGAAGGTCAGGTTGTCGAGGCCCTCGGTGGCCGCGACGTGCGCGAGGCCGCGCGACTCCGGCTCGTCCATCTCGCCGTCGCCGAGGAACGCCCACACGTGCTGATCCGAGGTGTCCTTGACGCCCCGGTCGTTCAGGTAGTGGTTGAAGCGTGCCTGGTAGATGGCGTTCATGGGGCCCAGGCCCATCGACACCGTCGGGAACTCCCAGAAGTCCGGGAGCAGGCGCGGATGCGGGTACGACGGCAGGCCGCCGCCGGACTGGGCGTGGCTCGCCTCCTGGCGGAAGCCGTCCATCTGCTCGGCCGGGATGCGGCCCTCGAGGAACGCGCGGGCGTAGATGCCCGGCGAGGCGTGGCCCTGCACGAAGATGTGGTCGCCACCGCCCGGATGGTCCTTGCCACGGAAGAAGTGGTTGAAGCCGACCTCGTAGAGGGCGGCGGACGACGCGTACGTCGAGATGTGGCCGCCGACGCCGACACCGGGCCGCTGCGCGCGGTGCACCATGATCGCGGCGTTCCAGCGGATCCAGGCGCGGTACCGGCGCTCGACGTCCTCGTCACCGGGGAACCACGGCTCGTTCTCGGTCGGGATCGTGTTCACGTAGTCCGTGGACGTGAGGGCGGGGATCGCCACGTGCTTCTCGCCGGCGCGCTCGAGCAGGCGCAGCATCAGGTAGCGGGCACGGGCGGAACCCGAACGGTCCAGCAGACCGTCGAAAGATTCGAGCCACTCGGTGGTCTCGTCCGGATCGATGTCCGGCAGGTAGGACGCCACGCCCTCGCGGATGACGCGGACCCGGCCGTCGGCTCCGGGCTGCGCGTTCGCGGCAGGTGGCTGGACCGCTCCGGAAACGCCCGGTGTGTCGGCGTTCGGTTGAGACGCGGGCCCCTGGATCAGGTCTGACAAGGTGTGCTCCTCATTGTGGTGGGACGCGCGGTATCGCGTCCGCTCCATCCGGGCGGTCCTTGTTAGGACCGTCCGACTTTCCATATGAATATGGCGCAGCCCTCATCTTTCCCCATCCGGACTCCGGAGGCACCCCCGCTCCTGTTGTCCGGTACCCGGCGCGTCGCGGTCCGACGGTTCGGTCGGAGAACGTCCAGTTCGCGGCGATTCTCAGGAATTCGCGCGGACTTTCTCGAGGTTTTCGGGTTCGTCGGCTTGCGCGAAAGCTTCCGACCATGTTCGCTTTCACCTATTGATCGACGGACGCTCGATCGCCACCAAGGTCAGCAGCACCTCGCGGAGGGTTTCGCGGATGCTGCGGCCGACCGAACAGAGGAGGACACCACCGTGGTCGCCGCGGCGGACGCTCAGAACTACGCTCAGAAGCTTGGCATTACCCCCGAAATGGTGGTTCAGGAACTGGGCTGGGACGAGGACACCGACGACGACATTCGTTCGGCGGTGGAGGAGACCATCGGTGGCGAGATGGTCGACGAGGAATCCGACGAGGTCATGGACGTCGTGCTGCTGTGGTGGCGCGACGGCGACGGTGACCTGGTCGACGCGCTGATGGATGCGATCGGACCGCTGTCCGACGACGGATTCGTGTGGGTGCTCACCCCGAAGACCGGGCAGCCCGGGCACGTCGAGCCCAGTGAGATCGCCGAATCCGCACCCACCGCAGGTCTGACCCAGACCTCGGCAGCGAACCTCGGCATGTGGAGCGGTAGCCGACTGGTGCAGCCCAAGGCCCGCGCCCCCAAGCGCTGACCGCTCGAAGCCTCATCCACGCACTTCCGCACGGCGTACTTTGGTCGTGACGGACGTGCTGCCGTACCCGACGTTAGGAACAGGCATGCCTCTCGAGGTGGGCGCAGTCGCGCCCGATTTCACACTCAAGGACCAGAACAACCAGGAAGTCACGCTGTCGGACTTCCGCGGGAAGAAGAACGTTCTGCTCGTGTTCTACCCGTTGGCGTTCACCGGTGTCTGCCAGGGCGAGCTGTGCCGCGTGCGGGACGAGCTCCCGAAGTTCCAGAACGACGACGCCGAGATCCTCGCGGTTTCCGTCGGCCCGTCGCCGACCCACAAGATTTGGGCCGCCGAGCAGGGATACACCTTCCCGCTGCTGTCGGATTTCTGGCCGCACGGAGCCGTCGCCGAGGCCTACGGCGTCTTCAACGACAAACTCGGCTTCGCCAACCGCGGCACGTTCGCCATCGACAAGGAAGGCGTCATCCGGTTCGCCGAGATGAACGGCCCCGGTGAACCCCGTGACCAGGCAGCTTGGGAGAAAGCGCTCACCGCGCTAAAGTCCTGAAGGCAAATCCGGCGACCTCGGTCGCCGGATTTCGGGCGTGTAGCTCAGTGGTAGAGCTCTGGTTTTACACACCAGCGGTCGGGGGTTCGAAACCCTCCGCGCCCACATCGAAACCCCGCACTCGCGAATTGCGATGCGGGGTTTTCGCGTGCGTTCGCCCCGAATCCGGAGCGTGCCGAGTCGATACTGGAAGGACGACGACGGAACGGACGAAGATGGCGACGGACCCCACCGTCGATCCGACAGCGATCGACATCGCGCTGGACCCGATGCGGCAGCATCTGATCGGGATCACCGCGCACAAGCACCTGCCGTTCGATGTCCCGGTGATCAGTGAGATTTCGCGGAATCTGTGGCAGGGCGGGTGTCGGGAGGGGCTGGTCCTGCCCGACTTCGTCAAACACCTCGTGTCGCTGTATCCGTGGGAGCAGTACGACATCCGGCACACCGTCGACTCCGAGATGTACGTGCGCATGTACGACAGCGCCGAGCAGGGGTTCGAACAGGTGGACGCACTCGCGGCGTGGGTGAACGTGTGCCGGGAGACCGGCCCGGTACTGATCCACTGCCAGGTGGGGCTCAACCGGTCGAGTCTGGTCGCGGCGCGGGCGATGGTGCTGTCCGAAGAGGCGGATCCGGCCGGCGCGATCGCGGTGCTGCGGGAGCGGCGTTCGCCCGCCTGCCTGTGCAACGAGGCGTTCGAGGCCTGGCTGCTGGGCGAACCCGTCGAACCCGCGTCAGACTCCCGCAACCCCGAGTAGCTGACCGATCCCGTAGGTGACGGCCATCGCGAGTGCACCACCGGTCACCACCCGCAGCACGGCGCGGGACCGGCGTGCGCCGCCCAGTCGGGCGCTGAGACTGCCGGTGATCGCGAGTGCGACCAGGACGGCCACGAACGTGACGGGAATTCGCGCGGTGGCCGGGGGCAGCAGGATCGCGAGCATTGGCAGGATCGCTCCCACGGTGAACGAGATCGCCGAGGCGCCGGCCGCCTGCCAGGGGTTGGTGAGCTCGTCCGGGTCGATGCCGAGTTCCGCCTCGGCGTGCGCGGCGAACGCGTCGTGCTCGGTCAGTTCCTCGGCCACTTTTCGAGCCGTCTCGGACGACAGGCCCTTCGCCTCGTACAGCGACGCCAGTTCCTCGAGTTCGGCCTCGGGGATGGTCGACAGCTCGTGCTTCTCCTTGGCCAGCAGCGCCCGTTCGGTGTCGCGCTGGGTGCTCACGGAGACGTACTCGCCCAACGCCATCGACACGGCGCCGGCCGCGAGACCGGCCAGGCCCGCGGTGAGGATGGGTCCACGGTCGGTGGTGGCCGCAGCGACGCCGACAACCAGGCCGGCGACCGAGACGATGCCGTCGTTGGCGCCGAGTACGCCTGCGCGCAACCAGTTCAGCCGCGACGAGAGCGATCCCAGGTGCGGTTCCGCGTCGTGGACTCCGGCGGGGCCGGCTTGCTCGGGCGACTCCTTGTGTGAGGTCACGTCTCGAAGACTATTGCGGCCGCGTCCCCTCGACCAGCAATGGAAGGCTGTCCGAAGTCGTGGGTTGGATGCGGCCAGCGAGGCGCAGGTAGGGTCGTGCCCCGGAACACATCGAGTATGGGGGAAATGTCCTGATGGGTGTGATGATTCTTCTCGTCGTCCTGCTGATCCTGGTTGTGATCGTCGGGATCGTCGTGGTCGTCCAGCGCACGAAGCCCAAGTCGGCGCCGCGCCGCGTCGATCCGCTGGCCGACTATCCGGAGGTCTACGACCCGCACAAGATCGGTGTCGGCGACATCGTCACGTACGCGGGCATCGACCACGTCGTGCGCGGCACCATCGTCCTCGACGAGGAGGGCTACCAGTGGCGTGAACACCTGCTGGACGGCTCCACCGGCCGCCGCTGGCTCACCGTCGAGGACGACGAGGGTGAGCTCGAGATGACGCTGTGGATGCGCCGCGAGGGCACCGGTCTGGAACCCGGCGGCGACGTCGTCCTCGACGACCGTGTCTACCGGAAGATCGAGTCCGGCTCCGCACGCTTCACCGCCGAGGGCACCACCGGCACCGCTCCGACCGGATCGATGGACTACGCCGACTACGAGACCGCCGACAAGACCGGCCTGCTCGCGTTCGAGCGTTGGGCCCGGACCTCGTCGTGGGAGGTGTCGACCGGACGCGCCGTCACTCGCAGCGAACTGACCGTGATCCACGCCGGTCCCGCGCAGTGAGCGTCCACTTACTCGAGGTCGAACCGGCGGACGTCGCCGCGGATGCCCTCGGCCTCGTGCTGGACGCTCCCGTACCCGCGACGCTCGCGGAACTGCACCTGCACGACGGGCTCGCCGGATCGCTGACGCTGGGCGTGCTGGGCGCGTCGCACGTGGTGGTCGCCGAGACCGACGGCCGGATGCTCACCGAGCAGGTCTCGTGCGAGGCCGTCCGCTCCGGTGGCATGCGGTTGCCGGAAGTGGAAGAGCGGCACGGCTATCGATTCGTCTCCCGAACCGAGTTGGTGCCGGAGGACGAGTTCCGCCTTCGCGCCGCGGCGCTGCGTGAGCAGTCGTCGGGGGAGGGCTGGGTGTGCGGGGCGTTCCCCGGCGATCGCGACGCGCTCACCGCGCTGACCGCGACCGCGGATGCGGGCCAGTGGCATTGGCGCACCTGGCATCTGTATCCGGGGGACGGCGGCGGCACCGTGGTCTCGACCGAGAGCCGGTGGCGGCCGTGAGGCGGGTCGTGGCCGGTGCGCTGCTCGGCGCGGTCGTCGCGCTCACAGCCGGATGCGGCGGCAGCAATGTGCGGGACCACCTCGCCGACCGATTCGAGCACCGCGGCTCGCAGGGCGACATCACCAACTACTGGTCACCGGACCCGGTGGGCACCACCGTGACCCGGATCGTCGACGAGGACGAACCGGCGGCACGCAAGGCCGACGGCGGCAACGAGTACCTGCGCTACAACGACGACATCGTCACCGTCGGCCCGGCGGCGGGCGGTGGCAGCAACATCTCCGTCGAAGACCTCGACGGCCGATACCGCGGCGGCCACTTCGTCTATCTCGGGCCCGGGTTCACGCCCGGATCGCCGGCCGCCGGCAACACCTCCGGGGGATCCGGGGACGCGAAATGACCACCATCACTCAGCAATCCGGGAGCGCGAACATGACCGTCACGAACCTGGCCGCCGCCACCGAGATCGGAACCGTGGAGTTCCTGCCGATGGTCGGGGGCGTGCTCGCCACCCTCGCGTTCTTCGCGGTGGGCGTCGCCGTGCTGGCGGCAGGCTTCGCGATGCTCGACGCCCTCACCCCGGGCAATCTGCGTCATCAGGTGTACGTGGAGAAGAACCCCAACGCGGCGCTGCTGCTCGGCGCCAACCACCTGGCGCTCGCCATCATCGTCGTCACCGCGATCCTCACCAGTTCCGACGGCTTCGCGCAGGGTCTGGCCGATTCGCTGGTCTACGGCGTGGTGGGTGTGGTGTTGCAGGCCGCCGCGCTGGCGATCATGAACGTGTTGCTGCCCGGTCGGCTCGTCGCGCTGGTGGGCGAGCCCCGCATGTGCGGCGCGGCGTGGGCCGTCGCGGTGACCCTGTTCTCGGTGGGCCTGGTCAACGCCGCCGCCCTGTCGTGACCGTGACCGCGCCGCCGGAGACCGTCGCGGCGGCCCCCGCGCTGGGGCGACGGTCGCGGGTGCTGCTGCTCGCCGCCGTCGCCGCGTGCGCGGCGTGCGGGCTGGTCTACGAGCTGGCGCTGCTGACGCTGTCGGCGAGCCTGACCGGCGGCGGAATCACCGAGACCTCGCTCATCGTGGCCGGATTCGTCGCGGCGCTCGGTCTCGGCGCACTGGCCGCCAAGCCGCTGCTGACGCGGGCGGCGCCGGCGTTCGTCGCGGTCGAGGTGGTACTGGGGCTGGTGGGCGGCGTGAGCGCCGCCGCGCTCTACGTCGCGTTCACGTTCCTGGGCTCGTCGACGTGGGTGCTGGTGCTGGCGACCGCGGCCATCGGCATGCTCGTCGGCGCCGAGGTGCCGCTGCTCATGACGCTACTCCAGACCGGCCGCGACACCGACGCCGCGGACACGGGCAAGGTGCTGGCCAATCTCAACGCCGCCGACTACGCCGGCGCTCTCATCGGTGGACTGGCGTGGCCGTTCCTGTTGCTGCCGGCGGCAGGGCTGATCCGCGGGACCGCGCTCACCGGCATGGTGAATCTCGTGGCCGCGGCTGTCGCCGCGCTGTTCCTGCTCCGCGGGCACCTGAAGCCCGTGGCGCGGGCCGCGTCGATGCTGGCGCTGCTCGTCGCCGCCGCACTGCTCGGCACGTTGCTGGTGCGCGCGTCGGACATCGAGACGACCTCCCGGCAGCGGCTCTACCCCGACCCGGTCGTGTACGCGCAGCGTTCGCAGTACCAGGAGATCGTGGTGACCGAGCGTTCCGGCGACATCCGCCTGTACCTGGACGGTGACCTGCAATTCTCGAGCCGCGACGAGCACCGCTACACCGAGTCGCTCGTCTACCCGGCGCTCGCCCGGGATCCACAGCGTGTGCTGATCCTCGGCGGTGGCGACGGCCTCGCGGCGCGAGAGGTGTTGCGGCAGGAAGGGGTCAGCGAGATCGTGCAGGTGGAGCTCGATCCCGCCGTCCTGGACCTGGCGAACACAAAGCTGCGTGACCTCAACGGTGGTGCGCTCGAGGACGATCGGGTGGACGTCGTGACCGCCGACGCGTTCCGGTGGCTGCGCGAACGCGGCGGGGACGGCTTCGACGCGGTGATCGTCGACCTGCCCGACCCCGACACCCCGACGCTGGGCCGGCTCTACTCCACCGAGTTCTACGGGCTGGTCGGGGCCGCGCTGAACCCCGGCGGGCTGATGGTGGTGCAGTCGGGCAGCCCGTACTCGACGCCCGACGCCTACTGGCGCACCGTGTCCACCGTCGCATCGGTGGGGCTCGGGGTGACGCCGTACCACGCGTACGTGCCCAGCTTCGGGGACTGGGGATACGTTCTCGCGCAGGCCGGGCCGGCCCCGACCCTGGCGCTCTCGCCGTCCGCGCCGCCGCGCAGGTTCCTCGACGACGCGACCCTCGCTGCGGCGGCGGTCTTCCCGCTCGACCGGCCCCGGCGCGACCTCGAGCCGTCGACCCTCGACCGGCCACGGATCGTCGACGACATGCGGCGCGGGTTCGAGCGGTAGTCCACGAGCTACGTCCCTCGCCGTGGCGTGTCGGCAATGATGGTGCGATGCCCCGTTTCGATCCCTGGAATGACAGTTTGGTGTGGCGTCTACCCATGATCGATGGCGGATCCGGATTCATCGACGGACCCGGTTTCGACCCTCCGGCCCCGTGGACGCGGGCGCTCGTCGCGGTTGGCCGTGACCTGCGTTGCCTGCGGTACGGACGGTATGCCGACACCGATCGGCTGGAGTGGGACTTGGTGATCGACAGCAACTACCACGTCTGGATCGGCTGGCAGGGTGTCCGAGGGATCGGGGGCTTCGGGATCGGTGGCGCGTTGTCGATGGACGCTACCTTCGGTGAATCGGCAGCCTGGGTCGCCGAAGTGGTTCAGGACAATCTCGCGGGATACGACTTCGTCCAGTGGCCGAGCCGAGGCCGGCACCTACTCGTTCCTCGGCTGCGTGCGGGGGAGCCGGTCTGGGTGGACCCCCACGGTGACGTCACGGTCGGCCCGGTCGGTGAGCTGTGTGAACATGCCGACCTGTGGCGGACCCCCTAGGGACTCGACCGCACGACGGCCTCGTCGCACCGGCTACGTCGCCGGACGCCCGGATTGATAGAAATACCGTCGTGTCTTCTTCGCCCCGCCGAGCTTCCCGGCCCACAGCCCGCGCGACGGGACTCGTCCTCGGATACCTCGCCGACCGCGCTCTCGGTGATCCCCGACGCCTGCACCCCGTGGCCGGTTTCGGGCTCGCGGCAATGGCTTTGGAGAAGCGCACCTACGCGGACAGCCGACTCTCCGGTGCCACGCACACCGCGATCCTGGTGGGCGCGACCGCTGCGCTGGGCGTGCTCGCCGAGCGCAGCGGCAGGCGCGCGGGTTGGGTGGGGCAGACGGCAGTGACGGCCGCGGCGACGTGGACGGTCCTCGGCGGCACATCACTCGCCGACACGGGGCGCACGATGGCCCGGCACCTCGACGCCGACGATCTGGAATCCGCACGGGCGCTCCTGCCGTCGCTGTGCGGGCGGGATCCGAGTGTCCTCGACGCCGACGGGTTGGCGCGCGCCAGCCTCGAATCCGTCGCGGAGAACACCTCCGACGCCACCGTCGGCGCGCTCTTCTGGGGCGCGGTCGCGGGGGTGCCCGGTCTGCTCGCGTACCGGGCGTCCAACACGCTCGACGCGATGATCGGCTACCGCAACGACAGGTACGGCCGCTTCGGCTGGGCCGCGGCGCGCTGGGACGACGTGGTGAACCTCGCTCCGGCGCGGCTGGCGGGAGCCCTCACGGTCGCCGCGGCCCCCGTCGTCGGTGGCTCGCCGCGCGCCGCGGTGCAGGCGTGGCGCCGGGATGCGGCCGCGCATCCGAGCCCCAACGCGGGAGTGGCGGAGGCGTCGGCGGCCGGTGCGCTCGGCGTGCAACTGGGCGGCCGAACCGAGTACGCGCACGGCGTGGAGATGCGGCCCACGCTCGGCTCGGGTCCGGCACCGGTGATCGCGGACCTCGAGCGGGCCGCGCGTCTGTCGTCGGCGGTCCAGGCGGGGGCCGCACTCGTTGCTGCACTGACGGTCCTCGTCTCCGGAAGAATGTCGGAGAGGAGGCAACGATGATCATCGTGGCGGGACATCTGACGGTGGCGGCGCACGACCGCGCGAACTACCTGGACTCGTGCAGGGACGTCGTCTCGCGGGCCCGCTCGGCGTCCGGCTGCATCGAGTACGCGCTCGGCGCCGACCTCCTGGAACCGGACCGCATCAACGTGCTGGAGATGTGGACGACGCGGTCCGCGCTCGACGACTTCCGCGGCGACGGCCCGGTCGACGATCTGACGGCGCGCATCCTCGCGATCGACGTCCGCGAATTCGAGTGCGAGCGGTCGTGACCGGCCGACGCTCCGTCAGCGGTGCTTGCCGTAGCGATCGGCGAGCTTCGCTTCCGACGCCGTGACCGGGGCTTCTTCGGTCTTCTTCTTGCGGCGCAGTCCGCGTCGGGCCGGCAGCTGGAAGTCGTCGGCTGTGTGAACCGCCGGCGCGCGCGTCGGTTCCGCGGCCGCCTCGACGGGGGCGGGCACCGGGGGAGCGTCGGGCGCCGGGAGAGTGTCGGGCGCCGTAGTCGGCGCGGTGCGCTGCTTGGCCTTCCGCCGCTCGCGCAGCTCGGCACGAACGAAGTACGCCAGACCGAGCGGGGCCATGATGCCGAATGCCAGCCACTGCAGGCCGTACGAGAGATACGGCCCGGCGTCGATCTGCGGCAGCGGAATCGTGCCGAGTCCGCCCGGCTGGGCGTCGTCGAGTTGCAGGTAGCCGGTCACCAGATCGGTGCCGATGAACTGTCCGATCTGGCCGGAGTCGATGTAGTACACCTGGCGGGTGCCGGCCTCGTTGATCGGCTCCTTACCGGGGACGGTGCCCTCCGACATCCGGATCCGGCCCTCGACCGTCACTTCGCCGGTGGGCGGAGCCGGGATGGGCGGAGCCTGCGTGCCCTGTTCGGGGCGGACGTAGCCGCGGTTGACGAGCAGGGTGTCGCCGTCGGACATCCTGAGCGGGGTCAGCACCTCGAAGGCCGGCTTGTCCTCCACCGAGCGCAGCCGCACCAGCAGGTCGCTGTCCGGTACGTAGGTGCCGGTGACGAGGACCCTGCGCCACTCGTCGTTCTCGGTGGGTCCGCCCCCGTCGAGCAGCGTGTCGATCGACACGGACTCGGCGTTCAGGGACTGCTCGAGCAGCCCGTTGCGCTGCTCGGTCCGGGTGTTCTTCCCGAGCTGCCACGGGGCCAGCACGGTGAAGCACATGAAGGCGAAACCGGCGACGACGGCAGCCAATGCCAGCCAGCCGGGTCGCAGCAGAAACGTCAGCCTACGCACGGCTACCACGGTACTGGCTCGCGCGCAGGTCAGTTCTCCCGCACCCAGTCCAGCAGGCCGGACACGGCGGCTTCGATCTGGTCCCGGACGAGTTCGAAATCGGTGACATCGCCGTAGTACGGGTCGGGCACCGAATCGCCGTCGGCGCGGGGGTCGAAGCTGCGCAGCAGACGGCGCCGCTCGGCGGGCACCCCCAGTCGCGCGAGGATCCGGTCGTGGCCGGTGTCGAGGGGAACCACCAGGTCGGCGGACAGATGGTCGTCGCCGACCTGCGCGGCGCGGTGCCCGGTCGGGTACCCGGCGGCCTCGAGGACCTTGTCCGTGCGCGGGTCCGCCCCGTCACCGACGTGGTAGCCGTGGGTGCCCGCACTGGTGACCCGGACCCGGTCACCGAGGCCCTCGCGGCGCACGTGTTCGGCGAAGATGCGTTCCGCCATCGGGGAGCGGCAGATGTTTCCGGTACACACGAAAGTGACGTGAATCATGCTCGTGTCACGCCGTCCCCGTCAGGATCCGGGTGAGGTCGGCGACCGTCGGAGCCGTCCAGCCTGCCTGTCCCGCCTCGGCGGTGGCGCCGTAGCCCCACTCGACGAACACGGTCGGAATACCCCAGTGCCCGGCGCCGTGTACGTCGTGCTCGCGGTCACCGATCATGACGACGTCGGCGGTGCCGCCCGTCGTCGCCGACAGCCCCAGCCCGCCGAGGACGTGTCCGATGACGTCGGCCTTGGCGCGCCGCGACCCGTCGCTGCTGGCGCCGCCGATCACCTCGAAGTAGTCGGCCAACCCGAAGTGCTCGAGAATCCGGATCGCGAACTTCTCCGTCTTGGACGTCGCGACCGCCATCCTCGCCCCGGTGGCACCGGCCGCCGCGAGCATCGCCTCGACGCCGTCGTACACCTGGTTCTCGGACCAGCCGACGGCGTCGTACCGCTCGAAGTACGCGGCCAGGGCCGCCGCGGTGGCCGCGTCGTCGAGCCCCATGCCGCGCATCGAATCCATCAGCGGTGGTCCGATGACCGTCCCGAGCATTTCCGCGGTCGGGGCGGGCGCACCGACCGCGGCCAGCGCGTGCCGGAAGCCGTTGTGGATGCCGAGTGCGGAGTCGGTGAGGGTGCCGTCGAGGTCGAACAGCAGGACTGGCGCGAGGGGTGCAGCGGTCGTCGTCACCCATCCATTGTGATCGGACGTCCGCGGCGGTGCGCACCGGCTCGCGCCGTAGGCTCGACGGCTATGGAATTCGGTTCGGGAACGGCGCTCGACGCGCTCGCGCGCTTGCGGCACCACGGCGACGCCGAGGCGGCTCCCGGACTGCTCGACTTCGCGGTGAACGTGCAGGGAGACGGCCCGCCCGAGTGGCTGCGGCGCCGACTCGCCGACACACTGACCGGGCTGGGCCGGTATCCCGCCGAGGCGTCCGACCGGCGGGCGCGGGAGCACGTCGCGGCCCGGCACGGGCGTGCGCCCGACGAGGTGCTGGCACTCGCGGGCGGCGCCGAGGGGTTCGCGATGCTGCCGCGACTGGGGCCGCGTGAGGCCGCGCTCATCCACCCGTCGTTCACCGAACCCGAACTCGCCCTGCGCGAGGCGGGGGTCCCGGTCACGCACGTCAGATTGGACGCGCCGTACCGGCTCGATCCGTCGGCGGTGCCGGAATCGGCCGACCTCGTCGTCATCGGCAACCCCACCAACCCGACGTCGGTGCTGCACCCGGCGACCGACGTCCTCGCGCTGCGGCGGCCGGGCCGGATCCTGGTGGTCGACGAGGCGTTCATGGACGCCGTCCCGGGCGAGGCGGCGTCGGTCGCCGGGTATTCCCTGCCCGACGTCCTGGTGCTGCGCAGCCTGACCAAGACGTGGGCGCTCGCCGGACTGCGGTGCGGGTACGCCCTCGGCCATCCCGACGTCCTGGACCGGCTGACAGTGGGGCGCCCGCACTGGCCCGTCGGGAGCCTGCAGCTCGAAGCGATCGCCGCGTGCAGCGAGCCCGCCGCCGTGGCCGAGGCGGGGGAGATGGCGCTGCGGATCGGGGCCGACCGCGACACCGCGGTGGCGCTGCTGCGGGACGCGGGGATCGCGGTGCACACCCCGGCTGCCGCGCCGTTCCTGCTGCTGCACCTGCCCGACGGCGAACGCATGCGCACCCACCTGCGGGGGAGGGGCGTCGCGGTACGCCGCTGTGACACCTTCCCGGGCCTGGGCCCCGATTTCCTGCGCATTGCGGTCCGGCCGCGAGCGATGACCGAACAGTTGATCACGACCATGAGGGAGATTCTGTGACCGCAACCTCGACGACCGTCCCGACTCTGGCGGACGTGATCGGCGCACTCGAGACGGCGTACCCCCCGGCGCTCGCCGAGTCCTGGGACTCGGTGGGCTTGGTGGCCGGCGACCCCGCCGACGAGGTGCGCAAGGTGGTCGTCGCGGTCGACGCGACCGCCGCCGTGGTGGACGAGGCGCTCGCGGGTGGTGCCCAGCTGTTGCTGGTGCACCACCCGCTGCTGCTGCGCGGCGTCGACACCGTCGGCGCACACACGCCGAAGGGCGCGCTGCTGCACCGCCTGATCCGCGGTGGCTGCGCGCTCTACAGCGCCCACACCAACGCCGACCGCGCCGACCCGGGAGTCTCCGACGCGCTCGCGGGCGCGTTGGGCCTCGTCGCGACGCGCCCGCTGGTCCCGATTCCGGACACCACCACCGACAAGTGGGTGGTGATGGTCCCCACCACCGACACCGTTCGGGTCCGCGAGGCGTTGTTCGCGGCGGGGGCCGGCGAGCTCGGCGACTACCGCGAATGCAGTTGGACGGTGACCGGCGACGGTCAGTTCCGCCCGCTGCCCGGGGCGGCCCCGACGCTCGGAGTCGTCGGGGAGGTCGAGACGGTGCGCGAAGACCGTGTCGAGGTGATTGCACCGCGCCGGTCGCGGGCCCGGATCCTGGCCGCGTTGCGGGCCGCGCATCCGTACGAGGAACCGGCGTTCGACGTGTTCGAGACGGCGGACTTCCCCGGCAGCCGCGGGCTAGGGCGTATCGGCGAACTACCCGAACCGCAGACCCTGCGGGAGTTCACCGCCCGTGTCGCCGCGGCGCTACCCCGGACGGAGTGGGGCGTGCGGGCGGCCGGCGACCCCGACCGCGTCGTTCGGACCGTCGCGGTGTGCGGTGGCTCGGGCGATTCGCTGCTGGACACGGTGTCCGGGCTCGGTGCCGACGTCTACGTGACCGCGGATCTGCGACATCATCCGGCCGACGAGCACCTGCGCCGAGGCGGGCCGGCCCTCGTCGACGTGGCGCACTGGGCCAGCGAACAGCCGTGGTGTGCGCAGGCCAAGGGCGTGCTCGACGGCCGCTTCGGAAGCGTCGATGGGTGGGACGTGCGGGTCACCGAGCTGCGCACCGACCCGTGGACGGTCGCCTGCCACTGACGCAGGCGGCGGCGGGGTGCCCGATGTGGTCGGTCCACCGCGCCGTCGGGGGTACGGTTGACACCTGATCTCGGCCCGTTCGAGAACTCGTGACCAACAAGAACACAGCAGGAGCTTCCACGCGTGAACGTCGATCCCTCAGTGCAGTCCAAGCTTCTCCAGCTCGCCGGTGTGGACACCGAGCTGGCACGGCTCGCGCACCGTCGCTCCGCCCTGCCCGAGCAGCAGGAAGTGGAGCGGCTCGAGGCCGAGCGGCTCTCCCGCAAGGACGCCGCCGTGGCCGTGGAGATCGTGCTCGACGACCTGGATCGCGACATCAAGAAGCTCGAGGGTGAGGTCGACGCCGTCCGCCAGCGCGAGACCCGGGACCGGAAGCTACTCGAGGGCGGCACGCTGGCGCCGAAGCAGCTGTCCGAACTGCAGCACGAACTCGGCAGCCTGGAGCGCCGGCAGAGCGTCCTCGAGGACGAGCTGCTCGAGGTGATGGAGCGCCGTGAGGCGTCGCAGGCCGACCACGACCACGCGGGCGCACGCCTGACCCAGGTCGAGGACGAACTCATCGACGCCGAACGCCGCCGCGACGACGCCGTCGCCGACCTCGACAAGGCACAGGAGCGCTGCGACGCCGATCGTTCCGGCCTCGTCGGGCTCTTCCCCGACGAGCTGCTGGCGATCTACGAGAAGCAGCGCGCCGAGCGCGGTGTCGGTGCGGCGTTGCTGCAGGCCCGCCGCTGCGGAGCGTGCCGCATCGAGATCGACCGGGGTGAGCTGGCCCGGATCGCCGCCACCCCCGCCGACGTCGTCGTCCGATGCCCCGAGTGCAGCGCAATCATGGTGCGCACCAAGGAGTCCGGTCTGTGACCTCGGATCGTGTCGTCGTCGAGGCCGACGGCGGATCCCGCGGTAATCCCGGCCCGGCAGGCTACGGCGCGGTGGTGTTCGACGCCGACCGTGGCCGGGTGCTCGCCGAGCGTCGGGAGTTCCTCGGGGTGGCCACGAACAACGTCGCCGAGTACCGCGGACTGATCGCCGGACTGGCCGCGGCCCGGGACCTCGGTGCCCACGAGGTGGACGTCCGAATGGACTCCAAGCTCGTCGTCGAGCAGATGTCGGGACGCTGGAAGGTCAAGCACCCGGACATGATCCCGCTCGCACAGCGCGCGCGGGAGCTGGCCGACGGGTTCGCCAGGGTGGACTTCACGTGGATCCCGCGAGCCGAGAACTCGCACGCCGATCGCCTCGCCAACGAGGCGATGGACGGGGAGGACGCCATCACGTCCGGGTTCGCGGATACCGACCCGGCGACCGGCTCCGAGACTTCCCCCGCGACCGACACCGAGTCCGCCGCCGCGACGTCCCCCGGCTGGACCGGCGCGGTCGGTGCGCCGACCCGCATGCTGCTGCTGCGCCACGGCCAGACCGAACTGTCCGTCGAACGCCGGTACTCGGGCCACGGCAACCCGCCGCTCACCGCGTTCGGGCGTACCCAGGCGCGGTCGGCGGCACAGCGGATCGCCGACAAGGGCGCGGTCGCCGCCGTCGTGAGCTCACCACTCGGCCGGGCCCGGGAGACCGCCGCCGCGGCGGCTGAGGCGCTGGGACTGCCGGTCACCGTCCACGACGGCCTGATCGAGACCGATTTCGGCAAGTGGGAGGGGCTGACGTTCACCGAGGCCCAGCAGCGCGACCCCGACGTTCACACCCGCTGGCTGTCGGACACGTCGGTGCGCCCGCCGGAAGGCGAGAGCTTCGACGAGGTGCGGGCCCGGATCGAGACGGTCCGGGACGACCTGACGGCGTCCTATCCCGGCGCCAACATCCTGGTCGTGACGCATGTGACGCCGATCAAGACACTGCTCCAACTGGCACTCGACGTCGGACCGTCGCTGCTGTATCGCCTGCATCTGGATCTGGCGTCGCTGAGCATCGCCGAGTTCTACCCGGACGGCGGTTCGTCGGTCCGGTTGGTCAACGATACGTCGCACTTGTAGGGCCGTCGTCGTGCCTCGGCAATGCGACGCCGAGGAACACCAGTACCACGCCGGCCACGAGGTGGAGCCAGCTCGACGCGTAGTTGATCGACATGAAGTTCGATGCCGTGTCGGGCCGGATCACCAGCCCGTACACGGCGAGCATCACGGCGGCCAGGCCGCTGGCGATGAGGAACATCTCCGCGGCGGCCAGCTTGCGCGACATCGCCAGTCCGATCGCCCCGCTGACGATGTGGGCGAGGTTGTGCAGGACGGACACCTCCATCAGCCCGAACATGCGCGCGCCCGTTCCGGGGCCGGCCAATGCGATGTCGTCGACACCCGACGTGACACCGGGCACGAAACCGAGCAGCCCGGTGGCCAGCAGCGCGGCCGCGACGACGGTCGTGGCGAGTTGGGTCGTCGTCCGGGCGAGGCCCTCGGGCTCGTCCATCGATTCCACCTCCGGTGGCAGCACGGTTGCTCGACTCCCGGTTACCCATTCTCCCAGCACTCCCACGCGGTGGGCATCCGATTGGATTACGGATGGACGGCAGGCGTAGCCTCGACCGTTGTGAACGCCCTGCTGACCTGTCGCCGCTACGTCGACAACTGTCTGCAGGCGAGCGCGGTCTGTCACTGCTGACACCCGGTCGACCACTCGAGTCCCGGGACGGCTCTCCATCTCCGAGCCTTCCGTGCGTCCATCCCGGTCGCGCGCGTGTCGTCGTGCGCCGCCGTCTCCACATCTTCACCCGAAAGGCCAAAATGTCGGCCCCTACCCTCGACGCGCCCTCCCGGCGCGCCCTGCCCAAGTGGGCAACCTCGTTCGGCCCGCAGATCGTCGCCGGTCTGATCCTCGGCGTCGTCCTCGGACTGATCGCCCGCGCCATGCCCGACGCGGCCGACGGCAACGAGAACTGGCTCGTCGGCACCGTCAAGACGATCGGCTCGAGCTACGTGGCGTTGCTGACCGTCGCGGTCATCCCGCTGATCTTCACCGCGATCGTCAGTTCCATCGCGAACCTGCGCAACGTCGCGAACGCGGCCCGTCTCGCAGTGCAGACGCTGCTGTGGTTCGCGATCACTGCGTTCATCGCGGTACTGATCGGCATCGTCGTCGGCTTGATCACCCAGCCCGGGTCGAACACCACCGTCGACGCCGACACGGCGTCCGCTCCCAAGAGCGGTGGGTCGTGGTGGGCGTTCCTCACCGGCCTGGTACCGCAGAATTTCCTCGGGCTCGGCGCCAAGACCACCGTCACCGGCGACGCGGCCTCCGGATTCTCCGCGACCACGTCGCTGAGCTTCAACGTGCTGCAGCTGCTCGTCGTCGCGATCGCTATCGGCATCGCCGCCCTCAAGGTGGGTGAGAAGGCCGAGCCGTTCCTGAACTTCAACGCCGCGCTGCTCGCCATCGTGCAGAAGGTGCTGTGGTGGATCATCCGCCTCGCCCCGATCGGGACCGCGGCGTTGATCGCCAAGGCCGTCGCGACCTACGGCTGGGATGCCATCGGCCAGCTCGGCGTGTTCACCATCGCCATCTACATCGGCCTGGCCATCGTCTTCTTCGTCGTGTACCCGATCATCATTCGCGTGCACGGCCTGTCGGTGAAGAACTTCTACTCCGGTGTGTGGCCGGCGACCCAGTTGGGCTTCGTCTCGCGGTCCTCGATCGGCACGCTGCCGCTCACCGAGCGCGTCACCGAACGCAACCTCGGTGTGCCGCGCGAGTACGCGTCGTTCGCGGTGCCGCTCGGTGCCACCACGAAGATGGACGGCTGCGCGGCGGTGTACCCGGCGATCGCGGCGATCTTCGTGGCCCAGTTCTACGGCATCGATCTGAGCATCACCGACTACCTGCTCATCGTCGTGGTGTCGGTGATCGGCTCCGCCGCCACAGCGGGCACCACCGGCGCCACCGTGATGTTGACGCTGACGCTGTCGACCCTCGGCCTGCCGCTCGCCGGTGTGGGTCTGCTGCTCGCGGTCGAACCGATCGTCGACATGGGCCGCACCGCGCTCAACGTCACCGGCCAGGCGCTGGTTCCGACGATCGTCGCGAAGCGGGAGGGCATCCTCGACGAGGAGCTGTACAACGCACCGCGCCAGGGCGATCCGTTCGCGGACGAATCGCTCGAACCGGCCCGCTGACCGCGGTCACAGGACCAACCACAACGCCGTCGTCGCCGCGACGATCGTCAGTGGTGTGGTGGCCAGCCCGAGCTTGGTGAACGTGCCGAGCTCGGGCCGGCACCCGCCGGCCGCAGCGACGCGGCGCCACAGCATCGTGGCGAGCGAACCGACGTAGGTGAGATTGGGCCCGAGATTGACCCCGATCAGCAGCGCCAGCACCAGTCCGGTCGGCGCGCCCGGTCCCAGCGCTGCGAGCAGCAGCAGCGTCGCCGGGAGATTGTTGAGCAGGTTCGCGGCGACGGCCGCGATCGCGGCGGTCGCCAGCATGCCGACGAGACCGGCGTCGTCGGGCAGACGTTCGCCGATCCACTCGCCGATCGGTCCGGCGGCCACACCCGCCACCACCACACCGAGCGCCAGGACGAACGCGCAGAACCACACGTCGGCGGCGTAGACGATGCGCTTCGGCGTCGTGCGTCCGTCCCTGAGCGCCGGCACCGCGAGCACCGCGGCCCCCGCCGCCGCGATCCACCCCGGCGCGACACCCACCAGCCCGCCCAGCGCGAATCCGGCCAGCGTCGCGGCGAGCACCGCCAACGCCAGAACCGGAGCGGGCTCCGCCGCCGTCGTCGCTGTGGGGAGGGGGCCGTCCGGGCCGGTCAGTTCGCGGCGGAAGAACACCAGGAAGATCGCGAACTCGATCACCACCGTGACCAGCCACGGCAGCGCCATCACCGCTGTGAAGTGGACGAAGGTCAACCCCGTCGCGGAGAACGCGATCAGATTCGTCAGATTCGACACGGGCAGCAGCGTCGACGCCGAATTCGACAGGTGGGCCGTCGCATACGCGCCGGGACGCACCGAGACGCGCAGTGCCCGCGCCGCCCGGATGACGACCGGTGTGAGCAGTACGACGGTCGCGTCGAGGCTGAGGACGGCAGTGGTTGCGGCGGCGACCGCGAAGACGAGCGCGAGCAGGCGTCGGGGATGACCCCCGCCCGTCCGCGTCAGGACACCCGCGACCCAGGTGAACACCCCGTGCGCGTCGGCGAGGTGGGCGAGCACGAGGATCGCCGCGAGGAATCCGACCGTCGGTGCCAGGGCGGTGATCTCGTCCCATGCCTGGCTCGGCGTCACCACGCCGACAGCGAGTGCGACGAGGGCGGCCGGGCCGGCGACGACTATCTCCGGCAGCCCGCGCGGGCGTGTGACTGCGAAGATCAGCACAGCGGCTACCAGCAGCACCGCCACAATCATCACCGACGAATGATGTCACGCAGCGGCTACTTCAGCAGTTTCACCAGGGTGCGCAGGTTGCGAGTGGTGGTCACCGCCTTGAGTTTCGGCTTGCCCGTGTTCTTCCCGAATGTGCTGTCGAGCGTGCGCCCACGCTCGACCTCCCAGTACAGGACATTGTCGCCGCCCGCGATGCGCTCGATGTCCGGGTCGAGCCGGTCTTGCACCTCGAGCAGTCCGCCAAGCACCGACGGCTCGGCGGTGAACATCACGTACGGGTGCCAGCCGGCGCGTTCGGGATCGAACGGGTAGGCGTCGACGATCCGGGCCAGCGTCGCCGTCTCGAGCACGAACACCCACGCCTCGTACCCGAACACCTTCCGGAGTGCGGTCTCGATGGTGGCCTTCAGGCCGGCGACGTCCACCTGGTCGGAGGAGAACAGGACGTTGCCCGACGCGAGGACGGTCTTCACCTCGTCGAACCCGAGGTCCACGAAGACCTGCCGCAGGTCGGCCATCTTGATGTTGATCCCGCCGACGTTGATTCCCCGCAGAAGTGCCACGTAACGAGTCATGGCGCGACGATAGTGCCGAGCACCGACACCGCGGGTTCGGACACGGCGACCGCACCCAGTAGTCTTGTCGTGCGGACGAGTTGGCCGGGCGGCCGCGGCTACGGGAACCGACATCCTCGAGGTGTCAGGCCCGGGGCCGAGGAAAGTCCGGACTCCACAGAGCAGGGCGGTTGCTAACGGCAACCCGAGGTGACTCGCGGGACAGTGCCACAGAAAACAGACCGCCGACGCTCAGGCGTCGGTGAGGGTGAAAAGGTGCGGTAAGAGCGCACCAGCGCCCCGGGTGACCGGGGCGGCTAGGTAAACCCCGCCCGGAGCAAGGTCGAAGGCCGCACCGGTGTCCTCCGGGACCACGGGTGCGGCTGCGCAGGTGTTCGAGGGCTGCTCGCCCGAGCCTGCGGGTGGACTGCTCGAGGTACCCGGCGACGGTGTGCCCAGATGGATGGTCGCCACCCGGCGCGCGAGCGCAGGGGACAGGATCCGGCTTACACGCCAACTCGTCCGCCCACACGCCGATACGACGAAGGCCCCCGGTGCACACCGGGGGCCTTCGTCTGCATGTCCTACTGGAAGTAGCCGCCGATCGGGTTGATCATGAGCAGCTTGGCCCAGTACTCGGCGCCGGTCTGGCCGAGGTAGGGAAGAAGCGTGTCGAAGATGATGTAGGACATGCGGGGCTCCGATCTGTGACGCCAGCGCGTCGAGAATCCAGTGACGCGAGGCGTCGGCGAGAATGCGCGGTACGCGCAGAGATTAGCAGTCGGCAGCGTTTTGTCACAGACCCACGTCCACGACTTCACCGTGATGTCACGCGGCCGTCACGCGCCGATCCCGGATGGCGTGGTGGCCGTGCGTTCGGCGGGGCACACTGTGGGGTATGAGCGACGACGACAAGCAGTGGTACTTCAGCCTCAGCGACGGATCGGTCAGCCAGGGTAAGGCGGCCAACGTGTTCGACCGGATGGGACCGTATCCGGACCGGGAGAGCGCCGAGCGGGCGCTGCAGACCGCGGCCGAACGGAACAAGGCCGCGGACGACGCGGACGACGAGTGGAACGCCTGACCTGACCCGCCTCGGACCGTCGGCGCGGCTCGCGCCGGCGGCCGGGGACGCCCGGGGTGTTGCGCGGGAGCTGCCTCAGGACTTCCGCTCGAGCCGTCGGTAGGCGCGCCGAATCGCCTTGACGTGCTGCGGCAGCGCGTCGACGGCACGATCGGCCCGCTGCTCCTCGGTGGCGTACAGCAGCCCGTACGTGAAGGTGTCCTCGTCGTCCTCGCGGGCCTGCGCGACCGTGTCGATGATCCACGCGCGGGCGAGCACACCGTCCTGGTGATCGCCCAGGACCGTCTGCAGAGCCTTTGCGGCACTGCCGACATCGGCCGCCGACGGCTCGGCCACCGCGACGGCCTCGGCGGCGTACCGGAGTTTCTTGGCCCGCTTGCGAACCCGGTGCAGTGCCGGCCCCGCCTCGGCGCCGTCGTCGAGGAGCCGGCGGACCTTCTTCGCAGCCTTGCGGAGCTGGCGGTGGGCCTTGTCGAGGCCGGAGCGCAGGGTCACCTCCGCGGGGACGGGGTGCCGGCCGGAAGTGATCTCGTCGAGCAGCGCGCACAGCGCCGCGAACCGCGGCTCGTCGAGGCTTTCCACCGCGCTCGCGTGGGCGGCCCGGTACAGGTCCTGTTGCGTCCCGACCAGCCGCTGGTGCACGGACCCGACGACGAGGTCACCGGGTTGTGCGTCGATGAGGGCGGAGAAGCGCTCGGCGAGCACCTCCGCGTCCCGGGCCTTGCCGAGAACCGATCCGAGCCAGCGCAGTTCGGCGCGCGCCGTGCGGGTTGCCTCCGACGGGAACGCGTGCTTGTACGAGCCGAGCAGACTGCGCAGGCGGCGGGTGGACACGCGCATCTGGTGGACGGAATCGTCGGCGTCCGCGCGCACGTCGACGGCGAGCGACACCAGTCGCTCGTAGTGTCCCCGCGCCGCGGGAACGATCACGTCGGGCACCGAATCTCCACGCCCGTGCTTCTGTGCGGCCACGCTTCAGGTCTACCAGTGCCGGTGGCTACGCGTCGACCGAAACCGTCAGGCGCGGAAGCGGTCCGTGGCCTCGACCAAGTGGTGGGTGATGCCGGGCTCGGCGGCCGCGTGGCCGGCGTCGTCGACGATGTGCAGTTCGGAGCCGGGCCACGCCCGGTGCAGCTCCCACGCGCTGGTGGCGGGGCAGACGACGTCGTAGCGGCCCTGCACGATCACACCCGGGACGGATTCCAGAACAGCGGCATCGCGCAGCAGTTGGCCGTCGTCGATGAAGCCCGCGTTGCGGAAGTAATGGTTCTCGATCCGCGCGAATGCCAAGGCAAATCGCGGCTCGGACGTCTCGTCGATTCGTTCGGGGCGGGGGAGCAGCGTGCTGGTGGCGCCCTCCCAACCGGACCACGCGATCGCCGCTCGCACGGCGACATCGGGATCGTCGGAGTGCAGTAGCTCGTGGTACGCCTCGACGAGGTCGCCGGAGCGCTGCTCGGGCGGAATCGGCGCGAGGAACTGCTCCCATCGCTCGGGAAAGAGGTTCCCGGCGCCGCCGTTGTAGTACCAGTCGATTTCGGTGCGGCGCAGCAGGAAGATTCCGCGCAGCACCAGTTCGGTGACGCGTTCGGGGTATCGCTGCGCGTAGGTCAGGGCCAACGTCGATCCCCAGGAGCCGCCGAAGACCTGCCAGCGGTCGACGCCGAGATGTTCTCGTAGCGCTTCGATGTCGGCGACGAGGTGATCGGTGGTGTTCACCGAGAGGTCCGCGCCGTCGGCGACGTGGGGCGTGGACCGCCCGCAGCCGCGCTGGTCGAACAGCACGATCCGGTAGGCCGCGGGATCGAAGAAGCTGCGGTGCGCGGGATCGGTGCCGCCGCCCGGACCGCCGTGCAGGAAGACGACCGGCTTGCCGTCGGGATTTCCGCTGACCTCCCAGTAGACGCTCTGCCCGTCACCGACGGACAGGAATCCCGTGCGGTGCGGCGCGATCGGGGGGTACGGCGTCCGCACGGCTCAGAAGCCGATCAGCGCGGACGCGAGATCGGGGATCTCGAGCGCGTACAGCGCACCGTCGCGCACCTGCGGACATTGCGCGCTGGTGATCGCGTCGACCTGCCCGCGGTCACCGGCGAGCTTCAGCAGGTCGACGCCGTTCGTGGTGGCCCACGAGATCACGACGGTGTTGAGCCCGCCCTTGCCGATCGTCGGCGTGTAGGTGCGCCAGTTCTGCAGTTGCTCGTCGATGTCCGAGCACAGCTGCGCAGCCTGGGCGTCGGTGACACCGGTGACGGAACCGCTGTTCCCGCCCGCTGTGGCCGAGGGCTGCGGGGCCGACGGGGCCGACGTCAGCGCGGACGTCTGTGCGCTGTTACCGGGCGTCGGGGAATCGCCGGTGCTGCTGCACCCGCCGACGAGGGCGGCGAGTGCGGCGGTCGCGGCGGCGGTCGCCGCGAGGCGTCCTCGGCGTGCGGTCATGGATGCACCTCGGTTCTGATCGGGGGTGGCTGCTGCGCAGTCCGGAATGTCGAGTGTGCCAAAAAACGGGAAGGCCGTCCGATCTCGTCGGCCGGCCTTCCCGTCGTCTGCCGTGTGGGCAGCGTCAGAAGCTGTGCTCCGCGGCGGGGAAGGCCCCGGACTCCACCTCGGAGGCGTAGGCGGCTGCCGCGTCGCGCAGAGCGGTTCCGACCTCGCCGAAGCGCTTGACGAACTTCGCGGTCTTACCGCTGGTGTACCCGGCCATGTCCTGCCACACCAGCACCTGGGCGTCGCACTCGTTACCGGCGCCGATGCCGACGGTCGGGATGGTGAGCTTGCGGGTCACCTGTCCGGCGAGTTCCGCCGGGACCATCTCCATGACGACGGAGAACGCACCGGCCTCCTGGACCGCGATCGCGTCGGCGACCAGCTGCTCGGCGCCGTCGCCGCGGCCCTGCACCCGGAATCCGCCGAGGCTGTTGACGGACTGCGGAGTGAAGCCGATGTGGGCCTGCACGGGAATGCCGGCCGCGGTGAGCGCCGCGATCTGCGGGGCCACACGCTCGCCGCCTTCGAGCTTGACGGCGTGCGCCTGTCCCTCCTTCATGAAGCGGAACGCGGTCTCGAGCGCCTGTTGCGGGGAGGCCTCGTAGCTGCCGAAGGGCAGGTCGGCGATCACGAGGGCGTGCGGTGCGCCGCGCACCACGCCGCGCACCAGGGGAAGCATCTCGTCGATCGTGACCGGCACAGTGGTGTCGTATCCGTAGACGACGTTCGCGGCCGAGTCGCCGACGAGGAGGACCGGGATGCCGGCTTCCTCGAACAGTCGGGCGCTCGAGTAGTCGTATGCGGTGAGTTCGGCCCAGCGGGTGCCCTCGGCCTTCATCGCCTGCAGGTGATGGATGCGGGTCTTGCGCTTGGGGGCCGCGGGTGCGGCGGAGCCGTAGACAGCGTTTTCGGACATCGTTGTCCCTTTCTGGCCTCGAGGCCCGCCGTGCGGGTCCCCGGGTGGGATGCTGACGCGTCTCAGTCTGCCACCGCGTCGCGAAGCCTCGTAGGGCTGTTTCGGTGCCGTTCGTCACACCCGGCCGCGCCCCTCTCCCGCGTTCAGCGGCTCGACCGGGGGTTCAGGGTCGCGTGGCACGATCTAGGTATGCAGTCCAGACCCCGCTTGTTCGTGGCCGCTGCGATCGGGACGGTGGCCGTCCTGGCGGCCGGCTGCAGCTCGGCGGACAGATCGGACACCGTCGTCGGGACGCCTGTGGCCGAGGCCGTCGCCGGCGCGGGCGAGGTGCCGCCCGGACTCGAGGCGTTCTACACGCAGCAGATCACGTGGGGGTCGTGCGACGGCTTCGCCACCGACGGGGACGAGTTGAGCGCGTCGCTCGAGTGCGCGAAGGTCACGGTCCCGCTCGACTACGCCGCGCCCGCCGGGGACACCGCACAGATCGCGATCTCGCGTGCGCCGGCGACCGGGGCCCGGCTGGGTTCCATCCTCGTCAATCCCGGTGGCCCGGGTGCGTCCGGACTGAGTTCGGCGTCGATCACCGAGGGCACCGAACTGGCCGAGCGGTTCGACATGATCGGCTTCGATCCGAGGGGGATCGGCGCGTCCACACCCCAGGTGCGCTGCCTGACCCCGCAGGAGAGCGACGCCGAGCGGCGCGACGCGGACGTCGACATGAGCCCCGCGGGGATCGCGTACGTCGAGGAGAAGAACCGGACGTATGCCGCCCGCTGCGCGGAACGCTCGGGGCTGCCCCTGCTCGCGCACGTCGGTACCCGCGAGGTGGTGCGGGACATGGACGTCATCCGCTCGGTGCTGGGCGACGCGAAGCTGAACTACCTCGGATTCTCGTACGGCACTCGGATCGGCACGCAGTACGCGGAGACGTTCCCCCGGAACGTGCGGGCGATGGTGCTCGACGGCGCTCTCGACCCCGAGCAGGATCCGGTCGAGGAGGTCGTGCTCCAGGGAGCGGGCTTCCAGCAGGCGTTCGACGCGTTCGCCGCGGAGTGCGCGCAGACGTCGAACTGCCCACTCGGCACCGATCCGAGCGCCGCGAACGCGCGTTTCCGGGCCCTCGTCGAGCCGTTGGTCGCGCGACCGGCCGCCACCACCGACCCGCGGGGCCTGAGCTACTCGGACGCGATCACCGGTGTGACGCAGGC
The DNA here is from genome assembly GCF_002094305.1 of Prescottella equi. GTDB lineage: Bacteria > Actinomycetota > Actinomycetes > Mycobacteriales > Mycobacteriaceae > Prescottella > Prescottella equi. Next base: position 805,154 of record NZ_LWTX01000001.1, read on the forward strand.
GCTGTACTCGCCGAGCCTGTGGAGTTCGCTGCGCGGCGGGCTGTCGAGTCTCGCGGAAGGCAACGGCGACACGCTCCTGCTGCTGGCGGACCTGTACGAGGGGCGAGCCGACGACGGCAGCTACTCGAACATCAACGACGCGTTCAACGCGATCCGGTGTGTCGACGATCCGCCGCTCACCGACCGGGCCGTGGCCGGGGAGGCCGACATGCGGTACCGGGAGGCCGCCCCGTTCCTCGACGACGGGCGCGGGACCGGCAACGCACCGCTCGACGCGTGCGCGTTCTGGCCCGTGCCGAACACCGGTGCGCCGCACGCGATCGACCCGGCGTCGGTCGCGGGGTTGCCGACGCTCGTGGTGGTGTCGACGACGCAGGACCCCGCCACCCCCTACCAGGCGGGCGTGGACCTGGCGAAACAGTTGGACGCCGCGCTGGTGACGTACCGGGGCGCGCAGCACACCGCGTCGTTCGACGGTGTCGCGTGCATCGACGATCCGCTCACGCGCTACTTCGTGGACCTCACCGTTCCCGATGGGGACCTGACGTGTTGAGCTGCGCCGACGAGACCGATTTCACGATGTAACACAGATTTAACGCGATGTGCTTACGCTCGCGAGCATGGATCGCCAAAAGGAGTTCGTGCTACGCACCCTCGAAGAGCGCGATATTCGGTTCGTGCGGCTGTGGTTCACCGACGTCCTCGGCTACCTGAAGTCGGTGGCGATCGCGCCCGCCGAACTCGAGGGCGCCTTCGAGGAGGGAATCGGCTTCGACGGCTCCGCGATCGAGGGCTTCTCGCGGGTCTCCGAGGCGGACACGGTCGCCAAGCCGGATGCCTCGACCTTCCAGATCCTGCCGTGGGCACACAAGGACGGCGCCCAGCATTCGGCGCGCATGTTCTGTGACATCGCGATGCCCGACGGCACCCCGTCCTGGGCCGATCCGCGGCACGTGCTGCGCCGCCAGCTGGCGAAGGCCAGTGACCTCGGCTTCTCGTGCTACGTGCACCCCGAGATCGAGTTCTTCCTGCTGGAGAACGGGCCGATCGACGGCAGCCCACCGGTCCCCGCGGACAGCGGCGGCTACTTCGACCAGGCCGTGCACGATCGGGCACCGAACTTCCGTCGCCACGCGATCGACGCGCTCGAGTCGATGGGCATCTCGGTGGAGTTCAGCCACCACGAGGCCGCGCCGGGCCAGCAGGAGATCGACCTGCGTTACGCCGACGCGCTCTCGATGGCCGACAACGTGATGACGTTCCGGTACGTCGTCAAGGAGGTCGCCATCGACGAGGGTGTGCGGGCGTCGTTCATGCCCAAGCCTTTCGGTGATCAGGCCGGTTCGGCGATGCACACGCACATGAGCCTGTTCGAGGGCGACACCAATGCCTTCCACAACCCGGACGACCCCAACCAGCTGTCGGCGACCGGTAAGGCGTTCATCGCCGGCATCCTCGAGCACGCCAACGAGATCAGTGCCGTCACCAACCAGTGGGTGAACTCCTACAAGCGGCTCGTCCACGGCGGCGAGGCGCCGACGGCCGCGACATGGGGCCCGTCCAACCGGTCCGCGCTGATCCGCGTGCCGATGTACACGCCGAACAAGGCGTCGTCGCGGCGCGTCGAGGTCCGCAGCCCCGACTCGGCATGCAACCCGTACCTGACGTTCGCCGTCCTGCTCGCCGCCGGACTGCGCGGCATCGAGAAGGGCTACGAGCTGCCGCCCGAGGCGGAGGACGACGTGTGGGCGCTCACCGGCGCCGAGCGTCGCGCCATGGGCTACAAGCCGCTGCCCGGCAGCCTGGCCGAAGCCCTGGCCGAGATGGAGAAGTCGGAACTCGTCGCCGAGGCGCTCGGTGAGCACGTGTTCGATTTCTTCCTCCGCAACAAGCGACGCGAATGGGAGGAGTACCGCAGCCAGGTCACTCCCTTCGAGCTGAAGGCCTACCTCGGCCTGTAGGGCCGATCCGACCAGGAAGATCCCGAGAGGTGACGCGCGTGCCCCGTCCGGCCGGTCCATGTTCCGCTGGTGACGACGTCCGGACGGGGGTGCTCCGGTGAAGCCTCCGTATGCTCGCTCGGCGGTCCCCGGGGTCGGCCGACTGGGGCTCGTGGAGCCCACGGCTCCGGACGAGCTGAAGGCGATCGGCTGGTCCGACCTCGACTCGGTCGAGTTGCTCTGGTCCTTGTCGCGGGCCGCGAATGCCGATTTGGCCCTCCGCACGCTGGTGCGCATCCAGGAGGGGCTCGGCGACGCGTGGGCCGAGCTCGACAGCGCGTTGCACACCGACAAGGGCCTGCGCGGCAGGCTGTTCGGGCTGATCGGTGCGTCCAGCGCGTTCGGTGACCACCTCGTCGCGGACCCGTCGTCGTGGAAGCTGCTGGCGGGCGACATGACGCTGCCGTCGAAGGAAGAGATGACGCGGCGGCTGCTCGCGTGCGTCGGTGCCGTCCCGGAGACCGGCCCGAACGCGTCGTCGATGCTGTACCGCGCCGAGCTCACCGGGCCGGAAGCGATTGCCGCCCTCCGCAAGTGCTATCGGGATCAGATGATGGTGCTGGCGGCTGCTGACCTCGCCGCCACCGTCGAGAACGAGCCCGTCGTCCCATATCAGACTGTGGGGCACCAGCTTTCCGACATGGCCGACGCCGCGCTCACCGCGGCCCTGGCGGTCGCCGTCACCGCGGTGTCTCCCGACGAGCCGTGCCCGGCACGGATCGCGGTCATCGCGATGGGCAAGTGCGGTGCGCGGGAACTCAACTACGTGAGCGACGTCGACGTGGTATTCGTCGCGGAACCGTCCGATGCGGTCTCGAGCCGCATCGCGGGCGAGATGATGCGTATCGGGTCGGCGGCCTTCTTCGAGGTCGACGCCGCCCTGCGTCCCGAGGGCAAGCGGGGGGAGCTGGTCCGCACCCTCGACTCGCACATCGCGTACTACAAGCGGTGGGCCAAGACGTGGGAATTCCAGGCGCTGCTCAAGGCCCGGCCGATGACCGGCGACCTCGACCTGGGGCGGCAGTACACCGAGGCCCTGGGCCCGATGGTGTGGACGGCGGCCGAGCGCGAGGACTTCGTGCCGGAGGTGCAGGCGATGCGCCGCCGGGTCGAGAACTCGGTGCCGCCGGAACTGCGCGAGCGGGAACTCAAGCTCGGTCGCGGGAGCCTGCGGGACGTCGAATTCGCCGTCCAGCTCCTGCAATTGGTGCACGGTAGGGCCGACACGTCGCTGCGGGTCAAGAGCACCGTCGACGCCCTGACGGCTCTCGCCGCCGGCGGATACGTCGGTCGCGACGACGCCGCGAACCTCACTGCCTCGTACGAGTTCCTGCGCCTGCTCGAGCACCGCCTGCAGTTGCAGAAGCTCAAGCGCACCCACACGCTGCCGCCGCCGGACGACGAGGAAGCGCTGCGCTGGCTCGCTCGCGCCGCGCACATGCGCCCCGACGGGCGCAACGACGCGCTCGGGGTGCTGAATGCGGAGATCAAGCGCAACTCGCACCGGGTGCGGCGCCTGCACGCCAAGCTGTTCTACCGTCCGCTGCTCGAGTCGGTGGCGCGGATCGACAAGGAAGCCCTGCGGCTGAGCCCGGACGCCGCGGTCCGCCAGTTGGCTGCGCTCGGCTACTCGGCGCCGCAGAACGCGCTCGGCCACCTCACCGCCCTCACCGGTGGGGCGTCACGCAAGGGACGCATCCAGGCCCTGCTGTTGCCGACGTTGCTCGAATGGCTCGGTGACACACCGGATCCGGACGCCGGCCTGCTCGCGTACCGGCGCCTGTCCGACGCCCTGGTCGACGCCACGTGGTTCCTGCGGCTTCTGCGGGACGAGGCGTCCGTGGCGCAGCGTCTCATGACGGTGCTCGGGTCCTCGGCGTACATCCCGGACCTGCTCATCAAGGCCCCCGACGTGATCCGGCTGTTCGCGGACGGCCCGTCCGGTCCGCGACTGCTCGAGCCGCAGCCCGAGGATGTCGCGCGGGGCATCCTGTCGTCGTCGGCGCGGTACGTCGACCCGGTGCGGGCCATCGGTGCCGCCCGCTCGCTGCGCCGCTACGAGCTGGCGCGCGTCGCGAGCGCCGACATCCTCGGCATGCTCGACGTCCCGCAGGTGTGCAAGGCGCTGTCGTCGGTGTGGGCGGCGGTACTCAATGCCGCGCTCGCGACGGTGATCCGCGCGCACGAGGCGGAGGCGGGAGAGCCCGCACCGGCGCGGTTCGCGGTGATCGGCATGGGCCGCCTCGGCGGCGGCGAACTCGGCTACGGCTCCGACGCGGACGTGCTGTTCGTGTGCGAGCCGCACGAGGGCGTCGACGAGACGCGGGCGGTGAAGTGGGCCAACCTGATCGGCGACCGGGTGCGGACCCTGCTCGGCGCTCCCAGTACCGACCCGCCGCTCGAGGTGGACATCGGCCTGCGGCCCGAGGGACGGAGCGGCCCGCTGGTGCGGACACTCACGTCGTACGAGGCGTACTACGCGCAGTGGGCGCAGGCCTGGGAGGTGCAGGCGCTCCTGCGGGCCCACGCGGTCGCGGGGGACGCAGAGCTGGGGCTGCGGTTCCTGCACATGATCGACAAGACCCGGTACCCCGAGGGTGGGGTGTCGGAGCAGGCGGTGCGGGAGATCCGGCGGATCAAGGCCCGCGTCGACTCGGAGCGGTTGCCGCGCGGCGCCGACCCGGCCACGCACACCAAGCTCGGTCGCGGCGGCCTCGCCGACATCGAGTGGACCGTGCAGCTGATCCAGTTGCGGCACGCGCACGAGATCCCGTCACTGCACAACACGTCGACCCTCGAGACGCTGGACGCCATCGGTGCGGCGGAGCTGTTGAGCGAGAGCGACGTCGAGTTGCTGCGCGACGCCTGGCTGCTCGCCACCAAGGCACGCAACGCGCTGGTGCTGGTGCGCGGCAAGCCCACCGACCAGTTGCCCGGACCGGGCAAGGTGCTCGCCGCCGTCGCGCAGGTGGCCGGCTGGCCGGGCGGCGACGCCAACGAGTTCCTCGACAACTACCTGCGGGTCACCCGGCGGGCGAAGGCCGTGGTGCAGAGGGTGTTCGGAGGGGAGTGATCGTGAGGTCGGAAGTGTCGGAGGTATCGGTCGTCGAGGGCGGGGCACCGCTCGTCTACACGTTCGGCGATCTGATGAGATACCACGGGCCCAGCGCGCCCGGCGGTGTGGCGCACGCGTTCAAGGTGCTCGAACGCGCGCTGCCGTTGCTGGACGAGGGGCACCCGATCGAGCGTCGTGAGGTGGAGATCGCCACGGCGCACGGCGGACCGGGCGTGCGGGACGCCTTCGAGATGGTGACGCGCGCAGTGACCGGCGGTCGGTACGTTGTGGATCCCGCGCTGGCCCGGCCGGAGCGCGGAAGCACACTCGCCAACTACGTCTTTCGGCTCGACTACCGCGGTTCCTCCGTGACGCTGCAGGTGCGCGGCGGATTCGTGGCGGACGAGTTCATCGAACTGGTGAACAGGAGCGGGCGCACCGACGCCGAGGAGTCCCGCCTGGTCGTGCTGAAGCAGGAGATGACGGACCGGTTGCTGGCGGTGCCGGCCACCGAGGTCTACGACGTCGACTGAGAAACTCCCCTCCGACAGCTGAAGGGTCCCTTCGGTGCCTCCGAGCGCACGAAGGGACCCTTCAGCTGTGTGTGTGGGGGGGCTTGCCTCATCTGCCGGTGTTGTCCAGCCAGCGCAGCAGCGCGTAGAGGAAGCGCGTCGAGCCCGGCATGAAGTTGTTGCCGTGGTGGTACGTCGGGTCGAGTGTGGTCGCGATGATCCGACCCGGCGTGGTGACGGTGTCCTCGAACAGCATCATCCCGGCGTCGCGAAGGTCGCCGTTCTCGTCGGGCTCCTCCGACACCAGCAGCGGCACGACATCCGCGTCGGTGTGCAGCAGCCCGTGGTGGTGCCAGATCACCGACTTCGTCGAAAGGTATTCCCACGCCTCGTGTTCGGGGCTGCGGGTGCGGATCAGCGGATCCTCGCCCTCGAGCCACCACCAGAAGTTGGTGGGTCGCGCCGTCCACGTCACGCCGGGCAGCCACGTGTGCGCCGCGTTCTCGCCGAGGACGACGAGCGTTCTGCCGCGCTCGGCGACCGCGAGGATCTGCGCGGTGTGCCGACGCAACAACTCGGGGTGCAGGCGGTCGGCGAGGATCACGGTGTCGAACGCATCGAGGTCACCGTCGGCGAGGTCCGCGAGGTACAGGAACTCGGGCTGGTGTGCGATCACCGCCGGGTCCTTCAGCGTCTGCAGGTGGAAGTGCGATCCACCGTGTACCAGTGCGAGTCGACGCCGGGAGCGGGGGGCGCGATCGGTGCGGGCGAAGGGTTCGATGGTGGTCATGCCTGTGCCTCCTGCTGGGCCAGCCACGTGAGCAGCTGCGGGAAGATGCGGGCGGAGGTGTTCGAATCCTCCTGGTACACGGCCAGATCGATGCCGCCGTGCACCAGCACCTCGCCGGCACCGAGCGGATACACGTAGTCGACGGGCAGCGCGTGCCGTCCGATGCGGTTGGTCACGACGGCGCCGTCGGGCAGCTTCTGGCTGTAGCCGCGGCCGTAGAAGCCGGACACCCCGCGCCGGAAACTGACGTCGGCGCGGTCGACACCCTCCCACACCGGGTGCGGTTCACCGGCGGTGATCGCCAGATCCTTGGGGCCCGAGTACTGCAGCTTGCGCCACTGGCCGAGGCCCGGCAGGAAGTCGGTGAGCGGGTGACCCATGATCGCGATGCGGCCGCCGCCGGTGACGAAGCCGGTGAGCAGGTCGCGTCGGCGCTCGAGGAAGATTTGGTCGCAGTTACCGTTGATCAGCAGGCCGCGGACGCCGTCCAGGTGCAGGGTGTCGAGGTCGTACAGGTCGACGGGCTGCACCCGGCGGGCAGCGGTGGTGCCGCCGGACATGCCGGTGTTGGTGCCCATCACCAGGTGCAGGACCGGTGGAAGTGACTGCGGCGCAGTCGTGTCGAGAGTCATCGTGAAGCCTTCTGCAGGGTGGCCGCCGGATCGGCGGCCGTGAATGTGTCGTAGCGGGTGTAGAGGACGGTGCGCGGAGCCCCGCGGTCGTCGACGGTGGCGCTCACGACGTCGATGCCGTACAGCTCGCTGAGCATGTCGTCGGTGACGAGATCGGTGACGGCGCCGGTGCGGATGTCCTCGGGCGAGCACATCACGACCGCGCGCCCACCGAGGTGCAGCGCATGATCCGGATGGTGCGTCGTGAGCAGGACGCCCATGCCGTCCGCGGCGAGGTCGCGCAGCAGTTCCAACACCCTCGCCTGGTTACGCAGGTCCAGGGCCGACACGGGCTCGTCGAGGATCATGAACGTGGCGTCCGAGGCGAGCGCCCGCGCGATGAGCACCAGTTGCCTCTGGCCGCCGGACAGTTCGGCGAAGCTGCGCCGAGCGAGATTGCCGATGCCGACCCGGTCCAGGACCTCGCGGGTACGGGCGATGTCGGCCCTACCGGGCACCGCGAAGGCCGAGACCTTCTTCGCCCGGCCCATCAGGACCATGTCGAAGACCGAGTACGCAAAGCTCGACAGCGCGGCCTGTGGGACGTAGCCGATCGCGGTGTCCCGCTCCACCAGCCCCTCGCGCAACGGCGTGAGCCCCGCGATACACCGGAGCAGCGTCGTCTTGCCCTGGCCGTTGGGTCCCAGGATCGACGTGATGCCGCCCTCGATCCGCAGGTTCGCGTGCCGGAACACCCAGTCCCGGCGCGGGTAGTGGAAACCTGCGTCCTGAATCTCAAGCATCGATGAAGGCCTGTCTACGCGAGTTCCGCAGCAGCAGAACGAATACCGGCGCACCGATGATCGCGGTGAGGATGCCGAGCGGAATCTCGCCGGAACTCACCGTGCGCGAGAGGGTGTCGATGATCGTCAGGTAGGCGGCACCGAGCACGAACGTCGTGGGCATCGAGATCCGGTGATCGGGTCCGACCCACAGCCGGGCGATGTGCGGAACCACCAGGCCGACCCACCCGATGACGCCGGACACGGCGACGGCGCCCGCGGTCATGAGCGCCACCATCGTCAGCAGCAGGGCACGCAGCCGTCCGGGATTCACCCCGAGCGAGGCGGCGTCGTCGTCACCGAGCGAGAGAATGTTGATTCGCCAGCGCAGTCCGACGATCACGGCCGATCCCGCGAGGATCGGGACCGCCGCGACGAGCACCTTCGCCATGTCCGCGGTCGCAAGGGATCCCATGAGCCAGAACACGATCGACGGCAGCGTCGTGTACGGATCCGCGACGTAGGTGATGAACGACACCAGGGCCGAGAAGAACGCGCTGGTGACCACGCCGCCGAGGACGATCATGAGGATCGCGCCACCCGACCGGCTCCGGCCGATCAGCAGCACCATGCCGAGTGCGGCGAGTCCGAACAGGAACGCGCCGCCGACGAGGAACGACGAGCCCAGGCCGAACATCAGGGCCAGTACGCCGCCGAACGAGGCGCCCGAGGAGACGCCCAGGATCTGCGGGCTCACCAGTGGATTGCGGAACGCGGCCTGCAGTGCGGCACCGCCCAGCGCCAGGCCGCCGCCGACGAGCATCCCCAGCAGGACTCGTGGAAGGCGCACGCCGAGAACGACGTTGGACTCGGCGTCGGTCCACGTGCGGGGGAGTGAGATCACCTCGTTGATCAGGATGCGGGCCACCTCGTTGACCGGCACGGTGTACCGGCCCACCGACAGCGAGATCAGTCCGACTGCGACGATCCCGACGGTGAGGACCACCGGCACCACGAAGCGCGACGACCGCCGCGTCCGCTGCTCGGTTGCGGTCTCAAGCACGGAAGGCGTCATAGCCCGCGCTACCCGAGTTGGCCGGCATCTGGAGGATCCGGTCGACGTCCGCATCGGTGACGTCGTACGCGTACAGCGCGCGGTACGTCTCCCGGATGCGCTCGCGCAGTCCGTGGTTCACGTCCGGGAAGAACACCGAGTTCACCCAGAGCCACATGAGGTTCGACTCATTGCACGGCGGGTCCCACGAGAAGCCGCCGATCGGGGCCTTGTAGACGCGCTTGTTCTTCACCGCCGACAGCGACGCCCACTTGGGGTCGGCGTAGACGTCGGCGGGGGTGGTCGGCTCGAAGTTGCCGAGGATCAGCACCTCCGGGTCCCAGCCGAGTACCTGCTCGCGGGTGACCCCCAGGCTGGAGCCGCTACCCGCGCCGGACGCGACGTTCCGGCCGCCGGCCAGGTCGATCCAGAAGTCCATGTAGCTGTGGTCGGCGCCGACCTTGATCTCGGGCGCGTTGTACAGGTAGAGCGCCCTCGGTGCCGCGGCCGCGTGTGCAGTGGCGGTCTTCTCGACCAGCGCGCGGTCGTCGGCCATCTTCGCGAGCACCGCGTCGGCCTCGGCCTTCTTGCCCAGCAGTTCGCCGAAGATCCGGATCCAGGCCTCGAGATCCTCCTGCGTGCCGTACTTGAGCAGGATCACCTTCAGGCCGGCGTTGCGCAGCGGCGCGACGATGTCGTCGCCCTTGTCGCCCCACTGGATCACGACGTCCGGGTTCAGACTCAGGATGTGCTCGACGTTCGGCACGAAGTCGTTGCCCGCCACCACCGGGGTGTCGAGGAACTGCGGGAACATCGTGCCCAGCATGCCTTTCGAAGCCATCGAGATCGCGACCTGATTGACGCCGACATTGCGGGCGGTGGACTGGTCCGACCCGATGATCATCGACGGCACCGGGATGATGGCGGACGCGATCCGGCCCACCGGGGTGTCGAACGTGACGGTGTTCCGGTACTGGTCGACGATCGTGACGGGTCCACCGGTTGCGGCGTCCGCGGCCGTCGCGGAGACGGTCTCGCGGCTCGAGCACGCGGTGATGCCCAGGGCGCCGAGCGCGAGCGCTGCGACCCCCATCGAGCGCATGAGGTCTCGGCGCGTGAGCGCGGCGGTGAAGTTCGGGGAACGGGGAGGGGTCGACATGGGGCTCCGCAGGCAGAAGTCGTTGGCTCGGTGGCCGTTCGAGGAACGGCAGCAACCCTCCGGGATCGGAAGGTCAGGTAAGCCTACAATAAAGAAAGTAAGGCTTACCTGAGTACCCTTTGTCGGGTTTTGGACCCCGCCTGGTTTCGAAACGACGAGGTCCGCGGACGAAACCGTCCGCGGACCCGTGGAGGCGTACCGGCCTCAGCCGTTCGCGAAGAGATGGATCCGCTGCTCGCGGCTGCGCTCGAGGTGGGTGCGCATGTGCTCCCGTGCGGACCGTTCGTCCCGAGCGCGGATCGCCTCGAGGATGTTGCTGTGCTCGGCATTGAGGAGATCGGGTTCGCCGTAGTTCGACGGCGGTCCGCTGTCATAGATCCGCAGCTGCGTCGTCAGTCGGACCAGCAGCGTCATGATCGTCGTGTTGTGGGCGGCCTGCCACAGCGCCTCGTGGAAACGGAAGTTGTCGGTGCGGATCTCGTTGTCGTCCTTGGCTCCGCAGCAGGAGTTGTGCAGTCGGTCGAGGCGGGCCATGTCCAGGTCGGTGTGCCGGATCGCGGCAGCGCCGGCGGCTTCCGACTCGAGGGCGACGCGCGCCGCGTAGATCTCGATCACGTCCTCGGGAGTGCCGGAGCGGACCCGGAAACCACGCGCGGCGCGTTCGAGGAGGCCGTCGTGTGCGAGCCAGTTCAAGGCCTCGCGAATCGGCGTGCGGGACGCGCCGTACTTCTCACTCAGCTGCGTCTCGTGCAGTGCCGCACCCTGTGGGAACTTGCCGGCGAGGATGTCGGCGCGCAGGTGGAGGTACTGCCTGGACGTCTGATCGGATCGGCCGGCGGCGTCGGTGGGTATGAGTGCGCCGAGTTCCGTCAGGTCGTCCCCGTGTGCCATCGGTGCCCCATCTGTCGTTTGTGCTTCGGACTCGCTGATTATGCCATCGACGCCGGTCGGATACTTGCGTATACGCACGTCGTCATTTAGGTTCGTGGGCGCTGATCGTCGTAGTGAGGATGTACAAGTTGTCGAGCGTTGCGTGGCCCCTGATCCAGGCGGAGGAACTCGCCGCCCTACTCGGGGAGGAGTCGGCGCCCGTCGTGCTGGACGTCACAGTCCTCCTGGCTCCTGCCCGTTTCGACGGCGACTACCGGCCCGCGTCGGGAGTATCGGCGTGGCGAGAGGCGCATGTGCCGGGGTCGCGGCACGTCGATCTTCTCGCCGTGCTCTCGGACGGCGGCAGCGACCTGCACTTCTCCCGGCCCCGCGTCGGGCAACTCGTCCAGGACCTCGCCGGGCTGGGCATCACAGCCGACACCGACGTCGTCCTGTACGACCAGGGCACGACGACGTGGGCGGCGCGGGTGTGGTGGTTGCTCCGCAGCATCGGGTTTCACGCGCGCGTCCTCGACGGTGGTCTGGCCCGCTGGCGCACACTCGATCTGCCGGTCGCGGTCGGGGACGATGCTCCGGTCCGCCCGGCGGCGGCGCCGCTCGACGTGACGGAATACCGGCCGGCATGGGCGGACCGGCACGATGCGGTCGCGATCGTCGAGGGGAGCGCGCCGGGGACGCTGGTCTGCGCGCTCGCGCCGGCCCAGTTCTCCGGTGCCGAGCAGACCCGGTACTCGCGCCGCGGACACATCCCCGGCAGCCGGAACCTGTCGGCGAAGAGCCTGCTCGACGAGACGGGCCGACTGCGGCCGGTCGAGGAACTCCGGTCCCTCGCGTCAGCGGCGCTCGCCGGCGCCGACGATCCGGTGGTCCTCTACTGCGGTGGCGGTATCTCGGCGTGCCTGTCCGCCCTCGGACTGGTCCTCGCCGGCCACCACGACATCAGGATCTACGACGGATCCCTCGAGGAGTGGACCGCCGACCCGGCGTTGCCACTCGTGACCCTGCCCGGCGGTGAACCGTGACCCGATGTCGTCGGTCCTGATTCCTCCCACCCGAATCGTTCCACTCCCCAAGGATTTCCATGAACCGCACCATCACCGGCGATGATCTCGCCGGCGCCCTCGACGCGCTGCGCACCCAGGTGCCACTCGTTCACTCGCTCACCAACATCGTGTCCGCGAACTTCCTCACCAACGTGGTCCTCGCTGCCGGTGCCAGCAACGCCCACATCGACAACGCCCACGAGGCAGCAGGATTCGCCCGCATCGCCGGCGGCGTGCTGGTGAACCTCGGCACGCCTGACGACGGCACCGCGGCAGCCTTCACGCTCGCGGCCGAGGCCGCGCACGATGCCGGCACCCCGTGGGTGCTCGACCCCGTCGGGGTCGGCGGCCTGCCGTGGCGTAGTGGACTGGCGGTCGATCTGCTGAAGCACCGGCCCACCGCGATCCGTGGCAACGCCTCCGAGATCATCGCCCTCGCCGGTCTCGGCGGCGACACCCGTGGCGTCGACAGCTCCGACGACCCCGCCGCGGCGGTGCCCGCGGCAGTCGCCCTGCTCGCGCACGCCGACGCCGTCTCGGCCTCGGGCCCGGTGGACCACCTGGTGGGCCGCGACGCCGACGGCGCTGTCGTCGGGGTCCGGATCGGCGGTGGCAGTGACCTGCTGCCCCGGGTCACCTCGACCGGGTGCTCGCTCGGTGGCCTGGTCGCGGCCTACCTCGCGGTCGCACCCAGCCCGCTCGTCGGCCTCGCCGCCGCGCACGCGCACGTCGCGGTCGCGTCGGAGATCGCCGCCGAGAAGTCCTCGGGCCCCGGCTCGTTCGCGGTCGAGTACCTCGACGCCTTGGCTGCGGTCGACGCGGCCACGCTCGCCGAGCGTGCCCTCGTCGAGTCGATCGATCCGGCGATCGTGGGTGGAAATCGATGAGCATCAAGACTTTCTGGTACCTCACGCAGGCCGACGGCGACTTCCCGTGGAGCCCCGGCGGCCTCTACCCGGTGGACGGGGCGCGTCAGATCGAACTCGCGAAGACCATCGACGACGGCGGCTTCGACGGCGCCCTCGTCGCCACCTGGTCCAACGATCCGTTCGCCTCCGCGACATGGGCGGCCTCGCACACCAGCCGGATGAAGTTCCTCGTCGCGATCTACGCCAACATGATCCCGGCGCGCCTGCTCGCCGAGAAGGCGCTCACGTTCGACGCCTTCACCGGTGGCCGCCTCATGATCAACTCGGTGAACGGACGCGACAACATCCTCACCAAGTACGACATGAACGTCGAACACGACCGCCGCTACGAACTGGGGGAACAGTACTGGGCGGACTTCCGGCGGTACTACCGTGAGGGCACCGAGTCGAACTTCCCGAACACGCCGCTGCGTATCGACGGGCCGGCCGACCACGACGTTCCACTGTGGGGTACCGGCGACTCCCCGGCCGGCCTGGCGAACTCGGGCAAGGTGCTCGATGCGTACCTGGTGATGCTCCGCGAGACGTCGTTCATCGAGGACAAGTTCGCCGGTGCGCGGGCTGCCGCGGCCGCCGCAGGACGCGAGTTCACCGATTTCGGCGCGCTGTCCGGCGTGATCGTCCGCCCGTCCCGGGACGAGGCGATGGACCGGTTCCGGTCGCTGTTCGAGAAGGCCGGAATCGACCAGATCACCGACGTCCTGGACAAGGCGGTGCGGCGTCGGACCGGTGGGCAACAGGACCTGAAGACCTTCACCGCGCGTGACGCCCAGCGGCAGGGGTGGGTCGACACCATCGTGGCCGGAAAGATCCCCGAACCGAACGATCTCTACCTCGGGGACGGCCTGTACGCCGGCATCACCGCGTGGTCGCCGCTCGATATCTTCGCGACGGGGTCGTCGGCCGTGTACTACGTCGGCGCCCCCGACGAGATCACCGACCACGTCCGGGTGCTGAAGCAGCGGACGGGGCTGACGTCGCTGATCCTGGCCGGTTGGCCGCTGATCGACGAGGCGAAGCAGGTGGCCGAGCACCTGATTCCGCGGTTCGCCGACCTCGACTGAGACAACCCGCGAGCGGGCGTCGTGACCTCCTTGTCGCGGCGCCCGCTCCTCGTTGACTCGGCCTGCGCGCGCGAGAACAGTGAGTGGTACCGGGAACGATCTTCGGAGGTGCCGAATGGTTCGCGCAGCACTGTTGGTACGAGTGGAGGCGAAACGCGGCAAGGAGGCTGCCGTCGCCGAGTTCCTCGAGAGTGCGCTGTCGCTGGTAGAGGAGGAACCGGACACCACCGCGTGGTTCGCGCTGCGTTTCGGCCCGGCCACGTTCGGCATCTTCGACGCGTTCCCCGACGATGCGGGGCGGCAGGCGCACCTCGCCGGTAAGGTCGCGCAGGCTCTCATGGCGCGCGCGGACGAGTTGTTCGTCGCGCACCCCACCATCACCAAGGTCGACGTGCTGGCGAGCAAATTACCGGGCTGAGACAACGTCGAGATACCGTCACGCTCGTCGGCCGCGGAGATGTAAGCGTGACATTCGAGCCGTTACTTCGAGGCTAGTCGGGTGCGTCTCGGGTGATCGCGGTCCGGATCACACTGCCCGTATTGTCGCGTGAGTCACGAACCGCACAGTCACTCCGAGCTGCGGGAGATGGCTGATCTCCTGCCTCTCTTTGCTGGTCAGCGCTCCATTTCCGCCGGATGTCCACCGCCGCTCCGGCGCGGACCACGTATACCCGGTTACCTGAACAGGTACCCATTCGCGTACTTCTACGGATGTATCGAATCCATAACGACGGAACTCTGGGTTGTGCCCGAACACCGATGCCAGACCAAGTGTCGGACCACAGCAAGACTCGGAGGACCCTCGAATGGCCCTGAAGAACACCCGCCTGACCCGTACCACCCGCGGCCTGCTGCTCGGCGCTGTCGCCGCCGGCGCCGTCATGATTCCCGCCGCCCCCGCCATGGCGCAGCCGTTCACGGCGCCCAGCTGGGGCAGCAGCTCCATCGAGGCCACCCCGGTCGCCGGGTCGAACCAGGCCGTCGCGAACGCCGCCCAGTCGAAGGTCGGCTCGCCGTACGTGTGGGGCGCCACTGGCCCCAGCTCGTTCGACTGCTCCGGTCTGGTCCAGTGGGCCTACAAGCAGGCCGGTAAGTCGGTCCCGCGCACCAGCTACGACCAGGTCGGCGGCGGCACCTCGGTGTCCAAGGCCAACCTGCAGCCCGGTGACGTCGTCGCCTTCTACGGCGCCGAGCACGTCGGCATCTACATCGGCAACGGCAGTGTCGTGCACGCCCCCACCGAGGGCGAGAACGTGAAGATCTCGCCGCTGGACTCGATGACCTTCTCCGGCGCGAGCCGCTACTGAGTCGAGCGCTCGGCACCGACACCGACGGGCCCGTCACTCCCGAGGGAGTGACGGGCTCGTTTCTTGCCTGTCCTGCCTACGAAATCGCGGGGAGCTGGACCACCTGCCCGGCATAGGCCAGGCCGGCGCCGAAGCCGAGCAGCAGCGCGGTGTCACCGGGGCGGGCCTCGCCGGAGCGGAGGAGCTGTTCCATCGCCATGGGGATCGATGCAGCGCTGGTGTTGCCGCTCTCGGCGATGTCCCGCGCCACCGCGACGGAATCGGGGAGCCCCAGAGTGCGGATCAGCGCGTCGGTGATGCGACTGTTGGCCTGGTGCGGCACGAACGCGTCCAGGTCGTCCGCGGTGACCCCGGCCTTCTCCAGCGCGTCGCGGCACGCCTTCTCCAGAAAAGTGATGGCCCAACGGAAGACGGCCTGGCCGTCCATCCGGATGTACGGCCGCTCCGTACTGCCACCCGCGGCTTCGGCGGCCGCGACCTCGGCGAAATACTGCATGAAGTCCTTGTCCTGCTTGATCGCCTTGGTCTGGCTCCCGTCCGAACCCCACGCGACCGGACCGATCCCCTCGGAATCGGAGGGACCGACGACGACCGCACCGGCGCCGTCGGCGAAGATGAACGCGCACGTCCGGTCGGTGGGATCGAGTAGGTCGGACAGCCGCTCCACGCCGATCACCAGGACGTGCCGGGCCTGCCCTGCGCGGACGAGGCTCGCCGCGTTGCCGAGCGCGTAGCAGAAGCCGGCACAACCTGCGGAGACGTCGAAGGCGGCGGTGTCCTGCATGCCGAGTTCCGTCGCCACGACCGCTCCGGCCGACGGGCCGAGCACCATCTGTGACGAGGTGGCCAGCACGACGGCGTCGATCTGCTCGGCGACCAGTCCCGCCGCGGCGAGCGCGTCGCGGGCGGCGGCGACGCTCATCGAGACGATGGTCTCGTCGGGCTCGGCCCAGCCGCGAGCCGTGATGCCGGAACGAGTCCGGATCCACTCGTCGGACGAATCGATGCGGTCGACGATCTCGGAATTCGGGACCACACGTCGGGGCCGGTACACGCCGAGGCCCAGGAGGGCCGCGTGCGCGGCAGGAGTTGCGGTGGCAATGGGGGCAGGCACGGCATCCTCTCCATGTGGACCGATCGGACCACATGATTCCGATCTAACATCACTCGGATCGACGTCGCCCGGTTCTGGGCCGACATGAACGAATCGACCCGCTCCGCGATCGTTTCGGTGATCGGGGAGCGGGTCGATTCGACGAACTACCGACGCGACGGCGTCAGCGGTTCATACGACTCAGCAGTCGTAGTACAGCGAGAACTCGTACGGGTGCGGACGCAGGTTGACCGGGGCGATCTCCTGCTCGCGCTTGATCGCGATCCAGGTCTCGATCAGGTCGGTGGTGAACACGCCGCCCTCGGTGAGGTAGTCGTGATCCTGCTCGAGGCGGTCGATGACGGCCGACAGGCTGGTGGGCGCCTGCGGGATGTTGCGGGCCTCCTCCGGCGGGAGCTCGTAGAGGTCCTTGTCGACCGGAGCCATCGGCTCGATCTTGTTCTTGATGCCGTCCAGGCCGGCCATCATCTGCGCGGCGAAGTTCAGGTACGGGTTGCCGGAGGAGTCCGGGGCGCGGAACTCGATGCGCTTGGCCTTCGGGTTGTTGCCCGTGATCGGGATGCGGACCGCGGCGGAGCGGTTGCGCTGGCTGTAGACCAGGTTGATGGGGGCCTCGTAACCCGGCACCAGACGGTGGTACGAGTTGATCGTCGGGTTGGTGAACGCCAGCAGCGACGGCGCGTGGTGCAGGATGCCGCCGATGTACCAACGAGCGATGTCCGACAGGCCCGCGTAGCCGGCCTCGTCGTGGAACAGCGGCTTGCCGTCCTTCCACAGCGACTGGTGCACGTGCATGCCCGAGCCGTTGTCACCGAACAGCGGCTTCGGCATGAAGGTGGCCGACTTGCCGTACTGCCAGCAGGTGTTCTTCACGATGTACTTGAACAGCTGCAGGTCGTCGGCAGCGGCAAGCAGGGTGTTGAACTTGTAGTTGATCTCCTGCTGACCACCGGTGCCCACCTCGTGGTGGCCGCGCTCGAGCTCGAAGCCCGCGTTCGTCAGGTTCGTGGAGATCGCGTCACGCAGGTCGACGTAGTGGTCGTACGGTGCGACGGGGAAGTAGCCGCCCTTGGGGCGAACCTTGTAGCCGAGGTTGGGGGAGCCGTCGGCGTTGACGTCGTTGCCGGTGTTCCAGGCGCCGGAGACCGAATCCAGCTCGTAGAACGCGCCGTTCATCTGCGAGTCGTAGCGGACCGAGTCGAAGATGTAGAACTCGGCCTCGGCACCGAAGAACGCGGTGTCGGCGATGCCGGTCGACTTCAGGTACTCCTCCGCCTTGCGGGCGACGTTACGGGGATCGCGGCTGTAGGCCTCACGGGTGAACGGATCGTGGACGAAGAAGTCCATGTTCAGGGTGCGGGCCTTGCGGAACGGATCGATCCGCGCGGTCGCGACGTCGGGGAGGAGCATCATGTCGGACTCGTGGATCGACTGGAAGCCGCGGACCGAAGAGCCGTCGAACGCGAGGCCGTCCTCGAACACGTCCTGGTTGAACGCGGAGGCCGGGATGGAGAAGTGCTGCTGGACGCCCGGCAGGTCGCTGAATCGGATGTCGACGTACTCGATGTCCTGTTCGGCGATGTACTTGATGACCTCATCGGCCGTGGTGAACGCCACGTTGGTGCTCCTTAAGTCGGTTACCTGCCGGTCGGGTTGCGGCGGCTTCGTCGAGGCAAGACGGTAGAGAGCCGGTGTTGCCCGCTAATCAAGCCTATGTTTCGCCAGTGTTACACGTCGGGATTCGGCCCGTGGACCGGGTGTGAATGTGACCATTCCCACCGGTCGGCCCACTTCCGTCAGTGTGACGGAGGGCACCCCGGGTGCCACGGCCGGTCGGAACCCGCACGTCGACGCCTATCCTGGACGCTATGGCACGAATGATGGGTTCCTGGCTCTCCGGACCGTCCGCGGCGCTGCCGAAGGACCAGACCGAGGCGCAGGCGTACCGAGGCGAACTTCTCGGGCTTCCGGCCGACGGCCCCGGGTCGCTCGCGACCACCGGTCGCCGCATCGGGGCCCTCGTCATCGACTGGTTCATGTCGGCCGGCGTGGTCATGCTGTTCATGCAGCAGGCGCCGTGGGACTCCTACGTCTCGACGAACACGCTGGGATTGTGGTTCGTCGTCGGCCTCGTCTGCGTCACCCTGTTCTCGTTCACTCCGGGGCAGTACGCGATGGGACTGCAGGTGGCCCGCGTCGACGGCCCCGTGCCGGTCGGATTCCTGCGCGCCCTGGCCCGTCAGGCCCTGATCGTCTTCATCGCGCCGGCGGTCATCACCGACGTCGACGGCCGCGGCATGCACGACCGTGCCACCGGCACCGCGTTGGTGCGCACGCGCTGATTCGTCACTGTCCAGGTAGCCCGTAGACGCCGAATGTCACACCGGTTCAGTCCGACTGAACCGATGTGACATTCGGCGTTCGTGCGTGGGAAGGATCAGCGACGACGGATGGTGCGCTGCATGCCCTTCATCCGTGCGCCGGGCGGCAGCGGACCCTTGGGCATGGCCGCACCACTGCGGCTGCCGAGCGCGGCCAGACGCGACTCGATGGAGTCCATGCGCTTGGTGTCGATGTTGCGCGGCAGCTTGTTGAGGTACTTGACCAGCTGCGACAGCGGAACCTGGCCCTCGTCGTTGCCGACGACGATGTCGTAGATCGGGGTGTCGCCGACGAGGCGGGCCGTCTTCTTCTTCTCCTGTGCGAGCAGGCCCTTGACCCGCTGCGGCGAACCCTCGGCGACCAGGATGACGCCGGGACGGCCGATCACCCGGTGCACCGCGTCGAGCTGAGCGGTGCCGGTGACGGCGTTCTTCACCCGCCACGCGCCCTGCATGTTCTCGAGTGCCCACGCGGCTGCACCGGCCTGGCCCTCGGCCTTGCCGTACACCGTCTTCTGGACCCGCTTGCCGAAGATGATGAAGGCCAGCAGGACGCCCACCAGGACACCGATCGGCAGCAGGAACCACTCGATGCCGAAGATCAGCCCGACGAGGAAGAACACGAGCGCACTCGCGACGAGTGCGCCGATCATCATCGGCAGCAGCAGCTTGTCTTCCTTGCGCTGCATCTGGAACGCCTGCCAGAGCTGAGTCCGGCGTTCCTTGGACGCCTGCTTGCGGGCCGCCTTCGCCGCAGCCTTCGCTTCCTTGCTTGGTTTGCCCGCTTTACCGGACTTACTGCCGTTCGCCATACCTCACAGGATACGACCCTCACCGTGCCCTATCGCGCGCGCGGTGAGGGGGGGAACACGTCAGGCGCGGGCGGCGAGCCTCGCGAGCACCGAGCTCGCCTCCTGGGAAGCGCTGCCCTCCTCGGCGAGGTGGGCCTGGCCTTCGGGCAGGGCGCGGCCGTGGCGGGCCATCGCCTGCGCGTACAGGCGGCCGGCCCGGTACGACGAACGCACCAGCGGACCGGCCATCACACCGGCGAATCCGATCTCCTCGGCGGCCCGCGAGTGCTCGACGAACTCCTCGGGCTTGACCCACCGTTCGACCGGATGGTGCCGCGGCGAGGGGCGCAGGTACTGCGTGATCGTGATGATGTCGCAGCCCGCCTCGTGCAGGTCGACCATCGCCTGCTGGACCTCCTCGGGGGTCTCGCCCATACCGAGGATGAGGTTCGACTTGGTCACCAGGCCGAATTCACGGGCCGCCGTGATCACGCCGAGTGAGCGCTCGTAGCGGAACGCCGGGCGGATCCGCTTGAAGATGCGTGGCACGGTCTCCAGGTTGTGCGCGAGCACCTCGGGACGGGACTCGAACACCTCGGCCAGCAGATCGGGCTTGCCGTTGAAGTCGGGGATCAGGTTCTCGACACCGGTGCCCGGATTCATCGCGTGGATCTGACGCACGGTCTCCGCGTACAGCCAGGCGCCGCCGTCGGGCAGGTCGTCGCGGGCCACACCGGTGATGGTCGAGTAGCGCAGACCCATCGCCTTGACGCTCTCGGCGACCCGGCGCGGCTCGTCACGATCGAGCGCGGCCGGCTTGCCGGTGTCGATCTGGCAGAAATCGCAACGGCGCGTGCACTGCTCGCCGCCGATGAGGAACGTCGCCTCCCGGTCCTCCCAGCACTCGTAGATGTTGGGGCAGCCCGCTTCCTCGCAGACCGTGTGCAGGCCTTCGTTCTTCACCAGGCCCTTGAGCTCGGTGTACTCCGGGCCCATCTTCGCGCGGGTCCGAATCCAGTTGGGCTTGCGTTCGATCGGAGTTTCCGCATTTCGGGTCTCGATGCGGAGCAGCTTCCGTCCTTCTGGGGCGACAGTCACGCCGTCGATCGTACGCCTGACCGAACCGTCGCTCCGGGCTGGGCGGCAGGCCTCAACCGAACCGCACGGTCGTGAACTCGGGGGCCGCCGCGGCCGTGTCGAAGGTCACTCGTTCGATGTCGTGGGTGGCCACCGGCAAGGCGCCGTCGAGCGCCGCCTGTACTGCCGCGATCACGGCGGGCGCGACGTCGTCGACGGTCACGTCGCGCCCGAGCTCGCGCGACAGGGTCGTCACGCCGGCGTCGGTGATGCCGCACGGGACGATGTTGTCGAACCCGTCGAGTTCGGCGTTGCAGTTGAGGGCGAAACCGTGCATCGTGACGCCGCGCTGCACCCGCACCCCGATCGCGGCCACCTTCCGCTCGGGCAGCCAGTTGCCGTCGACCAGCGCCGCGGGCAGCCACACGCCGGATCGGCCCTCGACTCGTCCGCACGTCAGGCCCAGGTCGGTGCACACCGCGATGAGCGCCTCCTCGACCCGGCGGACGTACCCGACGACGTCGACCGGCTCGGCGAGTTTGACGATCGGATAGCCGACCAGCTGACCCGGACCGTGCCACGTGATCTTGCCGCCGCGGTCGACGTCGATGACGGGTGTGCCGTCGGCGGGACGGTCCTCCGGCGCGGTGCGCCTACCCGCGGTGTACACGGCGGGATGCTCGAGCAGCAGCAGCGTGTCGGCACCCTCGTCGTCCGCCCGCGCGGTGGCGATCACGCGCTGGCGATCCCACGCCTCCATGTAGTCGATGCGCCCGAGCTGCTCGACGACCATCGGCTGGGAACTGGAGCGGGCCGTGCTCGTGGCCGCCGCGAAGACACTGCTCATGATCGAAGACGTTACGCCTGACCGAATGCGTATCCGAGAGCGTCCTCGATCGTGCGGTGCCGGAAGTCGAAACCGGCGTCCGTCAGCACTTTCGGGACCGCCCGCTGTCCGGTCAGGACGGCCTCCCGCGCGAACTCGCCGACCAGCGCGGACACCGCGAAGCCCGGCACGATCCACGGGGTCGGCCGATGCAGTGCGTGACCCATCGCCGACGTGAAGGCCGTGTTGGTGACCGGTTCGGGCGCGCACAGGTCCACGGGCCCGCGAACGTCGTCGTGGGTGAGTGCGAACTCGATCGCGGCCACCTCGTCGGCGAGGGAGATCCACGACAGGTACTGCCGGCCGCTGCCCAGGCGTCCACCGAGGCCCAGCGAGAACAGTGGACGCAACTTGCCGAGCATGCCCCCGGTGGGGGATAGCACCGTCGCGGTCCGCAGGTTCACGACGCGGACACCGGCCGCACTCGCCCGCGCAGTGGCCGCCTCCCAGTCTCGGCAGAGATCTGCGAGGAACCCGCCGCCGGCCGGTGAACGCTCGTCGACGATCCGGTCACCGGTGTCGCCGTAGTAGCCGATCGCGCTGCCGTTCAGGAGCACCGGAACGCCGGCCTCGGCGACCGCGTGGGCGAGCACGTCCGTCGTGGTGAGCCGACTGTCGCGCAGTTCCTGCTTGTAGGCCCCCGACCAGCGCTTGTCGCCGATCCCGGCGCCGCACAGGTTGACGACCGCGTCGGTGCCGCGCAGCACCTCGTCGTCGAGCTGCCCACGTCCGGGATCCCACTGGGACTCGTCGGGACTCGACGGCCGTCTGCGCACCAGTCGGGTCACCTCATGGCCGTCCGCGTGCAGCGATGTGACGAGCGCGTTCCCGATCAGGCCCGACGACCCGGCGACGACGATCCGCATGTGTTCTCCTCCTTCGACGGCTCCTGCCGATACGCCGAGGGGCACCACTTCGTGTGGAAGTGGTGCCCCTCGGCGGTCATTCGTGTGGCGTTCGCGATCCGCGGGACCTCACAGGCCCAGATCGGCCTCGAACGACGCCTCCTCGAGGCGCTGCTTGATGGTGGTCAGGAAACGACCCGCATCCGCGCCGTCGACCAGGCGGTGGTCGTAGGTGAGCGGCAGGTAGCACATCGAGCGGACGCCGATGGACTCGTTGCCGTTCTCGTCCTGGACCACGACCGGGCGCTTGACGATCGCGCCGGTGCCCAGCATCGCAGCCTGCGGCGGCACCAGGATCGGGGTGTCGAACAGGGCGCCCTGGCTACCGATGTTGGTGATCGTGAAGGTGCCACCGGACAGCTCGTCCGGCTTGAGGCCACCGGTGCGGGCACGCTTGGCGATGTCGGCGATCGCGCGGGCCAGGCCGGCCAGCGACAGGTCGCCCGCGTTGTGGATGACCGGCGAGAGCAGGCCCTGCTCGGTGTCGACCGCGATGCCCAGGTGCTCGGCAGCGTGGTACGTGATCTCCTTGGCGTCCTCGTTGTAGCTCGCGTTCACGTTCGGGTGAACCTTGAGTGCCTCGACGACGGCCTTCGCGAAGAACGGCAGGAACGTCAGGTTGACGCCCTCGCGCTCGGCGAAGTCGGCCTTCGCCTGCGCACGCAGCGCCGCGATCCGGGTGACGTCGACCTCGAAGGTCTGGGTCAGCTGAGCGGTGCTCTGCAGCGATTCGCGGGTCTTGACGGCCGTGATCTGACGGATCCGGTTGACCTTCTGCGTGGTGCCACGCAGGTGCGCGAGTTCCGGACGCACACCCGCGGTCGCGGCGGGGGCCGGAGCGGCGGCAGCGGGGGCGGCTGCAGCCGGAGCGGCGGCGGGAGCCTTGGCGGCGTCGGCGGCGGCGAGGACGTCCTGCTTGCGGATGCGTCCACCGACGCCCGTGCCCGAGACCTTCGACAGGTCGACGTTGTTGTCGGCGGCGAGCTTGCGCACGAGCGGGGTGACGTACGGCGCGTTGTCGGTCGACTGGGTCGGTGCGGCGGCCGGTGCGGGAGCAGCAGCGGGGGCGGCCGGTGCGGCAGCCGGAGCCGGAGCAGCAGCGGCGGGAGCCGGGGTGGGCTCGGGTGCGGGAGGCTGGGTGGGCTCGGGTGCGGGAGCCGGAGCGGCCGGGGCAGCGGCCGCCGGAGCTCCGGAGCCGATGACGGCGAGCTGGCCGCCCACGTCGACGACGTCGTCCTCCTGCGCGCTGATCTCGAGCAGCACACCGGCGACGGGCGACGGGATCTCGGTGTCGACCTTGTCCGTCGAGACCTCGAGGAGGGGCTCGTCGACGGCAACCTCGTCACCGACGGCCTTGAGCCAGCGGGTGACGGTGCCCTCGGTGACCGACTCGCCCAGCTCCGGCATCGTGACCGGGGTGCCGGACGAGGAACCGTCGGAAGGAGCAGCGGCGGGCTCGGCGGCCGGAGCCGGTGCAGACTCGGCGGCGGGAGCCGGAGTCTCCTCGGCGGGGGCCGGAGTCTCCTCGGCGGCGGGAGCGGGAGTGGCCTCGGCGGCGGGAGCGGGAGTGGCCTCGGCGGCAGGCGCCTCGCCGGCCTCACCGATCACGGCCAGCTCGCCACCGATGTCGACGACGTCGTCCTCCTGCGCGACGATCTTCGTCAGGACGCCGGCAGCGGGCGACGGGATCTCGGTGTCGACCTTGTCGGTGGAGACTTCGAGCAACGGCTCGTCTACTTCGACCGTGTCCCCTTCCTGCTTGAGCCACCGCGTGACAGTTCCCTCGGTGACGGATTCACCCAGGGCTGGCATCTGGACGGAGAAGGCCATTTCTTTTGACTCCTCGACGGTTGTGTTCGGGTTTGTTGAGTTTTGTCGACTTGTGGTCGAAAACCATTGTGCTCGAGAAGCACGGTTCCGGCGGCGTTGTACGACGTTTCCGAGGCGCCTCACTCCGGCGGTGTGCTGCGCTTCGGACCCGTCGTGCGGCGCCTCCGCCCATCCTTTCATTGATGCCCTGGGCGCGTCGTGCGAGGGGCGTGTCACGTGAATTTCCTCGTCGCTGCTGTCACGGGCTGGCAAAATCGGACAGATCGCTGCGGAGTCGTCCGCGAAGCGCCGGGAGGAGAGTTCACGTGGGGTTGTTCGACCGATTCACGCGCCGGGGTGGGGCGCGTCCGAGGGCGGGGGTCGAGTCCGACGCGCGTCACCTGGCGGACTGGGCGGCTTCGCACCGCGGCGTCGAGGCCTACATCGAACCCGAGACCACGGTGACCGAGTTGACCGTCGTGCTCGTCGCGTACGACGGCGAATGGACGCGGCGCAAGGTCGGCGGCGAGCGGGGCGCCCGCAAACTCGGCCAGGACCTGAAGATCCCCGTCTACGACGTGCGCAAGACCGGATACCCGCAGCGCATGCGCGACTACGACAACCGGCGCCGGATCGAACGCAAGCGGGAACGGCAGCGCGAACTGTAGGCGGCTGCGCCACCCGTGCGCCTTTTCGGTAGTCGCGGCTACCAGAAGGGCGCACGGGCGCGGAGCGCCTAGCCGTTGGCGGCGATGTCCTCGATCACCGAGATCATCGTCCGAACCGGGACACCGGTGCCGCCCTTGCCGGTGTAGCCGAACGGGCCGCCGGTGTTGAACGCCGGCCCGGCCACGTCGATGTGCGCCCACTGCACGTCGTCGGCGACGAACTCCTTCAGGAAGATCGCGGCAGCGAGCATGCCGCCCCACCGGTGCGGGGTGACGTTCGCGAGGTCGGCGACCCGCGAGTTCAGGTCGGCGCGCAGCTCCGACGGCATCGGCATCGGCCACGCGTTCTCGCCGATCTCCTGCGAGATCGTGGCGACGCGGTCGCGGAAGTCGTCGGTGCCCATGACGCCCGCGGTGCGGTTGCCCAGGGCCACCATCTGCGCGCCGGTCAGCGTCGCGGTGTCGATCAGGTAGTCGGGCTCGTCCTCGCAGGCGCGGGCGATCGCGTCGGCCAGGATCAGGCGGCCCTCGGCGTCGGTGTTGATCACCTCGACGGTGGTGCCGCCGTACTGGGTGAGCACGTCGCCGGGACGTTGCGCCGTCGCCGACGGCATGTTCTCCGCCATCGGCACCCACGCCGTGACGTCGACGGGCAGGCGCAGCTTGGCGGCCAGCACGACCGTGGCGACGACGGCGGCCGCACCGCCCATGTCGGAGGTCATGTTCTCCATGCCGGCAGCCGGCTTGATGGAGATGCCGCCGGTGTCGAACGTGACACCCTTGCCGACCAGTGCGACCTTCTTGACTCCGCGGCGCTTGCCGGACGAGTACGTCATCTGCACCAGGCGCGGCGGGCGGGACGAGCCCTGACCGACACCGACGATGCCGCCGAAACCGGCCTTCGCGAGTGCCTTCTCGTCGAGGACCTTGACGGTCAGCCCGGCGGCGGAGCCGAGGGCCTTGGCGCGGGCGGCGAACTCGGCCGGGAACAGGTGGCTCGGCGGGGTGTTGACGAGCTCACGCGCAGTGGCGACGGCCTCGGCGACGGCGATCGAGCGGGCCAGCGTGTCCTTCGTGGACTTCGCCCGCGGTGCCTCGACGAGCAGTTCGACGCGGGCGAGCGGCTGCGCGCCGGCGCCCGGCGCCGACTTCGCCTTGAACTCGCTGTAGCTGTACGCCCCCAGGTAGAAGCCCTCCGCGGCGGCACCGAGGTCGACAGCCGACAGAGTGGTGGAGGCGGTTGCGACACCGGTCAGTGCGCGAGCGGCCACGCCGGCCGACTTGCGGACCTGCTCGCCGTCGATCTTGTCGGCTGCGCCCAGTCCGACGGCCAGCACGCTCGACACCGCCAGTGCGGCCGGGGCGGGGACGCGAGTGAGTTCCTCGGCCTTGCCGGTCGCGCCGACGGCCTGCAGGTCGTCGAGGAGCCCGGCCAACACTTCCTCGTCCACGCCGGCGCCGACGAGCGCCTCCGGTCCGTCGGATCCGGCCGTCAGACCGATCACGAGCACGTCGGCCCGCTTTCCGATCGATCCGACCGGAGCCAGTTCGGGGCCCAGGGGGCGAATGGGGGACGAGGTTGCGGGCACGGGCATCTCCTGCGGTGGGGAAGGAAGAAAAAGGGGCTTGCCGAAATCCGATGTTAGTGCCCGGAATGCGGTACGGAGGTGCAGGCGGCGTCGGCTAGCGTTGTCGCCCATGAGCGACGAGCAGCTGCTGCAGGGACCCATCCACTCCGTTCACGTCGACCTCGGCGCCACCTTCGCCCCGTTCGGCGGCTGGGAGATGCCCGTCTCGTACGCCGGCACCGTCGCCGAGCACACCGCGGTCCGCGAGGCGGTCGGCCTGTTCGACGTCAGCCACCTGGGCAAGGCGCTCGTCGCGGGCGCCGGCGCCGCCGACTTCGTCAACGCGACACTCACCGCCGACCTCGGCAAGATCGGCCCCGGCCAGGCCCAGTACACGTTGTGCTGCACGGAGGCCGGCGGCGTCGTCGACGACCTGATCGCCTACTACGTCGCCGACGACGAGGTGTTCCTCGTCCCGAACGCGGCCAACACCGCCGACGTCGTCGCGCGACTGCAGGCGGCCGCGCCCGAGGGAATCGAGATCACCGACCAGCACCGCGACTACGCGGTGTTCGCGGTGCAGGGACCCAAGGCGGGTGAGGTCCTCGCGGCGCTGGACCTGCGCGGTGACATCGCGATCGCCGACATCGACTACATGGGTTTCGCGGACATGGACTGGCACGGCGTCCCGGTCCGGGTGTGCCGGAGCGGCTACACCGGTGAGCGCGGCTTCGAGTTGCTGCCGCGCTGGGCCGACGCGGAGGCACTGTTCCGGGCACTGATCGACGCCGTGCGCGCGCAGGGCGGCGAGGTCGCCGGGCTCGGTGCCCGCGACACCCTGCGCACCGAGGCCGGATACCCGCTGCACGGACACGAACTCTCGCTCGACATCTCGCCGTTGCAGGCGCGTTGCGGCTGGGCCATCGGCTGGGCCAAGCCGCAGTTCTGGGGTCGCGACGCGCTGACCGCGGAGAAGGCCGCGGGTCCGGCTCGGCGGATGTGGGGGATCAAGGCGCTCGACCGCGGCGTTCTGCGGCAGGGACAGACCGTGTCGAAGGACGGTG
The DNA here is from genome assembly GCF_002094305.1 of Prescottella equi. Lineage (GTDB taxonomy): Bacteria > Actinomycetota > Actinomycetes > Mycobacteriales > Mycobacteriaceae > Prescottella > Prescottella equi. Next base: position 832,614 of record NZ_LWTX01000001.1, read on the forward strand.
CGTCGATCGGCGAGACCACGTCGGGCACCTTCTCGCCGACGCTCAAGGTGGGGATCGCTCTGGCGTTGCTCGACACTGCCTCCGGGGTGGCGGCGGGCGACGAGATCTCCGTCGACGTGCGCGGGCGTAGCCTCCGATGCGAGGTCGTCACGCCGCCGTTCGTGCCGGTCCACACCAGGTAACGCTCGGCACCAGGGAAAAAGCGGCGAAACTCCGTTAGATAGGATTACGGCTTATGACAGACGGCCTCGAATTCGCGCGCACCCAGCATCCTTCTCCCGCGACCGAAGAGGCGCGGCGCGAGATTCTGGAGGCGCCCGGATTCGGTCGGTTCTTCACCGATCACATGGTCTCGATCATGTACACCGAGGGCCGCGGCTGGCACGACGCCGAGGTGCTGCCCTACGGTCCGATCGAACTCGACCCGGCCGGCATGGTGCTGCACTACGGGCAGGCCATCTTCGAGGGTCTGAAGGCCTACCGTCAGCCGGGCGGCGGCATCTCGTCGTTCCGTCTCACCGCGAACGCGGAGCGTCTGCGTCAGTCGGCCCGCCGTCTGGCGATGCCGGAGCTGCCCGACGACCTGTTCGTCCGTTCGATCGACGCGCTGCTCGACGTCGACGAGGCGTGGGTCCCCGCCGCCGGTGGCGAGGACTCGCTGTACCTGCGGCCCTTCATGTTCTCCACCGAGGCCGGTCTCGGAGTTCGCCCGGCCAAGGAATACCGCTACCTGCTGATCGCGTCCCCGGCCGGCGCGTACTTCCCGCGCGGCGTCAAGCCCGTGAGCGTGTGGCTCTCGCGGGAGTACGTGCGGGCGGCCCCGGGTGGTACCGGCGCCGCGAAGTTCGCCGGCAACTACGCCGCGTCGCTGCTGGCGCAGGCGCAGGCCTCGGACGAGGGCTGCGACCAGGTGGTGTGGCTCGACGCGATCGAGCGCAAGTACGTCGAGGAGATGGGCGGGATGAACCTGTTCTTCGTCTTCGGCTCGGGCCCGGACGCGCGTCTGGTGACGCCGTCGCTGTCCGGCTCGCTGCTGCCGGGCATTACCCGCGACTCGCTGCTCGCGCTGGCCGCCGACGCCGGCTTCGCCGTCGAGGAGCGCAAGATCAGCACCGACGAGTGGCGCGAGAAGGCCGCATCCGGGGAGATCACCGAGGTGTTCGCGTGCGGTACCGCCGCCGTCATCACGCCGGTCGGCCGCGTGAAGTCCGCCGAGGGCGAGTTCACCATCGCCGACGGCGAGCCGGGCAAGATCACGATGGCGCTGCGCGACACCCTCACCGGCATCCAACGCGGCACCTTCGCCGACACCCACGGTTGGATGACCAAGCTGCGCTGAGTCCGCACACCGATTCGTCTCGGGCCCTTCCGCTTCCGGCGGGAGGGCCCGAGCGCGTCCGGGCTCAGGAACCGATCAGGAATCCTACGGCCGTCGCGGCGACCGTGAATTCGATCGCAGCCCCGAGCACATCGCCGTTGACGCCCGCGAAGCGGCGGACACAGTGCCGAACCAGCAGTATCGCCCCGGTGAGGGCGACGACGATCACGAGCGGGCCCTGCCACCACCGGTCCGGGACGGCCCACAGCGCCGCGACCGCTGCCGCTGCGCCCCACACCGCGGCCGTCCACGCCGGTTGCGAATCCGCCACCAACGCGCCGAAACCGCTCGGGCTCGACGCGGGAATGCCGCGGCGACAGGCGAAGACGGCCGATACGCGTCCGGTCGCGACGGCGACCGCCACCGCGATCCAGGCGCCGCCCGCGCCCAGCGAACCGAACGCGAGCGCCTGCACGCCGATGGTGACGATCAACGCGGCCACCCCGAACGGTCCGGCGCCCCCGCTGCGCATCACCTCGCGCGCTCGCTCCGGCGGGCCGTAACAGCCCAGGCCGTCGGCGGTGTCGGCGAGACCGTCGACGTGCATCCCGCGGGTCGACACGGCCAGCGCGCCGACCGTGAGCAGTCCCGCCAGTGCCGGGTCGAGTCCGGCCCACACCAGCACCCACAGCACGGCGACGGCGCCCGCACCGAGCAGCGCCCCGACCACCGGCGCCGCGCCGATGGCCGCCCGCCCTTCGGCGCGGCCGATCTCGCGCGGGCCGCGCACCGGTAGCACCGTGAGCCAGGACAGTGCCGTCGACAGCCCGGCGACCGCGGCGCGCACGATCAGTTCGATTCCGCTGCAGCGCCGTCGGGTTCGGGCTCGAGTTCGGTGTTGTTGCTCACCCCGGCGGAATCGAAGGTGGCCATGTGCGCGAGGGTCGCGACCGCGCCCTGCAGGATCGGCAGCGCCGCGACGGCGCCCGAGCCCTCGCCGAGACGCATGTCGAGGCCGAGGATCGGATCGAGACCCAGGTGCCGCAGCGCGATCGAATGTGCCGGTTCGGTGGAGCGGTGACCGGCCACCCACCACTCGCGCGCACCGGGGGCGAGCGCCTCCGCGACCACCGCGGAGGCGGTGACGACGAGGCCGTCGACGATCACCGGCGTCCTGCGCGCCGACGCCTGCGCCAGGAAGCCGGCCATGGCGGCCAGATCGGCGCCGGACACCGTGCGGAGCAGTCCCACCGCGTCGCGGACGTGGGGGCGCGCCCGACGCAGCGCGTCACGGATCGCGGCGGTCTTGCGCATCCACCCGGCGTCGTCGACGCCGGTGCCGCGACCGACCGCGGCGACGGGCTCGGTGTCGGTGAGCGCGGCGATGAGGACCGTCGCGGGCGTGGTGTTCCCGATGCCCATCTCGCCGGCGATGAGCAGGTCCGCGCCCGAGTCGATCTCCTCGTCGGCGATCGCGCGTCCGGCCGCGACGGCGCGCAGCGTCTCCTCGTGCGTGAGCGCGTCCTCGCGGTCGATCGACCCCGACGAGCGGCGGATCTTGTACGCCGACACGACCGGATCGGTATCGGCGTCGACGGACAGGTCGACGACGCGCACCGACGCGCCCGCGACGTCCGCGAGCACGTTCACGGCCGCACCGCCGCCCTGGATGTTCGCGACCATCTGCGCGGTCACCTCGGGCGGGTACGCGGACACCCCGCCGCGGGCGATGCCGTGGTCGCCGGCGAACACCACCACGCGTGGGCGGGCGAAGATATGCGGGGGGCACACGCCCTGGCAGGCCGCGGCCCACACCGACAGTTCCTCGAGGCGGCCGAGGGCGCCGGTCGGCTTCGTCAGCATCGACTGACGGGCCAGTGCCTGCTCCCGCACCCCGGCGTCCGGCGGGGTGAGCGGCTCGTAGAGTGGAGCGGACGGGCTCACGGGTTCGCTTGTCACGCTAAGCCTTTCGTATCGGCGCGGGTCGTTTGAGGATCAGGGGGAGGCCGGCGACCACGAGGATCACGTCGTCGCACACATCGGCCAGGCGGGCGTTGAGGGCGCCGAGCTCGTCGCGAAACAACCGCCCCGAGCGGTGCTCGGGGATCACGCCCATGCCCACCTCGGGACTCACCAGCAGCAGCCGATCTCCGTATGACGCGACAGCGTCGACGAGTCCGTCGGTGCGGCTCGCGATCGTCCCGCGGGGAGCGTCCCAGGCGTCGGCGTCGTCCAGTTCGGCGGTGATCCACGTCCCGAGGTCGTCGACCAACGTCGGGGGGTGCGGGCCGGGGGCGCTCAGCACGGCGACGAGGCTGCCGTCGTGCCCGGTCTCGACCGTCGACCACGCATCGGGGCGGCGTCGGCGATGTTGATCGATGCGGGCGTCCCAGTCCCGGTCGTCCGCGTAGCGGCGCGCCGTGGCCACGTACCGGACGTGCGTGCCGGGGGCGAGGTCGTCGAGCAGGCCCTCCGCATGTGCCGACTTGCCGGACCGCGCGCCGCCGAGCACGAGGGTGCGCCGGGCACGGGACGAATCGGGGGAGGGCACGAGGGTAGACGCTACCAACCGCGTCGGGCCGGTCCCCGCAGTGCGAGGACCGGCCCGAGACGCAGGTGGATCAGACGGCGTCGCCCGGCTTGACCCGGGGTGCCGGTGCGCGCATCTTCCGGATCTGTGACGCGCGGACGAAGGCGTACCAGCCGAGCTTGAAGCCCCCGTCGACGCTGTCCGGGTACCGCTCGCGGACCTTGTTGTTGATCATCCGGCCGAGGAAGTAGCCCTCGCCCGCCATGAACAGCATCATCACGAGCATCGCCAGTGTCACGTAGTTCTGGATGACGGGGCTCAGGAACATCGCCATGATCAGTACGAGGGCCAGCGGCATGAAGAGACCGACGAGGTTGCGGCGGCTGTCGACGAGATCGCGCGTGTAGGCGCGGACCGGACCCTTGTCACGCGGGAGCAGATACTTCTCCTCGCCCGCGAGCATTCGGGCGCGGCGATTCGCGGACTCGGCGCGGCGCTCGGCGGCCGCGGCCTTGCGCTCCTCCTTGTTGCCGCGATTGGCCTTGCGGCGGGCGCGGGCTTCCTTGGAGGTGAGCGGAGCGGGCGCCACCGGACCGCGCTTCTTGGCCTCGGCCTCGCGCCGCTTCGGGGTCGGGCGGCCCTTGCCCGGCGTGGATGCGCCGGCGGCATCGGCCGTTCCCGGCTCGTCAGTGGTGGTCTCCGCGGTCGACTCGATGACCTCGACGTCGCGCTTGTCGGAATTGTCGGAGTCGCCTCGGCGTAGCAGCTTCACGTCACCAGGCTATGGGATAACTGCCGTGCAGTCGAAACCGACCACCCGTCGAACCGCCAGGACGCCTTCCGAAATGCCGAGGTCGGATGGCCGCCATACACTGCGCTGATGCGCGTGCTCATCGCCCCCGACTCGTTCGGTGAAACCCTCACTGCGGTACAGGCGGCCGAGGCGATGGCGGCCGGATGGTCGGCCGCACGGCCCTCGGACACCGTCGTACTCGCACCGCAGTCCGACGGCGGCCCCGGGTTCGCCGATGTGATTTCGGCCACTGCCGGGGGGATGCGATCCGCGCGCGTGTCAGGGCCGCTCGGGCAGGCGGTCGAGGCGCGCTGGGTCCTCGCCGACGACGCCGCCTACATCGAATCGGCCCAGGCGGTGGGGCTCGGGCTGCTCGCTGGGCCGCCCACCCGGACGACGTCCCTCGAGGCGCACAGCCGCGGCGTCGGCGAGTTGATCGCGGCGGCGGTCGACGCCGGCGCGCGCCGGATCGTCGTCGGACTCGGCGGGTCCTGCTGCACCGACGGCGGGCGCGGGATGATCGCCGCCCTCGGCGGTCCGGACGAGGCCGCGCGCCGACTCCGGGATGTGGAACTAGTCGCGGCCACCGACGTCGAGCATCCCCTGCTCGGCGTGCACGGGGCCGCCCACGTGTTCGGCCCGCAGAAGGGCGCCGACGCGTCCGCGATCGAGCTTCTCGAGCAGCGCAACGCCGTTTGGGCAGGAGAATTGGCGCGGGCCTGCGGGCGCGACGTCGCCGACCTGCCCGGTGCCGGTGCGGCCGGTGGACTGGGCGCGGCGCTGCTCGCGCTCGGCGCCGTGCGCGAATCGGGGGCTGAGGTGGTGGCCGCGTGCACCGGTCAGGGCGATCAGCTCGCGGATTCCGACGTCGTGCTGACCGGTGAGGGCCGGTTCGACCACCAGTCCCTGCGCGGCAAACTCGTCACCACGCTCGCCGCCGCGGCCCGGCGCGGGGGAGTGCCGACGGTGGTTCTCGCGGGGCAGGTCGCGGTGGATCCGGACACCGCAGCCGAGGCCGGCATCGTCGCGGCGTTCTCGGTGGCGGAGTTCGCGGGCTCGGTCGAGCGAGCCATGACAGAGGCCGCCAGCCGGCTCGAGGCTCTGACGTCGTGCGTCGCCGACCGATGGCGCGGCCCGTCGAGCGCTGTGTGGATCGCCCCGATACATGAGGAATAGCAGCGCGGAGAGTACCGTTGAAGCGATCACGGGTTTGATACGAGCGACAGGGAGAGCCCATGACTGTGCAGAACGAGACGGCCACGCACGGCGTCACGATGACCGAGGCCGCGTCCTCCAAGGCGAAGGCGCTGCTCGATCAGGAGGGACGCGACGACCTCGCGCTGCGCATCGCCGTGCAGCCCGGTGGCTGTGCCGGCCTGCGGTACCAGCTGTTCTTCGACGACCGCAGCCTCGACGGTGACCTCGTCGTCGACTTCGGTGGCGTCAACCTCGCCGTCGATCGCATGAGCGCCCCCTACGTCGAGGGCGCCTCCATCGACTTCGTCGACACCATCGAGAAGCAGGGCTTCACGATCGACAACCCGAACGCCACGGGGTCCTGCGCCTGCGGCGACTCGTTCAACTGAGTCCCGAACAACCTTCTCGACGCACTCTGACGCGGAGTCTGCCTCACCGGCGGGCTCCGCGTCAGACTGCGTTGCGCCCCCGACTGGCGTCCTGACCGACGGCGCCACCCGAGCTGAAAGGCACCCGCGTGACCATTGCGGTAACCGGATCCATCGCCACCGACCATCTGATGCGGTTCCCGGGCCGCTTCGCCGAGCAGCTGCTCGCCGACCAGCTCGCGCACATCTCGCTGAGCTTCCTGGTCGACGACCTGGTGATCCGCCGCGGCGGCGTCGGCGGCAACATCGCATACGCGATGGGTGTGCTGGGTGGCTCGCCGCTGCTCGTCGGTGCGGCGGGCGTCGACTTCGCCGAGTACCGCACCTGGCTCGAATCCAATGGTGTCGACTGCAGCGCGGTTCGCGTGTCCGACAGCGCCTACACCGCCCGCTTCGTGTGCACCACCGACGAGGACATGGCCCAGATCGCGTCGTTCTATCCCGGCGCCATGAGCGAGGCTCGGGAGATCGAGATCGCCGCCGTCGCGAAGGCTGCCGGCGACCTCGACCTGGTGCTTGTCGGCGCCAACGACCCCGACGCCATGCTGCGCCACACCGACGAGTGCCGACTGCTCGGCCTCCCGTTCGCCGCCGACCCGTCCCAGCAGCTCGCGCGCCTGTCGGGCGACGACGCCAAGAAGCTCATCCAGGGCGCCAAGTACCTGTTCACCAACGAGTACGAGTGGGGTCTTCTGCAGCAGAAGACCGGGCTGTCGGAGGAGGAGATCCGCTCCCAGGTCGGACTGCGCGTCACCACGCTCGGCGCCAAGGGCGTCGAGATCGTCGACGCCGACGGCAACTGGGTCCGCGTCGGCGTCGTGCCCGAGCGCGGCAAGGTCGACCCGACCGGCGTCGGCGACGCGTTCCGTGCGGGCTTCCTGCTGGCACACTCCGCGGGCCTGAGCGTCGAGCGGTCCGCGCAGTTGGGCTCGCTCGTCGCCGTCTACGTCCTCGAGACCGTCGGCACGCAGGAATGGACGTTCCAGCGCGACGACGCCCTCAAGCGACTCACCGAGGCGTACGGCCGCGCCGCCGCCGACGACATCGCGGCGCTGCTCCCGTAAGGCGGCTACGCCGCCCGTGCGCCTTTTTGGTAGTACCAGCTACCGAAAAGGCGCACGGGCGCGGAGCGCCTACAGGCTGACCGGGTACACCGGCTCCTGAATCTGCGGCACGATGCGCTTCTCGACGAAGATCCCGTGCCACACCATGAAGCACAGAACCGTCCACAGCCGGCGGCTGTGATCCGACGTCCCCGCGCGGTGCTCGTTCAGCATCCGGGTGACGGCCGCCTTGTCGAAGATGTGATCGGTACCCGACTCGGCGATCTGCTGGTGCGCCCAGTCGAACAGCTCGGTGCCGGCCAGCCAGTGCCGCAACGGGACCGGGAAGCCCAGCTTGGCGCGATGGAGCACGTGCGGCGGCACGATGCCCTCGAGCGCCTGCCGCAGCGCGTACTTCGTCGTGGTCTTCGTGATCTTCTGATCCAGCGGCACACGCGAAGCGACGTCGAACACCTCGGGGTCGAGGAACGGCACCCGCAGCTCGAGCGAGTTCGCCATCGTCATCTTGTCGGCCTTGACCAGGATGTCGCCGCGCAGCCATGTGAACAGGTCCAGGTGCTGCATGCGCGCCACCGGATCCCAGTCCCGCGACTGCGCGTAGATGGGTGCGGTGACGTCCTGATGCGTCCACTCCGGGCGGAAGTCGCGCAGCACCGCCCTCAGCTGGGCGTCGTTGAAGCTGCGCGCGTTGCCGTAGTAGCGCTCCTCGAGCGTCATCGAGCCGCGGCTCAGCAGGCTCTTGCCGCGGGTGCCGTCCGGGATGCGCTCGGACAGCTTGCGGGCCGCCTTGCGCAGCGGTGCCGGCAGGTAGTCGAACGGCTTCAGCGACAGCGGTTCCCGGTAGATGGTGTAACCGCCGAACAGCTCGTCCGCGCCCTCGCCGGAGAGCACCACCTTGACGTGCTTGCGCGCCTCCTTCGCCACGAACCAGAGGGGAACGAGGGCGGGGTCGGCGACCGGATCGTCCAGATACCAGATGATCTCGGGGATCGCGGCCGCGAACTCGGCGGGGGAGACGACCTTGACCACGTGCCGTGCACCGATCGCCGCCGCGGACTCGGCCGCGACGTCCACCTCCGAGTAGCCCTCGCGCTCGAACCCGGTGGTGAAGGTGATCAGGTTCGGGTTGTGCCGCATCGCGAGCGCCGCGATCGCGGTGGAGTCGATGCCGCCCGACAGGAACGAGCCCACGGTGACGTCGGCGCGCATGTGCTTGGCCACCGAGTCCTCGAGGGCCTCCGCGATCTCGCGATAGCGGGACGCCTCGCTGCCGGGCGCGAACGGGACCGCCGGGAAGGTCGGCGTGAAGTAGCGCGTGGTCTCGGGCGCCTTGCCCGGCGTCAGGCGCGCGTAGCACCCGGATTCCAGTCGGCGGATCTCGGCGTGCAGCGTCTCGGGTTCCGGGACGTACTGGAGCACCGTGTAGTGCTCTGTCGCGCGCGGATCGAGGTCGGTGTCGATGCCGATGACGTCGGCCAGCTCGAGCAGACTCTTCTTCTCGCTGCCGAACGCGGTGCCGGCGGCGCCGGTCGCGATGAACAGCGGCTTGATGCCGAAGGGGTCGCGCGCCACGAACAGCTCGCGGGTCTCGGTGTCCCACACCGCGAACGCGAACATCCCGCGCAGCCGGCAGACGGCGTCGGCGCCCCAGTAGTGGAAGGCGGCGACAATGGCTTCGCTGTCGCCCTCGGTGCGGAACTGCGCGTCGTGGTCCTTCGCGAGCTCCGCTCGGATCTCGAGGTAGTTGTAGATCTCACCGTTGAACGTGAGCGCGTACCGCTCGGGGTTCTCCGGCGGACCCCACCGCAGCGGCTGGTGCGAGTGTTCGATGTCGATGATCGACAGCCGGTTGAAACCGAAGATCAGGTCGTCGTCGTGCCACGTGCCGTGCTCGTCCGGGCCGCGATGGCGCAGGCAGTGCATGGCCGCATCGACGCGGGCGACGGCGTCGTCGCTGGTGCCGTCGGTGGTGAGTAGTCCGAGCAGTCCGCACACGGCGTCCAGTACCTCGATTCAGAGTCGGTTGTCGGGCGGAGACCGGTGGTCCGCGGGGGCTCGCCGATTTCCCAGGAAAGTATGCCGCAGTTTCCGGAGGGGGACCGTCGCCGGACCGCGGGAGGTGGCCGCGATCTCAGCTGAATCCCAGGTAGGGCGCGTAGCGTGGAGGGCCATTGGTCCCGACTGCAACACGGGCGCCGACCCGACAGTGGAGGATCGGCGCCTTTGGTCTACGCTGCGTAGTAATTGGGCCTTCCCTTCGGGTGTGCCCTAGTGGAATTGCGGCGATCAGGAAGGCGTGAACGTGGCGCAAGGTCGGATCCTTCGGCGAGCCGGGCTGGCAGGCTCTTTGGGCATAGCTGCCATGCTGTTGTCGGGATGTTCAATCGACAACTCGGTGCTTCGCTTCGGGTGGCCCTCGGGAGTTACCCCGCAGGCAGAACGCATGCGCGAACTGTGGACGTGGTCGGTCATCGCCGCCCTCGTCATGGGTGTCATCGTGTGGGGCCTCACCTTCTGGGTGGTCGTGTTCCACCGCAAGAAGAAGGACTCGCCCGAGTTCCCCCGTCAGACGGCATACAACGTGCCGTTGGAGCTGTTCTACACGGCAGTTCCGTTCGTGATCATCGCTGTTCTCTTCTACTTCACGGTCGTGGTGCAGAACTACGTCACCGAGAAGAAGGACAACCCGAACGTGGTCGTCGACGTGACGGCCTACCAGTGGAACTGGAAGTTCGGCTACCGCAGCATCGATCTCGGTGACGGCGCCGCCAAGTACGACGGCATCGACCAGGCCGCTACCGAGGCCGCGCTGGCTGCGTCGAAGCCCGAAGGCGTCGACGAGCACGGCAAGGAGAAGATCGGCGCGATCCACGGCAAGAACCCGCAGGACCTGTCCTACCTGGCGTACGACAAGATCGAGACCGTCGGCACCAGCAACGAGGTTCCGATCCTGGTGCTGCCGACCGGCAAGCGTATCGAGTTCGTCCTGGCGTCCTCCGACGTCATCCACTCCTTCTGGGTCCCGGAGTTCCTGTTCAAGCGTGACGTGAACCCGAACCCCAAGGAGAACCACTCGGACAACGTCTTCCAGATCAGTGAGATCGAGAAGGAAGGCGCGTTCGTGGGCCGCTGCGCCGAGATGTGCGGCACCTTCCACGCGATGATGAACTTCGAGGTCCGTGCAGTGACGCCGGAGAAGTTCGAGCAGTACATCCAGGCCCGTAAGTCGGTCGAAGAGGGCGGCAAGGGCATGAACACCGGCGAGGCGCTGGCGTCGATCGGCGAGTCGCCCACCGCGACCTCGACCTCCCCGTTCTACACCGATCGCACCGTGCGCGAGGCATCGGCCAACGGGAACTGACGCCCGAGAACCACTGACCAAGGACAAGAACTGATATGAAGATCGAAGCCAAGCTCTTCGAGATCCTGACGGTGTTCTTCATTCTCGTCGCGATCGTCTACGGTGTCTTCACCGCGATGTCGCGGACCGGAATCGAGTGGGCCGGCCTCACCGCGATCATCCTGTCGGCAGGCCTGAGCCTGATCGTCGGGACCTACTTCCGCTTCGTGGCGCGTCGTCTCGACACCCGCCCCGAGGACTACGAAGAGGCCGAAATCTCCGACGGCTCGGGCGACCTGGGCTTCTTCAGCCCCGGCAGCTTCTGGCCGATCCTGCTGGCCGGTGCGGCCGCCTTCGCGGCCATCTCGCTGGCGTTCTTCCAGCCGTGGATGATCGTCGTGGCCGTGGTGCTGGTTCTCACCGCCGCCGCCGGCCTGGTCTTCGAGTACCACCTCGGACCCGAGAAGCACTAGCGCTCACCTCAGAACGACGCCGAAGGCGCCGAACCCCCAGCCGGGTTCGGCGCCTTCGCCGTTCTCGGGGCTTGTCACAGGGTCGCTGCGGCGTCCGGCACCCAGTTCCCGTGGAAGCCGGCGGGAACCCGGCGGGGGAGCGCGATCGACGCCTGATCCTCGAGCGTCCGCGCATCGAGGATCCTGAGCTCGGTCGAGTTCTCCGCGAGATTCGTCACCAATCCCATCACCACGCCGTGCCCTCCGGGGAGTCCGGAGCCTCCGGGTGGAACACGAACTCGCCCACCGCCGATCGGGGGCCGAAATCGCGCATGGCCTGGATGCCGTGGGCGCGATCGGACCGGACGAGGCGGTGCTCGCCGGAGAGGTCGTCCGAGCCGACCACGAGCCAGCAGTCGTGATGGAGCGAGGCGGTGTGGCGCTCGTCGAACCGCGGGAACTCGACGTTCTCGTCGCCGAGTCGGGTGCGGCGGACGCGGCTGCTGACCAGCGGGTCCAGATGCCAGCGCTCGAGTCGCGGGCGCCCCTCGGACGGACCGGTGCGGTCGGCGTCGAACACCCGCTCGTGCACGACGAGATCCACGACCACCTTCCCGCCCTCGCTGGCGGCGTTGACCGGGTGAAAGACGTAGCACGGCTCGACGTCCAACCACATCGGTGTCGGATCACCGCGGCGGGGGACGAGCCCCACACGGGGCGGATAGCGGTGGTCCCAGCGGTACGGGAAGCTCCCGGCGCGGGTCGCAGGCACGCGGTTCAGGACCGGAGGCGGCAGTCGGACGCGTCCGATCGTGGCACTCAGCGCGAGCGCGGCGAAGGGACGCAGCGGGCGGGCGATGTTGGCGGTGACGGCGCTGCGAACGTCGAACGTGACCGGCAGGTCGTAGATCACCACGAAGTCAGGGGTGAGCGAGAAGGCGTGCATCATCGGGCTGCCCGGATGGGCGGTGTAGCCGCCGCGCACCGTGCCGTCGAAGTCGCACACGTCGACCGTGTCAAGGTCGTAGGAGAGTTCGGCACAGGCGACGCCCGCCTCGACCAGGGCGAGGGTGCGCCCCGCGAAGCCGATGACGTTGGTGTTCGCCGACGGCCCGTGCAGGGGTGAGCGACCGTGCTCCGGGGGAGCGGATCGGTGCAGCGCCCTCGACGTGACCTCCGAGTCGACCCACCTGTTGCGGTACCACAGCGCGCGTCCACCGCTGATCCGGATGCCGTGCACCATGCCGTCGCCGGTGAACCAGTTGTACTCGTCCGGACGCACCTGCGCGATCGGGTTGGGGCCGTTGCGCAGATAGCGGCCGTCGAGACACTCCGGGATCGTGCCCCGCACCGGAAGGTCGAACTCGGTCACCTCGGCGCGCACCGGTGCATACCGTTCGTCGACATAGCTCGCCACCATGGAATCCCCCCGCAACATCGTCGTTGTCGAGGACAGTAGAGGCACGTCGGGATACCCGGGTGGTTTCCGGGCGGATCCGGAACGAGGAAGGCCCCGAACCGATATCGGTTCGGGGCCTTCCTCGTCGGTCTCGGCGAACTAGTGCGCTTCGCCGTTGCCGTTGCCGGAGCCGTTTCCGCGGATGCGGTCCTGGTACTCCGTGAGCATCTTCAGCTGCTCGTGCTCAGCCTTGTGATCGGCTGCCTCGAGCGCCTGGCTCTGCTCGACCGGGTCCGGGGTGACCCAGCTACCCGAGCCGGGCTTGCCGGCGGAGCCGAGCTTGTTCATCTTCTTCGGGATCGCAGCACCCTGGTACTCCAGCGGAATCGGGTGGCCGTGATCGTCGACCGGGCCGAGCGGCTGGTGGATCTCGACGTACTCACCGTGCGGCAGGCGCTTGATGATGCCCGTCTCGATGCCGTGCTCGAGCACCGCGCGGTCGCTGCGCTGCAGACCCAGGCAGAACCGGTAGGTGACGTAGTACGCGACCGGAGGCAGGATCACCATGCCGATGCGGCCGATCCAGGTCATCGCGTTGAGCGAGATGTCCAGGTGGTAGGCGATGATGTCGTTGATGCACGAGATCGTCAGCACCAGGTAGAACGCGATGGCCATCGCGCCGATGCCGGTGCGGACCGGGACGTCACGCGGACGCTGCAGCAGGTTGTGGTGCGCGTCGTCCTTCGTGAACTTCTTCTCGATCCACGGGTAGGCGATCAGCAGTGCGAACACCAGGCCCATGATCACCGCGACGGCGAACACCGCGGGGACCGTGTACCGGTCGAACAGGTACAGCTCCCATGCCGGCCACAGACGTGCCAGACCGTCGGTCCACATCATGTAGAAGTCGGGCTGCGAGCCTGCGGAGACCTGCGACGGGTTGTACGGGCCGATGTTCCAGATCGGGTTGATCTGCAGCAGGCCGCCCATCAGGGCCAGGACACCGAACGTGAACGCGAAGAACGCGCCACCCTTGAGAGCGAACACCGGGAGGATGCGAACGCCGACGACGTTCTTCTCGGTGCGGCCGGGGCCGGGGAACTGGGTGTGCTTCTGGTACCAGACCAGCGCCAGGTGGGCGGCGATCAGAGCCAGGATGATGCCGGGCAGCAGCAGGACGTGCGCGACGTACAGACGCGGGATGATCAGGGTGCCGGGGAAGTCGCCACCGAAGATCAGCCAGTGCAGCCAGGTGCCGGCGACCGGGACACTCAGGGTGATGCCGGAGAGCGCGGCGCGCAGGCCGGTACCGGAGAGGAGGTCGTCGGGCAGCGAGTAACCGAAGAAGCCCTCGAACATCGCCAGGATCAGCAGCAGCGAGCCGATGACCCAGTTCGCCTCACGCGGGCGACGGAACGCGCCGGTGAAGAAGATGCGCAGCAGGTGCACGATGATCGACGCGGCGAACATCAGCGCAGCCCAGTGGTGGATCTGGCGGACGAACAGGCCGCCGCGAACCTCGAACGAGATGTCGAGGGTCGTGGCGTAGGCGCGGGACATCTCGACGCCGCGGAGCGGCTCGTAGGCGCCGTTGTACGTGACTTCGGCCAGCGACGGGTCGAAGAACAGCGTCAGGTAGACACCCGAGATCAACAGGATGATGAAGCTGTAGAGCGCGATCTCGCCGAGCATGAACGACCAGTGCGTCGGGAAGACCTTGTTGATCTGCCGCTTCATACCGGCCGCGAGGTGGTAGCGGGAGTCGACTCCCTCTGCCTGGGCGGCAACTCTGGATTGAGTGGTAGTGGTCACGGTCGACGCTCCCAAAATGCCGGGCCGAGGGCTTCGATGAAGTCACCGTTGGCGACGAGGTAGCCCTCTTCGTTCACTGTAATAGGCAGCTGCGGAAGAGCACGAGCGGCGGGACCGAAAAGCGGCTTGCCGTACTGCAGCGCGTCGAACTGCGACTGGTGGCAGGGGCACAGGATTCGGTTGGTCTGCTGCTCGTAGAGCGAGGTGGGGCAGCCGAGGTGGGTGCAGATCTTCGAGTAGGCGAAGTAGTCGCCGTAGTTGAAGCTCTCCTGGCCCTTGCGCTTGATGACCTTCTGGGTGTCCTCGGTGCGCAGACGGATCAGCATGACCGAGTTGCGGATGCCACGCAGAGCCTTGAACAGCTCCTCGTCGTTGCCGCGCTCGGACTCACGGAAGGGGAAGACGGTCTCCATGGCGCCGGCGTCGAGATCCTCGGGGCGAACCAGCACGATGTCGTGCGGACGTCCGGTGTCGCGACGCAGGTAGATGGTCTCGCCCTCGTAGCGCGGGGTCCAGCCGGACACCCACAGCGGCGAGTCGTCGCCCTTGGCCCACGGATTCTTGATCATGCCGCCGAGGGGCATGACGGACATGACGCCGATGGCGCCGCCACCGAAGATCAGGCTGCGCTTGATCATCTTGCGGCGGCCGATCGTCGAGCTGTCGAGCGTGTCGCCGAGCTGCGCGACGAGCGTGCGCTTGTCGACCTCGGCCGAGCCGCCGTCGTGGCGGTCCTGGATCGAGACCTCTTCGGGGACGAACTTCTTGGTGAACTTCACCGCGCCGACGCCGACACCGAGGATCGCCAGACCCATGGTGAGGCCGATCAGCGGGGTGTACAGGTTGTACGCCGAGTAGGTGTCCTCACCCGGACCGGCGTACTCCCACGGCCAGAACAGGAAGATCGCGATGAACGCGATCGCCGAGACGCCCGCCAGGATGAACCAGAAGGCAACCGAACGCTCTGCGCGCTTCTCGGCCTTCGTGCCCTTGACCGCCCAGCGGTCCTTGCGGAACGCGACATCGACGCCGTCGAGGTTGGTACCGAGCTTGACGAGGTCGTCACGGCTCATACGGTCGAGTTCGTCGTCCGTGTACTTCTTCGGCGTATCGCCGCTGCCGGCGTCGCTCATGACCTTGCTCCGATCCACAGTGCTGCACCGACGACAGCGACGATGCCGACGACCCACATCGCGAGACCCTCGGAACCCGGTCCGATTCCACCGAGGCCGTAGCCGCCGGGGTTCTTGTTCTCGCTGGACTGCTTGACGTAGGCGATGATGTCCTTCTTCTCCTCGAGCGTCAGCTGACGGTCGGAGAACTTGGGCATGTTCTGCGGGCCCGTGACCATGGCGGCGTAGATCTGCTGCTCGTTGGCCGGGTCCAGAACGGGGGCGTACTTGCCGGACGACAGCGCACCGCCGCGACCGGTGAAGTTGTGGCACGACGCGCAGTTGAGGCGGAAGAGCTCGCTACCGCGGGCGACGTCGCCGCCACGCAGCGAGGACTGCGCGATCTCGCCGTTCTCGTCGCGGATGACGGTCGGGCCGCCGCCCTGGGACTGCACGTAGGCGCCGATGGCGTCGGTCTGACGGGCGTCGAACTTGGCCGGCTTACGGGAAGCCTGGGCCTCGTTGCGAGCGGCCGGCATACGACCGGACGACACCTGGAAGTACACGGCTGCCTCGCCGACACCGATGAGGCTGGGGCCGCGGTCCTGGACACCCTGCAGGTTCGCGCCGTGGCACGTGATGCAGGAGGTGTCGTAGAGCTGCTTGCCCTCGCGGATCAGCGCGGCGGAATCGTCGCTCGCGGTGGCGACCTGCGGTGCAGGCGTCAGTGCGGAGGCGAGGAATCCGGCGCTCACGAGACCCATCATCAGGATCAACGCGCCGGTGACGCGCCGGCGCAGCTTGCGCTGGCGGCGCGCCTTGGCGGCGGTGGTGCGGTCGGGCATGTCACCCTCGATTGCGGGAGGGGGGGATGAACTCATCTGTATCCCTTTGGTATGTCGGGACGACTGAAGCGTCAGGGGGCTGCCTGGTCGTTCAGCTGGCTAACGGATGAAATAAATCGTGGCGAACAGGCCGATCCACACAATGTCGACGAAGTGCCAGTAGTACGAAACGACGATCGCCGCAGTGGCCTGTGCAGGCGTGAACTTGCTGACCTTGGTGCGGACGATCAAGAAGACGAACGCGATCAGACCGCCGATGACGTGCAGGCCGTGGAAGCCGGTCGTCATGTAGAAGACCGATCCGTACACACTGCTCGAGATCGTCGTTCCCTCGTGCACCAGGTGGTAGTACTCGTAACCCTGGCCGAGCACGAAGAACGTGCCCATGGCAAGAGTCACCAGGTACCAACGCCGGAGACCGAAGACGTCACCCTTTTCTGCCGCGAAGACACCCATCTGGCAGGTGAAGGAAGACGCAATCAGCACCAGCGTGACCGGCACGGCCAACGTGAGGTTCAGCTCCGTCGGCTCCGGTGGCCAGTTCCCATTCGCCTGTGCTCGTGCAACGAAATACATGGCGAAGAGCCCTGCGAAGAACATGAGCTCGCTTGACAACCACACGATGGTGCCGACGCTGACCATGTTTGGCCGGTTCAGCGAGTGCACGCGCTGGGTGATTGCCGATCCTGAAGTCCCTACTGCGCTCGTCACGCTGAGAAGTATGACGCTTCGTCGTAAAGGAAAGCCACCCGGGTCCGGTGTCGGCGCGTCGGCCCACGTCAGAGGCCATTCCTCGGCGGTCCCGGCGGGCGTCGGTGGACGTGACAAAGTAGGCACATGGAACTCAGGAGCGGTGTCGCTCGTTGGTTTGGCGGATTTCTGTCCAGGCGCTCGCCCGCGGCCCTCGATCGAACGCGCGAGGACCTCGTGGTGGTGGTGTCCGGCTTCGACGACGTCGAGGCGTGCTCGACCACCCTCGAACGTGGCGCTGCGGGCGCGCCGGCATGGGTGCCCGATGCCCAGGCCGTGCTCCGGCATCACCTCCGTCTGCCGTCGGATCGGGTGCAGGAGGCGGTGGACGTAGCGGGTCAGGACGACTACGCGCTCGCGGACGAACCCGTGGTGGACGCGGACGGGGTCGCGACGGTGCTCCTCGAGCGGGTGCAGCTTCTCGACGCCCTGCACTGCTCCCAGGAGCGGTCGCGGATGGCCGGCCTGGCCCAGCGGCTCGGGGGCACCGCGCTGGGCTGGGAGGGGCTGCAGCCGCCGTCCGCGGGGTGAGCTCGGACGGGCGCACTAAGCTGCGGAACGTCAAATCTCCGCCCGACCGGTTGGTGGGCGTACAGCAGAAGGGGTCGTCATGGTGCGGCAGTCGGCAGCGCAGGCAGTGAATCGAGTGGCGGGCGCGGCCGACCGGACCTGGCCGGCGATTCTCGGGGCCCTCACCGACGGCAGGAATCTCACCGCCGACGACGCCGCATGGGCGATGGACGAGATCATGTCCGACAACGCCACCTCCGCGCAGATCGCCGCGTTCGGTGTCGCCCTGAAGATGAAAGGTGCGACGCCGCCCGAACTGCGCGGCCTCGCGGACGCGATGCTCGGCCACGCCCGGAGCGTGCCGGTCTCGCCGGACGTGGTCGACGTGGTCGGTACCGGCGGTGACCGCTCCAACACGGTGAACATCTCCACGATGGCGTCGGTCGTGGTGGCGGCGGCGGGTGTCCGGGTCGTCAAGCACGGCAACCGTGCCGCCTCCTCCAAGAGCGGTGGCGCCGACGTCCTCGAGGCGCTGGGCGTGCACATCAATCTCGGCGCTCAGGAGGTCGCGCGCTGCGTCGAGGAGGTGGGGATCGGGTTCTGCTTCGCGCCGGTGTTCCACCCGGCACTGCGCTTCGCGGGAGCGCCCCGCAAGGAGATCGGCATCCCGACGGTGTTCAACGTCCTCGGGCCGCTGACGAACCCTGCCCGCCCGCGCGCCGGACTGATCGGCTGCGCCTTCGAGGATCTCATCGAGGTGGTCGCCGGGGTGCTCGCGGAGCGCGGCAACTCGGCGCTGGTGGTGCGCGGTGACGACGGACTCGACGAACTCACCACGTCGACGACGTCGGTGGTGCACGTGGTCTCGGGTGGCACCGTGCGCACCCGGAAGCTGGATCCGACGGATCTGGGTATCGCGCGGGTGCCGCTGGATGCGCTGCGTGGGGGCGACGCCCAGGCCAACGCGGTGGTCGCGCGCGGTGTGTTCGCCGGCGACGAGGGGCCGGTCCGCGACGCGGTGCTGCTGAATGCGGCCGGTGCGCTCGCCGCGTTCGACGGCGTCGGCGACAGCCTCGAGGAATCGCTGGCCGCAGGTCTCGAGAAGGCGGCCCGGGCAATCGATTCGGGTACCGCCGCGACGGTGCTCGAGCGGTGGGCGGCGCTCACCACGGAACTGGCCGCCCACCACTAGACGCGCGGGGCCGCCTACTCGCCGAGCGAGAAGGCGGCCTCGATGTCCGCGCTGGAGTACGACTGGAACGCGATGTGCGTCGCGGTCTTGGTCACGCCGCGCACCTTGTTGATGCGCTCGGTCACGACCTCGGCGATCTGGGCGTGGTCGCGCACCTTGACGATCGCGATCAGATCGACGTCGCCGGCGCACGAGTAGACCTCGGAGACTCCGCCCAGGTCGGCGACCGCCTGTGCAGTCTCGGGGATCCGGTCGGCCTCGGCGTGGATCATGACGATCGCGTTGATCATGGCGCTCCTTCAGCTGTGCTGTCGTTCGACAGACACAGTAGGCGCTCGGGCTGTCCGGGCGAGCGTGCACCAGTCCTCCCAGGATCCGGCGCCGTGTGCGGGCTCGCACCAGCCGTGGCTGGTCCGGACGATCCGCACACCGTCGGCGTCGAGCCAGCGCGCGATGACTGCTAGCTCCTCGGGTGAGGCGCCCCGCAGTGGCACCGGATCGGGGAGGACCGTCTCCGCCGATGCGACCAGTGCCTCGACCACCGGCATCGGCGCGACGCCACGCCTCGAGACACCCGCGGACGCGAGGCGTCCGGCCCGGATGACGGCGAACTCCCAACCGCCCTCCGGAGCCGGCCGGGCGGCGACCAGTTCGTCGACGGCGGCCAGCGCGGCGAGCCGTTGCACACGGCGCAGGGCGAGGCCGAGGATCGCCACGCGGTCCCGCAGACGGGCCGCGCTCTCGAACAACTCGGCGGCGGCGAGTTCCTCGATGCGAGCGCGCGCACGCCGCAGCGGCGCGTCGTCCTCGCCCCGGATCAGCGCCCGTGCCGTCTCGGGCGCGACGCGGTAGCCCTCCTCGTCGTCGGCGATCGCAGGACAACCTCCGATGTCCCGCGGCGGGCACTTCGGTCCGTGCCGCTGCCCCTTCCCGGTCCGCGTCGTACAGGTCCGCAGCCCACAGAACTCCGCCACCGTCGCGGCGGCGTCCGTGGCGTCCGTCCGGGACCGGAAGGGGCCCAGGGCGTCTGCGGTGGGCGTACGGACCACGGAGAGGCGCGGAAAAGCCTCGTCGGTCAGCGTGACCCACCAGCCGCGCATCGGGAACTTGGAGCGCCGGTTGTACGGCGGCACGTGCGCGCTCAGCAGTCGCAACTCGCGCACCCCCGCCTCGAGCGGATGCGCGCACTCGACGTGGTCGACCCGGGTCGCGAGCGCGACCATCTCCTTCATCCGTCCGCGAGTCTCGGATCCGGTGAAGTAGTTGCGCACGCGTCGTCGCAGATCCGACGCGGTCCCCACGTAGAGCACCTCGTCCGACGGCCCGCGGAACAGGTACACGCCCGGCGACCGCGGAAGGTGGCTCGCCAGGGTGCGTTTGGCGCGTTGTTCCGACGACACGCGCGGGAGGTAGTCGAGAAGTTCCGGCAGGCTGTGCACGCCCTGGTTGCCGACCCGCCCGATGAGCGCGTGCAATACGTCGACGGTGGCCCGGGCGTCGTCGAGCGCCCGGTGCGTCGGTGTGGTGTCCGCCCCCAGCAGCGCCGCGAGCGCCGACAGTTTGACCGAGGGCGCCTCGTCACGGCCCAGGACTCGGCGCGCGAGCTTCACGGTGCACAGCACCTGGAACTTGGGCCACGGCAGACCCTGTCGGGCGGCTGCCGCCTTGAGGAACCCGACGTCGAAGCCGGCGTTGTGCGCGACGAGTACTGCACCACCGGCGAACTCGAGGAAGGCCGGGAGCACCGTGTCGATCCGCGGCGCGGTGCGCACCATCGCCGTCGTGATCCCGGTGAGTTCGACGATGTACGGCGGAATCGCGCGGCCGGGATCGACGAGGGTGCCGAGCTCCCCGAGCACCTCGCCGCCACGCACCTTCACGGCCCCGATCTCGGTGATCGCGTCGGACTCCGAGCTTCCGCCGGTGGTCTCGAGGTCGACGACGACGAAGGTCGTCTCGCGCAGGGGGGTGTCGAGTTCGTCGAAAGTCAGTTGGAGGCCGTCGGCGGTTCGGGCGTTCGGCGATCTGCTCACGACCGCAGACCTTAGAGAGCCCCTCCGACAACGGCTCCGGTAGCGCGTCGGACCCGTCCGCGGGAGTGGAGAGACGAGGATCACACCTGCCGTTCTCGGCGCCCGGATCGCATCGTGTGCGATCGCTGTTGGGCGAGTTCGGTTTCAGGCCGTCGCGGCGTGGTCGTGACGGACGCGGGCGGGCCGGGGTGTGGTCTTCGGCGGCGCCCGTGGATCTCGCGCTGACCAGTGGCGACCGGCGGTTCGTCGCTCGTCGCGCGCGTTCGCCGCCGCCGCGTGGGGGAAGCGGGGTGAACGCCCTGTGTGAGCGGAACCGAACTGGTTGTTATCCGTCCGTGATGTTGGGGCCGGGAGGATGCCTCGAACCCCGGCCAAACGATTGAAAAGTGCGGATTCGGCGCGTCCGGGTCGACACGGAGGATGCGCTTTCGTAATCTTCTCGAGACCTAGCGGAGTCTTGCCGTCCCACCCGGAACGGCATCGCTGGGCCCGCCTAATCGAAACCTCATGGAGGGGACGTGCCGGGAACCCAAGTTTCCTTTGGGGTGAATCCCGTCGAAGCCGCGTGTGCGGTGTCGACGGGTAGGGCTGATCTTCCCAGCCCGAACCCGTCAGCTAACTCGGTCGGCGGACGAACGGAAGAAACGGAGTTACCTTTCTCGTGGCGTCATCCAATCTCAAGCGTTCCGCGCAGCGCGCAGCCGTCGCCGGCGCACTTGCAATCGGAGCCGTCGCGGTCTCCGCGGCCCCGGCCATCGCCGATCCCGTCAACGTCCCGGGCGTCGGCACGGTCGACCTCCCCGGCGTGAACCAGGCTCAGGTCGACGCGGCCGTCGCGCAGATCGCCCCGATCGTCGCGCCTGCGCTGCCTACCGGCTCCGCCGATCTCGCGCCCGCCGCTCCGGCTTCGGTCGCGCCGATCCTCAGCGCCGGCCAGCAGGCCCTGCAGGCAGCGGAGAGCAAGCTCGGCGCCCCCTACGTCTACGGTGCCGCCGGTCCGGACGCGTTCGACTGCTCGGGCCTCGTGCAGTGGGCCTACAAGCAGGCCGGCCTCAACCTTCCGCGTACGAGCTACGACCAGGCCGCGGCCGGTTGGTCTGTCGCACGTGACGATCTGCAGGTCGGCGACGTCATCTCCTTCTACGGTGGCAGCCACTCGGGTATCTACGCCGGCAACGGCAACGTCATCCACGCATCGACCGCCGGCCAGCCGGTGAAGCTCGCGCCGGTGTCGTCGATGCCTTTCGACGGCGCTCGCCGCTACGCGTAGTCGACACAACAGTTCTCGGTTCTCGGGGCGGGTCCGGTTTCGGACCCGCCCCGAGCCGTATCCGAACGCCGTTCGCACCGCGTCAGCTGTGGCATTCGCGACTGTGCGGCGTTCTGTTGTACCGGTGGGTAGACACGGACATATACCCTTCCGTAACCTATTCGAGACATTACGGAGCCCATCGCCGTGCGATGGAGACTGAATCCAGAAACGGAGTGTCGCGCAGCTGTGCCCGCTGACAAGTCCTCGCTCAAGTTCAAGCGCTCGATGTGTACTGCTCTGGCGACGGGGGTGCTCTCCCTGACCCTCGTGGGGTTGCCCGCAGGCTCGGCGGGTGCCGATCCCGTGCTGAGCAATCCGACCGCGGCGCTCGACCGCCTCGCGGAACTCTCCCGGGAATCCGAACGGACCACCGAAGCTCTCCACAATGCCCAGATCGATCTCGAGGGCAAGCAGGCGGCCCAGCGGGACGCGGAGGCGCGGTTGGCGCGCGACCGGGACGCCCTCGCAGCGGCCGAATCCCGGATCGATCAGTTCCGGCCCACGGTCGGCAAGCTGGCGGCCGCGAGTTACCAAGGCGCGCGGACCAATCGGCTCTATGCGCTGATGCTGAGCGATTCGCCGCAGCAGTTGCTGGACCAGATGGCTGCGCTGGACGCCATTTCGAACGAGACGTCGAAGGCCGTCGCGGGGTTCAAGCAGGCGTCGGTCGAGGCGTCCGCCGCCGCCGAGGCCTCGCGGGTGTCCGCGGACGCGGCGCGATCGGCCACCGACCAGGCCAGAGTCGTCAGCGACGATCTGCAGAACAAGCAGAGCGAGCTGCAGAAGCAGATCGAGTCGGTGACACAGGCGTTCGACCGTCTCACCGGCGCCGAGCGGGCTCAGCTGGCCGGTAGCTCCTTCCCGCCCGGGTTCGACGCCGGACGCATCCTGGGGAACCTGGCGCCCGGCACCGGCTCCGCGGCGCTGCAGGCCGGGATGACGCAGATCGGGAAGCCGTACAGCTGGGGCGCCACCGGCCCGGACGCCTACGACTGCTCCGGGTTGGTCGTGTGGGCGTACAAGCAGATCGGCAAGGTGCTGCCGCGCTCGAGCCAGGCGCAGGCGGGTGGCGGGACGCCGGTGGACAAGAGCCAGCTGCAGCCGGGTGACGTCGTGTTGTTCTACGAGGACGCCTCGCACGTCGGGCTGTACGCGGGTGACGGCAACGTACTGCACGCCTCCACCTACGGCACGCCCGTGAAGGTCGACTCGATGGCGTCGATGCCGTTCTACGGTGCACGCCGGTACTGACCCGCAGCCCGACCCGGTCGATACACGGCCCTCGAACGGACCCGATACCCAGGGGTATCGGGTCCGTTGTCGTCCGAGGCTCATACACTCTCGGACGTGTCCGCTGAAGATCGTTCGTCCACTGCCACGCCCCGGCGGCGTGTTCGGCGGTGGGAGTGGGCGGGTCTGCTCGGGCTGGGTGTGGCCGTCGCGCTGGTGCTGAGCCTGTCGGCGTTCGATCACGGTGACGACGAACCAGCCGCCCCGCCGGGTGCCGCCCCCGTGGGCAACCCTTACGAGGATGCGCGACGCGCGGGCGCGCAGGCCCTGCTCGACGAGTGGGCCGCCGCGGTGCGCACCGGTGACACCGATTCGTTGCCGGCGCTGTTCGATCCGAACGCCGAACCCGGCTTCCTCGAGTCGGAGATCCGCCGAGCGAACAACGCCGCGGGGGTTCCGTTCGGCGAGTTCGCCTACGACATCGGTGTCGAGCCGGAGACGCCGGTGGCGTCCGCGACCGCGGACGAACTCGGGGCTTCGGACGTGTGGGCGCCGACGGTGTACCTGCGTTACTCGATCGCGGGGGCCGACGCGCAGTCGACCCGCAAACCGGTGGCGCTGCTCCTGGCGCGGCACGGCGACGAGTGGAAGCTCGTCAGCGATTCCGGCGTGCCGGGTTCCGATCGTGAGACCTGGCGTGGCCCTTGGGATTTCGGTCCGGTGACGGTTCGTCGGGTGGACGGTGAGGAAGGTCGGCCGTCGTTCGTGCTGGGGCCGACGACGCAGGCGCCGATGATCGACCTGCTGGCGAGCGAGGTCGGCGACGCCGTCGGTCACGTCACCGACGTCTGGGGTGAGGACTGGTCGCGCCGGGCCGTGGTCATGGTCGCGGGTTCGCAGGAGGAGTTCTCCTCGCTCGTCGGCAGTGATCACAGCGGGGCGGACATCGCTGCGGTCGCCGTGTCCGACGCGGTCGACCGGCGCTCGCGGACGGCGTCCGGTCAGCGCATCGTGTTCAGCCCGGAGTCGGCGGGGCGACTGACCGACCTGACGAGGGTGTCGGTGTTGCGGCACGAGCTCACCCACATCGCCGCGCGTCCGGTGACCGAGGACGGGTCGCCGATGTGGATGCTCGAGGGGTACGCCGACTACGTCGGTTACCGGGGTATCGAGGCGCAGTTCGGTCAGCTCGCACCCACCCTGGCGGCCGACGTCGCGAAGTCCGGGCCGCCGAGCAGGCTGCCCGTCGACGGCGACTTCCGTGGCGGTGGCGACACTGCTCGGCTCGCATACGAATCGTCGTGGTCGTTGGCGACTTTCATCGCGTCGCAGTACGGCGAGGGGCAGCTGGGTGCGCTGTACCGGGAGCTGGCCCGCGGGCCGGTTGCCGACGCGGAACTCGACCGCAGGATCCGCAGCGTGCTGGGGGTCGGGACCGACGAGCTGGTGCACTCGTGGGGTGTGTGGGTCAAGGAACAACTGTCCTGACCCTGGTGGCCGCCGCCCCGTCCGCGGGACCTACGGTGGACGCATGCGTCGAACCCTGTTGGTGACGAACGATTTTCCCCCCCGCCCCGGCGGGATCCAGTCGTACCTGCACACCTTTGCCGCCCAGTTGCCGCCGGACGAGCTGGTGGTCTACGCGCCCCGCTGGCGGGGTGACAGCCACATCCGTTTCGACGCCGAGCAGCCTTACCGCGTGGTGCGTCATCCCACGACGCTCATGGTGCCGACGCCGTTCGTCGCGCGCCGGGCCGCGAAGCTGGTGCGCGAGTACGCGTGCTCGAACGTGTGGTTCGGTGCGGCGGCGCCGCTGGCACTGCTCGCGCCGACGGTGCGCCGGGCGGGCGCGGACCGGGTGATCGCGTCCACCCACGGCCACGAGGTGGGCTGGTCGATGCTGCCCGGTGCCCGGCAGGCGCTGCGGCGGATCGGCGACACCACCGACGCGGTCACGTTCGTCAGCAAGTACACCCGTGGGCGCTTCGCGTCGGCGTTCGGGGCCGGTGCCGCGCTCGAACACCTGCCCCCCGGTGTGGACACCGACGTGTTCCGCCCGGACCCGGCGGCACGCGCGGAGCTGCGCGCCCGATACGGGCTGGGGGAGCGGCCCACGATCCTGTGCCTGTCCCGCCTGGTGCCCCGCAAGGGGCAGGATCAGCTCATCCGGGCGTTGTCGGCGGTGCGACGCCGCATCGACGGTGCCGTGCTGGTGATAGTCGGTGGCGGACCGTACGCGGAGCGCCTGCAGGCCCTCGCGCACGAGTGCGGGGTGGCCGAACACGTGGTGTTCACCGGGGGTGTCCCCGCGGCGGAGTTGGCGGCGCACCACACGATCGCGGACGTGTTCGCGATGCCGTGCCGTACCCGCGGCGCCGGGTTGGACGTCGAAGGTCTCGGCATCGTCTACCTCGAGGCGTCGGCGAGCGGCGTGCCGGTGATCGCGGGACGATCCGGTGGCGCACCGGAGACGGTGCGCGAGAACGAGACCGGGTACGTCGTCGACGGGACCTCGGTGGACGACATCGCGGCTGCGCTCGTCGAGGTGCTCGAGGACCGCGACCGCGCAGCGGCGATGGGCGCAGCGGGCCGGGAGTTCGTCAAGTCGCACTGGCGCTGGGACGTGCTCGGCGCCCGGCTGCGCCACCTGTTGTCCTGAACGGTCCCGCGCCGGAGAACGGGAACGCACGACGCCCGCAGCCCTTTCGGGGCCGCGGGCGTCGTGCGCCGTCGGGTGTGGGCTACTTGCTGTAGATCTGCTCGATGTCGGACGCGAAGCTCTCGTGGACGACGCCCCGCTTGAGCTTCATCGTCGGGGTGAGCTCGCCGGTCTCCTCGGTGAAGTCGACGGGCAGGATCCGGTACTTCTTGATCGCCTCCGCGTGCGAGACGAGCTTGTTGGCCTCGGCGATGGCGGCGTCGACCTCGGCGGTGAGATCGGGATCCGACAGCAGCTCCGAAACCGTTGTGCCGGCGGGCTTGCCGTTGCGCTCGTTCCAGGCGGGCAGTGCCTCCGCGTCGATCGTGATCAGCGCGCCGATGAACGGCTTCTGGTCACCGACGACGATTGCCTGGCTGATCAGCGGATGCGCCCGCAGGTGGTCCTCGAGCTGGGCAGGGGCGACGTTCTTGCCGCCGGCGGTGACGATGATCTCCTTCTTGCGGCCGGTGATCGTGATGTAGCCGTCGGAGTCGACGGTGCCGAGGTCGCCGGTATGGAACCAGCCGTCCTCGATCGCTTCCTTCGTGGCGGTCTCGTTACGCCAGTAGCCGGAGAACACCACCGGGCCGGACAGCATGATCTCGCCGTCCTCGGCGATCCGGACGGAGTTGCCCGCCAAGGGCTTTCCGACGGTTCCGACCTTCTGGTTGCCGATCGTGTTGACCGCGAACGCCGCCGTGGTCTCGGTGAGCCCGTAGCCCTCGTAGATGGTGACGCCGATACCGCGGAAGAAGTGGCCGAGGCGCGCGCCCAGCGGTGCGCCACCGGAGATCGCGAGCTTGCAGTTGCCGCCGAGCGCGGCGCGCAGCTTCGAGTAGACGAGCTTGTCGAACACCGCGTGCTTGATGTTCAGCAGCAGGCCGGGTCCACCGTTGTCCTTCGCCTCGCTCCACGCGATCGCGGTCGCTGCGGCCGCGTCGAAGATCTTGCCCTTGCCCTCCGAATGGGCCTTCTGGCGTGCGGTGTTGTACACCTTCTCGAACACGCGCGGCACCGAGAGGATGAAGTCCGGCTTGTACTCGGCGAAAGTCGGGACGAGGTTGGGGATGTCGCTCGTGTGGCCGACCGAGGCGCCCGCGTCGAACGCTGCGATGCTCACGGCGCGAGCGAGGACGTGCGCGAGCGGCAGGAACATCAGCGTGCTGACGCCCGGCGTGGTCAGCAGATCCCCGAGGCTCGAGGCGATGATGCCCTTGGACTCGGCGATCAGGTTCGAATGGGTGAGCTGGCAGCCCTTCGGGCGGCCCGTGGTGCCGGAGGTGTAGATCAGTGTGGCCGGATCGCTCGCCTTCAGTGCTGCCCTGCGAGCGCGGATCTCGTCGTCGGAGACCTCGGCTCCCTGCGTGGTGAGCACCTCGACGGCACCGGCGTCCGCGCCGGACGGTTCGATCTGGAGGACCGCGCGCAGGTCGGGCGCCGCCTCGGCGACCTCGGCCACGGTCTTCGAATGCTGATCGGTCTCGACGACGAGGCCGATGGCGCCGGAGTCTTCGAGGATCCACTTCACCTGCTCGGCGGACGACGTCTCGTAGATCGGCACCGTCACGCCGCCGGCGGACCAGATTGCGTAGTCGATGAGCTGCCACTCGTAGCGGGTGGCCGACATCAGGGCGACCCGGTCGCCGGGCTGGACGCCGCGGGCCACGAGGCCTTTCGCGACGGCTGTCACCTGTTCCGCGAACTCGCGGGCCGTCACGTCGACCCACGATCCGTTCACGAGTCTGCGGAAGACCACGTGATCGGGCTTCGTCGCTGCGTACTCGTAGACCGAGTCGACCGCGGACGCGTCCTCCGGAATCGTGAATGTGGCAGGAACGCTGAACTCGGGCACGACGACCTCCGAACACTGAAGATACTGACGAGTAGGGCTTGCTGATCCTCACGATAGACGGCCCGCGCGTGACGTGCGGCACTGCCACCTACCTGCGGCTGCTCGCATGGTCGTCCGTCCAGGTGTAGTCCAGATCACCGACCTGGCAGGCGGTGTGTGAAGCTGTGAGGGTGAGCAGCATTCAGGTCGCCGACCAGACGTTCGTCGCCGCAGCCCCCGAGAAGGTGGCCGCCCGCGTGTCCGTGCCCGCGCGTTGGCGCGCGTGGTGGCCGGATCTGGTCCTCGACGTGCGCGAGGACCGGGCCGAGAAGGGCGTCCGCTGGACCGTCGCGGGACCCCTCACCGGAACGATGGAGGTGTGGCTCGAGCCGGTGATGGACGGAACCGTCATGCACTACTTCCTGCACGCGGAGCCGACCGGGGTATCGCCGCAGGCTCTCGCGTCACTCGACCTGGCCGGGATGAACCACGCCCGCCGCCTCGCCGGTAAGACGATGACCTTCGAGATCAAGCAGCAACTCGAGGCGGGACGCGCCGCCGGGGAGCCGCCCGCGTAGCGAATTGTGCGCGAGGTCGGCAATCGTGTGAGATGAACGAGCGGTACGCGCGCACCGCGTCGTTCTGAAAGGAAGCGTCCGAGGCATGGCCGAGAAGACCAAGAGGTCGATCACCATCGACGCCCCCGCCGCCGAGGTGATGGGTGTGATCGCGGACTTCGGCGCCTACCCGTCCTGGGTGGAGGCCGCGAAGTCCGTGGAGGTCCTCGCGTCGGGACCCGACGGCCGCGCCGACGAGGTGCGGTTCGTCCTCGACGCCGGAATGGTCAAGGACACCTACGTGCTCCGCTACCGCTGGGCGCCGGACGGCATGGCGGTGAGCTGGGACCTGGTGTCCGGTGAGATCCAGAAATCGCAGCACGGCTCGTACACGCTCGAGCCCGAGGCCGGCGGGGGGACCCGTGTCACCTACGAACTGACCGTCGATCTCACGATCCCGATGATCGGGCTGTTCAAGCGCAAGGCCGAGAGAGTCATCACCGACACGGCGCTCAAGGAACTCAAGAAGCGGGTCGAGGGCTGAGCGCCGCAGCTTCGGGATCGGGTGCCGCAGTCCGGTTCTTCGTCGGCAAGGGCGGTGCCGGAAAGACGACGACGGCGGCTGCCACGGCGGTCGGCGCGGCCTCGAACGGTGAGCGCGTCCTCCTGGTCTCGCTCGATCGTGCGCACGGGCTGGCCGACATGCTGGACCACCCGATCGCGCCGGGAGAACCGACGCGCGTGGCACCCGCACTGGACGTCCTCGAGATCGACACGCTGGCGTTGCTCGAGGAGCGCTACCGGGGGTTGGTCGCGCTGCTGGCACTGGGCGGAGCGCACGATCACGGCGCCGACCTGACCGACCTGGCGCCGGAGGAGCTGACCGGACTGCCGGGCGTGGAGGACGTACTCGG
This sequence comes from Prescottella equi, assembly GCF_002094305.1. Lineage (GTDB taxonomy): Bacteria > Actinomycetota > Actinomycetes > Mycobacteriales > Mycobacteriaceae > Prescottella > Prescottella equi. The sequence continues at coordinate 861,934 of NZ_LWTX01000001.1, forward strand.
GCTCGGCGAGGTGGTGCGGTCGGCCGACGAATCACGTTGGGACACGATCGTCGTCGACTGCCCCGCCACCTCCGACGCGCAACGCCTGCTGTCCCTGCCCGAATCGGTGGCCGGATACATCGAGCGGGTGTGGCCCCAGCACCGCCGCATGGCGGCACTCACCTCGGGCGACACCGGCATCGCCGTGGTCGTCGCGATGGTGGATCGCGTGCTGGAGACCGCGTCGGCGATCGCGGCGCTGCTCTCGGATCGGGAGCGGACGACGATCCGGGTGGTGACGACGGCCGAGCGGATGGCGGCGGCGGAGACACGCAGATTGCTGTCGGCGCTGGCTCTCGGGGCGCTGCGGGTCGATGCCGTGATCGTCAACGGGCTGCTGCCGGACATCGAAGCGGACGAGTCCAATGCCGGCGGCTGGTACCGCGCTCGCCGCGGTGCGCAGGACTCGGTTCTCGCGGATCTGCGCGTGGCCGCCGGGGACGCCGTCGTGCTTCCCGTCGACCAGCTGGCGACCGAGCCGATAGGGTTGAAGGCTCTGGACGGCGTGGCGCGCATCCTCTACCCGGGCGTATCCCGCCCGTCGGCGGCGCTCACCGCCGATACCGAACCCATCCGGGTAGCGCTCGAATCAGGATCGGGTGGCCTCGAATCGGTGTATGCGATGCGCATGCACCTGCCGCTCGCGGACCCTCGGGCATTGACGTTGGGACGAGTGGAGGACGACTTGGTGGTGGGGGCCGACGGGAAGCGCCGTCGCGTCAGGCTGGCATCGGTGCTCCGACGGTGCACCGTGCGCGACGCGGATTTCGACGGCACCGACCTGGTCGTGCGGTTCGTGCCGGACCCGGCGGTGTGGCCGCAGTGACCGGTGAGCACGCCGAGATGGTCGCGGAGTTGAGGGCCCTGGCCGAGACGGTTCTCGAGCGGATCGAGCCGATCCTGCAGAAGGCGGCGCGGGGCGCCGAGGCCGCCGCGGAATCCGACGGGCCCGAGTCGGCCGGCCAGACGGGATGCAGCAGCTGTTCGTGGTGTCCGCTGTGCGCCCTCGCCGCGCTGATCCGGGGTGAGCAGCACGACCTCGTCACGGCGGTGGCGGGTCATGCGTCGGCCCTGCTCGCGGTGCTGCGTGAGGTGCTCGACGGGCAGCAGGACGCCACCGCGGCGCGCGCGGGGCAGGTGCCGGAGCCGGCCGAACAGGCCTCCGCCTTCGTGCCGATCCACATCACGATCAAGGACTGATCCGCACCGCCCGGCGGCGACCGCACGCAGCGGTGTGGGCACAATCGTCGACGTGAACAGCGTCGAAGAGCTCACCGTCGGAGTGGACGTCGGGGGGACGAGTATCCGCGCGTCGGTGGTCGACGTCCGCGGTGAGGTCGTCGACACCGCGCAGGCGCCGACGCCGCACTCTGCCGACGCCCTCGAACAGGGCATCACCCGCGCCGTCCGGGAGCTCACGTCACGGCACCGGATTGCGGCGGTGGGGCTCGCGGTGGCGGGCTTCGTCGACTACGACCGCACCACGGTCCGGTTCGCGCCGCACCTGCCGTGGGTGGACGCACCCGTCGCTCGCCGTCTCGGAGACCGGCTTTCGCTGCCGGTCGTGCTCGAACACGACGCGAACGCGGCGGCCTGGGCGGAAAGCCGCTTCGGTGCGGCCGGAGGTGGCCGGAACGTCGTGGTCGTGGCGATCGGGACGGGTATCGGGGCAGCGCTGCTGATCGACGGCCGCTTGTACCGGGGCAGCTTCGGCGTGGCACCGGAACTCGGACACCTGCAGGTCGTGCCCGACGGCCGGGTGTGCGCGTGCGGCAAGCGCGGGTGCTGGGAGCGGTACTGCAGCGGGACCGCGCTGGTGGACACCGCACTCGAAATGCTCGCGGCCGAGCCGTCCGGCTCGACGGTCCTGGCTCGGGACGTCGCCGTCGATCCGGGCGCGTTGACCGGCCGACGGATCGCGGCGGCCGCGCGGGAGGGGGACCCGGTGGCGCTCGCGACGTTCGCGGACTTCGCGCGGTGGCTCGGGGTGGGGCTCGCGACGGTGTCGGACATCTTCGATCCGGACCTCGTCGTCATCTGCGGCGGCGTGGGCAGTTCCGCATCGCTGTTCCTGGACGAGGCGCGCGAGCACTACGCGCGACTGGTCACCGGCGCGGGGCACCGGCCGCTCGCTCGGATCCGGCACACCCAGTTGGGGGAGGCGGCCGGAATGATCGGTGCCGCCGACCTCGCGCGCCGGGCGCTGGCTGGTCCGCGTTGACGCAGCGGAGCGCACCAACACGGTGTGGCAGCCGTCCAGACTGCTGAGTACAGTCATTGCGTAGGTGGCCGCCCTGGCAGGCCTCGGGGGAACGAGCTCGGACGGAAGGACGCCATGTGGTACTGGCTGTTTAAGTACGTGTTGTTGGGTCCTGTCATGTGGCTCCTCGGGCGGCCGAAACTGGAAGGCGCCGAGAACATTCCGACGGACGGCCCGGCGATTCTGGCCAGCAACCACCAGGCTGTACTCGACTCCTTCTTCCTTCCGTTGCGCTGCCCGCGCCGGATCACGTTCCTCGCCAAGAGCGAGTACTTCACCGGCACCGGGTTCAAGGGTGCCTTCCAGAAGTGGTTCTTCTCGGCCGTGGGTCAGGTGCCGATCGACCGCACCGGTGCCGACGCCGCCAAGGACGCGCTCGACGCCGGGCTGCGGGTCCTCGGCCAGGGCAAGCTGCTCGGCATCTACCCGGAGGGCACCCGCTCGCCCGACGGCCGTCTGTACAAGGGCAAGACCGGCATGGCGCGCCTCGCACTCGAGTCGGGCGTCAAGGTCATCCCGGTCGCGATGATCGGCACCGCGAAGGTCAATCCGATCGGTTCCAAGATGTGGCGGCCGGCGAAGGTCACCGTCCGCATCGGCGAGCCGATCGACTTCTCCCGGTTCGAGGGCATGGGCGGCAACCGTTTCGTCGAACGTGCCATCACCGACGAGGTCATGTACAAGCTGATGGGCCTGTCCGGTCAGGAGTACGTCGACATCTATGCCGCCAGCCTCAAGGACCCGGCGCCCGCCGCCGAGCCGGTGACCGACATCGACCGCGTGCCCGACACGCGCGCCGGGTAGCGGGCGGGTGACGCTCGGTCGGCTCGGCCGATCGGCCGCCGCCGCAGGGCTGCTCGCCCTCGTCGGTCCCGCCGTGTGGATCGGCGCGGTCGCGGCTGGGCGCATGCACCGTGCGGCCCGAGCCCCCCGGGCGCCCGTCGCGGTCGTGCTCGGTGCGCGGGTACGGGACGGCCGCCCGATGAAGTTCCTCCAAGGACGTCTCGACACGACCGCACGTCTGGTGCGGGACGGCAAGGTGGCCGTCGTGCTGGTCTCCGGCGACGCGCACGGGCGGTCGGGCGACGAGATCGCCGCGATGGTCGAGTACCTCGTCGAGGTGGGAGTTCCGCGAACGTCGATCGTCGCCGACCCCTATGGGCTCGACACCTACGACACGTGTGTGCGGGCGGCGGAAACGTTCGGAATCCGAAACGCGCTCTTCGTGACTCAGCCTTTCCATCTGCCACGCACCGTCGCGCTCGCCCGCGCCGCCGGAATCGAGGCCCACGGGGTGTACGCGGGCCGGGCCGGCGGCAGGAGATCCACACTGGTGAGGAACACGGTGCGCGAGATGCTGGCGTATCCGAAGGCGGCACGGGACGTCCTGTCGGGGAGAGATCCGGAAGTCGGTTCCGCGCCGGACGATTCGGTGACGGCAGCACTGTCGAGTCACTGCCCGGAATGACGACCTGACGGTATGTTCCGTGGGTGTCCGTCGTCTCGTTCGCCCGCACTCGGCCCCGCCTGTTCTGGTCGCTGATCGCCGCACTCGTCGTCGCCCTGTATCTGTCGTCGCTGGGTGTCTACGCCGCGAGTGACGACAGTGATGCCGGATGGACGGAGGTGACGCCCGATGCCGACGAGGTGCTCGTCATCGTCTCGCTCACCGAGGTCCGTCCCAGCACGTCGCGGGTCGACGTCGAGGTCTCGGTGGCGCCCGGCGCCAGCTTCCTCGATTCCGGCGGAGCCGATCTCGCGCGCGAGATGACCGTCCTCGTCTCGCCGAGTATCGCCCGGACGAAACTCGTCCTCCCACAAGGGACGTCGGTGACGACGTTCGACACCCAGGTGCTGCTCGACGGGCAGGCCGGACGGTGGCCCTTCGACCGGTTCGTCGTCGATCCCCTCGTGGTGACGGCGTACACCGGATCCGGATCGGACGTGCAGACCCATCCCACCCGTGTGCTCGTCGACGGGGAAGCCGAGGGCTGGACCGTCGGCGACGACGTGCTCTCGGCGGACGGCCAGGACGTCCAGGAGGTACGCGTGGAGGTGCACCGGTCCGGCGGCATCCTCGTCTACTCGGCGCTGCTGTTGGCGATGATGGTGATCCTGGCGGCGCTGGCGGCGTTCGTGTCGATCCAGACCGCGCGCCGCCGCCGCGTCGTGCACACCGACATGCTGGGCTGGATGGCCGCGATGGTCTTCGCGGTGATCCCGATGCGCAACATCCTGCCCGGCGCGCCGCCGATCGGCGCCTGGGTCGACATCACCGTCACGGTATGGGTGATCGTGACCCTCGTGGTCTCGTTGGCGCTGTACGTCTACTGCTGGTGGCGCGACACCGCGGGCGAGACCGTGTCAGGCGGTGGGCGCCAGCTGCGTGGGGGAGTCGGCGACCCCGGCGCGGAGACGGGCCCGCCGGCCGAGGGACAGCGTCACCGCGATCATCACGGCGAGTGCCCACCACACGTAGGACGACGCGAGGAACTGGTCCCACAGCGGCCAGCCGGTTCCGTCCCAGCGGCCGATGCCGAGCTCCCAGTGCGGGGCGAGGACGAACAGCACGAAACTGGCAGCGACGGCGGCGCCGAGGACGACGCTGCGGCGCCGGTAGGCGGCCACGGCGAGGACCACCAGCAGAGGCGCGACCCAGACCCAGTGGTGTGACCACGACACGGGCGAGACCAGCAGACCGAACAACGCGTTGACGAACAGCGCCACGACGGGCAGCCCGGCCGCGAAGGCCCGATGCATCGCGACGGCGGCGAGCGCGAGCACGGCCACGCTCAGCACAAGCCACAGCACGGTCCGCATCGACGGGTCGAGCCCCAGCCGGGCGAGGACGCCGGTGAGGCTCTGGTTCGCGGGGTAGGCCGGGCCGCCGATGCGGCTCGAGTCGAACAGCGTCTCGGTCCAGTACTCCCACGAGTCGGCACGGGCGACGAGGAAGCCGATGGCGCCGAACGCCACGAAGCTCGTTCCGGTCGTGACCGCGGCCCGGAAGTCCTTGCGGAACAGGAAGTACAGGATGAACACCGCGGGGGTGAGCTTCACGGCCGCGACGAATCCGATGAGGATGCCGCGCGGCCACGGAGTCTTCTTCATCAGACAGTCGGCTGCCACGAACACCATCAGCAGGATGTTGACCTGGCCGTAGTCGAACGTCGAGCTGACCGGCTCCAACGTGAGAGCGGCCGCCGCGCCGCCGAGCGCCGTCCACACCAGGGTCGTGCGCGGACGCACACCCACCGACGCGAGCGCCAGCACGAGCGTCGCGACCAGTGCGGCCAGGGACAGCACCGTGAGCACCGCGCCGGCCGCCTGCAGCGAGATCCACGACATCGGGGCGAACACGACGGCGGCGAGCGGCGGATACGTGAACGGCAGGTGCTGGCCGAAGAACGTCGGCGGCAGCTCGCCGTAGAGCGGGTCCCCGGCCGCGAAGACGGCGCCGCCGAGGCGGTAGACGTCGAGATCGATGTGGTACTGGAAGCCCACGTCGCGCACACCCGGGAAACCGACCAGGTAGAAGAGGGCCCCGAGGGTGAACGCGGAGGCCACGACGACCCTGGCCGCGACGACGGCGGCGGGGCTCCACGTCGTCTTCGGCGGTGCGCCGTCGTCCGCGGGGGAGGGGCCGGCGAAGTCGCTCGTGGGGTTGTGCACCACCACATCCTTCTACGAACACGGGGCACGGTGTCGAGTGACCCCGCGAGCGGGGCAGTGTCGAGGGCTCGGGATCCGGGGCATAGGCTCCCCACCGTGCGCTACTTCTACGACTGCGAGTTCATCGAGGATGGTCGCACAATCGAGCTGGTCTCGATCGGTGTGGTGTGCGAGGACGGGCGTGAGTTCTACGCCGTCTCCACCGAGTTCGATCCGGACCGCGCCGGCAAGTGGGTGCGCCGCAACGTGCTGCCGAAGCTGCCCTCGCCGTCGTCGCCGGTCTGGAAGAGCCGCGCACGCATCCGTGACGACCTCATGAAGTTCCTGGTTCCCCGGCCGGGCATCGAACCGGAGCTGTGGGCATGGGTGGCGGCGTACGACCACGTCGTGCTGTGCCAGCTGTGGGGCGCGATGACGGAGCTGCCGTCGTGCATGCCGCGCTACACCCGTGAACTGCGTCAGCACTGGGAGACGAACGGTTCCCCGCCGCTGCCGCCGGTTCCCGACGACGCCCACGACGCGCTCGCCGACGCCCGGCACAACCTCGCGAAGTTCGAGGCGATCGAGGCGTTCCGCTCGGTCCGGTGACGCGAATCACGAGCCCCGGCCGGGGCAACGATTCCGTGTGAATGGGGGCCTTCGCTCACCCCACCCGGGCGAGGCGAATATCCTGTAGTGGTGAACTGGACTGTCGACGTTCCGATCGACCGCTTGCCCGAACTCCCGCCGCTGCCCGCAGCCATGCGAGATCAGCTGGATGCGGCGCTGGCCAAGCCCGCCGCGCAGCAGCCGCAGTGGCCCGCCGACCAGGCGGCCGCGATGCGTACCGTCCTCGAGAGCGTGCCTCCCATCACGGTGGCCGGTGAGGTCGAGGCGCTGTCGCAGAAGCTGGCCGAGGTGGCTCGCGGTGAGGCCTTCCTGCTGCAGGGCGGCGACTGCGCGGAGACCTTCGCGGACAACACCGAACCGCACATCAAGGGCAACATTCGTACGTTGCTGCAGATGGCCGTCGTGCTCACCTACGGTGCGAGCATGCCGGTCGTGAAGGTGGCGCGAATCGCCGGCCAGTACGCCAAGCCGCGCTCGTCGAACACCGACGCGCTGGGTCTGCCGTCGTACCGCGGCGACATGGTGAACTCGCTCGTCGCCGACGAGGCCGTGCGTGTCCACGATCCGTCACGCCTGGTGCGGGCCTACGCCAACGCCAGCGCGGCGATGAACCTCGTGCGGGCCCTCACCGGTTCGGGGATGGCCGACCTGCACAAGGTCCACGACTGGAACCGTGAGTTCGTCTCGTCCTCGCCCGCCGGCGCCCGCTACGAGGCGCTGGCCGCCGAGATCGACCGCGGCCTGCGGTTCATGAACGCGTGCCGCGTCACCGACCCGAACCTGCAGTCGGCGCAGATCTACGCCAGCCACGAGGCGCTGGTGCTCGACTACGAGCGCGCCATGCTGCGTCTCGACAACACCGACGATCACCCCAAGCTGTACGACCTGTCGGCGCACTTCCTGTGGATCGGCGATCGCACCCGGCAGCTCGACGGCGCGCACGTCGCGTTCGCCGAACTGGTCGCGAACCCGATCGGCCTCAAGATCGGCCCGTCGACCACGCCGGAGCAGGCCGTCGAATACGTCGAGCGCCTCGACCCGACCAACAAGCCGGGCCGGCTGACGCTGATCTCCCGCATGGGCAACGGCAAGGTGCGCGACCTGCTGCCCCCGATCATCGAGAAGGTGCAGGCCACCGGTCACCAGGTGATCTGGCAGTGCGATCCGATGCACGGCAACACCCACGAGGCCACCACCGGCTACAAGACCCGCCACTTCGACCGCATCGTCGACGAGGTCCAAGGCTTCTTCGAGGTCCACAACGGACTCGGGACCCATCCGGGCGGCATCCACGTCGAGCTGACCGGTGAGAACGTCACCGAGTGTCTCGGCGGCGCGCAGGACATCTCCGATCTCGACCTGTCCGGTCGCTACGAGACCGCATGCGATCCGCGCCTGAACACCCAGCAGTCGCTCGAACTGGCGTTCCTCGTCGCGGAGATGCTGCGCGACTAGCCCGAACAGCTGAAGGGTCCCTTCGTACGCTCGCAGCGCACGAAGGGACCCTTCAGCTGTTTTCGGGAATCGTCAGAGCAGGGATGTGATGGTGACGGTGCCGCCGGGGGCGACGCGGTCGCCGGCGCCGGGGCTCTGCGAGATGATCAGTGAGCGGTCCGAGCTGACGATCTGGCGTACCTCGTACTGCAGCCCCAGCTTGTCCAGTTCGGACTTGGCGGACGAGACCGAGCGGCCGAGCAGCGCCGGAACCTTCACGGCGTTCGACACCTTCAGCACGACGCTGGTACCGGCCTTGACGGACGTACCCGCCGCAGGATCGGTGCCGACGGCGTCGCCGGCGTCGATCTTGTCGTCGAAGACCTGCTGGACGTCGCGGACGGTGATGCCGACCGAGTCGAGCGCCTTGCGGGCCGCGTCCTCCGACATCCCCTCGACCCCGGGGACGTCGACCGGCGGTGCGCCCTTGCTGCGCAGCATCCGGACCTCGGAGCCCACCGAGAGCACGGTGCCCGGCGCGGGCTCGAGGGCGGCGATCCCGCCGACGGGAACCCGCGCGCTGAACGCCTCCCCACCGTCGACCGGCACGAAGGTGCGCTCGCGCAGGCTCGCCTCCACGGCCGCGACGTCGCCGCGGCCACCGACCTCGGGCACCGTCGGGCGCCCCAGCGAGACCAGCAGGACCACCGACGACCCGCGTGTCACGCGCTCACCGGCCGCGGGATCGGTGCCGACCGGCGTGTCGATCGCCACGGTGTCGGAGTACGCTCCGCGGGTCTCCACGCTCAGACCGGCCGCCTCGATCTGTGAGGTGGCGCCGGCCTTGTCTAGACCGTCGACGGCCGGAATCGCAGCGTAGCGACCCGACCCGAGCCACCACCCACCGAAACCGAGCGCGCCGGCGACCAACAGGATCACCAGCAGCCACACCAGAACTGTCCGCCGCGAACCGTGCTGCGGCGATCCGGGCGCGCCGAAGGGGCGCCGGGCCGGCGGAGCGTCGAGCGGTGAGACATCGTCGTCGGCAGGCCGCGGCGTCACCGTCGTCACGACCTTGGTGTGCTGGACGCCGTCCGGGGAGGCTGCCGCCGGGGTGACCGTGGTCGGTGCGTCGGCGGCCGGGACGGGCCGACTCCCGGGCTCGGCGTACGGTCCCGGCGCTCCGGGCGCGCGTGGTGTGACGGCCGTGGGCGTCGCGGACTGCTGCGCGGAGCGGCGCGGCGCGGGCACCCGGTAGTCCGGCAGCCCCAGCTGCGTACTCACCGTGCGCAGTTGCGCCGCCATCGCTCCGGCGTCGGCGAAGCGCTGCTCCGGATCGCGTTCGGTCGCGCGGACCACGAGGTCGTCGAACTCCGCCGGCACGCCGTCGATGACGGTGCTCGGCTCCGGGACGTCGTTGTCGATCCGCTGGTACGCGATCGACAGCGACGTGTCGCCCGTGAACGGCGTGGCGCCGGTCAGCATCTCGTACAGCAGCACCCCGGCCGCGTAGACGTCGCTGCGGGCATCCGCGGTCCCGGTGGTGACCTGCTCGGGTGACAAATATGCGGCAGTACCGAGGATCACGCTGCGCGACGTCGTGCCGGCCGCGGCGATCGCCCGGACCAGTCCGAAGTCGGCGATCTTCACGTCGCCGGAGTGCGAGATGAGGACGTTCTCGGGCTTGATGTCGCGGTGCACCAGGCCGGCGCGGTGCGCGACGGCGAGCGCCTCGAGCACCGGCCGCGCGACGGCGGCCGCGGCGTGCGGGGGCATGGGCCCGCGCTCGCGCAGCAGTTCGCGCAACGTGCCGCCCTCGACGAGCTCCATCACCAGGAAGGCGTGCTCGCCGTCGCTGCCCTGGTCGTGGACCGCCACCAGCCCGGGATGGGCCAGGCGGGCCACCGCCCGGGCCTCGAACTCGAACCGGGCCAGGAACTGCGGATCGGCGGCGAACTGCGGATCCATCACCTTGATCGCGACGGGGCGATCCAGACGCAGGTCCATGCCGCGATAGACGGTGGACATGCCGCCCCGCGCAATCGGCGCATCGATGCGGTAGCGCCTGTCCAGCACCACACCGATCAACCGTCGACCTCCGGGATTCACGCTCGCGCCCCTCGCTTCCGTGCACAGATTCATCTCGATCGTAGTCAGCAGACGCCGCCCGACCCGATTCCACGGCGGGACCCTGGTCGTACCGTCTCCGCCGACCCGATAACGTTACGGGAGTGAGTGCTATCCCTTACTGCGATGACGTGTTGGACCGCTCGATCCCGCTGCTTCAGTTGGCGGACGTGTCGAAGCAGATGGGCATCGTTGTCACCCACGTCCATCAGCTGCTGCGCGACCACAAGCTGATCGCGGTCCGCCGCGACAGCGTCGTCGGTGTTCCCGAGGCGTTCTTCGGCGACGACGGCCAGCCGGTCCGGCTGCTGTCGGGCCTCATCGTCGTGCTGCGCGACGGCGGATTCGACGACGAGGAGATTCTGCGCTGGCTCTTCACCGAGGACGAGTCGCTGTCCGCCACGCCCATCGAGACGATGCACACCGACCAGGCGCGTGAAGTGGTTCGCCGCGCCCAGTCGATGGCCTTCTGACACAGCACCGCGTAGCGGCCGGGCGGCGGGTCAGACCTGTCGCCCGGCCGTACCTGCTCTCGCCCGGGTGGCGCGCACCAGCAGCGGCAGCGCCACCGCGAGCCGTCGGCGCCTCGACACGACCGCGCGACGATCGAACACCCGGAACCCGCTGCGTTCCACCTCGTCGAGGATCTCCGAGTAGAGCGTGTAGGCCGCCCGGATGCCCGGCCGAGCCCGCGGATCGAGCATGTTCAGCCCCGGCTCGGCCTCGCGATAGAGCGCCCGGGTGAGGGCCGCGACGTGTCCCAGTGCTCGCCGCACTCGCGGATCGACGAGGCCCGTCTCCCGGCAGTGCCGCAGCAGCTCCGTGTCCACGCCGAACGCGGCCAGGTCGTCCGCCGGCAGATACACCCGGCCCCGCGCGAGATCCTCGCCGACGTCGCGCACGAAGTTCGTCAGCTGGAAGGCCTCGCCGAGCGCCGCGGCATGCGGCTTCGCCTCGTCGAGACGTGTCGTGGTGCCGAGGACCGGCAGCATCTGCAGCCCGATCACGACCGCCGATCCGTACATGTAGCGCCGCAATGTCGCCATGTCCGGGTACACGTCCTGGAAGTCCGGGGTGCCCGGGATGTCCATCCGCATCGAAGCGAGGAATGCGCGGAAGTACTCGACCGGAATCGCGTACCGGTCGATGGTGTCCGCGACCGCCCGCACGACCGGCCCGGACCGGGGGTCGGTCACCGGACGTCCGGCGAGCGCGGCGGCGAGCTCGGCCTCGATTCGGTCGACCGCGGCGATCCGCTCGGCGGCCGGGTCGGCCGCGTTGTCGGCACTGTTCACGTCCACGACGTCGTCGACGGTGCGGGCGAACCCGTACAGGGCGTGCACCGCCGGCCGCCGATCCGCGGGCAGCAGTCGCGTTGCGAGGTAGTACGTCCTACCGTGCTCGGCGGCGAGTTCACGGCACATCCGATAGGCCGCGCCCAGATCGGAGTCCCGTGGCGGTGTCACAGCGGTGACGGGCGCCGATCGGGACCGCTGACCAGTGCCTCGGAGACGGCTGTGGCTTCCGGTGCCTCCGGCAGGCGGATGTCCGGTGTCGGCTCGGCGACCGACCGCAGTCGCAGCGGATCGACCGTCTTGAGGGACACCGCGGCCACGACCGCGACGAACGTCGCGAGCGCGACATGCAGGAATGTGTAGAGGCCGATCGATCCGTCGGGCTGGAAGACGAGCATGAGCCACGTCGACAGGCCGACGAGGACCTGCAGGGTGCGGGTCGACATCGCGAAGCCCGCTGCGATCGCGAGCGGCCACGAGTAGTACCAGGGCAGGGCGGCCGGGGACAGGATCACGATCGCGACGAGGGCGATGAGGATGCCCAGTACCGCGTCGCGTTCGGTGCGCCGGAAGCGCCACCACACCCAGACGAGGGTCGTGACGAGGGCGACCGCGCAGATGGCGCGGGTGACCTCGAGGACCGGGGCCAGCGTCGCGCCGGTGAACCAGCCCGTGCCGACGGTCACGAGATGCGCCATGATCGTCGGCAGCGACAGCCAGTTGATGATCTTCGCGGACCCCTGCAGCGCCGTGAGCCAGCCGAGCCCGACACCTGCGACCGCCGACGCCGCGGTGAAGACCGCGACGAACACCGCGACACCGATGCCGGCCGTCTTCACGAACGATGCCAGCGGGGTGGCGGGCTCGCGGCCCTCGGCCTGGGCGCGCTCGCGTTCGTGGATCATCCAGATCCACACGATGAACGGCAGCGCGATCCCGGCCATCGCCTTGACCGCGACTCCGATCGCGATGACCGCCACCGCCGGAACATGCTTGCGATCGAGGGCCAGCGTGACGCCCGCGACCATGAGGCCGACCATGAGCAGCTCGTTGTGGACGCCGCCGACGAGGTGGATGAGGACCAGTGGATTGAGCACCGCGAGCCACAGCGCGATCGCCGGGTTGCCGCCCAACTGCCGGGCGAGGCGGGGCAGCGCCCACATCATCAGCGCGAGGCCCGGGAGCATCGTCAGGCGCAGCATCATGGTGCCGGCGATCACGTTGTCGCCGGTGAGGCTGGTGATGCCCTGGCCCAGCAGCAGCGAGATCGGCCCGTACGGCGCGGTCGTCGTGGTCCACACATTGCTGACGTTGTCGAGCAGGATGCCGGGGTTGGCGACCGGCCCCACCGCGTACGGGTCGAACCCGTCCCGCAGGAGCGCGCCCTGAGCCAGATACGAGTAGGCGTCGCGACTGAACATCGGCACCGCGAGGAGCATCGGGGCGGTCCAGATCGGCACCGTCCACATGAGGGCACGAACCCCGACCCGGCTCTTGATCGCGGAGCGGCCCAGTCGCACCCAGGCGGCAACCATTGCGAGGACGCCCGCCCAGATGACTATCGTGGACAACACGTAGCCGTGCCCGAACCGCAGCCACGACAGGTTGGCGTCCTCGAGCAGAGGGTCGTGCCGGCGCACGCTGCCGGCACCGAAGCCGCCGAACGTGATCATCAGCGCGCCGATGAACCCGAGCACGGTGGCGTGGCCTTCGGGAGTGCGCAGATAGTCGCCGGCGGCGCGCAGCCACGAACGGTCGGACGCGGTGTCGAGGGGTCCGGAAGGGGCCGACATCGGTACAGATTCCTCCCCCGGATGAGGTGCTCGATCACCGTCGGCCGACGCTGGACGGCCGCGCGGTACTGGACGGCTAGTCAGTTTAGTGTGTCCCACCGGAATGTTCGGCATGCAGTCCGGAACGCGGCTTCCGTCCGCGTCCGTCGATGCGTTCGGCGGCCAGTTTCCCCGACACGATCACCGTGGGGACGCCCACACCGGGCGTCGTGCCGGAGCCCGCCAGAACGGCGTTGACCGGGTGTCGAGGCAGGTTTCGACGACGGAACGGCCCGGTCTGCCGGAACACGTGGGCGGCGGCGAACGGACTGCCCGCCGCCAAGCCCTGCGCGGCCCACGTCCCGGGCGAGTCGATGTGATCAACGACATAACCGGCGGTGATGCCGCGGTAGCCGCGCTGCTCGAGGGTGCGGAGCAGTTCACGGGCGTACGGCCCGGCCAGGGCGTCCCACGCGAACGGGGCGCTGTCGAGATTGGGGCACGGTGCCAGCACCGACAGCGGTTCGTGCCGGAGGCCGTCGCGTTCGACCAGCAAACCCGGATCGGTCACCGCGGGTCGGGTGATCAGCAGCGACGGATCGCTCATCAACCGGCCGCGACCCGGCCGCGCCGCGATCTCGGCGAACGTGCGCTCCCACTCGGCGCCGAAGTCGATCGTGTGGTGGTGCGGTGCGCCCCAGGCTGCCGAGACGTCGCACGGGACGGTGCCGTGCAGCACCACGGCGGACGGCGAGATCCGCAGCCGTCGGGACCGGCGGGCGGAGAGCAAGTCGTCGACGATCGGCAGGTCGGGAGTGAGCACCACGGCGTCGCACCCGAACGTCTCTCCGGCCGCGGTGCGCACCGCGTGTACCCGATCGCCGGACTGCTCGAGTGCCACCACCTCCGCCCCGAACTCGATCCGCCCACCTGCCGAGGTGAACGCGTCGGTCATCGCTTCGGCGATGGTGTGCATCCCGCCCTCGGGAAAGGAGACGCCCATCGAGGTGTCCATGTGCGCGATCGCGCCGTAGACGGCGAGAGCTTTCGCCGGCGCCACCCCGGCGTAGAGGGCCTGGAACGTGAAGATCCGGCGTAGGCGGGGGTCGCGGATCCGGCGGGCGACCTGATTGCCCAGGCGGCCGAAGCCCCCCGCGGCGATCAGCCTGGCCAGGTCCGTCGCGGAGGCGCGCGTGGCGAACAGGTCCAGTGGGGAATCGAAGTTCGCGTCGATGAACGTGTCGAACTCGGCGTCGAACACGCGACCGAGCCAGCGGCGCAGTTCCAGGTACCGGCGCGCCTCGTCCGCCCCACAGACCCGGGTCACCTCCGCGACCATCCGATCCGGGTCCGAATGCACGTCGATCGAGGAGCCGTCGGCGAACCGGGCGTGGTACGCGGGCGACAGGCGGTGCAGACGCAGGGGAGGCGTCGTCGTATCGAAGTCGGCGCCCACCGCGGCGAGGGCGTCGCGGACCAGTTCCGGCATGGTCAGCACGGTCGCGCCGTTGTCGATCACGTGGTCGGCGAATCGGTACGTCCCGACCCGGCCGCCCGGATGATCGCTCCGTTCCAGGACCGTCACCTCGTGTCCGCTGCCGCGCAGATGGAGGGCGGCGGCCAATCCCGCCAGCCCGGCGCCCACCACCACGACCCGGTCCGTCGCCCCGGGTACGACGCGCACGCCGACCACCGCGGTCAGGCGTCTCGTCGGGTGACCGCGATGGCCATCTCCCGCAGGCGCAGTTTGCCCTCGTCGGTGGCGGTACTGCCGTCGAGCGCACTGAGAGCGCTGTCGGTGAGCTCGCTGATGCGCCGCTCGGCGTCGTCGACGGCGCCGAGATCGGTGATGACCGAGCGCAGTGTCGCGACCTGGGCGTCGGACAGGTCGGTGCCGATCGACTCGCGTAGCAGCGCCGCGGCGGCCGGATCGGACGCGTCGGCCCGCTGCAGCGCTTCCGCGAACAGGACGGTGCGCTTGCCGGCGCGGAGATCGTCGCCGGACGGCTTGCCGGTGACCTCGGGGTCGCCGAACACGCCGAGCAGGTCGTCGCGCAACTGGAACGCGATGCCGATGTCGGTGCCGAACGTCCGGTAGGCGGCGACGAGTGCGTCGTCCGCGCCGGCGAGCGCCGCGCCCAGGTGCAGCGGACGTTCGATCGTGTAGGCGGCGGTCTTGTATCGGTCGACCCGCAACGCAGCTTCGACGGTCTCGTCGCCCCGGACCTCGCTGCTGATGTCGAGGAACTGGCCGCCGAGTACCTCGGTGCGCATGGCCGACCACACCGGCGAGATACGCGCCTGGGCGTCGGGCGACAGTCCCGCCTCCCGGATCATGTCGTCTGCCCATGCCAGCGCCAGATCGCCCAGCAGGATGGCGACTGCCCGGCCGAACTCCGCCGATCCGCCGCTCCAGTGGTGGGCACTGTGCTGGTCGGCGAACTCGACGTGCACGGTGGGGAAGCCGCGCCGCGTCGTCGAGGCGTCGATGATGTCGTCGTGGACCAGTGCGCACGCCTGCACCAGTTCGAGGGCCGACGCGGCCCGCAGCGCCGCCGGCGCTTCGGGCCCGGTGGCGTCCCCGCCGGCCCCGAGCCAGCCGGTCCAGACGAACATGGGACGCACCCGCTTGCCGCCGCGCAGCACGAAACTCTCGAGCGCGGCGACCGCCTCGGCGTAGCCGCCGCCGACGGTCTCGACCGTGCCGGCGCGCGAGGCGAAGAACTCCCGCAAGGCGTCCTCGACGGTATCGGTGAACGGTGGGACGGACGGCGAAGGGCGAGTGGACTCACCGGCTCCAGCGGACAGGACAGCCTCCAAATCGAGTTCTCGAAAAGCCTCCCGGCCAACCTTAGTGGTCCTCTCCACGGTCGCGTCGGGTGCTGCCCAGGTCCCGGCACGTGAGACGGGGAGCCGACGCGATGCGGTCCGACCAGTGCACTGAACCTATGCTTGGCGGGTGACATTCGATGCCGTCCGGGGGCGCAACAGCGCGGGATTCGTGACTCAGACCCCCTCGATCGTGGACCGGATCCGCTCGTCCGAAGCTTCGAAGAGCGGTCGGATTCCCTTCTCCGTCGAGTTCTCGCCGCCCCGCGACGAGGCCGCCGAAGCGCGGCTCTGGCGTGCGGTTCGCGAATTCGAGCGACTCGGACCGGCATTCGTGTCGATGACCTACGGCGCCGGCGGGTCGACGCGTGACCGCACCGTCCGCGTCACGGGTCAGTTGGCGGACGACACCACCCTTCTGCCCGTCGCGCACCTGACCGCGGTGGGGCACAGCATCGACGAACTGCGCGCGATGTGCGGGGCGTACGCCGACCGCGGCATCAGCAACATCTTGGTTCTGCGTGGGGATCCGCCGGGCGATCCGCTCGGCGATTGGGTCAAGCACCCCGACGGCGTCGAGTACGCCGAGGAGTTGGTGCGGCTGGTGCGCGACATGGGCGACTTCCACGTCGGTGTGGCGTCCTTCCCGGAGGGCCACTACCGCGCGCCCGACCTCGATCACGACACCAAATACCTGGTGCAGAAGCTGCGAGCGGGTGCCGAGTACTCGATCACCCAGATGTTCTTCGACGTCGAGGACTACCTGCGGTTGCGTGACCGCGTCGTCGCGTACGACCGCGAGCAGGGCGAGAAGCCGATCATCCCCGAGATCATGCCGATCACGTCGCTGCGCTCGGCGCGGCGCAGCCTGGAACTGTCGGGTTCGAGTCTGCCGCCCGCGCTCGAGGAACGTCTCACCCGCGCCGCGGGCGACGGACCCGACGAGAACCGGGCCGCGGTGCGCGAGATCGGCATCGAGGTCGCGACCGAGATGAGTGAGCGGCTCATCGCCGAGGGCGCGCCGTGCCTGCACTTCATTACGCTCAATTTCGCGCGGGCCACGGGCGAGGTGTTGGCGAACCTCGGGATGTCGGCCTCGGCGTCGGTCTGACCGTCAGGTCAGCTGTCGACCCTTCCACTGCAGTCGCCGGCGGCGGCGGTCGCGGTGCGACACCGCGACCAGTCGCACGAAGGCGGCGACGGACAGCGGATGCGCCGCCGCATCGGCCACATCCCGGCCACTGGGCGGTGAACCGCGTTCGACGGCCCGAGCGGTGATGCGTGAGGCGATCGCGGCCAGGTAGCCGGCGGTGCCCCAGACGCGGGTGCGGCCGCGACCGAACAGCATCGCGAGCGGCGGGACGGCGTAGGTCGCCGCGACCAGGGTCGTCACCACGGCCGCGCCCGCGGGCGACCCGAAGGCGGTCCACAGCCAGCGCGTGTACCCGTCCCGCAGCGCGTCCGCGTCCGTGTACATCCGGCAGTGCGCCCGCTCCTGCGCGGCGGCGACGACGGTGCGGCCGCCGCGGCGGCGCACGGCGCGCGCGATGTCGAGGTCCTCGGTGTGGCTGCCGGCGACAGGAGCGTGCCCGCCCATGCGGTAGTAGGCGGCGGCGTCGAACACCAGGAACTGCCCGCATGCGACGACGGTCGACGGGCGGGTACTGCGATTGGCGACGGTCACCGGCAGCGTCGAGAACCACGACCAGCACAGCAGGGGCTGGATCAGTCGCTCGGTGGCCGTCGCGGCATCCTGCCGCGGCCACGGTGAGACGAGGTCTGCTCCGCAGTCGCGCAGCGCGGTCACCGCCGCGGCGAGGGCGTCGGCCGCCAGACGCACGTCGGCGTCGAGGAAGACCAGCACGCCGGGCCGGGCCGGGTCCATCAGACGGGCTGCGCGGGTGGCGCCCTCGTGGCACGCCGCGTTCTTCCCGAGCCATCCCGGCGGCGGACCGTCGCCGGGGACGAGGGCGAACCGGCCGTCGCCCGCGAACGCCGACGTCGCGACCGCCGCGGTGCGGTCGGCCGAGTCGTCGTCGAGGACGATCACGCGCAGGGTGTCGAGGAGAGTCTGCCGCCGAAGATCTGCCACCAGATCGCCGATGCGACTCTCCTCGTTCCGGGCGGGCACCACCACCGTGACGGGTTCGGTGACGCGGCGTGCGTGGAGACGGGGGATCGTGCAGGCGTTGACGGCCGCGATCGCCGCCCCCGACAGCGCGACGAGCGCCGCGCTCCGGGTCACGAGCAGAGACGAACGCAGTGGACGGAGTGGGACTGCCATCGGAGTGGACCGGCTACCGCGTCGACGTCTCCAGGGATCTGTCGCGCTGCGGCCGCGGCGGAGTGTTGCGGTTGCGGTGGAGCCAGGCCATGCCGCCCACGATCAGCGCGACACCGATCGCCACGCCCGCCGACATGCCGGCCCAGCCGGCGAAGCTGCGGGTGCTGGGGTCCGCGTAGCGAACCTCGGCGCGCAGATTGGTGACCTCTCCCGCGGGCAGCTTCCACGTGACGGTCGAATCCCCATCCCGGGTGCCGTTGGTGGTGGCCACGCGGGCCGGGAACGCGATCGTGAACTGGACGTCGGTGCCCTGCGCCGGAACGTCCTCGAGATCGATGCGGCCGTCGAGGCTCACCAGGTCGCCGGCTCGCTGCAGCGACAACTGCAGTACGCCGGAGGTGTCGGCGGACATCGAGCCGAGATCACGTACCTCGCCGAACGACAGTCCGCTGAAGAACACCTGGGTGCCGACGTAACCGTCCTTGTCGTACTCCTGCACCCTCATCCGGTCGGCGAGCGAGTCGGGTGGTGTCAGCTGCGGCCCCTTGTCCTCCTCGTCCTTCGGCACGGTGGCTGCGACGATCTGGCCCGACACCTTGTCGTCCGCCGAGACACCCATCGAGACCTGCACCCGCAGGCAGCCGGCCAGCAGCGGCACGAGCAGCAGCGCGAGAACAGCGGCACCGAGCACCCGCGTGCGGGGGCGGCGGGACGACAGTGGGGGAGTCGGGCGGGAAGGCGGCTGCACAGCGATCATCGTGCCAGGCACCGGGATACGTGTCAGGCGGTAGGGGTGTTGTGCTGCTCGGCTCGGCGTGTGCGGGTGAGGTTCACGAGGAGCGGCACTCCGAGGACACCCATCGCGACGGCTCCGTAGACCGCCGAGTAACGCAGTTCCGGCGCGTCGAGGAAGACGGTGTGAGCCAACGCCGACCCGAGCCACGTCCACAGGAACAGCGCGATCGGGACCGCGTCGGACGCGGACACGGTCTCCGTTCGGCGATCGAGCAGATCGACCAGGACGGCCATCACCGCAGCGACGAGAAGCCAGCCCGCGTAGTTGGTCAGCGGAATGTGGGCGACGCCGGGCAGACCGGCGTCGGTGACGCACCACTGCCACTGACCGTCCGCGACCATCTGCGGGTCGAGATACAGGTCCCAGCCGACGACGCCGACCGTGGTGAGGACGATCCGCGAGAGCCGCTGCCGCGTCAGTCGCGACGCGACGCACCACACCGGGTAGAAGCCCGCCGTCCACGCGAACGGAACGACGAGCGGGACGTCGGCGATCGACCAGCCGAGACGTCCGGTGGCGTACTCGTAGCAGCCGTACGGGATGCCGGTCGCGGTGCCGACCACCACCTCCGACAGCAGACCGATACCTGCGGTCGCCGCGACCATGCCCGCCGCCCAGAGCTTTCCGCGCACGGCGATCGCGTGCAGGATCGAGGCGGCGGCGAGCAGGGCCACCACGGCGACCGTGACGGCGTCGCGGGGACCGCTGTGGACCAGCGGGTACGCGATCTGGGCGCCCACGGCGGCGATCGCGACGACGGCCGAGGCCCGCCGCACGGTGGTGTTCACCGGAGTTTCTTGCGCAGCGCCCGACGCCACCGGCCCCCGCGCGCGTCCAACAGCGCGATCCGGGCGGCGCTGCGGCCGCTGGCCCCGGACACGCCTCCGCCGGGGTGCGTCGATGCCCCCGTGAGGTAGAGGTTGTCGGCGTCGGGCACGCGTTGGCCGGCGAGTTCGGGCAGCGGCCGCCACAGCATCATCTGGTCGAGCGACATCTCCACGTGCATGACGTTGCCACCGAGCAACCCCATCTCGCGTTCGATGTCCGCCGGTGTCTGCACGTGACGGTGCCGGACGCTGTCCGCGAACCCCGGTGCGAGGGCGTCGACGCCCGCCACGATCCGGTCGGCCTCGCTCTCGCCCAGGCTCGCCCAGTCCCGTCCGCCCGACAGCCGGTACGGATGCCATTGCGACCACAACGTCACCTGGTGCTCGCCGGCAGGGGAGATGCTGGGGTCGATGCTGCTGAAACTCATCGCCAGGACCGCGGGCTCGGGCGGGAGTTCGCCGGCGAGCGCGGCGCCGTGGGCGGTGCGCAGTTGTGCGCGATCGGAGACCAGCAGTTGCAGGCCCGACGTCGTGGTGGTCGCGGACGCGTCGGCGGGTGCGCTCGGATACGACGGCAGGGCATCGGTGCCCAGCCGCAGCACCATCCCGATGCCGGGGCCGACCCGGATCCGGCGCCGCCAGCCGTCGAGCGTGGCGCGGTCGTAGCCGCCGCGCTCGAGCAGATCGAGGGTGGTCAGGATGTGGCAGCCGGCTACGACGTTCCGGGCGCGCACGCGCCGGCCCGATTCGGTGACGACCGTCCAGCAGTCCGCCGTCCGGCGCAGTTCGGTGACGCCGTCGCCGAGGCGGACGGTGCCACCGTCCGCCGTCAGTCGTGCCGACAGCGCCGCGGTCAGGGCGCCGCTGCCGCCCACCGCGCGACCGGGGGGCAGCGTGTGCATGAGTGCGGCGAAACCGACCATCGGCGCAGTGCCGGGTTCGGACATCGGGGGACCGGACTGGGCCCCGAACCAGGCCAGGGCTGCCTTGAGCGGTTCGCTGTCGAAGTACTCGTCGAGCAGCGCGTCGCCGGACGCGAGGAACTCGCGGGACAGCGCCGCACCGCCGTCTCCGGTGTCGAGGCCCCAGAACGAACGCAGCAGGTGACCGCCGGTGGGCGGCGCGGAGAACGAGCGCATCACGCGTTCGGACCGCGGACCCCACGTGCCGACGAAGCGGCGGTAGGCGTCGGCGTCGGCGCGTCCGCACGATTCCTCGATCGACCTGCACGTGCGGTCGAGACTGCGGTGGAAGACGATTCCGGGTCGCTCGGAGCCCGCGGGCGCCGGCGCGAACGCCCAGGGGTCGCAGTCGATGTAGCGGAGACCGTGGACCGCGAGATCGAGCTCCTCGATGATCCCGGTGTGCCGGATCATGATGTGCGCCGACGAGCCCCGATCCACCTTGTGCCCGGGGAATCGCTCGACCGTCGAGACGGCGCCGCCCACGACGGTGTCGCGCTCGAGCACCTCGACCGACCAGCCGTCCCGCGCGAGATAGCAGGCGGCGACCAGTGCGTTGTGCCCGGAGCCGATCACGACGGTGTCGAGGGCCGCATCCGAGCGCCGACGGATTTCCTGCGGTTGTCCGTTCACAGCGGCAAACCCCTTCCGAGGACGGCGAACGGGCGGCGGTCGCCCGCGAACGTGAAGTGCCGGACGACGTCTCGGAATCCGGTACGCCGGTACAGTCGCCAGGCCCGGTTGTCCTCCTCGGACACCTCGGGCGTCGACAGCAGGACCCCGCGTTCGGGGCGGTCGGCGAGGAGTCGGCGCAGCAGTCGTTCACCGAGACGATGCCCCTGGGCGCTCGGGTGCACGTGCAGTTCGGTCAGTTCGAAGTAGCTGCCGAGGATGTACTCGATCTGGTCCCGACTCCACCCCGTCGCCTGCATTCCGTGGCGGACCTGCTGTTGCCACCACTGGTCGGGGGCGCCGCGATACCCGTAGGCGATCGCGACGAGCGGACCGGGCCGATCGGGTTGCGCCGGATCGGGCCGGACGGCACCGACGGCTCGCCATCCCGGGCGCTGCGTGTGTTCGGTCCACAACGGCGCGCGGTGGAACTCCGTCCCGCGGGGGTAGTTCATGGCTTCGACGTAGATCGACAGGGCTTCCGGTAAGCGGGCACGCATGTCGGATACCGACAGGTCGACGACGACCGGCGTCGGATCCGGGTCGATACCGGAACTCTCGCCGGGGTTCGCATCCATGAGTGGGCTCACCCTTCTCTCTCTTGACGACGTGTCGGTGGGGCCAGCTATATTGAATAGGTCGAACGCATGTTCGATATTGGTGATCCGGTGATGCCGGTGATGTTCGAGGGAAGCGAACATCACCGGCTCACCGGTCCCGAGGTTCGTACTTCTGGGAGGTGCGCGAATCGTGGTCGAGGTCCAGTCGCGGACATCAGGTCCGAGAGTGAGGGTGCGGGGGTCGTCTGGGGCGGCGTCGGGGTCGGTGTCCTCGGTGCCCTCAGCGCCTTCAGGGGTGTCGGGCCCCAAGGGCGGGGCGTCAGTGCGGGGGCCGCTGTCGGCGCCTGCCAAGGCGGTGAATCTGTTGCGCCGGGCCGACGGCTTGCTCTCGGAGGCTGCCGGCGCCTCCGATCCCGCCGAGCGGTTCTGCACCGCGTACGTCGGCGCACTGCGCGGCGCAGCGGCCGTGCTGGCCGCGAGCGAGGGGACGTCGGCCGGCTGGGCGAGCCGACCCCGCTCCCGCAGCGCGTGGGTGTTGATGGCGCGTGCCGAACCCGGCTTCGGTGCGTGGGCGGATTACTTCGCCGGCTACTCGGGACTGCGCGCGGACCTGGAGGCGGGCATCACCCGCACCGTCGACGCGGAGGAGGTGGACGGCTTCTACGCCGAGGTCGGCAGGTTCCTGTTCGACGTCGAGGACCTTCTCGGGCGCTGACTACCGTGCCGGTTTCCGCAGGTGCCGCCGGGTCCGATCCGCGTGCGCGAGCGGGTGATTCCGGACACCTCCGGGCGTCCACCCGCCGGGCTGCCCCAGATAGTCACCTATTCGATGAGAACTCGTCGATGGAGTAGGTGGTGGGGGGCTGGTTCTACTCGTATTATTGAATCCAGGTAACCGCCAGTCCGTTACCCGCCTCTCCGCACCGCGGTGAGGTGCCAACTCTTAGTGCCGGGGGAGGTACCGTGCCACTCTCCGAGCACGAGCAGCGCATGCTCGACCAGATCGAGAGCGCTCTCTACGCCGAGGATCCCAAGTTCGCGTCCACAGTGAGGGGCGGACGTATTCGCGTCGCCTCCAGCAAGCGCCGATTGCAGGCGGCGGCCCTGTTCGTTCTGGGTCTCGTTCTTCTCATCGTGGGTGTGGCTGTCGATGTGTTGAGGTTGGGCGATTTCCCGATCGTCAGTGTGATCGGGTTCGTCGTGATGTTCGGTGCCGGTGTTCTCTTCCTCGTCGGCGGAGGAAAGAGCCATCTGGCGGCGGTTCCCGACGGAGACGACTCAGGCTCCGGTGGGGCAGATGCCAACCGCGGCTCGCATCAACGCAAGCCGCACGGAGGTAAGAAGTCCGGCGGATTCTCGTCGCGGATGGAAGACAGGTTCCGCAAGAGATTCGAACAGGAATAGGCCGGCACACTTTCCGAACGGCGGCGGCGCGACCCATGGGTCGCGCCGCCGCCGTTTGCGTGTGTGGCCCCGGTCCGACCCGTGCCCCCCACATCGACCCACCGGGGTCCCCACAGTTCCCCACCGAGCGTGGCCGGCCGTAAAGGGCGCCGCCCGTCGGGATGATTGAGCGCTCCGACCTGGGCGTTTCGGCAGCTTTCGGGTGGCCCCCGCGAGGGATGTCGCGTGCCTGGCTGGGTGTTTGCGGTCACGTTCGCTGCCTCCCCCACTTCGACCCATGCGTGTGAACTGCAGTTATCTTTCGAAACTTGTCAAATCGGCCCCGAGTTTGGAGTCGTGGTGGGGGAAAGTGGGGTACTGTGGTGCGCAGCGGATCGTGGGAGCGACCCGCATGAATGCTGGGTCGCACCAACCGGTGAGGTCCCAACAGATTCGCCACAGGGGCTCCGGCGGGAGGTGACGAGATGTTTCTCGGTACCTACACGCCGAAGCTCGACGACAAGGGGCGACTGACGTTGCCTGCGAAGTTCCGGGACGCGTTGGCTGGAGGGTTGATGGTCACGAAAGGTCAGGACCACAGCCTTGCGGTGTACCCCCGCGAGGAGTTCACCGCGGTCGCGCGTCGTGCTGCTGCGGCTTCCCGGACCAACCCGCAGGCCCGTGCATTCGTGCGCGGACTTGCATCGGGGACGGACGAGCAGCACCCCGACGGTCAGGGCCGGATCACGCTGTCCGCCGACCACCGTCGCTACGCGGGGCTGTCGAAGGACTGTGTGGTGATCGGTCAGATCGAATTCCTCGAGATCTGGGACGCCCGAGCGTGGGAGTCCTACCTCGCGGAGCACGAGGAGAGTTACTCGCAAGCCAGAGACGAGGCGCTCGAAGGGATCTTCTAGCCCGGAGACGCCATCGGCGAGTGCCGCGAGGCCTCTGCCCGAAGGTGACCCTGACGCACTTCCCCAGTGTCAGGTTCGCCGCCGGGACCCTGACGCACTTCCCCAGCGCCAGGTCCCCGATCGGACAGGGACCCCGAGGCATTCGCCCACCCTGCACAGCAGCACACCGCGGAAGAGTCGGAGGAATCATGGTCGACGGCGAGGACGGCAAGGTCCCCGGCGAGTTCGGTCATGTCCCGGTACTGCTCAATCGTGCCGACGACCTGCTGGGTCCGGCGATCACGGCCGACAACCCGCGCGGTGACGGCGCCGTCATGATCGACGCGACCCTCGGTCTCGGCGGGCATTCGGAGTATTTCCTGCGCACCTACCCCGGGTTGCATCTCATCGGCCTGGACCGAGATCCCGAGGCGTTGCGCATCGCGTCGGGACGTCTCGCGCCCTACGCGGACCGGACGACGTTCGTGCACACCCGCTACGACGGCATCGTCGAGGCCCTCGGTCAGGCGGGCCTCGATCCCGTCGGATCGGTGCACGCGATCCTGTTCGATCTCGGGGTGTCCTCGATGCAGCTCGACGAGGCCGATCGGGGCTTCGCATACTCGATCGACGCGCCGCTGGACATGCGGATGAATCCGACGACGGGCATCACGGCCGCCGAGGTCCTCAACACGTACAGCCACGGCGAACTGGCGCGGATCCTGAGCACGTACGGCGAGGAGCGATTCGCCGGCCGGATCGCGTCCGAGATCGTGCGCCGTCGCCAGAAGCAGCCGTTCACGACCAGCGCTGCGCTGGTGGAACTCCTCTACGACACCATCCCGGCCGCCACCCGGCGCACCGGGGGACACCCTGCCAAACGGACCTTCCAGGCGCTGCGGGTGGAAGTCAACGGCGAACTCGATTCGCTGCGCGACGCGATCCCCGCGGGGCTGGATGCGCTCGCGGTCGGTGGGCGTGTGGTGTTCATGTCGTACCAGTCGCTCGAGGATCGCGTCGTCAAGCAGGAACTCGCTCCGCGCGCGAAATCGAAGACGCCCGAGGGGCTCCCCGTGGAGCTGCCGGGGATGGGTCCGGAGTTCAAGATCCTCACCCGTGGTGCGGAGAGGGCCTCCGAGGCCGAGATCGAAGACAACCCACGAGCGGCACCGGTCCGCCTGCGGGCAGCGGAACGAATCGCGAGGAAGGCGTAGCGCATGACTGTGCAGATGACTCCCGTCGGTGTCGGGTCCGCGAGTCTTCGCCGGTCGGATGCCGCGCAGCGTGCCTACGAACGCCGCCGGCAGCGTGCCACCGTGGCGGGCCACCCGTCGGCGTCGGACACGCGTGTCACCTCGGTCGTGACGACACCCAAGGACGTCGTGGCCCGGATTCCGTTCGTGGCCACCATCATCGGGTTGCTGTGTCTGGGACTCGCGGCCACGCTGCTGCTCACGACGCGCTCGGCGGAGGATTCGTACGAGCTGGCCGCCACACGCGCGCACAACCAGACGCTTCGTGAGCAGGCCGTCGACCTCAAGCGCGAGGTGGAGGCCGGCAACTCGGCGCCCGTTCTCGCGCAGAAGGCCGCCGAGTTGGGCCTGATTCCCGCGAAGGATCCGGCGCGGTTGCTGCAGGCGTCGGACGGGTCGGTCCAGGTGGTCGGCACGCCGAAGCCCGCGGAGGGCAAGCCGGTCGCTCCGTTGGACCGGACACCGGCGCCGACGGTCGCCCCCGAGCGTCCTCGGCAGCAGACGACCACCGCCCCGCCGACCACGCCGCCGAGCACCACGTTGCCGGGTACTCCCGCCACGCCGCAGCCGAGCAATGACGGCCGCATCCAGGCACAGGGTGAACAATTGACACCCGTGACGGTGATCACCCGACCTCCGGTGGGCGCGCGCCAGTGAGCGGCTCCGCTCCGCGGCGTCGCCGGCCGGCACCCCCGCCTCGACGTCCGAAGCGGGGGCGCACGAAGCGCGGCGATTCCTTCGAGTTCCGGCTCCGTGGCGGGCGCCTCGTGATGCTCGGCGCGCTGGCCATCGTTGCGGTCCAACTGCTGTGGGTCCAGGGCATCGCGGCTCCGCGGCTGTCCGCCGAGGCCGCCAACCAGCGCACCACGACCGTGACGTTGCCCGCGGTCCGCGGCGCCGTCGTCGATCGCAACGGCAACAAGCTCGCCTACACCCTCGACGCGAAGGCTCTCACGTTCCAGCCTGTCGCCGAACGGAAGAGGCTCGAGGAAGCGCACGCGGAGAACCCGGAGAAGCCCGAGCCCGACGAGCGGCTGCAGGAGATCGCGGAGGGTATCCACGAGCGACTCGGCGACACCGTTTCCGAGAGCGACCTGCTCGAGAAGCTGCGCAGCGACGAGACCTTCGTCTATCTCGCGCGCAGCGTCGACCCGGCGATCGCCGCCGACATCGGCGACGAGTTCCAGGAGGTGGGGCTCGAACGGCAGGACATCCGCGAGTATCCGGGAGGTTCGCTCGCCGCCAACGTCGTGGGGGCGACCGGATGGGACGGCCACGGACTGCTCGGACTGGAGGCGTCCCTCGACTCGACGCTGGCGGGGAAGGACGGCTCGGAGACCCACGACCGGGGTTCGGACGGCGCGGTCATCCCGGGCAGCCGGCGTGATCTCCGCGAGGCGGTCGACGGGTCCACGGTGGAGCTCACGCTCGACTCAGACCTGCAGTACTACGTGCAGCAACAGACGCAGCAGGCCAAGGACCTGTCGGGCGCGAAGAACGCGTCCGTCGTGGTGCTCGACACGAAGACCGCCGAAGTCCTCGCGATGGCGAACGACGGCACGTTCAATCCGGCGATCGGGGTGGGCAACAACCCGCGTACCGCGCAGATGGGCAACCTTCCCGTGAGCTCGCCGTTCGAGCCGGGTTCGGTGAACAAGATCGTCACCGCCGCTGCGGCGATCGAGTACGGCCTCACCACCCCCGACGAGGTACTCCAGGTTCCGGGCACCATTCAGATGGCCGGCGTCTCCGTCAAGGACGCGTGGGCGCACGGCGTGGTGCCGTTCACCAGTACCGGGGTGTTCGGAAAGTCGTCCAACGTCGGCACCCTGATGCTCGCGGAACGTGTCGGTGAGGAACGCTTCGCCGACATGCTCCACCGCTTCGGGCTCGGTCAGGTCACCGATGTCGGGTTGCCCGGCGAGAGTGCCGGCAGTGTCCCGGCCCTGGAGGACTGGTCCGGGGGCACCTTCGCGAACCTGCCTATCGGGCAGGGTCTTTCGATGACCCTGTTGCAGATGACCGGCATGTATCAAGCGATCGCGAACGACGGTGAACGGATCTCTCCGCGGATCGTCAAGGCTGTGGTCGACGAGGACGGCACCCGTACCGAGACCGAACGTCCCGAGCCCGTACGCGCGATCAGTGAGGAAACGGCGCGTACGGTGCGCGACATGTTCCGTTCGGTGACCCAGAAGGATCCGATGGGCTACCAGCAGGGCACGGGCCCGCAGGCGGCCGTGGAGGGCTACCAGATCACCGGCAAGACGGGCACGGCCCAGCAGGTGGATCCTGCCTGCCGGTGCTACTCCAACTCGAACTACTGGATCACGTTCGCCGGTATCGCTCCGGCCGATGATCCGCGCTACGTCATCGGCATCATGCTCGATGCGCCGGTGCGGGGGATCGACGGCGGCGGTGGCCAGTCGGCGGCGCCGCTGTTCCACAACATCGCGTCGTGGCTGCTGCAACGCGACAGCGTTCCGATGTCGCCGGATCCGGGTCGGCGGTTGGTGCTCCAGGCGGACTGACGAGGCGGTCGGCGTGACGATTCCCACGGACGGGCGTGTGCCGGGCACGCTGACTCGTGCAGCGGGAGTCGCCGCCGGTAATCTGACATGTCGATCATCGCGCGGTGACCCGCGTGAAGTTCCGAAAGAAATCCATCGGATACCCGATCCGAAGCGACCCGAGAGGACCTACTGCCTGTGCATCCGAGTCCGCAGCCGTCAACGCCGGACGCGGCGGCGGTGGGTGGTCTCCGGCCGGAGAATCCACCGTTCACTGCCCTGACCGACCTCGCGGCGCGGATCGGTGCCCGACTCGAGTGGATCGGGTCGCCCGGCGCCGACGCCGGTGACGTGACGGGCGTCGAGTTGCGGGCGCAGGCCGTGCGCCGCGGCGACCTGTTCGCCGCGCTGCCCGGAGCCCACACACACGGGGCGGAGTTCGTGGGTGTCGCCATCGCTGCCGGTGCGTCCGCCGTTCTCACCGACGACGCCGGCGTCGCGATGCTCGCTGCGGGCACCGAGGAGTCGGCCGCGTCGCTGCCGGTGCTGGTGCACCCCGATCCGCGGCAGGTCCTCGGCGAGGCCTCGGCGACCATTTACGGGCACCCGTCCGAGCACATGCAGATCATCGGAATCACCGGCACCTCGGGGAAGACCACGACGTCGTACCTGGTCGAAGCGGGTCTCGCCGCGGCCGGGCACACGATCGGCCTGGTCGGCACGATCGAGACGCGAGTGGCGGGGCATCGGGTGCCGAGCGCCCTGACGACGCCGGAGGCGCCGCAGTTGCACGCGCTGTTCGCGGCGATGCGTGAACGCGGCATCGACACGGTCGTCATGGAGGTGTCGAGTCACGCGCTGGCGCTGGGCCGGGTCGACGGCGTCCGATTCTCGATCGGGGCATTCACCAACCTGTCGCAGGATCACCTCGACTTCCACAAGGATTTCGACGACTACTTCAACGCCAAGAGCCGGCTGTTCGCCGCCGACTCCGCGGTGTGCGCCCAGCGCGCAGTGATCTGCACCGACGACCGGTGGGGCGTCCGGATGGCCGAGATCGCCCGCCACGCGCATCCCGCTGACGCGGACGCGGTGGAGACCGTGTCCACGCACCCGCCCGCCGATTGGACGGCCACCGCCACGTCGTCGTCCGACACCGGAAACCAGGTCTTCACCCTCACCGGTCCCGACGGCACGCCGCGCACCGCGACACTTCGCCTACCCGGCCACTACAACGTCGCCAACGCCGCGCTGGCCGCCGCGATCTGCTGTTCGGCGGGAGCCGACGTGGACGCCGCTCTGGCCGGGATCGCGAACGTCGACGTCCCGGGTCGGGTGGAACGCGTCGAGCGGGGCCAGGACTTCCTCGCAGTCGTCGACTACGCCCACAAGCCGGCAGCACTGGAAGCCGTCATCGCGACCCTGCGCGGGCAGACGAAGGGGCGGATCGCCGTCGTCGTCGGTGCCGGCGGTGACCGCGACCGCGGCAAGCGGCCCCTGATGGGCGAGGCCGGCGCCCGCGGCGCCGACCTCTTGGTGGTCACCGACGACAATCCGCGGACCGAGGACCCCGCCGCCATCCGCGCACAGATGCTCGCCGGAGCCGTGGCCGTTCCGGACGCCGAGCGCGGGGAGGTCCGCGAGATCGGTGACCGCGCGGATGCCATCGCCGCGGCGGTCCGCTGGGCGCGGACCGGTGACGTGGTGCTCGTGGCCGGTAAGGGGCACGAGTCGGGCCAGGAGGTCCACGGGGTGAAACACCCATTCGACGACCGCGAGGTCCTGGCAGCGGCGATCGCACGGATCGTCCCCGAGGATCGCGCACACGGAGGAAACGCATGATCCCGATGACGCTCGCTCAGATCGCTCAGGCGGTCGGCGGGACGCTCCACGACGTCGACGATCCGTCGGCAACCGTCTCGGGAACGGTGGAGTTCGATTCCCGCAAGATCACCTCGGGTGGCCTGTTCCTGGCGCTGCCCGGTGCGCGGGTGGACGGCCACGACCACGCGGCCGGTGCGGTCGCGGCCGGTGCGGTCGCGGTGCTCGCGGCGCGTCCCGTCGGGGTTCCCGCGATCGTCGTCGAGCCGCTCGGCGCGTCGGGCAACGGGGCACTGGCCCTCGAACACGATCGTGACGGGTCCGGGGCCGCGGTGCTGGCGGCGCTCGGCAAGCTGGCCCGCGCCAGCGTCGACCGGCTCACCACCGAGTCGGGGCTGACGGTCGTGGGCGTCACGGGGTCGTCGGGCAAGACGTCCACGAAGGACCTGCTCGCCGCGGTGCTGTCGCCGCTGGGATCGGTCGTCGCGCCCCCCGGGTCGTTCAACAACGAACTGGGACATCCGTGGACCGCGCTGCGCGCCGACGCCGACACCCGGTTCCTGGTGCTCGAGATGTCCGCGCGCGGCCGTGGCCACATCGCGGCGCTCGCGGAGATCGCACCACCCCGTATCGGAGTGGTCCTCAACGTCGGTACCGCGCATCTCGGCGAGTTCGGCTCGCGCGAGGCGATCGCGGAGACCAAGGGCGAACTGCCCGCATCGCTGCCGTCCGCGGCCGACGGCGGAGTGGCGGTCCTCAACGCCGACGACCCGCTGGTCGCGGCGATGGCGGACCGGACCGAGGCGCGCGTGGTGATGGTCGGCCTGTCCGGCAACGCCGACGTCCGCGCCACCGACGTGCGCCTCGACGACCAGGCGCGCGCGAGCTTCACGCTGACGTGCGCGGCCGGGGCGGTCCCGGTCACTCTCGCGGTCCACGGCGAGCACCACGTCGGCAACGCGCTCGCGGCGGCCGCCGTCGCACTCGAGTGCGGTGCGACCCTCGATCAGATCGCTGCGGCCCTCGGCGGGGCGGCGCCCGTGTCGGCCCGCCGCATGGAGGTCCGGGACCGGTCCGACGGCGTGACCGTCGTCAACGACTCGTACAACGCCAACCCCGATTCGATGCGCGCCGCGATCAAGGCGCTGGTGTCCATGGCGCGGTCGGGACGTGGTCCGGCGCGCCGGACGTGGGCGGTCCTCGGTGAAATGGCGGAACTGGGGCCAGAATCAGTGGTCGAGCACGACGCGATCGGACGGTTCGCGGTGCGCTTGGACGTGACCAAGCTGATCCTCGTCGGACCGGGCCGGCCCGTCCGCGCGATGTACCAGGGAGCGGTGATGGAAGGTTCGTGGGGTGACGAGGCGATCCACGTGCCCGACGGTGCGAGCGCGATCGCACTGCTCGAGCAGGAACTGAGGGCCGGTGATCTGGTGCTGGTGAAGGCGTCGCAGTCGATCGGTCTGTGGGAGGTCGCGGATGCCGTGCTCGCGGCGCCCGTGGCGGGTTCGGTGACCGGCGAGGAGGCGCCGCAGTGAGGCAGATCCTCTTCGCCGCGGGCATCGCGCTCGCCGTCTCCATCCTGCTGACACCGGTCTTGATCAAGGTCTTCTCGCGGCAGGGCTTCGGGCAGGAGATCCGGGTCGAGGGGCCCGCGAGCCACCAGGCCAAGCGGGGGACGCCCACGATGGGTGGTGTCGCCATCCTGGCCGGTCTGTGGGCCGGCTACTGGGGTTCGCACCTGATCGGCATCGGCTACGACGCGGAGGGCCCGACGGCGTCGGGTCTGCTGGTCCTCGGCCTGACGACCGCGCTCGGCGCGGTCGGCTTCCTCGACGACTTCATCAAGATCCGCAAGCAGCGCAACCTGGGCCTGAACAAGACCGCCAAGCTGGTCGGCCAGCTCGTGGCGGCCGTGGTCTTCGCGATCCTGGCGCTACAGTTCCGCGGTGGCAACGGTCTGACACCCGGCAGCGTGCACCTGTCCTACGTACGCGACATCGCGACCGTCAGCATGGGTTCGATCGTCTTCATCCTGTTCGTGTACCTGCTGGTGAGCGCGTGGTCGAACGCGGTGAATCTCACCGACGGGCTCGACGGTCTCGCGGCGGGCTCGATGAGCCTCGTGCTCGGTGCCTACGTCATCATCACGTTCTGGCAGTACCGCAACGCGTGCAGTGGCGGGCCGGTCACCGCCGGACCCGCCAAGGGCTGCTACGACGTCCGCGACCCACTGGACCTGGCGCTGCTGTGCGCGGCGGGTGCCGCGGCGTGCATCGGCTTCCTGTGGTGGAACGCCGCGCCGGCGAAGATCTTCATGGGGGACACCGGGTCGCTGGCTCTCGGTGGCATGCTCGCGGGTCTGTCCATCACGACCCGCACCGAACTGCTGATGGTCGTCATCGGCGCGCTGTTCGTCGCCGAGGCCGCGTCGGTGGTCATCCAGGTGGCGGTCTTCCGATCGAGTCGCCGAAGGGTCTTCCGGATGGCACCGTTCCATCACCACTTCGAACTCGGTGGCTGGGCGGAAACCCAGGTGATCATCAGATTCTGGTTGCTGGCGGCGATCGCGTCCGCGATCGGGTTGGCGTTGTTCTACAGCGAGTACCTCGCGGCGATCGGGGACTGATCCATGCCGATCGATCCTGCGAACCTGGACGGGCTGCGCGGTGCCCGGGTCCTGGTGACCGGCGCGGGCATCTCCGGTCGGGCAGTCATCGCGCCGCTGCACGACCTCGGGGCACACGTGACGGTCACCGACACCGCGGCCGACGCGCTCGCGCGTTGCGCGGAGGCGGGGGCGTCCACGGTGCCGGTCGACGACCTGGCGGCGGATCCTCGGCGGATGGCCGAGTTCGAGCTCGTCGTCACGAGCCCGGGCTTCCGGCCCGACGCACCCGTGCTGGCCGCCGCCGCGGCCGCGGGGGTTCCGGTGTGGGGCGACATCGAATTCACGTGGCACGTCGACCGGTCGGGGATGTACGGACCGCCGCGGCAGTGGCTGGTCGTCACCGGGACCAACGGCAAGACGACCACGACGTCGATGCTGCACTCGATCCTCGAGGCGGCCGGTTTCGTGTCCGCCGCGTGCGGCAACATCGGTCTCCCGGTCCTCGATGCGCTGCGGGCGCAGCCGCGGGCGGAGGTGCTGGCCGTCGAGCTGTCGTCCTTCCAGCTGCACTGGGCGCCGTCGGTTCGGCCCGCGGCGGGGGTCGTGCTCAACATCGCCGAGGACCACCTGGACTGGCACGGCGGCATGCCGGGATACGTCGACGCCAAGGCACAGGCTCTGACGGGCGCCGTCGCGGTCGTCGGGCTCGACGACCCGGTGGCGGCCTCGCTGGCGGACCGCCCGCGGGACGGGCGCACGATCGGATTCCGCCTGGGCGAACCCGACCAGAACGAACTCGGCGTCGTCGACGGCGTGCTCGTCGATCGCGCGTTCGCGTACGGCGCAGCCCTCGTTCCAGCGGACGAGATCAGCCCGCCGGGGCCGGCGGGAGTGTCCGACGCGCTGGCGGCCGCTGCGCTGGCCCGCGCGATCGGTGTCACCACCGATGCGGTTGCCGCGGGACTGCGTGCGCATCGCGTGGGCCCGCACCGAGCGCAGGTCGTCCGCACGCTCGCGGAGATCACGTTCGTCGACGACTCGAAGGCGACCAATCCGCATGCGGCGCGCTCGTCGATCGTCGCGCACGATTCGGTCGTGTGGATCGCCGGCGGCCTGCTCAAGGGCGCCCGCGTGGACGACCTCGTCGCCGAGGTGGGCGAGCGGATCGCCGGGGCGGTCCTGATCGGCCGTGATGCCGGGGCGATAGCGGACGCGCTCGCACGACACGCCCCCGAGGTTCCGGTCGTTCTCGTCCGCGCGGGCGACGATGGGGGCCATGAGGGTGTGGACGGGCCCGAGGAAGGCGCCGAGCCGGCGCTTCACCTCGATCTTCCCGCGGCGGACGCGGACACCGTGATGGCGGAGGCGGTGCGGACCGCTGCGGCGCTGGCTGCGCCGGGCGACGTCGTCCTGCTCGCGCCCGCGGCGGCGTCGCTCGACATGTTCGACTCGTACGGGCACCGTGGACGCAGTTTCGCCGCGGCGGCCGCCGCGCTGACCGCTGCCGACACCGGCCGGGGGATCGAGGGATGACCACGGCGGGCGAACGTGCGCCGCGCACCAGGATCGGTGCGTGGCTTGCGCGTCCGCTGACGTCGTTCCATCTCGTCGTCACGATCGCGATGCTGCTGACCGTCCTCGGTCTGGTGATGGTTCTGTCGTCGTCGAGTGTCGAGTCGGTGGCTCGTGACGGTTCGGCGTACGGCAAGTTCGTCTCACAGCTGATCTTCGCCACGGTCGGTCTGGTGATCTTCTACTGCGCGCTGATCGTTCCGGTGCGCCTGCTGCGCAAGTGGGCGCTGCCCGCGTTCGGCGTGACCATCGTGATGCTCGTGCTGGTGTTGATTCCGGGTATCGGTACGGAGTCCCAGGGCACGCGTGGCTGGTTCGTGATCGGCCCGATCTCCCTGCAGCCGTCGGAGCTGGCGAAGATCGCGTTCGCGGTGTGGGGTGCGCATCTCCTCGCTACGCGGCGGCGCGAGAACCCCCCGCTCAGGGAGATGCTGATACCGCTGGTGCCGGCGGCGCTGGTGGTGTTCTTCCTGATCGTCCTGCAGCCCGACCTGGGCACCACCATCTCGCTCGCGATCATCCTGCTGGCGCTGCTCTGGTTCGCCGGTCTGCCGCTCAAGATCTTCCTGTCCCTGCTGGTGGCCGGCGCGACTGCCGCGACCACACTGGCGCTCACCGCGGGGTACCGATCCGCGCGTGTCCAGTCCTTCCTGAACCCGGGTGACGACGCCCAGGGCGCGGGCTACCAGGCGCGGCAGGCCAAGTACGCGCTCGCCGACGGCAGCCTGTTCGGCGAAGGACTCGGCCAGAGCCGCGCCAAGTGGAGTTATCTCCCGAACGCGCACAACGACTTCATCTTCGCGATCATCGGCGAAGAGCTCGGCTTCATCGGCGCCGGCGCCGTGATCGGTCTGTTCGCGTTGTTCGTCTACACCGGCCTGCGAATCGCTCGCCGGTCGGCCGACCCGTTCCTGCAGCTGCTGACCGCGACCGCCACCGCGTGGATCACCGGCCAGGCGTTCATCAACATCGGCTACGTCGTCGGCGTCCTGCCGGTGACGGGTCTGCAGTTGCCGTTGGTGTCGGCGGGCGGCACGTCGACGGCGACGACGCTACTGATGTTCGGCCTCGTCGCGAACGCGGCCCGGCACGAACCCGAGGCGGTGTCGGCGCTGCACAGCGGTCAGGACGGCCGCGTCGCGCGCCTGCTCCGGCTGCCGAAGCCGGCGGCGTACATCCCGCCTCGGAAGCGGGGCGCCGCGGTGGTCCGCGGGCAGGAGAATCGGAAGATCCAGCCGGCGCGCGGCGAGCGGGCCCCCGCTCGGACCGAGCGGATCGGCGCCGGCAATCCGTACGGACAACCACAGGGCCGTGGACACGACACGGCCCGCCGAACGCCGCCGGCCAGGGGCCGACGGCCGGACGACAACGAGGGGCGAAGCCCCATGACGGAGCGGGGGCGCGCGACGCGTGCGCGCGACCCGCGTCCAGGAGAGCGAGGAATACGTAGGTGAGCGGCGTGAACGGCAGGAACGGCAGGAACGGCAGAAACACTGCCCTTTCGGTGGTGGTCGCCGGCGGCGGGACCGCCGGACACATCGAGCCGGCGATGGCCGTGGCGGACGCGGTCCGCGCGCTCGACCCGTCCGCCGTGGTGACGGCGCTGGGCACGCAGCGCGGACTCGAGACCACTCTCGTCCCCGAGCGCGGTTACCCCCTCGAACTGATCCCGCCGGTTCCACTGCCGCGTAAACCGACGATGGACCTGCTGCGCCTGCCGGGCAGGCTGCGACGCTCCATCGCCGCCACCCGTGAGGTGCTCGACCGCACCGACGCCGACGTGATAGTCGGGTTCGGCGGGTACGTCGCGCTGCCGGCCTACCTGGCGGCCGGGGCCGGGTTACTGCGGCGGCGCCGGAGGATTCCGATCGTCATTCACGAGGCCAACGCGAGTGCCGGTATCGCCAACAAGATCGGCGCCCGCCGGGCCCGACGCGTGCTCGCGGCGGTCCCCGGCTCGGGCGTCGCGGCCCGGGGAGCGGCGGACGCCGAGGTGGTGGGTATTCCGGTGCGCTCGTCGATCACGGGCCTGGACCGGGCGGCGCTGCGGGCGAAGGCGCGCGAGCATTTCGGTCTGCCCGCCGAAGGACCGGTGCTGCTGGTGTTCGGCGGTTCCCAGGGTGCGCGGTCGCTCAACGAGGCCGTCGTCGGCGCCGCGCCGCAGCTCGCCGCGGCGGGTGTGTCGGTGCTGCACGCGTACGGGCCCAAGAATTCGGTCGACGTCGAATCGGGGGTGGCGGCGCCCTACGTGGCGGTGCCGTACCTCAAGCAGATGGATCTCGCGTACTCCGCGGCGGACGCCGTGATCTGCCGTTCCGGTGCGATGACGGTAGCCGAGGTGTCCGCGGTCGGTCTGCCTGCCGTCTACGTGCCGTTGCCACACGGAAACGGTGAGCAGGAACTGAACGCCCGGCCCGTCGTCGCTGCGGGTGGTGGGATGATCGTGGCAGACGCGGAACTGACGCCGCAGTTCGTGGCGGACACCGTCGTACCGCTGCTCGGAGACCGGGCGCGACTCGACGAGATGGGTCGCTGCGCCGCCGGCGCCGGTCACCGCAGTGCAGCCGCTGCGGTCGCGCAGATCGTTGTCGACGTAGCAAGGGGAAACCGATGAGTGAGCAGCTACCCGTGGGGCTCGAGCGGGTGCACATGGTCGGGATCGGCGGTGCGGGCATGTCCGGCATCGCGCGGATCCTGCTCGCTCGCGGCGGTCAGGTATCCGGTTCCGACGCGAAGGAGAGCCGCGGGGTGCTGTCGTTGCGCGCCCGCGGCGCCGTGGTGCGGATCGGCCACGACGCGAGCGCACTCGACCTGTTGCCGGGCGGGCCGACCGCTGTGGTCACCACGCACGCCGCGATCCCGAAGGACAATCCCGAACTCGTGGAGGCGGCGGCTCGGGGGATCCCGGTGATCCTCCGGCCGGCGGTGCTCGCGTCCCTCATGCAGGGCCACCGCACGCTCCTCGTGTCGGGTACGCACGGGAAGACGTCGACCACCTCGATGCTCGTGGTCGCTTTGCAGCACTGCGGATTCGATCCGTCGTTCGCGGTCGGCGGTGAGCTGAACGAGGCGGGCACCAACGCGCACCACGGCACCGGTGACGTCTTCGTCGCCGAGGCGGACGAGAGCGACGGCTCGCTGCTGCAGTACGACCCCGACGTGGTGATCGTCACCAACGTCGAGGCCGATCATCTCGACTTCTTCGGAACCAGCGACGCGTACGTCCAGGTCTTCGACGACTTCGTCGCGCGGATCGCGCCGGGCGGCCTGCTGGTGGCGTGTCTCGACGACCCCGGTTCGGCGGCGCTCGCACGCCGCACGATCGAGGCGGGCCGCGACGACGTCCGCGTCGTCGGTTACGGCACCGCGGACGGTGTGGCCGCCGCCGGTCCCGTGCCGGTCGGCGTCGAGCTGGTGTCGTGGGAGGCCCGCGATACCGGGGGAGTGGCCCAGATCAGGTTCGCCGGTGAGGACGCCGCGCGCACTCTGCGCCTCGGGGTCCCCGGAAAGCACATGGCGCTCAACGCGCTTGCCGCCCTGCTCGCCGGTCGCGGCGCGGGGGCGTCGATCGACGAACTGCTCGAGGGGCTCGCCGGGTTCGGCGGAGTCCATCGCCGATTCCAGTTCACCGGGCGTGAGCGGGGCGTTCGGGTGTTCGACGACTATGCGCACCATCCGACGGAGGTGCGCGCCGTCCTCGGTGCGGCAAGCGATCTCGTCGACGACGACCGGCAGCCGGGCCGGGTCGTCGTGGTGTTCCAGCCGCATCTATACTCGCGGACGGTCACGTTCGCGCAGGAATTCGGTGAGGCGCTCGATCTGGCGGACGAGGTCGTCGTGCTCGACGTCTACGGCGCCCGCGAGGAGCCGTTGCCGGGGGTGAGCGGGGCACTGGTCGCGCAGTCGGTGACGAAACCCGTTCATTACCAGCCGGATCGGTCGCAGGTGCCGCGTCAGGTCGCGAGCCTGGCGGAACCGGGTGACGTCGTGATCACGATGGGTGCGGGCGACGTAACGATGCTCGGTGGTCAGATCCTCGACGCACTGCGGGCTCGCCCCAACGGCAGTCGTTCGGCGGCAGCGGGATCCGGTTCGGAGCGGATGTGACCTCCGATCGCCGGAGTCGCTCGCGGGGCGGACGACCCGACGCCAGGCGGGACCGCCGGGTGCGCTCCCGACCGAGCGAGCAGGTTCCGCAGGGCTCGTCCGTGCAGGTCGATTCGCCGGAGCCGGCGGAGCGGTCGGGCCGGGGATCCGTCGATCGGGCACGTGCCAGGTCGTTGCGTCGCAAGGTCTTCCTGATCGGCGGAACAGTGGCGGTGCTGATCGTCGCGCTCACGGCTACGTTGTGGTTCAGCCCCTTGATGTCGGTGCGGAGCGTCGAGTTCGTCGGCGACGGCGTGCTCTCGTCCGAGGAAGTACTGGCGCAGGCCCGGATCCAGGAGGGCAGGCCGTTGCTGCGGGTCGACACGGCCGCGGCAGCGCAGCGGGTCGCCGGCATGCCGCGGGTCGCGGAGGCCCGGGTGCGGCGCGAGTATCCGTCGACCGTCGTGGTCTCGGTCACCGAGCGGATTCCGGTGGTGTTCTTCGATTCCCCGGAGGGCACCCACCTCATGGACGAGAACGGCGTCGATTTCGCGATCGAGCCTCCGCCGTTCGGTGTGGTGCGTCTGGTGACTCCCACCCCGGGACGCGACGACCACGCGACGCAGGCTGCGCTCGAGGTGCTGGGGGCTCTACCGGAGTCCGTGCGCTTCCAGGTCTCCGAGGTTGCCGCGCCGACGATTTCGAGTGTCTCGGTTACTCTTGTGGACGGCCGTGTCGTGGTGTGGGGCAGTGCCGACGGCTCCGAGAGGAAGTCGGCGGTGGTGTCCGTGCTGTTGACACAGCCCGGCCGGATCTTCGATGTGTCGAGTCCCGAGTTGCCCACAGTAAAGTGATGGGTGATCCTGGGGCCGCACACCGCAATCCAGGTCAGCGGCAACCAACGCCCGCAAAAACTTGGCGCGTGTCGGCGCGCCTGCTGGCGGATCGCTGTGCCACTGCATAGCGTTTCGCTTCGAGGGACTACTTGACATAACCTTGACCCTGTGGTTGAGGTTGAGGGTTTTCCGGCAATCACCCCCTTAGTACGAGCGCGAAACCCACTCACGGAAGGCGAGAGCCCATGACGCCCCCGCACAACTACCTCGCCGTAATCAAGGTCGTCGGTATCGGCGGCGGCGGCGTCAACGCGGTCAACCGCATGATCGAGCAGGGACTCAAGGGAGTCGAGTTCATCGCGGTCAACACGGACGCCCAGGCTCTGCTGATGTCCGACGCCGACGTCAAGCTCGACGTCGGACGCGAGCTCACCCGCGGCCTCGGCGCCGGCGCCGACCCGGAGGTCGGCCGCAAGGCCGCCGAGGATCACAAGGACGAGATCGAAGAGGTCCTCAAGGGCGCCGACATGGTCTTCGTCACCGCGGGTGAGGGTGGCGGTACGGGCACCGGTGGCGCGCCCGTCGTCGCGAGCATCGCCCGCAAGCTCGGTGCTCTCACGATCGGTGTCGTGACTCGTCCGTTCTCGTTCGAGGGCAAGCGTCGTGGCTCGCAGGCGGAGTCCGGTATCTCCGCGCTCCGCGAGTCCTGCGACACGCTGATCGTCATCCCGAACGACCGTCTGCTCCAGCTCGGCGACGCCGCGGTGAGCCTGATGGACGCGTTCCGCAGCGCCGACGAGGTTCTCCTCAACGGTGTCCAGGGCATCACCGACCTCATCACCACGCCGGGTCTGATCAACGTCGACTTCGCGGACGTCAAGAGCGTCATGTCCGGTGCCGGCAGCGCGCTGATGGGCATCGGCTCCTCCCGCGGGGAGGGCCGCTCGATCAAGGCTGCGGAGACGGCGATCAACTCGCCGCTCCTCGAGGCGTCGATGGAAGGTGCACGCGGCGTGCTGCTGTCGATCGCGGGCGGCTCGGATCTCGGCCTGTTCGAGATCAACGAGGCCGCGTCGCTGGTCCAGGAGGCCGCGCACATCGACGCCAACATCATCTTCGGAACGGTCATCGACGATTCGCTCGGCGACGAGGTGCGGGTCACGGTCATCGCGGCGGGCTTCGACGGCGGCGCTCCCGTGAAGCGTCCGCTCGAGGTCCAGTCCGCGATCGGTCGCGGCAACATCGGTGCCGGTCGTGCCGGTGAGGTCGGCCAGTCCGAGCGCCCCGCCGCGGCTGCTCCGGCGGCGCCCGCCGAGCCGGCGCCGGCCCCGCCGGTGGCCCCGCGTGAGCCGGTCGGTACGCCCACCGGATCCAGCCTTCCGCCGCTCGGATCCACGGGGTCGCGTGCCGTGCCGGTCGGTAACGAGGACGGCGAGGACGACGACGTCGACGTGCCTTCCTTCATGCGCCGTTGAGCGGGGCAGCTGTGACGGGTGTTCGGGTCCGGCGGGTCGTCACGAGTCGATCGGGCGGGGTCTCCGCGGCACCCTACGATTCGTTCAATCTCGGTGACCACGTCGGCGACGATCCCGCGGCGGTCGAGGCCAATCGCCGTCGACTGGCCGAAGGCATCGGCCTGCCGTTCGAGCGGCTGGTCTGGATGGAGCAGATCCACAGTCGCAACGTGACCGTCGTCGACGGGCCGGTCGACGGCCCCGTGCCGGCGACTGATGCGCTGGTGACGAAGGTGCCCGGCCTGGCGTTGGTGACGCTGAGTGCCGACTGCGTCCCGATCCTGCTGTCCGACGACGAGGCGGGCGTGATCGCCGCGGTGCACGCCGGCCGCATCGGTGCCCGCATCGGCATCGTCCCGAAGGTGCTCGGCGCCATGATCGAGCATGGCGCGCGTCCCGAGCGGATCGGAGCGTTCCTCGGACCCGCGGCCAGTGGCCGCCAGTACGAGGTGCCGGCCGCGATGCAGGCAGATGTCGAGAAGTTCCTTCCGGGCAGCGCGACGCGGACGGCGAAGGGCACCCCGGGCCTCGATCTGCGGGCGGGACTGCGGCGCCAGCTTCTCGCCGCGGGAGTCTCCGGGGTCGCGGAGGATCCGCGCTGCACGATCGAGGATCCGACACTGTTCAGCCATCGTCGGGGCGCACCGACCGGAAGGCTGGCCGCCGTGATCTGGATGGATCCGTCCGGGTCGGAGTGACGGAAGAGAGTTGACTGTCGGGATGGGTAGGCACGAAGAAGTTGCGTCGGCCCTGACGCGCGTGCGCGCCAGGCTCGATGCGGCCTGCCGACACGCCGGTCGGGAGCCGTCCGAGGTCGCCCTGCTGCCCGTGACCAAGTTCTTCCCGGCATCGGATGTGCGGGTTCTCTACGACCTCGGGTGCCGGGCGTTCGGTGAGTCGCGGGAACCGGAGGCGAGTACCAAGGTCGCGGAGTTCTCCGCCGATCCCGACGTCACCGAACCCGTGCGCTGGCACATGATCGGCCGGCTCCAGCGGAACAAGGTGAAGTCCGTGGTGCGCTGGGCCGACACGGTCCATTCGCTCGACAGCGGCCGGCTCACCGATGCGCTGTCCGGCGCCGTCGCTGCCGCGCTGGACGCGGGGGAGCGTTCACGTGCCGTCGAGGTTCTCGTCCAGGTCAGTCTCGACGGTGATCCGTCGCGTGGTGGTGTCCCGGTCGCGGACCTCGAGAGTCTCGCGGATCGGGTGGCGTCCGCGCCCGGTCTCGAACTCGCCGGAGTGATGGCGGTTCCGCCGCTCGGCGCGGACCCCGATGCCGCGTTCGCGCAGTTGCACGAGGTGCACGCCGACCTGATGCGGGTGCATCCGGGTGCGGGGACGCTGTCGGCAGGGATGACCGGGGATCTGGAGTCCGCCGTCCGCCACGGTTCGACGTGCGTGCGTGTCGGAACTGCGCTGCTCGGGTCTCGACCGATAGTCTCGAAATGATCACCAGTCACACATGGAACACCAGTCACACCCGGATTTCTGCGGTCGACCGCAGGATTAGCCAGTACCAGTCCGCCGCGCCCAGGAAGGTCGATCAATGAGCAGCCTGCACAAGTTCAAGGCTTACTTCGGCATGGTTCCCCTCGAGGACTTCGAGGACGACTACATCGACGAGCCCGGTCAGGGCCGTCGCGAATACGCGGAACCGGGTTACGCGTCGGCGCGTCGCGACGACGTCGACAGCGACTTCGATCGCTACGAGCCCGCGCCCCGGCCGTCCCATCAGCGCGTCGAATCGATCGCGCCGCGCGGAGTCGCTCCGCGACCGACCCGAGGTTCACTCGCGGTCGACCCGCGGCTCGATCGGGTTGAGAGCCGCCGCTCCGCCGTCGACGAGAGCGGCCCGCTGTCCAAGATCACGACGCTCCGTCCCCGTGACTACGGCGAGGCGCGCACCATCGGCGAGCGTTTCCGTGACGGCACGCCGGTGATCATGGACCTGGTCGAGATGAGCAACGCCGATGCGAAGCGCCTGGTCGATTTCGCCGCCGGTCTCGCCTTCGCGCTGCGGGGATCGTTCGACAAGGTCGCCACCAAGGTGTTCCTGCTCTCGCCCGCCGACATCGATGTTTCCGCGGAGGAGCGCCGCCGGATCGCGGAGACCGGCTTCTACAACCAGAAGTGACCTGGGCGCGGTCGGCCGGATCGTGTGACCCGGTCGGCTGCTTCGCGGGATTGTGACACGCGGCTCGGCTTCCCCATTGGTTTTGATCGACTGGTTCCTGTCAGGCAGAGTGAAGGTGTGGCCGTGTTCTCGGTGATCTACGTGATCCTGTTCATCTTCTGGTTGTTGCTCATCGGGCGGATCATCGTCGAGTTCATCAGAGTCTTCGCCCGTGACTGGCGGCCGACGGGCTTCGTGGTGGTCGTCCTTGAGGCGATCTTCACGGTCACCGACCCACCGGTGAAGCTCCTGCGCCGACTGATCCCGCCGATCTCGCTCGGCGGAGTCCGGCTCGATCTCTCGATCATGGTGTTGCTGTTCCTGCTCTTCATCCTGATGCAGGTGGTCGCAGGACTGGCTTCACCCGCAGGTTTCGTGTGACAGAATGGCCCGCAGTTACAGTGTGACTGGTAACGAAATGGTTAACGAGTACGCGCAACGCGCTAGAACCGAATGCGTGCTAGACCGCCAAAAGATGCGTGAAGGGATCCTTCCATGCCGCTGACTCCAGCTGATGTGCACAACGTTGCGTTCAGTAAGCCTCCGATCGGGAAGCGTGGCTACAACGAGGACGAGGTAGACGCCTTCCTCGACCTCGTCGAGCAGGAGCTGTCGCGCCTCATCGAGGAGAACGCAGACCTCCGTCAGCGTGTCGGCGAGCTCGACCAGGAGCTGGCCGAGGCGAAGAAGGCCCCGCGTCCCGCGGCGGCAGCCGCGCCCGCTCCGGCGCCGGAGCCCGAGCCGGTTCGCGTCGTCGAGCCCCCCAAGCCCGCGCCTGCGCCGGCCCCCGCGGCCGCGCCGCGTGAGGACGCCAACATGCAGGCCGCGAAGGTGCTGGGTCTGGCCCAGGAGATGGCCGACCGCCTCACCGGCGACGCCAAGACCGAGGCCGAGCAGCTGCTCAGCGATGCCCGCACCAACTCCGAGCGGCTGGTGACCGACGCGCGCACCAAGTCGGAGACGATGGTTGCGGACGCGAAGCAGAAGTCCGAGACGATGGTCGCGGATGCGAAGCAGAAGTCCGAGTCGCTGCTGTCCGATGCCCAGACCCGCTCGGAGACCCAGCTGCGTCAGGCCAAGGAGAAGGCCGACGCGCTGCAGGCGGACGCCGAGAAGAAGCACACCGAGATCATGGCGACGATCAACCAGCAGCGTTCGGTCCTCGAAGGCCGCATCGAGCAGCTCAAGACGTTCGAGCGCGAGTACCGGGTGCGTCTCAAGTCGTACCTGGAGTCTCAGCTCGAGGAGCTCGAGCAGCGCGGCTCGGCGGTTCCGGTCGACGGCGGCCAGGACACCTTCGGTCCGGGCTCTCAGGCCGGCTTCACCCAGTCGTACGCCAAAGGAAACAACTGACCCCGAGTCGACGCCCGGCCGGCTCCCGAGCAGGGGGTGAATCGTGCTGGTCATGACGTTGGTCCTTGCCGCGGCGGGATTCGCGTTGCTGGTGATCGCTCTGATGACGGGTTCCGTCATCTGGGCGTGGGGTTGC
Source organism: Prescottella equi (assembly GCF_002094305.1). Classification (GTDB taxonomy): domain Bacteria; phylum Actinomycetota; class Actinomycetes; order Mycobacteriales; family Mycobacteriaceae; genus Prescottella; species Prescottella equi. Next base: position 906,216 of record NZ_LWTX01000001.1, read on the forward strand.
ATCCTGGTCTGTGTCGCAGGCGCCGTCCTCCTGCTCGTCAGTGCGTTGGCGAGCAGGAAGGCGGTGCCCGGCGAGACGGGGGCGCAGAATCCCCCCGGCGAGACCGGGACCGCGGATCTGCCCGACCACGGCGATTCCGGAAGCGATTCGACGCAGGGTTAGACTGAACGCACATTCGGCGTCGATCCGGCCATCACCGGGGAGCCTTCGGAAGAACGGTCGGTACTCGGTGGGGGCGCAAGCGCCACCGGGTTCCGGCTCACTAGAACCGAACGGGTGGGCCCGTCACAGCCCGAAGTCGAGAGGTTCGCCGCGTCCGCGCGGCGGGCAAGCGGGGTGGTACCGCGGTCACGGCGCACAGGGCGCCGTCGTCGTCCCCGTGCCGGTAGTAGGGCACGAGGAGCCAAACGGTGACCAGTAACGAATCCACCTCTCCCCGGACGAACGACGGGTACCCGCGCGTCGACATCGTCGGCGGACGCGCCACCGGATCCGTCTCCTTCCCGGACCTCGAGCAGAAGGTGCTCGCGGCCTGGGCGGCGGACGACACCTTCCGCGCCAGCATCGAGAATCGCGACGGTGCCGAGGATTTCGTCTTCTACGACGGCCCGCCGTTCGCCAACGGCCTGCCGCACTACGGGCACCTGCTCACCGGTTACGTCAAGGACGTCGTCCCGCGTTTCCAGACCATGCGTGGCAAGAAGGTCGACCGCCGTTTCGGCTGGGACTGCCACGGCCTGCCCGCCGAGCTCGAGGCGGAGAAGCAGCTCGGTATCAAGGACAAGTCGCAGATCGACGCGATGGGCCTCGCCGAGTTCAACGCCTACTGCAAGCAGTCCGTCCTGCGCTACACCGACGAGTGGCGTGACTACGTCACCCGTCAGGCCCGCTGGGTCGACTTCGACAACGACTACAAGACCCTCGATCTGGACTTCATGGAGTCCGTCATGTGGGCCTTCAAGGAGTTGTACGACAAGGGCCTGATCTACCAGGGCTTCCGCGTCCTGCCGTACAGCTGGTACGAGCAGACGCCGCTGTCGAACCAGGAGACCCGGCTCGACGACGCCTACAAGATGCGTCAGGACCCCGCGGTCACCGTCGACATGCTGCTCACCGCGCCCGGCTCGCCGCTCGACGGCGCGAACGCATTGATCTGGACCACCACGCCGTGGACGCTGCCGTCCAACCTCGCGATCGCGGTCCATCCGGATGTCGACTACGTGCACGTGCGGGCGGCAGGGTCTGAAGGCGCGGGCAAGCGTTACGTGCTGGCCGCCGCGCGGGTGGGGCACTACGCGCGCGAACTCGGTGAGGCGCCCGAGGTGCTCGGCGAGTACAAGGGCCGCGACCTGGTGGGGCTGAAGTACGTTCCCCCGTTCGACTTCTTCCACGGCCCCGGCAAGGGACACGAGGAAGCGCACCGCGTGCTGTCCGCCGACTACGTCACCACCGACTCCGGTACCGGCGTGGTGCACCTCGCGCCGGCATTCGGTGAAGAGGACATGGAGTGCGCGACGGCCAACGGCATCGAGATCGTGCAGCCGCTGGATCCGGGCGGCAAGTTCACCTCGATGGTCCCGCCGTACGAGGGCCTGCAGGTTTTCGACGCGAACCCGGTCATCATCAAGGACCTCAAGGCCGCCGGGAAGCTGCTGCGGCACGAGACGATCGAGCACTCGTACCCGCACAGTTGGCGTTCGGGCCAGCCGCTGATCTACATGGCGGTGCCGTCGTGGTTCGTGGCCGTCACCAAGTTCCGCGATCGCATGGTCGAACTCAACCAGGAGATCACCTGGGTGCCGGAGCACATCCGCGACGGCCAGTTCGGCAAGTGGCTCAAGGGCGCCCGGGACTGGAACATCAGCCGTAACCGCTACTGGGGCAGCCCGATCCCGGTGTGGGTGTCGGACGATCCGTCGTACCCGCGAGTCGACGTCTACGGTTCGCTCGACCAACTGGAGGCGGACTTCGGTGTCCGCCCGACCGACCTGCACCGGCCGATGATCGACGAGCTGGTCCGCCCCAACCCGGACGACCCGACCGGCAAGTCGATGATGCGTCGCGTGCCCGAGGTGCTGGACTGCTGGTTCGAGTCGGGCTCGATGCCGTACGCGCAGGTGCACTACCCGTTCGAGAACCGGGACTGGTTCGACTCGCACTACCCGGGCGACTTCATCGTCGAGTACAACGGCCAGACCCGCGGCTGGTTCTACACGCTGCACGTGTTGGCGACCGCGCTGTTCGACCGCCCGGCTTTCAAATGCGTTGCGGCGCACGGCATCGTCCTCGGCGACGACGGTCTCAAGATGAGCAAGTCCAAGGGCAACTACCCGGACGTCAAGGAGGTCTTCGACCGCGACGGCTCGGACGCCATGCGGTGGTTCCTGATGTCGTCGCCGATCCTGCGCGGCGGCAACCTGGTCGTCACCGAACAGGGCATCCGTGAGGGTGTCCGCCAGGCATTGCTGCCGCTGTGGAATGCGTGGAGCTTCCTGCAGCTGTACGCGTCCAAGCCCGGCCAGTGGCGCACCGATTCGCCGAACGTGCTCGACAAGTACATCCTCGCCAAGCTGGCGGCCACGCGGAACGCGATCACCGAGGCGCTCGACGTGACCGACATCGCTGGAGCGTGTGACGAGCTGCGCACGTTCTGCGACGCGCTCACCAACTGGTACGTGCGCCGCTCGCGCAGCCGGTTCTGGGACGAGGACCGCGACGCGATCGACACGCTGCACACCGTGCTCGAGGTGGTCACCCGGCTCGCGGCGCCGCTGCTGCCCATGGCGTCCGAGGTGATCTGGCGCGGGCTGACCGGTGGGCGGTCGGTGCACCTGACCGACTGGCCGACCGAGACCGAGCTGCCGGCCGACGCCGAGCTGGTCGCCGCGATGGACGACGTCCGTAGCGTCTGCTCGACGGTGCTCGGACTGCGCAAGGCACAGAACCTGCGCGTGCGCCTGCCGCTGCCCGAGGTGACGGTCGCGGCGCCGGACGCCGAGAAGATGCGGCCGTACCTGGGTCTGATCGCCGACGAGGTCAACGTCAAGAAGGTCGACCTCACCGACGACGTGGACGTGCACGGCCGCTTCGAGCTCGTCGTCAACGCGCGCGCCGCGGGTCCGCGTCTGGGCAAGGACGTGCAGACCGTCATCAAGGCGGTCAAGGCCGGCGACTGGACCGAGACCGACGGCGTCGTCAGCGCCGCGGGCATCGACCTGCTGCCGTCCGAGTACACCCAGCGTCTGGTCGCGGCGGAGCCCGAGTCGACGGCGGCACTGCCGGACGGCGCCGGCCTGGTCGTGCTGGACTCGCGGGTGACCGAGGAGCTCGAGGCCGAGGGCTGGGCCAAGGATCGCATCCGCGAGTTGCAGGACGCCCGCCGCAGCGCGGGACTCGACGTCTCCGACCGCATCTCGGTCACGCTGGAGGTCCCGGCGGACCGGCTGGAGTGGGCCGCTCGGCACCGCGAGCTGATCGCGGGGGAGATCCTCGCGACGTCGCTCGAGCTCGGCGCCGTCAGCGGAGACGCGGTCGTCGATCTCGGCGAGGGTGTGCGCGCCGTGATCGTCAAGGCCTGACCGGACGAGGCGCCCCGGGCGGACGACGAAGTTCCTGTCGTCCGCCCGGCGTAGTTTTCAGACATGGTTTCCGCCGACCCCACCCGCAGCCGCCGGTGGGTCCTGCACCTCGACATGGACGCGTTCTTCGCGTCCGTCGAGCAACTGACCCGTCCCACGTTGCGCGGCCGTCCGGTCCTCGTGGGCGGGCTGGGCGGTCGGGGAGTGGTGGCCGGTGCCAGCTACGAGGCTCGGGTGTTCGGGGCGCATTCGGCGATGCCGATGCACCAGGCGCGACGGTTGGTCGGCCCCGCCGCTGTCGTGCTGCCGCCGCGCGGTTCCCTGTACGGGCACGTCAGCCGTCAGGTATTCGATGCGCTGCGCGTGAGGATGCCGGTGCTGGAACAGCTTTCGATGGACGAGGCGTTCGGTGAGCCGGCCGAGTTGGCGGGCGTGGGCAAGGCGGAGGTGGAACGCTACTGCGAGGAGTTGCGGGCCCTCGTGCTGGCCGAGACCGGACTGGTCGCGTCCATCGGCGCCGGCGCCGGTAAGCAGGTGGCCAAGATCGCGTCGGGGCTCGCCAAGCCCAACGGCGTCACCGTCGTGTCCCCGGATGTCCAGCAGCAGTTGATGAGTGCGCTGCCGGTGCGCAAGCTGTGGGGGGTGGGGCCCGTGGCGGAGGAGAAACTCAAGCGGCTCGGCATCGACACGATCGGCGCTCTCGCCGCGCTTCCCGACGCCGAAGTGGTGTCGGTGCTCGGCGGAACGATCGGGCCGAGCCTGCACCGGCTCGCCCGGGGGATCGACGACAGGCCGGTCGCCGAACGCGCCGACGCCAAGCAGGTCAGTGCCGAGACCACGTACGCCGAGGACATCGTCACGCTGGCCGGGCTGCGCCGTGCGGTGGACGCGAGCGCCGCGGCCGCGCACCGTCGCCTGGACCGGGACGGGCGCGCTGCCCGCACCGTCGTGCTCAAGCTCCGTAAGTCGGACATGAGCATCGTCACGAGATCGCTCACGCTGCCGTACGCGACCACCGATCTGCAGATCCTCACCGCGACAGCGCAACGGCAGGTGATCGATCCGCTCGAGCTCGGTCCGATCCGCCTCGTCGGAGTGGGGTTCGGGGGCCTGTCGGCGGTGAGCCAGGGTTCGCTGTTCCCGGAGCTCGATCAGGCAGTGCCCGCCGAGGACGACGTAGCCGAGGCCGACGCCATCGCCGAGGACGTCTCCGACACGACGGTCCGCTGGCGGCCCGGCATGGACGTCTCGCACCCGGAGTACGGGCACGGCTGGGTGCAGGGCGCGGGCCACGGTGTGGTGACGGTCCGGTTCGAGACGCGCAGCACGGGGCGGGGGCCGTCACGTACATTCGATGACACCGATTGTGATCTGGTCGTCGCGGACGTGATCGACAGCCTGGCGTGAGGTCGTCCTCACCGCCGGTATTGTTGCTGTGAACGTACGTGACAGCTGGGGTGGGCGGTTATCGTCGTCCGCATCCCGGCCAAACCCGAATCGTGTTCGACCCGAGAATGTGTTCGACCGAGAATGTAAAGGACAAGCACTTGAAGCTCCGGAAGATGACCATCGCTGGTGTGGCGATCGCCGCTGCTCTGACCATGACGGCCTGCTCGGACGACAGCGGAAGCACCGAGCGCACCACGGCGCAGCAGACCACGACGACCGCGGCGGCCACGCCGACGCTCGCACCGCCGACGGCCGCCGAGCTCAACGCCGCTCTGGCCACCGCATTCGACGAGAGCGTGCCGGTCGAGCAGAAGGCGCAGCTCGTCCAGGGCGCCGAGGCCGATCCCGAGCTGATCAACCAGGTCGCCAAGGCCGCCAAGGATGCCGGCGCCACGATCAACGTCGTCGACGTGACCCCCACCGGTGACGACACCGTCACCGCCGGTGTGGAGCTCGTCATCAACGGCCAGAACAACCCGGCCACGGTCGACTTCGTCGCCGAGGACGGCGTCTGGAAGATGTCGAAGTCTTACGCCTGCCAGCTCGTCACCATGGCTCAGCTCTCCTCGCCGGCCTGCCCCGCGTAAGCGCTCACTGTCCCTGCACCGATGCCGTCGTCACCCCGGGTGACGACGGCATCGGCGTGTTCGGTCCCGGTCGGTTCCGGGCTCAGCGCGTCGGCGCCGCCGCGTGGATCCGCTCGGCGGAACTGCGGGCGAGGCCCGCGAGAACCCCGGCGTCGATCGGTTCGGGTCCCGTCGCGACCACCTGTACGACGGTCGAGTCCACGACCGTGAGCACGGCGTCGGATACCAGGGAGAATCCGTCGCTCGTGGTGATCAGCCGGATTCCCGTGGACGCGTCACCGACAGCGGGAGTCGCGAGCGGTTCGACGCGGTAGTCGACCCCGACGCCCTCGCCGTCGGTGCCGGAGTAGGTGGTGCACTGCCGCGCCGTGGCCTGGATCGTCGAGAAAGCTTCGGCCGCACCGCTTCCCGGGTAGCTCGCGGCATCGATGTCGATACTCGTGAAGTCGGGCCCGGAGAAGTTCGACTCGGCGTCGGCGACCGCACCGCGAGCCTGGCGGGCGACCGTGTCGAGCACGTTCGCGCACCGGGTGGGGTTGGTCGTCGGCGGCGCAGTGCCGGCGCCGGTCGTCTCGTCCGGGCTCCCGGCGGCGGCTAGTGCGACGAACCCCACCGGTAGGTCGGGGGCGGCGAGAAGCGCGGCCCGCAGCGCGGCCGGGTCGGTGATCGGACCCGCGCCGGGCGCAGCGGGCGCGGTCACGGCCGGACCGAGATCCGACGGCGCCGACGGCGAGGCGTCGGTCGACGATCCGGGTTCCGGGTCGGACGATCCGCATGCCACCAGCCCGCCGGCCAGCGCGATGGCAGCGGCCGTGACGACCACGCGCGTCAGCTGTTCCATTCGACCCGCTCGCTCGTGGTCTGGCGCAGGTGCATCGTGTCGGTCGGATCGCTGAAGGACTGGCTGCCCTCGGCGGTGATCGATCCGGCGACCGGCAGCGGCACGCTCAGGTCGACCACCACGTTGCCGGACCCACGGAGGGCGAAGGAGTCGACGTCCAGCGCCCCGGCCCCGTTGGGCAGCTGGAAGAGCGCCGTGGTGGGCGTCTGCTCCACCTGCACGTCGATGGTGAGACGGTCGCCGTCCCGTGCGACCAGCTTGGCGGTCGTCACCTGGTCGACGGCGATCGCGCCCATCACCTGCTGGCGGATCCTCCACTCGGCGCCCACGCCGATCGCTTGTTCCGGGAACGCGACCGTGCGATACACCGCCTGGTAGAACGCCTGCTCGATCATGGCCCGCGCCTTGTTCTGGGCGTCGGGGTCGGGGCGCAGGCGCAGTGCGGTGACGGCGCCGGACAGGTTCATCGTGAACCCCGCGTGCGAGCCGGTCGCCGGGGCGAGTACCTCGTCGACGTCCGGGTCGGGTGTGCTCAGGTCGCCGAGCGTGAGGTCCACGGTCGTCGCCGGTGTGCTGTCGGATGCGCCCTGCGTGACGAGTGCGGTCAGCGGCATGGTCAGGGCGGGCGTCGAGACGTCCTGGACGGCCTGCTCGTCGATCTGCTGCATCACCGTCGCAGTCGTGACCAGCTGTGCTTCCTGGCGCGTGCCCTGCGCGGGCCGGAACCGGACCACCGATCGCGGTTCGGCGCCGGCGTCGACGATCTCGGTCGTCGCGGCCGTCACCGGCACGGTGACCTCGTCGGAGGCGGCCCCGACCGCGTCGGGGCTCACGGGCGCAGCCTCGCCGCCGTTGCCGCACGCGGCGAGGAGAGTGAGGGAGAGGGTGGCCGCGACGACCGCGGTTCCCGAACGGAAGACTTTCGACGCAACTGGCACGCCAACAGGTTAGTCGGCGCGGGTGGCATGACCGGTCTGTCTCCCGCGTAAGGGATGATGGCGTGGTGAGTGACGACCGCACCGACAGCGACGACGCCGCCGTGAAAGGTGAACCGATTCCCGATCCACCCGTCCCCGACCCCGGTGACGCCTCCGTGCCGCCCGCAGATTCCGGCTCCGGCACCGTGGCGGCACGCCCTCGGCGCATGCGGATGCTCGTGGTCATCGCGGTCGTCGTGCTTGCGCTGGACCTGCTGACGAAGGTGTTGGCGGTCGCGTTGATCGACCCGAGGGATCCGGTCCGCATCATCGGCGACACGGTCACCCTGACCCTCATCCGCAATCCCGGTGCCGCGTTCTCGATGGCGACGGGAATGACCTGGCTGTTGACGCTCGTCGCGGTCGGTGTCGTGATCGGTGTCATCCGGATCGGGCGGACCCTGCGCTCGCCGTGGTGGGCCCTGGGCCTCGGTCTCGTTCTCGGCGGTGCGCTGGGCAACCTGATCGACCGGATATTCCGTTCGCCGGGTCCGCTCCAGGGTCACGTCGTGGACTTCGTCTCGGTCGGCTGGTGGCCGGTCTTCAACGTCGCGGACTCGTCGATCGTCTGCGGCGCCGTCCTGTTGGTTGCGCTTACGTTGTTCGGCATCGAACCCAGTGGCGACAAGGTCTCGCGGAAGGGAGATGCGGAATGAGGGAGACACGATCGATGCCGGTGCCCGACGGGCTCGACGGCATGCGGGTCGACGCCGGCCTCGCGCGACTCCTCGGGCTTTCGCGGACCGCCGTGGCCACCCTCACCGAGGAGGGCGCGGTGCTGGTCGACGGCGCCGCCGCCGGAAAGTCGGATCGGCTCTCGGCCGGCACCTGGCTCGAGGTGGAGTTGCCCGAGCCGCCTCGCCCGCTCACCATCGAGGCCGAGCCGGTGGAGGGCATGGAGATCCTCTACGCCGACGACGACATCGTCGCGGTCGACAAGCCTGTGGGTGTCGCGGCGCACGCGAGCGTCGGCTGGACCGGGCCGACGGTGATCGGTGGCCTCGCGGCCGCCGGGTTCCGCATCTCGACGTCGGGTGCGCACGAGCGCCAGGGCATCGTGCACCGCCTCGACGTCGGCACGTCCGGCGTGATGGTCGTGGCGACGTCCGAGCGCGCCTACACCGTCCTCAAGCGCGCCTTCAAGCAGCGCACCATCGACAAGCGGTATCACGCACTGGTGCAGGGACACCCGGATCCGAGCAGCGGCACGATCGACGCGCCCATCGGTCGCCACCGCAGCAACGACTGGAAGTTCGCGGTGACGGCGGACGGCAAGCCCAGCGTTACGCACTACGACACGGTCGAGGCGTTCCAGGCGGCCAGTCTGCTCGACATCCACCTCGAGACGGGCCGCACGCACCAGATCCGTGTCCACTTCTCGGCGCTGCGCCACCCGTGCTGCGGTGACCTCACGTACGGTGCCGACCCGCGCCTGGCGGAGCGGCTGGGACTGGAGCGGCAGTGGCTACATGCCCGCTCGCTGGGATTCGCGCATCCGGCCGACGGGCACTGGGTCGAGATCACGAGCGACTACCCGAAGGACCTGCAGCACGCGCTCGGAGTCCTGCGGGGCGCGTGAGATGAGTTCGCGCACGTGGCCGGCCGTCGCCGCGACGGTCGCGCTGGCGGCTGTCGTGGTGGGCCTGGGGGTGGCGAATCCGCCGCAGCCGGGGCGTGTCGGGACCGATGCACTCGGTCCCGAATCGGGTGAACTGGTCGCGGAGTACCTGGCGCGGGCCGCCGCCTCGCTCACCGACGCCTCTGCCGCGGACTCCGCCGACGCCGGGCCACGGTGGGCGCTGGTGTCGTTCGACGCCCCGGTGACAACCTCGCAGTTGCTCACCGACACGCCGGACGTGCGGGTGTCCCAGGTGCTCTTCCGGGTCCCTGTCGACCGAGTCCAGACACCGATCGTCGCGGTACCGGTCCCCGCCAACGATGTCGCGGTGCACCGCGCGCCGTCGGTCGCGGCGGCACGTCTACAGGCCGGAGCCGTCGGGAACGATCGCGGTGCCCAGATCGCGGCCTACTCGGCGAGCCGATTGTCCGCGGACTGTGCGTGCGTCGTGGGCGCGACGGTGCGGGGCTCGCTGGACCGGTTGCGCGCGCTCGCGGCGGTCCCGGGGGTGCGGGCGGTGGAGGCCCTGCCCGCCGACGCGATCGCGGGGGCGTTCTCGGTCAACCCACTGCTGCCGACGCAGTCCACCTCTGTCGTTCCGGGGCCGGACGACGGCCCGGTGCCCGCCCTCGGCTGACGCGCCCGCCCTCGGTCGAATCCGACCACCCGCGTGGGGGCGGCGGCACAATGTCGCAATGCCGAGGAAATCCGTGTCGATACGAGCGTTGACGGTGGTGCTCGCCGTAGGTGCCGCAATGTCGTCGGTGGGGACGGCGACGGCTGCGGCCGAGTCGTCGTCGGCGGCGCCGAGCTCGGACCTGGTCCCGTTGATCTCCGCGCTCTCCGAACGCCTGGCGATCGCCGATGCGGTCGCGGCGGCCAAGTGGGGGACCGGCAAGCCGATCGACGACCCGGCACGCGAGGCCGATGTGCTCCGTGCGGTCGCCGAGCAGGCGCGGGGCCAGGGCCTCGACCCGGCCCGGGTCACGCAGATCTTCCGCGATCAGATCGAGGCGAGCAAGGACGTGCAGCGCGGCCTGTTCGCGTACTGGGACGTCGTGCCACAGGCGGTGCCCGAGCCGCGGCCCGACCTCGCAGCGGTGCGGCCTGTGCTGGATCGCCTGAACGCCGAGATCGTGACGCGGACCGGTGAGGAGAAGGACGTACTGGCCGATCCGCGGTGCCTGTCGGACCTCGTCGCCGGTGCGGCCGAAGTCGTCGGCGCGCAGCGACCGGACGTGCTGCATCAGGCCGGTCTGGTGCGGGCGCTGCGGTCGGTGTGCGGCGCGGTCTCCGGCTGACGGCTCGTCAGTCCACCGGGGCGTCGCCGGTGTGCTTTCGCAGGAACTCGATCGTCCGATCCAGTGCGTGCCGGCCGTCGGCGTTGTCGAGGTCGAACTGGTACTCGTGTGCCAGCGGCGGTTCGTGGTCGTCCGGGTAGAAGAGGGTCGTCACGTCGACGCCGAGATCGGTGAGCTTCACCGCGAGCGCCTTCGACTGCTTCTCGGTGAGCCCGTCCGCATTGCCGCCCGAGATGTAGGTAGGCGGAAAGTCCGCAGTGACGTGGCGCAGCGTCGACATCTCGGCGACGGCGCGCGAGTTCGCGACGTCTTTGGTGCCGGTGTAGGCCCAGATCGACTCGGAGGTGCCCCAGCCCAGGATGCCGGGGCCGCCGACCATGTCGGTCACCTCGTAGATGCCGCAGTTGAGGACGACGCCGCGCAGTTGCTCGGGTCGCAGCGCCGACTCGATCCCGATCGCGCGGGCGTAGGCGGCGTCGGTGGCCATCGTCGCGAGCTGGCTCGTCAACTGGGCGCCGGCCGAGTCACCGGCCAGGACGATTCGGTCCGGATCGACGTGCAGGCGTTCGGCATTCGCGAGGATGTAGGCGTGGGCGTCGCGCAACTGCTCGACGGCCGTCGGGTACCGGTGGCGCGGTCCGAGGGAGTAGTCGAGCGAGACGACGGTGAAGCCCGCCGCGGCGATGAGCTCGTAGTAGGTCGCGCAGTTCGTCCGGTGCCCCGAGATCCAGGCGCCGCCGTGGGTCCAGATCACCGTGGGCAGGGCGTGCGTGGCGCCTCCCGATTCGGCGGGGAAGTACACGTCGAGGTGGGCGTCGTCGTCGCCCGCCCGGTACCGCTGCGCGGTGATCGACGCGACTCCTCCGGGAGCGTGCTTGCGCAGGGCTTCCGTCGTCCTGCGCGCGTCCCGGCCGAACACGGTGCGCACGACCAGCGCCCCGGGCCACGGGCCGGCGGCGAACGCGACGACGCTGCCGGCGAGCAGGCCGGCCGCGCCCAGGATCCGTCGGAGCGTCCGGTCACCGATCGTCAAGGTGCAGTCCTCCTGGCTCGGGGGATTCGGCGTGTGACGAGTCACAGTAGCCGGAGGGCTATCGTCGGCATACGTGACACCGCAGGGTAGAACCGAGGATTCCACCGGACTGGCGGCCGGGTTCGGCGCGTACCTGATCTGGGGAATGTTCCCGATCTTCTTCGGTCTCCTCGACCCCGCCGGTTCCCTCGAGGTGCTGGCGCACCGGATGGTGTGGACAGTCCTGCTGATGCTCGCCGTCCTGCTCGTCCTCGGCAAGCTGGGATCGCTGCGCGGCCTGTCCGCGAGGACGTGGGGGCTCGTGACGGCGGCCACCGTCGCGATCGCCGTCAACTGGGGCGTCTACATCTACGCGGTCGTCTCCGGCAATGTCGTCGAGGCCGCTCTCGGCTATTTCGTCAACCCGCTCGTCAGCGTGCTGATCGGGGTGCTCGTCTTCCGCGAGAAGATCCGTGCCGCCCAGATCGCGGCACTGGTCCTGGCAGCGATCGCCGTGGTGATCATCACCGTCGACTACGGCCGGCCACCGGTCGTCGCACTGACTCTGGCGCTGTCGTTCGCGCTGTACGGGGTCGTCAAGAAGGTGGTCCCGCTGGATCCGCGCACGAGTCTGACGGCCGAGGGTCTGGTCGCGGCGCCGTTCGCGATCGTCTACCTCGTCGTTCTCCTGGTCTCCGGCACCGGGTCGTTCCTCGGTAACGGCGTGGGCCACAGCCTGCTGCTCGTCGCGGCCGGACCGGTCACGGCGGCGCCTCTGTTGCTGTTCGGCCTCGCCGCGCAGCGCATTCCCCTCACGACGCTGGGCCTGTTGCAGTACCTGACCCCGGCGCTGCAGATGGTGTGGGGAGTGGTCGTGATGCACGAGGTGATGCCACCGTCGAGGTGGGTCGGATTCGCCCTGATCTGGGTCGCCCTGGTGGTATTCACCACGGACGCACTGGCTCGTGCACGGCGGACGCGCAGGGCCGGGTCACGGCTGCCCGAGACCGTCGGTGACAGGGCATAGACTCTGGGCTTGCCTGGGATCTACCGAATTACAGAGAGGCACGCGTGGCTGACTCGTTCGTTCACCTGCACAACCACACCGAGTACTCGATGCTCGACGGTGCGGCAAAAGTCGGCCCGCTGTTCAAGGAAGCCGAACGCCTCGGCATGACCGCGGTCGGCATGACCGACCACGGCAACATGTACGGCGCCAGCGAGTTCTACAACTCGGCCAAGAAGCACGGCATCAAGCCGATCATCGGCATCGAGGCGTACGTCGCGCCCGAGTCGCGGTTCAACACCAAGCGCGTGCTGTGGGGCGACCCGAGCCAGAAGTCGGACGACGTCTCCGGCAGCGGCGCGTACACCCACATGACGATGGTCGCCGAGAACTCGACCGGTCTGCGGAACCTGTTCAAGCTGTCGTCGCTCGCGTCGATCGAGGGCCAGCTCGGCAAGTGGCCGCGCATGGACGAGGAGCTGATCGCCACCCACGCCGAGGGCATCATCGCCACCACCGGCTGCCCGTCGGGCGAGATCCAGACCCGGTTGCGGCTCGGCCACGACCGCGAGGCGCTCGAGGCCGCCGCGAAATGGCAGGAGATCTGGGGCAAGGACAACTTCTTCCTCGAGCTGATGGACCACGGGCTGTCCATCGAGCGCCGCGTCCGGGAGGGCCTGCTCTCGATCGGCCGACAGCTCGGGATCCCGCCGCTCGCGACGAACGACTGCCACTACGTCACCAAGGACGCCGCCGAGAACCACGAGGCACTGCTGTGCATCCAGACCGGTAAGACGCTCTCGGACCCCACTCGCTTCAAGTTCGACGGGGACGGCTACTACCTCAAGTCGGCCGAGGAGATGCGGGCGATCTGGGACTCCGAGGTTCCCGGCGCATGCGACAACTCCGTGCTCATCGGCGAGCGAGTGCAGCCGTACGAGGACGTGTGGCAGCACCGAGACCGGATGCCGATCTTCCCGGTGCCCGAGGGCGAGACGCAGGCGAGCTGGCTGCACAAGGAGGTCATGCGGGGCCTCGACCGGCGTTTCCCGGCCGGGCCGCCGCGCGAGTACATCGAGCGTGCCGAGTACGAGATCGGCGTCATCAACCAGATGGGCTTCCCCGCTTACTTCCTCGTGGTCGGCGACCTCATCAACCACGCCCGCGAGGTCGGGATCCGGGTGGGCCCGGGTCGAGGCTCGGCGGCCGGCTCGCTCGTCGCGTACGCGATGGGTATCACCAACATCGACCCCATCCCGCACGGGCTGCTGTTCGAGCGGTTCCTCAACCCTGAACGCGTGTCGATGCCCGATATCGATATCGACTTCGACGATCGCCGCCGCGGCGAGATGGTCCGCTACGCCACCGACAAGTGGGGCAGCGACAAGGTGGCGCAGGTCATCACGTTCGGCACCATCAAGACCAAGGCCGCCATCAAGGACTCCGCGCGAGTCCAGTTCGGCCAGCCCGGTTTCGCCATCGCCGACCAGATCACCAAGGCGCTGCCGCCGCCGATCATGGCAAAGGACATCTCGGTGTCGGGTATCACCGACCCCGAGCACGAGCGGTACAAGGAAGCCGTCGAGGTCCGCGCCCTCATCGACTCCAATCCGGACGTCGCGAAGATCTACCAGACCGCGAAGGGCCTCGAGGGCCTGATCCGCAACGCAGGCGTACACGCCTGCGCGGTCATCATGTCGTCGGAGCCGCTCACCGACGCGATTCCGGTGTGGAAGCGCGCGCAGGACGGCGCGATCATCACCGGCTGGGACTACCCGTCGTGCGAGGCCATCGGTCTGCTCAAGATGGACTTCCTCGGTCTGCGCAACCTCACGGTCATCGGCGACGCGATCGAGAACATCAAGGCCAACCGCGGCGTCGACATCGACCTAGACACGCTGCCGCTCGAGGACCCGGCCACGTACGAACTGCTCGCGCGGGGCGACACGCTCGGCGTGTTCCAGCTCGACGGCAGCGCGATGCGCGATCTGCTGCGGCGCATGCAGCCCACCGGCTTCGAGGACATCGTCGCCGTCCTGGCGCTGTACCGCCCGGGCCCGATGGGCATGAACGCGCACAACGACTACGCCGACCGCAAGAACGGCCGGCAGGACGTGAAGCCGATCCACCCGGAACTCGAGGAGCCGCTCAAGGAGATCCTCGCCGACACCTTCGGTCTGATCGTGTACCAGGAGCAGATCATGCAGATCGCTCAGAAGGTCGCCGGCTACTCACTCGGACAGGCAGACCTGCTCCGCCGAGCGATGGGTAAGAAGAAGAAGGAGATCCTCGACGAGGCCTACGACGGTTTCGCGGAGGGAATGAAGGCCAACGGCTTCTCCCAGGCCGCGATCACGGCCCTGTGGGACACGGTTCTGCCGTTCGCCGGCTACGCGTTCAACAAATCGCACGCCGCCGGCTACGGCCTCGTCTCGTTCTGGACCGCCTACCTCAAGGCGAACTACCCGTCCGAGTACATGGCGGGCCTGCTCACCTCGGTCGGTGACGACAAGGACAAGGCCGCGGTGTACCTCTCGGACTGCCGGAAGATGGGCATCACCGTGCTGCCGCCGGACGTGAACGCATCCCGCGTCGACTTCGCGTCCGTCGGAGAGGACATCCGGTTCGGCCTCGGTGCGGTCCGCAACGTGGGCGCCAACGTGGTCGGGTCGATCATCGCGGCCCGCGAGGAGAAGGGCAGCTTCACCGACTTCTCCGACTACCTCAACAAGATCGACGCGCTCGCCTGCTCCAAGAAGGTCACCGAATCCCTCATCAAGGCAGGCGGATTCGATTCACTCGGGCATCCACGAAAGGGTCTGATGCTGGTGCACGCCGACGCGATCGACGCGGTCATGGGCACCAAGAAGGCCGAAGCGATGGGTCAGTTCGACCTGTTCGGCGGCGACGACGCCGACGAGTCGATCACCTCGGTGTTCAACGTCAAGGTGCCAGACGAGGAGTGGGACACCAAGCACAAGCTCGCCCTCGAACGGGAGATGCTGGGCCTGTACGTCTCCGGTCATCCCCTCAACGGCGTCGAGCACGTGCTGGCGGCGCAGTCCGACACGTCCATCCCGGTGATCCTCGAAGGAGACATCAAGGACGGGACCCAGGTCACCGTCGGCGGCATCCTCGCGTCGGTGAACCGCAGGATCAACAAGAACGGCTTGACCTGGGCGTCCGCTCAGCTCGAGGACCTCTCCGGTGGCATCGAGGTGCTGTTCTTCCCGCAGGCGTACTCGGTGTACGGCATGGACGTGGTCGAGGACTCGGTCGTGCTGGTCAAGGCCAGGGTGTCGATTCGAGACGACCGGGTGTCCCTCATCGCCAACGATCTCGCGGTGCCCGATCTGTCGGCGATCGGCGTGGCGAAGCCGGTGTCGGTGAGCCTGCCGGTGCGCCAGTGCACCAAGGAGAAGCTCGGTGCCCTGCGGCAGGTGCTGTCGAAGCATCCCGGGACGGCGGACGTGCACGTCAAGCTGATCGGATCGCGTGGCACCACACTATGGAAGGTGGACGAGGTGCTCCGGGTGGAGCCGTCGTCGTCGCTGATGGGTGACCTCAAAGCACTGCTCGGGCCGAGCTGCCTGGCGGGCTGACGAGGAACCCGCGTCCACGCTTCGGCGATTCTCTCCGCCGGCGCGTGGGAGCGTAGGCTGGACTGTATCGACGGCATTTCGCACGTGGGCATTCGAGACTGCGTCGCCTGTCGATTGAAATGATCCGGCCTATTTCTCGGCCGAGGTAGGAGCGTCGTCATGACGCTGCAGCGCGCCCAGTTCGAGCCAGTGGCGGAGTCCCGGCCCGGACCGGCCATGCATCGAGGGGTGGACGGTCCGCGGTACACGCCGCGCTTGAGGTTGAAGCCCAAGGCGCCGGGCACCGGGTATGTGGACGGTGCGTGGTGGCCGCACTCGCGAAGTCTCGTCGACGAGCTCCCGGATCTTCTGGCCGTGCTCTCGGTGCGACTCGGGCCGATCGAGCGCGTGGTCTACAGCCTGGCCAACTGGTTTCGGACGCCCGATCGAATTGTGGCACTGGGTCGTTCGGTTCGCCTGGACGGATACCACTACCAGCCGATGAACACGGTGTATGTGGTCGGAGTCAATCGCGACCGGCTGACCCTGCTGGTCTTGGCGCCGGAAACCGATCCGGGGTACTCGCATCGGACCATGATGCGTGCCGCCGCGCCGAACAATGCGACCACCGCAGACGATCTTCTGATGACCGACGTCCGCCGCGCCACGAGTCGGGCGGACCGTGAGCTCGCGGAAAGTCGGTGGGACGGCGAGGGTGGAGCGTCGGCACGCTGATACGGGCCGCCGTATCGGATGTCGACGCGTCCTGCCCGGCTCAGGACGGGAGTAACGCGGTGGCTATTACGAACATCGACGAGTACGCACACCTCAGCAGGGATGACATCGAGGCGCTGGGAGTGGAACTGACAACCATTCGCAGGGATGTCGAGGATTCGCGGGGTCGGCGCGATGCCCGATACATCCGACGCACCATCGCGTTCCAGCGAGCGCTCGACGCGTCGTCGCGGTTGCTGCTCGCTCTGAGTCGCGGGCGGATCGGGTGGGTCCTCGGCGTGGCTGGCCTGGGCGTCGCGAAGTCGATCGAGAACATGGAAATCGGGCACAACGTGTCGCACGGCCAATGGGACTGGATGAACGATCCGGAAGTCCATTCCACCACTTGGGAATGGGACATGGCCGGCACATCGACGCAGTGGAAGTACGCCCACAATTTCGTCCACCATCGGTATACCAATGTCGTCGGTATGGACGAAGATGTCGGTTTCGGCGTGATGAGGGTGACGAGGGATCAGCGCTGGCGTCCTCGACACCTGCTGCAACCGATCCAGAATCTGGTGTTGGCCGCCACGTTCGAGTGGGGGGTGGCCGTGCATGACGTCGATATCCACCAACGCAGCGGTGTCCGCGCCGTCGCGGTCAAGATTGCTCGGCAATCGGCGAAGGACTACGTGCTGTTCCCCGCGCTCAGCGGGAGGCGGTGGCGACGGACGCTCGCCGCAGACGCTACCGCGAACCTGTTGCGCAACGTGTGGGCGTATCTGGTGATTTTCTGCGGCCACTTCCCGGACGGGGCGGAGAAGTTCACGCTCGAAGAGTTGGAGCGGGAGACATCGTCGGAGTGGTATCTGCGGCAGATGCTCGGGACCGCGAACTTTCGTGCCGGCCCGGTGCTGGCGTTCCTGAGCGGCAACCTCTGTTATCAGATCGAGCATCACCTCTTCCCGGACCTGCCGAGTAACAGGTACGCCGAGATCGCCGCTCGCGTGCGGCCGCTGTGTGAGAAGTACGATCTGCCGTACACGACCGGTCCGCTCGCGCGACAGTACTGGCAGACATTCCGGACGATCCTGAAGTTGGCACTCCCGGACTGCCTGTTGGTCGCAACCGCCGACGACGCACCGGAGACGGCCTCCGAGTCGAAGTTTCGCGCGCAGTCGAGAGCGGGTGTGCGATCCGCTTCGTCGAGTGCAGAATCGCGCCGGTGTGGGCTACGGACGGCACTACGAAATCGCAGCACTTCCTCCTGGTAGAAGGTGGCGGTGGATCCGACCCGGGTGCCCGCAAACCTCCGATCGGTCAGAGGCCGCCGAGGTCGGACAGGGTCTGCAGGGCAGTGTCCGTCACTCGCCAGAGGCCGTCGATCTCCTGTTCGGCGGACGGACGCACCTGCGGGTTCTGGAGCGCGAAACCGTTCGCCAGGGTGACGGTGTTGTAGCCGCTGTCGGCGGCACGCAGCAGCGTCCGCGACGGTTGGTCGTTGCCGGCGAGGCGATCGAGGCCCTCACCCACGAAGTAGAAGCGCCAGAGTGGTCCGAGGTCGGCGCCGTACCGGTCCTTGGTGAGTGTCACGATCGAATCGCCTTCGAGTGCAATCGAATCGACGATCCGATAGAAGTCGGGGACATGTTCGGGCCGGGTGCCGCTGGTGTCGACCGCGTGCGCGAGGTCGACGGTGAGGTGGGCGTTGTAGCCGGCCATCGCGACCCGGGCCGGGCTCTGCGCGCACTGCCGGGTCAGGGCGAAGTAGTGGAACCACGCCGGATCGACCGGGGCGCCGGTGAACTCGGCGTGCAGGTTGCGCAGATAGCGTGTCAGCAGGTCGTAGCTGATGGTCGGCGACCAGGTGCGGTCCGGCAACGCGGCCGGGTCGCGCTGGAGAGGCAGGACCGCCTCGTACTCGACGGCGTCCAGCCCGATCGAGAACAGCCCGCGCCGGTCCCGGTGGTCGACGAGGATCTCGGTGATCCGGTGGTGTCGGTCGATCGCGGACTCGAGTCGCGGTAGACCGGTGCCGGACAAAGTGGACGTATCGCTCAGAGCGACGATGGCGTCGATCTCGTTCGAGCTCAACGGCGTTCCGCACGCGGTGGCCACCGCGGTGTCGGCCGAGGCGTGAGCGGGGTTCAGGAGCGTGAAGGCCGCTCCGACAGCGACGAGGGGCGCGAGCAATCGGCGTGAGCGCATCGCCCGAGCGTAGGGCGTCGACGGCGACCGCGCCGGACGAAGCGATCCGCGAGGGGGTCACGGCGCCGGCCGCGTCGCGTGGGGACGGGCCCGGTCGGTCCGGGAAACCGGTCCGGGAAGCTCAGCGGAGAGGTGTCGTCGACTGGCGCGCGAGCATGACGCGCCGCCCCCACCACACGATGACGGCCACGCCCGCCGCCGTCAGAACTGCTGGTTGCAGCACCTGTGTCACGGCGAGAACCAGAACGAAGACGAGTAGTCCCGCGGCGAGGGCTTCGAGCTTGTAGAGCGGCCAGGCGGTGCCGGCGAGATCGACGGTGGCGCCGGACCGGCCGCGGGAGCGGCGGGGGAGTGCAGCGGTGGTCATTGCGTGCACCTCTCTCGCGTGGTTTCGGGTCGTCCTGCCGGTGTGTTCAGCTTACCGACGGCACGAAGTTCGGCGCAACGAACAATTTGCGACGTGTGACGGAAATCCCGTCGTCCGGCCGATCGGGTGGTCAAGATCAAGTGTGGGGTGTTCACTTGAGGGCATGCCTCTCACCGGTGAATACGAACCCAGCCCCTCGTCCTGGGCCGCGGACCAGGTCGACCTCTACGAACGCTCGGGCGGAACCGAGGGAACGACGATGGAGGGCAAACCCGTCGTCATCCTGACCACCGTCGGTGCCAAGTCCGGCAAGCTGCGCAAGACGCCGCTGATGCGCGTCGAGCACGACGGCGAGTATGCCGTCGTCGCGTCGCTCGGCGGTGCCCCGAAGAACCCGGTCTGGTACTACAACGTCGTGGCCGATCCCCGCGTCGAACTGCAGGACGGCCCCGTCAAGCAGGACATGGTCGCGCGTGAGGTCACCGGCGACGAGAAGGCCGTCTGGTGGGAGCGTGCGGTCGCGGCGTGGCCGGATTACGCCAAGTACCAGCAGAACACCGATCGTCAGATCCCGGTCTTCGTTCTGTCCCCCCAGAAGTAGCGGGCGGCGTCGCCGTCCCCCAGCCGTCGGGCCCGGTTCCGAGTAGCCTGCGAAGCAGGAACAACCACACTCGGAACCGTGGCCGGAGGCTTGGGATGGCGTCGAAAACTGTTGCAGATCAATTGGTTTCCCAACTCGTCGAAGCCGGCGTGCGGCGGATCTACGGCATCGTGGGGGACAGTCTCAACCCGGTCGTCGACGCCGTTCGCAGGACAGGCGGGGCGGCTGAGGGTGGCATCGACTGGATCCACGTCCGGCACGAGGAAGCTGCCGCCTTCGCGGCCGCAGCGGACGCGCAGGTCACCGGAGAACTGGCGGTCTGCGCGGGATCGTGTGGACCGGGCAACCTGCACCTGATCAACGGTCTGTACGACGCGAACCGCTCGGGTGCGCCCGTGCTCGCCATCGCCTCCCACATCCCCAGCACCCAGATCGGGATGGGCTACTTCCAGGAGACCCACCCGGACCGGCTGTTCGTCGAGTGCTCGCGCTACACCGAGATGATCAGCACTCCCGCGCAATCCCCGCGGGTGGTGCAGAGCGCGATACAGCACGCGATCGCACAGTCGGGCGTCGCCGTGATCACGCTGCCGGGCGATATCGCCGAGGAGCCGGCCGAGGGCACCGCGCCCCCGCTCGCCCGCACGGGCACCCCGTCGCTCGTTCCGGCGGACGAGGACGTCCAGGCTCTCGCGGACGCCGTCAACGAGGCTTCCGCCGTCGCGATCTTCGCTGGCGCAGGAGTGCGCGGTGCCCGGGACGAACTTCTCGCCCTCGCCGACACCGTCGGGGCGCCGATCGGTCACACGCTGCGTGGCAAGGAATGGATCCAGTACGACAACCCGTTCGACGTCGGCATGACCGGGCTGCTGGGGTACGGGGCCGCGCACGACGGGATCCATGACGCGGACCTGCTGATTCTCGTGGGCACCGATTTCCCGTACGACCAGTTCCTGCCCGGTGACGTGCGGACCGCGCAGATCGACGTCGCGGCGCAGACGCTGGGCCGGCGCACCGGTGTCGACCTCCCCGTTCACGGGGACACCCGCTCCGTGCTGCGCGCCCTCCAACCGCTCGTGCACCGCAAGTCGAGTCGCACCTTCCTCGAGAAGACCCTCGACCGGCACGAGAAGCTCATGACGAAGGTCGTCGGTGCCTACACCGAACCCGCGAAACAGCGCGTTCCGATCCACCCCGAGTACGCCGCCTCGATCCTCGACGATATCGCCGCCGACGACGCGGTCTTCACCGCCGACACCGGTATGTGCAACGTGTGGACTGCGCGCTACCTGAACCCGAACGGCCGTCGCCGGTTCCTGTCGTCGGCGTTGCACGGGTCGATGGCCAATGCGTTGCCGCACGCGATCGGCGCGCAGTTCGCCGAACCCGGTCGGCAGGTGGTCGCGATGTCCGGTGACGGCGGGCTGTCGATGTTGCTGGGCGAGTTGATCACCGTCGCGATGTACCGACTGCCGGTCAAGATCGTCGTGTTCGACAACTCCACCCTCGGCATGGTCAAGCTCGAGATGCTCGTCGATGGTTTGCCCGATTTCGGAGTGGATGTCCCTTCTGTCGACTATGCCGCTGTTGCAACGGCTTTGGGGCTCTACGGACGCCGGATCGAGGATCCTGCCGATCTGGAGTCGGGGCTCCGAGAGGCGTTCGCGCACGACGGACCCGCTCTGATCGACATCGTGACCGATCCGAACGCGCTGTCGCTGCCGCCCTCGATCACCGGCGGTCAGGTCCGAGGGTTCGCACTGGCCATGTCCAAGATGGTGATGAACGGCGGTGTGGCCGAAGCGGTTCAGATGGCCAAGTCGAATCTGCGCAACGTGCCGCGACCGTCCCAGTTCTCGCCGCGAGGGTGACTGCGCGGACATCGCGTCCGGCGAACGGTGGGGCGGTTGCGCGCCCGCCCGCCTGTAGTGGGAAAATGCATGGGTGTCTAATTCGCCGGAACTCGCAGATCTGAAGGTAACCTCGCCCGCGCTCACCGCGGACGAGATCGACGCCGCTGCGGAGCGAATTGCACACATTATCGATGCGACACCGCTGCAGTTCAGTGAGCGGTTGTCGGCGCTGACCGGAGCCCGGGTCTACCTCAAGCGGGAGGACCTGCAGGTGGTGCGCTCGTACAAACTCCGCGGTGCCTACAACCTGATCATGCAGCTCAGTGATGCCGAGCGCGCCGCCGGCGTGGTCGCGGCCAGCGCCGGGAACCACGCCCAGGGTGTCGCGTTCGCGTGCCGGGCGATGGAGATCAGTGGCCGGATCTACGTGCCCGCCAACACCCCCAAGCAGAAGCGCGACCGGATCATGGTGCACGGCGGCGGGTTCGTCGAACTGATCCCGACGGGCGAGACTTACGATGCCGCGGCCGCGGCCGCGGCCGCGGATGTCGAGCGGACGGGTGCCACCATGGTGCCGCCGTTCGACGACGCCCGCACCGCCGCCGGTCAGGGCACCATCGCCGCCGAGATCCTCGAGCAGCTGGGAGAGGCGCCGGACAGTGTCGTCGTGCCGGTCGGCGGCGGCGGCTGCATCGCCGGTATCGTCACCTACCTGCACGAGCGTGCGCCCGAGACCACCATCATCGGCGTCGAGCCGGCCGGTGCCGCGTCGATGACCGCCGCGTTGGTGGCGGGCGGGCCGGTCACGCTACCCGAGGTCGACCCGTTCGTGGACGGTGCCGCGGTCAAGCGGGTCGGCGATCTGCCGTACGCCGTGGTTGCCGGGTTGGGGGCGAGCGTCGTCTCGCACGCGTCGTTGCCCCTGGTCGCCGGTACTCGTGCGGGGCGCGGACCCGAGCGCTTCGCCATGACGCAGGTCGACGAGGGCGCGATCTGCACCGCGATGCTGCAGCTCTACCAGAACGAGGGCATCATCGCCGAGCCTGCCGGGGCGCTCTCGGTGACCGCGCTGGGTCAGCTCGACGTCGCGCCCGGCAGCACCGTGGTGTGTCTCGTCTCGGGTGGCAACAACGACGTGTCCCGCTACGGCGAGATCCTCGAACGATCGCTGGTTCACCTGGGGCTCAAGCACTACTTCCTCGTCGATTTCCCCCAGGAGCCGGGCGCGCTGCGCCGGTTCCTCGACGAGGTCCTGGGCCCGGACGACGACATCACGCTGTTCGAGTACGTCAAGCGCAACAACCGTGAGACCGGTGCCGCGCTCGTGGGTATCGAACTGGGGTCGGCCGACGGTCTGTCGGATCTGCTCGATCGGATGCGCACGTCGCGCATCGTCGTCGAGCAGCTCGAGCCGGGCTCGCCGGCGTACCGCTACCTCACGTAGCGGGCGTCTCGTCCGAACGATCTCTGCCCGCCGGGTCGGTGCCGAGTAGTCGGTTCACGACCTGGCGGTGCAGATCGGGGTCGGATTCCGGGAGTCCGAGCAGGGCCGCCAGATAGATGCCGTCGCCGACGAGGCGGACGATCTCGGCCTGCACCGGGTCGTCGATCTCGGCCAGCAGCCCGTCGTCCCACGACCGCATCACGTCGGCGATCGCCTGCTGCACCTCGTCGTGCCGGCCGTCGGCGCTGCGCATCGCGGCCAGCATCGACCGATACAGCGTCATCTCGTCGGCGGACTCGGCCGGCGGGTATTGCAGATAGATCTCCGAGACGGTCCGCCCGGAGGCGACGGCGTCGGCCAGCTGCTGGTCGGAGCGGTCGCCGAGTCGTCGCACCATCCCGGCCAGGAGTGCTTCCTTGCTGGGGAAGTGGTAGAGCAGACCGCCCTTGGAGACGCCTGCCTCCGCCGCCACCGCCTCGAGGGTGACCTGCGCGAGTCCCTGGGTCAGGAGAAGGCTCTCGAGTGCGTCGAGGATGCGATCGCGTGTGTCGGATGCCATGAAAATCACTGTACCGGCTGGACGGTCGACTGCTATTCTGGAGTTCGCTACTGTACCGGCTGGACGGTTAACTCCCCGGTCGGTTCCTGTTCATCAACCAGTTCGTGTGGGAGTGGAAGCATGTCTGTGGGCACCGTGCGGGATTCGCACGACGTGACGGCGAGCCGGAAGGACTGGCTCGGCCTCGTCGTGCTCGCGTTCGCCGTGCTGCTCATCTCGGTGGACGCGACGGTCCTCGACCTCGCGCTGCCGTTCATCAGTGAGGATCTCGAGCCGAGCGGCACGCAGTTGCTGTGGATCATCGACGTCTATTCGTTCGTGCTGGCGGGTCTGCTGGTGACGATGGGCACCCTCGGCGACCGGATCGGGCGCCGCCGCCTGCTGCTGATCGGTGCGGCCGGCTTCGGCCTGGCGTCGTTGATCGCGGCGTGGTCGTCGAGTCCGGAGATGCTGATCGCGGCGCGTGTGCTCCAGGGTGTGTCGGGTGCGACGCTGATGCCCGCGACCCTCGGGCTCATCCGCACGATGTTCGTCGACCCTCGTCAGCGGACCACCGCGATCGGCGTGTGGGGCGCGATGGCCGGTGGCGGCGCGGCGGCCGGACCGCTGGTCGGTGGCTGGTTGCTCGAGCACTTCTGGTGGGGTTCGGTCTTCCTCGTCAACATCCCGGTCATGATCGGTCTCATCGCTCTCGGGCCGTTGGTGATTCCCGAGTCGAAGGATCCGGCCCCGGGCCGCTTCGATCTGGTGAGCGCCGGGCTGTCGATGCTGGCCATGGTGCCGATGGTGTACGCGGTCAAGGAGACCGCGGTCCACGGGCCGAGTTGGGTACTCACCGCTGTCGGTGTCGTCGGACTCGCCGCGGGCTGGGCGTTCGTGCGCCGGCAGAAGACGCTGGCCGATCCGATGATCGACCTGACGCTGTTCGCCCGGCCCGCGTTCTCGACGGCCGTCCTGACGAACCTGCTGTCCATCTTCGCGCTCGCCGGCGTGCTGTTCTTCGGGTCGCAGTACCTGCAGTTGGTGCTCGACTACCGGCCGCTCGAGGCCGGACTGCTGATGCTGCCGGGAACCCTGGTCAGTGCGTTCGCCTCGCTGGCTGCGGCGTGGCTCGTCCGCCGCTGGGCGCCCAACCGGGTGCTGAGCATCGGTCTGGTGATCGCGGCAATCGGTGCCGCCGTCATGATCGCACTGCAGCCGGACAGCGGCCCGCAGGCCTTCGTGATCGGATTCGTGCTCGCCGGCGCCGGTGTCGGTGTGGCGCTCACGTTGACGTCGGATCTGGTGGTGAGCTCGGTGGAGCCGGAACGTGCCGGTGCAGCGTCCGCGGTCTCCGAAACCGCATACGAACTCGGCGTGGCGCTGGGTGTGGCCATCCTCGGCAGTGTCGTACTGGCGATCTTCCGCCGCGGAATGGACGTCTCGGCCCTCACCCCCGATCAGGCGCACGTCGCGCAGGGCACGCTCGGTGGCGCTGTCGAGGTCTCCAAGGGGATGCCGGCGCCGCAAGCCGAGGCCTTCGTCGACGGGGCGCAGGCGGCCTTCGTCGACGGCATGCACATCGCGGCCGGCGCAACTGCGATCGTGCTCCTGATCACGGCAATCCTCGTGGCGCGCATGCTCGGCCGTCGCTGATCCGTAACGCCACAGCGGCCCGCTCGATTGATGATCGAGCGGGCCGTTCTCGTGTGCGCATCGAGTCACACGAGTAACGGGAATTATCAAGCGTCACAGCAGAGTAGGGCGCCAGCCCGCAGGCCTGCGCCGGTCCGCGTCGTTCCGGTCGAATACCTCTGGTGCGCAGCCAGTTTGGACTGCAGTACAAAGGTATGAATCTGCGGGTGAAATGGTTGAATCTTGCGCTATCACCCTGGCTTTTCACCCTCGGCACATCCCCTGCATGAAAAACACTGCGGTGCTTGTGTTTTCGCGAGGGTGAGCGCTCGGGTGAATCAGTTCGGGGCGCTCCCGGGATGAAGGACGTGTACTACCGATTGTGTTTGTATGTCCCGCGTCGGGGTGATTGTCCATGTCATCCATCGCTCGCAGCCGAATCCGGCCGGGCGTCCATAAGAAGGGCCTCAAATGGTGAGGTTGAGCGGCGCCCTGCGCAGGGGCGTCATCCGAACTGTGGTCATGGCCATGTTGGCCGCCATGGTCACGATTACGACCGCAACGGTCGGGGCGGGGACCGCGGCAGCGGCAGTGGCGCTGAGTTGTGATGCGCTTTACGCGGTCAACAACAACGATTCCAACGCGTACCGGATCGATCCGGCCGACGGTGCGCCGACTAAGGACTTCAAGCTCTTGTCCACGACCCCCAACCAGTTGGGAATCGGGGCCGGCGGGGCGTATGCCGTCTATACGGGCCCGGATTCAAAGAACAGTCCCAAGATCTTCAAGTACGACGCCCTCACCGGCGCCACCTCCTCTGTGGACCGGCCAGATGGCTACGCCACGCAGCAAGGGGCCGTGAACCCGAGCAACGGTCTGTACTACTTCGGCGGATACGACAACGGTGCGTTCAAGTACAGGGTCTACGACCCCAGTACAAATATGCCGTTGACGGGCGACGTGAAGGTCACCGTCACCCCGGCACCGGGGTCAAGGCAGACAAACGGCGACATCGCGTTCGATGCAGTCGGCAACCTGTACATCGTTTCCTCGAGTAGCAGCGACGGGCTTGTGTACTCGGTGCCCGGGCCGGTCGCTGCAGGTTCTGTACTGACGGGAACGGGGATTACGGCCAAGGCGGCAGGCTTCGCCAACGCGACCTCCGCGGCGTTCGGCCCTGATGGCTACTTGTACGTCGGCAGGACTGGAAGCTCCGATTTGACGCGGCTCAACCCAGCGACCGGTGCGACCGTCACGACTCTGCGCAGCATGGGAATGTACGACCTCGGCTCGTGCAGTGACCCGTACTCGATCGAGCTACGCAAGGACCTTCCGGCGGGTCGTGCCGCGGATGGTGACCAGTTCTTGCTCGAGGTAACCGGCGGCGGAGTCAGTACTGGCAATACGGCAACGACCACGGGAAATACCACAGGTATCCAGTCGGTCAAGGTTGGACCGCTCCTGGGACTTCCCGGTACCGAGTACACCATCAAGGAGACGGCGAAGAACGGTGCTGATCTCGCCAACTACAACGTGACCTGGCAGTGCCTCGACGCGAAGACCAACGCGAAGCTGTCGAGCGGCACCGGGGCATCCGGCAAGATGTCGCTTCCCAGTACGAAGGGTGGCGCGAGTGTCGTCTGCACCTTCACGAACGGCTCACTGAAGTCCGGCCTGGCGCTGGAGAAGACGGCTGCGCCGAACACCGCAGCCGACTTCACGGTCGGCAACACGATCACCTACAGCTTCAAGATGACCAACACCGGCGATGTGACGTTGAAGGACGTCAAGCCGGTCGAGAAGGACTTCTCCGGTAAGGCGAAGATGTCCGACTTCTCGTGCCCTGAGGGCGCGAAATCGTTGGCCGCCAAGGCTTCCGTGACGTGCACCGCGACGTACGTGCTCCAGCAGGAGGACATCGACCGCGGCACCGTCGACAACACCGCGATCGCGACCGGCACCGATCCGGGTGGCAAGGCGGTGAACTCCGCCGAGTCCAAGGTGCCGCTGAAGGGTGGTCCGGCCACGCCCGGCATCTCGATCGTGAAGTCCGCGTCGCCGAAGGATGCAGAGAGCTACAAGCTCGGTCAGACGATCAAGTACAGCTTCAAGATCACCAACACCGGTGACGTGACGCTGCGGAACGTCGGGGTGAACGAGGGCGCGTTCACGGGCGCCGGTCCGTTGTCGGCGGTCGAGTGCCCCGACACGGCGAAGGCGCTCGGGCCGAAGGCATCGGTGACGTGCACCGCGGAGTACACGCTGACGCAGAAGGACATCGACAACGGCAGGATCGAGAACACCGCGACCGCGACGGGCACGCCGCCGGGCACGGACACGCCGATCGTGTCCCCGCCGGGCAAGGAGATCGTCGAGGGCAATCCAGCCCGGTCACTGTCTCTCGTGAAGGACGCATCGCCGTCGACCACCGCGGATTACAAGGTGGGCCAGGAGATCTCGTACACCTTCCTGATCAAGAACACGGGCGACGTGACGCTCACCGACGTGCATCCGAACGAGACGAAGTTCTCGGGTTCGGGCGACATGTCGACGTTCGATTGCCCCGCAGGGGCGGCGTCGCTGGCGCCGGGTGCGTCGGTGACCTGCACGGCGAAGTACACGCTGACGCAGGCCGACATCGATGCCGGCAAGCTGGAGAACACCGCGACCGCGACGGGTACGCCGCCGTCGGGTGAGCCGGTCACCTCGAAGCCGTCGGACAAGACGCTCTCGGGCGAGCCGAAGCCCGCGATCGCCCTGGAGAAGTCGGCGTCGCCGACGGACCCGGACAAGTTCGCGGTGGGCGAGACCGTCACCTACAGCTTCACGATCACCAACACGGGCAACGTGACACTGAAGGACGTGCGTCCGAACGAGACCGCCTTCACGGGTGAGAGCAGCAGGATCTCGGCGTTCGACTGCCCGGATGCCGCGAAGTCGCTGGCACCCAACGAATCCGTGACGTGCACCGCCACGTACACGCTCGACCAGGCGGACGTGGACCGGGGCAAGCTCGACAACGCCGCGACGGCGACGGGCACTCCGCCATCGGGTGGTCCTGTCACGTCCGACGAGGACGACGCGAAGCTGACGGGTAACCAGAAGCCGAACCTCGAGATCGTCAAGACAGCGTCGCCCAAGGGTGTCTCGGACTTCAAGGTCGGCCAGAAGGTCACCTACACATTCGACGTCACCAACACGGGCAACCAGACCCTGACGGACGTCAAGGTCGTCGAGGGAGCGTTCTCCGGCAGCGGTGAGCTCTCCGACGTGTCCTGCCCGGAGGAAGTGAAGTCCATGGCGCCGGGTGCCGAGGTGTCGTGCACCGCAACGTACGAGCTGACGCAGAAGGACATCGACGCCGGCAAGCTCGACAACGTCGCGACCGCGGTCGGCACGCCCCCGGGCGCCGACACCCCGATCGAGTCCCCGCAGGACGAGGAGAACCTCGCCGGTGATCCCCAGGCGGGACTGAAGCTCGAGAAGACCGCGGAACCGCGGGAGAACGTCCAGGTGAACGACACCGTCACCTACAAGTTCACGATCACCAACACCGGTGATCAGACCCTGAAGGACGTCGGCGTCAAGGAGAACGAGTTCTCCGGCAAGGGAACGCTGTCCGCGATCAGCTGCCCGGACGATGCGAAGGAGCTGAATCCCGGGAAGTCGGTGACCTGCGAGACCACCTACACGTTCACGGTCGAGGACATGAACGTGGGCAGGGTCGAGAACACTGCCACGGCGACGGGTACCCCGCCGTCGGGAACGCCGATCGAGTCCGATCCGTCGGACGTCGACGTGACCGGTGCGCAGGCGCCCCAGCTCGAGGTCGTGAAGTCGGCCTCACTGACGAGCCTGGACGGTTTCAAGGCCGGCGCGAAGGTGAAGTACTCGTTCGCGGTCACCAACACGGGCAATGTCACGGTGGCGAACGTCTCGATCAAGGAAGGCGACTTCTCCGGTACCGGCGAGATCACCGATCTCTCGTGCCCGGAGGAGGCGAAGTCGCTGGTTCCGGGTGCGCAGGTGACCTGCACGGCGCTGTACGAGCTGACCCAGGCCGATGTCGATGCCGGCAAGGTGGAGAACACGGCCACCGCGATCGGCACGCCACCGGGTACCGAGGAGCCGATCGAGTCCCCGCCGTCGGACGGCGGCATCGAGGGCAACCCGAACCCGGACCTGTCGATCGTGAAGACTGCGTCGATCTCCGACTCGTCCGACTTCACGGTGGGCAAGGAGATCACCTACTCGTTCGTGATCACGAACACCGGTGACGTCACGCTCACCGACGTTCGCCCGAACGAGAAGTCGTTTACCGGATCCGGGCCGATGTCCGATCCGGTCTGCGAGGCGGGCGCGAGCGCGCTGGCGCCCAACGACGCGGTGACCTGCACCGCGAACTACACGCTGACGCAGGCCGACATCGATGCCGGAACGCTCGACAACGTCGCGACCGCGACCGGCACCCCGCCGGGCAAGGAGCCGATCGAGTCGCCGGAGTCGCAGGTGGCGCTGCCGGGCCATCCGCACCCGGGCATCAGCATCGTCAAGAAGGCGAACCCGCGCGAGAAGGTGAAGCTGGGTCAGGAGGTGACCTACCGGTTCGTGATCACCAATGTCGGAGACGTGACCCTGAAGGACGTCACCGTGAACGAGGGCGACTTCACGGGCACCGGCACGATGTCGGCGATCACCTGCCCCGACAAGGCGAAGTCGCTGGCGCCGAAGGACTCGGTGGCATGCACCGCGACCTACGTCGTGACGCGGGCCGACGTGAAGAACGGACGCATCGACAACGTCGCGACCGCATCGGGCACGAACCCGAAGGGCGACGAGGTGGTGTCGGAGCCGTCGAACGAGACGGTGACACCGGACAAGTCGAGCTTCCCAGGTCTGATCATCATCCCGATCATCCCGGGGCTCCTGACGGGCTCGCTCGGCTCGACCGGGTCGACCGGACCTGCGGGCGAGCCGGCGGGTACGGACACGCCGGTCATCGACGGCAACCCCACCGGTGAAGGCAACCAGCCGGGACAGGGGGGCGCGGAGTCGGGCACGGACGCCGAGACCCAGGCCTCGAATCCCAAGGGCGGGCTGATCGACTCCGGTCTGGGCGCCGACGGTGACGGCGGGCTGAACTCCGGTCTCGTCGCCGGCGGACTGGCACTGCTGATCGCCGCAGGCGGTGTGCTGGTTGTGGCACTGCGCAGGCGCAGGGCCGAGGACGGTGATGTCACGGACCTGTGATGAACCCTGACGATTGACGGGGTGGCCCGAGACGGAATCGTCTCGGGCCACCCTTGCTTCGGCTCGCCCCGTCGGGCAATCGGGTGGCGCCTTCGCCCCGCTTCGGCTGGCGGCTGCGGACCGGTTGCGGCACAGTGGTGTACGACACACTTCGCTGCATCGACCGCCCTCGGAGCGAGGGGTCTCCGGTGGACCGCGAAGGTGTGCGGTGGGTCACCTTTCGGCCGAGAGGTGGATGATTTCGAGGGTGAGATTCCGATCGGCACGCAAGTGTCCGGTCATCGCCGGTCCGTGTCGATCGGATCGCGGCGCAACTCCGAATTGATCAGCAGCGCATGCCATTTCGTTATGACTGCGCGCTCGCGCCCGTGACCCCATCCCCGGTGTGAACGAGTTTCTGTGTCACTTTTCGTGTCATCACTTCGTGTATATGAGGTGTTTGTCCTGTTTCCGTAGTCGGTCGCCGGCCCCTCGTCAGGCGTGCGGCAAATCGGATGTGTCGAACGAGAGGTGTCCTTCATGCGTAAACGTGTGTTCCTGCGTCGTGCCGGAGGGGAGGTGGTGTCACGGTGGGCGGCGCTCGGGATGATCTTTGCGGTTCTGACTCTGGTCTTATCCTCGTTCTCCATCGCCCCGATGGCCTCGGCGAACCCGAGCGAAACATCGACCACTTCCGCTCCGACGCGCACCGCCGAGAGCTCGCCCTCGACGACGGGACAGAGCTCCGCTCCGATCGCACCGACGACCACGACCAAGGCGCCGACGACCACCACGTCGCAGGCGCCGGTGACCACGACGACGGCCCCGGCCGAGTCGACGTCGCCGGTGACCACGACGAGCGTGCCGACCACGACGGCGCAGCAGCGTGCCGCAGCCGTCACCCCGCGCGGAGTCAACGACAAGATCACCGTCGAGATCACCGACGTCCAGGTCGAGGGGGCGAACGGCCAGCAGATCAAGGTCGGCGATTCCGTCTCGGTGAAGGGCAAGTGGGACGCGCGGACCGCCGCTCCTCAGCCCGGCGACCAGTTCACCGTCCGGTTCCCTGAGGTCCTCAAACTCGACGCCAACCCCAGGATCGATCTGGTCGGCGACGGCACTGTCTGGGGCACCTGCGAGTTGGTGGCCGCCACCAACCTCATGACCTGCGTGCTCACCGATGCGGTGGCGGACAAGCCCGAAGACGTCTACGGCGACTTCGAGGTCTACACGAAGGCAGTTGCCTACACCACGGCCGAGGACGTTGATTTCGTCCTCAACGGCGAGTTCACGCAGTCGTACCCGCTGCCCGGCGGTGGCGGCATCAGCGACGGCAAGGATCTCGGCGCTGCCAAGAAGTCCGGAAAGCTGCAGTCGGACAAGCAGGCCGTGCGGTGGACCATCGACATTCCCGGCAAGGACCTGGCCGCTCTGGACGCAGCCGGTACCGGTTCGGTGACCCTGAACGACGCGCTCTCGGCCAACATGAAGCTCTGCGACACCGGTCGGCTCAACGCGACGCTGCAGTCCGGTCGCCCGGGCGACCTGAAGGCGGTCAGCGGTGGCGTCACCGTCACCCAGGATGCCGCGGGCGAACCCGTCTCGATCGCGCTCACGAACGGCAAGGCATTCGACAGCAACCTGCTGTACCGGATCGAGTACACCTCGTGCACGGCCAGTGGACAGGTGGACCCGGTCGGAACCGTCTACGACAACGCCGTGACGATCGGCAACAAGGACGTGCCGTCGACCGGCGTCGGCCAGGACTGGACGCCGCAGACCGCGCCGTCGAAGTCCGGCAGCCTGGACAAGGGCAAGCGCTACAAGGAGGCGGCCTGGACCATCATGGTCCCCGGCACGTTCATCGCCGGCAGCGCCGACCATACGGTGTCCATCGCCGACACCCTCACGGGCAACCACGCCGTCTGCGCGACGGGGCTCGTCGTGAAGATCGCCAAGGCGAACTACCTGCCCGACGCCAGCGGCAACAGCCCCGGGCGGACGGATGTCACCGGCCAGTTCACGATCGATGTCGATGCCGCCCCCGGCGCCAAGGACATCAGTGTCACGATCACGCCGAAGGACGTCGCCGCGTTCGACCCCGAGCAGTACTACTACGTGAGCTACCGGACCTGCCTCACCGAGGACAGGGTCCCGGACAACACCGAGGTCTTCGCCAACTCGGCGAGCCTCAACGGCCGCCCCCCGGTCACCGCTTCGGTGAGGGGCCCCGAGTTCAAGAGCGGCAAGAGCGGCCAGCTCAACACCACCGAGCGTGATGTTGCCGGTGAGAAGCAGCCGGCCGGCACCACCCTCGACTGGAAGGTGGAGATTCCCGGACGTCACCTCGAAGGCCTGACGGAACCGGCGGTCATCAGTGACACCTTCTCGGGCACCCTGACCGTCTGCGACGTCGGCAACGACATCAAGGCAAACCTCAATCTCCGGGTGATCGCGCGGGACTTCCTCGGCGACAAGGCTGTTGCCGAGCGGGACCTCACCGCCACCACCGGCGTCGTGCGCACGGCCGGCGGGGTCGACTTCACCCTGCCGTTGGAGGAGTACGACCGTGAGACCCGGTACTACATCGACTACACCCTCTGCACCGCCAGCGGTGGTCTCGACGGGCGTGGCACGGTGTACGGAAACTCGCTCACCTACCAGGGCCGCGATGCCATCACGAGCAGCGTCCGACAGGAGTGGGGTGGCGGCGGCACCGGCACCGGCGTCTCGCGCGGCTCGTTCTCGCTGCTGAAGGAGGTCGCGTCCTTCTCCAAGCCGTTCCCGCAGAGCACCGAGTTCACCGTCAAGGTCGAGGAGTTCGCTCCCGGTAAGAACCCGGCGACCGACAAGCCGGACAGCTCGTACAACGTCAAGGTGAAGGCGGACGGCACACCCGTCAGCGGAGTCAACCCCCGCGGTACCGGTTGGCAGATCCGCCTGTCCGAGATCGATCTGCCCACCGTCGACGGCGTCTACTTCGAGCAGGGCAAGTTCCGTCCGGCAGAGGGCGTGACCCTGAACGCGGATCAGACCCAGGCGGTCGTGACCATTGAACCGAAGACCAACATCGGTGTCACCCTGGTCAACAACGCCGTCCTGGGCAAGGCGACGATCACCAAGGCCGTCGTGGGTGACGGGCTCGGCGGTCTCACCGGCAACGAGTCCTTCGTCATCGACGCACACATCGCCGACGACGACGACACCACCGGCGACGAGGTGCGCCAGTTCACCCTGCGGAATGGCCAGCACTTCGAGTTGGCAGATCTGCCCATCGGAGCGAAGGTCACCTTCTCGGAGGTACTGCCGCTGAACACCGATCGGGTGACGTGGTCGGCACCGGTGATCGAGCCGAAGACGCTCACCATCGGCACCGATGCCACGGCGAACAGGGTCTCCGTCACCAACGAGGCCAAGGTCACCATGGGCACCTTCGCGGTCAGCAAGAAGCTCACGGGTCCCGAGGCATTCGACAAGTCCGTGCCGAAGACGTTCGACGTGATCGCCAGTTGGAACGCGGACGGAGCGCCGCAGTCCAAGACGCTCACGCTCCCGGCCGACGGCACCGCGGTTCCGTTCGGTGTGAATCTGCCGGGCGGCACCGAAGTCACGCTGACCGAGACGGTTCCGGCGAACGGCAACGGCCTCGCGTGGGGCGTGCCCTCGTACTCCGGGAACGTGACGATCGGTGACGACGGCTCGGCCACGGTCACCATCGGCAAGGACGCGGGCAAGGTCGAGGTGACGAACTACGTCGACAAGAACGACGGCACCCTGCGCATCGCCAAGCAGGTCGGCGGCGAGGCCGCCGAGGCGGTCGGTGACGACGCCGAGTTCACGGTGCAGGCACGTTGGAAGGACGGCACCGAGTACGTCACCAAGGACCTGACCGTGAAGCAGGGCGCGGCCACGTCGCTCGGTGTCGACCTCCCCGTCGGTACCGAGGTGACCTTCACCGAGACCGGGCGTCCCGAGATCGCCGGAGTCGAATGGGGCACGATCTCGTGGGGCACGGACCCGAACGGCGAATCGTGGCTCGTCACGAATCCCGGTGGCACCGCGACCGGAATCGTCTCCGACGACCCGACGGACGGCCGTCTGATCACGCTGTCGAACGAGGCGCTGTGGAAGAACGGCTCCGTCGAGTTCACCAAGTTCGTCTTCGACGGTGAGGATCCCGTCCCCGCCACCGAGGCCGACCTGCCCGACGGTGCGGCGTTCGAGGTCAGGATCGAGGGCATCGATCCGGCACTTCCGGGAGGAACCGACTTCCCGGCCGTGGGTGAGACCATCACCCTCGACGCCGCAAACGGCTGGAGCTGGAAGTCCGGCGACGTTCTGCCGCGGAACACTGTGATCACCTTCTCCGAGGTCGATCCCGCCGCCCTGCCCGGAATGGATTGGGCGCGGCCGTTCTACTACGTGGCCGCGGATGCCGGTGAGCCCGGTGACCGCAACACGGTCCAGATCGTTGCGGGCGACGAATCCGTGGTGGAGATCCGCAACCGACCGATCCCGACGGCGGACGTGGACATCGACAAGATCGTGAGCGGTCCGAAGGGCAATCAGGTCGCCAAGGACGGTTCGACGATCTTCCAGGTCACGGCCTCGTGGACGGATGTCGACGACGAGAACCGTTCCTGTGTCCTCGACGTGAAGCCGGGCGCTCCGGCCACCCCGACGGCCGACTGTGACGCTCCGGTCGTCGACGGCCGGGTGCAGTTCCCGCTGGGCACCGAGATCACCTTCGCCGAGACCGGCGCCTACACCGACGTGACCAACGTCAAGTGGGGCGAGGTCGTCTGGGGTGTGGAGGAAGGTAGTGCGGACGTCGCGGCGATCGACGGCAAGCCGACCGGAGTCTCGGTCACCCTTACCGGTGACGCGAACGAGCCGGTGGTGCTGGGACTCGAGAACAAGACCAGCAGTAACGGTCTGATCATCATCCCGCTCCCGATTCCGTTGCCGCCGTGGAACGGATCGCTGACCCCGCCGGGGTCGGGCTCCGAGTGGCCGACGCCGCCGGTCTCGGGTGAGCCGGGCGGGCCGGCGCAACCGGGCGGACCTGCCTCGCCGGAGAATGCGGGCGAGACCGGCCACAACGGTGCTCCGGGCAAGCCTGCGCCGAGCAAGCCGGCGCCGGACCAGTCGTCGTCGCTGCCCGTGACGGGTGCGAACGTCGTCTGGCTCGCCGGTGCAGCGCTCGCGCTGATCGCCGGTGGTGGATGGCTGACTCTACGTAGCCGCAGGAGGGTGTCCGGCGAGGGATAGTTCCCTCGGGCACCCGGCTGGTGGGGCGGGTGCGACCTCGTCTGTCGCATCCGCCCCGCGCCGCAGTTCGCTCGAATCGAACACCGCTCCACAGCGGACAAGGAATATCGCGGCCGATGATTCGGTCGCCCTCGAAAAGGAGATACTTCCGTGCTCGTCCTCCCGCTCTCCCTCACCTTCGACGTCCAGACCACCGGCTCTGCCGTGATCGACGGTCTCGGTCGGCTGTCCGTGCTTCTCTACGACCTGCTCGGTGGCGCCGGCAGCGCTGCGATCAACGTGGGTAGCTAGCCGGTTCGACACCTGTGGAAGGGGCTCCGGCCCATGCGCGACACCGAAGTTCCGGGTCCGGAACGGGCCCGGCCGAACAGCGGCCGGGTCATCGGCGAACTGCTCCTCACTGCGGGGGCCGTCCTCCTGCTGTACCTCTTCTACGAGGCGTTCTGGACCAATATCGTCTCGGCGCGGCTGCAAGACGAGGTCGACAGCGGCCTGACGGAGTCCTGGGGCAACGGGGCGACCGGCGACGAGTCGGTCGCCCCGGCACCTCCCGCGCCGGGCGAAGGGTTTGCGCGCGTGCACATTCCCGCCCTCGACGCCGCTTACGCCGTCGTCGAGGGCACGCGCAACGAGGACCTGCGGGCCGGCCCCGGCCACTACGTCGACACCCAGATGCCCGGCGAGCCGGGAAATTTCGCGCTCGCCGGGCATCGCATCGGTACCGGTGCGGTGTTCCAGCACCTGGATCGACTCGACACCTGTGATGCCGTGGTCGTGGAGACCGAGTTCCGATGGATCACGTATCGGGTTCTCCCACTCGGAAACGATCAGCTCGGGCGCCGCGCCGAGGCGGCTGCCTGTCTGAGCCCGGAGCAGGTCGATCGCGTCGCCGACGGCGACTATGCCCACGTCGTGGGGCGGCACATCACCACCCCCGACGACGTCGAGGTCGTCAACCCGCTGCCCGGGGCCCCGTGGGTCGAACCGCACTCCGGGCTCGAAAGCACCCTGACGCTCACCACGTGCCATCCGTTGTTCTCGAACACCGAACGCATGATCGTGCACGCGGTTCGCGTCGAATCCGTGTCGAAGTCCGCGGGAACCCTCCCCGCGGCATTGCAGGAGTAGACAGATGTACGGCTACCTTTGGCGCGCCCTCCCCGGACCCCGTCCGGTGAAGGCCGCGCTCGCGATCCTCATCGCGGTCGCGCTCGTGCTGCTCCTCATGGAAGTCGTCTTCCCCTGGGTGTCGGCGCAGATGCCCTACTCTGACGTCACCGTCTAGGGAGGATGGCGTTCATGGGTAGGCACGAGGCCGCGCGACGAGCAGGTCGGGGTGGGACGATCCTGATGGTCGTCGTCGCGCTCGTCCTGCTCGCGGGTGGCGGATTCCTCGTCTTCCGTGGGTTGCAGCCAGATCCTGCGGCGGCCGCGCCGGTACCGCGATCGACGTTCGAACTGCCCCCCGACGGCGTCGCGGATCCGGTCGACGGCGCGTTGCCGGGGATCGGTGCCGGTGGGCAGGCGCGCAAACCCGGACCGGCGGCGGAGAATCCGTCGGACCGACCACAGGTGCCCGCCGGACCGCTGCCCGACAACAGTGTGGTGATCCCGGCGATCGGGGTGCAGACAACGCTCGATCCGCTCGGGTTGGCGCCGGATCAGAGCCTGTTGCTGCCGCGGGATGTGAGCCAGGTGACGTACTGGACCGGTTCGGCGCCGATCGATGCCCTGGACGGAGGGATCCTGGTGGCCGGTCACGTCGACAACGCGAATCAGGGTGAGGGTGCCCTGTATTGGATGCACACGCTGTATCCCGGCGACGCGGTGTACGTGACGAAGGACGGCGTCGTGACGCGCTGGAAGATCACGAAGATGGAGCGGTTCGTCAAGCAGGCGCTGCCGGACTGGGCGTTCCAGGGTCCGGGCGGCCCGCGCGAACTGCACGTCGTCACGTGTGGCGGGGAGATCGTGAAGGACGCCCAGGGACGTGCCACCTACCTCGAGAACGTGGTGGTCACTGCCGTCCCGTTCTGATCCGGGCGACCGGATCGGCGTCCAGGACGGCGAACGAATGTCCCGGTAACACCACCGCGGAGGCTGTCGCGTCCACGGTGGGCTCGTCCCACCACAGCAGTGGGATCCCGCCGATCGGCACCGTCACCGGGTCGGGACCCAGGTTGCACACCACGCGCAGCGACCCGCGAATCATCGCAAACCACTGCGCGTCCTCGTCGTACTCGATGCCGAGGTGCTCGAGCCACGGGTCGCTGATCTCGGATCGTCTGCGCCGCAGCGCAATCAGTGCCCGATAGCACTCCAACAGGCGGTCGTGCGGGCGACGCGTCGGCTCGTTCCAGTCGAGTTTGGAGCGCTCGAACGTCGCGGGCTCCTGCGGATCCGGCACGGCGTCCGCGGTCCACCCGTGCTCGGCGAATTCACGGCGACGTCCCTCCGCCGTCGCCGCACCGAGGTCGGCCTCCGGGT
The DNA here is from genome assembly GCF_002094305.1 of Prescottella equi. GTDB lineage: Bacteria > Actinomycetota > Actinomycetes > Mycobacteriales > Mycobacteriaceae > Prescottella > Prescottella equi. The sequence goes on from NZ_LWTX01000001.1 coordinate 944,516, forward strand.
GCGACGTGAAGTACTGGAACGGTGTTCGGGCGCCCCACTCCTCGCCCATGAACAGCATCGGCGTGTAGGGGGAGCACAGGACCAGCGCCGCTTTGATCGCGAGTTGCCCGTCGGACAGGTACGTGCCCGGGCGGTCGCCCGTGGCGCGGTTGCCGATCTGGTCGTGCGTGCACGTGTAGGCCAGGAGCGCGTCGGCGGGGATCCTCCGGATGTCGATGGGGCGCCCATGGATTCGCCCGCGGAACGTCGAGTACGTGCCGTTGTGGAAGTAGCCCTGGGTGAGGGTGCGGGCGAGGGCCTGCAGCGAGCCGAAATCGCCGTAGTAGCCCTGACGTTCGCCCGACACCGCGGCGTGGATCGCGTGATGGATGTCGTCGTCCCACTGCGCGTCGAGACCCAGTCCGCCGGCGGCCCGTGCCGTGATGATCCGCGGGTCGTTGAGGTCGCTCTCGGCGATGAGCGTGAGGGGGCGTCGCAGATGAGCCGACAGCCGGTGGACCTCGATCGACAGTTCCTCGAGCAGATGTGTCGCCGAGTTGTCGACCAGGGCATGCACGGCGTCGAGCCGCAGGGCGTCGACGTGGAAGTCGCGGAACCAGCGCAGCGCGTTGTCGACGACGTAGCGGCGGACCTCGGTGGACTCGGGACCCGACAGGTTGACGTCGCGCCCCCACGAGTTGGCGCCGTCGGCGAGGTACGGGCCGAATCTGTCGAGGTAGTTGCCCGACGGTCCGAGGTGGTTGTAGACGACGTCCAGAGCCACCGCGAGCCCGCGCCGGTGACACTCGTCGGCGAACCGTTGCAACCCGTCCGGGCCGCCGTACTGTTCGTGGACGGCGTACCAGAGCACGCCGTCGTAGCCCCAGTTGTGGGTCCCGCCCCAGGCCGCAACCGGCATCAGCTCGACGAAGCCGACGCCGAGGTCGACGAGGTGATCGAGGCGGCCGATCGCGGCGTCGAACGTGCCCTCCGGCGTGAACGTGCCGATGTGCAGTTCGTAGACGACGCTGCCGGCCAACTGCCGGCCCGTCCACGCCGCGTCCGTCCACCGGTTCGGGTCGAGTTCGTGCAGCTGGGACGGCAGATGTACGCCCTCCGGCTGACGCGGGGAGCGTGGATCGGGGAGCACGACGGGGGAGTCGTCGAGCACGTACCCGTACCGCGCCCCCGGCGCGGCGTCGACGTCGGCGTGCCACCAGCCGTCGGCGGAGCGCGTCATCTCGTGCTCGGATCCGTCCACGTGGACGCGCACCGAGCGGGGGATCGGGGCCCAGACCTCGAAGGTGTGCACGTGATCAGCATGCCCCGATCGCGTGCACACCGCAGCCGACCTGTGTCGATCAGCCGCTCAGTCTCTCAGCGGATGAGAGTCCCGAGGTCGACGGGCAGCTGGATGCCGGTGACGTGCCGGGCCTCGTCCGACGCCAGCCACGCGACGGCGTTGGCGATGTCCTCGGGCCGGCTGATCTGGTCGGGCAGGCTGCCCATGAAGATCGGGGCCAGCGTGGTCGCGTACTCCTGCACCAGCGCGTGCATGTCGTTGACCTGCATGCCCGTGTCGACGCCGTTGGGGTGAACGGTGTTGACGCGGATGTTGTGCGCGCCGAGTTCGACGGCAAGCGTCTTCGCGAGCCCGGTGACGCCGTGCTTGCTGGCCACGTAGTGGCCGAGGAACGGCAGCCCGCGCAGACCCGCCACGGAGCTGGTGATGACGATCGAACCGCCCTCGCCCTGCTCGATCAGGTGCGGGATCGCGGCCTTGCAGGTGTGGAACACGCCGGTGAGGTTGACGTCGAGCGTCTCCTGCCACTGCTCGGGGGTGATCTCCCACGACATGGCGCCCGAACAGATGCCGGCATTCGCGACGACGACGTCGAGTCGGCCCAGCGCGGCGATGCCGGTTGCGAGCGCTTCGGACACCGCGGCGAAGTCGCGCACATCCGTCTTGGTGGCGACGATCTTTCGGCCCTGTGCCTCGACCTGTGCGACGGTCTCGGCGAGGTCCGCCTCGGTGGCGCCGTCGTAGGCGGTGGAGTCGAAGTCGGCACACGCGTCGATCGCGATGATGTCGGCGCCCTCGGATGCCAGCCGCACTGCCTCGGCGCGGCCCTGGCCCCGCGCCGCTCCGGTGATGAATGCAACCTTGCCGACGAAACGGTTCGCGCTCATGGGTACTGCCTCCAGTCTTCGACGATCGTGTGATCTGGACCATATGAAGCGGCGGCGACCGGTGTCGGCGCGGTCCCGGTCACCGGGAGGACGAGCGGCGGCCGAGCGTCGTTCAGGGCCGGTCGAGCCGGACCAGCAGGGCGACGGGTAGCCGGCCGAAGACCTTCGCCAGCGGGATCGACCCGGTGTGGAGTTCCCCTGTTAGCCGGTCGAACCAGCTTCCGGTCGGAAGTGCGATGCTCGAACTGCCCCAACCGTTCTCGTGGATCAGCACGCTGTGCCGCGTCGCGAGTGCGATGACGTCCGAGGGAGCGCCCACGGGCCCGCGCGCGAACCCGAGTAGGTGGTCCCGGGCCGGACCGACCCCGAAGACCGGGCGGTAGTGTCCGCCCACGAAACTGTCGGGGCGTTCCCGCCGCAGTCGCAACGCAATGCGTGTCACGTGCAGCTTCGCGGTACCCGACGCGTCGATCGGCGGGGCCTCGACACCGGGGGTGTCCATCGATTTCAGGACGGCGCGTCGGACGGCGAAGTCCACGGGACGCCGGTTGTCGGGGTCGACCAGCGAGTCCTCCCACAGTTCGGTGCCCTGGTACACGTCCGGGATTCCCGGCCCGCACAGTTGCAGCAGCTTCTGGCCCAGCGCGTCCGACCAACCGTGCGGTGCCAGGTGCTGGGCGATCCGACCGATGCTCCGGCCCACCGGACCGTCGAGAACCCGGTCGATCCACTCGTGCAGGGCGTCCTCGAACTTCGTGTCGATCGCGGTCCACGACGTGCGCACCCCTGCTTCCCGGGCGGCCTTCTCGGCGTAGGCGTGCAGACGCGGCCGCAGGTCCGCGCCGTCGGGGGACGGTCCGTCGACGGGCCACACCCCGAACATGTTCTGCCACATCATCAGTCCCAGGACGCCGTCCGGGCTGGGGGCCGACATCTCCCAGTCGGCGACGCAGCGGGCCCACAGTTCCGGCACCTGCGAGAGCACCCCGATGCGGGCACGGACGTCCTCCCCGCGTTTCGTGTCGTGAGTGGACAGGGCGGTCATCGTGCGCGGCCAGAAGCGTGCACGTTCGTGGGCACGCAGATGGAACTCGGCAGGAGAGCAGCCGACGACACCCGGGTCGCCACCGACCTCGAGGAGCGACACGAGGCGAGCGGTCCGATAGAACAGGCAGTCCTCCACCGCCTTCGCGGTGACGGCACCGCACACCTGGTGGAATCGGATCCGGGACTCGGAGCCGTCGACGAGGGCGCTCGCGAGCGTCGTCAGGGCCGTCTGCCATTCCGGGTGCCGGTCGACGGTCTCGCCGATGATGCGCGGCACGATGCCGGCGAGCGGCGCGTAATCGGCGCGGTACACCGGCATGTGTGCGAGGACCTCCACCAGGGCGTCGCGTAGTTGCTCCGGATTGCAGAACGTGGGTGAATCCCGCAGCACCGCCCGGGTCAGCCGGCGTACCTCGGGAGCGAGGTCGCCGCGAGCGACGCCGCGGCGCAATTCGGTTCCGTTCTCGTCCAACCAGGCACGGTCCCCGGCCGCGCCGGCACGGGCCGCCAACTCGGTGAGCGCCGCCGTCCCGGCCGGATCGAGGAACACGCCACCGTACTCGGTGAGGGCGTCGTAGCCGGTGGTGCCGTCGATCGGCAGAGTGGGATCGAGCGGTTCCCCTGCCGCGAGGATCTTCTCGGCCACCAGCCAACGATCGGGTCCGATGAGCCCGCGGAGGTTGCGCAGGTATCCGGCGGGATCGCTCAGCCCGTCGGGGTGGTCGACCCGGACACCGTCGACCATGTCGTCGCGTACCCACGACGCGAACTGGTGGTGGGTGGTGTCGAACACCCGCGGATCCTCCTGCCGGAGCGCGGCCAGATCGTTGATCGCGAAGAAGCGCCGATAGCCGACCCGGCCGTCCCGCCACGGCACCAGCCGATACGGCTGTCGTGCGTGAATCTCCCGGGGGTCGCCGTCGTCGGTGCCGGGGGCGATCGGGAAGCGCTGCTCGCCCAGCGCCAGCAGGGGAGTGCCGCCCGTGCGATCGACCTGCAGGGCCAGCAGATCACGTTCGTCGGCGAGCACCGGCAGCGCGATCCGCCCGTCGGTGCCGTTGTCGTCCCGCCAGTCGATGTCGAAGAACCGGGCGAACGGGGAGCGGTGGCCGTTCGTCAGTACATCCCACCACCAGCGGTTGTGCTGCGGCCGGCCGATTCCGAGATGGTTGGGCACCAGGTCGACGACCAGTCCCATGCCGCGCTCGCTCAGTTCCGCGGACAGCGCGACCAGTGCGGGACGCCCGCCCAGTTCGGACGACACCGATGTGGGGTCGGCGACGTCGTAGCCGTGGGTGGATCCGGGCATCGCCGTCAGGATCGGCGAGAGGTAGACGTGCGAGACGCCGAGACGATCGAGATAGTCGGCCAGTCGGCGTGCGTCGTCGAGGGTGAAGGCGTCACCTCGCAGTTGCAGTCGGTACGTCGCGGTGATCGGTCTCATGACGGCCGGTCCCGCCGCAGCACCAGCAGGGATCGGGACGGCACGGTGAGCGTGTCTCCTGCGTGGGCAGCGAGATCCGTTGCCCCGGTGGGCGAGCAGGTGTCCAGCTCGCCGACCCACCGGCTCTCCTCGGGGCCCGACGGAACCGCGAACTCGACGTCGGCATCGTGCGCGTTGAAGAACAGCAGAAACGAGTCGTCGACCACGCGGCGCCCGCGGTGATCGGGTTCGGGTATCGCATCACCGCCCAGATACACCGCCAGGACCTTGCCGAATCCGCTGTCCCAGTCCTCGGTGGTCATCTCCCGGCCGGTCGGGGTGAGCCACGCGATGTCGGGACGGTGTTCGTCGCGGACGGGGCGGCCGGCGAGGAAGCGCCGTCGGCGGAAGACCGGGTGCGCGGCCCGCAATGCCGACGCACGACGGGCGAAGGCCAACAGATCCGAGTGTGTTCGCGTCAGTGACCAGTCCATCCACGACAGCGGCGAATCCTGGCAGTAGACATTGTTGTTGCCGTTCTGGGTGCGGCCCATCTCGTCGCCGTGGGCAAGCATCGGGGTGCCCTGGCTGAGGAGCAGCGTGGCGAGGATGTTGCGCTGCTGCCGGCCCCGAAGGGCGAGGACAGTGGGGTCGTCGGTGGGCCCTTCGACGCCGCAGTTCCACGACCGGTTGTGGCTTTCACCGTCCCGGTTGTCCTCACCGTTGGCCTCGTTGTGCTTCTCCTCGTACGCCACGAGATCGGCGAGAGTGAAACCGTCGTGGGCGGTCACGAAGTTGATGCTCGCGCTGGGGCGACGCCCGGTGGCCTCGTACAGATCCGACGACCCGGTCAGTCGGGACGCGAACTCCCCGAGGGTGGCCGGCTGTCCGCGCCAGAAGTCCCGGACGGTGTCGCGGTACTTGCCGTTCCACTCGGTCCACAACCCGGGGAAGTTCCCGACCTGGTAGCCGCCCTCGCCGACGTCCCAAGGCTCGGCGATCAGCTTCACCTGGCTCACCACAGGATCCTGCTGCACCAGATCGAAGAACGCGGAAAGCCGGTCCACGTCGTGCAATTCGCGGGCGAGGGTCGACGCCAGATCGAAACGGAAACCGTCGACGTGCATCTCTGTCACCCAGTAGCGCAGCGAGTCCATGATGAGTTGAAGGGTGTGCGGATGCCGGGCGTTGAGGCTGTTACCGGTGCCCGTGTAGTCCTTGTAGCGGGACGGATCGTCGTCGTCGAGTCGGTAGTACGCGGCGTTGTCGATGCCGCGGAAGACGAGGGTCGGGCCGCGGTGGTCGCCCTCGGCGGTGTGGTTGTAGACGACGTCGAGAATCACCTCGATACCGGCGTCGTGGAACGCGCGCACCATCGCCTTGAACTCGGTGACCACGCCGCTCGGCTCGGTGGCCGACGAGTATTCGGCATGGGGCGCCAGGAATCCGTAGCTGTTGTAGCCCCAGTAGTTTCGCAACCCCTGATCGAGCAGGATCTGGTCGTGCATGAACTGGTGTACCGGCATCAGCTCGATCGCCGTGACCCCGAGCGCACGGAGGTGATCGATCACCACCGGGTGCGCGAGCCCGGCATAGGTGCCGCGCAGCTGGGCCGGAATCTCCGGATGGGTCGCGGTCATGCCCTTGACGTGAGCCTCGTAGATGAGGGTCTCGTGGTACGGCGTGCGCGGCGGCCGGTCCGCGCCCCAGTCGAAGAACGGGTTGATCACGACAGTCGTCATCGTGTGGCCGAGCGTGTCCTCGCCGAACGCGTGCAGTGACGGGTCGCCGTCGAACACGCCGTCGAAGGCCTTGCCGTAGGGATCGAGCAGGAACTTGGATGGATCGCACCGCAGCCCGGCCTCCGGGTCGAAAGGCCCGTGGACCCGGAACCCGTACCGCTGCCCAGGTCCTACGGACGGCAGGTACACGTGCCACACGTGGCCGTCGACCTCGTCGAGCCGGACGCGGGTCTCGGTGCCGTCGCTCGCGACCAGGCACAGGTCCACCGCCTCGGCGACCTCGGAGAACAGTGAGAAGTTGGTCCCGCCCCCGTCGTAGGTGGCGCCGAGCGGATACGCGGCTCCCGGCCACGTCTCGATCGGCGGCGCTACGCCGGGCCCGCTGCGCTCCATGCTGCTGAACCCTAGCTGTAAGCCGACCGGTGCACCCGGATTGTGACAAGGGTTCGTTCGCAGGTTCGTTCACCCTGTCGCTGGTGAGTGGTTCGGTCTAGCGTGGAGACGAAGTCGCACTTCCAGTGGAGGGGTGAGGTCCTGTGTTCTCCCATTCTCGTGCAGCTTCTCGGGCAGCCGGGTCGGCCATCGCGGTGATCTGCTCCGCCGTCGTCGGATCCGGCGCACTCGTACTCGGCGCCGGCACCGCCGCGGCGCAGGAGACGCCGCCGGGACCTGCGATCCTGGGCGTCGAACTCGACGAGGAGGACGGTCGCCCCACGGTGGAGATCGACTACGTGAATCTGCAGGGCGAGCGGCGCGAGATCGACGTGGATCTGCAGACCGGCCTGATCACCGAGGACGAGCCGGACGACGAGGCGACGGCGCCGGCCTCGACATTGCCGGGCTGACGACTCGCGTATCCCTTGGACCGCGTGTCGATCGCGGGGGTTAACGCCGCACGGTGGCCGCTCTACACTGAGGATCCGGCGACCCGGCGCTTCGGCTGTGTCGTTTGAACGGTTTGTCCCGCAACCTGTTCCGCGACGAAGGGGCGACCGGAGTCGTTCTCCGGAGGTGCTTTTCCGTGACCGCGTCGAATCCGATGGACGGAGGCGACACCGCCTGGGTGCTGGTGTGCGCCGCACTGGTGTTGTTCATGGTTCCCGGACTGGCATTCTTCTACGCCGGAATGGTCAAGAGCTGCAACACATTGGTGATGATCCAGCAGAACTTCGTCGCGCTCGGCGTGGTGACGGTGGTGTGGATCCTGATCGGCCACAGCATCGCGTTCGGCGAGGACACCGGTGCCGGATTGTTCGGCGATCTGAAGCTGTTCGCCCTGCAGAATCTGGACGAAGCGCCGCGCCCGGCACTTCATGTCGTCGTCCCGGGCATCGCGATCCCGACCCTGGCCTTCGTCGCCTATCAAATGATGTTCGCGGTAATCACTCCCGCGCTGATCACCGGCGCGACGGCGGATCGGCTGAAGATCGCGGGCTGGGTGGTGATCCTCGCCGTGTGGCCTGTCGTCGTGTACGCGCCGATCGCGCATTGGCTGTTCGACCCCGAGGGATGGCTCGCGGTCCGGGGAGCGCAGGACTGGGCGGGCGGCATGGTGGTCCACGCGTCGGCGGGGGCGGCCGCACTGGCGATCCTCCTGTTCCTCGGCCGGCGGACCGGTTGGCCCGGCACCGAGACCGTTCCGCACTCGGTGCCGCTCACGATGATCGGTGCCGGAATTCTGTGGTTCGGCTGGTTCGGATTCAATGCGGGAGATGGCCTGCAGGCAAACGGAATTGCCGCGCAGGCCCTGATCAACACCCATGTCGCGGCGGCAGCGGGGATGGTGATCTGGTCGATAGCGGAACGCTTCCGGCAGGGGCGGTCGACCGTGGTGGGTGCGGCGACCGGGGCGGTGGCCGGGCTTGCCACGATCACACCGTGCGCCGGATACGTCGACACTGCGTCGGCGCTGCTGATCGGGGCGGTCGCCGGGCTCGTGTGCCAGGTGGCGCTACGGCTGAAAGTGCTGTTCCGTTTCGACGACGCGTTGGATGTGATCGCCGTCCACTTCGTCGGTGGTGTACTCGGTTCCCTCCTGTTGGGCCTGTTCGGGAAGAAGGCGATCAATGGGATCGGAGCGGACGGGTTGTTCTTCGGTGGGGGCTTCTCGTTGCTGGGGAATCAGGCTCTCGCTGTCGTCGCGGTGGTCGCGTTCTCTTTCGTCGTCACACTCGTGATCGCGTTCGCGGCAGACCGAACCGTGGGCCTGCGCCTGCCCGCCGACGAGGAGTTCGGCTCGGACCGCCGCCGTCAGGGCATGGACGCGTACCGGTTCGCCCCGTCGTTCGTTGCCGGGGCCGGGCTGGCGTCGGGTGCTGTCGACGAGCCGCCGTTGACGGCGACGCGGATCGCCGCAGCGCCGTCGAGCGTCCAGTACCGCCTCGTCACGGTGCTCGTGCGGGCCATCGACGCAGGAGCGCTCGAGAGCGCGCTGCGGGAGGCCGGAGCCCGGTCGATCGTCGTGACGGAAGTTCACGCCCCCTCCACCCATCGCGACACGGTGGTGATGCGCGACCAGCGCAGTGAACTCGCGCTCGCGCAGCGACTGAAGGTGGAGGTGCTGGTCCGGGACACCGACGTCGAGCGTGTGCTGGACGCACTGGATTCCGCCACCATCGGAGGCCATGAGGGGTACGTGCAGCAGGCCGCGGAACCGCTCTCGCCACAAGCCCGTACGGACGAGGACCCCGTCAGCTGACGTGCTTCTCGAGCGGTACGGTGTTGGGGCCCACGACCAGCTGGCCGCGGTGCACCACCAGCAGCCAGACCGGTAGCACCGCGATGCACAACACCGGAATCACCCCGAACGACGCCACCATCGTCGCACCGATGAACAGGCCCAGCCAGCAACTGCGCACCGCCACCACGAGCGCGCCGAGGACCGCACACGAGATCGACAGTGCGAGCGGGACGGTGTCGAACATGGCATGCACCAGCAATCCGACGTTCAAGCCCACGAATACGGACGCGAACGTCCGGCCGCCGCGGAAGCCGCAGCTGGACGCGACGAGCAGCGCCACGAGGTTGATCAGCGCGTAGAGCGCGAGGCGGCCCACCGACTCGTCGGCAGCGCTCGCGGTGACCCGCCCCATGTTCTCGGCATCCTTGAAGAGTGTTGCGGGTCCGCCCACAGCGCCGAGCGCGCCGAGAACCGCACCGCCGAGCCCGATCGCGAGAACCGGGTTCGGCAGCGCGTGGAACAGCGCATGCATCCGGTGGAAGGCGGGGACGCCCATCAGGAAGAAGGCGGCGGTACCGACTGCGATGAGCGTGCCGATCAGGATGTGCCCGATGGTGGGTGCGCGGTATGCGGGGACGTCGACGACGAGCATCGGGCGATCGAGGAGGAACATCGTCGCGGTGCCCGCGCCGGCCGCGACGAGAGGCGCGAACATGTTCTCCCACAGCTCGCCTTTCGGGCGGCGGCCGGCCAGTTCGACGAACGCCAACGGCCCTGCCAGTGGGGTGCCGAACAGCACACCGATCGTCGCGGACGTCGTCAGCCACACGACGCGTTTGGTCGGCATCGTCGGCCACAGCCGCCCGAGGATCCAGGCAGCGACCGCGACGTTGATCGCGATGAGCGGATTCTCCGGACCCAGACTCACCCCGGCGCCCAGCGCGAGCGCCACGACGAGCGCCAGCGACGGTAGCGACCTGAGCGGAATCGGCGGTCCTACCAGCCCCGCGGTGGCGGGGTCGGGTCCACCGTGCCCGGGCAGTTTCCACACCAGCACACCCACCAGCAGTCCGATTCCGGTGAGTACCGCGAAGATCCACCATCGGGCGTAACCGTCGAACCCGATCAGATCGGGAATCCACCTGTAGAGCAGGTCGGTGACCCGGTCGGTGACGAGCACCATCGCGATCGGGATGACCGCGGCCGCGACACCCACGAGGACGGAGGGGACGGCCTCACGCGCGATCGTCCGGGTGCTCGGGAACACGACGTCCAACGGTGCCTCCGGTGCTTCCCTGCTCGACGGGTCGGAGCGCTAGTCCCTACACGCTACGACGCCGAGGCTGCCGGAGGTTCTCCCGGAGCAGATATCCGAGCACGACGAGCGTCGGAACACTCCAGATCCAGTATCCCCAGCCGAACATCATGAGTGCCACGTGGAAGACGATCGCGCCGATCAGTCCGAGCCTGGTCCACCGACCGCCCGCGAGGGTCAGCACGCCGATCGCCAGCTCTCCGGCCGCGACTACCAGACCCCACCCGGCAGGGTGGGCCATGAAGACGTCTCGCCACGCAGTCCGGACGAGAGGCAGATACGTCCGATCGGCGAACGGTCGGTACAACTCGGGGTCTGCCGCGACGATGCCGACGTGGATGCCGGCGGTGAATACGAAGAGACCGCCGACGAGCCTGCGGAGCACATCCGCAGCACGGCTCACGGCACGACGACAGCCCGACCGCGCAACGTTCCTGCCGCGAGTCGGCGGTACGCCTCGACGCCGTCGTCGAGCGCGAACCGCTCGACCGCGATGTCCAGGACACCCTGGTGCGCGAGGTCGATCAACTCGATGAGCTCGCTGCGTGAACCCCAGTACGGAGACGCGACATTCGTCTCGTACGCACCGGTGAAGAAGCCGACCCGGGCCGCGGACTTCCCGTCGCCGAGCCCGACGATCGTGACGTCGGACCCGACTCCGGCCACTGCGGTCGCGACGTCGAGCGTCGGCTGCACACCCACGAAATCGAGGACCAGCGCGGCACCGGCCGAACCCGTGATCTTCCGGACGTTCGCAGCGGCGTCGGCGTTCGACAACACGGTCTCGTGCGCGCCGACCTCGCGGGCGAACGCAAGCTTCTCGTCGTTGACGTCGAGGGCGATGATGCGTGCAGGGGACAGGTGGCGGAGCAGCTGGATGCCGACGTGTCCGAGACCGCCGGTGCCGATCACGACTGCGTACGAACCGGCGCGGAGCTTGCCGAGCGACCGTTTGATCGCGTGGTACGGGGTGAGCCCGGCGTCGGTCAGCGGCACCGTCGTGACGGGGTCGAGGTCACCGATCGGGACCAGGTGACGCGGCGAGTCGACGATCATGTACTCGGCGATCGCGCCCGGCGCGCCCAAGCCGGGTGGGGCGATGCCGAGTTCCCTTGCGCGGGAGCAGTAGTTCTCGAGCCCCTGCGCGCAGTGCCAGCAACGTCCGCAACCCCACGGCCCGTACACGACGACGTTCGTGCCGATGTCGAGGTCGGTGACGCCTGCGCCGACGGCGGCCACCCGGCCGGCGCCCTCGTGACCGAGTGTCATCGGCAGTTCGTAGCCGAACTGCTCGGCGGGCAGGCTCATGATGAATTCGTCCGAGTGGCACACGCCCGCAGCGGTGATCTCGAGCAGCACTTCACCGGCTTTCGGCTCGGGCGTCGGGATGTCGACGAGTTCGGGCTCCGCCCCGATACGGGTGTACTGGATCGCCTTCACAATGCACTCCTTCGATGGGCTCTCGCGTTCGATGGGCTCTCGCGTTCGATGGGCTCTCGCGTTCGATGGGCACTCGCGGTCGAGGACGTGTCGCGTCTCGAGCATCGCACGGATCCGCCGACTCGGGGGACAGGCCCCGTCCCCGGGCGTTAGGTTGCAGGACATGGGGGACGCGATCCCGGAACCCGAACACGTCTACGGCCGCCTGTCGGAGCGGGCGCGACTTGCGCTGCTTCGCAATCCGCAGGGCTTCGTGCCCCCGGAGTTCATCGGCCAGGTCATCAGTGTCTGCGGTGACGACAGCGTCTGCTACGTCACCTCCGACGACGACGTGCCGCACTTCGCGATCTTCCAGGGCCCACTGTCGGACTACCTGTTCGTCCGCCGTCAGTGTCTGGACGCCTGGTGGGACGCCCTCGAGCCGGGGGTACGTCGATCGCTGGCGAAGGGCGACCGCGTGTTCGACTCTTCTCTGGTCGACAGCGACTACGTCACACTGCGGCTGACCGGTGCGGATCTGCGCTAGCGGCCCGTCCGCGGCGTTTCGTCGCTGTGCACTACAGGTGCCGCGTCTACGGTGGATGCCGCCGATCGTCGGCGGCGAGCTCGATCCGGAAAGGTGTGATGGCGAGTGAACGCGCGGGAACCGGCAGAACGCTGGCTGCGCAACTACCTCACCAGCACGCTGACGCAGCACGACCTCGATCTCTTCCTGTCGGGCCTCGAGGAGTCGTTCACCACGGACATTCCCGAGTTGGCCGCGGACGCCGAACTTCAACGAGACCTACGAGCGGCGGTGCGCAGTCAGCTCGGCGCGTTCCTCGGTGCGTCCGGACAGTCCGCCGACGGATCGGCCGAGGCGCCGGTCTCCGTCGAGGCCCACGCGCTCGCCCGCACGGTCGCACAGCGGGGACTCGAGCTGCGGGTGTTGTCTCAGCTCTATCACGCCGGTCACCGAGCCATGTTGTCGTTCGCGACCGAGTTCCTGCAGCAGGAGGACCTCGACGCCCAGTTCAAACTCGAGGTCCTCACCACGATGTGGTCGCAGACCAGCGAGCTGCTCAACGCGATGCTCGACGAACTTGCCGTCACGTACGCGGACGAGCGGGAGCGGCTGCTGCAGGGCGCTTTCGCGTCCCGCGTGACCACGGTGCGCGAGATCCTCGACGGCGGTGGGGGCGTCGCGCAGTCGTCGGGACTGCTCGGCTACCCGTTGCGACTCACACACACCGCCGTGGTCGCGTGGGTCGACGACTCGACGGTGTTCGCCGGCTCCCTCGACCGGGTGATGTCACGAGTTGCGGCCGGCCGGCGCACCCTGTCGGTGCCGTCGGGTGCGCACGGCGTGTGGTCGTGGATCGCGCAGGACAGCGACGACCCGTGGGTCGTCGACCACTGTCGGATTCCGGACGGCGTCCGCCTCGCGGTCGGTGAGCGTGCTCCGGGAATCGAGGGATTCCGCAGCAGCCATCGTGAGGCGCTCGCGGCGCAGCGGATCGCCGAGGTCGGCAAGCAGCGAAAGGCCGTGACCAGCTACACCCACGTCGAACTGGTCTCGATGTTGTCGGCCGATCCCGACGCGATGCGCGCCCTCGTCGCCCGGGAGCTGGCCGGTCTCCTCGGTGAGGATCCTGCGTCCGAGCGTTTGCGGGACACCCTGCGCGCCGTGATGAACTGTCACGGCAACCATGAGGCCGCAGCCCGTCGGCTGGGAATCCACAAGAACACCGTCCGGTACCGCATGCAGCGGGCGGAAGAACTTCTCGGCGGCGACATTCTGGCGCGCAGGCTGAAACTGGAACTCGCCTTGGAGTGTTTCGAGGCATTCGGCGGATAACGGAGATCGCTGTCCGCTGGCACGCGATGAAACACTCACTGCCGGTCAGCCGCCGCTTCGGGATGCCGAGCTCGGTCGGCACGTGATCCGAGAATCGCCGTCAGTAGCGCAGCGGCGAGAAGGAAGAGCACAACACGCGAGCTGCGTTCCGCGCTGCCCAGGTCGGGCCACGTCAGTGCTTGGGCGATGACGGCGGTCAGGTAGAGCAGTATTGCCCCGGTCGAGAATCTGTTCATGGGTAGCTCCGTACGTGGTTGGTGCGTATGTGGACTTGGCGTGCAGCCGAATGGCAGACAATGTTGCCGAACTCGTGCATCCGGCGATAGCCGGCACGCTGTTTCGGGTGCCGGCTGCCGTGTCATGCGGCGTGTGGTCCGGCGCGGTTGTGGGCGGGGACGGGTTTCTTGTAGGGGTCGACGGTGCTCGGTGGTGTGAACCACGGGTGCCGGTCGGCGCCGATTTTCACGTCCCAGTGGCTGTGGTGGAGGAGTTGGTGGTGGTAGCGGCAGAGTAGGACGAGGTTGTCGAGGTCGGTGGGTCCGCCGTCTGCCCAGTGCTTTACGTGGTGGCCTTCGCAGTGGGCGGGTGGTGCGCCGCAGCCGGGGAAGGCGCAGCCGTGGTCGCGGGCGATCAACGCGCGGCGCTGTTTCTTCGACACGGTCCTGCTCGTTCGCCCCAGATTCAAGGGGACGCCGTCGTCCATGACGATGGGGGTGAGGTGGCAGTCGCACGCGATCCGGCGGGCGGTCGCGATCGACAGGGGCCCCGTGTGGGGCATGCGTGCGATGTCTTTGTCGCCGAACAGATCCGAATCGCTGTCTGGATTCACCCACTCGTGAGCCGACTTGCTGCGGGCGAGGTCGGCGGCGTTCACATGGAGTGACAGGTGTGGCCGCTCGCCGCCCTCGACGGGTGCTTCGCCGGAGTCGAGGTAGCGGCGCAGGATCTCGGAGAATGCGTCCGCCCGCTGCCGTGCCGGGGTGCGTTTTTCGGCGGGGTCGTCGACCGGCTTCCTCGGCTTGGTCAGTGCCGAGAGTGCCGTCAACAGCATCTCGCCGGTGACGGCGTCGAGGTCACCTTCGACCGCGACGCGTCCGTTCAACGTTTTCGAGGCGTGGAACTCGTTGCGCTCGGCGTCTTCGCTGGGCGGGAGTTCGTCGGATTCGAAGATCCGCTCCAACCGCGAGATGCAGGTGCGAACGGTCGTAGTGGTCGCGGCGGGACCGGACGCGGCGTCCAGCAACACCTTCCGGCACGAACCAAGCGCTTCGTTCGGCATGCCGCGCGGCGGGGTCTCGCAGAACTTCCCGATCAACGCCGCGTGCTCGGCGGAAATATCGCCGGCGTTGAAGGCGTCGGCGATCTCGGGCTGTCGGCTCAGCATCCGGCCCAATGCGAGGATCCGTGCGGCAGCCGGTACCTCCAGCAACGTGTTCGCAGCCAACCACTGCTTGACACTGCGAAATCCGAGGGTGTCGAACGAGACTGCGCGCTCGTCGATTTCGGCGACGATGGCTGCACGTAGTGCTTCGAGTTGTTCGATCGCGTGGCAGATGTCGAGGCCGGTCTGCACCAGCAGGATTTCTGGCAGTGTGTGCACGTCTCCTGGTCGCGGTGCGGTGACCGTGACCAGCGAATTGAGTCCCCCCGGATTCATGACCCAAGTCTAGTTCGAATATATGTTCGAGTCAATGGGGCTTCTCCTGCGTCAGACTTTCCGGGAGGTCCCGGCGTTGAAGAGCCGGGACGCGAGCCGGCGTGGGTGGGCGTATGGCGAGGTCGCGACGGACGAAGGTCCCGTTCGAGGTGAAGATGCGGATGTAGGTCGACCTCGGTTCGAATCACCCCACGGTCCTTCTGTGCCGAACTCAGTAGTCGTCGACGACGAGGTTGGGGAAGGTGTACCAGCCGTCCCCGATGTTGCGTGAGGCCGTGCGTTTCAGGGTGGCTTCGGAGAGGCCGTGAGGTGCGTAGATCCATCCCGGATTGTCGAACGGCGACAGTCCCGTTCGTGCATCGTGGAAGTACACCGAGCCATCGCCGCCGACATGGGCGTACGCGACGTCGAATCGTCCGATTCTTACGTCGCGCTGGTAGCGGCCGCCGCGAAGATTCTCGGGCTCGCGAAGTAGTTGGTGTGCAACCTCTTCGAACTCTCGTCGATGGTCGGCGAAGGTGGGACGGCCGAATGTGGATGCGCCGAGTGCGCACCCGGCAACGAGAAGCCAGACCACGATTGCCCATGTCCAGCGCCGACGCCGCGTCACGATGAGGGCTGCGACGACGGTCGCCACCACGGCTGAAAGCGCCAGTGCGGTGCGGGCACTCGCGCGTGCGACAGCGCTGTCGGAAGGGGACGGCCACGGGAGGTGCCACGCCACGGCAGTCATCACCGCTGCCGCGGCCACCGCCGCCGCGAGGTTGACCCACACAACCCAGCCGAGGGAGCCTCGGTCGTGGACCGGCCTCGCTTCGCACGCCATCCTCCGAGGATAGGTCGAAAAGGCGCGCCCTCAGCCGTAGTACGGCGGCTCGGTGTCGGGATCGTCGACCACGACGTCTACGCGGGTGTCCGCGACGAGCCGCGCGATCGCGTCGGCGCTTGCGCCGATCGTTGCGAAGTGTGGGTCGACGTCGCATGTGACGCACCACGCGTGATCGGCCGGCCAGACGAACGCGGGCGTGGGGGCTACCGTGTCCTGGAGCAGCTCCGAAACCTGTGAGTCCCAGTCGGCGACGTCGGCTAGTGATCCGCGGAAGAGGAAGTAGGCGCGGTTCGGGATCGAGATTCTCGGCATCGGATCGTCCCCGGAGAAGCTCGGCCATCCTTCCCAGATGCAGAAATAACAGTCGTCGGGCGTCGCGGTGTAGGGGGTCAAGTCCGCGAGAGCCACGCCCAGCTGTTCGTTGTCGGACAGCGCGCCCGGGGCGCGCCGGACGTCGCCCTCTGACTGCCCCGGAAAGCTCGGGTCGGGAATGAACCGTAGGCGCGCGTGCTTCTCGAAGTCGCGTGGGCCTCGTGCCGCCAGATGTCGCCAATCTTCGTCCGACCGCTCCAGCCACCGCGCGACCGTCAGGTCGGCACACCGCGTAATGCCCATCCGGAGATTATGGCGGCGACACCCGATTCGCGGCGCTACTCAGGGAACTCGGAATCCGCGGAACGTCACGTTTCGCCGTTGCCTGAACCCCAGACGGGTGTACACGCTGATCGCCTGGGCATTGGTGGCGGCGACGTGCAGGAACGCTCGTTCGCCGCGGGCCGCGATCCGGTCGGCGAGCGCTCGGACCAGGTGCGCGGCCAGGCCGTGGCCGCGCGCGTCCGGTGCGGTGCAGACGGCACTGATCTCCGTCCAGCCCGGCGGGCGCAGGCGCTCACCGGCCATGGCCACCAGAGCGCCGTCCCGGCGGATCCCGAGGTAGGTTCCGAACTCGGGTGTGCGCGACCAGAACGGACCCGGACGTGTTTCCGTCACGAGCGCGAGCATTTCCGGCAGATCCGCGTCACCGAGTTCGACGAGCGCGAATCCGGCGGGAAGCCCGTCCTCGGCAGTAGCAGGGTGCACGCCCGTGGGTGGCGCCAGCATCTGCAACCCGTCGAGGACGAAAACCGGCTCCCAGTGTGCCGGTGGGAGTTCCGGGCAGCTGAAGAGATCGGCGAAGCCGCCGGCCCCGAGCAGGCGGGCGAGATCTTCCCAATCCTCGGGTCGCGGGTCGGCCGGAACCGAGCAGAAGGTCGACACCTCGTCGGCGTACGCATTCGCCCGACCGACGGTGCGGGAGAGGTGGGCGTGAGCGCCGGTCAGCGAGAAGTGGACCGGGTGATCGAGCACCTGGTCGTCGGTCTCCTGCCACTGCGCGAGCAGTGCGCCGGAGTCCGATCGCCCGGCCGGGAGAGTCTCTGAGCGGGTATCTGGCGCCATGCGTCCCAGCCTCGCACCCGAGGATCCGGTCGGCGAAATCCGGTAGGTGCTCTCCGGCGGTGCTCACCGCGATCGACGTGCGTGGCGTTTGTGCCGACAGCACAATTCGCACCCGCCGTGCTGTGCCGAATGCCCAAGCGGCGGTCTGCGCGATCGTGTGATCATGGTCACGCGGATCGCTGAACGGTCCGCCTCGATCCCGAGAGAAGGTGTGCGGCGTGACAGTTCCCGGTGTCCCCGAAGGTTTCGATTTCACCGACCCTGACGTGTACGAGCGGCGGTTGCCGATCAGCGAGTTCGCGGCGCTGCGCAAATCGGCGCCGGTGCACTGGGTGGCACAGCCGCCGACCAAGGGCGGGTACGCGGACGAGGGCTACTGGGCGGTGTCCCGGCACGAGGACGTCAAGGAGGTCTCCCGCAACAGCGAGGTCTACTCGACCTGGGAGAACACTGCGATCGCGCGGTTCTCGGACGACATGCCGCGGGAGACGGTCGAGCTGATGCGGCACCTGCTGATCAACAAGGACGCCCCCGAGCACACCAAGCTCCGGAAAGTGATCGCCCGTGGCTTCACGCCGCGCGCTGTCCAGAGTCTGCGTCCGGCGCTGAAGGCGCGGGCGGAGAAGATCGTGCAGGACGCCGTGGCCGCGGGGTCCGGGGACTTCGTCGAGCAGGTGGCGTGTGAGCTGCCGCTGCAGGCCATCGCCGAGCTCATCGGTGTGCCGCAGGAGGATCGGCACAAGATCTTCGACTGGTCGAACCAGATGATGGGCTACGACGATCCCGAGTTCGCGCAGGAGTCCGCCACTGCGTCCGCCGAGATTCTCGCGTACTCGTACGCGATGGCCGAGGAGCGACGCAAGTGCCCGGCGCAGGACATCGTCACCACGCTCGTGGAGGCCGACGTCGACGGCGACGGGCTGGCGTCCGAGGAGTTCGGGTTCTTCGTGCTTCTGCTCGCGGTCGCCGGGAACGAGACGACTCGCAACGCCATTACGCACGGCATCATGGCGTTCATGGACAACCCCGACCAGTGGGAGCTCTACAAGCGTGAGCGTCCGGCGACAGCAGTGGACGAGATCATCCGTTGGGCCACGCCGGTCGTCGGATTCCAGCGAACGGCGTTGGTGGACACCGAACTCGGCGGGCAGACCATCCGCAAGGGCGACCGCGTCGTGATGTTCTACTCGTCGGCCAACTTCGACGAGGACGTATTCGAGGATCCGATGCGGTTCGACATCACCCGCACCGACAACGACCACCTCGCCTTCGGGGGCACCGGTGCGCACTTCTGCATCGGTGCGAACCTCGCGCGGATGGAGATCGAGCTGATGTTCAACGCGATCGCGGACCACATGCCCGACATCACCAAGCTCGGCGACCCGCGCCGACTGCGGTCCGGGTGGATCAACGGGATCAAGGAACTACAGGTCGACTACGCCGGCAAGTGTCCGGTGGCGCACTGACAACCGGAGTCAGTAGTCCGCCGGCGCGTCCGACCACCATCCCGTCAGAGGGCCGAGTCGGTCCTCCATCACCGGCGTCAGGGTTCTCACGTACGACGCGGTGAGGTGGTTCGAGTCCCGGTAGATCTGCACGTTGCCCTCGATCACCCGGCAACGATCCTCCCGGCACACGGCATCGGAGAGGTCGAGAGGGAAGACGGTGGGGAACGGGGCCGAGGCGTCCAGCGCGGGATCGATCGGGTCGAGGGCCTGCGCCCGGTCGATACCGCACGTGTCGGCGTTGCCGCCGCGTCGGGCCAGGCAGTCCGATGCGCGGTAGGCGACGCCGTCGGATTCCAACCACGGGGTGTCGCGCACGACGATCGTCGGTAGGTCGAGGTCCGTCAGGGCCTGCCACAACGCGAGGTAGGTGTCGGGGGTGTAGTCGCCGGCCGCACCCGGGCGGGGACGGGTGGAGGTGCTGAACACGATGTCGGGGCGCGAGGCGGCCACCGCGTCGAGAACGTCGAACGTCCACTCCTCGCATTCGCCGACGGGGGCGTCCGGTCCCGGCGGGAGCACTGCCGGGCATCCCACCTTCACGTACGTTTCCACCCGGAAACGGTGCTTGTGGCCCAGCTCGTCGAGCGCCGGTAGCCAGTGCTCGGCGTGCGAGCCGCCGATCAACGCGATGCTGCGGTCTGCCTCCGTGTCGCCGTACGTGCAGTTGAGAGCTTCGGTCTGACCGTCCTGGGACATGCATCCGTCGAGGGTGGTCGCGGGCAGGTCCGCGTGCGCCACGAAGCGTGACGGCTGCTCGCGCGCGAACTCGACGTCGGCGCCGGACAGCAGCGCGGCGGCGCCGGGGTACGCCGCGGAGTCGAGTGATGTCTGCTGCGCCCACTCCTCGGTGCGGCGATCGACGAACCCGGTCCACGTCACCGAGGCCGCGGCGAGCGCGACTGTGATCAGCGACACGACGCCGATCAGTGTGCCACGCACTGCGCGCGGGCCCGACGTCTGCCGGATAGGCGTCTCGATCAGGCGGGTGGTGAGTTCGGCGAGCGCAAGGGAGAGGCCGATGACGACGACGCCGCCGGCGAAACCGACATCCGGCTCCTCGCGCCAGACCAGGAACGCGATGAGGACCGGCCAGTGCCACAGGTACAGCGCGTACGCGATCGACCCCAACCGAACCAGGGGAGGTGACGCGAGCAGGCGGGTGGGGGAGGGATCTCGGTCGTCTCCCTCCGCCCCGGCGACGATGATCGCGAGTGCGGCACCGACGGGAACGAGCGCCCACGGTCCCGGGAACTGGCTTCGTCCGTCGAGCACCATGCCGCACGCGACGACGATCGCGAGCCCGGCGACCGCGAGGAGCACCCGCCACACCCGTGGCACCCGCAGATACGGGGCCGCGCAGGCCAGCAGACCGCCGACGAGTAGTTCCCACATCCGGGCAGCGGTGTCGTAGTACAGCCACGTCTGAGGCAGGTCGCTGGTCGTCGCGTAGGTCAGCGAGGCGATCGCGAGAACACCGAGCAGCATCGCGAGCGGTCCGCGAACCGTGATGCCACGTGCGCGGAGCAGCCACGCGAGCCCGAAGACGAGGACGAGCGCAGCCAGATAGAACTGCCCCTGGACGGATATCGACCACAGATGCTGCAGCGGGCTTACCGACGGGTCGGCGGCGAGATAGTCGCTCGCACTGTCGGCGAGGTGCCAGTTCTGCAGGAACGTCAACGACGCCGTGACCTGCCGCGCGGTGTCGAACCACTGGGTGGCCGGATGCATCGTGACGGTGAAGGCCACCACCGCCGCCAGCACGAGAACGAGTGGCGGCAGCAGCCTCCGCAGGACCCGCCGGACCACCGGAACCGGATCGAGCCGGCCTCCGGATTCCGCGGCCCGCAGCAGCGAGGCGACGAAGAAGAACCCCGACAGCGTGAGGAAGATGTCGACGCCGCCGGACACCCGACCGAACCAGACGTGGTAGACGACGACGAGACCGATCGCGAGACCGCGGAGTCCGTCGAGATCGTGGCGGTACGCGGCGCGGCCACGAGTTGCCGACGCCGACGGCCCGCCGAGGAGGGTTCGGTCGGTGGAGCGGACGGACACGCGAATCTTCCCGGGCAGACGACAGGGGGTCGACCGCGGCGGATTCCGCCGGCGGGGACCTGTCCAACGTACCTGCCGACCCGCCCGTGATGCTTGACACCTACAGTCGAGCGCCGTGAACTCCCTGCATCTGACGGCCGACCGAATCGTCGAAATCGACACCACCCATCTGTGGCACCCCTACGGCGCGTTTCCTGCGTCGACGGCGTCGCTGGTCGTCGAGTCCGCCCAAGGGGCACGGCTCACGCTCGCCGACGGCACGGAACTGGTGGACGGGATGAGCTCGTGGTGGTCGGCCGTGCACGGGTATCGCAACCCGGTGCTCGACGCCGCCGTCACCGACCAACTCGGACGGATGAGTCACGTGATGTTCGGCGGCCTCACCCACGCGCCCGCCGCGCGCCTCGCCGAACTCTTGGTCGAGATCACCCCCGCCGGACTCGACAAGGTGTTCCTCGCCGACTCCGGCTCGGTGTCGGTGGAGGTCGCGGTGAAGATGTGCCTGCAGTACTGGCGCAGCCGCGGACGTCCCGAGAAGCACCGGTTGCTCACGTGGCGCGGCGGATACCACGGCGACACGTTCGCGCCGATGAGCGTCTGCGACCCCGACGGCGGCATGCACGCGATGTGGACCGACGTGCTCGCCCGGCAACTGTTTGCGCCCGCCCCGCCGCGCGACTTCGATCCCGGGTACGTCGCCGATTTCGAGGCCCTGGTGGTGGCGCATCGTGACGAACTCGCCGCGATCATCGTCGAACCCGTCGTCCAGGGTGCCGGCGGCATGCGGTTCCATCACCCCGATTACCTGCGCGAACTGCGCCGCATGTGCGACGAGCACGGTCTGCTGCTGGTGTTCGACGAGATCGCCACGGGCTTCGGCCGCACCGGAGAACTGTTCGCCGCGGACCACGCCGGGGTGGCGCCGGATGTCATGTGTGTGGGCAAGGCGCTCACCGGCGGCTACCTCACGCTCGCCGCGACGCTGTGCACGACCGCGGTCGCCGAGGTGATCAGCGCCGGCGAGGGCGGCGGCATCATGCACGGGCCCACGTTCATGGGGAACCCGATGGCGTGCGCGGTGGCGGTCGCCGCGGTGGAGTTGCTGCTCTCGCGCGATTGGCGTGCGGAGGTCGGGGCGCTGAACACGGGACTGGGGCGCGGCCTCGCTCCCGCGTGGGACGTGCCCGGCGTGGTGGACGTGCGGGTCCTCGGGGGAATCGGCGTGATCGAACTCGCCGAACCCGTCGACATGCCGACGGTGACTGCGGCGGCGGTCGCCGCGGGCGTCTGGTTGCGTCCGTTCCGGAATCTGATCTACGCGATGCCGCCCTACGTGTGCACCGCCGAGGAGATCGACCGCATCGCCGCCGGAATGGTCGCGGCGGCGAGCAGCCAGTCCCGGAGTCGCGCCGAAATATGATCTTCGTCGCTCCAGTCCGGGTGAGCACTGTGACGGCATCGGTCGGCGCACTCGGCCGCGGAATCCGGGTGGTGCGGTGGGCGGTCGAACGCGGACGACGAGGTCCGATACAAGCTCACTTGAACACCGTTCAAGTGAGCTTGTATGGTGCTGCGGGTGGGTACCGATAACGCGGCTCTGGATTGGCTCGACGACGTCGAAAGGGCGCGGCGGGCGGCAGGACTGCACCGCGAGCTGCGGGCCCGCAGCGAGATCGATCGGGTGGTCGACCTCGCGTCCAACGATTATCTGGGTCTCGTCCGGCACCCCGAGGTGGTCGACGGAGCTGTCGACGCCGTCCGGCGCTGGGGCGGGGGAGCGACCGGATCGCGCCTGGTCACCGGCACGACGTCCGACCACGAACTCCTCGAACGCGAGCTCGCCGCCTTCGTGGGAGCCGAGTCCGGGCTGGTGTTCGCAAGCGGATACGCCGCCAATCTCGGTGCAGTGACCGCACTTTCGGGTCAGGATGCGTTGATCGTGTCGGACGCCGGTTGTCACGCCTCACTCGTCGATGCGTGCCGGCTGTCACGGGCCCGCGTCGTCGTGGCGCCGCACGCCGACGTCGACTTCCTGCGCCGCGCACTCGCCGAGCGAGCCGAGGAGCGTGCCCTCGTCCTCACCGACTCGGTGTTCAGCGCCGACGGCGACCTCGCTCCGCTGGCCGACATGCACCGGGTGTGCCGAGAGCACGGCGCCGTCCTGCTCGTCGACGAGGCGCACGGCATCGGCGTGCGCGGCCGCGGTGGTCGCGGACTCGTCCACGAGATGGGCCTGGCCGGGGAACCGGACGTCGTCGTCACCGCGACACTGTCGAAGTCTCTCGCGAGCCAGGGTGGTGCGGTACTCGCGTCGCGGAAAGTCCGTGCACACCTGATCGACGCGGCACGCACGTTCATCTTCGACACCGGCCTGGCGCCCGCCGCGGTGGGCGCTGCCCGGGCGGCGCTGTCGGTGCTCAGGCGAGAGCCGCAGCGGGCGACCGCCGTCCTGGACCGCGCCCGCGACCTCGCCCGCATCACCGGGGCCGCCGACCCCGAGTCGGCCGTGGTGTCGGTGGTGCTGGGCGATCCGGAGGTGGCGGTCGCGGCCGCGGCGGCCTGCCGGGACCGCGGCCTGCACGTGGGCTGTTTCCGCCCACCATCCGTCCCGGAGGGCACGTCGCGCCTGCGTCTGACGGCGCGGGCGACGATCGATTCCGCCGAGATGGCAGTCATCGAATCCGTTCTGGCAGAAGTTCTCTCGGAGCGTCGCGCAGGGGTGCCGGCATGAGTGTTCTCGTGATCTCCGGAACGTCCACCGACGTCGGCAAGACCGTCGTCACCGCCGCGCTCGCCGCCGCGTTGCGCGCCGCAGGTCAGTCGGTTGCGGTGTGCAAGCCCGCACAGACCGGCGTCACGGTCGACGAACCCGGCGATCTGGCGGAGGTGACCAGGCTCAGCGGCGTGACCGCGACCGTCGAGTTGGCGCGATACCCGGAACCGCTGGCTCCCGACACCGCCGCGCGCCGCGCTGCGCTGCCGATGCTGACGCAACCCGAGGTGGTTGCCGCGACACGCGATCTCGACGCCCGACACGCCGTGACGCTGGTGGAGGGCGCGGGCGGGCTGTTGGTGCGACTCGGCGCCGACGGGTTCACGGTTCGCGACGTGGCAGCCGAACTCGGTGCCCCCGTCGTCGTGGTGGCCGCTGCCGGTCTGGGCACCCTCAATCACTGCGCGCTCACGGCCGAAGCGCTTGCCGCTGCGGGCGTGAAGTGCAGCGGGTTCGTCGTCGGATCCTGGCCTCGGCGTCCGGATCTCGCGGCCCGCTGCAACCTCCACGATCTGCCCGCCGTCACCGGGTCCGCGGTGGTCGGGCGCGTGCCCGAGGGCGTCGCGGGCTCGGACGCCGCCGGATTCGCCGCGACCGCGCCCACGTGGTTCGAGCCCGACTGGCTCGACTCGCTGTTGATCAGACGATGATGCGGCAGTAAAGCCGCTCGCCGCGGGATGCCGCAATGCTGGCCAGTTCGGCCAACGCGACGACGAACGGGACCGACTCCTCCGACGGCTCCGCATCTTCGTCGAAGATCCATTCGCGCGCCGCGGCGATCAGTGCGCTCGGATCGGAAGCGGCCAGTGCAGTGCGCAATTCGTCGGCGACGGACAGTACGAACGCGTCACCGTCCTCGCTGTCCGCCACCATGGATCCGTGCCTCGGGCCGGTCTTGACGTCGTCATAGCTGCGTCCGGTGAGCACCGCCTCGAGCTGCCCGAGCGAGACCTTCGGGTCGATCCCCTTCGCCTGCAGAACCGGCGTTTCGCTCGCGGCGGTCCGTACCCGGGGGCGGGTGGCTTCGTCCGGCGAGATGCGGTAGAGCTCCTCGGTCGCGGCGATGTCGTCCGGCTCTAGGTCGAGCAGATCGTCGAGAGCCGCCGCCGCGGCCTCGTCGGACGGCGCGGAGAAATAGTCGGTAATAGCGGACATGTCGGCATCGTTGCACAGCCGACCGACTGGCCGGGCCGGCAGCTCCACACGGAACTTCGGGCGGGACGGAATCTATGGATTATCCGAACAGGGTTGCGGCCCGTCGGCCTGAACGGCCCCGGGTCCGGCACCGAAACGGCACCGGACCCGGGGGTCGTCATGGGAGAGCGTCAGCCGACCGCTGCCGCCGACTCCTCTTCCGGAGCGCTGGTGCGGATCAGGTGATCGAACGCGGACAGGGCAGCCGTCGCTCCTGCTCCGGCAGCGATCACGATCTGCTTGAACGGAACCGTCGTGCAGTCACCCGCGGCGAACACGCCCGGCACCGACGTCTGACCGCGGTCGTCGACGACGATCTCTCCGCGCGGCGACAGGTCGACGCTGCCGTCCAGCCACTCGGTGTTGGGGAGCAGGCCGATCTGCACGAACACGCCCTCGAGGTCGACGGTGTGCGACTCGTCGGTGGTGCGGTCGGTGTAGGTGAGGCCGGTGACCTTGCTGCCGTCGCCGAGAACCTCGGTGGTGAGGGTGCTGAGCAGGATGGTCACGTTCGGCAGGCTGCGCAGCTTGCGCTGCAGCACCTCGTCGGCGCGCAGCACCGAGTCGAACTCGACGAGCGTGACGTGCGAGACGATGCCCGCGAGGTCGATGGCCGCCTCGACACCCGAGTTGCCGCCGCCGATGACCGCGACGCGCTTGCCCTTGAACAGCGGACCGTCGCAGTGCGGGCAGTAGGTGACGCCCTTGTTCCGGTACTCGGTCTCGCCGGGCACGTTCATCGAGCGCCAGCGCGCACCTGTCGACAGGATCACCGTGCGGGCGAGAAGCGAAGCGCCGCTCTCCAGTTCGACCTCGACGAGGCCGTTCTCGGTGGCCGCCGGCACGAGCTTCGCGGCACGCTGGGTGTTCATGAGGTCGACGTCGTACTGGCGCACGTGGTTCTCGAGTGCAGCGCCGAACTTCGGGCCCTCGGTGTAGGGGACCGAGATGTAGTTCTCGATCGCCATCGTGTCGAGGACCTGACCGCCGAAGCGCTCGGCGGCGATGCCGGTGCGAATCCCCTTGCGGGCAGCGTAGATCGCGGCCGCAGCTCCGGCCGGGCCGCCACCCACGACGAGCACGTCGAACGGGTCCTTCTCCGCGATCGCGGCTGCCGCGCGATCGGCGGCGCCGTCGTCGAGCTTGTTGACGATCTCGGGGAGGCTCATCCGACCGGAGCCGAAGAGTTCACCGTTGAGGTACACGGTGGGCACCGCCATGATCTGCCGGCCGTCGACCTCGTCCTGGTAGAGCGCACCATCGATCGCGACGTGGCTGACACCGGGGTTGAGCACGGCCATCAGGTTCAGTGCCTGGACGACGTCGGGGCAGTTCTGGCAGGACAGCGAGAAGTAGGTCTCGAAGTGGTACTTGCCTTCGAGTCCCTGGACCTGCTCGAGCACCTCGGGGGCTTCCTTCGACGGGTAGCCGCCGACCTGGAGCAATGCGAGTGCGAGCGAGGTGAATTCGTGACCGAGGGGGATGCCGGCGAAGCGGACCTCGATGTCGGTGCCGACGCGGCGGATGGCGAACGACGGGCGCCGGGCGTCGTCGTCGAGACGCTCATAGGTGATCTTGTCCGACATCGCGGCGATCTCGGTGAGCAGTTCGGCGAGTTCGGCCGACTTGGCTCCGTCGTCGAGGGAGGACACGAGCTCGATCGGCAGGGTCAACCGCTCGAGGAGGGACTTCAGTTGGGCGGCGAGGGGGGCGTCGAGCATGCGGATCTACTCCATCCGTGGGGAAGGCTGTGATCGGGGAAGTGGACCTTGTTACTCCTGCGGTCCGGACAGGTGCGGGGTGGTGCTGGTCGAGACGGAAGCGGGGTGGGGCGCGGGCCCGTGGCGTCCGGGCCCGCGCCGCCCGTGGCGACTTACGTCAGCTGATTCGACTTACGTCAGATCTTGCCGACGAGATCCAGCGACGGAGCGAGGGTCTCTTCGCCCTCTTCCCACTTGGCCGGGCAGACCTCGCCCGGGTGCGAGCGGACGTACTGAGCGGCCTTGACCTTGCGCAGCAGCTCGGCAGCGTTGCGGCCGATGCCCTCCGCGGTGATCTCCATGAACTGGACGACACCGTCGGGATCGACGAGGAAGGTACCGCGGTCGGCCAGGCCCTGGTTCTCGCGGAGCACCTCGAAGTTGGTGCTGATCTCGAGGGTCGGGTCGCCGATCATCGCGTACTGGATCTTGCCGATGGTCTCGGAGGAGTCGTGCCACGCCTTGTGCGTGAAGTGGGTGTCGGTGGACACCGAGAAGACCTCGACGCCGAGGCGCTGCAGCTCCTCGTAGTGATCGGCGAGGTCACCGAGCTCCGTCGGGCAGACGAAGGTGAAGTCGGCCGGGTAGAAGAAGAAGATCGCCCACTTGCCCTTGATGTCCTCGTCGGACACGTCGACGAATGCGCCGTTCTTGTACGCGGTCGCGGAGAAGGGCTTGATCTGCTTGTTGATCAGGGCCATTTGAACCTCTGTTCGGTCGAAGTTGAATACCAGACGTTCTAGAGGTTAGCCAAGAATCATAGATAGTTCCAATCTATGAGGTCTACTTCATAGATACGCTTTACCTATCAATGCTGAAGGCAGGGTTTCGGGCAAAACCGGCGCGTCGACGTCGATCCTCGCCGCCCGGCGCCCGGGCGGCGAGAGTCGACGGTCCTGCCTCGTCAGGGCACGTTGGCGATCACCGATTCCGCGTAGTTCTCCAGGTTCGCGATCTTCTGCGCGAGCGGTTCGGCGTCCGGGGCGACGTCGTAGGAGTTGCGGAAGCCGACGATCACATCGGTGACGCCTTTGTCTTCGAGGCGCTTGATCCCGTCCACCGTGTAGGCCTCGGCGGAGGCGACGTGGATCTCGAACGGAGTGTCCGACTTGCCCTCGGCGGCCCGGATCTTCTGCAGCCGGTCCAGCATCCGGTCGAGTTCCTCGGGATCGCCGCCAGCGTGGGTCCAGCCGTCGCCACGCACCACGGCCCGGCGCAGTGCTGCGTCACTGTGGCCGCCGATCAGGATCGGAATCGGCTGCGTCGGAACGGGATTGATCTTGATTGACGGTACGTCGAAGATCTCGCCGTGATACTCGAAGTATCCGCCACCGGTCAGTCCTCGCACGATGTCGATCGCCTC
Source organism: Prescottella equi (assembly GCF_002094305.1). Lineage (GTDB taxonomy): Bacteria > Actinomycetota > Actinomycetes > Mycobacteriales > Mycobacteriaceae > Prescottella > Prescottella equi. The sequence goes on from NZ_LWTX01000001.1 coordinate 972,748, forward strand.
GTCGGTCCGGCGCCCGCGGCGCTCCCACGGCACATCCATGATCTGGAAATCGTCGGGCCAGGGGCTCACGCCCACGCCCAGGCGCAGGCGGTTGCCGGTCAGGTACGCCACGGATGCGGCCTGCTTGGCGACCAGCACCGGCGGGCGGACGGGGAGCTTGAGTACGAAGGTCGTGAACCGCAGCGTGCTGGTCGCCGCACCCAGCGCCATCGCGAGAATCATCGCCTCGATGAACGGCTTGTTCTCGAGGAACTCACGGCTGCCGTCCGGGGTGTACGGGTAGACCGAGTCCGATTCCTCCGGGTAGCAGATGCTGTCCGCGATGGTCATGGAGTCGAAGCCGACGCGCTCGGCCGCCTGCGCGAGCGGAACGTAGAAGTCGGGATCGGTCATGGACTCGGCATAGGTGAATCGCACGGACGGGCTCCTTCGATCGAGTGCCGGGGCGGGGTTCGCCCCGACGCCCCATCCTGGAGTGGTCTGCATCACATGTCAGCGCTCCTCCCGCTGCGTGGGAAGGTGTTCGCGGTACCTCGTCGGCGGATCTCGATCGATCGACGGCGTCGACGCGGAGGCTGACGTACTGTGAGTGGCATCACACCGTGTAGGCAGATCGGGCGCGACAGGCAGCCCCGCCGCCACCCGATCCGACCGACGTTTGTGCGGAGGTACGGATGACCACCACCGAAGTGATGGATTTGCAGCGCACGATCGGGCATCTGCGTCAGTGCGTCGGATCGTTGCGAGAGAGGTACGGCGACGCGTCCGCCGTGCGGCGACTGGCCAACGACGTCGATCGACTCGACATCGACGCCCACGATCTGAGCGAATCGCCGCCGCGTCCGACGTCCGGCGCCACCGCCGAGCGAGTGCAGGTGCCGGACACCCCGTACGACCGCTCGCTGTGGCAGGGCGCGGACGACGAGGGACTCGGCGGCAACCCCCACGAGAACACGTGAGGGCGCCGCGGGTGACCGAGATCGGCGCGCCGCCGCCGGCTCGGGCGGACATCCGTGCGCGCACCCTGCGCACCGACCGGTGGTGGCTGGCGCCGCTGCTCACCACCCTCGGCCTCGCGGTCTTCGTCGTGTATGCGACCGTCCGTTCGTTCGTGCGGACCGCGTACTGGGTCGACGACTACCACTACCTGACGCCGTTCTACTCGCCGTGCATCAGCGAGTCGTGCGTGCCGGGAGCCAGCCACTTCGGGACGTGGGTGGGCGAGCTGCCGATGTGGATTCCGCTGGGATTCCTCGTCCTGCCGTTCCTGCTCGGCTTTCGGCTCACCTGCTACTACTACCGCAAGGCCTACTACCGGTCGATCTGGCTGGCGCCGCCCGCATGCGCGGTGGCGGAACCGCACTCCACGTATTCGGGTGAGACCCGCTTTCCGCTGATCGTGCAGAACGTCCACCGGTACTTCTTCTATGTCGCGCTGGTGGTCTCGCTCGTCAACACGTACGACGCGGTTCGCGCCTACGAGGGGCCGAACGGCAGCTTCGGGCTCGGCGTGGGGAGTCTGATCATCACCGGCAACGTGATCCTGCTCTGGGCGTACACGTTGTCGTGCCATTCGTGCCGCCACGTCACCGGCGGACGGCTCAAACATTTCTCGGCGCACCCGATCCGCTACCGGCTGTGGACGTGGGTGAGCAGGCTCAACACCCGGCACATGCAGCTGGCGTGGACCACGCTCGGGACGCTGATCGTCACCGACTTCTACATCATGCTGGTGGCGAGCGGCACGATCTCCGACCTGCGATTGATCAACTGAGTTCCACCGATTCCGGCGTCGGCACCGAGACGCTCGCCGGACGGATGTACCGAATGGGGGAGTGCGCATGGCCGAAGTCGAGCGGCACAGGTACGACGTGGTGGTGATCGGCGCCGGTGGTGCCGGGCTGCGTGCCGTCATCGAGGCCCGGGAGCGGGGGCTGTCGGTCGCGGTCGTGTGCAAGTCGCTGTTCGGCAAGGCCCACACCGTGATGGCCGAGGGGGGCTGCGCGGCCGCGATGGGCAACGCCAACTCGAAGGACAGCTGGCAGGTCCATTTCGGTGACACGATGCGCGGTGGCAAGTTTCTCAACAACTGGCGCATGGCCGAACTGCACGCGCGCGAAGCGCCCGAGCGGGTGTGGGAGCTCGAGACGTACGGGGCGTTGTTCGACCGCACCGAGGACGGCCGCATCAGCCAGCGCAACTTCGGCGGCCACACCTACCCGCGGCTCGCCCACGTCGGCGACCGCACCGGCCTCGAGTTGATCCGCACGATGCAACAGAAGATCGTCGCCCTCCAGCAGGAGGACTTCGCGGCCACCGGGGACTACGAGGCCCGGGTCAAGGTGTTCGCCGAGTGCACCGTCACCGAACTGCTCAAGGAGGGCGACCGGATCGCCGGTGCCTTCGGGTACTGGCGCGAGTCCGGCCGGTTCGTGCTGTTCGAGGCGCCGGCGGTGGTGATGGCGACGGGTGGCATCGGCAAGTCGTTCAAGGTCACCTCGAACTCGTGGGAGTACACCGGCGACGGGCACGCGCTGGCGCTCCGCGCCGGCGCGAACCTGATCAACATGGAGTTCGTGCAGTTCCATCCGACCGGGATGGTGTGGCCGCCGAGCGTCAAGGGCATCCTCGTCACCGAGGGCGTCCGCGGCGACGGCGGTGTGCTCAAGAACTCCGACGGCGAGCGCTTCATGTTCTCGTACATTCCGGCGGTGTTCAAAGGCCAGTACGCGGAGACGGCGGAAGAGGCCGACAAGTGGTACGACGACCCCGACAACAACCGTCGGACCCCGGACCTGTTGCCGCGTGACGAGGTGGCGCGCGCCATCAACTCCGAGGTCAAGGCCGGTCGCTCCACACCCCACGGCGGCGTCTATCTCGACATCGCGTCGCGCATGCCCGCCGAGGAGATCGTGCGGCGGCTGCCGTCGATGCACCACCAGTTCAAGGAACTCGCCGACGTCGACATCACCAAGGAACAGATGGAGGTCGGCCCCACCTGCCACTACGTGATGGGGGGCATCGAGGTCGATCCCGACACCGGATCCTCCACGGTGGCAGGGCTGTTCGCGGCAGGTGAGTGCTCGGGCGGGATGCACGGGTCGAACCGGCTCGGTGGCAACTCGCTGTCCGATCTGCTGGTGTTCGGGCGCCGGGCCGGACTCGGCGCGGCCGACTACGTCCAGTCCTTGGAGGCGCGCCCGACGGTGGCGGAGGCCGACGTCGCGACGGCTGCACGGGCTGCACTGCTGCCGTTCGATCCGCCGGTGCCGGGGGCGGGGGAGAACCCCTACACGCTGCACACGCAACTGCAGCAGACGATGAACGACCTCGTCGGCATCATTCGCACCGAGGCGGAGATCGAACGGGCCATCGCCACTCTCGCCGACGTCAAGTCCCGCCTGCCTGGGGTGACGGTCGAGGGGCATCGACAGTTCAACCCCGGATGGCATCTCGCACTGGATCTGCGGAACATGATTCTCGTCAGCGAGTGCGTGGCACGCGCGGCGCTGATGCGGACCGAGAGCCGCGGCGGGCACACCCGCGACGACTTCCCGTCGATGGATCCGCAGTGGCGGTCGACGCTGCTGGTGTGCAGCACGGTCGCCGACGACCGGGCCGCGGAGGACGGCACGTCCGTTCCCGACGTGATCGTCACCCGCGAACAGCAGCTGCCGATGCGCCCGGACCTGCTGGCGCTGTTCGACATCGACGAGCTCGGCAAGTACTACACCGACGCCGAACTCGACGCTCATCCTGGGAGGGCGACCTGACATGGGATACGACGCGAAGTTCCGGATCTGGCGTGGGGACGCGTCGGGCGGCGGCCTGCAGGACTATGCGGTGGAGGTCAACGAGGGCGAGGTGGTGCTCGACATCATCCACCGGATCCAGGCGACGCAGGCCGCGGACCTGGCGGTGCGGTGGAACTGCAAGGCGGGCAAGTGCGGATCGTGTTCCGCGGAGATCAACGGCCGGCCCCGGTTGATGTGCATGACGCGGATGTCGACGTTCGCCGAGGACGAGGTCGTCACGGTGACGCCGATGCGGACGTTCCCTGTCATTCGCGACCTCGTGACCGACGTTTCGTTCAACTACACCAAGGCGCGGGAGATCCCGTCGTTCACCCCGCCGCCCGGATTGGCGCCGGGGGAGTACCGGATGAAGCAGGTCGACGTGCAGCGCTCGCAGGAGTTCCGTAAGTGCATCGAGTGCTTCCTCTGCCAGAACACGTGTCACGTGGTGCGGGACCACGACGAGAACAAGGAGGCCTTCGCGGGACCGCGTTACCTCATGCGGGTCGCCGAGCTGGAGATGCATCCGCTCGACGTCGCGGACCGGAGAGACGCCGCGCAGGACGACTTCGGCCTCGGTCTGTGCAACATCACGAAGTGCTGCACCGACGTCTGTCCGGAAGACATCCACATCACCGACAACGCTCTGATTCCGATGAAGGAGCGGGTCGCGGACCGGCGCTACGACCCGGTCGTCTGGTTGGGCAACAAGCTCTTCCGTCGAGATCGACACTGATTGCCGGTTCGGGATCGGTGCACTTGCGCGCCAGTCGCTTTCGGCGTGATCGCCCGGACTGCACGGGTTCACGCAAGATTGGCACTCACGGCTGAAGAGTGCTAATTTCGTGTCACGGTCGATCGGTCGCCGGTCGGGCAGCGGCCGCCGAGGGAAACGCTCGCCCGGTTCGAACCGAAAGACCCATCGGAGGGTGCGCCCACCGATGCCACGCGTCAACCAGTAGTTCGTTCGAGAAAGCACCGTGATGTCCGTCGTCGCCGATCGTCCCGTTCCGGATCCAGACCCCACCACCGACAGTTCCCGGCCTCTCGCAGCCGTCACGGACTGGCTGCGCCGGTCCGGCAGCGACACCTCGATCGCGCTCGGCGCGCTGTCCGTCATCACTTTCTGGACGTTCGGTCTCGGCATCGTGCTCGGGCTCGGTGCCATCGCGGCGGGCGTCGTCGCGTCGCGTTCGGAGGAGAGTGAACCCAAGTCGCTCGAGGCCCTCTTCGGCATTCTCAGCGGCGCCCTCGGCGTCGTCGCCGGACTGATATTCGTACTCGTCGCCGCACCTCAGTGGTGATCTACACGAAATCGTCACTCGCTCGGCGGTGACCGTCCGTCGTATCGTTGGGGCAATGACGAACATCGACGCAATTCCTTCCGCGTCGAACGCCTCCGGCGCTCGCGCGACGAGGATCGACTCTCCCGGTCAGGACTGAGGCGACGGCGGGCGTCGGACCATCCAGTCCACGCAACGCCGCGTACCGAGCTGATGGAACTGCCCTTCCGAGTCGCCGCAGCGCCCGGCACGACGGACGCCGACGGAGCCTTGCCGGAACCCGAGAGCGGTTGCGGTGGGTGCTCCGAGCCGATGCCGCTCTCGCCCGCGCAGACCGGACAGTGGCTGGCGCAGCAGCTCGATCCGGCCGTACCGATGTCCGTGGCCCAGTACGTGGACATCGGCGAGGGGCCGGGCCGGCTCGACGTCGACCTTCTCTCGCGGGCCGGTTCTCGAGCGGCCCGCGAGTTCGGTTCGGGTCTGATTCGTCTGGTACTGATCGATTCTCGGCCGCACCAGATCCTGGATCCCCGGCTCGATACGGGCACCCGGATCATCGATCTGCGCGGCGAGCCGGATCCGGAGGCGGCGGCGCACACCTGGATGCGGACCGATGTGACGGCTCCTCTGGACCTGCTGCGTGACCGGCTCTCGGTATCGGTACTCCTCCGCATCGCCGACGATCGCTGGTTCTGGTACACCCGGGCCCATCACATCGCGCTCGACGGGGTGGGTGCGGCGACCATGCTCTACCGGGTCGCAGATCTGTACAACGCGGCCGTCGAGGGCCGGGAGCCGCCCTCCGCCCGGGCCGCCGATCTCGATGCCGTCAATGCCGCGGATACGGCGTACGTCGGTTCCGAGCGCTGGCGGACCGACCGCGACTACTGGGCGGAGCGGATGTCGGGGATGCCCGAAAGGTGCAGTCTCGCGGAGAGGTCCGCGCCGGCACGGGCACTCGGGCGTGATGTCGGTGGTGTCGTCGCGCCCGACACCGCAGCGGCTCTCCACGAGGCCCAGGACCGGTACGGCGTGAGCATCGCGGTTCTCGTCGCATCGGCGATCGCTGCGTACACGGCGCGGCACACCGGCGCCGAGGACGTAGTGCTGAGTCTGCCGGTCTCCTCGCGCACGACGGCGGTACTGCGCCGCTCCGGCGGCACGCTTGCGAACGTCGTGCCGCTGCGGGTGTCCGTCGGCGTCGCTACGACGGTCGCGGAGCTGGTGACCGAGGTGGCCGCGGCCCTGTCCGGTGCGTTGCGTCATCAGCGGTACCGGCACGAGGACCTGCGCCGGGATCGCGGCGCGCACGGCGCCGGCCGCGGCTTCGCGGGACCGCTGCTGAACCTCATGCTGTTCCCGGAGGAACTGCGCCTCGGCGACACCCGCACCGCGCTCGACGTCCTCTCCTCCGGGCCGATCGAGGATCTGCTCGTCAACGTCTACCGCTATGGGCCTGCCGGGCCGATTCGCCTCGACTTCAAGGCCAATCCGGAACTCTACGACGACGCGACCCTCCGCACCCATCACGACCGGTTCGCCCGTCTGCTGCACGCCTTGCTGAACGCGCCCGCCGAGGCTCCCGTCGGCGAACTGCCGCTCGTGGACACCGCGGCGCTCGCGGCCCGGCTGGCGTCGTGGCAGAGGCCGGGGGCCGACGTCGAGGAGACCTTGCCCGCGCTGGTGGCGCGCCGAGCCGCGGAGTCCCCCGATCGGGTCGCAGTGGTCTGGCGGAGCCTTCGGCTCACATACGCGGAGTTGACCTCTCGCGCGAACCGGCTCGCGCGCCGGCTGATCGCCCTGGGGGTGGGGCCGGAGGTTCCGGTGGGCGTCGTCCTGGACCGCTCCGACGATCTGATCGTCACACTGCTGGCCGTCGTCACCGCAGGCGGCAGCTACGTTCCCGTCGATGCCCGCACCCCGGCCTCGCGTCGTGACTACGTGCTGCGCGACGCCGCGGTGGGTTGCGTGGTGACCACCGTCGACGTCGCCGCCGAGTCGACCGTCGTCGGCCCGGTGGTCCTGCTCGACGACGCCGCGACCACCGAGCGACTCGGCACACTTTCCGGGGCGCCGGTGGCCGACGCCGACCGGATACGACCCCTGCACCCGGCGCACCTCGCGTACGTGATCTACACGTCGGGCTCGACCGGGCGCCCCAAGGGCGTGCAGGTCGCCCACACCAGCGTGAGCACGCTCCTGGCGAACGCACGGAAGGCGCTGGACACCGCGGACGGCTCGGTGTGGGCGATGTTCCATGCCTTCTCGTTCGACTTCTCGGTGTGGGAGATATGGGGGCCGCTCGCCTCCGGGGGAACTCTCGTCGTGGTCGACCAGGACACCGCCCGATCTCCCGACACGTTCGTCGACCTGCTGCGGCGCGAGCACGTTAACGTACTGGGGCAGACTCCGGCCGCGTTCCTGCAGTTCGCGGAGGCCGAGAAGTCAGCGGCGCGGCCACCGGCCGATCTGCGCCGGGTCTGTGTCGGCGGCGACGACTACGACCAGCGCCGCATGCTGCCCTGGTTGCAGCGCCACGGCGACGACGCATCGGTACTCGTGAGCGTCTACGGGATCACCGAAACCACCGTCTTCCTCACCGAAGTGGTCATGGACGCGGACGGCGCGCAGCAGCCGGGCAACCTGGTGGGACGCGGGCTGCCGGGGGTGCGGTTGCACCTGCTGGATCGCCGGCTGCGCCCGGTGCCGGTCGGTGTGGTCGGCGAGATCTACGCCGGCGGGAGCCAGGTGGCCCGCGGGTACGGCGGCCGGCCCGGACTGACCGCAGCACGGTTCGTCGCCGACCCCTTCTCCGCCGGCGACCGGCTCTACCGTTCGGGCGATCTCGCGCGGTGGGACGCCGACGGGCGGCTGGTCTTCCTCGGGCGCAGCGATTCCCAGGTGCAGGTGCGCGGGTTCCGGGTGGAGCCGGGGGAGATCGAGGCGACGCTTGCCGAATGCCCGGGGGTGGCCGACGCCGTGGTGGTACCGCGCTGGTCGGACGCCGGCGCGGTGCGCCTGGCCGCGTACGTGGTGCCCGATGCGGGTGCGGTCCTCGATCCGCTCGCCGTGCGTGAGCGGATCGGTGCGATCCTGCCGCCGTACATGGTTCCCGCCGTCGTCACCGTCGTCGAGCGGCTACCGCTCACGATCAACGGGAAGGTCGATCGGAAGTCGTTGCCGGAACCGGATTTCGGAACTGCGGCCGGGGCGGGTCGGGCGCCCGCCGGTCCGGTCGAGGAGGCGCTGGCGCGTCTGTTCACGGAGGTCCTCGGGGTCGAGACGGTACGAGCCGACGACTCGTTCTTCGCGTTGGGCGGCGACTCGATCATGGCGATCCAGCTGGTGTCGAGGGCCCGCGAGGTCGGTCTGTCCCTGACGCCCCGCGACGTGTTCGACCGACTCTCGGTGTCCGGCCTCGCCGCGGTCGCCACATCCGTCGAGCACCCGGTGGAGGTGCTCGACGAGCTGCCGGGCGGCGGGGTGGGCGACGTGCCGCCGACGCCCATCGTGCGCTGGCTGGTCGAACGCGGCGGACCGTGGTCGCGCCTGGCGCAGTCCGTGTGTGTGGCGTTGCCGGTGGGGATCTCGGCAGCCGATCTGCGCGGTGCGCTGCAGGCCGTGATCGACCACCACGACATGCTCCGGGCACGGTTCCGGACCGAAACCGCGGGGTTCGAGGTGCCGCCGCCGGGCAACGTCGCGGCACCGGATGTGCTGCGCCGGATCGCGGTCGACCCGGAGGAGAATCTCACCGGTGTTCTCGCCGCTGCCCGCGAGGACGCCACCGGACGGCTCGCCCCGACGTCGGGCCGGATGATGCAGGCCGTGTGGTGTGATGTCGGGCCGGATCGGCCCGGGCGGCTCCTGCTCGTGATCCACCACCTCGTCGTGGACGGGGTGTCGTGGCGAATCCTGTTGCCGGACCTCGCATCCGCGTGGGAGCAGGTGCGGGACGGCCGGCCGCCGACTCTGCCGGACGTCGGCACCTCGATGCGGACGTGGGCGCACGCGTTGACCGAGTGGGCCACGGCGCCGGAACGAGCGGCCGAAACCGGGTACTGGCGTGGAGTGCTCGGCGAATCCGATCCGCCGCCCGGCCGTCGCGACCTCGACCCGAACCGGGACGTCGTCGCCGCCGTCGCGACCCGACTCGTCGAGCTGCCGCAGAGCGTCTCGGCCGCGCTGTCGACCACGGTCCCGGAAACCGTGCACGGCGGCGTCGACGACGCCGTCGTGACAGCGCTGGCGATCGCGCTGGCGCGATGGCGGCATCGCCGCGGTGTCGCGACCGCGTCGTGCCTCGTCCTGCTCGAGGGGCACGGCCGCGAGGAACACGTGATTCCCGGCGCCGACCTCTCCCGGACCGTGGGCTGGTTCACCACCATCCATCCGGTGCGGCTGGACCTCACCGGGATCGACCTCGAGGCCGTGACGTCCGGCGCCGCCGCCACCGGGGCCACGGGCGGCGGCGTCTTGGAGGCACTGAAAGTCGTCAAGGAACAGTTGCGGGCGGCCCCCGACCACGGCATCGGCTACGGTGCGCTCCGCTACCTCCGGGACGGCGCAGACCTCGCGGATGCTCCCGTACCGCAGATCAGCATCAACTATCTGGGGCGTACGACGTTGACCGACGGCGACGACGGAGCCTGGCTGCCGGTCGACGAACTGGGCGACCTGGGGGCGTCCGCGGATCCCGAGATGCCCGTCGCGGCGGCCCTCGACATCAACCTCCTCACCGTCGACACGGCGACCGGCCCGACGCTGCGCGCCTCGATCGCGTACCCGCAGAGCCTGTTCGACGCCGCGGAGGTTCAGGATCTCGGCGACCTGTGGCGTTCGGCGTGCGGGGAGCTCGCGAGCGCGTCCCGCACCCCGGACGCCGGCGGTCTGACCCCGTCGGACGTGCCGCTGGTGGACCTCGACCAGGAGACGATCGAGCAGCTCGAGGACACGTACCCGGATCTCGCTGCGGTGTGGCCCCTGTCGCCGTTGCAGGCCGGGCTGCTCTTCCAGACCGAACTCGCCGGCACGGATACCGATCCCTACCTCGTCCAGTTGACGCTCGAGCTGCGCGGGCGGGTGGACGGCGACCGGATGCACCGCGCGGTCCAGATGCTGCTCGACCGGCACGAGATCCTGCGGGTCGCGTTCACCACGGGGCCGGACGGCGATCCGCTGCAACCGGTTCCGCGTCGAGTCGAGTTGCCGTGGTCGGTGGCCGACCTGCCGGATCCCGCCTCCGTCGACCGGGTGCTCGCCGAGGACCGGCGCCGGCGCTTCGACATGGCGATCCCACCGCTCCTGCGGGCGTTGCTGATTCGCGGCGCCGACGACCGGTACGTACTCGCGCTCACCTACCATCACATCCTGCTCGACGGCTGGTCCGTACCGTTGTTGATCCGCGAACTCCTCGCGCTGTACGCGACACCGGACCCCCGCGACGTCCCGGTGTCCGCATCGTTCGCGGACTACCTCGCATGGTTGGCCACGGTCGACCGAGCGGCGTCGATCGAGCGATGGGTGGAGGAGCTCGCCGGGGTCGACGAACCCACGCTCGTCGGCGCGTTCGAGCGAGGCCGGCAGCTGCCGACGGTGCCGCGCGCCGATCGGCTGCTGCTCACCGAAGGCGAGACCGCGCGACTCGAGGAGCTCGCCCGGGCGCGCGGGGTCACGCTCAGCACGATCGTGCGGGTGGCGTGGGCGATCGTGCTGGGCGCGTGGACCCGACGCGACGACGTGGTGTTCGGGGCGATCGTCTCCGGCCGGCCCCCGGAGGTGGACGGTATCGAGGACATGGTCGGTCTGTTCATCAACACGATCCCGGTCCGGGTGACCCTGCACCCGGCGGAGACGCTCGGCGAACTGCTCGTTCGCTGCCACGCCGACCAGGCTGCCCTGCTCGACCACGAGCACGTCGGTCTCGCCGACATCGAGCGCGCGACCGGGGCGGCGGCGCTGTTCGACACGATCACCGTCTTCGAGTCCTACCCGATCGATCGGGGCGGGCTCACCGCCGACACCGACATCGCCGGGATGCGGGTCGCGGACGTCGCGGTCCACGACGCCACGCACTACCCGTTCGCGTTGGCCGCATCCGTAGACGGTGGGCTGGAGATCCGTATCGACTACGCACCTGCGCTGTTCGACGAGCACGAGATCGACACCGTCGCCGACCGTCTCGAGCGGGTGCTCCACGCGATCGCGTCCGAGCCCGACCGGACACTGGCGCGCCTGCGGCTGATCTCCGACACCGACTACGCCCGGCTCGCCCCTGTCCACGGCCGCGCCGGACGCCGGCCCCGCACACTGCCCGACATCCTCGGCGACGCCGCCCGGATCGACCCGGACGCGGCGGCCTTGTCGTGCGCCGACCGCATCCTCACCTACCGGGAACTCGACGAGCGGTCCTCGCGGATGGCCAGGCACCTCGTCGCGGCCGGTGTCGGGCCGGAAGACGTCGTGGCGCTCGGGGTGACGCGGTCGATCGAGTTCGTGCTGGGCGTGTGGTCGGTCGCGAAGACCGGCGCGGCGTTCGTCCCCGTCGACCCGACGTATCCGCGGGAGCGTATCGACCACATGCTCGGCGACTCCGGGGCGCGCGTGGGGCTCACGGTCGACCGCTGGCGCGACACGTTGCCCGGCGCGGTGTCGTGGCACACGATCGACTCCGCCGGCTACCGGCACGAGGTCGCCGAGCTCTCCTGCGAACCGCTCTCCGATGCCGACCGGCGTGCGCCGGTGCGCGTCGACAACCCCGCGTACCTGATCTACACGTCGGGCTCGACAGGAATCCCGAAGGGTGTCGCACTGACGCACCGAGGTCTGGCGAATCTCGTTGCCGCCGAGCGGGAGAGTCTTGCCGTCACCGAGGACGCCCGCGTGTCCCAGTTCACGTCGCCGAGCTTCGACGCGTCGGTGTTCGAGCTGCTCATGGCGTTCGGTTCCGGTGCTCACCTGATGATCGCGCCGCCCGAGGTGTACGGCGGGGAGGAGCTGGCGCGCGGCCTGGCGACCGGCGGCGCGACGCACGCGTTCTTCACTCCGAGCGTCCTGGGTTCGCTGCCACCGGACGACCTCGACGCGCTGTCCTCGCTGGCCGTCGCGGGGGAGGCGTGCCCGCCGGAACTGGTGGGGCGCTGGGCGCCGGGGCGGCTCATGTTCAACGCGTACGGGCCCACCGAGACCACGATCATGTCCAACATCGCCGGACCTCTGGCGCCCGACGAGCCCGTCACGATCGGCGGTCCGACGCTGGGGTTCGTCGAGTTGGTGCTCGACGCACACCTGCAGCCGGTGCCGATCGGCATGCCCGGCGAGCTGTATCTGGGCGGCCCCGCGATCGCGCGCGGCTATCACCACCGGCCGGGGCTGACCGCGCAACGTTTCGTCGCGAGTCCCTTTGTCGCCCCCACCGATCGGCCTACCGCGGAGGACGAGGGCACCCTGCCGGGCGACCGCCTCTACCGGACCGGCGACATCGTGCGCTGGCGGGAGGATCTCACCCTCGAGTATCTGGGCCGCAGCGACTTCCAGGTCAAGGTGCGTGGATTCCGGATCGAACTGGGCGAGATCGACGCGGCGCTCACCGATCACCCGGCGGTGGACTTCGCGGCCACGCTCGGGCGGACCGCGCCGTCGGGCGAGACCGTCCTCGTCGCGTACGTGCGGTCCGGGGACGATCCGGCAGTCGAGCCGGACGAACTGCTGGCGCACGTGGCGCGACGGTTGCCGTCTCACATGGTCCCGGCACTGATCGTCCCGATACCCGAGGTGCCGCTGACGCCGTCCGGGAAGCTCGACCAGAAGGCGCTGCCGGAACCGGACTTCCCGGCCGCTGTCGACGCCACGGGCGCCGCGCCCTTCACCCCGATCGAGGAGATCGTCGCCGGGCACCTGCGTGCGGTGCTCGGTATCGACCGGATCGGACCGGACGACAGCTTCTTCGACCTCGGCGGCAACTCGCTGATGGCGACCCGCGTCACGCGCCGGCTCGGCGCGGCCCTCGACGCCGACCTGGACGTGCGTGCGCTGTTCGAGTCGCCCACCGTCCGCGGCCTGGCCGCGCGGATCCGCCACGGCGGACGGTCCGAGAGCCGTCCGCCGCTGCGTCCGTACCCCCGGCCGGAGGTCGTGCCGCTGTCGTCGGCGCAGTCGCGCATGTGGTCGATCAACCAACTCGACACCGCGTCGCACGCCTACAACATCGTGATGGCCGTCCGCCTGCACGGTGACCTCGACGAACGCGCGCTCGTCGCCGCGGTGGGCGACGTCGTGGTCCGGCACCCGACCCTGCGGACGATGTACCCGCTCGTGGACGGCGGCCCGGTGCAGCGGATCGTCGAACCCGACGCCGCGCCGGGTCCCGAGCTGGTGTCGGTGCTCGGCGCCGACCTGCCCGCGCACCTGCTGCGACTGATCGGTAGGGGTTTCGACGTGAGCCGCGAGGTGCCGCTGCGGGCGCAGCTGCTCCGGATGTCGCGCACCGAACACGTGCTGGCGGTCGTGGCCCACCACATCGCGGCGGACGGGTTCTCGATGACGACCCTGGCACGGGATGTGATGCGCGCGTACGAATCCCGCCGTCGCGGCAGCCCACCGGACTGGGCGCCACCGGCACTCGACTACGTCGACTTCGCGTTGTGGCAGCGCGACCTGCTCGGCGACCCCGACGACCCGGAGTCGCTGTACCGGCGCCAGCTCGCGCAGTGGCGCTCCACACTCGACGGCATTCCCGAGCTGATCCCGCTGCCGACCGACCGTCCTCGGCCGTCGCGCCAGTCGTTCCGGGGCGCCGTCGTCGGCTTCGACATCGACGCGGCCGACCACGCCCGGCTCGCGGAGGTCGCCCGCCACGGCAACGCCACGATGTTCATGGTCGCGCACACCGCGCTCGCGGTGCTGGCCGCGCGGCTGTCGGGCACCCGCGACATCGTGATCGGCACCCCGGTGTCCGGACGCGGTGAGGCGGGACTCGACGACATCGTCGGCATGTTCGTCGGCATGCTGCCGCTGCGCACCCCGATCGACACCGGCGCCGGATTCGGCGACCTCCTCGCCGTGGTCCGCGACGTCGATCTCACCGCGTTCTCCCGTACCGACCTGCCGTTCGAGCGCCTGGTCGACGAACTGGCACCGGAGCGGTCGACGTCGTACGCGCCGCTGTTCCAGGTGCTCGTCGAGTACCGGACCGACATGTCCGGGTACCTGCGGCTGCCCGGTCTCGAGGTGGAACCCGTGGACTGCGAGCCGGCGGTCTCCAAGTTCGACCTGCAACTCGGCGTCTCCGAATCGTTCACGCGGCGCGGCGAACCCGCGGGCCTGCGGCTGGACCTCACCTACGCCACCGACCTGTGGGACGCATCGACAGCGCAGACGTTCGCCGAACGGCTGCGCCGGATCCTCGCTGCTGCCGTGACGGATCCACACGCCCCGGTCGGGGAGGTGGATCTACTCACCGAGGCCGAACTGTCGGCGATCGAGGCCGGACACATCGCTGCCGCGAGCGCGCCGGGGGCGACGCTCGACACCCTGTTCACGCGGGCGGCCGCCACGCACCCGCACACCGTGGCACTCGTCGCGGGTGAGACACGCACGACGTACGAGGAACTGCTCGCCGACGCGAGCCGCCTGGCGCGGGTGCTCACCGCCCGCGGCGCGGGACCGGACACCGTGGTGGTGCTGGCGCTGCCCCGGTCGGCCGACCTGGTGATCGCGATGATCGCCACCACGCTCGCGGGGGCGGCGTACCTGCCGGTCGATGTCGGATCCCCCGCGGAGCGAATCGCTTTCGTCGTCGGGGAGGCCCGGCCGACGTGCGTGCTCACCACCACGGACACGGCCCACTCTCTGGGCAGCCTCCCGGCGCCCGTCGTCCTCGTCGACTCGGGTGAGGTGCGGGCGGCCTGTGCCGCGGCGTCGCCGCAGCCGGTGACCGACGCCGACCGCACCGCCCCGCTGCACCCCGACAACGCCGCGTACGTGATCTACACGTCCGGATCGACCGGACGGCCGAAGGGCGTTCAGGTGCCGCACCGCAGCGCGGTGGCGTTGTTGGCCGGCGGCCACGCAGCCTTCGACCTGCGGCCGACCGACACCTGGACGCTGTTCCACTCCTTCGCCTTCGACGTCTCGGTGTGGGAGACGTGGGGGCCGCTGTCGATCGGCGCGACCGCGGTGCTGGTCGACCCGGCGGTCGCACGCTCGCCGGACCGATTCGTCGAGTTGCTGCGCCGGGAGTCGGTGACCGTGCTCAACCAGACGCCCGCGTCCTTCTACCAACTGGTCGACCACGCCGCCGGTGTCGAGCTTGCGCTGCGGTACGTGTTCGTCGGCGGCGAGGAACTGGCCCCCGCGCAGGTGGAACGCTGGTACGCGCAGTCTCCGCAGGGTGGGGCCCGGGTGGCGGAGATGTACGGCGTCACCGAGGCCACCGTGATCGACACCACCGAGGACCTCGCCCGGGACGTGCTCGCGGACATCCCGGCCTCCGTGATCGGCCGCCCCCTGCCGGGTGTCCGGGTCGACGTGCTCGACGCGCGGCTGCACCCCGTGCCCACGGGAGTGCAGGGCGAGATCTACATCTCCGGCGACGCCGTGGCCCGCGGGTACGTCGGCCGGCCCGGCCTCACCGCGGCGCGCTTCGTCGCAGCACCCGGCGGCGCCGGCGGGCGGATGTACCGCACCGGCGACCTCGGCCGCCGTGGACCAGACGGGGCACTGGAGTTCCTGGGCCGCACCGACTTCCAGGTCCAGGTCCGTGGCTTCCGGATCGAGCTGGGCGAGATCGAGTCGGCGCTGCTGCGCGTCGGGGGCGTGGGGCGCGCAGTGGTCGTGTCCCGGCGGGGCGAACGCGGCGGCGACGACCGTCTCGTCGGCTACGTCGTCCCCACGCCCGATCAGCACCTGGACCCCGTCGGTGTCCGTGACGCCGTCGACCGGATCCTGCCGCCGTACATGGTGCCGGCGGCCGTCGTCGTGCTCGACTCGCTGCCCGTCACGGCCAACGGGAAGGTCGACCGACGCGCGCTCCCGGAGCCCGACTTCGCAGCGTTCACCGGGCACGGCCGCGCGCCCACCGGACCCGCGGAACTGCTCCTCGCCGGTCTGTTCGCCGAGACGCTCGGCGTTCCCGCGGTCGCCGCCGACGACTCGTTCTTCACCCTGGGCGGGGACTCGATCACGGTGATCCAGTTGGTGTCCCGCGGCCGCGAGGCGGGCATCGTGCTCACCCCGCAGGACGTGTTCGAACGTCCGACCGTCGAGCGTCTCGCCGCGGTCGTCGGCGCCGCGGGCGCCGGCGATGCCTCCGACCGGGGCGCCAGGCTCGCGGAGATCGCCGGCGGCGGTGTGGGTGCCGTGGAGCCGACACCCGTCCTCCGTTGGCTCGGCGGCCGGCACGGCGAATGGGACCACTTCTCGCAGTCGGTCACCGTCCGGATTCCCGCGGGCACGACGGGGGCACAGCTGCGCGTGGCGCTGCAGTCGCTGCTCGACCGCCACGACATGCTGCGCGCCACCCGCCTCGGTTCCGGCGCCGACCTGCACCTGGTCGTGGCCGAACCCGGCTCGGTCGATGCCGGGACCTGCCTACGGCGCGTGGACTGCTCGCACGTCCGCGACGACGCGGACGTCGATGCCGTCGCGTCGTGGGAACGGGCCGCCGCCGTTGCCCGTCTCGACCCCGCGGCCGGGGTGATGGTGCAGGTGGTGTGGTGTGACACCGGCCCCGGACGGGCGGGACGGCTCGCGGTCTCCATCCACCACCTCGCCGTCGACGGGGTGTCGTGGCGCATCCTGCTCGCCGACCTCGTCTCCGCGTGCGAGCAGGCCCGGGCCGGCGCGGCACCCGAACTGCCGCGGGTGGGGACCTCGATGCGGACGTGGGCGCACGAGCTGGTTAGGCTCGCCGCCGCACCGGAACGGGTCGCGGAACTGCGCTGGTGGCGAGAAGCTCTGACACCCGCCGACCCGACTCTCGGCGCCCGGCGGTTCGACCCGGACCGGGACATGACCGCCGAGCAGCTGTCGGTGCGCATCCCCGCGAGCGTGACGCATCGACTGCTGGGCCGGCTTCCGGAGCTGTACCGGGCGACCCCGGCGGACGCGGTGCTGTGTGCGACGGCGATGGCTGTCGCCGGGTGGGATCGCTGGGCCGGTGGCCGTGCGAGTGTCGTCGTCTCCGCGGAGGGACACGGACGCGAGGAGCGCATTCTCCCCGGTGCCGACCTCTCGCGAACCGTGGGCTGGTTCACCACGAGCTTCCCCGTCCGCATCGACCTCACGGGCATCGACCTCGGCGACGCATACGCTGCGGGCGACAGTGCCGGAGCGGCGCTCGCGGCGGTCAAGGAGCAATGGCGCGCGGTGCCCGACCACGGCATCGGCTACGGCCTGCTCCGTTACCTCAATCCCGACACGGCAACGGCTTTCGACGACCTCGAGGACCCGCAGGTGTCGATCAACTACCTCGGGCGGCTGGCGGGACAGGGTGCGGCCGGGTGGTCACTCGACGCGGACGGCCCGGACACGATGGTCGACGCCGCGAGCCAGGGGCCGGTCCCGAGCACGCTCGCGATCGACGCCTACGTCGTCGACCTCGCCGACGGGCCGCATCTGTGTGCCGCCGTCCGGTACGCGCCGGGTGTCCTCGACGCGGACGGCGCCGAGGAGTTCGCGGCGCTGTGGCGCAGTGCCGTCCACGCCCTCGCGGAGTACGCGGACCGCCCGGGCAGTGGGGGGCTGACACCGTCCGATCTCGACCTCGTGACGGCGACGCAGCAGGACATCGTCCGCTGGGAGAGCGCGCATCCCACGTTGGTGGACGTGTGGCCGTCGACGCCGCTGCAGGAGGGCCTGCTCTTCCACGCGTTGCTCGCCGGACACGACGTCGACGCCTACCACGTGCAACTGGTGCTCGACCTCGACGGCGATCTCGATCCGGTCCGGTTGGCGGTGGCGGCGCAGGCGCTGATGGACCGGCACCCGAGCCTGCGGACCGCGTTCGACAACCGCGCCGACGGGACGATCGTGCAGGTGGTACTCGACCACGTGGACGTCGACTGGTCGGTGGCCGTCGTCACCGACGGCCACGATCAGGCGCTGATCGACCGCGAACGCGAGAACCACTTCGACATGCGGACGGCGCCGCTGATCCGGTTCCTGCTCGTCGAACTCGGCGCCGGCCACCGTCGGCTCGTCGTCACCAACCATCACATCCTGCTCGACGGCTGGTCGATGCCGCTGCTCGTCTCCGACCTGTTCGAGTTGTACGTCACCGGCGGTCGGCCGCTGGCCCGCCCGGCGGCGCCGTACCGGGACTACCTGACCTGGCTCGTCGCCCGCGACACCGAGTCCGCGCATCAGGCGTGGGCCGGGGCACTGACCGGGCTGCCCGGACCCACCCTCGTCGCGCCGCACGCCGCCGGGCAGCGGCTGTCGGCGACTGCGAGCGAGGCCGTTCCGGTGGACGATGCGACTGCGGTGGCGTTGACGCGGACGGCCGAGCGGGCCGGCGTCACGGTCAACACCGTGTTGCAGGCGGCGTGGGGAATCCTGCTCGGGGAGATGACCACCGGAACCGACGTCGTGTTCGGCACCACGGTGTCCGGACGCCCGCCCGCCGTCGAGGCAGTGGAGTCGATGGTGGGGCTGTTCATCAACACCGTCCCGGTCCGGGTCCGGCTCGACCCGCACGAGACGACGCTCGATCTGCTGGCCCGGTTGCAGTCCGAGCGCGCCGCACTGATGCCGCACGAGCACTTGGGGCTCACCGCGATCCAGGACGCGGCGGGCTTCGGTGGACTCTTCGACACCGCGATGGTGCTCGAGTCGTATCCGCAGGACGTGACGGCACTCAGTCGGCTCGCGGACGCGACGGGTGTCCGCGTCACAGCTGTCGAGGGATTCGACTCCACCCACTACCCGCTCTCGCTGATGGCGTTCGACGACGCGGGGCTGCGGCTGCGGCTGCGGTACGCACCGCAGGCCGTCCCCGCGGAGACCGTTGCGGATCTCGCGGCCCGGCTGTCCCGGATCGTCGCGACCGTCGCGCACCGGCCCGACACGCTGGTCGGGCGCATCGACGTGCTGGGGGCCGAACGCCGTGAGGAACTCGTGGAGGTGGCGTCGCAGCACCCGGTGACCCCCCGCACCTGGGGCGAGACACTGGCGGCGGGAGCAGCCGTCGATCCGGATGCGACAGCGCTGCGCTGGCACGGCGTCGACACGACGTACCGGGAACTGGACGAGCGCTCGTCCCGCATCGCGCGGGCCCTCGTCGAGCGAGGGGTGGGACCGGAGGACTTCGTTCCCGTCGCGATCCCGCGGTCCGCCGATTCGGTGACCGCGACCTGGGCCGTCGCGAAGTCGGGTGCGGCGCCCGTCCCGATCGACCCGAATCTGCCGCCCGGGCGGATCGGCTACATGCTCGACGACTGTGCGGCCGCGGTCGGTCTCGTCGCCTCTGCCCACCACGGGCTCCCGGGCGGACCGGAGTGGCTCCCGCTCGAGGAACTGGAACTGGACCGCTTCTCCCCGTTGCCGATTCGGGACGACGAGCGCACACACCCGGTCCGGGTGTCCGACCCCGCTTATCTGATCTACACGTCCGGGTCCACGGGCGCGCCCAAAGGCGTGGTCGTCACGCACACCGGTCTGCCGTATCTGGCGGCCGCACAGATCGAACATCAGGGCGTCACGCCGAGATCCCGCGTCATGCACGTGTGTTCGCCCAGTTTCGACGTGTCGGTCCTCGAACTCACGCTCGCGCTCGCCGCCGGAGCCACCCTCGTCGTCGCGCCGCCCGACGTGTACGCCGGCCCCGAACTCGAGCGGTACGCGCGACAGGAACACGTCACGCACCTGCTGGTCACCCCCGCCGTCTGCGGCACCCTGGACCCGGCGGCGCTGCCGGACGTCGAAGTGGTCGAGGTCGGCGGCGAGCTGTTCGGCGCCGAACTGGTCGACGAATGGGCCCCCCGCACCCGCCTGCTCAACGCGTACGGGCCCACCGAGTGCACGGTGTGCGTCACCACCAGCGACACTCTGGCACCCGGCGAACCCATCACGTTGGGCGGTCCGGTGCCGGGTTCGGCGGTGCGCGCCGTCGTGCTCGACGGCTGGATGCGACCGGTGCCCGACGGCGGCGAAGGCGAGCTCTACCTGTCCGGGCCGTGCCTCGCGCGCGGCTATCGCGGCCAGTCGGCGCGGACGTCGGAGCGCTTCGTGGCCAACCCCTTCGGCCCGGCAGGGTCGCGCCTGTACCGCACCGGCGACCTGGTGCGGCGCGCCGGCTCGTGTGGATTCCAATACGTGGGGCGCACCGACTTCCAGATCAAGATACGGGGACTGCGCATCGAGATCGGGGACGTCGACGCTGCGCTGACGGCGCACCCCGACGTCGAGTTCGCGGCGTCGCTCGGGCACACGGCGCCCACCGGAGAGACCGTGCTGGTGTCGTACGTGCGCCTCGCAGCCGACAGTGCCCTGGACGCCGCGGCGCTCAAGAAGCTCGCCGCGGCGTCGTTGCCTGCCTACATGGTGCCGTCGGCGATCACGATCCTCGACGACGTGCCGCTGAACTCCAACGGCAAACTCGACCGAGGCGCGCTGCCGGATCCGGTGTTCGCGACCGTCGACTACCGGCCGCCGGAGACGGAGACGGAGGCGGCCCTCGCCGACGTGTTCGCCGACGTCCTCGGTGCCGACCGGGTCGGGGTCGACGACAGCTTCTTCGAATTGGGAGGCAACTCGCTCAGTGCCGTGCGGGTCGTCGCCGAGGTGCAGTCGAGGCTCGGCCGGGCGCTGCCCATGCAGTGGGTCGTCACCGACCCCACGCCGGCGGCGATCGCCGCCCGGCTGGACGGCAGCGGCGAGCCCGCGGCGGAGGACATCCTGGTCCGGATGCGGCCGGGAGACGGAACGGAACCTCTGGTGTGTGTGCACCCGGCCATCGGGTCGACATGGTGTTACACGGGCCTGCTGCCGTATCTGCCGGCCGGCCGGGCCGTATACGGCATCCAGTCGCCCGGCCTGACAGACGGGGCGGATGCGCCGGCGACGATGCACGAGCTGGCGCGGAAGTACGTCGACCGGCTCCGCGAGGTCCAGCCGCACGGCCCCTACCACCTGGTCGGCTACTCGGTGGGCGGTGCGATCGCACACGCGATGGCGGTGCGGCTCCGGCGTCTCGGCGAGGAGGTGGGCACCCTCGTCATGCTCGACACCCAGACGGCGGAGTCGGTTCCGCGGTCGGCACCCGCCCCCAGCCTCGGCATGCTGTTCGCCGAGTTCGCGGGCGTCGACGAAGCCCCGGTCGACGGCGACCTCACCGCCGAGGAGGCGGCGCGGTTGCTGGCTGAGGGAGACGGACCGTACGGGGCGCTCACCGCCGCCGACGTGCGCCGCCTCTACGACGACTACCTGCACACGATCGACCTCGGTGGCGCTTACCGTCCGGAGGTGTTCGACGGCGATCTGGTCTACGTGGCAGCCGCCGACGGGACCTCGGCGTCCTCGCAAACACCGTGGGATCCTTACGTTTCCGGGACGGTACGGATCCAATCGGTGTCCTGGACCCACAATCGGCTCACCACGCCGGAGGCGCTCGAGGTGATCGGCCCGCTCGTCGGTCGGTGCCTGGACGGGCACGCGTGATGATCTTGCGGCGGGCGCCGATCCGGTGCTTTCATGGTGGGCAGCGTCGCGTGTCGATGGCGGACTGCGTCAGGCATGGAGGCGTCGAATCTCGAGGGGTCTTCCATGACGATCTCGTTCAACCACACCATCGTGTTCTCGCGGGACAGAGCCGTGTCCGCGCACTTCTTCACCGAGCTGTTCGGTCTTCCCGACCCCGTGGCGGCCGGTCCGTTCCTGGCGGTAGCTCTCGACAACGGGGTTACGCTCGACTTCGCGACGTCGCCGGTCGACGTGCTTGCGCAGCATTACGCATTCCTCGTCTCGGAAGCGGATTTCGACAGCATCTACGGCCGGATCCGTGCGCGGGGAATGGAGCACTGGGCCGATCCGCGCAAGACACGACCCGGCGAGATCAACCACAACGACGGCGGCCGCGGCGTCTACTTCCACGACCCGGACGGCCACAATCTCGAGATCATCACCCGGCCTTACGGTTCCGGAGGATGACAACACGCCGGGCGACGCCGGGACAGTCGGCCGGTCGGCGCTCGGTCGGGGCGATACGGCGATGACGATGCAGCACTGCGAGTTCCGGTTCTACGGGGAGCTGAACGACTTCCTGCGACCACCGGCGCGCCGGCGAACCGTTCCCGACGTGTTCGCCGGAACACCGTCGGTCAAGGACCGGATCGAATCGCTGGGCATTCCCCACACCGAGGTAGATCTGATCGTCGTGGACGGTGTACCGGTCGGCTTCGACCGGCTGCTGACCGGCGGCGAACGGGTCGCCGTGTACCCGCCGTTCCAGTCCCTGGACCTGGGCGACATCGCGCCACTGCGCCCGCCGCTGGGGGAGCCGCGGTTCGTGCTCGACGTGCACCTCGGTCGCCTCGCCCGCTATCTGCGCCTGCTCGGGTTCGACAGCGTGTACTCGAACGATCGCTCGGACGACGAATTGCTCGCAGTGTCCCGCGGCCAGGACCGCGTGCTGCTCACCAGGGACGTCGGACTGCTCGAACGTGCCGCGCTCGTCTACGGAGGCTTTCTGCACGAGACGGACTCGCGGCTGCAACTGCGGGAGGTCCTCGATCGGTTCCGGCTGCACTCGCGTATCGCGCCGCTCACTCGGTGTGCGCGCTGCAACGGGCTCATCGCGCCGTCGACGCCCGCCATGGCCCGCGGCCGGGTGCCCGGAGGTGTGCTGCGCGAGCAGCGCCGGTTCAGCCGGTGTGGGGACTGCGGCCAGGTGTACTGGCCGGGTGGCCATCTGGCGCGGCTGCGGGCCCGGTTGGCGGAGATCGGAGTGTGGTTCTGACCTGTTCACACCCAGATCACCGCGTGAACAGGTCACGCACGAACGCGGTCGTCTCGGGCAGAGAGGCGCGCATGGTCTCGAGGTGGCCGGTCGGGTAGGTCCGGAACGTCACCGGCTGCCGATTGGCGGCGAGCTCCGCGGCCAGCTTCAGCACGAGCGGTGCGGGCACGATGTCGTCGGTCAGTCCCTGTCCCAGGAACACCGGCCTGTCGTACCCGGTAGTGGGGACCTCGAGCATGTCGCGGACCGCGGCGAGCAGCGCAGGATCGTCTAGCGGACGCGACACGAGGCTGCCGATCGAGACGCCCGCCAGCTTAGGGGCCATCGTCTCGTAGCACTCGGTCTCGGCGGCCGCGAGGGCATCGCGGCCGACCGGCGTGAGGAACCGATCGACGTCGATGTCCGGCCGGGCCGCCCGCAGCCCGGCGAGAATGTACGACACGAACACCGTGCTGCCCTCGAGCGGGAGCCGGGGAAATCCCGGCGTGACGAGCGTCGTCAGGTTCTCGAGATTCGACGGAGCGCCGGTCGCGACGGCCCCCCGGAAGTCGAGCTCCGGTGCACGACCCGTTGCACGCGCCGCGGTGAACAGCGCGGCCTGGCCGCCCTGGGACTGTCCGAGCACGATCCACCGCGGAGACAGGGCGGGTTCTACCGCCCGCGCCGCCCGCACCATGTCGATCACGCTGTTCGCTTCGGTGGGCCCGTCGAGGTACGGGTGCAGGCCGGGCGTTCCGAGACCGACGTAGTCGGTGGCGACGACCGCGTAACCCTGCGAAAGCCAGTGCGCGAGATACGGTCCACCGATCTTCCCGGTGACGGTGGGGGAGCACCGGTCGGCGATCCCCACGGTTCCGTGCGCCCACGAGACGACCGGCCAGCCGCCGGGCGGCGGCTCTCCGGGAGGGAGGAAGACGGCACCGGTGCTGGTCGCCGATCGGCCCAGCGGTCCGGTGGTGGTGTAGGTGACCTTGGTGCCGGTGACCGCCCCCGGGATCCACGACGATGCCGGGAGCATTTCCACCGCCGTGACGGCCCCCGGCGTCGACGCGACGTCCGGAGTTTGCGCCTGCGCCGGGGGAGAACCCGCTAGCACGACGGCTGCCGCCGTGGTCACCATCGCAACCGCGGCCCGGTGGGCGAACGCTCCGGTCATCGCGTCACCTCGCAGACGTCGCCGGGACGATGCTCTGTTGTGCGCTACACCACCCATTCTGCTGGCTGGGACGCGATCTTCGCTCGGGATTCGCCGGCGCTACCATCGAAAGCTCTGGGCGCAGTTTCGTTTCGGGGGGTGTTCATGGGGCCTGGCGAGTATCCGGGTGTGTATTCGGGTGAGATGACGACGCCGCCGACGTGGCTCGTGCTGTTGGCGATGGTGCCCCTCCTCGCGATGGTGGTACTGCTCGGGTGGTTCGGGTGGCACGAATGGCGCACGCGGAGTCGCACCCGAACGTCCCCGGTGCATGCCGCGGCGTGGGCGATGGACGACGAAGAACTCGGGCGCGCCATCCAGGCACTGACCGACCGCGAACGTGAACTGCTCGCGGTGGGGGACGTCGACACCGCTCGGGCGGTCGCCGTCGATCGCGACATCTGCGTTGCCGTCAGCGAACGTCGCGCGGACGCTCACTGACTGGCGCGTTTGCCGATTCGCCCCGAAGCCGTAGCGTTGCTGTGGTTTCCGTCTCGAGTCCTGTCGAAGCGGCGCCGCGGCGGACTATTCTGTGGGCGGACCCGGCGAGCGAGTTCGAACCGTAGCTCCGTGCCAGCCCTCCACCATGGACGGTGAGTATGCGATGCCGTATCGGAATCCTCCTCGTACCGAAGTTCCTCCCGAGTTCCGCGGACCGGACTTTCTGACCGCCGATCTGCCGCCCTCTGCTCGTCCCGGGCACCCGCCGGCGGATTCCGACACCTCTGCTCGCCGCGCACGCGCCGGAGCGGTCCGTCTGGTCGACGCCGTCGTCGTCGCGTCGGGGGTGTTTCCCGGCGGGCTGACGTGGTGGTGCTCGCGGTCGACGACCGACGGGTTGGTGGTCGGCGGATTCACGGCAGTGTGTACCGCGATCGCCGCGTTCGCGATCGGCCGCCCCACCGACTAGCCGCCGACGGCAGAGGCACCCGACGGATTTCTCAGCGGGCGGCCGGGGAACCGGTCGCCAACCGGGCGCGCACGCCGTCGATGAACAGGGCCAGTCCGAAGTCGAACCGGACCTGCGGGTCGCCGTCGAGCAAGTCGTCGTCGGAACCGACGTCGGCGGCCGTTTCGGTGTCGGGTGATGCGGGCGCCCGAGTGAGGGCGCCGACCGCCTCCATCTGGGCCCGGGACTGCTCGTCGACGGT
Organism: Prescottella equi; assembly: GCF_002094305.1. Taxonomy (GTDB): domain Bacteria; phylum Actinomycetota; class Actinomycetes; order Mycobacteriales; family Mycobacteriaceae; genus Prescottella; species Prescottella equi. The sequence goes on from NZ_LWTX01000001.1 coordinate 998,124, forward strand.
GTGCCCGAGGACGAAGTAGAGCAGCGTGTACGCGGCCAGCTCGGCATACGGTCGGGGGAGACCGGCGCGCACGCCCGCGCCCACGAAACTCTCCCGGGCCAGGGTCGACGTCATCCGCGACGCGTACGTCGCCGCGACCAGTTCGGCCCCGTCGCGGTGCGCCAGCAGCGCCGTGCGCAGACGATGAGCGAGCTCGGCGATCCCGTCGTCCCACCGCTCCGACGACACCGGGGCGTCGACGCCCTCGAGAATTCGGTCGGCCATAGCACCGAGCAGGGTCTGCTTGTTCGGGAAATGCCAGTACAGCGCGCCCGGCTGGACGCCCAGCGAGGTCGCGAGCCGGCGCATCGTGAGATCGGCGAGACCGTACTCGTCGAGGATCGCCATCGCGCCGTCGAGGACGTCGCCGCGTCGCAGCTGCACTGCCTCACTCCTCCGCATCGGGTCGGGCCGCGGGTTGTCGCGTTCGGCCTGTTCCTTTGACACTAATCCACCACGGCTCTAACGTGAACGCCGTTCAACTTGTACGGTGTTCAAGTCCGACATCGATACAGCTGCTGTAGTCGTCAGGTCCCGGGTGTCGGGACTGTTCGCACCCGAGGAGTTTGCAGTGACCAGCGCCCCCGACGTTCTCGATCTCGACATTCTCGCGGCCGCCCGTGAACAGGTACTCGAGCGTGGTGAAGCGCTGAATCAGGAACAGGTGCTCGAGGTGCTGCGCCTCGGCGACGACCGCCTCGAAGAACTGCTCGCCCTCGCGCACGACGTGCGCATGAAGTGGTGCGGACCCGAGGTGGAGGTCGAGGGCATCATCAGCCTCAAGACCGGTGGTTGCCCCGAGGACTGCCACTTCTGCTCGCAGTCCGGCCTCTTCCAGTCGCCCGTCCGCGCCGCGTGGCTCGACATCCCGAGTCTGGTCGAGGCGGCGAAGCAGACCGCCAAGACCGGTGCCACCGAGTTCTGCATCGTCGCCGCCGTCCGAGGTCCGGACGAAAAGCTGCTCGCCCAGGTCGCGGCGGGGATCGAGGCGATCCGCAATGAGGTCGACATCCAGATCGCCTGCTCGCTCGGCATGCTCACGCAGGAGCAGGTGAACCAGCTTGCGGCGATGGGTGTGCATCGCTACAACCACAACCTCGAGACGGCCGAGTCGTACTTCCCCAACGTGGTCACCACCCACACGTGGGAGGAGCGGTGGGACACGCTGCGCATGGTCCGCGAGGCGGGCATGGAGGTGTGCTGCGGCGGCATCCTCGGCATGGGGGAGAGCGTCGAGCAGCGGGCCGAATTCGCTGCGAACCTCGCCGCGCTCGAGCCCGACGAGGTCCCGCTGAACTTCTTCAACCCGCGCCCGGGCACCCCGTTCGGTGACCTCGACGTGCTGCCCGCTGGCGAGGCCCTCAAGTCGGTGGCCGCTTTCCGGCTCGCACTTCCCCGCACGATCCTGCGATTCGCCGGCGGCCGCGAGATCACCCTCGGCGACCTCGGCGCCAAGCAGGGCATGCTCGGCGGAATCAACGCGGTCATCGTCGGCAACTACCTGACGACCCTCGGACGTCCCGCCGAGAGCGACCTCGATCTACTGGTGGATCTCGAGATGCCCATCAAGGCGCTCAATGCCACCCTCTGACGCCGCGGCGGAGATCGTGCCCGCGGGCGAGCGCTACAACCCGTTCACAGGGCGCCGGGTCGTCCCGGGCGTCGACGACGCCACGCCCACCGCGGCGCAACTCGGCCTCGAGCCGCCACGGTTCTGCGAGCAGTGCGGTCGACGCATGATCGTCCAGGTCAGCCCCGACGGCTGGTGGGCGAAGTGCTCCCGGCACGGTGTCCTCGACTCGACCCTGCTCGGTCGCAGGTAACGTCCCGTGGTGTGACTCCATCCCGACACCGCCGATCGCGAGCCTTGGTGAGGATCGTCGTCGTGTCGGCGCTGCTCGGTGTGCCGGCCGGGATGATCTGGGCGCTGCTCGCACCGGCGGTGCACATGCTCGTCGTCGCCGAGGACCGCGGGGTCGTGCTCACCACCGAGAATCTGCACCGGTTCGATGCCCTCGCGATCTTCGTCGGCACCACGATCGTCGTGGGGGTGCTGTCGGCGGTCGTGGTGTGGGGCATGCGGCGCTCCCGTGGGCCGGGAGCGATGGCCGCTCTGGTTTGCGGTTCCGTGGCGGGTTCGGGTGTGGCTGCACTGGTAGGGATGGGCGTTGCGCGACTGCGTTACCCGGAGGTCACCGCACCCGCCGTGGACTCGGTGATCGCGGCGGCCCCCGGCGTGTCGACGCCGTTGGTGCTCATCGTCCAGCCACTCGCGGCGGCGCTGGTCTATCTGCTGTTCGTATCACTCAGCCCCGACGACGACCTCGGTGCCGGGGGCACGGCGGAGACATCCGCGCCGACCGATCCCGAATGGGCGGACGTGGCCGAGAGCCCGTAGGGGTGCGTCACGCCAGTGCCGAATACGCCCGGGGGATCGCCTTTTCCGTGCTTGCGTCGAACGCGGTGAACGGCGTGGCGTCGATGCCGCCGGCCGCACCGCGACGCCGTTTCCACGTGCCCACCACCCGGCCGTTCGCGACGACGGTGGGGCTGAACATGCCGTTGTTTCCCGGTTGCAGCCGCGGCTGGAACGCGGGATCCACGGCGGCGCCGCGATCACGGTAACCGAGGATGAACTCGTCGAATCCGGGTAGCAGGAAGACCCCGCGCGCCTGTCGACGATGCGCCGCGAGCAGATCGGGCGTCGCCGGGTCGAGGTAGTAGTCGACCCCGTCGACCACGATCCGTTCGAGACGCTCGGCCGCCGACGCCAGACCTGCACGTGCCTGCCGGACGGTCAGTTTCGTCCACCACACGAAGTCGTCCACCGTCGCCGGTCCGTGGCTGCGGAAGTACCGTAACGCCCACTCGCCGAGTGCCTCGTCACCGTCGAGTTCGCGTGAGCTGCCGATCCAGTCGTCGAACGACACCACCCGTTGTGTGCCGCCGTCGACCGGGCCCAGACACACCACTGCGGTGAGTGCCAGCGTCCACAACAGGTGCTGTCCGCGCTGGTTCGCCGTCGCGATCCCGGCCCGCTCCCAGGCCTGCATCAGTTCTGATCGCCCGAGGCCGCCGTCGGCGAGCGCCTCTCGTGCGATGGTGCCGGCGTGGTCGACCGCGGCGTCGTCGATGTCGAGGGCCCGGTGGCGGGCTCGTGCACTCGACAGCGTCCGCGCACCGGTGAGTGCGAGCATCCACCGCAGATCCTCCGCGGCGACGAAATGCAGCGTGCCCCGCATCGGCCATGAGCGCACCACCTCTGCGCTGTTCAGGGCGTCGAGCATCGACTTCCGGCCACCGCCCCCGGCCCTGGCGGCGATCGAGGTGATTGCTCCGGGGAAATCCTGCGCCTGCGCCGCGGTGAGCCAGCGCACGGCCTCCGCGGCCGAAGGGCAGGCAGGACCGGAGATCCGCTGCGCCACGAGGCGCATCAGAGCGAGCTCCCGGGGCGTCGTCATGGAACGAATGTAGTGCCACAGCCCGACAAGTCGCGGCGCCGAGCACGCGGGATTCGACGGTCGTAGGCTCCGACCGTGATGTCGACGCGGAGCGCGACTATCACGTTTCTCTCGCTGCGGCGCAGTGGACGTTGACCGTCCCGCTGCTCTCGGGTGCCGTGAGCACGCCGATCCTCAGTCGGCTCGGGTCGGGCCCGCGTCGTCGTGCGGTGGTGATCTGGACGCTGACGATTGTCGCCGCGGGCGGCGCGCTGACGGCGCTTCCGGTGCCGTTCCCGGTCCTGTTGATCGGGCGCGCGGCGCAGGGGGCGGGACTCGGACTCGCGGCGCTGATGATGGCCGTGGCTCGGGAACACCTTTCCGAACGTCGATCTGCACGTGCAATCGCGCTGCTGTCGGTGGCCGTTTTCCGCTGCTCGGATGCCGACCGCTGACCGTGTTCACGACCGTCGGGCTCGCCGGTGAAGCTTCGTGCATCCCGGTGCTTGCGGCGACCGAGGCGCTCGAACTCGCCTCCAACGGTGTCGACGGGCGGCAGCCGATCGCGCTCGTCGTTCGAAATAGTGTGTCGTCGAATTGATTCCGATCAGAACGGCGGCGAATCGTCAGCAGTTGCGGACAGCGATGTTTCGGGCTCGATCGTCGTCCGTGAACTGCCGTGGCGCGGGGTGTGCCCGCGGCGCCGGCGTTGTCGAGGCGGGATGTGGACGTCGAGGAGGTAGTCGAGATCGAGTTCGGCGCGTGAGTAGTTCAACGCCGCCACGGTGGCACTGTCGGTGACTCTGTCCAGGAGTTCGGCGCTGATTCCTGCAGAGATCTCGCGCAGGCCTGTATCGGTGAACGGCCCATAGGGTTCGGTGACGACGGGCCGCCCCGAGGGACCCGACCATTCCAACCTTCCGCCGCCGATCTGCCGGACGGCCCAGTGGCCGAGTGTTTTCAGCCGATGGTGTTTGCGACACAAGCACGCGAGGTTCGCTTCGGTAGTGGGTCCACCGCGTGCGGGTTCGTCGTGATCGAACGCGACCGTGTGGTCGATATCGCACGCACTGGCTTGGACGGTGCAGTTCGGGAAACGACACCCGCCGTCCCGGATCCGCACGGTCTCCGCAAGCTGGCGGCTAGGTCGGTATGTGCGTTCGCGAAGGCGCACCGCGACATCGGCGGGTGCCTGTCGCGGCGGCGGAAGTGGGGAGCCGACACCGACGACCGGGCCTGTCGAACAGGCTGTCGCTGATGCGACCCGATCGCGATCGCGATCGGTGAGGGTGAGCACCCGTTTCCATGTGCCGTCCGCAGCGAGATCCCGCGCCAGATCGGCGTCGATGGGGCCGTGGCCGAACAGGTAGCCGGGGGCGTCGTCGAGCCCGAGCAGTGTCGACGCGTCGACGCCGACCAGGACCTGCACCGAGACGCCCGAACGGGCGGGGGGATCGTCACGCGTGGGAAAGCGCGCGTGGGTGGCGCAGTCGTCGCGCCCGCAAGTGCAGTCGAGGTGTGTGTGCCCCGAAGCGAGCGCGACCAATGCGTCGGCGCGTCGCTGCGCATCGGTGCGCGGATCCTTGGCGCACACGTCGAAACACATCGCCCGGAGCCGACCGGCCAGGATCCGGCCACCCGCGGCGGGCAGCAGACCGTCGACCTCGGCCATCCCATCGTCACGGGCGATGACGCGCGCGTCGCGATCCGCGGTGGCGCGCCTCCGGCGTTCGCGTGCACCCTCCGGATCCAGGCGGGCGATCAGGCGTCGTCCCTGATTCCTCAGCCGGGTGGTACTCGTCCGGTCGGCACCGTCGAGTAGTCGTTCCTCGATCTCGGCGAGCACCTCGTCGGAGACCTTCGCGAGGATCTCGGCTAGGGCATGTGCTTTCGCGAGGTCGATCCGCCCGGTAGCGAACGCCGCTCGGACCCGGCTCAGCCGCCACCGCAGATCGCAGCCGAGGCCGATCATCCGCTGCGCCGCCGACTCCGTCAGCCCGAGAATCCCGGCGACTTCGACGTGAGCGAATTCGCCGTGACGTGCTTCGTTCCGGCCCGCCCGGGCGTCCTCCTCGCACCGGACCACGAACAGATCGGTCACCGACTCGATCTCGAGGTACTGCTCCCGTGCGATCCGGGCATGCCGGGCGGTGAGCAGCTCGGCGGCGTCAGCCGCTTCCACGCCTCCACTCGCACCACCCGCTTCGAACATAGTTTCGAGTGTAATCGGACGTGCCGACAAAGGGGGGCGAACTCAGACCGGGGGACGAAGCGCCGCGAATTCGTCGGTCACCCGCAGTTGCGACTCGGTGAAGCGGTAGAGCGCTGCGGGTCTGCCGCCGGTGCGCCCCGATCGGGCGGTGTTGCCGGTGGCGGTGATGACGCCGCGTCGGGTCAGGACTCGCTGCAGGTTCGTCGTATCCACCTGGTAACCGAGAGCGGCGCAATAGATTTCGCGCAGGGTCGACATCGTGAACTCGTCGGGCGCCAGGGCGAACGCGATGTTGGTGTACGACAGTTTCGCGGCCAACCGCGTGCGCGCGTGCTCGACCACCGTCCCGTGGTCGAAGGACATCTCCGGAAGCGCGGAGACCGGGTGCCAGGCCGTGTCCGCCGGGAGTTGTGGATCGGCGGGGAGGGGGACCAGGCCCAGGTAGGTGGAGGCGATTCGGCGGTCGCCGGGGACGCGGTGGGGATCGCTGAAGACCGACAATTGCTCGAGGTGGGCCACCTCGCGGACGTCGACCTTCTCGGCCAACTGTCTACGGGCCGAGGTTTTCAGGTCCTCGTCGATGCGGAGTGTCCCGCCGGGCAGCGACCATGTGCCTTTCTGGGGATCGAGAGCGCGCTGCCACAGCAGCACCATCAGTTCGTCGCCGCGGCACCCGTTGGGGCCGTGATGGCCGTCACCTGCGGAGATGGTCTCGGTGGCGGGCCGAACCTGGAACACCGCGGTGAGCACTTCGTGGACGGTGCTACTATGTGGCATGTTTTCGATCCTAAGTCGAAAACCTCGATTTCGGAAATTCGGGCCAGCCCGCCCGGGTTGTAGTGACGGAGCCGTCGAACAGGCTTCGAAAGAAGGAGTGGCCATGACCTCGACGATGTGGGCGGGTGCGGGACAGATCGTGGACGGCCCCGGTGGGTACACCGGTGTCGAGGGCGGGCCCGAGTGGGCTGCCGAGGTGCGCCGTCTGGCGAAGGCGCGCAACGCCACGATCCTGGCGCACAATTACCAGCTGCCCGAGATCCAGGACGTGGCCGACCACGTCGGTGACTCGCTGGCGCTCTCGCGGATCGCCGCCGAAGCGGAAGAGGGCACGATCGTCTTCTGCGGCGTCCACTTCATGGCCGAGACCGCCAAGATCCTGAGCCCGGAGAAGACCGTGCTGATCCCGGACGAGCGGGCCGGCTGCTCGCTCGCCGACTCGATCACCGCCGAGCAGCTCCGGGAGTGGAAGGCCGAGCACCCCGACGCACTGGTGGTGTCCTACGTCAACACCACCGCAGAGGTGAAGGGCCTGACCGACATCTGCTGCACGTCGTCCAACGCCGTCGACGTCGTCGCCTCGATCGATCCCGACCGCGAGGTGCTGTTCCTGCCGGACCAGTTCCTCGGCGCCCACGTCAAGCGGGTGACCGGCCGCGAGAACATGCACATCTGGGCGGGGGAGTGCCACGTCCACGCCGGCATCAACGGTGACGAGCTCACCGCGAAGTCCAAGAGTCACCCGGACGCCGAGCTGTTCGTGCATCCCGAGTGCGGCTGCGCCACGTCCGCGCTCTACCTCGCGGGCGAGGGCTTCGTCCCCGAGGACAAGGTCAAGATCCTCTCGACCGGCGGCATGCTCGACGCTGCCCGTGAGACCGGCGCCAAGCAGGTTCTCGTCGCCACCGAGGTCGGCATGCTGCACCAGCTGCGCAAGGCCGCGCCGGGCGTGGACTTCCAGGCCGTCAATGACCGTGCTTCGTGCCCGTACATGAAGATGATCACCCCGGCCGCGTTGCTGCGCTGCCTCGTCGAGGGTAAGGACGAGGTCCACGTCGCCCCCGATGTGGCCGAGCGGGCGCGAAAGTCCGTGCAGCGCATGATCGAGATCGGGAACCCCGGCGGCGGGGAGTAATGGTCGCCGGTCCCGGGGGTGACGGCGTCGTGTGGGAGGCGCGCGCCGATGTCGTGGTCGTCGGGGGAGGGGTCGCGGGGCTGACGGCCGCGCGGGTGGCCGCAGAACGCGGTCTGCAGGTTCTCGTGGTGAGCAAGGGCGGGCCCACCGACACCGCGACGCAGTACGCGCAAGGTGGCATCGCCGTGGTCGGCGATCCGCGGACCGACTCGGTCGACTCGCACACCGGCGACACCTGCGTCGCGGGCGTCGGACTGTGCGACGAGGCCGCCGTCCGGTCGATCGTGTCCGCCGGCCGGGAGGCGTTCGCCGCGCTGACCGCGCTGGGCGCCGTCTTCGACGTCGGAGCCGACGGCACCGTGGCCCGCACCCGCGAGGGTGGGCACAGTACGCGGCGCATCGTGCACGCCGGCGGCGACGCAACGGGTGCCGAGGTGCAGCGTGCGCTGAACGCGGCCGGGATGCCGGTGCTCTTCGGTGCGGCCGCCGCGCGCGTGACCACCGACCCGCACGGGGTGACCGGCCTGATCGTGTTGTCGGACAAGGGGCTCGGTGTCATCCACACGCCGTCCGTGGTGCTGGCGACCGGCGGACTCGGGCAGTTGTACTCGTGCAGTACCAATCCGCCCGGCGCCACCGGGGACGGTATCGCGCTGGCGCTCGAGGCCGGCGCGCCCGTGGCCGACCTCGAGTTCGTGCAGTTCCACCCCACCGTGCTGTTCGCGCCCGGCGGGGTGGGACGGCGGCCCCTCATCAGTGAGGCGGTGCGCGGCGAGGGTGCCCGGCTCGTCGATGCGGAGGGCCGGTCGGTCACCGACGGCGTGCACACGCAGGGTGACCTCGCGCCACGCGACGTGGTCTCGCGTGCGATCGCGCAGCGTTTGCGGGACACCGGAACCGACCACGTCTATCTCGATGCCCGACACCTGACGAATTTCGCGTCGCGGTTCCCGACCGTGACCGCCTCGTGCCTGGCGGCCGGCATCGACCCGAGCCGACAGTTGATCCCCGTCGCCCCAGCCGCGCACTACTCGTGTGGCGGCGTCGTCACCGATGTGCACGGGCGGACGGAGGTGCCCGGACTGTTCGCGGCGGGTGAGGTTGCCCGTACCGGTCTGCACGGCGCCAATCGTCTGGCGTCGAACAGTCTCCTCGAGGGGCTCGTGGTGGGCGAGCGCGTCGGGCACGCGGCCGCCGAACGTGCCGACCTGAGGGTCGAGGCGACCGATCTGCTGCTGCCGTTCCGGCGGCGGGCGCCCCGCGAAACGGTGCAGACGCTCATGACGGCGCATGCCTCGGTGGTCCGGGATGGAGATGGGCTCGCCTCCGCCGCAAGCGAATTGGGTCGCAGCGGCGTAGCGGTCGCGGGCATTGGAGCGGCACTCGAGGACACCTCGCTCACGGTCGCGGCGTCGGCGCTCGTGATGGCGGCCCTCGCTCGCCGGGAGAGCCGCGGCTGCCACACCCGCACCGACTACCCGGACACGACCGACGCGTTCCGACGCAGCATCGAGGTGCGAATCGGTCGCGACGGTGAACTCGAAGTACCCGAACTGGAATCGACAGGAGCACGATGAGCACGCTGGACCGACTCGATCCGCAGGAGACGCTCGCGCTGGTGCGCACCGCGCTCGACGAGGATCTGCGCTACGGACCCGACATCACTTCGGTCGCGACGGTGCCGGAGGGTGCCGTGGCGAAAGCTGCCGTCGTGACGCGTTCGGTCGGCACCGTCGCGGGCGTCGACGTGGGACTGCTCGTACTCGACGAGGTGATCGGCGCCGGCAACTACGAGGTACTCGACCGCGTCGCGGACGGCACCCGGGTGCAGCCCGGCGACGCCGTGCTCACCGTGAACGCGCCCACGCGAGGGCTGCTCACCGCCGAGCGGACGATGTTGAACCTCATGTGCCACCTGTCCGGCATCGCGACCGCGACGTCCGCGTGGGTGGACGCCGTGGCCGGTACGGAGTGCAAGATCCGGGACAGCCGCAAGACGCTGCCCGGCATGCGCGGGCTGCAGAAGTACGCGGTGCGGGTGGGTGGAGGTGTGAACCATCGGATGGGTCTCGGTGACGCGGCGCTCATCAAGGACAACCACGTCGCCGCGGCAGGCTCTGTGGTCTCCGCTCTGCGCGCGGTACGCGCCGTCGCACCGGGCATCGAGTGCGAGGTGGAGGTCGACGACCTCACCCAGCTCGACGAGGTGCTGGCCGAGGGTGTCGAACTCGTTCTGCTGGACAACTTTCCGCTGTGGCAGACGCAGGTGGCCGTGCAGCGCCGGGACACCGTCTCGCCCTCGACGAAACTCGAGTCGTCGGGCGGGCTCACGATCGACGTCGCTTCGGACTACGCGGCGACCGGTGTCGACTATCTCGCGGTCGGCGCGTTGACTCACTCGGTCAGCGTGCTGGACCTCGGTCTGGACATGTAGCCCGCCGTGTCGCACGTGATGCTGCTGCTCGCGCACCCACGCCCGGACAGCTACTGCCATGCGATCGCGGACCGGATCCGGACGGTGTTGACCGACGCGGGGGCGGACGTCCGGTTCCACGACCTGTACGCGGAGCAGTTCGATCCGATCGTCTCGGCCGAGGAGGCATACACCACCGGCGAGTCGGTCGAGGCGTACCTGGCGCGTGAGTCCGACACCGTCGTCGGGCGGCACCGCGCCGAACTGCGGGAGGCCCGGGGTCTCGTCGTCGTCCACCCGAATTGGTGGGGCAAGCCGCCCGCGATACTCGCCGGCTGGATGGACCGCGTCGTGGTCCCGGGCGTCGCCTACCGTCTGCCCGACGCGACCGGTGAGCCCGAGAGCCTCGTCACGATCGAGCGGATGCTCGTGGTGAACACCTCGGACACCACCGCCGAACGTGAGGAGGCGGTGTTCGGGGATCCCCTCGAAGCGATCTGGGGACGGTGTCTCGCCCCGTATCTCGACGGCCCGTCCTTCGTACGCCACGTCCTCAGGCCGGTGACCGATGCGACACCGAAGCAGCGGAGGGTCTGGCTCGACGATGTCGCGGAGACGACTCTGACTCTGTTCGAGCGCTGAATTCTATTGAGTACCTGGAGTTACAGGTATATGGTGCGGCCTCGCTCACAGTTGATCTTGAACCTTCCTTAGCCGGTCGAAATGTCTGATAAGACTCAGTGGGTCGGGGAGTCCATACAGGGATCGGCGGAGGAGTCATGTGGCGCAGCAGAGTTCGGCGGGAGACGTTTCCGGTGGCGGCTCTCCTGCGGGGCGGTCGGCTGATCGACCCGCTCCCGAGGCGATGCCTCCGCCGCGGCTGTCGGTCACGGTTCAGCCGCGCGAGGACCTCTACGCGATGCTCGATGCGGTCGCCGCGCGGGACGTGCCCGACAAGATCCTGATCAGTGCGGCCGCGGGAACCGGGAAGACGGTGCTGGTCGCCGACTGGCTCGCGAGAGAGACGGCGGCTCGCGAGATAGCCTGGCTGGTACTCGGACCCGCCGACAACGATGCAGAAGAGTTGCGGCGCAGGGTTGTCGGACTGTGGGAGAGGCTGTCCTCGGCGGGACGTCCGACCGTACTGGTACTCGACGACGCCCACGAGGTCCGGGACGACGTGGCGCTCGGGGTGCTGGCGAGCCTCGTGGACTCGGCGCCGGCGCATTCGACGGTGGTGGTCGCGTGCCGGAGAACCCCCGACTTGCCCTTCTCCCGCTATGCGCTCGACGGCACGCTCACCTGGATCGGCTGGGAGGAGTTGGCGCTCGGCCGGCCCGAGGCCGCCGCGATCGTCGAGGAGTACGGGCACTCGCTCGGCGAGTCCGATCTCGACGCGCTGCTGGAGCTGACACGTGGGTGGGCGGCGCCGCTGCGACTAGCCGCGATAAGACTCTCCAACCACACGGATCCGAGTGGAGCCATTGCCGATCTCGTCCGCTATCCGCAGCGGATCTCGGAGTACGTCGTGGCAGAAACGCTCGATGCTCTGCCCGCGTACTTGCTGCGCTTCATCGAGGCCACCAGCATCGTCGAGTTCTTCGACGCCGATCTCGCGGAACAGCTCGACGAGGCGAGCGTGGACAGGGTGGCGTCGGATCGCGAGAAGTTCGGTGTACCGGTCGTCAGATGTTCGTCGGATGCCGCAGGGGTCCGGTATGGATGGCATCCCCTCATTCGCGCACATGCCCGTGCGGGAGTTCGCGATCGAGACCCCCAACGGGTGGCCCGGTTGCACCGGACCGCGGCGCGGTGGTTCCTCGAGGCGCGCGAGCCGCTCGTCGCCCTCGAACACCTCGTCGCGCTGGGGGATGAGGCGGCGATCGAGGAGCTCGCCCTCCTGCACGGACTCACGGTGGTGTTCGACGGCCGGACCGAGGAGCTCTGGAATCTCCTCGGCGCCCGGTACGCCGATCTGCCGGCTGTGCGATACCTGCGCGCGCTCGCCGCGGTCGAACAGAACTACCCGGACGCCGCGCGCGCCTTTCTGGGGGCCCTGGGTTCGGCGCCGACCTCCGGCGGCGTCGCCTCCGCTGCCACGGTGTTCGCGGCGGCTCTGTCGGTCGAGATCGCCGTGATCGGTGGATCGGCCATGCCGAAGGATGCGCTCGCCGCGTTCGAGGAGTGCGGACCGAGCGGCAGCGCCGATCTGGACTGCTACGTCGCACTACAGCATTCGGTCGCGCGCATGTTCCTCGGTGACCCGGCGTCGAGTGAGCGACTGCTCCGCGAGGCGCTCTCCCTCGGCGACGTCGGTGCCCACCCGCGCCTGATCCTGCGGACCCTCGCGAGGCTGTCGATCCTGTCGGGGGTGATCGGTGACCTCACGACGATGAGCCTGCGAGCCGGGCGCGCGCTGGAATATGCTGCCGCCCACGGTCTCACCGACCGGATCGACGCCTTCCAGTGCGCGGCCGCCGTATGCATGGACACCTACGTTCGGAGCGAGCAGCTGCCCGACGACAGCCCGGTCCACGCACTCGCCCTCACGTCGCCCCGGCGCACGCGGCCGGACGGGACGAGTGCGCCGGTCTCCGGCGGCCACGCGGAGGTGGCGTTCGCGCTCCTGCAGGCGCGGCGCACGGTGCGGCCGACGACGGCGGAAGCGGACGCGGTGAGCCGGGCCCTGATCGGATTGCTCAGTCGCGGTCCGCAGGCCGGGCTGAGCAATACCCTCGTGACGCCGGCGATGGCAGTCGTTCTGGACGCGGGCCGAACGAACACGGCCGCGCAGGTGATCGAGAAGGCAGCGGACGCCTTCGGTGAGATCCCCGACGTGGTGGTGGCGCGGGCGATGGTCGAGTTGCACGTGGGCCGGACTGGGGCTGCGGGTGAGCTGCTGGCCACCGTCCGCGACCGGCCGCTGCATCCGGCGCTCGCTGTCCGGGCCTGGCTTCTGGACGCCGTGGTGGCGAACCGGGAGCACCGTTCGGACGACGCGTCCGTCGCGCTCTCACGTGCGCTCGAACTGGCGGAACCGGCTCGGATCGTGATGCCGTTCCTCGACTGCGCTGCCGACGCCGCCGAACTGCTCGCAGCGCTCCCACCCGGCGGTGAGCACACCCACGAGTTCGTCGTGCACGTCAGGGCGAAGCTGCTCGATGCCAATGCGGGGCGCAATCCGGGGCTGACACGCACCGAGAAGGTCGTGCTGGGCGAACTGGCCACCGGGAGACAGTTACGCGAGATCGCCCGCGAGCTGCACGTGTCACTCAACACCGTTCGCACGCATACACGGAACCTCTACCGGAAACTCGACGTCGCCAGCCGCGCCGAGGCGGTGGAGACGGCCACGCGGCGCGGGCTTCTCTGAGGCGTGGCCCTCCTCCGGCAACCAGGACACGTTCGGTGCGGCTCACGCTGCTGCCACCGTCTCGTCCGCTTGCCTGCGTAGGTGCTCGAGCGACTGCCGCAGTAGCCGGGAGACGTGCATCTGGGACAACCCCACCTGTTCGGCTATCTCGGACTGCGACATCTGGTGAAAATAGCGGAGCCACAACAGGGTGCGCTGGCGTTCGTCGAGCGTGGCCATGAGCCGACGCAGCAGGTGCCGGTGTTCGACCCGCGAGAGGTCGGCATCGACATCGCCGGTGGTGTGCAGGCGTGGAACGGAACCGTCCACCGGCGTGGCGTCGAGCGACTCGCACGAGTACAACTCGCCCACGCGCTCAGCTTCCTCGGCTTCCTCCACCGGCATCCCCAGCGAATGCGCCACCTCGTCGAGTCGGACCGTTCGGCCCAGTTCGGTCGACAGCGATTCCATCCGGTTCCGCACGGCCAGGTGGCTCTCCTGCAGGCGCCGAGGAACATGGGTGGACCAGGTGAAATCGCGGAAGTACTTGCGGATCTCGCCGCGCACCGATGTGACGGCGTAGGGGATGAAGTCCGTGCCCCTGCTCGGGTCGAACCGGCGGGCCGCTCCGACCAGGGCGAGGGCCGCCACCTGGCGGAGCTCGGCTGTCGGAACCCCTCGGTTGCGGTACCGGCCGGCGACGCGGTAAGCCATGGGAAGAGCGGCGACGCACAGTCGGTCCACGCAGCGATGGAGTTCCTCGGGGTCGGTCTCTCCGGACGCGCAATGGTCGCGGAGTTCTTCTATGCAGCGGCGAACCTGCTCGTCGCAGGCCTCGCGGGAGTCGTCGTAATCGGTGAGGAAGTCGCTCATCGCACATCCTGTTCTCGGTGAGGGGCAGGTCGGGCGTGCGGGGGGTATCGGGATGCTCATCCGAACCCCCGTCGGTTGAGGATTGATCGGTCGTCTGTAGGACAAAATCTATACCTGTTGCGTGAGATTTGCAGCGCGGTTCGAAGACGCGGGTCCGGCGTGTCGGACGAGTCGCCCGTCTGGCGCGGGTCATCGCCGATGCTGCCGGTGCGTCATCGGTGCACCTGGACGCTGGTACAACACGCTTCCCGGCATATGCATGGTGATGGTGAGGCGTGGATATGTCGGGGCAGTGGATCACGGAGGGCGGTATTCCCGTCGGACTTGCTGTGGCGATGCTTCGGCCAGGCAATGTGGACCTTCCAGAGAAAATTTGGTGTGGGGGGTATAGATTCTCTGTGTGTCCGGACGGCGTCCTGTGGACGGGTTCGGAAGCAGCAGCCCACCTGCCGGATCTTCGTCCGACGTTCGGGTACGGGCCCGTTGCATCCGAGGTGAAGGGATGAGTGCCATGAGGAATGCCGACAAGAACTTTCTGGGAGCAGATCGCCGGGAGGTGTTCGCGGGTCCCGATGTCGTCCGATACCCGGACCCGAGCCCGCTCGACGGATGGTGGGCGCGTGTGATCGCTCAGCGCCCCCCGAGCCGCTGACTCGTCCGATCCGAGGCGCTGCCCACACCAATATGTGCACGGTGTCACCCGACAGGTGATGCCGTGCCCCGAATCCCGAGGAGCTCGATGAGGCCGATTCGTTTCGCTTCCGTCCCGGCTTCCCATGTCTACGTGCGACATCTGGGGTCGCCGGAGTTCGACGACGAGGTGACCCGACTGCCCGACCCGGTGCCGGAGGACGGCCGGAAGGTCCCCGGCGGTTGGTGGCCTCCTCTCATGCTCGACCCCGTGTGGATTCGTACGAACGCGTCGAACTTCGACCTCTTCCACATCCACTTCGGCTTCGACGCGGTGAATCCGAAGACGTTGCAGGACATCGTGGGCGAACTGCGTGATCAGGGAAAGCCGCTCGTCTACACCGTGCACGATCTGCGCAACCCCCACCATCCGGACCCGTCGATGCACGACGAGCAACTCGACGTGTTGATCCCCCTGGCCGATGAACTGATCACCTTGACGCCCGGAGCGGCTCGGGTGATCGACGACCGATGGCAGCGCTCGGCGACGGTCCTGCCACATCCGCACGTAGTCGAGAAGGAATGGTTCGCACACCGCGGTGCCTCCGCCGCCGAAACGTTCACGGTGGGCCTGCACGCCAAGAGTTTCCGCGCCAACATGGACGTCCTTCCGGTCGTCGAGGCGCTCACGCGGGCAGTCTCGGACCTTCCCGGCGCCGAACTGAGAGTCGACCTCCACGACGAGGTCTTCGATCCCGACAACCACTGGTACGCGCCCGAAACGGGAGAACTGCTCCTCAAGTACGGCGATCGTGAACGAGTCACCGTCGACGTGCACCCCTACTACTCGGACGAGCGGCTCTTCTCCTATCTGTCGTCCCTGTCGGTGTCCGTACTGCCGTATCGGTTCGGCACCCACTCCGGATGGCTGGAGGCCTGCCACGACCTGGGCACGCAGGTGATCGCACCATCCTGCGGCTTCTATCATCAGCAGAACCCTTGTGAGACGTACACATTCGACGAAGAACGCTTCGATACGGCTTCACTGGAGGAGTGTGTGCAGCGCGCGTACCGGAAACGGTGGACGTCACCGCGCGCCACCTGGGAGGAGCGGATGTCGGAGCGACGCTTCCTCGCTCGCGCACACCGAGCAATCTACGAGCGGGCGCTGGGATGACGGCGACCCTACGGATTGCAATCATCGCGTCGTCTCGCCACCCCATCCGTCAGCCGTTCGCCGGGGGCCTCGAATCGCACGTGTGGCACCTGGCGCGAGCGTTGGAGCGCGTCGGCCACCAGGTAACCCTGTTCGCCGCGGACGGTTCCGACGCCGACGTCGCGAGCGGAAACCTGAGGGTCAGGTCGTTCCGGCCGAGTCGCCTCGCCAGCGGTGATCCGTCGATGCCGCATCCGGAGTTCCTCGCGGACCATCACGCCTACCTCGGGCTCATGCTGGAACTCGCGGAACACGGTGCCGATCGCTTCGACGTCGTGCACAACCACAGCCTGCACTATCTGCCGCTGGCAATGGCACCGACGCTTACGGTCCCGATGGTCAGTACCCTGCATACCCCGCCGACGCCGTGGCTGGGGTCGGCCACCGCGCTCACCGGCGGCGTCGGCGTGGATTTCGTTGCGGTGAGCGGGCATACCGCCGCGGCCTGGGAATCCGTTGTGAAAACCCCGATCCGAGTCGTTCCGAACGGAGTCGACACCGATGCTTGGCCGCTCGGAGAGGGCGGCGACGGCGCCGTATGGTTCGGCCGCATCACCGAGGAGAAGGGCACCCACCTGGCGATCGACGCTGCCGAGCGAGCGGGCATATCGCTGCGGATCGCGGGGCCGGTGAGCGATCCGGCCTACTTCCGCACCGCGGTCGAACCCCGTCTGCGGGCCGGCGTCGTCGACTATCTCGGGCATCTGCCGTGTGCCGACCTGGCCCGGCTCGTAGGCGATTGCGCCGTGTCGCTCGTGACTCCTGACTGGGACGAGCCGTACGGGCTGGTGGTAGCCGAATCTCTGTCGTGCGGGACGCCCGTCGTCGCGTTCGCGCGCGGCGGAATTCCCGAGATCGTCGACCGGGAAAGCGGACGACTGGTCCCTCCCGGGGACATCGGAGCAATGGCTTCTGCCATCGCCGACGCGGCGATGCTCCCACGGGCCCGGGTGCGGGCCCGAGCGCTCGCGGCATGCTCGGAAACCGCGATGGTCTCCGCATACGAGCGGTGCTACCGATCGGCCGCCAGCCGCAGCGCGGCCCGTCGACTGCAAGGGGTGTCGGTCGCATGATCGGGTACTACGTGCACCACCACGGTCGCGGGCACCTGACCCGTGCACGGACTCTCGCCGGTCGGCTCGATACACCGGTCGTCGCGCTCACTTCGCTCGCCCTCGAACACCCGCACCCGTTTCGCGAGGTCGTTCATCTCGACCGGGACGACGCCTCGACCGCACCGCGAAATCCCACCGCCGGCGGTGCACTGCACTGGGCGCCGCTGCAGGACCCGGGACTCCGGTCGCGGATGGCGACGCTCGCCGACTGGATTCGCACCGCGCGCCCTCGGGCGATGATTGTCGACGTATCGGTCGAGGTCGCCACGTTCGTGCGCCTGATGGGTGTTCCCACGGTCGTGATCGCGATGCCGGGCGAGCGCGACGACGCGGTCCACCGGGTTGCGTACGACGTGGCGGACCACATCATCGCCGCGTGGCCGCGCGAGCTGTATGCACCGGCCTGGCTGGAGCGACACGCCGCCAAGACGACCTATGTGGGTGGCCTCAGCCGTTTCGGGGAACGTGCCCGGGCCGTCACGGGAGACTCCGGCACCGTCCGGGTCACGGTGCTCAGTGGCGCGGGCGGAACGTCGCTGACCCGGCAACGCCTCGAACAGTGGAACACCGCCGTACCGGGCGTCGAGTGGGTCACGCTCGGCGGGCCGGGGGGATGGAAGGACGATCCCTGGCCGGATCTGTGTGCGAGTTCGGTGGTGGTCACGCATGCCGGACAGAACGCCGTCGCGGACGTCGCCGCCGCCGGTGCCGCGTCGATCGTGATCCCGCAGGAGCGCCCTTTCGCCGAACAGGTCACGACGGCCGGCGTGCTGCACGCCGCGCGCTTGGCGGTCGTACAACCGTCCTGGCCGTCACCGGCCGAGTGGCCCGGCCTGATCGAGCGGGCTCGACAGGGCGGGGGGTCGGATTGGGAACGGTGGAACACCCGCGGAGCCGTGGACCGTGCCGCGGCTGCCGTCGAACGCGTCCTGGACGGAGGTGGAGCCGGATGAGGACCTCTGTGGTGACCGTGGTGTCGGGCCGACACGACCACTTGCGCACGCAATTGCGTCGGCTGCGCGGATCGACCGTGGCCGCACACGACCACGTCGTCGTCGCGATGGGCGACCGGGCCGTCACCGACATCGTCGCCGAGCATTCCGACGCCACTCGCAGCGTGTGGATCCCGGCCTCGACCGACGAGCTTCCACTGGCGAGGGCACGCAACCTCGGAGCGGAGGCAGCGATCGACCGAGGGGCGGATCTGCTGGTGTTCCTGGACGTGGACTGCGTCCCACACCCGCGGATGCTCGGTCGTTACGAGCGGGGCGCCGCGACGGCACAGCATCGGGACACGGTGCTGTGCGGGCCCGTGACCTATCTCGATGCCGAGGCGTCGACCCGAATCCGGGAGTATCCCGGGGCGGGCGTACCACCGGTAGCCCCGCATCCGGCACGCCCGGCGCCACCGGACGGGACCGTCCTGGTCGACGACCGGTACGAGCTGTTCTGGTCGCTCTCGTTCGCCGTTCGCCCGCGGGTGTGGCAACGCCTCGGTGGTTTCTGCGAGGACTACACGGGGTATGGCGGAGAGGACACCGACTTCGCCCAGGTTGCTGCGGCAGCCGGGGTGGGGCTCGCCTGGGTCGGGGGAGCGGACGCATTCCACCTCCACCACCGCGTCTCCGACCCTCCCGTCGAGCATCTGGACGACATCCTCCGCAACGCCGCAATCTTCGAGCGCCGCTGGGGCTGGTGGCCGATGCGGGGATGGCTCGACGCTTTCGAGTCGCGAGGTCTCATCCGCTTCGACGAGCAGTCGAAGGCCTGGAGCCGGCCGAACGCCGCGCCCGTGGGTGCCGGTCCTGCCAGCCCTCCATGAGTGACCCGAATTTCGATCACATCCGACGAACAGGAAGGAATGATGTCGTTGTCCATCAACGAATTCGATGTTCCCGGTGCGCCGAGCGCACTCACCCCCGAGAAGGCCGAGCCGACGAGCGGGCCGGTTCCCCGGCTCACGAAGGACGACCAGTCGGGACCGGACCGGATCTCGCCGACCGGCGCCGCCGACGGCGATCGGCGGCAACAGGGTGAAACGCTGACGACCGCGCAGGGTGCCCGGCTGACCGACACCGATCACTCCCTCAAGGCGGGGCCGCGGGGACCGATTCTGCTGCAGGACCATCATTTCCGCGAGAAGATCACCCATTTCGATCACGAGCGCATCCCGGAGCGAGTGGTGCACGCGCGCGGTGCCGCAGCGCACGGCGTCTTCCGGGCGAATGGAGCGGCGGAGAACATCACGTCCGCAGCGTTCCTCCGGAAGGACGTCGAGACACCGGTCTTCGTGCGGTTCTCCACCGTGCTGGGTTCTCGGGGGTCGGCGGACACCGTCCGCGACACCCGTGGATTCGCGACCAAGTTCTACACCGAAGACGGCACGTTCGACCTCGTCGGCAACAACATCCCGGTCTTCTTCATCCAGGATGCGATCAAGTTCCCGGACATCATCCATGCCGGTAAACCGCACCCGGACAGGGAGATTCCCCAGGCGCAGAGTGCGCACGACACATTCTGGGATTTCGTCACCCTCCACACGGAGGCCACCGCACACACGATGTGGAACATGTCGGATCGTGGAATCCCACGTTCGTACCGGATGATGGAGGGCTTCGGCGTCCACACCTTCCGGATGGTCGATGCGGACGGCAAGACCAGCCTGGTGAAGTTCCATTGGAAGCCGCGACTCGGTGTGCACTCCCTCGTGTGGGAGGAGGCGCAGATAGCGGCCGGCGTCGATCCGGATTTCCACCGCCGGGACCTGGCCGACGCGATCGAGAGCGGTGCCTACCCGGAGTGGACGCTGGGCGTCCAGGTCTTCCCGGACACCCCGGAACAGGAATTCGAGGGTATCGACCTGCTCGATCCCACCAAGTTCGTGCCCGAGGAGTTGGCGCCGGTGCAGCCGATCGGTGTCATGACGCTCAACGCCAACCCCACCAACTACTTCGCCGAGACCGAGCAGGTGGCCTTCCATCCCGGCCACCTGGTGCCGGGCATCGACGTCACCGACGACCCCCTGCTGCAGGGCCGCCTCTTCTCCTACCTCGACACCCAGATCAGCCGACTCGGTGGACCCAACTTCGGGCAGCTCCCGATCAATCGCCCGCACGCGCCGGTCAACGACATGCTGCGGGACGGCATGCACCAGACGGCCGTCCACGACGGGGTCGCGCCCTACAAGCCGAACAGCCTCGACGGTGGGTGCCCGTTCACCGCCGCGCCGGGCACGGGTTTCGTGGACGTGCCGGTGCCGATCGAGGCGACGACCAAGCAGCGGACCAAGCCGAGCTCGTTCGACGACCACTTCAGTCAGCCGCGACTGTTCTACACGAGCCTGTCCGAGGTGGAGCAGCGTCATCTCGCCGATGCCTACTCGTTCGAGCTCGGGAAGTGCTTCGAACAGCCCATCAAGGAACGTGCCCTCGAGGTGCTCGCACGCGTCGACAAGACCCTGTGCGAGCACGTCGCAGGGTCGCTGGGCCTGCCGGTTCCCGAGGTCGCCGACAGCGAACCGGATCTGCCGTCGAGCCCGAGCGCGGCCCTGTCCCAGATCGGTGGGGAGTGGCCGGTCGAGGGCCGAAACGTGGCGGTCCTCGTGGACGAGGGATCCGCCGCGGATTCCGTCGAGGCGGTTCTCGATGTGCTTTCCGGCCACGGAGTGGTCCCGTTGGTCACCGCTCCGCACGGGGGACGACTGACGCTCGGGGACAGCGCTGTCACGGTGTCCCGGACGTACGACACGGCCCGCTCAATCGAGTTCGATGCCGTCCTGTCCCTGACCACCGAACCGGACGCGCGAGTGGTCCGGTTGCTCGACGAGGCCTTCCGCCACGGCAAGGCTGTGGGTGCCGACTCGAACGGCGCGGAAGGCCTGGCGTCCGGCGCGCGCGAGAAGCCGGGCGTGCACGTGGGCGACGACCTGCGGCAGGTGACCGACCAGGTAGTCGAACTGATGCGATCCCACAGGGTCTGGCAGCGCTAGCTGCCTCGACGGAAGGTGCCGGCGTGCGATTCGAATCTGCGGCCACGGGGTAATCCGGTCCGTATGGATGGGTTGCGCAAGGCGGTGTCCGCGCCGTTCGAGGTGGGTTCGGCGGTCCGCGGTGCGCGGATCTTCCATCCGCACGGTGTGTTGTTCGAGGGTATCGCCGAGTTCGACACCGGGGATGCCGGTCGGGGGCGGTGGCCGCTCCCGACCGGCGACCCGGTGCCGCTCCATGCTCGCCTGTCGCGCGGGATCGGTCTCCCCGGTCCGCTGCCCGACATCCTCGGTGTCGCGGTGCGTCTGCGTCTACCCGGTGGTCCGTGGGATCTGCTGCTCGCGTCGGCCTTCGTACCCGCGCGCATCGCGCTCGTGCCGGCCCGCTCGTGGGCGAGCGCGAACTTCAGCACGCTGGCCGCGTATCGGGGGATCGACGGCGCGGCGCCTCGGTGGATCGTCGCGGCTCCCGTCGGGGGCCGACCGGACGGCCCGCCGTCGCTCGAGGATCTGGTGCCACCGCTGTCCTTCGGGGTCGGACTGGCGTCCGCACGCGGAGCGCCGGTTCCGGTCGGGTCCTTCCGCCTGACGCGGCGGATACCATGCGAAGACGGTGACCAGCCGTCCTTCGACCCCGTGCTCAACTGTCCGGCCGGAATCCGGATGTGGCCGTCCTGGTTGGCCAGGATCCGCCGCATCGCCTATGCAGGCAGTCGGCGGGGTCGGGGGACCGATGCCACGAGGACATGTAACCCGGTGGAGGATGCGATTACATGAGTGCCGAAGTGAACGGCGACGTCAGGATCACCGTGTGCCCGGACGGACCCCTCCTCGTGCGCGGTGCGATCGAGTTGGTGGACGCCGACGGTGCGCCCGTGGACGTCCAGCGCAACGTCGTCGCCCTGTGCAGGTGCGGCGGAACCAGGAATCCACCGTTCTGCGATTCGACACACAAGAAGAAGAAGCCGCGGCGTGCCGTGCGGACCGCGGCGCGGGCGGAAGAGGGAGGAGAACCGTGATGCTGCCGCTTCGAGAGGGTGCCGCCGGCGAACGACTCACCGGTCGGATGGCCGTCCCGGTCATGCGAGGGGATGCCAGCGGTATCCTCTTGGACGTTCTGCGAGGCGAGGGCGAGCCGGACAGCTTCCTGACCGCAGCCGCGGAACTGAGCGCGCGGTACGACGCCGACGCCCTCGGCATCCTCCACGACGACGACGCGCAGCTGTGCCTGACGTTGCTCTACGAACTGCACCTGCAGGGCATCGACGGCGTCGACGACCGCTGGGAATGGGATCCGCGTCTCGTCGCGGCCCGACGGCTGCTGGAGCGACCGTTCGACGCCGCTATCCGCGCGCTCGCCGACGACCGGGTCGCTGCGGCGCGGGGTCGATTCGGGGACGACGTGGTGGCGGCGCTGTGGGACATGACCGCCCCGACGAGAGAGCCCGGCCTCTCGGACTTCATGGCAACGGAAGCGGTGCTCGAGCAGTTCCGCGAATTGCTCATCCACCGGTCGCTGAACCAGCTGCGTGAGGCGGACCTCTACACCTTCGGCATCCCGCGCATGGCCGGGGCGCCGAAGGCCGCGCTGCTCGAGATCCAGATCGACGAGTACGGGCAGGGGCGGCTCGACCGCATGCACTCGCGACTGTTCGCGACCACGATGCGCGAACTGGGCCTGTCCGACGCCTACGCGCACTACCTGGACGCCGTTCCCGCGGTGACGTTGGCGACGTTGAATGCGCTGTCCTATTTCGGGGTGCACCGCCGCAATCTCGGCGCTCTCGTCGGCCACCTGTGTGCCATCGAGACGACGTCCGCGTTGCCCAGCAAGAAGTACTCGGCCGGCCTGCGACGCCTCGGTTACGGGAGCGCCGCGACGTTGTTCTTCGACGAACATGTCGAGGCGGATTCCGTCCACGAGCAGATCGCGGTCCGCGACCTCGCGGGCGGTCTGGTGAGCGATCGGCCGGAGCTGCTCGACGACGTGCTCC
Source organism: Prescottella equi (assembly GCF_002094305.1). Taxonomy (GTDB): domain Bacteria; phylum Actinomycetota; class Actinomycetes; order Mycobacteriales; family Mycobacteriaceae; genus Prescottella; species Prescottella equi. Next base: position 1,021,305 of record NZ_LWTX01000001.1, read on the forward strand.
TCGGGGCGGCGGCGTGCCTGGCGTTGGACGACCTCCTGGGCGAGCACGTCACCGACTGCTGGTCGCGGGGCAGGAGCTCGCTGCGGTCCTGAGTAGCTCCGGACGACTTGTCCGGTTTGATCGAGGCACCTCTTGGGTAGTGCCCCACCAGATCCTTGTGGAGGTACCCATGCAGCAGTCCGTCACCATGCCGTCGGGCGTCGTCGGCAAACTGTCCGTGTTCGACAGGTTCGCTACGGCGACAAGTAATTTCACTTCGCGTGCGGTGTTCTTCGTCGCGTGCGTCATCATCGTGGTGGTCTGGGCGCCGTCGTTTCTGGTGTTGCAGAACATCGACACCTGGCAGCTGATCATCAATACGATCACCACCATCGTGACGTTCCTGTTGGTGGCCCTGCTGCAGAACACACAGAAGCGGTCCGACGACGCGGTGCAGCAGAAGCTCAACGCCATAGCAGACGGGCTCGCCGATCTGATGGAGGAGCTCAGCCGCGAGCACCCGGGTCTGCGCGTGGACCTGGAAGAGCTTCGCGCGGCGGTGGGAATCGAGAAGCGCGAGGGCGCGTAGCCTCACACGGCGGTCGCCAGGGCGGCGGCCGCGGCGAAGAAGAGAGACGCGAACACCCGGTTGGTGAGCTGCATCTGCCGGGGCGAGCGCAACAGCCGCAGGACCCGCGCGGCCAGGCCGGTGTAGCCGGTCATCACGATCGTGTCGACCACCACCATCGTTGCCGCTATCAGGGCGTACTGCGGCCACAGTGGTGCGGCGGGGTCCAGGAACTGGGGCAGCACGGCGAGCATGAATACGATGGCCTTCGGGTTGCTCGAGTTGACGAGGAAGGCGCGCAGCACCAGTCCGGCGGCGGACGCACGATCCGGGGCGGACTCGGCCGTGACCGGGTCAGGCTTCGAACGCCACTGCCGCACACCGAGATAGGCGAGGTAGGCCACGCCGAACCACTTGACGAGCATGAAGCCGGTCGTCGATCCCGCCAGCAGAGCGCCGACGCCCGCGGCGACGATCGCGATCTGCAGCAGCAACGCCAGTTGCAGGCCCAGGATGTTCCAGTACCCGCGAAGAAAGCCGTGGTTCAGGCCCGTCGTCATCGACGCGATGGCGCCGGCTCCCGGTGACAGGCTGATCACCCAGCTGGCGCCGAAGAACGCCACCCAGACCTGCCACGACACGGGCGAGAAATTTACCCCGGGCCCGGCCGACCGGCCGCGGCGGGTCCGTCAGGAGCCACCGGATCCGGAGCCGATGCAACTGCGTGGGGGGTCGACGAGGGAGCACAAGGCGGCCGCCTTCACGGGGCGGTAGTCGGGGGCCACTCCACCGGCCGCCACGAGATCGCGATATGTCGCCACCGCGTCCGTGGGGCGACGAGTCAGCGCCGGATCGGTGAGGGCATCGACGGTGTACAACCCGAATCGAGGCCGGTACGAACCCCATTCGTAGTTGTCGGTGATCGACCAGTAGTTGTAGCCGATGACGTCGGCGCCGTCCTCGCGAGCGCGCTCGATCCAGTAGACGTGATCGCGGAGATGATCGGACCGGGTGTAACCGTCGGGGCGAGCCTGTGCGTTGTCGGTGGGCATACCGTTCTCGACGACGTAGAGCGGCATGTCCGGCAGCTTGCGGTGGTACGCCATGAGGGCGTGGTAGATCCCGTCCGGCTGCGGGTCGACGTCGTAGAAGCGGTCGGTGGCAGCGGCGATCGCGGAGACGTTGTCCGACGAGACGCCGTAGTAGTAGTCGATGCCGAGGAAGTCCAGCTTGTCGGTCACCCGGTCGACGAAGAGCGTGTCGAGCATGCCGAAGACGGCGGGGATGAATGCGAGGTTGCTGCCGACGCGGGCGGACGGGTCGAGCTGGTGGATGCGGTCGTAGATCGCCCGGTGGGCACGGGTCATGCCGTCGAACATCCGGTGGACGTCCAGGAGTGAGATTCCGCCGAAGGTCAGCTCGCGCTGCGCGTACGTCGTGGGTTCGTTGAACGTGATCCAGATGGCCTCGGCGTCCTTGTAGCGGTCGACCACCTTCTCGGCGTTGAGCAGCCAGTCGTCGACGGTTCGCGGATCGGCCCATCCGCCCCGGTCCGCGACCCAGCCGGGGTACACCCAGTGATCGAGGGTGATCATCGGCGTCATGCCGTGACTGCGGATGCGACGCACGACGTCGTCGTAGTACGCGAATTCGGCCTCGTTCCACTGCCCGGGAGCAGGTTGGACGCGCGCCCACTCGATCCCGAAGCGGAATACGTCGACACCGAGCGCCGCGGCATTGTCGATGTCCTCGGCGTACCGGTGCCGGAAGTCGACCGCATCGCCGATCGCGTCGTGGGTCCTCCCGGATGCCGAATAGCGCGCCCAGTTGCTGTCCGGGGACGAGCCCTCCGACTGGAAGCCCGACGTGGCGACGCCCCACAGGAAGTCGTCGCCGAGCGGGCCGGCGCCCGCGGCGGGCGCGGCGAGCAGTGTTGCGGACAGGGCCACGAGCGCGGCGCCGAGTGCGGTTCTCACGAGAACTCCTTCAGAAGACGGTGTCGACGTCGTGTGCGACGAGAAGGTCCATGCTGTATTCGGCCAGGGCCGCGATCGTCATCGACGGATTGCACGCGCCTGTCGATCCCGGGATACGCGCGCCGTCGAGGATGTAGAGGCCGCGTTGCCCGTGCACCCGTCCGGCGTCGTCGCAGACGGTCTCGAAGGGGGCGCCGCCGAGGGGATGGAAGGTGTTGGTGTCGAACGCGTTCACGTCGATCGCCGACACCCCGAACCCGGCGCCGACGATCTGTTCGATCCGAGCGCGGATCGCGTCGGTGAGCCCACGATCGTAGGCCTGGTTCCAGGTGAGCACCGCGTCGTCGCGGGCGCTGTCGTAGTGCCAGCTTCCGAGTCCCTCCACCACGCCGTACCCGATGACGGACGTCGTGTGCAGATCGAGGGGGAACGGCACCGGCCCGAGGACGATCGTCAGGGCGCCGGCCGGGTTGTCCCAGTCCTTGACCCCGACGCACGCCGGACCGCCCTGCCACGCCCCGGGGCTGTCGAGCGCCCGGGTGACCATGAAGATGCGGTCGCCGTTGTTGCCCCAACCCGTTCCGACGCCGTCCGGCAGGTCGGGAATCGCGTTCTTCGCGCGGGCCTTGACGAGCAGCCGGGTGGTGCCGGGGGAACCGGCCCCGAGGAACAGCGCGTCGGAGACGACGCGTTTGCGCTCGAGCACGGTGCCGTCACGGCCGATCCGGTCGCAGTGCACGATCCAGGTGCCGTCGGCACCGCGCTCGATGTCGTTCACGCGGTGGAGCGGGGCAACCTCCACCTTGCCGGTCGCCTCGGCCGCTGCAAGGTAGGTGACGTCGACCGAGAACTTGCCACCGTTGTTGACGCCGTAGATGACGTCGCCGTTGGTGTACGACGGGCGCATCTCGCCACGCAGTTCCCGCCGCGCGAACTCCCAGTCGATCGGCATCGGTACCCGGAACGAGTGCAGGCCCTGCGCGTCGGCCATCTCCACGAACCGGCGCGACGAGCTGTACTGGGGGCTGTTCAACAGGTCGTCCGGGATCGTGGCGATCCGCAGCGTCCTCGCGACCCGCGGGTAGTACTCCGACGCCATCTGCTCGTAGTCGATGCGCGGCGAGACGCACTTCGCGAAGTTCTCGCCGTTCGGCTGCATCGTCATGCCGTGGTACACCAACGATCCACCGCCGACGCCGGCTCCGCACAAGATGTCCATGCCGTTGCCCGGGATGCGTTCCATGAGCCCCGTGAAAGGTGGGAACACCGCCGGGGGAGCGCCCGTCATCACCGGGTGGGGCTGCAGCCACGCGGAACGTTGGTCGGGAGACAGCATCCGCGGAAACGTCTCGGCGTTCGGGCCCGTCGGCCAGCGGATGCCGCGCTCGAGGACGACGGTGTCCACCCCGGCGCGCCCGAGATGCAACGCAGCGATCGCGCCCCCGAACCCGCTGCCGATCACGACGGCCCGGCGCCGCTCCTCGGTGACTGGGCGGGGCTGGGCTCCGGCGGGCGCCGAGATCGCGGCGGCGGTGGTGGCGACGGTCGCGGCCGCTGCGCCGCCGAGGAACGCGCGCCGCGACACGCGGGTAGTGGTGGAGTTCGAATCCGCGATCACGTCGGCTCCCTTACCTGGCTGTTCCGGGGACGGAAGCGGGGTGGCCGGCCCCGCAGGTCCGGACTCTAGGGTGGACACATGTCCAGTGAGGTGTCTTTCGGACAAATCGCAGTTCAGGGCCGCCGCTCGCCGCGTCGGGAGGCCCGCTCGACGCGCGTGCGGGGCCGGAACGTAGGCAACTTGCGTCCATCGCGGATAATCGGTGTGAACCCCCGTTCTCCAGAGAGGACCTCTCATGCTCGCCCGCACCGACCTTCGTGGTCGTACCCCTTCCACCGCTGAGCTCCGGGGCGCGTTGCCCCGTGGCGGAGTGGACGTGGACGCGGTGCTGCATCAGGTCCGCCCCGTCGTCGAGGACATCCGCGATCGCGGTGCCGAGGCCGCGCTCGAGTACGGCGAGAAGTTCGACGGTGTCCGCCCCGGTACCGTGCGCGTCCCGCAGGCCGAGCTGGACCGTGCGCTCGCCGAACTCGACGCCGACGTCCGCGCCGCCCTCGAGGTGGCGATCGAACGGACCCGCAAGGTCCACGCCGACCAGCGCCGCACCGACACCGTGACCGAGGTGGTCCCCGGCGGGACCGTCACCGAGCGCTGGGTTCCGGTCGAGCGCGTCGGTCTGTACGTGCCGGGCGGCAACGCGGTGTACCCGTCGTCGGTCGTGATGAACGTCGTGCCGGCGCAGGCCGCGGGAGTCGAGTCGCTGGTCGTGGCGTCGCCGCCGCAGGCTGCGTTCGGTGGCCTGCCGCACCCGACGATCCTGGCGGCGGCCGCGCTGCTCGGCGTCGACGAGGTGTGGGCCGTCGGCGGCGCGCAGGCCGTCGCGCTGCTCACCTACGGCGGTACCGACACCGACAGCGCTGAACTCGCGCCGGTCGATCTCATCACCGGACCCGGCAACATCTTCGTCACCGCCGCCAAGCGGCTGTGCCGTGGACTGGTCGGCATCGACGCCGAGGCCGGCCCCACCGAGATCGCGATTCTCGCCGATCACACCGCGGACCCCGTGCACGTGGCGGCCGACATGATCAGCCAAGCCGAGCACGACGTCATGGCTGCGAGCGTGCTGGTGACCACGTCGACCGATCTGGCCGACGCCGTCGACACCGCGCTGGCCGCGCAGCTCGAGATCACCAAGCACCGCGAGCGTGTCGAGACCGCGCTGCGCGGCAGCCAGTCGGGCACCGTGCTGGTGGACGACATCGCGGCCGGTCTGAAGGTCGTGAACGCCTACGCCGCCGAGCACCTCGAGATCCAGACCGAGAACGCGTCCGCGGTGGCGGCGCAGGTGCGCTCCGCCGGAGCGATCTTCGTCGGTCCGTGGGCTCCGGTGAGCCTCGGCGACTACTGCGCCGGCTCCAATCACGTGCTGCCCACCGCGGGCTGCGCGCGGCACTCGTCGGGTCTGAGCGTGCAGACGTTCCTGCGTGGCATCCACGTGGTCGACTACTCCGAGGCGGCCTTGAAGGACGTTGCCGGGCACGTCATCACGCTCGCCAACGCGGAGGATCTTCCGGCCCACGGCGAGGCCGTGCGTCTGCGGTTCGAGGCTCTCCAGTGAGCGCGGGGAACGTCCCCGGATCGACGGTCGGCATCGACGACCTGCCCATCCGGGAGAACCTGCGTGGTCAATCTCCGTACGGCGCACCGCAGTTGACGGTGCCGGTGCAGCTCAACACCAACGAGAATCCGCACCCGCCGTCGCAGGCGCTCGTCGACGACGTCGCCGAGGCCGTGCGCGCCGCGGCTGCGGACCTGCACCGCTACCCCGACAGGGATGCAGTGGCGCTGCGCACCGACCTGGCCGAGTACATGACCCGCCAGACCGGGGTTCCGCTCGACGTGTCCAATGTGTGGGCCGCCAACGGCTCCAACGAGGTGCTGCAGCAGTTGCTGCAGGCGTTCGGCGGCCCCGGCCGCAGCGCTATCGGTTTCGTGCCGTCGTACTCGATGCACCCGCTGCTCGTCGCCGGCACCCAGACCGAGTGGATCGCGGCTGCGCGACACGACGACTTCTCGCTCGACACCGCGACCGCGGTCCGGATCATCGAGGAGCGGCGTCCCGACGTCGTGTTCGTGACCAGCCCCAACAACCCGACCGGGCACAGCATCGGGCTCGAGGATCTGAAGCAGATCCTCGCGGCCGCGCCCGGCATCGTGATCGTGGACGAGGCGTACGCCGAGTTCTCGTCCGTGCCCAGCGCGGTGGGCCTGATCGACGAGTTCCCCACCAAGCTCGTGGTGAGCCGGACGATGAGCAAGGCCTTCGCGTTCGCGGGAGGCCGGCTGGGCTACCTGGTCGCGGCGCCGGCGTTCGTCGACGCGATGCTGCTGGTGCGCTTGCCGTATCACCTGTCGGTGGTGACGCAGGCGGCGGCGCGGGCGGCGCTGCGCCACGCCGACGAGACGCTCGGCAGCGTCGCGGAGCTCGCGTCGGAGCGGGATCGCGTGAGCGCCGAACTGACCGAGATGGGGTACGAGGTGGTCCCCAGCGACGCCAACTTCATCCTCTTCGGGCTCTTCGAGGATGCGGCCCGCACCTGGCAGCACTACCTCGACGAGGGCGTGCTGATCCGCGACGTCGGTATCGCCGGGCACCTGCGGGCCACGATCGGCCTGGCTGCCGAGAACGACGAGCTGCTGCGGGTCAGCAGGAAACTTGCCTCCACGGAGCTGGCGGCCACGGAAACGAAGGGATCCCGATGAGCGACCGGATCGCACGCGTCGAGCGGACCACCAAGGAGTCGAGCATCGTCGTCGAGCTGAACCTCGACGGAACGGGCAACGTGTCGGTGTCCACCGGGATTCCGTTCTTCGACCACATGCTCACCGCCCTCGGCGCGCACGCCAGCTTCGACCTGACGGTCGAGGCGAAGGGCGACGTCGAGATCGACGCCCACCACACCGTCGAGGACACCGCGATCGTGCTCGGTCAGGCGCTGGGGCAGGCGCTCGGCGACAAGCGGGGTATCCGCCGCTTCGGCGACGCGTTCATCCCGATGGACGAGACGCTCGCGCACGCGTCGGTCGATGTCTCCGGACGACCGTACTGCGTGCACACCGGTGAGCCGGAACACATGCTGCACAGCGTGATCGGCGGCTACCCGGGGGTGCCGTACTCGACCGTGATCAACCGGCACGTCTTCGAGTCGATCGCGCTCAACGCGCGCATCGCGCTGCACGTGCGGGTGCTGTACGGCCGCGACCAGCATCACATCACCGAGGCGGAGTTCAAGGCCGTCGCCCGCGCGCTGCGCGAGGCCGTCGAACCCGATCCGCGGGTGTCGGGCGTTCCGTCGACCAAGGGTGCGCTGTAGAACCATGAGCACGGTCTTCATCTACGTCCTGTTCCTCGCGGCAGGCTTCGCCATCGGCGGCGCGTACGCGATGTGGAAGGTCAACAAGCTGGCGTCGGGCGTGCTGGTGGCCCTGGCCGTCCTCGCCGCTGCGTCGGGAATCCTGCGGCTGATCTGATGCGTGAACTCCTGCGTACGCGCGGGATCCTGGTTGCTCTCCTCATGGGTGCCACCACGTTCGGCGGGTGGTCACTCCTGCTGCCCGTGGTCCCGTTGGCGATCGCCGACGGTGGCGGCTCAGACGCCGCGGCGGGTGCGTCGACGGCGGTCTTCATGGCCACCACCGTCGCGACCCAGCTGAAGGTGCCGGCACTGCTCCGTCGGTACGGGTACCGAGCAGTGCTGGCGGTCGGCTGTGTGCTCCTCGGCCCGCCGTCGCTCGCCTTCCTGTGGAGCACCGCAACCGGTCCTGCGCTCGTCATCTCGGCGGTCCGTGGTGTCGGCTTCGGCATGGTGACGGTCGCCGGTATCGGACTGTTGGCCGAGTTGGCGCCCCGAAACCTGTTGGGACGTGTCACCGGCGCCAACGGTGTGGCGATCGCGTCGGCCCAGATGATCGTGCTGCCCCTCGGCCTCGCACTGTACGAAGCCGGTCTCGATGCCGCGGTCTTCGTCCTCGGGGCGCTGATCCCGACGTTGTCGCTGGTGTCGATATCGCGGCTACCGGTGGTGCCGAATCCCGGCCTGCCGGCGGGCCGCAAGGGTCTGTCGGTGAGTGTGCTGCTGATCCCGTGCCTGGCGATGCTGGTGGTCTCGGCCGCGTACGGCGGCATGTCGTCGCTGCTGCCGATCGCGACGGAGAGCCGCGCGGCGATCGCCGGGTTCGCGCTGTCGGCGTCCGCGGGTGCGATGCTCGTCGGTCGCTACGGCGCGGGCGTGATCGCGGACCGGATCGGCGCCGGGCGGACCCTGGTGCCCGCACTGGTCCTCGCGGCCGCCGGCATGGGCCTGCTGGCGCTGTCGGTGGCGGGCATCGGCGGTGACGGGGCGCTCGTCGTCGGGGCGATGGCGTTCGGTGCCGGATTCGGCGCCGTCCAGAACGAGGCGCTGCTGACGCTGCTGGCGTCCGCAGGGCCGGATCGGGTCGGCGCCGCCAGCGCCGCCTGGAACATCGCGTACGACGGCGGCACCGGTATCGGTGCGCTCGTCCTCGGCGTCGTCGCCGGTGCGTCGGGCTATCCGGCGGTGTTCGCGCTGTCGTCCGTCGTGGCGCTGGTGGTCGCCCCGATCGCCCTGGCTGTGCGCGGGGCGGGTCCCGCACACCGATAGAGTTTCCTCATGACCGCACGCAAGGTTGCCCTCCTCGACTACGGCTCCGGAAATCTCCACTCGGCGCAACGCGCCCTCGCTCGCACCGGCGCGCAGATCGAGGTGACCTCCGACCCGCAGGTGGCGCTCGCTGCCGACGGACTGGTGGTTCCCGGCGTCGGAGCGTTCGCGGCGTGCATGGAGGGACTGCTGGCGGTCCGCGGCGACCGGATCATCGGCCAGCGACTCGCGGGCGGACGCCCGGTCCTGGGCATCTGCGTCGGCATGCAGATCCTGTTCGAGCGCGGCGTCGAGTTCGGCGTCGAGGCGGACGGCTGCGGGGAGTGGCCGGGCACGGTCGAGCGTCTCGAGGCCGACGTGTTGCCGCACATGGGGTGGAACACCGTCGACGCACCCGAGGACAGTGTCCTGTTCGCGGGCATGGACCCGGAGACGCGCTTCTACTTCGTCCACTCCTACGGCGTGCGCAAGTGGGAACTGCCGCCGTCGGACATCATCGCGCCGCCCAAGCTGACGTGGGCCGAGCACGGCGACCGCTTCCTCGCCGCGGTCGAGAACGGCGCTCTCTCGGCCACCCAGTTCCACCCCGAGAAGTCCGGCGACGCCGGCGCCCAGTTGTTGGAGAACTGGGTCCGCAGTCTGTGACCCCCGACCGCGACGACCGCGCCGGCGGTGACCTGTCCATCGCCAGGCTCGCGCTCGCGACGATGGGCACCGCGGCCACCGTCCTGGTCGTGGTCGCGCTCGTCGTCGTGCTCGTGCAGCCGGGCCCGGTCGTCGGGCTCGGGATCGCCCTCGTCGGCGTCGTCGGGGCGATCGCGGGGATGGGTGTGGTGTCGAAACGTATGACCAATCGTGCGTACGGCGACCGGCGACGCCGACCCGACCAGCCCGGTGGCGACCCGAAACCCGGACGAGACCGGTGACCCACTAGGATCGGCGCAGTGAGCCTGGTCCTTTTGCCTGCTGTAGATGTCGCCAACGGTGAAGCTGTTCGCCTCGTTCAGGGAGAGGCGGGGAGCGAGACCAGTTACGGTGCGCCCCGCGACGCTGCCCTGGCGTGGCAGAACGACGGTGCCGAGTGGGTGCATCTGGTCGATCTCGACGCCGCGTTCGGCCGCGGATCCAACCGTGAGCTGCTGGCCGCCGTCGTCGGCGAGCTCGACGTCAAGGTCGAGCTGTCCGGCGGTATCCGTGACGACGATTCCCTCGAAGCAGCCCTGGCGACCGGGTGCGCCCGCGTCAACCTGGGCACCGCGGCCGTCGAGAACCCCGAGTGGTGTGCGCGTGCCATCGCCAAGCACGGCGAGCGCATCGCCGTCGGCCTCGACGTCAAGCTGATCGACGGCGACTACCGCCTGCGCGGTCGCGGGTGGGTCTCCGACGGCGGCGACCTGTGGGAGGTCCTCGAGCGCCTCAACCGCGACGGCTGCTCGCGCTACGTGGTCACCGACGTCAGCAAGGACGGCACGCTGACGGGCCCGAACCTGGAACTGCTCAGCGCCGTGTGCGCGGCCACCGATGCCCCGGTCGTCGCGTCCGGTGGTGTCTCGACCATTGCGGACCTCGAGGCCATCGCCGGTCTCGTCGGCGAGGGTGTGGAGGGTTCGATCGTCGGAAAGGCGCTCTACGCCGGACGATTCACCCTGCCCGAGGCCCTGGCCGCGGTTTCGCGCTAGCAACGGCCGCCACGATGAGCCCGTCCCGGACACCGCTCGACCTGCTCGCGATCGCGAGCGAGGTTCTCGACGGCGCCCGGGAACGGTTCGTCGAGGGGCTGGGCGCGCCGAGTGCGGTTCGCAAGGGCCCCAAGGACTTTGCAACGGCCGTCGACCTCGAGCTCGAGAAGTCGGTGTCCGCCGAACTCGAACGCCGCACCGGTATCGAGGTCCACGGTGAGGAGTTCGGCGGTCCCGAGCTCGCGAGCGGTGACGTGTGGATCCTCGACCCGATCGACGGCACCTTCAATTACTCGGCGGGCCTGCCCATCGCGGGCATCCTGCTCGCGCTGCTGCGGGACGGCGTTCCCGTGCTGGGCCTGACCTGGTTGCCGCTGACGGGGGAGCGGTTCGCCGCCGCCGAGGGCGGGCCGTTGTACCGCAACGGGGTCGCCCTGCCGACGCTCGAACGCAGCGAACTGTCGTCGGCGATGATCGGCTTCGGGGCGTTCAACCTCGACAGCCGCGGCCGCATCCCCGGCACGTACCGCTTCGAACTACTGGGCCGGCTCAGCCGCGTCTCGTCGCGGATCCGGATGCACGGGTCGACCGGGGCGGATCTCGCCTACACCGCCGCCGGAATTCTCGGCGGCGCCGTGGTGTTCGGTCACCACGTGTGGGACAACGCGGCCGGCGTCGCGCTGGTGCGGGCTGCCGGTGGCGTGGTCACGGATCTGCGCGGCGACGACTGGCACGTGGGCTCGCGATCCGTCCTCGCGGCGGCGCCCGGCGTGCACGGCGAGCTGCTCGACATTCTCCACTCTCTGGGTGATCCGGAGACGCGGCCTGAAGGAGGGCCACCACAATGACTTTGGCTGTTCGAGTGATCCCGTGCCTCGACGTCGACGCGGGCCGCGTCGTCAAGGGCGTCAACTTCGAGAACCTGCGCGATGCGGGTGATCCCGTCGAGCTCGCCGCGACGTACGACGCGCAGGGCGCAGACGAGCTGACCTTCCTGGACGTCACCGCCTCCAGCGGTGACCGCGGCACGATGCTCGACGTCGTCACCCGCACCGCCGAGCAGGTCTTCATCCCGCTCACCGTCGGTGGCGGCGTGCGCACGGTCGAAGATGTCGACCGCCTGCTGCGCGCCGGAGCCGACAAGGTCAGCGTCAACACCGCCGCGATCGCCCGCCCCGAGGTGCTGCGCGAGATGTCGGAGCGGTTCGGGTCGCAGTGCATCGTGCTGTCGGTAGACGCCCGCACCGTCCCCGTGGGTCAGGAGCCCACGCCGTCGGGCTGGGAGGTCACCACCCACGGCGGCAAGCGCGGCACCGGCATCGACGCCGTCGAGTGGGCGGTCCGGGGGGCCGAACTCGGTGTCGGGGAGATCCTGCTCAACTCGATGGACGCTGACGGCACCAAGGCCGGCTTCGATCTGACGATGATCCGCGCGGTCCGTGCCGCGGTGCACGTGCCGGTCATCGCCAGCGGCGGCGCGGGCGCCGTCGAGCACTTCGTGCCCGCCGTCGAGGCCGGCGCCGACGCCGTCCTGGCGGCCAGCGTCTTCCACTTCGGGGACATGACGATCGGGGACGTCAAGGCGTCCATGCGTGCAGAAGGGATCACCGTCCGATGAGCCTCGATCCGGCGATCGCCGCCCGCCTCAAGCGTAACGAGGCCGGGCTGTTCAGTGCCGTTGCGCAGGAGAAGTCGACCGGCGACGTCCTGATGGTGGCGTGGATGGACGACGAGGCCCTGGCGCGCACGCTCGAGACCCGCAAGGGCACCTACTACTCGCGCTCGCGTCAGCAGTACTGGGTCAAGGGCGAGACGTCCGGCCACACCCAGTACGTGCACGAGGTCCGCTTGGACTGCGACGGCGACACGGTCTTGCTCATCGTCGACCAGGACGGTGCCGCGTGCCACACCGGCACGCACACGTGCTTCGACACCGACGTGCTGCTCGCAGCCGAGGACTGACGGCGCTCGATCCTCGATGGGGCCGATCATGTCCTGCGGAATCGGGCAGGCGGCGTCACGGCGACGGCGGCGAGAGCCACACCTGCGGACATCCAGAACGAGGTCGTGAGACCCGCCCGGTCTGCCACGAAGCCGAGCACGGGCGCGGCCGCGGCCTGGCCGACGGCGACGAGCAGGAACGCGAGCCCCACACCGGTGGCGGGTTGCGTGGGGTAGACGCGAGTGCTCCACACCAGCAGGACTCCCGTGACGGCGATGTAGACGGCACCGAACAGCGCCGAGGCCGCCACGGCGACGGCGGGCTGGCGGGAAGCCGCGGCCAGGAGGGCGGTCGCGGCGCACACCGCCGCGGTCGACATCGTCCAGGCGCGTTGCAGTCCCACCCGGCGCACCAACTCGCCGGACACGGCCCCCAGTAGGCCCGACACTCCCAGCACGATCCATGCGGTCGTCGCCAACGTGCGGTCGTGACCTCCCACGGTGACGAGCAGTTCCTGACCGAAGGTCCACACGGCCGCCGTGGCGGCGCCCACCACGGCGGCGGCTCCGAGCATCCGGAGGGCTCCGGACGGGAACACCGCGTGCCGCGTCGTGGGCTCGTCGGTGCCTGCCGGCCGCGGTGCGTCGCCGACGGCGGACGGGACATGGATCCGCACCCACACGGTCACCGCCGCGGCGACGGCGGCGAACGCGAGCCATGCTGCCCGCCAACGGTCTTCGGCCAGCAAGGCGACCGGGCCGGAGATTGCGACGCCCAGGCCGGTGCCGGCGTTGACGATGGTCTGGATTCGGTCGCGGTGCCGCGGGACGACTCTCAGTGCGATCGCGTGGCCCAGTGGCGGGGACGCGACCCCGGTGCCGACTCCGGCGATGGTGACGCCGGCGGCCAGCACGACAGCGTTGGGGGCAACCGCGATGAGCGCGGTCCCCGCCGTCGCCAAGGAGCCCGCGGCGACGGCTACGGCGCGTGCGCCTAAGCGCGGCGTGCCCGTCGTCGCGGCGACCACACCCACGCAGTACGAGGCGTAGCCGGCTGCCGCGATCAGTCCCGTCTGGCCGGCCGTGAGGGTGAAGGACTCGCGGAACTCGGGCACGAACAACCCGTATGCGAAGCGCGCCAGGCCGTAACAGACTGCGATCAAGGACAGTCCCGCGCCGGCCAAGCCTATTGTGCGCGTCGGTGAGAGCGTCGGACCGGAGCCGCCGACCGCTTGTGCCGGCTTCGTGAAGGACATGACATGACTCCCTTCGGTCGTCCGTGTGGAATCGGCGCCTGCCGGTTGGGTATACCGATCTGTGAAGTACGTGTTCTCACGCTAGGTATACTGGTCGGTGAAGTCAAGGAGGATGGTGTGATGGTGGCATCCGGGGGTCGGCTCACCGACGGGGCGCGTAAGATTCTCGACTCGGCATCGGAGCTGTTCTACCGCAACGGTATCCACGCGGTTGGGGTGGACGCGATCGCCGCCGGCGCGGGCGTCACCAAGCGCACCCTCTACGACCGATTCGGCTCGAAGGATGCGCTGGTGGTCGCGTACCTCACCGAGCGGGACAGGCGGTGGTGGGAGCGGTTCGAGGAGCGACTCGCGACGGCGCCGCGACCACGGGTCCTGGCCGTCTTCGATTCCTATCGCGCGGACGTCGACGAGGGGGACCGGGGTTGCGCCTTCATCAATGCGGCTGCCGAGCTGCCCTTCTCCCACCCGGCCTACGACGTCATCCGCGATCACAAGCAGCGTGTCCACGAACGGATGGCGCAGTTGGTCTCCGAGGACGGTGTCGCGGACGACCCGCGGGAGGTCGCGGAGCATCTCTACCTGTTGCTCGAGGGTGCGGTCTCTCACCGCGGGATCGACGGATCCGATCAGCGCCTGCGGCGAGCCGGAGAGCTCGCCGAGCGGATCCTGGCCGGATAGCGGCGCGGCGGCGTGCCCGAGGGCGCTTGCGGCACGTCGTGCCGCAAGTGATTGGCGCGGGAGGGATTCGGGTAGCCCACGGCGCGGACGAAGTTTCCCCTATGGCAAGCACTGCCGGAACGGAGAATGCGGTGACCGACACCTCGACGCTCGTCGTGCAGTTACGCACCCTGCTCGAGCTGACCAATTCCGAGATCCAGTTGGCCGACACCCGCCGCGCGCAGGCGCGGACCGAGGCCGTGGCGACCGAACTCGCGCGCAACGCCGACAATGCGCGGGGACGGGCCGACGCAATCGAGCGAACTCTGCGGGACCTCGGTGGGCTACCCTCCCTGGTCGGCCCGATGGTCGGGCGGGCCACGGCCGTCCTGAAGGCACTGGCGGAACAGGCGCAGCCGTTCGAGGAAGCACTGCTGGCCGACCTCGCCCTCGAACACCAGTTGCTCGACCGCGCCCGGTATCTGAAGGCCTTGGCCACCGCGGAACGGCGCGAGGACGTGGCAAAGCTGGCAGACCGCCTGATCACAGCGCATTCGGCGACCGTGGAGTGGTTGACCACCGTGCTGGCGGAGGAGGCGCTCGGTGGTCCCGTGGCGCTGCGCCGAACCCCTGCGCAGGCGGCGGCCGGGGTGGCGGTGCGCTGGATGAACGCTCCCGTGTCCTGGTCGGCGCGAGGGATCGACCAGATGATGGACGCGGTGCGTTCCGCGGGTCCTCGTTTCGATCGGCTGCTGAGCCGCGGGGCGTACGCCGGCGACGTGGCGACGCGCACGATCGCCGCAGGTCGCGACGGCGCCTTGGAGCGGGCCGAGGAGGTCACGCGTGATCGTGGGGTCGACGCGGTGGCCGACGCCCTGCACGGGGTACGGGCATCCACGGGCGCGCTGCGGCCCGACGAACTGCCGATCGCCGACTACGACGACATGAACGTCTCCCGCGCGGTGGCCGCGATCAAGGAACTGACGGATCCCGCCGATGTGCGCGTCATCGTCGCCTACGAGGAGGCGAACAAGAACCGGCACGGCGTCGTCTCTGCAGCTCAGACGCGCCTTGCCGCGATAGCACAGGAGGTTGTCGGCGTCCGGTGACGGACGACGCCACCAGCTGCGCTGCTGAACCGATAACGCCTGACCGACGGCGTCCGAAGCCATGCGGCTGATCGCCAGGCTACTCGTCCGAAAAGGCGAGTGGATCGCCCGCGCGCAGGGCCGCATCAGTGGAAACATGGATGCGTGGCACACGACGGAGGCGACGAGGGCGGCAGCGCAGCGACGACGCCGCGAAACGTGGAGCGGCACGTACGGGTCGCGATCGAAGCCATGGCGCGGGACATGCGCGACGAGCACGCCAGTCTCGACGGCACGCTCGAGGTGATCACTCGCGCCGCGGTCGAGCTCGTTCCCGGGGCCGAGCACGCGGACATCACGCTGGCCGTGCGGGGCGGGCGTCTGGAATCGCGCGCCGGGACATCCGAGTTGCCGAGCCGGATCGACGACCTGCAACAGTTGGTCGACGACGGTCCGTGCCTGCAGGCGATCTGGGAGCACGAGACGGTTCGGGTGGACGACATGGCGCACGAGGACCGGTGGCCGCGATTCGCGCCCCGTGCCGCGGACGCGGGGATCGGCTCGATGCTCGCCTTCCAGCTCTACACCACCGAGTCGAACCTGGGCGCGCTCAATCTGTTGAGTGCCTCTCCCCATGCGTTCGACTCCACCTCGGTGAGCGTCGGGGGTTCACTGGCCACGCATGCGGCGATCGCGGTGATCGCAGCTCAGCGCGAGGAGCAGTTCGGGGAGGCACTCCAGTCACGGGACACCATCGGGCAGGCCAAGGGGATGCTCATGGAGAGATTCTCGGTGGACGCTGATCACGCGTTCGGCCTACTGCGCAAGTTGTCGCAGGAACGCAACGTGCCGATCTACGACATCGCGCGCAAACTCACCGAGGGGGATGAACGCCCGGCCGTCTGACTCCGCCCGTCGGTCAGACCGATTCGGCGCTGTTCGCCGACTCGACGAACCGGGACCAGTACGGCACGCGGACGGTGATGGGCGAGAGAGACTTTCGGCCTCGGCCGGGAGGGAGCTGCGTTGCGCAGATACTCGACGAGGTCCGCACCGTAGTAGATGACGTTGGTCTGCCATACGGAGAGGACCGGTGAGCCCGCCGGCGAGGGGGCCGCGGGGGTGAAACGGTGCCGATAGATCGGGATGAGGCGTGGCCAGGACTCGAGTTGCCGGCGCACGGTTGTTGCGACCTCCTCGGGCGTCGCGGGCAATTCTCCCCACGATGCTGGCCAGAAGGGCGGCGTCTGGTGTAGTGCATCCCAGATGAAACCCTCGGCGACCCTGTCGAGCCAGGTGGTCAACTCGGGATCGTCGCCGCTGCGCCAGTCGGGCCAGCCGTCGCCGAGCGGTAGAGCAGCCGCCAAGAGGCTGCGATGGTCTGGGTTGAAGTGGAATCCGAAGCGCTCGTGGACGGAGGTGAACTCGGCGTCGGACAGGCCCGGTCCGAGCGCGACACCGTCCGCGTCGAGCAGTTCTGCCGCCTCGAACCCGATAGCTTCCATTCGAGCAGTGTCGCAGCCGCGTCGGCCGTGGGCGACAACCGATCCATCTTCAGTGACGGCCGGGGAGGTCGACTTCGGCGGGGGTTTTGTCGTCGCGTAGGCCCTTCCAGCTGGGATGTCGCAGACTGCCTCCGGTGTATTGGCGGTACTCGACGTCGCCCACCAGTTGGGGCTCGACCCAGTGCGCGTCTTTCGCGTCCCGGCTCGGGGGCGGCGCGGCAAGCGGGCTCGCGGGCCGCTCGAGTGTGGCCAGTTGCTCGCGCAACGATCGGCGCAGTGCGGTGGTGAAGCCGGTGCCGACATGTCCGATGTAGACGAGGCGACCATCGTCGTCGTATGCGCCGAGCAGTAGAGAGCCGACTCCGTGACGTGCTGCGCCGTTGCCGTCGACCCAGCCCACGACGACGGCCTCGGTGTTCTTGCGCAGTGGAGTCTTGATCCACTCCGGCGCGCGTCGACCCGGCCGGTAGGTGGAGTCGACGCGCTTGGCGACCACGCCCTCGAGGTGGTGCTCGCGGGCCAGGTCGAGCATCCGGTGGCCGTCCACGCCGGTCCAGAACGGCGGAACCTGCACTTGCCGCCCCGATATCCGGAGGTCGTCGAGCATCCGGCGCCGCTCCAGGTACGTCCGGCCGATGGTCGATTCGCCATCGAGGGCCAGGACGTCGAACGCGTAGTAGATGACCGGAAAGTCGTTGCGTAACTGGGTCGTAGGACGAGCGACGTGCATCCGGCGTTGCAGCCGACCGAACGACGGCCGACCCTTCGCGTCGAGCGCCACGATCTCGCCGTCCAGGACGACGGCATGGTCGTCGACGGCCTCGGCTATCGGCCCGGTCAGTTCGGGAAACGCCGTGGTGATGTCGTTGCCGTTGCGGCTGAAGAGTCGGACACCGCCGTCGCGAACATCGGTGACGGCGCGTTGTCCGTCCCACTTCATCTCGAACGCCCAGCCCTCACCGGCCGGAGGCTCGCCGAGCGTGGCGAGCATCGGCGCGGGAGGAGTCGGCGCGGCACTCATAGTCCAGATTCTGCTCGGTCGTGCCGGTCAGGCGGGGCCGAATTCCGAGTGTTGCGCGCCGAACTGTGTTGTCTGGGAGCAGCGAGGAGGATGGCGCGGATTGTGGAGGCATTGATTCAGCTTCCTCGGTCCGGTCCTGGGTACTGGACGCCGAATGGTTGTGAACCGAGTTGGAGGCACGCGCTTGTGGCTGCCAGGGGCAGTGGCATCTCAGCGAGGTTCCGTCGTTGCGGAGACGGCGCCATCTCCGGACCGTAGGCGCACCGGCATGCCGGCGGTATCTCGCGGCACCTCGACGGTGCTTGTGCCCGTCGCCGAGACAGCGTCCACCGCGTAACCGCCCGGGGCTCGCCCGCGCGAGCGCCAGACGAGTCCCGGGGTCGCCGGCCTATCGGTCGAACGGGAGGGTCAGATGTCGCCGAAGGCTGCCGCGTAGCGGATGACGGCCACTGTGCACAGGACCGCACACGGTCCTGTGCACAGTGGCCGGGGGACCCGATCTACGCGCGGGGCGGCAGTACGCAGCCCACGAGGGCGCTGGCCTCGTCGAGAGTGACCAGTGACAGTCCGTCGATCCACGCGGGCTCCTGGCGCAGCACCTCGGCAGGTTCCATGGCAACGGCAGACCCCGCTCCTCCCTTGCCGATTCTCCTTGGCTGCGGATGCGCTCCCGAGATCCGTTGTTCGTCGGCACCGACGCATCGTGATGTCGGCCGCCGGTCACTGCGTTGCCTTCTCCAGTGCACGATCGAGTTCTTCCTGCGCTGCTTCGTCGGGTAGTCCTGTCGTGAGCATGCGCACCGTCAGCCCGGTCGTCACCGTAGTCAGGGTGGCGGCTACGTGCGGCGCATCTGCAGAAGGGGAGGTGTGCGCGACAAGGCGTTCGAGGTTTTCTCGTAAGTGACGCTCGCTGCTTTCGAGGCGTTCGGCGACCTCCTGATCGGTCATGGCCGCGGCAGTGAGCGTAAGCCAAACCCTGCACTCGAACCGCCGATCGTCATCGAGAGGGAGTAACTCGAGCAGTGCCGCGCGCAGGGTGTCGAGTCGGGTCAGCCCCGTGTCGATTTCTCGGGCTCGGGCGATCACGCGACGCTCGAGAGTGTCCATCGCGGCGTGCATGATCGCCTCGCGGGTGGGGGCGTAATGCTGGGCTGTGGCGAGGGCCATCCCTGCCTGTCTGGCCACGGAACGCACCGACAGTCCTTGGTGCCCTGCGCGTTCGAGCACAACACAGGCCGCTGTGCCTATGAGGTTTCGGCGTTCGGCATGGTCGACGATCTTGGGCATAGTGACATTCTACTATTTCGGTCATTTGACCTAAATAGGTCATTTGACTAGTTTGGCGGAGGTGACGACGCCTGATTCGAAGTCCGCCGATTCGCGAAACGGCTACACCTGGTTCTCCTACGCGGAGATATTGCTTGTACTAGCGGTGGGTATCGGACTGGCGAACAGCGCACTGGTCGAGCGTGTAGCTGAGGTTCCACGGCATCTGGGCGCATCCGAGATGGTTGCCCTGACCGCGGCGTGGGCCACGATTAACGGTGTGCAACTTGCCGTCGGGTTGGCACTCGTCTACCGCCGTTACGGCACGGTCGCCGGCCCGCTGATGCTTACCCGCCCCACCCGGGCCCATGTTGGGGCCGGTGCGGGTTGGGGACTGGCGAAGGCGGTGTTCACGACGGTCCTCGCTGTGGCCCTACCGGCTTCTCTTGCCAGTGACGGCGGTGGTGAAGGTGGTTACCCCGCCGGGGCATTCGCCGCACAGCTCAGCTTCGCCTTCTTTTTCGGTGCGATCGCATCACCGCTGTACGAGGAAGTGCTGTACCGCGGCATCGTGTTCAACGGAATCGCCGCCAGGATGCCCGCCGCCGCCGCTGTCGTTCTCGTCTCGACAATGTTCGCACTCGCGCATCTCCCCCGAGTGTTCAACACGATCAGCGCCTTCTTTGCCGGATTGCTGTTCGCGTGGCTCCTGCACCGGTATCGGAACCTCTGGGTTCCCATCGTCGCCCACATGGTCAGCAACGGCGCCATGACGTTGGCCGCTTTCGCTGTCATCTCCAGCGCATAACGCTTCCGCTGACTGCGGCGCCAGGTTCAGGTGCTCGTCGAGTCCGGCCGGGGGTGCGCTGGGGCGGACTGCATGATCTGTGACACACGAAAACCGATGGTGCCCAAATTGAAACAGCGGTCAAACGGACGTTTGTTTCAATCTGGTTGACGGCGGTAAGGATGTTGTTACCCCGAGCGATTCGGGCCCCGATCCGTCCTAGCATCGGCGTGTCCGTTGATCGATGTCTCGAGGTGTCATGTGAAGTCTTTCCATCGCAGGGTGTTGGTACCTGTTCTCGCTGTGGCCTTTTCCGGTGCCGTCGCGCTGTCCCCGTCCATCGATGCGCCGGCTCGGGCGGCGACGATCGGGGCCCCCGGCTGGCTCGGCTCCACCGGTTCGCTGGGCTCTCTCGGCGGTTCCGTCGAGGACCCGTCGTGCGCGGCTGTCGCTCAGCGGCTCGGCGCCATCATGGCGGAGCAGGGGGTTCCCGGCGCCCAGGTCATCTACGCGGACCGTGGGACCGAGCGCGAATTCGACTACGGGGTGGCGAGTGCTGCCACGGGTAGGCCGGTGACTGCCGAGACGGTGTTCGAGGCGGCATCGCTGACGAAGGTGGTCGCCTCGTACGTCGTGCTGCAATTGGTGGACGAGGGGTTGCTCGATCTCGACACGCCGCTGTCGGAGTACTTCGACTACTCGCGGATCGCGGGAGATCCGGCGGCGCAACGGATCACCGGGCGGATGGTACTGACGCACACGTCCGGCCTCCCGAACTGGGCGACCGGACCGTCCAGCCCGGAGTTCGAGACCACACCGGTCAGCACCACTTTCGAACCCGGGACCCAGTGGTCGTACTCCGGAGAGGGCTTCTACTACCTGCAGAAGACCGTCGAATCGCTGACCGGCAAATCGTTCGACCAACTGGTTCGGGAGCGGGTCTTCGAGCGATTCGGGATGGCGGGAAGCGATCTCGTCACCAATCCTGCGTTCGACGCCGTCACATCCGTCGGCCACACCGCCGACGGCGCCGCCCGGCCGGTACGCAACTTCCCCCGCGCGAACATCGCCTACACCCTGCGGACCACGGCGGGTGACTACGACAAGTTCCTTCGCGGCGCGCTGCTGGACGGCGAGGGCCTCGAACCTGCCACGCGCCAGATGATGTTCACTCCCTTCGGTAGTGCCGACCACGGCGGCAGCGACCAGGACGCGATCGACCACATCAAGTGGGGCCTCGGTATCGGGCTGCAGAGCAATGAACTCGGGGACGCGATCTGGCACTGGGGCGACAACGGCCCGTACAAGGCCTTCTTCATCGCCTATCCCGAAACCGGCCGCAGTCTTGTGATCATGACGAACAGCGAGAACGGTCTGAACGCAGTAGACGACGTGGTTCGCGAGTTCTTCGGATCGAACACGATGTACGCGACCAGGTGGATCAAGGAAGCCGAGTAGGCGGCCTCGCGACTCGCCGGCCGAGGAGAGTCGATGTCGGCAGCCACGCCCGCGTACGCACGAACCTCCAAGTTGTATCGTGATACAAATTGTATCCGTGTACAAGTTAGGGGGAAACGACGTGCGGTCCATGACGAGGGCGGAAGTGCGTGCCTCTATCGTCAATCTCGATCCGGTGCAGAAGAGAGTGCACCTACCGGTCGGATTCGACGAGGTGCGTTGGCCGCGCATCGACTACCTCGGCTGGCGAGACCTGCGGGCTCCGCTGCGGGTCTATCTGGTCGCCGACGTCGAGGGCGAGGCGCTCGGTGTGATGCTCCGGCAGAACCCGAATCAAGCCGCACATTCCTCGCGCGCGGTGATGTGCGACCTGTGTCGGTTTGCGCGGCGGTTCAACGAGGTGTCACTCTTCACTGCCCCGCGCCCGTCCCGCGACAAGCGTCAGCGGTTGAGTACGCTCGGGCTTCACGTCTGCACCGACCTCGACTGCAGTGTGAACGTCCACAGCAAGCCGATCGTCGGCCCACTCGATCCTCCGGCCGAGGAGACGATCGAACGGCGTCGGCAGGGCCTCCGCGAACGAACGGCTGCCTTCCTGAAGTCGGCGTCCCATCCCGAGCGAGAAGCACGACGGAGGCAATGATGGCGTATCTGGCACGTGCGGAGCGTCGACGCTCGATCGTCGAGGCGGCTGCGGCCATCGTGGCGAAGGAAGGCCTCAGTGCTGTTACGGCCCGTACGGTGGCGGAGCAACTCGGTGGTTCGCAGGGGCAAATCCACCATCACTTCTCGTCGACCGATGAACTTGCCGCGGAAGCGTGGCGCCAATACTCCGCTAGCGAGATCGACGCCTATGAAGGCGAAGTACAGGGACTCGAACCGATCGACGCCTTGATCGAGTTCTTTCGCGATCTGCTGGGTGGAACGGATGGCCGGTCGATGGCCAGATGGGCCGAGGCGGCGGCCCATGCGCAGCTACGGAAGCCGATCGCAGACAGCTACATCGAGTCGCTGTCCCGGTTGACCGAAGTACTCGCAGCCGTTTTGTGCCGCCGGAACGCGGACTTCACGCATGCCCGTGAGGCGGCGGGCCGGTTGCTCATGCTGGCCGTCGGTCTCGCCGGAATGGTCCGCATCACTGACGCTCCGCCGATTTCCGTGTCCTCCGTCATGCTCACGGCGATCCGGGCCGAGTGCGAATGAATCGGGCACTGCTACGCCGTGCGCGCAGGGGCGCGTCGCCGGGTCGATTCGCGGCCGGGGAGAGGAGAATGTGACCTTCAGGTGATGCCGCTGTGTCCCGTTCTACCGCAGGACACGCGCATGCTGGAACCTCGAACCCGTACCTCGAGGAAGAGGGTCGGCATGAACACTCATCGACTGCCGCTCGACCGTGCGCACACCACCCGGGAGCATCCGGGCGAATCGATCGACGACACGAGGAACTGGCCCGGGCTGGGACTGATCGGCCTCGGTATAGCCACGCTCGGGATGGCGCTGGTCGCTGCCGGCTACGGGTTCGAGGGCTGGGCCGTCATCGCAGGCACGGCATGCGCGCTGTTCTTCATGGCAGGGGCGAGCATCGTGGTGGCCGAGCATGCGCACGTGAAGCACATGGAGCATCGGCACCTGAGAGATCACCTCGGGCACTGAGCCTCGAATTCGCCCGGCACGCCGACGGGTCCGAGGTTCACCGCCGCGTCTTCTCGCCCAGCAGGATGTGGACCGCGTGAGGCCGACGGCTTCTCTACGTTCGTTCGGTATGAACGAGCAACGCAGCGAGTGGTCCGATCGCCAACAGATCCACGACGTCGTCCTGCGGTACTGCCGCGGAATAGACCGGCTGGACTTCGACCTCGTCCGGTCGGCGTATCACCCGGACGGAATCGATCATCACACCGGGTTCGAGGGCACCCTGGACGAGTACATCGCCTGGGTCGAGCCCAAGCTGCGCGCCCGGCGCGGTGGGACGATGCACATGGTCGGCAACCATCTGGTCGAACTACTCGGCGACACCGCCATCAGCGAGACGTACGGGACGTCGGTTCACTGGGGTGAGCCGGCCGACGATCCGCGGACGAATTTCACCAGCGGCGTGCGGTTCATCGACCACATGGAATGGCGGGACGGTCGCTGGGCCATCGCCGAGCGGTGGGCCGCCCGGGAGTGGACGCGGTCGGACGCCGGCCGGTTCATGCCGAAGGAGGGCGCCGGACCGTCCGGCAGCAGGGACGGCGACGATCCGCTGATCCAGCTGCAGCGCAGGCTGTACGGGGCGGAGGCACGGGCATGAAGGTGGGTATCAGCTCGCCGATCGTGGCGCTCGCGGGCAACCGACCCGAGTGGGAGGCCACCGCCGGCACCGCCGAACTGGTCCGGGTGGCGCAGGCTGCCGACCGCCTCGGGTACGAGTTCATGACGTGTGGGGACCACGTGGCGGTCCCACCGGGTCTGCCGCGCGGAGAACGCTTCTACGATCCGCTCGCGACGTTCTCGTTCCTGGCCGGGCAGACACACCGGCTGCGATTCCTGCCGTACGTCCTGGTGTTGCCGTTCTATCACCCCCTGGAGATCGCCAAGCGGTACGGGACGCTCGATCACCTCAGCGGCGGGCGACTGATCCTGGCGTTCGGTGTCGGGAACCTGAAGGAGGAGTTCGACATGCTCGGGGTTCCCTTCGAGGACCGTGGACCGCGCGCCGACGACGCCCTGCGGGCCCTGCGCGCGGCGTTGTCCGGCCGCGTGGTGTCCTATGAGGGGCCGTACCACTCGTTCCGGGACATGGTGGTCGACCCGCACGCCGCGCAGGCGCGGGTTCCGATGTGGATCGGTGGGCACAGCGAGCGTGCACTGCGCCGGGCCGTGACCCTCGCCGACGGCTGGGCGCCGGCGCCGCAGGCCTTCCGCGGTCCCAGTCCCGAGCTGATGCGCGAGATGCTCGACCGGCACGAGTTGCCCGACGATTTCGACGTCGTCTTCTCGCCGAACCACCGGCTCGATCCCGTCGACGCTCCCGGCCAGGTGGCCGACGTGATCGCCACGGCGGAGAAGGCGGGCGCCACACAGATCAACCTGACGGTCCGCCACGACTCCCTCGGGCACTACCTCGAGCAGCTCGCGGCGTTCGCGGAGATTGCCGGCCTCGACATCCGATCGGGCTAGCGTCCGCCCGAGCCGGTGACGGCGCCGACCGGCCGCTGCTTCGATCCGATCCCCACCGCGGGAGTGAGTCGGCCGGTCGTCGACGTGGTTGTGCAGCAGTGGGATTGGTGTGAGTCGGCGTCGTGGGCGCGTCGAAAACTCGACCCGGAATCCTCTTGGCACTCTCGGTCGGGGAGTGCTAAATTTCATGGTGCACACGTTGTTCGGATGCCCGTCGACGTGACGGGCACTGGAAAGCTCGGGAGGTGTTCTGCTGTGCTTCGCTTCGATCCCTTCACCGATGTCGACGCACTCACTCGCAGCCTGATGTCCAACGCCGTGGGTACCTCGCGTGTCCCGCAGTTCATGCCCATGGACCTGTATCGGGTAGACGACCACTATGTGCTCCACGCCGATCTGCCCGGCGTCGACCCCGGCTCGGTCGACGTCGACGTCGAGAACGGCACGCTCACGCTGACCGCGCATCGCAGCGCGCCCTCGGCAGAGCACGTCCAGTGGCTCGCGTCGGAAAGGTTCACCGGAACCTATCGTCGGCAGTTGTCACTCGGCGACGGCGTCGACGCCGAGAACATCTCTGCCACCTACGAGAACGGTGTCCTGACCGTGATGATCCCGGTCGCCGAACGGGCCAAGCCACGGAAGATCGAGGTCACTCGTCTCGCATCCGACACCCAGCACACCATCGAGGCGGGGACGGGGGAGACGTCGACCTGACCCGACGGCACAGCTGCGTCCGGCGTAGCACCTCGCGGATCGGTTGAAGCCGCGGCAGGGGTTCGATCCGGTCTGATGCGGGTGGCGTCCCGGCCCGTAGGACGCGGGCCGGGACTCCGTTGGTCAGTGTCGTTGATGGTGTCGGCGCGGCGCTGTTCGAAAGGACCGGGTGTGTGCACCTGCGACGGCGGGAGACACGAGCGTGCGTGGACGGTAGGCCTCGAGCGCGGTGGCCCGGTCCGGTACCGGGCCACCCCGCAGACGGATTCCGCAGATCAGCTGCGGGTGACACGGACTCTTCCGGCGGTCACCCGCGTGCGGAGATGGAGTGGTTCCGATCCAACAGGCCCGTGTTCGAGGACCGCTGCCGCGATCGGATCGGCCAGTACCGTACGTACAGTGCGTCGCAGCCCGCGCGCGCCGTAGACGGGGTCGAAGCCCTGACCGCAGAGCAGCGCGACGACGTCGGGTCCGATCTCCACGCTGATCGACCGCCTGGCCAGCCGGCGTGCGACCACGTCGATCTCGAGACCGGCAACCTCGCGGGCGGTCGCGTCGTCGAGTCCGTTCAGCACCACGGTTTCGTCGAGGCGGTTGAAGAACTCCGGATCGAAGAAGCGCTCGACGGCGCGCCGGACAACTTTCTCGTCGTCCGGCGGGTGTCGGCGGCCCAGCCGCCCCCACAGGGTGCGGCGGCGGGCGGCCAGTTCGACGGACCCGAGATTCGACGTCAGGAACACGTAGCTGTTGCGGAACGAGATTGTCTGCTGCCCGTTCGCCAGCTGGAGCACGCCGTGGTCGAGAATCTGCAGCAGTGCACGTAGGACCGTCGTGTCGGCCTTCTCCACCTCGTCGAACAGGACGATCCCAGGTGTGTACGGATCGCCTTCGATGGCGCCGCGGTCGAACAGGGTGAACGATTCCTTGCTGCCGGCGTATCCGGGAGGCGCGCCGGAGAAGGACGCCGCGTAGTGTTCCTGCGCAAGCGCGTTCATGTCGATTCGGCACATATCGTCCGGTCCGGAGCGCAGCGCGGCGGCGACTTGCCGTACCAGTTCGGTCTTGCCGACACCGGTCGGTCCGGTAAGGAGGATGTTCGCGAGCGGGCGGGACGGATCGTTGGCGCCTACCGAGGCCAACGAGACCGCCCGTACGACGGCGTCGATTGCGTTGCGTTGTCCGACGATCCGCGAACCGAGGCGGTCGGTGAGTGCGGTGGGATCGAAAGCGCCGACGGGCCGGAGTGGCTGTGCCACCACATCCGTGGGCGCTCGGTTCTGCTCGTGGAACATGTCTGTGAGATAGGGCATGGCGGACCTCCTCGTCAGGCCTCGGAGGTCTGTTCGACGGGCAGCGATCCCACCCTGCAATCCGCCACGCCGACAGTGTCTCTCGTGATCGACTCGACGCGCTCTCGGGCCTTCTCGGCATCGGTGACCCACAGCTTGTAGAACTCGAAGGGGCAATCCGCCACGCCCTTGTCGCCGTCACCTGCAGCGTGAATGCCGGAGTAGCCGCGATGCAACAACTTGAACAGGTGGTTCTGGGACTGGTCGTTCTCGCGGGCGTCTCGAATGGCGGAGACCGACAACTGTGCGTACTGGATGCCGTACTCCTCCTCGCCTGTCTCGCCGAGGGTGCGGCCGTCGAACCCGATGATCGCCGAGTGGCCGAAATACGAATACACTCCGTCGAATCCGGCGGCGTTCGCTACGGCGACGTAGCAGTTGTTCGCCCACGCCATGGCCTTCGACATGAGGACCTGTTGGTCCTTCGCCGGATACATGTACCCTTGGCAGCGCACGATCAGTTCGGCGCCCTTCATTGCGCAGTCCCGCCAGATCTCGGGGTAGTTGCCGTCGTCGCATACGATGAGCGAGATCTTCAAGCCCTTCGGCCCCTCGGTCACGTGTGTGGTGTCGCCCGGATACCAGCCTTCGATCGGGCACCACGGCAGGATCTTTCGGTACTTCTGCACGATCTCGCCCCTGTTGTTCACGAGGATCAGGGTGTTGTAGGGCGGCTTGTTCGGATGTTCTTCGTGCTGCTCGCCGGTGATCGAGAAGACGCCCCAGGTGTCGGCTTCGCGGCACGCGGCCGAGAAGATCGCGGTCTCGTCGCCGGGAATCGTTGCCGCCGTCTCGTACATCTCTCGTTCGTCGTACATGATTCCCTGCGTGGAGTACTCAGGGAACACCACCAGGTCGAGCCCTGGCAGTCCCGACTTCATGCCGATCATCATGTCGGCGATTCGTCGTGCGTTGTCGAGGACTCCGGCCTTGTCGTGCAGTCGAGGCATCTTGTAATTCACCACCGCCACTCCGACGGTGTCGTTGCTCGAGGAGATATCTCCGTGTCGCATGATCGTTCCTCTCGTTGATTGCGTTGCAGGGCAGAGTTAGTGGGGGCTGAGGTGGAGTTCGGCAGTATCGGGCACCCGGCGCCGGGCGGCTGGCAGGCCCAGGGTCGCGGCGACTGCGACGAGCGCTGCCAGCCCGGCGGCCCACAGTGCTGCAGCACCAGATGAGCTCGGAAGATTGCCCGTCAGCGCCAGGAACGCAGGAAGCGTGCAGGTGGGTTGGCTGAGTAGTAGGGCCGTCCAGCCCGTGAATCGGGTGAGCTCCTCCCGTCCGGCGCCGAGGACCAGGAAGAACAGGGTCCAGAGCCCGGCCCAGGCCAGCCAGATGACACCGAACACGGGGTCGTCGACGACGCTGAAGGAGATCAGGCTGTAGGCACCCGCTGCGGCGGCGACGAAGATCGAGAACCAGCCGACGCCACGAGGATCGAGCCCGGCGAGGTTGCCGATCCCGACGTACAGGTACGTGAAGCCGAACAGGTACAGACCCGACGCGGCGAGGGTCACCGCGGAGTCGCCGTCCGCCTGTATCAGCATCGCCGTCGGGACGATGCACTGGAGCGCCCCGACGAACAGGTTCAGGATCGCCGCCGATTTCGGTGGCACCGCTCCGAGCAGCATCAGCCCGTTCACGAACAGGACCGCACCCACGTACAGCAGACCGACACTGCCCATCGGACACCTCAGATCACTTTCAAATGGAATGATTTCAAATGAAAGTAAGTGGTGTGCGCCACAGTGTCAAGAGGTGGTCGATCAGAGTGTGGTCACGATGTCGAAGTCGACACCGTTCGCCATGGCGAGGTGAATTCGCTGACGAGCTACTCGGTTTCGGAACTCAACGGTCCCCCGTGGGCCGTCGTATGCTGCGCCGTCGACGACGGAATCGAGTGCCGCGGTGGACGGATTTCCCGCACGGTGGATGAGGTTGGCGAGGGTCTGGATGCCCTCGTAGCAGGACTCCGCGGCGTTGTTCAGTGGCGGCGCTGCCGCGCCGTGTAGCGAAACGTAGCGGCCGACGAGATCCATCGAGTCGGCGTCGACGAGCGAGCGGAAGTATGCGGCGGCTACGAACAAACTTCGCGTGGCGTGCGGCCCGCTCGCGAGCAGCATGTTCTCCTCCATGAGGGGACTGAACCGCACGATGTGCTCGTCGAGTCCACGGCGGGCGAAGGCGCGGTTGAAGTCGACGGCGTCCTGACCCACCAAAAGCATCAGAACGCCGTCGCACAATGATGCGCGGACTGCGTCCACCACGCGGTTCATGTTGCCGCGGCCGAGGTCTACGAATGCCTCGCCCACGATCTCGAGACCGAGCTCGTGGGCATACGCCCGCACGGCGCCCAGTGATCCGTGCGGCCAGATGTAATCGTCGCCGACCACGAACCATCGACGGGTGTCGAGGTTGTCCCGCAACCATTTCAGGGCCGGAGCAATCTGTTGGCGAGGCGTCTCGCCGCAGCAGAAGATGCCGCTGCGCGTCTCGCCGCCTTCGTAAAGCGAGGTGTAGGAGTACGGGACGCGTCCCGTGACGACCGGTGCGAGCGCGTGGCGCACGGACGAGATGTGCCAACCGCTCACCGCGTCCACGGCGCCGGCGGACACCAGTCGGTGCACCTCCGCGGCGATCGCCGCAGGGTCCAGACCGCCGTCCACGACATGGAGGGCGGCCTCGCGGCCGAGAACGCCTCCGGTGTTGTTGATGTCGTGCACGGCCAGTTCGCCGATCGCCTCGCACGACGGCCCGAACAATCCGGCCGGCCCCTGGAGCGGAACCACCATCGCCACTCGCCACTGCGCGGCGCGGACGCGGTCGAGTACGGCGCTCATGTCGTCGCCTCCGCGGCGTCGTAGGTGAGGGGCTGTGCTCGGGTTATCATTTCATTTGAAAGTATTGCTTGTGGGGTGTGAACTACGCAACAGCTCGGGAGTGGGTCGTGTCGGACGATAGTGCCATCGCAGTAGGCGACGTGTCGGTGACCGCTGCGCTGCTGAGGGCGGCCCGAGTGGCAGCGCAGGCGACGGACGACGCATTCGCCGCGGACAAGCTCACCGTCGACCACTACCTGGTGCTGGACACGCTGGCGGCCCGTCCGGGAGCGACGATGGCGGAGCTGCGGGTCGATACACGGATCCCGGCACCGACTCTCACCCGTGTCGTGGATCGGCTCGTGTCGATCGCCGCTGTCTACCGTGAGGTCGACCCCGACGACCGGCGCAAAGTGCGTGTCCATCCGAGTCCGCGGGGACGGCAGTTGCACGCCCGCTTGTCGCTGACGGTGCGCGACGTCGAGGAGCAATGGCTCGGGGAGCTACCCGCTCCGGAATCTGCCGATCTGGTCCGGGCGCTGGCAGGTTTGGTGCGAGTGGGCCCCTGACGGTTCGGGAGCAGGTGCGGCGAGGCTTCGAGGGGCTACGACGTCCTGCGGCCACTGAGCCGGTGGCCGTCGAGGTCTCTCCGCGGTCCACAGGCCGCTCCGGTTGGCGAGTCACGTATCCGTTCGCGGCGCGCCTTGTGGCTACGTCGAGCGAAGCGCTACCGCCGCACGAACGCTCACGGCTCCGGATGCGGCTGTGGGTCCGAACCGTTCGTACACGGTACGAGGGCGGTCGAACACTGATCGCCTCCATCAAGGGAGAGGGGTGAGTATCCAGTGCTGACAAAGATCTTGACGCGAGCGGCGGTGGTCTGCTCGACCGTCGCCGTGGTCGCGGGCGGAGCGGACGGGACAGCGGCGGCGTAAACGACCTCGGCGGCTCCGTGGCAGCCCGCCAAGACGTCGACCCCAGCGAGCGGTCCTCGAACGCGACGTCCGATTTCCGCTGGCCCGATCGAACTCGTCCACCGCATGCTGGTGTGGTGATCAGCGACGAGGCCAGGTACGAGGCGGTGTGCAGTCGTGATGCGCGGTTCGACGGCGACTTCTTCTTCGCGGTGGCCACCACCGGTATCTACTGTCGGCCGAGTTGTCCGGCGACCACCCCCAAACGTGTGAACGTCCGCTTCTTCCCCACCGCGGCCGCTGCACAGGGCGCCGGATTCCGCGCCTGTCGCCGCTGCCGCCCCGACGCCGTCCCCGGTTCGGTGGCGTGGGACGTCAGGGCCGACCTGGTCGGGCGCGCCATGCGCCTGATCGCCGACGGCGTCGTCGACCGGGAGGGTGTCTCGGGGCTCGCTTACCGACTCGGGTACAGCGCTCGCCAGGTTCAGCGCCAACTCAACGCCGAGGTCGGGGCGGGCCCGACGGCGCTGGCGCGGGCCCAGCGCGCGCACACGGCACGGGTCCTGCTCCAGACCACGTCGATGCCGGTGACCGATGTCGCGTTCGCGGCCGGGTTCGCCAGCGTGCGGCAGTTCAACGACACCATCCGTGAGATCTACGCGGCCAACCCCACCGGGCTGCGCGCCGCCCGCCCCCGGACCCCCACCCGGTTCGGTGACGTAGGCGCCCCCGGCACGGCGGCGGGTATCCCACTGCGCCTGCCTTTCCGCGGGCACTATTCGGCCGCAGTGACTTTCGACGTCCTCGCCGCCGATCTGGTACCGGGCGTCGAGGAGATGACCGGTGTCCGTCCCACCCGCCGCTACCGTCGCACGTTGCGCCTTCCCCGCGGTGTCGGGATCGCCGAGGTCGGGGAGGACAGCGGCGACGGGTGGCTGCCCTGCCACCTGTGCCTGCAGGACCTGCGCGACCTCACGACCGCGACGCAACGCGTCCGGCGCCTGTTCGACCTCGACGCAGATCCCGACGCGGTGGCCGAGCGGCTGGGCGCGGACCGGGCGCTCGCCGACGCCGTGGCGGCCCGACCCGGTCTGCGTTCTCCGGGAACCGTCGACCCGGAGGAATTCGCGCTCCGCGCGGTCGCCGGCCGGGCCGGCGCCCTCCTGGCGCGGCGCTATGGGCAGCCGCTGGTCACTGCCCGCGGCGGCCTGACCCACCTGTTCCCCCGAGCCGAGGATCTGGCCGACCGTTCGTTCGGGGAACTGTCCGATCCCCTCCGGCGGACGCTTCGAGGGCTCGCTCGGAGGCTGGCCTCGGGCGCGGTCACACTCGACCCGGGCGTCGACCGCGCCGCCGCGGAGAAGGCCCTCGGCGACATTCCCGGCCTCCCACCGGGCACTGCCGCCCACATCCGGATGCGGGGCCTGGGCGACCCCGACGTCCTGTCGACCGAGGATCCCGCCGTCCGGGCGGCAATGGACCGGTTCGGCATCGATGCGGTGGATGTCGACCGCTGGCGGCCGTGGCGGACCTACGCCGGACTCCACCTCGTCGCGGCTTGTCGCGACGCGGGGGTCGGACGTAGCGCCGAATAGCTGGGCGCAGTCAGAGTTCGCGCCAGCTGCCGTCGGCCATGTCGTGCCCGTGCGCGGCCATGAGCATCAGGCCGCCGTCCACCGGGATCGAGCGGCCGGTGAGATACGACGCGCGCGGCGACGCGAGAAAGGCGACGACGGCGGCGATCTCGTCGACGTGCCCCGGGCGCCCGGTCGGATTGCCGGGACGGTCCTCGCGGAAAGCGTCGGGTTCGTCCATACCGGTCATCGGGGTGGCGATCTCGCCGGGAGCGACGGCGTTGACGGTGATGTCGTACCGGGCGAGTTCGAGTGCGAGGCACTGGGTCAGCATTCCCAGGCCGGCCTTGGCCGTGCAGTAGGCGGCCGCGCCCAGGCGTGGTACGTGCTCGTGGACGCTGGTGATATTGACGATCCGTCCACCCCTGCCCGTTTCGACCATCCGGCGCGCGGCCCGTTGCGCGCACAGGAACGGGCCGTCGAGATCGGTGGCGAGCATCTCCCGCCACCGGGCGTAGGTCAGGTCGAGCGCCCGGTCCCGGTGACCGGCGCCGGCATTGTTCACCAACACCCCCAATCCACCGAGCTGTTCGGCGAGGTGATCGACGGTGTCGCCGGTATCCGGACTCGTCAGATCCTGGCGGGCGACGTAGCAGCGTCGTCCGCGTTGCTCGACGGCGGCGCGGGTGTCCGCAGCCCCGGCCTCGTCGGTGTGGAACGTGATGCCGACGTCGTACCCGTCGGAGGCGAGGAGTTGCGCGGTTGCCCTGCCCATGCCGGAGTCTGCACCGGTCACGATGGCGAGTCGGTCGTGTGTGGGGACGGTCATGCTCGCCGTGTACCCATCGAGCGCGAGCGGCACACTGGTGAGATGAGGCTCCTGCTGCTGGCCGACACCCACGTCCCGGCCCGAGCGCGGTCGCTGCCGCCCGCGGTGTGGGACGAGGTCGATCGCGCCGACGTCGTCGTCCATGCGGGCGACTGGGTCGACGTCGGGTTGCTCGATCAGCTCGAGGGAAGGGCTCGGCGGCTGGTCGCCTGCTGGGGCAACAACGACGGTCCCGCACTGCGGGAACGGCTTCCGGAGATCGCGCGGGTGACGCTCGAAGGGGTGCGTCTCGCGGTGGTCCACGAGACGGGAGCAGCGGCGGGAAGGGAGAAGCGGGCGGAGGCGGCGTACCCCGACACCGACGTGCTCGTGTTCGGGCACTCGCACATCCCGTGGGACACGACAGCCCCGGGCGGACTGCGTCTGCTCAACCCGGGCTCACCGACGGATCGGCGCCGGCAGCCGCATTGCACGTACATGACGGCGACGGCCCTGGGCGGGGTGTTGAACGAGGTGGAGTTGCATCGCCTTCCCGTGCGGTCCGTCGGCTCGCCCGGCCGCTGAGCGCCTGCGCAGTCGGGCAGTTCCGTCGCCGAGATGTCGAGACGGCGCGGATCGGGAATGCCCCGACCGTCAGGGACACGATCGTTCACCGGCGGCAACCGCCCCGAGGGTGGTCAACTTGTCGGATGGACCTCGAGGACCTGTGGACGCCGGTTTCTCCCCGCACGTTGCGTGAGGTCGTCGACCGCCTGTGCGAGGCGGGGCACGTGGTTGCCGACGCCCCCGTGGACGACCGGCGGGTGATCACCGGAGTGTGTCAGGACTCCCGGCGTGTCCGCCCGGGTGACCTCTACGCTGCACTGCCGGGACGTCGGCACCACGGTGCGGATTTCGCCTCGGAGGCAACCGCGCGCGGCGCTGTCGCGATGCTGAGCGACCGGCCGTCGGACATCGTGCCGACGGTCGTCGTCGACGATCCACGCGTGGCACTGGGACCGCTCGCGGCATGGGCGTACGGAAATCCGTCGACCGCCTTCGACCTGTACGGCGTGACAGGGACGAACGGCAAGACCAGCACCGTCTACCTGCTCGAGGCCGCTCTCGTGGCGGCGGGTCTCCGGACGGGGGTGGTCACCGGTGTCACGGTGCGGGGACCCGGCACGGTCCGGCCCGCGACGCGGACCACGCCGGAAGCGTGTGAGCTGCAGCAGAGCTTCGTCGAGTTCGTCGAGGAAGGAGTGGACGCGGTCGCGATGGAGGTGTCGAGCCACGGACTGGCCGAACACCGGATCGACGGATCCCGTTTCGACGTCGGAGTCTTCACCAACCTCGCGCGTGACCACCTCGACTACCACCCCGACATGGAGGCCTACTACGCAGCAAAGGCACGTCTGTTCGAACGCGACCTCTGCGAACGCGCGGCCGTCTGCATCGACGACGACTACGGCCGCCGGCTCGCGGCCGAGGTCGCGGTTCCACACCTGACGTTCTCGGCACGCGATCCCGGTGCCGACGTGTACGCGACGACGGTGCGGGCACAACGGTGGGGGAGCACGTTCACTCTGCACCACCGGGGCGAACGGGTACCGGTTCGGTTGCGGGTCCTCGGCGGGCACCAGGTGGACAATGCTGTCGCGGCCCTCGCTGCGCTGTCCGTCCGAGGAATCGACCTCGGCGCTGCCGTGGCCGGGATCGAGGCACTCGACGCGATCCCCGGGCGGCTCGAGCGTGTGGACGTCGGGCAACCGTTCCTCGCGTTGGTCGACTACGTGCACAACACCGCCGGTCAGCATCGGCTGTTCCCCTATCTGCGTTCGGTGACGCCAGGGCGGATCGTGGTTGTGCTGGGCGCCACCGGCGAGCGTGATCCCGGCAAGCGCGCTCCGCTCGGATTCACCGCTGCGCGATACGCGGAGGTGGTCGTCGTGACGGACGAGAGCGCCTTCTCCGACGACGCCGCCGATCTCCGCGACGCCGTTGCGGCGGGAGCGCGCCGGGCCGGGACGGCAGAGGTGGTGGTGATCCCGGATCGCGGGGAGGCGATCGCGGTAGCCGTGGACCTGGCCGGTGCCGGGGACACCGTGCTCCTCGCGGGACGCGGGCACGACCCGGCACTCGTCGACGACGGCGTGGCGACCGCGTTCGACGATCGGGCCGCGCTGCGCAACGCCCTGCTGACGCGGGCCTACTAGCCCTGCACCCCGGGTTCTCGTACCCCGAGCGCGCGCAGAATGAACGGCACGGTGCGTGCGACGGCGGAATCCGTTCTTCCTCCCGCGACCAGTCCCGGGCGCTGGGATTCCAGACACGCCATGATCAACTGGCGCGTGGCTGCCGGATCGGCGTCCGCGAACACTCCACCGTCGATACCGTCCCGCAGCAGATCCTCGAACAGCTCCGCGAGTGGTTCCAGGTGCGTGAAGAAGACGTGTCGATCCTCGGGTGCGAGCATCGACGCGACGGAGGCGGCGACACCGCGCTGCAGGGAGAATTCGATGAGGACCAGCTTGACGAGGACCTGCAAGCGGTCGACGGGGTCGATGCGGTCCGCGAGTTCGCGCGCGGCCAACGCCATGAATCGCGTCATCTCGCGTTCGGACCAGGCCAGCAACAGTGTGGTCCGGTCGGGGAAGTAGTTGTACACCGCGGTGCGCGCCACTCCCGCCCGTTCCGCGATCGTCTGCAGTTTGAGGTCCTGCCAAGGTCTTTGGTGCAGTTCGACGGCGAACGCGTCGAGCATTGCGTCACGCGTCGCAGCCTTGTGCTCGGCCAGCGTGGTCCCACCTGTCAGTTTGGGCATCGGCGGTGTTCCTCGTTCGTGGTCGGGGCGTCGTGGCCGAACAGTTCGGCCACGACCCACGGGTCACCCTGCAACGCCGCCAGCCGATCGAGGACGAGGACGGTCGACACGCGCTCGAGGGCCGCGGCGACGGCCTCGATCTGGATCTCCGACAGGCTGCCGCGCCGCGCCAGGCGCTCGAGCTCCACCGCGACCGTTCGTCTCGTTCTGAGCCGAACCGCGCCGACGACGTCCGCCGGTCCGCTCACGCGCGAGCCCTCCGCCACAGATCGGCGGTGGCACGGACCGTCGCGACCGCGAGCGCCAGGACCACGAGCACATTCACGAGATAGAGATCGCTCACGACTGCGAGTCGGGCGGCATGGCCGTGCAGCATCGGCGGGAACATCGCGGCGACGAACAATCCCAGCGACAGACCCGTCACGCGGTCTCCGGCGCGCGCGAGCGGAACGGACAGTACCTGGACGATGGCGGCGAACTGGGCCGCGTAGCCCAGATTCAGCAGGAGCGCGGAATCGGCCGAATTCTGCCAGCCGACAGCCAGTTGCGCCGAAGCGAGAATCACCGCGGACGCGGCGGCGCCGGCCAGGGCCGACAACGCCATCTGCCGGCGCCGCGGTAGCCGGATCCCGTCGGTATGAACGTGTACATCGATCGTCGGCACCGAGTCGACCCTTCTTTATGACGACAAGTCGTCACAAAAACTAGCAGGACGCCTTTCGTGTCGTCCCGCACGGCCCGTGATCGCCAGTCGGGTGGTCTGCTGCCTAGCAACCCTGCAGGGTGAGGTCTGCGACCGTCTCGACCACGTCGAAGATCGAGTGCCGTCGCCGGAAGGCCGAAAGCTGCCGTCGAGCACCGTTTCCCGCTGCCACCCGACGCCGGAGCCCGTCTTCTGCGACGGCTCGCAACCCCTGGTGGTCGAGGGCGTCGCCCACGCTGTCGATCATCCGCTCGAGCAGGACCGAGGCGGGGACGACGGTCACCGTCGCGGGGTCCACACCCACGCCGTCCAGCCCGTCGCGGGCGGCGCGCCAGTAGGCGGCGTCGAGCACGTGGCCGGGTACATCCGCGACGTCCGAGCCGGCTTCTGCGTCTCGCAGCGCCGTCACCACGAGCGCGCGCACGAGTACCGCGAGCAGCACCGACTCCTCGACGGTCGCCGGAACGTCGCTCACCCGCACTTCCACCGTCGGAAACCGTGCGGACGGCCGCACGTCCCAGTAGACCATTCCACGATCGAGGATGTTGCCGGTGTCGACCATCGCCGCGACGACGCGGTCGAACTCGTGCGCATCCCTGAACAGTGGGGGAGCGCCGGCGCTGGGCCAGCGTCGCCACATGACCGAACGCCAACTCGCACAACCGGTATCGACCCCGCTGTAGATCGGGGAGTTCGCAGTGAGAGCCAACAGCGATGGCAGCCAGGGGCGTAGGCGGTTGCCGACTGCGATCGCACAGTCCCGGTCCGGCACCGCCACGTGGATGTGGCAGCCGCACACGCCGTGCTGCCGCGCCAGGATCCCGAAGGCTCGCTCCATCGATCGGTAACGGTCGTCGTCGCTGACCTGGTGTTCGCGGGGTCCGACGAGAGGGACCGCGGAGGCGAGCAGTCGACAGCCGCATCGGGCCGCCGCCTGCGCGGCCGCGGAACGCAGCTGGGCCAGCTGCGTGGTCAGCTCCTCCGGCCCGGTGCACACCGGGGAGGTCGTCTCGATCTGACAGGCACCCAGTTCGCGTTGGAGCTCCACACCGGCGCGGTGAGCTTCGGCGACCACGGCGTCGTTGTCCATCCGCGGCCACGCGGTGACCGGGTCGACGAGGAGGAACTCTTCCTCGACCCCGACGGTGGGATTCCACCGCGACGGCATCGCACCCTCTCGCGTCGCTACGGACGGAAGACCGCGCGGACGCAACCGTCCTGCTTCTTCTTGAACATCTCGTAGCCCCGGACCGCGTCCTCGAGCGGGAGGTCGTGGGTGGCGAGTACCGCGGGATCGAGTTCACCCCGCTGCACGTGCTCGAACAGCCTGGGGAGATAGCGCTGCCCGTGCTGCTGCGCGGAGCGGATCGTCAGACTCTTGTTGGTCACGGCGCCCATCGGGAACTTGTCGGTCACCCCGTAGACCCCGAGCACGGAGACCACTCCGCCCTTGCGGCAGGCGAGTACGGCCTGCCGCAGTGATGTCGCGCGGTCGGTCTCGAGTCGCAGCAGCTGCTTGGTGCGGTCGTAGAGTTCCTGCACTCCGGTACCGTGGCCCTCCATCCCGACGGCGTCGATGCACGCGTCGGGACCGCGTCCCCCGGTGCTCTCACGTAGTACCTCGCGCACGTTGCAGTCGGTGTAATCCACGGTCTCGGCGTGGCACACGGTGCGTGCCATCTCGAGACGCTCCGGGAACCTGTCGATCACGATCACCCGGTCGGCGCCGAGCAGCAGCGCGCTCTTCGCAGCCATCAGACCCACTCCGCCGGCGCCCCAGACGGCGACCGTGTCACCGGCGGAGATGTCGCAGAAGTCGGCACCCATGTAGCCGGTCGGCACCGCATCGGAGAGGAACAGGGCCTGCTCGTCGGATATCCCGTCGGGCACCGGGAAGCAATTGGAGTCGGCGAACGGCACCCGGATGTACTCGGCGTGCGAGCCCTGGTAGCCCCCGAAGGGGTGGGTGTAGCCGTAGATCCCGCCGGTTGGGTAACCGAAAACCGGTTGCTGCAGATGGGCATTGGGGTTGGCGGTGTCGCACACCGACGGCAGGTCGTGGTCGCAGTACCAGCACGACCCGCAGCTGATGAACGAGGGCACCACCACCCGCGTCCCGGTCCGGATCCGGGTGACCTGCGGGCCGGTCTCGACCACCTCGCCCATGAACTCGTGGCCGAAGACGTCGCCTTCTCGCATCCCCGGTAGGTAGCCGTCGATGAAATGCAGGTCGGACCCGCACGTCGTGGTCAGGCGTACCTCGACGATCGCGTCGTGAGGATTGACCAGACGCGGATCGTCGACGGTTTCCACGGCCAAGTCGTTGACGCCGTTCCAACACAGAGCGCGCACGGGACCTCCTCCGGTTGTCGATCACTGCCCACTACGGCGGGCGCTGGGGTTGTCGCGCAGGGTGGGGACCTCCCCGGTCTGCAGCAGAGCGCGCGCCCGGTAAAGGACTGCGAACGCCGCGAGCGACGACAGGAACTCCGGTAGCGGGGTCCGGGCTCGCAGCGTGACCTCGGTGCCGAGCCCGTGGGGCGCGTCCCGGAAGCCCAGGACGAATCCGGGGGTCGGGCCGGTCGCGTCGCCCCCGGTCGTCGTGAACCGGAAGCCGTCCTCGTCCTCTCGGAGGGTCGCGCGCCACGACTCGGCGTCGTCGGGTGAACCGACCGGGCTCCAGACATACTCCCCGGCAACATCGCCCGCTCGGACTTCCGCGGCCTGGTCGAAGACCGCGGACAGCGATTGGGGGTCGCGCCAGAACTGTGTCACCTCGTCGCGGGGGCGGGCGATGGTGACCGACTGGGTGGCGTCCGACTTCGACACGTGGCCGACGGCCTCGCCCACCACCTGGCCCACCTTCTGCACGACGTTGTCCAGATAGATCATGGGTCCTCCGAGGTGCTCAGCTGTCGTCCTCGTCCTTGTCGGACTGGCGCACGACGTCCGGCGCGTTCTCGCGGGTTGCCATTCCGCCGTCGCGACCGTGATCGGCCGGACCCGGGGGGTCGGCGTGGACGTCGTCCTTCGGTGCGGGGCGGTGGGTCTCGTCGGTCATCTCGAACCTTTCCGGTCTGTGTGTAGTGGGTGCCCGGCTCCGCTGTGGCTCAAACGAAGTCCAGCGGATTCGCCGCTCAGTGCTCTTTCACCACCCGGAACTTCTCCAGCGAGGTGTCGGAGGCGTCCGGGATGTTCATGCCCGCAGCGACGCCGCTGCGGAGGTAGTCGATCACCGCTCGGTCGAGACGCTCGCCCGGCACCACTGCGGGGATGCCCGGGGGATACGGCGTGATCTGTTCGGCGGCGATCCTGCCGTCGGCGTCGCCGGCATCCACCATCTCGATGTCTCCGAAGAAGGCGTCCCGTGGGGAGAGCACCGACTCGAGTTGGAGTTCGTCGGGACTCGGAAGGCGAATCTCGTGGGGCGCCGGGAACGACTCCGCCGCACGGGCGACGGCCCGGAGGGCGTCGACCAGGCGATCGACGGTGGCGTCGTCGTCGGCGAGGGACATCGTGGCGAGGATTCGCCGATGGTCGGTCATGCCGAGATCGATGTGACAGTGTTCGCGCAGCCAATCGGTGCACTGGTATCCGGACACACCGAGGTCGCTCACGTCGACGAGAACCTGGAGCCGGTCCAGATCGTGTGAGGCCTCCTCACCCAGCAGGCGGTCCTCGAGCACGGTGAGACCGTCGATGCCGTTGATTTGCTCGCGGGCGCGCGCGGCCCGTGTGAGCGCGCGTCCGAGCAGGTCGTGGCCGTGCTCGACCATCTGCCGCCGCCAGCCGTCCATGGCCGAGTACAGCATCACGTTCGGGCTGGTGGTCATCAGCAGGTCGGCGCACTGCGCCAGGTACCGGCCCTCTACGAGGTCGCCCTGTACGTGGTAGACCGAGCCCTGTTCGAAACCGGCTCCCATCTTGTGGACGCTGACCACGCAGACATCGGCGCCGGCGTCCATCGCCCAGGTGGGTAGGTCTTCGTGGAACGGCAGGTGTGCGCCCCATGCCTCGTCGACGATGAGCGGCTTGCCGCGCTCGTGGCACACATCGGCGATGCCCGCGATGTCGGCACACGTGCCGTACGGGCTCGGGCTGACGATCAGCGCTCCTGCCGCGTCGGGGTGCTTCTCCCACGCGGAACGGACCTGCTCGGGGGAGGGCGGATGGGAGAAATGCATCTCCTCGTCCCACCTCGGGGTGATCCAGCGGGGCGTGACGCCGCTGAAGACCAGTCCGGCGACGATCGACTTGTGAGAGTCGCGGGCGACGAGGAGGCCGCCCGGATCGTCTCCCGCAACCGCCATCATCGCCGCCTTGACCGACAGCGAACTGCCGCAGGTGGAAAAGAAGGCCTGCTCCGCGCCGACCGCCTCTGCCATCAGCTTCTCGGCGTTCGACAGATAGCCCGCCGACGACAGGCGATCGTCGAGGCCTCCGGACGCCAGGACGTCCGCGCGAAACGGCTCGTCGCCCAACACGTCGCGAACCCGCGCGTCGGCGCCGCGGCCCTGGCGGTGCCCGGGCGGCGAGAAGCCGTAACGGTCCAATCGGTGGTACTCCTGCAAGGCCTCCAGCAGAGGCGCCCGTGACTGGTCCATGACCCTCACGTACCCCGTCGGTCGGAAACGCAATCCGACGCACTCAGACCTCGCGTGGCGGGCCCTTCGAGGACCCGGCCGTCCGCGGCGAAGCGGGAGCCGTGCAGCGGACAGTCCCAGCTGCGTTCGCTGTCGTTCCACCGGACGATGCCCCCGAGATGGGGACACACTGCCGACACCCGGTGGGTCCGCCCGTCGACCGTGCACACGGCTCGAGGAACCGGAACCCCGGGTTGGACCCTGCCCTCGCCCTCCGCAGGCGACGACGAGCGGAATCCGACGACGGGCCCCACCCATCCCTTCACCATCTCGACCGCCACGCCGGCGTTGAGTTCGAGAGTGGGCAGAGCGCTTCGGGGTGCGCGACTCAGTGCCCACGGGTCGAAGGTCGCCGCCCACGCCGGCGGCTCGCCGTCGATTCGCGCGGCGATCACGGCCGCGGCGGCGACGGCGTTCGTCATACCCCACTTGTCGTACCCGCTGGCGATCAGGATCCGATCGTCGGTGGGGAGCAATCCGCCGACCACCGGCAACTGATCGGCCGAGTGGTAGTCCTGAGCCGACCACGTATGGGTGACCTCCCCGCCGGGAAAGTGGCGACGGGTCCAGTCGATCAGATCCGCGACACGCGGCTGCGTCGGTCCGCCGCGACCGACGGTGTGCCCGTTGCCGCCGACGATCAGCAGATCGCCGTCCGGGTTGGGCGCGTAGCGTAGCGACCGCGTAGGGGAGTCGGCGGACAGGTACATCCCTCGGGGCGGCTGGTCCGTACCGGCGACCGCGATGCAGTACGACCTTTGCGGTTCGAGTCTGGCGAAGAAGGACCCGCGGTCGAGGACGGGTGTTCCGGTCGCGAGGACCACCCGGTCGGCCACGAGCTCGCCCCCACCGTCGTGGCGGACGGCGAGGCCGCCCGGCGTCCGCCCGACCGACCGCACGCGAGTGTTCTCGACGACGGGGACGCCACGCCCGCGCAGCTCGCGCACGAGCGCGGTCACGAGGTCGACGGGATCGAACTGCGCCTGATCGGCAAGCCCGATCGCGCCGGTCACCGGGAACGGCAACTCAGCCGCTTCGTCCCAACCGACGTCGAGGCCGGCTTCGGTTGCGGCATCGAACTCGGCGGCGAGCGCCGTCGCGCCCTCGGACGATGTGGCGTAGGTGTACGCCGTTTCCCTCTGCACCGGCACCTCGAAACTGCGGCACAGGTCCAGAAGCCGCCGTCGGCCGTCCCGGTTGGCCTCGACGTAGGCGCGTACGACGTCCGTGGGGTAACGCTCGGCGATCTGCGACAGCTTCGTGCCCTGCAAAAGCGAGATCTTCCCCGTCGTGCGACCCGTCGTCACCGAACCCGCACGGCGGCCCTCGAGGACCGCCACCGTGGCCCCCGCCCGGGAGAGTTCGAACGCGGTACACAATCCGGTCAATCCTGCACCGACCACCACCGTGTCGAACCGGCTGCCGTCCGGAAGGGGCGGACTCGATGCGGGGCGGGGGCGGTCGAGCCACAGCGAGGGGTCGTTCACGGGCTCAGTGGTTACGCAGTTCGGAGATGAGATCGGCCTTGCGCTTGGAGCTGTAGCCCGACAGGCCGATCTCCTTGGCGCGCTTCTTCAGTTCGTCGACGGTCCAGTCCTCGTAGGACTGCGACTTGCCACCCTTGCGGCCCACGTCCGAACGCCCACGGTCAGCGCTCGCATTCGCGATTCGGGCGGCCTTCTCCTTGGACGCGCCCTTCTCCCGGAGCTTCTCGTACTGCTTCTCATCCTTGATCGACGAGCGTGCCATGGTCGTCTCCCTCCAATGCGTGTGCTGCCTGGCTGTCGCATACCCAGCAGTCCGCGTGGCTACACCTTCGGCGTGGACAGGCGTCGGCCAGGCCGGCTCAGCGGCGTCCGTCGCCGTGTTCGGGGCGGTCGTCGGCCGCCTTGCCCTGCGCCATCACGCGCCGCCACCACGGTTCGAGGGGGCTCGGTTGCGGATATCGGACGTCGGGCGACCCCTCGGCACCTTCGGTGTCGTCGTCCGGCTCGGGGGGCGCCCGATGTCTGCGTCTGATCATGTGGGAAGGTTCCCGCCCCGTGAGGATTCGAAACCCTCGCAGAGACAACCCAGAAGGCACCGTCCATGCACGCTGCTGTCACCCCGCGACGTTTGCATTTCGGCGGTACGGGTAGGTCTTCCGAATGACGTCCCACTTCCCAGCGCCGGGCGAGCCGGTCGGTGCCACGACCGACGAGGGATCTTCCGCGATTCCGGTCGTCGCCGGGCTCCGGGCGATCGGAGCGGTCACCGCACTGGGACTGCCGTCGGTCGCCTCCGGCATCATCGCCCGGCGGCATCTGGTCATGCCGCTACTCGAGAAGGCACGGGCCGACGCGTTGTCGATCGAGATGTTCCGACGGCTGCGTGACGAATTCGGTCGTGGTCCGATCGAATTCCGCTTGCCGGGCCGCCGGGTGGTCCTGCTGCTGGACCCCGACGACGTCGCGCGGGTGCTCGACGACAGCCCGGACCCGTTCACGCCGGCGAATCGAGAGAAGCGGGCGGCGCTGGGGGCGTTCCAGCCGCATGGGGTCCTCATCTCGCAGGGCGATATCCGCGCGCGACGGCGCGTGGTCAACGAGGCGGCACTGGAGACCCCGAAGCCGCTGCACGGTGCGTCCGACAGCATGGCCCGGACGATCGACCGGGAGATTTCCATCTTCGCGCAGCAGGTGGGGGAGACCGGCGCGTTCACGGCGGCCGACTTCACCCGGGTCTGGTGGAGAATCGCTCGCCAGGTGACACTGGGGGAAAGTGCGCGGGACGACACGGACGTCACCGATCGGCTGTGGAAGCTCCGCGCCAACGGCAACTGGTCGTACCTCACTCCGCCGCGCCGACGCCTGCGGGATCGGTTCTTCGAGAGTCTCTACGACTACGCCGACCGTGCCGAGCCGGGCACCCTCGTCCACGCGCTCGCGTCGGTGGAGACGGCTCCGGCCGTCGATCCGGTGGGGCAGATCCCGCACTGGCTCTTCGCATTCGACGCGGCCGGGATGGCGACCCTGCGTGCGCTCGCACTCCTTGCCGCGCACCCCGACCGGCTCGCCGAGGTTCGTCGGGAGGCGTCGGAGCGACCCGTCGGGAACGCGGCCACCCTGCCGATCCACCGGGCCTGCATTCTGGAGTCGCTTCGCTTGTGGCCGACGACGCCGGCAATTCTGCGGGATTCGACTCGGCCCACCGTGTGGCGGACCCCGGGTGGCGCGAGGGCCACGGTGCCCGAGGGAAGCATGTTCATCATCCTCACCCCGCCGCTGCACCGCGACCGGGACCGCTTCGACTTCGCCAACGCGTTCACCCCCGACATCTGGATCGACGGGCGTGCCGACGGCTTGCACACGCTGCTGCCTTTCAGCGGTGGCCCCGCCGAATGCCCCGGACGCAACGTCGCCCTGTTCGTATCCAGCACGGTGCTGTCCGC
This sequence comes from Prescottella equi, assembly GCF_002094305.1. Lineage (GTDB taxonomy): Bacteria > Actinomycetota > Actinomycetes > Mycobacteriales > Mycobacteriaceae > Prescottella > Prescottella equi. The sequence continues at coordinate 1,065,669 of NZ_LWTX01000001.1, forward strand.
GGTCGTGACGGCATTCGACCGGATCGAACAGGTGAGTGCACCACGACTGCAACCGGGCGGGGACCTGCCTCCGACCCTCAACCACTACGGCTTGAAATTCGCGGCGGCCCAGGGCAGCCGCGCAACGACCGAGGAGAACACATGATCATCATCGGACTGATCCTCCTGATCGCCGCCGTCGCGATCGGGGTGGCCGGCGTCGTGAACAACACCGGCACCGCACACGAACTCCAGGACGACTTCACGGTGTTCGGTGTCCACGTGACCGGGTCCACCGGAACGCTCTTCCTGGCGGGACTGGTCGTCGGCGCCGCGGGCATGCTGGGACTCGCGCTGCTGCTCGCCGGTGCGCGGCGGACCTCGCGCAAGGCCCGTTACGCCCGCCACGAGTTGGAGCGCAGGGACGCCGCGGCGGTGCCGGCCGGTGATGCGGCTGTCTCGCCCACCACCCGCGCCGAGGCCCCCCGCACGGAGACGACGCAGCAATCGGAACACCCGCGGAGCCTGCGCCATCCGTTCGGTGGCGATACCGGGCCGGGGACCCCTCGTCCCTCGCACTGACCGCGGTACACCGATCGCGTGGAACTATGTGAACGGTGTGCCACCGGTGATTCCGAGGACTTCACCAGTGATGTAGCTGGATTCGGGCGAGGCGAAGAACACGTACGCGGGCGCGAGTTCGGCGGGCTGCCCCGGCCTGCCGAGCGGGACGTCCTTGCCGAACTCGCGGTACTGCTCGGGTGGCATCGTGGCCGGGATGAGCGGTGTCCAGATCGGCCCCGGTGCAACGGCATTGACCCGAATCCCCCTGCTTGCCACGTCGTCGGCCAACGCCTTGGTGAAGTCCACGATCCCGGCTTTGGTGGTGGCGTAGTCCATCAGGGAGGGTGATGGGTTGGTGCCCTGGATGGAGGATGTGTTGATGATCGTGGAGCCGGCCGGCATGACCGCGACGGCGAACTTGCACAACCAGAACAGCGCGTAGAGATTGGTCTTCATCACGCGGTCGAACTGTTCGGTCGAGATGTCCGCGATCCCGCCCGGCGTCGCCATCTGGTACGCCGCGTTGTTGACGAGGATGTCCAGTCCTCCGAAGGATTCCACCGTGGACTCCACCAGGGCGCGACAGTGTTCCTCGGAGCGGATGTCGCCGGGGAGGGCGAGCGCGCGTCGACCCGCATCCTCGATCAAACGCATGGTCTCCCGAGCGTCCGGCTCCTCCTCCGGAAGGTAACTGACGGCGACGTCGGCCCCCTCTCGCGCGAACGCTACGGCCACGGCCCTTCCGATCCCCGAGTCACCGCCGGTGACGAGCGCCCGGCGCTGTGCCAGACGGCCGGCTCCGCGGTAGTCCTGCTCGCCGTGGTCGGGGCGGGTAGTCATCTCCTGGGTGAGGCCCGGGTGCGCGATCGGTTTCTGGCCCTCGAGGTCGGGGATCGGAAAGCGCGTGGTGGGATCCTGCAGCGAATCACGTTCGGACATTGCAGTTCTCCTTCGGTCGGAAGGTCCTGGTCCCACCGTGCACGCCTCGCCGGATCCTGTCCACTGCCGGCAGCGTGTTTGAGGACGCCCCTGATCGGTTATGTCCCACAGACAGCCCTGGAATCGGAGGTGATGGGTGTGGTGAATGCGTTGACGTTTCTGCGCGCCGAGCACGAGAGCGTTCTCGGCATGCTGGAGGTGCTCGAAGGGTCGGGCCCGGGATCACCCGGCCGGGACGACATGGTCGCGAATCTCGTGATCGCGGAGTCTCGTCACGAGGCCATCGAACAGGAGATCTTCTGGCCCATCGTCCGCGACGCGGTCCCGGGGGGCGACGAGCTGGCGGACACGGCGATCGGCCAGGAGATGGACGGAGAGAAGTTGCTCGACACCATCGAGCACGGGTCCGCGGGGGACGAGGACTACGAGTCGGCTCTGCGCGAGTTTCTCGCCGCGGCAAGGGAGCACATCGAGTACGAACAGAATCAGGTGTGGCCACTCGTGACGGAGGCCGTTCCCGCCTCGGACCTCGAGGACGCAGGGAACCGACTGGAGGCGGCCCGTAAGCGTGCTCCGACACGTCCTCACCCGAACACACCACCGCGGCCGGCTGTTCTCAAGACCACCGGCGCCATGGCTGCGGCGGTGGACAAGGTTCGCGACGTGCTCAGCGGACGCGGTCGGCACCATCCGCCCGAGACGCCGCCGAGCTGACCGGGACAGCTCACCACGACGAAGGGATGCTCCCCGCCGATCGCGGGGAGCATCCCTTCGTCGCGCATCTGTCGGTCGTGAGGTCAGTTCGCGGGGACGTGCTGCTCGTGCGTGAACGGCTTGGTGCCGTGAACCGCAGGGCCGCCTTCGGGGCTCTCGGTCTCGCCCCGGTTGGTGCTGTCCTCACTGCGCAGCCACTGGTCGGCAGGAGCCTCGACGTAGCGCCACTCCGTGCCCTCGGGCCACGGGCCTTGGCCTTCGTTCCACGGCCCGCGGACCGATCCACCGTTGGACATGTTGAACGCGACGTTCTGGAAGCGATCGTCGCCGGGCAGTTGGCCGGGCGGGAAGTTGACGGGCAGTTCGTTGAGGGCGGCGGTGAACTGCTGGTAGTGCGCCACTTCCCGCGTCATCAGGAACGTCAGGGTGTCCTGCGCACCCGGATCGTCCGTGAACTGCTTGAGGTACTCGTAGACGATCTTCGCCCGCGACTCCGCCGCAAGATTGCTCCGCAGATCCACCGACGGATCCCCATTGGAGTTGACGAAGGTTCCCGACCACGGGGTGCCCGCCGAATTCACGACGTCGGGGCCGCCGCCGGTGAGGCTCAGATAGGTCGGGTTCACCGCGACCTGGTGGATCGCCTGTTCCCGGCCGTCGGCCGTCGCGACGACCGGCATCCAGTCGCAGCGCTCGTTCGCCTGCTTGAGGTCGTCGTTGAGACCGTCCAGAAGCATCGTGATCATCGAGCCGACGATCTCGAGATGGCTGAACTCCTCGGTGGCGATATCCATGAACAGGTCGTACATCTTCGGGTTCTTGCGCCGCAGGACGAATGCCTGCGTGAAGTACTGCATGGCGGCCTTGAGTTCACCGTTGGCGCCGCCGAACTGTTCCTGCAGCAGCGTCGCGAACTGTGGGTCGGGCCTGTCGATCCGGACTTCGAACTGGAGATCCTTGTTGTGGGTGAACATGTCACTTCCTTCGGGACGCGGTAGTTCGGACGTTGCCGAGATACCCGCCGCGGCGCGGAGGAATCCTCGACCGGCGTGGCCGTCGCCGATCGTGACGCGAACGCAATATCGGCACCGGCGGCACCCCACGCGGAGCCGGTTTCGAGCGCTCGGCTGCGGGGTAGTCGATTTTCAGGACCGGGTGACGGATACGGCATCGACGGAGGCGTTGTGAAGATCGGATACAAATTGTTCGCGGAGGCGTACTCGCCCGCCGAGCTCGTGCGGCAGGCGGTTCGGGCAGAGGAGGCGGGTTTCGACTTCGTCGAGATCAGCGATCACTTCCACCCCTGGCTGCACGATCAGAACCACTCCGGTTTCGCGTGGTCGATCCTCGGATCCATCGCCGCGAAGACGTCGACCCTCGAACTGGCCACCGGGGTGACGTGTCCCTTCGTCCGCTACCACCCGGCGATCATCGCGCAAGCGGCGGCCACGACAGCACTCCTGTCCGACGGCAGATTCGTGCTGGGGCTGGGAACCGGGGAACGACTGAACGAGCACGTCGTGGCCCGCGGGTGGCCACCGGCGTCGACCCGTTCGGCGATGCTGCGCGAGTCGATCGAAATCATCCGTTTGCTGTGGAGCGGCGGCTATCACAGCTACAGCGGTCGACACCTCGAGCTCGAGGACGCGCGTGTGTTCGACTTGCCGGAGCAACTGCCTCCGATCATCGTGGCGGGATCGGGAGCGCCGGCGGCGAAGATCGCGGCCGATCTCGGCGACGGATTGTTCGCGACCGAGCCCGACCCGGATCTGATCGCCCAGTACGAGAAGGAGGGGGGAGCGGGACGGCGATACGCCGAGGTCCCGCTGTCCTGGGCGCCGACGGAGGACGCGGCCCTGCAGTCTGCGCACAAGCTGTTTCGCTTCTCGGCTACCGGGTGGAAAGTGCAGGCCGAGTTGCCGAATCCGGTCAATTTCGAGGCCGCCGCATCCGTTGTCCGGGAATCGGACACGGCCGAGAGCTTCGGCTACGGGCCCGATCCGGAAGGTCATCTGGAGCGCATTCGCGAGTACGGCGAAGCCGGCTTCGATCATCTCGCCCTCGTCAACGCGGGACCGGATGTCGACGGGTTCTTCGATTTCTACGTGCGGGAGATTGCACCGGCGTTGGCCTAGGCCGTGCCGGACGAGACAGGCGAGAGAAGGTGCAGTGATGCCGAAGACGACCAAGACCGGACAGCCGAAGAAGCAGGAGCTGCCGGAAACACTGCTGCGCTCGCCCGCGAAGGCGCAACGGACCTTCGCCAAGGCGCACGACTCGGCGGTCGAAGAGTACGGCGAAGGTGAGCGAGCACACAGGGTCGCGTACGCGGCGCTCAAGCACAGCTTCGAGAAGGTCGGCGACCACTGGGAGCCGAAGGCCGAGAAGGGGCCGTCGGACGCACGGGCGCGCAGCGGAGGCCCGCAGGCCTCCGGCCGCACCGCTGAGGGCGTCGACGCCAACGCCAGCAGACGTCACCTCTACGACATCGCTCGGAAACTCGATATCCACGGCCGGTCGACGATGAACAAGGGGGAGCTTGTCGATGCCATCGAGAAGGAGAACCGACGCCGGAGTGCCGCAGCGCGAAGTTGAGACGAGACGCGGGCCCCCAATACACAGCGCAAGCGCTGTCGCCCGACTATTCGGTCACCAGACCGGCCGGGGCGTTCCGTGTTTCCCGATCTCCTCGAGTGCGACCACCAGCGATGCCATTGTGTCGGCGCCGATCGTCGTGCTCGCTGCTTCCCAGCAGCGGAGGGCTGCGTCAGTAGCCGCAGCGGTCACATCGACACCGGCGGAGGTGAGCCGTACGAGCTGCGAACGGCGATCGCTTCGGTGGGGGTGTTTGCTCACATACCCCGACGCGACCAACTCGTCGACCATCACAGCTGCGGACTGTTTCGTGATACCCAGGTAGGCCGCTATTTCGCTGACGGTGGCCCCGTCGCCGGCCACTCTGCGAAACAACAAGCCATGCGCCGGGCGTAGCGACGAATGCCCCGCCGCGACCACGGCGGCATTGATCCGCTCTGCCAGTGCGGATGAGCTTCGCATCAGCAGTATCAGCAGATCGGCGCGCGGTTCGTCCCTTGACATGTCGTCAGCCTACCTGTCCAATAAAGACAGTTAAACTGACGAAAGGGGATCGACATGCCGATTCGACGAAGCGGCGATCACGACACCCACCAAATGCACGGCGCGAAATTCCACTCCTATGTGGCGCCCTCTCGCGGCAGTCGACAGCTGTGCGCTTGGCGGACGGATCTCGTGCCGGGAAGTGCTGGCGCATCGCACACGGTTTCGCATGAGGAGGTCCTTCTCGTGCTTGATGGAACACCTGTGATCACGCTGGACGACAGCCGATTTGAACTCTCGGTGGGAGATGTCGTGTTCGTTCCGGAGTCCGCGACTGTTCAGCTCGACAACCCCAACGGCAGTGTCGCCTCGTTGTGGGTGACGACATCGGTGGGCATGACGGCCATCACTGCGGACCGCGGAACCATAACCCCGCCGTGGGCGTCCTGATCCCCCTCGGGTTCGACAGCTCCGGGACCATTTCACCGTCCAGCGGCAGAAGCGCCGCCCGGTGGACCGATCGGAGTCCGATCCTCTCCCGGCGCCGACGCAGGCTCCCTCCACGCACCTCTCCGGTCATCCTCAGGGAGCGGCTATGCGGCGCCGAAATCGCTTCGGGGCCATCCCTGTTGTCGCGAACCCCGTCTTGAGAGTCGCCCGAGGAGGCGGACCGGAGGCTGGGGTGTCGCTCCGCGCTTCGGGCACTATGGCGTGTTCTCCGCTGCGTTCCACGGGTATGCCGCGCTGCTATATTTCGCCGGCGCGGCCACTCTCGGAGTCGTGAGCGGCGAACATGTCCACAAGACCTTGCGGTGACGCCGCGCTGAAGAGGATGTCGAGGCTCTGCGCGGATTCGGCGGCCGCCTCGGTGGCGCGAGGAAACAGTTCGGCTTCGTAGGCGGCGAGTGCGGTCTCGGTGTCGCCAGGGTGGTCAACGATGGCAAGTGCGAGCAGTGCCCCGTCGTACATTGCAAGGTTGGCGCCCTCTCCGGCGAAAGGCGACATTACGTGCGCGGCATCGCCGAGGAGTGTGACCCCGGGGACGCGCGGCCATGAGTGTCCGACGGGGAGGGCGTTGACGCGGCGCGGGGTCAGGCCGGTATCGGAGTTGGTGACCAGACCGCGGAGCGCGTCGTTCCAGCCGTCGAGCAGGTCGAGGATGGTTTGTTGGGCGGTGGCGGTGTCGGAGAAGTCGATCGTGTCGATCCAGTCTTCGTCGATGCGGATGCCGAGGTAACTGTGCAGGCTGCCGTCGGTTTCACGATGACCCAGGATTCCTGTGTTTCCGCGGAATGCGAACAGCATTCCACCGCCCATGATCTCGGCCTGGGCGGGGCGTCGTTCGTCGGCGTCGAACAGGTCTGCTTCGACGAACGAGATTCCTGTGTACGCGGGTGTGGCGTCGGAGATCAGTGACCGCACTCTCGACCACGCGCCGTCGGCTCCGATGAGGAGGTCGGTGGTGATGGTTTCACCATTCGTGAATGTCACTTCGTGGCGGCCGGTTGTGCCTGCGTCCGCGTGGATGTGGATGGCTTTGTGACCCCAGCGGATGGTGTCGTCGGGTAGTGAATCGATGAGCATGTCACGGAGTTGGCCGCGGTCGACTTCAGGCCGCGTGAGGGTTCCGTCGTCTGCTTCGTCGCGGAGGATCGCGCCGGTGTGGTCGACTATGCGCATTGCTTCGCCGCCGGGGCGGACCAGTGCGGCGAAGGGTGCCCACAGATCCGCGGCGTGGATGGCCTTCTGGCCGTTGTAGTGGTGGATGTCGAGCATGCCGCCCTGGACGCGGGCGTCACGGGTCGGTTCGAGTTCGAACACGGCGGATTCGATGCCGTGGCTGTGGAGGACACGAGCGGCTACCAGGCCGCCGAGACCGCCGCCGATAATCGCGATGGGGTAGTGCTTGGGCATGGTGCTCCTTGGTGAGGCCCGCTGTGGTCAGGGCGCATCGTGGTGTGTGTCTGGTGTTGGTGTGGCGGAGATTCCGGTGAGGAGTGCCCGGATGGACCACGAAATGCGTTCGGCTGGTGTGCCGCCGAGGATCGAACCCGCGTGTGCAGTGAGATGGGGGAGGGCTTGTGGGTCGGCAGATCGGATCGCTGACGTGAGATGCATTGATTTGGCTTCGTTCTCGCCGAGATGGTCGCGGTTGGTGGGCGCCGGAGTGCTGTGCTCGGCGGCAGTCGCGGTGACGTACTGCAGTAGGAGATCGGCACCCCATGAAGCGCGGGCGGGCTCGATACCGCCTCCTAGGAGCAACCCGAGGACCCGGTCGAACAATCGAAGTGAGCTCGGTCCTGCCGGGCGGAGTGCAACTGCCGATCGCGCCAGACCGGGATATGTGAACAGCACGTCGGTGTAGTCCGCCAGTAGATTCTCGAGCCGTGTCTGCCAGTTCCCGTCTGCGCCTACCTCCAGTGACCCGATGAGTTCGTCCAGTACCGCGTTGTGGAGTTCGGTGGTGTTGGCCACGTAGACGTACAGCGAGGATGCGCCGGTGTCGAGCGCCTGTGCCACGCGACGCAGAGTGGCCTTCTCGAGGCCCTCGGCGCGCATGATCTCGATGGTTGCGCCGATGATCCCTTCGCGGGATAACGCCGGCTTGGCGGGTCGTTCGCGTCGGCTACGGATCGAAACTGCCTTCTCCATACCGACCACGTTACACGAACATGTTCGTAACGAACATGTTCGTACTGGCCGGAGTGTTCGCACTGTGGTTCGGCGAGCTCGAGCAGAAGACGGTCGACCACGATCGGCATGTTCGGCCTGCGTCGTGCCCTGCTGGTCGGCGAGGTACGTCGAGATCGGCACTCGTCGGAGTGTCGCGGTGCATGTTCACCATCGCCTCGAGCGGCCGCAACCGCTGGGCAATCCGGGCGCGGGCGAGCATCACAGCGAGCCTCCTCGAGGCCGGTTGGCCGGTCCGGTCACGGGCAGGCGTGCGGCCCAGCAGTCAGCCAGGTGGGGAAGCGGACGTCCTTCGTGGCCCGCCGTTAGGATCGTCACATGCGGTGCACCTTCGAGGGTGGAAACCTTACGGGGAGCTATCTCGACGTCGACGAACGAGAGATCGGCTCCTATCAGACCCGTCAGATGTGCTGCCCCGATCAGCCGGCCGATCAGGTTCGGAGTCACGGTCGCTGCGTGTACATCCGGACAGAACGGACAAGGGAACACGATGGAGCATCCTGGGTCGTGTTCACCCACTACGGAGACTGGGTGAACTACGAACCTGGCAAGGCGTAGGCACGGCCGACTGGCAGCCGGTCCCTCATCCGCACATCCCGCTGCTATTCGTACCGGGCCTTCCCGCCGCAGTTTGTTGCCTTTCGTAGTTCTCCTCGCTGGGCCGGCCTTGGTCCCGTGAATTGTGTACGGACGGAACGGCCCCTACGCAAGCGATGTCGGCAAGTTGGCGCGGGCACGGGCACGGGCACGAACACTCCATCCCTGTGTTGAACGCGAACGAAGAACCACTCTGCCTGCGCTGCAAGGGGATTTCCTTGGATGTCGCAGCCAACGGAAGTGACCTCTACCAGGCAGGTAGTGGCGATCCGAAGCCCGGCTCTCGGTCGATCGCGCAGCTCAGGTGTCAATGGGCGTGGTTTCGGTCGCGCGCCCGAGGTGGTCAGCGGTCTCCGTCACGACGCGCTGTAGCGCCGCGGTAACGGCCGGTGCACCACGTCGCAGCGGCACGCGCAGTGTGCGAGCCGGTTCGATCGCGAACGTCCAAGTCAGTCGCGAGCCGGATGCAATCTGCTCGACGAGTATGTCCTCCACGAAAAGCCGCAGACCGGCGACGGTGAATCTACTGACGTAGAAGGTGTTCCGATACCGGACTCGCGATGTCTCCTCCCACCGGAAGTACTCCTCTGTGGCCTTCACTGGGGATGGACGCATCGACAGTTCACGACGCGTGCCCACACCGAACGGGCGTGGTGTCAGGTATCGGGAACTGGTGACAGATGAGCACCAAGCGAGCGCGTTATCGCGGGTCAGTTCCGCCCATGCAGATTCCGCGGAGACCGACAGTGCGACCGAGAAGCGCCGGACGAAGGTGGCTGTTTCCAGGTGCGTCTCGTCGCCGGCAGACAGGTCGAACCATTTCGGCATCACACAATCCTAGAAACCACCACTCCGATCCGCGGCAGTCCCGCGGGTTTGTGACGCGCAACATCACGAATCGAAGTGTGGGGACCGCACAGTGATTGGCGCACTTCACAGGTCCGAGGGCCGATCGCTCGGTCAGGTCTGCGTGACCGCCCGCAGCGCCAGCCCGGGCAGACACTCGGATGCGTGGCGGGCGGCATGGCCCGTCAGGTCTCAGTCAGGAGCGTGTGCAGAACGCCTTCCTGGAAGGTCCGTGCTTGCCGGCCCGAGGGTGGGGGCCCACCCCAGCGTGCTGCGATGGACTGCTCGATCGCCTCGGTCGGCTGGTTGCCGGCCCCGAGTAGCCGAAGGCCGGCGTCGGCTTTGGAAAGCCACCTCCCGTAGCGATATCGGACCAGCGCGCGGCAGGCCCCCAGGACCGCGTCGTCGGCTCCGGCTGCAGATCGGTCGTCGGATTGGCCGGACAGCGCCATCCACCAGTGCAGCGAGTCGATCAGTAGGCTCCGCAGCTCGTCCGGTGGTAGTTCGGCGAAAGCCTCCGAGGCCGGCGGTCCCGCCAACACCCGGCCGCTTTGGTGCAGGATGCTGCGGTCCAGTCCGTACCAGAACGTCCCGTCGGCCGCCGGACGGTCCGCAGGTCGAAAGGTCTGCCGGAAGGCCATGTCTGGGCCGTCGTTCAGCTCGAGCTCGAAGCCCGGCTTCCCGGTGCCCGAGTGCGCTGTAGCCACGGTGTAGACCACCAGCTCCAAACCCCGGGCCGGACACGGCAGGGCGCTGTGCCGCAATCGGGCTATCAACTCCCGCTTTACAGCCTCTCTCAAGGGGTTGCGGCAGAGCAGAGCGATGTCGATGTCGCTGCGGCCAGGGTCGAAGGCGTCCAGAGCCAGCGACCCGGCCGCGTACGCCCCGACGAATTCCGTACCCAACACCTCGCGGGCGGCCTCCACGACGGCTTCGAGATATGGTTCCACGTCGCTATCCGGCACCTGCCCATCATCCTTGGCCCAGCATCGAGGAACCAGACCACGCGCAACGGAATCAACGGCCACAGAGAAAGCAACCCAGTCCGTTGTGATCTGCGCACGGGTTCCCTCTGCCCGGCGCTGTGAACCGGTACACTCGCGCAGTGTCGTCAGCGGTGATTTCCCGCATCCGATTAATGGTCGACTACTGCGCGCCGTTTCCAGTATGGGGAACCTATCTTCGCGTGCCGGACCACTTCGTCCTACTCGGGCCGGGCCGCAACCCGCTCGGGCTGTCGCGATCTGATTCGTGACCTCATTGAATGGCAACGTTCGTGGGACCGGCAGTACGACCCAATCGATGGTTGGGATAACCCCGCACACGCACGGCGCCATCGAGAGGTGGGCGCGGATCTCTATCGCCGGCTCCGCGAAGAGACGGGCCGAGACGACATCACCTGGGAGTGAGCAGCCCTAGTAGACAAAGTCGACGCGGACGCCGCTCGTCCGCGCTGGGTATCGCTGAGCGCCATGCTCACCGATCCCGCGGACGGCTTGGAAACCGGTAGTGCCTTCGACGGTCGATGAACACCTCACGTCGCCGAGGGCCGGCCGGACTGGCAATACCACTCCTGAATCAGTACCACCTCGCGGTAATGGTTACAGCTGTATGAACGAACCAGCCTCGCCAAGGCGCCGTTCAATCCCGGAAACAGGGGGCGCTGCACGTCGTCCTGGATGGTTGAATCAGCGAATGGGAAGCAGCGGCGCGGTAGAGTTCCATCGAAAGCTCGTTCGAGACAACATTCCGGACGTTATTCTTGCCAATGGTGACCGCCCGCACTGGCGGCCCATAGTCGACGATTCGGACTACCTCGCGGCGCTGCTCACCAAGGTCGTCGAGGAAGCCAAGGAACTGCAGGACGCGTCGCCGGAGAACCGAATCGACGAGTTGGCCGACCTGCTCGAGGTTGCCGCCGCCTTGATGGCGGAGCTCGGGATGGCGGATTCCGAGGTGAAGAAGGTGGCCGATCGGAAGCGTACGACCCGGGGCGGCTTCACGAAGCGAATCTGGCTCGATCACGTCGAGATGGGCAACACGGCACAGCCATAGAGCGACACACTGGCCGCCTTCGCAGCGGGAGCACGCCGAACCAACTGGGAGGACAGCCAAGGTGACAAGTGTTCATGTAGCGGAACGTCACGTTCTCGCTGCCATAGGTCTTGGGCGCATCGTCTGGGGTGCCACAACAGCGCTCTTTCCCGGCTGCGTCCACCGAGCGCTTGGTGTCGAGTATCCCGGCCCGGACAAGGGGATCTGGATCAAGGCCTTTGGAGTCCGCGACATCGTCCTGGGGGTGGCGGCCCTGCACCCCGACGATGCTGTTCGACGCGCAACGCTGAAAGCCGGTGTCGTGATGGACGTCGTCGACGCGGGAGTGGTAGCGGCCGCTGCTCGCCAAGGGCTTCCGCGCCGAGCCGCGGTGATTGGGATTCTGCTTGCAGCGGGCACAGCGACCTTCGCGACCGGTGGGCCTGCAATTATTGGAAAGCTCAGGACGCCAGCCGCACGACAGCGAACCTGACTACGACACTGCGGTGGCGCTGCCTGAACGGCTCCGCCCCACGACAATCAATTCGTCTTTCAACAACGCGAATTCGCGGGTGGCGACGACTGCCCTGCTTTTAGGTGTAACGGCTGGGCGTCATTCGCGGTAGTCGACGCATGAACGGTAGGCGGGTGTTGCTGGGCGTAGTGGTGGGGGCGGCGCTGGTCGCCTGCGGAAGCGGTGCCGGATAGAGCGGTCAGCCCTCGTCTGTGACGACGACTTCCTTCGCGCTGCCGAGTACTCCGTCGCAGACGACCGTCGTCGAGTCGCCACCCCCTACGGCGTCGCCCGAATCGCGAATCCATCCGATGTTGCAGAAGAAGAGGAAGCGGGTGGGTGCTTGGGTCGCATGAGTGACGATCGCCGGAGCTGGTCGGCGACATCGAGCCTTCTGCTGGATGATCGGCTGCGAGCACACCTACAAGCCTCATGAAAACGCCGTCGACTCTTTCAATTGCTCAGCGGAGGAGTGATTTTCGCGTTGGTCACGCCACAGAACATGCTGGGGACGCCCAGCCGAAATCAGCAACGATAGAACCCCCGAGTCGATTACAAGGCGCTCAACGTATGCACCATGGGATGGCGTATAGGTCGTACAGGTGCAGCTCGCCCCGAGCAGGGGCGAGCATCCCAGGTGGGGCCGGAACCCCCGTCAGGGGTGGGGTCGAACAGGCCAGGGCTGGCCCTTCTCGATCAGATATGCCGCCAAAGCGCACAAAAGAGGACTCCGAAGTTGTCGATCGGGATGACCGGATCACCTGAGGTGTATCGCATCTGCTCGTTGAAGTAGCTCTGTCCGGCTTGAAACAGTGCCAGTAGCACGAGGACGACTTCTGCGGGTTTGTTGGTCCATCGGGAGAAGAACAGGACGACGCCGAGAGCAATTTCGACCATGACCATTACGGCATAGGTGATCCACAGCGAGGTCTCGAAGATGGGCAAGCCGGTGAACGTGAGCCCGCCGATGAGGCAGATTGCGGCGATGACAAGTGCCTTCGCGGCGCTACCTCGGGAACCGTGTGGCGTCGTGTCGGCGTGCCGCTGGTTTCCCGTTCTGCGACTGTCGCACACCGGATGGTTGCGGCGTGCGGGTGAAGGGTTTGGTGTCCCGCAGATACCAGGTGATCCAGTAGGCGGGGAAGAGCACGATCGAGCCGGCAGCGAGGACGCCGCTACCGCCACGTCGGCGTTACCCGATTGCTGTCAGTACGCCGATCCCGAGGTACGCGCCCACCGTGACCAGGAGCAGTGTCACTACCAGGAGCCAGTTCACTCCCTCAACGTACAAGGCACGTGTGCTGCCGGCCCGGAGTTGGATTGACGGCATGTCCCGTCCGATACAGCACGGTGACCTGGAGGGCCCGCCGGCTCGGCCGGCTACACACCTGTGGGGCCCGCCGAGCCTCTCCGGCACTGTGGAAAGTTGGTTGGCTGTCATGTCCCGTATGGCGGATGGGGGTTGACGGTGTCGGCTGCCCAGCCGATGAACTGGGTTCCGGAAACGGGGAAGGCTTCGAGACGCGGATCGGTGAGGATGGCATCGATGCAGGCGGAGTTGCCGCCCACGTACGTCGACTTGTGGTCGATATCGGTTGCTACGCACCACGTGTGATCGTTTGGCCACCATAGATTGGCGCTGTAGCCGCCGCCCGAGTGGTGCGGGGCCGCGCCGAAACGAGCCTCGGCTGCAGTGATCGGCCCGTGGAGGACAACCATGTTCCGGGACGCATCGAGGAGTTCAATACCAGCCGGGGGTCTGCCTTCGTCGCCGTACCCGTCCCAGATTGCAAACCAGCATTCGTCCGGTGTGGTGGTGTGATGGCGGAGGATCGTCGCGAGGACGCTTGCCTCCGGTCGAGGCAGGGAGCCTTCTTCCGGATCATTGCCGGGACGGTGAGTGCCGGTTATGGCCTGCCAGCTCATTGCAGCGTGTGCGGTCGTGCCGTGTTGCTGGGCGATGGTTCCCCAGTTGACTCGAGTCCAGTCGTCGCCGTCGTGAAGGTAAACGGGATGGAAGACACGTGCGAACGCGTCGAACACCGGCGGAACGAGGCCTCCGACATCGAACGCACCGCGTCGCAACCCATCAGCGATCCAGAAGCCTGCATCCGGGCCGGAGGCGAGCGCCAGTTCCTCAGGAGCCCAGTGCCAACGTTGGTCGTTCCTTGCCATGCGCTCACCTTGGAGTCCAGCGATGCTGTACCCAGGAGATGAATCGTCGAACACGAGTTGCGATTCGAAATCCATTGGTGCAGAGTCCCGGCTCGCCCGTAGCGTGCTCGGGAGCGTCCTGAGAGGCGTTGCAGCATCCTCGATCGGAAGGCGAGTTGGCTTTGGTGGAGACGCACGGGACCGGCTGGGAATACGGACCACTCGCCACGTTGGCTTACGAACTCGACAAGCCGATCGGGACGTCCTTCGGTGACGTCGAGTTCTATCTGTCCCGCCTGCAGGGCGTGACCGGCCCCGTGCTCGAACCTGCGGTGGGAACCGGAAGAATCCTCATCCCGCTTCTGGAACAAGGATTCTCCGTGCGCGGGTACGACAACTCGCCCGCGATGCTCGACCAATGCCGGGCGAACTGTGCACGCCATGATCTGGTCCCCGACGTCGTCGAGGGCGAGATGACACGTTATTGCGACGAGCGCAGGTACGAGGCGATCGTGATCCCGACCGGATCATTCGCTCTTCTGCCGGATCGCGACAGCGCCCTGGCTGCGCTCGAAGCGATGCACGGCAACCTTGCCTCGCGTGGACGGCTCATCGTCGACATCGAGCCGCCGACCGTGCACGTCGAGCCCGACCGCGATCCAGTTCGTCATTGGTGGCACGAAGGAAGCCTTATCACTCTTGACACCTGGAAGAGGACCGCAGATCCGATCGCCCAACGATCTACCAGTTGGCTCCGCTACGAACGCTGGGACGCCGGCGTACTGATCCGAACCGAACTGCAGGTGTTCTCATTGCTCTGGTTCGGGTTGGCCGAGTTCACGACCATGCTGTACCAGGCAGGGTTCGCCGAGGTGGCCGTCCACGGCGGATATCGCGCCGGCAGCGCACCGACCCCCACCGACGCGGTGTGGACCTTCGAAGCCATCCGCGGCTGAGACGATGAGGCTTGGTTCCGTGAGGTGGTACCGCAGCAATGCCGCAACTGACCTCCGCCGACGAGGTGGACCCAGAGGTTCCGTTGCATCAGCACTCCACAATTCGCAATCCTGCCAGGGGAGGACTACCAGCCGAGGCGACAGGGGAGCGCACGAACGGACCGCGCCGGACCGCGATTCGCCTCCGGCGTCCTCACCACTACGAAACTGACTGCGCTACTGCATCGGATGATCTGGTCGGGCGTGCTCTTCGCCGGGCTCGCACTCATCGCGATTGCCGTTCGCGGATCGCTCGATCACAGATCGGCCGATGCGGTCATGGCCGGGTGACCGCGGACAACCGACCCAACGCTGCCAGCGACAGATCGTGCTGGCATCCCGCCCTGCCGCACCTGGAGGAACCTAGCTACCGCAGGAGCTGTCGGCCCGTCCCTGGCGAGACGTCGAAACCTGTATGCGCCGATCGGCTCTCATGCTGCGCCCGTAGGCTTGATTGCCCGGAAAACGACCAGCTTCTCACGGTCTTCTCCGGGTGCCAGTAGCCCGCGCTGCCGCAGCAGGGACGCGCGTTCGGTGAGCACGGGGCCGAAGGGGATCTGGGCGGTGGAGACGATCTCTGCCGAAAAGCCTTGGCGCTGGAGCTCTCGTTGTGTCGCATCGATGTTGCTCAGGGCCGATTGCAGCAATAGGAGCACACCGCCCGGCGCCAGTATGCGCGGAGCTTCACGACAGATGCGATCCAGGTGGGCGCGGCCGTCTCGGCCGGCATCCCAGCATCGCGCCAGGCCCGCCGTCGGCAACGTGTCGTCGGCTGCCGGGACGTACGGCGGATTGCTGACGACGAGATCGAAGTTGTTCTCCCCCAGAGGATTCGTCAGATCGCCGTGGACTGTACGTACCTGCACGCCGTTGAGTGTGGCGTTCAGGCGGGTGTTCAGCAATGCCCGCTTCGCGACATCGACAGCGGTCACGTTCCGCGAGCCGGCCAGCGCTGCTGACACCGATAGATACCCGGTACCCGCGCCGATATCGAGCACGCGGGTACCGGGTTCGATCGTCTCGCCGAGCAACGTACGTGCGAGAAGGTAGGTGTCCGACTGCGGCGGATAGACCCCCGGTAGACGCCAGAACTTGCCAGGTTTCCCGTTGCGCGGGCGAATCGGCTCACCGGTTCCCCGCAACACTGCGTCCGAAGTCATCTGCTACGAGTCCTGCTCCGTGCGCTGGCGCGCCTCGTTCGCTGCCGCCTTGCCGCGAGCCTTCTCCGCCTCGGCCTCCTTCTCGGCGGCTTCCCGCTCGGCGGATGCCTTGTCCTGCTGCGCTTTGCCTTCCCGAACCAGGTCGTCCTGACCTGTCACCGCGCCGGCGGCCTCCTTGGCCTTACCCTTCACGCCTTCGACGGCGCCTTTGACAGCCTCCGCAGGCCCCGACTCGTCCTTGTCCGACATGACGCGAACTCCCTTCCGCCGACAGGTTCCGCCAGCTGTGTACCCGATCGTCGAAGGAATCAAACGTCGGTCAGTGGCCGACCTGATCGGTGAGCGACGCGTTGTCCAGTCGCTTCACCCGCCGATGCTCGGCGAGAACGAGTGCGGTGCCGGCCAGCAGTGCGCCCACGCAGACGATTCCGGCGATCCAGGCCCAGCCCGCAAACCCGTATCCGGCTGCGACGAGTGTAAGGCCCAGCGTGACTATGGCGACGCCGATCAGGGCGTAGCCGGGCCAGTTGCGCGCGTCTTCGATCGCTTCGCCGGGGTGCTCCCGGGTCGTGTGCGCGAGATCGCGAGGGTCGTTGGTGTTCATTTCGAGCCTCCCCGGTGTCGAGTCGGTGCTCCGCGCCGGAATGGACCGGTGCGGGCCCTGAATGTAGTTCCGATTGTCGTCCACCCCGGTCGTTCTTGCACGCGATCGTTCTCGCGGGGGCCGTACCGCACCTCGATCCGCTCGCTGCCGGCGGGCGATCCTGGGGCGTTTGCGCCGGTCCGCGACTGGGTAGGCGTCGGGCGGAGACGACCCACAACCTGGAGGTAGCGGTGAAAGCGGTGACATGGCAAGGCAAGCGGAACGTATCGGTGGAGACGGTTCCCGATCCGCGTATCCAGGAAGCGAACGATGCGATCATCGAGGTGACCACGACCAACATCTGCGGGTCCGATCTGCACCTGTACGAACTGCTGTCGCCGTTCATGACCGCCGGCGACATTCTCGGACACGAACCGATGGGTATCGTCCGGGAGATCGGCAGCGATGTGGGCGATCTCGCGGTCGGGGACCGCGTGGTGATTCCGTTCCAGATTTCGTGTGGGCACTGCGCGATGTGTGGTGGTGGGTTGCAGACGCAATGTGAGACAACACAAGTCAGATCGGAAGGCACCGGCGCCGCGCTCTTCGGGTATTCGAAGCTTTACGGCAGTATCCCCGGGGCGCAGGCGCAGTATCTACGTGTTCCGCAGGCGCAGTACACGCACATCAAGGTCCCGGAGGGCCCGCCGGACGACCGTTTCGTGTATTTGTCGGACGTGTTGCCCACCGCGTGGCAGGCAGTGGAGTACGCCGGCGTCCGCGAGGGCGAATCGCTCACGGTGCTGGGGCTGGGGCCGATCGGCGACATGGCCGCCCGGATCGCGGCACACCGGGGGGTCCGGGTGATCGGCGTCGACCTGGTTCCGGAGCGGCTCGAGCGGTTGCGGGCGCGTGGCATCGAGGTTCTCGACCTGCGGGAGAACGACGACATCGGGGCGACGATCCGGGACATGACCGGTGGGCGCGGCACCGATGCCGTGATCGACGCCGTCGGGATGGAAGCGCACGGGTCGCCGGGTGCGAAGCTGGTACAGCAGGCGACGTCGTTCATGCCGGATGCTGTCGCCGGACCGCTGTTCACCCACGCGGGCATCGACCGTCTCGCGGCGCTCGAAGCAGCGATCGACATCGTGCGCCGCGGGGGCACCGTCTCGATCGTCGGCGTGTACGGGGGAGCTCTGGACCCGCTGCCGATGTTCAAGATGTTCGACAAGCAGATCCAGTTCAGGATGGGTCAGGCCAATGTGAAGCGCTGGGCCGACGACATTCTTCCGCTGCTCACGGACGGTGACCCGCTCGGGGTCGACACGTTCGCCACCCATCGGCTGTCGCTCGACGAAGCGCCCCGCGCCTACGAGATCTTCCAGAAGAAGCAGGACGGCGCGGTGAAGGTCCTCCTCGAACCCTGAGGTTGGTGACGCGCGGCTCGACGCTTCGGCAGCTCATTCGCCGCCGAGGCAGTCGGTGAGGAGTTCGAGGGCGTGATGGGCGGTCGTCTCGACGACTTCCGTCGGCTCGCCCTCGAACTTCTTCTGGAAGGCACGGACGGAACCGCGGTCGAAGATCCCGAACCAGACGGTCCCCGGTTCCTGCCCGTCCTGGCCGTCGGGTCCTGCGGCGCCTGTCACCGCGATGACGGTGTCGGCGCCCAGGAGCTCCGCCGTCTTCGCTGCCATGCTGCGGGCAGCGGCTTCCGAGACGACCGGGCCGGGCGGCACCTCGAGCAGATCGTGTTTGACGGCGCTCGCGTAGGCGACGACGGCGCCACGGAACCAGTCGGACGATCCGGGAGCGGCGCCGAGCAGGCACGAAATCTGCCCGCCGGTCAGGGATTCGGCGGTCGCGATACTGCGGCCGGCCTCGGAAGCGAGATCGGAGACCTTCTCTGCGAGTGCGTCGCTGTCGTTGCGGGGGTTCGCCATTGCTCGGTTATACCCTTTCCGGCGGAGTCCTACTCGACTTGATCTCTCACGACCCCGGCACGGACGTATTCGGCTCCGACCCTTGCGCGTCGGCGGGGCCAGTCTGTATTCTTGGTCACGGTTGAACAAACAGCCGATGCTGGAAGCCCCGCTCGCGTCGGCTTCGTCCCTCATTCTCGCTCGGTTCGAGTAATGCGATGGGTCGACAGCGAGACCGCTCTTCTTCCGACGTATCGGAGTCGTCTCGTGATGAATCGCCAACACCTCTCAGTACATCGTTCCCTCCGCGGGGAAGTGGAAGTGCCGGGCTGCGCTCCCGAACGCGAAGCGGTGGCCGTCATCAGTGCCGCGCGCGGATGCAGCCAGGACGCCGCATTCGACGAGTTGATCGACGTCGCCATGCATCATCACGTCAGTGTCGGCTCCGCCGCCGCGAGCCTGATCTCGCTGGTCAGGGAGAGCGACCTGCCGAACGGTGCGGTCATCGTTCCGCCGCAGTGGGCCGAGCTCCGGAAGGCGCGCAACGTCGATGCGAGGACGGTAGGTGCGGACGCATGATTCTCGACTCCGATCGACTCGCCGGCCGCAACGGTCTTCCCGAGCCGGGAGGCCGCCAGTCACGGCGCGGCTACTCGGCGGCCCTCGCTTGCGGCTCGGGAGCGGTTGCCGCCTTCCCGCCCCTCGTGCTCGGATACAGCGGGATTCTCTGTGCCACCGTGGCATTGGTGGTGTTCGTGGCCGTGGGCCTTGCCGCGATTCTCATCTGACCACGATCACGGTCCGACACGATGACGGCGGCGCTGCGGGTGCAGCGCCGCCGTCATCCGCCGGTCACCTCTGCGCCGCGACCTTGTCGAGAAGTTGTCGCGCAACAGTTCTGACCTTGACGTTCGTGTCCTGAGACGTGGACACCAGCCGGTCGAACGCCTCGGCGGCGGGCAGGCCGTGCAACGCCATGACCACACCGATCGCTTGGTCGATCTCTGCGCGAGAAGTGAGCGCGGTCTGGAGGTTTCGGATCGACGCCAGCGCGCGGCGGTGCCGTTCGGCCTGCTGCAGCGCGGTGACGGCGGCGGTGGTGAACAGCTCGAGCAGTGACTCGTCCAGGGACTGGAAGCCTCGGGGATCGCTGCTGTAGAGGTTGAACGAGCCGTGAATACGATCCGAGAGCATCAACGGCAGCGCGATGAAGCTCTTGATCCCGAGATCGGCGGCCGAGGCTTCGAGGGCGGGCCACCGTGAGCGAACCTGATCGACGTCGAGCACCACGCTCCGGCCGTCCCGCGACGCCGTCAGGCAGGGGCCGCCGTTGTTCGCGTACTGGACTTGGTCCACTTCGCGGACTCGCGGATGCGTTGCCGCCACAGTTTTCGCGGATTCGTCGGACACGAGCGTCACTCCGGCCATGTCGGCTCCCGGAACGATCCTCACCGCTCCTTCGACGACATGCTCCAGAACCGTTGCGAGGTCCTCGTATTCGTCCAGGACGTCGGACAGATCCTGGAGTGCTCCGGTGATCTCGTCGAAACGCTCACTCAGTGTGTCGGTGGTGTCGTCCGTCATCTGGGGATCCGTTCACCGGTGCGGCAGTCAGTAGGAGGGGTCGGCGACCGGC
This sequence comes from Prescottella equi, assembly GCF_002094305.1. GTDB lineage: Bacteria > Actinomycetota > Actinomycetes > Mycobacteriales > Mycobacteriaceae > Prescottella > Prescottella equi. Next base: position 1,086,075 of record NZ_LWTX01000001.1, read on the forward strand.
GTGCCCGCCCGGTTCGACTCGCGATCGAGAGCAGACCCGACCGTGGCGTGGCGCTCGAACATCTGCCGCGCGCCGGTGGCCGCAAGAGCATGCTCGACGCCCCGTGTCGCGGTGACGAGCCGGAAATCGAGGCCGCTTTCGACCACCCTGTCCTTCGCCTCGACAAGTGCCGAGGCTCCGTCGATGCTGACGAAGTCGACCCGCGAGAGATCGAAGACGAGAAGGTCCGCGTTCGGCGAAGCGTCGCCTGCGAGCAGCTGGGCGAACGCCTGACGGAAGGTGTCCACGGTGCTGAGGTCCAAGTCGACCAGGAGCGTCACCACCAGCGCGGAGGAGGTGTCGGCGCCGGCGTCGGTCTGGTGGGTGGACGCGTGCAATATGTTCGTCGCTGTACCGGGAAGATCAGGCACGGCATGCCTCCATCTGCTGGAAACGAGTTGGACGGCGCCTGGCCCAATTCTGGCCGGGACGCTCACTCGATCGACGGCCACAGATGCGCCCGTCTCCGATGTGGACAGGCTGTGTGCTCAACCTCTCTTCTTTCTAACACCGACGCGTCCCGGTGTACAGGTCACCGGCGTCTGCCCTGGTTTCGAGGCTCACGAAACGGGTATGCCGGAAGAACAGCGCGTGGTTTACCGCTCCACCTGCGCACGCAGCCGGGCAAGCGTGTCGGACAGGATCCGCGAGACATGCATCTGGGAGACGCCGACGTGCGCGGCGATCTGAGACTGCGTCTGGTTCCCGAAGAAGCGGAGCAACAAGACCGTTCGTTCCCGTTCAGGCAGTCCTTCGAGGACGACCCGCAGTGTTTCGTGGTCCTCGACACCGGCGATATCCGAATCGTTGTCGCCCAACAGGTCGCCCAGCGTCGAACCGGTGTCGGGGCCGCTTCCCGCGGCGGCGTCGACGGACAGTGCCTGATATCCGTTGGCGGCCTGCAGGCCCTGAGCGACTTCCTCGACCTCGATTCCCAGTTCCTCAGCCATCTCGCGGGTGGTGGGAGACCGTCCGAGGCGCTGGGACAACTGCGCCGACGTCTTGACGAGGTCCAGGTGAAGCTCCTTGAGGCGCCGCGGCACCCTGACCGCCCAGCCGGTGTCCCGGAAATGGCGCCGCACTTCTCCCATGATCGTGGGCACGGCGAAGGCGAGGAAGTCCGAGCCACGCTCGACGTCGTAGCGGTCCACCGCGTTGACGAGGCCGATGCTGGCGACCTGCACCAGATCCTCGAAGGGCTCGCCGCGGCGGTCGAAGCGTCGAGCGATGTGCTCGGCGAGGGGCAGGCACCGAGTGATGATCGATTCCCGTAGTTCCGCGTGACCGGGGTCGTTCTCGTCAAGCGCTTGCAGCGACGCGAACATGGGTTTGACGTCGCTGTACTCGTCGGGCCGGTCCGTAGTCCGGGGCGTCACATGTGCTCCCCGCATTCCACGGTGAAGGAGATCGTGACGGTGGAGGCGCGGCCGTCGCCGTTGCCGTGGTGTCGATGGAGTGCGAGATCGTCGGTGAGGGTGCGCAGGACGTGCCAACCGAACGTCTGCTCGTACTCTCCGTCCACTGCGGGACGGGAGGTCGGGACACAGGCGGCGAATCGGAAGGTGTCGGCCCGCACCCGGAACGTGCACACGATGTCACTGTCGGGTAGCGCGATCCGGAACAGAGTGCTGCAGGCCTCGTCGACGGCGAGCCTCAGATCGGCCAACTGGTCGAGGGTCATGTCGCACCGTTCGGCCAGCGATGCCGTGACACCCCGGATCGGGGCCAGCTGGATCGGCTCGGCCGGCGTGCGCAGCTCGATGACAGGCGCCGGCTCCTGGCTTCTGCTCGTGGAGAGGCACGCTTCGCTCATGACTCCTCGTTTCGAAACTGGGCCTGACAGGTGGGTCCGGTCGGTGGCTTCGATCGGAGGATTCCCGTCGTGCCCTGTTTCCAAACTCGCGGATACTCGCGTTCCAGGGAAGGGTTGCGGAGTAGTTTCTCCACTGCACCACCTACATCTCGCGGGTCGATCGCGTCCAGACACGGATGCGCCGCCAGGTCGCACCGTCGTGCGCGCGAGCCCCGGCACGGGGCGTGCTGGTCGCCGAGCACGATGCTGCGGATTCCGTAGGGCCCCCACCTTTCGACCGGAACGATCGGAGCGAACAACGACACCACCGGAGTACCGACGGCCGCCGACAGATGGGCTGCCCCGGTGTTCGGCGCGACCGTCACGGCGGCGGATCGCAGCACCGCTGCGAGTTCCGCGAACGTGGTCCGTCCCCCGAGATCGATCGCGGAACCGGCGACGGCTCGCGTCAGCGCGGACTCGTCCGGTCCGCCCGTGACCACGACGCGATGCCCGCGGAGGGCGAGTGACCGGACCGTTCGTGCCCACCAACCGGCGGACGCGGTCCGGGCCGCCGCCGAGGCGCCTGGATGCACGACGACGTACGGCTCCGACCCGACGAACGGCGCGGGATCGGGCAGCTCGGCGCGCAGTCGCAGGCGGCCGTCGTCGCCGCGGGGCAGCTGGTATCCGGCGCGCCGGGCGAGGTCCAGCGCCCGCTCGGCCTCCGGTACATCGGCATCGAGACGATGGCGGACGTCGAGCAGAGCCCCCGGGTAGTCGTCGGAGATGGCCGCGATCCACGGCACTCCCGCCATCCGGAGCAGCACGGCAGTCGGGAGTGGGGATTGGTGGAACGAGGTGAGGATCAAGGCGCGATCGAATCGGCGCCCCCGCAGCCGGTCGACGAGGTCGAGTACCGAGTCGGAGCCGGGCCACACCGGTTCCGGGTCGATCCACGGCGCCTCCCACACGAGAACCTCGTCGACATCGGGAAGCAGTGCCGCGGCGGCACTCCCGCGGGGACCCACGAGCAGCGTGACACGCCCGGATCCGGCCGCGACCGCGCGCACACACGGACCGGCGAGCAGCACGTCGCCCAGATTGTCCTGGCGCACGACGAGTGTGTGGAGGCCGGTCACGAGTCGGCGGTCCTGCCCCGGCCCAGTCCTGCGAGTGCGACGGCCGTCGCGAGGTCGGGGGCCAGCCTGCCGTGACTGTGGGCCCGGTGCACTTCGGCGGGCAGCGTGCGTGCCGTGGGTACGAGGATCCCCACTGCTCCTGCGGTGCGAGCGGCTTCGACGTCCGCTTCCGTGTCCCCGATGACGAGACAGCGCTCCACCGGCACGCCCAGGTCCGCAGCGGCTCGGAATATCAAGCCCGGCATCGGTTTGCGGCACGCGCAGCCGGCCCGTCCCGAGTGGACGCAGATCTGCCAGGTGTCGAACGGGCCGAGCCGTCGTTCCACTTCGTCGTTGACTTCCCGAAGCTCGCCGGCGGTGATCCGTCCGTGCGCGACCCCGGACTGGTTCGAGACGACGCCGACGAGCACCCCAGTGGCCCGCAGCCGCGACAGCACCTCGGCGGCGCCCGGCACCGGCTCGACCTTGCGGAAGTCGGACAGGTACGGAACGTCGTGGATGATCGTGTCGTCGCGGTCGAAGAGGACCGCGAGGACGGGCGACCGAATCGCTGTTCCGGCCCTCGACACGGCGATCTCCCCGCGGATCCGGTGGGCTACCGCCGCCGGCGGGACGAGGATGCTGCTGACCGACATCTCGAGCACTTCTCGGGCGGTGCGGGGCCCCGGAGCCACCCGCGCGAGCGCGAACCGGACGGTGGAGGCGAGCCACGCCGCGGAGGCAGTGGCAGCGACTCGGCGCCGTCCCGAGACCGCCGCGGCCGCGGCCAGACCCGCACAGAACGTGGTGAACATGTGCCGCCCGAGTCGGCCCCCGCTCTCGCCCGCGGTGCGACGCCAGTCCGGCCCGTGCCTGCGACGCATGAGGGCGTTGTCGGCGTTACCGGCCTGGGCGCGGAGACTGGCGAGAGCGCGAGCGCGGCCGATCGGATGGGTGGTGACGCGCGATCCGGTGTGGAGGGTGAATCCCGCCGACATCAGGCGCAGTGAGAGGTCCGCGTCCTCCCGATACGCGTGCGGGAACCGCTCGTCGAACCCTCCGACCGCCATCAGGGCCGACCGGCGGACAGCCGCGTCCGCGGTGATGAACTGCGCATTGCGCAGCGCCAGCGTGCGCCGCTCGTCGTCGGTGGGGCGCCGTCCGATCGGCGCGGGGACCTCTATCCGGGCGTAGGACGCGGCAGCCTCCGGTCCCAGGCCGGCGAGGTCCTCGGCGAGCCGCCGCGCCCAGTCACGAGAGACGACGACGTCGTCGTCCAGGAAGGCGACCCACGGGTCGTGGGAGGCGAGCCAGCCACGATTGCGTGCGGCCGCCGGACCGTGGCCCCCGGAGGAGAGCCATCGCACCGGGGGCTCACCGCTGTCGACACTCCCGGCCCCGCCGGAGACCTGCGAGCCCGTCCGGTCGGGCAGGTCCACGACCACGATGATCTCGGATGGCTGCGGACCGTCGGTGCCCGCCAGCGCTCGCAGCAGAACGTCGAGGCTCGGCCGCAGCACCGTCGGAATCACGACGGTGTAGCGCAACTCGCGCGCGGTCACCTCGGCCTCCGAACCGCGAAGGGACCCATCGCAAGCAGGTCGATCGGAGCGGAGCCGAAGCACTCCAGCGCGTCCCGGGGCGAATCGACCATCGGCCGGCCCGCGGTGTTGAAACTGGTGTTGACCACCACGGGGACTCCGGTTCGGCGCTCGAACGCCGCCAGCATCCGGTGCAGCAGCGGTTCGGTGACGGGATCGACGGTCTGGATGCGGGCCGTACCATCGACGTGGGTGACCGCCGACAGTCGATCCCGCCATTCCGGCGCGACGTCGTGGACGAACAACATGTACGGGCTGGGAACGGGGCCGCGGCCGAAGATGTCGGACGCGCGGTCCACGGCGACCATCGGGGCGACCGGCCGGAACTGCTCACGGCCCTTCACCGCATTGAGCCGCTCGATGTTCGCGGCCGGGGAGGGGTGCGCCAGTAGCGAGCGGTGGCCCAGCGCGCGCGGCCCGAATTCGCTTCGGCCCTGGAACCATCCGACCACCTGGTTCCGTGCGATCGCCTCGGCGACGGCATCTGCGATGTCCGTCGGGCGCTCGTAGGGCACGGCCGCGGCCACGAGAATGTCCTCGAGTTCCGTGTCGGTCCACGCCCGTCCGAGGTCGTACCCGGCGGGATGGGCCGGAGTATCGCCGAGTTCCGCGGCGGCCAGTAGTGCGCCGCCCAGTGCGGTCCCCGCGTCACCTGACGCCGGTTGGACCCACACGTCGTCGAAAGGTCCTTCCGCGTGCAACCGAGTGTTGGCGACGCAGTTCAACGCCACACCCCCGGCGAGCGCGAGATGGGGATTCCCGGTTCGGTCGTACAGCCAGTGAGCCAGCGCGAGCAGGACGTCTTCGAGGCGACGCTGCACACTGCACGCGAGATCTGCTTGCGCGGAGGTCCAGCCGTCCCCGGCATGTCGCCGGGGCGCCAGCGCGTCCCATTCGATCGGCTCGATCCGAAAGCTGCCGCTGTCGGTGGTGGTGACGAGGCGTTGCAGTTCCGGCAGGAAGCGCGGGGTCCCGTAGGCGCCTAGGGCCATGACCTTGTATTCGTCGCTCGACCGCGCGAACCCCAGGTGCTCGGTCAGATCCTCGTACATCAGCCCCAGAGAGTGCGGAAGGCTCTGGGAGGCAAGCTGTGTCAGTTTTCCGCCCCGGAACTCGCCCGCCAGATACGACGAGGACTCGCCGCGCCCGTCCGCGACCAGAACCGCGCAATCCTGATGCGGCGAGGCGAGCGCAGCCGACGCGGCGTGGGTCAGGTGGTGGGGAACGAAGCGGACGATCGAGGGATCGACGTCGGGAAGGACCGTCCTGAGGAACCGTGGGAAACGCTCGGCGTACATCGTGCGTAGGAACTCCCAGTCCTGTTCGGTGCCGGGAAGCTCCGGATCCACCAGAGCGGGATCGTACGAGTACGTGACGGCGTCGAGGTCCTGCGCGGTGAGTCCGGCTTCGGCCAGGCACCATCGAATGGACTGCTCGGGAATTTCCCACGTGGAGAAGGCGTACGGCCGCTTGCCGTGCTTTCGCCTGCTGAATCTCTCTTCCTCCGCGGCGGCGATTACCCGGCCGTCGTCGACGACGGCGGCGGCGGGATCGTGGAACACCGCGTTGACACCGAGAATCTTCACAGTGAACCCCCTCGGGTGCTCGCCGGAGCGCCGGCGACCGACTGTGCCCGGGCCGTGCGGGCGAACCAGTCCACGGTGCGGCGCATGCCCTCCTCCAGCGTCACCCGCGGGCGCCAACCGAGAAGGCTGCGGGCACGTTCGACGTCGGGGCACCGTCGCCGGGGGTCGTCCGGGGCCGAGGGCAGGAAGCGGACACCAGCGTCCGAGTGCGCGATCCGGTTGATGACTGCGGCGACGTCCAGCACCGACATCTCGTGATCGGTGCCGATGTTGACCGGACCGGGATGCCGACTGTCCGACATGGCCAGAATGCCCGCCACGGTGTCGTCCACGTAGCACAGCGATCGCGTCTGACGTCCGTTCCCGGCGACCGGTAGAGGGCGGCGGTCGAGGGCCGCGCACACGAAGGCCGGCACCATGCGCCCGTCGTCGGCCCGCATGCCGGGACCGTAGCTGTTGAAGATGCGCACGATCGCGGTGTCGGTGCCGTACTGGCGGCGGAACGCGGACGCCAGGGCTTCGCCGAACCGTTTGGCCTCGTCGTACATGCTGCGCGGACCCACCGGGTCGACATTGCCGCGATACGACTCCGCCTGCGGGTGCACCTGCGGATCGCCGTACACCTCGCTCGTCGACGCCAGCACGAAGCGAGCGCCGGAAGCCTCGGCACGTTCGAGCATCTCGAGGGTTCCGAGACCACCGGTGGCGAGGGTGCCGACCGGGTCGTCCTGGTAGTCGCGCGGCGATGCGGGACAGGCGAGGTGGATCAGGAGGTCGATCCGGCGGGGCAGCGGCGGAGGATCCGTCACGGAACCGTCGATCACCGTCACGCGGTCGAGCGCTTCCAGGGTCGATCGCGCCCACGGGGCCGACGTCGAGAAGTCGTCGAGACAGACCACCGACTCGCCCCGTCTGGACAGGCGCGTGCAGAGATGGAGACCGAGGAAGCCGGCTCCGCCGGTGACCAGCACCCGGCGACGGCGCGGACCACCGGGCGCGTTCATCGGCCCACCCCGCCGGCCGCGCGGGGAACCGCCTGGCGGAGCACGGACTCGTACACGCGCTCGGTTTCGCCCGCCACCCGGCTCCACGCGAAGCGCTGCACCGCCCGGTCCCGCCCGGCGTGTCCCAACTGCTCGCACTGCACGGGCTGTGTGAGCAGCCGATGCAGGGCGCGGCCCAGGGCGTCGGCGTTCCGGGGCGGAACGTGCACCCCGGTCACCCCGTCGACGACGGAGTCGGTGAGTCCCCCGACGGCACTGGCGACCACCGGCTTACCGCACGCCATCGCCTCGAGCGGGACGATCCCGAACGGTTCGTACCACGGCGAACAGACCACCACGTCCGTCGAGCGCAGCAGCTCCGGCATCCGGGCGCGGGGAATCTGGCCGGGCATCGTCAGGCGATCCCGTACGCCCAGTTCGTCGGCGAGATGCAGCAGCCGCGATCCCTCTGCGTCCTCGTCCACCGATCCCGCCACCGGCCCGCCGGCGATCACCAGCTCGGCGCCCGGCAGCGCGACCAGCGCGCGTATGGCGACATCGAATCCCTTGCGCTGCACCAGGCGTCCCACCGTGACGACGCGAAACCGGTCGCCCCGTGGGGCCCGGGGCCCGTCCGGGCGGAACTCGTCCGTGTCGACCCCGCACGGGACCACGGTGATGTGTGAGCGGGGGATGCCCATCCGGACGAGTTCGAACACCTCGTCGGAGCACGTCGCCGCGACGGCGTCGGCACTCTGGCCGATCTTGCACTCCAACGGGATCCGCTCCGGCGGGCTCGTGTCCGCCGCGCCCTGGTAGCGCTTCTTCACGATGCCCAGCGCGTGGAACGTGTGCACGAGCGGTATCCCGCACGCCTGACTCGCGAGTCGGCCGGTGAGGCCGGACATCCAGAAGTGTGAGTGCGCGACGTCGAACTGTGCCCGCGCGAAACGATCGCGAAGACCGAGGGCGAACTCCTGCATGTGGGGTAGCAGCTCGTCCTTCGAGATTCTCCGCGCAGGCCCGGCCGGCACGTGCACCACGTCGTAGCCGTCCTCGGAGCGGACCCGTTCCGGGACGGTGGCGTCGTCCCGGCGGGTGAACACCTCGACGTCGTGACCCCGCCGCACGAGCGCGGCGGACAACGCCGCGACATGGACATTCTGTCCTCCCGTGTCGACCCCGCCCATCGCGACGAGCGGGCTGGCGTGATCCGAGATCATCGCGATCTTCATTCGCTACCTCCTGGCGCACAGTGGTCGGCGTGTTGTCTCGTCGATGACGACGTCCCAGTCGTGCAGGAAACGTTCGAGTCCGAATTTCGAGAGCGCGAAAGCCCGCGCGCGGCGGCCCGTCTCGGCGGCATCCGCGGGATCCGTGACGAAGCGGTGCACTGCCGAGACCATTCGGTCGGGATCGGTGGCGGCGACTCCGGCTTCGGGGGGTACCGAGACGGCCACCTCGGTGCTGGCGAGCGCGACCACAGGCATTCCCAGCATCATCGCCTCGATCAGCGACAATCCGAGGGACGTCCAGCGCGCGGTGTGCAGATACACGCGGCGTTCCCCGACCGCGTCGTGCAGCGCGTCGCGGCCGAGGTCCCCTCCGGCCGAGACCGAAGGAGGTATGTCGGCTCTGCGCGCCAGTTCGCCGGTTCGAATGCCGAACACGTCGACGGGGGCGGCGGACGCCAGTTTCGGTAGCAGGTCCGTGCCGACGGCCCGCCACCGCCGTACCGGGTCGTTGATCATCGTCGCGCTCCGGGCCAGCCGGCCGCTGTGCCGGGCGCCAGGGTCGACGACGCCGTGCTCGATCACGCGGGTGCGCGTGGACCCCGAGTCCCACATCGTGCGGTTGAAGTGGGTGACGTGGACGAGTGTCAGGTCGTCACGATCGGCCATCGGGTGCCGGGTGGTGGGGGCGTGCCCACCGGGGGTGTTGTGCTCCACGTAGACCAGAGGAACGTCGCGTCCGGGCAGGCGCTCCAGCCACCGGGCGGCCAGCGGTATCTCGCCCGGATTCTGCGCCACCACGAGGTCCACGTCCGCGTTCTCGAGGTCACGTGGGACGATCTCCTCCGCGTTCGGCGGCCAGTCGCGGCCCATCCGTCCTCGTCCCCATGGACCGCGGCCGGGCAGCGTGGGTACGAGATACCGGTGTCCACCGCGGACGAACGCGTCGAGCCACGAGCCGTGCACGTGCCACACGAGGATGTTGCGCGCGTCGCTCCGATCGCTCATGTGGGGAGGGTTACCGATCCAGCGAATTTCAAACTCTATGGATAGGTAATCGTGGAATCCCGCGTCGGAACCGAACCGAAGGTGTTGCGGAGCAGGTCAGCCCACGTAGCGGCGCGCCGCCGAGTGCACCTGGGCGTCCTCGAGGGCGAGTAGACCGGATTCGACCCGACTCGGGACGACGACCCTGTTGCGGACCACCCAGCCCAGCGACCGCACTGCCTCGAGGACCGCGAGAGCGGTGTACCGGTCGGCCGGCGCCGAACGGACGATCTGCGTCGAGCGACGGAGCGCGGAGCGCACCGGACGGCGCAGCCACAGCGTCCACAACGTGTTCCGGATTCCCAGTTGGCGCCGACGCCGGGCGTCACGCGACGTCGAGGGCCGATGGTGGATGACGACGTCCTCGCGCCAGCACATCCACCACCCGGCAGCGGCGAGGTCGAGGGCGAGCAGCTCCTCCTCGCCGCCCAGCCACATCCGCGGCTCGAACCCGCCGACCTCGTGGAACGCGCGACGGCGGATCATCGTCAGCCCGGCCATGATGCCCAGAAGCGTCGGACCGGGCATCCAGTCCGGGCCCGGGACCGGCGAGTTGCGCAGCTCAGGGGTCAGGGGATCTTCCGTGAGCGTCGGTTCGACGAGGCAACGGCCGGTGACCGTCGCCAGGCCCGGGTACTCGTCGAGGACGTCGGCGGCGGTGGTGAGCGCACCCGGTTGCCACACCGTGTCGTCGTCGCAGAACGCCACGTAGGGCGTCGACACCTGCTCCACCGCGATGTTGCGGGCGGTCGCGCCGAGATTCCGCGGCAACCGCACGACGGTGACGTCGGGGAACTCCGCCTCGGCCATGGCTGCACTGCCGTCGCTCGAGCCGTTGTCGGCGAGAACGATCGGCGCCGCGTCGGGTAGCGAGGTCATCGCCCGCAGGGTGCGCCGTAGTTCGTCGCGGCGGTTGTAGGTGATGACGACGACCGTGGCGCGTTCGCTCACGACGAGACCTCCGGACGAAGAGCGGGTGCAGTTTCGAGCAGTCGGATGTCGCGCTCGACGGTCGCCGGCAGCGGCCGTCGGCGCGCGAGCGCCGCGGGCAGCAGGCGCGCCACCTCGCCGGCGGCACCGCGGGCGCAACGGTCGGCGAGCGCGCGCCGGAGCAACCGCCCGGACGATCCGAGGGCGGCGGGAAACGGTCGGCGCATCCACGAGGTGAGGGCGTCGTTGCGCATCTCGCGGCGCCGCCGCCAATCCGACGGGGGACGGACCTGCGACGGGAAGTGCCGCGCGACCAGCCGGTTCGAATAGCAGAGGTCCCAGCCGTGTACTGCCAGGTCCAGGGACAGCAGCCGTTCCTCGCCGGCGAAGTGGAGCAGTGGATCGAATCCGCCCACACCCAGATACGCCGCGCGCCGGACGATCGCCGAACATGCGAGGAAGCCGAGGATCCGGGGTCCGGGAAGCGGTTCGGTGTGGGGGAGCGGGCTGCCGGCAAGCGCGGCGGTGATCGCGTCCGGTTGCTGCTGATCCCCGACGAGGGTGAGAGCGGCGAGCACTGCAACCGACGGATACGCATCGAACATGCCTTCGGCGACGGCGAAGGCGCCGGGCTCCCACGTCGAGTCGTCGTCGCAGAAGGCCACGAACTCTGTGCCGGCCCGGCGGGCGCCGACCGTCCTGGCGGCTGCGCCCCGGTTCGTGTCGAGCCGGATCACCTCGACGTCCGGGTGGCGCGTCTTCAACCAGCGCTGCAGAGGATCCCGAGAGGCGTTGTCCACCACGACGATCGGTGTCGCAGGACAGTCTGCACCGATGCGGTCGAGTGTCCGGGCCAGCTCGATCGGCCGGTCGCGTGTGGCGATCACGACGGATGTGCGGTTCATGCCGGCTCCCGCCACTGCCGACGGTCAGTCCTCCGCCAACAGCGGGCCGAGCGGGCCCAGGTCGATGTTGAGGTCCTCGGGTTCGAGTCCGAAATGCTCACGCAATTCCTCCATCTTCTCCTCGAGCAGCATCAGCGTCGTGCCGATGCGTTCGATCTGGTCGTCGGAGAGATCACCGGCGTCCACGCGGCGCAGCGCCTGCCGCTCCATGAGCTGTCGCAACAGTTCGACGAGTGTGAGGACCAACGCGACCAGCCCGCGTTCGACCGACTCGGGATCCGAGTCGATCCGCTGGCGAATCGACCGATCGTGCGGGCCGGCACGCTCGTTCGACGTCGGACCGCCGGTCGATTCGCTCACCCGGCATTCTCCGGCTTCTCGTCGGGTGGCCGGGTCAGCGCACTGACCGACGACACGAGCGTGCGCAGGGAGATGTGCACCATGTCGACGTCTGCGATCGACAGGGTGATCTCGCCCGCGACGACGACGCCTCCGCCGAGGACTCGGTCGAGGAGATCGACCAGCGCGATCCGACGGTCCGGGGTGGCGCTCACCGCGCACTCGCTTCGACGGCGGTGAACGAGTACGGCGGCCACGGGCCGGTGAGTACCAGGTCCACATCGCTCAGTCGCGCGTCGAGTTCTTCGACGGCCGTGACGAACTCGCGGTGGCGGCCGTTGTCGACCAGGAACGACGTGTTGAGGATCTCCTGGGAACGACGGCCCGCGAGGTCCGGGGGAGAGGGCGGTTGCCGGACGCCGGCCACCGCCCACCGTGCCAGTTCGGCGAAGATCTCGTCGGCTCGTCGGCCCGCCGCGGACTCGGCTTGCTCTCGGGCGGCCACCTGTGCGCGCCGCTGCATGAGATACGCAGTGCCGGAGGGGCGTCCGGTCTTCTCACGCGCGTCTCGGGGTTCGCTGCGCGGTCGCTCGAGGTAGGCGCGCACGCCCCACTCGGACCGATCGGTGATCTGCTGCAGTGCCTCGCCGAGTTGCTCGGCATTGTCGCGCAGCATCGTTCGGACCCGATCGTCGTCGAAGTACACGGTCGCCAAGCGGAGTGGCACGGTGGCACCGCCCGCGCAGATGGCGGCGACGACCGCGTCGTGTCGACGGGCCGTGTCGGCCAGCCAGTCGAGATCCTCGAGATTGCGCCGCAAAGCTTCCTCGCCGAACGTGTCGAGGCGAACAGTGCCCACGACGGCCGTGAACCCCGAGTCGGTTACCGTACGGAGTTCCTCGCCGGCCACCCCGCGGATACCGGAGATACCGCCGGGGAACGGGCCGTCACCGGTCACGGCGTACACCCACACGCCGTCGTCAGGAGTCATCGTCGCGAACCTCCGCGGCGGGTGACTCGGCCGGTTGCACCGCCCGGTGCGGGTCGGTCACGTCCGCGACCCGTCTCTCGCCGGATTCGAGAGCCTCGATGCGCGCGCGCAGACGCTCGTTCTCGAGTTCCAGATCGCGGTTGTTCCCGGACAGCCACGGATCGTGTTCCCACCAGTCGATTCCGACCTCGCGCGCCGTTTCGAGCGAGGCGATCACCAAGCGCAGCTTGATGGTGAGCAGTTCGATGTCCAGGAGATTGACCCGGATGTCCCCGGCGATCACGATGCCCTTGTCGAGGACCCGTTCGAGGATGTCGCCGAGATTGGCCGGCTCGTGGCCCGCCCCGCCGAGCCCCTGGCTGTACTGCTGTGGGTAGTTCGCTCCGCTGCCCGACCTCGTCACTGCTGTGCCCCCTTCTCGGACCGACCGCGCGTGTACTGGCGGCTCCTCCGGTAGGACAGCAGCATGCCGTCCATGTCGAGGACCACCACGTAGATCGCGAGGACGTCGGAGGACGACGGGATCCGGCGATCCTCGACGACCTCCACCTCGACGGACCACCCTTCGTCGCTCGGCGCGACCGACACGGCTCCGATGGGCGTCCGCCCCGTGAGCGCGGCGATCTGCCGCGCCGCCTCCGCGGCGGCCTGCGGTGCTGTCAGGTCGGTGGGCTCGTCCGGATCTCGAGGCCCGCTCATCGCTCACTACTCCTCTCCGGAGCCGCCGGCGTCCCGACGGCGCGTGACCCGGTGGAGGATCTCGTCCTCGGCCTGCGCGGCCTCGTCCTCCGAGATCTCACCGGAACGGCGGCCTTCCTCGATCGCCTCGAGGTCCCGGCGCATGGCGGCAGGGCTCGTCGTCTCCTCCTCGACCTGCCGGCGTACGACCTCCCCGATCCACACGACGCCCCGGACGGGCGCCAGTGGCAGTCCGAAGATGGCGGAGAAGAGTCCCATGTCAGGTACCCGGCGCCCGCGTCTTCACGAAGTCGTAGGCGGCCAGCGGACCGGCCACCGTGACCTCGACGCGCCCCTGCCAGTCGTCGATCAGCCGCGCCACGGCCTTGTCCAGTTCGTCCACCCCGTCCGCGGAGATCAGTACGGCCACCGAACCAGCTTCCTCGTCGTCGGTCGGCTCCCGTGGTGCCACGGCGGTCGCCGCGGGTTCGAGAGCTTCGACGGTGCGCCCGGTGTCCTGCTCGCGTTTGGCCTGCAGTGCCTGGCTGATTCGTTCGCCTAGCGCCAACCGCTCGTCGCGGGTCGTGTCCTCGGGTTGTTCGCGGACGACGTCGCGCAGTCGTGCCGCCTCCGGGTCGTCGGCGAGGATCTCGCGGAGGATCGCGTCCTCGACGTACTTGCCCTTGACCACGAACTCGACCTTGCCCTCGAGCTGTTCGAGCGCTTCGTGGAACTCGTCCCGATACGGTTCGAGAAGTTCGGCCACCACGGCATCGGTATCGGTGAGTACGGCGCCGAAGCGCAGCGGCAGAACCGGTGCCACCGTCGCGGTGGAGTCGAGGACGGCCGCATGGGCCCGCAGGTCGTCGGAACTGCCCAGCGGGGTGTCCGGGTCGATCTCGCTGACCAGAGCGGCCACGTCCTCGTGGTGGACGATCTTCAGCGGCCGGGGCGGCGAGCCGATACCGGTGGCGTCCTCCTTCACTTCCACGTCCGCGGGAACCAGTCCGTACACGTACACCACCGGGCCACCACCGTCCGGTGCGGATTCCTGTTCGCTCATCGGTCCTTGCCTCCGCCGGAGTGCCCGCGTCGCTGCGGCTCACGCTCGTCCTGCGAGCCACCGAGAAAGTCGAGCACCTTCTCGCCGGCCGCCTCGATGGCGCCCTTCGTCTTGCCTTCGGCCACGCCCGTGGTCATGTCCTGCACCATGTCGGGCAGTCCCTTGGGCTGAGTCTCCGAGATCTCCAGGCGATTGACCGCCTCCGCGAATCGTAGGTACGTGTCGACGCTGGCGACCACGACACGCGCATCGATCGTGACGAGTTCGATGCCGACCAGAGAGACCCGTACGTACGCGTCGATCACGAGGCCCTTGTCGAGGATCGTGTCCACCACGTCCGCGAGGCTCTGGGAACTCGGGCCGCCGGCACCGCCGCCCCCTTGCACCATGGTCATCTGTTACTCCTTCCGGGAACCGGCTTCCGCTCGCTCACCGTCGTCGGTTTCCGCATCCTCCGGTTCCTCGTCTTCGTTCTCGTCCGGCTCCTCGTCCACCTCGTCGTACTCGTCGGGTTCCTCTTCGTCGCCCTCGTCGCCCTCGTCGCCCTCGGTGTCCTCGTCTTCGGGTTCGTCGTCCAGGTCCTCCTCGGGAACCACCTCGCCGTCACGGATCTCGCCGTGCCAGCCCTCGACGTCGTCCGGGTGCAGGAGGGTCTGGATCATGACTTGGCGGCGGAAATGTTTGAGCTCGAGTCGGATTCGACGTCCCTGTGCCCGCCAGATGTTGCCGGTCTTCTCGAAGAAGCCTTGCGGGTGGTACTCGATCACGACCAGCACCCTGGTGAGGTCGGGTGTGAGTTCGTGGAAGGTGACCGCGCCGTCGAGATACCCCTTGTCGCCCTTGGAACGCCACACGATGCGTTCGTCCTGAACCTGTTCCAGGATGGTGGACTCCCACGAGCGGTGGGACCAGAAGACCTGCGCCTTCCACCTCAGCTTCTCGTCCGAGATCTGTTCAACCTGCTCGAGTTTCTTCATGAACCGGGGAAAGTCGGCGAACTGGGTCCACTGGTCGTACACCAGATCGACCGGTGCGCCGATGTCGATCTGTTCGACGATGTTGGTGATCTTGTCCCTCTTGCCCTTACCTTTGCCCTTGCCGCCACCAGTGAGCGCTTGCTTGAGGTCCTGGCCCTTCTCCTTGATCTTTCCGGTCACCGACGACATGCCGGCCTTGAGCGCGACCTTCGCGGGCGACTCGCCCTGCGCCAGCCCGGTCACGGCGGACGCGAGACCTCCACTTCCGCCGCCCTCGGTGAACTGGTCGAGATTGCCCACGGTCGACGAGACGGTGTCGGTCAGCGACTTCACCCCCTTCTGGGCGACGGCGCCGACGAGATGCTGCAGGGACGACTTGAGCTGATCCGCGCCAGGCGTGGTTGCCTTCTCGTCGGTCCCTTCCTGCGTTGTGGTCATCACCCTCACCTCCCGGTCCGTCGCACGGGTGCATCGGCGGCCGTCGCGGACCGCGTGCGGGTGCGCGACGTGGACTCGGAGTCCTTACGTGTGCGCGGCGTGCCGCGTCGCGCCGCCGAGCCGCGCGCGGAAGACCTGCGCCGGGGGGCCGCGTCGTCCCGGCCCTCTTCGTGATCGGATCCCACGTCCTCGTCGCTCTCCGTGCCGCCGGCATCTCCCGTATCGGCGTCATCTGTGTCTGCTGCGGACTTCGTCCGCTTCGTCCGTTGCCGAGAGGAAGTGGACTTCGGAGTCGCGGATTCGGCTGTGGCTGTGTCTTTCTCGCCCTTCTCGCCCTTCTCGGCCTTTCCGTCCTGCTCTTCCTCGTCTTCGTCGTCCTTCCCGCCGCCCAGCAAGCCCTCGCCGACCTTGCCGACGGTGTCGCCGACGTCCTCGCCCACCTTGCCGACGCTCTCGCCCACGCCGGACCCGACACCTTCGATGCGGTTGGTGAGGGCGTCGATCCGGTTGCTCGCGGCCGCGACCGCCGCCCGCTTTGCGGCGTCGGTGAGTTCACCCCGGACACTTTCCGTGAGTTTGCCGACCTCGGCGGACTCCCCGAGCCGTTTGATTCCTTCCCGAACCAGTTGGCGTGAGTTGTCGGGAAGACGTCCCGTCGCTCCCGCGCCCGCGAGCATCAGCGCAACCTTCATCTTTCGCGTTCGGCCCAGGAAGTAGCCGGCCGCGACACCGAGTGCGACTCGCATGCCACCTTTCATGACCTGTCCTTCGTACGGGGGAGGGACATGCCCGGTACCCCACCGGCCCGGATCGCCGCGCTCCACCCGTTTCGGTTAGCCGCTGCGACGCCCGCACAAACACCGATTTCGGAAACCGACGGGACTCGGGGCGAATGACTCGCGGCGCCCCTGGGTACTCGGATCCAAAGGCGACCAGGAGGACGAGATGACCGATCCACGCGCAGCCGAAAGCCCCGACCCCGACCCCCGCAACACCCCGGACCTGGAACCAGGTGGGGGCGTGCCCGCAGGGTCCACTCCGCCCGCATCCGGCGGAACCTCGGGTGTGTCGGAGCACGAGCCCGACACCCGCCACGGATTTCCGGCGACTGGTGCCGCCACGATCGTGGTGGTCGGTCTCATCGTGATCGTCTTCGCCGCGGTGGTGGTCGCGCTCATCCTGATGGCGACCGGCGTCTGGTGATCCGAGCGCCGTCGGGAGGCCGCCCGTTCCGGGTTCGCGTCGAGCGGGGGCACCACTGTCGGCGACGCGAACCTTGAATGGGCGATCAACATCGTCATCACCCCGATCGGGGGTGACGCCGGCCAGCCGCCGGTGTTCGTGCGCTGGTTGGCTATGAAGCGGGCCTTCTTCTCGCGATTGCCACACGTGTTCATGTCGCACCATCTGCGGGTCCGGCTTCGGCTGGTGTCGAAGAACGCGGCCCGGCAGGTGGGTGATGCGCACAGGGCCAGTCTGCCGTCGCGTTCACCAGTGATGACATCGATCGCGTCGGCGGCGATCACTCCCAGGGCGTCGTCGACGCCGGACGCCGACCCGAGTCGCCACCGACGCCCACCCGTGGACGTCAGGACGGCCGAGGCGCGGCCCCGGAGGCTGCAGTCGTTGATGGTGTCGACGGCTGCTGTCGGGAGGGTCTCGCGCAGGGCCGCCGTCGTGTTAGAACCGTCATAGCTGGTTCTCTATCGGTCGTACTCGGTTCCGCGGTGACCAGGAGGTCCCATGTCCACGCTCGACCATGCTCAGCCTTCTCCGCCGGATTCCATTGCGGTGCAACCGTTCACTGCTGACGCCACCGACGCCGAGCTCGACGATCTGCGCACGCGGCTGGCGGCGGCGCGGCTACCGGAAGCCGAGACGGTCCACGGCGCGGCGCCCGGCCAGGCCCGATGGGACCAGGGCGTTCCGCTCGCCGACCTCGTCGAGGCGGTGAACTACTGGCGCACCGAGTACGACTGGCGCTCGTTCGAGACGCGACTCGACCGGATCGGCCAGTTCCGCACCACCATCGACGGCCTCGGCATCCACTTCCTGCACCGCCGTTCGACGCGCGCGGACGCCACGCCGCTGCTCCTCACGCACGGCTGGCCGGGCAGCATCGCCGAGTTCGTCCATGTGGTGGACGAGCTGGCGGAACCGCAGGAACCCGCCGTGCCGGCGTTCCATGTGGTGGTTCCGTCGCTGCCCGGCTTCGGCTACAGCGACCGCCCCACCACCACCGGGTGGGGCACCGAGAAGATTGCGGCCGCCTGGGTACAGCTGATGGGACGGCTCGGCTACGACCGGTTCCTCGCGCACGGCGGCGACTGGGGCGGCAACATCACCACGGTGCTCGCGGGCCGGTTCCCGGGGCACGTCTTGGGCGTCCACACCCTGTTCGCGGAGGCACCGCCGGGGTTGTCCGTGGACGGGCTGACGGCGGACGAGCGCAGATGGACCGAGGAGACCCGCGACTTCTGGCATCACCGGGCGGCGTACGCGAAGTAGCAGGCCACGAGGCCGCAGACCCTCGGGTATTCGCTGGTCGACTCCCCGGTGGGGCTGCTCGCCTGGATCCTCGACAAGTTCGCCGAGTGGTCGGACACCGAGGACAGCCCCTTCGAGACGATCTCCATCGACGCGATCCTCGACGACGTCACGCTGTACTGGTTGACGCGGACCGGCGCCTCGGCGGCCCGCATCTACTACGAGAGCCACAACTCGCTCGATCCCGAGCTTCGGGTCGACGTGCCGTCCGCGATCACCATGTATCCCCGCGACATCGAGAAGTGCCCACGCCCGTGGGCGGAGCAGCGGTATAGGCGGATCGTCCGATGGCAGGAACCCGAGACCGGCGGTCACTTCCCGTCGCTGGAGGTCCCTGACCATTTCGTCCGGGATCTGCAGGAGGGTCTGGCGGCGGTGCTCGCCGCCACTCGGACAGCGACGCCGTCCGGTGGGACCATGTAGTTCGGATCGGATCGTCGGAGTAGGCGCCGCAGGTTGCCGCGCACACACCGACAGCTCCGAGGCGGCGGCTACGGTGATCCGGCCGCAGGCGCCGGGTCGGGCGGATAGGTGACCACCCCGTCCGGGCCCACCGACGGAGCCGCGCCCCATTGCCCCAGCCGATGCGGCCGCGGCGCGGCGTTGTTCACCAGATGCACCACGCTCCAGCCGCGGGCGGTCAGTGTGTTCGCAATCAGCAGGCGGTGGCAACGCCACGGCATCGGCTCGCCGCACATGATCGCGACGTGTCGATCGGCGGCCAGTGCGGTGAGTCGCTTCAGGCCCGCCTCGAAACCTGCGGTGAGCGTGTAGTCGGCGTAGTTCTTGAAGCTCGTGTTCTGCCAGCCGGCGTTGATCATCGGGTCGACGTCGTGCTGCTTGGGCCGCCGACCGGCGAGCTCGGTGAGATGGAGGTACTCGATGGCTGCGGCACCCAGCCACGCGATCATCTCGTCGGCGTCGAACTGCGGACTGCGCCGCGATCCCGGCATCTTCCGCACGTCCACGATCATGTCGATGTCGGCCTGCGCGAGCGTGTCGAGCACGACGGACGGCGGGCAGGCCCAGTGCCCGATCGTCCACAGTTCACCCGGTTCGGCGCGCATGGCCCCATGCTCGCAGCAATGCGACGATCACACCCGGTACTCGCGGGAGCGCGCCGCTTCACACGCCAGATCGACGGCGGCCGCGATCGCCATCGACACCACCGGGCCGTGGCCCGGCAAGACGGTGTCCGCGTCGAGGCCGGCGAGGTGGTCGAGTGCTGCGAGTGTGTCCCCGTGACCGTGGTCGAAGACCGGCGGAAGCAGTTGCGGGCCCTGAGTCTTCGACAGCGGATGCGCGGTGACCAGGGCATCGCCGGTGACGATGACACCGTGCTGCGGCAGATGGAACGCGGTGTGCCCGGAAGTGTGGCCGTGGGTGGCGACCGGCACCGGGCCGCCCGGGAGGTCCAGGGGGCGACCGGAGGTGACGGCCTGCGCGTTCACGGACACCGACCTGGTGGCGCCGGCCCGGGCGATGCGCAGCAGCCACGGCAGCACGCCATGCCGGTGCAGCATCGGGATGAAGTCCTTACCGGTGGCCTGCTCGAGGTAGTCCCGTCGGGCGTGCGCCACCTCGGTGGGGTCGGTGAAGACGGGGATTCCGTAGCGTTCATGGAACGAGACGATCGCGCCCATGTGGTCGACGTGCGCATGCGTGAGCAGCATGCCCTGCACATCCTCCGGCCGCCGCCCCAGCGATCGGATCGCCCCGTCGACTGCGGCCACATCGCCTGGATAGCCGCCGTCGATCAAAGTGAGCGCGTCACCATCTCGCAGGAGCACGAAGTTCACATGCGTTCCGCTGCCACGGAACACATCGGGCGCTACTTCCTCAACCGTCGTCACGGGAATCGATTGTGACTCAATGTCGGGCGAGCAGTGAATACCGCACGGTTCATCGACGCTGCAGGTGCACCGGTCGGCACACGGGCGCTCGTACGGCCGGACCGTTCTTCTTCTTTTTTTGGGGGGGTTGACCGGTCCGCCCGTCAGCGCTCAGCGGTGCGCCGCCCTCCCGCGTTGGGCCAACGTCACGACGAGTACTGGCAAGCCCTGGGTGAGAACGAGCACTGTGACGACGACACCGATGCTCACGCCCGGCGCCGAATTCCACAGCGCGCTTCCGATAGCCAGCGCGGCAACGATGCTCGAGAGCCATGCCGCGTCGCGACAACGACGTCCGCGCAAGGAGGGCCGCGTTGCACGCTGACCATCGTTGTCGCGGGCCCCCATCACGGCACCCATTGCGTTCAGCACGACCGCCAACAGTGTTGCGATTACGCCGACCACCATTGCTACCCCCTCGTAGATACGCGATTTCGACTCTAGGCGGTCTTCAGCGTGGGGAAGAGCGACTTCATATCTGATGGCGCGGCACACCCACGCGGTACGTCGAGAGCTGTGGCTGCGGTACTGCCTAGGGTGTTGCTATGGGGTACAGGCGGGGGTTGATCGCGGCCGTGGCGGCGCCGGTTGTGGGAGCAGGGGCTCTGTCGGGTTGTGTGACCAACGTGGATACGCCCGCGACGTTCGCTGCGATGGTGACGATTACTGGTGACGCAGACGAGGCGAGGGTCGATTCCGGTGAGTGCGTCTGGGCCGGTGCCGCGCACCTTGTGCCGGTCTACGTGGTGTCCATCTCTGCTGGATCCGCTGCGACCACTGCGACCGCGCCCTTGAGAGTCGAATCGATCGAAACGGATCCCGACAATTGGACTGGGACATGCACCTACTCCGCGTATTTCGAGGCGATCGCCGCGAACCAGAGAATCTACGAGCTGTGGGTGAGTAACAACATCCCGCAGCCTTCCTTCACAGCGGACCAACTGAAAGACGGACCCACCTACCACCTGGAAGGGCCGGTGCTTGATCCGATCGCTGAGTAATCAGACGTCGTCCGCTTCTTCGGCACGGTAGCCAAGCCGGATCCACAGGGCTGATGCTGCCCCGAGGAGTCCTGTAATAGCGATCGCCGAGTGTGGATGCCTGGCGGGATAGGTCAGTTCGCAACGGGAGGCGATTGAGGACAACCCAGAGTCGCTCCATGGGTGCATTGCCGGTCCGGGTGAAGTGGCCGACCAACCGGGCGCGGCATCACACTGCTGATCGCTGCGGTGCCGCGCCGGTCGCGATACGAGCAGTCAGTCTCCGAGGATGGAGATGACGGTTGATTCTTGCGGGACGGTGAAGGCTGGGATTTGGAAAGGGGTGAGGTATTCCTCGATCCCGGGATACTCGGCACCCACATGGCCCGATCGTTCTCGTGGCGTCCGCAAGTCGCGAGTATGACGTAGGAGCCAGCGGGGACGTCGGTGAGTGTTTGTGTGGTGACTCCGGCCGGGGTAGGGCCTCCGGTCTGCCAGGGCTGGGGGCCGAGCACGACGTCAGCGACTGGTGGGAGGACACCCCCGGGCGCCTCCGCCAGGACTGTCGCACAGGACAGTTCGGTTCCGGAGTTGTTGGTGATCGTGTTGATGACGGTGGAGCCGTCGACGGCGAAGCTGTAGGTTACGTCGCCTGCGCTGGCGGCGGATGCGGCCGCCGGTGCTGCGGTTGCGAGTGGAATGGCGGCTGCTGCAATGAGCGCGGCACGGGAGGTCAGTCGCATACGTGAGTCCTCTTCGTCCGAGATGTGCAGTGTTGATTCTTGATCTTGGCCTCACACAACCGCCGCCGGTGTGATCCTCGGTCGTTGCGGCGTCCGGCAGGACGCTCACCTGGGAATGTGTGCGGGCATCGGCGTGGCGTAGCTATGGGACACCGACGACAGCGGCGCTGTTGCACCACTGAGGATGGCGCGGTGAACCCTCCACCCGGCCTCGACGGCTGGGTAGAGCTCTTTTCCGGCACCCCGACGGTTCGCCATCTGAACAGTCCCGCAACGGTATTCGTGGATGTCTCGCGCGTCTCGCCGCTGCGCGTGCGGGCTGGGGGAGTGCAGCTGGAAGCGCGGATGCACGGGTACCTCCACTGCTGGCTCCGAATCGCTGATGACCGCTGGCTCGCATAGGTCTGCATCCGCGCCTGATCCGCCAACGGGCGCAGCGAACTCGACGTCTGTTTGTGGGTCGACGCCTCCGACGGCGCGCGCCGGTACGTGTGATGGCACCGTGTCGGGGGCGCGCGCGGTCAGAAACCACGGTAGACCCCGTCCGGGCCGGCGGACTCGACGAATTCGTCGAAGTCCATGTTGCTGATGGAGAGGTTGTTTTCGACGGACCACATCTGAGAGGGGATGACGCGGACGGTCTGGCCGCGGGTGCTGCCGAAGTCCTCGGGGCCGGTGTCGACGGCGAGGATCGGGTGTTCGGGGTCGGTGATGGTGGTGTGGTCGGCGATGAAGACGTAGTACGGCGGATGGTCCCCGATGCGCTCGATCAGGTCGGGGATCGACAGTCCATTGTTCTCGGGATTGTCGATGCAGGTGAGGTCAGCCGAGAAGTCCGAGTTCTCGCCTTCTCCGGGTGCCATTGCGGCCGCGGCGGCTTCACGCCACTTCGCGTCGTCGCTGAAGTCTGTTCGGATCAGGAGGGAGACGCCCCCGTCGCCGCCGAGATAGTCAGCGAGTCGGCGTCCGGTCCCGAGCATCCGGGTCAGTTTGGCATCGGCCTGTTCGGCGGCCTCCAGGTCGATTGCCTCGCGAATCTGATCGGCCGGGGTAGAGGGCAGATCCGCGGGAACGATCGAGGCGATGATGCGTTCGCAGTCGCCGGTGTCGATCGGCGTGTGACTGCGGATCTCGTAGGTCCACGGGCCGACCGTGGCGCGGTGCATCAGTGGGGTCCGGGTGCTCAATTCGCCTGCAGGCTCGCCGAGTTCGGTCACCCATTGCCGCAGCGTGAAATCCTGATAGTTGGGCATGACCTGCAGATTCAATGCCCCGGTGCGAGGATCGCCGTCGATGGGCCGGGCCTGGATCTTCCCCGGTGTCCAGGTGACCTGCGCGGCCGGCATCTGGGACAGCGCCTGCATCTTCGCTTCGTACTCACGCTGACCTGCGTTGGCGAGGTCTTCCTCGTCCCGGGTGGGTCCGGTCCAGGTGAACAAGGCAGGGTCGAAGGGCTCGTCGATCAGGGGGTCTGAGAGTTCCAGGGCAAGACCTGGCGTCGATCGGGACAGTGCGACACCGGTTTCCGCGTCGATGGCGTAAGTGACAATACGGCCCGTGCGGTTGATGGACTGGTCTGTGAACTGCACTTCCCAGCCGGTGCGGCCGCGCACGTCGACTTCTCGCGGCGAGGTGGGTTCATCCAACTGAGCGGGAACACCCTGCTCCTGCGGCAACCACATCGAGTACGCCTGCAGGAGGAGGGAGGGTGCGTGACCGGTCATCATCACCCACCGATGCGGGGACTTCACCACATGCACCATGATTCCGTCGTCGCCGCGGCGGTACTCGTCAGTCGCGTTCTCGATGTAGGTGACCTCACCGGAGGCGTTCTCGATCCGCCACGAGGTCGGCGGCTGAAACCACACCTTGCCCGTATACGTGCCGTCGGCCCACGTCTCGGCACGCACCGATCGACCCATCGTGCTGTAGCTCAGTCCGCGCACCTGCGGCCACGTCATCGACATTCGCCCAATGTATCCGGCACCCCAGAACTCGGCCGCGCGTGCGTACGGTAGTGGTGGGCGAACCTGACACGGCTGTAAAGCTGGGCGTGGCAGGAGAAGCCATTTTCGATGCCTGGCATCCCCGATGAAGATCAGTCCGTGGTTGCCCCGGTCGTATTCGTCGCGGAGCATCTCGAGGGCGCTGGAGGTCAGGTGTTCGGATTCGTCGATGATGCGGAGTTGGATGCGGTCGCCGCGGGCGGAGGGGTCGGTGTGCTCACCGATGCAGACGCTGGCGTGGGTGGTGATGCGGGCGAGGTCTTCGTGGATGCGTCGGACGGTGGTGCCAGCGTAGAGGGTGTAGACGATGGTGCGGTTGCGTGCGCGTGCGCGTGCGGCGCTGATGGGGCGTTCAGCGTCCTTGTCGCGTGGTCCCCATTCTTCGAGGAGTGGTTCGGCTTTGTCCCAGCGGGCGTGGCGGCGGGCAGAGAGGGTTTTGCCGACTCCGGCTGGGCGTAGCAGATTCCGATGGTCGCCTCGCGGCGGACGGTGTCGGCGAACTCGGCGAACCCGACGGTGTGCTTTGGTGGTGATGAAGGTGTCCGTCGGTGTCCGAACTCGCGGCAAGGACAGCGCCACCACCCGCACGAACGCTCGGCAGGGATGGCATATCGGGCGCGGGACGGCTCATTTGTCAATGAGTCTTGGACGTAGGCCATTGCCTGTTGCGCGCCAGGGTCGGCGAACCTCTGCGCGAGGTCGGCCGGGGCAACGTCCTCGAACCGCTCGTGAACCCACCACAGGTGACCTTGGGGATCGCGAACGCGGGCCTCCCGCTCGCCGAAGGCCGATTCGGTTGGCTGAGTCAAAAGTCGAGCACCAGCTTCTACTGCACGGTCGACAGCCTCGACGTGACCAATGCGTCCGTCGGGTCCGAGCATCCGCGAGCCGGGGGTCTCGTACGCTTGAATCGCTGCTTCTAGGAACGCGATCTCAGCTTCGGTATTGTCGCTGATCACCCAGGGATCCACCCGGGAGTAGCGCGGGGGAACGTTCACTTCTGTTGGTTCCACTCATGAGGCGATCATTCCTGAGGCAACCGACAGACGTGCGACAGACGTGATGCCCAGGGGACCTCTCCGCGCGTCCCGATAGACCAACCTCCACCGGACACACTCACTCCCGACCTGGGTGCGACTTCCGCGGTTGGATGGCGGGGTTCTTCCGACGCGTCGTGGCGGGACGTTGCTGCGCTCGATCGCCACTGGGGCTCGCGCTCCGCAAGGGGATCGTCCTCGCGGTGACCCGGCGTAGGTCATCGGAGCGACGGCGGGGTCAGCGGGCGGCAGTTCGACGAACCCATACTTCTCGCAGAACTGCTTGGTCAGGGCCCGCCAGAGAGGCTGTATTCGAAGTAGCGGTCGCCCCATTTGAGGTAGGCACGGGTGGTGGCTTGGCCGCGGATTTCGTCGTTCTGGAATTGGTAGATGGGGTGGCGGGGCCAGAGGTTGCTGACATGTTCGAGGGTGTATTCGGCGTGCCTCGGTCGGCGGATCTCGTCGCGCTCGTGGCTCCGGCTGTTGCTGAGGAGGTATGTGCGGCCGAGGGATTCGAGTCGTTCGGGTGGGGTGAAGATATTGATGCTGTGGTAGATGAACATCGTGTAGAGGATCCCGGCGGCGAGCAGCGCGGTGAGGATGAGGACCCCGTATCGCAGTGTGCGGCGCAACGTTGTCGACATGTGGGCACAGTATGTCGTCCGTAGCCGGAACCGCCGGATTCCAACCTACTTGTCATCACCGTCGGCCATCGGTGGGAAGGGTGCGTCGAGGACCCGTTGCTGGCCCCGCAACAGGGAGAGGGTGTAGGTATTGCCTATCGTCAGGGTGATCAACGGTGCCGCGTCGGCGACGCCGGTGGGGCCCGGCGGCGATCAGCTGTGACGGAAGTCGGATCATGGCGCGATCCTCGGAGACCGTGCTCCGACCTCCGTGCGATGGAACTACGGATGTGTCGTTCCGTGCTCCACCTGCCCGGCCTCGACGAGTGCGCGCGAGACCGCTGCGTCGATGCGGGTGTTGCCCTCGTTCAGTTCGAGGATCTGTCTGCCGATACGGGGTTCGTGCAGAATGTGGGCGAGCGTCGCGGCCACGTCGCCTCGGCTGATTCGACCGTGCAGTTCGGCGGGGCCGAGGGCGACGAGCCCGGTTTCGGCGTCGTCCGTCAGCAGAGAGGGGCGCAGGATCACCCAGTCCAGTCCGCTGCGGGTGAGTACGACCTCCGCCTCCTTCTTCACGGAGAAGTAGTACTCCTCGTCTGCCGGAAGGCTGCGCTCTCTCCACGCCTCGGGGAACACGGACACGAGCGCCACCCGGCCGACGCCGGCCAGGCGCGCCGCTTCGATGGTCTTGGCGACCCCCTCCCGGTCGACAGCCTCGGTGACACCTCGTTTTCCACCGTTCGATCCCGCGGCGAATACGATCACGTCCGCGTCGGCGATGGCCGATGCGAGGTCGTGCGGCGTCATCGCACCGAGTTCCGCGACGACAGTCTCGATATTGACTGCAGCGAACTTCTCCTGGTCACGGGTCGACCGCGTCAGGCCCCTGACGGTGTCGCCTCGGCCCGCTAGTCGCTCAGCGAGTAGCCGACCGACTCTCCCGGTGATTCCGATGACAAAAACGTTCATCGGCGTGCCATATCGAAAGTCTCGCTTCGCCATTCGTCGATGACGCGGACAACATCGTCGAGGTGCGACTCGAGGAGGAAATGGCCGCCGTCCATCAGCTCGATGCGCGCATGGGGCACGTCCTTCCGGAAGGCCTCGGCACCGGCGGGCCCGAAGATCTCGTCGTTCCTCCCCCACACTGCGAGTACGGGAATCCGGGCGGTGCGCAACCAGTCGTGCACCGCAGGGTACAGCTGTCGATTGGTCGCGTAGTCGGCGAACAGGTCCAGCTGAGCACGGTCGGATCCCGGGCGACCGAGCAGAGCGAGGTCGTGTTCCCAGGCGTCGGGGTCGACGGTCGTCTGGTCGGCGACTCCGTGCTTGTACTGCCATTCCACCGCCTCTCGCTCGAGTGCGGGTCGCAACGCGGTTTCGTGCTCGACGGACCGATCGGCGCCGTAAGCCCAGATCGGTTCCCAGAACGCCGGCACGAAACCTTCCTCGTACGCATTACCGCTCTGCGAGATGACGGCCTCGACCGACCGCGGCTCGGCCAACGCCAGGCGCCAGGCGATCGGTGCGCCGTAGTCCTGTACGTACACGGTGTATTTCGCGACACCGATCGTCGTCAGAAAGGCGCGCGTCACGTTCGCCAGGGACTCGAACGAGTAGTCGAAGTCATCGACGGAAGGAGCCGACGAGCGGCCGAACCCGATGTGGTCGGGAGCGATCACCCGATACGTGCCCGCAAGCGCCGGGATGAGGCGGCGAAACATGTGCGAGCTGGTCGGGTATCCGTGCAGCAGAAGGAGAACGGGCGCATCCGGGGATCCTGATTCACGGTAGAAGACCTCGTGGTCGCCGACGGCGACGGTGCGGTGGTGGACAACACTCATGACTAACCCCTTAATTAGGTTTAACTGGTTAGCACGACGGTAGCATGAGGAGTAGACCGACGCGACCGGAGGAAGGGGTGCAAGTGGTTCAGGACGAGGATCTGCTGTTGGCATTGCTGAACAGCGCGCCGATCGTCGACGGCAAGAAGGTCGACAACCTGCCAGGTTCAGCCGGTCGCGAGTTGACCCAGCAGTTCGGTGGAACGGGGTCGCAGACCGAGATCGCGCACCTCCAGCGGATGCGGAACGCCCTGCACGACGTAATTCGCGACCAGGCCGACGCCCATGCAGCCCTCGACTCACTGCTTCGCGACGCGTTTCTCACCCCCGAGGTCGGGCCCACCGGGATCAAGTGGGAGTTGCAGACTTCCCCGGACGAACGGCTCGCGGTTCGTGCCGCGATGGCCTGGTCCGAGGTCACGGAGCGAATGCCCGGCCGACTTCGCCCCTGCGCCAACACCGAGTGCAACCTCTTCCTCATCGACCACAGTCGTCCAGGAAGCGCCAAGTGGTGCTCCATGAGCACCTGCGGGAACAGGATGAAGGTGCGCACACACGCCCACCGCAGACGGGAGGTCTGACGCGCCGAGTAGCGCACACGCGGCAGCGCGCCGAAGTCGACGGCCACAGCCGGCACATCCGTGGCTACCAACCCGCGGGCGCCCCGGTCAGACGCCGACGTCGTCGTGCAGACCCCGGTGGGCAAGTATCTGCGGCATGTGATCCTGGGCCCAACTTCGCAGGCCTCGGGTCACCTGGTGGAGCGATCGACCGAGGTCGGTCAGCTCGTAGGAAACGGTGACCGGCACCGTCGGTATGACGGTGCGCGTGATCAGACCGTCACGCTCGAGTGCTCGCAACGTCTGCGTCAACATCTTCTGACTGACGCCGGCCAGTATCCGCGCAATCTCGGAGTAGCGCAGCGCCTTTGCGGCGTCTGCCGTATCGACTTCCGTGCTCCCGCGATCCGACGCCTCGCCACCGAGAGCACACAGGACCAGAACGACCCACTTGTCGGAGATCCGGTCGAGCAGTTGCCGACTCGGACACTGCGCCAGAAACGCGTTGTACTGCGCCTTCTCCACCGCTCGCTTCTGGGCCGCGCTCGTCGTTGCCAATTCGATCCGCTTCCTCTCGAGTAAGTTACGCACTTCGAGGTGCCTACTTCCACACGGGAAGCGACTCTTCGATGATGGTCGTCGGTGGCGGCGAGCGCCACCTCGGATCAAGGAACAGGCGAATACGATGGAAGCACTCGACACTTCACTTCCCGGCGGCACTTGGACTCTCGGCGACTCTGTCGTCACCAGGTTCGGCTACGGCGCAATGCAGCTCGCGGGTCCCGGAGCCATGGGTTCACCCGCCGACCGCGACGGCGCTCTGGCCGTTCTCCGGGAGGCCGTGGCAGCCGGCATCACCCACATCGACACCAGCGACGCATACGGCCCCCGGATCACGAACGAGCTGATCGGCGAAGCCCTCCGCCCCTACCCCGACTCACTGTTCATCGCCACGAAGGTGGGCGCGACGCGCGACGCCCGAGGCGGGTGGCCCGTCGCCCGACGACCAGAAGAGGTTCGTAGGCAGGTGCAGCAGAACCTTCGGTCCCTGGGGGTCGAGGTTCTCGATCTCGTCAACCTGAGGATGGGCGACGCGACCGGCCCGCAACCCGGCTCCCTCGCAGAAGCGTTCGGCACGCTCTCGGAACTGCAGGAAGAGGGTCTGATCAGACATCTCGGGGTCAGCAACGTCACCCCCGCGCAGGTCGCCGAGGCGCAGGACATCGCCCCGATCGTGTGCGTTCAGAACATGTACAACCTCACGCACCGCTACGACGACGTCTTGATCGACCAACTCGCCGAACAGGGCATCGCCTATGTGCCGTTCTTTCCGCTGGGCGGGTTCGCGCCGCTGCAGTCCGAAAGGCTCTCGGCGGTGTCGGAAGAGCTCGAGGCGGCGCCGATGGCGGTGGCTCTCGCGTGGCTCCTGCAGCGATCCCCGAACATCTTGCTGATCCCGGGCACATCGTCGACGGCACACCTCCACGAAAACATCACCGGCGCGGCGCTTTCACTTCCCGAGGACGCCGTGACCGAGCTGGACAGGATCGGTCGCTGACCCCCGGACGGCAGCGCTCCAGCGGCCTTTTGGACAGCTGAGTACATAATCGTGTAGCGTGGCGGGCATGGGCAGGCCGAGAGGGTTCGACGAGGTCGCGGTTCTGGACGCTTCCGCCGAACAGTTCCGGGTGCACGGGTTCGCGGATACCTCTACCGAGCAGCTGTGCGACGCGGCCGGAGTCCGCCGGAGCAGTCTGTACAACACCTTCACCTCGAAGGACGAATTGTTCGTTCGCTCGCTGGAGAGAAGCGTCGCCGTCGCCAAGGAGCAGCAGGAATCGGTCCTGACGGACGTCGAACTGTCGGGAGCTGAACGCCTGACGGCCCTTTTCGCGCTCGTCCTGGACGAAGAGCGTCAAGCCAGGAAGAACGGGCACGCCGCAGGATGCATGGTCGTGAGCACTCACATGGCGCCCGACGTCGGCGCGCGCGAACCCCGAGTGAAGGACATCCTCGACCGCTTCCTGGCCGATCAGCTCGCGCTCGTGGCCGACGCGGTACGAGCCGGACGACTCGACGGCACCCTGCGGACGGATCTCGCACCGAAGCAGGCCGCCCTGATGGTGGTGTCGGCGATCTCCGGGATACGTGTCCTGGCACAGGCGGGCACCATGCCCGCCGAGCTGCGCAAGGTCGCCGATCTGCACATCGACTCCCTGAGGGCGTGAACGTCGGTGCACTGCACTCTCGAACTCTGCCCGCGTTTTGGACTCTCAAATACATAACAAGTTTTCGATCACCGAAGGAAGTCCATTGAAGAAACACCTGTACCTACTCATGCTGACGATGATCATCGTGGTCTCGAGTGAGCTGCAAGTGCCCGCGATGATGTCCGAGATGGCCGAGGACCTCGACGTGGACACAGGAAGGATCGGGTTGCTCGTCTCGATATTCGCGCTCGGCATGGCACTCGGTGGACCGGTGATCGCCTATGCTCTGCGGCACCGCCCACCCAAGCAGGCACTGCTCACAGTTGTCGCCGCCTACGCAGTCCCCGAGATGCTCGTACCCGTCGTGCACGAGTACTGGTGGGTGGTGCTGATGCGCATCCTGACCGGCTGCCTCGCAGGAGCTGCCGTAGGGCTATCGATCGTCTACGCCACCAGACTTGCGCCGAGTACGGACAAGATCGGCGAAGCCGTGTCGATCGTATTGAGCGGCATCATGGTCGGCACGGTGGTAGGGCTTCCCGTTTCCCACTTCATCGCCGGACGCTGGAACTGGCAGGCCACCTTCTACATTCTCGGCGCTGCCGCCCTGGCCGTATTCGCGCTCAGCCTCCTCACGCTTGCTCCGAGGAGCGCCGCCAGTGCCGCCGACAATGCTCAGGACTTGCGCAATCTTCGTCTCCCCAGCCTGTGGGCGCGCTACCTCGTGAGCTTCCTGACCATCGGAGCTGCATACGCGGCGTTCTCCTACTTCACTCCTCTTCTCGAGGACAGCGCCGGGTTCGGTGCGGACGCGACGACGCTGATACTCCTCGCGTACGGACTCTGTGCCCTCGTCGGCAATCTGATCGTCGGGAAGCTGGCAGACAAGCACGCCGTCGGCGTTCTGCGATTCGGCCATGCCTTGCTGTTCGTCTCACTCGGCGTGCTCGCACTCGCGGGCCAGACCCAACCTCTGGTTCTCACCATGGTGCTTGTCGTCGGGCTCGCCGGGGTGTCCATGAACCCGCCCCTGGTGACCCGGGTCGTCGAAATCGGGGGCACGGGAAATCTCGTCAGCACCTTCCACACGTCGGTGATCACTTTGGGCATCACCGCCGGAACTGCGTTGAGCGCCTTGACCATCAGCATGTTCGGAAACGATCCCGCAGTTGCCATGTGGACCGGCAGCGCGTTCGCGCTTCTGGCCGCGGTCACGCTCGCCCTGCAGAGAGGCCGCACGCGGGCGGCGAACGACGAACTCGATCGGCCGGCCGGGGTCGAGGTCGGCGTCAGCTGAGCTCCGCTTCCCGGTGCACTGCTCGCCCAGGTGCGTGACCGCGACCCACCTGGGCGGAGGGTGGAAGACGGTTTGCGTGGCAGATCGATATCGTCCCGTCGCAGCGGATCGACCTCTTCCTTCGCCGGAATCGACGAGTCAGGCGGAAGGGCGTTCATCCCCCTCGGTGAGGTTGCGCCCTCGCGCTGGGCTGCGATCACCGCGATCGCCGCATGCGTGGCCAGTGAACCCCCGACGCTCACCGAGGTGGAGTCGAACGCATGGGGAGAGGCACTCAACAGATTGAGCGCGCCCAGGTTCGACTCGGTGGTGTAGAGCTGGAAGGCGAGCATCGAGCCGATCCCCGCGTCCGCGGCACGGGGCGCGAATCGCGGCCACCGGTCCTCGTGCGCCATGTCGTCCACCCGAACCGTCTCGTGCTCCCAGATCGCCTGCAGGCACGGACCGTCGTCGACCAACTGTTGCAGGTCGTCGATCCGGCTCGGCAACTCGGATGTCCCGGCGCGCGATTCCAGACGCCCGCCCCGCACGGCCAGCGTGATGTCCGCGTGCTCGGCCCCGGGAACGAGCTCGACCGCGGCACGCGACGACGGGCACGCCGCGCTTCGGCACACGCGCCGTAGCAGTCGCCGCGGCGGTGACCGTGTGGGTGCGGATCCATGTCCCGTCCGCCGTCGGCGACGCACCGCGGCCGGCAGGCACCGACGAGCCCACGACGCGGCACGCGGTGTTCCCGTCCGGAGCCCTCCGGATGCTCGGAGCCGCCGCCGTGGTGGGCGCCGCCACGGCGGCCGTGTGGACCTTCGGTCACGAACTGCCGCCATGTTCTCCGTAGTGGCGTGTAGTTCAAAGCAATTGGCACCGCGACCTACGCTGCGCGGTATGGGCGCGAGGGAAGTGCCACCCGAGGCGGTCGCGGAGACGATCGACGCGCTGCAGCCCGGATCGGATACATGGCAGCAGGCGTGGGTCGCCCGCGACACCGACGCCGGCCGCGCCACTCGCGCACCGCACCGGGATCAAGGCCGCGATCGCGGCGGCCGCGGGAGTCGACCCGCGCCCCGAACTCGAACGTGCCCTACGTGCTGGAATCGTCACCGACGAGCCCACGGCGGCGCAGTCGGAACAGACGAAGCGGCGTCGGCGGTCGGGTGGCAGTGACGATCAGCTTTCGATGTGGTGAGCCGTCGAGGTCTGAGGTTCGACGATCGCGACAGCGGAACTGGAGAATGGGGGAGTGAGACTCGAGGGCTGGAACAGCATCCCGAAGGGATTCGGGGGACGTTTCGATCTGTCGCGGGCGCCGTGGTGGTTGCGAGCGTGGATGGCCACACCGTTCGTTGACCGGTTCGCGTATCCGGTTGTAGTCGGCCGGGGTCTCGGATACCTCACCGCTCATCCGGGATCTCGTCCCGCGGCACTGCCCCCAGATGCAGCGGCTCGTGGTTGGCGACTGGAAGACCCGCCAGTCTCTGATGGCGGGTCATTCCTGTCGCGGCGCACCAGCAGGTAGGGGAGCTTGCGTAGCCGCCGGCAGCGCTGTTCAACCATGGCGCCACTTGGAGGCTACGGCCCGTCCCGGGCTATGTGGGCCACGGCTTGTTGACATTGTGGCGGTGGGGTGGTGTCAAGATCGGCCAGCAGATTTCTGTGGTGGTGAACGTTGTGGGAGCTGAGGGCGTGCCGACGCGGCCATGAACAACGAGCCGCCGGCCGCGATCAGCTGAAACCACTGCGACGGATGGATGGTCGCCGCTGCGCCACCAGAGAGGGTGCGCAATACGAAGCCCGGCGACACGATGCGGCCGTGGAGAATCCCCTGATGCTCGAGCCCGAAACAGTAGGCGGGCTGGTGACCGTGTGGACCGCCATCGCCGACCTCCACGTCCAGGGCATCGCCCCCGAGCAGTGACAGTGCTATTCGCACATGCTCTGCACAGCTCCTGCCGGGCGGGGTGCATCTGCGCGGCTCAAATCTGAGCGAAGCCGCCGTCCACGGCTAGCTCGGAGCCGTTGACATAGCTGGACGCGTCCGAGGCGAGGAAGACGGCCGCCGCGGCGATCTCTTCAGGCTCGGCCAACCGGCCGAGTGGAACCGACGCCCCGGCGGAGGCGACCGCCTCGGCTGAGATCAGGTCGACTAGACCCTGCGTGCGGGTACCGCCCGGGGAGAGCATGTTGATCCGGTATCGACGCTCCCCGGCGACGTGGGCGAACCCGCGAACCAGGTTACGAAGCGCAGCCTTGGTCGCCCCGTACACGGGCAGATACGGCTCGGGCCGCGAGGCCGCCGTCGATCCGGTGAGGATGATCGACGCCCCCGCCGAGAGCAGCGGCAAGGCCTTCTGCACGGTGAACAGCGAGCCCTTGACGTTGGTGGTGAACATGGCGTCGAACTGCTCCTCGGTGATCTCGCCCAACGGCGCCACGATGCCGATCCCGGCGTTGGCCACCAGGACATCGATCCGACCCGCCTGCTCGGCAACCGTTGCAAAGAGCGCGTCGAGATCCTCGAGCCTGCCCACGTCACAGCGGATCCCGGTCACCCCGGGACCAAGTTCGGCCTCGACCTCGTCGAGCTGCGCCTGGCGACGGCCGGCGACGAACACTCGGGCACCCTCGTCGAGGTACGCCCGCGCGATCGCCAGTCCGATACCCGCGTTACCACCGGTTACGACCGCGACCTTGCCTTCCAGGACCTTCATGGCAGCTCCTACCTTCTTGTTATTTACCGACCAGTCCATAACAGCCGATGTGGACCGTTTAGTCAAGAACAGTGGCGGAATTGTTCGCCCGCACGCCATTGCGGGAATGCTCAGGGCTTGGGTAACAGGCCGTTGAGCAGGGTCTCGGCCGTAATCGACAGGGCGGCGGGGTCCTGACCGACCCGGCCGAGGACAATCAGCCCGAGCTGACCTGCCAGCACCGCATGGGCGGCGTCTTCCGAATCGACATGGAGGGCGATGTCGCCCTCGCGCTGCGCTCGCCGTATCGCATCGACCAGCATGGAAGTGGTTGCGGCGTAGCTGCGCCGAGCCTCAGCAGCCACCTCCGCAGTGCTCATGGAGAGCTCCATCGCGGTATTGGCGAGCAGGCAACCGCGACGAGCCTGTTCGCCGCCGGGATCGCGTACGGGTCCGGTCACGAAACCGCGAATCACATCGATAGCGCGGTCGGCCTGCTCCAGCCACGAACGCAGCATCCGATCATTGGCCTCGTCGTACTCGCGAAGCACACGCAGGAACAAGCTCCGTTTGTCTCCGAATGCCCCGTACAGACTCCCTTTGCCCAGTCCGCTGGCTGCCACGAGATCGTCGAGGGACGTGCCTGCGTACCCGTTGTCCCAGAACACCGCCTGCACGGCCGCCAGGACAACCTCTTCCTCGAACTGGCGTGGACGCGGCATGCAGCCAGGATATCTGTATTGGACCACCCGGTCCATCATCGCGCCGAGCGGAAGCGCCGTCTATCGAGCGGTCTTTCGCCGGTTGGCTGGTTGTCGTACCTCTTAGGGAGGGCTCCACGTATGGCTCGGCCGCACACTCACTGGGGGTGAGTGCTTTTCGTGTCGTCAGCTGGGGCGATGGCATGTCCTGGGCCTGGACGTGACTGCGATTCGCGACGACGGACGGCGCCAGGTGGAGCAGGGCGCGTTGACCTCGGGTAACACTACCGAGGTCGAGTGATCAACGTTCTCAATCAGGTGGTGGCGACTGAGATGGTCTGCGTCATGCGGTACACGCAGAACGCGATCGCGGCCAGCGGTATCGACCGGGCGCAGGTGGCAGCCGAGTTCACCGAACACGCCAACGAGGAGATTCAGCACGGGTTGCGTGCCGCCGAGCGCATCGTGATCACCACCTATCAGGAGATGGTGCGGTGGACCGGCAACTCGGACCCGACTACCCGCCGGCTCATCGAGGACATTCTCGCCGAGGAAGGAGACCACGCCGACGACCTGAACGACCTCCTCGGCAACTGATCCGCGATGGCCTCCAGCGGGGCTGTCTGCCCGTCGACTCGCGGTCATGGTTCGGTCAGGTCGCCGGATACCGGTTCTCCCGCAGCACGCGAGCGAGGTGTGCCGCGTTCGCGGCGAGCGTCGCGTTCGTCGAGGCGACGGCCTCGGGCACGTCGACGAGATCGTTGTAGTCGCCGGGAGTCATCGCCTCCCCGTTCCAGTACGTGCAACCTTGGGCCGGCACCGAGAAGCCGATGTCGTTCAATGCCTGGAACAGGCTCGCGACGATGGCGTGGGCGCCGTCCTCGTTCCCGACGACCGCGGCTGCCGCGACCTTGTCGAACAGGATAGGACGCCCCTCTTCGTCG
Organism: Prescottella equi; assembly: GCF_002094305.1. Classification (GTDB taxonomy): domain Bacteria; phylum Actinomycetota; class Actinomycetes; order Mycobacteriales; family Mycobacteriaceae; genus Prescottella; species Prescottella equi. The sequence goes on from NZ_LWTX01000001.1 coordinate 1,121,865, forward strand.
GTTTCCGAGAGCTCGGCGTCGAGACGTTCGAGGACGCGTTTCGCGACGCTCGACATCTGTCCGAGCCATGTGGGCGTCGATATCAGCACGATGTCGGATTCGAGGACCGCGCGGCGCAGTGTCGGCCACTGGTCGCCCTCTCCCATATCCTTCTCGACGCCGGGAGCGACGTGATGGTCCACGACCCGCATCGTGCGTCCCGAGACGCCGTGCTTCTCGAGTTCGGCGAGGACCTGCCGGGCGATCAGGTCGCTGCTGGAGGGGGCCGGAGAAGCCTTGAGTGTGCAGACGAGAGCGAGCGCAGTCGGTTCGGTCATGCCTGCGGATACCCAGGCCGGGGCGGGCTCACGCATGTTCCGCGGAATCCGCAAGGTCGGTGTTTGGGGCCGGTCGGCACGGGTAGCCCGTGATCGCCCGTACTCGGAACTGGGAGGCCCCGATGCCCGAGCACCTCGACGACCATGCAGCGCAACTTCACGCGGCCCTGGACGGCGTGGTCGCGGCGACGCCCCGCCTCGAGCGGTGGGGCCGGCATCTCGCCGCGGTCCTGCCCTCGGGAGCGAGGTTGTTGACATGTGGAAACGGCGGCAGTGCCGCGGAGGCGCAGCACCTCACCGGCGAGCTCGTCGGCCGGTTCGAAGGGGAGCGGATGCCACTGTCCGCGATCGCTCTTCACGCCGAGACCTCGTCGGCCACGGCGATCGCCAACGACTACGGCCTCGACGAGATCTTCGCGCGCCAGGTCCGTGCCCATGCCCGCGCCGGTGACGTGCTGCTCTGCCTGTCCACGAGTGGCCGCAGTCCGAACGTCCTCACCGCAGCCAAGGCGGCCCACGAGTTGGGTGTCACGACGTGGTCCATGACGGGGCGCGAACCCAACCCGCTGGCGGCGGTGGTGGACGAGGCCATCGCGGTGGACGCGCCCCGGGTCTCCACGGTGCAGGAGATCCACCTGGTTCTCGTGCACGCGTTGTGCGCCGAGATCGACACTGCCCTGAGGTCCGCGCAGTGACCCGCGTCGTGGTGCTCGGGGACTCGCTCCTCGACGTGGACCTCGAGGGCCGTGTCGACCGGCTGTCGCCGGAGGCACCGGTCCCGGTGTTCGACACCGACAGCGTCCGAGTGCGTCCGGGGGGCGCCGCGCTGGCCGCCGTGCTGGCGGCTCGCGACGTCGGCGAGGTGGTGCTGGTGACGGCGGTGGCCGCCGACGCCGAGGGGCGGCGACTCGTCGAACTCGTTTCGGAACACTGCGACGTGGTCCCGCTCGACCTGCTGGGGGCGACAGTGACCAAGACCCGGATCCGTACCGACGTCCAGCACCTGCTGCGGATCGACTCCGGCGACGGCGTCACCGCAGGCACGCCCGTGACCTCCGCGGTCGAGCGAGCGCTGGCGGGGGCGGACGCGATCGTCGTCGCCGACTACGGGCTAGGAACGACGCGGCATCGGGGCCTCCGGGCACTGGTCGCGTCCCGGGCCCGAATGGCTCCGGTGGTCTGGGATCCGCATCCGCGCGGGGCGGCGCCCGGCGCGGAGAGCGCGTTGGCGACGCCGAATCTGCGGGAGGCCTACGGTGCGCTCGGCGGCGGCGCCGACGCGCTGGTGCCGGCCGAGGCCGGGCGGCGCCTGCTCGGGCAGTGGGGAACACGAGCCGTTGCGATCACCCAGGGCCCGGCCGGTGCCACCGTCGTCGAACGGGGTCGGCCGGTCCACGTGGTCCCCGTCCCGGAGACGCCGGTGACGTTGCGGACCGGCCGGCCGGACACGTGCGGCGCCGGCGACCGATTCGCCGCGGCGGCCGCGGCCGCGCTGGGCGGCGGTGCGTCGGTGACCGAAGCGGTCACGGTCGCGGTCGATCGCGCGTCCCGGTTCGTGTCCGCGGGCGGCGCGGGGTCGATGGCCTCCGTGGACCGCGGGGCGGCATCGAACCGGGTCCGTCGTCCGAGCCGATCCTGCTCGGACGCTTTCGCACTCGCTGATCGCGTGCACCGGGACGGAGGCCGGCTGGTGGCAACCGGCGGGTGCTTCGACCTGGTCCATCCAGGCCACCTCCGCCTGCTGCGCGAGGCCGCCGCACTCGGCGACGCACTGGTGGTGTGCCTGAACTCTGATTCGTCCGTCCGCCGGCTGAAGGGGGCCGGGCGCCCGGTGCTCGGGCAGGACGCACGCGCGGCGATGCTGCGCGAACTCGACACCGTCGACGCGGTGGCGGTGTTCGACGACGACACGCCGACCCGCCTGCTGGAGCGGTTGCGACCGGACGTGTGGGTGAAGGGCGGGGACTATCGACCGGCCGATCTCCCCGAGGCCGAGACCGTGCGGCGGAACGGCGGCGAGGTCCGCACCGTCCCGCCGCTCGGCGACTACTCGACCACCAAGGTCGTCGCCGCGATCGAATCGCATCACGAAGCTTTCCGGGGCCGGGCCGGTCTCGGATCCGAAGGGAGGAATCCGTGATCGACATCGGCAACGTGCTCATCTCGGGCGGAGCGTCGGGCCTGGGCGCCGCGACCGCGACCGCCGTCGCCAAGGCGGGAGGAACGCCGCTCGTACTCGATATGGCGGTGCCCGACGCGGAACACGCCTATCGGCTCGTGGACATCGCGGACAGTTCGGCGGTCGCCGAGGCCACCGCCGAACTCGCAGGCAGCGTGGGCGGCCGACTCGACGGGGTGTTCACCGCCGCCGGCATCGACTGCTGCGGCAGGCTGGACGAGGTCGCCGCAGCCGACTGGGAGCGCGTCGTCGCCGTCGACCTGATGGGGACCGCGGCCGTCGTCCGTGCGGCACTGCCGCATCTGGCCAGCCCGTCCGGCCGCATCGTGACGTGCGCCTCGACCCTGGGTCTGAAGGCGGTGAGCGACGCGACTGCCTACTGTGCGGCGAAGTTCGGTGTCGTCGGTTTCACCCGGGCACTCGCGGCGGAGACGGCGGGACGATACGGCGTGACCCTGCTGGTGCCCGGTGGCATGGACACGTCGTTCTTCGACGGGCGCACCGCGCAGTACCGTCCGCCCCCGGACGCCCACCTGAACCGGCCGGAGGACGTGGCCGCGACCGTGGTGTACGCGCTGGGGCAGCCGGAGGGGTGCGAGATCCGCGAGATGGTCGTGTGCGCCTCCGAAGAGTCGTCGTGGCCGTGAGCGACGTGCTGGTGCTGCGTGCGCTCGGGGTGGGTGACCTGGCGACCGCGGTCCCGGCGCTGCGTGCGCTGCGGCGCGAGTTCCCGAACGCACGTCTGCGCCTGGCCACGCCGATCGGGCTGCGGGACCTCGTCGGCCTGATCGGCGGGATCGACGACATCGTGCCGACGTCCGGGCTGCGCGCCATGGCCGTGCACACCCGTCCCGACCTGGCCGTCAATCTCCACGGCCGGGGCCCGCAGAGCACGACGTTGCTGCGCGGCGCGGGACCGGGCGGCGTCTGGTGTCATCGCGATCCGGGCATCGGCGCCGACGGCCCGGAGTGGGACGAGCATCTGCACGAGGTCGATCGCTGGTGCGCGCTGCTGCGGCACCACGGGGTGCCCGCCGATCCGACGGAACTGCGGATCCGACGACCCCGGTCGGCGCCCGTCGAGGGTGCGATCGTGGTCCACCCCGGCGCGGCGAGCGCGGCCCGCCGCTGGCCCGCAGCTCGGTTCGCCGCCGTGATTCGCGAACTGTGGAGTGCGTACGGGGGAGCCGTCGTGGTCACCGGGGGTCCGGGGGAAGGCGGACTCGTCGACGACGTGTGCCGGGCCGTCGGATCGGGTGTCCCGGTCCGGCGTGCGGTCCCGTGCCGGCTCGGCGAACTCGCCGCGTTGATCTCGCGTGCCCGGCTGGTGGTCTGCGGTGACACCGGAATCGCCCATCTGGCAACGGCGTTCGGAACGCGATCGGTGGTGCTGTTCGGGCCCACACCGCCGCGGACGTGGGGTCCGCGGGTGGACCGACATCTGCACACGGTGTTGTGGACCGGCCGGCGCGGCGACCCGCACGGTGCGCGTCTGGACCCCGGTCTGGCGGACATCGAGGCGGCCGACGTCGTGGCCGCCGCGTCCGTGCAACTGGAGAGGTGAGGTGCGCGATGTCCGCAGGTCCGGTGGGCGTAGTGGGGGCCGGGTACGTGGGGCTGACGACGGCGGCCTGTCTGTCGCACCTGGGCCACTCGGTGCGGTGTGTGGACAGCGATGCGACCCGGGTCGAGCGGTTACGGCGGGGTGTGGTCGACATTCTCGAGCCGCGTCTCGCCGAGCTCGTGCACGCCGGATTACGCGGCGGGACGGTGTGTTTCGACACCGAACTCGGTGCACTCACCTCGTGCGGTGTCGTGGTTCTCTGCCTGCCCACGCCCTCCGGCCGGGACGGCGCACCCGACCTGGCGAGCGTGACATCGGTGTCCCGACGCATCGCCCGCGAGATCGCGGGGCCGGTGGTGCTGGCGGTGAAATCCACCGTCCCGCCGGGAAGCGCTCGCACACTGCAGGATTCAATCGGCCGCGGCCGTATCGACGTGGTCAGCAATCCCGAGTTCCTCCGCGAAGGCCGTTCGGTGGCGGACTTCCTGCGGCCCGAACGGATCGTGGTCGGTGGTGCCGAAGGCGCCGCCGTCGACGCCGTCACGTCGCTGTACCGGTCGGTTCCCGCGCCGATCTTCCGCACGGACTGGGCGAGCGCCGAACTCGCGAAGTACGCGTGCAACAGCTTCCTCGCGGTCAAGGCGTCGTACACCAACGAACTCGCCGACCTGTGCTCGGCGGTGGGCGCCGACGTGACCGAGGTGACCGCGGTGATGGCGGCGGATCCGCGAATCGGAGGTGCGTTCCTCGCGCCCGGTCCGGGGTGGGGTGGATCCTGCCTGCCCAAGGACACCTGCGGCATGCTCGACGCCGGGCGGCGGGCGGGGGTGGTGCTGGACACGGTGCGGGCGGCGGTGCGGTCGAACACCCGCCATCGCCGCCGGCTGGTGGCCGACATCGTCCGCGAGCTCACGGGGGACCCGGCGGCATCCCTGGCCGGATATCGGATAGGGGTCCTCGGTCTGACCTTCAAGGCCGGCACCGGCGACGTGCGGGAGTCGCCCGCGCTGGCGGTCGTCCACGAACTGTGTGTCCGCGGTGCGATCGTGACCGCGTACGACCCGGCATGCGGCTCGGGGCGGGCATCGGCCGTGGACGCGGACGGCGAGTTCCAGGTGGTCGACGAACCGGCGGCGGCGGTGAAGAGCGCGTCGGCCGTGGTGGTGCTCACCGAATGGCCCGAGTTCCGGACCGTCGACTGGCGCGCCGCGGCGCGAGAAGTGCAGCGGCCGCTCGTCATCGATGCGCGAAACCTGCTCGATCCTGCGGCTCTGGAGGCCTGTGGCTTCTCCTACCGCGGGATCGGCAGGCCGTGAACGTTGGGCAGACTCACGATTCGTCGTTGCGGCGCTCCCGGTGCACGTCGTTCATCTGCCGGGTCTTGCCCTCGGCCGTACCGGCTTCCGGGGTGGGCGAGTTGCCCTGGCGCCTGCGATACCACCAGCGCACGTTGATCGCGGCGACGATCACCACGAGTGCGACGATGACGAGTATTTCCATCTGCTGATCCTCCTCGAGGTTCCAGTGCTTCGCTGCCGCGCCGGTTCGCGGCGCTACTTCTCCGGGTGCGTGGTCTCCGGGGGGTGGTCCTCGCCCCGGCGCGTACCACCCTGGTGTGCCGGTCCGACCCCGGGGTCGGACTCGGACGGTCGTTCGTGTTGCACGCCGCTCTTCTGTGCCTGCCCGGCGCCGTCGGGATCGCCGGCGCGTGCACGCATGTGCTCGGGGGACTTGGCCTCCTGCTGGCGATCGTCGTACGGCGGTATCGCGGCCTCGTCGGAGGACGCGCCGTGTCCGCCGGCATCCGCGGGCCGCTGCCACCCCGGTTCGTCCGACGAGATCGTCGACTCGTCCTCGAAGGCGCCCTCGCGCCGGTGGTCGCCTGCACTCGGCTCCTCGGCCCCGGTATCGCGGGAGCCCGGCGCGCCCCGCTCCGACTGTGGTTCCTCCTCCAGATGTTCGCCCGGTCGCTGCGTCATGGCTGCCTCCTCGATGTCCGTGCTCGCCGTCCACCCCTCCGTGGACGTCGGGTACCCATTCGCTGGGTATGCCACACGCTCGATGTCCGTGAGCGGATTTCCCCCGCGCACCGGGGGTTGACTGCCGCGATCGCGGGGTACCCCGCTCGGACCCGAACAGGAAGGGGTACGACATGTCCAGCGATACTCGGCCGACGTCGGCTCGCAAGCGCTCGGCCACCGAGGTGGTGGCGCTGGTCTTCGGTGTCGTGTTCCTCGTCGTCGGAATCGCGGGCTTCATCCCCGGGATCACGACCGACTACGACACGATGACGTGGGCCGGCCACCACTCCGACGCGAAGCTGCTCGGAATCTTCGAAGTTTCCGTCCTGCACAACATCATCCATCTTGCGTTCGGTGTGGCCGGAATCGTGATGGCCCGGAGCATGCGACTGGCGCGGACTTACCTGATCGCCGGAGGCGTGGTCTACTTCGCGGTGTGGATCTACGGTGTGTCGATCAACCGTGACGACGCCGCGAACTTCATTCCGGTCAACGACGCCGACAACTGGCTCCACCTGGGGCTCGCGGTCGCGATGATCGTCATCGGCGGTTTCCTCCCGCCGATGGAGACGCGCAACGCGCAGCCGGCGTCCAGGCGAATGGACTGACCGTCACGTCGGTTTCCTGGTGCCGACCTCGCCTCGCCGCAGGGCCGACGTCAGCCGCGTGAGCACCGAGCGGTCCTCGAGGACGGGGCTGCCGGTGCCCGCGCGATCGACCATCCCCTCGGCCAGCTCGCGGACGACATCCGGTCCCTCGGTGTGCGCGACCCAACCCAACTCGTCGCGGGCGCGGGCGGGGTCCACGAGCGGAGTCGAGTACGCCAGGTCGATCCAGCCTCCGTCGACGGGTTGCAGGTGCAGCCGCCACGTCACCTGGGCGGCCGCCCGCAGCAGTCGGGACGGGACGTGCAGACCATGGACGGAGAGTCCGGCAAGGACGTCGGCGCCCGTCGCCGGGACGTCGGACGCGATGTTGTAGATCCCGGATTTCCGCTGCCGGGTCGCGGAGACGATCGCTCGCGCCGCCTCTTCGGCGTGCACCGCCGGGATGCACATGCCCCGGTCGATCGGCACCACGGGCGCGACGCGCAGAACGCCGGCGGGCACCCAGTCGGGAAGAATGTAGTGCAGCAACTGGTTTCCCGCGCGGTACTGACCGATCAGGCCGGCGCGCAGGACCGTCACGGACGGCCCGGCGCCGGCATCGACATGGCGGCGGACGACGTCCTCGGCGGCCACCTTGTCCCGGCTGTAGACCGAGGACCGCACACCGGTGGTGGGCCACGACTCGTCGACGGGCCGCCCGTACGAGCCCGGCGCGTAGACGGCGGAGGAGGACATGTGCACGACGTGCCCGACGCCGCCCGTCGCTGCGGCCGCGAGCACGGCGCGTGTCCCGTCGACCCCGGTCGCCCGCAGGTAGTGGCGCCGATGGGTGGGCTGGAAACCCCACGCGAGGTGGACGACGGCGTCGGCATCCGCGAACGGGAGTGCGAGTTGCTCGGCGGCGTCGGGGGCGGCGACGTCCACGGTGTGCCAGGCCACGCCGGCGTACGGGGGCTCGTCCGGAGGCCTCCGCCGCGCGATTCCGACGATCTCGTGGTTGCCGTCCTCCCACAATGCTTGCAACAGGGTCGTGCCGAGGTTCCCGGTCGCGCCGGTGATCGCGATCCGCATCGTCACCCTCGCTTCGCGGAACGCCACACGACGTCCGCCACGACGCGGTTCACGCTTCGCCGGACCGGCGCCCCGATACCGTGCCGGGCAAGGGCGGCCCGGGCCGCGTTGAGGCCGCACACGCCGTGCACGCCGCCACCGGGGTGCGCCGACGCGCTGGCCAGGAACAGGTTCTTCACGGGAGTCTCCGGCCGCGACGACCCGGGAACGGGCCGGAAGATCAGTTGCTGGTGCAACTGGGCGGTTCCGCCGTTGACAGCGCCGTTCACCAGGTTCGCGTCGGCGCGTTCGAGATCCGACGGCCGTTGGACGCTTCGCGCGACGATGTTCGACCCGAAGCCGGGAGCGAAACGCTCGAGCTGTTCGTCGGTGCGCTCGGCGATCTTGTCCGCGCTGGCATCGTCGGCCACGCCCCGCGGGAGGTGCGTATACGCCCATGCGCTCTCCGTGCCGTCCGGCGAGCGGGTCGGATCGGCGGTCGTCATCTGGCCCACCAGCAGGAACGGGTGCTCGGGGAGCTCGCCGGCCGCCAGCTGCGTGTGCCACTTCGCGAGCCTGGTGGTATCGCCGCCCACATGCACGGTGCCGGCGCGGCGGACCGAGTCGGCCTGCCACGGAATCGGCACGCGCAGAGCGTAGTTCACCTTCACCACCGGGGTGTCCCACTCGAAGTTCGCGAGCGCGGCGCGCACGTTCGCGGGCACGACGTCCTGCGGCAGCAGCCGCTCGTAGAGCGCGGGCGCCGACACGTCCGCGAGGACGGCGCGACGAGCGCCGAACGTCCGGCCGTCGGACAGGCGAACCCCCGTTGCCGCGCCGCCCTGCACGGTCACGGCGTCGACACGACTGTCGCATTCCACCCGGCCGCCCGCCGATTCCAGTCGGCGCACCAGGGCGTCGGTGAGCGCGCCCGCACCACCCACAGGGACCGGGAAACCCACGTCCTGCGCCAGCATCCCTAACAGGAATCCCATCGCCCCGCTGATCGGGGCGTCGGGTGGCACGTCGGCGTGCAGTGCATTGCCGAGGAGCAGGACCTTCGCCGCCTCGCCGGCGAACAGTTCCTGCCCCATCCGGTTCGCCGGCAACAACAGGAACCGGGCGATGCGCAGCGCCTCCGCCGAGCCCAGCTCGCGCAGTAGCTTCACCGGCCCCTTCAGCGGGGGAAACGGGCCGAACAGGGTGTCCAGCAGGGGCTCGCGGATGCGCTCCCACGTCCGGTACAGCTCGAGCCACCGTTCCCCGTCGCCGCTGCGGAACCGCTCCAGTGCGGCTGCGGTGTCCGCGGCCTCGGGAAGGACGGCGGGCGCGTTCGAGTCCTCGGCGTCCAGCGGATGGGCCACCGCGATGGGAGCTCGACTCCACGACAACCCGTGCCGGTCCAGGTCCAGCTCGGCGAACGCGGGCGATACCGCGCTGAGGGGATAGAACGCACTGAACCGGTCGTAGCGGTATCCGGGGTGGAGATCACCGGAACGCACGGCTCCTCCCGGTGTCGGTTCGGCCTCGAGGACCAGCACGTCCCATCCTCGATCCGCGAGGGTGATCGCGGCGACCAGTCCGTTGGGTCCGGCGCCGACGACGATTGCATCCGCCTTCTCCGTCATCCGATCACCCGAGCCTCGGTGCGGTCGAGCCGTCGCGCGGATGGGCGGGGCCCTCCGCGAGCAGTGCCAACCGGCGGATGCACTCCCGGTTGCGCGGCACCGCCGCCAGTTCGACCACGCTCTGCGGAAACCACGACATGGGAGGGGAGGCGAGATGCTCGCCCATCTCGATGACGGTGCCCACCCCGTCGGGGCGGGGACGGACCTGGATTTCGATCCGGGCGCGGCCGAAGGCCTTCGCGCGGGCCAGAAGGGTCAGTGACTTCCCCGGATCTTCCTCGAGAACCTCGGTGTGGTCGTCGATGAGGAACGGCCACAATCCGACCGAATGGTGGATGCGCGCACCGGGGGCGGGCCAGGCGGGGTCCACGGCCCGCATTCGGGACGCGCCGACCACCCAGCCCGGATACCGCCAGCCGTCGGCGAGTACCTCCCACACCTTGTCGGGAGAAGCGGTGGTCTCCCAGTGCGCCTCGAATTTCATGTCTGCCTCTCCGGGTGCTGCTCGGGACCGATCGGAACAGACGGTGTATTCCCGAGGTGCCGAGAAGTGAAACGTGCCCGGCATGGTTGGCCGCGCGTCCGCCCGGGTACACGGACCGTGCCCGCCGTCGTCGAGACGGATGCGAGCATCGGAGGAGCTTCGTGCGATCGAGAGTCCGGAGGACCTACTCGTGACCGGCGCGGTCTCGAATCGGGAGCCGCCGGGGGCGCAGCTCGTCACGATCACCACGTTGGCCGAGCTGGTCGCCCTCACGGCGTCCACACACGGCATCTTCCTGCGCTACTCCGCCGGCCCCGAACGCGATGCCGCAGATTGTCGGAGCCGAGACCGGGAGTCGGACATCGACATGCCGGGCCTGACCGTCACACCACTGTCCCTCGAACCGTGGTGGCCGCGGACTGTCGAGGAATGGATCGCGCGCCGGCTGCACCGTTGCTGCGGCCTCGTCGAACAAGTGCCCGCCGAGCAGGGCTCGGAGCCGGATCGGTTTCCCTGGTTGCTCACCGGCACCGTCATCGGACACAGCCTGGATCTCGAACCGCTGGTCGCCCAGTTCCGTCCGCTGGCCCGAATCCATCGATCCGTGCTCGAGGAGGCCGCTCGCCTGTTCGAGCAGCAGTTCGCTCCCTCCACTCCAACTTCCGAATAGCCGAAGAGAGAGGCAAGTCGCATGAAGAAGATCATCGCCACCGCTCTGGTGGGTGCCGGCGCCGTGCTGCCGTTGGCGGGGTGCGGAGACGGCAACGACGACAGCACCGACACCACGATGCAGACGTCGATGGAGATGCCCGCGACCACCGAGACGGAGAGCGAAGAATCGACCCCCACATCGGTCACATCGACCGACCAGCTGGGCACGTTCGATCAGGCGAAGCTCGATGCGTTCGTGGTCGCATTTCGGAGCGGGTACTCGGATCTCTCCGAGGACCGGGACGACGACAGCATCGAGAACATCGTCATCGCGTCCTGCAACGACCTGGCGAACGGGGTCAGCGAGGAGCAGGTCACCGAGAAGATCCGTGTGCTGGCGGCCAACAAGGGAACCGAACCCTCGCAGGATCAGGCCGAACGGATCTACGACATCGTCACACCGGCCTGCCCGTGACACCTCGGCCCGTGACACCTCGGCCCGACCGCGCCGCGCACCTGTCGAACTAGGCCGTCGCGGCCTCGCGCGGCGCGGTCAGGTGCCCGTACTTCAAATCGGCCCGCACCCAGTGTCCCTGCCGGCAGACCCGGATCAGGGCCTCGTCGAATGCGTCGATCAGCCATTCGTTCGCGGCCTCCACCAGGAACCGTTCGTTGCCGTCGTCGCGAGCGAAGAACTGCACTACCCATCGCGGGGGCTCTGTACGTCGAGGGCTGGGATCGAGGGTGCCGAGCGGAGAGTTGGTGGCGAGGAGGAACCGGTCGAACTCGAACTCCACGCACAGGAGGAACCCGGTGCCGCGACGAACCACGGAGGTCGGTCTGCACGTCGCAATGGCGAGTGCATCGACTTCGTCGCGATAGAGCGAAGACAGATACGCCGCCGTCGGCACCCGCGGTGTGCGCTCCGCGCGCCTGGCGGTCGTGACGGGTGCCGTCGCGAGTTCGTATAACGAAACGGGCACGGAGGGAGCCGTGTCCGCAGTTGGGCTGTCTCCGATTGCTGTCATGCGGCGAGCGTAGACCCCGTGTAGTACGTATTGAGCTGCGGAAACCGCCGAAATCGCGATGGTCGTCCAACGATACCGAAACGTTATGCAAGGTTATCGAATCGATATGAATTAGGTGCTGAAAGGTTCTGGACCGGGCGTCTGGCATGGTGGGCCGATGGAGACAACTGCACCGGAACCCGCCTCGGCGGGCTCTGCCCCCGCGTTCCACGGCATCCCGCTCCGTGTGCACCGCGCTCCCGTCCGCTGCCTGGATACCGCCGCCCTGACCGCTGTGGAGCTTCAGCTCCGCGGCGCCGAGGATTCTGCCTTCGCGGCTCCCGGTGTCCTACGGGCCACTGCGCGCTCGATGGGTGAGACGGGTCTGCTCGACGAATTCACCCTGGCCGCGGCGCGGGCGTATGCGGAGGAGGAGTCCGCCGTACCGCAGCTGGCTCTACTTGACGTGGAGATCGCTGTGAGTGCGAACCTCGCGGGAGTCGACGACGGTGTGCGCCTCATCGCAACCGTGACCGAGGACGCCGTCATGGCGCATCCGGCACGGGCACTCGGACGCATCGCGGCGGCTCGTTCCATGGGAGTGGCGATCGCCGTGGACGAGGTGGGTGAGCGCCCGCAGTCGCTGGCGCTCTTGTCCCTGGTCGAGCCGGACGTGATCATCACGTCGGCCGACCTCGTTTCACGCCCCGCTCACGCGTTGACGGCACGGGCAGCGCATGCAGTCGCGGCCTACCGCGAGCGAACCGACGCCCTGGTGATCGCGCGCGGCGTCGACAGTGACCTGCAGCGGCGCCGCGCGCTCGGCGTCGGAGCGCGGTTCGGGATCGGCTCGTTCCCTCCGGCGACGGCCGCATCGGTCGCGGGTCACGGTGACTTCGATCCGGGACCGCGCTCCCGGCCCGGGGGCGCGTCGGACGGGCGTTCGACGCCCTTCACCATCGCCGCACCCGGTCGCCGGACGACGCGCAGCCTCAAGCGACTGTTGGTGTCGATGAGCAAGATGCTCGAGATGCAGGCCGCTTCGGCCGGCCAGGACACCATCGTGTTGGGTACGTTCCAGCACGCCGATCATTTCACTCCCGGTTCCAGGCGCCGCTGGGCTCATCTTGCGTCGCAAGTGGCCTACACCGGCATATACGGAGTGGGCATTCAGCCGATGATCGACTTCAACGTCCATCACGCGCCGCTCGACCACACCGACCGGCTGGTCGACGAATGGAACGTCGTCGTCCTCGGATCGCACTTCTGCTGTGTGCTGGCCGCCCGGGACCTGCACAAAGGGACGGTCGACAGCGAACGCGAGTTCGAGTACGTGGTCTCCTACGATCGCCGCACCGTGACGCGTTGCGCGCACGCCGTCCTGGAGCGGTTCACCGACTGACGCACACGCGGGTATCCGGGGAACTGACCTATTCTGCTGCGATGGGTCAGTCGTCGGGTGCGCAGTTGGTGGTTCCGATCCGTCAGCTCGAAGACGGCGAGTGTGTGGCCGTGGTGTGGAACGGCGAGGACGCCAACTGCGACGCCGACTGCATTGACCTGTTTCCGTCGGACGTCGAGCGCCGGGCGCTTCCGGTTTTCGTTCCCATCACTCGCCGGAGCGCGAACGGGGCCGCAGCCGTCTCCCGTGTGTCGGTTGTGACACCCGGATTGCTGGACGGCGATCCCACGCCGGTCCTCGGACTGATCGACCGTGCCCGCGCCGAGGGCGATCTCATTGCTCTCAGCGGCGTCGGGTCGCACCCGCGAGCCCTCGGCTTACTGCCTTTGATCGAGCCGGATGTGATCGTGGTCGGAGCGGGGGGTTTGTCGAACGGTGCGGACAGCGATCCGATCGCTCTGGCTCAGGCCCTCGCCGCGGTCGTCGAGCGCAGCAACGCGGTCGTGGTCGCCGACGGTATCGACACCGACCGCGACTGCGAGCACGCTCTCGCTCTCGGGATCCGCCACGGCTCGGGCCGGAAGTTCGAATCCCTGCACAGAACTCCCGATCCGATGCGCAGCACTCGGCCCCGACCGCTGCTCGCGGGCCCGACCTGGCAGGTGGACCCCGTCCCGGCCGGCAGCACCCCGTTCTCCCTCATTTCTCCCGGACGCGAACGGATTCGAAGCGTCAAGGGTCTCCTCGTCGAGATGAGCACACAGTTGGAGGAGCAGGCGCGATCGGCCGGCAGTGAGGTCGTCGCCGTCGGAACCTTCCAGCGGCTGCATCACTTTCCCGCGTCCACCGAGCGCCGATGGTCGGACCTCGCCCGCACCATTTCGTTCACGGCGGCGTATGGCGAACAGTTCTCGCCGGCAAGCGATCTGGGGATCCATCGGTATCGGCTGCACCCACACGATCCTCTGATCGACGAATGGAACGTGATCGTCATCGGAGCCCGGTTCGCGTGTGCCCTCTCCGCTCTGGATCTGCACACCGGGGGACCCGACGGCAAGCGTGAGTTCGACTACGTCGTCACGTACGACCGCAGCACGATCGTCCGCGCCGCCCGGTCGGTTCTGTGCCGACCCGTAGCGTCGGCGGCAACCGCCGCAGCCGGGGCCGTCAGGAGTCGAGCAGCACTCGGCGACTCGCGGCAATCGGGCTCTGCGCGGTGAGTCCACCGTCGAGCACGAGGGTCTGGCCGCTCATGTACCGGGATTCGTCGGACGCGAGATAGACCATCGCCCATCCGATGTCGTCAGGGTCACCGATCATGTCGAGGGCGTTGTGCTGACGAATGTCGTCGATGACGTTCGCCGGAAGGTTGTCCCGGAGCGCCGGTGTCATCACCGCCCCGGGCGCGACGGCGTTGCAGCGAACGCCCTGCTTTCCGTACTGGGTGGCGATGTACTGGGTGAGGCGGATGACGGCTGCCTTCGCCGCTCCGTAGGCGCACTGGAGAGTGTCGCCGGAGAGTCCGCCGACGGACACGGTGTTGATGATCGAACCACCGCCCGCGGCGATCATGTGAGGCAGTGCCAACTGTGACGCGACAACGGTGCTGCGGGCGTTGAGCGCCATCGTACGATCCCACTCGTCGAGGTCGAGTCGCAGCAGGTCGAGGTCCTTGCGCGGGTTGCTGCCGCCGACGTGATTGCACAGAACATCGATTCCACCGAATTCTGCGACCGCGTGGTCGATCATCGTGCGGATCGACTCGGCGTCCATCACGTCCACCTCTGTCCCGACCGCTCGCCCACCGGACTCGGACCGGCCGATGGTGGCAGCGGCACTCTCGGCGGCCTCCCGGTCGAGGTCGGCGATCAGAACGTGTGCGCCCTCGGCGACCATCAACTTCGCCGCGGCCTGACCGATTCCACTTGCAGCTCCGGTGATGACGATCTTCTTGCCGGAAAGTCGGTTCATTCTTGCGCCCTTTCTACGAATGAGTTCGAGCTGGGAACTGGCGATCGGTGTCGGCCGTGTGCGCCCGGACCGGTGATCGGGGCGATCACTTCTGCCTCGTGGCGCACCGGGTGGCAGGTCTTCCGATCGGTCGAACTCGATGAGAACCAGTCAACAGTGTTGACGAAATGTTGTCAACAGTGTTGACGAAAGCAGTCGAGAGGGCCGCTTCGATCGATCCCGGTCGTCTCGGCTCCCGGCGCGCGGGCGTGGTGGTGGCGCCCCGACGGGCGAGACGGAAGCGATTGCGGCGACAATGGCGGCATGCCCCTGATTCAGATCAGTCAGACGCCCGGCCTGTCCGCCGAACAGAAGCGCGAGACCATCGCCGCCGTCACCAAGGCCTATGCCGAGGCGACCGGAAAGAACGCGTCGTCGGTGTGGGTGACGATCACCGAGGTTCCGCGCGAGCACTGGGGCGTGGGCGGCGAACCGCTGGGGTGATCGCACACCCGCGGATCGAGGCGACCCTGCGGTTCATGACGTGACGAATGACCCTCTGATACAGGAACTTTCGCACGCCGGTCAGGTTGGTGCCGTGCGCTCGGTAGAAGTCGTCGGGATCGTCGAACGTACCGAAATCGCCGTTCACGCCGGCCGGTCTTCTGAATGGCGGTGTCGGTGCCGACCCACGCCACGGGCGGGTCGGCGATGTCGTCGGTCCCGGCCCCGTAGCCGAGAAATGCCCCGGTGGACGCCACGGTGTTGCGCAGGCCCGCCAGGTAGTCGGCATCGAGGATGACTCCCTCGAGATCGACCCAGCGGTCGTCGAACCACACCTCCGTCCAACTGTGCAGGATGTTTCGGGGTGCCATGCGGTACAGCGCGCCTTCGACGACGCCCTTCTGCAGACGCTTGTCGATGGTCGCCCCGTGGAATCGGCAGGGCACTCCGACGGCGCGGAGGAGTGCCATCAACAGGGTGGTCTTGGTGTTGCACTGGCCGTACCCGTCGGCGAGCACCCGGGACGCCGGGATCGCGTCGGATGCGTTGTACCCGAATTCGATTTCGTCCCTGACGAAGTCGTACACCGCGCCGATGCGCGCCGCGTACGGCAGTTCGCGCCATCCGCGCGCTCCGATCAGCGCTCGAAGTGGTTCCCGCTCGTAGTCGAGGATGTCGGTGGGTCGCAGGTGAACGTCCATGCCTCGAACGTAGGAGAGGCGACGGTGGGGCGGCTTGAACGTTGCGGCTGATCTTCTACGCGGGGTCCGCCCCCGTCGGTCCGCCCGTGGGCCACGCGTCGCGGTCGACCGTCATTCCCAGCAGTGCCGACGGAGTGAGGCCGAAGTTCCTCTTGAACACCCGGCTCAAATGCGCGGAGTCACTGAAGCCGGCCGCGACCGCCGCACGGGTGAGGTCGGATCCGGCCGCGACGTGTTCGGCGACCGCACGCAGGCGCACCCACAGCCCGTAGCGGCGGAACGGGATTCCCACCTCCTGGGTGAAGAGGTGTGTCAGCCGCGAGGGGGACAGGTGCGCTTCGGCGGCCGCACCGGTGAGGGTCGGCCGCGTCCCGGCGTTGCGTTCGAGATACTGCACCGCCGAGCGCACCGGTCGGGACAGCGCGCGGGATCGCGGCGGTCCCTCCGAGGTGATCGCTCCGAGCAGGTGGTCGATCGTGGCCGCGGCGCTCGGCTCACGCACACGCTCGGTCGCGATGCGGGCGAGGGTGTGCGCATGCTCCTGGCCCCGGCGGCGTGATCCCACCGCGCCGAGCCCGCGGCCGCGGGGCCCCAGCGGCTCGACCAGCATCAGGAGCGCATCGCGGGACGTGCACCGCAGCCGGTGGGGGAGACCGCTCGGCACGACTGCGGCAGAGGCCTCGAGACTGCTGTCCGCGAATTCGAGGACGAACGGCTCGTCCAGCGTGATCAGGACCTGCACGGCATGGTGCGCGTGCAGATCGGCGTTGCCTCCGGGGCCTCGATAGAGGACGGCGCCGGGTGTCAGCGTGAGCATCCCGCCCCACGCGGACGGGCCGGAGGATGCCGGCTCCGCCGCCATGCGGCTAGGCCTTGCCGGTGCCGGCTGCGATGCCCCGGTCGAGCTGATCGACGAGTGCCTTGCCCAGGGTCGACAGCTGCATGACCTGCTTGTCGTCCAAGCCCTCGAAGACCAGCGCCTGAACGGTGGCGACGTGCCCGGGTGCGGCCTCGACCACCTTGTCGTAGCCCTCGTCGGTGAGGACCGCGAACGCCCCGCGCGTGCCCGCCACCGTCTCGCGCCGAGCCCACCCACGCTTCTCGAGCCGGGTCACGACATGGGACAGCCGTGACAACGACGCGTTGGCCTGGAACGCGAGTTCGGACAGGCGCAGGCGCCGGTCGGGCGCCTCCGAGAGCACCGCGAGCACGAAGTACTCGAAGTGGGTCAGCTCGGAGTCGCGCTGCAGCTGGGTGTCGAGCGCCGCGGGCAGCCGGGTCACGAGGGAGACGAGCGTCCGCCACGCCTCCTGCTGTGCTCCGGTGAGCCAGGGAGTCTCGGTGCTCTGTTGCGCGCCCATCGGGTCGTTTCTCCGATCACTGAAGAGGTCGATCTCGGGTACCAGCGTGCCAAACCGGCACCGCCGGCGCGTGAGCGGGGAACAGAGGTCGAGCGGGGAAAGTTGAACAACATGTTAGGTTGAAGCTTCAACAAAGGAGTTCTCGTGAGCGAAATGCCGGCCATCTTCCTCAGCCACGGCGCACCTCCGCTGGTGGACAGCGCGCAGTGGGTCGACGAGCTGTCCCGGTGGTCCACCGATCTGCCGCGCCCGACGGCGATCCTCGTGATCTCCGCGCACTGGGAGTCGGCGCCGCTCACGATCGGGGCCACTGCAACCGGGACACCGCTCGTGTACGACTTCGGGGGCTTCCCGCGCCGCTTCTACGAGGTGACCTACCGGTCGCCGGGCGCACCCGACCTGGCCCGTCAGGTCGCCGCACTCATGCCCGACGACGAACCGGTTCACCACCAGCCCGGCCGCGGTCTCGACCACGGTGCGTACGTGCCGCTCACCGTCATGTATCCCGACGCGGACATCCCGGTGCTGCAGATGTCGATGCCCACCCTCGATCCGGTGCGCCTACTCGAACTAGGACGGCGGCTGCGTCCGCTGCGCGAGCAGGGGGTGCTGATCGTCGGATCCGGTTTCACGACGCACGGTCTTCCGTTCCTGCGCGATCCGTCGCCCGACGCCGTGGCGCCCGGATGGTCGGCGGAATTCGACGCGTGGGCGGCGGAGAAGCTGGCGGCCGGGGACGTCGACGCGTTGATCGACTTCCGTGCCCAGGCCCCCGGCATGCCGTACGCCCACCCGACGATCGAGCACTTCGCGCCGCTGTTCGTCACCCTCGGTGCGTCGAGCGATCCGGAACAGAGCGCCGACCAGGTGATCGACGGCTTCTGGATGGGCCTGGCAAAGCGTTCCTTCCAGGTGGTCTGACGCCGGATCAGGTCCGGCTGCGCAGGAACTCGAGTGCGCGGTCCGCGTGCAGGTTGGCGCGCAGCTCGCTGGAGATCACCTCGAGCACCGTCCGGTCGGTGTCGATGACGAACGTGCTGCGTTTGACCGGGGTGATCCGGCCGAGCAGTCCTCGCCGGACACCGAACTGCTGGGCGACGGTGCCGTCGACGTCGGCGAGCAGCGGGTAGTCGAACTCCTGCGCGCGGGCGAAACTCGCCTGCTTCTCGACGGCGTCGCGGCTGATACCCGCCACGGACGCGCCGGCCGCGGCGAACTCGCGTGCCAGATCACGGAAGTGGCACGCCTCGGCCGTACACACCGGAGTGGACGCCGCGGGATAGAAGAACAGCACGAGCGGTCCGTCTGCGAGTAGTGACGCCAGCGTGCGGCGGATGCCGTCCTGGTCGGGAAGGTCGAATTCGGGCGCGCGCTCTCCGGGCTTCATGGGCGCCGACGCTACCCGCGACCGCGGCAGCGATCGGTGTTGCTGGGATGATGGGTGCATGCGCGGCGAGTCCACCACCATCCCAGCAGCTCCCTCGGCCGTTCCGGGCCGGGGGCCACGGCACGATTCGACCACCACCCGCGAGCAGTTCCGGTCGCTGGCGGCGGAGCATCGCGTGGTCCCCGTCATCCGCAAGGTGCTGGCGGACGCCGAGACCCCGCTGTCCGCCTACGCCAAGTTGGCGGGCAGCCGCCCGGGCACGTTCCTACTCGAGTCGGCAGAGAACGGCCGGTCCTGGTCGCGCTGGTCGTTCATCGGGGCGGGTAGTCCCGCCGCCCTCACTGTGCGCGACGGCGAGGCCTCGTGGTTCGGCAACGTTCCGGCCGGAGCGCCGTCCGGCGGCGATCCGCTGGTCGCGCTCGGCCGTACCCTCGAACTGCTGCGCAGTGAGCGTCTGCCGGACCTGCCGCCGCTGACCGGCGGCATGGTCGGCTTCCTGGGATACGACGCCGTCCGACGGCTCGAGCGGCTGCCGGACCACGCGGTGGACGACCTGCAGATCCCCGAGATGGTGATGCTGCTCGCGACGGACCTCGCGGCGGTCGACCACCACGAGGGCGCGATCACTCTCATCGCGAACGCGGTCAACTGGGACGGATCCGACGAGCGCGTCGACGAGGCCTACGACGATGCGCTCGCGCGGTTGGATCGGATGACGGCGGCGCTGGCGGCGCCCGCCCCTTCGACCGTGTCCACCTTCGCGCGGCCGGAGCCCGTGTACCGCCGCCAGCGGACCACCGAGAGCTTCGGGGCGGACGTGCGCCGGCTGATCGACGAGATCGAGGCGGGCGAGGCGTTCCAGGTGGTGCTCTCGCAGCGCTTCGAGATGGATTGCACCGCAGAGCCGATCGACGTGTACCGGATGCTGCGGGCGTCGAACCCGAGCCCGTACATGTACCTGTTGCAGGTGCCCGGCCCGGAGGGGGAGACGGCCTTCTCGATCGTCGGCTCCAGCCCGGAGGCGCTCGTCACGGTCAAGGAAGGCGTCGCGACGACGCACCCGATCGCGGGCACCCGGTGGCGCGGTGCCACCGAGGAGGACGACATCCTGCTCGAGAAGGACCTTCTCGCCGACGAGAAGGAGAACTCCGAGCATCTGATGCTCGTGGACCTCGGGCGTAACGATCTCGGCCGGGTGTGCGAGCCGGGAACCGTCAAGGTGCACGACTATCGGCACATCGAGCGGTACAGCCACGTCATGCATCTCGTGTCGACGGTGACCGGACGGCTGTCCGAGGGCAGGCACGCGCTCGATGCGGTCACCGCCTGCTTCCCCGCCGGGACGCTGTCCGGCGCACCGAAGGTGCGCGCGATGGAACTCATCGACGAACTCGAGCCGACACGGCGCGGCATCTACGGCGGCATCGTCGGCTACCTCGACTTCGCCGGTGACGCGGACACCGCGATCGCGATCCGCACGGCGTTGATCAAGGACGGCACGGCATACGTGCAGGCGGGCGCCGGCGTGGTCGCCGATTCGGATCCGGTGTACGAGGACACGGAGGCGCGGAACAAGGCGATGTCGGCGCTCAGTGCCGTCGCCGCCGCGCAGACGCTGCGGCCCTTCGGGGGCGCTTCGGAGGTGAACGGCGTTGAGTGAGAAGAAGACCGCGAACCCCGCTTCGCGCAGCAAGCGGGCAACCGGGGTGGCGGCGTTGCTGCTCGCCGTCGCGGCGCTGTGCCTGTGGGCGTCCTCCCGGATGACGTGGGTGACGGTGACGTCCGCGGACGGACTCGGCGAGGAGCGCATCACCGAACTCGACGGCGGCACCTGGGCTGCCGCCACGACGCCTCTCGCTCTCGCGCTGATCGCTGCGATCGCGGCCGCCTTCGCGGTGCGCGGATGGTTGTTGCGGGTGGTCGGGCTCCTGGTCGCCGTCGTCGCGGTGGTCGCCGCGATACCGGCCGTCGGGTTGCTCGTCGGCGGCGCTTCCGACGAGAAGGCCTCCGACATCGCGGGTTTCGAACGTGTTGCGACTCAGGTCACCGCGACCGAGGTGGCCACCGCCCCGGCGCTGTTGGTGCTGGTGGGGTCCGTCGTCGCCTTCGGTGCCGCGTTCGTTCTGATCCGGAAACCGTCTGCGGCAGGAGGACTCTCGTCGAAGTACGACAGCCCGGCGGCGCGGCGGGAGGCCACCGCCAAGCGGGGCGCCTCGCATGCGGAGAACGAGCCGCCGACCCAGCGCATGCTGTGGGACGCGCTCGACGCAGGTGAGGACCCGACCGTCGACGGGGGCGATCGCGCCTCCGCTGCAGGTGAGTCAAGCCCTGCGGCACCGGATGTGACCAAGGACACCGGGCCCTCGGGTACCCGCTCGGAGTCCGAATAACTGCGACCTCTAGGCTGAGTCAAGAGCCGATGAGTTTCCTCACATCGGTTGACATGCCGGAAAGGACTCGGGCCACGATGACCGTTCTCGACTCGATTCTCGACGGAGTGCGCGCCGACGTCGCCGCCCGTGAAGCCGTTCTCGACCTCTCTGCCGTGAAGGCCGCGGCCGCTGCCGCCCCTCCGGCGCTCGACGCGGCCGCCGCTCTGCGCGCGCCCGGAATCGGCGTCATCGCCGAGGTGAAGCGGGCAAGCCCGTCGAAGGGCGCCCTCGCCGACATCCCGGACCCCGCGGTGCTGGCAGCGGCATACGAGGCCGGCGGGGCGCGGATGATCAGCGTGCTCACCGAGGAGCGGCGTTTCCACGGCTCGCTCGCCGATCTCGACGCTGTCCGCAAGGCCGTGAACATTCCGGTCCTGCGCAAGGACTTCATCGTCGGGCCGTACCAGATCCACGAGGCGCGCGCGCACGGCGCGGACGTGATCCTGCTGATCGTCGCCGCGCTCGAGCAGCACGTTCTCGCGTCTCTGCTGGACCGTACCGAGTCGCTGGGGATGACCGCGCTCGTCGAGGTCCACACCGAGGAGGAGGCCGACCGCGCGCTCGAGGCCGGCGCCAGCGTCATCGGCATCAACGCCCGCAACCTCAAGACGCTCGAGGTCGACATGGACACGTTCGGGCGCATCGCCCCGGGCCTGCCGACGGACCTCGTGAAGATCGCCGAGTCAGGCGTTCGTGGTACCGCGGACCTGCTGGCGTACGCCGGTGCCGGTGCCGACGCGGTCCTGGTCGGGGAGGGGTTGGTCACCAGCGGCGATCCGCGTGCCGCCGTGTCGGATCTCGTGACGGCGGGTGCGCATCCGTCGTGCCCCAAGCCGTCGCGCTGACGGCACGCTTCCCGTCGGACCCGACCGCTCGTTCTCGATGGCGTTGGGGCAGACTGGAGGGGTGAGTTCACGCAATGAGGCCCTCGTGTCCAAGGGTGGCGATCTGCCTCCCGCCAGCGCCGGTCTGACGGAGCGGTCCGGCCATGAACCGGACCCTGGTGGCCACTGGGGGGTCTACGGCGGTAGGCACGTACCCGAGGCGCTCATGGCGGTGATCGAGGAGGTCACCGCGGAGTACGAGAAGGCTCGCGCGGACGACAACTTCCTCGACGAACTCGACCGGCTGCAGCGCGACTACACCGGCCGGCCGTCCCCGATCTTCGAAGCGACCCGGCTGCGTGAGCACGCCGGCGGCGCGCGCATCCTGCTCAAGCGGGAAGACCTGAACCACACCGGATCTCACAAGATCAACAACGTGCTGGGGCAGGTGCTGCTCGCCAAGCGCATGGGCAAGACGCGCATCATCGCCGAGACCGGAGCCGGCCAGCACGGCGTCGCGACGGCGACCGCGTGTGCGCTGCTCGGGCTCGAGTGCATCGTCTACATGGGTGCGGTCGACACCGCCCGGCAGGCCCTCAACGTCGCCCGGATGCGTCTGCTCGGCGCCGAGGTCGTCTCCGTCGAATCGGGTTCGGCCACTTTGAAGGACGCGATCAACGAGGCGCTGCGCGACTGGGTCACCAACGCAGACCGCACGTACTACTGTTTCGGCACCGCGGCCGGCCCGCACCCGTTCCCGATGATCGTGCGCGACTTCCAGCGCGTCGTGGGTCTCGAGGCGCGTGCACAGGTGCAGGCGTCGACCGGGCGCCTGCCCGACGCGGTCGTCGCGTGTGTGGGCGGTGGCTCGAACGCCATCGGCATCTTCCACGCGTTCATCGGCGACCCGACGGTCAAGCTCGTCGGCTACGAGGCCGCCGGCGACGGAGTCGAGACCGGTCGGCATGCAGCCACATTCGCCGGTGGCACCCCGGGCGCTTTCCAGGGTGCGTACTCGTACCTGCTGCAGGACGAGGACGGCCAGACCATCGAGTCGCACTCGATCTCCGCGGGCCTGGACTACCCGGGTGTCGGCCCCGAGCACGCCTACCTCAAGGACACCGGTCGCGCGTCGTACGAGCCGATCACCGACTCCGAGGCGATGGACGCACTGCTGCTGCTCTCGCGTACGGAGGGCATCATCCCGGCGATCGAGTCGGCCCACGCCGTCGCGGGCGCCCTCAAGCTCGGCCGCGAGCTGGGGGAGGGCGCGATCATCGTCGTCAGCCTGTCCGGCCGTGGCGACAAGGACATGGACACCGCAGCGAAGTGGTTCGGGCTGTTCGACGACTCTGCTGATGATTCGACCGAGGAAGGTTCGGCCAAGTGAGCCAACGAGATTCGCGCCTGGCGCCCACGTTCGCGAAGTGCCGCGACGAGAATCGGGCCGCGCTCGTCGGGTATCTGCCCGCCGGATACCCGGACGTTCCCACGTCGATCGACGTGTTCAAGACGATGGTCGACGCGGGCTGCGACATCATCGAGGTCGGTATCGCCTACTCCGATCCGGTGATGGACGGACCGACCATCCAGACCGCCGCCGAGACCGCGCTGCGCAGCGGCGTCCGGGTGCGCGACGTGTTCACCGTCGTCGAACAGATCGCGTCGGTCGGTGGCAAGGCCGTCGTCATGACGTACTGGAACCCGGTGCTCCAGTACGGCGTCGATCGCTTCGCCCGTGATCTCGCCGCCGCCGGCGGCCTCGGCCTGATCACGCCGAACCTCATCCCCGAGGAAGCCGGTGAGTGGATGGCGGCGTCCGAGGAACATCACCTGGACCGGATCTTCCTGGTCGCACCGTCGTCGACCGAGGAGCGTCTCGCGATGACCCTCGAGGCGAGCAGCGGGTTCATCTACGCCGCGTCGACGATGGGCGTGACCGGTGCCCGGGACGCAGTGTCCTCGATGGCCCCCGAACTGACCGCCCGGATCCGCGCGCATTCGGACATCCCGGTCGGCGTCGGTCTCGGCGTTCGTTCCGGGGCGCAGGCGGCGGAGATCGCGTCGTACGCGGATGCCGTCATCGTCGGGTCGGCGATCGTCTCGGCGGCCGAGCAGGGATTGGACGCGGTGCGGGCGCTCACTGCCGAACTCGCGGAGGGTGTGCGCTCGGCTAACGTGGCGTCGTGACTGCGATGGTGACTTCGACCGAATTGCTCGCTTATCTTCCGAGCCCGCCGCAGGGCGTATGGCACGTCGGGCCACTGGCCCTGCGCGCCTACGCGCTGTGCATCATCGTCGGCATCGTCGTCGCCATCGTGTGGGGCGACCGCCGCTGGGTCGCGCGGGGCGGTGAGAAGGGCACCGTGCTCGACATCGCCGTGTGGGCGGTGCCGTTCGGGCTGATCGGTGGCCGGCTGTACCACGTGATCACGGACTGGCCGACGTACTTCGGTGAGGGCGGCAGTCCGGCGGACGCGTTGAAGATCTGGCAGGGCGGTCTCGGCATCTGGGGTGCAGTCGCGCTGGGCGCCGTCGGCGCCTGGATCGGTTGCCGCCGGCGCGGGATCCCGCTGCCGGCGTTCGGCGACGCGATCGCCCCGGCCATCGTGCTGGCTCAGGCGATCGGTCGACTCGGCAACTGGTTCAACCAGGAGCTGTACGGACGCGAGACCACCGTTGCGTGGGGTCTGGAGATCTACGAGCGCACCGACGCTTCCGGCCGGGTGGACACCTTGAACGGGGTTTCCAACGGTGTGGTCCAGCAGGTGGTGCACCCGACGTTCCTGTACGAGCTGGTGTGGAACCTGCTGATCGTGGTGTTGCTGGTGGCCGTCGACCGGCAGTTCAAGATCGGGCACGGGCGCCTGTTCGCGCTCTACGTGGCCGGTTACTGCGCCGGGCGCTTCTGGATCGAACTGATGCGCTCCGACCACGCGTCCGAGATCTTGGGTATCCGCGTCAACTCGTTCACGTCGGCGCTCGTCTTCCTGGCCGCCGTCGCGTACTTCGTTCTCGCGAAGAAGGGCCGTGAGGATCCGGCGGAGTTGCAGCCGCACGGATCCGGTGGCCGCGCGGCGCCCGCCGCCGACACCGCCGAGCCGTCCGAAGTCGAGGGGAAGAAGAAATGACCGAGCAACCGGACAAGCGTCCCGAGTCCACCGGCGATCAGTCCGCCGACAAGTCGGCCGACACCTCCGGTACGCCGCTGCCACCCGAGTTCGGCTCACCGTTCGACTACGACGCCACGGCCGACGCGTCGATGACCGAGTCGACGTCCGGCACGTCGGCGGTCCCACCGTCGGGCGGCAACACCGCCGGTCCGGGATGGGACACCTACTCGGGTGTCGGGAACGGCCCGGGCTGGGGATCCGGCCCGAGCTACCCGCCGCCGTCGAGCGATCCGTTGCCGCCGGTCACCGGTGCCGGCTCGCCCGGTCCCGTGTACGGAACTCCGCAGCCCGAGTACGGCAGGCCCACCCCACCGCCGTCGACGGGTCCGTCGGCGCCGGGCTACCCGCCGGCATCGGGGTACCCGGGGATGTACGGCGGAGCCTACGGCGATCCGAGCGCGCCGTTCGGTCGGGATCCGGTCACCGGCGAACCGTACTCCGACAAGTCCCGCGCGACGGCCGGTCTGCTGCAGATCCTGCTCGGGTTCATCTCGCTGCCCGGTATCGGTCGCCTGTACATCGGCAGCATCGGGATCGGACTCACCCAGTTGCTCGTCTTCTGGCTCGGCCTGATCACCATCATTTTCGGAATCGGGTTCGTGATCTTCCCGGTCATCTGGATCTGGGCGTTCGTCGACGGAATCCTCATGTTGTCCGGCGCCGTCCGCGACCCTCAGGGCCGGCCGCTGAAGACCTGATCCGCCGTTCCCCGTTCGCCTCCGAACCCTCCGCCCGCGCCGTTCTCCGGCGCGGGCGGAGCACGTTCACGGCATCGCTTCGGGTGGCCTTCCCGGGGTAAACTGGCCCGGCCGGGTGTGGAACCTCGGCAACCTTCACGGGTCGACAGCAGTGCCGGTGGACCCCGATCGATGCAGTCGGCACCCGTAGTCGGTGACCCCGCCAGGGGCCACTGAAGAAGTGCGCGACGCGCGATGGCCGCAGCGAAGCTCGCGGAGCTTCCGGTGGGCCGGTGTGGAGGTGTTCCGGTGCTGTTTTCTCGGCAACCCGATTCCCGCGGCCTCTATGTCCGTGATCGTGAAGCGGACTCGTGTGGCGTCGCCATGGTCGCCGACATTCACGGCAGGCGTTCCCACGAGATCGTGTGCGACGCGTTGTCGGCTCTCGAGAATCTCGACCATCGCGGCGCCGCGGGTGCGGAGGCCAACAGCGGCGACGGGGCCGGCATCCTCGTTCAGCTACCGGTCGAGTTCTTCCGCGAACGTGTCCCTTTCGCGCTGCCGCAATCGCGCACCGACGGCGCCCACACCTTCGCGGCGGGTATCTGCTTCCTGCCGACCGATCCGCAGTCCCGGATTGCCGCGCGGGAGCGTGTGGCCGGAATAGCGGAACAGGAGGGCATCGAGATCCTCGGCTGGCACGACGTGGACGTGGACCCGATCGGTGCCGACATCGGCAGGACCGCACAGTCCTGCATGCCGCACATGACGTACCTGTTCGTCTCCGCCCGAGCGGAGGACGGAACTCCGCTGGGCGGACTCGAACTGGACCGCCGCGTCTACGGTCTGCGCAAGCGCGCCGAGCAGACGCCCGCAGAGGTCGAGCGGGCCGGAATCGGTGTGTACTTTCCGTCGCTGTCGAGCAGGACGATCACGTTCAAGGGGATGCTCACGACGGTGCAGCTCGCCCTCTTCTTCCGCGATCTGCGAGACCGTCGGGTGACGAGTGCGATCGCCGTGGTGCACAGTCGTTTCTCGACGAACACGTTTCCGTCGTGGCCGTTGGCGCACCCGTTCCGATTCGTCGCCCACAACGGGGAGATCAACACGGTGCGGGGAAATCGGAACCGGATGCGCTCTCGCGAGGCGATGCTTGCGAGCACGGTGATCCCGGGAGATCTGGAGCGGCTGTTTCCCATCTGCACCCCCGACGCCTCGGATTCGGCCTCCTTCGACGAGGTTCTCGAACTCCTGCACCTGGGCGGACGGTCACTACCACACGCCGTACTGATGATGATCCCCGAGGCCTGGGAGAACCACGCGGACATGCCCGCG
This sequence comes from Prescottella equi, assembly GCF_002094305.1. Taxonomy (GTDB): domain Bacteria; phylum Actinomycetota; class Actinomycetes; order Mycobacteriales; family Mycobacteriaceae; genus Prescottella; species Prescottella equi. Next base: position 1,149,120 of record NZ_LWTX01000001.1, read on the forward strand.
TCGTTGCGAGCGTTCTACCAGTTCCATGCGTCGTTGATGGAACCGTGGGACGGCCCGGCCTGCGTCACATTCACCGACGGCACGGTCGTCGGTGCGGTTCTCGACCGCAACGGATTGCGTCCCGGCAGATGGTGGCGCACTGGCGACGGGCGAGTGGTGCTGGCCAGCGAGAGCGGCGTGCTGCCGATCCCGCAGTCCGAGGTGATCGAGAAGGGCCGGCTCGAGCCGGGGGAGATGTTCCTCGTCGACACCGAGGCCGGGCGACTCGTGCCCGACCGCGAGGTGAAGGCGGAACTCGCAGCGCAGCAGCCGTACTCGGACTGGCTGCACGCCGGTCTGCTCGACCTGCGTTCCATGCCGGGGCGGGGCCGAATTTCCCACGACCACGAGTCGGTGGTCCGACGACAACTCGCCTTCGGCTACACCGCGGAAGAGGAGCGCGTCCTGCTGGCGCCGATGGCGACGGCCGGCGGCGAACCGATCGGTTCGATGGGCACCGACACCCCGATCGCCGTCCTGTCGCAGCGGCCCCGGCTGCTCTACGACTACTTCGTCGAACTGTTCGCGCAGGTCACCAACCCGCCGTTGGATGCGATCCGGGAGGAGATCGTGACGTCGCTGCGCCGCGTGATGGGCCCCGAGCAGAATCTGCTCGAACCCACGGCCGCGTCGTGTCGGCAGATCGTGCTGCCGTGGCCGGTGCTCGACAACGACGAGCTGGCGAGAATCATCGACATCAACGCGGACGGGGACTGCCCGGGTTTCGCGGCGACGGTGCTGCGGGCGCTGTACCGGGCGGACGCGGGCGGTGAGGGAATGGCGGAGGCCATCGAGGACCTCCGGGCGTCCGCGAGCGAGGCGATCGCGAACGGCTTCCGCACCCTGGTGATCTCGGACCGCGACTCCGACCACCTGCGGGCGCCGATCCCGACGCTGCTCGCGGTTTCCGCGGTGCACCACCACCTGGTCCGGACGAAGGAGAGGACGAAGGTGGCGCTGGTCGTCGAGACCGGGGACGCGCGCGAAGTGCACCATATTGCGCTACTGATCGGATGCGGTGCCGCGGCGGTCAACCCGTACCTGGCGATGGAGACGATCGAGGACCTCGTCGCCGAGGGCGAACTCACCGGCGTCGAGGCGTCGGTCGCGGTACGGAACTACCTGCGCGCGCTCGGCAAGGGTGTGCTCAAGGTGATGTCCAAGATGGGCATTTCGACGGTCGGGTCGTATACCGCCGCACAAGTTTTCGAGGCCATCGGTCTCTCGCGCGAGGTGGTCGACGAGTACTTCACCGGGACGGTGAGTCGTCTCGGCGGTGTCGGTCTGGACGTGCTCGCCCGCGAAGTGGAACTGCGGCACCGCGCCGCGTATCCGGAGAACCCGTCGTCGCAGGTGCATCGTCGGCTCGATGTCGGCGGCATCTACCAGTACCGGCGCGACGGCGAACTGCACCTGTTCACCCCCGAGACGGTCTTCCTGTTGCAGCACGCGACCCGGACGGGCCGGGCGGACGTCTTCGAGAAGTACAGCGCGGAGGTCGATCGCCTGTCCGCGGAGGGCGGGACGCTGCGGGGACTGTTCGAGTTCCGGCACGGGCTGCGCCCACCCGTGCCTATCGAGGAGGTGGAGCCGGCGGAATCGATCTTCGCGCGGTTCAACACCGGCGCCATGAGCTACGGCTCGATCTCGGCGGAGGCGCACGAGACGATGGCGATCGCAATGAACCGACTCGGGGGCCGCTCGAACTCGGGTGAGGGCGGGGAAGACGTCGACCGCCTCTACGATCCGATGCGGCGCAGCGCCGTCAAACAGGTCGCGAGCGGGCGATTCGGTGTCACCAGCGACTACCTCGTCAACGCCACCGACATCCAGATCAAGATGGCACAGGGCGCCAAGCCCGGTGAGGGCGGCCAACTCCCGGCGTTCAAGGTCTATCCGTGGATCGCGCGAACCCGGCATTCGACGCCGGGGGTGGGACTGATCTCGCCGCCGCCGCACCACGACATCTACTCCATCGAGGACCTCGCCCAGCTCATCCACGACCTCAAGAACGCGAACGAGAACTCCCGCGTCCACGTCAAGCTCGTCAGTTCGGTCGGTGTCGGGACGGTCGCGGCCGGGGTCAGCAAGGCCCATGCCGACGTGGTGCTCATCTCCGGGCACGACGGCGGCACCGGCGCATCGCCGCTCACCTCCCTCGAGCACGCCGGACTCCCGTGGGAGGTGGGCCTCGCCGACGCGCAGCAGACGCTGGTGCTCAACGGACTTCGCGATCGGATCACGGTGCAGTGCGACGGTGGCCTGCGCACCGCACGCGACGTCATGGTGGCGATGCTGCTCGGGGCGGAGGAGTTCGGGTTCTCCACCGCGCCACTGATCGCGGCCGGTTGCATCATGATGCGCGTGTGCCACCTCGACACGTGCCCGGTGGGTGTAGCGACGCAGAATCCGGAACTGCGTAAACGATTCACGGGCAAGCCGGAGTTCGTCGAGGAGTTCTTCCGGTTCGTCGCGGCGGATGTCCGCAGGCACCTCGCGGAACTCGGGTTCCGCAGCGTCGAGGAGGCGGTCGGGCATCCGGAGCTGCTCGAGACCGCGGTCGGCGTCGCGCACTGGAAGAGCCGTGGCCTGGACCTCACGCCGGTGTTCGCGGCCGAGGAGACGCTCCCGGGCTCGGGCCCGCCTCAGCGTCGACGCGTCCGTGCCCAGGACCACGGGCTCGACCTGGCCCTGGACCGGACTCTTATCCAGCTGGCCGAGGGCGCCCTCGAGGACGCGTTGCCGGTGCGGCTCGAACTGCCGGTGCGCAACGTCAACCGCACGGTCGGAACGTTGCTCGGATCCGAGGTCACCCGCCGCTACGGTGCGGCGGGGCTGCCGGACGACACGATCCGGGTCCAGCTCGAGGGGTCGGCGGGGCAGTCACTCGGTGCGTTCCTGCCCCCCGGCATCACGATCGACCTGGTGGGTGACGCGAACGACTATGTGGGCAAGGGGCTTTCCGGCGGTCGGATCGTGGTGCGCCCGGCCGACGACGTCCTGTTCCTCCCGGAGACTCAGGTGATCGCGGGCAACACCCTGCTGTACGGCGCGACATCGGGCGAGGCCTACCTGCGGGGCCGGGTCGGCGAACGGTTCTGCGTGCGCAATTCGGGGGCCGTCGCCGTCACCGAGGGGGTCGGCGACCACGCGTGTGAGTACATGACGGGTGGACGCGTCGTCGTCCTCGGCCCGATCGGGCGCAACCTGGCAGCAGGCATGTCGGGTGGCATCGCGTTCCTCCTCGACGCCGACCACTCGAAGATCAACACCGCGATGGTGCGGTTGCAGACTCCGGACGGCGACGACCTGCAATGGCTGCGTGTGGTGGTCGAGCAGCACCTGCGATGGACGGGTTCCGCGGTGGCCGCGTCGGTCCTGGCCGACTGGCCCCGGCGTTCCGCCTTGTTCACGAAGGTCATGCCCACCGACTACCAGCGGGTGCTCGAAGCGACACGGATGGCACGCGCCGAAGGGCTCGACGTCGACACCGCGATCATGGAGGCGGCGCGTGGCTGATCCCCAAGGATTCCTGCACGTGGCGAAGCAGGACGCACGCAAGCGTCCCGTCGAGGAACGCATCCACGACTGGCGTGAGGTGTATGCACCCCAGTCGCCCTCCGAGCGGGACCGTGAGGTGTCCGAGCAGGCCCGGCGGTGCATGGACTGCGGCATCCCGTTCTGTCATTCGAGCAGCGCGGGGTGCCCGCTCGGGAACCTGATCCCCGAGTGGAACGACCTGGTGCGGCGCGGACGGTGGGACGCGGCCACCGAACGCCTGCACGCCACCAACAACTTTCCCGAGTTCACCGGCCGGGTCTGTCCCGCCCCCTGCGAGGCCGCGTGCGTGCTGGCGTTGGCCGACACGCACACCACGGGGAGCGTGACGATCAAGCGCATCGAACAGGCCATCGCGGACGCCGCCTGGGAGAAGGACCTCGTCCCACCCGTGCGCCCGGCGCTACGGACGGGCAAGAACGTCGCAGTCGTCGGATCGGGTCCGGCGGGGTTGGCCGCGGCACAGCAGCTCACCCGGGCGGGGCACGAGGTCACGGTGTACGAGCGCGACGACCGGCTCGGTGGGCTGTTGCGGTACGGCATCCCCGAGTTCAAGCTCGAGAAGAGGGTCGTCGAACGACGCCTGTCCCAGATGCGCGTGGAGGGAACGCATTTCGTCACCGAGGTGGAGGTCGGTGTGGACCTCGCGGTGTCGGATCTGCGGGAGCGCTTCGATGCAGTGGTGCTCGCCACCGGGGCGCTGCTCGCCCGCGACAATCCCGACGTCCAGGGCCGGGGCCTCGACGGGGTGCACCTGGCGATGGAGCACCTGGTCGCGTCGAACCACGAGTGTGAGGGAGATGGGGCGACGCCGATCTCCGCGCGCGGCAAGCACGTCGTCATCATCGGTGGCGGCGACACCGGCGCCGACTGCCTGGGCACCGCGCACCGCCAGGGCGCGCTGTCGGTGACCCAGTTGGACTACCACCCGGCGCTGCCGGAGGAGCGGGACACGAAATCGGCACCGTGGCCGGCGTGGCCGATGGTGTTGCGTACGTCGCCGGCACACGCCGAAGGCGGCGTCCGCCGGTACGAGGTTGCGGTGCAACGTTTCCTCGGTGACGAGTCCGGCCACGTCCGGTCGATGGTGCTCGCGGAGGTCCGCCTCGTCCGCGACGAACACGGCCGACGCGTGATCACTCCCGTCGGCGAGGAGATCGAACTACCTTGTGATCTGGCGCTTTTCGCGATCGGATTCGAGGGCGTCGAGCACGGTCCGCTGCTCGACGATCTCGGGCTCGAGACCAACCGCCGCGGTTCGTTGTCGTGCGCGGCGGACTGGCAGACGTCGACGCCCGGCGTGTTCGTGTGCGGCGACGCGCACCGCGGAGCGTCGTTGGTGGTGTGGGCGATCGCGGAGGGGCGTTCGGCTGCACGCGGGGTCGACGTGTACCTGACTGGTTCGTCCGAACTGCCCGCTCCGGTGCATCCGACGGCCCTGCCGCTGACCGTCCTCTGACGCTCACTTCGGTGTCACCGAGCGTTCGCCCGCCGAATAGAGTTCGTTCCCCGGATTGACTAGGCTTTCCCCGTGACCCGACGCACGAAGATTGTCTGCACTCTTGGCCCTGCTACTGCATCCGGCGACCGCG
>NZ_LWTX01000002.1 GCF_002094305.1 Prescottella equi
ACTACCGACAACCGGCAGAGCCAAACTCCCGAACGGAAGCGCCAAACTCCCCAGCGCAGCCTCACCCAAGCTGCCCGGATCCAGGTCGCCGCTGCCCGCGGCGAGATCGCCACTTCCGGCAGGTAGGTCCACGCTCCCCGGGGCCAACTCGGCCAAGCTGCCCAAGTCGAGGGTCGGCTCGGCGCTGCCGGCGGGCAGTCCCAGGCTGCCGAGTGCCAGGTCCGCGAGGCTTCCGAGGTCGACTCCGCCGTCGCCGGAGCTGCCCAGCGCCAGCTGCGCCAAAGCGGCCAGGTCGAGGTTGCCGCTTCCCGAGCCCAGATCAGCGAGGCTTCCGGCATCGCCGCTCCCGGAGGCGTCGCTGCCGGTATCGGCGCTACCGCCCCCGACCTCCCCGGCGCTGCCTGCGGTCAGGTCACCGATGACACCGAGTCCTAGTTCGAGGCTGCCCGCGCCCGGAGCCGCTCCGGCACTGCCGGCTCCCGAGTCGCTTCCGGTGTCGCCCAGGCTGCCGGCATCCGCCTCGCCGAGGCTGCCGACGCCGAGTTCGGGCATCGCATCCGTCACGCTCCCGGCGTCGATCCCGCCGCCGAGGCTGCCTGTGCCCAGATTCGCGAGGCTGCCCAACGCGGTCTGTGCGAGGTTCGCCAAGTCGAGGTTACCGGCGCTGCCCGCGTCGACGCCCCCGTTGGCGCCTCCGGGCCCCGCGGCGCTACCGAAGCCGGCGTCACCGTTCCCGCCGATGCTCCTGCCCAGACCCGAGAGTCCGCCGTTTGCGCCGCCGTTCGCGCTGCTCCCGAGTCCGTTCTGGGGAGCGGGCTGGGCCTCGCCGACCGCCGGCGTGGCAATCGTCAAAGCCCCGACTGCGGTGGCCGCGACCATGATCCGGCTCTTCATCCGCAGTGTTCTCGAGTTGCGGGCTCTGTGGGTAGACATCGTTCCTCATCCTCCTCGATCGGCATGCCAGCGACGCACAACAAACACCCACCGCATGAAGACAGAAAACAGGTGAAGAAACGCCCCCCGAAAAATCCGTCAGACCCCCATCTGAACGGATAGCAAACCCCCAGCCACATGCATACAGGCGTGATGAAGATAGCATCTCGAACTTATATCGAAAGCCATCCCTTTCCACGGATCCGAGCAGATTCGATTCGCATTACTAACCAAAGATCGTGGCGCACGAGGCCCATCTGCAGCTTTCCATCCCGATGCGCCGCGCACCGAAGGAGATTTCACCCCGACGTTCACCCTACGACCGTCGACTCGCGGCAGACCCGCAGGAAGACGCGCATTTTCCCTGTAACGGCCGCGCCTCGAAATACGATAACGCGCGCCCGAAAGCGTATTCGGCGGCGACGGTTCTGCTGCCGGCATCCATTTCCGAGCTCCGACAGCCGCGCGGTTACTGCACAGATGGCGGTATTTCTCCGGCCGCCGGCGCCGACGTCTAATCGATCCGGTACGCGTGCGCGTGTGCGCCCGCGTGCCCCTTGGCCCAGCCATAGTCCGGCTTGCCACTCGGGGTGCGCAGCACCTCGTCGGCGATCCAGTAGGTTCGCGGGATCTTGTAACCGGCGAGCCGGCTTCGGGTGTGCTTCTCCACGGACTCGAAGTCCGGGTCGACGCCGTCGCGCACCCGGACGACCGTGGCCACGCGACTGCCCCAACGGTCGTCGGGTACGCCGATGACGATCGCGTCGTAGATGTCGGGGTGCGACTTGACGACGGCCTCGACTTCCTCCGCGAACACCTTCTCGCCGCCGGTGTTGACGACCATGTTTCCGCGCCCCAACAGCGTGATCGATCCGTCGTCCTCAATTCGCGCACGGTCGCCCGTGACCACCGCGCGCTGCCCGTCGACGACGCGGAAGATCTCGGCCGATCTGACTGGGTCGTTGTAGTACCCGACGGGGACGTTGCCCAGTTTCGCCAACCAGCCTTCGGCTCCGGAACCCGGTACGAGGATGCGGTTCTCGTCGTCGACGACAACCGAGTACTTGTTCGCACCGACCTTCGGTCCACCGTGCTGCTCGAACCCCTTGGTTGCGAATCCGATTCCGCCGAAGCCGGTTTCGGACGATCCGACCGAGTCGGAGATCATCAGGTTCGGCATCACCTCGAAGAAGGCATCCTTGACCGCGGCGGAGAACAGCGCTGCGCCGGACGCGAGCACGGCCAGGCTGGACGTGTCCCCCTCCTGTTCGCGATAGGCCTCGACGAGGGGCCGTCCCATCGCGTCGCCGGTGATGACCATGACCTGCGGCCGGTGTTCGGCTACGACCGCCCAGACACGGCCCGGATCGAACTTCGGTTCCATGATGACGGTGTTGCCGGAGAAGAACGCCGTGAAGGTCGGCATCATCGCCGACGTGTGGATCAACGGCGGCAGCATCACCCAGCGCATCGCCTCGCCCGCTGCCACCCCTGCCCGGGACTGCTGGAACTCGTCGAGGATCGGTTCGCCCGTGTAGAAGTCCAGTCCCCCGCCCAGAACCCGCCAGATGTCCTCGTGGCGCCACACCACGCCCTTCGGTCGACCGGTGGTTCCACCGGTGTAGAAGATGTAGTGATCGTCGGGGCTGCGCTTCCCGAAGCCGCGCTCTGCACTTCCCGACGCGAGCGCGTCCCGGTATTCGACAGCCCCGGTGACCTCGCACTCGTCGCCGCAGGCCAGGACATCGGGAACCGAGACGAGGTGCCGGATGCGCGGAAGTTCGGGCAGCACCTCGGCGATCCGGTCGGCGAATCCCTGGTGGAACACCAGCCCCTCGAGGTCGGCATTGTCGTACAGATACCGCAGTTCGTCGGAGGTGTATCGGTAGTTCACCGTCACCGGAACGGCCCGGAGTTTGAAAGACGCGATGATCGAGACCATCGTCTCGATCGAGTTGTGCATGTGGACTCCGATGTGGGCGCCCACGCCGAAACCCGCTCCCGCGAGGTGGTGCGCGAGCCGGTTCGCTCGCTCGTCCAGTTCTCGGTAGGTGACCTGCTCGTCGCCGACGATCATGGCGAGGCGGTCCGGCATCGCATCCACCGAATGCTCGAACAAGTCAGCGAACGTGTAGGCCATGCGAAGATCCCCTTGTCTGGGTCGGTCGATCAGATCACATAGAGCGGCAACGGAATTCCACGGTCCTCGAACGCGAAGGCGGCACCGGTGCTCACCTTGGTGATCACGACCTCGACGCATTCGGGCGCGGGGTCGGTGGTGACGTCGACGGTGACGTGCAGCCCGGCGGCGCCGTCACCGACGACCCGTACGGTGAAGCGCGGATTGACCCCGCGTACCAGGGCCTGCAGCGCTTCGAGGTGCTCGGCATCGATCAGCGTGGGCCAGCCACCGTCGACGTCCACGAGCCCGGTCCGTCGAATCACGAGCTCCAGTTGCTGTCCGTCGAAACGAATTTCGCTGTCCACGTACTGCGTGGGGTTCAGCAGTGGGTGCAGTGCCAGCACGGTCGCGAGGCCTTCGAGGTCGTCCGGCAGACCGAGCGCGTCGCGAATTCGTTGCGCGGTGACGCCGGCGATGCCGGTGAGCTGTTTGCGGGTGATCTCGCGGGTCTTGTCCTCGTCCGCGCGCTTGCGGACCGCGATCAGGAAGCCGAGGGCGAGCAGGTGTTGCTGCAGGCACACCTCCTCGGCGATCCGCACGAGAGCGGACTGCGAGAAGTCCTGGAACCGCAGGTCGGCGAGCAACGGTCCCGCGTAGTCGTGGTTGCCGTCGCCGCCGTTGTCGATCGGGCTGAGTTCGACCGTGTTGGCGGCGGTTCGGCCGATCTGCTCGGTGTGCGGCTGCATCGTCGGCGGGACGTGCTTCTCGTCGATGACGACGGTCCACGCGCAGTGCGGGTGACGGTCCGCCGGTCGGCGCGGGGGACGATGGATCGGACGGACCTGCGCGTGCGCATTGGTGGCCAGTGCCGTGGCGTCGAATGTGGGGTCCTCGATGTCGTGGCACATCGCGGTCACGTACTCGTCGCCCAGCGGTTCGACGTCCATCAGCGCACCACAGTGGTCGAGCCAGAACTCGCCGTGCTGCGGATCGTCGACCCGGAAGCGGAAGTCCATGAATTGCGGCGGCGCCCCGATGTCGAGCTGCAGGCCCTTGAAGATGGTGACGACGTCGTCGCCCTCGTAGCGCAATGCACGCTGCATGCGCCGGGTGTACCAGGGACTCGCCGCCTGCCATTCCTCGATCGCGACCTGAGCCATGCCCTCCCGCCCGAATTCGACGATCAGGTGGGCCATCCCGGATCGGTCGATCAACTGGCCGCACAGCAGCAGTTCCGGCACCAGTGCCGCCAGGTCCGTCCGCGACAGCGCCGCGAACGAGGGTGACCGCTGCGCCTCGGTGCTCACCACAGCGGGACCGGCGCCTGGCCGACCGGGTACCAGCCCGGCAGCTTCTCTCCGGAGATCGAGCGCTGGATGCGGGACTGCATACCCGTCGACAGCGCATTGTTCTGAATCATCTCCATGAACAGTGCCGAGACATTGCCGAAGTCGAAGAAGTCACGCTGCCAGGACCACTGGAAGTTCCCGCCGTACCGGAACCAGCTGCCACCGACGCCGTACACCGCATAGTTGGTGCCGTCCGGACGCGCCGCGTCGGAGATCTGCTTCCACAGCCCGATCACGTTGCCACTGCGCTCGTCGATCACGAACTCCTGGTAGGGATACTCCCAACCCTCGAGCCCCTGCATCTCCAGTCCGAGCGCGACGTCGCGGATCTCGTCACGCCCCACTGCCATGAAGTCCTGCTTGGGGCCGTAGTTCCAGCCGTAGGTGGCGTCCTCGGTATAGAAGTCCGCCAGCGGCTTCCAGTCGCCGGCCGCCTCGGCCTTCTTGTTGGCGTCCACCCAGCGCTGGACCATCTCGTCCAGTTCGCCACGGTCGAATCCGGTCATGTCGTCGTCTCCTTCGATGGTTCTGGTGTGGTGCGTGCGCGAAACGCCGTCAGTCCTCGACGATCCGCAGGGCTTGCGTCGGGCAGTACCGGACCGCGCTCTCGACGTCGGCCCGCAACGGCTCCGGCGGATTCGCTTCGAGGACGGTGACCTTGCCGCGCTTGGGCACGGTGAACACGTCGGGTGCCTCCATCTCGCATGCGGCGTGCCCTTGGCAGAGATCGAGATCAGCTTCGACGCGCATCGTCAGGCCTCACTGGGGTGGGCGACCGGGCACCCAGTCGGAGCCGCTGCCGCCGCTCCGACGGACGCCGCCCGGACGGTGCGCCGGCGATAGCGGACGCGGCACGGCTGCTGCAACTGCACCACCATCTTGCTGTGGTCGTTGCGGTACGAGTCCGCCGGCTGCGCCATCTCGAACTCGAAGTCGCGCAGCAGGATCGAGAAGATCGCCTTCAGCTGCATCTGCGCGAACGCCGCCCCGACACAACGGTGACGACCCGCACCGAAGGGGATCCACGTCCAACGGTTCGCGGTGTCCTCCTGGTTGGGGTCGATGTACCGACCCGGGTGGAAGGAGTCGGGTTCGGGGAAGTCCTCCGGGATCCGGTTCGAGATCGCCGGCGTGGCCGCCACCAGGTTGCCCTCGTGGATCGAGAACCCGCCCACCTCGAAGTCGCCGCGGGCGACCCGGAGCAGGATGATCAGCGGCGGATGCAGCCGGAGGGTTTCCTTGATCACGGCCTCGAGGACCGGGATCTGCCGCAGCGCATGGAAACTGATGTCGGCACCGTCGGCATACAGCTCGTCCAGTTCGGCGGTGACCTGCTGCATCGTGTCCGGATGCCGCAGTAGCTCGATGAGCGACCACGCCGCGGTGCCGGACGTGGTGTGGTGGCCGGCGAACATCATCGAGATGAAGATTCCGGTGATCTCGTCCGCGCTGAAGCGCAGGTTGCCCTCGTCGTCCCTGATCGAGACCAGGACGTCGAGCATGTCGCGATCCTCCTTGCCCCGGGGAGGATTGGCGACGCGCCCGTTCATGATGCCCTGGACGAGCTCGACGAGGGCGACGCGAGCGGCGTCGCGGCGACGAAAACTCTCGATCGGCGCGTACGGGTCGACGAAGGCGATCGCGTCGGTGCCCTGTTCGAGTTCGTGGTAGAGCTTGGCGAACCGGTCGTCGAGTTCGTCTCGGAACTTCTTGCCGATCAGGCACGCCGAGGACGTGTAGATCGTCAGTTCGGCGAAGAACTCGAGCAGATCGATCTCGCCCTCGTCTCCCCACCGGGACACCATGTCCTCGACCTCGCCGCCGATCGTCGTCGCATGACCCCGCATCTGTTCGCCGCGCAGTGCGGAGTTGTGCAGCATCTCCGACCGGCGCTCGGGGCTCGCGTCGAACACCACGCCCTCGCCGAAGATCGGCTTCATGAACGGGTAGGCGGCCTGCTGGTCCAGATCCTCGTCGGAGGAGCGGAAGAAGAACTCGTTGGCCTCGGCCCCGGTCAAGAGCACCACGTCGCGATCGACCAACCGGAACACCCCGACGTCGCCGCACTCCTCGCGCACGCGGCGCATCAGGGCGATCGGGTCGGTGCGCAGTTCCTCGAGGTGTCCGTGTTCGTGGAGTCCTCCGGACACGCGGGGCGGATCGGGCAGGGTCATTTCGACTCCTCGGAACTTGGAAGGGGCGCGAGCGGCGCCTCGGGCTGGACTTCGATGAGGACGAGGTGGACACCGCGCGGGGCGCCCACCACCGCGACGACGGCGTTCGCCATGTCCGATGCGCGCAGCATGTATCCGTGGCGGGCGAAACCCCACTTGCCCCACAGCTCGGCGACGGGCGCGAGGATCTCGGGAGTGGAGTTCATGCCCATGCCCGTGAAGGTGGGACCGGGCCGCACGATCGAGGCTCGAATTCCGGTTCCCTCGAGTTCCATTCGCATTTGGCGCCCCATCGCCTCGAGGCCGGCCTTGGCGGCGTCGTACGCACCCATCATCGGGCGTTGGCGGTCGGCGCAATCCGAGCCGATGAGCACGAAGTCGCCGCGGCGGCGTTCACGCATCCCGGGTAGGACGCGGTGTGCGAGCCGCTGCGCGCCGACGAGGTGCACGTCGATCTGCTTGGCGAAGCTGGCCGGGTCCATCTGGTCGGCGGCACCGAACTCGAGGTCGCCCGCACCGGAGACGACGATCTCGGCGGGGCCCAGGGCCTCCTCGGCGGCCGTGACGAACGCGTCCACCGAGGCGTCGTCGGTGACGTCGAGGAAGTGGGCGAACGCCTCTCCCCCGTTGCTGCGGATCTTGTCCGCGATCGCCTCCGTCTCCGCGACCCGGCGGGCACCGAGCGCGACCGGGTGCCCCAGGTCGGCGAGCGCGTATGCGACCGCCTCGCCGATTCCGGACGACGCGCCGCTGACCAAGGTCGGCCTGCGGGTGGGGTTGGGTTCGAAACGGGGCATCAGCGCACCTGCACCTTCATCGGCAGGGCCGCGAAGCCCCGCACGTTCGTGGAATGGACACGTTCGATTCCGGACTCGTCGACCTCGAAATGCCTCACGCTCTTGGCGAATTCGGCGAGGGCGATGTTCGCCTCGAGCCGGGCGAGGTGTGCGCCGAGGCAGAAGTGCACACCGCCACCGAAGCTGACGAGTTTGTTGGTCGAGTCCCGGCCGATCCGGTAGCGGTCGCCGTCCTCGAACACGTCCTCGTCGCGGTTCGCGGAACCGATCAGCAGCAGCATCTTCTCTCCTGCCGGAACCGTCTGCCCGTAGTACTCGAGATCCACGGCGGTGGTGCGGGCGACGATCTGGCTCGAAGTGTCGAATCGCAGCGTCTCCTCGACCCAATCCGTCACCCGCGCCGGGTCGTTCAGCACCTGCGCGACCTGATCGGGATTGTGGGCGCCCCAGTACGCCGCGTTGCCGAGCAGCTTGGTCGTAGTCTCGTTGCCGGCGACCACCATCAGGAACAGGAACCCGAGAACCTCCTGGTCCGACAGCTTGTCGCCGTCGATCTCGGCGTCGAGCAACGCCGACGTCAGGTCCTCGGTACGCGAGCGTCGACGCTGCTCGATCATCTCCTTGTAGTAGGTCATAAGGCTCAGCGACGCCTCGACCGACGCCGGCGGCACGTCGAGGACGCCGTCCTCCCGGTGAACCACCAGGTCCGCGAGCCGTCGAAGTTCCGCGCGGTCGGCCTCCGGCACGCCCATCAGTTCGGAGATGACGTCCATCGGGAGCTTGCCCGCAACCTCGGCGATCCAGTCGAATTCACCGGCTTCCAGAGCCGGCTCGAGGTACTGACGGGTGAGTTCGAGGATCCGCCCGTCGAGCTCGGCCACACGGCGCGGAGTGAATCCGCGGGAAACCAACTGGCGCAGGCGTGCGTGCCGCGGGTCGTCCATCGCGAGGAAGGACATCACCAGGTGCGCGTGCGGCCCGTACGCGGCAGGGTCGAGGGAGACCCCGTTGGCACTCGACAGCCGGGTGCTGTCCCGAAAGGCACGCAGCACGTCGGAGTGACGCGACAGCGCCCAGAATCCGATCTCCGGATTGTGGTAGAGCGGGGACTCGTCGCGCAGCCGGGCGTAGATCGGGTACGGGTCGTCGTGGAAGTCGTAGTCGTAGGGATTGAAGACCACCGGGTCGACCAGCGCTTCGGTCATGTGATCACTCCAGAATCATTGTGGCGGAACGCTCCAACTGACCGGCGAGGCCTTGGTAGGAGCCGTACCCGATGCCGGCCCGGAGCAGCGCTCCGGCGTACAGGAGGTCGAGGGTCTCGAGAAGTTCGGGATCGGCGGGCTTCCCCAGCGCCTCTTCGAGGCGGCCGCGGATGTCGATGCCGATTCGCACCCGCAAGTGCTCGACGTCGGGGTCGCTCCCGAGGAGTGCGTTGGTGACGGCGCTCGACAAGCCGGGCTCGTCGGCGAGCAGGAGGGCGATGCCGCGCAGCACCGCTACGACGCGACCGGTCCGGTCGAGCCCGTCGGACTCCGGCCGCGGTGACTGCGAGAGCCGGCGCCAGAAGACCTCGGCCACCAGGTGTTCCTTGGACGAGAAGTACGTGTAAGCGGTGGCGGGCCCGACGCCGGCCCGCGAGGCGACCGCGCGAACGGTGAGACCGGCGAAATCCTCCTGCCGCAGCACCTGCACTGCGGACTCGCACAGTCGGTCGACGGTATCGGCCTGCTTCGGCGTAAGGCGCCGGCGCGTGGACTCGAAACTCATACTAGACACATGTCCGGACACTACTACAGTTTCCTGTCTGTCGGCAGAGATCAGAGGCCGATCTTCATGCCGGCTCCGGCGTCGATCCTCAGTTGCTGCCCGGTGACGTAACGCGATTCGTCGGAGGCCAGGTACACCACGGCGTGCGAGATGTCCTCCGGCTCGACCCACGGGATCGGCATGGCCTGCATGTACGGGAAGGTCACCGCAGCATCCTCCGCAGTGGGGTTCTCGAGGTCGGGCCGGAAGGTCTTGTACATGGGCGTGCTCTGCAGCATGTCGGTGTTGCAGTTGGTCGGGTGGATCGCATTGACCCGGATCGAATCGGGACCGAGAGTCAGCGCCAGCGAGTTCGTGTAGGTCTGGATCATCTTCTTGGCCAACCCGTATCCGTCGCCGCCGGGCCCCTGGAGCGCCTGCTGACCGTTGAAGCCGGTCTGCGGCACCAGTCCCGCGACCGACCCGATCGCGATCACCGAGGCGCCCTCCCCCAGGTACGGCAGCGCCGCGTGCACGGTGTTGACGACGCCCACGAAGTCGACGTCGAACGCGTCGACGAACGCCTGCGCCGGCAAATGCTTGCCGAGCGGACAGATACCCGCGTTGGCCACCACGACATCGAGGCGGCCCAATTGCGCGACGGCGTCGGCCAGGCACACCTCGAGCGCTGCCCGATCCCGGACGTCCACCTCGGCCGCGACGATCCTGCCGCCGGCCTTCTCGACGAGCCGCGCGGTCTCGTCCAGATCCGCCCCGGTCGCCAGCGGGTACTCGTTGGTTCCGATGTCGGCACAGACGTCGAAAGCGATCACGTCGGCGCCCTCCTCCGCCAGCCGAACCGCATGACTGCGCCCCTGACCGCGGGCGGCACCGGTGACCAGGACAACTTTCCCGGCAACTCTCCCCATGACTGCTCCCTTGCACTACTGCAATGGATTCCGAATGACATTCCATCGGAACGGCATTGCTGGCGACATTTGTTCGTACTATAGTCCAGACACCTGTCCAGTCAGAAAGGTTCTGCGCAATGACGCTTCGACCGACCGACAGCTCCGCGCTCCTGATCGACGGCAAACTGGTTCCCGGTTCGGGCGGCGTGTTCGAGGTGCTCGCGCCCGCCACCGAGGAGGTGGTGGGCCACGCGGCAGAGGGCACGGCCGCCGACATGGACGCGGCGATCGCGGCGGCCCGCCGGGCCTTCGACGAGACGTCCTGGTCGCGCGATCACAGTTTCCGCGCACGGTGTCTGCGTCAGCTGCGCGATGCCCTGCAGTCGCACATCGAGGAGCTGCGCGAGATCACGATCGCCGAGGTGGGCGCACCCCGCATGCTCACCGCCGGGCCGCAGCTCGAGGGCCCGATCGCGGATCTCGGCTACTTCGCCGACCTCGCCGAGTCGTACGCTTGGGAGTCCGATCTGGGCGTCGCGGCGCCGATGGGTATCAGAACGCGGCGCCGGGTCCTCAAAGAGGGCGTCGGCGTCGTCGGAGCGGTCACGCCCTGGAACTTTCCGCACCAGATCAACTTCGCGAAGCTCGGGCCCGCGCTCGCGGCCGGCAACACCGTCGTCCTCAAGCCGGCTCCCGATACACCCTGGTGCGCGGCATTGGTCGGCAAGGTCATCGCGGAGGAGACCGACATCCCGGCGGGCGTCGTCAACATCGTCACCTCGACCGACCATCGGCTCGGCGCGCAGCTCGCCGAGGATCCACGCGTCGACCTGATCTCCTTCACCGGCTCCACCGCGACCGGCAAAGCCGTCATGACCGCGGCCGCACAATCACTGAAGAAGGTGTTCCTCGAGCTGGGCGGGAAGTCCGCGTTCGTCGTCCTGGACGACGCCGACCTCGCCGCCGCCTGCGCGATCGCCGCGTTCACGGTGTGCACCCATGCCGGTCAGGGGTGCGCGATCACGACCCGCCTGCTGGTGCCCCGCGAACGCTACGACGAGGCCGTCACGGCCACCGCCCGCACGATGGCGGGGATCCGGCCCGGCGACCCCGACGAACGCGGAACCGTCTGCGGCCCATTGATCTCCGCCCGTCAGCGTGCACGCGTCGAGAGCTACCTGAAGCTCGCGGTGGAGGAGGGCGGGACGATCGTCGTGGGCGGCGGACGGCCCGCCGAGCACGAGCGTGGCTTCTTCGTCGAACCCACCCTGATCTCGGGTCTCGACAACTCGTCCCGCGTCGCCCAGGAGGAGATCTTCGGGCCGGTACTGGTAATCCTCCCCCACGACGGCGACGACGACGCGATTCGCATCGCGAACGACTCGCCCTACGGCCTCTCCGGATCCGTGTGGGGCACCGATCCCGATCGCGTCCGGCATGTCGTGGAGGGCGTCCGCACCGGAACGCTCGCCGTCAACGGAGGCGTCTGGTACGCGGCGGATGCACCGTTCGGCGGCTACAAGCAGTCCGGAATCGGCCGGGAGATGGGCGTGGCCGGCTTCGAGGAGTACCTGGAGACCAAGCTCGTCGCGGAACCCGCTACCGCTTAGCCGAATTCGACGACAGGAGACATGCAGATGGGACGTTTCGACGGACGCACCGCCATTGTCACCGGCGCCGCCCAGGGCATCGGCGAGGGGTATGCCCGGGCACTTGCCGCCGAAGGCGCCGACGTGGTCGTCGCCGATCTCAACCGTGAGCTGGGCGAGACGGTCGCCAAACAGATCACCTCCGACGGCGGTTCCGCCGTCTTCAAGGAAGTCGATGTGGCCGAACCGGACTCGGCCCTGGATCTGGCGTCGTTCACGATCGAGAGGTTCGGCCGCATCGACCACCTCGTGAACAACGCGGCGATCTACGGCGGCATGAAACTCGACTCGCTGCTCACGGTGCCGTGGCACTACTACAAGAAATTCATGAGCGTCAACATGGACGGTGCGCTCAACGTGTGTCGGGCCGTCGTGCCGCACATGCGCGAGGGCGGCGGGTCGATCGTCAACCAGTCGTCCACCGCCGCGTGGGTGTACTCCAACTTCTACGGTCTGGCGAAGGTCGGGATCAACGGCCTCACCCAGCAGCTCGCGTTCGAACTCGGCTGGTCGAACATCCGGATCAACGCGATCGCCCCGGGCCCGATCGACACCGAGGCCACCCGGACGGTCACGCCCGGCAACATCGTCGCCGATATGGTGAAGCGGATTCCCCTGCAGCGCATGGGCACTCCCGAGGACCTGGTCGGCATGTGCCTGTTCCTGCTGTCCGACGAGGCGAGCTGGATCACCGGCCAGATCTTCAACGTGGACGGCGGGCAGGTGATCCGGTCGTGAGCGAACCCACCCGCGCGGTCGGCTACATCGGTCTGGGGAACATGGGCGCCCCGATGGCCACCCGACTGCTCGAACGTCCGGGCACGCTGGTCGTGTGCGACGCCCGCGCCGAGGCCGTCGAACCGTTCACGACGGCGGGCGCGACCGCGGTGTCGACGCCGGCGCAGGTCGCCGATCGCGCGTCGGTCATCTCGGTGACCGTCCTCGACGACGGCCAGGTCCGCGACGTCGTCGCCGGACCGGACGGCATCCTGTCCACGGCCCGGCCCGGCACGGTGATCGCGGTGCACTCCACGATCAGCGACACGACGGCGACCGAACTGGCCGCAACCTGCAGGGCCAAGGGGGTCGACCTGATTGACGCACCGGTCAGCGGCGGAGCGCCGGGAGCACAGCAGGGCCGGCTCGCCGTCATGGTCGGAGGCAGCGACGAGGCATTCGAGGCGGTCCGCGAACCGTTCGGCTACTTCGCCGAGCTGGTGGTCCATGCCGGGCCGGTGGGCGCCGGAACCCGGATGAAGCTGGCGCGCAACCTACTCCACTTCGTGTCGTTCACCGCGGCGTGCGAGGCGGCGCGCCTGGCCGAGGCAGCCGGCATCGACATCCGCAAGCTCGGCAAGGTGGTCCGCCACACCGACGCGATCACCGGGGGCGCGGGGGCGATCATGCTCCGCGACACGACCGCTCCGGTCGCGGACGACGACCCGTGGTTCTCGATCCTGTCCCACGTCCGCAACCTCGGGGAGAAGGATCTCGCGCTGGCGCTCGATCTGGGCGACCGGTTCGACGTCGACCTGCCCCTCGGCGCCCGGGCCCTCGCCGGCCTCGGCCCCGGACTCGGTGTCGGGACTGGAACGGTCGCCGACCGCGCCCACCACAAGGAGAACGCATGACCGACCACAACGGCGACGCCACCACGTCGGAACGACGCAAGCGCGGCGTCGCGATGATGAACCAGGTGTACGGCTGGGAGATGCCGTCGGACGTGCCGGGCGACTTCTTCGCCGTCACCGCCGACCACCTGTTCGCCGACATCTGGACGCGTCCGGGCCTGAGCCTGCGCGATCGGCGCCTGCTGCTGCTCGGAGCGATCGCGGCGCAAGGGCAGACCGATGTCGCGAAGATCCAGATCAACGCCGCGCTGGGCAACGAGGAGTTGACCGAACAGCAGATCGAGGAGGCCGCGATCTTCCTCTGCCACTACGTCGGCTGGCCGTTGGGCACCGGACTGAACAACGCGCTGATCGCGGTCAAGGCCGATCGTCGTAAGGCCGCGCGCGCCGCGGAGAAGCAGCGCTCCGAGTAGTCCGCCCGATTCGGGCACGCCGGCCGCCCGATACGCTACTGATTTATAGAACACGTTCTACCCAGTCGAAAGGATCCACCCACATGTCACAGCCGGTGTCCGGGGCCACCCCGGTCCGTCCCCTGTCCGCCGAGAGCATCGACGTCTGGGACTACGAGGCCGATGTCGTGATCGCGGGCTACGGTATCGCCGGCGTCAGCGCCGCGGTCGAGGCTGCCCGCGCCGGCGCCGAGGTCCTCGTACTCGAGCGGGCCGGCGGGTGGGGCGGTGCGGCCTCGTTGGCGGGCGGATTCATCTACATGGGTGGCGGCACCCCGCTGCAGAAGGCACTCGGGTTCGAGGACACCCCCGAGAACATGAAGACGTTCATGATGGCGGCACTCGGGCCCGGCGCCGACGAAGCGAAGATCACCGAATACTGCGAGGGCAGCGTCGACCACTACAACTGGCTGGTCGACTGCGGCGTCCCGTTCAAGGAGAGCTTCTACGGACAGCCCGGCTGGGAGACTCCGTTCGACGACGGCCTGATGTACTCGGGCGGCGAGAACTCGGCGCCGTTCAACACGATTGCCACACCCGCCCCGCGCGGCCACATCCCGCAGATGGCGGACAAGAAGGTGGGCGAGAAGGGCGGCGGCTACATGCTCATGAAGCCGCTGGTCGAGACGGCCGAGAAACTCGGGGTGCAAGCCCAGTACGACATGCGGGTCCAGACCCTGGTCACCGATGCCACCGGCCGCGTCGTCGGCGTGCAGGCCAAGCAGTACGGCAAGGACGTGGTGGTGCGCGCCCGCAAGGGCGTCGTGCTCGCCACCGGTAGCTTCGCTTACAACAAGGACATGGTCGAGGCGTTTGCGCCCCGCCTCATCGGACGTCCCGGCGCCGCGATCGAGGAGCACGACGGCCGGTCGATCCGGATGGCGCAGGCCCTCGGCGCCGACCTGGCGCACATGGACGCTACCGAGGTCGCCTTCTTCGGTGATCCGCAGATGATGGTCCGCGGCATCCTGGTCAACGGTCGCGGTCAGCGCTATGTCAACGAGGACACCTATCCGGGACGGATCGGTCAGCTCACGCTGCTGCAGAACGACAATCAGGCGTACCTGATCATCGACGAGGACGCGTACGAGGAGGCGAAGACTACGCCGAGTTCGACGCCGTTCTTCCGCTTCCAGCCCAAGTGGGTGGCCGAGACCGTCGAGGAACTCGAGGCCGAGATGGGGCTGCCGGAGGGCACACTGCAGGCGACGGTCGAGGTCTACAACAAACATGCCGCGAACGGGCAGGATCCGGTGCTCGGGAAGAAGCCCGAGTGGGTCAAGCCGATCGGCTCGCCGGTCGCAGCACTGGACCTGCGCAACTTCACCGCCGGATTCACGCTGGGTGGTCTGCGCACCAACACTGCCTCGGAGGTGCTGCACGTGTCGGGCGATCCGATTCCCGGCCTCTTCGCGGCCGGTCGCTGCACCGCCGGCGTCTGCGCATGGGGCTACGCGTCGGGCACCTCGCTCGGCGACGGCAGCTTCTTCGGTCGTCGCGCCGGCATCAGCGCCGCGAAGGGCTGAGCGTGAACTGACACTGCGGACATGCCGGATCATTCGGTCCGGCATGTCGGCAGCTGCTGACCCAGGCCGTTCGAAGGTGGATACTCGGAGAAGACCGGGCCCCCGTACGGGGCCGAGTCCAGCCGTTCGGGGATGCACCCATGACCGACGTCGAGACTGTCGACGGAAACGAACTCGTCGTCGACGCGCTCGAAAATGTCGGGGTCACAACGATCTACGGCGTCGTGGGGATACCGGTCACCGATCTCGCCCGGACCGCGCAGGCCCGCGGCATCCGCTACCTCGGGTTCCGCAACGAGCAGGCCGCCGGGCACGCGGCCGCCGCGGCGGGATTCCTCACCGGCCGGCCCGGCGTCTGTCTCACGGTGTCCGCGCCAGGATTCCTCAACGGGCTCGTTGCGCTCGCGAACGCCACCACCGACTGTTTCCCGATGATCCAGATCAGCGGGTCCAGCGAGCGATCGATCGTCGATCTACAGCAGGGCGACTACGAGGAGCTCGACCAACTCGCCACCGCCCGGCCGTTCGCGAAGGCCGCGTACCGGGTCGACTCCCCTGAACTCATCGGGATCGGCATCGGCCGGGCCTTTCGCGCCGCGGTGTCCGGACGCCCGGGCGGGGTGTACCTCGACCTGCCGGCCCGGGTGCTGGCCGCGACCGCGCCCCGCACGCCACGTCCACCGTTGGTCGATCCCGCGCCGCGCCAATTGCCCGCGCCCGAGTCGGTCGAGCGGGCAGTTGCGCTCCTCGAACGCGCCGAGCGTCCCCTGATCCTGCTCGGCAAGGGTGCCGCGTATGCCCGCGCCGACAAGGAGATTCGCGCGTTCGTCGAGGCAACCGGAGCCCCGTTCCTTCCGATGTCGATGGCCAAGGGGCTGCTGCCCGACGACCACCCGCAGTCCGCGGCCGCGGCCCGGTCGCTGGTGCTCCGGAGCGCGGATGTGGTCACTCTCGTCGGCGCACGCCTCAACTGGATGCTCGAGCACGGCCGCCCGCCGCAGTGGGCGCCCGATGCAGGGTTCGTCCAACTCGACATCTGTCCCACCGAGTTCGACAGCAACCGGCCGATCGCCGCCCCGGTCGCCGGTGACATCGCGTCCTCGATGACGGCGTTGCTGGCGGCGTTGCGCCCCGGCGCGGTCGCGCCTGCGTCGCAGTGGCTCGACGAGATCGCCGCGAAGAAGCAGGCGAACGCCACGAAGATGGAGGCGCGCCTGCACGCCCACGCGCATCCGATGAACTTCGCGACCGCGCTCGGTGCCGTGCGCGACGCCCTGGCCGCGCGACCGGACGTGATCGTGGTCAGCGAGGGCGCGAACACCCTCGACAACGCACGCAACATCATTCCGATCCACCGGCCGCGCCACCGCCTGGACACCGGGACGTGGGGCGTGATGGGCGTGGGTCTCGGATACGCGATCGCGGCAGCCGTCGAGACCGGGTCGCCGGTGGTCGCGATCGAGGGCGACAGCGCGTTCGGGTTCAGCGGCATGGAGATCGAGACGATCTGCCGGTACCGACTGCCCGTCGTCGTGCTCGTGTTCAACAACGGCGGCGTGTACCGGGGCGACGAGACCAACACGCACTCGGCCGATCCGGCGCCGACGGTGCTGCTGCACTCGAGCCGGTACGACACGCTGATCGAGGCGTTCGGCGGCGTCGGGTACCACGCGGAGACGCCCGACGAGGTGGCCGCGGCGGTGCGGTCGGCACTGGCGTCGAGTGAGCCCGCACTCGTCGACTGCGTGATCGACCCGGCCGACGGCACCGAGAGCGGCCACCTGCAGAAGCTGAACCGTCCGGCGCACGAGGAGGAACCATGACCGAACACGACCCCGGCGGACATCTCGACCCCACCAAACCGCAGGCGCTCGAGGGCATCACGGTCGTCGACTTCACCCACGTGCTCGCCGGACCGACCTGCACGCGGATGCTCGCCGACGCGGGTGCCCGGGTCATCAAGATCGAGCGCCCCGGGATCGGCGACGACACCCGGCAGATGGGCCCGTTCGCCGACGACGGCGGCTCGGAGTACTACCGGCTGGCGAACGTCGGCAAGGAGAGCATCGCGCTGAACCTGAAGGACGCCGACGACATGGCGTTGGTGCGCTCGATGATCAAGCACGCCGACGTGGTGGTGGAGAACTTCCGCCCGGGCGTGATGGCGCATCTCGGTCTCGCGCCGGACGACCTGGTTGCCGAGCATCCGCGACTGATCGTCTGTTCGATCTCCGGGTTCGGCCAGTACGGGCCGATGCATCAGGAATCGGCCTACGACACCGTGATCCAGGCGCTGTCGGGGATCATGGACGCCACCGGATGGCCGGACGGCCCGGCCACCCGGGTGGGCACCTCGATCTCGGACATCACCGCCGGCATCATGGGGTACTGCGGAATCCTCACCGCCCTCGTCGCCCGGGATCGGACGGGGCGCGGCACCACAGTGGACATCGCGATGCTCGACAGCACGTTCTCGTTGATGGAGCACGGGCTCATGGATGCCCTCGGCCCCCGGGTACGCCCCACTCGTCTGGGGAACCGGCACCCGTTCATGTATCCGTTCGACACGTTCGAGTGCAGCGACCGCCCGATCGCGATCGCGGTCGGCAACGACCACCTCTTCGAACTCATGTGCGGCGCAATGGGCCTCACCCACCTACCCGAGGACACCCGGTTCGCCACCAACGTCGACCGCTGCGCCAACCACACCGACCTCAAGACCGCGATGGAGGATGTGTTGCGCACCGACACCGGCGAGGCGTGGCGGGGCCGCCTCATCGAGGCCGGTGTGCCGGTCGGAATCGTCCTCAACGTCGACGACACCCGCAAACTCGACCAGATCGCGGTCCGCGGAATGATCAAGAACGTGGGCGGGTTCGACGTTCCGGGCACACCGCTGAAGTTCGGGACATGGGATTCGCTCGGGGCGACGATCCCGTCACCCGAACTCGACGACTGCGGCGACATGCTGCGCACGGAGTTCGCGCCGCGCCCCGATGCGTGACGGTCAGCCGCGCGGTGTGACGGTGACCGTGACCTCCTGCCGGGTGGCCGGCGCGCGCAAGGTCAGGATTCGGGTCTCGGGATTCCAGTTTGCAACGTGCGCACCGTCGACGTCGGGACCGTCCGGGAAGGTCCGCACCGGCAGGTACACCTCGGTGGGTGCAGTGATCGACAGGTTCGGCACATAGGAGAATTCGAGGCGGTCCGCGTCGGCCGCCCATCGGACGGGTTGCCCGGCGATCGCCCGCGGGTACGGCTCGTCCAGCGTCGCAACCAGATTCCGCTCGGTGCCGTCCTCCTCGTACGGACCCCAGGGCCCGGGGTCCCGCGACCAGTAGGAGACACCGGCACCCATCTCGCGGGCGGTGTCGTAGATCCGGTTCACGTAGTCCAGGGCACCGGGCAGTGTGGTGTCGAGTCCGAACTCTCCCAAAATGATCGGCACGTTCCCGAGTTCTGCCGCGGTGCGCAGGACGTTGCCGCGCCACGCGTCGATCGTCGCGTCCACCTGGGTCCGGGAACTGCCGGTATATCCGCCGCCGAGATCCATCGGCAGCGGGTAGATGTGCGGGCAGTACGCGACGCGCTGCTCGCCGTCACGGGCGTCGTCGATGGGGCGCAGTCCGCTGGGCGTGCCCCAGTTGGTGCCCATCGCCTGCGGGGCGACGCACACCCAGGTGTCCTGGTCGACTTCGCGGATCGCGTCGGACGTCTTCTGGTACAGCGCCGTCAGCGGCCCGGCCTCGAACGCCGGCCCCTGCAGGGTGCCGCCGTACGGCTCGTTCATCAGGTCGTACGCGACCACCGCGGGGTTGCCGGCGAAACGTTCGGCGACCGCGCGCCACGCGTTCGCGTAGTGGTCGGTGAGTTCCGGATGCTTGCCGGTGGTGTTCCAGAAGTTGTCGAACGCCCGGATCACGCCGGGCTCGAGGTAGTACATCTCCCACATGTCGTTGTCGCCCACGGGCAGCCCGTCCAGGTACGTCGCCCACGCCGGCGCTCCGTTGCCGTTCTGTCCGCTCGGGGTGATGGCGCTCGAGTACAGGTCCTGGTGCATGTCGAGCATGACGCTGTAGCCGCGTTCGGCGTACCAGTCGACGCGTTCGGCGACGCGGTCCAGATACTCCTGGCTGTACACACCGGGTTCGGGTTCCACCGACCGCCACGAGATGAGGAACCGCACGAAGTTGGTGCCCATGTCGGTGTGCTCGCGGTCGAGGTCCGCCTCGGTGAACGTCGGCATGCCGTCCGGCGTGCTCTTGGCGCTCGATGCGGTGTTGAAGCCGTTGAGGATCAGCGCACGGCCGGCGTCGTCGGTGAGGTATGCGGTCGACGGTGCCGGGTCTGCCCGGAGCGCGGCACCGATGCCCCCGGCGAGGACCAGTGCCCCGACGGCCGCCAAGGACAGCACCCTCACACGTCCCACCGCTCCACCACTCACTTTCGCACGCAAAACCTGGACGATCGTCCTACTTACTGGGCTAATGTTGCGCCATGTCTGTCCAGTCCGGGGCGTTTTCGGCAAGGCCGCTGATCCAGCGGATCGCGGCGGGTCCGTGGCCCGCGACCGCGACGCTCGTCCTCGCGTCGATCCTGTTCGGCACGTGGTCGATCACCGGCCGGGTCCTCACGTTCACCCCGGAGTTGCTGATCCCCAGCGCGATCGGGTTGCCGTTCGGGATCCCGCCGCTGCGCCTGTTCCCGTTGGGCGACACCACGTGGACGTTCTGGTTCGTCGACGTCGTCGCCGCCCTCGTGATGATCGCGACGGCCTGGTTCCGGTTGTCCGCGAGCCGGCGCCGCCCGTTCCTCGCCGGCCTGCTCGCCACCATGCTCGGTGTCGCGGTCGGCAACCTCGTGCGCATCGTGTATCTCAGCTTCGAGACCCATCAGGGCCTCGGAACGTATGCCCTCGCAGTCATTCTCGGCCTGGTCGTCTCCGCGCTGTGGGGCGCCGCCGTCGGGATTGTCGTCGGGCTGGCGCACCTGCTCGACGACCGGCTCCGACGTCCCGTCGAACCGGTGCCGGCGAAGACTCGCGCTGCGGGGCGTCGCGTCAGGGCCGGATCGCGCTGAGCCGGAGCGTCACCGACCATCAGTCGGTACGACATGGGGGTGATCGACCGGACCGTCCGGGGCGTCCGCAGCCGCCAATCGCATCGGCCGCACCATCCGCTGATTCACCTGATGCGCCGCAGACTCACGCGCGCGGTCCGGCGTACGCGGGCTCCCATTGGATGGGAGACCCCGTAGTCGGTCCCGACCACGAGCTGCTTCTGTGATCTTCGACACCCCGCAATTCGGTCCTTCGGCACACCTGAAGTGGGGTCCCCCCGATGAAAGGCTTTCTCACCATGCGAATCCGACCTCTCCGGCTGTCCGTTGCGGTGATGGCGACCGCGGTCGCGGCCACAACCGCTGCCACCGGCGTCGCGTCCGCCGACATCTCCTTCGGAAGTCTCGGAGGCAGCTTCGGCAGCAGTTTCGGCAGCAGCGACGGCGATATGGTCATCACCCTGGTGCGCCACGCCGAGTCCGCCGGCAACCTCTCCGGACTGGTCGATACCAAGGTGCCCGGACCCGATCTGACGCCACGTGGCCGGACGCAGGCCGACAATCTGGCCGTCCAGCTGGCCGACCAGAATTTCGACTGCGGCTTCGCGTCCAACATGGTGCGTACCGCGCAGACTGCGGCACCGACCGTCGCCGAGCACGACCTGAGCCTCGACATTCAGCCCGGTTTCCGGGAGATCGAGGCAGGCGACTACGAGGGCACCCCGGAGGCCGAGGCGCTGTCCGGTTATCTGCAGGCGCCGATCAAGTGGCTCTCCGGCGACCTGAACGCACGGATTCCAGGCTCCATCGACGGCAACGAGTTCGACGACCGATTCGATGAGGCACTGCTCGATGTGCAGCGCCGCGGCTGCACCAACCCGGTGATCTTCTCGCACGGCGGCACGATCATGTTCTGGTCCATGATGAACGCCGACAACGCCGACATGAGCAAGCTCGGCACCGATCCGATGCGTAACGGCGGCCACGTCACCCTCGAAGGCAGCCCGCAGAAGGGCTGGACGATCGTCGACTGGGTCGGCCACCCGGACCTCGGCTGATTCACCCCTTCCGCGCCCCGGTCGTCATCGACACAATCGATGGCACCGGGGCGCAGTCGTATCCCGGCCGGGTGTGCCGCCTCGCCTCGCGGTCAGCGGCTGTCGAGGACGTCGAGCAGCAGCCGCAACACCTCGACCTCCTCACGCAGTTTGCCGACACCGTGAGCGGTGATCCGGATCCAGGAACGGACGCGACGACCGGTGTACTCGCGGTGCACCTCGACGCAACCGGCCCCGAGCACCAGAAGGTTCGGCGCGCCGAACGAGCAGTCGGAGCGCCACATGACGTATGACCCCGCGGTGTGAGAGCGTCTCGACATGGGCAGAACCAACACCTGGCCGGTGCTCGACCGCGGGACGCGACTGTGGTGAAGGACAGTTGGCCGCCGCATCGATCTCGAAGGTGACCACGCGTGGCTGGCCGCGCCGGTCTCCGGGCGCGGCGCCGTCGCCGACCGTTGGCTCCCCGCCGAGGCCGAACGCATCGGCGGTCGAATCGACCGCGACCCCGACCCGTGGTCCGGGCTATTGCCCAGTCTGGACGCTCTGGCCGGTCCCGGCTTCGATCCGGCAGCGGTGCATCCGGCGCTCCGAGACTTCTACGAACACACCTCGGCGTGGCGAATGGACGCGTGGACGAAGTGGTCTCGCGGATTCGCCGGACCGGGGGCCGTGATCGAGTCGCTGTACGGCAAACGCCTGCAGCAACTCGCGCTACCCGTGGATGCACTGGCCGTCGCGCACGGCGTCGACAGCGAGATCGTGCGGATCGTCGGACCGGACGGCACGCACGCCGGGTCGGCGTGGCTCCGTACTCTGCGCAAGACCGGTGACTACATGTTCAGCGGTTACTACCGGGTCGGCCGGCTTCCCGGTCACGATCAGCCCAGCGTCCACGTCAGCTTCCCGCTCGAGCAGGGCAACGTGCAGGTGTATCTCCGCCCGTCGAACGGGCCCGGCGGCGCGATGACGCTGTCGTCACCGCCCGGGCCGTTCGGCGACGACGGTGCGTACGTCATGGTGATCGACGATGGACGGACGTATGCCGCCCGCGTGCCGGTGCACGAGGAATTCCGGCTCTACGTCGACGACGAGGGCATCGCCCGGACGGACCATGTCCTGAAGCTGTGGGGCGCCACGGCTGTTCGCCTGCACTACCGCCTGGTTCCGGTCCCCGACGCGCACTCGATCTCGGCTGCCGCCCGTGCAGCAGCCGAGATCGACTGAACGGCATCCACTACGGTCAGAAGTGCCGGTTGAGCCACTCGACGAGAATCTCGTTGGTGCCCTGTGGATCCTCGAGTTGCGTCCAGTGCCCGGTATCGATCATGCGGCGCTCGAAGGTCTCGAAGTACTGCAGCAGGTTGTCGGTGAGCATCGGATGGCAGATCGGGTCGTGTCGCGC
Source organism: Prescottella equi (assembly GCF_002094305.1). Classification (GTDB taxonomy): domain Bacteria; phylum Actinomycetota; class Actinomycetes; order Mycobacteriales; family Mycobacteriaceae; genus Prescottella; species Prescottella equi. The sequence goes on from NZ_LWTX01000002.1 coordinate 22,815, forward strand.
CGCGACCAGCAGCGCGGGAACCCCGACCTTGGGCACGACGCCGTCCGGGAACAGTTCGGTGTGCACCTCCCAGTTGCGGATGATGCTGTGGTACCAGCTCAGTCCTCCACCGAAGCCGGTGCGCGCATAGGATTCCGCGTAGTAGCGCAGCTCTTGCGTGTCGAGGACGACCTCGCCCGGCCACGTCGACTCGTCGTCGGCGAGCCAGTGGATGTAGCTCATCGACTCGGGATCGTGCGTCCCGGAGCGGGACAGGTTGGTCCCCGACCCGGTGTCGCGCCGCATGAAGAACCGGAAGGTGCGCTCGGCGTCCTTGTCGAGGAGTTCCTCACATTCGGGAGTCTGGAAGTGCGCCACGTAGTTTCGCGGGCCGTACGCCTGCTCGTACTTCTCGATCGGGTTCTCGCGCGAGTACCCGAACGGCGTGTTGAGCGTGATGACACCCGCCACGGAGTCGGGCTGCAGGTAGGGCATCATCCACGACACCATGCCACCGAAGTCGTGACCCACCACGACGGCCTTCTCGTAACCGGCGTCGGCGACGAGTGCGGCGACGTCGGCGGTGGTCTCGGCGATGCTGTAGGCGCGGCGGTCGGCGGGGCCGGACGACTGTCCATAGCCCCGCATGTCCGGGGCCATGACGTGGAACCCGGCGTCGGCGATGGGTTGCAGCTGGTGCCGCCACGAAGCGGCCAGCTCGGGAAATCCGTGGCACAGCACGACACACACGTCGCGGGTGTCGTGCTCGGGGATCGCCTCGAAGACGGCGAGGCGGGCGCCGTCCGTGTCGACGAATCTCGGCTCGGGAAGCATGTCTACAAGTCCTTTCGGGTCAGTGAGTGTGCGAGGCAACGGCTCGCTCGTTACGCGGGATCGCGAGCGAGACCAGCGCGCCGATCGCAGCGGCGCCCGCCGCAACCAGGAACGCACTGCGGAAGCCGGCGGACTCGTACGCGACGCCGTGGCCGTCGGTGGCCACGACGTAGTGCGCGAGCACCGTGAATCCGACGGTGGAGATCAGCGTCCCGGCCAGTGTCTGGGCGACGCCGACGAAGTTGGATCCGACGGCGCGCTCGGTCTCGGGGAGGGCGAGCAGCGCGAGGTTCGGGACGGCCGCGTAGATCATGCAGCCGAGGCCGAACACCACCCACGCGAGCACTATCACCGCCGGGACGGTCGGCACCGCCGACAGCACCGCGGCCGCGGTCGCGATGAACACCGCACCGAACACCAGGTGGTTGTGGAAACCGATCCGCTTGGCGGTGGCGCCGACGATGAATCCGCTTGCGACGATCATCAACTGGCCCGGCAGTAGCCAGCCGGCCATCTCCGTCGCAGACAAACCGAACCCGTACGAGGTGCTCTCGGGGGCCTGCAGCAGCATCGGCGTGAGGCTTGCGAGCAGCGTCGTGGCGCCGTATGCGATGCCGCCGCCGATGAGTGTGTACCGCAGGGCCGGCTTCGCGATGAGGTCGAGACGGATCAGTGGCTCGTCGGTGCGGCGCTCCCACCACACCCAGACGGCGAAGCCGACGAGCGCGACCGCGACACACGTGATCGTGCGACCGTCGGTCAGTCCCCACTCCTTGCCGCGCGATAGCCCGACCATGATGACGAACATGCTCGCCGCCAGCAGCACCGCACCGAGCCAGTCGATGCGCGCGTGCGACCGGATCGGCGTCTCCGGCACGAAAAAGAACGTCAGCAGCGCACCGATCGCGCAGAAGCCGAACGCGAACCAGAACACCGACCGGACGCCGAGATGGTCGATGAGTACACCGGCGACGAGCAGCGCCCCGACACCGACGGCGCCGACGCCGGTGTTCGCGATGCTGATCGAGATGGGTTGCAACCGCGCTGGGAACGTGTCGCGAATGAGCGTGTACCCCAAGGCGAGGCAGGCGAAGCCGGCGCCCGACAGGAAGCGCCCCGCAACCAGCACCGGGAAGATCGGTGCGGTCGCGGAGATCAGGGCGCCGAGCGCACCGATCGCCGCGGTGACGACGAGCATCTTCTTCTTGCCGTACAGATCGGCGAGCTTGCCGATGATGGGCGACGCGACCGCGCCCGACAGTGTGAAGGCCGTCATCACCCACACGACCTGCGTGGTCTGGAACTCCGCCGCGACCTTGGGCAGCGTGGGTGCGAACAGTGAGAATCCCAGCGCCGACTGCTCGGTGAGCAGCAGCAGAATCAGAAGGGCGCGCACCCAGTACCGGGTGGGCCGCTCGATCGTGTCCGTCGACGCCGGGCCGACGCGTTGTTCATCCGGTCCGTCGTTGGTCCGCAAAGACATGGAAACCTCGCTCGAATGAGTAGGGACAGAACTGGATCGAAGTCCGCACGTGAAGTGCGGTCGGGGCTCACGCCGAGCCGACGCCCCGCGGCAGGACCATGATCTTGACGTGGTCGTCCGGCGCCCGGAGAGCATCGAATGCGGACGCGACCCCGCCGAGATCCACCCTGCCGGTGATGATCGCGTCGGCGTCGATCTCTCCGGAAGCGAGGCGTTGGAGCACGATCTCGTAGCCGCGCTCGGTGGGGCCGTGCCCGAAGTTGATCGCGATCCGGCGCAGTTGGCCGATGACCGGGATGATCGTCTCGTCGGCGAACGGTGCGGCCAGGACCTGGATCCGGGAGTCGTAGGGCAGGTTCCGCAGGAGCATGTCGAGCATCCCCTGGCGTCCGCTGCATTCGTAGGCGATGAGGATTCCCCCGCCGCCGCGCTCCGGGTCGTTGTGGCCGCCGGCGACCATGCGGTTCCACACCTCGATCGGATCGTCCTCGGACGGGTCGACCACGACGTCCGCGCCCATCCTCAGGGCGAGTTCCCGACGCTTCGGTGAGGGCTCGGACGCGATCACGGTGTGGGCGCCGCGCGCCTTGGCCGCGACGATCGCGCCGAGACCGATCGTGCCGCAGCCCAGCACGAGAGCCGAGTCCAGGTCGGTCAACCCGGAACGTTGCATGTGCAGTTCGCCGACGTGCAGCGGTTCCGCGAGGGCGGCGTGCTCGAACGACAACCCGTCCGGGATGCGGCGCACCCACACCGCGTCGACGAGGATCTGATCACCGAACCCGCCGTGGTACGTGTTCGAGTACCCGATGATCTTCGGGATGCCCGTGGAGGTGTCGGTGACGATCCCGAGTCCCGCCACTCGATCACCGACCGCGAAACCGGTGACGCCCGCGCCGATTTCGGCGACGACGCCGGCGTACTCGTGGCCGAGCACCACCGGACGATCGTGGTCGAACGTGGCGAGGGGGTAACGTGCGGCGTCGACGACGTCGACGAAGCGGCACGGGTCCTTCGACACGCTCAGGTCGCTGCCGCAGATGCCGCAGGCCATGACGTCGATCCGCAGCTGCCCGGGCCCGGGAGCGGGAAGGTCGGCAACGTCGGCGAGCGTGAACTCGCCCCGATGGAACTGGACGGCGCGCATGTTCAGGCCCCCGTCTGCGCGGGCGCGCCGTAGTAGTCGGCGCTCGCCTTCTGGAGAGCCCCCACCAGGTTGCCGATGAGGTACTCGCGGTTGTCCTCGGCGAACTGCAGACTCGCCTGCCGCCGGACGTTGCGCCGACGGAAGTGCGGGACGACCTCGGAGGCGAACAGTTCGTAACTGCGCTTGGTGTCCTCCCAATTCGCCATGTCGACGTGCAGGATGAGCATGGTCCCGAAGCCGCCGGTCTTCTCGATGAGTCGCTCGATCTGCGCGATCGCCTGGTCCGGAGTGCCGATGATCGCCTGACCGAACTCACCCAGCGAATCGTGGCGCCAGTGGTCGATGACGCCCTGCGGGGTCTCGCCCCACTCGGGGTAGCGGCCGTTCTGGCGGTTCGCGTAGTAGGCCATCGACTGGATGCGGCGGCTCACGGCGCGCTCGGCGTCGGCTTGGGTCTCGGCGAGGAACATCGGATTCACGACGCGCCACGTGGACCGATCCGCGGTGTGCCCGTGCTCGGCCGACACCTTCTCGTAGATTGCCCAGTTCCGGTCGAGCGCATCGAAACCGGACGGCGAGCTGGCCGCCAGCGACAGCAGCGACAGTCCGTTCGTGCCGGCCAGCACGGACCCGTTGGGTGAGATCGTCGACGCCGTGACGACCTCGATGCCCGCGGGATCGTATGTGGGCAACTGCGCGCGGGCGTCCCGCAGCGTGAACCAGTCCGTTTCCATGTTCACGATCTCGCCGCGGATCAGCGGCAGGATCGCCTCGAGTGCCTCGCCCTGTCGTCGCCGCTGCTCGCTGGGATCGATGCCCATCATGTGCGCATCCAGCGGGATTTTTCCCGGCCCGGTCCCGAAGATGACGCGCCCGCGAGTCTGCAGGTCGAGCTGCATGATCCGGTCGACGGTGATCAGCGGGTGGTGGTAAGGCAGCGAGACGACGCCGGTGCCGAACCGGATTCGTTCCGTCCGCTCGGCGGCCGCGGCGATGAACACTTCCGGCGACGGCACGATCTCAGCGCCCGTCGAGTGGTGCTCCCCCATCCAGGCTTCCTCGAATCCCAGGTGATCGAGGTGCTCCATCAGGTCGATGTCACGCCGCAACTGAAGAGCCGGATCGGCGTCGAGGGGGTGGAACGGTGCCAGGAAAGCTCCGAATCTGATCGAGTCCGGTGTCCACATGTCGTCTCCTGCCTCGGTGATGCGTCGAACTTCTCGACGTCCGAGGTCTATCAAAGATTTGAAACAGGTATTCGAATTCTTGCGAATCGGAGTTCACGCCTCCCACTCAGCGGGAGATTTCGACACCCTCGACGACCACGGCCGGAACCGGCGAATACGCCTGTGACGGTGCAGCTTCGAACATCACGCCAGCTGAACCCCGGACCGAGAACAGGGAAGCCCGCACCCCGATCACGGATGATCGAGGTGCGGGCTTCCTTCCCGACGGCCGACCGGAGTCAGTCCGGTTCCGCGAGTGCCGTCTTCAGTCCGAGATGCATATCCTCACGCGTTCGATCGGAGACCGAGAACCCTGCAAAGCCGTTGGATCCGTGGAACGTCCCGGGCCGGTGATGCAGTTCGACTGGCACACCGGCACGCAGCAGCCGGAGCGCGTACTCGATGGCCTCGTCGCGCAGGGGGTCCAGTTCGTTCGCTGAGATCCACGCCGGAGGCAGTCCCGCGACGTCCTCGGCGCGCGCCGCTGCGGCGTAGGGCGGGGTCTGCCCCGATCGATCGCCCAGATAGAAGTCCCACCCCAGAACCGCCTGCCCATGGGTCCACAGCGGCGTGTCCCTGAACTCGCGTATGGACGCGGTCTCCATGCGGTCGTCGAGCATCGGGTTGTCCAGCACCTGGTAGACGAGTCGCGGACCGTTCTCGTCACGCACCCGCAGCGCGAGGGCCGCCGCGAGCCCGGCACCGGCGCTGACACCTCCGACGGCAAGTCGTGCCGGATCGACTCCGAGTTCGTCGCCGTGAGCCGCTACCCAGGTCAGCGCTGCGCAGCAGTCGTCGAGTCCTGCCGGATACGGATGCTCGGGCGCCAGACGGTACTCCACGCTGACGACGACGCACCCCACCACGTCCGCGATCTCGACGCAGGCACGCTCGGATGCCTCGATCTCGCCGAAGACGTAGCCGCCGCCGTGGAACCACACGAGCGCCCCTACCTCGGACGAGGACCCGCCCGGAGCGTAGATCCGCACCGGCACGTCCGGCGCACCGGCCGGCCCCGGGACGAGACGGTCGACCACCGTCATGCCCGGCGGTCGCCGCACCGCCGCGGCCAGTTCGGCCGCACGGACCCGCTGACGCTCGCGGAAGGCCGCGGGCTCGGCGATGTCCACCCGTGGGAGCGCGGGGACCAGGGGACGGAGTTCGGGGTGGATGCGGTCGATCAACGCAGGCTCCTGGCGGGCTCGGAACGGCACATGATCAGCAGTGACGCTGTCGGACCAGGATATGGAGGCACGTTTTCGACGGAAACGGGTGCGCCCACCGAGCGGGACGGCGCCGCCCGGGACCGTCACGTCAGCATGCGCTCCGCACCGCCGACGACGAAGGCCACGAGGTCCTCGTAGAATTCCGCCAGTTCGTCACCGTCGCGACGCGCCGCCTCGCCGGTCCACTCGTCCACCCGGCTGAGGGACTGCAGGAAGCTCATGACCGCGATGGGCCACCGCTGGTCGATCCGCTCGGGCGGTGTGTCGGGCAGCGCCCGCCGAACCTGTTCGCGCAACCGCAAGGACAACTCGTCCTGCCCCGTCGCGGTGACGGCGGGACGATTCTCGCGCGACACCTGTACGACGATCTTGATCCAGCGGACGCCTCGAACCCTTTGTTCCAGAAGCAGTTCCAGGTACGGGTCGGTGAGGGCTCGGACCACGTCCGCGAGGTCGGGCCGCGACGGGCACGACGCCAGCTTCTCGACGCGTACGGAGATCGCATCGGACACCCGCGTGCCGACATCCAGGAGCACCGCGGACAGGAGGTCTTCCTTGGAACCGAAGTGGTAGTGGACGGCGGCCGGCCCCTGGCCTGCCGCCGCGGTGACCGCACGCACCGACACCGCGTCCACTCCCTGCGCAGCGAAGAGCTTCTCGGCTGTCGCGATCAGGCGGGTCCGGGTGGCGTCACCCTGTCGATTCGGCATCGTGCGGGCCATGCGGTGAGCGTAGCCGACCTGCGAGAGCCGCCGTCACGAGCGGGAATCCGGGGATTCGACTAGAAGCGGAGCACGAAGTGCTCCTCGATCGGCGTGCGATGCTGCTGCCACACATCCACCAGCCGCCACGGGCTCGCGACGATCACGCGTCCGCTGTCGTTGCGGTAGTAGGTGTGGGCGCTGGGCGTGTGCCGCCACACGGTGTTCTCCATCGCCCGGTCGATCTCGTCGACGTACTCCTCGTAGGCCTCCCGGGTGGGTTCGAGCGACCGAGCGCCACGCTCGGCCAACAGATGCAGGCATTCCGTGAAGTAGTGCACTGCGACCTCGATACCGAAGTTGTTTCCGGCGCCGTGACTAGGGTTCGTGTTCGGTGCCGACGTGACGAACAGATTCGGAAAGCCCGGGACGGTCCCCCCGCGGTACGCCCGCGGGTTGCCCGACCATTCGTCGACGAGCGCACGCCCGTCACGACCACGAATGTCCATGGTGGACAGGAAGTCCAGATGAAAGCCCGTCGCGTACACGATGACGTCCACCTCCACGAGGGCGCCGTCCGGTGTCACGATGCCCTCGGGCACGATCCGGGCGGGCTCGGTCACGAGTACGTCGACGTGGTCGCGCGTGAGCGCCGCATAGTAGCCGCCCGGGTCGCGGATGATGCGCTTGCCGAACGGCGCGAAGTCGGGCGTCACCTTCGCGGCCAGGTCCGACCCGGCACCGAAGGTGCGGTCGATGTATGCGAGGCAGTCCTGCAGCAACATGTCGTTGGCGCGGGAGATCGACAGGTGCGTCGGCGCCCATTCCGGGTCGACGATCACCACCGGGTAGGCGCTGTCCGCGGACCCCCAGAAGGCTTTGAGCCGCAGCCAGTTCGCATAGAACGGGACGTGCCGGGACAGCCACCGGTGGTGTGCCGGGACAGCGTCGCTGTCACGCTTACGCGGCGCTACCCAGTGGGGTTGGCGCTGGAACAGCGTCAGATGTGCGACGTCGTCGACGATGGAGTCGACGATCTGCGCAGACGTGCAGCCGGCCCCGATCACCGCAACCCGCTTGCCGGTCAGGTCGAGTTCAGGATCCCACTCCCCCGAGTGGACGCTGACGCCCGCGAAGGAGTCCCGTCCCTCGACCCGTGGGAACTGCGGCCGGTTGAGATAACCGAGCGCGGTCACCACCGTCGCCGCGTGCGTCACCGATACGGTGCCGTCCGCAGCGCGCGCATGGACGGCCCACCGGTGCTCCGTCTCGTTCCAGACGAGCGACTCGACCGTGGTCCCGAAGCGGGTGTGGCGGCGTATCCCGTGCTTGTCGACGACCGCCTGCAGGTAGGCCTGATACTCGCCGCCCTTCGGGTAGTAGCTGGTCCAGTCCGAATTCAGCTCGGAGGACAACGAGTAGTACGACGACGGAGTGTCGACCCCGACGCCGGGGTACGTCTGGACGAGCCACGTGCCGCCGAGCTCGTCGTTGCGTTCGAGAATTTCGTACGAAACACCTTCCCGTTCCGCGGCCATCGCAGCCGCGATTCCGGCGAGCCCACCTCCGACGATTGCGACGTCCAGGGTGCGAGGCAGCGGCACGGTGCGCGGCAGCACCGGCTGCGCCGGGTGGAATCCTCCCTGCTCGAGGAGCATGGGCAGGAACTCGTCGCCGGGCGCCACCCCGAGCGCCAGCGGAACGAGCCGGGCGAAGAGTTCCGGGTCGTCCGGCGCGAGGCCGGGTGCCTTGCCGACGGCCAGCGCCACAGTCAGCTCCGCGACGATCGCGGCGGCCGTGGCGTGGTCGGTGACGCCGGCCATCTCGGGCGCATCCGGTACGTGGGAGATCGCGCCTTCGTACCGATCGAGTACGCCGGTGTCCCCCGTGACCTGTGCCAGCACCGCCAGCAGCACGGCCGGGTCGGCCGACCGCAGCCGGTCCGCGAGGGCTCCGGCATCGGCGGGCGAGCAGTCGTCGTCCGTAGCGGCGGGAGCGGCGGTGCTGGATGTCATCGAAATCTCCTTGCAGGACGGGTGGTCCGGGGCGGAACTCGCACAGCGCCCGCGCGATCCGGCTCGGTGACGTTCCTCGGGACAGTAGGCCACGGCAACCCGCCTGTCCATACCTTCATCCCGTTTACCAGACTCTCAGTCTGGTTTTTTGCTCGAATGTCTACCCTCGGGCCGTTTCGTCGGCTACCGTCCGATCCGTACCCCTCCGAGCCCAGCGAAAGGCGTTGCCGGCCATGAATGAACTTCGATTCGACGGACAGGTTGCACTCGTCACCGGCGTGTCCACCTTCGGGCTGGGCCTCACGTACGCGCGCACGCTCGCCGCGCGGGGTTGCGCGGTGGTGGTCAACGACCTCGGGCGCGATTGGGCCGGCGGCTCCAACGCCCCCGGAACCGACGAGGCCGTGCGCCTGATCGAGAGCGACGGCGGGACGGCGACGGGCGTGACCGGTGACGTCGTGACCGAGGCGGATCGCATCGTGCAGGCCGCGGTGGACACCTTCGGTCACCTGGACATCGTCGTCAACAACGCCGGAGCCGGCGGTGACTTCGATACCTTGGTGGACGTGCACCTGCGCGGCGCGCACCGCGTCACCGACGCCGCCTGGCCGCACCTGTCCGCCTCGGGCAACGGACGGATCCTCAACATCTCGTCGAACGGAAGCTACGGCGCCCCCGCGATGCCCGGTTACGCGGCCGCGAAGGGCGCGATCCTCTCCTTGACGCGAACGCAGGCGATTCTCGGGAAGCGAATCGGTGTGCGCTCCAACGCGATCCTCCCCGCGGCCTGGACCCGTTCAACCGCCGGCATCGAGCAGCCCGGATTCGGGGAGTTCCTGCAGGCGCACTTCCCACCCGAGGCGGTCGCGGCGTTCGCCGCGTATCTCCTGCACGCCGACACCACACTCACCGGCGAGGTATTCGCGGTGGGCGGCGGGCTGGTCTCCCGGGTGGTGCAGGCCGAGACACCGGGTGCCCTCACCGACGAACACACCCCGGAAGCGTGGTCCGCGCTCATCGACGAGGTGATGACGCCGGGGACCATGACCGTATCGAAATCGCTGTGGTCACAGCTCGATTCGTTCGTCTCCCGCATGGATCCCCGGACCCGCGCCGACTGGGAAGCAGTCAAGGTCGCCCCCGACGTCGACGGCAAGGTCACGGCCTGAATTTCCGGATCCGAGAGGACAACGCCCATGCTCGAGCTCGACCCCGACGTCGCCGCCTACCTCGGCACCCGTGAGGACTGGGTACCGATGCACGTGGCAGGCGTGCAGGCTGCCCGCACCGCCTTCGAGTCGCTGCCGCAGCGACCGGGCCCGGACATGCACCGGGTCGAGGACCGCGTCGTCGACGGCCCGCACGGACCGCTCCGCCTGCGGATCTACCACCCGGTCGACGCACCGGACCTGCCCGCGCTCGTGTACTTCCACGGGGGCGGTCTCGTCATCGGCAGCATCGACAGCTTCGATCGGCTCGCCCGTCTCCTGGCCGTGGCGTCGGGCGCAGTCGTGGTGAGCGTCGACTACCGGCTCGCTCCGGAACACCCTTACCCAGTGGCTACCGACGAGGCGTACTTCGCGACGCAGTGGGTGGCCGGCAACGCCGCCGGCCTCGGTATCGACGGAGATCGGATCGCGGTCGCCGGCGACAGCGCCGGCGCGACCCTCGCCGCCGGGGTGACCTTGCAGACCCGCGACGAGGGCGGGGCGCCGCTGGCGTTCCAGTTGCACATCTACGCGGGCATCGACCGCGACGACACCAGACCGTCGGTGCTCGAGTTCGCGGACGGCCCGATCATCACCGCCGGCGACTTCGCGTGGACGAAGAACCTGTATCTCGGTGACGATCCCAGCCGGGACCACCCGTACGGGGTGCCGAGCCTGGCAGCGGACCTGACGGTTCCGCCGGCGGCGATCGTGGTCACGGCGTCGCACGATCCCAGCCGCGACGGCGCCGAGGAATACGCACACCGCCTCCGGGACGCAGGGGTCCAGACCGCCGTTCTGCGGTATCCCGGTGTGGCGCACGGCTTCCTGATGCATGCCGATCTCCATGCCCGGGCGCGGCTGGCGCTCGCCGAGATCGGCGGCATCATGCGGGCCAAGTTCACGTACGGCTGAGCGCTACTCCGACCGCAGTGCCGCGCACCAGACGTCGGTGAGCGTGTCGATCGCGCCGTCGCGATCGACACGCCACCCGCGCACCATCCACGTGTTGAGGAACAGCTCGAGCCCACTGATGAGCAACAGCGCGCGCCGCTCGACGTCGGCGGCGTCGAACCGCCTCCACAACACAGTGTTCGCAGTGAGCGCCGCGACGAAGCGGCGGTGGTAGCCGAGGTAGAAGTCGTCGAACCGGACCACCCCGGCCGACTGGACGCGGAGCCTGTCTCCGCTCGCCTCCCACGCCTCGACGACGCGCCCCACCCAGGCACGGATCGTCGGTCGCGACCAGTCGTCCAAACCACCGAAATCGCGGTACAGCGCCTCGGCGCGGTCCCAGACCTCGACGACGATCTCGTGGGCGATGGCGTCCTTGCTCGGAAAGTACGAGTACAGCGTGGCACGGCTCGCGCCGGCCGCCTTGGCGATGTCGTCGATGGTCGTCTCGCGAAATCCCCGCTCGCCGATCAGCCGCGCTGCGGTGTCCAGCAGGTGTGCCCGGCTCCGCTGCTTCTGTAACGCGCGCAGGGACGGCTTCTCGCCGGGTTCGGTTTCCATACTCGCAGTCTAGTGTCCGTGCGCGTTTGTCCGAGACCGCCCTTACACTCACCGCTATGACCGTGGAAGTGACCCGCGCGCAGGTGCTCTCGTACCGGTGGCATGTCCAGCAACTCGATCGTCCCCCCGGTTCCGCGCAGAACCCCACCGACTGCGACCTTCTCGATCTCGGGATCCAGAACACCGGTCCCGACGGCGCGGCGTGGGCGCTCCACCTGCGGGGCACGCCGCCGGGCACCTCGGACGACCTCGCACTCGCCTGGACACTGCGCGGAGCACCACACCGGTACCGGCGCGCGGACCTGTCGGCGGTCGCGGTCGCCACCGCTCCACTGTCCGACGCGGACGCCGCCAAGCGCATCTTCGACGCCAACCGTCCGCTGAAGGCCGCGGGGATACCGACCTTCGACGCGCTTCGGACGGTGGCTGCCGAGATGCGCGACATCGTCCGGCAGCCCACCGTGAAGGGCGAGATGTCGTCGGCACTCACGGCGCGAATGGACGAGCCCTACCTGCGCTTCTGCCGTCCGTGCAATGCGACGCACATGTACGAGATGCCGTTTCGGCTCGCGGCGCTGCAGGCCGGTCTGGAACTGCGGCCCGAGACCTCACCGCCGGTGCTCGAACGGATCCCCGGATGGCGGGGCAAGCCTTACGCACGCACCGCCGCGGAGGCCGACGCCCGCTTCGACGTGATCCGCGGCTACCTGCGGTTCTTCGGTCCGACCGATCCCAAGGCAACCGCGTCGTACATCGACGCCCCGGTGAAGGACGTCAAGGCGCACTGGCCGTCCGACGTCACCGAAGTGTCGGTCGACGGCACCCCGAGGTGGATCCTGACCGAAAGCCTCGATGCGCTCCTCGGGCCGCCCGCCGACGCTTCGGTTCGCCTACTCGGGCCGTTCGACCCGTACCTGCAACTGAAGGATCGCGAACTACTCGTACCCGATGAGGACAATCGAAAAGCGCTGTGGCCCACGCTCGGCCGCCCCGGCGCCGTCGCCGTCGGTGGCGAGATCGTCGGCCTGTGGCGGCCGCGCACTTCGGGGAAGAAGCTGTCAGTGGAGGTGACCGCGTGGGAGAAACTGCCGGCGCGGACCAAGGCCGCGATCGAGGAGCAGGCCGACACGCTGGCTGCGTTCCGCGGTCAGTCTGCCGGCGCCGTGACGGTGCTGTGAATCGCCCCGTCACCCGCGCGTCACGCGTGCCGGTCCGGTGCTCATCACGCCGGATTCGATGACGATCCCAGGGTGCGGCCCCGGCCGCATCCACTGTCCGAGCGTGGGGCCGGTGGCGTCCACCGCGACCCGCGCACCACGGAACCTTCCGCGCAGCCGTGCGCGAGCCCGTGCGACACCGCCGTCCGGCAACGGCTGCGCGAACCCGAGCGCACCCACGATCGGTAACGAGGGCCCGAATGATCGCGCTGTGGTCCGCACTTCCCAACCGTCGGCGCTCGCGGTGAACGTGCCCGTGACATCCCCGTCGAAAGTGGCGAGCACCTTCGGCAGATGCCAGTGCTCTCGTCCGCCGTGGACCGACGGTTCGGAGTCGACTGCGATGAACGGGACCGCCATCGACGGAAGGACACCGGCGCGAAGGGACGGCGCACGGAGAACGGGACTGGCAAGGATCTCGCGGTACGGACCGACCGGCGACTCGAGGTAGTCGACCATCATCGCGAGTGTGACGGGCAGTGCGCGGCCCCCCGGCCCGAACGATGCCGCTTCGGGCGTCGCGCGATGCCACCACAGGGTGGCCCGGACCTTCGCCGGCCACGGCGGCGGCGGACTGATCGGCCAGTCCTGCCGGAGGTGTTCGCTCTCAGTCACGCTCCACACGGACGTTCCCCTCTCTCGTGGCGATCCCCGGCTGCGGACGAATGGCTCACCGGGGACACGGGCAGACGCAGCGCGCCCGGCGCCTCCGGCGGCACGGTGGGGTGCGCCGGGACAACCGGCGCGACCGCCTCGTACGGCGCGTCGAGGTCGGGACGAGAGTCGTTCTCGCCCTTGTTGGGCCACAGAGCCATCGCACGTTCGGCCTGCGCGGTGATCGTCAGCGACGGGTTGACGCCGAGGTTCGCGCTGACGACCGAACCGTCCACGACGTGGAGCCCCTCGTGCCCGTACGCCCGCAGGTACGGGTCGACCACGCCGGTCGCGGCACTGTCCCCGATGGTGCAACCGCCGAGGAAGTGCGCCGTCATCGGGATGTTCACCAGATCGAGCAGTGACCCGCCCGCGTCGCCCCCGATCCGCTCGGCCACGCGGCGGATGACCTCGTGCCCCACCGGGATCCACTCGGGTGGTGGCGCCCCCGGACCCGGACGGCTGGTGAGTCTGCGCCGGCCGAACAGACCCTTCTTGCCGGCGAGCTCGAGCGAGTTGTCGTCGGTCTGCATGACCAGTGCGATCACCGTGCGCTCGGACCAGTGCCGCACCGACAGCGTCCGCAGGAAGGCGCCCGGGTTCCGCAGCGCCACTCCCACTGCCCTCAGCGGTCGGGGCACGCGTCCGCCACCGTCGGTGAGAAGCGCCTGCAGCAACCCGATCACGTTGCTGCCCTTGCCGTATCGAACGGGCTCGATATGGGTGTGATCGTCGGGATGGAACGAGGACGTGATGGCCACCCCGTGCGTGAAGTCCACCGACCGCGTTCTCGCGGCCGCAGCGAGCACCGCTTCCGAATTCGTCCGCACCACGGCGCCCAGTCGGGGCGACAGCTTCGGAAGTAGGCCACGATCGCGCATGGACAACAGCAGTCGGGCGGTCCCGTAGGTGCCTGCGGCGACGACGACCTGGTCGGCGGTGAACGTGGCGCGCGGTCTCCGAATCCCGCCCGTGACGCGGCCGGTGACCGTGTAGCCACCGCCGGCGCGCGGGCGCACCTCCTCCACCGTGGTCATGGGGTGGATGGTCGCTCCGGCGCGTTCGGCGAGGTACAGGTAGTTCTTCACGAGGGTGTTCTTGGCTCCGACGCGGCACCCGGTCATGCAGCTTCCGCACTCTGTGCAACCGGTCCGGTCCGGGCCGGCACCGCCGAAGAAGGGGTCCGGGACACGTGCGCCGGGTTCACCGAAGAACACCCCTACCGGCGTGGATGAGAACGTCTGCCCGACGCCCAGTTCCTCTGCGACCGAACGCATCACCTCGTCGGCGGCGGTGAAGGTCGGGTTCTCCCGGACGCCGAGCATTCGTTCGGCCTGCTCGTAGTAGGGCGCGAGTTCACGCTCCCAATCGGTGATGTGACCCCACGGGGATTCGCGGAAGAATGCGGCCGGAGGCCGGTAGAGCGTGTTGGCGTAGTTGAGGGACCCACCACCCACACCGGCACCGGCCATCACGAGGACGTCCGGAAGCAGATGCATCCGTTGCACGCCGTAGCAGCCGAGCCACGGCGCCCACAGGTACCGCCGCAGCCGCCACGACGTCTGCGGCAGTTCGTCGTCCGCGAAGCGCCGTCCGGCCTCCAGGACACCGACGCGATACCCCTTCTCGGTGAGGCGCAGGGCGGCGACGCTCCCGCCGAAGCCCGAACCGATCACCACCACGTCGTAGTGCGTCATGCGCGCGCCCCCGTGTCCTCGGTCGCCCGGCGGCCCTCGCCCGCGGTGGTCAGTCGGTAGTTCTCCCGGTCGAACCGCCTCGTGCGCCTGCGGAACCGCCACGTGTACGTGGGCCACATCACCGAGTTGCGTCCGCTGGCGTCCAGGTACCAGCTGTCGCAGCCACCGGCGTTCCAGACGGTGCGCGCCAGCTGCGGATCCAGTCCGTCGTTGTAGCGCCGCTGCGCGTCCCCGGTGACCTCGACGGTCGCGGCCCGTTCGTCCCGCATCACCCGCAGTGCGTCGGCGATGTAGGTGGCCTGCGACTCGAGCATGTACACGATCGAGCTGTGTCCGAGGTTGGTGTTGGGCCCGTACATGAGGAACAGATTCGGGAACCCGTGCACCGTCGTGCCGAGATGCGCCGACGGGCTCCCCGACCAATGTTCGGCCAGCGTGCGACCGTCCGCTCCCCGGACGTGCCGCGCGACGGGCGGCTCGGTGGGGGTGAAGCCGGTGGCGAAGATGATTGCGTCGACCGGATACTCGTTGCCCGCGTCGTCGAACACTGCGGTCTCGGTGACAGCGGTCAGGCCCGACGACACCACGGTCACGTCGCGGCGCGTGAGTGTCCGCAGCCAGTCGTTGGAGAGCAGAATCCGCTTGCACGTGATGGTGAACGCCGGCGTCAACGCGGCTCGCAGGCCGTCGTCCGGCACCTGCGCGCGCAGATACGCCTCGGCGCGACGCTGGAACAAGCGCAGTAGCCAGAGTTGGTGCGCCATACCGACGACGTAGCCCTCCTTCTGGGCGTACACCGCGCCGCGCACGAGCTTCTGGGTGGACGGGAACGCGCGGAACAGGGCGCGTTCGATGCGCGAGACGGCGCGGTCGTGCTTGGGCAGCACCCACGACGCCGTCCGCTGGAACAACGTGAGGTGCTCGACCCGATCGACGATCTCGGGAACGAACTGGATCGCCGACGCCCCCGTACCGATCACCGCGACCCTCTTTCCGGCGAGGTCGTAGCCGTGGTCCCACGTCGCCGAGTGGAAGGTTGTACCGGTGAAGGATTCGACGCCCGGCACGTCCGGAAGCTTCGGCGCGGAGAGCGCGCCCGTGGCGGCGACGAGAACGGTCGCGGTGAGATCCCCCCGCCCGGTGCGGACCCGCCACTGCCTGCCGTGGGCATCCCAATGCGCTTCCACCAGTTCACATCCGGTCACCGTCCGGTCGGCCACACCGGTCTGATCGGCCACGCGCCGCAGGTAGGCGTGGATCTCGGGCTGCTTGCCGTAGGCGTATCGCCAGTCCGGCTCCGGAGCGAACGAGTAGGAGTACAGGGCGCTGGGTACGTCGCAGGCGCAGCCCGGGTAGGTGTTGTCCCGCCAGGTGCCGCCGACGTCGTCGGCACGCTCGATCACGAGTAGGTCCGCCGCGGGGTCCTCGCGGAGAAGGGTGGCGGCGAGGCCGATACCGCCGAAGCCTGCACCCACGATCAGGGTGTGGACGTGAGCGGGCAGGGTGGTCCGTCCGGTTTTCACTGCGTCACCATCGCTTTCCAGACGGGCAGCAGACGATCACGCAACTGCCGGTCGGCTTCGGGAGTGCGGAACAGGGCGGAGACCGCCAGCCCCCTGGCGATCTCGATACTGAGATCGACGGCGTCCGCGCTCATGCGGTCGCCGACGATCTCGGCGAATCCGAGACGCAGCGCGTCTCCGACCTTGCGCTCGAGCGGAATCATCGCTTCGTGCAGGCCGGGATCGGTGCGGGCGGCGACCCAGAGTTCGAGGGCCGCATAGAAGAGCGGGCCGGTGAACGCCTCGCAGAGCGTCTCGAGCCCGCGGTCGGGATCGGGGCGTGAACGCAGCAGCTCGGCCAGGCGCCTGTCCACCAGATGGCCGACCGCGGCCACGACCAGCGATTCCTTGGTGGGGAACTGGTGCAGCTGGGCGCCCCGCGACACTCCGGCGCGCTTCGTCACGGCCTGACTGCTGGTGCCGGCGTAGCCCACCTCCACGAGCAGTTCGATGGTGGCGTCGAGGAGCTTTCCGCGGGTCGCGGCACTGCGTTCTGCCTGCGTGCGAGAAGTAGTTGCTGTGCCTTGGGTCACATGTCGGACATTATCGGGAAACTTACAAACAGTCCAGACTGTCGGCAAATCTGGTGGCACAGAAGACGGACGGCTCGCTCCGCCGGGGCGGAACGAGCCGTCGAAACCAGGGCCGGGTCAGGCCAGGGAGGCGTGCCAGACGAGAGCGGCAGCGAGTGCGCCGATGCCGTTGAGCGACCAGTGCAACGCGATCGGGGCGAGCAGGCTGCCACTGCGACTACGGAGCCATGTGAAGACGAATCCGGCCGCGGCGGTGGCAGCGACCGCGCCGGCGATGCCGAGGATCTGCCCCATCAGCCCGCCGCCGAGGATCCCGGTGAGACCGCGATTGCCCGTCGTGAGTCCCAGCGACGAGGCGATGTGCCACAGCCCGAAGAGCAGCGATCCGGCAGCGAAGACACCACGTGCCCCGGAGACACGCGACAGGGTGCCCTGCAGCACGCCACGGAACGCGAGCTCCTCGGGGATCACGGTCTGCAGCGGAATGACGATCATCGAGGCGATGAGGGCGCCGGAGACGGTCGCGTAGCGATCCGCCATGAAGAACTGCCGGGTGAACGGCAGCGCGATGCCGACAGCCACGACGGCGAGCACCAACCCCACACACGCGAGCGCATAGACCGTGCCCTTGCGCCAGTGTCGCGGCGACAACCCCAGTTCCGCCCAGCCGAGTCCGCGACGACGGGTGAGCCCGACCAGGACGACCGCGGCGATCGGAACCGTCGCGATACTCGCCCAGACCGTGGTGAAGTGCGCGACCAGATTGGTCGAGACCAGGACGGCGACGACGACGACGACATCCAGCCAGGCGTGCGCGGCGCGGATGCGGTGAATGCCCGTGGTCGACACGGTGTCGGCGTTGGCTGTAGCGATGTTCATACGGTGAGGGGCCCCGTCCGTCCGATCTACCCGATACCGACAGACGACATACCGTTATCTGCCCGTTATCCAATTCAGCGTACGCCCTCCACTGCTGCGCGGCCGGTGAGCTTTCGCACACTGCACTGGGACTACCCCCGATTCGACGTGTTCACACGCTGCCCCGATTCGGAGCGGCGAATGCCCGCCGTTAGCCTGGAACCGAACTCAACAGCCCGTGTTCAGGAGAAACGATGCCGGAATTCCTCTACGAGGACCTGCTGCCGATCGGTGAAGACCCCACCGAGTACCGGCTGCTCACCACCGAGGGCGTGTCGACCGTCGAAGGACCGGACGGCCGCACGTTCCTGAAGGTCGAACCAGAGGCCCTGCGGCTGCTCACCGAGACCGCACTGCACGACATCTCGCACTACCTGCGCACGGACCACCTGAAGCAGGTCGCGAGCATCCTCGACGATCCCGAGGCGTCGGGCAACGACAAGTTCGTCGCGTTGGACCTCCTGAAGAACGCCAACATCTCCGCCGCGGGCGTGCTGCCGATGTGCCAGGACACCGGCACCGCGATCGTCATGGGCAAGCGCGGCCAGCAGGTGCTCACTCCGGGCGACGACGAGGAGTCGATCGCCCGTGGCGTGTACGACGCCTACACCAAGCTGAACCTGCGCTACTCGCAGAACGCTCCCATCACCATGTGGGAGGAGAAGAACACGGGCAACAACCTGCCCGCGCAGATCGAGCTGTACGCGGATACCGCGAAGGGCCACGAGAACTCCTACAAGTTCCTGTTCATGGCCAAGGGCGGCGGATCGGCCAACAAGTCGTACCTGTACCAGGAGACGAAGGCCATCCTGAACCCGGACTCGATGATGCAGTTCCTCGAGGCCAAAATCCGTTCGCTGGGCACTGCGGCCTGCCCGCCGTACCACCTGGCGATCGTCGTCGGCGGCACCTCCGCCGAGTTCGCGCTCAAGACAGCCAAGTACGCGTCCGCGCACTACCTGGACGAGCTGCCCACCGAGGGCGCAATCACCGGGCGCGGCTTCCGTGACCACGAGCTCGAGAAGAAGGTCTTCGAGCTCACCCAGAAGATCGGCATCGGCGCACAGTTCGGCGGCAAGTACTTCTGCCACGACGTCCGCGTCATCCGTCTCCCCCGCCACGGCGCCTCGCTGCCCGTCGCGATCGCCGTCTCGTGCTCGGCCGACCGCCAGGCCAAGGCGAAGATCACCCCCGAGGGCGTCTTCCTCGAGCAGCTCGAGTTCAACCCGGGCCAGTTCCTTCCCGAGGTCACCGACACCCAGCTCGACACGGAAACCGACGGCGTCTCGGGTACCGGCAAGGGTGCCGCGGTCAAGATCGACCTCACCCGCCCGATGCCGGAGATCCTGGCCGAGCTGTCCAAGCACCCGGTCAAGACCCGTCTGTCGCTGACAGGCCCGCTGGTCGTCGCGCGCGACATCGCGCACGCGAAGATCAAGGAGCGCCTGGACGCCGGCGAGGAGATGCCGCAGTACCTCAAGGATCACCCGGTGTACTACGCCGGACCGGCCAAGACCCCGGACGGGATGGCGTCGGGCTCCTTCGGACCCACCACCGCGGGCCGGATGGACTCGTACGTCGAACAGTTCCAGGCTGCGGGCGGATCGATGATCATGCTCGCCAAGGGCAACCGGTCCAAGCAGGTCACCGACGCGTGCAACACGCACGGCGGCTTCTACCTCGGCTCGATCGGCGGCCCGGCGGCACGTCTGGCGCTGGACTGCATCAAGAACGTCGAGATCGTCGAGTACGAAGAGCTCGGCATGGAGGCGGTCTGGAAGATCGACGTCGAAGATTTCCCGGCGTTCATCGTCGTCGACGACAAGGGCAACGATTTCTTCGCCCACACCGGCGAAGTCACGCTGACGATCGGCAAGCGCCCCGGCCTGTGAGCTGACGGCCGTCCCGAATACCGAAGGCCCGGTAGAGCATTCGCTCTACCGGGCCTTTCGTCGTTTTTGCCGCGTGCGCCGCGGGCCCTTGCCACGGTCCGTCCCTGCGGGTTTGACTGGAACACGGACCGCCGACCGCCACACCCGGAGCGAGGTGCCGATGCCGACACATCGAGCAGTACACGTCCAGTCCCCCGGTGAACCACTGACACTCGCCGACGTCGAGACGACGCACCCCGATCGCGACCACGTCCGCATCGCGGTCGCCGCATGCGGCGTCTGCGGTACCGATCACGGGTTCGTCAACGGCGGATTCCCCGGAATGTCCTGGCCACTGACTCCCGGACACGAGATCGCCGGGACTGTAGCCGAACTCGGCGACGGCGTCGACGAGTTCGCGGTCGGCGACCGGGTGGCGGTCGGCTGGTTCGGCGGCCACTGCAACGAGTGCGTCCCGTGCCGGAAGGGCACCTTCATCCACTGCGAGCGGATGCAGGTACCCAGCTGGCAGTATCCCGGCGGCTACGCCGAGTCGGTGACGGCGCCGGCCAACGCGCTCGCCCGGATCCCGGAGGGCCTCACGTTCGCGGAGGCCGCACCGATGAGCTGCGCCGGGGTCACGACGTTCGACGCGCTACGCAAGACTCGGGCGCGGCCCGGTGACCGCGTCGCCGTCCTGGGCGTCGGCGGACTCGGACACCTCGGAGTCCAGTTCGCCCGCGCGATGGGATTCGAGACGGTCGCCATCGCACGCGGCTCCGAAAAGCGGGACGACGCACGCCGGTTCGGCGCCCACCATTATGTGGATTCCACAGCCGGCGACGTCGCTGCGGCCTTGCAGTCCCTCGGGGGCGTGTCGGCGATTCTGGCGACCGCCGCGAACTCGAAGGCCATGGCCGACACGATCGGCGGACTGACCCCGCTGGGCGAACTGGTCGTCGTGGGTGTCACGCCCGACCCACTGCCGATCAGCCCGATGCAGCTGATCACGCCCGGCGTCAGCGTGACCGGACACCCGTCGGGCACCGCTCGCGACGTCGAGGAGACGATGCAGTTCGCGGTCCTGACCGGCGTGCGTGCTCAGATCGAGGAGCGCCCGCTCGCCGAGGCCGCGGACGCGTACGCCGCAATGGACGAAGGACGCGCGCGGTATCGCATGGTGCTCACGATGTGACCGCGCCCGCCCGCGTCATTCGGCCGCGATCCGCTCGACCACGGGCTGGAGGTCCACGTCGAGCAGCTCGCGCAGGAACACCGCGGCGACGCGGTGCTGCCGGTCGAGGACGATCGTCGACGGGATGACACTCGTCGGGTACTTTCCGCCGAGCGCCAGCAGTGAGCGCATCGGCGGGTCGTAGATCGACGGGTAGGTGAGCCCGAAGTCGACCGCGAAGTCCTGGGCCTTGTCCCGCTGGGGATCTCGTACGTTGATCCCGAGGAACTGCACACCGCTCCCCCTGGTCGCCTGGTAGACGCGTTCGAGGTCGTCCGCCTCGGCGCGGCACGGCGCGCACCACTGACCCCACAGGTTGATCACCACAACCTGCCCGGGGAAGTCCGCGACGCCGACCTGCTGATCGGTGATCAGTTCCGGGCCCGCGAGGTTCCCGATCGTTCCTCTCGATTCGGGCGGGTCGTAGAAGATGTCCATCTGACCGCCGGGCGCGACGAAGTCGAACGTCCCGCCCTGTGCGACGGCGTCCGTCCCGGTGGCGCATCCCGACAGCAGCATCGCGACCAGCCCCGCAGCAGCGATCGCCCGACCGTTTCTCCATCCCGGCATCCACACGACACCCAACCTACTACCTATGTACGTAGATAGTAGATGCGGCCCCGCCGAGCATCACAGTACGAAGGGGATCAATCGTCGTGTGCGGTGCATGTACTGCCGGTACGGGTCGCCCAGCCCCTCGACGAGCACCCGCTCCTCGTGCGGGATGCGCACGACGTACGCAGCCGCCAGACCCAGTACGGTCAGCGGCGCAAGCCAATTCGTGTAGGCGACAGTGAACCCGAGCGCACAGATCAGCGCACCCGTGTACGAAGGATGCCGGATCCGGCGGTAGAGGCCGGTGTCCACGACGTGCTGCCCCTCCACGGTCTGGACCTGGAACGTGAACGAGGCACCGAGTTCGTGAACGGCCCGCAGGCGCAGCACCTGGCCCGCAGCGGCCACCGCGATGCCCGCCCCGAAGAGCCACCAGGCGCCGTCGGTGATCACGGTCGCCGACACCAGCACGCCGACCGTCGCACCGCCGACGTACGCCACCAACAGGCCCAGTCCCACGGCCGCCCCGGTCCAGCCGTCCCGGTGGGACCCGGCGCCCGGGTGCGTCCGGCCGATCCACAGTTCGGACAGCACGACGGCGAGGAAGGCGACGGCCAGGATCGCTGCCGCGACCGGATCCGACGCGAAGAGCGGGAGTGCCGCACCGTTGTCCGCCACCCTTCGAGTGTGCCGCGTCCACGGCCGTCGCACGGCCGGAACGAGAGGGCCGAGCGGGCGACCGGGCGCGTAGTCAGTCCGACACGACGCCCGCGTCGACCGCGGCGGCCCGGTACGCCCGGGCGAGGGAGTCCACGGTGTCGTGCGCGTTGAGACCGCTCGGATTCGGCACCACCCACAGCGCGGCGCCCTTGAAACCCTCGGGCTGACGTCCTGCCACCGCCTTCCGCATTCCGAAAGCTGTGCGGTACGCGGTGATCCCGGCTACCGCCACCACCCGCGGTCGCACCCGGGCAACCGTCTCACGCAGGCGGACACCGCCCGTCTGCAGCTCCTCTGCGGTGAGCTCGTCGGCGCGGGCGGTCGCACGGTGGGCGATGTTCGTTATCCCGATCCCGCGGGCTACGAGCAGGCTGCGGTCCTCGTCGGACATGCCGGTGGTGGGGTCGATGGGGCGGTCGACGATGCCGGCCCGCAGCAACGCCGGGTAGAAACGGTTCCCGGGCCGGGCGAAGTGCGCGCCGGTGGCCGCGGTCCACAGGCCCGGGTTGATGCCCACGAAGAGCAGCCGGCAGCCTGGGCCGATCAGGTCCGGCACCTCCGCGTCCCGGAAGGCCTCGAGTTGGTCGCGCGTGAATCCCATGACGCACAGCGAACCTCACCGACCAGGCGCGGCCAAACCGTCAGGGGTTCTCGTACGCCTCACGAATGACGTCGATGTCGAGCTTGCGCATCTGCATCATCGCCTGTGTCGCGCGCTGCGCGGCTGCCGGGTCCGGTCCGCCGATATACGACGCCAGGGTCTCCGGGACGATCTGCCACGACACGCCCCACCGGTCCTTCAACCAGCCGCACCGGCTCTCCTGGCCGCCGTCGGCGGTCAACCGGTTCCAGTACTCGTCGACCTCGGCCTGGTCGGCGCAGCTCACCTGAAACGACACAGCCTCGGTGAACGGGAACTCCGGCCCGCCGTTGAGAGCGGTGAACTTCTGGCCGTTCAGCTCGAACTCCACCGTCAACGCCAGCCCCTCCGGCCGGTGCATGCCCGGCCCGTACCGGGAGATGTTCAGAATCCTGGAGTTCTCGAACAGCGAGACGTAGAAGGTCGCGGCCTCCTCGCCTTCGGTGTCGAACCACAGGCACGGGGTGATCGTCTGCATGGTCGAGATCCTTCCGGTCGTCGTGTTCCGCATCGTGTTCGGTGGGATAGACCGCGACCGCGCCGAGAACTCATCGGCCGGCGGTCGCGAGCGTACGACGAAGCGGTGACATCCGGCCGGTAGTCGGCTCCACCGGCGGTAGATTGGGACGCGAACGAACCCGCGTGTCGCCGATCGCCGAGGGGGTTCCATGTATCAGGTTCCCGACATCACGGGCCGGTACGTCGTCGTCACCGGCGCCAACAGCGGCATCGGCAAGGAAGCCACCCGGCGGCTGGCCGCGGCGGGCGCACACGTCGTGATGGCCGTGCGGACACCCGCCAGGGGCGAGTCGGCGTGCGCCGAGATCATGCACGAGAACCCCGACGCGCAACTCGAGATCCGCCGGATCGACCTGGCCGACCTCGGCTCCGTGCGGGAGTTCGCCGCCGGTCTCCTCGACGACGGTCGACCGCTCGATCTGCTGATCAACAATGCCGGCGTCATGTCGCCGCCGCGCAGGTTCGAGACGGTGGACGGGTTCGAGCTGCAGTTCGGCTCCAATTTCCTCGGCCCGTTCGCCCTCACCAACCTGCTGCTACCCCTACTGCTGGACGCCGCCATGCCGCGGGTCGCGACGATGACGAGCGGCACGGCGCACTACGGCCGGATCAACTTTCGGGACCTGCAGTCGCGGCACCGGTACAGCCCGGCATTGAGCTACGCGCAGTCCAAGCTCGCCGATATGCTCATGGCGCAACAGTTGGCACGGGTGGCCGACGAACTCGGCTGGCACCTGCTGAGCACCTACGCTCACCCCGGTTACACCCGAACCAATCTCCAGACCGCCGGTGCGAGCCTCGGGCGCGAGCGGCCCCGCCACGGCATGTTCTCCGGCAACGACCGCACAATGCTGCCGTCGCAGGACGTCCGTGCGGGCGTCGAGCCGATCCTGTTCGCCGCGACCAGCCCTGACGCCGTCCAGGGCGGCTACTACGGACCGGGTGGCCGGATGGCACTCGTCGGGCCCACCCGGCGGTACGACCCACCTCGCAGCTCCCGGGGCGAGGATCTGGCGCCGTCGCTCTGGGCGGTGGCCGAAAAGCTCACCGACACGACACTTCCCCTGTGAGCAGACACCGACGGAGGATCGATGACCGACCGGACAGAAACCGCCACAGTTGCCACCACGGGTGACCGAGGCGTGCACATCGAACGCGTAGTCGGGGCGCCACGCGACCGCGTGTGGGCCGCCTACACCGAACCGGATCTCATCGCCAGGTGGTGGGGGCGCGGCAACCGGCTCGACGTCGAGAAGTGGGAACTGGGGCGCGGTGGGCATTGGCGCTTCGTCGAACACCACGAGGGCGGTGCGGCCGGATTCGAGGGGCGATTCCGGGAGGTGACGCCGGGTGAGCGCATCATCTGGTCGTTCGAGTGGGACGGCATGCCGACCCACGTCTCGGTCGAGACGATCGAGTTCGTCGATCTCGGTGACGGCCGCACCAAGCTGGTGATGGATTCGATGTTCATGACGCCCGAGGACCGCGACGGCATGATGCAGTCCGGCATGGAGGCGGGTATGAACGCGAGCTTCGCCGCCCTCGACGCGTTGCTCGCGCAACCCTCCTGACCCACCGCGCGCGACTGCTGGACGATCGTCCAGATCACTTTCCGCAAAACGCCGTGGTCCGGGCCGACCCTCGGCTATATTTCGGGCGCATAACGACCTTGTCGACCGGTCTCGCCCTGGAAAGGCCCACGATGAACCTCAACCTCGTCTCGCTGTTCCCGTTTCTGATCGGACCGATCGGCAACCTCCTGAATTTCGGCAGCACCCTCGATTTCAGCTGAGCGCGACACCCGTTCGCGGCGACACCCCGGGACAGATCCCGGGGTGTCGCTGCTTCCACGGACCGATCAGGTGCCCTTCACGTTGAGGATCTGCCGCAGCGTGTGCCGGACCTCCACGAGATCTCGAGCGTCGTCCATGACGACGTCGATGTCCTTGTAGGCGTCCGGGATCTCGTCGATCCACTCGGCGCCGTGCCGGTACTCGATCCCCTTCATCCGGTCGGCCAGGTCCGCCACGGTGAACCGCTTGCGGGCCTGCGTCCGGGAGAATCGACGGCCGGCGCCGTGCGGGGCGGAGCACAGCCCGCGCGCATCGCCCTTTCCCCGGACCACGTAGGACCGGGTGCCCATCGACCCCGGAATGACCGCGTCCACGCCCTCGTGCGCGTCCACCGCCCCCTTGCGGGTGAGCCACACCGTCTCTCCGTAGTGCTCTTCCTGCTCGGTGTAGTTGTGGTGACAGTTGATCCGCTCTTCCTCCACCACCGGCGCGCCGATCCACTCGCCGAACACTTCGGCGAACCGATCCATCATTTCCGCGCGGTTCAGCAGCGCGAACCGCTGCGCCCAACGCAGTTCCCGGATGTACGCCCAGAACTCGGGCGCACCCTCCGCCAGGTAGGCGAGATCCCGGTTGGGCAACCCGATGTGCCATGTCCGGCAGAGCTTCTGGGCGATCGCGATGTGCTTCTGTGCAATCTTGTTCCCCACCCCACGACTACCGGAGTGCAGGAACAACCAGACCCGATCCTCCTCGTCGAGGCACAGTTCGATGAAGTGGTTGCCGCCGCCCAGCGAACCCAACTGCTCACGCCACTTCGGGGAGTGCGACAGATCGACGCCGTCGCGCGCCGCCCGCTCCTCGAGTTCGGCGATCTTGGGCTCCGCGAACCACTTCCCGAGCGACGCGGTCAGGTTGTAATTGCCCGGAGACAGCGGGATCGCGCGCTCGACACCCAGGCGCAGCGTATGCAGCGTTCGTCCCGCACCGCCGCCACGCTCGATGTCGACCAGGCCGAACTGCGTTCGCGCGGCGATCATTCCGCATCCGATGTCGACACCGACCGCCGCCGGGATCACTGCTCCGCGGGTGGGAATCACCGTTCCCACCGCCGAACCTTTGCCGAAGTGCGCGTCCGGCATCAGTGCAATGTGCGGGTACACGAACGGCATGGACGCGGTCTCCCGCGCCTGCGCGAGGGTTCCGTCGTCGATGTGGCTGGCGAAGTTCACGAGGTTGTGGTCGTGCTCGGTGGGGCTCACTGTCCTGCTCCGGTCGGGGACGAACGACACGGGGATCGCCCACGCCGCTGTCCGATCAATTGTTCGATATTCCAACCGTAGAGCGATTTCGGGACAGGGCAAGCGAATTACCCTCCGGCAGCGTTCAATGGACCGCGGCGGACAACACATGCGAGGACGGTGACAGACATGACCGAGCACGACGACTGGGCACACCACAGCGGGGCTTCTGCCCTGCGCCACTTCGCTCCCGAGGTGGCGTCGACGCTCGATCGCATCGTCGCGACCGCTCCCACCGATCTCGCCGCCGGCACCCGAGTGGTGTGCGCGCGGACCCTGTCACTTCCGCCGCTGCCGGCGCCCGCACGGATCGCCGACGACCTCACCGGTGCCTCGCTGGAGTTCGCCGAGCAATTCTCGGTGGACGTGTCGATGATCGACGATGCCCAGCGTGCCTCGTTGACCACCGCGATCGGTGCGGACACCGGCAGATTCGTCCAATTGCTGTACGTCGCCGACTGGGTGCCGCGGGCGCGGGCCGGCCTCGACGCGCTGTTCTCGGCGTCCGAACCGGGGTGGACGGTCCCCGTCGAGTGGGACACCGCCGGCGAACCGTGGCCGCTGATCCAGCGCACCCTCGTCGAGATCGCACGGGTACGTGAACTGGACCCGGTGACCACCGAGGTGGTGCGCCTCTATCAGGCCCGGCAGCACAATTGTCGTCTGTGCAAGTCGCTGCGCAATCGGACCGCGATGATGGCCGGCGGCCGCGAGGAACTGTACGACGAGATCGACGACTTCCGGCGCAGCGGGTTGTCGCCGCGGCACAAGGCTGCGCTCGAGTTCGCCGACGCCTTGATCTGGCAGCCCGCTCGCATCGATCCGCAGGTGGTGGCCGACGTCCGCACGCACTTCTCCCCCGCCGAGGCCGTCGAGCTCGTGATCGATCTGCTGCGTAACGCGTGCAACAAGATCGCGGTGTCGACGGGAACGGACGGCGCGAACGTCGCCGAGGGGATCGAGGTCTACGACGTCAATCCCGACGGCAGCGTCGACTTCGGTCTGGCGCTACCCGGCTGATCCCGCGCCGTCAGGTGTAGAGGCGATCGACGAACGCGTCGATGTTGGCCCGCACACGCTCGGTCTTCTCCTCCGGGCTGAGGTCCTCGCGGTACCGGCTGCCCAGCGCGGGCTTCTTCCGGCCGCGCGCGTACAGCGGGCAGGCCAGGTCGATGCACATGTAGATGCCCACCGAGTTGCCCGCGCGTCCCGACTCGCCGACCTTGTTCGCTGTCATGAGCGCGATACCACCGCGGGTGTGGGTGGTGAGGCAGATCGCGCACATCTGGGATTTGCCGGAACCGTTGGGTTCGAACCGCATGGCGACACCGACCGGGCCGTCCGCCCGGGGCACGACCAGGTAGCCGCGCCCCGGGAAAGCCGGGTCCGTCCAGCCGAGGAAGTCCAGGTCATCCCAGGGCCGATCGTCCAGGTCGCGCGGAGCGGGCAGGCGCTTGGCGTCCCCTTTGGAACAGTTGACGAACGACGCCCTCAGGTCGCCTTCGGTGATCGGATCCACGGGCCGACTCCTTCGATCGTTCGGGCGGCTAACTGCCGCCACGATACGACCGGTGCCGCGGACGGACAAACGGTTTTCCGGACGTCACGCGACGTGCAGCAGCCCCCGCCTGGACAGGATCGGCCGCACCCCCTCCGCGAACCAGTACGCCTCCTCGATGTGCGGCTGGCCCGAGAGCACGAAGTGCTCGACGCCCACCGCCGCGTACTCCTGGATCAACGACGCCACCTCTTCGTGGCTGCCGACCAGCGCGGTGCCGGCACCACCACGAACCAGGCCGAAGCCCGCCCACAGCCCCGGATACACCTCGAGGTTCCGCAGGTCCGCGCTGAGTCCGAGCTGGCGCCGCTGTCCCTCGGACTCACTCTGTGCCAGCCGGGCCCTGGCCAGCTCGATCTGGGCGGGACTGATCCGGCCGACGAGCTTGTCGGCCTCGGCCCACGCCTCCTCGGTCGTGTCCCGCGCGATCACGTGGGCGCGGATGCCGAAGCTCAGCGTCCGCCCGTGAGCGGCGGCGCGGCGGCGCACGTCGTCGATCAGTGCCCCCACCTTCGCCGGCGGCTCCGTCCAGGTGAGGTACGTGTCGACATGCTTCGCCGCGACGTCGAGCGCCGGTTCACTGGCGCCGCCGAAGAAGACCCCCGGCGCTGGGGACGGCGTCGGGAACGCCGCCGCGCCCTCGACCGTGTAGTACTTGCCGGAGAAGTCGTACGGCGCACTGCCCCACGCCCCGCGCACGATGTCGAGGAACTCACCCGTCCGCTCGTACCGCTCCTCCTTGGAGTGGAAGTCACCGAAGCGGCGCTGCTCCTCGGCATCACCGCCGGTGACGATGTTGAGCAGCAGACGACCTCCCGACAGCTGCTGGAACGCGGCCGCCTGCTGTGCCGCCAGCGTCGGGGTGATCAGACCGGGCCGAAATGCGACCAGGAACTTCAGGTTCCGTGTCTCCCGGATGAGTGCGGCCGTGGTGATCCAGGCGTCGGGGCACCACGATCCGGTGGGCGTGAGCACCGCCTCGAATCCGAGCTGTTCGGCGGTCTTCGCCACGAGCGTCAGATAGTCGAGCGACGCCGGACGGAACTCGGATGCCCGTCCCGACGCCTCCCGGGGTTCGAGTGCGCCGATCACCTCCCGCCCGTCCCCGTTCGTGGGCAGATACCAGTGGAAGTGCAGGGTCATGCCGAAATCCCTTCGAGAACACCGAGATGGGCGAGTACTTGTTTGCGGAGGGCGACGACCTCCGGGTGCGCGCGTTGTCGTGGACGCGGCGCCGTCACGGACACGTCGTGCGCGATCCGTCCGCCGTCGAGAACGAGCACCCGGTCGGCGAGCAGGACCGCCTCCTCCACGTCGTGGGTGACGAGCAGGACGGCGAATCCGTGTCGCCGCCACAGGCGGATGAGCAACTCGTAGGCCGTGATCCGGGTGAGCGCGTCGAGCGCGCCGAACGGCTCGTCGAGCAGCAGCAGGTCCGGCTCACGGACCAGCGCGCGGGCCAGCGAGACCCGCTGCGCCTCGCCCCCGGAGAGGGTGAGCGGCCAGGCGTCGACCCGGTGCCCGAGGTTCACCTCGCCGAGTGCCTCGATCGCCCGCCGCTTGCCGTCGCCGTCGGGCAGTCCGAGGGAGACGTTGCGGTGCACCCGCTTCCACGGCAACAGACGCGGCTCCTGGAACGCGACGGCGACCGAGCCGTCCACGGCGATGCGCCCCTCGTGGCCGCGGTCCAATCCCGCGACCGTGCGCAGCAGTGTCGACTTGCCCGACCCACTCCGTCCCACGAGCGCGACGATCTCGCCGCGGCGCAGCGTCAGGTCGATGCCGTCGAGCACCACGTCCGATCCGAACACCCGCCGCACGCCGCGGGCGGTGACGACGTCGTCGCTCACGCGCCCTGGTACGTCTTGCGCCATGTCAGCAGCCTTCCCTCCAGGGCCCGCACGATCGCGTCGGTCGCGAGACCGAGGAACGCGTAGACGAGCAGACCGAAGATGACGATGTCGATGCGGAAATAGATGCGGGCGTTGTTGATCAGGTAGCCGAGGCCCGCGTCGGCGTTGATCTGTTCGGCGACGATGAGCGCGAGCCACGCGACGCCGAGCGACATCCGCAGTCCGGTCAGTGCCTGCGGCAGCGCACCGGGCAGGACCACGTGGAGTGCCAGCTGGAATTTGTTCAGCCCGAGGGTCTCCGCCGCCTCGATCAGTTTGCCGTCGATGCTCCGGATGCCGGCGAACAGATTGAGGTAGAGCGGGAACAGCACGCCGAGTGCCACCAGGAACACCTTGGGCTGCTCACCGATGCCGAACCAGATGATGAACAGGGGGATCAGCCCCAGGAAGGGCACTGTTCGCAGCATCTGGATCGGGGGGTCGATCGCGAGTTCCACGATCCGGGAGAACCCGGCCAGCACACCGAGGAGCACGGCGACCAGGATTCCGAGCACGGCGCCGAGCAGGACCCGCTGCAGTGAGACGGCCAGTGCATCCTGCAGGCTGCCGTCGGACCACAGTTCCGCGGCGGCGGCGACCACCTGCGCGGGCGATGCGAGTGTCTTGTCCGAGACGATCCCGGCGCTGCTGAGCACCTGCCACAGCACCAACAGCACCAGCGGGGAGATCAGGCGGAGCACAGGCGTCCACGAACGCCGCGGCTGTTGCGGGCGACCCGGGGCGGTGGAGTCCGTCGCTGCGGCCTCCGGCAGACCCTTCGCCAGTACGGCGGTCATTTCGCGCCCGCCTGGATCTGCGCATTGAACCGGGCGTCGAACCAGTCACCGGCGACCGGTGCCTGCTTCACGAGTCCCGCAGCGGTGAACAAGTCGATCAGCTTCTGCTGCTTCGCGATCCGCTGGTCGTCGATGGGAACGTACGAACCCTTGGACGTGTCGAACGACGCCGCGGCGACATCCTCCGGCAGCTTGGTCAGCTTCGCGAAGATCGGCACCCATGCCTCGGGATGCGCGTCCGCCCACACCTGCGCGCGGGCCAGTCGTTCGAAGAAGTCGGCCAGCGCCGCCGACTTCTTCGGATCGGCCAGGGCCTCCGAGGCAGCCGAGAAGTACGACTGTCCGGTGGTCACCTCACGGCCGTCCGCGATGATCTTGGCGCCGGCGGTGTTCTTGCCGATCGTGGCGTAGGGATTCCATACCGCCCACGCGTCGACCTGGCCGGCCGTGAAAGCGCTCAAGGCGTCGGCGGGACCGAGGAACTGGAACTGGAAGTCCGAGACCGGCAACTTGGCCTGATCGAGAAGTCCGAGTACGAGACCGTGCGAGCTCGAGCCCTGCGTGACCGCGATCTTCTTGCCCTTCAGGTCCGCGATGGACGAGGCCGTCGAGTTCGCGGGTACGAGCAGGAAGTCGTTGGCCCCGGTCCGTGCCTGCACCGCCACGATGCGTCCGGAGTTGCCGTTCGCCTGTGCGAACACCGGAGGCACGTCACCCGTGCCACCCGCATCGATCTTGTTGGCGCCCAAAGCCTCCAACAGCGGCGGACCGGCCTCGAACGTCGACCACTCGATCTTGTAGTCGAGCCCGTCGAGCGCGCCGGCGGCCTCGAGCAGCGACTGCGTGCTCTTGACCTGGTCACCGATACGCAGGGTGACGTCGGACTGCGGGTCACCCGCGGTGTCCGACGCCTCGGATGCGCCGGAACTGCTGCAGGCCCCGATCGTGAGGGCCACGACCGCCGTCACGGCGGTCAGAACGAAACGTGCTCGCGTCGAACGACGCATGAAGACCTCCGATGAGTACGTGAGGAGTGCGCGAGAAACCCGGGCCGACTCGGGACGACCGGCGGGTGCGGAGAATCGGCCTGGCGTGGATACGCGACCGGTGAGATCAACAGGAACGCGGACAGGGCACACACGCGCAGCAGGCCGAGAAGGCGTGCCGGCGGGCCAGGAGGTCGACGCTGCCGTGGGTCATGCCGAGAATCCTCGGAGAGGCCGGTGCGACCGTCAACGGATGCGAGCGGGACGCCCCCACGCTTTCCGTCGCTGTGCAGGGAGTTCAAGGTTTTCGATCACCCGACGTCGATCCGCTCGGGATACGGCATATTCGGGACAGGCAGGTCACCGAACTGCCATACTCCGGCCATGCTGATCATCGGGATCATCCTGTTCGGACTGCTCGTCGGCGCCGTCGCCCAGCTGATCGTCGGCAAGTCCAAGTCGGGCATCGACTGGGGTCTGGCCTGCGCCGCGGGAGTCGGCGGCTCGTTCGTCGGCGGTCTGGTCATCAGCCTGTTCGCCGGTGACGGCCTCGCACTGCGTCCCAGCGGCATCATCGGCTCGCTCGCGGGCGCGATCATCGTCACCGCTGCCTGGTCGTGGTGGAAGTCGCGCCCGGCGGCGGAGACCAGCTGAGACTCACTCCGCCACAGCACCACCCGCGGGCTGATCGTTTTGGTAGACATTGCCATTCGTGCCCATATCGGACATCACGCGACAACTCCCACCCACGTCGATGCGTGACGCCGACCCCTGCTCCGCCGAAGGAACAATCGTGCCCGCTCCCCTCCACCTGAAATCGTGTCGGCCGCTGCCGTTCGCCCACCGCGTGCGTTCGACGCTTCTCGGCGCTGCCGTCGCCGCCACCGTCGCCGCATCACTGGCCGCCTGCGGGAGTAGCGACTCCGCCGGGAACACGCTGACGGTGCCGAGCGCTTCACCGTCGACGACGACTCCTGCAGCAAAGTCGACGACGCGCGCCGCCACCCCCGTGGCTGCAATGACCTCCGATGCCGCGACAACAGCCCTCGCCGCACTCGAGACGTTGCCGGTGAAAGGCCGGGCACCCAAGACCGGCTACGACCGAGCGCTTTTCGGTCAGGCGTGGTCCGACGACGTGACCGTCGCCGGTGGCCACAACGGCTGCGACACTCGCAACGACATCCTGCGTCGCGATCTGGTCGATATCACCGTCAAACCCGGATCGAACAACTGCACGGTCCTGACGGGAACCCTCGACGACGTGTACACGGGCAGGACCATCGAGTTCGTTCGGGGAGAGGGCACGTCGAACGCCGTGCAGGTCGATCACGTCGTCGCGTTGTCCGACGCCTGGCAGAAGGGTGCCCAGCAGCTGGACGAGACGGCCCGCCGCAACCTGGCGAACGACCCGCGCAATCTCCAGGCCGTCGACGGTCCCACCAATGGGCAGAAGGGCGACGGAGACGCTGCGACGTGGCTGCCACCGAACAAGGCTTACCGCTGCACGTACGTGTCCCGGCAGGTCGAGGTGAAAGCCGCGTACGGGCTGTGGGTGACCCAGGCCGAGAAGGACGCGATCGCCCGGGTTCTCGGCGACTGCGGCGCGGCTCCCCTCGGAGCCACCTCGGCGCGTGCACTGCCGTCGACCACTCCGACGCCGCCCGCGCCGCCGGTCACCGCCGCCGTCCGACAGCAGGCACCGGAACCGGCGCCCGCGGTGGCGCCCGTGGCACCCCGCGCCGAGACCGTGTACTACGCCAACTGCGCTGCGGCCCGGGCGGCCGGCGCCGCCCCGATCTACGCCGGGCAGCCCGGTTACAGCAGCAAGCTCGACCGCGACAACGACGGGATCGCCTGCGAGTAGCGTCGAACCGGACGCCGCCCACGTGAGGCACCAGCCTCGCACTGGGCTGATGCCCCGGCCCACCGCGATACCGGGCCCGCGCCGGTGGGATGATGGGGCACGTGCCGATGCCCTCACCGCTGCCCGTCCGGAACGGGGTCGGACCGACGCGACTGCGCGTCCCGACGTCCGGGCCGTGGGCGACGATCGCCGAGTACGTCGTGGCGCGGTTCGACCACATGGACGCCGACGACCTGCACCGCCGGTTCGACGCCGGCGAGATCGTGGGCCCGGGCGGGGTCCCGATCCGACGCGGCACGAGGCTCGGCGAGCACGTGTTCATCTGGTACTACCGCGACTTGCCCACGGAGGAACCAATCCCCTTCCGTGAGGAGATCGTCCACGTCGACGACGACCTCGTCGTGATCGACAAGCCGCACTTCCTGCCGACCACCCCGGGTGGGCGATACCTGCGCGAGTCGGCGCTGGTGCGGTTGCGCACGCGCCTGGACAATCCGGATCTGACACCGATCCATCGACTCGACCGCGCGACCGCCGGGCTGGTGATGTTCTCGGCTCGCCCCGCAACACGCGGCGCCTACCAGTCCCTGTTCGAGAAGCGTCGAGTCACGAAGGTGTACGAAGCCGTCTCGGCTCTACCGCCCGCCTGGAAGCCGGATGCCCCGGCGCTGGGCGGACACCCCGTGCCCGTGCTGTACCGCAACCACATCGAGGCCCGGCGCGGCGAGCTCCGCGTCGCCGTCGACCCGTCGCGGCCCCCGAACTCCGAGACGCTGATCGAGGTGCACGGAACCGGCGTGAGCGCGTCGGGCCGGACTGTGCTGCATACGATCCTGCGTCCGCACACCGGACGCATGCATCAGCTGCGGGTGCACCTGGCGGCGCTCGGCGCCGGAATCCTCGGCGACAGCTGGTACCCGGACCTCCTGCCCGAGGAGCCGGACGATCATTCCCTCCCGCTCCAATTGCTCGCGCGGGAGCTGGAATTCACGGATCCGCTGTACGGTGCGCCTCGGCGGTTCGTCACCGGGCGGACATTGAGCGAGGCGCCTGTGTCCGCGAGCGCAGATCCGCAGCGAGCTGGCTGAC
The DNA here is from genome assembly GCF_002094305.1 of Prescottella equi. Lineage (GTDB taxonomy): Bacteria > Actinomycetota > Actinomycetes > Mycobacteriales > Mycobacteriaceae > Prescottella > Prescottella equi. The sequence continues at coordinate 57,549 of NZ_LWTX01000002.1, forward strand.
GGTCTCGGCCGCACACCCTCGGTTGTCACCGACACCGCCGGACGCGCCTCGTTTAGCCCAGCCGACCACGTACAGTCCGTCGAGCGGCTCGCCGGTCTCGTGGGAGATCACCTGTCCTCGACGGTTGGGGACGACGCCGCCGGCGCCCAGCGGGACGCCGTCGATCGCTTTGGTGGTGAAGCCGATGGCGCAGATCGCGGAGTGTGCGTAAAAGGTCCGTCCCGCGGTCGTGGTGACCGCGACGGCACCGGGCTCGGTCTTCACGAGGTCGGCCGCGTCCTGTCCGAACGACAGGACGATTCGCAGGGGGCGGTCGCCGGCCGGAGGGTCGGGCGATTCGCCCACGTCGATCGCGGGCAGGTGCGACAACGCGCGGAGCAGCGGTCTGTCGGCGTCGGCGGGCGGCGCGCTACCGCCTCGGTCGATCAGCACCTCGGTGTCCTCGAGGTGGAGCAGCTCGTGGAACGCGGACGCCGTGAAGGCTGCGCCGTCGGGCGCCGACCGGGACAGGATCACCAGTTCTCGGACCCGATCGTTCGCGGGCACCCGGTGACGGGTCTTCGCGACCCACCGGGCGACGTCGAAGGCGACGTTGCCCGCTCCGATCACGATGCACCTGGGTCCGGCGGGCGCGGGCGGCTGGTGTGGGCCGCAGTTCTCGGCGACCAGAATGTCGATGGCCTGGTGGATCCCGTCGCCGGCGCCGCCGGCGCCGATTCGGCGCGGCTGGGAGGCACCGCAGGCGAGGACCACGGCGTCGTAGCCCTTCCACAGCTCGTCGATCGAGATATCTACGCCCACTTCGGTTTCGGTCACGACCGTGACGCGGTCGTCACCGAAGGGCACGTCGAAGAGCTGGATCATGTCACGCACGCCGACGTGGTCCGGGGACACACCCCGGTACAACAGGCCCCCGACGGTGTCGTATTGCTCGTAGACGGTGACGCGGATCGACGACGACCGCTGCAGGAGTTCCCGGACGGTGTACATCGCGGCCGCACCCGCCCCGACGACGGCGACGTCGAGCCGGTCGTCCGGGCCGGTCAGCGGCAGCTCGAGGACGAGGCGGGACCGGGTGCGCGTCGCCGCGGACGCCTGCGCGAAGAATTCCCTGTTACGCGCGGCGTACGGGAGCTCGGCCGGGGTCAGCACGTGCTCCGATTTGACGGCCGACGCCGGGCAGGCGTCGACACAGGCGGTGCAGTCGATACACGAGTCGGGGTCGATGTAGAGCGTCTCGGTGGACGCGAAGCCGTCCTCGCCGGGCGCGGGGTGGATGCAGTTCTGTGGACACACCCGCACGCACGACGCGTCCTTGCAGCAATGCCCCAGGATGACGTGGGCCACGACGACTCCTAGTCAGAGAAGATGCGACTTGCGGTAGATCCATCGAGCGCCGGAATTCAGCAGCCCTTCTCGGCTCAGGAACTCGACGAACGGCTCCGCGGCCCTCCGGAACATCATCCGATGGTGTTCGTTCCCATCGATGTTCGCTTTCACGACATCCCAGTCGAGGCCGAGATCCTCGTACACCCGGCGGTTGATCAGACTCCGCGCGATCAGGTGCATACCGGCCGCGATGATCAGGGTGCTGACGAACCGCCGGAATCGGGTGCGCCCCACCAGTCGGTCGCGGATCTTCCTACGCGCGAACGCCATGTGCCTGGACTCTTCGACGACGTGGATGTAGGCGGCCCGGCGGATGGGCGCAGCGACGTCGTCGCTGTTCATCCAGTCGCGTTGCATGACGTCGAACACCTCTTCGCCGGCGAGCACGATCCCGTACGCGACCTCGTCCCAGGCGAGGTGACGGAACAGCCAACCGAAGAAGTCGAGCATGCGGTCGCGCGGATAGAAGTGGGACCCGATGCTCTCGATGGCGTTGGCGAACATCAACGAGTGCAGGTTCTCGTCGGCGCATTCGTTGAGGAGGAACTTGACGTCGGATCGCCCCGGATCGGCGCTGTGACTCGCCCGCAGCAGGGCCACCTGCAGGCCCACCTCGAGCCAGATGCCGATGCCCAGGAAATGTGCGACCTCGCACCGGGTGAGCCGCACGCGCTCCGTCTCGGACATGCTGTCCCACAGCGGGGTCCCGTAGAGCGGTGACCACTGCGGGGTCATGCCGTGTCGGTCGTCGTCTCCGGGTTCGGGCGCGTAGACCAGCGGACTTCTCGAGTCGAACGACAGCCGCTGGGCGGATTCCAGAAGAGTCCGGAACAGTGCATCGCTTTCGGAAGCTGTCATTCCGTCCCATTCCTCCGATCACCGTGTCGCGGTGGACACAGGGGTGCCCGGACTTCCACTCGTACGGCATGGAACCACACGTTCGGCGCGCTGTCGCGCCGGAGCGGCGCCTCGAACCCGACCGATCCTCGCCGACGGCAGTCGCCGAGCGAGCGTAACCCCGATCACACCGAGACCGGCGCACGCGCGGCCGGTGCAGACACGGCGGATCAGGGATTCATCGCTGCGCCGCCGCCTGCCTCATGCGGGCTCGCGCATCACACCGAAGTGGCGCACACTCCCGGACAGACCCGGGATTTCGCGCAACGGGGACCAACTGACCAGCCCGTCCGCGCTGTCGGAGTAGAGGTACTTGCCCTCGGTGTAGGCGTCGAGGTAGATCCGCCAGACCCCGTCCGGCAGCTGGACGACGGTGGGGCCCTCCACCAGCGTCCCCCAGTTTCCCGGCGGGACGAAGGAGTAGGGGCCCGTCGCCGACGGGGCGACGGCGTGCTCGACCACCTTGGTCGCCTCGTTCTTGGTGAACGCATGGTAGGTCGATCCCACCTTGACCACGGTGGTGTCGATGTGGTCGGCTCCGATCCCGGCGAGCGGCACGGGCAGACTCCACTGCCGGAGCGAGGGTTCCAACGCCGTCAGCAGATACGGCACGAATCCCCCGCCGGTCGACATCGACAGGATGACGTTCACACGGTCACCGTCCACGAACCATTCGGGCGCCCACGCCTTCGTAGTGAACGGGGACAGCGACGGTCCGTCTGCCGAGCCGGCCGACCCGGACGAGCCCGGCGGGCTCGCCGACCCCGTGCCGTCGCCCGTCCCCGGCATCAATGCGCAACAGAACGGAACCGGTAGGTCACCCATGTGCGTCCAGTTGACGCGGTCACTGCTGCGTGCGAACCCGATGCTCGCGCCGCCGCCGTTCGTGTACGTGATGTAGTACAGCCCATCGGAGTTCCGGAAGATGCTCGGGTCCCGCACGAGCCCGGCCGGGGGCCGGTATGCCGCCGGCCGGACCATCTCGAACTGGGTGCCGTCCCCCGACTCGAACACATCCATGTCCTGGGCGCTGGTGTTGCTGAACGCCACCATGGTGTATCGCCACTCCGACGGCGGCGCAGCCCCGCCGGCCCCCGATGCCGCGACCAACAGGCCTGCGACACAGAGCATCACCATCGGTACGGCGAGAAGGCTTCGCTTGGCGAGCGTCACCTCTGCAGCATCCATGACAGCAGTCGCGCCCCGTCGCGCTTCGCCCACAGGGATTGGCAGATCGTTACCGACGGCGTTCCGGCGCCGCGGCGCCCGAACGAGCGCGGCGCCGCCCATTCCCTCTCGACTCGTCCGGGCCCGTCCGCGAGCCTTCGGATTGGGAAATCCTTTGCTACAGACTGTATCCCGACATTCTTCCCAATATGACGTAGTCCGCCAACCGAGCAAGCTCTACTCATGCTCATGGCCCCGCCCAATGGATGTATCGGCAAGCCGCAGCGTAAGGGTCCGGCGCAGAACGTCCCGAAGTACGCTGACACCGTAGCGGTCGGGGCAGGTTCCACATCGGAGGTCCATGCCATGCGCCGTGCGCCTTGCCCTCGACTCGCCATCGTCGGCGCAGTCTCGTCCGTAGTCGCGCTCGGCGCCCTCGGGGCACCCGCGATAGTGTCCGCGGACCCCCAGGTGACGACGGCGGAGTTTTCGGTCCCAGTCGGGTTCGCCACAGCCTGCACGCTCACCGTCTGGGTCTGTGTGCCCAATCTGACTATCGTCACGCCGTCGGCAACCACTGGCGCACCCGGCGAGGTCACCTTCACTGCGCAAGTCACGCTGCGGGGTTACTCCTGCCCCGATCTGTCGGTCAGATGGCTGAACCTGGCTACGGGCGCCTCGGGAACGACCGCGCTTCGACGAGTGCCGGTCGACTACAGTCGCCCAGTCGCAGCGGACGAATGGTGCCGTTACGCCCCTGTCCTGGCGACCACCGGCGGAGGAACCCTGGTCGCGACGGCCGACGCCGGTTCGGTCGTCACACCGGGAGGTTTTCAGGTTCTGGTCAATCCTGGATTCGGGACCTTCAACGTTCCATGACTCACCCGCGGCATCGTGGCGAGACCCGCGTCCGTCGCTTCCATAACCTGGCTCGACTCCGCCACGACGCACGGTTCACCTGAAAGCCGCCGAGGCTGCGACGTCGAACGGAGCCGGGGCCGCGTGCAACGACCTTGCATACCGGTCGTCCTGTCCTGTGTTGATTCCTATCGCCCGATTGGTTACGGTCGACCAAGTCGTTCAACAGTTCAACCACATGAATTGTGGCGGCGATCCTGTACCTGCGGGGGGTTACAGGGGGGGGAAGTCCACCAGTTCACGAAGCGGTGGCCCTTGCACATCACAAGACAGCCCCACGCAGGGCCCATTTCGGCTGCCCTGCCGTGGGGACAAACCGAACCCAGATACTCCCATGAGGTGAGTGAATTCATGTCCCAGAAGACTTTCCGCGTCGGAACTACGGCAGCAATCATCGGTGCCGCCGCCCTCATCATCCCCGCAGTCGCCGGCGCCGCACCCGCAGGCTCTCTCGGCTCGAGCGAAGCCCCCGAGGGGTTCGCTTGTTCCGCCCTCTCCACCGAGGCAACCCCGAACGGCTGGGGAATCCCGTTCGACGACGAGGTAGAGCAGGTCGCCTATTACACCGAGGATTCAGTCCTCGACGACGACGGATCGCTCGAGCTCGAGGTCGAGGGACCTGAAGATCGCTCGGTCAGCTACCACTCCGCCGGCGGCATCAAGCTCGCCGACGCGATTGCTCACGAGATCGGCTTCTCCGAGCGCGCAGCGCACCCGACCGCGTCGTTCCAGCTGCGACTGACCGGAACTACCGACAATGAGCGGTTCGAGAATGGCTTCACCACGCTTGTGTGGGTGCCGGACGCTGAAGCCGAAGACACTTCCGAGGGCGGCGTCCACGCCAACCTGCAGGACGGCAAGTGGTGGAGCACCTCCAACATCGCCGACGCGCACAACCGTGAACTCGTCCCGCTCGAGGACATCGCGGCTGCGAACCAGGATGCCGTCGTGGACCACTACGGCGTGAGCATCGGCACCGGCTCCGAGGCGACCTCGACCCTGGTCGACGCCGTCAAGTTCAACGGCTGCACGACCAACTTCGCGAAGAACGATCCGGCGCCGACAGGTTCGCTCGGGTCGCTCGGGTCGCTCGGGTCGCTCGACATCTTCGGCTCCCTGTCGACCGGTTCGCTCGGTTCCTGACCCGCCCGCCCGCGACGCAGCGTGAGCGCCCAAGCGGGCGTCCGATAACTTTGGCCCCCACCCAGTGAAGGGTGGGGGCCAAAGTCATGCCGATGATCCGACGGGTTCCACTCCAGACTGAGTGGAAGCCGAGATTAGCCCCCCCGACCAGGGCTTCTAGACGTTGAAGCGGAACTCCACGACGTCGCCGTCCTGCATGATGTAGTCCTTGCCCTCCATGCGCACTTTGCCGGCGGACTTGGCGGCATTCATGGAGCCGGCCTCGACGAGGTCGTCGAAGGAGACGATCTCGGCCTTGATGAAGCCGCGCTCGAAGTCGGTGTGGATGACGCCGGCTGCCTGCGGGGCGGTGTCGCCCTTGTGGATCGTCCAGGCGCGCGCTTCCTTCGGGCCGGCCGTGAGGTACGTCTGCAGGCCGAGGGTGTGGAAGCCGGTGCGGGCGAGGGCGTGCAGGCCGGGCTCGGACTGGCCGATGGAGTCGAGCATCTCCTGGCGGTCGTCCTCGTCGAGCTCGAGCAGCTCGTGCTCCACCTTGGCGTCGAGGAAGACTGCGTCGGCCGGGGCCACGGAGTCACGCAGCTCGGCGACCTTGGCCTCGTCGGTGAGCACCGACTCGTCCGCGTTGAAGACGTACAGGAACGGCTTGGTGGTGAGCAGGTGCAGCTCGCGCAGCAGCGAGAAGTCCAGCTTGTCCTTGGCGGAGAACAGGGTCTTGCCCTCGTTGAGGATCTCCTGCGCCTTGAGCGCCTCCTCGTGCTGGGGCTTGAGTTCCTTGTTCTTCTTCGCCTCCTTCTCGAGGCGCGGCAGCGCCTTCTCGAGGGACTGCATGTCGGCGATCACGAGCTCGGTCTCGATGACCTCGATGTCCGACGCCGGGTCGACACGGCCGTCGACGTGCACGACGTCGTCGTCCGCGAACACGCGGACCACCTGGCAGATGGCGTCCGCCTCACGGATGTTGGCGAGGAACTTGTTGCCCAGGCCCGCGCCCTCGGAGGCACCCTTGACGATGCCGGCGATGTCGACGAACGACACGGTCGCCGGGAGGATGCGCTCGGAACCGAAGATCTCCGCGAGCTTGTTCAGCCGCGGATCCGGCAGCTCCACCAGGCCGACGTTGGGCTCGATCGTGGCGAACGGGTAGTTCGCGGCGAGCACGTCGTTCTTGGTCAGCGCGTTGAAAAGGGTCGACTTGCCGACGTTGGGGAGGCCGACGATTCCGAGGGTAAGGCTCACGGTATAGGGATTCTACGGCGTCGCGGCGCGGGCGCGGAGGTCGGCCGCGCCTGCGTCCGACCGCCGCCGCCCGTCACCGGTAGTAAGTACTGCCGGAACTGACGTCGTTGGCGGCCACAGCAAAGACGATGATCATGAAGATCACATACAGCACCACGAGGCCGACGAAGATGCCCAGCGCGATCTTGCCGAGCGTCTTGACCCGCTCCGACGCGTACTGCGCGCCCTGATAGTCGCCCATCGACCACTTCGGGAAGATCGAGTGCAGATGGTTGAACGCGGCGAAGGCGAGCGGCCAGAAGAAGATGATCGACGCGACGGCCCATCCGGCGTTCGACGCGGGCGGCTGCGGCTGTCCCCCGTACTGTCCGGGCACCGGACCGCCCGGATACTGCGGCGCCGCCGGATACGGCTGCTGCGGGTAGGCCGGTGCGCCGTACTGCTCGGACGGCCCGGTGTTGTAGGTCGGCTCGGACATGGGATCCCCCCTGGGTCTGACGAACGTTTCTGTCGGCAGAGACCGTAGCCCAAACCGACATGTCGGTTACAGGTCAGGTTTGCGGGCCACCGTGACGGCCCACCCGGCGCGGTCGTGCCACGGCCGCAGGTCCCACGTCGAGAAGCGGTGCTCGCGCACCAGGCCGACGGCGGCGAGATCGGCGTCGAACTCGTCGACCGTGTACTCGTAGTCGGTCGCGAACCCGGTCACGAAGATCCCGCCCGGCACGAGGTGGTGGGCGATGCGCCCCAGCACCTGCCGTTCAGTGCCGCGGGCGACGAAGATCAGCACGTTTCCGGCCGCGACGACCGCATCGAACCGCTCCCCCGGCAGATCCAGCGTTGCGAGGTCGGCCTCGTGCACGGTGAGGGCGGGCTTCTTGCGCGCCTCCGCGACCAGCACCGGGTCCAGGTCGACGGCGGTCACGTGGTGTCCCCGGCGGGCGAGTTCGGCGCCGAGTCGTCCTGTGCCGCAACCGGCGTCGAGCACCCGGGCGTCGCGCGGCAACATCGCGTCGACCGCGCGCGCTTCGCCGTGCAGGTCGGTCCCGTCGGCTTCGAGGCGATCGAAGCGCGCGATGTACTCGCGGGAGTCGGATGCGGATCGTTCACGCTGCCATCGGGTGTCGGCCATGCCGTCCACGATAGGTGCCACACGAAAGCGGGCCGGGTGTGCGTCGTCGACGCCCACCCGGCCCGTTGTCCTGTTGCGGTGCGCTACCTGCGACTCTTCTCGGCCGGCTCCGCCGGAACCGGGTCGACCAGCACCGGGTCGCCCTGGACGATCTCGGCCAGTTCGGCGTCGATGTCCTCGCCGGACGCTTCGGCCCGACGCTGCTCGTCGGCGCTGAAGGTGCGGAGCGCAACCTCCTTGATGAAGAAGATCGCGGCCAGGCTGAGCAGCGAGACGATGCCCGAGATCAGGAAGATCCGTGCGGTCGCGTCGCCGTAGGCGCCGCGGACGATGTCCGCGATCGGGCCCGGCAGTTCCTTGAGGTTGGACAGGCCGGCGCCCGATCCGCCCGCCTGGGTCATGTCCACCCCTGCGGCCGTCAGACCCTTGATCGTCAGGTCGGAGACGTGGCTGGAGAGGACCGCGCCGAGGACGGAGACGCCGGCCGCGCCGCCGAGCGAGCGGAAGAACGAGACCACCGAACTGGCCGACCCCAGATCGGACGGGCTCACGGTGTTCTGCACCGCCAACACCAGGTTCTGCATGGTCAGACCCATGCCGACGCCGAGGACGAACAGGAACACCCCGAGCACACCCATGTTGGTGGCGTGGTCGATCGTCGAGAGCAGGAAGAACCCGACCGTCATCATGATCGCGCCGCCGAGGATGAAGCCCTTCCAGCGGCCGAACTTGGTGATCAGCGCACCGGAGACCGCCGAGGACACCATCGATCCGATGACCATGGGCAGCGTCAGCAGTCCGGCCGCCGTCGGCGAGTAGCCGCGGGCGATCTGGAAGTACTGGCCCAGGAACACCGCGCCACCGAAGAGGGCGATGCCGACCGCGACGCTCGCGAGGGTCGCCAGCGCGGTGGTGCGGTCCTTGAACAGGCGCAGCGGAATGATCGGATCCTTGGCCTTGGTCTCGGTGAAGATCGCGAGCGCCAGCAGCGCCACGCCGAGCGCGACGAGACCGAAGGAGACGCCCGACGCCCAGTCGAAGTTCTTGCCCGCCAGCGTCACCCAGATCAGCAGCGTGCTGACACCGGATGCGATGAACAGGGCGCCCATGTAGTCGATGGCGACGTTCTTGCGCACGACCGGAAGGTTGAGGGTGCGCTGGATGACGAACAGCGCGATCACCGCGAGCGGGACGCCGACGAAGAACGTCCAGCGCCAGCCCAGCCAGCTGGTGTCGACGATGAGGCCACCGATCAGCGGGCCGGCCACGGTCGCGATCGACATGACGCCGGCCATCGGGCCCTGGTAGCGGCCGCGCTCACGCGGACTGAACATCGTTGCGATGACGATGACGACCAGCGCTTGCAGGCCGCCGAGACCCAGCCCCTGGACGGCGCGAGCGCCGATGAGCATGGCCACCGACTGCGACAGGCCGGCGAGCACGGAGCCGACCGTGAAGATCACCAGCGCCAGCTGGACCAGCATCTTCTTGCTGACCATGTCCGAGAACTTGCCCCAGATCGGCGTGGTCGCGGTGGAGGCCAGCAGGGTCGCGGTGACGACCCAGGTGTACTGGTCCTGCGTGCCGTGCAGATCGGTGATGATCGTCGGCAACGCGTTGGAGACGATCGTCGACGACAGGAAAGCGACGAACATGCCGAGGAGCAGACCCACCAGTGCCTGGATGCGCTGCGGATGGGTCATCGGCGCGTCCGCCGCCAGATCAGGCTTCCCGGTGTCCCGGGTCACGGATGTACTCATGCAGAAACCTCACGAATTCTTCGAGTGAGCTCGAAAACGATTACTTGGTAAAGGAATTGACGATGCGGCGTCAGAGCGCCGAAACCCGGTCCCGAAACGACGCCTTCAGGTGCGTCAGCCCGTCCACGAGCTGCTGCACCTCGTCGTCCGTCCAATCGGAGATCGAGTGGAGCAACCATTCACGCTGACGCGACCGGTACCGCTCGAGAATCGCTTCGCCCGCGGCGGTGAGCGCCGGCAGCGTGGCTCGCCTATCGGCCGGATCGGGAATCCGCGTCAGATACCCGAGTTCCTCCGCATGGGCGATGTGCCGACTCAACGTCGACGGGGTGATCCGCATCCGGTCGGCCAGCGCATTGCACCGGCTCCCCTCGGCCGCCCCGACGAGCGACAACAGTGCACCCAGAGGTTCGGTGAGGAGATCGCCGTCGGATTCGCGCGCGAGGTGCGCGTTGAGTTCACGCCCCCGACGGATGACGTCCCGCAGGAGCCCGATCAGGGTCTCCGCCGTAGTCGCCTCGGCCATCACACCTCCCCAACTAGTTGCGTCATGCAACCATACGTCAGATGGTTGCATCGCGCAACTAATATTCGGAGGCTGGATCAGGCGGTGCTCTCCCCGAGCCGGTGGAGCAGCATCGTGAGCTGCTTGACGTCGGCGGGGTCCCACCGGGACAGCCGCTCGTGCCACTGTGCGATGACGGCCTGACGCTGCGCGGTCAGCCGTTCGCGTCCGGAGTCCGTGAGAACCACCAGCCGGGCGCGCGCATCCTGCGGGTCGGGGCGGCGCTCCACCAGCCCCAGCCGAACCAGCGCATCGATCTGCCGCGTCAACGTCGACTTCTCCAAGCCGAGTTCGCACACCAATGCCGACATGGGCACCGCGTCGGTGCGGGTGAGGATCGCCAGGAGCGGGTAGCAGGCCGGATCGAGCTTGGGGTCGATCTGCCGGGCGCGTTCGCGTGACTGGATCCGGCCACGCCGCCACATGTCGACCAGTTCGGCCTCCAGGTCGGTGATCGGATCCGACTCCATGCGCGCACGCACCCTTCTCTTCGGCCGGCGTCGGCGGACACACCGACGCCGCAATGCCCGTCAGGGTACGGCCCGGCGTTTCGGCCTACCATCGCCGCATGGCTCGTTGGTCGATCGTCGTCGGTGTCTGGGCACTCGCGCTGGCCGCCGGTGTCACTGTCGCGACGGAGTCTCGGTGGTGGCTGATCGTCGCCCTTCCCCTGTTCGCGCTCGCCGTCACGGGGACCTGGGATCTCACGCAGCGACGCCACAACGTGTTGCGCAACTATCCGATCCTCGGCCATGCCCGGTTCCTGCTCGAACGCATCCGCCCCGAGATACAGCAGTACTTCGTCGAATCCCAAACCGACGGAACGCCGTTCGATCGGGAGACGCGAGATCTGGTGTACGAGCGTGCGAAAGGAACGCTCGACGAGGAACCGTTCGGCACCGAGCGGGACGTGCACGCGGTCGGCTACGAGTTCATGACGCACTCGTTGCGCGCCCGCCTCGCGCCGGCCGAAACCCCGACCGTGCGGCTCGGTGGCCCCGACTGCACCCGCCCGTACGACATCGCACTGCTCAACGTCTCCGCCATGAGCTTCGGGTCGCTGTCCGCGAACGCGATCGAGGCCCTCAACGCGGGTGCCGCACGCGGCGGCTTCGCGCACGACACCGGTGAGGGCGGCATCAGCCGCTACCACCGCAAGCACGGTGGCGACCTCATCTGGGAGATCGCGTCCGGCTACTTCGGGTGCCGCACCCCCGACGGGAACTTCGACCCCGACCAGCTCGCCGCCAAGGCGTCCGACGACCAGGTGAAGGCGATCTCCGTCAAACTGTCACAGGGCGCCAAGCCCGGCTTCGGCGGAGTCCTGCCCGGCGCCAAGGTCACCGCCGAGATCGCGGAGGCGCGCGGTGTGCCGATCGGCGAGACCGTCACGTCACCACCCGCGCACCGGGCGTTCGGCACACCCGTCGAACTGATCGACTTCGTCACCCGGCTCCGGCAGCTGGCGGGCGGCAAACCCGTCGGATTCAAACTGTGCGTCGGCTCGCGCGTCGAGTTCCTCGCGATCTGCAAGGCCATGCTCGAACGGGACGTCACGCCCGACTTCGTCATCGTCGACGGTGCGGAGGGCGGCACCGGGGCCGGGCCGGTCGAGTTCGAGGACCACATGGGCATGCCGCTCACCGAGGGGCTGATCATCGTCCACAACGCACTCGTCGGCGCGGGGCTGCGCGACCGCGTGAAGATCGGAGCGTCGGGCAAGGTCGCGAGCGGCGCGGACATCGTCAAACGCATCATCCAGGGCGCCGACTTCACCCTCGCCGCCCGCGCGATGATGTTCGCGGTCGGCTGCATCCAGGCGCAGAAGTGCCACACGAACCGGTGCCCCGTGGGCGTCACGACCCAGGATCCGGCCCGCACGCGGGCCCTGGACGTCCCCGACAAGACTGCGCGCGTCGCGCGGTTCCAGCAGGCCACCGTTGCGAGCGCCAAGCAGATGGTCGCCTCGATGGGCCTCGACAGCTTCGCCGAGCTGACGCCATCGATGCTCAACCGGCGCATCGACGGCGTGACCACCCGCACATACGCCGAGCTCTACGAGTGGCTCGAGCCGGGCGCACTCCTCGACCACGCGCCAGCCGATTGGCGGCGCGACTGGCAGGCCGCCGACGCCGCGCGGTTCTGACCGGCCACGCGGTTCCGCCCGGCCGGCGCTACGGGCAGGCCGGACGCACCAGCTGCAGGATCCGGTCCACCTGATCGTCCGTCGGGACCGTCCCGTCGTTCGCGGCGGTCTCCTTGACCTTCGCCGACAACTGCTCGTCGCTCGCACCCGAGTCGATCGCGGTGCACGTCTCCTTGACGATCGATTCGATCGACTCGTCGTCGCGGTCGCTCGACAGATTCGGGTACGCGGTCCGGAACGCGGCCACGAAGGTCGTCAGCTTGGCGTTGTCCCACGCCCCGCCGATCCCCGACACCGCACTCGAGGCCGTCGCCTGGATGCTCGACACCAGGCCCGACGCCGTCGCCTGGATGCTCGACTTGAGGGCCTCCCCAGGGCCGGTCTCGGGTGTGGACGTGACCGCCGAACTGATCCTCTCCTTGGTCTCCTCGGATGTGCCGTTGTCGTTCGAGCACGCTCCGAGCCCGAGCACGACGGCCGTTGCGGTGACGATCGCTGCGGTGAGTCTCCCGTTGATTCTCGTCATGCGCCGGATACTACGGACGCCCCGAACACCGAATGTCGGCTTTTACCGGCCCGTGACCGGATCGATTACTCGCGCCGTTCCGTAGAGAAATGCGTAGATTCGACAGGTCACTGTCACCAGCCTGTGGAAGGACCCTCACCCTGTGAGCCTGAAGAAGACCGCCCTGCCCACCGAGCGACCGCGGCTGCGTGAGCGCGGCGAGGTGATCAGCGCCGGCGGGTTGTGGTTGGCAAAGTGGTCGTTGTGCCTCGCCGCGATCGCGATCGGCGCGTTGGTCGTCGGCTGGATCCTGCAGAAGCTGTGGGTGATCGCGCTCCCGGTGATGCTGGCGATCGTCGTGAGTACCGTGCTGTGGCCGCCCACGCGCGCTCTCACCAAGCGCGGAGTGCCGCCGGCCGGTGCGGCATCCATCACCCTGCTCATCTTCTTCGCCCTCTTCGGCGGCGTCGTGGCTCTCATCGTGCCGTCGGTCGTCGACCAAGCCCCCGAACTGGCGAACAAGGCCACACAGGGCATCCAGCAGGTGCAGGACTGGTTGAAGGGGCCTCCGGTCAACCTGCAGGACGACCAGATCGACACGGCCGTCCACGCCATCACGTCGAAGCTGCAGGAATCCGGCACCGCGATCGCGTCGGGCGTCTTCACCGGCGTCACCACGGCCGGGTCGATGGTCGTCACCCTCTTCCTCGTGCTGATCCTGGCCTTCTTCTTCGTCAAGGACGGCCCGCGCTTCATCCCGTGGCTCCACGGAGTCAGCGGCGGCCGCGCCGGACGGCACCTCGAAGAGGTCCTCGGGCGGATGTGGGACACCCTCGGCGGGTTCATCCGCACGCAGGCCCTCGTCAGCCTCATCGACGCGGTCTTCATCGGCGCGGGACTGCTGATCCTCGGGGTGCCACTCGCCCCCGTCCTCGCGATCCTGACGTTCATCGGCGGCTTCGTTCCGATCGTCGGCGCGTTCGTCGCCGGCGCCCTCGCCGTCCTGGTCGCCTTGGTGGCGAACGGCCTCACCACCGCGCTGATCGTGCTCGCCATCATCATCGCGGTCCAGCAGATCGAAGGAAATGTCCTTCAGCCGGTGCTGCAGAGCAAGAGCATGAAGCTGCACGCCGTGGTGGTGCTGCTCGCCGTCACCGCCGGCAGCTCGCTGTTCGGCATCGTCGGCGCGTTCCTCGCCGTCCCGGTCGCAGCGGTGGGCGCGGTGGTGATCCGCTACCTCGGCGAGCAGATCGACGAACGGCTCCAGGAGGACGCCCTGCTGGACGCCGCCGACGCGACGGCCGGCGGCGCCGTCACCCCCCTGATCGGCGAGCCCACCACCGACGAGCCCAGCCCGATCGCCGAACCTGCGCCGAACCCCAACCTGCCGGGGCCGACGATCTAGCCGGCAATCATCTCCAACGTGGACCCGGTCCGGCCGCGCAACACGTGCAGCCGGCTCGGGATCCGCTGGCGCATCTCGTCCACATGGCTGACGATGCCGACCACGCGCCCGCCCGCCCGCAACTCGTCGAGCACGCCCATCACCAGGTCCAGGGTGTCGGCGTCCAGCGTGCCGAACCCCTCGTCGATGAACATCGTGTCGAGCACGACGCCACCCGATTCGGCGGCCACGACGTCCGCGAGCCCGAGCGCGAGCGCCAGGGATGCGAGGAACGACTCGCCGCCCGACAGGGTCTTCGCGGAGCGGACCACGCCGGTGTAGTCGTCGCGGATGTCGAGCCCGAGTCCCCCGCGGCGGCCGTGGGAGCCCGCCTCGTCCGAGTGCACGAACTCGTATCGGCCGGCGGACATGCGGCGCAGCCGCACCGACGCCGACAGCGCGACCTCCTCGAGCCGCGAGGCCAACACGTACGAGCGCAGCGACATCTTGCGTGAGTTCTGGCCGCGTCCGGCGACGACGTCGGCCAGCCCGGCCAGTTCCTCGTGTTCGGCGAGGACCGGCCCGAGCGCGGTCAGGGTCGCTTCCAACTGGTCGATGTAGTGCTCGAGGTTACGTCGGCGGTTCTCCGCCTCGTCGGCCGCACTCGCGGCCGCCTCGACGGCCCGCGCCGCCTCCCGCTCGGCTGCCTCCGGGGCGGTCAGGTCGACTGGCTCCAGACCGTCTATCGCGACGACGTCCGGCTCGGCGAGCACCGCGCGAGCGGCCGCGAGCCGGTCCCGCGCCGCAGCCAGGGTGGCCTCGATCTCCGCGATTCGCTGCGTCGGGCGCACCGCTTCCAACGCGTCGGCAATCGAGGCGAACCCTGCATCGGAGGCGGTGGCGAGGGCGCGGCTCCGGGCGTCGTGCGCAGTGGCCTCGAGCGCGGCGGCCCGATCGCGGACGTCGAGCAGTTGCGCCGCACGCGTCGCGAGATCGTCGAACCGATCCCGCCGAGCCGGAACGCTCGCGTCGTTTCCTGCCGCGGCGACGAGCCGGGCACGCAACTCGGCCACCTGGGTCTCGGTGGCCTCGATCCGCACGCGGAGCGCGGCATGATCGGCGTCGAGCGACCGGGCCTGTTCCTCCAATCGGGATCCGCGCGAACGCAAGTCGTTCACCGCGGCGGTCGCCTGCGCGAGTCCGGCGGCCACCGTGCGGGTCTTCTCGACCTCGGCCAGCGCGGCGGCGTGGATCCGGCGCAGCTCGTCTCGGTCGCCCCCCTTCGTGCGCTGGGCCAACCGGTCGACGTGCCGCTCGGTCTCCGCCAGACGTTCCGTCTCGCGTTCGAGCACCGCCGCGGCCCGCTGTTCGGAGTCCCGGGCAGCCTCCTCGTCGTCCTTGGTGACCGTCGCGCCGCTCGGGAGCGCCGGCACGGGGTGCTCCACCGAGCCGCACACCACGCACTGCTCGCCGTCGACGAGCTGCCCCGCCAACTCCGCGGCCATGCCCGCGATGCGCTGCTCACGCAGGTCCAGCAACCGAGCGCGCGCGTCCTGGTGCGCGGTGCGCGCCCGCGCCACCGCGCCGCGTCGGGCGTCCAATGTCTCTGCCGCCGTGACGAGTTCCTCGGCGGCGGAAGCGGCGTCCGCAGCACGTACGGCGGCCTCCTCCGATCCCGGCAGGACGCTGTGCGCCTGCTCGGCCCGGCGCAACGTCTCCTCCGCCGCGGCCAGCTCTTGCGGTAACCGCGTCCGCTGGGAGGCGATCTGCTCGGCCTGTCGATCCAGATCGGCACTGCGGCGGCGCATCTCGTCCAGGTCGCGCTCGCCGCGCGTCATCGTGCGCGCCTCGCCGAGCAGCGCATCCAAGCGGACCACCTCGGCCGCCCAGTCCCGCTCCTGGGCGCGGATCGTCGCGCGATCCGCGTCCGACTGCGGCCACGAGAGCCGCGCCACCAGACCGGCACCGTCCTCGGACGCCGCCAGCTGCTCGGCTGCCGCGCGCGCCTGCCGGCGCGCCGCCTCGGCTGCACTCGTCGCGGAATCGGCTTCCGCCGAGGCGGATGCGACGGCCTCGGCTCGCACCGCGCGAGCCGCCTCGGCCGCCAGTGCCTCACGCTCGTCGGCGCGCTCGTCGAGTTCGACGATCGCCGCGCGCGCCGCGTCCCGGCGACGTTGCAGTTCGAGCCTCTGCCGAGCTCTCGTCGCCGCCGCGCGAGCCTTCTCGCCCACGGCCCGCGCGCGAACCAGGTCGGTCGCGGTCAGCTCCGCGGTCTCGATCGCCTGGTCGAGCAGGCGCCGCGCCCAGACCAGCGGCTCGCCGTCGGATCCTGCCTCGATCCCCGCTGCCGCCGACACCTTCGCCAGCGCCAGCTCGACCTGCTTGCGCTGCTCCACGACGCGCGCGTCACTCGCCCGCTTGCGGTCGACGAACCACTCCTCGACCGCCTTGAAACGCGTGGTGTCGAAAAGCTTCTCGAGCAGCTTGCCGCGATCTTCGTTGTCGGCGCGCAGGAACTTCGCGAACTCGCCCTGCGGCAGCAGCACGACCTGGAAGAACTGGTCGGCGGTCATCCCCAGCAGACGCTCGACCTCGCGGGCGATGTCCGGGATCCGGGACAGGTTCTCGCCGTCGCCGTCGAGCCACGCCAGAGTCGCCTTGGCGTTCTCGGTGATCGTGCCGGTGCCGCGCTTCTTGGCACGTTGGTATTCGGGGCTGCGCGTGATCCGGATCCGCCGGCCGCCGATCGTCGCCTCCAGCGTCACCGCCGGCACCGATCCCGCCGGTGCGTGGTCCGACACCAGACGCTTGCCCTCCCTGCGGGCACCGGGGACCGTTCCGTAGAGCGCGAAGGCAACCGCGTCCAGGATCGTCGTCTTGCCCGCGCCGGTCTGCCCGTGCAGCAGGAACAGTCCGTCCGCGCCGAGCTCGTCGAAGTCGACGGTGACGGTCTCGGCGAACGGACCGAACGCCGTCACCTGGAGATCGTGGAGTCTCACGCGGACGCCTCGGCAAGGTCGGCCGGGCCGCCTGTGCGCGTGGGCACCTCGGCCGCGGTGGCGCTCCGGAGCGCCTGCTCGAACAGCTGCACCTCGCCGGGCGTCGCGTCGCTGCGCACGTCGGTCAGGAAACCCTCCGCGATCTCGAGATCGGAACGCCCACGCACCCGGTCGCGATACCTCAGCTCCGGATTGCCTTCGGGGCGCTGCCATTCCATGTGCACCGCGTACGGGAATCGGGTTTGCAGGGCGCGCATGGCGTCCACCGGGCGCAGCGCGTCGGTGAGTACCGCCGACACGTAGTGGTCCTCGGCGGAATCGAACGCGGCGTCGCTCAGCAACTCGTCGAGGGTCCCGGTGAGCTGGCTGAGCCCGCGCACCACCGGCAGATCGAGCCGCTCGACCGTCGCGAGACCGGCCGCGTCGACGTCCACCAGCCACACCGCCTTGCGATGGGAACGCTCGCCGAACGAATACGGTAGGGGCGATCCGCTGTAGCGGACGTTCTCCGCGAGTGTCTGCGGCGAGTGCAGGTGCCCGAGCGCGACGTAGTCGACCCCGTCGAACGCCGACGCCGACACCGTCTCCACACCGCCGACCGAGATCGAGCGCTCCGAACCCGTGGCCTCGCCACCCACCACGAAGGCGTGCGCCAGCAGCACCGAGCGCAACCCGGGCGCACCCGCGCGACGCTCGTCGAGATCGGCTCGGATCCTCGCCATCGCGACGTCGAGGATCTCCGCGTGCGACCGTGCCTGCGGCACACCCAACTCGGTCCGTGTGATCTCGGGCTCGAGGTACGGGATGCCGTAGAACGCGACCGGACCGTGGTCGTCGTCGAGCACGACCGGGACGTCGAGCGCCGACACACGGGTCATCAGATGCAGTCCGCCGGCTGCGGCGAAGGCCGCGCCGGCGCCCAGCCGCACCGGCGAATCGTGGTTGCCCGACGTCGCGACGATCACCGCACCGGCCGCCCGGATGGCCTCGAACCCGCGGTTGCAGACCGCGACCGCGTCGGCACTGGGGATCGACCGGTCGTACACGTCCCCCGGTACCACCACCACGTCGACGCCGCGCTGCGCGACGACGGCCGCGATCGCATCGAGTACCCGCGTCTGGTCGGCCAACAGGTCGACACCGTGGAAGGTGCGCCCGATGTGCCAGTCGGACGTGTGGAGGATCCTCATGCGCAAGCACGCTAGAGCACCCGTCCGACAGCGCGGGGCCCGACCGTGGGCGATTTCCCGGCCTCCGACGGCGGCGCCATCGAGGCAGCCGGGCGATAACCGACTACTCTCGAGGTGTGTCCGCAACCCAACGCGCTCGATCCGGGGTGCCCCTCGACCAACGTTCCGCACTGCCCACCGTTCCCGGCATACCCGCATGGGGCGCCGTGGCCGTGGCCGCCGGAGCCACCTTCCTCGGGTTCGCCTTCGACGCCGTCTCGGGCAGCGAACTGACGTCGGCCTTCTCCGCCATGTACTTCCTCGGGTGTGTCCTGGCCGTGCTCGCGGTCCGCAAGCGCGGCCTGTTCACCGCTGTCGTGCAGCCGCCGTTGCTGCTGTTCGTCGCCGTCCCGCTGGGTGCGCAGTTCCTCACCGACGGCGCGGGCACGGGCCTCAAGGACATGGCGATCAATGTCGCCTACCCGCTGGTCAACCGGTTTCCGTTGATGCTCGCGGCAACCGTCGTCGTGGGACTGATCGCGGCAGCGCGGGTCTTCCTCGTCCAGTCTCGTCCGAGCGCGCCGGCCCGCCCGCGGGACCGCCGCGCCGAGGCTCGTCCGGCCCGCGCCCGTCGCGCACGCAACGACCGCACCGCCACCCGCGACGACCGCACCACCGTCTTCGACCCGGTCACCGACGACCGTCGCGCACCCACCCGTGCGGCGCGTCCGTCCCGGCCCGCGGCGGAACCCGCCACCGCTCACATTCCGGCCGGCTCGCCCGGGAACCCCTACCCGGGGCGAGAGGGTCGCGCCTACGAGGACACACCCCCTCGCCGCGACTACGGCCGACGCGAACCGCTCCGCAGTGAGAGCGGACCCCGCGAGAGCGCCCGGCGTGATCCGATTCCTCGCAGTCCCCGCCGCGAAGCCGCCTACCGGGACCCCGTCCAGCGTGATCCGGTCGCGGCCCGTCCGCGGCGAACCGCCGAGGTACCGGCGCATCCGATCCCGGAGGTTCGCTACCGCGACCGCTCGGATCAGCCCCCGTTCGAGGGCTGATCCGGCGGGTTTCTAGCTGCGCGCCGCGCGCAGTTCGCGGGGAAGCGCGAAGACCAGGGTCTCGTTGGCGGTGGTGACCGACTGCACGTCCGCGAAACCATGTTCGGCCAGTAGGTCGATGACCCCGCGGACCAGGATCTCCGGCACCGACGCACCGGAGGTGATGCCCACCGTCCGGACCCCCTCGAGCCACGCGAGGTCCACCTCGCGGGCGAAGTCGACGAGGTGCGCAGCCCGGGCGCCCGCCCCCAATGCGACCTCGACGAGGCGCACCGAGTTCGACGAGTTCCGCGAGCCGACCACGATGACGAGATCGCACTCGGGCGCCATCGCCTTCACGGCGACCTGACGGTTCTGGGTGGCGTAGCAGATGTCGTCGCTCGGCGGATCCTGCAGCTTCGGGAACTTCTCCCGCAGGCGCTCCACGGTCTCCATCGTCTCGTCGACCGACAGCGTCGTCTGCGAGAGCCAGATCACCTTGTCCTCGTCGCGGACCGTGATCGCATCCACCGAGTCGGGGCCGTCGACGATCTGCACGTGCTCGGGCGCCTCGCCCGCGGTGCCCTCGACCTCTTCGTGGCCCTCGTGGCCGATGAGCAGGATGTCGTAGTCGTCGCGGGCGAACCGCTTCGCCTCCTGGTGCACCTTCGTCACCAGCGGGCACGTCGCGTCGATGGTGTGCAGGCTCCGCTCGGCGGCCGCGGTGTGCACGGCCGGCGACACCCCGTGCGCGGAGAACACGAGGACCGAGTTCTCGGGTACCTCGTCGGTCTCGTCGACGAAGACGACGCCGCGTTCGGCGAGCGTGTCCACGACGTGCCGGTTGTGCACGATCTCCTTGCGGACGTAGATCGGCGCCCCATGCTTCTCGAGTGCCTTCTCGACGGTCTCGACGGCGCGATCGACGCCCGCGCAGTAGCCGCGCGGCTCCGCGAGGAGGACCCGCTTTCCGCCGCCGGCCGCATCCGCGCCGGCCGATCGTGCGATACCCAGATTGAGAGGAACTGCCGATGACATGCCCCCAGCCTACGGGGCACCCAGCCGACGGACCGCCGAGCACGGACTCGTGCGCCGGACAGCAGGGCCTTCGGCGCCGTCGGCTACCAAATGGCGCGCCCGTGAGGCAGGCTGTGACCATGATTCGTCCCCCGTTCATGGCGCGCGTCGCCGCCGGAGTAGCCATCACGGCGTACGAAGAGGCGCTCAAGCTGCCGTCCACGGCCATGACGCTGCCGATGACCGCGGTCAGTCAGGTGTTGCAGACCACGATGCGGGTACAGCAGTCGATGACCGCGCTCGCCATCAAGGGTGACCGCGCCTTCTGCCTTCTCGACCGCACCGAGGAAGAACCCGAATGGGCCGTCTTCGACGAGGACCGCGCCGACTTCGACACCGACGGTGAAACGGACGTCGACGATTCCGACGGCGCCGAGGACGCCGAGCGCCGCTCGGCTCCCGGCCGATTCGCCCTCTACTCGATGACGCCCGGCGAGGACGAGACGCCGGCCACGTCGGCACCGGCGGAGGAGTCGGCACCCGCCACCGGGCACGTGCCGGTTCCGGAGATCGCCGAGGAACTCGACTACGCCGCACTCACGCTGGCTCAGCTGCGCTCGCGACTGCGGTCGCTGTCGGTCGACGACCTGACGGCACTGCTCGAATACGAGGAGCGGACGGCGGCCCGGGCACCGTTCCAGACGATGCTCGCCAACCGCATCACCTCCGCCCGCGCCAAGTGACCTCCGCGCGCCCCGCATCCGGCGGCCCGTCCCCCAGTTCGCCCGAGCAACCGTGGCCCGTGCGGACCGTTTCCACCAAGGTCGCACAGTGGATCGACCGGCTCGGCAGCGTCTGGGTGGAGGGTCAGATCACTCAGATCAACGCCCGACCGGGGACCCGGACGGCGTTCCTCGTGCTGCGCGATCCGTCCGTGGACATGTCGCTGTCGGTGACGTGTTCGCCGCAACTGCTGCGCGATGCGCCGGTCCCCCTCACCGAGGGCAGCCGTGTCGTGATGTTCGGCAAGCTGTCGTTCTGGACCGGCCGCGGGTCCGTATCGCTGCGAGTCACCGAGATCCGGGCCGTCGGTATCGGCGAACTGCTCGCCCGGATCGAACGCCTGCGGGCGCTGCTCGCGGCGGAGGGTCTGTTCGATCCACGGCTCAAGCGGCCGCTGCCCTTCCTGCCCGGCACCATCGGGTTGATCACCGGGCGGGCCAGCGCCGCCGAGCACGATGTGCTGAGTGTCGCGCAGCGGAGGTGGCCGGCGGTGCGCTTCGAGGTCCGCAACACCGCGGTGCAGGGCCCGACGGCGGTCCCGCAGATCATCGAGGCGCTCGAGGAGCTCGACCGCGATCCCGGTGTCGACGTCATCATCCTCGCTCGCGGCGGCGGCAGCGTCGAGGACCTGCTGCCGTTCTCCGACGAGACGCTGTGCCGCGCGATCGTCGCGTGCACGACGCCGGTGGTCAGCGCGATCGGTCACGAGCCCGACAGCCCGCTGAGCGATCACGTCGCCGACCTCCGCGCCGCAACCCCGACCGACGCCGCCAAGCGTGTCGTGCCCGACGCGGTGGCCGAGCAGGCCCTGGTCTCCGAACTGCGGGGACGGGCCGGCGCCGCCCTGCGGAACTGGGTGGCCCGGGAATCGCATCTCGTCGCGCAGTTGCGCAGCCGACCGGTGCTCGCCGATCCACTGTCCGGGATCGACCGTCGGGCCGAGGAGGTGGAACGGCTCCGCGACACCGCGCGCCGGGACGTCACCCGCACGATCGACGCGGAGGCCACCGCCGTCGAGCACCTGCGGGCGCGGCTGGCCACGCTCGGTCCCGCCGCGACCCTCGCCCGCGGTTACGCGGTGGTGCAGCGCGTGTACGGCGACACCGAACCCGAGGTGCTGCGTTCGGTCGACGACGCGCCACCCGGCACGCAGATTCGAGTCAGATTGGCCGACGGCGCCGTGCGCGCCGCCGTGATGGGAAGAGAATCATGAGCAACACCGATGTGGCCGAACTCGGATACGAGGCGGCACGGGACGAGCTGGTCGTCGTCGTGAAGACCCTCGAGCTGGGCGGCCTGGACCTGGACGAGTCGCTCGCGCTGTGGGAACGCGGCGAGGCGCTCGCCAAGCGGTGCGAGGAGCACCTCGCGGGCGCTCGCAAGCGCGTCGAGGATGCCCTCGCGCACGCCGACGACGTAGACGAGGACGACGCCGAGTGACGACTCGGCGCCGACGGTCCTAGGGCTGCAACGGTGCCACGTCGATCGCGGCCGCGAGCTGCTTGAAGTCCTCCGCCGGTGCCGGTCCGGTGATGAGGACACGGGCGTCGCCGAAGTCCGAGACCCAGATCGCCTCGGAGTCGCCGTCGTCGAACACGTCCCACTGCCGGCTGCCGATCCGCTCGGTGCCGCTCTGGATCCGGGTGTCGCCCGCCACGAACGGGACCAGCGTCTCCACCGTCGCGTCGCTCTGGGTGAGCTGGATGTACCGACCGACCTCGGTGATGAACCCGATGTTGCTCGAGTCGCCGCCGCCGTCACCCGAGACGATGCTGCGGCTGCCCGAGTTCGGCTGCCAGCCCTCGGGGATCTCCGGCTTGCGGATCGGGAAGCCGAGCTCGCGCGAGTCGTACTTGAAGGCCGCGTCCGCGTCGAAGCTGGGGACCGGACCGGGCTTCGGACCACCCGGGCTGAACGAGCACTGACTCGCCACGCCCGCGATCAGCAGACACGCGACCACGAGCGGGATCAGGGACCACATCATGTCGTGGCCGTTCTGCAGGATGCGGGGCTTCTTGTCGGGCACGGTGTCCAGTATTCCTGTTCCCGGCTCCGGGTGGCCCAGCAGGCCACGCATCGTCGGGTAATGAAAGAATCATCCTCGAGATTCGTCCACCGAATCGACGGCCCGACCGCACCGCGGTCGACCGCCCCGAAGTGTCGGCCACCACATTGCGCCGACCTTGACTGCAGGAGGCACTGCCCATGACGGCCAGCACCCCATCGAGTCGCCGCGAGGCCCCGGACCGCAACCTCGCTCTCGAGCTGGTACGCGTCACAGAGGCCGCCGCCATGGCTGCCGGCCGTTGGGTCGGACGGGGCGACAAGGAGGGCGGCGACGGTGCCGCCGTCGACGCCATGCGGCACATGGTGAGCTCGGTCTCGATGCAGGGCGTCGTCGTCATCGGTGAGGGCGAGAAGGACGAAGCCCCCATGCTGTACAACGGCGAAGAGGTCGGCAACGGCGACGGCCCGCTGTGCGACGTCGCGGTCGACCCCATCGACGGCACGACGCTGATGAGCAAGGGCGCCCCCGGCTCCATCGCGGTGCTCGCGGTCGCCGAGCGCGGCGCGATGTTCGACCCGTCCGCCGTGTTCTACATGGACAAGATCGCCGTCGGCCCCGAGGCCGCCGACGTCATCGACCTGGCTGCCGGTGTCGCGGAGAACATCCGTCGCGTCGCGAAGGCCAAGAATCGCGCGGTGTCCGACACCACGGTCACGATCCTGGACCGTCCGCGGCACGCCGACATCATCCGCGAGATCCGCGAGACGGGCGCCCGCATCCGGCTGATCTCCGACGGCGACGTCGCCGGCGCCATCGCGACGGCCCGCCCCGATTCGGGTGTCGACATGCTGCTGGGTATCGGCGGCACCCCCGAGGGCATCATCGCCGCGGCCGCACTGCGGTGCATGGGTGGAGCCCTGCAGGGCAAGCTCGCCCCGAAGGACGAAGCCGAGCGGCAGAAGGCCCTCGACGCCGGCCACGACCTGGACCGCGTCCTGCGCACCGAGGAGCTCGTCACCGGCGAGAACATCTTCTTCTGCGCCACGGGTGTCACCGACGGCGACCTGCTCAAGGGTGTGCGCTACTACGGCGGCGGCGCGACGACGCAGTCGATCGTCATGCGCAGCAAGTCCGGCACCGTCCGCATGATCGAGGCGTACCACCGCCTCGAGAAGCTGCACGAGTTCTCGTCGATCAACTTCGACGGCGTCGACGGCGCACAGCCCCCGATGCCGTGATGTAGGCGCTCCGCGCCTGTGCGCACTTTTGGTAGCTCCGACCACCGAAAGTGCGCACGGGCGGCGCAGCCGCCCGGGTGGCAAGCTGGATGCATGAGCGACAGCAGCGATCCGCAGTTCCGTATCGAACACGACACGATGGGCGAGGTCCGCGTCCCGGTCGACGCGCTGTGGCGCGCCCAGACGCAACGCGCCGTCGAGAACTTCCCGATCTCCGGCCGCGGCCTCGAGCGCGCCCAGATTCGCGCCATGGGGCTGCTGAAAGCCGCTTGCGCACAGGTCAACAAGGACCTCGGACTGCTCGATCCGGACAAGGCCGACGCAATCATCGCCGCCGCGAACGAGATCGCCGACGGCCGCCACGACGACCAGTTCCCGATCGACGTGTTCCAGACCGGATCCGGGACGAGTTCGAACATGAACGCCAACGAGGTGATCGCGAGTCTGGCGGCGAAGGCCGGTGTCACGGTTCACCCCAACGACGACGTGAACATGTCGCAGTCGTCGAACGACACGTTCCCGACGGCCACGCACGTCGCCGCGACGGAGGCCGCCGTCAAGGATCTGGTTCCCGCTCTCGACCACCTGCGGCTCGCCCTGTTCGACAAGGCGGCACAGTGGAAGACGGTGGTCAAGTCCGGGCGCACGCACCTGATGGATGCCGTCCCGGTCACGCTCGGTCAGGAGTTCGGTGGCTACGCGCACCAGATCGAGGCCGGTATCGAACGGGTCCTCGCGACGCTCCCCCGCCTCGGCGAGCTGCCCATCGGCGGCACCGCGGTCGGAACGGGCCTCAACGCGCCGGACGGCTTCGGGCCCCGGGTCGTCACGGAGCTGGTCCGCACCACGGGATTGGACGCACTCTCCCCCGCTCGCAACAGTTTCGAGGCGCAGGCCGTGCGCGACGGACTGGTGGAGGCGTCCGGTGCGCTGCGCACCGTCGCCGTCTCACTGACGAAGATCGCCAACGACGTCCGGTGGATGGGCTCGGGCCCGCTGACCGGTCTCGGCGAGATCCGGTTGCCGGACCTGCAGCCCGGCAGTTCGATCATGCCCGGCAAGGTCAATCCTGTTCTGCCCGAGGCGGTCACACAGGTCGCAGCGCAGGTGGTCGGCAACGACGCCGCTGTCGCGTGGGGCGGCGCGGCCGGCGCGTTCGAGCTGAACGTGTACATCCCGGTGATGGCGCGCAACCTGCTGGAGTCGTTCCGTCTGCTCGCCAACGTCTCCCGACTGTTCGCCGATCGCTGCATCACCGGCCTCGAAGCGAACGAGGAGCACCTGCGCACGCTCGCCGAGTCGTCGCCGTCGATCGTCACCCCGCTCAACTCCGCGATCGGCTACGAGGAGGCCGCCGCGGTCGCGAAACAGGCACTGAAGGAGAAGAAGACGATTCGGCAGACCGTGATCGATCGCGGACTGATCGGCGACGGACTCACCGAGGCCGAACTCGACCGTCGCCTGGACGTTCTCGCCATGACCAGGGCGGACGACGAGTAGCCCCACGACGATTCACCAGGAGTGCACCGTGGAAAACCGACCGGACGCAGCAGTACAGGTAGTCGAGGACTTCTTCGCGGCCCTCACCGACATGGACGTCGACCGCGCGGTCGAGTACCTCACCCCGGACATCGTGTGGCAGAACACGACACTCCCGACATTGCGCGGACAGTCCGCGGTCCGGCGGGCACTCGCTTTCGCGAACAAGCCGACTCGGCGTTTCGAGGCGGTGATGCAGAACATCGCGAGCGACGGCGACGCTGTCCTCACCGAACGTATCGACACGCTGTTCGTCGGCCCGCTGCGCTCGACGTTCTGGGTGTGCGGAACCTTCGAGTTGCGCGACGGCCGGATCGCGGTCTGGCGGGACCGCTTCAGCTGGGGCAACGTGGCTGTGGGCACCGTCACCGCGACGGCCCGCGCACTCCGGGGTGGTGACCGACGCGGGTAGGCTCCCTGACCGTGCGGTACCGGCGATACGTGCCGCGAGATCCTCACACAGGAAGCCGACGGCGATGACCGAACAGCAGAACTCCTCCCCCGCATTCGAGGCCGGCCTCGATATCCGCACCGAGGTGATGGGCGCCGACTTCGTCGAGAGGGCTTTCGAGCGCACACGCGGCACCGATTCCGAGGACATTCAGGAGTTCATCACCGAACACGTCTGGGGATCGGTGTGGACCCGCCCCGGATTGGACCGCCGCAGCCGCAGCCTGATCAACCTCGGCATGCTCATCGCGCTGCGCGCCGAGAACGAACTACGCGGCCACGTCCGGGGTGCCCTCCGGAACGGGCTCACCCGCACCGAGATCGTCGAGACCGTGATCCATGCGAGCGCCTACTGCGGCGCTCCCGCCGGGCTCGCCGCGATGCGCGTCGTGCAGGAGGTTCTCGAAGCCGAGTTGGGTCCGCTCAGCGAGGACTGAGCGGACGCCCCGCCTTGGCGGCGATGTCCAGTGCCGCAAGATAACCGAACACCAGCGCCGGCCCGATGGTGGCGCCGGGCCCGGCGTAGGTGTGACCCATCACGGGGGCGCTGGTGTTGCCCGCCGCGTACAGCCCCTCGATCACCGAACCGTCCTCGCGCAGCGCCCGCCCGTCCACGTCGGTGACTATCCCGCCCTTCGTCCCGAGATCGCCGGGCACCATCTGCGCGGCGTAGAACGGCGCCTTGGTGAGTTCCCCGAGGCTCGGGTTGGGCTTGTTCGTGATGTCGCCGTAGTAGTGGTCGTAGCGGCTCTCACCGCGATGGAAGTCCTCGTCGGTTCCGCTGCGCGCGAAGCCGTTGAACCGCTCCACGGTCGCCGCGAGCGCGTCGGCGGGGACGCCGATCTTGCCGGCGAGTTCCTCGATGCTCGACGCCTTCACGATCGCGCCGCTCTCGAGCCACTTCCGCGGCAGCGGGCTGCGCGCGGTGACGCCCGCGAAGAGGTAGCGGTCCCGGTAGGTCTGGTCGAATATCAGCCATGCCGGAAGGTTTTCGCCGGGACCTTCGCCCTGACCGAACTCGCCGCCGTACATGCGGTGCGTCGCCTCCACGTACGGGAGCGACTCGTTCATGAACCGCTCGCCCCGGTCGTTGACCATGATGCTGCGCGGCAGCGACCGTTCGGCGAGCGCGAACCACGGCCCCTTGGGCAGCGGGATGGACGGCGCCCACCACGCGTCGTCCATGAAATCGATTGCGGCACCGACCTTCAGTCCCGCGTTTATGCCGTCCCCGGTGTTGCTCGGGGCACCGATCGTCCATTCCGAACCGATCGGCGCACGTTGGTACTTCTTTCGCATCTCGTCGTTGGCGTCGAAACCACCGCACGCGAGGACGACGCCGTACTCCACCCTGAGTGTGCTTTTGCCGCTCCCGGTTTCGACGACGACCCCGGTCACGCGCCCGTCCTCGACGAGGAGGTCGACCAGGCCGGTGTTCAGCCGCACCGGGACCCCGGCCCCGCGCACACCGAGCATGAGTTCGGCCATGAGGGCTCCACCCATCCCGATGAGCTTCTGCCGCCGCGCTTTCGCGACGAACGTCCGCATCCCGACCCTGATCATCCGGACCGGTCCGCGCCAGTGCCGCAGTCCGGTACTGAGCCAGCGATAGTCGGACTGCTTGACCACGACGTTGAGCGGAGCCTTGCTGTACGGCGGGTGCAGCGTGGCGAGGTCGTCACCCAGCGCCCGCGCGTCGAACGGTTTGGGCTCGCACGAGCGCCCCGTCGACAGTCCGCCGGGCGCCTCCGGGTAGTAGTCGGAGTAGTTCTTCACCCACTCGAGCTTCAGCGGCGAGTGGTCGACGAGGAACTGCAGCGCCTCGGGACCGCGGTCGATGTAGGTGTCGATACGGGCCGGGTCGACGCCGGGACCGATGATGCTGTGCAGGTAGCGGCGGGCCGCCTCGACGTCGTCGGCGGGGGCTTCACGCTTCAACACCGAGTTGCCGGGGATCCAGACGCCACCACCGGACCGAGACGTGGAACCGCCCCAGTACCGGGACTTCTCGACGATGACCACCTTCAGCCCCTGGTGCGCAGCCGTGATCGCGGCGGCCATACCGGCGCCTCCGGCACCCACCACCACGACGTCGAACTGCTCGTCCTGACCCGTGTTCTGCTCCATGACCACCCCTCGGTACGCGACGACGAACCACTGCGGCAAATCTAGAACACGTTTCAATATTGAACAACGATTTGAGGGTGGAACCGGCCGCACGCTGGCGCGACCCGGCTGGGCGATCCGGTTCGTGGGGTGAAATCATGGATGAAATGCCCGTTGTCGTCCGGTTTCGGTTTCTCCCGTGACCACTGTGGCGGCTAGCGTCTGAGTCGCTGCTTCTCCTCTGTCGAAGCAGCAGCGGCACTCGCCCACCCCCCGACGCGGGCGAGCGCTGCACCGCCGGGCGGTGGGTGCGGTCACGCCGGCCGCAGCCACCGTCCGGCCACCTCCCCCCTCGGAGGCCGTCCGGTGGCTGCGAATGCCCACCCCCGGTGGACTACTCAGGCGGGACCGAACTCCTCGAGCATCTCCGTCACCAGCGCGGCGATGGGCGAACGCTCACTGCGAGTGAGAGTCACATGCGCGAACAGCGGGTGCCCCTTGAGCTTCTCGATAACCGCGGCGACGCCGTCGTGCCGCCCGACCCGCAGGTTGTCCCGCTGCGCGACGTCGTGGGTGAGCACGACCCGCGATCCGGTGCCGAGCCGGGAGAGCACGGTGAGCAGAACGTTGCGCTCGAGGGACTGCGCCTCGTCCACGATCACGAAGGAGTCGTGTAGTGAGCGGCCACGAATGTGCGTGAGGGGCAGCACTTCCAGCATTCCGCGGCTGAGCACTTCCTCCATCACCTCGGGGCTGGCGAGGCCGTCGAGGGTGTCGAAGACGGCCTGCGCCCACGGGCCCATCTTCTCGCTCTCGCTGCCCGGCAGGTAGCCCAGTTCCTGACCCCCCACCGCGTACAGCGGACGGAAGACGACGATCTTGCGGTGGCTGCGCCGCTCCAGCACAGCCTCGAGTCCGGCCGTGAGCGCCAGCGCGGACTTACCGGTGCCCGCCTTGCCGCCGAGCGAGACGATCCCGATGCTCTCGTCGAGCAGCAGATCCAGCGCCACCCGCTGCTCCGCGGATCGGCCGTGCAGCCCGAATGCCTCCCGCTCACCACGAACCAACTGCACGCGCTTGTCCGGCGTGACGCGCCCCAGCGCACTGGACCGGCCACCGAGGAGCCGAATACCCGTGTGGCAGGGCAGTTCCCGCGCCTCGTCCAGGTCGACGACGCCCTCGGAGAACAACTGGTCGATGAACTCGGAGCTGACATCGATCTCCGTCATCCCGGTCCAGCCGGACGGGACCACGTCGTGTGCACGGAACTCGTCGGCCGGCAGACCCACCGCGCCGGCCTTGACCCGGAGCGGGATGTCCTTGCTGACCAGCACGACGTCCTTGCCTTCGGCAGCAAGGTTCAGAGCACAGGCCAGAATCCTGGAATCGTTGCTGTCCGTGCGGAATCCGACTGGGAGCACGGAAGGGTCCGTGTGGTTGAGTTCCACCTGGAGTGTGCCGTTCTCGGTGCCGATCGGCACCGGGCGGTCGAGACGACCGAACTCGAGACGGAGGTCGTCGAGCATCCGCAGCGCTTCGCGGGCGAACCATCCCAGCTCGTGATGGTGGCGCTTGTCCTCGAGTTCGCTGATCACGATCAGTGGCAGCACCACTTCGTGTTCGGCGAATCTACTGACGGCCCACGGGTCCGAGAGCAGGACCGAGGTGTCGAGGACGTAGGTGCGGACGGAGCTGATTGCGGTCACGTGAGGCTCCTCGTTCGTTCGCGTGGCACCCGCGCAAACCTGTTCGCTGGACCGGTCCGGGCCCGAGTGTCAGATGACACGAGGGCCGGGTGCCGGCCCCCTCGCACTGAATGTTCCAGTCACGATCAGGACCTCCCGTACAGACAACTTCGCCTGCTGTCTGTTACGCGCGACGCTACGCCCCCGGACCGATCGCCCAGTGCACGCGTCCGGCGTGTCGAGTGAAGTCGACGTGAACGGCAGCTCACGTGAAGATCCACCCGCCCCGGCCCGGTGCCGGTCCGCCACACTGGATCGATGATCGCCTTCCGCCCCGTCGCCCCGGACGGACTGATCGAACTGGTCGCTACTCGCGCCGCCTCCGCACCGGATGTCCGGGTGGTCGCGATCTCCGGCGCGGACGCGGCCGATCCGGTGGAGTTCGCCGAGCGGGTGGCCGCACGCCTGCGTCTTTCCGGGCGTCCCGCAGCGGTGGTGTCCTTGCACGACTACGTCCGGCCGGCATCGCTCCGGTTCGAGCACGGCCATCGCGACGACTACAGCTATCGCCACGGATGGTTCGACTATCCCGCGCTGCTGCGGGAGGTCGTGACGGCGCTCCGTGAGCGGCGGCAGTGGCTGCCCCGGCTGTGGGACGAGGCCGCCGACCGTTCGGCGCGGGCATCCGTCGTCGAGGCCGGCCCCGGCCAGGTGCTCCTGATCGCCGGCCCGATGCTGCACGGACGCGGCCTCGATCCCGATGTGGTCGTGCAACTGACGCTCTCCCGCGGCGCCCTCGAGCGCCGCACCCGGCCCGAGAATCTGTGGACGATCGATCCACTGCTCGCACACGACGCCGCGATCGACGCCCCGGCGGACATCGTGGTGCGCTACGACCACCCCGACCGCCCGGCGATATCGGCCGGGCCGTGAACACGACGACGGCCCGCACCCCATCGGGCACGGGCCGTCGTGGACCGAGTATCAGGCCTTGGGCAGCAGGCCCCAGTTCTCGAGGCCGTCGTACAGCGGGAAGTCCTGCGCCAGCTTGGAGACGCGGGCACGCAGCGCCGGGACGTCCGCGTCGGCGCCCTTGGCCAGCGCGGTCGCGATGATGTCGGCGACCTCCGTGAACTCGGCATCGCCGAAGCCACGGGTGGCCAGGGCCGGGGTGCCGATGCGCAGGCCCGACGGGTTCATCGGCGGGCGCGGGTCGAACGGCACGGCGTTGCGGTTGACGGTGATGCCGATCTCGTGGAGCAGATCCTCACCCTGCTGGCCGTCGAGCTGCGAGTGACGCAGGTCGACCAGCACCAGGTGGACGTCGGTGCCACCGGTGAGCACCGAGATTCCGTTGCCGGCGACGTCGGCGCCACCGAGACGCTCGGCGAGGATCTTCGAACCGGCCAGGGTGCGCTCCTGACGGGCCTTGAACTCCGGGGTGCCGGCGATCTTCATCGCGACGGCCTTCGCGGCGATCGCGTGCATGAGCGGGCCGCCCTGCTGGCCGGGGAACACCGAGGAGTTGAGCTTCTTCGCCCACTCCTTCTTCGCCAGGATCATGCCGGAGCGGGGGCCACCGAGGGTCTTGTGGACGGTGGTGGAGACGACGTCCGCATGCGGGACCGGCGACGGGTGCAGACCCGCGGCGACCAGACCGGCGAAGTGCGCCATGTCGACCCACAGCTTGGCGCCGATCTCGTCGGCGATCGAGCGGAACGCAGCGAAGTCGAGGTGACGCGGGTACGCGGACCAGCCGGCGATCAGGACCTGCGGCTTCTCCCGCAGCGCGGTCTCGCGGACCTGGTCCATGTCGACGACGTGGGTGTCCTCACGGACGCCGTAGGACGCGACCTCGTACAGCTTGCCGGAGAAGTTCAGCTTCATGCCGTGGGTGAGGTGACCGCCGTGCGCGAGGTCCATGCCCATCAGCTTCTCGCCCGGGTTCATCAGCGCCATCAGCACCGCGGCGTTGGCCTGCGCGCCGGCATGCGGCTGGACGTTCGCGAACTCCGCGCCGAAGACCTCCTTGGCACGACCCCGCGCCAGGTCCTCGACGACGTCGACGAACTCGCAGCCGCCGTAGTACCGGCGGCCCGGGTAGCCCTCGGCGTACTTGTTGGTGAGCACGCTGCCCTGGGCCTCGAGGACGGCGCGGGGAACGAAGTTCTCCGACGCGATCATCTCGAGGGTGTCACGCTGACGCGACAACTCACCCGCCATCGCGGTGGCGACCTCGGGGTCCAGTTCGGCGAGGGACGCGGTGTTCACGTCGGTGGCAGGCACAGCAGTCATCAGCGAATCTCCAGGCTGGATTGCGGAAGTATCCCCTCCAGTCTAAGGACGAGGCTGTTCGGTCCCCAAAGCGGCTCCACCGGCGGCCACCAGCTCGTCACGGAGCGCGCCTGGTGTGAGCGGCTCGTCGAGCAGCCGTCGGAACCGCTCGGAGCGCTCCGGGCCGACGGGCGCGCGGTCCAACCAGGCGCCGAGCAGCCGGTAGCCCTCGACGTACGTGCTGATGTAGGCCCGCCACAGCGGCGACGACAGGAACCGCAGGCTCTGCTTGGCCCGCTCGGGGCTCGACAGCGTCCAGCGCTGCAGGAACGCGGCGACGTCGTCCGCGTCGGCGCCACGATCGTGGAGCAGCAGCGCGGCGTCCTGACGCACCGACAGCAGCCCGGCCGACGCCGCGGACAGCTCCTCGGCCCGCTCTCCGTCGAACCGGAGCCCCAGGTCGGCGTAGATCTCCTGCGCCCAGCGTCCCCAGCCCTGACCCACGATGGACGCCAGCGCCAGGTCCGCGAGCCCCTCGGCCATGAGGCACTGCGGGGTGTTGACGACGAACAGCGTCTGTTCGAGCTGTCCGGCACCCACGAGGCCGGCCTCCTTGCGGCAGTGTTCGGTGTGGTGACCCGGGTAGGACTCGTGCGCGATCAACCGCGGCAGGTTCGACATGTGCTGATCGAGATCCGAGTTGATTGCGACCGTGGACCGGTAGCCGCCGAGGTAGTAGTTGAACCCGGACCACGGCTTGTCGCCGACGACCTCGTACTCCACCCGCTCGGTCTCGGGCAGCGTGTACTCGGCGCGCACCCGGTCCCGCAGCGCGCTGTCGAACGCGTCGACGCACTCGGCCAGCCGCTCCGGCGGGATGCGGTCGGCGGCGCGGTGCGCCTCCATCCGCTGGGCGAGGGTGCCCGGTCCCGGCAGGACGGCGTCCATCCGGCGGTGCGCTTCGCGGTAGGTGTCGGGGTCCGCGGGCTCGATCCGGACGTCGAAGTAGGCCGCGACCTCGTCGACGAAACCGATGTCGTCCCCGGCGAACTTGCGGGCCGAGCACTCGAGCGCAGTGAGGTGCGCGTCGAGGAAGCGCGTCCGTTCCACCGTGAACCCCGCTCCGGACAGTTCCGTCCGCAGTGCCCGGGCATCGACGGCGAGTCGGCGAGGATCCATCCGCGGCTCGTTCTCGACCTGGCGGCGCAGCGCCGGATCGCCGGTGTAGGCGTCGACGAACCCCTCTTCCAGGCGGTCGAACCGCAGGCCGAGCAGGAGATAGTCGCGCACCAATGCGTCCGGTTCCATGATGGGGACAGTAGTCCGTCACCTGTGGTTACAGCAGGCCGTCGCCCACGGTTTCCACCGTGAGGTGGACCCGGCGCAGCGGGCTCGTGTGGTTGCGAGCACAATTTGGCTCATGCACCTGCCTTCCCCCAGCACGCGCATGCGCCGATCTCAATCGAAGCCACTCTCCCGAGAGGTGCAGCGATGGCACGGGTGAGCGAATCCAGCCCCTACGTCGAGTTCGACCGCAAGCAGTGGCGCAAGCTCCGCAAGTCGACGCCACTCGTCCTCACCGAGGAAGAACTCGTCGGGCTCCGCGGCCTCGGAGAGCAGATCGACCTCGACGAGGTCGCCGAGGTCTATCTCCCGCTCGCACGTCTGATCCACCTGCAGGTCGCCGCCCGCCAGCGGCTGTTCGCCGCAACCGCAACGTTCCTCGGGGACAAGCACCCCGACCGTCAGGTGCCGTTCGTCATCGGTGTCGCCGGCAGCGTCGCGGTCGGCAAGTCGACCACCGCCCGGGTCCTGCAGGCGCTCCTCGCCCGCTGGGAGCACCACCCCCGCGTCGACCTCGTCACCACCGACGGGTTCCTCTACCCCACCGCCGAACTGACCCGCCGGGGCATGATGCACCGCAAAGGATTTCCGGAGAGCTACGACCGCCGCAAGCTGCTGCGGTTCGTGACCGAGGTCAAGTCGGGTGCCGAAGAAGTTGCAGCCCCGGTGTACTCGCACATCTCGTACGACGTCATTCCGGGCCAGTACCACCTCGTCCGGCAGCCGGACATCCTCATCATCGAGGGCCTCAACGTGCTGCAGACCGGCCCGCGGCTGATGGTCTCGGACCTGTTCGACTTCTCGATCTACGTCGACGCGCGCATCGAGGACATCGAGGCGTGGTACATCAAACGTTTTCTGGCGCTGCGGAAGACGTCGTTCGCGGATCCGAACGCCCACTTCCATCACTACGCGGCCCTGTCCGACGAACATGCGACGCTCGCGGCCGAGGACATCTGGAACTCGATCAACCGGCCGAACCTGGTCGAGAACATCCTCCCGACCCGCCCCCGCGCAACGCTGGTGCTGCGCAAGGACGCCGACCACACCATCAACCGCCTGCGCCTGCGCAAGCTCTGACGGCCCGGTGTCCTGTGCGTCCCCCTCCGGACGCACAGGACACCCGGGTCACAGCCCCGCGTACGCCTGCGCGACGTAACTCTCGGTGCGCGGTGCACCGAGGAGTTGCGGGGACATCTTGTTCATCACGTATGCGAAGGTCATCCGGCGGTCGAGGTCGTTGACGACGATCGAACCGCCGTACCCGGTCCACCAGCACACCCGCCCGTCGGGGATCGACGGATGGATCGCGGGCGCCGGCAGCGCGTATCCGAGGCCGAAACGCACTGCCGCGCCGAGCACCTGGTCGACGCCGTCGGACTGGATGTCGAAGATCCGGTCGATCGTCGCGGGACGCAGCAACTGCTCCCCCGACACCGTCCGGCCTCCGTGCGAAACGACTGATTGGACCAGTGCGACCGACCGCGCGTTCCCATGACCGTTCGCGCCACCGATCTCCGCGCTCCGCCACAACCTGCTCGACGTCTCCGGCACCGGGATCACCGGGTTCGCCATCGTCTTGACGAACACCCCGTCGGGCGGCAGTGCCGCATAGTCGAATCCGGAGGGCGGGGGCGCGATCAGCGGCGCGATCCTCGGATCGACGTCGGCAGGAACACCGATCAGATAGTCGCCGCCGCAGGCCGCCGCGACCTCCGTCGCGAAGAACTCGCCCAGACCGACCCCGGTGACGCGGCGGACCATTCCACCGACGAGGTGCCCGAAGTTCGTCGCGTGGTAGCCGGACGCCGTGCCGGGTTCCCACCAGGGTGCCTGCTCCGCGAGCAGGTCCTCCGCCCGGACGGCGTCGCAGATGTCGGCGAGGGACACCGGCTGCTGCCAACCGCTCACACCCGACGTGTGACCGAGGACGTGACGCACCAGCACCGCGCCCTTGCCGTTCGCCGCGAACTCCGGCCAGTAGCGGGCGACGGGCGCGTCCAGATCGAGTTGCCCACGATCGACCAGCAGCAACGCCGCGAGTGTCGTCATGGTCTTCGTCAGCGAGTACGTGTTGACGACAGTGTCCTTGACCCACGGGGTGCCCGTGTCGACGTCCGCGACACCGCCCCACAGGTCGACCACGGTCTCCCCCTCGGCTACCACACACACCGACGCCCCGACGTCGGTGCCGTCGTCGAGGTTGCGCTGCAACAGGTCCCGCAAACCCGAGAACGCGGGGTCGGCGAAGCCCTCGACGGCCGTCATCGCGCCCCCACCGGCGCCTGCTGTGCCCGCTTCTCGCCGGCCGCGATCTCCTTCTTCAAGTCCCGCACGTAGCGCGCGAAGTCGACCTGGATCGTGTGCCTCGGCGTCTGGTAGTACTGCGCGAGGCTGGCCGCGTCGTCGGCCCCGATGATGCGCCGCATCTCGTCGTCCGACGGCGGCACGTACGTGCCGGTGAGTACGCCGGCAACCAGCTTGCTCTGCTGCTCGGCGAGGTTGACGATCGTCGGCGACGCCTGCGCGAGGCCCATGAAGAACAGGTTGTCGACACCGGGCTGCATGATCCGTTTGAACAGCGGAAAGCGGTGCTGCGCATCCGGTTGCAGCGAGGGATCGTCGAAGAACGGAAAGCTCATGTTGTACCCTGTGGCGCACACGACGACATCGGCGGGGATCCGCCGTCCGTCGACGAGCCGGACGTGGTCGCCGTCGAGCGATTCGATCGCGGGAACGCACGTCAGGTCCCGGGATCCCGCCTTCGCCAGGAAGTCGATACTGACCGACGGGTGCGCACCGAGCGGCTCGTGGTCGGGCTCGGGTAGACCGTAGTCCTGCATCTGACCGAGCGACTTCTTGATCTTGCGCCGCGCGATGGCCAGCCCCAGTTTCTTCGGCATCCACGGAGGCATCATCATCTTGTCGGCCGGCTTGCCCTCGCGGTACTTGGTCAGCACCCAGACCCCGCGCCGGGCGGATACCCACACGTGCTTCGCGATCGACCGGTGCGACAGCTCCGACGCGATATCGAGCGCCGAGTTGCCCATACCGACGACCACGACGTTCTTGCCGCGCATGTCGATCGGGTCGAACACGTTGAGGTAGTCGTGACTGTGGATGATCGCCCCGTCGAAGGTGCCCGGATACTCGGGCATCCGCGGATCCCAGTGGTGTCCGTTGGCGACGACGAGGGCGTCGTACGTACGGGTCTCGCCGGTGTCGAGTGTGACGTCCCAGGTGCCGTCCGCGTTCCGCCGCGCCTTCTCGACCATCGTCTTGAACGTGATGGTCTCCCGCAGGCCGAACTTCTCGACGTAGTCACGGAAGTAGCCGTGCATCAGCGAGTGGTGCGGGAAGTGCGGCCAGTCCGCGGGAACCGGGAAGTCCTCGAACTGCAGCCGGGTCGACGACGTGTCGATGTGCAGGCTTTCGTAGCACGACGACATGCCGGTGGGGTTCTTGTAGTACCAGTTGCCGCCGACGTCGTCCGACGCCTCGAAGCAGTCGTACGGAATCCCGTGATCCTTGAGCCGCTTGGCCGTGGTGAAGCCGGAACAGCCGGCGCCGATGATGCACACCTTGGGCAGCTGGGGCATGGAAGCTCCCTTCCCACAATCGGATTGCAGCAGACAACTGAAAGGACGTGACGTACGTCATAGAACCGGATTCGCTGACATACTGTCAAGCGAATGTCGGCGGGGCGGAACCGGCAGTGTCCGTACGATCTGACCGGAGGTGTGCATTGAACGAGACCGGAGCAGCGCCAGTCAGGAAGCCGACACTGCGGGACGAGCAGAAGCGGCTGACGCGCCGACGCCTTCTCGACTGCGCGCGAGACCTGTTCGCCGCGAACGGCTACGCCGCAGTGAAGATCGAGGACATCGCGTCCGCAGCCGGCTGCAGCCGGGCCACGTTCTATCTGCACTTCACCGGCAAGACCGACATCTTGCGCAAGATCGGATCCGAGTCGATGGACCCACGCGCCGCGTCGGTCTACGCCGACCTCGACGACGTCCTCGGGACCGGGTCGCGGGCCGAGTTCACCCGCTGGGTCGAGCGCGCCATCGACTGGTTCGACCGCAATCGCGCGATCCTGCCCGCGTGGGACGAGGCCCTCGTCCTCGAGCCGGACTTCCGGGAACCTGCCCGGGAGGCCATCGCGGCACTACCGGACGCGATGCCGTCCTACCTCGCACGCTGGGGCAGCGCCCGGGAGCGCGAGGCGCGGGTCCGGATCGAACTCCTCGTCACGCAACTCGAACGGTTCTTCACCCGCTGGGCCGTGCAGGGCACGATCGAGATCCCCCGCGACCAGGCCGCGGAGGTCCTCACCGACATCTGGTACCCCGCCCTCACCCCGCCGGCGAGCTGACGACCGTCGGACGCCCCGCGCCGACGGCGGCGGCTACGTGCCGAAGCGTCGGTGCCGGGCGGCGTAGTCGCGCAGCGCGCGCAGGAAGTCGACGCGCCGGAACTCGGGCCAGTAGGCCTCGGTGAACCAGATCTCCGAGTACGCGCTCTGCCACAGCAGGAAGCCGGACAGCCGCTGCTCCCCCGACGTCCGGATCACCAGGTCCGGATCGGGCTGGCCCGACGTGTACAGGTGCCCGTCGATACCTTCGACGCTCATCGCCTTGACGAGGTCGTCGCCGGTCAGCCCTGCAGCCAGCTTGTCGCGCAGCAGGGACTGGACGGCGTCGGCGATCTCCTGCCGGCCGCCGTAGCCGACCGCGACGTTGACGTGGGTGCCCGTGCGGCCACGGGTGCCCTCGGCGGCTTCCCGCAGCCGCCGCGCCTGATCCTCCGGCAGCAGGTCGAGCGTGCCGACGATCTTCACACTCCAGTTCTTGCCCGGCCCGGAGATCTCCTCGACCACCTCGGTGATGATCTCGAGCAGCGTGTCGAGCTCCTCGGGCTCGCGCCGCAGGTTCTCGGTGGACAGCAGGTAGATGGTGGCCATCTCGATCCCGGCCGCGTCGCACCAGCGCAGCAGTTCCGCGATCTTGCGCGCGCCCATCCGATGACCATGGCTGACGTCGGTGAATCCGTTCTCACGCGCCCACCGGCGGTTGCCGTCGCACATCACCGCCACATGGCGCGGATGCTGTAAACCGTCGAGACGGCGCAGGAGCCGTCGCTCGTAGATGCTGTACAGCAGGCCGCGCAACTTCACCTGGACATCACCACGGGATCAAAGACTACGCCGCGAACCTGCGGTGCCCGCGCCGAGCACCCGAGTGTCGCGAATGCCTCAGTACCGACCCCCTTCCAGGTTACGGTACCGTAGGTTACTGTTGCGTAGCTTTTGCGGAGACTGTCCCATGGAGCGGAACGACAGACAGGGCACGACATGACGGCACTCGGACTCGACGACCTCCCGGTCAAGCCCCGCATGCGCGGGTGGATCCACGCGTGGTCACTCGTGGTCGCCATCCTCGCGAGCGCCGTCCTGGTATCGCTCGCCTTCACCGCCGAAGGGCCGCGCGCCGGAATCGCCACCCTCGTCTACGGCGTCACCGTCTGCGGCCTGTTCGCGGTGAGCACGACGTACCACCGGATCCACTGGCACACGGTTCGCGCGCGGACGTGGATGAAACGCGCCGACCACTCGATGATCTTCCTGTTCATCGCCGGCAGCTACACCCCGTTCGGACTGCTGGCACTGCCACCGCACACCGGCGCCGTCCTACTGACCGTCGTGTGGTGCGGCGCGCTTGCGGGCGTCGCACTGAAGATGCTCTGGCCCACCGCTCCTCGCTGGATCGGGGTCCCGCTGTATCTCCTGCTCGGCTGGGCGATCGTCCCGGTGGCCGGCGAACTCGTCGACCAGGCCGGCGTGGCACCGATGGTCCTGCTGGCCGTCGGCGGCGTCCTCTACAGCGCCGGCGCGGTCCTCTACGCCACCAAGTGGCCCAACCCGTGGCCGCAGACTTTCGGGCACCACGAGTTCTTCCACGCCGCAACAGCGGTCGCGGCTCTGTGCCACTTCGTCGCGGTCTGCCTGGTGGTGTTCGGGTAGGCCCGAGCAACGCAAAACGGACCCGCCGGGCGAGTCGGTCTGCCTACCCTGTTCTGATCCGACGCGGGAGGAACAGTGTGACAACGACCGAAGGCACGGTGGGTGACGTCACCCGACTGGCCCCACAGGATGCCGACTTCGTCTATCACGAGCGCGAGCACCACATCTCGAACTCGACGGGCATCTACCTCTTCGACACGACGGCCGAGACCACGTCGATCACACAGGCCGAGGCCATCGATTGGATGCGTCCGCGTCTCGGCTACAGCGGAGTGTTCACCCGCCGGCTCCGGCACGTACCGTTCGCTCTCGACTATCCCTGTTGGGTCCCCGACCCCACCCTCGACCTCTCGAAGCACGTGATCGTCGAACGCGTCGACGGCCCCGGATGGGATGCGCTGCGCCACCACATCGCGCGGTTCTCCGGCAAGCCGCTGGATCTCACCCGCCCGCCGTGGCAGTTGCATTTCCTCACCGACGTCACCGGCATCGACGGCCTGCCCGACCGCATGACGGTCGCGGTTCTGCGCTGCCACCACAGCTCCGGGGACGGTCTCGCGGCACGCGACCTGGCGTTGCGTATCTTCGGCCGCGCGGGCGATCACCCACCTGTTCCCCGACCGACGGCGAGGTGGTCCACGACCGCCGAATTCGTCCGCGCCGTCGGCCGATTGCCCCGGCAGTGGCGTGCCTTCCGCCGAGGACTCACCGAGTCCGGAGAAGGAGCACGCCGGGTTGCCGAGCAGATCCGATCCGGCGCGATCGCTCCGGCGCCTCCGCGGCGCCCCGCGACTCGCTTCAACACGGCCATCACCTCGGACCTCACTTTCGACGTCGTGAGCTTCTCACCGAGCGACATCCGCACCGTTCGATCCGCCGTCGAGGGCGCGACCTTCAACGACGTTCTGCTGGCGACGATTTCCGGCGCACTCGCCGGCTACCTCGCGGAGAAGGACGAGACACCGCCGAGTTCCCTCGCAGCACTGGTACCGATGTCGCTGCGCGGCACCCGTCCGGGGGTGGCGGACCATCCGGACGGGAACCGCGCGAACCACTTGGCGCTGATGGCGGTGGACCTCCATACGGACATCGACGACCCGATCCAGCGACTGCGCGCCATCCACACTTCGGTCCGCGCCGAGAAGAATCGGCACCGTAATCCCGACGTCCAGGCGGCCGCTTCGAGAATCGACACATCGCCTGCTTGGCTGCTGAGTCTCGTCATACGACTGCAGAACCTGCGCAATCGGTCCGACGACACTGTCGAAGCAGTCAACACGATGGTCAGCAACATCCCGTGGACCGGCGAGGACCTCGTCCTCGGAAATGCGCCCCTGGTGCGAAGCTTCGGCATTCTGGGAATCATCGACAGGGTCGGTTTGAGGCACCTGATCGTGTCCCATCACGACGACGAAATCGAGATCTCGTTCTGTGCCGACGCTGCAATGATGCCGGACACCGATCGCTACAAGGTTCTCCTCACGCAGTCATTCCGCGCACTGGTGGAATCTGCTGATCGCGCCGTGACCTCGGATATCGCCGGACGTTCCTCTGATTTGCGAGAAGTTTCGCGAAACCGACCCATCCGCCCGTGATCCGTTGTTACCGTTCAGTTCGGATCACAGGCAATCAGCCCGTGATGCGCGGAAACCGGTGTGTCATCCGAATCCCGTGTGCGGGATTCGGCGCCGGGTACACATAACGTCCTGAGGAGGCATAAATGGGTTCACTCGAAGGAGTTCTCGGAGCGATCTTGGGAAATGAAGGGCTCGGCTCGCTCATGGCTGACGGCCTGCTCCCGGCGTTCCTCGGTTCGGCTCAGACGAGCATCACGGAAGCGCTTGCCGCCCTTGGTGAACTCGTCAACATCGGTTTCGGCTCGATCGACAGCTTCTCGGCCGCCCCGACGCCGTAGTACTCCGTCAGTTCACGATCGAGCACCCTAGTCGGCTGGAGTTCGTTTCGCGCCCCAGCCCACACGGCCCGTCGATCACTCAGATCCGCGACATCTAAGGAGAATCATGGGATCCATCTACGAAGCCCTCGGAGTTGTGACCGGGAGCGTGAGTGCACAGATCACGAAGGGCATCAATGCCCTCTTCACGCTGAGCGGCTACCCCGGCGGAATGCCGAAGTAGCAAATCCGGACGCACCGCAATCGGGCCTCGCGCAATTGATTTGCGCGGGTCCCGTTTGCGTTTGGCGCCTCGGCCTACTCAGCCCTGGCACTCGTGCGCGCCCGCGCCCACCGACCTCGTGCACCGCAGGCTCGGCGCACCTGAACAGCCTGCCCCGAAGGACATCGAGAATGACGAGCCTCGGAACATTCCGACGACGCAGCACGTCCACCCACCTCCGTCGCGCCGCGTGCACCCTCGCCGCGACAACTGCATTGACCACGATGTCGGTTGCCGCCGCTCCGTTCTCACTCGCCGAGACACCATCTCAGAGCACCCGAGCGTCGATAGTCGAGACGATCGACGTCACCGATCGTCTCCTTCTCCTTCAGGTCACTTCAGCGGCCATGGGTCGCGACGTACCTGTGAACGTGATCGTGCCGGCGGACCGCTCCGAAGCGCGGGGTGTCTACTACCTGCTCGACGGCAACTCCGGTCAGGTCGACACCACCAACTGGCTCGATCCGCGCCGGGGAAATGCCGAAGAGTTCTTTGCGGACAAGAACGCCTACGTCGTCATGCCCGTCGGGGGAACAGGCAGCCTCTACTCCGACTGGGAGACCGAGCACCCGAAGTTCGGCAAGACGAAGTGGGAGACGTTCCTGACCGAGGAACTGCCCTCGGTCATCGATGCGCAGTTCGCTACCAATGGACGTAACGTGATCGGCGGAATCTCCTCCGGTGCGCAGGGCGCACTGATGTTGGCGTCGAGGACGCCCGACCTATACACCGGCGCAGTCGGTTACAGCGGTTGCTATCTCACCGAAGGCCCCGTCGGCCGTGCGCTCACCGATCTGGTCGTGCTCAACGGCATGGCCAACTCCGAGATGATGTGGGGTCCGGAGGGCAGCGAGGCATGGCGTGAGCACGACCTCTTCCGCAATGCGTCCGCCCTCGCAGGCAAGAAGATCTATCTCTCCTCCGGCAACGGCCTACCCGGACCACACGAATCACTGAATCACCAAGGCATCGCGCAGACCGTCATCGTGGGTGGACTTCTCGAAGCCGGCTCGAACCTGTGCACCGATCAACTTGCGCAGGCACTTCGGGACGCCAGTGTCGACGTCACCCGCAGCGCACAGCCCGTCGGCGTCCACGCGTGGCCGTACTGGCGCGACGAACTCGGCCGCTCGTGGCCCACCATCGAAGCAGCCCTCCGGTAGCGCTCGGTCGACGAAGCGGTCGTGCCCGCAACGACTTCGGGCACATGGACTCTTGCGGTCACCTTATCGCTGTCGAACGTTCGACCAGTTTACGAAACCGGAAGAAACGCCGCAGTTTCGACAGGACGAACCGACCGTTCGTTGCTACAGTTCGGTGCGTACGGGCAATTGCTCG
Source organism: Prescottella equi (assembly GCF_002094305.1). GTDB lineage: Bacteria > Actinomycetota > Actinomycetes > Mycobacteriales > Mycobacteriaceae > Prescottella > Prescottella equi. The sequence continues at coordinate 100,980 of NZ_LWTX01000002.1, forward strand.
TGCTGAACTCGGCACTCGCATTTCTGTCGGGACCCCGGCGGAGATGCGCGGCCGCACACTGTCGGGAGTAGAAAATGGGTTCCTTAGCGGACATCTTCGATTCCGTCCAGTCGATCGATCTGGCGGGCAGCACGGTCAAGGCCATCCTGGATTGGCTGGGTGGCATCGTCACGAGCAGTGGGGCCTGATTCGGCCTGAGCTCGACCGGCGAACTGTGCGTGATCGCGATGCGATCACGACCCGCTTCACATCAATCGACTACAGCGCCCTCAACGGGGGCCTGTAACAAATCCGGAGGTTGGAAATGAGCTCGCTCGCAGACCTGATCAAGATCCCCGTGATGAGCGTCGACGCCCTCGGTGTCGGCCTGCTCAATTCGTTCCGCAACTTGATCGATTACGCCGGCCTCGTCCTGAGCTGAGGTCGACGCCGATCGAGTACGTCGGCAGGACAGCTGGGGCCCGTGCAGATATGCACGGGCCCCAGCTGTTTCCGCTTTACGGGACTGTAGTGCGCACCCAGAACGGGATACCGGCCCCTGATCCGATGGACAAATACCGGCGGGAAATCGGCCGCGTTGACGAAAAGCCAGAAAACGTCAGAGACGACGCGCGAAGAACCGCCAAAGGTACGTGAGGGATTCGCGCCGCGGTCCGGTTTCACGAATATCTGAAATCGCCACAAAAGATACCAACCGATTGCTAGCGTCTCACCCGTCACGAGTCGGACGACTCGCGGACAGATCGCGCACCGCTCGAGCAGTGGGGCGCCCACCGCACTACGCAAGGAGACTCACATGGGATCGCTCGAAGGCCTGTTCGCCAATTCATCGGCCGCGCTCGAGGACCTGTTCGACACCATCACCGGCTCGGTCGAGGGCATCTTCGGCATCTTCGGCAGCTGAGCCTGATTCGGCATCGGGGCAGTCGGGTTCATTCCTGAACCTGCGGCGCCCTCGCTCCTCCACGGAGCACCCCACCATATTTCGCAGGCCCGGCTCACTCCCCGGCCCGCCCTGTCTTGGAGGTACACCATGGACTTCGGTTCTCTCACCGCCGCGATCGGCATCCCGTTCGGCAGTGCCGATCTCGTTCTCGCCGGCATCATCGACTCGGTCGACTACGTGCTGTCCGGTATCACTGCCGTCGCCGGCAACGTGCTGAGCAGCTTCGGCTCCTGAGCGACTGATTCGAGTTCGGCCCGTTCGGCATCGCCGAACGGGCCGAACTCATCTCTCGATCTGCGCGCGCAGATCCTCCGGGTCCGTCACCGGCCGATCACACACGAATCCCCGGCACACGTAGGCGGTGGGCGCCCCGTCGATCTGCGGCCGGTCCGCCAGCAGCGGCGTGGAATCCGCTCGCCCTGCCACCACCACAGCGCCGCCGGGCGCGAGAACCCGCGCCTGCATGGACAGCTCGGACGGCGCGTCCTCGGACACCGCGATCTGCAGGGGTCCGCGGACGAACGCCTCGGCGACGGCCAGCCAGTGCCCGGCGGATCGCGGTGCACGTTGCAGGGCCACCGAGGCACGATTCAGCGAGTCCGCGGCGGCCGCCGCGTACCTCGCCGACCGGTCCGCGGCCACCAGCGACGACGCCGTGAGCAGTGCCTCCGTCGTCACCGATGCCCCGGAGGGCGTCGCGCCGTCCAGCGGATCGCGGGGCCTGGCCACCAGCGTCTCGGCGTCGTCGGCGGTGTCGAACCAGCTTCCCGGCTCGTCGGGGTCGGCGAAGTGATCGATGGCAGTGTCCAGCAGTCCTGTTGCCGCCTCCAGCCACTCGGCCGCACCGGTTACCTGGTGCAGCGTCGACAATCCCGTCGCCAGGGCGCCGTAGTCCTCGAGAATCCCGGCCGGCTCCCCCACCGTCCCACCGAGCGACGCGCGCCGCAGCCGTCCGTCCACCAGGTGCGTCGACAGCACCATGTGCGCGCATTCCTCGGCGGCCTCGACCCAGTCGGCACGACCGAGCGCGGCCCCGGCCTCGGCGAGCGCGGTGATCGCCAGTCCGTTCCAGGCCGTGACGACCTTGTCGTCCCGCGCCGGCTGCGGACGCCGGGTTCGCGCGGCGAGTAGCCGTGAACGGATGTCGGCCAGCCGATCCGCGTCCAGCGGATCGGCGGGCAACTGCAGCACCGACGTGCCGCGCTCGAAGGTTCCGGTGTCGGTGACCGCGAACGTCTCGGCAGCCCACCGCCCGTCGTCGTCTCCGACGACGTCGGCGATCTGCTGCGCCGTCCACGCGTAGGTGAGGCCTTCCTCGCCGTCGGTGTCCGCGTCGAGTGCGGAGGCGAACGCCCCTGCCGCGGTGCGAAGGTCGCGCAGAAGGAAGTCGACGGTTTCCTCCGTCACGCGGCGTGCGAGCGCCGAACCGGTCCGACGGGCGAGGTGCGCATAGAACCGCACCAGCAAAGCGTTGTCGTAGAGCATCTTCTCGAAGTGCGGCACCACCCACTGGGTGTCCACCGAGTAGCGGGCGAAGCCGCCACCGAGCTGGTCGTAGATGCCCCCGCGGGCCATCGCCTCCGCGGTGCGCTCGACCGCCCGCAGGGTCGGTCCGGCCGACGTCCGCTCGTAGGACCGCAGCAGTCCTTCGAGCAGCATCGACGGCGGGAACTTGGGCGCCCCGCCGAACCCGCCGTGATCGCGGTCCTCGTCGCGCAGCACGTTCGCAACGGCACCCGACAGCAGCGGGACGTCGATCGGCGCCCCACCCGCGGGCAGGGCGCTGCTGCTGCGACGCAGCTCCGCCACCACAGACGCGGCTGCGTCGTCCACATCACCGCGACGACTCCGCCACGTGTCGGTGACTGCGTGGAGCAGCTGCACGAACGACGGCATCCCGCCGCGCGGTTCCCGCGGGTAGTACGTACCGCAGTAGAACGGCGCACCGTCCGGGGTGAGGAAGCACGTCATGGGCCAGCCGCCCTGGCCCGTCATCGCGACCGTGGCGTTCATGTAGACGGCGTCGAGGTCGGGCCGCTCCTCGCGGTCGACCTTGATGCACACGAAGTACTCGTTCATCACGGCCGCCGTCGCGTCGTCCTCGAACGACTCGTGCGCCATGACATGGCACCAGTGGCAGGCCGCATAGCCGATGGACAGCAGGACCGGCACGTCCCTCTCGCGCGCCCACGCCAGCGCGTCCGGTCCCCACTGGTGCCAGTGGACCGGGTTGTCGGCGTGCTGACGCAGATACGGGCTGGTCGCCTCGCCGAGCGTGTTGCGCTCACGTCCCCCCGGCGAAGTCACGACGCCCCCTAGCTCGCCGGCTTCGCAGGCGGGTCCTGCTCGGTCCGCGAATCCTGCGTCCTGTGCTCGGCCCTCTGCTTCGGCTCGGTGACCTCGGCGATCGTGGCGACCCCCAGATCGGTTCCCTCGTCCGCCGCCTGATCCGCCTCGGGGTGCTCGGGCTGGAACGTGTCCGGGAGCTTCTTGAGCTGCTTGTTCATCGAACGAATCAACAGGACCGTGCCGACCAGGAGCGCAACGACGAGCACCAGCCCGAGCGGTGACGCCTTGCCGAACTCGGGCCCCTGCGGGCTGCTCGGGGTGCTCGTGCCCTGGGCGAGGATCTCCCACGCCAACGTCGTCATCACTGCTTCTCATCCTTCACGATGCCCGCGAACAGGTCGTTCTCCGGTATTGCGGTGTGTACCCGGGTCTTGGCCAACTCGAACTCCTCGGTCGGCCAGATCTTCTGCTGGATGTCGAGCGGCACCGCGAAGAAGGACCCGTTGGGGTCGATCTGGGTCGCGTGGGCACGCAGCGCGTCGTCCCGCTGCGGGAAGTAGTCGCCGCACTCGATCTGCGTGGTGACCCGCGCCATGAGGTCACCCTGCTCGGTCTTCCACTTCTTCAACCACTCGGCCATCGGGAAGTCCTCGCCGCGTCGCTCGTACTCCTCCTGGAACTGGACCAGACGCTTCCGGATGAATCCGTGCGAGTAGTAGACCTTCTGCACCTCCCACGGCGCACCGGCGTCCGGGAACTGCTCCGGATCGGCGGCCGCGTCGTACGCGGCCATCGACACCTCGTGGCACTTGATGTGGTCCGGGTGCGGGTAGCCGCCGTTCTCGTCGTACGTGGTCATCACGTGCGGGCGGAACTCGCGGATCACCTTCACCAGCGCCTCGGTGGGCACCTCGAGAGGCTCGAGCGCAAAGCAACCCTCGGGCAGCGGCGGCTTGGGGTCGCCCTCCGGCAGTCCGGAGTCGACGAATCCGAGCCATGTCTGCCGCACCCCGAGGATGCGGGCGGCCTCGGCCATCTCCTCCTGCCGCACCTCGCTCATCCGCTCCCGGATGCCCGGCACGTCCATCGCCGGGTTGAGGATGTCGCCACGCTCACCACCGGTGAGGGTCACCACGAGAACCTCGTTGCCCTCCGCGGCGTAGCGAGCCATCGTCGCAGCGCCCTTGCTCGACTCGTCGTCGGGATGGGCATGAACGGCCATGAGTCGGAATCCGCTCACGTGTGTCTTCACCTCAGCTTCGCGTGTCACTGTCGTGGCGTGTCACCTGCAGTGTCCGACCGCTACCACTCGCGGGGCGCAGTCGTCCTTCCCCTATAGTTCCACCTGGCACATACGACCGTCTGTCGTACCCCCGCTACGCGCGGTAAACGGCGACTCCGACGGCCGCACACAGCCCCCTTGACCGACGGCGCGAGAGCAGAGTGATGAGCAGTACCCCCTCCCCGGATCGCTACGGAACCGCCCGACGCCGGTCGGGTCCGCTCCCCTGGGGCAAGCTGCTGCTCACCGGCCTCGTGGTGCTCGCCGGCATCGGAATCGCGTACATCGGCTACACCAAGTTCGCGGTCAAGGACGTCGAGGGCAAGCAGATCGCATTCGACATCGTCGACGACCGGACGATGAACATCCAGTTCACCGTGACGCGCGACAACCCATCCGAGCCCGCGGTCTGCATCATCCGGACCCGGTCCAAGGACGGCTCGGAGACCGGCCGCCGCGAGGTGTACGTCGCTCCGTCCGACTCGGACACCGTCGAGATCACCGCCCCCGTCTACGCATCCAAGCCGCCCGCTATGGGCGATCTGTACGGATGCAGTACGAACGTTCCGGACTACCTTCGCGCGGGCTGAGCGGACGGCCGATCGGCCGTTGTTCCGATCGGCCGAAAACCCTCATCGTGCTAAAATGAGTCGATACACGGTTCCACTCGGAGCCGTGTATTGCTGCATTGACGGCAGGACGAGTCTGCTCACGCGGTGGGCGTACCCGGGGGATTTCGCCACGGACTAGAGCCGGCCTGACCGTTGATCGTTGCTGTTCGCAGCGATCTGCCGAGGGAGTCCACCCGGACTTCGACTACAAGGGAGTGATCGAGAATGACCGAGACCCAGGTGACCTGGCTTACTCAGGAGTCTCACGACAGGCTCAAGAATGAGCTCGACCAGCTCATCGCCAATCGTCCGGTCATTGCCGCCGAGATCAACGAGCGTCGCGAAGAGGGCGACCTCAAGGAGAACGGTGGCTACCATGCTGCGCGCGAGGAGCAAGGCCAGCAGGAGGCGCGTATCCGCCAGCTGCAGGAGCTGCTGAACAACGCCAAGGTCGGCGAGGCGCCCACGCAGTCCGGCGTCGCGCTGCCCGGGTCCGTCGTCAAGGTCTACTACGACGGCGACGAGTCCGACACCGAGACGTTCCTGATCGCGACCCGTGAAGAGGGCGCCCGCGACAACAAGCTCGAGGTCTACTCCCCCAACTCGCCGCTCGGTGGAGCCCTGCTCAACGCCAAGGTCGGCGAGACCCGCGAGTACACCCTGCCCAACGGCAGCCTGATGAAGGTCACGCTCATCAGCGCGGAGCCGTACCACGGCTGATCCCGCCTCGAACGTCCCGAACCCCGGCCGAGCATCCGCTCGGACCGGGGTTCGGCTGTTCTCGGGACCGGTCAGTTCAGCACGTCGACGACGTCCTCGGATTCGACGTCGTCGGCCGTCAGCACGGCGAGGACCGCGTCCAGTCGGTCGGGGTCGACCTGTTCGACGCCGCCGAGGATCTGCGTCCGCTCACCGGTCGGCACGACGCGGGCGCACAGCAACTCCCCGACCGCGCGAGCCCCGTCGTCGACCGTGGCCGACTCGTCGGTGGCGAGATCCCGCAGCGTCGCGGTCGAACCGTCCACGGACACCACTTCGTGCACCGACCGCCGCACCCGCAGCCAGCGGTCGGCCAGTTCCCGTTCGTCCGCCGGCAGCAGGACCCCGCGCCGGGCGACGAACAGGCGGAACAGGCCGCCCTCGAACAGCGCGGTGTCGATCACGAGGGGCTCGTCGAACGCGCGGGCAACGGCGTCCTCGTCGTCCCAGTGCGCGGCCCGACGCTGCGCCAGCCCCAGAACCAGATCGAACAGCACCGTCGACTGCGCGTACAGCGTCGCCTTCTCGTACAGCCAGGAGGCACGGTCGTCGAGCGTGGCGTCGGCCTTGCCGAGGTGACACACCTTGTACTTGCGCCCCGACCCGCACCAGCACTTGTCGTTACGGCCGAGTTCGGGGTGCTCGGCGGGCGCGAAACGAGTCAGCACGTCGTACAGCCGTTCGTCCCGGCCGCCGTCGATCCGGCCCAGCAGTGACAGTCCCCGTTGTGCGTCGCCGCGGTCCGACGCGATCTGCGCCAGTTCGAACAGTGCCGGCGTCCACTCCTCGTCCATCGCCGCGGCGTCCGCGAAGTGGCGTTCGGCCTCGAGCACGTCGCCGAGGGTGTCCGCGGCCATCCCGGCCAGCCAGTGACCCGACGCCTTGGCTCGCCGCGGCCCCGCACCCACCACCGCCGACGCCGTCGTGTACAGCGCGGGGATGTAGTCGTCCTCGACCGCGTTGACCAGATCCAGCACCGCGGCAGCCGCCGCCGGATCCTCCAACCCCGCAACGGAGTCCGCGTCCTCGCACACCCGCGCCAGAACCTCCGGGAGATCGAGCTCGTCGTCGTGCACGATGCCGACCAGTTGAACGAACGACACCACCGCGCTCGCCTCGTCCGGGTGCAGCTCGTGCTCTCGCGCCACCATCGCGATGTGCGCGGCGAGGTGGTGTGCATCGAAATCGAAACCGCGCGCAGCGATGTAGTCGCCCTCGCACTCGTAGCCGGCGGCCTCGATCAGCTCGCCGAGCGGCATCGTCGGCGTGGCGCACAGGGCGTCGTCGTCCGCAAGCAGCTGCCAGGCAACGGTTTCCAGATTGTCCGCGTTGTCCGCGCCGACGATCCGGTCGAGCCGATCGGCCATGTCGGGTACGTCGGCCACATCACCGCCGGCCGACGACAATTCGAGCGATCCGCCGGCGCCGACCGTCACCGCGATCAGATCGACCGACGAAAATCCTTGCAGCGCTTCGGTTCCGAACAGCAGCACGGGCCCGTCCGGGAGGTCCTCGTCCGCGATCCCCAGCGCCGCCAGCTCGTCGGCGTCGTAGTCCGGGAAGAGAACACGGACCGATTCGTCGGCCCGTCCCAGCGCCGACATCACGACCGGGGCCAGGTCGGGGTCGGCGTGCAGCAACCCCGACTCGATCTCACCGCCCGACAGCCGGTGGGTGAACACCCGCCCCTCCAGCAGCGTGTCGAGGACCGCGTTGCGGCCGTCGGCGAGCAGCACCACCGAGGGATGGTCCAGCAGTTCGACGAACTCGGTCATCTCCGGCAGCGAGCCGTGCCCGGCGTCGACGAGCCGCTGCGCCCAGTCCTCGCCGGTCGACGGGCCGGAGGCACGCAGGTCCGCGATGGCAGCGGTGGTCAGGTCACGGGGATCGGGCGTCGCACTCACCTCGTGATTTTAGGCCAGTACGCGGCGCGCCTTCATTCCGTCGAAGACCGGGCCGACCTTCACCACTTCGCCGAAGGTCGGCGCGTGCACCATCATGCCGTTGCCCATGTAGATGCCGACGTGCCCGGGACCGCCGGCCTGCCAGTTGCCGAAGACCAGATCGCCGGGCTGCGCGGCGGCCATCGGAATCTCCGTTCCGACACCCCACTGGGTCTCCGACGTCCGCGGCAACACGACCTTGCCGCCACTGGCGGCGAAGATCGCATACGACGTGAGGCCCGAGCAGTCGAAACCGCCCGCCGTCGGACCGCTGATGTTGCCACCGCCCCACACGTACGGAAGGCCCAGGTACCGCATCGCGAGCTGGACGATCGCGCCACCGATACCGGTGGTCGGCAGGTTGATGTCGAGGTTGAAGTTCGCGAACGGCGAGAGCAACTGCTCGAACTGTCCCTCCGACGCCCGGATCTTCTGGATGTACGGGCCGCTCTGGTCGGCCGCGTCGTCGACGCCCGACGGGACCCCGCCGGCCTTGCGCACCGCGCGGGCGCCCGCGTTGAAGGCCGCCAACGCGAGGTCGAGGGTGTCGCCTTGGACGAGCCCCTCGTTCTTCCAGGCTTCGACCTGAGCGTAGTTGTCGCACAACATGTGTCCGGCCGCCATGACGGAGTCGGCGACGCCCAGGATGTCGGCGTTGCCGTCCCCGTCGGCGTCCTTGCCGTACTTGGCCCACTCACTCGGCATGAACTTGGCGGGTCCGCGCCCTCCTGCGAGCGACACCGGCGCCGTGGGGCCGTACCGGAAGTCGTTCTCCACGGAGAACAGGGCCGCGAGCGTGGGCGCCTTCACGCCGCCACAGATCTCGCCGGCCTGCCGCAGCCACGGGGCGAACACAGCGATCGCGCCGACCTGACCGAAATTCGCGGTGGGCAGGATCGCCGGCAGCGTCGGCAGCGTGAGACTACCGACGCCGGGCAGAGTGATCGCGGGAGCCGTGTCCGCAACCGCGACCGGAGCGGACACGACGGGAGCGGGAGCGGGAGCGGGCGCAGCCGCCACCGGCGGGGCCGGCTCGGGCGCAGCGGCTTCCGGCGTGGGGGCCTGTGTGGGGGACGCCTCCGGTACAGCAGGCTTCGGGGCTTCGAGAGCGGGGATGGCCCGCACGAGATCGCTGGCCGCCTGCTGCCGCATGTCCGGCGGGAGCAGCGCGACGATGCTGTTCACCGGCTCCACGAGCTGCGGCGCGGACTGCAGCGCGGCCGGTACCGGTTGTGTTTCGGGAGCCTGATCGGGAGTTGCATTCGCCACTGCCGGGAACGCGACACCTGTTACTGCTGCGACAGCCACGATGGCGGCTGCGGGCTCCCATGTCATACACCGCTCCTGGGGTCGTACTTGATCCGAGGACTCACGGTAACGGGCAAACCGACTGCCGGGGGTGGGATTCAGGAAACCCTCAGCGTTTCGCGCACTTGTCGTCGACCGGTGTTCACCGGACGCGACGACAAGTGCGCGAAACGCGGGGGTGGGGCCGGATCAGCCGAGCGCCTGCTCGACGTCGGCGAGCAGGTCGGCGGCGTCCTCGATGCCCACCGACAGACGCACCAGATCCTCGGGAACCTCGAGCGCGGACCCGGCCGTGGACGCATGCGTCATCGCGCCCGGGTGCTCGATCAACGACTCGACACCACCGAGCGACTCGGCGAGCGTGAAGATCTGTGTGCGCGCGCAGAAGTCGAGCGCGGCCTGCCGGCCGCCCTTCAGGCGCACCGAGATCATGCCGCCGAACCGGCGCATCTGCTTGGCCGCCACGGCATGCCCCGGATGTGACTCGAGGCCCGGGTAGATGACCTGAGCGATCGCGGAGTGCCCGGTCAGCAGGTCGACGATCTTCTCGGCGTTGTCGCTGTGCCGCTCCATACGCAGCGCGAGCGTCTTGATGCCACGCATCGTGAGGAAAGCGTCGAACGGACCCGGCACCGCGCCGGCGCCGTTCTGCAGGAACGCGAACTTGGTGTCGAGCTCCTCGTCGTTCGTCACGAGCGCACCACCGACGACGTCGGAGTGGCCACCGATGTACTTGGTCGTCGAGTGCAGCGCGATGTCGGCACCCAACTGCAGCGGCTGCTGCAGGTACGGCGAAGCGAACGTGTTGTCCACCACCAGCTTCGCGCCGGCGGCCTGCGCCACCTCGGAGATCGCCGCGATGTCACCGACGTTGAGCAGTGGGTTCGTCGGCGTCTCGACCCACACCAGCTTGGTGTTCGGCCGGATCGCGGCGCGAACGGCATCGACGTCGGACACCGCGGCCGGCGTGTACTCGATTCCCCACTGCGTGAAGACCTTGTCGATCAGTCGGAACGTGCCGCCGTAGGCGTCGTTCGGGATCACCAGGTGGTCGCCGGGGCGCAGCAGCGACCGCAGCACGCAGTCCGTCGCTGCCATACCCGAGCCGAACGCCCGGCCGAACGTGCCCGATTCGAGCGCCGCGAGGTTGGCTTCGAGCGGACGACGCGTCGGGTTGCCCGTGCGCGCGTACTCGAACCCGCCGCGCATGCCGCCGACACCGTCCTGCGCGAACGTGGAACTGGCGTAGATCGGGACGTTGACCGCACCGGTCTGCGGATCCGGCTCGTAACCGGCGTGAATGGCCCTGGTGGAGAAACCGCTGGAAATTCCCTGCTCACTCATGGCGCCCAGCCTAGCGACCGGCGACCGGGGGCCGTCGGTTCAGCCCGCGATCGTCTGCCCGACAGCCACCCGAAACGACGAGTTCCCGGTGGGCATCCACCGGGAACTCGTCGGGGTTCGGGCAATCAGGCTCCCGCGCTGAGGAACCCGAGCAGGTCGTGGCGGGTGATGACACCGACGGGCTTGCCGTCGTCGACGACCATGAGCGCGTCGGTCTCGCCGAGCGCCTTGGTGGCCGACGACACCGGCTCCTGTGCACCGATCAGCGGGAACGGCTTGCTCATGTGCTTCTCGACCGGATCGGCGAGTGCCGCGCGGCCCTCGAATACCGCGCTCAGCAGGTCGCGCTCGGACACGCTGCCCGCGACCTCGCCCGCCATGACCGGCGGTTCGGCGCCGACGACCGGCATCTGGGAGACGCCGTACTCGCGCAGGATCTCGATCGCGTCACGCAGCGTCTCGGACGGGTGCGTGTGGACCAGGTCGGGCAGTTCACCGGACTTGCCGCGCAGCACGTCCCCGACGGTGGGCTCGGTGGTGTCGCCGTCGAGCGGCGTGCGCAGGAAGCCGTACGACGCCATCCACTCGTCGTTGAAGATCTTCGACAGGTACCCGCGTCCGCCGTCGGGCAGCAGCACCACGACGACGGCGTCGGGATCACGCTTGGCCACCTCGAGCGCCGCGACTACGGCCATGCCGCACGAGCCGCCGACCAGCAGGCCCTCCTCGCGGGCCAGGCGCCGGGTCATCTCGAAGGAATCGGCGTCCGAGACGGCGATGATCTCGTCGGGCACGGACGGGTCGTAGGCGGAGGGCCAGAAGTCCTCGCCGACACCTTCGACCAGATACGGCCGACCGGTGCCACCCGAGTAGACCGAGCCCTCCGGGTCGGCGCCGATGATCTTGACCTTGCCGCCCGAGATCTCCTTGAGGTAGCGGCCGGTACCGGTGATGGTGCCGCCCGTACCGACGCCGGCGACGAAGTGCGTCACCTTGCCCTCGGTGTCCCGCCAGATCTCGGGCCCGGTGGTCTCGTAATGACTGTCCGGTCCGCCCGGATTCGCGTACTGGTTGGGCTTCCAGGCGCCCGGGATCTCCTTCACCAGACGGTCGGAGACGTTGTAGTAGCTGTCCGGGTGCTCGGGCGCCACCGCGGTGGGGCACACCACGACCTCGGCACCGTACGCCCGCAGGACGTTTCGCTTGTCCTCGCTGACCTTGTCGGGGCACACGAACACGCACTTGTAGCCGCGCTTCTGTGCCACCAGGGCCAGTCCGACGCCGGTGTTGCCGGACGTGGGCTCGACGATGGTGCCGCCGGGCTTCAGCTCGCCCGACGCCTCGGCGGCGTCGATCATCTTGACCGCGATGCGGTCCTTCGAGCTGCCACCCGGGTTGAGGTACTCGACCTTCGCCGCGACCAGGCCGGAATTCGCGCCGACGACCGAGGACAGCTTGACCAGAGGTGTGTTGCCGATGAGATCGACGACATGATCCGCGATGCGCATGCCCCCATGTTTCCAGATCGAATTCGGACACGTCTCGTGAAGGGGGCATTACCTGCGCCGACAGGTTCCCGGACACCGCTCCACCGAGGCGCGAGACGACTAGATTCAAAGGTCCGACACACTCGCGGAGGGTGAGTCCGATGGATCGGTGGCGGACGGCGGCGAGAGCGGGGACGGCTGCCCTGCTCGCGGGCTCCGGCGCGGGTACGGCGTCGTGGGCGGCGTACACGTACCTGGTGTGGCAGGCAGGGCTCGCGCGAGGACAGATCGTCCCCACCCGCCGGTGGCCCCCGCAGGCGGACGGCATCTACACGCCGGGGTCCGCGCAGCCGGAACGCTGGCGTCACGGCTCCGACGTCGACCTGCACCTGATGGTCTTCGGCGACTCGACCGCGGCTGGACTCGGCTGCGACGTCGCCGCAGAAGTTCCCGGCGTCCTGCTGGCCCGTGATCTCGCCGAGCGCACGGGAGCGCGGGTTCGACTGAGCACCAAGGCGATCTCGGGTGCCACGTCGCGCGGGCTGGTCGGCCAGGTCGACGCGATGTTCGTCGCGGGGCCCGCGCCCGACGCGGCAGTGATCATGATCGGCGCCAACGACGTCACGACCGGGATGTCGTTGCCCGGGTCCGCCCGTCGGCTGGGCCGCGTGGTGTCCCGCCTGCGTGACGCCGGTGTCGTCGTGGTCGTCGGTACGTGCCCCGACCTGGGGGTGATCACCGCGATCCCGCAGCCCCTGCGGGTGCTCGCCCACAGCTGGGGCATGCAGCTGGCGAGACTGCAGGCGGCGGCCACGCGGGCAGCCGGCGGGCACCCCGTCCCGCTCGGCCGTCTACTCGCGGCGCGCTTCCTGGAGGACCCTGCGCCGATGCTGTCCGACGACCGCTACCACCCGTCCGCCGCGGGCTATCGCCTGGCCGCGGATCGCCTGGCTCCGGCCCTGATGCGGGCTCTCGCTGAGTGGGACGGGCCTTCGTCACGCGGCGGGCCCGGACGCGCTCCCGAAATCGACCGGTTCCCGCAGGTTACGACGGCGACACCCCCCGCGAACGTGCTGTGGGAGCGGCTGTGGGGCCCATTCGGGAGACGGCAAGGTGGTGATGCCGCGCGGGCAACGTAAGTTCAAGGGCGAAGAGACCAACGTACGAAGGAGTTTCCATGCCCGAGGCAGTCATTGTCTCCGTTGCCCGCTCGCCCATCGGCCGCGCCGTCAAGGGCTCGCTGGCCAGCATGCGCCCGGACGATCTGGCAGCTCAGATGGTTGCCGCCGCGATCGCCAAGGTCCCCGAGCTCGATCCCGCCGACATCGACGACCTGATGCTGGGCTGCGGTCTGCCCGGCGGCAAGGCCGGCTTCAACATGGGCCGCATCGTCGCCATCAAGCTCGGGTACGACACCCTGCCCGGCACCACGATCACCCGCTACTGCTCGTCGTCGCTGCAGACCACCCGTATGGCGCTGCACGCGATCAAGGCCGGCGAGGGTGACGTGTTCATCTCCGCCGGTGTCGAGTCGGTGTCGAGCTTCGCGGCCGGCAACTCGGACTCGCTGCCCGACACGAAGAACCCGTTCTTCGCCGAGGCCATGGAGCGCACCGCCGTCGCCGCGCAGGGTGGCGTGCAGTGGAGCGATCCGCGCGAGAACGGCATCGTCCCTGACGCATACATCGCGATGGGCCAGACCGCCGAGAACGTCGCGCAGCTGACCGGCATCAGCCGCGAGGACCAGGACCACTGGGGCGTCCGTTCGCAGAACCGCGCCGAGGAGGCCATCAAGTCCGGCTTCTTCGAGCGCGAGATCACCCCGGTCACGCTGGCCGACGGCACCGTCGTCAGCACCGACGACGGCCCGCGCGCCGGCGTCACCTACGAGGCCGTCAGCCAGCTGAAGCCGGTCTTCCGTCCCGACGGCACCATCAACGCCGGCAACTGCTGCCCGCTGAACGACGGTGCTGCCGCGCTGGTCATCATGAGCGACACCAAGGCCAAGGAGCTGGGCCTGACCCCGCTCGCGCGCGTCGTCTCCACCGGCGTCTCCGGCCTGTCCCCCGAGATCATGGGCCTGGGCCCGATCGAGGCGACCAAGAAGGCCCTCGCGCTCGCCGGCAAGTCGATCAGCGACATCGACCTGTTCGAGATCAACGAGGCCTTCGCGGTGCAGGTGCTGGGCTCGGCCCGCGCGCTGAACATCGACGAGGACAAGCTGAACGTCTCCGGTGGCTCCATTGCCGTCGGCCACCCGTTCGGCATGACCGGCGCCCGCATTACCGCGACGCTGATCAACAACCTGCAGACGCAGGACAAGCAGTTCGGCGTCGAGACCATGTGCGTCGGCGGCGGCCAGGGCATGGCGATGGTGCTCGAGCGCCTGAGCTGATTCTCGGTTGAGCCGCGAACGGGCGGTTACTGCGTACGGCTTCCGGCCGTTGCCGCAGTAACCGCCCGTTTCGTGTTCTGTGACCGAGACGCAGAACGGGCGGCCGCCGCTCTCGCGACGACCGCCCGTTCGTGTCCGGCGCGGTGAGACTAGTCGTTGTTGAAGTAGCTCAGCAGGCGCAGGATCTCGACGTACAGCCACACCAGGGTGACGGTGAGGCCGAGCGCGACGCCCCACGCGGCCTTCTCCGGCGCCTGAGCGCGGATCAGCTCGTCCGCAGCGTCGAAGTCGAGCAGGAAGCTGAATGCGGCCAGGGCGATGCACACCAGGCTGAAGACGATCGCGACGGTGCCGCCGTCACGCAGGCCGAAACCGCCGTCGGTGAAGAAGCTGGCGATCAGGTTGCCGATCATGAGGACCATGACGCCGATGAGGCCGCCGATGATCATGCGAGTCAGGCGCGGGGTGACGCGAATGGCACCGGTCTTGTAGACGACCAGCATGCCGAAGAAGACACCGAAGGTGCCGAGGACGGCCTGGCCGATCAGCATCGAGCCGCCGACCCCACCGAATTCGACATTCGTGAACATGAAGGACAGCGCGCCGAGGAACACGCCCTCACACGCGGCGTAGGCGAGCACGATCGCCGGGTTGTCCATCTTGCGGCCGAACGACGCGACCATCACCAGCACGAAGCCGATGAGACCGCCGCCGATGACGAACGGTGCCGCGAGATTCGTGTTTCCGTCGACCAGGAAGTACGAGACGATCGCGGAGATCGTCAGCACACCGAGCGTGATCGCGGTCTTGGTGACGACGTCGTCGATCGTCATCGCCCGCTGTCTGGTCTGCTGGAACTGCTCGGGAGCGCCGTACTGCTGGCCGTACTCCTGCGCGACCTGCGCGCCGCCGGCCTGCGCGGATCCGAACGTGGCGTATCCCGTGCCCTCCTGCTTGGGCAGGTTCTTGAACACCGGGTTGCTGGTGGTGCGCACCGTGAACATCCCTTCTCGTGGTCGTCTGTCGGGCTTGTGGGGCCCGAGCTCGGCCGGGTGGACCGGCGTCGTTGTCCGTAGAACGCACCGCCCGGCAGGGAAAGTTCCCACACCACGAAGATGACTTGGACAATTCGGACTTTACCGGGCGCCCGCAAGTGGATGCCATCCGAGCGCCCCATGCAACCGTATCGCCGTCGGCCACAATCCAGCGCGAATCGGCGATCCGGAACAGAATGAAGTCATGGGCATCGAAGAAGGACCAGACGACACTCTGGACGTCAGCGAGAGCCTCGACTCCGACGAGGTCCGCAACGAGGACGGCGACGACGTGGTCGATCCGCCGGACCACTGGAGCGAGGCGGACCGGTTCGGCACCACCCTGCGGGAGGCCGAACAGGGCGAGAGCCTCGATCAGCGACTCGCGGAGGAGGAGCCGGACGTCCCGCCGTCCGGTGGAGAGGACGAGTCCGAGGACCCCGACGAACTCCAGGGAGCCGAGATCATCGACGGGGTGATCGTCGAGGACGTCGGCCTCCACCGCGGGCAGGTCGACGGCGACGCGGCGGGCGGCGGACCCGTCGAATAGCGGCTACACCGCTCGCACCGACCGCGTGACGGTGAACTTCGGGTTGCGGCCGACCTCCTCGGTGCGGCCCACTGCGCGCTCGAGGGCGCGCTTGTACCCGAGGTGCGAGTTGTAGACGGTCCACAGTTCGCCCCCGGGTCGCAGAACCCGGCCCGCGGCGTCGAACATCTTGCCTGCACTGCCGGTGTGCACCGCCGCCCCGACATGGAACGGCGGATTGCACAGGATCAGGTCGACGCTCGATTCGGGCAGCGAGGACAGCGCGTCGTCGCGGATCACGCGCACCCGCGCCGCCACCCCGTTCGCGCGGGCGGTGGCGGCCGCGGACGCGACGGCCGCGGCCGACTGGTCGCTCGCGATCACCTCCGCCGACGGCTGCGCCTTCGCGAGACTCACCGCGAGAATGCCCGTCCCGCACCCGAGATCGACGGCCGTGCCGGCCTCCCGCATGCGGGGCAGGAATTCCAGCAGGAATCGGGTGCCGATGTCGAGCTTCGGACCGGCGAACACCGCGCCGTGCGCGGCGACGTCCGATCCGAGTTCGTCGACGTGCTCGACAACCGGGAATCGCGGGGGCTCGGTACTCGTGCGCGGCGTGTCGGCGATCAGCACGCGGGACTTCTGCCGACCGAGCGTTGCGCGCACTCCACCGAAGGAGCGGCGCAGTACGTCGTTCATCGCCGGGGTGATGTGCTTGTTGCGGCCGCCCGCGAACACGACGACGTCAGGGTCTGCGTACCGCGCGACCGCGTCGGCGACCTCGTCGAGCTCGTCCAGGCTGCGCGGCAGCTGCAGCAGCACGACACGCGCGCCGGTCAGCAGGTCCTCCCCCAGTGCGCAGGACCGATACCGGCCCGCGAGCCCGAACCGTTCCGCATTGTTCGCGAGCGCACGTTCACCGGTGAGCGGATCCTGGTGCACACGAATACCGTTCGCACCGAATCGGACGGCTGCAGCAAGCGTGAGCGCACCGTAGTGGTCGCCGACCACGACCACCGACGCCTCCGGGGCGGCCGACAGTGCGTCCGCGGCCTCGTCGAGGATCAGCCGGTCGGCCGCGTCGACGGCGAACAGGTTGGGTGCCTCGACGTCCGGGAAACGTGTGAGGCCGGCGAACAGGTCATCGACGGAGAGCATGACGTCCAGTGTGCGCGACCGGCCGGTGCGCGGCGCAGTCGGCCTGAGCGCCCGTTCCCGACCTGAATCTGCGGCAATCGGCCCGACGCACACAGGAGTGGACATCGGCGACGCCCACTGGCGACGGACTCGGTCAGGCGTCGACGCGCTCGGCTAGGAATGCGTCGATGTGCCGCCACGTGGTCTCTTTCGCACCGGGCCCGGCCAGCAGGCCCAGGTGGCTGCCCGGCGCGGTCTCGAACCGCACCGACGGCGAGCCGGTCAGCACGTCGACGATCGCGGCGACCGAATCGGCCGTCGCGATGACGTCGCCCGTGCCGCCGACCGCGAGCACCGGGACGGCGAGTTCGGCGAGCTTGATCGTCTTGCCGCCCAAGGTGATCCGGCCGTCGCGCAAACTGTTTCCGAGCACCAGCTCCTCGGCCGTCTGGTAGAACAGCCGCGCCGGATAGCCGGGCATCTCGGCCATGAACCGGTCGATGGCCTCCATCCGGGCGAGGGTCTCGGTGTCGTGCAGATTGTTCGCGACGAACCACGGTTTGAGCAGCTCCCGTTGCGGAGCGGTGGCCCGGTAGGCGATCTGGACCAGCGGCGCCGGGAGCCCGCCCATCAGGCGCGTCAGCTCGGTCACCGGGCGATGCCCAGTGATGCGGCCCACGGCCTGCGCCACCGCCATGGTCGGAATCCTGGAGTAGTCGATCGGCGTGCCCAGGGCGGTGACCGAGGCGATGGGAAGCTCCGGGTGCGCCGACGCGGTCAGCAACGAGATGGTCCCGCCGAGGCTCCAGCCGACGACATCGACGGGCGCGCCGTCGTGCAGGGCACTCACGCGCCGCAGCGCGGCCGGGACGATGTCGTCGATCCAGTCCTCGAAGCCGAGATTCCGGTCGGCATAGCCGATGGTTCCGTAGTCGACGACGTACGGCGTACGGCCGGTCTGCGCCAGGTGCGCGACGAGGGACTGGCCAGGGCGCAGGTCGTAGCAGTGCATCGGTACCGCCAGCGGCGGCACCAACAGGACCGGCGCCCCGACGCTGCGCACCCCGTAGCGGTGCAGGTCGCGGTGGGGTTCGCGATGCACCAGCACGGACGGCGTCCGCTCCACCGGCGCGACGCCACCTCCGAACGTCAGCCCCCAAGCATTGCGCAGCGACGTGTTCAGCCGCGATCCCCAGCCCGATTCCCGCACGACTCTCCCCTGCCCTGTCGACCTTGTTGCGGGCATCTTACCGGTGAGTCAGTTAGCGCGCTGCCGCGCCAGCAACTCCTCGAACGGCACCGCGTCGGCGAAGGGATCTGCCGGCGCGGTCCGCTCACGCGATGCCATCGCTGCCGCAAGCTCGTCACCCGCTCGTGCAATCCGCCCCGCGAGGGCCTGGTCACCCGAGCCCGCCCAGTCCTCCGAGGCCGCGTAGACCGCCGTGGGGACGACGCCTGCGCGCAGGTACGCGAACATCGGCCGGATCGCGTGCTCGAGCGCGAGCGAGTGCCGCGCGGTGCCGCCGGTCGCACCGATCAACGTCGGCATGCCGTCGAGCGTCCCCTGCTCGAGAACGTCGAAGAACGACTTGTACAGGCCGCTGTAGGACGCGTTGAAGATCGGTGTGACGGCGATGAGGCCGTCGGACGCCGCGACCCGATCGACGACCGATCGCAGGGCGCCACCGGGAAATCCGGTGAGCAGATTGTCGACGAGCGCGTGTGCGTGGTCGCGCAGCTCGACGACCTCGACGTCGGCGTCGACGCCGCGGCCGGTGAGCGCGTCCACGGTGGCGGCGGTGAGCCGGTCGGCGAGCAGCCGGCTCGACGACGGCTGCGTCAGGCCCGCCGAGAGCACCGTCAGAGCGCGTGTCTTCGTCTCGGTCACGACAGCACCTCCGCCTTCCTGCCGGCCAGCAGGCTCGCGTGGGTGGGTGCGTCGGGGACGTGCGCGGGGCGCATCGCATCCATCTCGCGACGGAGCACCGGCACGACTTCCTCACCGAGCAGGTCGAGCTGCTCGAGGACGGTCTTCAGGGGCAGCCCGGCGTGATCCACGAGGAACAGCTGACGCCGGTAGTCGCCGAAGCTCTCCCGGAAGGTGAGGGTCTTGTCGATGACCTCCTGCGGGCTGCCCACGGTGAGCGGGGTCTGTTCGGTGAACTCCTCGAGCGACGGGCCGTGGCCGTAGACCGGCGCGTTGTCGAAGTAGGGGCGGAACTCCCGGACGGCGTCCTGCGAGTTCTTCCGCATGAACACCTGGCCGCCGAGCCCGACGATCGCCTGGTCGGCGGATCCGTGACCGTAGTGCTCGTAGCGCCGCCGGTACAGGTTGACGAGCTGGATGAAGTGCTCCTTGGGCCAGAAGATGTTGTTCGCGAAGAAGCCGTCGCCGTAGTACGCGGCCTGCTCGGCGATCTCGGGGCTGCGGATCGACCCGTGCCACACGAACGGCGGGACGTCGTCGAGTGGACGTGGCGTCGACGTGAAGCCCTGCAGCGGAGTCCGGAAGCGCCCCTGCCAGTTCACGACGTCCTCGCGCCACAGCTTGTGCAGCAGCGCGTAGTTCTCGATCGCGAGCGGGATGCCCTCGCGGATGTCCTTACCGAACCACGGATATACCGGCCCGGTGTTGCCACGACCGAGCATGAGGTCGACCCGGCCGTCTGCCAGGTGCTGGAGCATCGCGAAGTCCTCGGCGATCTTCACCGGATCGTTCGTGGTGATGAGCGTGGTGGACGTCGAGAGCGTGATGCGCTCGGTGCGCGCCGCGATGTAGCCGAGCATCGTCGTCGGCGACGACGGCACGAACGGTGGATTGTGGTGCTCACCGGTGGCGAACACGTCGAGGCCGACCTCCTCGGCCTTCTGCGCGAGGGCGACCATCGCCTTGATCCGCTCGGCCTCGGTCGGCGTCCGACCGGTCGTGGGGTCCGCGGTCACGTCACCGACGGTGAAGATTCCGAACTGCATGCCCTACCTCCCAGGTATTTCAACTTTCAACTATATGCCACCAACCCGAACGCCACGCCGCATATTCCGCGCATGTCCTTGACGTTCCCGCCGAAGCGTCATTGACTGCACTCGAGGATCGCCACCACCACCGCAGGGGGTCGTATGAGGGTCACGCACGAGGTCACCAACCAGGTTCCGCCGCTGATCGACTACGACGCCGCCGACTATCCGCCGATCCTGGAGGCCCTGCAGCGGGAGGGCGCACATCACGCACTCGACGAGATCCATCGCGTCGGGCGTCTCGCGGGCGGCGCCGAGGCGCAGGCGCTCGGCGATCTGGCCGAGGCCCACCCCCCGGTTCTGCGGACCCACGACCGCTACGGCAACCGGATCGACGAAGTCGAGTACGACCCCGCCTACCACCAATTGATGGACACCGCGGTGGAGCTGGGCCTGCACGGCGCCCCGTGGGCGGATCCCCGTCCGCAGGCTCACCTGATCCGCGCCGCCAAGAACGCCGTGTGGGGGCAGGTCGACGCCGGACACGGGTGCCCGATCTCCATGACCTATGCCGTGGTCCCGGCACTGCGACACGCTCCGGAACTGGCGCTGCAGTACGAACCGCTGCTCACCGCCAAGGTGTACGACCCCGAGTTGCGCGCCCCGCTCACCAAGCCGGGGCTGATCGCCGGAATGTCGATGACCGAGAAGCAGGGCGGCTCCGACGTCCGGGCCGGCACCACCCGCGCGGTCCCGCAACCGGACGGTTCGTACCTGGTCACCGGGCACAAATGGTTCACGTCGGCGCCGATGTCGGACATCTTCCTGGTCCTCGCACAGGCGCCCGGCGGACTCACGTGCTTCCTGCTCCCGCGGATACTGCCCGACGGCTCACGGAACGCGATGTTCCTGCAGCGCCTCAAGGACAAGCTCGGTAACCACTCCAACGCGAGCAGCGAGGTGGAGTACGACGACGCCGTCGCCTGGCGCGTGGGCGACGAGGGCCGCGGGGTCCGGACCATCATCGAGATGGTCAACATGACGCGTCTCGACTGCACGATCGGCACCGCCACGGGCATGCGCCTGGGCGTCGCGCAGGCCGCCCACCACGCGGCTCACCGCAGCGCGTTCGGTGCCCATCTGATCGACCAGCCGCTCATGCGGAACGTGCTCGCGGACCTCGCCGTCGAATCGGAGGCGTCGACCACCGTCGCGATGTGGCTCGCCGCTCTCACCGACCACGCCGACAACGGCGATCCGCAGGCGTCGATCCTGCGCCGCGTCGCGCTCGCGGTGAGCAAGTACTACGTGTGCAAGCGCGGGCCGGCGCATGCCGCGGAGGCACTGGAGTGCCTGGGCGGCAACGGTTACGTCGAGGAATCGCGGATGCCGCGGTTGTACCGGGAGGCACCGCTGCTGTCGGTGTGGGAGGGCTCCGGCAACGTCGCGGCGCTCGACGTCCTGCGAGCGATGGCCCGTCAGCCCGAGTCGGTCGAGGCGTTCTTCGACGAACTCGACGCCAGTGCGGGAGGCGACCAGCGACTCGACACGGCGGTCGAGAAGCTGAAGGGCGCGTTTACCGACGTCGCCAGCCTCGAGCATCGCGCTCGAAGTGTGGTGGGCGAGATGGCCCTCGCGCTGCAGGGCGCGTTGCTGGTCAGGTACGGGCATCCGGCGGTCGCCGACGCATTCTGTGCGAGCCGGCTGTCCGGCGAGTGGGGCACCGTGTTCGGAACGCTGCCGACCGGCCTCGACCTGGCGTCGATCATCGATCGCGCGACGCCCAAGGTGGGTTCGTGAGCGCCCCGAACCCGGAACACTCGCACCAGCGCGCCCGCAGCGTCATAGTGGAGTCATGAGTGACCTCGACGCCCAGCCCGAAGTGACCCCGGATCACGACCGCCGCCGCTACGAGATTCGAGTGGGTGACGCGACCGCCGGGTTCACCCAGTTCGTCGACAGCGGTGACCAGCGCATCTTCTTCCACACGGAGATCGGAGAACGTTTCGCGGGGCGCGGTCTCGCCGGAACGCTGATCCGTGCCGCGCTCGACGACACCGTCGCGCACGGTAAGCGAATCGTGCCGATCTGCCCGTTCGTTGCGGGTTTCCTCGACAAGCACGACGACTTCAAGGGGTTCGTGGACGCCGTCACGCCGGCCGCACAGCAAGCCGTCATCGATTCCCAGCGCTGACCCGCGTCCGCCGACACGACAGGCCCCACTTCCGGTCGGAAGTGGGGCCTGTCGTTCTCACATCGCCCGGTACGGGCGACACGCGATCAGATCGCGGTGATGTTCGTGGCCTGGGGGCCCTTGGCGCCCTGGCCCAGATCGTAGGAAACGCGCTGGTTCTCGTCCAGGCTGCGGAAGCCGCCGCCCTGGATCTCCGAGTAGTGCGCGAACACGTCAGCGCTGCCGTCCTCGGGAGCGATGAAGCCGAAGCCCTTTTCAGCGTTGAACCACTTGACGGTGCCGTTTGCCATTTCTTGCTCCTCTTGCTTGCCGATCACGAATCGCCGATGTTCGAGCGACCCGGGCCGGTACTGCTGAAAGCGATACCCGAAGAGGAGATCCATCCCCCACAACTTAGGGAGTTGTGCGCGCAACGAGCGGGCACAAATCACTATGACCACTTTCAGTGAATCACACTCGGGCCGCGAAGTCGACGCGTTTCCGATCACTTTGCTGGGCAACGGCTTTTCCCGCTGCGCTTCGCGCACCGCCGACACAGCGTGCCGTTGTAGCGATGTGGCGCGCGCTTCGGTCGGTTCGACGGTGCACGTGACCGAGCCGACGGATCTCCCGCAGCCAGAAGTGCGCCGCGAGGGTCGTCTGCGCGTCGGCCGCCGAGCCGTCCGAGGGGCCGTCGACAACAGCGACAAGCGATTCCGCGAGCGCGGCGAGCTTGAGGTTGTTCGCCTGCGAATGCCGCAGCAACTGGTCCGCAGACTCGTCGGCGTCACATCGATAGAGGATTCCCACTATCTCCAGCGCGCGGGCACGGACAGCAGCGGATCGGTTGTGCCGCAATCCGACTGGCGTCGAACTGTCGACATCCGACGACGGGATGAAATTGTGGTGCATGGAACTTCCTTCGTGGTCGTCGCGAGACCATCTCTGCGACAACACATATCCGCGCCTTCGCGCCTGTGAATAAGATCGTTCGGTCGAAGTTCGGCTCGACTCGCGAGCACTCGACCGGTGAGTTCGTGAGGAGTCAGGGCTGCGTCGCTGCGGCGGCTCAGGAGCGGTGTCCGAGCTGACACACCGACAAGACGGCGGACCTGACCAGGACAGTCTACGCGATCCCGACACGGAAGGACACCTCTCCGGCCGGAGACTCACGTCGACACGTCGCGTGAGCGCCGCGTCAACCATCGAATCCTCCACGACTTCAGAATGATTCGCCCCCGACCCCCAACCGACCACACGTTCGCACCGACACGCATGCGGGATGTGGCATCGGTCTCGATCCCGTGGAATCACCTCCCCTCACGCCGTCGCGGGTACGCCCCGTGTGGGCGCAATCCGACGAGTCCGCCCCCAGGCGTCACAGGCCGGGCAAACCGACCCTGACGGCTTCTGCCGGCCTGCTGCCCGCGATGGTGGACCTCGCCGTCACCGGAGTACCGACCGAGGGCATCGCCGTCGGCGGACTGTCAGCGCTTGCGGTCGGCGTTGCCGCGGTCGCGATCTGAACTTGCTGCGCGAGGCCCTTCTCCGCTCTCGCGCGGATCGATAGCATGGTGAGTGCGCCGCAATGGGCTGCGACGAGGACGCCATCGGCGCTTCGATCGCAGCACGGGGAGCGCTGCGGTCCCGCCGAAAGGATCGACCGATGACTCAGGTGCGCGTTCCGCCTTCCCCGTCCACATTCCTCACGCTCGCAAGGGTTCTCGTCGTAGCCACTGTCGCAGCGACCGGACTGGCGATTCCGCCGGCCGCAGTTTCGACCGCCGCCCCGATCGTCCCGCGCGATCTCCCCACGGTTGCGGCCGCCCAGTCGAGCCCGGACCGCACCGCACCATGTCGGCGATGGCAGAACCCGAACGCTTACGGGCACTGGCACTGCAGGTGAGCGGGTAGACGCCGCGTGCGCGCCACCTACCCCCTCCTGCGGGCGTCTCAGTTGCAGGCGTTCATCTCTTCGGGGGTATCGGCATTGCTGATGCACTCCGAATAGCTGTCCCAGTCGTTGGAAATCTGGTTCAGGTCGTCACCCAGCTGATCCACCGCAGTGAAGACGATGACGATGCCCGCGATACCACCGACCACCGCGAGCACGCTGAGCACGATGCCCGAGATCGTGACACCCTTGTTGCTCGCCTGCGCCTTGCGTACCCGACTGAGGCCCGCCAAACCCAGGGCGAGGCCGATTACGCCGAGGATCAGCCCGATGAAACCCGTCAACGGCACCAGACAGAACAGCAGGCCCACGATGCCGAGGATCAGCGCCGCCAGGCCCAACCCGTTGCGCTCGGGGTTACCCGGGATCTGGCCGTAGCCCTGCGGCATCGACTGCTGCGGCATCTGGCCGTAGGCCGGCTGCGCGCCCTGAGGTGCACCCCCACCGGGGTACTGCGGAAACTGCTCTGTCATTTGAATCCCCCTCGCTCACAACTCAATTCAGTCCCCACCGCAGCTGGAGGCGGAAATGGGCAGGCGCGAGCGATGGAACTACAGATCCCCACCCGTGAATCCCCCAAGAAAACCGACCAGCTCGGTTGTAGAGCACAAGGTATACCGCACCACCGACACGAACCGAATCGGAACTGCCGATATTCATGAGCGAAGGCGACGAAATGGCGGAAGGTCCCGTCCACCGGAAGCGCGGTGGACGGGATCCCCGATGCCATGTGCCGTCAGACGGCGGGACGGGCGTGCCCCCAGTGGGACTCGAACCCACACTCGGCGGATTTTAAGTCCGCTGCCTCTGCCAATTGGGCTATGGGGGCCCACCACCGGCCCGACTCCGGTGGCCACGACAGTGGAAACCAAGGAACAGTGTAAGCGGCACAAACAGTGAGCTAATTCACGACCCACCCAGTAGGACTGACATTGCAATTCCGTCCAGAATGTCGTGTTCGCTGACGACCAGTTCGTCGATGCCTGCAAGCCTCGCGAGTTCGTCGGCGAGCACGGTGGTGACGATGGCGCCGCCACCGATCACGTCGACCCGCCCGGGGTGCATCGGCCCGAGCGCGGCCCGCTCGTCGTGCGTCATGGACACCAGGCGGTTCGCGACGTCGTGCAGCTGCCCGACGCTCAGCCGCGAGAGGTGCACCCGCTCGGCGTCGTACTCGGGCAGGTCCTGCGCGACGGCCGACAAGGTCGTCATGGTGCCGGCGACGCCGACCCAGGTGCGAGCCTGCTCCACCGGCACGCGTTCGAAGGCCTGAGCGAGGCGCTCGGCCGCGAACGCGCGGGCGGCGTGGATCTGATCGGTGGTGGGCGGATCGTCGTGCAGGCACCGTTCGGTGACGCGCACGCACCCGACGTCGGTGGAGTACGCGGCGTGGACTCCGGCGTCGTCGCCGAGCACCACCTCGGTGGAACCGCCACCGAGGTCGACGACCACGAACGGACCCTCCGACGCGTCGAGCTCGCCGACGGCGCCGGCGAACGACAGACGCGCCTCCTCGTCGCCGGTGATGACCTCCGCCTCGGCGCCGGGAATCACCGCTCCGAGCACCTCGCGCGTCATGGCGAAGAAGTCGTCGCGATTCGACGCGTCCCGCGTGGCGGACGTCGCGACCATACGCACCGCGGTGGCGCCGGTGTCACGGATGATCTCGGCGTACTCACCGAGCGCCACGCGCGTGCGCTCGATGGCTTCGGGCGCGAACGCTCCCGTGGCGTCGACGCCCTGTCCGAGGCGCACGATCCGCATCAGACGAGTGACGTCGGTGAGACGGCCGTCCTCGCCGGCCTCGGCGACCAGCAGACGAATCGAGTTGGTGCCGCAGTCGATCGCCGCGACCCGGGTCACTCGGCGTCTCCGGAAACTTCCGGGCCCTGGTACTCGGGCCAGTCGGCGGGAATCGCGGTGCCGCGCAGCTTTCCGCGTGCAGCGAGGGCGACGGACTCGTCACCGAGCGGATTGACCCCCGGCCCCTTCGCGAGCGAATGCGCCATGAGAACGTGCAGACACTTCACCCGGTCCGGCATGCCGCCGCCGGTGAAGTCCGTTCCCAGGGAATCGATTTCATTGCGTTCCGCGAGGTAGGACTCGTGTGCGGCACGGTAGGCTGCGGCCAACTCCGGGTCGGTGGCCAGGCGCTCGGTCATCTCGCGCATCACGCCGGCCGACTCCTGCCGGCTGGCCTCTGCGGTCAGACGCGGGTCGGTCAGGTAGTAGAGGGTGGGGAAGGGCGTGCCGTCCGGCAGCCGGGGGGCGGTCTTCACGACGCCGGGCTGGCCGTCCGGGCTGCGGTACGCGATCTCGAGGACGCCCCGTGGGACACGACCCAGCTGGGCCTCCACCGCGTCGAGGTCTTCCTGGGGGACGGACGATTCGCTCACCCGGTGGGTACTCCTGGTTCTTCTGGGGCGGGTGCCGGCACCACGGGGGCCTCCGGCGGTGTCTCTGTTTCGGCCTCGGCGACGGGCGCGGGTTCGGTGAGCCGCTGCCACAGGTCGCTGTGCCAGGCGCCGGTCGACGGCGGCGGCGGGGGCGCGTCCTTCTTCGGCGGCTGCCAGTCCCCGGGCAACTGCACCTTGTAGGGCGTCTCACCGGGGCGGACCAGGCCGAGTCGCTCGCGGCCCTGCGTGGCGATCCACGCGGGATCCTCGATCTGCTCCTTCTGGCGGCGCAGCTGGTCCAGTTGCTGTTCGAGCGCCACCTGCTCGGAGGCGAGCCGATCGGCCTCCGCACGCTGCGTGAGATACGTGCGCAACGGCATCGCGAGCGTGAGCGCGAGAGCGCAGATCACGACGCCGAGGATGACGGCGCGGCCGGTCGACAGACCGAAGAAGGTGCGCTCGGGCTGCGCCTGCGCCGACCGGCGTCCCGCGCCCGCCCGCCTGGAGCGGACACGGGAGCCGGTGGCGTGCGAAGGTCCGGCCGCGTCGCCGCCCGCATCGAGTGGGCTCGACGCGTCGGGGGCGACACGTCCGGTCGCGGTAGTGGTGCCGACCCGGTTGCGGCGGGGCCTACGAGAGCCCTGCCCGGTCCCGGCACCGTGGCGCTCGGGGCGTCCTCCCGGGGAGAGACGACCCGACCGCGACCTACCGCGCTGACTCATCGGCGTGCTTACGCCTCGAAGGCGAAGCGCGGGAACGCCAGCTCGCCGGCGTAGCGGGCGGCGTCGCCCAGGCTCTCCTCGATGCGGAGCAGCTGGTTGTACTTCGCGACGCGCTCGCTGCGGGCGGGGGCACCGGTCTTGATCTGGCCGCTGCCGACCGCGACGGCCAGATCGGCGATCGTGGTGTCCTCGGTCTCACCGGAACGGTGGCTCATCATCGTCTTGTAGCCGCTGCGGTGGGCCAGGTCGACGGCATCCAGCGTCTCGGTGAGCGTGCCGATCTGGTTGACCTTCACCAGGAGTGCGTTCGCGGCGCCCTTGGCGATGCCCTCCTCGAGGCGCTCCGGGTTGGTGACGAACAGGTCGTCGCCCACGAGCTGGACCTTGTTGCCGATCTGCTCGGTCAGCGCCACCCAGCCGGCCCAGTCGTCCTCGCTCAGCGGATCCTCGATCGAGACCAGCGGGAACTGCGTCAGCAGCTCGGCGTAGAACGCGCCCATCTCCTCGGCGGTACGGATCTTGCCCTCGAACTTGTAGCCGGTGCCGTCGGTGTAGAACTCGGTGGCGGCGACGTCGAGTGCGAGTGCGATGTCGGTACCCAGCTTCAGGCCGGTCTTGGCGACGGCCTCGCTGATCAGGTCCAGCGCTTCCTTGGTCCCCGCGACGTCGGGAGCGAAGCCACCCTCGTCACCGAGGCCGGTGGACAGGCCCTTGGCCTTGAGCACCGACTTGAGCGAGTGGTACACCTCGGCACCCCAGCGCAGCGACTCCTTGAAGGTCGGCGCACCGATCGGCGCCACCATGAACTCCTGGACGTCGACGCCGGTGTCGGCGTGCGCGCCACCGTTGAGGATGTTCATCATCGGGACCGGCAGCACGTGGGCGTTGGGGCCACCGACGTAACGGAACAGCTCCAGGCCGGAGGACTCCGCACCGGCGCGGGCCACGGCGAGCGACGCGCCGAGCAGCGCGTTGGCGCCCAGGCGGGACTTGTCGGGGGTTCCGTCGGCGTCCAGCAGAGCCTGGTCGACGGTGCGCTGCTCGGTGGCGTCCAGGCCGATGATGGCCGGTGCGATCTCGCCGAGGACGGATTCGACGGCCTTCTGGACACCCTTGCCCAGGTAACGGTCGCCGCCGTCACGCAGTTCGACGGCCTCGTGCTCACCGGTGGACGCGCCGGAGGGAACGGCGGCGCGGGCGAAGCTACCGTCCTCGAGCAGCACCTCGACCTCAACCGTGGGGTTGCCACGGGAATCGAGGATCTCGCGAGCTCCGACCTGCTCAATGATGGCCACGAATGGTTCTCCTTCGGCGGCTTCGTACGGCTGCTGCGGACAGCGGATCGAGCCGGTCCGGGCAGCAGCAACTGGGTTGTCTACGGGCAAGCGACCACGCTGAGTCGCCGGATGCATAGTGCCAGGTCTGAGCCTAGCGGGAGTAACCGACTCCCGCCTCCAGGCACGCCCGTCGCGCAGGTCACCTCCGCACTCCCACCGAGTACGCAGCCGCGCGGTCGCGGACGTCGCGCAGATACTCCCCCGACAGGTTGTAGGCCATGAGGG
The DNA here is from genome assembly GCF_002094305.1 of Prescottella equi. Taxonomy (GTDB): domain Bacteria; phylum Actinomycetota; class Actinomycetes; order Mycobacteriales; family Mycobacteriaceae; genus Prescottella; species Prescottella equi. The sequence continues at coordinate 129,806 of NZ_LWTX01000002.1, forward strand.
CGGCGGTCCACCCGTCCGCAGTGGTGAGGTCGCCACCGCGCGCACACAGGTACCGCGCTGCGGTGAGGGCTGCGTCGTCGATGTTGTCGGGGTCGACCACACCGTCACCGTTGGCGTCGACGCCCCAGCGCGCCCACGTCTCCGGGATGAACTGGAGCGGACCCATGGCACGGTCGTGGGTGGCGTCGCCGTCCATCGCGCCGCCGTCGGTATCGGGGATCTCGGCGACTCCGGGCGAGCCGTCGAGCGGGATACCTCGAATCGGCGGGCTCACCTGCCCGTCCTCGCCGACGCTCGAGCCGCGATACGTGCCGTGCTTGCTCTCGACGGCCGCAATCCCCGCGAGTGTCGTCCATCCGATTCCACAATCAGGCTTGGTCGCGGCCATCACTGCGGCCGCGTACCCGTAGGCCTCGAGCGCGGTAGGCGAGATTGCCAGCGCGTCCGACAGGGGCGCCGCCCACTCCCCCAGCATCGCCGCGGTCCGCCCAGGCCCGTTGATGTCGATCGGCGGCGTCGGCGCACCCGGTCCCGGCGGGACGCCCTCCGGGATCTCGATGCGGGGCTTGCGCTGGTCCAGCTCGTCCAACCCGACCGCGAGGACCACCACCGCGACGCCCACGAGGACCGACGACGCCACGACCAGGAACGTGCGCAGCGGACGCCGGCGCTTGGGTGGCGGGTACGTCGGCGCGGGTGATCCGTAGGACCGCCCCGTAGCGGCCCTCGTCGCGGTTGCGCGGGTTGCGGCTTCTCTCGTCACGGCATCCATCATCCAGAACCGCGCGGTCGCGACGTCGGACGAATCGGGACCAAAGCCCCATTCCAGACAAAAAGCACCAGGTCAGGGGTGGTTTTTCTCCATTGTCGGGGGCTGCTACTTTCGGCGTGGTCCTTCGAGGTTCGGCTTGCCTTGCCTTGCCTTTCCGTTCGCGCCGTCCCGACCCGTAGCAGGAGCCCAGAGTGTCAGTCCTCGCCGCCGGCGCCGCCGCGCCGTCCATTGCGACCCAGCTGTTCGGCAGTGGCCTGATCGGGGTGCGCGAGGGACTCGAGACCGGCATCGTCGTGATGATCCTGGTCGCCTTCCTGGTGAAGTCCGAGCGCCGCGACGCCCTCAGATGGGTATGGGTCGGCGTCGGCGCCGCCGTCGCGATGGTCGTCGCGATCTTCGTCGGCATCCACTTCGGCACTTCCACCGTCACCGGCACGGCCGCCGAACTCATCAGCGGCCTGGCGTCGCTCGTCGCGGTCGCGATCGTCACCGCAATGGTCCTGTGGATGCGCACCGCCGCGGCGTCGATGTCGGGGCACCTGCGCGCCGGGCTGGACCGGGCGCTCGCCGTCGGCCCGGTCGCCGTCGCGACGATGGCCTTCTTCGCCGTCGGCCGCGAGGGCGTCGAGACCGCTCTCCTCCTCGTCGGCTACGCCGAGAACGCGGCCGGAAGCTCGTGGCCGCTCGTCGGACTGCTGCTCGGCATCGCGGTCGCGGCCGCCCTGACCGTGCTGCTGTACGTCGGCGCGGTCCGCATCGACTTCGCCCGTTTCTTCCGCTACACCGGCGCGTTCCTCGTCGTCGTCGCGGCCGGCATCCTCGCGTACGGCGTCCGCGCACTGCAGATCGCTGGGTGGCTGCCCGGCGGATCGACGCTCGCGTTCGACATCTCGTCCGTGTTCGACACGTCCAGCTGGTACGGCACGGTCCTGCAGGGCATCTTCAACTTCCGCCCCGATCCGACCGTCCTCCAGGTGATCGCGTGGGTGGCGTACCTCGCGATCGTGATGCCGCTCTTCCTCCGCCCGGTGAAGCCGAAAGCCGCAGCACCGCAGGCCGCTCCGGGACCGACCGACTCCGAACTCAACGCTTCCCGATGACCGTCACCCGAAAGGTTCCGCTCGTGCGTCGTACCACCTCCGCGCTCGCCCTGCTCGCGATCGCCCCCCTCGCCCTCGCGGCGTGCACGTCCAAGTCGACCGCGGACGCCGAGGCGATCACGGTGACCGCCACCGACTCCACCTGTGACATCTCGGGCAACTCGGCGGAGACCGGCAACACCACGTTCTCCATCACCAACAACGGTTCCAAGGTCACCGAGTTCTACGTCTTCGGCGCCGGCGATCGAGTGATGGGCGAGGTCGAGAACGTCGGCCCCGGTCTGACCCGCCAGCTCATCGTCAACCTCGCCGAGGCCGGGACCTACCACACCGCGTGCAAGCCGGGAATGGTCGGCAACGGCATCCGATCCGAATTCGTCGTCACGGGCGACTCCGTCGCCGCGACCGACCAGGACGGACGCCTCACCGAGGCCGCCGACGGCTACAAGCGTTACGTCGACAGCCAGCTCACCGCACTGCAGGAGACCGTCACGGCGTTCGTCGCGTCGATCAAGGCCGGCGACGTGGCCGCCGCGAAAGCCCAGTACCCGTTGACCCGTACGTACTACGAGCGCATCGAACCCATCGCCGAGAGCTTCCCCGACGACCTCGATCCGCGCATCGACCTGCGCGAGGTCGACGTCGAGCCCGGCTGGAACTGGACCGGCTTCCACCGCCTCGAGAAGGACCTGTGGGTCCAGGGGCTGCAGCCCGACACCAACGCGATCGCCGACCAACTCGTCGCCGACATCCAGGAGCTCGCCGACGGTGTCGCGGCTCCCGACTTCGTCGTCGACCCGATCCAGGTGGCCGGCGGCGCCCAGACACTGCTCGACGAGATCGCCCGCACCAAGATCACCGGCGAGGAGGACATCTTCTCGCACACCGACCTGTACGACTTCCAGGCCAACGCCGACGGTTCGCAGGCCGCGATCGCGTCGCTGCGTCCGATCCTCGACGACCGCAACCCGGAACTCGCCGCCCGCATCGACCAGCGTTTCGCAGACCTCGATGCCGAACTCGCACAGTTCCGCCAGGGCGACGGATTCGTCTCCTACGAGACGGTGACCGAGCCGCAGCGTCAGGCGCTGTCCCAGAAGATCGATGCGTTGTCCGCCGAAGTGAGCCAGGTGCAGGGTGTCGTCGCAGGACAGTAACTCCCGGAACGACAACCAGTCGGACGACACCGGCCGGGCCGAATCGCGTCCAGGACTGTCCCGCCGGCGTCTCTTCGGCGCCGTCGGGGCCGGCGCGGTCCTCGCCGGCGCGGGTGCGGCGGTGGGCCGCCTGTCGGCCCCCGAGGCCGCGGCATCGACCTCCGAAGTGGTGCCCTTCCGGGGTATCCATCAGGCCGGAATCGTTACGGCCGCACAGGATCGCATGCACTTCGTCACGTTCGACGTCATCACCGATTCGCGTGACGAACTGGTGGCGATGTTGAAGAAGTGGACCGAGATGGCCGCGCGGATGACCGCCGGCGAGGAGGCCGCCGCGGACGGTGCCGTCGGCGCCGGCGAATACAACCCGCCCACCGATACCGGTGAGGCACTGGACCTGCACGCCTCGAAGCTCACGCTGACGATCGGGTTCGGACCGTCTCTGTTCGACGCGAACGGTAAGGACCGCTTCGGGATCGCGGACAGGAAGCCGGCGGCGCTCGCCGACCTGCCCAAGTTCACCGGAGACGCGCTCGAGCCGGCCCGCTCCGGCGGCGACATCGCGATCCAGGCCTGCGCCGACGACCCGCAGGTGGCGGTGCACGCGGTGCGCAACCTGGCCCGCGTCGGCTTCGGTGTGGTGGCGGTGCGGTGGTCGCAGCTCGGATTCGGGCGCACGTCCTCGACGTCGACGACCCAGGCGACGCCTCGAAACCTGTTCGGGTTCAAGGACGGAACACGGAACATCAAGGCCGAGGACCCCGTGGCGCTGTCGGAGTTCGTGTGGGTGGATCCGCAGGACGACCAGGCATGGATGGCGGGTGGCTCGTACCTGGTGGCCCGCCGCATCCGGATGCTGATCGAGCCGTGGGACCGCACCACGCTGCACGAACAGGAGCGGGTGTTCGGCCGGACCAAGGGCACCGGCGCACCGCTGGGTCGCAAGGACGAGTTCGACGATCTGCAGCTGGGAGCCAAGGGCGCCGGCGGGAAGCTCGTGATCGACAAGGACGCACACGTTCGGCTCGCGTCGGCCGAGGAGTTGAACGGCATCCAGATCCTGCGCCGCGGCTACAACTTCACCGACGGCACAGACGGTTTCGGCCATCTCGACGCCGGCCTGTTCTTCATCGCGTACTGCCGCGACCCGCAGAAGCAGTTCGTGCCGATGCAACAGACCCTCGCCCGCAACGACGCACTGAACGAGTACATCAAGCACGTCGGCTCCGCCGTGTTCGCGGTGCCACCGGGTGTCGGTGACGGCGACTACTGGGGATCGACGCTGTTCGAGGCGTGACGCGCAACGCACGACTGATGCAACGCACGACTGATAGAGTGCCGGCCATGGACATCGAGGTCGACAGAATCTAGCCACCGGACTGCCGGTGGCGTAGCCGCTCCGGCGCGGACCGCGCCCAGGCTGACGACCCATGCCCATTCCAGGGCGCCCATCCCCGGCACTTCCGGCTCGCGCCGATCACGTTCTCCCGTGTGCGCAGCGATGTCGACCTACTCGTGCGACGCATGCTCGCCCCTCCGGGCGACCCCTTGTGATCGGTCGTTCCCTCAGCCCCGCTGATCAGCAACCTTTCACGAAAGGGACGGCAACGCATGAGTGCCTCCGCAATCACTTTGAGAGACCTCACCTTCGAATGGCCCGACGGCACCGTCGCGCTCGATCGCGTGAGCGGCACCTTCACCACCGGGCGCACCGGTCTCGTCGGGCGGAACGGAGCGGGTAAGTCCACACTGCTCCGACTGATCGCCGGGCTGCTGCGGCCCACGTCGGGACGCGTCGACACGGTCGGGGGGGTGGGGTATCTGCCCCAGACGCTGACCAACCGCAAGGACTCGACCGTCGCCGAACTCCTGGGTGTCGACCGGATCGTCGCAGCGCTCCGGGCCATCGAATCCGGAGACCCCGATCCGCGCCACTTCGACACCGTGGGCGACGACTGGGACATCGAGGCACGTGCCGAGGAGGCCCTCCACGAGATCGGCTTCACCACAGTGGATCTCGACCGCCGAGTCGACACCCTCTCCGGCGGAGAGGCGATGCTGATCGCGATCACCGGCCTCCGAGTCCGGCGTACCCCGGTCACCCTGCTCGACGAGCCGACGAACAACCTCGACCGGCCCACACGCGCACGTCTCGCGGAGATGATCGACAACTGGACGGGCACTCTCGTCGTCGTCAGCCACGACCTGGAACTGCTCGAGCACATGGATGCCACCGCAGAGTTGCACGACAGCCGGATCGAGGTGTTCGGCGGCCCGTACAGCGCATGGAAGGAGCATCGCGAACAGGAGCAGGCGGCCGCCGTGCAAGCCGCGCGCTCCGCCGACCAGGCGCTCAAGGTCGAGAAGCGCCAGAGGATCGAAGCCGAGACGAAGCTGGCCCGCCGCGAACGGACGGCGAAGAAGACCCAGAAGGACGGCGGTATCCCGAAGATCCTCGCCGGAAATCGCGCGAGCAAGGCGCAGGCTTCCGCGGGGGCGATGCGCGGGACGCTCGACGACAAGGTCGAGAGCGCCAAGGCCGCGGCCGATGCGGCCGCCAGACGGGTTCGGGAAGACGAGCACATCCATCTCACGCTGCCCGACCCGGATGTGCCACGGAGTCGACGCATCGCCGAGTTCCATGACGGCGAACGCACCATCGTCGTGCAGGGCCCGGAGAGAATCGCGCTCGTGGGCCCCAACGGGGCCGGCAAGTCCACGCTTCTCGACCATCTCCTCCGGGGCACCGAGGGCGACCCGGGCCGAGTGCGCGGGGCGTTGCTCACCGAGCGGGTCGGCTATCTGCCACAGCGACTCGACAACCTCGACGAGACGCGGAGCGCACTCGAGAACGTGCAGGACGTCGCAACCGGAGCCTCGTCCGGCACGATCCGGAACCAACTCGCCCGTCTCTTGATCCGCGGCAGCGCGCCCGATCGCCCGGTCGCGACGTTGTCCGGCGGTGAACGCTTCCGAGTCTCACTCGCCAAACTGCTACTGGCTGAGCCACCCGCACAATTGTTGATCCTCGACGAGCCGACGAACAACCTCGACATCACCAGCGTCGAGCAACTCGCCGAGGCGCTCGACAGCTACCGCGGCGCGATGATCGTCGTCAGCCACGACTACGAGTTCCTCGGCAAGATCGGGGTGGACGTCACGATCGAACTCGACGCGCACGGCCGAATCGCGGGTCATCACAACGGTTTCCCGGAATGATCCAGAGTCAACTACTCCAGTAGGTCCGCCACGCGTCACCGTCGAGTCCGCCCCATGCGACCCCGGCCGCGTGCGCGGCGGACTCGGCGGCCCGGATGCGTGCGACGAAACGCAGGGCGGCCTTCCGCAGCCCGTCCTCGGCGCTCTCGGGCCCACCGAGCCGTACCATCCGCAGCTCGTCGGGCACCAACTCGTCCGGAAATCCGGCCTTGCGTGCCCGGGAGACGACCTTCTCGGCGAGGGCGAGCGCGGGCTGCTGCAACGCGATGCCGTCGATGCAGGATTCGCGGGCCTTCTCGGCCGCCTTGCGGGCCTCCCACGCGCGTTCCTGCTCGGCGATGTCCACCGGGCCCGCGAGGTCGTCCGCGAGGTGGGGGCTGCGGTGAGCCAGCTTGGTCACGAGAGTGGCAGCCACGTCGTCGACCGTGAACTCGCCGGCGGCCTCCGCGATCCGGGAGTGGAACAGGACCTGCAGCAACAGGTCTCCGAGTTCCTCCCGGATCGCGACGGGATCGCCGGACTGGATCGCGTCGAGCAGTTCGTACGTCTCCTCGAGCAGATAGGGACGCAGCGAGTCGTGGGTCTGCGTCACCTCCCAGCCCCCGAAGCCCCACAGCTTGTCCATCACCAGGGCGGCCTCGACCACGGCGTCGCCCGTGCGCCACTCGTCCTGGCGCTCGTCACCGGCAGTCATCTGCGTCAGACCCCGGCCTGCACACCGGTGGCGGTGCCGAGATCCACGGAGTCCGCCGCCTTCCCGTCCATCGCGAGGAGGAAGTTCGCGATGTACTGCAGCAGTTCGACGTCGCGCACCCGTTCGGCTCCTACGCCGCCCGAACCGGCACGCGGCAGCGGCATCTGCACCATCCCGGTAGTCGCCCGGTACTGCGCGCTCGGGTACATGCGCTTGAGCCGCAGCTGTTTCGAGTCCGGAAGTTGCATGGGCGAGATCTTGAGCTGGGTGCCGGTGACGGCCACTTCCTCGATGCCGTACTCGCGGCACAGCAATCGGAGCTTCGCGACCGACACCAGCCGACCCACCTCCTCGGGGAGCGGACCGTAGCGGTCGACGAGTTCCTCGACGACCGCGGCGATCGCATCGGTGTCGGCTGCGGCAGCGAGCTTGCGATAGCCCTCGAGCCGGAGCCGATCGCTGGTGACGTAGTCGGGCGGGATGTGCGCGTCGACCGGAAGATCGATGCGCACCTCCTTGACCTCAGGCTCGGTGGTGACGGGCCGGCCGTCGGCGACTGCGCGATACGCCTCCACGGCCTCGCCGACCAGCCGCACGTACAGGTCGAAGCCGACACCCGCGACGTGCCCCGACTGCTCGGCACCCAACACGTTTCCGGCGCCGCGGATCTCGAGATCCTTCATCGCGACGGCCATGCCGGCGCCGAGGTCGGAGTTCTGCGAGATCGTGGCGAGCCGGTCGTACGCCGTCTCGGTGAGCGGCTTCTCCGGCGGGTACAGGAAGTACGCGTACCCGCGCTCACGACTACGGCCGACGCGGCCGCGCAACTGGTGCAGCTGCGACAGGCCCAGCGAATCGGCCCGTTCCACGATGAGCGTGTTGGCATTCGAGATGTCGAGGCCGGTCTCGATGATCGTGGTGCAGACCAGGACGTCGAACTCGCGCTCCCAGAACCCCTGCACGGTCTTCTCGAGGGTCTCCTCGTTCATCTGCCCGTGCGCGACGACGACCCGAGCCTCGGGAACCATCTCGCGGATCCGCTTGGCCGCCTTGTCGATCGAGCTGACCCGGTTGTGGACGTAGAACACCTGACCGTCGCGCAGCAACTCGCGCCGGATGGCCGCGGCCACCTGCTTGTCCGCGTACGCACCGACATACGTGAGGATCGGGTGCCGTTCCTCGGGCGGCGTGAGGATCGTCGACATCTCCCGGATGCCGGCCATGCTCATCTCGAGCGTTCGCGGGATCGGGGTGGCCGACATGGTGAGCACGTCGACGTGCGTGCGCAGCGCCTTGATGTGCTCCTTGTGCTCCACACCGAACCGCTGCTCCTCGTCGACGATCACGAGACCGAGGTCCTTCCAACGGACACCGGTCTGCAGCAGTCGGTGGGTACCGACCACGATGTCGATCTCGCCGTCGGCCAGCTGCGCGATGATCTCCTTGGACTCGGCGGCATCGGTGAACCGGGACAGGCCCCGCACCTTCACCGGAAAGTTCGCCATCCGCTCGGAGAACGTCTGCAGGTGCTGCTGCGCGAGCAGCGTCGTCGGCACCAGCACCGCAACCTGCTTGCCGTCCTGCACGGCCTTGAAGGCGGCACGGACCGCGACCTCCGTCTTGCCGTAACCGACGTCGCCGATCACGACGCGATCCATCGGGACCGGCTTCTCCATGTCGGCCTTCACCTCGTCGATGACCGTCAACTGGTCGTGGGTCTCGGTGAATGCGAACGCGTCCTCCATCTCCTTCTGCCACGGGGTGTCCGGACCGAACGCGTGACCCGGCGCCGCCTGGCGGGCCGCGTACAGCTGCACCAGCTCGCCGGCGATCTCCCGGACAGCCTTGCGCGCCTTACGTTTCGTGTTCTGCCAGTCCGAGCCGCCCAGCTTCGACAGCGCGGGCATCTCGCCGCCGACGTAACGGGAGAGCTGATCGAGCGACTCCATCGGCACGAACAGCCGGTCTCCCGGATGGCCGCGCTTGCTGGCGGCGTACTCGATGACGAGGTACTCGCGGCGGGCCCCGCCGATCGTGCGCTCGACCATCTCGACGAAGCGGCCGATGCCGTGCTGGTCGTGCACCACCATGTCGCCGGCGGTGAGCGCGAGCGGATCGACCTGGTTGCGCCGTTTGGCCGGAATCTTCTTGCCGTCACCGGCGGCGGCCACCCGATTGCCGGTCAGGTCGGACTCGGTGACGATCACCAATCCGGGGACCCCGGCCGCGTCGTCACCCGGCAGCACGATGCCTTCGTGCAGCGACCCACGCAGGACCTGGACGAGTCCGCGGGCCGGCTCGGCGCCCGGCGCGAGCTCGCCGGCCGGGACGTCGGCCTCCTTGAGTCGCTCGAGCACGCGGTGGGCCGTGCCCGAACCGGCGACGACCACCACCGCGCGTCCCCCGGTGGTCACGTGCGCCCGCAGGTTCACGAACAGCATCGACAGCAGCTCGTCGGACCCGCGCACCTCGGGCGCCGACTGCACCGGAAGGACGAGCTCGTCTTCGCTGCCCGACGCCAGCGGACTGATCGTCCACCACGGACGGCCCTGCGCCTCGGCGTTCTCCCGCACCTGACGCAGCGACCGGTACGCGGACGCTCCCAGGTCGATGCCGCCGCCGAGCACCGACGTGTCGATGGGCGCGGCCCCGCCGATCGATGCCGCCGTCCACGACGCCTCGAGAAACTCCTGCCCGGTGCGCACGAGATCGGTGGCGCGGGTCCGGATCTTCTCCGGATCACACAGCAGCACATGGGTCTCGCGCGGCAGCACCTCGGTGAGCAGCTGCAGCTCGCCGGGCTGCAGTAGCGGCAGCAATGCCTCCATGCCCTCGACCGGGATACCGGCCGAGAGTTTGTCGAGCATCTCGACCAGAGCCGCGTCGGCGGGGTTCTCGGTGGCCAGCTGCGCGGCGCGGTCGCGCACCGCTTCCGTCAGCAGCAGTTCACGGCACGGCGGCGCGACCACCGTGCTGAGCTCGAGTTCCGGCAGCGAACGCTGGTCCGCGACCGAGAACGCCCGCAGTTCGGTGACCTCGTCGCCCCAGAACTCGACGCGCACTGGATGATCCGACGTGGGCGGGAAGACGTCGAGGATGCCGCCGCGCACCGCGAACTCGCCGCGCTTGCCGACCATGTCGACGCGGGTGTATGCGAGTTCCGCGAGACGCGAGACCAGTTCGCCGAAGTCGTGTTCGGATCCGATCCGCAGGACGACCGGCTCGATGTCGCCGAGCCCGGGCGCCATCGGCTGCACCAGCGAGCGCACGGTCGTGACGATCACCCGCAGCGGCGGGCCGTAGTCGGCCTCGTCGGGACACGCGAGACGCCGCAGCACCTGCAGGCGGCGACCGACGGTGTCCGCGCTCGGCGAGAGCCGCTCGTGCGGCAGCGTCTCCCACGACGGGAACTGCGCGACGCCGTCCCCGAAGATCTCCTGCAACTCGGTGGTGAGGTCGTCGGCCTCACGTCCGGTAGCGGTCACCAGCAACAACTGGGTGCGGTCGGCGAGCGCGGCGGCGACGAACGGGCGCGCCGCGACCGGGGCGACGATGTCGACACCGGTACGTCCGACGCTGTCCTGCACCCGGCCGATCGCGCCGTCCGCGAGCGCCGTCGACGCGAGACCCGCGAGTGGCGTGGCCGCGGCGACAGGGGCCGAAGAGTTATCTGAAGTGGACACGGAAGACAACGACGGCGCTCCTGATGTCGTGAAATGCAGACCGTTCGATTCTAGGCGTGCCCACCGACACCGGGCCGGGCACCCGACCCCGCCGCCCGGTCGTCCTCACTGCCCGAGTTGCGGGTCGGCCTCGAGGTTGGTCAGGCCGTTCCAGCACAGGTTCACCAGGTGCGCGGCGACCACCTCCTTGGACGGGGTGCGGTCGTCGAGCCACCACGTGGCGGTGGTCGCGACCATGCCGACGAGCGCCTGCGCGTACAGCGGCGCGAGGTCGGGATCGAGTCCGCGGCGCGCGAAGTCGCCGGCGAGAATGTGGCCGACCTGCCGGACCGCCTCGTTGAGCAGGCTCGAGTAGGTGCCGTCGTCGGCGGCGACCGGCGAGTCCCGGACCAGGATCCGGAAGCCGTCGGTGCGTTCCTCGACGTAGGTGAGCAGCGCCAGCGCGACCCGTTCGACCCGGATCCGGGAGCGATTCTGGGTGAGCGACGACGTGATCATCTCGAGCAGCGTCGACATCTCCCGATCGACGACGACGGCGTACAACCCTTCCTTGCCACCGAAGTGTTCGTAGACGACGGGCTTCGACACGTTCGCCCGCGCCGCGATCTCCTCGATCGATGCCGCCTCGTATCCGCGTTCGGCGAACAGCGCCCGGCCGATCTCGATCAACTGCTCGCGGCGTTGGGTTCCCGTCATCCGCGTCCGGGGGGCACGCTCGGTGGTCCGGTCCTCCCGCGATGGTCGTGACACTGGGGTCCACCGTCCTTTCCGACACGCCGCGTCGCGCACACTCGGCGCTGGTAGAGGCCACCCTATAGCCCGGTCGCCGAGGAATTTGTCCGGCGGTTCGACGCACGGCGCGTCGGCATGCGAGGATCGTTCCCGCGTATCCGGGCGTCGTCCCGGCGCGCGGTAATCCGCCGTAGTGTAATGGCAGCACCTCTGATTTTGGTTCAGATAGTTCAGGTTCGAGTCCTGGCGGCGGAGCCCTTCGGATCCTTCTCACCCCACGCCCGCGAGCGCTGTGATCCTCCACACAACCCACGGACCGTTCGGTTCGGAGTTGTTACTCCCCCGTTAACTTCCCGGCCTGTTCGCGGGCGCCGGAGCGGATCGCCGGACACCCGACGGGGGCCGTGGTTAATCTCGGACACGTTGCCTTCGCGGGTTCGACTCGCGATATTCTCTTCCGGAACGTGCGCGACCGTCGGGCCGCGCGAGCGGCTAAGCGTAGATCGACTTCGAGGGAGCTTCATGCCACCGCAGACCGCCGTCATCGTCCTTGCTGCCGGCGCCGGGACGCGAATGCGGTCGAAGACCCCCAAGGTGCTGCACACCCTGGCCGGGCGCTCGATGCTCTCGCACGCACTGCATGCCGCGGCCGGCATCGAACCCACCGAACTGGTCACCGTCATCGGCCACGATCGTGACGCCGTGGGCGCTGCGGTGGACGAGGTCGCCAAGGATCTGGGACGCGCCGTCGCCACCGCCGTCCAGCACGAACAGAACGGCACCGGCCACGCCGTCGGTTGTGGACTGACCGCGCTCCCCGACGACTTCGACGGCACAGTTCTCGTCACCGCCGCCGACGTCCCGCTCCTCGACAGCGACACACTGCGCGCCCTCATCGCGACGCACACCGCCGAGCCCGCCGCCGCGGTGACCGTGCTCACCTCCACGGCAACCGATCCCACCGGGTACGGCCGGATCCTGCGGACCACCGACGGCGAGGTCGCCGCGATCGTCGAGCAGGCCGACGCCACCGAGGCGCAGCGGGCGATCACCGAGGTCAACTCCGGCGTGTACGCGTTCGACGCCGCCACCCTGCGCGGTGCCCTGTCGTCGCTGAGCGCCGACAACGCCCAGGGCGAGCTGTACCTCACCGACGTGATCGCGATCGCCCGGTCGGCCGGGAAAACCGTTCGCGCGCAGCACATCGCCGACGACCTGCTCGTCGCCGGAGCCAACGACCGCGTGCAGCTCGCCACCCTCGCAGCCGAACTCAACCGCCGCATTCTCGAACGCCACATGCGCGCCGGGGTCACCGTCGAGGACCCGTCCAGCACCTGGATCGACGTCGACGTGACGATGGAGCGTGACGTGACGCTGCGTCCCGGCGTGCAGTTGCGTGGAGCCACGCACGTCGCCGAGGACGCGGTCGTCGGACCCGACAGCACACTCACCGACGTCACCGTCGGCGCGGGCGCATCGGTGATCCGCACGCACGGCGAATCGGCCCGGATCGGACCGGACGCCACCGTCGGCCCGTACACGTACCTGAGGCCGGGCACGGTCCTCGGCGTGGCCGGCAAGCTCGGTGCGTTCGTGGAGACGAAGAACGCCGACATCGGCGCGCACTCGAAGGTGCCGCACCTGACGTACGTCGGCGACGCGACCATCGGCGATCACAGCAACATCGGAGCATCCAGCGTCTTCGTCAACTACGACGGCGTGAACAAGAGCCGGACCGTCGTCGGTTCGCATGTTCGGACCGGATCCGACACCATGTTCGTCGCCCCGGTCCGTGTCGGCGACGGCGCGTACACGGGTGCAGGTACCGTCCTGCGCACCGACGTGCCTCCGGGGGCGCTCGCCGTCTCGGGCGGCAAGCAACGAAACATCGAGGGCTGGGTCCAGCGCAACCGACCCGGTACCCCCGCTGCCGACGCAGCGGCTCGAGCAGCCCAGCAAGACACCGATTCGAAGGATGGCGAAGACCAGTGAGCGCGATATCCAGCGACGTGCAGAAGAACTTGATGCTCTTCTCGGGCCGCGCACACCCCGAGTTGGCCGAGCAGGTGGCCAAGGAACTGGACATCAAGGTCACGCCGCAGACGGCTCGTGACTTCGCGAACGGCGAGATCTTCGTCCGCTTCGAGGAGTCCGTCCGTGGATCGGACGCGTTCGTGCTCCAGAGCCACCCGGCGCCGCTGAACCAGTGGATCATGGAGCAGCTGATCATGATCGACGCTCTCAAGCGTGGATCTGCCAAGCGCATCACCGCTGTGCTGCCGTTCTACCCGTACGCCCGTCAGGACAAGAAGCACCGCGGCCGCGAGCCCATCTCGGCCCGTCTCATCGCCGACCTGCTCAAGACGGCCGGTGCCGACCGCATCATCACCGTCGACCTGCACACCGATCAGATCCAGGGCTTCTTCGACGGCCCGGTCGACCACATGCACGCCCTCGGTCAGCTCGCTCAGTACGTCCGCGAGAACTACGGCACCGAGAACATCTGCGTGGTCTCCCCCGACGCCGGCCGGGTGAAGGTCGCCGAGAAGTGGGCCGACGCTCTCGACGGAGCCCCGCTCGCGTTCGTGCACAAGACCCGCGACCCGTTGGTTCCGAACCAGGTCAAGTCGAACCGTGTCGTCGGTGACGTGAGCGGCCGCACCTGCGTGCTGATCGACGACATGATCGACACCGGCGGCACGATCGCCGGCGCGGTCGAGGTGCTCAAGAACGCCGGCGCCGGCGACGTCATCATTGCGACCACGCACGGAGTGTTCTCCGATCCGGCCGCCGAGCGTCTCGCGAACTGCGGCGCCAAGGAGGTCATCGCGACCAACACGCTGCCGATCCCGGAAGAGAAGCGCTTCCCGACGCTGACCGTGCTGTCCATCGCACCGCTGCTGGCGCGCACCATCCAGGAAGTGTTCGAGAACGGCTCGGTGACCTCGCTGTTCAACGGCATCGCCTAGACATTCTGCAGACTACGCCCGTGCTCGGTCCGCGATTCGCGGACCGAGCACGGGCGTAGTCTTTCCAAGTGTGTTCACCGGATTTTCGACGACCGCACTGGATTTCTACGAGGACCTCGAGGCCGACAACAGCAAGGCCTGGTGGACGTCCCACAAGTCCGTCTACGACACGGACGTTCGCGCCCCCATGGTCGAACTGCTGTCCGTGCTGGAACCCGAGTTCGGTCCGGGTAAGGCCTTCCGGCCGAATCGTGACGTCCGTTTCTCGAAGGACAAGTCCCCCTACAAGACCCACCAGGGCGGCTTCGTCGAGTCCTGTCCCGGCGTCGGCTTCTACGTCCAGATCGACGCCTCGGGCCTGTTCGTCGCCGGTGGGCACTACTCACACACCCCCGAGCAACTCGCGCGCTACCGCGCGGCGGTCGACGACGACCGGCACGGACGCACGCTCGAGCGGTTGGTCCGCAAGATCGAGAAGGCGGGATTCGAGATCGGCGGCGACCGTCTGGCCACCCGTCCGCGTGGCGTCTCCCCGGATCATCCGCGCATCGAACTGATGCGGCACCGGTCGCTCACGGCCGGACTGAACTACGGCTGCCCCGACTGGCTGGGCACACCCGAGGCGGCCGACCGGATCCGCTCGGCGTGGGCTTCGATGCGGCCTCTCGTGGAGTGGTTCACCGACGTCTTCGGCGCTCACGGCTGACACCTCCGGTAGATCTCACGGGAGCGGAGAACTCGTGTGCCACAAGCCTTTGCCGACGTCGAGGGCGACCGAACATGAGTTTGGTCACGCCCGCGGAGAAGATTGGACCTCGGTGTAGCCGGACGCGAACGGGTGCCCTATTCTGGCTCCTCGTGATCGACGCGCAGACCCTGCAAAACCCCGCCGCCGCCTCTGTTGTTCCGAATCCTCAGCCGGTTCGCCGTTGGACTCCCGGGTCGTGCGTGTGGTGCGGAAGCGATGATTCGATCGAGGAGTTCCGCAACGAGCCCCGGTGCGGTGTGTGCCGCGAGCACGAGACCGTGATCGACGAGGCCCGCAAGTTCATGGGCATGTACGGCCTGCGTCCGATCGGCGGCACCCTCCAGTCCGACGACGAGGAGGAGCGCGAGTGGCGCGTGGGCGCCCGCGATGCGCGTGCCGCCCTCAACCAGATCCGCCTGCCCGAGCCCCCGGACCCGGCCCTCGTCCGCAAGTCGATGCGCCCCAAGGCCGCTCGGATCGTCAAGGCCTTCGAGGCGGAATCCGCTCCGGCCCGCAAGGCGTCCGCTGCGCGCCCGCGTGCGACGTCGGCACCGGCGCCGACACCCACCGCTGCCGTCGCTCCTGCGAAGAAGATCGATGTCGCGGCGCTCGAGCAGCGGGTCACCGGTCTGCTCGATCAGCTCACCAAGGTCGATTCGCAGATCGCGCTGGCCGAGGCCGCTCAGGGCCTCGCGGCCCGTGCTCGCCTCAACGACCTCAACGGGCAGAAGGCCACCATCCTGCGCACGCTCGCGGCGTTGGAGAAGGCGCGCCGCAGCGCAGGGGCGTAAGGCTCTCTCGACCATGCTGATCCGCGACGCCACCACAGGTGACCTGCCCGGGATCCTCGAGATCCACAACGAGGCGATCGCCAACACGACGGCGATCTGGGACGAGACACTCGCCGATCTGGACGAGCGGCGCCGTTGGCTCGACGATCGTCGGGCCAACGGCTTCCCGGTGCTCGTCGCCGACGTCGACGGAGCAGTCGCGGGGTACGCCTCGTACGGGGTGTGGCGGGCCAAGAGCGGCTACCGATACACCGTCGAGAACTCGGTGTACGTCCACGTCGATCACCATCGGCGGGGCATCGCGACCGCGCTCATGACCGCGTTGATCGAGCGGGCCCGCGCCGGCGGGATCCACGTGATCGTCGCCAGCGTCGAATCGTCCAACACGACGTCCATCGCCCTGCACGAACGGTTCGGTTTCCGCATCGTGGCGCAGATGCCGGAGGTGGGACGCAAGTTCGGCCGCTGGCTGGACATGACGTACCTGCAGCTGACCCTCTAGACGCCCCGCACCGTCAGCGGCGCCGCGCACACACGAGGGCGAAGCGCTGATCGGCGTCCGTCCACGTCCGGATGTCCTCGAAGCCCGCGGCGTCGAGTTCCGCGCTGATGCCGCTCAGCCGGAACTTGGCCGAGATCTCGGTACGCATCTGCTCCCCCGCCGCGAACCGCACCGCCAGCCCCAGGTCGGCCACGTGCACCGTCATGTCGGCGGCCGCCTCGAGACGCATCTCGATCCACTCGTCGACGGGATTCCACACTGCGACATGGCGGAAGCGGTCCAGGTCGAAGTCGGCGCCCAATTGTTTGTTCAACACCGACAGCACATTGAGGTCGAACTGCGCTGTGACACCGGCAGCGTCGTCGTAGGCGGGGACCAGTACGCGCGGATCGGTCACGAGTGCGACGCCGAGCAGGAGGTGCTCGCCGGATTCGAGAACACCGGCGATCTCCGCGAGGAACTGCTGCCGCTCGTCGGGAACGAGGTTGCCGAGTGTGCCGCCCAGGAAGGCGACCATCCGGCTGCCGCCGCTGGGCAGATGCTGCAGAGACTGCGTGAAATCCCCCACCACGCCGTGCACGTCGATCTCCGGGAACTCCGTGGCGATCCGGCGGGTGGCGTCCCGTAGCGCGCTCTCCGACACGTCCTGCGGCACATACTTCTCCAGCGTTCCCCGGGCGCCCAGCTCGTGCAGGAGGAGCCGCGTCTTGTCGGAGGAGCCCGATCCGAGTTCCACGAGGATCTGAGGCATGACGACGGCGGCGATCTCGCGGGCGTGCTCCTCGAGCAGCGCCCGCTCGGTCCGCGTCGGGTAGTACTCCGGAAGCCTCGTGATCCGCTCGAACAGTTCGCTGCCGCGCGCGTCGTAGAACCACTTCGGTGGCAGCCACTTGGGGGTCGCGGTGAGCCCACGCTCGGCGTCGGCCCGTAGTGCTGCGTTCAACTGCTCGGGCGTGATGTGTACTTCCAGGGTCGGTGCTCGCATACCTCTCCGATCTCCGTGGGTGTTCTCGGTCAACTCACAGGGCGCTCACAGGGGTGTTCACAGGGGCGTGACGATCAGGTGCCCCGGCCGGGCGGTGACGATGTGCCCGTCCGGGATCTCCCGCCACAGGTGGTTGTGGTCGAAAGGTTCGGAACTGAGGACCGCCCGGTCGTCGTCCACCAGCGCCGACAGCGAGTGATCCCAGGTGGTCGCCCACAGTTGGCGTCCGTCGCCGAGCAGCATGTTCAGCCGCGACCCCGGCGCCGCCTCCGCGACCGCGGACGTCACCTGCATCAGCGCGACCTCCGGGCTGTTGTCGCGCAGTGCGTGCCGAACCAGCGCCCACAGGAACACCGAGTCGGTGGGCGCCTCGAGTCTCAGCAGTTCCGACACCGGCAGGCCGGCCGCAAGCCCCGTCATCGAGTCGGGCCACTGCTCGATACGACCGTTGTGGCTGAACGCCCAGTGCCCCGAGACGAAAGGCGCGCACGCACTGCGTTCGACGGGCATTCCGACGGTGGCGGAGCGGACGGCGGCCATCACCGCGTGCGAACGAACCGTCGAGAGCATCTCGGGTAGAGCAGGATCCGACCAGATCGGCATCGCGCACCGATACCGAGACAGCGTCGAACCCCACCAGGCGGCGCCGTAACCGTCGGCGTTGATGGTCCCACCGCCACGCATGTCCCGCGGCGACCACGACTGCCGCAGCAGGGAGAACTCTCCCGCCGCGATCACCTCGCGCACCGACCGGGTGGGCCCGAGATAGCCCAGGTGCCGACACATCACACGTCCCTGGCGCAGCGGAATCCCGCGAAGATCTGCCGGCGGATCGGGTGATCCCAGTTACGGAACGTCCCGCGGCAGGCCACGGGGTCGGTGCCGAACGATCCGCCCCGCAGCACGCGGTAGTCGCCGCCGAAGAACACCTCCGAGTACTCGCGGTACGGGAAGGCGGTGAATCCGGGGTACCCGGTGAAGCGCGACGACGTCCACTCCCAGACGTCCCCGATCAGCTGGAGCACCCCGAGCGGGGACCGACCGGCCGGATACGATCCCACCGGGGCCGGGGCCAGATGACGTTGCCCCAGATTCGCCCGGGTGCGGTCGGGTTCCTCGTCGCCCCAGGGGAAACGCCGGGACCGTCCACTCGCGGGATGCCACCGCGCGGCCTTCTCCCATTCCGACTCGGTGGGCAACCGCTTGCCGGCCCACCGCGCGTAGGCGTCGGCCTCGAACCAGCACACGTGCATGACGGGCTCGTCTGCGGGCACGGGTTCGAGCACCCCGAACCGGTGCCGCCACCATCGACCGCTGCCGTCACCGGTCCAGAACTGCGGCGCCTCGAGACCCGATTCGCGATTGTGCTGCCAGCCCCGTTCACTCCACAGTTCCCGGCGCCGGTATCCGCCGTCGTCGATGAACTCCGCGTACTCCGCATTGCTGACCGGCACCGTGTCGATGGCGAACTCCGGAACGTGCACGCGGTGCGCGGGCCGCTCGTTGTCGAGTGCCCAGGGGTCGTCCGACGTTCCCATCGTGAATTCGCCTGCCGGAATCACGGTCTCACGATCGACGATCGGTGCGGCGGCCCTCGGGACATCCGGCGCGGTGAGCACCGCCTGCCCCTTCCGCAACTGATGGGTGGCGAGCATGGTCTCGTCGTGTTGCTGTTCGTGCTGCGCGATCATCGCGAAGGCGAACCCGTCGTGCTCGAGTCGACGTCCCCGGAACCTGCTCGCATCCAGCACGTCCCACGTCTTGTCCCGGACCTCACCGACGTACTTCCGGGCTTCGTCCGGGCCGAGGAGCGGGAGGGTCGGGCGGGTGGACCGGGCGTGTTTGAAGGCGTCGTACAGTTCGTCGATGTCGCGGCGGACCGGGTCCCGCCCACCCACATCGCGGATCAACCAGAGTTCCTCCTGGTTGCCGATGTGCGCGAGATCCCAGACGAGCGGGCTCATCAACGGCGAATGCTGGGCGATCAGATCCGAGTCGTCGACGCAATCCGTGAGGGTGTGGCTGCGATGCCGGGCCCTCAGTAGCGCGGATTCCAACTGCTCGCGAAGACCGGTCACGAACGCTCCCCCATCGGATTCTCGGCGCGCCGACATCGCGCCGACGCGGCCCCCAGCCCCGCGGCCAGGTTGCGATCCGACGCGAGGTCGGCCGCCAGTTCCGTCAATTGCACCGCAGCACGGCGCAGTTCACCGTCCGCGAGCCCGTACCGCGCCGCGTCGATCCAACGCCCCCGAGTATTCGCGGCTATCGCGGTGGCCGCATCCACGGCCTCACCCGATGCCAGCAACGCCTCGAGCGTGGCGATCGGCTGCCGCCACTGGTCGCCCGGCTGGGTGTCGAAGTAACGCACCTCCAGGTGGCCGACCGCCCGCACCGCGGGGAACACCGTCGTCAGGTGATAGTCGAGATCGGCAGGGGTGGGACGGCGACCTATCTCGTCGTCGAGCGCACCGTCGACCCAGTCCGCGAACGTCGCACCCGGCGGCGCGGCCCAACACGGTCCGTCGCGGCGCACGCAGAGCAGGGGGACGTCGAGCACCCAGCGCGCGTAGTCGGCGATCGGATCGGCCGAGAACCCCGCCGACTCGGGTGGACCGATCGTGCGGGACCGATCGAGCTCGAACCACGTCCGCATCCGTTGCGACGCCCACTCCCCCGGCGGCACACCCCGCAACCGGGGCGAGCACGCGAACGCTGCGATCAGCGCTGGGCCGACCGCCTGCAGCAGGTTCCAGCGGCGGGCGACATCGGCGACATCCGCTCCGGCATCGACGCTCACCTGAACCGCGGCGGTGTTGCACATCATCAGCTTCCCGAACGGGCCGATCTCCTCGAATCGCTCCTCCATCGCCCGGTAACGAGGCAGTTCGAGCAGACGCCGCGCGGTGCGCCGCGAATCGGCGGCGTGGGCGTGTGCGGTGATGGAACGTCGAGCGAGCAGCGCGCGCAGGGTGCCCTCGTCGGCGGCCAGGGCGGCACAGAGGGCGACGGCACTGTCGTGGGGTGCGCTGGAGAGTTCGATCTGACCGCCGGGTTCGACGGTGACGAGACTGCCCGCGGGAAGTGGGCGGGCGGGAGAATCGGGAGCCACAGATTTCGGGGCGTGCGGCCCGAGAGCTGCGGCGATGGAGGCGAGGTCGGGACGGTCGGGCGAGGATCGGGCGTGGTGGGTGAGCCATTCGAGTTCGGCACCGATGAGCCTCGGCGGACCCAGCTTGAAGCAGACGCCGCCGACGTAGGACTCGGCAGCCGGGCGCGAGGTGAAACCGGTGGACTCGACTGCGACAACCATGCAATCCTCCCCTCGGGAGCGGTCGAGCGTCCTTCTCGAGGGTAGAGCTCACTCCCTGTCGTGGCTACCGATCGGGAGGAATAGCCGATGCTCGATCTCGAACGCCTCCGGCTCGACACTCCGGGTTGTCTGGAAAGAGTGTTTCTCGACAGCGCCGGATCGTCACTGCCCCCTCAGCCGGTGCTCGCGACCGTGATCGAACATCTTCGGCGCGAAGCCGAGGTGGGCGGGTACGTCGCGGCCGCCGAACGTGCGGACGACCTCGCCGCCGTGCGGGATTCGATCGCACGCCTGATCGGCGCCTCACCGGCGGAGATCGCGCTCGTGGACAGCGCGACTCGGGCGTGGTGCGACTTCTTCACGTCGATCCCGTTGGGGCCCGGCGATCGAGTGCTGCTGTCACAGGTGGAGTACGCGAGCAACGCGATCACTGCCCTGCATCGCGCGAAGGAGACGGGCGCGTCGGTCGAGGTCGTCCCCAGCGACCCGAGCGGCCGGATCGACCTGGACGCCCTCGCTCGGATGCTCGACGACCGCGTCGCGCTGGTGTCGCTCGTTCACGTCCCCACCAACGGCGGCCTGATCAACCCGGTGCGCGAGGTTGTCGACCTCGCGCACCGGCACGGCGCGCTGGTCCTCCTCGACGCCTGCCAGTCGGTGGGCCAGGTCCCCATCGACGTCGGCGCGCTCGGTGTCGACGCCCTCTCCGCCACCGGACGCAAATGGTTGCGTGGACCGCGCGGCACCGGATTCCTGTATCTGCGGGGCGCCCTCGCCCGCGAACTGAAGCCCCTGGCGATGGATCTGCACGGGGCGCAGTGGTTGTCGCCCGACGAGTACCTGCCCGCCGCGGATGCGTCGCGCTTCGAGCTGTGGGAATGCGATGTGGCTGCTCGACTGGGGCTGGGCGTTGCAGTCGACTACCTGCTGAGCCTCGGGATCGACTATGCGGCCCGTGCGATCGCGGCCGGCGCCGAACGGATTCGGAACGAGCTGGACGCCTTGCCGGGCGTGCGGGTCCACGATCTCGGCACCGACCGCTGCGGCATCGTGACGTTCACGGTCGACGGCCGGGAGCCGTCGGGTATTCGAGACGCGCTGGCGGACAAGGGGATAACGGTTACCGTGAGTGGACGGTCGTCGACTCTGCTCGACATGAGTGCGCGCGGGCTCGATGCCGTGGTGCGCGCCTCGCCGCACTACTTCGTCTCCGACAGCGATCTGTCGCGGTTCGTCGATGCCGTTTCCCAGCTGACCCTCGAGTAACAATTCGGACAACTGATTCGCAAAGCTCACTTCCTGCCTACCAACCGACTGGTATCTGTTTGTCCGGCATGTACCGATCAATGGGGAGGAATTGAGTAATGCGACGTATCAAGGCTGCCGTTCTCGGGGCGGGCGTCATCGCGTCGGCGCTGCTGCTGGCGGGATGCAACGACGACGGCGACACAACGGCCGAGACGACCACCACCGCGCCGTCCTCGACGACGACCGCACCGAGTACCACGACGGCACCGACCAGCCCGCCCGGCGACGCCGACGCATCTGCTGGTTCCGGCGCGGGAACGGGTGGGGGCAACCGTCCGGCGCCGGGCACCGCGGGCGGTGGCAACGCCGGCGGTGGCAACGTCCAGGCGCCGGCCCCCGCGGCGCCGGCGCCCGCACCCGCACCCGGCGGGGGCGACGCGCCCGCCGCACCGGAGGCCCCCGCAGTCGGGGATCCGGAGAAGGAGGGCCCGGAGGACGGGACGGAGAATCCGGAGAAGACCCCCGAAGACACCCCGCCCGGGGAAGGGACGACGCCGGGCGACGGCACCGACGGCGGGACCGACGGCGGGACCGGAGGCGACGCCGGGGACTCGAACGGCTGATCTCGACAGCCCCGCGGCGGTGCGGCAATCCCCGACAGGATTGCCGCACCGCCGACCTCACAAACCGCGAAGTTCGTTCCCGCTGGGCGGGAACTGTGTGACGCAACAGTTTTGACGCGTGTAAATGATCTGTGTCACATCTTTGTTTGCGCTTGTGAGAGGACAACCTTATGGCCGAGGCCACACCGATCCGACCGATTTCCGCAGATCACATCACCGATTGGGCCTACGAGGCCGATGTCGTCGTCGCCGGATTCGGCGTCGCCGGTGCATCTGCTGCGGTCGGCGCAGCACAGAACGGTGCCGACGTCCTGGTGCTCGAGCGCACCGGCGGCTGGGGCGGCGCCGCGGCGATGGCCGGCGGTTTCATCTACATGGGTGGCGGCACGCCGCTGCAGAAAGCGTGCGGGTTCGAGGACACCGTCGACAGCATGAAGGCCTTCATGAAGGCTGCACTCGGCCCGGGCACCGACGAGGCCAAGATCGACGCGTACTGCGAGGGCAGCGTCGACCACTACCACTGGCTGGTCGACGAGTGCGGCGTCCCGTTCAAGATGAGCTTTTGGGGCGAGCCCGGCTGGGAGCCGCCGGGTGACGACGGCCTGCAGTACACCGGAGGCGAGAACGCCGCCCCCTTCAACGCGACGATTCCGCCGGCACCGCGCGGCCACGTCCCCCAGATGGAGGACAAGCACGTCAGCACCGAGAAGGGCGGCGGCTACATGCTCATGAAGCCGCTCGTGGATACAGCCAAGGCGCTGAATGTGCGCGCCGAGTACGACATGCGCGTGCAGACGCTGATCGTCGACGCCGACGGCCGTGTCGTCGGCCTGCTCGCCAAGCAGTACGGCAAGGACGTCGCGGTCCGTGCCCGCAAGGGTGTCGTCCTGGCGACCGGCAGCTTCGCCTACAACAACGAGATGCTCGAGTCGTTCGCGCCGAAGATGGTCAACCGGCCCGCCGCCTCGATCGAGGAGCACGACGGCCGCGCGATCCGCATGGCGCAGGCACTCGGCGCTGATCTCGCCCACATGGACGCGGCCGAGGTCGCGTTCTTCTGCGATCCGCAGCTGTTCATCCGCGGCATCCTCGTCAACGGCCGCGGCCAGCGGTACATCAACGAGGACACCTACCCAGGCCGCGTCGGCCAGGCCACGCTGTACGAGAACCACAACGAGGCGTACCTGATCATCGACGAGGCCGCGTACGAGGAGGGCATGACCCGCCCGACGTCGAGCCCGCAGCTGCGTCACCAGCCCAAGTGGGTCGCCGAGACCGTCGAGGAGCTCGAGGCCGAGATGGGTCTGCCCGCAGGAGCCCTGCAGGCGACCGTCGACGTCTTCAACCGCCACGCCGAGAACGGCGAGGATCCGCTGTTCGGCAAGAAGACGGAATGGGTCAAGCCCATCGGCTCCCCCGTGGCCGCGATCGACCTGCGCGGCATGACCGGGGGCTTCACACTCGGCGGCCTGCGCACCAACACCGACTCCGAGGTGCTGCACGTCTCCGGTGAACCGATCCCCGGCTTGTTCGCTGCCGGCCGCTGCACCTCCGGCGTCTGCGCCGGCGGCTACGCGTCGGGCACCTCGCTCGGCGACGGCAGCTTCTTCGGCCGTCGCGCCGGCATCAGCGCCGCCAAGGCCTGACGCCTTCCCGATCCGCATCGGGCCCGGTCGGCGCATTCGCGCGGACCGGGCCCGATTCTGTTCCGGACAGCGATCCGGTAGACTGCATCGAGTTGTCTCGGCGAGGGCGATTCGCGTAACGCGCTGAATCACCGTGATCGACGCGGCACGGCTTCGATAGAGCAGTTTGCTCCGGCCGTTCGTGTCAGTCCGCCCCCTCGTCGCGACGAACGACCGTCAACGAATATCTCACGTGAGTTGTAGGAGCCGTTTCACCATGTCTGACGACAACAAGCTCGTAGCCTCTGTCCGTTCCGAGTTCGGCAAGGGCGCTGCCCGCCGTGCCCGCCGCGACGGCCAGGTCCCCGCGGTCCTGTACGGCCACGGCACCGACCCGCAGCACCTGAACCTCCCGGCTCGCGAGTTCGCCGCCATCCTGCGCGCGCACGGCACCAACGTCGTCATCAACCTGGACATCGACGGCAAGGATCAGCTGGCGCTGACCAAGTCGGTCGTCGTCCACCCGATCCGTCGCCACATCGAGCACGCCGACCTGCTGATCGTCCAGAAGGGCGAGAAGGTTGCCGTCGAGGTCCCGATCGTCGTCACCGGCACCGCCGCTCCGGGTGCGCTGGTCACCGAGGAGACCACCACGATCAAGCTCGAGGTCGACGCTCTGGACATCCCCGAGTCCGTCGAGATCTCGGTCGAGGGCGCCGAGGTCGGCACCCAGTTCCTGGCCGGCGCGGTTGCGCTGCCCAAGGGCGCTACCCTGGCCGACGACGCCGAGCTGCTGCTCGTGAACGTCGTTGCCGCTCAGGCTGCCGAGCCCGCCGCCGGCGAGGAGACCGAGGCCGAGGCCGAGGCCTGATCAGCTCCGCGCTGAACATCCAGCGGCGCGTCGATCCCGTTCGGGTTCGACGCGCCGCTGTTCTGTGAGCACTGTCGTATGAGCACCGTCGCATCGAAAGGACTCCCGAGCAGTGAGTGACGACACCGGCACCGCAGTGGTCGTCGGCCTGGGCAACCCGGGACCGCAGTACGAGAAGACCCGCCACAACATCGGTTTCATGGTGGCCGACGTCCTCGCCGGCCGCGTGGGCGGAAAGTTCAGCGCCCACAAGCGCAGTGGCGCCGAGATCGTGCAGACCCGGCTCGTCGGCCGGCAGGTGATCCTCGCCAAGCCCCGCTCGTACATGAACCTGTCGGGTGGCGCGGTGTCCGGGCTGGCCCGCTTCTTCTCGGTGAAGCCGGAGAACATCGTCGTGATCCACGACGAACTGGACCTCGACTTCGGCACCATCCGGCTCAAGCAGGGCGGCGGCGAGGGCGGCCACAACGGCCTGCGCTCGATCTCGCAGTCCCTCGGCACCAAGGACTACCTGCGCACCCGCGTCGGCATCGGCCGCCCGCCGGGCCGACAGGATCCCGCCGACTACGTGCTCAAGCCGTTCTCCACCGTCGAACGCAAGGAACTCGATCTCGTCTGCGAGGAGGCCGCGGACGCCGTCGAACTGGTGCTGCAGCTCGGACTCGAGGCGGCGCAGAACCGGCTGCACTGACGGCCGACCTGCGCATCGGTTGCGAATCCCCGCCTGGTGACGTTGCATGGGTGAGACCACTCGATCGACGGAGCGGACAGGGAGCAGCCGATGAGTATTCGTGACTTCGCGCAGCGCTGGCCGGTGTGGCAGCAGATCACCGGGACCGACCCGCTCGGTCGCGGCGCGGCCGCCCAGTCCCGCCGCTCTCTCGAGATCACCCCCCGCACCGAATCGGCCGATCGGGTCGTCAAGAGCGTGTGCCCGTACTGCGCCGTCGGCTGCGGGCAGAAGATCTACGTCCGCGACGAGAAGGTCGTGCAGATCGAGGGCGATCCGGACAGCCCGATCTCGCGCGGGCGTCTGTGCCCCAAGGGCTCGGCCAGCAAGCAGCTCGTGACGAACCCCGACCGGGTCACCACCGTGCTGCACCGTCGCCCGTATGCGAGCGAGTGGGAAGAAGTCGACCTGGACACAGCCATGGAGATGGTCGCCGACCGGGTGCTCGAGTCGCGAGATCAGTTCTGGCAGTGGGAAGACGACGAGGGCCGACGGGTGCGGCGCACGTCCGGTGTCGCGAGCCTCGGCGGCGCGACGCTGGACAACGAAGAGAACTACCTGATGAAGAAGCTCTACACCGCGCTCGGCGCGATCGAGGTGGAGAATCAGGCCCGTATTTGACACTCCTCCACAGTTCCCGGTCTGGGAACCTCGTTCGGCCGTGGTGGTGCCACGAACTACCAGCAGGACCTCGTCAACGCGGACTGCATCATCATCCAGGGCTCCAACATGGCGGAGTGCCACCCCGTCGGTTTCCAGTGGGTGATGGAAGCGAAGCTGCGGGGCGCCAAGGTCATTCACGTGGATCCGCGGTTCACTCGCACCAGCGCGGTCGCGGATCTGCATGTCCCGGTCCGCGCCGGCTCGGACATCGCGTTCCTGGGTGGGCTCATCAACTACGTGCTGGCCCACGACGCGTACTTCCACGATTACGTCGTGGCGTACACGAACGCGCCGATGATCGTCTCCGACGATTTCCGGGACACCGAGGATCTGGCGGGCCTGTTCTCCGGGTTCGACGTGGAGGGCCGGCAGTACGACACCAGCAGCTGGCAGTACCGGGACGGTGGGTCGCAGTCTCCAGCGGCCGGTGCGCGTGATGCCGAGTCCGGGGAGACCGAGGCGTCCGGCAGCGGCGGAGCGCTCACCGGAAGCGCGGACGAGGTGCCGCAGCGGGACGACTCGCTGCGGGACCCGCGATGCGTCTTCCAGGTACTCAAGCGGCACTTCGAGCGGTACACGCCCGAGATGGTCGAGCAGGCGTGCGGTGTTCCGCGCGAAAGCTTCCTCGAGGTGGCCCGGGCGCTGACCGAGAACTCGGGCCGCGACCGGACGTCGGCGTTCTGCTACGCGGTGGGCTGGACCCAGCACACCGTCGGCGTGCAGTACATCCGCACGGCATCGATCCTCCAGCTCCTGCTCGGCAACATCGGCCGGCCGGGTGGCGGGATCATGGCGCTGCGCGGGCACGCGAGCATCCAGGGGTCGACGGACATCCCGACGCTGTACAACCTGCTGCCCGGGTACATCCCGATGCCGCACGCGCACAAGCACATCGATCTTGACACCTTCGTCGGCGAAAACGCCGGTGCGAAGGGCTTCTGGGGCAACATGCGCGCGTACACGGTGAGCATGCTCAAGTCGTGGTGGGGCGACGCGGCCACGGCCGAGAACGACTTCTGCTTCGACTACCTGCCGCGCCTGACCGGCACGCACGATTCGACGGACACCGTCGAACGGCAGATCAACGAGGGCGGGGGCGGCTACTTCCTGGTCGGCGAGAACCCCGCGGTGGGCACGGCCAACGCCCGCATGCAGCGGGCCGGCCTGGCGAATCTCGACTGGCTGGTGGTGCGCGACCTCGCGATGATCGAGAGCGCGACGTTCTGGAAGGACGGGCCGGAGATCGAGACCGGCGAGATGCGGACCGAGGACATCGGTACCGAGGTCTTCTTCTTCCCCGCCGCCAACCACGCCGAGAAGCAGGGCAGCTTCACCAATACGCAGCGGCTGCTCCAGTGGCATCGCAAGGCGCTCGATCCGCCGGGCGACGCCCGCAGCGACCTGTGGTTCTACTTCCATCTGGGTCGCATCCTCAAGGAGAAGCTCGCGGGCTCCACCGACGAGCGTGATCGGCCGCTGCTCGATCTCGTGTGGGACTACCCGATGGAGCCCGGCACCGACGAGCCCGACGCGGTCGCGGTCCTGGCCGAGATCAACGGCACCGGCCCCGACGGTCAGCCGCTGTCGATGTACACCCAGTTGCGCGACGACGGATCGACCCGCTGCGGGTGCTGGATCTACTGCGGGGTGTACGGCGACGGCGTCAATCAGGCCGATCGACGCCGGAGCCGGCACGAGCAGGGCCCGGTGGCGCCGGACTGGGGTTGGGCATGGCCGGCGAACCGGCGCGTGCTCTACAACCGGGCCTCGGCGGATCCCGACGGTAAACCGTGGAGCGAACGCAAGGCGTTCGTGTGGTGGGATCCGGACGCGAACGACGGCGCCGGCCGCTGGACGGGCCACGACGTCCCGGACTTCGAGGCCGACAAGCCGCCGACGTACCGGGCGCCGGAAGGGGCGACGGCGGAGGACGCGATCAACGGCACCGAGCCGTTCATCATGCAGAACGACGGCCGGGCGTGGTTGTACGCGCCGGTGGGCCTGCTGGACGGTCCGATGCCGACGCACTACGAACCACCGGAGTCGCCGCTGCCGAATCCGCTCTATCCGCAGCAGTCCAACCCTGCTCGGATGCCGCATCCGGGAAAGTTCAACCGCTACAACCCTGCTCACGGTGCGGCGGGCAGCGAGGTGTTCCCGTACATGTTCACCACGTACCGCCTCACCGAGCACCACACGGCCGGCGGGATGAGCCGCACGCTGCCGTACCTGTCGGAACTGCAGCCGGAGTTCTTCTGCGAGGTGAGCCCCGAGCTGGCGGCCGAGCGCGGTCTCGAGAACGGCGGGTGGGCGACGATCGTCACCGCCCGCACGGCGATCGAGGCTCGCGTCCTGGTCACCCACCGGATGCAGCCGCTGGTGGTGGACGGTCGACGGCTCCACCAGATCGGGTTGCCGTACCACTGGGGACGGAACGGCATCAGCGTCGGTGACGGCGCCAACGAGCTGCTGCCGCAGGCGCTGGACCCCAACGTGTCCATCCCGTCCACCAAGGCCACCAGCTGCGACATCCAGCCGGGCCGTCGGCCTCGGGGTCCCGCGCTGCTGGAGTACGTGGCCGAGTACCGGCGACGCGCCGGCGTGACACCCGAGACAGGAACGGAGCTGTAACCGTGTCGGACAATCTGTCGAAACTGGGTCGAGCGTTCTTCGGCCCGGGCGACCCCGCGCGGGAAGCGGGGTACACCGACCCGCCGAGCCGCAAGGGCTTCTTCACCGACACCAGCGTGTGCATCGGGTGCAAGGCCTGCGAGGTCGCGTGCAAGGAGTGGAACGCCGTCCCCGAGGACGGGCTCGAGCTGACCGGGATGTCGTACGACAACACCGGGGCGCTCGGCGCCTCGACCTGGCGGCACGTGGCCTTCGTGGAACAGCCGGTGCCGGCCGAGCGACGGCGGGAGACCGTCGATCTGGGGATGCCGGGGACGTCGTTGCCCGGCGCCGACTCCGACGTCACCGAACGCACGGACTTCCGCTGGCTCATGGAGTCGGACGTGTGCAAGCACTGCACGCACGCGGCATGTCTGGACGTGTGTCCCACCGGCGCGCTGTTCCGGACCGAGTTCGGCACCGTCGTGGTGCAGAACGACATCTGCAACGGCTGCGGCTACTGCATCCCGCCTGCCCGTACGGCGTGATCGACCGCCGCGACGGCCCCGCCGGGGACCCGGCCGTGGGCCTGGCCCAGAAGTGCACGCTCTGTTACGACCGGCTGTCGGGCGGGATGGAACCGGCGTGCGCGAAGGCGTGTCCCACGGATTCGATCCAGTTCGGCGATCTGGACGAGTTGCGCGAGCGCGCCGATCTCCGGCTCGCGCAACTGCAGGACGCGGGTGAGTCGACCGCCCAGCTGTACGGGCGCGACGAGGGCGACGGCGTCGGCGGCACCGGGGCGTTCTTCCTGCTACTGGACGAGCCGGAGGTGTACGGGTTGCCCCCGGACCCGGTGGTCACCACGCGGGACCTGCCCGGGATGTGGCGGCAGGCCGCGGTCGCGGCTGCCACGCTGCTCGGCGGCGCGGTCGTCGCGTTCGCCGGCCGTCGAAAGGGACACCGATGACCGACCGTACGCAGACACGTCGCCGCGGACGGCGCGGGCGCGGCGAGCAGGCGATGGTGCCCGACGCCAAGTTCGAGAGCTACTACGGCCGGCCCATCGTGAAGGCGTCGCCGTGGCAGGCGGACATTCCCGCCTACCTCTTCCTCGGCGGGCTGGCCGGCGGTTCGTCACTGCTGGCCGCCGGGGCGGATCTGACCGGGCGCCCGCACCAACGGCGTTCCGCCCGGGTGATCGCCCTCGGCGCCATCGTGGCGAGCATGTATGCGCTGATCCACGACCTGGGCCGCCCGGCCCGGTTCCATCACATGCTCCGCGTCGCCAAGCCGACGTCCCCGATGAGTGTGGGCACGTGGATCCTGTCGCTGTACGGACCGTTCAACGGTCTGGCCGCGGTCGGCGAGTTCGCGGATCTGCTCCCCCGCCCCATCCGGCGGGGACCGCTGGGCCGGCTGCTGACGTTCGCGACCCGTCCCGCCGGGATCCTGGCCGCGGTCACCGCGCCCGCGGTGGCGTCGTACACCGCCGTGTTGCTCACCGACACCGCGACGCCCAGTTGGCACGAGGCCAAGCGCGAGTTGCCGTTCGTATTCGTCGGCAGCGCGGCCGCGGCCGCGGGCGGGGCGGGCCTGCTGACGGCACCGCTCGCCGAGTCCGGACCTGCCCGGCGCCTCGCGGTCGGGGGCGCGGCGCTCGAACTGGCGGCGTCGCAGATCATGCAGCGGAGCATGGGCATCACAGCCGAACCGCTGCGGACCGGGACCGCGGGTCGTCTGCACTCCGCTGCGACCGCCCTCACCGCGGGCGGCGCGGTGGGAGCCTTGCTCGGCCGACGCAGCCGCGCGGTGACGGCACTGTCGGGCCTGGCGCTGACCGCGGGATCGGCATGCACGCGCTTCGCCGTCTTCCACGCCGGGCAGGCCTCGGCACGCGATCCGCGGTACACGGTGGTGCCGCAGCGGGAACGGCGTGCCGCTCAGGCCACGACGTGACCGTCCTCCCCCGTCCGGCGGGTCCGCCCCTCTCGGGCGAGGACCTCGAGCAGCGGCATGATCACCCGGCGCGAGGTTCCCAGACGAGTTCGGGCTTCGCTGGGCGTGAAGGGTTCCGGTAGCTCCCGGAGCGCCTCGACGGCGGCGTCCACCGCCCCGGCCCCGAGCCAGACGCCCCCGCCGAGCGGAGTGACCAGTCCCGCCCGGGCACAGGCCGCGAGTTCGCGGTGCCCGAGCCCCAGTTCGGCGAGCTCGCCCGCGCTGGGAGCGACGAAGGGCTCGTCCTCCCACCGCTGCTGCAATCGGGCGGCCGCCTGCGCGACGGGCTCCGGAAGCCCGGCCTCGGCGTCGCGTCGCACGATCCGGCCGTCGTCCACCGTGAGGGCGTCCGCATGTTCGAGCACCGCGGCCAGCAGCTGCGGGTCGGGCAATGCGAGCGCTCGACGCGCCGCCTCGCCGGGCAGGCCGGGCGCGAGCGGATGCGTGCGAGCGTGCTCGTCGACCAGTTTCCCCAGTCTCTCCGCCGCCGAACGTGCCGTGTCGGGGTCGAGCAGCCAGTCGCCGGGGCCCGCTGTGTCGGGAACACCGGTGACACCCCACGCCCGCAGATCGCGGGCCCGCGCGAAACCACGTCGGCGCAACTGCGAGCCGACGTCGGGGGCCGCCGCGGCCAGGACCTCGGCGCGCCGACGGGCATCGCCGCGGCGGCGAAGCTCGGGCGGTGCGGGATCGAGTACCACCGCACCCGACGGGATGAGCCCGGCGTCCGGGTCCCGCAGAATCATCCGGTCACCGATCCGCAGGGGCAGCGGCTGCTCGAGCGACAACCGGGCGAACGCGTCGGTGAGCGGTCGGACGCGAGCGCCGATCGCGGCGGATCCGCAGTGCACGACGACGTGTTCCCGCAGCGTTCCGGGCGCCGTCAGCTGCACGTCCACCGTGGCGGTCTCGTACCACCGGTCGGGGGTGAGCAGCGCGTCGCCGCGTGCGATGTCGGAGTTGGCGACGCCGCGCAGGTTCACCGCCACGCGGGCCGGGGCCGGCACCTCCGCGCGGTCCCGGCCGAGCGACTGCAGGCCCCGCACCACCACGCGGGGCCCGTTCGCGCCCACGAGCAGCGTGTCGCCGGTCCGCACGGTGCCGGCTCCGAGGGTGCCGGTCACCACGGTGCCTGCCCCACCGATGGTGAACGAGCGGTCGACCCACAGCCGTACGTCCGCGTCGACGTCCGCCGCGGGGAGCTCGTTCCCGAGTCGTTCCAGCGCCGAACGCAATTCGCCCATCCCGGAGCCGGTGACGGCAGAGACCGCCACCGTCGGGATGTGCGCGAGCGACGTTCCGGCCAGCGCCGCCCGCGCCTCCTCGGCCGCCGGCTCGGGGTCGAGCAGGTCGCTGCGGGTGATCACGAGCACCCCGTGCCGGACGCCCAACGCGGCGAGCGCGTCCAGGTGCTCCTGGGACTGCGGCATCCAGCCGTCGTCGGCGGCGACGACGAACAACACCGCGGGCACCGGGCCCACGCCGGCGAGCATGTTCGGCACGAACCGTCGGTGCCCCGGCACGTCGACGAAGGCGACGGTCCGGCCGTTCGGCAGCGTCGTGGACGCGAAGCCCAGGTCGATCGTGAGACCGCGGCGGCGTTCCTCGGCCCAGCGGTCCGGTTCCTCGCCGGTGAGCGCACGGATCAGCGTGGATTTGCCGTGATCGACGTGCCCGGCGGTCGCGACGACGAACATCACCGCGCCGCCAGGATCGCCCGATACAGGTCGTCGTCCGCCGACGGGCGGACGGTTCGCAGATCCAGCAGGCACCGGCCGTCGAGCACTCGGCCGAGCACGGCCGGACGACCCGCGCGCAGCAGGTCCGCGTACGCCGCGGGCAGACTCACCGCCGCGCTGGGCAGGTCCACCCCCGGCGCTCCGCCGCCACCGACCGTGGCCGCCGAGTCGGCGGCCACCGCGTCGACGCCGGCGCTACGCAGGCGGTCCGCCATCGTCTCGGCCCGCCGTCGCAGCTCCGCGACATCCGCGGAAAGTGCTGCGGCGGTGGGTGTTTGCGGTCCGCGCAGGGTCGCCTCGAACGCGGCCAGCGTCAGCTTGTCCACGCGCATCGCACGCGCCAGCGGGTGGCGTCGCAGCCGGTGCACCAGTTCCGCGCGTCCGCCGATCACCCCCGCCTGGGGTCCACCGAGAAGCTTGTCACCGCTCGCGGTCACGAGGTCGGCACCGGCCCGCAACGTCGAGGCCATGTCCGGCTCGTCGGGCAATACCGGGTGGCGCGCAAGCAGTCCCGAGCCGATGTCCACCACGAGCGGGCAGTCGAGGCCCGCGAGGTCGCGGACCGCGACGCTCGACGTGAAGCCGGTGATCCGGAAGTTCGAGGGATGCACCTTCAGGACGAACGCCGTCTCCGCGTCTATCGCGCGCACGTAGTCGTCGAGGTGCACCCGGTTGGTGGTGCCCACCTCGCGCAGTCGCGCGCCGGTCGATTCCAGCAGGTCCGGCAGCCGGAACCCGTCTCCGATCTCCACCATCTCGCCGCGGGCGATGACGATGTTGCGGCGTTCACCGCCGAGAGCCGTGGCGGCCAGCGCCAACGCCGCCGCGCCGTTGTTGACGATGTGGACGTCCTCGGCGTCGGGCACCGCCGACCGGAGGGCGTCCAGCGCGCCGCGCCCGCGCTTGCCGCGCTGCCCGGACACCAGGTCCAGTTCGACATCGTTGGTGCCCGCAGCCAGTTCGAGCGCTCGGACCGCGGCCGTCGACAGCGGCGCCCGGCCGAGGTTGGTGTGCAGCAGCACTCCGGTCGCGTTGAGCACGGGAGTCAGCGTCACCGGCGTGGCGGGCAGACCGTCGAGCACGACGTCGACGACGCCCTCGGGTGCCAGCAGACCTTGCCGCACCTGCTGCTGGGCGGCGCGGATCCCCGCTTTGACGGTCTCGCGGCCCACCGTGTCGATCGCCTCGCGCAACCGCTCGTCCCGGAGCACCGCGTCGGTGGACGGGACGCGCCGGCGCGGATCGGCCTCGCGGGTCTGCTGCTCGGCTATCGCGGTACCTCACTTCTCATGGCTTTGGCGGAGGCGGACGGGAATCGAACCCGCCTGGCCGAGATACTCGGCCACGTCGGTTTTGAAGACCGCGGAGACCACCAGGTGCCCATACGCCTCCGCTGAAAGACCTTAGGCTGCCTCCATGGGTTCCGCACAACACACCGACAGACTGACCTCATATGCGCACGGCGGCGGATGTGCCTGCAAGATCCCGCCGGGAGCGCTCGAGTCGGTGGTGGCCGGTCTGGTCGCGGCGCCTGTCGCCGAACCCGCGGCCCCGCTGATCGTGGGACTCGACAACGGTGACGACGCGGCCGTCGTGCAGGTGCGCGGCGACCTGGCGGTGATCAGCACGGCGGACTTCTTCACGCCCGTCGTCGACGACCCGTACGACTGGGGGCGCATCGCCGCGGCCAACGCCCTGTCCGACGTCTACGCGATGGGCGGCACTCCGGTGGTGGCGATCAACCTGCTGGGGTGGCCGATCGACCGGCTGCCCTACGAGGTGGCCGCGGAGGTGCTGCGCGGCGGCCGGGACGTCGCTGCCGCCGCGGGCTGCCACGTGGCCGGTGGGCACAGCGTCGACGACCCCGAACCGAAGTACGGCATGGCGGTGACCGGAACCGCCGACCCGGCTCGCCTGATGCGCAACGACGCCGGACGCGCCGGCATCCCGCTGTCGCTGACCAAGCCGCTGGGCATCGGTGTCCTCAACAGCCGCCACAAGAACACCGGAGAGGTGTTCCCGCAGGCGATCTCGGCGATGACTACGCTCAACGACCGAGCCTCCCGCGACGCCGTCGGGGCCGGGATCACGTGCGCGACGGACGTGACCGGCTTCGGTCTGCTGGGGCACCTGTTCAAGCTGGCCCGCGCCAGCGGGGTGTCCGCCGTCGTCGATGCCGCCGCGGTCGAGTACCTGGACGGCGCCCGCGACGCGCTCGCCGACGGCTTCGTCAGCGGCGGCACCCGGCGCAACCTCGACTGGGTCCGCCCGCACCTGGAAGCGTCCGTGAGCGAGGACGAGTTGCTGCTGCTCGCGGACGCCCAGACGTCGGGCGGGCTGCTCGTTGCCGGCGAGATCCCCGGGGCGCCGGTGATCGGCGAACTCGTTCCCGCCGGGGATGCGGTGCTGATGGTGCGGTGACGTCCGACGGGGCCTGGCGTCACAGCAGCCCGATGGAACTCGACCGCCGCAGCTTGCCGGACGACGTCTTGGGCAGCGACCCGGGACCCAGGACGGCGACAGTGCGTGGGCGCACCCCCACCTCGGCGACGACGGCGTGCGCCACCTCGCGCTCGATGCGTCTGACCTCGTCGGCGTCGTCGATTGCGTTCGTTTCCACGGCAACCGCGAAGCTTTCCCGCTTGTCGCCGGCGTCGAGTCGGATCGCGGCGGCGTTGCCGGGGCGCACACCGGACACCGATCCGGCGGCCCGTTCGATGTCGGTGGGATAGATGTTGCGGCCGCCCATGATGATGACGTCCTTGACGCGGCCGCACACCACGACGAGGTCGTCCTCGGTGAAGTAGCCGATGTCGCCGGTGTTGATCCACCCGTCCGCGTCCTGCGTCGCGACGGGGCCGTCGACGGTGAGATATCCAGGGGTGACCGACTTTCCACGCAGCTCGATCACTCCGACCGCGCGCTTGGGCAGTTCCAGCCCGTCCCGGGCGACGACGCGTCCCTCGAGTCCCGGTACGAGCGGACCGAGCGTCGCCATCGCGCGCGCATTGGCGCGGGTGGAACGGACGGCGAGTCCGCCGGCCTCCAGCAGATCGGGATCGACGCGGTCGAGGACGAGCCCTCGGCCGGGTTCCGGCACCGAAACCGCAAGGGTCACTTCGGCCATTCCGTAGGTCGGAGCGAGCGCGAGCGGGTCCAGCCCGAACCGGGCACCGGCGTCGGCGAGCGCGATCATGGTGTCGGGATCGACCGGCTCGGCTCCGTTGAGCAGGACTCGCATCGACGACAGGTCGTACTCGCCCGCCGGCGCCTGCGCGAGGCGTCGGGCAAGCAGCGAGTACGCGAAGTTCGGTGCCGCGGTGACGGTTCCGCGGTATTTGCCTATCAGCTCGGCCCACAGCAGCGGCGTCCGGAGGAAATCGAGCGGCGTGATGTGGACGGTGGTGGCACCGATCTGCATCGGGACGGTGAGGAACCCGATCATTCCCATGTCGTGGAACAGCGGCAGCCAGCTGATCATCACATCGCGTTCGGGACTGAACTCGACCCGGTCGATCATCGCGTACGCGTTGGCGTAGAAATTCGCGTGCGTGAGTTGCACGGCCTTGGGCGATCCGGTGGAGCCGGAGGTCAACTGCTGCAACGCGATGTCGGACTCCGCGGTCTCGACGGGGTCGATGTCGTGGCCGTCGCGCATCGACTCGATCGTCACCACCTTGATGCCGCGCTCGACGAGCAGTGGCACGGCCGCCTCGAACGGCGCCCCCAGCACCACCGCAGCAGCGGAGATCATCCGGATGATCGCCTCGGTGTCCTGCGCCCACACCTGCAGATCGGTACGCGGGGTGGGCTGGTGCAGCATCGTCACCGACCCGCCGCGCATCCAGATCGCCTGGCACGCGGGCGCGATGTCGACAGGCATGCCGGCGAGGACACCGATCGCGTCGCCGGACCCGATACCCGCATCCGCGAGGGCACCGGCCATACGACGGGCGATCGTGTGGACCTCGCCCCACGACTGGCGGAGCGGCGCATCGGGCTCACCCGTGATCAACACCTGCGCACTGGTCGCGGCGGTGGCATACATCTCGTCGGTGAACTTGCTCATCGAAGGCTCCTGCAGGCTCCTGCCGATACCTGTGCGGACACTACGACTGCGCGGCCGATCTCCGACACGTATATCCGGAAGCGGTGCCGACCTGTTACTCCGGCGAACGCCCCGAGTACGCTGGTAGCGGCCCCGATTCCCTTCTGAGAGGTTCACCGTTGACCAGCGCGCCCGACTCGGCCGAGATCACGACCGCCGAGAAGGCGTCGACCACCGCTCCCAAGAACCTCGCCGGTGAGGCGGCCCGGCGACGGACGTTCGCCGTCATCTCCCACCCAGACGCCGGCAAGTCGACGTTGACCGAGGCCCTCGCGCTGCACGCGAAGATGATCTCGGAGGCGGGCGCGGTGCACGGCAAGGCCGGCCGCAAGTCCACGGTCTCCGACTGGATGGAGATGGAGAAGGCCCGCGGCATCTCGGTGTCGTCGACGGCCCTCCAGTTCAACTACCACTCGGACGAGACTCCCGACGACCAGATCAACGTCGTCAATCTGGTCGACACCCCCGGTCACTCCGACTTCTCGGAGGACACCTACCGCGTCCTCACCGCGGTCGACGCCGCCGTGATGCTGATCGATGCCGCGAAAGGCCTCGAGCCGCAGA
This sequence comes from Prescottella equi, assembly GCF_002094305.1. Classification (GTDB taxonomy): domain Bacteria; phylum Actinomycetota; class Actinomycetes; order Mycobacteriales; family Mycobacteriaceae; genus Prescottella; species Prescottella equi. Next base: position 167,250 of record NZ_LWTX01000002.1, read on the forward strand.
CCCTGAAGCTGTTCCAGGTGTGTCGCCACCGCGGTATCCCCGTCATCACCGTCATCAACAAGTGGGACCGACCGGGTCGCACCCCGCTGGAGTTACTCGACGAGATCGACGAGCGCATCGGCCTCACCCCCACCCCGCTGTACTGGCCGGTCGGCATCGCCGGCGATTTCCGTGGACTGCTGCGCCGCGGCGAGGACGGGGCCCCGAGCGAGTACATCCGTTTCACCCGCACCGCGGGTGGCGCGAAGATCGCGCCCGAAGAGGTCATGGACGCCGACGCCGCCCTCGAGCGTGAGGGCGACGAATGGGTGACCGCCGCGGAGGAGAGCGAACTGCTCTCGGCCAGCGGCCAGGATCACGACCAGGAACTGTTTCTGGCCGGGCAGACGTCACCGGTGATCTTCGCGTCCGCGATGCTCAACTTCGGTGTCCGTCAGATCCTCGACACGCTCGTGGCGCTCGCCCCCGCATCGGGCGCCCGCAAGGATGTCGCCGACAAGCCGCGCGAGGTCACCGACCCGTTCAGCGCCGTCGTGTTCAAGGTGCAGGCGGGCATGGACACCGCGCACCGCGACCGCCTGGCGTTCATGCGCGTCGTCTCCGGCGTGTTCGAGCGCGGCATGGTCGTCACGCACGCGCAAACCGGCAAGCCGTTCGCCACCAAGTACGCGCTGACGGTGTTCGGCCGTGACCGCAACACGGTCGAGAACGCGTACCCCGGCGACATCGTCGGCCTGGTCAACGCCAATGCGCTGGCCCCGGGCCACACGCTGTTCTCCGAGAAGAAGGTGGAGTTCCCGCCGATCCCGTCGTTCGCGCCCGAACACTTCTCGGTGCTGCGTGCGGAGAGTGCGAGCAAGTACAAGCAGTTCCGTCGAGCCGTCGACCAGCTCGAATCCGAGGGTGTCGTGCAGATCCTCCGCAACGACATCCGCGGTGACGCGTCCCCGGTCATGGCGGCCGTCGGTCCCATGCAGTTCGAGGTGGTCGCGGCCCGCATGAAGGCCGAGTTCAACGTCGAGGCCCGGATGGAGCCGCTCGGCTACGCCCTCGCCCGGCGCACCGACGCCGAGTCCGCCGTCGAACTCGGCCGTCAGCGCGGCGTCGAGGTGTTCACCCGCAACGACGGGGTGCTGTTGGCTCTGTTCAGCGACAAGTGGCGGCTGCAGTACATCCAGAAGGAGATGCCGGAGCTGACACTCGAGCCGTTGGTCGCCGCAGGCGATCAGTGAGTTTCCTCCAGACGCTCTTCGACGCCGAACTCCACGTCGGCGGCGCCACGATCCTGTGGCGCGAGATCGTCGGGAACGCGTTCGGTATCGCGTCGGCGATCGGCGGGATGAAGCGCGTCGTGTGGGCGTGGCCGGTGGGCATCATCGGCAACGCGCTGCTGTTCACGGTGTTCATGGGCGCGCTGTTCCACACGCCGCAGAACCTCGACCTGTACGGCCAGGCCGGCCGCCAGCTGCTGTTCATCACCGTGAGTGCATACGGCTGGACGCGCTGGCTCCAGTCGCGGCACGACTCCGGCAAGGCGGTGCTCCCGCACTGGGCGCCCACCCGCGCACGAGTGGGGATGATCGCGACGATGGCGATCGGCACCGTCGCGTTCGCGAAGGTGTTCGAGATGCTCGGCTCGTGGGGACCGTGGCCCGATGCCTGGATCTTCACCGGTTCGATCCTCGCCACCTACGGCATGGCGCGCGGGTGGACCGAGTTCTGGTTGATCTGGATCGGGGTCGACGCCGTGGGCGTTCCGCTGCTCTTCAGCGGCGGCTACTACCCGTCGGCCCTGCTGTACCTCGTGTACGCGGCCTTCGTGCTGTGGGGTTTCGCGGTGTGGTTGCGAATCCAGCGGCAGTCCGCGCCGCAGTCGACGGCGATCACCGCGGAATGATCCACCGACCGGTCCGGTTGGAACCGGTATGGCAGCGGTCACACACGACACGGCAGATACCCCTTCGTACGGAAAGTTCGGCGTCTGGCGACACGCCTTCGGGCTGCAGCCCGAGGTGGGCGCCGAGATCGAACGCCTCGGCTACGGCGCGATCTGGGCCGGCGGGTCTCCCCCCGCCGACCTGCAGGTGGTCGAGGACCTGATCGCCGGCACCGAGACGATCACCGTCGCGACCGGCATCGTGAACATCTTCTCGGCACCGGCCGACGAGATCGCGAAGTCCTACCAACGCATCGAGTCCCGCCATCCCGGACGCTTCGTCCTCGGCATCGGCGTCGGCCACCCCGAGGTGCCCGGTATGGGCGCCGAGAAGCCGTACGACGCCCTCGTTCGGTACCTCGACGTCCTCGACGACGCCGGTGTCCCGAAGCACCGGCGCGTCCTGGCCGCGCTCGGCCCGAAGGTGTTGCAGCTCGCGGCCGATCGCACGGCCGGCGCACACCCGTATCTGACGACGCCCGAGCACACCCGGCAGGCGCGGGAGATCGTCGGCCCGGACGCACTGCTCGCTCCCGAGCAGAAGGTGGTGCTGAGCACCGACTCCGACGCCGCCCGCGCCACCGGCCGGGAGGCCGTCGAGAACCCGTACCTGCATCTACGGAACTACCGCCGCAACCTCGAACGCCTCGGTTTCCCGACCGAGGAGCTCGACGACGGAGGCAGTGACCGCGTGATCGACGCACTGGTCGCGCACGGAGACGCGGCCGCGATCGCCCCGCGGCTCACCGCGCACCTCGACGCCGGAGCCGACCACGTCGCGATCCAGGTGCTGCCGATGGCGGGCGACCCGCTGCCGGCGCTGCGAGAGCTGGCCTCGGCGCTGAACATCGGCGGGTAACCGCCGCCCTCCTACGGCGCGGCGTGCAGCAGCGGCAGCGCGTCGACGAGGGGTGCCAGTTCGGGCACCCCTCGCGCCTCGGCGAGCGCGCGCTCGAGCGTCGCGTCGTGGACAGGCCGCGCCTCCTCGAGTAGTTCACGCCCGGCCGGGGTGAGCTCGGTGTAGATCCCACGCCGGTCGTCCGCGCACAGGATCCGGGTGAGCAGGCCCCGGTCCTCGAGCCGATTCACCAGACGGGTCGTGGCACTCGCACTGAGCGCCGCCGCACGGGCCAGTTGCTGCATGCGCATGTGCCAGCCGTCCTGCCTGCTCAGGGCATCCATCACCGTGTATTCCACGACCGAGAGCTCGGCCTCTGCCTGCAGTGATCGCTCGAGTTCGGACTCGATCAGCCCGTGCAGCGCGGCGAGAGTCCGCCACCCCTGCGACCTGATCTCGACCGCATCGTCCCTGATGCCCACGATGCCCCTTTCCTGGTGACGAGCCTTACATCTTCAAATAGTTGCTTGCGCGGCATATCTACGCGTGCAACTATTTATCCAGCGCCTGCAACTAACAGCTTACGCGCCCTATCTGCTCTCACCGCGCTTTCAAGGAGCACCCCACATGCCCATAGGCCTCATAGCCCTCGCTCTCGGCGGGTTCGGCATCGGATTGACCGAGTTCGTCATCATGGGCCTCCTGCCCGAGGTCTCCACCGACTTCGCAGTCAGCGAGGCCACTGCGGGCTGGCTCATCTCCGGCTACGCACTCAGCGTCGTGGTCGGCGCACTGGTCCTGACCGCTGCCGTCACCCGTCTCCCCCGCAAACCTGTCCTCGCCGGATTGATGGTCCTCTTCGTCGTCGGGAACACGCTCTCGGCGCTCGCCCCGGACTTCCCCACCATGGTGCTGGGACGTGTCGTCGCGGCGCTCTGCCACGGAGCCTTCTTCGGTATCGGCGCCGTCGTGGCCGCCGACATGGTTGCGCCCCACAAGAAGGCGGGCGCGATTGCCGTCATGTTCACCGGCCTCACGGCAGCGAACGTGCTCGGTGTCCCCTTCGGAACACTGTTGGGGCAGGCCGCGGGCTGGCGCTCGACGTTCTGGGCGATCAGCGCGATCGGCGTCGTCGCCCTTGTCGGCATCCTCGCACTGGTCCCCGTCACCGAGCGCGGCACCGCAGGAACCACCGGGCTACGCGGCGAACTGCGAGCCTTCCGCTCCGGCCAGGTGTGGGCCTCGATCGCCATCACGGTCCTCGGCTACGGCGGAATGTTCGGCGCCTTCACGTACATCGCGTTCACCCTCACGTCGGTCAGCGGCTTCGACAGCGCGACGGTGCCGTGGCTGCTCATGGTGTTCGGTGTGGGTCTGTTCATCGGAAACACGCTGGGCGGCAGGGCCGCCGACCGCAACGTCGACGCCACCCTTCTGGCGGCGCTGTCCGTGTTGACCGTCGTCCTCGCCGTCTTCGCGCTGACCGCCGCGAGTGCCGTGATGGCGGTCGTGTCCCTGCTGCTGATGGGCATCTTCGGGTTCGCGACCGTGCCCGGCCTGCAGATGCGCGTCATGAAGTACGCCAGCGAGGCTCCCACTCTCGCGTCCGGCGCCAACATCGGCGCCTTCAACGCGGGCAACGCGTTCGGTGCCTGGATCGGTGGCGTCACCATCTCGGCGGGTCTCGGTTACACCTCACCGATCTGGGCCGGAGCCGCCATCACCCTGGCCGCCGTCGCTGTCATGGCACTCGCGGCCCGAACGGCGAACTCCCGCAATGGAGTCGAACTCGCACCCCGCACCGGCGACCTCGCCGGTGTCTGACCGTCCCCAACCGACCGACCTTCACCCACACCCAAGGAGAATCATGTCCACCGTTCCCAGCATCACCCTGAACAACGGCGTCACGATGCCGCAGATCGGCTTCGGAGTCTTCCAGGTTCCCGACGACGAGACGACGGCGGCGGTGACCGCTGCACTCGACGCCGGGTATCGCTCGATCGACACCGCGGCTGTCTACGGAAACGAGTCCGGCACCGGAAAAGCTCTGGCCGCCTCCGGGATCGCGCGCGACGAGTTGTTCGTGACGTCCAAGTTGTGGAACACCGACCAGGGCTACGACGCCACTCTCGCGGGCTTCGATGCGAGCCTGGACCGTCTCGGCCTCGACTACCTCGACCTGTACCTGATCCACTGGCCGGCCCCCGCCCAGGATCGATACCTCGACTCCTGGCGTGCCCTCGAAAAGCTGTACTCCGATGGACGCGTCCGGGCGATCGGCGTCTCGAACTTCCTGCCCGAGCACCTGCGTCGGGTACTCGATTCCGGCTCGATCGTCCCCGCCGTCAACCAGATCGAGCTGCACCCCGCACTGCAGCAGCGCGACGTCGTCGAGTTCGCCGACGCCCACGGCATCGCCACCGAAGCCTGGAGCCCGTTGGCGCAGGGCGCGGTCCTCGATGACGCGTCGATCGCACGGATCGCGGCCACCCACGAACGGACACCCGCGCAGGTCGTCCTCCGTTGGCACCTGCAGCAGGGACGCATCGTCATCCCGAAGTCGGTGACGCCGTCACGAATCCGCGAGAACCTCGACATCCTCGGCTTCGAACTCTCGGCCGCCGAGCTGGCAGAAATCGATGCACTGGACCGCGACGGACGGACCGGACCGCATCCGGCGGAGTTCAACGGCTAGACCGCACCCGACGACCCTCACCAACCCCTAACAGTTCGTTAACGGGGACCGATATCCGCGCCCATAGCTTGGCCGGTGTCGGTGCCACCGGGGCACCGACACCGAGCCAGGAGGCCGCACATGAACAAGAACGTCGTCACCCGCCGCCGCATCGCGGTCGCCGCCGCGAGCATCGCAGCCGCCGGAGCCCTCGCAGTGCCCGGCGTCGCCTGGGCGCAGAACGCCATCCCGGGTGGTTCCCCCGTGGCCGTCGCCGCCGTGAACGGTGTCGCCGCACCGGCCACATCCGTCATACCCGCTGCCACGGCCTCCCCCGACGAAGCCGTCTGCGGCCTGACGGTGGCGCCGCTGACGGACGCGGAACTGCAGACGCTGCGCGACGGTGGGGTCGTCACGAAGGAGGTGGAGACGGTCTCGGAGACAGGTGAGTCGTCGACCGTCTCGTTCTCGATGGCCGCCGCCGTCACAGCGGCCGACGAGACGGCCGCCGCGCCCGTGGAATTCCCCGCGGACGTCGCAGCGACGGCAAGCGATTCCGTCGCTGCGACCACGGTCACAGCGCAGGCCTGCTGAGCACCCCGAGGGCACGGGCACTATGGATGCAGTGACCGACAGCGCCGGTATCCTGCTCGTCGACGACGACCCCAAGGTCCTGTCGTCCCTCACGCGGGGGCTCCGACTCTCCGGTTTCGAACTCGATACCGCCGACGACGGAGCTTCCGCGCTGCGGGCCGTCTCCGAGTCCCGCCCGGACGCGATCGTGCTCGACGTGAACATGCCCGTCCTCGACGGGGTGAGCGTCGTCACCGCGCTACGGGCGATGGGGAACGATGTTCCGATCTGTGTGCTCAGCGCGCGCAGCACGGTCGGCGACCGGATCGCGGGACTCGAGGCCGGGGCCGACGACTATCTCACCAAACCGTTCGAACTGGGCGAGCTCGTCGCCCGGCTGCGCGCGCTGCTCCGCCGGGCGCCGCGGACACCGGCGCCGGCCGGGACTGTCACGGTCGGACCGTTGGAGGTGGACCTGCCGGGCCGCCGCGTCCACATGGGAGGCGAGCGAATCGACCTCACCAAACGGGAATTCGATCTGCTCGAGGTTCTCGCCGAGAACGCCGGCATCGTGCTCAGCCGGGTCCGACTGCTGGAGCTGGTGTGGGGCTACGACTTCGACGCGGACACCAACGTGGTGGACGTCTTCGCGACGTACCTGCGGAGAAAGTTGGAGGCCGGTGGCAGGCCGCGAGTGCTGCATACCGTGCGGGGAGTCGGCTTCGTACTCAGGGAGCAGCCGTGACCGTGCGCCGCCCGTCGCTGTCGCTGCGCGCCCGTGTCGCCGTGGTCTCCGCACTCGCCGCGGCGATCGTGATCGCCGCGATCGGTGTGGCGTTCGCGGTGTTCCTCCGGGTCAACGGCTCCGAGCAGCTCGACCGCACCCTCGATTCGGTATCGCTGAGCGTCGCCCCCGCCACTTCCGCGCCGAACGACTTCCCGGCAGGTCCTCCCGAGATCGCCGCACTCGACGGCTATTCGACCCCCGCGGTGTCCGAACCGGTCCGCACGACCACGATCGACGGTGCCGCGGTGCGCGCGAAGGACGTCACCATCGCCGGCACTCTCGGCGAGGTGATTGCCGTGTCCGTACCGGAGGACGCCCTCAGCCGGGCCATCCGGGAACAGCAGTGGCAGGTCGCGGGGGTGGCCGTTGCCGCGATCGCGGTGGCCGCCGGCCTCGGATGGCTCCTCGCCGGCCGTGCCGTGCGCCCGCTGCAGCGACTCGCGGCAGCCACCCACACCGTGGGGGACGAACTACCCGCGTCGCTCCCGGACATCCGCGGGGCGCGCGAGGCGGAGGAACTCGGTGAAGCGATCCGGCACATGCTCGATCGAATCGGAAAGGCCCAGAGTCGAACTCAGGACGCACTGGGAGCGGCGCGCGATTTCGCGGCCGTCTCCGCCCACGAACTGCGCACACCGCTCACGTCGATGCGCACCGATCTCGAGGTGCTCGCGACGATGCCGCTCACCGAGACCCAACGCGCCGAGATCCTGCGCGAACTGCGCTCCACCGAACGGCAGATCGAGTCGACACTCACCGATCTCGAAAGCCTCGCGGTGGGTGAACTCTCCGATCCCGCCGATCACGAGGACGTCGATCTGGTGGAACTGGCGGACCGCTGTGTCCAGGAATCGTCTCGGCGCCTGCCCGACGTGGACGTCCGGCTGACGGCACCGGCATCGTCGTCCCCGATGCGCGGCCTCCCGTCCGGACTGCGATCCGTCCTCGACAACGCCGTCACGAACGCCGTCCGGCACGGCCGCGCCGATCGCATCGAGATCACCGTCGCCGCGACTGCCCACGCGATCACGATCACCGTCGACGACAACGGCGTCGGCGTCCGGGAAGACGAGCGGACGGCGGTGTTCGAGCGCTTCGCGCGCGGAGCGTCCGCCCACCCCGTCGGGTCCGGGCTCGGGCTCGCACTCGTCGCCCAACTAGCGGCACTGCACGGCGGCACCGCCGAACTGACCGACAGTCCGCTCGGCGGTGCCCGGCTGCGGCTCGACCTGCCCGCGCCGGTCTGACCGCGGTTATCCCGCCAGTTCGGCGGTGATCTCGGTGAACAGCGCCTCGATCGCCTCGGCGTCGATGTCGTCGATCGACGGCGGATTCCACGACGGGTTGCGGTCCTTGTCGACCAGCACGGCCCGCACGCCCTCGATGAAGTCGGCGTTGCGGGTCACCTCGGCGCCGAGCACCAGCTCGAGGTCGAGGCACTGCTCGAGGGTCAGGTCCGCACCCCGGCGCACCAGCTCCGCGGTGATCCACAGGCTGCTGGGGGCCAGCGTGGTGAGAGCCTCACGGGTCTGCTTGGTCCACTCGTCGTCGCCGGTCAGCCGCGCCACCATGTCGGTGATGTCGCCCGACCCGAAGACCCGGTCGATCTCGCCCAGCTGATCCTTCAGCTCCGACGCCGGCGCCTCGGTGGTGTGCCGCGCCAGCACCGCGTCCAGGTCCGTGCCGCTCATCGCGCGGATGTCGTCGGCGAGTGCGCCGAGCTTGTCGCTCGGCACGAAGTGCGTGGCCAGGCCCGCGAACACGGCGTCGGCCGCCGACGCGCGCGCCCCGGTCAGGCCCAGGTACATCCCCGTCGCGCCGGTCAGCCGCGGCAGGAAGTAGCTGGCACCGATGTCGGGGAAGAAGCCGATGGCCGTCTCGGGCATCGCGAGGCCGGCCTTCTCCGTGACCACCCGCACCGACCCGTGCACCGAGATGCCGAGACCGCCGCCCATCGCGTGGCCGTCGATGAGCGCGACGTACGGCTTGGGGTAGTTCGCGATGAGCGCGTTGAGCTTGTACTCGGCAGCGAAGAACGCATGGACCGCGTTGTGGTCGCGGTCGAGGGCGGACTGGCGGACGGACTTGATGTCGCCGCCCGCGCAGAAGGCGCGTTCCGACGCGCTGGTCACCAGCACCGCCGTGATCGCGTCGTCGTCGCGCCACTTGGTCAGCGCGGCGTACATGTCGCGAATCATGCTGCCGTCCAAGGCGTTGAGCGCCCTCGGTCGATCGAGCACGATCTCCGCGACGTTTCCGTGCACCTGGGTCTGGATGAACGAGGCCATCACATCTCCCTTTCTGTCGAACTGTTCACGGCCACAACGCGTCGGAGCGCCAACCCGACCCCTCCGGGGGACGGAGGCGTCGGTAGCGGACACGCAGGTGCCGTCGGCCCGGGTCTGCGTGCCAGAACTCGACTGTCGCCGGAACCAGACACCAAGCCTGCCAGGTTGCCGAAACGAACGATCGGTCGGCCTCCATCTCGGATTCCGCGGCCCGGACGGCAGCGTCGTACTCTGCGGCGTCGGCGAGGATCTCGCTCTGCCGACTCGCCGCGGCCGCCGCCCGCGCCGTGATCGACCGCTCGCGGAAGTCGCGGGCGGTCACGTCGGCGTCGCCCCGCTCGACTCGACCGCAGACCCGCACCTGACGGCCCTGTTCGCGCCAGTAGAAGGTCAGTGCCGCGGCGGGATGCGCGCCGAGCTGACGGGCCTTCGGCGACCGCCGGTCGCTCGAGAACCACCATCCCCGCTCGGTGACGTCCTTGAGCAACAGCGTCCGGGCGTCCGGATCGCCCGCCGGATCGACCGTCGACAGCGTCGCGACGTGCGGTTCCGCGACGCCCGCAGCGACCGCCTCCCTCAGCCACGACACGAACAGCGCGACCGGGTCGGTGGGCAGGTTCGGGTCGCCGGGCATCGGCAGACCGCTCGGCGGCGGTGACGTCGCCGCGCCCGGAATGGCGCGGATCCAGCTGCGGGTGTCGGGGAAGTCGGCGGGAGACGGAACGGCCACCGACCGACCCTATCGAGCGGAGTCGCCCTTCGCCGGGCCCGAGAGCATCCAGCGATGCCCGAAGGGGTCGATCAGCGTCGCGTTGCGCCGACCGTAGTTCTCGGAGATCCAGCGCTCGACGGTGCCGCCCGCGTCGTGGGCACGTTCGAGCACCGCATCGGTGTCGTCGACCGGGAGCATCAGACTCACCGAGGTGGCACCCGACTCGGGGGCCGTCAGCCCCATCTCCGGGAACTCCTCCGCGAGGTAGATCAACCCGGTAGGCAGGCGCAGCTCGGCATGTCCGATCCGCCCGTCGTCCATCACGATCGGCTCGCCCACGACCTCAGCCCCGAAAGCCTTCCGATACCACTCGAGCGCCTCCCGCGCCCCGCGTACCGTCAGGTAGGGCAGGGCACCGGCGGGCGGGAATGCGGTCACGGCGCCACCCCGGACACCCCCGGCTGCGGCGACCCGATGAGGGCCCAGCGGTTGGAGGTGAGACGGAAACTGGGCACGTCGACCAGCGAGTACACCGATTCGTAGGTGCGCTCGTACGTCGTGGCGGCGATCTTCCACCGTCCCGCCGAGTCCCTGGTGTAGCGGTCCTGATAGAAGGCGGCGCCGTGCATCACCATCTGATCGCCCGGCACCACGACGGTGTCGGACAGGTACCAGATTCCCGTCGCGGTGTCGCCGTGGACGTCGATCTCGGGATGCCCGCAGTGGTGTTCGGTGATCACGTGCGGGCCGAGCGTGTCCTGCAGGAAGGAGACGAACGCGTCGCGCGAGTCGAACCGCAGATGCTCCGCGTACGTGGCGGTGACGTCCGGCATGAGTGTCTCCGCGAAGTCCGCCCACGACTTGGTGTCGAGAGCGCGCACGTACCGGTACTTGAGCCGACTGATCTCGGCTATCGCCTCCAGATCCACGATGCCCGCCCTCCACCCGCGCGTACGGTGACAACTGCAGGCTATCCGCCCGCGCGCCCGAATGAGGTGTGTAGTGCGATTATCGTTGCCCGGCAGCGATTCCGCCCCGCCTCAGTCGAGTTCGGACGCGAGCTCCATCCACTGCTCCTCGGCCGCTTCCTTCTCGGCCACCACCTGCTTGAGCTCGGCGTCGAGGGTCATCAACCTGGCCGGATCGGTCGCGGCCTCCGCCAGCTGGGCGTGCAGCTTCGCCTCGCGCTCGTCGAGCTTCGCGACCGCACGCTCGAGCCGGGACAGTTCCTTGCGGGCGGCGCGGTCGGCCGCGCCGTCGCGCGCCACCTTCGGAGCGGCCGCCCCGGCCGTCGACGCCACCGACTGCGCTACGTTCTCCGGCTTCTGGGCCAGGATCGCGCGTCGGCGCAGGTACTCCTCGATGCCACCGGGCAGGTTGGTCAGCTTGCCGTCGCCGAACAACGCCCACGTGGTGTCACAGATCCGCTCGATGAGGTAGCGGTCGTGGGAGATGACGACCATCGTCCCGGCCCAGCCGTCGAGCAGGTCCTCGAGCTGCTGCAGGGTGTCGATGTCGAGGTCGTTGGTGGGCTCGTCGAGCAGCAGCACGTTCGGCTCGGCCATCAGGACGCGGGTGAGCTGCAGACGACGACGCTCGCCACCGGACAGGTCGCCGACCGGCGTGCGCTGGCGGGCCGGCGCGAAGCCGAGCCGTTCGGCGAGCTGTCCGGCCGAGATCTCCTTGTCGCCCAGTGTGATCCGCTCCGCGACATCCTTGACGGCGTCGAGCACCCGCATGTCGGTGGGCAGGTCGTCGAGTTCCTGTCGGAGCCAGCCGATCTTGACGGTCTGGCCCTGGATCCGCTTGCCCGACGCCGGTTCCAGTTCGCCTGCGAGAGTGCGCAGCAGCGTCGTCTTGCCGGAGCCGTTGACGCCGACCAGGCCGACCCGCTCGCCGGGCGCCAGCCGCCACGTGAGGTCGTGGACCAGTTCGCGGCCGTCCGGCGTCGTGAGCGTGGCATCCTCGAGTTCGACGACCACCCGGCCCAGCCGCCGCTTCGCGAACGACGCGAGCGCGATGCTGTCACGCGGGGCGGGCACGTCGGCGATGAGCGCCTCGGCCGCCTCCACCCGGTACTTCGGCTTGGAGGTGCGAGCCTGCGGTCCGCGGCGCAGCCACGCCAGTTCCTTGCGCGCGAGATTCTGGCGCCGCTCCTCCGCGGCGTCGGCCTGCCGGGCACGTTCGGCGCGGGCGAAGATCCAGTCGTTGTAGCCGCCCTCGTAGCTCTCGACCTTGCCGCCCACCACCTCCCACGTGCGGGTGGCGACGGTGTCGAGGAACCAACGGTCGTGCGTGACGACCACGAGCGCGGAGCGCCGCGACACCAGATGCTCGGCGAGCCACTGCACGCCCTCGACGTCGAGATGGTTGGTGGGCTCGTCGAGCACCAGCAGATCGAGTTCCTGCACGAGCGCCGCGGCCAGGGCGACGCGACGCCGCTCACCGCCGGACAGCCCGTCGACCGATGCGTCGAGCCCGAGGTTGTCGATGCCGATACCGGCGAGGATGCCACGGATACGGGCGTCACCGGCCCACTCGTGGTCCGCGACACCGAGCGGGCCCAGGACGACGTCACCGACCGTCGATCCGGACGGGAGCACACCGCGCTGGGTGACGACCGCCATGCGCAGTCCGCCGACCCGGCTCACCCGGCCCGAGTCCGGCTCCTCGAGGCCCGCGAGGACCTCGAGCATCGTCGTCTTGCCGCCGCCGTTGAGGCCGACGACACCGATCCGCTCACCTTCCTGCACACCGAGCGAGACGGAGTCGAGCAGCGGCTTGATGCCGAAGGACTTCGAAACCTGTTCGAGATTGATCAAATTCGCCATCAGAGGCTGCCTTCCGGCTCGGAGTCGATCACGCGTGCGCCGGGCACCGGCCCGCTCGCGACACGTACGGTGCGGCACACTCCCGCACCCGAGAGTTCCGCCCCCACCGCGACCGCTGCGTCGGCGTCCGCACACAGGAACGCGCAAGTGGGACCGGAGCCGGACACGATGCCCGCGAGCGCACCGGCCGTCACGCCGGCGCGCAGCGTGCGCCGCAGGTCGGGGGCCAGCGACAGCGCCGCCGCCTGCAGGTCGTTGCCGAGCAGCGGAGCCAGCGCCTCCGCGTCACCGGACGCGAGCGCGTGCATGAGATCGTCGACGTCGCCGACCCGCGGCGGGTCACCCTCCACGCGCAGTCGATCGAGTTCACGGAACACCGTCGGCGTCGACAGTCCGCCCTTGGCGAGGGCGAGCACCCAGTGGAACGAATCGCGGGAGAGCACCGGCAGCAGCTTCTCGCCGCGCCCGGTGCCGACGGCGGTGCCGCCGTGCAAGGAGAACGGGACGTCACTGCCGAGGCGGGCGGCGAAGACGGAAAGGGCGTCCCGATCGAGCCCGAGCCGCCACAGTTCGTTGAGCGCGACCAGCGCGGCCGCCGCGTCGGCGCTGCCGCCGGCCATGCCGCCCGCCACCGGGATGCCCTTGACGATCGAGATCTCCACGTCGGGCGCGATCCCCGCCTCGGCGGCCAGCATCTCGGCGGCCTTCCAGACGAGGTTGGTGTGGTCGGTGGGCACCGACTCGGCGCCCTCACCGCGCACACGGACCGACAGCGCGTCCGACGCGATCACGGACACGTCGTCCGCGAGGGACAGCGCCTGGAAGACGGTGCGCAGCTCGTGGTAGCCGTCCTCCCTCAGGTCACCTACCGACAGGTGCAGGTTGACCTTGGACGGCGCCCGGACGGTGACGGGGCGAGGAACGACGGAAAGCACAGGTTCCAACAATAGGCGGTGCGCCCGAGGTGACGAAAACGCACCTCAGGCGGCACTTCCGGCTAGCGGACGGACCGCACGCCCACACCGAGGCCCACGGCCGCCACGGTGGCGGCTGCGATCACGCCCGACAGCACCGGCCCGGACGCGAGATCGCCCGCGAACAGCGCGCGCTCGGCGTCGACGACGTACCCGAGCGGATTGATCGCGACCAGAGCGCGCATCCAGCTCGGGGCGTCGTCGAGGGGGAGCATCGTGCCCGACAGGATGAGCATCGGGAACATCAGCGTCTGCTGCACCACCCAGAACATCCAGTCCTGATCCCGCACGGCGAGCGCCAGCGCGTACGACAGTGCGCCCAGGCCCACCCCGAACACGCCGAGCACCGCGATGCCCACGACCGCGCCGAGTGGATCGACGTCGAGACCCAGTGGCAACGCCACCAGAATGATCAGGACCGCCTGCGCGGCAAGCGGAACCATTTCCTTCGCCGCCCGGCCGATCAGCAGCGCCGAGCGGTGCAGAGGCGTCACCAGCATCCGTTCGTGCGAGCCCTGCTGCATCTCCATCAGCAGGTTCGAGCCCGTCATCGAGGTCCCGAAGATCGCGATCATCACCAGCACACCGGGGATGAACCAGTTCCACACGCCCTCGCCCATGCCCGGGACGTTCTTCAGGAGTGGGCCGAACAGCGCCAGCAGGATCAACGGCTGAGCGAGGCTGAACACCACGCTCACGGGGTCGCGCAGTGTGGGTCGCAGTTCGCGGGCCATCACGATGCCACTGTCGCGGACGATTCCGGTCATGAGAGGTCTCCTGGAGTGTGGAAGGCGAGAGGTGTGGAAGGGAAGACGTTCATGCGGCGGCCGTTTCTCGCAGGCTGCGTCCGGTCAGGCCCAGGAAGACGTCGTCGAGGGTCGGCCGCGTGATGTCGGCGGTCGTGACACGCAGGCCGGAAAGTTCGCTTCTCCGGAGCAGCTCCGGCAGCGTCGCGTCGCCCTCGCTCGTACGAATCCGCACCGATGTCCCGACCACCGTGACGTCGCGGACCGTGACGAGCTCCCCGGCCAGCCGGGCCGCCTCGGCGGCCGCGACGGCGTCGTCGAAGCCCACCGTCAACAGATCGCCCGCGAGATCCGCCTTGAGTGCGGACGCGGTGTCGTCGGCGATCACCGTGCCGCGATCGATGACGATCACGCGTTCGGCCATCGCGTCGGCCTCTTCGAGGTAGTGCGTCGTGAGCACGATCGTGGTGCCCATCGACTCCCGCAGGCGCAGGATGTGATCCCACAGGTTGGCCCGGCTCTGCGGGTCCATTCCGGTGGTCGGCTCGTCGAGGAACAGCAGCGGCGGCCGGTGCACCAGACCGAGCGCGATGTCGAGACGTCGGCGCTGTCCACCGGAGAGCGTGCTGACCTTGCGGGTGGCGAGGTCGTCGAGGTCGAGGGCCGCGAGCAGTTCGTTCGCGCGGGCGTCCGACGCCTGCCTCGTCATCCCGTAACAGCGTCCCTGCGTCACCAGCTCGTCCCGGACGCGCTGATTGTGCCCGGCCCCGCTCCCCTGGCCGACGTAGCCGATCCGGCGCCGCACCTCGTCGCGATCCGCGGTGACGTCGAAGCCGGCGACCTCGGCGCGACCCGCGGTGGGCTCCAGCAGTGTCGTCAGCATGCGCAGAGTTGTCGACTTGCCCGCACCGTTGGGTCCGAGCAGCGCCACCAGCTCGCCCTCGGCGACGTCGAGATCGACGTCCACGACCGCCTGCACCGTGTTCTTGCCCTGCGTGAATCGTTTGGTCAGACCCACCGTCCGGATCATCGCGTGCATCGCTTCCGCCTCCCGCTTTCGTGATTCGTTTCGTCCGACCACGAAAGCTAGGAGCAATTGCGGACACCTGGCGTCCGCAATCTCCGGGATACTTCGACGCATGCGGGAAACCTCGGCACGGCTGCTCCGGCTGCTCTCCCTGCTCCAGACCCGACGGGACTGGTCGGGCGTGGAACTGGCCGAGCGCCTGGACATCACCCCACGGACGGTGCGACGCGACGTCGACAAACTGCGCGGCCTCGGCTACCCCGTCGACGCGACCGTCGGCGTGGGGGGCGGGTACCGGCTCGGCGCGGGCGCGGAGATGCCGCCGCTGCTGCTCGACGACGACGAGGTGCTCGCCGTCGCGCTCGGGCTGCAGTCCGGCGCGACAGGCTCGGTCGTGGGCATCGGCGAGTCGTCGGTACGCGCACTCACCAAGTTGCGGCAGGTGATGCCGTCACGGCTGCGACACCGACTCGAGGCACTGCAGGTGGACGTCGTGCAGCGCGAACCCGCGCCCAGCGCGGTGGACGCCGCGGTGCTGTCCGCGATCGCATCGGTGTGCCACGGCCACGAGCGTCTCCGCTTCGACTACCGGACGCACGACGGCGGCGAGAGCCGCCGAGAGGTGGAGCCGTATCGCCTGGTCCGCTCCGGATCGCGGTGGTATTTGATGGCGTGGGACCTGTCGAGGGAGGACTGGCGGTCGTTCCGCGTCGACCGCATGGATCCGAAGATTCCCACCGGACCGCGCTTCACCCCTCGCGCACTCCCGCCCGGCGGGGCCGCGGAGTTCGTCGCGCGCGGCATCGGCCGAGCGGTGACGCGTGTGCGCGCCCGAGTGCTGCTGCACGCTCCGATCGGGGACATCGCGCCGATGGTGGACGCCGCGTGGGGCACGCTCGAAGACGCGCCGGACGGTCGGTGCGTGATTGCCCTGGCGGGCGAATCGCCGTCGTCGATCGCCCGCTGGCTGAGCGCGTTCGACGTCGACTTCACGGTGCTCGATCCCCCGGAACTACGTGACGAGTGCCGACGCCGCGCGGCGCACCACGCGCTGGTCGCCGAGCGTTACCGCGGCGCCTGACCGGGCACGTCCATCCAACCGCCGCCGACATCGTTACGGATCCAGTCGACCTCGATCCGGCGATCCGCGATGGCCCACCGGCCGTCGCGGCGCTCGAACCGGTCGAGGTAGCGCAACCATACGACCAGGAAGTTGCGGGTGGCGTGACCCGTGTCGGCCGCACTGGTGTGCTGCGCCATCGCGTAGGTTTCGGCGTCGGCGGTGTCACCGTCCAGCTCGATCAGCTGATTCCCCGCGAAATGGAACGTGCGATCGAACAGGCCGAACCCGCCAGGGTCCGCGAGGAACTGCATGAAGTCGTCCAGCCCGCCCTGGTAGAACGGCGCGTAGTCGTTGTGCGCATCCTCGAAGAAGCAGCCACGCACCAGGTTCCAGTCGCGGCGATCGACGCCCCGGAAGTAGCGGAGCAGCACGTCGCCGATCTCGGCACGGTCCGCGAGTGCGCGCAGTTCGTAGGCAGCCACCGTCGTCCCTTCGGTCACCTGAGCGGTTGCCGAACCCTACTTCCGAACCGGCGACCGGTGCCACGAATCCGGCCGTGAAACGCCGAAACGGGGCCCCATCCTCGCGGATGGGGCCCCGTGCACGTCAGATCCCGGTCAGACCGGGAGCGGAATCAGACCGCGGTGACGTCGGTGGCCTGCGGGCCCTTGTTGCCCTGACCGATCTCGAAGCGAACGCGCTGGTTCTCCTCGAGGGTGCGGAAGCCGTTGGTCTGGATGGCCGAGTAGTGGACGAAGACGTCGGCGCTGCCGTCGTCGGGCGCGATGAAGCCGAAGCCCTTTTCAGCGTTGAACCACTTCACGGTGCCTTCTGCCATGTTTCTTTCTCTCTCTTACGAAGTGCAAACTCGGGAAACTCCAGGTCAGGGGTTCCCGGGCCGGTGTCACACGGCGGCTTCGTCGATCCTCGGAGAGAGAACCCGTCCGCCCGCAACTTCAGGATTTGCGAGCGTGGACTAACACAAACACAAAAACTACGACCGAGGACCAGTCAACCACACGCAGCCCGGATGCGCCCGGGGACCCTCGTCACACTTCGTCGCAGTGACGCAGATCTCTTCGAATCCCTTGCAAGTGGATACCCCCCAGGGGTACCTTCGAGATGTCAGAACGAAGTACCCACACCGGGTAGTGGTACCTAAGCAAGGAGTCCGACATGAGCACCGCCGAATACACCGTCACCGGAATGACCTGCGGACACTGCGTCTCCTCGGTCAAGGAAGAGGTCGGCGCGATCGGCGGCGTCTCCGACGTCGCGGTCGATCTGAAGTCCGGCCGCCTCACCGTCACATCCGCGGCACCCCTCCCCGTCGACGCGGTCACCGCCGCGGTCGAGGAGGCGGGCTACACCGCCCAGCCGATCTGAGGAATCCGATGCGTACGTCCACCACGCTCATCGCCTACGCCGGGGGGCTCGCGGTCGTCTTCGCCGCGGCCCTCGGCGTGGGCGCCGTCACGGGAAGTCCGATCGACATGACGAGCACACACTCCGACAGCCACGCGGCCGCGGACCCCGAGCCCGCCTCGAGTGCCCCCGCCGGGTTACAGGTCTCGCAGGACGGCTACACCCTCGGCGAGGTCACCTCGCCCACCAGCGCCGGCCAGGCCGGCACCCTGAGCTTCCGCATCCTGGACGCGGACGGAGCGCCGGTGCGCGAGTACGACGACCTGCACGAGAAGCAGCTGCACCTCATCGTCGTCCGCTCGGACACCAGCCAGTTCCGACACGTCCACCCCACGCTCGGGCCCGACGGCACATGGTCGATCGACTGGACCTGGCCCACGGGCGGCACGTATCGCGTGTTCGCCGACTTCCAGGCGAGCGGCGCTCCCCGCCAACTCACCCTGGGCCGGAACGTCGACGTCGGCGGCGATCTGCAGCCGGCGGCACTGCCGACCCCGTCGCGCACGGCGACGGTCGACGGCTACACCATCACCCTCGACGGCGACCTCGGCACCGCAGGCGGACCGCTGACGCTCACGGTCGCCCGCGACGGCGCGCCCGTCACTGATCTCGATCCCTACCTGGGCGCATACGGTCACCTGGTCGCGCTGCGCACCGGCGACCTGGCCTACCTGCACGTGCACCCCGAAGGCGAACCCGGCGACGGTGTCACCGCGCCCGGCCCGGACGTCACGTTCCACGCACAGGCCCCGAGCGTCGGTACCTACCGACTGTTCCTCGACTTCCAGCACCGGGGCACCGTCCGCACCGCCGAGTTCACCGTTCCGGTCGGACCGGCGACCGCGCCATCGGCCACAGGATCCGTATCCGCACCTCACGACGGTCACGAAGGAGGACACTGATGACTACCGCCGATCTCACCACCGGCCGCAACGACACCATCGAACTCGCGATCGGCGGTATGACGTGCGCCTCGTGCGCCGCCCGAGTCGAGAAGAAGCTCAACAAGATCGAGGGCGTCACCGCTACGGTCAACTACGCCACCGAGAAGGCGAAGATCGCCTTCCCCGAGGGTGTCAGCACCGACGACCTCGTCACCGCGGTGCAGAACGCCGGCTACACCGCGACCCTGCCCACTCCCCCCTCGGCCGACGAGTCCGGCCCCACCGACGATCCGCGTGATCGCGAACTCACCGCGCTACGCACCCGTCTGATCGTCTCGGCGATCCTGTCGGTGCCGGTGATCGCGATGGCGATGGTCCCGGCCCTGCAGTTCGACAACTGGCAGTGGCTCTCGCTCACCCTCGCCGCCCCGGTGATCGTGTGGGCCGGCCTCCCCTTCCACCGCGCCGCCTGGACCAATCTGCGCCACGGCACCGCGACCATGGACACCCTCATCTCGCTCGGCACCACCGCAGCCTTCGCGTGGTCGCTGTACGCACTGTTCTTCGGCACCGCCGGCACCCCCGGGATGAAGCACGCGTTCGAGCTGACCGTCGACCGGATGGACGGCGCCGCGAACATCTATCTCGAGGTCGCGGCCGGTGTCATCACGTTCGTGCTCGCGGGACGGTACTTCGAGGCCAAGTCGAAGCGAACCGCCGGTGCGGCACTGCGTGCTCTGCTCGAACTGGGCGCCAAGGAAGTCTCGGTGCTGCGTGACGGCGTCGAATCCCGCATTCCCGCGGACCAATTGCGCGTCGACGACCTCTTCGTGGTCCGGCCCGGCGAGAAGGTCGCCACCGACGGCGTCGTCGTGGAGGGCAACTCGGCCGTCGACATGAGCATGCTCACCGGCGAATCTGTGCCCGTCGAGGTGGGAGTCGGCGACGACGTCGTCGGCGCCACCGTGAACGCGGGCGGACGGCTCGTGGTGCGCGCCCGCCGTGTCGGTAGCGACACCCAACTCGCGCAGATGGCCGCGCTGGTCGAGGACGCCCAGAACGGCAAGGCCGAGGTGCAGCGCCTCGCCGACCGCATCGCCGGCGTGTTCGTCCCGATCGCGATCGCGATCTCCGTTGCAGCCCTGGGCTACTGGATCGGCACCGGCAACCCCCTGCAGATGGCGTTCACGGCCGCCGTCGCGGTGCTCATCATCGCCTGCCCCTGCGCCCTCGGTCTGGCAACCCCCACCGCGCTGCTGGTCGGCACCGGCCGCGGCGCCCAACTGGGCGTCCTCATCAAGGGTCCTGAGGTTCTCGAGACCACCCGCGGCGTCGACACCATCGTGCTCGACAAGACCGGCACCGTCACCACGGGCAAGATGACGCTGATCGACGTCGTCACCACCGACGGCGTCGACCGCGACGAGGCGCTGCGCCTGGTGGGCGCGCTCGAGAACGCGTCCGAGCATCCGATCGCGCAGGCGGTCGCGGCAGGAGCCGCCGAGGGCGTCGGTTCCCTGCCCTCCGTCGAGGATTTCGTCAACGTCGAGGGCAAGGGTGTGCAGGGCATCGTCGACGGCCACGCCGTGGTCGCCGGACGCGAGAGTCTGCTCGCGGACTGGTCGCAGCACCTGCCCGACGACCTCGCCCGCGCGAAGCGGGAGGCCGAGAAGCTGGGCCGCACCGCGATCGCCGCAGGCTGGGACGGACAGGCCCGCGCCGTGTTCGTGGTCGCCGACGCCATCAAGGACACCAGTGCGGACGCCGTCCGCCGGTTCAAGCAACTGGGTCTGAACCCGGTGCTGCTCACCGGCGACAACGAGACCGTCGCCCGCACCGTGGCGGCGCAGGTGGGCATCGACACCGTCGTCGCCGAGGTGCTGCCCGGCGACAAGGTCGACGCCGTCAAGAACCTGCAGGCCGAGGGCAAGGTTGTCGCGATGGTCGGCGACGGTGTGAACGACGCGGCCGCTCTTGCCCAGGCCGATCTGGGCCTGGCGATGGGCACGGGCACCGATGTCGCGATCG
The DNA here is from genome assembly GCF_002094305.1 of Prescottella equi. Taxonomy (GTDB): domain Bacteria; phylum Actinomycetota; class Actinomycetes; order Mycobacteriales; family Mycobacteriaceae; genus Prescottella; species Prescottella equi. The sequence goes on from NZ_LWTX01000002.1 coordinate 188,036, forward strand.
AAGCCGCCGACATCACCCTCGTTCGCGGCGACCTGCGCTCGGCCGCCGACGCGATCGAGCTGTCCCGCAGGACCCTTCGCACCATCAAGGGGAACCTGTTCTGGGCGTTCGCCTACAACGCGGCGGCGATCCCCCTGGCCGCGGCGGGTCTGCTGAACCCGATGCTCGCCGGTGCGGCGATGGCGTTCTCGAGCGTGTTCGTGGTCAGCAACAGCCTCCGGCTGCGGCGGTTCAGCCCGTCCGCCTAGAGCAGGCGCAATACGAGGGCCCGGCGACCGTATGGTCACCGGGCCCTCGTCACGTCACCGGCTCGTCGACGCTCAGTTGCGACCGGCCTTGTCGAGCAGCATGATTCCCGTCGCAGTGGGAACGACACCGCCGACATTCTTCTGCCAGGCGACGTAGATCATCACCGAGCTCACCGGGACGCTCGGGACGGTCTCGTTCCACAGCGTCTGGATCTCCGCCAGCACACCGCGGATCTGGTCGTCGCCGTCCGCCGCCTGCAGCTTGTCGAGCAGCACCTCCATCTGCGGGTTCGAATAGCCCGCGAAGTTGGCCGTGGACGTCGCCGACAGCGTGGTGTCGAGACCCAGGTACGGAATGGCCTCGTACAGACCGATACCGGCGTGCGCCATGTCGTAGTCACGCTGCACGTACACCTGCTTGACGATGTCGCCGGCGTTGTTGGCGTTGATGATGTTCACCGTGAAGCCGACCGCCTGCAGCAGGGACTGCACGGCCAGGCCGATCGCCTGTTCACTCGGCTCCTGCAGCACGATGTAGTTCAGCTTGCCGTCGTAGCCGTCGGCCTTCGCCTCGTCGAGCAGCTTGCGGGCAGCGTCCGGGTCGAACGGCACGCCCTCGACGTCGGTGGCCCAACGGGAGAGATCGTTGAACATGGCCTTGCCCGGCAGGCCCAGGCCGTTGTCGCCGCGCTGACCGACCAGCTCCGGATCGATCGCGAGCGCAATTGCCCTGCGCACCCGCACATCCGCGCCCGGTCGGCCCTCACGGTTGTTGACCAGCTCGGCGCCACCACTGTTGAGGATGCTGAAGGATCCGGGGTAACCGGCGTCGATCGTGTCGTAGATCGCCTGCGGGTTGCCGCGCAGAAATCCGATGTCGATACCGTTGGTGCGCATCGACTCCAGGTTCTCCCGCGAACCGCTCAACGCGATGAAGCGCAACTTGTCGGACTTGGGCTTGCCGTTCCAGTAGTCGGCGCGCGCCGTGAGCACCCGCTCCTCGTTGGGCGCGTAGCGGTCGAGGACGAACGGGCCGGCGCCGATCGGCTTGAAGGCTTCGCCCTCGCCCGCCCCGGGCGCGACGATCATGCCGTGGCCGAGTGCGAGCATCGACGGGAACGTCGGCCACTTCTTGTTCAACCGGAACTCCACCGTCTGCGCGTCGACGGCCGTCGTCGACGCGACGGCGTCGACCCACACGGCAGCGCCGTTGCCCTTGTTGGCGTTGTAGCGGTTGATGCTGGCGACGACCGCGTTCGCGTCGAGCGGGGTTCCGTCGCTGAAGGTGACGCCCGGGCGCAGCTTCAGCGTCCAGACGTTGCCCTCCTGATCGGACGTCAGGGACTGCGCGAGACGCGGTACGAACTCCCCCGTCTCCTCGTCGTACCGCAGCAGGACGTCGTAGACCGCGGCCAGTTCGTCGCCGCCGCTGCCGCCGCGGGCGGTGGTCCTGGCCGGATCGAGCACTGCCGCGAGCGCCTGCACGCTGAAGGTGAGCTGCGGCGTCGAACCCGTCGGGTCCGGAGCCTGGTCGCCCACCAGGCCCACCGCGGGCGGGGTGCGGGTACCGCTGGTGTCGCCGCCACCGCCGTCGTCCGAACTGGCACAGCCCGCGAGCGCCAGCGCACCCACCACCAACACCGTCGTCAGGCTCTTGCCGAACCTCGCCCTGCTGCCCACGCACCCTCCAGTCGCTCCGGTGTGACTCACGCCACACATCCGCGCAGACGTTAGCCGGACGCGAATCGTACGGAATGCCCGGTCCCATTGAGCGGGAGAATTGGTGCGTGGGCGGCGTCGGCCGCTAGGAGAAGAGGCTGCCGAACAGGTTGCCGAGGCTGCCCAGGGAACCCGCTCCGGCCGGTTCGGGATCGTTCTTGGCGAAATCGGTGGTGCACCCGTTGAACTGCACGGCGTCGACCAAGGTCGACGTCGCGGCCGAGCCCGAGCCGACGCTCACCCCGTAGTGCTCGACGGTCGCGTTCGGGTTCGCTGCCGAGATCGCCGCCAGCGTGGTCGGCACACGATCCTTCGCGCCGTCGATGTTCTGGGTGCTCCACCACAGACCCTTCTGGATCTCCTCGTGGGTGGCACCCTGGGCGACGTCGGCGCCGGGCTCGGCGACCCACACCAGTGTGGTGAAGCCGTTCTCGAACTTGCCTCCCTTGGTGCCCAGCAGACGGATCTGGAACGACGCGGTGGACGTGGCCGCCTTCTCGGCGAAACCGATGTCCCTCGAGATGACGTCCGCGAGCGCGACGCTGCCGGCCTCGTGGTACCAGGCGGTGCGGTCCGTCGTTCCGGTCACGGCCAGCTCGAGCGAACCGTTGTCGTCGAGGACGTTGCTCGCGGAGTACGCGGCCTCCTGCCCCTTCTCGTCCTCGAACGGCACACCCCAGCCGGCGGGATTCGACTCGGTCGACAGGGCGTCACACGTGAAACCACCCGCAGGCTCCTCGGAGGAGCTGCCGAGCGACCCGGACGCGCTACCGAGGGAGCCTCCGAGCGAGCCGGTTGCGGCCGAGGACAGGGCCGGCGAGACCAGGATCGCGGTACCGGCGATCGCGACCACCGTGGCGACGCGACGAAGCGAGCTACTCGACATAGGAAGACCTTTCGGATGCGGAAACAGGCTGTACTCCAACGAAGTTAGAGAGCCACAGCCCGTTTCCGCTGCCCCGCAGGCCGCTTCGGCACGAAAGGAGGAGACGTTTCCTACGAAAGTAGGAGACGCCGACTGCTCGGCGACGTCTACAGCGGACGCACCGTCTCCGTGCACACCGTGAATTCGCGCTCGTCGTGGACGTAGCCGCCCTCCGAGCACTGCTCGACGTCGACGACGCCCTCGATGACCTCGATCGCACGCTCGATACCCGGAGCGTACGGGTCGTCGCACTCGACACGCTGCGGTTCGTCGTCGTCACCGTCCGGCAGGCTCATGCACCCGCCCATCACCCAGTCGATGTCGAGGCACAGCGCACCACGTTCGTTGCCCCAGCGGGTCTCGTAGTACACCTGGTCGACGTCCGACGCGCACTGCGCGTTCTTCGCGGCCTTGCCGACGACCTTGTAGTTGGATTTGTCACTGCCGCACACCGCTTCGTCGATCGTCGCGGCGTCCGCCGTTCCGCCCAGGCGAACACAGTCACCGATCTCGACGTCGATGTCGACCCGTCCACCGAGATCGGCCTCGCGTGGTGCGGTCGATGACGTCGACGATGACGACGACGTCGCGGCCGCGGAAGTACTCGCGGCGGTCGCCGTACCGTCGACGGACGTCCCACATCCCGCCGCGGTCAACGCCGCGGCCACGACCACAACCGCACCCGATCGTCGCACGATCGCCCGAATTCCCTTGTTCACCATCACATTCCTCACACCAACCCCGTCGCCGGGGACACCGTCGCGAAGGTCCGACAGAACGGACCACCCGGACCATTGTGGTCGAGGCCGTTTCGAGGAGGTGCGTCGGCCGTCTGGAACTACGAGACGTTCGCGAGCCGCACGAAGGCTGCCGCATCGAGTTTCTCACCGCGCGTGGACGGTTCGATCCCGGCCGCGACGAGCCGGCGCTCGGCTTCGACCGGCGAACCGGCCCACCCGGCAAGGGCTGCCCGAAGAGTCTTGCGACGCTGCGCGAAGGCCGCGTCGATGACGGCGAAGACCTTGCGCCGATGCTCGGCGTCGATCGGCCACGGCGCCTGCTCGTACCGGTCGATCCGCACCAGGCCGGACTCCACCTGCGGCACCGGCCAGAACACCGCGCGACCGACGTGGCCGGCGCGCTTGACCGTGCCGAAGAAGTTGGCCTTGACGCTCGGCACGCCGTACACCTTGCTGCCCGGAGTGGCCGCGAGCCGGTCCGCCACCTCGGCCTGCACCATCACCAATGCGGTGCGCAGGCTCGGGAACTCGGCGAACAGGTGCAGCAGTACCGGCACGGCCACGTTGTAGGGCAGATTCGCCACCACCGCGGTGGGCTCCGCCGGGACGTCGTCGGGCATCACCCGCATCGCATCGGCGCCGACGACCGTGAGCCGATCCGTGAGTTCGGGGGCGCGGTCGGCGACCGTCGCGGGCAGGCGGGCGGCCAGCTTGGGGTCGATCTCGACGGCGACCACGCGGTCGACGACGTCGAGCAGTGCCAGCGTGAGCGAACCGAGCCCCGGGCCGACCTCGAGGACGGTGTCCTCGGGACCCACGCCGGCCACCGTGACGATCCGGCGCACCGTGTTGGCATCGTGCACGAAATTCTGGCCGAGTTGTTTGGTGGGGCGCACCCCGAACTCTTCGGCGAGCGCACGGACCTCGGCGGGGCCCAGGAGGGCGGCCTGTCCTCGCGGGTGGATGGGGGGCGGCACGGCGTCTGACACCTGAAGAACCTAACGCACGGCGGAACTGGTCAGCGCAGGCCCAGCTTGCTGGTACACGACGGCCACGCGCCCCAGCCCTGTGTCTGCTGCGTGCGGGAAGCGATCGCGATCTGCTCCTCCCGGGTGGCGAGGTCCGCCCGCGGCGCGTACTTCAGGCCGCCCTGGCGCTCCCACGTGTTCTGGTCGAACTGCACGCCGCCGTAGAAGCCGTTTCCGGTGTTGATCGCCCAGTTGCCCGTGGCCTCGCACTGGGCCAGCGCGTCCCACGTCGCACCGTTTTGCACCGGCGGCACCTCGGTGCCGGGCTTGGCGCCCACCCGGACCACCTTGGGCTGGGCCGGCACCGTGACGGTGGATGCGACCGGCTTGCGTCCGGTCTCGACTCCGTTGACGGTGGTGACGTCGTAGGTGACGTCCGCGACGCCGGCCGTGCCCGGGTTCTCCACGACGGTGCGGCTCATGTTCATCGACGGATCCTCGATCCGTTGCTCCGGTGGCGCGACCGGCTCCGTGAGTACACGGGTCTCGACCCGGCCGCGGGTCACCGCGACCTCCATCCCGTCCACGAGCGGCGTCTCCGCGGCCGGCTCGACGGTGTCGGCCTGCTCGAGCGGGGTGCCGTGGGCGGCGAGGAAATCGCCCACCGTCGGCGCGGCGAGGCGGACGTCCACCGGGGCGGACGCGCCGTCGATCAGTTTCACCGTGCGGGGGCTCAGGACGTCCAGATCGGATCCCTCGAGCGGCAGGCGCTGCGACCGGTTCGCCGAGACGTGCACGTCACCGGCGAGTCGGAACTGGTTCAACGCCTCGTCGACGGTGAGCGCCGTCGTCCACACCGTGCGTTGCCGACCGTCCACGGTGAGCGCGACCTCGCGACCGCGACGCAGGACCACCGTGTCACCGTCGTCGAGGTCCGAGTCCGACGCGGGGGCCACGACGTCGTGTTCGCCCACGCTGTAGCCCGCCGCCGCGAGTGCCCCGTCGACCTTCGACGACATCGTGCCGACCGTGATCAGCTCACCGTCGACGTCGACGGTCACCGTCTTGTGTTGTGCCACCGCGACACCGCCACCGACCGTGAGGGTCACGAGGGTCGCGGCCACGACGCCGTACATCAGCGGCGAACGGCTCGAGTTGATCTTCGACAGTGGCGACATCGCGATTCCTTACCGGAGACCCAACTTGCTCGAACACGACGGCCACGCACCCCAGCCCTGGGCGGCCTGAACCTTCTCGGCGACGGCGATCTGCTGCTCACGCGACGCCCGGTCGGCGGTGGGGGCGTACTGCGTGCCCCCGTAGGCGGCCCATGTGCTCTGCGAGAACTGGAGTCCGCCGTAGAAGCCGTTGCCGTTGCTGATCGCCCAGTTGCCCGTCGCCTCGCACTGCGCCAACGAGTCCCACACCGACCCGGACGCGACCGCGGGCGCCGACGGCTTGGGCTTGGTCCCGACCCGCACGACCGCCGGCGCCGGCTCACGGACCACCACGGACGACAGTTCCCGGCGGTCCGTCTCGGCGCCGTTCACGGTCGTGACGGTCACCGTCACCGTCCGCTCCCCCGGTGTGCCGGGGTTCTCGACGGTGGTCTTCCCCTGCTCGAGTCCCGGATCGTCGACGCGGTTCTCCGGCGCCTGGATCGGCTGGGTCTCGGTGCGCGTCTCGGTGCGGTTGCGGGTCACGACGATCTCGAGGCCGTCGGTCAGCGGCGTCTCCGGCGCGGGCACGACCGTGTCGGCCTGTTCGAGCGGGACGTTCGTGACGTCGAGGAGCGCGCCGACGGTCGGTGCCGCCACGCGGACGTCGGCGTGCGGGGCGCCGTTGTCGGAGATCCGTACCGCCTTCGCGTTCACGACGTCGAACTCGATGCCGTCGAGCGGGATCCGCTGGCCACGCGATGCGGACGCGTAGGCGTCGCCGGCAAAGTTCAGCTGGCGCATCGCGTCGTCCACCGTGAGGGCCGTCGACCAGACGGTGCGGCGCTCGCCGTCCACCGTGAGCACGATCTCGCGAGCGCGGCGCAGGACCACGGTGTCGCCGTCGGAGAGCTTCGCATCGACGCTCGGCGCGACGACGTCGTGCTCACCGATCGGATAACCGGCGTTGTCCAGCACGGAGCCGACCTCGGAACGCAGTGTGCTCAGCGAGATCTGGTCGCCGTCGACGTCGAGTGTGATCGTCTTGTGCTGGGTGACGACCAGGCCGCCACCGACGAGAAGGGTCGCGAAGAGTGCGGCGACCACGACGTACAGGAGCGGCGACCTGGCGGTGTTGATCCGAGCGAAAGGCGACACGAGAAATCCTGGGGCAGACGACAGGTTCGATTACAGCACGGTAACGGTGGGGCTGTGATGTGGCAACCGCACGGTCTCGATCAGCACAAACACGACTACAAAGATATCGAGGAAAGCGCTGGTCGATCACGAATCGATTACGGAAGATTCCGGCCAGTTGCGCGCGTCACACCCGCACGGGGCCGTGGGAGGGTAGGGACATGAGCAACGTCGAAGCCGAACCGATCGAGATCGAGTGCGAGAACGGACCGCGCGCGGGCACCGCGGGCCGCCCGCTCGCCGAGATCATCACCTCACGAGAGGTCCCGCTGGGCGGGCCGCGGGCGATGCCGGTGCGCCGAACGCTGCCCCAGCGACAGCGCTCGCTGATCGGCGCGTGGTGCTTCGCCGACCACTACGGACCCGACGACGTCGCGCAGACCGGGGGCATGGACGTCGCCCCACACCCGCACACCGGATTGCAGACCGTGAGCTGGCTGTTCACCGGCGAGATCGAGCACCGCGACAGCCTGGGCATGCACGCGACGGTCCGGCCCGGCGAGGTCAACCTGATGACCGGCGGCCGCGGCATCTGCCACTCCGAGGTGTCGACGGCGGAGACGACGATCCTGCACGGCGTCCAGCTGTGGGTGGCACTGCCCGACGCCGCCCGGGACGCGCCCCGCAACTTCGAGCACTACGTGCCGCCGCAAGTGGATCTGGACGGCGGACGCGCTCGGGTCTTCCTGGGCTCGCTGGCCGGATCGACTTCCCCCGTGCACACCTTCACTCCCCTACTCGGCGCGGAACTCGTCCTCGAGCCGCGCGCCGAGGTGCGTCTCGACGTCGATCCGACGTTCGAGCACGGCGTCCTGGTCGACGCCGGGGCGATCGGCGTGGAGGGACTCGAGCTCGCTCGCGCCGACCTCGGCTACGTCGGGACCGGGGCGTCGGATCTGACGTTGGTCAACCGCACCGACGAACCCGCCCGCGTCGTGCTGCTCGGCGGCGAACCGTTCGGCGAGGAGATCGTGATGTGGTGGAACTTCGTCGGCCGCAGCCACGAGGAGATCGAGCAGTTCCGCGCCGAATGGCAGGCCGAGTCGGACCGCTTCGGCGCGGTGCACGGCTACGAGGGCACCGTGCAGCGACTGCCGGCGCCGCCGTTGCCGAACGCACGCATCAAGCCGCGGCAGAACCCGCCGTCGGCCTGAGCGCCCACTCCGTCGGCGCCGGACGCGCTCAGTTGCGACTCGGCAGGCGGTAGACGCGCTCGGCCGTCGCGGTCGACGCCTTCGCCAACTCGATCGGGTCCTCGCCGCGTACCTCGGCGAGGGCCCGCAGCGTGTACGGCAGACAGTACGACTGGTTCGGCGCGCCCCGGTACGGGTGCGGAGTGAGATACGGGGCGTCGGTCTCGACCAGCAACTGGTCGGACGGGACCGACAGCGCCGCCTCACGCAGGGCTTTCGCGTTCTTGAAACTCACGGTGCCGGAGAAGCTCAGCACGTAGCCGGCGTCGACACAGGCGCGGGCCATCGCGCTGTCGGACGAGAAGCAGTGGAAGATCACCGTCTCGGGCGCGCCCTCGGCGTCGAGCACGCGCAGCAGGTCGGTGTCGGCCTCACGGTTGTGAATCATGAGCGGCTTGCCGAGGCGCTTCGCGAGATCGATGTGCCAGCGGAACCCGTCCTCCTGCTCCTCCACCGTCGCGCAGCCGTCGAGCTTGCCGGGCCAGTACAGGTCGAGGCCGGTCTCGCCGACCGCGACCACACGCGGGTCCGACGCCAGCCGTTCGATCTCCGCCTTCGTGGCGTCGTCGAGAGTGTTCGCCCGGGTCGGGTGGATGGCGACCGCCGCGAAGACCCGCTCGTCCCAGTTGGCGGCGTTCACCGCGAACCGCGCGGCCGCCAGGTCGTCGGCCACCGTGACGATCCGCTCGACGCCCACCGACGCGGCACGGTCGACGATCGCGCGCGTGCTCTCCGCGTCCGTGGCACCGCACGCGTCGAGGTGCGTGTGGGCGTCGACGAGTGGAAAAAGCGGCTCGGGCAGGTCCGGGGCGGGACGATCTTTGCTCACGTCGATAGAGTAGGCGCACCATGACTGTGCCTTCCTCGCCCAACCAGATGCCTGCCCCGACGGACCGTCCGCCGTTCTATCTGACGACGGCGATCGCCTACCCCAACGGCGTTCCGCACATCGGGCACGCCTACGAGTACATCTCGTCGGACGCGATCGCGCGCTTCAAGCGCCTCGACGGATTCGACGTGTTCTTCCTGACCGGCACCGACGAGCACGGCCTGAAGATGCAGCAGACGGCGGCCAAGGAAGGCGTCGACGTCCGCGACCTGGCAACCCGCAACTCCGATGTGTTCCAGGCCATGGACAAGGCCCTGAACATCTCGTACGACCGGTTCATCCGGACCACGGACGCCGACCACCTCGAGGCCAGCAAGGCGATCTGGGAGCGGATGGTCGCGGCCGGCGACATCTACCTCGACACCTACTCCGGCTGGTACTCCGTTCGCGACGAGGCGTTCCACGCCGAGGAGGAGACGACGGTCCTCGAGGACGGCACCCGCATCGCCACCGAGACCGGCACGCCGGTGGAGTGGACCGAGGAGTCGAACTACACCTTCCGGCTGTCGAAGTACCAGGACCGTCTCCTCGCGCACTACGAGGAGAACCCGGACTTCATCGCGCCGGCCACTCGGCGCAACGAGATCCTCAGCTTCGTCAAGAGCGGGCTCAAGGACCTGTCGATCTCGCGCACCACGTTCGACTGGGGTGTCCCCGTGCCCGGCGATCCGGCACACGTCATGTACGTGTGGGTGGACGCGCTCACCAACTACCTCACCGGCGCCGGGTTCCCGAACACCGATTCCGCGGAGTTCGAGCGGTACTGGCCCGCGAACCTGCACATCATCGGCAAGGACATCACGCGGTTCCACACCGTGTACTGGCCGGCCTTCCTGATGTCGGCGGGGATCGAGCTGCCGAAGCGCGTCTTCGTGCACGGCTTCCTGTTCAACAAGGGCGAGAAGATGTCGAAGTCGGTCGGCAACGTCGTCGACCCGCTCGCGATGGTGGAGCAGTACGGCCTGGACGCGGTCCGCTTCTTCCTGCTGCGCGAGATCTCGTACGGGCAGGACGGCAGCTACAGCCACGAGGCGATCGTCACCCGGATGAACACCGACCTGGCGAACGAGCTGGGCAACCTGGCCCAGCGGTCGCTGTCGATGGTCGCGAAGAACTGCGACGCGCATGTCCCGACGCCGGGCGAGCTCACCGACGCCGACCGCGCGTTGCTCGCACAGGCCGACGCGCTGCTCGAGAAGGTGCGGGCCGAGTTCGACGTGCAGGCCCTGCATCTCGGGCTCGAGGCGATCTGGCACGTGCTGGGCGAGACGAACCGGTACTTCTCGCAGCAGGAACCGTGGGTGCTGCGCAAGACGGACCCGGCCCGCATGGCCACGGTCCTGTACGTCACGCTCGAGGTGGTCCGCATCGTCGGCATCCTGGTCCAGCCGGTGATGCCGGGCTCGGCCGAGAAGATCCTCGACCTGCTCGGGCAGGCTCCCGACGCCCGCGCCTTCGTCGACCTCGCGAACCGGATCGTCGCAGGTACGCCGCTGCCGAAGCCGGTGGGCGTGTTCCCGCGGTACGTCGAGGAGACCGAGGCGTAGCGACGCTCCCGAAAGTTGTCAGCCCCCTGATGCACACTGTCGCCCATGGGGAGCAATAGAACATACATTCGAGAAAACCCGACCGGCTCGACGTCCGAGGACTACGACGAGTTCGAGGACTTCGACGCCGGCATGTTCGACGACTTCGGGCAATTCGAGTGCCCACCACCACGGGAGCGTTCCATCACCGGCCTACTGATCGCCCTGACCGACGCCTACGAGCGCGGATGGCAGCCGGCCGACGTCATGCACGTGACCCGGCGCGCTCTCGGGGCGGACTCGACGGCGGTCACCGCCGCCACGGTGCTGTACCACTACCGGACGACGGGCGCAGCCGATCGAGCGCCGGCCGTCTGGGTCACGCAACTCGACCAGATCGCGGAGCGGGAATCCGCCGCCGCCGAGTTCGCGGCGGGTCTCCCGGCCGACTGCGACAGCAGCGCGTTCGGTGCGGCGCTGGACGCGTCCGGGTGGCATCTCGGCGAGAACGAGTCGACGGCGACGGCCCTGCTCTGGCTCGAGCTGCCCCGCGTCACCGAACTGTGTGTGCCGCCGTCGAGATGGCCGCGGATCCGCGTCGAGTCCGCGCCGGAGGCCCACGACGAAACCGCCGATCCCAAGGTCCTCAACAAGATCCGAGGACTGCTGGCCAAGGCGGAGGCCACCGAGTTCGTGGAGGAGGCGGAGACTTTCACGGCCAAGGCGCAGGAACTGATGACGCGGTACGCGATCAGCGCGGCACTGCTGCACGCGACCGTTTCAGGCTCCCCCACCGTACGCAGCCGACGCATCCACCTCGACAATCCGTACGTCAAGGAGAAGGTGCACCTGCTCACCGCCATCGGTGAAGCCAACCGGGTGCGCACGGTGTGGTTCGACAGGTTCGGCATCGCGACGGTCGTCGGCAGTCCGGTCGACCTCGACCAGGTGGATCTGCTGTTTACCTCACTGCTCGTCCAGGCCACCCGGGCGATGCAGGAGTCGTCCCCGCGTGCGAAACGCGGGGCGCGCACCACGTCGTTCCGGAAGGCGTTCCTGTTCGGGTTCGCGGTCCGGATCGGGCAGCGCCTGAAGGAAGCCGGGCACCGCGCCACGGCAGACGTCGCCGCCGAGTCGCACGTCCCCGTCGAGGACCTGCTGCCCGCACTGGCGGCACGGTCCGCGGCAGTCGACGCCGAGTTCGATCGACTGTTCCCCACGACGAGGGCAGCGCGGAGCCGATCGGTGGATGCCGGCGGCTGGTACGCGGGACAGTCGGCCGCCGACGACGCCTCGCTGGATCCGAGCAGCCGAGCGCTGCGGCCGTGACAATGCGTGGACCCCGGATCGGCTGCCCCACCGGCCGGGGTCGGCGCGGTCCGATGTCGGCGGAGAGCGAGCCACATGGAAGGCTGGACGGATGCGATCGGAGCGACTCGGAGATGGTGGCAGCGCCGCCGACGTGTTCCGCGCACTGGCTCGGCGGGCTCGCTCGCGGGAGCTGGCACCACCGGCCGGCCTGATCGGGAACTGGTTCGACGCCGCCGCCGTCATCGCACCCAGCGTTCGGGCCGCTCCGCACGACGCACGATCGGCGTTCACACTGCCGCCGCGCGGCACGGGACCGGTCCCCACCCCCGGCGACCCGATCGTCGGCGGCGGATGGATCGGCTACCGCGCCTACCCCGATCGATCCGGCATCCTGCCCGAGGCCGCGGGCGGATGGACCGATCATGTTCTGCGGCTGGACAACTCGGGTTTCTGGTGGTTCGAGAGCCTCCTCGACGAGCCGTGCCCCGAGGACCTCGTCGACGCGGTGCGCCGACCCGACGCCGTCCCCGGCCCCTGGCACATCGACTGGACCACCCCGGACCGTCACGCCCACCGCCGCGGAGTCGAGGACTGTCTCGACGCCATCGCCCGCGGCGACGTCTACCAGGCGTGCGTGTGCGCGCGCTTCCACGGCACCAGTTCGGGCCGCCCCGTCGACTTCTTCGCCGACGCAGTCGACCGAACCCGGCCCGGCCGAGCAGCTTTCGTGCAGGGCGATTGGGGCGCGGTAGCTTCCCTGTCCCCCGAACTGTTCCTGTCCCGCCGCGGCGGAACCGTCACCTCCAGCCCCATCAAGGGCACGCTTCCACTGAGCGAAGACCCTGCGCGGCTGCGTAATTCGGTGAAGGACGTCGCCGAGAACGTGATGATCGTCGACCTCGTCCGCAACGACCTGGGCCGCGTTGCCGACGCCGGGTCGGTCAGGGTGACCGACCTGTTGCGCGTGAAGCCCGCACCCGGCGTGTGGCACCTGGTCTCGACGGTGACCGCGGCCGTGTCGGACCGGGTGAGTGCCGCCGATCTGCTCGACGCCGCGTTCCCGCCCGCCTCGGTGACCGGGTGCCCCAAACACTCGGCCCGGACTCTGCTCCGCGCGTGGGAACCTGACCCCCGCGGCGTCTACTGTGGGGCCGTCGGAATGCACAGCCCGCTGGCAGGACTCGAACTCAACGTCGCGATCCGGACCGTGGAGTTCGACGCGGCCGGCCGGGTCGGGCTCGGCGTCGGCGGCGGAATCACCATCGACTCCGACCCCGACGCCGAATGGCAGGAGTGCCTGGACAAGGCGTCGAGCATCGTCACGCTCACCCAGTCCCGCACGCTCCCCGACCCGATTCCGGCATCTCGAAATGCGCCGGGCGATCCTGTGTCAGCTCCGAGGTAGACGAACAGATCCGTGCGGTGATCGGATCCTCGTCGAGGCGCCACGTCCGCAGCACACCGTCGCCGCCGCCCGCGATCACCGTGTCGGTCCGCGGCAGGAACGCGACCTGCCAACGTCCGGTGCCGATGGTGGTGAGCGGCCCGCCCACCTCCTCCGCCTCACCGGCGCCGTCGACGTTCCACAGCCGCACCGAACCGTCGTCGCTGCCGCTGACCACGTGGGTGCCGTCGCCGCCGAACGCGACGCTGTACACCGTGCCGGTGTGTCCACGCAGCGGCACCGGGCGGGGCGTGAAACCCCCGTCGTCGTCCCGATCCCACAGCACCAGCGTGTGATCGTCGCTGGCGGTCACGAGGGTGTCGCCGTCCGGACCGAACGAGACGGCATTGACGCCACCGTCGTGCCCGCCGGCACGGACCGGAAGCGATGCGGGCTTCTCCGGCGTGGACACGTCCCATGCGTAGATGTCGCCGTCGGCGCTCGACGCGACCAGGACGTCGCCGTCGGGCCCGAACGCGACGCTCCGCACCAGGTTCCCTGGACCGGTGAGACGCTCCCCCAGCCGCACCGGGTTGCGCGGATCCTGCACGTCCCACAGCGCGACGCTGAAGTCGTCGTCGCCGATCGCCAGTGTCCGGCCGTCCGGGCTGAACGCCATCTCCCACGTGAACCGCGTCGCCGTCGTGATCGGTGCCCCCAGCGCAGCCGGGTGCTCCGGATCGGCGACGTCCCACAACTGGACGTGGCCGCCCGACGTCTGGGTCGTCGCCAGCACCTTGCCGTCCGGCGACAGCTCGACCACGTTGCCGCCGCCGAGCGGTCGCGGCAACTCGATCGTGCCGGCGCGGTCCATCTCCCCGGCAGCCGACACCTTCCACAACCGCACCTGCGAGTCGTATCCGGCGGTCACCACCCGGGAGCCGTCGCTGTTGATCGACGGCAAGGTCATCGACGCGTCCGACACCGGCACCGTTCCCGCCGGCAGTGTCCACATCCGCACGATCGAATCCTGGCCACCCGTGACGATCGTCGTGCCGTCGGGCGAGAGCGCGAGCGCGGGGACACCGCCGCCGTTGCCGCTGAGCGCGGGCCGCAGTTCGTGCACCGCGCGGGTCCCCGGATCGACCGACCACAGCTTCGCGGTGCCGTCCCACGACGCACTCGCCAACGTCGACCCGTCGGCGGCGAACGCGACGGTCCAGATGCCGCCCGTATGGGCCTGCACCGGGGCGCCGACCTGACGGATGTCCGCGAGATTCGTGGCGTCGAAGACGCGGATCATGCCGTCGTCGCTACTCGCCGCGAGCGTCGTGCCGTCGGGGCTGAACGACACCGAGTGCGCGACGTCGTCGAAGCCCGTCAGATCCCGCCCCACCTGGACGGGGCGGGCGGGGTCGGCGACGTCCCACACCCGCACGGTGCGGTCGTCACTCGACGTCGCCATCACGGTGCCGCCGCGGAACGACACCGTGCGCACCGCACCGGAGTGTGCCCGCAGCGTGAATGCGGGGAACTCTCCCGAATCCGGCTTCGTGGTGTCGAACAGCGTGACCGTGCCGTCGTCGTGCGGCACCGCCAGCAACCGGCCGTCCGGGCTGAACCGGACGTTGTGCACCGCACCGGGCGCGTTCCGCTGCCCCGACATCAGTGCTCGCGGCGCGGACCGGTCACCGATGTCCCAGATCCACATCGTGCCGTCGCCGCCGCCGGCCGCGAGGAGATGCCCGTCGGGGCTGAACGAGACCGACGCCATGTACTGGTCCGGTCCGGTCAGCTCCTGCCCGATCTGTACCGGAACGGAACCGTCGGCGAGATCCCACAGCCGCACGGAACGGTCGTCGCTCGCGGTCGCGAGGGTCCGTCCGTCGGCGGAGAACGCGACGCCGTACACCGGACCGGTGTGGCCGGTCAGGCTGCGCGAGATGGGCGTGGTCTCGGTGGCGACCAGGCGGGAGAACGCGTCGTCGCTGCCGGGTCGCATCCGCCACGCGGCCAACGACAACTGCGCCGACGTGGTGGGGTCGCTCTCCCGCAGTGCGTCGGCGAGGGCGACCACCTGCTGGAACTGCGCGGCGCTCCGCTCGTCCTCGGCGCGCGACTTCGCGGCCAGCGCCATCGCGCCCATCGCGACCGCGACGACGGTCGACAGCGCCAGCGCGGTCATGACGGTGCGTTTGCGCCACGTCTGCCGCCGCACCTGCCCCACCGACGCCTCCAGGAAATCCGCGGCCGCGGGGGGTCAGCGACGCCGCCACCGCCTCGACAGCGCTCTCCCCCGTCGGAGTTCCGTGATCGGCTCGGGTCTGCGCGTGCTCGGTCAGCAGGTCGAGCCGACCGCGGTGGTAGAGCAGGCTGCTGTTGCGGTCCGAGTCCTCCCAGTGCACGGCGTCCGTCTCGATCTGTTGGCGCAGCGCGGAGTAGGAGCGGTCCTCCTGGATCCAGGTCCGGAGCCGCGGCCACGTGTAGATCACCGCGTCGTGGATCAGCTCGACCGCGTCGCCGTCGGCCACGAGCACCCGGGCGTTGACGAAGTGGTCCACCACGCGGCGTCCCGCTCCGGTGTCGTCGCCCTCGAGTGCCAGCAGCTGAGGGATCGTGCGACGGATCTTCACGTCGGTGCCGGTGCTGGTGACGTAGACCAGATGCACGAACATCGCCCGCGCGAGCACCCGGCCGCGTTCGTCGAGTTGCTCCCACGCACGCTCGGCGGCGGCCGCGATGGACCCCCGCACCCCGCCGGTGGCGCGGTAGTTCGCGATGGTGAGCTGTCCTCCGCGGCGCCGCTCCCACATCGTGTCGAGCAGGTGCGAGACCAGCGGCAGCACGGTGTCGCTGCTCTCGGAGGGGTTGGGCGACGCCGCGGTGAGTACGCCGAGATCGTTGAGGATGAGGTCGACCAGGCCCGGCTCGAGCTTGAGCCCGATCATGCGGGCCGGTTTCGTGATCACCTCGACGACGTCCTCCCGCAGGAGGGGCGAGACCGTCTTGCTGCGCTGTTCGAGCGCCCGCGCGAGCACCGGATGGGTGAGCGCCTGCGGATAGAAGTCCGATCGCATCGTCGCGACGACCGACGTCGTATCGGTCGCCCCGCCGCCGACGGGTGCCGTCGCGGCCAGGTCGAGCACCGTCAGGAAGGCCGCCCGCTCGTCGGCGTCGGAGCACTGCGAGAACAGTTCCTCGATCTGGTCGACCACGATCAGCAGGTGGTGGGCGCCGAGCCGTTCCGCCGCGCGGCCCAAGGCGTCGTGGAGCTGGTCGGCGCTCGGGACGTCCTCCGTCAGCTCGGGCACTGCGGACCGCAGCGACGTCAGGGGGTGCGCACCCGGCGCGAAGACCACCGCCGCGTAAGCGCTGCGATCGCCGTCCTGGTCGAGGGCCTTCAGCTGCGGAATCAACCCGGCCTGGACCAGCGACGACTTGCCTACGCCCGAGGCGCCGGTGACGATCACGATGCCCTTGCCCTGAGCCGCCTCGACCGCGGCGACGAGTCCGTCGACGCTCTGGGTGCGCCCGAAGAACAGCCGCTCGTCCTTCTCCCGGTACGGCGCCAGGCCGCGATAGGGCCGCACCCCGGCCGGCAACGTCGCCGGCGCCGGCTCCCCGGCTGCCGCGGCCGCCGCCTTCGTCGTGGGGACGGAGCTGGCCTTGCGCCACCACGCCTCCCACTGGCGCATCGAGAAGAGTCCATCGGTGGGTGGCGGACCCTCGTGGAGCGCGCGGGCCATCCGGATGAGGACCGCCAGCACCGGGCGGACCGACTCGAACGTGGCCGGCATCCGCTTGCCCGACCGCCAGTCGCTGATGCGCTGGACCGAGGCGGGCTTCTCCCCGCCGACCGAGCGACCGAGTGTCGCGGCCTCGGCGGCGACCTTCTTCAGCGGGGGACCGCCGGCGGTCGCGAACAGCAGCCGCAGCTGGTCGGCGAACATCAACCGCGCCTCCGCGCCGGACCGTTCCGCGTCCTGCGGGGCCTCGCTGTCCGCTGTCATCGCGCTGGTCGTTCCTTCCCTGTCGCCGGCCGGGCGTTCCCCCCGGTTCGGGCCCGTTTCCGCGCTCGGCAGCCCCCGCGGATTCCGCTGCGGAATAATTCCTCACCGCCCGCGAACAGGGATGATAGCTCGTCTTGCGAACCATCCAGTTCGTCCGTTCCGCCGAATGGGGCAAAGTCGACGTCGACGCACAAAGGCCCTGCGCCAGCGGTGCTGCAACCGGTGGGGGTTGGAGAAATCCACGAGGGGTATCCCCTGCCGGGTGCAGCGTCCAACGGAGGAGGAACTCGGATGATCGCGATGGCGACCAGACTGACGGCGAAGACACCGCCGGCTGTCGGGGCAGGTCTGGTCATCGCCGCGACCGTGGGCCTGATGTTGCTGTTGGGTGCGGCCCCCGCCGATGCGGTCGCTGCCCCGGTGGGGGGTGCTCCGGTTTCGACCGGAGCACCCGCCCCGGAGTAGTCGCTCGACGGGGGTCGGCGGGAACCGCGTTCCCAGCGCTCCGAACGCGTCAGTCCCTTCGCGATGCCAGTACGGTCTCGTACAGCTCGCGCTTCGACACGCCCTCGGTGGCCACCTGCGCGCACGCGTCCTTCAATCGCGCTCCGTCCGCCACGAGCCGTTCGACCTCGGCGACGAGATCCTCCGGATCCGCTGCGACCATCTGCGCACCCTCGAGAACGACGGTGATCTCACCGCGTGCGCCGTCCACGGCCCACTCGGCGAGCTCGGCCAGTGTCCCGCGGCGCACTTCCTCGTACGTCTTCGTCAATTCCCGGCACACCGCCGCCCTACGGGTGCCTCCGAGCACATCCACCGCGTCCGCAAGACACGCGGCCAGCCGGTGCGGCGCTTCGAAGAAGACACACGCCCGCGGCTCGGTCTTCAGAGTTTCGAACCACGTCCGGCGCTGACCCTGCTTGCGGGGCGGGAATCCGTCGAAGCAGAACCGCTCCACCGGCAGCCCGGACAGAGCGAGCGCCGTGGTGACCGCCGACGGGCCGGGCAGGCACGTCACCGGTAGGTCCTTCTCGACGCACGCCGCTACCAACCGGTAGCCGGGGTCGCTCACGGACGGCATCCCGGCGTCGGTCACGAGCAGTACGGTGCGGCCCTCCTCGACGTCCGCCACGAGCACCGGCAGCCGAGCCACCTCCACCTGGTCGTAGAAGCTGACGACACGTCCGGTGATCGTGACCCCCAGGGCCGCGGCCAGTGCCTTCGTGCGCCGGGTGTCCTCGGCGGCCACGACGTCGGCGGATCCGAGGGCTGTGCGCAGGCGTTCGGAGGCGTCACCGATGTCCCCCATGGGAGTTGCGGCGAGGACGAGGCGACCAGTCATGGGTGACAGCCTACGATCGACACGTGACCCAGCTGACGGACGAGCACCCCGCGCCCTCGTCCGGCGGACCCCGGACCGTCAGCCCCGCTCCGATGGCCCCGCCACCGGACTTCGGCCCCACCGACCGCCGACGCGGCTGGATCGCGACCCTCGTGGTCACCGCGCTCGCCGCCATCACGCGGTTCGTGATGCTGAACTACCCCACCGACGCGGGCACCCCGGTCTTCGACGAGAAGCACTACGTGCCGCAGGGATGGCAGGTCCTCACCGGTGGCGGGCTCGAGGACAATCCGGGATACGGGCTGGTGGTGCATCCGCCGGTCGGCAAGCAGCTGATCGCGATGGGCGAGGCCCTCTTCGGCTACAACGCGTGGGGCTGGCGGTTCGCGTCGGCACTCGCCGGGACGATCCTCGTGCTGTTGGTGATGCGGATCGTCCGGCGGATGACCCGGTCGACGCTGATCGGCACGATCGCCGGCGTCCTGCTGATCGTCGACGGCGTCACCTTCGTCTCGTCCCGGCTCGGAATGCTGGACATCTTCCTCGCCCTGTTCACCGTCGCGGCGCTCGGTTGCCTGGTCGTCGACCGGGACCAAGTCCGCGAGCGGATGGCCCGGGTCCGGGCGGAGGGACGTATCGGCGTCACCGAGTTCGGCCCCCGGCTGGGCGTGCGGTGGTGGCGATTCGGGGCCGGGCTCATGCTCGGTCTCGCGTGCGGCACCAAGTGGTCCGGCATGTACTTCATCGCGTTCTTCGGCCTGCTGTGCGTCGGGTACGACATCGCCGCGCGCCGCGCGTACGGGGTGCGGCGGCCGTGGGTCGGCACCGCGATCCGTGACATCGTCCCGTCGCTGTACGCGCTCGTCGTGGTGCCGCTGATCGTGTACCTCGGTACGTACGGCGCGTGGTTCGCGAGCGAGACCGGCGTCGACCGGCACGCCGCCGGAAATCAGATCGGCACGGGCGGGCCGTTCTCGTTCGTACCGGAGGCCCTGCGGTCGCTGTGGTACTACAGCGCCAAGGTGCTCGAGTTCCATTCGGGCCTGACCAACTCGGCCGGCAACCACCATCCGTGGGAGTCGAAGCCGTGGACGTGGCCGATGGGTCTGCGCCCGATGCTCTACTACTTCGCCGAGGGCGAGCACGTGTCCGGCTGCGGCGGGCCCAGTTGTGTCAAGGCGGTGATGCTGGTCGGCACACCCGCGATGTGGTGGCTGGCTCTTCCGGTCCTCGGGTGGGCGCTGTGGCGCACCTTCGTCAGCCGCGACTGGCGCTACGCGACGGTTCTGACCGGCTATGCGGCCGCACTGCTGCCGTGGTTCGTGACGCTGGACCGTCAGATGTACTACTTCTACGCGGTCGCCCTGGCCCCGTTCTTCGTGATGGCGATCGCGCTCGTCCTCGGTGAGCTCCTCGGCGCCGCCAAGGCGTCGGCCGAACGGCGCGGCACGGGCCTGCTCGCGGTGTGTCTCTACGTGGGGCTGGTGATCGCGAACTTCGTGTGGCTGTGGCCGATCCTGACGGCCGTGCCGATCACGCCGGAGATGTGGCAGCAGCAACTGTGGTTGCCGAGCTGGCGCTGATCCCCCACGACGGGTGACCGCTCCTCCTCCGCGAAACGTGCCCGCGGTCGCCCTCTCCGTGGGTAGTGTGCTCCGAATGTCCAGACCGTCCGTGATCGTGACGATCGTGCTCGCCGCCCTGACCGCGCTCGTACCGGCAACCGCGCGAGCGGATTCCGGTCCGGCCGCACCACGCTTGTCCGACGTGACGTCGGTCGGGGTGCACAACACGTTCGAGAAGCACCGCTACCCGTTCCTGGCGGATGCTCTCGACGCCGGCGCGGGGCTGATCGAGCTCGACGTGTGGACCAATGCGGCCGGTCCGGATTGGCGGGTGTCGCATTCGAACCCGGTCGCGAACGACAACAACTGCGCGGGCGCGACCTCGGCCGACCGGTTGCGGACGGGCCCGCGTGACCAATTCCTGAGCGGGTGCCTCGACGACCTGCGCGCGTGGCACGACGCCGACCCCGACCACCGGCCGGTCGTGGTGAAGGTGGAGATGAAGGACGGTTTCACGCCGCCGTTCGGTCGCGGCCCGCGCGAGTTCGACGCGCTGGTCCGCAGCCGGCTGGGCGACGCGGTGTTCGGTCCGGCCGATCTCCTCGCGCACGCCGGGCCGTCCGCCGCGACGCTCGACGACGCCGTCCGTTCCGTGGGGTGGCCCGATGTCGACGACCTGCGCGGCAGGTTTCTCGTGGAACTGATTCCCGGCACCGTGCAGGAGAACAATCCTCTCGACACCTGGTGGATCGACCGCGCATATGCGACGCACCTGTCGGATCTCTCCCGTGTCGGCGCCCTGGACCTGGCGACCGCCTTCCCCGCGGTGCACCGGGCGCAGGCCGGGGACCCGCGGTTCCGGTACGACGCAGTGCTGCGGCCGTGGTTCGTGGTGTTCGACGTGGACGCGGCGGACTTCGTCGGCCGCGACATCGACACCGGGTGGTACCGCGACAACGGCTATCTGGTCGTCCTCACCGACGCGCACAAGGTGCTCCCGGCACTCGACGCGGTCGCACCGTCGGAGGCCGACGCCCGCACTCGGGTGCTCGACCTCGCGGGCCGCTCGGCATCCGTCGTCTCCACGGACTGGACGCCGCTGCCGCGGATCCTGTCGATGGTCACCGACCGCGGCTGACGGGCCCCGGCGTCAACTCCAACGCCGCACTGCTCGCGGCGACAGTCGTCGCTCCTGGCGGCCGGCGAGGATCATCGGATCGCGGGACAGGTCCCGATACAGCGAGATGCACAGGCCGATCATGACGATCACGAACGGCGCGGCCGCGATGATCGTCATGGTCTGCAGACCGTTGAGCGCGTCGGCGCCACCGGTCCACAGGATCAGCGCCGCGACACCACCGGTGAGCAGGCCCCAGAAGACGACGACCCAGCGCGCCGGCGCGAGAGCCCCGCGCTGCGAGAGCGTGCCCATGACCATCGAGGCGGCGTCGGCGCCGGAGACGAAGAAGATGGCGACGAGCACCATCACCAGCACGGTGGAGATACCGAACAGCGGCAGGTGCTCGAGCATCCCGAACAGTTGACTCTCGGTGGTGTCCCGTCCGGCCAGGTCGATGCCCTCACGTTGCTCGTTGATCCCCGCGCCACCGAACACCGCGAACCACAGCAGGCTCACCAGGCTCGGGATGAGGATCACACCGACCACGAACTCGCGGATGGTGCGCCCGCGGCTGATCCGGGCGAGGAACATTCCGACGAACGGCGTCCACGAGATCCACCACGCCCAGTAGAAGATCGTCCACGACGACAGCCACTCGGCGGTCTCGGGATTGCTCGACGCCGCGGTCCGCGCGGACATCGACGCGAGGTCGGCTGCGTAGTTGCCGATCGTGCTGGGAATCAGGTTGAGGATCAGCACCGTCGGCCCGAGCACGAACACGAAGACCGCGAGCGCGAGAGCGAGCACCATGTTGATGTTCGACAGCCACTGGATGCCTTTCGCGACACCGGACACCGCCGATGCGACGAATGCGAGGGTGAGTACCGCGACGACGGCGACCAGCAGGAAGGTGCCGACCTCGCCCATCCAGCCGATCACCTCCAGTCCGGAGCCGATCTGCAGCGCGCCGAGACCGAGGGAGGCCGCCGTGCCGAACATGGTCGCGAAGATCGCGAGGACGTCGATGATCCGCCCGATCGGGCCTCCGCTGCGCCGCCCGAGGAGCGGGAAGAACGCCGCACTGATCAGTTGCGGGCGGCCGCGCCGGTACGTCCCGTAGGCGATCGAGAGGCCCATCACCGCGTAGATGGACCAGGGATGCAGGCTCCAGTGGAACATCGTGGTGGCCATCGCGGTACCCACTCCGCCGTCGGTGCCGGGCGGTGGCGTGACGAAGTGGGCGAGTGGTTCGGCCACGCCGAAGAACATCAGGCCGATGCCCATGCCGGCGCTGAACATCATCGCGATCCAGCTGACGGTCGTGAACTCGGGCTTCTCGCCGTCCTTCCCGAGCGGAACCCGGCCGTACTTGCTCGCGGCGATCCACAGTGTGAAGACCACGAACGACGACGCGGCTATGACGAACAACCAGCCCATGTTGGTGACCAGCCAGTCCAGCATGTTGCCGGTGACCGATTCGAGGTTGTCGGGCGCCGCCAGTCCCCACACGACGATCGCGGCGACGGCGGTCGCGGCCACGCCGAACACCACCCGGTCGGTCCCGGACAGTTCGCGTGCGCCTGCCATTCCTCAAACGGTGCTCACTCTCGCGGCCAAAAGCAAGCACCCGGAGCCCGCCGTGGCGAGTTCCGGGTGCGTGTAGACGACAGCTCAGGAGGCGGACAGCACCCGCGACCTTTTCCCGACGACGGCGTCGACGCTGAACCGGCCCGCACCGACACCCGCGATCAGCAGCGATGCGACCCCGAGCGCCAGGACCAGTTCGTAGCCGCCGTCACCGACGAAGATGCCGTGGCCGACGTGCACGATGAAGAACGCGCCGAGCATGTTCAGGAAGAGCAGGACGCCGGCTACCCGGGTGGCGAATCCGACGAGCAGGGCGATGCCGCCCACCAACTCGATCGTCGCGGCGACGATCGCGGAGACGTCGGCCAGCGGCACGTCCATGCCGGCGAAGGCGGCCTGGGTGCCGTCGATGCCCCACGTGGAGAACTTCTGCCACCCGTGCGCGATGAAGATCACGCCGAGGCCCAGCCGGGCGATGAGCAGACTGACGTCACGGAACACGGTGGAGTTCATGACCCCACCCTGACACAGATTAAGTTGAAGCGTCAACCTAAACGGCTACAGGCTCAGGCTCCCTCGAGGGCGCTCGCCACGAACGCCACGGCATCCGCGTCCGAGATTCCCAGCCGACGAACCACCCGGGCGTACTCGGTCGCGGCTTCCTGCGCCTTGGCCCGCGTGGGATCGCCGGACGCCGCCACGAAGGAGCCGAGCCGTCCACGCGTCTCGATGACCCCGAGTTGCTCGAGCTCCCGATAGGTCCGCGCGACGGTGTTCGGCGCGATGTGGAGTTGGGACGCCAGGCCCCGAACAGTCGGGATCTTGGTGCCGGCCACGAGCCGCTCGGACTTGACGAGTTCGAGTATCTGCGTGCGCAACTGCTCGAACGGCGGCGTCGACGACGCGTGGTCGATCTCGATGTCCACGACTCCCCTTCCTGCTCATCCGCCCCCTGTCGAGTGGATTCACGGTAACGCGGCGAGGGCGTCCTCAATGGAGAACGACCCCTCCGTGAGCATCAGCGTGCGCCGGACCGCACGCGGCGGACGGCCGTCCCCGTCCGACGCGAGCAACGCGGCGATGACGGCTGCGACATCGCCCCGTGGCACCGTGCCGCGTTCGAGCGGCGGCTCCGTCAGCGTGACCTCGCCCGTCGGATCGTCGTCGGTGAGTCCCCCGGGCCGCAGGATCGTCCAGTCCAGGCCGTCCCGCCGCCTCAGGTCGTCCTCGGCGGCGGTCTTCGCGACGAGGTAAGCCGCGAACACCTCGTCGGTGCCGTCGGGAATCGGCTCACCGGCGCCGAAGGAGCTGACCTGGATGAACCTCCGCACCCCGGCCCGCTCGGCGGCATCGGCCATGAGGACCGCGGCGCCGCGATCGACGCTGTCCTTCCGGTCCGCGCCGCTGCCCGGTCCGGCGCCGGCCGCGAACACGACCGCGTCGGCACCACGGACGACGTCCGCCACCTCGTCGACGGTCGCGGTTTCGAGGTCGATCACCACCGGCAGCGCACCGAGCGCCCGCACCGGGCCCACGTGGTCCGGGTTTCGGATCAGTGCCACCGCGCGGTCGCCCGACGCGGTCAACTCCTTGATCAGGTGCCTGGCGATCTTGCCGTGCCCGCCGGCGATGACGATGCGTCGATCGGTCATGTCCAACACTCCTCACGCTGAGTTCGTGACTAGCTGGTCTCCATGCTCCGTCATCCATTGTCCCCGTGCAGAATGGCAGGCATGGCAGGTACCGCAAAGAACGCAACGATCTATCACAATCCCCGCTGCAGCACGTCGCGGAACACGTTGAAACTCATCGAGGAAGCCGGCCTCGAGCCGACCGTCGTCAAGTACCTCGAGACGCCGCCTTCGCGGGACGGACTGCGCAAACTGCTCGACGACGCGGGCCTGCGCCCGAGCGAGGCGATCCGAAAGAAGGAGGCCGTCTACAAGGAACTCGGCCTCGCGAGCGCCTCCGAGGACGAACTGCTCGACGCGATGGTCGACAACCCGATCCTCATCGAACGCCCCATCGTCGTGACCGACCGCGGCACCGTGCTGGCGCGGCCGTACGAGAAGGTGCGCGACATCCTCTGACCGCCGTGGGCTCAGGGCAGCGGATCGCGTGCT
Organism: Prescottella equi; assembly: GCF_002094305.1. Taxonomy (GTDB): domain Bacteria; phylum Actinomycetota; class Actinomycetes; order Mycobacteriales; family Mycobacteriaceae; genus Prescottella; species Prescottella equi. The sequence goes on from NZ_LWTX01000002.1 coordinate 213,043, forward strand.
ATCGGACACGACATACAGCGCGGTCCGCCCCGCCCGGACCCCAACTCGGAGCCGGAGATTCGCAACACCTCGATGCCCGATGCCTCCATTCGCGCGTTGGTCTCGACGTTGCGCTCGTAGGCGACCACGACGCCGGGCGCGAGCGCGAGCGTGTTGTTGCCGTCGTCCCACTGCTCGCGCTCGGCGGTGACGTGATCGAGTCCGGTGTCGATCACCCGCAGCTTCCCGATCCCCATCGCGGCCGCGGCGGCCTCGAGGAAGGGCTCCGGGCCGCTGATCCGCGCGCTTCCGTCCAGGCTGCGGATCGTGAAGGCCGACAGGGTTTCCCGAACAGCCGGGTACATCACGACCGCATCGGTGTCGACCATCGTCAGGACGGTGTCGAGGTGCATGGACGCCCGCCGTTGCTCGATCGGCACCGCCAGCACGGTGTGCGCCAGTCCGTCCTCGAAGACGCTGCGCGCCAACGCTTCGGCACCGGCCGGCGTAGTCCGCTCCCCCACCCCGACCGCGATCACCCCGGGGGCGAGCAGCAGGACGTCGCCGCCTTCCACCGGGGCGGTGTGCGATTCGTAGGCCCGCCGCACCCCGCGGAAGCGCGGGTGATGCGCATAGATGAGGTCGGTGAGCGACGCCTCGCGCGCCCGCGCCGGCAGGGCGAGGGTCGTGATCGCGAAGCGGCCGCCCACCCAGAACGACGAATCCCGCGTGAACAGCAGGTTCGGCAGTGGGTCGATAACGAAGTCGCCGCCGTGGTGCATCAACCGGACCAGCGACGGGGTCGCGGCACCGGTGCCGATCGGCAACTCGTCGAACGTCATCCCGGCGGTGAGGACGTCGGCCAGGTCGGCCGCGGGAATCCCGCGCAGGTGCGCGGCGAGGTCCTGCGCGAGTGCGTGCCCCAGTTTGCGCGGGTCGACGGCCGCCGAAATGCCCTGCATCCGTGCCGCACCGCTCGTGGTGAGCGTCTCGGCCAGCAGGTCGGCGAGCAGCAGCACCTCCACTCCGCGCCCGCGAAGCACGTCGGCGAACGCGTCGTGCTCCTCCTGCGCGCGGTCCAGCCAGGGCAGGCCGTCGAAGAGCAGTTGGTCGTTGTTGCGCGGGGTCAGTCTGCGCAGTTCGTCGCCGGGACGGTGCAGCAGCACCGTGCGCAGCGCGCCCACCTCGGTGTCGACCCCCGGTTTCGCCGGCTCCTGCACGCTCATGGGTAAACGGTAGTCCCGCCCGCGCCGGACGGCATCCCACGCCCCAATCCTCGAGTATTGTCGAGGTTGGCGCACGGGAAGGGTGGACGGAGTGGAAATGCCGGATTGGAACACCAGGGAACTCACGCCCGGACAGCTGTCGGAGCGCAGCGGGGTGGCGGTCTCGGCGCTGCACTTCTACGAACGCGAGGGCCTCATCTCGAGCCGCCGGACCAGCGGCAACCAACGCCGCTACAAGCGCGACGTGCTGCGCAGGGTCGCGTTCGTCCGGCTGTCCCAGAAAGTCGGGATACCGCTCGCCGAGATCCGGGACGCACTGTCCACCCTCCCGGACGGCCGCACCCCCAACCGCAGCGACTGGGCGCGGCTGTCGAGCCGCTGGCACGCCGACCTCGACCGGCGCATCGAACAACTCACCCGGCTGCGCGACGACCTCACCAACTGCATCGGCTGCGGGTGCCTGTCCCTGGCGAGTTGCACTCTCGCCAACCCGCACGACGAACTCGGCACCGAGGGCCCCGGGGCTCGGGTCATCGATGTCGAGATCGACTGACCCGCCCGCACTCAGCCGGTGTCGGCGAGTCGGCGCAGCACCTCGTCACGGTCTCGGGTCACCATCTGCCCCACCATCTGGCGGGCGAGGGTCTCGATGCTGCCTCCGATCACGGGGACCTTCGCGGTGATCGTTCCGCGCACCGCGAGCAGCGCGCCGCCCGCGTGCGGGCCCAGGTCGTAGTCGCCGCGGATCACGACCGGTATGCCCGTCGACGTCCCCTCGACCCGACCCGACGCCCGGCCGTCGCCGACAGGACTCCACGAGTCGACACGCTGCATACGCATCTCACCGCGAACTGCCTTGCGCACCAACGCCGGAAAACTGGCCGAATCGACCGTCTCGGTCATCGTCACCGTCACCAGTGGCCGCCCGTCCCCGTCGAGGGAGTCGACCACCTGCACGGCTGCGCGCGAGTCGGGAGTCAGTCGCCCGCGCCAGTAGGCTTCGTCGGTCAGCACGGCGTACACACGCTCGACCGGATGCGCGAACTCGGCCGAGAACTCGAAACGCTTCGGCATGCGTCGGACGCTACCCGATCCGTCAGGTGATCAGGCCCCGTTCGCGGGCCGCGGCCACCGCAGCGGTGCGACTGTCGACACCGAGTTTCGTGAACGCATGTACCAGATGGGACTTGACGGTGGCCTCGCTCACGAACAACTGCTTCGCGATGGCCCGGTTCGACAGTCCCTGCGCCACCAGGTCCAGAACCTCGACCTCCCGGCCGCTGAGCTCCACTCTCGGCTGCTGCATACGCCGGTAGAGCCGTTGCGCCACATCCGGATCCAACACCGTGTCGCCTCGCGCCGCCGCGAACACCGACTCGATCAGCACCTCCGGCGCCGTGTCCTTGAGCAGGTACCCGGAGGCACCCGCCTCCACCGCGCGCAGGATGTCGGCGTCGGTGTCGTAGGTGGTGAGCACGACGACACGCGGTGGGTTCTCGGCCGCGGTGATCCGTGCCGTCGCCCCCGCGCCGTCCAGGCCGGCGCCGAGCCGTAGATCCATCAGCACGACGTCGGGTTCGGTGCTCCCGGCCAGCGCCACCGCCTCCTCGCCCGACGACGCCTCCGCCACCACGTCCACACCGTCGTGCGACGCGAGCAGGGCGCGCAGTCCCGCTCGCACGACGGGATGGTCGTCGACCAGAAGCACCCGCACGCCACTCACAGCGGCCTCCCCACCGGAAGTGTTGCGGCAACCGCGGTCCCGTCGTTCGGAGCACTCTCCACGACCAACGTTCCTCCCAACTCCGCGAGTCGCTCGCGCATGGCCCGCAGACCGAATCCACCGGCCTCGCGGGTATCGAAACCGATCCCGTCGTCGACGACGTCCAGGCGCACCTCGTCCGCCTCGTAGGTGAGTGTCACCCGCACCCGCTGCGCCCGCGAATGCAGGCGGACGTTCGCGAGCGAACTCTGCGCGACCCGCAGCAACGCGACGTCGTAGTCCATCGGCAGGGGGACGTCCTCGCCGTCGGTGTGCACTTCACCGATGATGCCGGTCTGGTCGCCTAGTTGGGCGACCAGGCGCCGCAACGCCGACTCGAGGGGCGCCGATTCCAGGTCGGCGGGCGCGAGCGCCGCCACCACCCGGCGAGCCTCCACCAGATTCTCCTGCGCGGTATCGGCGATCTGGTCGAAGATCGGCGCGGCGTCGTTGCCGCGCCGGCCCGCGCGGGCCAGCAGCAGGATCGACGAGAAGCCCTGCGCGAGGGTGTCGTGGATGTCCCGGGCGAGCCGTGAACGTTCCTCCAGGGCACCGGATTCGCGTTGCAGGGCGCCCAGTTCGTCCTGTGCGCCCAGGAGTTCGCGATGCGCCTCGGTGAGTTCGTCGACCAGCAGCTGTCGTTCGGCGGCCTCCCGCACCAGCAACTGGTACACCGTCGCCATGCCCGCGGCGACGGCCGCACCGATGAGCGGCCCCACGATCGACGGCACCGTCTCGGTGACGCCGTGCCACAGGCTCGCCGTGATCGACACCGCCGTGAGCGCCACGGTCGCTCCGAACGCCTGCGGAATCGTCAGCAGGTGGAAGCACAGGAAGAACAGCGCGAACACGAGCCAGACGAAGTTGGGGTCCGAGACCACGAGCGCCAGCCAGCCGAGGACGAGGATACCCAGCCACGACCGCCCGGACGCCTTGTCGACGGCGCCGCCGTTTCGCGCGCCACGGGCGAAGAGCACTCCGCAGCCGTACCAGAGCAGTTCCGCGACCGCGATCGCGACGATCCACCAACCGTCGGCGCCCTTCGTGACGAGAACCCGTCCGACACCGATCGCGAGCAGGAGCAGGAAGAGGAAGTGCGCGCCGATCTGCATGGCGCGCAGCACGGGGGCGACACCGCCGGGGTGGTACGCGTCGGAGGTCTGCATTTCACTCACGCTAACACCGCCGATCCCACGCTCACCGCCGCCAAGCACGGACTCCTACTTTCGATGGACCGGGGAAGTCAACCGATGCGCGATGCCCCGACCACCCCTTCTCCGCGACGCTGGATCACATGTTCCTCAGTATTCGAGATCTCCGCTTCGCCAAGGGCCGGTTCGCCCTCATGAGCTCGGCCCTGTTCCTGATCTCCCTGATGGTCGTCATGCTGTCGGGGCTGACCACGGGTCTGGGCAACCAATCGATCGCCGCGGTCCAGCACATCGGCGCCGACAACTTCGCGTTCGGTGAACCCGCAGAGGGCCAGTCGCTCTCGTTCGGCGAATCCACCGTCACCGAACAACAGCGCGACGCTCTGACCGCGACGGCCGGTGTCGACGAGGCCGCGATCGTCGGCATCGCGCCGGTCCGGATCAGCAACGGCAGCAGGGAGGTGGCCGCCTCCGCGTTCGGAGTCGACGGCGATTCCTTCGCCGCCCCCGTACCGCTCGATGCCGGTTCGGCAGCCGTCGACGCCGATCTCGCGAAGGACAACGGCTGGGACGCCGGTAGCCGAATCACCATCGGCGCCCAGACGTTCACGATCACCGCACTCGTCGACGACTCCCTCTACAGCCACCAGCCCGTGGTGTGGATCGACCACGGGGTGTGGACGCAACTGCCGTCCGCGGGCGGCAGCGACGGCACCGTCGTCGCGCTGCGCACGTCGGGAGGGTTCGACGCCGACGGTGCTGCCGCCGCGACCGGCACGTCGATCACCGACCAGAAGGGTGCGCTCGACGCGATCGGCTCCTACACGTCCGAGCGGGGCTCGCTGCTCCTCATGCAGGCGATGCTCATGACGGTCAGTGCCCTGGTGGTCGGCGCGTTCTTCACCGTCTGGACCATCCAGCGCAGCCAGGACCTCGCGGTCCTCAAGGCCGTCGGCGCCTCCACGAAGTACCTCCTCAAGGACGCACTCGGCCAGTCGCTGATCGTGCTCGTCCTCGGTGCCGGCCTCGGCGCCCTCGCCGCGGCGGGACTCGGCGCCATCGCGTCGCAGTTCGTGCCCTTCACGCTGACCCTGACGGGCACCCTCGTCCCGTTCGTCGCATTGATCGTGATGGGCATGGTGGGTGCGACCGCCGCCCTGGCCCGCATCGTCTCCATCGACCCGCAGTCCGCGCTCGCGACCGCCCGCTGAGCCGCCCCACTCCACGAAAGGTTCCCCATGAGCATCGATCTGCGTGACATCGTCCTCACCTACCCCGACGGCGACACCCGCCTGCGCGCCCTCGACGACGTGAATCTCCACGTGAACCGCGGGGAACTGGTCGCCGTGACCGGACCCTCCGGATCCGGCAAGTCGAGCGTCCTGGCCGTCGCAGGGTTGCTGACCACGCCGGATTCCGGCACCGTCACGATCGACGGCACCGATGTCACGGGCCTCGACCGCGGCGCCCGCACCGACGTGCGGCGCGAGAAGCTCGGTTTCGTGTTCCAGCAGTCGAACCTGCTGCCGTCCCTCACCGCCACCGAGCAACTCGAGATGATCACGCATCTGAACGGCGGCAAGGTGCGCGAGAGCCGGCGCCGCGCCCGAGACCTGCTCAGCAGCCTCGGTCTCGAGGGCCAGCTCGACCGGCGGCCGAACCAGCTCTCCGGTGGGCAGCGACAGCGGGTCGCGATCGCCCGCTCACTCGTCAACGACCCCGCGGTGCTCCTGGTCGACGAGCCCACGTCGGCCCTCGACGAGGAACGCAGCCGGGAGATCGTCGCGCTGTTGGCGGACCTGAGCCGCGAACGATCCGTCGCGACGGTCATGGTGACCCACGACCTGAGCCAACTCGATCTCGTCGACGCCGCCTTCGAGATGCACAGCGGTGCGCTGCGGCCGCGCCCGATCGCTACAGCAGTGAACTGAACCGGTCGTTGGCCTTCTGCATCACGAACTCGTACGGCGGGGCGAACTTCCGAGCCCACCAGTATCCGAATCGGATGTCGTTCGACGTGTAGACCAGGAAACGGTTCTTCACGATCCCGGCCAGGATGCAGTCGGCCACCTTCTCTGGCGTGACGGCGTGCTTCTCGAAACGCCGGGTGAGCTTCTGCACACGCGGGTCCTGTCTGTCGATGCCCGCGATCTGCACCGTTTCGACCAGGGGTGTCTTCACGCCACCCGGGACCACCAGACTCACGCCGATACCGTGCCGCTTGAGGTCGAACCGCAGGACCTCCGACACCCCACGCAGCCCGAACTTGCCGGCGCTGTACGCCGCATGCCACGGCAGCGCCAGGAGCCCGGCCGCGGACGAGACGTTCACGAGGTGCCCCCCGCGGCCGGCCGCGATCATCGGCGGCACGAAGCGCTCGATGATGTGGATCGGTCCCATCAGATTGACGTCGACCATCGACTTCCAGTGTCGATGCTCGAGATGTTCCACCGTGCCCCACGCAGAGATCCCGGCGACGTTCATGACCACGTCGAGACTGCCGAACTCCTCGTGCACGTCGTTCGCGAAGTCGGTGACAGTGTCGAAGTCGGTGATGTCGAAAGCGCGCGCGGACAACACCTTCCCACCCGCACCACCGCACAGCGCGACTGTCTCCGCCAGACCGACCTCGTTCACGTCGGTCAGCACCAACTCCGCGCCTCTGCCCGCCGCCGCGACGGCGGTCGCCCGCCCGATCCCACTGGCCGCACCGGTGACGAGACACTTCTTCCCGTCGAGTGTTCTGATCGCCATCGTCTGTCGTCCCCCGCCTTCGCCGATCGGTCCGTCCAGTCCCGGCAGTGTACGTCGCACACGAGGCATCCGCGCCGAACGAGGCGTCGGCGCGGGGGCAGCGCGAATCGGACTCCGAGGGGCCCTCTTCTCAGAGGCGCTGCGCCATCTCGTCCTGGTAGTCGCGGATGGTTCTCTCGATGCCGTCCGCGTCCTCGGGGCGTCCGTGGCTTCGGGCGTCGTCCGCCCGATCGCGCAGCACGCGAATCGCCCTGCGCAATTCGTTGTCGCTCATTCTGCGGTCCATGTCACAAGTCTCCCCGGTGTGGTCTGGGTTCGCCAGCCGGGCCGGAATTGACCGGCAGAGCGCCGGAATTGCCGGAAAGGAATTCGAGCAACGGCGAAGCTATTCGAGTAGCGCCGCCGACAATTACCATCCCGTCCGGGCCATTCCCCGAACACACCGAACGCCTGACCAGTCGACACTTTCGAGCTACCGATTGGCTATCACCGGTGCTACTATCGTCGCGATGTCTGATTTCGCCGCACGGCTGAACAAGCTCTTCGAGACCGTCCATCCCCCGGGCCGGAAGCCGCATACCAACGCAGAAGTGGCGAACGCCCTCATCGCGGACGGACACAAGATCTCCAAGCCGTACATCTCGCAGCTGCGCTCCGGCCAGCGAAGCAATCCGTCGGACGAGACCGTGGCCGCCTTCGCGAAGTTCTTCAAGGTCAAGCCGGCGTACTTCTTCAACGACATCTACGCCTCCAAGATCGATCACGATCTCGAGCTGCTCAACCAGTTGCAGGGCTACGGGCTGCGCAGGCTCGCGACCCGCGCATTCGATCTGTCCGAAGAGTCCCAGACGCTGTTGACGACGCTCGCGGAGAAGCTGCGCGCAGCGGAGGGCCTACCGGAGATCCCCCCGGACGCTTCACGCTGACCACGGTCCCGGCGAATCGGTGAACCCCGCCCGCGATCGGGACGAACACGAAGAAGGCCCCCTCCCGAGGGAGGGGGCCTTCTTTCCGGTGGAGCTGAGGGGAATCGAACCCCTGACCTCTTCGATGCGAACGAAGCGCGCTACCAACTGCGCCACAGCCCCGAACCACGGTCCATCGTTCCCTGACCGCTCCGAAACTCTAACAGGACATGCCTCCGGATAACGAATCGGCTGGTCAGCAGCCACAATTCGCGCCGGCGCCCGACAACGCGAAGGGCGCCCGATCGGTGATCGGACGCCCTTCGCAAAACCTGTCGGACTACTGTCCCGACGCTCTGCGCAGATCCTCGTCTCGGTAACGGCTGTCGTCGTACCCGTACTCGGCCGCCTCCGCGTCGTAGTAGTCGAGGTGGTCGAACGCCGGGTCCCCGTCGTCGACCTCGAGGACCACTGCGCCGGGCCGGCGCAACCGCGACGGGACGAGGCGAAGTTCGTCGTCGGAGAGCGACTCCACACCGAGTCGCGACCGGCCGACCCGGGCCATCCGGCGGCGGCGAATGGCCTGCTCCATGTGCACCTGTCGGCGCAGATATGCCAGATAGAACCCCAGTCCGACGAACGTCAGCGCAAAGACCCACCACATGACGGGGGTGAGTGCCACGGCCAAACCGGCCGTGAGCAGGGACGCGAACACCAATCCCAGCACGGAGCGCTGACGGAACTGGTATCGGGCCGCGCGGGCGATCGCGTCGGCCTCGGGGTCGAATCCACCCCGGCCGCGTCGGTCCGGTACGTACTCTCCCGCGGCGCCGCGGTCGCGCGCCCTCGGGTCGTCGTCGGCGTGAGCGTTCATTCGATCCTCCGCGTCCGTGCCATGGTGGTCGTCGCTGTGGGTGTCACCGAAATCCGGTGCCGGTCGCCAGTTCGGGTCGCTGCGGTGCCCGGCCGCGGGACCCCGCGCCGTCCGCTTCGCCCCGCCTTGAAACAGCACTCGAGTCGCGAGGGCTGCGTCGGTCGTCTGCCGGATCCGAGGCCGCCTGCTGACAAGCATCGGAACAAGGACGAACAGCCAGACGGCGACGAGCGCGATCCAGATGATCGAGGAACTCGGCATACCGGCGGCCTCCTCCCATTCGTCTACCAGCACTGATGTCGCCAATGACCCGTTCAGGGTAGTGGCAGCGAGGCACGAATCGTCGCAGACGCGCCGACTCAAGTTTCGCAGGTGTCACACCCGTCACTCGATTATCACCTCTCGAGGAAGAAATTGCAGCCTCGAGATTCCTTGCACCCCGCGCCGTCCCGGGTCCACCCAGCAAACGACGCACCGCCGAGGCGCCGCACGGTGGCAGGCCGGCCGCCGGCGGCAGCTGACCCGACATCTGACGCGAAGCGGCACAGCGAGCTGCAATCAACCTTCGGCCGCCGCAGAAAAGCGACAAATTGTGCGGTCGATTCCAAATCGTTAGCGACCCTTGATCAAATCTAGGAAAACAAGTCGCCAAAATCTTACGGATCAGTGATTCAGCCCCAATACTGCAACCGGGACAGGCACTCGCGAAGCGGCCTGTCCACACCGCCCGAGGCCGGGATTTCCCACCGGTCGCGCAACAGGAGAAGACGAGGAATTCCCATGCATGCGAATCGCCGGTCTTTACTTCGCCACTTTCGCCGCCGCTCCTTCACGCGCTCGGCCACCGCGGTCGTCGCCGGCTCGGCGGCCCTGCTGCTGGCGGGCGCCGTAGGCACCGCGGGCGCCGCCGTGGCCCAGCAGGAGAACACCTCCGCGCACACCGTGAGCTTCGACGGCTGGGATCTCACCGTCGAGCAGACAGGGCAATCCATCAACAGCGTGCAACCGCTCTCGGGCAACCAGTTCACGCGCGACCTCTTCGCGAGCCAGCGGGCGCTCGCCACGGTGAGTGGCAACGGCGGCTCGCCGTACACCGGCGGCACCCTCGAGGTCGGCTACCAGATCGGCTACCAGGCCGACGTTTCGAACGGCGCCGTCATCACCGGCAACGCCGGCGTCACGCCCGGCGCCGTCTTCATTCCGGAGGTCTCCGAGAATCTGATCCTGACCGCCGACCCGGAGGTCCCGGCGGTAGTGGAACTGTTCAACGGGCAGGCCCTCGAGCTGGGCGTCGAGACACCGGTCGAGGGCAACCTCTCGACGCAGATCGCGCCCGGCACCATCGCGACCGTCCCGGTCCAGAAGAAGGAGTGCAAGTCGACGCAGTGCGCCATCACGCTGCGCGACGTGCACCTCGAGGTCAATCACGCCCTCGGCACGGTGTCGGTGCGGTCCTACGCGATCTTCACCGCGTCGACCGATATCGCCGATGACGTCGTCGTCAGTTACGGCCCGCCCGTCATCGTGTGATCCGCGGCCGAGCGGCCTCGTCGGGCGTCGGGCCCCGGCGGGGTCGCTCGGCCGTCAGCCCCACGTGGCGCGTCCGGCCCGCACCAACCGGTCGGAGATCGAGCCCGGAACCTCTTCCACCGTCATCGCCACCAGCAGGTGGTCCCGCCATTGGCCGTCGACGTCGAGGTAGCGGCGCAGCAATCCCTCCTCCCGGAACCCGGCGTGTTCCAGAACTGCCCGGCTCGCAACGTTTTCCGGGCGCACGGTGGCTTCCACGCGATGCAGTCCCATGGGACCGAAGCAGTGGTCCAAACCGAGTGCGAGGGCGGCGGTCGCCACCCCCTGGCCGCCGACGTCCTTCGTGACCCAGTAGCCGATCCACGCCGAACTCAGGGCGCCTCGGATGATGTTGCCGACCGTGATCTGGCCGCAGTAGCGACCGTCGAGTTCGATGACCATCGGCAGCATGCGGCCTTTGCGGGCCTCGGAGCGCAGGCTCGAACACAGGCCCGGCCAGACGGTGACATGGTGCCGATCGTCCCACGGCGCCTGCCCGGTGGGCTCCCACGGCTCGAGATGCTCCCGATTGACGATGCGCAGCCGACTCCACGTCGCCGCATCACGTAACCGGATGGGCCGCAGCGTTACCCGGCCCGCCGTCACCCGCAGCGGCCCGACCCGGGCAGGCCATCCAGGATGCACCGATCCGCCCCGCTCAGCCCCGCTGCGCAAGGAACGCGACTTCCACCTCTTCACCGGCCCGAACCTCGGTGACCTCGGGGTCGACGAGCACCAGACAGTTGGCCTCGGCCAACGTGGCGAGCAGGTGCGACGACGCTCCCGGCGCTCCGCCGAGCGCCTGCACGAGGTACTCGCCGGTGGTTTCGTCCCGCATCAGTTGTCCCCGCAGAAAGCCCTTGCGGTTCGCGATGGACGTGATCGGGGCGACCGACCGGGCCGTGACGATCCGGCGCATCGGCTGCCGCCGGCCCAGGGCGATACGGATCAGCGGCCGCACCATCACCTCGAACACCACGAGCGCACTGACCGGATTGGACGGCAGCAGGAACGTCGGCACCTCGTCGCGCCCCAACTGTCCGAAACCCTGCACGGATCCCGGGTGCATCGCCACCCGCTCCACCTCGAGATCGCCCAGATCCGCGAGCGCCTCGCGCACCTCGTCGGACGCGCCACCACCGACGGCGCCCGCGATGACGACGATCTCGGAGCGGATCAACTGCCCCTCGACGACTTCCCGGAGCCGCCGCGGATCCATCGTCGCGATGCCGACCCGGTTGACGTCGGCGCCGGCGTCCCGCGCGGCGGCCGCGAGCGCGTACGAATTGACGTCGTACACCTGCCCCGGGCCGGGCGTGCGGTCGATGTCGACGAGTTCGCCGCCCACCGATATCACCGACAGGCGTGGCCGTGGATGCACGAGAACCTTGTCCCGGCCGACCGCGGCGAGCAGCCCGACCTGGGCGGCGCCGATGATCGTGCCCGCCCGGACCGCGACGTCGCCGGGCTGGACATCGTCACCGGCGCGTCGGACGTAGTCGCCGGATCGCACCGGCTTGTAGACCTTGACCCGCACGTGACCGCCGTCGGTGCGGTCCATCGGCAGGACGGCGTCCGCGAGAGTCGGCAGCGGCGCACCGGTGTCGACCCGCACCGCCTGCCGGGGCTGGAGCCTGATCGGCTGACGCGAGCCCGCGGTGACCTCACCGACCACCGGCAGTGTGAGCTCGGTGGGCTCGCCGTCCTCGCCGCGGACATCGGTGCCCGCGGCGAGGACGTCGACACTGCGAACCGCATAGCCGTCGATCGCGGCCTGGTCGAAGCCTGGCAGTGGCCGTTCGGTCACCACTTCCTCCGCGCAGAGCAGCCCCTGCGCCTCGGAGATCGCCACCCGGACGGGCCGGGGCGCCACCGCGGCAGCAGTCACTCTCGACTGCTGCTCCTCAACCGAGCGCATGTGGTTTCTCGTCCTCCAGACCCTGTCGACCCGACCTGTACTGCTGCGAACCGCTATTCGGCGGAAGGCTGCTGCAGTCGGTCGGCCAGCCACTCACGCAGCGACGGACCGTACTCGTCGCTGTTCAACGCAAAGTCAACCGCAGCCCGCAGGTAACCGCCGGGATTTCCCAGATCGTGTCGAGTTCCGCGATGGACCACGACGTGGACGGGATGTCCCTCGGAGATCAGCAGTGCGATGGCGTCGGTGAGCTGGAGTTCGCCGCCCGCGCCCGGCTCGATCCGGCGCAAGGCGTCGAAGATCGCGCGGTCGAGCAGGTACCGGCCGGCCGCGGCGAAGGTGGACGGAGCGTCCTCCATCGCCGGCTTCTCGACCATTCCGACGACCTTGAGGACGTCCGGGTTGGTCGCGTCCGGGACTGTCTCGACGTCGAACACGCCGTACGCGCTGACCTGCTCCTTGGGCACGTCGATGGCGCACAGCACGCTGCCGCCGCGCTTGGCGCGCACCCGCGCCATGGTCTCGAGCACGCCGCGCGGCATCACCAGATCGTCCGGCAGGAGCACCGCGATGGCGTCCTCGTCGTCGTCGAGCACCGCTTCGGCGCACCCGACCGCGTGACCGAGGCCCAGCGGCTCGGCCTGCACGACGGAGTCGACCTCCAGCAGTCCCGGAGCCTTCCGGACCTTCTCGAGTAGGTGGTACTTGCCGCTGGCTTCGAGCTTGCTCTCGAGGACGAGATCCTCGACGAAGTGAGCGACGACACCGTCCTTACCGGGCGAGGTCACGATGACGAGACGGTTCGCCCCCGAATCGGCCGCCTCACCCGCCACCAACTCGATGCCCGGCGTGTCGACCACCGGGAGTAACTCCTTCGGAACGGTCTTCGTCGCAGGTAGGAACCGCGTTCCCATCCCTGCAGCGGGCACGACCGCCGTCCGGAAGCACCTGTTGTCATTGGTGACGGCATCTGTCATAACTCACCACCCTATCCATCCGGCCCCCGCGGCCGGACGGAGCGATCCTAAGGTGGCGGTCATGAATTCGCTCTCCAAGGCGGAATGGCGTGCTCACGTCCTCCGCGAACGCCGTGCGGTGTCCTCCGGAACGCGGGCGGCCGAGGCGCGGGCGCTGGCCGCGACGGCGGTTTCCGTGGCCGGATCGACGGCTCCGGCGGGGGCGACGGTGTGCGCGTACGTGCCTGTCGGCTCGGAACCAGGTTCCATCGAGATGCTCGACGCGCTGCGTGCGGCCGGGTTGCGGGTGCTGCTCCCGGTCACCGGTGAACCCGGCCCGCTCGAGTGGGCCGAGTTCACGGGCGCCGAAGGGCTGGCCGCGGCGGGCCACGGACTGCAGGAACCCTTCGGTCCGGTGTTGCCGGCCGGCGAGGTCGCGTCCGCGTCCGTGATCTTCGTCCCGGCGCTCGCCGTGGACGAGCGGGGCACCCGACTGGGCCGAGGAGCCGGGTTCTACGACCGCACCCTCGGCTACGCCGATCCCGGCGCGGCACTCGTCGCGGTGGTACGCGACTGCGAGTTGGTGCCCACACTGCCCGCCGACCCGCACGACGTCCGGATGCACTACGCGCTCACCCCGGGCCGCGGGCTGGTCCGGCTGCGCGACAAGTGACTTTCGCGACGTTCGCTCACTCGCGGAAATAGCATGCTGGTTTCCGCTGTTGGCACTGTCGACTGTAGAGTGCCAACACCTGCGGTTTGACTACACAGTGCGGAGGAACCCCAGTGCCCACCTACTCGTACGCCTGCACCGAGTGCGACAACAAGTTCGACATCGTGCAGTCGTTCAGCGACGACACCCTGACCGTGTGCCCGGCATGCTCGGGCAAGCTCCGCAAGCTGTTCAACTCGGTCGGCATCGTGTTCAAGGGCAGCGGCTTCTACCGCACCGACAGCCGTGGCGGCGGCTCGAGCACCGTGAGCGAGCCCGCGAAGAAGTCCGAGTCGACCTCGACTGCTTCCTCTTCCTCGTCCACCACGAGCGGATCGAGCACGGCCGCCGCGAGCTAGCCGCCGCCGCCGAACCACTTTCTCCACAGCTCCGGACTCATCCACAGGCAGATCGGTCCGCCCAGGAAAGCCCCGGCCGGTTCCTCGCACCCGGCCGTAGCGTCCGATGGCATGCCGAAGTATTCCGTCCGTTCCCGGGGGCCGAGTCCCGATGCGTCGCTGGCGCCGACCCTGCTGGGCAGGGTCGGCGCCGCTGTGCGTCCGGACTGGGCCCGCACCGACACGGCCCGGCGGGTCACCGCCGGTGTCCTGATCGTCGCCGCCGGGGTGCTCCTGCTGCGCGACGGATTACGTGACTCGGGCGCCCCGGTCCTCGTCGCGGCGCACGATCTGACCCCCGGAACGGTGCTCACCCCCGGCGATGTCCGGGTCGTCGCCCGCCCGGATCCTGATCTTCCCGAGGGATCCGTGCGTGTCGTCGCCGACGCCTCCGGCCGCACCGTCGCCTCACCGGTACGGGCGGGCGAGATGCTCACCGATGTCCGTCTCCTCGGCCCCCGGCTCACCGAGGCCGCTGCCGGGGCGCCCGACGCGCGGATGGTGCCGGTCCGGCTGACGGATCCGGGTCTGTCCGAACTCATCCGCGCCGGCGACCGCGTCGACGTCCTGACCGTGGACCAGACGTCCGGGCCCACCGAGACGCGACGGCCCGCCGCCACCGTGCTGGCAACCGACGCCACGGTGGTGCTCGTCTCCCCCGAATCGTCCGGTGCGGGACGGCGCGACCGCGTCGTGATGCTCGCGCTGCCGGCGCCCGCCGCGGGGGCGGTGGCGACCGCATCGTTGACCGAAGCGCTCACGGTGACCCTGCGGTGAACGCGCGCCGGTCGCCCACCGTGTCCCCGTGAATTAGGGTCTGCTGGTGCACCAGTCATTCCAAGCGAGGGGGCACAGATGCTCAAGGGATTCAAGGACTTCCTGCTCCGGGGCAATGTCCTGGATCTGGCGGTCGCGGTGGTCGTCGGCGCCGCGTTCACCGCGATCGTGACCGCGTTCACCGACAACATCATCAGCCCGCTCATCGCCGCGGTCGGCGGATCCGACGACCTTCCCTGGGGTAAGGCGATCATCGAGGGCAACGACGCAACGTTCGTCAACGTCGGTGCCGTGGTGACTGCGATCATCAACTTCGTCATCATCGCTGCCGTCGTCTACTTCGTCCTGATCGTCCCCGCGAACGCCGTCAAGGCCCGTTTCGCGACGGAGGAAGAGGACACGAAAGCCAGTGAGGCGGACCTGCTCATCCAGATTCGCGACATCCTGGCCGAGGGCCGCATCGGCGAGGCCTCGTCCGCGGAGTCCGACGGCAGGCACACCCGAGTCGACGACTGATCCGTCGGCCCACACCGAAACGACGATGCGCGTGCCCTCCGGAGGGCACGCGCATCGTTTCGTCTCTGCTGCGGGAGTCGCCGTCCGAGCGACTCGAGATCAGCCGTGGTGCGGGGGCACCTGACGACGCAGCCACTCGTCCGGAGTGCCGTCGCCGCGCGACTCGCCGTCCGGGGACCGCTCGTCCGACGTCTGGTCGGGCAGGACCGTTCCGAACACGGCGTCCAGCCGTGCCCGGTCGATCTCCTTCTTCTTTTCCTGCGTCATTCGTCGATCGCCGACAACTGACCGATGACGTGGCTCGCAAGCGGCGTCAGCGTCGCCATGCCGTCGCGGACGGCCGCCCGCGACGCCGCGAGATTGGCCACCAGGGTGCTGCCGGAGATACCGACCAGACCGCGCGAGATCACCGCGTCGACCGCACCGGCCGCCAGACCCGAGGACCTGAGTGCCTCACTGATACCGGGCAACTCGCGATCGAGAACCTCGGCGGTGGCCTCGGGGGTGACGTCACGCGGGGTGACGCCGGTGCCGCCGACCGAGATCACCAGGTCGACACCGCCGATCACCGCGGTGTTGAGCGCGTTGCGAATCTCCACCTCGTCCGCGGTCACCGCGACGGTCGCGTCCACCAGGAATCCGGCCTCGGTGAGCAGTTCGGTGACGAGCGGACCCGTCGAGTCGAGGTCGCCGTGGGCGGTGCGATCGTCGACGATGACGACGAGAGCTCGTCCGGCCATCGGTGATTCCAGTTCCATGGTTCCCACCGTAGTGGCAGCGTCCGACGACGACGGGACGTGGCGGAGAATCCGCGGCGCCGGTCGCGCTCCGGAGTTCATCAACGGCCGCCCGTGGTGGGCGCGGTGCCGAGTTCGACGTCGACGGTCTTGCTGTTGCCGGACGGGTCCTTGTACGTGACGCTCACCTTGTCGCCGGGCGCGTGGGAGCGGATCGCGGCGATCAGCGCGTCCCCGCTCGTGATCACGCGATCGTCGACCTTGGTGACGACCGCACCCTTCGGGATGCCGGCCTTCTCGGCCGGTCCGCCGCCGGTGACGTCGACCACCGTCGCGCCGCCCGTCGCGTCCTTGGCCGCGACCTGGACGCCGATGATCGCCTGCGTGGCCTTGCCGGTCTTCACCAGTTCGTCGGCGATGCGCCGGGCCTGGTCGACGGGGATCGCGAAGCCGAGTCCGATCGATCCGCCCTGCCCACCGGCCGTCGCGATCGCGGTGTTGATGCCGACCAGTTGGCCTTCCATGTTCACCAGCGCGCCACCCGAGTTGCCCGGGTTGATCGCGGCGTCCGTCTGGATCGCGTCGATGACGGTGTTCTGGTTGCCGGTCTCCCCGCTCGTCGACACGGGGCGGTCGAGCGCGGAGACGATGCCGGCGGTGACGGTGCCGGCCAGGCCGAGCGGCGAACCGATCGCGACGACCTCCTCGCCGACCTTGACGTCCTCGGACGAGCCCAGCTCGATCGGGGTCAGGCCGGACTTGCCGTCGACCTTGATGACCGCGATGTCCGAGGTGGGGTCGGTACCGACGAGGGTGGCCGGGGCCGTGCTGCCGTCCGAGAACGCGACCAGCAGCTTGCCGTCGGTTCCGCCGCCGGCGATGACGTGGTTGTTGGTCATGATCAGTCCGTCGGACGAGAGGATCACACCGGAGCCCTCGCCTTCACCGCGGGTGCCCGCGACCTGGATCTGCACGACGCTCGGCACGACCTTGGCGGCGACGGCCTCGACGGACCCCGCCGGCGCGTTGGACGCGGGACTGGTGCTGGGCTTCGGTGCGTCGAGCGCGTTCGAGACGGGGGCGCTGCTGCCGTTGTTCGACGAAGCGAGCGATCCCACGACGCCACCGATACCCCCGCTCACGAGCGCCAGCGCGACGGCGCCCGCCACGAGAGCCGTCCGGCCCACCCGCCGGGGCTCGGTGGACGGCGTCGGCGCACCGGTGGTGGGCAGGGTTCCCGTGCCACCGACCGTCGGGATCTGCTCGGTCGGGCGGTACCCCGCCTGGTACCCGGGCTGCTGCGGGTAGCCCGGGTAGCCGCCGGCGCCCTGCGGCGTCGTCGGGTGGTAGCCGGCTCCGGGGCTCCACGGATCGCGCGGAGCGGACGGCTGCTGTCCCTCGCCGTGCTGGTGGGCGTTCTGGGCGGGATGACCCTGGTAGGGATTGCCCTGGTTCGGGTCACCGTGAGGATTACGGTCGTCGGTCATCGCACCGCTTTCTGTCTGTCCGCCTGTGTCGGGCGGCGCTGGTGGGTCGCTGACTACCAGACTGCCCGGCCCGTCTGAGAGGCCGCTGAGACGGTCCTTTCAGTTTCCCGTGTCCTTACCCGCGCTGGCCAACAACACAATTCGGACAGCAGAGCGGCCGAACGAACCGACCGAACGGATCAGCGCCCCTCGGCCTCGGGCTCGCCCGGCAACACGATGCGGATCCGGGTGCCGCCCCGGTCCGACGTCTCCACCGCGATCGTGCCGCCGTGTTTGACGACGACCTGCCGGACGATGGCCAGGCCGAGGCCCGACCCGGGCATGGAGCGCGAGGCGGTGGACCGGTAGAACCGCTCGAAGACCAGTTCGCGGTCCTCGAGCGGAATGCCCGGGCCCGCATCGTCGACGACGAGTTCGAGCAGCCGGTCCCCGATCTGCCGCATCGTGACATCGACACGGTCACCGGTGGGGCTCCACTTCGCTGCATTGTCGAGGACGTTGAGCACGGCTCGGGACAGCCCGGCCTGGTCGCCGTAGATGAACCACGGCGTCGTCCGTGCCTCGAAGTCGATCTCGTTGCGGCGACGGCGCGCCTTCTCCAACGATCGTTCGACCACCTCGCTCAGGTCGACGAGTTCGAACACCGTCTCGGGGGCGTCCTCGCGGGCCAGGTCGACGAGGTCGCCGACGAGCGTGGACAGCTCCTCGATCTGCGCGACGACGTCCGCGCGCAGATCGGCCATGTCCTCGTCGGGGATGCTCGGCGCGCCGGGGCGGCTCGACGCGATCAGCAGCTCCATGTTGGTGCGCAGCGACGTCAGCGGCGTGCGCAGTTCGTGTCCGGCGTCCGCCACGAGGCGACTCTGCCGGTTCCGCGACTCCCCGAGCGCGCGCAGCATGGTGTTGAAACTGACGGTGAGCCGGGCGAGTTCGTCGTTACCGGTCACCGGGATGGGCGTGAGGTCGTCGGTGCGCGCGACCCGTTCGGCCGCGGCGGTCAACCGCGCGATCGGCCGCAGACCGGTGCGTCCCACGGTGGTGCCGGCGGCCGCCGCGAGTACGACGCCGCAACCACCCACCACGAACAGCACCCACGCGAGCCGGTCGAGGACGTCCTCGGTCGGTTCCAGACGCTGCGCGATCACCAGGGTGCTGCCGTCGCGGGTTCGCTCGGCCAGCACCCGGTTGCCCTCGACGGTGCGCAGCGACGAGTCGAGCTGACCACGGGCAACGGCCAGTTCGGCTGGGCCGATCGGCACCACGGAACCCGGCGGGATGTACTTGTTCAGGTCCGGGAAGATCAGCGCCACACTGATATCGGTGGTGTAGAGGGTGGCGCCCGCGATGTACCGCGGGTCGAACGTGATGAGGTCGTTGTCGACGATCGCGGATGCGCGGGAACGCAGTTGGTGGTCGACGTCCGCATACAACGCCCGCGACACCACCGCATACGCGGCGAACGCCATGAGCGCCACCGCGATCGCGACGACCGACGCCGCCAGCAGCGTCACCCGCCAGCGCAGCGACACCGATCGCGTCAGCGGCATCGGGGGCCGCATCTCGTGCTGCACGGGCCGCATGGGGCGGAACGGGGGCGGCGACGCGGGCTGTGGCGGCGGACCGGACCTACCGAAGGGCGCACCCATCACGGAGGCGTCTCCCGCAGGACGTAACCGACACCGCGCACCGTGTGGATCAGGCGCGGCTCACCGTCGGCCTCGGTCTTGCGCCGCAGGTAGCCGACGTACACCTCGAGCGCATTGCCCGACGTCGGGAAGTCGTAACCCCACACCTCCTCGAGGATGCGGCTGCGGGACAACACCCGGCGCGGGTTCGCCATCAGCATCTCGAGCAGCGCGAACTCGGTGCGGGTGAGGCTGATCGAGCGACCGCCGCGGGTCACCTCGCGGGTCACCGGGTCCAGCGTGAGGTCCTCGAACGTCATGGCCTCGGAGTCGTCCCCGGCGGCCGGCGCAGCCCGGCGCAGCAGGGCGCGCAGACGGGCGAGCAACTCCTCGAGCGCGAACGGCTTGGGCAGGTAGTCGTCGGCACCGGCGTCCAGGCCGGCGACCCGCTCGGACACCGAATCACGGGCGGTGAGAACGAGAATCGGCAGATCGTCGCCGGTGCTGCGCAGTCGGCGGCACACCTCGAGTCCGTCCAGGCGCGGCATCATCACGTCGAGCACGAGGGCATCGGGGCGCGACGCCGCGACCTTCTCGAGCGCATCCATGCCGTCGACGGCGAGATCGACCGTGTAGCCGTTGAAGCTCAGGGATCGCCGCAGCGACTCCCGCACCGCCCGGTCGTCGTCGACCACCAATATGCGCATGCCGACATTTTGGCCCCACCGGCTGAGATCCCGCTGAGAGGATCCCGTTCACGCGTGTCGGGTCACTCGCGGGACAGCCGTGGGCCGGGCAGCGACCAGCTCCGCCACAGCGCCAGCAGACGCAGCCCCGACGCCACCACCGTCCCGATCACGAGCGAGGTGTCGCCGGTCAGACCCGCCGACGTCCCCGCCACCACGATCCCGGCGCCCAGCAGCGCGGGTATCGCGTACAGGTCGCGGTGCAGCAGCAGCGGCACCTCGTTCACCAGGACGTCGCGCAGGATGCCGCCGCCGATCGCGGCGGTGGCCCCGATCAGCACCGACGCGAGCGCCCCGGCACCGGCGTCGAGGGCGATCACGGCGCCGGTGCTCGCGAACAAGCCCATGCCGAGCGCGTCCAGCACCAGGATCTCGCGGCGCAGCTTGCCGAGCGCCGAGTGCAGGAAGAACACGACCATCGACGTCACGGCCGCGGTCCCGAACAGCGGCCAGTTCGTCAGCGACGTCGGCGGATGGATCCCGAGGAGGATGTCGCGCACGATGCCGCCGCCGATGCCGGTGAAGACACCGACGACGCACACCCCGAAGATGTCGAAGCGTTTACTGACCCCGACGAGGGCACCGGACGCGGCGAACGCGACGATGCCCACCAGTTCGAGGATCTTCAGCAGCACGCCGACAGCCTCGCACGGCCGACATGGCGGCCGTCACAGGCGCGACGGATCGATCACCCCGAGTCGGACAGCCCGCACCAGACGTCGGGGAACGCGGAACGACTGCCCGCCCACGGTGACCGTCACCAGCGCGGGGGCCGCCGCCTTCCACTGCGCCCGCCGCTTGCGGGTGTTGGCGCGCGAGCGGCGCCGCTTCGGTACCGCCATCGGTCAGCCCTCCCGAGGTCCGCGACGGGTGCGACGGCCGTACCGGCGCTCGAACTTCTCGACTCGTCCCTCGGTGTCGACGATCCTGTCCGCGCCCGTCCAGAAGGGATGGGACGCGCTGGTCACGTCGACGACCACGAGCGGATAGCTGCGGCCGTCCTCCCACACGACGGTGCGGTCGGTGTGTGCCGTCGATCTCGTGAGAAAGGCCGTTCCGGTGTTCGCGTCCTGGAACACGACGGGTCGGTAGTCGGGATGGATTCCGGTCTTCACGATGCGTTCTCTCCGTTCTTCTCGAAGGCACCGAGGGGTGCCTCGGCGCAGGGGTCGGTATGGAATTCGCCGAACGGGTCGTCCCATGTGGGCCACGCCGCCTCGTCCGCGAGTTCACGCTCGGTGACCAGCGCCCACCCGAGCGCGGCGGTGATCTCCTCCGGTTCGACGTCGTGGACGAGCACCACCATCGAGGTGTCCCGGTCGCCGAACCGGTCGTCCCACCGCAGCGCGGCGAGAGCTCGACGCTCCGGGTCGACGAGCTCGGTCTCGTCGTCGGTCATGTCGGCGAGCCAGCGGTCGGCAGCGGCCACCCGCAGTCCCCCGCCGGCGGATTCGAGCCACAGCGCGGCGTCGGGCCGCGTCGCGAGCCAGAGCCGGCCGCGGGCGGTGACGACCCCGTCGAGCAGGACGTCGATCGCCTCGTGCAGCCGACCCGGGTGGAACGGTCGGCGCGCGGTGAACTCGACGAGTGCGACACCGTGTTCCTCCTCGAGCGGTGGACGTCCGCGCAGCAGCGGCGAATGGGCACCGTCGACCCGACCTCGGCGGGCGTCGGCGCCGACCTGCGACAGGAGCGAGGGTCCGTCCGCTGCGGACACCACGGGGGCGCCGGGTGCGAGGCGGGCCAGCACCGCGCGAACCTTGTGCGTCAACCACGGATCGCGCGCGGAGGGGTGAACGACGAGCGCGTCGGCGAACGCCACCTGTCCCACGGCGACCTGCGCCACGGTCCGGTCGTCGTCGAGGTCCTCGTCGCCGGTCACCGCGTCCCACCAGCCGTCGACGTCGACGCAGGTGACGATGGCTTCGACACGGATGTCGCGGGCCGCGGGCCCGTCGATCCGTCCCACCACACCCACCACCGGGACGTGCTCTATCGCCCAGCACACCGCTTCGGGTTCCAGTGCAGGGTCGAGTTCGAGGACGACGCGGTCCACGGTGCTGCGGGCATGCAGCTTCCGCAGCAGCGGGAGCAGGTCGAACCGCAGTGTGCAGGACACGCACCCGTGGGCGAGTTCGAGGATCTCGGTTGTCACGACGGGCACGGCGGCGGTCCCCGTGGTGACGGTCCGGCGCACGACGCCCTGCCCGAGGTCGGTGAGATCGTGACGGATCACGACGGTGCCCTGGCCGTCGAGGAACGAGCGGGCCGTCTCCTCCACCGGCCCGCGCCACCCGCTCACGAGCACCAGCGGAGTCCGACCGTCCGATGTCACAGCCACGAACCCCCTTTCGAAAATGATTGTCATTACAGATACAGAAGACTACGCTCACTCAGCGTTATCGACAACCGTTTTCAAGAACTGGCCGCTCGACGGCCGGAAGGGAGCCTCCGTGTCCGCTCACTGCCAGGTGACCGGCAGACGCCCCGGCTTCGGCCGATCCGTATCCCACTCGCACCGACGGACCAATCGGCGCTGGAACCCCAACATCCAGACCAAGACGTACTTCCTGCCCGGCGAGGGCCGCAGGATCACCCTGCGCGTCACCCCGAAAGGCATCCGCACCATCGACCGCGACGGCATCGAAGCCGTGGTCGCCCGCCTCCGGGCCGCCGGAGAGAAGGTTTGAAAACCATGGCAGGCAACGAGATCCGCCCACTCACCAAGCTCGTGTCCACGGCGGGCACCGGATACCGCTACTACACCCGGAAGAACCGACGCAACGACCCGGAGCGTCTGGTACTGCGCCGCTACGACCCCGTGGTGCGCCGGCACGTCGACTTTCGAGAGGAGCGCTGACGACATGGCGAAGAAGTCGAAGATCGTCCGGAACGAACAACGCAAGGCGACCGTGGCGCGCTACGCGCCGCTCCGCGCGGAACTGAAGGAGACCATCCGGCGGCCCACGTCCACTCCCGAGGAACGCGTCACAGCACAGTTTCGGCTGGCAGGGCTGCCGCGGGACGCGAGTCCGGTACGATTGCGCAATCGAGACGCCGCGGATGGACGTCCGCGCGGTCACCTGCGAAAGTTCGGCCTTTCCCGCGTTCGGGTACGCGAGATGGCACACCGCGGGGAACTGCCAGGCGTGCACAAGTCGAGCTGGTAAGGAAAGAGCAATGGCAGTCAAGAGATCACCGTCGAGGAAGTCGCGCGGCGAGCAGGGCCGCCGCCCCAAGAAGAACCCGCTCATCGCCGCGGGCATCGAGACCGTCGACTACAAGGACGTCAACCTCCTGCGCACCTTCATCTCGGACCGCGGCAAGATCCGTAGCCGCCGCGTCACGGGGCTGACCCCGCAGCAGCAGCGCCAGGTCGCCGTGGCGGTGAAGAACGCGCGCGAGATGGCGCTTCTCCCCTTCACCAGCCGCTAGGACCCACCCGAGAGGCCGCGCAGTCCGACCGACCGCGCGGCCTCTCGGCGTTCGTGGCGAGCGACGCACGGTCCGCCGCGGCTGCACGCTAGATTCTCCGGGTGTCGTTTTCGTTCCGTACCGCTGTTCTTCTCACCGCGACCGCCCTGACCGTGGGCGCTGTCGCGGCGTGCTCGTCCGATGACTCGACCGACGCCGCGTCGGCCGCCGGCGCCGACTGCATCACCGACTTCGACGCGGGCACCGACTACTTCCCGGACAAGCAGACCGTGGAATACGCGGAGAACTTCGACATCGAGTACCACCAGTCGTACCAGGTGGTGACGGTCCGCCAGCCCGGCCAGGCCGACGAGTCGTACGTGCTCACCCGCTGCGGCGCCCCGGCGCCCGAACTCACGGGCGACCTCGCCGGCGCCCAGCAGGTCACGACGCCGGTGACGAGCCTGTTCGCCGAGTCGACGACGCACCTGCCGAGCCTCGAGGCCCTCGGCAAGCTCGACGTTCTGACCGGTTTCGCGAGCGCCGACTACGTCTACAGCGAGGCCGCGCGCGCCCACATCGCCGACGACGGCGTCACCCAGTTCGCCACTGCCGGCCAGGTCGACGCGGAGGCCGTCGTGGCGCAGGCCCCGCAGGCGTTCGTGACCGGCGGCTTCACCGATCCCGCTTTCGCGGTGATCGAGCGTTCGAAGATCCCGGTCCTCGACAACTACGACTGGCTCGAGACCGACCCGTTGGGCCGGGCCGAGTGGATCAAGTTCTTCGCGGCCCTCACCGGCACCGAGCAGCAGGCCACCGAGACGTTCGACGGCATCGTCTCCGAGTACGGCAAGTACACGACACTCGCCGCGAACGTCGCGGACGCGCCGATCGTTCCGGGCCTGCCCTATCAGGGAGCGTGGTCGGTCCCGCTGGCCAGCTACTCCAACGACCTGTACTCCACCGCCCGCATCACGCACCCGTGGAAGTCGGAGCCGGGCACCGGCAGCCTGCAGACGGACCTCGAGACCGTGTTCGCGAAGGCCGGCGGATTCCCGTTGGCGATCAGCACGTCTTCGAACAGGACGAAGGCCGAGGCGATCGCCGCCGAGCCGCGCCTCGCCGAGTTCGCAGCCTTCCGCGACGGTCAGGTGTGGACGTCGTCGGCGCGGATGACCGACGCGGGCGCGCTCGACATCTACGAGCAGGGCGTCCTGCGCCCCGACCTGGTGCTCGCCGATCTCATCGCGATCGCGCATCCGGACCTTCTGCCCGGCCACGAGTTCACCTTCTACCGTCGACTGCAGTGAACCGCACCGCCGCCACCGTCACCGCGCTGGCCGCGTTCGTCGTCGCGGCGACGATCCTCGCGGTTTCGGTCGGATCGGTGACCATCCCGTTCGGCACCACCGCGCGGTACCTGTTCACCGGTGACGCGGGCTCAGAGCGCTGGACCACGCTCATCGCGGACATCCGTCTGCCCCGCGTGGTCACCGCGGCCTGTGCGGGCGCGGCGCTCGCGGTGGCGGGTCTGCTGATGCAGACGCTGTTCGCCAATCCCCTCGCCGACCCGTACATCCTCGGGGTGTCCTCCGGCGCGAGTCTGGGCGTCGCGCTCGTGGTGCTCGGCTCGGGTACCGGCGCCGGCGTCTTCGCGGCGGTCGCGGGAACCGGGCGTCTCGGGGTCGCTGCGGCTGCCGCGATAGGCGCGCTGGCCGTGCTGCTGCTGGTGCTCGCCATCTCGCGCTGGATCCGTTCGGTCGTCACGCTGCTCATCGTCGGCGTCATGGTGGGGTCCGTCACCAGCGCGATCGTCTCGCTGCTGGTCGCGTTCTCGCAGCCCGCCCAGATGCAGCAGTTCGTCCTGTGGAGCCTCGGCTCGTACGCGGGCGCGTCGTGGTCGGATCTGCGGGTTCTCGTGCCCGCCGTGCTCGTCGGTGTCGTGTTGGCCGCGACGCTGGTCCGGCCGCTCAACGCGATGCTCCTCGGCGAGGACTACGCCCACTCGATGGGCGTCCATCTGGTCCGCACCCGAACGATCGCGATCACGGCGTCGGCGCTGCTGGCCGGCGCCGTCACCGCGTTCTGCGGACCGATCGCCTTCCTCGGGATCGCGGTCCCACACCTCGCCCGGCTGGCGCTCGGCACCTCCGACCACCGGATCCTCCTGCCCGGCGTCGTGCTCATGGGGGCCGGTGTGTCACTGCTGTGTTCGGTGGTCGCCCAGCTGCCCGGACGCGACGGCGTCCTGCCCCTCAACGTCGTCACCGCGCTCGTCGGCGCGCCGGTCGTGATCCTCGTCCTCCTGCGCTCGCGCCGCGCCCAAGCCGGGACCGTCTCATGACGCTCGTCCTCGACGACGTCACCGTCGGCTACCCGGGCCGCCCGGCGCGGACGATCCTGCGAGATGTGCGATTGACGGCCCACGCCGGTCAGGTCACCGCCCTGCTCGGCCCCAACGGCGCGGGCAAGTCGACGCTGCTGCGGTCGGTCGCCGGGTTGCAGCGTGTCCTCGGCGGGTCGGTGTTCCTCGACGGGGACGACGTCACGAAGCTCTCCCCCGCACACCGCGCCCGGAGGATCGCGGTGGTCCTCACCGACCGCGTCGACGGGGGCCTGCTCACGGGTGGCGAGGTGGCCGCCCTCGGACGACTCCCCCACCAGGGCTTCACATCCCGGTTGAGCGCGGACGAGAAGCGGCTCATCGCCGACAGTCTCGACCGGCTCGGCGCCGCCCACCTCACCGACGTGCGCATGCACGAGATGTCGGACGGCCAGCGACAGCGCATCCTGATCGCGCGGGCGCTCGTGCAGCAGCCGGCCCTGTTGGTGCTCGACGAGCCGAGCGCGTTCCTCGACGTGGCCGCTCGCGTCGAACTGCTGGCCCTGCTGGACGAGATCGCCACCGACACCGGAATCACGGTGCTGCTCTCGACGCACGACGTCGAACTGGTGCTGCGCACGTCACAGCACGTGTGGCTGGCCGCCGGGGACGGCACCGTCGTCGACGGCAGCCCCGCCGAACTCGTCGAATCAGGGGCGATCACGCGCGCCTTCGACTCACGGCGGGTGCACTTCGATCCGCGCGACGGCATCTTCCGCCTGGGCGGCGTATAGAGACGGCGCCCGGTCGATCAGGCGTCCGAGTCGTTCGGCGACTCCGGCCGCGGCGCGATCTCGTGGAGCATCGCGTCGGAGGAAATCCACTTGCCGGTGCTGATCAGTTCGGCGATCACGAGATCGAACGCGTCGGCGAGCCACTCGTGACGCGCGCGGACGAGTTCGACGTCGCCCGTCGTGTCGTCCGAGGTCTGCTCGAAGAGCCGCACCAACCAGATGTCGCGGGCGTCGGGGTCGCTGCTCAGTCCGTGTTCGGTATTGGTGGCGAGCACGTACATCCCGAAGGCGAAGTCGACACGGATCGCGTACTCGCCACCGATGTTGACGACGTTCGTGGGCCGATGCGTGGCGGCGGCGAGCGCGGTCAACGCATCGGCGTAGCGGGCTGCGTGTTCCTGTGTGCGTGGCACTTCATCGTCCCTTCGGTCGACGCGAGATCGGACTCGGTGGTCTCGCTGCTACACGGCCGATTCGGCAGCCGCCCTCAATCTGGCGTTCTCGGCGGTCAGCGCCGCGCGTTCGTCCTCGAGCGACAGGATGAGACCGATACCGGTGAGGTTGACGCCGAGCGCGACGAGTTCACTGATCCTGGTCAGCCGGTACAGGTCGTCCTCGCTGTATCGGCGGGTCCCGCCCGACGTGCGCGACGGAGTGATGAGCCCGCGGCTCTCGTACAGCCGCAGCGTCTGCGGACCGATCCCGGACAGCTCCGACGTCACCGAGATGCCGTAGACGCCACGCTTCGAGCGTGAGGAGTCCTCCGGCGGTTGAATTCCCACGAAGGGAAAGGTAGCAGTGCCGGACACGCCCGATGAGCAGCGGCTCGCGGTACCGGCCCGGCGCGGCGCCCGGAAGCCCCGGGAGTAGAGTTCGCGGCGGTATGTGCAGTTCAGCGACACCTCGGTAGATCGGCGGATGTAGGCAGTGTCGGGTGTGGTCGCAGGCTTCACGGTCATCTTCGTCGTCATCGCGATCGGGTACTTCCTCGGTCGCACCGGCACCCTCGGCGAGCACGGGCAGTTCGTCCTCAGCCGCCTCGTCTTCTTCGTCGCCACTCCGGCGCTGCTGTTCGACACCCTCGCCAACTCGGACCTGTCGGTGGTGTTCTCCCCGACCCTCGCCGTGGCGGCGGCCACCGCGTTCGCAGTCGCCGGCCTCTATTTCGTGATCGCCCGGGTGTGGCTGCGCCGGGAACTGCCGGAACTGACGATCGGCGCGCTCGCGTCGTCGTACGTGAACTCGGCGAACCTGGGCATTCCCATCGCCGTGTTCGTACTCGGCGACGCGTCGTTCGTGGCGCCGCTGCTGCTGTTCCAGATCATGATCTTCTCGCCGATCGCGCTGACCGTGCTCGACATCAGCACGATGCGCCAGGACGCGTCCCGGCTCGAGACGATCACCGCGCCGTTCAAGAATCCGATCGTGCTGGCCGGCGCCGCCGGACTCGCGGTGGCCGTGTCGGGGTGGACGATGCCGGAAGCACTGATGCAGCCGTTCCGGCTCATCGGCGGCGCCTCCGTCCCCGGGGCACTGCTCGCCTTCGGACTGTCGCTGTACGGGGTGCGCGTGCTCGAGAAGGGTGCGAGTCCGCGCCGCGACGTCGTGCTCGCGTCGGTGCTCAAGATCTGCGTCCAGCCGGTGCTCGGGTACCTGATGGCCCGCTACCTGCTCGGCCTCGAGGGTCACGAACTGTTCGCGATCGTCGTCGTGTCGACGCTGCCCACCGCGCAGAACGTGTTCGTCTACGCCAGCCGCTATCAGCGCGGCATGGTCCTCTCCCGCGACGCGGCCTTCGTCACGACCTTGGCGTCGATCCCGGCGATCGGATTGGTGGCGGCGCTGCTCGCCTGAACCACCCGGCTCACAGGATCCCCAGTTCCGTGGCCCGGACCGCGACGCGGACACGGGACCGCGTCCCGGTCTTGGCGAAGATGTTCTCCAGGTGTGTCGCCACCGTGCGCCTACTGATCAACAGTTCCGCGGCGATCTCGGCGTTGCTTGCGCCCTGCGCGACCAGCGCGAGTATCTGGTGTTCCCGGCCGCTGAGCCGGAACGATTCACGTTCGCTCTGATCCGCGACGATGCGGCGACATTGCCGCGCGAGCGCCTCGATTCCGGCCCGCACCGTCGAATCGACCTGCGAGCGCGTGAAGCTCACGTGCAGGACGCTGGTGACCTGCCCTCGTTCCAGGCCGAGTGCCACCGAGGATCCTTCTCGGAACCCAGAGGGCCGCAACACGTCCTCCACGGCCGATGTCAGCTCGAAATCGGGGACGTCCTCCCAGCAGACCGGCCGCCCGGACGCCACCCTGATGTGGTCGAAGATCCGAGTGTCGTCGACGAACTCGCGTGCCAGGTACTGCGCGACGGGCACCGCGTAGCCGCCGTTGGCGAGCACCCGCTGCCCCTGGTCCCCACTGCGTCGGTAGGTGATCGCGGCCGCGACGTAACCGAGTTCGGCGGACCAGCGTGAGAGCAGGCCGTGCGCGACGGTGACCGGGGATCGGGACGACATCAGGTCCCGGTCTCCGGCCGCCGTCTCGCACCGCTCGCCCATGGCGCCGAATCTACCTGTGACCTACGCCACCGGACGCCGATCCGCCCACGGCCGCGCCTGCTCCAGGTTCGCCGCGGCCCGGAGCACGAGCGCATCCTGGCGGTGCCGCGCAGCGATCTGCAGGCCGACCGGACGTCCGTCCGGGGTGAATCCGGCCGGCACGGTGATCGCCGGGTTGTTCAACATGTTGTACGGGTAGGTCAGCAGCCAGTCGAGAAGCTGCTCGCGGAGCGACTTGCCCTGCAACCAGTCGGGCGCGAACTGGGTGAGCGGGAAGGTCGCGGATGCGAGGGTCGGCGAGATGAGGACGTCGTAGTCGTTCATGAACTCGGTCCAGGTGTCCCACATGCGACCGCGGAACGTGTCGGCGCGGCCGTAGTCGACACCGGTGAGCCGACGCCCCTCGTGGATCAGCTCGATCAGATTCTCGTCGACGTCGCCGTGCAGCGAGTCCCAGTTGAGCATGTCGTGCTCGCCCGCGAAGCCGGGCACCCAGATGCCGTGCCACATCGCCTGAGACGGATCTCCCCAATCGGGGGTCGCCTCGACGATCTTCGCGCCCATCTCCTCGAAGCACGCGACCGCCTCGGCACACACGGCCGCGACGTCGGGGTCGACGTACCCGAGACCGAGGTTCGGCGACCACGCGATCCGCAGGCCGTCGATTCCCCCGCGCGCCGCCTCGACGTACGACGTCTCGACTCGCTCGATGCTGAGAGGATCCGAATGATCCGGTCCGGCGAGCACGTCCAGCATCAGCGCGTTGTCGGCGACGGTGCGCGTGATGGGGCCGTGGTAGGCCCAGTTGTTGTAGCGGCCGGGCAGGATCGTCTGCGGGATCACGCCGGTCGTGGGTTTGAGACCGACGACGCCGCACAGCGCCGACGGGATCCGAACCGATCCGGCGCCGTCGCTGCCCTCGGCGAGCGGGCCCAGTCCGGCGGCAACCGCGGCGGCCGCGCCACCACTCGATCCACCCGCGGTGTGGCCGGGCTTCCACGGGTTGTGGGTCGGGCCGAAGAGGTGGTTGTCGGTGCCGCCGTAGTAACCGCTCTCCGGCGTGTTGGTCTTGCCGAGATACAGGCCACCGGCCTGCCGCAACCGGGTCACGATCACCGCGTCGCGCTCGGCGATGTTGTCGCGCATGGGCTTCAGGCCGAATGTGGTCGGGAGACCGCGGACGTCGGTGAGATCCTTGATCGTGAACGGGACGCCGTGCAGCGGCCCCAACTGTTCGCCACTCACCTGCGCGCGTGTCAGTTCCGCCGCGTCGCGCCGCACCTGGTCGGCGTCGAAGTGCACGATCGCGTTGACCGAAGGGTTGATCTCGTCGACCCGGCGGATCATCTCCTCCGCGATCTCGTTGGGCGACAGACTCTTCGAGGCGACCTGCGCGGCCATCTCGATAGCCGACATCCAACCCGGATCCGATGTGTTCATGGCGAACCGTCCTTCACAGTGAGGTGTTGCGGAGACGATCGCCACGCTATGACCGTCGTCACACCCGCACCATCGGTCGGATGACCGATGACGGAACCCCGACGGGCGTCGACGGGGATTGACAGGCAAGCGAGCACTTGCCTATCGTTTCGGGTGTGGGTGACCTGTTCAGAGCCCTGGCGGACCCGACCCGGCGCGCGATCCTCGACGAACTCGTCGACCGGGACGGTCAGACGCTGTTCGAACTGTGCACGCGACTCGTCACGAAGCACGACGTCGGCTCGTCCCGGCAAGCCGTCTCGCAGCACGTGGCGGTACTGGAGGAGGCCGGCCTGCTCCGAACCCGACGCGAGGGCCGGTACAAGTTCCACCATCTCGACACGACACCCCTACGAGAGATCACCGATCGCTGGCCGGTTCGCATCACGCACCACGACATCACGCACCACGACATCACGCAGCACCGCGGAGAGGAAGAAGTGCCATGAGGATCCATCTGACGAGCGTGCACGTCGACGACCAGGACAAGGCGCTCGCCTTCTACACCGACGTCCTCGGCTTCGTGAAGAAGACCGAAGTCCCCCTCGGCGAACACAAGTGGCTCACCGTCGCCTCTCCCGAGAACCCCGACGGCACCGAGTTGCTGCTCGAACCCGACCAGCACCCGGCCGCCCAGGCCTACAAGACCGGTCTCGTCGCGGACGGAATCCCCGCCGCTTCCTTCGCGGTCGACGACGTGCCGGCCGAGTTCGAGCGACTGAAGGCACTCGGAGTCGTGTTCACGCAGGAGCCGTTGAACATGGGGCCCGTCACCACCGCCGTCTTCGACGACACCTGCGGCAATCTGATCCAGATCGTCGCGCAGGACTGACGCCTCTCACCGCCCGGGGCGACGCATCCGCATGTAGTCGCTCACCACGGCAGCACCGAGACCGTCGAGGTCGGGTGCGACGACTCGTCCGCCCACCCGCTGCGCCATCCGGTCCACGACACGGGCCAGGCCGGGATCGTCTCCGAGCCGGAAGATGGTGACCTGAGCGCCGAGCCTGGCGAGAGTGTCGAGTTCGCGCACCGTCAGCCCCAGCGTCCGCACGTTCGGCGGGTAGTCGAAGAACGCCTGCCCGTCCGGCTCGAGGTGGGCGGTGGGCTCACCGTCGGTGACGATCAGCACGACGGGCTGCGCGTTGGGATGGCGGCGCAGGTGCCGGGCCGCGAGCAGCAGCGCGTGGTGCAGATTGGTGCCCTGGTCCCACGCGCCGTCCAGGCCCGCGAGCTCGGCAACACTGAGGGCCTGCGCGTACCGCCCGAAACCGATGAGCTGCAACGCGTCTCCCCGGAACCGCGTCGTCACCAGGTGCTCGAGCGCCAGCGCAGTGCGCTTCATCGGCACCCACCGCCCGTCCATCACCATCGAGAACGACGTGTCCACCAGCAGTGCGACGGCGGCCTGCGCGCGCTGCTCGGTCTCGGCCACTTCCACGTCCGCGACCGACATCCGCACCGGCATCCGGCCGGGTTCGCGCAGGATCGCGTTGGTCAAGGTCCGGGTGACGTCCCACGGTTCGGTGTCCCCGAACTCCCATGCCCGCGACGCCCCGGTCGGCTCCCCCATCGACCCGGCGCGACGGGTCTCCCGCTGCCCGCCGCGGTGCGCGAGGCTTCCGGCGACGTCCCGCAGAGCCGTCTGCCCCAACTGGCGCATCGCCTTGGGCGACAGGCGCCACTGACCGTCCGGGGCCCGGTCGAAGAACCCCTGCTGCTGCAGCGCCTTCTCGAGGTCGGCGAGCGTCCGAGCGTCCGCGACGGCCTCGTCTCCGAGTTGGCGGGCCAGCGCCTCGGTGTCGATGTCGTCGAGCTGGGCGCCCGGATACTGTTGCGACAGTTGCTCGGACAGCCGCTCGAGGTCCGCCACGTCCGCGACCGCCGACGTCCCCTCCCCCAACCCGAGTCCGTCGTCGCCGCGGAACTCCGCCGAGCCGTTCCAGTCCTCGCCGGGACGGGCGGCCTGCAGGTGCGCGTCGAGGCGGTCGAGCTGGTTCGTCAACGACGGGTCGCCGAATGCCTGCTGCGCCAGTGCATCCAGCTCCGCGCGTTGATCCGGGGTGAGCGAGTTCCGCAGCCGCTGAGCTGCGGCGGCCCGACGGGCCAGCGAGTCCAGCAGTTCGTCGGTGTTGCGCGGGTTCTCGGGGAAGAACTCGCCGTGCCGATTCATGAACTGCTCGAACTGCTCCGTGGTGTCCTCGCCGCGAGCATGGCTGTCCAGCAGAGCGTTCAGGTCCTCGAGCATGTCGCGGATCCGCTGGCGATCCTCCTCGGTGGCGCCTTCGAGAGCCTGCTTCATCCCGTCGAATCGTTGGTCCAGCAGCTCACGCCCGAGCAGGTCACGGATCTTCTCGTAGTCCTCGCGGGCCTGGCTGCTGCGCCAGTCGTAGTCGGCGAGGTCGGCGACGGCCTGCGCCGTCGACGGCGGCAGCTCCTCGATCCGCATCTCGGCGAACCGGGCGTCGTCGTCGAGGGCGCGCGCCAGGGCCTTGCGCTCCTCGAGTACCGCCCGGTCGAGCAGTTCCCGCACCTCGTCGAGCGTCCCACCGAGGTTGTTGCGTTGCAGCAACTCCCGGCGGCGCCGGTTGGCCTGCGCGGCCAGGTCGTCGAGCCCGCGCCGGTCCCCGAAGCCGCGCCGCAGCAACTCCCGCAACGCCTGCCGCGGCGAGGCCCCCTCGAGCACGTCGTCACCGATCGCGGCCAGCGCGTCCCGCAGATCCACCGGCGGTGCCAGTGGATCGCCGCCCTCGTACCGGCCGTACCGCGCGCCGCGAGACGGGCTCATGAGGCCCACGCCCTCATGAATACACCGCCTGCCCGTTCTCGTCCGGATTCTTCGAGATCCGCCGGGCCAGGTAGAGGCCCTCGAGTGCGAGCTCGGCCGCGGAGGCCCGTTCGCCGTCGGTCTGTGCCCCGAGCCGGGCCGCGACCTCGTCGAGCACGTCGAGTTCCGGTAGCTCCCCGAGCAGCGCCTTCGCGGTGACCCGCTCGCCGGTGACGACGGGCTGCCCCTGCTCCACCGCCGACACGAGCGATGCCATGTCGATACCGCCGAGTCGGGTGCGGGCGGTGTCCGCGGTCGCACGTCGCAGCAGATGTTCGAGAATCTCGAGTTCTCGCCCCTCCTCGCCGGATTCGAACTCGACCTTGCCGCGAAGCACCTCGACGACGGTGCCGAGGTCGATCGGCCGGGCCACCGCCTCGGCCTCGCCGAGCACGGCGCTGCGATGCACCGCGGCGGCACTCACCGTCTCCGCACCGGCCACAGCGAAGCGCGCCGAGACGCCCGACCGCTGATCCACCGACGTCGACTCGCGCAGCAGCCGAGTGAACCGGGCCAGCACCTCGAGCAGATGGTGCGGCACCGACGCCTGCAGGTTCGCCTCCTGGCGGATCACCGCGATCTCGTCGTCGAGCAACGACGGGTAATGGGTGCGAATCTCGGCGCCGAAGCGGTCCTTGAGCGGAGTGATGATCCGGCCGCGGTTGGTGTAGTCCTCGGGGTTGGCGCTGGCCACCAGCAGCACGTCCAGCGGAAGCCGCAGCGTGTAGCCGCGGACCTGGATGTCGCGCTCCTCCATGACGTTGAGCAGCGACACCTGGATCCGTTCGGCCAGGTCGGGCAGCTCGTTGATCGCGACGATGCCGCGGTGCGCGCGGGGCACGAGCCCGAAGTGGATGGTCTCCGGATCGCCCAGGCTGCGTCCCTCCGCGACCTTGATCGGGTCGACGTCGCCGACCAGGTCCGCGACCGACGTGTCCGGCGTCGCGAGCTTCTCCGCGTAGCGCTCCGTGCGGTGCCGCCACTCGACGGGCAGCGCGTCGCCGAGTTCGGCGGCCCGGCGCAGCGAGGCCGGGGCGATCGGCTCGTACGGGTGCTCGCCCAGTTCGGACCCGGCGATCACCGGCGTCCACTCGTCGAGCAACAGCGGCAAGGTGCGCAGCAGTCGCGTCTTGCCCTGGCCTCGCTCCCCGAGCAGCACGACGTCGTGGCCGGCGATGAGGGCGCGCTCGAGTTGCGGCAGCACCGTCTCCTCGAAGCCGACGATGCCGGGCCACGGGTCCACGCCGTCCCGGAGGGCCGCGAGCAGATTGTCACGCATCTCCTCCTTGACCGGACGCTGGACGTGGCCGGACGCCCGGAGTTCACCGAGAGTGCGGGGCAGATGCGCGGGCGGTGTGGCAGTCACCACTCCAAGCTACGAGTGTTCCGACGATTCGGCACGTGGGCTCGTCGCCGCATACGGAGCGGACGTGTCGCTCTGAGAGACTCGACGGCATGGCCGACACCGAGATCACCTTCACCACCGGCGCGATCACCCTGCACGGCAGCCTGCGTCTGCCGGCCGGCAGCGGGCCCGACGCGCCCGCCCCCGCCGTCCTGCTGCTGGCCGGCAGCGGGCCGACCGACCGCAACGGCGACAGCGCGCTGCTCCCCGGTTCGATCGGCACCCTCGAGTTCCTGGCGGACCTGCTCGAGCGGCACGGTTTCGCGTCCCTGCGCTACGACAAGCTGGGCAGCGGTTCGACCGGACTCGGTCCGTACGAGCTCGAGGACATCGGCGACCTCGGCTTCTCGGTGTTCACCGACGCCGCCGCGGCCGCGCTGACGTTCCTGTCCGACCGCGCCGCCGTGGACCCGGAACGGGTGTACGTCGTCGGGCACAGCGAGGGCGCGCTCATCGCGCTGGCCCTCGCCGGCAGCGGCGCGAAGGTCGCCGGCCTGGGCCTGCTCGAGCCGCTCGCCGTCCGGCTTCTGGACCTGCTCACCACGCAGATCGACGGACAGCTCACCGCCGTCGTCGGCGCCGGACAGCTACCGGTGGAACTGGCGGACGAGCTGCGGGTTGCGCTCGCCGGAGCCGTCGAGTCGCTGCGGAGCGATGCCACGCTGACCGACGACCTGCCCGATCCGCTGCGCGCCGCGGGCCTCGTCCCCGCCAATGCGCGAGCACTCGCGGAGGAGGATTCGCTCGACCCGCGCGAGCTGGCCTCGCGCCTGCCTGCGGGTCTGCCGGTCGTGACCAGTTGCTCTGCGAAGGACATCCAGCTCAGCAGCAGCGACGTCGACGCGCTCGACGCCGCACTCGCTCACACCGCGCTGACTCCGGTGCGCATGACGACCGCGAACCACGTGCTCAAGGAGATCGGCGACGCCCCCTCCACCGGTGCGGACTACATCGCACCGTTGCCCTGGTCGACCGAGTTCACCCAGGGTTTCGAGGGCTGGCTCCGCAGCCTCTGATCCCCCTCTCATCCGGGACTCGCACGGCCCGGCGACACGCTCGGCGCAGAAACCGAGATGTCGCCGGGCCGTCACTGCTGTATGGTTCTCCGTTAACCAACGGGCACACACGAGAAGGGTACGGTCGCGATGCAGTCGATGAGCTCGGCAAACGCCTTGAAGCACGTAGGCAACAAGCACTTTTCACAGCACATCTCCGAGCACGCATATTTCGCCGTACCCGCCTGGCACCGCCACGCAGCCTTCTTCAGGTGGCCCCGAGAGACCGGTTCCCCGTAACCGGAACCTCTCTCGGGCACCCGAAGGCACACCGCCTCGGGTGCCTTTTCTTTTACTACTTCCAGTCAGGAGAAATCACATGAAGCTTCGACTCGGCGCCGGCGGCGCCACGAGACACGGCGCCGGCGGTACCACCGCCCTGAACCTGCCCGGCGACCTCACCGGCCAGGTCGTCACCATCGACCTGCGGCACGTCGAGCCCGGTCAGGACGCCGGAGCAGCGGCACTGCTCAGCGAACTGATCGCCCGCGGCGCGGCCCGCCTGGTCGTCGAGGGCACCGACGCCGCCCACGCCCGCACGCTCATCGAGTCCGCACAGCACAGCGCTCCCCCGTCCGGGCTCGCGGCCTGAGGCTCGCGAACTCCGGACGAGGGAGCGCTGCGGAAGGTGTCGATCAGTGCGCGAAGTGGCGCGCACCGGTCAGGTAGAGGGTGACGCCGGCCTCGCGGGCCGCCTCGATCACCTCGTTGTCGCGAACGGATCCGCCCGGCTGGACGACCGCGCGGACACCGGCGTCGAGCAGGACCTGCAGTCCGTCGGGGAACGGGAAGAACGCGTCGGACGCCGCCACCGATCCCTTGGAGCGGTCCCCGGCACGCTGCACCGCGAGGTGTGCGGAGTCGACGCGGTTGACCTGCCCCATGCCGACGCCCACCGAGGCGCCGTCGTTCGCGAGCAGGATCGCGTTGGACTTCACGGCGCGGCACGCACGCCACGCGAACTCCAGATCCGCGAGGGTCTTCTCGTCTGCAGCGTCGCCGACCACCAGCGTCCAGTTTGCGGAGTTGTCGCCGTCGGCGTCGAGGACGTCGCGGTCCTGCAGCAACGCGCCACCGGAGATCGGACGCAGCTCGATGCCCGTCTCGGTGGGGGCGGCGGCCTCGAGAACGCGGACGTTCTTCTTGCGGGCCAGCACCTCGACGGCACCCGGCGCGTACGACGGCGCGATGACGACCTCGGTGAAGATGTCGGCGACCTGCTCGGCCATCTCGACGGTCACCTCGCGGTTGGCGGCGATCACGCCACCGAACGCGGAGACCGGATCGCACGCGTGTGCCTTGCGGTGCGCCTCGGCGATGTCGGCGCCCACCGCGATGCCACACGGGTTGGCGTGCTTGATGATCGCGACCGCGGGCTCGGCATGGTCGTAGGCCGCACGCCACGCGGCGTCACCGTCGGTGTAGTTGTTGTACGACATCTCCTTGCCGTGGAACTGCTTCGCCTGCGCGAGGCCCGCGGGACCGGCCGGGCTGTCGTACAGCGCCGCCGCCTGGTGGGGGTTCTCGCCGTAGCGCAGCACCGCGGAGCGGTTCCACGTGGCACCGACCCAGCGCGGGAACTTCGACAGTGCGGAATCGTCCGTCTCTTCGCTGGGCGCGACGGTCTGGACCAGGCTCTCGGTCATCCAGGTGGCGACCGCGACGTCGTACGACGCGGTGTGCTGGAACGCCTGTGCCGCCAGCGCGGTGCGCTCGAAGAGGTTGAAGCCACCGGCCTCCACCGCGGCGAGAACGCCCTCGTACTTCGCGGGGTCGACGACGACCGCGACGGACGGGTGGTTCTTGGCGGCGGCGCGGACCATCGACGGACCGCCGATGTCGATCTGCTCGACGCACTCGTCCGGGGTGGCGCCCGACGCGACGGTCTGCGTGAACGGGTACAGGTTCACGATCACCAACTGGAAGGCCTCGATGCCCAGTTCCTCGAGCTGCGCGAGATGCTCGGGCTTGCGGGTGTCGGCGAGAACACCGGCGTGTACGCGCGGGTGCAACGTCTTGACGCGGCCCTCGAGGCACTCGGGGAAGCCGGTCAGGTCCTCGACCTTGGTGACCGGGATGCCGGCCTCGGCGATCTTGGCTGCGGTGGAGCCGGTGGACACCAGCTCGACACCGGCCTGGTGCAGGCCGGTGGCCAGTTCGACCAGTCCGGTCTTGTCGTAGACGCTGACAAGTGCGCGGCGCACAGCCTTGCGTTCACTCACTGGGGATCACGGCCTTTCGTCCGTCGGAAACAACACCTCGGAGGGCGACGGCGGCCACGACCTCGGCCAGCAGTCGCCGTTCGACAATCTTGATGCGCTCGTGCAGCGTCGCCTCGTCGTCGTCGACGCGGACCTCGACCGGCTCCTGGGCCAGGATCGGGCCGGTGTCGACGCCGGAATCGACCAGGTGCACCGTCGAGCCGGTCACCCGTACGCCGTACGCGAGCGCGTCACGCACCGCGTGCGCGCCGGGAAACGCCGGCAGCAGCGCGGGATGCGTGTTGATGATGCGGCCACCGAAACGTTCCATGAACGCCGGGCCGAGGATCTTCATGAAACCGGCGCTGACCACCAGGTCGGGCCGGTGGGCGGCGACGGCCTCGGTGAAGGCGACGTCCCACGCGGCGCGGTCGGCATGCTCGCCGAGCGCGACCTTGAAGTGTGCGACACCGGCGTTCGCGGCATGATCGGTGGCGGCGCAGTCCCGGTCGACCCCGACTGCGACGATCGCCGCGGGATAGCCGTCGGCGCGCGTAGCCGCGAGGAGCGCCTCCAGGAGGCTGCCGGTCCCCGACGCGAGTACGACAATCCGAGCGGGCACCGTGGGCCGCAGCTGGTCACGCGTGGCAGTCAGCGCACTACTCCTGGTTTTCGAGACGATCCGGCCGCGTCACGGGCCGCCCCAAGCCTAGTCTCTGGGGGTCACCGGACCGTCCGGCAGGTCGCCTTCCGCGTCCGCGGCGCGCTCCCGCGCGGAACTCTTCTCGGAAACGCCGTCCGGGGAATCGCCGGAATCGACGGGATCTTCTCCGCCGGCCGCAACCTCGACCTCGACGACGTCGAGCGCCTCGGCCTCCGACTCGCCGTCCGCGGGCTGCGGTTCGGGCGTCTCGTCGTCGACGATCTCGGCCTCGAGGGCGTCCTCGACAGCCGGGTCCCGAGCATCCGCGCCGTCCGCATCCGGGCCGTCCGCTGTCACGGCATCCGGTTCGGGTTCCGAGCGGTAGCGCATCGACGGCAGTTCGAGACGCTTCACCTCGAACGCGAACTCCTCAGTTGCGCCGAGCTCACCGGACGCGCTCGGCGACACCTCGGCCTCCCCGGCTCCCTCGTCGAGGGTTTCCTCGAACTTTTCGTCGCTCTCGTTCCGGCGCGCGAGCACGGCCGCGACGGCCAGACCAGGCAGCACGAGCCACCCGAAGGTCAGCAGGCCCAACGCCCACGGCTCCACCCCGACGAATCCGTAGGCGCCCAGTTCACCGCCGGCCGCGAAGCCCACCGCGGCAGCGAGGACACCGGCGACGCCCGCCGCCGTGAGCACCGCGAACGCGGTGTCCTGCAGCGACAGCCGGAGCCGACCGCAGTCTCGTCCGAGAAGTGCTCCGACGGCCACCGGGACGAGGAGCAGGACGGGCCACGCGGGACCGGCCAGTTCGGTCGGCACCCCTCCGAGGACGGGCACCGGCGGTACCGGACCCGCGACGATCTCGAACAGGCTCAGTGACGTCCCGCCGACATTCGCTGTCCCGCCGAGGAGCACCGCGACGCCGCCGACGGCGACGTTGGGCAGGTACAGCACCGACACCACGGTCAGACCCAGTACCCCGACCACACCGCCGCCCTCGCCGAGCAGGTCACCGACCTCGGACCACGACCACAGGAGGGAGGCGAGGGCGAGCACGCTGCCGGCCGCGAACAGCGACACTGCCGCGCGCACGGCGGGCCGGACCACCGACGGCAGCCACGTGGGCGCACCGAGTGCAGCACACCGAGTGCGTCCGACGACCGACACGACACCGGCGCCCGCGGCCAGGGCGTGGATCGCCACCACCCACGCCAACGCGGCCCCTGCGTTCGGCGAGGAGATCGGCGTGACGGCGGAGGCGTCGGTCACCACCGCGAGCGCGATGAGCGTCGCGGCGAGCGGACCGGCGACGGCAGCACCGACCACCTTCGCGGCCTCACGCGCAGACGTGTCCGGTTCCACCACTCGCGCACAGCCGCGCGCCACCACCCACATCAGCACCGCGGTCGGCAGCAACGGGAGGATCCCGAGCGGTGCGTCCGTGATC
This sequence comes from Prescottella equi, assembly GCF_002094305.1. Lineage (GTDB taxonomy): Bacteria > Actinomycetota > Actinomycetes > Mycobacteriales > Mycobacteriaceae > Prescottella > Prescottella equi. The sequence continues at coordinate 253,286 of NZ_LWTX01000002.1, forward strand.
GTCAGCGAAACCTGGTGCAGCGCGAACCAACTCGTCGCGATCGCGCCGATCGCGCCCGTCAGGTCACTGTTCGACGACACGAGCGTGACGAGCACGACCGCAGACAACAGCACGATCGCGGCACCGGTCGGCCGCAGTGCGACACCGACGAGTGCGCGGGCGTCGCCGGAAATCGGATCGGGGCGAGTGGGGACGTCGCGGCGGGAGCCACGACCAAGCAGAGAAGTCATCATCTCGAGGGTCGCACCTGCGCGCCGGGTGTCCGCTCAGGCGCGCCGGAACGTGGCCTTCCCCACTGGCACAGGAGACGGGTGACGCCTCGCCGGGTCACTTCTCGTCGTCGCCCTTGTCGCGCGCGTCGTTCCGGTCGCCCTGAGCGCCGAACGCCTGGGTGGGCGCCCCGGTCACGTCGGTCTGCGAGGGCTCGGGCCGGGGCGGGGCCGGCGTCGACGACGTCTCCGGCTGTTGCTGCGACATCTGTTGCGTCGGCTGCGACTGGTAGGGCTGCCCCGCCTGGAACTGTCCGTACCCGGCCGTGGGCTGAGGAGCCTGGTGCGACTGCGGGTAGCCGTACTGCTGCTGCGACGGTCCGTAGCCGGACGGGTAGCCCTGCTGCGGCGCATACCCCTGCTGGGGCGCGTAGCCCTGCGGCGGCCCGTAACCCTGGGACGCGTTGTAGCCCTGCTGCGGCGCGTACCCCTGAGGATGTCCGTACGCGGCGGGATGGGTGTGGGTGCGGCTGGGTCGCGCGGCCGGCTCACTCACGATTCCGGCCGAGAACAGGAACACGGCGACCGCCAGCACCGTCTGGACGAACCCGAGGACGAGAATCGCGATTCCACCGCCGGCGAGCTCGCTGTTGCCCGGAAGGTTGAGCATGAGCGCGAACGCGGCGAGGAAGCCCGTGACCGCGGCCGCGGCCGCCGGCCCCGTGAAATTCTGCTTCGGCAGCAGCGAGATGCCCGACAACAGACCGCCCAGCAGCAGCAGCGACAGCGGCGCCACCGCGTTGCTGAGCGGCTCGAACGCATTGAGCGTCACGCCGTACATCATCGCGGAACCCGGCGAGTCGAGGTACGGGGCGAAGCCGAGGAGGAAGCTCACGACGCCCAACGCCGCCGCCCCGAGGCCGAGGTAGAAGGAGAGTCCCCGCGAATTGGACTCGCCCGACGTCTGCGGGGGCTGGCCGTAGCCCGACCCTGCATCGTTGTAAGTCATCTGCGCTCCTCGTCGATGTGTCGAAATCCCCATGAACGCTACCCCGATCACCGACAGCTCTCACCCGAAGAGAGCACGGCGCACGACGGGCGTCACGTCGGCGTGCTCACCGGGATCCGGCCCTCCTCGACGGCCGCGGCCAGCATGGCACGGTCCTGCTCGGTCCGGTCCGCGTAGGACCGCGCGAAGGCGGCCATCGCCTCGTCGAATCCGGTGCCGGGGCCCAGGTACTCGGCGATCGCGAACCGGTCGCCCCCGCGAGCGTGCGCGTAACCGAGCACACGGCCGCACAGCCTCGCGTACTGCTCCATCCCGGTCGGGGTCATCGACTCGACCGTCGCCGATCCCTTGGCGTCGCGCAGCTGCCGCACGTAGTAGTCCCGTCGGACACCGTCGTTGCCGACGCCCTGCTGCCAGCCGAGGAAGATGTCGCTCGCGGCCTGCATGATCCGTTGCCCTTCGACTACCCGCTGCCCCTGGTTCGGGTGGTCCGGTCCGTGAAGGTACTGCGCCAGGACCGAGGGCTGGGCTTCCTTGGCCTGGAGGAACAGCGGGTCGCTGTCGTCCGCACCGAGCAACAGCAGGATCCAACTACGAGTCCCCACACTCCCCACGCCGACGACCTTGCGGGCGGCCTGGACGAAGGCATACCGGTCGAACGGGACACGGTGGTCGGCGCGCAGCGTCTCGCGGTACTCGGCGAGGCGCCCCGACAACTCGCGGTACAGCGCACGCGCGTCCTGCGTCTCGAACACCTCCTCGATCGGCACCAGCAGCGGTGGCCGAGAGACGATCCGGCGACCGTCGTCGGTCATCGTGGTCAGCTTGCCGAGAGCCTGGAGGCTGTCACGCCGCCACGACTTCTCGACCAGTTTTCGCGAACTCCGGCGGCTGGCCGCATCGAGCGTCTCGCGGAGATCGGCGAGTTCCTGTTCGGCCTCGACGTGCGAGTACCATACGGCCAGATTGCCGAGCCGGGCCTGCGCCGACATCGTCTCGCGGTACGCGGCGGCGCACGCGAGGGCGATGCGGTGGCGGCGCTTACCACCGAACGACAGGACCCGGGCGGCGACCTCGACGCTCGCGACGAGCCGTTTGACGTCCCACTCGAACGGTCCCGGGTACGTCTCGTCGAAGTCGTTGACGTCGAAAGCCAGCCGTCGTTCCGGGGTCGCGAAGACCCCGAAGTTGCTCAGGTGCGCGTCCCCACACAGGTGTGTGTGCAGTCCCGAGTTCGGCGTTCGCGACAAATCGTCGGCCATCACCGCCGCCGCGCCGCGGTAGAACGCGAAGGGCGTCGACACCATTCGCCCGTAACGGATCGGAAGGAGCTCCGGAATTCGTTGCAGGTCTTGACTTCTCAACAACTCGATCGGATCGCGACCACTGCCCGCGAGATCGGCCAGAGCGTCGAACGGCACGCGCCGACGGGCGGCCTCGCCCCGGTCGGCGCGGTCGGTCCGGATCGAAGACTCGGCAACTTTCGACATCGCACCTCCCTCGGGTGGGGACCGCACCATTGTCTCCCCGCGGCGGTGGACCCGGGCCGGAAAGGGAAGATGACATCATGCCGTTCACGCTGCCCGCAGGTTCCGACGTCGTAGAGGAGACGGAGGTCAAGCACTCCCGCTTCATCGCGGCGCTGAGAAGGGTCGACTCCCCCGCGGATGCGCAGGCCTTCCTCGGCGAGCAGCGGCGGCTCCATCCGGACGCTCGGCACCACTGCTGGGCGTACGTGACGGGCAACGAACCGTCCGAACGCGCCGAACGGTCGGGCGACGACGGGGAACCGGGCGGCACTGCCGGCGTGCCGATGCTGCAGGTACTGCGGGCGCGCGATCTGGTCGACGTGGCCGCGGTGGTGACCCGGTACTTCGGTGGCGTCAAACTCGGGGCGGGCGGCCTCGTGCGCGCGTATTCCGGCGCAGTCGCGGTGGCGGCCGACGCCGCTCGGCCGACACTGCTCAGCCGCGAACGTCTCGATCTGCTGTCCCTCGACGTCGGGCACGACACCGCGGGCCGAATCGAGGCGGAACTGCGCGGCCGCGCAATCCCCGTCGTCGACACCGTCTACGGTGCCGAGGTCACCTTCACCCTGGCCACGAAGGACCCCGGTCACCTCGCCGCGGTCGTCTCCGAACTCACCGCCGGGGCAGGCGAACTCGAGCCGGCCGGCGTCCGGTGGGTCGACGTGTGAGACGCCGAACGGCGCCCGCAGCCGGACGATACGTCCTGGCTGCGAGCGCCGTTCGCAAGATCCGTCGGGATCTAGAGGTTCTGCAGGATCTCCCGAGCGAGAGCCGCGGTCTCGGACGGCGTCTTGCCGACCTTGACGCCGGCCGCCTCGAGGGCGTCCTTCTTGGCCTGCGCGGTGCCCGAGGAACCGGAGACGATGGCGCCGGCGTGGCCCATGGTCTTGCCCTCGGGAGCGGTGAAGCCCGCGACGTAGCCGACGACCGGCTTGGTCACGTTGGCCTTGATGTAGTCGGCGGCACGCTCCTCGGCGTCGCCACCGATCTCACCGATCATCACGATCAGCTTGGTCTCGGGATCCTTCTCGAACGCCTCGATGGCGTCGATGTGGGTGGTGCCGATGACCGGGTCGCCGCCGATGCCGATGGCGGTCGAGAAGCCGTACTCACGCAGCTCGAACATCATCTGGTAGGTCAGGGTGCCGGACTTGGAGACCAGGCCGACCGGGCCCTTGCCCGCGATGTTCGCCGGGGTGATGCCGACGAGGGCCTCCTCCGGGGTGATGATGCCCGGGCAGTTGGGGCCGATGATGCGGGTCTTGTTGCCCTTCTCCACGTTGTAGGCCCACGCGTACGCGGAGTCCTGCACCGGGATGCCCTCGGTGATGACCACGAGCAGCGGGATCTCCGCGTCGATGGCCTCGACGATGGCGTCCTTCGAGAAGGCCGGGGGAACGAACGCGATCGAGACGTCCGCGCCGGTCTCCTTCATGGCCTCGGCGACGGTCGCGAAGACCGGCAGCTCGACAGCGTTGCCGTCCTTGTCGGTGTGCGAGACCGTGGTGCCGGCCTTGCGAGCGTTGACGCCACCGACGACCTGGGTGCCGGCCTTGAGCATCAGCGCGGTGTGCTTGGTGCCCTCGCCGCCGGTGATGCCCTGGACGATGACCTTGGAGTCCTTGGTCAGGAAGATAGCCATTGTTGTGTGTGTCCCTTACTTCGCGGCGAACGCGAGCTCGGCAGCCTTGTCGGCAGCCTCGTCCATGGTTGCGACGACCGTCACCAGCGGGTGGTTGGCCTCGGCGAGGATGCGACGACCCTCTTCGACGTTGTTGCCGTCCAGGCGCACGACGAGCGGCTTGTTGGCCTCGTCGCCCAGGGTCTCGAGGGCACCCACGATGCCGTTGGCGACCGCGTCACATGCGGTGATGCCACCGAAGACGTTGACGAAGACGCTCTTGACCTGTGCGTCGTTCAGGATGACGTCGAGGCCGGCAGCCATGACCGCCGCCGAGGCGCCGCCACCGATGTCGAGGAAGTTGGCGGGCTTGACGTTGCCGTGCTTCTCACCCGCGTAGGCGACGACGTCCAGGGTCGACATGACCAGGCCGGCGCCGTTACCGATGATTCCGACCTCGCCGTCGAGCTTGACGTAGTTGAGGTCGTTCTCCTTGGCCTTGAGCTCGAGCGGATCCGTCGCGTCCTTGTCCTCGAACTCGGCATGGCCGGGCTGACGGAAGTCGGCGTTGGCGTCCAGGGTGACCTTGCCGTCGAGGGCGAGGATCTGGTCGTCGGGCGTACGGACGAGCGGGTTGACCTCGACGAGGAGAGCGTCTTCCTTGACGAAGACCTCCCACAGCTTCTGGATGGTCACGGCTGCGGCGTCGAGCACCTCGGCGGGCAGGTGGCCCTGCTCGGCGATGCTGCGCGCGAACGCGAGGTCGACACCCTTCACGGCGTCGACGGAGACCTTGGCGAGACGCTCCGGCTTGGTGGCGGCGACCTCTTCGATCTCCATGCCACCCTCGACCGAGCACATGGCCAGGTAGGTGCGGTTGGTGCGGTCGAGCAGGAAGGAGATGTAGTACTCCTCCGCGATGTCGCTCGCCTCGGCGACGAGGAGCTTCTTGACGACGTGGCCCTTGATGTCCAGGCCGAGGATGTTCTCGGCGTGGGTCTGCGCATCGTCCGCGGTGGCGGCGTACTTCACGCCACCGGCCTTGCCACGGCCGCCGACCTTGACCTGGGCCTTGACCATGACCGGCTTGCCGATTTCCTCCGCGATCTCGCGGGCACCGGCAACCGTGTCGGTAACACGGCCGGCCGACGTCGGCACGTCATGCTTGGCGAAGAGTTCCTTCGCCTGGTATTCGAAGAGATCCATCTGCTCACCGTCTCGTCTGCGTTGACGCCCGCTCGGGGTAGGAGCGGGTCCGTGTCGGACTTTAACTAGTTCAATCAATCGACTATCGCTCGCCTATGTGCCATGTGGCATATATCACGCGCTCGAGCCGACGGCGGCACTCCGTCGCGGCCACCACATCACAGGAGCGGCGGCACCCACGATTCGATCCGGGTGCGCACTCGGTGCGGCCGCGCCAGAAGGCGCCCTCCCAAGGATTGCAGGTGGCCCGAACGGCGTCGCGATCGGACCACCCGAATCACCGCCGAAACCGCCGCGCGGCAACTACCCGGCACTGCAACCGACCCGCAACCGATCACTGCCGCGATCGGGCTGTAACAAACACGAGCCGTCCCGATATATGAACGAAACCATTCGGGATGTTCGACATCCTCCCAGCTCACCGTGTGACACGCGTCACAATGCCATGTTGCTTGCGCGGTACAGGTTGCCCCGCTGCAACCGTTTCGTTACCGTCGCCAAGGTCTAAGTCACAGGCAGGTCACGGGCAGGAGGACGGCAGGGCACATGCACCACCGCACTCAGTTCACCGCCAGCCGATTCGTGAAACAGCACGCCGACGAGGAGCCCACCCGGGCGTTCCCAGCGGCGGCAGGTCCGGAAGCCACAGGCTCCGGGGCGGAAAGAACCGAGATTCACAGCGTCATGCTCCACAGCACCGAAGTTCCCACCGCCCGCGAGGATGCCCCCGGCACCGGCGAGGCCCCCACCGAGATCGTCGGGGCCACCACGGTCACCGCTGCCGCTCCCCCCGGACGCGGCGGTCGCCACCGCCTCCCCACCCCACCCACCGCCCTCAAGGGCCGGGCAGCGGTCATCGCAGTGGCCGCCGGCGCAGTGGTCGCCGCCGGACAGGCCGCGGTCAGCGGACCGTCGCAGGATTCCGATCATTCCGAGGTCGCCCTCGACGAGGCCGGATCCGTCGCCACCACCGCGACTCCCCAGGCGGCACAGTTCAGCAATGTCGCGCAGACGACCTCCACCAGTTCCGCCCCGCAGGTACTCGCCCTCGCGAACCCGACGGATCTGAACCAGTTCTCCAACCTGCTGGCCAAGGGCCAGCGTTTCAGCGAGGAGCGCGCCGCCCGCGAGGCCGCCGCCCGCCGCCCGCTGTTCGTCCTGCCCGCCAAGGGCACCTACACCTCGTCGTTCGGGGCCCGCTGGGGCACCCTGCACGCGGGTGTCGACATCGCCAACGCCATCGGCACCCCGATCTACGCGGTGGCCGACGGCACGGTCATCGACTCCGGTCCGGCCTCCGGCTTCGGCATGTGGGTCCGTCTCCAGCACGCCGACGGCACGATCACCGTGTACGGCCACATCAACGAGACGCTCGTGACGGTCGGGCAGAAGGTCATGGCCGGCGACCAGATCGCCACCATGGGCAACCGCGGCTTCTCCACGGGTCCGCACCTGCACTTCGAGGTCCACCTGGCCGGCGAGAACAAGATCGATCCGCTGCCGTGGCTTGCGACCCGCGGCATCAGCCTCGGCGTCGAACAGCCCTGATCGGCCGCGCACCCCGCTACCGAAAACGCCTCCGGCCCAAGCATTTCGCTTGGGCCGGAGGCGTTTCGGTCTCCGCGTCTCCGCAGGGACGCGTCAGAGTTTGACCATCGGCACGCCGCCGATGAGCATCAGCCGCACCTTGCCGGCCGAACCGAAGTCGATCGTGACCGTCGCGGTCGGACCGGCCCCCTTGGTCTCGAGCACCTTGCCGAGCCCGTACTTGTCGTGGCTGACCCGATCCCCCACGGCGAGCACCAGATTGTTGTTGCGCCCGCGCGGCGCCCCGAAGCTCGGCGACGAAGCGCCCGAGCGACCCGTCGAACCGAATCCCGCTCCGCCGCCCCCGAAGCCGCCCCCGTAGCCCTGGCCACGCGGACGCCCGCCGCCGATCGCACCACCGGTACCCAGCACACCGGGATCCTCGCGTCGCCAGTTCACGAGATCGGCCGGAATCTCCTGCAGGAAGCGCGATTCCGGATTGGTGACGGGCTGCCCCCAAGCCGACCGCACGATCGCGCGGGTGAGATACAGCCGGTGCCGCGCGCGGGTGATCCCGACGTACGCGAGCCGCCGCTCCTCCGACAGTTCCGCCGGATCGCCGAGGGCCCTCATGTGCGGGAACTGCCCGTCCTCCCAGCCGGTCACGAACACGACGGGGAACTCGAGACCCTTCGCGGTGTGCAGCGTCATGAGGGTCACCACGCCCTCACCCTCGTCGGGCACCTGGTCGGAGTCGGCGACCAGCGACACCCGCTCGAGAAACGCGGCGAGTGAGCCGGGATCGGGCTGACCCTCGTCTTCCACGACGTCACCCTCGGCGGCGTTCTCCTCGGCGAAGGCAGCGGCGTTGCGGGCGTCGGAGCTGAACTCTCTTGCGACGCTGACCAGTTCGTTCAGGTTGTCGAGGCGGGCACCGTCCTGAGGGTCGCTGCTGGCCTCGAGCTCCCGGCGGTAGCCGGTGCGATCGAGGACACCTTCGACGACCTCTCCGATGTCGGTGAGGTCGTTGCCGTCGGCGTCGGTGCTCACCATGAGCGCGCGCAGCCCGTCGAGCAGCTCGAGGAACGACGCGATCGCCTTCTGGGACCGGGTGTTGAGCAGCGGCACCGATCCCTCGCCGGCGGCCCGCAACGCCTCGGCGAATCCGACGCCCTTCTGCTCCGCGTACACCGACACGCACGCCTCGGCGCGATCGCCGATGCCGCGGCGCGGGGTGTTGAGGATCCGGCGCAGGCTCACCGTGTCGTCCTCGTTCGCCAGCACACGCAGGTAGGCGACGATGTCGCGCACTTCCTTGCGCTCGTAGAACCGCGTGCCGCCGACCACCTTGTACGGAATCCCGAGCCGGATGAAGATCTCTTCCAGCGCGCGGGAGGAGTTGTTGGTCCGGTAGAAGACCGCCACCTCACCGAACTTGGTCTCGCCCGCGTCGACCAGGCGGTCGATCTCGGACGCCACGAACTGCGCCTCGTCGTGCTCGTTGTCGGCGACGTAGCCGGTGATCAGCTCGCCCTCGCCGGAGTCCGTCCACAACCGCTTCTCGCGCCGACCGGTGTTGCGGGAGATCACCGAGTTCGCCGCGGACAGGATGTTCTGCGTGGAACGGTAGTTCTGCTCGAGCAGGATGGTCCGGGCGTCCGGGTAGTCGCGCTCGAATTCCTCGATGTTGCGGATCGTCGCGCCACGGAACGCATAGATCGACTGGTCGGCGTCACCGACGACGCACAGCTCACCCGGCGGGACGGCGTACGGGTCGTCCGACTCCTCCCCCACGAGCTCGCGGACCAGGACGTACTGGGCGTGGTTGGTGTCCTGGTACTCGTCGACCAGAACGTGCCGGAAGCGGCGCCGGTAGTACTCGGCGACCTGCGGGTTCGCCTGCAGCAGTCCCACCGTCTCGCCGATCAGGTCGTCGAAGTCGAGAGCGTTCGCGGCCCGCAGGCGCTGCTGGTAGTGCGCGTAGACCCGCGCCACCAGCTTGTCCAGGTCGTTGGAGTCGCGATCGGCGTCCGCCGCGGCCTCCTCGGGGTCGATCAGCTCGTTCTTGAGGTTCGAGATCTTGGTCGCGAGGAGCCGGGCCGAGTACCGCTTTGTGTCGATTTCCAGGTCCTTGGAAATCATCGTCAGCAGGCGGCGCGAGTCGTCGGCGTCGTAAATCGAGAAGTTCGAGTTCAGGCCGTGCAGCAGGCCGGCCTGCGCGCGCAGGATCCGGACGCAGCTCGAGTGGAACGTCGAGACCCACATGCTGTTGGCGCGGGGGCCCACCAGCTGGGCGACGCGCTCGCGCATCTCCGCCGCGGCCTTGTTGGTGAACGTGATCGCGAGGATCTGTCCGGGCATCACTCCCCGCTCGGCCAGCAGGTACGCGATCCGGCGGGTGAGGACGGCGGTCTTACCCGATCCGGCTCCCGCGACGATGAGCAGCGGCGACCCCGCGTGCAGGACAGCCTCACGCTGTTGCGGGTTGAGCCCCTCGAGCAGCGCGTCGGCAGGGCCGCGGGATCCGCCCTGGGATCCGCCCTGGGAATGGCCGGGAATACCGAGCGTGGAACCGGAGATCGTATTCATCGTCTGTCCACGCTACCGGCGAAGTCCGACACCGCGGCAGGTACCCGATCACCCTGGTCGTGAAGGCAGTCACCCTTGCTTGGGTTGGACTTGTACGCGTGGCAAACTGGAGAGGTGATCATGGCCGCAACGATGCGAGCATCCGGTGCACGATGGCGCGAGTGCCGTCTGCACTGGCGATTTCCCAGCGGGTACCGACCGATGGTGCCCGCGGCCTGATCCTCCGCGAGCCCCGAGGTCCACTGGATCCCGGGGCGTTCTTGTGAGCAGGACCCGGATTCGTAACGACTCGAGGGAACCGAACGAACCTAGTTCCGACACGAGGAGCAGACTATGAGCAGCCCCACCACCACTTCTTCATCCGATTCGTCGCTGCCTGCGAGCGAGGCCGAGATCGCCGAACTCCGCAAGGAGATCGACCGCCTCGACGCCGAGATCCTCGCGGCCGTCAAGCGCCGCAGCGAGGTGTCGCAGATCATCGGCCGTACCCGTATGGCGTCCGGTGGCCCACGGCTGGTGCACAGCCGGGAAATGAAGGTTCTGGAGCGCTTCAGTGAGCTCGGCCAGGAGGGCCACACCCTCGCCATGCTGCTGCTCCGTCTCGGACGCGGCCGGCTGGGGCACTGACCGCTCCCGTCTCACCACCTCACAGCGCGAACTCGAGAAACGCCCGGTCCGTTCGGACCGGGCGTTTCTCGTGCTCGTGCTGCGGCCGGTTCAGGTGAGCGCGATGTACTTGGTCTCGAGGTACTCGGCGATCCCCTCGCTACCGCCCTCGCGGCCGAACCCGGAGGCCTTGACGCCGCCGAACGGGGCCGCGGTGTCGGAGATGACGCCGCGGTTGACACCGACCATGCCCGTTTCCAGGGCGTCGGAGACGCGCAGCGCCCGGTCCAGGTCGCGGGTGTAGATGTACGCCGCGAGACCGAACTCGGTGTCGTTGGCGGCCGCGACGGCCTCCTCCTCGGTGTCGAAGCCGGTGATCGCCGCGACCGGCCCGAACACCTCCTCGCGCAGGATGCGCGCCGACGCCGGGACGTCGGCGAGGACGGTGGCGGGATAGAACCAGCCCGGGCCGCCCGGGGCCTCGCCGCCGAGCAGTACCTTCGCTCCCGCTTGCACGGCGTCGTCGACGAGTTCGGCGACGGTGGCGAGCTGATCGCGATTGATCAGCGGGCCGAGCGTCGTCTCCGGGTCGATGCCGGGGCCCATCTTCGACGCTGCCATCCGTTCGGTGAGTTTCGCGGTGAACTCCTCACGGACGGCGTTCGCGACGTGGAAACGGTTCGCGGCCGTGCACGCCTCGCCCCCGTTGCGGAGCTTGGCCAGCATCGCGCCGTCCACCGCGGCATCGATATCGGCGTCGTCGAACACGACGAACGGCGCGTTGCCACCAAGTTCCATCGACGTGCGCAGCAGCCCCTTCGCGGACTTCTCGACCAGCATCCGGCCCACACCGGTGGAGCCGGTGAAGGTGAGTTTGCGCAGCCGAGGGTCCTCGAGCAGCGGCTCGGTGACCGCGCTCGAATGCGACGTCGGCAGCACCGACAGCACGCCCGGCGGCAGCCCCGCCTCGACGAACAGCTCGGCCAGCGCCAGCATGGTCAGCGGCGTCTCCGATGCAGGCTTGACGATCATGGTGCAGCCGGCGGCCAGCGCCGGGCCGATCTTGCGGGTGCCCATCGCGAGCGGGAAGTTCCACGGCGTGATCGCCAAGCACGGTCCCACCGGCTGCTTCGACACGAGGATGCGGCCGTTGCCGGCGGGCGCGGCCTGGTAGCGACCCTCCATCCGGACCGCTTCCTCGGCGAACCACCGGAAGAACTCGGCGCCGTACTTGACCTCGGCCCGGCTCTCGGGCAGTGCTTTGCCCATCTCGAGGGTCATCAGTTGCGCGAAGGTCTCCGCACGGGTCGTGATCTTGTCGAACACCGAGCGCAGCAACTCGCCGCGCTCGCGGGCGGGCGTGGCGGCCCAGTCCGCCTGTGCGGCGGCCGCGGCGTCGAGGGCCTTGACGGCGTCGCCGGGACTGGCGTCGGCGACCTCGGTGAGTACGTCACCGGTCGCGGGGTCGTACACGGGGAAGGTGGCGCCGTTCTCGGCGTCCACGGAGGTGCCCCCGATCCACAGCTTGGTAGGAACGGCACGAATCAGTTCGGCTGGGTTCATGGCTTCCATCATGCGCCGGTCGAGCGCGCCGTGTGTCGCTCAACGAGAGTCGGCAAGAGCTTCGGGCGCGCTGCCGATAAGCTTCCTGCATGAGCACAGACATCACCGGTACCGCAGCCTGGAAGAATCTGGATGCGCATCATCGAGTGGTCGAATCTGCCCATCTGCGAGACCTGTTCGCTCAGGACCCCTCCCGCGGCACCGAACTGACGGTGACGGCGGGCGACCTGTACGTGGACTACAGCAAACATCGTGTGACTCGCGAAACCCTTGATCTGCTCGTGGAACTGGCGCGAACCGCACAGGTGGAGCAGCGCCGCGACGACATGTTCGCGGGCGCGCACATCAACACGTCGGAGGACCGCGCGGTGCTGCACACCGCCCTGCGCCTGCCGGCGGACGCCGACCTCACCGTCGACGGGCAGGACGTCGTCGCCGACGTGCACGACGTTCTGCGCCGGATGGGCGAGTTCACCGACCGGCTGCGGTCCGGGCAGTGGCGGGGCGCGACCGGCGAGAAGATCCGCACGGTCGTCAACATCGGTATCGGCGGTTCGGATCTCGGTCCGGTGATGGTGTGCGGGGCGCTGCGTCACTACGCCGACGCCGGGATCTCGGCGCGTTTCGTCTCCAACGTCGACCCTGCCGACCTGGTGGGCACGCTGGCCGACCTGGATCCGGCCACGACGCTGTTCGTCGTCGCGTCGAAGACGTTCTCGACGCTCGAGACGCTGACGAACGCATCCGCCGCGCGCCGCTGGCTCGTCGACGAGCTCGGTGAGGACGCGGTGCCCAAGCACTTCGTGGCGGTCTCGACGCACGCCGAGCGGGTCGCGGAGTTCGGCATCGACACCGCCAACATGTTCGGGTTCTGGGACTGGGTCGGCGGACGCTACTCGGTGGACTCGGCGATCGGGTTGTCGGTGATGGCGGTGATCGGCAAGGAGCGCTTCGCGGAGTTCCTCGCCGGCTTCCATGCCGTCGACGAGCACTTCCGGACGGCGCCGCTCGCGGAGAACGCGCCGGTGCTGCTGGGACTGATCGGGGTGTGGTACTCGAGTTTCTTCGACGCCGAATCCCGTGCGGTCCTTCCGTATTCGAACGATCTGGCCCGCTTCGCGGCCTACCTGCAGCAGCTCACGATGGAGTCGAACGGCAAGTCGGTGCGCGCCGACGGCTCCCCCGTCACCACCAGGACCGGCGAGATCTTCTGGGGCGAGCCGGGAACCAACGGCCAGCACGCGTTCTACCAGTTGCTGCACCAGGGCACCCGCCTGGTGCCGGCAGACTTCATCGGCTTCGCCGAGCCCACCGACGACCTGCCGACCTCCGACGGGACCGGCAGCATGCACGATCTGCTCATGAGCAACCTGTTCGCGCAGACGAAGGTGCTCGCGTTCGGCAAGACCGCCGAGGAGATCGCCGCCGAGGGCACGCCGCCGGAGTTGGTACCGCACAAGGTGATGCCGGGTAATCGCCCGACCACGACGATCCTGGCGCCGCGCCTGACGCCGTCGGTGATCGGTCAGCTCATCGCGCTGTACGAGCACCAGGTGTTCGTCGCGGGCGTCATCTGGGGCATCGATTCGTTCGACCAGTGGGGCGTCGAACTCGGCAAGGCCCAGGCACTCGAGCTCGGTCCCGTGCTGACGTCCACGGAAGCTCCTCCGCGGCAGGACGACTCGTCCACCGACGCCTTGGTGCGGTGGTACCGGAGCCGGCGCGGCCGAGCGGTCTGAGATCACGCGGCGTGCGGATGGCTCCATCCGCACGTCGTGTAGACGCGCCCGTCGCGATCGACCAGCCGGGCGGCCAGTTCCTGCTGTTCCAGCCAGGTGACGGCGCCGACTCCGCGACGGAGGGCTGCAGCGGCGGCGCCGTGGGCCCACAGCGCGTCCTCCGCCAGGACCGAGACCTGCTCCCACTCCCCGCCCACCGCGTCGTGGCCGGCGAACGTGGCGTCCGTGCCGGCCGTCGCGAGCGCCGTCTCCGTCGGCAGCTCGGTCGTGCCGTCTCCCGGCACCGGCACCTGCCAGCCGCCGGCCGGGCAGTGTCCCGCGGTTGCGACGTCGGAGCCGATCCGCACCAGCGCCCCGCACTCCAGGTCGTGGGCGACGAGGGTCGCCGCGCGGTCCGCGGTGTCAGCCTTGGCGATGCCCGCGATGTCGAACGAGGCGCCCCACGGTGCGAGAACGGTGTCGCCGTCGATCTGGACGTCCCGGAAAGTCGGTGCCGGGTGGATGGACGGCACGGCGGACAGGGTGTCCTCGACCGCCAGCGGACTGACGGCCCCGTCGGTCATCCGTGCCACCCACAGAGCCGACCGGAGCAGTCTCGCCAACCCGACGCTGACCCGGACCGGCAGGCCCTGAGCCAGATTGACGGCGTGGATCTCGGCGTCGCCCCGCTGCAGGCTGCAGGCGGCCTCGGCCCCTGCGAGCACCGCGCCCACCAGGGCCACAGCGGACCCGAGGGCCGCTGCCTCGGTCACCTGGACCTCGATCTCCTCGCCCCAGGCGCTCCATCTGGTTTCGACCAACATGACGCACTCCGTGTCTCCGTGCGAACCGGTTCGGGAACCGGTGCGGACAACGGGTTCATTTCCTCAATTATGCGCTCGGCGCACCGGTCCGGGCCCGCTCGTCAATCGGTTTTCCGTCGAATCGCGGATTCTCCCCAGCCGCGCGGACGGCCGCGGGTAGCGTCGCATCATGCCGGTACGCAGCGAGAAGGCCGGGCCCGTCACCACGATCGTGTTGTCCCGGCCCGAGGTTCGCAACGCCGTGGACGGCCCCACCGCCGCGGCTCTCGCGTCCGCCTTCAGGGAGTTCGACGACGATCCGGACGCCGCGGTGGCGGTGCTGTGGGGCGAGGGCGGCACGTTCTGCGCAGGGGCCGATCTCAAGGCTCTCGGAACCGAACGGTCCAACCACGTCACCCCGGACGGCGACGGCCCGATGGGGCCCACCCGCATGCGCCTGTCCAAGCCGGTGATCGCGGCTGTGTCCGGTCACGCGGTGGCGGGCGGCCTCGAACTGGCGTTGTGGGCCGACCTGCGAATCGCCGAAGCCGACAGCGTCTTCGGCGTCTTCTGTCGACGCTGGGGCGTGCCACTGATCGACGGCGGCACCGTACGGTTGCCGCGGATCGTCGGGGCGGGGCGGGCGATGGACCTCGTGCTCACCGGGCGCGCCGTGGATGCCGAGGAGGCCCTGACGATCGGTCTGGTGAACCGGGTGGTACCGCCCGGTCAGGCCCGCGTCGCCGCGGAGGAGCTGGCAGCCGAGCTGGCGACGTTCCCGCAGACCTGTCTGCGGGAGGACCGCATGTCGCTACTCGAGCAGGAGGGCATGTCCGAGGAGGACGCCCTCGCCACCGAGTTCCGGCACGGCATGGTGGCGGTCACGGTCGACGCGCTCTCCGGCGCCGCCCGCTTCACGGCCGGCGAGGGTCGGCACGGGAGCTTCGGCGGGGACTGACGGTAACGTCCGGTCTCATGGACCGGCTGACCATGGTGGACGAGATCTTCCTACGCAGGCACCACGGTTACGGCTTGCCGATCGTGATGCAGGGCGTGTGGCGCACCGCCGACGCGGTGGACGTCCGGGCGCTCGAAGCGGTGCACGCGGCGCTTTCCCGCGGCGCTCTCGGCCGCCGAGTGGTCCGCCCCCGGGTACCGGGGGCCCGCATGCGCTGGGAGGCGAGCACCGCCACCCATCCGCTGCGCTACGAGACGTACCCGGTGGACGACGTGGTGGCGTGGGCGGACGCGTGCGCCGACGTCGACGTCGATCCCGAGCACGGCCCCGCGTGGGCGCTCGCCGCGGCGCCCACCGCCGACGGCGGAACTGCGATCTCGTTGGTGTGCTCCCACGTGGTCGCCGACGCGCGCGGACTCGTGTCGGCGGCGGCCACCGCGCTCACCGGCGGATCCCCGCCTCCGGCCCCCGCCCGGACGTCCGATGTGGGCGACGCGCTGCGCACCGTGGGCTCCGTGCTCGCCGACGGCGCGACTGCCTCCCTCGGTCTGCTGTTCAGCGCGGACAGGCGCCGCGAACTGCGCGAGTTCCGTGAGGTCGCGGCCGCCGACCGTCGGCCCGGCGGCGCACACCTCACCACCGGAACGTCGACCGCGATAGTCGACGTCGACGCCGCGGCGTGGGACGCGTCCGCCGCGGCGGACGGCGGGACTGCGAACAGCCTGTTCATCGCGCTCGTCACCGCGATCGCCGACGCGGCCGGCGTCCCGATGCCGTTGCACGTCAGTGTGCCGGTCGACACCCGCAATTCCGACGCCGTCGACAACGCGATGGTCATCACCGAAGTCGTTGTGCGCCCCACTGATTCGCTGTCCGATATCCGCCGGCTGAGCAGAGCGGCGTTCGCTCGGCCACCGATGGGCGCTCCGTCGGGCTTTCCCGAGGAGATCACGCAGATCCTGCCCGACCGCATCGCGAACAGGCTGACCGTCGGGGCCGGGGAGCGCGACGCACTGTGCTCGAACATCGGCCGGTTGCCCGGCTCCTTGGCATCGCTGGGCCCCTATCGCACCACCGGCGTCGCGACCCGCGCGGTGCATCCGGGACTGTCCCGGCACCGACCGGCGTCGACGACCACGCGCCTCTCGGGCTACCTCTGCTCACACGGCAAGACGTACACGTTGTCGCTGGTGGGAGTGGATCCGCAGCACTTCGGAGATTCCGACCGACTCCGTGAACTGGCCATCGCCGAACTCGGAAAGCGAGGACTCACGGCGCGCTCCTGGTGACAGATGGCACCACTTTGCGCCGTCTTGGCACCATCAATTTCATGAAACCCATTTACATGGCACCACAGTGATGCCATAGTGGTGCCATGAACTTGGATCCGTACGTCAGCGCCCTTCAGCACGACCTCGCAGTCGCTGCCGAGGCCGCGGGCCCCGACGCTCGCGCCCTCGCGGAGCGACTGACCGCTCCGCTCGACTCGGCGGTGCGTCTGGCACTGCTCGACGCACTGTCCGCGGCGGCCGGTGAGATCACCCGCGACCTCGCGCCCGGCTCGGTCGATCTCCGACTGCGGGGTCGGGAGCCGAGCTTCGTCGTCACTCCGCCGCCCGGTGAACCCGCCGACGACACCGGGGAAACGGCCGGCACGGAACCCCCGCCCCGGGGCCCCGACGTCGACGAGGGCCCGATGACTCGAATCAACCTCCGGTTGCCGCAGGAGCTCAAGGACCGCGTCGAGGACGCTGCCCGCGTCGCCGGAATGTCGGTCAACGCGTGGCTCGTCCGCTCGGCCGCGGCAGGGCTCGAGGACGGCGGCGGCGCACGTCGTCCCGAGCGTCGCGCCACCACGGGCGGCGACCGCTTCACCGGCTGGGTCCACTGAGCACGCGACAGCGCCGCCCCCATCACACAACGAGGATCACGATGCCCACTTTCAGCACCCCCGAACCGATCTCGGCCGCGATCTCGCTCGTGGTCGGCGACGTCGCCGTCACCGCCTCCGACCGGGACGACACGGTCGTGGAGGTCCACCCCAGCGATCCACACCGCGAACAGGACGTGCGCGCGGCCGAACAGACGCGCGTCGAGTTCGCCGCCGGACGACTGGTCGTCAAGGCACCCCGGCCCCGCGTGCTCGGCGTCTGGGGCAAGGTCGGGTCGATCGACATCACCGTCGACCTGCCGACCGACTCGGCGGTGGAGTCCGACGCCTCCGTCGGCGGCTTCCGCTCCACCGGCCGACTCGGTAACTGCCGACTGAAGTCCGCGACCGGCGACATCCGCCTCGACGGCACCGGCGATCTGATCGTGCACACGGGCGCCGGCGCCATCTCGGTCGAATCCGTCGGCGGCGCCGCCGATCTGTCGACCGGTTCGGGCCGGATCGAGGTCGCCCACATCGGCGGAAACGCTCTGGTCGAGAACTCCAACGGCCACAACAGGATCGGCTCGGTCGCCGGGAATCTACGGGTCAAGACCGCGAACGGCGACGTCGTCGTCGGTAGCGCCGGGGGCGACGTAGATGCGGCGACTGCGAACGGCGAGGTCCGGATCGGCGAGGTGACCCGCGGCGTCGTGTCGCTGCGCACCGGCAATGGTGCGGTCGAGGCCGGAATCCGCGAAGGCACCGCCGCGCGCGTCGACGCGCACACCTCGTTCGGCAAGGTCCACAACCTTCTCACCGAGGCCTCCGGCCCCTCAGCGACCGAGGAACGGGTCGAACTGCGGGCCCGGACGAGTTTCGGGGACATCACCGTTCGCCGCCCCTGACCGGGCGCGGACCACAACTCGAAGGCGGAAATATGACATCCACGGTCTCCACAGCATCAGCAGTTCGAGTTCGATCACTTCGGAAGTCCTTCGGGGACAAGGTGGTACTCGACGGCATCGATCTCGACATCGCCGAGGGCACCATCTTCTCCCTGCTCGGCCCCAACGGTGCCGGCAAGACGACGGTCGTGAACATCTTGTCCACGCTGGTCCGGCCCGACGCCGGTGAGGTGTGGGTCGCGGGCCACGACCTGAGCCGCCACCCCGACGCGATCAGGTCCGCGATCGGTGTCACCGGCCAGTTCTCGGCGGTGGACGGTCTTCTGACCGGCGCCGAGAACCTCGCGCTCATGGCGGATCTCCACCACCTCGATCGGCGCAGCGAGCGCCACCGCACCGCCGAACTGCTCGAGCGGTTCGATCTCACCGAGGCGGCGTCGAAGCCGGCCGCGAGCTACTCGGGTGGCATGCGGCGCCGACTCGATCTCGCGATGACGCTCGTCGGACGTCCGCGCATCATCTTCCTGGACGAGCCGACGACCGGACTGGACCCGCGCAGTCGCAGGACCATGTGGGACATCGTGCGCGAACTCGTCGCGGACGGCGTCACGATCTTCCTCACCACCCAGTACCTCGAGGAGGCCGACCAGTTGGCCGATCGCATCGCGCTGCTGGACCAGGGCCGATTGGTCGCCGACGGCACGCCGGCCGATCTCAAGCAACTCGTACCTGGCGGACATGTCCGCCTGCGCTTCGCCGACGTCGACGAACTCCGTTCGGCTGCACACTCTCTCGCCGGGTCCGCTCCCGACGACGAGACCCTGACGCTGCAGGTGCCGGGAGACGGCAGCATCCCGTCGCTGCGGTCGATTCTCGACCGACTGGACGCCGAGGCCATCGAGGTCGCCGACCTCTCGATCCACACTCCCGACCTCGACGACGTGTTCTTCGCCCTCACCGCCCGATCCGACTCCCCTACGGAGGTATCGCGATGACCACTCTCTCCTACGCCGTGACCGATTCCGCCACGATGTTGCGGCGCAATCTGCGGCACATGATCCGGTACCCGTCGATGACGGTGATGCTGATCGGGATGCCCGTCGTGCTCCTGCTGCTGTTCGTCTACGTCTTCGGCGGCACTCTCGGTGCAGGACTGGGCGACCCGGGCGGCGGGCGTGGGGCATACGTGGACTACGTGACGCCCGGCATCCTGTTGATGACCGTAGCGAGTTCCGCTCAGGGAACGGCGATCTCGGTCGCGACGGACATGACGGAGGGAATCATCGCCCGGTTCCGGACCATGTCGATCTCCCGCGCCTCGGTACTCACCGGGCACGTCGTCGGCAGCCTGCTCCAGACGATGCTCAGCCTGGCGGTGGTGACCGGCGTCGCCGTCCTCGTCGGATTCCGGCCCACTGCGACCGCGGCCGAGTGGATCGCCGCCTTCGGCCTGCTCGCGGCCTTCACACTGGCGATCACGTGGCTGTCCGTGGCGCTGGGACTGGTCTCGCGGAGCGTCGAGACGGCGAGCAATCTGCCGATGTTCCTCATCCTGCTGCCCTTCCTGGGCAGCGGTTTCGTACCCACCGACTCGATGCCCACCGCGGTGCGCTGGTTCGCCGAGTACCAACCGTTCAGCCCGGTCATCGAGACGCTGCGCGGCCTGCTCCTGGGCACGCCGATCGACGCGAACGGTGCGCTCGCTGCGGCGTGGATCGTCGGGATCGGCCTGTTCGGGTACGTCTGGGCGAACCGCCTGTTCGAGCGGCGCTCTCCCCGCTGACGCCGACCGGAAGTAGCGCGAAACCGTTCTCCCCGGCCTACCGTGGGTCCATGGCTCCCGAAGATTTCGACGTCATCGTCATCGGAGGCGGACCGGCCGGGGAGAACGCCGCGGCCTACGCCATCGCCGGAAGCGACCGCACCGCGGCACTCGTCGAACACGAGTTGGTGGGCGGCGAATGCTCGTACTGGGCGTGTATGCCGTCGAAGGCACTGCTCAGACCCGTCGAGGTGCTCGGCACCGCCCGGCACATGCCGGGAGTGGAGGAGAAGGTCAACGCGTACGGCCTCGACACCGAGGCCGTACTCGCACGACGGGACGGGTTCACCCACAATCTCGACGACTCGTCGCAGGTGTTGTGGGCGGATTCGGTCGGCATCGACGTGATCCGCGGCACCGCACGCATCACCGGGGTACGGGAGGTGACGGTGGGCGACCGCGTGCTGCGGGCCCGCCACGCGGTGGTTCTCGCGACCGGCACCAGGGCGAGTGTGCCGGATCTACCGGGTCTGCGGGACGCACTTCCGTGGACTTCGCGGGACGCCACCAACGTCCGCGAGGTGCCCGCGCGCCTCGCGGTCGTCGGTGGCGGCGTGGTGGCGTGTGAGGCTGCCACGTGGATGCACGAACTCGGCGCCGATGAGGTGACGCTCCTGGTCCGCGGCTCGGCGTTGCTCGAACGGACCGAGCCGTTCGCGGGTGAACTCGTCGCCGAGAAGCTGCGCAAGCACGGTGTGAACGTGCGCTTCGGCACCTCGCTGCAGACCGCGTCCCGCCCGGGCGCCGCCGACACCGGAGTGGGCCGCATCCACGGCGGCCCGGTCACCCTCACGGTCAGCGGTGACGGTTCCGATTCGGAGTTGACCGTCGACGAGCTACTCGTGGCGACGGGTCGGACACCTGCGACCACCGGGCTCGGCCTGGATCTGTTCGGACTCCCCGACCACGGCTACGTCGGTGTCGACGACCATCTCACCGTCACCGGGGTGGACGGTGAGTGGCTGTACGCCGTCGGCGACGTCAACGGCCGGGCGCTGCTCACCCACATGGGCAAGTACCAGGCCCGGGTGTGCGGCGACGTCATCGCCGCCCGTGCCGAGGGCCGGCCACTGGACGGTCCCCGCTTCGTCGCGTCGGCCGACCACGGCCAGGTGCCGCAAGTGGTGTTCACGACCCCCGAGGTCGCAGCCGTCGGACGCACC
The DNA here is from genome assembly GCF_002094305.1 of Prescottella equi. Classification (GTDB taxonomy): domain Bacteria; phylum Actinomycetota; class Actinomycetes; order Mycobacteriales; family Mycobacteriaceae; genus Prescottella; species Prescottella equi. Next base: position 274,387 of record NZ_LWTX01000002.1, read on the forward strand.
GAAAGTCAAGCCCGTGCAGACGGATTGGATACCGAAGTGGTCACCGTCGACATCGATGTCGCGGGTGCCGCACTGTCTCGCGACGACTACTCCGGGCGGGCGTCGCTGGTGATCGACCGTGCGACCGACACGGTCGTCGGCGCGACGTTCGTCGGCTCGGGTGTCGCGGAACTGGTGCACGCCGCTACCGTCGCCGTCGTCGGCAAGGTGCCACTCGAGAGCCTCTGGCACGCGGTCCCGTCGTACCCGACGGTGAGCGAGGTGTGGCTACGGCTGCTCGAGGCCCGGCGCGATCGATAGACCCGGACGGGGACGCGGGAGCATCGAACCCGGCACCTACGCACGCACACCCAGGTATGGGAACGGGTAATTGTCCGGTCGTGCATTCGCACCCGACGTACAAAGCTTCGATTGTCCGGATCGAACCATCTTCGTCAGCTAGGGAGGAAACCATGAGCAGACAGCCCGCCAGGGTCCTCGCTCTCGCCCGCTTCCGGTGTCGACTCGCCCTGATGGGACGCAGGGAGCGTGCGTGCTGGATGTCGCTGTCGCGGCCGCAGGACGAGCGTTTGCTCGATTGCGACAGCTTCGCGTTGTAGTCGGGGCCGGTGTCGCGGCGGTTTCGGCATGGGGCAGAATCGCCGCTCAGCCACGATCACGCGAAGGAGTAACCATGGGTTCCTTATCCGAGTTCACGCCCGCGGAGAACATTGCCGGCTTCGTCAGCTGGGCTTTCGGAAGTCTCGTCCTCCTCGGCCTCGCGGGTGTACTGAAGTCCGCGAGCTGACCGGCGCCCGGAACCTGCTCGCCGGATCCCACCCACTGCTTCGGGCATCATCGGATCGTCCTGATCTCACCCCTTTCGGATGAGACACAGGGGACCCGTGCGTGCGCAGAATGCCTGAAGCACTTGGCTTCGGCGAGCGAGGAGTTCCGATGGCGCCAGATTTTTCCGACCGATCCGACTTCGACGATGCGGAGCGTGGGTTCGTAGCAACCCTCGAGCCGTTGAAGATCACCGACGCCGAGGGGCGGATCGTGTTCGATCTGTCGGGGTACGAATTCCTCGACGGGGACTGTCCCGACACCGTGGACCCGGGCTTGTTCCGCCAGAGTCGCCTCTGCGTCAAGAACGGTCTTTTCGAAGTGGTGGAGGGGATATATCAGATCCGCGGCTTCGATCTGTCGAACATGACCCTGGTCGAAGGCGACACCGGTGTCATCGTGATCGATCCGCTCGTCAGCGTCGAGTGCGCCGCCGCAGGTTTGGCTCTCTACCGCAAGCATCGCGGCGAGCGCCCGGTTACCGGTGTCATCTACACCCATTCCCACGGGGACCACTTCGGCGGTGTGCTCGGCGTCCTTCCCGACGGTGCCGGCGACGTGCCGATCCTGGCTCCGGCCGGATTCATGGCCGAGGCCGTCTCGGAAAACGTCTATGCCGGTATCGCAATGAACCGGCGCGGCAACTACATGTACGGCGTGACCTTGCCGGTGGGGCCGCAGGGCCATGTCGGTGCCGGGCTGGGCCTGCAGGGTTCGACCGGTCAGGTCAGCCTGCTCGCGCCGACACTCGACGTGACCTACACCGGCCAGACCGAAACTCTCGACGGCGTCCCGATCGTCTTCCAGATCACTCCGGGTACCGAGGCGCCCTCGGAGATGAACTTCCACTTCCCGCGCCATCGCGCGCTGTGTATGGCCGAGAACGCCACTCACACCCTGCACAATCTGCTGACGTTGCGCGGCGCGCAGGTACGCGATCCCCGGATGTGGTCCCACTATCTCGACGAGGCAATCGAGCTCTTCGCCGACGCATCGGATGTGGTCTTCGCCTCCCACCACTGGCCCACCTGGGGCACGGACAATCTCGTCCGGTTCGTGTCCCAGCAACGTGATCTCTACATCTATCTGCACGATCAGACGGTGCGGAGGATGAACCAGGGCATGACCGGTGTCGAGATCGCCGAAGAGATGACCCTTCCTCCCGCGCTCGAGGAGGCCTGGCATGCGCGCGGATATTACGGCTCGGTCAGCCACAACGTCAAAGCCATCTACCAGCGCTATCTCGGCTGGTTCGACGGCCACCCCAGCTCCCTGTGGCAACACCCACCCACAGCGCTTGCCCATCGCTACGTTCAGGTCATCGGCGGCATCGACGCGGTGGTCGAGCACGGCCGACGATTCTCCGACGAGGGAGACCTGCGCTTCGCTGCCGAACTGCTCAAACACGCCGTGTTCGCCGATCCCGACCACGCGCCCGCGCGAGAAGCTCTGGCCGAGGTCTACACGCGGCTGGGACACGGCTCGGAGAATGCCACGTGGCGGGGGTTCTATCTCACCGGGGCGAAGGAACTTCGCGAAGGAATCACCGCCCCCGAGCTCGACCTCGGCGGTGGCATGGCGGCCGCACTCAGTGTCGAACAACTCTTCGACACTCTCGCCATCCGTGTCGACGGTCTCCGAGCGGCCGGCGAATCGCTGTGCATCGACTGGCATTTCACCGAGCCGGACCTCACGATACGGACCATGCTGTCCAACGGCGCACTCATCCGCACCCGCGACCCGCGCAGCGTCGCAACGAAGGTGGATCTGTCACTGACACTGACCAAATCACAACTGCTCGGCCTGCTCGCCGGCGGTGACCTGGACGCCGTCACCACCGACGGCGACGAGACGGCGCTGCGGCGGCTGTTCGGCTTACTCGACGAACCTTCTCCGGCCTTCGCCATCGTCACCCCGTGAGCGGGGCGCACTCCGCCGCCGCGCGACGATCGCACCGTGCGGGCGCTGCCCACTCGAGGTCCGCGTGTGCGTCTCGATCACCTCGAAACCGGCCACGACCAGCTCCCGTTCGAGATCGGCTGTCGGCCATCGATAAGCCGTCGTGGCGGCATGGTCGAAGGGCTCCACTGCCGGCCCTTCGAAGAACCCCACCAGCAGTCCTCCGCCCGGCCGGATCACGCGCGCAAACTCGGTGAGAGGGATCCGGACGTCCTGCGGCCGGTGGTGGATCAGCGAATACCAGGCGAGGATTCCACCGAGCGATTCGTCGGCGGCGTCCAGTGTTTCGAAGCTGCCGTGGGCGAACGAGAGGTGTGGATACCGCGTCCGTGCGCGGCGGACGAACTCCGGAACGAGGTCGATGCCTGCGGCCGCCGATCCGCACCCGGTCAGGAAGTCCGTCCACTGCCCCGGCCCGCAACCTGCATCGAGCACGGGACCGCTGAGCGTCTGGGCCCAGTTGCCCACGAGGGCCCGATCGGACGGGTGGGTCGACGTCATCGAGCCGAAGAGGTCGATGTACTCCCGCGACCGGGCCGAGTAGGCCGTTCGGACGATGTCGCCCACGGCGTCCGCCTTCTCCATGCCCCCGATCATGCCGTGGCGACGAGCACACCGGTGGCACGACCCACCCCGGCACGAGGGCCGTGAACCGAGCCTGGCTGACACGATCGGTACGCGGTACACTTGTGGCACATTTGGAGGTGCGACCATGCTCGTCGACCGAGACCGTGCCCGCGACACGATCCACGCATTGTCGGATCAAGACCTGCTGGAACTGCTGTCCGAGGAGTTCTCCCGGCGCCCCAACCTGCGCCCGGTGCGCGACGACGTCACCGCACTGCTGGCGATGGGGCCGGCACTGGCGCTGCAACACGAACGTGCCGTGGCCAATCCCGCCGCCGCGGCCGTCGCCCGCACCCGCATCGCGTCCTCCGCATTGCGCTCGCTCGTGGAGGAGCACGAGATGCTCGACTCCACTGCCGTCAGCCGCGCACTGGGCAGGGCCGCCACCAGCCGCAATACCGCGAGCCGCCTCGCGTCGTCCGGCAGCGTCATCGCGCTCCCCGCAGCCGGGCACAAGCTCTTCCCCGCCTTCCAATTCGACACCGAGCGACGTGAGGTGCGCCCGATCGTCGCCGAGATCAACCGCATCATCGGCGCCAAGGAAGATCCGTGGGGCGCAGCTTCGTGGTGGCTGAACCCGACGGCCTTCGCCGACGATCCCCGCTCCCCCGCCGACCTCGCCGTCGCCGGCGGACACGACCAGGATCTACGGGACATGTCCGGCGACCTCGTCGCCGACTGACCCCCGTGTACCCCGACCCACCGGCCGCGCTGCCGGCCGCCCTGATCACGACGGTGCCCGCCGACACGTCGGCGTGGCGGATCCACAGCGCCACTCGCGGCGCCGCCGACCTCAACCCGACGCCGAGACCGCGCGTGCGCACCGGGGGCCGCTTCGACAGCCTCGACGGCTCGTACGCGTATCTCTACGTCGGCGACAGCCCGGCGGCGGCAGTAGCGGAAACGCTGTGCCGCAACCTTCCGGTCGACCTGTCCCCCAGGCTGATTCCGCGCATCCAGGTCCGCGGCCGGGTGCTGAGTGAGCTGCGTACGACCCGGCCGGTGCGCGTCGCAGACCTGACCGGCACCAGCGCGGCGCGACTCAACGCCGATGTGTGGCTCACCAAGTGCGACCCCTCCGGCTATCTCGCCACGCGTCGCTGGGCCGCCGCCGTCCTCGCCGCGAACCCGGACATCGACGGTCTGCAGTACCGGCCACGCCACGACGAGAACAATCTCGCGTGGATGCTCGCCGCCGGCCCCACCGTCACCGCGCACCCCGCGGTGTCCGCGGTGGGAGGCGTGGTCCCACTCGATTCGGCCGACGGGCACTATCTCCTCGGGGCACTGCCCACGGCTCACAACGCCGCCCTCGCACCCTGATCCGGCCGGCGGCGGCCCGCGGCACCGGGTTTTCCGCGCACTGATCGACCCGGGCGCCACCCGATCGGCAGTCCTGGTCGAGGACGCGCCCGATTCCGACTCCACTCACCGAGACCTCCCTTGACAGGAAATCGGACACCCTCGACTATGACGCACGTCACTCGAGAGTCGTTCGTCGAAAGGATCCATCCGTGACCCAGTCTGTCGACCCCCAGGCCTACATCGCATCGGTCATGGCCGGGCTGACCGGCCCGGGTGGCCGTTTCGAATTCGTCCAGGAGGACGTCCTCGGCACGACCATGCCGGTGATGAAGAACCGCGACAAGGCGCTGGGCGACGTCCTCGCCGCGTCCGCCGCCTACGGCGACCGCGACTACCTGGTCACCGAGGACCGGCGGATCAGTTACGCCGACCATCTGCGTGACGTCGCCGCACTCGCGACCGCACTGCGCGACCGGTACGGCGTCGGCAAGGGCGACCGGGTCGGCATTCTCGCCGCCAATACCCCCGAGTGGGTCGAATCGTTCTGGGCCGCGCAGGCGCTCGGCGCGATCGCGGTCGGATTCAACGCGTGGTGGGTGCCCCGCGAGATCGAGTACGGCGTGGAGCACACCCGCCCGTCCGTGCTGATCGTCGACGCCAAGCGCGCTGCCCTGCTCGACGACCTCGACCTCGACGTCCCGGTCCTGACGATGGAGGACGACCTGCCCCGTCTCGTCAAGGAGTTCGCCGGTGCAGAGCTTCCGACAACCACTGTCGCCGAAGACGATCCGGCGGTGATCCTCTACACGTCCGGCACCAGTGGGCGGCCGAAGGGTGCGGTGCACTCGCAGCGGAACCTGCTGGCCGTCATCGACTACCACCGCTACAGCGACGCCCTCCTGGCAGCGTTCTCGGGCGCGGCGCCGAGCGACGGCCCCAGCGACCTCCGGTACCTGCTCACCTCGCCGCTGTTCCACATCGCGAGCCTCCACAACCTCGTCGTGCCACGACTGGCGACCGGCAGCGCGGTGGTGCTCTACCAGGGCTCGTTCGACGCCGACCGCGTGCTGCGGCTCATCGAGCGGGAGAAGGTCACCAACTGGGGCGCGGTCCCGACGATGGCCGGGCGCCTGCTCGAGCACGAGGATGTCTCGCGCTACGACACGTCGTCGCTCACCGCGTTCGCGCTCGCGTCGGCGCCGTCGTCCCCCGGCTTCCAGCAGCGCCTGCGCGAAAAGTTGCCGTTCGCGACCAACGCACTCGTCGACAGCTACGGGCTCACCGAATGCAGCACCGCGATCTCGGTCGCGACCCCGATGGACCTGCAGGCCTTCCCGGGTACCCTGGGCCGCCCGATCCTCGGCGTCAGCGTCGAGGTGCGCGACCCGTTCGGCGATCCGGTCCCCGACGGCACCGAGGGCGAGATCTGTGTGCGCAGCCCGTACGTGATGCTCGGCTACTGGGAGAACGACGCCGCGACGTCCGACGCGATCCGCAAGGACCGCTGGCTGCACACCGGCGACTTCGGCGTCATCGAGAACGGCATGGTCCGGCTCACCGGCCGCCGCTCCGACCTGATCCTGCGCGGCGGCGAGAACGTGTACCCGGTGGAGATCGAGCAGTGCCTCGACGAGCATCCGGACGTCGCCGAGTGCGCGGTGATCGGCGTCGACCACCCCGACCTCGGACAGGAGGTTGCCGCGGTGGTCGTGCTGCGACCGGGCGCCACGGTCACCGAGGACGAACTCCGGGAGTTCGCGGCCGAGCGCCTCTCCTACTTCAAGGTGCCCACGCGCTGGCGCCTCTCCGGGGAACCGCTGCCGCGCAACGCGACCGGCAAGACCATGCGCAAGCAGATCGTCATCTGAGCACGACACGCAATGGCGAACCGAAACTGACCGATCCGCCGAGGCCCTGGGCACTCGGCGGACCGGGCAGTTCCTCCGGGCCCGCTGAGCGGCGGGCCGCGAGCTGCCGGGGGTCAGCCCAGTGCTCGGAGGCTCTCCAGCCTGCGCGCGACCGGGGCACGCCACTCCTCGAGATCCTCGGGGCCGTTCTCGGCCCACAGCTCGTGCAGCTCCGAGGTGTCGCTGTCCGCGATCGCACGTTCGAGTGTGGTGAGGATCCACGCGTGTTGTTCGGGTGTCAGCGACGCGCAGAAAGCCGCCGCGTCGATCCCGTCGAGATGTGGGGACGCCGACTCGATTCCGCGGCCCACCGCCACGATCTCCGCGTAAGCGATCGCCGCCTGCGCGTCGTCCGCCTCGAGGTACTCCTCGTCGACGTGACTCGTGAAGTCGTCGATGACGAAGTCACCAGCTCGCAGCCCGGCGAGCAGATCACCCGCTCCGTCGTTCTCGAACGGTCCCGAACCCCATGTCCCCATACCGGATTCCTCCTAGCTACCGATGCTTGCTCGCGTGCCGAGCATAAGGTTGGGCACCGACAGCCGCCAGGCCTTCGACACCTCGCCGCGTGCGATGAAATGCTGTCACCATGGCCTACAAGGGATCTCGCACCAAGACGACGGCGATCTGGCTGTCACCCGAGGACGAGGTGCGCGTCGGCCGCGCAATCGCGGATGCGGCACCCCGCGCCGCCTGGCTCTGCAGCCCGCCGGGCCCGGCCGGACTACACCCGGTTCACCTGCACCGAAATCTCGAGCAGGCATTCGAGTGTGGGCCCGTTCAGGCGTTTCTGCTGATGCCCTTCGCAGCGGCGCCGCCCGGCGACGTCGAGCCGGACGCGGACGTCGAGATCACCCCGGCGCTGACGGGGCGGGCGCTCGTCCAACTCCTGCGTTCCCGGCACGTGGACGACGAGTGGAGTCGGTCCGGCGAGCATGGGAAGGCCTTTTCGTCCGGGCGGCTCGCGGTGCGCTGGTCCGAGTCCGAGGTGGGTCCGGACGAGCATCGGCTCCTGTCGGAGCAGACCGACATCGTGTGGGCGGCGATGCGCTGGGCCACGCGTCCGGCGAGGCTGCTCGGGCCGGACGGTCGCGTCTCCACCGCTGGACGCATCGGGCAGGCAGCGTACGACATGGTCACGACGACCGGGATCCCGCTGACCCGTGGCGGGCCGGAGCGCTGCGCACTCGCCTGACGACACCGCTCGCGACCCGCCCGGCCGCGGCGTCCCGCCGCCGTATAGTCGCGAACATGAGGCCGAGTCTCGACGTGACCACCTCCGACGGCGTCGTCCGGGGGCTGCGGATGGGCGATCTGTCGACCTGGCGCGGGATTCCGTTCGCTGCTGCGCCGGTGGGGCCGCTGCGGCTGCGGGCACCGCACCCGGTGCAGCCCTGGGCCGGGGTCCGCGATGCCACCGAGTTCGGCAACGCCGCCCCCCAGTCCCGAATGGGCACGACGCTGCGACCGGGCAAGTACCAGCCGATCTCCGAGGACTGCCTGACGCTCAACATCGTCGCGCCCGCCGCACCGAGTGCGGAGCTCCGGCCGGTGATGGTGTTCGTGCACGGCGGCGCGTTCGTTCTCGGCACCACCGCGATGGGCATCTACCGGGGCGACCGCCTGGCGCGCCGCGGCGATGTCGTCTACGTGTCGCTGAACTATCGCCTGGGCGCCCTCGGCTATCTCGACTTCACCGAGTTCTCGACTCCCGAGCGTCCCATCGACGCCAACCTCGGTCTCCGCGACCAGGTCGCCGCGCTGCAGTGGATCCAACGCAACATCGCGGCGTTCGGCGGTGACCCGGACAACGTCACGCTGTTCGGGGAGTCCGCGGGCGGCACTTCGGTGACGACCCTGCTGGCGACCCCCGCGGCGCGGGGCCTGTTCGCCCGCGCGATCTCCCAGAGTTCCGCGCCCGTCCTGGTGGGCGACGCCACTCGCGCGCGGACGTGGGCCCGGCAGTTCCTGCCGCTGCTCGGCTGCGACGACCCGGCCGACGCGACCCGTGCTCTCGACGCGGCCACCCCAGCCGAACTCGGCAAGGCGGCCGGACGATTGGGTGCGAAAGTGCTCGCGGAGACACCCGGGCTGCACCCGTTCGGGCCCGTCGTGGACGGCGACTTCCTGCCCGTCGCCCCGTTGCAGGCGTTCACCGACGGCACCGCGCATCCCGTGCCGTTGATCATCGGCACCAACGCCCGCGAGGGCACTTTGTTCCCCAAGGTGATGGACGGTCTGCCCACCGACGCGGCCCGCATCGACGCGATGTTCGCCCTCACCGATCCCGCCGCCCGCGATCGTGTGGTCGCCGCGTACCTCGGCTATCCGGGAGTGGCCGCGGCGATCGACCTCGGCGGCGACCTCACGTTCTGGAAGCCGTCGGTCGACATCGCCGACGCGCATTCGGCGCACGCCCCCACCTACAGCTACCGGTTCGACTACGCGCCGCGTCTGCTGCATCGCCTCGGCCTCGGTGCCACGCACGCGTTCGAGTTGTTCGCGGTGTTCGGCTACGGCGAGTCCGCGGCCGGTCGGGCGCTGACGGCCTACGGTGGTCGACGCGGACTGCGGACGGTCACCGATCGGGTCCAGGAGAACTGGATCTCGTTCGCCCGGGGCGGTGTTCCGGAGCCGTGGTGGCCCCGGTACGACGCCGAGAACCGGCGCACCCTGATATTCGACGTCCCCACCCGCGTAGAGCGGGACCCCAATCGGGACCGGCGCCTCGCCTGGTCCGGTTACCGCGGCTATCTCGGCGAGGGCACGGCCGAAGCCGAACGGCTTTCGTGAGCGACGACCACGCGGCTGTCACGTATGCGGACGGAACCGTCCGCGGCAGGCGCCTCGCGGATCTGTTGTCGTGGCGTGGAATCCCTTACGCCGCACCCCCGGTCGGACCACTGCGGCTGCGCGCGCCCCGACCGGTCTCGCCGTGGGCGGGCGTTCGCGATGCCCTCTCGTTCGGCCCGCCGGCCCCCCAGCGGCGTCGCCGTGGCAGCGAGGACTGCCTCACACTCAACGTCCTCCGGCAGGCCGAACCGAGCGCCGACCCACGCCCCGTCATGGTCTACATCCACGGCGGGGCACACACGGCCGGGACGTCCGCGGCACCGATGTACAGCGGGGCGTCCCTCGTCCGCCGCGGCGACGTCGTGTTCGTCTCGCTCGGCTACCGGCTCGGAGCGCTCGGCTACCTCGACTTCCGCGAGTTCTCCACACCGGAACACACTTTCGATGTCAATCTCGGCCTGCGTGACCAGATCGCCGCGCTCGAATGGGTGCAGCGGAACATCGCGGCCTTCGGCGGGGACCCGTCGAACGTGACACTGTTCGGCGAGTCGGCGGGAGCGGACGCCGTCGTCACCCTGATGTGCACGCCGGCGGCGCGGGGCCTGTTCGCCCGCGCGATCGCGCAGAGCCCGCCGCCCGCAACGTCCAACGGCACCGAACTGGCAGGGCTGTGGGCGCGGGAGTTCCTGGACCTGGCGGGCGTGTCACGGGCGGACGCGGCCCACTACCTGACGACGGCGTCGCCCGAAGCACTCGTCCGGACCGCCGCGACGCTCAGCGCGCGAGGCGCCGACGAGGTTCCCGGTGTCCGCCCGTTCGCGCCCGTCGCCGACGGCGCAGTGCTGCCCGACCATCCCCTCGACGCGTTCGAGGCGGGTACCGAACACCGGGTCCCCCTGATCATCGGTACCAACGCCCAGGAGGGGCGCATCTTTCCGCGGATGCTCGACATCCTGCCGACCGACCGCACCCGGATCGAGAAGATGTTCGAGGGCACCGACCCGGCGATCGCGGCGCGCGTGACGGCCGCCTACCCCGGCTATCCGCGGCGGTGGGCGGCCGCCGACCTCGGCGGGGACGTCGTGTTCTGGGAGCCGTCGCTGCGCTGCGCACACGCGCACACCCGGCACACGGAGACCTACATGTACCGGTACGACTTCGCGCCGCGCCTGTCGCACCTGGCCGGTCTGGGTGCGACGCACGCGACGGAACTGTTCGCGGTCTTCGGCCGGCGAGGAGTGGGCGTCGGAACGCTGACCGCGCTGGGCGGGCGCAAAGGACTGCGCGCGGTCACCGAAACGATGCAGCGCCACTGGCTCGAGTTCGCCCACTCCGGCCGCCCGCTGGACTCGTGGCCGCGGTACTCGTCCGAGCACCGCGATACCTTGATCATCGACGAGGTCTGTCGGGTGGAGTGCGACCCGGCGCGCCGCCGCCGGGAGGCATGGCTCGGATACCGGCACCGTCACTAGATCTCGAATGGGTTACCGTTGCGAGTTGCAACCAAATCTCAGGCTTTGGGAGACCTCGATGGCGATGCGCGAACTGCGTCTGGGCGGTGACGGCTGGGCCGCGCAGCTCACTCGGTTCGCACTCGTCGGCGGATCGAGCAACGTCCTGTACGCGCTGTCGTTCGTCGTCCTCGACGCCTACGGAACGTTCCTGGCGAACGCCGTGGGCGTCGCGACCAGCACGGTGCTCGCCAACGAATTGCACCGCCGCCGCACCTTCCGTGCCGCCGACCGGGTGCCGTGGTTCGCCGCTCAATGGGAAGGCGGCGCGCTCGCGCTGCTCGGCCTCGTGATCAGCTCGCTCGTGCTGGCCGCGCTGCACTTCTTCCTTCCCGACGCCACCGATCTCGTGTCGATCGCGCTCGTGATCGCGGTGAGTGGAGTGGTCGGAGGGCTGCGATTCGTGGCGCTGCGCGGCTGGGTGTTCGGCCGCCGGGACCCGCTACTTCAACAGCCGTGACATCCGCCGGTCGGCGAGGATCCTGCCACCGGTCTGGCACGTCGGGCAGTACTGGAACGACCGCTCGGCGTACGCCACCTCCCGCACCGTGTCGCCGCACACCGGGCACGGCATCCCGGTCCGCGCGTGCACCGTCATCCCGGCGCGCTTCTCGCCCTTGAGCCGGGCCGCCTCCTGCCCCACCGAACGTTCGACGGCGTCGGACAGCTCCGCGCGCATCGCGTCGTACAACCGGTCCACCTCGTCGGGCGCCAGCTTCGACGTCGTCGCGAACGGGGACAGCCGGGCCGCGTGCAGGATCTCGTCGGAGTAGGCGTTGCCGATTCCGGCCAGCAGCGACTGGTCCACGAGCGCCGTCTTGATCCGGGACGTGGTGCCGGCGAGGATCTCGCCGAACTGTGGGCGGGTCACCTCGAGCGCGTCCGGCCCGAGTCGCGCGATTCCCGGGACGAGCAGCGGGTCCGTCACCACCCACACCGCGAGCCGCTTCTTGGTGCCGGCCTCGGTGAGGTCGAAGGCGGGGGTCTCGCCGTCGGGGGTGAAGAAGTGCACGCGCACCGCCAGCGGCCCCTTGCCGGGTTTCGGCGGCGCCGAACCGGGGTTGTCGATCCAGCGCAGCCAGCCGCCGCGGGACAGGTGCGCGATGAGCCACAGCCCGTCGCAGTCCAGCGCGAGGTGCTTGCCGAACCGGTCCGCCCCGGTGACGTTGCGGCCCTGCAGCGAGGTGATCGGCGGATCGAACGTCTTGAGCACACTCAACGCGGCCACGTCGACGCGTCCCACGACAGCACCCACGGCATGGTCGCGCAGGAACTGGGCCAGGGCCTCCACCTCGGGCAGTTCGGGCATGGGGCCAGCGTAAGGCGGCTCCGCCGCCCGTGCGCCTTTTCGGTAGCTCCGACCACCGAAAAGACGCACGGGCGCGTCAGCGCCTGATCAGATAGATGTCCATGATCCAGCCCTTGCGCTCCCGCAGTTCGGCGCGGACGCGGACGATCTCGTCCTCGACCTCGCGGAGCTTGCCGGAGATCAGCACCTCGTCCGGCAATCCCAGGTACGCGCCCCACCAGATCTCGGCATCCTCGTCCGGGACGTGGGTGAAGCTGCATTCCGCGTCGAGCATCACGACGGCCGTGCCGACGCCGTCCGGTAGGCCGTCGCGCAGCTTCCTGCCGGTGGTGACGTGCAGCGGCTCGCCGATCCGGTTGAGCACGATCCGGTGCTGCGCGGCGAGCGCCTGGATGCTCGTGACGCCGGGGATCACCGTGTAGTCGAACGCGACGTTGCCGCGGGCCAGGACGCGCTCGACGATGCGCAGTGTGCTGTCGTACAGCGACGGGTCACCCCACACGAGGATCGCGCCGACACCGTCCTCGGCCGCGAACTTCTCCTCGAACACCTGGGCCCGGCGGTCGTGCCAGTCGTCGACGACACCGGTGTAGTCGGACGGCGTCCGGTCCCGCGGCGGGTCGAGGATGTCGACGATCCGGTACTCGCGGTCCATGTGCTCGGCGAGGATGCTGGTCCGCAGGTCCACCAGTTCCTGCTTCTCGTCGCCCTTGCCGATGACGAAGAACACGTCGGCCCGGTTCATCGCCTTGACGGCCTGGATCGTCACCTGGTCGGGGTCGCCGGCGCCGATGCCGATCACGAGAAGCTCACGCATGGGCGCAGGCTATCGCCCGTGCGCCTTTCCGGTAGCACCCACCACCGGAAAGGCGCACGGGTGGCGCAGCCGCCTAGACTGACCCCCGTGCACTCCCCCTACGAAGATCTCCTGCGCCTGGTCATGGACACCGGAACTGCCAAGGCGGACCGCACCGGAACCGGGACGCGCAGCGTCTTCGGGCATCAGATGCGCTGGGATCTCGCCGAGGGGTTCCCGCTGATCACCACCAAGAAGGTGCACCTCAAGTCCATCGTCTACGAGCTGCTGTGGTTCCTGCGCGGCGAGTCGAACGTCAAGTGGCTGCAGGAGCACGGCGTCACCATCTGGGACGAGTGGGCGGACGCGGACGGCGAGCTGGGCCCGGTGTACGGCGTGCAGTGGCGGTCGTGGCCGACGCCGTCGGGCGAGCACATCGACCAGATCACCAAGGTCGTCGAGACGCTGAAGACCAATCCGGACTCGCGGCGGATCATCGTCTCGGCGTGGAACGTGGCCGACCTCGACGCCATGGCGCTGCAGCCGTGCCACGCGTTCTTCCAGTTCTACGTCGCCGACGGCAAGCTCAGCTGCCAGCTGTACCAGCGCAGCGCGGACCTGTTCCTCGGTGTGCCGTTCAACATCGCGAGCTACGCGCTGCTCACCCACATGGTGGCGCAGCAGGCCGACCTCGAGGTGGGCGACTTCATCTGGACCGGTGGCGACTGCCACATCTACGACAACCACGTCGACCAGGTCACCGAGCAGCTCTCCCGGGAGCCGCTCCCCTATCCGACGCTGAAGCTGAACAAGCGCGACTCGATCTTCGACTACACCTTCGAGGACGTCGAGATCGTCGACTACCGGCACCATCCGGCGATCAAGGCACCGGTGGCCGTCTGATGATCGGCCTGATCTGGGCCCAGACGACGTCGGGCGTGATCGGACGCGACAACACGATCCCGTGGCGGGTCCCGGAGGACATGGCCCGGTTCAAGGACACGACCATGGGTCATCCCGTGGTGATGGGCCGGTTGACGTGGGAATCGCTGCCCCCGAAGTTCCGTCCGCTGGCCGGCCGCACCAACATCGTCGTCACCCGCCAGGACGGATGGAGTGCCGACGGCGCCCGGACCGCACACGGGATCGAACAGGCGCTCGAGGTCGCCGGCGACACCGCCTGGGTGATGGGCGGCAGCCAGATCTACACAGCAGCAATGCCGTTCGCGGACCTGCTGTCGGTGACCGAGATCGACGCCGACATCGAGGGCGATGCCTTCGCCCCGACGATCGGGAACGAGTGGGTGATCGGGGACGAGGGCGACTGGCACATCTCCGAGAAGTCCGGGCTGCGCTACCGGTTCCTGACATACGTGCGGGGCTGACCGGACCGGGACGGTGGCCGAACCGTTAGGTCGATGTCCGGACCATTCGCCCCCGGGTGGGTCATACTGCGGGAACCACCGCCCCTGCCGTCCCGGGAGTGACATGTGATGGACAAGACCTCGCTGACCGCGCTCGCCCGCCAGCAGCTCAAGCTGGCGGCCACGTCGTCGAGTGGCCGCAGCTCGCAGACCGTGCACGGCGGTCACCAGCGGCATCTACGCCAGACCGTCATCGCGCTGAGCGCCGGGAAGTCGCTGGCCGAGCACGACAGCCCGGGCGAGGCGACGCTCCTGGTGCTCAGCGGCAAGCTCGCGCTCATCTCCGGCGAGGACTCGTGGAAGGGATCGACGGGCGACCTGCTCATCATTCCCCCGACGCGGCACAGCGTGGAGGCGCTCGAGGACGTCGCGTTCCTCCTCACGGTCGCGAAGTAGTCACACCATCTGGTCGACGGGTGCGGGGACCACGCCGAGCGACAGCAGTCCGGCCACGAAGGCGCGCAGCGCAGTCTCGTCCGTCGTGTCGATCACGCCCCCGGTCGTGATGAACGAGGTCACCAACCGGAAGGCCCACTCACACACCGCGCGCGGATCGATGGTGGCGAGCTGCTCGGCGGTCATCAGTCGTTCGAACAGGGGGGCGAGGTAGTCGGTGCCGCGCTCGACGAACGGTCGGGCCCGCACCGTGAACCATGGCAGCACGACCTCCGGGTCGTCGCGGAGTCCCTTCTGGAGCAACATGTGGCGGCGCGCATAGCCGACAGCGAAGACGACGCAGTCGGTGAGCCCGGTATCCAGCCGCTCGCTGTCCCGGAGCACGGGCGTCAACAGCGTGAAGAACCGGGTGATCTCCCGCTGGAACAGCGCCTCGAAGATCTCGGCCTGATCGCCCACGTACTTGTAGACCGTCGGCCGGGACAGGCCGGCCCGCTCGGAGATCACCGCGTGCAGTCGCGTGCCGTACCCGGACTCCACCAGGCAGGCTTCTGCGGCGTCGAGGATCCGTTCCCGAATCGCGACGGGGCTCAGATCTTGTGCGCGAGATCTCATTCGCGGGATTGTAGTGCGAACGACACCTACCGGCCGGTTCAGTTCTTCAGGCCCGACGTCACCATGCTCCCCAGCGACCGAAGGCCGGTTCCAGCACCACGCGCACGGCCCGGGGAAGGGTCTGCCCGTACGCGCGGAACAACTCGTCCCGCGAATCGAACGTGCCGAGTGACCGAATTACGAACCGCGACAGGTCGACGCACCCCGTGACAGCAGTGTTTTCCCAGGTTATGACGCTGCTAGAGGGAAGTCCGGCGCCGACCCCCTCCCCCGAGGATCGACGCCGGACAGTCAAAGGCGGGAGCAGGCCACCACGACCCCGCTCCCGATCACTTCACCCCCTACATCGGGCGCCTACTGCAACGCGTTACACCCGGACACAACCAAATTTTCGGGAGAGTTTCGGGCGCCTATGCTGCGTGCATGGTGGAGAGCGGCAGCTGGGACCTCGGGGAATTCGACGACCTGGAGGAACTGCTCGCCGACATGCGCAGTCGCCTCGTGGAAAGCGTCGCGACGCCGGCCCGGCTGCGGGAACTGCTCGAGGCGGTCCTGGTCGTCGGGGCGGGGCTGGAACTCGATTCGATCCTGCAACGCATCGTGCAGGCGGCGACGACACTGCTCGACGCACGCTACGGGGCGCTCGGTGTCCGCGATCCGGACGGCGGACTGTCGGAGTTCGTGTACGAGGGCATCACCACCGAGCAGCGCGCCCGGATGGGGCACCTCCCGGAGGGGCACGGGCTGCTGGGGCTGTTGATGGAACACCCCCGGCCGGTTCGTGTCTCACACCTGGGCGCGCACCCGGCGTCGGTCGGCTTCCCGCCGAACCACCCCCCGATGGACAGTTTCCTGGGCATGCCGATCATCGTGCGCGGCCAGGTTTTCGGCAGCATCTACCTCACCGAGAAGCGCACCGGCCCCGAGTTCACCGACGAGGACGAGACGATCCTCGACGCCCTGGCCACGTCGGCCGGCGTCGCGATCGACAACGCGCATCTGTTCGAGGAGTCCCGAACCCGGGAGCGTTGGGTGACGGCGCTCCGGTCCGCGAACGCCCGCCTGCTGTCCGGCGGGTCCATCGACGAGGCGCTCGATCTGCTGGTCACCCGCACCCGCGACCTGTGCTCGGCCAGCGGAGCCTACGTGGTCGTGGTGGAGGAGGACGACGACGCGACGATCGAGGCGGCGTCGTCCGACGGCGGTCCCCGCCCCGGCAGCCACATCGACCTGTCCGGGTCCGACCTGCTGTCCGTGGTCCGCGGCCGCCGCCCGGCGCTGCTCGGCGAGCACGACCGGATCGGGCCGTTCGGTGCCGACGAACCGGTGCGGATCGCGGCGCTCCCGCTCTCGACGACGTCGGGGGTCGCCGGAATGCTCGTGGTGACCCGCGCCGGAACTGCGAGTTGGGCCGCCGACGAGATCACGAGGCTGGGGTCGATGGCCGATTCGGCGGCCCTGGCCGTCGAGTTCGCCGATCAGCAGCAGCGTCGCCGTCAGCTCGATGTCCTCGCCGACCGGGACCGCATCGCGCGCGACCTGCACGACAACGTCATCCAGCAGTTGTTCGCGACCGGGATGAGCCTGCAGAGCTTGCTGCTGGACACGACCGCGCCGCTGCCCGAGGCGACGGCCGGCACGATCACGAAGTCGGTGTCCCAGCTCGACCGGATGATCCACGAGATCCGCACCACGATCTTCGACCTGCAGACGACGGGGGATCAGCCCAGCACGAGCCTGCGCCGGCGCCTGCTCGACGCGATCGGCGACCTGACGACCCGCTCGGAAGTGGTGCCCAACGTCCAGTTCACCGGCGCGATCGACACCTTGGTGCCGCCGCGGATCCATCCGCACGCCGAGGCGGTGCTGCGGGAGGGGCTGAGCAACGCGTTGCGGCACGCCGATGCGACGACCATCGACGTCGTGATCGACGCGGCCGACCGGCTCACGATCCGGATCTGCGACGACGGCGTCGGCGTGCCCGAGACCACGCGACGCAGCGGCCTCGACAACCTGGCCCGACGCGCTGAGCAGTGCGGCGGTACCTTCACGCTGCTGCCGGGTGTCAGCTGCGGCACCGAACTGACGTGGCGGGTGCCGCTGCGTTAGGCGCTCCGCGCCCGTGCGCACTTGTGGTGGGGCCGGCTACCAAAAAGGCGCACGGGTGCCGCAGGCGCCTATCGCTTGTTCCGCAGCTCCGTGGCCAGCACCGCGGCCTGGGTGCGACGCTGCATGCCCAGTTTGGCGAGCAGTCGCGAGACGTAGTTCTTGATCGTCTTCTCGGCGAGAAACAGCCGTTCGGCGATCTCACGGTTGGTCAGACCCTGGCCGATGAGGTCGAAGACGGCTCGCTCCTGATCGGACAGTTCGGCGAGCGGGTCGGCGGTGCGCTCGGAGCGCATGCGCTGCATCAGTGCGGCGGTGGCGCGGCTGTCGAGCAGCGAACCGCCGGCGCCGACGGTCCGCACCGCCGAGATCAGGTCGGTGCCGAGGATCTGCTTGAGCACGAACCCGGACGCTCCGGCCATGACGGCGTCGAACAGGGCCTCGTCGTCGGCGAAAGACGTGAGCATCAGGCAGCGCAGGTCCGGCAGGACGGTGCGCAGGTCACGGCACAGTTCGACGCCGTTGCCGTCGGGGAGCCGGACGTCGAGCACCGCGACGTCGGCGCCGCTGGACGGGATCCGGGCCATCGCCTCGCCCACCGACGCGGCCTCGCCGACCACCGTGAGGTCGGGCGCGCTGCCGAGTAGATCCACCAGCCCGCGTCGCACGATCTCGTGATCGTCGACCAGAAAGACCCGCGTCATCGGTGTCACCTCCATGTCCGTTCCGGAAAACGCTACCGCGCCGCGGCCGCTTTCCTGGTGTCGGACCTCCCGCTGCATGGAATCGGCCGTGGCGGTGTCGCACACACCACACCTAGCGTCGGCGTCGAGTTGCTGTGGTGAGAGGAGCCCGATGACGCACACGGCGGAAGCCATCGTCTACATCGTCGACGAGATGGTGGTCCGGCCCGGACGGGGCCGCGAATTCCTCTCCGCCTACCTCGAGCGGTACGCGCCCGGCGCGGAAGCTCGCGGCCTCACCCTCGACCGCGCCCTCGTCAGTCCGCCGGTGTGGCTCGACGACCAGTCGAACACCGTGACCGTCACGTGGACGGTCACGGGAGTCGACGCGTGGTGGCAGCAGCGGTGGGCGGCGGGACGCGACCCCGGCGTCGCGCAGTGGTGGGCCGAAGCGGACGCCTGGCTGCTCAGCCGCAACCGCAGCACGTCGTGTCCGGTCGACGATCTCGCGGCGGTGGCCGGTGTTTGAGGTCACCAAGCTGATCAGGTTCGCCGACGGCGTCGACGAATCCGAAAGAGAGACCGTGCTGTCGGGGGTGGCGTCCGACGTCTTGCCCCATGCCCGGAGCGCCCTGATCCGGCCCACGCTGCCGGGCGGTATCGCGGCCGGGGACGTCATCGCCCGGTTCCGGTTCGACGTCGAATCCGATTGGCGGGCAGCTCAGAACGACGTCGAGCGACGCTTGTGGACCGCAGCGGTCGAGCACGTGGATTCCGTGACCCACACCGGGACACCGCGACCCGCGAAGTCCGATGCCCCACCCACCGTGTTCCGGACACTGCTGGTCGCGGTGAATCCATCGACGGACCCGAAGGTGTTACGGCAGTTCGAATCCGAGACGGCGGCGATGGCGGACTACATCCCCTCGATCGGGGCGTCGCAACTCGGCCGGGTACACGAGGCGTCGGGCTCGGCGCGGTGGACGCACGTGTGGGAGCAGGAGTACGCGAGCCTGGACGGACTGACCGGCCCGTACATGACGCACCCCTATCACTGGGCGCACGTCGACCGCTGGTTCGACGCCGAGCGCGGGCAGCGCATCGTCACCGCCCTGTGCCACAGCTTCTGCCGGATCGAGGAGCCGATCCTCGTCTGCTGACACGCTCAGCGGGCTCCCCCGCGCTGCGCGACCATCCACGCCGCGACCTGGGTGCGCGAGGTGAACCCGAGCTTGGCGAGGATGTGGTCGACGTGCCCCTCGACGGTGCGCGGGGCGATGACGAGGCGCTCGGCGATAGCCCGGTTCGTCATGCCCTCGGCGACGAGTTCCGCGACCTGCATTTCGCGGCGGGTGAGGTTGTGCCCGCTGTCGGCGGCCGGTTCCGCAACGTCCAGCGGCTGTTCCCCGAGCGCGTACGCGATGACCTCCTCGGTGTTCATCGCCACGCCGCGCTGACGGGCAGCGTCGAAGGCGTTGTCACCGAGCGCTTCACGGGCTCGACGCACACACTGCTCGTGGTAGGCCACCAACGGCTGGAACGTCTCGATGGGACTACCCGTCGCGGTGAAGAGCACCTCGGCGGCGCCGAGGAACACCGCGGCCCGTTCCGGATCCTGCTCGACGACCGTCCAAGCCAGCTGTTCGAAACACCAGGCCCCACCGAACTGGTTGTCCAACGCACGCAGGAGGGGTAGAGCCTCCACGAGCATCGCACTCCCCCGCTCGAGCTGCCCGTGCCGCCAGAGCGACGACCCGTAGTCGGACATGATCATCGCGCGCCACATGATTTCGCCGTGGGCCTCGGTGACGGCGAGCGCCTCGTCGTAGTGCGCGGACGCCTCGTCGGGATCGCCCAGGATGTCGATCACGTACCCCTGCCAGTAGAGCGCGGGCACGAGATCGTAGAGATCGTCACGCTCGCGGAACACCGCGATCGCCCGCCCCAGGTCGGCCTGCGCCGGTTCCAGGTCGCCCCGGGTGACCGCGGCGTAGGCGACCGCTGCCGCCGCCCGTGCGGCCGACACGTCGTCGACACCTTCCTCGGCCAGCCGACGGGCCTTGTCCGCCAACACTGTTGCGGCGACGATGTCCTGTTGGAGCGCGGCGAGCATGCTGTTCACGCACAGCGCCTCGATACGGTCGTCGATCGGCCCACCGTCCCCCTCCCACGACCGTCTCAGCCAGAGGCGGCCCTCGTTGAACCGGCCCCGCACGATCCACGCCGGGTACAGCGCCGCCGTGATCCGCAACGCGGCGCCCCAATCACGCTCCGCCAGTGCGAACTCGATCGCCTCACGGATGTTCGACTGCTCGACGTCCACGGCGGCGGCCCACTGGACCTGCCGGGGACCGATCCAGTCGTTCTTGGCGCGCAGGACGAAACGCTCGAACCAGTCGAGGTGCCGACGGCGCACGATGTCCGTCCAGCCGAACTCCTCCAGCTTCTCCTGCCCGTACTCGCGGATCGTCTCGAGCATCCGGTACCGGGCGAGAACCCCCGTCGAGTCCGCCTCGTCGCGCACGAGTATCGACTTGTCCACCAGCGCGGTCACGACGTCGAGCACGTCCACCGGCCCGGCTTCGTCGTGCAGCACGCTCTCGGCCGTATCGAGATCGAAGCCACCCGCGAACACCGACAGGCAGGCCCACAACCGCCGTTCCGAGTCGGTGCACAGGTCGTAGCTCCAGTCGATGCTCATCCGCAGCGTCTGCTGTCGGCCCGGGCTGGTGCGGCCACCGAGCGTCAGCAACCGGAAGCGATCGCTCAGCCGGTCGCGGATCTGCTCCACCGACAGCGCCCGCAGCCTGGCGGCGGCCAACTCGATCGGCAGTGGCAGGCCCTCGAGCCGCGCACAGATCTCCTCGACCACCGCCCGGTTGTCGTCGGTGACGCGGAAATCGGGCACTGCTGCACGCGCCCGTTCCTCGAACAGCAGGACCGCGTCGGACATCTGCTCGCCCGGACCTGTCCCCGCGGCGACCGTCAGCGGCGGCACCCGGACGACGGCCTCCCCGCCGATACCGAGCGGCTCGCGGCTGGTCGCGAGCATCGACAGGCCCGGGCACGCGCGGAGCAGGGTGTCGGAGAAGTTCGCCACGGCGTCGACCAGGTGCTCGCAGTTGTCGAGGATCAGCAGTGCACGCCCGTCCGCCAGGTGCTCGACGAGCACGGCCTCCGGCGGGCGGGCCGACCAGTCCTGCAGACCGAGGACGTCCGTCACCGTCTGCCACAGCAGGTCGGGATCGCGCAGGTCCCCCAACTCCACGAACCACGTTCCACCGGTGAAAACCTTGCGGGACTCGCGGGCGACGCGGAGCGCGAGCCGGGTCTTGCCGACGCCGCCGGGGCCGGTGAGCGTCACCAGGCGCGACTCGGACAGCAGCCGCCGGACCTCGGCCACCTCGTTCTGCCGTCCCACGAAGCTGTCCAGCTCCTCGGGAAGACTCGCCCTGCCGATCCCCGCGTCGGTCCGCACCGCACCGCGCACGATTCCAAGATACGTCCGCGCGCGCCACCGGAAAGCCACTCCGACCAGCAGGCGAGCGTAACGTTCGCGTCACGCGAACAGCCGGTTCGTGCGACGGTGCGCGGGCCGGCCAGCCGCTACCATCTGCGTCGAACGTTCTGCTGTCGAAGGGGACCACGAATGACCACGGGTATCGAACAGCGCGAGTTCCAGACGGAGACTCGCCAGATCCTGGATCTGATGATCCACTCGGTGTACTCCAACAAGGACACCTTCCTCCGTGAGCTCGTCTCGAACGCGTCCGACGCGCTCGACAAGCTCAAGTTGGAGGCCTACCGCGACAAGGACCTCGAGGCCGACACGTCGGATCTGCACATCGAGCTCGAAGTGGACGCCGACACGCGCACCCTGACGGTGCGCGACAACGGCATCGGCATGTCCCGCGACGAGGTGATCGACCTGATCGGCACCCTCGCCAAGTCGGGCACCGCCGAGCTTCGCCGCAAGCTGCGCGAGGCGAAGGACGCGGCGGCGTCGGAGGAGCTGATCGGACAGTTCGGCATCGGCTTCTATTCGACGTTCATGGTCGCCGACAAGGTCACGCTGCTCACCCGCAAGGCCGGCGAGAAGCACGGCACGCGCTGGGAGTCGAGCGGCGACGCCACGTACACGATCGAGACCGTCGACGACGCCCCGCAGGGCACGTCGGTGACGCTGCACCTCAAGCCCGAGGACGTCGAGGATCACCTGTACGACTACGCGTCCGAGCGCAAGCTCCGCGAGATCGTCAAGCGGTACTCGGACTTCATCGCGTACCCGGTGCGGATGCAGGTGGAGCGTCCGGCACCGAAGACTGACGACGATGCGGACGACGCCGCGCCGAAGACGGTGGTCGAGACCGAAACCCTCAACTCCATGAAGGCGCTGTGGGCCCGGCCGCGCAGCGAGGTCACCGACGACGAGTACAACGAGTTCTACAAGCACGTCAGCCACTCGTGGGACGACCCGCTCGAGGTCATCCCGATGAAGGCCGAGGGCACGTTCGAATACCAGGCGCTGCTGTTCATCCCGTCGCACGCCCCGTTCGACCTCTTCTCCCGGGAGCACCGCGCGGGCATCCACCTGTACGTCAAGCGGGTGTTCATCATGGACGACTGCGAGGAACTCATGCCCGAGTACCTGCGCTTCGTCAAGGGCGTGGTGGACGCGCAGGACCTGTCGCTCAACGTCTCTCGCGAGATTCTGCAGCAGGACCGCCAGATCCGGGCGATCCGGCGCCGGCTCACCAAGAAGGTCCTCACCACGATCAAGGACATGCTCTGGTCCGACGACGAGGCGACCCGCGAGAAGTACCGGACCGTCTGGTCGCAGTTCGGCCGGGTCCTCAAGGAGGGTCTGCTCTCGGACTTCGACAACCGCGACACCCTGCTCGAGATCTCGTCGTTCCCGTCGACGCACAGCGAGGACGAGCAGACCACGCTCGCGCAGTACGTCGAGCGGATGAAGGACGGCCAGGAGCAGATCTACTACCTCACCGGCGAGTCCCGCCAGCAGCTCGAGGCGTCGCCGCACATGGAGGCGTTCCGAGCCCGCGGCCTCGAGGTGCTGCTCCTCACCGACCCGGTCGACGAGATGTGGGTGACGTCGGTCCCCGAGTTCGACGGCAAGCCGCTGCAGTCGATCGCGAAGGGTGAGGTGGACCTCGACACCGAGGAGGAGAAGAAGGACGCCGAGGCCAAGCGCGAGGAGCAGGACAAGCAGTTCGCCGACGTTCTCGCCTGGCTCACCTCGACCCTGGAGGAGCAGGTCAAGCAGGTGCGCCTGTCGACGCGCCTCACCGATTCCCCCGCCTGCATCGTCGGCGACGAGTTCGGCATGACGCCGTCGCTCGAGCGCATGTACCGGGCGTCGGGCCAGGAGGTCCCGCACTTCAAGCGGATCCTCGAACTCAACCCGACCCACCCGTTGGTGGAGGGGCTGCGCGCCGCGCACGCCGAACGCGGTGCCGATCCGAGCCTCGCCGAGACCGCCGAATTGCTCTACGGCACCGCCCTTCTCGCGGAGGGCGGCGAGCTGGAGGATCCGGCACACTTCGCGAAAATGCTCGCAAACCGCCTGGCAAGGACCCTCTAGACACGCTCACAAGTTCGACGCAGCGCCCGCGGGAGTCACCTCCCGCGGGCGCTGTCGTTCGCGCCGCACGATCGCACCGAGCGCTGCCCCGCGAAACCGGCCATGAAGCTGCGCGGTGTGCGTAGCATCTAATCCATCTCGTTCGATTCCCTTCGGGAGGCCGAAGTGCGTGGACTTGGCATCGATCTCGGAACTACCAACACTGTCGTCGGGACCCTCGACGGCGGAATCGTCCTGAACGAACCGTCTTTCATGCTGGTGCGAAACAAGGACCCGCATCGGGCCCTCGTGATAGGCCAGGACGCGCGCAATCTCGTCGGCCGCACCCCGGCAGGGATCTCGCAGGTGCGGCCCATGCGCGACGGCGTGATCGTGGACCTGGAGTCGGCCCGGGCTTTCGTCACGGCCGTCATCGAGCAGGTCGCGCCGCACCGCCGCTACGGCCGACGGCAGACGGCCGTCTTCTCGGCACCCGCCGGGGCCACCCCGCTCGAGCGCCGCGCCCTGCTCGAGGTCGGGCACGAGGCCGGTCTGCGGAAGGTCGGGCTGATCCCCGAACCTGTGGCGGGGGCGCTCGGGTGCGGCGTCAACCCCCTCGAACCACGGGCGCACCTCGTCGTCAGCGTGGGCGGCGGTGTCTCGGAGGTCACCGCGATCTGCTTCGGAGGCGTGATCTCGCACCGCAGTTGCCAACTGGCGGGCGAGGAACTGACCGAGGCGCTGCACCACTACCTGCGCGAAGAACACCAGATCATCGTCGGCGAACTCACCGCGGAGCGCGCGAAGATGGGCGCCCCCGACCCCGCCGACGAACAATCGCTCGTGGTGGAGGGACTGGACGCCGTCACCGGCCGCGCCCGGCTGATCTCGCTCGACGTCGAGGAGATCGTGGAGGCGCTGCGACCGACCACGACGGGAATCGTGCAGACACTCACCGCATGCCTGGAAGATCTTCCCCCGCAAGCGATCAGCGACGTCATGTCCGAGGGCGTTCTGATGATCGGCGGTGGCGCGATGCTCCGCGGGCTGTCCCAGTTGTTCGAGGAGTCGTTCGGCCTGCCGGTGAAGACGGCCGAACGCCCCCTCACGTGCGTCGCCGAGGGCGCCACCGCCTGCCTCGATCACCCCGAGGTCGTTGCCGCCTACAGCGGCTGATCACCGGCCGGGTTCCGGCGCCGGTGCCGCAGGCGGGGGGCCCGGGCGCTCCGCGAGGTAGCGCTCGAGGATGGCCTTGACCACCGGACCGGATGTGGCCGAACCGAACCCGCCGCCGCGAACCAGCGCGGTCACGACGATCTCGGGGGATTCGAAGGGCACCACCGCGGAGAACCAGGCGTTGAGCCCGCCCGGCGCCGACGGATCCTCCGCCGTGCCCGTCTTGGCGCCGGCAGTTACCGGCAGCGTGGCCAATTGGCCCGCGGTACCCGCGGTGGCCGAAGCCCGCATTCCGGCGCGGACAGGACCGAGCTTGTCGGCGAAGGGAAGCCGCTGCGGCTCGCCCGTCGGAATCGGAGCGCCGTCGCCGGTGGCGTCGGCGGCGGCGAGTTGCGGGGTCACGAGCGCGCCGGTCGCGATGCCGGACGTCCAGCGCGCCACCTGCACCGGCGTCGCGATCACGGTGCCCTGGCCGATACCCATCAACAGCGTGGAGCCGGGATACCAGGTGCCACCGATGTCGGCGACGTTCTCCGGGGTGCCGAGGAACCCGGCGGATTCGCCGGGCAGGTCGATGCCGGATCGGCTGCCCACACCGAGTTCGGACGCGGTCCGCGCCATCCGTTCGGGACCGAGGAGTTCCCCGAGCTTGTAGAAGTACACGTTGTCCGACCACTGGATCGCGCCCAACAGTTTGTTCGGTCCCATCGGTTGCCAGTTCGCGAACGTGTGCCCGCCGTAGCTGTAGGCGGCGCCGGTCTCGATCACCTCTTCCGGGTCCAGGACCTGCTCCTCCTGGTTCGCCGACGCGACGACGATCTTGAAGGTGGAGCCGGGTGGCGCGGCGGTCTGGTAGGCGTGGTTGAGCATCTTGCCGGGCCCCGCCCCCTCGGTCTGGGCGGCCAGCGCGACGGCGTCGACGGGGGGACCGTAGACGTTGTTGTCGTACCCGGGCACGCTGGCGAGCGCGAGCACCCCACCGGTGCGCGCGTCCATCACGACCGCCGCGCCGAGGTCGCCTCCGCTGCTACGGACCGCCTGGGCCAGCGCGTCCGTCGCCAGCGTCTGCAAGCCGATGTCCAGGTGCAATCGCAGGTCGTGGCCCGGCACCGGATCGACCCGCTCGGCGGGGCCGACCAGGTTGCCTGCGGGATCGACGTACACACACTGTCTGCCGTCGGTGCCGCGGAGCAGCGCGTCGTACTGCTTCTCTAGGCCCGCCCGGCCCACCCGCGACCCGAGGGCCAGCTGCGGCCAACGTTCCATGTCCTGCGGATCGCCGACGCCGACATAGCCGAGCACCGAGGCGAGCGAGGGTCCGTACGGATAGTGCCGCTTGCCGGAGGGCACGACGAGCACCCCGGGCAGCTTCGCGTCGATGATCCGCCGCGCCTGCTCCGGGGGCACCCGGCCGACGACGGCCTGCATCTCGCCGTCGCCGCGGGCGCTCAACGTTTCCGCCAGCTCGGCGTCGGGCTCGCCGAGCAGCCCGGCCAGCATGATGCGTTCCCCGGAATCGTCCTCGTCGAACATGCGACTGACCACCGATATGGAGTACTCGGGCACGTTGGTCGCCAGCGGCACCCCGTTGCGGTCGAGGATCTCGCCGCGCTCGGCGGGCAATCGGATGCACCGGGTCATCTGGGTGTCGCTGAGCGCGCGCAACTCCGGACCGCGGCCACTCTGCAACTGCCACGCGAAGACCGACATGGCCACGAGGAGCGCGGTGACCGCGAGCGAGCCGGCCGTGACGCCCCGTGGCCGACCGCGGCGAGTCGACGGCTGCGCCCACAGCGGGCGGCCGACACCGTCGCGGCGCACCGCGAGCACCAGCCCGATCGCCACGAAACCTACGACCGCGACGGTGCCTCCGTAGCTGAACATCGGGAGCGGCATCCCGGTCTGGGGCAGCACCGACAGGCTCGCCCCGATGGACAGCACCGCGTGGATCCCGAACAGTCCGCCGATTCCCGCGGCCACGAGCGCGGCCTCCCGGGTCCGGGCGCGGCGCGCGGCGAGCGCGGCCCGCCACGTGATCACCAGGCTGGCCGCGATGACGGCGATACCGGCGAACAGCCCCCACCCGTAGACGACGCTCGCGAACGCGAGGTCGTGCTCCGCCTCGGGCAGGTATGCCGCCCTCAGGTCGTAGACCGGGTCGCGCGCCAGGCCCCACAGGCCGCCGCTGCCGACCGCGATGTCGGCCTGCATCGACGCCCAGCCCGACCCGCCCGGGTCGGCGTCGCTGGAGATGAACGTCTGGATCCGTTCGAGCTGGTACGGGCGCAGGAAGAGCACAGCGATGGGTAGCGCGGCGATCCCCAGCGCGAACAGCGGCATCAGCGGCGCCGCCGGCACCCGGGCCAGGATCAGCATCAACACCGCGATCGCGACGAGCACCACGGCACTCGACAGGTCAGGCTGCAGCGCAACGAGCGCGACGACGCCGCCGGCGATCGCCAACGCCGCCGTCAGTCGGCCGACGGTGTAGCCACCGGCGAGGATGGTCGCGGACACCATCACCAGACCGAGCTTGGCGATCTCCGACGGCTGCACGGTGAACAGGCCGAAATCCAGCCAGCGCTGCGCGCCCTTCACCGCGACGCCGACGAGCGGCACCGCCGCCAGCATCACGACCGAGACTGCGAGGGTCACCCATCCGAACCGGGCCAGATTGTTCACGCGCATGCGCGAGACGACCCACATCAATCCGAGTCCGATCACCGTGAAGAAGGCGTGGCGGATGGCCTGCGACGTGAACCCGATGGACACCAGGTTGAGGAGACCGAGAACCGCGAGAACGACCGCCGCCGCCACGATCCAGGGGTCGGACTCCCGATCGTGTCCCCGAACCCGGCCGCCGTCCCCACTCATCGGCAGACCGCGTTCTCGGCGGGTACGTACAGCGGCTCCGACGCGGCGACGGCCGGGACGCTCGTGATCGCCGCGACGGC
This sequence comes from Prescottella equi, assembly GCF_002094305.1. Lineage (GTDB taxonomy): Bacteria > Actinomycetota > Actinomycetes > Mycobacteriales > Mycobacteriaceae > Prescottella > Prescottella equi. The sequence goes on from NZ_LWTX01000002.1 coordinate 302,354, forward strand.
GAGCGCCGGACTGTCCGGAAGGGTGGCCCGGCTCAGGCCGTACACACCGTCGCGCCCCGGCTCCGCCGGGATGGTGACGTCGGACCCCTCGCGCACCTCGCCGGTGCAACGGTCGTAGACGTTCAGCTTCCAGGTGACCGCGCCCACCGTCGACGGGTCCAGTCGCACGTCCACTCGGACGGCGCAGGGCTTACCGGGACTGCACGAGCCGTCGGCGAAACTTGCTGTGACCCCGGTTATCTGACCTGACGCGGCCGGGGCACCGGTGTCCACCGCCGCCGGCGCGACCCCGCCTGCGGCCGCCGGGTCCTCGGGTGCGGGTGGCGGCGGCGACACCGGCTCGATGCGGTTCTGTGCTGACGAGGCGTTCACCGGATGGACCAGCGCGTCCCAGCCCCGACTCAACTGATCCCAGGCGCGGGGAGCCGCGACGGCCGACCCGGCGAGAACGACGAGCGCGAGCACGGCGTACAGGCCCTGACGCCGGGACGGTCGCCGCCGCCGACTGTGCCAGGGACTCCGCACCGGCGGATACCAACCGGTACCCGTCACCAGCGATCCGGTCGCCACGGCCGGACCGTTCCGGGTCGCGGACGGGTCGCGCGGCTCCGCGGCCGCCCGGCTGCTCGCCGAGGGCCGGACGGTCGCCGCCTCGACGAGGTCGGCGATCCGGCGCCGCCGCCGAGCCTCCCCGTCGGGGTCGAGTTCGGGATCGATCACCCGACGAATCCGATGAGACGACTCCTGGGGATCCACAGTGCCCGAGACTGATTCGCGAAGAAGATCACCGAAGCCCGAACCGCGGCAGTTGGCTGCGATGCCCCGGATCAGATCGACGAGGCCGTCGTCCACCTCGATACGGGAGGCGACACCGTCGATCGTGAGCCGTCCACCGTCGGACACCGTGACGGCCTCGGGGGACAGCGTTACCGGCCTGCCCCGACGCGTAGCTGTCAGTTCGACCTGTTCGAGCAGGTCCGCGACCAGTTGCGCGGCCTGCGGCGGCGTCAGGCGGGCCACCGCGAGCAGCGCCGGGAGCGTGATACGGCCACCGGGGGCGCCGCCACCGCCACTGCCCGCGGCGTCGTCGGACGACTCGGCCGGCTCCGATCCGGACACGGCGGGCCGGCTCCCGCTCGCGTGGACTCCCAAGGCTGCTTCGTTCATCGCGCATCCCCGAAACGATCTGCCTCCCGCGGGCGGCAACGAACCGGTGCGGGCGGGCGGTGGACTGGGCTGGCCGTGCTAGTGCTGTCGAAATCCCTTGCGCCTGTTCGAATCCATTTAACTCCGATCCCTTCCGCCGAGGGGAGGAATCGAGAAGGCCACGAGACCCGGATGCACGGTAGGCGACATTCCCGGTTCGCCTGATTCGATCGCGCCCCCGACCGTTTCGTAACGTAAGGATCCGTGTCGATCGAAGCCCCTCCCCCGATTCCCACCCCGGCGCGGCCCTGGCCCGCGCTGGTGCGCGTGCCGCGGGACGGTCGGCGCTGGCCGGGAACTGCGCGGGCGGCGGTCGCAGTCGCCCTGCCCGGCCTGCTCGGCATCGCACTCGGTCACGGTCCGGCGGCCGCGACGGCCGCTCTCGGCGCCTTCGCGGTCGTGTACGGGGAGAGCCGTCCGTATCGGGTGCGGTGGCGAGCGGTCTCGGCCGCGGCCGGAGTGATGGTGGTCGCGGCCACGCTCGGCGCGGTCGTCGGCAGCGCGGTCCACGAAGCGGCGTCCGCCGATGGGTCCGCGTGGTGGCCCATGGCGCTGGTGCTGACGATGTCGGTATTCGTGGCCGTTGCCGCCTTCGTGGTCGACGCGCTGCGCATCGGCGCGCCGGGCGCCTTCCTTCCGCTGCTCGCGGTGGAGATCGCGTCGGCCCTCCCGGCGGCCGGCGTTCCCGTCGGTCACGTCGTCGGCTGGACCGCGATCGGGGCGGCCACCGCGGTGGCCGTCGCCATGTCCGGATGCGTGCTGCGGCCACGGACCCCCGAGCGCGCGGCGGTGGCGTCGGCGATCGCGGCGGTCGACGCCCTCGACCACGACCGGGGATCGGCGGTGCGACGGCACGCCGCGGTCAAGGCGGTCCACACCGCGTGGCAGTGCCTGCACGACGCCGACCTCGCCGCCCGCGACCATCCCCTCACCGAAGACCTGCGCACCGCGCAGGACCGCTGCGTCGCCCTGTTGCACGGGAGCACTTCGACGCTCGACGCCGACGGCGAGGACCTGTCTCGGAGCGTTCCCGCTCCCCGGCCGACGGTCCGATTCCGGCTCGGCCGCGCGGCGCACCTGCGGAGCCGATCGACGCTCATCGTGGTGCGACTGCTCGTCGCCTGCCCGACAGCGGGTGCGGCCGCGATGCTCCTCGGCGTCGCCCGCCCGGACTGGGCCGTCATCACCGCGGCCATGATCCTGCATCAGGGCCCGGACCGGATCCTGGGGACGTACCGGGCCGTGCACCGGTTCGCCGGGACCGTCCTGGGCCTGGTGATCCTCGCCGCGCTGACCCCGCTCGACCCGACGGGTGCGGCACTCGTCCTCGTGCTGGCCGCGTCGATGGCCGGCATCCAGGCGTACCTCGTCCGCAACTACGGGCTGGCGATGGTGTTCATCACGATCCTCGCGCTGCTGCTCGCCGGGCTCGGGTCACCGGCGGACCTGACGGCGGTGACGCGCGACCGCCTGGTCGAGACGGTGATCGGTGTCGTCGTCGCCGTCGTCGTGCTGTGGGCGGTGCTGCCCGCGTCGTACCGGCGGATCCTCGACGACGCCGACGCCCGGGTCGACGCGACGATCGGACAGGTCGACGCCGCAGCCGACCCCGCCGAGATTCGGGAGCTGCGACGCGCCCTCGAGTTCGACCTGCACTCGGCCACGACGGCCGCTCTGGTCGCGGCCCACACCGACGCCGGCTGGACAGAGACGCGGTGGGCGCGCCATCACGCGCTCAACGAGTCGGGCTATCGGGCCCTGGCCCGCGCCTGAGAGGGTCGAAGACCACACGATTTTCACGGGGCCGCGCGGCGAACCGCACGGCCCCGGCGAAAAGCTCGGATCTAGGTGCCCGACGGCACGATCAGCACCGGGCAATCGGCGGTGTGCAGCATCGCGCGACTGGTCGAACCCAGCAGCATGCCCTTGAAGCCGCCCCGGCCGCGAGTGCCGACGACGATCAACTGCGCCTGCTCGGCGTACTCGCTGAGCACCCGCACCGGACGGTCACGCGCGACCACACGCTCGACGGTCACATCCGGGTAGCGCTCCTGCCAGCCCGCGAGCCGCTCGGCGAGCACCACTTCCTCACCCGTCTGGATACGGCTCCAGTGCGGGTCGTCCGGTGTCGCGCCGAGCGACGGCTGCACGCTGACATCGCTCCACACATTGACCGCGACCAGGGTGGCGCCGCGCATCGCGGCCTCCTCGAACGCTGCAGCGACGGCGGGCTTGCAGGACTCGGAGCCGTCGACGCCCACGACGATCGGACCCTCGATGGGCGGATGCCCGTCGAGCGTGCGACCACGAACCACGGCGACGGGGCACTCGGAGTGCGCGGCCACCGCGGCCGTCACCGAACCGACGACCAGCCCGGTGATCTCACCGTGGCCGTGCGAGCCGAGGACCACCATCCACGCCTGCTTCGACAGGTCGATCAGCAGCGGCGCCGGCCGGCCCTCGAGTTCCTCGGTCGTGATCTCGATCGCCGCGTTGTCGTCGGCCGACTGCCGGGCGAGGACCTGTGCGCTGTCGAGGCGGGCGCGGGCGGTGTCGTGCAGCTCGTCCTGGAAGCTGCGTGCCAGGTAGGGCTCGGAGTAGTAGAACGCCGGGATGTGTACGGCGGTCACGATGTGCAGGCGACGCTGATGGGCCGCGGCGGCACGGGCCGCCCAGACCACCGCGTTCGATGCCGCTTCGGAACCGTCTACTGCGACGACGATCGCATCTGTTGCGCTCATGGATTCTGATTCTCCTTCACACCCGCGGTGTGTTCCGGGACCTGTCGAGACCCATTGTCCTGATTTCCGGCGGCCCGCGTGTGGGTCTTCGGTCCCGGGCGAGCCGTGACGCTCGGCACGTCACGGCTCGCCGGGGTCCGTCAGTCGACGAGCGCGCGCAACTGCTCGATGAGCGCGACGCGCCCGGCACGGTCTGCGGCCAGCGGCATCACGTTGAGAGTGGTGGCGCCGGCGGCCGCGAAGGCCGCGACCCGTTCCTTGACGAAACTCTCGGTGCCGATCAAGGAGATCGCGCGCACGAGGTCGTCGGGCACGGCGGCGGTGGCCTCCGCCTTCTTGCCGGCCAGGTACAGGTCCTGGATCTTCTCGGCCTCCTCCTCGTACCCGTAGCGGCACGCGAGGTCGTTGTAGAAGTTCTTGCCCTTGGCGCCCATGCCGCCGATGTAGAGCGCCAGATTCGGCTTGATCCACTCCAGCATGGGCTCGACGTCGTCGCCGATCGCCAGCGCCGGGCTCGCGTAGATCTGCAGGTCGCCCAGGCTCGGATCACGCTTGACCTTGCCCGTCGCGAGCGCGTCGCCCCACACCGCGTCGGCCTTCTCCGGGTGGAAGAAGATCGGTTCCCAGCCCTCCGCGATCTCCGCGGTCAGCGCCACGTTCTTCGGTCCGAGCGAGGCGATGACGATCGGAATCCGGTCGCGCACGGGGTGGTTGATGAGCTTGAGCGGCTTGCCCAGCCCCGTGCCCTGGTCGGCGGGCAGCGGCACCTTGTAGTACTTGCCCTGGTACTCGACCTTCTCCCGCCGCCACACCTGACGACAGATGTCGACGAGCTCGCGGGTGCGGCCGAGCGGCGCGTCGTACTTGACGCCGTGGAAGCCCTCGATCACCTGCGGGCCCGACGCCCCGATACCCATCACGAATCGGCCGTTCGAGACGTAGTCCAGACCCGCCGCGGTCATCGCGGTGAGGCTCGGGGTGCGGGTGTAGATCTGGAAGATGCCCGACGCCAACTCCACCGTCGACGTCTTCGCCGCGAGGTAGCCGATCTGGCTGACCGCGTCGAACGAGTACGCCTCGGGGACGAAGACGATGTCCAGGCCCGCCCGTTCGAGGTCGGCGACCTCCTCGACGGTCTCGGCGAATCCGCCGCTGTAGTTCAAGCCCATACCGATGCGCACTTCGGCGACCCCATTCCGTATTTACCTGTGACGGACGTTACGGAGTGGACTCTACGACCGCTCGGGCCGAACCACCATCACGGGGCACTGCGCCTTCTGGACCAGCTCGTTGCTGGTCGAGCCCAGCAGCAATCCGCGGAATCCGCCGCGACCACGGCTGCCGACCACCACGAGCTGCGCCTTCTGGGACCACGCCAGCAGATGGGTGCGGGGTCCGTCGATGTACAGCTCGCGCTGGACCTCGACGTCCGGGTAGCGATCGCGCCAACCGGCGAGACGTTCGGAGAGGACCTCACGCTCGGCGTCCTCGAACGCACGCGGATCCCGGATCGCGCTGCGGCCACCGGCCAGGGTGCCGTGCGGGGTGTCGCTCCAGGCGTGCACGGCGACCAGGGGGACCCCGCGCAGCGCCGCCTCCTCGAACGCCACCGCGGTGGCGCGCTCGCTCGTCTGGCTGCCGTCGATGCCGACGACGACGGGGCCCTGGCTGGGCACCTCGCCGTCGCGCTGGTGCACCACGACGACCGGGCACACGCCGTGGCTGGCGGCATTGACCGCCGTCGAACCGATGCCGCCCGCCGCACCGCTGCCGGACGCGCCGAGGACGAGCGCGCGCGAATCCTCCGACAACGAGACGAGCCAGCGGGCGCCGCCCATCGTGGAGATCTCGGTGGACAGCGTCAGGTCGGCGGAGACTTCGCGGGCGGCCGCGGCGGCGCGGGCGAGGATCTCCTTGCCCTCGTCCTCCATCCAGTCGTAGATCCCGGCGACATCGAGGTAGGGCGCCCCGTAGGTGTACGGCGAGAAGTTGAGGGCGTGGATGATTCGCAGGGTGAGGTTGCGCTCCGCGCACATCCGCGCGGCCCAGACGACGGCCGCCTGGGCGGCGTCCGATCCGTCGACGCCGACGATCACCGAGTTCTCGTCCCTGGCGACCGACGGTTCCTCGACGCCCTGCTGCATGCCCTCTGCGGTCATCCCGCTCACCCTCTTCCGTTTGCGACGAATCGGTGTGGCATTCGTGGTCGATCCTGCCCCGGACCGAACCGATCGAGGTGCCACCTCCGACGTTAGTCACTCGGGCCTGTTTGCGTGGGGATGCCACGGTCCCGAGTGGTTCGGGACCAAAGTCCCGTCCGCCCAGGCCCAAGGTCGGGACTTCGTCTCCGGCACCGCGACCCGCGTCACATCTAATTGGAATCGCAGATACCAATTTTCTACGGTCGAGACATGCAGCTGACGCAGTTCACCGATCTGGGCCTGCGGATCGTCATGCGCCTGGCCACCGACCCGGCCGGGTCGGGCGGTCCCAGCACCCGCGCGGTCGCCGAGCAGCTCGCCGTCTCGTACACGCACGCGACCAAAGTGGTTGCGCGACTGAGCGAACTCGGCGTCGTGACGACACGCCGTGGGCGCGGCGGTGGGCTGGCGATCACCGATCTCGGTCGCACCGCGTCGGTGGGCTGGTTGACCCGTCAGCTCGAGGGCGACGGCGAGGTCGTGACCTGCGAGGGCGACAAGCCGTGCCCGCTGCGTCGGGGCTGCCGGCTCAGGTCGTCCCTGCGCGTCGCCCAGGACGCGTTCTACACCGCACTCGACGCGATGACCGTCCGCGACCTCGCCGCCCCCACCCCCACAACCGTGCTGCCGGTACCCGACTCACCGGCAGTGACCTAACCGTAGAAACCCGACCGACAAGGAGAATCCGATGCTCTCGGAGGCCTCGAAGGAAACCGTCCGCGCGACCCTGCCCGTCGTGGGCGCGGCGATCGGCGACATCACGACGCTGTTCTACCGCAAGATGTTCGACGCCCACCCGGAGCTCGAGCGGGACCTGTTCAACCGGGGCAACCAGCGCCAGGGTGAGCAGCAGAAGGCACTTGCGGGCGCCGTCGCCGCGTTCGCGACGCTGCAGCTCGAGCCCGACCCCGAGCGGGTGGACGCGATCCTGTCGCGCATCGCACACAAGCATGCCTCGCTCGGGATCATCGCGGACCAGTACTGGATCGTGCACAAGCACCTGTTCGAGGCGATCGTCGAGATCCTCGGCGAGGCCGTCACGCCCGAGGTCGCGTCGGCGTGGGACGAGGTCTACTGGCTGATGGCGAACACGCTGATCGCGATGGAGGCCGGGTTGTACGAGAAGGCCGGTGTCGCAGCCGGTGACGTGTGGCGCGCAGTGCGGGTGACGCGCCGCGAGCACCAGTCGGCGGACACCGTCTCCTTCACGCTCGCCTCGGCGGAGAACACTCCACTCCCCACGTTCGCCCCCGGCCAGTACATCTCGGTCGCCGTCCATCTGCCGGACGGCGCGCGGCAGATCCGGCAGTACAGCCTCGCCTGCGGCCCCACCGACGAACAGTGGCGGATCACCGTCAAGCGCATCGCGGGCGGGACGCTGGCCGACGGTACCCCCGCACCCGCCGGTGAGGTATCGAACTTCCTGTACGACAACGTCTTCGAAGGGGACGAGCTGGCCGTGTCGCTGCCCTTCGGCGATCTCGTCCTGCCCGACGACGACGCGCCGCTGCTGCTGGTCTCGGCCGGCATCGGCTGCACCCCGATGATCGGCATGCTCGAGCACCTCGCGTCCACCGAGGACCAGCGCAGCGTGTCCGTGCTGCACGCCGACCGATCCGTCGCGCAGCACGCGCACCGCGCCGAGCTCACCGAACTGGTCGAGAAGCTGCCGTCGGGCGTGGTGCACCGCTGGTACGAGGATCTGGGGGCGCGCGAGGCGTTCGACGGAATCCGGCTGGGCCGTGCGGATCTGACCGACGTCACGCTCGAGCCCGGCACCCGCGCCTTCCTCTGCGGCCCGCTGCCGTTCATGTTGGCGATGAAGGAGTCGCTCCTCGCCCGCGACGTGCCCGAGTCGAACATCCACTACGAGGTCTTCGGCCCGGATACCTGGGCGGGGGTATAGGCGCTTCGCGCCCGTGCGCCTTTTTGGTAGCTACAGCTACCGAAAAGGCGCACGGGCGACGGAGTCGCCCGGAGTGTTCTAACGTAAGGCGTGGCCCGATCTCAGTTGATCCTGACGCCGCTGACACCAGCGGCGATCTTCCTCGTGCTCACCATCGACGAGGGTGGTGAGGACACCGTCCGCGACGTGCTCTCGGACGTCGACGGCCTGCGCAAGGCCGTCGGATTCCGGGTACCCGACTCCGGATTGGTGTGTGTCGCCTCCATCGGTTCGTCCGCGTGGGACCGCCTGTTCGACGGCCCGCGGCCCGCGGAGCTGCACGAGTTCGTCGAACTCGACGGCGGCCGGCACCGCGCCCCCGCGACACCGGGCGATCTGCTGTTCCACCTTCGTGCGGTGTCGATGGACCTGTGCTTCGAGTTGGCGTCGAAGATCGTCGGACGGCTGCGCGGCGCCGCGACCGTCGTCGACGAGACGCACGGCTTCCGCTACTTCGAGCAGCGCGACCTGCTGGGGTTCGTCGACGGGACCGAGAACCCGGAAGGCGTCGAGGCTGCCGAGGCCGCCCTCGTGGGCGACGAGGACCCCGACTTCACCGGCGGCAGCTACGTCATCGTGCAGAAGTACCTGCACGACATGGACTCGTGGAACGCGATCTCCACCGAGGAGCAGGAACGCGTCATCGGCCGCACCAAGCTGGACGACATCGAGTTCGCCGACGACGTCAAGCCGTCGAACTCTCATGTCGCGCTGAACACCATCACCGACGAGGACGGCGACGAGCGGCAGATCCTGCGCGTCAACATGCCGTTCGGCAGCCTCGGTGACGGCGAGTTCGGCACGTACTTCATCGGGTACGCGGCGACGCCGTCGGTCACCGAGGAGATGCTGCGGAACATGTTCATCGGCAAGCCCGAAGGCAACACCGACCGCATCCTCGACTTCTCCACGGCCGTCACCGGCGGCCTGTTCTTCTCCCCCACCGTCGAGTTCTTCGACGATCTCCCGCCGGCGCCGGCCATCCGGAACGCCGACACCGAAGGCACGAGCCCGTCTCCCGCCGCTGACGGATCACTCGGAATTGGCAGTCTGAGAAGGAGTTCCAACCGATGAACAACCTCTACCGCGGTCTCGCCCCCCTCACCGACGCCGCCTGGGCGTCGATCGAGGAGGAGGCGACCCGAACCTTCAAGCGGCACATCGCGGGACGTACCGTCGTCGACGTCTCCGGCCCGCACGGCACCGACTTCTCCGCGGTCGGGCTGGGACGCACCACCATGATCGAGGCCCCCGCCTCCGGTGTGATGGCCCGCCAGCGCCGAGTGGCTCCACTGGTCGAGTTGCGCGTCCCGTTCAAGCTCTCGCGCGAGGAGATCGACAACGTCGAACGTGGCGCGCAGGACGCGGACTGGGATGCGGTCAAAGATGCCGCGAAGAAGATCGCGTTCGCCGAGGATCGGGCGATCTTCGAGGGCTACGCCGCGGCCGGCATCGAGGGGATCCGGGCGAGCTCGTCGAACCCGCCGCTGCAGCTGCCCGAGGACGTCCGAGACGTACCCGAGGTCATCAGCCAGGCGCTGTCCGAACTGCGCCTGGCCGGCGTCGACGGCCCCTACTCGGTGCTGCTGAGCGCCGAGGCGTACACGCAGGTGAGCGAGACGTCGGACCACGGCTACCCGATTCGCGAGCACATCCGACGCCTCATCGACGGCGACATCATCTGGGCACCGGCGATCGACGGGGCGTTCGTGCTGACCACGCGCGGCGGCGACTTCGACCTGCAGATCGGGCAGGACCTGTCGATCGGCTACCTGTCGCACGACGCGGAGACCGTCGAGCTGTACTTCCAGGAGTCGCTGACGTTCCTCACGTACACCGGCGAGGCGTCGGTCGCACTCGGGGCGCGCTGACCGCACCCGGAGTGGTTGCTCACACCGACCGAACGCAGGGTTGACAGGCCCACAGGAGCGAAGGCTAACCTAATCTCTGTTGCCTGGACGGCGACGGAGGACCCGGTCGACCCGGGGGTACGAGGAGCAGCTTTCGTGATCGAGGACCTGATCGAACTCGCCCATACGCAGGGCGTCGTGTGCGAGACGTCGGTCGGCCCCGACGGTTGCGACGAGTACGTCCTCGCTTGCGCGGACGGTGTGACGACGGTCCGGTTGTGGGTGCGTCCGGACGGCCGCTTCTCCCGCGCGCACGGCAATGCGGGATCGCTGAGCCTCGGTCAGGTCATGGCGGTGTGCGGCCTGTCCTACGCGGCCCGTACGTCCGCCGCGCCGGCCGCCTGAGCTCCGCGGATCTCGGCGCACCACTCGAACGACAAAGTCCCCGCCCGGATGGGCGGGGACTTTGCGTCGTTTCGGGATCGGCTCACATGGTGGCCGAGGCACCTCGCCACGTGACCGCGACACCGCGCTCCTCGAGCCACGAGGACGGGTCGATCTTGGCGCCGCCCGGGCTCCACACCTCGAAGTGCAGGTGCGGGCCGGTGGACTGACCGCGGTTGCCGACGGTGGCGATCTGCTGGCCGGCGACGACGTGCTGGCCGACGTTCACCTGGTAGTCGTTGACGTGGCCGTAGACCGTGGTGGTGCCGTCGTCGTGCTTGACGCGCACCCACAGGCCGAAGCCGGACGCGGGACCGGCGTCGACGACAACGCCGTCCGCTGCCGCGTACACCGGGGTACCGATCGGTGCCGCGATGTCGAGGCCGCCGTGATGGCTGCCCCAGCGCGGTCCGAAGTCGGAGGTGAGCGTGCCGGAGACCGGCTTCACGGCGCGCGCGTTGGGCGTGCCCACCGAACCGAAGGCGGCCTCGGCGGCGGCCGTGAGGTTGTCGACGACGTCCTGCACCTGCGGGAGTTCAGCCGGGATCTCGATCGTCTTGGCCTGCTGGATCAGTTCCTGTGCGGACGGCACCGCCGGAGCTGCGGGCAACTCGGGGAGCTGGAACTGCGGAAGTTCGACGCCCGCAGGCAGCAGTCCGGCGGGGACCTGGAGTGGCGCGGGAGCCGGGGCGGCGGCGGCACTGCCGGCGCCGAGCTGGGCACCCGCGGTGATGATCGCGCCCGTCGCCGCGGCAACCGTGGCGGCCTTCAAGCCTGCGCCGGGACCGGAGGTCTCCTCACGGTGGCGGCCGCGCCGGAGCGTCGGGTCGAGCTCGATGAGAACAGCGTCTGCTGACGTCCGGTGATGGCGTCCCACAGTCAATTACCTCGTCAATCGGTTTCTTCGGCCGCACACTCCGGAGTGCACTCGATCTTGCTGCCGGGCCAAGGTAACAAATCCATATACGTCCCCGCCAGCGTTACCTGATCTTTATTTTCGAGTTGCCGCATCAGTGCTGGGAGCGCGCCCGATCGACGCGCGGTCGCGGGGCGGCCACCGGGCGTGTCGGCGCGGCGCGGCGGATCAGCCGCACCAGCAACCCCACCCCCTCGCACGACCCCGTCCGACCGATTCATCTCGGACGCCCTCCGGCCGCTACACTCCCTAACTGCGGAACAGCGCGACTCCCGTTCGCCCCGCCCCCGCCCTCGTAGCTCAGGGGATAGAGCACGGCTCTCCTAAAGCCGGTGTCGCAGGTTCGAATCCTGCCGAGGGCACTTCACTTGATCTGTCCGTAAACTCAGTCAGCAGTGGCGACCTCGACGTACCCTCGGACGGTGGAGCGGATCTGTTCCGCGAACTTGTAGATGTCGACGACAGTCTCGATGTCGTGACGGATGCCCACCTTGCTGCCGTCTTCGAAGGTCGTCACGAACTTCACCGATTTTCCGTTCAAGTGCAATCGAAGAATCGGCTTGCGGTTGTTGTCGTCGAGGAGCACGGCGCAATAGCTCTTCGAATCGCGATAGACGACCCGATGGGGCGCAACGTCGGCGACCGCGATGGCACGCACGATGTTGAACCCCTCGAGTTCCTCATCGGTTGTCACGATCTCCGGATCTGGCACCTCCGGTGCCAGAACGTCGTCGCGAGCGATGATATCTACGACTTCGACATTCGAAGTCGCAATTTCATCGCGCCCGACTCCTTCACCCAGTGCACTCTTCAGGCGCTCGTTGACTTGGTCCGAAACGTACTGGCTTGTCGCCTTGGAGACGAGTCCACGGAACTGATCGACAACTCGCTGCGTCGCCTTACCGTCGTAAACCCTCGCGACGAAGTACCTGATCCAATCGTCCGTCGGTTCCTTGATCTCGTTCGCGAGTGCTCGCTTGACCAAGCCGATGTACTTCAGTTCCTCCGCTGCACTGATCACCGATTCGAGGTCGAAGGATTCCTTCGACAGCTTCTGAACCTCGGAGATCAACGAACGATCGATGTCGAGGAGGTCGAACACAAGAAAAGGCTTCTCATCCATCCGGTTCGGAGCGTCACCGTCTGTGTAGATCTGGTACACCTGACCGTTCGTCAAGATCGCGATGCGAGCGGAGGTAACCGCAAAGTACCGAAACAGTTGGGAGGCATGCTGCAAGCTGAGCGGCTCCCCAACCTTCTTGCACTCGATGAGGATCTGCACCTCGCCGTTCTTCACGATGGCGTAGTCGATCTTCTCCCCCTTCTTGACGCCCACATCCGCAACGAACTCGGGGACCACTTCTGACGGGTCGAAGACGTCATAGCCGAGGACCGTTGAGATGAACGGCATGATGAGCGCGTTCTTGGTCGCTTCCTCGGTGACGATCTCCGACTTCCTGTCACGAACCTTGCCCGCGAGTGTGCTGATCGCTTCGGCAAATGTCATTCTCCAACCCCCTGGTTCACGAGATAGTGGCCTCGAGCAGGAAGTAGAGCACAGCGGAGGGACAAAAGCGCCAAATTGGTGAAAGCACCAATTCGCACGAAACTATGCGGACACGAGCGTCCTATCCATCCCTCGACGCCTAGTCCACCAGAACCTCCGCGGCACCGCTGAAGACCGGCACGCCCTGCTGATTCGTCGTGGTGAGTGCGATATCGGCGACGGTCCCGCCGTCGTCGCTCGCCCGGACGGCGGTGATCTCGACGCGCGCGGTGAGAGTGTCCCCGGGCCAGACCTGCGAGACGATCCGGCCACCGAACGACCGGACGCTCGCGTGACCGAAACGGTCGGTGACGGCCCGGCCGGTCATGCCCATCGTCAGCATGCCGTGCGCGAAGACACCCGGGTGCCCGCGATCGCGCGCGTACACGTCGTCGCTGTGCAGCGGATGGAAGTCGCCGGACGCACCCGCGTACATGACGATCTGCGCCCGCGTCAGATCCTCGACCAGCACGACGGTCCATGCGCTTCCGACCGTGAGATCCTGTGCGGCCGAGCCGTGTTCGACGACCGGTGCTGGTCGGGAGGATGAGCGATCGGCCGCTGCGGCGGGGGACGGCGCGTCCGGTTTGCGCTCGACCATGGCGGAGACCCAGCGCGCGGTCGCGACGAGTTCACCATCGAAATCGCGGTAGTCGGTGAGGGTCTCGCCGAACGTCATCGTCCCGGCGCGGCGTCCGCTCTTCTCCCAGGTGGCGCCGGGCCGCGATGCGGCGGTCAGGACGTCACCGGCACGGACGGGGCGACGGAACGTGAAGTGTTGCTCCATGTGGAATCCGGACTGCTGCGCGCTGTCACGCGGTCGCGACCCGAGCCACGAGGTTCCCGGCCGCGGGCGGCGCGCGTAGGCGGGATCGAAGTGGTCGGCAGCCATCAGGAACGTCGGTGGTGCGACGAGCGCGTCCGGGCCGGTGGCCGCCAGACGCCCGACGTCCTCGAAGACAGGATCGAAATCGCCGACCGCACGCGCGAACTGCATGAGGTGCGAACCGTGCACGACAAACCCGAACATGCCACCTGCTTTCAGAGGGTTGAGAGGGTTCAGGGGGAGGGACGATCTGCCTTACGCATGAATGCTCCGGACAAACGTCACACACCTCCGGCCCCGCCCGCGGCCCGCCACTCGGTGAGTGGGACCTGCCCCCATCCGGCAACCGGTCAGGGCGCCGGATCAGCTGTCTGCAGTACCACCGGGTCGATCGCCTCGCCGCACGCCGCGGTGACGAAGGCCTCGTGCGCCGTCATCGCCTCTTCTTCCGTTGCATACCAACGGTGTTCGAGCGTCTCGTGGTCCCGGTCGAAGACCGCAGCCTCGAAGATCAGCGGAGGCCCGGAATCGTTCTCGCCGTTGAAGTCGAGACCGATCCACACCGTCGAGACGTCGCGGATCCAGTCCAGGTCCGCCATGTCGAGAATCGTGGTGGACCCGACCCTGTCGTAGCCGGGGCGTCCGAGAAGTCGCTCGGCCTCGTCCGCGGAGATCGGTCGCCCCGCACGGTCGTACCATTGCCGTCCCGCCCCGACACGATCCGTCATCGCCCGCCTCCGTCCCACCGCGCGTAGTGCGCACGCCCGCTCAGCGAAAACCTACCGGGCGGCGGCATCCGGCCGCTCCGCGAGCTTCCTTCACGGCACCATCACCCCCAGGACCGACGTCCCGAACACGACGAGCCCACCGACGAGGCCCGCGAGGATCACGAGCCCCGACGTGGGGTGATCGAGCAGCGAATCCGCCTGCACCTCTTCCTTCGAACTCGACACTGCCGAACTCGCCACCGTCTCCATCTCGCACCACCGAATCTCACGACGTCGTCGACCGGACCGGCCGACGTGAACAACGTTAATCTATGCCCTATGGTATAGATTTACTGAGCGAAATGGTTGAGACAAGGTGCGCGGCACCAGATAGGAAACTGACGAACTCCAGTTCACACCCGAAGGGTCCGCCGGCAACCGCCCGAGACCCGCGCACCGCCGACAGCGTTCGGTGGCCCGAGAGAGAGACGAGCGACATGGCACGCAAGCACGAGTACTTCACGGACCTCTACACCGACGCCCTGATCGGCTTCGCCGCCTTCACCCACCTGCCGGCCTCGGTAGTGAAGACCGCACTCGGCTACGCGATCCGCGCCGACGCCGGATCCGGGCGCATCCTGCTGGCCACGAACAGCGAGCTGGGCTTGGCGGACGTCCGCAGCGACCTCGACCTCTGGACGGTCCAGGTCCTGCAGAACTCGCCGGCCGGTGCGCACCCGATCGCGGAGGAAACCGATCGCGACCTGATCGTCGCCTACGGCCGCGCGGTGGAGCGCCTCGAGCTCGAGGGCGCGTGGTCCCCCGTCGAGGTGGCACTCGATCGCCCCGTCACGGTGGTCGAGGGCGCAGCCTAGAGGTGGCTCAGGCTTCGCTCGCGACGCCGACCGGCAACTTCGCCAGTTCCCCGAACTTGGCGTCGGAGTCGATCCAGTTCGCCGAGCGGCGCAGGCAGTCGAGCGCCTGGTCGAAGGCATCGGCCAGCCATTCGTCCTCGGCCTCTGCGAGCAGTTCGTCGGCAGCGCCTTCGGACAGCTGGAAGAACGCGACGTGCCAGGCCTCGATGGCGTCGACGTCGCTGGTCAGGCCGTCCTCCGAGTTGGTCGCCAGGACGTAGCGATTGAACTCGAAATCGACGCGGATCGCGTAACGGTCATGGAGGTTGACGATGTTGGCGGGACGGTGCGTGGCGGCTGCAAGCGCGATCAGAGCATCGGTGTACCGCGCTGTGTGTTCCTGCGTGCGGGGCATGCGCCCTCATCTCTGACTTGAAGTGGCCCCCGTAACCCACGGTGGCAGCCGGCGCACCGGGGTGGCTGCGAACCCACCCCGCACGTTTCGCCCGATCGATCGTAACGGCACCGACCACGATTTCGGCAAGCCACAGGCCGTGGTTGACCCGACCAGAGGAGGTTATCTGTGTAGACGAGAAACACTTTTCGATCCCAGGATCCGCATGCCCGATCGCTGCGATCGGCGTCCCACGCACGATTCGCAGCACTGTACGAAGCGGAGGATTCGATGCACAGTCACACCCACGAGCGACCCACCCGCTCCTACGGCTCCGCCGCCGCCCCCGTCGACCGGGGGGTGTACGGCATCTCGGTCACCGCCGAACTGTCCGGAGTCGGCCCCCAAACCCTGCGCCTGTACGAGCGCCGCGGACTGCTCGCCCCGGACCGCACCGGCGGCGGCACCCGACGCTACAGCCACGAGGACCTCGAGCGGCTGCGCCGCATCACCGAACTCGTCGAGCTCGGCGTCAATCTCACCGGCATCCGCGAGATACTCGCCCTCGAGGACCAGCAGTCGGCACTGCGCGCGGAGATCGCGGAACTCACCCACGCCTCGCCGGAACGGCGCCTGGGCTGATCGCCGGGCGACGGCTCCTATTCGATGCGAACGTCGTCGGGAGACTTGTCGTCCCGTAGCCCGCGCCACGCCGGGTGCCGCAGGCGCCCGGCGTCGGTGCGTTCCCGGTACCGCACCTCACCGACGACGCTCGGCGTCACCCACACGGTATCCCGGTCGACGTCGGGTACCTCGCCGGCGAAGGGGCTCGATTCGCGTTCGAGGGGTCCGAGCAACTCGATCAGCCGTTCGCGCTCCCGTTCGCTGAACCCGGTCCCGACCCGTCCGACGTACCGCAGCCCGGCCTTGTCGGGAACACCCAGCAGTAGCGACCCGATGCCTGCCTCGCGGGCACCGCGGCCCCGCCGCCATCCCCCGATCACCACTTCCTGCGTGAGCCAGTTCTTCGTCTTGATCCACGCCGTCCCGCGGCGACCCGGCAGGTAGATCGAGTCGCGACGCTTCGCGACGACGCCCTCGAGGTCCTTGCTCTGCGCGCGCACGTCCGCGACGCCGCCCGTCAACTGCGGTGGCACGTCGAGGCCCACGGTGGCCGCGGCCAGCGCGTCGAGGATCCGTCGGCGATCGTCGTAGCGCTTGCGGAGCAGCGAGACCCCGTCGAGGTACAGGATGTCGAAGGCCCGGAACTGAGGGACGCCGCCGGCCTGAAGCGCGGGAAAACTGGTGTTGCCGTGCGAGTCCAGGCTCACCACCTCGCCGTCGAGCACCACTCGATGCCCGTCGAGAGCCGCCGCGAGCGCCTGCAACGCCGGATAGCGTTCGGTCACATCGTTTCCCGCCCGCCCTCGCAACCGCACCGTCGTGCCGTCGAATTCGACGATCAGTCGGATGCCGTCCCACTTTCCCTCGAACGCCCACTGCTCGGGTTCGAGCCCGTCGAGCGTGCCGGCGGTGGCGAGCATCGGGGCGAGCCCGCGGGGCAGATCGGCGGCACCACCGTCATCCTTCATCAGGTGCATCAGCCACTGGTCGCCCTCGGTGCGGATGAGCGCGTATCGCCCCTGGGCCCGCTGCCCGGACAGTCGCACGATCACCTCGTCGTCGCGCCATTTCTCCGGCTCGTACGTCCCCGCGTCCCAGATGCTCACGGTGCCGCCGCCGTACTCGCCCTTGGGAATCGATCCCGCGAAGCTCGCGTACTCGAGCGGGTGGTCCTCGGTGTGAACGGCCAGACGGTTCTCCTTCGACGACGTCGGCAGCCCGCGGGGTACCGCCCACGACACCATCACTCCGTCACGTTCGAGACGGAAGTCGTAGTGCAGGCGTCGGGCGTGGTGCTCCTGGATCACGAACGAATTGCCCTCGCCGCCTTCGGCCGCGGTCTGCGGGATCGGTTCGGGCGTACGGTCGGCGTCGCGCTTGCGGCGGTACTCGGTGAGGGCATCCATCCGCGGATCGAGGTCGGCGATGAGGTCGCCGTCCCGCTGGAACCGGTCGAGGACCTCGTCGAACCGCAGATGCCGCAGGCCCGGATCCTCGAGTTCGTCCCAGGTCCGCGGCGCCGCCACGGTGGGTGCCGCCCGGCCGCGCAACGAGTACGGCGCAATGGTGGTCTTCGCCGCGTTGTTCTGGCTCCAGTCCACGAAGACGCGCCCCGCCCGCACCGATTTCGCCATCGTCGCCGTCACCAAATCGGGGTGCAACTGTTCCAAGCTGGTCGCGACCTTCCGCGCGACAGTGGACGCTCCGCCCGGCGCAAGGGTCCGGTCCAACGGCACGTACACGTGAATCCCTTTGCTGCCACTGGTGACCGGGTACGCCGTCCAGCCCAGGCTCGCCACCAGGTCCCGCACCGCGGCGGCCACCCGCGCGCACTCCGCGAGCCCCACACCGTCACCGGGATCGAGATCGAACACCAGCCGCGTCGCAGGCCCCGGCTCGCCGTCGACGAAGCGCCACTGCGGAACGTGGACCTCGAGCGCCGCCTGCTGGCCGATCCACACCAGGGCCGCAGCGGAATCGATCACCGGGTACCGCACCGCCCGGTCCTTGTGATGGACCGCGTGACGCGTGAGCCAGTCCGGTGCGGACGCAGCGAGGTTCTTCTCGAAGAACGACGGCTCGTCGACCCCGTTCGGCCAGCGCTTGCGGGTCACCGGACGATCCACGACGTGCGGCAGCATCGCCGGTGCGATCGCCTCGTAGTAGTCGATCACCTCGCCCTTGGTCACTGCGGGGCCGTTCGCGGTGGCCGGATAGAGCACCTTGTCGAGGCGGCTCACCGCCACCCGTCGTCCGTCGATGGTGCGCGTCGGCATCGGTCACCTCCCGTCACAGATACGCACATTGTGCGCCCGCACGCACCTGTTCTTGTCGCATTCCGGGCGCGAAGGCAAGATGACTGCGGTGTTGACCCCCCGACGACGCTCTGCGGTCCTGGCCTCGATCTGCCTCGCCGTCGTTCCCGCGACCGCATGCACCATCGCCGATCCCGCCGACGCGGCCGACACGTCGGCAGCATCCGCGGACGCCGCGTCGCGGTCGGTCTCGTGCGGTCCCGGCGGCGGGCTCACCTGGGCGCCGGACGTTCTCACGATTGCGACCGACGACCCCGCCCACGCACCGTGGGTCATCGACAACGACCCGGCCAACGGGCTGGGCTACGAGGGGGCGGTGGCCCGAGCAGTGTCCGAACGCCTGGGGTACGCCCCCGACCAGGTGCGGTTCAGCCGGGTCGCCTTCGACGACGCCCTGGCGCCCGGGCCCAAGAACTTCGACTTCGACATCAACCAGTTCACGATCGTCACCGACCGGCGGGACAGCGTCGATTTCTCGGCGCCGTACTACCCGGTGGCGCAGTCGGTGGTGGCGCTGTCCACGAACCCCGCAGCACGATCGCGATCGCTCGCCGACCTGACGGAGCTTCGACTGGGCGCGCAGCGGAATTCGACGAGCCTGGCCGCGATCGAGGGCACCATCCGTCCGGGAAGGACGCCGATGGCATTCGACAGCACCGATACGGCGAAAGCGGCGCTGCTGGCCGGCGAGGTCGATGCGATCGTCGTGGACCTGCCCACCGGCTTCCACATCACGGAGGAACAGATTCCGGGAAGCGTCATCGTCGGGCAGTTCCCCCGCCCCAACGATGTCACCGAGTTCTACGGCGTGGTGCTCGAGAAGGACAGTCCTCTGACCGGGTGCGTGTCCGCCGCACTCGACGGCCTGTACGACGACGGGACCCTGGACGCTCTGATCGCGCGGTGGCTCACCGACAGCGCCGGCGCGCGGGTGCTGCAGTAGCAGCTCCCGCGGTCGGCGCCGCCGATCGGTTCACAGCTCGAGATCGCGACCGATGATCTCCTTCATGATCTCGTTGGATCCGGCCCAGATCTTCGTGACCCGGGCGTCCATCCAGGCCCGCGCGACGCGGTACTCGCGCATGAAGCCGTAACCACCGTGCAACTGCACGCAGTGGTCGAGGACCTCGTTCTGCACCTGCGCCGACCACCACTTGGCCTTGGCCGCGTCGACGGCGCTCAGACCCGAATCGGAGTGTTCGGCCACCGCGGCGTCGATGTACGCCTGGGCCACCTCGATCTTCGTCACCAGCTCGGCCAGCAGGAACTTGTTGTGCTGGAACGACCCGATCGAGTTCCCGAAGGCCTTGCGCTCCTTCGCGTACTCGATGGTCTCGAGCAGGATCTGCTTGGCGTGCGCGACGTTGGTCACTGCGGCGCCGATCCGTTCCTGCGGCAGCCGCTCCATCATCGAGACGAACCCGGTGCCGGGCTCGCCGAGCATCGCGTCGGCGGGCAGCCGGATCTCGTCGAAGAACAGTTCCGCGGTGTCCGCCTCCGGCTGGCCCACCTTGTCGAGCTTGCGTCCCCGCTCGAATCCGGGCAGCGACGTGTCGACGAGGAACAGGCTGATGCCCTTCGACCTCTGGGTCGGATCGGTTCGAGCCGCCACCACCACGACGTCGGCGGTGTAGCCGTTGGTGATGAACGTCTTGGAGCCGCTCAGAATCCAGTCGGAACCGTCGCGGACCGCGGACGTCTTGAGGTTCGCCAGATCCGAGCCGGCAGACGGCTCGGTCATGCCGATCGCAGCGACGGCCTCACCGGCGGCCATGCGCGGCAGCCACTGCTGCTTCTGCTCCTCCGACGCCAGGTCGACGACGTACGGGGTCACGATGTCGAAGTGGATGCCGAAGCTCGACGCCAGCGCCATGTTGACCGCGGCCAGTTCCTCGGTGGCGACGGCGTTGAACCGGTAGTCGCCGGCCTCGCCGCCGCCGTACGCCTCGGGGATCTCGAGCCCGAGGATGCCCTGCTTGCCGGCCTCGTGCCAGACCTCACGCGCGATGAGTTTGTTCTCGGCGTACTCGTCCACGTTGGGCACCACGTCGCGGGCCAGGAAATCGCGGACGGCCGAACGGAACTCCTCGTGATCGGCCGTGAAAACTGATCTCTTCACTTCGCAGCCCTTTCCGACTGAGCACTAACTTCTAAGCGTT
This sequence comes from Prescottella equi, assembly GCF_002094305.1. Taxonomy (GTDB): domain Bacteria; phylum Actinomycetota; class Actinomycetes; order Mycobacteriales; family Mycobacteriaceae; genus Prescottella; species Prescottella equi. The sequence continues at coordinate 323,082 of NZ_LWTX01000002.1, forward strand.
CGCTTAGTCTGCGGTGGACGTGTGCGAAAGTCAACGCGGAAGACGTCGACACCGGGTCGACGGAGCGGCGGAGGTCGAACCAGATGACATCGCGAACAGGAACCCGATCGGGCGCGCCCGAGACGGAGCGGCCGGCCGCCGAGGCCGAGCAGCGACTGCTCGACGCCGCCCGCGACGCCTTCGCCGCGAAGGGCTACCACGGCACGAGCACGCGGGAGATCGCAGCAGGAGCCGGCATGAGCCCCGCCGCCATGTACATCCACTTCCGGTCCAAGCAGGACGTCCTCGCGCGACTGAGCATCGAGGGACACGTCTCCGCCCTCGCCCGACTCACCGCCGCCGCCACACCTCCCGGTTCGCCCACGAAACGCCTGCGGGCAGCGGTGTACGCGTTCGCCCACTGGCACGCCGAGAACACCACGACCGCCCGGGTGGTGCAGTACGAGTTGTCCCATCTCGACCCCGCCAGTCACGTGCAGGTGGTGCGGTTGCGGCGCGAGATCGTCGACACGGTGCGCTCGATCGTCGCGGACGGGTCGCGCGTCGGCGACTTCGCGGTGGCCGACGTCGACACCACGACGCTCGCCGTGCTGTCGCTGTGCATCGACACCGCCCGCTGGTACCCGTCTCGCGAACTCGACACCCCGGACGCGGTCGGCGCATCGCTGGCGGCGATGGCAGAGCGGATGGTCGGGGCGGTCGGCTGAGCCCGGCTCGTTCTTCCGCGCCCCCGAACCCCTAAGCGATCGCTCAGAGCGTTGTGACCGAGTACTCTCCGGCGGCCTCACCGATCAGGCGCCAGCCGCCGTCGACGCGGGTGAGCGCGACGTCGGCCACGTTCACCGTGTCCAGCTGCGGCCGCTCGGCGCCGGGGTACCAGGCCTCGATGCGTCCGGTGCCGTCGCCGCGGAAGCCTTCCGTCGCCACCTCGGTCAGGCCAGGCGCCGCCCGCGGGTACGCGCGGGCGAGTTGCTCCGCGAACCCCTCGACCAGCCCCTGCTCCTCCCCCGACGGACAGTCGATGCGATTGAGGTTGCCCTGCGGCTCGGCGGTATTGCCGTCCTTCACCGCGTGCGGGTCACCACACGCCTGGGTCCACGACCACCACGCGCCCCCGATCCGGTGCGTGTTCATCGCATCGACGAACCGGCGGACCTGACCTGCCTGCTCGTCCGGATCACCGAACCAGCCCCACTCGCCGGTCCACAGCGGCGCGCCGTACCAGTCGGCCGCCGCCGCGGCGATCCTGAATCCGTCCTCGATCGAAGGAAATTCACTGCTGACGTTGATCGACTGGCTGTAGAGGTGCGGCGAGAACACGACCAGCGGATCGGCAAGATAGTGCCGCGGCGGCAGCGCGTCGAATCCGAACGCCGACCACAGCGCGCTGGGCTCGAAGATCACCAGGTGCGGGAAGCCGCCCGTCTCGGCCTGCCGGATGGCCGCGATCGCCCGCTGATAGAAGCGTCCGATCTGATCGGCCGCCGCGAACGGGTCCCGAAGCCCGGGGTTCGGTTCGTTGAGCAGGTCGTAGCCCACCACCGCGGGCTCGTTCCTGAACTCTGCGGCCAGGCGCGCCCAGGTCTGCACCAGGTGGCCCTGCACACCCTGTTCGTCGTCGTAGAACGCCTGGAACGCCCTGGCGACCGCCGGCGACGCTTCCCGCTGACCGCCGATGTTGCACGTCGTCCACCCGCCGGTGAGCGTCGCCCATTCGGGTGCCCCGTCCCACCCGATCCCGCGCTGCAGGAGCGGCGGGCAATCCTGTCCCTCGGGCGTTCCCACGTAGGGACCCCACGCGTCCTGGTGCATGTCGAGGACCGTGTAGATGCCGTTGTCCTTCGCGTCCTGCACGGCCTCGCGGATCCGGGCGACGTAGGCGGCGTCGAAGGCGCCGGGGGTCGGTTCGAGCGCCGACCACGCGATGTTCAACCGCACCACGTCGAATCCGAGCGCCGCCATGGCTTCGAAGTCCGTCCGGTCCAGCGGCGCGACCGTCGGCAGTCCGGTTCCGTTGGAGGCGTAGTCGTTGAGCCCGTTGACGTTCGCGCCGCGCAGCATGACCGTCCGCCCGTCGACGTCCTTGATGGCGCCGTCCTCGACGGTCAGCCGCGGAAGCGTCCAGCCATCCGAGGCAGACGGGACCGGAGCCGCCGACACGGCCGGCGCGGCCTGGAGTGTCAGAGCCGCGAGGGCGACCATCAACAGTGCGCGCACGAGGAGCCTTCCTGTACAACCGTCCAAGTGGACGGAAGCTTAGGTCGGCACCGGGACCGAAAGGGGCGAAACCATCGAAGTTCCGCTCGCCGAGCACGTCTCGAACAGTCCTCGGGTCACACCAGTTCGCGCTTGAGGATCTTCCCCGTGGCGGTCATCGGCAGTTGCTCCACGAAGTGCACTTCACGCGGATACTTGTAGCTCGCCATCCGCTCCTTCGACCACGCGACGAGATCCGCGGCCGAGACCTCGGTTCCGGCGGCGGGAATCACGTAGGCGCGCACCTCCTCGCCGTGCCGCTCGTGCGGGACACCGACGACGGCGGCCAGCGACACGGCGTCGTGCGTCATGAGGACTTCCTCGACCTCACGCGGGTACACGTTGAATCCGCCGCGCACGATCATGTCCTTGGCACGGTCGACGATGTAGTAGAAGCCGTCCGCGTCCCGGCGCGCGAGGTCACCTGTGCGGAACCACCCGTCCCGCATCGCCTCCGCGGTCGCGTCGGGCCGGCCGAGGTACCCCTTCATGACGTTGTGGCCGCGGATCGCGATCTCGCCCACGGCGTCCGCGCCCTCGACGGTATTCCAGTCCCGATCGACCAGACGGACTTGCACGCCCCACAGCGGGACGCCGATCGAGCCCGGACGCGGCGCCTGCTCCGGATCGCTGAACAGTGCGACCGGCGACGTCTCGGACAGCCCGTAACCCTCCAGGATCTGCACCCCGAACCGCGACGCGAACCGTTCGAGGATCTCGACCGGCAGGGCGGCGCCGCCGGAAATCGCCTTGCGGAGGTTTCCGGCGATCTGCTCGACGTCCACCGAGTCGTCGACCGCACCGAGCAGGGACCAGTACATCGTCGGTACACCCGCGAATATCGTGATCGACTCGCGTTCCATGATCTCGAGTGCGGCCCCCGCCTCGAACCGCGGCAGCAGCACCAGCGTCGCGCCCACCGAGAACCCGGCGTTCATGTTGATCGTCTGTCCGAAGGAATGGAACAGCGGCAGGGTGAGCAGATGGGTGTCCGGCACGCTCGGCGTGCTGTCGAACAACCGGTTCGCGGCGATCGCGTTCAGCACCATGTTCGAGTGGGTGAGCTCGGCACCCTTGGGCTGGCCGGTGGTGCCGCTCGTGTAGAGGATCACCGCGGTGTCCGTCGCCCCGCAGGCCGCCGCCTCGAACGTGTTCGGCTGTGCGGGAAGCACATCCGACAGAGAGGTGACACCGTCGCCGCTGCTGCCGTCGATGACGAACATGGTGTGGCACCCCTCGGCGGACCGGAAGCCCTCCCGCCCGTACTCCCCGATCGGCAACTCCGGCCCACCCTCGAAGCAGAAGTACGCCGCCGCCCCGCAGTCCTGCAGGTGGTAGGTGATCTCACGACCTTTCAGCAGGACGTTGAGCGGCACGACGACCGCACCTGCCTTGAGGATCCCGTAGTAGACGATCGGGAACCACGGCACATTCGGACACGAGATCGCGACTCGGTCGCCGGGCTCGATCCCGGACGCGACGAGGAGATTCGCTATCTGGTTCGCCAGGCCGTCGGTCTCGGCGTAGGTGAACCGGGAATCCCCCAGCACCAGTGCGTCGCGCTGCGGGTACTTGCGGGCCGAGTCTTCCAGGAACATGGACAGATTGAGCATCGAGGCGTTCTTCTCTCGGGCGGCGATCGTGACGGTCAGTGGCTCGGTGCGGGTGCGGCGCCGATCGTGGTGAGGAGTTCGTCCAGAAGTTCGGATGCGCGCGGCCATTCGCCGTAGCCGGAGGCTGGATTGAGGTGCCCCACCTCACCGAGATCGACGAGCCGGCTGCCCCACGCGTGCGCCAGATCGACGACGGCCGTGAACTCGGCGAGCGGATCGTTGCGGCTCGCGGCGACGATGCTCGGGAACGGCAACGGGCTGCGCGGGACCGGGTTCCAGCCGTTGGCGTCGAGGTCGGGCAGCGTCGGATAGCCGGCGGGCAGCGGCGTAGAGAAATCCGGCGGGGTGGCCAGGAGCGCGCCCGCGACCGGGCGGTCGTGCCGAGACGCCCAGTGCACGGCGATCATCACCCCGGCGCTGTGCGCAACCAGCACGATGGGGCCGTCGATGCCGGTCAGGACGTCGTCGAGTGCGGCCACCCGTGCGTCGAGGCTGAGTCTGTCGTGCTCGAGCGGCGGAACGATGCGGACCCTGTCCAGGCCGGCGGCCAGCAGGGTCTGCCAGTGGTCGTCGACGTGGTCACGCAAACCGGGAACTATCACGACGGTCGGGGATGCGCTGCTGCTCATGGTATTTCCTTGAAAGATATCGAGGCGGACGGACCGAGCGGGGGACACCTGTAGGTGTCCCCCGCTCGACCGGAACACGCTGTCGCAGACGGGTGACAGCGGGTCAGGCGTGCCGGGTGAAGCCGACCTGACCGCGAACACGGTTCGGCGCGTAGCCGAGCTTGGCGAGGGTCTCGTCGGCGTCCTTGTAGGTGGTGCCGATCTTGTAGATGTCGCGCGCTTCCTTGCCGGTGGCGACCTCGCGGCCGAGTTCCTTCGCCACCCGGACCAGCTGACGGACCTGGTCGGCCGAGGTGATCTTGACCTCGCCGCTCGGCGCCCACAGGTTGTCCTCGTTGCCGCACCGCGGATGCAGGCCCATCGCGATCGCCATCGCGTTGACCGGCAGAACCGATCGCATGAGCGTCTCGAGGGTCAGGCAGGCGCCGTCCGGGACGCGATCGATGAACTGCATCATGTTGTACGGGTTGGGGCCGTCGAAGCCGCCACCGATCGCCACCCAGGTCAGATTCAACGGGCCGGTGTAGACGCCGCGACGGATCAGCCGTTCGACGGTCTCGAGCTGCGGGATCGAGGAGAGCTGGAAGTGCGGCTGGATACCGGCGGCCTGCAACCGGCGCAGGTGCTCCTCGACCCACTCGGGACCGGCAGGGACGGTCATCTCTCGGTAGGTGTGGGCCAGCTCGGCGTTCTCCAGAGAGGTGCCCTTGATGTCGCCCGGCGTCATCAACTCCATGATGTTCATCTGGCTGGTGTTGATGGCGATCGTGACCTGGTCGGGCTTCGGATCCAGCTCGGCGAGCATGTGGCGGACGTTGTCCGGAAGCCACTTCGCGTCGGCGCCGTCACCTTCCGGCGCGAAGGAGATCGAACCGCCGACCTGGAGGATCATGTCCGGCACAGCCTCCCGCAGACGCCCGAGGAGCTCGTTGAACTTGGAGAGCCGCTTCGAGCCCTTCCCGTCCTCCTCACGGACGTGGATGTGCAGCACGGTCGCGCCGGCTTCGTAGCAGTCCACCGCCTGCTGGACGTGCTCGTCCATCGTGAGCGGCAAGTCCTCGGGGAAGTCCTCCACCGCCCATTCCGGACCGTACGGCGCGACGGTGATGACCAGCTTGTCCTGGTTCTCGGGGAAGAGCGCATCGTCGTGGAAATGCATTGCGTAACTCCGTTTCTGAATAGCTGAAGGGCTGAAGGAAGACTCAGAAGGGGCGGTCGCCGACGATCCCGGCGCGCTCCATCTTTCGAACTGCCGGCCAGTAGTCCTGGACCGCGTAGTGCTGCGTCGAGCGGTTGTCCCAGATCGCGACGCTGTTCTTCGTCCACCGCCAACGCACCTGATATTCCGGGATCGTGGCCTGAGTCTGCAGGTACCGCAGCAGATCTCCGGCGCCCGGCGCGTAATCGATTCCGCTCCGGACGTTCTCGGCGGTGTGGAAGTTCGTCAGATGCGTCGTGAAGCTGTTGACGAACAGGATCTTCTCCCCCGTCTCCGGGTGGACGCGGACGACCGGGTGCTCCGCATCCGGGAAGCGCTCCTTCAGTTCGAGCCGCTGCTCGATCGGCAGCCGGGCGCCGAACGACGCCTCGATGCTGTGCCGCGCCCGAAGACCCTCGATCCGTTCCTTGACCCGTTCCGGCAGACGCGCGTATGCGAGCGCCATGTTCACCCAGATCGTGTCGCCGCCGACCGCCGGACCCTCCACGCAGCGCAGCACACACCCCATGGGCGGATTCACGCGCCACGTCGCATCACAGTGGTAGGCGTTCTCGAACGCTTCCGGGGCGCTGTCGAGGTCCTTGTAGATCCGGACCAGGCCGGGATGCTCGGGATCGCTTCCGACGACGGGGTGATCCTCGAGCGCGCCGAACCGCTGCGCGAGCGCCACGTGCTCGGCCCTGCTCATGTCCTGGTCACGAAAGAAGAGCACCTTGTGCTCGAGCAGACGCGATTTCAGTTCGGCGAACAGGACGTCGTCGCGGGACACCTCCCCGAGATCGACGCCGTGGACCTCCGCGCCGATGCTGCAGGTCAAAGGTCGTGCGTCCAGGTTCGCGACGGTCGCCCCGCGACCGCGAACGCGGCTTTCGACAATGGTCATCGCTCTCTCCTGTTCATGCTCGGAAGACGGTTCAGAACGAGAAGACCGACGAGCCGATGCTGATCCCCGACTCCAGGTCTCGGTGGGCCTGTTCGGCTTCCTCGAGTGCGTAGTGCTGGTTGATCTCGATCTGGATGCGGCCGGCCGCAACGTGGCCGAACAGCTCGCCGGCGAGCTCGGCTCGCTCGGCGGGGTCGGCGATGTAGTCGGCGAGCGCCGGCCGGGTCACGAACAGTGAGCCCTTGACCGCGAGTTCCATCGCGTCGATCGGCGGGATCGGGCCCGACGCCGTACCGAAGGCCACCAGCAGACCCCGGCGCGCCAGCGAGTCGATCGACGACTGGTAGGTGGTCTGCCCGATACTGTCGTACACGACCGGCACCCCCGCACCGTCGGTGAGCTCGCGGACCCGTTCGGCAACGTTCTCCCGCTTGTAGACGATGACCTCGCCGCATCCGTGCGCGCGCGCGACCGCAGCCTTCTCGTCGCTCGACACGGTTCCGATGACGTTGATGCCCAGCAGTTTCGCCCACTGGCAGAAGATCAGACCCACGCCGCCGGCGGCCGCGTGCAGCAGGACCGTGTCGCCCGCCTTCAGCGACGGAGCGATCCGACGCAGCAGGTACGACGTGGTGAGCCCGCGCATCGTCATCGCGGCCGCGGTCTCGAACGCGATCCCGTCCGGCAGCGCGATCAGGTGCTCGGCGGGCAGGACGCGCTCGGTGCTGTACGCGCCCAGTGGGCTGCCGGTATAGGTGACCCGGTCCCCCGCCGCGAAGCCCTCCACCCCGGGGCCGACCGCCTCGACGACGCCCGCGGCCTCGACGCCCATTCCCGCCGGCAGCGGGGCCGGGTACAGCCCGGTGCGGAAGTACGTGTCGGCGAAGTTCAGCCCGACTGCCTCGTGCCGGACGCGCACCTCGCCGGGGCCGGGGTCGCCGACGTCCACCGACTCCCACTTCAGGACTTCCGGTCCACCGGTCTCGTGAAAGCGGATCGCTTTGGCCATTGACTTCTCCTCGATCGCGAATCGACGCCCAGCGGCCGGCTCATTCGAGCCGCAGGGCGGAACACCCCGAGCGGCAGGCCTTTTCGAGCCGCGGCGCCGGTGTGACTCAACTGACACGACACTATCGAGCCGGCCACCCGCGCACATACCCTGCCGGGACATATTTCTTTCCCTTTCGGGACATAGGTGTGACGGGGGCAATATCGCGCACAGCACACCCGAGCTCGACTGCGACTGGGCACACACTTACCCTTACGGGACAGCACGACCATCCCGAGGAGGGTGATACGGGTGGCCAAGCCCCTCGCGCGATATGCGGCGCTCACCGGATATGTCGAGGTCAGCCGCATGCTGGGCATCGACCCGGTTCAGTTGCTGCGGACCGTCGGACTCGATCCGTCGAGCCTCGACCTACAGGACCGGTGGATCCCGGCAGCCTCCGTGGCACGACTTCTCGAACTGTCGTCGGCCGCAGCGGGGCGCCCCGACTTCGCACTCAAGCTCGCCGAGCACCGGCGACTGTCCACGCTCGGGCCGCTCAGCGTGAGCATCCGCGAGGAGCCGGACGCCCGCAGCGCACTGCGCATGCTGATCCGGTACCAGCACATGTACAACGAGGCCCTGCACATCCGCATGAGCGAGAGGGACGGGCTGTCCGCGATCCAGGTCAGCATCGAACCCGGCGAGCCGGTGCCGGTTCGGCAATCGGTCGAACTCGCGGTCACAGTGGTGCACCAACTGCTCCGTAACCTGCTCGGAGAGCGGTGGCACCCGGTCTCCGTGTGCTTCGAGCACGGCCGGCCCGCGGACGACTCCACCCACCGGAGAATGTTCGGCACCCCGCCCACGTTCGGCAGCGACTTCAGCGGAATCGTCACCTACACAGGAGATCTGAACGAGCCGAATCGCCTGTCCGACCCCGGGTTGCGAACGTATGCCAAGCAGTTCCTCGACACCCTGTCGGAGCCCGCGGAACCCACCGTGGAGGGGCGAGTGCGCGAACTGATCGAGCTGCTGCTCCCGACCGGCCGATGCTCCATCGACCAGGTCGCCCGAAGCCTCGGCGTCGACCGTCGTACGGTCCATCGCCATCTCGCGAAGTCGGGACAGACCTTTACCACGGTGCTGGACGACACCCGGGCCGAACTGGCGAATCGAATGGTGCGCGGGAGCCGGTACTCCTTCACGGAAATCTCCGAGATGCTCGCATTCTCGACCCCGAGCAGCTTCTCGCGCTGGTTCCATCAGCAGTTCGGCGCCAACCCCCGGGACTGGCGCAAACAGGCCGCGGCGAACGATGCCGCCCACAGCGGCTCCTGACCCCGGACGCCCGGGACGGGTGCCTGGTCGTCCACGATGTCCCGAGATGCACAGAATGACGTCCCAGTGGGGTAATTAATGCCGGCCGAGGCGAGATAACGTGATGTGCGCCACCTTTTGCGGCGCGCTGTCGCGCGCACCACATCCACCCTCGACTTCGGTGAAACGAGCGCTGCCATGACCACGAACCCCGAGCCGACATCCACCCCGACGATCAGTCGCATGCAGCAAGAGGGAAGCTGGAACCCCCTGTGGGACACACTTTCCCAGTGGGATCCCGAATGGACCGAACAGTTCATGGCGATGAACGCGACACCGATCCGACGCGGGGTGTTCCCGCCGGAGTTCGTAGAGTTGCTCAGTATCGCCATCGACGCCGCGGCCACGCACATGTACGCACCGGGCGTGCGCAGGCACATCCGCGCGGCCCTCGAACTCGGCGTCACCCGCGAGCAGATTCTCACCGTGCTCCAGATGGTCAGCGTCCTGGGGATCCACGCCTGCAACCTCGGCGTGCCGATTCTCGCGGAGGAACTGGCCGCGATGGAAGCGCGCCCCTAGACCACCGCCAACGCGGCGACATCGATCCGCGAGTCCTCGATCGCCGCGCCCCCTACCAGCCCATCCGCCTCCAGGAGCCACCATGGGACTGCCCCCCACGTCCATCGAACAGCCGGCCGGAACCGTCGAATCCGACGCACCCGGTAGGACGGCCACCTCCGCGCCCCGCCGCACCCGATCCCGAAGCTATCCCTGGATCGTCGCCGGCCTGGCGTTCGCACTGCTGCTGTCGGACTACATGTCCCGCCAGGTCCTCAGCGCAGTCTTCCCGATGCTGAAAGCCGAATGGGCACTGTCCGATTCCCAGTTGGCATCGTTGACCAGCATCGTCGCGTTGATGGTCGGCCTGCTGACGTTCCCGCTCTCCGTGCTCGCCGACAGGTGGGGTCGGGTCCGCAGCCTGGTCGTCATGGCCGTGATGTGGAGCCTGGCAACGCTGTGCTGTGCGATCGCATCCAACTACGAACAGATGTTGGCCGCGCGGTTCTTCGTGGGCGTCGGCGAAGCCGCGTACGGCAGCGTGGGCATCGCGGTGGTCCTGAGCGTGTTCTCCCCACGGTTGCACTCGTCGCTCAGCGGCGCCTTCATGGCCGGTGGCTCCTTCGGTTCCGTCGTCGGCGTCTCGCTCGGTGGCGTGATCGCCGTGAATGTCGGCTGGCGATGGTCGTTCACAGCGATGGCCGTACTGGGGCTCATCCTCGCCGCGCTGTTCCGCGCCGTGGTCACCGAGTCGCGCCTCGCGAGGTACGCCGTGCACGACGAACCCGTCACTCAGTCCGGCTCCCCCGACCCGACCGCACGCGTCGTGCGCGTGCCCGTGTCCACCCTGTTCACGAACCGCGCCGTGTGGTGCGCCTACCTCGCGGGTGGCTTCCAGATGTTCACCGCAGCCGTGCTGCTGTCGTGGACCCCCAGCTTCTTCAACCGGTATTACGGGATGGCACCGGACAAGGCCGGTGCGGTAGCCGCGCTGTTCGTCCTGTTGGTCGGCACGGGAATGGTGGTGTGCGGCATGATCACCGACCGCGTGAGCCGCACCGATCCCGCGCGGAAGTGGACGACGGCCGTCGTCTTCTGCACGATCGCGCTCCTCACGCTCGGCATCGGGCTCCGGCTGGGTACCGGGGCGCCTCAGCTGATCCTCCTCGGCATCGGCGCCTTCTTCTCCGCCGGATGCTCGGGTCCCACGGCCGCCATGGTCGCCGGCCTCACCCACGAATCCGTCCGCTCGTCGGCACTGGGTACACTCACCATCGCCAACAATGTTCTCGGTTTGGCGTTGGGCCCCTTCGTCATCGGCATTCTCGCCGATCGACTCGGCCTTCTCGAGTCGCTGCAGCTCGCGCCCCTCTTCTACATCGCCGCCATCGTTGCACTGCTCGTAGGCAAGCGCGTCTACCCCGCGGGACTGCGCAAGCTCGTAGCGCAGAGCACAGCGTCCGCCTGACCCGACGATCGCCGAGACACACAGAGACGGAAAGGTTCTCATGACCAAGATTTACCCATCGGCCGCCGCGGCGGTCGCCGACATCCCGTCCGGGGCCTCCCTGGCCGTCGGAGGGTTCGGGCTGTGCGGCATTCCGGACGTCCTGATCGCTGCCCTCGCGGCCGGCGCGGAAACCGCGTTCGAGGTGTTCTCCAACAACTGCGGAACCGACGGGCACGGTCTGGGAATCCTCCTCGAGACAGGCAGGATTCGACGTGTCACGGCGTCGTACGTCGGGGAGAACCGGGAGTTCGCGCGCCAATACCTGTCGGGGGAACTCGAGGTGGTGCTGACCCCGCAGGGCACACTCGCCGAGAAGTTGCGCGCCGGCGGGGCGGGGATACCGGCCTTCTTCACGCCGTCGGGCGTCGGCACCCTCATCTCCGAGGGCGGCCTGCCGTGGCGCTACGCGCCCGACGGCTCGGTGGCCCTCGCGTCCCCGCCCAAGGAGGTGCGCGCGTTCGGTGGTCGCGACTACGTGCTGGAGGAGTCGATCACCGCCGACTTCTCGCTGGTGCACGCGATGGTCGCGGACACCGCGGGCAACCTGGTCTTCAACAAGGCCGCGATGAACTTCAACCCGCTGGCCGCGATGGCCGGCCGAGTGTGCATCGCCCAGGCCGAGGTGATCGTCGAGGCCGGCGAACTCGATCCGGAGCAGGTGCATCTGCCGGGAATCTTCGTCGACCGGATCGTCCATATCGGACAGCAGGACAAGAAGATCGAGAAGCGGACCGTCTCGGCCGCGAAGGAGGGCACCCGATGACCGCGGTGGTGGAGACCGTCGGCTGGACGCGCGAGCAGATGGCCGCGCGGGCCGCGTTGGAACTGGCGTCGGGCGAGTACGTCAACCTGGGAATCGGCCTGCCCACGCTGATTCCGAACCATCTGCCGGGCGGCGTCGAGGTGACGCTGCACAGCGAGAACGGCATCCTCGGCACTGGTGCGTACCCGACCGAGGCCGAGGTGGACCCGGATCTGATCAACGCCGGCAAGGAGACCGTGACCGTCGACGCCGGTGCGTCGTTCTTCGACTCCGCCACCAGTTTCGGGATGATCCGCGGCGGCCACATCGACACGGCGGTGCTGGGCGGGATGCAGGTGTCCGCCACCGGCGACCTCGCGAACTGGATGGTGCCGGGCAAGATGGTCAAGGGCATGGGCGGCGCGATGGACCTGGTGCACGGCGCCCGCAAGGTGATCGTGCTCATGGAGCACACCGACAAGGCCGGGGCGTCGAAGATCGTCGAACGCTGCACCCTCCCCCTCACCGGGCGCGCGGTGGTCGACCGCATCATCACCGATCTCGCAGTGATCGACGTAACCGACACCGGTCTGGTCCTTCGGGAATGCGCTCCGGGAGTGACCGAGGACGCGGTCCGCGCGGCGACCGACGCCGTCCTGCTCTGACGCGCGGGGGTGGGCTGCACACGGATGCAGCCCACCCTGCCGTCAGCTGGTGGCGCGGCTACGCATCGCGTCCACGAACACGCCGGGAATCTCCGCAGGCGTGCGCGCGACGTGACTGGTTCCGCCCGTGGCGGCCGAGATCTTCTGCAGCACAGCCGCATCGGCATCCTCGGTGATGCCGATGGTGACGATGATGACCGGGCGTGCCGGGTCCTGCTCCCGCTTCAACGTGGCGAGCAGTTCGTCGAGCGAGATCGTCGACGGGTCCTCGTTGGCGCCGTCGGTGAGCAGGATGACGCTGTTGATCGCGGCCGGATCGTAGCCCTCCTTGACCTTCCGGAAGGCGGCGAGCGTCGTGTCGTACAGTCCGGTGCCGCCCTTGACGAGCGAGGGCAGCGTGCGGACGGCATCGGTCAGGCGCTGCCGGTGGCTGACCCCGTCGACCGTCTCGTCGAGGCGGCGGATCGGGGCGAGTTCCTTGTAGTCCTGCGAGCCCCCACCCAACCCGATCGAGAACGCCCACAGACCCAGTTGCGCGTTGTCGGGGAACAGTCGGGCGCCCGTCTCGCTGGCCTGGACCGTCAGCGCGATCCGAGTCTCCGGGCCGGCCTGCTCGGCCATCGAACCCGAGACGTCCTCCACCACGAGCGCGCGGGACGGCAACGCCAGCACCGCATACCGTCGGAGAACCTGAGCCGTCTCCGTCGGATCCTCCACGGTCAGCACCGCGACATCCCCCACGCCGCGGCCGGCGTCGAGCGGAGCCCGGTCCGGGGCGCGGAACCCGCGCTGCGCCAACGCGGCCCGGCCCGCGTCGGATCCCATCACCTCGGCCAGCGCGACGCCCGCACTGCGGGCGTCGTCGTGCTCGGACCCCGGCGCGGTGGCAACGACCGGATAGTCGAGGAACACCGCACCCGAGTTCGGAGTGGTCGCCTCGAGGCGCACCGCCGAGTCGCCCGCGTTCTGTCCCGCCACCTGCTGCTCGGTGGCGATGGCGATCCCGCCGTCCGATGCCACCGCCGCGAGCCGCGCGGCCGGGTCGGTCTGATGCATGTTGGCGGCCTGCGCCTGGGCGAGCGGAACCAGCGCTCCGGGCACCGCGTCGCCCGGGACGGTGCCGGCGGCGGACTCGGACAGCGCACCGACGATGGGGGCACCCGAGACGGTGCTGGTGAGCGGGTCGCCGATCCGCAGACCCTGCAGCTGCAGAGCGCTCAGCCAAGTTGCGAAGAACGGCATGTCGCCCTCGCGCGCCGCGATGACGACCGGCGTCGTGGCGATCGACGGGGCCGCGACGTCGAAGAGTGTGCCGGTTCCGCTGCTCGCCTTCGCGACCCACTGCGTCGAATCCGGAATCCACAGGTCCGGCCCCGACTGTTGACCGGGCGACCCGAGCGGTTCCATGCCGGACGCGGCCTCGATCCGGAAGCTGCGGCAGCCGAGGTCCTCCGCCGATGTCGCCGAAGTCACCTCGGTGAGCACCGGCGAGATCGACGGGTCGGCGGCCACCACGAACTCGGTGACCGAATCGCATCCGCCGCCGGCGACGGCGTCCACCGCGAAGTACGCCCCCACACCCACGACGACCACCGCAGCGAGGCCGATCGCCCCGTACTTCACCGACGGCGACGCCGCCGCGGTGGATTTCGCGCGCGGCGCGCTGTGACGACCGGCCATGTCTTCGAGACCTCCGTAGGGATCGCGTTCCGGCCGGGCCGCCGGTCGCGTTGTGCGGGTTCCGCCGAATCAGGCGTAGAGAGTGACGAACTTCTGCAGCGAGCCCTCGATGTCGCCGCGCAGCGCCTTGGCCACGCCCGACCCGATGGGTCCGAACAGGGGTGCGCCGCCGAGGTCGATGTCGAGCGCGACGACGGCGCCCACCGTGGACGGTTCGACGCTGAGGACGAGGCCGAGCTTCACGCCACCCTTGCCGTCGCCCTTCAGGACCAGGCTCCGCGGCGGGTTGTACTGCTTGAGCGTCCACGTCACGCGATTTCGCAGGCCTTTGACCGTGACGACCGAACTGACGACGGTGCCGGTGCTCAGTTCCGCGGGCAGATCGCTACGCCAACCCTCGTGGATGCTGAGCCACTGCTCGAACTCGGTGAGGTCCGACGCCCGGTCCCACGCGTCCTCGGGGCTCATCGGCACGTCGACGGACACCTTCAGCTTGGCCATTGTCGGATCGTAACCAAAAGGTGACGTAGACGACAGTGCGCCCCGTGACGCGGCTGCGTCACGGGGCGCCCCGGGAAGCCCGGACGGCCGCTAGTGGGCCACGGCCTTCTCGACGCCGACACCGGTGAGGGAGCGGACCTCCATCTCGGCCTGCTTGAACGGATCTTCAAGCTTGTTCCGTCCCACCCAGGTACCGACGATGCCGAGCGCGAACGCCAGCGGGATCGACACGATGCCGGGGTTGGCCAGCGGGAACCAGGCGAAGTCGACGTTCGGGAACATCGACGTCTTGGCGCCGGAGACGGCCGGCGAGAAGACGATGAGCACCAGGCAGCTGATCAGGCCGCCGTAGATGCTGAACAGCGCGCCGGTGGTGTTGAACTTCTTCCAGAACAGCGAGTACAGCAGCGTCGGCAGGTTCGCCGACGCGGCGACGGCGAACGCGAGCGCGACGAGGAACGCGATGTTCTGTCCCATCGCGAGGATGCCGAGGACGATCGCAACGATGCCGATGACGACCACGGTGATCCGCGAGACCCGGACCTGCTCCTCCTCCGACGCCTTGCCGCGCTTGATGACGCTGGCGTAGATGTCGTGGGCGAACGACGCCGACGCGGTGATCGCCAAGCCGGCGACGACCGCGAGGATCGTCGCGAACGCGACCGCCGAGATGATGCCCAGGAAGATCGTGCCGCCCAGTTCGAACGCCAGCAGCGGCGCCGCCGAGTTCTCCTTGCCGGGAGCGGCCAGGATCGTATCGGGGCCGACCATCTTCGCGGCGCCGTAACCGAGGACGAGCGTGAACAGGTAGAACGCGCCGATCAATCCGATCGCCCACGTCACCGAGCGGCGGGCCTCCTTGGCGGTGGGCACCGTGTAGAAGCGCATGAGCACGTGCGGCAGGCCCGCGGTGCCGAGGACCAGGGCGATACCGAGCGAGACGAAGTCCAGCCGCGACATGTCGCTGATCCCGTACTTGGCGCCCGGTGCGAGCACGTCGCGCCCGGCGACGGCCTCGTTGGCGGAGCCGTTGACCATGTTCTGCGCGTCGGCCAGCAGCTGCGAGAAGTTGCCCTTCACCGCGAACAGCACCAGGACGAACATGATGCCGGCGCCCGCGATGAGCAGGACGGCCTTGACCATCTGCACGTACGTGGTGCCCTTCATGCCGCCGATCAGCACGTAGACGATCATCAGCACACCGACGACCGCGACGACGATCGCCTGTCCCGCGAAGTCCTTGATGTTCAGCAACAGCGCGACCAGGCCGCCCGCACCGGCCATCTGCGCGAGCAGGTAGAACAGCGAGACGACCAGCGTCGACAATGCCGCCGCCATCCGCACCGGACGCTGCTTCAGCCGGAAGCTCAGAACGTCGGCCATCGTGAATCGTCCTGTGTTGCGAAGCAGTTCGGCCACCAACAGCAGCGCGACGAGCCACGCGACGAGGAACCCGATCGAGTACAGGAACCCGTCGTATCCGTACACCGCGATGGCGCCGGCGATACCGAGGAACGACGCCGCCGACAGGTAGTCACCGGCGATGGCGAAACCGTTCTGCGGGCCGGAGAACTGGCCGCCGCCGGTGTAGAAGTCCGACGCCTTCTTCGTCGATTTGCTGGCCCGGATCACCAGGGTCATGGTGCCGACGACGAACGCGACGAAGATCGCGATGTTGAACAGCGGATTGCCGACATCCGTTGCCGGAGCGGACTGTGCGAGCGTGGTGATCACCGGGCCGGTCCTTCCAGTTCCTCGCGGATCGCCGACGACCGCGGATCGAGTTCACGGTTCGCGAACTTCACGTACAGGGCGGTGATGACGAACGTCGTCACGAACTGGCCGAGACCGAGCACGATTCCGAGGTTGACGTTGCCGAACACCTTGGTGGCCATGAAGTCCGGCGCGTACGTCGCGAGCAGGACGTAGCCGGCGTACCACGTGAGGAAGAACGCGGTCATCGGAAAGACGAAGCGCCGCAGCCGGTGCCGGAGTTCCTGGAACTCCGGGCTCGCCTGCATGTCGAGGAACGCCTGCGCGTCGGGCGTGGGCCGCTGCGGCGGCGCTCCCGAGCCGAGGTCGGTGGTGGTCATGATCGGGCTCCTCCGATGGCGGGCGACGGGCGTCGCGGGGTGTGCGAAGCGACGCTAGTGAGAGCCAGATCACAGGAGAAGGGTGTGGTGCCAGTCACACGCCGAGCTGTCGACGCGTGCGCCGAACGGTAGCCGCCACACGACGAACGGTCGGCTCCCGAACCCTGCGACCGAGCGAACGAACGACCCGATTTCCACACTCACTGACACCGTGTCCAGTTAGTCTGACGCCTGTCATCGAGACGCATGACGTGCCGGTCGACTCTCAGCGAGGAGTGGATATGGGTTTCTCTCTCGTGATCTCCAACGGGACAGTGGTGGACGGGACCGGCGGTGAACCCTTCGTCGCCGACGTCGGGGTCCGGGACGGCTCGATCGTGGCCGTCACCCCGGGAGGCGAACTCGCCGATGCGGACGCCGACGAGGTGATCGACGCGACCGGACTGCTCGTCACCCCGGGGTTCGTCGACATCCACACCCACTACGACGGCCAGGTCACGTGGGACCCGATGCTCACACCCAGCTGCTGGCACGGTGTCACCACCGCGGTGATGGGCAACTGCGGCGTGGGATTCGCTCCGGTGGCCGACGCCGACCGCGAATGGCTGATCGGCCTCATGGAAGGCGTCGAGGACATTCCCGGTGCCGCGCTGTCCGCCGGGATCCGCTGGGGCTGGCAGTCCTTCCCGCAGTACCTCGACGCGCTCGACCGGCTGCCGCTGGCCATCGACGTGGGCACGCACGTGCCGCACGGAGCCGTGCGGGCGTACGTGATGGGCGAGCGCGGTGCCCGCAACGAGGCGGCGTCGGCCGAGGACATCGCGTTGATGGCCAAGCTGGTCCGTGAGGGCGTCGAGGCCGGGGCCCTCGGCTTCTCGACGTCACGCACCATCGTGCACCGGGCGATCGACGGGGAACCGGTACCGGGAACCTTCGCTGCCGAGGACGAACTGTTCGGCATCGGGCAGGCGCTGGCCGCCGCCGGAACCGGGGTGTTCGAACTGGCACCGGCCGGCATCATGGGCGAGGACCTGGCGGCCCCCGACCGCGAACTCGATTGGATGCTGCGGTTGGCCGAACTCACCGGGCGGACAGTGTGTTTCGGCCTGATGCAGCACGACAACGTGCCGAACGACTGGAAGCGACTGCTCGACGCCGCTGCCGCCGCGTACGAGACCGGAATACCCCTGCGCCCGCAGGTCCCGGCGCGCCCGCTGGGCCTGCTGACCGGCTTGCAGACGTTCAACGCCTTCCACACCCGGCCGACGTACCTCGCGGCCGCCGCGCGCGCCGACGGCGACCTCGACGCCCTGGTGGCCGCGCTGCGTGACCCGGCGACCCGGCGCGCGATCCTCGACGAACCCGATTCGCCCGACAATCGGATGCCGTACCTGAGCAGGCTCGACCGGACGTTCGATCTCGGCCACCCGCCGCGGTACGAACCCGATCCCGACACCAGCCTCGCCCGCGAGGCCGAGCGCGCCGGGCGGGATCCGTTCGAGTACGCCTACGACCTCATGCTCACCGACGGGGGCCGCGCGTTGTTCTTCCGGCCTCTCTTGGGGTACTCGGACTTCACGCTCGACCCGACCCGGGAGATGCTGATGCATCCCGCGACTGCGATCGGCCTCGGCGACGGCGGCGCGCACGTGGGAGCCATCTGCGACGCGTCGAACACCACGTTCATGCTGACGCACTGGGCGCGCGACCGCAGTCGCGGTGACCTGATCCCGCTGGCGACCGCGGTCCGGAAGATGACCCTCGACACCGCGACGATCTACGGACTCGGCGATCGCGGCGTGATCGCCGAGGGCAAGAAGGCCGATCTCAACGTGATCGATTTCGAACGGCTGCAGCTGCAGTCGCCGACGATGGTGCACGACCTGCCGGGCGGCGCCCGGCGCCTGCTGCAGGGCGCCGACGGCTACCGCGCGACGATCGTCTCCGGTCGGGTGGTGCTCCGCGACGGCGTCGACACCGGGGCCCGCCCCGGCGCCCTGATCCGCGGCTCACGCTGAGAGCTGCCCTCACGTCGTGGGCCGCGGGCTCACCACCACGCGTTCGCGGCCCGGACCGGGCGACCGGTGGGCGCGGCGTCGGACCGCTCGAGATACAGCAGCCCGTCCCGCTCCTCGGTCGTCCAGGAGCGGATCGGCAGCAGCTTGGGTGACCCGCCGACGCACTTGCCCTTGCCGTTCCAGCGCCACCGGTGGGCGGGGCAGTCGATGGTGTCCCCCACGACCCGGCCCTTGCTGAGATCGGCGCCCATGTGGGGGCAGCGGGAATCGAGGACGTTGATGCCGCCCGCCCGGTCGGAGTAGACGACGAGATCGGTGTCGAATGCCCGGACGGCGTGGGGCTTTCCGTCGCGGTAGTCGTCGGCGGTTCCGAGGCAGTGCCAATCCGACACGGGGTCTCCTTCTTCCGGGCGTGAGCGCGGGCAGCACACGCAGACCCGTCACGTTCGCCGATACCGGCGACGGGCGTCAATCGCCGGACCCACCTACCGGAACCCGGATCACGTCGATCGCAGGTCGTCCTCGCGGTCGCGGCCCATGCCCAGTCGTTCCGGCGCGTGCATGCGGGTGAAGATCCGGCCCACGTCGCGAGGGATCTGCCGCCGGGTGGCGAGGCTGACCGACACCATCGCCGCGAACGACAGCGGGACGCTGACCGCGGCCGGGTAGCCGATGAGCACGGACGGCCAACCGTTCCAGAGGTTCTCGGAGGGGACGCCGAGCACCGCGAGCAGGGCCGCTCCCCCGCCGGTCACCAGCCCGACGACGAGACCGGCCGTCGCTCCCGCGGCAGTGAGTCCGCGCCACCAGATCCCGAGGACCAGCAGCGGGCACAACGTCGAGGCCGCGACCGCGAACACCAACCCGACAGATCGGGACAGGTCGAGCGACGCGGCCCCGAGCGCCAGGATCAGCGGTACCGCTCCGGCGAGGACCGCGGCGACCCGGAAGTCCCGGACCCGACCGCGCAGCACGTCGGTGCTGAGGACACCGGCGATGCTCACCAACAGCCCCGACGACGTGGACAGGAACGCCGCGATGGCGCCGGCCGCGACCAGCGCGGCGAGCAGTTGGCCGCCCCACCCGGAGAACACCGAGACCGGGAGCAGCAGGACGGCAGCGTCCGACGTGCCGGTGATGAGCAACTGCGGGACGTACAGCCGCGCGAACACCCCGAGCAGGACCGGGAACAGGTAGAACACGCCCACCAAAGCGATCACGACCAGTGACGTCAGGCGGGCCGCGCGCCCGTCCGGGTTGGTGTAGAAGCGCACGAGGACGTGCGGCAGACCCATCGCGCCGAGGAACGTCGCGAGCATCAGCGAGTACACCTGGAACATCGGGTGCGGACCGCCGAAACCGCCACCCGGATCGGCCCACCCGGCGCCGTCGGCGGGAGCGCCGGCCACCACCGGGACCGGTGATCCCGCGGGCAGCACCAGCGTCGTGCCCTTCCCCAGTTCGTGCCGGCCCGCGCCGAGTCGGACGTCGCCCGACACCGCTCGGTCGTCGAGTCGTCCGTGCACCGTCACGTCGGTCGCGACGGCGACCTGCACCACGACGTCGGTGGTGACGTCCACCGACGTCTGCGTCGCGACGGTGGGCGGGGCGGGTGCGCCCACCGACTGCTGGTCGGCGAAGAAGTGCCCGGCCAGCACCAGCGCGGGAACGGCGACGGCCGTCAGCTTGAGCCAGTACTGGAACCCCTGGACGAACGTGATCGACCGCATGCCGCCGCCCACGACGTTGCCGATCACGATGATCCCGACCACGACGATGCCCACCCAGCCGGGCACGCCCAGCAAGATGTTCAGCGTCAGACCCGCGCCCTGGAGCTGCGGCACCATGTACAGCCCGCACACCAGCGCCACCACGATCATCGCGACACGGCGTACCCGCACGGAACCGAGCCGGAACTCCGCGAAATCGGGGACGGTGTACGCGCCGGAGCGGCGCAGGGGCGCCGCGACGAACAGCAGCAGCCCGAGGTAACCGGCGGTGAACCCGATCGGATACCACAGCGCGTCCGCACCGTACTTCGCGATGAGGCCGGCGACACCGAGAAACGAGGCGGCCGAGAGGTACTCACCCGAGATCGCCGCCGCGTTCCACCGCGGCCCGACACTGCGCGACGCCACCAGGAAGTCGGAGGTGGTGCGCGCCAGACGCACCCCGTAGATCCCGATGCCGACGGTCGCGACGGCCGCGGCGACGAGCGCGAACACCGTCAGGAGGGGAATGGGCTGTCCGGTCATGGGCGCCGCCTCAGTCGTCGACCAGGTCGGCGAAGTCCTGTTCGTTGCGCTCTGCCGCGCGGATGTAGAACCAGCCCGCCGCCAACAGGATCGGCAGCGGGACGCTCACCGCGAGCAGCCACGGCAGACGGACTCCGAAGACCACGACATCGGCGACGTCGGGGAACACGAGCAGCAGGACGGGCACCACCGCGAACAGCAACCCGACCGCCGCCGCGACCCGCGTGGCGAGGCTCAGCTGGGCCCGGACGAGCCCGCGGATCATCGCGTCGCCGATCTCCGTCTGCTCCTGCACTTCCACGCGGGTGCGCACCATCCGGGCGCCGCGCCGCTTCGCGAGCACCACCCGTTCGCGGGCAGGTGGAACGGCACCCGGCGACGTCACCTCGACGTCCAGTTCTGACGCGGACCGCGGATGAGTTTGTCCTTCAGTTCCCGGGTGTGCCGACGACTCACCGGCAACTCCACCGACGGCGCGGTGCCCTGCGGACGCAGGCACACCACGAGCCCGGAGCCGACGCTGCGGATGCCGGTCACCTCGGCGAGCGACACGAGGTACGAGCGGTGTACCCGCAGGAACCCGGCATCGGCCCAGCGACTCTCGAGCGACGAGATGGGGATGCGTACGAGGTGCGATCCGGTACCGGTGTGCAGGCGCGCGTAGTCGCCGTCGGCCTCCACCCACTTGACCGTCGACCGCGGCACCAGTGTCGTCACACCGCCGAGTTCGACGGGGATCACCTCGTCGGCCGACGAGTCGTCGTCGGCGTCGTCCTTCGCTCGGCGTCGACGCTCGACGATCCGGCGCACCGACTCCGCGAGCCGCTCCTCGCGCAGCGGCTTGAGCAGGTAGTCGACGGCACCGAGGTCGAACGCCGCGACGGCCCGGTCCTCGTGCGCGGTCACGAACACCACCGACGGCGGGTTCGCGAACTGAGTGAGGATCCCCGCCAGCTCCAGACCGTCGAGCCCGGGCATGTTGATGTCGAGGAAGACTGCATCGATGCCGCCGTCCCGCAGGATGCGCAGCGCGGTGGTGGCGTCTCCCGCGGTGAGGATCTCCCCGATCTCGTCGCGGGCACGGAGCAGAAAGCCAGCTCGTCGAGGGCAGGTCGCTCGTCGTCGACTGCCAGCACGGTCAGGAGGCCGTCAAAGGGCCGGTCAGAGATCTCGTTCACAACGGATCCATCGTGCCATGTCGCGGGGACCCTCCGGACCGGACAGGCCGACGGCCCGTCAGGCCCGGATGCCGGGACGGAACTTGGGGACCCGCATGCTGACCTTGGTCCCGGCGCCGGGGGCCGTTTCCACCACCAGTCCGTAGTCGTTGCCGAATGCGGCGCGGAGCCGGTCGTCGACGTTCGCCAGGCCCACGTGCGCGGCCTCCGATGCGCTCGGCCCGCCGGTCCCGGACGCGACCGCGTCGAGTTCCCCCGAGCGGAGCAGTTCCGGGTCCATGCCCACGCCGTCGTCCTCGACGCTGATGACGCAGTCCGGCCCGGCGTCGGACGCCACGATCGAGACGGTGCCGCCGGCCGACTTGCCGGACAGCCCGTGCCGGACCGCGTTCTCGACCAGCGGCTGCAGCGCGAGGAAGGGCAGCACGACGCTGAGCACCTCGGGCGCCACCTGGAGCCGCACCTGCAAGTTGTCCCCGAAGCGGGCCCGCTCGAGCGTCAGATAGCGGTCGATGTTGCGCAACTCGTCCGCCAGCACGGTGTACTCGCCGGCGGACCGGAACGAGTAGCGGGTGAAGTCGGCGAACTCGAGGACCAGTTCCCGCGCCCGTTCCGGGTCGGTGCGCACGAACGACGCGATCGTGCCGAGCGCGTTGTAGATGAAGTGCGGGCTGATCTGCGCCCGCAACGCCCGTACCTCGGCGCGGTCGAGCCGCGCACGGGACGAGTCGAGCTCGGCCAGCTCGAGCTGACCGCACGCGTACCGGGCGACCTCGGTGAGCGCGCCCAGCATCGCCGGCCCCGGTTCGGTGGTGGTGACGACGGCGAGCGCACCCACGACGCCGGTCCCCTCGATCAGCAGCGGTTGCGCGACGAGGGCTCGTACGTCGTGGTCACCGGCGCCGCGCTCGAGATCACCGTGGCCGACCAGGACGCGCCGGCCGTCGTCGATCGCGCGTCCGGCCACGGCCGTCACCTGTGCCGACAGCGCCTCGTGCGGTCCCGTCCACGCCAGCAAACCGCCGTCCGGTCCCAGGATCGCGAGCGACTGTGCCCCGGTCAGCACCCGCAGATGCGGCGCCGCCTCCCGCGCCGACGTCTCGTCGAGGCCGCGGCGCAGCGGACGTGCGGCCAGCGACGCGGTGTGCAGTGTGTCGTGCACGGCGCGTTCGGCGGGCGTGGTGAGCACCCGGCGGGTCCGCATCGCGACATAGGTCAGCGACACCGCGACCGCGACGACGATCGCGGTCCAGACGAGCGGGCTCACCGTGGTGCCTGCCCCGCGCACGTGGAGCTCGCGGAGACCCCGGCGAACCGGTCCGAGATCCACTCCACGGCACCGGGCAGTGCCTTCGCGTCGGCGTGCACGTCGTCGGGGCGATAACGCAGTTCGACGACGTCACCCTGCCCGCACGCACGGCCCACGGCCGCGGTGGTCCAGTCGGGGCGGATCAGGTTGTCCCGCCCGGCGACCACCACGAGCAGCGGACCGGACGCCTGCTGCTGCGGCAGAGCGTCCGCGGTGAGCCACTCGCGCATCCGCGCGACGTCTTCGTCGCTGCGCGGCAACGTGTCCGCCGGCGTGAGATTCAACGCGACCGACAGCTTGCGCGACGCGAGGGCACCCGTGCACGACCGGATCACGTCACGGTTGTCGGCGAGCGGACCGCGGATGTAGGCACTGGCATCCAGGTCGGGATGCGAGACCGCGAGACCGTCGAGCAGCATGGGCAGGAAGATCTGTTGCGGAACATCGAGATTCGGTGGGCCGTCCGACACGATGGGGCTGAGGTCTGCGGGCGGCGACAGGCTGGCGGCTCCGACGAACTCGAGGCCGTCGCCGTACCGACCGGCGCGTTCGGCGGCCGCCCACGCCGCCTGGCCGCCCTGCGACACCCCGATCGCCGCCCAGCGGGTCGACGCATCGGGCACGAGGGTGCGCGCGGCACGGACCGCGTCGATCAGGTTGTAGCCCGCGGTGATCGGTTCGAGGTAGGGGTGCGGGCCGTCGGTGCCGAGGCCCTCGTAGTCGGTGACCGCGACGACGTAGCCGCGGGCCAGCAGGTCACGCACCAGCCCGGCCGAACCCAGCAGGTTGCCGTGCCGCGACGGCGCACAGTCGTCGAGCAGTCCGGTGGTGGGGTGGCCGACGGTGACGACCGGCCACCCGCCCGCAGGCGCCCGACCGGGCGGCACGAACACCGTGCCCGACACCTCGGTGCCGCGCCCGTCGATGCCGGACGTCGACCGGTACAGGATCTTCTGCCCCGACAGTCCTTCGCCGGTGAACGGTTCCGCGGAGGTCACCACGCCGCGCTCGGCGGGGTCGGGCGCCGCCACGGCTTGCGAGGTCTGCGTAGCAGTTGTCCGCGGCGTCCGGTCGTCGGCCGTGGCGGAGCAGCCCACCAACGCGGCCGCGCACAGCAGCACCGCGAGCAACGCACCGGTTCGAGTCACGGATCGATTGTGCCCGTCACGACCCCGACTCAGCCACGACGACGCCGCACCCGCTGTTCGGCGGCCGCTTCCTCGATGTCGCGGGACTCCAGTTCGGCGCGCAGCACCTCGTCGTCGAGCACACCCTCGTCACGGGCGGCGATCAGCGCCGTGCGCTGAGTCTGCAGGACCCGGCGCCGCACCGAGTCGAACAGCGCACCCGCCTGCTTCAACGTGAGGTCGTTGCCGTCGTCGTCGCCCTCTGCCTCCTCCACCTGAGCCTGCGCGCGGACCGACATCCGCACCCGGTCGAGCGCGCGCACGAACTGCTCCGGGTCGGCGCCGGCGGGCGGGTCGGCCGCCACCTCGGCGAGCGCCCGGTCCGCGGCGTCCGCGGCGATCCGGCGGGCGAGCAGCGTCTGCTGGTGGGCCCGCTCGAGTTCGGCGGGATCGGCGACGTCGAGTCGGCGGATCATGAACGGGATGGTGGCGCCCTGGATCAGCAGCGTGCCGACCGCGACCACGAACGCGATCGCCTGGATGACGCCGCGTCCGGGGAACGGATCACCGGCCGCGGTGAGCACCGGGATACCGCCCGCCGCGGCGAGGGTGACGACTCCGCGCATGCCCGCCCACGACACCACCAGTTTCTGACGCCAGTTCAGGGTCGGCCCGGTGGACCCGGTGCGACGCGGGGCGAACCGCAGGTGCGTCGGACCCCAGTTGAGGAACACCCAGATCGGCCGGACCAGGATCACGACCGCCAACACCGCGAATCCGTAGGCGAAGATGTGGTGGACCGGCAGTCCCTCGTCCGCGACGTCCTCGATCACGAACTTCAACTGCAGTCCCATGTACGCGAACACGAACATCTCGAGCAGCAGGTCGAGGGTCGTCCACAGCGACCGTTCCTGTAGCCGGGTGGGAATCGAGACGTTGGTCGCGTGATGGCCCATCACGAATCCGGCGACGACGACCGCGAGCACGCCCGAGGTGTCGAGCGACTCCGCCGCGAGGTATGCGGCGAACGGCAGCACCAGCCCCAGAACGGTTTCGAGTGGCGAGTCGTACATGCGGGCCCGCACCCAGCGCACGACCGTGGCCATCACGACACCGACGCCCACGCCGCCGGCCACCTCGTACAGGAAGAACAGCACCGGCTGCTCGACGACGACCCGGGTGCCCGCGACGGCGGCGACGCTCACCGTGAACAGGGTGAGCGCGGTCGCGTCGTTGAGCAGTCCCTCACCGGTGAGGATCGCCAGGACGCGTTTGGGCAACCCGAGTTTTCGGCCCACACTGACCGCGCTGACGGCATCCGTCGGGGAGACCACCGCGCCGAGGACGAGCGCGGCACCGAGCGTGAACTCGGGCACCAGCCAGTTCGCGAAGAACCCGACGGCGAACGCCGTCACCAGCACCAGCCCGACGCCGAGACGGAGGATCGAGGCGAAGTTGCGGCGCAGGCTGGCCATCGAGAAATCGAGCGCCGCCGAGTACAGCAGTGGCGGCAACACGACACCGAGGATGATCTCGGGATCGAGTTCGAGCCGCGGCATCCCCGGAATGAAGGACGCCGCCGACCCGAACGCGACGAGCACGAGCGGAACCTGCAGGTCCCGCCGCTTCGCCAGGCTCGTCACCGCGATGGCGACGATCATGACGAGCAGTACGAGTGTCAGATGCACCCGTCGATTGTGCAGCCGACTACACCGAGACGGTCAGCCGACTCACACGGCTACTCCTTCGGCGGCACGACCTTCTTGGCAGCCTCGGCCGCCTTGTCGATCTTGTCGCTGTACTTGCCGCCGGTCTTGTCGTCGGCGAGGTCCGCAGCCTTGTCGATGACGCCCTGCACCTTGTCGGAGTGCTCGGCGGCGAGTTCCTGACCCTTGTTGACCAGGCCCTTGACTGAATCCATGAATCCCATGGACACATTCTCCCCCAAATCACGCGGGGAGACCGGTGCGTCAGGCCGGGCCGGGGACGGGCAGCGCACTCGAACCGTCGGCAGCCCGCGCCCACCGCGGCAGGATGAAGACGCCCTCCGCCTCGACGCAGACACCGTCGGGACCGGCCAGGTGTCCGGTGACGAACGTCTTGACCCCCTCGATGCGGTCCACGCACGCCTCGAGGTGCAGCTTCCCGAGCGGGGTGGGCTTGCGGTAGCGGAGTGTCAGTGTGCCGGTCATACCGGGCGCGCCGCCGTGCTCGGCGGCCTCGCCGAGCACCTGGTCGAGCAGCAGCGCCGAGATGCCGCCGTGCGTGAGCCCGGCCGGCCCCTCGTACTGCATCCCCAGTTCGACGTCCGCCCACACGCGCCCGTCCGGTTCCCGCTGGATCCGCAGCGGCGGCGCCACCGCGTTGCGCAGCCCGACCACGGCGTTCCCCCATGCCCGCCGGTTGCCCGCCGCGTTCCACCGGACCCCGTACGGCTGCGGGCGGGTCCTTTTGGACAGCAGCGCCTTCGCGGCCTCGAGGTGTTCCCGCGCCTGCCGGATGTCGTCGTCGTCGGACTCGGTCGACAGCGCGAGTTCGACCAGGTCCCGGACGCTCCCGGTGAGGTCGCCGTAGAACTCCGCCTCCCGCGCGATCTCCTCGTCCGTCAGGTCCTCGAAGACGTACAGACCCTGCTTGCTGTCGACCGATTCCGTCACCAACGCCTCATTCCCGCATGCAATCGATGTGCATCATGCACGTGACGTGGACAATACCGAGGGCTGCGTCACACCATCTCGGCGCACCAGCGTGCGGAGCTGGCCGACGGGATCCGGTCGTGGCGGCCGGCGGGAACGATGCTCGGGAGCAGCACCTGCCACATCTCGTCGACGCGCCCGTCGAGATCGGAGAACCAGGTGCGCACCCGCGATACCAACTGGGCCCCGGTGATCGCACCGATGAGGTGGCGTCCGAGGACCGCGGGGGCCACCCGGTCGCTGATGTCGCCCTGCTCGACGGCCCGCGCCGCCAGACGCGTCGCCCAGTCCGTCCACGGCTGGAACGGGTCCGTCGGTGCGTCACCGAGAGCATCGGTCACACCGAGTTCCACGGTGAGGCGGATCCCGGCACGTACGAGGGGGTTACTCGTCTGGCGCGCCATCTCGTGGCACAGCATCACCATCTGCTCGAGCGCCGACGCATCGGTGGCCGCGATGGCCTCGATCGAACGTTCGGCAAGGCGGTGCTGCTCACGGATGATGTGCCGGGCCAGGCCGTCCTTGGATCCGAAGTGGAAGTAGAGCGCACCCTTGGTGATTCGGGCGCTCTCCACGATCTCCTCGACCCGCGCGCCGTAGTAGCCGACGCGGTCGAAGACCTCCGATGCCCGGAGCACGATGAGCTGTCGGGTCGCGACGGCACGCGCCTGTCGTGCCACTGCCTACCTCCACAGAGTCCCCGGGGAGCCGACGGGTGATCGGTCGCTCGGGACCGTACCACTCGACACGTGTCCATGCACCTGCCCACCCCGCGGGGCGTGGGCGGTCAGTGCACCCCGGGCAGATCGTCACTCGAGGCGAACAGTCGCCGGTGTTCCCCGTGGATACGGCCGGTCACCCACCACGCGATCTCCACCAGCACGACACCGACCAGACCGATCAGCAGGGCCCCGGTCGTCGCGGCCACGTTCGACGGATCGAGCTTGAAGAACTCGCGGGTGAAGGAGAATCCGAAGAGGACGACGTACCCGAGGACCGAGCCCACGATCAGCACGATCTTCCACCACGTGTAGGGACGGGCGACCACCGCGAGCACCCACAACGCGATCATGATGAGCGTGATGAGCGCGGTCGTGCCGGCCTGCTCCACCTGCTGCTCGGTCGCATCCGGACCCGCGTACGCGAGCAGGTACGACACGTACGTCGCGATGCCGATGATGACGCCGGACGGAATCGCCAACCGCATGACGCGCGAGACGAACCCGGTCCGGGCCCGCTCGTTGTTCGGGGCGAGCGACAGGATGAACGCCGGGATGCCGATCGTGAACCACGCGGCGATCGTCACGTGCCGCGGCAGGAACGGGTACGGCAGCGGATCGAAGTCGAAGATCTGCGCCACCACACCGGACACGCCGATGAGGAATGCCAGCAGCACCGAGTACACGGTCTTGGTCAGGAAAAGGTTCGAGACGCGCTCGATGTTGCCGATAACCCGGCGGCCCTCGCCGACGACGTACGGCAGCGTTGCGAACTTGTTGTCCAGCAGCACGATCTGCGCCACCGCACGCGTCGCGGGGCTACCCGATCCCATCGCGACCCCGATGTCGGCGTCCTTGAGCGCCAGCACGTCGTTGACGCCGTCGCCGGTCATCGCGACGGTGTGTCCGCGAGACTGCAGCGCCCCCACCATCGCCCGCTTCTGGTCCGGGCGCACCCGACCGAAGGTGGTGGCCTCGTCGAGGGTGTCGGCCAGCTCCTCGGGATCCTCCGGCAGCTTGCGGGCATCGATCGCGTTGTCGCCGCCGGGCAGCCCGAGCGACGTCGCGACGGCGCCCACCGAGACCGCGTTGTCGCCGGAGATGACCTTGACGTCCACCTTCTGGCTCGCGAAGTACTCGAGGGTCTCGCGGGCGTCGGGGCGCACCTTCTGATCGAGGATCACCAGCGCGCGCGGCGTCACGGCGCCGGGGGCGTCGGGCGCGTCGACGGGGCGGTCACTGCTGCCGAGCAGCAGCACCCGCAGCCCCTGGGCGCCCACCTCCTCGGCCTGCCGGGCCATGTCGCTGTCCGGATCGAGCAGGACGTCGGGGGCGCCGAGCAACCAGTTGCCGTTGTTGCCGTACGACTGGCCGCTCCACTTCTTGGCGGACGAGAACGGCGCCACCGCGGTGGGCTCCCACCCGGGATCGTCGGACAGGGCCTCACGGATCGCGAGCATGCTCGCGTTGGGCCGCGGGTCGTCGGCGGCCATCGCGGCGAGCGCGCGAGCGGCCTGCGCGTCGTCGGGCTTGGCGGTGCGCAGCTCCGCGAGCTTCATGCCGTTCTCGGTGAGGGTGCCGGTCTTGTCGGCGCACACGACGTCGACGCGGGCCAGGCCTTCGATGGCAGGCAGTTCCTGCACGAGGCACTTGCGCTGACCGAGGCGGACCACGCCGACGGCGAACGCGATCGAGGTCATCAGCACCAGACCCTCGGGGACCATCGGCACCAGCGCGGCCACCATGCCGTTGAGGGCCGGGCCGAGCGCCTGGCCGCTCGAGAACAGCTGGTTGTAGATGATCAGCAGACCCGCCGGGATCATCAGGTAGGTGATGAACTTGAGGATCTTGTCGATGCCGGAGCGCAGTTCGGAGTGCACCAGCGTGAACTTGCTGGCCTCCTCGGCGAGCTTGGCGGCATACGCCTCGCGCCCCACCTTGGTCGCCCGGTACGCGCCGCTGCCGGCGACGACGTAGCTGCCGGACAGCACCTGCGCACCGATCGGCTTGTGTACGGCGTCGGCCTCGCCGGTGAGCAGCGACTCGTCGACCTCGAGCGCCGACGCCTCCACCACCACCCCGTCCACGACGATCTGATCGCCCGGACCGAGTTCGATGATGTCGTCGAACACCACGTCCTTCGGTGCGACGGGCGCGGCCGTACCGTCGCGACGGACCACCGGTTTGGCCTGACTGACGATCGCCAGCTGGTCGAGTGTTCGTTTGGCCCGGATCTCCTGGATGATGCCGATCCCGCTGTTGGCGATGATCAGCAGACCGAACATTCCGTCGATGATCGATCCGGTCGACAGCACGATGATCAGCAGAACACCGAGAATCGCATTGATCCGGGTGAACACGTTTCCCCGGACGATGTCCTTGACCGAGCGGCTGGCCCGGTCCGGAACATCGTTGGTCTGCCCGTTCGCGACCCGCTGCGCCACCTCGTCGGCGGTGAGGCCGTTCTCGATGTGCCGGGGATCGGTGTCCAGAGTGCCGACTGCGCCGCCGTCGGCCGGATCGTCCGTTGCCATGACACGAAGGCTATTCCAACTGCCCGGCGACACGACGGAAGGTCCGCGGTCCTGCCGCGTTCGGGGGCATGCTGGGCCCATGACGATGCGCGAGCAGGTGTCACTCACGTCCGGCGCCGACTTCTGGCACACGCACACTCCGCCGGTCCCGGGATTGCCGGCGATCATGCTCACGGACGGCCCGCACGGCGTCCGGAAACAGGCGGCGACCGCAGCCGGTTACTCCCCGGAGTCCGTGCCCGCGACGTGCTTCCCAACCGCGTCCGCGCTCGCGGCCACGTGGGACGTCGAACTGCTCGAGGAGGTGGGCGTCGCGCTCGGCACCGAGGCGCGCACCGAGGGCGTGAGCGTGCTGCTGGGCCCGGGCGCCAACATCAAGCGCAGCGCGCTGTGCGGGCGGAACTTCGAGTACTTCTCGGAGGATCCCTTCCTGTCGTCCCGCATGGCGGCGGCCTGGATCCTCGGCGTCCAGTCCACCGGCGTCGGGGCGTCGCTCAAGCACTTCGCGGTCAACAACCAGGAGTTCCGGCGCTACAGCGTCGACGCCGTCGTCGACGCCCGCGCGCTGCGGGAGATCTACCTCGCCGGCTTCGAGCACGCCGTGGTCGACGCCCGTCCCGCCACCGTGATGGCCGCGTACAACCGGGTCGGCGGCACCCATTGCGCCGAGAACCGCTGGTTGCTCACCGACGTCCTGCGCGAGCAGTGGGGGTTCGACGGACTGGTGGTCTCCGACTGGGGCGCGGTCACTCGGCGCTCGCGCTGCCTGGCGGCGGGCCTCGACCTCGAGATGCCCGGCTACGGTGGGCTCGGCGACGACGACGTGCTCGCGGCGGTGGGCGCCGGGAAACTGGATCCGGCTGCCGTGGCCCGCGCCGCCGAGTCCGTGACGCGCCTGATCGAACGGACCGAGGCCGCCCGGACCGCCGCTCCCGGGTACGACGAGGCCGCACACCACGCGCTCGCGCGGCGCGCGGCCGAGGCGGGCACCGTGCTGCTGCGGAACGACGGCGTCCTGCCGTTGGCCGCGGCGCAGGTCGCGATCGTCGGCGAGTTCGCGAAGCAGCCGCGATACCAGGGCGCGGGCAGTTCCGGCATCACCCCGCACCGTCTCGACGATGCGTGGACCGATCTCGTCGAACATCTCGGCGCCGAACGGCTCACCTACGCCCCGGGCTACCGGCGTGCGTCGGGACGGACCGACGCGGCGCTGCTCGACGAGGCGCGAGCTGTCGCGCGGGACACCGACGTCACGGTGGTGTTCGCGGGGCTGCCCGACAGTTACGAGACCGAGGGTGTCGACCGTGCGGACCTGAAGCTGCCGGAGGGCCACGACGCGCTGATCGCCGCGGTCGCCGAGGTGTGCCCGCGGGTGGTGGTGGTGCTCGCCAACGGGGCGCCGGTGACGATGCCGTGGCACGACGACGTGGCCGCGATCGTCGAGTGCTATCTGGGCGGGCAGGCCGCGGGCAGCGCGATCGCCCGGATTCTCACCGGCGACGCCGAGCCGGGCGGGCGGCTCGCGGAGACGTTCCCGCTGCACACGTCGGACAACCCGGTGCACGTGTGGCCCGCCGGGCCGTCGGTGGTGGAGTACCGCGAGAGCATCTACGTCGGCTACCGCTACTACGACGCCGCCGAACTCGACGTCCGGTACCCGTTCGGGCACGGGCTGAGCTACACGTCGTTCGCGTGGACCGAACTCGAAGTCGCCGACGTGTTCGACAGCACCTCCGAAGACATCGAGCAGCGCCTCGACGTCTCGGTGCGCGTCACCAACACCGGCGACCGTCCCGGCAGCGAGGTCGTGCAGGTCTACGTGCGGGATGTCGAATCCACGGTGTTCCGGCCCGACCAGGAACTGGCAGCCTTCGCGAAGGTGTTCCTGGCGCCCGGGGAATCCCGACGCGTCACGCTTCACGTGGACCGTCGAGCGTTCTCGTTCTGGGACACCACGATCGACGACTGGTCGATCGAATCGGGAGACTTCGAGATCCGGGTCGGAGCATCGTCACGCGACATCCGGCAGTCGGCGACGGTGACCCTCACGTCGGACCGGTCCGGTTTCGACGCCGGGCCACTCGCCTACCACGGTTCACCGGTCTTCGAACGCGCTGCCTTCGCGGAGCTGTACGGAAAACCACTACCCGACAACGTTGTCGACGCACCACGCCATTACAGCGTCGACACCCCTCTCGCGGACATCCGGCACCCGGCCGCCGCGCTGCTGACACGAGCGATGCGGCGCAAGGTCGCGGCGACGGCGCCCGCGCTCGACGAGGACGATCCGCTGTCGCGGCTGATCGAGCGATCGCTGCAGGAGTTGCCGCCGCGGATGCTGCCGATGCTCACGCAGGGTGGAGTCACTCCCGCGGCGGCGCAGGCGTTCGTCGACATCTGCAACGGGCACACCGTCCGCGGCGGGTGGGCCCTGGTGGCGGCGCTGCGACGGAAGTGAGTGCGCCGCTCAGCCCAGCGCCTCCCACCACGGCTTCTGCTCGGGTGGGCGCAACGCGTCGACCCGCTGACCCACCATCGGGATCGCCATCGCCACCTCCGCGGCGGTCGCCGCGTCGACCAGGCGGGTGATCGGCTCCCCCCACGGATGGAACGCGAGGTTGAACGTGGCCCAGTGGATGGGGATCAGCAGCGCCCCGGCCACATCCAGGTGCGTTCGCACCGCCTCCTCGGGGTTCATGTGAATGTCGGGCCAGCGCTCGTCGTAGGCACCCACCGGCAACAGCGTGACGTCGAACGGCCCGTACGCCCGGCCGAGATCGGCGAAACGCGGCGTGTACCCGGAGTCGCCCCCGAAGAACACCCGGTGTCGCGGTCCGGCGATCACCCACGACGACCACAGCGTCGTGTCGCGGGCCAACCCACGGCCCGAGAAGTGCCGAGCCTCCGTGCACGTCAGCACCAGCCCGTTCACCTCGGCCGACTCGTCCCAGTCGAGTTCGACGATGCGGTCGCTCGGGACGTTCCACCGGCGCAGGTGGGCGCCCACCCCGATCGGCACCACGAAGACCGTGTCCTGCGTGCGTGCGAGCCCGGTGACGGTCGCCTGGTCGAGGTGGTCGTAGTGGTCGTGCGAGATGACGACGGCGTCGATCGGCGGCAGATCGGCCAGCGCCATCGGAACCGGATGCATCCGGGCCGGACCGACGACCGCGGACGGTGAGACCCGTTCGCTCCATACGGGATCGGCGAGCACGCGGCGTCCGTCGATCTCGAGCAGCACGCTCGAGTGACCGAACCAGGTGACGGCCAACTCCCCGGCCTCGGCCGGCGCCAGTGGTGTCGCGAGCGGGATCGCCCGGCGTGGCCGCCCGACGTCGCCGCGCGTGAGGAACGCCTTGGCGAGGCCGGACTGGGAGCCGGCCGGTAGCGACGAACTGGGGTCGGAGTTGTGAAAACGGCTGTCGCGGTAACGCGGTGAGGACTCTGCGTACGGCTCGATCGCCGCCCGTGAGGCGCCGAGCGCGGGGAGCGTCCCCCACGCGGCGCGGGCCACCCAGCCGGCCCCCGCGGCGGCCGCCGCAACCAGCACTCCCCTGCCGATCATCGTCCGCCCCACTTCCCTATCGCCCCCGGAATTCGGGGACGCGCTTCTCGATTCGCGCGGCTCGCGCCTCCTGCGCGTCTTCGCTGCCCCATGCTGCGTACAGCGCGGCGAGTTGTTCCTCGGTCTGCGGCTCGCGGGTTCCGTCGTCGTTGAAGACGAGCTTGAGGTGGCGCAGCGACAGCGGAGCGAGCTCCGAGATCGTGCGCGCCCATTCCTGCGCGGTCACGAGGTCACCGAACTTGTTGGCCAGCCCGCGTGCGAAAGCCTCTTCCGCCGAGATGGTCTCGGCGCCGAGCAGCATGGTCCGGGCCGGGCCGCCGCCGACGAGGGACACCAGACGCCGCACCGTCCACTTGTCGACGGTGATGCCGAGTTTCGCCGCGGGGACCCCGAACCGCGCCTCGGGGCTCACGACCCGCAGGTCGGCAGCGAGCGCCAACTGAGTGCCGGCGCCGATCGCGGGCCCGTTGACGGCGGCGATGACCGGAACGGGGATCGAGTCGATCGTGTGCAGCATGCCGAGCAGGTGGTCGGTGAAGCCCTCCGCGTAGACGTCGCCGGACAGGTCCGCCCCCGCACAGAACGCGGTGCCCTGCCCGGTCAGCACGATCGCGCGCGCCTCGTCCGCGACGGCCTTCTCGAGAGCTTCCCGCAGTTCGATGCACAATGCAGCGCTGAGGGCGTTGCGCCGCTCCGGACGCTGCAGCTCGAGCGTGACTACGTGGCCGTCACGGCTGGTCCCGATCATGTGGGTCCACTCGCTTTCTCGGGTGCGGGCCCCGTCCCTGCTGACGGCCCCGGCAGATGCGATCCGAACAGTACCTGTAACGCAACATCCACAGACACGCCGAGTTCGGGGAACAACCGGTACCTCGGCAGCGTTGCGGCAGATTCAGGCTATACAGATCGGAGCAGCATGGACACCGAGCTCGACGTCGTGGTCATCGGGGCCGGGCAAGCAGGGCTGTCCGCCGCTTACCACCTGCGCCGATCGGGACTCGAGCCGGAGAATCAGTTCGTGGTGCTCGACCATGCGCCCGGTCCGGGCGGGGCGTGGCAGTTCCGCTGGCCGTCGCTCACCCTGCAGACCGTCAACGGTGTCCACGACCTCCCCGGGATGCCCTTCGCCGAGACGCTCGGTCCCGATGTCGACTCCGTACGGGCCGCCGACGCCGTCCCCCACTACTACGGGCTCTACGAGAAACGATTCGAGTTGCCGGTCCACCGCCCGGTACACGTGCCGGTGGTGTGCGATCGCGGCGAGCGGCTCGCGGTGGAGACGCCGGACGGGACGTATCTGACCCGCGGGCTCGTCAACGCCACCGGCACATGGGAGCGGCCGTTCGTCCCCTCGGTGCCCGGCGCCGAACGATTCGAGGGACGTCAACTGCACACCCGCGACTATCGCGGCGCCCAGGAATTCGAGGGCCGGCACGTGATCGTGGTCGGCGGCGGCATCTCGGCGGTGCAACTGCTCGACGAGATCTCGTGCGTCACGACCACCACATGGGTGACGCGTCGCGAGCCCCGGTTCCGGGAGGAGCCGTTCACGCCCGAGATCGGACGCGCGGCCGTCGCCCTCGTCGAGGATCGGGTTCGACGCGGTCTGCCGCCGGGCTCGGTCGTCTCGGTCACCGGGCTGCCGGTCACGCCCGCCATCCGGGCCGCGCGCGAACGCGGAGTCCTGCACCGGCTCCCGATGTTCTCCGAGATCACCGAAACCGGCGTCCGCTGGGCCGACGGCACCGAACGACGCGCCGACGTCATCCTGTGGTGCACGGGTTTTCGGTCGTCGCTCGACCATCTCGCGCCGCTGCGGCTACGCGGTCCCGGCGGAGGCATCACGATGACCGGTCGCCTGGCGACGCAGGTCGCCGGCGACGCACGCGTGCACCTCGTGGGGTACGGCCCGTCGGCGTCGACGATCGGCGCCAACCGCGCCGGCCGCGCCGCGGCACGGGAGTTGACCCAGTTCCTGAAGCAGTGACGCGGATCAGCCCTGGCCGTCGACCTTCACGATCGGCGGCATCTCGTAGCTGCCGTCCAACACCGCCTTGTTCGGGATGTACATCCGCAGCAGCGGCCGGAAGGGCCCGGCCGGTGTCGGCAACCAGTTGGCCCGCGCCACCGGATCGGCCGGCTCGGTAGCGCTCAACGTCAGTGTCAGCGAGCCGTTGTCGTCGTACACGAGCCCCGGCGTGCGGTCGCCGATCGAGTACCGCTCGATCGGGTTCGACACCAGATAGAAGTGCGGCATGCTGTACATCGTGATCGACCAGAACGCCTCCACCGGTGGTGGCGACGCGAACGTGATCGCGTAGGTGTGCTCCCCGGTGAGCTGCGCGCCCGTCGCATCGGTGTAGATCTGGCTGTACGCGGCCTCGTAGCCGTGATTACCCCACAAACCGCCCATCGCCGCGGCCGCACGGACGCCGATCGCCTTCCGTCGGTCCTCGATGCGCCACTCCGGACTGTCGAGAGTGCCGATCTCGAAGAAGTCGTCGTTGTAGTCGAAGATGTGGAACGCCTGATGCCAGCCGTTGACGACAGTCGCGGCCGAACCGGACTTCAGCGCCTGTTCGATCCGCGCCCGTCCCTGCGCGGCGCCCTCGACGAGGATCTTCGCCAGTGCCGGATCGGGATTCACGTACGGTGATGATCCCGATTCGAGCAAGCCGAGCGGCGCGAAGGCCTGCTGCAGTGCGATGTCCCGGGGTGCCGGAGGGAACGCCTGCAGATAGAGCCGCAGCCTCTCCCAGAACGCGAGCTCCTCCGGCACCGCCGGATCGGGCTCCGGTAGACCCTCCGGATCCTTGGTCACCAAGGGAGTCAGCCCGATCCGGTCCTGCAGGTCCCGCACCCGGTCGATGTCGTCGGGTCCGTCGCACGCCCACCTGCCGACGATGGACACGATGCGCGTCGAGCAGTGCACCGCCGTCGCATCGGACGGCAACTCGCCCGGCCATCCCGGTGGAACCAGAACGTAGCGACCAGCTTTCGTTCCGGTTGCCCGCTTCCCGATGTAAGCGAAGTTGTTGGTCCACGCGTCCACGAACTGCAGCACGAAGTACGCATCCGCAGTGTCGGGCACGTCGAGGATCAGCGGACCGACGCTCAGATCGAGTTGCGCCATCGAGTAGATGGTGTCGTTGTTGATCGAGACGAACGTGTCGTCCGGACCCGCGAGCCCGTCGGCGTGGCTGAACGAATTGAACGGCGCCGCAGAATTCGCCCCGACTCCGGTGGTCACGAAACGTTCCACCTGAGACAGATTGAAGACCGGAGCGAATCCGTAAACGAACGCGCTCACGGCCGATTCGACAGTGACTGCCGAATCCGAACCTACTGCCGAATCTCCACTCGGGTGGGTCATGCGGCCATTTCACCATCACGACCGGACCCGCGCTCGCGATACGGAAAGATTCGGTTCATCATGGTCTGGTGACCGATCTTCCCGAGTGGGCATCCGCCCTCGATCTCGCCCCTCACCCCGAGGGCGGCTGGTATTGCGAAACCTGGCGGAGCGACATCGAGTTACCCGGCGTGGCGCTGCCGAACATGTTCGGTGGGGCACGCTCGGCGGGGACCGCGATCCTGTTCCTGCTCGAACCCGGGCAGCAGTCCGCGTGGCACACGGTGCGCGGCACGGAGATCTGGTTGTACCACCGCGGCAGCCCGATACTGCTCGAGATCGGCGGCGACGGCGACAACCCGGACGCGATCACGACACACGTAGTTGGACCGGACATTTCGGCCGGCCAGACGCCGCAGGTGGTCGTGCCGCCCTGCGCGTGGCAGCGAGCGCGGCCGATGGAGGACGAGGCCGGTCTCGTCAGCTGCATCGTGGTCCCCGGCTTCGACTTCGCAGACTTCCGCGTCGAAGGCCAGGAGTATCCGATGCCGTCGCCGGCGCAGTTCTGAGGGTGTCGGAACACCACCCCCCACAGGAGGACGTCGCTCGATCTCCTGTGGGGGGCTCGACGACAATCCTGGCGACGAGCCGGCCGCCGAGGTGCGGGCCGAACCCGCCGGCAGCGCCGTCTCCGGCTATCCGATCGCGGCGAGCCCGGCAAGAGTCGCCGAGCAGGCGTTCGCGACCTCCTGGCCCTTCTTGTCGAAGTGCGCGGTGAAGAACGCGTCGTGATCGAGATGCTCGTGGAAGTGATGCGGAGTGAGCACCGCGGAAAACACCGGCACGTCGGTGTCGAGCTGGACACGCATGAGACCGTCGATCACCGCGGATGCGACGAACTCGTGACGGTAGATACCACCGTCGACCACCAGACCGGCCGCAACCACCGCAGCGAAGCGCCCGGTGCGCGCGAGTCGCTGGGCATGCAGGGGGATCTCGAACGCCCCGGGCGTCTCGAAGAACTCGATCCCGGCCGGGTCGTGCCCCAACTCGCTCCACCGCGCCACGAAAGCGTCACGTGCGCGGTCGACGATGGACCGATGCCAAGTGGACTGGACAAACGCGATGTTCATACCCGCGATCCTAGGCTCTCGGGTCCCGTGGTCAGCCTCGGCGGGCGATTCGAGCGGACGGAAGACCCGAAAGCGCTGCACCCTTGACTCGAACATCAGTTCGAACTAGGCTCGTGTCATGAATCCGGGGGGACTCAACAATTCGGGCATCGCGGCCACCGCGCTGCAGCCTGCCGAGGTGCGTCGACTCGTCGAACCCGACCTCGTGCGGTCGGTGATCGAGGTGTCTCGCGAGATCGAACGTCTGGAGGCTCTCAG
The DNA here is from genome assembly GCF_002094305.1 of Prescottella equi. Classification (GTDB taxonomy): domain Bacteria; phylum Actinomycetota; class Actinomycetes; order Mycobacteriales; family Mycobacteriaceae; genus Prescottella; species Prescottella equi. The sequence goes on from NZ_LWTX01000002.1 coordinate 361,886, forward strand.
GGCCGTCGCGGTCGCCGAAATCGATGAGCGCGCAGTCTCGTTCGACACCCTCGGATTTCGCAGTGTCAAGCAGTGGTTGGCTGCGAACACGTTGCTGGAGGTACCGGCTGCCGCACGGATCCTCGCATTGGGCCGGATGCTGAGCCGACAGCCCGAGATCGCCGACGCCTTCAACGCCGGCGATATTTCCGCCGAGCACGCGGCGTTGATCGGGAAGTTCTGCGAGACCCCGCCGCGCGGCATGCCGAACGAAGCGCTTGGTTCGTGCCGGAAGGTGTTGCTGGACGCCGCGTCCGGTCCCGCCGCGACCACCACGACCGTCCGCACCTGCATCTCCCGGCTCGAGCGGATCTTCGAATCCGACGAACTCCCACCCAGCGAAGACACCGAACGCAACGAATTCCACGCCTCGAAAACCCTGAACGGACGCGTCGCGGTCAAGGGTGACCTCGACGCCGTCACCGGCGAAATGCTCCTGACCGCACTCTCCGCGCTGACCAAACCACGGAATCTTCTCGACGACCCGGCCGAGAAACGCCCTCCGACGCGGCAGCGAGCCGATGCGTTCGCGGAGATCCTGCGCCGCTACCTCGACTCCGGCGAAGCACCCGTCGAGGGCGGCGAGCGGCCCCACCTGTCACTCCATGTGAACGCCAGCGACCTCGCCCGCAGCGAGTCGGCTAACGAGTGGGTGAATCCAGACGGCGAGTCGGACCTGTTCGGCGACAACGACATCGCACGCCTGCCCCACACGGGGCCACTGTCCATCGCCACCGCGCGACGGCTCGCCTGCGACTGTCACCTCACCCCCATCGTCATGGACGACGGTGTCCCGCTCAACCTCGGCCGCACCAGCAGAACCGTGTCGAAGAAGCAGCGCCGGGCGTTGATCGCCCGCGACCACGGCTGCGCCTTCCCCGGCTGCGGCACACCGCCCGCACACTGCGAAGGCCACCACATCAAGCATTGGGCCGACGGCGGCCCCACCGACCTCGACAACCTCGTCCTACTCTGCCGCTACCACCACACCTTGCTGCACCACTCCCACTGGGACGTGGAAATCGGCGTCGACAGAAAGCCGTGGTTCACACCACCATCCACCGTGGCCCCCTACAAGAAACCCATCCCCGCCCACAACCGGGCGGGACCACACGCCGCATGACGCTGCAGCCGACACCCCCTGGGGAAGGGGTGCCGGCCAAAGCGTGCCGGTCAAGCCCGCGACGGAGGCGCGCCGCGACCCCCGCAGGTCACGACTCGGCGAGCGCCGCCAGCCACAAGCGGATCGTCACCCGAAAGCGTTGGGTGCTCGGCGTCGATCCGCCGGCGAGCACCGACCGAGACCCGTACACGGAGTCGAACACCAACCCCTCCAGCAAGCTGATCAGGTCGTGCGCCGCCGAGTCCGGATCGCTTGCACCGAGCGCCTCCAGCAACCCGGTCGCCTTCTCCACCGAGAAGAGGCAGCCCGCGAGCGCGGGGCGAAGCTCCTCGTCATCGGCGGCATCGACAGCCAGGGCGTAACGCGCCAGCACATCCCGTCGCCGACCGGTCAGCAGCAACACGATCTGGTCGGCCATGAGATCAGCGGCGCCCTCGACCGAGACGCCGCCGACGCCCGCGCCGTACGCCTCGGCGAACGCAGCCCGCGACCGCTCGGTCAGGCGTCGAACCGCGGCACCCACCAGCGCGTCGCGCGTCCGGAAGTAGTACGACGTCGACCCTTTCGCCAGGCTCAGACGTCGATCGATCGCCTGATGGGTGACGGCGTGGTTGCCGCCCTCTGCGGCGAGATCGAGAGCGGCCTCGCAAATCGATTCGCGCCGCGACGGACGGTGACTCATGCCTCGATATTGCCAGACTCTACGATGATAGAGTCCAGGCATGCGATGGCCGAGACGCTCGTCCCGCTCGACGACACTGCGGGTACCCGTCGAAGCATTCGACGACGCGGCGTACCGGCAGGGCTACACGATCGACTCCGCCCAGCGGCAGGCAATCTCTCGACTGTGCGAAACGGCCGGCCGCGGCGTCTACCTGTGGGGTCCGGTCGGCCGAGGCAAGAGTTGGCTCATGGCAACTTATTTCGCGGCGTTGCCCACCACCTGCAAGAGACGTGTGCACTTCCACGAGTTCTTCCGTGAACTGCATGCCGCGATTCGTCGACACCGGAACGATCTGGATGCGGCGCTCGACACCATCCTCGATGGCGTCCATGTGCTGTGCTTCGACGAGTTCCACGTCCACGACGTCGCCGACGCGAAGTTCGTCGAACGTCTCCTCCCGGCCCTCTTCGCCCGGAACATCGCCCTCGTCGTGACCTCGAACTATCCCCCGCCCCGCCTACTGCCGAATCCCCTGTTCCACGACATCTTCGTGCCGACGATCGAGTTGATCGAGCAGTCGCTGGATGTTGTCGCCGTCGATGGGCCGCGGGACTATCGAGCCACGTCGGATCACCTCTCCGGCTTCGCGTCGGGCCGATGGGTGGTGCGCGGCGCCACCGACCCACTGGCCGCGCTGGGGCTCGAGCCCCCGGCACCGGACGAACGGTCCACGCTGATTCCGCGCGGACATCCGCTGGTCGCACTGCGCGCGGAGGCTCACTGCCTGTGGTTCGACTTCGACGACCTGTGCGAGCGCACCACCGCGCCGGCGGACTACCTGAAGCTTGCCGCGGAGTTCGACCGATGGGTCGTCAGTGGCATTCCCGATCTGGCGCATGCGGGTCGCGAAGCGGCGCAACGGTTCGCGAACCTGATCGACGTCCTGTACGACCGGGACGTCGAAACCACGTTCGTGGCCGACCTACCCATGGAAGCGCTCGTGGCCGAGGGACGCCGTCCGGTCGACATCGACCGAATCATGAGCAGACTCGGGCAGCTGCAACGAGTCGGTACCGCCTGAGCGAAACGAGACTCGAAACACGGAAGGCGCAGCCGGCCAGTGGTCGGCTGCGCCTTCCGCGAGAACGGAGCCCTCGTCAGTGGCCGGTACTCACCGACTCCCCGTCGACACCCGCCGGCACGGCCTGCTCCGTCGGACCCTTGCGGGGATTGACGAAGAACATCACCGCGACGAAACCGACCAGAAGCGCTGCCGCCGGCAGCATCGCCGACTGGGACATCGCGGTGGAGAACGGCTCACGCACCATCTCCGGAAGCTGACCCACGTGCGAGCCCTCGCCGACCTTCGCACCTCCGCCGACGCCGAGCGTCGACAGTTCGGCGGTGATCCGCGACGTCATGAGCGCGCCCATCGCGGCGCTACCGAGGACGGCGCCGACCTGACGGGTGGTGTTGTAGACGCCCGAGCCGGCACCGACGTGCATGGGCGGCAGGTTCCGCGTCGCGGTGGCGGCCAGCGGTGCCCAGATGAATGCGTTGGACGCACCGATGATCGCCATCGGCAACAGGATCTGCCATACCGGGGTGGTCGGGGTGAGCCTCGTGGCCAGCCATGCGGTCGCGAGGGCGAACACGAGGAAACCGGGGCCGGCGATCATCCGCGGGTGCGCCTTGTCGACGAGGCGTCCGACGAACGGCGCGAGGATGCCGGTGACGATCGCCATCGGCGCCATCAACAGTGCCGAACGCGTCGGCGACAGCCCCGTCACGCTCTGCGCGTAGAACATGAACGGCAGCATCACACCGGTGATGGAGAAGCCCATCGCGGCGATACCGACGTTGGCGACGGAGAAGTTGCGGTCCTTGAACAGGCCCAGCGGTACCAGCGGCTCGTTGCGGTTGACCTTCTGCCACCACACGAACACACCCATCACGACGAGGCCGCCGGCGATCAGGCCCCACGCGCGCGCATCCCAGTCGTACGAGTTGCCTTCCTGCAGCCCGAAGACGATGCAGAACAGGCCGATCGCGCTGAGCGCGACTCCGATCATGTCGAACTTGTGGTTGTTCGTCGGCAGCGACGGGACCAGGCGCCACGCGAGCAGGAAGCCGACCACGCCGACGGGCACGTTGACGAAGAAGATCCACTGCCAGCCGAGGTTGTCCAGCAGCACACCGCCGAGGATCGGCCCCACCAGCGTCGCGACACCGGCCACCGAACCCCACAGGCCCATGGCGGTTCCGCGCTTGTCGGGCGGGAAGATCCGGGTGATGACGGCCATCGTCTGCGGGGTCATCATGGCCGCGCCGAGGCCCTGGAAGACGCGCGCGACGATGAGCATCTCGACGCCACCGGACAGACCACACCACAGCGATGCGAGCGTGAACACGACCAGACCGATCAGGTACATGTTCTTGGGGCCGAACCGGTCGCCGAGACGTCCGGTGACGAGCAACGGCACCGCGTACGCGAGCAGGTAGGCGCTCGTGACCCAGATGACCGCGTTGACGTCGGCGTTCAGTTCCGCGGTGATGACCGGGTTGGCGACGGCGACGATGGTGCTGTCGACGAGGATCATGAAGAAGCCCAGGCACAGGGCCCACAGGGCCGGCCAGGGCCGTACTTCGGTTTTCATGCGTTGCCCTTCTGATGTGCGAGCCGTGTGGATTCGAGGTGTTCTTCGGTGACCCAGGGAATCTCGCCACTGCGGACGCGGTCGACGAAGGCGCGCAGCCAGTCCACTTCGGCCTGTGCCATCGCCCGGGTGTAGGAGAACGGGATGGTGAACAATTCCGGCACCTCGCGGGCGAACTCCGCCAGGTCGTCGAGGGCGGAGAGTTCGCCGGCGAGCGCTGCTATGCGCTGCTCCAGCAACGCGAGCGCTTCGACGGATTCCAGGTTGTGCAGTTCGGCGAGGCCGAGGGTGAACCGCGGGTACTCGGGAGTGGGAGCGGCGACGGTGTCGGAGACCCACTGCCGCATCGCGGCGCGTCCCGCGGACGTGATCTCGTAGATCGTCCGTTCCGGCCGGTTGCCCTGCCGGTCGGTACCCGACGCGAGCACCAGTCCGTCCCGCTCGAGGCGCTCGACCGTGTGGTACAGCGACCCCGGACGCACCTTGACCACGCGATCCTTGCGGCGGGTGGTCAACAGCTGAAACATCTCGTAGGGGTGCATCGGCCGCTCGAACAGCAGCGCGAGCACCGAGACGCCCAACGGTGTGACGGAGCGCGGCAACATTCCTCACCCCCACTTCCACGCCGTATATTCCACGTGGAATATACGGCCGGGAGTGGAGTGCGGGCAATCACGATCGCCGCCTGTGACGAGTACCACCGGAACCCGGAAGGTCAGCCGAACTCCACCGGGTCGGGCCCGAGGCGGCCGTCCGGGGAATCCAGCGAGGCGATCGCGAACATGTCGTCGGCCGTCAGTTCGAAGTCGAAGACGTCGAAGTTGCTCGCGATCCGCTCGGGCGTCACCGACTTGGGAATCACCACGTTCCCCAACTGGATGTGCCAGCGCAGGATCACCTGCGCGGGCGTGCGCCCGTGCGCGCCGGCGATCTCGCGGATCGTCGGGTTCGTGAGCGTGGTGCCCTGCCCGAGCGGACTCCACGCCTCGGTGACGATGCCCATGTCGGCGTGCACGGAACGCAGGTGCGCCTGCGCGAAGTCCGGATGCAGCTCGATCTGGTTGAGCACCGGGGTCTCCCCCACCGCCTCGACCAGGCGTTCGAGGTTCTCGGCGGTGAAGTTCGAGACACCGATCGACCGGATCCGACCGTCCGCCTTCAACTGCTGGAAGGCCTTGAACGTGTCGACGTAGCGGTCCTGCGCGGGCACCGGCCAGTGGATGAGATAGAGGTCGAGGTAGTCGAGGCCGAGTCGGGCGAGGCTGTCGTCGAACGCCCGCAGCGTCGAGTCGTAGCCCTGATCGGAGTTCCAGAGCTTGGTGGTGACGAACAGGTCCTCGCGGGCGACACCGGAATCAGCCAACGCGCGGCCGGTCCCGGTCTCGTTCTCGTAGATTCGGGCGGTGTCGATGCTGCGGTAGCCGACGCGTAGCGCCTCACCGACCGCGTCGTACGCCTGGTCGTCCGACACCTGGAACACCCCGAAGCCCAGTTGCGGAATCGTGTTGCCGTCGTTCAGTTCGACGGCCGGTACGGAACTGATGGAGGTCATCTCCAGGGCAACCGCGGCGACGCCCCGACATGTTCCCGCCGTCCCAGAACGTGGACCCCAGCGGCGCCCGTTGCGCGGTGCTCGACTGCGGGCCTACGTTCGTTCCAGGTGGTCGGATCTCCGGAAAGGGACGGCCGATGAACCTCGGGTACCGGTTGGCGTATCGGGCGGGCTTCACCCCGTGGGAGAAGGCCGGCCGGGCGATCTTCGCGGGGCAGTTGAACCACCTGCTCGACGCCGTCGCCGTCCCCGGCGAGGCGGCGGCCCGGGCTCTCGACCTCGGTTGCGGAACCGGTGACCACTCGATCGAGCTGGCGAAGCGGGGATGGTCGGTGACCGCCGTCGACTCCGTGCCGCTCGCGATCGAACGGGGCCGCGCGAAGCTGCCCGTGGCCGGCGCGGACGTGAGGTTCGTACTCGGCGACGTCACGCATCTGCCCGCCTACGTCGACGACCACTACACCTTCGCCCTCGATGTCGGTTGCTTCCACGGCCTCACCGACGAATGCCGCGTCGCCTACGGCCGGGGCCTCACCGCGGTGACGGCACCGGGCGCCCGGTTGCTGATGTTCGCGTTCTCGCCCGGGCGGCGCGGACCACTGCCCCGAGGTTCGTCCCGGCGCGACGTCGAGCAGGCGCTGGCCGGGTGGGAGGTCGTCGGTGACGACGCCATGGACACCGGTAGCGCGCCCGGTCTCCTCGCACGGGCCGAACCACGGTTCTTCCGCCTGGTCCGCAACTGACGGAGCGGCCCACCACATCGTCGATGTGGTGGGCCGCTCCGAGTCGATCCGTCAGGCGTCGACGGTCCGTTCCGCAGCGTCGTGCGCGGCGATGTAGCCGAACACCAGACCCTGGCCGATCGTCGCGCCGGCACCCGGGTAGGTGTGACCGAACGCGTTGGCCGCGGTGTTGCCGATCGCGTACAGACCCTCGACCGGGCTGCCGTCCTCGCGCACCACGCGCGCCCGCTCGTCGGCCTGGACACCACCGCAGGTGCCGAGGTCGCTGAGCGTCATCTTCACCGCGTACAGCGATCCGCCGGTCAGCGGCCGCAGGTTCGGGTTCGGCTGCTGGGTGGGGTCGCCGTAGTAGCGGTCGTAGGCGCTCTGGCCGCGCTGGAACTCGCTGTCGGTGCCCGTCGCCGCGTCCTCGTTGAACTTGCGGAACGTCTCCGTGAACGCATCCTCGGGCAGGCCGGCCTTGCGGGCCAGCTCGGCCGGGGTGGACGCCTGGTGGGCGATGCCCGCCTTGTACCAGGACTCCGGCAGCGGCTGACGCGGGAACAGCCCGGCCGCGAAGATGTAGCTGTTGCGGTACTTCTGGTCGAACACGATCCACTGCGACTCGATCGGGTCGCCGGCGCGCTCGCGCTCGAGAACCTTCTGGCCGTAGGACATGTAGTCGATGGACTCGTTGATGAACCGACGACCGGTGTGGTCGACGATGAACGAGCCGGGCAGCGAACGCTCGGCGAGCATCACCGTCGGCGGACGACCCGGCAGCGCTGCCACGGCGGGGAACCACCACGACTGGTCCATCAGGTCGGTCGTGGCGCCGACTTCCTGGGCGATCCGGATCGCGTCGCCGGTGTTGCCCTCCGCACCGAGGCTCTCGTGCTCGCCGAGGCTCTCCGACTGGTACTTGTGCCGCATCGCCATGTCGTGGTCGAAACCACCGGCCGCGAGCACCACACCGCGACGCGCGGTCACGGTGACCTCACGGTCGCCCTGCGTGACGACGGCGCCGGTGACCCGATCGCCCTCGGTGACCAAGCGCACCAGCGACGTCTCGGTCCAGACCGGGATCCCGGCGCGAACCACACCGGCGAACAGACCCGCGGCGAGCGCCTGGCCGCCGGCCATGTACTCGCGACGCAGCGCGAGGCCGCCGACGCCCTGGGCGAGACGCTTGACGACGCGCGGGATGCCCTTCTGGGGCACGCGCGCCATGAGGTTCATCCACTTGTAGTCGGCGCCCGTGGTGGGCATCGGCATCGGGGCCTCCATCAGGCCCGGACGCAGACGCGGACGCTCCGGTCCGAGGATCGAGGCGTCGAACGGACGGCATTCACAGGTGCGGCCGATCGCCGATCCGCCAGGCAGTTCGGGGTGGTAGTCCGAGTAGCCCTCGGCCCAGAAGAACTTCATCGGCGTCGTGCGCTGCAGCAGTTCGACGGTGGCGGCCGAGTTGTCGACGAACGCCTTGCCGCGTTCGGCGGGTGCGGTGCCGCCGACGACGGCGCTGACGTAGGTCTGCGCCCGCTCGTGGGAGTCACCGGCGTTCGCCTCACGGAGGATCGGGTTGTCGGGCAGCCAGAATGCGCCGCCCGAACGTGCCGTCGATCCGCCCACGTACTTCGTCTTCTCGACGATGAGGGTGGACAGTCCCAGCTCCTTCGCCGCAAGTGCTGCGGCCATTCCGGTGCCGGCGCCGACGACCAGCAGGTCGACGGTGATGTCGCGCGCGGTGGGTGTGACCGCGGCAGGACTGGTGGCCATGAAAACTCCTTCGCCTGGTTGTGGGAGCACGCTAGGTAGGTCCGACGCGGACATAAAGCCGCAATCCCATTCGCTGGGAGTTTCGCACTCCAGGCCCGCCGGAAATGGGGGTCCCGGCCAGTGGAATCCGGGGCGTACTGCGATCCACGTCACACCATAATCGGGGACATCTGGACTGAGCGGTCGACCGATCAGCCAGGCCGTTCCCGACCGTCGGGAGCGCGGAAACGAAGGGACCGATACATGATCGACGCAGCCAAGTACGGGCCGTGGGCCGTCATCGCAGGCGGATCCGAGGGCGTCGGCGAGGAGTTCGCCGTCCAACTCGCCGAGGCCGGCCTGAACCTCGTGCTCCTGGCCCGCAAGCCGGAGCCGCTCGAGGTGGCTGCCGAGAAGGCCCGCGCGAAGGGCGTCGAGGTCCGCACGCTGTCGGTCGATCTCACCGCTGCCGACATGCTCGACAAGATCCGCAGCGTCACCGACGGTCTCGAGGTGGGCCTGCTCGTCTACAACGCGGGCGCCAACACGTACGGCCACGAGTTCGTCACCGGCGACCTCGACCGCTTCCAGCAGGTGATCGACCTCAACATCACCGGTCAGCTCAAGCTGATCCAGCACTTCGGCGCACCGATGAAGGATCGTCGCCGAGGCGGCCTGCTGCTGGTCGGCTCGATGGCCGGTTTCCTCGGCGCCTCCCAGATCAGCATCTACGCGGGCGTGAAGTCGTTCTGCCGCACCTTCGCCGAGGGCCTGTGGCTCGAGATGCGCGAATACGACGTCGACGTCCTCGAAATGGTCCTCGGCGTCACCCGCACCCCTGCGATGGCCCGCGCCGGGCTGAACATGGACATCCCCGGCCTGAACGTCTCCGAACCCGCGGACGTCGCGGCGCAGGCACTCGCCAACCTCGGCAACGGACCCGTGGTGGTCGCGAAGGGCAACGAGTCGGCCGTAGAGAAGCGCAGCGGCGGCAACCGTGCCGAACTGCTGCTGGCCGCGCAGGCCGCGTCGAAGGCGATGCTGCCGCCGGCCAGCAAGTAGCAGACCGCGGCACGAGAAACACCTGCGCCTGCGCCTGCGCAGATTCGAACGACGAGGGGATCGAATCATGATCGACATTGCCAAGTACGGGCCGTGGGCCGTCATCGCCGGCGGCTCCGAGGGTATGGGCGCGGAACTCGCCGTCCAACTCGCCGAGGCGGGCCTGAATCTGGTTCTGCTGGCCCGCAAACCGGGGCCGCTCGAGGCGACGGCGGAGCGCGTCCGCGCGAACGGCGTCGAGGTGCGCACACTGTCCGTCGATCTCACCGAGGCGGACGTGCTCGACAAGATCCGCACCGTCACCGACGACCTCGAGGTGGGCCTGCTCGTCTACAACGCGGGCGCCAACACCTACGGCCACGAGTTCGTCACCGGCGACCTCGACCGCTTCCAGCAGGTGATCGACCTCAACATCACCGGTCAGCTCAAGCTGATCCAGCACTTCGGCGCACCGATGAAGGATCGTCGCCGAGGCGGCCTGCTGCTGGTCGGCTCGATGGCCGGTTTCCTCGGCGCCTCCCAGATCAGCATCTACGCGGGCGTGAAGTCGTTCTGCCGCACCTTCGCCGAGGGCCTGTGGCTCGAGATGCGCGAATACGACGTCGACGTTCTCGAAATGGTCCTCGGTGTCACCCGCACCCCGGCGATGGACCGGGCCGGGCTGAACATGGACATCGACGGCCTCCATGTCTCCGAACCGGCGGACGTGGCTGCGCAAGCGATAGCGAACATCGGGAACGGCCCGGTGTTCGTCACCAAGGGCAACGAGGAGAAGGCCGAGCGTCGCAGCGGCGGCGATCGCGTCCGGATCCTGCTCGACGCGCACGACGAGGCACTGCAGATGCTCCCGCCGGAAACTGTGTAGCCCAACCCTTCCGGGGTCGGCCGCGCACTTGCGACCGGCCCCGGATTCGCGTTCAGCGGCCGACGAGTTGCTCCGACAGTTCCCACAGCTCCTCTGCGGTCGACGGATCCACGGCATGCCGGGACGCCCTGCCGACAGCGCAGTCGGCGAGGTACGCCCCGCCCGCGGAGTCCAGTTCCGTGGCGGTCGCCGCCCACACCGATGTCGCTACCGCGGCGGGGATGGACTTGAGATTCTCCAGCAGGCCCGGCTTCCCGGCGCTCATCGCCTTCATCTCGGCGAAGTCGTCGCGGGCCATGTACCGCGACAGGCCGGTCGCGCACACGCCGGGATGCACTGCGAATGCCTGGATCCCACTGTCCGCGTACCGCTTCTGCAGCTCGATCGTCATGAGGACGTTGGCCGCCTTGGACTGCGCATACGCGACGAACTTGTCGTACTCCCGGTCCCGGAAGTTCGGATCGGCGAGATCGACGGCATGCGCGCGGTGCGCGTCCGACGACACGGTGACCACCCTGGACGGGGTCCCGGCCCGGCCTGCCGCAGCGATCAGGTTCGGCAGCAGCAGCGTGGTGAGAAGGAAATGACCCAGGTGGTTCGTGCCGAATTGCAACTCGAACCCGTCGGCGGTGCGCTCGAACGGCGTGTACATCACACCGGCGTTGTTGATCAGCAGGTCGATCGGCTGCCCGCCCAGGCTCTCGGCGGCGCCGCGAACGCTCGACAGGTCGGCCAGATCGATTGCCGTGACGAGCAGTTCGGCGCCGGGCACGGCCTCACCGATGCCGTCGGCCACGATCGCGGCGGCGTCACCATTGCGGGCCGCGAGGATCACCGTCGCACCGGCGGCAGCCAGCGCTCGCGCGGTTTCCCCGCCGAGACCGCTCGTCACTCCGGTGACCAGTGCGGTGCGGCCGGTCAGGTCGACTCCGGCGAGCACGTCATCGGTGGTGGTGTCGGGTCCGAAAACATTCACTTCCAAGGCAATTCCTTCCAATCGGCGGATACCCGCGCGGTCCAGTCGGGGTCGCGGCGGTCGAGGAAGGCGCGCACGCCCTCCGCTGCGTCCGCGGTGCCCATGACCCGGTGGTGCAGTTCGGTCTCGTATCCGGCCACCTCGCGGGGCGCGAAACCCTCTCGTGCGCTGTCCCACAGCAGTCGCTTGCTCAGCGCCGCCGACATCGGTGCGACGTTGGTCGCGATGTCCCGCGCCGTGGCGAGCGCGGCGGGCAGAACCTGGCCGGCGGGCAGCGACCGGCTCGCGAGCCCCAGCCGGACCGCCTCGGGGCCGTCGAAGGTGCGCCCGGTGAGCAGGACGTCCGCGGCCACCGCCAAGCCGGCGACGCGCGCGACCGTCCAGTGCGACATCATGTCGGGCACGACACCGCGCCGCACCTGCGGGATCGCATACTTCGCGTCGTCGGCGACGATGCGGATGTCGGCCTGCATCGCGAGAGTGAGGCCGATCCCGATCGCGTGCCCGTTGACGGCCGCGATCACCGGTTTGCGGATCTCGAACGCGGCCGGGTCCACCGGGGACGCGGAGAAGCCGCTGTCGGTCGGGGAGGCGAACGTCTCGCCCTCCGCAGTGAGATCGGCACCCGCGCAGAAAGCCGGCGGGGTGCCGGTGAGGACGACCGCGCGGACCGCATCGTCGGCGTCGAGTTCGCCGTACAGGTCACCGAGACGGCGACCCATGTCACCGGTGAACGCGTTGCGCGCCGCCGGCCGATTGAGCGTGAGAACCGCGACGCCGCCGTCGATCTCGATCAGCACGTCACTCACGGCGACGTCAGCTTTTTCACGGCCGCGACCAGATCGGTAATGTACCCGTCCCGGATCGGGTAGCCCGGGAAGTAGCAGCACACGCGGTCGCTGTAGGCACCGAACCGCTCGACGATCTCGGCGGCGCATTCCTCGGGCGTGCCGTGCACCGCGAGGGCCGTGAGCATCTTGTCGTCGATCAGCTCCGCCATCGCGGCGTACTCGCCGACCTTGGATAAAGCGTTGAGCTCGGGTTGCAGGTCCCCCCAGCCCTCGACGTCGAGGACCGGGCGGTAGGCGGGCGTGGATCCGTAGAAGGCGAGCAGGCTCCGCACGCCGCGCGACGCCGCGGCCAGCTCGTCCGGGGTGCGTCCTGTTCCCACGATCACCTGCGGGTAGATCGCGAGATCCGCGGCGTGGCGTCCGGCGCGGACGAGCCCCTCCTCGATCGCCGGCAGCGTGCGCTCGCGGTAGTGCCGAACGCTGTTGAACGGCATGACGAGCAACCCGTCTGCGACCTCGGCGGCGGTGCGCGTCATCACCGGTCCGAGCGCGCCGAGACAGATCGGGGGCGGACCGTACGGGTTGGGTCCGGGGTCGAACGTGGGCGGCATCAGCGTGTGGGTGGTGAACTCCCCCTCGAACCGCAGGCGCGAATTGCCCTCCCACGCATCGAAGATCGCCTTCACCGCGAGAACGATCTCCCGCATCCGCGCGGCCGGGCGTGACCACTCGGCGCCGTACCGCTTCTCGATGTGCGGCCGGATCTGCGAGCCCAGCCCGAGGCGGAAGCGGCCGCGGCTGAGCGTCTGCAGGTCGTAGGCGGTGTGCGCGAGGTGCATCGGGCTGCGCGGCAACGCGATCGCGACGTTGGTCATGAGGTCGGCATCGACCGCGCCCGCCGCCGCCACCAGTGGGAGGAACACGTCGTGTGGGCCCTCGAACGTGAACAGTCCGTCCACGCCGAGGTCGACGAGTTCCCGCGCGCGGGCTGCCGCCCTCTCCGGGCGTCCGTCGAGTTGGACGTCGATCTTCACGACTCGCTCTCCTTCACTTCTACAGCCAGTTCGTCACCGTGCGCGGCCAGCACGTGGAGCGCGCCGGCGAGGGCGGCCACGAACGCGTCGGCGCCGGCTCCGCCCTGAGTGAGCCCTCGAATCGACGTGGTGCCGGTGAGGATCTCGAACAAGGTGGCCGCGTCCACCGGTCCCGGAATCTCCCCTCGGTCCGCTGCGAGCTCGATTCGAGCAGTGAAGGCAGCCCGCACGGGATCCTGCAGCGAGAGCAGCCTCGCGCGATCCGCATCTGTCCGAATGTCGGCCAGCAGCCCGGGCACGCCCGCGCGGGCAGCGGGACTCGCCGACCGTGACAGGAAGACTCGCACCCATGTGGCCAGGTCCGCACGGAGATCGTGCGTGGCCTCGGGCAGCCTGTGCGCGCCGGGTCCGTGGACCGCTTCCTCGAGGAGCGCCTCCCGGGTGGGCCAGCGGCGGTAGATCGCCGGGGCGCTCACGTTGGACCGGCGTGCAATCGCCGAGATCGTGGTCTGCTGATAGCCGACCTCGCGGAGCAGTCGCCGCGCGGCGACGAGGACCGCGTGATCCTTTCCGGGGTCACGGGGTCGACCGATGCGGGGCGAAGTCTCCATTACGTTTCACGTTAATACGTTACGTTTTTCCACGGGCCCGATTCGCCATATCCCGCGAGCTCTGGCGCCCGCAACCTCATCGCACGGGCGGATGCCGACCTGGGACAATCGACCCGTGACTGCAACACTGCGTATCTCCGGCCTCTCCGCATCCCGGGGCGAGCGCACGCTATTCTCCGATCTCGACCTGACCGTCGCGCCCGGCGACGTGATCGGCCTGGTCGGCGCGAACGGCGCCGGGAAGTCGACGCTGCTCACAACGCTCGCAGGGGTCGGGAACGCGGACATCGAGGGCACCGTCACGCTCAGCCCGCCCGACGCGACCGTCGGCTACCTCGCGCAGGAACCCGACCGGATCGAGGGCGAGACGGTACTCGAGTTCCTCGGCCGACGGACCGGCGTCACCGCCGCCGAAACCGCGATGAACGCCGCGGCCGAGTCGCTCGCGGACGGCGGGGAGGACCTCTACTCCCCCGCCCTCGACAAGTGGCTCGCCCTCGGCGGCGCGGATCTCGCCGAGCGTGCCGAGAAGGTCCTCGCCGATCTGGGTCTCGACGTCACAGGCGACGCCCACATGACGGACCTCTCCGGTGGACAGGCCGCACGGGCGGGCCTGGCGTCGTTGCTGCTCTCGCGCTACGACGTCCTGCTGCTCGACGAGCCGACCAACGACCTCGATCTGCCCGGACTCGAGCAGCTCGAACAGTTCGTCGCCGAGACCCGGACGGCACTGGTGGTGGTCAGTCACGATCGGGAGTTCCTGGCGCGCACCGTTACCGGCATCGTCGAACTCGATCTCGCGCAGCAGCAGATCGCGGTGTACGACGGCGGGTACGAGTCGTACCTCGCCGAACGCGAGGTGGCCAGGCGGCACGCGCGCGAGGCCTACGACGAGTACGCAGGGAACCTGTCGGCACTCGAGGACCGCGCACAGATGCAACGTAACTGGCTCGAGCACGGCGTCCGCAACGCGCGCCGCAAGGCCAAGGGCGGCGACGCGGACAAGATGGGCCGCAAGGCACGCGCCGAGTCCACCGAGAAGCAGGCCGCGAAGGCGCGGCAGACGCAGCGCCGGATCGAGCGGCTCGAGGTGGTCGAGGAGCCCCGCAAGGAGTGGGAGTTGCGGATGGAGATCGCTGCGGCACCGCGCAGCGGCGCGGTCGTGGCCACGCTCAGCGGTGCCGTGGTCCGCCGCGACGCGTTCACGTTCGGTCCCGTCACCGCACAGATCGACTGGGGTGACCGAATTCTCGTGACCGGCCCGAACGGGTCCGGCAAGTCGACGCTGTTGAAGGTCCTGCTCGGGAAGCTGCCACCCGACGAGGGCACCGCAACCCTCGGCTCGGGTGTCGCGGTGGGCGAGATCGACCAGGCGCGCGGACTTTTCGAAGGCGACGAGCCGCTGGCCGACGCATTCGGCGCACAGGTCCCCGACTGGCCCGAGGCGGACGTCCGCACGCTGTTGGCGAAGTTCGGACTCAAGGGTCACCACGTGCTGCGGTCCGCGGCGTCGCTGTCGCCGGGCGAACGCACCCGCGCGGCGCTGGCGCTGCTGCAGGCCCGTGGGGTCAATCTGCTGGTCCTCGACGAGCCCACCAACCACCTCGACCTGCCCGCGATCGAGCAGCTCGAGCAGGCGATGGAATCGTTCACCGGCACGCTGCTGCTGGTCACCCACGACCGTCGGATGCTGGGCACCATGCGGCACACCCGGCGCTGGCACATGGACGGTGGCGGGCTGACGGAGGAGTAGGCGCTTCGCGCCCGTGCGCCTTTTCGGTAGCTGGAACCACCAAAAAGGCGCACGGGCGACGAAGTCGCCTAGGCGAGCAGACCCTGCCCCAGGTACTCGCCCTTCCGGCACCCCGGGAGGATCGCGAACACCGCCGAGCCGATCGGCGTCGACCACTGGTTGAACATGTCGGCCTCCGCCAGCCGCTGCTGGACCGGCAGGTACTGGGCGTCGACGTCGGCCTGGTAGGCGACGAAGATCAGCCCCGAGTCGGACACTCCGATGCCGTCTGGGGCCTCGTCGTAGTTGTACGCCCGACGGTGGAAACGCTCCCGCGGCGCCATCGGGCGGGCTCGCGCGATGTGCGAGAACTCGGGGATGATCTTCAAACCGCCGCGGCCGGTGGCGTCGAAATCCGGTGCGTCGTGCTCGGATTCACCGGTCAACGGCGCGCCGTCGGACATCCGCCGGCCCATCACCTCGTCCCGTCCGGGCCGGTCGAGTTCGTCCCACCCGTCCAGGTCGAGGTGGATCCGCCGGATCACCACCGACGTCCCACCCGCGAACCACGGCTGCTCGGCGCCGTCGTTCCACACCACTTGCGCGAAGTCGTCGCTGCCGGACGCCGGGTTGACGGTGCCGTCGACCTGCCCCATGAGGTTCCGCATCGTGGTGCCCTCGGGTTCGCTGCCCCGGGCCCGACGGAAACCGCGCTGGACCCAGCGCACCGTCGCGGTGCCCCGCGCGGCCTTGAGCAGCACCCGCAATGCGTGCGCCACGGTGACAGGGTCGTCCGAGCCGACGTGCAACAGGAGGTCACCGCCGTTCCAGCGGTCCTCGAGCTTGTCGATCTCGAACGGTGGCAACGGCTTGCACCAGGACGGCCGCTTGTCCTCGACCGCCGCGGCACGGAACGCGCCCGGTCCGAAACCGACCGTGACGGTGAGCCGCGCCGGTGCTGTCGCGAGGTCCGGTTCGGTGTCGGCGAGGGCGCCGCGCCCCTCGGTGAGGCGCGCGGCGTCGTCGGTCCACACCCGCATCAGCCGCACGAGCGCGGCCCGGTCGGTGCCGGGACGCAGGTCAAGGCCCACGAACGTGGCATGAGCCTGTGGCGTGGTCTCGATCCCGGCCTGGTGTTCCCCGTGGAACGGGACGGTCTCCGCGACGACGTCGGCCTTCGCGGGACGCGCGGCGACGGTGCCGGCGCCCAGACCGAGGCCGACGCCGCCGACGGCAGCGGCGGCACCGACCCCGAACAGTTGACGACGGCTGAGGTCAGCCACCGTGCGCCTCGCCCTGGCCGTGGTCCTGCATCGCGCCGTCCATCCCGCCCGACGTCTCGCCGTGCGATGCACCGTCGCCGTAGTCCTCTCGGGCGCCGGTGAAGTCGCGGACCTGCGCGGTGAACTGTGCCGTCGCGCCGTCGGCGAACGTAAACGTGAACGGGACGTCGCTGCCGGCCCGGACCGGCGCGGGCAGATCGAACAGCATGATGTGGTCACCGCCCGGCGCCAACTCGTACGAGCTGTTCGCCTGGACAACCACCCCGCCGTCCTTCTCGCGCATCTTCATCGCACCGGTGCCGTCGGGAGCCATCTCGTGCAGTTCGACCCGGGGCGAGACGCCGGTGGTGACGGACGTCAGGGTGACGTCGGAATCCGAGTCGTTGACGATCGTTCCGAACATCGCAGTCATGCCGGAGTCGGCCGCCTTGACCCAGGAATCCTCGAACGAGATCGCCGAGGTGTCGGTCGTCGAACCGGATTCCTCGGAGTTGCTGCAGCCGGTGAGGACGAGTGCCGTTGCCGCGGTCACGCCGATCGCAAGGGTGCGGGCGCGGGTGAATGCCTTCATGTACGTGTGCCTTTCGAATGCGGGCGCGCAGCAACCAATGACGGGCGCGCAACCCGCAGGGTGTGAGGGGACGCGCGTCGCCGGAGAGAAGGCCGGGGACGCGGTGAGTGAGAGAGGTCAGGCCCGGACGGGTGGGCCGCGGCGCGCGATGGGCCCTACCGCCACGAGCGAGCGCGCTGGGCGGATGTCGTCGACGACGTGCGGCAACGCCGGTTCCAGACGGACCGGGAGGACCGCGACGATGCTGGGCAGGATCCGGCGCAGCGCGGCGGCGGCGCGGGGACCGACGAGTTCGGCGCCCGCGATGAGTACGGCGCACGCGACGACTGCGACCGAGTGGGCGAGCAGCATCGGCGTCGTCGAATGCGAACCCGAGTGCATCGCGCCGTGCGCATCACCGAGGGAGAGCGCGGAGTGCGAGAGCACCTGGCCGGTCGCGAGGACGGGAACGAGCCACCGACGTCGGGTGGCGAGCGCGGGAACCGCGATCACCGCGGCAGCCAGGACCGCGGCGACACCGCCGAGCAGAAGGAACGTCGACCCCTGCGGTGCGCCGCCTCCGGCCAGTCCGTGCGCGCCGATCGCGAGCGTGACGACGGATGCAGCGACAGCGAGGCCACGCACCTGGCGTGCGAGCTCCTCACCTGGGCCGATCCGCATGCCCAGAGGTTACTACAGGCAGTCGTACCCACCGGAGATCGGAGCCTGCGGACCGTTGTCTCGATTTGACACATCGTTAGGTTTTCCCAACGATGTGTTGCATGAGTCCGGTGCGACGTGGGGCGAGTCTCCCCATCTTCAATCGCATCGCCGTGCTGCGCGCCGAACGCAAGATGACCCGCGCGCAGCTCGCCGAGCTGATCGAGGTCAACCCGCAGACGGTCGGCGCACTCGAGCGGGGTGACCACTACCCCAGCCTCGATCTCGCGCTGCGGATCTGCACGGTCTTCGATCTCCCCGTGGAGGCGGTCTTCTCCCGAACCGAGTTCGGGCCGATCAGCGCCGAGTTGTACCGAGCCGACCGATCACGAGGAGGCGACGACCATGGCTGACCCCGGCTTGCTCGAGCGGTACCAGGATTTCCGCACCCGGCGGTTCCTGAAGAACGAGGACCAGTTCAAGCACTGGCTACCGGGTTGGCGAACCCGGGCGAGACGGCGCATCCTCGTCGTCACCCTGGCGGTGATTCTGGGATGCATGCTCGCCGTCGGCGCGGTCTGCCTGACGAACATGCGCGTCGGCCCGCTGTTGTGGCTGCCCGCCTGCCTCGCCTTCATGGCGGTCTGGACGACGCTGCAGATCGTCTCGGGACGCCAGGGCGATGCGCCTCGCCATGCGCTCGACGAATGGGAGGTCCAGCAGCGCGACAGCGCCCGCTCGATCGGCCTCACGGTCACCCAGGTCCTGACCTTCGTCCCGGCGATGTTCCTGATCGTCGCCGGCTCACTGGACCTCGACATCGACCGATCCAATCTCACCTACTCCGCCGGACTCTTCGTCCTCACCACGCTGATAGCCGGCGCGTGTTCGCCGGCGATGATCCTGGCGTGGACGCGCCCCGACCCCGAACCCGACGACCACGAGGAGACCACATGACCGGCCAGACCCTCACCTTCGACGGAATAGCCAAACGCTACGGCGACGTCGTCGCGCTCGAGAGCCTGAGTTTCGACGTCCGTCCCGGCGAAATCTTCGGCTTCGTCGGCAGCAACGGGGCCGGCAAGACCACCGCGATGCGGATCGCTCTCGGTGTGCTCGCCGCCGACCGCGGCGAGGTGCGTCTCGGTGGCAAGCCCGTGGACCTCGAGGTCCGCCGCTCGATCGGCTACATGCCCGAGGAGCGCGGCCTCTATCCGAAGATGAAGGTGGGTCGTCAGCTCACGTACCTGGCCGAGCTGCATGGTCTTTCGCGGGCCGAGGCGGCCGACGCCGCGAGCCGGTGGACCGAGCGTCTCGGCATCGCCGCGCGCGTGAACGACGCCGTCGATGCGCTCAGTCTGGGTAACCAGCAGCGCGTGCAGCTCGCCGCCGCGCTGGTCCACGACCCTGCCGTCCTGATCCTCGACGAGCCGTTCTCGGGCCTGGATCCGGTGGCCGTCGACGTCATGAGCGACGTTCTGGTGGAGAAGGCGAACTCGGGTGTGCCCGTGATCTTCTCGAGCCATCAGCTCGACCTGGTGCAGCGGCTGTGCGACCGGGTCGGGATCATCGCGAAGGGGCGGATGAACTCGATCGGCACCGTCGACGAACTCCGTGGCAGCGGCGACGTGCTCCTCGACGTCCACGCACCCGCCGCACCGTCCGGGTGGGCCGACCACCTGTTCGGGGTGACGATCGTCAGCCACGCCGACGGCCGCACGGTGTTGGCACTCGGTGCGGGGGCCGACGACCAGGCCGTCCTGCATGCCGCTCTGAAGACCGGACCCGTCCACGAGTTCGCGGTCCGCAAGCCGTCCCTGACCGAACTGTTCCGAGAGGTGGTGTCCGCGTGAGCGAACGCAGCGGACTGAACCCGAGCCGCGCCATCGCACTGGTGGCCCGGCGCGAATTCCTGACCCAGGTGCAAAAGAAGAGCTTCCTGGTCAGCAACGTGATCGTCCTGATCGCGATCATCGGCGGCATCGTCGCCGCATCGATCTTCTCCGGCAAGGACGACGAGTCCCGCTCGAAGGTGGGGCTCGTCGGCGACCAGTCGCTCAGTGCGGCACTGGTCGCGACCGGCGACGCGGCCGGCAACCCCGTCGAGGTGACCGAGATCGGCGACGAGCAGACCGCCCGCACGCAGGTCGAGGACGGTGACCTCGACGTCGCCGTCGTGCCGGGCAGCGGGGGCGCGGTCACCGCGATCACGAAGTCCGAGATCGACTCCTCGCTGCGCGTCGTGCTCGACGGTGCGGTGGCCGCCCAGGCCCAGAGCGCCGCGCTGGCCGCCCAGGGCGTCGACGCCGCGCAACTGGCCGAGAACACCGCGTCGGCAGTCGTCACCGTCGACGCCATCGATCCTCCGGATCCCGAACGTGGACAGCGCATCGCGCTGTCCACGGCGGTGGTGGTCCTGTTGTACATGCAGATCCTCGCGTTCGGCATGTACGTCGCGATGGGCGTGGTCGAGGAGAAGTCGTCCCGCGTCGTCGAACTGCTGCTGTCGACCCTGCGTCCGCTGCAGTTGCTGTGGGGCAAGGTGATCGGCATCGGCGCTGTCGGTCTCGCACAGTTGACGGTGTACGGCGTCGTGGGTGTCGGCGCGGGCGTCGCGACCGGGGTCCTCACCCTCGGCGGCACCGCCTGGGGCACCCTGCTCGGCACGCTGGGCTGGTTCGTTCTCGGCTTCGCGTTCTTCGCGGTGCTCTATGCCGCAACAGGTTCGATGGTCTCGCGCCAGGAGGACGTCAATTCCACCGCGATGCCGTTGACCATCCTGATCATGGCGATGTTCTTCGCCGCGTTCAGCGCCGTGCAGAACCCGGAAGGCACACTGTCCAACGTGCTCAGTTGGATTCCGCCGTTCTCGGCGATCCTCATGCCGCTGCGCATCGCGGCCGGTGTCGCGAGCGCCACCCAGATCGCCGCCACGGTCGTGCTCATGCTGATCGTCACCGTCGCGATGTCCGCGATCGCCGCCCGCATCTACCAGCGCTCGATCCTGCGGATGGGCAAGACGGTCTCGTGGCGCGAGGCACTCGCGCGGTAACTAGGCTGGAGCTGTGCCGGCCGCCGTCGTCTCCGGACGACGGCGGCCGTTCCGTAGAGAAGTGGAGGAAGGCCCGTGCCCGCGAACAAGGTTTCGGCTCGCGAACTGATCGGCCAGGTATTCGACGCCGACAGCTTCGAATCGTGGGACACCGCACCGCTCGAGATCGATCCCGACCCGAAGTACCGGGCCGAACTCGATGCGGCAGCCGAGAAGTCGGGCGCCGACGAGTCCGTGCTCACCGGGACCGCACTGCTCGGCGGGCGCCGCGTGGCCGTGATCGCGTGCGAGTTCTCGTTCCTCGCCGGCTCCATCGGCGTGGCCGCAGCGGAACGGATCGTCACCGCGATCGAGCGCGCCACCACCGAGGGTCTCCCGCTGCTCGCGTCGCCCACCTCCGGCGGCACCCGCATGCAGGAGGGCACGGTCGCCTTCGTGCAGATGGTGAAGATCGCGGCCGCGATCGCCGCCCACAAGTCCGCTCACCTGCCGTACCTGGTGTACCTGCGCAATCCCACCACCGGTGGGGTGTTCGCATCGTGGGGGTCGCTCGGTCACGTCACCATCGCCGAACCCGGCGCGCTCGTCGGCTTCCTCGGCCCGCGCGTGTACGAGGCCCTCTACGGCGAGAAGTTCCCGGAGGGCGTGCAGACGTCGGAGAACCTGTACCGCAACGGTGTGATCGACGGAGTGGCGTCGACGACCCAACTGCGTGACCTCGTCGACCGCGCCCTGCACGTGCTCGTCGACTCGCCGGGTGACGACCACACGATTCCCGAACCGGCTGACTCCCAGGACATCCCGGACGTCCCGGCGTGGCAGTCGGTCATCACGTCGCGGCGCGACGACCGTCCGGGTGTGCGCGAGCTCGTCCGGCACGCGTCGTCCACCCGGGTGCCCCTCAGCGGCACCGGCCAGGGCGAGGTGGACTCGACCGTGCTGCTGTCGCTGGCCCGGTTCCACGGTCAGCCGTGCGTGCTGTTCGGTCAGGATCGCGCGGGCCAGTCGGCGCTCAACACGATGGGGCCGGCAGCGCTGCGGGAGGCCCGCCGCGGTATGCGGATGGCGGCCGAACTGCGGCTACCGCTGGTGCTCGTGATCGACACCCTCGGCGCGGCTCTGTCCAAGGAGGCCGAGGAGCGGGGCCTGGCCCCCGAGATCGCGCGCTGCATCTCCGATCTCGTCACCCTGCGCACGCCCACCGTGTCGGTGCTGCTCGGTCAGGGCACCGGCGGCGGCGCTCTCGCGCTACTGCCCGCCGACCGCGTCCTCGCCGCGCAGAACGGCTGGCTCGCACCGCTTCCACCGGAGGGGGCGAGTGCCATCGTGCACCGCGACGTCACCCACGCACCCGCAATGGCGGCGGCGCAGGGCATCCGGTCGCTCGACCTGCTACGCGACGGTGTCGTCGACGCAGTCATTCCCGAAAGGCCCGACGCGGCGATCGAGCCGGTCGAGTTCTCCCGGCGCGTCGGCGCCGCGATCGCCCGCGAACTCGTCTCCCTGCGCGGGGTCCCCGGCGACGATCGGATGTCCGCTCGACTCGGGCGCTTCCGCACGCTGGGACTGCCCGCGGACTGAACGACGGGTCCCCCCGTTACCGGGGCGTGACTACGCGGTGGTTCGCTGATTCCGGGCGGCGGACCACTCCGCCAACTGCTCCAGCGCGGTTCGCGCGAGCGCCGCGGCCTCGTCCCGATTGACCCGGGACAGCAGCAGCGCACTGATCGACAGCGACGTCAGGAGACGGGTGCGATGGACGATCCGGTCGGCGGAGGCCTCGGGGTCGAGGGCGCGCAGCGCGTGCGCCAGCGCCGCCGCCAGCTCCGATCGGTAGGCGTCGACCACCGCCCGCTGGGCGTCGTCGTGCGCAGCGAATCCGGCGGCGCTGTTGAGAAGCAGGCACCCGCGCCCGGGGTAGTCGTCCGGCAGGGACTCGATGGCCTCCACGACACCGCGGTAGTACCGGGAGGCCGCGTCGGGCACGGTGGGCTCGTGGGTCAGGATCCGCAGTCGCGGGCGGACCACGCGGTCCAGGTAGTCCTGCACGGCGGCATCGAAGAGACCCCGTTTGCTACCGAACGCGTTGTACAGGCTCGACCGGTTCAACCCTGTCACGCGTTCGAGGTCCGGTACCGAGGTGGCCTCGAACCCCTTGTCCCAGAAGAGGTCCCGCGCCCGAGCGACGACGGTGTCGGTGTCGAACTCCTGCACCCGCGGCATGACGACCCTCACTTCCCGTTGTGGAACGACCATTGCAGTATATATTGAAACGATCAGTTCAAAATAAGGAGAGTGACCATGGTCGTCGCGGGTCTGATCGTCGCCGCACTCGCCGGCGCGCTGCATGTCTACATCTTCTTCCTCGAGTCGCTGCGCTGGACCGCCCCGCGCACCCGCGCGACGTTCGGCACCACCGCCGAGGAGGCCGCCGCAACCCGGGAACTCGCGTTCAACCAGGGCTTCTACAACCTTTTCCTGGCGATCGTCACGGCCGCCGGCATCGTCGCAGTCCTGATCGGCGCGACCGCAGTGGGTTCGGCGCTCGTGTTCGCCGGCACCGGATCGATGCTGCTCGCAGCACTGGTCCTGCTGCTCTCGTCGCCGGACAAGGCCCGTGCCGCGATCACTCAGGGGACGCTCCCCCTCGTCGCCGTCGTCCTCCTCGCACTCGGACTGATTCTCTGACCCCGCACACCCACGAAGGGACCGATCCATGTCGACCAGCACGCAGATCCAGCTCATCGCCCGCCCGGTCGGGTGGCCCACGCTCGACAACTTCCGGACTACCACCGTGGAGCTGCCGGACCTCGCACCCAACCAGGTGCGGGTGGCCAACGAGTTCCTCTCCGTCGACCCGTACATGCGCGGCCGGATGAACGACGTGAAGTCCTACGTGCCTCCGTTCGCGCTGAACGAGACCATGACCGGCGGCGCGGTGGGCCGAATCGTCGAGTCCACCTCCCCCTCCCACCCCGCCGGTGCCGTCGTCGTGCACGATCTCGGCTGGCGCGACGTGGCACAGGGTGACGCCTCGGGCTTCCGTGTGGTGGAGGAGATTCCGGGCGTACCGGTGTCCGCGTACCTCGGCATCCTCGGCCTCACGGGGCTCACCGCCTACGTCGGGCTGATGCACATCGCGCACCTGAAGCCGGGCGAGTCCGTGTTCATCTCCGGTGCCGCGGGCGCCGTCGGCACCGCCGCCGGACAGATCGCCCGGTTGGAGGGGGCCGCCCGGATCATCGGCTCGGCGGGGTCGGCCGAGAAGGTGGAGCTGCTCACCGAGCGCTACGGCTACAGCGTGGCGTTCGACTACAAGCGGGAACCGGTGCGGAAGCAGTTGCGGGAGATCGCCGGAGACGGCATCGACGTCTACTTCGACAACGTCGGCGGAGACCATCTCGAGGCCGCGCTGGACGTGATGAGGGACGGTGGCCGGGCAGCGTTGTGCGGCGCCATCGCCGACTACAACGCGACCGAGCGCACGCCGGGTCCCGACAACATGGCGAACATCATCACCCGCGGGCTGACGCTGCAGGGATTCACACTCGGCAACTACACCCACTTCTTCCCCGAGTTCGCCGCCAAGATGGGGCCCTGGTTGGCGTCGGGCGACGTCGTGTTCGACGAGACGATCGTCGACGGCATCGACAACGCGGTCGACGCCTTCCTCCAGCTGATGCGCGGCGGCAACATCGGGAAGATGCTGGTGCGGATCTGAACTCCCCCCTTCGACCGACTGTCACATGCGTTCGGTTCGAGTGAATGCATGTGACAGTCGGCCGGGGACCCTCAGGACGATCCGGCAGCGATCGCCGGCACCATGACCGCCACGAAGACGGCGCTGTTGATCGCGTCGACGGCCTTGCGGACCGCCGCGCCCGCCCATTCGCCGTCGGCGATCTCCTTGGCGCGCTTGCGGATCATCTTGCGGTCGGTGTCGGGAAACACCTTCGCCGCAGCGTCCACCGCGGACAGCAGGGAGATCAGTGCCGCGGCACGGGGCGTCGGATCGAGGCCCTCGACCAGCACCCCGGACAGTTCGTGACGCACCCCTCGCTCGTGGCTCTCGTCGACGGGCGGCCAGACCTTGGACGGGAAGATCCCGAGCACCTTGCGTCGGCTCTCGCGAACCCACCCGCGGTCGATCACCCGCTCGAACACCGCGGCCCGAACCTCGGAGTCGAGCTTCTCGATCGCCGCTTCCGGTTTCATCGGACGCCGGGCGTCCGCGACTACGCCGAGAGCGCGCCCGAGGATCGGGTCGGCAGGCGCCTCCACCCGCCGCACCGCGAGCCGGCCTCGCTTGACGTCCTCACCCTGGTCCGCGGGCGTCACGTACCCGTCGAGCGCCAGCTCGAGCAGCACCGCACCGGCCAGCACCCGAGGCAGCCGGGTGCCGTCGACGAGCGGGTCGCCCGACTCGTCGTCGAGTAGGAGCAGCAGCAGATCCTCGGCGATGAGCGACGTCATGGCCTTCACCGTACGGAACGGACGTCAACAGGTCGACGGCGCGAACTCGCCGTAGGTGGTGCCGTCCTCTCGCCACCACTTCGACGCCCGGAGTTCGCCGACCACGGCGTCGAACGCGTCGACGAGCCACTCCCGGTCCGCGGAGGCGAGCAGCACGTCGGCGCTGCCGAAGAACTTCACCGTCCACGTGCCGGGACCGCCGTCGGCCGTCGTGGCGAGATCCCCGCCGGCGTTGGTGGCGAGCAGGTACCGGCCCAGCTCGAACTCGACGCGGATGGCGTACGTGCCGCCCAGGTTGACGATGTTGGCAGGACGCTGCGTCGCCGTGGCCATCGCCACGAGGGCATCCGCGTACCGTTCGGTGTGCTCACGAGTCAGCGGCATGGCGGGACCGCCCGTCGCCGCCTCGGCAGAGCGAAGCCCAGGTCATCCGCACGCGCGACACCGACCCCTCGAACGATGCTGCGCAACTGATCGATTCGCGCGCTTATCGGACTTTTCCCAACGCTCTCACCTTCTCACGGACAACCTACGCGGTGCACCTGCTCTCCCACTCCGTTAGACGTTCCGAAGCGACCGAACCGAACACCGGCCGACTGTGATCTGTCGCACATTTCCGGCGGCGGGTGGCGCTGCCTGCGGTTTGACGGTCGGTGCGTCCGATCGGGGTAAAGTCGGCGTGCCTCACTCCCGCGACGGCTTCGACGGGAGGAGTGTATTCAGTGACCGAACAGGCCATGGACGGGCCGACGGCGCCCGACCATGTCTTGGGCCAGGACGGCCACCCCGACGGAACCTTCGCCGGATTCGTCGAGCGCTACGGCCTCGAGCTGCGCAGATACTGCCGGCCGCTCGCGCCGGACGACGACGCCGCCGAGGACATCGTCCAGGAGACCTTCATCGCCGCCTGGAATCAGCTGTCCTCGTTCCGCGGCGACGCGTCGATCCGGACCTGGCTGTTCGCGATCTGCACCCGCAAGGTCCTCGACCTGCACCGCCGGCGTCGACCCCACGTCGTCGACGACGAAATCCTCCACACGATCCCCGATCAGCGCAGGCACGAACCGGCGACGGTGGTGTCGAGCAACGCGTTCCTCAACGCCCTCGACGGCGCATTGCGGCAACTCCCGCTGCGACAGCGAGCATCATGGGTGATGAGAGAAGTGGAATCGATGACGTTTCCTGAGATCGGCAAGGTGCTGGGCTTGAGCCCGGACGCGGCCCGCGGTCAACATCGGCGCGCGGCGGCGACGCTGGCCGTTCTGCTGGAGGAGTGGCGATGATTCCGTGGCACGGGCGGCGCACAGAAGGAGGCCTACACCATGGTGCACATTGACCCACTGACGGACGGGCGAACACCGGACGACACGAGGAACAGAACGAACAGCACGAAGACGGACGGAACGAAGGCGGGCACGCGGCCGAGTGCCGCCGACGTCGTCGCTGTCGCGGAACAGTCCGACCTGTCCCCCACCGCACTCGCATCCCTGCTCGTGTCGCTCGGCGAGAGCATCACCGACGAGGACGATCTGGCGAACGTCCTGCAGCGGGTGACGGAGGTGGCGCACCAGGTGATCGACAACGCCGATTGCACCGGTGTGACGGTCGACTTCGGTGGACGCACCTACACCGCCGCCTACACCGACGGGCGCACCCTGCGGGTGGATCACGAGCAGTACGCCGCCGGCGAAGGGCCGTGCCTGCAGGCGTCGCGGACCCGAGAGACGGTCCTGGTGGACCTCGACGAGGCGACCGATCGTTGGCCGGCGTTCACGGAATCAGCTCGGGCGGAGGGGATTCGCAGCTTCCTCGCCGCTCCCCTGTTCGTCGACGACCACACCCTGGGCGCGCTCAACCTCTACGGCCGTGGACCGTCGGCCTTCGACGAGGTGGACGCCGACGTCCTCGAACTGCTCACCGGCACCGTGTCCCGGGCGATCGGCGAGTTCGCGCGCTTCAAGTCCGCGCGCGACGCCGCGGACGCGCTGCAACGCGCGCTGGAGACCCGGGCACCGATCGAGCAGGCGAAGGGCATGCTGATGGCCCTCCACCGGATCGACGCGCACCAGGCCTTCCAATTGCTGCGCAAGCAGTCGCAGACGACCAACACACGCTTGCGCGACGTCGCCCTGAATCTCGTCGAACAACTCAGCGCGCCAGAGGACTTCGCCGTCGACGAGACCGCCTCGTGACGCGGACAGGCGCCGCGGACGCGGTGATCGCCGCGCTGGCGGAAGTCGCCGACCCCGACGACGCCCGACAGCTCGCCCGGTTCTTCAAGACGGGTCCGGGCGAGTACGGCGAGGGCGACGTCTTCATCGGTGTCCGGGTGCCCGCGACCCGTGCCGTGGCCAAGCGGTTCACGTCGTTGTCGGCCGACGGTGTCGACGCGCTGCTCGACAGCCCCGTCCACGAACACCGGCTCGCCGGCTTGCTGATCCTCGTCGAACAGTTCGCCGCGGTCAGCCGGCCACGGGGTCGCGACGACGGCGCCCGTGAGCGCATCGCCGACCACTACCTCGCGACCGTCCTGCGGGGGCGGGTGAACAACTGGGACCTGGTGGACCAGTCGGCCCACCCCATCCTCGGCGACTGGCTGTACGACCGGCCCCGGGACGTCGTGTTCGAGCTCGGCGCCGACGACGACCTGTGGCGGCGCCGGGTCGCGCTGGTCACGACGTTCGGCTTCATCCGGCGCGGCGACGCGTCCACGACGCTCGATCTGGCGGCGCAGGTCCTGAGCGACCGGCGCGACCTCACGCAGAAGGCGACCGGTTGGATGCTGCGCGAGGTCGGCAAACGGGTGGACCGGGCGCTGCTGCTCGGTTTCCTCGACCGGCACGCCCCGCAGATGGGCGCCACCGCGCTCGGTTACGCCACCGAACACCTCGACCCGGACACCCGCGCGCATTACCGGCTACTCCGCGGTAACCACGCCCGGAGCAGATAGCCGCCGTTCATCGACCGTCGGGCACCATCCACCGCACGGACGCGCGGCGGACGGTCCGCTGCGCGGGCGATCTCCCGGCCGTCCAATAGGGTGTTGTGTGCATCACAGCTGCACACTCACGCGTGCGTCCCCGACGCAGTGTCAGGACCCGAGAGGACACGAATCGATGAGCACCGCCGAGCACGCATCCGGCGCCTACGCCGAGGCCTTCCGTCGGAGCGTGGAGGACCCCGACGGCTACTGGCTCGCGGCCGCCGAGGCCGTCGAGTGGGACACGGCGCCGACACGCGCCCTGGACGACTCGAACGCCCCGATGTACCGCTGGTTCCCGGACGCCACGCTCAACACGTGCTTCAACGCGCTCGACCGGCACGTGCGCGACGGCCGCGGTGATCAGGCGGCACTGATCTGGGACTCGGCAATGGTCCCGGCGCAGCGGACGTACACGTACGCCGAGCTGCTCGCGGAGGTGGCCCGATTCGCGGGCGTGCTGTCCGAGCAGGGCGTCGTGGCCGGCGACCGCGTCGTGATCTACATGCCGATGATCCCCGAGGCCGCGATCGCGATGCTCGCGTGCGCCCGGATCGGTGCCGTGCACTCGGTGGTGTTCGGCGGCTTCGCCGCCAAGGAGCTCGCGACCCGCATCGACGACGCACAGCCCGTCGTCCTGGTCACCGCGTCCGGGGGCCTCGAGCCGGGCCGCACCATCGAGTACCTGCCGATGGTCGACCAGGCGCTGGACATGTCGGCGCACCCGCCGCACACCGTGATCGTGAAGAACCGCGAGGCCGTGCCCGGGTCCGCAGGCGACTTCCGCGACCGGGGCGCCGCGTGGTTCGACTGGGACGAGCTGGCCGCCGACGCGAAGGACGCCGCCCCCGTCTCGGTGGCCGCGACCGACCCCCTGTACATCCTCTACACGTCGGGCACCACCGGGAAGCCGAAGGGTGTGGTCCGCGACAACGGTGGCCACGCTGTGGCGTTGACCTGGTCGATGCGCAACATCTACGACCTCGGCCCCGGCCAGGTCATGTGGACCGCGTCGGACGTCGGCTGGGTCGTCGGCCACTCCTACATCGTGTACGCGCCGTTGCTGGCGGGCGCGACCACCGTGATGTACGAGGGCAAGCCGGTGGGCACCCCCGACGCCGGTGCGTTCTGGCGAGTGATCCAGGAGCACAACGTCTCCGCGTTGTTCACCGCACCCACCGCGATCCGCGCGATCCGCAAGGCGGACCCGGAGGCCGCCGAACTCGCCAAGTACGACATCTCGTCGATGACGACGCTGTTCGCCGCCGGCGAGCGCCTCGATCCCGACACCTACGTGTGGGCCACCGAGAAGCTCGGCGTCCCGGTGATCGACCACTGGTGGCAGACCGAGACGGGCTGGGCCATCTGTGCGAATCTGCGTGGGCTGGAACCGATGCCGATCAAGGCCGGCTCCCCCACCGTCCCCGTGCCCGGTTACCGCGTCGGCATCGTCGACGGCGAGGGTTCTCCGGTCGGGGCGGGCACGGAGGGCAACATCGTGATCGCGCTGCCGCTGCCGCCCGGCACCCTGGCGGGGCTGTGGCGCGACGAGGATCGCTACACGAAGTCGTACCTGTCGACGTTCGACGGCTACTACCTCACCGGCGACTCCGGCTACATCGACGAGGACGGCTACGTGTTCGTACTCGGACGCAGCGACGACGTCATCAACGTTGCCGGACACCGCCTTTCGACCGGCAGCATGGAGGCGGTCGTCGCGTCGCATCCCGCGGTCGCCGAGTGCGCGGTGATCGGCATCCACGACGAACTCAAGGGCCAGCGTCCGAGCGGCTACGTGGTCCTCAAGGCCGGCGTGGAGATCGAGGACGACGTTCTGCGCAAGGAACTGATCGCGATGGTCCGGGAACAGATCGGCGCGGTCGCCACATTCCGCGACGTCACCGTCGTGCAGGCCCTTCCGAAGACGCGATCGGGCAAGATCCTGCGCAAGACGATGCGGCAGATCGCGGACAACGACGAGTACACCGTGCCGTCGACCATCGAGGACCCGTCCGTCATCGACGCACTCGAGAAACTGCTGCGCGGATAGCGTGGCGCCCTACCGAAAGGCCCCTCCCCACTGCGGGGCGGGGCCTTTCTTTTCGGATAAATCGGATATTCAGCACCAATTAGTACCAAACGACATTTTGGCCTAAATATCCAAAAGGGCAGGTCAGGGCCACATAGAGGTTGACCATCACGGTTCGATCACGGTATGTTTACGAACAGGATCCAAGCGATCATCGGATTCGACACCATCAATTCGCACTCGCCCGAGGGGGAGAATTGTCCGTAGTCGCCACGCCATCCGTCCACGCCCTTCTGCGCGATCTCGTCGCGAACTGCACGCGCAGCCATTTCCTGGACGATCCGGAGGGACTCGAACTCTCGAACCAGGCCGCCCTCATGCGTGAGGTCGTCGTCACCGTGCAGGCCTGTCTGGCCCCCGACCTGGACGCCACCCGAGCGGCCGAGCGCCGGGACGCGGCGAGCGACCCTCACTGGTCCGACAGCCCCGGCCTGCGCCTGATCGCCGCCATCGCGCAGTACGAGGAGATTCTGTCCACCCTGCTGGACGCAGCCACCCTCGTCGAATCGGGGCGCATGAGCACCGCCTGGACGCTCCTCGGATCGACGGCGGACCGCCTCCGGGTCCTCGCAGCCCTCGCATCGGCCGCCGGCGACGACGTCGCCCGGCAGCTGGCCGCCACGTCGGCACACGCCCGCGCGCGATTCACCGCTGCGGCCGCAACCGACGGCGTCGACCTCGGCCTGCCCGCGCCGTTCGAATCGGCGACGAACGTGGTGACCGCGCCCGCCCCCCTCGCACCGGGAGAGCCGCCGCGGGCGATCGCCCGGGTGATCGAACTCGCCACGCTGGGCGCCGCGACCAGCCGGGACGGCGGACCGCTCGACACGACTTCGCTGCACGGTTCGCCGCACCACACCGACTACGCACATCTCGCAACCGTCGGCGGCTACCAATTCCACCTCGTACTCGACATCGTCCGCGCCGCAACCGATTCCCTCTGCAGCGTCGCCGGCGCCCTCACCGCCGAGCAGGTCTGGGCGGACTGGGCCGACGACGTCCGCGAGGCGATCGAATTCGCGTGGGACTGCATCTAGGACGCGTCCGCGTCAGCCTCCGATGCGCACCGGCCCCCGGTCGACCAGGACGCAGCGGGCGCCCGAGAAGATCGTCGGCATGCACTTGTTGCAGTGGATGCACAGCGACCGCGTGCGGGACTCGGCCTGGATCCGGTTGATCAGGTCGGGCTCCCGCAGCAGCGCGCGCGCCATCGCGACGAACTCGAACCCCTCCTCCATCGCGGTGTCCATACCGGCCTTGTCGGTGACACCGCCGAGCAGCACCAGCGGCATCTTCACGGCCGCGCGGATCTGTCGGGCCTCCTCGAGCATGAACAGCGGCTCGTAGGGGTAGGTCTTGATGAACGCCTTGCCCACCAACTGCACACCGAGCTTGACCGGCTGCGGCATCGCATTGGCGAAGTCGCGGACCGGGGCGTCGCCCTTGAACAGGTACATCGGGTTGAGCAGCGAGCTGCCCATGGTCAGTTCGAGCGCGTCGAGGCTGCCGTCGGCCTCGAGCCACTGCGCCACCTGGATCGCCTCGTCCACCCAGAACCCGCCGGGCACACCGTCGTCCATGTTGAGTTTGGCGAGCACAGCGATGCGGTCGCCGACGGCCTCGCGGACGGCGCGGGCCGTCTCACGCACGATCCGCGCTCGATTCTCGAGCGATCCGCCGTAGTTGTCCTGGCGCTTGTTCAGCTTGGGGCTGAGGAATGAACTGGCGAAGTAGTTGTGGCCGAAGTGGATCTCCACGGCGTCGAAGCCGCCCTCGATCGCGAACCTCGCGGCGTCGGCGTGCGCCTGCGTGATCCGCGCGATGTCGGCGGAGGTCGCGGCGTGGATCCTCTTCATGCTCAGCGGGCTGAACGACGTCGACGGCGCCAGCGCCGGCAGCCCGTTCGACTTCTCGTTCGCGACGGGACCGGCGTGCCCGATCTGCGCCGACGCCGCCGCACCCTCGGCATGGATCGCGTCGGTGAGCTCGCGAAGGCCCGGCACCACCTCGGGTCGCATCCACAGCTGACCGCGTTCGGTGCGCCCCTCGGGCTGCACGGCGCAGTACGCGACCGTGGTCATGCCTACACCGCCCGCCGCGGGCCGGCGGTGGAACTCGATGAGCTCGTTCGTGACCAGCGCCTGCGGGGTGCGCCCCTCGAACGTCGCGGACTTGATGATCCGATTGCGCAGCGTGATCGGGCCGAGCTTGGCCGGCGCGAACACGTCGGGGGCAGTGATCTGGGACACCGCGAATCCTTCCGTCGGGAGCGGCCCGAGGCTATACCGATGCCAGCGGTCTCGAAAGTAGGGGTGTCCACTGGGTGGGACGTTTCGGACCGGTGCTCAACGGCAGACCGTCTCCACGAGCCCGTAGATCTCGCGGGACTGCTCTCCTGTCGGCATCCGGCCCTCGTGCTCTGCCCGATCGACGATCCGCGAGCTCACCGCGTCCGGGTCGACGCGCCTGCCGAGATCGTCGCACGACTGCGTGGCGATCCCGGCGATTTCGGCGTCATTGCGGTCGACGGCCAACTCGGGGTACCGGGCCCGGAAGGTCGCGACGAAAGCGGCCACCTGCGCGGGGTCGTAGGTCCCGAGTGTGGGCCGGGTGTGATCGTGGTGGTCCGTGTCCGACGGCATCACATCGGTGGTCGCAGCCGGTCCCCGGGGACCCGTGTCGACCGGGTGGTCGTGGACGTCACCGCAGGCGCCGGCGAACACGAGGGTCCCGATCGCGATCGCGATCCCCCCGAACGCCACTCTGGTCATACCTTCGGATTCCCCGACAACGCGGTTCCGAAACCCGCTCAGCCGGCCACGCTTCGCACCGCGATGCCCAGATACACGAGCATCAGGACGAACAGGAACCATCCCGCCGCCTGCCAGATCGGCCATGTTCCGGCGCGGCGCCACACACGGTAGGCCTGCACGAACGCTCCGATCCCACCGAGCAACAGCAGAGCCGACGGCACCACGACCACCACGATGCGCGCGGTGTCGGTACACAGTCGGCCCTCGTCGGGGGCGCAGTCACCGGCCCCCGACCCCACCACGATCGTGACGACCATCGCGATCAACGCGAGCACGATCGTCGCGCCGTCGTACAGCGCCGCCCGGCGAAATGTCTGCGGGTCCGACCACCGCTTCTCCACGTCGCGCGTCATGAGCCTCCCTCGTGTCGTTCGATCACGAGGCGCCTACCCGGACGGGCGCGCCCCGAAACCGATCGCCGCGAAAGCGAGGGTTGTCCGCGGCCTGTCAGCCCAGCGCGCCGTACCGGGCCAGCGCCTCGCGCCGCTCCTCGGCGTGGTCGACTATCGGGTCCGGGTACGCCTCCGGCCGAGCGTCTTTCAGGGTGTGCACCGCCTTGCCGCGCACCCCGCGCAGTTCCGGCACCCAACGCCGCACGTAATCTCCCGTGGGGTCGAACTTCTCACCCTGCCCGGTCGGGTTGAACACCCGGAAGTACGGCGAGGCGTCGGTACCCGACCCGGCGGTCCACTGCCAGCCGTGCTGGTTCGACGCCAGATCGCCGTCGACCAGATGCTGCATGAAGAACCGAGCACCGCGCCACCACGGCAGGTGCAGGTCCTTCACGAGGAACGACGCGACGATCATCCGCACGCGGTTGTGCATCCACCCCTCGGACACCAGCTGCCGCATCCCGGCGTCGACGATCGGAAAGCCGGTGCGACCCTCGCACCACGCCGCGAACAACGCGTCGGCGTCGCGTCCGGTGTCGTGACGCATGGCGTCGAACTTGGCGTCGTAGTTGCGGCGCGCACTGTCGGGACGCTGGAACAGGATGTCGGCGTAGAAGTCTCGCCACGCCACCTGACGACGATACTGTTCGGCGCCGTGGCTGCGCTTGCGGGCCAGGTCGGCGAGCATCGTGCGCGGATGAATGTTCCCGAACTTGAGGTACACCGACATTCGACTGGTGGTGTCGAGGTCCGGGCGGTCACGCTCGGCGTCGTACCGGATCAGGTCGTCGTCACAGAAGGCGCTCCAGCGTTCCAGCGCCGCCGCCTCCCCCGCCGCCGGGCCCGAAGCCTCGGGGGCCGGAATTGCGTTGCGCGCCTTCGAGACATCGACGTCGTCCGGGTCGATCCAGTCGAGTGTGTCCGCACCCGTACTGGCCGGCGCGCGCCAGCCGTGGTCGAGCCAGCGCTTGAACCACGGCGTGAACACCTTGTAGGGGTTGCCGTCGTCCTTCGTCACCCGGCCGGGCGCGACCGCGTACGGAGAACCGGTCGTCACCAGGTCCACGTGCTCCGCGACGGCCGCGTCGCGCTCGCGCCCGTACGGACCATAGTCGGCACTCACATGCACTTCGTGCGCGCCAATCGCTTTCGCGACCAAAGGCACCACCTCGACCGGATCACCTCGCACCACCAGCAGTCGTCCGTCCAACTGCTCGTCGAGCGCGGACAAGCTGCGGTACAGGAAGTCCCGTCGCGGACCGCCCGACGGGCCGAGCAAACGGTCGTCGAGCACGAACAGCCCCAGTGCCCGCTCCCCGGCGGCGCTCAGCGTCGGCAGGTCGCCCACCCGCAGGTCGCGGCGGAACCAGACGAGCGATTGCGTCACGGCGTCCTCCTGATCGGTCGTGTGCCCGGCACACACGACCACGGTAGTTCAGGCGTCGTCTGCACCGCCCGGCACCGCTTCACGCGACGCGGTGCGGCGACGGCGCAGCATTCGTCCGGCAACTCCTACGAAGAGAAGCACCACCAGCACCAGCAGCACACCGGCGTCGGACACCCGATTCGCCCAGTCCCCATCACGGCGCTCTCGAGTTCCCCCAGTCCGATCATGCTCCGGCACCGGCAATCAACAGGTCGGTCGTCAGCTCGATGTGCCGCCGCAGCTCGTCCACCGCGCGGTCTGCGTCCCGATCAACGGCCGCCGTGGCGATGCGGTCGTGCTCCGCCTCGACGTCCCGGGCCGCGGATTCGGGGCTGCGCACGCTCCAGCAGCGGTACACCTCCGAGACGTCGCGCAGCGATTCGGCGATGTGCACGAGCCGGGTGTTGGGACACGCCTGCAACAGCGCACCGTGAAAGCCGCTGTGCGCCGCGAGCCACGCCTCCGAGACTCGGCCAAAGGTGTCCAGCGACGCCGTCCGCGACAGCCGGTGCCGCGCCGCGAGCACCGCAGACTCCCATTCGACGTCGCCGTGCGCGATCGACCGGCGCAGCGCCTCGGTCTCGACGAACACGCGAGTGTCGGTCAGTTCCAGCAGATCCGGCACCGACACCGGGACGACACGGAACCCCAGTTGCGCCTCCGACACCGCGAGCCCCTGCTCGACCAGCCTCGGCAGTACCTCGCGCAGCACCCCGGTGCTGACGTCGTAGCGGGCCTGCAGCTGCCCGAAGGCGAGCTTCTCCCCCGGCGCGAGGACGCCACCGAGGATGTCGGCACGCAGCCGCGCGTGGATCTCGTCGGCGCGGGTCGCGGTCGCTCTGGCCATGCCGTCAGTACAGGCTGTTCCGAATCGCGAGTCAAGTTTCGAAATTATGTTGCTTTTCCGATATTTCTCGGGTCTACTGGGCCTCACCTCCGCCAGCACTCACCGACAGACAGGAACGCCGTCATGCGCGTGGCCAATCTCTCCGGACGAACCGTCCTGATCGACGGCGACCGAGCCCTCGACGTCCACACCGCGAGCTCCGGCCGCTTCGGCCCCGACCCAGCGGCGGTCTACGCGGACTGGCCGGCCTTCGCCGAGTGGGCGCGGACACTCACCGGCACAGACGGGGAACCGTTCGATCGCCGCGAACTCGGCGCCCCGTCCCCCGCGCCCAGCCAGGTGTTCGCGATCGGCCTCAACTACCGCGACCACGCGGCCGAGACCGGACTGGACGCACCCGACGCACCGCCGACGTTCACCAAGTTCGCGAGCTGCCTCACCGGCCCCGAGACCGACCTGGTGCTGCCCACCGACACCGTCGACTGGGAAGTGGAGCTGGTGGCGGTCATCGGCCGGGAGGCCACCGACGTCCCAGCCGCCGACGCATGGTCGTACGTCGCGGGACTGACCGTCGGACAGGACTTCTCGGAGCGGACGTCGCAGATGGCCGGGCCGGCGCCGCAGTTCTCGCTGGCCAAGTCGTTTCCCGGCTTCGGCGCGACCGGGCCGTGGCTGGTGACGCCCGACGAGTTCGCCGACCGGGACGACCTCACGATCGCGTGCGAGATCGACGGCGAGACGGTGCAGTCCGGCCGCACCGGACAGATGATGTTCCCCGTCGCCGACCTGATCGCCCACCTGTCGGCGGTGTGCATGTTGCGCCCGGGCGACCTGATCTTCACCGGCACCCCGGCCGGCGTCGGGGTCGGCCGCAGCCCGCAGCGGTTCCTGGTTCCCGGCAACGTCGTGACCAGCAGCATCGAGGGCATCGGTTCGCTGGTCCAGCGCTGCGTGGCCGGAGCGAAGTAGGCGATTCACCGGAATCTCGGCGGGACCGCGACTTAGTGAACAGCATTCACAATGAACTAGCATCACCGCCGTGTCCGACAACTCCGACCGCCACGACGCCCGCGACGCGCTCGGCCGCGCGTACGTCCTCGTGGAGAACCTGTCGGCGTCGCTGCAGTCGGGCACCCGCGATGTCGGACTGACCACTGCGCGGACCCGTGCGCTGCTGTGCGTCCTCGAGAATCCGCCCATGACGCAGCGCGACCTCGCGAAGGCGCTGCGGTGCAGCACCCGCCAGGTCACCGCGCTGGTCGATGCGCTCGAGAAGTCCGGACACCTGCGCCGGGATCCGCATCCCACCGATCGGCGCGCCCACATCGTCGCGCTCACCGAGCGCGGCCACCACGACGCCGACCGGGTCCGGCACCTGCGGGCCAGTACCGCGCAGCAGCTGTTCGACGGCGTCGATCCGCACGATCTCGACGCCTTCGTCCGGGTCGCCGACACCGTCATCGCACGCGCCGACCGCGTCCGCCCCCGGCCGGAGGAGTGACGAAGATGAGGGGAAATGCCGCAGTCGGCGGGCACAATGCTCAGGTGACCGCCACCGTACTGGTCGTGGACGACGACCCGGACGTGCTCGCCTCGCTCGAGCGTGGGCTCCGTCTGTCCGGCTTCACGGTCCTCACCGCGTCGGACGGGGCGGTGGCGTTGAGGGTAGTCGCGGACGCGGCGCCCGACGCCGTCGTGCTCGACATGAACATGCCTGTCCTCGACGGGACCGGCGTGGTCACCGCGCTGCGCAGGGCGGGCAACGAGGTGCCGATCTGCGTGCTCAGTGCCCGCAGTTCGGTCGACGATCGCATCGCCGGGCTCGAGTCCGGCGCGGACGACTACCTCGTCAAACCGTTCGTGCTCGCCGAACTGGTCGCCCGGATCCGCGCGATGCTGCGCCGCCGCTCGGTCGTCGTCGCGGCGACGGACACCGATCCCCCGATCGTCGTCGGCCCGCTGGCGGTGGATCTCGCGGGCCGCCGTGTCTGGCTCGGCGACACCGAGATCACCCTCACCAAGAGGGAATTCGAGCTCACGGAGGTGCTGGCCCGCAACGCCGGGGTGGTACTGAGCCGCGAACGACTGCTGGATCTGGTGTGGGGCTACGACTTCGTCGCCGACACCAACGTGGTGGACGTGTTCGTCGGCTACCTGCGCCGCAAGTTCGAGATCGACGGCACCCCACGGCTCGTGCACACCGTGCGCGGCGTGGGCTTCGTGTTGCGGGAACCGACATGAGACCGCAGTCGCTGCGGGCACGCGTCGCCGCCGCCACCGCACTGGGCGCGACGATCGTCGTCGCCGCGGTCGGCGTGTACCTGGCCCTCGCGATCGCCCGCAACAATCTGCAGCAGCTCGATCGGCGGCTCGAGACCGCGTCGCGGGTGCTCGTCGTCAATGCCGGTGCCGCAGCGCCGTTCCTGAACGTCCTCGGTGACGGCGGGGCGTTCGCGGTGACGATCCGGGCGGGCGAGAAGGTCGTGTCGAGCACGTCCAGCCGGCTGCCCGAGCTCGATCCCGGATCGCACACCGTCGACGTCGCCGGGACCCCGTTCCGCACCTTCACCGCCCCGCTGGGTCCCGACTCCACGACCCTCCTGACGGTGGCGGTCCCGCTCGCCGAGGCGAAGGATCCCACCACCGACCAGCAGCAGCAGGTCGCACTGGTGGGTGTGGGCGCGATCGTCGCCGCCACCGGGCTCGGCTGGCTCTTCGGTGGCCGCGCCGTCCGCCCGCTGGTCGAACTCACCCAGCGCGTCGGCCGCCGCGACCGCGACCTCGCCACCGCGGCGTCCGGGGTCCGCGAGGCCGACGAGCTCGCCGCCGCGGCCGGCGCCATGCTGCAGGACGTCTCCGACGCGCAGGAACGCACCGCGGCCGCGCTCGACACCGCCCGCGACTTCGCGGCCGCGTCCGCGCACGAGCTACGGACCCCGCTCACCGCCATGCGCACCGACCTCGAGGTACTCACCACCCTCGACCTGTCCGACGAACAGCGCGCCGAGATCCTCGCCGACCTCGCGCGGACACAGGGCCGGCTCGAGGCCACGCTCACCGCGCTGGAACGGCTCGCGTCGGGTGAACTGTCCAGCGAGAAGGACCACGTCGACCTCGACCTGACGGAACTGTGCGACCTCGCCGCCGAGGACGCGCAGCGGCTGCGTCCGGATCTCACGGTCACCGTCGACGCGCCACCCGGGCTGGTCGTGCGCGGCCTGCCGGTGGGACTGCGGCTGTCGATCGACAATGCGATCAGCAATGCCGTCCGGCACGGCGGCGCACGGCACGTGTCGATCGGTGCGCACCGCGACGACGACGGCACCGTCACGGTCACCGTCGACGACGACGGCACCGGCATCCCGCACGAGGAGAGGGCCGAGGTGTTCGAGCGCTTCCGGCGCGGCAGCAGCGCCGCCAAGGGCGGCTCCGGGCTCGGGCTGGCGCTCGTGGCGCAGCAGGCCGGTCTGCACGGCGGCACGGCACACCTCGCGGACAGCCCCCTCGGCGGCGCGCGACTGGTGGTGACCCTTGAAAGTTGACGGACGCGAAATCCCGGTCAGCGGCAGCCTGCTGCCGCCACTGATCCGGCGCACCAGCGACATCCTGCGGGTCGTCTTCGCACTGGTCCTGCTCGGCGCCGTGATCGCCGGCTCGGTGATCACCCGCAGCGAGTGGGACGCCCTCGAGACGTCGGTGTCCGACATCGTCGGCATCCTCTCGCCAGGGGTGTCCGACACGGTCTACCTGCTGTACGGCGTCGCGATCCTGGCGCTGCCGTTCGCGATCCTGATCCAGCTGATCGTGGGCCGCCGCTGGAAGCTGCTCGCCGGCTACGCGGCCGCGGGACTCATCGCGGGAGTGGCGCTCTCGTTCACCGGGTCTGGGCTGGCGGCCCCGCGCTGGCACCTCGACGTCTCGGACCGCCTCAACACGTTCCTGTCGCAGTTCCTCGACGACCCCCGCTGGATCGCCATGCTCGCCGCCGTCCTGACCGTCTCGGGGCCGTGGCTGCCCAAACGCTGGCGGCGCGTGTGGTGGGCGCTGCTGCTGTTGTTCGCACCGATCCATCTGGTCGTCAGCTCGATCGTCCCGGCCCGCTCGATGCTCGGCCTGGCCGTGGGCTACCTCGTCGGCGCGATCATCGTGCTCGTCGTGGGCACCCCCGCGCTGGAGGTCCCGCTCGAGTCGGCGGTCG
Organism: Prescottella equi; assembly: GCF_002094305.1. Taxonomy (GTDB): domain Bacteria; phylum Actinomycetota; class Actinomycetes; order Mycobacteriales; family Mycobacteriaceae; genus Prescottella; species Prescottella equi. The sequence goes on from NZ_LWTX01000002.1 coordinate 402,235, forward strand.
AGGCGCTGCAGCGTCTGGGACACCGGGTGACCGCGTTCCGCGTCATCACCACCGCCGGCAGCGGGCCGCTGATCCTCGGCGCGTCTCGCGACGGCGAACCCGAGATGATCGTCGAACTGTACGGGCAGAACCAGCGCAGCAGCGGAGCGATCCGGCAGGTGTCGAAGTGGCTGACGCTGCGCAGCAGCGAGAGCGCCCCCGCGCACGCGTCGCTGGCGCGGGCCGTCGAGCACCGGGCACTCATGGGGATCGCCGTGGCCGATCTGGGACTCGCGGCGTCGAAGCCGATGGCCGTCACCGCCCTCGACCGCGGGTGGCAGCTCTATGCCCGGCCGCTCTCCCACGGCGCCCCGGTCGCGACGCTCCGGACCGACAACCCCCACCCTCGCGACACCCTGCTCGAGATGCTGTGGGCCTCGCTCGGCGAACTGCACGCCCGCCAGATCACGCACGGCGACCTGCGCGCGTCCGAGATCCGGATCGACGACGGCCAGGCCATGTTCGACGGCTTCACGTACGCCGAACTGGGGTCGTCGGAGGCACAGATACAGTCCGACACCGCGCAACTGCTCCTGACGACCGCGACGCTGTTCGGGGTGGAGCCGGCCGTCCGTGCCGCGCTCGCCGCGCGCGGCCGCGACCGGATCCTCGCCGCGTCGGGCCGGCTCACGAAGTCCGCGATGCCGTCACGGCTGCGCAAGCAGGCGCCCGACTCGTCCGCGCTGCTCGGCGCGATCCGGGACGAGGTGAGCAACCAGACCGACATCGAGAAGATCGCCCCAGAACAGGTCACCCGCTTCACCCGGAACCAGATCATCCAGCTGGTGCTGCTGATCGGCCTGGTCTACGTGGCCTACCCGTTCATCAGCCAGGTACCGACGTTCCTCACGGAACTGAAGACCGCGAACTGGTGGTGGGCACTGGCCGGACTGGTCGTCTCGGCCCTCACCTACGTCGGCGCCGCGGCCGCCCTGTGGGCGTGCGCCTCCGAGCTGGTGCGCTACCGGCACCTGCTGATCATGCAGATCGCCAACACGTTCGCCACCACCACCACCCCGGCCGGCGTCGGTGGCCTTGCGCTGAGCGTGCGGTTCCTGCAGAAGGGCGGCCTCGGCACCGTCCGGGCGACGGCCGCGGTGGCCCTGCAACAGACCGTGCAGGTGGTCACCCACGTGGCGCTGCTGATCTTCTTCAGCGTCGCCGCCGGGCGGGACGCCGATCTGTCGCACTTCGTCCCCAAGGGCACGACCCTCTACCTCATCGCGGGCATCGCGTTGGGTGCGATCGGCACCTTCACGTTCATCCCCAAGGCGCGGCGCTGGCTGCGCAACGAGGTCCGGCCACAGCTGACGGAGGTGCTCGGATCCCTGACGCAACTGGCCCGCAATCCGGGCCGCTTCATGCTGATCGTCCTCGGCAGCGCGGGCACCACCCTCGGGGCCGCACTGGCGTTGTGGGCCAGCGTCGAGGCGTTCGGCGGCGGCACCACGTTCGTCACGGTCACGATCGTCACGATGATCGGCGGCACCCTGGCGTCGGCCGCGCCCACCCCCGGCGGTGTGGGCGCGGTGGAGGCCGCCCTCATCGGTGGCCTGACCGCCTTCGGGCTGCCCGTGGGCATCGCGGTACCGTCAGTGCTGCTGTACCGCGTCCTGACCTGCTGGCTGCCGGTGTTCTGCGGCTGGCCGACATTGCGCTGGTTGCAGAAAAACGACATGGTCTGACGGTTTGTGACCGATAATTCTGGAACGCCGGAAGAATTTTGCGGCAACCAGTAGCAAATCGAGACGTAGTCCCGATAGCGAAAGTGATATACACCTGTTCAGAACCGCGGAGCTGATCCTTGCTCCCGGCCGACCACCGAAGCGGAGAAAGCATGCGCGTAACCCAGAAGTCCCGCCGGCTCAAAGCACTGATCGGCGCCACGACTGCGGCGGTCGCCGCACTGCCCGTCTTCGTCGGAGCCGGGGTCGCCTCCGCCTCGACGCCCGGCGCGACCGACGCCGCCAACGTCCAGGCTTCGGCCCGCGCGAACGGTGGCACCAAGCTCGTGTCGGCCACGTCGACCGGCTCCAACAAGCTCCGCCTGGTGGTCCGCTCCGAGTCGATGAACCGCGACATCCCGCTCGACGTCATCCGCCCGGCCGACACGTCCAAGGCCGCCCCCACGCTGTACCTGCTCAACGGCGCAGGCGGCGGCGAGGACTCGGCGTCGTGGCAGAAGCAGGCCGACATCGGCACCTTCTTCGAGGGTAAGCACGTCAACGTGGTCACCCCGATGCAGGGCGCGTTCACCTACTACACCGACTGGCAGAAGGCCGACGACGCCCTGCACGGTGTCAACAAGTGGGAGACGTTCCTCACGCAGGAACTACCGCCGGTCATCGACTCCGCGCTCGGCACCACCAAGGTCAACAGCCTTGCCGGCATCTCGACGTCGGGCACCTCGGTGTTCAACCTCGCGCTCAAGGATCCGCAGCTGTACAAGGCGGTCGGCGCCTACAGCGGTTGCGCGGACACCGTGACTCCGATGGGCCAGACCTACATCCAGATCGTCATCGCGGCCCGCGGCAGCGCCGAGGTCGAGAACATGTGGGGCCCGGTCGGCAGCCCCGACTGGCAGGCCCACGACCCGATCTACAACATCGGCAAGCTCAAGGGCGGCCCGAAGCTGTACGTCGCCAACGCGTCCGGTCTGCCGGGCCCGCACGACACCCTCGAAAGCCAGGGCATCAACGGTAACGTCTCGACGCTGGCCAACCAGATCATCGTCGGCGGCATCATCGAGGCGGCCACCAACGAGTGCACCCACCGTCTGTTCGACGCCGTCAACTTCAACGGCATGGGCGACCAGGCGCACTTCGACTTCAAGCCGGCCGGCACCCACTCGTGGGGCTACTGGCGTGACGACCTGGCCAACTCGTGGCCGATGCTGGCCGAGTCCATGGGCACCGCGTAACAGCCCTCAGGGTCGAGCAGGAACATACTGACGAAAAGGCGCCCCGACTTCGGTCGGGGCGCCTTTTCTCGTCGCCGGTCCGGCGCTCCTGACCGGACTTCGGAGACGACTCGGGCCCCACACCGGTGAACGGTGTGGGGCCCGAGTTCTGTTGCTCTACAGGACTACTGGGTGCCCAGCAGGTCGATGACGAACACCAGCGTCTTGCCCGACAGCTGATGGCCGCCACCGGCGGGACCGTATGCGAGCTCCGGAGGAACCGTGAGCTTGCGGCGGCCGCCGACCTTCATGCCGGGGATGCCTTCCTGCCAGCCCGGGATCAACCGGTTGAGAGGGAAGGCGACCGACTCGCCACGCAGGAACGACGAGTCGAACACCTCGTTGGAGTCGTACTCGACACCGTGGTAGTGCACGTCCACGACACCGCCCGGCTGAGCCTCCGCGCCGTCGCCGATCGTGATGTCCTCGATCACCAGCTCGGCCGGCGCCGGGCCCTCGGCGGGCTCGATGACCGGCGGCTTCGGCGGCACGACGACGTCGAGCAGGTCGATGACGAACACGAGGGTCTTGCCGGACAGCTGGTGACCGCTGCCTGCCGGACCGTACGCAAGCTCCGGCGGGATGGTCAGCTGACGCCGGCCGCCCACCTTCATGCCCGGGATGCCTTCCTGCCAGCCTGCGATGAGGCCCTGGAGCGGGAAGGTGATGGACTCGCCGCGGCCCCACGAGGAGTCGAACTCCTCGCCGGAGTCGAACTCGACGCCGACGTAGTGGACCTCGACCTTCGCGCCGGGGGTGGCCTCGGGGCCGTCACCGACGACGATGTCCTTGATGACGAGTTCGGTGGGCGCGGGGCCTTCCTGGAACTCGATCTCGGGCTTGGTGCTCATGATGGTGTCCGATCAGTAGTAGTCGGGCAGAAACAGATCAGCGTGCGGACAGGTCCACGTAGCCGCGCTGCGTGTAGCCGGTGTAGATCTGACGCGGACGGCCGATCTTGGTGGCCGGATCCTCGTGCATCTCACGCCAGTGCGCGATCCAGCCGGGCAGGCGGCCGAGCGCGAACAGGACCGTGAACATGCGCGTCGGGAAGCCCATCGCGCGATAGATCAGGCCCGTGTAGAAGTCCACGTTCGGGTACAGCTTGCGCTCGATGAAGTACTCGTCGGTGAGCGCGGTCTCCTCGAGCGCCATGGCGATCTCGAGCATCTTGTCGTCGCCGCCGAGCTTGCCGAGCACCGAGTGCGCGGTCTGCTTGACGAGTGCGGCGCGCGGGTCGTAGTTGCGGTAGACGCGGTGACCGAAGCCCATGAGCTTCACGCCGTCTTCCTTGTTCTTGACCTTGCGGACGAACTCCTTGACGTCGCCACCGTTCGCGGTGATGTCGTCGAGCATCTCGAGCACGGCCTGGTTGGCGCCGCCGTGCAGCGGGCCCCACAGCGCGTTGATGCCGGCGGAGACCGACGTGAACAGGTTCGCGTCCGACGAGCCGACCATGCGGACCGTCGACGTCGAGCAGTTCTGCTCGTGGTCGGCGTGCAGGATCAGCAGCATGTCGAGGGCCTTGGCGACCTCGGGGTCCACCTCGTACGGCTCGGCGGGGAAGCCGAACGTCATGCGGAGGAAGTTCTCGACCAGGCTCAGCGAGTTGTCCGGGTAGAGGAACGGCTGACCGACCGACTTCTTGTACGCGTACGCCGCGATCGTGGGCAGCTTCGCGAGAAGGCGGATCGTGGACAGCTCGACCTGCTCCGGATCGTCCGGATCCAGGGCGTCCTGGTAGTACGCGGACAGCGCGTTGACGGCGCTCGACAGCACCGGCATCGGGTGCGCGTTGCGCGGGAAGCCGTCGAAGAACCGCTTGAGGTCCTCGTGCAGGAGGGTGTGGCGACGGATCTTGTCGGTGAACACCTCGAGCTGGTTTTCGGTGGGCAGCTCGCCGTAGATCAGCAGGTAGCTGACCTCGATGAACGTGGAGCGCTGTGCGAGCTCCTCGATCGGGTACCCGCGGTAGCGCAGGATGCCCTTGTCGCCGTCGATGTAGGTGATTGCGGAACTGGTGGACGCGGTGTTCACGAAGCCCGGGTCGAGCGTCGTGTAACCCGTGTCGGCAAGGAGCTTGCCCAGCTCGATGCCGTCGTTGCCTTCAGTCGCCTTGGCGATGGACATCGTGTGCTCGCCACCGGGGTAGCTGAGTGTGGGTTTGTTGTCATTCTCAGCGGGCACGGAAGGATCCCTCTCAAACTCAGACCAGTGAGTAACTTCGTAACATTCAAGTAGAAACTAGCCGCCCGCGAGCTCCACTGCCCACGGAGGGTCCGCCCCGGGCCGCGAAACGGTGATCGCCGCCGCGCGCGCCGCGAATTCCAGGGCGTCACGCCATTGTCCCCCGTCGAGCCGCGATACCGAATTCCGACCGAGGAGTTCCCGCCGGTCGAGCCGATGCAGGAGCGCCGCCTGAACCGTGTCACCTGCACCGATCGTGTCGACGACGGCCACCGGTCGTCCCGGCACGCGCACCGTCAGGGACCGCGTCCGCACGCTCAGTCCGTCCGCCCCGTGCGTCGTGACGACGGCGGCAACTCCGCGATCGAGCCACTGCTCCGGTGTGGTGCCGTCCACTCCGTGTCCCAACCACTGGACGTCGTCGTCGGAGACCTTCACTACATCGACCCACGGAAGCAGGTCGCCGAAACGGCGGCGGTAGTCGTCGGGAAAGACAGCCGGGCGGATGTTGGGGTCGAGGACCGTGAGCCGTCCCTCGTCGTGGCAGCGGCGGAGCAGGTCCGCGTAGACGCCGGCGCCCGGTTCGAGCACCAGCGAGAGCGTCCCGAACGACGCCGCGACCACCGTGTCCGGGAGGCGGCCGGGATCGGTGACGAGCCGGTCGGCGGTGCCGTCGGCATAGAAGGTGTAGCGGGCGCCGCCGTCGGACCCGATGCCCGCGACAGCGAGCGTGGTGGGCTCGGGCCCGCGCTGGACGATTCGGGTGTCGACGTCCGACGCGGTGAGCGCCGCGAGCACCCGGTCGCCGAACGCGTCGGTCGAGACCCGCGAACAGAACGCCGTCCGGCTACCGAGACGTCCGAGCGAGACGGCCACGTTGAACGGCCCACCGCCCAGGCGCGCGTCGAAGGACTCGCCGCCGGTCGGGACGAGGTCGACGAGCGCCTCGCCGCACACCACGATTCGCGGATCAGACATGTTCGGGTCGTCCCGTCCGGCCCACGCGGTACCGCATGAACGCCGGGAAGGCCAGGATCGAGGCGACGACGCCGACCACCACCAGGATTCCGCCGCCGGCCGACGCGACGGCGGTGCCGAACGCGAACGCCGCGGCGCCGTGCAGGACGTCGCCGATCCGCGGCCCGCCGGCCACGACGACGGTGAAGACACCCTGCAGGCGTCCGCGCATGTCGTCGGTGGCCACCTGCTGGAGCATCGTGCTGCGCAGTGCCGCGGAGACCATGTCGACGGCACCGCCGAACGCGAGGAACGCGAGTGCCAGCCACAGTAGGAAGGCCGGGCTGTCCGGGCCCGCGATCCCGATGACCACACCGAACCCGACCATCGCCAGACCCCACAGGACGATGCAGATCACGACAGCCCGGCCCTGGAAGCGGATCCGGGGCAGCCACCCTGAGAAGACGCCACCCAGCACGGCACCCGCCGACATCGCGGCGAACAACAGCCCCAGCGCGACACCGCCGTCGAGTGGATCCCCGAACGACTCGTGAGCGATCTCCGGGAACAGTGCCCGGGGCATCCCGAACACCATCGCGACGATGTCGACGACGAACGACGCCAGCAGCACCTTCTGGGTGGCGAGATACGTGAAGCCCTCTCCCACCACGCGCAGTCCGGCGCGGCGCGCCGGACCGGTCGGCGGCAGCGCCGGCAGTTTGATCACCGCCCACAGCGTCGCGAGCAGCGCGATCGAGTCCAGCAGATACACCGTCGACAATCCGGCCACCGGTATGAGGACGCCCGCGAGCAGCGGACCGGCGATGGCACCGAACTGCATCACCGTCATGTTGAGGGAGTTCGCCGCCGGCAGATCCTTCAGGGGCAGCAGTCGCGGAATGATCGCGCTGCGGGTCGGCGAGTTCACCGCGAAGAACACCTGCTGCAACGAGAACAGACACAGCAGCAACCACACGTTGTTCACGTTCGCGGCGGCCTGCAGCCACAGCAACACCGACGTGCCGATCAGACCGAGCGTGGTGATGACGATCAGTTTGCGGCGATCCATGACGTCGGCGAGGGCTCCGCCCCACAGGCCGAACACGACCAGCGGCACCAGCCCGAAGATGCCGGCGAGACCGACGTAGGCCGAGTTCTGGGTGATCGCGAAGATCTGCAGCGGCACGGCCACGACGGTGAGCTGTCCGCCGATGACGGTGACGATGCCGCTCGTCCACAACCGCCGGTAGTCGGGATTGCGGAGCGGAGTGACGTCGGCGAGCAGTCCCCTCACGGCTGCAGACGCTCGACGGTCCAGGCGCCGTCGACCAGACGGGTGCGGATGCGGTTGTGCATGCGGTTGGGTCGGCCCTGCCAGAACTCGACCGACTCGGGGCGGATCCGGAACCCACCCCAGTGCGCGGGCACCGGGATGTCACCGTCGACGCCGAAACGCCTGCCGGCGTCCACGAGTCGGCTCTCGAGGTCAGCGCGGGTATCGATCGGGCGGGACTGGTCCGACGCCCACGCCCCCAGCCGGGAGCCGCGCGGGCGGCTGTTCCAGTACTCGGACGTCGTGCTCTCGCTGGTTTTCACCACGGGACCGCGGACGGTGAGCTGGTGTGCGAGCGGAATCCACGTGAACGTCACCGACGCGTACGGCGTCGCGGCCAGCTGACGACCCTTGTCGGAGTCGTAATTGGTGAAGAACTGCACACCGTCCTCGTCGAACCCCTTGCACAGCACCGTCCGTGTGCACGGGTGCCCGTCGGCATCGACGGTGCCGAGCACCATCGCATTCGGTTCCGGCAGTCCCGCCTCGACTGCCTCCTCGACCCACCGGCGCGCCAACGCGACCCATCCGTCGTCGAGCCAGGACGGCTCGAGATCGGGTTCGACGACGGGCCGCTGCGGCCCGATTTCGCCGTAGCTGACCCTCATCGTGGAGAGATCGGAATTCCGGGAACCCCGGCGGCGGGAATCTGACGACACAGCCGTTGACGCTACCCCTGGGTAGGCGCTGGCCAGGTGAGCGGTGACACCCGCTAGAGTTTGGTTAGCACCAGGCCCGACGGAGTATCTCGAAGCCCCATGTTGCAGTAGTCGAAGGCTGAGGCAGGCAGTGCAGCTCGCACGGGCGGCACTCGGATGAGGAGAGTCCAGGAGCAATGGCACCCAGCGCTGTAGTACCCGAGGATTTCGTCAGCGGCCTCGAAGGCGTCGTCGCGTTCACCACCGACATCGCCGAGCCCGACAAGGACGGCGGCGCGCTGCGCTACCGCGGTGTCGACATCGAGGATCTCGTCGGCCGCCGCGTCACGTTCGGCAACGTGTGGGCGCTGCTGGTCGACGGCGAGTTCGGCCGGGGTCTGCCCCCGGCGGAGCCGTTCCCGCTGCCCATCCACACCGGCGACGTCCGCGTCGACGTGCAGGCCGGTCTCGCGATGCTCGCCCCGATCTGGGGCTACCAGCCGCTGCTCGACATCGACGACGAGACCGCCCGCGAGAATCTCGCGCGGGCCTCGGTGATGGCGCTGTCGTACGTCGCGCAGTCCGCGCGCGGCATCTACCAGCCGGCCGTGCCGCAGAAGCTCATCGACGAATGCCCCACCGTCACCGCGCGTTTCATGACGCGGTGGAAGGGCGACCCGGATCCGGCGCACATCGAGGCCATCGACGCGTACTGGGTGTCGGCCGCCGAGCACGGCATGAACGCCTCCACCTTCACCGCGCGCGTCATCGCCTCCACCGGCGCCGACGTGGCGGCGTCGCTGTCCGGGGCGATCGGCGCGATGTCCGGCCCGCTGCACGGCGGTGCCCCCGCGCGCGTGCTGCCGATGATCGAGGAGACCGAGCGCACCGGCGACGCCCGCGCCCTGGTCAAGGGGATCCTCGACCGCAAGGAGAAGCTGATGGGCTTCGGCCACCGGGTGTACCGGGCCGAGGACCCGCGCGCCCGGGTGCTGCGTGAGACCGCCAAGCGTCTGAACGCACCCCGCTTCGAGGTGGCCGCGGCACTCGAGCAGGCCGCGCTCGCCGAGCTGCGGGAGCGTCGCCCCGATCGCGCGATCGAGACGAACGTCGAGTTCTGGGCGGCGGTGATCCTCGACTTCGCCGAGGTGCCCGCGCACATGATGCCCGCCATGTTCACGTGCGGCCGTACCGCCGGCTGGTGCGCGCACATCATGGAACAGAAGCGTCTGGGCAAGCTGGTCCGCCCCGCCGCCATCTACACCGGCCCCGAGCCCCGCACCCCCGACTCGGTCGCGGGCTGGGACCAGATTTCGCACAGCTAGAAACAGCTGGACGTCCAACCACATCCGAGCACAATCGATAAGGACAACTCGCACCGATGAGCACACCGATCATCCCCGCCGACCTCAAGCCCGTCGACGGCCGCTTCGGTTGCGGACCCTCGAAGGTTCGCCCCGAGCAGCTGCAGTCCCTGGTCGACGTCGGCGCCTCGGTGTTCGGCACCAGCCACCGGCAGAAGCCCGTCAAGGACGTCGTCGGCCGCGTGCGCTCGGGCCTGCGTGACCTGTTCTCGCTGCCCGAGGGCTACGAGGTCGTCCTCGGCAACGGCGGCTCCACCGCGTTCTGGGATGCGGCGGCCTTCGGTCTGATCCGGGAGCGCTCGCAGCACTTCACGTACGGCGAGTTCTCGTCCAAGTTCGCGTCTGTGGCGAAGAACAACCCGTTCATCGGCGACCCCATCGTCGTGTCGAGCGATCCGGGCACCGCACCGGAGATCGTCGCCGACGGTTCGGTCGACCTCATCGGCTGGGCGCACAACGAGACCTCGACGGGTGTCGCCGTGCCGGTGTCCCGCCCGGCGGGTTCGGAGAACGCGCTCATCGCGATCGACGCCACCTCGGGTGCCGGTGGTCTGCCGGTCAACGCCGCCGACGCCGACGTCTACTACTTCGCGCCGCAGAAGTGCTTCGCCGCGGACGGTGGCCTGTGGATCGCCCTGATGAGCCCGGCCGCGCTCGAGCGCGTGGCCGAGATCAAGGACTCGGGCCGCTGGACTCCGGACTTCCTGTCGCTGCCGATCGCGGTCGACAACTCCACCAAGGACCAGACGTACAACACTCCGGCGCTCGCGACGCTGCTGATGTTCGAGAACCAGATCGCGTGGATGAACTCCAACGGCGGCCTGGACTGGACCACGGCGCGCACCAAGGATTCGTCGGAGCGCCTGTACTCGTGGGCCGAGGCTTCGGAGTACGCGACGCCGTTCGTCGCCGATCCGGCCTACCGCTCGCAGGTCGTCGGCACCATCGACTTCGCCGACTCGGTCGACGCGGCCGCGGTCGCGAAGATCCTGCGCGCCAACGGCATCGTCGATACCGAGCCGTACCGCAAGCTGGGCCGCAACCAGCTGCGCATCGGCATGTTCCCGGCGATCGACCCCGAGGACATCTCGCAGCTCACCAAGAGCATCGACTGGGTCGTCTCGCAGCTCGGCTGATTTCCGCCGGGCCGCAGGGGTGGCCCCGGGCTTCCCGGTTCTCCGTAGCGAGGGCGGGCACGCGTGCGCGTGCCCGCCCTTTCTGCGTCCCTACGTCTCCTTCCCCCGCCCCTCCGCGCCCTCCCCTCCCCCACCTCGCGTTTTGCGCACTTGTCGCACCCCGGACCACCCCTCCTCCCGCGCTTTGCGCACTTGTCGCGCGCATCACATCCCCGGGGTAGCGATAAGTGCGCAAAACGCGCGGGGGGGTGATATACGGCGCGCGTGTCTTTCCTGCGCGTGGGTCACGGATGAATTACAGTCGATCATGACGTGATCGCGAGTCGGCGCGATGAGGAGGACGAACGTGCGGGAGCTGCGAGTAATAGGTCTCGAACCTGGCGGCGCGCACGTGGTGTGTTCTGATCCAGACACCGGCGAAAAGTTCCGGCTCCCAGCCGATGACAAACTCCGCGCGGCCTCCCGCGGGGACATCGCTCGACTCGGCCAGATTGAGATCGAAATGGACAGTCAGCTCCGCCCCCGCGAAATCCAGGCCCGCATCCGTGCCGGCGCCTCCGTCGAACAGGTCGCCGAACAGGCCGGCATCCCGCACGCCAAGGTGGAACGCTTCGCGTACCCCGTGCTGCTCGAGCGCGCCCGGGCCGCGGAGATGGCGCAGGCCGGTCATCCGGTACGTCCGGACGGCCCGGCCGTGCACACCCTTTCGGAGATCGTGACGCTGGCGTTCAAGGCGCGCGGTCACGAGAACAGCGCCATCACGTGGGACGCCTGGAAGGACGAGGACGGATTCTGGGTGGCCCAGCTGCAGTGGCAGGCCGGCCGCACCACCAACACCGCGCACTGGCGTTACCAGCCGGACGCGCACGGCGGCACCATCACCGCGCTCGACGACACGGCCGCCCAGCTCGTCGACCCCGATTTCGGTCGGCGCGGTCTCGCTCCGGTGCCCACCAACCCGATCTACGGTCCGGCCGATTTCGAGCAGGATCACGAGCACGAGAGCACCGAGCCGTCCGACAAGGCCCAGGATTCTCCGATCGTGTTGGCGGACAACGAGTCCCACGCCCCCGCGTCGGAGGTCACAGGCGAGATCGAACACGATCAGCCCAAGGTCGCGCCGCAGCAGACGCCTGGTAAGGACAAGCGCGGCAAGCCCGCCCTGCCGTCGTGGGACGACGTGCTGCTGGGCGTGCGGAGCAACGGGCGCGGCTGACGCCGGTGCTGGGGGTCACCTCCTCGACGATCTGGTACGTCGACGCCACCGAGCCCACCGGGGTCCTGCGCGGCGCGATACCGGACCGGAAGTCCGCCCGGGCCCTCGCCGCGACGCTGCATCCCGGTCTCGACGTCACGTACCTCGGTGACGAGCCGCTGTCCGACGCCGTGAAGCCCGAACCCGGCGAGGTGGTCGTCGGCCGCTACCCGGGCGTCGCCGTGGTTCGCACGGGGGAGGCGCTGCCGCCGACGCCGTCGACGCTCGTCGAGCACTGGATCCGCCCGACGGGGGCCACCCACACCTACCTGAGTTCGTCGACCGTCCACACGGCCGCCGGTTCCTGGGGTGCGTTCGCGCACTGGGAGGACGGCGAACTCAAGCGGTCGTTCAGCGCGACGCCGGTGCACATCATCGAGGATCTCGGTCTGCCCCAGGTGTGGGAGCGGCCGTACTGGGCGGGCGAGCACCCGGCGCCGCCGGTGATGGACGTCCTGCCGGACCCGCAGACGCTGCCGTTCGATCCCGGCGCGTTCGCCGAGGCGGCCCCGGCCGCATGGCTCGGGGACGACCTGGACCTGTCATCGATCACGGTGTGCCGCTTCGCCGTTCACCCGACCGGTCAGGTGCCGGAGGCGGTGCGACGCGCACAGGAGAGGCTGCGCGCCGAGCAGGCCCGCGCCGAGCAACTGCGCGCCGAGCAGGCCCGGCCCGAGCAGGCGGCCCGGCCGCAGCGGCGATCGTTGTTCGCGCGACTGTTCCGACGGGAGCGCTGACGCGGCCTAGAAGGCCCCGAAAAGCAATGCGATCCAACCGGATACGACTCCGGCCGCCACACCGTAGACCACCCACCGCCACACCGGCAGGTTCCGCCACCGCCACACGGTGGGTGCGGCGCCGCCGACGGCGACGAGGTTGAACCCCACAGTGAGCAGCGGGTGGATGTGCGCGAGGGTGACGCCGAACGCCACGACCGCGACCAGCGTCACCACCGCGGCGAACGTGCTGACCAGCAGGCCCGTCGCCCACGGGGTCGGATCGGCGGACGCGGTCACGATCCGGTCCGGATTCGCTCGTAGAACGCCATCGCAGCCGCGGTCGCCACGTTGAGCGAATCGGTACCCGCCGACATCGGGATGCGGGCACGCACGTCGGTGACACGCATCGCGTCTTCGGTCAATCCCGGACCCTCCGCACCGAGCAGCAATGCCACCCTCTCGCCCGTCATCGCCTCCGCGAGCGTCGGCGCCGACGGATTCGGAGTGAGTGAGATCAGCTGGAAACCTTTGTCGCGCAGAATGTTCAGTCCGCGCGGCCACTCCGGGATCTGCGCGAACGGAACCCGTAGCGCGTGCCCCATCGACACGCGCACCGCCCGCCGGTACAACGGGTCCGCCACCGCAGCGCCGAACAGGATGGCGTCGACACCGAGACCGGCGGCGTTGCGGAACATCGAGCCGATGTTCTCGTGGTCGTTGACGCCCTCGAGCACCGCGACGGTGCGGGCGTCGCGCAGGACGTCCTCGACGTCGAGGGCGGGCGGGCGGTGCGCGGCCGCGAGGACACCGCGGTTCAGGTGGAAGCCCACGACCTGCGCCATCACGTCGGCGGTGCTTCGGTAGAACGGCACGTCCACGCCCTCGAGGTCCGCGGACAGTTCGGTGAGACGTCGGTCGACGCCGAGCAGGCTGTTCGGGGTGAAGCGCGATGCGAGCATCCGCTGCACCACCAGCACGCCCTCGGCGATCACCAGGCCCTTGCCTCCGGGCAGGTCGGGGCGACGATCCGACGAATTCAGATCGCGGTAGTCGCCCAACCGGGGGTCGGCGGGGTCTGCGATGTCGATGACGTGAACCACGGGTCCATCGTGCCGTACCGGACTCGGCGTTCGGCTACACGGTGTCCCCATCCACGAGCAGGGCCGCGAAGTGGGCGTCGAGGACGGCGTGGAGCCGCTCGGCGTCCATGCGGCGGGGGTGGTTGACGCCGTGGGCGGCGAGGCCGTCGACCAGGGCGTGCAACCGCGCCGCTTCCACTTCCACCGATGTGTCCGGCGCGAGCAGGCCGGCGTCGTGCAGCGCGCCGACGAGGCGGAGGAAACCCTCGTACATCTCCCGGTCGGTGCGGTCGCGCACCGCGGCGAGGGCTGGATCCGTGCGCGCGGCCACCACGAAGGCCTGCCAGACGTCCATCTCGCCGCGCCGGTCGGCGTCGAGCGGGACGAACTGCTCGGCCAGCAGTCGGGCGTCGGCGCGCAGGTCGCCGGTGAATTCGATCGCCGCGATGCGCTCGTGGACCCGCCTGGTGACCAGTTCCATCGCGAACAGCAGCAGTTCGGACTGGGTGCCGAAGAAGTGCCGCAGCGACCCGGTGGACAGCCCGGCCTCGTCGGCGACGGTGCGCACGCTGGCGGCGCCGATGCCGTCGCGCCGGATCACCTGCAGGACCGCGTCGGCGATCTCCTCGCGGCGGGCCTCGGTACTGGTTCGCTTCACCACGTCGCCAAAACTAACACAGTCGTGATAGTTTCTACCCGACTAACACAGTCGTACTAGAAATGGGGCGGACATGATCGTGCAACTGATCGTCGCGTGCGAGATCCTCTTCTGGGTGTTCCTCGGCGCCGGCCTGACGGCGCGCTACCTCCTGCGCCGCCCCACGCTCGGCGCGGTACTGCTGGTGGGCGCACCGCTCGTCGACGTCGTGCTGTTGGTCGCCACCACGATCGATCTGCGTGGCGGGGCCGAGGCGTCGTGGAGCCACGGTCTGGCGGCGGCGTACATCGGCTTCTCGGTCGCCTTCGGCCACAGCATCATCCGCTGGGCGGATGGTCGTTTCGCCCACCGCTTCGCCGGAGGACCCGCCCCCGAGAAGCCCGCCCGGCACGGGAGGGCACGGGCGATCCGCGAGTGGCGCGAGTTCGGAAAGGCCGTGGTGGCCTGGGGTATCGCGTGCGGCCTGCTGCTCGCCGCGATCGCGATGGTCGGCGAACCGGACCGCACCGCAGCCCTGTCCGACTGGATCCGCACGCTCACGGTCGTCCTCGGTGTCTGGGGCGTGGTCGCGCTCAGCTACACGCTGTTCCCCGCACGCCCCAAGGTTGCCGAACGACGCACGTAGCCCGCGGCGGCCAGAGCTGCGACGAGGGAGACGACGCCGCCGATCACGAGCGGGGCGCGGGGGTCGACGGCGTCGGCCAGCCAGCCCAGGAGCGGGCTGCCCAGCGGGGTGCCGCCGAGGAAGGCGAGCATGTACATGCCCATCACCCGGCCGCGCATCTCGGACGGCACCGACATCTGCAGGATGCTCATCGCGGCCGTCGAGAACGTGAGGACGAGGGCGCCGGTGGGCACGAGCAGCACGATGACCGCCACATACGACGGGACGAGTCCGATGGCGGTCTCGAGGACGCCGAACCCGACAGCGGCGCCGAGACACCAGCCGACGGTGGGGGCCGTCGCCCGCCGCGCGGCGAGGGTGGCGCCGCCGAGCATGCCGATCGCGAGCATCGTCGACAGCAGACCGAACGCGTCGGCGTCCTTGCCGAAGGTGTTGCGGGCCAGGACGGCCAGGGTGAGCGAGAAGTTCAGCCCGAACGTGGAGACCACGAACACGGTGAGCAGGACGACGGTGAGGTCGGGCCTGCCGCGCGCGTACCGGAAGCCTTCCCGCACCTGCCCCTTGGTCCGCGGCGCCGGCGCGGACCGGGTGAGCTCGTCCACCCGCATCCACAGCAGCGAGGCGAACACCGCGACGAAGGACACGGAGTTGACGAGGAACACCGGGCCGGTGCCGATCAGCGTGATGAGCACACCGGCCACGGCGGGTCCGACGATGCGGGCGGCGTTGAACATCATGGAGTTCAACGCGATTGCGTTGGCCAATCGGTCCGGTCCGACCATCTCGATCGTGAACGACTGGCGCACGGGCGTTTCGAGAGCCGTGACGCAGCCGAGCGCGAACGCCAGCACGTACACGTGCCACAGCTGCACCACACCACCCACGTCGAGCAGTCCGAGAATCAACCCGAACGACGCCATCGCGACCAGCGAGACCATCAGGATGCGCCGCTTGTCGTATCGGTCGGCGAGCAGCCCGCCGTACATCGACAGGAACAGCGTCGGCCCGAACTGCAGAGCCATCACGACGCCGACCGCGAAACCGTCTCCGCCGGAGAGGGTCAGGACCAACCAGTCCTGCGCGATCCGCTGCATCCACGTGCCGACGAGGGACACGATCTGACCGGCCGTCCAGTACCGGTAGTTGCGGGAGCGCAGCGCGGCGAACATCGACGGCGCGAGATCGGTTGACACCCCGTGATCTTGCACACGCGAAACCGGTCAGCGGGGATTACATCCCGCTGACCGGTTTCGGGTGGAAGGGTCAGTCGTTCTCGGAGACCAGGGAACTGATGATCGTGACGGCGTCGCGCAGCGTGGCGAGCTGGGTGGCGTCGAGGCCCGACAGCTTCTCCGTCATCCACGCCTCACGGGCCTGGGTCTCCCCCTCGATGAGGGCGTGGCCGGCGTCGGAGAGCGACACGATGATCTGTCGACCGTCGGTGGGATGCGGTGCGCGGTCGACCAGTCCGACGTCCGCGAGGGAGGCGATGACCCGCGTCATCGACGGCGGCTGGACCTTCTCGCGCTGGGCGAGTGCACCCGGGGTCATGGGTCCCTCGGCGCTGAGCGTGACGAGCGCGGACAGCTGCGTCAGCGTCACCTGTGCGTCAGCGCGCCGTCCCCGCAGGTGGCGTGTGAGGCGGACCACCGCTAGGGAGAGGTCGCTGGCAAGGGCGCGAGTATCCGTTGTCACAACTTCGAACAATACGGGAACTCGCGCCCCGCCAATCACGTAACGGCGTCAGTGATGGGGCCGACCGCGAAGTATGCGACGAACAGCGCGGCGACGATCCACAGCAGCGGATGGATCTTCTTCGCGTTGCCACCCGCGGCCGCGAGGACCACGTAGGAGATGAAGCCGATGCCGATGCCGTTGGCGATCGAGTAGGTGAACGGCATCGTCACGACGGTCAGGAAGGCCGGCAGGGCGATGGCGAACTTGCTGAAGTCGATCTCGCGCAGCTGGCCGATCATCAACGCGCCCACCACGACCAGAGCCGGTGCGGCCGCCTCGATCGGGACCACCGAGTACAGCGGGGTCAGGAACATCGCGGCGAGGAACAGCGTGCCGGTGACGACGTTGGCGAGGCCGGTGCGAGCGCCCTCGGCGATGCCCGAGGCCGACTCGACGAACACCGTGTTGGACGACGCGGACGCGCCGCCGCCCACGACGGCGCCGGCACCCTCGACGATCAGGGCCTTGCCGATGCCGGGCAGGTTGCCGTCCTCGTCGGCCAGCTTCGCTTCCTTGCCGAGACCGGTCATGGTGCCCATGGCGTCGAAGAAGTTGGCGAGCACCAGCGTGAAGACGAGCAGGCTGGCGGCGATGACACCGATACGGGTGAACGCACCGAACAGGCTGACGTCACCGACCAGGCTGAGATCGGGCAGCTGCGCGAACACGTCGGGCATCGCGGGGACGCTGAGGTTCCAGCCCTTGGGGTCGACGCCCTTGGAGGCGCCGATGTCGAAGACGGCCTCGAGGATCGCGGCGAGCACGGTGGTGACGACGATGCCGATCAGCAGACCGCCGCGGACCTTGCGCACGACGAGGATGCCCATGAGCAGCACGCCGAAGACGAACACGGCGGTCGGCCATGCCGAGATGGAGCCGTTGATGCCGAGGCCGACGGGGACCGTGGTGCCCGCGGCGTCGGGGATGCGTCGGACGAAACCGGCGTCGACGAGGCCGATGAACGCGATGAACATGCCGATTCCGGCGGCGATCGCGGCCTTGAGCTCGCGCGGGATGGCGTTGAACACGGCGGTACGGAAGCCGGTGGCGGCGAGCGCGACGATGATGATGCCGTCGATGACGACCAGACCCATCGCCTCGGGCCACGTCACCTGCGGGGCGATCGTCACGGCGAGCAGGCTGTTGATGCCGAGACCCGCGGCGATACCGAACGGATAGTTGGCGATGATGCCGAACGCGATGCTCATCAGGCCCGCGACGAGCGCGGTGACGGCGGCGACCTGGCTGACCGGGAGGATGTTGCCGAGTACGTCGGTCTTGGCGACGGCGTCGTCCGCCGAGAAGCTACCGAGGATCAGCGGGTTGAGGACCACGATGTAGGCCATGGCCACGAACGTGACCAGGCCGCCGCGGACCTCGGTGCTGATGGTCGAGCCCCGCTCGGAGATCTTGAAATAGGTGTCGAGCAACCGCGAGGGTGCCGACGGCCGCGAGGGCTCGGTGGTCTTGTCGGTAACCGCCATGTCGTGTTTCGGTCCAATCGCCGGGAAGTGGGGTTTCGCACCTGGCAGATTAGGGCACCGACGCGCGGGTAACTTAATCGTGTGACCGAAATCCATAGCACGCCGACGCTCGTGGAGCGCCTCTCCGACCCGCGCCCGGTTCTGGCGGTGGGAACCCTCGCGTGGATCGTGGCGACCGTCGTGGTCCTCGCGTCCGGGGACCGTTGGAACACAGCGCTTCCGGTCTGTTACGCCGGAATCGCCCTGGGCCTCCTCGGATTCGGACTGTTCCTGGTTCAGCGCCGCGCGGCGCGGCGCGGCCGACGTGGCGCGCAGCAGGGGCTGGTCTGACCGACAGCGGACGCGGGGGCGCAACCCATCCGCCCGGTGACTGATCTCACAGGGTATTCGCGCGTGTCCGGTGGCGGCTGCGACGGCTGATCGCCCAGATCCACAGCGCCGCCCACGCGATACCGAACGCCCACCCGGCCAGCACGTCGGTGAGCCAGTGCGCGGCCAGGTAGACGCGGGAGAGTCCGACGGCGATCGTGTAGCAACCCAGCAGCACGAGCAGCGCGATCCGCCGGATCCCGGGTGCGACGAGACGCACGACGACGGCGCCGAGCACGCACGCGAGGATCGCCGACATCATCGCGTGCCCCGACGGGAACGAATAGCTGTCGAGCACGACCAGCCGCTCGGGCACCGGCGGCCGCTGGCGCCCGAAGAAGAGTTTGAGCAGGCTCATCGCGGCCCACCCGGACAGCATTGCGCCCGCGACCGTCACTGCCTCCGCGGTGTACCGGCGGAGCAGCAGGGCGACCGTGACGATCGTCGAGATCACGAACGCGGCGACGGTGCCGCCGCTGTGGGTGATCACGGTGACCACGTCGGTCAGGCCGGGGGTGCGGATGTCGAGCATCCAGTTCAGCACCGACTGATCCATGTCCGTCATCGCTGCTCCCCCACCGGCCGGCGCCGCAAGTGCGCACGGCCGTCGTCGTCGATCCAGATCGGCACCGCGACGTCGCCGTCGAGTGCGCCGCCGAGACGCACCACCAGATCGTCGTGCACGACGACGTCACCGGACGGCAGTGGCAGGCCCAGGGCCGCGCACGCGAGCACCGCGCCGGGCTCGCGGTCCCACGTGCTCACCGCCCCGTCGCCGACGACGCGCGCCTCGACGGCGGCCGACGCGAGCGGCAGGTCCAGCAGATCCGCGAGGGCGGCGGCGGTGTCGAGCGCGCCGAGCACCAGACGCTCCGGCGGCACGACGGCCGCGAGGTGGGCGCGGTCGAGCACCAGCGCGACGTCGGGGTCGACGACGGCGCCGGTCAGGCTGCGCACCTGCGCGGGCAGGTCCAGGTCGTCGAGGTCGAGCACCCCGCGCCGGGCGGCGTCGGCGAGCAGCCGGTGGGCACGGACCACGACGTCGGGGCTGGGCGTGCGCGCGGGGTCGGCGAGACGGTCCAGCAGCACGGCGGCGAGCGCGTTGTCGTCGACGGTCCGCGGGGCGAGCGCCGCCGCGAGCGCCGGGGCGTCGGGGTGGTCGAGGACGTCGAGCAGGCCGGCGAAGGTGTCGTCGTCGGCGGCGCGGAGCAGCCCCAGCGGGCGGCCGTCGATCTCGGCGTGGGTGCGCAGCCACCACGCGGTGTAGCCGGTCCGGTCGCCGAGCGCGGACGCCGTGTCGGGCTCGGCGGCGAGCAGGGTCAGCGCCTGCGCCCAGCGGTCGGGGTCGACCAGGTCGAGGTCGCGGACCGCGATCAGCGTCTCGGGGTCGTCGGCGAGGGTGTCCCACCAGGCGTCCTCGTCGTCGAGGTCGTGTTCGGGGCCGGTGGGCAGGTCGGCGCGCAGCACCGTGAAACCCCAGCCGACGCCCACAGCGCGCAGCGCCTCCGCACCGAACCGGTCCACGAGGGCGGCGTCGACGGTCCCGAAAGGCGAGTCGGCGTCCAGCACGTCGGCCAACGGTGCGCCGGGGAGCAGCAACTGGTCGGCGGGCACGAGTTCGCCGTCGGCGTCGGGCAGTGGGAGTTCACCCAGCCAGGTCGGCCGCGACTCGCGCGCGGTGAGCGTCACGAGCGCGAGCACCGCCGACGCCAGTTCGGTTGCCGCGCCGGGGTCGTCGTAGTCGAGGTCCTCGATCCGCGCGTGCAGTGCGGGATCCGACAGCAGGTCACCGGCGGTGGCCCGCTGCGCACCCAACCGGTTCAGCAACGGGTGCGCGGCGTCCGGGTGCACCAGGCGTACCCAGTCCAGCGCCGACGCCGCATCGTCGAGGGCGTGCCCCAGATCGGTGCCGGTGACGACGGTGCGCGGACCGGTGACGGTGCGGCCGTCCGCGAGCGGAACCGGAACGGCGGCAAGCTCTTCCACCGCCAGTGCGTCCACCACCAGCGGTTCGAGCGCGGCGTAGACGGCGTGCCACCACGACGGCTCGCGGCTGTGTCCGCCGAGCAGTTCCGCGACGCGGGCCAGCCCGAAGCGGTGCACGTCGACGGCCGCCAGCGCGGCGGCGTGGCGCGGGCCGGACAGCTCCGGATCCACCAGGCCGGGCACGACATCCGCGAGCGCATCGGCCAGTTCCCTGGTGAGCCCGGACAACACACTCGCCCGCGCCGGCACGAGATCCGGTACGTCGGAGCCGGTCTCGGCGGGCGGTAGCCACGGTTGGGTCCGCAGGTCGGCGAGCACCGCCTCCCGCAGCGCGGCGTCGGTCTCGCTGCGCGCGAACCCGGGCAGCGGCACCAGGTCGAGCCGCTGGTCGCCGGGCAGGGCGGCGACGAACCGCGCGTAGCCGAGCGCGACACGAGCCAGCGGCGCACCGGGCAGCAGGCGTCGGCGGTCGGGCTGCATCGGGACGTCGGCGATCAGCAACGCGGGCAGCGACAGTTCTTCGTCGGACCGGGTGGGCGCGCGCAGCACGTCCTCGGCGACGGGGCGGACGCGGCCGTCGACCACCGGAACCAGCCAGCGCGCGGTGTCGGTGACGTACTGCCACCACGTGTTCTCGCCGACGGTGATCTCGGTAAGCCCGCCGTCGAGGTCGCGGGCGGTGCGGCGCAGCGTGCGGTCGCCGATCGTGATCGTCTCGAGCGCGGGCAGTTCCAGCAGCAGGTCGACGGCCTCGTCGGCGAACCCGCCCAGCAGCGCAGCGCCGTCGATGTCGGGGCGCAGGTGCAGCACCACCTCGGAGTCGAACC
Source organism: Prescottella equi (assembly GCF_002094305.1). Taxonomy (GTDB): domain Bacteria; phylum Actinomycetota; class Actinomycetes; order Mycobacteriales; family Mycobacteriaceae; genus Prescottella; species Prescottella equi. The sequence goes on from NZ_LWTX01000002.1 coordinate 423,587, forward strand.
CGGCGGCGGGCGGCTCGTCGGTGGCCCACACCAGACGCAGCACCGGGACGCCGGACGCCGGCGCCTGCAGGCAGGAGTCGGCGATCTCCGCCCGGGTGCGGGCGGCCGAGAACTGCAGCGACCCGCTGGTGGAGCGCAGTTCGATCTCGTCGCTCACCGAGCGGACGGCGGTGAAGCCGACGCCGAATCGTCCTACCCCGGTGGACTTCCCGGATGCGCGCAGTGCGGCGAGAGCCTGCACACCCTCGATGTCGAGGGGGGCACCGGTGTTGGCGATCCGCAGCACATCGCCGTGCAGCTCCACGCGCAGCGTCCCGGGGACGCCGGCCCGGGCGGCGGCGTCGGCCGCGTTCTGTGCCAGTTCCGTCAGCAGCCGGTCGCGGTACCCGGCGCGGACGAGGTCGGCCTCCGCGGCCGCGTCCTCACGCAGCCGCGTCGGGGAGTTGCGCCACGCGAGGATCGTGCCGTCGCGCAGCGCGTCGGTGCCGAAGGGGTCGGTCAATCGGCCGAGGTGGTGTCCGGGGAAGCGTCCTCGGGAGCCTGGGACGGCTCGGGAGCCGCTTCGACCGCAGTGGTTTCGGCGGCCGGCTCGGCACGCTCGATCTGCACCGCCTCGATCGCGCCGTCGTCGTAGGCGTCGTAGCGCGGGGTGCCCGCACCGGTGGGGAGCGTGGTGTCGGAGTGCGCACCGCAGCCGTGCGCCGCGTGCACGATGTGCCCGTCGGCGGCCATCTCGTTTCCGCACACGCCGAACGCGGCGTGCAGCGAACCGGCCAGCGGCAGATAGAAACCGCACAGGTCGCACGTCGACGGCGCGGCCTTGGCCATCTCGGAATCGGGACCGTAGTCGCCGTCGTGCCAGCGGGCGGCGCAGTCCAGGCGGCCCTCGCGGCTCATGACCTGCTTGCGTCCCAGGCCCACCTCGAACGCGACGTCGTCGATCTCGGGGTCGCCGGTGGCGACGTAACCGGGCACCAACCGCGGATCGTTCTCCCGCGGCGCGAGCAGGTCGCCGGGCGAGAGATCGCCGGGGCGGACGCGCTGATCCCACGGCAGCCACTCGGGCGCGACGAGCGCGTCCGGCCCGGGCAGCAGCGCGAGCTCGCTGACGGTGACGTGATCGGAGCCCGGCACGGCGGCCACGACGACGGCCCACTGCCAGCCCCGGTAACCGGGAAGCTCGGTGTCGAAGCGGTGAGTGGCGGCGCAGTCGTCCTCGGCGGTCACGCCGAGGTATCTGCCCACTCCTCCCTCTCCGAGGTCGACCAGCGCCGTGCGAGCAAGCTCGACGGCATCGGCGAGGACGGGGCGCACGACGGCGCTCTCGGGAGACGACGTAACACTCACGGTGTCCATCTTGCCGCACTCGGTCCCGTCTGCGCTCGTGCGGGCTGCCATGCTGGGCGGGTGAATCTGCGTAGCACCCCCGTCCGGGCCGCGGTCGCGGTGTCCGTGGCGGCCGTCGCTCTGCTCACCGGCTGCTCGGGCGGCACCCCGCCGGCGGGCGCGACGATCGCCGAACGGATGCACCCGGAGATCGTCCGCGAACTTCCCCATGATCCGTCCGCGTTCACGCAGGGCCTGGAGATCTCCGACGGCACGCTGTTCGAGAGCACCGGACGGGTGGGGCAGTCGTGGGTGCGGGCGACCGCGCTCGACACCGGCGTCGAGCAGGCCCGCGCCGACCTGTCTCGGCCGATGTTCGGCGAGGGGATCACCGTCGTCGGCGACACGGTGTGGCAGATCACGTGGAAGGACGGGGTCGCGATCGAACGCGACCGCGACACCCTCGCGCAGCGCCGCACCGTCGACTACGAGGGCGAGGGCTGGGGGTTGTGCACGCAGCCCGACCGGCTGGTGATGAGCGACGGTTCCGACGCGCTCACCTTCCGCGATCCCGAGACGTTCGCGGAGACGGGGACGGTCGACGTCACGCTCGACGGCCGGCCCGTCGACAAGCTCAACGAGCTCGAGTGCGCGAGCGACGGTTCGGTGTACGCGAACGTGTGGACCACCGACACGATCGTGCGGATCGATCCGGCGACGGGTGTCGTGACGGGCCGGATCGACGCGGCGGCGTTGAAGGACGCGCTGCCGGCGGACGAGCGGGGCAGCATCGACGTGCTCAACGGCATCGCTCAGATCCCCGGCACCGACCGGTTCCTGGTGACGGGGAAGCTGTGGCCGCGCATGTTCGAGGTCCGGTTCGTCGCCTGAGCGCGTCGCGCCGGGCGCCGACACGTCCGAGCGAGCAGGAACGGACCGCCCGTGTCGTGCATTGTCCGGGGACTAGGACAGAATTGAGTGGTGACCGGACCCCGCGACCCCCACGACGCCCCTCGGCGTGGGCCCCACCCGCAGGATCCTTCGGCGCGACGTCACCCCGGTTTCGAGAACTATCCGCCGTCGCAGCGGGTCAGCGGGCGTAGGGCACCGCTGCCACCCCTGCATCCGGTGGACCGGTCGGCACGCACCGAGCGCATCGAGCAACCCACCGAGCGTTTCGCGTCCCCGCCGGCCGAAGAGACCCGCCGGATGGACGTCCCCGCGGATGATGCGGCGAACGGGGCCCGCCCCGAATCCCCCGAGCCTCCCGAATCCGCCGAGGCCGACGCCCCCAAGCCGCGCCCCATGCCGCGCAAGCTGACGGTGACCCGGGTCGCCGCGATGCGTGGCCGTGAACTCACCAACAAGGGCATCGCCACGTTCCGGCGCGCGGCCACCGCGGACGGCGCCGACAAGTCGGGGCTGACCGCGCTCACGTACGCGGTGATGGCGAACTTCGCGACCGACGCGACGGTCGCCGTCGCGCTCGCGAACACCCTTTTCTTCTCCGCCGCGACCGGCGAGGACAAGACCAAGGTCGCGCTGTACCTGCTGATCACGATCGCGCCGTTCGCGGTGATCGCGCCGCTCATCGGGCCGGCGCTGGACCGTCTGCAGCGGGGCCGGCGGATCGCGCTGGCGTCGTCGTTCGCGCTGCGCACGCTGCTGGCGATCGTGCTGGTCTTCAACTTCGACAGCTGGGCGCTGTACCCGTGTGCGCTGGGCATGATGGTGCTCAGCAAGTCCTTCGCGGTACTCAAGAGCGCGGTGACGCCACGCGTGCTGCCACCGGAGATAGACCTGGTGCGGGTCAATTCGCGACTGACGGTGTTCGGCCTGATCGGCGGCACCATCGGTGCAGGCGCCCTCGCCGGCGCCCTCGCGTTCCTCACCGGTTCCACGGGTGCGCTGTGGTTGACCGTCCTGATCACCGCGTTCGGTGCGTACCTGAGCATGCGGATCCCGGCGTGGGTGGAGGTCACCGAGGGCGAGGTGCCGGCCAAGCTCGCGTTCCACGGGGACGACTCCCCCACCGAACGGATCGACGCGGCCGCCGTCGCGGGCGTCGCCCCCGACAAACGCCGTCAGCCCCTGGGCCGCACCGTCGTCACCGGGCTGTGGGGCAACGGCACCATCCGGGTGCTCACCGGCTTCCTCACGCTCTACATCGCGTTCGTCGCCAAGGCCAACACCGACCACGCCGCGGTCATGCAGGCCGCGATGCTGGGTCTGGTCGGTGCCGCGGCGGGCATCGGCAACTTCGCCGGCAACGCCGCAGGCGCCCGCCTCGAACTGGGCCGTCCCGCGATGATGGTGGTGCGGTGCACCATCGCCGTCACCGTCGTCGCGATCCTCGCCGCGATCACCGGGAACCTGCTCACCGCGGCGCTCGCCGCGCTGGTGGCGTCCGCGGCCAGCGCGCTCGCGAAGGTGTCGCTCGACGCGTCGCTGCAGCAGGACCTGCCCGAGGAGTCCATCGCGTCCGGGTTCGGTCGGTCCGAGACCGTGCTCCAGCTCAGCTGGGTCGTCGGCGGCGCGATGGGCGTCCTGCTGCCCACCGAACTGTGGATCGGTTTCACCGTCGTGTCGGTGGTGCTTACGATCGGGCTGGTACAGACCGTGCTGACGTATCGCGGTGGCTCGCTGCTACCCGGCCTCGGCGGCAAGCGCCCCGAGCACGTCGACCAGGAGACCACCGTCGGCCACAGCCCTCGTGCCGACTGATACACCGAACGAGAAATGGACTTGATGATGCAGGACCGGACGAAGAAGATTCTTGCGCTGATCGCCGCGGTGGTGATCGTCGCGGCTGCCGGTCTGGCCGGAGTTGTGGCCTACCTCGTCGGGCAGTCGGAGGAGAAGCTGCCGACCATCACGGCGTACTCCAAGCAGGAGACCGCCACCGTCGTGCCCGGGTTCTGCGACCCGTCGCTGCAGTGCGAGGGCCTCGAAATCGTCGAGCTGCACGTGCCCGAGGGCTACCCGCTGCAGCTGTCGCTGCCCAAGGAGATCGCCGATTCCGACTGGCGTCTGAACGTGCAGATCGGCAACCCGAAGACCGGTGAGATCTACGAGGGCTACCGCGACTACAAGCCCGGCGACGCCTGGGCCGTGACCGTGCCCGGCGCCCCCGGCGAGCAGCTGATCAGCGCCATCATCCAGCTCCCGGCCCAGGGCGGCCTGGCCCCGGTGTGGGCGCTGCAGACGATGCCGCTGCCCGGCGGCGGTGTGGTCGCCCCCGCCTCCTGATTCGAGGCCTCGACCGAAACGGGCGCCCTCCGGTGATGATCACCGGAGGGCGCCCGTTTCGCGTCGCGTGGACGACTCAGCTGTCGAGCTCGCGTGCGACGGCGCGCACCACCTCGGAGATCCGCTGCGCGGTCTTGCGGTCCGGGTACTTACCCTTGCGCAGGTCCGGCTGGATCTTGGCCTCGAGCAGCGTGATCATGTCCTCGACCATGCCGTGCAGTTCGTCGGGCGAGTGCTTGCGCGCCACGGCGTCCTTGCGCGCCCCACCGTTCTGGCGGAGCGTCGGGGCCGGCTCGAGCAGCTGGACCTTGAGCGCCTGCGGACCGCGGCGTCCGGCGGCCATGTCGAATTCGACGCGCTGACCGGCCTTGAGGCCGTCGACGTCGCCGGGCAGCGCGGAAGCGCGGACGTAGACGTCCTCCCCTTCTTCCTGGGACAGGAAGCCGAAACCCTTCTCGACGTCGTACCACTTCACCTTGCCGGTAGGCACCGTGTTCACCTGCTCATCTGCCAGCCGCACTCCCCGTTGAGCGCGCGCGTGTATCTATGCAAAACAACGCGCCCCACTCGGATTGCGGGACGCGTGAATGCCCGAGTGTACCCGCCCCGCCCGGTCACAGGCATCCGCGTTTCGGGCCGCAGGACGCGTGGGCGACGGTCCGGCATGTGGGTGTCGGAAGCGCCGGCCCCTGCCTCGAACCGGCCGCCGACTATGCTGCTGGGCGATGCCTGTCAACGTGCCGCGCGACCTTCCCGCCAGGGCCATCCTGGAGGCGGAGCGAATCTTTGTCATGTCCGACGAGCGCGCCGGACATCAGGACATTCGCCCCATGCGGATCGCGATTTTGAATCTGATGCCGCTGAAGGTCTCCACCGAGACGCAGCTTCTACGGTTGCTCAGCAACAACCCGCTGCAGATCGAGATCACTCTGCTGCACATGGCCAGCCATGTCTCCCGTACCACCTCTGCCGAGCATCTCGAATCGTTCTACTCGACTTTCGACGACGTGGCCCACATGCACTTCGACGGGCTCATCGTCACCGGGGCGCCGATCGAGAAGCTCGACTTCGAGGACGTCGACTACTGGCCGGAGATGACCAAGATCCTCGACTGGGCCCGCGGCGCCGTGCAGTCGACCCTGCACGTCTGCTGGGGTGCGCAGGCGGCCCTGTACCACTACTACGGCGTCGGCAAACACGAAGTCCCACAGAAGATCTCCGGTGTATTTCCCCACCGGCTCACCGGGGTGCAATCTCCGATCGTCACCGGGTTCGACGACGAGTTCCTGGCCCCGCACTCACGGCACACCGACGTCCACGCCGCCGACATCGAGGCCACCGGCGAGGTCGACGTGTTGGCAGTGAGCGACGAGGCCGGGGTCTACCTGGCCGCCACCCCGGACGGCCGCCAGGTCTTCGTGACCGGGCACCCCGAGTACGACGCGGACACCTTGGCACGCGAATATCGCCGCGACAGCGCGCAAGGTCTGCCGATCGCGGCGCCCGCGCACTACTTCCCCGGCGACGATCCCGCCGCGAGCCCGCTCAACCGCTGGCGCGGTCACGGGCACCTGCTGTACTCCAACTGGCTCAACTACTGCGTCTACCAGGAGACCCCGTTCCTTCCCGGCGACGTCTGACCGGCTGAGTCCGTCCCGTAGTTCGGCGACCAGGTGGTCGGTCCGTTCGCTGCGTGCCCGATACTGGTGCGCACGGACTTTCGACGACAGTGAGGACCACGCCGTGACGACGCTCGACGACCTGCTCACCAAGATCGGTTCCAAGAGCATCGAGGTGCTCGACCTCACCGCGCCGCTGAGCTCGGAGACGCCCGTCCTGCATCTGCCGGAGCCGTTCGCGAACACCATCCCGGCACGTCTGGAGACGGTCAGCAACTTCGACGACGACGGGCCGGCGTGGGCGTGGAACAACCTCCACACCGGCGAGCACACCGGCACACACCTGGACGCGCCGACGCACTGGATCACCGGCCGCGACGGCGCCAGCGTCGACCAGATCCCGCCGGAGCGGCTGATCGGCCCGGTCGCTGTCGTCGACGTCACCGCCGAGGTGGAGCAGAATCCGGATTTCGTGCTCGAGGTGGAGCACCTCGAGGCGTGGGAGGCCCAGAACGGTCCGCTGCCCGACGGCGCGTGGCTGATCCTGCGCACCGGGTGGGGCGAGCGCGGCACCGACCCGGTGCGCTTCGCGAACGCCGACGCCGACGGCCCGCACACCCCCGGCGTCTCGGCGGCCGCCGCGAAATGGCTCGCCGAGCAGAGCCCCATCACCGGTCTCGGCGTCGAGACGGTCGGCATCGACGCGGGCATCGCGGCCGGCTTCGAGCCGATGTTCCCGGCGCACTACTACCTGCTCGGCAACGACAAGTACGGCCTGACGCAGCTGCGGGGCGTCGACAAGCTGCCGACACTCGGCGCGGTGCTGGTGGCCTCGCCGCTGCCGATCGTCGGCGGCACCGGCAGCCCCGCCCGAGTGTTCGCGCTGGTCGAACGGGCATGAGTTCCACCGCCGCCGGTTTCACTGTCGCGCAGTTGGTGGGCGCCACCCTCGCCGAGCTCGGGGTGGGGCACGCGTTCGGGGTGGTGGGCAGCGGCAACTTCGCGGTCACCAACGCGCTGATCGCGGCGGGCGTGCCGTTCGTCGCGGCCCGGCACGAGGGCGGCGCCGCCACGATGGCCGACGCCTACTCGCGGCTGTCGGCGCTGCCGGCGGTGGTCACCACTCATCAGGGCTGCGGGCTCACCAACGCCGTCACCGGGATCGGTGAGGCCGCGAAGAGCCGCACCCCGCTGATCGTGCTCACCGCCGACACTGCCGGTGCTGCCGTGCGATCGAACTTTCGGATCGACCAGGATGCGTTGGCGCGCAGCGTCGGTGCGGTGGCCGAACGGGTGCATTCGGCGGCGTCGGCGATGGCCGACACCGTCCGCGCCTACCGCACCGCGGTCCGCGAGCGGCGGACCGTGGTGTTGAGTCTGCCGTTGGACGTGCAGGAGCAGGCCGCCCCGCAGTCGTGGGCGGTGCCGCTGCTGCCGCCGATCCAGCGGGTACACCCGGACGCGGGCGCGCTGACGTCGCTGGTGGCGCTGCTCGACCGGGCCGAGCGGCCGGTGTTCGTGGCCGGGCGCGGCGCCCGGGACGCCGGACCGCAGATCGCGGCGCTGGCCGAGCGCACCGGCGCGCTGGTCGCGACGTCGGCGGTGGCCAACGGTTTGTTCGAGGGAAACCCGTTCTCGCTCGGGATCTCCGGCGGCTTCTCGTGCCCGCTCACGGCGGAGCTGATCGCCGGTGCCGACCTGATCGTGGGCTGGGGTTGTGCGCTGAACATGTGGACGATGCGGCACGGATCGCTGATCGGCGCCGACGCCACCGTCGTACAGGTGGACGTCGAGGACGCGGCGCTGGGCGCGAACCGGCCGATCGATCTGGGAGTGCTGGGCGACTGCCGTGAGACCGCCGCCGCAGCGGTCGCGGCTGTCGGTCCGGCGCGGGCCGGCTACCGCAGCGACGAGCTGCGGGAGCGTATTGCGGCGCACGGGCGTTGGAACGACATGGTGTTCGACGACCTGTCGACCACGTCGACGATCGACCCGCGCGTGCTGTCGCGGGAGCTGGACGCGATTCTGCCGCGCGAGCGCACGGTGTCGGTGGACTCCGGCAACTTCATGGGCTACCCCAGTGCGTACCTGCGGGTGCCGGACGAGTTCGGCTTCAACTTCACGCAGGCCTTCCAGTCGATCGGGCTGGGTCTGGCGACGGCGATCGGAACGGCGCTGGCGCAACCGGATCGGATCCCGGTCGCCGCGCTGGGCGACGGCGGCTTCCTGATGGGGATCTCCGAACTGGAGACGGTGGTGCGGCTGGGACTGCCGATGGTCTTGGTGGTCTACAACGACAGCGCCTACGGCGCGGAGGTCCACCACTTCGATGCGCCGGGCACCGACCATTCCGCAGTCACGTTCCCGGACACCGACATTGCGGCGATAGCCCGGGGGTACGGGGCGGAGGCCGTCACGGTACGGTCGGTCGCCGACCTCGACGCCGTGCGCACCTGGGTCGCGGGGCCGCGGAATCGGCCGCTGCTGATCGATGCGAAGGTCAGTTCCGACGGCGGCGCGTGGTGGCTGGCCGAGGCGTTCAAGGGGCACTGACCAGCCGTTTCGTAGGCAGTTTCGCGCACTTCCGGTGACTGAACCGATCCCGGACAAATTTCCTTCTGGACGATTGACCAGTTTTGCCTTCAACAAGGTCTCGGGAGTGCTACAACTTACTCCGGCACCGCGCGGGGGCAGTGCCAAACGTTCGACTCAGCTCTGCATGTTCTGCCATCTCTGCCAGCGCCGGACGAGCGCCGACCAGGTTGTCGTGTGTGAAACAAAGTTTTGACTGGTCCAAGTGTCTGTACGCCGACGCACCACCCTTGCAACGACCCCTACCCTCGGGGCCAGAAGAAACGAGAACACCCGCATGAACAAGAAGACCAAGGGCGCAATCGCCGCCGGTGCTGCTGCAGCCCTCCTCGCCGGTGGCGCCGGCTCGTTCGCGCTGTGGAGTGACAGCGAGAACCTCGCCGGTGGCACGATCCAGTCGGGCAAGCTCACCCTTACCACCGCCGGGACGCCGACCTGGACGAAGGGTGGCAACAGCATCGACATCACCACCTACAAGGTCGTTCCGGGCGACGTCATCACATACAACGCAACGGCAACCATCGGCGCCTCAGGCAACAACCTCGCCGCACATCTCAAGGCCACCGTCCCCGGCCTCGGCACCAGCACCGAACTTGCCCAGGCCCTACAGACCTCCACGACCGCCACGGTCAATAGCGTCCCGCTGCCCTCGGACCCGGCGGGCGTGGCTATCACCAGCGCCAACGACGGCCAGACGGTCCAGGTCCAGGTCCAGTTCACGTTCGACGCTGCAACCGCAAACCAGGTGGCACAGAACCAGAGCGCGACCTTCGGCAACGTCGTCCTGGACCTCACACAGGATTCCTGACAGTTGTTTAGAAACCACCGTCGGTGGGCACTCGCAGCGGTGCCGGTCCTGGGCCTGATCTTCTTCTCTGCCCAGCAGACCGGCGCGCTGTGGAGTGACTCCAAGAGCTTCGCCGGAGGCACCATCACCTCCGGAACCCTCGACATCGGTGTCGGTGCCGGCGGCGCGAGCCAGAGCAGCTACGCATTCTCATCGTTGGGCAAAGCCGGCCTGATGCCCGGCGGCTTCGCTCAAGCCCCGCTGACGGTGCGCAATAGCGGCAACGTGCCGATGAAGTACCGACTACAGAACGTCGCGCAGTCGAATACTGCTGTGCCGCTGACCCTCACGGTGTCCACGGTCACCTCCGAGGGCGACTGCCCGACGGCCGCTGCCCCCTCTGGCGCCACACAGTTGTACCACGGCCCGATGATCGGGGCTCAGACTCCGACTTCACCGGCATGGCGCACACTTGGTGCGGGGGCCGCTGAAGTGCTTTGTCTCAGAGGCACGGTCGGGACCGCCGAGACACCCGGCGCGAGCACCACCGCAACGTTCACCTTCGCTTCGGAGTCCTGGTGAGTCACGCAGTCGGCCGCGAGGACCAACTCACCACCGTTTGGTGGTGGGTCAAGTCCGTCGTGTCATGGCTGCTTCTCATCGCAATGACGGGCGTGCTCGCGCTCACCATCGTGATTCCACGAGTTGTCGGCGCCACGCCGTATACGGTGCTGACGGGATCGATGAAGCCCACGTATCCGCCAGGCACGCTCATCGTCGTCCGTCCGCAGGATCCGCAAACTCTCGCGGTCGGTGACCCCATCACCTTCCAGTGGGAGTCCGGGAAGCCCGAGGTCGTGACGCATCGGATCACTCAAGTCAGACGCACGTCACAGGGTGATCTGACCTTCGTGACGCACGGTGACAACAATCCGTCCCCAGACGAGAGACCGGTTGTGCCCGAGCAGGTTCGGGGCAAGGTCTGGTATTCGATGCCTTACGTGGGCTATATCAACAACTACATCACAGGTAAGCAGCGTTCGATCCTCCTGACGGTGGTCGTAGGCGGCCTGCTGATCTACGCGGTATCGATGTTCGTCAGTTCGAGTCGAGACAAGGCGCGCAGCCGTCGCCCAAAGCCGATCGACCTTCGCGACGACGACTCCACCGCGACAGCCGTAATCCCGGTGATCGACGGCAACGCGTCGACCACAAAGAAATAAGAAGGGCCAACCATGTCTCGCGACGAGCACTCCCACTCGCCTTCCACGGACGATGGCCGGATGCGTAGGGCACTGGGTGGCGGCCGAGTACGCGCTGCCCTTTCCCTCGGGATAGTCCTCGGCCTGGGCGCCGTCGGCACAATGGCTGCGTGGAGCGATACCGCAACTGCGACCTCCGGGGCGTTCACACTTGCAACGATTGATCTGCAGCTCAACAACAACCCAGGCAACCCCACGGCCTATGCGTTCACTTCGCTCAACAGATCGGGCATGATGCCCGGCGACACCGCGCAGGCAACACTTCCCGTGCAGAACAATGGCACCTCGGACTTCAAGTACTCGATGTCGGCATCAGCGACGGGGGATGCTGCTCTCGCGCCGATGACGAAGGTGACTGTGCTCGAATCCACATGCACCACAGCAATCGCCGGCCCGCTCGGTTTGTCGACCACGGCCTCCACACCACTCATTACGACTGCACGCTCACTAGTCCAGAGCACATCCGAGACGCTCTGCCTGCGAGTCGCCCTTGATCCCGGAGTGACGGTCGCCGCGCAGAACAAGTCCATCAATGTCTCGTTCGCCTTCTCCGCGACCACGGCGTGAGGTAGCCATGTCCGATCAAGAGAAACACACCGACCGTCAGACACCCACCAGCCGGGTTTGGCGTGAAATTGCCCTCACGGTCGGCGGGATTGTCGGCCTGATATGCATCCTCGCAACACTCGCGGCAATGCTGTTCGGCGTCAAGCCACTGATCTTCCGATCCGGTTCGATGTCACCGGAGATCACCACGGGTTCGCTCGCGCTGTCTCACAACGTTCCCGCTACCGAACTGAAGGTCGGGGACATCATCAGCGTGGAGAACGCCCAGGGCACCCGGATCACCCACCGCGTCCACGAAATTCAACAGAAGTCCGGCGACACTGTAATCGTCATGCTCAAGGGCGATGCCAACCAGGATCCCGACGTCGAACCCTATGTAATCACCCACGCGGACCGGGTATTCACGAGCGTCGGAGGCCTTGGCTACGCGGTTGCATGGCTTTCGAACCCTGCCGCGATCTTCCTAGGCGGCGCTTTCGTTGGCGCCCTCCTGATGATTGTGGTCCGCCCGACCATCAAGAAGGACGACAGCGACGACGATCGTAGACCAGGCACGCGGTCACCGATCGACGACGCCATCACCACCGAATTCGTGCCCGTCATCGAGTCGAAGGTCGAACCCATCTCCCCCACACAGCGCTTCTCGAGCCCTTCCGCCCGATCATTGCTCGCCATCACGGCAGCCGCGGTTTCCGTATTCGCGCTCACCCAGGCCACGGGGACGTCTGCGGCATTCACCGACAGTGCTACTGCGAAGAGCGGGACATTGTCATCGGCGACAAAAGTCCTTCCCGCAATCTCATCGATCAGCGCATCTAACGCTGGCGCGGGCGGCACCCAATGGTGTGTCATGAATTGGCCGCATCTCGGCTATGGATTCACCTACTACATCGGCGTCTATCTGAACAATACAGGCAATCCGGTCTGGGAAACCACGCGAGATCCAGGGGTCTCGGCCGCCACAGGTACGAATGTTACGGTCAGCGTTGGATCGTCAGAGACGGAGTACAGCGGCAGCACACGATACTTCACCACCCGCATTTACACAGTTAACCGCTACTCCGGCGAGCGGTCCTCCGATTGGCGCGGACAAGAAATCAAGCGCCGGGGGATCTTCTACGAAGGTACGTGCAACGGCTATAAGGACAGTATCAGCGGGGCAAGCCTCGAGGGCTCCTTCGGAGATTTGAACGCACGGATGGCTGCCCCCACACAAACAACCTCAACCACCGCACCGACGACCGTGTCGATGCCGCCCAACACCAGTACCAGCACCGGCACCGGCACCGGCACCAGCGAACCCGCGACAACCACCATCCCCGTCCCATCGCCACAGCCGAGCATCGGATCAACAACAACTCCCGCCACCACATCGTCGACGACGACGACACTGTCCCTCGCGCCGACAACCGCTGTCACTACCACTGCCACGGACACCGCGTTGGGCACCTCAGCGCAATCACAGTCACGTGACTACGCAGCAGCCCTTATGAGGTCGCCCGAAACCTCACAGACTGCGCTCGTGATCTCAAACAAGAATGGTGACGAGGTGAAGCGCATTCCGGTTTCGGCGTCGGCCACCTTCGAGTGGGATTCGTCCACAGACACCCTGTGGATCGTGGACGGCGGCCAACTGTACAAGGCGTCCGGCAGCACGTGGTCCAAGACCTCAGTAGACCCGACGTCCAGCGAAGTGCCTGCCGACATCGCAGCCCTGGTCGAATAACGCCACGTTGCACCTGCATCCGTGCCGGTGCAACTCAATCACCGTCGGGCCGGGAATCTCGCACGAGGGGAATGGAAGACAATCCGATGAACACACAGACGAGGGCCTTCAAGGTCGTGATCGCCGCGGCAGCGCTCGGCTCGACGCTGACTCTGACCGCCTGCGACTTCGGCAGCCTCGGTAGCGGAAGTGCCGGCGGCGCAACCACCACCACGCCGTCCGCACCCACCACAACGGCTCCCCCGACGACCATCGGTGGCGGCGGCAACGGATCGGGCTCGCTCTCGATCACTGAGGTCACCGCACCCACGTGGAGCGACCAGAACGGCCCGATCGACATCTCGTCGTTCCGCATCGTCCCCGGTGACGTTCTCACCTACAGGGGCAGCTACCGGATCAACCTCACCGGGACCGATCTGAAGGCTCGCCTCACCGCGGACAACATCACCTTCACCGGCAACGGACAGCTCGCGGGCAAGCTGCAGCCTCAGGTGACCGCGACCATCGGCGGCACCGTCGTCCCGGGTGGACCCACCGGCATAGTCGTCACCCCTACCCAGAACAATGCGATCGTCGACGTGGCAGCCAAGTTCACGTTCGATCCACAGACGTCCGGCGTTGTCGGACAGGCAGACTCGGCGAACTTCGCGGACTTCCGCGTCCGCCTCGAGCAGGTCATCTCCTAGTTCCCGACAGAATCGAGGCCACCGGCGGACCCCCTCCCAGCCGGTGGCCTCGATTCTCATTCCTGCGCCCTGCCGATCCGGCACCGGAGTCGGGTGAACGACGGTGCGCGGGAATGGGCCGCGTGCGCACCCCTGGCGCACGCCACGCAGCGCCGGTTCATCACCCCCCATGAACCGGCGCTGCGTCATATCCGCCTTGCCGAGACACCGAACCTGCCTAGCCGACCCGAAACGACAAACGGGCGGCTGTCCGACTATCGGCCGAGGGCCGTGCCGAACAACCGCCCGTTCAGGGTCGGTAGAACGAAATCAGGACGCGAGGCTGCCCGAGCTACCCGCGCCGGCGAAGAGGCAGGACAGCGAGCCCAGGGAACCGCTGGGGACGCAGCCGGGATCGGGTAGCTCACCCGGGGTGAAGCCGACGGACCAGCGCGGATTGATGGTGCCGTTCTGCGCCTGGTTGCCGGCGTCTGCGGGCATACCGCTCACCAGATCGATGGACGCGACCGCGCCGGGCGCGAGGTGCACCCGGCCGATCTCCGTCAACGGCGCCACGGCGCCACCGTCGGTCAGCGTCACCGGCGTGCCGGCCGTGCCGTCGACGTCCACACGCACGCTGGCGATCATGTCGGGCGACACCTCGTACTCGCCCACCGCGAAGCCGGCCCAGCCCGCCACACCGGAGGCGTTGCGCACCTTGAAGCTGGTCTTCAGCTCCTCGCCGGGCACCAGCAGTCCGTTGTTCCACGAGATCTTCTCGGTGCCACCCCACGTGGTGCCGCCGTCGGACGAGTACTCGACCGTCGCGGGCTCGTCGGCGCGCGCGACGGACGGCACGACGATCACGGCGAGGGCCGACAGGAAGAGGGCGAGCAGCACGGCGCCCAGGATCTTGCCCGGCACCGAGAGGCCTCCGGACACACGGGTGATTGCGGTCATTTCGCGGAGCCTAGGGCAGCAAACCTGGCCAAGCGTCCAATTCGGCGATATTGGATGGATCACGCGAGACGAACTGCGGTACACCACGCGACGACCGGTGGCCTACCGTTGTGTTGTGACGAAAGAATCGAACCGCAACGACGCCGACGCCCCCACCGAGTCCGGCAAGGGACTGTTCTATGCGGCAGTCGTCAGCTTCCTGATCGGCATCGCGGCCATCGTCGCCATCTTCTTCGTCCACTCGCTCTCCGAGGGCGACCCGGGTCTGGTTCTCTACTTCCTGACCCTGGCGTGCCCGCTCGGCTTCGTACTCGCCGTCGCCTACGCCCTCCGCTCCGGCCGCCGGAGCCGCTGAAAGGAACGATCATGAGGATCCTGCTGAACATCATCTGGCTGATCTTCGGCGGCCTGTGGCTGGCGCTGGGCTACTTCCTGGCCGGCCTCGTCATGTGCATCCTCATCATCACGATTCCGTTCGGCATCGCCTCGTTCCGGATCGGCCTCTACGCGCTGTGGCCGTTCGGCAAGACCGTCGTCGACAAGCCGACGGCGGGTGTCGGCTCGCTCATCGGCAACGTGATCTGGCTGATCCTCGCGGGCATCTGGCTCGCGATCGGACACATCGCGACCGCATTGGCGATGGCCATCACGATCATCGGCATCCCGCTGGCGATCGCGAACCTCAAGATGATCCCGATCTCACTGATGCCGCTCGGCAAGGAGATCGTCGACGTCGGGTCCCGCGATCAGGCCCAGTGGGCGCCCGCCTGACACCGCACCACCCTCCCGGTCCGTTCCGAATTCTGAGACGAGCCTGCGGTATACCTGTGATCTCGCTCACATTACGCGGCGATAACGGGGCGGTGTCGGTCCGTGACCGTCCGGCGCTCGGCGCGACTAGCTGGGGATAAGCCGTCTCAATCGAATCCCGCACGCGAACAACACAAGACGCGCCGCGTTATCAACCGGTGACATTGAGCGGCAAATTCTCGTACCGTCGTTTTCGGCCGCAACCTCGGCCACCCCGGGCCCGCCGCGCCAAACCCCGTCCAGTGGGCCCGGAAGTACCCACGAACCATCCATGGACGGGGACGGGGGACCCAAGGTCCTCCGGGGAAGCAAGTCCCGAACGAGGGACGACCCCGCAGGCATCGGGAGAGCGATCTCCCTGGGGGTGAAGCCAGACCCGCTCCATCCAAGAGCGGCGAGGCCGGGCGACCTCTCAGTCCGAACCCGACAGCTGACCTCGCAGGCGCGTGCGGAGAGGAAACGACCGACATGAGCGGACGCCATCGCAAGCCGACCACCACCGGCCGCACCGTCGCCAAGGTCGCCGTCACCGGCGCCATCATGGGCGTGGGCGGCGTCGCCTTCGCCGGCACCGCCAACGCGGCGCCCGATTCCGACTGGGATCGCCTGGCGCAGTGCGAGGCCAGCGGCAACTGGGGCATCAACACCGGCAACGGCTACCAGGGCGGGCTGCAGTTCTCGCCCAGCACGTGGACCGGCCACGGCGGCGGCCAGTTCGCCGCCACCGCGGACAAGGCCACCCGTGAGCAGCAGATCGTCGTCGCCGAGCGGGTGCTCGCGTCGCAGGGCTGGGGCGCCTGGCCGTCCTGCTCCTCCAAGCTCGGTCTGAGCAGCGCGCCGTCGCAGCGCAGCGTCCCGGCCACCCCCGCGCCGGCCCCGGTCACCCCGGCTCCCGTCGCCACCACCCCCGCGGCCCCGGCCGCTCCCTCGGCCGTGCAGGCCGCCTTCGCCGGCATCGACGCGCTCCTCGACGCCGCCGCGAACAACGGCATCGTCATCCACCAGGACGTGCTCAACGCCTACGACGCCGCCAAGTCGTTCGACTTCAACCAGGTGGCCATGCAGAACATCGCCGGTATCGCGAACCAGTCGCAGAGCTGAGATCGCCCCACCCGGAACAGCGAACGGGCCCCTCACCATCGGTGAGGGGCCCGTTCGGTTGTGTGTGCGTCAGCGGTTGATCACGGTGTGCGGGTGCACGTAGGGCAGAGAATCCACCGGAAGGGGGAACTCCGTCTCCTCGCCGAACGGCGAGAGATTGCCGGCACGACTGGAAGACAACTCGGTCACCGCGTGATCTCCATCCGCAGTTTCCGGCCACCCTGGATCGACATAGCGCTTCTTCGAATTGTTAGCCACGCGCCCATTTTGACAGGAGTGCGAAGCGCGGTACAGCCCAGGTCACTAATCTCATAGGCGATGACCCCCACGCCAGGCACCGAGGGCGCCGCCGAAACCGCGTCGACCGCACCGACACCGACCCTGACCAGCTGGTTGGCCGACCGCAAGGACGCCGCGCTCACCGAGCTGCTGCGGCTGCGTCCCGACCTCGCCGTGCCCCCACCGGCCACCTCCGCGATTCTCGCCGCCCGGGCCGAGCAGCGCGCGTCGGTGGTGCGGGCCGCCGATCTGCTCGACTCCCTCGAGTTCACGGTCCTCGAACTCCTCGCGCTGGAGCAGGCCGACCAGATGCCGGTGGCCCGGCGGCACGTCGACGAGGCGCTGGCCGGCCGGGTACCGCAGCGCACACTGGATCGGGCGCTGGCCCGGCTGCGCGCCCTCGCGCTGGTGTGGGGCGACGACGAGCACCTGCGCATCGTCCGCTCCGCGGTGGAAACCATCCCGTGGCGGGTGGGCCGGATCAACGCCGAACCCGACGACCTGAGCGAGGACGGGATCCGCGCCGCGCTCGACGCGAGCGAACCGAACGAACGCGAGCTGCTGACCACCCTGGCCCGGTCGTCGCCGATCGGACGCACCCGCGACGCCGCGCCCGGCACCTCCCCGGACCGGCCCGTGCAGCGGCTGCTCTCCCGGGGGCTGCTGCGCTGGATCGACGCCGAAACCGTGGAGCTGCCGGCCCGGGTGGGCCAGGTGCTACGCGGTGAGGCCGTGTTCGATCCGTCCTCCCCCACCCCGCCGCCACTGTCCGGCCGCAAGCAGAAGCCCGCCGACGTCAACGCCGCCGCTGCCGGCGAGGCCCTCGAGCTCGTCCGGCACTGCGAGGACATCGTCGCCGCGCTCGGCGACGCCCCCGCCCCCGCGCTCAAGGCCGGCGGTGTGGGTGTGCGCGAGGTACGACGACTGTCCAAGGCCACCGGTGTCGACGAGGCCCGCGTCGGCCTGTTGCTCGAACTGCTCGCCGCGGCCGGGCTGATCGCCCGCGGCATCCCCGATCCGGCGCCGCTCACCGACGTCGACGACTACTGGGCACCCACCGTCGCCGTCGACGGCTGGCTCACCTCCGGCACCGCCCGCCGCTGGGCCACCGTCGCCGGTGCGTGGCTGGCACTGCCGCGGCGGCCGTGGATCATCGGCAGCCGCGACGCCACCGACAAGCCGATCTCGGCGTTGTCGGAGGAGGTGCGCGCGCCGGGCGCCGCGCACGAGCGTCGGCTGCTGCTCGAACTGCTCGCCGAAACCGGTGGCAAGGAGGTCTCCGCGACCGAGGCCGCCCGCCTGCTCGCGTGGCGGCGCCCCCGCTGGGCGGGCCGGCTGGGCCCGCACGTCGTCGAGCGCACGCTCGCCGAGGCCCGCACCCTGGGGCTGGTCGCGCACGGCGCGCTCAGCTCCCCCGGCAAGGCGCTGCTTCACGGCGGCGACCCCGAGGCGGAGATGGAAGCGGCCCTGCCCCAGCCGATCGACTACGTGCTGGTGCAGGCCGACCTCACCGTCGTCGCCCCCGGCCCGCTGATCCCGGAGCTGCTCGAGCAGATCACCCTCGTCGCCGACATCGAATCGGCCGGCGCCGCATCCATGTACCGGATCAGCGAGGCCAGCATCCGGCGCGCGCTCGACGCCGGGCTCACCGCGTCCGAACTGCAGGCCCTGTTCGCGACCCGCTCCAAGACCCCGGTGCCGCAGTCACTGACCTACCTGATCGACGACGTCGCCCGTCGCCACGGCCGGCTGCGTGCCGGGGTCGCGGCGTCGTTCGTCCGCTGTGAGGATCCGGCGCTGCTCGCCGAGGTGCTGTCCTCCCCCGTCGCCGAACACCTGGCGCTGCGCGCGCTCGCCCCCACCGTCGTCATCTCGCAGGCGCCGCTCAAGGAGGTCCTCGCGGACCTGCGCGGCGCCGGGTTCGCTCCGGCCGGCGAGGACTCGAGCGGCGCGATCGTCGATTTGCGCCCGCGTGGGGCCCGGGTGCCCGCCGCCCGGGCCGCGCGCTCACGGGTCCCCGCGGTGCCCAACGACGACCAACTGGCGGCGCTGGTGCGGTCGCTGCGCTCCGGCGACAAGGCCGCCGCGTCGTCGGGGACGGGGCTGCGCAGCGACGGCAGTCGGGCGTCCACCGCCGCGACCATGACCCTGCTGCAGACCGCTGCGCAGGTGCGGCGGTCGGTCACCATCGGCTACGTCGATGCGCAGGGCGTCGCGTCGCACCGCATCGTGCAGCCGGTCAGCGTCGGCGGCGGGCAGTTGGACGCGCTCGATCAGGCGTCCGGCGAGGTGCGCCGGTTCACACTGCACCGGATCACGTCCGTCGCGTTCGCCGACTGAGAATCCGGGCCCGAAGGCCTCGCGAACTGCACGACTGGCTTTTTTCTGGAAATGGGCTATGGTCTCGGTCAAGTGATTGCCACTTCGAATTCAGGAGCGACAATGGCCGACCGAAAACCCGGTAAGAGTCTGAAAAAGTCTGCACAGTCCATCAAGGAAAAGCGTGCGGAAAAGCGGGAGCGTGCCGCTGATGCCGGTGAGTTGATCAAAAAGCGGAAGCGCCACTGACGGACCGCGCCATGACCCGCGAGGCCCCGGCGCCCGACGCGCCGGATGTCCTGGACCACCTGCATCGGAAACTGGACCTGCTGCTGGGCGACGACGCCCCCGGGCAGCCCCGCCCGCCGGGCTTCCGGTCCGCGATCGCGTCGGCGAAATTGTTCGTCCTCGACGAACGCGCACACAATTCCGGTTTTCACAAATTCAACGACGCCGAAAAAAGAGGATCCTGACGTGAAGCGGACCCTGCTCGCCCTGGACAGAATTCAGACGCGACTGGAAAACGAGCTCGACGCCACCGAAGTCCGCTCCGAACGCGACGCCGGCTACCGCGCCGGAATTTCCGAGGCGCTGGTGCAGGTGATGGAAACGAGGAAATCCCTCTGAGGCCTTCGGCCTGTGCGCCTTTCCGGTAGCCCTCACTACCGAAAAGGCGCACGGGCCGGAGGCCTACGTGGCGGGACGTCGCCGACGTCTGGACAATGGTCTGGTTACCGTTCCGCTGCTAGGAGGCGCACGTGACCGACGGCCCGCTGATCGTCCAGTCCGACAAGACCCTGTTGCTCGAGGTCGATCACGAGCGCGCCGACGAGGCACGGCAGGCGATCGCACCGTTCGCCGAGCTCGAACGCGCCCCCGAACACGTGCACACGTATCGGATCACCCCGCTCGCGCTGTGGAATGCGCGCGCCGCCGGGCACGACGCCGAGCAGGTCGTCGACGCGCTCGTCAACTTCTCCCGGTTCGCGGTGCCGCAGCCGCTGCTGGTCGACATCGTCGACACCATGGCCCGCTACGGCCGGTTGCAGTTGGTGAAGAGCCCGGTGCACGGTCTCACGCTGGTGAGCCTGGACCGTGCGGTGCTCACCGAGGTGATGCGGCACAAGAAGATCGCCCCGATGCTGGGCGCAAAGATCGACGACGACACCGTGATCGTGCATCCCAGCGAGCGCGGGCACCTCAAGCAGATGCTGCTCAAGATCGGCTGGCCGGCCGAGGACCTCGCCGGGTACGTCGACGGCGAGGCACACCCCATCGACCTCGCGTTCGAGGAGGGCCACTGGCAGTTGCGCGACTACCAGGAGATGGCGGCCGACTCGTTCTGGGCCGGTGGCTCCGGCGTCGTGGTGCTGCCCTGTGGCGCCGGCAAGACGATGGTGGGCGCCGCCGCGATGGCCAAGGCGAAGGCGACGACGTTGATCCTGGTCACCAACACCGTCGCGGGCCGGCAGTGGAAGCGCGAGCTGATCGCCCGCACCTCGCTCACCGAGGAGGAGATCGGCGAGTACTCGGGTGAGAAGAAGGAGATCCGCCCGGTCACCATCGCCACCTATCAGGTGATCACCCGCAAGTCGAAGGGCGAGTACAAGCACCTCGAGCTGTTCGATTCCCGCGACTGGGGCCTGGTGATCTACGACGAGGTGCACCTGCTGCCCGCGCCGGTGTTCCGGATGACCGCGGATCTGCAGTCCCGCCGCCGTCTCGGTCTCACCGCGACGCTGGTCCGCGAGGACGGCCGCGAGGGCGACGTGTTCTCGCTCATCGGGCCGAAGCGCTACGACGCCCCGTGGAAGGACATCGAGGCGCAGGGCTGGATCGCGCCCGCCGACTGTGTCGAGGTGCGGGTGACGCTCACCGACGCGGAGCGGATGGCGTATGCGACGGCCGAGCCGGAGGAGCGCTACAAGCTGTGCTCCACCGCCCGGACCAAGCACGCGGTGGTGAAGTCCATCCTGGACAGGCACCCGGGCGCGCCGACGCTGGTGATCGGCGCCTACCTGGACCAGCTCGAGGAACTCGGCGCGGAACTGGACGCCCCCGTCATCCAGGGTTCCACGCGAAACAAGGAACGCGAGGCGCTGTTCGACCGCTTCCGGGCCGGTGAGATCCAGACGCTGGTGGTGAGCAAGGTCGCGAACTTCTCGATCGATCTGCCGGAGGCGTCGGTGGCCGTGCAGGTGTCGGGCACCTTCGGCTCCCGGCAGGAGGAGGCGCAGCGGCTGGGCCGACTCCTGCGTCCCAAGCACGACGGCGGTCAGGCACACTTCTACTCGGTGGTCGCTCGGGACACGCTCGACGCCGAGTACGCCGCCCACCGTCAACGCTTCCTCGCCGAGCAGGGCTACGCGTACCGGATCACGGACGCCGACGACCTGCTCGGCCCGGCCATCGGATAGGACCCCTCACCCGTGCGACGCTTCGAGTTCCCGGTCGACAAACTTCACGCCAAGGCCGTCAACGAGACCCTCGGCGATCTGCGACGGCTGCAGTGGTCGGCCGCGCTGATGGCGGTCCTGCTCGGCGCCGGCGCGGCATGGATGTTCGTCCTGGCACACCCGTGGTCGTACATCCTCGGCGTGGTTCTCGCGATCTGCGCACTGACCTCGCTCTTCATGGTGGTGTGGACGCCTCGGAAGGTGGGCAGCATCGAAGATCTCTACGCGAAGGGCGACCTGGTACCGGCGATCGTGTCGGAGGTGCATCCGCGCGGGTACACGCTGCTGTCGCTGATCGACATCGCCAAGCCCGGCGCGACGAAGCCGCACTACGCGCTCGCCGCCCGGACCGTCCGCACGCTGCCCGGCAAGAGCTACGCGGTGGGCGCGAAGCTGCCATCGGTGTCGGTGCTCGGCGACCGTGGATCGCGTTCCTCCGGTGAGACGTGGCAGATGGTGAGCTTCATGCCGGTCTCGTGGGGCACCCGCGACAGCAAGGTCCTCACCAAGGCGTCGGCTGCGATCGACGACGTCGAGTGGAAGCTGCTGAACAAGAACATCGCGAGGTCGGAGAAGGTTCGGGGCTCGAGTGGGCAGTTCGTGCTGCTCGATCCGGCGGATCTCCCCGACGAACTGCGCTGACGCGCAGCGAATTACAGCGATGGGATTAGCCCCGGCCCCGTTTCCCGGGGCCGGGGCCTCAGATCATCAGGGCCGCGAGGCCGACGCCACCGACCGCAACGAGCGCGATCGTGAGCGCGAGGGTCACAGACCCCATCAGTACAACCGTCGCGACCGCCGGCACCGCCGCCACCACGATCAGCAGGGCGACCCACCACAGCGCCGTCTCGACGGACGTTGATCTACCGATTTCCAAGTCGTGCAAGATGTTCGGCCGGACAGCGCCGGTCATCGGCCGGGAAACAGATCCGTTGGCTCGGAGTTCCATAGAGGTGACCTCCTTCATGAGGTCACCTCAGTCTCGCGCACTTCGGCAGATTTCGCAGCCGTGTCGGCAGAACGATCGACATCGACCGCCGCGTCCGGCCGTCCGGGCGCCGATTCCCTTCGAACGCTGAACGTTTTCCGGATGAACGTCAATTGAACTGCGGTGCAGCGATTCCGGACGATTCGCCGTCACTCGGCCGCGCAACGAGGAAGCCGCGCAGGGGCTTTGCCGCCCCGCCACGCCCCTTCCCCCCGATCGCCGGCATGTGTGTGTCGGACGCCCGATCGGTTGCCGCGCACGCACAACACTGATACAACAAATCTATTCCGACAGCTATAGATTTGTCGTCTCGTCGGGCGGCGCGGTTCCGTGCTCCGAGCGATCCCCGCCTCCGGCGGGACGCGTACCCACGGGAGCCGCTCGATGCCATTGGAACTTGCCGACGACACAACCGCCCGCCCCGACGAACAGTCCGACTTCGTCGTGGTCGCCAATCGCCTGCCCGTCGATCTCGAGGAGCGGCCCGACGGCTCCACCGCGTGGCGGCGCTCGCCCGGCGGGCTGGTCACCGCGCTGGAGCCGGTTCTGCGCAGCAGGAACGGCTGCTGGGTGGGCTGGCCCGGCGTCGCCGACCGTGACGTCGCTCCGTTCACTCACGAGGGGTTGCGGGTGCACCCGGTCCGCCTCGGCGAGGACGACATCGAGGGCTTCTACGAAGGCTTCTCGAACAGCACCCTGTGGCCGCTCTACCACGACGTCGTCGTCAAACCCACGTTCGACCGGGAGTGGTGGGCCACCTACCGGGACGTCAATCTGCGCTACGCGCATGCGGCCGCCGCCGCAGCCGCACCCGGTGCGACGGTGTGGGTCCACGACTACCAGCTGCAGCTCGTTCCCCGGCTACTCCGGGAGCTGCGCCCGGACGTCACGATCGGGTTCTTCCTGCACATCCCTTTCCCGCCCGTCGAGTTGTTCGCCCAGCTGCCGTGGCGGCGCAGCGTCCTCGAGGGGATGCTCGGCGCCGACCTGGTCGGCTTCCACCTCCCCGGCGGAGCCGAGAACTTCGTGGTGCTGGCGCGCCGGTTGCTCGAGCTCGAGACGCGGCCGGTCGCCGACGGACGCGGCGAGGTCCGCTTCGACGGGCGCATCGTCCGGGTGGGAGCCTTCCCGATCTCCATCGATTCGGCCGACATGGTCGAACGCGCGCGCAGCGAGTCGGTGCGCCGGCGCGCCCGCGAGATCCGGGAGGACCTCGGCAACCCCGAGCAGATCCTGCTGGGTGTCGATCGGCTGGACTACACCAAGGGCATCGACCTGAGACTCGACGCACTGGGCGAGCTGTACGACGAGGGCCGGCTCGACCCGAGCCGGACCGTGATGGTGCAGCTCGCCACCCCGAGCCGGGAGCAGGTGGAGCAGTACGCGCTCATGCGGACGTCGATCGAGACGCAGGTCGGTCGGATCAACGGTGACCACGGTCGCCTCGGGCGCGCGCCCGTCCACTACCTGTACCAGCCGGTGCCGCGGGAAGAGTTGATCGCGCTCTACGTGGCCGCGGACGCCATGCTCGTCACACCGCTGCGCGACGGCATGAACCTCGTCGCCAAGGAGTACGTGGCGTGCCGTCCCGACCACACCGGAGCTCTCGTCCTGAGCGAGTTCACCGGCGCCGCTTCCGAATTGGACCAGGCATACCTGGTGAACCCGCACGATCTCGACTTCGTCAAGGACACGATCGTCGCGGCCCTCGAGCAGTCGCCGGAGCAGCGCAGCACCCGGATGGCCGCGCTCCACGCCCAGGTGATGACCCACGACGTGCACCACTGGGCGCGAACGTTCCTCGACCACCTGGCCTTGGCCGGCCGCGCCAACACCGAAGTGGAGGAGTTCCCCCTGGACTGGCAGATGCCGACGACCGGCCCGTTCTCGCCCGGCGAGTCGCCGATCGCCGCCACGGGGCGGTAGTCACCGCGGCGGCACCAATCCCATCACGGTCGCGAGCTGCGTCGCGATCGGGTTGAGGTTCAACGCATCCGGAGCCACCTTCGGCTTGTCGTCCCACGGCTGCGGGACGGTCGGGTCGGCCAGCGCCGCCCGTTCGGCGCTGCGCACGCCCGTGACACTGCCTTGCGGCGCGAGGCACCGGACGTCGGAGGCGAACGGGAAGTCGTCACGGGTGTCGTCGAAGTCGGGGTCGCGCCGCTTCATATCCGCCAGGATCTCGTGGGTGCTCTCGTAGCCGACCGTGCACGCGGGCGGATTGTTCGTCTCGAGGATGATCCCGAAGTGGATGGTGCCGTCGCCCGGCGCGACGGCACGTGCGGCCACCGGCAGGGCGGGCAGCAACTGCAGCATCGAGCGCAGATAGGGCTCGCGCCCCGGGGCGAGCGAGGTGACCTGCTGCGTGTTCGAGAGCACCTCGGTGAGGTCGGCGCCGCTCTCGCGGACCAACGCACCCACCTGGTCGCTGGTGGCGGTGCCCGTGCCGATCAGCTTGCGTACGTCCGGATCGCTCGAGCGCAGCTGGGCGGCGAGTGCGTCGAGGTCGGCGCTGAACGAGCGGATCGACGACGCCTGGCCCGCCTGGGTGTCGAGTACGGTGCGGCCGTCGCCGATCAGGTCGAGCGTCTGCGGCAGCGCATCCGACGCCTCCCGGGTGAAGGCGTTCAGCGAGTCGACGACGGCCTGCAGGTTGTCGCCCTGGCCGTCGAACGCCTTGCCGAGTTCGGTGGCGACCGTGTGCAGCCGGTCGGCGGGCACGGATCGGGCGAACGCGTCGACCGAGGCCACCAGATCCTCGACCGGTGTCGGGACGGTGGTGTCCTTCCGATCGATCACGGATCCCTCGGCGAGGTACGGGCCGTCGCTGCCGGTGGGCTGCAGGTCCACGTACTGCTCGCCGATCGCCGACCGGTTGGCCACGACCGCCGCCGCGGACGCCGGAACCTGCGGGCCGCCGTCGTCGAGGCGCAGTTCCACGCGGACGCCGTCGGCGGTGAGCTGCAGGTCCCCCACCCGTCCGACCGGGACGCCGCGGTAGGTGACCTCGGCGTTGGAGAAGATGCCGCCGGAGGTCGGCAGGTCGACGAACACGGAGTACTGGCCGAAGCCGAGGAGGTTGTCGAGACGCGCGTACTTGCCGCCTACGAAGACGATGCTCACGACGGCCAGGATCAGGAACGCCGCGATCTGGCCTCGCGCCAGCCTGGACACCATGTTCATCGCCGCCGGCCCTCCATGCTCACCCCGAAGAGAATGTCGGCGAGATCACCAGAACCGCCCCACTGTTACGCAGGCAACAGGCTACCGCTATCCGTTACTCGGGGTCACATTCATGTGACCGGAGTTACAAAGTGGACAATTGTCCGGCTCGCAACCGGCCGCTACGGGGCGTCCACCCCGTGCCGGGCGGCGGGCGGCAGGGCTGTCAGCGGCGCGGCGGTCCAGGCGGCGGGATCCGGGCCGAGTCGGCGCAGCTGCTGCACCTGCTCGCGACACCACGGCGACACGGCGCGAGCGCCGGCGTCGACCTCCGCGGAGAACGTCGACCAGGCCACCCAGTCGACGTCGTCCACCTCCCCCCGCCGCGGAACGGGCGGCGGCCCGTCGTAGCGCACCCGGAATACCGGGCAGATCTCGTTCTCCACCACACCGCTGTCCATCACCGCGCGATAGCGGAAGTCCGGCAGAACCAGATCGACCTCGGACGAATCGATCCCGAGCTCGTGATGCAACCGTCGCCGAACCGCCTCGCGCAGTGGCTCGCCCAGGGCTGGGTGCCCGCAGCACGTGTTGGTCCACACTCCCGGCCACGTAGCCTTGTCGAGGGCACGGCGAGTCATCAGCAGCCGCCCGTGGCGGTCGAAGACGTAGGACGAGAACGCCAGATGCAGCGGCGTCGCGGTGGTGTGGACGGTCGCTTTCGGCTCGGTGCCGACGGCGCGGCCCGCCTCGTCCAGCAGCACGACATGTTCCATGTGATTCCTTCTTCGTCGGGTCGGGGCCGTCGGGGGTCAGGCCGCACGCGCTCGCGTCCGCGCCGTCCGGCGCAACCGCGCGGACGTCCGGCCCGCAATCAGCAACTGCGGCACCGCGACAGCCAGTCGGCGACGCCGGGAGACGACCGCTCGCTCGCAGAGCACGCGGTATCCACCGTCCTCCACTTCGCGCAGGATGTCGGCGTAGAGGACGAATGCGGTGCGGATCGCCGGCCGCGCCGCGGGATCGAGCATGTCGAGCCCCGGTTCGGCGGCCCGGTACACCGACCGGGTGTGGGCGACGAGATGGGCGAGCGCTCGGCCGAGCCGGGGGTCGGTCCGGCCGGTCGAACGACAGCGGCGAAGGAGTTCCTCGTCGACGCCGAACGCCGCGAGCTCGTCGGTCGGCAGATAGATCCGGTCCCGGTCCAGGTCCTCGCCCATGTCGCGGATGAAGTTCGTCAGCTGGAACGCTTCTCCCAGCGCGCGGGCAGGGCCGACGGCGTCGTCGATCGGAACCGACGTGCCCAGGATGGGCAGCATCTGCAACCCGATCACGGCTGCCGAGCCGTACATGTACTCGGACAGCTCGGCCATCGTGCGGTATCGCGACCGGAACGCGGCGGTTCCCGGGATGTCCATCCGCATCGAATGCAGGAACGCGTAGTGGTACTCGTGTGGAATGTCGTAGCGCGCAGTGGTGTCCGCCAGCGCGCTCAGGACCAGGTCCGTCTCGGCGTGTCCCGACACCCCACCGGCCAGCACCGTGCGGACCCGCGCCTCGAGCTCGTCCAGCGCCGCGGCCGCCGCCCGGTCCGTCGGGGCGATACCGCTGTCGGCACCGACGTCGACGACGTCGTCGACCATGCGCGCGAAGCCGTACAGCGCGTGCACACCCGCCCTCCGCGACGTCGGGAGCAGTCTCGTCGCCAGGAAGTACGTCTTGCCGTGCCGCGCGTTCAGGGTGCGACACAGGCGGTAGGCCGCGTGCAGGCTCGGATCGATACCGTCGAGTTCACCCATGCCGGACCTCCACCCGAGACGTTTCCGTGTGCCGAGCTGCGGCCGTGGGCGCCCCGGTGATCCGTTCGGCGGCGAGGCGCCCCGATACGAGGACGGTCGGCACCCCGACCCCGGGCGTCGTCCCCGACCCGGCCAGCACGACGTTCCCGATCCCGGACACCATGTTCTTGCGGCGGAACGGGCCGGTCTGCCGGAATACGTGCGCCGAGGAGAACGGGCTTCCGGCCAGCATGCCCTTGTCGAGCCAGGTCTGCGGGGTGTCGAGATGGTCGACGACCATGGCCTGCCGCAGATCTCGATAGCCCCGTCCTTCCAGGTCGTCCTGGAGCTCACGCATGTACGACGTCCCCAGCCGGCCCCAGTCCAGATCGGCGCTGTCGAGGTTGGGGCACGGCGCGAGGATCGACACCGGCTCGCTGTGCACGCCGTCCCGGACGACGTGCAGACCGGGATCGGTGACGGCCGGGCGCGTGATCAACAGTGACGGGTCGTACATCAACCGTCCTCGGCCACGCGGGGCGGTGATCCGGGCGAACGTCTCCGACCACTGCGCACCGAAGTCGATGGTGTGGTGCGCACGAGTCGGCCACGTCCGCGTCACCTCGGTGGGGACCGTGCCGTGGAAGACGACGGCCGACGGCGACGCCACCGCGTAGCCGCGTCTGCGCCCGCGCGTGGCGACGCCCGCGCCGTCGAGCAGCCGGTCCACCACGGGGAGGTCTGCTGTGAGAACCAATGCGTCACACTCGAAGTGACGGCCGTCGGCCGTCCGGACGCCGGTGGCCCGGCCACCGGCGACGTCCACCGCGCAGACCTCGGCGCCGGTGTACACCACCCCACCGTGGCGGGTGAGGGCATCGGCCATCGCCCGCGCGATGGTGCACATGCCCCCTTCCGGGAAGTAGACACCGAGCGAGGTGTCCATGTGCGCGATGGCGCCGTACACGCCCAGGGCCTTCGCGGGCGACATGCCGGCGTACAGCGCCTGGAAGGTGAAGATGCGGCGCAGTCGGTCGTCCCGGACGAACGAGCCGACCCGCGGTCCGAGGCGACCGAACCCGCCCAGGCGAACGAGTTTCGCGGTGTCGACCAGCGCTCCCCGCGACGACACCAGGTCGAGCGGCGAATCGAAGTTCGAGTCGATGTACCGGTCGAACTCGGTGTCGAAGATCGACGCCAGCCACCGCCGGAGTCGGCGGTATCCCGCGGCTTCGCCTGCACCGCAGACTCGTTCGACCTCCGCGGACATCGCCGCCGGATCGGAGAAGACGTTCAGCGAGGTGCCGTCGGCGAACCGGGCGTGATAGCTCGGCGCGAGTTTGGCGAGCGTGACCGGCGGCGACGTGGACTCGAACGACTCACCGACGGCCGCGAGGGCGTCGGCGATGAGTTCGGGCATGGTCAGCACACTCGCGCCGTTGTCGATGTCGTACAGCCGGTGCCCGGAATCGTCCCGCACCTCGTACGTGCCGACGCGGCCGCCGACCGAACTCTCCCGCTCGAGGACGGTGACGCGCTTGCCTGCACCCGCGAGGTGCAGTGCCGCGGACAGCCCGGCGAGCCCCGCTCCCACCACGACGACCGACTCGGTCCGTCCCTCGACCGCCCTCATGCGGCACCGTCCAGGATCGACATCAGGGTTCCTCGCTTCTCTCGTTTCCGCGCTCGGTGTGCGGACGGTTCGCCGGTCGGGGAGGGCAGTGCTCTGCCCTTCCAGGAGAGGGTATTTCGTGCCCGGCGGATGTGGGAATCCACGACCAGTCCGGCGAAGACCGCGGTGGCCGGTGGGTGCAGAGCGGCGCTCGCGATCATCCGCAGCAGATCGACAGCCCGCACGCGACCACGATCGGCGGCCGCGCTCTCGGACATCGCCGCGCCCACGCGTCCGGCCACGCCGGCGAGGTAGCCGACGGTGCCCGCACGCCGTATGCGTCCGGATCCCAGGACAGCCGCGGCGGGCGGCAGCAGGTACGCCACCGCGGCGAAGGTGAGAACACCTGCGGCCCCTGGCCGTCCGCCGAACGACGACCACAACCATCGCGTGTAGCCCGCCCGTAGTTCGGTCCAGTTGCGGTACATCCGGCATTCGACGAATCCGGCGCCGGACACGACGACGGTGCGCTCACCGGCCCGCCGCAGAGTCCTCGCGATGTCGAGATCCTCGGTGGCGCTGGACGCGACGGACTCGTGTCCACCGATCCGCCGGTAGGCGTCGGCGTCGAACACTAGAACCTGACCACACGCCACGGCCAGTGACGGCCGCAGCGAACGGTTCGCGGCGGCGACCACGACGGTCGACATCCACGAGAAGCTCAGCAACGGCTGGATCAGCCACTCGGCGAAGCCCCCGGTCCGCTGTTCGGGCCACGGGCACACCAGCGCGGCTCCGCTGCTTCGCAGTGCCGTCACCGCCGCCCACACCGCGTCCGGTGCCAGCCGCACATCGGCGTCGACGAAGACGATGACGTCGGCGGCGGGAGAATCGGCCTGCGCCAGCGCGGCGAGGCGGCGGCAGGCCGCCGCCTTTCCGGTCCACCCGGGCGGCGGCGCGGCGGTGTTCGAATGCACCGCGATCCGCGAGTCACCGCGAGCGGCGTCCAGTGCTGCTTCCCGCGTCCCGTCCCGGGAACCGTCGTCGAGCACGATCACCCGCAGCTCCCCCGGCCAGCTCTGGGCGCGAAGGTCGCCGATCAGCAGCGGCAGTCTCGTCTCCTCGTCGCGCGCCGGTACGCAAACCACGACCCGGTCATTTTTCGTCGCCGCAGCCCCGGGTCGTCGCAGCCGCGGCATCGACAGCGCGTTGCCGACCGACAGCGCCGCCGACGCCACCGCCAGCGCCGCCCCGCTCACGACCAGCCGGCGGGTGACGGCAGTCATGCCGGCTCCCGGAGCGGTTCGCGTCGCCAGGTCAGCGTCCACAGCAGCGGGACGCCGACCGCCCCCATCATGCAGAACCCGTAGACCGCCGAGTACCGCAGCTCGGCGCCGTCCAGCAGGGCCGCGTGCGCGAACGCAGAGCCGAGCCACGTCCACACGAACAGCACCAGCGGCGCGGTGTCCGGCATCCGCGGGCCGGCGGGCCGGCGGGCGCGAGTGCGCCTGTCCACGATCTCCACGACGACCGCCATCAGCAGTGCGGTACCGAACCATCCGAGGTAGTTGGTGACCGGAATCGACGCAATGCCCGGCAGACCGGGAGCGTCGGACGTCCACGTCCACTGTCCGTCCGTCACCATCTGGGTGTCGAGGTACAGATCCCACCCGACCATCCCGACGGCGGTGAGCACGATCCGCTGGAGCCACAGCCGCCCGGCGGGCACCCGGGAGCGTTCGAGCACGTAGGTCACCGCGCACCAGATCGGGTAGAAGCCGGCCGTCCAGGCGAACGGAACCACGACCGGGACGCCGTCGACATCCATCCCGAGCCGGTCGACGGCGTAGAAGTAGCTGCCGAACGGGAAGCCGGTCGCGGTGCCGACGATCTCCGCGGCCAGACCCACGCCCGCGGTCGTGACGAGCAGTGCCGACGCCCACACCGCGCCCCGGGACAGGCCGGCGTGCACCAGGACCGCCGCCGCCGACAGCGTGACGACCGCAACGGTGATCGTGTCGCGGGCTTCCCCGGTCACCAGGGCATACGTGATCTGGGCGAGCAGTGCGCCCCCGACCAGCGCCCACAGCAGAACCATCGCCCCCGTCCGCGGCGCCGTGGCCCCGACGGGGCGGGCGTCCGTCGGCGCCAGGACCGGCCCCGTCGACGTCACTCCGGCCGCCGATCACCTGCGATGTCGACACCACGGTCCGGCACCGAACCGCTCACCGCACGACCCGCGAGCCGGTTGGCTTCCATGAAGAGTTGGAGGAACCCACCGGGAGGCGGAACCGAATCCTCACCGGCATGCGCAGAAGCTTCCGTCAACGCCATGTCGCAACCCTTCCCTCGACTGTCCGGCCCGTCCGTGGAGACGCAGCCCTCACCTTCCGGGAAGTCATTCGGAGCACCGACACCGATGGATGGGAACGAATTGTGCGGAGTAGATCGTAGGATCGCGGCATGAGCGCTCCGACTCTCGCGGACTCGTTCGAATCCCATCGCGGACACCTGCTGTCCGCGGCATATCGCCTCACCGGAAGCGTCACCGACGCCGAGGACGCTGTGCAGGAGGCGTGGCTACGCCTCGCGAAATCGGACGCCGACCGGATCGACGACCTCCGGGCCTGGCTCACCACCGTCGTCGGCCGCCTGTGCCTCGATCGCCTGCGCTCGGCGGCCGTCCGCCGCGAGCAGTACGTCGGGCAATGGCTACCCGAGCCGATCGTCACGGACCTGACACCGTCGGCCATGCCCGATCCGCTGGAGGCCGTCGTCCGCCAGGAGGACAACCGGCTGGCCGCGCTGATCGTGCTCGATGCACTCACCCCGGACCAGAGGGTGGCGTTCGTGCTGCACGACGGGTTCGGGGTGCCGTTCGGGGAGATCGCGGATGTGTTGTCGGTGAGCGTCGCGTCGGCCCGACAGCTCGCGTCCCGGGCCCGACGTGCCGTCGCCGACGCCCCACCGCCGGTGCCGGACGACGAGCACACCGCGGCCGTCACCCGCCTGATGATCGCGATGGCGGCCGGCGACCTCGACGCCGTCCTCGACGCGCTGCACCCCGACGCCATCACGATCGGCGACGCCAACGGCACCACCCGTACCGCCGTCAACGTCATCACCGGCGCCGATCGCACCGCCCGCTTCTTCCTGGGGCTCGCGCACAAGTACGGCCTCGAGGCCTTCCTGGGTGCGGCGATGCCGGCACTGGTCAACGGCCAACTCGGCTTCGTCAGCCACGGCTCTCCCGGCGACGACACCCACCCCGGTTTCCCGGGGCGGGTGACGGGGTTCACCGTCCGCGACGGCCTGGTGTGGGCCGCCTACGACATCGCGAACCCCGAGAAGCACCGTGGGATTAGGCTTTCCGCTCCTCCTGCGCCCCCGACCCCTCCGCCGCCCACGGCACCCGGCACGCGTCGCCCGAGTTGAATCCCTGGTCGTGGATGCCGAGGGCCGAGTTCATCCGCGCCCGCATGTTCTCGAGTCCGATCTGGTAGGTCAGTTCGACGACGCCGTCGCGGCCGAACCGTCGCTCCAGGTCGGCCACCTGCTCGTCGGTCGCGGCCGTCGGCGTCTCCGTCATCGCGTCGGCGTAGGCGATCGCCGCGCGTTCGTCGTCGCTGTAGAGCGGCGAGGTGTCGTACTCACCGATGTGTTGCAGGCGGTCCACGTCGAGGCCCTGCAGTCGCTGGAGCATGGTGCCGAAGTCGACGCACCACGAGCATCCGACCGTCCAGGCGACGCGGTAGACGGCGATGTCGCGCACGTTCGGCGGCAGCACGGTCGATACCTTCTGTGCGCCCATCTCGTGCCTCGCCGACACCGTGAAGAGCTTGCGATGATTGGCCAGGACCGCGAACGGTTCGGGTACCTCGCCGAACCGCCGACCGGCGTACCAGTACGCGGCCTTCACCAACGGATTGGCCTCCTGCGGGGTCACCGCGTGAATGCGAGCCATGACGTTCTCCTGTCTCCGGGTCTGCGCCGGGCACCGGTTGCGCCCGTTCACCCCTTGGACGAGACAGCCCCCGCGAACGTGACACGGCCGGGTTCGTTCGTCGACGGCGACGCCGCTACGCTGGACAAATGCCCGCAGCGCCCCGTTCCCGCACCGTCTCGCGACTGCAGCCGTTCGCGTCCACGATCTTCGCCGAGATGACGGCGCTGGCCACCGAGCACGATGCGATCAACCTGGGTCAGGGCTTCCCCGACACCGACGGTCCGGCGTCGATGCTCGAGGTCGCGCGACAGGCGATCGCCGACGGCCTCAACCAGTACCCGCCCGGTCCGGGTATGCCGGTGCTGCGGCAGGCCATCGTGACCGACCGCGCCCTGCGCTACGGCACCTCGCTCGACCCCAACTCGGAAGTCCTGGTGACCGTCGGCGCCACGGAGGCGATCAGCGCCGCGATCCTCGGGCTGGTCGAGCCCGGCGAGGAGGTGGTGCTGATCGAGCCGTACTACGACTCGTACGCCGCCGCCGTCGCGCTGGCCGGGGCGGTCCGGCGGTCGGTTCCGCTCGCCCGGGACGGCGGGCGGTTCGTGCTCGACCTCGACGGTCTGCGGGCCGCGATCACCCCGAACACCAAGATGCTCGTGGTCAACTCCCCTCACAACCCCACCGGCACGGTGTTCACCGAGGCCGAGCTGCTCGCGGTTGCCGAGCTGGCGTGCGAGCACGATCTGCTGGTGCTCAGCGACGAGGTGTACGAGCACCTGGTGTTCGACGGGCTCACCCACACGCCGCTCGCTGCGCTGCCCGGCATGTACGAGCGCACGGTCACGGTGTCGAGCGCGGCCAAGACGTTCAACGTCACCGGCTGGAAGACCGGATGGGCCTGCGGCCCTGCCGAACTGATCGACGCGGTTCGCGCGGCGAAGCAGTTCATGTCGTTCGTGGCCGGCGGCCCGTTCCAGCCCGCCGTGGCGCACGCGCTCGAACACGAGCAGGCATGGGTGCGGCAGATGCGAAACGAGTTGCAGGGCAAGCGAGATCTGCTCGCGGCGGCCCTGCGGGACGCCGGGTTCGACGTCTGTTCGGGCGGTGGCACGTACTTCCTGCTGGCCGACATCTCCGCGTTCGGCACCCGGGACGGAATCGAGTTCTGCCGCCGACTACCCCGCGAGGTCGGCGTCGCGGCGGTGCCCGTGAGTGTGTTCACCGACCACCCCGAGCAGTGGAGTCACCTGGTTCGGTTCGCGTTCTGCAAGCGTGACGAGGTCCTCACCGAGGCGGCGTCCCGGCTCCGCCGGGCAGAGGTGTCCGGGTGAGCCTGGCGACCGTTCCCGCGGACTTCCTCAAACGCGCCCTGCGACTGGCGGAGACGGCAGGTGCGGACCTGGCGTCGACGCTCGAGGCGTCGGGCATCGACGTCGCGTCGCTCGACGATCCCCGCTCGCGGCTCACCCCGGAGCAGGTCACGGCGTTCACCCAGGCCGCGTGGCAGCTCACCGACGACGAACTGTTCGGCATCGGTGCGTCTCCGGTCCCGCGCGGCACGTTCCGGCTGATCTGTCTGTCGTTGATCCACCGCCCGGATCTGGGCAGCGCGCTCGAGCGGATGGCCGATGTCACCCGCGCGCTGCCGGTGCCACCGATCACGCTTTTCCGGAGTGAACGCTCCACGCGACTCGAGGTGCGGGTCGACGTCCGCGACGACGCGTACTCCCCCGAATTCGTCGACGAGGCGTTCCGGCTGGTCACCGATTTCGAGCTGATCCTCCTGCACCGCTTCGCGGCCTGGCTGGTGGGTCGCCGTGTGCGACTGCGGGCGGTGCTCATCCCCTATCCGGAGCCCGAGGCCCGGTTCGCCAAGCACTACGACGCGATCTTCGGGGTCCCGGTCACGTTCGGGGCGGCCGTGGCGACGCTCGAGTTCGAAAACGCGATCCTGCGGGCACCGATCATCCAGGACGAGGACACGCTCGCCGAGTACCTGCGCGAATCTCCGAACCTGCTTCTCTCCGAACGCGACTACGACAGCACCGCCTCCGCTCAGGTGCGCCGGGTACTCGAGATGGGGGCGCGCGGACGCACGTGCACTGCCGACGAGATCGCCGAGATGCTCTCGATCAGCGTGCCGCACCTGCGCCGGCTCCTGCGCCAGGAAGGCACGTCGCTCAACGCGCTGCGCGAGGAGGTGCTGCGCGACGCCGCGGTCGCCGCACTCCGCCGCGGCGAGCCGGTGGACGAGCTGTCCGCCCGGCTCGGCTTCTCCGAGGCGAGCGCGTTCCGGCGCGCATTCAAACGGTGGACGGGCGCGACGCCCGGGGCCTACCGCTGAGCGTTCCGCCGGCACACCCTCCCGCCGCCACGTGGGCGCGGGGCCGGCCGCGTGAGCGCTTGCGGGCGACGACGACGCCGCGGTGCAGGATCTCACCGCCCCAAACTCCCCACGGCTCGGCCCGCTCGAGCGCACCGGCGAGGCACCGGGACCGGATCGGGCATCCCCCGCACTGCCGTTTGGCCTGCTCGAGATCGTCGGGGGCCGGCGAGAACCACAGATCAGGGTCGCCGGTGCGGCACGGCGTCGTCCGTTCGTCGATGGAAATCGCACTGCCCTGCATCCCGATGGTCTCCTCGTCTCCCCGCGGCCGGGTAGTTCCCGTGCCATCGGTACAGACCGGTTTCGGGACGAAAACTCATCGCGAAAGGTCAGCAGAGAGCGACGGCGGCGGCCGAGGGGACGGTCACGGAGGGGGCGGCTACCGTGGCCGCGTCGGCGGCGCTCGCCGCGAGCTGCCGGCCGGGCACCGCGCGGGCGACGTCGTAGACGCGATCGAACGCGTCCACCAGCCATTCGTCGGTGGCCTCGGCCAGCACGCCCGCCGACGGATCCTGCTCGTCGTAGACGGTGACCGTCCAGTCCCCGCACGCGTCGGGATCGGTGGTGGTACCGGTGTCGTGGTTCTGCGCGAGGAGGAACCGCCCGAACTCGAAGTCGACCCGGACCACGCGGCGACCGCGGTGCAGAACCACCCGGACGGGACGATGAGTCGCCGCCGCCAGCACCGTGACGGCATCGGTGTAGCAAAGATCAGGCGTGTCCAGCCATCCCATGCCGAGGTCCTTTCCCGACGAGTTCTCCGAGTTCTCCGCGCCACCCTCCGGCAACGCACTCCACGCTGTTACCCCGGGAGAACGGCGGCTATACCTCCGATGTCACACACGTCACCGGAACCGCCCGAAACGGTCGTCCGCACCGCTCCGCCGGACTTTTCGAGATCGGGGGTATAGGGCTCCCGAGAGGTGGGTACAGACGGGGAGATCGTTCGTAAATCTCTCACCGGGAGTTGCCCTCATGTCGTTGTTCTCGAGGACCGCCGTTCGCGTCGCCTGCGTCAAGAGCGTCTACTCGTGGTGCGGCGTGCCGTACTTCGGCGCGCGCGCCGACCTGGCAGCCACGGCCTACCCGACACCGGTGTCCGTTCTGTCGGCGGCGCGGGCGTAGGGCCGGCCGGGTGAGCACCGAACGTATATTTGCGCCCATGGAAATGTCCGGATCTGCCGCCGATTCCGCCCTGTCCCTCGACGTCGACGTGATCGAGGGCGTGGTCGTCCTACGCGCCCGCGGCGAGATCGACGTCCTCACCGCGCAGATGTTCGAGGAAGCACTCGACCGTGCCGCGTCCCGGCTGAAGGACGGCGTACTGATCGTCGACCTCTCCGAGGTCGCGTTCCTCGCGTCGGCCGGCCTCGCCGTGCTGGTCCGCTGCAGCGACGACATCCCCGCCGGTAATCGGTTCATCGTGGCCGCGCACGGCCCCGCCACTGTCCGCCCCCTCGAGCTGACCGGACTGACCGAGGTGCTCGAGGTGCACCCGTCCGTCGAAGCGGCTCTGTCGACGGTGTGATCCTCGTGGCTGACAGAACGGTTACCTCGGCGTCGGTGGCGCAGCAGTCGGGCGTCGACGCCACGCGTGGCGACGGCGGCTTCTCGCTGATCGAACTGCGGGCCGAGCCCACGGTCCTCGCACCGGCTCGCCGGGCGCTCGCCGAGTTCCTGAGGCGGGCGGGTTTCCCCGACGACCGGGCGCAGGACGTGCTGTTGGCCTGCTACGAGGCGATGGCGAACATCGTCGAGCACGCGTACCCCAGCGGGGCCGTCGGCACCTTCGACGTGTCGGCGACCTGTGACCGGGCCGGGACCCTGACGGTGACGATCACCGATCGTGGCGTCTGGAACAGCGCGGGGCCCGACCCCGCTTCGCGTCGGGGCCGCGGGCTGCAACTGGTTCGTGCGTGCGCCGACCGATCCGAGGTCGCGTGCGGGGACACCGGGACACGAGTACTTCTCCAGTGGCGCGGCGCGCCCAGCAGCGCCACGCCCTACGACGAACAGGGTGGATAGAACACGATGCAGGCCGACGCCACTTCCGAGGTCTCCCTCAGCCCGTCCGGCACCACCCCCGCCGTGACGGTCACCGTCGCCGCCCGGCACGACCAGCTCACCATCCTGCGGATGCTGACCGAGCTGGTGGCGATGCGCAACAACTGCACCCTCGATCAGGCGGCCGATCTCAAGCTGGCCGTCGACCAGATCTGCACCCTGCTGATCTCGTCCGCCGCCCCGGACACCGAGGTGAGCTGTCGGTACACCACGGTCGACGACACCTTCACCATCACGCTGACCGCCTTCACGGTCGGCGAGTGGTACCCCGAACAGGGCAGCCTCGAGTGGCGCATCCTGAGCGCCCTGGCCGATTCGATCGCGATCGACCAGCAGCCCGGCGCCTCCGGCGGCGCGACCGAATCGACGGTGACGATCTGCACCCGAAAGCTGGTGTGACGGGTGGTTGTCCACGCCGACTCCCCGTCGTCACAGTCCTCGGATGACCTCGACGGGGTGGCCGAACTGTTCGCCGAACTGGCGAACTGCGACCCCGGTGACGAGCGTGGCACCGCGCTGCGCGACCGGATCGTCGCGCAGTCACTTCCACTGGCCCGCAACATCGCTCGACGCTTCTCCAGCCGCGGCGAGGAGATGGACGACCTCTACCAGGTGGCGTGTGTCGGCCTGATCAACGCCGTCGACCGCTTCGACCCCGCCCAGGGAAGCAGCTTCGCCGCATACGCCGTCCCCACCATCATGGGCGAAGTGCGCCGTTACTTTCGCGACCACGCGTGGGCGGCCCGGGTCCCCCGTCGCCTCAAGGATCTGACACTCGACGTCGGCAAGGCCACCGAGGCACTGTCGCAGCGCCTCGGGCGTTCACCCACCGCACACGAACTGGCCGCCGAACTCGGCACCGATCCGGACTCGGTCATGGAGGCGATCGCCGCGGCCGGTGCGTACCAGACACATTCGCTCGACAGCCCGGTCGGGCGCGACGGCGAGAGCGCCACTCTCGCCGATACGCTCGCGACCGACGACGTGGATCTCGAGCAGACCGAACTCCACCTCGCCCTGCAGCCCCTCATCGATCAACTCGAGCCGCGGGAGAAGCGCATCGTCGTGATGCGCTTCTTCGAGGAGAGGACGCAGACCGAGATCGCCCGCGAGATCGGCGTCTCGCAAGTCCAGATCTCCCGCCTGCTGTCGAAGATCCTCGCCAGGATTCGCACCAACCTGGACGAGTGACGCCGCTCAGTAGGCGCGCTTCAGCCGCATCCGGAGGGGCCGGCCGTCGGGGTCGACGACGAGGCGGTAGACGAGAGCGGCGGCGCGCTGCTGCCACCGTGGCGGCACGTCGATGTGGTGTCGGCGCAGCCGTCCCGCAGGTCTGGTCCCCGCCGACGGCGCCTCGTGCCAGCGGTCCAGCGCGTCGACACTGGTTCTGACGACGTCGAAGAAGCGCCCCGGGTCGATCAGGTCGGCGTCGTCACCGTCGCGCCGGCCCAGGTGTTCCCGGGCCAGCTCGAGCCGGAGGTCGCGCGCGAAACGGCGCGCCCCGTCGCCCAGACCGGCCGGGTCGACGGGCGCACGAACATCACGCTCGGCGTCCACGACGGCGGCAGTCAGCTCCGAATCATGGGTCCAGGACCGACGATTGAAGTTGTCGCTCCCGACGGCCGCCCACGTGTCGTCGACAACACACACCTTGGAGTGCACGTACACGGGAATGCCGCGATCGTTCTCGAGGTCGAGCACCAGCACCCGGTCGCCACCGGCGGCGCGGATGGTTTCGAGCGCCGACGAGTGCCCGAGCAGCGCAGACGGGATCGTGATGGGACTGTCGTCGTCGAGATGCTTCGGAACGACCGCCACGAGCCTCAGCTCCGGCTCGCGGCGCAGCGCCTCGGCGAACACCCGCGCGACGTCCACCGACCACAGGTACTGGTCCTCGACGTACACCAGGGTCCGGGCGCGGTGCAGAACCTTCGCGTATGCCTTGGCCGCGCTGCGTTCGCCCTCTCGGGCAAAGGGGTAGGCCGGTCGGCGCCGCGGGTAGGTGCGCAGCAACTGCACCGAACACGACCCGCACGGCTCGGGAGGCGCTGCGGGCGTCGGCAATTCGGACGGTGATCGAGTCAGGCCCCGCAGGATGTCCGGCAACGCGTGCCACGGCAGCCGGGACAGCGCAGCGGGATCCTCCCACCGCTCCCGGAACACGTCCTCGACGTCACGGACCGCCGGCCCGCGAATCTGCAACTGGGCGTCGTGCCACGCCGGGGTCTCGCCGTACTCGGGCGGGAACGGCCGGCTGAGCGGGTCACCGAAGTGATCGGCGTCGTCGCGGCGGGCGCGGGCGAGATCGATTCCCCCGACGAACGCGACGTCGGGGACGTGCGGGTCGGCATACCTGACCACGACGAACTTCTGATGGTGACTGCCGAGTGCGGGTACCCGCTGGTCGAGGATCACCTCACCGCCGGCGGCCTCGAGCGTCTCCGCGAGCTTGCGGTTGCGGCGCCCCGGGAACCCGAGTGTCTCGATGTGCGAGCGCCACATCATGCCCTTGACCGTCGCGCCGCGACGGGCGGCGCCGGCGAAGGCGTCGGACACGGTAGTGCCGTCGACGAGCTGTTGATCGGCATCACCGCGCCAATCCGTGAACAGCACGAGGTCGTTCGATCCGGCGCGGGCCAGAGCCTCGGCCAGGGCCTCGAAGTACGCCCTGCCGTGGATCAGGGGCGTGACCTCGTTGCCGTCCGTCCACGCCGGGATCCGGGTGTCGCCGTTTCCTCGCTCGTCGGCGCTGAGGAACCACGGGTGCGCCGGATCGAACCGCTCCCGGCGGCCCGTCAGCGCGAGGCTGGACCGCCCGAACGCCGAGGAGACCCGCCCAGCGAGCACACGGCAGCGACGCCACAGGGTTACGACCAACGCTCGAATCCTCCTCGGGAGCACTCCGGGATCCTTCCAGAACCGCGGGGCGCTGTCCGGCACCGGACGGTCGGAGCGAGATCCCGGTCGGAAGTCCCAGGTATAGGACCCCCGTACTCGGGGTACCAGATCGGGGAACCGTGTCACCGTACCGAGCCGGGGAGAGAAGCCATGTCACGGCAGCTGCGGCAGCGCCCGACCGACGACGCCCTGTCATTGACGGGCATTCGTGCGATCCCGACCGAGCTGGCGCCGGCCCGCGCCAGCCTGACGTCGTACATGCACGGCCTGGGCCTGCCCGCAGTCCAGGCCCAGGACGCGGTCCTGGCCGGCTACGAGGCGATGGCGAACAGCGTCGAGCACGCCTACCCGCCCGGCGGCGCAGGAACATTCGATCTGCATGCCACTCGCGGGCACGACGGGGTCGTCACCGTCACGATCACCGACCACGGAACGTGGAAGGACACCGGGACGCAGCCGCACGCCAAGCGGGGGCGCGGCCTGCAGCTGATGAAGGCGTGCAGCGACCACGCGGAGGTGCACCGTGGCCACGACGGGACGCGCGTCCGGTTGCAGTGGAGCCCTCGCGTCGCCGCGTGACGGCGCGGCTCCGGATGTCGCCGAACGGCGGATTCAGTGCCGGCCGGGGAGACGGACCACCTGCACCCAGAAGTCGTCGATCTGCCGGACGGCAGCGATGAACTGATCGAGATCCACCGGCTTGGTGACGTACGCGTTCGCGTGCAGCTTGTAGCTGCGCACTATGTCCTCCTCGGCGCCCGACGTCGTCAGGATCACCACCGGGATGTCGGCCAGGTCCTGGTCCGATTTGATCTTCTCGAGCACCTGGCGTCCGTCGTACTTGGGCAGGTTGAGGTCGAGCAGGATCAGGTCCGGCCGAACAGCGTCCGGGTACTCCCCGCGCTTGTAGAGGAAGTCCAGCGCCTGTTCGCCGTCCCGGACGACGTGCAGGTTGTTGCCGACCTTGTTGAACTCGAACGCTTCCCGCGTCATCAGTTCGTCGCCGGGATCGTCCTCGACGAGAAGGACGTCGATCGCCTTGCCTGCAGAACTCATGTGAGGGCTCCTTGTCCGGTGTGGACGCCGACATCGGCGCCGTTGACTGCTTCGCTGATGACGGGCAGGGTGAAGTTGAACCGCGCCCCGTCGGAAGAGGTTGTGTCGAGCCAGATCTGACCGCCGTGGTACTCGACGATCTTCTTGCACAACGCGAGTCCGATACCTGTACCGGTGTACTCGTCGCGGCCGTGCAGGCG
This sequence comes from Prescottella equi, assembly GCF_002094305.1. Classification (GTDB taxonomy): domain Bacteria; phylum Actinomycetota; class Actinomycetes; order Mycobacteriales; family Mycobacteriaceae; genus Prescottella; species Prescottella equi. The sequence goes on from NZ_LWTX01000002.1 coordinate 465,395, forward strand.
CTGGAAGATGACGAAGATCTTCTCCTCGAACTCCTCCGCGATCCCGATCCCGCGGTCCTGCACGCTCACCAGCCACATGTCGTCTGGGCGGCGCTGCACGCTGATGGATACCTCGGGTGTGCTCTCGGGCCGAGTGAACTTGATCGCGTTACCGATCAGGTTCTGCCACAACATCGCCAGCAGCGTTGCATCGCCGTCGATCTCGGGCAGCCGCTGCGGTCGCTCGATCGTCGCACCCGACTCGTCGACGGCCGCGGAGAGGTTCGCCAACGCCTTGTCGAGCGCGTGGTCGAGGGACACCGGTCCGAAGCCGTCGTTGACCCGACCGACGCGGGAGAAGGTGAGCAGGTCGTTGATCAGCACCTGCATGCGCTTGGCACCGTCCACCGCGAAGTCGATGTACTGGCGGCCCCGCTCGTCGACGACGTCCCCGTAGCGCTTCTCGAGGAGCTGGCAGAACGAGGCCACCTTCCGGAGCGGTTCCTGCAGGTCGTGCGATGTGACGTAGGCGAACTGCTCGAGTTCGGCGTTGGAGCGCCGCAACTCCACCGTCTGCGCGTCCAGCTTGGCGGTCTGCACCTCGAGTCGGGCCTGACGGTCTCGCACGAGCTCGAGTTCGGCGACGATCCGCTGCCGCATCCCCTCGATGTCCTCGGCGAGCGCCCGGATGTCCGCCGGACCGCTACCCGCGTCGACCTGCTGCCCGAAGTTGCCCAGTGCCACGCGACGCGACGACTCCGACAGTCGCCGCAGCGGGCTGGTGATCGCCTTGCGGATCAGCACCGCGAACGCCGCCGACGCGGCCAACAGAATCACGAACAGCGACACGAACACCGCGGCCCGGATCTCCCGCGCGTGCGCGAGGGTCGCCCGGGCGTCGGCGCCGGCCTCGGCCAAGTGCTGGTCCAACTCGCCGAGACCGGCGCGCAGCTGGTCGAAGGCGAGCTTGCCGCGCTCGTACACGCCCGGGTCGAGAGGGCGGCCACCCGTGGTCGGTGTGGTGGCGAGGATGGGCTCGACGAAAACGGTCTGCCAGTTCGCAGCGTCCTGCTCGATCGCGTCGAGATCGGCGACCAGTTCGGATGTGGAACTGACCAGACCGCGCAGCTCGGCCATCGCGTCGGTCTGCAACTGCTCTCCCGCGGTGTACGGCTCGAGGGCTGCCGTGTCACCGCTGAGCGCGTACCCGCGAACCCCCGTCTCCTGATTCAGGAACGACGCCCCGAGCTGCGAGGCCGCAGCTTCCGCCGGCGCGAGCCGGTTGATCAGATTGTCGGTGGCCGTCTGGGTCCAGTTCAGCGACACGGCAGCAGCGACCGCCCCGCCACAGATCAGAACCACCAGGGCGGCCAGAATCACGTTGAACCATGCCTGGACCGTGAGGCCCTTACCGGCAGTTCGCCGCAATTGCGTACTCATCGACGGGCACCTTCCTTCGTCATCCGAACATGGACGACCGCGATGTCGTCGGTCAGGCCGCCGAAGTCGGCCGCAAGGCTCTCCGCGTGGCCGATCAGCGCGTCGACGAAGTCGTCCGCCGACGCATCGGCGCGCGTACGCGCGTACTCGAGCAGTCGCTCCTCGCCGAGCCGCTCCGTCGTACCGGTGCGGCTCTCGAACAAGCCGTCGGTGAAGAGCACCATCGCGGACCGATCCTCGATCGGCAGCTCGTGGGCCGTCCACTTCCCCGGCACCCGGCGCAGACCCAATGCGGGCCCACCGGGAACCTCGAGCCAGTGCACCCCGGAGCCGGTGCGCAGCATCATGCCGGGATGGCCCGCGCGAATGACGCGCATCGTGGACCGATCCGGTGCGAGCACGACGCACGTCATCGTCGCGAAGATGTGGCGCCGGGGCCGCTCCGCGATCAGGATCTCCTCGAGCGTCCGCATCGCGGCGTCGGTGGGAACACCACCGACCACCAGCGTCCGCCACGCGATTCGCAGGCTCACGCCGAGGGCGGCCTCGTCCGGACCGTGCCCGCAGATGTCGCCGATGAGGACGTGCACCGTCCCGTCGCCGGCCTCCACCACGTCGTAGAAGTCGCCGCCGAGCAGGCCGTGCTCGCGTCCCGCCCGGTAACGCGCAACCACCTCGACGTGGTCGCTGCGCAGCAGGGGAACCGGCAGCAGGCCGCGCTCGAGCCGGGCGTTCTCGCGGGATCGCTGTTCACTCGCTTGCAGGGCAGCCGCATTGTTCTCGGCACGCTTGCGCTCGACGGCGTACCGGACCGAGCGCGTCAGCAGGTCGCCGTCGACCCGGCCTTTGACCAGGTAGTCCTGCGCGCCGGCCGCCACGGCCGCGAGCCCCGTTCCGTCCTCGGCGAGACCGGTCATCACCACTACGGGCGCACCGTTCGCGCTGCGCTGAACAGCGGCGAGCGCGTCGAGTCCCTGCGCATCCGGCAGATGCAGGTCCAGCAGGATGCAGTCCGGCCTACCGGTTTCGAGTACCGCCTGGGCCTGTCCCAGCGACTTGGTCCAGACCAGGTCGTAGTCGAAGGCCGAGTCGATCGCCATCTCCTCGACCAGGAGGGCATCGCCGGGGTCGTCCTCGATCAGCAGGATCGACAGCTTGCTGTCGCCTGCTATTTTCGCACCGCTGGGAACAGTGTCGTCGTCGGTCACGCCGGATTGGCCAGCGAAACAGTCGACAAGGCCATGACCTGCTCCTCACGTCGGGGCAGACGATCTGCCGACGACTACCCTAACGGACGCTTGGACCACGGGCCGCGCCGCTGTGAGGACCCGCACCGGTGTCGTTCGTTACGCGGCCACCACCGGTGTGACGACGGCGAGGCCGGCGAACACCTTCGCGAAGGCCGCGAGCGACGCCTCCACCTCGTCGGTGCGCCCGTCGGCGAGCCAGCCGAGGATCAGGCCGTCGATGGCCGTGGTCACCATGCGGCTGAGCACGGGGATGGGAACGGTCCATTCGATCCCGGCGGTCTCGGCGAGCCGGGCGAGGAAGCGGCCGGTCGATGCGAAGTACTCGCGGTACTGCCACTCGGCCACGTCGCTGCGTTCGGGGGCGCGCAGCGCCCCGACGGTCAGCTCGTAGAACACCAACTGCTTCCGGGGTTGGACACGAACGGTTTCCCACAGGGTCATGAGCCCCTTGAAGATCGACTGCTCGGCATCGACACCGGGCGTCAGGCTGGCGACCGCGTTCTCGAGCATCGTCGCGACGACCTCACGGGTGAGTTCGCGCAACAGCTCCTCCTTGGAACTGAAGCAGTAGTGGAACACGCTCTGCTGCACCCCGGCCTCGGTGCAGATCGCGCGGGTACTCGCGGCGGCGAGCCCCACCTCGGAGCTGACGCGAATGGCCGCGTCGATCAAGTCCCTGCGCCGTTGTTCCGCCGAAACGTAAGGCATCGCAACCTTTCCCGAACCCTCGCACCCAGTGTTCCCGGCAGCGTAGTGGGCAGTTGGTCCGGTGGCCAGGGTTGAGCGCAGTGAATTCGCGGAGCCGAGCGATGTCCGATTTCACCCTTGTTTCCAAGCCGGTCGGTTGACAGACTTCGGGGACGATTCGGCAGCACGACGTGCGGCCCGCGGCGAGAGGACGAAAGACCGATGAGAACGACGCTCGAATCGATGCTCGAATCGGCGGTCCGGACCGTGGCCACGGTCGCCGGAGCACTCCCCACGCCGCTGCAACGCGCCCTCGGCGGCCGACCGGTCCGCCTCGACGGGCAGGAGCTGAATCCCGAGATCCAGTTGATGCTGCGCATGCTGGCGCTGCTTCCGGACTCCGACTTCGAAGAGCTCCCGATCGAGAAGTCGCGCGCGCAGATCGACATGGAGGCACGCCTGGTCAGCGGTCGGCCGATTCCGATGGCATCGGTCGAGTCGCTGGCGATCCCCGGACCGGCGGGCCCCGTCCCGGCACGGATGTTCCGCCCCGCTGGTCTGCCGACCTCCGCGCCGCTGCTGGTCTACTTCCACGGCGGCGGTTTCGTCCTCGGCAGCCTCGACAGCCACGACTCGCTGTGCCGGTTCCTCGCCCGGAACGCCGAGGTGGCCGTGCTGGCCGTGGACTATCGCCTGGCACCTGAGCACGCCTTCCCCGCGGCGGTGGACGACGCCGTGTCCACCTTCCGTTACGCGGTCGAGAACGCATCGACGCTCGGCATCGATCCCGACCGGGTGGCTGTCGCCGGCGACAGTGCCGGCGGCAACCTCGCCGCGGTCGTCTCGCAGGTCACCCGGAACGACGACCGGCGTCCCGCGTTCCAGATGCTGTTCTTCCCGTGGCTCGACATGACCGCGAAACGCCGCTCGTACCAACTGTTCAGCGACGGCTTCTTCCTCACGGAGGCCCAGATGGATTGGTACACGAACCATTACGTGCCGAAGACGGAAGATCGCAGCGACCCGCAGGCATCGCCGATCCTCACTGCGGACCTCACCGGACTGCCCGCGGCGTACGTCGCGATCTCAGGATTCGACGTACTGCGCGACGAGGGCATCGAATACGCCGAGCGCTTGCGTGCCGCGGGCGTCCCGACCACGTTGCGCGTCCACGACGACCTGGTACACGCGTTCGTGAACCTCACCGGCTACGGGCGAGCCGGGGTGGATGCACTCCGCGAGGCCGCCGGTGCACTGTGCGTGGGACTCTCCTTCGCGCCGCGGCGTGCGTCCGATCCCGGACTCGGGGCAGTCGAACTGGCGGAGTGACCGCTCAGCCCACGCAGAACTCGTTGCCCTCGGGGTCGGTCATCGTGATCCAGATGCTCGGGCCCTGCCGGCCGCGATGCAGGATCGTGGCGCCGGCGGCGACCAGTTCGGCGACCACCTCCTCGCGGCGGTCCCCCACTCGCACGTCGAAATGCATCCGGTTCTTGACCGCTTTGCCCTCGGGCACCAATTGGAACAGCACCCTGGGCCGCTGCGGGTGCTCGGGGTCCCGGATGGCCGCCCCCTCCTTCCAGACGAGGACCCCCTCGAACACCGTGGTGTCCGACTCCTGCGCATGTCCCGCCTCGACGAGTCCCCGGATGAACTGCTCGTCGCTGGGCTCCACCTCCCAGCCCAAGGTCTGCGCCCACCACTTCGCCTGCAGGTGAGGATCCTTCGCGTCTACGGTGATCTGAATTTCGTATCCCATGTCGCGACGCTACTGCGGACCACCGACAAGTCTGTGCGGAAGACGCTTCGCCGATCAGCTGCCGACGGGGCGTGCCCTCACCGATGGAGAACACGCCCCCGTGCGGCCGACGACCGGCCTCAGCCGCGGCGAGTGGCGACCGCGGCGGCGAGACGGTCGAGCGTCGAGGCCGTGGTGTCCCAGTCGATGCAGGCGTCGGTGATCGACTGGCCGTAGGTCAGTTCGTCGGACCTGCCCAGCGTCAGGTCCTGGCGGCCCGCCTCGATGAAGCTCTCGAGCATGATGCCCACGATCCCCTTCTCGCCGGCCTCGATCCGCTCGGCGACGTCGGCGGCGACGTCGACCTGCTTGTTGTGGTCCTTGCGGCTGTTGCCGTGACTCGCGTCGATCACGACCCGCTCCGGAAGACCCGACTTCGCAAGGCGCGCAAGGGTGTCCGCGACGGTCTCGGCGTCGTAGTTCGGCCCGTCGGTGCCGCCACGCAGGATCACGTGGCAGTCCGGGTTCCCGACGGTGTGGATCAGCGCGGCCTGCCCCTCGAGATCGGTGCCCGGGAAGACGTGGCTCGCGGCCGCGGCGCGGGTGCCGTCGACCGCAACCTGGACGTCGCCCTCGGTGGAGTTCTTGATACCCACCGGCATCGACAGCGCGCTGCACAGCTGGCGGTGCACCTGGCTGGCGGCGGTGCGGGCACCGATCGCGCCGTAGGTGACCAGGTCGGCGATGTACTGCGGGATGATCGGGTCGAGGAATTCGCAGCCGACCGGCAGACCGAGCCGGGAGATGTCCAGCAGCAGCTTGCGCCCCATCCGCAGGCCGGTGTTGATGTCGAAGGTGCCGTCGAGGTGCGGGTCGTTGAGCAGGCCCTTCCAGCCCAGCGTGGTGCGCGGCTTCTCGAAGTAGACGCGCATGACGATCTGCAGGTCGTCGCGCAACTCCTCGGCCTTCGCGGCCAGACGGCGTGCGTAGTCCATTGCCGCCTCGGGATCGTGCACCGAGCACGGTCCGACCACGACGACCAGACGGTCGTCGTCGCCGTTGAGGATGTTGACGGTGTCGGCACGCCCCGAACGCACGGTGGCTGCGGCCACCTCGTCGGGAGTGTGCTCGGCGCGCACGACGGACGGCGCCACCAGCGGGCTGACACTGACGGTGCGCTGTTCGTCGAGACGCTGGTCGTTTGCGATAGCAGTCATGGGGTTCGGTTTCCTGTTCTCAGGCCGACCCTCGAAGACTGAAGAATCCAGTGAGCCGGTCTGTCATCCGGCTCTGGGGTGGAAGATTGTCAGCGCGTGGTTACGCCGACCGACCCACCCGGGGCCGGCCTGCTAAACCAGAAATAGGTCGCTGACACGTCGACCACAGTAGCGCGGGCCGCCCGGACATGCAGCAGCGCCCCCGTGAACGAGACCACGATCACACCTAGCGGGCACCCGGCCCGTAGCCCCTCCCACGCACCGAACCCTTGACATACAACCGATCAGTTGTATGTTTGCCGGTGTGAGCGGAGATGACGAGGACCGGGCGGACGCCCTGTTCCACGCGCTCGCCGACCGCACCCGGCGCGACATCCTGCGCCGCGTCCTGGCCGGAGAGCACTCGGTTTCCGCGCTCGCCGAGAAGTACGACATGAGCTTCGCCGCCGTGCAGAAGCACGTTTCCGTGCTGCAGAACGCCGGCCTGCTCACCAAACGGCGTCGCGGGCGCGAGCAGTTGGCCAGTGGCGACGTGGCCGCGGTGCGCTCGGTGGCCTCCATGCTCACCGAGCTGGAGGACGTCTGGCGCGGGCGCATCGCACGTATCGACGAGCTCATCGCACTCGACTCGACCAAGGAGGACTGAGCAATGCCTGTCACCGATGTTTCGCACGATCTCGAGAACCGCACCCTGACGATCACCGCGCAGTTCGCGGCTCCGGTGGAACGGATCTGGCAGATCTATGCCGACCCCCGCCAACTGGAGAAGGTGTGGGGGCCGCCGGCCTGCCCCGCGACGGTGGTGGACCACGAACTCGTACCGGGCGGACGGGTCACGTACTTCATGACCGGTCCGGAAGGTGAGAAGTACGCGGGCTACTGGGAGATCGCGGCGGTGGACGAACCGCACAGTTTCTCGTTCGCCGACGGCTTCGCCGACGAGGACTTCAATCCGAATCCCGAACTGCCCGTGTCGCAGAACGTCTACACGTTCACTGCACACGACCGGGGCACGCGGGCGACGTACACGAGCACATTCGAGTCCGCAGAGGGCCTGCAGAAGGTGCTGGACATGGGCGTCGTCGAGGGTGCGACGTCGGCAATCAACCAGATCGACGGCGTTCTGACGGCCTGACGACACCCGGCCGGGCGGGGCCACCTCTGGCGAAACTGAAATCAATTCCATATCGTGTGACGCGCGACACCCGCGCGACGGGCGCCGCTCACGCCCGTCCGCCGTCGTCAGGAGTGCCCCCCGTGACCGCATCGCCCAGCTCGAGCGCCGATCTTCAGACTCTGCTCGCGACCCGCAGCAGTTGCCGCGCGTTCCGCCCGGATCCCGTTCCGCGGGTGACGATCGAGCAGATCCTCGAGCTGGCGCAGCGCACTCCGTCGTGGTGCAACACCCAGCCCTGGCAAGTCGCGATCACCGAGGGTGAGGGCACCGAACGGTTCCGGAAGGGGCTGGGCGAGTATGTGCGATCCAACCCCCAGGAATCGGACTTCCCGTTCCCCGCCGAGTACCGCGGCGCGTACCAGCAGCGCCGCAAGGAATGCGCGATGCAGTTGTACGCGAGCGTCGGCATCGCGCCCGGAGACCGGCAGGCGTCGGCGCAGCAGACCATGAAGAACTTCGACCTGTTCGGCGCACCGCACGTCGCGATCGTCACCACGGACGCCGCGCTCGGCGTCTACGGTGCAGTCGACTGCGGCCTGTACGTGAACACCTTCCTGCTCGCCGCCCAGAGCCTCGGTGTGGCAAGCATTCCGCAGGCCGCGCTGGCCGGAAGCGCGCCCTACCTCCGCAGCTTCCTCGACCTGCCCGAGGACCGGAAGGTCGTGTGCGCCATCTCGTTCGGCTACGCCGACGAATCCCACCCAGCGAACGGCTTCCGCACCACCCGCGCCGACATCGCGTCCGTGGCCACCTGGGTGTCCTGAGGCGCCCGCGGCGTCGAACGGCCGACTCTAGAAGGAGCTCAGGGCGCGGTCCGGAAGCTCCGCGAGGCTGCCCAGCGTGCCCATCTCGATGAGATTGATGACGAAGGTGTCGTGATCGAGCGGGAGCTCGCTCCCGCCGTCGAACGCCCGTGCCCGCGACGCCAGCGCCGAGACGATGAAATTGGTCGTCAGCCGGATCCGCTCCTCGCGGAGCGCCTCGCTCATGCCCGTCATGGATCGGCGGACCACATCCTTCGCGATCGCACTCGCCGGGGAATACTGGGCGTCGGCGAGACCGCCACGCCGCTCGTACACCTCGGCCATGATCTGCACGAAGTCACGCCCTCGTTCGTCGAGAAGCTTCTCCGCGAGCGGAATCGTCATTGCGGCGATGGCATCGCGCAGCGCCTCCGGCGAAGGTTCGCGGCCGACACACAACCGTTCGACGAGCTCGTCCATACGCCCGCTGACATCGACCATGTGCCGCAGCACGATGGCCTCGAGCAATCCTTCGCGGGATCCGAAGTAGTAGTGCACCGCCGAGTCGTTCCGCACCTCGGCCATCGCGTTGAGATCGCGGATGCGTACTCGCGCAATTCCTTCACGCGCGAACAGATACTCACCCGCCCGCAGCAATCGCTCCCTCGCGGGAAGATTCGGAGCCATGGCTTGACAGCCTAACAAACATGATTAATGTGTTCCGCATCACTGTTAACGGCCCTCGTTAACTGTTTCCTTCTCCACGGCCCGGTGCCCTCGGACGACCCGGGTCGAGCTGGACACTGTCCGATGTCAGGACTCCCGAATCCCTATGCGCGGAGGGAATTTCCATGGCTGTACCCGAAGGAATCGACGTCACCGACGCTTCGACGTTCGAGAACGGAATCCCCCACGACCTCTTCGCGGAACTGCGCCGCACCGACCCCATCTGGTGGAACCCGCAGCGTCGTGGGGCCGCGGGCTACGACGACGAAGGATTCTGGGTGGTGTCGACACACGAACTCGTCCAGGACGTTTCCCGGCGCAACGACGTGTTCTCGTCGTGGGAGAACACCGTCATGGTGCGAAACGCGGACGACGCGCCCCGCGAACAGATCGAAGCCCAGCGGGCCACCATGCTCAACAAGGACGAGCCCGAGCACTCGGCACTTCGTCGCATCGTCACCAGAGGTTTCACCCCACGGGCCGTCAGCGGACTGCGCTCGGCGCTGGCCGCGCGGGCGCAGGACATCGCACGAACCGCAGCCGGCCTGGGACGCGGCAACTTCGTCGAGGAGGCCGCGTGCGAGCTGCCCCTGCAGGCGATTGCCGATCTCCTCGGTGTGCCACAGGAGGACCGCCGCAAGCTCTTCGACTGGTCCAACCAAATGACCGGCCGAGACGACCCCGACGCGCACGGCGATCCGCTGGTCGCGGTCGGCGAAATCGCGGGGTACGCATACGCACTGGCCACCGAACGCCGCGAGAATCCGGCCGACGACATCGTCACGAAGTTGGTCCAGGCCCAGGTCGACGACGGCGCGCTCACCCCGGAGGAGTTCGCGTACTTCGTCATCCTGCTCGTGGTGGCCGGCAGTGAGACCACCCGGAACTCGATCACGCACGGGCTGATGGCGTTCCTCGACAACCCCGAGCAGTGGGAGCTGTACAAGCGCGAACGCCCGTCGACCGCGGTCGACGAGATCATCCGCTGGGCGAGCCCGGTCCTGTCGTTCCAACGGACCGCGACCTGCGACACCGAACTCGGCGGCCGGACGGTGCGGAAGGGCGATCGCGTGGTGATGCTGTACGCGTCCGCGAACTACGACGAGACCGTCTTCGACGAGCCCCGCCGCTTCGACATCACGCGGTCCCCCAACCCTCATCTGGCCTTCGGGGGTACCGGGGCGCACTACTGCCTCGGCGCCAATCTCGCACGACTCGAAGTGGAACTGATGTTCGCCGCGATCGCCGATCACCTGCCCGACATCACGATCCTCGGACCACCCACTCGTATGCGGTCGGCATGGCTCAACAGCATCAAGGCGCTGCCCGTCGACTACGGCACCTGCCCGGTCGCGCACTGATGGCCGCCCGGAACGCCAGGAGGAAGGCGATGACCACCAGTTCCGCTGTCCCGAGGGGAGTGAACACGGACGTCACGACGACCTCGACCGATGTCGCGGCGCTCCGCGGAAGTCTCGAACGCTGGGTGCGAGACCGGATCGGAAGCCCCACCGCTCATGTCTCCGCTCTGCAGATGCCGTCCGCGTCCGGGATGTCGAGCATCTCGGTGCTCTTCACCGTCGACTGGGACGAGCACGGAACGCGCCACCACGCAGACCTCGTCGCCCGGCTGGCCCCCGAATCCACCGCGCTTCCCGTGTTTCCCGAGTACGACCTCGAACGGCAGGCTGCCGTCATGCGCGCCGTCGCCGCTCACAGCGCGGTGCCGGTGCCCCGGGTGCGGTGGGTCGAGCCGTCGTCCGACGTCCTGGGGCAACCGTTCGTCGTGATGGACCGGGTCGAGGGTGTGGTCCCGGTCGACAATCCCCCCTACGTGTTCGGTGGCTGGCTGCACGAGGCCACGTCGGAGCAGTGCGAGGTCTTGCAACGCGGTTCGGTGGAGGTGTTGGCGGCCATCCACTCGATTCCCGATCCGGGGTCGCTGTTGCCGGAGCTCGGCGCCGGCGCCGCCGACGACGCCCTGCGCAGGCACGTCGACAACGAGCGCACCTACTACGAGTGGACGCACTGCGAGGACGGGGTGCGGATCCCGCTGCTGGAGAAGGGGTTCGACTGGCTCGAGGAACATTGGCCGAGCGCTCCGTCGGAACCGGTGCTGTGTTGGGGAGACTCCCGTATCGGCAACATCATGTATCGGGACTTCGCGCCTGTGGCCGTACTCGATTGGGAGCTCGCAACCCTCGCTCCCCGTGAGGTGGACGTCGGTTGGTTCGTCTTCTTCCACCGGATGTTCCAGGACATGGCGGAACAGTTCGACCGACCGGGCCTTCCCCATCTGCTCCGACGCGAGGAGGTGGTCGCCCTGTACGAGGAGACGACCGGCGTCGAACTGCGCGACCTCGACTTCTACCTCGTCTACGCCGCCGTCCGCCACGGCATCATCATGTCCCGCATCAAGCGTCGCTCCATCCACTTCGGCGACAGTGCGGCGCCGTCGGACCCCGACGAGTACGTCCTGCACCACCACCTGCTCCGCCGGATGATCGACGGCGAGCCCGCATTCCCAATCACACAGTCTCGGAACGGAAGAAGGATCGAATGACACGATCGTCACTTGCCCGGTTCGGTCGGGTGTTCACAGCGTTGGCCGCGGCGACGGTGCTGGCGGCCGGATGCGCAGGCCAGAGCTCGACCTCCGCCACCGACGCCACCGACGTCACGACGGGCCTGGTGGGCGAGCAGCCCGACGGCGGCGACGCCGTGTCCGGCGGAATGCTGTCGTACGCGACGTACAACGCGGTGAGCAGCCTGGATCCGGCCGATCGGCAGGACGGCGGGGCGACCGGCGGCACCGAGATGGCGGCGATCTACGACGTCCTCATGCGCTACGACACCGCCACCAAGGAGTATCAGCCGCAGTTGGCGCAGTCGCTGACACCCAACGGGGACAACGCCGTCTGGACGTTGAAGCTGCGGGACGGCGTGAAGTTCAGCGACGGCACCGCGCTCGACGCAGCGGCGGTGCAGTGGAGCATCGACCACTACCTCGAGAAGAAGGGCACCCACACGCAGGTGTGGAAGGTGACGGTCGACAAGGTGGAGTCGCCCGACCCGTCGACGGTCGTGTTCACGCTGAAGCAGCCGTGGAACGAGTTCCCGATCATGTTCACCACCGGACCGGGCATGATCGTGGCGCCCTCGTCGACGGCCAACGGCACCTTCACTCCCATCGGAGCGGGCCCGTTCACGGTCGAGAAGTTCGCATCCCAGAACGAACTGGTACTCGCCGCGAATCCGGGCTACTGGGACGGCAGGCCGAACCTGGACAAGCTGCGGTTCCCGGCCATCGTCGGCGAGCAGGCCAAGCTCGACGCGTTGCACAGCGGCGGCATCCAGGCCGCGTACCTGCGTGCCGCGGACACCGTGCACAACGCACTCGAGGCCGGGGACGTCGGCTACGTCTACACCGCCAGCATGGGTGGCGTGCAGGTACTGAACCAGCGCGAGGGACGCGCGGCGTCGGATCCGCGGGTGCGCGAGGCGATCGTCAAGGCACTGAACCCGGAAACGTTCAACGAGCGCGGTGAAGGTGGCTTCGGTATGCCGGGCACCGACATGTTCCAGTCCTGGTCGCAGTGGCACGGAAACGTGTCCGGCTCCACCTTCGACCCGGACACCGCGAGGAAGGTCCTGGCCGAGGCCAAGGCCGACGGCTACGACGGCAAGCTCACCTATGCGGGCCTCAACGAACCGGGCGCTCAACGCCGGGCACTCGCGATCCAGTCGATGCTGCAGGCCGTCGGGTTCACCGTCGACATCGTCTACAACAGCGGCATCAACGACCTCGTCAAGATGATGTATGCCAAGCACGATTTCGATCTGGGCGAGTCGGCGTTCAACGTCCTCGACGAATCGCCGTTCATGCGCATGTACGGCAATCTGGCGAGCGCGTCGACGTCCAACGTCCTCGGGTATCAGAACCCCGAGATGGACGCCCTCCTCGGCAAGCTGCAGTCCGCACCGAACGACGACGACCGCCGCCGGGTCCTCGAGGACATCCAGACCCTGGTGAACGAGACGAACCCGATGATGGTCCTCGGCGCGGGCAAGTACTTCATCCCGTGGAGCAAGAACGCGCACGGCATCACGCCCAGTGCCGACGGCGTCCTGCTGTTCGGAAACGCCTGGCTCACTCCGGATTCGGCGTCGTAGCACCGGACGCAGACACCGCGACTCGATCCTCGATCGGGCGGACGCCACCACGGGTCCGCCCGATCGGCCTTCCCCGGGGCCTATGCTGGACGGTGCAGCTGGTTCGCCGGGTGCGGTCGTGAGGAGCCCCGAAGACCGCCGCCGGCGTCGAAGCATCCGTGGTCGTGAGACCGGCGGATGTGAGAGGGAACCCGGTGGAAATCCGGGACTGTCCCGCAGCGGTGAGTGGGAACGACCGCCGTCATGAGCACTGGACCGACAGGTCCGGGAAGCGACGGCCAGTAGGTTTCGCCGGGTCGATTCCCGGCCGAGCGCCCACGAGTCCGAAGACCTGCCGACTGTGTCGGGCACGCCGTGCCCGACGGTCCACCGCCTCGTGGAGAAGGCGAGATGGGCGATGCTCGGCACTTCGTGCTGCCCGCCGGCGGGTACACACAGGGCTCGCTTACGTTCTCGTCTGCCGGCGGTGACCATCCACGCTGTGAGCAACTGGAGAACGACGTGACATTCGCTTTCACCGCAACCGTGCTGGGCTCCCCGCGCATCGGACCCCGCCGCGAGCTCAAGAGGGCCGTCGAGGCCTACTGGGCGGGGAACCTCGACGCCGCCGCACTCGCGGCGGTCGGCAAGGATCTGCGCCGACAGACCTGGACCGAACTCGTCTCCGCCGGGATCGACTCCGTCCCGGTGGGCACTTTCTCGTACTACGACCAGATGCTCGACACCGCTGTCATGTTGGGCGCGCTGCCCGAGCGGGTCGAGAGGATCGACGACGAACTGGACCGCTACTTCGCGGCCGCGCGCGGCACCGACACCGTGCCGCCGCTCGAGATGACGAAGTGGTTCGACACCAACTACCACTACCTGGTCCCCGAGATCACCGCCGCGACCAGGTTCGTGCTGAATCCGGGCAAGATACTCGGCGAGGTCGCCGAGGCCCGGGACCTCGGCATCCCGGCACGCCCGGTCGTGATCGGACCGACCACCTTCCTGCTGCTGTCGAAGTTCGACGACGGCTCCGCGCTCGAGCGCCTGGACGAGATCGTGCCCCTGTACGCGGATCTGCTGCACCGTCTCGCGGACGCGGGCGTCGAGTGGGTGCAGATCGACGAGCCGGCGCTCGTGGCCGACCGGACCGATGCCGAGCTGGCCGCGACCCGCTCGGTGTACGACCGCCTCGCCGCGCTCGACCATCGTCCCGCGATCCTCGTCGCGTCGTATTTCGGTGACCTCGGCGCGGCACTGCCGGCGCTGACGTCGACGGGCATCGAGGGCATCGCCGTCGACCTCGTCGCCGGATCCCTCGACGCGGTGATCGCGACGCCGGACATCGAACGCAAGCACCTTGTCGCCGGCGTCGTCGACGGCCGCAACATCTGGCGCAACGGACTGGACGCCTCACTCGACACTCTCGAAATGCTGCGTGAGCGTGCGGGTTCGGTGGCCGTGTCGACGTCGTGCTCGCTGCTGCACGTCCCCTACGCCCTCGGCGGCGAGGACGGTCTCGACCGGGCGCTGCGGTCGTGGCTGGCGTTCGGTTCCGAGAAGATCGGTGAAGTCGCCACCCTCGCGGCCGGACTGCGCTCGGGGCGCGGGGCGATCACCACCGAACTGTCCGAGGCACGGGCGGCGGCGGCCACCCGGGTCGCCGATCCGCGACTGCACGACGACACGATCCGCGAGCGCCTCGCCGACCTGACCGACGCCGACCGCACGCGGATCCCGGCGGCGGAGCGGCGCACCGTGCAGGCGAGTCGGCTGCCGCTGCCGCCGTTGCCGACCACCACTATCGGTTCGTACCCGCAGACCACCGCGATTCGCGTGGCCCGCGCCGCGCTGCGCAAGGGCGAGATCGATCAGGCCGAGTACGTCCGCCGCATGCGGGCCGAGGTCGCCGACGTGATTGCACTGCAGGACGAGTTGGGGCTGGATGTCTTGGTACATGGCGAACCCGAACGCAACGACATGGTGCAGTACTTCGCCGAGCAGCTCGACGGCTTCTTCGCGACCGCGAACGGCTGGGTGCAGTCGTACGGCAGCCGCTGCGTCCGCCCACCGATCCTGTTCGGCGACGTGCGCCGACCGGAGCCGATGACCGTCGAATGGTTCACGTACGCCCAGTCACTCACCGACAGACCCGTCAAGGGCATGCTCACCGGCCCGGTCACGATCCTGGCGTGGTCGTTCGTGCGCGACGACCAGCCGCTCGCCGAGTCCGCCGATCAGATCGCCCTCGCGATCCGCGACGAGACGATCGACCTGGAAAGAGCCGGCGCCCAGATCATCCAGGTCGACGAGCCCGCGCTGCGTGAATTGTTGCCGCTGCGGGCGGCAGAGCAACAGCACTACCTGGACTGGGCCGTGGGAGCATTCCGGCTGTCGACGTCGGGCATCGCCGACGCCACCGCGATCCACACCCACCTGTGCTACTCCGAGTTCGGTCCCGTGATCGGGGCGATCGCCGGCTTGGACGCCGACGTCACGTCGATCGAGGCGGCCCGCTCACACATGGAAGTGCTCGACGACCTGGACGCGGTCGGCTTCGACCTGGGCGTCGGACCCGGCGTGTACGACATCCACTCGCCGCGGGTGCCGCCCGTCGACGAGATCGCCGCATCTCTGCGCGCCGCACTGAAGGTCGTTCCGTCGGAACGACTCTGGGTCAACCCCGACTGCGGCCTAAAGACACGAGGCTCGGTCGAGGTCGAGGCATCACTGCGCAACCTCGTCGACGCCGCACACATGGTGCGCGCGGAACTCTAGGCGATCGGGTCCGCCGCGACGGCGGAGGCGGGACCGGGGACCACTAGGGTAACCCGGCCCGCCGCCGGGTGGCCTCGGTGACGGCGGACCAGTCCTGGTCGGCCTGCCCGTGGGCAAGCGCGTCGAGGAACAGATCCTCGAGTACGCTGCCGAAGGGCAGGCCGACGTTCACGGCGTGCGCCTGGGCGAGCGCCAGGCGGACGTCCTTGAGCCCCAACGGCAGTCTGAAACCCGCGGGTTCGTAGCGGCGCTGCGCGATCATCGCGCCGTATCCCTGATAGACGCCACCGGGGAACAGGCTGTCGTTCATGATCTCCATCAGCAGTTCGGGCGAACCGCCGACCTTCTCGGCGACCGTCGTGGCCTCCGCCATTGCCTGAATCGCGTTGGCGATCAAATAGTTTCCCAGAATCTTGACCACATTGGCCTGCGCGGGATCCTCGCCGATCCGCCACGTGCGTCGCCCGATGACGTCGAGCATCGGCGCCACCACGTCGATCGCACCCGGATCCCCCGCCGCTAGTACGGTCAGCTGTCCCGCCTCGGCCACCTCGGCACGCCCGAACACCGGCGCCGCCACGTAGAAGATTCCCCGTTCACTCAGGGCCGCTTCCGCCTCACCGGACTTTCCCGGGCTGACCGTGGCCAGATTGACATGCACGGAACCCGGTTTCGCGGCCTGCAACGACGGCGCCGACAACACCGACTCGGTGAAGGCGCCGTCGTCGGCCAGTGAACTGAACACGACAGACTTGTGAAGCACATCGGCAAGATCGGGCGCCTCGGACGCCCCGTAGTCGACGACGTCGGCGGCCTTGCCCGGACTTCGATTCCACACCGTCACGTCGTAGCCGGCCCGGGCGAGATTGCGCGCCATCGGCCTGCCCATCGTGCCCATACCCAGAAATCCGATGTCCACGTCAGGCTCCTCGTGGTCGGGACCGCGGTCACACGGTTCGCTCCACTGTAACGCCGTCGGGGTCGCTCGGAACCGACTCCGGCGCCGCGCTCCGGAAAAGCAGCGCTGTGGCAACGGCACCGATCAGCGCAACGACCGCGGCGCCCAGGAAGGCCGCCGAGAACCCGTCGGTCAGGGCTACCGGGTCACCGATCCTGTCGGCGCCGTAGGCAGCCGCGATGGCGGTCATGGCGGCGAGACCGATGGCCGAGCCCACCTGGTAGCTCGTGTTGACGATGCCGGAAGCGAGCCCGCCCTCCTCTGGCCGCGCCGCGGAGATCGCGGTGCCGAGAGTCGGGATGAAGGCGAGCGACATGCCGAGCGCCGCAACCAAGGACGCGGGAAGCACGTCGGTGACGAACGAACCGCCGGGACGCACGAAGGACAGCCAGACCATGCCGGCCGCGAGGAGCAGCAATCCGGCAACCGTCATGTTCTTCGGCCCGAATCGGCCGATTGCCCGAGGTGCGAGCACGACCATGCCGATCATGATCAGTACCGTCATGGGCACCAGGGCCGCGCCGCTGGGGAACGCGGTGTAGCCGAGGACCTGCTGCAGGTACAGGTTGAGGAAGAACCACATCGGGATCCAGGCGGCACCGAGGAGCAGTTGGGCCAGATTGGCAGCGCCGAGGTTGGGAGCCCGGAAGATGCCGAGACGGATCAGCGGTTCGCGACGGGACGCCTGCAACGCGACGAATCCGACGAGCAGCGCAGCGGCACCTGCGAGAACGAGCCAGGTGCGGGCCGAACCCCACCCGACCTCCGGCGCCTGGACGATCCCGTAGACGAGGGCCGCCAGGCCCGCAGTGACGCTGACGGCGCCGAGCACGTCGATCCGACTGCGGGCGACGAGCCCTCCGGGCGGCATGAGAGCAGGGGTGACGGCCAGAATGATCAGAGCGATCGGGATGTTGATGTAGAAAACCCATGGCCAGCTGGCATATTCGGTGATCAGGCCTCCGAAGAACACGCCGGCGGTCCCACCCGCAGGCGCCGCGGCGCCGTAGAGCGCGAACGCCTTGGTCAGTTCGCGCGGGTTACCACCGAAGAGCATCATCAACATCGTCAGGGCAGACGGAGCGATCAGCGCCGCACCGGCGCCCTGCACCGCGCGTCCCGCGAGTTCGACGCCGACATCGGACGCCATCCCTGCCGCGGCCGAACCGGCGATCAGCGTCACCCAGCCGGCGGTGAAGACCCGGCGCGCACCGAAGAGGTCCGACAGCTTGCCGCCGAGAAGCAACAGTCCCCCGAACGCAACGACGTAAGCGTTGAACACCCACGACAGGTTCTCCTGGGAAAAGCCCAGGTCGTCCTGCATCTGCGGCAGCGCGACGCCGATGATCGAGGTGTCCATGATGACCATGAACTGGGCAGCCGCGATGACGGCAAGGCCCAGCCAGCGACGAGATGCCGGCGGCGAACTGTGGTTGGACATGTTCTCTCCTCCAAACGTATTCGGATCGATCGACATCTTCGTTGATACCCTAGGGGGGTATCGTATGTCTATGATTCGATCGGAACCGCCGGCCGGGACGACTGGGGAGGCAAGGACCGCCTATGCGGTCTCGGGAGGTGAGGCGTAAAGGACCAATGCGCCGAGAGGCGACGTCAGCGCCAGGTCACGGAGCTCGGCCACGAGCGCGTAGCGTCCCGGAGGGAGATCTTCGACGATCCGCTGGCCGTTCTCGTCGAGAATCCAGCCGTGGACGGTCGTGCAGTCCCCCCGCTTCGTCGACCCACGTCGTGTCCGCAGTGGTCACCAAATCGATCGTCACGGGTGACACCCGACTGTTTCAGGACAGCGCCGTCCACTTCGACCGATCCGATCTGGACCATATCGGCTTCGGGACCGGATCCGGGATCCGTGCTCACTCCCCAACCGTGTCACACGACGGATCCGCATGCCGCCGGTTTCACGACGCCGGCGGATACGGCAGCCGGCTGCTGAAGTCGACGTCCACGCGCACCGGGCGGCCGATCTGCGGAAATGCGCGCTGCGCGCAGTTCGTACGCTCGCAGATCTTGCACCCGGCCCCGATCGGGACCGGCGACACCTGCTCGTCGAGGCGGAGGCCGCGCGAGTAGACGAGACGGTCTGCATGGGTTATGTCGCAGCCGAGGCCGACGGCGAAGCTACGGTCCGGCGTCCCGTACGGGCGGGCGCCGTCGTCGGTGGTGCGGGCGATCCACAGGTAGGTGCGGCCGTCCGGCATCTGCGCCACCTGGGTGACGATGCGTCCCGGGGTGCCGAACGCGTCGTGCACCACCCACAGCGGACAGCTACCGCCGACGCGGGAGAAGTGGAATGCCGTGGCGGACTGCCGTTTCGAGATGTTCCCGGCCCGGTCGGTGCGGACGAAGAAGAACGGCACCCCGCGCCGGCTGGGGCGCTGCAGCGTCGAGAGCCGGTGGCAGACCGTCTCGAAGCCCACCTCGAACTGCAGCGCGAGCAGCTCGATGTCGTAGTGCAGATGTTCGGCGGCGTCGAGAAACTGGGTGTACGGCAGCAGCAGCGCCCCCGCGAAGTAGTTCGCCAGACCGATCTTCGCCAGTTCCCGGGCATTCTCACTCAGGCCGATCGCCGCCTCTAGCTGTCGCTCGATCACCGCCGACTGCGTGAGAAACGCCAGCTGAGTGGCGATCTGGAACGCACGCTGCCCCGGCGAGAGGTGCCGCGACAGCGTCAGGATGCGATTGGTCGCGTCGTAGACGCGTTTCGGCCCGGGCCGGTCCGGCGGATCGGTGCGCAGGCGGACGACGATGTCATGTTCGGATTCGAGCAGTGCCGTCAGCTGTGTGTCCAACGATCCGATCCGAAGTCCGCCTTCGACGAACAGCTGCTCGGCGGCGTCGTCGAGCTGCGCGATGTGATTGTGCCTGTCATAGAAGAAGTCTCGCACCTCTTCGAACGGCATCGGCGCCCCGTCGCCCGCAGCGGTGGGCGTCGCCAGATGAGCGCTGAACTGCTCGAGCTGCTCGGTTGCGGCCTGCAGCCTACGGTGGACACCGACGAGCGCGTGCCCGATCTCCGGCATGCGGGCGACGAACTCCTCGATGGTGGACGCGGACGGCGCCGGAGTGCCGAGAGTCGTCAACACGTCCTGCAGGTCGGCGGCCAGGCGCGCATCGGACTCCGCGGCGAAGAAGTGGGCGTCGAGGTCGAACGTCGTATTGAGCTTGAGCAGCACAGGCACCGTCAGCGGCCGCTGGTCGTTCTCGAGCTGATTGACGTAACTCGCCGACAGATCCAGGATGCGCGCGAGCGCGAGCTGCGTCAGACCACGCTCCTCACGCAGCCGGCGCAAGCGCGGACCGCCGTAGATCTTCTGCACCCTCGCGTCCTTCCACTCACCCCCACTCAAGCACAGCCGACACCATTCGCACCATTCGCAAACCCGGTCGATCCACACCACAAAAGTACGCATATTCAGGCTCTTTACCGCCGAACCCGGCCTGCATACGCTGCGAAACAGCAGCACCGGCCACATCAAAGGACACAGCTTTGAAGACACATCCCGTTCGTACCCGCCTCTCCGCGGAGAACTTCCCCAAGCACGAACACCTCGCGTGGAAGATCGCCGAGGTCGCAACCGACCCGGTCGAGGTGCCGGCCGACACCACCGAGATGATTGTCAACCGGATCATCGACAACGCGGCCGTCGCCGCCGCGTCCGTGACCCGTCGTCCCGTCGCGAACGCCCGGGCCCAGGCGCTGGCGCACCCGTACGCCCCCGGTTCGACGGTCTTCGGTGTCGGTGGCACCTTCTCGCCCGAGTGGGCGGCGTGGGCGAACGGTGTCGCAGTGCGTGAGCTCGACTTCCACGACACGTTCCTGGCCGCGGAGTACTCGCATCCGGGCGACAACATCCCGTCGATCCTCGCGGTCGCACAGCACACCGGCCGCGGCGGCACCGACCTGATCCGCGGTCTGGCCACCGGCTACGAGATCCAGGTGGACCTGGTGCGGTCGATCTGCCTGCATGAGCACAAGATCGACCACGTCGCGCACCTCGGCCCGTCCGCCGCCGCCGGCATCGGCACGCTGCTCGGCCTCGACACCGAGACGGTCTACCAGGCGATCGGCCAGGCGCTGCACACCACCACGGCGACCCGACAGTCCCGCAAGGGCGAGATCTCGAGCTGGAAAGCCTACGCGCCGGCGTTCGCCGGGAAGATGGCCGTGGAGGCCGTCGACCGGGCGATGCGCGGTGAGGGTGCCCCGTCCCCGATCTGGGAGGGCGAGGACGGTGTCATCGCCTGGCTGCTCGGTGGCCCGAACGCGGAATACGCTGTGCCGCTGCCAAGTCCGGGCGAGGCGAAGCGCGCGATCCTCGACACCTACACCAAGGAGCACTCCGCGGAGTACCAGAGCCAGGCACCCATCGACCTGGCCCGCCGGATGCGCGAGCGCATCGGCGACCTGGACCAGATCGCGTCGATCGTGCTGCACACCAGCCACCACACCCACGTCGTGATCGGCACCGGCTCCAACGATCCGCAGAAGTTCGATCCGTTCGCAAGCCGTGAGACGCTCGACCACTCGGTGATGTACATCTTCGCCGTCGCACTGCAGGACGGCACGTGGCACCACGAGCGCTCGTACGCACCCGAGCGCGCGCAGCGCCCCGACACGATCGAGCTGTGGAAGAAGATCTCCACCGCCGAGGATCCGGAGTGGACCCGCCGCTACCACTCGACCGACCCGGACGAGAAGGCCTTTGGCGCCCGCGCCGAGGTCACGTTGAAGAGCGGCGAGGTGATCGTCGACGAGCTCGCGATCGCCGACGCGCACCCGCTCGGTGCCCGGCCCTTCTCGCGCGACCAGTACATCGCGAAGTTCCGCACCCTCACCGAGGGCGTCGTCGATCCGGCCGAGCAGGACCGCTTCCTCGACGCCGCGCAGCGCACCCCCGATCTGAAGGCCGGCGAGCTGAACCAGCTCACGTTCAACGTCTCGGACGACGTTCTCGCCCGCTCCCCCGAGTCGCCGAAGGGACTGTTCTGACATGACCGGTCTCATCGCCGCTTCCACCTCCGCGGCCGACAAGCGCATCGCTTTCCGCGGGGGCCTGTCGTCGGGCAAGATCCAGCGCCTGCCCGGTGCGATCAACCCGTTGACCGCCAAGCTGATCCAGGAGATCGGTTTCGAGGGCGTGTACGTCTCCGGCGGCGCGTTCTCCGCCGCGCTCGGACTGCCCGACATCGGGCTGACCACGCTCACCGAAGTTGTCGCGCACGGCCGGCAGATCGCCGGGATCACCGATCTGCCGGTGCTCATCGACGCCGACACCGGCTTCGGTGAGCCCATGTCGGCGGCCCGGACCGTCCTTGCCGCCGAGGACGCCGGTATCGCCGGCCTGCACCTCGAGGATCAGGTGAACCCCAAGCGGTGTGGCCACCTCGACGGCAAGGCCATCGTCCCCACCGACGAGATGGTTCGTCGCCTGCGCGCCGCCGTCACGGCTCGGCGGGACCCGAACTTCGTGATCTGCGCCCGCACCGACGCCGCCGGCATCGGATACGACGCAGCCTCCGGCAAGACCGGCATCGACGCCGCAATCGAGCGGGCCAAGGCCTACGCGGACGCCGGCGCCGACATGATCTTCACCGAGGCCCTGCACACCGAGGCGGAATTCGCGAAGTTCCGTGCCGCGGTGGATATCCCGCTGCTTGCGAACATGACGGAGTTCGGCAAGTCCCAGCTGATCCCCGCGCAGACGCTCGAGGATATCGGCTACAACGCGGTGATCTACCCGGTCACCACCCTGCGACTCGCGATGGGCGCCATCGAGCGTGGCCTGCGCGAGATCCACGCGACCGGCACGCAGGAGGGGCAGCTCGATCAGATGCAGACCCGCTCGCGGCTGTACGAACTGCTCGAGTACGAGCGCTACAACGAATTCGATTCCGGAGTCTTCAACTTCACGCTCGGAGGGAACCAATGACGAATGCAGTCCCGACGATCTACAAAGGCCTGGCCGGCGTCGTCGTCGACACCACCGCGATCTCCAAGGTCGTTCCCGAGACCAACTCGCTGACCTACCGCGGCTACGCGGTCCAGGACCTGGCGGCGAACTGCACCTTCGAACAGGTCGCGTACCTCCTGTGGAACGGTGAGCTGCCCTCGGACGCCCAGCTCGAACTCTTCTGCCAGCGCGAGCGGGCCAGCCGCCGTGCGGACCGGTCGCTGCTCGCGCTGGTGGCGAAGATGCCGGACAACTGTCACCCGATGGACGTGGTGCGCACCGCGATCAGCTTCCTCGGCGCGGAAGACCCGGAGGAGGCAGACAGCTCTCCGAAGGCCAACCGCGAGAAGGCTCTTCGCATGATGGCGGTGCTGCCGACGATCGTCGCCGCCGATCATCGCCGGCGCCACGGTCTCGACCCGATCGCGCCGCACAGCCACCTCGGCTTCGCCGAGAACTTCCTGAACATGTGCTTCGGCGAGATCCCTGATCCGGAGATCGTGAGGGCGTTCGAGGTGTCGTTGATCCTCTACGCGGAGCACAGCTTCAATGCCTCCACCTTCGCGGCCCGCGTGGTGACCTCGACGCTGTCCGACATCTACAGCGCCGTCACCGCCGCGATCGGAACGCTCAAGGGACCGCTGCACGGCGGCGCCAACGAGGCGGTCATGCACGACATGCTCGAGATCCGCGAACCCGAGCACGCCGAGTCCTGGCTGCGCGGCAAGCTGGCCCGCAAGGAAAAGGTGATGGGCTTCGGGCACCGCGTCTACAAGAACGGCGACTCGCGCGTCCCCACCATGCGTCAGGCGTTCTTCGATGTCGCCGCGAGGACCGGCGGCGACAAGTGGGTCCGGATATACCAGATCCTCGAGCGCACCATGAACGAGGCCACCGGCATCGAGCCCAACCTCGACTTCCCCACCGGGCCCGCGTACTACCTGATGGGCTTCGACATCGAGATCTTCACGCCCATCTTCGTGATGAGTCGCATCACCGGTTGGACCGCGCACATCATCGAACAGGGCGAGTCCAACGCCCTGATCCGACCGCTCAGCGAGTACACCGGCGTGCCACAGCGCTCGGTGGTGGCCTGAGCCCACGATCAGCGCCCCGGGGTTGGTCATTGGCATCACCGTCTCCTACGCCTCGGGGCGCTCCCTGCTCGAACTGCATCCTCCAACCGAGCTCGAAACTTCCGGATCGCGATCTTGTAGTGTGCCACTCGACGCAGGGAACACCGGTGCAAATCCGGGGCTGTCCCGCAACTGTCACCGAGGAGCGAACCCCCAACGCTCGGCCACGACCCCACCGGGTTGGAAGGCCGGGGGCGAGCGCTGATCCGGGAGCCAGGACACCTGTGTCGAGGCCACGACACCCCGTGCCGTGGCCAGGACGACCACGAGGATGGAAATGAATATCTCGAAATCTACCGCCCGCCACGGGCGGTATTCAGTGCTGCGCACCGGTGTCGTCACCGTCGTTGCAGCCCTCGGCATCGTCGGCTGTTCGTCGGGCGCCGTGGATACCACCGCCGGCATCACCGACGATCATCTGACGATCTACAACTCGTACAAGATCGCTGGTCTGGATCCGGCCGCCACCGGCACCAACTGGCTGTTCGACTGGGGCGTCGCCGAGAACCTCCTCCAGGTCGAGGAGGACGGTGAGATCACACCGTGGCTCGCCGAGGGTGTCGAGCGCCGCGACGATCTGACCTGGGTCATCACGCTGCGGGACGGTCAGACGTTCCAGAACGGCAAGCCCGTCACCGCACAGGCGGTGGCGGCTGCGCTGAACCGCCAGATCGAGAAGTCCAAGGCCGCAAGGGTCTACCTCGAGTCGGGGACGCAGGCCGTGGCGGAGGGCGACACGGTGGTGCTCCGCACCCCCAAGCCCAACGCGATGGTCCCGGCCGGGCTGGCGGCGCGCGACAACTCGCTGCAGATCTACGACGTCGAGGCGATCGACGCCGCAGCCGGCGACTCCGCGAAGATCGTCGGATCAGGTGCGTACACCGGCCCGTACGCCATTACGCAGTGGACGCCGACCGATCTCGAACTCGCCCGCTACGACGCGTACTGGCAGGGCACTCCCGCGTTGAGCGGGATCAGTGTCGACGTCGTGCCGGACGAGCAGGCGCGCATCGCGGGCGTGGAGAGCGGCGAAGCCGACATGGCGTTCTACCCGTCGACCGGCGCACGACTGGCACTCGAGGGTAACTCGACTGTCGCGGTGAAGAATTCGCCGAAGGCCCTGCAGTCGCTGCTGATCGAGATGAACTTGAAGGAGGGCGTCTTCACCGACGTCGAGGTACGCAAGGCATTCACCCAGGCGATCGACTACCAGGGTGTGGCCGACAACATCGGCAACGGCTCGTTCGACGCGGCCGAAGGCCTGTACCCCGAGGGCCTGCCGTACGCGCTCGATAATCAGAAGTACGACCTCGAGGCCGCCAAGTCGATTCTCGACAAGGCCGGCTGGGTCGTCGGCTCCGACGGTATCCGCACCAAGGACGGGCAGCGGCTCACGGTTCGCTTCGTCACTCAGGCACAGGGACCGGAGACCACGGACGTGGCCATCGGCATCCAGGACCAGGTCGCCAAGGCCGGGTTCGAGCTGAGAATCGACGTCGCCGAGGATTCGGCAGCGGTGAAGGAGAATCCGGCAGGCTGGGATTCCTCGATCGCGCTGAGCGGTTCACTGTCCGGCACCGCGGATCCCGTACAGCCTTACCTGGTCCGGTGGACCACCGGCGGATCGTCGAATGCCCAGGGCCTGTCCAACCCTGAGATCGATGCGATCGGCGAGAAGTTGCGCGGCACCTTCGACGAGGACGAGCGGAACGAGTTGCTCGAGCGCGCACAGGAGATCCTCGTCGCCGAGCAGGCGTACGTCGTGGCCGGCACGTTCAAGTACTTCACCGTGGTGACCTCCGACGAGTGGTCCGGATACGAGGTGTCCAACGTGCGCCGGCACATCCGGTACGACACCGGGGCGTGACGACCTCGTTCCGTGGTGCAGCCAGGCGCCTGATCCAAGCAGTGGCCGCGGCCTGGGGCGCCAGTCTCCTCATCTGGATGCTGCTGCCGCTGGCGCCGGGTGACCCTGCGCGTCTGACACTGGGCGCGCAGGGTATCCCGGAACCCAACGACGAACAGCTGTCCGCGATGCGCGAGCAACTCGGGCTGGATCTGTCGCTGCCGCAGCAGTATCTGCATTGGCTGGCCGGTGTCGTGCGCCTCGATTTCGGGCTCTCGTACGTCACCGGCCGGCCGGTCACCACCGAGTTCGCGGAACGCCTGGGCCCGACGCTGCGTCTGGCCGTCGCGGCTCTCGTTCTGGCGGTGGCGCTCTCACTCGTGCTCGGTCTGGTCGCGGCCCGGTACCGCGACCGCTGGCCGGATTCCGTGGCCCGGGCGATCGCGCTGATCTCGGCATCCACTCCCGGCTTCGTCGTCGGACTGGTGCTCATCCAGGTGGTGGTCATCGACATGGGTATCGGCAAGGTGGTGCTCGACGGGTCCTGGTCGATGGTCGCGATGCCGGCGGTGTGCCTGGCGTTCGGACTCTTCGACACCTGGTCACGGCTGCTGCGGTCCAACCTGGTCGAGGTGATGGACAGTTCCGTCGTCGACGTCGCACGCAGCCGCGGCGCCACGACGCGGCGCGCGTTGCTTCGCCATGCGCTCCCGCACAGCATGCCGACGTATCTGCACGCGGTGGCCGTCGGCGCGGGCGCGGTACTCGGCGGCGCCGCAATCGTCGAGACCGTCTTCACCTGGCCGGGCGTCGGCGCGTACGTCGTGTCGTCGGTCGCTACCCGGGATCTTCCGGTCGTCCAGGCATTCGCGATGCTCGCGACCATCGTCTACGTGGCCGTGAACCTGGCAGCGGACGCAGCTGCGGCCCTCATCGATCCTCGACTGCGCTCGACGGGAAGCCGAACATGATGCCGATGCGCACGCGCGTCCCGATCTCCTGGGCGAAGGATCAGGCGCTCCTGATCGGTGTCGTGCTCACGGTCGTCGTCGCGGCGATCGCAGCGGTGGGACCACTCCTGATCGGGATGGATGCGAACGTGCCGAACTACGGCGCCAAGCTGCGTCCACCGAGCGCCGAACACTGGTTGGGCACAGACCAGTACGGACGGGACCAAGCCGCCCGGCTGATGGTCGGCTTGCGCCGATCGATCCTGTCCGCGCTGATCGTGCTCGCCGGCTCGATGACAGTGAGCCTCCTGGTCGGAGTGCTGGCGGGGTTGTCGCCACGGTGGATCGATTCGCTCCTCGGCCGCGTCATCGACGTCCTGCTCGCCGTTCCCAGTCTTGTGCTCGCTCTGGCGATCGTGGGCCTCCTCGGCCCGGGATACGCGAATCTCTTACTGGCACTGATCGTGTCGTCGTGGGCCGCGGACGCCCGACTGGCCCGTTCGCTGACGATGGATCTGTCCCACCGGCCGTACATTACCGCCGCCAGGCTGTCCGGGGTCGGCACCGTCGGGATTGCACTGCGCCACATCGTGCCCGCAGTCGTTCCACGCCTGTCCGTCGTCGCGACCCTGCGCCTCGGTGGAATCGTGGTCTCGCTGGCCGGACTGTCCTTCCTGGGACTCGGCGTCCAGCAGCCCGATGCCGAACTCGGCGCGATGCTCGGTGACGCACGCAAGTTCCTGACAGCCGCGCCGTGGCTGCTACTGGTACCGGCGACCGCAATCCTGCTCATGACGACCGCCGCGAACCTGATCGCCGACGGCCTGCATCGGCGCACCGCAGTGAGGGGACGACAGTGACCACAGGTACCGCCGAAACCGCAACTCGCCCGGACGAAGCTGTGACGGCCGTATCCGATCTGTCCGTGACGTACGCCGACGGTCGTGTCGCGCTCCGCTCGGTGTCCCTCACCGTCGATCCGGGAGAAACGGTCGCCGTCATCGGCGAGAGCGGCTGCGGCAAGAGCACACTGATCAAGGCCCTGCTCGGAATGCTGCCACCGGGGGCGTCTGTGGAGGGCACCATCCGGGTCGACGGATGCAACGTGACCACGGCGTCGGAGGCGCAGTTGCGCGAGATCCGCGGCAGCCGAGTGGGATATGTCGCGCAGGACGCCTACGGCGGCCTCGATCCGCTCATGCGAATCGGCGCGAACATCGAGGAGGCGTGGCGGGCGAAGTCGCGCCCGGTCCCGCACGAGGCCGCGGCGCAGCGGCTCACAGCACTCGGCATCACGGACAGCGTTCGGCGTGTGCAGGATTGGCCCCACACCTGGTCCGGCGGCATGCAGCAGCGCGCGGGCATTGCCGCGGCGACGGCGCTCCAACCGGCGCTGGTGGTGGCCGACGAGCCCACGTCCGCGTTGGACTCGGGTACCGCCGAGACCGTGCTGACCCGACTGGTGGCGCAGTCCCGGAGTCTGCTGATCGTC
Organism: Prescottella equi; assembly: GCF_002094305.1. Lineage (GTDB taxonomy): Bacteria > Actinomycetota > Actinomycetes > Mycobacteriales > Mycobacteriaceae > Prescottella > Prescottella equi. The sequence goes on from NZ_LWTX01000002.1 coordinate 493,642, forward strand.
AGCCACGACCTGCCGCTCGTGGCCAGGTTCGCCGACCGCATCTACGTCCTGAAGGGTGGCGAGGTCGTGGAACACGGTGACGCCGAACAGATCCTCGCGACGACTCGGGATCCTTACACACGCGCGCTGATCCATGCCCACGATCCCCTCGTCGACACGCAGGGCGTGGAACCTCCCGGTGAGGTTGTCCTGGACGTCGCTGCCGTCAGCCACACGTACGGCACCCGTCAGGTGGTGCCGACGACTTCCCTCCAGGTGCGGCGCGGGGAGATCGTCGGCATCCGCGGGCCTTCAGGATCGGGCAAGAGCACCCTGCTTCGGATCCTCGCCGGCCTGGAGAAGGCCGGGAGCGGCACCGTCTCGTGGTCGGGTGCCCCCGCCCCCGCACCCGCGTCGGTCCAACTGGTGTTCCAGGATGCGGTGGGCAGCCTCGATCCACGTTGGCCCATCTGGAAGTCGGTCGTCGAACCGGCGCGGTTGCGGGGCAGGCAGGGCCGTACTGCCGCCGCATCGGCGCTGCGTCGCCTCGGCCTCGAAGCGGTCCCCCTTCAAGCTCGGCCTGCCGCCCTGTCCGGCGGCCAGTGCCAACGGGTCGCACTCGCCCGGGCCCTCGTCTCCGGCGCCGAGTTGGTGGTGGCCGACGAGCCCACCGCCGCCCTCGATCCGACGGTGGGACGACAGGTCCTCGCGGCGCTCCGAGGTCTCGCCGACTCCGGCACCGCGGTCGTGATGGTCAGCCACGACGACCGCGCCCTGAACTCAGTGTGCGACCGCATCCTCACGATGGGTCAGTAGCGGGCGTACTCGGCGGGCGATCCTCTCCAGCAACGGTCCCCACTGGGCGGCGGTGAGATGAACGGGTTGGACATGACACAGCAGATCGGTGGCGAACTGCAGACAAGCGTCGCCGCGGAGTCCGTCGGCGATCGTCGCCGCCGAACCGTGATAGATGTGGTTGCGGTCGAGATAGTCCGCGGCGCTGTATCCCTCGGGGAAACGCCCGGTGCGGATCCCCCGTTCCACCCAGTCGGCCACCCCGTCCTCGATCAGCTCCCGCGCCGACGCGGTGTCGTCGGTGCAGACAACCGGACGTGACAGTCCGATGCGAGGATTCGCGGCGCTCCGGGTGTACTCGTCGAGCATCCGCGCCGAGAGCGCGTCGTCGGGCCCCTGCGGCGACGAGCTTCGACCGGACAGCACTCCAGCCCCCAGTCGTGCAGCCAACTCCATTCCTGAGCGCGAAGCCGTGCCGAGCCAGATCCGGTCCCGCAGCCCGCGCTCGTCGGGGAAGATCCGTCCGCCCTCGATCAGCTCGATCATCGTCTCGACCGTGCGCCTGAGATCGGCGCGGCGTGTGTCGTGCTCCCTGCCGAAACGACGGGCGGCCTCCGGGTCGGCGCCCGCGCCGAGTCCCAGCTCGAGGCGCCCGCCGCTGAGCGCGTCCACCGTTGCGGCGTCCTCGGCGAGCCGAATCGGATCCTCCAGCGAGGCGACTACGACTGCGGTGCCCAACCGGATGCGTTCGGTGCGCTCCGCGACCGCGGCGAGCAGTACGAGCGGTGAAGGCGAGTGTCCGCGTTGAAATCCGAAGTGGTGCTGGGCTATCCAGAACGATTCGAACCCCAGATCCTCTGCGAGGCAGGCCAGTTCGATGGTATCCCGCATTTCCTCCCGCGAGCCGCGAGCACCCGCGCAATGGCTGATCACGCCGATTCGAGTCATCCGAATTCCTTCCCCAGACGGTGGGTCACGCCACGCGCGAGGCGTAGCCGAGGTTCGCGAGGACCTCGCTGGTCGCGCGCGCGAAGTTGAGTGTGATGAAGTGCAGGCACGGGGCGCCCTCGGCGATGAGGCGCTCGGCCATCTGAGTGGCTACCTCGATGCCGATCTCGCGGACCGCGGCCCGGTTCTCCTCGGGTCCGTCACCGGCGGCGCGGGTGAGGCGTTCATCGAGGGCCGGCGGCAGGCTCGAACCGGACAGTTCCAGACTGCGCCGGGCCGAACGCAGCGACGTGATCGGCATGAGCTCGGGGATGATCGGCTTCTCGGCCTGCTCGGGGTCGTACGCCGCGACCCGGTCGCGCAGCCGCAGGTAGTCCTCGACGTCGAAGAACATCTGGGTGATCGAGTACTCGGCGCCGGCCCGCAGCTTCTGCACGAGGTACTCGGTGTCGTGTTCGAGGTCCGGGGCACGGTAGTGGCCCTCCGGGAAGGACGCGACACCGACGTGGAAGTCGCCCATGTCGCGTACGAGACGCACGAGCTCCTCTGCGTACTCGACGCCGTCCGGATGCTTGACCCACTCCCCCAACGGATCTCCGGGCGGATCCCCGCGCAGCACCAGGACATTGCTGACGCCACGGTCGGCGTACGCCCCGCACATCGCGCGCAGTTCGTCGACGCTGTGTCCGACGGCCGTCATGTGCGCAACCGGCAGGAGGGTGGTGTTCTCGGCCAACTCGCCAGTGACCCGAACCGTGCGGTCCCGCGTCGAACCGCCGGCCCCGTACGTCATCGACACGAAAGCAGGATCCATACGCTCGAAGGCACGGACGGCCCGCCACAACCGCGCCTCCGCGGCCTCGTCGCGGGGCGGCGAGAACTCGACGGAGAAGGGAATCCGGCCGGCATCGGGTGCGCCGATACGGTCCACGATCGAAGGTGTCCGACTCTCGAGCGTGTCACGCTGACGCGACAACTCACCCGCCGTCGCGGTGGCGACCTCGGGGTCCAGTCCGGCGAAGGACGCGCTGCTCTGATTGGTATTCATCGTGATTCGTGGGTCTTTCCGGTCGGTCCGAGAGGCCGCCCACGGCTGCACTCACCCACGAAGCCCCTGAATCGAGCGCTCTGACGCGCATCGTGATGCCACGAGGGTACGCACACCCACTCCTCGAGGCGGCACACCGCCGGATGCGGCGCACCCGGCACAGTGGGCAGGTCTTCGGACTCGCAAGCGCCCACGTCGTCCGACGTGAACCTACTGGCCGTCGCTTCCCGGGCTCGTGACAACTGAGACCCAGTGCTGGTGACGGCGGTCGTTCCTGCTCACCGCTGCGGGACAGTCCCGGATTCCCACCGGGTTCCCTCTTCGTGCCTTGCAAGGCACTTCGACGCCGGCCAATAACCTTCGGGGCTCCTCACGGTCCTGGCGGCGAACCAACTGCATCGCCCAGTGTAGAAGCAACACCGACTGCTGATTACGGGTGGGCGGAGCGGGAGGCCGTCACGTCGTCCGTCCGCGCGAGTCCGCGCGAGACAACTGGATGCCGAGGCCCCCTGTGGAACTGGACGGACGGCACCCCGTCCAGACCCGGGGAGACGGTGGCGTGGACGTTGTAGACGTCACTCACGAGTTTCTCGGTGAGGACATCCACGGGCCTGCCTGCTGCGACGATCCGCCCCTCTTGCAGCACCACCAGCCGATCGCAGTAGATCGCGGCGAGGTTGAGGTCGTGCAACGCGATGTAGCTCGCCATGGGCAGCCCCGCGACAAGTTCCAGAATCTCGAGCTGGTGCTGGATGTCGAGATGGTTGGTCGGTTCGTCGAGCAGCAGATGTTCGGGTTCCTGCGCGAGCGCTCGGGCGATCTGCGCGCGCTGGCGTTCACCTCCGGAGAGCGTGTGCCACAGGCGACGCCGCTTCTCGAGCATGCCCGTGCCCGCCAGCGCCTTCTCGATCGCCGTGTCGTCGGCCATCGGATCGGATCCGAATACTCCGCGATGCGGTATCCGGCCGAGCCGGACCACGTCGAGCACCGTGACATCGACGTCGGTGTGGGCGTGTTGATCCACCATCGCAACTCGGCGGGCGATGCTGCGGCGGCGCACGGTTCGGATGTCCGCGTCGTCGAGCGTGACCGTGCCGGCATCGGGTGTCGCGATACCCGCGAGGAGGCGCAGGAGCGACGACTTGCCCGATCCGTTGGGGCCGAGGAGCCCGACGGTCTCTCCGGGTTCCGCGACGACGGTGACACCGTCCAGCACGAGATTGCCGCCACGGTTCCAGCCGACGTCTCTCGCGGACAGAGTCATTCGGTTCTCCTCATCCGGAACAGGATCAACGCGAAGGCCGGAACGCCGATCAGTGCGGTCACCACGCCGACCGGAATCTCCTGCGGCGCGAACAGTGTGCGGGCAATCGCATCCACCCACACCATGAAGATCGCACCGATCAGCGCCGTCGCCGGCAGGAGCCGACTGTGCCTGGGGCCTACCAGGAATCGTGCTGCATGCGGGAGGACGAGCCCGACGAACCCGATCGCGCCGGCCGCGCTCACCAACGCCGCCGTGATCAACGCCGTGACGGTCAGCAGCAGTACGCGAACGCGACGTACCGAGATGCCCAGTGTCGCCGCGGAGTCGTTCCCGAAGGTGAACGCATCCAGCGCGGGCGCGTGGAACAGACACACGACGATGCCGACCAGACACGCCGCCGAACACAGCAGCACGTCCGTCCAACCGACACCGCTGAGCGAACCCAGTAGCCAGAACAGCACGCCGCGGGTCTGTTCGGCATCGGCCGACGAGATGACGATGAACGACGTCAGGGCCGAGAAGAGCTGCGTTCCGGCCACGCCCGCCAGCACGACACGCGCGGTACCGCCGCCGGCTCCTGCCGCCAGCAACATCACGAGCGCGAACGACACGACCGCGCCGAGGAAGGCACCCGCCGACAGCGAGACGATGCCGCCGCCGATACCGAGGACCACCACCGACACCGCGCCGGTCGAGGCGCCCGAGGAGATGCCGAGCACGAACGGGTCTGCGAGCGGATTGCGCAGCAACGACTGCATGATCGCCCCGCACAGCGCGAGGCCTGCACCGCACACCGCGGCCAACACCGTGCGCGGAAGCCGCAGTTCCCACACGATGCCGTCCTTGATCCGGCTCAGCCCCGACTCGCCGATCCCCCAGTGCTCGAACACGACGGCATACACGTCACGCACGGAGAGCTCGGCCGGGCCCAGCGTGATTGCGAGGGCGATCGACAGCGCCAACACCACCGTCCCGGCGCCGTACACGGCGCCGAGGAGTGGACGGGATTCGAGCCGGGCCGTCCGGGCGCTCAATTGGTCAGACCCCAACCGCGTAGCGCGGTCGAGACCTTCTCGATGCCGTCGATCGTGCGGATCGACGGGTTCATGTCGGCTCCGTTGACCACGATGTACCGCTTGTCGCGCACCGCATCGGTGTTCCGGGTGACAGGGTTCGATTCGAGGAACGCGACCTTGCTGTCGAGGGCGTCGCCATCGATGCTGCGTCGGCTCAGGTCACCGAGTACCAGCGCCGTCGGATTGCGGTCTGCGACCGACTCCCAACTCACCTGCGGCCATTCGTCGGTCGTGTCGGCGAAGACGTTGGTCGCCCCGACCGCGCCGGAGATGATACCCGACGATCCGCAGCACCCCGCCACGTACGGCGTCTTGGTGCCGGCGAACCAGAACGCGAGCGAGACACCCGATGCCTTCACATCGGCAGCTGCCTCGTCGAAGCGCTGCTGCAACTCCGCTACGAAAGCCTCGCCACGCTCTCGGACGTCGAAGATCGCGGCCAGGTCCAGGATTTCCTGATAGACCGACTCGATCCGCAACGGTTCGGTGCGGGCGCCGTCCGCGTTGGACGCCGACGATGCGACGCCGCCGCAGCCGTTGTCGGTGGGCGAGAGATATGTAGGGACGCCGAGAGTCTCGAACCGATCGCGTCCCGCGTCGCCGCCGTCGGCGAACGTCGAGGCGAAGGATGCCGAGACGAAGTCGGGTTCGGCATCGAGCACGACCTCGAGTGACGGCTTGTTGTCGGCCAGACGCGGGACCTTCGCATTGTCGGCGGCGAGGTTCTCGCGGACGGGATCGGTCCAGGTGGCGGTGCCGACCATCCGGTCGGCGAGGCCGAGTGACAGCAGGATCTCGGTGGAACCCTGGTTGAGGGACACCACGCGTTTCGGGGGCTCATCGATCGTCACCTCGCGGCCGCAGTTCTCGAGCGTCAACGGGAAAGTGGACGCCGTCGACCCCGATTCGGTGGACGCGATGCTGTCGGTGGGCGAGGAACAACCGGCGAGGACAATCGTCCCGACGGAGGCGAGGGCGGCGCCGATGCACCGAACGGTGGAAGGCATGAAGGAACGAAACTCCTAGCTCGAGGCTCGCATTCGCGCGAACCGAGAAGACACGGGAACTCGCGGCCTCGTCAGACGACGCCGTAGACGACGTAGTCGTCGAAGAGTTGCCACACGGTGCCGGACTCGGTGAACCCGGCCTGGCGAAGCGCAGCCAACTGGAACTCCACGGTGGTCGGTGGCGACGCGTCTCTCCCGCTGAAGCGACGGGTCCGCTCGTCCTGCAAGCGGGAGATGTGCGGATGAGCCGCCAGCAGGCTCCACCAGGCATCCCACTCGTCGGCGCCCTCGGTGAAACTGCGCTGCTGTGTTGCACTGTCGTGCCGCGTCGACCAGGAGGCGACGTGCCGCGTGCGCTCGTCGAAGCGGAAGTGGTCGCCGTTGAGCAGGACGCCGCCCGGGTCCAGGAGGGATCTGACCTGTCCGTACACGTCGACCAGTTCGGAGGGCGCGAGCCAGTGCAGGGCGGTCGTCGAGACCACCGCCTGGGGACGATATCCGAGTTGGTCGGTGATCCGGGCAGTCCACTGCGGATCGCAGAGGTCTGCGTCGACGAACATGACACGGTCGCCGTGCGCGGCAAGGTGTTCGCGTGCAAGCGCGAGCAGCATCGGGTCGTAGTCGAGGGCCACGACACGGGCGTCCGGGAATCGCGACAGAATCCGCGAACCGAGAGAGCTTGGGCCGCAGGCCAGGTCGACCACCGCGAAGGCCGTTCCGACGGCGAGCTCCAGGGCGTCGAGAATCGCCTCGAACCTGCCCTCGCGATGCGAGATGTAGGCAGCTTGTTGGCGATCCCAACGCTCGACCAGTTCGGTGTGGTTCATCGGGCCACGCCCAGGTCACGAAGCCCCGCGGCGAGCTGCTCGACCCCCTGGATATTCCTGATCGAAGGATCCATCGCGGTGCCGTCGATGACGATGTAGCGCTTGTCGCGGACGGCGGTCAATCTACTTGCTACCGGATCGGATTCGAGGAAGCGAATCTTCTCCTCGGCGCTGTCACCGTCGCCACCCCGGCCCAGATCTGCGAGCACGAGCACGGTCGGGTCTCGGTCGAGCACACTCTCCCAACCGATTTCGGGCCACAACTGGCGATTGTCGGCAAACGCATTCTGCGCGCCGATCTCCCTGGTCATGATCCCGGGCGCACCACAGCAGCCGGCGATGTACGGGGTCTTGGTGCCGGCATACCACCAGGCCAACGTCACATCCGACGCGTCGAGCCCGCCGGCCGCGGTCTGCGCACGGCCTCTCAGCTCGCCGATCAGATCGTCACCACGGTCCTGCACGTCGAAGACGGTCGAGACCTCTTCGATCTCCTCGTACAGATCGTCGAGGGTCAGCTCGGCCGCCTGGACCGCATCCTGGCCGCCGCATTCGCTCGGGGACTGATAGGTCGCGATACCCATATCGGTGAACCGCTTCCGGTCGGCAATCCCCTCACCGGTGAAGGTGTAGTCGAACGTGCTGTAGACGAAATCGGGCTCACGGTCGAGAACTGCTTCGAACGACGGGAACTCGACGTCGAATCTGTGCACACGCGACGCTGCCTGCTCCAGTTCGGGAAGCACTGAATCGTCGCTGTATGCGAGACCCGCCATCCGATCCTCGAGCCCCAGGCTGAGCAGCAACTCCACAGCCGGTTGATTAACAGCGATCGCCCGCTGGATCGGCTCCTCGACGGCCACCGTCGTCTCACAGTTGGTCAGACTCACGGGCGCCGGCGTCGAGTCTCTCGCCTCGACCGCGGACCCGCTGCATCCCGTGGCGCCGAACACGGCTAGTATCGCCGTCGCTCCGGCGATTGTCCGGACACTCTTGTGCATCACACATCAAGCTTCCTGCGGACGCTGCACGCGAGCGGCCCGCACGGTCATGCCGGGAACGAAAACGTCTCCCAGCCCAGCAGGTCGTCGGACTCGAGGCGATGCAGCCCCATACCGTTGCGCGTCAGTTCCGGATTCGCACCGGATTCCACCTGATCCCGATTGTCGGAATTGCCTGGTACCGCGAAATCTAGCAGCACATTTCGGAAGGCAGGAAATCGGGTCGCAGCAGGTACTGGTTGCCAGGAACGCGCCGAGCCGCGAAAGACGCCTCGAGGCCTGTACCGGATGACGGTGCAGGCCCCGAGGCGTCGAAAGTGTTGCGAGACTAGCCCTCGCCGCGGCGTCCGACGGTGATGCCGAAGGCCAGGACCGCGCCAAGCAGCGCGGCGCCGGCGGCGACCATGAAGGCCACGAAGAACCCGTCCGAGCTGTAGACGGGGCCGGCGGGGCCGACCGTCATGACGTGCTGCGCCAACAGCGCGAAGCCCACCGAGGACAGCATGCCGCCGAACATCGACTGCGACAGACCGGTGAAGTTGGCGCCGATCGCGCGCTGGTCCTCGGGCAGCGCCATCATCACCAGGTTCGGGATCGCGGCGTAGATCATCGAACCGAAGCCGATGAGACCGTACGCGCACACGACCTGCCACGCCTGGTCCGGCGTCGTCGCCAGCCAGGTGGCACCCAGCGCGATGAGGACGGCGCCGAGAACGAGGTGCTGACGGAAGCCGATGCGCTTCGCCGTCGCTCCGACGAAGACGCCACCGAGGACGATCAGGCAACCGCCGGGCAGCATCCACAGCGCCATGTCGGTGACCGTGAGTCCGAAGCCGTAGTCGGCCGCTTCCTTCGGGGTCTGCAGCAGCATCGGAATGAGCGTCGCGGTGAGCGTCGTCGCGCCGTAGGCGATGCCGCCGGCGAGCAGCGTGATGCCGACCTTGCGGCTGGCGAGCACGTCGATGCTGATGAGCGGTTCGGGCACGCGGCGCTCCCAGACGACCCAGGCGACCGCGAAGACGACGGTGACGGCGAGCGTGCCGACGGTCTTTCCGCTCAGCCAGCCCCAACCGGCGCCCAGGGACAGCGCGAGCATGACGGTGAACAGCGCGACGGTGAGCAGGAAGGCGCCGAGCCAGTCGACGGAAACCTTGGCACGCACCGGAGTTTCGGGGACGAAGAACAGCGTCAGCAGTCCGCCCACGGCGCACAGCCCGAAGGAGAACCAGAACACCGACGAGACACCGGAGTGGTCGAGCATGTAGCCCGAGATCAGTGGCGCGACGACGGTGACGACACCGACGCCGGTGTTCGCTATGGAGATCGACATGGCCTGCAGGCGAGCCGGGAACACGTCGCGGATCAGCGAGTAACCGAGCGCGGTGAAGGCGAAGCCGACACCGGACAGGAAGCGGCCGACCAGCAGGATCGGGAACGTCGGCGCAACCGCCGAGATGAGCGCACCGAGGCTCGCGATCGCGGCGGTGACCACGAGAATGCGCTTCTTGCCGTAGACGTCGGCGAGCTTCCCGAGAATCGGCGACGCGATGGCCGCCGCCAGAACCAGCGCCGTCATCACCCAGACCACCTGCGTGGTCTTGTACTCCGCAGCGATCTTCGGGAGCGCGGGAGTGAAGAGGGCGAAGGCAAGCGCCGCCTGCTCGGTGAGCAGAACGAGGATCAGCAGGACACGGATCCAGTACCCGGTCGAGCCGCCGGCACCGCCGGGGCCCCGCACGGGGGCTGCGTCGCCCTGAGAGACGGAGACTGCCATTTCTACCTACACATTCCGGTCTGGGTTCCAACAGTGACCGGACGCACATTAGGAGGTGAGACGGGACTCACCTTCATCGCTTCCCGATGAACGGGAAGGTGGCATGGATCGGCGGACGCACCCCCGCCGCCGACGCGCCGTCTTCGACCAATTCGATTGCTGCTTCGTCACTTTCGCGGAGCACCGGGCCCCGCTCAGGCAAGGGCGGCGAACACCTCCGCCCAGTTGCCCCCGGCTACCTCCATCGCATTTGCGATCTCGCGGAGGATGTCGCGTGCGATCTGCTCACGCGTGGACCCGTCGTCGGGATCCTCCGTTCCCTTGATCGCCCTGATGCCCTCCCCCGCCGCGGTGAATTGCTCCTTCCACTGCCCGGCGGACGACAGAAGGAATCTCAGGTGGTACGGGAAGCTGAAGTCGGGCATCGGTATCCCGGATTCCGCGACACGCTCGAGCGAGGTGACGATCGACCGCAGGCGCGCGGACTCGAAGGTGCACGACTCGGGCTCCGCCAATTCGGAGGAGCCGACGGATCCGTCGACCAGACCCTGCCAGTACTCACGATCGTGGAGACCGTCTCGCTGCTCCATGTGGGTCTCCGCGAACACCGACATGAGTCCGCTGTCGCTGATGAGCGGGGACAGGACCAGATCCTCGCTGTAGTCGTAACCGAAGAAGTACCGTGTGCCGTCGACCTCGATGGACTCGATTCCGCCGATGTGGCGGTAATCCCGCAGCAGCGGCACGGGAATGTCCGGCGCCGCGTCGGCACCGTCGGGTACTCCACTCTCGCCGCATCCGTGGGATCTCATCGCCGTTCCTTTCATCCACGATTCCGACCTTGTTGCCCGCAGTCGATCGAGTGTACGAATCGGCGCTCCGGGGGGAGCCCACGGGAGCGCAGCCCGGACGCATGCCGTCCGAGAGGCGACCGCACGCATCCGGGCCTTTCCGGGTAGGCAGAGCGCTCTGCCGCGCAAGTGTCCGTGGTGCGGATATCGTTCGCGAGGTACCTGCGACGACGGGAGACGCGCGTGTGTGGACGGTATGCCTCGACCACGACCGACAAGGAACTGCGCTCGCTGTTCGATGTGGCCGGGTCGGTGGGCCCCGAAGTGCCGCCGTCGTACAACGTCGCCCCCACCCGACAGGTTCGCGTCGTGCTCGAACGCGCGCCCCGCAGGGAGCCGCGAGCAGGCGCCGAGCGGCAGCTCAGGACCGCCAAGTGGGGTCTGGTACCGGCGTGGTCGAAGGACCCGAAGATCGGCTCCCGGTTGATCAACGCCCGCTCGGAGACGATCACCGAGAAGCCCAGCTTCCGATCGGCCGCCGCGAAGCGCCGCTGCATCATCCCGGCGGACGGATACTTCGAATGGATGAAAGACGCCGAAGGAAAGAAGATTCCGTACTTCCTCCACGGCGACGACCCGGTCCTCGCGATGGCCGGCCTCTACGAGCTGTGGCCGGACCCGTCCAAGGCCGAGGACGATCCAGACCGCTGGCTGTGGACCACCACCGTGCTCACCACACAGGCGACGGATGCGACCGGACACATCCATGACCGCTCCCCTGTCATCCTGCCCGCGTCGTTCTGGGAGCACTGGCTCGACCCCTCGATCACCGACCGCGACGAAGTGCAGGCGATGGTCAACTCCATCCCCGAACCGCATCTGCAGCCCTACCAAGTGAGCACGGCGGTCAACAACGTCGAGAACGACCGTCCGGAGCTGCTGAACCCGGTCGGCGAGGACGAGAAGTAGAGCGGCGCCGGACCGCTCCGGGCCTCATGGCATCGGGATCCGGTGCATCACCGAAATGAATCGACGGGGCGGCTGGAGCGACGCGGCTCACGCTGATACAGTTCGCACCACTTGATTGAACGCTTGCTCAATCAGACTGGAATGCGAGCACCCTGGAGGTTCAGAACGTCATGACGACGACAGACGCAAGCTCCCCCATCGCAGTCATCGACCGTGTCGCAGTCCTGCTGGACGCATTCCGGGAAGCCGAGCGGTTGACCCTGTCGGAGCTCTCGCGGCGCACCGGGTTTCCCCGGTCGTCGACGCACCGCATGCTGCTGCAACTGGTTCGGATCGGATGGATCCGCCGACACGGGCACGCCTACGAACTCGGCATGAAGATGCTCGAGCTCGGCTCCCTCGCGCAGCACCACGATCGTGTGCACCAGGCGGCCCTGCCGGTGATGCACGAACTGCACAACGCCACCGGACTCGTCGTCCACCTCGCGGTGCTCGACGGCCCCGACGTGCTGTACCTCGAGAAGATCGGCGGCCGTTTCACGCTGTCGGTCCCGTCGCGCGTCGGTGGGCGCCAGCCCGCCCACCGCACCGCGATCGGCAAGGCGCTGCTCGCAAGCTCGCGGATCGATGCCGAGTCGGTCATGCCGCATCCGGTGGTAGGCCCCACACCGAACTCCATCGGCGATGCGGCGCGACTGCGCGTGGAGCTCGCACGAATCCGTGAGCAGAGCATCGCGCACGATCGGGACGAGACCACCGTCGGCGTCTCCTGCGTGGCAGCGGCGATCGGCGACGGCAAGAACACCGTCGGCGCGGTCTCGGTGTGCGGCCCCACCAAGAGCATGAACAGCTCGGCCCTGGTGGCACCGGTCCGCATGGCCGCGCTCGCGACGTGGCGGCACATGACGAGCAGCCGCACCCTGCGCCCCATCCCTGCCTGACACTCCCCCACACGACGGAGGGGTGGTTCCGCCGGTCGGCGGAACCACCCCTTCGTCGTTGCCCGCACCCGCGAAAACAACTGTGCCCCTGCCCGATGATCGGCAGGGGCACAGTCGGTGCCGTCGGCGGACTAGACGTCGGCAACCAGCTCGACTGGCTTGACGCCGTTCGCCACGTTGTCCGCGACGACGTCACGCCAGTTCTGCTGAGCGCGGGTCGTGTCGACCTCGAACTCGAAGCGCTTGGTCATGTCCTCCGTGACGTCTGCGACGTCCACGTAGAACTGCTGGTACCAGCGACGCAACTGGTAGACCGGGCCGTCTTCCTCGGTCAGCAGCGGGTTCTCGATCCGGCTCTTGTGGTTCCAGATCGCGATGTCCTGCTTGAACTGGTGCTCGACGCCCTCGGTGAACTGCTCCGCCATCGCCTTGGCGTCCTCGTCCGACAACCCCTCGGTCCGCTTGACGATGGTGCCCCACTGCAGGATGAACGAGTTGTTCGTGATCGGGTAGTGGCAGTTCGCCAGCTTCGTCTCGACCTTGATGTCGCCGGCAACCGTGTAGACGGTGTCGAGCATGAAGGACGGGCCGAAGTACGAAGCGTCCGAAATGGTTTCCGCCTCGGCCATCCCGAGCTGGACACCGGTCTGGATGTCGTCACGCCCACCCGACCGCATCACCTGGGTCGCGACGTGGCCCTCGAAGACGTTCTTGAAGTAGGTCGGGATCTGGAAGTGCACGTAGAAGAAGTGCGCCATGTCCACCACGTTGTCGACGATCTCGCGGCAGTGCGAGCCCTCGACGACGTAGGTGTTCCAGCTCCAGTCGCTCCAGCCACCCTCGTCGTAGCCCTCGATCTGCGGGATCGTGACTTCGGCCGGCGGCGGGTTGCCCTCCGGGTCGTTGTAGACGAAGAAGAGACCGTTGCGCTCGAGCTTGACCCACGCCTTGGTCTTGGCGACCGGAGGAACACGACGCGCGTAGGGGATGTCGGTGCACTTGCCCTTGCCGTTCCAGCGCCAGTCGTGGAACGGGCAGGCGATGGTGTCACCCTTGATCTCGCCCATCGCGAGGTTGCCACCCATGTGACGGCAGAACGCGTCGAGCACCTGCAGCTCGCCCTTGCTGTCCTCGAACACCACCAGGTCGGTGCCGAAGATCTTGACCTGGTGCGGCTTTCCGTCACGGAAGTCCTGCGCGCGGCCGATGCAGTGCCAGCCGCGAGCGAAGCGGTCGGGATTGCTGCCCGCCACGATCTCCCGGACCTCGACGTCGTCGGAAATCTCGGTCATCTTGCCTCCTTCGAAGAAGTGAACGCTTCCCGCCCATGTGCGAGCAGCGTCGAAAAATACGGAACCGCAGAGAATCTGGTTCCGGCGCTTTACGAGTACGGACGGACTTCCGCCGTGGACCCCGAGACCGGGACGGTCCGGTACGACTCGCCCAGACGCCCCTCGGCGACCGCCTCGTCGATGCTCTCGGTCAACGCACCGCACGTGCGCATGTACATGCTGTGCGTTCCGTTCGCCGCGGCGTCACGGAACTCGGCGCACGCCGTCTCCGCATCCTCGAGCCACTGGGTGCTGGTGTGCGTCGAGCTGTACTTCTCGACGAGTACGCGGTTGCCGCACGCTCCGCATTCGACCGGCTGCATTGCGCGATCCTTCCGTTGGAACTGTATTGGTCCACCGTACGAGCAGTGGGCTTGCTCGTTGCTGTCGATTTCCGTTGAGCGGTAAAGAATTCGGTGCTCCACTACCTCAGGAAAGCCTGCCCTCCGTCGACCGGCAGCGAATGCCCCGTTATGTAGCGGGCGGCCGGGCTGCACAGGAACACCACGGCCGGCCCGATGTCCGACTCGGCGTCACCCAGACGACCGAGCGGCACGCTCCGCAGATACTCCCCGTACGCCTCCGGATTCAGCTCTGCCCACTCGTCCATCAACGGGGTCGACGCCAGCGGGAGCACCGCGTTGACTCGGATCCCGTCGCTGCCCCACTCGCACGCGGCGGTGCGTGTGAGCACCCGCACCGCTTCCTTCGCGGCAGCGTAGGCACCGGTGCCGGTCGGATCCCATTTCAGCCCGGCGGCGGAGCCGAGGTTGACGATCGAACCGCGACCCTTCAGATGCGGGTGGCACACGCGCATCAGCCGCAGCGTCGCCAGCGGACCCGAGTTCATGCTGCCGTGGTAGTCGTCTTCGCTGACATCCAGGAGCATGCCGTGAGCCGGGGTCTGCGCGTTGTTCACCAGGATCGACAGGCCGCCGTATCGGTCGACCACATCCGCGACCACGGCGTCGATGCGTTCCGCGTCCGTCACGTCACACTGCAGTGCGACGGCGTCACCGCCGCGACGGACGATCTCGTCGGCGGTGTCGACGACCTTCGACAGCGTGCGCCCGACGACCGCGACGCGCGCGCCCTCGGCGGCCAGCGCCAGGGCGATTCCACGTCCGATCCCCTGACCGGCACCCGTCACCAACGCGACGTCGCCCTCGAGTACACCCATCAACTGCTCCCACTTCCGATCTCGGCCACAACTGCCGACCATTGTGATCCAAGACACGAGATTGAGCAAGCGATCAATCAATGTAGGATTGCCTGGCCAGGTTGGTCGGGGGCGGTGCGGTCGCAGGTAGCATGAGGCGCCTCGACCGGCAACCGATCGACCCAGGTACAGGGGGAACAACCGCGATGGATCCGCAGGAACGTCGGCGCCAGATACTCGACCGTTCCGGCGAGATCTTCGCGACCAAGGGCATCTCCGCCACGACGGTGCGGGAGATAGCGGACGCCTGCGGCGTCTACTCGGGCACGCTCTACCACTACTTCCCGTCGAAGGAAGCCATCGTCACCGAGATCATCCGGGTGTACGTCGACGAACTCTACGAACGCTGCTCCCAGGTGATCGCCGAGAACCTTCCCCCGATCGAACGCCTCGAGGCCCTCGTACTGGTGGCGATCGA
The DNA here is from genome assembly GCF_002094305.1 of Prescottella equi. Lineage (GTDB taxonomy): Bacteria > Actinomycetota > Actinomycetes > Mycobacteriales > Mycobacteriaceae > Prescottella > Prescottella equi. The sequence continues at coordinate 509,033 of NZ_LWTX01000002.1, forward strand.
CGCCGCCGAACGTCATCGCCACGCCACCGCGATCTGGCAGGTCGAGACGGACTACATGCGCGACAAGATGCTCGAGGCCAGCCTGGACGACAAGGGCGACTTCGCGGCAGGTTTATGGATGCAGTGCATCACCGAGGCCCAGGCGGACGGCGAACTCCGCTCGGATGTCGATGCCGCGACCTTCTACCAACTGATGCGGGACTCGGTGTGGCTCACCAGTCGGTGGTTCCGCGCGTCGCCGCAGAAGTCCAATGCCGACTTCGCCCGCGAGATCACGTCGATCTACATCGACGGACTCCGCGTGCGCTGAGGGCAGCACACGACGAAGGGCGGGACAGGTTTTCACCTGTCCCGCCCTTGTCGTTGTCTCGGCGTCAGCTGACCACGAGATCCAGTTCGTCGTCGGTGACCTTGACCGTGATCCGCCCACCGGCGTCGAGGACGTCGTCGAGCAGCAGATCGGCGATTCGGTCGTCGACCTCACGGGCGATGGTCCGGCGCAGCGGCCGTGCCCCGAACTCGGGCTGGTGCCCGTGCTCGGCGATCCAGTCCACCGCATCGGGAGTGAACTCGATGTCGATGTCCTGAGCCCGCAGGCGATCCCGGCTCTCGCCCAGCAGCAGATCGGTGATCCGGTGCAGCTGCTCGGCCTCGAGCTTGCGGAAGATCACGATCTCGTCGATCCGGTTGAGGAACTCCGGCCGGAACGACTCCCGCAGGCGGCCCATCACCCGATCGCGCAGGGGCTTCTCGGTCGCCGCGGCGTCACCGGTGGTGAAGCCCAGCGCCCCGCCCTTGCTCGAGATGATGTCCGAGCCGAGGTTGCTCGTCATGATCAGGACGGTGTTCTTGAAGTCCACCGTGCGGCCCTGGCCGTCGGTGAGCCGTCCGTCGTCGAGCACCTGGAGCAGCACGTTGAACACATCCGGGTGGGCCTTCTCGATCTCGTCGAGCAGGATCACCGAGTACGGGTGACGTCGCACCTGCTCGGTGAGCTGACCGGCCTCGCCGTAGCCGACGTAACCCGGAGGCGCCCCGACCAGTCGGCTCGCGGTGTGCCGCTCGCCGAACTCGCTCATGTCGAGCCGCAGCATCTTGCTCTCGTCACCGAACAGCGACTGCGCCAACGCCTTCGCCAGTTCCGTCTTGCCGACGCCCGTCGGACCGAGGAACAGGAAGCTACCGACCGGACGACGGGGATCACCCATGCCGGTCCGGCTGCGTCGCACCGCTCGTGCGATCGCCTTCACCGCATCCTCCTGGCCGACGACCCGCTGATGCAGTTCGTCCTCCAGTCGCCGCAGACGCTCCTTATCCTTCTGTGTCATCTGGCTGGCCGGGATTCCCGTGGACCGCGCGACGATCTCCGCGATGTCCTCGGCAGTCACCGACGGCGTCCCCACCGCGACGGGCTCACCTGCGCGAGTCTCGGAGAGTCGCTTCTCGGCTCCCGCGATCTCGTCGCGCAGCTGCGACGCGCGCTCGTAGTTCTCGGCGCTCACCGCATCTTCCTTGGCCTTCTCCAGTCGCGCGATCCGCTGCTGCAGCGCCTTGGCATCCGGATTGGATGCGCCGAGCTGCAGGCGCTTCCGCGCGCCGGCCTGGTCGAGCAGGTCGATCGCCTTGTCCGGCAGGTACCGGTCGGCGATGTACCGCGACGACAGTTCGACGGCAGCGGAGATCGCCTCGTCGGTGTAGCTGACGCGGTGATGCTCCTCGTACCGCTCGCGCAGCCCGCTCAGGATCGCCTTGGCGTCGTCCTGGCTGGGCTCGTTCACGGTCACCGGCTGGAACCGCCGCTCGAGCGCGGGATCCTTCTCGATGTGCTTGCGGTACTCGTCGAGCGTGGTTGCACCCACGATGCGCAGATCGCCGCGAGCCAGCTTGGGCTTGAGGATGTTTCCGGCATCCATGGCACCCTCGCCGCCGGCGCCCGCACCCACGATGGTGTGCAGCTCGTCGATGAACACGATCAGCCGGCCGTCCTGCGCGACGATCTCGTCGACCGCCTTGGTCAGCCGCTCCTCGAAGTCGCCGCGGTAGCGGGTTCCGGACAGCATGCCGGCCAGGTCCAGCTGGACGATCTTCTTGTCCGCCAGCACCTCCGGGACGTCTCCGTCGACGATGCGCTGCGCCAGACCCTCGACGACGGCGGTCTTGCCGACGCCGGCCTCACCGACCAGAACCGGGTTGTTCTTGGTCCGGCGCGCCAGGATCTCGATGGCCTGCTCGATCTCGTCGCTACGTCCGATGACCGGGTCGACGCCGCCGGAGCGGGCCCGCTCGGTCAGGTCGGTGCCGTACTTGTCGAGCGTCGGGGTGGCCGACTCCTGCTGCGGCTCCGCAGCACTCGCGTTCACCGCGGACTGCATCGACTCCGGCGTGACACCGGCGGACGCGAGGATGCGCCCGGTCGTCGAGTCCCCGTTGGAGACCAGCGACAGGAAGATGTGTTCGGGATCGATGTAGGTCGATCCGAGTGCGCGCGCGATCTGGTGTGCGTCGAGCAGCGTCCGACGTCCGGCGGCCGTGACCGTCGGAGAGATCGAGACGGCTTCGCGACCACGGGGCAGGTGCGCCTCCGCGTCCTTCGAGATCGCCTCCGGGTCCCCACCCACTCGCTTGACCATGTCGCGCACCGGGTCCTTGACCGCGGCCACGTGCAGGATGTGCAGTGCGTCCAGGCCCGTGTCACCGCGTCGGGCCGCGAACTGCGCAGCCTCGGCCATGAGCTGCTGCGTGTCGCTGCTCATGAGACGGGTGATATCGATGCGCCCGGGCCCCTCGGGCCCGAAGAATGCCGGCATTCGCAGCCTCCTCCAAAGTTGAGTCTTACTGACTCATGGAACATGCCTCCGCGAGATTCAATTCCCGACCGTCCAGGATCGTCGGCGCGGCGGGGACGCCGACCCACGCCGAGAGCCGTCGACAAGCCCGCGACCTGGGTGTTCGCCCGACCCGACGCGGCGAAGGTCCGGGGTTGTGACAACGGACACAGTGCTTCTCAGGCGCTTCCATCTTCTTGACCTCGAGTGTGCTCGAGCTTCTACCTTCGGGTCCATGACAACCCGAACCGACGGCTCCGGCACCTGGCGTCAGCTTCTGAGCGGGCGACATCTCGGGGTCGCCGCCGTGCTGGCCGGCGGAGTGGCGCTGTACGCGATCAACGTCTATCTCACGAGCAGTCTGCTGCCCACCGCGATCGACGACATCGGCGGACTTCGCTACTACGCCTGGACGTCGACCGTGTTCCTCATCGCGTCGGTGCTCTCGTCGATGATCGTCAGCCGGACGCTCGCCGCCCGCGGCCCGCGCGGCGCCTTTCTGATCGGCCTCGCGCTCTTCGCGTTCGGAACCGGGGTGTGCGCGCTGAGCCCGACCATGGAACTGCTCCTGGCCGGACGCGCCGTGCAGGGTTTCGGCGGCGGCCTGCTCGCCGGCCTCGGATACGCGGTGATCAACTCCGCGCTGCCCCGGCATCTGTGGACCCGCGCCAGCGCACTGGTCTCCACCATGTGGGGTGTCGGCACCCTGGTGGGCCCTGCCGTCGGCGGGGCGTTCGCCCAGTTCGGCGCGTGGCGGTGGGCGTTCGGTGCGCTGATCGTGTGCACCGCGGCAGTCGCTGCCCTCGTTCCGGTAGTCCTGCCGCCGCACACCCGTGCGGACGACCGCGTCGTCGCCCCCGTGCCGGTCGTCCCGCTGGCGCTGCTCACCGCCGCGACGCTGCTGGTGAGCGTCGCCGGGCTCCTCTCCCACGCGGCGATCGCGGCCGCCGCCGTCGCCGGCGCGGTGGGCCTGGTCGTGTGGTTCGTCGCGGCCGACCGGCGCAGCCCGCACGGGGTGCTGCCACCGTCGACGTTCTCCGGGTCGTCCCTGAAATGGGTGTACCTGACCATCGGGGTCCTCGCGATGGCATCGACGGTCGAGACGTTCGTCCCGCTGTTCGGGCAGCAGCTGGCCGGGTTGACGCCCCTCGTCGCCGGATTTCTCGGTGCCGCACTGGCACTCGGCTGGACGGTCGGCGAGATCCCGAGCGCGTCGGCGGCAGCTCCGAACGCGGTCCGCCGCATCGTGCGGTGCGGCCCGCTCCTGGTCGCGGCCGGGCTCGCGATCATGGCAGTGGTCCTCGCCGGACAGGCCGGGAGCGACCGCGTCGCGCTCTGGGCGACCGGGCTGATCGTCGCCGGCGCGGGCATCGGCATCGCGTGGCCGCATCTGGCGGTCGGGGCCATGAACGCCGTGGCCGAACCGGCCGAGGGCGCCCGCGCGTCCGCCGCGATCAACACCGTGCAGCTGATCGCCAACGCGTTCGGCACCGCGCTGGCGGGCGTGCTGGTGAACCTCGGCGGACAGTCCGAGATGCGTTCGGCGCAACTGCTGCTGTTCGGCTTCGCCGCACTTGCATTCGTCGGCGTGTGGACCGCGTGGCGCGCCACCCCGGTGCGCGGGCGCCCGAAGACCGCGGTCCGGCGCGACGTGGACGCGATCGCCGGCTAGTTCAGCCGCGGGCGCGGGCCGCGAACACCCGCTCCCAGAGGTGCCGATCGGTGCGCGGACCCCCGCGGGTATCAGCGCCGTAGCGGGCGATCTCGGCATCGATGTCGAGCGGACGCGTCGGCGGCTGTGCGGGCACAAGTTCGTCGATCGCGAGCGCGTCCGGCACCAGCCAGCACACCTCGAACTCGATGCCGTCCGGGTCGGCCGCGTACAACGCCTTGGTGGAGCAGTGGTTGCTGGCCCCCGTCAGCGCGCCCGCCGCGAGCAGACGCTCACGCATCTGCGCCAGGGCGGCGAGCGTGTCGACCTCCCAGGCCAGGTGGTACAGCCCGACGTTGCCCGGCGTCACGCGGCTCACCGGGGCGGGGCTCTGGAACAGGCCCAGGTCGTGGTCGTTCGCCGAGTCCGGCGCCTGCAGGAACGCCGCACCGGGGAACCCGCCCGGCAGTGCCTTGAACCCGAGCACATCCTGGTAGAAGGCCAGGCTGCGCTGCAGGTCCGACACGAACAGGACGGCGTGGTTGAGTCGCTCGATCGCCAACGCGGTCAGCCTCCGAAGTCGTAGGTGACGCCGGTGAGTTGCTCCGACGCCGACCACAATTGTCGCGCAACGCTCCGGTCGTGCGACTTCCGGTTCGACGAAACCACTTTCGGGTAGCCCCGCGTCTCGAACATCGACGACGGACCGAGGTAGCTGCCGCCGATCGCGTCGGGCACGGTCGCGGCGTACAGCATCGGCAGCGCGCCCATCTTCGCCGACTGCGCGATGAACGGATTGGCCAGCGCCATGACCCTGCTGGAGATCGACTCGGTGTGCGATTGCAGGTTCGTCGCGGCGTAACCGGGATGCGACGCCAACGCGCGTACCTGAGAACCCGACGCGGACAGCTTGCGCTGCAACTCGTATGTGAACAGCAGGTTCGCGAGCTTGGACTGCACGTAGGCCGGCCAGCGCCGGTACGTTCGGCGTTCCCAGTTCAGGTCGTCGAGGTCGATACTGCCGATCTTGTGCATGGTGCTCGACATCGTCACGACACGATCGGTGACCTTGCCCAGCAGCAGGCCGGTGAGCGCGAAATGCCCCAGATGGTTGGTGCCGAACTGCATCTCGAACCCGTCGGCCGTGCGACCGAGCGGCACCGCCATCACGCCCGCGTTGTTGACGAGCACGTCGACCGCATCGACCGAGTCCGCGAACTCCCGCACGGACGCCAGGTCGGCGAGGTCGAGGCGGCGCACCTCCGCCCGCTCCCCCAACGGCGCCGCGACGGCCTTGCCCTTGTCGACGTTGCGGCAGGCCAGGATCACGTGCGCGCCGGCCTTCACGAGCGCCTTCGCCGCCTCGGCCCCCAGCCCACTGTTCGCACCCGTCACGACGAACGTCCGGCCGCTCTGATCGACGATGTCCCCTGCATCCCATGTGGTCATGGCCACAGACTACGGAAACCTGGTCGGCGGAAGTGTCGATGCGCGCAAGACGTCTTCACCACGCGTTCAACGCGTTCAGGATCTGTGGTCGCGCCTGCCACAGCTCGCCCGACCAGTACGGCCACGCATGGGTACCGGTGCCGCGGAACTGAAAGTTCGCGGGAATGCCCAGGGTGTGCAGACGAAACTCGAATGCCCGCGTGGTGACCATGGACAGGAACTCGAGGCCCATCGCCATCGTCGTGTTCCAGTAGCCGACCGGGTCGGTGGGCCGGTCGTACACGCCCGGTATCCCGTTGCCGGCGGACACGTACATCGACAGGCCCTGCAGTTGCGGCGCCGAGACGAACGGATCGTTGCGCATCCACGCCGGATCCCACGGGAAGCCCCACATCGAGTCGGCGTTGTAGCGGCCCGCGTCGTACATCGCAATCCGAATCGCCTCGCGCATGCCCGGCGCCGTCGTATTCAGATAGCCCGACAGCGAACCGGCGAATCGGAACTGGTCACGATGGTAGGCGGCGAGCGTCATTGCGGCCGTTCCCCCCATCGACAACCCGACGACTCCGGTATTCGTGCGGTCCACACCGAAATTGGCCAGATAGTCGGGCAGTTCGCGAGTAAGAAACGTCTCCCATTTGTAGGTGATCGGCTGAGCATTGAAATTGCTGGGGTTGTACCAGTCCGAATAGAAGCTGGCTTCGCCGCCCACGGGCATGACGAGAGTGACGTTGTCCAGCGCGAACTGCTCCATCGCATTGGTCTCGAAGCTCCACGCGTTGCGGTCGTTGCGTGCCCGCATGCCGTCGAGTAGATACAGCGAGGCGTTGCCGCCGCGCGCGGCCCACTGGACCTGAACCTTGATGTCCCCCATCGACGAGGGGACCCACAGCTCCTGATAGCCACCTCGCGGTACCTGGCGGGCGGTCCCTGCGGAAGCCCCGGGCGCAGCCGCCAACACGCAGCCCGCGCACGTGATCAACGCGACGAGAACCGCCATCAGTCGATGCCGCCATGCCGTCGCCCAATTTCCGGAGTAGTACATCGAACCGCTTCCTGCCACCTGCCGTCGACCTCGACGAACAACGAACACAACCCTCTGTTGATCAGCTGCACACGAGCAGTCGTTAGCAGAACGAAATGTGGCAAAACTCTCTCTCGGACAATTCTTGAGAGTTCTCTGAGAGTTTCGGATGGTTCACAGATTTCGTGGTAGTCGATTTCCGGAACCACGATATGCGGCGCGATCAGCAGAAATGGCGACCCCGTCCGGTCGGCGGCCCGCGCACCGCGACGAAGAATCGCGGCCACGCGCGTCGTGGGTGGCCGCCTCGCCCCGCGAAACGGACCGCGCGGGTTGTTGACCAAGGACGCCGGCAGCGCAGCCCGGCGACGCGCCGAAGAGAAGGGCAGCGCCACCACCCACCCCTCGAGAGTGGCGGACGCCGCAACTTACCGAAGGGTAAGGTAAGAAGGTGCGCACGTCAACGCCCTGCGCACGACCCGTCGCGAGCCGGGGCCGGTACCGTCGACACGTGCCCGCCGCTCCCCTGCCCGTCCGCGACGGACTGAATCCCACCCGACTGCGCCTACCCGACGACGGCGCGTGGCCCACCGCGCTCGGGTACCTACTGTCGCGGTTTCCCGGCGACGCGAAGAGGTTGCAGGAGAAGGTGGATGCGGGTGAGGTGGTCGACGAGCACGGCACGCCGATCGACGCCGTCACCGCGTACCGGCCCCGCGCGTTCCTCTACCTCTACCGCGACCCACCGGCCGAGAAGCGCGTCCCGTTCGAGGTGGACGTCCTGCACCGTGACCAGGACCTGCTCGTGGTCGACAAGCCGCACTTCCTCGCGAGCACCCCGCGCGGCGCGTACGTAGTCGAGTCGGCCCTGGTCCGGTTGCGCCGCGAACTCGATCTACCCGAACTGACCCCCGCGCACCGACTGGACCGGATCACCGCCGGGGTGCTGCTGTTCACGGTGCGCCGCGAGGCACGGCGCGCGTACCAGTCACTCTTCGACGAACGCCGGGCGACAAAGGTGTACGAGGCGCTCGCACGGCACGATCCGTCCCTGCACCTGCCGGTCACGGTACGGAGCCGAATCATCAAGGAGCGCGGCGTACTACAGGCGCGCGAGGTGGACGGCGAGCCGAATGCGGAGAGTCGCATCGAACTGCTCGACGTCCGCGACGGCGTGGGCCACTACCGGCTGCTGCCACGCACCGGCAAGACCCATCAGTTGCGCCTGCACATGTGCTCGCTCGGCGTCCCGATCATCGGCGACAACTTCTATCCGCGCTTCTACGACGTGGCCTCCGACGACTATTCCGACCCGTTGCGCCTGCTCGCACGCAGTCTCGAGTTCGACGATCCCTACACCGGCGTCCGCCGCCGCTTCGAGAGCCGGCGCACGCTCACCGTTTGACGTTCCGGTCCGGGATTTCCCATTGCCCGGGCGAATCAGACCACTCGAAACCAAGCAAGTGCTAGGTTGCCTGACATCTCGCAAGGAACGACGCCAGCAGGGAGCACACCAGTGAGCACCACATCCTCGAGTTCGACGACGACCACCGCCCTCGTCACGGGCGGCACCGGCGGGATCGGCGCCGCGATCGTCCGCCGACTCGCAGCCGAGGGACACAACGTCGTCCTGACCTACCGATCCAACGCCGACGCCGCCGCCAAGTTGGTCACCGAGGTCGAGGAACTCGGCGTCCGTGCCGCAGCGCACTCGGTCGACCTCACCGACGCCCGGCAGCTGGGCGACCTCGTCGCCGCGATCACCGCAGACTTCGGCGACCTGTCGATCCTGGTCCATGCGGCCGGCCCGCACGTGCCGATGGTGCACCTGTCGAAGGTCGAGCCGTCCACGTACGCTGCGCATCTCACCGACGAGGCGACCGCGTTCTTCACCGTCGTGCAGGCCTGCCTGCCGGCGCTGCGCGAGGCGTCGGGCTCGGTTGTCGCCGTCACCACCGCCGCCACCGACCGCTACCCCGTTCGGGACGGGCTGTCGGCGGGAACCAAGGGCGCCGTCGAGGCGCTGGTGCGCGGCTTCGCCGCCGAGGAGGGGCGCTTCGGCGTCCGCTTCAACGCGGTCGGCCCGGGCATGCTCACCGACGGCATGGCCGAACGGCTCATCAGCTCCCAGAGCCTGGACCAGCGGGCACTCGACGTCACGATGAGCCGGATCCCACTGCAGAAGTTCGGGACCGCGGTCGACATCGCCGAAGCCGTCTGTTTCCTCGCGAGCCCCAAGGCCGGTTTCGTGACGGGCCAGAAGCTCAACGTCGACGGCGGCTACACCGTCTGAGCCGTCCCCGACCGGCTCGGGATCACGGCAGCAGCAACCGCGCCGAGATCTCGAGCCTGTCGGCGATGTGCCCGTACGAGTCGTACCCCATCCCGGCCCGCAGCAACGCGCCCGCGTACAGCATTTCGAGCGCCTCGAGGAGGTCGTCGTCGGGTTCGTCGCCCATCGCGTGGAGCAGTCGCTTACGGATCTCGAGTCCGATGCGCGCCCGCAGGTGCACGACGTCGGGGTCGCGGCCCAACAGCGCGGTCGTGACGGCGGCCGCGAGTTCGGGCTCGTCGGAGACCAGCAGTGCGACGCTGCGCAGCACCTCGACGATGCGGGTGGTCCGGTCGTCGGAGACCGGCTCGTCGGCCGGCATCGCCGCCAGCCGGCGCCAGAACACCTCCGCGACCAGGTGTTCCTTCGACGAGAAGTAGGTGTAGGCCGTGGCCGGCGCCACCCCGGCCTGCTTCGCCACCAAACGAACGGTCAATCCGGCGAACCCGTTCTCGCGTAACACCTCCACGGCGCAGCGAGTCAGCCGAGACACCGTCTCGGCCTGCTTGGTCGTCAGCCGACGACGGGTCGATTCGAAATCGCCAGACACATGTCCGGAGGCTACGCGAGCCGCCCACCTCGTGCCACGACGGCCCCCGCCCGGCGCCCCGAGTACACGCAGTCGGCGATGGACAGGCCGCTGACGTAGGACTGCGAGCACACCCCGACCGCGGTGCGTCCGGCCGCGTACAGACCGGGGATCGGAGCGCCGTCCGCCCCGGTCACCGCCCCGGTCCACTCGTCGACCGTCAGGCCACCGAGCGTGAGCACCGGGCACGGGAACCCGGCCTGCACCCGGATCGAGCAGTCGAACGCGTAGAACGGGCCGTCGACCAGTGGCGTGACGTGAGCGGGATCCTTGCCCATCGCATCGGGCACCCCGGCCCGACGGTCCGCGTTGTACCGCTCGAGCGTCCGCGCCAAGCCCGCCGGATCGATGCCGGTACGGCGGGCGAGCTCCTCGGCAGTCGCACCCTTCTTGTGGCCCACGGTGTACAGGTACGTCGTCTGCAGACGCTGGAACCACAGCGTCTGTTCGGGGACCTGACGTTTCGCGTCGGCGAGGACGCGCGAGTCGACGACGAGATACGCGGCGACATCGGTCTGCTCGGCGATGTGCTCGCCGATCTTCGCGCCGTAGAACAGTTCGTTGCAGATGCGCTCGCCCTCCTTGTTGACGAGCACGCCCTCGGTCATCGCGATCGGCGGATTGAAGAAGCGCCACGCCGACACCCGTTCCATGCGATCGGTGGCACCGCCGGCGGACTGCCCCAACCGGATACCGCTGCCGTCGTCGCCGATCGTGCCCAGCCCGGTCCCGCCGAGATAGCGCGGCGCGTACTCGCCGAGCATCTCCCGATCGAAGACGAATCCCCCGGCGGCGAGGATGACACCCTTGCGCGCCCGGTACCGGCGCACCACCGAGTGCCCGTCCTCGATCCGACGGATGGGGCCGTCCATCAGGCGACCGACCGGGCGGTAGTAGAGGTTCCACTTGCGGTTGAGCGACCCGAGCACGCGGTGCAGGACGCGGCGCCCCCGGGCCCGCGGATCCACCTCGCGGCACTCGACGCCGATCACCGTCCCGGCGTCGTCGGTGATCAGCGACGTCACCGTGGTCTGGCAGCGGACGTCGATACCCCAGCGCTTGCGGGCCGACTTCGCCATCGCCGAGAAGAACACCTTGCCCGACGTGCCCTTGCCCTTGGTCCGGTGACCGCGCGGGGCCGGGGTCGCCGCGTCCTTGTACGGCGGCGCCAGTTCGTTGCCCGAGTAGTACAGGTAGTACTCGTTGGTGGGATACGACGTCTTCCGTGGCGCCATGCTGCCCTCGAACGGCACTCCCAGGCGCTCGAGCCACTGCAGGTTCTCGACACTGCGCTCACAGAAGTCTTCGAGCAGTTCGTCGGAGACCACGCCTGCCGTCTCGAGCTTCAGGTAGTCGAACATCGCCGACGGGGTGTCGTCGAAGCCGGCCTCCTTCTGCTGCGCAGTTCCACCGCCCGCGTAGTAGATGCCGCCGCTGATCGCGGTCGCCCCACCGCCCTGGAACCTCTCCACCACCAACACATCGGCACCCAGGTCGGCGGCCTCGATGGCGGCGCTGGCACCGGCCGCGCCGAAGCCGACCACCACGACGTCCGCCTCGCCGTCCCACTTCTCGGATCCAGCGTACGACTGCATGTTTCGCCTCCCACTGATTCTGCGACCCGGGGTTCACACCCACGCGTCGTGGATGTCCCGGCCTAGTTCGTTGCGCCCGAACAACACCAGCGGCTGGTACGGGTCGTTGATCACGTGAGCCCGTCCTGCATGGGCATCGCGCCAGAAACGCTGGATCGGGGCATCGGTACGCAGGGCACCCCCACCGGCGTGGTCGAAAAGACGATCGATCGCGCCGACGGCCATGCTCGACGCACTCACCTGGTCGCGGCGGGCCTTGACCCGCAACGACACCGGAATGCGGACGTCGGCGTGCGCGAAGTCCAGCATCTCGGAGAAGTTGCGCTCCAACTGCATCCAGGCCAGTTCGATGTCGCGCGCCGACTCGGCCAGCGCGGCCTGCATGAACTGATCGTCCGTGAACCGCAACGGACTCACCGCGGCGGTTCGGCCGGTCTGGTACGCGGTGAACGCGGAGTAGGCTCCGTCGGCCATCCCGACGATCGGCGCAGTGATCGTCGTCGAGAAGACCGCGGAGAACGGCAGGCGGTAGAGCGGCGCCGTGTTGACCGCCTGACCGGGACCGGCGCACTGCACCGTGGACGTGAAACTCAACGTCCGGTAGTCCGGAACGAAGACGTCCTCGACCACGAGGTCGTTGCTGCCGGTGCCGCGCAATCCCACGGTGTGCCAGACGTCGTCGATGCGATAGTCCCGGGCCGGGATCAGAAAGGTACGGAAATCGATGGGGTCGCCGGCGTCGTCGACGACCAGACCGCCGACGAGCACCCAGTCGGCGTGGGCCGATCCGGACGAGTAACTCCACCGGCCCGAGAAGAAGAATCCGCCGTCGGACGCGATCGCCCGCCCCATCGGCGCGTATGCCGACGACATCAGTGTGTCCGGATTCGCTCCCCACACGTCTCGCTGGGCCCGCACGTCGAACAGCGCCAACTGCCAGGGATGCACGCCGACGACCGACGCCACCCACCCCGTCGATCCGCACGCGCCGGCGAGAGATCGCACCGCGGCGTAGTAGTCGCGGGGATCCGCCTCGAATCCGCCGAACGCGTGGGGTTGGAGCAGACGGAAATAGCCGATCTCGGTGAGCCTGGCGATCACTTCCGTGGAGATCTGCCGGTCCCGCTCGACCTGGCCGGCGCGGTCGCGCAGCATCGGCAACAGGTCCCTGATGTCGTCGAAGACGTCGACGACCTGCCGATCACCCATCGCACCCCTGTCCGCGCCGAGGGCACCCTCCACGGCCGCATCCGAACCGACCGAACACTCGGGCGATCACCTCCATCGGGGTGAGGGTAGAACAGGGTGCAGAGTTTGTCGACGATCTACGGTGAACACGGAGGCCAGGACGCCGAAAAGACCGGGCGCCGAAACTGGAATCTGTTCCAGTTCTGGAGGCGGGGGGGGGGATCGCCGAGCGAGCGTCAGGCGTAGTCGGCGAGCACCAGACGAATTACGTCCTCGACGTTTCGCACGGCCTGCGCGTAGCTGATGCGGCCCGCCGTCCAGAAGGACAGCGCCGCGAGCATCGTCCCGTCGACGGCCAGGATCGCAACCCGGGACACGTGGTCGGGAACCCCGTCCATGAGGGCGAATGTCGCGGCGTGGTTCACGTGCGCGCGCCGCTGCATCGACTGCCGGACGTAGGGGTCGGACGACGCCGTCAACTCCAGGTCGAGCCGAGCAAAGTTCGGGCCCCTCTGAAATGCCCTCAACTGGCGGCGGTACAGCGCGAGCACCCTTTCACACACACTGCGATCGTCGGACTCGCCGGAGGCATCCGCCCGGGCGCGTTCGACCTCGAGCTTGCGGGACAGCCTGTCGTTCCAGGCCTCCATCGAGGCCGCCATCAGGTGTTCCTTCGTGGGGAAATAGCGATACAGCGTCCCCAGCGCGACGCCGGACCGCTCGGACACCTCCCGCATCTGGATCCGGTCGGGCTCCGTCTCCTGCAGGAGGTCGATCACCGCCTCGGTGAGGGCCGCCCGCCGCCCCCGCTGGCGCGCCGTCATCCCCTCCGTCGACATCGGAGCGCCACAGTCACCTCGCACCGCGCCACGATAACGCAGCCATCCGAAGTATTTGAAACATCGTTCTCACTTCTCGTGAAAGACGTACCATCGAAATATCTTTCGGAGCCACCCCGTACTCACGGGTAGCGCTCCACGGTGGGGGTCAATCGCCCCGCTCGGCTTGTTGCACAGCCCCGCGGTGGGTATAACGAATGGACCGGTAGGCGATCGCGCCGGGGATTGGAGGAGCCGTGACCGTCATCGACGACGAAGTGAGGGCCGCGGTCGCGGACGTCCCCCCGACGATGGCCGAGCGGATCACGCTGATCCTCGACCAGTTCGACGGCGCCGGCACCCGGCTCACCGCGGAGGACCTCGTCCAGCTCACGAGCATCCCGCGATCGACCACCCACCGCATCCTCGACCAGTTGACACAGTTGAACTGGCTGAGGCACAACCGGACGGGTTACCGCCTGGGGTGGCGGGCGATCGCCCTGGGACGCAGCAACGAGCGCGACGAACTGCGCGCTGCAGCCGCCCCGCATCTGCATCAGTTGCACCTTCACACCCGCATGATCACGCACCTGTCGGTTCTCGACGGCCGCGACGTCGTGTGGCTGGACAAACTCGGCGGCCGCTGCGCCGACACGATCGCCACGCGGGTCGGCGGGCGCAGCCGGGCCGACCTCACCAGCGAGGGCAGGGCAATGTTGTCCCTGTTGCCCCCGGAACACGTCGACGTGCTGTACGGCGACATCCTCTCGACGGAGTCTCTTCGCGAACTGCACGGACGCATCGGCGTCATCCGCACCCGCTACGGCCGCACGTGGGAGACCGACGCGCAAGGGGTGTCGTCGGTGAGCGCCGCCCTGCTCACCGGCGAATCCGATCATGTTCAGCTCAGCTGCATCTCACTGCGCGGGCGGGTCCATCAGAATCAACTGCAGGGCGCGATTCCGCTGCTCGCGGCGACGGTCCGACGGGTGGCCGAGCGGATCGCGGAAGACTGACGGGCAGACCCGTTCACCCGGGGACCTCCGTCGGGGACGAGACGGGCCCGGAAAGCACGAAGTCCCTGGCACCCGAAGGTGACCAGGGACTGGATCGCACTGCATTGTCGACAACACTGGATTGTCGCCAATACAGAAAGCGACCCTGACGGGACTCGAACCCGCGACCTCCGCCGTGACAGGGCGGCGCGCTAACCAACTGCGCCACAGGGCCTTGCTGTGCTCCTCGCGGAGCGGTACTGCATTTTCACCGAAGTCCGAGGACCTCACGTGGTGGCCAGAGCCGGGATCGAACCGGCGACCTTCCGCTTTTCAGGCGGACGCTCGTACCAACTGAGCTACCTGGCCGTACGGCACCCGAACCGAATGCCTATCGCGCTCCATCGTTTCCGATGGAACAAGCGACCCTGACGGGACTCGAACCCGCGACCTCCGCCGTGACAGGGCGGCGCGCTAACCAACTGCGCCACAGGGCCTTGCTGTTACTGCTATTCAACTGTACTTCCCCAGCTGATGGGTGAAGCGTACCCCCTACGGGATTCGAACCCGCGCTACCGCCTTGAAAGGGCGGCGTCCTAGGCCGCTAGACGAAGGGGGCCCGCCGGATTGCTCCGACCAGTACCTCCAACGGCGTTCCGTTGGGAGCTTGGATAGCTTAGGGCACCGATTTCGCAATCCACAAATCGCCTGATCAAACCGCGCAAACGCCAGGTTGTCACGCCTCCGTGGACACGGGGACCTCGGCCGGCCACCCGTTGGCCCGCCAGTTCGCGAGCCACTCGTCCGACGCCATCCCCGCCAGCACCACCTCGAGCGATTCCTCGAAGCGGGCACGCAGGTCCACCTCGCTCGCGGTCAGATCCGACATGTAGCGCTGCCCGGCGAGGCTGGCCGCGAGCACGCGGGTGAACTTGTCGGTGTCGACCCCGTCCCGGACCAACCCCTCACGCTGCGCCCGTGCGATCAGGTCGCGAGCCGAGGACCCCCACACCCGTGCGCCACCGTTCTGCACGTCCGCATAGAACTCCGGCTCGATGATCAATCGGAACTCGGCCCGCACGATGGGGTCCGTCAGGAACATCTGCGCCACCTGGTCGATGAGCCCGTGCAGGATCTCGAACGGATCGAGGTCGGTGCGGGACGTCCACCGATCGGTGGTCTCCTTGAATTTCTCGAGCGCGGCAGCGAGAACCGCGCGCCCGAGCTCCTCCTTCGATTCGAAGTGGAAGTACATCGCACCCTTGGTCGCGTTGGATCCTTCCAGGATCGCGTTGACCGAAGCTGCCGCGTAACCGCGCTTCCCGAACTCGACTGCAGCCGCTTCCACGATCGCAGCGCGGGTCCGCCGCGCACGTTCCTGTTGACGTGCCATGCGCTACTCGCCTCCGAAAGCCGTAACGCTCGCCGGCCTGCCGACGAGCTGCCACCCGCCCGAAAACCAGACTAGTCCGCTTGTCGGTGGGGCCGAAACCGTAAACCCTGAACAGGCGGTTTGCGCTCTTCGTCCATAAACACACCAAGTGGTATCCTTTTTCCGGCTCGGGTGTGCCGCAGGGGGTGCGCACCCGAGCCTTCAACTACAGCCACCCCCGGCGTTTGAAGCTCGCCCACAGTCCGGTGGCCAAACCCAGCAGGAGCACCGTGCTGAGCCAGAAGCCCAGCGGCTCGGAGTAGCCGGGAAACGGAATGTTCTGGCCGAAGTAGCCGGTCACCCCGGTGGGAATCGCGATGATCGCCGCCCACGCGGTGAGCTTCTTCATGATCTCGTTCAGCGCGTTGCCCTGCATCGCCAGACTCGTCGAGAGAATCGACTCGATCGTGTCCCGCAGCCCGTCGATCCGCTCCGTCGCCCGCAGCGCGTGGTCGTAGACGTCCTGGTAGTACGGCACGATCTCGGCAGACGACGCATGTACGCCGGCGCGCAACAACGCACTCAGCGCCTGGTTCATCGGCAACACGACCCGCGACATCGCCACCACGTCCTTGCGCAGCGAGAAGCTCTGCAGCTGGATCGACCTGACGGACTCCGACCCGTCCAGCAACTCGTCCTCGACTGCCTGGATCCGTTCGTCGACGTCGTCCAACGCGTCGAAGTAGCCGTCGACCAACTGGTCGAGCAGCGCGTGGACGAGGAATCCGACGCCGTGCTCACTGAGCGAACCCAAGTCGTCCCAGGCGTCGAGCAGGGGGTCCGCGGGAAACCCGTCGTCGGAGCGGATCGTGATCAGCGCCCGGGCGAGGATGAACGCCGCGACCCGCGTCGAGCCCAGTTCGCCGGAATCCGGATCGACACGGAGCGCGCGGGCATGCAACAAACTGTGATCGCGATAGCGCACCAGGCGGGGTCGCTGACTACCCGACGCGGCGTTCTCGAGAGCGAGGGGATGCAGTTCGATCTCGCCGCCGACCAACGGCGCCAGCGCAACCAGATCCGCCAGGGTCGGCGCCGAGAGATCCACCCAGATCACGGTGTCCGAGTCGGCACGGTGGACCGCAACTTCCTCCAGCGGTATGTCGGACGCGATCAGTACACCGCCCCGATACACCCGGCTTCGGTGCTTGCAGGTCACCTGCAGATCCTGCGCCACTCCCGCGATCTCGCGCGCCGCCTCGTCCGTCGTCTCGTCCACACCTTCGATCCTCGCCCACGTCCACGTCGAGCGCGCGCCCCCTCATCACCGAACGTTCTCCCCGGATACCGTTCACACGTTTGTTCAGTGCCCCACGGTTCATTCCGGCCGAACGAACCTTCACGAGAAAAATTGAATGGAAACTGTTTACCCTCTCGCTCGCGCCAGGGAGCGTCTTCGGTTCCGAATCGTGATCGGGTAGCCCGACCACATGTGCGGGCGGCCCTCTCGCATTTTCCGTGCCCGATTTCCCGTTGCGCCGCAGGGCTGTGAACAGGTGGCAACTCATGCGAACGATCCGTGCGAACCCACTCGAGCAGGTTCGCACGGATCGTTCCCGCCCGTCGGCGGGTCAGCACGTTTCGATCCGTCCAGACTGCGGAATCGCGTTGTGCTGGAAGAGTTCCCCCTACACCGGCGGAGTCGCCGTGCTGCCACCGAAGGTGCTGCCGCTGATGTTGCTGCCACTGTTCGCAGACCCGAACGTCACGTCGGAACTGAAGGCATTTCCATTGAACAGATTGAAGATCAGATCGAAGATGCTGCCCATTCGAGCCTCCTGATTTTGAATTCCGTGAATGATGCCGACGTCACAGTAACAGCGGAACAGACCTGTCGTTGCGTTCTTCAATAACGGATCGATAAATGCATCAACCGCCACTCTAGAACTCAGGAATCAACTGTTTCAACAATACCTGCAAAATGGACTTTCTCACCATTGCGGATATACGTCCGGATCCCCTCCCGGCCTCGAGCACGAAGGGGCGCGACGGCGGCTCGCGGCGGGGCGTCGAGCGAGCCCGACACTGGAGGAAACGCGTCAGCGGCCCGCTCCGAAGTTGGAACGGGCCGCTGAACGGCGGCGGAGTGAACCGCCTGCACGTGCCCCCAGTAGGGCTCGAACCACGACCACCCCTCCGACCGGAGCGGCAGGAACGCCGGCGGGAAGCACCCGATTCCTCGGGATAGCCGCCAACGTCCCTAACGATGCCGGCGCGCGGGTGGTGGTTCCCAGCGAATGCGACCCGCCCCGGCGAACACATCCAATTCGAAGTCGGTCAGCCAAATCATAGGGAAGGCGATGCGGCGAGCCGGACTCCAGCGCACGGCGCACCGCCTCCGCCACTGGTACGGCACGACGCTCCTCGACGACGGAGCCGACCTCCGCGTCGTCCAGGAACTGCTGCGCCACGCCTCACTATCGACGACGCAGATCTACACGAAGGTTCCCGACGGCCGGCGGAGGACTGCGGTCAAGGCACTGGATCCGTGGAGGGCAATCGCGTAGTCCTACTGATGCCCCACCGAGGACCTGCTCCCGCGCCCGATCACCCGGATATCGGTGTGGTCATCGCGCCGTCTGGGGGTTCCTTTGTGTTCCGTCAGCCCTGACCTGCTTGAACGCGCGCCACGGTATACGACTTCTCATCACGGGTGAGCAGCGCGCTGATCCTGCGGAACTGGTCAATCAGGTGGGGGTCAGCGAGGGGGCGATTGTCGAACTCTGCGGATGAGACGTCGAGCCCGGCGACTTCGAGCAACGTCAGCGCCATCGCCGCGATCGGCTCGCTGGCCCCGCTCTTTCGAAAGCGGTACCAGCACGTTAGTCCGCACATTGCAACGAGGAGGACGTCGGCGGTCTCCTCGTCCCGGTGGATGTGCGCTGTTTCCCATGCGGCGATCCAATCGCCGAGAGTGTCGATCTCGACGCGTACTGGGTCAGCGCAGGCCAGACAGAGTGTGCGGCTGGCGGCGGGAAGAAGTTCGGTCTCGGCCGCGTCGGTCAGGCCGTCCAATTGAGTCAGGCAGCGAACTGCATGGGTTGCCAGGTTCCGGCGTTGTTCGACGGAGGCGTTGTCCGCCAACCGACGGATGACGCTTTCGACGTCACTGCGTCGGAACCGTCGTCGGCTACCTGGAAGATACGTGCTCGACGGTACGAGGTGGAACACGTGGGACCGCATGCTGTCAGTCGGAATGTGCGACTGCGTAGTGCTCGAGAACGGTCCGGGGGAGGCGCGATTTTCGGGGCAGTGGGTAGCCCTTCTCGTGCGCCCATCGGCGTACGACGGGCACACCGCTTTCGGGCACCAGCTCCGTTGCCCACCGCTTGTGGCCGCCGACGCGGCGGGCACGGCGGATGTAGCCGGCGAGAACATCACGCAGCTCTTTCGCGTTCTCGTCCCGTAAGTCGATGGAGTAGGTTTGCCCGTCCACGGAGAACTCGATCGTTTCTCCCCCAGCTTCGATCTTCTGTCCGTCGAGCTCGTCGATCGTTTCCACCATGATTCTGCACACCGCAGCTACCCCCCTGTTGCTGAATGCTGTTGGGGCCGACACGGATACCATGTCGGCCCCAACATCGGGTCCATCAGTGTGCCGTCGCCGCCCGATTCGGCCGACTCGAAGTCGTCACCGCATGCGGGGGACAACTCGTCATCGGGCGTGGGGCCTCGTTCCTCGGTGGCGCCGGTCAGGCTCCGCCGCTAGCTGAGTTCAGGCTCGACCAACCGGCACCTTCCATAGACGCGGTGAGCAAACCGACCATGGTGACGTTGCCGAGTCCGAGCAGCATATCCAAGAAGCCGTCGAAGTAATCGCTGGACATTCAGTGTCTCCTTACGACAAATCCTTGAGGAAATTGAATAAAAGCTGGCTGGACCCGACACCAGTGGGGGTGTCGTTCCCGAACCAGGACCCGGCTCCGACGATGAGCAGGTCCATGAAGAAGTCTTGCAGCGACATCACACGTTCACCCTTCTGTTGATTTCTGCACTCACACGTTCACGCCCAGAGACAGCGACACGGCTCGACCGATCAAGGCCGAGTACAGCGTCGGAATCATCTGGGTGACGGTCTGCCCCAGCGAGGCGGTGGCTTCGGCGATGGAAAGCAACGTATTACTCCGTTCCGGTCGAGGACGAGTCCATGGACATCGCGTTCAGTCCGTCCAGGGAGCCTCCGAGAATCGGGGCGAGTCCTGTGACGAATGTTCGCAGGGCAGTGAAGAAATCAACGGACATGCGGTAACCATTCTCTTGATACTTCGGATGAACGAAACCCCTTCGTGCCGGTGGGATTTGATAGCTTCCAAATCCCACCGGCACGAGTAGAGGGTGACGTCACTGGTGGTGACGTCGTTGCATCAGCGGACGATGTGGAACTTGTTCGCCGACTGAGTGATGGTGGGGAACGAGATGTAGATGTGGGCCAGGAAGTCGGACTCCTAGATGCCGGTGGACTCCCACTGGTTCGCCGGTGTGGTGCCGCTGCCCGGGGTCTCGAGCTTGACGTAGCCGCCGCTGGTCACAGTCGAAACCAGGGCTGACGTGCCCGTGATGCAGTAGCGGCCGTTGGCATCGGTCGTGGTGCTGTAGTCGGCCACGAATCCGCCGCCCGAGTTGTACAGCGTGCCCTTGACCGCGGCTCAGGAGACACCGGTCGCCGCGCTCGGCGGCGCCGCGTTGGCCACCCAGGAACCGCCCGTGTAGACGGTGCCACACATCTGGTAGTTCGCCGTGGGAACCGCGTTCAACGCGGGGCGGCATTGGCAACGCCAGTGCCGAGGAACGCCATTGCTGCTGCACCCGCGATCGCACCTGCGGCCGACAGCTTTGTCTTCACCTGCATGCTCGTCCTTCGTTCGGGTTGATGGCCCTCGTGGAGAAAGTCGCATCACATCGCTGCCGGGCCCGATACAGCATCGTGATGCGGATCACGCTAGATCACGGGAAATGAAACTTGTGCCGAATTCGTAAATCTACCGGGCAGTAGGTTTTCCGAATTCTCAAAGGGTCGAGTTGAGTTCGCTCGTGCTATCAAACGCTCGACAGGAAGCCACTCGGACTCTTAGTCGAAACACCCAAGACCACCTGCACGAATGCGAACTTTCGGAACCGGGAAACTGCAGCACACTCGATTCTTTACTTTTGTACTGCAGTGCAAAGGTAAAGAATGGAGCGAATCGCGATACGAGGACTCGGAGAGCTGCACCCTTGGTTGATGTCGTGGCTGCTGTTTCGAGTCGATGCGATGGCGCGCTCGACGGCTCGACGATCCTGGCGAAGTCCTCCTACCGCACGTAGCCGGTGGCCCTCTGCAGCCTACGCAGTGACCGACGCTCAGTACCGTCGTCGTGAACCCGCCGGATGGCATCGAACGCGGACTCATCGTCGTCGAACAGGGAGTCCGCTCGTCGCACACCACCAGCAGTAGTCGACGCGGTAGTGATATCCGCCGCCGAGTCACACTCGTCTCCTACGGTGTGATCGCCAGTTTCACCAACCGAAGCCGATGTCATGACCTGGAGCGTCTGTCGCGGACGCGGGCAGTTGCTCGCATTCGTGAACGAGACAGCCCCGGCCCGGGATGTCGAAATGAGACTGCAGGGCGTCGCAGTTGGCGGTAGGTCTGGAAGCCGCGATTGGACGGCGAAGCGTCCGCTCATGGAGCAGGGTGACGCCGTCACTTCGACCACCTCTGATGGCGATCGACTCGAGCAGACTGTGGATCGCCTACCACCATGACCGCCCGCGGCACCAGAGTGACCGCTACCGAGAGAAGGTTGACATGAGCCCTCCGTCACCTCCTCGGCGATCAAGAACGAAAACTCTGCACCATCGACACCGAGCCAGCTTTCGGCGTGGTCGACGAGGATTTCGTCCAGGGGGGGAGACGGACCGGACGAAGCCACGGGACGTTGTTGCCATCGCGAAGCGTGTCGAGTTCTCACCCGCATCCCGGCCGGATGGATCCTCGGCACACAAGAAACCCCCGCCGGACCCAATGGGCCGGACGGGGGTCGGGCGGTGCCCCCAGTAGGGCTCGAACCTACGACCTGCGGATTAAAAGTCCGTAGCTCTACCAACTGAGCTATAGGGGCGTGCGGGCAGAGTCTAGTGGGATCGACCGGCCGGAGGAAACTGCGCCCCGACACGACATCTCTCCTGCCGCGTTCGGGCAGCCCAGCGGCACTCGGCCGTCGGCGCTCGGTGCAGGAGAGTGTGCTCCACCGGCGCCGACGGCCACCCTCCCCCGAGGATTCGACGAAGGCCCCTCGAAAGGAAGAAAACTGTGAACGCCCCGCCTCCAGACAGACGGGGCGTTCAGCGGACTGTCGACAGCACCCGTAGCCGACGGCCGGCCCCCGCGCGGGGAGGCATCACCAGATCACCACACTGCGGCACCTGTCGGAAGCTCCGGAGCCGAGAACGGGCGCAACGGCCCACGGATCGGGGACCAAGGACCTACTTTTCGACTCGGTTTCGCCTCGGTTCAGCCGCGGACCCGTTGGAGTTCGGCATCCAGCCGGTCGTCGTAGGCGGTTGCGAGTTCACGCAACGCCACCGAGCAAGCGCCGCGATAGGCGGGGCCGTGCATCAGCCCGAGCACTGCCGGCTCCAGCTCCGCGAGCCCGCGCAGCGTCACTCCCAGCGCCGGCGTCAGCGCCGTCGCGTGTCCGCGGTCCTCCGCGTCCAGTGCCGGCTCGACGATGTCGTGGTCTGTCTCGGACATCGACCTGCCGAACGCGGTGAAGAAGTCACCACACAGCAGCGTGGAGGTCGTCTCCTCGAACATCAGTCCGGCGTCCCAGCCGTGAGGAACGTGTGGAGTCTCGATGCGACGTACCCGCCGGCCGCCGACGTCGATGACCTCCCCGTCGTCGAGCGGCCGCGGCGGACGGTCGGCGAGATATCCGATCTGCACGAAGCAGCCCATCGCTCCGTGCGCCACCTGAGCTCGTGGAGCGGCGGCCAGCCAGCGGTTCATGGACCCGCTCTCGTCGGCCTCGACGTGGCCGAACGTGATCCAGCGCAACGTGTCCAACGGCAACAGCTTCGACACGGCGGCGGAGACGACGGGGTAGAGCATCGGCATCCCGGTGTGGAACAGGAGCGGCTCGTCGCCGCGGATCAGGAACTGGTTCATCGGCAGGTCCGCCTCGTCGACGAACGTCGAGAGCCGGAAGATGTCGGCGGCGATCTCGGTGACCTCGGTGTCCATGTCCGGCCTCGCAGGAAGTCCTCCCCCGGCTCGCGGCCCCTGTCCCAGCCTTCGCCGATGACGAGCCCGACGCAAGGTCCGCGGGACCCGCGGGACGGGTCGGATCACATCTCGGGGCCGGGCGACTCTCCCGGTGACTGCGGCTCACGCTGGTGAAGGTCACCACGCAGCTTCGTCAGCTCGTTGCCGCGCTTGCGGTACCGGACATCCAGGAACACCGCCGCGGCGAACAGTAGGGCGCCGATGATCGCGCCCCACAGCGACGCGCCACGGAAGCCGGGCGCGTCGACGTCGAGCGTGCGCTCGCCCGCATGGGCGGCGCTGCTGTTGCCGAGCACGACCGACAGCGTGAGGAGGTTCGGGATCGCGACGACGATGCCGAGCACGAGAAGTGAGATCACCCAGATCCGAGCGTGCGTGCGGTGACGGGATCGCCACGCGAAGTAGAACAGCAGCAACGGAACTGCGGTGCACACCACCCCGTACAGCAGGCCCCACATGATGCCGCGGGAGAAGCTACCCGACGACAGCGAACCCACACTCTGCGACCACCAGCGGGGCAGGAACGCGGCCAGGATGAAATAGAGAGCGATCAACGCCACCGCGATCACGGCAGCCCAGATCGCTTTGCGCGCCCAGGCCGGCAGGCCGGACTTCGCGGGCGAGGTCGTGGAAGTGTCGCTCACGATGTGCCTCCTGTCGTCTGCGCGGAGTCCTCGGCGAGGACGACGCGCGCCAAGGTCTTGGGTGCGATCAGGGTGTAGGACGTGCGCACCCACTCCCGTAACTGGTCCCACCAGTCGTCCCGGCCGGATGGCGGCACGGTCAGCGAAATCCAGCCGTGCCGGCCGAGCCCGTACCCGGCGGGCCCCGCACCCGCCTCGGTGGCGACAACCGCCGCCGCTTCGTCGCGGGGCAATTTGAGTGACAAGCTCGACGCGTCCGGGTCGCTGAACACGAAATTCTTGCCGCGGACGCGGAACGTGGGATGCCCGCCCCACTCCTCGATGTCGACCCGCACCGCCTCGGGCAGCTCGTCGACGATCCGCTGCAGCCGAGTCATGTTCGCGACCATGGCGCGATTCTGTGCCCCCGCGTGCCGGGCCGCAAGCTTTTCGACGAGACGGTGTCGCGGGGGCGGTCGCCGTGTCAGCCTCGCCGCGCCCGCCGGAACATCGCTGACGCCGCCACCGCGGCGATCGCCAACAGCACCCCGACGAAGCCCACCGTCGCCGGCCACGCACCGTGCGCGTAGGCGATCCCCGCCGCGGCGCCGGCGACGCTCGAACCCAGGTAGTACGCGAACAGGTACATCGACGACGCCTCGGCGCGGTGCTCGGTCGCGAGAAGACCCACCCACCCGCTGGCCACCGAATGGGCTGCGAAGAACCCACCGGTGAAGAGCAACATCCCGGCCAGGACGAGCGGGAGCACGGCCCACAGTGTCACCACCAGCCCGGTGGCCATCGCGAGCACCGCGCCGAGCAGGACCGTGCCCCGACCGAACCGGTCCGCGGCCGCACCTGCCGCGGCCGACGTGTACGTCCCCGACAGATACAGCAGGAACACCAGGCCGACAAGCGCCTCCGGCAGCGAGAACGGGGCGTCGAGCAGTCGGAACCCGAGAAAGTTGTAGACGGAGACGAAACCGCCCATCAGCAGGAACCCCAGCACGAACAGCAGCGCCAGCGCCGGATTGCGCAGGTGCCCGCCCAGATTCGACAACACGATCCGCGGGCTCACCCGCTGCGGGCGGAAGTGGCGCGACGGCGGGAGTTTACGGGTCATCACGACGGCCAGTACGAGCGCCAGGAGCGAGGCGGCCTCCATCGCCCAGCGCCACGACGCGACGTCGAGCACCGTCGACGGCACCAGGCGGCCGACCAGACCGCCGATCGTGGTGCCGGCGACGTAGCGGCCCATCGCCGCGCCGAGGTCACGGGTATGGATCTCCTCCGCCAGGTAGGCCATAGCGACCGCGGGGATGCCGGCCAGCGCGACACCCTGCAGCGCACGTCCGATCAGCAGCACCTCGATTGTCGGACTGAACGGCAGAAGCACACCGAGCACGCTCGACACCGCCGCCGACGCCACCATCACCCGTGTGCGCCCGAACCGTTCGGACAGCGCACTCGCCGGGATGATCGCGAGCGCGACCATCCCGGTCGTGACCGACACCGCGAGCGCGGCCACCGCGGGCGGCACCGCGAACTCGTCGGTCAGCGCCGGCAACAGCGCCTGCGCCGAGTACATCGAGACGAAGGTGGTCAGTCCGGCCGCGAACAGCGCGACGGTGACGGCCCGGTACTCGCGGGTACCCCGAGTCGGCCGGACGTCGCGCACCGTCGCCTCCGCCGGCGTCTCGCTCGTGAGCGTGTGATCCATACGTTTCCTCCATGAACCATCCTCGCGAGACACCCGACGAGAAGGAAATGCATCTGTCAACAGTTGTTGATACGCCTTGTGCATAAGCTGAGCGGGTGAAATTGATCGAGGGTCTGCGCTGGTTCATCGCACTGGCCGAGACCGAGCAGGTGACGGCCGCGTCGGACATGCTGCGCATCTCCCAGCCGACGCTGTCGCGCCGCCTGGCCCGGCTCGAGCGGGACATCGGTGCCGAGCTGTTCGACCGGCACGGCCGACGCCTCGAACTCAACGACCGGGGCCGGGTGCTGCTCGAGCACGCCCGCCGGGCGGCCACGGAACTCGCCGCGGCCCAGCGCGAGATCGACGCGTTCGACAGCCCGGATCGAGGCACCGTCCGGCTGGGCTTCCTGCATTCGTTCGGCACCTGGCTCGTCCCGGACCTGCTCCGCGCCTACCGCGAGGCGCACCCGCGCGTGGCGTTCACGCTGTATCAGGACGCCGCTCGAACGCTCGTCGACCGGGTGGTCGAGGGACGCGACGACCTCGCCTTCGTCTCCCCCCGTCCGCGCACGTCCCAGGTGCACTGGACCCCGGTGACGTACCAGCGCCTCGCCCTGGCCGTGCCGTCCGGACATCCGCTGAGCTCCTGCGCCGACCTCGACCTCGGGGCCGCGGCGGACGAGCAGTTCATCGGGATGCACCAGGACTACGGGATGCGCCGCATCTTCGACGACCTGTGCGCCGAGGCCGGCGTCGTGCCGGAGGTCGTGTTCGAGTCGAGCGAACTCGCGACGATCGGAGGCTTGGTGTCGGCGTCGCTCGGTGTCGCGGTGATGCCGTGGCAGGAGCCCCGCTCGTGGCCTGACGGCGTCACCCTCGTCCCGCTGCGCGGCGCCGGGCGCGAGATCGGCATGATCCGGGCCGAAAGCCGTCCGCTGCCGCCTGTGGCGGACCGATTCCTGCGTTTCACAGCGGACTCACAGCGGGAGGAACCGCCGAAATCGGGTCCCAGCCAGGTCACCGACGTGTAACGTTCGCCACACGGGCGACGGTGCATCTGCACGGCGGGTGGGAACGTGCACCGCAACCGGCGTGGGGGCGTCCGGGAGACACCGATCGGTATGTTCCGAACCCTTTCCCACCGCCAAACCTACGGTACCGTAGGTTGTCAGCACGATCCTGAAGTACAGCGCCACAGGCATTCAGCGTCAACAACTTTCACGGAGGCAGATACCGATGTCGAGAGACCTCACTCAGCTCGAGCTGCTACAGGAGCTGCAGCCGGTCGCCGAAGAGAACGTCAATCGACATCTCTCCATGGCAAAGGATTGGCATCCGCACGATTACGTCCCGTGGGACGAGGGTCGGAACTTCGCGGCGTTGGGCGGCGAGGACTGGGATCCCGAACAGTCCCGTCTGGACGAGGTCGCGAAGGCCGCGATGATCACCAACCTGCTGACCGAGGACAACCTGCCGTCGTACCACCGCGAAATCGCGGAGAACTTCTCGCAGGACGGCGCGTGGGGTACGTGGGTCGGCCGTTGGACCGCCGAGGAGAACCGGCACGGCATCGTGATGCGCGACTACCTCGTCGTCACGCGCGGCGTCGACCCCGTGGAACTCGAGAACGCCCGCATGGTCCACATGACCAACGGCTACACGGCCCCCGGTGGCCCGCACTCGGGTCTGCTGACCTCGGTCGCCTACGTCACGTTCCAGGAACTGGCGACGCGCGTCTCGCACCGCAACACCGGCAAGGCCTGCCAGGACCCGATCGCCGACAAGATGCTCCAGCGCATCGCCGCGGACGAGAACCTGCACATGATCTTCTACCGCAACATCTGTGGTGCCGGTATGGACGTGGCGCCGGACCAGACCCTGCGCGCCGTGACCGATGTCATCAAGAACTTCCAGATGCCCGGCGCGGGTATGCCGAACTTCCGCCGCAACGGCGTGCTGATGGCCAAGCACGGCATCTACGACCTGCGTCAACATCTCGAAGAGGTCGTGATGCCGGTGCTCCGGAAGTGGAACGTCTTCGAACGCACCGACTTCACCGCACGCGGCGAGGACACCCGCGAGGAACTCGCCGCCTTCCTCGAGGGTCTCGAGAAGCAGGCCACCAAGTTCGAGGAGATGCGCGACCGCGCGCTCGCGCGGGACGCCGCGCGCGCGGAGAAGGCCTCCTGACAGGTCGCCACCTGCTCCGCTGCAGCTATCCTGTGCCCGGTACCGGATTCGGTGCCGGGCACAGTCTTTTCTCCCGAAGAATTATCCCGAGGTCTTCATGTCACCCCTTCGCATCGGTTCGCTCGAGCTGGGCAGCCCCGTCGTTCTCGCCCCCATGGCGGGCATCACGAACGTCGCGTTCCGCACGCTGTGCCGCGAACTCGAACTCGAACGTGCCGGCAGCACGTCGGGTCTGTACGTGTGCGAGATGGTGACCGCCCGCGCGCTCGTCGAACGTCATCCGGTGACGATGCACATGACCACGTGCGGCCCCACCGAGACGCCGCGGTCGCTGCAGCTGTACACGGTGGACCCGGAGATCACGTACCAGGCGGCGAAGATGATCGTCGACGAGAACCTCGCCGACCACATCGACATGAACTTCGGCTGCCCGGTCCCCAAGGTCACCCGCAAGGGCGGCGGCTCGGCCCTGCCCTACAAGCGCCGCCTGTTCGGACAGATCGTCGCAGCCGCGGTGAAGGCGACCGAGGGCACCGACATCCCCGTCACCGTGAAGATGCGGGTCGGCATCGACGCCGAACACCACACCCACCTCGACGCCGGCCGGATCGCCGCCGCGGAGGGGGCCGCTGCCGTCGCGCTGCACGGCCGAACCGCCGCCCAGCGCTACTCCGGCCAGGCCGACTGGTCCGAGATCGCACGGCTCAAGGAGCACGTCACCGACGTCCCGGTGCTCGGTAACGGCGACATCTTCGCCGCCGAGGACGCCGAGAAGATGATGTCCGAGACCGGCTGCGACGGGGTCGTGGTCGGACGCGGTTGCCTCGGCCGACCGTGGCTGTTTGCCGAGCTGAGCGCTGCCCTCAACGGCACCGAGATGCCGGTCCCGCCGAACCTCGGCGAGGTCGCCGCGATCATGATGCGGCACGGGCGACTGCTCGCCGATCATCACGGGGAGGACAAGGGCATGCGCGAGATGCGCAAGCACATCGCCTGGTACATGCGAGGCTTCCCGGCCGGCTCCGAGCTGCGGAACGGCATGGCCCGGGTGTCGTCCCTGGCCGAACTCGAGGGGTTCCTCGGCCAGCTCGATCCGACGGTGCCGTTCCCCAAGGACGCCGAGGGCCCGCGTGGTCGACAGGGCTCGCCCGGCACCGTCGCCCTCCCCGACGGCTGGCTCGACGACCCGGAGGACACGCTCGTCCCGGCCGGCGCCGACGTCATGCATTCCGGCGGATAGCCCCGGCCGCGGGTAGCCCGCGCCTACACTCCGAAGAAGCCTGCAGTTCCTCGAGGATTCTTCCGGAGGTAGACGTCGTGGCCGCTTCCCCAGCAGTTTCGGACCCCTGGCCCGCACTGCGGGTCGACGACTGGCAGCCCACCCGCGACACCCTGCACATGTGGACGCAGATCGTCGGGAAGGTCCGCATGGCGCACACTCCGCTGGTCAATCACTGGTGGCAGGTGCCGCTGTACGTGAGTGCGCGGGGACTGACGACGTCGGCGATCCCGTACCGCACCCGTGTGTTCGAGATCGAGTTCGACCTGTCCGGCCACCGGCTGGCGATCCGCGACAGCAGCGGCGCGCATCGCGAGTTTCCGCTCGAACCGATGCCGGTGGCAGATTTCTACGCGCGCGTCCTGCGGATCCTCGACGAGCTGGGCATCGAGACGCACATCCAGCCGACGCCCAACGAGGTGCCCGACGCCGTCCCGTTCGCGGAGGACACGGTCCACGACTCGTACGACCCCGCTGCCGTGAGCCTGTTCTGGAAGCAGCTCATCCAGGCCGATCGCGGCCTGCACATGTTCCGGTCGTACTTCATCGGCAAGGTCAGCCCGGTGCACTTCTTCTGGGGTTCGTTCGACTTGGCGTGCACCCGGTTCTCCGGACGGGCCGCTCCCCCGCATCCGGGTGGCGCCCCCAACTGCGGCGACTGGGTGATGGTCGAGGGGTACTCGCGGGAGCTGTCGAGCTGTGGTTTCTGGCCGGGCGGCGGCGAGGAGGGCGCGTTCTACGCGTACGCGTATCCCGAGCCGGACGGCTTCGCGGACTACCCGGTAGCGCCCGGGCAGGCGTTCTACAGCCCGGATTTCCGCCAGTTCCTGCTGCCTTACGAGACTGTCCGCACCGCTGCGGACCCCGACGCCACGCTGCAGCAATTTCTGCAGACCACCTACGCTGCGGCCGCCGATCGGGGCGGGTGGGACCGGGCCGCACTCGAGTGCGATCCGCACCGCTGGGACAGCCGCCACTGATCTTTCCGATACCGGCGATGCCGAACTTCCCCACCGCGCACTGATGCCCCGGAGGGCGTCGATCAGTATCATTGCGACGTCGTCGAGCGACGGTATCTTTTTTGGAGGCGGAGAGGTCAGGGCGAACAGGTGGGTGACGAGCACAATCCCGGTCACGCCGCGCCGGAAGGCCGGGCCCCCTGGGAACGCCCAATCGCCGACCCCGACTATCGCGAAGCGACCGGTCACCGCCGCCGCGACGGCGAGTCCGGTCGCCGGGCCCTGGACGACGACCCCAGCGAGCAGCTGTCCGTCGCCGAACTCATGCAGAAGATGGGGCGCACCGCCCCCGTCGCCTCGGGGGGCCGCCGAGCGCGGCCGGACGAGGCCGAGGACGGCGACGAGATCGACGAGGCGCCCGGGATCGCCGAACCGGAGGTGCAGTCCCCTCCCGGCTTCGATGCCGAAGCCACCGAGATCATTCCCGCCGTCACCGACGCGCCACCCGCCGACTCCTGGTCCGGCCACGCGCCGGAACCGGAGGAACCCAACTGGGTCGAGCAGGCCGTCACGACGGCGTCCCCGCAAGCGGTCGGCACCCCCAACCGCTCCCGCCTCGCCGAGAACAAGACCCGTAAGCGCCGCAAGGCGCTCGTTGTCGGGCGGTCGATGGTCGCCTTCGTCGCCGTCATGGCGTTGCTCGCGACCGGAACGGTGTGGGGTTACCTCCGCTCCGCCGAGGGCCGCTTCTCGCAGATCGCCGCACTCGACACCGACTCCGCGGACATCGTCGACCCCGGCGGTCAGATGGGCGACGAGAACTACCTGATCGTCGGTACCGACACCCGTGCCGGCGCGTCCGGCGCGATCGGCGCCGGCACCGTCGAGGACGCCGAGGGCGCCCGCTCCGACACCGTGATGCTGGTCCATGTGCCGGCCGACCGCAGCCGCGTCGTCGCGGTCTCGTTCCCCCGCGACCTGGACGTCGAGCGTCCGGTGTGCCAGGCCTGGGACAACGACACCGGCACCTACACCGACGAGACGTACCCGGCCGCGGACGGCGACAAGCTCAACGCGACCTACGCGCTCGGCGGACCGAAGTGCCTCGTGAAGGTCATCCAGAAGATGTCCGGACTGCAGATCAAGCACTTCGTCGGCATGGACTTCGCGGGCTTCGAGAGCATGGTCGACACGGTCGGCGGCGTGAACGTGTGCATCCCGCAGCCGTTGATCGACGGCGAACTCGGCAACGTCCTGCCCGTTGCCGGCAACCAGACGCTGGACGGTCGCAAGGCCCTCGACTACGTCCGTGCCCGCCACGTGGAGGCCGAGGGCAACGGCGACTACGGCCGGATCAAGCGGCAGCAGCTGTTCCTGTCGGCGCTGCTGCGCGAGGCGATGTCGAGCAAGGTGCTGTTCGATCCGGGCAAACTCAACGGCTTCATCAACGCCTTCACCCGTGCCACGTTCGTCGAGGGCGTCGACACCCGGTCGCTGCTGACGCTCGGGCAGTCACTGCGCAACGTCGATGCCGGAGCGGTCACCTTCATCACCGTCCCCACCGCCGGCACCAACGACTGGGGCAACGAGATCCCGCGACTCGACGACATCAAGGCGATCTTCCAGGCCATCATCGACGACCAGCCGCTGCCCGGTGAGGAGCGCACGTCCGGCGACAAGAAGGAGACCACGCCGGCGCCCGCACCGGACATCACCGAACTCGCGTCGGCCCCCGAGGAGCTGTCGGTGCAGGTCTCCAACGGCTCCGGGGTCTCCGGCCTGGCCGCCGGCACGGCCGATCGGCTCGCCGCCTACGGCTTCGGCATCTACAGCGTCGGCAACTACAGCTCGACCAGCCGCCAGACGATCGTGCGCTTCGCCCCCGGCCTCGAGGCCGAGGCCGCGACTCTCGCGTCGGCGATACCGGGCGCCGTGCTCGAGTCGACGTCGGGGCTGGGCAGCATCGTCGAGGTGGTGCTCGGCACCGAGTTCGACGGCACGCTCACCGCACCGGCCGCACCCGGCACGCCCGTCGACTCCGGTCCGACGCGCATCTCCGTCGAGGAGGACGCCGAACTGCCCGCCGACCTGGCCGTCACGAACGCCACCGACAACCCCTGCGCCTGAGCCCGGAACTGTCCCGGTCATTCACCCGCCGTTCACCCGACCGTGGTGACTTGGTTTCCGGCACGCCGTAGGCTGTGACCTCATGCGCGTCGCTTACAACGAACAGATGACCGAGCTCGCCGACACCCTCGGCGAGATGGCGGGCTTGGCCGGAGCGGCCATGGAGAAGGCAACCCAGGCACTCCTGCAGGCGGACCTCGGGCTCGCTGAGCAGGTCATCGGCGAGCACGAGAAGATCACCGAGCTGAGCGTCATCGCCGAGGAGCGGGCTTTCGCGCTGCTCGCGCTGCAGGCCCCGGTGGCCGGGGATCTCCGATCGGTGGTCAGCGGCATCCAGATCGTCTCGGACATCGACCGCATGGGTGTTCTCGCGCTGCACGTCGCCAAGATCACCCGCCGTCGGCACCCCAACCACGTCCTCCCCGAGGAGGTCAACGGGTACTTCGCCGAGATGGGCCGCATCGCCGTCGCGCTCGGCGCGGGCGCCAAGGAGGTCCTCGAGACCCGCGACCCCGAACGTGCCGCGAAGATGCACGAAGAGGACGACGCGATGGACGACCTCCACCGCCACCTGTTCAGCGTGCTCATGGACCGTGAATGGAAGCACGGTGTCGCTGCCGCCGTCGACGTGACCCTCCTCGGCCGCTTCTACGAGCGCTTCGCCGACCACACCGTCGAGGTCGCGCGCCGGGTGATCTTCCTCGTCACCGGCAAGATGCCCGTCGAGCCCAGCAACGAGTCCGACGACCTCACCACCTATCCGGAGCTGTAGCGAACGGACACCGAGCGCCCGTCGGGATTCCTTCCCGGCGGGCGCTTCGCGTCGGACAGGGCATGATCGACACGTGCGCCTGCCTCCACACCTCGAGCGATCGACCGGCATCGTCGGAGTGTTGTGCGCCCTGTACGGGACGGTGGGCCTGCTCGCGTCGACCGTCCCGGTGGAGAACCGGTTCGTCGTCCTGCTGGCGGGCCGGACGCCGTCCCTGCTGCTGCTGACGTTGTTCGGCGCGATCGTCGCCACCGTGGGCCGGCGATGGCGTGC
Source organism: Prescottella equi (assembly GCF_002094305.1). Classification (GTDB taxonomy): domain Bacteria; phylum Actinomycetota; class Actinomycetes; order Mycobacteriales; family Mycobacteriaceae; genus Prescottella; species Prescottella equi. The sequence goes on from NZ_LWTX01000002.1 coordinate 542,120, forward strand.
GTCCGCCGCCTGCCTTGCCGTGTGCGCTCTGGGGACCTGGCTGCTCGCACCGCTGTTCATCCCCGGAGCAGACGGCGTGTCCCCCGCGTCTGCCACCGGCCCCACCGTTCGCGTCATGCAGGCAAACGTCAAGGTGGGCCAGGCCGATCCGGATGCACTCGTGCGGACGGTCCGCGACCGGGACGTCGACATCCTGACCGTGCAGGAGCTGACCGACGAGTCGATCGAGGCGCTGGAACGAGCGGGACTCGACGACGTACTGCCCCACCGATTCGTGGTGTCGTACGGTCCGGGCGGCCAGGGCGGCGGGGTCTACAGCCGATTCCCGCTGTCGAACACCCACAACCTGCCCGACTTCTTCTCGGTGAACCTCACCGCGGACATCGACGTCGGGCTGCGGGAACCGCTGACGCTGTTGGCGGTTCACCCCGCACCCGCGTATCTGTTCCCGGCGCAGCTGTGGGCGGCCGAACTGCGCGGCATCCACGACGAGATGCGCTCGTTCGCCGGGCGCGACAACGTCGTCGTCAGCGGTGACTTCAACGCGAGCTACACCCAGCCGCAGTACCGCGCGCTGCTCACCGACGGTTACGCCGACACGGCCGATCAGTTGGGCGCCGGGCTGGTTCCGACGATGCCGGCGGCGCGCTGGTATCCGGCCGTCACCGGGATCGACCGCGTCATCACCAAGGGTGCCGTTGCGACGGATCTGGAACGCATCGACATCGTCGGATCCGACCATCACGGCCTGCTCGTCGACGTCCGGCTGCGCACCGACGGCTCGTAAGTTCCGTTCCCCGTCCGGCCAGATCCCCTCCCCGCCAAAGCAATCGACAGAACGAACGGACGCCGGTCAAACGTCTGACGCACCCGCGTGCACGACATTCCGGTACCGACATGTCTACCGCCGCGGGCGTCACGGATTTCGTTGACACGCCGTCCAGCGAGTGCCATTGTGTGAGCATTCCGAGCGTGGTCGGTCCACCACTCGACCGCAGATCCATGTGCAGCACTCACTTCGAAGTTCGTCATCGCAACGTCGTCTCGTAGAGGGGAATCCGCAACATGAAGACCAAGGGCGCAATTCTGTGGGGGCTCGACGAACCGTGGTCGGTCGAGGAGATCGACCTCGGCGATCCCCGCGAGGGCGAGGTCCAGGTGGAACTGGCCGCGTCGGGCCTGTGCCACTCGGACCACCACCTCGTCACCGGCGACATCGCGCTGCCGAGCTTCCCCGCGCTCGGCGGGCACGAGGGTGCGGGCGTGATCAGCAAGGTGGGCCCGGGCGTCAAGGGGCTGGCGGAGGGTGATCACGTGGTGCTCTCCTTCATCCCCGCCTGCGGCCAGTGCGCCCAATGTTCCACGGGCCACCAGAATCTCTGCGACCTCGGCATGTATCTGCTCACCGGGCAGGCCATCTCCGACGGCACCCACCGCGTGCAGGCGCGAGGGAAGGACGTCATCCCGATGTGCCTGCTGGGCACGTTCTCGCCGTACGTGACCGTGAACCAGTTCTCGGTGGTGAAGATCGAGCCGTACATCTCGCTGGAGGCGGCGGCTCTCGTCGGCTGCGGTGTCACCACCGGATGGGGATCGGCCGTCAACATCGCGGACGTCCGCCCGGGTGAAACCGTGATCGTCGCCGGCGTCGGCGGCATCGGCATCAATGCGGTTCAGGCCGCGGCAGCGGCCGGCGCCGAGCGGATCATCGCGATCGACCCGGTCGAGTTCCATCGGGACCAGGCCAAGCGCTTCGGCGCCACCCACACGTTCGCCTCCATGGCGGAAGCCATCGAGCCGGTCATGGAGATCACCTGGGGCCGCATGGCCGACAAGGTGATGCTGGCGATGGGCGTGGTGCACGGCGAGGACATCGAGCCGGCGATGATCCTGACCGCCAAGGGCGGAAGGTGCGTCGTCATCGGCCTGGCCTCGGTCACCGACATGGATACCCGACTCAGCCTGTTCCAGCTGTCGATGCTGCAGAAGCAGCTGTGCGGCACGATCTTCGGCGGGGCCAACCCTCGCAAGGACATCCCGTCACTGCTGTCGATGTACCACTCCGGCAAGCTGAACCTCGACGATCTCATCACCAAGACCTACCGGCTCGAAGAGATCAACGACGGCTACCAGGACATGCTGGAGGGCAGGAACATTCGCGGCGTGATCCGGTACACGGACGCCGATCGGAGCTGAACCGACCTGACGCGAACGACCGTACGAGCGGGACACGACGAGGCCCGGTGCGTCGATAAGCACCGGGCCTCGTCGTGGAAGCAGATCAGCCGAAACGGCCCGAGATGTAGTCCTCGGTCGCCTTCTGGGTGGGATTGGAGAAGATCTTCTCGGTGTCGTCGATCTCGATGAGCCGGCCCGGCTTGCCGGTGGCCTCGAGGTTGAAGAACGCCGTCTGGTCGCTCACGCGCGCAGCCTGCTGCATGTTGTGCGTGACGATGACGATCGTGAAGTCCTTCTTCAGTTCGGTGATGAGATCCTCGATCGCGAGCGTCGAGATCGGATCCAGCGCCGAGCACGGCTCGTCCATCAGCAGAACGTCCGGCGAGACCGCGATCGCGCGAGCGATGCACAGACGCTGCTGCTGACCACCCGAGAGACCGCCGCCCGGCTTGTCGAGGCGGTCCTTGACCTCGTTCCACAGGTTCGCTCCGCGCAGCGACTGCTCGGCGATCTCGTCGAGCTTCTTCTTGTCGCGCATGCCCTGCAGCTTGAGCCCGGCGACCACGTTGTCGCGGATCGACATCGTGGGGAACGGGTTGGGCCGCTGGAACACCATGCCGATGGTCTTGCGGACGCCGACCGGGTCGACCGACGAGCCGTAGATGTCCTCGCCGTCGAGCAGCACGGAGCCCTCGACGCGGGCGCCCGGGGTGACCTCGTGCATGCGGTTGAGTGAACGCAGCACCGTCGACTTGCCACAGCCCGACGGGCCGATGAACGCGGTGACGCTGCGCGGGGGCACCGACAGCCCGACATCGGCGACGGCGTGGAACTTGCCGTAGTAGATGTTGACGTCCTTGAGATCCAGACGCTTGGCCATTATCGGCTCCCTACTGGTGCGAGCGTCAGCTCGAGTATGTGCTTATGAGGTTCTGGGGTTGCGGCGATTGCGCCGATCGCCGCTTGTTCGGTGCTCACTTGTTGCGCACCGTGGTGAAGTGGCCGATCACCTTCGCGATGATGTTGAGGACCGCGATGAGGAGGATCAAGGTCAGGGCCGCGCCCCAGATCCGGTTGGAGCCGGCGTCGGTGGGGTTGTTCATCTCCGCGACCATCACGCCCGGCAGCGTCCCCATCTCTCCACCGAACAGGTTGAAGTTGATGAACGGCGCGTAGCCCACCAGGATCAGCAGCGGCGCGGTCTCACCGAGGACGCGGGCCAGGGCCAGCATGACGCCGGTGATGATGCCGGGCAGGGCGGTCGGAACGACGATGCGGGCGATGGTCTTCCACTTGGGCACGCCCAGCGCGTACGACGCCTCGCGCAGGTCGTCCGGCACGATCCGCAGCATCTCCTCGGTGCTGCGGACCACGACCGGAACCATCAGCAGCACCAGTGCGAGCGACACTGCGAACGCCGACTTGGGGAAGCCGAACGTCGCGATCCACAGCGCGTAGATGAACAGGGCCGCGACGATCGACGGGACACCGGAGAGGATGTCGACCATGAACGTGGTGAGCTTGCCGAGCCGCGAATTACCCGAGTACTCCACGAGATAGACCGCGACGAACAAACCGAGCGGGACGGACAGCGCGGCGCAGACGAGTCCCTGCATCAGCGTCCCGATGAGGGCGTGGTAGATGCCGCCGCCCTCGGCCGAGGCCGACAATCCGCTCAGCGAATGGGTGAACCACGTCTGCGACATGATGGCACTGATGCCCTTGACCACCACCGTCCACAGCACCCACACGAGCGGCACGAGCGCGATGAGGACGGACAGGGTCACCAGCACCGTGGCGGTGAGATCGGTGGAGCGGCGGCGGAATCCGACACCCTGGAAGGCGGGCGCCTTGATCGGCTTGTCGAGGACGCTGGTCATCGGTCAGTCCCGCTTTCCGGCGATCGCGGCACGCGCTGCCGCGTTGACCACGAAGGTGAGCACGAACAGGACCAGGCCGGCGGCGATGTAGGCACCCGCCTGGATGTTGTTGTTGAACTCGGCGTAGCCGAGGGCGATCTTCGATGCGATCGTCGAACCGCTGTCGAAGAGCGATCCACTGAACGCCTGCGACGTGGTGCGCAGGATCATGTACAGCGCCATGGTCTCGCCCAGCGCGCGGCCCAGACCGAGCATCGAGCCGCTGATGTAGCCGGACTTGCCGAACGGAATGACCGTGGTGCGCACCACTTCCCAACGGGTGGCGCCGAGCGCGAGCGCGGCCTCGACGTGCGCCTTGGGTGTCTGGGCGAACACCTCGCGGGTCACCGCGGTGATCACCGGCAGGATCATCACCGCGAGCACGATGCCGGCCGTGAAGATGGTGCCGCCACCGCGGATGGAGCCGCTGCCGTCGGCGAAGATGGGAATCCATCCGAGATGCTCGTTGAGCCACACCGCGAGCGGTGCGATGGCCGGAGCGAACACCAGCAGCCCCCACAGGCCGTAGACGATCGACGGCACCGCGGCGAGCAGGTCGATCACGTACGCGAGCGGCCGGGACAGCTTCTTCGGCGCGTACTCGGTGAGGAAGATCGCGATACCGAGCGCCACCGGCATCGCCAGCACCAGCGCGAACACCGACACCATCACCGTGACCAGCAACAGGTCCAGGACGCCGAACGCCATCGCGTTGATGTTGTCGGTGTCCCACACCCGGCTGGTGAGGAAGTTGACCTCGTTGCGCTGCAGCGCGGGGACTGCACGCCAGATCAGGAAAATGCCGACCGCAGCTACCAGCAGCGTGATGAAGACCGCCGATCCCGATGCGAGTGATCCGAAGATCCGGTCGCCGGGACGGGTGACCGTCTTGTTCTTCGTGGCCTGTGGGGTAGTGATCGGGGCCTCCGGGTTACCGTGCGGACCGCCCACCCCGGCCCCGCCGTCCGCGGGGTCGGAGGCGCGTGGTGTCGACCTTGTGCTCGCGTCAGTCATCTGCGCTCACATTCTCCGTCTGAATATAGATGGGCGGTCCGTCGGACGATCGTTCCGATCAGGCGATCGCGGAGATCGACTCGTTGATCTTGGCGCGGAACGACTCCGGCAGCGGCACGTAACCCTGGTCGGCCAGCGTCTGCTGTCCCTCGTTCGCGGCGCTGGTGAGGAACGACTTCACCGCGTTGCCCGTGGCCTCGTCGTAGCCCTTGGAGCAGACGATCTCGTAGGTGGCGAGAACCAGCGGGTAGGCGCCGGCTTCCTGGGTGCCGTAGATCGACTTCAGGTCGAGCGTGAGGTCACCGGTGCCCGAGCCCTTGAACGACGCGTTCGCGATGGCCTTCGACGCGGTCTCCTGCGTCAGCTCCACCGGGCCGGAACCGGTGTCGATCTGCGCGGCCGGCAGCTTCTGCTGATCGGCGAACGACTTCTCGACGTACGTGATCGAACCGGGAGCCGACGCGACGGCCTGAGCGACGCCCGCCGAGCCCTTCGCGCCCTCACCGACGCCACCCTTGAAGTCGGAACCGGCACCCTGCGTCCAGGCACCCTTCGACGAGGCCTCGAGGTACTGCTGGAAGTTGTCGCTGGTGCCGGAGGAATCCGAGCGCACGATGGGGCTGATCTTCTCGTCGGGGAGCTTCACGCCGGAGTTCAGCGCGGCGATGGCCGGGTCGTTCCAGTTGGTGATGCCGCCGTTGAAGATCTTGGCGATGGTCTCGCCGTTCAGGACGAGTCCGTCGACGCCGTCGAGGTTGTAGGCGATCGCGACCGGACCGAACACGAGCGGCAGATTCCAGGCGTCGTTGCCCTGGCAACGCTGCTTGGCCTGCTCGGCCTGCTCACCCTTGATCGCCGAGTCGGAGCCGGCGAAGTCGATCTGGTTGGCGATGAACTGCGTGCGGCCGTCACCGGAGCCGCTGGGGTTGTACGCGACGTTGACGCTCTTGCCCTTCTGCTGGCAGGCCGCGATGTAGGTCGAGGTGAACTCGTCCATCGCGTTCTTCTGCGCAGACGATCCGGCGCCGGAGAGCTTGTCCTTGCCGTCGCACAGGGCCGTGGACGCCGACGTGTCGACGGTCGACGACGCGGCGTTGTTGTCGCTGCCGCACGCGGTCAGCGACATCGCCGTCACGGCACCCACAGCTACCACTCCGAGCAGTGCGCCCTTGCGGTCGAGATTCACCCTGGTCCTCCGCTGGTCTAGCGTCACGCCCACGGTCGGGCGGCACGGTAGGTGCGGGACGCAAGCCCGCACCGGGCGACGTTCTGTCACCCAGGCCAGAAAGGTAGGGGCGCCCGGTAGCCAACGGGACCCGGTTCGGTGAACGGAAGATGAACACCCGCGAGAATTCGACCGAGACGTGGGTCACACCGGCCGAACGGCCAGGTCAGGGCTGTGCGGCGTAGGCGACGTCCACGTGGAACCGCTCGAATCCGAGGCGCTCGTACGTGTGCAGCGCGGCGGTGTTGTCGCCCTCGACGTACAGCAGCACGGTGCCCAGCCCACGGTCGCGCAGATGGTGCAGGCCGGCGAGCGTGAGCACTCGGCCCAGGCCCCGGCCCTGCGCGTCGGGGTCGATGCCGACCACGTACACCTCCCCCAGCGCGGGGTCGCCGTTCTCGGGCGCGTGCACCTTGGTCCAGTGGAAGCCTAGGAGACGATTCGTGTCCCCTTCCGACGGGAAGGCCAGGAACAGCCCCGCGGGATCGAACCACGGCTCGGCGCGACGCTCGTCGATCTCGCGCTGCGTCCACGTCCCCTGCTCGGGGTGCCACGCGAAGGCGGCCGCGTTGACGCGCAGCAACTCCGCGTCGTCCTCGGGTCCACGGTAGGTCCGCAGCGTGACGCCGTCCGGCACCACGACGTCGGGCAGGTCCGGGGTTGCGAGCGAGCGACGCAGCTGCAGCAGTTCCCGGGCGCCGGTGAGACCGAGCCGCCGCGCGACCGCGACCGCGGCAGGCAGGTTGCCGTGCGCCCACACCCGAGTGCCGGGTCCGCCCGCCTCGAGTACCGCGGCCACCAGTCGGCCACCGACACCGGCCCCGCGCTCGGCCGGGTCCACCACGACCTCCGCCATGGCGGGATGGTCCCCGTGGCCGGGCTCGAGGTGCGCGTAGCCCACCGGACGGTTTTCCACCGTGCAGACCAGGTGTCGGGACGGACCGTCGGCCGCCAGCGCATGCACCGCCTGTTCCGAGATCGGCGCGGTGCCGTCGGCCACGGTGGCACGGGCAATCATCGCCCGAACCGCCTCGACCGGCGGTGAATCGATCCAGTCGAGCTGCTGCACGGTCATCTAGTACGCCGATCCGTTGGTAGGGGTGAGATCCGTGTCGTCGGTGTCCTCCGCCTCGCCCGCATCGCCGACGGGTCCGCCCCGGCCGGCGTTCCGCGCCGGGCGGACCGCCTTGTAACCGACGTTGCGGACGGTGCCGATCAGCGACTCGTACTCGGAGCCGAGCTTGGCGCGTAGTCGTCGCACGTGGACGTCGACGGTTCGGGTGCCACCGAAGAAGTCGTAACCCCACACCTCCTGCAGCAACTGGGCGCGGGTGAAGACCCGGCCGGCGTGCTGTGCGAGGTACTTCAGGAGCTCGAACTCCTTGTAAGTCAAATCGAGGGGACGTCCCCGCAGTCGCGCGGTGTACGTCCCCTCGTCGATCACGAGCTCTCCGAGCGTGATCTTGCCGGTGGCCTCGGGACTGGCCACCCCGCCGTTGCGGCCGACCAGCAACCGCAGTCGCGCGTCGAGTTCCGCGGGCCCGGTCGACGGCAACAGGATGTCGTCGAGCCCCCAGTCGGAGTTCACCGCGACAAGGCCGCCCTCGGTGAGTACGGCCACGACCGGAATCGCCGATCCTGTGCTGCCGAGTAGTCGGCACAGGCCGCGGGCTGCGGCCAGGTCGCTACGGGCGTCGACGAGTGCCACATCCGCGGCGCCGGCCTCGAGCAGCGACGAAACCTCTGTCGGAGCGGGGCGCACGGAATGGGACAGCAATGCCAACGAGGGCAGCACCGTATCGGGATTGGGGTCGGAGGTCAGAAGCAGCAGCTCCACTCAACCTCCCTCTCTGCGTCGCGAGTGCCGACGCAGGGGCCGACACCGAGTGGACCGACGTTCATGTTTCGGGGACAGATTAGCGCGAGGTCAGGCAGGACCGTCGCACCGGTGCCCGACGGACTCGGTAAGAATGGTGAGGTGCGCAAACTCATCATCGGCCTGGTGTGCCTCGTCGGACTCGCCGTCGTCGTCGATTTCGGCGCCGCCGCCTACTCCGAGTTCCGGGTTTCGCGCGCGCTGCGGGAGGGCGGCTCGCTCAACGCGGACCCCGAGGTGACCATCCACGGATTCCCCTTCCTCACACAGGCGTGGAACGGGAAGTACGACAACGTCGAGATCCGGGCGCAGCAGGTCGAGGCCGACATGATCGGAGAGGTCACGATCGAGGCGTCCCTGAAGGGAGTGGTCGTCCCGGCGTCCGCGCTGCTCGACGGCTCGGTGCAGACCGTCCCGGTGGATTACCTCGACGGCCGGATGAAGATCGACGCCACCGACCTCGGCAAGTTCCTCGGCATCCCGGACCTGCAGGTTTCCGCTCCGCCGGCGAGCAAGTCCGACGGCACCGGTGGTTCCGGCGGATCGGGTTCGACCACCGACGACGGCGGCATCGTCCTCACCGGCACGGTTCCGGTCGGTCCGCTGCAGACCACGGTGAGTGTGCAGGCCGACCTGGTACTGCGGGGCGAGCAGCTGATGATCGTGGCCACCGACTTCAACTTCGGCCCCGAGGGCGAGGCCGAGTTCACGGTGCCGGCCCCGTTGCGCCAGCAGGTGCTCGACCGCTTCACCAAGACGATCGACCCGCAGTCGCTGCCGTTCGGCATCATGCCCACCGAGGTGTACGCGCAGGGTTCGCAGATCGTCGTCGAGGGCACCGGCGAGAACCTCGTCATCAACCTCGACGAACTGCAGGCGCAGCTGTGACCGCGCTGATCATCCTCGTCGTGGCGATCGCCGCGACCGTGGCCGTCGGGCTGATACTGCAGTCCCGCGCCGGCAAGGTGCGTGCCACGGCCCCGGCCGCCACCGCAGCCGTCGACGACGAGCGGGCGACGCAGCTCGCGGCCGCCGGTGTCACCGCGACTGGACGCCCGATCGTGCTGCACTTCTCGGCCGACTGGTGCGGCCCGTGTGCTGCCGTACGCCGCGTGGTCGGACAGGTCCTCGCCCGATTCGAGGCGGACCCCGACGGCACCCCGGCCGCCACCGAGGTGGAGGTCGACATCGACGAACATCCCGCTCTGGCAAAAACTCTCGGCGTCCTGTCGCTGCCCACGACGTTCATCCTCGACGGCGCGCTCACCGAGCGGTTCCGCATCTCGGGTGTGCCGTCCGCACCGGACCTCGAGACCGCACTCGCACCCCTGCTCGAAACCGGGCGCCCCAATTCCTGAAAAACCGGGTACGCTGCACCACGTGTACGCCAACCATGAGCTGATGCTCACCCGTCGCCGCGCAGTCGATCTGTGCCGCCTCGGTGGTTGTTGCTGTCCCTGCTGCTGATCACGCAGACGGCTGTCTTCTTCTCTTCGCCCAGCGTCTCTCGCTGCGACCCCCGTCCGTGATCGGTGAATCCCCGAGTCCGGTCCCTGCCGCATCTCCACGTCGGCACGTCAACAATCGGTAGTCCGCAGGAGCACCCCACAATGGCAACTCCCACGTCCACGCACCCGGCCCAGCAGGTCGACGTCCGCGGTCCGCGCTTCGCCGCGTGGGTCACGACCGGCGTCCTCGTCCTCGTGCTGTTGCTCTCGACCGTCTCCACTCTCGCCGCCGGCCTGCTGCTCACCGCGCAGGCCGTGGTGTTCGCGATCGGCGCTGTCGCCGGACCGCGCCGCAGCCCGTACGGCCAACTCTTCGCCGCGTTCGTCGCGCCGCGGCTGAGCCCGACGGTCGAGCGCGAGCCCGTCGCCCCACTGCGGTTCGCGCAGGGCGTCGGGCTGACCTTCGCCGCCGTCGGCGCGGTTGCCTTCCTGCTCGGCGCGGGCATCGTCGGCGGCATCGCGACCGGGTTCGCCCTGTTCGCCGCCCTGCTCAACGCCGCCTTCGGCATCTGCCTCGGCTGCCAGATCTATCCGCTGGTCGCGCGTCTGCGCGGCGGCACACCCAGCGCAGCCTGACCACCGACCCCGTCTCCACCGTGCGGGACCGTGCTCGCACCGGTCCCGTCCGCCTCGCTCCACGCATTCACACCCGCGCTCCATCATCGAAAGGACACTTCATGGCTCGCTCCGACGTCCTGGTCTCGGCAGACTGGGCAGAGCAGAACCTCGATGCTCCCAAGACCGTCTTCATCGAGGTCGACGAGGACACCGCCGCATACGACGCCAGCCACATCGAGGGCGCGATCAAGCTCGACTGGCGCAAGGACCTGCAGGACGGCGTCCGCCGCGACTTCCTGAACCAGGAGCAGTTCTCTGCACTGCTGTCCGCCAAGGGCGTCGCGAACGACGACACCGTGGTCCTCTACGGCGGCAACAACAACTGGTTCGCGGCCTACGCGTACTGGTACTTCAAGCTGTACGGCCACCAGGACGTCAAGCTGATCGACGGCGGCCGCAAGAAGTGGGAGCTCGACGGCCGTCCGCTGTCGAAAGAGACCGTCACCCGCCCGGCCACCGAGTACAAGGCCGCAGCGCCCGACACCTCGATCCGCGCCTTCCGCGACGACGTGATCGCCGCGATCGGTTCCGCGAACCTGGTGGACGTCCGCTCCCCCGACGAGTACTCGGGCAAGATCCTCGCGCCGGCGCACCTGCCGCAGGAACAGGCTCAGCAGCGTGGCCACGTCCCCGGCGCCATCAACATCCCGTGGAGCACCACCGCCAACGAGGACGGCACCTTCAAGTCGGACGCCGACCTCGAGAAGCTCTACGCGGACAAGGGATTCGACGAGACCAAGGACACCATCGCCTACTGCCGTATCGGCGAGCGCTCGAGCCACACCTGGTTCGTGCTGCAGGAGATCCTCGGTAAGCAGAACGTCAAGAACTACGACGGCAGCTGGGTCGAGTACGGCTCGCTGGTCGGCGCACCGATCGAGTTGGGAGCATAAGGAAAATGTGCGGAGCACCTGTTCAGACCCAGACCCTGCCCGCGGGCGTGAACGTCGAGAAGGAAACCGTCATCACCGGCCGCGTGCTGGCCGCTGACGGCCAGCCGGTGGGTGGCGCGTTCGTCCGCCTGCTCGACGGCACCGACGAGTTCACCGCCGAGGTCGTCGCGTCCGCGACCGGCGACTTCCGCTTCTTCGCCGCGCCCGGCACCTGGAAGGTCCGCGCCCTGTCGAGCACCGGCAACGGCGACGTGACGATCACCCCGGACAGCGCCGGCGTCTACGCCGTCGACGTGACGGTCGCGAAGTAGGTCGTTCGACACCAGATACGAAAGGGGCGCCACTCCACTCGGAGTGGCGCCCCTTTCGTCGCCTAGGCGCCACCGCGTGGCAGTCCGTCGATCCACTCGGCAACCCGTTCGCTGTCGCCGAGGAGCGGTGCGGGGCCGGGAAGCCAGTAGAGGACGTGCTGGAGCGGTCCGAGGAACAGGTACGGCTTGACGATGAGATCGACGATGCCGCGGTTGTCCTCGAGGAATCCCGCTCCTTCGGCGCCGAGCTTGGCCCGGACCACGTCGACCCCCGGTCCACGCGCCCAGGCATCCAGTGCCGCAATGCGTTCCGGTGTCGCTGCCGCCATCGCGGCATCGTCACGGTAGGTCTGGTCGGCGACGGTTCGCAGCACGTCGAGCAGCGACTCGTCGGAGGTGAACCAGTCCTCGCGGGTGACGATATGGGCGATCGCGCGCGCCGACATGTCGGATGCCACGCGACCGAAGTCGGCGAACGTCTGCACCGGGTTCACGATCGTGAACCGCACCTGTCCGAGCACACCGAGCGCGAGTTCGAGCAGCGCGATGTCCGGCGGGGCGTCACACGCGATGTCCATCGGACGGCAGTCGTAGAGGATCCGGCCGGCGAGCGCGCCGTAATCGGCCGGCTCGGACGCCATGAAGCCCCCGCCGGCCGGCCCGGACTCGCCGAGCGACGGCGTCCCGGCCGGGCGGTAGGGGTCTCCGACGAGCGCGACGCCTGCGATGTCGTCGGCAGTCACGGCTGCCGACGCGTCCCGGTGGCCGATGTCCCGGGCGACCCGTTCGGTGATCTCGGCGCCGACGCTGTAGCCGAGCAGGACGAACCGGGTCGCGGCGCCGCACTGCGCCTTCTTCTCGTCGAGTATCCGGTTCGCCGATGCCACGCCGGCGGCCACCGAGTCCTGGTATGTCGGCACGTCCGCCAGCAGTCCCACGCCGTAGGTCGACGGATAGGGCACGTACATCCACCCCACCGTGCCCGGCTGATCGCGGTTCGCCTGGCCGAGCGACACGGTGATCCGGTTCAGCCAGTTCGCCCCGGGCAGCTGGTTCATGTCTGCGAACGGGTCACGGTCCACGGTGGAATCACCGGCGCCCGACGCCGCGACCACCAGAAGGTCGGGGCACCCCGCACCGCCGTTGTTCGGGTCGACGACGGGCGCCCCGGCCGACCCCGGCGCCGACGACCCTTCCGCCGCCGCGACACCGCCGGACGCGAACAGGGTCGCGGCGGCGACCAGCCCACCGAGAGCCGTTCCGATCATCCGCTCAACCCTGCGTCCCATCGACACCTCCGAACGTTCGCACCCAGTGCTGATCTTGTTCCGTTGGCGATCCGGGAGCACCGTACTCCCGCCTAACGGGCGTCGAGCTCGATTCGGCCGGATCGATTCACCCGGCGGCACGGTCCCGTCCGATTTCGAACGCCGCGGGGGCGCGGTCTAAGATGAGCCCGTGGTCATCTTCTTCGAGGTTCTCCTGGTACTTGCCGCCATCCTGATCACCTGGTTCTCGCTGTACGTCGTGTACCGGCTGGTCACCGACAAGCCGTGAATCAGGATCCCGGCGCAGGCGGTTCGCAGCCTGACGACACCGAGTCGCACGTAGTTCGTGGCAGCGGCGACCGGGCGGTCGCGGCTGCAGAAGAGCGTGCGAAGGAAACGGCGGGTCGCAACATCCCGACACTGCCCGATCTCCCCCTGCCCGAGGACACCGCGAATCTGCGGCTCGGGCCGGACCTCAACCCGGGAATGCTCGCGCTCCTGCCGCTCGTCGGCGTGTGGCGGGGCGAGGGCGAGGGTCACGATGCGGAGAGCGGCGACGACTACCCGTTCGGCCAGCAGATCGTCGTGTCGCACGACGGTGGCAACTACCTGGTCTGGGAGTCCCGCACGTGGCGTCTGGACGCGGACGGCGCCTATGTCGGCCCCGATCAGCGCGAGAGCGGCTACTGGCGCGTCGCCGGCGACGGTATCCCCGGTAGCACCAAGGAGGAAGTAGTAGAGCTCCTCCTCACGCACTCGTCCGGTGTCGTCGAACTGTTCTACGGCCAGGCCCTCACGCAGTCGTCGTGGGAACTCGCCACCGACGTCGTGATCCGTAGCGAGTCCGGCGAACTCATCGGCGGCGCCAAGCGTCTGTACGGCATCGTGGAGGGCGGCGATCTGGCGTACGTCGAAGAGCGCGTCGTCGCCGACGGGCCTCTCGCCCCGCGCTTCTCGGCACGACTCCAGCGTTACATCGGCTGACCCCCGAACGACAGCGACCCCCGGGCCCGTCCACGTGACGAAGCCCGGGGGGTTCGTCGTTCGTGGAGTTCCGGCCTGGACGTGGCCGGAGGGCTCGGGGGTCGGGTAGCTGTCTGGGATTCGCCAGCCGCGCTGCGGTCAGTGAACCCGAAAAGCATCGTGGCTAGCGGACAGCCACCTCACGTGTCCGTTTGTCATTCAACTTCAGACCACCTCCTTCCTCGTGTAGACCCGAAGCTACGCTCGACGGAAGCGCTCGGCAACGGATTATCCGGTGACGTGTTTCACGCAGCGAACGAGCCCCGCCCGGACAGTGCCGGGACGGGGCTCGCGTGTGGTTCGGGTGGGACGGGTACTAGCTCATGTTGCCGAGCACGTTGCCCAGGATTCCGCCGACCACGTTGGAGATCGAACCCTGCGGGTCGGTCAGCGATCCGAAGACCTGGCCACCGATGCCCAGGTCCTCGAGGCTGCCCGAACCGGCCTCCACCGGGTTCGGCTGACGGACCGTGACACAGACGCCCATCGGGTTGATGTTCCAATCGCCGGCGGCGAGCAGGATGTTGGTGCCGGCGCCGCTGTCCAGCTTGCTGCCGACCACGGCGTCGTCCGGAACCTTGTACGTGGTCTCCAGGGCGATGACTCCGCCGCCCGCCGTGGTCCAACCGGCGCCCGTGGCCTTGACGGAATTGTTGCCGCGGACGACCGTGCCGGTCACGTCGTCCCACTGCTGACCGCCGAGAACCCACTTCACGTTCAGGCGGGCCTTCACGAGCTGGAAGCCCGCCGGATGGAAGTCGCGGATCTCGTTGACGAGCGCGCCCGAGCCGGAGACCTTGGTGAGGTAGGTGACGGTGTGCCCGGGAGCGGCGGTGCCGTCACCGACGATCTCCTTGCTCACCGTGTACGGCGTCCCGAAGGAGCCCGCCCAACTGTCGGTGACCGACTGCTTGGTCGCACACGCCGGCGCGGCCTGCGCCGTGGAGGCTCCGAGTCCGACGGTGACGCCGGCGGCGAGGATCGCCATCGAGGCGGTGGCGGCGACGGCGTGTCGTAGCGAGCGACGTGACATGAACAGCTCCGTTCAGTGGGTTGGGGGGCCAGCCTGAGGGGGAAGGTAGAACGCGTTTCAGTATCGAGTGCGCAACTCGGTCGAGTTGCCTATTTCGTCGTGAAGTCGATCACATAGTAGCTAGTAATTCGGACGTACGTCCAGAAAACTAGCACCGAGGTCGGGGGCACTTTTCGACGAATCGCCGCCCGTAACGCGAAGGAACGCACGAACGATCACGGGATCACTAGAACGTGTTGCAACACAGACGGCCGCGCGGTGCAGTTCACATCGCCCGTGGTCAGGGCCCCTGCGAGGCACCCATCGGTTCACCCGGACTGACACCGTCGCCCGCGTCGGCGGGCGCCTCACCCACGGTGACGATCCGATCCGGAAGTGCATCGGCGGGCAACTGGTGCGTGACGAGCACCAGAGTCCGAGCGGCGTCGACGAGCGAGCCGTTGCGGTCGAGCAGCTCGCGCAGGATCTGCGCGCCGTCGGACGCGTCGAGGTGCTCGGTCGGCTCGTCGAGCAGCAGTATCCGGGCCGGCGAGACGAGTGCCCGGGCCAACAGCAAACGGCGGCGCTGGCCACCCGAGATGGCGCGCGCACCACCACCCAGCGACGTGTGCACCCCCCGCGGCAGGCGTGTGACCCACTCCCCCAGTCCGACGGCCCGTAGCGCCGAGAGAGCGTCGTCCTCGGTCAGATCACCCCGGGCAACCCTCAGGTTCTCGAGCACCGACGTGTCGAACAGGTGCGCGTCCTCGGCGAAGAACCCGATCTCGCGCCGCAGATCGTCCGGCCGGAAGTCGGCGAGCGGGACATCGTCGACGGTCACGGTTCCGCTGACCGGCGGCAGCAGTCCCGCCACCGTCATCAACAGTGTGGTCTTGCCCGCGCCGCTGCCCCCGACCACTGCGATGCGTGCGCCCGGCGGCAGATCGAGGTCGAGCGGTGCGGTCACCTTGTCGCCGTCGGGCCAGCCGCAACGCAGGTCCCGGGCGCGCACGTCGGCCGGATCGGGCGGCGTGAGGCTGCCGCCGGGCTGGGCCTCGCCCGCCCGGTCGAGCAGCTCGAGAATCCGGGTGGACGCGATCCGGGCGCGGGTCAGAGCGACGGCGGCGGCCGGAAGCGCACCGGTCGCCTCGAAAGCTGCGAGCGGGACCAGCACGAGAATCGCCAACGACATCGGAGTCATCGCGCCCGGCGCGCCGCCGTCCGTCCCGTACAACGTGATGCCGATGAGCAGGGAGCCGAGCACGCTCGCGCCGATCGCGAGGGGCGTGGCGGCGGCAGCGAACGCCGCCGGTTTCGCCGCCCGGTCCGCGGCGCGGACCGCCTCGTCGTCGGCGGCCTCCGCTCGCGCGACTACGTCGTCGAGGCGTCCGGCCACGCGCAGTTCGGCCGCATGGTCCAACGCGGTGACGGCAGTCTCGCTGAACAGTGCCGTCGCCGCGGCACTCTCGGATTCCGCGAGACGCGCCGCGCGCGCCGACAGCCACGGCGCCAGAATCCCGGACACCGCGAGCGCGACGGCGAGAACGAGCGCCCCGGCCGGAGAGATCAGCCCCAACAGAATCACTGCGGACAAGGACATCACGACGGCGACCGCGATCGGTACCAGCGCCCGGATGACCACGTCGCCGAGCGCGTCGACGTCGGCGCCGGTGCGAGCCAGCAGGTCGCCGCGGCGCAGCCCCGCTGCTGCCGCGGGGTCGCCGTCGGCGAGACGCCGGTAGATCATGGTCCGCGCCGACGTCGTGCCACGCAGCGCGGCGTCGTGCGTCGCGAGGCGCTCGAGGTAGCGGAAGAGGCCCCGGGAGATGCCCAGCGCTCGCACCGCGACCACCGCGACGGTGAGGTCCAGGACCGGCGGCATCTGCCATGCCCTGGTGATCAACCACGCCGACAGCGCCGCCAGCGCGAGTGCGCTACCGAGCGTTGCGACGCCGGCGGCGATTGCGGCCAGGACCCGGCGCGGTTCGAGGTCGAGCAGGCGGATCGCCCGCACCAGATCACGATTCATGTTGCTGCGCCCCGACTTCCTGCTGCGCCTCCACCCGGACCACCCGGTCGCCCGCCGCGAGCACGGTCGGCCGGTGGCCGACCACCACGACGGTGCGGCCCTCCCCGGCGAGATCGCGCAGGGAAGTCAGCACGGTGCGTTCGGTGTCGTCGTCGAGGTGCGCGGTGGGCTCGTCGAGCAACAGCACCGGGCGCGGCGACACCAGTAGCCTGGTCAGCGCGAGGCGCTGCCGCTGGCCTAGCGAGAGGCCGGTGCCACCGACCCCGACGACGGTGTCCCACCCGCGTGGGAGCTCGGCGAGGACCGCGTCGAATCCGGTTGCTCGACAGGCGCGGTGAAGCGCGTCGGACCCGGGATCCACCGGTCCGACCAGCGCGAGGTTCTCGCCGAGAGTGCCCGGCACCAGCACCGGATGCTGTGGCAGCCATGCGATCCGGTCCCACCACCGGGTCCGGTCCAGGTGGGCGACGTCGACGCCGCCCACCCGCACCGCGCCCTCGGCAGGCTCGGCGAGACCCAGGATCACCTGCAGCGCCGTGGATTTCCCGGAGCCGTTGGCACCGGTCAGCACCGTCACCTGTCCGGGCCTGCACGAGACGTCCAGCCGGTGCGGTGCGAGCCCGGACCGCGAGTGCACGCTGACGCCGACCAGCTCGACCGAGTTGTCCGCGGGTACCTCGGAACCGGTTCCCGCCTCCCGACGAGCGGGGGCCTCGTCGATCACCGCGAAGGCCTTGTCGGCGGCGGCGAGACCGTCCTCGGCCGCATGGAACTGCATGCCCACCATGCGCAGGGGCAGATACACCTCGGGGGCGAGGATGAGCGCCACGATGCCCGGTTCGAGCTCCATGTTGCCGAAGACCAGGCGCAGGCCGATGCTCACCGCGATCAGCGCCACCGACAGCGTCGCGAGCATCTCGAGCACCATCGACGACAGGAACGCGACCCGCAGCGACGACATCGTCGTCTTGCGGTGCGCATCGCCGAGTTCCCGCACCCGCGCAGCCGGACCGTGTTCGCGGCCCAGGGCGCGCAGTGTCGGCAGGCCCGCCAGCAGATCCATCAGCTGACCGGAGAGCCGGGTCATCGCGCCGAGGTTCGCCTCCGACTTCCCCTTGGTGAGCAGACCGATGAGGATCATGAACACCGGGATGAGCGGCAGCGTGATCACCACGATCATCGCCGCCGTGAGGTCCTGCAGAGCGATCACGACGAACGTCGCCGGGGTGAGTGTCGCCGCCAGGATCAACGCCGGCAGGTAACCGGTGAGATACGGTGCCAGGCCGCGGATACCGCGGGTGAGGACCGTGGCGATCTCGTCGCGCCGTGGGTCGAGATCCCGTGGCGACATCCTGGTCGCTGATTCGAGTACCTCGACCTCGAGTTCGGCGACGACGCGGTTCGCGGCGCGGTGGGCGTAGCGGGCGTGCAACCACGCCGCCGACACCCGCACCACGACCGCCGCGGCCAGCCACAGCAGGTCCGTTCGCCAGTCCGCGATGCTGCGCCTGTCGGACGTGATGACGCCGGCCAGGATCGTGCCGATCAGCACCGCGGAGACGATCACCATCGCGACGTTCACCGCGGACAGCACGACCGTGAGGATCAGGTAGCCGCGCGCCGACGCCGAGTACTTCCACAGCCGCGGATCGACCGGACCCGACCGCCGACGATCCCCGCGCCCCGCCCGGCGTTGCGCGCGGGCGGGGCGATCGGACTCGATAGTCATCCGATCTTCGTGGGCAGGCCGATCGACGGCGGGATGTGCTTCGTCGAGATCCGCTTGCTGAACACCCAGTACGTCCAGCCCTGGTAGACGAGCACGACGGGCACCAGAATCACTGCGGCCCAACTCATCACCTTCAGGGTGTACGGACTCGACGATGCGTTCTCAATCGTGAGGTTGTACGCCTCACTGATCGTGGACGGCATCACGTTCGGGTACAGCGAAGCGAACAGCAGCACGACCGCGCCGATGATCGCGAGCGTGGTGAACACGAACGCCCACCCCTCGCGTTCCAAGCGGGTGAAGAAGACGACCGCGAGCACCGCCACCGCGGCGAGCGCGACCAGGATCCACGTCCAGCCCTTGCCGTAGGCCAACTGGGTCCACAGCACGAACCCACCCGCGACCGGCACCGCCGGGATGGCCAGCTTCTTCGCCAGTTCCGCGGCGTCGATCCGGACGTCGTCCGCGGTCTTGAGCGCGATGAACACCGCACCGTGGAGGGCGAAGACCAGGCCGGTGGTGATACCGCCGAGCAGCGCATAGGGATTGAGGAGATCGAAGAAGCCCGACGTGACCTTCTTGTCCGCGTTGATCGCAACGCCGCGAACGATGTTCGCGAACGCCACGCCCCACAGCACCGCCGGCACCCACGAACCGATCATGATCCCGAGATCCGCCCGCCATCGCCACTTGTCGTCGTCGATCTTGCCGCGCCATTCGATGGCGCAGATCCGCAGGATCAGGGCGACGAGAATCAACAGCAGTGGTAGATAGAAGCCCGAGAACAATGTCGCGTACCAGTCAGGGAACGCCGCGAACAACGCACCGCCTCCGACGATCAACCACACCTCGTTGCCGTCCCACACCGGGCCGATGGTGTTGATGACGACCCGTCTGCGGATCTCGGTCTTGCCGAGCACCGGCAGCAGCATCCCGACGCCGTAGTCGAATCCCTCGAGCACGAAGTACCCGACGAAGAGCACCGCGATGAGAATGAACCAGAATTCCTGCAGTCCCATGTCGGTCTCCTAGTAGGCGAACGAAAGTTGCTCGTCGGATTCCGGTTCGCCCGGTTCGCCCGGGCCGCCGGCCTTCGGTTTGGGGCCCTCACCCGGCGGATGCATGTCGTGCGGCGACGGACCCGCGATCGCGTACCGGCGGATGAGGTAGAACCACACCACGCCGAGCGCGCCGTACAGAACGGTGAAGACGACGAGCGAGGTCACGACCAGCGCTGTCGGATGGTCGGAGACACCCTGGTCGACGGTGAGCCTGATCAGGTCGACACCGGTCGGGTTGGGGTGCACCACCCACGGCTGACGGCCCATCTCGGTGAAGATCCAGCCCGCACTGTTCGCGAGGAACGGCGTCGGGATCGCGATGAGCGACAACCACTTGAACCAGTTCTGGTCCGGGACCCTGCCCTTGCGCGTCACCCAGAGCCCGGCCAGCGCCAGCGCGGCCGAGCCGGCGGCGAGGCCGATCATCGCGCGGAACGACCAGTACGTGACGAAGAGGTTGGGTCGGTAGTTACCTGGGCCGAACTGCTCCTCGTACTGGGCCTGCAGGTCTTCCACACCCTGCAGCGTGACGCCGCTGATCTTGCCCTCCGCGAGCCACGGCAGCACGTACGGCACCTTGAGGACGTGGGTGACGCTGTCGCAGTTGTTGTGGGTGCCCACGGTGAGGATCGAGAAGTCCGGATCGGTTTCGGTGTGGCACAACGACTCCGCGGACGCCATCTTCATGGGTTGTTGCTGGAACATGAGCTTGCCCTGGACGTCACCGGTGTAGATCACGGCGATACCCGCGATGATCATCACGAGCATGCCCATCCGGGCGGCGGGTCGGAACATTCCACGCGCATCGTTCTCCAACACCTCGCGCTCCTCCGGAGCGGCGGTCTTGGCCTTGCGCATGTTGCGCACCATCCACCAACCGGCGATGCCGACGACGAAGGTGGAGGCGGTCAGGAAGGCTCCGGCAACGGCGTGCGGAAACGCTGCCCACGCAGTGTTGTTGCCCAGCAACGTCCAGATGCTCTCGAGTTCGGCGCGCCCGGTGTCCGGATTGAACCGCGCGCCTACCGGGTGCTGCATGAACGAGTTGGCGACGATGATGAAGAAGGCCGACGCATTGACGCCGATGGCCGCGAGCCAGATGGTTGCGAGATGCACCAGCTTCGGCAGCCGGCCCCAACCGAAGATCCACAGCCCGAGGAAGGTCGACTCGAGGAAGAAGGCGACGAGCCCCTCCAGGGCCAGTGGTGCGCCGAAGACGTCGCCGACGAACCGCGAGTACTCGCTCCAGTTCATGCCGAACTGGAACTCCTGGACGATGCCGGTCGCAACCCCGAGGGCGAAGTTGATCAGGAAGAACTTGCCGAAGAACTTGGTCAGGCGATACCAGTGATCCTTCTTCGTGATCACCCACATCGTCTGCATGATCGCGACCAGCGGTGCCAGTCCGATCGTGAGCGGAACGAAGATGAAGTGGTAGACGGTGGTGATTCCGAACTGCCACCGCGAGACATCCAAGACATCCATGGCTACTCCGAAAACTCGGCCCCTAGGACAGGCTTCGGGGTCGAGACGTGGGCGTCCGCTCGATCCCTGTTCACAAAGCTACTGCGGCGTGAAGCTCACCGCAGCTATTTGTTACTACGGAATGTAGTAGACCCGTCGGCACAAACCTAGTCCGCGTCAGTCCGAACCGATCGTCTCCACCGCCAGCTCGACCAGGGAGGCCACGTCCTCGGCGGCCGGTGAGGACTGCAGCGTGAGCCCGTCCAGGGTGTGCACACGCGCCGCGAGCGTGACGCTCGAGACGAGCCAAACACCCTCTGCCGCAATGAGATCGGAGGGGAACAGTGGGGCGTACTCACACGAGTACCCCTTGTCCGGAGCGACCTCGAAGAGCGCCTTCTGAGTGGTGCCCGGGAGGATGCCCTGCTCCGGCGGCGGAGTGATCAAAGTCTTACCGCGGGCGATCACGACGGTCGACCGCGGACCCTCGAGAACGCGGCCCTCACTGCTGGTGAAGACGACCTCGTCGGCACCCTGCGCCTGTGCGTGCCGCAGGGCCGCCATGTTCGTCGCGTACGACAACGTCTTCGCGCCCAACAGTTGCCACGGGGCCGACGCGGACAGATCCACCGAATAGCCCCGCGGCAGGGTCAGCGCCGACACCCCGTCCTGCCGCGCCCGCAGCACCCGTTCCGCCACCGCGCCGACCGTCACGAAGGCCGTGGGCGGTCCACCCGCTTCCCGCCCC
This sequence comes from Prescottella equi, assembly GCF_002094305.1. GTDB lineage: Bacteria > Actinomycetota > Actinomycetes > Mycobacteriales > Mycobacteriaceae > Prescottella > Prescottella equi. The sequence continues at coordinate 563,996 of NZ_LWTX01000002.1, forward strand.
CGGCTGAGCACCAGGCGCATCCAGCCCTCGCGGTCACCGCCCCATTCCCGGGCCGCAGCCTCGACGGCCCGGGTCCACAGGCCGCGCCCCGGCCAGGGCAGGTCCAGCGCCCGCGCCGACGCCTCCAGTCGGTCGAGATGCAGGGCCGGCTTGCAGGCCCGGCCGTCCCGGACGAGCAGCGTCTCGAAGACCCCGTCGCCGCGGATCACCGCCAGGTCGTCCACGTGGAGCAAGGGCGCCGCGGCGTCCCGCACCTGCCCGTCGAGCGTCACCAGAACCTGCTCAGCCATGCGCCCACCATAGCCAGAACCGGTCACCACCAGCAGTTCCACACCCGCCCAGCCCTGCCCCATCCCCCGTCGCTTCTAGTATGGGTCCGTGTCCGACACTCCGCTCGCCGCACCCAGTCCGCTCCTCTCCTCCCCCGGTGCCGTGCCGCCGCTCGACGGATCACCCGACGCCGGTGTCGCCTGGCACTACGGCGATCCGTTCGCCGAACAGCGCGCCGCGGTTCGGGCGGCCGCCGTCGTGGACCGCTCCCACCGGTTCGTCATCGCGATCTCCGGTGAGGAACGACTCACGTGGCTGCACACCATCTCGAGCCAGCACGTGGCGTCCCTGCCGGATGGGACGAGCGCCGAGAACCTGAGCCTGGACCTCAACGGCCGCGTCGAGCACCACTTCGTGATGACCGACATCGACGGCGTCACGTGGATCGACACCGAGGCGGGCCGCGGGGCCGACCTGCTCGGCTTCCTGCAGAAGATGGTGTTCTGGTCGAAGGCCGAACCCCGGGACGGCAACGAACTGGCCGTGCTGAGCCTGCTCGGCCCCGATGTCGCGGCGTCGCCCGCGTTCACCGCGGCCCTCGGGGTGGCCGCGCTGCCCGGCGTGTACGAGGCCGTGCCGCTCGCCGGAGGCGGATTCGTCCGGCGCATGCCCTGGCCCACCGACGACGCGTTCGATCTGCTCGTCCCGCGCGCCGATCTGGCCGCATGGCGGTCCCGGCTCGTCGACGCCGGCGCCCGCCCAGCCGGGACGTGGGCGTTCGAGGCACTGCGGGTCGCCGCGCACCGGCCCAGGATCGGACTCGACACCGACGACCGCACCATCCCCCACGAGGTCGGCTGGATCGGGGGCCCCGCCGAGCACGGCGCCGTGCATCTCGAGAAGGGCTGCTACCGGGGCCAGGAGACCGTTGCGCGGGTCCACAACCTCGGCAAGCCGCCGCGCCACCTGGTGATGCTGCACCTCGACGGCTCGGCCGAAGGCCGCCCCGAGGTGGGCGAGACCCTCACCGCCGCCGGTCGCGCCGTGGGCCGGGTCGGCACCGTCGTCGACCACTTCGAGGACGGGCCGATCGCGCTCGCCCTCGTGAAGCGATCGGTGCCGGTCGACACCGCGCTCGACGCGGGCCCGTGTGCCGCCGCCATCGACGCGGACTCGGTCCCGCAGCACGACGAGGTCCAGGCCGGCCGCGCCGCCGTGGATCGGCTGCGCGGGCGCGGGTGACCGGCCGGGTAGAGGCGGTGTGCGTCGTGTTCGCCGAGCTGGACGCACCCAGCCGGCGCTCGCCGCGCACAGCCATCGACAAGCGACCGGTGATCGGCCCGGTGCGCGTCGAGACCGGCGGGCTGACCGGCGACCACGTGTGCGACACGAAGTTCCACGGAGGTCGCGACAAGGCCGTCTACGCGTACTCCGCGGAGGAAGCCGGGCGGTGGAGCGACGAACTGGGTCGGGAACTGCCGGCCGGCTGGTTCGGGGAGAACCTGCGGGTTACCGGCGTGGCGACGACCGACGCGGTGATCGGCACCCGCTGGCGTATCGGGACCACCGAGCTCGAGGTCACCGAACCCCGCGTGCCGTGCGGGACCTTCGCGCACTGGACCGGTGAGCCGCAGTGGGTCAGGCGCTTCACCGGACGCGCCGACGTCGGCGCCTATCTGCGGGTGCTCACGCCGGGCCGGCTGCAGGCCGGAGACCCGGTGCAGATCGTGTCCGTCCCGGAGCACGGGGTGACCGTCCGCGACGTGTTCACCGGCGCCGATCCGGCCCGGCTGCGCGCACTCCTGGCCGCCCCCGGCGATCTCGCGGACGGGGCGGCCACCCGCATCCGCAAGTTCTTGAACCGTCTCGAGGAACAGGTGCCGTCGTGAGCGTCGAACTGGTGGAAGTCGTCCGATCCGGGTTCCGCGAATGCGTGCACCGCGGGTCGCTCGTCGTGCTGGCCCCCGACGGCACGACGAGCGTGGAACTCGGCGAGGTGCACACCCCGATCTACCCGCGCTCGTCGAACAAGCCCATGCAAGCGGTCGCCCTGCTGCGCGCCGGCTTCGTGCCGCGTTCGACCGAGGAACTGGCGATCGCCTCGGCGTCGCACGAGGGCGAGGCCGCGCACGTCGAACTGGTGGAGCGTCTCCTCGAGCACACCGGGCTCGAGGAGAGCCGGTTGCTGTGCCCGCCGGACCTGCCGGGGAACGAGCAGGCCCGGGCCGAGGTCCTCGCGGCCGGCGCCCCGCGCCGGGCCGTCTACATGAACTGCTCCGGCAAGCACGCGGCGATGCTCGCGGCGTGCGTCGCGAACGACTGGCCGCTCGACTCCTACCTCGATCCGACGCACCCGCTGCAACAGGTCGTCATCGAAACGATCGCGGATCTCACCGGTGAACCGGAAACCGAACTCGGCATCGGTTCCTTCGACGGCTGCGGTCTGCCGATCATCCCGGTCTCCCTCACGAACCTCGCGCGCGCGTTCGGTCGTCTCGTCACCGCCGACCCCGGAACTCCCGAACGTGCGGTGGCCGACGCGATCCGCGCGCACCCGCACGTGATCTCGGGGACCGGACGCGACGACGCACGACTGATGTCCGCCGTCCCCGGACTGCTGTGCAAGGCCGGAGCGGACGGCGTCCACGCCGGCGCGCTCGAGGACGGAACCGCCTTCGCCTTCAAGATCGACGACGGGCACGAGCGGGCCCGCCTGCCGCTGACCGCCGCGCTGCTGCACCGACTCGGGGTGAACTGGTCCGAGGACCACGCCGCGCTGGCCTCGCAGCCGGTGCTGGGTGGAAGCGCCCGGGTCGGCACGATCCGCGCCGTTCCCGGCGTGTTCCAGCCTGCACAAATCGGACATAGCGGCAGCTCACAGGCCCGGTGAGACTAATCAGACACCGCTGGGGACCATACGTGGAGGCGGAAGCGAGTTTTGCACGCTAGAGTGTGGGTCAGGAAAACATCAACACTCAACGCGGGGCCGCCAAATTCCCCAGGCCGCCCCGCGAAAGCGCGAGGGGGTCAGCCATGGGCCGCGGCCGGGCTAAGGCAAAGCAGACCAAGGTTGCACGGGAGCTCAAATACAGCTCGCCGTCCACGGATTTCGACAGCTTGCAACGAGAGCTCTCGAACGGCGGAGCATCTGGCTCACCCCGCAATGGCGGAGTGATCGCGGACAAGCGCGCCGACGAGGATTCTCGCTCGCGCTGGGACGAGGACGACTACGACGACTGGCGTCGTTGACTGTCGTACTGACGTCGCCTGACACACCTCGCAATGAGGGGGAGCCGCCCGGCTCCCCCTCATTTCGTGGTATCCGGCGGTGGCCGTAGCGCTCCGGAACGACGCCGACGGCACCGGCCGTCCGGAACGACACCGAGAACACGACGTCCCCGGCTCCTCCTTCGAGGCGCCGGGGACGTACGGGGTGTAGAGATGCGTCAGAAACGCGGGTGATCGCCCAGCAGCAGCGCACGCGCGGCGTCGCCGTCCGATGCCTTCTTGACGGTGCCGAGTGTCCAGCAGTCGATGTGGCGTGCGGTGAGCACCGCCATCGCGCGGTCGACGTCCTCGGGCGCGACGATCGCGACCATGCCGACGCCCATGTTGAACGTCTGCTCCATCTCGGCGCGCTCGACACGGCCGCGCTGCGCGATCATCGTGAAGATCGGGGCCGGGCTCCAGGTGCCGCGGTCCAGCTCGGCGACGAGACCCTTCGGCATGACGCGCGCCAGGTTGTTCGCGAGACCGCCGCCGGTGACGTGGCAGAAGGTGCGCACATCCGTCTCGGCCGCGAGGGCCAGGCAGTCCTTGGCGTAGATCTTGGTGGGCTCGAGGAGCTCCTCGCCCAGGGTGCGGCCGAACTCGTCGACGTGGCCGGTCAGCGACATCCGATCGATCTCGAGCAGCACCTTGCGGGCCAGCGAGTAGCCATTGGAGTGCAGGCCCGACGCGCCCATTCCGATGACGACGTCGCCCGGACGGACCCGGTCGGGGCCGAGGACCTGATCGGCCTCGACGACGCCGACGCCGGTCGCGGAGATGTCGTAGTCACCGTCGGCCATTACGCCGGGGTGCTCCGCCGTCTCGCCACCGAGCAGCGCGCAACCGGCCTGGATGCAGCCCTCGGCGATGCCGCCGACGATCTCCGCCACCCGCTCGGGCACGACGCGCCCGACAGCGATGTAGTCCTGCAGGAACAGCGGCTCGGCACCGCACACGACGAGGTCGTCGACCACCATGGCGACGAGGTCGAGGCCGACCGTGTCGTGCTTGTCCATCGCCTGCGCGACGGCCAGCTTGGTGCCGACACCGTCGGTGGACGCTGCGAGCAGCGGCTCCTTGTAGTCGCCCTTGAGCGAGAACAGGCCGGCGAACCCGCCGAGGCCACCCATCACCTCGGGGCGGCTGGCCTTCTTCGCCAGCGGGGCGAACAGCTCGACTGCCCGGTCGCCCGCCTCGATGTCCACTCCGGCGGCGGCGTACGAAGCGCCCTGCGTGCGGGTACTGTCCTCGGTCATCGGTTTCTGGCTCCAGCCTTGATCTCGGTGAATGCCCGACTTCGGCGCCAGCCGTCGTCGGGCATACGTGTACAGGCGCAATCACCTCGATTGCGCCCTAACGTTACCGGAGTGCGATGCGCACTCCGGCAGCGTCCTGCGAACTAGGGGCGAGACAGCGCGTCCGCATTGTCGTTGTCGTGACTGAACGAGGCGCCCGCAGCCGACTCCAACATCCCCTCGAGGACGTTCTTGCCGATGCCGCCTTCCGGCAGCGCGATCGGGTAGGTGCCGTCGAAGCACGCAGCGCACAGGCGCGACCGGGGCTGCTCGGTGGCCGCGACCATGCCGTCGATCGAGATGTAGCCGAGCGAATCGGCGCCGATCGACCGGCGCACACCCTCGAGCATCTCGTCGAAGGTGGCGTTGACGCCGCTGCCCTCGGCACCGTTCGCGATGAGTTCGGCGGGCGACGCGAAGTCGATGCCGTAGAAGCACGGCCACTTGACCGGCGGCGACGCGATGCGGACGTGGATCTCGAGTGCACCGGCCTCGCGGAGCATCCGGATCAGCGCGCGCTGGGTGTTGCCGCGGACGATCGAGTCGTCGACGACGACCAGGCGCTTACCTCGGATGACTTCCTTGAGCGGGTTGAGCTTGAGCCGGATGCCGAGCTGACGGATGGTCTGCGACGGCTGGATGAAGGTGCGGCCCACGTAGGCGTTCTTCATCAGACCCTGGCCGTACGGAATGCCCGAACCCTGCGCGTAACCGACCGCGGCGGGGGTGCCGGACTCCGGCACCGGGATCACCAGGTCGCCCTCGGCGGGGTGCTCCTTGGCGAGGCGGCGACCGATCTCGACGCGCGTCGAGTGCACCGAACGGCCGGAGATCACGCTGTCGGGGCGGGCCAGGTAGACGTACTCGAACACGCAGCCCTTGGGCTCGGGGTTCGCGAAACGCGAGGACCGGACGCCGTCGGCGTCGATCGCGAGCAGCTCACCGGGCTCGATCTCGCGCACGAACGACGCGCCGACGATGTCGAGTGCGGCGGTCTCGCTCGCGACCACCCAGCCGCGGTCGAGGCGCCCGAGGCACAGCGGACGGATGCCGTGCGGATCGCGCGCCGCGTACAGCGTGTGCTCGTCCATGAACGTCAGGCAGAACGCACCGCGAAGCGTCGGCAGCAGCTTCATCGCGGCCTGCTCGATCGTGCTGTCGGCCGCGGCGTGCGCGAGCAGCGCACCCACGATGTCCGAGTCCGACGTCGCGGCACCCGGACGCTTCTCGTCGACCAGACCGGCCTCCCGCGCGCGCTGCGCGAGTTCGGCCGTGTTGACGAGGTTGCCGTTGTGGCCGAGCGCGACACCGGTGCCGGCGGCGGTGGTGCGGAAGATCGGCTGCGCGTTCTCCCACGTGGTCGAGCCGGTCGTCGAGTAACGGCAGTGGCCGACGGCGACGTGCCCCGGCATGGCGCCCAGGGTCTGCTCGTCGAACACTTGGCTGACCAGACCGAGGTCCTTGAACACCAGCACCTGCGAGCCGTCGGCGACGGCGATACCGGCGGCCTCCTGGCCGCGGTGCTGGAGGGCGTAGAGCCCGTAGTACGTCAGCTTGGCAACGTCCTCGCCCGGCGCCCAGACACCGAAGACGCCGCACTCTTCGCGAGGTTCGTTCTCGTCCTCGTCTGGTGCGGTCGTAGCGAGAAGATTCCGACTGTTGACCGACAGTTCGGCACGAGTCACGGCAAGCGCTCCCTAAGGGGATTCGGTGCGGGGGGCGTGCCCCATTCTAACTACCGCTCGGCGCGAGATCGACGATCGGTGCACAGGATCACGCCGATGAGACTCGAGTCACAGACGGAGCAGTGGCAACCAGTGCGCGATCTCCCCTGCCCGCCCGCCGGACGCACCGAGTGATCCGTTCGCGACCGCATCGTCGAATCCGAGCAGTCCGGTGGCGAGCGACAGCCAGGTCCGCGGGTCCGTCTCGACGACGTTCGGCGGTGTGCCGCGGGTGTGCCGCGGCCCCTCGACGCACTGCACCGCGACGAACGGCGGCACCCGCACCTCGACGCTCGATCCGGGTGCGATCTGTTCGAGGGTCCGGGCGCTGAGGCGGACCGCGGCGGCGAGCTCGGCGCGGGCGGGCTTGTCCGGGGACTCACCGCGCAGCCACGGGCCGACGGCGAGCAACGCGCTGCGGAGTTCGGCGGGATCGACGGCACGACGGGCTGGCATGGGCACCGAATCTACCGGCCGGAACAACCCCGCCGACACCGCGGTTGCACGAGCCATGAGCACCGACGTCGACACGCAACGCCCGCTTCTCGATCTCGTTGCGTCACAGAACAAGGCCGTCCTCGCGACCGTCAAGCACGACGGCCGTCCGCAGCTGTCCAACGTCCTGTACGCGTGGGATCCGGACACCCGCATCGCCCGGGTCTCGGTCACCGCCGATCGCGCGAAGACTCGCAACGCGGCGCGCGATCCCCGGGTGTCACTGCACGTGAGTGCACCCGACTTCTGGAGTTACGCCGTCGTCGAGGGCGATGCGGACCTGTCCACGGTGGCCGCCGATCCGCACGACGCCGCGACCGACGAACTCGTCGACGTCTACCGGACGGCCACGGGGCGCGAGCACGAGGACTGGGAGGAGTTCCGGCGCGCCATGGTCGACGAGCGCCGGCAGGTGCTGCGTGTCCGCACCGACCGCGTGTACGGCATGGCGCAGTTGCCCTGACACCCGTCACACCGGCGGCAGCGGCACCTCGCGGGCCCCGGTGGTCACCTGGATGCGGCGCAGCAGCAGCGCGCCGCCGGCATTGACTGCCAGGTGCAGCAGCGCGGGCGCGAGCAGGCTGCCGCTGCGGGCGCGCAGCCAGTCGAACACGAGGGACGCCGCCGCGGTGAACGCGACGGTGCCCGGCACCGAGTCGTCCGCGACGTGCGCAGGATGTACGTGCCACAGCCCGAACGCGACCGCGCGGATCGCGGTCGCCCCCGCCGGCGGGAACGCCCGTTCGGTGACCGCCGTGAGCAGTCCGCGGAACAGCAACTCCTCCGTCGCGACGGTGCCGAACGGGATGTGCGCCGACACCCATTCGGCGAAGTCGTCCCGCACGTCGTCGGGAACGGCGAAACGGTCGTGCAGCGACGGCACCGCCAGCGCGACCGCGTAGCCCACCACGGGGAGGGCGGCAGCCGCACTCCCCCAGCGCAATCCGGCCCGGATGTTGCCCAACCCCAGTTCGTCCCGGCGCAGACCGCAGGCGGACCCGGCCGCTGTCGCGCCCGCGGCCACCACCGTGCCCGCGATCGCCCGGTGCCGCGACGACAGCCGCAGCGCAGGCAACACACCGTTGTTCCAGGCGACGAGCGCCGTGCCGAACCCGAGCGCCGCCGCGCGTCTCACTTCTCGGGCCCGTCGTGGCCACGCAACGACTCGAGCACGCCACGCACCCGTTCGGTGTCGGCCGGCGTCCAGCCGTCCGGGGACGTGACAGCGACCCAGCCGTCGAGGATGACGGTGCCGTAGTTGTGCCCGTGCCCGTCCGGGACGCCGGCCGCGTTCGCGAGGTCCGCACTCACCTGCCAGAACGTGACGAACGGGAACCACTTCATCGACGGCAACCGGTCGAAACCGGGTGGCTCCGAAAGCCAGTCGGGTCGCGAGAAGGCCAGGTCCGGCGACCACCACACCACCGGATCCGACGGGTGCTGGATGTAGAGCACTCGCGGCTCGAGCCACGGTCCGGGGCTGCCGGGGATCGCGTCGGCGTCGTCGGCGAACCGTACGACGAGCCCGTCGGCGTACACCGGCTGCACCTCGGGTGTGCCGGGGTCGCGGCGCTCGGTGAGCGCGCTCCACAGCGGGTTCGCGTTGGGCGGGCCCACCCACAGCACACCGTCGACGGTCTCCCGGATGTCGGCGAGGCCGTCGAACGCGCCCTCGCCGGCCTGGGTGCCGAGGCTCTCGCCGTACACGTACAACTTGGGGCGGGTGGCCTCCGGTTTGGTGAGCCACCGGTCGTGCACCGCCCGGATCAGCGCGTTGCCGGCGACGGCGGCCCGGCCGCGGTCGGCGACGAACGAGATCCAGCTCGGCATGTACGAGTACTGGGCCGCGACGAGAGCGCTGTCGCCGTTCTCGACGAGTTCGATCGCCTGCGCGGCGGTGGGATTGACCCAGCCGGTTCCGGTGGTCGGGATGATGACGAGCGTCTTGCGTTCGAAGGCCTTGGTCCGCTCGAGCTCGTCCAGCACGACGTCCATGCGGGCGGCCGTGTCGTCGGCGGTCTCGAGACCCGCGTACACCCGGATCGGCTCCTTGGCGGGTGCGCCGTTGGCGGCGGTGAGTGCGTCGGCGTGGATACCGCCGGAGACGAAGTTGCGGCCCTCGAACCCGAGGGTGTCCCACGGCGCGGCCGACGCCGGACTTCCCGACTTCTCGGGCAGGATCGGCTGCACCGCGCCGGGCCGCGTCTCGTTGTTCTGCAGACTGAAGATCGAGTTGACGACGCCGTATCCGACCCGCAGCAGGATGCCGTCGACCAACATGAACACGAGCACCAGGACGACGGCGAACCCGGCCGCCGATGCGGCGGGCCGCGGGATCTTCAGCCACTTGTTGAGCTGGCGGGCGACCCAGCGGACGAGGTCGCGCAGCACGCGCCACAGTGAGATGAGTGCCGCCGCCACCAGCAGACTCAGTCCCCCGGTACGGATGTAGCCGGTGGTGGTGGTGCCCTCGGCGTTCATCAGCGCCGACAGTTCCCGTTGCCAGCCGGCCGAATAGATGAGCATCGTGATCGCGGCGAGCGCCGACACCACGGGTACCAGCACCTTGATGGCGCGCATGTACCGGTCCGGCAGCGGCCACCACGGCCGGCGCGCGAGCCCGAACTCGTACACGAGCCAGCCGATCGCGGTGCCGACCGCGTAGCCGAAGGCGGCATTGATGCCGCCGATCAGCCCCTGATAGAGCCAGTCGCGCGGCAGCAGCGACGGCGTCAACGACCAGCAGAAGAAGAGCGACGCGAAGGCGATGCCGGTGAAATCGAGCTTCAGCAGGCCCCACGCCCAGAGGACGAACGGGTGGCGCTGGTCGAACCCGGGGACGGCAGGGGTCGAGGGCTGCGGGTCCTCCCGCAGCTCAGCGACCGCCTCCCGTTCGATCCCCGAGTCCGTCACGCATCACCCGAACAGTGCCGGAAGCGTCGCCTCGTGTGCCTCGCGCAGCTCGGCCATGGTCACCGAGAACTGACCCTGGACCTCGACGGAATCGGAACCCTCGTCGACCACACCGATACGCACCCACGGGAGGTTACGGGCCGTGCACATACCGGTAAAGCGAGTTTCCTCGGTGCGCGGCACCGCGACCAGCACGCGACCGGCCGACTCGGAGAACAGCGTCACGAACGGGTCCTCGCCCTCGGGCAGCAGGATCCGGCAGCCGGTCTCGCCGGCCAGCGCGGCCTCGACGACGGCCTGTGCGAGACCACCCTCGGACAGGTCGTGTGCGGCCGAGATCAGGCCGTCCCGCGAACCCGCGAGCAGGATGTCCGCCAGCAGGCGCTCACGCTCGAGGTCGACCTTCGGCGGGACACCGCCGAGGTGACCGTGCTCGACCTGCGCCCAGATGGAGCCGTCGAACTCGTCACGGGTCTCCCCCAACAGGATCAACGTCTCACCGGGCTCGAGGCCCAGGCCGGTCGGGATACGACGGTGCACGTCGTCGATCACACCGAGGACGGCGACGACCGGCGTCGGCAGGATCGCGGTCGAACCCGTCTGGTTGTAGAAACTGACGTTGCCGCCCGTGACCGGGATACCGAGCTGCGCGCAACCGTCCGCCAGGCCGCGCACGGCCTGCTGGAACTGCCACATGACACCCGGATCCTCCGGCGAACCGAAGTTGAGGCAGTTGGAGACGGCCTTCGGGGTCGCGCCGGTGACGGCGACGTTGCGGTACGCCTCGGCCAGCGCGAGCTGCGCACCGGCGTAGGGGTCGAGCATCGTGTAGCGGCCCGACGCGTCGGTGGCGAGCGCGATGCCGCGTCCGGTCTCCTCGTCGATGCGGACGACGCCGCCGTCGGCGTTCTCCGCGAGCACGGTGTTGCCGCGCACGTAACGGTCGTACTGCTCGGTGATCCACTTGCGGCTGCACAGCGCCGGCGAGGAGATCATCTTCAGCAGCGTGGCCTTCAGCTCGTCCGCCGTCTCGGGGCGCTTCAGGTTCGCAGTGGTGTCGGCGATCAGCGCGTCCTGCGTGTCGGGGCGCGCGACCGGGCGCTCGTACACCGGGCCCTCGTGGGCGATGGTGTTGGCCGGGGCGTCGACGACGGTCTCGCCGTGCCAGTCGATGACGAGATGCTCGCCGTCGGTGACCTCACCGATCACGGTGGCCAGGACGTCCCACTTCTTGCAGACCTCCATGAACGCGTCGACGTTCTCGGGGGCGACGACCGCGCACATGCGCTCCTGCGACTCGCTGGAGAGCACCTCGGCGGGGGTCATGCCGGTGGCACGCGTCGGGACCAGGTCGAGGTCGATGTGCATGCCGCCGTCGCCGGCCGCCGCCAGCTCGGACGTCGCGCAGGACAGGCCGGCGCCACCGAGATCCTGGATGCCGACGACCAGCTTCTCGCGGTACAGGTCGAGGCAGCACTCGATGAGCACCTTCTCGGTGAACGGGTCGCCGACCTGGACGGCGGGCAGCTTCTTGGGGCGGCCGCCGGCGCTGTCGTCGAACGTCTCGGACGCGAGGACGGAGACGCCGCCGATGCCGTCGAGGCCGGTGCGTGCACCGAACAGGATGATCTTGTTACCGGCGCCGGACGCGAATGCCAGGTGCAGGTCCTCGACGCGCATCGCGCCCGCGCACAGCGCGTTCACGAGCGGGTTGCCCTGGTACGAGGAGTCGAACACGGTCTCGCCGCCGACGTTGGGCAGGCCGAGGGAGTTGCCGTAGCCGCCGATGCCGCGCACGACGCCGTCGACGACGCGGCGGGTGTCGGCGTGGTCCGCGGCACCGAAGCGCAGCTGGTCCATGACCGCGATCGGACGCGCGCCCATCGCCATGATGTCGCGGACGATGCCTCCGACGCCGGTCGCCGCGCCCTGGTAGGGCTCGATGTACGACGGGTGGTTGTGCGACTCGACCTTGAACGTGACCGCCCAGCCGTCCCCGATGTCGACGACGCCGGCGTTCTCGCCGATCCCCGCGAGCATCGAGGCGCGCATCTCGTCGGTCGTGGTCTCACCGAAGTACTTGAGATGGACCTTCGAGGACTTGTACGAGCAGTGCTCGCTCCACATCACCGAGTACATCGCGAGCTCGGCGTCGGTGGGACGGCGGCCGAGAATCTCCTTGATGCGGGCGTACTCGTCGTCCTTGAGGCCCAGCTCCTTGAACGGCTGAGCGACGTCGGGAGTCGCGGAAGCGTTGGTGACGGTATCTACCTGCGGAGACACGGGGCGTGTGGTCCCTTCCCTCTGGGATCGAATGGGCAGGCCGGGCGGCGGGCTGCCAGGGCAAAGTCTAGCCGGGGGCGCCGACGCGCTGCGCACCCACCGCGCACCGTCGCGCACGCCGCCCCGACCGGACCGGCAGAGCTACCGCACCGGCGTCAGGAAAGCCGCGAGGGCATCGGCGTACATCCCGACGTCGCGGGCACCCATCAACTCCCGGGCAGAGTGCATCGCAAGCTGCGGCGCCCCGACGTCCACGGTCGACAGACCGGTCCGCGACGCGGTGATGGGACCGATGGTGGACCCGCACGGCAGGTCCGCACGATGCACGTACCGCTGCAGCGGCACCCCGGCACGATCGCAGGCCAGCGCGAATTCGGCTGCGCCGGCCGCATCCGACGCGTAACGCAGGTTCTGGTTGACCTTGAGCACCGGTCCGCCGTTGATCGCGATCCGGTGTGCGGGCTCGTGCCGATCCGGGTAGTTGGGGTGCGTCGCGTGCGCCATGTCGCCCGACGCACACACCGACCCGGACATCGCGCGCAGGAAGTCCTCGCGTCCGCCGCCGCGCAGCAGCACGATGCGCTCGAGCACCGAGTTCAGCAGGTCCGAGAACGCACCCCGGTCGGACATGCTGCCGACCTCCTCGTGGTCGAAGAGCGCGAGGACCGGCGTGGAGTCGCCGGGCTCGGCGACGGCGGCGAGCAATGCCTGCGTCCCGGCGTAGCAGGTGCCCTGATTGTCGAGGCGCGGCGCACTCACCAGCGACGCGTCCTCGCCCACCACCGTCGACGGCGCCAGGTCGTGGGTCATCAGCTCCCAGCCGAGGACCGCGTCGGCGGCCACCCCGGCTTCGTCGGCGAGGAACCCGATGAACGAGCGCGGCTCGCTGCCGGTGCCCCACACCGCGTTGAGGTGACGCTGCGGATCCAGCTGTACACCCTTGCGTTCCTCGGACAGGTGAATCGCCAGCTGCGGCACCCGCAGGATGGGCCGGTCCACACGGACCAGCACCTCCTGCACGGCGTCACCGGCGCGGACACTGAGTCGCCCCGAAATGCCGAGGTCGCGGTCGAGCCACGAGTTGAGCCACGCACCGCCGTACGGCTCGAGGCCGACCAGCTGCCAGCCCGCCGAGACGAGGTCGGGGTGCTGCTTGACCCGCAGGTTCGGGCTGTCGGTGTGCCCGCCGACGATGCGGAACGGCGACGCCGGGCCGGCCGACGCGCCCTCGGTGCTCCACGCGATGAGGGAACCGCCGCGGACCAGGTAGTACCGGCCGGCCGCGGACGGCCACGCGTCCGTCTCCTGCAACTCGGTGAAGCCGTTCGCGGACAGCTCCGACGCCACCGTTGCACACACGTGGAACGGCGACGGCGAAGCGTCGACGAACGAACACAATCCCTGGGCGTCTGCCTGTGTCATCGATGGCATACCGACCATCATGGCAGTACCGCGTTCCGGACTCAGTGAGCTCCCGAGACGACTCAGTGGGCTCCCGAGACGCAGAACTGGTTGCCCTGGGGGTCGGCGAACGTGACCCAGCGGAAGCCGTCCATGTTCTCGCGGTGCACCTCGGTGGCGCCGGCCGCGAGGACCCGCTCGACCTCGGCGTCGAGATCGCCCGAACCGAGGTCCATGTGCTGGCGGTTCTTGCCGGGGGTGGGGTCGTCCACCTTCTGGAAGCCCAGTTTCTGGTTCCAGCCGGGGATTCCGACCATGTAGAACCAGCCGTCGTTCTCCTGCTCGATCGTGCCGCCGGTCAGGTCCGCCCACCACTTCGCGAGCGGTCCGGGATCGGTGGAGTCGATCGTGATCATGCCGAGTGTGAGTGCCATGACCGGACGCTAGCGCGTGGGTCCGACAAGCGTCAGAGTTCCGGCAGCGCGCACACCGTGTCGAGGCCGAGGACGTGGTTGAGGCGCCCGGACGCGATCCACGACCCGATGCACATGCTCAGCTCGACGATCTCGCGCTGGCTGTAGTGCTCGGTCATCCGCGCCCAGAACTCGTCGTCGAGGTTGTGGTGATCGAGCGCGTACCGCTGCGCGTACTCGGCGGCCAGGCGGGTCCGATCGTCGAACGCATCTGTGGTGCGCCAGTTCTCGACGGCCTCGAAGAATCCGTCCTCGACCTTCTCGCCGTCGCGGTCCGTGCGCCAGTCCATGCACACGATGCAGCCGTTGATCTGGGCGATACGCAGCCGCGCGGCCTCGAATTCGCGCAGTCCCAGTGTGGATTTCGCGTAGACCGCCAGCGACAGTTTGGACGCGGGGATGCCGATCTCGGGCACCAGTTCGCCCCACACGTAGCCGACGGGGTCCTTGCCCTCGGGAATGTCGATTCTCATTGCTCGATCCTTCCGGTTGCCCCCAGTGTGCCCGCCGCGGCGGGTCCTGTCGCCGAAAATCCCAGTGCGGGCGTGGGCCGTAGCGGCACGTCGAGGGCGTCGTACAGTCCCGGTTCGGCTTCGACGAGCCAGTCGATCGCGCCCACGAGGCGTCCGACGGCCGTCGCGTTGCCGCCCGCGGCCCGGCTACCGCCCTCGTCGGTGGCCTCCACGGAGACCTCGATCCGCGGCCGGCCCTCGACGATCACCCGGTGCGCTCCGGCGCCACCGTCGGGCGGCATCGGCCAGTCCGTCGCGCACGAGGGGTGGATCCTGGTGACGTGTTCGACGACGATCCGCGGCACTCCTCCGACGACGCCCTGCACCTCGAAGCGCAGCGCGCCCTGGGTGCCGGCCGCGAAATCACCCATCGTCGCGGTGGTGACGTCGGACTCGAGGGGCCGCCGCTGCACGGTCTCGCGGATCTCGTCGAGATCGACACCGAGCGCCCGCGCCATCAGCCGGATCTGCCCACCCCACACCATGGTCGGCACCGACGGCGCGATCATCGGCGGTTCGTAGTCCATCGGCTGGCCCATCCCGACGAGATAGCGCACCGAGTCGGGCTGGTCGTAGGTGGAGTAGTCGAAGATCTCCTGGCAGCGGAGCACGTCCACGACGGACCCCAGACCGCTGAGCAACAGCGGCAGGACGTCGTTGCCCCAGCCCGGATCGACCCCGGAGACGAACAGCGACCCGCCCGCCGCGCCGATCGCGTCGAGCACCGGTTGCCGCACCTCCGGCGGCGCGCTGCGGTGGTCGTACAGCGCGTACACCGACGGCGTCACCACCACCGCGCCCGTGCGCAGGATGCGGACGATGTCGGCGAGCGCGTCGTCGGGGCGGATGTCGCCGGACGCCGCGTACACGACCGCGTCGGGCCGGGACGCGAGGACCGCCTCGACGTCGTCGGTGGCCGACACGCCCGTGTCGACGCCGACGTCCCCGAGGTCGCCGGCGTCGCGGCCCACCTTGGCGGGGTCGTGCACGACGACCGCGGACAACTGCAGGCGGGGATTGGCGTGCACGGCGCGGATCGCCGCGCGTCCGACGTTGCCGGTGCCCCAGACGGCGGTGGTGATCATGCGCGGCACGCTAGCGAAGGTCGGGACTCCGTGTGGCCGGTTCGGGCATACGTCAGGCGCTGGCCAGTTCGCGATCGGCGGCCGCGGTGGGCACGACGGTCGGCCGGGCCGGCGCCTCGTCCGCCGGCGACTGCGGGTCGTGGTCGTCCACCATGGTCGATTCGTCGAACGGGATCTCACCGTCGAGGACGGCCCGGACCCGCTCGGTGTCGACGGACTTGGTCCAGGTGCCGACGAGCAGGGTGGCGACGGCGTTGCCCGAGAAGTTGGTGACGGCACGGGCTTCCGACATGAACCGGTCGATACCGACGATGAGTCCGACGCCGTCGAGCAGTTCGGGTCGATGGCTCTGCAGACCGCCCGCGAGGGTGGCCAGTCCGGCGCCGCTGACGCCTGCCGCACCCTTCGACGCGATGATCATGAACACCAGCAGCGACAGCTGTTCGGGCAGGGCCAGCGGTTGTCCCATGGCGTCGGCGATGAAGATCGACGCCATCGTCAGGTAGATCGCGGTGCCGTCGAGGTTGAACGAGTACCCGGTGGGCACCACGACGCCCACGGTGGTGCGCTCGACGCCGACGTGCTCCATCTTCGCGATGAGCCGGGGCAACGCGGACTCCGACGACGAGGTCGCGAAGATCAGCAGGTACTCGCGGGCGAGGTAGCGCACCAACTTGAAGATCGAGATCCCGGCGAAAGCCCGCAGGATGCTGCCCAGGACGCCGAACACGAAGATCAGGCACGTCAGGTAGAAGCCGAGCATGAGCGCACCGAGCTGGACGACGGCGCCGAGTCCGGTCTGCCCGACGACGTTGGCGATCGCGCCGAAGGCACCGATCGGCGCCAGCCACAGGATCATCGACAGCACCTTGAAGACGAGCTTCTGCACGTAGCCGATGCCGCGGAGCACGGGCTCGCCCTGCTTGCCCATCGCCTGCAGTCCGAAGCCGACGAGCAGCGCGACGAACAGGGTCTGCAGCACGCTGCCCGCGGTGAGCGACGACAGCAGCGACGTCGGGATGATCGACGCGACGAAGTCCATCGTGCCGCCCGCCGCGTGTGCCTTCTCGGCGAGCGCGGCCCCGGTGCTCGCGGTGTCCGGCGTGATGTCGAGCCCGCTGCCCGGGTTGAGCAGGTTGCCGACGACCAGGCCGATGCCGAGCGCGACGGTGGACATACCGATGAAGTACGCGAGGGCGAGGCCACCGACCTTGCCGACGCTCGCGGCCGCGCGCACCGAGCCGATGCCGAGCACGATGGTGCAGAAGATCACCGGGCTGATCATCATCTTGATCAGGTCCACGAACATCGTGCCGAGCACGCCGAGCGACTTGCCCGCGTCCGGCGCGAGCCAGCCGACGAGTACACCGGCGACGACGGCGACCACGACGCCGACGTAGAGCCAGTGCGTACGGTCACGCGTCTTCTTGCTCTCGACGGGTTGCGCCGGCCCCGGCGTCCCTGCTGCACTCGTGCTCATGCGGTGTCCTCTTGGTCGGATGGATTGCGCGACGAGTCGACTCGGTTGATCTTCGAGTGATCGGGGTCACGCCGACTCGCTTGTGAATGCTGGTACCCGACGAGGCCGCGGAGAAGTTTGTGTTCATTAGTTTCACGAGAGGATTCACGTGCCCCTCGGCACCTCCCGCCGACCGATGAGCGTCGCGCGTCAGCTACTCCTCCTGCAGCTGGTGGTGTTGGCGCTGGTCATCGCGGCCGGATCGGCGTTCGCGATCATCGACGAACGGCGGGACTCCGACGATGCCACCCGCCGCGAGGTGACACACGTCGCAGAGACCCTCGCACTGTCCGACGCGACGATCGCCGCGCTGCGTGGCCCCGACCCGACCTCAGCGCTCCAGCCCGAGGTCGAACGCATCCGGGAGGCGACCGGGACGGACTTCATCGTCGTCATGGCACCCGACCGCACGCGTTTCACGCACCCGGACCCGACGCTGATCGGGCAGCGTTTCGAGGGCCACATCGAGCAGGCCCTGGCCGGCGAGACGTTCACCGAGACGTACGCCGGTTCGCTCGGGCCGTCGATCCGCGCGGTCGCTCCGGTGGAGTCGGACGGGCAAGTGGTGGGTCTGGTGTCGGTGGGTGTCACGCGTGAGCGCGTCGGTGAGCAGTTCGCACAGGGGGTGCCCTCGATGTTGGGGATCGCCGCGATCGCGGTGGTGATCGCGGCCGTCGGCGCCGCTCTGGTGAGCCGTCGCCTGCGCCGGCAGACCCTCGGACTCGACCCCGACCAGTTGCGCCGACTGTACGAGCACCACGACGCGGTGCTCCGGTCGATCGGCGAGGGCCTGATCGTGTTCGGTCGCGATCGCGACGGGCGGGTCCGCGTGGACGTCGTGAACGACGAGGCGCGACGCCTGCTGTGGCTGCCCGACGGTCCGATCACGCCGGACCAGCTGCCCGAGACGCTGCGGCGCATCGGCCCCGACGCCGACGGCGAACAGGACGAGGTGCACGTGACCGCCGACCGGCTGCTGGTGGTGGGCCGGGCTCCCGTCCTGTGGGAGGGTCGACGGATCGGGACCGTGGTGACACTGCGCGACCACACCGAGTTGCAAAGTGTCCTGGGCGAACTCGATTCCGCGCGCAGCGTCGCGGAGTCGCTGCGCGCACAGGCGCACGAGTACGCGAACCGCCTGCACACGATCGTCACGATGGTCGAGCTGGGCCGCACCGACGAGGCCGTCGCGTTCACGACCGCCGAACTCACCACCTCACAGCACCTCATCGACCGGCTCACCGCGGCCGTACACGAACCCGCGCTGGCCGCGCTGCTGCTCGGCAAGGTGACCGAGGCGGCGCAGCAGGGTGTCGAACTGACCGTCACCGAGGACACCGCGCTGGGACCGGCGACGGCGCTCGGACCACTCGAACTCGTCACGGTGGTCGGCAATCTGGTGGACAACGCGATCGACGCCGCTCGATCGGAGGGCGAGGTCCGCCCGTGGGTGGAAGTGACGGTGACGGAAGAGGATTCGATGCTGGTGATCCGGGTGGCCGACAGCGGCCCGGGTATGGATCCCGACGCACTCGCCCAGGCGACGACACGGGGGTACTCCACCAAACCGGTGGACGGACGACCGGCCCGACAGCGCGGTCTGGGGCTGGCGCTGGTCGCGCAGATCGTCACGCGACACGGTGGCCGTCTGCACACCGAGCCATCACTCGCGGGCATGCTGGTGGTCGAGGTCCCACTGCCGCGCCGGGCGCGACGTCACGATTCCGGGGAGGTCGAGGATCGATGATCCGGGTGCTCATCGTCGAGGACGAGGTGCTGATCGCCGAGGCGCACCGTTCGTATGTCGAACGGGCCGAGGGCTTCTCGGTGCACGCGGTGGCACACACCGCGAAGGACGCGATGCGGGCCGTGGCCGACGCCGCGGCCGCCGGGGAGCCGGTGGACCTCGTCCTGCTCGACATCGGTCTGCCCGACGCGAGCGGTCTCGATCTGGCGGTCACGCTCGGCGGTGTGCGCCCCAGCCCCGGCATCATCGCCGTCACCTCCGCCCGCGATCTCGACGTCGTGCGGACCGCGGTGGCGCGCGGGGTGGTGCTGTACCTGCTCAAGCCGTTCACGTTCGCGGCGCTCCGCGAGAAGCTCGAGCACTACCGGCAGTTCCGCGCCGCCCTCCCCGAGGGTGGGACGGCGGTGAGTCAGCGCGACATCGATCGCGCCATGGCCGTCCTGCGCACCACCGATGCGCGCGCCGGCGCCCCGAAGGGTGTCGCCCCGCACACCGCGGACCTGATCAGTGCGTGCGTCCGCGACGCCGGTCGGGCGTTGACGGCGGCGGAGGTCGCCGCCGTCGTCGGGGTCTCCCGGGTCACGGCATGGCGCTATCTCGAGCGCTTCGCCGACGACGGCGTGCTCACACGAGAGACCGAGTACGGTCGCGCCGGGCGTCCCCAGGTGCGGTACACCTGGGCGGCGTCTTCCGGTCCGATCCGGTAGGGCGAGCCCCGGAAGAGCCCGGGACGGGCCCCGGAAACGACACGGTCGCCGCAGCCGCTCGGTATCGAGTGGGCTGTCGGCGACCGCAGGTAGGGCTCGGGGCCGGACGTCGTGCCGGTCAGGCCGTCAGGACGCTCTCCAGGACGGAGTAGAACATGCCGAGTCCGTCGTCGCTCGGGCCGGTGAGAGCCTCGGTGGCGTGCTCGGGGTGCGGCATGAGGCCGACGACGCGGCCGTTGGCCGACGCGATGCCGGCGATGCCGCGCTGCGAGCCGTTGGGGTTGTCACCGGCGTAGCGGAACACCACGCGGCCCTCACCCTCGAGCTCGTCGAGCACCTGCTCGGACGCCTGGTAGCGGCCCTCGCCGGACTTGAGCGGGACCAGGATCTCGGCGCCGGCCTCGTAGCGCGACGACCATGCCGTCGAGTTGGACTCGACCTTCAGCCACTGGTCGCGGCACACGAAGTGCAGGCCGGCGTTGCGGGTCAGGGCGCCCGGCAGCAGCCCGGCCTCGCACAGGACCTGGAAGCCGTTGCAGATGCCGAGGACCGGCATGCCACCCGCGGCGGCCTTCACCACCTCGCCCATGACCGGCGCGAAGCGGGCGATGGCCCCGCATCGCAGGTAGTCGCCGTAGGAGAAGCCACCGGGCACGATGACCGCGTCCACACCCTTCAGGTCGGCGTCGCCGTGCCACAGGCTGACGGCCTCGCCGCCGGCGAGACGAACCGCGCGGGACGCGTCGACGTCGTCGAGCGTGCCCGGGAACGTGATGACTCCGATGCGTGCACTCACTGGACTCGGGTGACCTTCCAGTCCTCGATCACCGTGTTCGCCAGCAGCGACTCGGCGATGGTGGCGAGCTCGTCGTCGCTGACGGTGTCGTCGACCTCGAGTTCGAATCGCTTACCCTGGCGAACATCCGACACGCCGGCATGACCGAGTCGGGACAGCGCCCCGACAATGGCCTGCCCCTGCGGGTCGAGAATTTCGGCCTTGGGCATGACATCGACAACGACACGGGCCACGTGCTGCTCCTCGCTATGGCTGGTTTCCGCCCGGGATCGCACCGGGCATCCAGGAGTTTACCGGGCAGCCCGGCCCGCTCCCGCACCGAGTGACGTCGGACGCCACCCCCACCGTCGGGTGTGATCCCGCATACTCGTCTCATGCGACTGACGCACTTCGGCCATTCCTGTGTCCTGGTGGAACTCGACGGCGCAAAGATCCTGTTCGATCCGGGGAACTTCTCCCACGGGTTCGAGGGCATCACGGGTCTCGACGCCATCCTGATCACGCACCAGCATCCCGATCATGCCGATCCCGCGCGCCTGCCCGCGCTGGTCGACGCGAACCCCGGCGCCGGGTTGTACGCGGATCCGCAGACGACGGCGCTGCTCGGCGACGCGTGGACGGCGGTGTACCCGGGCGACGTGTTCAACGTCGGCGAGGTGCAGGTGACCGGCACCGGCGGCACGCACGCGGTGATCCACCCGGAGATCCCGCTGATCGACAACACCGCGTACCTGCTGGGCGACGCCGAGAACCCGGCCAAGCTGATGCATCCGGGCGACTCGTTGTTCGTGCCGGAGCAGAAGGTCGACGTGCTCGCGGTCCCGGCCGCAGCACCGTGGCTGAAGATCTCCGAGTCCGTCGACTACCTTCGTGCCGTGCACCCGCGCGTGGCGGTCCCGATCCACCAGGGGGTGGTGGCGCAGGAGGCTCGCGGCATCTACTACGGCCGGCTCACCGAGATGGGCCCGGGCGGAACGGAGTTCCGTGTGCTGCCGGAGGAGTCGAGCGTCGAGGTGTCCTGACCCGACGTCCGGTTCACACCCACTGCACCAGTTGCCAGACGATCCCGTTGGGGTCGACGAACTGGCAGTAGCGCTCGCCCCACGGCTCGGTCTCCGGTGTGGTGACGACGGTGGCCCCCGCGGCCGCGATGCGCGCGAACTCGCGATCGATGTCCTCGACGACGAACACGATCAGCAGGCCCTGCCCGGCGGGACCGGCGACGGCGGCCGGCTTGAACGTCTCCAGGCCGGTGCGCAGGAAGATCACGTTCATTCCCGCACTCGGATGCTCGAGCGACACGAAGCCGTCGCTCGCCATGGCCTCGGTGAAACCGAAGTGGGTCTCGGCGAAATCAGCCGACGCGGCGGGATCGGCGACGTTCAGGGACAGCGCAGTACCGGTGATCTTCATGCACACCTCCATGATCGAGAGAAACCTTATGCACCGTATAACGTATGGCGGGTGTTCGTTTGTTCCCACCCGCGGAGGTGACCGGTGGCCCGCGACCTGATCGACCTGCTGTGGCGCGATCACCCCGACGCGCCACGCGGCGGGACTCGCGGGCCGCGAGCGAAAGTGAGCACCGGTCAGGCCGTGGAGACCGCTGTCGCGATCGCCGACGCCGAGGGACTCGAGGCCGTCACGGTGCGGCGCCTCGCCGCCGACCTCGGCATCTCCGCGATGGCGCTGTACACGCACGTCGGATCCCGCGACGACCTGCTGGTCCTGATGGTCGACGCGGTACACGGGACCGGCCCGCGCGCGGCGTACACCAGCGACGAGTGGCGGGAGCGCGTCCGGCAGGTCGCCGAGACGGAGATGACGCTGTGCACGCAGCACTGGTGGCTACTGGACGTGACCGACGAACGGACGGCGTTCGGCCCCGGAACGATCGCCAAGTACGACCACGAACTGCACGCGTTCGACGGAACGGGGATCACCGACCTGGAACGGGACGCCGCACTGACGTTCGTCACCGACTTCGTCCGCGCGTCCGCGCGAGCACGGCGCCCCGACCCCCGCGCCGCCGACATGGCGGAACTCTGGGCGACCGCCGGCGAACGATTGGCCGGGTATCTGGGCGACGATTTCCCGCTCGCGCAACGCGTCGGCGAGGCCGCCGGTCAGGCGATGAACTCGGCGTACAGCCCCGAGTTCGCTTGGGAGTTCGGGCTGGAGCGCGTGCTGGACGCCCTCGAATCTCTCGTCCACGCCGCGCGGGACGGGTCGTCGGACGAGTAGCGCCGACGTCTCACGCCGCCCCGCGCACCCCTTCGACCAGTGGCCACCGGTAGACGCCGGGGACGGCACCGTGGTGCAGTGCGAGGTCCACGGCGTCGAGCACGGCCTGCCGCGGCCCTGGCCTGCCGAGTTGTTTCGCGGAGACCGCCAGGCGCACCAGGCGCCCACGTCGGGCGCCGCGGGAGGCGCCGAGCACCATCGCCCGGCACCGCCACGGCTCGGCGCGGAAGCCGTCGCCCACCCCGATGACGTGACTGCGCACCCCGGTGTCGTGCGCGAGGTCGCGGACACTCGTCATGCCGGCCAGCAACCGGAAGCCGACGTTCGGCAGCACCGCGACGGCGCCCGGGGAGGCGACCCAGCGCGGCGGCGCGAACAGTCGGGTGCGCAGACCGACCTCCTCGAGCACCCGGTCGGCGGCGAGCAGGCGCAGGCGCGCCTCGTGCTCGGGTAGCACCGCGAACTCGGCGCGCCGACGCTTGGTCGCGGCCTGGTCGTAGCCGTGCAACACGATGGCGTCACCGCGGTCGCGTCGACCGCGCAGCCAGTCCTGCGTGACGGCGTCCGAGACCAACCGGTACTTGTCCTTCAGGCGCGGCGCCACGAGCAGCGACAGCGGAACCGATCTGCGGTCCATCTCGGCCGCGAAGTCGGCGACCACCTGCACCGTCTCGTCCCTGATCCCCGACACCGACACGATCACCTGTCCGGTCATGTCTTCGAGGGTGGCACCCGTAGGTGAACGGGCGCTTACGCGCCCGTGCGCCTTTCTGGTAGTTCTGGCTACCGAAAAGGCGCACGGGTGGCGCAGCCGCCTATCGGGGCAGCACGGCCTCGATCGCCGCGATCACCTCGGGGGCGTCGGGTTCGGTGCGCGGACGGAACCGGTTGACGACGGTGCCGTCGGGCGCGATGAGGAACTTCTCGAAGTTCCACTGGATGTCGCCGGCCTCGCCGTCGGCGTCCGCGGTCTCGGTCAGCTCGGCATAGATCGGGTGCCGGTTCTCGCCGTTGACGTCTACCTTCTCCATCAGGGGGAAGGTGACGCCGTACGTGGTGGAGCAGAAGGTCTGGATCTCTTCGGGGGTGCCCGGTTCCTGGCCCATGAACTGGTTGCACGGGATGCCGATGACCGTGAGGCCGCGCTCGGCGTACTCCGACGCCAGCTTTTCGAGGGCCGTGTACTGCGGGGTGAGCCCGCACTTGGAGGCCACGTTGACCACGAGCAGTGCGCGCCCGCCGTATTCGCCGAGGCTGGTCGGCACGCCGCCGAGGGTGTTGATTTCGAGGTTCTGCAACGGAGTCGTCATGGCCCCAACCTAGCGAAATCCGGACGCCGGAGAGGGAACCGTACCCGCGCCTGCCGAATGTCGTAAGTGTCCGTTCCGGCAGGTGGCAAACGGTGCCGTGCCGTTGTGCGGAACGTCTCGTTGATGTGACGCACACCGCAATCGACGCTTTCAGCCGTCGACCGACGTGGTCGCCTGCTGAAGGAGCGCAATGCAACCTCGAGACACGACGTATACGGAGCCGGCTCCGAAGGACTCGCGCCGTGCCCTGATCTCCAGCTTCCTGGGATCGACGGTCGAGTACTACGACTTCCTTCTCTACGGAGCAGCGGCCGGCCTGGTGTTTCCGAAGCTGTTCTTCCCGGACACGATGGATCCCGTTCTGGGATCCACGCTCTCGTTCGTCATCCTGCTGGCCGGCTACATCTCACGGCCCGTCGGCGGCGTCCTGTTCGGACACTTCGGCGACAAGTTCGGCCGCAAGAACATTCTCGTCATCACGCTGCTGATGATGGGTCTCGTGTCCGTCGCGATCGGTCTCATGCCGACCTACGCCTCGATCGGCGTGGCCGCGCCGCTGATTCTGGTCGCGCTCCGCGTCGTCCAGGGTCTCGCGGTCGGCGGCGAGTGGGCGGGTGCGACGCTGATGGCGGCCGAGCACGTGGGCGCGGGCAAGCGCGGCTTCGCGGCGTCGATTGCGGTCGCGGGCGGTCCCACCGGTTCCGTCCTCGCGACGCTGGTGCTCGCTCTCTTCTCGGGTCTGCCCGACGACGCTTTCTTCAGTTGGGGCTGGCGTGTGCCGTTCCTGCTGTCGGCGACGCTCGTGATCGTCGGCCTGTTCATGCGTTACCGCGTCACCGAGTCCCCCGACTTCGCGAAGGCCCGTGCCGCGGGTGAGGTCCACACCGGCACGCCGATCCTGCGCGTCCTCAGGAAGTACCCCGCATCCACCGTGTACGGCATCCTCGCGTCGGCCGGACCGCTGTTCATGCAGGCGATGCTGGCGGTGTGGATGGTGCCGCACATCGCCGCGCAGGGCACGATGCCGCGTCAGGACGCGCTGTACATGCTCACCTTCTCGAGCTTCGTGCACATCTTCGCCATTCCGTTCTTCGCGTGGCTGTCCGACCGCCACGGTCGCCGCAAGGTGATGCTGGCGGGTGCGGCCGTCTCGATCGTGCTGGTGTTCCCGATGTTCGCGATGTTCAACTCGGGCAGCTACTGGCTCGTCGCGATCGGCTTCCTGGTGGGTAACCCGATCATCCAGGCGTCGATGTACGGCCCGATCGGCGCGTTCCTCGCCGAGAAGTTCGACACCGCCGACCGCTACACGGGCGTCTCGCTCACCTTCCAGATGGGCTCGGTCCTCGGCGCCGGCACCGCCCCGCTGATGTGCAACTGGCTGTTCGGCCTCGGCAACGACGGTGGCACCAGCAACATCGCGTGGTACTTCGTCGCGCTCACCGCGCTGTCCGCGCTCGCCGTCTACCTGTCGAAGGAGACGCTCGCCAAGAAGCGCGCGGTGGCGGTCGGCACCGACCAGGATCTCGTCGCGAAAGCCTGACCACACAGCGGAGGGGCGGTGCCACCGGATCGGGTGGCACCGCCCCTCCGTCACTGCACGCCGGCGAACTCGACGACGGTCGATCCCCAGCCGATCGCCCCGAATCGCGTTGTCCCACAGCCGGCATCGACTACCAGAGCCCGGATCTCGGCCTCTGTGCGCCGGCCGGACCCGTACAGGCACAACCGCAGCAGATCGCTCTCGGTCTCGTGGTCGTCGTCCGTCGAGGGATCCAGTAGATCCGTCACGAGCACCACGCGGCGGCCCGAGGCGCCCAGCACGCCGATCAGCATCCGCGCGTCCGGATCGGGGTGAGCGTCGACGACGTCCACCGCCACGACCAGGTCGACGACGTCGTCGAGCGGCGTGAACTCGCTCCGGTCGACGCGCCGGATCCGAGCACGCCGGGACTGCGCCACGTCCGCGATGTTCCGGTCGTTCGCCGCGGGCAGTCCGACGAGCGCGATGTCGAGGTCGGGCCGCACGCGGGCGAGGGTGTCGGCGTAGACGCCGGCGCCCTCTCCGTAGATCGCGACCGTGCGTACCCCGTCGAGGTCGACGGCGTCAGGCAGCGCCGGTGCCCGGTAGACCGCGCCCGCCGCCGCCTCCTCGTGGAAGTCCTCGACGAAGCCGGGCTCCCGTGCCTTGTCGGCGAATCCGTGCCCGGGGGCGGGCGCACCGGTCCGCACGGCCTCGAGCAGTCCCAGGAACGCCATGTCGAGCCGGGTGTGAATCTTCCCGAAGTGCAACGCCTGGCTGGCGAAGGTGTCCGGATCGGCGAGGATCTCGCCCATCTCGGTGAGGCCGAACCGGTCACCGTCGACCGTCAGGAGGTTCATCGCCACCAGATGGCGCAGCAGTTTCGCGGTGGCATCCGGGTGGGTCTCGCACACCGCCGCGATACGCGCCGGGGTCGCCGCTCCGCCCTCGATCGCGGCGAACACCCCGACGGTGACCGCCGTTCTGATCACGAACGGCGGCAACAGTTCCGACATCTCGTGAAGCTCGCTGTAGGCGTCCGGCGTCGCCTCGCCTTCACCGGACGTCCCTTCGGTCCGGGGAACCTCACGCTGCCGCCAGTACCCCGTGATCTCGACGAACTGCTTGGGGATCGCCCTGTCCTGCTTCGCCCACCGCCGCAGCGGTTTGATCGTCAGTGCCTCGCCCGCGACCCACAGGTACGGCTGACCCGGACGCCACCGCGCCGCCTGGACGGTCTCGACCAGCCGCGACTTTCCGCCGTTCTCGGAGCGGAACAACCACGTGATCTCGACCGGCGCCTCGGACTTCAGTTCCTGACGGTGCGAAGGCTCGGCCACCTCGATCACCACCGTCGCGGGCATGTCCGCGGGAAGCATCTCGAGGCAGCGGGCGATGGCGGGCAGCGCAGTCTGGTCGCCGGCGACGAGCATCCACTCGGCCTCCCGCGGCAGGCTCGCCGAGTGCTTGGGGCCGGCCATGAGGATCGTCTCACCCGGGCGGACGCGGTACGCCCAGTCCGAGGCCAAACCTCCCTCGTGCTCGGCGAAGTCGATCGCCATCTCCCGGGTGTCGGCGTCGTAGCTGCGCACCGTGTAGGTCCGGCTGTACTGGAACGATCCGGCCGGCCAGTCGACCGCACCGGTGTCGGTGTTCCGGGGGACGTCGAACGGCAGTGCACCGGTCTGCGGATCGACCGGGAGCAGCTTGACGTCGTCGTCGAAACCGTTGGTGCACACCGCGGGCAGTCGGACACCGTCGCGAACGTGACTGTCCATCGCGGAACCGCCCACGATCACCCGGCGCATTCCCGGTGTCACGTCCTCGACGCGAAGTACCTCCACCTCGCGGATGCAGATCGGAAACACCTCGACCTCACGAACGGTCGCTGCCATCGTAGAACTCCTTTCTCATGACGTCGGCTGCTCGACGTGCGCAGCATCCGAAAGGGGCTGGGCGTGTTCGTCGAAGCGGCGCAACCGCTTCAGCGTCACGGCGAGCACTGCCGTCGCGACCAGACCGGTGGCACCGTACACGGCGAGCGCGGCATCGATCGGAACCAGCGCGGCCACCACACCGGCCGCGACCGCGCCCACCGACGCCCCGGCGGTGACCTGCGCCGACCACACGCCCGCGATGCGGGCGCCGTACTCCTCGGCGGTGTGCTTCTGCACGATCGCGTAGCGCAGGATGTCGGCGACCGCCTCGCCGAATCCGTGCGCAGCCAGACCCGCCACCGTCACGACGACAGCTCCGGTCGCCCCGGCCCCGACGAGGCCCGCGGCGGAGAGCAGCATGCCCACGAACACCGCGCGGCCGGACCAGCGCACGGTCCCGGTCCACCCACTGGTGAGTGCGCCGAGCACGGCACCGACGGCCGGTGCGGCGTAGAGCAGACCCGTCACCGAGGCTCCGACTCCCAGGACCTCGGCGGCGTACTCGGGAATCAGGACCGACCACCCGGCGAGCAGCATCGTGACGAACCCGCACACGAGCACACCACCGATGACGCGATGACCCGCCGCATAGCGGAATCCGCTCGCGACGGCCCGTAGCGGGGATTCCCCGGCCGAGCGCGGCGGCGGCAATGCCGGCAGGCGGGTGATGCAGAACGTGGTGACCGCCGTCGTGGCCGCGGCGAGCGCGAACGCCAGCCCGACACCACCGGAAGCGATCACGACACCACCGAGCGCCGGCCCGATCATCGCCCCCAGGTCGCCGGTGAGCGCCATCAGCGCTCCGGCCGCGGCCATCTTGTTGCGAGGCAGCAGGGTCGGGGTGACGGACATCAGCACGGTCGCCGAGATACCACCGCAGATCCCGTCGACGATCGCGGCGAGATACACCACCCAGAGCCTCGGATCCGGTAGGAACGCGTTGATCGCGAGCACCGCGAAGGCGACACCCGCGCAGCCGCGCGCAAGAGCGATGACGCGGCGCCGGTCGTACCGGTCGGCGAGGATGCCGCCCGCGAACGTTGCACCGAACGTCGTGAGCCCCAGCACCGTCGACACCGCCGCGACGTGGGCGGTGGACGCGGTGATCTCGTACACCTGCAGCGGCACGGCGACGATGAGGAAGCCGAGCCCGAACAGCGACACGACTCGCGCGGTGAAGATGTAGCGGAACTCCCGACTGGTGCGCAGCGGGTCGAGGTCGAGAGTCAGCTTCCCGAGGAGTGCCACGGGCGGGT
This sequence comes from Prescottella equi, assembly GCF_002094305.1. Lineage (GTDB taxonomy): Bacteria > Actinomycetota > Actinomycetes > Mycobacteriales > Mycobacteriaceae > Prescottella > Prescottella equi. Next base: position 592,755 of record NZ_LWTX01000002.1, read on the forward strand.
CACCGCGGCTCGAGCAGTGTGAACCACTGCTCGAGATCGGGTTCGGATGCGAGCGAGACGAAGTCGACGTCGGCGCCGCTGTCTCGCCAGCGTTCGACGAGCGCCATCAGCCGCACCGAGTCGAGGCCCTGGTCCACCAGGCTCACCGACGGATCGATCTCGGCGACGTCCACCTCCAGGATCTGCGCCGTGTCGGCGAGGATCGTGTCGCGGTCGAGTGACATGTTCTATCTCCCTTTGTTTGCTGAGGTCTCGTCGGATCAGGGCACGGCGTGCGTCGCGACGCCGAGAAGCGCCGACATCGCCTGCTCCCAGGCGGACGCGATCGCGTCGAGGGTGGCGTCGTCCAGCACCTCGGACGCCGCGAACTCGCAGTCCAGGATCGGTCCGTCCGCGGTGTCCTCGACCACGGCGTCCACCTGCAGGATGTGGTTGAGCGGTGTCGCCGAGTCCACCGAGCCGCCCAACGCGACGCCCTCGGGTGCACCCGACCAGGGTCCGCCGTTCTGCTCCCCCAACGTCATCCGACCGAGGTAGTTGAAGACGATCTGCGGGCGCGTGTAGCCGGTGAACGGATCCTCACCGGTCAGCCTGCGCAGAATGCCGAAACCGATCCCGTTGTCCGGCACCGCGCGCAGCGCAGCACGCACCCGCGCGGAGGCCTCGTCCGCGGGGACGTCGCCCGCGAGTACCTCGTCGACGGCGACGCCGCCGAGGTCGAATGCGACCGGATACATGGACGTGAACCAGCCCACCGTGCGGTCGACGTTCGCACCGGGAACCACCTGTTCCTCACGCCCGTGGCCCTCGAGTTCCACCCGCACGGTGTCACCGCCACGGACCTTCGCCACCGCGAGTGCCAGTGCCGTGAGCAGGGTCTCGTCGACGGCACCACCGCCGAGTGCGCGCGTGGTGACCTCCGTCGGCAGCACTCGCTTGACGGACCGGAGAGTGGAGACCGTGTCGAGCGCCGGATCGAGCGGCCGGACGCCGAGCGCCGGTTCACGGGCGTCGACGACGCGCTGCCAGTAGGTTGCCGTCGCGGCGATCCGCTCGCTGCGAGCCGCGTCGACCAGTCCTCGCGTCCAGGCCCGGAACGACGTGCCGGCGCCCGCCAGCGCGACGGGTTCACCGTTGTGCGCCTGCGCGACAGCGGTCGCGAGGTCCGGGACCAGGATCCGCCACGAGACGCCGTCCACCACCAGGTGATTGACGGCCACGAACACGCGGTCTTGCCGCCCGGGGCCGAAGTCGAACCACACCACCTGCGCCATGATCCCGTCCGCAGGACGCAACGCCGCGTACGTGTACTCGCGTTCGGCGGCGAAGACGTCGCCCCACTCGCGGTCGGAGCAGCCGGAGACGTCGACCCGGCGCACCACCTGCGAGGCGTCCGGCAGCCGCTCGGGCACCGACCACTCCGGCACGCCGTCCACCACGGCGAAGCGTGAACGCAGCATGGGGTGCGTCGTGAGCAGCCCGGCGACTGCAGCTTCGAGCACCTCGACCGTCAGCCCGTCGGGTGCCACCAGCAGCCGCGCCTGCGAGAACCGGCCGAGGTCGGTGCCCCAGTGCACCGCCTCCCACACGATCGGCGTCGGCACCACCTCGCCCGTCGCGGCGATCGCCGCGAGGGCCGCCGCTGCCTCGTTCCTCCCGGGATCCGGCGTCTGCTCGCACGCGGCGGCCAGCGCTGCCACCGTGCGCAATTCGAACACCTGCCGCGCGGTCACGGCCAGCCGGGCCGCCCGGCACCGGGTCACCAACTGGATGGACACGATCGAGTCGCCGCCGAGCGCGAAGAAGTCGTCGTCGATACCGACCCGGTCCAGGCCCAGCACATCGGCAACCACCGCCGCCAGCATCGCCTCGGTGTCGGTGCGCGGCTCACCCGATCCGACCAGCGCACCGAAATCCGGTTCCGGCAGCGACTTGCGGTCGATCTTGCCGTTCGCGGTGACCGGGAACTCCGCGAGCACGAGCACCACGGCGGGAACCATGTAGTCGGGCAGGCGTTCTGCGGCGACGGCGCGTGCCGCCGCGGGATCGACGTGCCCGTCCGGCGTGACGTAGCCGACGAGGCGGACCACACCCCGGGTGTCGGTGTGCGCCACGACGACCGCGTCGCGCACCCCGTTAACCGCTGCGAGGGCCGCCTCCACCTCCCCCAGTTCCACCCGGAACCCGCGGATCTTCACCTGGTCGTCGCCGCGCCCGAGGAACTCGAGGGTCCCGGCGCCCCGCCGCACCGTGTCACCGGTCCGGTACATCCGCTCCCCCGCGGCACCGAACGGATCGGCGACGAACCGCGCCCCGGTGAGATCGGGTCGGCCGAGGTAGCCGCGTGCGACGCCGGAGCCGGCGAGATACAGCTCACCGGTGCCGCCCGCGGGGACGGGCCGCAGCCATCGGTCGAGGACGTACGCGCGGCCGCCGTGCACGGCACGGCCCAGGCACGGCTCGTCTGCGTCGGTGACCTGCCCGACGAGGGCATCAACCGTGCACTCGGTGGGACCGTAGAGATTGAACGCGCGACCGTCGGTCAGTTCCCGAAGCCGCTGCCACGACGCCGGATTGACGCCCTCTCCGCCGAAACCGACCGTAGCGGGCCGGTGCTCGCGCTCGAACAGTCCGGCGGCGAGCATCCGATCGAGGAACGACGGGGTCACCTCGAGGAAGTCGAGCCTGTGGTCGACGACGTAGTCGGTCATCGCCTCCGGGTCCCGCAGGGTGTCCTCGTCGAACACGTGGACGGTGTGGCCGTCGAGCAGCCACAGGGTGGGCTGCCACGACGCGTCGAAGCTGAACGACCAGGCGTGGCCCACACCGACGCACTCGCGTCCGGTGGCCTCGACCGTCGGCCGGTAGAGGTCGGCTCGGTGGCTCTCGAAGAGGTTCAGCAGGTTCGCATGGGTGACGGCCACGCCTTTCGGTCGGCCCGTCGAGCCGGACGTGTAGATGACGTACACGCAGTGGTCTGGCCGCAACGGGGCGAGCCGGTCCGCATCGGAGACCGGGGCGTCCGGCAGGACAGCCAGTGCCGCTTCGACTTCCGGATCGTCGAGTACCGTCACCGCAGTGCCGCGCAGGACCGCGTCCAGTGCGGCACGGACCGTGCCGTCGGTGACCACGACGGTCGGTGTCGCATCGGCCACCATGTGCGCCAGCCGGTCCGCCGGATACGACGGGTCCATGGGGACGTAGGCGCCACCCGCCGCGATCACCGCGAAGATCGCCACCACCATCCGCTCCGAACGGGGCAGCGCGAGTCCGACGACGGTGTCGGGTCCCACACCGGACGCGATCAGCAGGCGGGCGAGTCGAGCCGACGCCGCACCCAGTTCGCCGAACGTCAGACGGCTGTCCCCGAACACGACTGCTGTGGTGCCCGGGGAGGCCGCCACGCGAGCGGCGAGCAACTCCGCGACCGTGCCGCAACCCGTCGCGGGTGCGGACACGGTGGCCGCCCGGTCCCCGACCGACAACTCCCGTTCGACGTCCGACAGTGGATCGACGCGGGCGACGGTGGACGTGTCCGGCGCCGCGAGCTGCTCGAGCACCCGGACCAGCCGTTGCCCGAGCACCTCGACATCGGTGCCGTCGAACAGCGACTGCTGGTACTCGAGGGTGAGAGTCAGTTCCTCGTCGAGCGCAGCGACCAGGACGAGCGGAAAGTTGGTGGCGTCGTGGCCACGGACGTCACTCACCTCGAGGCCGCCGGATCGTTGCGCGCGGGCCAGTGCCTCGGTGTCGATCGGGTAGCTCTCGAACACCAGAAGGGTGTCGAACAGTTCACCGATCCCGACGCGACGCTGGATGTCGGCGAGACCCACGTACTGGTCGTCGAGAGTGCGATTCTGCAGGTCCTGCGCGCGCCGCAAAAATTCGTCGGTGCGCTCGCCGGGTCGCAGGGTCGTCCGCACCGGCACGGTGTTGATGAACAGGCCGATCATCGTCTCGATCCCCGCCACGTGTGGGACACGACCGGACACGACGGCACCGAAGACGACGTCGTCGCGGTCGAGTCGGTGACCGAGGAGCAGTCCCCAGGCAGCCTGAACGACGGTATTGACGGTGACTCCGAGGTCGCGGCTGCGGCGCTGCAGGGCCGCGGCCAGGCCGTCGGGTACCGCGATCGAGTGCTCGCCGGGCAGATCCGCCCGCAGCGACGATCCGGCGGGCGCCACCAGCGTCGGTTCGGTGACGCCGTCGAGCACGTCGTTCCACCGTTGCAGCGCCGCGTCGGTGTCCTGCTCCGACAGCCAGGCCAGGTAGTCGGTGAACGGTTGAACGGGCGGCAGTACCGCGATGTCGGCACCGGCGCCGTACAGCGTGAACAACTCTCGCATCACCAGCGGCGACGACCAGCCGTCGAGCAGCAGGTGATGCGCCGCGAACACGAGGCGGTGCAACCGCGGTGCCAGCCGGATCAGAGTGAACCGCAACAGCGGCGCCGCACCGACGTCGAAGCGGGTGACCCGGTCCCGGGCGACGACGGCGGCACTGCGTTCGCGCGCCTGCACCTCCGGCAGGTCGGTGAGATCGACCTCGGCCCAAACCAATTCGGGGGCCTCGAGCACGACACCGATCGGTTCGCCGGCGGCGGAGGCACGGAATCCGGTGCGCAGTGTCGCGTGCCGGGCGAGCAGGGCGTCGACGCTGCGACGAAGCGCGTCGCGGTCGAGGTCACCACGAAGGTCCAGCACGGTCTGCATGGCGTAGACGTCGCTGTCGGCGTCGAGTTCGGCCAGGAAGAACAGCCCACGCTGCAGCGGAGTCAGCGGCACGACGTCCTCCACGGGGCCGAGTCGGTCTGCCAGGGAACGCAGTTCCGGATACTCCAGTCCGCGGTATGTGAGGTCGGCGGCGGTGCGCGTCGCGGTGGGGAGCGCCGACGTGTGTTCGGAGAGGGCGCGCAGCGCATCGATCCAGCGGGCAGCGATTCGCGAAACGGAGGCGCCGTCGAGGATCCCGTCGGCCGCCGTGAATTCACAGACCAGTTCGGGACCGTCGGCGCCGTCCTCGGTGACGGCGTTGACGTCCAGTACGTGTTCGAGCGGGGTCTCCGGATGCACCGCACCGCCGAGGGCACCGGATTCGGGCGCACCCGTCCAGGCGCCTCCGGACTCCTCCCCCAACGTCAGTCGTCCGAGGTAGTTGAACATGACATCGGGGGCCAGACAGCCGTCCAATCGGCCGGCGGTCTCGCCGAGGCGGCGCAGCATCCCGAAACCGATGCCGCTGTCCGGGATTCGTCGTAGGCCGTCCTTGACCTGCGCCAGCGCGATGCCGGCGTCCTCGGTGCCGGACAGGGCGCCGGCGACATCGACGCCGGTGAGGTCGAGGACCGCCGGGTACAGGGACGTGAACCAACCGACGGTCCGCGAGAGATCGGCGCCCGCGACCACGTGCTCCTCGCGGCCGTGGCCCTCGAGATGCACCCGGACACGGTCGCCCCCGCGTTCCCCGGCGACGGCCAGACCGAGTGCCGTGAGCAGCACGTCGGCGATCCCTGCCCGATAGGCGGCCGGCACGGTGGTCAGCACGCTCCGGGTCAGTGCCGGCGGTACCCGCACCTCGATCGATCGAGCCGACGCGACCGTGTCACGCGAGGGATCGAGGGCCCGCACCCCGAGCGCCGGCTCGCTCGCTGTGGAGATCTCCCGCCACAACGGCAGCGCACCGCGGATCCGGTCCGACTCGACGGCTTCCGTGAGCCCGACCGCCCAGTCCCGGAACGACGTTCCGGCGTCCGCGAGGGCGACGGTCTCCCCGCGTAGAGCCTGCTCGACGCCGGTGGCCAGGTCGGGTACCAGGATCCGCCACGACACCCCGTCCACCACCAGGTGGTGGACGGCGACGAACACCCGCCCGGCACGGCCCGGTCCGAAGTCGAACCACACCACCTGCACCATCACGCCCGCATCGGGACGCAAGGCTCGATACGCCCTCTCGCGTTCGGCAGCGAACACCTCCGGCCACGAACTCCCCGCGACCGCGACCCGCCGCACCAGCGCAGAGGTCTCCGGGATCTGCTCCGGCACTTCCCATTGCGGGTGTCCGTCCACCACGGTGAACACCGAACGCAGCATGTGATGCGTGGTGAGCAGCGCGGCCACCGCCGAGCGCAGAGCGGGCTCGGAGAGCGCGTCGGGTGCGATCAGCAGACGCGACTGGGCGAAGCGGTCGAGTGGCACGCCGTGCGCGACGGTGTCTCGGACGATCGGGGTCGCCGGCACGTCTCCGGTGGCCGCGGCGGTGACGCGCGAGTCGCCGAGGGTGTCGGCCGGGGTGTCATGCGCCGCAGCGAGAGCCGCGACGGTCCGCAGCTCGAAGACCTGGCGCGCGGTGATCCGGACGTCGGCCGCGCGGGCCCGGGTGACGAGTTGGATCGAGACGATCGAGTCGCCGCCGAGCGTGAAGAAGTCGTCGTCGACACCCACCCGGTCGAGACCGAGAACCTCGGCGACCACGGCCGCCAGTATCGCCTCGGTCTCGGTGCGCGGTTCACCCGAGCCGACGAGCGCACCGAAATCGGGTTCCGGCAGAGCCTTCCGGTCCACCTTCCCGTTCGCGGTCAGGGGGAAGGTGCGCAGTGGCACGATCGCCGTGGGAACCATGTAGTCAGGCAGGCGCTCGCTCATCGTCGCACGCACCGCGCCGGGGTCGACTTCTGCGATCACGTAACCGACCAGTCGCGTCACGCCACGGTCGTCGGTGTGCGCCGCGACGACAGCTTCCCCGGCAGCCGACGCAGCGGCCAGCACGGACTCGATCTCGCCGAGTTCGACACGGTACCCGCGGATCTTGACCTGATCGTCGGCGCGGCCCGCGAATTCCAGAACCCCGTCGAGGGTCCACCGGACGACGTCGCCGGTGCGGTACATCCGCTCACCGGCCGCTCCGAACGGATCGGCGACGAAACAGGATCCGGTAAGCGCGGGCCGATCGTGGTAACCGCGGGCGACGCCGCCACCGGCCACGTACAACTCGCCGTCGACGCCGGGCGGCGTGGGACGTAGCCAACGATCGAGGACGTACACGCGCGTGCCCGGGGTGGGCCCACCGATCACGACGGCGTCGCCGGAGATCCGGGATGCGGTGGCGTCGACGGTGCATTCGGTGGGGCCGTAGCAGTTGAACGCCGTGACGCCGCGCTCGGACGCGGACCCGAGCCTGCGCCACAGCGTCTGCGACACGGCCTCACCGCCCACGGTGAGCTGCGCGGGCACGTGCGCGGCCGTGTCGAGCAGTCCGGCGTCGAGCAGCTGGTTCATCAGGGCCGGTACGCAGTCGACGTGGTCGATGCGACGGGTCCGCACGTAGTCGACGATGTAGTCGGCATCGGTACGCCGGTCGTCGGGGAGCAGGTGCAGGGTGTGGCCGTCGAACAGCCACGTGAGGGACGCGACGGCGGAGTCGAACGCGAACGGGTAGGTCAGCAGCACTCGGCGCGGGCGCTCCGCCACGACCGGCATCATCGTCTCGCGCTGCGCGGCATGCAGATCCGAGAGGTTGGAATGTGTGACGATCACGCCCTTGGGCAGGCCCGTCGACCCGGACGTGTAGATGACGTAGGCGGCGTTGGCCGGGCGCAGCGGCGCGATCCGGTCGCTGTCGGTGACGGGTCGGGTGGACTGTCGCGACACCGCGTCACGTACCTGCGGATCGTCGAGGATCACGATCCGGGACTGCGTGAAGACACCACCGAGCGACGCCGCGACGGCCGCCGTCGTCAGCACGACGGCCGGCCGGGAGTCGGCGACCATGTGCGCGAGTCGATCCGCCGGATAGGAAGGGTCGAGCGGCAGGTAGGCGCCCCCGGCGGAGAGGACCGCGGTGACGGCCTCCACCATCGCCGCCGACCGAGGCAGAGCCAGACCCACCCGGACGTCGGGGCCGACACCGGAGCTGATGAGCAGCCGCGCCAGTTGCGCCGAGTTCGAGACCAGTTCGCCGAAGGTGCGCTGCTCGCCGTCGCAGATCACGGCGGGCACTGCGGGATCCCGATGCGAGAGGAGGTCGGTGACGATGCCGGACGGCTCGGCTGCCGGAGTCGTCGACCACGTCCCGAGGGCCCGCGTCTCCGACGGCGACAGCGCCGCGAGCGCCGCGACCCTCGTCTGCGGCCCGCTGGCGAGCGCGCTCAGGATCGTGACCAGGCGCCGCCCCAGAGTCGCGATATCGGCCGCGGCGAAAAGGGAAGGACGGTAGTCGAGTCGGACGATCAGTCGATCGGCGACGCCCGCGGTGAGCACCAGCGGGTAGTTGGTGGCGTCCACCGCGTCGACGCCCGCGATCCCGACCCCGCCGGCACGCTGGGCGCGGTCGAGCGCATCGCGATCGACGGGATACGACTCGAAGATCGTGAGCGTGTCGAACAGTTCACCCAGACCGGTCTCGCGTTGCACCTCGGCCAGTCCCAGGTACTGGTGGTCGAGAGTCCGGGCCTGCTCCGTCTGGACACGTCGGAGCGTTTCGGCGACGGACGCCGCGGGGTCGAGCCGCACCCGGACCGGGACGGTGTTGATGAACAGGCCCACCATCGATTCCACACCCGGAAGGTCCGCCGGGCGACCGGACACCGTCGCGCCGAAGACGATGTCGTGGCGGCCGACCAGACCGGCGAGCAGCAGCGCCCACCCGGTCTGCAGGACGGTGTTGAGGGTGACACCGGTGTCGCGCGCCAGACCCGTCAACAGTTCCGTCAGATCCGCGGGAATCCCGACGTCGATCGCGGCGGTGCCCTGCGCGTCGCGAGTGGAACCCGGCGGGGCGACGAGCGTCGGTCCGTCGAGGCCGTCCAGCGTTTGCCGCCAGAGTTCGCGCGCCGCATCGTGGTCCTGCCTTCCCAGCCAGGTGAGATAGTCGCGGTAGGGCCGGACGGCCGGCAGCGCCGCCGCGCTGCCGCCGGCCGCGTAGATCTCGAGCAGTTCGCGCACCAGGATGGGTGTGGACCAGCCGTCGACGACCGTGTGGTGTGCGGTGAGCAGCAGGCGCACGTCGTCTGCGGCGAGCCGGATCAGGGTCCAGCGGACCAGTGGAGGGTCGGTGAGGTCGAACCAGGTGTGCAGGTCCGTGTCCAGGAGATCGGCGAGGGCCGCCTCCGGGTCGGCCGTCGAGCTCAGATCGACGCTGCGCCAGGGCACCTCGATGTCCTTGACGACCAGACCCGCGACCCGCCCGTCCTTACGCGGACGGAAACACGTACGCAGTGCCGCGTGCCGGTCCAGCAGCGCCTGCGCCGAGGCGTGCAGGCGTCGGGCGTCGACGTCACCGGTGAGGCGCAACACCGACTGCACGGTGTAGGCGTCCGGATCCACCTGCGGCTCGTCGTGTTCGGTCTCGGACGGCGCCGCGACAGTACTGAGGTAGTGCAGCCCCTGCTGCAGCGGTGACAGCGGGACGACGTCTTCGAGCTTGGACATGCAGGGGATCTACTTCCGGTCGAAACGGGTGCGGGTACGAGCACGGCCCCCGATTATGTTGTCGGGGGCCGTGTTCGAGCCGCAGGTGGGACTACTGCTTCGCGGCGGGCAGTGCGCCGAGGCCCTCGTCGATCGAGTCGAGCGCGAGCAGGGCGGTCTGGTGGGTGGCAGCCTGCGCGTGCTTGACGGGAACGAGGTTGCCTGCCTTCACCGCGGGCAGGTTCTGCCAGAGCGGCGACGCCATCAGTTCCTGCATCTCGGGAGTCACGGAACCGTCGAGTTCGACGCCGTAGACAATGACGTCGGCGTCACCGAGCTTGTCGGAGATCCGCTCGAAGGCGACGTACTCGGCGTGGCCGTCCTCCGGGTTGTCCGGCTGGCCGGGGAACTGCAGACCCAGGTCGTCGAACAGGTTCGTCACGTAGGAGGACTTGTACTCGCGGACGAACTCGCCCGGATCGGGGAAGCACACGCTGCACACACCGGCAAACTTCAGCCCACCGAGCTTGTCCTGGTACTTCTTCGAGATCTCCTGGGCCCGTTCGTCGTACTGCTCGATGAAGGCACCGTACGAGTCGGATACGTTCGCGGCGTCCGCGAACTGCTCGCCGAGCGTGCGCCAGTCGGCCGGCGTCGTGGGACCGAGGAACACGACGGGTGCGAGTGCCTGCAGCTTGCCCATGTCGACCTGGGACTGCGCGCGGGAGGGGACACCCAGAATGATCAGATCCGGGTCGGCAGCGGTGACCGCCTCGTAGTTCAGCTCGCTGATCGCGCCGTCGGGGCCGACCTTCGGCAGGGCATCGTAGGCCTTCCTGGTGTCGGCGTCCATGTTGTCGTCCTCACGACCCCACTCACAGATGCCGGAGAGGTTGGCACCCGACTGGATCAGCGGCGGGACGGCGTAACCGCAGGCGACGATGCTCTGCGGATCGCCGGGAATCTCGATTGCACCGTTCTGGGCCTGGAACGTGCGGGTCGTGGCGGCGGCGGTGGTCTCGGCATCCGAGCCCTTGTCGTCGTCGCTGCCGCACGCCACGAGTCCCGCGCTCAGCAGCGCAGCGGCGCCGATCACGGCGGCGCGGCGGGCCCAGCCCATCTTCACCTGCATCTCAGTGTCTCCCCTGGTTCCTTCGTCACATTCCGAGCGGTCGCTCGAGTCGATTGGTTAGGCTAACCGAACTTGATGGCCGTTCCAAGAGCGTGCCCACTGAGCGGCTCTACAGGAACTCCAACTCGAACTCGTCGATCTCGGCCTGGTCGAGGTCTGTAAGCGTCAGGTCGCTCGGCGTCAGCCCACCCGCGTGACCGCTCGCGGCATGCCCGGACAGCGCCCGCAGGGCGTCGACCCAGGCCGTCGCCAGACTCCGGACGGTCGCGGCGTCGACCACGTCCGGGCTGTATCCCCACGTGGCCCGCAGGATGGGCCCGTCAATGGAATCCTCTGTGACCGCGCCGATCTCGATCGCGTGACTGACGGGCATGTCCCCGTCCGCCGCGCCACCGAGGGTGCCGGATCCGGGTGCGCTCGTCCACGCCCCACCTGCGCCCTCACCCAGAGTGAACCTACCGAGGTAGTTGAAGCCGATCTCCGGGGCCGGCCCGGCGGCCAGCGCAGGTCCGGCGACCGGATCGAGGTGGCGGAGCACGCCGTAACCGATCCCGTTGTCCGGGACCCGCCGCATCTGTTCCTTGACGGATTTGAGCGCGTCACCGGCAGCCCCGCCGCCACCGAATGCGTCCACGAGATTCACCCCCGCCACGTCGAGCCGCACCGGATACAGCGTCGTGAACCAGCCGACGGTGCGGGACAGGTCCACGCCCGGCACCGCCTGTTCCTCCCGCCCGTGGCCCTCGAGGTCGATCGACAGCGCACCCGGACCCCGGATTCGGGCGACGGCCAGAGCCAGCGCGGTGAGCAGCACGTCGTCGACCCGCGCGTTGAACCGGTCCGGCACGGCGGTCAGCAGTGCCTCGGTGACCTCCACCGGTGCCGAGACCTCCAGGGTCTCGGTGCCGGACATCCTGTCGCGCAACGGGTCGACGGCGCGGCGTCCGATCGTCTCGCGATCCGACACGGTCGCCGCCTGCCACAGCGCGAGCTCGTCCCGGCGCAGTGCCGCGGTTCCGACGAGGCCACGTGCCCACGTTCGCAGCGGTGTACCGGGCGCCGCCGGCGACTTTCCCGCACACGCGTCCGCGAGGTCCGGGACGAGGATCCGCCACGAGACACCGTCGACGACGAGGTGGTGGATCACCAACAGTACGAGCGACTCCGTCTCGCCGGCATCGAGCAGCACGGCCCGGAACATTGCTCCGGCAGCCGGATCGAGCCGTCCGTACGCGTCGTCGGTCGCGCGCCGCACCGCCTCCCGCCGCGCGTCGGTACCCGCGCCTCGAATGTCGACGCAGGTCAGCACGCCCTCGGCAGGCACGGTTCCGGGCGGCGGGACGTCGAACACCCGTTCCCGGTCGTCGAAGGACGCGCGCAGGGCGTCGTGGGTGTCGAGCAGCGCCTGCACCCCGCGCGTGAGCGTCGCGAGCGTCAGTCCGTCCGGCGCCCGCAACAGGCGGGACTGTGCGAACCGGCGGTACGGGCCGCCCCTGTCCAGCAGGTCGTGGACGATCGGGGTCGCGGGCACGAACCCGAGCGCGGCGGACGGGTCGACCGGCGCCACCTCGGCATCCGTTTCGGCCACCGCCGCCAGGCCCGCCACGGTGCGGTGCTCGAACACGTCACGCGCGGTGAACCGGATCCCGGCCGCACGGGCACGGGAGACGAGCTGGATCGAGACGATGGAATCACCACCGAGCGAGAAGAAGTCGTCACCCGGGCCGACGTCGTCGACCCCCAGCACGTCGGTGACCACTGCACACAGGCGGCGTTCGAGGTCGCTGCCGGCGTCCTGCGCGGAGCCCGACGCCGCGAAGTCCGGCGCGGGCAGCGCCCGGCGGTCCACCTTGCCGTTCGGTGTGACCGGCAGCGCGTCCAACAGGACGACCGCGGCGGGCACCATGTGCGCGGGCAGTCGGGCCGCCAGGTGCTCGCGAAGCGCTTCTTCGTCGGTGGCCGCCCTCACGGCGGCGTATCCGACCAATCGGCGGCGTCCCGGATCGTCCTCGCGCGCGACCACGGTTGCGGCCGCCACCGCCGGGTGCGCGGCCAGTACCGACTCGACCTCGCCGAGTTCGATGCGGAACCCGCGGATCTTCACCTGGTCGTCGGTGCGGCCCAGGTACTCGAGTACCCAGGCTCCCTCGCGTGACGTCCAGCGAACCAGATCGCCCGTGCGGTAGAGCCGTTCACCGGAGCCGCCGTACGGGTCGGCGACGAAGCGTTCCGCGGTGAGGCCGGGACGGTTCAGGTAGCCGCGCGTGACCCCGGGCCCTCCGACATACAACTCGCCGGGGACCCCGCGGGGAACCAGGCGCATCCTCGCGTCGAGCACGTACGCCCTCGCCCCGTCGACCGGGGAACCGATGTGCGCGGCCGATCCCGTGATGTCGCCGATCGTGGCATCGACGGTGCACTCGGTGGGGCCGTACATGTTGGTGGCGTGGATGCCGTCGGCGCCGGCGAGTGCGGACCACAGCTCGGCGGGGACCGCCTCGCCGCCGACCGCGAGCAGGCCGGGGCGATGCGCGGCGGTGGCATCGAGCAGGCCCTCGCGCAGCAACTCCGCCATCAACAGCGGCACGCAGTCGACGGCGTCGATGTGGTGGCGACGCACGTACTCGACGATGCCGGCCGCATCCGCGGCGAGGTCCGCGCCGAGCACGTGCAGCGTGTGCCCGGACAGCATCGACAGCAGCGGGTCGATTGCCGAGTCGAATGCCAGCGCATACGTGAGCAGGACCCGCCGCCGACGGTCGTCCGCCGGTCCGAACGTCCGTCGGCGCTGTGTCGCCAGCAGATTGACGACGCCACGGTGCGGTACGACGACACCCTTCGGGACACCCGTCGATCCGGAGGTGTAGATGACGTACGCGGCGTTGTCCGCGCACGGAGTGCCGGTCCGCTCGCCCACCGCCAGCGGACCGGACGGCAAGGTGGGGTCGACCGCGGCGATCGCGTACTCGTCGAGCACCAGGACCGGGGCGGCGTCCGCGAGCATGTGCGCGATCCGGTCGGCCGGGTAGGCCGGGTCGATCGGCAGGTACGCGCCACCGGCCTGCCACACCGCGAGGGCGGCGATCACGATGTCGGTACCGCGGGGAAGCTGCAGTCCCACCACCGTTTCCGGTCCGACCCCGTGCGCGATCAGGTGCCGCGCGAGACGATTGACCCGCACGCTCAGCTCCGCGAAGGTCAGTTCGGTGCGGGCGTCGACCAGGGCGGGAACGTTCGGTGTGCGTGCCACCTGCCGGTCGAACGCAGCGGCCGCGGTCGGGACGTCGGCGATCACTGCCGGAGTGAGCGCACCGCGGGTCAGGCGGACGCGCTCGTCGGCCGACAGCAGATCCACCGCCGACAGTCGCAACTGCGGGGTGCGGGCCAACGCGGTGAGGGCGCGCACCACCCGGTCCACCAGCGCCTCGGCGGTGGCCGCGTCGAAGAGATCCTGCGCGTACTCGATCCGCACCCGCAGGCCGTCGCCGGGCACTTCGACGACGTCGACGGTGAGATCGAACATCGCGGCGCCGGTGTCGAGCGTGACGACGCTCGGGGCGAACTCCGCGAACTCGTCGACGACGGGCGGCATCCGGTGCTGGACCAGGACTTGGAACAGCGGGTGCCGGGACGCGGAGCGCTCCGGGTTGGCGGCCTCCACCAGCCGGTCGAACGGAAGATCCTGATGGGCATAGGCTTCGAGGTCGTCGGAGCGCACCCGGCCGACCAGTTCGGTCAACGTCGGATCTCCCGAGAGATCCGTGCGCAGCACCACGAGGTTGACGAAGAAGCCGACGAGCTGGTCGAGTTCGGCGGTGGGCCGGCCCGCCGTGGGAGTGCCGACCACGATGTCGTGCCCGGCCCCGCTGCCCGCCAGCGCGACTGCCAGGGCGGTGTGCGAGAGCATGAACATCGACGCTCCCGCCGCCCGCGCGGACGCACGCAGGTCGTCGGTGATCCCGGCGCTCACGGCTCGTTCGACGACTCCCCCGGCGAACGTCGGGACCGCCGGACGGCGGCGGTCCGCGGGCAGCGCGATCTCCTCCGGGGCACCCGCCAGCCGGGCGCGCCAGAACTCCTGCTGAACCGCCGTGAGCGCAGCGGGATCGTCACCTTCGCGGAGCAGATCACGCTGCCACAGTGCGTAGTCCGCGTACTGCACCGGCAGGTCGGGAAGCGAGAGGTTCTCCCCCGCGACCGCAGCGCGGTACGCCGAGCCCAGGTCGCGCATCAGTACGGGCGTCGACAGTTCGTCGCTCGCGATGTGGTGCGTCAGCACCAACAGCACCGACTCCGTGCCGGTCACGAACAAGCGCAGCCGGATCGGGAACTCGTGATCGAGGTCGAACGGGTGACGTGCCGCGGCCGCCAGAACCGCGTCCAGCTCGTGCGGGGCGACGTGTTCCACCTCGAACGGCACCGTGTCCGGCACCGGGCACACCCGCTGCATGCCGATGCCGTCGACGTCCTCGAGCAGGGTGCGCAACACCTCGTGCCGGCAGAGCAACGCGCCGGTTGCCACCGACAGTGCCGCGGGATCGGGCACACCCCGCAGGCGCAGCGCCACGGGAATGTTGTACGTGGAACTCGGTCCCTCGAGCCGGAACTGGAACCACAGCCGCTGCTGGGCGGTGGACAGCGGCGAGACCGGGCCGCGGTCCACCGCGAGCACCGGAGGCCGGCGTCCGGCCCCCGTCGCGGCCTCGCACTGCTCGGCCAGCCCGAGCACGGTCGGATTGTCGAACACGGCGCGGATGGCGAGTTCGACGCCCACGGCGTCGCGCACCCGCGCGATCAGCTTCGCGGCGGCCAACGAGTGACCACCGAGCAGGAAGAAGTCGTCGTCCACGCCGACGGCGTCGAGGCCGAGCACGTCGGCGACGAGTGCGCACAGCACCCGCTGCAGCTCGGTCGACGGCTCACGCGTCGACACCACCGCGCCGAAGTCGGGTTCCGGCAGACGCTTCCGGTCGACCTTGCCGTTCGACGTCAGCGGTAGCGCGTCGAGGAACACGAATGCCGACGGCACCATGTACGCCGGCAACCAGTTCGCGAGCAGCTCACGAGCGCCGATCGGGTCGCCGTCCGCGCCCACGACGTACCCGACCAGGCGCACCGATCCGGTGGCGTCGGGGCGCGTCGTCGCGACGGCCCGGGTGGCGCCGGGCAGGCGCAGCAGCGCGGACTCCACCTCGCCGAGTTCCACCCGGAAACCCCGGATCTTGATCTGGTCGTCCGTGCGTCCGCGGTAGACGATCTGTCCGTCCGGCCGGCGATGCACGATGTCCCCGGTCCGGTACAGACGCGCGTCGTCGCCGGCGGGATCGGCGCAGAACGGATTCGCGACGAAACGTGCCGCCGTCACCGCCGCCGCACCGAGGTAGCCGCGCACGACACCCGGGCCCGCCACGTACAGCTCGCCGGGAACGCCGTCCGGCACCGGCTCGAGCCCCGAATCGAGCACGTAGGCAGCCAGGTTCGCCACCGGCACCCCGATCACCGGTTCGGGGGCGTCGACGATCTCGGCGACCACGACGTCGACCGTGCCCTCGGTGGGGCCGTAGAAGTTGAACGCGGTGCCACCCCGCTCCCGCAGGCGTCGCCACAGGTTCTCGCTCACCGCGTCGCCGCCGAACCCCAGGGTGGGGACGATGTCGGCGGGCAGCAGGTCGGCGTCGACGATGTGTTCGAGCTGCGACGGCGACAGCTCCACGAAGTGCCACCCCTCGGCCCGGGCCTGCGCTGCGAGCCGCTCCGGATCGCGCTGGGTTTCCTCGTCCACCAGCCGCAGTTCGTGCCCCGCGAGCATCCACAGGTGCGGCCCCCACGACGCGTCGAACGCGAACGACCACGCGTGCCCCACCCGCAGGCGATCCCGCCCGGCGACGGCACACGCGCGGGAGAACACCCGATCCCGATGGCTGTGGAAGAGGTTGACCGCGCCGCGATGTGGCACCTCGACGCCCTTGGGTCGTCCGGTCGAGCCCGACGTGTGGATCACGTAGGCGATGTCGAGGTCGTGCATCCGGTGGCCACGCTCGGCGGCGGACACCGGATGGTCCTCGCCGACCGAGAGGTCGAGGGCCGTGATGTCGACGACGCGGCTCGTGCCCGTCACCTCGCGCAGACGCTGCGCCACAGCACCGTTCGTGACGACGCACCCGGGCCCGGTCTCGTCGAGCACATGGCCGATCCGGTCCGCCGGGTGATCGGGATCGACCGGCACGCACGTGCCGCCGGCCTCGAGGACCGCGAACAGCGCGACCAGCGTGTCGACGCCACGCGGGAGCGCCACCGCGACCCGCCGGTGCGGCCCGAGTCCGCCGGCGAGCAGGTTTCGGGCGAGCCGGCGCGCCCGCGACGCGAGCTCACCGAAGGTCAGGGACGTCGTTCCGTCGCTCGCTGCGGGCGCGTCCGGATCACGCTCCACCTGGGCCTGCAGGAGGTCCGGCAGGGTGAGACCGGTGGGGACGGCCAGGGCTTTGCCCGCGGCACGCGCGAGTAGCGTCCGGCGTTCGTCGGAGGTGAGGATCGGCACCCCGGCGAGCGCGGTCGCGCCGGGATCCTCCAGCGCCGCGAGCGAATCCAGCAGGTGGGCCAGACGACCGGTGTGCGTGGCCAGCTCGTCGGCGGTGTAGCGCTCGGCGTCGACGTCGACCCACACCTCGAGCCCACCGACGTGATCGAGGGGGCGGGCGGTCACCATGAGGTCCTGGAGCGGACCACGGGCGATCGAGTGCACCGCCGCGTACAGGTCACCGAAACGCAGCCGGTCACCGAACGGTTTGACGTTCACCGACGGCCCCACGACGCCGCGGGATCCGGACGGCAGGCGCAGGTCGTTCTGGATGTCCTCACCGCGGTAGCGATAGTGATCCCGGCACCGGGCGACGGCGTCGCGCACCTGCCCGACGAGGTCGACGACGGTCGTCGACGGGGCCGGCTCCAGCCGCAGCGGAACGACGTTGACCGCGGACATCGGCACTGCCAACGCCGCACTACCCAGACGGTTCATCACGGGGAACCCGAGGACGATGTCACCACGTCCGCTCGCCCCGCGCAGGTAGATTGCGACCGCCGCGGTGAGGACGTCGCCCCAACTGGCGCGGGCCGCACTGCCGACCGCGGACAGGCCCCGCTGCTGTTCGGCGCTGAGGGTGAGCCGCATTCCGCGTGATGCACGCGCGATTCCGGCTCCGCCCCCGGCGAGCGTGACGGCCTCCGATGCGTCGTCGAGGTAGTCGGTCCAGAACACGCGATCGGCCTCGAACCGGGGCGACTCCCGGTAGGCGGCCTCTTCGGCGACGACGGGTGCGAGCGACGTGAACTTGCAGGCCGGACGCTCTTCCCCCCGCACGTCCGCGGTGTAGATCTCCGCGATCCGCCGCATGAGCAGACCGAAGCCGTACGCGTCGATCACGAGGTGGTGAATACCCAAGTACAGCAGAACTATACGATCGTCCAGTTGAAGAACAGCAGCGCGCACACAGGATTCGGCACGCGGGTCGACGACCGTGCGATGACAGGCCTCCATCAGGTCCCGGGCCGCCGCCTCCGGATCGTCGTGGTCGCGAAGGTCGTGCACCGGCACGGCGTCGAACGAGTGCGCGCCGGGACGCAGATACGCCGAGCCGTCCGACGCGACCTCGACTGCAGCAGTGAGCACTTCGGCCTCACCGACAGCGTCGCGCACCGCACCGACGAGCGCCGGAATGCTCACGTCGCCACGAAGTTCGATACATTCGGCGGTGTTGAAGATCGGATTGTCCGGGTCCAGCTGCTGGGCGAACCACACGCCGGCCTGAGCTCGGGTCAGTGGAAATACCGAGGTCGACGGGCCGATCGAAGACACTGACCATCTCCTGTTCCGTAGGCGAATCCGGTTGCGCCGCAACGCTCCACGCCGCCATTTCGGCGACCGGATCAAGATCGAAGAGTACCAAAGGTTAGGCTAACCGTATATCGTCGTTCCGGTCGGCGCATCTCCGCCGATTCGTCCCACGTCACCGCCATCGAAAGGTGAGCGCTCATGCCTGCACCGGTCGTCGCAGCGATCACCCCACACCGTGCCGGACCCGTCGCCGTGAACCCGTTCGTACTGTCCCGGCCCCAGGGAAGCATCCGTGCCGAGGGTGTCCTTCGTCACTTCGACGATGCCATCGAGGCCGCCGACGCGTTGCGCGCCGGCGACGTCACCGCTCTGACCGGCGCCCTGCCGTTCGATCCCGACACCCCCGCCGCGTTCGTGGAGCCCGGTCTGCTGTGGCGGAGCGACAAGCCGTGGCGCAGCGTCGCCACCGGCGACCTGCCCCATTGCGAGGTGGAGCAACGCCTCCCCGCCGAGGACGAGCACCTCGCCCGCGTCCGGACGGCATTGCACCGGCTGCGGGACGACGCCGATCCGCTCCGAAAGGTCGTCCTCGCCCGGATGTTGCGCCTGCGCACGCACGATCGCCTCGACCCCGAGGCTCTGCTCCGGAACCTGGTCGCGGCCGATCCCGCCGGCAACGGCTACTGCGTCGACCTCTCCGCCGCCGGATCCGCCAGCGCCGGGCAGTGGCTGGTCGGATCCAGTCCCGAGGTGCTGATCCGCAAGGAGGGACGGGCGATCAGCTGCCATCCGCTGGCGGGATCGGCACGACGACTCGACGACCCGCTGGCCGACTGGGAATCGGGGCGGACCCTCGGTGAGTCCGCGAAGAACCTCGACGAGCACCGCTACGTCGTCGACGCCATCCGCGACAGGCTCGCGCCCCTGTGCACCGAACTCGACATCCCGGAGCGCCCGACACTCACCCACACTCCGCAGTTGTGGCATCTCGGGACGCCGATCCGGGGGATGCTCGCCGACACGTCGATGACGGCGCTGGACCTGGCCCTCGCAGTTCATCCCACCCCCGCGATCTGCGGTACCCCCACCCGCGACGCATACGAGACGATCAGCGCACTCGAAGGCGACCGCGGCTTCTACGCCGGCGCGGTCGGGTGGTGCGACGAGCGCGGCGACGGTGAGTGGATGGTCACGATCCGCTGCGCCCGCATCGACGCCGACGGTACGGGGATCACCGCGTACGCCGGCGGAGGCATCGTCGCCGACTCCGTCCCGGAAGACGAGTTGGCCGAGACCGCAACCAAGTTCACCACCATTCTCGACGCCCTCGGAGTGACCGCATGACCGCACCTCTGTGTCTGGTGACCGGCGCCGGACGGGGCATCGGCCGCACCACCGCCGCCACCCTCGCACAACGCGGATGGCGCGTGGCGGTGCTCGACCGCGACGCCGAGTCCCTCGAGCGGACCGGGGAGCTGGTCGGCGTGGCGTGCGTGGCCGCCCACGCCGTCGACATCCGCGACGGCGACGCGGTGGCCGGCGCCGTCGCCACGATCGAATCCCTCCACGGACCACTGACCGGGCTCGCGCACGTCGCCGGAGTACTCGAGACCGGCTCGGTGCTCGACAGCGAACCCGACTCGTGGCAGCGCGTGTTCGACGTCAACGTCACCGGCCTCCTCAACGTGGTCCGGTCCGTCGGCAGAGCGATGCGGGCACGCGGGGCCGGGGCGATCGTCGTGGTGGGATCGAACGCGGCGGGAGTACCGCGAACCGGAATGGGCGCGTACGGCGCGTCGAAGGCCGCCGCGACCATGATCGCGCGGGTCACCGGACTCGAGTTGGCGCACCACGGCATCCGGGTCAACGTCGTCGCGCCCGGCTCCACCGACACCGACATGCAGCGCTCCCTCTGGCCCGACCCTGCCGACGACACCGGTGCCCGCGGTGCGATCGAGGGCAGTCTCGCGGATTTCAAGGTGGGAATCCCGCTGGGGCGCATCGCCGCCGCCGAAGATATCGCCGACTCGGTCGAGTTCCTCCTGTCCGAGCGCGCCCGGCACATCACGATGCAGGCACTCTACGTCGACGGCGGCGCGACGCTGCGGGCCTGACACCCGTTGCCGCCCTGCCACGCTCGCCCATCACCCGAAAGGAGCACGCCGTGAGTACCGCCCTACGGCGCAGTCCACTGGTCCCCGCCACGCCGTATCCCGCCGAGTTCGCGCAGCGCTACCGGGACGCCGGATACTGGACCGACGAGACCTTCGCCCGCTTCCTGCCCGCCCGTGCCGAGCAGTTCGGGGACCGCGTCGCCGTCACCGGCGCGGGTGAGGGCGACGCCGTGCGCACCCTCACGTACCGTCAGCTGAGCGACAACGCCGACGTCCTCGCCGCGGGCCTGCTCCGCGTGGGCGTGCGGCCCGGCGACCGGGTCGTGCTGCAGCTGCCGAACATGCCCGAGTACGTCGAGATGCTGTTCGCGGTCTTCGCGATCGGGGCCCTGCCGGTGTTCGCGCTGCCCGCGCATCGCCGCGCCGAGGTGGGCTACTTCTGCGAGTTCACCGACGCAGCCGCGTACGTGATCGCGGACCGGCACGCCGGGTTCGACTACCGGACGCTGGCGCGGGAGATCGTCGCCGGATCCGAGCGTCCGCCGCTGGTGATCGTCGTCGGCGAGGCAGGAGACGATCCCGGCTTCGTCCCGCTCTCCGAGCTGCGGACCGCCACACCGGACCCGGGTGACCGCGCCGAACCCGCACCGGACGACGTCGCGTTCCTGCAACTGTCGGGCGGAACCACCGGGCGTTCCAAGCTCATCCCCCGCACACACACCGACTACCTGTACTCGGTGCGCGCGTCCGCCGAGATCTGCGGCCTCGACCCCGACACCCGGATGCTCGTGAGCCTGCCTGCCGCACACAACTTCCCGATGAGCTCGCCCGGCATCCTCGGGGTGCTCCACGCGGGCGGGCGCGTGGTGATGGCCCCGGACCCGACGCCGTCGACGTCGTTCGAACTGATCGAGCGCGAGCGGATCACGATCGCGTCGCTCGTCCCGCCCCTCGCGTTGACCTGGATGTCGTCGCCGGCCCGCGCGAAGCACGACCTGTCGAGTCTCGAACTGCTGCAGGTGGGCGGCGCCAAGTTCGGCGCCGAAGCGGCTCGCCGCGTCCGCGACGAACTCGGGTGCCGACTGCAGCAGGTGTTCGGGATGGCCGAAGGCCTGGTGAACTACACGCGCCATGACGATCCCGACGACGTCGTGGTCACCACGCAGGGCCGGCCGATCAGCCCGGACGACGAGGTGCTCGTGGTGGACGACCACGACAGGCCGGTCGCGGTCGGGGTGGTCGGGAACCTCCTCACCCGCGGCCCGTACACGATCCGCGGCTACTACGCTGCGCCGGAGCACAATCGGGCGTCGTTCACGGAGGACGGGTTCTACCGCACCGGTGACCGGGTGCGCCTCACCGAGACCGGGCACATCGTCGTCGAGGGCCGTGCGAAGGACCAGATCAACCGGGGCGGTGAGAAGGTGGCGGCCGAGGAGGTGGAGAACCACCTGCTCGCGCACCCCGCCGTGCGCGATGTCGCCGTCGTCTCCAAGCCCGACGCCTACCTGGGCGAGCGCACGTTCGCCTTCGTGGTCGGCGAGGGCACCCCGCCGCGCGCCGTCGAACTGCGCGTGTTCCTCCGCGAACGCGGACTGGCCGCCTACAAGATCCCCGACGGCTTCCGGTTCGTCGACGAGTTCCCCGTCACCGGCGTCGGGAAGGTCAGCCGCACCGAGCTGCGACGCGCCCTCGAATCCACGTTCGTCACCGAAACCGCTACCGACAGTTAGGCATCAGATGTCCCTTCCCCGCTCCGTCTCCTACCCGATGCCCACCCAGCTGCCCGACAATCGCGCATCGTGGCGCATCGACCCGGCCCGCGCGGTGCTACTGGTCCACGACGCGCAGGAGTACTTCATCCGCGCATTCGACCGCACCGCCGACCCCATCCGCACCATGATCGCGAACGTCGACGCGATCCGCGCCGCCTGCCGGGTCGCGGGTGTCCCGATCATGTACACCGCGCAGCCCGGTGACCAGGATCCCGAGCACCGGGCGTTGCTCACCGACTTCTGGGGTCCGGGCCTGTCCTCCGACCCCGCCGAGACCGCGATCATCGCCGACCTCGCGCCGGAGCCGGACGACGTCCTGCTCACCAAGTGGCGCTACAGCGCGTTCGCCAGAACCGATCTGCGGCAGCGCCTGTCGGACCTCGGCCGGGACCAACTGATCGTGACCGGCGTGTACGCCCACATCGGCTGCCTCACCACCGCGCTCGACGGCTTCATGCAGGACGTCGAGATGTTCCTCGTCGCGGACGGACTGGCCGACTTCTCGGAGGCCGAGCATCGACAGGCTCTCGACTACGCCGCGGCGCGCTGCGCCGTGGTGACCCCGACCGCGCACGTGCTGTCCGGGATGGCGACGGCGGGGGTTCTCGCAGGCTGATCGCCCATACCGCAAGGGCACCGATCGCGAAGGCCGCCGACGAGCCGGTGGGCGAGCAGCCGACCGGCTCAGACGGCGCCGGCCGTGTCGAGCACCCACGCGTACTCGAACGCGACTTCCTTCCACTTCTCGTACCGGCCGCTGACACCGCCGTGCCCGGCGCTCATCTCGGTCTTGAGCAGCAGCGGTGAGTCGCCCGTCTTCGTCGCGCGCAGCGCCGCAACCCACTTCGCGGGTTCGACGTAGAGCACGCGGGTGTCGTTGATGCTGGTGATCGCGAGGATGGCCGGGTAGTCCTTGGCCTCGACGTTCTCGTACGGGCTGTAGGAGCGCATGTACTCGTACACCTGCGGGTCCTCGAGCGGGTTGCCCCACTCGTCCCACTCGATCACCGTCAGCGGCAGATCCGGGTCGAGGATCGACGTGAGCGGATCGACGAACGGCACATTCGCGAGGATGCCCGCGAACAGTTCGGGGGCCAGGTTCGCGACCGCACCCATCAGCAGACCGCCCGCACTGCCACCGTCGGCCACCAACTGCCCCGGTGTCGTCCGCCCCTCGGCGATGAGATGCCTTGCGCACGCGACGAAATCGGTGAAGGTGTTCTTCTTGGTGAGTGTCTTGCCGTTCTCGTACCAGTGCCGCCCCATCTCGCCGCCGCCGCGGACGTGGGCGACGACGAAGACCATGCCGCGGTCGAGCAGCGAGAGCCGCGCCACCGAGAACGCCGGGTCCATGCTGGCCTCGTACGAGCCGTACCCGTACAGCAGCGTCGGGGCCGGGTCGCCGCCGATCCCCTTGCGCCGCACGATCGAGAGCGGGATGCGGGTGCCGTCGTCGGCGACCGCCCACTCGCGGTGCTGCTCGTATTCCGCCGGATCGAAGCCGCCGAGCACCGGCTGCGACTTGCGCAGCAGCAGTTCGCCGGTCGCGAGCCGGTAGTCGTACACCCGAGAGGGCGTGATGAACGACGTGTAACCGATCCGCAGCGTCGGCTGCTCCCACTCCGGGTTGGAGCCGAGGCCGACCGAGAACAGTTCCTCGTCGAACTCCATCTCGGTGAGCTCGCCGTACCCCTCGGGGGTGAGCGGCCAGATCGCCAGCCGGGTCAGCACGTCACGCCGGTAGCTGAGCACGAGATGGTCGGAGAACGTGTCGATGTCCTCGAGCCGAACGTCGTGGCGATGCGGGACAAGGATTTCCATCGCAGCCGGATCCGTGACGGGCGCCTGCGCGAGCACGAAGTTCTCGGCCTTCTCGCCGTCGACCACGTCGTTGTGGAGGATCAGGAAGCGGTCCTCGCCGGCGATCACGGCGTGCTCGGCCGAGTACTCGACGCCCTCGCGGCGCGGCAGGATCACCCGGAACTCGCCCTCGGGGTCAGCCGACTCGAGGATCCAGCCCTCGGTGGTGACCTTGGAGCCGAGCCAGATCATCAGGTACTTCTCGCTGCGCGTCGAGCCGACCGCCACCCAGTAGCGGTCGTCCGGCTCGTGGAAGACCTGGACGTCCTCGTCCTGTCCGGTACCGAGCTTGTGCCGCCACACCGTGTCGGGCCGCCACGACTCGTCGACCGTGAGGTAGAAGATGTGCCGATGGTCGATCGCCCACGTCGCACCCGGTGCGGTGTTCGGGATCTCGTCGGGCAGCAACTCGCCGGTCTCGAGGTTCTTGAACCGCAGCGTGTACCGCTCGTCGCCGATCACGTCCACCGAGTACGCGAGCAGCGTGCCGTCGTGACTGAGCGAGAACGCGCCCACCGAGAAGAAGTCGTGTCCCTCGGCCTCGGCGTTGCCGTCGAGGAGCACCTGCTCGCCCTCGATCGCCGTGTCGGTCGACAGCTCCGGCGGTGTCCAGTCGTCCGGCCCGGCGATGGGGCACCGGCAGTTGACGCCGTACTGCTTGCCCTCGATGGTGCGCGCGTAGTACCACCAGTCACCGAGTCGTGTCGGGACCGACATGTCGGTCTCCTGCGTGCGCGACTTGATCTCCTGGAACACCTTCTCCCGCAACGGCTCCAGATGCTCGAGTTGCTGCGCGGTGTACGCGTTCTCGGCCTCGAGGTACGCGATGACCTCCGGATCCTCCTTAGCGCGGAGCCATTCGTAATGATCGACGAAGGTGTCCCCGTGATGCGTCCGTTCGAACGGAACCCGCTTGGCGACCGGGGGCGTAGTCGGCGTCGAGGGCACAGTCATCTCAGCCCACCCAGTCCTCGAACGACAGGCCCGAGATGCGCTCGTACGCCTCGATGTAGCGCGCGCGGGTCGCGTCGACGATGTCCTGCGGCAGCGGCGGGGGCGGCGTGTCGGACGCGCGGTCCCAGCCGGACTCCGGGCCGGTGAGCCAGTTCCGTACGAACTGCTTGTCGAAGCTGGGCTGCACCTTGCCGGGCTCGTAGCCGTCGGCCGGCCAGTAGCGCGACGAGTCGGGCGTCAGCACCTCGTCGGCGAGCACCAGGTTGCCTTCGGCGTCGAGACCGAATTCGAACTTGGTATCGGCGAGGATGATCCCCCGGTCCCGCGCGAAGCTGGCGGCCCGGAAGTAGATGTCGAGGGTGTCGTCGCGCAGCTTGACCGCGAGGTCCTGGCCCACCTTGTCGACGACCGTCGCGAAGTCGATGTTCTCGTCGTGGTCGCCCAGTTCGGCCTTGCTGGCCGGCGTGAAGATCGGCTCGGGAAGCTGACTGGCCTCGACCAGGCCCTCGGGCAGCGCGACGCCGCACACCGCGCCGGTGCTGTTGTAGTCCGCCAGACCCGACCCGGTGAGGTAGCCGCGGGCGACGCACTCGACCGGGAGCATGTTCAGCTTGCGCACGACCAGCGCGCGGCCGAGCACCTCTTCGGGGATGCGCTCGTCGAGCGGGTCTCCGGCGAGGTGGTTGGTGCCGCCGAGCTTCTCGAAGAAGAAGACACTCATCGCGGTGAGCACGCGACCCTTGTCCGGGATGGGCGTGCTCAGCACATGGTCGTAGGCCGAGATCCGGTCACTGGCGACCAGCAGCAGGTGCTCGTCGTCGATCGTGTACAGATCGCGGACCTTGCCGCCGGCCAGGTGGGTGTAGGACTCGAGTGAAGGACGCACGTCCCCAACCCTATCGGTCGCCCGGATCGGCGCATCTCGCCACACGTGTCTGCCCCGATCTGTCCGCAGAACCCCGCTTCTCATGATCAACTCCCGTCCCCCCTCCCGCGTTTTGCGCACTTATCGCGCGAATTCGGTCCCCGAATGCGCGATAAGTGCGCAAAACGCGAGGGTGGGGGCGCCGGGTAGGTGGGGCGCCGGGGTAAGCGGGCGGGTGGAAACGGACGGGAATAGGAACCGGCCGGAGATCGTTAGCCTTGTTTCGGACTTGACTATCGATCGGCAGGAGAGTGATGGCGACCGAGACCGCCTCGAGGGCATCGGTGGGACTACGGTCGGAGCGCGGCCCGATCCTGCTGTCGCTGATGCTCGCCACGTCACTGGTCGCGCTCGACAGCACGATCATCGCGACCGCCGTCCTGACGATCGTCGGGGACCTCGGCGGCTTCACCCAGTTCCCGTGGCTCTTCTCCGTCTATCTGCTGGCGCAGGCCGTGTCGGTGCCGATCTACGGCAAGTTGGCCGACGTCTTCGGACGCAAACCGATCATGCTGTTCGGCATCGCGGTGTTCGCGATCGGATCGCTGCTGTGCGGCGTGGCCTGGAGCATGCCCGCGCTGATCGTGTTCCGGGCGGTCCAGGGCCTGGGCGCCGGCGCGGTGCAGCCGATGAGTCTGACGATCGCCGGTGACATCTATTCCGTCGCGGAGCGCGCCAAGGTCCAGGGTTACATCGCGAGCGTGTGGGGCGTGTCGGCGGTACTCGGCCCGACGCTCGGCGGCGTGTTCTCCGAGTACCTGTCGTGGCGGTGGATCTTCTTGGTGAACCTGCCGCTGTGCGCGATCGCGGCGTGGATGCTGATGCGCAACTTCGCGGAGGAGAAGATCACACGCCGCAGTCGCATCGACTACCCCGGCGCCATCCTCCTCACGGGCGGCGCGGCGCTGATGATCCTGGGACTGCTCGAGGGCGGCCAGGCCTGGGCGTGGGTGTCGCCGGCCGGCATAGGCGTGTTCGTGGCCGGCGCGCTGCTGCTCGTCGCGTTCGTCCTCGTCGAACGACGCGTGGCCGATCCGATCCTGCCGCTGCACATGCTCACCCGCCGGGTGCTGGTCGCGAGCAGCCTGGTGTCGCTGTCCGTCGGCGCGATCCTGATGGGCCTGACGTCGTACGTGCCGACGTTCGTGCAGGGAGTCCTCGGCACGGGCGCCCTCGTCGCGGGCTTCGCGCTCGCGGTCCTCACGATCGGCTGGCCCATCGCCGCGTCGCAGGCGGGGCGGCTGTATCTACGCGTCGGGTTCCGGACGACCGCGCTGATCGGCAGCGTCCTCGTGCTCGCCGGGTCGGCGCTGCTCCTGCTGCTCGGCGACGGCTCCCCGGTGTGGCAGGTAGGCGCGACGTGCTTCGTCATCGGCTCCGGCATGGGCCTGATCGCGACGCCGACGCTCATCGCGGCGCAGTCCAGCGTCGACTGGTCCGAGCGCGGCGTCGTCACGTCCACCAACATGTTCGCCCGCTCGATCGGTAGTGCCGTCGGCGTCGCGGTGTTCGGCGCGCTGGTCAACTCCCGTGTCGGAGAAACCGCCGAGCCCGACCCGACGGCCCTCTCGGGCGCGATCCATCTCGTGTTCGTCGGCATCCTCGGCATCGCGGTGCTGCTGACGGTGTCGTCGGCGCTGATGCCGCGGGCCGAGAAGGCCCTCGACGGCTGACCGGGCCACGACGGCGTGGCCGAATCCCGTTATCCGATGGCCTTTTCAGGCGAACCACACGGCACCGGCAGTAGATAGGTTGAGGCCTTCCCTGACCGACCTATCGGACGGAGCGCCGTATCCATGCCCGTGATCGAATCGACGAAGACCGACGCCCGCCTCGGAGACTGGAACGGCGACGTCCGCCGCCCGACGTCCGCGCGCACCACACGAGACATGGACCGTGAATTCGGCACTCTCGTCGATGCCCTGACCCGACGCGGTTTCCTCACCGGCGCGGCCGCACTCGGCGCCCTGGGCGCGCTGTCGGCGTGCTCGACCAGACCGGGGAACAGTGCGACGTCCGACGCGTCGGTCGAGATCGTGGTGGGCGACGAGCGATACCGGCTCCCGCGTGACCCGCAGCGTGTCGTGGTGCTCGAGGCCCGAGCCGCGCTCGACTTCGCCCTGCTCGCCGAGTACCCGATCGTCGCCACCAACTGGGACGACAGGTCGCAACTCATGCAGCGAGTGCCCGCCGGGACGGAGCGTCTCGGCGGCACCAACAACGAACCGAACGCCGAGGCGATTCTCGGCTACGAACCGGATCTGCTGGTCGTGGGTCAGGGTTGGTGGGACTACTACCGGGAGCGGGGGCTCCTGGGGACCGACATCGCGCCGGTTCTCGTCGTCGACCAGGGGACTCCCGGATCGACGTGGAAGCGAGCGATGACCGAGCAGTTGACGGCACTCGATCGACGCGACGTCGCCGACCGTGTGGTTGCTCGCTACAACGCCGAACTGGCGCAGGCGCGTGCCGCGATGGCCGGGCTTCTCGACGGGAAGACCATCGCGATCGCGGGTGCGGACAAGGGACAACTCTGGCTGCAGAACGACACGTTCGCGGTGTCGGTGGCGCGCGACCTCGGATTGGACGTGCTGACCGATCCCGCGCACGCGTCTGCGGACAACAGGGGAATCACCTTCTACGCGCTCGAACAACTCGACATCTTCGAGCAGGCGGATTTCGTCCTGTTGCAGAATCCCGACGCCGCCGAGGCCCAGTCGCCGACGTGGAAAAGGGTGCGCGCGGTCCGAGACGGTCATGTCGGGCAGCTGCGGTACGACCTCAACAGCGGTCTGGCACTGACCGCGATGGCGCTCGCCGCCGACATCGCGGAGCAGGTCCAGGTAATGCGCTGACGACCCCGGAGGGGTCTGCACCGCCTTCCGCGCCCTCGACCGCCGAACAGCACGAAACCGACAAGGCCGACCATTGCCCGGGCACCGGTCGTCTATTCTTCACGATGTCGTCACGGTGTTCGGGAAGTCCGGTAGAAGCCGGCGCGGTACTCGCCACTGTGGGCAGGTACGTCGACTACTAGGGGTTCGACCCCAGCCACTGGATGCTCACGCATCCGGGAAGGCGTAGTCGGCGGTCATCCCTGCCGAGCCAGGAGACCGGCCGTGACGCATACCTGCACGTTTTCCACGAGTCATGGAAGGCGGGTCGCTTTGCGTACCCCTATCTCTCGCCGAGTCATCTCTACGGCAGCGGTGTCGATCGCCGCAGCCCTCACCCTCACCGCCTGCGGCGGGTCGTCCGACGAGGACGCCGGCACCGCGTCGATCTCCCTGCAGAACTGCGGCCGCACCGTCACTCTCGACGGTCCGGCGGAGCGGGCCGTCACCCTCAACCAGGGCGCCACCGAGTCGGCGCTCGCGATCGGCGCGGAGGGACAGATGGCCGGCACCGCGTACCTCGACGACACCATCGCCGCGCAGTGGCAGGCGGCGTACGCGCAGATCCCGGCGCTGGACGAGAAGGACTACCCGAGCAGGGAAGCGCTCCTCGAGACCAAGCCGGACCTGGTGCTGGCGTCGTATTCGAGCGCATTCGAGGACAAGGCCGTCGGTACCCACGAGTCGTTCGACACTCTGGGCATCGCCACCTACGTCTCGCCGTTCGCCTGCAAGGACAAGTCGACGCGTCCGGCGGTGTCCTGGGACTCGATCGCGACCGAGATCACCGACTACGGCACGCTCTTCGGGCGCGAGGCCGACGCCGACGCCGTCGTCGCGCAGATGCGCCAGACGCTGAGCGGGATCGAGACCACCGCAGCGGCGAACGGCCGCAGCGTCTTCTGGTACGACAGCGGCACCGACACCCCGTACATCGGCGGCAATGCCGGCGGGCCGCAGCTCATCATCGACGCGGTCGGCGGCACCAACATCTTCGCCGGCTCCGACGGTGCCTGGCTGGACGGCAGCTGGGAGACCGTGCTGGCGGCGAACCCGGACGTCATCGTTCTCGCCGACGCGTCGTGGGACACGGCCGAGGCGAAGAAGGACTACCTCCGCAACGATCCGTCGCTGAAGGATCTGAAGGCCGTCCGCGACGACGCGTTCGTCGTGGTGCCGTTCTCGGCGAGCACTCCCGGCCCGCGTCTGATCGAGGGCGCAACTCTCGTCGCCGAGCAGCTGGGCGGCGGCCGGGCATGAGCGTGAGCGCCCGGGTTCCCGCCCGGGTACGAACGACGACGGCCACCAGTTGGACGGCGGCACTGGCCGCGCTGCTCGTGGTGAGCTGCGCGGCCGGCGTCGCGATCGGCGCCGCCGACCTCTCGATCGGGACCGTGGTGGAGGCGATCGCCGGACGTCTCGGCGTCGGGGCGGGCACCGACCTGCTGACCACGCACATCGTCGTGGACCTGCGGCTGCCGCGCGTGCTCGCCGCCGCGCTGGTCGGTGCGGGGCTGGCGCTGTGCGGCGCGGTGTTGCAGTCGCTCACCGGTAACGCGCTCGCCGACCCCTACCTCCTCGGCATGTCCGGTGGAGCCTCACTCGGCGCGGTACTCGCGCTGACGGCCGGGGTCGGCACGGTCGGTGTGCTCGGCATGAGCGCGGTGTCGGTCGCGGCCTTCGTCGCGGCCCTGGCGAGCCTGCTG
This sequence comes from Prescottella equi, assembly GCF_002094305.1. Classification (GTDB taxonomy): domain Bacteria; phylum Actinomycetota; class Actinomycetes; order Mycobacteriales; family Mycobacteriaceae; genus Prescottella; species Prescottella equi. Next base: position 623,353 of record NZ_LWTX01000002.1, read on the forward strand.
GTGGTCTTCCTCATCTCCACCTCCCCCTCCGGCGCGCTCCTACCCGGGCGTCTCGTGCTGGCCGGCATCGCGGTGGGCCAGTTCGCGGCGGCACTGACCTCCGCGCTGGTGTTCTTCGGGGATCGCGACGCCGCACACCGCGTGTTGCAGTGGACCCTCGGCTCGTTCGCCGGGGCCCGCTGGTCGGGCCTCGTCACCATCACCGCGGTCGTCGCCGTCACCACCGGCGTGCTGCTCGCGCACGCGCGGGTGCTCGACTCGTTCGCCTTCGGTGCGCGCGCCGCCGCGAGCCTGGGCACCGACGTCGAACGCTCCCGCTGGGTGCTCTACGGGATCGCGTCGCTGTGCACCGCCGCGCTGGTCGCGCAGTCCGGCGTGATCGGGTTCGTCGGGCTGGTCGTCCCGCACGCCGCCCGAATGCTCGTCGGCCCGTTGCACGCTCGGCTGTTGCCCGTCGTCGCACTGGCAGGGGCCGTCCTGCTGGTCTGGGCGGACATCGCCGCGCGGACGGTGATGCCCGGTCGTGAACTACCGATCAGCATCGTCACTGCGGTCGTCGGTGTGCCGGTGTTCGTCCTGTTGCTGCGACGCCGAGGGGCCCGCGCATGAGCCACCACTCCCCCGAGATCCGGGCCGAGGCCGTGACGTGGTCGGTGGACGGCACCACGATCCTCGACGGCGTCAGCTGCCGCGCGCCCTCCCGACGGGTCACCGGGCTCATCGGGCCGAACGGCTCCGGCAAGACGTCGCTGCTGTCCGCGATGGCCCGCCTCACCCGCCCGGACTCCGGGCGGGTGATGGTCGGCGACGAACCCGCAGCCGAGATCAACCGCCGCGAGTTCGCCCGCACGGTGGCCCTCGTGGAGCAGCATTCGGCGACCGAACTGGAGTTGACCGTCGAACAGATCGTCGAACTCGGCATGACTCCGCACCGCGGTGGGTGGGCCCGGCCGGCCGCCGCCGGGACGGCCGACATCGTCACCGAGAGCCTGGCGATGGCCGGGATCACCGCCCTGCGGCACCGCCTGTGGCAGAGCCTGTCCGGCGGCGAGAAACAGAAGACCCAACTGGCACGGGCGTTTGCGCAACGTCCCTGTGTGGTGCTGCTCGACGAGCCCACCAACCACCTCGACGTCTCCGCGTCGCTCGAACTGCTCGACCTGATTCGCGCGCGCGGCCTCACCACCGTCGCCGCGATGCACGACCTGAACCTCGCCGCCATGTACTGCGATCACCTCGTGGTCCTGGACCGCGGCCGCGTCGTCACCGAGGGCACCCCCGAAAGTGTCCTCACCGAACAGTTGCTCGCCGACGTCTACGGCATCGACGCGATCGTCCAGCCGCATCCACGCACCGGACGCCCCATGGTGGTGTTGTGCGGCACGACCGGCGCCGAAATCGAAAGGCTTTCCTCATGAACGACATTCGTCCGCGTCGTTGGGTGGTCGTCACCGCGCCCACCGATCGCGGCGACGACCCGCGCGACCAGGTCCGCGCCGCACTGCACGCGCTCGGGGAGCGCCATCCCGACACCGTCTTCCGCACCGCGGTGCTCGGCGGGTCGGGGACGTCGGTCACCGGCGCCCTCGACGAGGCCGCCGCGTCCGGGGCCGCCGAGATCGTGGTGGTGAGTGCGCAGACCGTGCTGGACCGCAAGATCGACGCGTGGTTCAGACGGGTCGTCGGACACTGGCTCCGCGAACGTGGGGCAGGGGCACCCGACGTCCGTCTGGCTCCGCCGCTGTCCGACACCGCGAACTACACGGATCTGCTCGACGCCGCGATCAGCGGAGCGACGACACCGGCCCGCACCACCACCGCGCCCCTCACGTCACCGGCATGGGACGAGGTGCCCGGCTTCACCCGACATGTGCTGGTGTGCCGCGGACCGCGGTGCTCGGCGCGCGGCGGCCCGGAAACCGCGGAGGCGCTGGACCACGCGCTCGAAGCGCGCGGGCTTGGTGACGACGACGTCCTCGTCACCCAGACCGGCTGCATGTTCCCGTGTTCGCAGGCACCGGTGGTCGCGGTGTACCCGGACGACACCTGGTACTGCGGGCTCACCGCCGACCGGATCGATCGTCTCGTCGACGAGCACCTCGTCGCGGGTCGTCCGGTCACCGAGTGGCACGGTGTCCGGCGCCGATCTGCGATCCTGGAGGGATGACCTCCCCCGCCCGCGTCACCATCACGTACTGCACCCAGTGCAACTGGCTACTCCGCGCCGGGTGGATGGCCCAGGAGTTGCTGAACACCTTCGGCACGGAACTCGGCGAGGTGGCGATGATCCCCGGTACCGGCGGGATCTTCCAGGTCACCGCCGGCGACACGTTGGTGTGGGATCGCAAGCGCGACGGAGGATTTCCCGACATCGTGACGCTGAAGAAACTGGTACGCGACGCCGTCGTCCCGGACCGGAATCTCGGGCACGCGGACCGCGCACGGAGCGACTGAGCGGTGGTCCCGCTCCCCTGGCGGGAGCGGGAAGCCGAGTCAGACCAGTCCGGGAATCAACGCCTTGCGGTCGCCGGGGTATTCGACGAACTTGTCCCGGTACCACTTGTGGGTGGCGAGTGCGCGGGGGATCAGGTTGCCGGCGGTGATGAGGAAGATGACCACACCCGCGAGCGACCACGTCAGCAGTGCGAAACCCGCCCACGCGATCAACTCACCGAGATACGCGGGGCTGGAGACGAATCGGAAGCCGCCGCCCATCGGGATGCGGTACTCGGTGGCGCCGGGGTTGTCCTTGTCGCGCAGGTTGCGGACGATCGACTCGGAGTTCACCAGTAGTGCGAAGCCGGCGAGGTAGACCACCAGTCCGATCAGGAAGCGGGGATCGGTGAGCCACGCGGTGTCGTACTGGTGCATGTAGTCGTGACTGAAGAACGCGCCGTTGAGGTAGCCGTGCATCGACGTCACGATCACGCCCATCGCGATCACCGAGACGTTGAACGTGCTGCGCTTGCCCGGGACCTGGCGGATCGACAGCGGGAAGAACCAGCCGCGATTCGCGTAGTGCAGCAGCCACACCGCGGCGAGCACCAGCGACGTGGGCTCGAACCGATTGGGGCCGCTCAGATAGAACACCGCGAAGACGACGGTCGCGGGGATCTCCATGAGCCACCACCCCAGCTTCGGGTTCAGGTTGAAACCGAGGTTGGTGGACGAGAAGCGGCCGTACGAACTCTGAGCGAAGAAACCGCCGACGATCACAAACGCCGCGAAGGCGAATGCGCAGGTCAGGACGGTGTCGTAGACGGTGTTGCCGGTGTACCAGTGCATGGGATTCCTTCGGCGAGCGCGGCCGGTACAGCGCCCTCAATCGGCCACACCCGCCACGAACCAGTAGCAAACTGGAACATGTTCTACCACGCCGGACTCGCGGTGGTCGACACCTTTCTGGACAAGAGTCCATTTGCATGGAACTTGACCGAGACAGAAGTTCCGGCAACTACGCGGCCGACGCCGCGCCGAGTTCGATCACGAGCACGCCGGCGATGATGAGCGCGATGCCCAGTCCCATTCGGGGCGTGAGCGGGTCACGGAAGATCACGCGACCCAGGATCGCAGTCAACGCGACCCCGCATGCGACCCAGATGCCGTACACGACCCCGACCGCCATGCCGCGATCGAGAACGACGGCGATCAGCCCGAACGCGGCGACGTAGGCGGCGGCCGTCGGCAACAACCACCACCGGCGTCGACCACCGTCGGAAGCCTTGAGGCACAACGTTCCTGCGACCTCGACGACGATCGCCGCAACGAGCAGGATCCAGGTCACTGCGCCGACTCCCGACGCTCCGCGCCGCCCGCGGCGCGCTCGTCTTCGGCTGCCTGCGCACCCAGCTCGACCACCAGAACCCCCGCGATGACGAGGACGATCCCGAACCCCATGAGCACGGTCAGCGCATCCCCGAAGATGACCGCCGCAGCCACCGCAGTGATCGTGATTCCGCAGGCGCCCCAGATCCCGTACGCGACCCCGACGGCCATGCGCCGCAGAACGGCGGACAGGAACCCGAACGAGGCGACGTAACCCATCACCACCAGCGCGTACCACGAGGGATGGTCGGTGGCCGCGCGTAACGACAACGTCGCAACGACCTCGCAGACGATCGCACCCACCAGCAGCCACCACTTCATGGCGACAAAGTACATCGAGTTCCGCACACAGAGGAACGCATCCCGCACAACAGTCACGCAAGGACAACGCAATGCGTAGCCAATAGAGCACTATCTGTTGACTTTGCGTATCCAAGACCGCATGCTGTTACGCAACGGGTTGTGAGCTGCATTACATGGCCCGGCTGAGCAACAGCGAAAGGACTTGTGACCAGTGATGGTTCAGATGGAAGACGTTCGGATGAAGTACGGGCTGCCGTCGACCGACGAGATGCTCGCCCGACTCGACGCGGGAGAGACCCTTCCGGCGCCCTTCTACTACGCACCCGAGATTCATCGACTCGAACAGGAGAAGATCTTCGCGAAGTCGTGGCAGTACGCGTGCCACGAATCCGCGGTCGCGAAGCCCGGCGATTACGCGGTCACCCGCGCCGGGTCGGTGCCGATCATCGTCACGCACGGCAAGGACGGGCAGCTGCGGGGATTCGTCAACGTGTGCCGGCACCGCCTGCACGCGATCGCGGAGGAGAACGGCAACAAGCCGCTCCTGCAGTGCCCGTACCACGGATGGACCTACGGCCTCGACGGCCAGCTCAAGACGGCACCCCGCTCGCAGCGTGAGCCGAACTTCGACTGCTCGACCATCTCGCTCGAGCCAGTCTCGGTCGAGCGCTGGGACCAGTGGGTGTTCGTCAACCCCGACCCCGCCGCAGCCCCACTGTCCACGGTGACTGCCGGGATCCGGGAACGGGCCGCCGAGATCAACACCGATCTGCGCGAGTACGAATTCCAGGTGCGCTACGAGTACGACATGGAGTGCAACTGGAAGCTCTGGGCGGAGAACGCCGTCGAGTGCTACCACTGCCCCACGCTGCACAACACCAGCTTCGGCAAGACGTACCACACCAACCCCGACGACTACGCGATCGATTCGGACGCGAACACGATCTGGCACCAGGGCCCCATCAAGTGGCTCCCGTCGGGCGTCGACCCCGCCGGACTGAAGGGCTTCCGGTTCGCGTTCACCTTCCCCTCGTCGTTCTTCGCCCTGGACGACTACGTGGGCTTCGTGGGCAGCGTCCAGCCGGTCTCGCCCGAGAAGTGCTGGGCCTTCGTGGACATGTACGCCAAGCCCGGCGCCGACCCGGTGGTCGTGAAGGAATGGCTCGACATGTGGGATCGCACGCTCATCGAGGACAAGCGCGCCACCGACATCCAGCAGATCGGCTACAACTCGGGCCGCGTGCCCGCCGGCCGCCTCCTGCTCGACAGCGAGAGCCCGCTGCAGAGCTTCATGCGCACCGCGGTGACCGCGCTGTCGTCCTGACCAGACATTCGAAGGACTCGAGATGGCCACTATCAAGGTTGACCTGAGCAAGTGCCAGGGCTACGCGAACTGCGTGGTGACGTCCCCCGACGCGTTCGACCTCGGAGACAACGGGAAGGTCGTGCTCCTGACCCGGGAGGTCACGCCCGACCAGCTCGCCGAGGTCGAAGAGGGCGTGCGGTCGTGTCCGGCCGCGGCGCTGAGCTTGGAGATGTGAGTCGAATGACGAGCATCGTGATCGCCGGCGCATCCCTCGCCGGCGTCCGCACAGCAGAAGGATTGCGCAACAAGGGATTCGATGGCGTAATCACCCTCGTCGGCGATGAGGCCGACCTCCCCTACGACCGGCCCCCGCTCTCGAAGTCGGCACTGACGAAGGGCGAGTCCGCCGAGACCCTGGCGTTCCACCCCGAGTCCTGGTACCCGGACAACGGGATCGACCTCCGCCTCGGCGAGCGTGCGTTGCACCTCGACCCGCAGCGGAGATTGCTACGGACGACGCTGAGCGAGATCGAGTTCGACGACCTCGTGATCGCCACCGGCGCCCGGCCACGGAATCCGTTCCCGAAGGCCCCCGACGGCGTCTTCACCCTGCGCACGCTCACCGACGCCCACCTCCTGCGGGAGCGGCTGCGCTCGTGCCGCCACCTGGTCGTCATCGGTGGCGGGTTCATCGGACTCGAGGTCGCGGCATCGGCGCGCGCATCGGGTGTCGACGTCACGGTCGTCGAGGTCGCCGAGATCCCCCTCTCCCGGAATCTCGGCGCCTCGGTCGCGCCGATTCTCGGCGATCTTGCTCGGGACCACGGGGTCCGTCTCATCTGCGGACGATCCGTGGCGGACCTCGAAGGAACCGACCGGATCGAACGAGTCGTTCTCGACGACGGCCAGGCGATCGACGCCGATCTCGTCCTGGTCGGTGTCGGCGCGGTGCCGAACGTCGAGTGGCTGGACGGGTCCGGCCTGGACACCTCCGCGGCCGGCGTGCACTGCGATCCGACCGGGCGCGCCGGCCACCGGGTATGGGCCGTCGGCGACGCCGCGTGCTGGGCGGACGCCAACGGCGTCCTGCACCGCCACGAACACTGGACATCCGCGACGGAGCAGGCCAGGATCGTGGCTCACAATCTCATCGAGGACGAGAAGCGGACTCTCGATTCCGTCGGCTACGTGTGGTCGGACCAGTTCGGGCGTCGAATCGACATCATCGGCGACACCACAGGTGACGCCACCGTGCGGTTCCTCTCCCGAACGCCCGGCCATCTCGCGGCCCTCTACTCGCGCGACGGCAGACTCGTCGGCGCCTGCATCGTCGGTCAGCCCCGCCTGATGATCAAGTGCCGCAAATGGATCGCAGACCGAACCGAAATCGGGAGCATTCCCGAATGGCAGGACGCCACCGCCTGAAGCCCCAGGCAGCGACTGCCCCCCCCCCGAAACCGACCGACACGGCACCAGCAACTCTGGAGGGAAATCCAGTGAGTTCAGCTGATTTACCACGGCCACCACAGAGCGGCCACGAACCTGCCCATGCGGCAGCCCACAGCGAGTCCATGGTCCGCACGCTCACCTGGCGTGACGGCATGGTCTTCGCCCTGAACATGCCGATCGGCCTGTTCCTCACTCTCGGATACACCGTCGGCGCCATCGGTGGATGGACCGCCATCGCGATCTGGGGAGTCGCGTGCACCCTGGCGTTCCTCCAGAGCCATCTCTTCGCGGAGATGGCCGCGATGTTCCCCAACAAATCCGGCGGCATCTCCGTCTACGCCTACGAAGGCTGGAAGCGTCACTTCGCACCCCTCGGCGCCATCGCAGCGTTCGGCTACTGGATGGGTTGGTCCCTGTCCCTGTCCGTCGAGGGCGTCGTGCTCGGCACACTCATCGAGCAGGCGTTCTTCCCCGACAACGACATCGCCGTACGACTTCCGATCGGCCACGAACTCGGGCTCCCCTATCTGATCGCGATCGGCGCGATCGTCACCGCCTGGGCCCTCAACTACTTCGGCGTCAAGATCGCCGCCGGCGTCGCGCGGGTCACCGGTGCCCTGCTCGTCATCGGACTGGTGGTCCTCGTCGTCGGGCCGTTCGTGTCCTCCGGAGCCGACTTCGACATGAGTCGAATCACGTGGAGCGGCGCCAGTTCCCCCCTGGACTGGAAGATCATCGTCGTCTGGTTCTACATCACCGCGTGGACGACGTACGGCACGGAGGTGTGCGCCAGCTTCGCGGCCGAGTACAAGGATCCGGTCAAGGACACGTCGCGGGCGCTTCGCGCTTCGGCGGCGATGATCCTCGGCATCTACCTCGTGGTTCCCTACGTCGTGGTCGGCGCGCTCGGCGAGGAGACCATCGGTGCCAACCCGGTGAACTACATCGGCCTGGCCTTCGACAAGATCCTGGGCAGCTACTCGTGGCTCGGCCAGCTACCGATCATGGCCGCGTTCATCATCGCCATGATGACCGCGACCGCCGACGGCGGACGATCGCTCTACGGGATCTCCCGCTCGGGCGGGACGATCAAGCAACTCGGCGTACTCAACCGATACGGGGTGCCCGGACGGGCCCTCACCACTGACATGATGATCAACGTCGTCGTGCTGATCGTGCTCGGCGAGCCGATCGCGATCCTGCTGGCGAGCAACCTCGGTTACCTCACCGCCGTGACCCTCGCGGTCGGCGCGTTCGTACTGCTGCGCCGGGACCGCCCCGACATCCCCCGGCCGATCCGGCTGGCACGGCCGTGGATCCCGATCGCGTGCGTCCTGTTCGCGATCAACGCGTTCGCGATCGGCGTCGGCATCCTCAACCCCGGCCTGACCGGCTATGGCGGATTGAGCGAAACCATCACCGGCATAGGCATTCTCATGATCGCCTGCGTGCTCTGGTACTACCGGCAGCGCGTCCAGGACAAGACCTCCATCGAATGGCGCGTCCGAGGCGACGACCATCCCGACCCCACCGATCCGGATCCGGATCCGGCCGACGGCGCAACCGTTCAGACCGATTGCGCCGAACTACCCACCGAGACCAGGAGCTGACATGAAGGCAGTCCGCGTACACGAATACGACCAGCAGCCGACGCTCGACGAGGTGCCCGCGCCGACCCTGCAGGGCCCGCACGACGTCATCGTCCGCGTTGAGGGCGCCGGTGTGTGCCGAACCGATCTGCACATCATCGAAGGCCAGTGGCAGAACAAGAGCGGCGTTCGGCTCCCGTACACGATCGGCCACGAGAACGCCGGCACGGTGACCGAGATCGGCTCCGCCGTCACCAACGTCGCGCTCGGCGACAAGGTCATCCTCCACCCGCTCGCCACCTGCGGCCTGTGCCACGCCTGCCGGAGCGGCGACGACGTGCACTGCACCGCTTCCGACTTCCCCGGCATCGACGCCGAGGGCGGCATGGCGGAATACCTGCGAACGTCCGCGCGCAGTGTGGTCAAGCTCGACCCGTCGCTCGCACCGGCCGACGTCGCGGCGCTCGCCGATGCCGGGCTGACCGCGTACCACGCGGCCCGCAAGGCCGCCGAGATCCTGCGCCCGGGACAGACCGTCGCGGTCATCGGCGCCGGCGGGCTCGGCCACATCGGCATCCAGGTTCTGAAGGCACTCACCGCGGCACGCATCGTCGTCGTCGACCAGTCGCCCGCCGCCCTGCAGCTGGCCGAGGAGATCGGCGCCGACGTCACCGTCGTCGCCGACGGCACCGAGGCCGAGCGGGTGCTCGAACTGACGGGCGGAGCGGGCGCCGAGGCGGTGCTGGACTTCGTCGGCGAGGGCACCGCGATCGCTGCGGGCGTCGCGATGCTGCGCCGCGCGGGCTCGTACTACGTCATCGGCTACGGCGGCAACCTCGACATCCCGACGATCGACGTGATCAGCACCGAGATCAACTTCGTCGGCAACCTGGTCGGCACCTACAACGATCTGGTGGAGCTCATGGCGCTCGCCGCCGAGGGTCGGGTACACCTGCACACCGTCAAGTACCCGTTCTCGGATTTCGCCAAGGCGCTCGACGACCTGCACCACGGAAGGGTGCGCGGACGTGCGGTTCTGGTTCCGGACGCGGACTTCGCGCCGACCGCGTGAGGATTACGGAACATGTCGACGCGAGTCGCCGACCATGACGATTGCGTAGCACATAGACTGATCCGGTGCGCAAGATGACGATCACGGGGAGTGCGGAGTCCATGGGAGGATCCGAGATCTCGGTCGAGGGCCTCGACGACATCGACCGTGGCATCCTGCGCCTGCTGCAGGGCGACGGCCGCATGCCCTACCGCCAGATCGCACGCGAACTCGGTGTCTCCGAAGGCACCGTGCGGATCAGGACAGGCCGGATGCAGGAATCCGGTGTGCTCAACATCGTCGCCATCGCCGACCCGTTCCGACTCGGTTACCGCGTTCTCGCCTTCCTCCTCGTCCGGGTCGAACCCGGCCACCACGATCATGTGGTCGCCGAGTTCACCGCCTGGGAGGAAGCAACCTACGTGTCCACGTGCATCGGGCACGCGGACGTGTACGTACAGCTGGTCTGCCGCGACAACGATCACCTGAACGATCTGCTGCACAAGCGGATCCCGGAGATCGGCGGCGTCCGCGAGTTCGAGACCTTCATGGAACTGAAGATGCACAAGGTCTCGTACGAGTACTCGCCGTCCTGACGACCGGCAGCTCTTCGCACAACACCATCCCACGACGGTAGGTCGGGGCCCATCGACGGACCTCGGCTCCGTTCGCCATACCTCCCACCCCGGTCCGCACCCTCGTGCGCACCGGTATTCGATCGAACCATCAGAACGAGGTAGTACCCCGATGATCTTCATCGTCGTCAAGTTCAAGGTCCTCCCCGAACATCAGGAGAACTGGCTCTCCATCACGAAGGACTTCACCGACGCCACCCGCTCGGAGACCGGAAACCTCTGGTACGAGTGGTCACGCAGCGTCGACGACCCGTCCGAGTACGTGCTCGTGGAGGCCTTCCGCGACGCGGAGGCGGGCGCGGAGCACGTCGCCGCGGACCATTTCCGTCGCGGCCTCGAATCCATGCGTCCCGCGCTGAGCGAGACCCCCCGAATCATCAACACCGAGGTTCCCGGAACCGAGTGGTCACGGATGGGCGAACTGGAGATCGCGCAGTGACCACGACAGCACGAGAATTGGAGCAGGGCATGACAGGTCGGGTCGCCGGCAAGGTTGCATTCATCACGGGCGCCGCTCGCGGGCAGGGCCGCAGTCACGCGGTTCGACTCGCGCAGGAGGGCGCCGACATCATCGCCGTCGACGTCTGCGGCGACGTGGGACGCACGTCGGACTTCTACGCACCGGCCACGGACGAGGATCTCGCCGAGACCGTGCGACTGGTCGAGAAGGAGGGGCGTCGAATCGTGGCCTACAAGGCCGACGTTCGCGACTACGACGCCCTCGAAGCCGGACTGACTGCGGCAGTGGAGGAGTTGGGGCGGCTCGACATCGTCGCAGCGAACGCCGGCATTTTCCAGTTCGGCGACGACGTCCAGGACATCCGCGTCGGCGACTGGGCGGACGTCATCGACGTGAATGTCACCGGCGTGTTCAACACCTGCAAAGCCGCTGTGCCACACCTGATCCGGGGCGGACGCGGCGGAACGGTCGTGATCACGTCGTCGGACGCCGGGACGAAGGGCTTCGCACGGTTCGGCCATTATGTGACGTCGAAGCACGGCGTCATCGGGCTCATGAAGTCGCTGACTATGGAACTGGCGCCGCATTCGATCCGCGTCAACGTCGTCTCCCCGACCAACTGCAACACCGACATGATCCAGAACGACGCGGTGTGGCGCCTGTTCCGGCCGGATCGCGAGAACCCCACCGCGGACGAGTTCGCCGAGGCGTCGTCGACTCTGCTGGCCCTGCCCGCACCGTGGGTGGAACCGGTGGATGTGTCGAACGCAGTCCTCTTCCTCGCGTCCGACGAGGCCCGTTTCATCACCGGAGTGAATCTGCCGGTGGACGGCGGTTCGGCAGCGATCTGACGCGCGGGTGTGGGCGCATCACCGGATAGGTGGTGGTGCGCCCACCCTGGCACGAGTTGTCCCGCGGACCGATTCCCCTCCAGGAAGGATGCATTCCGGCCGTGACCGCACATCGCGACGTCATCCCCGCAGTTCGACGTATATCCGACGCGACCTGGCAGGCCTCGGCTCGATGTCGCGCGTCGGCAACCGACATGTTCTTCCCGCAGCGGACGCGCACCTGGGGAGAACGGATCCGTCTGGAGCAGGCCGCGAAGAAGATCTGCGAACGATGTCCGGTCCTCGTCGAGTGCCGAACATACGCGCTCGAGCACGAGGAACGACACGGAGTGTGGGGCGGGCTCACCGAATCCGAGCGCCGGTCTCGCTTTGCTACCGGCCGTTCTGCAACGCAGAAGCAGAACCACCGATCAACGATTTCCGACGTGTGACGAGCGAGGAGCGAGACCATGGACGCCGACGACGACCACATCATCACGTTCGCAGTGCGGTGGCAGCCGTACGGTGGCCCCCGGCGGGAGGACATCTTCGTGACGTTCGGCATCACGCCCCGAGAGTTCGACGAGCGACTCCGGAAGGTCTGCATGCGCCGGTTCGGGCACCCCTCGATACCGCGTCCGGTCGGCCGGAGCCTTTCGTAGCGACCTCAGTCCGGGCGCGGACCGAAGGTGTCGAGCATGACGATCGGGCCGTCTCCACCGCGCGTGTGCGCATCGATCTCGAGCAGGCCGGCGAACGCCTTGGCGGTGTAGACGGGGTCGAGCGGGATGCCGAATTCGTGCCCGACACGTTGCGCGGCACGCCCTTCCGCGGTGGCGTATCCGTAACCGGGGCCGAGGTATTCGCGCGTCACGGTCAGCGGTGCCGAACGCAGGTCGATGTCGCCGAGGTCGGCACCGCGTTGCCGCAGTAACGATTCGGAGCGTCCCGCCAGATCCCGGATCTCACGCTGCCCCAACGGCAGGGTGTCGTTGACGACCACCGCGACGACGCCGGTTCGCAGACCGGCGAGCCGTAGCCCGAGGAGCAGTCCGGCGACGGTGCCGCCTGAGCCGACGGGCGCGACGATGTGCGCCGGTTCGGGGATCTCGCCGGCGTCGACCTGGGCTGCCAGTTCCAGCGCGGCCTCGACGTAGCCGAGCGCGCCGATCGGCGAGGAGCCGCCCGGAGGCAGGTAGTAGGGCAGCCGGCCGCCTTTCATGTGTCGAACCATGAGCCACGGCGCGACCGCGAAGGTGCGGGCCTTGGTGCGGGTGAAGTGCAGGGTGGCACCGGAACGCTGCAGCCGAGCGAGTTGAGCACGGACGTGGTCGTCGACCGGCTGGTCGATCAGCGCCAGCGCGGTCTCGATCCCGAACTGGCCGGCGTACAACGCGGTCGCGAGACCCCAGTTGGTCCCGAGACCGCCGACGGTGATGATGCGCTTCGACTTCCGCGCCAGGACGTCGGGGATGATCCACTCGAGTTTGCGAACCTTGTTGCCGCCCCACCCACCGGAGCCGAAGCGGCTGTCGTCCTTGAGCCAGATCCGGTCCCCGATGCCGAGTCCCTCGAGTTTGCGCACGGGTGTCGGCGACGTCCCCAGCCGCACGTGCGGAAGGGATTTCGCCAGTTCCGGAAAACGCTGATGCAGGTATGGAGAGGCCGTCGTCACGTCAGGCATCGGCAGCGCCCAGCCGTCCGCGGATCGATCCCGCGAGATAGTCGAGGTCCGGTCGCGGCGGCACGGTCGGGCGACCGCGCAGACCGAATCCGTCACCCGCCGTCCGGGGAACGACGTGAAGATGCACGTGGAACACCTCCTGACCAGCTACCACTCCGTCAGCGAGGAAGAAGTTCACCCCCTCCGCACCCACCGTACTTGCCCGCAGTGCGCCTGCGATCCGTTGCCCCACACGGAACAAGCGTGCCCCGTCCTCGGGATCCAACTCGGCGAGGCCCGCGGCGTGCGTCTTCGGTACCACCAGCAGATGGCCGGGGGTGAAAGGACGAATGTCCATGAACGCGGTCGTGTGCTCGTCCTCGTACACGAGACTCGATTCCGCCTTGCCGGCGACGATGGCGCAGAAGACGCAGTGGCTCATGCTCGTCGATGTTATGTGGCGAACGCCGGCGCGACGAAGTGCCGCACCATATGTCGTTCCGTGTCGCCGTCGGCTCCCGGCCACGCCAACAGCGTGAGGACCACCCGGACGATCCACTCACCCGCCAGGTCGTCGGCCACGGCACCTGTGAGCGTCGTCGCGAACCGAGCCAGATCCGGGGACGACGCGAGGTAGCCGTTCGCCGCCCCGGTCCGGTTGTGCGCGAACCAGTACGAGAGCGCCGGGTCCGCCCGCACCGCCGCCACGGACGTGAGGATCGCCTCGACCACTCGATCGGCACCGTCGAGGTGAGCCACCGCGCACGCCACGTCCTCGGCGACCGACGCTGCGGCCGAGGACACCACGGCTGCGACGATCGCGGGCTTACCGCCCACGTACCGGTACAGCGTCGCCCGTGAACATCCCGCGCGCTCGGCGACGTCCAGGACCCCGACCCGATCGAATCCGCGCTCGAGGAACAGGTCCGTCGCGGCCGCAGTGATCCGTGCGACCGCAACCTCCCGCCGGTTCCCACCGGCCAGCCAGTCGTCCGTTCGCGCCATGCGCCCCTCCGATCACCGATGACTTACGGTCTCATTGTGAGACAGAGAGGCAGTTTCGTCTACATCGTGGAATTGCCGCCACCTGCGGCGACACCGACGACCGGCCACAGCCTCGAGACAGCCCATTCGCGCACGTCAAACGGGTTCTCTCAGTTTCCCGGCACCCCTTGACACCGCGTCGCCGCGGGCTGGACGGTGGCATCACCACACCAGGTTCCGACCGCTTGACGGGAGATCATCCGTGACCAGGACACGTATGGACGGGCTCGGCGTCTTCGACCCCGCACACCTCGACGACCCCTACCCGCTGTACGCGACGCTGCGCGAGCGCGACCCCGTCCACCGCGTCCCCGGCACCGACTTCCACCTCGTGTCGTCGTGGGAACTGGTGACCGAGGCACTGGCCCGTCCCGAGGACTTCTCGTCGAACCTCACCGGGGTGATGGTGCAGCGAGCCGACGGTCCACCCGTCACGTTCGACATGGACGGCGGCGGTCGCGCGGTCCACGTGCTCGCCACCGCCGACGATCCCTCGCACGCGGTGCACCGCAAACTCGTTCTCGCGCAACTCACCAAGCGGATCCGCATCCTCGGACCCACGGTGCGGGCCCTCGTCGATCAACTCTGGGATGCCGGGCTGCGCGCCGACGACACCTTCGAGTGGGCGCGCGAGATGGCCGACGCATTACCCCTCGCCCTCGTCGCGAGCCTGATCGGACTGCCGCAGAGCGACGTCCCGCAACTGCTTTCGTGGTCGTACGACAGCACCGAGATGCTCGGCGGGATCGTCACCGAGGACCGTCTACCGACGCTGGTCGCTTCGGCTGCCGCACTCACCGGCTACCTCCACACCGAATTCACTGCCGCCAAGCGAGATCCGCAGACAGATCTGCTGGGCGTGCTGGCCCACGCCTGCAACGAGGGCGATCTCACCGACGACGTCGCCGTCCTCGTCCTGGTGCAACTGGTCGGCGCTGGCGGCGAGTCGACTGCAGGCCTGATCGCCAACGCCACCCGAATCCTCGCGACGAATCAGGAACTGCAGGACCGGCTCCGGCGCGACCCGCAGCTGATCGACCCGTTCCTCGACGAGGCACTCCGGCTCGAATCACCGTTCCGCGGGCATCACCGACACGTCGTCACGGACACCACCCTCGGCGGCGTCCGGCTGTCCGCCGGGAACCACCTGCTGCTGCTGTGGGGGGCCGCGAATCGCGATCCGGCGAGGTTCGTGGACCCCGACACCGCCCGCCTGGACCGCCCGAACCTGAAAGGCCACCTCGCGTTCGGCAAGGGTATCCACTTCTGCGTCGGATCGGCGCTGGCCCGGATGGAAGCACTGGCCGCGCTGACGACGCTGATCGAGCGCACCACGTCGTTCACCATCGCCGACGGCGGAGCCGAATGGGTGCCGAGCCTGTTGGTGCGCCGTCATCGATCGCTGCCACTGGAACTGAACCGCCGCTGACCCAGAAGGATTGAGTGCGCACCCCCAGCTTCCCGCTCACCGGACAACCACCTTCACGGTCCCGCACTGCGACCCTACTGTGACCGGCACCACAGCCATGCCAGTGTCACGACAGGAGAACCGGATGAGCGCACGCGTACCCGTCACCCCGATCGACGCGGCGGAGATCACCGCCTACGACCACGAGACCGACGTCCTCGTCATCGGCTACGGCTGCGCCGGTGCGTCGGCCGCACTCGAGGCCGACGCCGCGGGCGCCGACGTGGTCCTGCTCGAGCGACAGAGCGGTGGCGGCGGGTCGTCGGCATTGTCCGGGGGCGAAATGTACCTCGGTGGCGGAACCCCGATCCAGGAGGCGTGCGGCTTCACCGACACCGCCGAGGAGATGGAGAAGTTCCTGCTCGCCGCGCTCGGCCCGGACGCCGACCAGGAGAAGGTGGGACTCTACAGCCGCGAGAGTGTCGCCCACTACCAGTGGCTCGTCGACCACGGCGTCCCCTTCAAGCCGTCGCTGTGGGACTCCCCCACCTGGGTGCCGCCCACCGACGACGGCCTGATGTGGATGGGTGAGAACGCCTATCCGTTCTACGAGATCGCCGAACCGGCGCCCCGTGGGCACCGCGTCACCTCGGACGGTTTCGGCGGCAAGGTTCTGATGGCGGTGCTCAGCGAGGCCGTCACGAAGACCGCGATCGCGATCCACACCGACACCACCGCCCTGCGCCTGATCATGAAGGACGGCCGCGTCGTCGGCGTCGTGGCCCGGCACTTCAACGAGACCGTCACCTACCGTGCCCGACGCGGCGTGGTCATCACGACCGGCGGGTTCGCCGACAACAAGGAGATGCTCGCGCAGCACGCGCCACAGCTGGTGGGTCTGGGCGTCAACAGCGACGGCGGCGACGACGGCCGCGGCATCGTGATGGCGCAGGCCGTCGGCGCGGCGGTCAAGCACATGTCTGCCGGTCAGGTGGGTATCTCGCTGGTGCCCGGAATGATGGTGCGCGGCATGATCGTCAACAGTGTCGGCCAGCGGTTCATCAACGAGGACGTCTACCCCGGCCTGGTCGGGCAGGCGGCACTGTTCAAACACAACCTGAAGGTGTGGGTGATCCTCGACGAGCAGGCGTACGAGGAGGTCCCGGTCGACGAACGCTGGGGCGTGCAGCCGCATTTCGTCGCCGAGACGCTCGAAGAGCTCGAGCGCGAGATCGGCATGCCCGAGGGCGCACTACAGAACACGGTCGGCGAGTACAACCGCTTCGCCGAACACGGCGAGGATCCGTACTTCCACAAGTCGGCGCGCTGGCTGCGTCCACTGCAGTCGCCGTTCGCCGCGATCGACGTCCAGCGTGGCATGGCTCCCCCGGAGTACGGCGACGGCGGAACCGGCGGTGGCGGCGCCGAGGTGTTCACCATCGGCGGCCTGCGCACCACTGTCGACGGCCGCGTCCTAGACCTCGACGACGACGCGATCCCCGGCCTCTTCGCTGCCGGGCGCGCGACGTCCGGCCTGCACTCGTGGGGCTACATCAGTGGCACCTCGCTCGGTGACGGCACCTTCTTCGGCCGTAGGGCCGGCGTCGCCGCCTCGCGCGAGTAGCGCGGCGTACCGGCCGCCGAGCGCGCGCAACTCCTCGTGGGTGCCGCGCTCGGCGACCCGGCCATGATTCAGCACCGCGATCTGGTCGGCATCGCGGATCGTCGAGAGCCGGTGCGCGATCGTGATCGTCGTCCGGCCACGACTGACGACGTCGAGCGCGGCCTGCACGGCCCGCTCGGTCTCGTTGTCGAGTGCGCTGGTGGCCTCGTCGAGCACCAGGATCCGCGGGTCCCGCAACAGGGTTCGCGCGATCGCGATGCGCTGCTTCTCGCCACCGGAGAACCGGTGCCCGCGCGCGCCGACCACGGTGTCGTAGCCGTCGGGCAGCGACACGATCAGCTCGTGCACCTGCGCCGCCTGCGCCGCAGCCTCGATCTCGGCGTCCGACGCGTCGGGCCGGGCGTGCCGCAGATTCTCCCGGATCGTCGCGTGCAGCAGATACGTCTCCTGCGACACGACACCGACCAGTTCGGACAGCTCCGCGAGCCGAATGTCGCGCAGGTCCACACCGTCGATCGTGACCCGGCCCGACGTCGGGTCGTGCAGACGCGCAACCAGCGATGCCAGCGTGGTCTTGCCGGAGCCGGTTTCGCCCACCAGCGCGAGCGACGACCCGGCGGGCACCTCGAGGGTGACGTCGGCGAGCGCATCGCGGTCGGCATTCTCGTAACGGAACCCGACGTCTTCGAACCGCACCGCACCGTCGACTCGCTCGCGCGGCATCGGTGTGGGGCGTTCGGGATCGTCGATCTCCACCGGCAGATCCAGGTACTGGAAGATCCGGCTGAACAACGCGAGCGAACTCGTCACGGACACACCGACATCGAGCAGGCCCATCAGCGGACGGAACAGCGTGGTCTGCAGCCCGGTGAACGCCACCAGGGTGCCGATCGTCATGCCGCCCGACGTCGCCGGCAGCCCGGCCGCAAGGTACAGCAGCGCGGGGATGGCCGAGAAGATGATGCTCATCGTCGCCATCCGCCAACGTCCGGACAGCTGGGAGCGGACCTCGAGATCGACGAGCCGCGTGGATGTCTCGGAGAAACGCTCGGACAGCGCCGGCCCGGCACCGAGCGTCTTACCGAGCTGCACCCCGCTGATCGACAGCCCCTCCTCGATCTGGGTCTGCATGTCCGCCAGCGCCTTCTGCCGCTGCGCGGTGATCTCGCGCCGCATGAGCGCGACCTTGCGGGTGAGCCAGATCGCGGGCGGCAGCACGATCAACGACAGCAATGACAGCCGCCAACTGAGTACCGCCATCGCGATCGCGGTGCCGATCACCGTCGTGACGTTGGACGCGATCGACGTCGCCGTGGACGTCACGACGGTCTGCATGCCGCCGATGTCGTTGGTGAGCCGGGACTGGACCTCACCGCCGCGGGTGCGGGTGAAGAAGCCGAGCGACTGGCGCTGCAGGTGTGTGAACACCCGCGTCCGCAGGTCGTGCATGATCCGCTGCCCGACGGTCGTCGAGATCCACGTCTGCACCACGCCGAACACCGCCGTCGCGACGGTGATCGCCAGCATCGCGACCACGGCCCACACGAGCAGCGTGACGTTCTGTTCCGGGATCGCCCGGTCGATCACCTCACGCACGAGGAACGGGTTGGCCAGCGAGATCGCCGACGACGCCACGATCAGCGCGACAACCACCGTGATCTGCCACCGGTACGGCGCGAAGAGCGCACCGATCCGGCGCAGGCTGACCGGGGATTCCTCGAGCTGGGCGCGGTCGGCGGGGTCGACCTTGCGGGTTCGCATCGGACCACCGCCGGGTCCGCCGAATGGAAGGCTTGTCATTGCACCACCCCTCTCAGATGTCGGGGCAAGCCTTTACTGAGGTTGCCTCAACATGAGGTAACTGTCAAGTGAGGTAGGCTCCAGCAGCATGACGGACGTATCGGCCGAGCAACTCCGCGACCTCGTGATCTCCACGTCGCGCGGGCTGCGCCGACGCTGGTTCTCGGCCCTCGAACCGTGGGGGCTGTCCCCGCACGAGTTCCGCGCACTGCGTGTGATCGACGGCGAGGCCGGCGGCCGCCCCCGCCTCGGCGACGTCGCCAAGGCCCTGCGCATCGCGCCCCGCTCGGCCACCGAGGTGGTGGATCGACTGCAGAAGCGCGACCTCGTCGAACGCGTCGCCGACGACGTGGACCGTCGCGCGGTGTGCGTCCGGCTCACCGACAGCGGTCGCCGGCTTCTGGACGAGATGTCCGCCGCCCGCGACGCCCAGGCCGCCGACTTCTTCGCCGGACTCGACGACCACGACCGCGTCGAGCTGAGCCGGATCCTCGACAAGCTCACCGCCGACGACCGCTGCTGACCCAGGAAACGCCGAACGGGAATCCGCGGCACGCGCGGAGTCCGAGACCGTGCCGGGGATTCCCGTTCGAGACCGACTACTGGGCCAGCGTCGCCTTCACGAAGGCCAGCGCCTGCGGCCAGGAGATCTCCCAGGCCGCTTTGTTCACCGGATCGTCGTGGCGCGCCCGGGCACTGAAGCCGTGCGCGGCGCCCGGGTAGGCGTGCACGATGGTCGCGCCGGATTCGCGGGACTGCAGCGCGGCCTGCAGGGCCCGGAAGCTCCCGGTCGACAGGATGGTGTCGGCGCCGGCGTGCAACACCATCACCGGGGCGGCGATCGTCGGGGCCAGCGCGATCGCGTCGAGGTCGTGATTCGCCGCGGCCGGATCCCAGATCGACGGATGGTACGCAACGACATTCGCGAGATCGGTATCGCGGGTGCCGAGCAGCAGCGCGAACCGACCGCCCAGGCACCAGCCGATCACGCCGACCCGGCGTGCGCCGAGTTCGCCGCGCGCGTAGTCGAGCAACGCGGCCATCTCGGCCAGGCACGTCTCGTCGTCGAGCTCGCCCATGAGCTCGAACAGCCGTTCCTTGGCGGTGTCGTCGAGGCTCGGTCCGTGCCACGGATCCCACACCAGGGCGGTGACTCCGGACGCGGCGACGTCGTCGGCGTACTCCCGCACCTGCGCGTCGATGCCGTTGATCATCGGCAGCAGCAGCATGACGGTGTCGCTGCCGCCCTCGGGCCGCGCGAGATACGCGGTCAGGTCGCCGACCGTGATGGAACCTGCTGTCACAGAATCGAACCCGGGGTGTAGCGGGCGGCATCGGGGTTGGCGTCGACGAGCTTCTGCACCTCGGCGACCACCGAGTCGACCTGCGCGCCGGCGGCACCGACGAACGCGGAGCGGTCGGCCAGCGCCTCGTCCAGCGCGGCACGGTCGAGCGGCAGCCGGTCGTCGGCGGCCAGACGATCGAGCAGGTCGGGCTCCTTGCCCTCCTCGCGCATCGCGAGCGCGACGGCGACGGCGTGCTCCTTGATGGCCTCGTGCGCGGTCTCGCGTCCGACACCGGCACGCACCGCGGCCATGAGGACCTTGGTGGTGGCGAGGAACGGCAGGTAGCGGGTGAGCTCGTTCTCGATGACGGCCGGGTAGGCGCCGAACTCGGCGAGCACCGTCAGGAACGTCTCCATCTGGCCGTCGATCGCGAAGAACGCGTCCGGCAGAGCAACGCGGCGGACGACGGAGCAGAACACGTCGCCCTCGTTCCACTGCGCGCCGGCCAGCTCCGACGCCATCGACGCGTAGCCGCGCAGCACCACCTGCAGGCCGTTGACGCGCTCGCACGAGCGGGTGTTCATCTTGTGCGGCATCGCCGACGAGCCCACCTGGCCGGGCTGGAAGCCCTCGGTGACCAGCTCGTGGCCGGCCATCAGGCGGATGGTGTGCGCCATCGACGACGACGCGGCACCCAGCTGGACCAGCGCCGACAGCACGTCGTGGTCGAGCGAGCGCGGGTAGACCTGGCCGACGCTGGTGAACACGTGCGCGAAGCCGAGGTGCTCGGCGACCTTGGCCTCGAGCTGCTCGAGCTTGGCGGCGTCACCGCCCAGGAGGTCGAGCATGTCCTGCGCGGTGCCCATCGGGCCCTTGATGCCGCGCAGCGGGTAGCGATCGATGAGCTCGCGCACACGGGTGAGCCCCACGAGCATCTCGTCGGCGGCGGACGCGAAACGCTTGCCGAGCGTGGTGGCCTGCGCGGCGACGTTGTGGGAGCGGCCGGCCATCACGATGCCGGTGTACTCGGCGGCACGCTCGGCCAGGCGGGCAGCGATCGCGATCCCGTGGTCGTAGACGTGTTCGAGCGAACGGAGCACCTGCAGCTGCTCGACGTTCTCGGTGAGGTCGCGGCTCGTCATGCCCTTGTGGACGTGCTCGTGGCCGGCGAGCGCGTTGAACTCCTCGATGCGCGCCTTCACGTCGTGGCGGGTGACCCGCTCACGCTCGGCGATCGAGTCGAGATCCACCTGGTGAAGCACGCGCTCGTAGTCGGCGACGGCCTCCTGGGGAACGTCGATCCCGAGCTCGGCCTGCGCCTGCAGCACCGCCAGCCACAGCTGGCGCTCGAGCACGATCTTGTGCTCCGGCGACCACAGCTCCTTCAGGGCGGGGCTGGCGTAACGGTTGGCAAGGACATTCGGGATGCGGCTCACGAGACCTCAGTCTA
Organism: Prescottella equi; assembly: GCF_002094305.1. Classification (GTDB taxonomy): domain Bacteria; phylum Actinomycetota; class Actinomycetes; order Mycobacteriales; family Mycobacteriaceae; genus Prescottella; species Prescottella equi. Next base: position 645,076 of record NZ_LWTX01000002.1, read on the forward strand.
ATGGCGCACCCGAACGCCCTCGTCAGCGCGTGCTCGGCGGCGCGAAGTCGTCGATCAGGTCCGACAGCATCGCCCGCGCCATCCCCCGCGGGTCCGGGTCGACCTCGCTGAGCGCACCCACCACGACGCCGTCGACGACGGCCACCAGCCGACGCAGCTGGGTCTCGCGGACCTCGCGCCCCGAGCGGCGCAACACCTCGGTGAGCAGGTCGTCGAGCTGGGCCCGCAGCCGCAACTGGACCTCGCGCAGTCCGGGATGCCGGGCGGAGGCGACGAACCGCTCGTACCGCGCGATCAGCCGCTCGCGGGCGCCGTCGCCCTCGTCGTCCGGCCCCACCAGCAGGTCGACGATCAGGTCCACCGTGGCTTCGACGCCCCGTCGGCGCTGGGTGACGTCGTCGATACGCTCCCGCATCGCGTCGAGCTCGCGGTTGCCGTTGTGTTCGACGGCGAGGGCGATCAACTCGTCGAGCGACCCGAAGTAGTAGGTGGTCGAGGCGAGTGGAAGCCCGGCCCTCGTAGCGACGGCCCGATGCCGGACGGCGTCGAAACCACCCTCGAGGAGGAGGTCCGCGGCCGCGGTCACGAGCGCCTGCCGTCGCCGCTCACCTTTGGGTGTGGCGGCAGAGGTCATCCGCCCATGGTGCCAGCCGGTCACCGCCCACCTGGGCGGAATCGGGGGAAGAACGCCCCCTAACGCGGCGCGGGCAACCACCGTTCGAGTCGAACCAGGGCATCCCGGATCTCCGCGGTGGCGCCCGCGAACGACATCCGCACGGTGTGGTCGCCGTGCGCGGTGTCGAAGTCGATGCCCGGCGCGAGCGCGAGCCCGGTGTCGGCGAGCAGGCGCGCGCACCACGACGTCGAGTCGTCGGTGAGGTGGGCGATGTCGGCGTACACGTAGAACGCGCCGTCGGCGGGCGCGAGCTCGGTGAGACCGAGCTTCGGCAGCCCTGTGAGCAGCAGTTCCCGGTTGGCGGCATACCGCTGGACGTGGCCGTCCAGTTCGGCGCGGGACTCGTCGGTGAACGCCGCGACGGCCGCGTACTGCGAGATCGCGGGCGGACAGACGGTCATGTTCGACGAGAGCCGCTGCAGTGCCCGGCGCAGGTGCTCGGGGACCAGCATCCAACCCAGCCGCCACCCGGTCATCGAGAAGTACTTCGACACCGATCCGATCACCACGGCCTCGCGCGAGGTCTCCCACGCGGACGCGGTCGGCTGGCCCCCGGCGAGTTCGCCCGAGAACTCGATGCCGTGGTAGATCTCGTCCGAGATCAGCAGTGTGTCGTGCTCCTCGCACCAGCGGGCCAGCGCGGCCAGTTCGGCCGGATCGATGACGGTGCCTGTGGGATTCGCGGGGCTCGCGACGATCAGGCCCGCGGGTGGGGTGTCCATCTGCTCGAGCATCGCGACCGTCGGCTGGAAGCGGGTCTCGGGGCCGCAGTCGATCTCGACGACGTTGCAGCCCAACGCCGTCAACGTGTTCCGGTAGGCGGGGTAACCCGGGCGCGCGACGACGACGGTGTCCCCGACGTCGAACGCGGCGAGGAACAGCAGTGTGAACGCGCCCGACGACCCGGTGGTGACGACGACCTCGTCGGGGTGGACGTCGTAGCCGGAACGGCCGCGGTGGTAGTCGGCGATCGCCTGCCGCAGCGGCTCGATGCCGAACGTCTCGGTGTAGCCGAGCAGATGGTTGTCCAGCGATTCCCGTGCCGCGCGCAGCACCGGCTGCGGCGCCGGCGTCGACGGCTGCCCGGCGGCGAGGGACAGCACGTCACCGTGGGTGCGCTGCCGCTCGTTCGCGGCCTTCCACACGTCCATGACGTGGAAGGCGGGGATGGTCGATCGCTGGGAGTCGCTGCGCACGTCTTCGACGTTAGCGCGCAGATCAGTGCCGCCCGAATCCGGTGCCCACCGCCGCCGCACCGCAAGACGGCGACGCCGCGCCCCCGGTCGGAGGCGCGGCGTCACGAAGAGTGGAGCGGCAGGTCAGATGGAGATCCGGCCCTCGACCGCGGCCAGACCGATGTCGCTGCGGAAGTGTCCGCCCGGCAACTTCACCTCGGCCAGACGCGCATACGCGTCCTCGCGGGCCTCGGTCAGGTCGGCGCCGATGCCGACGACGCTCAGCACCCGGCCACCGGCCGAGACGACGGTGCCGTCCTCGCGGGCGGCGGTGCCGGCGTGCAGGACCTGGTCGGCGTCGGATCCGGTGATGACGTCCCCGGTGCGCGGGGTGGCCGGGTAGTTCTCGGCGGCCAGGACGACGGTCACGGCCGCGCCGTCGCGCCACTGCAGCGGCGGGACCGACGCGAGGGTGCCGGTCGCGGCGGCGTTCAGCACCTCGCCGAGCGGCGACTCGAGCAGCGCCAGGACGGCCTGTGTCTCCGGGTCGCCGAAGCGGCAGTTGAACTCGACGACCGCGGGGCCGCTCTTGCCCATCGCCAGACCCGCGTACAGCAGACCGGTGAAGGGGCAGCCACGCTTGGCCATCTCGACCGCGACGGGCTTGACGACCTCGTCGACGATCTGGGTGACGGCGTCGGCCGGCAGCCACGGCAGCGGCGTGTAGGCGCCCATGCCGCCGGTGTTGGGCCCGGTGTCCCCGTCGCCGACGCGCTTGTGGTCCTGCGCGGGCAGCAGCGGGACCACGGTCTCGCCGTCGACCAGGCAGAACAGGGACACCTCGGGGCCGTCGAGGAACGACTCGAGCAGAACCGGGTGGCCGATCTCGAGGCACTCGGCGGCATGGTCGCGGGCGGCGCTGCGATCGGTGGTGACCACGACGCCCTTACCGGCGGCCAGTCCGTCGTCCTTGACGACCCAGTTGGGGCCGAAACGGTCGAGCGCGGCATCGAGGTCGGCCGGGTTGTCGACGACCTCGGCGTGCGCGGTGCGCACGCCGGCGGCGGCCATGACGTCCTTGGCGAACGCCTTGGAGCCCTCGATGCGGGCGGCCTCGGCGGACGGGCCGAAGCACGCGATACCCGCGGCACGGACGGCGTCGGCGACACCCAGGACCAGCGGCACCTCGGGGCCGATGACGACCAGGTCGGCGGCCTGCGACTTCGCGAGATCGACGACGGCGTCGCTGGACGCGACGTCGACCGCATAGGTCTCGGCGATGCGAGCGATGCCGGCGTTGCCGGGGGCACACATCAGCTTGTCGACGCCCGGGTCACGGGCGAGGGCCAACAGGAGGGCATGTTCACGGGCTCCGGAGCCGATCACGAGTACGCGCACGGGTGTCAGCCTACGGGCCGAACCTCGACGCCTCGACCACCCCTACCTCGTCACTCCGGTCGCCTGGCCAGGAACGAGGGACGCGGCGCCGACCCAGAGAAGGGCGCCTGCACCACGTTCTCGACGCTGTTGAACACCACGAACACGTTCGCGCGCGGCATCGGGGAGATGTTGCCGCCCGACGCGTGGAGTGCGTTGCAGTCGAACATCGTCATCGACCCCGCGCCCCCGGTCAGCACCTCGATCCCGTGCCGCTGCCACATGTCGGTGATGACCTCCTCCGACGGCACGCCGACACCGGGCGTCGTGGTGACCAGCGATTCCCGGTAGAAGTCGTCCGGTGTGGCTCCGGCACACTGCACGAAGTACCGCTGCGTGCCGGGCATGATCATCAGCGGCCCGTTGTACGACGTGTTCTCGGTGAGGGCGATCGACGCGCTCACCGCTCGCGGGCGCGGCATGCCGTCCTCCGCGTGCCAGGTCTCGAAGTCCGAGTGCCAGTAGAACGCGCCGCCCTGGAACCCCGGCTTGTAGTTGAGCCGACTCTGATGGATGTAGACGTCCGAGCCGAGGATCTCGCGCGCGATGTCGTAGGCACCGGACGATTCGACGACGCGGCGCACCGCGTCGCTCAGTTCGAGGATCTCGAAGATCGAGCGCACCGCGTCGGAGCCGGCCTCGCGGACGATGCGTTCGTCGTCGCGCAGCGCCGGGTCGCGCTGGATCCGGTCGATCTCCGTCAGACAGGTCGCGACGTCGTCCTCGTCGATCACCGCCTCCCGCTGGAGGAATCCCCGTCGGTCGAAATCCGCGTACTCCGGAGTGTCCGGTCGCCCCCAGAACACCGGGTCCGGGCGGTCGATCACTCGGGGCCGACCCGAAACCCGGGTCGTGTACACGTCTTCCACCAATGTCATATGGCAATCACCACCAACCTGTTCACTTCTCACTCTGTCGCGGTAAGCACCCGCCGCATCGATCACACACCGCGACGGCGCACCGGATTTCCTGGTGCGCAGCCGCTTTCACCGACTACTGGCGGTAGGACTCCACCTCGTCCACGGGACGCGGAGCGGCCTGCTCCACGTCCTCACCGAATTCGGCACGCGCACGACGCTGCCGCAGCAGGTCCCAGCACTGGTCGAGCCGTTGTTCCAGAAAGGTCAAACGGGCGCCGTCGTCTTCCGACAGCCCCTGACCCTCGGCCCGCGAACGCAACTCCCGTTCCTCACGGACCAGTTCGTCGATGTTGTCGATGATGTCGTGTTCGGTCATGTTGCGCCTCCCACCTCAGGGTAAACCGGATGGGCGAACCTGTCCGGTCACTGCGTGAGGTCGTAGAGGACGACCCCGTCGACGGTCGTCGGCGCGAAGTTGGCCTGCACCCATTCGGAGATCGCCGCCGCCGCGCCCTCGCCGCCGCGGCCGCCCATACCCCCGGCGAGGAAGTAGTGGATCCGCCCGTCCGCGACGAACTGCTGGAACTGCTCGAGCGTCGGCGACGGGTCGCTGCCGTTGAACCCACCGATCGGCATCACCGGGCGCTCGGTCGCCAACTGGTAGCCCGCTGCGCTGTTGGAACCGATCGCCGCAGCCACCCAGGTGTAGTCGTCCGCTCGCTCCCGCAGCAGGGCCGTGAGTTCGTCGCCGGGTTGGCCGGCGTCCAGCAGGCCGCCACCCGCGCCGCCGAATCCGCCGGGCACTACCGGCATCTCGAACGCGCCCTCACCGTACCCCCGGCCACCGGGTCTCGGAACGCCTTTCCGCTGCTCCCCCGGACCCGGCATGCCGCCCGGACCGCCGCGACCCATCTCGCCCTCGACGCGCGGCCCGGCCGACGGGATCGATCCGGTATGGGCCGTGCCGATCGTGTTCACCGCGTATGCGGCCGGCCCGGCGAGACCCGTGAAGAGCGTCGCCGCGATCACGACGACGACGCCCCGCGTCCGCAGATCGCGCGGCACCACCATCGAGAAGGCCGCGACGGCGCCGACCACCACGACCGCCCACCGCAGCCACGGGACGAAGTCAGGGCTGCGCGCCAGCAGGATCCACGCCGTCGACGCCGTGACGGCGATCGCCGCGAAGGCGACGATCCGAACCCACCACCGGCGCCGGCCGCGCCACAGCGTCACCGCCCCCGCGCCGACGAGCGCCGCGACCGCCGGTGCCAGCGCGACGGTGTAGTACGCGTGGAAGATGCCGGCCATGAAGCTGAACACCAGGCCGGTGACGACGAGCCAGGATCCCCACACCACGAACGAGCCACGCCGGGGGTCGGTTCGCGGAGCCCGCCCACACAGCCCGATCCCGGCCACGAGCAGGACCAGTGCCGCCGGCAGCAGCCACGCGATCTGACCACCCTGCGCCGGCTCGAACAACCGCGTGATCCCCGTGGTCCCCCACATGCCGCCGCCCCCGACGCTGCCCCGCTCGTTGCCGCTCAGCCGCCCGAAGCCGTTGTAGCCCAATGTCAGTTCCAGGATCGAGTTGTTCTGCGAGCCGCCGATCCACGGTCGCGAATCGGCCGGCCACAGCTCGACGGTGAGCAGCCACCATCCGGCCGAGACGATCAGCCCGCCGAGAGCCGCGAACAACTGCAGGACCCGCTTGCCGAGCCTCGGTGGCCCGGCGATCAGGTATGTCAGCGCCAATGGCGGCACGACGAGCATCACCTGCAACTGCTTGGTGAGGAACCCGAACCCGACGAACACGCCGGTGAGCACCATCCACCGGGTGCGCCCGTCCTCGACGCCGCGCAACGTCGCCCACACCGCCGCGATCATCAGCAGCACCAACAGCGCATCGGGATTGTCGAACCGGAACATCAACACGGCCACCGGAGTCAGGGCCAGCACCAGGCCGGCGAGCAGGCCCGCCGCGGCTCCGAAGTACCGGCGCACAGTCCCCCACAGCAACGCCACCGACGCGACACCGATCAGCACCTGCGGAACCAGGATGCTCCACGAGTTCAGCCCGAACACCCGCACCGACAACTCCATCACCCACAGCGATGCGGGCGGCTTGTCGACGGTGATCGAGTTCGCGGCGTCCGACGAGCCGAAGAAGAACGCCTTCCACGACACCGATCCCGCCTGCACCGCCGCCGAATAGAAGGCGTTGGCCCATCCGGAGGCGCCGAGGTTCCACAGGTAGGCGACGGCGGTGCCGACGAGCAGCGCAGCCAGCGCCCAGTACTCGCGGGGGCGTTTCGGTGCAGCGGCCGGCTCCGGCGCCGCCACCGGCCGATCGATCGTGACGCTCACCGGGTCACTCCTTTCGCTGCGCCGTCCCGGAAGACCCAGCGCAGTCCGACGAAACGGGACAGTGTGGCAACGAGATTCGCCACGACGAGAACGACGAGTTCGAGGTGTGGGGAGGCGCCCGGCGTGAGCCGGTGCAGAGCGGCCAGGGAGCCACTGGTGATCGCGAGTCCGAAGGCGAACACGACCAGACCCTGCAGTTGGTGCCGCGCAGCGCCACGACGCCCCCGGACCCCGAAGGTGAAGGCCCGGTTGGCCGCGGTGTTCGCGACCGCGGTGACGAGCAGTGCGAGGGCGTTGGCCCACTGCGCCCCGACCGCCTCCTGGAACGCGAGATACAGCAGGGCATAGGCCACGGTGCTGGCAACGCCGACGACCGCGAACCGCGCCAGTTGGCCCAGCATCGCCGGCTCCGACCCCGCGGCGAGTTCACGCCGGCCGAGACTGTCCCGTAACGCGGCGAGCGGCAGCGCACCGGTCACCAGCGCGCGCCCCACCCGCACCACGCCGCGCAGGTCCGCGAGGGCGGTCGCCGCGATGTCGACGCGGCTGTCGGGGTCGTCGACCCAATCGACGGGTACCTCGTGAATGCGCAGGCCGGCACGCTCGGCCAGGACGAGTAGTTCGGTGTCGAAGAACCAGTCGCCGTCCTCGACGAGCGGTAGCAGCGCCTGGGCCACGTCGGCACGGACAGCCTTGAATCCACACTGCGCGTCCGAGAACCGGGCATGCAGCGCACCCTTCAGGATCAAGTTGTAACTGCGGGAGATGAACTCGCGCTTCGGCCCGCGCACCACCCGGGACGACCGGGCCAGCCGGGACCCGATCGCGACGTCCGAGTGCCCCGACAACAGCGGCGCGACGAGCGGCATCAGCGCGTCCAGGCCGGTGGACAGGTCCACGTCCATGTAGACCAGAACCCGCGCGTCCGAGCGGCCCCACGCCGTTCGCAGCGCACGCCCGCGCCCCTTCTCGTCGAGATGCAGCACCCGCACGTCGGGGAACTCGGCCGCCAACCCCCGCGCAATGGGGAGAGTGCGATCACTACTGGCGTTGTCCGCGATGGTGATCCGGGCGGTGTACGGCACTTCGGAGGCGAGATAGCCGCGAAGTCGGCGCACACATCCTTCGAGCGCCGCCTGCTCGTTGTACACGGGTACGACGATGTCGAGCGCGGGCACCGTGGTGATCACCGTGGACGGCTGCACACCCGCCGAGGGCCGGGATTCGATCGTCATGTCCCTCAGCGTGCGGAGCGCGCCTGCGGTCCGGCTGCAACGGAGCTGTGAGCTTCCTGGTAACCCTCGGGTCGGGCACTCCGGATGTCGTACTGGCTACCAAAAACCGTACATACGAATCCTTTCGGACATCAGAAGGGTGCGACCACCCCCGCGATCGGGATACGTCCCGCCACCGCGACCCGGAAGTCCACCATCGCCCGCTGTAGATGATCGGGGCTGGTGACGACCACGGCACCACTCGCGGCGCGGCCGGCGAGGATCCGGTTCGTGTTGACGGCGTTCTCGACGGTCGAGCGTGAGGTGTTCTCCTCGGTGATCCGGAACGCCGGGATACCGTTCGCGACGAGCCATTGCCGCATCGCCTGTGCCTCGGTGACCCCGGACTGCGGGACGCCGCCGGTGACGATGATCGGCGACAACGGAAAACGTTGCGCCAGTGCGAGTGCGGCCTGGAGTCGGGACACCAGCAGTGGGCGCATCGTCCCGTCCGCGTACAGACCGGCACCGAGCACCACGATGTTGGTGGTGAGCGGGTTGAAGGCCAGCATCACGGGGACCTGCGTGGTCAGAGTCTCCATCCGGGTGCACGCGACGATGCGGTCCCGATCCGGGCTCTGGCACCCGCCCGCGACGGACAGCGCCCCGTTGACCAGGGTCGTGACCGACAGCGCGTCGACGACGTCGAGCGACGATTCGGCGGCGGCCTGGCCGGGCAGCGCGATCGCGGCAGCCGCCGCGGCGATCAGGGCGGGAACGATGAGGCGACGGGGACGTAACGAATGTGGCGACACAGCACTCCTCGGTATCGGATCCCCCGACCGAATGTGGACGTCGCGTATCAGTGTGACCTGCATCACGAGATCGCGTGTGTCGTTCCGTGATACTGCGGGGTCACGACGCGTGTCGCGGTTCGGCGGGCGCGCCCCGTGGGCGGAGTACCGGTGGTCGTCGCCGCCACCTATCCTCGCGGTATGCCTTCTGTGTTCAGCGCCATCATCGCCGGAGACCTGCCGGGCCGCTTCGTGTGGGAAGACGAGGACGTCGTCGCGTTCCTCACGATTGCCCCCGTTACGCAGGGCCACACCCTGATCGTGCCGCGCAAGGAGGTGGACCAGTGGCAGGACGTCGACGACGAACTGTTCGACAAGTGCACCGCGGTGTCCCGCAAGGTGGCCCGCGCCGTCCGTCAGGCGTTCGACGCGCCGCGCGCGGGTTTCCTGATCGCGGGTCTCGAGGTGCCGCACCTGCACATGCACGTGTTCCCCGCATACAGCATGGGCAACTTCGACATCAGCGGCGCGGACCCCAACCCGTCCCCGGAGTCGATGGACGAGGCGGCCGCCAGGATCAAGTCGGCCCTGCGTGAACTGGGCCACGGCGAGCACGTGCCCGCCTGACCTGTCACCCTCTCGGCAGACGCACCCGGAAGGTCGCCCCGTTCCCGGGTGCGCTGTCGACGTCGACCGTCCCGCCGTGTGCGGCGACGATCGCCGCGACGATCGACAGTCCGAGTCCGCTGCCGCCGCTGGTCCGCGTGCGCGACGCGTCGGCGCGGTAGAACCGCTCGAACACCCGGGCCGCGTCGCCCTCCGCCAGTCCGGGCCCGGTGTCGGCCACCTCGACGACCGCGTCCGCGCCGTCGGTGCCCACCCGCACCGTGACATCGGCCTCCGCCGGGGTGTGATCGAGGGCGTTCCCCACCAAGTTGCCGACCACCTGCCGCAGCCGGGCGTCGTCGCCCAGCACCTCGGCGGGCGCCGAACCGGGCAGCACTTCCAACATGATTCGCCGCTGCGGGGAGCGGGCCCGCGCATCGTGCACCGCGTCCGCCGCGACCGCGAGCAGATCCACAGGGTGCCGTTCGAACGGCCGCTGCGCATCCATCCGCGCCAGCAGCAGCAGGTCCTCGACGAGCAGTCCCATCCGCTGCGCTTGATCCTCGATCCGGCTCATCACCATCTCGGGGTCCGGCGCCGCTCCCTGCCGGTACAGCTCCGCGAATCCGCGGATGGTGGCGAGCGGAGTCCGCAGTTCGTGACTGGCATCGGCGACGAAGCGGCGCATGCGCTCCTCGGATCGCCGCGCCGACTCCTCCGATGCCGCGGTCGCGGCGAACGCGGTCTGGATCTGCGCGAGCATCCCGTTGAGCGCGGACGACAGACGTCCCACCTCGGTGCGCTGATCCCACTCGGGAACCCGGCGATGCAGATCTCCGGCCGCGATGTCGGCGGCGATCTCTTCCACCTCCCGCAGCGGACGCAGGCTGCGCCGCACCACGAAGTACGTGGCGAACCCGAGCGCGACGAGCACCACCGCGCCGATCCCGATCTGCAGAACCACCAGGCGCTCGACGGTCGCGTCGATGTCGGTGAGCTTCACCGCCACGGTCGTCGTACCCGAAGGCGTCGCCACCGTCAGCTCGCGCCACCGGATGTCCTCGCCACCCACCGATCCCACCGTCACCGGACCTGGATCGTCGCTGATTTCCGGTGTGGCATTGGTGCTCTCGTCGTTGACCTCGAGCCGCACGGTGCCGTCGGGTTCGGTGGTCCGGACATAGAACGCACTCGGTGGCCGGCTCGGCCCCGGCGCGGACACCGGCGGCAGAGGCCACGGATCACGCGGCTTCGCCCACCCGTGCGCGGCGTCGAACAGTTGCCGGTCGGTGCGTTCGATCAGCGAGGACTGCATCGCCGACGTCACGGCGACACCGGACGCCAGCAGCCCGGCCGCCGCCAGCAGCAGCAGCGCCACGACCAGGGTGACCCGCAACGGCAATGCGCGCAGACGACTCATCCGTCCGCCTACCGCGGTTCGCGCATCACGTAGCCGACACCGCGCAATGTGTGGATCAGCCGCGGTTCGGTGGTGTCGATCTTGCGGCGCAGGTACGACACGTACGACTCGACGACACCCACCTCTCCGCCGAAGTCGTAGTTCCATACGTGGTCGAGGATGCGCGGCTTGCTCAGCACGGTGCCGGCGTTGACCATGAAGTAGCGGAGCAGCGTGAACTCGGTGGGCGACAACGACACCGGCTCCCCCGCCTTCCACACCTCGCGGGTGTCGTCGTCCAACTCGAGATCGGCGAAGGTGACGCGGGCCGATTGCTTGTCGTCGGAGTGCCCGGCGCGGCGCAGGATCACGCGCAGCCGGGTCACCACCTCCTCGAGGCTGAACGGCTTCGTGACGTAGTCGTCGGCGCCGATCGTCAGCCCGGTCACCTTGTCCTCCACGGCGTCCCTGGCGGTGAGGAACAGGACGGGTGCGTCGACGCCGTCGGCGCGCAGTCGGCGCAGCATCCCGAACCCGTCCATGCCGGGCATCATCACGTCGAGGATCAGCGCGTCGGGCCGGAAGGCGCGCGCCTTGTCGAGGCCCTCGGCGCCGTTCGTCGCGGTCTCCACCTCGAAGCCCTGGAAGCGAAGACTCACGGACAGCAATTCGACGAGTGAAGGCTCGTCGTCGACGATCAGCACCCGGACCTGCGGCGTTTCACTCACTCCACCAGAATCCCCGATCCACCTGGTCACCGGCTGGACGTTCCCTGGGAGATTCCTGTGAATGGCCCCGAGACACGGTGAGACCGGCCACCACCGGCGGCATCGGTCGGCGAATTCGGTACCCTGGTACCAGTCAGGACGACACCCGGACGAGCACACCGTACCCGGCCAGCGACAAGACGGTGTTGGGAGAGTTGAACCGTCATGGCGTGGATCGTGCTCGTGATTTCCGGTGTGCTCGAAGCCGTCTGGGCGACCGCCCTCGGCAAGTCCGCAGGCTTCAGCCGCCTCACCCCTTCGCTCGTGTTCGGCGTCGGTCTGGTGCTCAGCATGGCCGGGCTGGCGTACGCGATGCGCACCCTGCCGACCGGCACGTCCTATGCGATCTGGGTGGGCATCGGCGCCTCCCTCACCGTCGCGTATGCGATGCTCACCGGCGCCGAGAGCACCTCGATCGTGAAGATCCTGCTCATCCTCGGCATCGTCGGCTGCGTGATCGGGCTGAAGGTTCTGCACTAGGCGCTTCGCGCCCGTGCGCCTTTTTGGTAGCCGGGACAGCCGAAAAGGCGCACGGGTGGCGTAGCCGCCTGTTTGACTGTGTGGCGCAGGTTACAGTTATCGAATGAACCTGGTGTCAGCGATCATGTTCCCGGTCCGGGCCGGTCTCGCCGTCACGGACGCGGCACTCGGGGTGGCCGAGACGGCCCTGGCCACGACGCGGCTGGCACTGTCGAGCACCACCGTCACGAGCGTCGGTGCCGCGACTCTGACCAATTCGCGTGGGCCACTGCAACTGGTGCAGCAGGTGGCCGCGCTCGCGTCCGACGACAGACCGTTGGGACAGGCGCTGCAGCCCGGCGGGCCGCTCGATCGACTGCTCGCACCCGGCGGCGTCGTGGACCGCCTCACCTCCGACGGCGGCACCCTCGAGCGGCTGTTCGAGCCCGGCGGGGCGATCGAGCGGGTGCTCGCTCCCGGCGGCCCGTTGGAGCGGGTGTTGGCCGAGGACGGGCCGGTGGATCGGATCCTGTCGCAGGACGGCCCGCTCGAACGTCTGCTCGCGCCGGGCGGGCTGCTCGACCGCCTCACCGCCGAGGACGGCCCGCTCGAGCGTCTCACCGCCGAGGACGGCGCGGTCGAACGGTTGACCAAGAAGGACGGCATCGTCGACAAGGCCCTGGCCGAGAACGGCATCCTCGACACGCTGCTTGCCGAGGACGGCGCCTTCGAGCGTCTGATCGCGGAGGGCGGTCCGCTCGACCAGATCGTCGCGCTGTCCGAGACGCTCACCGCCCTCGCCCCGAACCTACAGCGGATGAGTGCGAGCATCGACTTGTTGCAGGAGACCGTCGGCGTGCTCAGCGCCGCCGTCGGACCGCTCGGTGATCTGGCCGGACGCCTGCCGGGCCGCTGGCTCAAGAGTGGGCGGGGCCCGGACCTACCCCTCGGCCCCGCCGGACAGGTGTGAACCGAAGAACCCGAACACCCGACGCCAGGCGTCCTGCGAGGTCGCGTCGTCGTAGCCCATCCCCGTGACGCGCAGCAGTTGTCCGGTGTAGCGGCCGGTCCCGAGGCGGTTGGCGAAACTGTGCCCGACGCCGGGATAGGTCTGTACGTCGTGTTCGACGCCGAGGCGGGTCAGTGCGGAGTCGAGCTTGCGGCCGGCGCCCCGCAGCATCGGGTCCCGTGCGCCGTAGCTTCCGACGATCGGGCACGACCCGCCGAGCGCCTCCTCGATGTCGCGCGGCAGCGGCCCGTAGAACGGCGCCGCCGCGTCGAATCCCTCCGGGGCCAGCACGAGGGCGAATCCGCCGCCCATGCAGAAGCCGATGACGCCCACCCGGCCGGTGCAGTCGGGGCGGGCCACCAGCAGGTCGCGGGCGGACAGCAGATCGTCGACGGCCCGGCCGCGGCGCCGAATCAGATCTCGGAACGTCCCGACCACGCACCGAGTGCGTCCGCCACGGGTGTACAGGTCCGGCGTCAGCGTCAGATACCCGTGTGCGGCCACCCGAGCGGTGATGTCGCGGATGTCGCGCCCGATACCGAGCGCATCGTGGACCACCACGACGCCGGGCCACGGGCCGGTTCCGTCCGGTGTCTCGAGGACCGCGTCGATCGGGCCCTGGCCGGTCGGAACACTCACCATCGACATGCTCGAAGACTAGGACCTTTCGTCCCTGTCCCACCCGCCATCGGTAACGATTCGACAGCCTTTCGAGCCCGTTCATTCCGGTTGGGTAACCAAGTCGCCGACGACCGCCCGGGCAGGGTTTTCGTGGCTAGCCTGACGTTGGCGCCGATGTTCCGCGACGGATGCGGCGCCGCCGGATATCCAGCGCCGCAGGCGCCGGACGGCCCCAGTACCTGAAAGGGCACGGAAGCAGTCGAATGAACACCATCTCCAACACTCGCCAGACCACCGCGAACGGAATCCGCACCGGATCCATCAGCACCGAAGAGATCAAGTCGCGCATCGCGGCAATGTTCGGAGACGCCCCCGCCGCCCACCAGGAGAAGTGAGGCCGGCCCCCTGTTCAGTCCCGCGCCGGGCGCGCGCGTATATGGGCGCGTTCGCCCTGGCGGCCGAACAACCCCAGGAATTCGACCGGCTCCTCGTCCGCCGACCCGAACCAGTGCGGTACGCGAGTGTCGAACTCCGCCGCCTCACCCGGCAGCATCACGATGTCCCGTTCCCCGAGGACGAGTCGCAGCTTGCCGTTGAGGACGTAGAGCCACTCGTACCCCTCGTGCACCCGTAGGTCCGGTACCTGCGGGCCGCGCGCCCCGGGGATCACGTGCTTGTACGCCTGGATGCCGCCGGGCCGGCGGGTGAGCGGCACGATCGTCTTTCCGCCCCGCGTGATCGGTTTCAGGTGAATTCGCGGGTCGCCGGTCTCCGGCGCCCCCACCAGTTCGTCGAGTGGCACGCCATACGCCCTCGCCAGCGGCAACAGCAGTTCCAGGTTCGGTTTCCGCTGGCCGGCCTCCAGCCGCGACAGCGTGCTCACCGAGATCCCCGTGTCGGCCGCGAGGTCGGACAGCGTCGTGCCCCGCTGCTGGCGCAGCGCCCGCAGCCGCGGACCCACCGCGTCGAGGATCCGGTCCATGTCGTCTGCGTCGTCCATCACCCCAGCTTGCCACTTCGGCAACAAAGGTTGCGGGTTTCGCGACGCCGTCGGCATGGTGGTCACCGAACGAACGACGGGGAGGATCAAGGTGAGCGAACAACTTTCCAACGGGTACGACGTCGTGGTGGTCGGTGGCGGCGCCGCGGGTCTCGAGGGTGCGCTGATGCTCGCGCGCTCGCGACGGTCCGTGCTGGTGATCGACGCCGGCGAGCCGCGCAATGAGCCGGCCGAAGGCGTCCACGGATTCCTGTCCCGGGACGGCATCGCGCCCGCGGACCTGACCCGCCTCGGGGCCGACGAGGTCCGGCGCTACGGCGGCGAGATCGCCGACGGGGCCGTCTCCGACATCCGACGCGTCGACGACGGATTCTCGGTCGTGCTCGCGGACGGCCGTAGCGTCGACGCCCGGCGCGTGCTGGTGACGACCGGCCTCACCGACGAACTGCCGGACGTCCCCGGAGTGCGCGAGCGGTGGGGACGCGACGTCCTGCACTGCCCGTACTGCCACGGCTGGGAGATCAACGACGAACCGGTCGGCGTCCTCGGAACGGGACCGATGAGCGTGCACCAGGCTCTCATGTTCCGGCAGTGGACCGACGACGTGACGCTGTTCCTGCACACCGCCCCGCAGCCGACCGACGACGAGCGCGAGCAACTCGCGGCCCGCGGGATCCGAATCGTCACCGGCCGGGTCGCCGAGCTGGTGATCGACGACGACCGCCTCGCGGGGGTACGCCTCGACGACGGCACGGTCGTGGACCGCCGAGCACTGGTGGTGGCGCCGCGGTTCGTAGCCCGCGTCGACGCACTGACCTCGCTCGGCGTCGAGACCGAACTCGAGCCGATGAGTGGTGGCCGGTTCGTACCGTCCGACTGGTCGGGGCTGACGAAGGTGCCCGGCCTGTGGGTCGCCGGCAACGTCACCGACGTCAAGGCGCAGGTGCTGGCGGCCGCCGCCGGCGCCGCGACGGCCGCCGTCGCCATCAACAACGACCTCATCGCCGAAGACACCGCACGCGCTGTGGCGGAACGCCGCGCGCAGAACGAGAAGGGACCCCAGAGATGACCGACCTGCCCGAGGTGCTGGACCAGGAGTTCTGGAACGAGCGCTACCGCTCGAGCCACCGTCTGTGGAGCGGCAACCCCAACGCGAACCTCGTGAACGAGGCGTCGGAACTGACGCCCGGCACGGCACTCGACGTGGGCTGCGGCGAGGGCGCCGACGCCATCTGGCTGGCCCGCCGTGGCTGGACGGTGCACGGCATCGACCTGTCGAGCGTCGCGATCGAGCGGGCCGCCGAGCACGCTGCCGAAGCCGGCGACGGCATCGCCGACCGGGTGACGTGGGAGGCCGCCGACCTACTCGAATGGGACCCGGGCACCACGCGGTACGACCTGGTGACGTCGCAGTACGTGCACCTGCCGTCGGGCGAGCGGGAGGTCCTCTACTCCCGCCTCGCCGAACTGGTCGCCCCCGGCGGCACGCTGCTGATCGTCGGCCATCACCCGTCGGATCTGGAGTCCGGCGTCCCGCGCCCGCCCCGGCCGGAGCTGTTCTTCACGCCCGACGAGGTCGTGGCATTGCTCGACCCACAAGCGTGGACGGTGGACACGGCCGAGTCGGTTTCACGCACCGTCACCCACGACGACCACGAGATGACCATCCACGACAGCGTGGTCCGCGCCCGCCGCACCGCCTGACCCCGCCACCAGGTAGCCGTCGGGACCAACACAGGTAGTCGAACAGGTAGTTTTCACGTGGCCCGCGTACCCCTCGGAGAGAGAACCTGGAGTAGTCACATCGGCACTACTTCGAGGAGCAGACCATGTTGCGCCGCGGACGCAAGACGCTCGTCTCGCTCGACAGCGGGGACTGGTGCCTCGGCCGCATCGTCGGAAAGCGTCGCTGCGAATCCGGCGTCCGAGTCCAACTCCTCGAGCACGACGCGGACGGGAAGGTGCCGACCTTCACCGTCGCCGCCGCGAACGGCGGCAACGGCTTCGCCCTCTGAGGTCGGGCCGTAACTCGTTGCCTGACAACAGTCTCGGAACACGACGTCGACCCTCTCGCCCGAATTCGGGGCGGGAGGGTCGACACTGTTGCGCCGTCCGGTGCGGTGCAGGCCGGAGCCCCCACGCCGAACACAGGTAGTCGAACGGGTAATTCTGACGTGGTCTGCGTACCCCGTGCGAGAGAACCTGGAGTAGTCACACCGGCACGACATACTTCGGAGGAGAACGACCATGATGCGGCGTGGACGTAAGACCCTGATTTCGCTCGACAGCGGAAACTGGTGCTTCGGCCGCATCGTCGGCAAGCGTCGCTGCGAATCCGGCGTCCGCGTCCAACTGCTGAAGCACGACGCCGACGAGAAGGTCCCGACGTTCACTGTGGCGGCCGCGAACAGTGGTGACGGCTTCGCGCTCTGAACGCGAGTACGGGCATTCGCACCGAAAAATCCCCTCACCGGTGAACGGCGAGGGGATTCGTTTTTCGGAGCCCCCTGTCAGGATTGAACTGACGACCGCTCGCTTACAAGGCGAGTGCTCTACCACTGAGCTAAGGAGGCAGTGGAGCGCGCCCATCATATCCATAGCCCACAGTGGTGCGCGTAACCGTGCCGCCGCCGTCCGCTTTCGTTAGCGTTGTCTCATGCGTATCTCGGAGATCGCCACGATCCTCGCGTGGCACGACGCTCTCAACTCGTCCGACATCGACACGCTGCTGGCGGTCTCGAGCGACGACATCGAACTGGCCGGTTCGGAAGGGGCCGCGCAGGGCCTCACCGCTCTACGCGAGTGGGCCACGACGGCCGCCCCTACACTGGTTCCCGGCCGGATGTTCATGCACGACGGCGTCGTCGTCGTCGAGGAACAGGCCACCTGGTCGTCCGAGCCGGACGTGACCAAATCCGTCGCCACCGCTTTCCGCGTGGTTCACGACCAGGTGACTGCCGTCTTCCGGCACGACACTCTCGAAGAGGCACTGGAGGCCACCGATCTCAGCGAGAAGGATCTCGTCACCGACGTCTGACATGCGCAGGTTCGCAGCATCGCTCGGCAGTCTCGTCAAGGACCGCCGGGCGACGGCCGACACGGTCACCGCCGCGCCGACCCCGCTGCAGCCGATCGATCTCACCGACGACGCGCGGGTCGCCGAAGTTCTCGACCTCGCGGTCCGCGTCGGTGAGGTGCTGCTGGCGTCCGGCACGTCGGCGATCGACACCGCGACGCAGGTGAAGTTCATCGCCGCGACGTACGGACTGGCGCAGTGCGACGTGGACGTCACGTACAACTCGATCGTCGTGTCGGCGCATCGTGGCCCGTTGATTCCGCCGGCGAGCACGATGCGGATCGTGCACTACCGGTCGATGGACTTCACGCGTCTCGCGGCCGCCGACCGGCTCACCCGCCGGATCCGGCTCGAGGCGATCACCCCGGCGCAGGCGCACGCCGCGCTCGACGCGATCGTCTCCGCGCCGCACCCCTACAACCGGTGGATCGCCACCCTCGGCTGGGCAGGCCTGGCGGCTGCGGTCGCGGTGCTGCTCGGCGGTGGGCCGCTGATCATCGCGGTCTCGTTCTTCACCACCGTCGTGATCGACCGCGTCAATCGGGTGCTCAACCGCTTCGGGTTGCCGTACTTCTTCCAGCAGATGATGGGCGGCCTGATCGCGGCCGCGCCGGCGACAGCGCTCTACATGGTCCAGGACCAATTGGGTGTGACGATCCGGCCGTCCCAGATCATCGCGGCCGGTGTCGTCGTGCTGCTGTCCGGGTTGTCGCTGGTGGGCTCCGTGCAGGACGCGATCACCGGCGCCCCCATCACCGCGGCCGCCAGATTCTTCGAGGTGGTGATGATGACCGGCGGCATCATCGCCGGTGTCGCGTTGCCGCTGCGGGTCGCCTCGGCACTGGGCGCGGACCTTCCGGTCATCAGCAACGAGGCGCAACCCGATCTGACGCAGCTGCCCCTGAAGGTGATCGCGGGCGCGCTGGCGTCGATGTTCTACGCGCTCGCGTGCTACGCCGAGCGGCGCGCGCTCACCGCCGCCGGGCTGGGCGGTGCCGCGGGTCTGCTGTTCTTCGTGCTCGCCCAGAGCCTGGGCATCGGACCGGTGATCTCGTCGGCGATCGCCGCGACCGTGATCGGTTTCGCGGGTGGTCTGATGGCGCGCCGCGCGCTGACCCCGCCGCTGGTCGTGGCCGTCGCGGGCATCACGCCGCTGTTGCCGGGCCTGTCCCTGTACCGGGGCCTGTACGCGATGTTGAACAACGACGTGATCATCGGGCTGACGGCACTGTTGGCCGCGTTCGGTATCGGCTGCGCGTTGGCCGCCGGTGTCACCCTGGGCGAATGGGGCGCGCGGACGCTGCGCCGCCCGCCGCGAATGCGCCGAAACACGACGCTGCGCCGCCCGAGATTCGGACGGCGCAGCGTGGTGATGAGCAATTCTGGGGCCGGCTCCGTCACTCCGAAAGTGAGTTAGTCGGCCCGGAAAGCTTATTCTGCGGCGTTCTTCTGATCCTGCTCCATGGCCTCACGCAGACTCTTCGGCCGCATGTCGGTCCAATTCTTCTCGACGTATTCCACGCATGCCTGGCGCGAATCCTCACCGAAAACGATCCTCCAGCCCTGCGGGACCTCGGAGAACGTAGGCCACAGGGAGTGCTGGTCCTCATCGTTGACCAGCACGTAGAAGCGGCCGTCTTCGTCGTCGAACGGATTGGTGCTCATCTAACCTCGCTTGTCGCGTACGGGTTGTCTGCAGTCAGCCTAGCAAGGTGACCGCTGATATCTCGGTGAGCGAGAATCGAATCGAGAATCTCTCCTGCGCGCACCGCGACATTGGACAGCAGGGACGCCGTCAGTCCGTGAGTCTTCTCGGTACCACCCTGCAGGTAGATCCCCCCACGGACGCCCGGACCCGCCTCCAGTCGGTAGTCGCGGCCCACCCCACGATCGTTACCGATGTGGGGCAGCGAGTCGCCGAAGAGCGAGTCGAGCGGAGTCGGGACAAATCCGGTAGCCAGGACCAATGCGTCACACATGAGCGTGTCGGTGAGCCCGTCGAGCGCGCTGTACACCGACACTTCGATGCCGTCGTCGCTCTCGCTGACGCCGCTGATCTCCGACGCCCGCCGCATGAACAGCCGCCGCTCGCCGCGCACCCGCTCCTGGTACTCGGTGGCGTACAGCTCGTTGATCAGTTCGATGTCGACACACGAATAGTTGGTGCTGCGGTGCAGTTCGAGCAGACGTGCGCGTTCCGCGGCGGGTGCGGCGTGCAGTTCGTCCACTGTGCCCGGATCGAAGATGCGGTTGGCGTACGGGCTGTCGTCGGCGGGGCTGAATCCGAACCGCGAGAAGACGCTGTGCACCTCGGCCCGCGGGTACTTGGCGTGCAGGTACTGCACCACCTCGGCCGCGCTCTGGCCGGCGCCGAGCACCGCGAAGCGCTGATGCTCCGGCTCCGGCATCTCGGCGAGGCGGAACAGGAACTGATGGTTGTGGAAGCACCGCGACGACGGAGTCGCCCACTCGGGCAGGCGTTCCCGCAGTCCGGCACCGACCACGACATTCCGGGCACGTACGGTGCGACCGTCCGCGAGCACGACCTCGAAGCTCTCGACGGCACCGCCTTCGTCGACCCCCTCCACCGAGGCGACCGTGGTGCCGTAGTCGACATCGGCGTCGACCTTTGCGGCCGCCCACTGCAGATAGTCCTGGAACTCCACCCGGGTGGGGAAGAAGGTCTGGTGGTTGACGAAATCGACGAGGCGGCCGCGCTCGTGCAGGTAGGAGAAGAAGGTGTAGCCACTACGGGGGTTCCGGAACGTGACCAGGTCCTTGGGGAAGGCGATCTGCATGGTCGCGCCGTCGAGCACCATGCCCTGATGCCAGCCGAACGCCTGCTGCTTCTCGAAGAAGCGGGCACGGACCCGGTCGGCCGGCGCGCAGTCGGCGTTGTGCTCCTCGATCGCGATCGCGAGGTTCGACGGCCCGAACCCGATCCCGATCAGGTCGAGCGTCTCCTCCGACCCGAGCGAGTTCTCGCTCGCCGTCCGCTGACTTTCAGTCATCGCTCATGTCCGTCCTCGTGGCACCGACCCGGAACGGGTCCCGCAGTGTTTCGTTGCCGAAGATAGCAAAGGCTAACCTTCTTCGGGACTCTACCAACCGACGCGGCCACGTGCGCCTCGTCACAGCGCGGACCGCACCAACGCCACCACTTCCCGCGCCCAGCCCGCGACGACGTCCTGGTCGAGGACCCCCGTCGAGAACTCGAAGTACGCGTGTACCGGGCCGTCGCCGACCGGCTCGTAGAAGCTCAGCGTCAGTTCCGCCGTCGACATGCCGACCGGAACCGGCAGGAAGCCGCCGAGCACGCCCTCGAGCGCGTCGAACCGGGCCTGCTCATGATGCACCAGCAGCACCTGCGGCAGCCGGCCCGCACGCAGCCCGATCTCCGCGGCGACATCGGCGAAGCCCACGTCCTGATGTTCGAGCGCCTCGAGGTTCGACTCCCGGATCCGCGCCAGCAACTCGTCGAAGCCCGGATCGCCACTGGTGTCGGTGCGCATCACGACGACGTTGAAGAAGCACCCGATCATCGGCGCGAGCACGTCCTCCGACCGACCTGCGACGAGCGAGCCGATCGGAATGTCCTTGCCCGCACCGCTTCTCGTCAGCACGGACGCGAGCGCCGCCTGCAGCACCATGAACATGCTGGTGCCGGTGCGGGCGGCGATCCGGTCGATGCCCGAGTGCAGGTCCGCGTCGATCTCGATGGGGACCAGTTCACGGCGCGCCTCGCGCACGCCGGCCGACGCCGGAAGGTGCAGACGGGGCGGCATGTCCGCCAGTCGGTTCCGCCAGTAGTCGAGCTGACGGGCGTGCAGGCTCTCCGGATCGGCGGGGTCACCGAGCCGGGCGATCTGCCAGCGCACGTAGTCGGGGTACTCCACCGCGAGCGGCGTCCACTCCGGTTCCGCCCCGCCCGCGCGAGCCACGTACGCGGTGAGCAGGTCACCGAGCAGCGGCACCACCGACCATTCGTCGACGGCCACGTAGTGCATCGTCAGCAACAGCACCTGGGTGCCCGAGTCGTCGGACACCAGGTGCACCCGCAGCGGAGCCTCCTCGGTGAGATCGATCCGCAGCTGCGCGATCTCGAACACCCGGCGATGCAGATCGTCGTCACCGACGTCGATGACATCGACACCCGGACGTGGCCCGTCCGATGTGTACACCTCGGTACCGTCCGGCGCGAACACCGTCCGCAGCGGTACATGCCGGTCCACGACGTCGTCGAGGGCGAGTGCGAGATGTCCGGCGTCGATCGGCTCCTGCAACTGCAGCGCCAGCGCGTGATCGGACTGCGCCCGGGACCGCGACGAGCGGTGCCGCTGCCAGTGCAGCCGCTGCGACGGCGCGAGCGGCACCGGTCCGGTCTCGCCGGTGACCGCGATTCCCGGTTGCGCCGACCGCTCCCCGCTGCGGACGAGCTCGGCCAGCTCGGCCACCGTCGGCGCGTCGAACACGTCGCGGATCGTGATGTCGACCTCGAACATGCTCCGGACTCTGCCGACGAGCTTCATCGCCGCCATCGAGTGACCGCCGAGGTCGAAGAACCCGTCGTGGATGCCGATGGACGGCAGGTGCAGAACCTCCGAGACCACCTCGCACAGTTCGGTTTCCACCTCGTCGCGGGGCACTCCGTCACCGCCGAGTGTCGACCAGTCCGGTGCCGGCAGCGCCTTGCGGTCGAGCTTGCCGTTGGGAGTGAGCGGCAGCGCACCGGGAAGCGCGACGACCAGCGTCGGCACCATGTAGTCCGGCAGCGTCCGTGCCGCGTGCGCGCGGACCTCGGACGGATCCACGACCGCGGCTGTGACCCCGTCGTCCTCGAACTCGGGCGAGACGTAGCCGACGAGTCGGGTGATCTCGCCGTCGCGGTCGGCCACCACCGCGGCCTGGCTCACCGCGGGATGGCTCGCGAGCGCGGCGATGATCTCGCCGAGTTCGATGCGGAAACCGCGGATCTTGACCTGGTCGTCGACGCGGCCGAGGAAATCGAGGTTCCCGTCGGTGCGCCACCGCGCCCGATCGCCGGTGCGGTACATCCGACCGGGCCCGAACGGATTCGCGACGAACCGGCCCGCGGTGAGGTCGGGTCGGCCCAGATAGCCGCGGGCCAGGCCCCGCCCGGCGATGTACAGCTCACCCGCGATGCCGGGCGGCACCGGGCGCAGCCGGTCGTCGAGCACGAAGGCCTGCTCGTTGGGGTCGGGGATGCCGATCGGCACCGCTTGCGTCCAACCGGGCTGCGCCTGCCACAGGGTGTTGTTGACGGTGGCCTCGGTGAGCCCGTACGCCGCCAGCAGGTTGAGCCGCTCGGCCCAGCGGCCGATGAGGTCCGGCGGCACCGTCTCGGTACCGACCAGGACGGTGCAGCCCTCCGGCACGGTGCATCCCGGGGGCAGCGCAGCCATCAGCGACGGCGGCAGGATCGCGTGCGTCACCTTCCGCTCGTGCATGAAGTCGGTGAGTTCCGGACCGGCCACGCGGGCCTGCTCCGGGATGATCACCAGCGTCGAACCTGTGCACAGCGCCATCGACAGCTCGAAAACGGCGACGTCGAAGCCGACGGACGCGAACTGCATGACGACCGACCCGGTGGTCAGCTTCATCCGGTCCTCGGCCGTAGCAACCAGGCTCATGATGCCCTCGTGCGGCAGTACCGCGCCCTTGGGCCAGCCGGTCGAACCGGATGTGTAGATCACGTACGCCGCGTGATCGAGACCCGCAGGCGGGGAGGGCAACTCGTCCGCAGCACGACCGTACAGAGCGGCGATCACTCGCGGGTCGTCGAGCAGAAGGCGATCGAGGCCGTCCGCCACCACACGCTTCGATTCGGCTTCCGTCGACAGCAGGATCCGGGCACCCGAGTCCTCGAGCATGTACGAGATGCGGTCGGCGGGGTGCGTCAGGTCCAGCGGCAGGTACGCCGCCCCGAGACGCAGCACGCCGAGCACCGACGCCACCATGTCGATCGAGCGCGGAACGGCCAGCCCCACCACGCTTTCCGCGCCGACACCCCGGGTCGCGAGCACGGCCGCGATACTCCTCGAACGCTTGTCGAGTTCGGCGAACGTGGCCTCACCGCCGGAGTCCGCGACGGCGATGGCATCCGGAGTCTCCTGCACCCACCGGTCGAACGCCTCCGGCAGCGTCAACTCCTCGACCGGCCGTGCCGTGTCGTTGAATTCCCGAAGGACCGCCTCACGCTCGCCGTCCAGGAAGACGTCGACGTCCGAGACGCGGGTCGCGGGGTCGGCCGCGACGGCGCCGAGCACCGCCACCTGGCGGCGGGCCATGCGGTCGACGGTGTCCCGGTCGAACAGGTCAGCGCTGTATTCGAGCCGCAACTGCACGCGGTCCTCGTCCAGGAACTCGGTCCAGTTGAACACCAGGTCGAACTTGGCGGTGCGCTCCTCGATCGCCACCGGCGCCAACGTCAGGTCGGGCGACGGCACCGGATCGGCGGTGCGGCTGTGGTAGCCCACCATCACCTGGAACAGCGGGTTCCGGGCCAGGGAGCGTGCTGGGTTCAACCGTTCGACGACGGACTCGAACGGCACGTCGGCGTGCGAGAAGGCCGCCAGGTCCAGGGCCTTCACCCGCGCCAGCAGCTCCGCGAACGTCGGATCGCCCGAGACGTCGGTGCGCAGGACGACGGTGTTGACGAAGAAGCCGATCAGGTCGTCGAGACCCTGTTCGGTGCGCCCGGCCACCGGCGCGCCGAGCGGCAGGTCGTCGCCGGCGCCGAGCCGCTGCAGCAGCGCCGCCGACGCGGCGTGCAGAACCATGAACATGCTGGCGCCGTGCGCGCGGGCGAGCGTCCGCAGCGCACGGGTCGTCGCGACGTCGAGGTCGAGTTCGATTGCGCCACCGGCGAAGCTGGGGCGCGCCGGCCTGGTGCGGTCGACCGGGAGCGCCAGTTCCTCCGGGGCGCCCTCGAGGACGCCGTGCCAGTAGTCCAGCTGGCGGGTGATCAGGGAGTCGGCGTCGGACGGCTCGCCGAGCAGCGCTCGCTGCCACAGCGTGAAGTCCGCGTACTGCACCGGCAGCGGCGCCCACTCGGGTGCCGCGCCCTGGACGCGGGCTGCGTACGCCACCATGAGGTCGCGCAGCAGCGGCCGGTCCGACCACTCGTCGGTCGCGATGTGGTGCAGCACCAGCGCCAGCACCTGCTCGCCCTCCCCGACCCGGATCACCGTGGCCCGCACGGGGATCTCGGTGGCGAGGTCGAACGGGCGTCCCACCGCTGCGGCCACGAGCGCGGGCACCTCGTCGGCTGCGGCGTCGACGACGGTGACGTCGGGCCGTGCCGAGCCCAGGATCAGCTGGACCGGTTCGCCGTCGTGTTCGCCGAACACCGTGCGCAGCACCTCGTGGCGGGCGATGACGTCGGCGAGGGCCGCGGTGAACGCCTCCGGGTCGAGGTCGCCGCGCAGCCGCAGGACGATCGGGAAGTTGTAGGCACTCGAGGAACCGGCGGTGTCCCTCTCGATCTGCTGGATCACCCACAGCCGCTGCTGCGCCGGCGACAGGGGCAGCCGTTCGGGCCGCTCCCCCGCCACCAGCACCGGCCGGGTCGACCGGTCGCGCCCGGAGACCCTCTCGGCGAGCTCCGCGACGGTGGGCGCCTCGAACAGGTCTCGCATCGTCAGTTCGGCGGCGAGCACTGCCCGAGCCCGGCTGATGAGTCGGGTCGCGAGCAACGAGTGCCCGCCCAGGTCGAAGAAGTTGTCGTCGATCCCCAGATCGACCTCCAGCTCCAGCACCTCGGCGAAGAGTCGACACAGCGTCCCCTCGAGGGCGTTGCGCGGTTCCCGGGACTCCCCGCTGCCCTGCCCGAGCACCGACTCGGCGGACGGCAGCGCCCGCACGTCGAGCTTGCCGTTGACGGTCATCGGCAGCTCGTCGACCGCGATGACCGCGGCAGGCACCATGTAGTCGGGCAGCACTGCCCGTGCGTACTTTGCGAGGTCCTGGCTACCAACTGCGCTCACGGGCGCGCCGGCGCCCACCACGTACGCGACCAGGCGCTTGATCCCGCCCGGTCCGGCGTCCGCGATCACCGCGGCCTGACGCACCGACTCGTGCGCGGCCAGAACCGATTCCACCTCGCCCAGTTCGACGCGGTGGCCGCGGATCTTCACCTGGTCGTCGGTGCGGCCGAGGAAGTCGATGTTGCCGTCCGGTGCCCGCCGGACGAGGTCACCCGTCCGGTACATCCGCGCGCCGCCGCCCACGATCGGGTCCGCGACGAAGCGCTCGGCGGTGAGACCGAACCGGTCGAGGTAGCCGCGCGCGAGCCCCACACCGGAGATGTACAGCTCACCGGGAACTCCGTCGGCGACCGGACGCAGCCAACCGTCGAGGATGTGCGCGACGGTGTTCCAGATCGGCTGCCCCACAGTGGGCGTGACGCTGTCCGCCGTGCCGCCGCCGAGCGTGTTGATCGTGTACTCGGTGGGCCCGTACAGGTTGTAGCCGCAGGTCCCGTCGGTGTCGCGCAACGCGTCCCACACCTGGTCGGAGACGGCCTCGCCGCCGAGCAGGACCAGCGGGGGCCGGTGCCGGCCGGGTCCGCCGTCGAGCAGTCCTTCGTCCAGCAGGTGCCGCGCATACGTCGGCGTCACGTTCACGACGTCGATCTCGTGGGCGTCGCCGTACGCCACCAGGGCCTGCGCGTCGCGGCGCAGTTCCTCGTCGCAGATGTGCACCTCGTGGCCCTCCACGAGCCACAGCAGTTCCTCCCACGACATGTCGAACGCGAACGAGACGGTGTGCGCGATGCGCAGCGTGCGCCCGCCCGCGGCCCGCACCACCGGCTCGAAGATCGCTTCGCGGTGGTTGAACTGCATGTTCGTCAGGCCGCGGTACGGCGTCACGACGCCCTTGGGGCGCCCGGTGGAACCGGACGTGTAGATCACGTACGCGGGGTGGTCGAGGCGTCCGGGCGTGCCGGGCGCGAATCGTCCGAGCTCGGCCGCGGTGAGCGCGGAGCCGTCACCGTCGAGCGGGACCGCCGGATCGTCGAGGACGATCGTGTCGACGGTTGCCGCCGAAAGTGTTTCGGCGACGGCAGCCGTCGTCAGCATCGTGACCGGGCGGGCATCGTCGAGCATCCCCACCAGACGCTCGACGGGGTGGTCGAGTTCGAGCGGTAGGTACGCGGCCCCGGTGCGCAGCACCGCGAACAGCGCTACGACGGTCTCCACCGACCGCGGCAGCGCGAGCGCGACGATCTGCTCGGGTCCTGCGCCGTGCGCGAGCAGGATTCGGGCCAGACGGTTGATCCTGGCGTCGAGGTCCGCATAGCTGACGGTGTCGTCGCCGAACACCAGCGCGGTGGCCTCCGGGATCCGCTGCGCGGTGTCCGCGAACAGGTCCGCGATCGTCCGCTCGGGAAGCGGATGCGCGGTCTCGGCCAGTCGGGAGGACTGCAGCGCGCGGTCGGCGTCGGTGAGGGTGCTCGTGCGGCCGACGAGCACGTCGACGTCGTCGGCGAACCGCTCGAGCAGTCCGACGAAGGACGCGAGCATCCGCTCGGCGTCCGCCGCCGTGACCTTGTCCGGGTGGAACTCGAACTTCACCTTCGTCTCGGCGCCGGGCGTGACGACGACCGTGAGCGGGTAGTGGGTGTGGTCGATGCTGTCGCCGCCGCTGATGTCGTGCGCGGAGTGCAGCGCCGAGACCTGGTTCTCGTCGACGAAGTTCTGCAGCACGTACAGGACGTCGAACAGTTCGCGGTGCTCGCTCGTCCGCTGGATCGCGGCGAGGCCGAGGTAGTCGTACGGCATCAGTTCGAGCCGCTCGGACTGCGTCCGGCGCAGCAGGTCCGCGACGGACTCGTTGGGCCGCAACGACATCCGTACGGGCACGGTGTTGAGGAACATGCCGACCACCGACTCGATGCCCGGCACCTCCGGCGGCCGTCCGGCGACGGTGGTGCCGAACACGACGTCGCTGCGTCCGGTCGCGCCGGCCAGGACCAGCCCGAGCGCGCCGTTGAGGATCGCGTGGAACGTGACGCCCGTGCGGGCGGCCTGCGCGCGCAGCCGCTCACCGAGGTCCCGGGAGAGCACCGCG
The DNA here is from genome assembly GCF_002094305.1 of Prescottella equi. Taxonomy (GTDB): domain Bacteria; phylum Actinomycetota; class Actinomycetes; order Mycobacteriales; family Mycobacteriaceae; genus Prescottella; species Prescottella equi. The sequence goes on from NZ_LWTX01000002.1 coordinate 672,628, forward strand.
TCGCGGCGGTCCGGCCACCCGGCGGGTGCACCGGTGCGCCGGGCCAGCAGCGTCGGCTCGGCGAGACCGGAGAGCGTCCGCTGCCACGCGGTGCGGGCCGCGGCACCGTCGCGGTCGGCCAGCCAGGACAGGTAGTCGTCGAATCCGCCGTCCGGCGAGACGAATCCGGTGTCGTCACCGCCGGTCTCGTACAGCGCGAGCAACTGGCTCACGACCAGGCCGTTCGACCAGCCGTCCCACAGCAGGAACTGACGGTTGATCACCAACCGGTCGCGGCTGTCGCCGAGGCGCAGCACCGTCGCCCGCCACAGCGGCGGGGCGGTGAGGTCGAACGGAGTTAGCCGATCGTCGAGCATCACCTGCGCGGCCCGCTCCTCGCGGGCGACCTCGTCGAGGTCGGTCAGATCGACCTCGGTGATCGGGACGTCGAGCCCGGCGCTGACGAACTGCACCGGCGCGGTCAGTCCGGCGCTGACGAATCCGGCCCGCAGCGTCGGGTTGCGACGCTGCAGTGTGCGCATCGCCGCGGCCAGTCGGTCGAGGTCCAGGTGCCGGTCGAAGTCGAGCGAGAACTGGGCGGTGTAGATGTCGGCACCGTCGGAGATGCCGGCCTGGAAGTACAGGCCCTCCTGCAGCGGCGACAGCGGCCAGACGGTCTCGATCTCGCCCGGCGCGGCCGCGACCACGACGTCGAGTTCCGCCTGAGTCAGAGGTGCCAGCGGGACGTCGGACGGGGTGAGCGCGACGCGTCCGTCGTGCCGTGCGGCGGACGCCACCAGTTCGCGCAGTGCGGCGACCCATCCGTCGCTGATCGCGTGCGCATCGTCTGCGGACAGGTCCGGTTCGGACCAGCCGAACACCGTGCGCAGTACCGGTCCGTCCGGGGTGTCCTCGCACAGCGCGTTGACGAGCAGCCGGTAGGGGCCACCCATATCGGTGTCGGGATCGGTTGCCAGCGAATCGGTTTCCGTTACGCCTGTCCACGGTCCGGACTGGCCCGCCGGCATCCGGCCGAGGTAGTTGAACAGCACCTGCGCGGGCGATCCCGCTGCGAGCAGTCCCGCGGTGCGGGCGTTGGCGTAGCGCAGCATGCCGTAGCCGATGCCGCCGTCCGGAGCCGCGCGCAGCGCCTCCTTGACGGACTTGAGCGCGTCGACGCCGTCGGTACCGCCGGGCAGTCGGACCGGCGTGATGTTGGTGAACCAGCCGACGGTACGGGACAGGTCGACACCCGCCGCGAGTTCCTCGCGGCCGTGCCGCTCGAGATCGATCAGCAGGTCCGATGCTCGGCCCTGCGTCGTGAACCAGCGGGTGACGGCGATCCGGAGTGCGGTCACCAGGACGTCCGTGACGTCGGCGTGTGCGAGGGCCGGCACGGCGGTGAGCACCGCCTCGGTCTCGGCGACGGACAGTCGCACGGTCCGGCTCGCACCCGTCCCGATCGTCGCATCACCATGCGCGTTCGGCACCAGTTCACCGCCGGGAGCGATGGTTTCGACCCAGTGGTCGAGTTCCCGCAGCCGGGCGGGCCGCTGCGCCTCCGCCGTGACCAGGTCGGCGTACTCGCGCAGCGACGTACCGACGGGATCCAGCGCGGCGGTTTCGCCGGCCTGCGCCGCGACCCACGCCATCGGCAGGTCCTCGAGCAGCACCCGCCACGACACCCCGTCGACGACGAGGTGGTGGGCGACCAGCAGCAGCCGCCCGAGGACGTTCTCGCCCGCGTCGAACCAGACGGCCTCGACCATGGCGCCGGACTCGGGGGTCAGGCGGTCCGCAGCGGCGGACGACTCGGTCTCGATGACCGCACGCAGCCGGGCGTCGTCGAGTCCGGCGACGTCGACGCGGCGCAGCGACGGCGCGACGGACCCGCGCTCGGCGATGTGCAGCGACCACACGCCCGGCAGGTGCCGGGTCAGCCGCTGGCGCAGTCCGTCGTGATGGTCGAGGACGGTCTGCAGTGCGGCCGTGAGGGTCTCGGTGGTCATCTCGGCCGGGGTGTGGAGCAGCACGGCCTGGTTGAAGCGATCGGTCCCGCCGCTCCACTCCGACAGGCGGTGCACCACCGGCATCGGCAGCAGGTCGCCGGTCGCGGCGACCACCGGTGCCGCGACCGAGGTGGTCGCGGGCGCGTCGACGTCACCGATCAGCCGCGCGAGCGCACGAGGCGTCCGCTGCTCGAAGATCTGCCGGGGCGTGATCGAGATGCCCTCGCGGCGAGCCAGGTTGACGAGCCGGATCGCGAGGATGCTGTCGCCCCCGAGCGCGAAGAAGTCGTCGTCCTCGCCCACCTGCTCGCGGCCGAGCACCTCGGCTACCAGCGAGGCGACCGCCGGGGCGCGCCCCGCCGCGGGGGTGGTCTCGGTCGGCGCCGTGCCGGCGGGGACGGCCGGCGCCGGCAGCGCACGGCGATCGAGTTTGCCGCTGGGGCTCAGCGGTAGCGCCTCGACGACCACCAGGACGGTCGGAACCATGAACTCCGGCAGGGTCTTCCCCGCGAAGCTGCGCACGGCGTCCACGTCCACGCCGGGGGCTGCGACGAGGTACCCGACGAGTTGCTGGTGGCCGGGCACGTCCTCCCGCACGACAGCGGCCGCCCGGGCCACGTCGGGGTGCTCGGCGAGCCGGGACTCGATCTCGCCCAACTCGATCCGGAATCCACGCAGCTTCACCTGGTCGTCGGCACGGCCCAGGTATTCGACGGCGCCGTCGGTGTTCCGTCGCACGACGTCGCCGGTGCGATACATGCGAGCGCCGGACGTCCCGAACGGGTCGGCGACGAAGCGGTCCGCGCTCGTCCCCGGACGGCCGAGGTAGCCGCGGGCCAACTGCGGGCCCGCGAGATAGAGCTCGCCCGCGGATCCATCGGTGACCGGCTGCAGGTACGGATCGAGCACGTAGAGCGCGGTGTTGGCGACGGCCAGCCCGATCGGCACCGTCGCCGCGTCCGCGGGCAGCGCCTGCACCGCGGCGGCGTAGCTGACCTCGACCGCGGCCTCGGTGGGCCCGTAGAGGTTGTCGAGCACCGCACCGGGCAGCACATCGGCGAAGCGTCGGGCGACCGGCAACGGCAGCGCCTCGCCGCTGGCCGCGACCACCCGCAGGCCCGTGCAGGCGCTCGCCGTCGGCTCGTCGAGGAACAGTTCGAGCATCGACGGCACGAAGTGGGCGCGCGTGATCCCTTCGCCGACGATCAACTCCGCCAGATACTGCGGATCGCGGTGTCCGTCCGGCCGCGCCAGCACCAGCGTGGCACCCGCGAGCAGCGGACCGAAGAACTCCGGTACCGAGACGTCGAAGCTCGACGGCGTCTTCTGCAGCACCCGGTCGGTGGGCAGGATCGGCCGGAACTCCTGCATCCACAGCAGGCGGTTCACGACGCCGGAGTGCGGGACGACGACGCCCTTCGGACGCCCCGTCGACCCGGACGTGTAGATGACGTACAGCGGATGCTGCGGGTGCAGGCCGACGGACACGGGATCGGCCGGGCATCCGTCCAGGTCCAGGTCGTCGACGAGGATGCGTTCGATTCCGTTGTCCGGCAAGACGGCTGCGACATCGGCGGACGTCAGCACGCACACCGGGTCCGAATCCTCGAGCATGTAGGACAGGCGCTCGGCCGGGTAGCCGGTGTCGAGCGGGACGTAGGCACCACCCGCCTTGCCGATCGCGAGCAGCGCGACCATCAGTTCGATCGAACGCGGCAGCGCGACGGCCACCTTCGTCTCGGGTCGGACGCCGCGGTCGACGAGGACGTGCGCCAGCCGGTTCGCGAGGTCGTGCAGCTGCGCGTAGGACAGACTGCGCCCCTCGAAAACCACCGCGGTCGCGTCCGGCGTGCGGGCGGCCTGGTCTTCGAGCAGCGCGGTCACGGTGGTCGCCGGGAAGTCGACCGTGTCGACGACGTCGACGCGCTCGGGGATGTGGGCGAGTTCGATCGCCGCAACCGGCCCGTCCACCGTCGCCGGAAGACCGGCGAGGATCGTGAGCATGCCGTCGGCCATCTGCGCGACGGTCGCGTCGGACACTCTCGCCGCGTCGTACTTCACCTCGAGGCGCAGTTCGTCGCCCGGGACCGCGATCAGCGTCAGCGGGTACGGCGGGTGCTCGTCGAACCGAATACCGGTGAGCGACAAGGTGCCCGACGGATCGGTGATCGCGGTGTCGCCGATCGGGTAGTTCTCCACCACGACGAGGGTCTGGAACAGCTCCTGCAGCCCGGTGACCCGGCGCAACTCGCCGAGCCCCACGTACTGGTGTTCGAGGAGCGCCGACTGCTCCGACTGCCAGCGCACGAGCACGTCCACGGTCGCCTCGTCCGGATCGAGTCGCAGACGCACCGGCACGGTGTTGATGAACAGGCCCACCATCGATTCGATGCCGGGCAGGTCGCCACCGCGACCCGACACCGTGGAGCCGAACAGTACGTCGCGCCGGCCGGTGAGCCGCGCGAGCAGCAGGCCCCAAGCACCGTGCACCAGGGTGCTGGCGGTGAGACCGCGCTCGCGGCCGAGCCGGTTCAGTTCGCTCGTCTCCGTCGCCGGGAGCGCGACGACCTTGCTGCGCACGCCGCGCTCTCCCGCGGCGGGGACGCCGGGCAGGGCGGGCGGCTCGCCCGACCCCGCGAGCGCCCGCTGCCACACGTCGATGGATGCCCCACGGTCGCGGGACGCCAACCAGCTCAGGTAGTTCCGATACGCGGCCGGTGCGGGCAGCGCGAGCGGTTCCCCAGCCGGGCTGTACAGCGCCAGCAGCTCGCGCAGCATCACCGGAACGGACCAGCCGTCGGCGACGACGTGGTGGATGGACTGCAGCAGCAGGAACTTCGCCGGCGCCACGCGGACGAGGGTGTAGCGCACCAGCGGCGGGCGTTCGAAATCGAAGCCGCGCAGCCGGTCCTCGGCCAGCATCCGGTCCACCGTGGACGTCGGGTCCGGATCGGTCGAGAGGTCCAGCACCGTCATCGGGACGTCGGCGCGGGACGCGATCACCTGCACCACCCGGCCGTCGGACAGCGGGCGCAGCGCGGCCCGCAACACGTCGTGCCGGTCGACGACGCCCTGCAGCGCGCGGTGCAGCGCGACGGCGTCGACCTCGCCGCTCAGTTCCACCACCTGCTGCACGACGTACGGGTCCGGCTCGGTGGGCGATGCACCGTCGCGTTCGTAGACGCTGTGGAAGTAGATGCCGTCCTGCAGCGGCGTGGTCGGCAGGACGTCCGACATCGTCGGCGCGGTCGCGGCGAGCCGATCGATGTCGCTCTGCGCCAGCGGCACCAGCGGGAAGTCGGACGGGGTGTGCCCGCCGTCCGGCGCGGCCGCCGCGAGATCGCGCAGTGCGGCATCCCAGTACCGCGCGAACGCGTCGGCCTCGGCGGCGGAGAGCACTCGCCCGGCCCACGTGAGCGTGGTGCGCAGCGTGGGCCCGTCGGAAGTGTCGGCGGCGAGCACGTCGACGGTGAGGGCGTGGTCGAGCGGCATGGCAGGATCACTCGACCCGCCGGTCGCGGTGGGCAGCCAGTCGATGCCGGCGCCAGCGGCGACACGGCCGAGGTAGTTGAACAGCACCGGAGCGGCGCTGCCGGAAGCGAGCTCCGCGCCGGCCGCGCTCAGGTAGCGCAGGGCGCCGTACCCGAATCCGTGGTTCGGGACCCGGCGCAGCTGTTCCTTGACCGACTTGAGCGCCGAGGGCACCGAACCGTCCGGGACGTCCAGGCGCACCGGGTACACGGTGGTGAACCAGCCGACGGTGCGGGAGATGTCGAGCGCGGTGCCGGGGGTGCGGACCAGGTGCTCCTCGCGGCCGTGCCCCTCGAGGTCGACCAGTACCTCCGCGGCACCACCGCGCCAGCGGCGCAGCGCGAGCGTCAGTGCGGCGACCAGGACGTCGGCGACGCCCGCGTGGTAGGCGCCCGGGACGTCGGCGAGCAATGCCGCAGCGACGTCTCCGCCCGTCTCGACGGTCATCGATTCCGCGGTGGCCCACGTGTCGACGGCGGGATCGACCGGGCGCGCGCCGATCTCGAGTGCGCCGGGAGCAGTGGCCGCGCGCCAGTGGCCCAGTTCGTCGTCGAACGCACCGGCGCGAGCGCGTTCGCCCTGCAATTCCGCCCAGCGGCGCAGCGAGGTACCGACCGCCGGCAGATCGACGGGTTCGCCGGCGAGGAGCGCGGTCGCGGCCCGCGCGAAGTCCTCGACGACGATTCGCCAGGACACCGCATCCACGACGAGGTGATGGCCCACCAGCAGCAGGCGCCCCGGCTCGCCCGCACGCCGGAACAGCGCGGCCTGCAACATGATTCCGGCCTCGGGATCGAGCAGGTCGGCGACGGCCTGCCGGTCGGCGGCGACCGCGACGTCGAGGTCGCCGTCGACGTCGGTCACGAGGATCGTCGGCTGCGCCCCTGACTCGGGGACCGTGAGCGTTCCTCCGGAGCGGTCCCAACGGGCGCGCAGCGCGTCGTGACGATCGACGACCGCCTGCAGAGCCGCGGTCGCGGTGACCTCGTCGAGGCCGGTCGGCGTCTGCAGCAGCACCCACTGGTGGAAGGTCCGCACGTCGGTGCCCGCGGGGCAGACACGGGCGACGACGGGAGTCGGTTCGACGACACCCGTCGCCACGTCGCTCGTGTCGACGGCATCGGTGACCCGACCGTCGAGGGCCGCGGCGAGCGCGGCCGCGGTGCGCAGCTGGAAGACGTCGCGCGCGCTGATTGAGAAGCCTTCGCGCCGTGCCTGATTGACGAGGGCGATCGCGACGATGCTGTCGCCGCCGAGCGCGAAGAAGTCGTCGGTGACACCCACCCGTTCGAGACCGAGGACGCCGGCCATCAGGTCCGAGAGGGTCTCCTCGAGTTCGGTGCGCGGCGCGACGTGCTCGCTCGCCGCGGTGAGGTCGGGCTCCGGCAGTGCACGGCGGTCGAGCTTGCCGTTCGCGGTGAGGGGGAAGGCTCCCAGGACGACGAACGTCGACGGCACCATGTACTCGGGGAGCTTGTCCGAGGCCCACGCCCGCAGGCTGTCGGCGTCGAGGCCACCGTCACCGTCCGGAACCACGTACGCCGCAAGATAGTTGGCGCCCGCCGGGGTCTTCCGGACCAGCACCGCGGTGTGCCGCACGGAGGGGTTGACCGCGAGCGCCGCCTCGACGTCCTCGAGCTCGAGGCGCATGCCTCGGATCTTGACCTGGTTGTCGGCGCGGCCGAGGAAGTCGAGGCTGCCGTCCGCGCTCCAGCGCGCCAGGTCGCCGGTGCGGTAGAGGCGGGAACCGTCGTCGCCGAACGGGTTCGCGACGAAGCGTGACGCGGTGAGTCCGGGTGCGCCCGCGTAGCCACGACCCAGCAGGTAGCCACCCGCGTACAGCTCACCACCGATGCCTTCCGGCACCGGACGCAGCTGCGAATCCAGCACGTACAGCTGGGTGTTGGGGTTGGGCGTACCGATCGATGTCGCGATGCGGGCGGCGGCGTCGCGGTAGATCACGTGCGAGACCCCGATCGTCGCCTCGGCGGGGCCGTAACCGTGGTACAGCGTCGTCGACAGCTGACGTCGGAACCGCTCGAACAGGTCCGGGGTGAGCACCTCACCGCCGCACCACACGTGCCGCAGCCCGGACAGTCGATCGGTGCCCCGGGCGAGGTCGAGCAGGACGTCGAGCATCGACGACACCAGGTACACGAACGTGACCCGTTCGCGGGCGATGAGATCGAGCAGATACTGCGGGTCGCGCTCGCCACCGGGCTCGGTGACGATCAGCCGGCCGCCCGAGACCAGCGGCAGCAGGACCTCGTTGACGGAGATGTCGAACGACAGCGGCGCCTTGAACAGCGATGCGTCGTCGGTTCCGAAACCGAGCACCCGCTCGCGCTGCCACAGCAGCCGGGCGCAGATCGCCTCGTGGCGGATCATCGCACCCTTCGGCCGGCCGGTGGAGCCGGACGTGAAGATCACGTAGGCGAGCCTGCGACCGTCGAAGGTGTCCTCCGGCAGGTCGGACGGCTGCTCGCCGTGCGCCCATGCGGCGAGATCGACGTGCACCGCGTCGGTTCCGGCGTCCACACCGCCCGGTCCGGTGAGCACCAGCCGGGCCCCGGCGTCGACGAGGACGGACTCGCGGCGCTCCTGCGGCCACGACGGATCCAGCGGAACGAATGCGCCGCCGGCGCACAACACCGCGAGGAGTCCGACCACCATCTCCGCCGAGCGGGGAAGGCCCACCGCGACAACCTCTTCCGGGGCGAGTCTACGGTCGCGGAGGTGGTGCGCCAGCTGCGCGACCCGCTCCGCCAGCTCCCGGTAGGTCAACCGCAGGTCTCCGGCCACGAGAGCCTCGGCGTCCGGGTCGAGCCGGACGGCGTCGGCGAACAGCTCCGGAACGGTGTGCGACGGCTGCGGCTCGGCGGTGTCGTTCCAGTCGAGCAGCACGCGGCGGCGCTCCTCGTCGGTCATCGGCTCGAGTTCGCCGACGGTGGACATGGGGTTACGCAGGAACTGGGACACGAAGTGCGCCAACCGTTCCTCGTGGCGCAGCAGCTCCCCGCGCTGCCCGGCCGGGGCACGCAGGTCGATCCGGATCGGTTCGCCGTCCTCGCCGCCCTGGATCGAGAAGTCGAGATCGTGCACCGGCCCGGTGACGGAGCCGCGGATGCGGGCGGGGTTGCCGTCGAATTCGAGGACGTGCTCGAACATCATCGAGTTGATGCCCGGCCCGAACACGCGACGGTCGGGGTCGATCGCGCGCACCTCGCGGGCGAGGTCCTCGCCGCGGAAGCGGCCGTGCCGCAGCGCGGCGACCAGTCGTGCGTCGATCGCGCGGGCCAGGTCGCCCACGGTGGCCGCCGGATCCACGTGGAACGTCACCGGCAGGATCGTCGACGCCATGCCCGGTGTGCGGCGCATCGCGCGGCCGACGCGGGCCGCCATGGGGACCGAGACGGTGAGCGCCCGCAGCCCCGAGATGCGGTGCAGGTACGCGAGGATCAGCGCCATCGGCAACCGGGTGCGGCGGATACCCGCCGCGGCCGCGAACCCGTACATCGCGTCGGCGATCTCGCCGTCGATCGTGACCGTCGTGGATTCGGGGGCGGCGGACGAGTCGGCGCCGGCCGCGCAGATCTGCGGCGGCTCGGGGGCGTCGAGGATCTCGGCGAGCCAGTAGTCCCGGTCCGATTCGAAGCGCGCCGAGGCCCGGTAGTCGATGTCGGCGTCGATCAGGTCCTGCAGCGCCCACGCCCCGGCCGTCGACGCGAGGTCCGGGTCGTCGTAGCGGGCGACCATGTCGGCGACGATCAGCGAGATGCCGAAGCCGTCGATGATGCTGTGGTGGTAGCGCTGGTACCAGAGCGTGTGGTCGTCGGCGAGACGGATCAGCGCGTGTCCGAACAGGGCGTCGTCGCCGGTGATGTCGACAACCGTCGCGATATCCCGGTCCATCCAGTCCTGCGCCGCGGCCTCCGGATCGACGGCGTCGCGGACGTCGACCACCTCGAACGGCCAGGCGTCGTTCGATGCCGGCACCTGGCGGATCGTCCGGTCCTCGCCGAGCCGGAACCGCACGTGCAGTGCCTCGGCGTGCTCGACGGTCCGGCGGATCGCCTCCGTGGCCCGCTCGATGTCGATCGGCCCGGTGGCCTCCACGACGAGCGAGAGGTTGTAGACGGTGCTCTGCGGATCGAGCTGCTGCGCGACGAGGATCTCGGACTGCGCGGCGGTGACGGGCAGCCCGGCGACGGCGTCGTCGAGCATGGGGGCAGCCGGCAGGTGATCCGCAGACATACAAATCCGATCGTCCGTCGTGGCGCGACCGCGCGAGTCGGACGCATCGTGCGTCCCTTAGGATAGGCTAACTCGCCCGTCCGCCGTCACCCGGTCACCTCAGTCGGCGAGGAAGTCGAGGACCACCTTGTTCACGGCCTCGGGGCGCTCGAGGTAGCCGTAGTGCCCGGTGTCGGGAATCTCCTGGTAGACGGCGCCGGGGATCGCGTCGGCGACCTCTTTCGACAGGTAGGCCGGGATCATCCGGTCGTCGGCGAACCCGACGGACAGGCACGGACGGGCGATCGCGCGGTAGGCCTGCGCCCGATCGAACTCGCGATCCATCGCGAGCTGCGCCCGAACGCCCGCCGACGTCTTGCCGCCGGAGAACTCGAACACGTCGAGCCAGTCGCGGGCGGCGTGCTGGTCGGCCAGCGTCGCCGGGGAGAGGTTCATGACCGCGGTGACCGCGGCGCGGTACTTGGCCGGCAACTCGATGCCCGCGGCCTCGAGTTCGCGCTCCCCCTCGTTGAGGGTGCGCTGGAACTGGTCCATCCGGGCATGTCCGGCGAGGAATACGGCCTTGCGGACCAGGTCGGGTCGCGCGAGCGCGAGTTCCTGTGCGACGCGCGCCCCGAGCGACGTACCGACGACGTGCGCCGGGCCGCCGAGCAGTTCGATCAGCCCCGCGGTGTCGGCCACCATCGCTTCGATGGTGATCCCGTCGACGCTCTCCCCCGACGGCGCGATGCCGCGGTTGTCGAACGTGCACACCCGGTAGCCGGCCGCCACCAGCGCGGGCACCTGATGCAGGTCCCACACCCGACCGGGACTTCCCGTACCCATGATCAGGACGACCAGATCGCCGTCACCCTTGACCTGGTAGTTCAGGGGGATCCCGTTGATGGTGGCGGTGGGCATGTCAGCCTTCCTCACGGCGGTGGAACTGCAGCAAATAGGGTTGGGTAACCTAAAACTCCTGGGTCGTCGCGACCGGCGGCTGAACCTGACCAACTCGTCCCGGAGGATCGCGTTGAGAGTCGCCACGCTGGGCTACCAAACCTGGGGCCACCGTACCCTGCAGGCCGTTCTCGACTCGGATCACGAGGTGGTCCTCGCGATCACCCACCCCAAGAGCGATCACGCCTACGAGAAGATGTGGGCCGACTCCGTCGCCGACCTCGCCACCGAGCACGGCGTGCCGGTGCACATCGCGAACAAGCCCGACGAGGACTTCAAGGCCGCTCTGAAGGCCGCCCGGCCCGACATCATCGTCGCCAACAACTGGCGCACGTGGCTGCCACGCGACGTGTTCGACGCCCCGCGCTACGGCACCCTCAACATCCACGACTCGCTGCTGCCCAAGTACACCGGCTTCTCGCCGCTGATCTGGGCGCTCATCAACGGCGAGGAGGAGGTGGGTCTCACCGCGCACCTCACGGACGAAGAGTTGGACGCCGGCGACATCGTCCTGCAGCGTTCGACGCCGGTCGGACCGAAGGACACCGTCACCGACCTGTTCCACCGCACCGTCGACATGATCGGCCCGATCACCCTCGACGCCCTTGCCCTCATCGAGTCCGGCCGCACCGACTGGACGCCCCAGGACCGCACGCAGGCCACGTTCTTCCACAAGCGCTCCGACGAGGACAGCCGCATCGACTGGACGTGGCCGGCCGACGCCATCGAACGCCTCGTGCGCGCGCAGTCCGACCCGTACCCCAACGCGTTCACCACGTTCAAGGGTCAGCGGATCCGGGTACTGAAGTCGTCGGTGTCCCAGGGCAATTACGGGGGCACCCCGGGCCGCGTCTTCATCCACGAGGGCGACGGCATGGTGATCGTCGCCGGACCCGACGCCCGCACCGGGACGAACAAGGGCCTGGTGATCGAGCGCGTCCGCCTCGACGACGGCACCGAGATGTCGGGCCAGGAATTCTTCCCGCACGGCGGCGGGTACCTGGGGCGCTGAGCCCGGCGGAACGCCTCCGCGCGAAATCCGTCGTCGGCTCCCCTACCCTGCCCTCCATGACACGCCATCACGACTCCGATACGTATCAAGCCGTGGTGTCCGTCGCGGACGAGTCCCTGGCAGCTATACAGGCGATCCTCTCGGACATGACCGCCGAGCAGGCCAACCGCGTCCCGGACCTGCCCGGCGCCAACAGCCCGTACGCGATCGGCGCCCACTGCGTCGGCATGGCCGACTACTGGGGCGGCTCGCTGATTGCCGGACTACGCATCCCCCGTGGCCGCGACAGTGAGTTCCGCGCGCACGGCGATCCGCAGCAACTGTGCGCCGAACTCACGCGCATCCGCAACGAGCTGCCCCAGCACGTGGCGATCGCCTTGACCGAAGGCGTCCGCGACCGGACGCCCGCCGGCACCACCCGCGGCGACACCGCCCGAACAGCCAGCGCCACATGGATGCTGTTGCATATCGTGCGCGAGTTGTCACAGCACCTCGGGCAACTCGAGATCACTCGCGACGTCCTGTCCACCGATCGCTGAGAAGGGCGGTTGTCGGGCATTCTCGATCTCGCGTTCAGGTCCCCACGTACGTGCGGACCGTTCACCGCGGCGCAGCAAGTACGGACGGCGTCGCGAAACTCACCAAACCGCTGCGACGGCGCACAAGGAGGACAAAGTGCTCTCGGCCCTGTTGGTCGATCACCTCGCCCGTAAAGGCTGGTGGTTCGACGACGCGACGGACGACTACAGGAACGCACTTTCGACGCTCGGTGTGGACGAGTCGTCGCAATTCGGGCAGTTCTATCTGCACGCTGAAGACGGACCGACTTTCATCGGCAGGAACCGAGAGATCTACCAAATCTGCTGGTTCCTGGTGAACAGCAACGACTACTCGGCGAGCGTGGCCAGGACACACGATGCGCTGAAGCTGCCCTCCGAGTATCTGCCCCTCGACAACTTCCAGGGCGAGTACGGCTTCTTCTACAACAAGAACAGCGAAGAGGTACTGCGCCTCGGGTTGGGCGCCGAGTGGCGAGACTTCCAGGAAGGGAAGCTGTTGCCGCAGTGGGCAGACTTCAGTTCCTTCCTGGAATGGTATTTCGGCCTCACCGAGTGATCACCGCTGTCCTGCAACAGGGGTGCGGGTGCTCAGATCCTGTGGCGGGGATGGCGGACACATCGCCCTCCACCCCCGCCCGCCCGATCAGCGCGTGAACGTGGCCGTCACCTCGGGTGAGGCGTTGCCGTAGGCGTCCACCGCAACGACCTTCGCTTCGTACGTGGTACCCGCCGCCGCGTCCGGAACGGGGATGTCGAGACTGTTCGGCCGCGGCATGAAGTAGAAGTCCGACAACACCTTCGACGCCACGACCTTGACACCGGTCGTCGTGTCGGTGATGTCGACCCGATAGTGGTGGACCATCTGGCCGTCCCGCGCCTGAGCGATCCGGACCGCCGTCGCGCCGTCCTCGCTCGTCACCAGCGACAGCGGCGTCGACGTCGCGAACTCCGGCGCCACCGTGTTCCGGGCCGCCGAGGTGTACCGGAAGTTGTCCTTGATCTGCTCGCTGGTCGACCCCTTCAGCTCGACCGTCCAGCTCGAGCCGCTCAGGGTGCCCGCACTCGCGTACGGGGGCTGCCAATTCGCCGACCACTGCCCACCGGTGTAGATGTCGTGCTTGTCGGCGGCCATGTTGATGCGGCCGATCTCGGTACGGTCCTTGTAGACGTCGACGAACAACGCCTGTGCGGTAGGTGATTCGAAGCGGTTCGCCAGGCCCGACTCGGTGATCATCTGGTATCCGTGGTCGATCTCGATGTACGACATCGAGCCGTCGTTCACCGACGTGAAGTCGCGCTGATGGATCGACCGGTCGTCGTTGTTGTTGAGATGCGAGTGCCCGGAGAACAGGATGGCCTGCGGATAGGCCTTCAGGTCCTCGGCCAGCCGGGGATTGGATGCCTGCTGACCGTCCATCGTGGTGCCGCTCGCGGGGCGATGCCCCTGCACGAGAATGGGTTTGGCGACGTTCGCCGGATCGGCGGTGAGTTCCGCCAGCCGGCCCTTCAGCCAGTCGCGCTGAGCGGTGTCACCGTTGTAGGTCTCGGTGTTCACGGTGAAGACGGGCACACCGTTGACATTCGATTCGTAGTAGCCGCCGCCCGTGTCCGGGAACCATTCCCGTGGATATCCGGCCCGGACGTCGTCCAGGTACGCGTCGTGGTTGCCGTACGACATCAGGACCTGGGTGTCGGTCATGCCCTTGCGCTCGAGGTTCTCCTGGAAGATCCGCGAGACGATCTTGTGGTCCGCGCCCTTGCCGTCCCAGTTGTCGTTGATCATGTCGCCGTTGGACAGGATCGCGTCGGGCTTCGGGAAGATCGATCCGATGGTGTCGAAGAAGCTCCTGTACTTCTCGGTGTTGTTCTCGTAGCCGCCGACGTGGACGTCCGACATGACGACCACCTGCGCGATCGGCTTCTCGGACGTGCGGATCAGGTACCCGAACGAGACCGGCGCACTGGCCTTCTCACCGCGGAACGCCACCGCGCTCACGTTGGTGTCCGACTCGATCCGGAGCGCGCGTCCCGGGACGTAGGCCGGGCTCTCCGCGGTCGGCGTCGTGCCGTCCAGCGTGTAGCGGACCGTTACTCCTCGCTCGGTGTCGAACTTCAACTCGACGGGGTGTTCGTAGCGTCCACCGGGAACGCTGACGCCCGGCGCGGCGGGCACCGTGTCGTTGTCTCCGACGGAGCTGCCCCACTCGCTTCCGAGGCTTCCGGCGCTACCCCACACGGGGTCGGCCTGCGCTGTGCCGGTTGCGGCGAGCGCTGCGGTCGCTGCAGCAATCACAAGAGTTGTGCGTCTCACGGGATGTCCTTGTCGTCGGCCGGGTCACCGGAACCAGATCTCCAATTGGTCTGGACCAATCAAGCTAGGTCGGCGCGGGCACGAGACGGTGCGCGCGAGCGGTCCTTCCGGTGAAGAGGGAATGAACATCGCAAATCAGGCACACCCGAGCGGGGGGTCGCGAGTCGGCGTCCGGAGTGCTGCCGAATCGCGCTGTGGTGGAACGATCATCGCCCGCCACTCCGGCTGACGGCGGGACTCGCCCGTTCCGCGGACAGAACGGGCCGAGAGCAGCTAGCCTCCCAGCGAATCCGCGGCGGCACCGGGCCGTTCGCACGACCAGCACCGACGAGGGCCCATGAGATCCACACGCACCGCGTTCAACCGCTTCCTGCTGCTTCTCATCGGCCTGCTGGCGCTCGTCGCACCAGCCGTCACCGCCCCGCTCGCGTCCGCCGATCCCGTCACCCCCACCGCGATTCGACTCGAGGGCGCGAAGAACTTCCGCGACATCGGCGGCTACGAGACGTCCGACGGCAGGACCGTCCGCTCCGGGCTGGTCTACCGCGCCAACAAGCTCAGCTCCCTCACCGACGCCGACCTCGCGAAGCTCACCGCCGCGAACGTCACCCTCGACGTCGACCTGCGGAACATGTGGGAGCGCAGGGACGACCCGGACCGGCTTCCCGAGGGCGTCCGCTACCAGGTGGCGGACGTCGTCTCGTTCGAACACGGCATCGCGTTCCACGAGTTCGTGCCACTCACGCTGGGACGTGCGCTGATCGACGCGGCGGTGACCGGCTCCTCGGACATCGGCCAGTCCATCGGCTACCCGTTCATGGTCACCTACCGCGGCGCCGACGTCGCTTTCCGCGACCTGCTGACCGCGATCGCCGGCAACGCCGACGGCGCCACGGTGTTCCACTGCAGCGCGGGCAAGGACCGCACCGGCTGGGGCACCGCCGTGTTGCTCAGCCTGCTCGGTGTCCCGAAGGCCACGGTGTACCACGACTTCCTGGCCAGCAACACGTACCTGGGCCGCGCCGACGCCGTCGAGAAGTCGTGGCTGGACGCCGCATTCGCTCAGGTCGACCGGTTGTACGGTGGGGTCGACAACTACGTGCGAACGGGGCTGGGCGTCGATCAGCAGACCATCGACACCCTGCGGGCGCGACTGCTCGTCTGACCCCGGCATCTTCGAAAGGCCCGGCCCGATGGATTCGATTGCCCGACTGCGGGACGAGATCGCCGGAAGCGGACTGCTCACAGCGCCGCAGGTGGGCGACGGATTCGTCTTCGGCACCGCCCGGGTGGCCGCCGCCGGCACCGAGGTCACCGTCAACGTCGACCCCGAACTCGACGACCGGCCCGTCCCGGACACCGGTGTGCTCCTGGCCGCCGTCGACCGACTCCTGACCGTCACGCCCGAGCAGTGGCTCCGGATCGTCGACTCGGTCGCCGAGGAGATCGAGGAGGCGGTCGGCGATGCGCCGGTCCACGAACCGACCGACCTGCGCGACGACCTGTCGCTGACGTCCACCGTCGTCTTCCACGACGCGCTCCTGTTGTCCTTCGCCGCGCCGAAGCAGTTCCCCGACAGCTGGATCCGGGTACAGCTGGACGAGCAACTCGCGGTCGACGGGGTTTGCGTCGACGACAAGGACGACGACGCCGAGGTCGTCGAGTTCGATTCCCTCGACGACCTTCTGGACCACGTTTCCGAGGACCGCTAGGTGGTCGAGACGGCCCGCTCGTCCGCGCCCTGCCACGCCGCCCACAGCTGCGCGTAACGCCCACCCGCCGAAACCAGTTCGGCGGGCGTGCCCTGTTCGACGATCCGGCCCTGTTCGAGCACCACCACGCGGTCGGCGGACGCCGCCTGGGTGAGCCGGTGCGCGACGACCAGCGTCGTCCGGCCCCGGGTGGCGGCGTCCGCGGCGCGCTCGAGTTCGCGGGCACCGGCGCTGCCCGCCTCTGCGGTCGCCTCGTCCAGGATCGCGACGGCAGGGTCGGCCAGCACGAGCCGGGCGAGTGCCAGTTGCTGCGCCTGCGCCGCGGTGAGCGTGTGACCACCCTCGCCGACCACGGTGTCGAGTCCGTCGTCGAGCGCGTTCACCCACGACGACGCGCCGACCGTGTCGAGCGCATCGGTCACCTCCGCGTCGGAGGCGTCCGGGCGCGCAAGGCGCAGGTCCTCGACCAACGGCCCTGCGAACACGTGCACCTCCTGGCTGACGATCGCGACATGTCGGCGCAGCGACCCGGCGCCCAGTTCGCCCAGCGGCACCCCGCCGATCCGCACTGTCCCCGACGTCGGTGGCAGCGATCCGGCTGCGAGAACCGCGAGGGTCGACTTGCCGGCGCCCGTCGATCCGACCAGCGCCACCCGCTCCCCCGGCGCGATGCGCAGGTCGATGCCGTGCAGCACCTCGTGGCCGCTGTCGTAGCTGTGCCGGACATCGGCCAGTTCGAGGGACGCATCGGCGGGCTCCGCGCCCGTGCCGACGTCCTCCGACTCCGGGATCTCCAGCACGCCGACGAGCCGGGCGAGGCTCGCACCCGCGGACTGCACTTCGTCGAACGTGTACAGCAGCGCACCGATCGGGTTGAACAGACGATGGAACAGCAGCGCCGCCGCCGTCGTCTGGCCGACGGTCACGACGTCCTGCTTCACCAGCGCGAAACCGACCGCGAGAATTACTGCGAGCCCCACGAATTCGGCGCGGTTGCCACGTCCGGCGAAGCGCGTGAACAAACCGAACACGCCCACCGAGAGGTCGCGCGCATCGCCCGAGGCCCGATCGATGTCCGCCAGATGCCGTTCCTCGAGGCCGTACGCGCGGACCGTGCGCACGCCCTGCATGCTGCTGACGAGGGCCTGCGACCGCCGACCCATCGCCACGCGCTCCTGCGCGTACAGCGGCCCCGAGCGGGGCAGGTACCAGCGCAGCGCGAGCACGTACATCGGCAGCGCCACCATGCCCGCCAAGCCCAGCCGCCAGTCGATGCCCACCATCGTCGCCATGCTCAGCGCCACCAACAGCAGCGACGACACCAGGCTCGGGACGACGTCCGCGACGGCCTTGCCGATCACCGCGACGTCGTCGCCGACGCGCGAGAGCAGATCGCCCTTGCCGACCCGTTCGATCGTGGGGATGGGCAGGCGCAGCGCGCGCCCCACCACCTGCTCGCGCAGACCGGCGAGCGCGCCCTCCCCCAGCCTGGCGATGAGATACGACCCGAGTCCGGTGAGCGCGCCCGCGACGACCGCGGCGACCGTGATGATCGCGACCACGCCGACGATCGTCGACGCCGGAGCCCCTTCACGCACCCGGTCGACCAGGACGCCGAACACGTAGACCGGCACCACCGCGGCGCCCGCCGCGATCAGTCCGGCGAGCAGCGTCAGCGCCGCCAGAGCTTTCCGACGGGCGAGCGCGTCGCGCAGCCAGCGCCAACTGTCCGACGCCGACGCGATCGGCAGCAACTGCTGCTCCGGCGCGCTCATCGCAGCACCGCCTTCCGGTAGTTCTCGTCGGACGCGGACAGCCCGGCGTGGGTGCCCTCGGCGACGATGCGGCCGCCGTCCAGGACCACCACGCGGTCGGTCACCGACAGCAGGGCGGGGCTGCTGGTGACGAGGATCGTCGAGTGCGCGCGGGTACCGCCGTGCCGGCTGCCGGCGATGCCGTCGGCGATCGTGTGTTCGGTGACGGCGTCGACCGCGGTGGTCGGATCGTGCAGCACCATGACGGGAGCTTGCGCCGCGAGCGCCCGGGCGAGCGCGACACGCTGGCGCTGCCCACCGGACAGGCTCGCGCCCCGGTCGGTCACTTCGTGCTCGAGGCCCGCGGGATGCGCGTCGACGACGTCGACCGCTGCCGACGCCCGCAGCACGTGCCGCACCGCGTCGTGGTCGGCGTCCGGGGACCCGGCGGTGATGTTGGAGTGGACTGTCCCGGCGAACAGGTCGGTGTGGTGCGGTTCGACCAGCACGGTACGGCGTGCGTGCGGCAGCCCCAGATCCACCAGACCGACGCCGCCCACCCGGATCTCGCCTTCGTACCGATCGGGGGGAATCTGTCCGGACAGGACCTCGGCGAACGCTTCCGCGTCCTCCGGCCGATAGGCCACGACGCCCAGCAGTTCCCCCGGCGCGACGGTGAGGTCGACCTGGGCCAGCGACCGGTAGGACAGCGCCCGCAGCTCCACGTCGCTCGCGCCCGACGGCTCGGTACCGCCGGCAGGAAGCAGAGGTTCGGCGTCGAGCACCAGCGCCAGCCGGTCCGCCGACGCCCGCGCGTTCGCGTAGAAGCCGGGGACGCGGGCCAGCATCCCGAGTGGTTCCACGATGAACTGCGACAGTCCGACGACGGTGATCAGCTCGCCGACCGAGATGCGGCCGTCGAGCGCGAACCAGCCCGCGAACCCGGCGACGGACACTGCGAGCAGAGCGCTGACCGTCATCGACACTCCGACGAACACGCCGGTCGCCTTCGCGGCGCGCATCGTCGCGGCCAACGCGTCGCGGCTGACGTCGCGGTAGCGCCGCGCCGCCGTCGCCTCCGCCCCGATCCCGCGCAGCGGGCGCAGGCCGCTCACCAGATCGGTGGCCATCCCGGCCGCGCGTGCGGTGGTCGCCTGCTGCGCCGACGCCCGGCGCGTGATCAGCGGCGCAGCCAACTGCAGCAGACCGAGCATGACGGGTGTGCCGACGAGTACCGCCAGACCCAGTGTCACGTCGATCCACAGCAGCGCGATCGCCGACGCCACCATCGCGGTGAGCGCCGCGGCGACGCGGGGGACGACGTCGAGGATCCAGGCTTCCTTGTCGGCGTCGGACGTCGAGACCGTCAACAGCTCGCCCGCCCGCAGGTCGGTCCGCACGCCGCGGGGGTCGAGGATGCGGCCCGCGACCTCCACCCGGAGCCGGTGTGCCTCCTGCTGCACGGCCAGCACGATGAAGCGCGCTCCGAACCGCCACGCGGACGTGAGCACGACGAAGAGGAGGGCGAGCGCGGACAGCCACACGATCAGGGCTGTGACGTCCCCGGTCTCGACCGCGCGGTCGACGATCACACCGATAGCGATCGGCACCGCCGTCTCGGCGACCTGGTGCAGGCTGACCAGGGCCGTCCCCGCGAGCAGACGCCCCCGGTTCCGTGCCAGCGTGCGGCGCAGAACCGCGGTACCACCTGCCATCAACCCTCCAGCCCTCGACAACAGCGTAGGTAAGTAGACCCTAACCCGGCGGTGAGTGGCGCCGACCGGTGCGGTTCTCATAGAGTCGCACTCAGGAACTACCTGCTAGTGAAGCAGCAAGCCGGAAGGAACAAGATGGCCGCGAAGACGACCGCCGAGAACGACATCGCGGACGAGGACCTCGAACCCGTAGCCGACGAGACCGCTCGACAGGCTCAGCGCGTCGTCGCCGCTTACGCCACGGATGCCGACGAGTGCCGCATGCTGCTCTCGATGCTCGGCATCGGACCGACCGCCAAGCTCGACTGACGCATCACAACCGAGGAAAGAGTAGGGGTATCCGTGGCTGAGCCTTCGGAATTATCGACAAGTTCCGAGGGCGCGACGGGCGGCGACCAGTCCGGCCCCGTACACGGAGGCTCCGACTTCGTCGTGGTCGCCAATCGCCTGCCGGTCGACCTCGAACGACTTCCCGACGGTACGACCCGCTGGAAGCGCAGCCCCGGCGGGCTCGTCACCGCCCTCGAACCGATCCTGCGCAGCAACAAGGGTGCGTGGGTGGGCTGGCCCGGCGTCCCCGACGTCGACCTCGAGCCCATCGTCGAGGACGGTCTCGACCTCTATCCCGTGCCGCTCAGCGGTCAGGAGGTCGCCGACTACTACGAGGGCTTCTCCAACGCCACTCTGTGGCCGCTGTACCACGACGTGATCGTCAAGCCGGAGTACCGACGTGAATGGTGGAACGCCTACGTCGAGGTGAACCGGCGTTTCGCCGAGGCCACCTCGAGGGCCGCCGCGGAGGGCGCCACCGTCTGGATCCAGGACTACCAGCTGCAGCTGGTGCCGAAGATGCTGCGGATGCTGCGCCCCGATCTCACCATCGGGTTCTTCCTGCACATCCCGTTCCCGCCGGTCGAGCTGTTCATGCAGATGCCGTGGCGGCGCGAGATCGTCGAGGGCCTGCTCGGCGCCGACCTCATCGGATTCCATCTCCCCGGCGGCGCCCAGAACTTCATGTTCCTGGCCCGCCGCCTCGCCGGCCAGCAGACCTCCCGGGGCACTGTCGGTGTCCGCTCCAAGCTCGGCGTCGTGCAGGTCGGATTCCGCACCGTCCGCGTCGGCGCCTTCCCGATCTCCATCGATTCCGGCAAGCTCGACGAGCTGTCGCGCCGCAAGTCGATCCGCGACCGCGCCAAGCAGATTCGCAAGGAACTCGGCAACCCGAAGCACATCATGCTCGGCGTCGACCGGCTCGACTACACCAAGGGCATCGACGTGCGCCTCGACGCGCTGTACGAGCTCCTCCAGGAGGGACGCATCGATCCCGCCGACACCGTCATGGTGCAGCTGGCAACGCCCAGCCGCGAGCGTGTCGAGAGCTACGTGCAGATGCGCGGCGCGATCGAGCAGACCGTCAGCCGCATCAACGGCGAGTACGCCGAGGTGGGGCGACCGGTGGTGCACTACATCCACCGCCCCATCGGCCGGGACGAACTGATCGCGTTCTTCGTAGCCTCCGACGTCATGCTCGTGACACCACTGCGCGACGGCATGAACCTGGTCGCCAAGGAGTACGTCGCGTGCCGCAGCGACCTCGGCGGAGCGCTGCTGCTGAGCGAGTTCACCGGCGCCGCAGCCGAACTCCGTCAAGCCTTCCTGTGCAACCCCCACGACCTCGACGACGTCAAGGACAAAATGGAGGAAGCACTGAACCAGGACAAGGAGGCCGGTCGACGCCACATGCGCGCCCTGCGCCGCCAGGTCCTCGCGCACGACGTGGACCGCTGGGCCCGCTCGTTCCTCGACGCACTCTCACAGCAGGGTGTGGCCGGACCGGCACTGCTGCCCGCGGACGGCGAGTACACCGAGTAGGACCCAGGTACCGACGACAATGGGCTCCCGCGTTGCGCGGGAGCCCATTTCGTTCGGGTCAATCGTTCGTCACACCGGGGTCAGTCGTCCGGTGAGCCACCGGTCGCCCTCCTTGTGCATCTCCATGCGAACCCGACTGCCTGTGGTCGCGGCGTCCGGCATCTCCTCGCTGCGGGTGATCTGGTTGACGTACAGCAGCACCACCGCGTCGTTCTTCGACGCCGACTCGATCGCCCCCGCCTGCACGGTGGCCTCGACGGTGATCTTCTTCTCCTTGGCGCCGGGAGCGATCGTCTCCTTCACCAACTGGTCGTACTCGGCACGGAAGTCGCCGGTGAGACCGTCACCGGCCGCGGCCAATTGCTGGTCGACATCGTTGAAGTTGTACGACAGCATCGCGGCGGCCTGAGCCGTCGCGGCTTGAACCGCGTCGGTCCGTGCCTGCTCGGCAGCACGATCGTTCAGGTAGCCCCAGCCCAACCAACCGACACCGACCAGCAGAGCGGCGATCACCACGCCGGCGACGGCCAAGAGTGCCGTCGGCAGCGACTTGTTCGCACGGGTTGGCGAAACCTCGATCGACGGCGTATCCGTCTCGATGCTCATTCCAGGACCCTCGTTCTCGACATGCTTCTCGGTCACGGCACGAACTCCACCTTCGACGCGGTGAGCGTCCCGTCGTTGTCGGTCACCGTCACTCGCATCCGGAAGTCCCGTGTACCGTTCTGGGACCCGTCAGGGGTGGTGACGTCAGCACGCGCCGACACGAGAACCTTGGCGGTGTCGTCGCTGTCACTCTCGATTCCACTTGCAACAATTCTGCCGACCGTGGTGACACCGGCCTCCTTGACGATGCTGACGAACGGATCCTCCCGGCCATCGAACTCGGCTTTGAATTCGCCGCTCGCGCCCGCAAGGATCTTGGCGACGTCGTCCTTGGCGGTGTCCGGCTTGATCGTCGTGAGATTGAGGACGGTCTGCTGCGCGGTGGCTGTGAAGGCTTCGCGGCGCGCGTCACGATCGCCCGCGACGGACCGCTCGTACAGCAGCCAGCCCAGGACGGCGAGCAGCGCAACGATCACCAGGCCGAGCGCAATCGCCGAAGCGAGTGCGCCCCGAGCCCAGCGAGGTCCAGCCGGCGCCGTGGGGTACCAGTCGTCGGACTCGATTTCCGGCGCCGTTGGGGCAGAAACGGTCTCAGCCTCGACGGCCGACGGGGCCGCAGACTCGGTCACCTCGGCGGTCGGGGTCGCGTTCTTTTCCAACGTGATCGTTCCCGCGACACCGGCCCCACGGTCGATAGACGGCAGTTTCGTCACAGATTGCGAACCATTGCCGCTCGCCGGGCCCGCGCTGCGACTGGCACGCCGACGCGCCGGACGCCTTCTCTCGTCGGCCGTCAGCCCTGCTGACGTGTCATCATCGTCTGCCACGTCGTGTCCTCCCTCGGTGTTCCTCCCGACAACCCCGGCTGCGAGTACAACACGCCGTCGGGCCCGACGTACTTTCCCGTCGTCGGGTCGTAGGGGCGCGCTGTGGCAGGCACATTCGCGCTCCCTACGCTCGCCGGAGCCGTCGTGTACGAGGGTACAGACGGATCCTGCGGCGGCCCACTCGGCGGGTTGTTACCCAGCGGAACGTATCCCGCTGCGCTACGGCATTCCACGGGCGATGCCGCACGTCGACCGGGGACCTCCATACAGGGATAGTTGCGCGCCCCTCGGACCGTGGTCGGGTCGTCCTGTGCCACCTTGCAGAACAGGTCCGACGGCGTGGGCGGAGTTGTCTTCTCGTTCGGTGCTCGCCACTGGTCTGCGGGAAGGAAGCCTGTGGTGCAGGGGGGAGGGTCGTTCACCTGCAGCGCGAAGTTCACGATGGCGCCGTCGTCGATCGGCCCCTTCATGGCGATGGTCAGCAACGACGACACCAGCGGCGGGTAGATCACCAGCACCTGTTCGATGCTCTTGTGGTAGATCGTGGAGACCTCGCCGACACTCACCAGGTTGGCAAGCAGCAGTGGCAGCGTCGGCTTCAGCTCCTGGAACAGTGCGTTGGCCTCGTTCGCCGCACTCGGCGTCTGCGCGAGGATACTTCGAATCTGAGGATCGCTGGTGCGCAACTGGTTCGAGAACGTCACCAAGTCCTGGGTCCACGACCGGATCGCGTCGCTCGTGACCACCTGCGTGTCGAGGAGACCCTCCGCCTGTTCGATAAGCGTCTTAGTGGCGTCCGAGTTGGCATTGGCTTCCTGGACGAACAGTCGTGCGGAGTCGATGAGTCGTTGCAAATCCGGCCCGGCCCCGTTGAACGCCTTGAAGGACTCGTCGACCACCGTGCGTAACTGAGTGTTCGAGATGCTTTGCACGAGAGTGTTCGCCTGGTCGAGCATCGCGCCGACGTCCTGCGGAACGCTCGTGCGGTCAACGGGAATCACGTCGCCGTCCGCGAGATACGGCTCCGAGTCGGTACGCGGGATCAGGTCCACGTACTGCTCACCGACTGCTGACACGCTCTTGACGGCCGCATCGAGGTCTGCAGGGATGTCGTAGCTGCTGCTGATCGACAGCTTGGCGTCGACCCCGTCCTCGGTGAGCACTACCTCATCGACCTTGCCGATATTGGTGCCGCGGAACGCAACATTGGCATTCGCATACAGACCGCCACTCGACGACAGCTGCACGGTCACCCGGTTCTGCCCGATACCGAACAGTGCGGGTAGCTGTACATACTGGGTGGCCATCACGACCAGACCGATGACGGTCAGGATCGAGAAGATCACCAGCTGAATACGAACGAACCTCGAGAGCATCATGGCGTCGGCGCTCCTAGTTGCGGAAGGCCAGGAATCTGCAGCGACGGAATATCATCCGGCGTCGCAGGCTTGGGCTGGGGCTGGATCAGGTCAGGCTTCTTCGGATCAGGCACCTTCAGCGGGTCGTTTGTCTGCCCGGCGGTACCTGCCAAGGTGCCGAGCGCGCCCTCGACTCCCGCAAGTGTCGGGCCCAGCCCCGTCTGGTCGATGAAGTTGCTGGTCAGCCGCGCGTTTGTCATGTCGATCATCATGTTCAGGTTCGCGTAGTCGCCCTGGAACACCTGATCCATGTGCTTCATCGTGAACGGGAAGGTCAGCATCATCGACAGCACCTCGGTCAGGTTGTTCCCGGTACCCGCAAGCTGCTCCAGAAGCGGCGACAGTGAAGCCAGGTTCGCCTTCAGGTCGTCACCGCTCTCGTTGATCACGCGGGTCGCGGTGTCGCTGAAGTTGCCGAGCGCCACGAGTGCATTGGTCAGGTTCTGACGCTGTGCCACCAGCACCTCGAGGGCGGGCGGGATGCTGTCCAGGGCGCGATTCAAAGTGTCGGTCTGTTGGTTCACCGTGCCGGCAAGTCGGTCGATGCCCTCCATCGCCGAGATGATCTGCGTGCGTTGATCATCAAGACTACTGACCAGTTGATCCAGTTGCGGAAGCAGATCCCGGACCGAA
The DNA here is from genome assembly GCF_002094305.1 of Prescottella equi. Taxonomy (GTDB): domain Bacteria; phylum Actinomycetota; class Actinomycetes; order Mycobacteriales; family Mycobacteriaceae; genus Prescottella; species Prescottella equi. Next base: position 697,760 of record NZ_LWTX01000002.1, read on the forward strand.
TCCTCACGCCCGCCGAGGGCCGCGTTGAGCTCTCTCGTGATGTCGTTGATCTGTGCTAGTCCGCCGCCGTTCAGCACGACGGAGAGCGACGAAAGCGTCTGTTCGGTCGTGGGATATGCACCGGCTCGTTCGAGCGGAATTACGTCGCCATCCTTCAGAGTCCCCTGCGGCGCGATTCCGACCGGCGGCGCCAGTTCGAGATGCTGCGAACCGAGGAGGCTCGTCTGCCCGATCTTGGCCGTCGCGTTGGCCGGCAACTGTACGTCCTTGTTGAGCGAAACCGTTACCAGCGCATGCCAATCCTGGACCTCGATGCCGGTGACCGCGCCGACCGTGACGTCGTTGACTCGAACCGGCGAGTTCTGCGACATCGTCGTGACGTTCGGCATCTGAATCTGAACGGTGTACGCCCCGTCCCCTTGGCCTTCGGTACCTGGCAGAGGAACCGAGTTGAGCCCGTTCCACTCGCAGCCCGTGCTGGCCAGGGCGATGGTGAGAGCTATTGCCGAAGTGGCAAGTACACGAGTGGACTTGCGGTTCGCGGTCATCGTCCGCCTCCCGGATTGAGCAATTCTCCCAGACTGTTGGGCACCTGGACCGACGGCATCGTGAAGAGGGGCGCAATCTCGGACGAGGTCGGACCTGACGGCGTCCGAGCGGGGACCTGGCCGGCCAGGCTCGGCGGACTGAACTCGAGCTGCTCGGGCAGAGCCCCCTGGGAATCGGCAGGCCGGGTGAGGATGCCGGGGTAGTTCGTAGTGATCGAATTGAGGACCGGGCCGAGGAACTGGGCGCAGAGATCCGCCGACCGGTCCGAGTCATTGGTTTCGAGCCCCGCGATGAGACCACAGACCATGTTGATCGGGTTCTTCGCATTGCTGGCGGCGAGCACACCGTTCACAGATCCCTGTTTGGGCGTGTAGATGTCCTTGAAGTTCGCCAAGGCGTTCGGCGCGACGTGCAGAACTTGCTCCAGCTGCGGTCGCTTCTCGACCAGCACCGATGTCGCGTCGGCGAGCCGGCCGACCTGCTCGGTGAGCGAAGCCCGGTTCTCGGTGACGAAGCGGTTGACGTCCCCGATTGCAACGTCGAGATCCTGCAGCGCGGTGCCGAGTTCATCGCTGGTGTCGGCCAGGAGGGACGACACCGACTGCAGTCGTCCGCCGAACTGCACGATCTGCTGGTTACTGGACGACAGCGTGGTGACGAACATCTGCAGATTGCGAATGGTGGCGAACAGGTCGGTCCGACCGTCAGAGAGGGTCTTCATGGTGTCGGAGAGCTCGCGCAGCGTACTGCGCAGCGCGTCACCGTTCCCGTCGAGATTGTCTCCGACGGTGTCGATGAAATTGCCCAGCGAACCCTGGTCGGCTCCACCCTGTGGACCGAGGGCGTCCGACAGCTTGGTCAGCTCGGTCTTTATCTCGTCCCACTCCACCGGGACCGCGGTGCGGTCGAGAGGAATCTCGGCGCCGTCCGCCATCGACTCTCCCCCGGTGTACACCGGGGTGAGCTGCACGAAGCGCGCCGCGACGAGGCTGGGCGCGATGATAACTGCCTTGGCATCGGCCGGGATGTCCACGGAGCGATCGACATTCATCACCACCGTGGCCCCGGTGCCGCTGGGGTCAATGCTCTCGACAGAGCCCACTTTGACGCCGAGCACACGAACGTCGTCGCCGGCATAAAGGCCAGTGGTGGTGGGAAACTGCGCCGTGATAGTCGTTTTGCCGAGACCCGGGAAGAGATAGATCACCGCTGCCACGAGAACACCCACTACGACGACGGCAGCGCCGCCGATCGTAAGCCACTTCCTTCTGTTACTGGTCTGCTGCTGTTCGTCGCTCATCGGTTCGGGTCCTTGAGCTCGGTCTTCAATGGCGGAAACTGGGCAAGGTCCTGGGGCACGTGCTCGGGCCACAGCAATTGATCGACCGCAGTCTGGGTAAGTGCGCTGACGCTGAAGTTCGCGACATAAGCCATGAAGAAGGGGCCGCTGCCGACGGCCTCGCCCAGTGAACGCGCGTACGGTGCGAGCCCGTCGAGCGCCTGACCGATGTTGTCCTTGTTGTTCTGCAAGTTCGCTACTACGGCATTGAGCTTGTCGAGCGTCGGCTTCATCTGCTGCTCGTTGTCCTGGACCAAACCGGTGAGCTGCTGTGAGACCGCGGAGACATTCGTGATCAGCTCGCTGATCGCGTTGCGGCGGCGATCGAGTTCACCGAGCAACTGGTTACCGTCGAGGATCAGTGTGTTGATCTGGTCGCTGCGGTCGGCGAGGATCTCGGTCACGCCCTCGGCGCGATTGAGTAGATCCTTCAGAGACTCGTCGCGAGAGTTGATGCTCTGAGACAGGCGGGTGACACCGTCCAGGGCGGCCCGCAGCTCCGGCGGAGTGTCCGACAGCGTATCCGACACCGCGTTGAGCGAATCGTTCAACTGCTTCGTGTCGAGGTCGGACACCGTCGAAGTAAGGTCTCCGAGCGCGTCGTTGAGCGAATAGGGAGAGTTCGTCCGCTCCAACGGAATAGTACTGCCGACCTTCATGACGTCATCGCCCTCGGAAGTCACCTGCATCGACTTGCGCCCGAGAACTGTATTGGTCTTGATGTCGGCGCCCGAACTACCGCCGAGTCGAATGCCCTCGTTCATCGAGAAGGCGACCCGGACCGCAGCACCATCGAGTTCGATACTCTCCACCTTGCCCACGTTGACGCCGGCGACGGTCACGTAGTCACCGGGCATCAAACCGCCGGCGTCCTCGAACACCGCTTCGTAGCGGACATTGCCGAACAGGAACGGCAGTCGGTCGTACTGCAATCCGGCAAGTACGAGGCACACCGAGACGGCAACGCCGATAATGCCGATGCGCGTAAGGTTTCGCTCACCCTTGGCCATCGAATGCGCACCTCCCCGTCGTCTGCAGCGGTGTCGTGGGCAGGTCCACCCGCAACTCCTTCCCGTCAGGTCCGGAGAACTTGAAAGCCACTTCGCACGTGTAGAACTGGAAGAAGGCGCCATACGAACCGGTGCGGATCAGCTTCCGGTACGCCTCCGGCAGCCGCTCGAGTACCCAGTTGATGTCGTCCTGGCCGTTTTGAAGGTTCGTCGCGAGATCGCTCGCGTTAGCGATCGTCGACTGCAGGTCCGGTCGCGCGCCCTGGAGCAGCTGCGCCAGATCGTCGGTCGCAGTGGCGATCTTCGGAATCGCTGCTCCGATCGGATCGCGATCCTGCGCGAGTCCGCTCACCAACTGTTGCAACTCGTCGATCGTGGTCGAGAACTGATCGCCCTTGTCGTCGATCGTCTTCAGTGTGGTGTTCAAGTTTGTGATGACGTCACCGATCAGCTCGTCCCGGTCGGCGAGCGTCGACGTGAACGAACTGGTGTTGCCGAGCAGCGACACCAGCGTGCCGCCCTGGCCCTGCAACACCTGCAGGAGCGCGCCACTCAAGTCGTTCACTTGCTCCGCGCTCAAGCCACGGAGCAGAGGCTTGAAACCACCCAACAGCAGATCGAGGTCGAGGGCGGGTGCCGTCTGAGTCTCCGGGATGGTCCCGCCGGTGGCGAGCGGCTCGGGCGAGCCCTCCCCGGCGAGGAGTTCGAGGTATCGGTCACCGACGAGGTTCTCGTAACGAACGGCGGCCCGGGTGCTTTGCAACACCGGGTACTTCGTGTCGACGTCGAAGCTCACGTGTGCGAGGTTGTCGGATCCCACCTCGACACCCTTGACCGTGCCGACCGGTACACCGGCTATCCGAACCTTCTCGCCCGACTTCAGTCCGGATGCGTTGGTGAACACCGCGCGGTAACCGTCGGTGCTGCTGAATCGGGCCTGACTGAACACGATTGCCAGGCCGGCGAAGATCAGCACCATCACGGTGGTGAACGCGAGGAACTTGACTGTGGTGGCGCGCATCAGTTCTGCCCCTCCGCAGCTGGGGTTACTCCGTAGAGCATCTGGAACAGCGTGGGCATGCTCAAGGTGGTTTTCGTGGCCGGCATATACGGGGTGTTGGCGCTGTCTGTGACCACGAACGGGGCGTTCCCGTCTCGCTTGGGATCGAAATCGGGTAGACCCCAGCAGTTGGGGCCACCGGTGGCGTTGACCTTGGGGAGGTCCCGTGGATACGTGTAGGGCTCCAGGCCGGCCAGGAAGTTCGTACTCATCGCGAAGCCTGCCTGGCCGCCGCCTTCGATCTGCTCGGCCATCGGGCGGGCTTTGTTGAGTCCGACGACGAGGCACGAGATGGCTGGGGAGTACCCGGACAGGAGGGCCGTGGTCGGCTCCAACAGTTCGAGCGCACGCGCCAGGTCCGCCTCGTTGTCTGTGAGCAACTGATTGCCGTTGTTCGACAGCGCCACGGCGTTCTCCAGCGTCATACGCAGGTTCTCCCGCTCTTCGACGATACTTCCGCTGGTGGCGGTCAGATTGCCGAGCAGAGTCATCAGATCCGGAGTGACGTCGGCGTAGGTGTTGGTCACGGTGGCCGCCGCGTTGAGGTCCTGCTTCAACTGCGGCAGAACCGGATTCATCTTCTTCAGATACGCGTCGGTCTCGCCGAGCAGCTCACCGAGCTCGTTGCCGCGACCGTTGAGCGCCGACGAGATGGCGCCGAGGGTGGCGTTGAGCTTCTCGGGCTCGATCTGCTGCAGCAGCGTCGACAGGTTCTGGAACAGGGTGTTGAACTCGACGGTGACGCTGTCCGCGCCGATCACCGCGCCCGGCTGCAGGGACTTGGGCGACGGGTCGGCAGGCGTGACGAAGTTGACGTACTTGGCCCCGAACACGGTGGTCGACTTGATCTCGACGGGCGAGTTCGCCGGAATCAGGTGCATCTGCGACGGATCCATGTCGAGCTTGATGCGGGCCTGGCCGTCCACCTCGTCGATCGAGGCGACGCGGCCGACCTCGACACCACGCAACTTGACCTTGGCGTCGGGCTCCATCACAAGACCCGACCGTGCGGCCGTCACGGTGACCGGCTCGCTCTTCTCGAAACCGCCGACGAACATGGTCAGCGCCACTACGACGATCGCGACGAGGCTCAGTACCATCACAGCCGCGGCGACCTTCGTCTTCCACCTTGATTCGGTCAACGCTCCTCCGCCTATCCCGAGAGGTTGAAGTTGCCGGACTGGCCGTAGATCGCCAGCGAGATCAGCAGGGTCACGGTCACGACTGCAATGAGCGAGGCCCGGACGGCGTTGCCGACCGCCACGCCCACACCCACCGGTCCACCGCTGGCATTGAAGCCGTAGTAGGTGTGGATGAGCATCACAGCCACACCCATCACAATTGCCTGCACGAACGACCAGAGGATGTCCGTCGGTATCAGGAACGTCGAGAAGTAGTGGTCGTAGACGCCGCCTGACTGTCCGTTGAGCACCACCGTCGCGAAACGGCTCGCGACGAACGACGCGATGACTGCCAGCGAGTAGAGCGGGACGATCGCGATGATGCCGGCCATGACCCGTGTCGAGACGAGGTACGGAATCGACGGGATCGCCATCGATTCGAGGGCGTCGATCTCCTCGGAGACCCGCATCGCACCGAGCTGCGCGGTCGAGCCCGCGCCGATGGTGGCCGCCAGGCCGATACCCGCGATGACCGGTGCGGCGATACGCACGTTGATGAATGCCGCGAAGAAGCCCGTGAGCGCCTCGACGCCGATGTTTCCGAGCGAGCTGAAGCCCTGGACGGCGATGGTGCCGCCGGTGAACAGCGTCAGGAACCCGACGATGACCACGGTGCCGCCGATGACCGCGAGCGCGCCGGTGCCCATGCTGATCTCGGCGATGAGCCGCAGCACTTCCTTCCGGTAGTGCAGGAGGGCACGCGGGGACCACGCGAGAGCACGCCAGAAGAACAGTGCCTGCTCACCGACGCGGTCCACCGAGCGCGATGTGCGCGCGATGCGCCGTCGAGTGCGGACGAAACGTCCCGATGCCACCAGAGCCATCTACTTCACCACCCTGTCACTCACCCGGACGTCAACTTGATGCCGATGGCGGTGATGAGCACGTTGACCACGAACAGCGCCATGAACGAGAACACGACGGTCTGGTTGACGGCGTCACCGACACTCTTCGCTCCACCGCGAACGTTCATGCCGAGATACGCGGCCATCAGCCCCGCGATCATGCCGAACAATCCAGCCTTGAGCATCGAGATCATAAGTTCGCCGAAACCGGTGAGGAGCGTGATGCCGTTGACGAACGCACCCGGGTTGACGTCCTGGACGTACACCGAGAAGAGGAAGCCGCCGAGGATACCGATCGTGCAGACGAGACCGTTGAGCAGCAGGGCGACGACGGTCGACGCGAGGACACGGGGCACCACGAGGCGGTGGATCGGATTGATGCCCAGCACGCGCATGGCGTCGATCTCTTCACGAATTGTTCGGGCTGCGAGATCCGCGCAGATCGCGGTGGCGCCGGCACCCGCGACGATGAGCACCGTGACGATGGGGCCGACCTGTGTGACGGCGCCGAGAGCGGCACCGGCCCCACTGAGGTCGGCCGCGCCGATCTCCCGCAACAGGATGTTGATCGTGAAGCTCACCAGAACGGTGAACGGGATCGCGACGAGCACCGTCGGAACCATCGAGACCCGCGCGACGAACCACGCCTGATCGACGAACTCGCGCCGCTGGAACGGGCGCGAGAAGACCGCGCGCAGCGTGTCCGCCGACATCGCGAAGAATCCGCCTGCCGCCCGCAGGGGTACCTCGAGGAGGTCGACCACGTTTCCCTCCTCACAAATCCTTGTCATGGACGTTCGATGCGTGGCCGCGAGCACTCGCGACACGACGCACCCCCCAGGGCGTCCGAACAGGACAAACGCTCTGTGACCCAGGTCATATTAACTAGAACGTGTTCACCTGTCAAAGATTTCGACGGCACGTCCTGAAACCGACCGCAAGCAAGGGCCGGAGTCGGCCGGGAGTCCACGCAGAAGCGGCCGGGCGACACCGAGAGCGGGACGGACCGCGCGCTCTCGCACGCTCACCGAGGGTGGACGATCACCCGCATTCAGCTGCGCAGACGCGCGAAGTTTCGTCGACGCACACGAGTTGGGCGCGAAGGTTGAAGGCGCCCGCGCCGGCGCCGACGATGAATAACCGACCGCAGCGCCTCGGCAGCCTCGGTTATCGTTCCGAGATCTCGTCGCAATCATCGAACTGGAACAGGTTCTAGACACCAGTACAGCGTTCCACAGCGAACCGTCGCCGGAGCGGCTGCCGACCGAGCGACGCCGAGGGACACACCGGCGTCCAGCCCATCTTGTCGCCTTTCCTACCGGCTGTATCGATAATCCCGCAATCCCCCGTTACGCGGGGAATTGCGGGATCGTCCGCATCCGGGCAGGGCGCGATCAGCCCAGCGACTTGAGCGCCTCGGAGGCCGAGAACATGCGCTCGGGATCGCGGTCGTCGAAGTACGCGCCCATCTCGTCGGCGAGACCGGCAGGCGTCCACTGCGCGTCCGCGTCGAAGCGCTGCTCGACGACCGGTGCGGCCATCAGCGCGACCATGGGGCCGTAGACGACGAAGACCTGCCCGTTGACCTTGTCCGCGGCGGGGGACGCCAGGTACGAGACCAGCGCCGCGACATGCTCGGGCGAGAGCGGATCGATCTGCCCCTCGGGGGCGTCACCGAAGACGGACTCCGTCATCGAGGTCCGCGCGCGCGGGCAGATGGCGTTGGCCCGCACGCCGTAGCGCGACAGGCCACGCGCCGCCGACAACGTCAGTGCGGTGATGCCGGCCTTCGCGGCGCCGTAGTTCGGTTGCCCGGCCGGCCCGAGCAGCCCCGCCTCCGACGACGTGTTGATCAGTCGGCCGTAGACGGGGGCACCGTCCGCTTTCGACTTGTCGCGCCAGAAGGTGGCCGCATTCCGGGAAAGAAGAAAGTGACCACGCAGGTGCACCTTGAGGACGAGATCCCACTCCTCGTCGGACATGCCGAAAAGCATGCGGTCGCGGACGATTCCCGCGTTGTTGACGACGATGTCGACGCCGCCCAGGCCCTGGGCCGCCGACATCAGGGCATCCGCCGTGGACCGTTCGCCCACGTCACCCGCGACGAATTCGACCTTGCCACCGAGGGTGCGAATCTCGTCGAGCGTGGACTCGACCGCGTCGTTGATCGCGAGGTCGTTGACGACCACGGCAGCGCCCGACTGGGCCAGACCGATCGCCTCGGCCCGTCCGAGACCGGATCCCGACCCGGTCACGATCGCGACCTTGCCCTCCAAGCTGACCTCGCGATTGCTGCCTGCACTCATCTACGCACTCCCGTAACCGTGACGTCGACCGGCCTCGCGCCGGTCGGTGCCTCATCGCCGCGGCTGTCGACGACAGCGGCCAATGTAGAACGTGTTCTACATTGGCCGCAAGGGTGGCTCTAGTGCTCGGTGAGCGCGGCGCGCGGGCACTGCGCGATCGCCGAACGCACGTCCGCTTCCCGGTCGGCCGGAGGAACGGCGGCCGAGATGATCAGCTCTTCGTCGTCATCCAGATCGAAGATGTCGGGAGCGATTCCGACGCAGACACCGTTGGCCTCGCAGCGGTCCCTGTCGACCCTTACCTCCATGACGGTTCCTCATTTCACGTTCGTTCGAAAGACCGGACCGAAGCCTGACGCGCCGGGCTGTGGCGCCACGAGACTTCGCCATAAGACTAGAACCCGTTTCACTGCTGTGCAATGATTCGGACAACCCTCCTGTAGGCGCCGACCGCACGGTCCGCACCGGTCACGGAAAGGCCGCTGTCACAGCCTCGTACACGATCAGCAGTGTCCGCGATCATTCCAGAAATCCGGGTCGTATCGGTCGAAATCGACGCCGACGATAGTCCTGGATTGGAGAAATGCACGTGGATATCACCTACACCCCGCAGCAGCAGCAGCTGCGGGAGGAATTGCGAAGCTACTTCGCGAAATTGATGACCCCCGAGCGCCGCGAGGCGTTGGCCGCGACCACCGGCGAGTACGGCGAGGGCAACGTCTACCGCGAGGTCGTCCAGCAGATGGGCCAGGATGGCTGGCTCACTCTGGGCTGGCCCAAGGAGTACGGCGGCCAGGAGCGTTCTCCGATGGAGCAGCTCATCTTCACCGACGAGGCCGCGATCGCGGGCGCTCCGGTGCCGTTCCTGACGATCAACTCGGTCGCGCCGACCATCATGCATTTCGGCACCCCCGAGCAGAAGGCGTTCTTCCTGCCCAAGATCTCGGCCGGCGAGCTGCACTTCTCCATCGGCTACTCCGAGCCGGGAGCGGGCACCGACCTCGCGTCGCTGCGCACGTCCGCGGTGAAGGACGGTGACGACTACGTCATCAACGGCCAGAAGATGTGGACGAGCCTCATCCAGTACGCCGACTACGTGTGGCTGGCATGCCGTACCGATCCGAACGCCAAGAAGCATCGCGGTATCTCGATGCTGATCGTGCCGACCAGCGCCGAGGGCTTCTCGTACACCCCGGTGCACACGATGGCCGGCCCCGACACCAGCGCCACCTACTACCAGGACGTGCGCGTGCCGCAGACCTCCTTGGTGGGCGAGGAGAACGGCGGCTGGCGCCTCGTGACGAACCAGCTCAACCACGAGCGCGTCGCGCTCACCTCCGCCGGACCGGTCATGACCGCACTCCAGGAAGTGCGCGAATGGGCACAGAACACCAAGCTGGCCGACGGCCGTCGCGTGATCGACCAGGAGTGGGTGCAGATGAATCTCGCCCGCGTGCACGCCAAGACCGAGTATCTGAAGCTGATGAACTGGGAGATCGCCTCCGCCGAGGACCACGCCCCCGGCCCCGAGGCCGCGTCCGCCAACAAGGTGTTCGGCACCGAGTTCGCGACGGAGGCGTACCGCCTTCTCATGGAGATCATGGGCCCGTCGGCCACGATCCGGCAGAACTCCCCCGGCGTCCAGCTCCGCGGCCGCCTCGAGCGGATGCACCGCTCGGCGCTGATCCTCACCTTCGGCGGCGGCACCAACGAGGTCCAGCGCGACATCATCGCGATGACCGCCCTCGGCCAGCCGGCCTCGAAGCGATAAGGAAGGACGACCGACATGGACTTCACCCTCACCGAGGCCCAGCAGGACCTGGCCGGCCTCACGAACGGCATCGTCGCCGACATCGTCACCAACGAGCGTCTGCGCGAACTCGATTCCGCGGAGAATCGTTTCGACCGCAAACTCTGGGACACGCTCGCGACCTCCGGCGTACTCAGCGCCGCCCTGCCCGAATCCGTCGGCGGCGACGGCTTCGGCATCCTCGAGCAGTGCAGCATCCTGATCGAGCTGGGGCGCGGCGTCGCCCCGGTCCCGTATCTGTCGTCGATCGTCATGGCAGCGGGAGCAATCGCGGAGTTCGGCTCGGACGCACAGCGTTCGGAGTGGGCAGCACCGGCCGGCGCAGGCGCGAAGATCCTTGCCGCCGCCCTGGCCGAAGAACTCAACGACAACCCCGCGGCACCGGCCACCCGGGCCGAGCGGACGGCCGACGGCTGGACCCTGCGCGGCACCAAGATCGTCGTCGACGGTGCACCGGTCGCGGACCTGTTCCTGGTCCCGGCCGCGACCGACCGCGGCACCGTGGTGTTCCTCGTCCGAGCCGACGACGCCGGAGTCACGGTGACCCGCCAGCAGACGACGGACTTCGGTTGCACCGGCATGGTCGAGCTGGCCGATGTCCGCGTGGACGGCGACCGTGTTCTCGGATCGGTCGAGCGCGGGACGGAGATCGTCGAGTGGATCGTCGGCCGTGGCTCCGTGGGCTCGAGCGCCTTCCAGTTCGGCGTACTCGACCAGGCCTTGAAGATGACCGCCGAGTACGCCCGCGAGCGCATCCAGTTCGACCGGCCGATCGGAAGCTTCCAGGCCGTCGCCCAGCGCCTCGCCGACGGGTACATCGACGTCAAGGGTGTACGACTCACGCTGTGGCAGGCCGCTTTCCGCCTCGCCGAGGGCCTGCCCATCGAGGGCGAGATCGAGACGGCCAAGTTCTGGGCCTCCGATGCAGGCCATCGCGTCGCTCACACGGTCGTGCACGTTCACGGCGGCGTCGGACTCGATGAGGACCACCCCGTGCACCGGTACTTCCTCGCCGCGAAGCGTCAGGAATTCCTGCTCGGCTCGGCATCCGACCAGCTGCGCAGACTGGGCGCCGAGCTTGCCGCCATGCCTGCGTAACCGACACGCGCGCAAGCAGTCCCACACAGTGAAATGGTCGAGCATGACGGGCGTCACACAGGTCATGATGTGGGCATGACAGTGACACCCACCGTCGCGGATCTGCTCGAGCAGCTTCGCGACGTCGACTCGCACGGAATCCGATTCGAGGAGTCGTACATTCCGTGGACCGATCACGTCCACGGAATGTACGACCGTGCGGCGCTTCTCGACGAGCTGCTCGACGCCGATCGTCCGCGCCACTTCGGCGTGCTGTTCGACAACATCCCCGAGTTCTCCTCCCTCCTGGGCGCGGCGGCATACTCCGGTACTGTCCTCGCCGGCCTCAACACCACCCGCCGCGGTGACGCCCTCGCCCGGGACATCGCACTGTCCGACTGCCAGGTCGTGTTCACCGAGAACACCCAGGCGCATCTGCTCGACGGGATCGATCTCGGCGGGGTGCGCGTGATCAACGTCGACTCGCCCGAGTGGCCCGACCTCCTGCGGCCGTTCGCCGGGTCTCCCGCGATCGCGCCGACTGCGGACCTCGACGACCTGCTGATGCTGATCTTCACATCGGGCACCAGTGGTGATCCGAAGGCCGTGCGTTGCACTCACCGAAAGTTCACCGAGCCGGGCATCATGCTGGCGGAGCGATTCGGGCTCTCCACGGACGACGTCGTCTACATGGCGATGCCGATGTTCCATTCCAACGCGATGATCGCGGCATGGTCGGTGGCGCTGAGCGGCAGGAGCGCAATCGCCCTGCGTCGCAAGTTCTCCGCATCCGGATTTCTGCCCGACGTCCGCCGCTACGGCGTCACGTACGCTAATTACGTCGGCAAGCCGCTGTCGTTCATCCTCGCCACGCCCGAGCGGTCCGACGACGCCGACAACACCCTTCGGGTCATGTACGGGAACGAGGGTTCGGCCCCGGTCGCCCGTGAGTTCGCCCGGCGCTTCGGTACCCGCGTCGTCGACGGCTTCGGCTCCACCGAGGGCGGCGTGTCCATCTCGGCGCACCCCGACGCTCCGGTCGGCGCGCTGGGCATGCTGCCGCCGACCGTCGAGATCCGCAATCCCGACACCGGAACTGTGTGTCCCCCTGCCGAGTTCGACGCAGACGGCCGTCTCATCAACGCCGAGGAGGCCACGGGCGAGATGGTGAACGTGACGGGTCCGGGCGCGTTCGCGGGCTATTACAAGAATCCGGAAGCGGATGCCGAACGCCTGCGCGACGGCATGTACTGGAGCGGCGACCAGGCGTACCGCGATGCCGACGGATTCGTCTACTTCGCGGGCCGCAGCTCGGGCTGGCTGCGCGTCGACGGCGAGAATCTCGGCGCCGCACCGATCGAGCGGATCCTGCTCCGCTACCCCGGCTTCGCGCAGGTGTCGGTATACGGCGTGCCGGACCGCGAGGTCGGCGACCGGGTGATGGCAGCGGTCATCCCCGCCGGCGACGCGGAGGGCTTCGACCCGACGGCGTTCGCTCGTTTCCTGGACGAGCAGTCCGATCTCGGACCGAAGCAGCGGCCGACGCTGGTGCGGGTGTGCTCGGAGTTCCCGCGGACCGCGACGTTCAAGGTCGTGACGCGCACACTCAGCGCCGAACGCTGGCACTGCGCCGAGCCGGTGTGGTTGCGCGATCGAGGTCAGGACGAGTTCGTGCGGCTCACGCCGGAACTCGCCCTCACGCTCGAACGTCAGACCGCCGACGCCTGATCGCACGATCTCCCGGCACGACGACCGCGCCCCCGGAACATGGTTCCGGGGGCGCTGTCGCGTCGGGCTCTGGTCAGCTCTTCAGTCCGTCGAGGCGTGAGACCGTCGCGTCGAACCCGGCGACGAGTTCGGCCATGATCTCGGCGACCGGGCGGATCTCGTTCATCCGGCCCACGATCTGGCCGACCGGCATCGCGACCACCTCGGGATCGTCTCCCGCCGAGATGCGCTGGTGCGCTTCGCTGACGAGGATGTTCTGCAGCGGCATCGGCAGCGGGTCGGGTGCGTCGGGCTTGGCCCAGGCGTCGGTCCACTTGGTCTTGAGCAGTCGGGCCGGTTTGCCCGAGTAGATCCGGGAGCGAACGGTGTCGGCCGACGTCGCGCCGAGCAGGGCGCGCTGGATCGACGACGGTCCGTCGGCCGCACTGCCGAGTTTGTACTCGCTCGTCGTGAGCCAGTACGACCCCATCCACACCCCGGACGCGCCGAGGGCGAGGGCCGCCGCGACCTGGCGTCCGCTGCCGATGCCGCCGGCTGCGAGCACGCCCGCGGAATCACCGATCGCGTCGACGATCTCGGGAACCAGCACCATGGAAGCGATCTCACCGGTGTGCCCGCCGGCCTCGTAGCCCTGCGCGATCACGATGTCGACACCGTTCTCGACGTGGCTGCGCGCGTGATCCACCGCGCCGGCGAGCGCGGCCACCGGCACACCCTTCTCGTGCGCGAGATCGATGACGTCCTTCGGGGGCGAGCCGAGGGCATTGGCGATCAACGCGATTCGATGGTTCAGCGCGACGTCGACGTGCGAACGTGCCACCGAGTGCAGCCAACCGAGGACGCCGGTAGCGTGCTCGACGTCGTCGGACAGCGGCGGGACACCCAGTTCGTCCAGCGTGCGGTCGACGAACGCGCGATGCTCGGCGGGAATGAGCTTGTCGAGATCGACGGCGGCGCCCTCGGTGGGCACCTTGGCAGGCATCACGATGTCGACGCCGTACGGCTTGCCGTCGGTGTTCTCGTCCATCCAGGTGAGGGTGGCCTCGAGTTCGTCCGGATCGTTGAACCGCACGCACCCGAGGACACCGAGCCCGCCGGCGCGGCTGATCGCCGCCGCGACGTGCTCGGACGGCGTGAAGCCGAAGATCGGGTACTGGATGCCGAACTTCTCAGCGAGATCGGTGTGCATCAGGCGTCCTTGCCGTTGGTGTAGTGGTCGTCGGCCTCGCGCGACTGGGTCTGCGCGGTGGCCCACTTGTAGTCCGGCTTGCCGGCGGGCGAGCGCTTGATCTCGTCGACGAGCCACAGGCTGCGCGGAACCTTGTACCCGGCGATCTCCTTGCGGGCCGCGTCGACGATGTCGGCCAGGCTGGGCCGGGTGCCCGGACGCGGCGCCACGACCGCGGCGACACGGTTGCCCCAGCGCTCGTCGGGCACGCCGACGACGAGGACGTCGAAGACGTCGGGATGCGACTTGACCGCACCCTCGACCTCTTCGGGGTAGATCTTCTCGCCGCCGCTGTTGATCGAGACCGAGCCGCGGCCGAGCATCGTGACGGTGCCGTCCTCCTCGACCGTCGCATAGTCGCCGGGGATCGAGTAGCGAACTCCGTTGAGCGTCTTAAAGGTTGCCTTGGTCTTCTCCTCGTCCTTGTAGTAGCCGAGCGGGATGTGTCCGCTGCGGGCGAGAAGGCCCACCTGGCCGGAGCCCGGGGTGACGGGATTGCCCTCGTCGTCGATGACGACGGTGGCGGCGTCGATCTTCACGCGCGGACCGCCGGTGTGCTCGAAGCCCTTGGTGATCGTGGCCAGACCACCGAAGCCGGTCTCGGAGGAGCCGATCGAGTCGGTGAGCAGACGGTTGGGCAGCAGGTCGAGGAACTGTTCCTTGAGCGCCGGCGAGAAGAGGGCCGCGCTGCTCGCGATGACGTAGAGCGACGAAAGGTCGTACGGCTCACCGGTCTCCGGGTTGCCGGCGATCAGCGCGTCGATCATCGGACGCGCCATGGCGTCACCAGTGATGAAGATGAGATTGACCTTGTGGCGGTCGATGACCTGCCACACGGCGTGACCGTCGAATTCGGGGTGCATGACGAGCGTGCCACCGCCGAAGAGACTGTGGAACACCGCGGACTGGGAGCCCCCGTGGATCATCGGCGGAATCGGGAAGCGAACCATCGCCGGATGCGCGGCGCCGAGCTTCGCCAGTTCCCATTCGTCCTCGACGTATTCACCGGTGACGAAGTTGACGCCGCCGCCGAGCACACGCCACCAGTCCTCGTGCCGCCACATGACGCCCTTGGGCATTCCCGTGGTGCCACCGGTGTAGAGGATGAAGATGTCGTCGGGGCTGCGCTCGCCGAAGTTGCGCTCGGGCGAGCCCTGCGACAGTGCCTGCTCGAACTCGACCCCGCCGTACGACGAGTAGTCCAGATCAGTGCCGTCCTCCACGACGATGGCCGTCTTCACGAGCGGGGTGTTCGGCAGGACGCCCGCGACCTTGTCGCTGTAGCGGCGCTCATGGATGAGCGCGACCATGTCCGAGTTTTCGAAGATGTACTGTAACTCGTTCTCGACGTACCGGTAGTTGACGTTGACCATGATCGCGCGCGCCTTGAAGATGGCGACCATCGACACGATCGCCTCGATCGTGTTCCGGCTGTAGATACCCACCTTGTCGCCGGGCCCGACACCGTGATCCCGCAGGTAGTTGGCCAGACGGTTGGCCTTCTCCTCCAGCTGCGCGAAGGTGAGCTCGCGATCGGCGTCCACGAGAGCGAGGCGATCGGGATTGAGATCGATCGAGTGTTCGACAAGGTCTGCGATATTAATGGCCACGTCAACAAAGTAGAACGTGTTACTGTCGCTGACAAGACCCAATTAGAGACTCAGCTCACACACATATCAGGAGTCACCAGTGTCCACCGAAACCGCGGTAAATACAGACGTTTCGGCGAAATCGCCCCACTGCCTGGTCGAGAAGCGCGGCCACGTCCTGATCGTGACGATGAACCGCCCCGAGGCGCGCAACGCCCTCTCGGGCGAGATGATGGAGATCATGGTCGAGGCCTGGGACCGGATCGACTCCGATCCCGACATCCGGGTCGCGATCCTCACCGGCGCCGGCGGCACGTTCTGCGCGGGAATGGATCTCAAGGAGATGAACCGGAACGCTCCGGGCGACAAGTTCACCGGCGGGATGGACGTGACCCGACTTCCGGCACTGTTGAAGGGCCGCCGGCTCACCAAGCCGCTCATCGCAGCCGTAGAAGGCCCCGCCATCGCGGGCGGCACCGAAATCCTGCAGGGCACCGACATCCGCGTCGCCGGCGAGAGCGCCCGATTCGGCGTCTCCGAGGCCCGCCTCGGACTGTTCCCCCTCGGCGGATCCGCGGTCCGCCTGGTCCGTCAGATCCCGTACACCCTCGCCGCGGAGATCCTGCTCACCGGCCGCACCGTGCCGGCCCCCGAAGCCAAGGAGCTGGGCCTCGTCGGGCACATCGTCCCCGACGGCCAGGCTCTCGAGAAGGCGCTCGAGATCGCCGAGCAGATCGCCGCCAACGGCCCCATCGCGGTCCAGGCGATCCTGAAGACGATCCGCGTCACCGAGGGCATGCACGAGGAAGAGGCCTTCGCACTCGAGGCCCAGATCGGCATGGCCGTCTTCAAGAGCGACGACGCCAAGGAGGGTCCGCGCTCGTTCGCCGAGAAGCGGGCCCCCAAGTTCACCGGTAAGTAGCACCACCACTTTCAGCTGAAGGGTCCCTTCATGCGCTGCGAGCGCACGAAGGGACCCTTCAGCCGTTGCGGGGACGGGCGGACGAACCCGCGTATTGTCGACGGGCACTGACCGACGATCGACAGGTGGGACGGCCGATGGGCACTGCCGCAGGTGAGAAGTCCCGGCCGGAATGGCGGCGGCTCGAACCCCTCGAACTGTCGCCGATCCTGTCGGCTGCCCTCGATGCGTTCTACGAGAAGGGTTTCCACGGCGCCTCCGTCCGCGACATCGCGCGCCGCGTCGGTGTCACGGTGCCCGCGCTGTACTACCACTACGACAGCAAGGAAGGCCTGCTGGTCGCGCTCGTCGAACTGGGTACCGGCGACGTCCTCGCCCGCGCCCGGGCCGCCGACGAGGCGGGTGACGGCGACCCCGCCCGTCGCCTGGCGAACGTGGTGACCGCGATCGTCCTGCGGATGACCGACCGGGCCCGCCTGGCCGCGATCGAGGGCGAGGCCCGGTATCTGACCGGCGACAACTACGAGCGGTACCGCACCGTCCGCAAGGGCATCGAGACGATCGTCCTCGACGTCGTGCGCGACGGCGTCGAGTCCGGCGCGTTCGACGTCGACGACCCCGCCGAGACCACGCGCGCCGTCCTGGGCATGTGCCAGGCGATTCCCCGTTGGTACCACGCGGAAGGCGAGCTCGGCCCGGAGGCCGTCGCCGCCAAGTACGCCGCGATCGCAGCGAAGATGGTCGCGCCCGCGCGCTGACCGCGCCAACCGTTGACCTGGCACGTTCTCACGTGGTACCCACTTAGCGAGCGATAAGTAAGCTGGATTCGAGGAAGGGATGGGCCCATGGCCGAGGCAGTCATCGTCGACGCGGTTCGACTCGCGTCCGGAAAGGGCAAGCCCGGTGGCGCCTTGTCCGGAACCCACCCGGTGGAACTGCTCGCGCACGTACTGCGCGCGATCGTCGACCGCAACGGTCTCGATCCCGTCCGGGTCGACGACGTCATCGGCGGCTGCGTACAGCAGGTCGGTGAACAGGCCCTCAACATCTCACGGACCGCCCTGCTGTCGGCGGGTTTCCCCGAGTCGGTGCCGGCCACCACGATCGACCGGCAGTGCGGATCGAGCCAGCAGGCCGCGCACTTCGCCGCGCAGGGCGTGATCGCCGGCGCCTACGACATCGTGATCGCGTGCGGTGTCGAGTCGATGAGCCGGATCCCGATGGGCACCTCCCCGATCGGCCAGGACGCCTCCGGGCCGGGCATCGCCGCCCGCTACCCCGAAGGCCTGGTACACCAAGGCATCTCGGCAGAACTGATCTCCGCGAAGTGGAAGTTGGACCGCGAGAGCCTCGACGCGTACGCCGCGCAGTCCCACCAGCGCGCCGCGGCGGCCGCGGCGAGCGGCGCCTTCGACCGGGAGATCGTGCCGATCGCGGTCACCGACGCCGACGGACGCCGAACCGAACATCGCGTCGACGAGACGGTCCGCGGCTCCACCACCGCCGACGGACTCGCCGGGCTGCGCCCGTCGTTCCGCACCGACGAGTTCGCCGCCCGATTCCCCGACGCGCCCTGGCAGATCACGCCCGGGAACTCCTCACCGCTCACCGACGGCGCGTCGGCGGTGCTCATCATGAGCGAGAAAGCCGCCGCAGAACTCGATCTCGCGCCGCGCGCCCGATTCCACTCGTTCGCGGTACTCGGCGACGATCCACTGATGATGCTCACGGCGCCGATCCCCGCGACACGCAAGGTCCTCGGCCGGGCAGGGCTCGGCATCGACGATCTCGACGCCTACGAGGTGAACGAGGCCTTCGCGCCCGTCCCGCTGGCATGGGCACACGAACTGGGCGCCGATCCCGCCAAGCTCAACCCACTGGGCGGGGCCATCGCACTCGGCCACGCGCTCGGCTCGTCCGGGACACGGCTGCTCACCACGCTCGTCAATCACCTCGAAGCGACCGGCGGACGCTACGGTCTGCAGACCATGTGCGAGGGCGCGGGCATGGCCAACGCCACCATCATCGAACGACTTTGAAACAGAAGCAGATCCGAAAGGAACACGCATGATCGTCAAGGACAGCGTTGCACTCGTGACGGGCGGCGCCTCCGGCCTCGGCCTGGCCACCGTCAAGGCCCTGCACGACCAGGGGGCCAGCGTCGTCATCCTCGACCTGCCGTCGTCGAACGGCGAGGTCGTCGCGAAGGAACTCGGCGACCGCGTTCGCTTCGCGGCGGGCGACGTCACCGACGAGGCCTCGGTGGTCGCGGCGCTGGATCTCGCCGAATCCCTCGGCCCGCTGCGCGTCACGGTCAACTGCGCCGGCATCGGCAACGCCATCAAGACGGTCGGCAAGCAGGGCGCCTTCCCGCTCGCGGAGTTCCAGCGCGTCGTCAACATCAACCTGGTAGGCACGTTCAACGTGCTCCGCCTGGCGGCCGAGCGCATCGCGAAGACCGACCCGATCGAGGGCGAGCGCGGCGTCATCATCAACACCGCGTCCGTCGCGGCGTTCGACGGGCAGATCGGCCAGGCGGCGTACTCCGCGTCCAAGGGCGGCGTCGTGGGCATGACGCTGCCGATCGCCCGCGACCTCGCGTCGATGCTGATCCGCGTCGTCACCATCGCGCCGGGCCTGTTCAAGACCCCGCTGCTCGCCGGACTCCCGGAACCCGCGCAGGAGTCCCTCGGCAAGCAGGTTCCGCACCCGTCGCGCCTGGGTGATCCCGCCGAGTACGGCTCGCTCGCCGCGCACATCGTCTCCAACCCCATGCTCAACGGCGAGGTGATCCGCCTCGACGGCGCGATCCGTATGGCGCCGCGCTGATCTCGGAGCACAACAGCGAACGGCGCGGCCCGTGACGGTGATACGTCACGGGCCGCGCCTTTTCACATGGCCGGATCAGACGGTTCCGACGGCCTCTGCGAGCTCGCGCATGTGTTCGACGTTGCGGCACGTCACCAGCAGCATCGTGACTCCGGCGTCCTCCCACTCCTTGACCTGGGTGCGCACCTCGTCCCGGTTGCCGATGATCATCGTGTCGGTGACCATCTGGTCCGGCACGATCGCCGCCGCCTCGGCCTTGCGGCCGGACAGGAAGAGCTTCTGGATCTCCTTGACCTCGTCGCCGTAACCCATTCGGGTGTACACCTGGGCATGGAAGTTCATCTCGGCCGCACCCATACCGCCGACATAGAGCGCGGTGATGGGCCGAAGCTTGTCGATCTCGGCCTGCCGGTCGTCGGTGACGACCACCTGGCACGTGGCTGCGATCTCGAAATCCTCCCGGCTCCGACGTGCCCCGGCGCGCGCGAATCCCTCGTCGAGCCATTCGTTGTACATCGGCGCCAGCCGCGGGGTGTAGTAGATCGCGAGCCAACCGTCCGCGATCTCCGCCGTCAGCGCAACGTTCTTCGGCCCCTCTGCGCCGAGCCAGATGGGCAGGTCCGCGCGCAGCGGGTGCGTGATCGGCTTGAGCGGCTTGCCCAGACCCATCGAGCCGGAACCGGTGTAGGGCAACGGGTAGTGCGGTCCGTCGCCCCGCACCGCAGCCTCGCGTGCGAGGACCTGGCGCACGATCGAAACGTACTCACGGGTGCGGGCGAGCGGCTTCTGGAACGGCTGTCCGTACCAGCCCTCGACGACCTGCGGGCCCGACACACCCAGACCGAGGATCGCCCGGCCGCCGGAGAGGTGGTCGAGGGTGAGGGCGTGCATCGCACAGTTCGTCGGGGTACGGGCCGACATCTGAGCCACCGAGGTGCCCAAGCGGATCCGGTCGGTACTCGACCCCCACCACGCGAGCGGGGTGAAGGCGTCGTTACCCCACGACTCGGCGGAGAAGACCGCGTCGAATCCGGAGGCGTCGGCCTCGTTCACCAGTTCCTGCGCGTTGGCCGGCGGCTGCGCACCCCAGTACCCGAGTTGTAACCCCAACTTCATCGAGCGCCTCCGTGTTTTCCCAGAACGAATGTGTCCCTTGCCACATTAATAAGAACCTGTTCTACTCGATTCCGTGACCCCTGGAAAGAGCGGAGTGGCCGAGCAGCCACTGAGAGCACCACTTAATCTGAAATTCGACTACACCCGATCGGTGGGGCCGACCATCGGAGCGTTCGTGACGGCTCTTCGTGACCGAAAGGTCATCGGCGCCCGCGGTTCCGACGGCCGCGTCCACGTGCCGCCACCGGAATTCGACCCGGCCACGCACGAGCCGATGACCGACTTCGTCGACGTCTCCGACACCGGAACGGTCGTCAGCTGGTCGTGGATGCCCGAGCCCATCGAGGGCCAGCCGCTGAGCCACCCGTTCGCCTGGGCGCTGGTGAAGCTCGACGGCGCGGACACCTCGATCCTGCACGCCGTGGACGCCGGCTCCCCCGAGGCGATGAGCACCGGGATGCGGGTGCGGGTGCGGTGGGCCGACGAGCGCACCGGCCGGATCCAGGACATCGCGTGCTTCGAGCCCGGTGAGAGCGATACCGATTCCACCGCAACCGTTTCCACCGGAGATCCGGTGACCGACATCGTCACCCCGATCGACCTGCACTACACGCACACCGCGTCGTTCGAGGAGACCTACTACCTGCGCGGCCTGATGGAGGGCAAGATCATCGGCGGCCGCACCGACGCGAACGGCAAGGTCTACGTGCCGCCGCGCGGAGCCAACCCCACCGACGGCATGCCCACCAAGGAGCAGGTCGAGGTGTCCGACAAGGGCACCATCACGACCTTCTGCATCGTCAACGTCCCGTTCCTCGGCCAGCAGATCAAGCCTCCCTACGTCGCGGCCTACGTGCTGCTCGACGGCGCGGACATCCCGTTCCTGCACCTGATCCTCGACGTCGACGCGGCCGAGGTCCGGATGGGCATGCGCGTGGAAGCCGTGTGGCGGCCCAAGGAGGAGTGGGAGTACTCGCTCCGCAACGTCTCCCATTTCCGTCCGAGCGGTGAGCCCGACGCGGACTACGACAGCTACAAGCACCATCTCTAGGAGCCTCGAGAACATGACAGACATTGCAGTCGTCGGCTTCGCACAGGCCCCCCATGTGCGCGAGACCACCGGCACCACCAACGGTGTCGAGATGCTGGTCCCCTGTTTCCAGGAGCTGTACTCCGACCTCGGAATCACCAAGTCCGACATCGGTTTCTGGTGCTCCGGATCGTCCGACTACCTGGCCGGACGCTCCTTCTCGTTCATCTCCGCGATCGACTCGATCGGCGCCGTGCCGCCGATCAACGAGTCGCACGTCGAGATGGATGCCGCCTGGGCGCTGTACGAGGCCTGGGTCAAGCTCATGACCGGCGAGGTGGACACCGCGCTGGTGTACGGCTTCGGCAAGTCCTCGGCCGGCAACCTTCGTCAGATCCTGGCGATGCAGATGGATCCGTACCTCGTCTCACCGCTGTGGCCGGATTCGGTGTCGGTTGCGGGCCTGCAGGCCCGACTCGGCCTCGAGTCCGGAAAGTGGACCGCGGAGGAGATGGCGGCGATCGCCCAGCGCAGCCGCGCTGCCGCGAAGTCCAACCCCGACGCTCAGATCTCCGGTGACGTCGACATCGAGACGCTGCTGGCCTCCGAGTACGTCGCGGATCCCCTGCGGGCCCACGACTGCGCGCCGATCACCGACGGCGCGGCCGCGATCATTCTGGCCCGCGGCGACCGTGCCCGCGAGCTGTGCGAGCGACCGGCGTGGATCACCGGCATCGAGCACCGGATCGACTCGCCCAACATCGGCTCGCGCGATCTGACGACGTCGCCGTCGACGGCGTCGGCTGCTCGTGCCGCGACGGGCGGCGACGTGTCGAACATCGACGTCGCCGAGTTGCACGCACCGTTCACGCATCAGGAGATCATCCTGCGCGAGGCGATCGGCCTGACCGACACCACCACGATCAATCCGTCGGGTGGACCCCTCACCGGTAACCCGATGTTCTCCGGCGGACTCGAGCGGATCGGCTACGCGGCCCGCTCGATCATGAGCGGCGACGCGCAGCGCGTCCTCGCCCACGCCACCAGTGGCCCTGTGCTGCAGCAGAACCTGGTCGCCGTCATGGAAGGACGCAACTGATATGGCCAAGCAACTCGCCGCCGTCCTCGGCACCGGCCAGACGTACTACGTCGCCAAGCGTCACGACGTCACGATGGCCGGCCTGGTCCGCGAGGCGATCGACCGCGCGATGGCCGACGCCCAGGTGGGCTGGGACGACATCGACGCCATCGTCATCGGCAAGGCCCCCGACCTGTTCGAGGGCTCGATGATGCCGGAGCTCGCGATGTCGGATGCGTTGGGCGCGCAGGGCAAGCCCCTGTTGCGTGTGCACACCGCCGGCTCGGTCGGCGCGTCGACCGGCAACGTCGCGACCAGCCTGGTGCAGGCCGGTGTCCACAAGCGCGTTCTCGCCGTGTCGTGGGAGAAGCAGTCCGAGTCGAACGCGATGTGGGCGCTGTCCACCCCGGTGCCGTTCACGATGCCGGTCGGCGCGGGCGCGGGCGGCTTCTTCGCCCCGCACGTGCGCTCGTACATCCGCCGGTCGGGCGCCCCCGACCACATCGGCGCGATGGTTGCCGTCAAGGACCGCCGCAACGGCGCCCTCAACCCGTACGCACACCTCAAGCAGCCCGACATCACGGTCGAGTCGGTGCAGGCGTCCCAGATGCTCTGGGACCCCATCCGTTACGACGAGACGTGCCCGTCGTCGGACGGCGCCTGCGCGATCGTCATCGGCAACGAAGCCGCCGCGGAGGAGGTCGTCGCGGGTGGCCGCAAGGTGGCGTGGATCCACGCCACGTCGATGCGCACCGAGCCACTGTCGTACGCCGGCCGCAACGTCGCCAATCCGCAGGCCGGCCGGGACGCGTCGGCCGCGCTGTGGAAGGCCGCGGGCATCACCGACCCACTCACCGAGATCGACGAGGCGGAGATCTACGTGCCGTTCTCGTGGTTCGAGCCGATGTGGCTCGAGAACCTCGGGTTCGTGCCCGAGGGCGAGGGCTGGAAGTTCACCGAGGCCGGCGAGACCGCCCTCGGCGGACGCCTTCCGGTCAACGCCTCGGGCGGTGTGCTCTCGTCCAACCCGATCGGCGCGTCCGGCATGATCCGCTACGCCGAGTCCGCGATGCAGGTCATGGAACGCGCGGGCGACCACCAGGTCGACAGTGTCCGTAAGGCTTTCGGCCACGCCTACGGTGGCGGCTCGCAGTACTTCGCGATGTGGGTGGTCGGCGCCGACCGTCCGACCAACTAGAGAGGTTTCCCCATGAAGTTCACAGTCGGCATCGCGATGAGCCCGCTGGACCAGTTGACCGCCCTGGCACAGACCGCAGAGGAAGTTGGTTTCGCGAACATCGCGCTGCCCGACTCCCTGTTCTTCATGGAGACGGCCGCCGCGGACTACCCGTACACCCCCGACGGCTCGCGCATGTGGAATGCCGAGACACCGTGGGTGGACCCGTTGATCGCGGCGGCCGCGATGGGCGCTGTCACGAGCACCATCGGCTTCTACACCAACGTCCTCAAGCTCGGCTCCCGCAACCCCCTGCTGCTGGCGCGGCAGGTGGGTTCGGTGGCGAACCTCACCGGCAACCGCTTCGGGTTCGGCGTCGGAATCGGCTGGGCACCGGAGGAGTTCGAGTGGTGCGGCGCTCCCTACAAGAAACGCGGCGCTCGCGTCGACGAGATGATCGAGATCATCAAGCTCGTCCTCGACGGCGGCATGGTCGAGTACCACGGCGAGTTCTTCGACTTCGACCGCCTGCAGATGAGCCCGGCACCGAGCAAGCCGGTGCCGTTCTACGTCGGTGGCCACACCGAGGTCGCGCTCAAGCGCGCGGCCCGGATCGGCGACGGTTGGACGTCGGCGATGATGAAGTTCGACGACCTGGTCGCCACGATGGCCCGCCTCGACGAACTCCGCGCCGAATACGGCCGCGCAGAACTGCCTTTCGAGATCCAGGCGGTGTGCATCGACCGGTTCGGCAAGGACGGCTACGCCGAGATGGCCGAGGCCGGAATCACGGACAGCATCGTCGTCCCGTGGATCTTCGACGGCCTCGGATTCGACGCCCCGCTCGAGGCCAAGCAGGATTCGCTGCGCAAGTTCGCCGATCAGTACATCCACTAGGAGCACGGTATGACGACAACCGGAACCGAGCATCCTGCGCGCATCGCCGCGAAGGCGTCACAGTCCGCCGCGAGTGGAAAGCGCAAGGAGGAGTGGCTCGATCTGTTCGCCGAAGACGGCTGGGTCGAGGACCCCGTCGGCCCCTCGGGCTTCGATCCCGAGGGCAAGGGCCACCACGGCCGGGAGGCCATCTCGAAGTTCTACGACATGACGATCGCGAACACCGACTCGCTCGAGTTCATCGTGAACGACTCGCTGGTGTGCGGCAACGAGAACGTCAACATCGGCACGATCCGAACAGTCGTCGCCGGCAACCAGATCGATGCCGAAGGCGTTTTCGTCTACCGCGTCGACGAGGAAGGCAAACTGCAGTCGTTGCGGGCTTTCTGGGAGGTCGAGCGGGCGATGAAGACGCTCAAGAAACTCTGAGCTATACCGCACGGCGAGAGTGGGGCGGTCACCGATTTCGGTGACCGCCCCACTCTCGTTGTCCCACTCCCCTGTTCACGGCACCGTCACGCCCCGAATTCGTCCCCACACAGAGCGGTGGCGCCGACGAGGGATGAGGGAACTCGCCGGCGCCACCGCGCCTGTGGTGTGCGTCGAAGCTAGTGCTTGACCGGGCAACCGCCGGTCTTGTAGTCCACCTGGTACTCCTTGATGCCGTTGAGCCAGCCGGAGCGCAGGCGGCGGGTGTCCCCGGCCTCGGTGATGTCCGGCAGGAAGTCCGCGATCGCGTTGAAGATCAGCTCGATCTCCATGCGGGCGAGGTTGGCACCCAGGCAGTAGTGCGCACCGGTGCCGCCGAACGACAGATGCGGGTTCGGATCGCGCGTGATGTCGAACTTGTGCGGATCGTCGAACACTTCCTCGTCGAAGTTGGCCGAGACATAGCTCATCACCACGCGCTGGCCCTTCTTGATCGCGACGCCGCCGATCTCGGTGTCCTGCAGCGCCGTGCGCTGGAACGACGCGACCGGGGTGGCCCAGCGGATGACCTCGTCGGCCATCGTCTTCGGACGCTCCTTCTTGAACAGCTCCCACTGCTCGGGGTTGTCCATGAAGGCCTTCATGCCGTGCGTCGTGGCGTTGCGAGTGGTCTCGTTGCCGGCGACCGCGAGCACGATGACGAAGAAGCCGAACTCCTCGGCGCTGAGCTCGTCGCCGTCGACGTCCGCCTCGATGAGCGTGGTCACGAGGTCGTTGGCCGGGTTCTTCTTGCGCTCCTCGGCCATCTGGTACGCGTAGCCGAGGATCTCCATCGACGCGGCAGCCGGATCGATGTCCGCGAACTCCGGGTCGTCGTACGAGGTCATCTGGTTGGACCACTCGAAGACCTTGCCGCGATCCTCCTGCGGCACACCGATCAGTTCGGCGATGGCCTGCAGCGGCAGCTCCGCGGCGACCTGGGTGACGAAGTCGCCGCTGCCTTCCTCGGCGGCAGCCTTCACGATGGCCTCGGCGCGCGACTTCAGCTCTGCCTTGAGCCCGTTGATCGCACGGGGCGTGAAGCCGCGGGCGACAAGCTTGCGCAGCTTGGTGTGCTCCGGCGCGTCCTTGTTGAGGAGCACGAAGCGCTGCAGCTCGATCTGCGCACGCTCCATGTCGTCGTTGAAGCGCGGGATAGCGGTGTTCTCCCAGGTGGAGAACACGTCGCTGCGCTGCGAGACATCACGGATGTCCTCGTGTCGGGTGACGAGCCAGTAGCCGCCGTCGTTGAAACCACCGACGCCGTCGGGCTGCTCGACCCAGTACACCGGCTGAGTCTTCCGAACCTCGGCGAGCTCTGCGACCGGGATCCGGTGTGCGTAGATGTCAGGGTCCGTAAAGTCGAACCCTGCGGGAATGTTGGGCTGCGCCACTGCTGTCTCCTGCCCTCGCGGTCAGGTCCGCGAAGTGATGTGGAACACGTTCTACATGCATTGAATCACAGAGCGTCGATCAGGGAAAGACTAGGCAAATATCAACCCACCGGGTCCTTGCCCGACGGGGAGAACTTGTTCTACTTTTCGAAGTAGAGAGTGAAAGGAGCCCGCCGTGGGCACACCAGTAATCGTCG
This sequence comes from Prescottella equi, assembly GCF_002094305.1. Taxonomy (GTDB): domain Bacteria; phylum Actinomycetota; class Actinomycetes; order Mycobacteriales; family Mycobacteriaceae; genus Prescottella; species Prescottella equi. Next base: position 724,590 of record NZ_LWTX01000002.1, read on the forward strand.
AGGCAGTTCGCACCCCGATCGGAAAGCGCGGTGGCTGGCTGTCCGGTCTGCACGCGGCCGAGATCCTCGGAGCCGCACAGAAGGGCATCGTAGACCGCGCGGGCATCGATCCGACGCTGGTCGAGCAGGTCATCGGCGGGTGTGTCACCCAGGCCGGCGCGCAGTCCAACAACGTCACCCGCACGGCCTGGCTCGCGGCCGGCCTCCCGTGGCAGGTCGGCGCGACCACCATCGATTGCCAGTGCGGTTCCGCACAGCAGGCCAACCACCTCATCGCCGGTCTCATCGCGACCGGTGCGATCGACGTCGGCATCGCGTGCGGTGTCGAGGCCATGAGCCAGGTGCCGCTGGGCGCCAACGTCGGTACCGCGGCGGGTCCGCGTCGTCCGGCGTCGTGGGACATCGACATGCCCGACCAGTTCAACGCCGCCGAGCGAATCGCCAAGCGCCGCGGCCTCACCCGCGAGGACCTCGAGGTGCTCGGCGTGCAGTCGCAGGCCCGCGCCAAGCAGGCGTGGGAGGAGGGTCGCTTCGATCGCGAGATCGTCCCCGTCACCGCCCCGGTGATCGGTGAGGACAAGCAGCCCACGTCGGAGATGAACGTCGTCAGCCGCGACCAGGGCCTGCGCGACACCACCGCCGAGTCCCTCGCCAAGCTCAAGCCCGTCCTCGAGGGCGGCACCCATACGGCCGGAACGTCGTCGCAGATCTCCGACGGCGCCGCCGCCGTCATGCTCATGGACGAGGACCGCGCCCGCGCGCTCGGCCTGAAGCCGCGCGCCCGCATCGTCAGCCAGGCACTGGTCGGCGCCGAGCCCGAGTACCACCTCGACGGCCCGGTCCAGGCCACGTCCCGCGTCCTCGAGAAGGCCGGCATGAAGATCGGCGACCTGGACCTGTTCGAGGTCAACGAGGCATTCGCATCGGTGGCGCTGTCGTGGGCGCAGGTTCACGGTCCCGACATGGACAAGGTCAACGTCAACGGCGGCGCTCTCGCGCTCGGACATCCCGTGGGCAGCACCGGTTCCCGCCTGATCACCACCGCCCTGCACGAGCTCGAGCGTCGCGACGCGTCGACCGCGCTCATCACGATGTGTGCGGGTGGCGCGCTGGCCACCGGCACCATCATCGAGCGGATCTGATCGGAGCCTCTGACCGATGACCACGCAGCGCCCGTCGGGGCTCGATTCCAAGTACACGGTCGACATCATCAAGTGGATGTCGAAGACCAACGTCAAGCTGTATCGGGCCACCGGCGGGCGTCTGGGTGGCAAGTGGCGTGTGGGCAGCGCCTTCCCGTGGGGGATCCCGGTCTGCCTGCTCACCACCACCGGCCGCAAGAGCGGTCAGCCCCGGGTCAGCCCGCTGCTGTTCCTCGAGGACGGCGACCGGGTGATCCTGGTGGCCTCGCAGGGCGGGCTGCCCAAGAATCCGATGTGGTACCTCAACATTCGCGCCAACCCCGAGGTGACGATTCAGATCAAGTCGCGGATCCGGACGATGCGGGCACGGGTGGCCACCGACGAGGAGCGTGCCGAACTGTGGCCCCGGTTGGTGGACATGTACGCCGACTTCGACAACTACCAGTCGTGGACCGATCGGCAGATTCCCGTGGTGATCTGCGAATAACTTTCGCCCCTCCCCTGCGCGAGGTCGAACGGGAATAATGGGGGCCGACGCCCGGCACATCGGCGCCGGGCACACCGGTTCTCGAGGAGGAATGTCGCGATATGACAGTGAAGAACCACGACCAGGTGATCGACCGACGCGAGATCGCCTCAGCCCTGCTGAAGGCGCTCGACCGTCGTCACGAGGTCTTGGACGCCATCGTCGAGAGCAACGATCGTGCGGCCGCAGTCGCGGCGGTACGCGACCTGCTCGACACGTCCGACTTCTGCGCCGAGGCCGTGCTGGGTCTGCGATTCGACCGCCTCACGGTCAAGGAGCGCGACCGCATCCGCACCGAACTCGAGGATCTCGACGCGACGCTGCAATGGCTGCCCGAGCAGCGTCCGTACAGCACGGGGGCGGGAGTTCGACTGCGCCCGTTCAGTGATTCCGACGACGACGCGGCACTGTTCCGCAAGCGTTCCACCGAGCAGTTCGACGAGTCCGGAAAGCCATGGGACGACGAGCGTGTCGAGCGGGAGCGCCGGCACGGCCTGAAGCGCATCGACGACGAGTCCGCGGCGTGGTTCGTCGCCGAGTGCACGACCGGCGACGCCCCGAACGGCGTCGGCCTGATCTTCGGCGAACTCACCGGCAACGAGGTGGACGTCGCGATCTGGGTGGCCCCCGAGTCGCGCAAGCAGGGCTACGGCACCGCCGCGCTCAAGCAGGCACGCAGCGAACTGGCCGCGTACTTCCCGGGCACCGTGCTGATCGTCCGCACGCCGGCCTAGGCGCTTCGCACCCGTGCGCCTTTTCGGTAGCCGGAGCTACCAAAAAGGCGCACGGGTGGCGGAGCCGCCTACGCGCCGTAGACCGGGGTGGGAACCTCGGCCTTGGCCAGCAGGTCGGCGACGACCGGGCCCAGCTCCTTGGGATCCCAACGGTCACCCTTGTCCTGGGTGGGGCCGTGGCGCCAGCCCTCGGCGACCGTGATCTTGCCGCCCTCGACCTCGAAGACGCGTCCGGTGACGTCCTTCGACTCCGCGGAGCCCAGCCACACGACCAGCGGCGAGATGTTCTCCGGCGCCATCGCGTCGAAGCCCTCCTCCGGAGCGGCCATCGCCTCGGCCATCGCGCCACCGGCACCGACGGTCATCCGGGTGCGGGCCGCGGGGGCGATGGCGTTGACGGAGACGCCGTAGTTCTTCAGCTCGGCGGCGGCCTGGATGGTCATCTCGGCGATGCCCGCCTTGGCCGCGGCGTAGTTGCCCTGGCCGATGGAACCCTGCAGGCCCGCGCCCGAGCTGGTGTTGATGATGCGGGCGTCCACCGGACGTCCGGCCTTGGACTCGGCACGCCAGTACGCGGCGGCGTGGCGCAGCGGGGCGAAGTGCCCCTTGAGGTGCACGCGGATGACCGCGTCCCACTCTTCCTCGCTCATGCCGACCAGCATGCGGTCACGCAGGAAGCCCGCGTTGTTGACCAGGACGTCGAGGCGGCCGAAATTGTCCAACGCGGTCTGGATCAGGTTCTGGGCACCCTCCCACGACGCGACGTCGTCACCGTTGGTGACGGCCTCGCCGCCGGCTGCCTTGATCTCCGCGACGACCTGCTCCGCGGGGGTCTCGCCGGTGTTGGAGCCGTCGCCGCCGACACCGATGTCGTTGACGACGACCTTGGCGCCCTCGGCCGCGAAGGCCAGCGCGTGGGCGCGACCGATTCCACGGCCGGCGCCGGTGATGATGACGACTCGGCCGTCAAGCAAACCGCTCACTTGTTCTCCTTAAGTAGTAGCCGCGGCCAGGAAGGCCGGGCGCTCGCCGCCGCCGTGGACGGTAAGGGTCGAACCGCTGACGTAGGCCGCCAACGGTGATGCCAGGAATGTCGCACAGTTGCCGATGTCCTCGGGACGGGCCATCCGACCCAGCGGGACGGTGGCGCCGACGGCGTCGATACCGGCCTCGTCGCCGTAGTGCAGGTGACTCAGCTCGGTCTGGACCAGTCCGACGACGATCGAGTTGACCCGCACCTTGGGCGCCCACTCCACGGACAGGCTCGCCGCGAGGGAGTCGATGCCGGCTTTGGCCGCGCCGTACGCGGCGGTGCCCGGCGACGGCCGACTACCGCTGACGGAGGAGATCATCACGATCGATCCACCGTCCTCCTGCTTCTGCATGACCGCGTTCGCGATCTGCGAGATCAGCAGGGGCGCGAGCAGGTTCAGCTCGACGATCTTGGAATGGAACTTCGGGCCGGCGTCAGCCGCCATCGCGAAGGGCGCACCGCCGGCGTTGTTGACGACGGTATCGAGGCGGCCGTACTTCGCGACGATTCGGTCGATCATCGATTGCACGTGCTCGGCGTCGCGGACGTCGCACGCGATGAAGTCGACACCGCGGCCGTCGACCTCGATGGCCTCGTCGGCCGGACGACGGGCACACGTCACGACCGTGGCGCCCGCACGCAGGAAGGACCGGCTGATTCCGGCACCGATTCCGCGCACCCCGCCGGTCACCAGTACGACCTTGCCTTCGAGACCGAGATCCACCTTGTTCCTCCCTGAAGCGGCACGGGTCTTTCGTACCCGTCTGTGATAACTTACCAAGCAATCGCTTGGTTCGGTCAATAGACGTAAGGAACATGCCATGGGCATCACTTCGACCTCGGACGGTGCCGGGATCACCACGGTCACCGTCGACTACCCGCCGGTGAACGCCATCCCCTCGAAGGGCTGGTTCGAGTTGGCGGACGCCATCCTGGCGGCGGGCAAGGATCCGGAGACCCGTGTGGTGATCCTGCGTGCCGAGGGACGCGGCTTCAATGCCGGCGTCGACATCAAGGAAATGCAGGCCACCGAGGGCCACGGCGCCCTCATCGACGCCAACCGCGGCTGCGCGGCGGCGTTCTCCGCGGTCTACGACTGCGAGGTCCCCGTCGTGGTCGCCGTCAACGGCTTCTGCGTCGGCGGCGGAATCGGCCTGGTCGGCAACGCGGACGTCATCGTCGCGTCCGACGACGCCATCTTCGGTCTGCCCGAGGTGGACCGCGGCGCCCTCGGTGCGGCCACCCACCTGGCGCGCCTGGTGCCGCAGCACATGATGCGCACGCTGTACTACACGGCCAAGAACGTCGACGCCCAGACGCTCAAGCACTTCGGTTCCGTCTACGACGTGGTTCCGCGCGCCGAGCTCGACGCCTGCGCGCTGAAGATCGCCGGCGAGATCGCCGCCAAGGACACCCGCGTCATCCGCCGCGCCAAGGAAGCCATCAACCGCATCGACGTGATGGACGTCCACACCAGCTACCGGATCGAGCAGGGCTTCACGTTCGAGCTCAACCTCGCCGGCGTCGCCGACGAGCACCGCGACGAGTTCGTCGCCACCGGCAAGCCGAAGTCGAACACCACCGCACCCAAGGGAGACAGCAAGTAATGGCTGAGAAGCGCGACAAGCGCCGCTCACTGGATGAGGCAGTCGCCGGTATCCAGAGCGGGATGACCATCGGCATCGGCGGCTGGGGCTCGCGGCGCAAGCCGATGGCCCTCGTCCGCGCACTGCTGCGCAGCGACGTCAAGGACCTGACCGTCGTCGGGTACCTCGGCCCGGACCTCGGCCTGCTGATCTCCGCCGGCAAGGTCAAGCGCGCCTACTACGGCTTCGTGTCCCTGGACTCGGCGCCGTTCTACGACCCGTGGTTCGCGCAGGCCCGTGTCGCCGGGACCATCGAGTCCCGCGAGATGGACGAGGGCATGGTGAAGGCCGGCCTGCAGGCTGCCGCCGCGCGCCTGCCGTTCATGCCGATCCGCGCCGGCCTCGGTTCGGACGCGCAGACCGTCTGGGGCGACGAGCTCAAGACCGTCGCGTCGCCGTACCCGGACGCCGACGGCCGCACCGAGACCCTCATCGCGATGCCCGCGCTGAAGCTCGACGCAGCCCTGGTCCACCTGGACCTCGCCGACGAGCGCGGTAACGCCGCCTACACCGGTGTCGACCCGTACTTCGACGACCTGTTCTGCCTCGCGGCCGAGCAGCGCATCCTCAGCGCCGACAAGATCGTCTCGACCGAGGAACTCGTCAAGTCCGTCCCGAATCAGGCTCTCATCCTGAACCGGTCGATGGTCGACACCGTCACCGAGGCTCCGAACGGCGCCCACTTCACCTTCGCCGGCAGCTACAAGCGCGACGAGAAGTTCCAGCGCCACTACGCCGAGTCCGCCAAGACCCCCGAGGCCTGGCAGGCCTTCGCCGACACCTACCTGTCCGGCAGCGAGGACGACTACCAGGCCGCCGTGCGCAAGTTCGCAGAGGAGCAGAAGTCATGACCGAGGTAACCCGCGCGGAGTACTGCGCCGTCGCTTGCGCCGAGCTGTTCGCCGACGCCGGCGAGATCTTCGCCTCCCCCATGGCGACGCTGCCGCTGATCGGCGCGCGCCTGGCCAAGCTCACCACCGAGCCCGACCTGATCATCACCGACGGTGAGGCCCTGATCCTGGCCGAGGCTCCGGCCATCGGCGCCAGCGCGCCGATCGAGGGCTACATCCCCTTCTCCAAGGTGTTCGACGTGGTCGCCTCCGGCCGTCGCCACGTGGTGATGGGCGCGAACCAGATCGACAAGTACGGCAACCAGAACCTCTCGGCGTTCGGTCCGCTGGACAAGCCGACCCGCCAGATGTTCGGCCTGCGCGGCGCTCCGGGCAACACCATCAACCACGCCACCAGCTACTGGGTCGGCAAGCATTCCTCGCGGGTGTTCGCCGAGAAGGTCGATGTGGTGTGCGGCGTCGGCTACGACAAGGTCGATCCGGAGAACCCGGCTTTCCGCTTCCTGAAGAACCACCGCGTGGTCACCAACCTGGGCGTCTTCGACTTCCAGGGCCCCGGTCAGACGATGCGCGCAGTCACCCTGCACCCCGGCGTCACGGCCGAGGACGTCAAGGCGAACACCTCCTTCGAGATCGCCGACCTGGACTCGGCGGGCGTCACCCGTGAGCCCACCGCCGAAGAGCTGCGCCTGATCCGCGAGGTCATCGACCCGAAGAGCCTGCGTGACCGTGAGGTCTCGGCGTGACCGCCGTCCTGAAGACGCCGTTCACCGAACTCGTCGGTGTCGAGCATCCGATCGTGCAGACGGGCATGGGCTGGGTCTCCGGCCCGCGCCTGACCGCGGCCACCGCCAACGCGGGCGGCCTCGGCATCCTCGCCTCGGCGACGATGACGTACGAAGAGCTCGAGGCTGCGATCAAGAAGACCAAGCAGCTCACGAGCAAGCCGTTCGGCGTCAACATGCGCGCCGACGCGTCGGACGCCTCCAAGCGCTGCGACCTGCTGATCCGTGAAGGCGTCAAGGTCGCCTCGTTCGCGCTGGCCCCCAAGAAGGACCTGATCGCCAAGCTCAAGGACAACGGGATCGTCGTCATCCCGTCGATCGGTGCCGCCAAGCACGCCGTCAAGGTGGCCTCGTGGGGCGCCGACGCGGTGGTCGTGCAGGGCGGTGAGGGCGGCGGCCACACCGGTGGTGTCGCCACGACGCTGCTGCTGCCGTCCGTGCTCGACGCGGTCGACATCCCGGTCGTCGCCGGCGGCGGGTTCTTCGACGGTCGTGGCCTGGCCGCGGCGCTGTCGTACGGTGCCGCGGGCGTCGCGATGGGCACCCGCTTCCTGCTCACCCGCGACTCGGCGGTGCCGGACTCGGTCAAGCAGGAGTACCTCAAGCGCAGTCTGACCGACACCACGGTGTCCGTGAAGGTCGACGGCATGCCGCACCGAGTCCTCAACACCGAGCTGGTGAATGCGCTCGAGAAGTCGAGCTACGCAAAGGGACTCGTCGCCGCCACCAAGAACGCGATGAAGTTCAAGGCGATGACGGGCATGAAGTGGTCCACCCTCGCCAAGGACGGGCTCGCCATGAAGAAGTCCGGCGACCGCACGTGGCAGCAGATCATCATGGCCGCCAATACCCCGATGCTGCTCAAGGCCGGTCTGGTCGAGGGCAACACGGAGGCCGGCGTGCTCGCGTCCGGTCAGGTGGTCGGCATGATCGACGACCTGCCCAGCTGCCAGGAACTGATCGACCGCATCATGGCCGACGCCGTGAAGCGGATCGATGCACTTGGAGACCTCAAGGCCTGACCGGCTTCCCGGTTCTCCGCTGAAGGGACCCTGCATGCGCCACCAGCGCATGCCGGGTCCCTTCTTCCGTTTCAGGCCAGTTCGCTGCTCGACTCCCCCGAATCGGACCGGCCGAGCCGGCTCGACAGCGCACCGAGGACGTCGAGGGCGTCGGTCCAGGCGTCGAGGGTGGCCGACGCCAGCCGGCGGTGGTCGAGCACACCGGGCTGCGCCAGGGCCGCGTCGAACGGCACCTCGACGAGCCCGGCGACCCGAGGCGCGAGCGCCGAGCGGATCGGCGCCAGATCCACGGGAGCGTCCGGCATCTGGTGCGAGACGACGACGATGGTGCGTCCCAGCACCTCGGCGCCGTAGGTGGACATCACCCAGGTGAGCGCGTCGCGCATCCGGCTGAGCGGCTCGGCGCGGGCGGATGCGACCACCACCAGCGCGGCACCGGACCGCAGCAGCGGCGCCAGTCGCGGTGAACGCAGCGCGGTCCCGACGTCGTGGATGCGGGCGCTGTGCCGGGCCGCGAGGAGCTCGTCGACGATGGCCGCATCGCTCGGCTGGCCGCCGCCGTTGCCGACCACGACCACGCCGGCCGACGTCAGTGCCATGTGCGCCTGGAACTGGCGGATCGAGCGCGCCGCGTCGACGGCCCCGATACCGGTGCGGGAGAGCAGGTTGCCACCGTCGCTGGTGGCGTCGACCGCGGAGACCTCCTTGCCGGTGCCCAGCCGCAGGGCCGTGGCGAGCCCGAACGCCGTGGTGGTGGCCGCGGCACCACCGGAACCGGCGACGACCACGGCCGACACCTGTTCGGGTTCGGCCACTTTCGGGACCCGGCGCAGCGACACCACGTTGTTCATCGCAGATCCTCCACCGTCGCGATCTTGAAGCCGTCGGGTGACGCGGCAACGGTGATGCGCTGGCGGATCGTGCCGTCCGTGCCGTCCGGCATCCGCAACGCGAGGTCCACCATGTAGGCGTTCGGATCCGCGGTGGACGCGATGGTCACGCAGTGCTCGGTACCGACCTGGACGTCGTCGATCCACTTCTGGATCTCCGGCACCGGGTTCGGGGTGAGCATCAGCGACGCGACCCGGCCGCCGTCCCTTTGGGCGTAGTACGCGTGGTCGAACGCGCGGATCACGCCGGGCCCGTTGTCGACGGTGCCCGGGCCGCGGCCGACGCTCCGGCCGTCGCTCACCTCTTCGGCGCACCAACCCGCCCCGGTCACCGATGCGCCGGGAGCGGCGCCCTGTGCCGTCGCCGATGCTGCCGCCGCCGGCACGGCCGACCCGGCGGTCTCGCGGTCGCCGCCCGTCAGAACGACCGCGGTCACGGCCGCGACCGCCAGCACCGAGACCGCAGCGGAGGCGACGACGAGGGGCCGGCGCGCCGCACGCGCCGGCTGTTCGGGCTCGGGTTCGACATGCGGGTCGGCCAGCCAGGCGGGTCGGTGCTCGAAGTCGGGCGTCAACTCCTGTGGCGCCGACTCCTCCGGGGTCGGAGCTACCGAGACCGCATCTGCCGCCGGGATCGGAACCGACGGCGCCACAGCGCTTTCGGCAGGCTCCGATTCGTAGTGCTCGGTCACGTCCGGGAACAGTGCGGGTCCGTTCCGGTTGTCGGTCGCCATTTCTCCTCCGCGATGGTGCGCGGGTGGGGCGGGATCGTTCCCGCCCCACCGGTGGTCATGCCTGGACGCCGGCCCCGACGGCCTCACCGATCATGTTCGCGGCGACACCGAGAGACGATTCCTGCACGAACGCGGTGAGTCCGGCGTCGATCTGCCCCAGCAGCTGCGCACCGCCGGGCTGTGCTGCCACGAAATCACGTGCTTGACGGTCGATCTCCGGTGCAGCGGCCACGCCATTCCGCACCGCCGACGCGGCAGCTCCGCCGACCGGGTTGGTCTCCCACTGAGCGAGGGTGTCCTGCGTCTGTGTGGTGACCGCGGGCTGGTCGACGTCGTTGAAGAACCTGCGGACATCATCGGGAAGCTCCTGCGGTTCGCCGAGGTCCCCCGCGCCGATGGTGGTACCCGCAACGGCACCCATTACCGCACCGGGCACGGCGCCGATCGCCCCGCCTACGACAGCCCCGATCGCCGTTCCGATCGTACTGTTGGTGACGAAGATGACCTGCCCCCCAGGAATGATCAGGTCTTGACCGCCCCAGATCGACGCACCGATTGCGCCACCGATTGCCCCGCCGGCCAGAGCGCCGCCGGCCCCCGCTCCGATCGCACCCGCCGCACCCATACCCAGCTGCGCCGCCGCGAGCCGATTTGCGCGGGTGGTCTCGACGCCCAGCGAACGCCAGAACGTCGACACCTCGGCCTCGATGACGGCGGAGGTGTTGTTGGTACGCGCGAGGTCGCCGTCGGTGATCCAGTTGGGCTGCGCCACATGGTAAGTGCCCAGGCGCAGGGTCTCGCGCGGCGCGATGATGGGCGCGGTGGGCTCGACGTACGTGGGCAGGTGCAGTTCCTCGACCCGGAGCGGAGCGACGTAGTAGTCGTCGGGCGCGTTGTAGGTGTTGGTGTCGTAGTCGTAGTTGTCGAGCGGCTGGTACTCGACGTTCTCATAATGCGCGGGCGGCGCGACCCAGTACACGGGTTCGGGCTGCGCCGGCGGCGTCGTCACGCCACCCTGTGTGGTGGGTGTGGAGGTGACGCCGCCCTGGGTCCGGGGCGCATCGGTACCGCCACCCTGCGCCGGCGGTGCCGTCGTCACCCCACCCTGCGGGGGCAGTTGGTTCGGCGCCGCGGACGCCGCGCCCGACGCTGCCACGACCACTGCGGCCGCGGCGGACGGGACCAGCGCCATCCGTGCGATCGTGCCGACCCGGCTCTTGCGGTGCTTGCCCATCGAAGGATCCCCCTTGGTGATTCGAGACTGAGACGTCGCGTTGTTTCAGTGCCGCAGCGGCCGCTGGTCCACGGACGCGGTGAACGCCGATGCCTCGGTCTGGAATGCCCGGAATGCAAGCGATGTGAGGGCAGCACTGCCCGCCACGACTCGAAAGCGCGCACACCGATGCGCGCTCATCCCCCTCGGCAACCTGCCGCCCCCATCACGAACGTCCCCCGCCGATCCGGTTCCCCCCGGTCGGTGCTTGGTCAGCCCGCAGAGTAACAGCAGGGGCCGACCGGCACCGCACGACCCTGGAGTCAGGATCCGACGGTGGCTTCCTCCGCCGCGGCCATGCGCGCACGCACCTCGGGCCGGCGCAGCGGCGGGACCGTCTTGGGAGGCTGCCGACGTGGCGGCAGCGCGGCGAGCAGTTCCATCGTCGTCGCGGTGACCTCTTCGACGGCGTTCTCGAACGCGTCGCGGTTGGCGTCGGACAGCTTGTGGACGCCACTGATCTTGCGGACGTACTGGCGCGCGGCAGCCTCGATCTCCTCGGCGGTGGCAGCCGGTTCGAGCCCGCGCAACTCGGTGATGTTTCGGCACATGCCTCGAACGGTAATCCCGCGCCGGCACCCCCGAAAGGGTGTCGGGTAGCGAACATAGGGCGTACTTTCGGTACCACACACCGGACCGGCACCGCGGGGGAACGATGCGCGTCGTAGAGAAGTCGAGCACCACAACCGTGTCCGTCCCGCATCCGCCCGGGCGTCTGCCCCTCGTGGGCGACGTCCTGGGGGTCTCTCTGCACACCCCGGTGCAGGACTCGATGCGACTCGAACGGCAGCTGGGCCCGATCTTCGAACGCAAGGCGCTGGGGCACCGGTTCGTGTTCGTGTCGGGTGCCGACATGGTCGCGGAACTGTCCGACGAGTCCCGCTTCGCCAAGAACGTCGCCCCCGGAATCGCCGAGTTGCGGGGAATCGGCGGCGACGGCCTGTTCACCGCATACAACGAGGAGCCCAACTGGGCTCGCGCACACAACCTGCTGCGTCCGGCGTTCACGCAGGCGGCGATGCGCTCGTACCACGACATCATGGTGGCGGTGGCCGGCGAACTCGCCGAGCACTGGGACACCCACGACGACGGGGCGCAGGTGGATGTGTCGTCGGACATGACGAAGCTGACGCTCGAGACCATCGGCCGGGCGGGGTTCAGCTATTCGTTCGATTCGTTTCGCAGGGAGCGGCCGCACCCGTTCGTCGAGGCAATGGTCCGCGCGCTCACCCACGCCCAGCGGCGCACGTTCCGGAAAGTGCCGCTCGTGTCGAAGTTGCTGTACCGCAAGTCCGATCGGCAGAACGAACAGGACACCGCGTATCTCGCACAGGTGGTCGACGAGGTGATCCGGCAGCGCCGCGACAGCGACGCGGAGGGGCCCGAGGATCTGCTGGAGATCATGCTGCGGGCGGCGCGCGAAGAGGACCCGAATCGTCTGGACGAGGTGAACATTCGGAATCAGGTCGTGACTTTCCTGGTTGCCGGCCACGAAACGACTTCGGGCGCCTTGTCGTTCGCGCTCCACTATCTGGCGCAGCATCCGGAGATACTGGCGAAGGCGCGGGCCGAGGTCGACGCGGTGTGGGGTGACGGAACCCCGACCTTCGAGCAGGTGGCGAAGCTACGCTACGTCCGCCGTGTCCTGGACGAGACGCTGCGCCTGTGGCCGACGGCGCCCGCCTACGCGCGCGAGGCGCGGGAGGACACGGTACTCGCGAACCGGTATCCGATGCGGGCCGGCGAGTGGGTACTCGTCCTCATCCCGTCACTGCACCGCGACCCCGCGTGGGGCTCCGACCCCGAGAGATTCGACCCGGACCGCTTCGCTCCCGAGCGTGTTCGCGGCCGCGCCCCACACATCTACAAACCGTTCGGGACCGGCGAACGAGCCTGTATCGGACGCCAGTTCGCGATCCACGAGGCCGTCCTCGTCCTCGGCACGATCCTGCGGCGCTACGACTTCACCGCCGACCCCGACTACCAGCTCCGCATCCAGGAGCGTCTGACGCTCATGCCGGTCGGCTTCACACTGTCGCTGCGCCGGCGTCGGATCTGACGACGGAGAACATATTCCGGCATTTCGGCCATTCCCCTGCGTCATTGCCGCTACCGTGCGCGTCACACCCGCAGACGAGGAACGGCGAACGACATGGACTCTCCCCTGGCCACCGTGGCACTACCGGCGGCGCTCGCGATCATCATGTTCGGCCTGGGTCTGTCGCTGACGACCGCGGACTTCGCTCGCGTCGCACGACATCCGCGCGTCGTGACCATCGCACTCGCCTGCCAACTGCTGATACTGCCTGCCATCGCCTTCGGCCTGGTGCTCCTGTTCGACCTGCCACCGCTCCTGGCGGTCGGCATGATGGTTCTCGCCGCCTCCCCCGGCGGCACCACCGCGAACCTCTTCAGCCACCTCTACCGCGGCGATGTCGCCCTCAATATCACTCTGACGGCGGTCAATTCGGTGATCGCGGTGGTCACGTTGCCCATTGTCACCAACTTCGCCCTCGGCTACTTCGATCCCGATACGGGAACCTCGATGGGGCTGCAGTTCGGCAAGGTGCTGCAGGTGTTCGCAATCGTGTTGATCCCGGTCGCGGTCGGCATGTTCGTGCGTGCCCGGTGGACCGATTTCGCACACCGCATGGACAAGCCCGTGCGAATCGCGTCGGCCGTCGTGCTGGTGCTCGTCATCATCGGCACCATCGCCGCCGAGAACGAGAACGTGGGCAGCTACCTCGCCGACGTCGGACTGATCACCACGCTGTTCTGCCTTGCGAGCCTCGCCGTCGGCTACTGGGTTCCGAAGGTACTCGGCGCGGGCAGGCGGCAGTCCATCGCGTGTTCGATGGAGATCGGTGTCCACAACAGCACTCTCGCCATCGCGATCTCGATCAGCGTCCTCGACAGCGTCGACATCGCGATCCCGGGCGCGGTCTACGGCGTCGTGATGTTCCCCCTCGCCGCGGCCGTCGGCTGGCTGATCAGCCGGGGCACGCCGGCCGCGACGACCGAGACGGCCCAGGAGCGAACCGAGCGGGCTGCCGAAAACAGTTGAGTCGGCACCTGGGCCGATGCCGGACGCGACGGCCGCGGCTCGGACGCTCGGGCATGATGGTGTGAGGTAGAGAGCTCGAGCTGGAGGCCCGTCATGGGTCAACCGTCCGCGCGGGATACGCGCCGTCCGGTCCGCTTCTTCACGGCGCCGACCGGTGCGCGGATCGCCTACGCCCACACCGGCCGAGGGAAGCCGCTCCTGGTCCCGGCGGCATGGATCAGCCACCTCGAGTTGCTGTGGCAGGACCGCGCCTACCGCGACTTCTTCATACCGCTGTCGGCGGTTCGCACCGTCGTCCAATACGACCGGCCCGGCTGCGGGCTGTCCGATCAGATGCCGGGGCCCGCGGGCCTGGCGGCCGATCTGACGCTGCTCGAGGCTCTGGCCGACCACCTGGGTCTGGAACGCTTCGATCTGCTGGGCATCTCCCTGGGCGCGCCGGTGTCGATCGCCTTCGCGGCACGGTTCCCGCAGCGGGTCGACCGGCTGATCCTGTACGGCGGTTACGCCGACGGCTCGGACGTCGCCGCGCCGGGGGTTCGCACCGCCGTGCTGGGCATGATCCGAGCGCACTGGGGGCTGGGCTCGGAGATGCTTGCCGACATCTTCATGCCGGACGCCGATGCCGCGACCAGGGCGCTGTTCACTCGGCTGCAGAAGGAGGCCGCACCAGCCGAACTGGCCGCCGACCTGCTCGCGCAGTGCTACGAGATCGACGTGACCGACCTGCTCGACCGGGTCGGCGCCCCGACGCTCGTCGTACACCGGCGCGGCGACCGGGCGATCCCCTACCGCGCGGGCCGCGCACTGGCTGCACGAATCCCCGGCGCGCGGCTGATTTCGCTGCCCGGCCGCAGCCACTTCCCGCACGTCGGCGACGCCGCCGCCGTCGTGCACGCGATGCTCGAATTCCTGGGGCACGGAACCACCGCGCCTCCCCCGGAACCGCCGGACGCGCTGACCGCGCGGCAACTGCAGGTGGCGGCGCTCGTCGCGGAGGGCATGACCAACCGGCAGATCGCGCAGCGGCTGGGCATCGAGGAGCGCTCCGCCGAGGGACACGTCGAGCGCATCCGGCTCCGGCTCGGGGTCTCGTCCCGCGCCCAGGTCGCCGCCTGGTGGGCCCGGAGCGTCTCGGCCGGCCCGGCTCCCGACGTCGAGGTACCGGATTGAGGTACCGGCAGGGGTAGTTCCCTCCTATCCGCGGCGGTGCCGCTCCGCGAGGCTCGTAGTCACATCGACCGACGCGAATCTCGAAAGGAGCGCAAGCGATGGCCAGCCACGATGTGATGTCCCGCGAACCCGAGGAGTCGGCGCCGACCGCGCCCGGCGCCTTCCGGTTCCATCCGCTCCGCGGGCCGTTCAACGCCCTGTTCTTCAGCGCCCTCGACCGATATCTGGATCACCTGCTGCGACCGCACAAACAGTCCCTCTTCGACGACCTGCCACGGACAGTCGTCGAACTGGGGCCCGGGGTCGGGGCCAACCTGCGTTACCTCCGCGCCGGCACCCGGCTGATCGGCGTCGAGCCGAACCCGGCGATGCACGATCGCCTGCGTGCGCGGGCCGCGCGTGCCGGGGTCGATCTGGAACTGCACACCACCGGTGCCGAACGGCTCGATCTGCCCGACGCATCGGTGGACGCGGTGATCTCCAGCCTCGTGCTCTGCACCGTGGCCGACCCCGCCGCCGTCCTCGCCGAGGTGTACCGGGTCCTACGTCCCGGCGGACGCTACGCGTTCCTCGAGCACGTCGCCGCGCCCGACGGCACCTCGCTGCGCCGTCTGCAGCGGGCCGCACGCAGGCCGTGGGCTTGGACCTTCGAGGGTTGCTCCTGCGAGCGCGACCTGCAGGCCGTGGTCGAGGCCGCCGGATTCACCGAGACGGCCATCGAGGCCTACCGCCTGCGCTCGCCCTTCCTGCCCGTCAACACCCAGATCGCCGGCGTCGCCCGCAAACGCCCCTGAGGCCGCCCCAGCAACCGCGTTTTGCGCACTTGTCGCACTCCGCCGGGCATCCGAGTCGCGACAAGTGCGCAAAACGCGGGGGGACGGGGACGGCGAATGCCCTGCCGATTCACTGGGAACCGGCAGGGCATTCGTGAGCGGGAGGACTAGTCCTGGATGCGCTCGATGATCGTGACGTTGGCGGTGCCGCCGCCCTCGCAGATGGTGAGCAGGCCGTAACGGCCGTTGCGACGCTCGAGCTCGTTGAGCAGCGTCGCCATCAGCTTGGTGCCCGTCGCACCCAGCGGGTGGCCGAGGGCGATCGCGCCGCCGTTGACGTTGACCTTGGCCGGGTCGGCACCGAGCTCCTTGATCCACGCGAGGACGACCGGCGCGAACGCCTCGTTGATCTCGACGAGGTCGATGTCGTCGAGGGTCAGGCCCGTCTTCTCCAGCGCGTGCTGGGTCGCCGGGATCGGCGCGCTCAGCATGAAGATCGGGTCGTCGCCGCGGGCGCTCATGTGGTGGATGCGGGCGCGCGGCTTCAGGCCGTACTTCTGCACGGCCTCCTCCGACGCCAGCAGCAGCGCGCTCGAACCGTCGGAGATCTGGCTGGCGACGGCAGCGGTCAGGCGTCCACCCTCGACCAGCACGTTGAGGCTCGCCATCTTCTCGAGGCTGGTCTCGCGCGGGCCCTCGTCGGTGGTGACGTCACCGAAGGGAACGATCTCGTTCTCGAAGCGGCCCTCGGCGATCGCGGCCTTGGCGCGCTCGTGGCTCTGCAGAGCCCACTTCTCGAGCTCTTCGCGGCTGATGTCCCACTTGTCGGCGATCATCTCGGCGCCGCGGAACTGCGACACCTCCTCGTCGCCGTAGCGCTCGGCCCAACCCTTGGACTCGGCGGTCGGCGTGCTGAAGCCGTACTGCTCACCGACGATCATGGCGGCCGAGATCGGGATCTGGCTCATGTTCTGGACGCCGCCGGCGATGATCAGGTCGGCGGTGCCGGCCAGGATGGCCTGCGCGCCGAACTGGATGGCCTGCTGGCTCGACCCGCACTGGCGGTCGACCGTCACACCGGGCACGTGCTGCGGCAGGCCCGCGGCCAGCCACGACAGGCGCGCGATGTTGCCGGCCTGGCCACCGATCGCGTCGACGCAACCGAACACGACGTCGTCGACGTTCGACGGGTCGATACCGGTGCGCTCGACGAGCGCCTTGATGATGTGCGCGCCCAGGTCGATCGGATGAACGGGGGCCAGGCCACCGTTCTTCTTGCCGATCGGGGTACGGATGGCGTCGACGATGTAAACCTCGGGCATGAACAGCTCCTGGGTCGGATTACTTGTGGGAGTCGGGGCTGGCAAGCCCGTCCAGAACGATGGAGAGGTACTGCTTGGCGACGGCCTCGGCGGTGAGCGGGCCGCCCGGCCGGTACCAGCGCACGGCCACCCAGACCGTGTCGCGCATGAAACGGAAGACGATCTCGACGTCGAGGTCCTGACGGAAGCTGCCGTCGGCGACACCGGCCTCGAGCACCCCGACCCACAGGTCGCGGAACTCCTGGTTACGCTCGGCGAGGTACGCGAACCGCTCGTTGGACGCGAGGTGCTTGACCTCGTCCTGGTAGATCGCGACCGCACTGTGCGAGGCGTCGATGGCCTCGAACGACGCGATCACGAGAGCCTCGAACGTCTCGCGCGAGCCCATGCCGGCGGCGACGATCTCGCGGTAGCGGCCGAACAGGTCGTCCTGGAAGCCGCGCAGGATCTCGTCGACCATCGACTCCTTGGAGTCGAAGTGGTGGTAGAGGCTGCCGGAGAGGATGCCCGCCGCGTCGGCGATGTCGCGCACGGTCGTGGCCCGCAGGCCGCGTTCGGCGAACAGGCCCGCAGCGAGTTCGAGGAGCTCGGCGCGGCGCCCGGACTTGTTCGAAGACTCGTCGGCGCCTCGGGGTGGAGTCATGCCGGACATCCTACCAACCAAGCGATTGCTAGGGTATCGGCGCATTTCGCCCAGCGGACACTCCTGTGCCGCGGCCGAATGTCACATCGGTGCAGTCGGACTGCACCGATGTGACATTCGGCCACCACGAGCACGGAAGGTTACCTACGCGCGCTGGCTCGAGACCGAGACGATCTCGCCGGTCATGTAGGTGGTGTAGTCGCTCGCGAGCATCGCGATCACCGACGCGATCTCCCACACCTCGGCCGCGCGGCCGTAGGCCTCACGCGACGCCAGGTTGTCGAGCAGCTCGTCGCTGGTGACCTTCGCCAGGAAGGGGTGCTTGGCGATGGACGGCGACACCGCATTGATGCGGACACCGAACTCGGCGGCCTCGATCGCGGAGCAGCGGGTGAGCGCCATGACGCCGGCCTTGGCCGCCGCATAGTGCGACTGCGAGTGCTGCGCACGCCAACCCAGGACGGAGGCGTTGTTCACGATGACGCCGCCGTGTGGGGCCTCCTTGAAGTAACGCAGCGCGGCGCGGGTGGCGCGGAAGGTGCTCGTCAGCGTGATGTCGACGACGCGGTCCCACTGCTCGTCGGTCATGTCGACGATCGGGGTCTCGCCGCCCAGGCCTGCATTGTTGACCAGAACGTCGATGCGGCCCAGCTTCTCCGCAGCGCCGACGATCAGCGCGTCGACCTGCTCGGTGCTCGAGACGTCGCAGACGAACGACTCGACCTGCTGGCTGCCGAACTCGGCCGACAGCTTCTCGACGGTCTCACCGAGACGACGCTCGTGGAAGTCCGAGACCAGGACGTCGGCGCCCTCGAGCAGCGCGCGGCGCGCGGTCGAGAAACCGATGCCGGTGCCGGCCGCGGCGGTCACGACGATCTTCTTGCCCTTGAGCAGGTCGTGGCCCGCGACCTCTTCGGGAGCGACGGCGAGCGGGGACTTGATGGTGGCGGTCACGGGCGTGCCTCTCGGGGAAGGCCGAGCACACGCTCGGCGATGATGTTGCGCTGGATCTCGTTGGATCCGCCGTAGATGGTGTCGGCGCGCGTAAACAGCCACAGGCGCTGCAGGTCGTTCAGCTCCTCGCCGGGCTCGGTGTTCTCCACACCGATCAGCGACGCGGCGCCCTGGACCTCCATCGCGAGCTCGCCGAGCCCGCGGTGCCAGTTGGCCCACAGCAGCTTCGCGACGGACGCCTCGCCGCCGTTGGCACTGGCGTCGACGCTCGCGAGCGTGCGCAGCGCGTGGGCACGGATGACCTGCAGGCTCGTCCACGCGCGGGAGATCTTGTTGCGGATCGCCGGATTCTCGGCGGCACCGTTGCGCTCGGCCAGTTCGACGATCGACTCGAGCTCACGGGCGAAGCCGATCTGCTGCCCCAGGGTCGAGACGCCGCGCTCGAAGGTGAGCGTGCCCATCGCGGTGCCCCAGCCGTTGCCCTCGCCACCGACGACCAGGTCGGCGTCGGTGCGGGCGTTGTCGAAGAACACCTCGTTGAACTCGGAGGTGCCGGTGAGCTGGATGATCGGGCGGACCTCGACACCCTCCTGGTTCATGGGAACCAGCAGGTACGACAGACCCTTGTGGCGCGACGAGCCCGGCTCGGTGCGCGCGACGACGAAGCACCAGTCGGCGAGGTGCGCGAGCGACGTCCAAACCTTCTGGCCGTTGACCACCCACTGGTCGCCGTCGAGTCGCGCCGTGGTCGACACGTTGGCGAGGTCGGAGCCGGCGCCCGGCTCGGAGTAACCCTGGCACCACAGCTCGGTGACGGTCTTGATGCCCGGCAGGAAGCGCTGCTTCTGCTCCTCGGTGCCGAACGCGATCAGCGTCGGGCCGAGCAGCTCCTCACCGATGTGACTCACGCGCGCAGGCGCATTCGCGCGCGCGTACTCCTGATGGAAGATGATCTGCTGGCTCAGCGTCGCCTCGCGACCGCCGTACTCCTTCGGCCACCCGAGGCAGGTCCAGCCGGCGGCAGCCAGGTGACGGTCCCACTCGAGGCGTTCCTCGAACGCCTCGTGTTCACGTCCCGGCCCGCCGAGGCCCTTCAGCTCGGCAAACTTCCCGGAGAGGTTCTCTTCGAGCCATTCGCGAATTTCCCGCGCAAAGGCCTCGTCAGCAGCTGCCTGCTCGCTGGTCTCAATACCCTGGCTAACGTCCACAGCGATACGGTACCCTACCAAGCACTTGCTTTGTATAGAGGTTCCGCCTCGCCTTAGGAGAGATTGTGAGCACGAATGTGACCACCGAGCCCCGGACGACCCCGGCCGCGCTGTGGCGCGCCGTTGAACAATTCGGATCGAACGAGGCTGTTGCGGACGGATCCGACCGCACCACTTACACCGAACTGCTGGAGCGTGTGCGCCTCGCCGCCCGCGCACTGATGGCCAAGGGCGTCGAAGCGGGCGACCGCGTCGCCGTCTGGGCACCCAATACCCACCACTGGATCGAGGCTTTCCTCGCCGCGCAGTACGCCGGCGCGACGCTGGTGCCGATCAGCACCCGCTACACCGGGCACGAGGCCCTGGACCTGCTCGAGCGCACCCGCGCCAAGGTCCTGGTCGTGCCGGACCGGTTCCTCAAGAACGACCGTCTCGCCGACGTCCTCAAGGCCGCCGGCCCGGGCGGCATCCCGTCGCTGCAGCTCGTACTCCGCACGCCGTCGGACGACCCGACCTCCGGCGCCCCCACCACCGAGTTCCCCGGCGGCGAGATCCTCGAATGGGATCAGCTCGCCGCCGCAGCCGAGCCGGTTTCCGTGGAGGAGGCCGACGCTCGCGCCCGCGCCGTCTCCCCCGACGACGTCGCCGACATCCTGTTCACGTCCGGCACCACCGGCAAGAGCAAGGGCGTCATGACCGCGCACCGCCAGACCGTCGGTATCGCCGACGCGTGGGCCGACTGCGCCGAGGTCGACGAGAACGACCGCTACCTGGTCATCAACCCGTTCTTCCACACTTTCGGCTACAAGGCCGGTCTCATGGTGTGCATCCTGCGCGGCGCCACGATGGTGCCCGCCGCCGTCTTCGACGTCCCCACGATCATGACGACGATCGCGAACGAGAAGATCAGTGTCCTGCCGGGCGCCCCGACGATCCACCAGACGATCCTCGACTTCCCGACCCGCGACGAGTACGACCTGTCGAGCCTGCGCGTCGCGATCACCGGCGCGGCCGCGATTCCGGTGGTGCTGGTGGAGCGGATGCAGGCCGAACTCGGCTACGACGCCGTCATCACCGCCTACGGCCAGACCGAGGCCGTCGTGGTGACGATGTGCCGCACCGACGACGACCCGGTCACGGTCGCCACCTCGTCCGGACGGGCGATCCCCGGCATGGAGGTCAAGATCGGCGAGCACGGGGAGATCCTGGTGCGCGGCGATAACGTCATGCTCGGTTACCTCGACGACCCGGAGTCGACGAAGAAGACCATCGACGCCGACGGCTGGCTGCACACCGGCGACGTGGGCGTGCTCGACGAGCGTGGCTACCTCGACATCACCGACCGCCTCAAGGACATGTACATCTCCAACGGGTTCAACGTGTACCCCGCCGAGATCGAGAATGCGCTGGCGCGAATGGATTCCATCGTCGAGGCGGCCGTCATCGGTATCCCGGACGAGCGGGCCGGCGAGGTCGGCCGCGCGTACATCGTGCCGAAGGCCGGCGTCGAGGTGACCGCGGAGGACGTCATCGCGTTCTGCAAGGAGCGTCTGGCGAACTTCAAGATTCCGCGCGAGGTGAAGATCGTCGGCGCGCTTCCGCGCAACCCGTCGGGCAAGGTGCTCAAGAACGATCTGCGAGAGGGCAAGGCATGACCGTCCCCCACGACGTTCCCGGTGGGGGCGAGCTTCCCGACGAGGGAGAGGTCGTCACCTACGAGGTGCGGGATCACGTCGCGTTCGTGACGTTGAACCGCCCCGACTACCGCAACGCCCAGAACTCGGTGATGACGTACGCCCTCGACGCCGCGTTCGAGCGGGCCGTCGAGGACGACGACGTGAAGGTGATCGTGCTGGCCGGTAACGGCGAGCATTTCAGCGCCGGCCACGACATCGGCACGCCCGGCCGCGACCACCACGTGCACTACGAGAACAAGGCCGCGCTGTGGTGGGACCACCTCGGCAAGGCGGGCGGCGACCAGCGTTTCGCGCGCGAGACCGAGGTCTACCTGGGCATGTGCCGTCGGTGGCGGGAGATTCCGAAGCCGATGATCGCGCAGATCCACGGGGCCTGCATCGCCGGTGGCCTCATGCTCGCGTGGTGCTGCGACCTGATCGTCGCGTCGGAAGATGCGTACTTCTCGGATCCCGTTGTCCGCATGGGTGTTCCGGGTGTCGAGTACTTCGCACATCCGTGGGTGCTGGGATCGCGGTTCGCGAAGGAGATCCTCTTCACGGGCGATCGCTTCTCCGCGCAGCGCGCCTACGAGGTGGGCATGGTCAACCGGGTGGTGCCGCGTGCCGACCTCGAGACCGAGACCCTGGCGCTGGCCGCCCGCGTCGCGGAGATGCCGCGGTTCGGCCTGGCGCTCACCAAGAAGGCCGTCAACCAGTGCGAGGACCTCATGGGACAGCGCGCAGGTATCGATTCGGTGTTCGGCCTGCATCACTTCGCCCACGCGCACAACGCCGAGGTGGGCAGGGACTCGCTGGGTGGAATGGACGTCAACAGTATGAAAGCGAAGGCGAAATAGTGGATCTCGAACTGGATGAAAAGGCCCGCGCCTTCCAGCTGGAAGTGCGCGAATGGCTCGCGGCCAACGTCCCGGCGGAACCGCTGCCGTCGATGGACACCGCGGAGGGCTTCGAGGCCCACCGCGAGTGGGAGCACAAGCTCGCCGACGCACGCCTGTCGACGGTCGCGTGGCCGGCGGAGTACGGCGGCCGCGACGCGTCGATGATCGAGTGGGTTCTCTTCGAGGAGGAGTACTACAAGGCCGGTGCGCCCGGGCGCGTCAGCCAGAACGGCATCTTCCTGTTCGCGCCGACGCTCTTCGAGCACGGCACCGAGGAGCAGCTCGCGCGCATCATGCCGCGCATGTCCCGCGCCGACGACATCTGGGCTCAGGCCTGGTCGGAGCCGGAGGCCGGTAGCGACCTGGCGGGCATCCGGTCGACGGCCCGCCGCACCGAGGGCGGCTGGATCCTCAACGGTCAGAAGACCTGGAGCTCGCGCGCCGTGTACGCGGACTGGGGCTTCGGCATGTTCCGCACCGACCCGGAGGCGCAGCGCCACAAGGGCCTGACGTACTTCATGTTCCCGCTGAACCAGGACGGCGTCACCGTGCGCGCCATCCCGCAGCTGGACGGCGAGCCCGGCTTCGCGGAGATCTTCTTCGAGGACGTCTTCGTCCCGGACACCGACGTCGTCGGTGAGGTGAACAACGGCTGGCGCGTCGCGATGAGCACCGCGTCCAACGAGCGTGGCCTGTCCCTGCGCAGCCCGGGCCGCTTCATCTCCGCGGTGAACCGCCTGATCGAGGTGTGGAAGACCGAGACCGACCCCGCCGACACAGCGTCGCGGGACCGCGTGGTCGACGCCTGGATCGGCGCCGAGGCGTACCGCCTGCACACCTGGGGCACCGTCACCCGCATGCTCGAGGGTGTACCCCTCGGCGTCGAGGGCTCGATCAACAAGATCTTCTGGTCCGAGCTCGACGTCCGCATCCACGAGACGGCGCTCGACCTGATGGGCGCCGACGGCGAGCTCGCCGGCAAGTGGCAGGACGGGTACCTCTTCTCGCTGTCCGGCCCGATCTACGCCGGCACCAACGAAATTCAGCGCAACATCGTTGCCGAGCGGATGCTCGGACTCCCGAAGGCGGATCGATGAAATTCTCTCTGTCCACCGAGCAGCGCGATTTCGCGGAGAGCCTCCGCGGCCTGCTCGCCAACGCCAACACCCCGGCCGTCGTCCGGTCGTGGGGTGAGAACGACACCGCCGCCGGACTGGCCCTGCTGCAGCAGCTCGCCGAGACCGGTGTGACGGCGCTCGCCGTGCCGGAGGAGTTCGACGGTATCGGCGCGCACCCGGCCGACCTGGCCGTCGCGTTCATCGAGCTGGGCCGTGCCGCGGTTCCCGGCCCCGTCCTGGAGACGGCTGCCGCCGTCCCCGCACTGCTGTCGGCGCTGAACGACCAGCAGCTGGCCAAGCGCTTCCTGCCCGGTATCGCCGAGGGCAACCTCGCGTCGCTGGTCCTCGAGCCGTCCACGCCGCGTGCCCTCGACGCCGACGTCGCCGAGCCGGTGCTGCGGGTTTCCGGTGACACCCTCGAGTTGGTCCGCCCCACCACGCAGCTCGAGTCGGTCGACCCGGCCCGGCGCCTGTTCGAGGTCGAGTCGGTCGAGACGCTCGCGCAGGGTGCGGACGTGGCCGCCGCCGCGGAGAAGGCGTACGACCTCGCGGTGCTGGCCGCGTCGGCGCAGCTGATCGGCGCCGGCCACGCGATGATCGAGACCGCCACCGACTACGCCAAGAACCGTTCGCAGTTCGGTCGTGTGATCGGCAGCTTCCAGGCCGTCAAGCACCACATGTCCGACGCCCTGGTGGCCGTCGAGATGGCGACCCCGCTGGTGTACGGTGCGGCGATCTCCATCGCCGAGGGATCCGACACCATCGCCCGCGACGTGTCGGCCGCCAAGGTTGCTACCGCGAACGCCGCGTACGTGGCGTCGCGCAAGGCGCTGCAGGTCCACGGCGCGATCGGTTACACCCTCGAGTGCGACCTGTCGCTGTGGCTCACCAAGACGCGGGCCCTGCAGTCCGCGTGGGGCACCGCCTCGACCCACCGCGCACGGATTGCGAGCGCGCTGTGAGCGGGGTCGGAGTGTTCGCGGAGGAGCAGACCGAACTCCGCAAGACGGTTGCCCAGTTGCTGGCCAAGCGCGCCGACGCGGCCGCGCTGCGCAAGACGCTCGAGTCGGGCGAGGCTTTCGACCGCGGCCTGTGGGACGTGCTGTGTCAGCAGGTCGGTGTCGCGGCGCTCGCGATCCCCGAGGAGTTCGGCGGCTTCGGCGCCACCCTCGTCGAGCAGCACCTGGTGCTCGAGGAACTCGGCGCCGCGCTGACGCCGTCGCCGATGTTCGGCTCCGCGGTCCTCGCCGCGCAGGCGATCCTGGCGACCGGCAACGACGAGGCGTGCGAGCGCCTGCTGCCGGGCATCGCGGAGGGCTCGTCCATCGCGGCACTCTGCTGGGTGGGCCCCGAGGGCCACTGGCGCAGTGACGACGTCGCGTGCACGGCCGCCGGCAGCGACGCCGCCGGCTACACCGTGTCGGGCACCGCGCACTACGTGCTCGACGGCGCGCACGCCGACGTGCTCATCGTGGCCGCGGCCGTGGAAGGCTCGGACGGCGTCATCGGTTTGTTCGAGGTCGACCCGACCGCTGCCGGCGTCGCGCGCCGTCAGCTGCCGACGATGGACCTCACCCGCCCGATGTCGTTGGTGGAATTCGACTCCGCCCCGGCCGTGCGGCTCACCGCCGACGACGCGACCGCGGCGCTCGAGAAGGTCCGCACCATCGCGATCGTCGCGCTGTCCGCCGAGCAGGTCGGTGCCGCCGAGCGCTGCATGCAGATGACGGTGGACTACAGCAAGGACCGCGTCCAGTTCGGTCGCGCGATCGGCAGCTTCCAGGCGCTCAAGCACCGCATGGCGGACCTGTACTTCCTGGTGGAGACTGCCCGCTCGGCGTCGTACGCGGCCGTGCACTCGCTGAGCGAGGGTCTGCCGACGGCCGCCGCCGACGCGCTGGTCGCGAAGGCGTACTGCTCGGAGGCGTTCCTCGCGGTCACCGGTGACGCCATCCAGCTGCACGGTGGCATCGCGATCACGTGGGAGCACGACGCACACCTGTTCTTCAAGCGAGCCCACGGCAGCGCTCAGCTGCTGGGGCAGCCGGAAGAGTTCTTCAAGGAGATGGAGACGCTCGCGGGTCTGCCCGCCTGATCTGCCTCTCGATCGCCCGAGGGCCGGCCCGGAATCTTCCGGGCCGGCCCTCGGCGTACATCGGGTGGTTCAGTCCTCGGTCTGCGGGATCCAGCGCGCCTCGCGGATGCGCGCGGCCTTGTGCCGGCGTCGCGGCGCCATGATGCCGGGCAGGAGGAACGACAACATCTGGTCGATGCGCTCGTACAGATCCTCCCGTCCCGTGAGCACGTTGGAGACCATCTGCACGCCGGTGAAGGCACCGACGATGAAGCGGCCCAGCTCCTCCGGGACGACCGTGTCGACGATGTCGCCCTCCTCGATCCCGGCGCGCGCCACCAGCTCACAGGCATCGACCCAGTCCTCGTACGGCCTCTGTGGCCCGCCTTCGGCGCTCATCTCGAGGGTGAGCCGGATCCCGGCCCGCACGATCGTGTCCTCGAGCATCTGCCGGCCCATCTCGTAGCAGAGCATCACCAACTGGTCGAGTCCAGGCTCACCCGAGGAGGTGATCGCCTCGACGGCCTTCATCGAGATCGCGTGCTGCTCGTCGATGACCACACTCGCGAGGTCGTCCTTCGACTTGAAGTGGAAGTACAGCGCGCCCTTCGTGATACCGGACAACTCGACGATCTCGGCGAGGCTGGCCCGCTCGTATCCGACGCGGTCGAACATCTCCGCCGCACCGTTGACGATCTGCTGCCGCGTGATCACCGCCCGTTCCTGCCTGAGCATCAAGCCGCACCCTTCGTCTGACGTGTTCCGACGCAAAGCATCATTGCCGACGGAGGGGAATCCGACCAGAGTTATTTTCGACGAGCTCCTCTCGACCTGCCAATTCTTCGAGGTAGTGCGCGACACCGTCGTCGTCGTTGGAGGGCAACACCCGGCCGGCGAGGGCTCGCACCTCGGGTATCGCGTTCGCGGGACACAGCGCGGTACCGGCCCACGTCAGCATCGGGATGTCGTTGACGGCGTCACCGATGACCGCCACCTCGCCGACCGCGATGCCTCTCGCCGCACACAGTCGCGCGAGCGCACTGGCCTTCGACACCCCGGTCGCCGCCATCTCGACGTACGGGGCACCCGAGTGCGTCAGTTCGACGCCGTCCACCCCTGCCTCGACTGCGAGTCGGTACAGCTCCCGGCTGGGCACCTCCGGATGCCGGGCGACGATCTTGACCATCGGCTCCCCCACTCGCGGCAGTTGCTCCTCGAGAATCATCTCGTCGAGTGTCCGGTGGTGGTCGGCGTAGTCGCACAGGGCCGCGTACTCGGGTTCGGCCACGAACGTCGTCGGCCCGACGTTGGCGAACACCACGCCGGGTACGAGCGTGCGGACGCGGTCCATGGCGGCGAGCGCCTCGGCGACCTCGATCGAGACGGTGCCGGTGATCTCGGGCGTGCCGTCCGCGAGGTCCAGGGTGACCGCTCCGTTGGCGCAGATCGCCTCGCCGCGGAAACCGCACGACCGGGCCAGGGCGTCCACCGAGTGACGGGCCCGTGCCGTCGCCCACACCACCTCGATGCCGGCATCCCGCGCCGCGGCCATCGCCCGCGCCGTGCGCGGCGACACCATCCGGTCGGACCGCAGCAGGGTGCCGTCGAGATCGGAGGCCACCAGTCTGATTCGCGTCACATGTCGATGATCCCAGGCGGGCGATGCGGCGCGGCTGTGGCCTGGTGGCCAGTCGTGTCCGTGACCCCTCAACGCCCGAACACGGTGCCGCCGTTGAGGTGGATCACCTGAGCGTTCACCAGGCCCCCGGCCTCGCTGCACAGCCACAGGATCGCCGCACCGACGTCGGCACCGGTACCGAGTCGGCCGATCGGAATCCCGCGGATCATCTTCTGCACGGCGGGATCGTCGGCGCGCCCCAGCCCCTCCATCAACCCCAGCGCCAACGCGTTGGCAGTGACGCCGTGCGGTCCGCATTCCACGCCGAGGTGTCGGATCAGCGCCTCCGAGCCCGCCTTCGCGGCGCCGTACGCCCCGACGCCGATCGGCAGTCCGCGGGACGACGCTCCCGAGGAGATCTGGACGATGCGGCCCCACCCGTTCTCGATCTGGCGGGGCAGCACCGCCTGCACGATGCGCATCGTCGCCGCCAGGTTGAGGTCGATCTGCAGTTGCCAGTCGGCGGGTGGCATGTCGACGAACTTGTTCGGCCGGCCGCCGCCGTCGGGGACGCCGGCGTTGTGGACGAGGATGTCGACGTCGCCGACCTGCTCAGTCGTCCGGGCGAGCGCGTCGGCGGTGGCGTCGACCTTCGTGACATCGAACGGGCAGGCCACCGCCTGTCCACCGGCCTCCGTGATCGTCTCGGCCACCGACTCGGCGCGATCGGCATGGAGATCGTTGACCGCCACCGTCGCTCCCGCCGCGGCCAGGACGCGCGCGATACCGGCCCCGACGCCCCGGCCGGCACCGGTCACCAGGGCAGTGCGACCGCCCAGCCCGAACTGTTCCACACCGAGGTCCATCGCGTCCTCCGTCCACTCCGACAGTGAGCACATGGTGACAGTCCGTCGTTCTCAACGGGTTCCGACTCCCGGCGACCGGGATGTGCGGTGTGCGAACGAATTCCGTGGAATCGATCCACAGCGCCGCGTCGCTGTGTGATGCTCCGCGGATGACGGTCCGTTCCCCCGAAGAACTCGATGCGCTCGAGGACATCCGGCAGCTCAAGTACCGGTACTTCCGCACGCTCGACCTCAAACGCTGGGACGACTTCGCCGACGCACTCGCCGACGACGTCGTCGCCGAATACGGAACGCACGCCTTGAGCAGACCGCTGGTGTTCGAGAGCCGCGACGCCCTGGTGGGCTTCATGCGGAAGGCGCTCACCCCTGCGGTCACCTCGGTGCACTTCGCCCATCACCCCGAGATCACGGTCGTGGGATCCACCGCGGAAGGGTCGTGGGCGTTCGAGGACACCGTGATCATCCCGGAGCATCGGTGCCTGATCCGCGGCGCGGGCTACTACCGGGACGGCTATCGCCGCGACGACGACGGCCGCTGGCGGATCACCCGCACGTCGTACGAGCGGATCTACGAGTCGATGATCTCGCTCGACGATGTCCCGAGTTTCGAGTTCCTCGCGCACATGTGGGCACAGCCGCCGGCGAAGGGCGCCTGACTTCCCTGCAGCGGACCTCGAACGCTCCTAGCCTGGATCCATGACCACTCCCGAGATCACCCTGAATTCCGGAACAGTCATCCCCCAACTCGGCCTGGGCGTATGGCAGGCCACCAACGACGAGACCGAGCACGCGGTCCGTTTCGCGCTCGACGACGCCGGCTACCGGCACATCGACACCGCCGCGGCATACGGCAACGAGGAGGGCGTCGGCCGCGGCATCGCGAAGTCGGCCGTGCCCCGCGACGAGGTCTTCGTCACCACCAAGCTGTGGAACTCCGACCAGGGCTACGAACCCACGCTGGCCGCGTTCGACACGAGCCTGTCGCGCCTCGGGCTCGACTACGTCGACCTCTACCTGGTGCACTGGCCGCTGCAAGACCAGGACACCCGTCTGCGCACATGGGACGCGATGGAGAAGATCGCCGAATCCGGGCGGGCCAAGGCGGTGGGGGTGTGCAATTTCGAACCGCACCACCTCCAGGAACTGGTCGACCGTGGTGGCCTGCTCCCGGCCGTCGACCAGGTGGAACTGCACCCGCATCTCCCCCAGCACGCCATTCGCGACTTCGCCGCCCTCCACGGAATCGCGGTCGAGTCGTGGAGTCCCCTCGGCGGCACCAGCAACTCCGGATGGGGGGACGCGTCCAAGCCCAACACGCTGCTCGACGACCCGGTCATCACCCGTATCGGCGACGCGCACGGCAAGTCCCCCGCGCAGGTTCTCATCCGATGGCACCTGCAGAACGACCTCATCGTGATTCCGAAGTCCGTGCACGACAATCGCATCGCGCAGAACATCGACGTGTTCGATTTCGAACTGACCGAACAGGACCTGACCGACATCGCGACCCTCGACGACGGCGTGCGCGTCGGGTTCCATCCGGACGAGATGAACCTGGGCGCGCCGAGCTAGGCCGATCGCGGAAGATTCGCGAAAACGCCGCGGCTGCCGCCCACTTCCCGCACGATGGTCCCGCACCCAGACCGGTTCGGGGAAGGACCAGACATGCGCGCTCGCCACCGCTTCGCCCTCGCCGCCGTCTCCGCCGCGGTGGCCCTCGGCCTGGCCCCGGGGGTCGCCGCAGCCACCCCGAGCGAGGGCGTCACCGGCGAGATCATTGCGCAGGCCACCGTCGGCGACCAGGACTACATCCTCCGGAAGGTCACGATCGCACCGGGCGGCACCACCGGCTGGCACTTCCACGACGGCATGTTGTACGGCATCGTCACGGAAGGCACGCTGACGCACTACAAGTCCGACTGCACCACCGACGGCATCTACAACGTCGGCGGCACCATCGTCGAACCGAGTGGACACGGCTACGTCCACATGGGCCGCAACCTCGGTCCGGCCCCGATGGTCCTGCACGTGCTCTACGTGCTTCCGACGGGCAAGCCGATGTCGGAGGACGCACCCGCGCCGGGCTGCGCGTAGTCACCCGAGTCTGCCAGAGGGCTCCGCTACTATCGAAACTATGTTCGACTCGGTGGCGGCGGCAGGGGCGGTGGAGCGGATGCGTCCGCCGCACTCGCCGAGCAGCACGCCCGAATCGCCCGCGAGCAGTTCCGCGAGATCGATTGGGTGACGACCCTGTTCGTAATCCGCTGCGAGGAGGATGCGCGAGCGGGACGGAACGAGGCGCGCGGCGAGTTCGCGCACGTCGAGGTCGCCGGCGTCCTCGGGCTCACCGAATCCGCGGCACGACGCATGATCGATCTGGGGTGCGATCTGCGGTGGCGTCTGCACCAGGTCCGCGCCGAGTTTCGGGCCGGCCGGATCGACCTCGCGAAGGCTCATGCACTGTCCGAGGCACTGTCGAACGTCTCCGACGACAAGCTGGAGGACATCGAGCGCCGCCTGCTCGACGGCGCGGGCCGCTCGACCACCTCCAGGCTCGAGGAGCGCGCCCGACGGCTGATCGCCCGACTAGACCCGGATGGCGCACGGGAACGACGACTCCGAGCCGCCGACGACCGCGACGTCAGAGTAATCGCACACGATCCACGCACGCAGGCTCAACGCCGCCGACCCTCCTCGGGTTCGACGACGCGCCCGGCTACCTGTCCGGATACGGGGCCATAGACGCCGACCTCGCCCGCGAACTCGCCGCGGATGCAACGTGGAAGCGGATCCTCATGCTGTCCGCAGCCGATCGGGCCGGACTGGCCGGACTGGCCGAGGGCTCACTCGGCGGACCGGTGCTCGGCAGCGGCCCACCCCTTCCGGCGCCGAAGCACTCTCCGCCGACGGTCACGGCGAGAACGCGAAAGCGATTGCAGGAAAGAACCTATCGGCCGAGTGGCCGACTGTCCGAGATCGTCCGCACGAGAGATGGTGTGTGCCGATTCCGAACTGCGCCGCGGCGGCCGCCACCTGCGACCTCGACCACACGATTCCGTTCGACCACGATCACCCCGAGCGGGGCGGGCTCACCACCGAATCGAATCTTGCCTGCCTGTGTCGGACCCATCACCGACTCGAGACGCTCGGCTATTGGTCCGTCCGTCAGATCGGTGAAGGTCGTCTCGAATGGCTCGATCCCACCGGCCGGGCCACGATCACGCATCCACGCGGACCGTTCGCCGATCCGGAGATGCAGCCGGACCTGACGGCCGGACTCGACGACCGGCTCACGGCTCGACTCACCGATGCCCGTACCCTCGCGCGCCTCAACTACTCGACAGCCGAAGGCGACCTCGACTATCTACTCGACAGCCTGATCCCCGCACGCCATCGTCGACGGCCCGCCCCGCGCACATCCTGTCCGGTTGGGACCATCGACTACGACGGCGCCCCGCCGTTCTGAGACTCGGAAACATCCATCCAGGGAACGGGCAATCGATGTCGAAGGTCCGCCCGGTAGTCTTCCCGACAACTCGCCGACTGCGACCGAACAGTCGGTCGTTTCGGGAGGACCACGTGAAGACGTTCGGCCGCGCGGCCGCTGCCGCGATACTGAGCACCCTCGCCCTGCTGCTGCCGGGCACCGCAGTCGCAGAGGTCATGACGGCTCCGGGCGCACCGAATTCCGGATCCGCGGCCGTCGAGATCCCCGGGGTCCCCTTCTACCTCCCCGGCACCCTGGACTCCCGCGACGCCCGCATCGTCTACCTTTACGGCGAACGAGAGATCGCTCGTGCCAACGACACTCAGAGGGCGATCGGGGTCCCGGCCGAGGTGCGCTCACGCGTCCTCTTCGAGATGCGCAATGCGCTGCGGACCTACACCCGAGTCGTCATGTCCGACCGGATCACCGCACTCGGTCTCGAGATCACCGACCCCAACATGACCTGGGAACAGATCACCGCCCGCTACCGCGCCCGCGGACTCGACGGGACTGCGCTGCACGAGGCGATCGCCGAGTCGGCCTCGAAGTCCCGCAAGGGCATCGACGAACAGTTCGGCCTCGACCCGGAGAACCTGCCGCCGCTGCCGGCGATGCGGCTCGCCCCTGCCGCCTGACGACCACTACCTGAGGACGGCGGTTCGCCCACGCGCGTCCCGTCGGGTACGTAGGGTGCCCGCTATGGGGGCTTCGAGAATCTGTGTGGGGGTATTGGCCGTCGGATTGGCCGCGGGTTGCGGGTCGTCGGGCAGCACCGACGTCAGCACTGCCGCGACCACGCCGAGGGCGGACCTCCCGGGCTTGGTCGAACCGACCTGCCTGGCGGGCAATCTGCTCGCGGGTGCGGGCCTGGTGAGCGAAGCACCTCCGGCCCCGCAACCCACTGCCATTCCCCCCGATTTCGAGCCGGTCCGTGTCGTCACCTGCGAGAGATCTGACGGCACCGACGCGAACGTGACGTGGATCGAGCAACACCGGCAGGATGACCTGACCGCGGTGCTCGCCGGCTACGAACTGCCCACCGATGCCTTGAGGACGACGCAGATCAACGGCGTCGACGTACGGACCTGCCGCGTCGATCAGATGACTCCGCCGATCGTCTGGCTCGTCGACGCACAGGGTCTCGCGATGCGCCCCGCACTCCCCACCGGCGAGTGCGGCGAATACAAGTGGGACGCGATCACCGCGATCCACGCGCTGCCGGTCACCCAAACGATCGGCCACTTGATTCCGGTCGCCGCGCCGCCGCCGTGAATTTCACCGGCATCTCCTCGAGACCCGACACGAAGTTCGCGGGCCGCCGCGGCAGGGGCTCGGACGTCGCGAGGGCCATGTCCGGCAATCGGGCGAGGAGGCGCTCGAACATCATCGCGCCCTCCAGCCGCGCGAGCTGGTTGCCGAGGCAGAAGTGGGTGCCGAAACCGAAGGCCACGTGCGGGTTCGGCGACCGCCGAGTGTCGAAGCGATCCGGGGCGTCGAACACCGTTTCGTCGAAGTTGGCGGACTCGAACAGCAGCAGCATCTTCTCGCCCTCGCGCAGGTCGGTGTCGAAGAATGTGGTGTCGCGGGTGACGGTGCGGGCCATGTTCTTGATCGGCGACACCCATCGCAGCATCTCCTCCACCGCGAGCGGGACGCCGGACGGGTCGGCTACCAGACGGTCGCGCTGATCCTCATGCAGCATGAGCTGTTCCATGCCACCGCTGAGGACGTGCCGGGTGGTCTCGTCGCCGCCGATGAGGATCAGCAGCGATTCGTTGACGATCTCCTGGTCGTCGAGCCGCTGCCCGTCGATCTCGGCGTGCACGAGGATGCTGATGAGATCGTCGGCGGGTTCCTCGCGCCGCTCGGCGATGGTGCGGAAGGTGTACTCGTTGAAGGCGACGTACGCGTCCATCATGGCCTTCAGCTGTTCCTCGGTTGCGTTGCTGCCCAACGCCTTCACCAGGTCGTCCGACCACCGCAGGAACACGTCGCGTTCCTCGGGCCGGACGCCGAGCATGTCGCCGATCACCGCCATCGGCAGCGGTGCGGCCAGATCGGCGACGAAGTCGCACTCCCCCTTCTCGCACACCGCGTCGATCAGTTGGTCGCAGATCTCGCGGATCCGCCCGATCTTCGCCTCCACCTTCTTGCGGGTGAAGCCCGTGTTGACGAGGCGCCGGCGTTGCAGGTGCGCGGGATCGTCCATGTCGATCATCTGTGGCAGCGGACCGGTCTCCGGACGGATCCCACCCGCGTTGGAGAACAGCGCCGGGTCGCGCTCCGCGGCGATCAGCGCGGCGTACGACGCCGCGGCCGCCACCCCGTTCCGATCCCGGAACACCGGTTGATTGCTTCGCATCCACGCGTACGCCGCGCGCGGGTCGCCTTCGGTGCCCGCATAGAAGCGGCCGTCGAGCAGATCGGTGTCGTCCTCGATCGTCATGCGCGTGCTCCTTCATCCGAACGGATGGACCGGAAAGCCTCGACAATCACCCAAACCTGCCCCGATAGTAGAACTTGTTCCTACGATCGGCGGGGTATCGGACACACGAGGGGAGACGTGATGGGTTCGGAGGCGGACGCCGGCGCATTCACCGGCAGATCGGTCCTGGTCACAGGCGGCGGGAGCGGCATCGGGTTCGGGATCGCGCAGGATCTCGTCGCGGCCGGCGCGCACGTGACGATCTGCGGCCGCAGCGCCGACAAGCTGACGACAGCAGCCGAGAAGATCGCGGCGACCGGCGCCTTCGCATCCGGGGGGTCGGTCTCCACGGTCGCGGGCGACGTCACCGTCGAGAGCGACGTCGAGGGTGCCGTCGCGCGCGCGATCGAGACCACCGGACGCCTCGACGGCGTCGTCGCCTGTGCGGGCGGCAACGAGACCATCGCCCCCATCACGCAACTCGACGCCGACGCGTGGCGCCGAACCGTCGAACTCAACGTCACAGGCACGATGCTGACGATCAAGCACGGCGCCCGCGCGCTCGTCGCGGGCGGCGGTGGAGCGATCGTCGCGATCTCGTCGATCGCGTCCAGCAACACCCACCGCTGGTTCGGCGCCTACGGGGTGTCCAAATCGGGCGTCGACCATCTCGTGCAACTGGCCGCCGACGAGTTGGGCGCCAGCAACGTCCGCGTCAACGGCATCCGTCCCGGCCTCACCCGCACCGACCTGGTCGCGATGATCACCGACGGCGGCCCGATCCTCGACGACTATCTGGCGTGCACTCCCCTCGCCCGGGTCGGCGAGGTCGAGGACATCGCGGCGCTCGCACTGTTCCTGCTCGGACCGCAGTCCACCTGGATCACCGGACAGGTCATCAACGTCGACGGTGGCCAGATGCTCCGGCGCGGACCCGACTTCACGTCGATGCTCGAACAGGTCTACGGCGCCGACGGACTACGAGGAGTGGTGTCGCAGTGAGTTCACATCAGGTGCTCGGCAAGCAGGTCGACATGCCGGTCGAGATCCGGACGGCGTCGGCGTTCATGGCGATGTACTCGGTCCCCACGAAAGCCGCGCAGCGACTCGTCGACCATACGGGCCTCGAGATCCTGCAGTGGCGCGGCGGGCGCGGATTGTGCGGGCTGGTGTTCGTCGACTACATCGACGGCGACCTGGGTCCCTACAACGAATTCGGCGTCACGTTCATGGTGCGCGATCACGAGCAGCGCGGCTTCAACCACGTGCGACGGGATCTGCGTTCCCTGGCGCGCGGCAAGGCCGGCGCCCTCATCCACCAGCTCCCGGTCGACGGGGAGTTCACCCTCGCCGCCGGCCGCGGCATCTGGGGTTTCCCGAAGATCATGGCGGACTTCGAGGCCGACCACGTCAGCGACGTCCGCCGCGGCAGAGTCAGCCAGGACGGGCGCCTCATCGCGGAACTCACCGTCAAGCAGGGCATCCCGATGCCCGGCCGCGGGACCAACACCTCGCTCGACGCCTACTCCCACCTCGACGGCGTCACCCGGCGCACCTCGTGGGACATGAACCCGCGCGGAGTCCGGACGCGATTGGGGGGAGCCGAATTGATCCTCGGGGACCACCCGATCGCCGACGAACTGCGATCGTTGGGGCTGCCCCGCCGCGCCCTGGCGACCACCACGATCCCGGACCTGCGGATGACTTTCGGGGACGCGTCGGCCGTCTGATCCCCCGAACCGCGCGGCGCGCCGGGCCTTGCGAATCCAGACCGCTTGGTGTGTGCTGGAGACTTGGACGCTTGCTCAAGTTCGATTCTCCACTTCGCGCAAAGGATTACGTCGTGACGATCAGTCGACGCAGCGTGCTGGCCGGAGCCGCGGCCGCACCGGCGCTCGCAGCCATTGCCAGCTCGACCGCTTCAGCTCAGCCTCGCTCGGCCACCGCCCCGGCCCACCGAGCCGCGCCCGATCGCGGGTTCCGGGTCGGAGTCGGCCTGTCCGACATGACCGGCCCGGTCGCCGAGAACGGCATGATGGGCTACTCGCAGTTCGACCAGCGCGCCGAGGGCCTGCACCAGCGAACCCGGGTGCGCGCCTATGTCTTCGCCGATGCCGACGACAACCGCGTCGTCTACACCTGCGCCGACACGTGCATGGTGTTCCAGGCCGTGCACGACGCCGTGCTCGCCCGGCTCGCCGCGAAGTACGGCAACCTGTACACCGAGAAGAATGTGATGCTGACGGCGGTGCACTCGCACGCGGCGTGCGGCGGCGCGTCGCAGGACTACGCGTACAGCCTCGCGACGCTGGGCTTCCAGCCGCAGGTGTTCGACGCCGAGGTCGACGGCGTCGTGGAGGCCATCGTCGCGGCGCACGACAACCTCGCGGCCGGCACCGTCGCGTACGGGCGCAGCGAACTGAAGGACGCGAGCGTGAACCGGTCGAGGGCGGCCTTCGATCGGAACCCGCAAGGCGACAAGGACTACTACCCGCTCGGCATCGACACCGCGATGCGCGTGCTCCGGATCAGCCAGGGCGGCGACAACGTCGGCGGCATCGGCTGGTTCCCTACCCACGGCGCGTCGCTGACCAACAAGAACCACCTGATCTCGGGCGACAACAAGGGCGCCGCCGCGTATTTCTGGGAGCACGATGTCGCCGGGGTGCGCTACCTCGACGGCAAGCCCGGGTTCGTCGCGTGCTTCCCGCAGACCAACACCGGCGACATGTCCCCCAACCTGGATCTGAAGCCCGGCCACGGTCCCACCGCCGACGAATTCGAGAACACCCGGATCATCGGTGAGCGGCAGGTGGCGGCCGCCCGCGAGGCGTTCAGGAAGGCCACGCCGCTGGCATCGACCACGGTGGACAGCCGAATCATGTACCTGGACATGGCGAACCAGGTGGTGGACGGCAAGTACACCTCCGACGGCCAGGTCCGTCGCACCGCCCCGGCCTGTGTGGGCGCGGCGATGGCGGCCGGCAGCACCGAGGACGGCCCGGCGATCGAGATCTTCACCGAGGGCACTCGCAACCCGATGATCGACGCGCTCGGCGGCATCGACACCCCCACCCCGCAGTGGCTGGCCGACGCCCAGGCCCCCAAGCTGGTGCTGGTGCCCGTGGGCCTGCTGCCCCCGGACGGCTGGGTGCCGCACGTGCTGAAGATCCAGATCATCCGCATCGGTGACGTCTACGTCGTCGGCGGCCCGGCGGAGTTCACGATCGTCTCGGGCCTGCGGATCCGCCGCACCGTCGCCGAGGAACTGGGTGTCCCACTCGAGAACGTCATCTTCAACGGCTACGCCAACGCGTACTCGAGCTACTGCACCACGCCCGAGGAGTACGACGCCCAGCAGTACGAGGGCGGCTCGACGCTGTTCGGCCGCAACACTCTTCCCGCGTACCAGCAGGGTTTCGCGGCCCTCGCGGCAGCGATGAAGGCGGGGGCCGACGTCCCGCGCGGCCCGGCGCCGCGCGATCTGTCCGGCTTCCAGCCCGGCTTCGGACGCGAGTTCCCCTTCGACGCACCGCTACCCGGCCGCGACTTCGGCGACGTCGTCGTGCAGCCCGCGGGCAGCGTCGGCACCGGCGAGCAGGTGGCCGTCGAGTTCGTCACCGGCCACCCCAAGAACGACCTGCACCGTCGTGGAACGTATTTCGAGGTGCAACGGCGCGACGGCGACCGGTGGACCCGGCACGCGGACGACGGCGACTGGGCCACCAAGTACCGCTGGCGCCGGGAGGGCCTCAATTCCTCTGTCGCACGCATCACGTGGGACGTGCCCGCCGGCACGCCGTCGGGCACCTACCGCATCCAGCACTTCGGCAACTGGAAGAACCCGGAGGGCGCGGTGTTCGCCTTCACCGGAACCTCGGCGGAGTTCACCGTCCGCTAGCTCCCTCACCGGCTGAAGGGTCCCTTCGTACGCTCACAGCGCACGAAGGGACCCTTCAGCCGTTCGGGGTCTCGAGAATCTCCCTGGCGTTCTCCAGGTTTCCCCGTATGTCTCGCGCGTACAGCTTCTGCACGATGGCATCGGCGAACTTGAAGAGACCGGAGCCGGTCTCGCCCTCCTGCAGAAACGTCACCTTGGTGGCGCCGTCGCCGGCGCTGTCGAAGTCCAGCTCACGCGTGTACCCGATCTTCGACTCCCGCGAGGCAAAGCCGATCCGCTTGTTCTTCTCGTAAGCGGTGATCTCCTCCGTCGCGTGCACCTTCGCGCCGGCGACCCGTGCGTCGAGCGATGCCACCGAGCCGACCTGGTCGGGAGCGCCCGAGAGCATCTTGTACTCGCTGATGTTGGTTCCCCACTCCAGCGCGTGCACGGGATCGGTGAAGTACTCGAACACCTCGGGAAGCGGACGATTGATGACGACGGATTCGTCCGTCCGCAGTGTCTTGGCCATGAATCTCACATCCTCGACTCGCGACAATGGTCGACGCGTCACGCATGAGTTTGGCGCACCCGCGCCGATGGACTGCTCGCGCAGTCGCTTTCACGATCCACAACACGGCATCCGCACGAGCATCACTTTCGATCCTAGTCCGGCATCCTGCGGTTTTGAAGGGCCCCGAACAGACGAAGGGTCCCTTCACGCGCTGTCAGCGCACGGAGGGACCCTTCAGCCCTTTTTCCTCCCCCGGGGCAAGCTTGCTACAGCCAGGTGTCCTCGTTGGCGGTGGTGAGGAACGCCTCGAGATCGTCCCGCCACTTCGCCGGCACGGTCTTGTCGGGTTCGATGCCGGTGTACTGGCCGCGATAGAACAGTAGCGGCCGTTCGGTCTTGATCTCGCTCATCGAATGCACGCGCCCGAACACCACGTAGTGGTCACCACCGTCGTGCACGGTCTCGACCGTGCAGTCGATGTGCGCGAGCGATCCGGTGAGGATCGGCGAACCCAACGGCGATGGAGTCCAGTCGATTCCGGCGAACTTGTCGGGCTCTCGGGATCCGAACCGGGCGCACGTCGACTGCTGTTCCTCGGCGAGCACGTTGACGGCGAAGCGGCCGGAGCGCTCGATCGCCGCCCACGAGCGCGACGCCTTGGTGGGACAGAACAGCACGAGCGGCGGATCGAGCGACAGCGCCGCGAACGACTGGCAGGCGAACCCGACCGGGGCGTCGTCGTCGATCGTGGTGATGATCGTGACGCCGGTGCAGAACTGGCCGAGCACGGTCCGGAACTGGCGCGGATCGATCTCCGCGCCGGTCCCGGCACCGGCCGTCTCGTGCGCGGACATTACTTGAACCCCACCGTGAAGTCGTGACCCCACAGGCTCACGGCGGTGCTCTCCTTGGCGATCCACGTGTCGTCCTCGACCTCGAGGCCCTCGCAACCGAATTCGACGTCGAATCCGCCCGGCGTCTTCATGTAGAACGACAGCATCAAGTCGTTGACGTGGCGGCCCAGCGTCGCCGACATCTTCACGTTCTTGCGGAGCGCGCGATCGAGGCAGAGCCCGACGTCGTCGGAGTTCTCGACCTCGACCATCAGATGCACGATGCCGGAGGGGTTCGGCAGCGGCGCGAACGCGAGGCTGTGGTGGCGCGGGTTGCAGCCCAGGAAGCGCAGCCACGCCGGGTCACCGTCCGCCGGACGCCCCACGACCTGCGGAGGCAGGCGCATCGAGTCGCGCAGCTTGAATCCGAGCACGTCGCGGTAGAACTCGAGATCCGCGGCGTCGTCCTTGGTTGCGAGCACGACGTGCCCGAGCCCCTGCTCGCCGGTGACGAACTTGTGCCCGTACGGACTCACGATGCGGCGGTGCTGCAGGGCGATCGTGTGGAAGATCTCCAGGCGCGACCCCGAAGCGTCCCGGCACTTGACGAACTCCACGACGTTGCGTTCGGCCGCCTCCTCCTTGGTGCCCTCCTCGAACTCCCAGTCGGCCTTGGCAAGGCGCTCACGGATCTCCTGCAGCCCTTCGGCGTTCGCGCATTCCCAGCCGGTGGCGTACAGGCCGTCACGTTCACCGGGAACGATGACCAGGCGCGCGGGGTAGTCGTCCATGCGCAGGTACAGGTTGTCGGGATTGGAGCCCTTGCCCTCGATCATGCCGAGCACCTTGAGCCCGTACTCGCGCCACGCGGCCATGTCGGTCGCCTCGATGCGCAGGTACGCCAGCGAACGGATACTCATCACTTACCCCCTTCTCGGGCGGAGCCTCGGGCGATGTCGCTGTCGAGCAGGAAGTCGCTCGCGAGCCGGTTGAACTCGTCGAACTTCTCGAGCTGCGCCCAGTGTCCGCAGCCGCCGAAGACGTGCAGTTGGACCCGCGGAATCATCTTGAGCGCCACCAGCGCACCGTCGATCGGGTTGACCCGGTCCTCGCGACCCCAGATCAACAACACCCGCTGACGCAGCTTGTAGGCGTCGCGCCACAACATTCCGAGCTCGAACTCCGAACTCGAGAACGACCTACCCATCGCCTTGGCGGCCGCCAGCGACTCGGGCGCACTGGCGGCGGCGAACCGCTCGTCGATCAGCTCGTCGGTGATGAGCTTCTGGTCGAACACCATGATGCGCAGGAACGCCTCGAGGTTCTCCCGCGTGGGCTGGTACGCGAACTTGCCGAGATTCCGGACGCCCTCGGTGGGATCCGGCGCGAACAGGTTGACGCTCAGGCCACCGGGGCCCATGAGCACCAGCCGGCCGGCGCGATCGGGGTAGTCCAGCGCGAACCGCACCGCGGCACCGCCGCCGAGCGAATTGCCCAGCAGGTGAACGCGCTCGGTGATACCGATCGTGTCGAGCAGATCCTTCAGCGCCGACGCACTGTGCCGGAAGTACTGGGGGTGCTCGGTGGGCTTGTCGGACCGGCCGTAGCCGGGCTGGTCCACCGCGATCACGTGGAACTGCTGCGCGAGAACGGGAATGTTCTTCGCGAAGTTGGACCACGACGACGCGCCGGGACCGCCGCCGTGCAGCAGCACGATCGTGGGGCCGTTGCCGACACCCGCCTCGTGGTAGTGCAGCTTCAGGTCGTCGCGGACCTGCGCGAAGCGCGAGGTCGACTCGTACGTGAGCTCCTCGGTTGCCGTCATGTTCCGCCCCCTAGACCATCGTGTCGGTGAGCGGCAGGCCGAACTCGGCGCCACCGAACATCACGTACGCGCGCTCGGCGTCGTTGGCGGCGTGCACGCGGCCGGCGTGCGCGTCGCGCCAGAAGCGCTGGATGGGAGTGCCGTTCGCGAGCGCCGTGGCACCCGAATTCTCGAACAGCAGGTCGATCGAGGCGATCGCGCGGCCGGTGGCGCGAACCTGGTCACGGCGAGCACGCAGGCGCAGTTCCATCGGCACCTCCTCGCCGGCGAGCAGGTGCGCGTACTCGTCGGCGACATTGCCCGACAGCTGACGCCACGCGGCATCGATGTCGCTGGACGCCTCGGCGATCCGGATCTTGGCGAACGGATCGTCCTTGGCCTTCTCGCCGGCGTACGCCGCACGAACACGCTTGCCCTGGTGCTCGACGTGGGCCTCGTAGGCGCCGTACGCCATGCCGACGATGGGGCTGGAGATGGTGGTGGGGTGGATGGTTCCCCACGGCATCTTGTAGACCGGGGCGGTGTTCTGCTGCAGACCCGGTGCCGTCAGGTCGCTCATGGCCTTGAAGCTCAGGAACCGGTGCCGCGGGACGAAGACGTCCTTGACGACGACGGTGTTGCTGCCGGTGCCCTTGAGGCCGACGACGTTCCAGACGTCGTCGATCTCGTAGTCCTCACGGGGAATGAGGAAGCTGCCGAAGTCGACGGGGCGGCCGTCCTTGATGACCGGTCCACCGACGACGACCCACGACGCATGGTCGCAGCCCGAGGACCATGCCCAGGCGCCGTTGACCTTGTAGCCGCCCTCGATCGCCTCGCCCGCGCCCATCGGCGCGTACGACGACGAGATCCGGACGTCGGTGTCCTTGCCCCACACGTCTTCCTGCGCCTGCTGGTCGAACAGGGCGAGGTGCCAGTTGTGGATGCCGAGGATACCGGCGACCCATCCGGTGGAGCCGCAGGCGCTCGCGATGTTGCGGACCGCGGTGTAGAAGGTGACGGGATCGGACTCGAGCCCGCCCCACTGCTTCGGCTGCACCAACCGGAAGAAGCCGGTCTCCTGGAGCGCCTTGATGGACTCGTCGGGGATGCGGCGCAGATCCTCGGTCTCCTGCGCGCGTTCACGCAGCACCGGCAGTAGCGCGTCGATCCGCTGCATCACCTCGTGGCTGTCATGGTCACCCACTGGACGCTCCCGTCTGTAATTCGATGTTGACTTGCCCTGAGACTAGAACACGTTCTCTTCCATGTCGAGAA
The DNA here is from genome assembly GCF_002094305.1 of Prescottella equi. GTDB lineage: Bacteria > Actinomycetota > Actinomycetes > Mycobacteriales > Mycobacteriaceae > Prescottella > Prescottella equi. The sequence goes on from NZ_LWTX01000002.1 coordinate 766,835, forward strand.
AACGGCAATTCCACTGGTCATACGAAGTCATTGCCGATCACAAGCACCTGAAATCTAGCGAAATCCGTCGAAGTTCTATAACGTGTTCTAGCAACAGCTAGAAGGGATGTGAGGTACTGATGGCGCAGATTCGTGAGATCGATGTGGGAGCTCCGCAGACGCGTTTCGCACGCGGTTGGCACTGCATCGGTCTGGAGAGCGAGTTCCTCGACGGAAAGCCGCACGCGATCGAGGCGTTCGGCACCAAACTGGTCGTCTTCGCGGACAGCCAGAACAAGCTCCACGTTCTCGACGCGTACTGCCGGCACATGGGCGGCGACCTCAGCCAGGGTGAGATCAAGGGCGACTCGGTCGCCTGCCCGTTCCACGACTGGCGTTGGGGCGGCAACGGCAAGTGCACCGACATCCCGTACGCCCGTCGAGTGCCGCCGATCGCACGGACCCGCTCGTGGATCACGCTGCAGGAGAACAAGCAGCTCTTCGTGTGGAACGATCCCGAGGGCAACCCGCCGCCGGACGACGTCACGATTCCGCGCCTGCCGGAGGTGTTCACCGACGAGTGGACCGACTGGAAGTGGAACCGCATCCTGGTCGAGGGTTCCAACTGCCGCGAAATCGTCGACAACGTCGTCGACATGGCGCACTTCTTCTACGTCCACTTCGGCTTCCCCAAGTACTTCAAGAACGTCTTCGAGGGCCACGTCGCGTCGCAGTACCTGCAGAACCACGGCCGGCCCGACGTCGGCAGCATGGGGACCCAGTACGGCGATTCGGTCCTGGACTCGGAGGCGTCGTACTTCGGTCCGTCGTACATGGTCAACTGGCTGCACAACAACTACAGCGGCTACAAGGTCGAGAGCATCCTGATCAACTGCCACTACCCGGTGACCCAGGATTCCTTCGTGCTCATGTACGGCGTGGCCGTGGAGAAGCCGAAGGGGCTCGACGACGCCACCAGCGACAAGCTCGCCACCAAGTTCACCGAGGGTGTGGCGATGGGCTTCGAGCAGGACGTCGCGATCTGGAAGAACAAGACCAAGATCGAGAATCCGCTGCTCTGCGAGGAGGACGGCCCGGTCTATCAGCTGCGTCGCTGGTACGACCAGTTCTATGTGGACGTCGCCGACGTCGACGAGAAGGCCACACAGCGGTTCGAGTTCGAGATCGACACCAGCAAGGCCGTCGAGGCCTGGCAGCGTGAGGTCGACGCGAACCTGGCACGCCAGGCGGAGGAGAAGGCGGCGGCCGAGTCGGCCGCCGAACACAAGACGGGAGTGTGAAGATGACCTCGACCTGGGCCAAGGCCCCCAGCTACGCCGACAGCCCGGCCCGGGTCGAGGCCGTCCGCGCACAGACCGCAGTGGACCAGCACAACTACCTCGAGCAGGGGCTGCAAGAGGTGCAGTGCCGAGCGTGCGGAACATGCGTGCTCGTCCAGAAGAACAGCTTCAAGCACACCAGCATCCAGTGGCAGGGCAACCCTGCCGAGGTGTGCCCGGAGTTCACGGCCGCCGGCGGGCGTGCCGGGTCGCGTCAGACGTGCCCCCGACTGCTCAGCAGCATCCAGCACGCGGTGATGGAAGGCATCCTCGAGGTCCCGGAGGAACGGCGGACCGACTCCGCCGGCTGACGTACCCACCAGCGCCCACTGCGAGGCCCCGAACCGTGCAACGGTTCGGGGCCTCGCCGCGTCCGGCCGGCCCGCCTCTCCACCCTCTCGCCGACGTGACTGCAACACGTGTTCGTTTGCAACCGAGGCCGGTGTAAAGACCCGGCAATACTTCCTGGCAGAAAGGATGGACTGTAATGCACCTAGTTCTATAACGTGTTCTACATGAGCAAGCAGGAATACGACATCGTCGTCGTCGGCAGCGGCGCAGCCGGCATGACTGCAGCCCTCACCGCGGCACACAAGGGGCTGAGTGTGGTCGTGATCGAGAAGGCCGCCCACTACGGCGGCTCGTCCGCACGGTCGGGCGGAGGTGTCTGGATCCCGAACAACGAGGTACTGAAGCGGGACGGTGTCACCGACACCGTCGACGCGGCGCGCACCTACCTCCACAGCATCATCGGCGATGTCGTCGATCCCGCGAAGATCGACACCTACATCGACCGTGGCCCCGAGATGCTGTCGTTCGTCATGGAGAACAGCGCCCTCGAGCTGCAGTGGGTGCCGGACTACTCCGACTACTACCCGGAGGCGCCGGGCGGGCGACTCGGCGGACGCTCCGTCGAGCCGGTCCCGTTCGACGGCAATCGGCTCGGTGACGACCGCAAGAACCTCGAGCCCGACTACGTCAAGGCCCCACGGAACTTCGTCATCACCCAGGCCGACTACCGCTGGCTCAACCTGCTCATGCGCAACCGCCGCGGACCGCTGCGTGCCATGAAGGTCGGCATGCGATTCCTGGCGGCCAAGGCGCGCGGCAAGGATCTCCTGGTTCGCGGGCAGGCCCTCATGGCCGGCCTCCGACTCGGCCTGCGCGACGCCGGGGTCCCGATCCTGCTGAACACCCCGCTCACCGAGCTGTACACCGAGGACGGCGCGGTGCGCGGCGTGAAGGCACTCGTCGACGGCCCCGACGGACCGACCGAGCAGATCATCCGGGCCCGCCACGGCGTCGTCCTGGGCTCGGGCGGATTCGAGCACAACGACGAGATGCGCAAGAAGTACCAGCGCGCCCCGATCGGTACCGAATGGACCGTCGGTGCCGCGGCCAACACCGGTGACGGCATCGTCGCCGGCCAGAAGCTGGGTGCGGCAGTCGAGTTCATGGAGGACGCGTGGTGGGGTCCGTCGATCCCGCTCACCGGCGGCCCCTGGTTCGCGCTGTCGGAGCGCACGCTGCCCGGCAGCATGATGGTCAACACCCGCGGCCAGCGCTTCGGCAACGAGGCCGCACCGTACGTCGAGGCGACTCACATGATGTACGGCGGCAAGTACGGCCAGGGCGAGGGTCCGGGCGAGAACATTCCGACCTGGATGATCCTCGATCAGCGCTACCGCAACCGGTACACCTTCGCCGGCATCACGCCGCGCTCGCCGTTCCCGGGACGCTGGCTCAAGGCCGGAGTGGTCGTCAAGGCCGACACGATCGCCGAACTCGCGGAGAAGGCGGGGCTGCCGGCCCACGCGCTCACGGAAACCGTCGAGCGGTTCAACGGCTTCGCGCGCAACGGTAAGGACGAGGACTTCGGGCGCGGCGACAGTGGCTACGACCACTACTACGGCGATCCGCGCCTGAAGAACCCGAGCCTCGCCGAGATCAGCAAGGCGCCGTTCTACGCGATCAAGATGGTGCCCGGCGACCTCGGCACCAAGGGCGGCATTCGCACCGACGTCGACGGTCGCGCGCTGCGCGAGGACGGCTCGGTCATCGAAGGCCTGTACGCGGCCGGCAACTGCAGCTCTCCGGTCATGGGCCACACGTACGCCGGACCGGGCGCGACCATCGGTCCCGCCATGACGTTCGCGTACCTCGCGGTGCTCGACATCGCCGACCGTGCCCGTGCCGCAGCGCCGTCCGTGACGAACTGACAGGAGACGACAGTGCCCATCGATCCGTCGATCGCGATCGGAGCCGAGCTACCGGCTCAGGAGTTCTCCTGGACTCCCTCGGACGTGCAGCTGTACCACCTCGGAATCGGTGCGGGCGCACGCCCACTCGATCCCCGGGAGCTCGCCTACCTCGACGACGTCAAGCCCCAGGTGCTGCCGACGTTCGCGACGGTCGTGGCGAACATCCACGCGACCGAGGCGCCGCGGGTGTCGTTCCCGGGCGTCGAGATCGACCTCGCGAAGGTCGTCCACGGCAGCCAGGAGGTCACCGTCCACGCGCCGATCCCCGCCAGCGGGTCGGCGCAGACCACGACTCGGATCGCCGAGGTCTGGGACAAGGGCAAGGCCGCGGTGATCGTGCAGGAATCCACTACGGTCGCGCTGGACGGGTCGCCGTTGTGGACGGCCCGATCGTCGATCTTCGCGCGGGGCGAGGGTGGTTTCGGGGGCGAGCGCGGACCGTCCGAATCGGTCGCTCTCCCCGACAGGACACCGGATTTCGAGTCGATTTCGCAGGTGCTGCCGCAGCAGGCGCTGCTGTACCGGATGTGCGGTGACCGGAACCCGTTGCACTCGGATCCGGCATTTGCGACCGCTGCGGGCTTTCCGGCGCCTATTCTGCATGGACTGTGCACCTACGGGATCGTCTGCAAGGCTGCCACCGACACCGTCCTCGACGGTGATGCCAGCCGCGTCAAGGGATTTCGCGCTCGTTTCGCCGGGGTAGTCTTCCCCGGCGAAAGCCTCCGGACGCGAATGTGGCGCGACGGCGACCAGCTGCTGATCTCCGCAACCGTTCCCGAGCGTGACGACTCACCGGCCCTGGCCGACGTCGTGCTCACTGTCGCCTAGCGACGTCCGCACACAGCTGTACCGGTCGGGTCGGCGTCCACGCCGACCCGACCGGGAATATCTGCACCCGTACTTCTTTCCCCTCACACACCTTGGAGTACACGAATGACGCTCAACGACGAGCAGTTACGGCTGTCCCGGCGAGGATTCCTCACCGCGGGCGCTGCGGGCGCCGGCGTGCTGGCAGCCGGCGCACTCGGCGGCTGGACCCCGGCCTTCGCCGTCCCTGCCGGTTCCGCCGGCTCCCTCGGATCGCTCGGATCGACCGGGCCGGTCGCGCCGCTTCCGACGCCCCCGGACTTCCCGAACGACATCGCGCTGTTCCAGCAGGCGTACCAGAACTGGTCCAAGGAGATCATGCTGGACGCCACCTGGGTCTGCTCGCCCAAGACGCCGCAGGATGTCGTTCGCCTTGCCAACTGGGCGCACGAGCACGACTACAAGATCCGCCCGCGCGGCGCGATGCACGGCTGGACCCCGCTCACCGTGGAGAAGGGGGCCAACGTCGAGAAGGTGATCCTCGCCGACACGATGACGCATCTGAACGGCATCACGGTGAACACGGGCGGCCCCGTGGCCACCGTCACCGCCGGTGCCGGCGCCAGCATCGAGGCGATCGTCACCGAACTGCAGAAGCACAACCTCGGCTGGGCCAACCTCCCCGCTCCGGGTGTGCTGTCGATCGGTGGCGCCCTCGCGGTCAACGCGCACGGTGCGGCGCTGCCGGCCGTCGGCCAGACCACGCTGCCCGGTCACACCTACGGTTCGCTGAGCAACCTGGTCACCGAACTGACCGCGGTCGTCTGGAACGGCACCACCTACGCACTCGAGACGTACCAGCGCAACGATCCTCGGATCACCCCACTGCTCACCAACCTCGGGCGCTGCTTCCTGACCTCGGTGACGATGCAGGCCGGCCCCAACTTCCGTCAGCGGTGCCAGAGCTACACCGACATCCCGTGGCGGGAACTGTTCGCGCCGAAGGGCGCCGACGGCCGCACGTTCGAGAAGTTCGTCGCGGAATCGGGCGGCGCCGAGGCGATCTGGTACCCGTTCACCGAGAAGCCGTGGATGAAGGTGTGGACGGTCTCGCCGACCAAGCCGGACTCGTCGAACGAGGTCGGAAGCCTCGGCTCGGCGGGCTCCCTCGTCGGCAAGCCTCCGCAGGCGCGTGAGGTCTCCGGCCCGTACAACTACATCTTCTCCGACAACCTGCCGGAGCCCATCACCGACATGATCGGCGCCATCAACGCCGGAAACCCCGGAATCGCACCGCTGTTCGGCCCGGCGATGTACGAGATCACCAAGCTCGGGCTGGCCGCGACGAATGCCAACGACATCTGGGGCTGGTCGAAGGACGTCCAGTTCTACATCAAGGCCACGACGTTGCGACTCACCGAGGGCGGCGGCGCCGTCGTCACGAGCCGCGCCAACATCGCGACCGTGATCAACGACTTCACCGAGTGGTTCCACGAGCGCATCGAGTTCTACCGCGCGAAGGGCGAGTTCCCGCTCAACGGGCCGGTCGAGATCCGCTGCTGCGGGCTCGATCAGGCAGCCGACGTCAAGGTGCCGTCGGTGGGCCCGCCGACCATCTCGGCGACCCGTCCGCGTCCGGATCATCCGGACTGGGACGTCGCGATCTGGCTGAACGTTCTCGGTGTTCCGGGCACCCCCGGCATGTTCGAGTTCTACCGCGAGATGGAGCAGTGGATGCGGAGCCACTACAACAACGACGACGCCACCTTCCGGCCCGAGTGGTCGAAGGGGTGGGCGTTCGGTCCGGACCCGTACACCGACAACGACATCGTCACGAACAAGATGCGCGCCACCTACATCGAGGGTGTCCCGACGACCGAGAACTGGGACACCGCGCGCGCTCGGTACAACCAGATCGACCCGCATCGCGTGTTCACCAACGGATTCATGGACAAGCTGCTTCCGTAGGGCCGCCTGAACCGTTCCACCGACGCCGGTGGTGCCCGAGTAACCGCTCGGGCACCACCGGCGTCGTCGTGTGCCGGGCGGGCACCGTCGGCGTACCGTCGAAAGTGATCGGTGACAGTCGCGAACGAGGGAGTGCTGTCATGACATCGTCGAATCCGGAGCCTGTTCCTCCCCCGCCGCCGACCGGCCCGACGGAACCCACGACCGGGTACGCGGGCGGTCCGCAACCACACCAGCAGCCCCCGGCTCCACCTCCGGCCAACGCCGGCTGGGCGGTCGCTTCCCTGGTCGCGTTCTGGCCCCTCGCGTTCGCGGCGTTCAGCAACGCGTTCGAGGTGTATCCGAGGTGGGCGCGCGGCGACTACGCCGGCGCGCAGTACGCGTCGGATCGGGTCCGCAAACTGGGGCAGCTGTCGTTGTGGATCCTCGGCGGAATTCTCGTGCTGCTCGCGATCGCGTACATCGTCATGGCGGCGGTGTGGATCTCGCACGGTGGGTACGACGACAACTGGCACCGCGGCCGGATGGGCTGGTAGCGCGGCCGGATGGGCTGGTAGCGGTCAGCTGACGCGGGCCGGGTCGGGCCCCGGGGCGTCCGCGTCCACCCGCGCGGTGCCGGTCCGGAGCCGCAGCGGAACACAGACGACGACGATCAACGCGACCGCCGAGACCGCCGCGCCGAGCCAGAACAGCCGATCCAGCCCGATCGGCGAGGGCACCGCGGTGGCGCCGACCATCACCGCTGAAGCCGCGAGGACAGCCGCACCGACAGCACTCGCACCCGAGGTTCCGACCGCGCGAACCAGACTGTTGACGCTGTTCGCCGACGCCGTCTGGTCCAGTGGCACCGCCATCGTGATCAGGACCGGCATCGCGGCGAGCGCAAACGCGACGCCCACCGAGACGACGAACGCGCTGATTCCCACCGTGAGGACACTGCTGCCGAACACGCCGCGTTCGACGAAACCCAGACTGATCGCGCCCGCCCCCACGGCCAGGGTGACGCCGGCGCCCCACGCGCGAATCATCGCGGCCGACACCGGGGCGAGGAAGATCATCACGACGCCGCCCGGGAGCATGACGAGACCTGCTGCCGCGGCGCTGAGCCCGAGGCCGTGCCCCTCCGACCTCGGCACCTGCAGTTCCTGCGTGGACGCGTAGGAGCTGAGGAACATGGCGAACCCCAGAAGGAGCGCACACAGGTTGGAGACGAGGACCGGCCGTCGGATCGATGTCCGGAGATCGACGAGCGGATGGGACACCCTCGACTCCAACGGGATCCACACCGCCAGCCCGATCACACCGGCAGTCGCGAGCCCCACGGTGGGCAGACTCCCCCACCCCCAGGTGCCGCCCTTCGAGATCGCGAGCAGCACTGCGCTCAGGGCGGACGTCAACAGCGCCGCACCCGCGTAATCGAAACGGCCCGCGGCGCGGGTGTTCGACTCCGGGACCACGAACGGCAGCAGCACCGCCATCACGACCGCGAACGCCGCGGGCACCCAGAACAGGGACTGCCAGCCGAGATGTTCGTGCAGGACGCCGGCGAGCGGCATCCCGAGCACACTGCCGATGCCGATCGTCGCGCTCATCAAGGCGACACCACTGCCGAGCCGTTCGGGCGGAAGGACGTCCCGCATCATGCTGATGCCGACCGGCATGAGCGCCATGGCGAAGCCCTGCAGCCCGCGACCGACGACCGCCGTCACGAAGCCCGAACCGACGGCCGCGACCACCGATCCGGCGATCATCAGCCCGAGGCACACCAGCATCATCGCGCGCTTGCCGAACATGTCGGCGAGCTTGCCGATCAGGGGTGTGCCGACAGCGCCCGTCAACAGCGTGACGGTGACCAGCCAGGAGGCGCTGGTCGGCGGGACGCCGAGGTCGACCGCGAACGCCGGTAGGACGGGAACGACGAGCGTCTGGAGGAGCGCCACCAGGATCCCGCTGAGGCTCAGTACCCCGATGACGAGCCCGCTCCGCGCGGTGCGCGGAGCGGGCGGGGGATCGACTGTCACCCGGTCACACGGGCGGCATTACCGGCATCGATGGGAAGCACGGTGCCGCTGATGTGGGCGCTGGCTTCGGCGGCGAAGAAGAGCACTGCACGGGTGATCTCGAACGGGTCGAGCCACGGCACGGGCTGCGCGTGCAGGGACTGGAAGACCGGGGCGACGTCGTCCATCGTCGGTTCTTCGAGATCCGGTCGCATCATCGAGTAGAGCGCCTTGTTGTGGATCATGCCGGTCGAGATGTTGCCGGGCGCGATGGCGTTGACGGTGATGCCGTTCTGGGCGAGATCGAGCGCGGCGCTCTTCGTCATGCCGATGACGCCCCACTTCGATGCGGCGTACGCGACCATGTTGGTGTTGCCGGCGCGACCGAGCATCGAGGAGATCGTGACGATGCGTCCGTAGCCCCGCTCGATCATGCCGGGCGAGACCGCGCCGATCGTGTTGAAGACACCGGTCAGATTGGAACCGATGGCCTCGTTCCACTGCGCCGATGTCATCGACTGCACCGGGGCGGCAACCGAGACACCGGCGTTCGCGACCGCGATGTCGACGCGGCCGAACTCGGACTCGGCGCGCGCGACGAGATCGTCCATCGCGGCGCGGTCGGCGGTGTCTGCCTTGACGGCGATGCACTTGCGGCCGGTCGCCTCGACGAGGCGCACGGTCTCGGCCATGTCCTCCTCGGTGCCCAGCGGGTAGAACACCGAGTCGCTGTCCTCGCACCGGTCACAGATGACGACGTCGGCGCCGCGTTCGGCGAATGCCACGGCATGCGACCGTCCCTGTCCCCGGGCTCCGCCGGTGATCAGCGCGACCTTGCCTTCGAACTCCTCCATACTGCTGCTCTCCTCGAGATCGGGGACCGCGACGACACACGGGGTCCGCAACTATCACTACCCGCCCGGGATGTGACTACGGCCACAAGTCCCGCCCAGCGGGAGGCTCCTGCACGCTCCCCACCGAAGCACATTCGACGCCGCGATCGCGAAATGCGACGCGATCGTCACCGCCCGTCGACGAGGATGACGGCCGCCGACACCGCCGCGAGGGCGACGACGGTGACGGCCAGTCCGAGCAGCAGAGCGAACGGATAGACGGCACGACCTGCGTCGAAGCGCTCGCTCACCCGTTCGTACCGGCGGCGGGCCGTCACCACGACGACGGATGCCGACATGATCGCCCACGTACCGAGGACCTGGATCACCACCGAGGATCCGGGCACGTAGCGCAGACAGAGGAAGGCGACCGCGGCGAGGCTCGCGGCCGTGCGCACCCATGCGAGCGTCGTGCGCTCGGGTTGCAGGCCGGGATCCCGCTGTCCCGCGGCCGCCGTGCTCACCGAAGCACCACGATGAGCAGTGTGACGCCGGCGCCGGCGATCATCCCGGCCAGGACGGCCGCGATCGCCGGAACCGGAAGGCTGCGACCGGTGCGCATCGCCGCCTCCACCCCCATCCATCGGAGAAACGCGAAGACCACCAGCAACACCGCGCCGACGAGCAGGCCGACCACCAGGACGGTGTGCACGGTGGGGCCCACGACGTCCGTTCCGAACGCTTCGAGGCCGACCGCGGCGGCGATCAGGCCGAGCCCGGTGCGCACCCAGGCGAGATAGGTGCGTTCGTTCGCGAGCGTGAAGCGCGGGTCCGGATCCTCCCCTTCCCGGAAAGCCCTGGGCCTCCACCCGCGCGTCGTCATCGTGATTGCTCCTCCTCGTGCCCCGGCGATCGTGTCACCGACCGTAACGCTTCAACACGGCCGCGCGCCTGCGCGCCAGCGTTGCACGGCGCCGGGCCGCGTCGACCCGTTCCGTGGTCGCGGGCAGTTCGGCGAGGACCTCGTCGAACCTCACCTTACGCACCGTCGGCGTCGGCAGATCGGTGCCGGTGGCGAGCCACCATCGGTACACGCACCGGGTGAACTCGTTGCCCGCGGTGTCCAGCCAGTTCGCGACGCCGGGGTCACGGTGCGCCACCACGGCCCGGAACACACCGTCGGGGTCGAGCACCGCCTGGTGTCCGTTGAGCGACGTCTGCCGGTAGGTGTAGTCGAGCGACTGTCCCCAGTAGTCACCGAGGTGGATGTTCCAGAAGTGGCATTCCGGCGGCGTCACCTCGAGAATCAGAGCCTCGTCCGGTGCGATCTCGAAAGTGCCACCGCCGTATGCGATGTGCCCACCGTCACCGGCGTACGACGAGCTCACCGCCGGCTGGGTGCGCAGCACGTTGCGGTCGCCGTCGCGCAGGCTGTACATCGCCGCCCAGTATTCGGCGAAGCCGTCGACGAAACGTCCGACGGATTCCACCTGGGCGGTCACGGTGACCGGTTCGGTGACCGGGCCGGACCCGTGGACGTCGATCCGCTCGATCGACAGGTGGTACGGATCCTCGGCGTTCCAGTCGTAGAAGTACTGGCGGGTGATGATGTCCCTCGTCGCCGGCGGCATCGGCAACCAGTTGCCGTCGTGCGGTTCGGCACTGATGATCACCTCGAAATCACCGTTGTCGCGCAACGCTATTCCGCCAGGGTTGGAGATCGCACCGAGTGTCGACCCGGTAGCGGCCTGGAACGCGGCCCGGAAGTCCTTCGGCCGGTCGCCGTCCGACTGCGCCTTCTCGTACAGGGTCACGGTGTCGTACAGCGTGAGTCCGATGTAGCGGGCTCGCCCACCGGTTCCGGTGAGCCGGTACGTCCCTGCCGGGTCGAGCACCGCGTGGCCGAACAGGCAGTCCGGGGACTCCGTCGCGTACCGCTTGGTGTTGTCCTGCAGGTGTCCTAGCTCGGGGTAGTCCGGATCGGCGCTGAAAACCACCTGCTCGAGGCCGGCGTTGAGCAGGTTGAGCAGGTACCGGTAGCCCGCCGCCCGCATCGCGGGGTCGTCCGACCGCGGGTCGCCCTCGATCACCTTCGAAGCTCGGGAAAGGTTGTCGCACAACCCCTGCCACGCCGCGTCGAGATCTTCGTTGCGCCGCCGGCGCTCGTCTGGAGCCTGCACGGCGCCCCCTCAGGCCGGCACGTCGCCGAGAATGGCGACACGTTCCATCACGCGGCGGTGCGGGAAGTAGTCGCTGGCCGCGTAGTGCTGCGTGGCACGGTTGTCCCAGAACGCGATCGAGTTGGGCTGCCACCGGAACCGGCACTGGAAGTCGGGCACCTTGGCCTGGTCGAAGAGGTGGCGCAGCAGCGCCTCGCCCTCGATCGGGTCCATGTCCGGGATGTGTGTGGTGAACAGGCTGTTGACGAACAACGTCCGGCGGCCCGTCTCGGGATGGATCCGGACGATCGGGTGTTCCACCGGCGGGAACTGTTCCTGCATCGCCGCAAGCTTCTCGGGACTCATCGACCGACCGAACGAGGGAACGAAGTCGTGGACCGCGACGCGTCCCTCGATCTTCTCCTTCACCTCGTCGGACAGGCAGTCGTAGGCGTTCCCCATGTCGGCCCACAGCGTGTCGCCACCGGCCGGCGGCACCTCCAGCGCCCGCAGGACGGACCCGAGAGGCGGCCGCTTCTGCCACGTCACGTCGACGTGCCAGATGTTCTCCGTTCCGGGACTGTCCTCGCCTCGTTCGAAGTGGACCACCTCGGGAACCTCACCCTGGGGAAGCAGCGGATGCACCTCCAGTTCACCCCAGTGACGCGCGAAGTCGCGGTGCTGGGTCCCGGTGATCTGCTGATCACGAAAGAAGACGACTTTCCATTCCAGCAGGGCCCGGCGCAATTCCTCGATCGCCTCCGGACTCGGATCCCGCAGATCCACGCCGTGGATCTCCGCACCGATGAACGGCGTCACCGGCCGCACCTCGAACTGCGTGTAGGGCTCCGACGCGAAACCGTCGGCGCACCTGCGCATCCCGCGCGGTCCGAACTCGATCGAATGGCCGCCGATCTCGACGGTTCGACTACTGGTCAGCGTTGCCATGCAAGTCTCCTGGCTTTCGAGGGATCCCGCTCCGAACACACCACCGCCGACGCCTCCGTTCGGCTGAGCCGACGAGTACGTCCCCGGCAAAGTATCAGTCAGCGACTTAAATCGTCAAGACACTGACTTAAAGTATCGAAACATGCTGTCCGGAAGGAGCATTGAAGGAGTCAGCGGCGGGACCGAGGCAGCCTGCCCCGCCACCCACTGAGTGGGACCCGCGTCACAGGACGCCGTCCGGGTGGGACTAAGGTCCCTTCCCCGGGGCGACTTCGCCACCACCCCGACTCCGTCGCGAATGCCACCACCAGGCACATCCCTCACGACTTCCTCACGACGACGAGCCGATCTGCGCCTCAGTGCTGCCCTGCGCGGCCGTCGCCGCTCGACATACGAAACGAAGGACCACGATGGCGCTAGCCCTCACTCCTGTTCACGGCAAGATTCCACGCGCTCGCATCTTCGCCGTGCTCGCCGTGATCATCTTCTTCTCCGAGATCGCAACCTTCGAGATCCTCATGGTGTACCCGGCGATGCCGCACATGGCACCGGCGTTCCAGACGCTGAACATCGCGTGGGTGGTCTCGATCGTCACTCTCACCGGCGCCACGCTCATGCCACTCATCGGCAAGGCGTCCGACCGGCTCGGTAAGAAGCGCGTGATCCTCGGCCTCGCCGCGGTATTCGTGCTCGGCAGCGTCGTGTGCGCGACGGCGACCACGTTCCCCGTGCTGCTCGCCGGCCGAGCCATGCAGGGCGTCCTGGTCGGAATCGTCGCGCTCTCGTACAGCCTCGTACGCGACATCATGCCGCGCGATTTCGTTCCCGTCGCACTGGGCATGGTCGCGACCGGTATCGGAATGTCCGCGGTCGCGGGCCCGTTCATCGCGGGCTGGCTGATCGACGGATTCGGCTTCCACGGAATCTTCTGGTTCATGGCCGTCTATCTCGCCGCACTGATTCCGCTGTACTGGTCGGTGGTTCCGGAGAGCCCCGTCCGCACCGACCGTCCTGTGGACTACCTCGGCACCGCCCTGCTCGGACCAGGCGTCGCCGTCCTGCTCCTCGGCATCACGAAGGGCAGTTCGTGGGGTTGGTCGGCCACCAGTACCCGCGGGCTACTGCTGGTGGGCGTCGTCATGCTGGTCGCCTTCGTCGCGTGGCAGCGGATCGCTCCGCACCCGCTGATCGACCTGGGAATCCTGTTCGGCCGCAGGTTCGGTCCCACCGTGCTGGCCGTCACCGGGCTCGCGTACATGATGAATGCACATTCGATGTTGATGCCGACGCTGCTGCAGACACCTGCCGGACTCCCGGGAATCTCCTACGGCGCCGGACTTTCCGCCACCCAGTACGCACTGTGGACCTGCCCGCTCGGTATCACCGCCATGTTCGCCGGGCCGTTCGGCGGGTTCCTCGCCAAGAGGATCGGCGCCCGCCAGGTTCTGCTCGGCTCCGGGATCTTCTTCCTGATCACCATGTTCCTGGGCAGCAAGCTGTTGACGTTGCCGTGGCAGGTGGCGCTGCTCAGCGCGATCGCAGGCTTCGCAGTCGGCTTCCTGCACTCGTCGAACGCCAATCTGGTGCAGGACGCACTACCGCCCGAGACCAGCGGCGTGGGAACCGCCATCGCTGGGGTGACGATGCAGCTGTGCTCCGCGATCGCCGTGACGGTCACCGGTGTGGTGATGTCGCACCACGTGCAGGCGGTCGACCCGAAGACCCACGCCGTCCTGTACGCGGACGCGGCGCTCTCCCGCGGCTTCCTCTACGCGGCCGCCGTCGGACTCCTCGGCGTCGTGGTCGCTCTCGTGATGAAGCACGGACGTCGGCCTGCCACCGGCGGCCTGCAGTCACCGCTCCCCGCGGGCGGTCACGCCGAGGCCGAGTCCGGTGCCTCGAGCGCCCCCACCGACATGTCGATCAGATGACGCACGGTCTCGTCGAAGCCGACGTCCACCAGGGTGTTGCCGCCGTTTCGGCGCTGCTCGAAGACCGCGAGGGCCGAGACCGCCATGTTCAGCATCAGGTCCACCCGAATCACCGCGACCCGTCGTGGGAGGTGGTCGAGCGCCCGCATCAGCCGCGTGGAGACCTCGCGACTGACCTCGGTGACGTCGGACAGCTCCGCGTTCGCGATGTCCACCGAAGGCGACACCCGGGCGATGAACTGCGCGTAGTACGAGTCGGTTCCCGACGTGCGGAGGTAGTCGGCGAGCGGCACGACGACAGCTTCGACGAGACCTCGGATGTCCTGTCCGCGGCCCTCCTCGTCCAGCTTGGACAGGAAGGCCGCGCGACTGCGATTGATCTCGCGCATCCGGCGCCGGAAGACCTCGAGCACGAGACCGTCGCGCCCGCCGAAGTGGTACTGGACGGCCGAATTGTTCTTCTGACCGGCCGCGGCGGCAACGTCACGCATCGACACGCCGTCGATGCCACGTTCCGCGAACATCCGCTCGGCGACCTCGATCATCGCGCTCTTCGCGCTTCCGGGATTCGACACGCCGAGAGCGTAGTAAGTCGGCGCTTTAAGGGTCAAGGCGCAGCGGGTACGCTCCCCCGCAGATCCGGCGACGTCGAGCCCGCCCCCTCGAAGCCTCGCAGGGTTCGTGCCTCGAAATGGGCTCCGCCGCAATGAATACGACGTTCCGCACTCGTTCCACACCCCCAGAGAGGTGCTCCATGAACCGTCATTCGATCCCCATCGTCCGCACCGATCCACAGATCTCCACGGCGGTCGACTACCGCAACCAGACGGAGCCGTTCAGCCGCCCCCAGCCCGTCCGTCCGCCGTCCGGCGCACCGAACGTCCTGCTGGTGATGCTCGACGACGTCGGATTCGGTGCCCCGTCCGCGTTCGGCGGGCCGTGCCGTACCCCCACCGCGGAACGACTGGCCGCCGACGGCGTCAAGTACACCCGGTTCCACACCACCGCGCTGTGCTCGCCGACGCGGGCCGCGACCCTCACCGGACGTAACCACCACAGCGTCGGCTTCGGCGTGATCGCCGAACAAGCCACGGCGGCGCCCGGTTACAACGGCACCCGACCCGACTCGGCCGCCACGGTTGCCCGCATCCTGCAGGGCAACGGGTACGCGACGGGCGCGTTCGGCAAGATGCACCAGACACCGACATGGGAGATCAGCGAGGCCGGCCCGTTCGACCGGTGGCCCACCCGCGAGGGATTCGACCGCTTCTACGGGTTCCTCGGCGCCGAGTCGGACCAGTTCGCGCCGGTGCTGTACCGGGACTTCACCGTCGTCGATCCGCCGTGCACGCCCGAGGAGGGCTACCACATGTCGGAGGACCTGGTGGACCAGGCGATCGAGTGGATCGAGTCCGTCGGCACCATGGACCCCGACAAGCCGTGGTTCTGCTACCTGCCGTTCGGTGCCTGCCATGCGCCGCTGCAAGTTCCGGACAGCTATCTCGACAAGTACCGCGGAGAGTTCGACCACGGCTGGGACCGGCAGCGAGAGATCACGCTCGAGCGGCAGAAGCAGCTCGGTGTGGTGCCGCCGGAGACCGAACTGGCGCCGTGGTCGGGCGATCTGCCGCACTGGGACGACCTGGACGAGGGCCAGAAGAAGGTCTCCGCCCGCCTGATGGAGCTGTACGCGGCATTCCTCGAGCACACCGACGATCAGGTCGGACGTCTCGTCGACCGGCTGCAGGAGTCGGGCGCGCTCGACAACACGCTGGTGCTCTACATGCTCGGTGACAACGGCGCCTCCGCCGAGGGCGGCATGGAAGGCTCGTTCAACTACCTCGCCGGACTCAACGGCTACAAGCAGACCACCGCCGAGGTGCTCGAACGCTTCGACGAGCTGGGTACCCCCACCAGCTACCCGCACTACCCGGCGTCGTGGGCGCTGGCCCTCGACACTCCGTACCAGTGGGCCAAGCAGGCGGCGTCGCACTACGGTGGCACCCGCAACGGCCTGATCGCGCACTGGCCCAAGGGAATCAGCGAGACCGGACTCCGCCACCAGTGGCACCATTGCGTGGACATCACGCCGACCATTCTCGAGGCTGTCGGTGTGCCCGCTCCCGATTCGGTCGACGGGGTGCCGCAGAAGCCGATGGAAGGTGTCGCGATGAACTACACCTTCACCGACGCGAACGCGGCGGACCGGCACACCACGCAGTACTTCGAGATCTACGGCAACCGCGGCATCTACGACAACGGCTGGACGGCGGTGACGCTGCACCGCGCCCCCTGGCTGATGGCGACGTACGGGCTGCAACTGCCGACGTTCGACGAGGATCGGTGGGAGCTGTACGACACCAGCGTCGACTGGTCGCAGGCTCGCGACCTCGCCGACGAGTTCCCCGAGAAGCTCGCGGAGCTCCAGCAGAAGTTCCTCGTCGAGGCGGCCCGGTACCAAGTGCTGCCGCTCGACGACCGCACCGTGACCCGCAACGTCGCACCCGCGGACCGGCCGCCGCATCCGCTGCGCGGACGAACGAGCATCACGCTGTACCCGCACATGAACGGCCTGCCGGAGAAGGCGGCACCGCCGTTCTTCAACCGGTCGTACGTCCTCACCGCGTCCCTCGAGACCGGCGGCGAGCCGTGCGAGGGTGTGCTGGCAAGCGTCGGGGGCAGCTTCGGCGGCCTGGCGTTGTACGTCGCGGCGTCGAAGCCGGTGTTCTGCTACAACTTCAGCGGCGGCGGCACGACGTTCGTGCGACCGGACGTGGAGCTGACCGCGGACACCCGCGAGGTGCGCCTCGAATTCGATTACGACGGAGGCGGAATCGGTCTGGGCGGAGTGGCGCGACTGTTCGTCGACGACGTCGAGGTGGGCAGCGGCCGCGTCGAGCAGACGACTCGCGCGATCTTCAGCATGAACGAACAGCTGGATATCGGCGTCAACCGCGGCAGCCCGGTGTGCGAGGACATCGTGGGCCGCTTCGCGTTCACCGGGCGTCTTCACCACGTCCGCGTCGACCTCCCGGGCGAGGGCCGTCCCGAGACGGCCGACGAGCGCCGGCGCGTGGCGCTGGCGACGCACTAGGCGCTTCGCGCCCGTGCGCCTTTCTGGTAGTCCCCACTACCGAAAAGGCGCACGGGCCCTCCGGGCCTGCTCGAGTGCCCGGAAGATCGCGCCGGCAGCCTGACGCACCGGCGCGCCGTGCGCCTGACTGAACTGGACACGAGAGGGCCGCCCGCAGATCGAGATGCCGGCCCGCAGTTCGCCACGGGTGTCGATCGGTGCCGCGATGATGTTGATGCCCCCACCCTCCCCGCTGGACTCGAAGGCGAGGCCCTGAGCGCCGGACGCGAGGAGACTCCTCCCGATCGCCGACCGGTGGGCAGGCTGACGGCTACCCGGCCGGCTGGGAAGCTGCTGCGCCAGGCTCCCTCCCACCCTTTCCAGGTACAGGACGTCCGGGCCGTCGAGAACTCCCAGGAAGACGACGTGCCCCGTGGTGCGGTGAAGCCAGTGGACGATCGGCGTCGCGGCCACGCTCAGACTGTTGCGCTGCAGGGCAAGCGATCCGAGCTCCATCAGCCGGGGACCGAGCTCGTAGGCACTGCCGTGACGCTGCAGCCACTTCATCGCCACCAAGCGCTCGAGAATTCGGTAGGACGACGTCCGCGGGATTCCGGTGTGCGCGGCCAGCTCGGCCAGCGTCATCTGGCCACGGCCCGTATCGAACGCGCCCAGCACCGCGGCTACCCGATCGAGCAGCGTGGACGGTGGTGGAGCTGAGCGCATGGCGGTTTGCCTCACTGTGATGCGACGCGGGGAACGAGAGACGCGGCGAACGGACGGCCCGGGTTCGCGAGTGGGGCGACCACAGCATCGAGAAGATTCGATTCACACCCGCGGATCCCGACCGATATCGAATATTGAACCTTCATTCAGCGAATGCTAACACGCACTTTTGGTCGGTCAAGTGTTCACTGCATGGAACAGATCCTTGAGTCCGAACGCAGCTTTGAACGATCATTCATCTCGAGATCCGAACCCGCACTCGCACTTGTGACGCAACTACAAGGAGGATTCCGGTGGGACCGTTCGCCGTACCCGACGTCGATTTCGGACTCGGAAAGCTGCATCACGTCGGCATCGTCGTGCCGGACTCCGAAGCCGCGGTGCAACACTTCGAAGACCTCTATGGCCTCCCGATACGTCTGCTGCCGGAGTCGCACTACCACTGCCGGATCGACGGCATCGCGCACTCGACGGTCCAGCGCCTCGGACTCAGCATCGACGGCCCCCCACACGTGGAGTTGCTCCGCGAAATCCCTGAAACTTCCGTATGGCAGCCCCATTCGGGGGTACATCACCTCGGATTCGTGGTCGACGACCTGGCCGCGGCGTCGGCGGCCCTCGCACGTCGCGGGGCACCACTGTGGATGGGCGGGCTCGGTGACGGTCGGTGCCCGGTCGGCACCGCCTATCACCGCGACGCACTGGGGCTGACCATCGAACTACTCGACGCTGAGACCGCCGCACGGTTGGCCTCCCGGCTCGACGACGCTCGATGACGCACAGGACCGCCGGCGAAATAGCACAGCCGCGAACCAATACAGAACATCGGTGACCACTCAATGGAACAAAAAGAATTCACGTCCGGAGGGCCTTTATGAGAATGCACGGCAAAGTTGCGCTGGTGACCGGGGCGGCGCAGAGCCAGGGACGCAGTCACGCCGTGGCGATGGCATCCGAGGGGGCCGACGTCATCGCGCTCGACATCTGCCGACAGATCGATCTCGTCCCCTACCCGATGGGAACCTCCGAAGGACTTGCCGAGACTGCTCGCCTGATCGAAGCGGCAGGCCGGCGCGTGCACGCTGCAGAGGTCGACGTGCGGGACCGAACCGCCCTCGAGCGGGCCGTCGCGAAAGGCGTCGACGAGCTCGGCCGACTCGACGTCGTCGTGGCGAACGCCTCCATTTGCACGGTGCAACGGCACGAGGACGTGACCGACGAAATCTGGAGAACGACGCTCGACGTCAACCTCACCGGCGTGTGGAACACCTGCGCCGCCACCATCGCGCACCTGGAAGCCACCGGCGGAGGGAACATCGTCGTCACCGGGTCGACGGCGAGCACGGTCGGGCTGCCGTTCTACGCGCCGTACACGGCGTCGAAGCACGCCCTCACCGGCCTGTGCAGGTCGCTGGCGCTCGAATTGGCCGACCGGAACATACGGGTGAACATGATCAACCCCACCGGGGTCGACACGCCACAGGGGCACTCGCAGGTACTTCCCGAACTGCTGGCCGAGCGTCCCGACCTCGCCCCCATCTTCGTCAATTCGCTGCCCGTCGAACGCATCGACGCGTCCGACGTGACGAAGGCGCTCATGTACCTCGCATCCGACGACGCGCGGTACGTCACCGGCATCTCGCTGCCGGTCGACGCCGGATCGACCATTCGCTGAACCCACTCGACCGTCAACCACCGCAGACACTTCGACCGACGAGGAGATTCCATGACCAGGGTTGTCTACGCCCGCAGTGTCCACGACGAGCGCGAGATCGAGGCCTGCCTCGAGGTCTTGCGTGGTGGTCCGTTCGCGTTGAAGATCGGCAAGAACGTCGCCGAGATGGAGCGCAAGGTCGCCGACCTGTACGG
>NZ_LWTX01000003.1 GCF_002094305.1 Prescottella equi
CCCCCGCCACTCCCACGAGTGGCGGGGGCATCCCCGTTCCGCGGTCGATCAGGAAGCGCTCGGCGCCGGCTGCGCACCGCGCACGAGTCGACCCGGCAACGCACCGGTGTGCCGGCCGTCTTCCACCACCACCTCGCCGGCCACGACGGTCGCGACGTACCCCGTCGCGGTCTGCATCAGCCGCCGCCCGCCGGTCGGCAGGTCGTACGTCACCTCGGGATGATCGGCCTGGAGCCTGTCGAAGTCGATGACGTTGAGGTCGGCCCGATAACCGGGACGGACCTGTCCACGGTCGAGCAGCCCGACCACGGCCGCGGTGTCGGCTGTGTGCCGCTTGATCAGCCACTCCACGGGTAGGAGCTCGCCGACCTTGCGATCCCGGCCCCAGTGCGTGAGCAGCGTCGTGGGGAAGCTCGCGTCGCAGATCGCGCCGCAGTGCGCGCCGCCGTCTCCGAGAGCAGGCACCGTGTCGGGGCGCACGAGCATCTCCCGGACCGCCTCGAGGTTTCCGGCCGAGTAGTTGAGCATCGGGAAGTAGAGCAGTCCGCGCCCGTCCTGCGCCATCATCGCGTCGTAGGCGACCTCGGCGGCCGGTACTCCGGATCGGTCGGCGAGCGCGGCGACCGAGTCGTCCGGCCCGGGCTCGTAGTTCGGCGGGTCACCGAGCAGGTACACCTGGTCGAACCGGGTCGACAGGCGCTCGATGAATTCACTGTCGGTGTCCGGCTTCTCGGCCAGGATCGCGTCCCTGACCTCCGGCCGACGCAGTTGCTCCACGCGCTCTTCCCGCGGCAGATCCTCGAGTGCCCGGTAGCTCGGGTAGGCCATGAACGGGTGCCAACTGAGCTCCCACCCGAGCATCACTCCCACGGCACGCGGCGCCACCTGACCGGTGATCGGAATACCCTGTGCTGCCGATATTTCCGCAAGACCGTCGAGCAGGTCCCGCCACTTGTCAGGCGCCCGGTCACTTTGTACGACCGACACGGACATCGGCCTCTGCGCGGCCTCGACGATCGCACTGACGAACTCCATCTCCTCGGGCTGGTCCATGAAGTCGGAGATGAAGTCGATGACGCCGGCGCCCGCCTTCGCGAGCCCTGCCGCCATGCCGGTGAGTTCTTCCCGCGAGGCGGTCAGGCTCGGTGTGGGTTCGCCCGCGGACGTCTTGTGGACCGCGGATCGGGAGGTGGACCAGCCGAGTGCACCCGACTCGACCGCCTCGGCGACAAGGTCGCGCATCCGGTCCATCTCGTCCGCGGTCGGCCGCGCGAGATGGTCACCCCCGCGCCGGCCCATCACGTAGGTGCGCAACGCGCCGTGCGGCAACTGTGCGGCGAAGTCGATCGCGTGCGGGGTGTCGATCGCGTCGAGATAATCGGGGAACGACTCCCAGTTCCACGTCATCCCCTCCGCCAGAACGCTTCCGGGGATGTCCTCGACACCTTCCATGAGTCCGATGAGCCAGTCGCGCTGCTCCGGCTTGACGGGGGCGAAACCCACACCACAGTTGCCCATGACGACTGTGGTCACGCCGTGCAACGACGACGGGGTCAACAGCGGGTCCCAGGTGACCTGTCCGTCGTAGTGCGTGTGGATGTCGACGAATCCCGGGGTGACGAGCTTGCCGGCCGCGTCGATCTCCCGCCGCCCGGCGTCAGGCACGTCGCCGACGATCGAGATGCGCCCGTCGTCGACGGCGACGTCGGCGGCACGGGGCGGTTCACCGGTTCCGTCCACGACGAACCCGCCGCGGATCACCAGATCATGCACGAACGCCTCCTGTGGTCGAATTCTTCTTCGCGTCTTCGTTTTCGAGGAGTACGGCGGCAGCGCGGACGATCGTCTGCGCCGCCTCCGCGGCGGCCGGAGAGACCCCCGTGAACTGCAGGAAACCGTGAGCCAGTGACGGGAACTGCAACAGTTCGACCGGCACTCCGGACGCCCTCAACCGCTCGGCGTACTCGACGCCCTCGTCGAGCAGCGGATCGTGGCCGCCGACGACCACCACGGTGCGCGGCAGCCCGGACAGATCGGCGGCGCGCAGCGGCGACACCAGTGAACTCGTCCGGGTTTCCAGGTCGGGACAGTAGTGGTCGAGGAACCACTGCATCTCGCGGGAGCCGAGGAAGACCCCGGAATTCTGCACGTACGAGTCGCGTCCGAGATCGGCGTCGACTACCGGGTAGATCAGCACCTGCCCCGCGAGGTCGATACCGTCCTCGTCGCGGGAGAGGAGGGCGCACACCGCGGCCAGGTTGCCGCCGGCGCTGTCCCCGGTGACCACGACGGGTCCGGCGAGCCCCTCCGATCCTGCTGCCACCCAATGCAACACCGCCATCGCGTCCTCGGTCGCCGCGGGGAACGGATCCTCCGGAGCAAGTCGATAGTCCACACTCACGACGTCCGCGCCGGCCTCGTCCGCAAGCATGCGGCACGTCGCGTCCGCGTAGTCGAGGTCGCCGGTCACCCAACCTCCGCCGTGGAAGTGAACGATCGTCCCCCCAGACCTGCGCGCCACCGGACGGTACAGGCGTACGCCGACGTGTTCACCCACCCGGTGCGCCGTGACCGCGGCGACCTCGGGACCCGGTGCGCACGACTGCAGCGCGGCGCGGATCCGTTCCCGCGCACCTTCCGGGCCCAGTTCCACCATCGGCGGGAGGCCCGACCCCGACACCGCGGCAGCCACTGCCTGCAGTACCGGGTCCAATTCTGTTCGAGTGCCCTGCATGCCACTTGTCATGAATTAGAATCTAACTCTAGTCTGACGGTATGACAACGGTCACACCCGCGGGGGCGGCCCGCTCAACGCTGCTGCACGGCTTGATTTCTCGCAGTGGTCGAGTCCGGGACGGTCGCGGACGACAGGAAGGATCAGGCCCCGGTATCGGCCGCGAAGACGAGGTCGACCGTACGGTCGAGCAGGCGGTGCACCTCGCCTATGTCCTGCCGTCCCATGCCGAAGAGCATCACTTCGTGGGTGAGCACCGCGGTCACGATCGCGACGAGGTCCGCCGCGTCGCCGTCCGGCAGGTCGAACAGATGCTCTCGGTACGACGCGAGGGCCTGCGCGGAGAACTCCGCGAACAGCGCGCACACGACGGGATCGGTCGAGTGCCGAAGCACGTTCTGCAGGCGCAGGTACGTGGGGAACTCCTCGAAGCGGTCGACCGAGTGGTGCAGCCGAATCCGGATACGTTCGGCCGGCGGCAGCCCCGGATCCGGCGCACCGCCGTGTTTGATCGGGTCGGCGGCGGACCAGTCGAGCAGCACGGCCGCGTACAACTGCTCCTTGGAGGCGAAGTAGCGGTAGACGGTCCCCAGCGCGACACCCGACCGTTCTGCGACGTCGCGGATCTGGATTCGCTCGAAATCGTCGGCGACCAGCAGTTCGCCGGCAGCATCGATGATGCGCTGACGCCGCTCCCGCTGCCCCCTCGGCAATGCCGCGGGGTCGGGCAACGTCGGCCTGTCCGGCCGGTCCTGCTCGCCTGCACCCACGCTCGTACGCCTCCCATCGCGCCCGCCGCGCCGGCGGGACAACTGCTGCACCGATGCTACTGACCCCTGCTCACCCCACCACGAAACGAGGTCCACCCCCATGCCGAACAACGATTCCACCGAACCGACCTACGACGTCGTCGTCGTGGGCGCCGGATTCGCCGGCCTGTACGCACTGCACAGCCTGCGCCGACGCGGCATGTCGGTGCGACTGTTCGAGGCCGGCGACGGCGTGGGCGGCACCTGGTTCTGGAACCGCTACCCGGGCGCGCGGTGCGACGTCGACAGCGCCGACTACTCCTACTCGTTCGACGAGGCACTGCAGCAGGAATGGGAGTGGACCGAGCGCTATCCGACGCAGCCCGAGATCCTGCGCTACCTCGAACACGTGGCCGACCGTTTCGGACTACGCGAGGACATCACGCTGGGCACCCGCGTCACGTCGGCGCACTTCGACGAGGACGGGGAACTCTGGGCGATCGGCACCGACTCGGACGCCGGCAGCGTCACCGCGCGCTGGGTGATCATGGCGACCGGCGCGTTGTCGACGGCCCGACTGCCCGCGATCGACGGCCTCGACACGTTCGCGGGCGAGATCCTGCACACCGCACAATGGCCCACGGAGGGAGTCGATTTCACCGGCAGGCGGGTCGGCGTGATCGGAACCGGGTCGTCCGGAGTGCAGGCGATCCCGCTGATCGCGCAGCAGGCGGACCGGCTGACGGTGTTCCAACGGACACCAGGATTCGTGATCCCGGCCCGGAACCGCCCGCTGGACGCCGGCGAACTCGCCGCGATCAAGGCCGACTACCCGGCCCGGCGTCAGTTGCAGCGCGAGTCGCACGGCGGCTGGATCCTGCCGCCGCCCGTGGGATCGGCACTCCAGACCGCCCCCGAGGTCCGGATCAAGGAGTACGAGGCACGGTGGGCTGTGGGCGGACTCGCCTACCAGACCACGTTCGACGACGTCATGACCGACCTCGCAGCGAACGAGACGTCCGCGGAGTTCGTACGGTCCAAGATTCGCGAGACCGTCACCGATCCGGACACGGCAGAAGCACTGTGCCCCAAGGGGTATCCGCTGGGTGCCAAGCGCGTCTGCATCGGCACCGACTACTACGAGACCTACAACCGCGACAACGTCGCACTCGTCGACCTGCGGTCCGACCCGATCGTGGAGATCGTTCCGGAGGGCATCCGCACCGAGACCGGCATCCACGAACTCGACGCGCTGGTCTTCGCGACCGGATTCGACGCCCTGACCGGCGCCCTGGGTGAGATCGACATCCGCGGCCGGGAGGGCGCCGGCCTGCGCGAGACCTGGCAGGACGGTCCGCGAACCTACCTCGGCGTCGCGGTGGCCGGGTTCCCCAACCTGTTCGTCATCACCGGACCCGGCAGTCCCTCGGTGCTGTCGAACGTCGTCGTGTCGATCGAGCAGCACGTCGAGTGGGTGGTCGGCTACCTCGACCACATGCGCGAACGCGGCGCCCGGCTCGCCGAGGCGACCACGCAGGCGCAGGACGAGTGGGGCGAACACCTGACGACGATCGCCGCCGGCAGCATCTACCAGCAGGCCGACTCGTGGTACCTCGGCGCCAACGTGCCGGGAAAGCCCCGCGTCTTCATGCCCTACCTCGGCGGCGTCGGCAACTACCGCAATCTGTGCACCCGGATCGCCGCCGACGGCTACCGCGGGTTCACGACGACCTAGTCGGCGTCCCCGCGGCTCGCGTCAGTCTTCGGCGTTGCGGGCCTGCCACGAGCGATACACGTCGACGGCGTCGGCACGCTCCTCGTAGCGCATGGGCAGCCGGCGATCCTGCCACGGCTTGGCGAACTCGTCGTAGAAGGTGGCGAGTTCGAAGTACTTGCGGGCGTCGACGTAGTAGGGCTCGTACGAGTCGCGGGTGGTGAGGAAGACGATCTCGTCGGGCGAGCAGTAGTACAGCGAGCCCAGACACATCGGGCACGGATGCGCGAGAACGTAGATGGTGGTGCCGGTGAGGTGCTCGGTGCCCAGTTCGGTGCAGGCCTGGCGGATGGCGAGGATCTCGGCGTGAGCGGTGGGGTCGCCGGTCTGGGCGACCCTGTTGGGGCTCTCGGCGAGAACCTTGCCGTCCTTGACGATGACGGCCGCGAACGGGCGACCGCCCTCGGCGACGTTCTGGCGGGCGAGGTCGATGGTGCGCTGGACGAAGTCCATGAAACTCCTCCGGAGGTGGATCGGGGTGCTGGGGAATCAGAACGGCTTGGTCGGCAGGTACTTGCCGTTCAGGGTGATGACGGCGCGCTCGCCACCTTCGGGGTCGGCTACCTTCTGCACGTCGAGGGTGAAGTTGATCGCGGAGATGATGCCGTCGCCGAACTGCTCGTGGACCAGCGCCTTGAGAGTGGTGCCGTACACCTGGAGCATCTCGTAGAAGCGGTAGATGGTGGGGTCGGTCGGGATACCGCCGGGAATCGAACCGCGGGTCGGGACACACTGCAGCAGCATTGCCGCGTCCTCGTCGAGGCCGAGCAACTCGGCGACGGCCACGGCAGACTTCTCCGGCAGCGCGTGCTGGCCGAGCACCGCCGCGGTGGTGAAGGCCACGGACAGGCCGGAGGCGTCGGCGATCTGCTGCCAGGACAGATCCTTGCGGGTCTTGGCATCGACAGCGGCGACGGCGACGGCCTGGCGGGCGGCGGGGTCGAACTGGGACTGGATCATGATCGGATTTCCTTACTTCTCGGGGTGGACGGTTTCAGGCGGATACATCCGCGACCTCGCCGGCCGCGATGTCGAATACCCACCCGTGGAGGGCGACTTTCTTCTCCGCCAGCGCGCGAGCCACGGACGGGTGGGTGGCCAAGTTGGCGAGTTGTGCGTGGACGTTCTGGCGGACGAGGGCTCCGACGTCACCGGCGGTGGTGGTGCGGGCCCGGGAGGCGTCCGCGTACCGCAGCCACGCGGCGACGGCCGGCGCGGCGCTGAGGTCGTGGCTCCGAGCGATGGCGGTCATGGCACCGCACGCCGAGTGGCCGCAGACGACGATGTCCCGCACGCCCAGTACGGCGACGGCGTACTCGATGCTCGCTGCCACGCCGTCGGCTTCGGGCGTGTAGGCGGGCACCAGGTTGCCGGCGGTGCGAATGACGAACAGGTCGCCCGGATCGGTACCGGTGATCAGTTCGGGAACGACGCGGGCGTCGGAGCAGCCGATGAACAGCGTGTGCGGCGAGTGGTGGGTGGCCAGGTGAGCGAAGAGTTCCGCCTTTGCCGGGAAGACGTCCTTCCGGAAATGAGCGACTCCTTCGATGAGGTCCTGCATGGGTCACGTCCTTCGTGGGTGGGTTACGTGATCCACCGTGCACGAACTGCACCTATAGAGTCCAAGACTTGTTGTCCATGAAACCGATTGCTCACATCTATAGTGATGGTCATGGTCGCCCTGGAACTGCGCCACCTGCGCTACCTGATCGCCGTCGCCGAACGCGGCAACTTCACCCGCGCGGCCGAGGACCTGCACATCTCCCAGCCCACGCTCTCCCAACAGATCCGGCAACTCGAGCGGGCAGTCGGCGTGCAACTGCTCGACCGCACCGGCCGCACCGTGCAACTCACCGACGCCGGCGCCGTCTACACCGAGCACGCCAGACGCGCGCTACGCGACCTCGACGCCGCCGAACGTGCGGTTCACGACGTCCAGGATCTTTCCCGCGGCCACCTACGTCTGGGCGTCACCCCCACCTTCACCGCCTACCTGATCGGCCCGCTCGTCGCCGAACTCCACACGCGTTTCCCGGGCATCGGCCTGACCCTCACCGAGACGACTCAGGACCGCATCGAGGCAGCACTGCTCGCCGACGACCTCGACCTCGGCGTCGCCTTCGCGGGCGCACACCCGGCCGGTATCACCGCCACACCGCTCTTCACGGAAACCCTCAGCCTGGTGGTCGGCGGATCACGAACGCCGGAACCGCCGAAAGCCCTATCCGTGCAGGCTCTCCAGGCACAGCAACTCGCACTCCTCAGCGGCGACTTCGCCACCCGCGGCCATATCGACGCCTACTTCGCCGAACACCGGATCGAGCCTCGAATCACGGTCGAGGCCAACACCATCCAGGCGCTCACCGAGATCGTGCAACGCACATCGGTGGCCACCGTCCTACCGGACGCGATCACGCACGACCACCCGCACCTCGTCCCCGTTCCGCTGGACCCTCCGCTGCCCGCCCGCACGGTCACGCTCCTGGATCGACGAGGGGCCTATCGCAGCGCCGCGGCCCGGGCGTTCACCCGGCTCACCCACGACATCGTCCGGGTCCGCGGCTACACCCCAGCGCCCGCGGCCCGTGGTTACATGGACGTCGAAGCACGCCGTCCGTGACGATCGATCGTTGGGAGCAGCGCCGTGACCACCTCGTCGAACACCCCGGGACAGGGCAGCCCGGACATCAAGCCGCGTAGCCGCGACGTCACCGACGGACTCGAGAAGACCGCCGCGCGCGGCATGCTCCGCGCGGTCGGCATGGGCGACGACGACTGGGAGAAGCCGCAGATCGGGATCGGGTCGTCGTGGAACGAGATCACCCCGTGCAACCTGTCGCTCGACCGCCTCGCCGAGGCGTGCAAGGACGGCGTCTTCGCGGCCGGCGGCTACCCGCTCGAGTTCGGCACCATCTCCGTCTCGGACGGCATCTCGATGGGGCACGAGGGCATGCACTTCTCGCTCGTCTCCCGCGAGGTGATCGCGGACAGCGTCGAAACCGTGATGCAGGCCGAACGCCTCGACGGATCGGTCCTGCTCGCCGGATGCGACAAGTCGCTGCCCGGGATGCTCATGGCGGCCGCGCGTCTGAATCTCGCGAACGTCTTCCTGTATGCCGGGTCGATCCTGCCCGGCATCGCGAAACTGTCCGACGGCACCGAGAAGGAAGTCACGATCATCGATGCCTTCGAGGCGGTCGGCGCGTGCTCACGCGGGCTGATGAGCCGCGAGGACGTCGACGCGATCGAGCGCGCGATCTGCCCCGGCGAGGGGGCGTGCGGCGGGATGTACACCGCCAACACGATGGCGTGCGCCGCGGAGGCCCTGGGAATGTCGCTGCCCGGCAGCGCCGCTCCCCCGGCCACCGACCGGCGGCGCGACGGCTATGCCCGGCGCAGCGGGCAGGCCGTGGTCGAGATGCTGCGCCGCGGCATCACCACGTCGGACATCCTCACCAAGGAGGCGTTCGAGAACGCGATCGCCGTCGTCATGGCGTTCGGCGGGTCCACCAACGCGGTGCTGCACCTGCTCGCGATCGCGCACGAGGCGGAAGTGTCGCTCACGCTCGACGACTTCGCCCGCGTCGGCGCGCGTGTCCCGCATCTCGCGGACGTCAAGCCGTTCGGGCGGCACGTCATGATCGACGTCGACCGCATCGGCGGCGTCCCGGTGATCATGAAATCCCTGCTCGACGCCGGACTGCTGCACGGCGACTGCCTCACCGTCACCGGGCGTACCCTCGCCGAGAACCTCGCGGACATCGCACCGCCCGACCCGGACGGCAAGGTGCTGCGGGCGCTGTCGTCACCGATCCATCCCACCGGCGGCATCACGATCCTGAAGGGCTCGCTCGCGCCCGGTGGCGCCGTGGTGAAGTCCGCCGGATTCGACTCGTCCGTCTTCGAAGGCACGGCAAGGGTTTTCGACCGCGAGCGGGCCGCGATGGACGCGCTCGAGGACGGCACCATCACCGCGGGCGATGTCGTGGTGATCCGTTACGAAGGCCCCAAGGGCGGACCCGGAATGCGGGAGATGCTGGCCATCACGGCCGCGATCAAGGGCGCCGGCCTGGGCAAGGATGTGCTGCTGCTGACCGACGGCCGCTTCTCCGGCGGCACCACCGGACTGTGCGTCGGCCACGTCGCCCCCGAAGCCGTCGATGCCGGACCCATCGCGTTCGTGCGCGACGGCGACAAGATCCGGCTCGACGTCGCGAACGGTGTTCTCGATCTCCTGGTGGACGAGAAGGAGCTCGCCACCCGCCGAAGCGGGTGGGAGCCCCTGCCTCCGCGCTACACGCGCGGCGTCCTGGCGAAGTACACCAAGCTCGTCGGATCCGCTTCCGGCGGCGCGGTGTGCGGATAGCTGCCCCGGTGACGACGGATCAGGCGTCCTCGAGACGGATTCCCTTGGTCTCCCGCATGAACATGCAGGCGATTCCGGTGAAGGCGCACAGCACCATGATGTAGATGCTGAACGCCCATCCGATGCCCTGCCCCACCAGGAGCTGGTTGAGGTAGGGCGATGATCCGCCGAACACCGCGACCGAGATGGAGTACGCGAAGCCGATGGCCTGGGTCCGCAGCTTCGTGGGGAAGCTCTCGGACAGGGTCGCCGAGAGGACCGACGCCGGGATCGACACCACGAGCAGCGCCGTGGTTGTCGCGACGAGCAGCGTCCAACCCGAGGAGGTGATCATCGCCGTGAGCGGAAACTGCAGGACGAACATCAGTCCGGCGAACGCGAAGAGCATCGGTCGCCGGCCGATCCGGTCCGAGAGCAGCCCCCAGAACGGCAGCGAGACGAGCGCGATCAACTGGGCGACGACGAGCATCCAGTACGCCGTATCTGGGTTCATGTCCTTCTGCGTGATCGCGTAGGTCGAGATGTACGACGTCCAGGTGTAGTGCGCTGCAGTGATTCCCGACGTCATACCGATCATCAGCAGCACCGCCCGCACGACCGTGGCACGAGGAATCCTCGGTCCCTCGTCGGCGGCCTGGGCGTCGAAGACCTCGCTCTCCTCCATGCTGCGGCGCAGGTACAGCGCGACGAGCGCAAGCAGCGCACCGATCAGGAACGGGATCCGCCAACCCCATTCGGCCACCGCATCGTTCGACAGCACCGACGTCACCCCGCCGCCGACCGAGTACGCGAGCGCGGAACCACCGAAGATGGCGATGAAGGCGACGCTTCCCCACATGCCACGGCGATGCGGCGGCGCGATCTCGCTCACGTACGAATAGGCCGTCGCAGACTCGCCGCCGTGCGCGAAACCCTGCGTGATGCGTGCGGCCAACAGGATCACGGACGCCCAGATACCGACGGAGTCGTAGGTCGGCATGATGCCGATGACGAGGCTGCCGCCGGCCATCATCAGCATCGTGGTGACGAGCACGAACTTGCGTCCTCGGCGGTCCGCGATCCGCCCGAACACGATGCCGCCGAGCGGCCGCATCAGGAACCCGACCGCGAAGACCGCGAGCGTCGACAACAGCGCGGAGACCGGATTGGAGCTGTCGAACACCACCGCGGCGATGAACGGGGCGAACACCGCGTAGGCGCTCCACTCGTACCACTCCAGCACGTTGCCGACCGCACTCGCGAGGAGCGACTTCTTCTTGGACCGGATGTCCGATCCGGACGTCGACCGGAGTCGATCCCTCTCGATGACCTCAGATGCCACGGATATCTCCAGCCTTTTCGATGGACACGATTGTCGGATAACGGGTTTCAGGACGCCGACTGCGTCCGCAGTTCGGTGCGCCGGATCTTTCCCGTGAGGGTCTTGGGGATGGCGTCGACGATGTGGACGTGCCGCGGCCTCTTGTAGGCAGCCAGACGCTCCCCGACGAAGGCCACGAGTTCCGCTTCGTCCACCTCGACACCGGGATTGAGCGCGACGAAGGCGACCACGCGTTCACCCTGGTAGTCGTCGGGCTCGCCGGTCACGCCCGCCTCGTAGACGCCGGGGTGCTCGTGCAGCGCGCTCTCCACCTCGCGCGGCCACACCTTGTAACCGGAGACGTTGATCTGGTCCTTGAGTCGGTCCACGAGATGGATCCAGCCGGCGGCGTCCATGATCGCGACGTCACCGGTACGGAGCCGGCCGCCCGGGAAGGTCTTCGCCGTGTCTTCGGGCCGACCGAGGTACCCCGAGATGATCTGCGGCCCGGCCAGTTCCAACTCCCCCGGCGTCCCGGTCGGCACCTGGTCGCCACGTTCGTCCACGATGCGCGCCTCGACGAGGGGCAGCGGGATGCCGATCGCGAGCGATCCGCTCTCGGCGTCCACCGGGGCGCGGACCCCCGGGGGAACGGCGACGACCCCCGACGACGTCTCCGTCATCCCGAACGCGTTGTGGATGTAGTGACCGAATCGGTCCTCGAACTTGCGGACCGTGGCCGGCGGGATGGGCGCCCCGCCCGAATACAACGTCTTGATCGAGGCGAAGTGCTCGGCCGACGCGCCGGGCGCCCGATACAGGGCGTTGAAGACGGTGATCGAGCCGATCGTGAACGTAACTCCGTGTTCGACGAAGGCGTCGAGGGTGACCTCGGGGTGGAACCGGTTGGCGAACACGAGCGCACACTCGCGTACGAGCGCCACCACCGCGTTGATCACGGCGCCGGTGATGTGGAAGAGCGGCGCCACCGCGAACACGACGTCGCCGTCGGCGAGCCCGACGAAATCGCCGTAGGTGCGCGCCACCGCGAGGACATTGGCGTGCGTGTTGCGACTGCCCTTCGGGGCACCCGTCGTGCCCGAGGTGTAGGCGACGATCGCAAGATCGTCGCCACCGAGTTCGAGCCGTGGCGGCCGCTCGCCGCGGTGGCGCGCCACCACGTCGGACATGGCCTCGCCCACCGCACCCGGCCTCCGATCCGCCTCGTCGAACACGCGCGGGTCGTTGCGGGTCTGGTAGTCGAGGTCGCAGGTCGTGACGAACCAGTCGACCGACGTGCCCTGCAACGCCTCCGCCGTCTCGGCCGCGACGGTGTCGGCGCAGATGACACCCACGGCTCCGGCGTCGGCCACGAGGCGGCGCAGCTCCCGCCCCCGATACATCGGGTTGAGCAGCAGCGCCGCGGCCCCCACCTTCCACAGCGCCAGCATGGAGATCGCGTACTGCGGGATGTTCTGGAGATAGATCCCGACCCGGTCACCCCGACGCACCCCCCTGTCCCGCAGTCCCACCGCGAGGGCGTCCGACTCCTCGTCCATTTCCCGCGCAGTGAGCGTTCCGTCGAAGTACCGCACTGCGACGCCGTCCGGATCGGCGGCAACGCGCGCCGTCCACGCGTCGACGAGTGATTCCGACCGAAGTTGCGGTTGCGGATCCACGCCTTCCGGATAGAGACCAACCCACGGGTGGGGCATGAGACCAGCTCCCTTCCAGCAGCGAACCCGAGCCAGCACGTTCCACGGCTTCGCCCGGCCGAACTCTTCCGACAAACGACCGACCGATCGATCGGTCGGCGATGGTTAGCGAGTGTTACGGGTCACACATCTGCTGTCAAGTGGGAGCCGGGAGGAGAGCGTCGCCGGACCGCCGGATACCCGTCGAAATGCCACGTGCCGGACCCGATCGCGGGTCCGGCACGTGGCGGTGAAGCAGGCGACAGCGGTGCGTCAGATGGGTCTGAATCCCGCCCCGACGCCACCTGTCGCGTTGATGTTGTCGATGATCGCGGTCATGTTGGTGCCGAGTTCCGGGCCGAGGCACGCCACCCCGAGATACGCGTTCACCATCGCCACCAGAGTGGTCCCGACGACGACCGGGGATCCCGAATCACCCTCGATGACACACAACTGGGTCCACGTCTCCTGCGACTGCAGCACGTCGCCGTAGACGACTCCGCACGTGTGCCCGGTGGTACGGCCCTGTTTGCATGCGACGGCCGGGAACTGCGCCGGCTTGCCGATATCGGTGATCGTGACCTGA
Organism: Prescottella equi; assembly: GCF_002094305.1. Lineage (GTDB taxonomy): Bacteria > Actinomycetota > Actinomycetes > Mycobacteriales > Mycobacteriaceae > Prescottella > Prescottella equi. The sequence continues at coordinate 13,204 of NZ_LWTX01000003.1, forward strand.
CCGATAGTGTTCACCGGAGTCACCTTCGCGGGATCGAACTCGATCACCGCGTAGTCGTAATCGGAGTTCGACACGACGAACCTGCCCACCACACCCGCGTCCGGATCGGACTCGGGTACCACCGGCCAACCCGCCTCGCCGCAGTGGCCCGCCGTGATGCCGACCAGGCGGCCGGCGTTGTCGTGTCCGATCGTCGTGAGCGTGCACTGATACATCTCGTCGATCACGATTCCGGACCCGCCGCCCAGAACCGCTCTGGGTGGCGCCGCGGTCGCGGTGCCGACGCCGAGCATGCCGGCGATCACCGCCAACGCTGCGAAGATCAAGGAAAGTCGCTTGAGCATGTTGCCCTCCCGCTTGGCGCTACGAATGTGCCATCGGTCGATCACCGCCACATGCCTGCTGTCAGCCCTTGCTTGCACGCCCCGGACGCTTCCACGCTCGAGTCGGCGGGACACTCACCGGCAACTTTCCCACCCGAGGGTCAGTGCTCGGGCAGCCTTGATCCGATCGTCACCCAATCGCCGACTAGGAGGTCGACCCCAGCGCTTCGAGCGCACGGCGCGCGTCCTCGAGTTCCTTCGACAATGCGGCAATTCGCTGCTCTGCAGCCTCTCGTGCTGCGGAAATGACCGATTGGACCGCCTCGAGAGCAACGTCGTCACCGAGTTCACGCATCGCCCGATCGACCGCGTCGGGACTGACCGGCGTGGCCTTCCCCGGGCGCTTCGCGCCGTGCGTCACGGTCACCGTCCAGTCGTTCTCGGCGCCGGCATGGATCGTCACACTCACACCCGCCGGCGCCTTCTTCGCGCGACGCGGCGCGGGTGCCAGTGGCGCCTGGGGTGCCGTGCTGGTGACCGCGGCAGGTGTGGGGGCAGGCTTGGGCGCCGACGCGGGCTTGGGCGCGGGAGCCGCTGCCGGCTTGGGCGTGGGGGCCGCCGCGGGCTTCGGCGCGGGAGCCGCGGCCTTCGCTGGCCGGGTCGGCTTGACCGGCTCCGGAGCCTTGCGGGTCATGCGCAGTTCCTCCGCTTCGAACGGAAGCTCGTCGTTGACCCCCTTGGGGCTGATGACGACCGTGTTCCCTTCCACGGAAACGACTTTCGCCGAACATCCGGCCTCGATGCCGAGGCTCGGGGTGGCCTCGCGCAGGTACACGGTGGCGCGCTTGCCCTCGGCGACGGCTGCTGCCAGCGTCTCGAGGTTCTCCGCGGTGAGATGTTCCGGCGTTGCCGAGCCTGCTCCGGAACGACTGCGGGGCGGCATGATGGGGTCCTCCTGGTACCGAACGACTGCTTGCACCGCTACCTTCCCACAGGCACCCGACAGTCGTTGCGGCCCGCTCTGTCGTGGTTCATTCTTGGGCGACCATCACGAAAGGGGCGTGCGTTGGAACTCTCCGAGCACCTCGATCCCACTGTGCTCGGCCTCATCCAGTCGGAAGTGGAGCAGACCCTCCTGGGCGGCCCCCGCCGGTACACCCGCGAACAGGTCGCCGAAATCGCCGGGGTGCCCCTCGAACGCGCGCAACGCCTCTGGGTGTCGATGGGTTTCGCCATCGATGCCGACCCCGACGCGGCGATGTTCACCGATGCCGACGCTGCAGCACTACGGGGTCTGGTCGGTTTCGTCGACAGCGGCGCCCTGGCCCAGGACGCCGCAGTGGCCGCCACCCGGGCGCTCGGTCAGTCGATGTCGCGACTGGCGGAGTGGCAGGTCGCCGTACTCAACTCGCATCTGGCCGAGGAGCTCGCCGCCACCCACCTCGATGCCGGCACGCTCGACGAGCGTGCCCTGCGCGACGCCGTCGGAGCGCTCACCTCGGGGTTGCTGCCCACGGTCGAGGCACTGCAGTCGTACGTATGGCGCCGGCACCTCGCGGCCGCGACAGCGCGCAGGGCGGGCAGCGTCGGCGAGGACACCACGCACCGCACCCTCGTCGTCGGGTTCGCCGACATGGTCGGCTACACCAGCCTGACGCGCAGGATCCGGGTCGACGAGCTCAGTGCGCTGCTCGAGGACTTCGAGTCACAGACCACGTCGATCATCACGCAGGGCGGCGGTTGGGTGATCAAGAACGTCGGTGACGAAGTGATGTTCGCGGCGGAACACGCGTCCGACGCGGCCCGGATCGCGCTCGGCCTCCAGGAAGCGGCGCGCACGCACCCGGAGCAGCCGGATCTGCGGGTGGGTCTGGCGCTCGGTCCGGTCCTCGTCCGCTTCGGCGATCTGTTCGGCGAGGCCGTGAACATCGCCGCGCGGCTGACCAGCGCGGCCCGTCCCGGAACGGTGTTGGTCGACGCCGAACTGTCGGCGGCACTGGTGGACGACGACGGGGTCCAGTTGCGCTCGCTACGCCCCCTCCGCGTCCGCGGCTACTCCCGGCTGCGCGCCTTCGCCCTGCGGCCCGTCCGCGACCAGCGCTGAGTCTCGGGCCCGGCCGGCCTGCCGCGCCGCGAGGAAATCGTCGACGATCCGCACGCACGCATCGGGGCCGAGCGGCGCCAACGTCGCCAACCGGGTGAAGACGAGCGGCCCGACCAACTGTGCGAGGGCGAGGTCGTAGTCGAAGTCACCCAGCGCAGCCCTGGCCTCGTCGGTGCCGAGCACGCGGTCGAACGCCGCCCGATACTGCACGACGACGTGTTCGCGCAGCGACCGGAGCTCGGGCCGGCTCTTCCCCGGCCGGTCGCCCGCCTCGAGGTCCGACGCACTCGAATAGTCGTCGAGCGCGGGGCCCATCCCGAGCCAGCACAGCGCGGTGATGTGCATGGGAGCGTCCTCGATCATCCGTGCCTGCGCCGTGAGCAGTTCGACGAGTTGTTCACGCAGGCCACCGGAGACGGCGGTCTCCGGGGCCGGCGCCACGAGCTTCCCGAACGCCGCGGCCACCAGTTCGGTGCCACTGTCGAAATGCCGGTACAGCGTCGCGCGCGCCACCTTCGCGAGTTTGGTGACCGCGTCGATCGTCACCGCCTCGGTGCCGCCCTTGACGAGCAGTGTCGTAGCCGCGTCGAGCAACCGCGCCCGCGAGCGCGCCTTCCTGGGGTCCTGGTCGCTCGCCGACCCGTCGCTGTCGTCCGTACCCATCCGTCACCACCTTTTGTGGAACCACCAGTTCACCTACGATACTGACAGTCTTGTTTCCTAGGGGAGGCCCGCATGGCTGGAAAGTACACGGGAACGAACGACCGGATGACCTGGGGACAGATCTGGACTCTCACCGTGTCGTGTGCGGCGGTCGCCCTCGTCGTGGCCGCGATGGCGGCACTCAACACCGCACTCGCCGACCTCGCCCGGGACACCGGGGCCACCCAGGCGCAACTCACCTGGATCGTCGACGGCTACACACTCGCGCTCGCGTGCCTGCTGCTGCCGTCGGGCGCGCTCGGTGACCGCTACGGCCGCCGCGGCCTGCTCGTGATCGGACTGCTGCTGTTCGGGCTGGCGTCGGCGTCGCCGATCCTGCTGGACAGCCCCACCCAGATCATCGGCGCCCGCGCGGTCGCGGGCCTCGGCGCAGCGTTCGTCATGCCGGCGACGCTGTCGATTCTCACCGCCAGTTTCCCTGCGGCGCAACGATCCAAGGCCGTCGGCATCTGGTCGGGCGTCGCAGGATCGGGGGGCATCGCCGGACTCATCGGATCGGGCCTGCTGCTCGAGAAGTGGTCCTGGCACGCGATCTTCATCGGACTCGCGGGGGTGTCCGCCGTGCTGTTCGCTCTCGCGTTCACCATCCCGTCCTCGCGGGACGAGCACCCGTCGACGTTCGACATCCGCGGCGCGGTGCTGAGCGCCGGGGCGATCGGGCTCTTCGTGCTCGGCATCATCGAGGCGCCGGGGCGGGGCTGGCTCGACCCCTGGGTGCTCGCCGCGATCGTCGGCGGCCTGGCCGCCGGAGCGCTCTTCGCAGTCCTCGAGGCCCGCACCGAACACCCCCTGCTCGACGTGCGCCTGTTCGGCAACCGCACGTTCGGCGTCGGCGCGGTGTCGCTCCTGATGCAGTTCCTTGCGACCTTCGGTCTGTTCTTCCTCATCGTCCAGCACCTGCAGCTCGTGCTCGGCTACTCGCCGCTGCAGTCGGCGCTCGCGCTCGCACCGATCGCGGTGGTCGTCATCGGGCTGTCGGTGGCGGCGCCGTGGCTGATCCCGCGCATCGGCCTGCGGATCCTCACGTTCCTCGGGCTCGCCGTACTCGGCGTGGCGCTCGCACTGATCGGTCAGCTCGACGCCGGCAGCACGTACCGCGAGGTCGCCGTGCCGTTGCTGATCGCCGCTGTCGGCCTGGGCCTGTGCACCGCCCCGGCGACCACCGCGATCGTGCAGAACACGCCGGTGGCCAAGCAGGGTGTGGCGTCCGCGGTGAACGACGCCACCCGAGAGATCGGTGCCGCGATCGGCGTGGCCCTCGCCGGCAGCGTGCTCGCAGCCGGGTACGGACGCAACATCGCGCCCGCTGTCGATGCGGTACCCGAGCAGGCCAAGCAGCCGGTCGGCGACTCCCTCGCCGCCGCCCTCGAGGTGTCGAAACTGGCCGGCCCCCAGGGAGAGCAGCTGGCCGATTTCGCGAAGGAGTCGTTCCTCCACGGCATGCAGGAGGCCTCCCTGGCGCTGGCCGGCGTCATGTTCGTCAGCGCCGTCGCTCTCGGGTTGTGGGCCCCGGGCGGACGCGGCATCGCATCGATCGACGAGGCACCCGCGCACGAGGCTCTTGCCGACGTCGACTGACCAGGTCAGGCCTGGCGGGCCGCGCGGGGGACCGGCACGGGGATGGCGTCCAGGAGTTTCCGGGTGTAGTCCTGCGCCGGGGAGGCGTAGATCTGCTCGACGGTGCCGGTCTCGACGACCTCACCGGACTTCATGACCATGACCCGGTCCGCGATGACCTCGATCAACGCGAGGTCGTGACAGACGAACAGGTACGCCAGCCCGAGCTCCTCCTGTAGGTCCCGGAGCAGGTTCAGCACCTGCGCCCGCACCGAGACATCCAGTGCGGCAACAGGTTCGTCGCACACGATCATCTCGGGCTCTAGGGTAAGCGCCCGGGCGATCGCGACGCGCTGGAGTTGGCCGCCGGAGAGTTCGGCCGGGTACCGGCCGAGGTAACGGGACCCGATGCCGACCTTGTCGAGCAACTCCCGGGCCCGCTGCGTACGAGCGGCCCGGTCGAGATCGGTGTGCACGATCAGCGGCTCGATCACCGCGTCCGCGACCGTCATCCGCGGATCGAGCGAGGAGTGCGGATCCTGGAAGATCATCTGCATGCCGCGCCGCATCTGGCGGAGTCGGGCGGGCTTCGCGGCGCGAACGTCCTCACCGCCGAACACGACGCTGCCCGAATCGGCTTCGATGAGCCGCAACACCATCCGTCCGACCGTCGACTTCCCAGCCCCGGACTCACCGACCACGGCCAGGCATTCCCCGGCGTCGAGGGTGAACGAGACGTCCTTGACCGCATGCGTCCATCCGGCCCGGCGGCCCAGGAAGTCACGGCGGGTGGAGAACGACTTGGTCAGGTTCGCAACCTCGAGCAGACTCATGACGCGCTCACTCCTTCCAACTGCAGATCCGCCACGCGCAGGCAGCGCGCCGCCCGTCCGGGGGCTGTCTCGGCCAGCGTGGGATGCGTTGTGTCACAAAGGCCCGACCGGGCGTGGGTGCAACGGTCGTGGAAGTGACAGCCTGCCGGCCACTCCCCCGCCGCCGGGATCCGGCCCGGGATCGCCGTCAACCGCCGATCGTTACTGATGCCGGGACGTGGGATCGATGCCAGCAACCCGGAGGTGTACGGGTGCTGGGGCGTGAAGAACACCTCGTCGGCGCGGCCGTCCTCGATCACCTCCCCCGCGTACATCACCACGACACGTTCGCACAGTTCCGCGACGACGCCGAGGTCGTGCGTGACGAACAGCAGCGAGATACCGGTCTGCTCCTGCAGGTCCCGCAAAAGATCCAGGATCGTCTCCTGCACCGTCACATCCAGCGCGGTGGTGGGCTCGTCGGCGATCAGCAGACGCGGGTTGCAGGCCATGACCATCGCGATCATCACCCGCTGGCACATGCCGCCGGAGAAGGCGTGCGGGTACTCGCGCACCCGGTCCGCCGCCCGCGGGATCTGCACCAGCTCGAGCATCTCGACCGCACGCGCCATCGCCGCCTTGCGGTCCAGGCCGAGGTGCTTGCGCACCGACTCGGCGATCTGATCGCCCACGGTGTAGGCGGGATTCAGCGAGCGGATGGGCTGCTGGAAGATCATGCCCATTCCCGTGCCGCGCAGCCCCTGCCACTGTTTGTGCGGCTGCTTCGTCAGATCGAGGCCGTCGAATTCGACTCTGCCGCGGGCGATCCGACCCCCGGTATCGCCGGTCAACCCCATCACCGCGAGTGACGAGACGGTCTTGCCGGAACCGGATTCCCCGACCAGTGCCACCGACTCACCGGCGGCGACGTCGAACGAGACCCCGTCGACCGCGGTCACCCACTGCTTGCGGCCGGACGGGAACTGGACCGTCAGATCCCGCACCCGCAACAGCGGCGTGGCAGGGTCGACCGGGGCCCGGTCCGGGCGCACCAGCGTGTCAGTTGTTGCCATTGCGACTCCTCGTCAACGCCCGGCGCACACCGTCGCCGAGATACGTGAACGCCAGCACCGTCAGGAAGATCATCACGCCGGGCGGCCATACCAGGTAGGGGGCCAACTGCATGTTCGACGCCGCCGTGGACAGCATCGAGCCCCAACTGGCCGCCGGCGCCTTGGCGCCGAGCCCGAGGAAGCTCAGACTCGCCTCCGCCGCCACCGCGGTGCCGAGCGAGACCGAGATGACCAGAACGATCGGCGGCATCACGTTGGGCAGGATGTGCCGCACGATCGTCCGGGACGTCTTACACCCCAACGCCACCGACGCCTCGATATAGGTGTCCCCGCGGACGTCCATCGTCGAGGCCCGCGCCACCCGGTAGAACCGCGGCGCCATCACCAGACCGACGGCGAGCATCGCGTTGGTGATACCCGACCCCAGCACCGCGACGATCGTGATCGCGAGCACCAGCGAAGGGGCGCTCATCAACGCGTCCATGATCCGGGTCAGCACCGTGTCCACCCAGCCCCCGCGGTACCCGGCGATCACGCCCAACGGCAGCCCGAGCACCAACGCCAGCGCCACCGCCTGCAGGGACGCCTGCAACGAGATCCGGGCACCGTAGATCAACCGGCTGAGCACGTCCCGGCCGTAGTCGTCGGTCCCCAGCCAGTGCGCCGACGAGGGAGGCTGCAGCCGGTTCACCACGTCCTGCGCGTACGGGTCGTACGGCGCGATCAGCGGCGCGAAGACGGCCATCAGCACCAACAGCAGCACGAACGCACCGGCGATCGCGGTCACCGGCCGACGCCGTACGAACCCGAGGAAGCGGGAACCGAAACCGTTGCGGGACTCGACATCACCCGACATCGAGGAAGCAGTCGTCGTCGTCATGCGCGCACCTTCGGGTTGAAGTAGCCGTACGAGATGTCCACCAACAGGTTCACCAGCACCACCACGCACGTGGTGAACAACACGAACCCGAGCAGCACCGGAACGTCATGGTTCTGCACACTGTTGACCGCCAGCGAACCCATCCCCGGCATGCTGTAGATGATCTCGATCGTCACCGCACCGCCGAGCACCTCCGCGACACGGAAACCGAGGACCGTCACCACCGGGATGCACGCGTTCTTCAGTCCGTGCTTGAGGACGACACTCGCGGTGCCCAGTCCCCGGGCCTTCGCGTTGAGGATGTAGTCGCTGCCCATCACCTGCCCCAGGGCCGATCGCAACTGCAACGTCACCTCCGCCGCCGGCAGCAACGCCAACGCCACACCGGGCAGCACCAGGTGCTGGAACCACGGCACCACACCGTCCGAGAGCGGCACGTACCCGAACGCCGGGAAGATCTGGTTCGACACCGCGAACAACGACACCAGCACCAGACCGAACCAGAACGCCGGGATGGCGATCGCGATCGACGCGATCACGTTGATCGCGCGGTCCACGACGCCGCCCGGGCGCAGCGACCCGAGTACGCCCAACACCAGGCCGATCACCACGGCCAGCACCATCGCGAACCCGACCAGCGACAGCGTCGTCGCCATCCGCCGGAGCAACAGGTCCGCCACCGACTGGTTCGACAGCAGCGACACCCCGAGATCGCCCCGCAGCACCGACCCCACCCAGTCCAGATATCGCACGAACACGTTCTGGTCCAGATTCAGCGTCGTCCGCAACTCCGCCAACCGTTCCGGCGTCGCATCCTCACCCGCGAGGATGACCGCCGGATCACCCGGCGCCAGATCGATCAGCACGAAGATCAGGAACGGCACGACCAACAGCAGCGGAATCGCCGCCAACAAACGCCTACCGGCATAACGCAACATGGCTGCCCCTCAACAGGTGTCGATGACCGAAGGTGACGGCTACTTCGCGATCCCTACGTGGCGAATGTCGAACAGCCCGTTGTTCACCCAGGCGATTCCGTCGATGTCCGTGACCTTGTCGGTTGCGACGGTCGCATTGGTGAGGTTGCAGATCGGTACGAACATCGCCTCCTCGAGGGTCTGCTCCGCGATGTCCTGGTACATGGGTGCGCGCTCGTCCTGCGACAGAGTCGGGTTCGCGGCCTTCGTGGCGAGTTCCTTGATCTGCGGGTTGCCGTTCGACAGATCGTAGGGTCCTGTGATGTACGTGCTGACGGTCTCGGCCGGATCGACGCGCGGCGTGAAGCTGTTGGCGACCATGGACTGGAAGTCACCGGCCACGTATCGCGGTTCGTTCTGGCTGTTGGGCACCGGGTTGAGTTCGGCGTCGAGCCCCGCCGCCGCGAGCATGGACTGGATGACGTTGGCGGGCTTCTCCGTATTCGTGCCCGCGCCGAAGGTCAGCGTGACCTTCGGGGCTCCACCGACGCCCTGGACGAGGCTCTTGGCCTTGTCCAGATCGAAGGCGTACGGGTACTGGTAGGAGTCGTCCGCAGCCCAGCTGCCGGCCGGGAACAACTGCTGCCGAGGCGTGCACGTGTCGGAGAACAGGGCGCTGACGGCGGCCGGATCGATCGAGTAGGCCACGGCCTGACGCACTTCCGGCTTGGCCAGATCACCCTGCGCCCGCATGTACACACCGAGGACGTTGCGGAACGAGACCTCGTCGACCGCGAGGGTGCCGCTCTTCGCGAGCGACTGTGCCTCGACGACCTCGTTGGCGGAGCTGACCCAGCTGATGTCGACGGCGCCGGTCTTGAGGCCGTTCAACCGGGTGCTGGCATCGGGCATCGCCTTGATCTCGATCTTGGCCACCTTGCCGGCGTCCGGATCCCAGTTGGTGCCCTCGGCGCGTACGAGCGTGAGCGACTCCTCAGGCACATAGGAAGCGACCTCGTACGCTCCCGATCCGCTCTTCCCGGGATCGTTGCGGATGTCCGTGCCGGCCTCGATGAATTTCGGGCTGATCATCATTCCCGCGTTGTTACTGAAGACGCCCGGCAGCTCGACGCCCGCGCCCGGCGCCAGCCGCAGCCGTACCGTGTGCTCGTCGACGATGTCGGTGCCCGTGATGCTCTTCAGCGCAGCCACCACCGTGCTGCCTTCCATCGTCTGGCCGCGCTCGATGTTGGCGACCACCGCGGCTGCATCGAACGGGGCACCGTCGTGGAACGTCACACCCTTGCGCAGCTTCAGTTCCAGGTACGAGCCGTCGGGAGCGAACTCCCACGACTCCGCAAGCCCGGGTTCGAGATTGCCGTCGGCGTCGACCACGGTCAGCCGGTCGAAGATGGGTGAGAGGTAGCCGTAGCCACCGACGCTGGTCTGCAGGTACGGGTCGAGATTTCGGGACGGTGCAGCCGTCGCGACCCGCAGGGTCGCGGACGTGTCGAGTTCGCCGGAGTTACCCGACGATGTCGGCGAGGACGACGCCCCGCCACCACAGCCGGCCAAGGCCACCGCGGCAACCGCTACCGCCGCCAGGTTCCGCGACCCACGAATCCACTTGTCCCTCATTGTGTGTCCTCTCGAAGATCCGCGACCGGATCACCGATCACGTTGACGCGCATGTGCCGTATCGAGTTGCAGCAGGCGATCCACCTACCCGACTGTCGTGCAGTTCGGACGGTCCGCGCCGAGTCGAGGCGTCGTCTCGACGCTCTCGAAAACCAAGCAGCATCGTGTGATTCCGATCTCACGCTGCTGTGATGACAATAACAGCACGCAACGCTCGTTGTGCAAGCGGAAACCGCAATATGGACACTCATCCGCGCAACCAGCGTCTCGCGCCCGAGATCCCGGCCCGGACAGCACTGAGCCGGTACGCACCCACACGGTGTGTACCGGCCAGTTTCTCTTGGTCACAGCACTTTTCGAGAAGACAGCTACTACAGAGTAGCCAGAACCTCCACCCGCTTGACCTTGCCGGTCGCGTTGCGCGGCAGTTCCTCGCCCCGGAGGATCCACCGACTCGGAACCTTGTACCGCGCGATCCGCTCGGTCATGTACCCGGCCAACTCCTCTTCCGTCACCGGCACATCGGAGTCGACGACGACGACCGCACAGACCTCCTCGCCGTAGTCGGCGTGCTCGGTCCCGACAACGATGCACTCGCGCACCGAGGGATGCTCCACGAGCACGTCCTCGACCTCGGCGGGATACACGTTCTCACCGCCGCGGAGAATCAGATCCGAACGGCGGCTGCTGATCCGGAGATACCCGTCCTCCATCGTCCCCAGATCACCGGTAGCCATCCAGCCGGTCTCGTCGATGGTCGCCGCGGTCGCCTCCGGGTTGTTCCAGTAGCCGAGCATCACCAGCGGACCCCGCACGTAGATCTCGCCCTCCACGCCGTCCGGCACCGGCCGGCCGACCTCGTCCCGCACCTCGACCCGCATCGTCGGCACGGCCGTACCCACGGTGTCCGGCCGTTCCGCCAGGTCCGCGGCCGTCGCCAACGTGGCCGCCGACGACGACTCCGTCAACCCGTACGTGGTACCCAGCGACCGCCCCGCGGCCGGCAACACCTGCCGCAGTCGCTCCTTGAGCGCCGCGGACGACGGCGCCGAGCTCACCGAAATCGTCTGCAGTGACGACAGATCGTATGCCGACAGGTCGTGTTCGACCAGGCGGCTCACCATCGTCGGGACGGCACCCCAGTTCGTCAAGCGCTCACGCTCGATCAACCGCAGCACCCGATCGATGTCGAACCGGCCCGTGGTGATCACCGCGGTGTCTCCGAACGCCAGCCGCGGAACCGCCAGGTTGTGCAGCGCCGCGATATGGAACAGCGGCGTCGCCAGCAGGAACCTGCGCGCGCTGGGCGGCCGCCCCAACTCCGCCGCCAAGGCGTCGTTGAACCGGTGGAAGTCGACCGCGGCCACCATGTTCCGCTGCGAATGCGTCGCACCCTTCGGCCGACCCGTCGTCCCGCTGGTGAACAGGATCACCGCGGGATCGTCCTCGCCTACGTCCGGCACCGGAAGTTCCGCGCCCGGCTGCGCGGTCGACAGCGCGGGGATGTCGACCTCGGTCGAGAGCACGGGGACGTCCACCGCACCCAGCAGCTCCCGCCGCGGCCCGTCGGCCACGATCAGCTTCGGTTCGGAAAGTTCGACACCGTAGGCGATCTCCCGCGCCGACCACAACGAATTCATGCCGACCGTGATCGCGCCGAGCGCCGTGGCCGCCCAGAACGTCATGATCCACTCGGCGTTGTTCGCCGAGAGGATGGCAACCCGATCGCCCTCGCCTATCCCGTACCGCGTCCGGAACTCCTGGGCGAGCGAGGCCACCCGAGCCAGATGCTCGGCGAAGGTGAGGCGCAGGTCGTCGCACACCAGATACTCGGCATCGCCGTAGCGAGCCGACTCGATCAGCAGCTGATGCAGCGATCGGTGCCGGTTGCGGAACACCGGCATCGCCGCGCCGCGCACCGGCTCCGGGGCGATCTCGAAGGCCGCACCCGGCGCCGTCAGCCGCGCGACGGCCGCCGCCCGCGCATCGGGTACTGGACGAATCTCGGACATCACTGCACCTTTCCGGGGAAGGATCGTTCGGGGCCGGCCGGCGTGGGTCAGCGGACCGTGAGCTGGCCGCCGTCGACGTTCCAGGACTGGCCACTGACCCACGCCGCCTGATCACTGGCCAGGAAGACTGCGGCCCAGGCTACTTCGCGAGGATGGCCCGCGCGCTGCAACGGAATGTTGGCTTCGACGTACCGCTGCCAGACGTCTGCGGGCCAGTCGTCGAGACGGCTGGTGGAGGTGACGCCCGGACACAGCGCGTTCACCCGGATCCCGGAGCGACCGAGCTCCTTGGCCATCGACGACGTCAGCGACTGGACCCCCGCCTTGGACGCGGCGTAGGCGGCGGTGTCTGCGCCGCCGGTCTTTCCGCCGATCGACGAGATGTTGACGATGCAGCCGCCGGCGCCCCGCTCGACCATCGCCCGCGCGAAGGCCCGGCTCATGAGGAACGTTCCCCGCAGGTTGACCCGGAGCACGCGGTCCCAGACGTCGACGTCCAGCTCGGTCACCGGGACTCGGTCGCCGCCGCGGGAAGCGGCGGCGTTGTTGACGAGGACGTCCACGCCCCCGAACTCCGCTTGGACCTGCGCGAGCAGGGAGTTCACCGAATCCTCGTCGGCGACGTCCGCGACGACCGCGGTCGCCCGGCGTCCCAGCGCCCGGATCTCGTCGGCGACGGATTCGATGTCGCGCCAGCCCGCGGCCTTCTCCTCGTCGGTGAAGCGGTCCGGCGTGCGCCCCGTGCCAGTGACGACGACATCGCAACCGGCACGGGCGAGTTCGACGGCGATCTCCCGGCCGATCGAGCGCATCCGCCCGGCACCGGTGACGACCGCGACCTTCCCGTCCAAACCCGTGAGCTGGGCCGGCATCAGATGCGCTCGACGATCGCTCCGGTTGCCATCGCACCGCCGGCGCACACCGCGACCAGTGCGCGTTCGCCGTCGCGGCGCTCGAGTTCGTCGATCACCGCGCCGATCAGCCGGACGCCCGACGAGCCGACCGGGTGGCCCAGGGCGATCGCACCGCCGTTCACGTTGAGCCGGTCCTCGTCGACACCGTGCACGCGGGCCATAGACATCGGGACCGCGGCGAACGCCTCGTTGACCTCGAACAGGTCGATGTCCTTGACGGACAGGCCGGTCCGGCCCAGCAGGTACTCGGTGGCCTGCACCGGACCGTCGAGCAGGAAGTGCGTCTCAGCACCGATCAGGCACTGCGCGACGATCCGGGCGCGCGGGCGCAGACCGAGCTCCCGGGCCCGGGTCTCGTCCATCAGCACCGCCGCGGCGGCGCCGTCCGAGATCTGCGACGAGGTACCTGCGGTGTGCAGACCACCGTCGAGAACCGGCTTCAGCTTCGCGAGCGCCTCGAGCGAGGTCTCCCTCAGCCCCTGATCGCGCGACACCTCGGCGGGAGCACCACCGTCGGTGCCGGGCGCCTTCACCGGGATGATCGCCCGGTCGAAGCGGCCTTCCGCCCACGCCTGCGCTGCGCGCTGCTGCGAGCGCAGACCGAACGCGTCGAGATCCTCACGCGCGAATCCACGCCGACGGGCGATTCGGTCGGCACCCTCGAACTGTGCCGGAATGTCCACGGCCCAGCCCGGCGGCTTGGGGCTGCCGACATCGCCCTTGATGTTCGACAGCAGCGGAACCCGGGACATCGCCTCGACGCCGCACGCCAGACCGGCGTCGATGACACCGGCCGCGATCTGTGCCGCGATCAACTGCACCGACTGCTGACCCGAACCACACTGGGCGTCGATGGTCGTCACGCCGGTCCGCTCCGGCAGGCCCGCATGCAACCACGCATTGCGGCTGACGTTCGACGCCTGCTCTCCGGCCTGCGTGACGCAGCCGCCGATCACCTGTTCGATCAGGGCCGGATCGAGGTCCAGGCGTTCGAGGATTCCGGACTGCACCGCACCCAGCAGCTCCGCGGCGTGCAGTCCCGACAGCCAGCCACCACGTCGACCGATCGGAGACCTCGCCACATCCACGATCACCGGGTTACCCATTGCAGTCCTCCTCGAGCAGGCATCAGTGTGGAACGCGATTCTTGATACCGATGAATTCGATTCCGTTGTGGCGGGAGTCTCACTGGGTGGTAATCGCCTCGATCGAAACCGTGTTCTGATCATCGGATGTCGCCGGGCGCACGTGGGACCGGTCGAGGTCCTGGATGTCGCGCACCCCGAGGAGGGTCAGTCCGCGCGCGATCTCCTCGCGCAGGATCGTGAGCACGTGTTCGACGCCGCGCTCCCCGGCGACCGCCATGCCGTACAGGCACGGGCGGCCGACGAGCACCGCGTCGGCCCCGAGGGCGAGCGCCTTGAGCACGTCCGTGCCGCGGCGGATGCCGCCGTCGAGCAGCACCTCGGCGCGTCCGGCGACGGCGTCGGCCACCGCGGGCAGCGCCGCGACCGACGGCACGCAGCCGTCCAGTTGGCGGCCCCCGTGATTCGACACGACGACGCCGTCCAGTCCGAGGTCCACCGCGCGTGCCGCGTCCTCGGGCCGCAACACCCCCTTGAGGTGCACGGTGCCGTGCCAGTTGTCCCGCATCCAAGCCACGTCGTCCCAGTTCAGCCGCGACTGGACGAGCTGGCGCTCCTGGATCTCGATCGACGCGAGTGCCGCGGTCACACCGTCTCCGGACGCGAGGTTGCGCCCGCCGATCCGCCGATGCTTCACGACGTCGTAGGCCCACCGCGGATGACGCGAGACGTCGAGCAGCCGACGCGGGGTGAGGACGGGCGGGACGCCCATCCCCTCCCGCCTCTCGCCCTCGCGGTTCCCGACGGCCGGGACGTCGACCGTCACGAACAGGGACCGGAATCCGGCCGCCCACGCGCGGCGCATGAGAGCCGCGGCGACGCCGCCCGAACCGGGGTACAGCTGGAAGGCGTGCTTCTCGCCGGCGGCGTCCGCGATCTCCTCGACCGACCACGTCGACGCCGTGCTGACGACGCACCGGGTGCCGACGCGCTCGGCGGCCCGGATCGCGTCGAGGTCGCCGCTCCACCGGGTGAGTCCGTTGAATCCCGTCGGCGCCGTCAGTACCGGCATCGAGACCGGCAGTCCCGCAACCCGAGTGGACAGGTCGTGAGTGTCGTGCCCGGCCAGGACGCTCGGCACCAGCCACCAGTCGTCGAACGCCGACCGGTTGCCGGCCACGGTGCGCAGGTCGTCGGCACCGCCCTCGATGTACGACCACACCATGCGCGGGAGCTTGCGGCCCGCGGCGCGACGGTAGTCCTCGACGCTGATCGGTTCTCCGGATGCGCGCCACTGCCAGTCGAATCCGAAGGCCCTCATCCCGACACCACCGCCCGGGACGGAGCGACGTACGCGGCGATCTTGCGTGCGGCCGCGGCCCAGCACCGGTCGAGCACGTCGTCGGTGATGCCCGCGGCATGCGGCGTCACCACCACGCCGGGTGCGGTCCACAGCGGATGCTCAACGGGGAGCGGCTCGGGATCGGTGACGTCGAGGATCGCATGCACCCGCCCACACTCCCCGAGAAGGGCTTGTGTGTCCACGAGTTCACCGCGTCCGGCGTTGATCAGCACCGCATCGTCCTTCATCGCGCCGAGGAACCCCGCATCCACGAGGTGCACCGTCGAATCATCAAGCGGCAGAGCCAGGATCACGACGTCCCGGTCGCCGAGCACCGCCCGGCCCTGCGTGAAGTCCACGACACCCGCACGCGCCGTCCGGCCGACGAGGGTGACCGTGCAGCCGAACGGTTCGAGCCGTCGTCGAAGGTTCTCACCGATGTCGCCCGCCCCGAACACCAGGACGCTCCGACCCGACAGTGTCCCCGTGCGGTGCGCCTCCCACTGCCGGTCCCGCTGCTTGGCCCGGTAGCCCGCGAGATCCCGGACGTGGGCGAGCAACTGCGCGACGACCCACTCCGCGACCGCGCCGCCGTGGGCCCGGTCCGCGTTCGAGACCGTCACGCCCTCGGGCACGACCCCGGTCCAACGTTCGACTCCCGAACTGAACAGCTGCACCATCCGCAGGCGCGGCAACCGGGCGAAGAGGGAACCCGCCCCGGCCGGATCGAGTCCGTTCGCGACGAGTATCTCGGCATCGGCCGCGCCGTCCGGGACCTGTGGGCACTTCGGGTCGTACACCACCGCGCTCACGTGCGGGATGCCTGCGAGAGCGGCCACGCCGCGCGCGTCGGGGACGAGTACCACCGTGCGCGTCATCGGTCGGCGTCGCTGTCCGCGCGGCGGGCTTCCACCCAGCCGAGGATGTCGGCGGGCCAGATGGGCCGTGACTGCCGCCGGTAGTGCTCCCACGTGGCCTCGAGCACTTCGGATTCGGTACATCCGGCGAGCAGTTCGGCCCAGTAGTACTCGTCGAGCCGCTCTCCCGGCGGCCGTCGCTCGACACCGGAGATGATCCGGATGACCTCGCGGCAGGTGAAGATGTCGGCAGGACGGGCCGCGGCGCCGGGCTCGGGCTCCGCGCCCGACCCCTCCGCCACGTCCGTCGTGAACGTCTCGGTCATCGCGGCCGCGACAGGATCTTCTGCGCGAGGACGGGATCGGCCCGCATCTCCTTGCGCACCGCGGCCTCCCAGAAGCCGTGGAAGCCGTTGCCGTCGTTCTTCAGCTGCCGGTCGAGCCACCAGTCCGGCAGCGACGTCTTGTCCGGTCCGCCGGCGACACGGACCATCCACGCGTTCTTGCAGCGCTGTTCGAGCGCCACCGCGCGGAGGAAGACCGCCTTGGCCGTGTCGGCGATGACGAAGACGCCGTGCCCGCCGAGCAACGCCCGGTCGGCGTCACCGATCGCGCGGACCGCCTTCTCGGCTGCCTCCATGCTGTTGACGGCGCCGTCGTACTCGTCGACGAGAACCACCTCGCCGCCGCCCAGGCTCGAACTCTGGTCGTACGCGGGCGGCACCTCCTTGATGTCGCCCCACACCGTGCCGTACTCGGAGTGGTTGTGCAGCGCCCACACCACTTCGGGACGGGCGTTGTGCAGCGCGAGGTGCAGCGGGATCCCGAGCGGTACCGGCCAGTCGCCCTCGATCAGGTTGCCCTGCAGATCGATCCGCAGCAGATCGTCCGGACAGACCTCTTCCCACGTCAGCAGCCACGGGTTGCACAGCAGGGTGCCGTCACCGAGGTTGTAGGTGATGTGGCCGGCCAGGTGGTCGCGGTACCCCTCGTTCCAGAGGGTGCGGCCGAGCATGACCATCTCTTCCCGGGCATCGAGTTCCGGGATCAGACGGTCTGCGGTGGGTGTGAATTCCAACGAAGTATCTCCTCTCGTGATACGAGGCGCGACGGCCTCGGTTGACGCTCAGTCGAGTTCGCCGCACCGCCACGGTTCGAGGAACTCTGCGATCGCACGCCCGACGTCGTCGGGAGAGTCGTCGATGAAGAAGTGCCCGCCCGGGAGGGCACGGCCGGTGATGTCGCGGGCGAATCGCCGCCAGACGTTCAGCGGATGCTCGCGCCGGGTGAGCGGTCCCCGGTCACCCCACAGGACGAGCACCGGGCACGGGATCCGGCGACCGGCGTCGAGTGCGTCGTGCTCGAGGTCGACGGACGCGCCGGCCCGGTAGTCCTCGCACGTCGCGTGCACCACCGCCGGATCCCGGAAGTGGGACTTGTAGTGCTCGATGTCGTCCGCGGACATCGAGGTGCCGGCCCCGCCCGCCAGGCCGAGCACGTTGTCCATCCACGCGTCCGGGTTCGCGTCGATGAGCTGTTCGGCCAGCGCGTGCGGCCGGATCAGGAAGAACCAGTGGAAGTACATGGTCGCCAACTGCCGGTCGGTGGTGGCGTAGACCTCCGAGGTCGGCAGGATGTCGAGCAGGGCGGCCTGGACCACCCGATCGGGGTGATCGAGGCACATGCGGTGCACCACGCGCGCACCCCGGTCGTGGCCGGCGACCGCGAAGCGCTCGAACCCCAGGCTGCGCATGACTTCCACCTGGTCGCCGGCCATGGCCCGCTTGGAGTACGTCGTGTGGGCGTCGTCGCCCGCCGGCTTGCTGCTGTCGCCGTAGCCCCGCAGGTCCGTCGTCACGACCGTGAAGCGGTCGGCCAGAGCGTCCGCGACCCGCCGCCAGACGCGGCGGGTCTGCGGGTAGCCGTGCAGCAGAAGCAGCGGAGGGCCCGAACCGACCACCCGCGTGGCGATCTGCACTTCGCCCACGTCGACGAGCAAGCCGCTGCCCCTCAGTCCCGGGGGAGAACGATCTCGGGCAACGGGTGCCGGTACAGCTTGGCGGCGTTCTCGCTGCACATCATTCGCATCTCGTTCGCCGGGATGTCGCCCCAGTAGTTCTCGAGAACGCTCTGCGTGTGCGGCCACGTGCCGTCACCGTGCGGGTAGTCCGTCTCGAGCATGATGTTCTCGACCCCGATCACGTGGCGCAGCGCGATGGTGGACGGGTCGTCGAGCGTGCAGAACCAGAAGTTGCGACGCAGGATGTCCGCCGGACGCTCGTCCCAGCCGAGGCCGTAGCCGGACCGGTCGATGATGTTGTCCAGCCGGTCGATCAGCATCGGCACCCAGCCGATGCCGCCCTCGCTCATCGCGATCTTCAGCGTCGGGTGATCCTTGGGGTAGCCCGACCACAGCCACTCGCTGCATGCACCGAGCGAGAGCTGGCCGAACATGGTGGCGCCCAACTGCAGTCCCGGCGCGCCCTGCGGGTACTGGTACATGCCCGAGCTGCCGACGTGCAGCGAGATCACGGTGTCGGTGTCGACGCAGGCCTGGATGATCGGATCCCAGTGATCGCGATCCCACAGGGACGGCAGACCGATCGCGTGGGGACGCTCCGGGAAGGTGACCGACGTGAAGCCACGCGCCGCGTTGCGCTCGATCTCCTTGACCGCCTCGACCGGATCGGTGAGGTAGGTGATGCCACCGGGGATCACGCGGGTCGGGTACTCGAGGTGCCACTCGTTGTAGATCCAGTCGTTCCACGCGCGCACTGCCGCGATGCCGACCTCCTTGTCGGACGCGTGCGCGAAGACCCGGCCACAGAACCCGGTGATCTGCGACGGGAAGTTGAGCATCGCCCAGATGCCGCCCTTGTCCATGTCCTTGACGCGGGCATGGATGTCGTAGCACCCCGGACGCATCTGGTCGAAGCGGAAGGGCTCGTACTTCACCGATTCCTTGCGGCGGCCGGCGACGGCATTCATGCCCACCTGCGAGTAGATGTTGCCGTCGAACTCCCAGACCTGCGAGCCGTCCTCGCCCTCGAGGATTTTCGGGCCGCGGTCCTTGAGCGACGCGGGCATCCACGTCTCGAACAGGTGCGCCGGCTCCACCACATGGTCGTCGACGGAGATGACCGTGTACTTGACCTCGGCCGGTTCCGGCTCGGGGTTGAAGAGTTCGGGATCGAGTTCCTGGTTGACAGCCGTCACGGCACGCTCCTTCGCGAGATCGCGTCGACGAGGCTTCGATGGGGCACCTTGCCGACGTAAGTATCACTATGCGATAGTGAGTATCACTTGCAGACACACAGTAGGGGTGATCCACATCTCAGTCAAGACACTGGGCACCCTCGCGCGCGGACTCCGCGTCGTCGAGGCCGTCGCCGAACACCAGCCGATCGGATTGACCGAACTCTCCCGCGTCCTCGACGAGGACAAGAGCGCCCTTCAGCGCACGCTGGCGACCCTGCACGACGCGGGATGGATTCGCCCGCTTCCCGATTCCCCTCCCCGCTGGGAGGTGTCGACCAAACCGTTGATCGTCGCGGGCCGCGCGCTCACGTCGTCCCCGCTGCCGGTGCGCGCCCGCGCACTGCTGGGCTCGCTGCGCGACGCGACGGGCGAGACGGCCCACCTGGCGGTCCTCGACAACTCCACGATCGCCGTCGTCGACGTCGCCGAGGGCAAGCAGATCGTCCGAACGACACTGCAGGTGGGACAGATCCATCCGGCCGGAACGAGCGCCGCCGGCCGCGCCATCTGCGCCCTGCTCGACCCGGACGCGCGCGCCGACGTCACGCCCGACCCGGCGACGCTCCTCACCGACGACGACTACGCCGAAATCCGCGCCCGCGGCTGGTCGCTGTGCGAGGGCGCTGTGCAACCCGGCTCGACGAGCATCGCCGCCGCGGTCACCGACTCGACGGGACTCCCGGTCGGCGCGGTGATCGTGAGCGGGCCAGAAACCCGGCTCACACCGGACCGTTACGCCGAGATCGGCGCACTCGTGCGCGACGTCGCCGCCGAACTGAAGGGGGCCCGCCAGCGCTGATCAGCCCGCGCTCCGCGTGCCACCCATTGCCATCGTGACAATCGCCATTGTATGGTTCAGCTAACAGTAACCGACCGTCACACACAGATGGCTCGCCGCGACCGCGGCGGTGACAGGAAGAGGGGGCGTCATGACCACTGCGATTCCGTCGACCCGCACGGCACCACCGGTGTCCGATCGCGAGGAGACCGCGCGGCGCCTGCTCGCCTCGTCCGCCCGCAAGTCGTACGACCCCATGGTCGAAGTGGACTGGAACGCGCCGCTGCCCACCGACAAGTTCGGGCTCACCCCGGAGTGGAGCACGCTGTACGGCACCGCACTGTGGGACGAGATGACCGACGAGCAGAAGATCGAGCTCACCAAGCACGAGGCCGCGAGCGTCTCGAGTGTCGGTCTGTGGTTCGAGATCCTGCTCATGCAGATGCTCCTGCGCGACGTCTACGGCCGCGACAAGCATTCGCGCCACGTGCAGTTCGCGCTCACCGAGGTCGCGGACGAGTGCCGCCACTCCGTGATGTTCGCGCGCGCAGGCGAAAAGTTCGGGATGCCCGACTACGGCCCGATCACGTTCATCCACCGGGCCGGCCGACTGTGGGGCGGGCTGTTCCGCGGCGCCAACGCGTACGCGAGCGTCATGGCGGCCGAGGAGATCCTCGACATGATGCAGCGCGACTTCATGAAGGACGAACGCGTCCAGCCGATCACGCGCACCGTCAGCAAGATTCACGTTCTCGAGGAGGCGCGGCACATCCGCTTCGCCCGCGAAGAGGTCACACGCCGCCTGCAGGGCGCTTCCCGTGCCCGCCGCGCCTTCGAGCGCGTCAGCACCGCCGCAACCGTCTACTTCGTCATGAAGAGCATGATTCACCCCGACGTGTACGTGAACGCCGGTCTCGACAAGGAGCGCGCACTCGAGGTCGCGCGCACCAACAAGCACCACCACGACAAGATCCGCACGTCGGGTTCGAAGCTCATGAGCTTCCTCGACAGCGTCGGCCTGGTCGGCGGGCCGTCCAAGGTGCTGTACAAGAAGGTCCACCTGCTCTGACGGGCAGGGTCACGGCGCGAGTGCGCGGTGTGCGAGCAGGGGGAGGTCCCGCGCACCGCGCATTTCGCGTCTTCCGGGTCGATCACCGTCGTGCGGCGGGCCGACTGCATTCACCCGATACCGCCTGACGCGACCGAGACGCGCCGCCGCTCGTTACGGTGACGTTTCCGGTTCGCCCACCGGACCGGCGGTCGTGCCCACCACGCCACCTCCCGTCGATACTCGGCTCCTCTCAACGGGTTCACCGGACCCGACTCACCGAGACCTGGAGCCGCCATGACGACCGAAAGCCCACCCACCCCCGAGTGTCTCGCCGTGACCTGCGCGAGCGGCGTCGCCACCGTCACGATCGATCGGCCTCCCGCCAATGCGTTCGATCCCGCGTTGATCGCCGAACTGCTCTCCGTCCTTCCTCCGCTCGCCGCCGATCCCGACGTCCGCTGCATCGTCGTGCGCGGGACGGGTCGATTCTTCGTCGCCGGTGCCGACATCCGCGTCATGCGTGAGCTCACCGAGGAGACGCAGCGTGCGATGCGGCCGTGGACCGATGTGCAGAAGCTCCTCGAGTCCGCACCGAAACCCGTTGTCGCAGCACTGAACGGACATGCGCTCGGCGGCGGTGCGGAACTCTCCCTCGCGTGCGACGTCCGGGTGATGACGCAGTCGGCGACCATCGGCTTCCCGGAGATGGGGCTCGGGCTCTTCCCCGGCGCCGGTGGCAGCCAGCGACTGCCCCGGCTCCTCGGAGCGCATCGCGCGAAGCTCCTCATGATCCAGGGGGCACGGCTCTCCGCCACCGAGGCCCTGGACATCGGCCTGGTCGACGAGGTCGTCCCCGACGACCGATTCGATTCCCGCATAGACGAACTCGCAACCGAGTTGGCCGCGAAACCGACGCGCACGATCGGGATGCTCAAGCACATCGTGGAAGCAGGCCGCACGCTTGCGCTCGACGAAGCGCTCGATGTCGAATTCGCCGCCGTTCTCGAACTGATCCGTACCCGCGACACCGCCGAAGGACTGCAGGCCTTCCTCGACAAGCGGGCACCGTCGTTCACGGGCCGCTGAGCGCGCACCGATCCCCCACCACGAAGGAAACCCATGACATCCAGATTCCGGCGCCGCGCACTCGCCGCCGTCGCGGCACTCGCCGCAGTGACCGTCGTCGCCACCGCATGTTCCCGGCCGGCGTCCGAGTCGGCGGCGTCCGCCCCCGACGGGCTCGTCCGCATCTCGGTCGGCGTCGATCCGTCGTACGCACCGTTCTTCGTCGCCGAGAAGGAAGGCCTGTTCGAGGCCGCCGGCCTGAACGTGCAGATCATCCAGACCGAGGGCGGCGCCGCGAGCGCCCAGAATGTCGTGGCCGGCACTTCCGAGATGTCCGGCAACGCCGACTCGACCGCGTTGACGGTGATGGCCGCCAACCCGACCCTGCGCGCACTCGGTGTCTACGAGGAATCCGACCGCTACTTCCAGGTGGTGCTCCGCCCCGGCGTCACGCCGCAGTCGATCAAGACCATGGGCGTGTTCCCCGGTATCGGCCTCTACTTCACGGACGCCTACCTGCGCAGTGTGGGCCTCGACCCGGCGGCCGTGAAACTGGTGAGCACCAGCCCGCCGGAACAGCCGGCGCTGCTCGCCCGCGGCGACATCGACGGCTTCATCTCGTTCGATCCGTGGGTGGCCCAGGCCGTCGCCACCGGGGGCCGCGTCGTCGGCACCAGCGGCGACTTCGGCGCCCGGTACTCGCAGTGGCTGCTCACCTCGGAGTCGTGGCTGGCCGCGAACGAGGAGCTGGCGGCCCGGGTCTTCGCGGTGGTCGCCGACGCAGCAGCGATCGTGAACTCGGATCCCGACCGCGCGGCCGCGGCGATCTCGTCGGCGATCCAGATGGATCCCGCGGAGGCGAAGCGCACGGTGACCCAGATCGACTTCGTCGGACGCGACTTCACCCCCGACGACACGGCCCGCGCCGACGACCTGGTCACCTTCTTCCGCGACCAGGGCAAGATCACCGGTTCCGTCGACACCGACACGGTGATGCTGCACGGCTGGGTGTCCGAGCACACCGACACCGAATGATCGATCCGTTCTGCCGACCGGATCGCGCCCGGTTCGGTCAGCAGAACGGAATCGTTTCCCGGGGCCCGGCATCGCCATAGTGTCGGCGCACTCACCGAAGAACCCGCGTCACCGATCGGAGCAGCCGTGGTCGAATCCGCAATCCGGGTGGTCGAACTCTCGAGCCCCTTCACCCGCTTCGCCGGACGGATCCTCGTCGGCCTCGGCTACGACGTCGTGCTCGTCGAACCGGCCGACGGCGATCCCAGCCGGCACGAGTTCGGCGGGCACGCGTACGGCCACTGGCACGCCGGAAAGAAGTCCGTCGTAATCGATCTCGGATCGGACACCGGACGCGGTGACCTCGCCCGGTTGGTCGCCGCATCGGACGTCTTCCTCGACGGCAGCGCCCCCGGTGCCGAACCGGTATCGGTGCCCGCCGATTCGACCGTTCATGTGCGGGTGACCCCGTTCGGCGTCGACGGACCGCGCAGGGATTGGGCGGCAACGGATCTCACCGTCGCTGCCCTCGGTGGCATGCTGGCCCAGGTGGGCGACCCGGACGGCCCTCCTCTGCTGCTTCCCCAGGGGCAGGCCGAGCAGCTGGCGGGCGTGAACGCCGCGATCGGCGCACTCCTCGGTCTGCGCGCACGTCGGCTCGGCCCAGTACCGGCGATCGACGTCTCCGCGCAGGAGTGCGTCGCCGCGAGCCTCGAGGCGGGGACGCTCGCGTATCTGCACGAGGACCGGGTACCGCCGCGGCCCGGACGGGTGCACCCACTGGTGCCGCACGGGTTGTTCCGTGCCGCCGACGGCTTCCTGGGCGGCGGGCTGGGCGGCAGTCCCCGGATGTGGGACGCGCTGCTGGCCTGGCTCGTCGAGGAAGGCGCGGCCGACGACCTCACCGACCCCCGCTGGGGCGATCCGGTGGAGCGAAAGCGTCATCAGGAACACGTCTTCGAGGTGGTGCAGCGCTTCCTCGACAAGTGGACGAAGGAAGAGTTCGCGGTCGCGGCACAGTCTCGCAAGCTACCGTGGTCGGCCGTCGATCGGCCGGACGAGTTGCTCGTCAACCCGCAGCTGAACGACCGCGACTTCTTCGTCGACGTGGTCTCGCCCGACGGCGTGACCCGCGATCTCGGCTTCGGTTTCGCGTTCCCCGAGGGGTCGCGCGCCCGGGATCTCGTGGTGGCGGAGCCGGGTGAGCACCAGGCCCTGCTGGACGACTGCCGGCCCCCGGAAATCCGGTCGCCCGAGTTGAATTCGAGCACCCTTCCGCTCGACGGCATCAGAGTGCTCGACCTGACCTGGGTGCTCGCCGGACCGTACTGCACCCGCATCCTCGCCGATCACGGAGCCGACGTCGTCAAGGTCGAATCGCTCGGCCGGCCGGATCCGACGCGGTTCGCGCCGTTCATGCACCTGTCCCGTGGACCGCACGACGACCCGGACACGAGCGGGTACTTCAACGACGTCAACCGCAACAAGCGCAGCATCACCCTCGACACCCGCTCCCCCGCCGGCCTCGAGGTCCTGGCCGACCTGATCGCGCAGAGCGACGTCGTCGTGGAGAACTTCAGTTCCACCGTCATGGAGAAGATGGGCTTCGGGTACGAGCGGCTGCGCGAACTGCGCCCCGACATCGTGTACGTCTCGATGTCCGGCATGGGCCACACCGGACCGCGCAGCGGTTGGGTGTCGTACGCCGACATCGTCTCCGCCGCAACGGGATTGACTGCCCTCACCGGCTGGAGCAGCGACCAGGTGGTGGGCGTGATCTACGGGCACGGCGACATCGTGGCGGGACTGCAGGCCGCGACCGCCGTCCTCGCCGCACTCGAGCACCGGGACCGCACGGGCCGCGGCCAGCACGTCGACCTGTCGCAGTTGGAGGCGATGGCCTCGCACATGGGCACCAGCGTCGTGCAGGCGACCGGCACCGGACGGTTCCCGGTCCCGATCGGCAACGCGCACCCCACGATGTCGCCGCACGGAGTCTTCCGGTGTCTCGGCCCGGACCGCTGGTGCGCGATCGCCGTCCGCGACGACGCCGACTGGCGACACCTCTGCGACGTGCTCGGACGTCCGGACTGGGCGGACGACGACCGGTTCCGCACCGCGGCGGGACGGCGCGAACACGGAACCGAGATCGCCGACGCGATCGCGACGTGGACGGCGCCCCTGCCCGCCGAGACGGTCGCCGACCGCCTCCAGTCCGCCGGAGTTCCCGCCGGGGTCGTCCAGAACGGCCGCGACCTGGTCGAGAGCGACCCGCACCTGCGGGCACGCGGGTACTACGTTCCCGGCGACCATCCCAAGGTCGGTCGCTTCCTGCACGAGGGCGCACCGGTGCGGGTGGGCGCCGCGGTGACCGTCCGCCGAGCGGCGCCCCTGCTCGGCGCGGACACCGACGACGTGCTCCGCGACGTCGCCGGGTATCCGCCCGCGACCATCGCCCGGCTGCGTGCCGACGGCGTGCTGACCTGACCCTCATTCCACGGCCCACGGGCCGACTTGGTTTTCGAAAGATCCAGAAGGAGAACACATGCGCGCCGCCCGGCTCCACAATTTCGGACAGGCCCCCGTGGTCGACGACGTCGACGTGCCCGCCCGCGAACCCGGCCAGACCCTCGTCCGGATCGATGCGGCCGCACTCGGTCACCTCGACATGACGGTCGCGAGCGGCAACTTCGACGTCCGCCCTCGACTGCCGCACATCGGCGGCACGGACGGTGCCGGCACCGTCGTCGAGTCCGACACCTTCGAGCCCGGGACCCCGGTCCTGGTGCGCGGCGGCGGCGTCGGCTTGTTCAAGAACGGCTGCTGGGCCGAGTTCGTGGTGGCCTCGGACAAGGCATTCACCCCGTTCGATTCGGGACTCGACCCCGCGGTCGCGGCAACCTTCCTGCTGCCGAGCACCACCGGCTACGTCGCCGTTCACGATGTTGCCGACGTCCGAGTGGGCGAACGCGTGATCGTCGCGGGAGCCTCCGGCGCGGTGGGGGCGATGGCCGCCCAGTTCGCACAGCTGGCGGGGGCGTCCGAAGTGATCGGGGTGGTGCCCCGCGAGGATCAGGTCGCGCTGCTGCCGGAGGGGGTTCGGCCGATCGTCGGGCGCGGCGCGGAGGTGGCCGAGGCCCTCGGGCCCGATCCGGTCGCGGACGTCCTGATCGACACCCTCGGCGGGGACGCGCTGCCGCACCTGCTCGCCCGTGTCGTGCCGGGCGGGCGAGCCGCACTGATCGGATACACGCTCGGCACGCAGCTCACGATCGACCTGCCGAACTGGCTGCTCAGTGACGTTGCGATTCTGCCCGTCAACATGATTCGCAAGACCGCCCGCCAAGCCGAGCTCGCCCCCGACATGATCGCCCGCCTCGTGGCCGGCGACATCCGCCTCGCGGTCCAGCAGTTCCCGCTCGACGACATCGCCGACGCGTTGCAGCTGATGCGCGAGGGCAAGGTCGCCGGCCGTGCCGTCGTCGTTCCGTGACGATGTGACCGGGGCACTGCCGCTGCCGGACCCGATGACGATCCCGGCGCTGCTCCTCGACCGTGCCGCCCGGCGCGGTGACCACACCGCGCTGCGGGTGGACGACGTGCGAGTGACCTACCGCGAACTGGTGGACCGCGCGGGCGCCATGGCCGGGTCGCTCGCACGTCGCGGGATCCGGCGTGGTGACCCCGTCGCCGCGATGACCACGAACCGCGTCGAGGCGATCGATCTGATCCTCGGGTGCGCCTGGCTCGGTGCCGTCGCGGTGCCGCTGAACACCGCCTTCCGCGGTGACGCGCTGCGTCATGTCCTCGCGGTGTCGGGTGCCCGGCACGTACTGGTCGAACCCGAGTACGTCTCCCGCGTCGCGGGAGCCGGTTTCCGGGGCGAGCTGTGGATCGTCGGCACCGAGCAGGCGCCGCAACCGAATTCGCGGCCGTTGCCGCCGGTCGAAGGGCTGTCGGCCCTCTCCCCCGCGGCAGTGCTGTTCACCTCCGGCACCACGGGGATGCCGAAAGGCGTGGAGTGCCCGCACGCACAATTCCTGTGGTGGGGACAGGGTGTGGGCGCTTCACTCGGCCTCGGTCCGGACGACGTGCTCTACAACGGCCTGCCGCTGTTCCACACCAACGCCATCAACGCGCTCTTCCAGGCCGTGGTGACGGGCGGCACCTTCGTTCTCGGCCGGCACTTCTCGGTGCGCGAGTACTGGCGCCGCGTCGCCGACGCCGACGCGACCGTCGTGTACCTGCTCGGCGCGATGGTCGCCATGCTGGCCGGTCGTTCGCCGTCCCCGCACGATCGCGCGCACCGGGCGACCCGGGCGCTCTCTCCCGCGACACCCGAGCGGCTGTGGCGGCCGTTCCGGGAACGGTTCGGTGTCGAGCTGATCGACGGATTCGGAACCACCGAGACGAATCTGGTGCTCGGGACCGTTCCCGGTGACCGGCGCGCGGGCTACCTCGGCACGGTCATGCCGGGATACGACGCGCTCGTCGTCGACCCGGCCGGGGGCCCCGTCCCGGACGGCACCCCCGGCGAACTGCTGGTGCGCACCGAACTCGACGGCGCCTTCGCGCTCGGCTACCTCGGTGACCCGCCCGCTGCGCCCGGAGCATGGCTGGCCACGGGCGACCGCGTGGTGCGGGAGGCCGACGGCTGGTTCCGATTCGTCGACCGGATCAAGGACGTGATCCGCCGGCGCGGGGAGAACATCTCGTCGACCGAGGTCGAGGACGTGCTCGCGCAGCATCCCGCGGTCGCGCAGGCGGCGGTGTTCCCGGTCCCGTCGCAGTTGGCCGAGGACGAGGTGATGGCGGCGGTCGTCGTGCAGCCCGGGCACCGCGTCGAACCCGCCGAGCTGTGCCGGTTCGCCGAGCCCCGTCTCGCCTACTTCGCCCTGCCCCGGTACATCGACGTCGTGGACGCGCTACCGCTCACGGAGACGGGCAAGGTGCGCAAGGCGGCGTTGCGGGAACGCGGCATCGGGCCGAACACGTGGGACGCGGAAGGGGCCGGGATCGCTCCCGGCCGCTGACCGCACCACCTACTTGCCGCAACCGTTGAACGAACACATCGTGGGGCTACAGGCCATTCCCCGCGCGAGGTCGGCGGGGGCGTGCGTGCACTTCATCGCGTGCAGCGCGCGGCTGATACCCATTCCCGCGGTACGCAGCGCACCGGTCACCCGGCTGACGTTGAGCCGGACCGTCGGGCCGGTCACCGACAGTGCCCCGGCAATCGTTGTGGGACCACTGAAGACCGGAACCGCGACACTCATGTAGCCGAGGCGTGTCTCCTCGACCTCGACCGCCAACTGTTCCTTGCGCATCCGCTCGAGCTGCTGACGCAGGACCGACACCGACATCGTCGTCCGCGCGGTGAGCGCGGTGAAGCCCTGCTCGACCACCTCGTCGAACACCGACTGCGGTGAGAACGCCAGGATCATCTTCCCGGTGGCCGTGCAGTACAACGGGAGCCGGCCCGCGACGCGGGACTGCTGGTTGAGCCCGCGGTGGCCGATGATCTTCTCGATGTAGAGGACGTCGATGCCGTCGCGCACCGCGAAGTGCACGGTTTCCTGCGTCGCGAGCAGCAGGTCCTCCATGTACGGGAGCGCCGCGTCACGGAGGATCCGCTGCCGGGGCACCAGCTGCCCCAGCTCGAACAGACGCAACCCCAGGCGGTACTTCGTGCCGGCCCGCTCGAGCAGACCCCACTCGACCAGTTCCCCCGCGAGACGGTGCACCGTGGCCTTCGCGACCCGACTGCGGCGCGTCAACTCGGTGAGCGAGAGATCGCTGTGGTCGCTGTCGAAGGCGTCGAGGATCGAGCGGGCCTTTCCCAGCACCGACGACATCTCACCGCCCTGTCCTCGCGCCGCCTGGATCGGCACCACCGAACCGAGATCGACCGATCGCTGCATCGCTGTCGTCACTGCGGCCTCCTGACACTCTGGGGCTCTCCCCGACTCGGAGGTCCGAGCGGTGTAGCCCTGTCGGTGCCAGTGACGCTAGGGACCAAAGTCCCGAGACGCACGTCACACGTTCCGTCCAGCGGACCGGTTTCACAGGGTTTACATATGCCGCGCGACCAGGGTGTCCGCCGTCACCGGCGAGGCGGTGGTGTTCACATTCGCCAGGAACTCGCACACCACTGTCGCGACCCGGTCCGCGTGCCGTTCGACGAGGGCCACGGTGCCGTCCTCGATCACGATCTCCGCCACCGACGGTGCCCCGATGAGGTGCTCACGCAGCTTCGGAAGGGCCGGCATCGAGAACGGATCGGCACCCGCACCGATCAGCAGGACCGGAACCGTGACGGAGCCGACCCGTTCCTCCATCCGGTACCGACCGCACGCGCGGTGTCCCTCGGCCGGATCCACCCCGAACGAGAGGGCGTCGTGGACGAACCGGTCCAGCAGACCCGTGACGGGGTCCGGATAGTACGGACGACGCAGGTCCCACAGCACCCGCAGGTGGTCGCCGTCCGGGACACGCTCGGCGCAGTCCACCCCGCCCGCGCCCGTGTGACCGGCGCGGTACTCGGCGTCCGCCCACGGACACGACGACAGCACGACCGCGTCGAGTCGTCCACCGTCCGCCGCCGCCATCTCGAGCGCCACGGCCGCACCGGTGTGGTGCCCCAGCACGGTGGCCCGGTCGACGCCCAGGGCGTCGAGCAGCTCCCAGGCCCCCTGTGCGAAGTCCTCGATGGTCTGCGGGGCGGGCAGCGACGCACTCGCACCGAAGCCCACCATGTCCATCGCGATCACTCGGAAGTTGCTCGCCAGCAACGGAATCAGCTCTCGGAACTCGTCCCATGAGCGCGGGGTCTGGTGCAGCAGCAGTATCACCGGTCCCCGCCCCTGCTCGGCGTAGTGCAGCTGGCCGAACGAGGTGTCCGCGTACCCGAACCGCACGCCCATCAGTACGCCGCCACCATCGGGGTGTCGACGCCGATCACATCGATCTTGGCGGCGCCACCCGGGTTGCCGACGGGCTCGGCCCGGGTCGGCAGGATCTCCAGGAAGAACCGCTTGGCGTCCTCCTTGAACTCGGGGTCGGCCTTGCGGTCCACGGTGATCGCCTCGACCGGGCACGCGAGTTCGCATGCACCGCAGTCGATGCACTCGTTCGGATTGATGTAGAGCTTGCGCTCCCCCTCGTAGATGCAGTCGACCGGGCACTCCTCCATGCAGGACCGGTCCATGTAGTCGATACATGCCTCGCCGATGACGAATGCCATTGTTCAGCCTTCCTGTTCGGTGGAATGTCCGGGGAAGATCTCCGCGTCGGGATCGATCACCGCGGCCGCGTTGTTGACCGCGGTCGCGGCCTCTCCGAAACCGACCGCGATGAGCCGGACCTTGCCGGGGTAGTCGGTGATGTCGCCGGCGGCGTACACGCGCGGGACCGCGGTCTCCATGCGGGTGTTCACGACGATGTGCCGCGAGTCGATCTCGAGTCCCCACTCGGTGAGTGGTCCCAGGTCCGCGGTGAAGCCGAGCGCGGCGATGACGGACTGCGCGGGCAAGGTGCTGGTGCTCTTCTCGAGCTTGTGTGCGACGTCGACCTCGGAGATCCAGCCGTTGCCGCGGACCGCGGACACGTCGGCGTTGACGATCATCCGCACACTGCTCTGCCGCACCTTCGTGACCGTCGCCGCGTGAGCACGGAACTTGTCGCGGCGGTGCACGAGCGTCACCGACGACGCGATGGGCTCGAGGTGAACCGCCCAGTCGAAGGCACTGTCCCCGCCCCCGACGATCACGACGTCCTTGCCGGCGTGGGCCGACAGGTCCGGGACGAAGTAGCTGAGCCCGCGATCAAGGAAGTCGAGCCCCTCGGCGAGCGGGCGAGGCGTGAAGGTGCCGATGCCGCCGGTGACGATCACGGCTCCCGCAGTGACCTCGCGGCCCGTGCTCGTTCCGACGACGGCGCGACCGTCCGCGAGGTGCGCCAGGGTCTGCGCCTGCTCCCCGAGCAGGTACAGCGGATCGTACGGTGCGGCCTGCTCGAGCAGTCCGTCGATGAGATCGCGCCCCTTCACGGACGGGAATCCGGCGATGTCGAGGATGGCCTTCTCCGGGTACATCGCACTCACCTGACCGCCGGGCTCGGACAGCGCGTCCAGCACGGCCACCCGCAGGCCACGGAAACCGGCGTAGTACGCGCCGTAGAGACCCGCCGGGCCGGCGCCGATGATCAGGATGTCGACCTCGAGTTCGGTCGGGACGTTGGACGAAGCGTTCATGTCGGCAACGCTAATGACGTTGGTGCCCTTGACATATGAAACCGGTCCGGTCAGCAGACTGTGTTCGGTCCGGGCCACCGGTGCGCACACACGCCGAAAGGCGGGCCCACCGGCGAAGGGGAGGTCTGCCGGTGAGCCCGCCGTCACGGGGCGCCGCGAGGTCAGCCGAAGATGTGGGGTTCCTCGGCGGCGATCTTCTGGATGATGGTCGAGTACGCGAACCAGCCCACCTTCTCGGTGCCGACGGCCTCGTACGTCTGGAGGGCGACGTCGTGGTGCAGCGCAACAGGATTCCCCGCGGCACGAGCCGCGAGCTCGGCCTGCATGGATCGCTCCATCGAGACGTACCACCACACGGCACTCTCGACCGACGTGCCGACCGTGAGGTGCCCGTGATTGCTCAGCACGACCGCCTTGCGGGGCCCCAGCGCGGCCGCGATGCGCAGTCCTTCCTCCTCGTCGAGCGCGACACCGTGGTACTCGTCGTAGATCGAGTGGTCCTCGTAGAAAGCGCACGCGTCCTGCGTGATCGGGCTCAGCAGACGGTGCAGCGACGAGAACGCCTTGCCCTGGAGCCCGTGCGCGTGCACGGCGCCGACGACGTCGGGTCGCGACTCGTGCACCTTGGAATGGATGACGAACGCGGCCCGGTTGAGCGGCCCGTCGCCGGACAGGATGGTGCCCTCGGAATCGACGTGCAGCAGCTCGTCCGGCCGGACCTGGGAGAAGTGCCGGCCGAACGGCGCCGTCCAGAACGTGTCGGGACGCTCCGGGTCGCGGGCCGTGATGTGCCCCGAGATCCCCTCGTCCAGACCGAAGCGCGAGAGGATCCGGTAGCCGCCGATCACCGCGATCTTGCGGCGCCGCCGTTCGCTCTCGACGTCGTCCGACTCGGGTCGTCCGGGGATCCCGGCCAACTCTGCGATGGTGGGTGCGTGAGTCATTGCGTCCCTTCAGGTTCGACGGGTGTCGGGGGTCTACTTGACGCCGTAGCGAGCGAGGTACCGTGTCGAGAGCAGGCGCAGGATCCGGTCGAACACGAAGCCCATGATGCCCAGCACGATGATGCCGACGAAGGTCCAGTCGATGCGGCCGTAGTTGCGCGCCTGCCAGATCATCGATCCGATGCCGTGGTCGGCGGCGACGATCTCGGCGGAGACGATCGTCAGGAAGCTGTTGCCCATCGCGAGGCGGGCGCCGGTGATGATGCCGGGCACCGACGACGGCAGCACCACCGTCTTCATGAGCTGCAGCTTGCCCGCCCCCAGGTTCGCTGCCGCCTGCAGCTTGTTGTCGCTGATCGAGACCGTGGCGGCGATCGTGCTGACCGTGACGATGAAGACCGAGGTGTAGAAGATCAGGACGACCTTGGACGTCTCACCGATGCCGAACCACACCACCGCCAGCGTCACGAACGCGATCGGCGGGATGAAGCGGAAGAATTCGATGTACGGGTCGAGCAGCTGTCGCACGATGTTCACGCGGCCCATCAGGATGCCGATCGGCGCACCGATCACGACACCGAGGCTCCAGCCGATGAGGATGCGCTGCGCGGACGCCCAGATCGACGTCCACAGCACGCCGCTCTCGGCCAGTTCCTTTGCCGCCGTCCATACCTCGGCCGGGGAGGCGATGGTGGTGGGTCCGTACCACCAGGCCAGGAACGACCACACCGCCAAACCGATCGCGGCGGACGCGATCCACAGGAGTGCGGTGCGGGCGGCGGCGGTGGATGCGCCGGCACCACGACGGCGGGTGCGGGATGTGCGCGCGGCGCGCACGGTGGTGGGGGTGTCGGCCACGGCGGTCACAGCTGGTCCTCCTCGATGCCCTGGTTGCGCAGCGACGCCACGACCTCGGCGCGGATGTCGTCCCGCAGTTGCTCGTACAGATCGATCACCTCGGGGTGGGCACGATCGCGCGGTCGCGGCGCATCCACCTCGTAGATGCTCTTGATGCGCGCTTTCGGTCCGGCGGACATGACGACCACGCGATCCGCCAGGGTGAGCGCCTCGTCGATGTCGTGCGTGACGAAGACGACGGTGCAGCCGGTGTGCCGCCAGATCTTGTCGAGTTCGGTCTGCAGGACCTGACGGGTCTGGGCGTCGAGCGCACCGAACGGCTCGTCCATCAGCACGAGCGACGGCTGGTTCGCGAGGACGCGCGCGATCTGCACGCGCTGACGCATACCGCCCGAAAGTTGGGCCGGGAACTTGTCACCGGCGTGCGGCAGGCCGACCATCGCGAGGTACTCGGCGGCGATCCGCGCCTGGGCCGCCTTGTCCGCGCCGTGCATACGCGGTCCGTACGCCACGTTCTGGCTCACGGTCATCCACTCGAAGAGGGCCTCCGAACTCTGGAAGACCATGCCCGCGTGCGGGTTGCTCCCGTAGACCTCGTCACCGTCGCACACGATCTCGCCGGCGGACGGCTTCACGAATCCCGCCATCGCCGAGAGCAAGGTCGACTTGCCGCATCCGCTCGGACCGAGCAGGCACACGAACTCGCCCGGTCGAACGTCGAGGCCGATGCCCGAGACGATCTCGGCGGCACCGAAACTGATGCCGAGATCGCGGACGTCGATCGGGACGCCCTTGGTGGTGGTTGTCGCTGTCACTGCTTGTCCTCCTGGTACCAGTCGAGCAGCATCGCCGAGGTGAGGTCGGGCTGCTCGGAGAGAACGCCGATCTTCTTGTAGAAGTCGACGATCGACTGTGCGGACTCCACGTCCTTGTCGGTGAGATTCTCGACACCGAAATCGATTTCGCTCACTGCCGTGACGGTCTGGTCCTCGGCCACGTTGACGGCCTTCCTGGTCGCCGCCGCCGCCGTCTGCGGGTCGGACTCGACCCGTTCGCTCGCCTGGGCGAGCACCTTGGCGATCTTGCGGGCGGTGTCCTCGTTCTGCTCCAGCCACGGGGCCGTCGTGATGGCCCAGTGGTGGTAGAACCAGTCGTAGTCACCGGTGACGGCAACGACGTGCCCGCTGCCCTGCGACAGCGCGGTGGCCGGCCACGGCTCCCACAGCACGTAACCGTCGATGTCGCCACGACTGAGGAGCGCGGGCATGTCCGTCGGTGTGGCCGAGACCATCTCGACTGCGCCCGGGGCGATTCCGTTCGCCTCGAGGTACTTGTCCGTCGAGATCTGACTCAGTCCGGGAACGATACCCATCTTCTCGATACCGGCCGCAGTGTCGACTCCGTTGCGCAGGACGACCTTGATGTAGTCGCCGGACACCTCGTACGAGTACATGGCCCGCAGCGACGGATTCTGTCGCAGCTGGGCGATGGTCGTGGTGTCGGAGCTACCCGCCACCTGGACCTGGCCGGTGGCCAGTGCATCGACGGCCTCACCGCCACGGCCGAACTGGACCAGCTGGACGTCGAGCCCCTCGTCCGCGAACATCCCCTCCTGGTCGGCGACGAAGAACGGCGCGTAGGACGCGTCGATGCCCACCGCGATCCGGAGCGGGCCACCGCCGCTGTCGGCCGTGCTCTGCGTGGCGGGCCGGCTGCACGCCCCCGCGGCAACCGTGAGAACAAGTGCTGCTGATGCAAGGGTCACCTTGCCGAATGTCGATCGCCAGGCCATGTGTGCACACCTTCGTTCTGTGATCTGCGCCGCATTTGCGGGGTCGTGGTGAAGAAACCTAACGGCGGGGAGCAGCGGCGAAAACCAACGCGGTCCACCGTGCGGACCGGGCCGGATAACTTACCGGGGCGCAACATCGCACCTGGTCCGAGAGGATTGTTCGAAATACGAAGGAAACAAATTCGACGTGGTCACAGCGTCCACCGCGGCGCGGCTCCGTGACACACGCGCGCGACGTTTGCGGCCGTCATCTCGTAGATCCGGCGCCGCGCGGTGGCGCTGCCGCCGGCCACGTGCGGACTGAGCAGGACCCGGTCGAGCCGCCGCAGCTCGCTGTCCGCTGCCGGCGGTTCGTGATCGAAGACGTCCAGCGCCGCACCGCCCAGACGTCCGGATCGCAGCCCGGCCACCAACGCATCCGTGCGGACGACCGGACCGCGGGCGACGTTCACGACGATCGCCTCCTCCGGCAGCCGGGCCAGCTCGGACGCACCGATCAGTCCGCGGGTCGACGGCATCAACGGCACCGCGAGCACGAGGACGTCCGACACCGCGAGCAGGTCGTCGAACGGGAGATACCGCGCCGGCGCGTCGGACCTCGGGCGGCGTGCGGTGTACGCAACCTCGCAGCCGAACGCCGCGAACAGACCTGCGCACCGACGGCCGATGTCCCCGAACCCGACGATCCCAACCCGGCGCTCACCGAGGTCGCGACAGCCGTGGTCCAGAATCTGCTCCTGCGGCCACTCCCCGGCGCGGAGCCGGTCGTGCGCCCAACCCATCGACCGGCTCAGGCTCGCGGTCGCGACGACGGCCCACTCCGCCACCGAGGCCGCGTTGGCGCCGGGAGTGTTGGCGACCGGCACCCCCGCCCGCCGCCACGCTTCCACGTCGATCCAGTTCACACCGACGCCCGGTTGCTGAAGCAGCCGCAGATGCCCACCGATCTCGGCTTCCACTGCGCCCAAGGGCAGTCGACCGCTCCAATCCCCGACCACGATGTCGACGTCGGGCAGCAGGGCACGCAGCTCGTCCCGGGATCGGGTAACCGGTCGGACCACCTCGGCACCGGGGGCGGCACCGCGCAGCAGACCCCCGAGGAGGTCACGCTCGTCCGGCGCCAACAGCAGTATCCGCATCGCACACCGTCCTCTCGATGCGTGGAGCCGGCCGCGCTATGCGCGGCCGGCTCCACGAACTGTGTTGCGGGAAGTCCACTCAGGCGACGCTGCGTGCGTGCGCGGACGCCTTCGCCAGGAACTCGAGGCTCAGCGGGTTGTACAGTGCCGCCTGCTCGTGCTGCGGCCAGTGGCCGCACTCGGGGTAGAGCTGCAGCTGCGCGCCGGGGATGTCCTCCGCCATCTTCTTCGCCTCCGGCACGTCACCGAACGGATTCTCGTGCCCCCACACCACCAGGGTGGGCGCCTGGATACGGGCGAGACGATCGGGACGCAGCAGGTTTCGCTGGCGAGTCTCCATGTCCTGCAAAGACAGCAGGTTGTGGATGTTCGCGACGAAGTCCGGCTGGTGGTAGATCCGGTGCCGTGCCTCGACGAGTTCCTCGGTGGCATCGACGGGATCGTGCATGAGCAGCCGCAGGCGTGCCCGGGTCAACTCGACGTCGTCGCTCTGCACCGCCTTGGTCGTCGACGTGCGGATGCGCTCCATGATCTCCGGGTTGGCGACGGTGCCGCCCGCCGCGAGCAGCTGCAGCGACAGCACCCTCTCCGGCTGTTCGCTGGCGAGGTGGGCGGCGACCCATCCGCCGAGGGACTCGCCCACCAGATGAACCTTGTCGAGTCCGACGGCGTCGAGGTAGTTCACGAGATGCTCGACGTATCGGGGAATCTCGTATGCGTAGTCCGGCTTTCCGGTGTATCCGTGGCCGAGCATGTCGATGGCGTGGCACTCGTAGTGCGCGGCGTGCACCGCGATGTTCCGCGCGAACGCCTCGAGATGGCCGCTGGTGCCGTGCAGGAACACCACGGCCTCGTCACCGGAGCCGGCCTGCAGCGATCGGGTGGGGATGCCCGCGGCGTCGACGGTCTTGACCGCGAAGTCGATGCCGGCCAGTTCGTTCCAGATTGTCATGAGTGTGTCCTTTGCAGAAGAGAGGGGAGATGAAGTCAGTGCGC
Organism: Prescottella equi; assembly: GCF_002094305.1. GTDB lineage: Bacteria > Actinomycetota > Actinomycetes > Mycobacteriales > Mycobacteriaceae > Prescottella > Prescottella equi. Next base: position 50,587 of record NZ_LWTX01000003.1, read on the forward strand.
CGCCGGTGCCGCCGCGGGATCCAGGACGACGACGCCCATACCGGTCAGCCATTCCGGAATCGACTCGTAGGCAAGCCGTTCGGCGGGGATGTAGTCCATCATCGCGGCCATCATCAGCCAGGTGCGCAGTTCCTGGGCGCCGTTGCCCGCCTCGGCTTCGATGGCCGCGCTCGTGTAGCCCGCGAGTTCACCGGCCTTGCCGACGGCGAACAGGTCGAGGATGCGGTCGTCGAACTCGGGTGAGATCGCGGCCTCGGCGGCCCGGATGATCTGGCGCCGGCGGACGTCGTAGTCCGACCAGTTCTCGCGACCGTCGAGCCAGGCCTGGACCATGAAGTCCTCGTCCTCGCCGTGCGGGTCCCGCCAGTCCGGCCACGGCAGCCGGTGCGACAGCCCGCCCGAAGCGATGACGGCCACCCGCGTATCGCCGGGGTACGACGCGATCGCGTCGCGCAGTGCCAGGGCGAGGCCTTCGCACCGCCCGAACGTAGGCAGAGGAGGCGCGAACACGTTGACCACGAGCGGGACGATCGGGACGTCGAGCCCGGCGAGCAGGTACTGGATCGCGTGCGACTGTCCGTGATCGATCTGCAGACGCGCCGAGAACGCCAGATCGAATTCTCCGCCCTCCACCACCTCGTCGGCGACGTGGCGCGCGAGGTCGACGTCGACGTTCTGCGGGCCTTTCGGCGTGCCCGACTCCCCGCTCGCGATGCACTCGCCGACCCCGAGTGTGAAGGGTGGGATCAGGTCGAGCCAGAAGCCGCGGAAGTGATTGGATCCCAGCAGGACGACGACGTCGGGTCGCGCGGCGGCGATGCGGTCGCGCGCCGCCCCCAGTGCGGCGCGGAACCGCTCGGCCTCCGCCTTGTGGGTCGTCTCCTCCCAGTGCGTGTTCATGAGGGTGCTGTGCGATGCACCCACCCCCAGCACCAGTCTCGCCATCAGTCGATCCCCACTTCCTCGAGAGACCGGGTCACGGTGTCGACGGCAACCCGGATCAGGTAGCGCGTGAGGCGTTCCGCCTCGCGCAGGTCCACGGTGTTCATGCCCATCGCGAAATCGACCTCGAACGGGGCGTCGACCACCTTCGGCATCCCGACCCGCACGGTCGGAATGCCGCGGCCGCGCAGGATGTTCGCGTCGGTCGCGCCACTGGCGTCGTGCACCCCGTCGTGCGGGCCGCCCTCGAACGCCTCCCATGCACCGATCGCGCTGCGACACAGCCACATCTGCTCGTCGGACGACTCTCCCGGGATCGCCAGGATTCGTTCGACATCGATCCGCGCGTCCAGATCGGCGGCGATGGCCCGTACCGCTTCCGTCAGTTCGCGGCCGGCCGCCGACGGTGTGGTCCGCGGGCTCAGCCGCAGATCCACCGTCATCCGCACCTGCCCCGGGGTGAAGGACGCGGTGCGCTCCCAGCCACCACGAATGTTCGCAACCATCCCCTGCGGCAGCACCAGCCCGTCCCCGTGCCGGTGCGAGTACTGCGGGAACCACTCCTCGAGCCGCAACGCCACCGCACCGGCCAGCGCGACCGGGTTCCGGTACGGCAACCGGTGCCGCGAACCGACGTACGTGTGGGTGCCGTGCACGGTGATCTCGAACCACGCGAGCCCCACCTCCTCCCACGACACCGTCCAGCCCGGCTTCGCGATGAGCGCGAAGTCCGGCCACACGCCCTGCTCGAGCAGGTACGAGCAGCCGACTCCCTGGCCGGTGTTCGCTCGCGGATTCCCCACGCCCGGTCGGGCGTTGGTCGGCATGCCGCCGGCGCCGAAGCCGGCGAGGAGGTCACCGGTCAGCGGGATCTCCGCGGCCCGGACCGCCTCCACAGCCGCCATGACGCAGGCCGCGTGCCCCTTCGGATTCGACGCCCCCAGACCGATGACGTAGTCGCCGTCGACGGCGGCCTCGGCGCGCAGATCCGGTCGCAGTGTCTCCGCGGCCCACGGAACGTCCTCGGCGGCGTCGCCGCTCGTGACGGTGTCGATCGGCGCATACAACATCAGGTCCGGTCCGGTGCCGTTGCCGCGCACCCGGGCCCACGAGTTCGCCTGACGGTCGTCGAGGTACATGGTGTGCGCCTCGACCCCACCGGCCGCCAACGTGTCCGTGATGTGTCGGGCGAGCGGTGCCTCGTCGCCGGTCGGGCTCGCGATGTCCACCAGCCCGACCGTCAGCTCGCGCAGCCGCTCGCGATCCACCTCGCCCCAGGCCTTCTCGACCCACCGGCGGCGCTGTTCGTCGAGACCGGCGAGAGGGTCGGCGGTCCCGGGGGTCACGAGTTGACCTGGTGTACCTGGGTATTGCTGCGGGCCGCGACGAAGCGCCAAGCCGGCCGCGCACCGACGGCGAGCAGGACTCCGACCGTCACGCTCACGAGAGTCTTGAACATCGTCTTCTCCTCTAGTCCGAAGCGGCCGGGGTCCGCGACGCCGATTCGGCGCCGTTCGACTCGGCGGCTGGGGTGGCACGGCGTCGCTCCCGTGCCGGGCGCGCCGGGGGCTGCGGGGTGTGTGCCACCGCGGCGGCGATCTTCTCGGCGTACTCCTCCTCGGCGAGGTTGCGCCACGCGGTGAGCGAGATGTCGGGGCGGTAGAGCTTCTCCGGCGGCGCGTCCGTGACACGGACCATCCACTCGTCCTGGCCGGAGAACTGACCGTGGAACAGCCAGCGGATCGCGCCCAGGTACTTGGCGTAGAAACCGAGCTTCGCCGCCCCGGTGACGAAGTTGACCATGAGACCCACGTACTGGTGGTTGTCCTCGTCGACGGGGACGTAGAACTCGTAGTGGATGAAGTTGGGGTATGCGATGCGCAGCACCCCGGGCATGGACAGCGAGGCGAAGCCCGGGAACTTCTGGGCCTCGATCACCGGATTCACCTTCAGACCGGCGCCGACGTTGCCGATCTGCGAGATCTGGCTCTCGTCGGGCTTCTTCTTCCACCAGCGCTTGTTCGTCCATTTGCCGACGCCGGGGAAGTCCGCCTCCCAGTACACCTCGTCCTGCACACGGAAGAGCCACCGCCCCTCGGGCACGATGCTCGTGATGTTCCACGTGGGCATCGGCTTGAACAGCCGCCACAGCGCGGTGCGGTGCAGGTACTTGGCGTGGCCCTCGTCGAAGCCGTTCTCGCACGCGAATCGCCAGTTGCCGCCGCGCGGTTGGATGCGGCCACCGACGATGCCCTCGTTCTCGACGAGTTCGCGGGGCAGCTGCTCGTCGATCGGCGGCGCGGGCTCCTCCGCGATCGGAATGTAGACCCACACCAGACCGAGCCGCTCCTCGACGGAGTACGTCCGGACGGAAAGCTTGCCGCAGATCTTCGAGTCGGGTCCGTCGGTGATGACCGCGGCGAGCTTGCCGTCGTTCAGCCGGAACGTCCACCCGTGGTACGGGCAGCTGACGGTGCCCGGGAACTGCTGATCACCCTCCGACAGCGGAACGCCGCGATGCGGACAACGATCATGCAGCGCATACACTTTGCCGCTGTCACGGATGATCGCGAGCTTCTCGCCGCAGATCGTGTAGCTCTTGGGGTCCTTGGTGATGTGGCTGGACCACGTCACCGGGTACCAGTAGCCCCGGTAGCCGCTGCCGGCCTCGTTGTATCGGGGCCACGCCGTCCAGTCCTGCCGACCGGCCGCACGCGGCCTCTCCGGGAGCGCCTGTGCGGCGTCCGGCGCCTCGACACCAGTCATGTGAAGTCCTCTCGACACGAGATCTTTTGGTACGCAAATCTTCCGACTAAAGGTCCGTCCTTCCAACGGATCCGGTTCACTCAGCAGACCCGGTTCACCGCCGGGCCACGACGGCCTCACCGGCAGCGCACAGCGTCCCGTCGGAGTCGCGCTCCTCGAGACCCAGAACGATCCGGTCGTCGTGGACCTCGCGCACGGTTCCCGTGACCGTGAGCGTCGTCCCGACGTAGGCGGGCGCACGGTTTTGCCACCCGACGGACAGCACCGCATCGGGATCACCGACGTATCGGGTGGCGGCCCGGAAGAACAGAGTGCCGTGCAGCTGCGCCATCACGACACGGTCGGCCAGCCCCTCCGCTCGCGCGTACGCGGTGTCGTAGTGGATCCGGTGGGCGTTGTGCGTGGTCGCGCCGAAGCGTTGCACGCGGGTCGGATCAGTGTGCAGCACAACAGGTTCGATTTCTGCTCCGGCGGCGGGTTCGATATTGCCGATCATCGGACGATGAACCTCTCCGTGACGGTCGCCAGCACCCCGACCCCGGCGGCGCGGTAGGTCTTGACGACGGTGATCAACAGAAACCGGGCGTCGCCGCGCCCCTTCCACTCGATCCGGTCGACGACCCGGTCGGCGCCGATCCGCTCGCCCAGCGGCGTCGGCCGGTGGAAGTCGACGTCCTGCCCGCCGGCCATGAGTCGGACGTCCAGGCCCGACGTCCCGGGCACCTCGTCCGCGAACATCCCGTCGGCCCGATAGTCTTCGTCCCGCGCGCCGCTCGGCCCGCGGAGCAGGCTGGGCACGTACATGGGGTGCACAGCGAAGTCCGGACGGTCCGGTTCCAGATAGCGGGGGTCGTCCTCCGCGCATGCGCGCGCGAACGCGACCGCCTCGTCGGGGCGGACCGATCCGAGGTCGCGATGCTCGCGCGTGCCGATCGCCGCCGACACCCGCTCGTGGACGATGTCCAGTGGAGTTCTCATGCGGCGACGCTAGGGGCGGCACCACCTGCACTGCCACAGACCGGGACCGCCTGACGGACCGTGATCCTTTGCCCGTGCACGGAGATCGGGTCAGGTATGCGCATGACGAATCGACCGAACAGCTTGTACGCCACCGCAGCCGGCGTGAAGTTCCATTACCACGACCTCGGGGAGGGCGCCCCCACGATCTTCCTGCACGGCGGCGGGCCGGGCTGCACCGCATGGTCCGATTTCGGTCCGGTCGCGCCGCTCTTCGCGCAGGATCGTCGGGCGATTCTCGTCGACATCCTGCAGTACGGCCTGTCGGACAAGTGCACGATCACCGGGCCGATGTGGGACTTCCACGCCGCGAAGGTGGTGGCACTGCTCGACGAGCTCGGCATCGACCGCGCCGACTTCGTGTGCAACTCGTGGGGCGGCACCATCGCGCTGAATCTGGCGGCGAAGTACCCCGACCGGGTGCGCTCGTTGGTGATCACCGGCAGCATGCCGGTGTTCTACGGCCCGCTCGCCCCGCTGCCCGAGGACGGCCGTCGCGGCCGCAACGCCCGCGACGTGTACTACGGGGGCGAGGGCCCCACGCGGGAGAAGATGCGTCAGCTCATCACCAAGCTCGAATGGTTCGACGGCGAACGCCTGCCCGAGGAGACCCTCGACATGCGCTACGAGCAGAGCCTCGACCCCGACGAGATGGCCCTCGCGGCGGCATCGGACAACCCGCGCGGAGATTGGCAGGATCTCACCGCGGAGCTCGGAATGATCAAGGCGCCGGTACTTTTCGCGTGGGGAATGCACGACGCCTTCCTCACCCCCGACTACCCGCTGATGCTCGCCCGGATGATCGACCGCGGCCACCTCTACGTGATGGACAAGGCGTCGCATCACCTCCAGGAGGAGCGGCCGCACGACTACTACACCGTGGTGACCGGGTTCCTGAACCAGCAGCATCCGTGACAGCCGACGCGACGACCGACGCGGTCCGGGAAGGTGCCCGCGTCGCTGCGCCCGAGGGCTGGAGCCGGATCCGGCTGGTCGTGATCCTCGGCCTGCTCACCGCCCTCGGGCCGTTCACGGTGGACATGTACCTGCCGGCGCTGCCCGCGATCACCGAGGACTTCCTGACGTCGGACGCCGCCGTGCAGCTGACACTCACCGGGACACTGCTCGGCCTGGCCCTGGGGCAGTTGGTGATCGGGCCGCTCTCCGACGTCTTCGGACGTCGACGGCCACTCGTCCTCGGCACGTCGCTGCACGTCGCGGCGTCGGTGGCCTGCTGGTTCGCGCCGTCGATCGCGGTCCTCGGCGCGCTGCGCGCACTGCAGGGGCTCGGCGCGGCCGCGACCGGGGTGATCGCGATGGCCGTCGTCCGGGACCTGTTCGAGGGCAGGGACGCTGCCGTCGTGATGTCGCGACTGATGCTCGTGATGGGTGTCGCCCCGATCCTCGCTCCCTCGATCGGGGGTGTGTTGCTGACGGCGGTCTCGTGGCACGGAGTGTTCCTCGTGCTCGCCGGCCTCGGGCTGGTGATGATCGTCCTCGGCGGGGTCGCGATGCCCGAGACGCTGCCACCGTCCGCGCGCGTCGGGCGCGGCCTCGGGCCGGTGCTGCGCACGTACGCGACGGTGGCCCGTGACGGACACTTCATGGTGCTCGTTCTGGTGTGCGGGCTGGGCCGGGCGGTGCTGTGGGCGTACATCGCCGGGTCGTCGTTCGTGATGCAGGACCAGTTCGAGCTGGCGCCCGGCGTCTACGGCATCGCGTTCGCGGCCGGGGCCGTCGTGCTGATCGGCGCCTCCCAGCTCAACGTCGTGTTGCTGGGACGCTGGACGCCGCTGGGCATCTGCGTGACATCGCTCGCGGCGAGCACCGTGCTCGGCGGCGTCGCGATCGGGTTGGCGGCGACCGCCACCGGGGGCTTCCTCGGGTTCGCACTCCCGGTCCTGGCACTGCTGTGCGCCACCGGATTCGTGATGCCGAACGCGCCGGCGCTCGCGCTGTCCCGGCACGGCGAGGCCGCCGGGACCGCGGCGGCGATGGTGGGGTTCGCACAGTTCGGGGCGGCGGCGGTCATCGCCCCGATCGTCGGACTGCTCGGCAACACGTCGCTGGCGATCGCCGTCGCCATGACCGGATCCGCGGTCCTGGCGCTGCTCGCGCTGGGGACGGTCGTCAGGCCGTCCGCGCGATCTCGTGCAGCGCTCGACTGACGCCCTGTCCCGCGGTCTGCAGCGGGCCCGAGATCCGGGCGAGGTTCATCCGGGCCGTGCTGGTGGAGACACTGACGGCGCCGACGACGGTCGAACCACCCGAGAATATCGGGACCGCCGCGCTGGCCGTCCCGAGGCGGACTTCCTCCGCCTCGACCATCATCGCCTCGCTGCGAGCACGTTCGAGCTGGCGCCGCAGCATCGCCGCCGACGCCACCGAGCGATGCGTGAACTTCGCGAGCCCGCGGGCGACGACCTGCTCGAACACCGCCGGCGACGAGAAAGCGAGCATGACCTTGCCGGTGGCGGTGACCTCGACCGGCAGCCGGCCGGCGACGCGGGACGGCAGCTCCACCGAACCGTGGCCGGAGATCTTGTCGATGTACAGCACGTCGAGGCCGTCACGGATCGCCAGGTGCACGGTCTCGCGGGTGATCGCGTGCAATTCCTGCAGGAACGGCAGCGCGGCCTCGCGCAGGATGCGCTGCGTCGGGACGAGCTGTCCCAGTTCGAACAGCCGCAGGCCCAGCCGGTAGTCGGTTCCGATGCGCTCGAGCAGTCCCAGTTCGACCATCTCGGCCGCGAGTCGGTGCACGGTCGCCTTCGCGACACCACTGCGCCGCGACAGTTCGGTGAGGGACAACGAACCCGACTCGGCGTCGAAGGACTCGAGAAGTAGGCGCACCTTGCCCAGCAGCGATGTCATCATCCGGTGCCTCCTACGATCGCCGTCCCACCCAGCGGGACCGGTGCGCAGAGCCTACCGAGAATCCGTCGAACGCTTGTTTCGATGCCGGTGGCGCCGGAAGGCCGACGGGATTCTCAGCCGATCGTCCACAGCGGATCGTCCCCGCGGCACACCCGCGCGACGTTCTCCGCCGTCATCGCGTACATCCGGGCCAGCGCCGTCGAACTGCCTCCCGCGATGTGCGGGCTGAGCAGCACGTTGTCGAGGTCGAACAGCGGGCTGTCGGTCTCGACGGGCTCCCGCGCGAAGACGTCGAGGGCCGCACCGGCCACCGTGCCGGACCGGATCGCGTCGGCGAGCGCCGTCTCGTCCACGACCGGCCCGCGGGCCACGTTCACCACGAGCGCCTCGCGAGGCAGCAGTTCGAGCTCGCGTGCCGAGATCAACCCCCGGGTGTCCGCGGTCAGCGGGACCGCGACCACCACCACGTCCGACACCGCCAGAAGGTCGTCGAGCGGCAGGTGTGGCACCGGCGCGTCCGGGTGCGGCCGGCGCGAGTGGTAGGCGACCTCGCACCCGAACGCCGTGAACAGCTCAGCACAGCGGCGATTGATGTCACCGAACCCGACCAGACCGATCCGACGATCGCCGAGATCCCGGCAGTCCCGCTGTCGGACCGACGTCTGCGGCCACCGCCCGCGGCGCATCTCGGCGTCCGCCCAGGCGATCGACCGACACAGGTTCGCGGCGGCGGCGACCGCCCACTCGGCCACCGACGCCGCATTTCCTCCGGGGGTGTTCGCGACCGGTACACCGGCTTCGGTCCAGGCGTCGACGTCGATGTAGGCGATGCCGACGCCCGGCTGCTGGATCAGCCGCAGGTGCCGGCCGAGTGCGGCCTCGGCGGCGCCGAGCGGCAGCTGTCCGCTCCAGTCCGCCACGACCACGTCGACACCCGGCAGCAGGTCCCGCACCGCGGACGCGGTGCGGGACCTCGGCCGGACGAGCGTTCCCGAGTCGCCGACGGCCTCACCGACGGCGCGCTCGATCGCCGGATCGGTGGTGAGGACCAGGATCCGGGCGGGGTCGGGCCGTGCGTCCACGTCCGTCAGCCCCAGCGGGACTGACCGCCGTCGAGCGGGATGGTGGCACCGCTGAGGTAACCGGCGTCGTTGCTCACCAGGAAGACGACCGCGCGTCCGATGTCGCTCTCGGGGTCGCCGATGCGGCGCAGCGGAATGCCGGCCTTGAACTCCTCGGCCTCCTCGGGGTACTCGTTGATCCACCATTCGAGTGCCGGCGACAGCGCGTGCGGTGCAATCGCGTTGACACGAATACCGTCGATGCCCCACTCGCAGGCCGCGGCGCGGGTGAGCGAGCGCATGCCTTCCTTGGTCGCCGCATACGCGCCGTAGTTGCTGGCATCCCAGCGGACCGCCGCCGACGTGACGAGGTTGATGATCGATCCGCCGCCGCGCTCCTTCATCGACGGGTAGCACGCGCGCATCAGGCGCAGCGTCGCGAGCGGGCCCGTCGCGAACGAGCGCTCGAAGTCCTCGTCGGTGACCGACAGCAGCGGGCCGGGCTTGCAGTCGTTGGCGTTGTTCACCAGGATGTCGACCCCGCCGAAGTGCTCGATCGTGCGCGCCACGAGCGCGTCGATGTCGTCACCGCTGCTGACATCACACGGAACCGGTAATGCCTTGCCGCCGTACGCCTCGATCTGCTCGACCGTCTTGATCAGCTTCGACTCGGTCCGGCCGGAGACGACGATCGACGCGCCCTCCTTGGCCAGCGCGTGCGCGATGCCCTGGCCGATGCCCTGACCGGCGCCCGTGATGAGTGCGATCTTGCCGTCGAGGTTGCCCATGTGTACTCGCTCTCGAAGTCTCGTGAACTGGGAAGATCTGGTGTGACAGACCTCCAGTCGACTATTCTCGACCAAGCATTTGCTTGCGCGCAGCGTTTTCGCGAAATCGGCGGCGAAAACTTCTGAGCACCAATGAGCCTCGTGGCGTACGGCGCTGCGATACGACAGAAAGGCAGTTCGGATGAACTACCCCAACCCGGTCGACTTCACCGGCCGCGCAGTGATCGTCACCGGCGGCACCAAGGGCATCGGCTTCGTCATCGCCGAGCACTTCCTGCAGGCCGGCGCCGACGTTCTCGTGTGCGCTCGCAACGAGCCCGAGAACCTGCCCACCGTGGACGGGCGCAGCGCCGCGTTCCGCGCCGTGGACGTCCGCGACCCCGACGACGCGACCGCCCTCGTGCGGGACGCCGTCGACCGCTTCGGCCGCCTCGACGTGCTGGTCAACAACGCGGGTGGCTCCCCCGACGCCGACGCCGCCACCGTCTCGCCGCGCTTCGTCGAGAAGATCGTCGCCCTGAATCTGCTGGCACCGGCCTACATGGCGCAGGCCGCGAATCTGGTGATGCGCGAACAGGAGACCGGCGGTGCGATCGTGAACATCGGCAGCGTCTCCGCGCACCAGCCGCAGCCCGGCACCGCCGCCTACACCGCCGCGAAGGCCGGCCTTCTCGGCCTGACGAAGGCCCTCGCACTCGAGTGGGCCCCGAAGGTGCGCGTCAACCACATCACAACGGGCCTGATCCGCACCGAGGCGGCGGCGTCGGTGTACGGCGAGGACGGCGGCGCCGCGGTCACCCGCACCCTGCCGATGGAGCGCATGGCCGTGCCGTCGGACATCGCGAAGGCCTGCCTGTTCCTGGGCAGCGACCTGTCGTCGTACGTCAACGGTGCCGACCTCGCGGTCCACGGTGGCGGCGAGTACCCGGCCCGCTACATGGCGACGCAGGGCAACTGAGCCCGGACGTGAAAACAGCTGCGGGAGCGTGACCGAAGTCGAACGCTCCCGCAGCTGAAGTCCTGACGGGGCTACTCGGCGAAGACCGCGTAACCGCCGGAGATCGCCGCCTTGCCCTCGCGGACCAGCTCGAACGACAGACCCGAGGCGTCACCCCACGCCTTCAGCTCCGCGGTGTCACCGGGGAACATCGGGGCAGCGAAGCGGCCCTGCAGCTCCTTCAGGTCCGCCGGGTGCACGCCGAGCTCCCGGGCGAGCGGCAGCGTCGACGCGGCGAGTGTGCACAGTCCGTGCATGATCGGTCGCGGCTGACCGATGTGCGCGGCCGCTTCCGGATCGATGTGGATGTGGTGCATGTCGCCGAGCAGCCGGTACAGCGCCGTCTGGTTCGCGGCGGTGACCAGCTCGGTGGTCAGGTTCGGCTCGCCCTCCGGCGCCGGCGGCTTGGACGGGCCGCGCTCGCCACCGAATCCGCCTGCGCCCGGGGCGAACAGCGACCAGGTGGCCACGAAGTACTCGCACTCGACGCGTACCTCGAACACCGCCGCTGCGCCCTTGTCCCAGACCTCGCCGACCGTGGCCTTCAGCGACAGCTCACCGCTGCGCGGCAGCGGTGCGAGCACCTTCAGCTCCTGCGAGCCGTGCAGCGCGGTCTTCGTGTCGAAGGCACCGCGCTGCCCCAGCTCGTCGGGGGCCCACTGGGCCAGGGTCAGCGCGAACGTCGGCAGCACCCGCAGCCGGTCCTCCATCACGAGGTCCAGGTCGGTGGCCTTGGCGCCGACGGCGAGCGCGTACAGGATCGCGTCACGCTCGTCGTAGCTCACCGTGCGGGTGCCGAGGTCGACCCCACGCCACGCGCCGGCCGGCTTCTGCTCCACTGCCGTCATTCTTCGGTCCTTCCAGGTAATTCGGTCAGGCGACGCCGAGAATCAGACCGGACGTGGGGACCGCAGTTCCCGCCGTGACGATCATGTTCTCGACCTTCTCGGGCTGGTTGGTGGACGTGCCCCGCAGCACCCGGACCGCCTCCGCGATGCCGTTGACGCCGTGGAGGTACGCCTCACCGAGCTGGCCGCCGTGCGTGTTGCTCGGCAGCCGTCCACCGATCTCCAGATTGCCCTCGCGGATGAAGTCCTTGGCCTCGCCGGGACGGCAGAAACCGAGTTCCTCGAGCTGCGGGAGCACCAGAGGAGTGAAGTGGTCGTAGAGGACCGCGGCGTCGATGTCGTCCGGCGTCAGCCCGGCCTGGGCGTAGAGCTGACGGCCGACCAGACCCATCTCCGGGATCCCGGTGATGTCGGGCCGGTAGTAGCTCGCCATCATGTGCTGGTCCTTGCCGGAGCCCTGCGCAGCGCCCTTGATGATCGCGGGCTTCTGACGCAGGTCCTTGGCGCGCTCGGCCGAGACGATGACGAGGGCCTGACCGCCGTCGGTCTCCTGGCAGCAGTCGAGCAGGTGCAGCGGCTCGGCGATCCACCGGGAGTTCTGGTGGTCCTCGAGCGTGATGGGCTTGCCGTAGAACCACGCCTTCGGGTTGTTCGCGGCATGCTTGCGGTCCACGACAGCAACCCGGCCGAAATCCTCACTCGTGGCACCGTACTGGTACATGTACCGCCGGGCGAACATCGCGACCCACTGGGCGGGAGTCGCCAGTCCCTGCGGGGTCAACCATGCGTACGCTGCGCGGTCGGCGGTGGAGTCCATCGGGCGGTCGTGCTGGCCCGCACCGAAGCGCATTCCGGAGCGCTCGTTGAACGCGCGGTAGACCACCACGACGTCGGCGATGCCGGTCGCGACGGCCATCGCGGCCTGCTGCACCGACGCGCACGCCGCGCCGCCGCCGTAGCCGATCCGGGAAAAGAACTTGAGCTCCCCGAGCCCACAGTTGCGGGCGACGAGGATCTCGCCGTTGGTCTCCATCGTGAACGTGGTCAGACCGTCGACCTCGGAGGGGTCGATGCCGGCGTCGGCGAGGGCCGCGGTGACCGCCTCGCACGCGAGCTGCAGCTCCGAACGGCCGGACTTCTTCGAGAACTCGGTGGCACCGATACCGACGATCGCGGCGGCACCCGAGAGCGGGCTGACAGCCATCAGGCGTCCTTCCCTTCGCTGGCGGCGGGGTACGCGACGGTGACGGAGCCCGCGAGGTGGTTGCCGAGGCTGTTCGCGCCGACGACCTTCACCTCGACGAGACCGTTCTCCTTCGAGACGACCTCACCGCTCATGGTCATCGTGTCGCCCGGGTAGTTGGGGGCACCGAGCCGGATCTTGACCCGGCGCACGGTCGCGAACGGCCCCGCCCAGTCCGTCACGAACCGCCCGGCCAGCCCGTTGCTGGTGAGGATGTTCATGAACACGTCCTTGCTGCCGCGCTGCTGCGCCAGCTCCGGATCGTGGTGCACGTCCTGGAAGTCGCGGGTCGCGATCGCCGTCGCGACGATCAGCGTGCGGGTCAGCGGGATCGCCAGCTCCGGCAGCACCTCGCCGACGGCGATGTCGTCGTAGCTGCGGCCCGTGACGGTGACGGTGGCGGTCATGCGACCACCTCGACACCCGCGGCGAGCTGCGCGCCGAGACGGGCGAGATCCGACGCCGAACCGCCCAGGGTGGCGCCGATCTGCTTGCCCCACAGCAGGTGCCGGTGCACGGGGTAGTCGGTGTCGACACCCATGCCGCCGTGCACGTGCGTGGTGCGGTGCACCACGCGCTGGCCGCCGTCGGTGGCCCACCACTTGGCGACGAGCACCGACGTGCCCAGCTCCTGCCCCTCGGCGAGCAGCCACGCGGCCTGCCACAGCGTCACGCGCATGGCCTCGAGGTCGATGTAGCAGTCGGCCAGCTGGTGGTTGACGGCCTGGAAGGTCGCCAGCGGACGGCCGAACTGGTGGCGGCCGTTGAGGTACGTGACGGCCTGCTGGACGGCGCCGGAACCGACGCCGAGCTGGATCGCGGCGAGCGCGAGCTCGACACGGTCGAGCAACCACTGCGCGGTGGTGCCGTCGGCGGGGCCGAGCAGCTCCGCCGGGGCGGACTCGAGCGTGACGTTGCCGCAGATCTCCCAGGTGGTGGACTGCGTCTGCTCCACCGAGACACCCTCGCCCGCGAGGTCGACGACGAACAGCGCGGCACCGGTCGGCGTGGTGGCCGAGACGATCGCGCGATCCGCGACGTGCGTGATCGGGACGACGGCCTTGGCGCCCGTGAGGGTCCACTGGCCGTTCGCCTCGGCGGCGGTGGTCTGCGGGTTCCCCTCGACGTAGGGGCCGAACTCCTCGAGACCGATCGTGAGGAAGCTGCTGCCCTCCGCCACTCCCGGCACCAGCGCGGTGCGCTGCGCATCGGTTCCGAACTCGGCGACCGCGAGGGCCGCGAGGGCCGACTGCCAGATCGGCACGGGCGCGACGTGGCGGCCCTGCTGCTCGAGCAGGACGTACAGCTCGGACAGGCCCATGCCGCCGCCGCCGAGATCCTCGGGCAGCGCGATACCCAGCAGGCCCGTGTTGGCGAGTTCGCGCCACAGGTCGCGGTCCAGGCGCTCGTCGCTCAGCTCGACCTGCTTGACGCGGTCGATGTCGGCCTTGCTGGTGAAGACCTCGTCGGCGAGGTTACGAATTGCCTCTTGCTCTTCGCTGAAGTTGAAGTCCATCAGGAGTCCTCCCGTGCGGCCGGACGGAACGCGGGCAGCGTCAGATCCGGGTCGGCGTCGATCCAGTCCAGTTCCACCGGCATGCCGATCTCGACATCGTCCGGCGCGATGCCGGTCATGTTCGCGATCAGGCGCGTGCCCTCTTCGAGTTCGATGGTCGCCACGATGAGCGGGTACTCGAATCCGGGGATCTGCGGGTGGTGGTTGACGACGAAGCTGTAGACGATGCCCCGGCCCGAGGCGTCGACGGTGTCCCAGTTCAGCGACTGGCACGCGCCACACATCGGACCCGTGGGGTGGCGCAGCACGCCGCAGTTGGTGCACCGCTGGATCACCAGGCGGTGCTCCTTGGCGGCCTCGAACCAGAAAGCGTTGTCGGCGTTGAGAGCCGGTCGGGGGCGCAGGCCCGGGATGGGGCCGCCCGACTTCTCCGCCGGCTTCTCGGCCGCCTTCTCGCTGCCCTTCGGCTTGAAGCGCAACGTCCGCCAACGCTGCGTCGCGACGACCTCGTCGTCCCCACTGTGTCCGTTCGCGGCGCCGCCGCGGCGGTACGTCTTGAGCGTCGTGACGAAGTGTCCGACGCCGAGGCCGGTCTTCTTCTCCTCGGAGATCGACTCGATCACCTCGGTGAGCGAAACACGGTCGCCGGGACGCAGTTCCGTGAAGAACTCGAAGTCCGAGTCGGTCGCGACGACGGACGTGAAGCCTTCGTCGTCGAGCGTGGCGATCAGATCGGTCCACACCTGCGACGGATCGTTGTTCGCCATCTTGTCGTTGAAGGTGCGCATGGTCCACACCTGCGCCATCAGCGCCGGTGCGACAGCGCCGTCACGGCCGGTCGCCCGGGCCGCGTCGTCGTCGAGGTAGATCGGGCTGGTGTCGCCCATCGTCTCGACCCAGTGCCGGATCATCGGGGTGTTGACCTCGTCCGGACCCCACACCGTGGGAGTCAGGATCTGACCCTCGAATGCCTTGAGCTTGGTGAGGAATTCGCTCACTTGACCCTCTTCTCACGTGCCAGACCGAGGCCCATCGTGCCGACCATGTCGCGCAGGACCTCGTTGACGCCGCCACCGAACGTGTTGACCATGCCCTGGCGGGAGATCTGCTCGATCTGACCGGCCAGCAGCGCGCCCGGCGACTCGGGGCGGATGCGACCCGCGGCGCCGAGGATGCCCAGCAGCGTGCGGTACACGTCGATGTGGGTCTCGGTGCCGTACGCCTTGGTGGCGCCGGCGTCGGCGCCGGACAGCGTGTCGGCGGCAACGGCCGCGGTCATCTTCCAGTTCAGCAGGCGCATGGCCTCGAGCTTGGCGTGCGTGCGCGCGAACTCCTGCTGCACCCACGGAATCTCGATCGCGCCGTTCTCCTTGGCCCAGTCCAGGACCTGGTGCCACAGACCGTAGGTGCGGCCACCGATCGCGGCCAGACCGATGCGCTCGTGGTTGAGCTGCGCGGCGATCAGCTGCCAGCCACCGTTGACGTCACCGATGACGTCCTTCTGCGGCACCCGGATACCGCTGTAGTACGTGGCGGTGACCATGAGACCGCCGACGGTGTTGATCGGCGACCACGAGAAGCCGGGGTCGTCGGTGGGCACCACGAGGATCGAGATGCCCTTGTGCTTGGGGGCCTCCGGATCGGTGCGGGCCGCGAGCCACACGTAGTCGGCGGTGTTCGCGCCCGACGTGAAGATCTTGGCGCCGTCGACCACGAAGTCCTCGCCGTCGGCGACCGCGCGCGTCTTGAGCGACGCGAGGTCGGTGCCGGCCTCGGGCTCGGTGTAGCCGATCGCGAAGACGATGTCACCCGCGAGGATGCCCGGCAGGAAGCGCTCCTTCTGCTCCTCGGTGCCGTACTTCATCAGCGTCGGGCCGACGGTGTTGACGGTGACGAACGGGAACGGCAGGCCGGCGCGCTGGACCTCGTCGAAGAACACGAACTGCTCCTCGATGGAGCGGCCCTGTCCGCCGTACTCCTTGGGCCAGCCGATGCCCAGCCAGCCGTCCTGGCCGAGCAGCTTGACGACCTCGCGGAAGTACTGGCCGCCCACGCCCTCCTCGCCGGCCTTGCGTCGCTTCTCCTCCGGCAGCAGCGCCGCGAAGTACGCACGCAACTCCTTGCGGAGCGCGAGCTGTTCGGGGGATTCCCTCAAATCCATCGTTACTCCTCTAATACCAAACGACGTCGTTTACCAAAGGCAGACAGCCGCCGGGTTCCGGCGACTGTCTGCCTGCGTTGTCCCGGACGCTAGCGACCGAGTCGGATCCCCGGGTCACACGTCTCGCACAGCGGGAACCGCGACCCCACCTGCACTCGGTCGACTCCGAGACGCCCGTCAGGACGTGGCGGAATCAGTGAAATCATTCACCAGCTTGGGCGCCCAGACCACCTTTCCGAGAAAACGCTCGGCGTCGGGTGCGGTGGCCAGCCAGACCGCGGCGGCGGCCGGCACCGTCGCGGGCACCGAGTCGAATCCGGCGTCCTCGATCTTCTCGGTGCCGCCGCGCGCCTTACCGGACTCGGTGACCACGAATCCGGGGCTCAGATTGAACGCGCGGATACCGCGCCCGCGGTATTCCGCGTTGACGGCACCGGCCAGTCGCCCGAACGCCGCCTTCGATGCCGCGTACGCGACGCCCCAGCCGCCCTCGCCGGGCGCGGCCGGCGGGTCCGTCGTCGCCGATCCCGACACCAGGTCGACGATCACCCCGTCCCCGTTCTCGACCATCGACGGCAGCACCCGCTGGATCAGCGCCAGCTGATGCAGGTAGTTGCCGCGGACCATGACCTCGGCGTCGCCGAGCTGCAGGTCCAGGATCCGTTCCATGTGGCCGGCCGTCTGCGCGTAGGCGTTGTTGACCAGGACGTCGACCCGGCCCAGGACCCGAAGTACCTCGTCCGCGGCGGCCAGCACCGATTCCAGATCGAGCAGATCCATCCGGATCGGCAGCGCGCGGACGCCGCACGCCTCGATCTCGGCAGCGGTCGTCTCGAGGCTGCCGGGCACCGCGATCAGCGTCTCGCCCTCCGCGCGGGTGCGAGGCGTCACGGCGCCGTCGCCCTCCCGCACCGTGCGGGCGGTGATGGCCACGTCGAAACCCTTACGCGCGAACGCGAGCGCGATCTCCCGGCCGATACCGCGGCTCGCGCCCGTGACCAGCGCAACCTTGCGGGTCACGTCAGACTCCCAGGAAACGCTGGCGACCGGAGGCGACGAACTCCGCCTCGAGCGCGGCCTTGTCCTCTGCGGTCATCGCCTCGTAGACGGGCTCGCCGCGGCCCACCCAGCGGTAGACCGGCTCGTCGGTGCGCCACAACTCGGCCTGCAGTTCGCGCTTGAGGACCTTGTTGGACCCGGTGATCGGCAGGTTGGTCGAGACCCGCAGGAACCGCGGCGTCGCCTTGCTGCCGAGATCGGCCTGCCCGGAGAGGTATTCGGCGAACTTGACCGGGTCGAAGCCTTCGAGCGATTCGACCTCGATCGCGGCCATCACCTGGTCACCCGACTTCGGATCCGGGATCGCGTACACGCCCGTCGCGATGACCTCCGGGTGGCGGCGCAGCACCCGCTCGATCATCAACGCCGACGTGTTCTCGCCGTCCACGCGGATCCAGTCGCCCTTGCGTCCGGCGAAGTAGATGAACCCGGCCTCGTCGATGTAGCCGAGATCGCCGGTCCAGTACCAGCCGTGCTTGATGCGGTCGGCGTCGGCGGCGTCGTTCTTGTAGTAGCCCTCGAAGGCACGCGCGCCCTCGGTGTTGATCATCTCGCCGATGGCCTCGTCCGGATTGAGCACCCGGCCGTGCTCGTCGAGGATCGCGCGGGCGCACTCCTCACGCGTCTCCGGGTTCACCACCAGGATGCCGTCGTGCGCGGGGCGACCGAGCGCGCCGGAGGGCGCCTCCGGGTCGAGCTTGACCGAGCCGGCACCCTCCGACGAGCCGTAGCCCTCGAACAGTTCGGCGCCGAATCGGCGGACGAACTCGGCCTTGTCCTCCGGAGAGGCCTCGGTGCCGAACCCGCGCTCGAGCTTGTTGTCGATGTCGCCGGTCAGCTCCGGGGTCGCCATCAAGTACGACAGGGCCTTGCCGACGTAGGTGAAGAACGTCGCGCCGAAGAACTTCACGTCCGGGAGGAAACCCGAGGCGGAGAACTTCCTCGCCTCCGGCAGACACACCGTGGCACCGTTCGCGAGCGCCGGCGCCCACAACGCCATCAGCGCGTTGCCGTGGAACAGTGGCATCGGGCAGTAATCGACGTCGTCGCGCTTGTGCCCGTACTTCGCGGTGTTCGCGTACGCCAGGCGCGACAGGCGGCCCTGGCTGCACTTGACGCCCTTGGACATCCCGGTGGTGCCCGACGTGAACAGCAGCAGGAACAGGCTGAACTCGTCGATGCCGTCGGCCATGGCCGGCTCCACCCGGTGGGCATCGATCCGCTCCCGGTAGTCCGGTGCGTCGACGAGGACGAACCGGTCCTCGGACAGCCCCAGATCCAGGCCCTTCAGCTTCTCCATGCCCGCGGCGTCGGTGACGATCAGCTGGCAGTCGACGTACTTGATCTCGGCCTCGAGTTCCGCCGCGCCACGCGTCGGGTTGATCCCGACGATCGTCGCGCCGGTCAGCGCCGCGCCACCGAGCCAGAACAGGAACTCCGGCACGTTCTCGAGCAGCACGCCGATATGGAACGGCCCGTCGGTCCGCAGCGATCGGGCGAGATCACCGCACGCGGCGCTCTCGCGGACGACCTCGTCCCACGTCCAGTCCTGCTCGCGGGTGCGGAGACCGAGATGCTCGTCGCCGACGCGATCGAGCAGCATCTCGGCAATCGTGGTGCGTTCCAACTCATTCTCTCCTGTCACGGCGCCGGTGGGCGCGGTACTGATGGCCGTCGGCGGTGTCGGCGGGGCAGCCATGTCCTATGCGCGAAAAGTATCCGCGGGCTGTCGCGCAGATCACCGTCAGTCTCGCTCAGTGGTAACTCCCCCCATCGCGGGTTCCGGACGTGAGAAATTGCCGTGAGAAACCCGTCACATGACACACCTCACGGCATCTACCTGGGTGTTCGCTGGTCAATGGTGACAGGAGCGACACTGTGACATCGAAGAAAGGTCACCCATGACAGCCCCCGCCGATCCACAACTGCACCTGGATCAGGTCATCTCTCGTCTCACCGGCTTCGGCGGACCGTTCGAGATCGTCGAGGAAGAGGTCCTCGGCACCCGCATGCCGGTCATGAAGAACCGGGATCGGGCCGTCGGCGATCTGCTGGCGCAGTCCGTGAAGTGGGGCGACCGGGACTACCTGGTCACCGAGGACCGTCGCGTCTCCTACGCACAGCACGCCGCCGACGCCTACGCGCTCGCCGCGGCGCTGCGGGACCGGTACGGCGTGGAGAAGGGCGACCGGGTCGCGATCCTGGGCGCCAACACGCCGGAATGGGTCATCTCGTTCTGGGCGACGCAGGCGCTCGGTGCGATCACCGTCGGCCTCAACGGCTGGTGGGTGCCGCGCGAGATCGAGTACGGCCTGCAGCACAGCGCCCCCAAGGTCCTGGTCGTCGACGCCAAGCGCGGCGCCGCGCTCGCCGGGGTGGACACGTCCGGGATCACGATCCTGACCATGGAAGAGGACCTTCCCAACCTCTTCGCCGAGTTCGCCGGCGCGCAGCGTCCCGTCGTCGCGGTCGACGAGGACGATCCGTCGGTGATCCTGTACACGTCCGGCACCAGCGGCCGCCCCAAGGGCGCGCTGCACTCGCACCGCAACCTGCTCGCGGTCGTCGACTACCACCGCTACAACGGCGCGATCATGGCGTCGTTCACGGGACAGCAGTTCGATCCGGACGTGCCGACCCACATGCGCGACCTGCTCACCTCCCCGCTCTTCCACATCGCGAGCCTGCACAACCTGGCGGTCCCCCGCCTCGCGATGGGCGGCGCGCTGGTCATCAACCAGGGTTCCTTCGACGTCGACCGGATCCTCCGCCTCGTCGAGCGCGAACGTGTCACCAACTGGGGCGCGGTGCCCACGATGGCCTCGCGTCTGCTCGAGCACGGCAACCTCGACAAGTACGACCTCTCGTCGCTGACGTCGTTCTCGCTCGCGTCGGCGCCGTCGTCGATCGCGTTCAAGGACCGCCTGCGCGAACAGGTTCCGTTCGCCCGCAACGCCCTCGTCGACAGCTACGGGCTCACCGAGTGCAGCACCGCCATCGCGGTGGCCACCTCTGCCGAACTCGAGGAGTACCCGGGCACGCTGGGGCGGCCGATCATCACGGTCAGCATGGAGATCCGGGATCCGTTCGGCGAGTGGCTGCCGGACGGTATGGAGGGCGAGGTGTGCGTGCGCAGCCCGTTCGTCATGCTCGGCTACTGGAACGACCCTGTCGCGACGGAGAACTCGATCACCCCCGACCGCTGGCTGCGCACCGGCGACTACGGCGTCGTCGAGGACGGCCGCCTGCGGCTCACCGGTCGGCGCTCGGACCTGATCCTGCGCGGCGGCGAGAACGTCTACCCCACCGAGATCGAGCAGATCCTCGACGAGCACCCGGCAGTGCAGGAGTGCGCGGTCGTCGGCTCCCCGCACCCGGATCTGGGTCAGGAAGTATCGGCGGTCGTCGTGGTGACGCCGGGCGCGACGGTCACCGAGGAGGAACTGCGGGAGTTCGCATCCGAACGCCTGTCCTACTTCAAGGTGCCGACGAAGTGGCGCATCACCACGGACCTGTTGCCGCGCAACGCGACCGGCAAGATGAACCGACGCGAGATCCACGTCTGATGTCCGCCTGGACCGTCGAACGACTCGGCGCGGTCGAGTCGATCCGCGACCTCGCCCACCGCTACACGCACCTCGTCGACGAGGCGCGGCTCGAGGAGGTAGCCGACCTCTTCGCGCACGCGGTGTACGGGCAGTGCGACGGTACCGGGACGCCGGTGGGGGCGGTGCGCGACTGCGACCCCGCCGGCGTGCTGGAGGCGTGCCGCAGCTTCATCCGGATGCACGGCACACCGCCGCGGCCGCGCACCAAGCACGTGGTCACCAACCTGCGGGTCGACGTCGCCGACGACTGCAGGACCGCGACGTCCCTGTCGTACTTCACGGTGCTGCAGGCAACGGACGCGCTTCCCCTGCAGCCGATCCTGACCGGCCGCTACTTCGATGCGTTCGCGTTCCGCGACGGCGAGTGGATGTTCACCCAGCGGCTCACCTGCATCGACCTGGTCGGCAACCTCAGTGAGCACGCGCAGCGCACTCTGTGAGAATCGGTGCTGCGCTGCGACTCTCGATGAGGCAAAGTCCGTGACGAAGGCGGCGCCGAACGCGTAGCCGCGGAACAGGAGCACCATGCAGGTCGGTCTGAACATCCTCGGAGCCGAGAACCTCTACGCCGGACGGATCCGCCCGGTGCTCGATGTGGCCGCTGCCGCGGACCGCGCGGGAGTCGACATGATCTCCACCGGAGACCACCTCGGCTTCAACGCGGCCGCGCATGCGGAACGCGTTCGTACCCACGGCTTCCCGTTCCCGATCGAACACGACTGGTACGAGCCGATGTCACTGTTGGCGTCGGTCGCGGCCGTCACGGAACGGGTGTTGCTCAACGTGTCGGTGCTGATCGCGACGATCCGCCCGCCGGTGCTGCTGGCCAAGCAGATCGCCACCCTCGACCGGCTCTCCGAGGGGCGGGCGGCGATCGGGATGGGCGTCGGCTGGCAGGAAGCCGAGTACACGGCCACCAACATGCCCTTCGACGCCCGCTTCGGCCGCCTGGAGGACACCGTCCGCGCGTGCCGCGAACTGTGGACCGACGCGCCGACCGACTTCCAGGGCCGCGAGTTCTCCTTCGAGGACTTCCACGCCCGCCCCCTGCCGGTGCAGGGGCGGGTGCCGGTGATCTTCGGATTCGGCCCGAGTCGGCGCAACTTCGACCGCATCGCCCGCGTCGCCGACGGCTGGACCGTCAACCCCGCCGACATGCAGACCTTCGCGGACAGCGTCACGCTGTTGCGCGACACCTTCGAGGCGCACGGTCGCGATCCCCGCACCGCGATCGTCCAGGTGTCGGTGGGGCCGGAGCGCCGCGACGACGGCACCGTCGACCTCGACGCGACCGCCGAGAAGGCCCTGGCCTGGCATGCCGCCGGCGCGACGGTCGTGGTCTTCCGACCGGCCACCTTCTGCGCGACGGGAGAAGAGGTTCCGGAGCTGATCGACTGGGCCGTGGGACTGAAGGCGGTCGGGCGCACGCTGGTGGGCTGACCCTGTCGTCCCCGCGTGCTGTACTGGGGCCGTGTACAGCGAGCGTCCGTCACACGCGGTTCCCGGTGCCACCGTCTGGCACACGGTCCGTTCGTCGGACGGCACGGTGCTGCCGGACGGCTGCATGGATCTCGTGTGGCGGGACGGCGCGGTCCTGGTCGCGGGTCCCGACACCGGGCCGTTCACCGTCACCGCGTCCCCGCAGCCCGGTGTGGGTGTGCGGTTTCCGCCCGGCCTGCTCCCGCACCTGCTCGGCGTCCCGGCCGCACACCTGCGTGACCAGCGGGTGCCGCTCGACGACGTCGTCGGCCGTCGGCCGGCGGCGGCCCTGAGCGCACTGGATCCCACCGGCGCCGCCGACGCGTTCGAGACGTTCGCGGTGAGGCGCCTGGCCGATGTCGGCCTACCGGACCACGCGGTGACCGTCGCGGCCCGCCTCCTCGGGACGGGGGTGCCGGTGGCCGGGGTCGCCGAGGCCACCGGACTGTCGGCCCGCGCGCTGCACCGCCTCGGCAACCGCAGCTTCGGCTACGGACCGAAGACCCTGGCCGGCATCCTGCGCCTCGCCCGCGCCCGCGAGCTGGCCGGGCAAGGCCTGCCGTCCGCCGCCGTGGCGGCCGAGTGCGGCTACGTCGACCAGGGCCATCTCATCCGCGAATCGCGCCGCATCACGGGCCGCCCGTTCGGGGAACTGCGTCAGGACGGCAGGGCTGCGAACAGGTCGACGCCGTTGCCGTCGGGGTCGGTGACCGTCGCGTAGCGCTGCCCCCACGGAGCGTCGAACGGTTCCACCTCGCCGTGCCCGGCCTCGGCGAGCCGAGACCACACCGCGTCCACCTCCCCCGGCCCGTCGCACTCGAACGCGAGCGAGACCCGCGCGTCGCCGGTAGGCGGGGTGTACGGGCCACCGAACGACTCCACGACCTCGACGGTGTCCCACATCAATCGCACCCCGCCCGCGACCACCTCGACGTGCGGCCGGGACTCGACGTCCTCGGGGATGTCGAGCCCGAGGAGACGGTAGAACCGCAGCGACGCTGCGAGATCCGTCGTCACCAGTCCGATTGCGTTCAACTGTGGAGTCATGGTGACCACGCTAGACAGCGTCGGCGGTCGGCGATTGGATCTTTCGGACAGCCGTCAGTTCGAGTTGCTTCCCCGCATGGCCGCCAGCGCGGCGAGCGGGGCAGCGATGTCGTGCTCGTCGAATGCGGCGAGCACGGCCTGAGTGATGTACCGCTGCACCGCCCACTGCTGTCCGGGCTTGACACGAGCGGTCAACCGCAGCATCACCGACTCCGCGGTGACGCCGTTGACCCCGAGCATCTGCGGCCGTTCCAGCACCGCGTCGGCGATCGCTTCGTCCTCGGAGGCTTCGATGGCCGCGGTGAGCGCCACTTCGGTCGCCCGCGGGACCGCCGCCCCCGGGGCGATGGGCAGATCGATCACTGCCACCGCGTGCCCCTGGCTCATGTTGCCGACACGCGCGATCTCACCGTTGCGGCAGTACCACAGCGTGCCGTTCAGGTCCCGGATCGTGGTGACGCGCAGGCCCACCGTCTCGACGGTCCCGGACGCCTCACCGACGTCGATGATGTCGCCCACCCCGTACTGGTCCTCGAGCAGCATGAACATGCCGGTCAGGAAGTCCCGCACCAGGTTCTGCGCACCGAAGCCCAGCGCGACGCCGACCACGCCGGCGGAGGCGACCAGGGGCGCGACGTTGACACTGAACACCGTCAGGATCTGCAGCACGCACCACGTGAGCGTCACGATCGACACCCCGGACTTGAGTACCGACCCGATGGTGCGGGCGCGCTGCGCTCGACGCTGCGCGGCCACCGAGTCCCGCGTCCCCGCAGGCAGGCGTTCCCGCAGCGGACGCAGCAGGCCCGGCTCCCCACCAGGTCTCTCCCGGGTCGCGCGGTCGACGACCCGGTGAAGCACGAAGCGCAGGACGAGCGCGATCACGATGTAGACCGCGATCTCGATGGGCCGCTCGATCAACCACGTTCGCGCACTGTCGGTCAGTTCGATTGCAGTCAATTCGTACGTCATCGGTGCCGACCCTACGGAAGATCGGCGCCCTCGGCTGGGCACCGTCGGCTCGCCGAGCGCCGTCCGGTGCCGACGTGAAGCCCGGGGTGAATCCGTCCGATCCGGCCCCGACCGGGGCCTTCGTCGTGTTTCATTCGTCCCGAACTGACGAAAGGGAACCCAACATGGTGACTGATACGACGGGTCGTCGGGTGCGGGCAGCGCTCGGGGCCGTGCTGGTGGCGGCCGGGACAGCAGCGGTGATGGCGTTCGCGCCGGGCACCGCCGCCGCGCTGCCCGAGCCACCCGAGCCGAGCAGCTCGGCCGGCAGCATCACCTTCAGCCTTCCCTCGCTCCTGACGCCGCTGCTCGGTCAGCTCGGGTTCGGCAGCCTCGACACGGGCAGCGTGGGCAGCTCGTCAAACGGCAGCCTGGGCAGCTCGAACACCGGCAGCTTCGGCAGTTCCTACGGCAGCGTCGTCGACTCCCCCAGCGCCTGACCGGTCGTCAGTCCACCTGCGGCGCCCACTGCACGCCGTTGATGTGCCCGCCGCCGTCGACGAACAGCGTGTTGCCGGTGACGTACCGGGAATCGTCGCTCGCCAGGAACGTTGCGACGGGGCCGATGTCGTCGAGCGGGTCGCCGATGCGACCCATCGGGTTGGCCGACGCCATCGTCGCCGCCATCTGCGGGTTGGCCTCGACGGTCCGCTGGTATGCAGCGCTCTGCGCTCCCGGGCAGATCACGTTGCAACACACCTGCTTCGGCGCCCACTCGCGGGCGGCGGTGCGGGTGAGCGTGCGCAGTGCCTCCTTCGCGGCGTTGTAGTGCACCGAGTACATGTGCGCGTTCACACCGTTGAGCGAGCACAGGTTGATCACCCGGCCGGCGCCGCGCTTCTCCAGTTCGGGCAGTGCTCGCTGCATCGCCCAGAACGCGGCCATCACCGCCATGTCGAAACCGCCGCGCAGCTGCTCGTCGGTGATGTTCTCGAGCCGCGCGTAGCCGCTGCTGCGCCACGCGTTGTTGACGAGGATGTCGAGGCGGCCGAACTGCGCGACCGCACCGTCGACCATCGCGTGGACCTGGTCCTTGTCGGTGATGTCGGTCCGCAGGAACTTCGCCTCGACGCCCCACTCGTCGCGCAGCCACTGCGCGGTCGATTCACCGGCGGCCTCGTCGATCTCGGCCACCAGCACGCTCGCACCCTCACGCGCGAACGCTCCCGCGATCCCTCGGCCGATGCCCATGCCGGCACCGGTGACGATCGCGACCCTCTCGTCGAGCTTCCCCACAGTCGATCTCCTCTTCCGTTGGAAGAGCTGAAGGGTCCCTTCACACGCGGACAGCGCACGAAGGGACCCTTCAGCTCGAGGCCAGACGGTTACCGCGGGCGCGGCACCGAAGCGTCGATGAACAGTCCCTCCACCGACACGCACACCTCACCGGCGGCGTTCTTGATGTCGCCGACGGTGTGAATCTTGCGGCCGTCCACCGAGATCTGCTTCCCGGTGACGGTCAACTCCTCGAACAGCGGAGTCGGCTTGTGGTACCGCACGTTGAGCTGCGCGGTCATACCGGCCTTGCCGCCCCACGCGTTCGCGACGCCGAGTACGTGGTCGAGGATCAGCGACGACACGCCGCCGTGCACGCACCCGGGCGGACCCTGGTACGGCAGGGTCAGCGTCACGACGCCCTGCACGGAGCCGTCGTCGAGTCCCTTCAGGACCAGCGGCGGCGCGATCGCGTTCTCCGGACCGGTGATCGGGTCGTGGCGGGTGACACCCTCACCGCTCCACATGTCGATCATCCGCTCGGCCACCTCGGGAGCGTGCTCCTCGAGATGGTCGGCGATACTGTTCAACTCCTCCGCGACCCGGTCCAGATTCGCGTTGCCGCGATCGGTGCGCAGCATCGCGTCGATCACCCGCCGGGCGGCCGCGGTGGCGCGGTCGACCGGCGCATCCTGCGGCGCCGACGTCAGGACGGTGCCGTGCGGATGGGTCTGCGCTGTCGGGTGGTCACCGACCTTCACGAGCGAACCTCCATGGTGGCGTGAGTCAGCACCGGCTGGCCGTCGCGCTCGGGGCAGGTCGCGAGCAGCGTGAGCGTGTTCCCGTCCTGCCACACCGACGTCTCGATGGTCTCGCCGGGGTAGATCGAGCCCGCGAAGCGCACCGAGTAGCTCTGCACGCGAGCGGGATCGCCCCCGAGCAGGCCGTCGACGACGGCCTTGCAGACGACGCCGTACGACGCGAGCCCGTGCAGGATCGGACGGTCGAAACCGGCCATCTTCGCGAACTCCGGGTCGGCGTGCAGCGGGTTCATGTCGGCGCTGAGCCGGTAGACGAGCGCCTGCTGGGTGCTGGTCGGCGAGACCAGGACCTTGTCGGCGTCCCGCTCGGGCACCGCGTTGGCGACCTCCGGGCCGGCGTCGCCGCCGAAGCCGCCCTCACCGCGGGCCCAGATCTGCATGGCGGTGGTCCACAACGGGTTTCCGTCCTGGTCCGTCGCGGACTGCTCGAGCACGATGACCGCGGCCTTGCCCTTGTCCCACACGTCGGCGACCCGCGAGGAGATCCGCGCGGAACCGGTGGTCGGGATCGGTGCGTGCAGCGTCAGCGACTGGCCGCCGTGCAGGATCTTGCGCAGGTCGATGTCGATGCCGGGCATGTTCATTCCGGCCGGCTTCAGGGTGCCGGCCGAGATGCCCTGGCCCGCGACCATCGCGAACGTCGGCAGGACCCGCAGACCCTTCTCGTACACCCAGCCGAGTTCCGCGGGATCGAGCGCGTTCACTCCCGCGCCGAGACCCAGGTGGTACAGCAGGACGTCGCGCTCGGTCCAGTTGGCCTCGCGGACAGTCGGTTCGGCCGACAGCGCGGCCTTCACGTCGATGGGCATGGTGTTACGACTCCTTGGAGATGGTCCCGGCCCGGTACAGCGTGACGACGCACGCACCACCGAGGCCGAGGTTGTGCTGCAGACCGACGCGGGCACCGTCGACCTGGCGGGCGTCGGCCTGACCACGCAGCTGCCACGTGAGCTCGGCGCACTGCGCCAGGCCGGTGGCGCCCAGCGGGTGCCCCTTCGAGATGAGGCCGCCGGACGGGTTGACGACCCACTTGCCACCGTACGTGGTGCCACCGGACTCGACGAGCTTGCCACCCTCGCCCGGTTCGCACAGGCCGAGGCCCTCGTACGTGATGATCTCGTTGATCGCGAAGCAGTCGTGCAACTCGATCACGTCGACGTCGTCGACCGTCAGTCCCGACTCGGCGAACACCTGTGCGGCAGCGGCCTTCGTCATGGGGGCGCCCACGACGTCGATCATCGACTTGTCCGCGAACGCCTCGGCGGTGTCGGTGGTGAGCGCCTGCGCGACGATCTCCACGGCCTGGTCCTCGAGCCCGTGCTCACGCACGAACCGCTCGCTGACGACCACCGCGGCACCCGCGCCGTCGGAGGTGGGCGAACACTGCGACCGGGTGAGCGGCGCGTGGATCATCTTGTCTTCCAACACCTGCGCCAGCGTGTACTCGTCGCGGAACTGCGCGTAGGGGTTGTTCACCGAGTGCTTGTGGTTCTTGACCGCCACCGACGCGATCTGCTCGGCGGTGGTGCCGTAGCGCTCCATGTGCTCGAGTGCCGCGTTGCCGAACAGCTGCGCCGTCATGGGACCGCGGCCCCACTCGTGCTTGGCGGTCATCACCTTCAGGTGATCGTCGAGAGTGGTGACCTTGGGCATCTCGCCGGTACCGGAGAGCGCCGTCTTGGTCATCTTCTCGAACCCGACCGCCAGGGCGACGTCGACGATGCCGCCCTGTACCCACTCGCGGGCCATCATGAGCGCCGACGAGCCGGTGGCGCAGTTGTTGTTGACGTTGACGATCGGGATACCGGTCAGACCGGTCTCGTACAGCGCACGCTGACCGGCGGCCGACGGCTGGAAGACGTACCCGACGGCGGCGCGCTGCACCTGGTCGTACGAGATCCCGGCATCGGCCAGGGCGGTGCCCACGGCCTCGGACACCATGTCCGGGTACTCCCAGTCACGAGACTCGATCTTCTCGAACTTGGTCATACCCACGCCGACGACGAACGTGCGATTACTCATGCGTGTGGAACTCACTTTCCGGGATCGGGATCGCGCGGCAGACCCAGGATCCGCTCGCCGATGATGTTGAGCTGCACATTGGTGGTACCACCTGCAATCGACATGCACTGCGAGTTCAGGAACATTTGGGTGGCCGAGCGGCGATGCTGCTCACCGAGCAGGGACGACGGACCCGCCCATTCCATCGCGACCTCCCACACCTGCTGGATGTGTTCGACGCCCAGCAGTTTCGCGATCGACGACTCCGCGCCGGGCTGCGCGCCGGTGAGCGACCGCAGCGTCGTGCGCAGGCCCATCAGACCGCCGGACTGCGCGTCGCACAGCACCTTGCCCAGAACGGTCATTTGTTCGTCGTCGAGGCCACCGGGGATCGAGACGGCCAGGTCGAGCAGCGCCTCACCACCCGAACCGAGCGAGGAGTCGTGCGACAGCGAGACCCGCTCGTTCGCGAGGGTGGTGCGCGCCAGCTTCCAGCCGTCACCGGGCTCGGCGACCAGGCACTCGTCGGGGACGAACACGTCGTCGAGGAACACCTCGTTGAACAGCGCCTCGCCCGTGATCTCACGCAGCGGGCGGATGTCGAGTCCGCTGTTCTTGATGTCGATCAGGAAGTACGACAGGCCCTTGTGTTTGGGAGCGTCGGCGTCGGTGCGGGCCAGGCAGATACCCCAGTCCGCCTCGCGGGCCATGGACGTCCACACCTTCTGCCCGTTGAGCTTCCAGCCGCCGTCGACCTTGGTGGCCTTGGTGGACAGGCCGGCCAGGTCGGAGCCCGCGCCGGGCTCGGAGAACAGCTGGCACCACACGATGTCGCCACGCAGCGACTGCGGGACGAATCGCTCGATCTGCTCGGCGTTACCGTGCGCGATCAGCGTGGGGATCACCCAGTTGCCGATGATCATGTCGTGCGGAACGAGCGCGGCGGCGCGCAGTTCCTCGGCGATGACGAGCTGGGTGACCGCGTCGGCGCCCTTACCCCACGGGGCGGGCAGATGCGGTGAGGTGTAGCCCTTCTCGGCCAGGTACGCCTTCTGCTCGGCACCCTCGAGCGCCGTCGCGGGCTCGAGCTCGGCGCGGACGTCGGCGCGGATCTGCTCCGCCTCCGGCGGCAGGTCGATGCTGAGGACGCGGCGGGCGCCGTCGATCGTCAGGTTCGCGACGCGACGCTTCCAGGAGGCCGTGGAGCCCAGCAGGATTCGCAGCGACTGCGCGCGGCGCAGGTACAGGTGGGCGTCGTGCTCCCACGTGAAGCCGATGCCGCCGAGGACCTGGATGCAGTCCTTGGTGACCTGGAACGCGGATTCGAGCGCCACCGCACCGGCCACCGCCGCCGCGAGCGATGCCTCGGTGCCGTCGACGTCCTCACCCAGCGCGCGGGCCGCGTCCCACGCGGTGACGCGGGCCTGCTCGGTGAGGCTGAACATGCGGGCGGCCTTGTGCTTGACGCCCTGGAACTGTCCGATGACCCGGCCGAACTGCTGACGCACCCGCGCGTAGTCCGCGGCCGTGGTGGTCGCCCAGTCCGCCAGGCCCGACGCCTCCGCCGCGAACAGCGTCGCGGCGATGTCGAGAATGCGCTGCGAATCGAGTTCCAGCACATCGCCGTCGGACAGCTCGAGGCCGTCGGCCGTCACCTCCGCGTTGCGGCGGACCACGTCGTGGCTCGGCAGCTCGGTGACGTCGAGGCGATCGCGCGCCACCACGACGAACGACAGGCCACCCTCGGCCGCGTCGGTGTCGTCATCGGAGGCGGCCAGCAGGAACACGTCGCCCACCTGACCGCCGAGGATATGGCTCGACGTGCCGGACAGCGTGGTCTTGCCGCCGTCGCGGACCAGCTTCAGCCCGCCCGGCTGCAGCGCGACGGCGCCGAACAGCGAACCGTCGGCCAGACCCTCGAGCTCGGCGGTGCGGCCGGCCTCGTTCAGGACCGTGGACACGACCGCGGTCGGCAGGAAGGGTCCGGGAACCATCGCACGGCCGAGTTCCTCGGTGACGATGGCGAGTTCGACGAGCCCGTAGCCGGCGCCGCCGAACTCCTCCGGCAGGTGCAGGCCCAGCATGCCGAGTTCGGCGAGCGAACCCCAGTAGCCGG
Organism: Prescottella equi; assembly: GCF_002094305.1. GTDB lineage: Bacteria > Actinomycetota > Actinomycetes > Mycobacteriales > Mycobacteriaceae > Prescottella > Prescottella equi. The sequence continues at coordinate 81,160 of NZ_LWTX01000003.1, forward strand.
GGCGGGTTTCGGTCTTCGCCTCGACCGCCTCCCGGATCACGGTCGGGGTCGCGTGGCGCGCGGCCCAACCACGCACGGAATCGCGGAGTTCGCGGTCTTCGTCACTCAAACCAATGGTCATCGAAAAGTCCTCGGAAGTAGATGAAGTACGACGGGCGCTTCGCGCCCGTGCGCCTTTTCGGTAGTGGGGACTACCGAAAAGGCGCACGGGTGGCGGAGCCGCCTAGATGCGCTCGATGATGGTGGCGGTCGACAGCGCACCGCCGGCGCACATGGTGATCAGCGCGGTGGAACGGTCCGAACGCTCGAGCTCGTGCAGCGCGGTGGTGATCAGGCGCGAACCGGTGGAGCCGACCGGGTGGCCGAGCGCGATCGCGCCGCCGTTGACGTTGACCTTGCTCAGGTCCGCGTCGAGCACCTGCGCCCACGACAGCGCGACGGCCGCGAAAGCCTCGTTGATCTCGACGATGTCGATGTCGCCGAGCGACATTCCGGCCTTGGCCAGCACGTGGCGGGTGGAGTCGATGGGGCCGTCGAGGTGGTAGTACGGGTCGGCGCCGACCATGCCGGACGACACGATGCGGGCACGCGGACGCAGGCCCAGCGCCTTCGCCTTGTCCTCGCTCATCAGGAGCACCGCGGCGGCACCGTCACTGATCTGCGAGGACGACCCGGCGGTGTGGATGCCACCGTCCATGACCGGCTTGAGCGCGGCCAGGCCCTCGGCGGTGGTCTCGCGCAGGCCGCCGTCACGGGTCACGGTGGCGACCTCTCCGGTGAGTTCGTCTTCCTTCGTCACGACCGGAGCCTCGACGGGCACGATCTCGCGGTCGAAGCGGCCCTCGGCCCACGCCTGTGCCGCGCGACGCTGCGACTCGAGACCGAACGCGTCGGTGTCGCCGCGCTTGATCCCGCGGTTGGCGGCGATCCGCTCGGCGGAGGTGAACTGGTCGCCCATGTCGACGGTCCAGTCCTCCGGGAACGGGATACCGGTGCCGGGAGCGAGCGCCTGGCCGAGGAACACGCGCGACATCGACTCGACACCGCAGCCGATGCCGGCGTCGATCTGGCCGGACGCGATCAAGCCCGCCACCATGTGCACGGCCTGCTGCGACGAACCGCACGCGCAGTCGATGGTCGTGGCGGCCGTGGTGTACGGCAACCCCGCGTGCAGCCACGCGTTGCGTGCGACGTTGTTGGACTGCTCGCCGGCCTGGGTGACGACGCCGCCGACGATCTGACCGATCTCCTCGGGAGCGACACCCGCGCGCTCGAGCACCGCGCGCTGCGCGAATCCGAGCAGGGTGGCCGGATGCAGCCCCGCGAGCGCGCCGCGGCGGCGGCCGATCGGGGTGCGGGCGGCCTCGACGATGACGACATTGGTCATGGAGCGCTCCTCATGAGTACTGCGAATACGTGCGAAAACTGCGAGTCGGCCCCGTTCGGGACTGCAACTCGTTCATTTTTGGAATGTATTCTACTTTCGCGGTCAGGGCAATGGCTGCGCGGGAACTGGACCGCACGCTCGGCGAACACTGCGCCAGCCGCACATTCAGCTCAATCAGTAAGCCGTTTACACACTGGCGCGCCGGGCCGCCGCCGGGACCGGCCCCAGGGCCGGCCGACGACGACTCCGGCCCCGCGAGCAACTCACGGGGCCGGAATTAGAATTCATTTCAGTTACGCCTGGATCGGCGGCAGTTGAGCGTTCGACAGATCGGCCAGCAGCAGCCGACACGCCGTGCGGAGATCCTCCTCGGCATCGGGGACCGAGATCCGGCCGTTGAGGCAGGACTGGATGATGCCGAACCACGCCGATACCAGTAAACGAACGAGCACCGAATCGTTCTCCGTCACCTGTTCGAGCCCCGCAGCCTCGAACAGCACGTCCCGGAACTGCCGGTCCACGCGCGCCACGTCGGGGATCGTGGTGACCTTGGCCGTACTGGTCGACTGGATCATCGCGTTCGCCAGCAGAGGCCGGCGCAGCAACGCCCGCGTGGCCCGCAACAGGGTCTCGAAGATCTCGTCCTGCGGGGTCGGCGCCGGTTGCGCGCGACGCGCGAAGCCCTCGCTCATCTGGTCGATCTGGTCGACCATCACCGCGACGAACAGATGCGTCTTCGACGGGAAGTAGCGATAGAGGGTTCCGATCGCGACGCCCGCGAGCTTGGCGACCTCGTGCATCTGCACGCGCTCGAGATCCTTCTCGGCGCCCAACTGGGCGGCGGCGTCGAGCATGCGGGCGAACCGCGCGCGCTGCTCCGCCGAACTCGGCTCGGCCGCGTCCCGTGCCTCGGCCACTCTCGGCACCGTCGACCCCCTACCTCGTCCTCGTCCTCGAACCGCGTGCCGCGGGGCGCGCAGCACACTTCGAATGCTCCCAGCTGACGTCGTCCGCTCGCAGCGCTTCCGGTCAGTGGGAATCGCGGAGCCCGTGTGGGCGCCGCCGATCGAGTTCACATCGAACCCGAAAACGGGGGCGGACACAACCACGCAGACCCGGCACGTGGGACGACGGGGCGCCGACCGCGTCAGACCAGGTTGTCCTCCACCGGGAGACCGAAGGCTCCACGGCCGTACATGGCGAGGGCCCGCGCGGCATCGTTGGCGACGTGGACGCTGCCGGCGTGCGCGTCGCGCCACGCCCGTTCGATCGGGTTGCCGCGGGTGAGCGAGTTGCCGCCCGCGGTCTTGAAGAGCACGTCGATCGCCTCGAGGGCCCGCTCCGTGCCACGCACCTGATCCCGCCGGACGCGCAGCCGCATGCTCATCGGCAGCGGCTGGCCGGCCTCGGCCAGTTCCAGCAGCTCCCGGATGTTGCGGTCCATCTGCAGGATCGCCGCGTCGATCTCCGACGACGCCCGCGCCACCGCGATCTGCGCCGACTGGTCCTCCGCGAACCGGCCGCCGCCGAGACTGAGCCGGACCCGGTCCCGCATGGCCGACAGATAGGTCTCGTAGCACCCCGCGACCGTCCCGATGACCGGCGCCGCGACGGTGCTGGTGAAGATCGCCGCGAACGGGAGCTTGAACAACGGCGCGGGGTTCACCTTGTGTCCGGGCCCGCGCAGTTGTGCCGCCTCGTAGTTGCGGATCGTCCGATACTCGGGGACGAACGCCCGCTCCACGGTGATCTCGTTGCTCGCGGTTCCGCGCAGTCCGACGACGTCCCACACGTCCTTGATCCGGTAGTCGGTGCGCGGCACCAGCACGGTCATGAAGTCCACGGGCCGCCCCTCGGCACCGACCACGAGCCCGCCGAGCAACGCCCACGACGCATGGTCACAGCCCGACGAGAACCGCCAGCTGCCCGACAGTTCGTAGCCGCCCTCCACCGGAACGAGCTCCCCCACCGGCGCATACGCCGACGACACGAGCGTCGAGGTGTCCTGCCCCCACACCTCGTCCTGCACCTTGACGTCGAACAGCGCGAGATGCCACGGGTGCACCCCCAGCACCGACGTGACCCATCCCGTGGATCCGCACACTCCGGAGATCGCGCGGACCACCTCGTAGAAGTCGACCGGGCTGGTCTCGAGACCTCCGTAGCGCGCGGGCTGCAGCATCCGGAAGACGCCGGCCGCCGTCAGGTCCCGGATCGTCTGGTCGGAGACGCGCCGCGATTCGTCGACGGTCTGGGCGCGCTCGGCGATGGCGGGTAACAGTTCGCGGACCGACTGCAGGACCTCGTTGGGCATGTGGGTGCTCCTCCACGACCCCGACCGGGATCACATGTAGGGACAGGGGGGTACCCGCATGGTAGGGCGGGACGGCCGCGGACCGTCCGCCGGGCGGTCCGTGGGGCGGTCCCGGCCAGTGGGACTGTCGAAAACCGGGTGATAGGTGTCACCTAGCGTGGCCGTCAATGCCACAGGTGCATCCTCCACCGTGGAGGGCCCGCATCCGCGGCCAGCGCTCGACATTCGAAGCGCGTCCGAACTCGAAAACTGCTTTCCCTGAAAGGACGGACGAAGTGACGCTCAATCAGTCCGATGAAACCGAAGTCCGCGAGATCGTCGCCGGTGTCGCCCCCACCCGTTTCGCCCGTGGTTGGCACTGCCTCGGCCTCTCGGAGTCCTTCAAGGACGGAAAGCCGCACTCGGTCCACGCCTTCGGCACCAAGCTGGTCGCGTTCGCCGACAGCAAGGGCGACGTCCAGGTCCTCGACGCGTACTGCCGGCACATGGGTGGCGACCTGAGCCAGGGCGAGATCAAGGGCGACTCGGTCGCGTGTCCGTTCCACGACTGGCGCTGGAACGGCAAGGGCCGCTGCACCGACATCCCCTACGCCCGCCGCGTTCCCCCGGTCGCCAAGACCCGCGCCTGGCCGACCCTGGACCAGGACGGCATGCTCTTCATCTGGCACGACCCTGAGGGCAAGGCGCCGACCGAAGAGGACATGTACATCCCGCACATCGAGGGTGCGCTGAGCGACGAGTGGACCGAGTGGGTCTGGTACACCACCGAGGTCGACACCAACTGCCGCGAGATCGTCGACAACATCGTCGACATGGCGCACTTCTTCTACGTGCACTACTCGTTCCCGACGTTCTTCAAGAACGTCTTCGAGGGCCCGGTCGCCAGCCAGTTCATGCGCGGCGAGGCCCGTACCGACATGCGCCCGCACGCGACCGGCGTTCCGAAGATGCTCGGCAGCCGCTCCGACGCGTCGTACTTCGGTCCCTCGTTCATGATCGACGACCTGGCGTACGAGTACGAGGGCTACGACGTCGAGTCGATCCTCATCAACTGCCACTACCCGGTCAGCCCCGACAAGTTCGTGCTCATGTACGGCATGATCGTCAAGAAGTCGCCGGTCCTCGGGGACAAGGCGCTCGAGACCGCACAGAAGTTCGGCGAGTTCATCGCCAAGGGCTTCGAGCAGGACATCGCGATCTGGAAGAACAAGACCCGCATCGAGAACCCGCTGCTGTGCGAGGAAGACGGTCCGGTCTACCAGCTGCGCCGCTGGTACGAGCAGTTCTACGTGGACCGCGCGGACGTCACCTCGGACATGACCGACCGGTTCGAGCACGAGATGGACACCACCAAGGCCGTCGCTTCGTGGCGTCGAGTGGTCGAGGACAACCTCGAGAAGAAGGCGCGTGAGAATGCAGCCGCTGGAGTGTGATCGCTGTGGGGCCTGCGTGCAGGTCCAGAAGCACAGCTGGGAACACACCGCCGTGCAGTGGAACGAGACGGCCCAGGAGAAGTGCGTCGAGATCCACGAGTGGGTGGGCCGCGAAGGCCGCCCCGGCGCACCGGTGATGCGGTGCGAGGCGTTGAGCGCGACGATCCAGGTCGCCGCGCTCGACGGCCGCCTCGCCATCACCAACGAGGAGCCCGTCCCCACCCCGCAGGTCGTCGACCACTAGGTCGGACTGCAGACGAGAGAGACCTTTCATGATCGACAAGAACCAGTACGGCCCGTGGGCCGTCATCGCGGGTGGCTCCGAGGGCGTCGGCGCGGCTTTCGCCGACGAGCTCAGTCGCGCCGGCCTCAACCTCGTGCTCATCGCCCGCAAGCCGGGCCCGCTCGAGGAGACCGCGGACAAGGTGCGCGCCAACGGCGTCGAGGTCCGCACGCTGTCGCTCGATCTCCTGGCCGACGACGCGATGGACCAGATCCGCAAGGTGACCGACGACCTCGAGGTGGGCCTGCTCATCTTCAACGCCGGCGCCAACAGCTACGGCCACGAGTTCGTCACCGGTGACCTCGACGGGTTCAACGGCGTCATCAACCTCAACATCACCAAGCAGCTCGAGCTGTCGCACCACTTCGGCGCGAAGATGAAGGACCGCGGCCGCGGCGGCATCATGCTGCTCGGCTCGCTGGCCGGCTACATGGGCTCCGAGCACCAGAGCATCTACGCGTCCGCCAAGGCGTTCAGCCGGGTGTTCGCGGAGAGCCTGTGGCTCGAGCTCGCGCCGTACAACGTCCACGTGGTGGAGCTGATCCTGGGTGTCACCCGCACGCCCGCGATGATCCGCGCCGGACTCAACTTCGACATCCCGGGCATGATCGTCCAGGAGCCGGAGGACGCGGCGCGCGAGGGGCTCGCGCACCTCACCGACGGTCCGGTCTGGGTGGCCGGTGGCAACTACGCCGCCGCCGAGAAGCGCAGTGGCTTCCCCCGCGACAAGATGGTCAAGGGTGCGGCCGAGGCGATGCGCAAGCTGCTGAACCGCGCGTAGAATTTCAGATCGACAAGCTGTGGCTGCGACCGAAAGGTCGCAGCCACAGTCGTATTCGCCCCCAGCCACCGAAGGGAACACCGATGACTCTCGAGATCCTGTTGGCCGAACGCGAGATCGCTCGCGGCGTCGTGAGGTTCGCGCGCGCGATGGACGACCGCGACTGGCCGGTGCTGCACGACATCATGCTGCCCGACGCCACCGCCGATCTCGGGACCGGAACACTGCACGGGCCGGGCGAGGTGGAAGCCGCGATCCGCTCGTTCCTCGACGACTGCGGGCCCACCCAGCACCTGCTGGGCAACATGCTGATCGACGTCGACCTGGCGGCCGGCACCGCGACCAGCCGCACCTACGTGTCCGACCTGCATCTCGGCGTCGGAGACCTTCGCGGCCTGAGCTTCTCGACGCTCGGTGACTACCACGACCAGTGGCAGCTCACCGACGGAGCATGGCGAATGAGCCACCGCACCAAGCACATGCACGGCACCCAGGGGGAGATCGAGGTACTCGGGGCCGGTCCCGGCCACTGGAACGGCGGGACGTCCCCGGTCAACCCGCGCACCACCGCGGCGGACATCGAGGCGATCCGGGCTCTCAAGGCCCGCTACTTCCGGCTCATGGACACCAAGGACTGGGACGGTCTGGCGGCCGTGTTCACCGACGACGTCACGATCGACATGACGGAGACCGGTGGCGGCGTGACGCATTCGGTGGACGAGTACATGCCGTTCCTGCGGGCGAACATCGAGAACGTGGCCACCGTCCATCACGGCCACATGCCCGAGATCACCCTGACCTCCCCCACCACCGCGACCGGGGTGTGGGCGATGGAGGACAAGCTGTGGTGGCCGGACGGCGCGCCGGTGCGCAGCCTGCACGGCTACGGGCACTACGTCGAGGAGTACCGGAAGGCCGGCGACGACTGGCGGATCGCATCGATGCGTCTGACCCGACTGCGCACCGACACCGCGTAACCGCAGTCGGGTCCGATCCTGAAGGATTTCTGATTTCTCTCGCTGAGCGACGGAAATCCTTCAGGATCAACGTAACGATCGACCGTTCTGCCCGATACCGTCTGCACAGGTGTCTCGACTGCGGCACCCGACGGGGAGGAAACATGTCGAGGTATCGAGTTGCGGTGCTGGGGATCGCCGGACTGTTCGGCGTCGTGGGCTGCGGGGCCACGGACGCGGCGCCGCCCGTGAGCGGGGAGGAATTCCGGGTGAGCCTGCTGCCCGGCGCGACGGATCGGAGGCGACGACGACGTTCGATCCACCCGCGTGCGAGGCCGAGAACGCCTACTCGGACGGGGCTCGGATCGGGTTGGTCGACAACGGTTCCGCCGCCGGCGCACTTCTCGGAGACGACCGCGCGTACATCATGCTGGTCAGCGAGGCCGACCTGGACGTGCAGCGAATGGCCGATGCCCACACCGGATCGTGCGCAACGTACACCGTCGCCTACGACGACCCGGCTTCCTTCGGCCGCACGGTCCGCACCGAACGACTCGATCTACCGCCCGAGCTCGCGTCGGAGGACGCTGTGATCGTCTCCGAGGTCACGCACTCCGACAATCCGAACTGGGCTGACGACGAGGTGCTACTGGGATACGCCGCAGTCGGCGACTACACCGTGCTGGTGCTGGCTTACCACGGCAAGGAGTTTCGCACCGAGTTCGACGACGTGTTCACCCGGACCGTCGAGAAGGTGCGCAGTCACGCGTGAGCGGACCGACCCGTGGCGCCGCGGAGGCGAGCGGAGATCGGGAGACGCCCGGAACGACGGGCCTTTCCGCAGTCCGCATCAACCCAGTCTGCGCAGCAACCCCATCGCGTCGAACGGGGCGTAGCCCTTCATGTCGTTGTCGAAGTACACGAAGGCGTCCCGCCCGGACTCCGTCCACCCACGCACCTTCTCGGCCCAGCGGTCGAGGGCGTCGTCGGTGTAGCCGCTGGCGTACAGTTCGGCGTCGCCGTGCAGCCGGGCGTACGCGAAGTCCGCGGTGTCCTCGTCGATCCGGGGATAGCGACCGGCGGTGTCGGCCAGCACCAGCGCCACACCGTGGTCGCGGGCGATCGAAACCATGTCCGGAACAGCGAAACTCGGGTGCCGCACCTCGAGCGCATGCCGGATGGGGCGTTCGGCGTCGGTGGTGTCGAGAACGCGGTCGTCGGAGAGTTTGTCGTCGCGACGGGCCGCGAGCGTGCACGCCGCAGAGGTGGTGCGCGGCAGCAGCGTCAGGAACTCCTCCAGCAGCCGGGCATCGAACTGCATGTTCGGCGGCAACTGCCACAGGATCGGCCCCAGCTTGTCGCGCAGCGCGAGGACGCCCGCGGCGAAGAAGTTCGCGAGCGGCACCTCCACGTCCCGGAGCCGCCGGATGTGCGTGACGTAGCGGCCACCCTTGACGGCGAACACGAAGCCGTCAGGTGTCTCGTCACGCCATTTTGCGAAGCTCGACGGCTTCTGCAGCGCGTAGAACGACCCGTTGATCTCGATCGACGTCAGGTGCTCTGCGGCGTACCGCAGTTCATCCCGGTGCACGAGGCCCTTCGGATAGAAGCCACCGCGCCATCCCGGGTACACCCACCCGGAGATGCCGACACGGACGTCCACCATGCGGCCGCAGTGTAGTCCGTCCGATCGACGATTCCTCGGACTCGGTAACTCCTGTCCCGAGGTCGGGGTACCTTACTGATCGCCAGATTCGAGATGTAGGGGGATTTTCTTCCATGTGGGGTTCAGATCCGAGACGCGCGGCGAGACGTCGACTACGCCGGGGAGTGGTGGGCGCATCGCTCGCGGCACTGGTGGCCTTGCCACTGGCCGGCGAAGCGGCGGCCGCGCCCGGAAGCACCGGAAGCACCGGGAGCCTCGGCAGCGCCGCGGCAGGGTCGAGCGGCAGCGCTGCCGCCAGTTCCGACAACGGCAGCGTCACCGCCGGGTCGGTGATTCCGGGCCCGCTCCAGAACGAGCATCCGCCGCTGCCACCGCTGCGGGACGACATCGCCGCCGCGGCCATCACCGGCGAGGAGCAGAAGACCGATCGGCTCGTGCGCTTCACCGTCGCGTCGCCGGCGCTGCGCCGCGAGGTCGGCGTGGAAGTGCTCCTTCCGAAGGACAATTCGGTGCCGCGCCCGTCGATCTACGCGCTCGAGGGCGTAGACGCGCGTGAGGACACCAGCGGGTGGGTCACGATCGGCGGCGCGCCGGACTTCTTCGCGGACAAGAACGTCAACGTCGTGATGATCAACGGCGGAGTCTCCGGCATGTACACCGACTGGGACCGGATCGATCCGGGCGTCGGACTGCACAAGTGGGAAACCTTCATCACCCAGGAGCTGCCCACGCTGCTCGACGCCCGGCTGAACACCAACGGAGTCAAGTCGCTGCTCGGCATCTCGATGGGTTCACAGGGTGCGATGATGCTCGCCCACCGCAATCCCGGAATGTACCGCGGCATCGCGGTCTTCAGCGGCTGCTACTCGACGGTCGACGACCTGGGCCGGCTCAGCGTCCAGTCGACGGTGTCGTCGCGCGGCGGCGACATCGCCAACGTGTGGGGCGAGGTCGGTGGCCCGGGGTGGGTCGCCCACGACAGCGTCCGGAACGCCGAGGCCCTGCGTGGCATGGACATCTACGTGTCGGTGGCGTCGGGTGTGCCCGGCAAGTACGAGGATCCCGCGGCGTCCGACTGGTTCGACCGGGTGTTCATCGGCGGGCCGATGGAGGTGCTGGCGAACGGCTGCACCCGTCTCCTCGACGCCCGCCTCGACGAATTGAACATCCCGGCGACGTTCGAGTACGAGGCGATCGGCATCCACGGCTGGGCGTACTGGCGCGACCGGCTGCCGCAGGCATGGCCGACGCTGGCGCGCTCCCTCGACCTTCCGGTCTGACCCTCCGCACGACAGAGGTCCCCGCACGACGAAGGGCCCCGCACGGACGAATCCGTGCGGGGCCCTGTCGCGTCGAGCACCACCTACCGGGTGATCAGGCCTTCGGGATGAACGCCTTCAGCGGCTCCGAGGCCGACCAGTCGTGACCCCAGTAGCTGTCCGCCGTGATCTCCTCGGCGGTGTAGAAGGTCTCGTCGACCAGCATGCCCTCGGTGCCGAACTCGAGGTCCCAGCCTCCGGGAGCGCGCACGTAGAACGAGATCATCTTGTCGTTCGTGTGGCGACCCAGGGTCGAGGAGATCGTGAAGCCGAGCTTGGCGACACGGTCCAGCGCCTGACCGACGGCGTCGAGGGTGTCGACCTCCGTCATCAGGTGCACCAGGCCGGGCTCCTCCGTCGGCGGCGCCGGGCACAGCGCCAGGCTGTGGTGACGCTGGTTGACGCCGAGGAAGCGGACGCGCGAGACGCCGTCCTGCAGCCGGATGGCGCCACGCGGGAGGAAGCCGAGCACCTCGGTGTAGAAGGCGTAGGACTCCGCGAACTTGGCCGTCGGCAGCACGACGTGGCCGAGGCCCTGCTCGCCGGTGACCCAGCGGCCACCGTGCGGCGTCACGACCGGGCTGTGGTCGAGCACGGGGCCGAAGAACACCTCGACACGCGTGCCGGCCGGGTCGTCGAACGCGATGACCTTCTCGGCGTCCCGGTAGTCGGCCTCTTCGAGGGAGAGCTCCTCGACGGCGATGCCGGCCTTCTCCACGGCCTCACGGACGCGCTGCAGCGCGAAGTGGTCGCGCACCTCCCAGCCGACGGCCTGGGCCTTGTCGGTGTCGCCCGGCAGGACGATCAGGCGCGCACGCCGCTCGTCGAGACGCAGGTACAGGCCGTCCGGGTCGGGGCCCGAGCCGGTCGCCATGCCGAGGCCGTCGACGACGAGCTCACGCCAGCGGGCGATGTCCTGTGTCTGAATTCTGAGGTAACCGAGACCCCGAATGTCCGTCATATCAATCCGTCCCTGAGTGAGGAATTCAGCTGGGTTCGAACTAGATCATCGAACGGTGGACGCCCTGCGGCTCGCCACCGAGCTGCGTCAGCGCCGACGCGTGGTTGATCGAGCCCGGCACGTGGATGGCGTGCGTGAGGCCGACGTGCGCGTCACGCCAGAAGCGCTGCAGCGGCAGCGTGACCTTCATGGCACCGCCGCCGGCGCGAGCGAAGATCTCGTCCAGGGCGCTCACGGCACGCCATGCGGCGTTGGTCTGGGTGCGGCGACCGATGGCGCGCTCCTCGAAGGTGACGACCTCACCCTTCTCGGTCTTGTCCCAGAAGCGGTCGACGGTCTCGAGGATCGCGACGCGCGAGGCGTTGATCTCGTCGGCGGCCTGACCGATGGCGTACAGGACGTAGGGGTCCTCCTTGATCGGGACACCGGTGACCGCGACGCGCTCCTTCTGCGCGGCGATGTACAGGGCGAGACCTCCCTCGCACATGCCGATCAGCGACGAGGAGATGCCGAGCGGGAAGATGCAGGAGAACGGGAACTTGTACAGCGTCTCGTCGCGGCCGGCGTGCTTGGCGCCGTTGCCACTGAGGACGATCTCGGCGTCGATCGTGCGGTACTCGGGGATGAAGGCGTCCTTGACGGTGAAGTCCTTCGAGCCGGTGCCGCGCAGGCCGACGACGTTCCAGCTCTCGTGGTCGACGGTGTAGTCGGCCTTGGGGACCAGCACGTGCAGGATCTTGCCGGTCGGCACGCCCTTCTGGTCGCCGACGAGAGCGCCGATCATGACCCACTCGCAGTGGTCGTTGCCGGTGGAGAACGACCAGCGGCCGTTGAGGATGTAGCCGCCGTCGACCGGCACTGCGACACCCATCGGGGCGTACGGCGACGCGATCCAGGTGTCGATGTCCTCGCCCCAGACCTCCTGCTGCGCCTTGGGGTCGAAGAAGGCCATCTCCCACGGGTGGACACCGACGATGCCCGACACCCAGCCGGTGGAGCCGTCGACCGAGCCCAGCTTCATGGCCGTCTCCGCGAACTCGCGCGGGTGGGCCTCGAGGCCGCCGAACTCCTTCGGCTGCAGCATCCGGATGACGCCTGCGTCGCGCACGCGCTTCGCGTTGCCGTCCGAGAGGCGCATCAGCTTCTCGCCCTCGATGCCACCCTCGCGGATCTCGTCCGCGAACTGCATGATGTTGTCCAAAACCTGACCCATAGCTATCAGCTCTCTCTCTGCGATCCCACGACGCGGATCAATTCTTAACGGCCAGACCGGTTGCGTTCTAGAGCAATTGGTCTTTCCTGTCCTCCGGCAAGCTCGGGCGACCGGCCTAGCCGAGAATCTCGGTTCGGGTGCGCCGTGAGGCTTGGCATGCGCGCGGCATGCTCGAGGAAGCTGGGAAGGACACCGACGACGAGAATATCGGCCGCGGCGCCCCGGGTACCCGCATTCGGACGGAAAGCAGTGCTCGCGAGCATGCGCCCTCCTGGTGCGGATCGGGGATCAACGCAACCGCTTGCGCTGATCGTGTGTATCGAACGGTCCCAGGAATCGGCCCGGGAGAACAAAACATCTCCCGCTCAGCGGGACTGGAATTCGGCCACGTCAGAGCCGGTTTCCCAGTCCCACTGAGTGAGCATTTCGAGAGACTTCCGGACTACTTCTCGCCGGATCCGACGACGCGCTCGACGTCGCTGTCGGCGACGCGGTTCGCGGCCACGTACCCGAACACCATCGAGGGGCCGATGGTGGCGCCGGCGCCGGCGTACTCGTTCGCCATGACCGACGCGGACGTGTTGCCCGTGGCGTACAGACCGTCGATGACCGAGCCGTCCTCACGCAGTACGCGCGCGTCGGCGTCGGTGACGAGGCCACCCTTGGTGCCCAGGTCGCCGGCCTCGATGCGGATCGCGTAGAACGGGCCCTTGACGATCTCGTCCATGGCCGGGTTCTTCATCGTCGGGTCACCGTAGTACCGGTCGTACGCGCTGTCGCCGCGGCCGAATTCCTCGTCCTTGCCGGTGCGGGCGTAGCCGTTGAACCGGTCGACGGTCTCGAGCAGGTTCTGCGTCGGTACACCGATCTGCTCGGCCAGCTCGCTGAGCGAATTCGCCTTGTGGACGATGCCCTTGTCGTAGAAGCCCTGCGGGAACGGGGCCCCCGGCAGAACCTGCGCGAACGGGTACCGCGACCGGGCCTTGCTGTCCATGATGAAGTAGGCCGGCACGTGGCCGCCCTCGAGCTGGTCGTGCACGAAGTTGACGTAGGGCGCCGACTCGTTGGTGAACCGCTTGCCGTCCTTGTTCACGATCACCGAGGGCGGGATCGAGCGCTCCGACACCAGCGGGATGACCGCACCCATCGGGTGCATGACCGACGGCATCCACCACGCATCGTCCATGAGATCGACTGCAGCACCCAGCTTCTGGCCGGCGACGATGCCGTCGCCGACGTTCTCCCGGGCGCCCATGCTGATGTTCTCCACGCCACGCTCGGGGAGGTGCTCCGCGCGCATCGCGTTGTTGTGCTCGAAACCGCCGGTGGCCAGCAGGACACCCTTGCGGGCACCGATACGCACGAGCTTGCCCTCGCGCTCCGCGGTGATACCGATGACGGCGCCCTTGTCGTCGACGATCAGGTCCTTCATCGACGTCCGGAGCCACAGCGGAACGCCGGCGTCCTTGAGCGCCATGCGCATCCGTGCGACGAGCGCGCGGCCACCGGTGGACATGTGGCGGCGACGGATCACGTTGGACGACACCCGCCACGCCGCGACGAGCGACGCCCGGCGACCGGCCCAGGTGCGCTTGACCATTGCGAGGTCGTGGTAGTCCTTGCTCGTCACCCACAGGCCCAACGGGCCCTTCATGCTGTTGGGGCGCTGGTACTTCTCGTCCTCACCGAGCTTGCGGGTGTCGAACGGAGTGCACTCGACGGTACGGCCGAGCGGGCGTCCCCCGTCGTACTCGGGGTGGTAGTCGGCGTAGCCCTTGACCCAGTAGAACTCGATGTGGGGACTGCGCTCGAGCAGCTCCATCATCGGCGGGCCGTTGTCGATGTACGCGTCGAGACGCTCGTCGGACACCTTGCCCTCGGTGACGATGTCGAGGTAGCGGCGCACCGATTCCCGCGAGTCGCCGGCGCCCTTGCGGACGAGGACGGGCGCGTTGGGGATCCAGATGCCACCGCCGGAGATCGCGGTGGACCCGCCGTAGGTCTTGCCCTTGTCGATGATCAGGGACGACATGCCGCGGTCGGCGGCCGTGATGCCGGCGACCATGCCGCCGCCGCCACTGCCGACGACGAGGAAGTCGACGACGGTGTCGAAGTTGTTGTTCTCAGCCATGGTGATTCGTCAGCTCACTTACGGTCGCGCAGGAGGAAGGAGAGCACCGACGCAACCCAGGCGTCGCGGGCCTCGATCATCGTCCAGTGCCCACAGTTCGGGAACACGTGGAACTCGGCGTTGGGGATGTCGCGCATCGGCAGCAGGCCGAGGTCGACGGGGCTGACGCGGTCGTCGCGTCCCCACGTGAGCAGCGTGGGCGCCTTGATCTTGCCGAACTGCGCCCAGTACGGGGTGCCGTCGGCCTGCGCGTTGGCCGCGGCCATCGCGGCGAAAGCCTTGCTGCTGTACATGCGGCGGGCGATCTCGAGGGTCTTGGGCTCGGTCGCGAGCTCCCAGCGCTCCTCGATGAGCTGCTCGGTCACCACGGCAGGGTTGTAGACCATCGACTGCAGCCAGCGGATGAGGCCCTCGCGGGTCGGGTTGTCGGTGAACTCCATGAGCAGCTTGATGCCCTCGCCCGGGCTGGACGAGAGCACGTTCTTGCCCATGCCGCCGATCGAGACGAACTTGTTGACGAGCTCGGGACGCGCGATCGCGATACGGGCGCCGACGACACCGCCCATCGAGTTGCCGATGATGTCGACCGGACCCAGGCCGAGGCCCTCGAGGAAGGCCGGTACGGCGCCGACTGCCTCGACCATCGGGTGGCCGTCGCACGGGTCGGACACGCCGAAGCCGGGGAACTCGAGCACGTAGCAGGTGAAGTGCTCCGCGAAGTCGGCGAGGACGCCGCGATAGTTGCGCCAACCGGTGACGCCGGGACCGGAACCGTGCAGCAGCAGCAGCGGCGGACCGTCGCCGGCCTGGTGGTACCGCAGCACACCCTGATCGGTGTGCAGTTCCCGCTTGGAATCCTCGTAACTGATCTCAATAGCCATCGTCAGCCTCATGTCCGTTGCAAAAAATGTCATCCGGGTCACAGCCCATCCGGCGGAAGGGTGCCAGTCGGCGTCGAAGTGGGCCATATCGCATCCCGATCAGCGAGACCACCTCTGGTCGAGGTCACCTCCGCCGAGGGCGGTTCCGCTGATCGAGACAGCAATTCAGGGCTGCGGACCTGCGGCCATACGCTCGCAAACATCGACTTCGGCGTAGCGGACGCCGAGCAGTTTCATCGAATCGGAGGTGGCCCCATGTCCACAGAGGCGATTGCACAGGAGATCACGCTGGGAGCAGAGCCGACTCCGGCGGACATGCGACGGGTGATGGGCCAGTTCGCGACGGGTGTCACCGTGGTGACCGGTCTCGACGACGAGGGCCCGGTGGGCTTCGCATGCCAGTCGTTCGCCTCCGTCTCGCTGGAGCCTCCGCTCATCCTCATCTGCGCCGATCACCGCGGCCGGGCCTGGCCCCGCATCCGCGAGACCGGCCGCTTCTGCGTCAACGTCCTGCACGAGGACCAGTCGGACCTGTGCTCCCGTTTCGGGTCGAGCAAGGGCCGCAAGTACGAGGACCTCGACTGGGAGGTCTCCCGTTGGGGCACGCCGTCGCTGCCGGACGTGCTGATGCGGGTGCACGCCGAGGTGCACGAGGTCCACGTCGCCGGTGACCACGACATCATCATCGGCCGGGTGCTCGAGCTGGACACGGTGTGCGAGGAACGCCCGATGGTGTTCTTCCGCGGCAAGTTCGGCATCGGAGCTCCCGAACTGGTCTGACGGCCACCGGCCACTCCGCTCGAACGGGAACTGGCGGCACCCTTCCGACGTGGAAGTGTGCCGCCAGTTCCCGTTGGCGCGGTCGGGAGGTGCCCGTCAGATCCACTGCCCGCTCTGGATCGACAGCAGTCGATCCATCGCGTCCGCGGACCAGGTGTTGACGGGCGGCTCGGGCGCCCGGCGCGCACGCCGGGGAGCACCCATGTCGGGGTAGAGCGTGCGCGACACCTCGCGGGCCGCGTCGACCACGAGCGGCGCGACGCGCTCGAGCTGGGCGGTTCGCGCATCGCCACACAGCGAGATTCCGGCGACCGGACCCTCGTAGCCGCGCACGGCGACACCGACACAGGCCACACCGCGCACGGACTCGCCGCGCTCGAAAGCCAGGCCCCGACGCTGCCGGATCCGGTTGAGTTCCTGGTGCAGGGTCGCGATGTCGGTGATGGTCCGGTCGGTACAGCGACTCAGCCGCGCCTCGTACAGGCTGTCGACCCGCTCCGGGTCGAGCCACGCCAGCATGGACTTCCCGCCGGCCGTTGAGTAGGCCGGTCCGCGGCCGCCCACTCGCGAGGGCAGCGTCGACGCGAAACGCCCGCCGACCTTGTCGAGGTAGACGCTCTCGCTGCCGTCGAGCACGGCGAGATGGACGACCATGCCGGTCTGCATGTGCAGCTCGTGCAGCAGGGGCGCGGCGGCAGCGCGGATCTCACTGTGCCCGCCGTCGCCGCCACCGAGGCCGAGCGCACGCCGGCCGAGGCAGTAGCCGAACGAGGCGTGTTCCACCCAGTTCAGCCGCACCAACTGATCGAGAATCCGGTGCACGGTCGAGCGCGGCAACTGCGTACGGCACGCCACTTCTTCGAGCGTGAGCCGCGATGCGCGACCGTCGAACGCGTCGAGAATCAGGGTCATCCGCTCCACCATCGAAGGCGGCAGTTCACGGCGCGGGGCCGGCGTGGTGACCGACTCACCGGAATCGACGACTGTCATCGACACCTCCAAGCAACATCTGAGCCCCTGATCAGAGGGGCAATCCGACGCAAAACTGAAATCAATTCTGACAGGCTAGCAGGAAAGTCCCGCTAGGCGGGACTTTTTTCCGGTCGATTGTTTGTCCGAATCGGACACCCGATCATGCCCGCTCGCACCGTCGTCCGCCGTCCGAGTCGATCAGACTCCCGGTCACCGGAAAAACGGGCCCAAGGCCCCTCCGCCGTCCGGTAGAACGAAGCAACACCGGCCGATCCAGCAACGGAGCTGTAGGGATGCACATCGGAATCGTCTCCCCAGTCGTGGTCCTGCACCCCGACGCCCACTCCCCGTGGGAGCGCGACGCCGGTATCGCCGACCTCGCCCGCATCGCGGAGACCGCGGACCGTCTCGGCTACGACCACCTGACCTGCAGCGAACACGTCGCGGTCCCGGTGGAGGTCGCCGCCGCACGGGGGGGCACGTACTGGGATCCGCTCGCGACGCTGGGATTCCTCGCCGCCCGGACCACCCGGATCCGGCTCGCCACCCAGGTTCTCGTGCTCGGCTACCACCACCCGCTCGAGATCGCCAAGCGCTACGGCACTCTCGACGTCGTGAGCGGAGGACGGCTGATCCTCGGCCTCGGCGTCGGCACGCTGCGCGAGGAGTTCGATCTTCTGGGCGCGCCTTTCGAGGACCGCGGGGCTCGCGCCGACGACGCCCTCGCCGCGCTCCGCGCATCGCTCTCGCGCAGCCTGCCCGAGTACCACGGGACCTACTACGACTACGACGGACTGCTCGTCGAACCGCACGCCGTGCAGGACCGGGTGCCCCTGTGGATCGGTGGTCGCACGATGCGTTCGCTGCGCCGCGCCACGACACACGGAGACGGCTGGGCGCCGTTCGGCCTGAGCGTCGACGAACTTCGTGGCATGCTCGAAAAGGTAGACGTCCCAGCGCACTTCGACGTCGTACTGAGCGCGGGGGCGCCTCTGGACCCGCTGGGCGCACGCGACCGCACCCTCCGGGCGCTCGAACGCCGCCGCGACGCCGGCGCCACGATCGCCAGCGCGTCGATCTCCGCGACCGACTGCGCGCACTACTGCGATCAGCTCGAATCCCTGCGCGAACTCGGTGCCGAACTGGGCATCGAGTTCGATCCCGCACCCCGCTGACCGCGGGACGCCGCTGCACCACCGAGCCCGGATCGGACACCGATCGAGGCTCGCACGCAACAGGTTTCACGTTTCACCCGATAGCCGGACATACACCGAAGGAGATCCGATGACCGATACCGCTGCGCTCGTCCAGTCACTGATCGAGCGGGTCGAGCTGCTCGAGGACAAGCTCGCGATCCAGGAGCTCATCACCGCGTACGGCCCGGCCGTCGACGCCGGCAACGCCGACAAGGTCGGCGCACTGTGGGCCGAGGACGCCGTGTACGACGTGGACATCCGCAACATGAACGGGCGCGCGGAGATCATGGAGATGGTCCGCACCAGCCCCCACCAGGACTACATCAAGAACGGCTGCGGCCACCTGCTCGACCCGGTCAACATCGTGGTCGACGGCGACACGGCCGTCGCCACGTGCCACTCGCAGCTGCTGCTGCGCAACCAGGACGAGGATTCGTTCCGCGTGTGGCGCGTGACCGCGAACCGCTTCGACCTGAAGAAGATCGACGGCACGTGGCAGATCCAGCGCCGCACCTCGCGCGTGCTCGACGGCCGCCCCGAGGCCCCCGAGCTGCTCGGCCGCGCCGGCAGCTGACCTCCCGTACCGACACGGCCCGCCTCGCTGATCGCGAGGCGGGCCGTGTCGTCGAGCGGTAGGACTCTACTGGGAGACGGATTCGAGAGTTGCCTTCGCCCAACGGTAATCGGCCTTACCCGCAGGCGAGCGGACGACCTCCGGGACCACGACGAGTGTGCGCGGCACCTTGTAACCGGCGATCTTGGTCCGGCAGTGGGCGATCACGTCGTCCTCGTCGAGATCGTCGACGCCCTCGCGGGCGGAGATGACGGCCGACACGCGCTGCCCGTACATGGGATCGGGGATGCCGGCGACGAGTGCGTCGAGTACACCGGGGTGACTCTTGAGTGCCTCCTCGACCTCCTCGGCGTAGACCTTCTCGCCACCGGTGTTGATGCACGACGATCCGCGGCCGAGCACGACGATGGTGCCGTCCGCCTCGACGCGAGCCAGGTCACCGAGGACCGAGAGCCGCACGCCGTCGACGACGGGGAACGTCGCCGCGGTCTTCTCCGGGTCACCGAAGTAGCCGAGCGGCACGTGTCCGGCGCGGGCGAGGTAGCCGACGTTGTCGGAACCGGGCTCGATCGTCGAGAAGTCGGTGTCGACGACGCGAGCCTTCGGTGACGGCGGCATGCGCAGCAGGCCGTCCTCGTCCTTCTTCAGCTCGCCGTCGTTGCCGGACTCCGACGAGCCGAACGCGTCCCGGAGGTAGACGTTGGGGAGCAGCTCGTTGAGCTTCCCGCGGACACTCGCCGACCACAGCGCGCCACCCGAACCGATGATCCACAGCGAGCTCAGATCGAATCGGTCGCCGTGCTGCTCGATCGCGTCGGCGAGCGGACGGGCGATCGCATCGCCGACGACCATGACGGTGTTGATCTTGTGTCGATCGACCAGCTCGAGCGCCTCGACCGGGTCGTACTTGGACATGAGGACCTGCTTGGAGCCCATGAACATGCAGGTGAAGAGCGAGTAGGACGCCGCACCGTGCATCAGCGGCGCAGTCACCAGGTACGTCATCGCGAACTGGTTCGCCGCCGCGGCGGCGCCGAGCTCGGCGGGCGAGAGGATCGGGTCGCCGCCCATGATCGCGCCGCCCGCGAGTGCTGCGTGGTAGAAGTCCTCGTGCCGCCACATCACACCCTTGGGCATGCCGGTGGTGCCGCCCGTGTAGATGACGTAGAGATCGTCGGCGCTGCGCTCCGGGAAGTCGCGATCTGCGGACTGCGCGGCGGAAGCCTTGTGATAGTCGACGACCGAGACGTCGGCGGCGGCAGCGGCGTCCGCCAGTGCCGGTCCGGCCGGCTCGCCGATGAGCACGATGTGCCGCAGCTCGGGACACTTGGGCAGGACGTCGGCGATGACGTCGCTGAACTCGCCGTCGGCGATGACGGTGGCCAGCTTCGCGTCGTTGTAGAGGTAGGTGAGTTCCGCGTCGACGTAGCGGAAGTTGACGTTGACCGGGACGGCGCGGATCTTGAGGCACCCGAGCAGCGATTCGACGAACTCGAGGCTGTTGCGCGCGTGCAGGCCGACGTGATCCCCGGGGCCGACACCCTGCTCCGCGAGGTGGTGCGCGATCCGGTTCGCAGCAGCGTCGAACTCGGCGAACGTCCGCGATTCGGATCCGCACACGAGCGCGACCTTGTCCGGTACGGCGTCGATGACGGCTTCGGTCAGATCAGCGAGATTGAGAGTCATATCCGGCCCTTCGGTGAATCGCACATCGAGCAACAGTGCGTTCTACCACAAACCCCGCCCTCGTGTGCCTGAGATCACAACCTGCCGAGTAGAACATATTCCTATTGGTTGATCAATAGCCCGACGGGGAGAACTGGGGTTCCGCCAGCACAGGCGGAGGCGATGCCGCATCATCTGCGGGAGCATCCCGAGGCGACGGAGGAACGGGATGGACCAAGACCCTTGTGCCAAAACTAGAATGAATACTAGTTTGATTGCATCGCACGGAACCTGAAGGAGCCTGACATGGTGGATTCTCTGAGCTTGGCCGGTAAGACGGCCATCGTCACCGGCGCCGGGGCCGGTCTCGGCCGCGCCGAGGCGCTCGCCCTCGCCGACGCCGGTGCCGCCGTCGTCGTGAACGACATGGGCTCCGCCGCCCACGACGTCGTCGACGAGATCAAGGCGGCCGGTGGGCAGGCCCTCGCCGTCACCGGCGACGTCTCCGACTGGTCGCTCGGCGGGCGCATGATCCAGGAAGCCGTGTCCAACTTCGGCTCGATGGACATCCTGGTCAACAACGCGGGCATCCTGCGCGACAAGATGATCTTCAACCTGTCCGAGTCGGACTGGGACGACGTCATCCGCGTGCACCTCAAGGGCCACGCCGCGACGTCGCACGCCGCGGCCGTGCACTGGCGTCAGGCGAGCAAGGACGCCGGCGGCCCGATCTACGGTCGCGTCATCAACACCTCGTCCGAGGCGTTCCTGTTCGGCTCCGCCGGCCAGCCCAACTATTCGGCCGCCAAGGCCGGTATCACCGCGCTGACCCTCTCCACCGCCGCCGGCCTGTCCCGCTACGGCGTGCGCGCCAACGCGATCTGCCCCCGCGCCCGGACCGCGATGACCGCGGAGGCGTTCGGCACCGAGAACAACACCGGCACGCAGGGTCTCGACCCGTTGGCTCCGGAGCGCGTCGGCACGCTGGTCCGCTACCTCGCGTCGCCCGCGTCGGACGAGATCAACGGCCAGGTGTTCGTGGTCTACGGCAAGATGGTCGCCCTCATGGCCGCGCCGCAGGTCGAGAACCGTTTCGATGCAGCCGGTTCCGAGTTCTCCGTCGAGGAGCTGGCCGGCCAGATGACGCCGTACTTCTCGGGCCGCGGCCCGTACGAGACCTACGCCGCGTACAGCGTCGCGGGCCTCGAGAAGATCGCCCTCGCCACCGACGCGCCCGCCGGCGTCTGATCCGGACGGCGGACTCTTCATGAGGCTTCAGGGCAAGGTTGCCATCGTCACCGGCGGTGCCGGTGGCATCGGGCGCGCGATCACCCGGGTGTTCTCGCGCGAGGGTGCGAAGGTGCTGTTCGTCGACATCAGCGACGAGAACGGCTTCGCACTCGAGAAGGAGATCGCGGAGGCTGGCGGTGAGGGCAAGTTCCTCAACGTCGACATCTCGCAGAAGGATTCGGCCGAGGCGATCCGCGACGCCGCGGTCGCGGCGTTCGGCCGTATCGACATCCTCGTCAACAACGCGCACGCGTCCCGTCAGGCTCCGCTGCTCGAGCAGACGCAGGAGATGTTCGACCTCTCCTTCGGCACCGGCTTCTACCCGACGGTGCACCTCATGCAGGCCTGCTACCCGCAGCTCAAGGAGTCGAAGGGGTCGATCATCAACTTCGGCTCCAGCTCCGGGCTCGAGGGCATGCCCACGCAGACGTCGTACGCGGCGGCCAAGGAGGCCATCCGGGGCGTCAGCCGGGTCGCCGCCAACGAGTGGGCCGCGGACCAGATCCGGGTCAATGTGCTGTGCCCGTTCGCGGCCACCGAGGGAGTCGTGGCGTGGCAGGAGGCGTTCCCCGAGCGGGCCGCCGCGACCATCGCCAAGGTTCCGCTGCAGCGCATCGGCGATCCGGAGACCGACATCGCCCCGATCGCACTGTTCCTGGCGAGCGACGACTCGAAGTACATGACGGGTCAGACCGTCATGGCGGACGGCGGCAGCCTCAAGCTCCGCTGATCGCGCTCCGACAACTCCATGTCCGAGGTGTGCCAATTTTCCGGTACTGCCTCGTAACCTCCTCTGTCGGCGGTATAAAGCCTGGCAGTCCGCTGTGAAGTGGACCACCTACCAAACCGCCGACAGAGGAGTTCCATGACCGATAGCCGGGCGAACAGAGCCGATGCGACTCGGGGGGTTGCATCCGTCTCACGCCGTCGATTCCTTGCGGGCGCAGGTCTGACCGCGGGAGCCATCGCGCTCTCGTCGATGTCGACCTCCGCCTCCGCAGCCCCCAGCCGCACCCTCGCCGACGGCGACCGCGTCCCTGCCCTCGTCATCGGCAGTGGATACGGCGGTGCCGTCGCCGCGCTGCGGCTGACGCAGGCCGGTATCCCCACGCAGATCGTCGAGATGGGCCGCAGCTGGGACACCCCGGGCTCCGACGGCAAGATCTTCTGCGGGATGCTCAACCCCGACAAGCGCTCGATGTGGTTGGCCGACAAGACCGATCAGCCGGTCAGCAACTTCATGGGCTTCGGCATCAACAAGAGCATCGACCGGTACGTCGGCGTCCTCGACTCCGAGCGGTTCTCCGGCATCAAGGTCTACCAGGGCCGCGGCGTCGGCGGCGGCTCGCTCGTCAACGGCGGTATGGCAGTCACCCCGAAGCGCAACTACTTCGAGGAGATCCTGCCGTCGGTCGACTCGAACGAGATGTACAACAAGTACTTCCCGCGCGCCAACACCGGTCTGGGTGTCAACAACATCGACCAGGCGTGGTTCGAGTCCACCGAGTGGTACAAGTTCGCCCGCACCGGCCGCAAGACCGCCCAACGTTCGGGTTTCACAACCGCTTTCGTGCCCAACGTGTACGACTTCGAGTACATGAAGAAGGAGGCTGCCGGCCAGGTCACCAAGTCGGGCCTCGGCGGTGAGGTCATCTACGGCAACAACGCCGGCAAGAAGTCGCTCGACAAGACCTACCTCGCGCAGGCCGCGGCCACCGGGAAGCTGACGATCACGACTCTGCACCGCGTCACCAAGGTCGCGCCGGCCACCGGCAGCGGCTACAGCGTGACGATGGAACAGATCGACGAGCAGGGCAACGTCGTCGCCACCAAGGTCGTCACCGCCGATCGGGTGTTCTTCGCGGCCGGCAGCGTCGGCACCAGCAAGCTCCTGGTCTCGATGAAGGCGCAGGGCCACCTGCCGAACCTGTCGTCGCAAGTCGGCGAGGGCTGGGGCAACAACGGCAACATCATGGTGGGCCGCGCGAACCACATGTGGGACGCCACCGGATCCAAGCAGGCCACCATCCCGACGATGGGAATCGACAACTGGGCCGACCCGACGGCACCGATCTTCGCGGAGATCGCCCCGCTGCCGGCCGGGCTCGAGACCTACGTCAGCCTGTACCTGGCCATCACGAAGAACCCCGAACGTGCTCGCTTCCAGTTCAATTCGGGCACCGGCAAGGTCGATCTCACCTGGGCTCAGTCGCAGAACCAGAAGGGCATCGACATGGCCAAGAAGGTGTTCGACAAGATCAACCAGAAGGAAGGCACGATCTACCGGACCGATCTGTTCGGCGTGTACAAGACGTGGGGCGACGACTTCACGTACCACCCGCTGGGCGGCGTGCTGCTGAACAAGGCGACCGACAACTTCGGCCGCCTGCCCGAGTACCCCGGGCTGTACGTGGTGGACGGCTCGCTCGTCCCCGGCAATGTCGGCGTCAACCCGTTCGTCACGATCACCGCGCTCGCCGAGCGCAACATGGACAAGATCATCTCGTCCGACATCCAGTGACGACCCGCCTGCCCGCGTCCCCGCCTGCGCTCCGGGGGACGCGGGCAGGCCCCGCTCTGCGATAGCCTTTCCACGAACGATCCCACTCGACCACGTTTTCTTCACGCGTCGAAGCGGATGAGAGGACATCGCGATGTCTACCCGTTCGAACTATTCCGAGGGCACACCCAGCTGGGTCGATCTGCAGACGTCGGACCAGGCCGGGGCCAAGGAGTTCTACACCGCACTGTTCGGTTGGTCGTACGACGATCGGCCGATGCTCGAGGACACGGTCTACTCGATCGCCACGCTGCGGAACGAGCAGATCGCGGCGATAGCTCCGCTTCCCGTGGGCGCCCCGCCGGCGGATACTCCGTCGACGTGGAACACCTTCCTGGCGGTGGACGACGCCGACGCGTCGGCCGCGAAGGTCGAACCGGCGGGCGGGCAGCTGATCCTCCCGGCGTTCGACGTCGGGGATGCCGGGAGGATGGCGTTCGTCGCGGACCCCACGGGGGCACAGGTGGGGCTGTGGCAGGCCCGCGCGCACATCGGCGCCACCCTGGTGAACGAGGCCGGCACGCTGATCTGGAACGAGCTGATCACCGACGACCCGTCGTCGGCGCTGGCGTTCTACGCCGCCGTCGTGGGCCTGGGTGCCGCGGTGATGCCGATGCCGGACGGCGAGTACACCGTCCTGCAGGTCCACGAGGACGGCGTGGGCGGGTGCGTCACCCCACCGCGCCCCGATGTCCCCAACCACTGGCACGTCTACTTCTGCACGGACGACGTCGACGCGACCGTCGCAACCGCCGCGAGGGAAGGCGGCGCGCTGATGGCCGACCCGTTCGAGGTGGCAACGGTGGGCCGGATGGCGGTACTCGCCGACCCGCAGGACGCGGTATTCAGCGTCATGCAGCCCGAATCACCCTGAGCTGCGCGATCAGTCGATTCCGAACAGGCGCACCGCGTTGTCGTGCACCACGGCACGCAGCCAGTCGTCCCCCAGGTCGAAGCGGGTGAGGGCCTCGAGCGCGTCGAGGTACGAGTACGGGATGTTGGGGAAGTCGCTGCCGAACAGGATCCGATCCCCCAGGTCACGCAGACGCGGGACCTCGGTGCGCGGGAACGGGATCTGTGCCTCGGTGAAGTCGGTGAACGCCATCGTGGTGTCCAGCTGCACCAGCGGGTAGCGGTCGGCGAGGTCGAGGAATTCGGTGTACTCGGGCATTCCCATGTGCGCGACGATCAGCACCAGGCGGGGGTGCCGCGCGAGCAGCGTGGCGATCCGGTCGGGGCCGGTGTAGCGGCCGGGCGCCGGTCCGGAACCGCAGTGGATCACGATCGGAGTGCCGGCATCCTCGAGCAGTCCCCACACCGGGTCGAGCAGCGGATCGTTCGGGTCGTAGTCGCCCACCTGGATGTGCGACTTGAACACTCGCGCACCCGCGTCGAGCGCCGACGCGACGTACCCGGCAGCGGACTCCTCCGGATAGAAGGTGGCGGTGTGCAGGCAGTCGGGGGTGCGGGCCGCGAAATCGGCCGCCCACTGGTTGAGCCACGCCGCCATCTCGGGCTTGTGCGGATAGAGCATCGAGGTGAACCTGGCGATGCCGAACTCCCGCAGGTGCGCGACTCGCGTCTCCTCCTCCGACCGGTACCGGATCGGCCACTCCCTACCGGTGAGCGGTCCCGCCGAGTCGAAGTAGGCCCACACCTTGTCCATGACGTTCTTGGGCATGAAGTGGGTGTGCACGTCGATCAGCGCGGACAGGCCCAGCGCCTCACGGAAGGCGATCACCCCGGCCGCCTCGGACTCCCGGTCGAGTTCCGTCCCCACCGCTGATTCACACACGGTCATGCCCCTCTCGGTTCGGTGACTCGAGTGGCCCCGAGCACACCTGCCGACCCTAGTCTCGGGACGTTTGCGCTGAGTGAGACCCCGGTTTGACGGGTCCGGAAACCGCCTGAAACGCTACCTAGCACTTGCTTGGTTTACGACGATCCCGAAAAGGCGCAGACGACATGACCTCTTCATCTCCCCTGTTCCAGCCGCTGAAGGTGCGTTCGCTCGAACTCGCGAATCGCATCGTCATGTCGCCGATGACGCGCTCCTACTCGATCGACGGCGTCCCCGGTGACGACGTCGCCGGCTACTACCGCCGCCGCGCCGAGGGCGGGACCGGGCTGATCGTCACCGAGGGTGTCGCGATCGACCACGAGACCGCGGTCGACAACCCGCGCGTGCCGCGCCTGTTCGGCGAGGAGTCGCTCGCAGGCTGGCGCAAGGTCGTCGACGGCGTGCACGAAGCTGGCGGCAAGATCATTCCGCAGCTGTGGCACGTCGGCCCGCTGTGGGGCGCGATGAGCAAGGTCGACCCGGCGGTCAAGCCGATGCGCCCGTCCGGCGAGTGGGGTCCGCTCGGCACGACGTCGTACCCGGAGTCGTACACCTCGTGGGTCCAGGAGCCCACCGAGGCAATGACCGAGCAGGACATCCAGGACGTCATCGCGGCGTTCGCCCGCGCGGCCCGCAACGCGATCGACGTCGGCTTCGACGGCATCGCCCTGCACGGCGGCCACGGCTACCTGCTCGACTCGTTCCTGTGGGAAGGCACCAACAAGCGTGACGACGAGTGGGGCGGCGACCTCGAGCGCCGTACCCGCTTCCCCGTCGCCGTGGTGAAGGCGATTCGCGCCGAGATCGGCGAGGACTACCCGATCTTCTACCGCTTCTCGCAGCACAAGCAGCAGAACTACACCGCGCGCATCGCAGAGACGCCCGACAAACTGAAGGTGATCCTCGGTGCGCTCGCCGACGCCGGGGTCGACGTCTTCGACGCCAGCATCCGCCGCTTCGACATCCCCGCGTTCGAGGGTAGCGACGTGTCCTTGGCCGGCTGGGCCAAGAAGGTCACCGGCGCGATCACGATGGCCGTCGGCAGCGTCGGCATCGGGAAGTCGCTGCGCGACAGCCGCATCGACGGTTCGGCGCCGGTCGTCGACAACATCCCCGAACTCGAGAAGCGCATCGGTGGCGGCGAGTTCGACCTGATCGCGATCGGCCGTCTGCACCTGGCCGACCCGGCGCTGGCCTCGCGCCTGCGCGCCGGTGAGCCGCTGCCCGAGTTCGTCCGCGACGTCCACGAGGGCTCGCTGACGTAACCTCCAGCTCGACATGATCCACCCGGTCGCCGCAACACCTCCGCGAGGCGTTGCGGCGACCGGTTCGTCTGTGCGGCAACAGCCACGCAGCCCGGAATCGAAGGAACCGATCCTTGACGCAGTACGACGACGCCGACTGGCACTACGGCGGCGACTTCCCCGACGACCTCCCCCAGGCTGCGGCCGGCACCCACATCGGCATGTTCGTGGCATGGTGCCTGCTCACCGGCTTCGCGAGCGAAGGGGTCGAGGACCGACTCGAACCGCTCGAGACGCGGGAGACGACCCCCGGCGCCTTCCTCATGAAGGTGCTCGACGAGCGGTTCGCCAGCGACGACCTCACCGCCGACGGCAACGCGTTCGCCGTCGCGTACTACGCGGGCCGCAGCGACGACTCCCGCTACCTCGACGACTACTGCGACGAGTTCGACACCACCGCGGAAGAGATCTACCGGGTGGAAGACACCTGGGAGACCTACGACCGGATCGCGGACCGGATCGGCGATCGCTTCCACGCATGGCTGGACAGCGGGCGGCCGCAGTTCGTCGCGTAGGGCTCCGACCCGCAACGGTCGGCGAGCCGAGTCCTCGGTGCGACGTCCTCAGTGCGACTCCGCGGGCACCTGATGTCCGGGGGCCGTACTGGCTGTGCCGCTCGGGCCGTGGGTCGAGGCCCACCGAAAGAAGCCCGTGATGATCGCTGCCGACGTCGCCCGGTGTGCGGTACCGCCGGCCAAGCCGGGCGGCGTGAACTCCGACGCTGGCGTGACCCGCACCCCCCGGTGGCCGGCACCCCCTTCCAAGGGGGTGTCGGCAGCAGCGTCATGCGGCGTGTGGGCCCGCCCGGTTGTGGGCGGGGACGGGTTTCTTGAACGGGTCGACGGTGCTCGGTGGGGTGAACCACGGGTGCCGGTCGGCGCCGATTCTCACGCCCCAGTGGCTGTGATGCAGTAGCTGGTGGTGGTAGCGGCAGAGTAGGACGAGGTTGTCGAGGTCGGTGGGTCCGCCGTCTGCCCAGTGCTTTACGTGGTGGCCTTCGCAGTGGGCGGGTGGTGTGCCGCAGCCGGGGAAGGCGCAGCCGTGGTCGCGGGCGATCAGGGCGCGGCGCTGTTTCTTCGACACGGTTCTGCTGGTGCGGCCCAAGTTCAGGGGCACGCCATCGTCCATGACGATGGGGGTGAGGTGACAGTCGCAGGCCAGTCGCCGAGCGGTTGCAATGGAGAGCGGTCCCATGTGGGGCATGCGTGCGATGTCCTTGTCGCCGAACAGGTCCGACCCTTCGTTCGGATGCGTCCACTCGTGAGCCGACTCGCTGCGGGCGAGATCGCTGGCGTTCACGTGCAGTGACAGGTGTGGCCGCTCCCCGCCCTCGATCGGGGCGTCGCCGGAGTCGAGGTGGCGGCGCAGAATCTCGGCGAACGCGTCCGCCCGCTGCCGTGCCGGGGTGAGTTTCTCGGCCGGGTCGTCGACCGGATTCCTCGGTTTGGTCAGCGCGGACAGTGCGGTCAGGAGCATCTCGCCGGTGACGGCGTCGAGGTCACCCTTGACCGAGACCCGTCCGTTCAGGGTTTTCGAGGCGTGGAATTCGTTGCGTTCGGTGTCTTCGCTGGGTGGGAGTTCGTCGGATTCGAAGATCCGCTCGAGCCGGGAGATGCAGGTGCGGACGGTCGTGGTGGTCGCGGCGGGACCGGACGCGGCGTCCAGCAACACTTTCCGGCACGAACCAAGCGCTTCGTTCGGCATGCCGCGCGGCGGGGTCTCGCAGAACTTCCCGATCAACGCCGCGTGCTCGGCGGAAATATCGCCGGCGTTGAAGGCGTCGGCGATCTCGGGCTGCCGGCTCAGCATCCGGCCCAACGCGAGGATCCGTGCTGCGGCCGGCACTTCCAGCAATGTGTTCGCGGCCAGCCACTGCTTGACGCTGCGGAAGCCGAGGGTGTCGAATGAGACTGCGCGCTCGTCGATCTCGGCGACGGTGGCTGCGCGTAGTGCTTCGAGTTGTTCGATCGCGTGGCAGATGTCGAGGCCGGTCTGCACCAGCAGGATTTCTGGCAGCGTGTGCACGTCTTCTGGTCGCGGCGCGGCGACCGTGACCAGCGTATTGAGTCCCCCCGGATTCATGACACGAGCTTAGTTCGAACTAGTGTTCGAGTCAAGACCTGTCCCGTTCGTCAGACTTTCCGGAGAGCATCCGGAAGGAGCTTGCGGCGGCGGGAATCGCTTCGCGTGTTGAGGATTCCAGTCGCGGGTGACTGCGGACAAGATCAACCATGGCTCGATCACCAGATTGATCGCGATATGCGCGATGACGGCAGGTAGGAGTGCGCGATCCGATAGCAGATATACGGCCGCCAATCCTGCCCCCAGGCATGTTGTCGAGACAACGACCGGGATCGCTATGGCCCATTCTCGACCGAGAAGAACCCAAGCGCCGTGGGCAACGCCGAATGCCAGTGCAGATGCGCCGATCTGGCCGACCGCTCCGATCCCGTTATCGGCGAGTGCATCCATCACCATTCTGCGGAAGATGACCTCTTCGATTGCGCTCGACGTGATGGCCACCCACACGCCGAGCGCCTTCAGTGGCGAGATCTCGGTGACGTGTTCCCGGACGAACGGCACGGACCACAGCGTGTACGAGATGTAGCCAACTGCCACGAGGACGGCCCCCATCCACCCCACGGGTACGGCCAGACGATCGCCGACGAGCCCAACCTGTTCGGCCAGGACGGATGCGGACCCAGCGATGAGCCAGAGGGCGAGTGGAGCCGACGTCGCAATTGCGAACGCGAACAGAACGATTGCCGTGTAGCGGCGCGCTTGATGCATGACCACCTCCTATTTCGCACGACTGTACTATTAAATCTGAACGCCTGACCGAGGAGAGGTAATGCCAAAGGTTGTCGACCCGCAAGCACGTCGGGACGCGCTGAGTCGAGCACTGTGGAAGGTCGTGCAGCGCGATGGGATAGGTGCGGTCTCCGTCAGATCGGTTGCTGCCGAAGCCAATTGCTCACCGTCTGCGTTGCGCCACTACTTCCCCAACTCCGAGGACATGCTCGCCGAGGCGCTGTCACTCGCCAGGGCACAGCAACGGCGCCGAATCGACTCGATGGTGGTCAGCGCGACGCCCCACCAACACGTGAAGCAGCTATGGAGGGAGGCGTTACCGCTCACCGAGGAATCACGCCTCGAGGCCCAGGTTTGGCTGGCAGTGCAGGTCGCGATCAAGACCACGCGGGTTGCTGAGGTCCTGGACTCGATCGACGCTGAACTCGATCACCTGTGCGAGTGGACCGCTACCGTCCTCGCCCCTGCTTCGGCGCCAGCCGTGACCGGTGCGGAGATACGCGCCTTCACAGATGGGCTGACGATGAACGCGGTACTTCGACCACGCACGTTCAGCTTCGACCAAGTGGCTGTTCTGTTCGATTCGTACCTTGCGCGCCTGCAGTAGGTCGGTGCTCGACCCACCTGCCGGGGTTGCCCTCGGTGCAACCCCGATCGTCCGCGACAACAAGACAGCTTCTCGACGCAAGACACTCGGATCACGCCCGTCCGCCCGAGCGGATGCCTTCAGAACAGCGTGAGCTCCGGCTCCGGCGCCCTCACCGGCGCGGATGCCGGGGTAACCGCGGCCACGGGACGTGGAGGTACCTCCCGCGGACCGAGCCCGGCCCACGGGCGAGCCTTCTCCGGCGTCGACGCGACGGCACGCGCAGCCTCACCCGCCAGTTTGTCCGCGATCTCGTTGAAGTGGTTGCCGACGTGTCCGCGCACCCAGCGGAAGCGGACCGGTCCGGATCGTTCGGTGATCGCGCGGTCGATGTCCTGCACCAGTTCGAGGTTCTTGACCGGTCCGCCCGACGCGGTCTTCCACCCCTTGCGCTTCCATCCGGGGAGCCACTCGGACGCGCACTTGATAGCGTACTGCGAGTCGGATTCGATGAGCAGCGGCTCGGGGCCGGGGTGCGCGACGATCGCCTCCACCAGCGCCCACAGTTCGGCGATCTGGTTGGTGCCGGACACCGCTCCGCCCGACCGGCTCGGACCCTCGTGATCGACCCACGCCCACCCGATGGCGCCACCGGGATTCTTCAGACACGAACCGTCGGTACTCACGATGATCATGGCTTCGGACAATACGTTGCCGCCCCGACGGCCGCCGGACAGGTCCCGGCCGGGCGACGATAGGCTGCCGGTGATGACCGATACGGCCTCCGAAGTGCGGTTCGAGCTGTCGACGCGACGTCCCGTGGACCTTGCGCCGACGCTGTCGCCGCTGCGGCGCGGACGCTTCGACCCGTGCCATCGGCGCGAGCCGGACGGCAGTGTGTGGCGCACGTCGCTACTGCCGTCGGGCGCGGTCACCTACCGGCTGCGGCAGCAGGGGCCGAGTGTGGTGGAGGCCCGCGCGTGGGGACCTGGTGCGGAGGAGTTGGAGACGTACCTGCCGGGTCTCGTCGGGGAGGACGACGCCGGCCGGTCCGACGACTTCGCGCCCGCCCACCCGAAGCTGGCCGAGGCGCACCGCCGCTTTCCGAACCTGCGGATCGTACGCACCGGCAGGGTGATGGAGGCACTGGTGCCGGCGATCCTCGAGCAGCGAGTACACGGCGTCGCTGCGCAGGCGTCGTGGCGGCGGCTCGTGACGAAGTTCGGGGCGCCGGCACCGGGACCCGCTCCCGACGGCATGCGGGTGCCGCCCGGTGCCGAGGTGTGGCGGCGGGTTCCGTCGTGGGAGTTCCACCACGCCAACGTCGACCCGCAGCGCGCGAAGACGATCGTCGCGTGCGCCCGCGTCGCCGATCGCCTCGAAGAGACCGTCGGCATGGACCGACTCGACGCCTACCGGCGTCTGCGCGCCGTCCCCGGCGTCGGGCTGTGGACCGCGGCGGAAGTCTCCCAGCGCGCCCTCGGCGACGCCGACGCACTCTCCGTCGGCGACTTCCACCTCGCGTCGGTCGTCGGCTGGACCCTCCTGGGCCGGCCCCTCGACGACGCGGGCATGGTCGAGTACCTCGCCGACCTCCGCCCCCACCGCTACCGCGCGATCCGCCTGCTCGAGATCAGTGGCCAGGCCCGCAAACCCAAGTTCGGGCCGCGGACACCGATCGTCGACCACACCTGGCACTGAACCTGGGCGCGTTCCGCCGCTGCGGCGCCCCGACGCCGCTCAGCGGCCGGTGACCAGTTTCATCACGTCCGGGTAGTTGGAGACCTGCCAGCCGCCGTCGACCATGAGGCTGGCGCCGGTGATGTAGGTGGCGTCGTCGCTCGCCAGGTACAGGCACGGCGCTGCGATCTCCTCGGGAGTCGCGGGGCGGCCCATCGGGATCCGCTCGACGAACCCGTTCAGCAGCGGCTCCCAGCCGGTGACGCCCGCGACGAGTGGGGTGTCGACGAGTCCCGGTAGCACCGCGTTGACGCGGATCCCGTGCTGCGACAGTTCGAGGGCGGCGTTCTTGCTGAACATCTCGACCCCGGCCTTGCCCGTCACGTACGGGCTTCCGCCCATCATCGGCATGCGGGCGTTGAACGACGCGATGTTCACGATCGCGCCGCCCCGCTCGTTCGCCACCATGTGCCGGGCCTCGTGTTTCGTGGACAGGAACACGCCCTTCTGCACGAGGTCGACGGTGAAGTCCCAGTCGGACTCCTCGAGATCGAGGATCATGCCGCCGCGTGCGGCACCGGCGACGTTGAACGCCAGATCCAGCGCACCGAAGCGCTCCACCGCGACGGCGACTGCTGCCGCCACCTGGTCCTCGGCGGTGACGTCGGCGGTCGCGCCGACGAACTTCTCGCCGAGTTCCTTCTCCAGGACCGCGAGCGCGTCGGTGGCGATGTCGATCCCGACGACGGATGCACCCTCGCCGATCAGCCGCTTCGCCACGGCCGCACCGATTCCCGATGCCGCACCGGTCACCACCGCGACGCGGCCGGCGAAACGTTCGCCGTCGAACGTGTTGTCAGACATGAGCTACCTCCACGAGAACCTTCATGCGACGCCCGTCGGACGCCGCCTGGACACCGTCGAGCACGTCCGCGAGCGGGACACGCTCCACCCACCCGTCGAGCGGATAGGCACCCGCCGCCATACGGTCGATGACGGAAGTGAATTCCTTGCGCGAGTATGCGAGGGACGACATCAGCCGCATCTCGCCGAACATCAGCGCATACGTGTTCAGAGGCACCTGCTCCTTGTAGGTCGCGAGCAGCACCACCGCGCCCCGGGGCCGAACGGCAGCGAGCGCCGTCTGCAACGCGGCACCGACTCCGGCGCACTCGAACACGACGTCCGCGCCCGCTCCGTCGGTGCGTTCCTGCACCGCCGCAACGAGATCGGTCGCCGTCGGATCGATCACGTCGAGGCCCAGCGCGGTCGCGACCGCACGCCTCGTCTCGAACGGCTCACTGAGCAGGATCCGGTCCACACCGTCCGCACACAGGTTGAGTGCGGTCGCGATGCCGATGGGCCCGGCCCCGAGGATCAGGGCGAAGTCGGTGTGCCCGACGCCGGACAGTTCGACGGCGTGCAACGCGACCGCCAGCGGTTCCACCACCGCGGCCTGTTCGAGCGAGACGCCGTCGGGCAGCACGTACACGTTCTCCGCGGGCACGGCGGTGCGCTCGGCCAACCCGCCTCCCGGAGCGTTGATCCCGTGGAAGGCCGCCGACGTGCACAGGTGCTCGTGCCCGTCCCGGCACCGGGCACACGTGCCGCAGTGATAGTTGGGCTGCACCGCGACCCGGTCGCCGACGGCCACGTCGACGACACCGGCGCCCACCGCGCAAACGACGCCGGAGAACTCGTGGCCGAGGATCTGTGGGCCGCACGCACCGGTGAGCGGATGCGGATGCTCGGAGATCCCGAACGAGTGGATCATGCCGAGATCGGATCCGCAGATGCCGTTGAACGCCACGTCGACGAGGACGTACCCGTCCGGCAGCTCCGGTTCCGGCACGTCCTCGACCCGCAGGTCGTCGATGCCGTGCAGGACAGCGGCCCTCACGCCTTGGCCGCCAGTTCGTCCTCGTACTTCTTGGTCATGTGCGCGATCGCGGCGTGCTGCGCCTCGTTGTACCCGTCTCGCTTCTGGCCGGCGCGGGCAGCGGCGTCGAACAGAGGTTGCGACTGTCCTTGGAAGTGCGGGGCCACCTGCTGCGCGATCAACTCGAACGAGCGCTTCGTCGCGGCCGGGGCGGCCCAGTCGGCGTTCATGATCAGCATCGAACCGAATCCGCCGGACTGCGTCACGAGCTTGCCGATCAGCTCGCGGGCCTGTGCCGGGGTGCCGATGATCCCCATGCCGGAGTGGTTCATGTACTTGATCATGTCGTCCATTGCGGCACCACCGGAGCCGAAATGCGGGAAGGCCGCGACCTTTCCGAAGTAGTCGATCCACTCGCCCAACCCGAATCGGACGTCCTGCTGCGCCTCCTCCTCCGTCTCCGCGATGTGCATCGGGCAGACGAGACGCCACTGGTCCCGGTCGACGGCGGTGCCGAACTCGGCGGCGCGTTCCTCCATGATTCCGAAATGGTGGCCGAGCGCGTCGTAACCCTCGGGGGTCAGCGTCGCGCCGATCGACAGCAGGCCGAGGCCGTGCTTGCCGGCCAGGCGCGGACCGGTGGGCGACGCCACCCCGGCGACGACGACCTCGAAACACGGGTGCGAGTACGGGCGCAGCTGCAGTTGGGCGTCGATCAGGGTGTGGGTCCGCGTGGTCGCGGTGACCGACTCGCCGTGGAGCAGTCGCACGACGATGTCGAGGTTCTCTTCGAGCAGTTCGCGGCACTCGGTGGGATTCAGTCCGATCATCGCCGAATCGGTCGGCAGCGAGCCGGGACCGACGCCGAGCATCACCCGGCCACGGGTGAGGTGGTCGAGCAGCACCATGCGGTCCGCGACCCATAGCGGGTTGTGGTAGCTCAGCGACGTCACACCGGTGCCGAGCTTGATGCGCTTGGTCCGCTCCGCGGCGGCGGCGATGAAGATCTCGGGGCTCCCGATGATCTCGCTGCCCGCCGAGTGGTGTTCGCCGATCCACACCTCGTCGAAGTCGAGCCGGTCCAGGTGCTCGACGAACTCGAGGTCGCGCTGCAGGGCGACGGTGGGGTTCTGGCCGATGGCGTGGTGCGGCGCGATGAAAGCGCCGAAACGAAGCCTGCCCATGCGTGTACTCCTCGGGAAATCGCTGAAACACAGTCGTCCCCGACGCTAGAATTCGTTCCGCCCGGGCGACAGTGCACTTTGGTGGACAGTTCCGCACACAGCGCCTCGGCCAGGCCGGGTACTCGGATGGGTGGTGAACTGTTTGACCGAGGTCTCCTTGCGGGCAACCGATTACGAGCGCGTCTTCGCGGTGCTCGATCGCTGCGTGGACGTGCGGACGGTGCCGGAGTTCCGCACCCGGATCGCGGCGGCGATGACCGACGTCTTCCCGGTGCGGGTCGCGACGTGCTTCGTCGGCGACAGCTACGACAGTCAGTTCACCGATCCCGACGCCGCACTCGTCGGCGGACACGGGTGGGAGCGCAATCGTCCGGTCTACCAGGAGAAGTGGGCCCGGCACGACATCTTCGCGACCCCCGAGGCCCGTCGCCGGCTCGAACACAACCGCGTCGCGTCGCTCGCCGATCTACAGGACCTGCCCGCCGGTGCGGCCGCCTACGTGCGGGACTATCTGGGCGCCTGGGGCCTGCGCTCGGTCAGCGCGATGCACCTGGATCTGCCCGGTCGGGCGCGCGCTCTCGTGGGTCTCTTCGACGGCGACGACAGTGCGCTCGGCACCCGCGACCTCGCAACGCTGCGCCTGTTGGCCCGTCACCTGTCCGCTCTGACCCGCAATCTCGAGACGGCACCGCGACGCGACCCGTACGCCGCACTCACCGAACGTCAGCGTGACGTCGCGAGACTGGTTGCGGACGGTATGAGCAACGCGGCCATCGCGCGGCGACTCATGCTTGCCGAGGACACCGTGAAGAAGTACGTCAGCCGGATCCTCGCGGCCACCGGATGCGCGTCCCGCACCCAGTTGGCCCTCGAGGTTCAGTCCTTCGGGCCGCCCGCCACGTAGATCACCTGCCCCGACACGAACCCCGCCCCCTCGCCGATCAGGAACGACGCGGTGTGCGCGATGTCGTCGGGCACACCGACGCGGCGCACCGGCGTCTCGGCGGCGGCAGCGGCCATGAAGTCGTCGAACGGCACGCCGAGGCGCTCCGCCGTCGCGGCCGTCATCTCGGTCGCGATGAAACCGGGGGCGATGGCGTTGGCGGTGACGCCGAACGGACCCAGCTCGAGCGCGAGAGTCTTCGTCAGCCCCTGCATGCCAGCCTTCGCGGCCGAGTAGTTCACCTGGCCGCGATTGCCGAGCGCCGAGATGCTCGACAGGTTGACGATGCGGCCCCACTTCTGCTCGACCATGTACTTCTGCGCGGCGCGAGTGAGTAGGAAGGCCCCGCGCAGGTGCACGTTCATCACGGCGTCCCAGTCGTCCACGCTCATCTTGAACAGCAGGTTGTCCCGGGTGATGCCGGCGTTGTTCACGACGACGGTGGGGGCACCCAGTTCGTTCGCGATCCTGTCGACGGCGGCGGCGACCGACGCCTCGTCCGAGACGTCGGCGCCCACCGCGAGTGCGCGCCCGCCGGCACTCTCGATGGCGGAGACCGTCTCGGCACAGGAGGATTCGTCGAGGTCGAGGACCGCGACGGCGAGGCCGTCCGACGCGAGGCGCTTCGCGATCGCGGCGCCGATTCCGCGTGCCGCACCCGAGACCACTGCCACCCGCTGGTTGCCGTCCGTCATGTGTCGTTCCCTCCCACTGCCCGGTGTCGTCCGTCGGTGAGGCTACGCGGGCGACGGCGTCAGGACAGCGAGACCGGGGAGATGGTGGCGACGATCTGGTCGATCGCTCCGTTCTCGAAGGCGAAGGTCTCGACGATTTCGACGGTCATCAGTCGCTGCGGGCCGAAGCCGGCGTCGAGCAGGTAGCGGGTGTGGACGGTGTCGCCGGCCTCGCTCATCACGAGGTCCCGGACGCCCTGGATGACGCGGTACTGGACGCCGTGGTTCAGGTCGTTCGTGAGCTGCGGGCCGTTGAAGCCGGTCTGCAGTCCGGCCTCGACACGGGTGGCGTCGGGGGTGAACACGACGGCACTCGCGTCGTGGCTGACGAGCGCGTCGATGTAGGCGCGGGCCATCGCCTGGTTCGGGGAGTCGGCCGGGTTCGGCGCGGCCGAGGCAGCGGTGGGTGCCACCACGGCCATGGTGGCCGCGGCGAGCAGGGACAGGGTCGACGTCTTGGCGATACGCATGCCGCATCGTAGCTAGAACACGTTGCAGCACGGGCGGAAAACGCGCGTGCCCGGCGATGTCGCGTCATCGGGGGTAGACAAGAAATCATGGGACGATCCACCTCCGACGACGACCGGAAGCCATCCGAGCCACGGCGCGTGCGTTTCCCGCGCCGCTGGAGTCAGATCGACGAGACCCGCCGCGGCATCGTGCTGGCCTGGCTCGCGTTCACGGTCACCTTCGGCGGCGCCCGCCTGGTGACGTGGCTGATCCAGGTCGACTCCCGGGACTTCGGCGACGTCTCCGCCGGCGGCACGCACCTGCACCACTACCTGTGGGGCATCCTGCTGCTGGCCGGCGTCGCGATCTTCGGCATGGTCGACCGCAGTCCGCGCGCACGCACGTGGATGGGTCTGGCACTGGGCATTGCGCTCGCACTCATCGTCGACGAGGCCGCACTGCTCATCACTCTGCGGGACGTGTACTGGCAGACCGAGGGCTGGCCGAGCGTCGCACTCGGCGTGGTGCTGATCGGTCTCGTCGGCACCGGGCTCGTGGTCACCCGCAGTGGCGCCACGATCGAGGAGCCCGACGACCCCTCCGAATCCCAATCCGAATCCGCCGACGAATCCCACTCCGGGGACCGAAGTCCCGACTAGCGAGGACTCCCGACTCCCCCACACGGGGTACCTCCCACCGGGACGGACCGGCCCGGTCGGCCCCTTCCCGGCCGGACGCCGACGAACACTCCCGGTGGGCGAGACGCCGTGCTGTTACCGCCGCCACAGGTCGTCTAGCTTCGTGACATCGGCAACGACAGGAGTTACCCATGAGTACGGACACCGCCGCCATCACGCGCCTCCCCCAGATCCTCGAGGCTCAGAAACGTGCTGCGTCCGAACAGGGAACGCCGTCGGCCGACGAGCGCCGCGCCCGCCTGCAGAAGATGATCGACCTGCTGGTCCGCTACCACAAGCCGCTCACCGAGGCGATCGACGCGGACTTCGGTGGGCGCCTCGTCGCGTTCTCGATCATGAACGACATCCTCGGAGCCATCACGTCGCTCAAGCACACCCGGGACTCCCTCGAGTCGTGGATGGAAGACGAGGAGCGGCCACCGTACCCGCCGTACGACCAACTGGGCGCGAAGGCGTACATCCAGTACCAACCCAAGGGCTCGGTCGGCATCATCGGCACGTGGAACGCGCCGCTGTTCACACTGCTCAGCCCGCTGGCGTGCGCGCTCGGTGCCGGCAATCGCGCGATCCTCAAGCCGTCCGAGATCGTGCCGCAGACTGCGCAGGTGCTCGCCGACGCCGTGGCAGAGATGTTCGATCCCACCGAGGTCGCGGTCGTGACCGGCGGCCCCGAAGTCGCCGACGCGTTCACGTCGCTGCCGTTCGACCACCTCGTCTTCACCGGCAGCACCGAGGTCGGCAAGCTCGTCATGGCCAACGCCGCCAAGAACCTCGTCCCGGTCACCCTGGAACTGGGTGGCAAGTCGCCGACGATCGTCGGGCGCAGCGCCGACCTCGACGACGCAGCCAACAAGATCGCAATCGCGAAGGCCACCAACTCCGGCCAGATCTGCGTCTCCCCCGACGTGGTGTACGTCCCCCGCGAGGAACTCGACACGTTCGTCGGCGCGCTCGAGAAGTCGTACGCCTCGCTCCTGCCGTCCATCACCGACAACCCGGACGTCGTCGCTGTGGTGAGCGATCGTCACCTGGCCCGGGTGGAGGCTCTGGTCGCCGACGCCCGCGACCGCGGAGCACTGATCGTCGCCACCCCGGTGGACGAGAGCTCGCCCGTCGACGGCGACCGCAAGCGTCCGCTGCGATTGGTGGTCTCGCCGCCCGCCGAGTCGAAGATCATGCAGGAAGAGATCTTCGGCCCCGCGATCATCCTGCTTCCGTACGACCAGACCGAAGAGGTCATCGCGGACATCAACAGCAGGCCGAAGCCGCTGGCGCTGTACTACTTCGGCACCGACGCCGCCGAGCAGGAGGCAGTTCTCACTCGCACGTTCTCGGGCGGGGTGACGGTCAACGACATCATGATGCATCCCGGCATGCACGACGCCCCGTTCGGCGGTGTCGGCGCGTCCGGAATGGGCCACTACCACGGGCGGGAGGGGTTTCTCGAATTCAGCCATGCCCGTACGGTTTTCGAGGCGCCCGAACACGACCCGCGAGCCGAATGGGGCACGCTGCCACCGTACGGTGAGGGCTTCCTCGCCGCGATGGAGGCGCAGGTCACCCCGTAGCGGCGACATTGCCGATCAGTGAGATGTCTCCCCGCCGCCCTCTCGGGCGGCGGGGAGAATGTGTTTCATGAGCAGTGAACTCGTAGACCGCCTTGCCCTCACCGACCTCGTCGCGCAGTACGCGATCGCCGTCGACCACCGCGACGAACCGGCGCTGACCGTGCTCTTCGCCGACGACGCGGAACTGGTCCAGCCGGCCGGCCTGGTCCGACGCGGCCGGAACGCCACGCTGACCGGCAACGTGGGCATCGCCGCGGGGGTCCTCGAGGCCGTCGCGCATCTCCATTCCACCCGGCACGTCGTCAGCCAGCAGATCGTCGACCTCTCGGGCGACACTGCCCGCGGCCAGGTCTACGGCGAGGCCCACCACGTGTATGCCACCGGGGGCGGCCATCGCGACTACGTCGTGGCGATGCGCTACCAGGACGAGTACCGCCGCGCGGACGGCGCGTGGCGCATCTCCCGGCGGGAACTCTCGGTCGACTTCACCTACGACGTCGAGGTCGAGCTCCTGAAGTGAGAGCGCCCGCCGTCCCACGCAATCGTCGATCGAAGCAGTTCAGGAGATATTTGGCTGAGCGGAACAGGCCTTCCCCGACGGGCCGTCCGATCCTATAGTTCAGTCAAGCGATTGCTTGGGAGCTCGAGGGAGGGGCTGGACCATGACGGAGTGCTCGGCGCGACGCCGCGAGATCCTCGACGCGGCGGCCGACCTGTTCGCCCGCAAAGGCGTGGCCGCGACGACCATTCGGGAGATCGCCGACCGCGTGGGCGTCGTGTCGGGAGCGCTGTACCACCATTTTCCGTCCAAGCTCGCCATCGTGGACGAGCTCGTGGTGGGCTATCTCGAAGAACTGCAACGGCGGTACCGGGCACTCGACGCACTGACACTGGACCCGCGCGCACGGCTGCAGGCCGTCGTCGACACGTCGTTGGAACTGGCGCACGAGCGTCCACACGCAACCGCCGTTTACCAGGACGAACTCCCCCACCTGCACAACCGCTCGCAGCGGACCCGCGCGAGCGACCTCGCGGACGAGATCCAGCAGGTGTGGCTCGACACGATCGAGGACGGCAAGCGGCGCGGCACCTTCCGAAACGATCTGCCGGCAGGAGTGTTCCATCGCTTCATCCGCGACTGCGTGTGGCTGTCCACGCGGTGGCACAGCGCCGACGACGCCTACTCCACCGATCGTCTCGCCGCGGACTGTGTGTCGATCTTCCTCGACGGATTCGCCGTCGATGCCGGCTGCTCCCATCACGATTCGGTGCACCACACTCCCGCTCCGGCGGCGGCGTGAAGTCTCCGACGCCCGCGCAACCGCTGGGCGGGAAGTCCGGGCCCCGGGGCCACAACCGCGGTTAGGCTCCGGGCCGATCGAAAGCTCGCTCTTCCACACCCCGAACACGGAGGTCGAATCATGGGCACGCCCGCCACGGACAACCAGTCACCGTCGCTGACACTCACCCCGGCTGAACAGGCGCTCGCCGTCGAGGAGATCGAACGGGTCTTCGCCAGGCGCCTGCGGATCATGGACACCAAGCAGTGGGACCTCTACGGCTCGGTGCACACGGAGGACGTCGTCAGCGAGTCCTGGGGTGCCGGCAGCAGAGTCACCGGGCGCGAGACCCTCGCCGACGCGATTCGAAACACCCTGGACGGCAAGGTGTTCGTGACAAGTGTGCATCACGGCCACACCCCCGAGATCGTCCTCACCTCGGACACCACCGCCACCGGCATCTGGGCCATGGAGGACGAACTGTGGTGGACCAACGTCGATGTCGAGGAACACCTCCACGGCTACGGCCACTACCACGAGGAATACCGCAAGGTGGAGGGCAAGTGGCTGATCAGCTACCGCACCCTCACCCGACTGCGCGAAACCGCGACCCCGAACTTCTACGACTACCGCGGAGCCGATACGCCTCGACGCTAGCTATGCTGTGTTCCAGGTCACCAAACAATTGCTTGGTTGATAGAACGAGACCCGAGGAAAGAGGTTGAGGCATGGGTGCGCCCACCACTGAACTGACGATGACCGCGGCCGAGCAGGTGCTCGCCATCGAGGAGATCAAGCGCGTGTTCGCGATGCGTCTGCGCGTCATGGACACCAAGCAGTGGGACCTCTACGGGCCCCTGCACACCGAGGATGTCGTCACCGAGACGTGGGCCGGGTTGCCCGGAGACAAGCAGCCCAAGTCCGACGGCCAGGCCAACCGGGCATCCGGACGCGAGCACCTGACCAACTCGATCCGGGGCATGCTCGGATCCTCGACGCACGTGACCACGGCGCACCACGGCCACACGCCCGAGATCGTCCTCACCTCGGACACCACCGCCACCGGCATCTGGGCCATGGAGGACGAACTGTGGTGGACCAACGGCGATGTCGAGGAACACCTCCACGGTTACGGCCACTACCACGAGGAGTACCGCAAGGTGGAGGGCAAGTGGCTGATCAGCTACCGCAAGCTCACCCGCCTCCGCGAAACCCACACGCCCAACTTCTTCGACTACATGGGAGCCCTGTGACCACCACAGCACTGGACACGTCCGCCCTCTTCACGCCGCTCACCGTCCGGTCCCTCGAACTGCGGAACCGGATCGCGATGTCGCCCATGACCCGTCACGGGTCTCCGGGTGGCGTGCCCACCGACGAGGTCGTCGCGTACTACCGTCGCCGCGCGGAGGGTGGGACCGGACTCATCGTCACCGAGGGGGTGGCGATCGAGCATCCCTCGGCCGTCGACGCCGACACCGTTCCGGTGATGTACGGCGAAGCGGCGCTGGCGGGTTGGCGCAAGGTTGTCGACGCGGTTCACGCCGCGGGCGGGAAGATCGTCCCGCAGTTGTGGCACGTCGGGCCGCTGTTCGGCGCGATGGGCCCGGTCGGTGACGTCACCCCGATGCGCCCGTCCGGACACTGGGGCACCGTGGGCAACACGATGTACTCCGACGACTACGTCGAGCAGATGCGTCCGGTCACCGCGGCGATGTCCGAGCAGGACATCGCCGACGTGATCGCGGCCTACGCCGCGGCGGCCCGCAACGCGATCGACGTCGGGTTCGACGGCATCGCCCTGCACGGCGGTCACGGCTATCTCCTCGACGCGTTCCTGTGGGAGGCGACCAACCAGCGCGACGACGAGTGGGGCG
The DNA here is from genome assembly GCF_002094305.1 of Prescottella equi. Taxonomy (GTDB): domain Bacteria; phylum Actinomycetota; class Actinomycetes; order Mycobacteriales; family Mycobacteriaceae; genus Prescottella; species Prescottella equi. The sequence continues at coordinate 124,356 of NZ_LWTX01000003.1, forward strand.
GAGATCTGCAGCGCCGCACCCGGTTCCCCGTCGAGGTCGTCAAGGCGATCCGCGCCGAGATCGGCGAGGACTACCCGATCATCTTCCGCTTCTCGCAGCACAAGCAGCAGGACTTCGCGTCGAAGATCGCCCAGACCCCCGAGGAACTCGGTGTGGTGCTGAACGCCCTCGTCGACGCCGGCGTCGACATCCTGGATGCCAGCATCCGCCGGTTCTACGCGCCCGCGTTCGAGGGCAGCGACCTCTCGCTGGCCGGCTGGGCGAAGAAGCTCACCGGCGCCACCGTGATGGCCGTCGGCAGCGTCGGCCTCGACAGCGCGCTGAACGAGCAGGTCATCGTCGGCCTGCCGCACATGACGGACACCCTGTCGGATCTGATGCGCCGGGTGAACGAGGGCGAGTTCGACCTCGTCGCGATCGGGCGCCTGCACCTGGCGGACCCCGCGATCGCGCAGCGCCTGCGGGACGGCGACCCGATGCCGGAATTCGACCAGAAGCTCCACGCGGGCCGGCTGTACTGACGGTTCGATCACGAACGGGAGTTCACGGCACGCTTTCCTGTGGGGTGCGTGCGGTGAACTCCCGTTCGCCGTTTCAGGAGTGATCGGGCACCAGAATCGCGCGGCCCTTGATCTTTCCGGCCTCGAGCGCGTCGAAGGCGGCGACGGCGTCCTCGAGCGGAATCGTCTCGGACTCGATCGTCACGAGCCCGCGACGCGCCAGGTCGATCACCGCTCGCTGGTCCGCACGGGTGCCGGCGTAGCTCGTGCGCACGTCGGCGCCCCACGGCAGCGCGAAGCCGGTCCAGGCGAAGGTTCCGCCGCCCAAGCCCAGCACTCTCAGGGCCCCGTCGCGTCCGATGATCTGCGTGGCGATGTCGACCGTGGCCTGCACACCGACACAGTCGAAGACCGCGTCGACGCCGATGCCGTCGGTCAGTTCGAGAATCCTTCCGACGCACGACGCATCGCTGGCGAACACGTGATCGGCGCCCAATGCGGTTGCCAGTTCCAGCTTCTCCTCCGCCGAGTCCACCGCGATGATCCGGGTGGCGGTGGTGGCCGCGAGGATCTGCACCGCGGTGTGGCCGAGCCCGCCGATGCCGAGCACCACGGCCGTCGTACCGGGCCCCAGTCGGTCCCGGGCGCCGTCGATGGCGTGGTAGGTGGTCAGGCCGGCGTCGGCCAACGGCCCTGCCGTGACGGGGTCGAGGCCCCCGAGTGGTTCGACGAAGCGGGCGTCGACCTTCATGTACTCGGCCATGCCGCCGTGCGCGGCCAGGCCCGGGCAGAGCGGCAGCCCCTGGCGTCCGGTCCCGCGCTCGCAGGAGTTCTCGCGTCCCTGCACGCATGCGCGGCACGTGCCGCAACTCCACACCAGGAACACCAGGACCGCGTCGCCTACCGCGAATGCGTCGACCCCGTCACCCAGTGCGGCAACGCGTCCGGCGGTCTCGTGTCCCAGCGTCATCGGCGGCGGCATCATGGATGCCGGGGAGTGCCGGACGTGGATGTCGGAGTGGCACAGGCCCGCACCGGCAACCTCGATCAGGACCTCACCGGCGCCGATCTCAGGAACGTCGGTGTCGACGACGGCGATCCGGCCGTGCTCAACCAGCTGCAACGCTCTCATCACGCACCTCCCCTGCAACGACGCCCACGACGGTGCCGGGATCACCGAGATGCCTGCGCAGGAACACGATCTGGTGTTCGAGTACCCGGTCGAACCACTGCTTACCGGGGTAGACGTCGAAGTGGTCGCAAGGGTAGTGCCGCACCTCGGCCCGGGCCCTCTCGGCAGCCTTCGCCGCGGCATGCGGCGGCGCGCTGCGATCGAGATCACCGATCTGCACCAGCAACGGGGCGGTCACCTTGTCGGCGACGGTCACGGGCCGGTAGGAGCCGATCTCCAGGAAGGACCGCGCGCTGACCTCGTTGCGCCAGCTGGGTCCGGCGATGGAGCGGTAGTCCTCGTAGATGCCGGGCAGTGCGAGCGCGGCCACCTCGCCGGGACGGCCGGCGAGTGGAATCGTGACCCCCGCACCGCCGCGCGCCGACGCCACCCGGTCGCGCACCGCCGCCCACGAACTCTTCGCCAGGTGCGCGGGACTGTACTGCTTCATCGAGGCCGCCGACGCGGCTCGGGCGTCCGTAGCGGGGGTGAGCGCGACCAGCGCCGCCAGCCGGGGATCGCTCGCGCCGAGACGGAGGACGTGGCCGCCGGACAGGGAGACGCCCCACGCGACGATGCGGTCGGGGTCGACGCCGTCCGTGCGGCGCGCGGCCGCGATCGCGGCTGCGTAGTCGTCGAGCTGGCCATGGATCGAGATCGTCTGGCGCACATCGCCACCGCTGCGTCCGAAGCCACGGTAGTCGAAGGCCAGGACGTCCAAGCCGGCCGCGGCGAGCCCTTCCGCGAAGCCCTCGAGGCCGGAGTCCACCGTTCCGCCGAAGCCGTGCGCCATCACCACGCACGGTCGGCCCGCCGCGGTCAGGAACGCGTCACCCTCGCCTCGGTAGTGCCAGGCGGCGCAGGTGGTCCCCCGCGCCGAGAATTCCACATCGGTCCGATTCACAATTTGCTCCCATAGATCGAGTTGAGCCACACCGCGACGAGTGCCTCGCGAGCGGTCTCGGGGGTCAATGCCTCCGGTCCGCCGCGCGACAGGCTCTCGACGGCGCGGTCGTTCATGTCGAGAAGAACCACGGCGAGGGCCCGGCTGTCCGGACCGTCCGCCGCGCGCCCCGACGTCCGTTCGGCGTCGATCACCGACGCCACCGGGTCGACGAAGCTGAAGCGGTCGTGATCCCACATCTCGCGCACCGTGGGATCCGAGTCGCGCGCATCCCGCAGGGCGCGATACAGATTCGGGTGACGTTCCCAGGTTCCGATCACCTCGGTGATCAGGCCGTCGATCATCTCCCGCGGACTGCCCTCGCGGGCGAGGTAGCCGCGTGCTCCCTCCTGCATCTCGCCGTACACCGTGCGAGACAGTGCGGCGACGGCCTTCGCCTTGTTGTCGAAGTAGAAGTAGAAGCCCGACCGGGTGACCCCCGCGGCGCGCGAGATGTCGCTGATGTTGATCTCGTCGAGGGTGCGATCCTCGAGCAGGCGTTCGACGGCGTCGAGGATCGCCGCCCGGCGCTCCTCACCCTTGTTCGCCCTCCGCGTGCGGGTCTCGTCGCTGGAGGCAGGGTGACTGCTCATGGTGTCGGCCTTCCGGTCGGCTACGGCGTTGGAGTCCCCATCATGCCGGGACACCCGCGAACCGGACCGCGCCGTCTCGGCGCACCCGCTCCAGGCCGGCCGGGAGTTCCTTGGTCCGCATCTCGTGTTCGTAGATGTAGTAGTCGACCTGCTGGGTGTGCCGGGGCCGATTGTTGAAGTGCCCCACGAAGCGTTCCTCGTCGGCCTTGATCACGCGGTGCATCTCCGCTTCCGTCGGCGGCCGGTAGGTGCCGGCGAGATACGCGGCGAGAGTGCGCGCCTGGCATTCGACGAACGGGAAGAGCGTCGGGGCCGCCTGCGCGAAGCCGATGAAGGCGAGATCGTCCATCCCCGGCTTGAACATGCGCTTGTAGAGCGGGAAGTGGTTGCCGGGCGCGCTCAGGAAGTCCTCGTCGAAGAAGGGGAACGTGATGTTGTAGCCCGTCGCGTAGATGACGACGTCGAAGTCCTGACTGGTGCCGTCGACGAAATGCACGGTCTCGCCGTCTAGTCGGTCGATGTTCGGCTTCGCGGTGAGGTCTCCCGAGCCGAGGCGGATGTACAACTCCTGGGACTGCGTGGGGTGCGCCTCCCCGAAATGATGATCCGGCTTGGGCAGGCCGAAGCTCTCGGGACGACCCGACAGGAAGATCGGCCCGCGCCGCCCCATCCGGCGCTGCCACGACAGCGGGATCTGCGGGATGGTCTGGATCAGCGTGTCCGCAGGGACGCCGAACGCGTACTTGGGCACCACCCACGCGCCCGACCGCGTCGAGAGAGTGACCTTGTTCGTCAGCGTTCGATGCGACAGTTCCACCGCGATGTCGGCTGCACTGTTACCCAGGCCGACGATGAGAATTCGCTTGTCCCGCAGGTTCAGCGGCGTTTCGGGATCGATGTAGGCATGGGAATGGATCGACTCGCCCGTGAACTCGCCGGGGAAGTCGGGCAGGCGGGGATCCCAGTGGTGCCCGTTCCCGACCACCAGGAAGTCAAAGCGACGGGTCTCGCCGTCCTGGGTGTGGATCTCCCACCCGCCGCCGGGCAGGTGTTCCGCGTGGTCGACACCGTTGCGGAAACTGATCCGGTCGAGCAACCCGAAAGCCTCGGCGTAGTCGTCGAGGTATCGCTTGATGTCGGTGTGGTGGGGGAAGTCCGGGAGTTCCTGGGGAATCGGGAAGTCCTTGAAGGACAGTCGCGTCTTGGACGTGTCGATGTGCAGCGACCGGTAGGCGCTCGAGTGCCCGTTCGGGTTGCCGAACGCCCAGTTCCCGCCGATCCGATCGGAACTCTCGAAGCACTCGTAGGGAATGTCGTAGTCGGTGAGCATCTTGCCGGCCGTGAGACCGCTGATCCCGGCTCCGATGATGCAGGTGGTGGGTTTCGCCATCGTGCTCCGTTCGAGGGAAGCCGCGGGGCGGGGGCCCACTCGGGGGCCACCCACCGGGCGGATGCGTGAGGTGCCTCACACCGTAGGAGCAAAATTGACACGCGTCAATAGTGCGAGATCGGCTGCCCACCGGCGCCGTTGCGGACGTTCGGGAACTAGCGGCCCTGCCACTGCGGCGTGCGCCGCTGGGCGAACGCCTCGATGCCCGCCCGGAAGTCCTCCGATGCCAGGACCGTGCCCAGCGCGTCCGCGGTGACCTCCCAGCCACGCACGTCGGCGTCCGAAACCTGCGCGTCGAGCGCCCGCAGGGTTTCTCGCACCGCGACGGGAGACGCTTCGCAGACCTCGCCGGCCATCCCGAGCGCGCCGGCGAGCGCCTGCCCCGGTTCGGCCACCTCGTTGACCACCCCGAGGGCGAAAGCCCGCTCGGCCGAAAGCGTCCGGCCAGTGACGAGCAGTTCCCGCGCGACGTTGACCGGCAGCGCCCGGGGCGCGCGGAACAGCGCCCCCGACGCCGCGACGAGGCCGCGTCGCGCCTCGGGCAGACCGAACTCGGCGGAGCGGGAGGCCACGATGAGGTCGCACCCGAGAGCGATCTCGAACCCCCCGCCGAGCGCGTAGCCCTCCACCGCGGCGATCAACGGTTTGACCCGCTTGCGGCGGATGATCCCGTACTCGCCGCCACGTGGCATCCGAAGATCGGCACGTTCCCGAATGTCCGTGCCCGCGGAGAAGATCCGCTCCGTACCGGTCACGACGCCGACCCACAGGGCATCGTCGTCGTCCAGCAGGTCGAACGCCTCCTCGAGCCCCTCCGCGGTCGCCCGGTCGATCGCGTTGCGCCGCTCCTCCCGCTCGATCCGGATCACGAGAACTCGACCGTCCCGCTCGTACCGCACCGTCATGGAACCGCCTCCGATTGCTCACTGAAACTGGACTTGGAGGCCAAAGATAGACGCTAGTCTAAGTTTCGGCAGGAGATTTGGGGATCCCCCCCCCCGGAGGAGGTTGTATCGAATGACCGATTCGAGCGCACTCGGTCGGCGCGAGCGCAACAAGCGCCGGACGCGGGACGCACTGCTGACCGCCGCGCGCACACTGTTCGCCGCACGCGGGGTCGCCGGTACGACCGTGGAGGACATCGCCGACCTGGCGGACGTCTCCCGGGCCACCTTCTTCAACTACTTCCCCAGCAAGGACGGCCTGCTCGCAGCCCTGCACACCACCCACATGGACTCGCTCGCACGAGTGGTCGACCGCCTCCTCGAGCAGGATCTGACGACCGGGGACAGGATCGTCGGCCTGTTCGACGACTTCGTGCGGGCGACCGGGAACGTGCCCGGATACCTGCAGGCGGTGACCGGCGAACTGGAGCGCGATCTCGCATCGCCCCAGATCAGCGCGGAGCGTACGGACCGATTCGACCAGGAGATCCTGCGGCTACTCACGCCCGGAATCGAGTCCGGCGAGGTGCGCACGGACTATCCACCGCAGTTCCTCGCCCGGATGGTCGCAGCCGTCTACGTGTCGACCATCCGCTACTGGCGCCAGGATCCGGCGTACGACCTCGCCGAAGGCTTCCGCATGGCGGGATCCTACGTGGCGGAGTCCCTGGCCACGCGCGCCTGATTTGACCGAATTGGCGAAGTTTGTCCGAGATGGTCGTCCGGCAGGTAGATTCCGACTGACCGGAAGGTATCCAGGCTTCGAGCTAGGGACACGGAGGCGGCGAGATGGGGGAAAGCCGGGAAATCGTGACGCGGCGGGAACAGCGGCGGCAGCAGACGTTCGAGCGGCTTCTGCAAGCCGCGCGGGAACAGTTCAGCGCGAACGGGTTCGACCGCACGACGATCGACGACATCGCGTCGACGGCCCGCGTCTCCCGGGGAACCTTCTTCAACTACTTCGACAACAAGGACGCGGTCCTCGCCGCACTGCATCAAGTCCACATGGACAAGCTGCCCGGGATCGTCGACGACCTGCTCGCGCGCGACCTCACGACGGCTGAGCGGATCGGCTCGCTGTTCAACGACGTCGTCGAGGCCGCCGTCACGCTCGAGAACTACTTCCGGGCCACCACCCGCGAGTTGGATCGCGATCTCGCGACGCCCGAGAAGAGCGCCGCCCGCACCCACCGTTTCCTCGTCGCGTTCGGGCGGATTCTCGAGGCCGGCATCGGCTGCGGTGAAGTTCGCCGGGACTACCCGCTCGACTTCCTGTCGCAGATGCTCACCGCGGTCTACATCACCACGATCCGGCTCTGGCGCGAGAACACCATCGTCGAGATGGAACGGGACTTCGGCCGCGCGGCCGGGTTCATCGCCGAGGCGATCGCGCCCCGTCGAGTGGGAAGCCCGTCCGATCCGTAGGGGGGGAGGTCCGGACCGGACGGGCGATCGGGGGTGCTAGACGGCGTCCTGCGCCAGGTCCACGACCAGCGCGGCGCCGGTCTTCTCCTGCACCTCTTCGACGGTGACGTCGGGCGCGAGTTCACGCAGCACCAATTCGCCGTCCCGAACGTCGATCACGGCGAGGTTCGTGATGATGCGCTGCACCACGGCCCGGCCGGTGAGCGGGAGCGAGCACTGCTCGACGATCTTGGCGCCGCCATCGCGGTCGGTGTGTTCCATGACCACGATGACGCGCCGGGCACCGTGCACCAGATCCATGGCGCCGCCCATACCCTTGACCATCTTGCCCGGCACCATCCAGTTGGCGAGATCCCCGTTCCGGGAGACCTGCATGCCACCGAGGACCGCGGTGTCGATGTGTCCACCGCGAATCATGCCGAACGACAATGCCGAATCGAAGAACGCCGCACCCGGGTTCACGGTTACTGTCTCCTTGCCCGCGTTGATGAGGTCGGGATCGACCGCATCGTCCGTCGGGTAGGGGCCGGTGCCCAGGATGCCGTTCTCGGAGTGCAGAACCACCTTGACACCCTCGGGCAGGTAGTTCGGGATCAGGGTCGGCAGCCCGATCCCCAGATTGACGTACTCACCGTCGATCATCTCGGCCGCGGCACGCGCGGCCATCTGCTCACGTGACCAGCTCATGCCGACACCGTCCGCTTCTCGATTCGCTTGTCCTGCTGACCCGCATGCACCACACGCTGGACGAACACGCCCGGAAGGTGGACCTGCGCGGGGTCGAGTTCGCCCGGCTCGACCAGCTTCTCGACCTGAGCGATGGTGACCCGGCCGGCCATCGCGGCCAGCGGGTTGAAGTTCATCGCGGTCTTGTTGAACACGAGATTGCCCTCGGTGTCACCGATCTCGGCATGGACGAGTGCGAAGTCCGCGACGATCGACTCCTCGAGCACGTACGTCTTGCCGCCGAACTCGCGGGTCTCCTTGGCAGGCGACGCGACCGCGACCGAGCCGTCGGCGGCGTAGCGCCACGGCAGACCGCCCTCGGACACCGGGGTGCCGACGCCGGCCGGCGTGTAGAACGCGGGGATCCCGGCGCCACCGGCACGCATCCGCTCGGCGAGAGTGCCCTGCGGGGTCAGTTCCACCTCGAGCTCGCCCGAGAGGTACTGCCGCGCGAACTCCTTGTTCTCACCCACGTAGGACGCCGTCACGCGCCGAATCTGGCCCGCCGACAGCAGGATTCCCAGACCCCAGTCGTCGACACCGCAGTTGTTGGAGAACACCTCGAGTCCGGACACCCCGCGCTCGGCGAGCCCGCCGATCAGGGCGCTCGGGATGCCGCACAGGCCGAAACCACCGACCGCGAGCGAGGATCCGTCGGCGATGTCCGCGACGGCGTCGGCCGCGGTCGCGTAGACCTTACTCATCGCACATCACCGGTCGCGGGCAGGATGCGGGCGCGGACCTCGCCGAAGCCGATGCGGCCACCGTTCGCTCCCGGGGCGGTTGCCGAGATCGCGATCTCGTCGCCGTCCTGGATGAACGTGCGCTGCTCACCGGCGACCTCGACGGGTTCGGCTCCACCCCAGGTCAGTTCGATGAAGGCGCCTCGTTGATCCTTGTCCGGGCCCGAGATGGTGCCGGATCCGAACAGATCACCGGTGCTCGCCGCCGCGCCGTTGACGGTGGTGTGCGCCAGCATCTGTGCAGGCGACCAGTACATCTGTGCGTAGGGCGGGCGGGAGACGACGTCGCCGTTCCACTCCACCGCGAGATCGATGTCCAGGCCCCACTTCTCGTCGCCCTGCAGGTACGGCAGCGGAGTCGGGTCCTGCACGGGGGTGTCGATGCGGGCAGCCTCGAGCGCCAGCAGCGGGACGACCCACGGGGAGATGGACGTCGCGAAGCTCTTGCCCAGGTTCGGGCCCAGCGGGACGTACTCCCACGCCTGGATGTCGCGGGCCGACCAGTCGTTGAGGATCACGGCGCCGAAACAGTGCTCGGCGAACTCGTCCGGGGTGATCGAGGAACCCATCGGCGAACCGACACCGACGATGAAGCCCATCTCGGCCTCGATGTCGAGACGAATCGACGGGCCGAACGACGGGGCCGCGTCGGCCGGCGCCTTGCGCTGACCACACGGGCGCACGATGTCGGTGCCCGACACGACGACGGTGCTCGACCGGCCGTGGTAGCCGACCGGCAGGTGCTTCCAGTTCGGCATCAGCGCAGCCGAATCCGGGCGGAACAGGCGACCCAGGTTGGTCGCGTGGTTCTCCGAGGCGTAGAAGTCGACGTAGTCCGCGACCGCGATCGGCAGGTGCATGGTGACGTCGTCGACCGAGAACACCGCGTCGTCGGCGATCTCACCGGTCACCAGTTCGGTGATCTGCGTACGGACCTCGACCCAACGCGCACGGCCCTGGGCCATGAATGCGTTGAGCGTCGACTGGGCGAACGTGTCGTCGCCCAGCGCCTTTGCGAGGTCGACGACGCTGTCGCCGACACGCACACCCACCCGCGGGCCCGCGTCGGCGGTCGAGAACACGCCGTAGGGCAGGTTGTCGACGCCGAACAGGGAGTCGGCGGGGATCGAGATGACGGTCATGCGAGGGGTCCTTCCTCGGTCGAGGTGGAATCCACCGAGCCCGTAGGCGCGGAGGGCTCGGTGGATGATCGGGGCACCAGTCCGAGGCCGACCAGTTCGGTCAGCGGATCGCTGATGCTGCAGGTGCCGAAGGACCGGAAGTTCGCGCGCAGCGCGTCCACGGCCTCGGCCGACAGTCCCGCCAGCGCGCCGGCGAGAGCAGTTCCGTCACGGTCGGCGAGCGTCGCGGCGATCTCCTCGACAGTCGCGCCATCGGTTGCCCGATGCGTGGCGAGCATGAGGTTGAGAAAGCCGTGCTGCTCGAAGCCCGTGTCCGGGTCCGTGTTCCGGACAGCGTGGTGCAGGCCTGCGGTCGCCTTGAACCGCACACCCGACGTCGCGACGGTGTGGATCGCGGCGGCCAGTTCAGCCTCGTCGGGGTACGCGGTCGCGACGACGCCGCCGGTGCGGAACTTCGCGGAGTACGGCGTGCCGACCAGTCCGGCCAGGATCGCGGGGCGACGGTCGTCACGCGGAACCTCGACGAAGATCTCCACACCCGGCGCGGCCGCGGCGATCTCACCGAGAGCGGTGAGGAGCGCGTCCGGCGCCTGCCCGTCGGGGACGCCGATCTCCATCGCGACCAGCTTCACGCCGTCCATCGACCGCAACTGCTCGAGCGCCGCCGGAACGGCGTCGGTGCCGGCGGGCACGGTCAGGCTCAGCTGGAGCTCGCCGTCCTGCTGCGCGACGATGGCGGGCAGCTCACCCAGACGGGGCGCCGGGAACACGAACGGCCCCACCAGCGCAGCGTGGTCACTGCGCTCGTGCGCGAGGTGCGCGGGCACTGCAGCGTCCATCGGCGCGTTCCCCGGGGGGAACAGCGCGGCGTCGTCGCACAGCCCGGCCAGCAAAGGAGAAATGGTCACTTGTTCGGCCCCCGTCCGGACCAGGACCACGCGTAGGCCTGGTCCTCGCACGCCAGCGCACCTTCACCGAGTTCGAGCGGGCGGAAGGTGTCGACCATGACCGCCAGCTCGTCGAAGAACTCGACGCCGATGCTGCGCTCGTACGCGCCGGGCTGCGGGCCGTGGGCGTGGCCGCCGGGATGGATCGAGATCGAGCCCTGGCCGATGCCCGAACCCTTGCGGGCCTCGTAGTCGCCTCCGCAGTAGAACATGATCTCGTCGGAGTCCACGTTCGAGTGGTAGTACGGCACCGGGATCGACAGCGGGTGGTAGTCGACCTTGCGGGGCACGAAGTTGCAGATGACGAAGTTGTTGCCCTCGAACGCCTGGTGCGCCGGCGGCGGCTGGTGCACGCGTCCGGTGATGGGCTCGTAGTCGGAGATGTTGAAGGTGTACGGGTACAGGCAACCGTCCCAGCCGACGACGTCGAACGGGTGGTTGGGATACACCATGCGGGTGCCGACGATCGCTCCCCCGGCACGATGCTTGACGAGGACCTCGACGTCCGTGCCCTCGGCGATCAACGGCTCGGTGGGGCCGTGCAGGTCGCGCTCGCAGAACGGCGCGTGCTCGAGGAACTGGCCGAACTTCGACAGGTAACGCTTGGGCGGAACGATGTGACTGTTCGCCTCGATTGCGTACGCGCGCAGCGGTTCCGATCCCTGGGGCACCCAGCGGTGGGTGGTCGACATCGGGATCAGGACGTAGTCGCCCGGGCGGGCGTGCAGGGCGCCGAAAACGGTCTCGACGATCGCCTCGCCGGACTCGACATACACCATCTCGTCGCCGAGCGAGTTGCGGTACAGCGGCGACTCCTTGGCGGACACCACGTACGACAGGCGCACGTCGGCGTTGCCCAGGATCAGCCGGCGGCCGGTCACGACGTCCGTCTCCGCCCAGATCTCCTCGGGGAAGAGGTCGTGCAGCTTCAGGTGCCGCGGCTTGAGCGGGTGATTGGGGGTGGTGGTCTGGTCGCGCAGCTCCCACACGGTCGCGTCGACGATGGCCGACGGGATGTGGCGGTGGTAGAGCAGCGACGAGTCGGAGGAGAAGCCCTCCTCGCCCATCAGCTCCTCGAAGTAGAGCCGGCCTTCCTCGTCCCGGTGCTGGGTGTGACGCTTCGGCGGAATGTTGCCGAGCTGTCGGTAGAACGCCATGACCGGCCTCCTGAGGTACTCGCGCCCGATCTCGGGCTGTGGTCGTCACCGTCGGCGGGACAGCAGCGCGGCTGCGATGAACACGGCCGCCGGTCCCCGTCCGAGGTTAGTAAACAGATTAACTAGTTTCCGGGCGTGAGCGCAACCACACGAGCGGTCTCGTCCCCCGACGCCCACCTCCCCCTCCGCCGGCACCCCGCTATCCCGCCGCCCCGCCCCTCGCGTTTTGCGCACTTAGCGCGCCCTCGCGCCCTCCCACCCCGCGTTTTGCGCACTTAGCGCGGCGCGGGGACGCGCCCGGGCAGCATCAAGTGCGCAAAACGCGGGAGGAAGAAGGGGGTTGGAGGACGCGTCAGTTGCGGCCGCGGACGTCGAACTGGCTGCGGTTGGTGATCAGCTTGTCGAGCAGCATGACGAGAATGTGCTGCTCAGCCTCGGTGAGCACGCTCGCCCAGGCGTACTCGCGCTCGTTGTGTTCGCGGTAGGTCGCCGCCATCTCGGTGCGCCCCTGCTCGGTGAGCGACAGCTGCACCGACCGGCCGTCGCGCGCGTCCGGGGATCGCTCGATCAGACCGCTCGCGACCAGCGTCTTCGCCAGGTTCGACACCGCGGCACGGCTCATGCCGGTGAGTTTGGCGGCGCTCTTGGGTTCGATGGGCCCGGCCAGCCACGTGACGAACAGCAACCGGAACGCCGACCACGACAGCCCGCGCGGGCGATGTACCGACGATTCCAGGTCGTACGTGACGACGTTCGCCGCTCGGTTGAGGGTCAGTAAAACCTGCGTGGCCAGTTGATGGGTGGACCCGAACTCCGTGCTCAGACGCGTATTGGCGAGGTCGATGAAGGACCAGAAGTCGAGCGACCCGGGAGCCGGCGTCGCCGAACCCTCCGCCGCCTGCGCGCTGCGTCCCTCGTCGCCGTTCATCCGGCCACCCTATCGCGGCAGCCCAGCGCCCTGCGAAGGACGAAACGTCGTACAGAATCCACCTAAATAGTATATCTGTTAATCATTTCGGGAGCTGCGGTTTGCCGCTGAGCTGACGGCGCGAGGGACCTTCGACCCTACGTTCGGCCCTGTGCGCCAATGGGTTACCCATACGCGGCTTAAAGTCTGTACAAAGGACCGAGACCAGCGAAAGCGTCGCCCACGACCGGGGCGCGACGACCCCCCGAACAGGATGAACATGAGCACACTGCAGACCCTCGATCGCGGGCTGCGTGCACTCGACGTCGTCGCACAGTCCGCCGCCGGCATCTCGGTCGCCGACCTCGCTCGCGAACTCGATGTGCACCGCGCCATCTGTTACCGGATCGTCGCCACGCTCGAGGCGCACGGACTGGTCGCACGCACCGCCGACGGCCGAATCCGGCTGGGCGTGAGTGCCGCCGTCCTCGCGTCCCGGTTCGAACCGCAGTTCGCCGGCGACGTCCAGCCGATCCTGCATCTGCTCGCCAACGAGACCCGCGCGACGGCCTTCGTCTCCGCAGCCCAGGGCGAGAACTGCGTCGTCATCCTGGTCGCCGAACCGGAGGGGACGCTCCTGCGCGTCGCGTACCGAGTCGGCAGCAGCCATCCACTCGACCGCGGTGCCGCCGGGATCGCGATCCTGGCGATGCGCCCGGAGAAGCCGACCGACTCCGACGAGGTCTGCCAGGCGCGGGCCGACGGCTTCAGCCTCACTCGCGGACAGCTCGAGCACGGCGCGGTCGGCATCGCGACGGGGATCCGTCTGCCGGACGGCGTCGGCGCCACCACCGGACTCGAGCGCAGTGTCGGCGTCGTGGCGATCGACGGCCTCGACACCGAGCGGGCCGCCGGCGCGGTCCAGCGCACCGCCCGCCAGATCGAGCGGCTCATCACCGTCTGACGCGACGCGTCCGACGACGCCCCACCCACCTCCACACCCGGCAGCACCCCCGGCGGCACCCGCACCTCGCGAGTGCCGCCTCTCGCGTTTTGCGCACTTAGCGCGCCGAAACCGGCCCCTCACCCCGCAACAAGTGCGCAAAACGCGAGGGAGACGGGGCCGCGACTAGCGATAAGTGCGCAAAACGCGAGGGGGGACGAAACCCTGTGGCGGGGGGCGGATTCCGGGGAGCATCGACCCGAAGTAACAGACCACTTACGTCGTTACTGAAGCCGCACTTGACCTCGAATGTGACCGCACTTACTCTGTGCGAAGTTCGCTCACCGCTACAGGTTGTGCGTTATTAGTAACTTCGCAGTTCGAGCGAGTTTCAGAGCAACGGAGATTCAAGTCATGAGCGCGTGCCCGATCGATCACAAGGCCCTCCAGAACATGGGATGCCCGGTTTCCGCGAATGCCGCTGCCTTCGATCCCTTCACCGGTCCGTACCAGGTGGATCCCGCGGCGTCGCTGCGCTGGTCGCGCGACGAGGAGCCGGTCTTCTACAGCCCCGAGCTCGGCTACTGGGTGGTCACCCGATACGAGGACGTCAAATCCGTCTTCCGCGACAACATCCTGTTCTCGCCGTCGATCGCACTCGAGAAGATCACCCCGGTCTCGGAAGAGGCGACGGCGACGCTCGCCAAGTACGACTACGCAATGGCGCGGACCATGGTGAACGAGGACGAGCCCGCGCACATGCCGCGCCGCCGAGCGCTGATGGATCCGTTCACACCCAAGGAACTGGTCCACCACGAGCCGATGGTCCGCCGCCTCACCCGTGAGTACGTGGACCGGTTCATCGACACCGGCCGCGCCGACCTGGTCGACGAGATGCTGTGGGAGGTACCGCTCACCGTCGCCCTGCACTTCCTCGGCGTGCCGGAGGAGGACATGGACGAGCTGCGCAGCTACTCGATTGCGCACACCGTCAACACGTGGGGCCGCCCCGCGGTCGAGGAGCAGGTCGCGGTCGCCGAGGCCGTGGGCAAGTTCTGGCAGTACGCCGGCACGGTGCTCGAGAAGATGCGCAAGGATCCGTCCGGCCACGGCTGGATGCCGTTCGGCATCCGCGTCCAGCAGGAGCAGCCGGACGTCGTCACCGACTCGTACCTGCACTCGATGATGATGGCGGGAATCGTTGCGGCGCACGAGACCACGGCCAACGCCTCGGCCAACGCCTTCCGTCTACTGCTCGAGAACCGCAGCGTGTGGGAGGAGATCTGCGCCGACCCGAGCCTGATCCCGAACGCGGTCGAGGAGTGCCTGCGCCATTCCGGTTCGGTGGCCGCGTGGCGCCGACTGGTCACCGACGACACCACCATCGGCGGCATCGACATCCCGAAGGGATCGAAGCTGCTGATCGTCACCTCGTCGGCCAACCACGACGAGCGACACTTCGACAATGCCGACGATTTCGACATCCGCCGCGAGAACTCCAGCGACCATCTGACGTTCGGTTACGGCAGCCACCAGTGCATGGGCAAGAACCTCGCCCGCATGGAGATGCAGATCTTCCTCGAGGAGTTCACCAAGCGCATCCCGCACATGGAGCTGGTCCCCGACCAGGAGTTCACCTACCTGCCGAACACGTCGTTCCGCGGACCGGATCACGTTCTGGTGCAGTGGGACCCGGCCAAGAATCCGGAGCGCGCCGACCCGTCGATCCTCGACGAGCGGCAGCCCGTGAAGATCGGTGAGCCGTCGAAGACCAACATCTCGCGGACCGTCACGGTCGACGCCGTCACCCCGGTCGCCGACGGCGTCGTGCGCGTGACACTGTCCGATCCGTCGGGCAAGCCGCTGCCCAAGTGGACGCCGGGCTCGCACATCGACGTCGAACTGGGTGACCTGTCCCGGCAGTACTCGCTGTGCAGCGACCCGAACGATCTGTCGCACTACGAGATCGCGGTGCTCGAGGAGCCCGAGAGCCGCGGCGGATCGCGCTACGTGCACCACACCCTGCAGGCCGGGCACACACTGAAGATGCGCGGCCCTCGCAACCACTTCAAGCTCGACCCCGACGCGCAGCGCTACGTCTTCGTGGCCGGGGGCATAGGCATCACTCCGGTGATCGCGATGGCCGACCACGCCAAGGCCACCGGCAAGGACTACGAGATCCACTACTGCGGGCGTGACGTCGCGACCATGGCGTTGCTCGACCGGCTGACGGCCGATCACGGCGACAAGGTCGAGATCCACTCGAGCGCCGCCGGCAACCGCCTCGACATCCCGGCCCTCCTCGCAACCCCCGTCGACGGCACCCAGATCTACTCGTGCGGACCGGAACGCCTGCTCGCCGCGCTCGAGGAGGCCACCGCGCACTGGCCCGAGGACTCACTGCACGTCGAGCACTTCACGTCGAACCTGGCCACGCTCGACCCGGCCAACGAGCACGCGTTCGAGGTGGAGTTGCGCGACTCCGGCCTGACCATCCAGGTCGCTGCCGATCAGACGGTGCTCGACGCCCTGCGCGCGTCGAACATCGACATCCAGAGCGACTGCGAGGAGGGGCTGTGCGGATCGTGCGAAGCCCCGGTCCTCGACGGTGAGGTGGACCACCGCGACATGGTGCTCACCAAGACCGAACAGGCACAGAACAAGTCGATGATGACGTGCTGCTCGCGCGCGTGCGGCAAGAAGATCAGTCTCGCCCTCTGATCCCCTCCCCAGAATCTCTCCAGCACCCGAAAGGATCCGTCATGGGATCTCCGTCCGTCACCGGGGCCGCCGTGCCGCCGGGTTCGGCCACCACCGATCAGCCCCCGAAGTCCAGCTTCAAGCGCGTCCTGACCGGCAGTATGGCCGGTGCCGTGCTCGAGTGGTACGACTTCGCGATCTACGGCATCCTCGCCGCGACCGTCCTCGGCCCGCTGTTCTTCCCCGGTGACGACGGCGTCGCGAAGCTGCTGCTGGCGCTCGCCACCCAGGGCCTCGGCTTCATCGCCCGCCCGCTGGGCGGCATCGTGTTCGGCCATCTCGGCGACAAGTTCGGCCGAAAGCCGATGCTGGTCACCACCTTCATCCTGCTGGGTACCGCGACGGCCGCGATCGGCCTGCTGCCGACGTACGACCAGATCGGCATCTGGGCGACGGTCGCGCTGGTGGTGCTGCGCATGATCCAGGGCTTCGCGCTCGGCGGCGAGTTCGGTGCCGCGGTGCTGCTGGTCAGCGAGTACGGCGAGCCGAAGAAGCGTGGCTTCTGGGCGTCGTGGCCGCAGGCCGGCGCCCCGATGGGCACGGTGCTGGCGACCGTCATCGTCTCGGTCCTCGGCTTCTTCCTCACCGACGACGCGTTCGACCAGTGGGGCTGGCGTGTGGCCTTCCTGTTCGCGATCCCGCTGCTGATCGTCGGCTTCTGGGTGCGCCGCGGCGTCGAGGAGTCCCCGGTCTTCAAGGCCGCACAGGAGCAGGCCGCGAAGGCGCCTGCGGCGCAGGAACGTTCGTCGATTCTCGAGGCACTGAGCCGCCCTCGCGCCGTTCTGATCGGCCTGGGCATGCGCCTCGGCGAGAACATCGCGTTCTACGTGTACACGGTCTTCGTCATCGCGTACGCCACGACGTACTTCGACTTCCACCGCGGTGACATCATCCTGGCTGTGACGTTCGCGTCGCTGTTCCAGTTCGTCGGCATGATCGGCGGCGGCGCTTGGTCGGACCGCATCGGCCGCAAGAAGGCGATGCTGGTGCCCGCGATCATCCTCGTGGTGTGGGCGCCGGTGTTCTTCTGGCTGGTCCAGCTCGAGAGCCTGCCGATGCTGTGGCTCGGCGTGTGCGTGGGCGCGTTCTTCCACGGCATGCTGGCCGGTCCGGAGGCGGCATGGATCACCGAGCTGTTCCCGACCCGCTACCGGTACGCCGGTTCGTCGCTGGTGTTCCAGGGCTCGTCGATCATCGCGGGTGCCCCGGCGCCGTTCATCGCGGTGTGGCTGATCGAGAACTTCGGTGTCGGCACCGTCATCGGATACCTGGTGGTGACGATGGCGATCACCGTGGTGGCGCTGTTGCTGAGCCGGGAGACCAAGGGCGTGGACCTCGACGAGGTCGCGTGATCAGGACCGCCGAGTCGGCTGATCCGGCCTGACGATATGGGCCCCGGTCCGATTCCCCGCGTGGGATCGGGCCGGGGCCCATATCGTTCGGCATACTCGACGGCGGCAGTTACAGACAGGAGACTTCGAATGACCATCGCTCACAAGCTCGTCGGGCACGGCCCGGTCAAGGTGATCGCGCTGCACGGCTGGTTCGGCACGTCCGAGGGCTGGGGCATGCTCCCCGAGCTCGTCGACGCCGACACCTACACGTACGCGCTCATCGACTACCGCGGCTACGGCGCCCGCAAGGACGAGGCCGGCGAGTACACGCTCGAGGAGATCTCGGCGGACACCCTCGCCCTCGCCGACGAGCTGGGCTGGGACCGCTTCGCCCTGGTCGGACATTCGATGGGTGGCGCCGCGGCGCTGCGCGTGCTGGCGGACGCCCCGGAGCGTGTCACCGCGGTCGTCGGCATCAGTCCGGTGCCCGCGTCGGGCGTCCCGTTCGACGCCGACAGCGAGGCGTTGTTCACGGGTGCCGAGAACGAGGACGGCAACCGCTACGCGATCCTCGACTTCACGACCGGTAACCGGCAGTCGGCCACGTGGCTGAACCAGATGACCGAGTTCTCCGTCGAGCACACGACGCGCCCGGCGTTCGGTGCGTACCTGCGCGCGTGGGGCGGGGCCGATTTCGTCGATGCGCTGCCGCAGACGTCGATCCCGGTCAAGGCGATCGTCGGCGAGCACGATCCCGCGTTGGGCGCCGAGACGATGAAGGCGACGTGGATGGCGCAGCTGCCGCAGTGCGAACTCGACGTTCTCGCGAACGCCGGCCACTACGCGATGTTCGAGGCTCCGGTCGCACTGATCACCAGCATGGAGGCCGTGCTCTCCGAGCTGAAGTGAGCTGATCCGAGCTGACACCACGGCAGCGCCGGTACCCCGCGGATGGGGTACCGGCGCTGCCGTCTTCGTGGATCCGGACGTGTTGCCGGTCAGGGCTTCCCGGTGAAGACCGGGTCCTCGAAGGAACGACGGGATCGAACCCAGGAGGGGGACAGGGCGTCGACGATCTCGTCGGTCACGGACTCGTCGAACACGACGATGCGGTCCGCGATGCGCCACTGCCCGTCGCGCCGCTCGAACCGGTCGACGTAGCGGCACTTGACGGTCGCCCGGGACTGCGGGCCACCCGCGACGGCGGGCGCCTGCCGCAGGTAGCACAGGCAGTACGACTCGACGTCCGCCGTGTCGCCGTCGAGATCGATGAGCACGTTGGTGACGTAGTGCAGCGACGAGTCGATGGTGGCGTGCCGGCTCTTCATGTCCTCGATGAGTCCCGCCACGGTGCCGATGTAGCCGCCGTGGTTGTCGATCGCGTCGGGGAAGTAGCAGTCGGCGACGCGATCGAAGTCCTTGCGGTCCACCGCCCGCGCGTAGCGGTAGAGGACCTCGGTGATCTCCTGCTTGTCGATGAGCGACACGCGCTCTCCTCTCGTGACGAACGGGCCCTGCCGGTGTCGCCACCGGCAGGGCCCGAGGGGACGAACTAGTCGACGCGGAGCTCGATGCCCTTGGTCTCCTTGACGAAGAAGATCGCGCCGAGCGTGAGCAGCGCACAGAACACGAAGTAGAACGCCGGCGCGAGGTTGTTCCCGGTGATGTCGATCAACCACGTCGCGATGAACGGGGCCGTGCCACCGAGAGCCATGTTGGTGATGTTGTTACCGAGGGCCAGGCCGCTGTAGCGGACCGACGCCTTGAGCATCTCGACGTACGTCACGTAGGACGCACCGTTGACCACCGACACCGCGATGAACAGGACGGACTGGCCGACGATCGCCTGCCAGATGCTGCCACCCGCCATGAGCATGAACATCGGGACGCCCAGGACCACGGCGGCAACCGTGCCGGTGAACAGGACGGGCTTGCGGCCGTACTTGTCCGCCAGGTAGCCGGCGATCGGCAGCGTGATGACACCGAGGACCAGCGCGAGCGACGTGGACAGGAAGGCGACGGTCGACGACTGGCCGCCGGCCTTCTGCAGGTACGTCGCCGCGTACACCGAGGCGATGTAGTAGCCGCCGGTGATGAGCGCACCCAGGAAGATGATCTTCACCAGCGCCGGACCGGAGCTGCTGAGCAGTTCCTTGACCGGCACCTTCGCGGTCTCGCCCTTGTCCTCGAGCTCCTTGAACTGCGGGGTGTCCTCCATGTGGTTCCGGATCCAGATACCGACGACGCCGATGACGACCGACAGCAGGAACGGGATACGCCACGCCCACGACATGATCTGGTCGTGCGTGAACACGGAGGTGAGCGCCAGCGCGGTCAGCGATGCCACCAGCGAACCGATGTAGGTGCCGGAGTTGACCATCGAGGTCTGGAACGCGCGCCACCTGGCCGGAGCGGACTCCGACACGAAGGCGTTGGCGCCACCCAGCTCGCCACCGGCAGCGAAGCCCTGCAGGCAACGGGCCAGCACCAGGATCGCCGTCGCCCACACACCGAGCGTGACGTAGGTGGGCATCATTCCCATCGCCGCCGTCGCGACGACCATCAGCAGAATCGTCCAGGACAGGGCGTTCTTGCGGCCGTACTTGTCGCCGATGTGGCCGAAGAAGATGCCACCGGGCACACGCAGGAAGAACGCGACCGCGAACGTCGCGAACGTGCCGAGCAGTGCGGCGGTGTCGTTCTCCGAGACGAAGAACAGCGACGCGATGATGGTCGCCATGTAGCCGTAGATACCGAAGTCGTAGTACTCGACGACGGTGCCGACGATGGCCGCACGCACCACCTTGACGGTGGACTGCTTCGGCTGGGTCTCTGTCTGCACGGGATCCGGTCCTCGGGCGGGCTCGGGGTTACGAACCGCGGGCTCCACAATATCGTTCGTTGGCATGGATGGTCCTTTGTAAGTGTCTGGTGCGCAACACGCTCGGTGTCAGATTCCTGCAGTTGTCAG
The DNA here is from genome assembly GCF_002094305.1 of Prescottella equi. Classification (GTDB taxonomy): domain Bacteria; phylum Actinomycetota; class Actinomycetes; order Mycobacteriales; family Mycobacteriaceae; genus Prescottella; species Prescottella equi. The sequence goes on from NZ_LWTX01000003.1 coordinate 144,952, forward strand.
TGCCGTCGACGTCGTCGACTCGCCGCGGGCGGTGCGCGCGGCGTTCATTCCGGCGATCCGGCCCATCGTGAGGGCGTTCGCCACGGCGTTGCCGCCGCCCACGTACCGGAGGCCGAGGATGCCGGCTCCGGCCTCACCGGCCGCGAAGAGTCCCTGGACCGGGCGTCCGGTCCGGTCCAGTACCGATGCGTTGCCGTCGATCTCGACGCCCGCGTGTGTGCAGACGAGTTCGGCGGGCAGAAGTCGGGCCGCGTAGAACGGCCCCTGGTCGATCGGGTCGGGGTCGGCGGTCGATCCCTTGTTCGCGAGGGTGCGATGACGCAGGAAGTCGTCGTCGACACCGTTCGGGAGTTGGTCGTTCCACCGCGCGACGGCCGCCTCGAGAGCATCGGCCGGCACGCCCATCGCGGCGGCGAGTTCGGTGAGCGTGTCCGCTCGGAGGGTGCGCCCGGCCTCGGCCTCGTCGAGAATCCGCTCGGGAGCCCAATCAGTATAGCCCGCAGGAAGATTCAGTCTAGCCCTTTCGTCGAAGACGACCCAGGCCCCGCCCTGCTGTGCGTCGATGATCCCGGTCGAGACCGCGTACGACGCGTCCTCGTCCATGAACCGACGGCCGTCGCCGTTGACGTAGATCCGCGACTTGGGCGGGAAGCCCGACTGCCAGTGGTGGAACCGCTGGAAGTAGACGGTGGGCAGCATCAGACCCCAGCCCTCGCCGGTGACGGCCGCGTCGACCTGCTCACCGAACGCCAGGTGGTCGCCCCGGCTGCCCTCGGCGGCCACGACGAAGAGGGAGTCCCCGCCCCGGTTCGCGAACGGGTAGAGGCGGTCGACCAGATCCTTGTTCTGCGCGAATCCGCCGCTGGCGATCACCACTGACGACGCGCGGACCTCGATGTCGTCAGCGACCACACCGGCCACCCGGCCGTCCTCGACAAGCAGCGATTGCACGCGGGTGTTCAGAACCACCTCGACGCCCTGGTCGCGGCGCGCCTTGTCGAGCACCTGGACCAGCCCGTAACCCTGATCCTTGGGCACGTGCCCGCGCCAGACGTCCTCGACGCCGGCCTGCGCGAGACCCGGCATGTGGGCGTTGGCGGATTCGCGGGCCGGAATCTCCACGCCCAGGCCGATCAGCCACTCCAGTGTGGGGCCGGCGTTCTCACAGAAGGCGCGGACCAGACCCGGCTTGAGCATCCAGTGGTTGAGGTCCATGTAGTGCTGGAAGAACTTCTCGGCGGTGTCCTCGATCCCGAGGCCCCGCTGGACGCTCGTGCCGGCGGCGGTGAACAATCCCGCCGACAGCTGCGTCGAGCCGCCCAGTTCGGTCTGCGACTCGAACAGCAGCACCGATGCACCCTGCTCGGCCGCCGAGACCGCGGCCGCGAGTCCCGCTCCGCCGCCGCCGATCACGACGACGTCCCAGTTGTCTTCACTCATGAGAGGGCTCCTCCCGTCTCGGCGAGAATGCGGTGGTACAGCCCGTTGGACACCAGGCCGCCGTCGACCGTCACCTCACTGCCGTTCATGTACGTGGACCGGTCGGACAGCAGGAACAGCACCGCATCCGTGATCTCGTCGACGGTGCCCATGCGTCCGGCCGGGATGCTCTGCAGCGAGGCCTTGACGAAGGCGTCCGCTCCCCCGACGAGAGCGGTGCCCACCAGCCCGGGATGCACGGAGTTCACCCGGATGCCCCACTGCGCGAACTGTCCGGCCGCCGACTTCGACAGCCCGGTCAGTCCCCACTTGCTCGACGCGTACGCCGGCGAGAAGTAGCCGACCTGGCCGGAGATCGACGAGATGTTCACGATCGATCCGCCGCCGCTCTCCCGCATCAGCGGTGCGGCGGCCTTCATCCCGTAGAACGGACCGAACAGGTTGATCCGCATGGTCAGTTCCCAGATGTCGTCCGGGGTGTCCATGAACTCGCGTCGCCGACTGATGCCGGCGTTGTTGACCAGACCACCGAGTTCACCCTTGGTGGAGCGGATCTCGTCGATCACGCGGGTCCAGGCCGCGGAGTCCGCGACGTCGAGTTCGTGCGCCGACGCGCTGCCACCGGCGGCCTCGATCTCGGCCATGACCGCGGAGCTGTCCGCGACGTCGGCGACGCAGACGTGCACGCCCCGTGCGGCCAATGCCTTCGCATGGCCCGCGCCCATGCCGCCGGCGGCGCCGGTGACGAGGACGACGTTCGGGAAAGTCTCGGAAGTGGAGCCTGCAGAACGACCCGTCGACTCAGACATGGCGCGAACCACCGTCGACGGCGATGGAATGGCCGGTGACATAGCGGGCGCTGTCCGAGAGCAGGAACAGCAGCGGCCCGAAGACCTCCTCGGGCGAGCCGAGGCGGTGCAGCGGCACCACGCTCAGCGCGTGCTCGAGGGCGGCGGGATCCTCGCGGACCCACCGGGTCATCTCGGTGTCGATGTAGCCGGGGGCGATGGCGTTGACGCGAATACCCTTGTCGCCCAGCTCGACAGCGAGCGACTCGGTGAGGTGCGCGACGGCCGCCTTCGAGGTGCAGTATGCACCGCGTCCACGGCGGATGCGCAGCGCCGACACCGACGACATGTTCACGATCGCGCCGCCCGGCGCCATGTGGCGGGACGCGGCCTGCGCGCCGAACAGCACACCCTCGACGTTGACGTCGAGCACCGCGGCGATCTGTTCGGGGGAGATCTCGTCGACCAGCGCGAACGGGAAGATGCCCGCGTTGTTGATCCAGAAGTCGATGTGGCCGAACTCCTTCAGCGCGACCTGCGCGAGCGCCTCGTGCTCGTCCGCCTTGGTGACGTCGATGCGGGTGCCGACGACGCGTCCGGGCGTCTCGGCCAGCGAGTTCGCGGCGAGCGCGTCGTTGATCTCGTCGGCGGTGGCCGCCATCTGCTCCTCGTTGATGTCGGCGCCGACGACGTTGACGCCGCGGGTGGCGAGACCGGCCGCGAAGGCCGCGCCCATACCCCGGGCAGCGCCGGTGACGACGGCGACCTTGCCGGCCATCTCCGGGTACAGCGCAGTCATCAGGGACGCGTCGGTGCGGCCGGGGTTCTGGGTGTCAGCGGTTTCGGTCATGATCGGGTGTTCCTCCAAAAACAATGTTCTGCAAAAGATTCGGGATGCACGTCTGTCGAGCCCCGAGATGTCAGGACTGAGGGGCCTGATCGTCCCGGCGGACGACGCGGCGCGCAATGCGCCACTGCCCGCCCTCTCGCACCACCCGGTCGGTGACGGTGGTGAACCGCACGAGGCGGGAATCCCCACCTATCCGGGTCGCGACGATCTGCAGGTAGGCGTGGACCTCGAGCTCGTCGTCACCGACACGATCGACGGCGATGTTGGTGAGCACGTGCCGATGCGCCTCCCCCGCCACGGACGCGTTCGTGAAGAACGCGTCGGCGAACTGGGTGAGCGCCTCGACTCCCACGACCGGGGCCGGGTAGCTGGGTGAGTGGAATTCACCGTCTGCCGTGAAGGTGGCCGCCCACTCGGACGCGTGCCCCTCGTCGATGAGGTGGCTCTGCCGCCCGTACAGCTGGTGGATCTCCACGATCGCCACAGCACCGATGTCGGCGCGTGCCTCGATCCCTGTCATCACGAACTCCTCGACCCTCGACGGCGCTTCCCGAACGGGATTGCGCCGTCACACTCGGTGTGCGATATTCGAACGCATAGTGCGATTAAGAAGAAGCGTAGGTGTCTCGCCTCACACGAGTCAAGGGAGGGATCCATGGCGTCGGTCGGTTCCGATGAACGGATGAACGAAAGTGCTGGGAGAACGGGCGCGGTCCAGCTCGATTCACGGATGTCGAAGACGCTGCACAACGGGCTCGAGATCCTCGAGTTGCTGACGCAACACAAGTACGGGCTTACGATCACCGAGATCGGCGAGGGAATCGGCGTGCATCGCACCGTCGCGGATCGGCTGGTGCGCACCCTCGAGGCGCACCGACTGTGCCGACGGACCGAGAGCAAACGCATCCTGCTGGGGTCGGGACTGGTGACGCTCGCGGGCTCTGTGGAGCAGGACCTGCGCGAACTCGCCCGCCCCATCCTCGAGGAGCTCGCGGATTCCGTGGAGGCGACCGCGCACCTCGCGGTCCGGGAGGGCGAGGACTCGGTCCGCGCGCTCATGGTGATCGAGCCGCGCAACTCGCGGGCGCACGTCGGCTTCAACGCCGGCCAGATCGACCCGATCAACCGCGGGTCGGCGGGATTGGCGATGCTCGCGGCGCTGCCGCCGCAGGAGGGCGAGCGCCCCGAGGTCACGCGCGCCCGCGAGCGCGGATTCGCGGTGACCTCGGGCGAGGTCACTCATTCGGTCACGGGCATCTCCGCCACGCTGCCGAACCGCCGGCCGGCCGACCTGGTGAGCATCGGCGTCTCGGTGTTCGATTCGTCGGAGGAGCAGAAGCTGGGCGAGGCGGTCATGGCCGCGGCCCGGCGACTGGGGGCGCTACTGCTCCGCTGACCGCCGCAAGGCGGGTCAGGTCAGCGAGAATCCCTGACCCGCAGGGCGAGTCCGGCCACGAGGCAAGCCACGGCTGCGGTCGCGAGCACCAGGGGGCTCATGGACCAGCCCCCGACGTGGGTGGCGACGAACGCGACGGCCGGCGGTCCCACGATCGACCCGACGTTCGACATCTGCACCACCAGTCCGTTGACGGGGCCGATCTCGCGCGGTCCGCGGGCGGCGCTGGGCACGGCTGCGAACACGGCGGCCGGCAGCAGCCCACCGAGAAGGGCGAAAGCGATTGCAGCACCGTAGGACAGGCCGAACGGCGCCCACCCGGCGTAGACGAGGACGGCAGCCAGGCCCATCGACGTCGCGGCCACCGCGATCAGCGTGCCGGGGCGTACGCCCCGGTGCAGCAACACTCCGGAAACGACGTTGCCGAGGACGACGAGCGCGGTGAGGATCGCCGCAGAGGTGTCGGCCCACCCGCCCGATGCGTACACGGTGGGCAGGAACCCGATGACCGCGAGGTACTGCAGCGAGTAGGTACCGAAGGCGACAGCGATCAGTACTGCAGCCGGGTTGCGCCACACGGGAGCTCGTTTCGCCCCGGCCGACGCAGCCGGAACCCCGGCCACGCGAGGCACCACCGCGACCACCAGGCCCGCGCACCCGAGCAGCAGTCCGGCGTTGACGGCCCACAGCCCCCGCCAGCCGACCGCGTCGATGATCGACGGGCCCAGCAGGATCGCGACGAACTGTCCGAGCGGCATGTAGATGCCCCACAGCCCGAGCGCGAAGCGGCGATGCCGGTCCCCCGACGCCGCCGTGATGGTGGCGGGAGCGGACACCGCGACGCCCATGAAGCCGAGCCCCTCGAGGACCCGGGAGAACAGCAACGCCGGTGTCCCGGGACCGATCGCACCGAGCCCGGCGCCGGCCGCGAGGGCGAGCAGAGCGAACGCCAGCATTCGGCGTCGACCGAGTCTGTCGACGAATCCGCCTGCCGCACTGCCCAGCAGAGCGCCCACGAACGTGTACGACGACAGCAGGACCCCTGCCGCGGTCAGGCTCATTCCGAGATCGTCGCGCACGGTCGGCAGTGCGACGATGACCTTGCCGACCTGACTGGCGGCCAGGACCCCGGCAAGCAATGCGACGGCCACCACCGGCCACGAAGACGACTCCAGCGCCGCCGGCTGCTGCCGGGCGGCGCTGGACTCGGAGACCAGCTCAGCCACCGATGGTGGCGTCCACGTTCCGGTCGGCAGGAACGGTGAGCGACGGATCGGCGGCGGCCGCGATGGCCTCCTCGAACTCACGCTGCCCCACCTGTGAACCGAGGACCAGGGCGAGGCGCGCGAGGAAGCCCTCGCGGTCGTTCTCGCCGACCTGGTCGAGCGCGTCGGACAGACCCATCCACACGTTCTCGCGGCGCAGCTCCGCCGGGTCGATGGCGGGTCCGCTGTCGACGGTGGCGCTGGCACCGGTCGGGGCATCCCCCAGCGAAAGGTGGCGGGCGACGTCCTCGATTCGTCCGACACCGTCGATGCGACACAGCAGCAGACCGTCGGGGCGGATCACGAAGACCTCGCCGTCGCGGGCACCGAGCGCGGCGACGATCCCGCCGTCGGCGTCGGGCACGACGGAGACCGACGCGTCGGACGTGTCGCTACCGATCAGGATGGCGCGCACCGACTCCGGAGCCAACGCCGCGGCGAGAGTTGCAGTCGCGGCGGCCAGCGCCGCGGCATCGACCTGCACACCGAGCACCGCGAAACCGGTGCCGCGCAGCTTGTTGAGTGACGTCTCGGTGCCGTCGGCGGTCACGACGCGACGATCGTCGACCGGGTCGCCGGCGGCGACGCCCGCGACATCGGCCGGAGTGGGCCACGTGAGCGGCGAGATCCGGGCGTTGGTGGCGCTGGACTGCCGCGGGTTGATGAGGTGGCTGAACTCGGGGCGGTTGACGGCCAGCGCGAGGATCGCGTCCCGCGTCGTCAGGTAGCCGTGGCTCCCGGGCGACATGATGAGCGTGCTCTTGCCGGCGTTCGCGACGTTCTGCCGCCACGCGTCGTGGCGCTCCACCGAGTACGCCTGCAGCATCTTCTCGTCGGCATTGCCGTGGATCACCGCGGCGAGCTGCCAGGCGAGGGTCTCGGCGTCCTCCATGCCCGAGTTCAACCCGCGGACACCGAAGATCGGCACCAGATGGGCGGCGTCGCCGGCGAACAGCAGGCGACCGTGCGTGAAGTCCTCGAGCGCCAGCGCGCGAGCGCTGTAGAAGCCGTGCCATTCGAGGGTCCACGGCAGATCGTTCTGCAGCCACTCCAGGTGCCGCGTGATGCGGTCCCGGATGCGGTCCTCCTGCGTCTCGATCTCGGCGTCCTCGGACGGGTCGAGCTGGTAGTCGATGCGCCAGATGTTCTTGGGCTGCTTGTGCATGATGATCGTCGAGCCGGGGTTGCTCGGCGGATCGAACCAGACCATGCGCTCGGCCGGCAGTTCCGACTCCCAGTGGATGTCGGCGATGACGTAGCGGCCGTCGTAGTTGTTGCCCTGCAGCCGGAGTCCGGCCAGTTCGCGCATGCGGCTGCGGCCACCGTCGGCGGCCACGACCCAGCGGGCGCGCAGGTGGCGCTTGCCACCGGCACAGTCGACCTCGAGAGTGACCTCGTCGTCGGCGCGCAGCACGCCGGCGATGCTCGCCGACCAGTGCAGCGTGATGAGGGGGTTCGCCTCGATCGTGTCGACCATGATCTGCTCGAACTCCGACTGGGAGACGTTGATCATGGGCGGGCGCACGTCGTGGTCGGCGTTGCGCATCTGGAAGTGCAGCACCTGCTGGTCGCGGTAGAAGCTGCGGCCACCGACCCACGGGAGCACGATCTTCTCCAGCTCGGCGCCGAAGCCGAGGCGCGCGGCGGCCTCGAGGCTGTGGCGGGAGATACAGATCGCGCGGCTGCCGAAGGACACCTGGTCGGCGGCCTCGATGATCGTGACGGGGATGCCGCGCTGCGCGAGGCCGAGCGCGACGGCCATGCCGACGGGGCCGGCGCCGACGATGACGACGGGCAGGGTCTCGTCGGCGGGCGTCATCGACGCGAAGTCCGAGGCCGGGTACTTCTTGGGCTGGTAGTAGGTCGACATGGAGCTAGACCGCTTCCTGCTCGATCGGACGGGAGGACGTGGTACCGGGAACCTTCAGCACGAGGATGCTGGCGAGGCTGATCAGGGCGATCAGCACGAAGTACCCGGTGATCGCGAGCGACGTGTCGAAGCTCGCGTACAGCGCGGTGGCGATGATCGGGGCGAGACCGCCGCCGAGGATGGCGCCGATCTGGTAGCCGAGGGAGGCACCCGAGTAGCGGATCGCCGGCGGGAACAGCTCCGCGAACAGCGCGGACTGGGGTCCGGCGCAGCAGCCGAGGGTGAAGCCGAGGCCGATCATCGCGACGATCATGACGGGCAGGACCGCGGTGTCCATGAGCGGGAAGAACACGGCGGCGGCGATCACGAGCGCGATCGAGCTGCGCACGTAGACGGGACGACGTCCCATGGTGTCGGACTTCCACGCGCTGAATGCCATGCCGGCCATCCAGAACGGGCACGAGCCGATCAGCAGGAACAGCATCGTGGTCTTGCTGAAGCCGAGTTCGGTCTCCCCGTACTTGAGGACGTAGACCATGTACGCGTACGCGATGCCGTTGGTGGCGATGAACGTGCCCCCGGCCAGCAGCACCGTCTTCCAGTGCTTGGTGAGGACCTCCATGATCGGCAGCTTGTTCGGCTGCTCCTGGTCCTTGGTCTCCTTGAACTCGTTGCTCTCCTCGAGGCCGAGCCGGATCCACATCGCGACCAGCACGAGGACGGCGCTGAGCAGGAACGGGATTCGCCAACCCCACGCCTTGAAGGTCTCGTCGCTCATGAAGGCGGTCAGCGGCAGGTAGACGAGGTTCGCGACGAGGACACCCGCCGGGACGCCGATCTGCGGGGCCGCACCGTAGAGGCCCTTGCGCCCCTCGGGGGCGTTCTCGGTGGCGACGAGCACCGCGCCGCCCCATTCGCCGCCGACGCCGAGGCCCTGGACGAAGCGCAGCGTCACGAGCAGGATCGGGGCGAACACGCCGATCGCGTCGTAGTTGGGGAGCACACCGATGCCGACGGTCGCGAAGCCCATGAGCAGCAGCGAGATGACGAGCATCGACTTCCGGCCGACGCGGTCGCCGAAGTGGCCCATGACGACGCCACCGATGGGACGCGCGATGAAGCCGACGGCGAGCGTCGCGAACGACGCCAACGTGCCCGCGAGGTCCGAGGAGTTCGGGAAGAACTGGTGCCCGAGTACCAGCGCCGCGGCCGTGCCGTAGATGAAGAAGTCGTACCACTCGATCGCGGTGCCGACGAAGCTGCCGAGCGCGGCCTTGCGGGCCTTGCGGTGCAACTCCTGCGGCGGAGCCGCAGCCATGGTTGCCGTCATGGTTCGGGTGCCTTTCAACTCTGGAGGCATGCAGGGACGAAACCCACCTGCACACATGCCGACTAAGCGGCCTGCAGGACATCTTGACCTGGATCACATCGCGTGAAAAGCGCAAGAAAGCGGGGTGAATGCGCAGAAATCCTGAGGTTTGTCACTCAGGTGCGGCGCACGCCCGGGTAGCGGACTCGCCGCTTCGGATCCTGCCTTGTTCCGGACCGATTGTCCCGTGTGAGAGTGCCTACACCGACGCCGTCTCAGTGGGCTGCGACATCTCCTGCGACATCGCCGTCCACCGCGAAGTCGACAAAGGCGCGCGCGGTTCGGCTCAGCAGCGCGTCCTGCGACCACGCCAGGAGGATGTCGACCTCCGGCACCGGAGGCTCCACCTCCGGGCGGACGACGACGCCGAGCCCCTCGTACGTGACGTCGAGCTGCGGCCGCTGGATCAGCAGCGTCCAGCCGAAGCCGCGGCCGACGAGCGCGCGGGCTGTCTCGAAGTTCTTGGGACGAAACCGCACCTGCGGAGTGAAGCCGGCGCGGCTGCACATCTGCAGCGCATGGAACGAACTCGGTGGGGCGTCGAGCAGCACCATCGGCTCGTCGGCGAGCTCGGCGAGCTCGACGACCGGCGCGTCGGCCAGACGATGGTCGGCGGGCAGCAGGATCGCGGGCTGCCGGGTGTCCATCCGGGCCCGCCGCAGTTCCGGCGACAGGTCGAGGTCGTAGACGATCGCGAGGTCCAGCTCGCCCGACATCAGCCGCCCTTCGAGGCGGTCCTGGGTGTCCTCGACGAAGTCGACGGTGACCTGAGGGTGCAGCTGGTTGAACTCGTACAGCAGCCGCGGCAGCAGTGTCGGGCCGAGCGACGAGTAGCAACCGATCGCGAGCGGACCGGTGAGCACGCCCTCCGCCCCGGACGCCTCGGCGGCGAGGTCGCCCGCCTGCTCGAGCAGCGCCTTCGCGCGGATCAGCACCCGTTCGCCCGTCGGGGTGAGTTGGACGCCGTGCGCCCGCCGGCGCACGCACAGCTGCGACTTGAGTCCGCGCTCGAGTTCGGTGATCGCGAGCGAGACCGCGGACTGCGAGACGTGCAGCCGATCCGCGGCGGCCCGGATGGTGCCGGTCTCGGCGACGGCGACGAACACGAACAGCTGACGCATCGTGTACGCCGGCGGCCTTGCCGAGCTGACCATGGTTACCTCCGGGCATCGATTCTCGCACGGGTTCCGCAAACCACGATCGAGGGGAATACTCGCCAGTAGCTTGTTCGCTAGGTTCTTCGATCGCTCTCTTCGAGGAGGCGGATCACGGTGACACCGACCCAGGTGACGGAGGAACAGGCCCGCGCGGTCGCCGAGGAGGCCCGCGAGAGCGGCTGGGAGAAACCGTCCTTCGCCAAGGAACTGTTCCTCGGGCGATTCCCGCTCGACCTCGTCCATCCCTTCCCCCGGCCCGCCCCCGACGAGGCCGCGCGAACCGACGTCTTCCTCGCCGACCTCGAGCGGTACTGCCGGGGGATCGACGGGTCGGTGATCGAGCGGGACGCCCGCATCCCCGACGAGTACGTCGCCGGGTTGGCCGAACTCGGTTGCTTCGGGCTCAAGGTGCCGGTCGAGTACGGCGGGCTCGGACTGTCCCAGGTCGCCTACAACCGCGCGCTGATGGTGGTGTCGTCGGTACACGGGAGCCTCGGCGCGTTGCTGTCGGCGCACCAGTCGATCGGTGTGCCGGAACCACTGAAGCTGGCCGGCACCGAAGAGCAGAAGAAGAAGTTCCTGCCGCGCTGCGCGAAGGGCGCGATCTCGGCGTTCCTCCTCACCGAGCCCGACGTCGGATCCGACCCGGCCCGTCTCGCATCCACCGCCACCCCCACGGAGGACGGTTCCGCGTACATCCTCGACGGCGTCAAACTCTGGACCACCAACGGCGTCGTGGCCGAGTTGCTGGTGGTGATGGCGCGGGTTCCGCGCCGGGAGGGCAAGCGCGGCGGGATCAGCGCGTTCGTGGTGGAGGCGGACGCCCCCGGAATCACCGTCGAGCGCCGCAACGCGTTCATGGGGCTGCGCGGCATCGAGAACGGCGTCACCCGGCTGAACCGGGTACGGGTCCCGGCCGAGAACCTCGTCGGACGCGAGGGTGACGGCCTGAAGATCGCGTTGACCACGCTCAATGCCGGAAGGCTGGCGATCCCCGCGATGTGCGCGGCGGCCGGCAAGTGGTCCCTCAAGATCGCGCGCGAGTGGTCGGCCGAGCGGGTGCAGTGGGGTCGGCCCGTCGGCGAACACGGTGCGGTCGAGGCCAAGATCTCGTTCATCGCGGCCACCACGTACGCGCTCGAGGCGGTGCTCGAGCTGACCGGGCGGATGGCCGACGAGGGACGCAACGACATCCGCATCGAGGCCGCGCTGGCCAAGCTGTGGTCGAGCGAGATGGCGTGGCAGATCGCCGACGACCTCGTACAGATCCGCGGCGGACGCGGTTACGAGACGGCCGCGTCGCTCGCGGCGCGTGGCGAGCGGGCGGTGCCGGTGGAGCAGTTGCTGCGCGATCTGCGGATCAACCGGATCTTCGAGGGGTCGAGCGAGATCATGCGTCTGCTCATCGCGCGCGAGGCCGTCGACGCGCACCTGGCCGCGGCGGGCGCCCTGGCAGATCCCGAGGCGGACATCCAACGCAAGGCGAAGGCCGCCCTCGGCGCCGGCGGCTTCTACGCCCGCTGGCTGCCCCACCTCGTCTCCGGCAAGGGCCAGCTGCCCACGTCGTACAGCGAATTCGGCTCTCTGGCAACGCATCTGCGATTCGTCGAGCGGGGTGCCCGCAGGCTCGCGCGCTCCACGTTCTACGGTATGGCGCGCTGGCAGGCCGGTATGGAGAAGCACCAGTCGTTCCTCGGGCGCGTCGTCGACATCGGTGCCGAGCTGTTCGCGATGTCGGCGGCCTGCGTGCGCGCGGACATGGAGCGCGCCGATGACCCGGAGCGCGGCACAGCCGCCATCGACCTCGCCGACGCGTTCTGCCGGCAGGCGCGGCTACGGATCGAGCGGCTGTTCGCGGCGCTGTGGGAGAACACCGACGACACCGACCATCGGATCTCGCGCGGCGTGCTCGGCGGCGAGTACACGTGGCTCGAGGCCGGAGTCCTCGACCAGTCGGAGGGCACCGGGCCGTGGATCGCGTCCTGGGCGCCCGGACCGTCGACGGAGGAGAACGTCGCGCGCAGATTCTCGACCACCACAGTCGAGGGGGCCACCACATAGCCTGCGTTCAACTGGCTCCAATTCCCTGTGGAGCCCGATGGTTTTCCCCTCCGAGTCGGGTCTATCTGTGCAAGCGCAGTATCTGACGAGGGGAGAATCCCTGTGGCAAAGGGATGGGAAGCGATCGACGCCAACGGCGTCTCACTCGGGGTGGAGCACTTCGGGGATCCGACAGCACCGCTGATTCTGCTCACGGGCGGAACCACCATGTTCTCGTGGCCCGACGCGCTGTGCACCGCACTCGCTCGCGGCGGGCACCACGTCGTCCGGTACGACCTGCGCGATTCCGGTGCGTCGACCACCGTCGATCCCGAGAAGCCGGCCTACACCCTGCGCGACCTGGCCGCGGACGCCGCGGCGCTCGCCCACGAACTCGACTCGAGGCCGGCGCATCTGGCGGGCATCGGTGTCGGCGGAATGGTGGCCCAGGTAGCCGCGCTCGATCATGCGGACGCTTTCGGCGCACTCACGCTCGTCGGAACGCGGCCTGTCGCTCCGGGGCCGGTCGACGACGATCTGCCCGACCATGACGACGCAACCATGGGCCGGCTGTTCTCACATCCGATGCCGGACTGGACCGACCGCGCCGCCGTGGCGGAATTCGCCGCCGCCGGCGCCGAGATCCTCGGCGACGACCCCGCCGCCGCTCGCGTGAGCGCCGAACGCATCTGGGACCGCACGCAGAGCACCGAACCGGCGATCCAGATGGCCAACCAGCTGGGAATGGTGTTCTCCAAGCTCGACTGCAAGCCGCGCTGGCGCGAACGCCTGCCCGAACTCACGATCCCGACACTCGTGGTGCACGGCAGGCACGACCCGTTCTTTCCCCTCGGCAACGGTAAGGCGTGCGCACGAGAGATCCCCGGCGCGCGGCTACTCGTGATGGAAGATGCGGCGACCGCGATCCCCGATACGGCCGCCGACGGGGTGGCGGCCGCGATGCTCTCCCTGGGGCGGTGATACCGCCTCAGTGCGCCGTCGTGTCCTTCTTCCGCTTCGGAATCAGGTGCGCGATCAGCACGACGATCGCGCCCAGGATCAGTCCGACGACGGCGGACGCCACCGTTCCCGCGGTCCACGACAGGACGCCGCCGAAGCCGCCGTGCACGAGTTCGCCGAACCAGTGCTCGAGGTCGTGCAGACGGTCGGCCGGCCAGTGGAATCCGGCCTCGCCGACGTTGACCAGCAGGATGTGGCCGCCCACCCACAGCATCGCCGCGATGCCGACCACGGTGAGCACCGCCATCACCTTCGGCATCGCGGCGACGAGGCCGCGGCCGATCCGCTGACTGAGCGTCGACTTGCGCTGGGCGAGCGCGAGACCCACGTCGTCCATCTTCACGATGACGGCGACGACGCCGTACACGAGGATGGTGATCAGGATCGCGACGACGATCAGAACCATCAGCCGGGTGAGGAACGGTTCGTCCTCTACCGACGACAGGGAGATCACCATGATCTCGGCGGACAGGATCAGGTCGGTGCGGATGGCACTGCTGACCATCGCCTTCTCACGTTCGGGCCCGTCCTGCAGCGCCGGCGCGTCCTCGTCCTCGTGGTGGCCGCCGGTGAGTGCCTCGTACACCTTCTCGGCGCCCTCGTAGCAGAGGAAGAGACCACCGGCGATCAACAGATAGGGCAGCGCCGCCGGCAGGAACTGGCTGAGAATCATCGCCACCGGGAGGATGATCAGAAGCTTGTTCCGGATCGATCCGATCGCGATCTTCCGGATGATCGGCAGTTCCCGCTTCGGCGAGAAGCCGTGGACGTAGCGGGGCGTGACAGCGGTGTCGTCCACGACCACCCCGGCCGCCTTGATGCTCGCCTTGCCGGCCGCGGCGCCGACGTCGTCGATGGATGCCGCGGCCGCTTTCGCGATCGCTGCGACGTCGTCCAGCAGGGCGACGAGACCACCAGCCACGGGAACCTCCCACTTTCGAATGTGTCCAGCCGGATGCGCTGAGCCGGTCGAGCGACACGTGCTCGGGGCTAGTCAGCCTATCGCCGCGCGGGGAGCGGCAGCCACACCGGCTCGGCCGGGATCCGCTCCACCGCCGCCCGCCGGCCCGACACGCTCGTGTCGGTGCCGTCGCGCACACTGGACGCCGTGAGAACGGTGCTGGTATCCGACAGCGACGGTGCCACGCTGGTCCGGACCGACGAGTCCGGCGCTCCGGTGGAGGCGCCGCGCCGCACGGCAGACGTCGCGGCGACGGTCCGGGAGATCGAGGCGGCCGAGCATCCGCGCTGGGTGTTCGAGGACTCCGCACGTGCGTGCCCGCCGCTGCTCGCGGAGGGTGTGCGCGTACAGCGCAGCCACGACCTGCGGCTGACCGGCGCGCTGCTCGACATGCGCGCCGGGCGGCTCGCACCCGCACCCGAGATGCCCGTCGACGACCGTCCCGGACTGTTCGACGCGGTCGCGTCCACCGCGCCCGACGTGGTGATCGAGCGGCACCGCCGCCAGCTCGCGGCCATCGCGGACGATCCACGCTTGCGCCTGCTGGTGGCCGCGGAGTCGGCCGGTGGGCTCGCGGCCGCCGAGATGAGCCACGACGGGCTGCCGTTCTCCACCGACGCCCATCTGGCGCTGCTCGCCGACGCGCTCGGCCCGCGCACTCGGGACGACATGCTGCCCGTCCGCCTGCACCAGGTGGCCGACGAGGTGTCGGCGGCGTTCGGGCGTCAGGTCAATCCGGCGTCGCAACCCGAGGTGGTCGCGGCGTTCGCACGCGAGGGCATCGAACTGGCGTCCACGCGCAAGTATCTGCTGCGGGAGATCGACCACCCGGCCGTCGAACCGCTGCTGCGCTATCGCGACCTGGCGAAGCTGCACGCCGCCAACGGCTGGACGTGGCTGGATTCGTGGGTGCGCGGCAACAGGTTCCGGCCCGTGTACGTGCCGGGCGGGGTGGTGTCCGGCCGCTGGGCCAGCCGCGGCGGCGGCGCGCTGCAGATCCCGAAGGCGTTGCGCACGAGCGTCATCGCCGATCCCGGACACACCTTCGTGATCGCCGACGCCGGCCAGCTCGAGCCGCGCATCCTCGCGGCGATGTCCGGCGATCCACGGATGACCGCGGCGGCCGGCACCGACGACCTGTACGCCCTCGTCGCGGCCGAGGTCTTCGCCGGAGACCGCGCCAAGGCCAAGATCGCGATCCTCGGTGTCCTCTACGGCGCCACGGCCGGCGAGGCCCGCGCGCTCCTGACACTGCTGCGCAAGCGCTTTCCCGTCGCGGTGCAACTCGTCGAGGACGCGGCCCGGGCAGGTGAGCGCGGCGAGGTGGTGCACTCGTGGCTCGGCCGCGCCTGCCCGCCACCGTCGGACTCGTGGTGGTCCAACGGCGACACCCACGCGCGTGGCCGGTTCACCCGCAACTTCGTCGTGCAGGCCACCGCCGCCGAGTGGGCGCTGTGTCTGCTGGCAGATCTGCGCCGGCGCCTGTCCGCCGCTCCGGGTGACGGCGAGTTGGTGTTCTTCCAGCACGACGAGGTGATGGTGCACACCCGCCGTCCCGACGCGGCGGCCGCGCACGTTCTCGCTTCGGCGGCGTCGGCGACGCGACTGCTGTTCGGCGACACAGCAGTTCGGTTCCCGATGGAGGTCGAGGTGCGAGAGTGTTACGCCGAGCCGGAGGACTGACGCGGCTCCGCCGCACCGCCCCGGATGGTGTCGTGCTGTACCGGGACGAGTCGCTTCTTCGGGAGCAGGAACAGCCACGCGGCGATCACGAACGCCACCTCTCCCACGGGTTGGGCGCGCCCGTCACCTGATCGGCGTCACCGTTACGGTGGATATCCGGCGGCCGTCGAGCGCCTCGACGGTGAGGTGGAACCCGTCGACGTCGACGCGGTCGCCGAGTCGGGGCAGTCGTTGCAGTCGATGCTGCACGAAGCCCGCGATCGTCTCGTACGGACCCTGGGGAAGCGCCGTACCCGTGTCCCGCTCGAAGTCGTCGACGAGCAACCGGCCGTCGACCCGGGACCGCTCGGTGTCGGCGACTCGCGGCTCGGGGTCGAACTCGTCACCGATCTCTCCGACGACCTCTTCGACGATGTCCTCGACCGTCACGATGCCGGCGGTGCCGCCGTACTCGTCGACGACGAGCGCTATCTGCGAATTGTCCTGGCGCATCACGGCGAGGGCGGCGAGCGCCGGTTTCGACCCGGGCAGACGCAGCAGCGGCCGGGCCAGGTCGCCCACAGTCTGCGCCTCGCCGCCGCGCGCGAGCAACAGGTCCCGTAGGTGCACGAAACCGGCGACGTCGTCGAGGGTCTCCGCGCACACCGGGTAGCGGCTGTGGCCGAGTGCCAGCGCGTCGCCGCGAGCCCGCCGCACCGGGGTGTCTGCGCCGAGGAAGTCCACGTCGGTGCGCGGGCGCATCACCTCGACGAGCGATCGCCGGGCCGCGTCGAACACCTCCGTGAGCACCCGGCGCTCCTCCTCGGCGACCGCGCTGTGCCCGGTCACCAGCTCGCGCAGTTCCTCGTGGGTGATCTCCTCCCCCTTACGTCCGGGATCGCCGCCGAGGATCCGCACCAGAGCGTTCGTGGACAGCGAGAGCAGCCAGATGACGGGTCGGACGAGTCGGGCGAACCGGTCGAGCGGCGGCGCGGTCACCAGCGCGACACCGGTTGCGCTCTGCAGCGCAATGCGTTTGGGGACGAGCTCACCCAGCACCAGCGACAGGTACGAGATCACCAGGGTGGTCGCGACGAGCGCCACCACGTCCGCCGTCCCGGCCGACAGACCCCAGTGCCGCAGCGTGGGCGAGAAGTTCGGGGCGAGTGTGGATGCCCCGTAGGCGGCCGAGAAGAACCCGGCGACGGTGACTCCGATCTGCACGGACGACAGGAAGCGGTTCGGATTCCGCGCGAGCGCGGCCGCACGCTCACCCCGCCGCCCGTGCTGTTCCAGCGCGCGGAGCTGCCCTTCCCGCAGCGACACGAGTGCGATCTCGGTGGCCGCGAACACGCCGCCGATCAGGATGAACACAACCACCAGAACAAAGTTCAGGATCGTGCCGCCGTTCACACCCCGAGACTAGCGCCGCGGCGCGCTGCCGTCCTCCACCTCCACCCGGCTACCTCGAGAGGACGCACATCCGTATCGTCGAGGCCGCAGGTCGGTACGACGAAACTTCAACGATCACAATCGCATCGGAGTAAATCATGAGACTTGACGGAAAGGTCGCGATCGTCACCGGAGGCGCCGGGGGTATCGGACGAGGGATCACGCGGGCGTTCACGAAGGAAGGCGCCAAGGTTCTGGTCGTCGACATCAACGACGAGGCGGGCAACGCGCTCGCGTCGGAACTCGGCGATTCGGTCCGCTATCTCGCCGCCGACATCTCGAAGGAGGCGAGTGCCGCCCAGATCTGCGCGGCCGCCGTGGACGCGTTCGGCTCGGTGGACGTGCTCGTCAACAACGCCCACGCGTCCCGGCAGGCACCCCTGCTGCAGACCACCCAGGAGATGATGGACCTGTCCTTCGGCACCGGCTTCTATCCCACCTTCTGGCTGATGAAGGCGTGCTACGAGCAGTTGAAGGCCCACGAGGGCTCGGTGATCAACTTCGCGTCGGGCGCCGGAATCGACGGCCAGGTGAACCAGGCGTCGTACGCGGCGGCCAAGGAAGCCATCCGCGCCATCTCCCGCGTCGCGGCCAACGAGTGGGCGGCCGACAACATCAACGTCAACCTGATTTCGCCGTTGGCTCTCACCGAGGGCGTCGAGGCCTACATCGCGGCCAATCCCGGCATCGAGGAAGCGCTGCTGTCCCGAACCCCGCTGCACCGCTTCGGTGATCCCGAATCCGACATCGGACGGGTCGCGGTGTTCCTCGCCAGCGCCGACGCGTCGTACATCACCGGACAGACACTCATGGTCGACGGCGGCAGCATCAAACTGCGCTGAGTGTCCGGCATCCGCACACGCGTCCCGCCTTCGATGTGGTGATCGGCCACCGCCGGCGAGATGGCGTGTTGTACTGGTCTGCATTGGTTGTCCGGCCGCGATCTCGCACGAGGAGCACCGATGACACGAGTGGAGTCCTCCGGTGACACGCCGCCCGGCACGGTGACGCGCGTGCGCCGCGGTTGGCCGGTGTTCACGGTCGTCGCGATCGCGATCGTCGCCTTCTTCCTGGGCGGACTGGGCGGTTCGTTCCAGGGCAAGCTCGCCGAGGTGCAGAAGAACGACAACGCGTCCTATCTACCCGGATCGGCGGAGTCGACGATCGTCGCGAACGAGAGCGCGAAATTCCTGAAGGTGGAGACCATTCCGGGTGCCGTGGTGTTCCACCGCGACAGCGGGTTGACGGACGCCGACAAGGCCGCGATCGACCAGGCGCGGATCTCGATGGCGTCGGTGGAGGGCGTGGACGCCGACGGCGTGACGCCCACGCAGATCTCGACGGACGGCACCACCGCGTCGGTGTTCGTGCCGTTGATCGCGAAGCAGGACGGAGCGACCGTCCAGGGCAACGACCTCGCGGCCGCGGAACAGGACGTCATCGACGCGGCGCAGAACGCGGTGCCGTCGGATCTCGAGGTGTTGCCCGCGGGCCCCGGCGGCCTGCTGGTGGCGTTCATCGACGCGTTCGAAGGCCTCGACAGCACGCTGCTCGGTGTCGCGCTGCTGGTGGTGATCCTGATCCTCTTGGTGGTGTACCGGTCGCCGATCCTGTGGTTCTTCCCGCTGTTCTCGGCCCTGCTCGCGCTGGGGTTGTCGTCGATGGTGATCTACGTCCTCGCCGACCACGAGATTCTCACCCTCACCGGACAGAGCCAGGGCATCCTGTTCGTGCTGGTGATCGGTGCCGGCACCGACTACGCGCTGCTGCTGATAGCGCGATATCGGGAGGAACTGCACTTTCACGACAATCGCTTCGACGCGATGATCAAGGCATGGCGGGAGTCCGCGCCGGCGATCACCGCCTCCGCGGTGACCGTGATCCTCGGCCTGCTGTGCCTGGGCTTCTCGCAACTGAACTCGAACAAGAGCCTCGGCCCGGTCGCCGCGATCGGCATCGCGTGCACGTACGTGGTGATGATGACCTTCCTGCCCGTGGTGTTGTCCGCAGTCGGCCGGTGGGTGTTCTGGCCGCGCAAGCCCCGGACCGACGGTGCGACAGACCTTGCGACACACGGGCTGTGGGGGCGGATCGCGGACGTGGTGGGGCGCCGGGACCGGCCCGCGTGGATCGGCGCCACCGTCCTGCTGGCGGTGCTGTTCGCGGTCGGCATCGGCAGCCTGCAGACCTCCGGCCTCACCGCCACCGAGAACTTCACCAACGAGCCCGACGCCGTCCGCGGGCAGGCACTCTACGACGCGAACTTCGACCAGGGTGCCGGGGCGCCCGCCGTCGTCGCCACGAACGCGTCCACCGTCGACGCCGTCATCGCTGCCGCGAGTGGAGTCGAGGGTGTGCGGCAGGGCCCGGGCTCGGTGTGCGTGCAGGTCGACATCGAGAAGGTCAAGGCGCTGCTGCAGAACTCCGGTGGCAATGCGCAGCAGCTCCCGCCCGGCTGCCCGCCGTCGCTGCTGAACGTCGCGCCGATCGACGGTCGGACCATCGTCAATGTGGCACTGGCCGATTCGTACGATTCGCCGGAAGCCCTGGAGACCGTGGAGCGCCTGCGCGACACCCTGCACGCGGTGCCGGGCGCGGATGCACTCGTCGGCGGTAGCTCGGCCGCGACGCTCGACGTACAGACCGCGTCGGTGCACGACCGGAACCTGATCATCCCGATCGTGCTCGTCGTGATCTTCATCGTGCTCGCGGTGCTGCTGCGGGCGCTGCTGACGCCGCTGATCCTGATCGCGACAGTCGTGCTGAGCTTCGCCGCGACCCTGGGCGTGTGCGGATTCTTCTTCACGCACGTGTTCCATTTCGCGGGTGCAGACCAGTCGTTCCCGCTGTTCGCGTTCGTGTTCCTGGTCGCGCTCGGCATCGACTACAACATCTTCCTCATGACTCGTGTCCGGGAGGAGACGCTCACGCACGGCACCCGGTCGGGCGTGCTGCGCGGCCTCGCCGTGACCGGCGGCGTCATCACGTCGGCGGGCATCGTGCTGGCGGGCACGTTCGCGGTCCTCGGGGTGCTGCCGCTGGTGTTCCTCGCCGAGGTGGGCTTCGCGGTCGCCTTCGGCGTCCTGCTCGACACGATCGTCGTACGCAGCGTGCTGGTGCCGGCACTCTCGCACGACATCGGCCGGAAGATCTGGTGGCCGTCGAAGTTGGCGCAGGCGAAGAACTGAGCCGTCGACGGTCGGCGGGGCGGCGCATCGGTTGACGGATCGGTCCGGAAGTGGTCGGCTGGTAGGTGATGGATGGCGCGCCTCGCCCGCGCCGCGGCCAGGTACGTGCTCTCCACCGATGATGCCCTGCAGCCCAAATACTTTCGGGGCGTCGTCTCTACCGCACGGAAACGTGATCCGTAGGGAAGGAATGAGATGTCGAACTACACCACCGACGACTCCGGTATCCCGGTACCCAGCGACGAACACTCACTGACCGTCGGACCCGACGGGCCGATCCTCCTCCAGGACTACTACCTGATCGAGAAGATGGCCCAGTTCAACCGTGAGCGCGTGCCGGAACGCCAGCCACATGCCAAGGGCGCCGGTGCGTTCGGCACTTTCGAGGTCACCAACGACGTGAGTGCCTACACCAAGGCGGACCTGTTCCAGCCCGGCAAGAAGACGGAGATGCTCGCGAGATTCTCCACCGTCGCCGGTGAGCGGGGCAGCCCGGACACGTGGCGCGACCCTCGCGGCTTCGCCCTGAAGTTCTACACCGAGCAGGGCAATTTCGACATGGTGGGCAACAACACCCCCGTGTTCTTCGTCCGCGATCCCATGAAGTTCCAGGACTTCATCCGGTCCCAGAAGCGGCGGGCCGACAACAATCTGCGCGATCACGACATGCAGTGGGACTTCTGGACGCTGTCTCCCGAGTCGGCACACCAGGTGACATGGCTGATGGGTGACCGCGGTATCCCCCGCACGTGGCGACACATGAACGGGTATTCGAGCCACACGTACATGTGGGTGAACGCGCAGGGCGAGCGGTTCTGGGTGAAATACCACTTCAAGACCGACCAGGGCATCGAGTTCTTCACGCAGGACGAGGGCGACCAGATGGCCGCCATGGACACCGACTACCACCAGCGGGACCTGTGGGAGCACATCGACGGCGGCGACTACCCCACCTGGACGCTGAAGATGCAGATCATGCCGTACGAGGAGGCCAAGACCTACCGGTTCAATCCGTTCGATCTCACCAAGGTGTGGCCGCACGCCGACTACCCGCTCATCGACGTCGGCACCATGAAGCTGGACCGCAACCCGGCCGACTACCACTGCGAGATCGAGCAGGCCGCCTTCGAGCCGAGCAGTTCGGTGCCGGGCACCGGGCCGAGCCCCGACAAGATGCTGCTCGGTCGGTGGTTCTCCTACCCGGACGCGCACCGCTACCGGATCGGATCCAATTACAAGGAGTTGCCGGTCAATTCGCCGCATGCCGGGCCGCGGAACTCGTACACCAAGGACGGGCAACTTCGGCACCACAATCCGGGCGATCCGGTGTACGTACCGAACTCGAAGGGCGGCCCGCACGCCGACATCTCGGTGTCCGGCGAGTCCCCCGGCTGGTACACCGACGGCGAGATGGTCCACCAGGCGTACACGCTCCGCAAGGACGACGACGACTGGGGTCAGGCCGGCACGATGGTGCGCGACGTCCTCGACGACGCGGCCCGCGAACGGCTGGTGTCGAACATCGTGGGGCACCTGCTCAACGGAGTCACCGAGCCGGTTCTCGTGCGCGCCTTCGACTATTGGCGCAACGTCGACAAAGACCTCGGGGAGCGGGTCGAGAAGGGCGTCCGGACCGCGCAGAACGGAAACGCGTCGAGTGATCGGAACCCGGCCAGTCCCGCAGCGGAGGCCAAGGCTTGATGTCCGATTGATCCCGTATCCGTGATAGACAGCTTCCCAGGGGAGCTGTCTGTTAAGGGGAGGGACATTGGGCGACGACAACGAGGCGGGGGCGTCCCGCGCGGTCGCGGCGTGGACGTTCGGGCTGTCACTGGTGTCCGTCGTGGCCGTCGGCGTCGTCGTCGCGGGGTTTCTGCACAGCCCCGAGCCCGAACTGACGACCGCACTGCCGACCACCACGCCACCGACCACCGAACCCGAACGGCCCGAGTACTCGTACGTCACGCCGTCGGTGACGTATCCGACGCAGATCCCCGGATGCGATGTCGTCGAACGGCCGGGCGAGAGCGAGTGGACTGCGTTCGTGGTCGACCGCGACTCGGGTTACGACAACCCCGACTACCCGTGGTTCTCCGGACCCAAGGCCGGTGCCATGTCGCGGGCGCTACGGGACGCGCTGCCCGGCGGCGTGGAGGTGGCGTTCGCTTCGCCCGAACGGTCGCTGATCTTCCAACCGATCATGAGCGAGGACGCGCCGGAGGACGGCGCTCCGGATTACGACGGCAACACCAATGCCGACGCGACACTGTCGCGGGATGGGAAGAACGGCTCCCTGTCCGTCGCGGTTCGGCTCAGCACCGACGCCATCCCGGCATGCGTAGCCGGATACCTCGACGCGCGCCGGACGCTCGCCGACGGCACCGTCGTCGACGTCCTGGACACGTGGTCGGAGACCAACGGGGTGCGCACCCTGTCGCGCAGTGCCAGTGCGTACGCGCCAGACGGGACCCGCGTCTCGGCCTATGCCACCGATGCCGCGGTCGCGGACTCCGGGCAGGCGAACAGCGGGACCGTACCGCTCACCGTCGACGAACTCGTCGTGCTCGTCACCGCGCCCGGCCTGCGCGTGACGGCCCCGGTCCCGCCCCCCCGCCCGCCTCGTGTTCTTCCCCGGTCGAGCAGCGGTCGGGTCCGGACATCGACCGCGCCACCGCCGAACGGTTCGGCACGATGCTGGCGGCGGTGCCCCTCGACGGCCTGACACTCGATCGTCCGCTCGGCGCGCTGCAACCAGCCCGTCTGGGCGGCGACGCCGTGTGCCAATCGGTGCGGGTGACCACACCGGGTCGGGAGTCGACGCTCGACGTCGCGATCGCCGGCGGGCAGGAACTGCCGTCGACCGACGCCCCACCCGAGGCCTCGAGTGAGCGCAGTCGCACCACGGTGCGACAACTCCCCGACGGGTCTGTCGTCGAACAGAGCGAGCACGACTACACATCGATGGGTCTGCACCCCGGTTCCGAGACGAGAGCGACGACGCAGCGGGTCGTGACCGTCACCCGCCCGTCCGGGACCCTCGTCCGAGCGTCGTCCGAGGCGGACTCACCGTCCGTGCCGGTGTCGTTCGAGCAGCTCGACGCGATCGCGCTCGTACCCGGGATCGAGGTGCCCAGGTGAAGCGCGAGATCCGTAACCTGCTCGCGGCCGCGGCGGTGGCCGTCGTGACCGTCACCGGCGCCGTCGTCACCGTCGCGCAGGCAGGAGACGACGGCACCCGCAAGATCACCGGAACCAACGATGCCGCACCGGGGCTGGGCTGGTCGGTGGACGCCGCTGCGATGCACGGACAGGCGTTCGCGGAGTTCCGCGATCCCCGCACCGGCAGCGAATTCGACTGGGGAAGTACCGGTTTCATTGCCGCTGATGACGTCGTCGTCAGTATCGTGGGCGTCTCGCACGGCGGCATGACCCTGACCGATCCCCAGATGTTCGGGATCGACGCCGGCAACGGTGCGGTGCGCTGGCAGAGCGCGGCCGACGACCTCGGGGGCTGCGCGGAGGCTCCCGTAGACGGCCGCCTCGTGTGTTTCACGGCGCCGCTTGCGGAGGACCCGGCCCTCGTCGGATTCGATCTGCGCACCGGCGAGATCACCCGAACACCCACGGACTGGATGGTTTTCGCTATCGCCGCCCACGACGACCGCTTGTATGTCGCGGAGGGCAACATCGAGGACGACGACGTCCGCCTGCACGCCGGCACCCTCGCCGACCCGGACGCGCAGTGGTCGCAGCCGTTCGCGATGGGCTCGATCTGGGAGGACGACCTGACCCAGGCCCTGGACGTCGCGCATGGTCAGGGCCTGCTCACCCTCGGCGCGGATGTCGCCGGCTTCGATCTCGACAGTGGCCGACCGACGTGGACCACGCGACTCGAGGGCTGTTCGCGGGCCGTCCCCGGCGACGGTGGTGTCGTGGTCCGGTTCCGCACCGAGTGCGACGGCTACCGGATCACCGGGTCCGACGCCATCGGCAGCGACGGACGCACCATCGTGTCGACCGAAGGCGCGGGGGCCCAGAACCTCTCGTTCGATCACCCCGCCGACGAGAGCCTTCCACTGCTGGTCGGCGACGGCGCGTATGACCGCCGGACCGGCGAGCGGGTCTGGACCAGTCCCGATCTCGTCGCCGCGCGCGAACCCGACGAGTACAACTCCGACACCGTCCGCGGTACGGCTGTCGCTGTGGCGGGGGACGTCGCGATCCTGCGCCCTGGGGCGCAGACGATGTCGGGACTCGACCTGCGTACCGGTGAACGGTTGTGGACCCATGACGACAAACGGTTCGGAACCGTTGCGGCACTCGACGGGCCGTCGCTGTTGACGATCGACGGTGACGGGATCCGCGCCGTCGACACCGGGACCGGGGAATCGCTCTGGGACACCCCGTTCCGCAAAATCGACGACGACCCCGACGCGCTCGCCTCGGACGGAATGCTCGCCGCCCCGCATCCCGGCCACTACGTGTACGCCTCGTCCCGGACGATGATCGGGTTACGCCCGCTGCCGCGGTAGCCGCCTGGGCGGCGTCACAGGAAGGCCTGGCTCGTCCACAGGTGGAACAGCGCGTAGGCCCGCCACGGCCGCCACGGCTCCGACGCCGCAGCAGCCTCACGCGGCGTCTTCACGCCCAACGCCCGGCGCAGCACCAGATCCCCTGACGGGTAGGCGTCACGGTCACCGAGCACCCGCACCGAGAGGTAGTCCACGGTCCACGGTCCGATGCCGGGCAGCGCGAGCAGCCGGGTCCGGAACTCGACCGGATCGGCGCCGGGCCCCAGGTGTAGCCCGTCCGACGCCGCCGCGGCGAGCGCCTGCACGGTGCGGGCGCGGGCACCGGTGAGTCCGACGGCCTTCTGGATGATCGCCGGATCGAGTGCGGCCAAGGTCTCGGGTTCAGGGAAGCTGACGAACCCGTCGAATGCGGTCGGGGTGCCGAACGCCGCCACGAACCGGGATCCGAATGTCCTTGCCGCCGAGAGCGACACCTGCTGACCGAGAACCGTCAGCACCGCCGTCTCGAAGCCGTCGACGGAGCCGAGTACCCGCAGGCCGGGCCGCGCCGCGACGTGCGGCGCGAGCAGGGTCTGCCGCGCGAGTGCGGCGTCGACGACGTCCGGGTCGGCGTCGAGGTCGAGCCAGCGGCGAACCAGTGCTGCGACGTGCGGGACGTCGTCGGAGTGCGCCGCCCGGATGTCCGCCTCGACGTGGTCGGTCCCGGCGAAGCGGACGCTCACCACCGCGGGCCCGTGCGGCGCGGGCACCACCCGGGTGTGCGTCCCGCTCTCGGCGTCGTGGCGTTCGAGGCCGTCCACCGCGTGCGCCGCCAAGGCGCCGAGCATGGGCGCCGTGGTGAAGGGTGGGCGGAACGGCAAGTTCGTGGCGGTCAACGTTCGTCCTCCAGCCCGGTGACCCGCAGCGTGATGTTGAGCCGACCGGCGGTGAGGCCGCAGTCGGGGTCGGCAGTGCCCGGAAATACTTTGGGTACACCGTGGTACGCGAACCGTGACGGGCCGCCGAACACGAACAGGTCACCCGACTGCAGTTCGACGTCGGTGTACGGCTTGGTGCGGGTATCGGGGTTGCCGAAACGGAAGGTGCAGGTGTCGCCGATGCTCAGCGACACCACCGGGGCGTCCGCCCGCTCCTCCTGGTCGCGGTGCATGCCCATGCGGGCGGCGTCGTCGTAGAAGTTGATCAGCGCGGCGTCCGGCTCGTAGGCGGCACCCGCAGCCGGATCGTCGTAGGCGTCGGTGACGGCACGTCTTCCCAACTGCGCCAGCCACTCCGGTACCGGCAGCACCCGCCCGCCACCCGCGTCGCCGGCGATCCGGCTGTAGCGGTACGGCTGCCAGTGCCAGCCCAGGCACACGGTCTGCACCGACATCGCGTGCCCGGTGGGCAGGCGCGCGGCCCGCATCGGCACCGGCCCACGCGCCCAGTCGCGGCACGCCTCCACGAGTCGGCGTTGCTCGCCCAGGTCGAGCCAGTCGGGGACCAGCACCGCACCGTCCGCGACGGTGCGGCGGGGCCGAGGCAGCAGGGCCGACATCTACCGGTCCCCCTTCCCGTGCGATCGCTTCCATTCGTCGTACTCGTCTCGTAGGCACACCGCGCACGGCCGGTAGCCGGCGGCGACGGCGATGTCCTCGTCGGCAAAGAACACGCGCTGTGTCACGTAGCCGCCGCGGGCGATGGCGCGGGCCGCGCCCGGACAGTCGAGCGTGCCGTAGATGCGGTCCTTGCGGTGACCGCCGAGAGTGCCGGGAGTGGCGCTCTCGTAGGGCTTCCCATCCCGATCGATCAACGTGTACATCCCCGATTCACTCCGCATCATGCAGTACCAGTCCGAGCGTGCGCCGGACGCCGCCGCGGACGGTGCTGACCCCGTGCCGCATCGGGGCCGCGGACCAGCCGCGCACCGACTGCACCGGGCGGTCGTTGGTGGTGAAGACAAACGCGTGCCCCTGCCGCAGCACGGTGGCGGTGCCGCGGGACTGGGCGCGGGCGCGCTGCTCGACCAGCAGGAACTCGCCGCCCTCGTGGTCCACGCCGGGCGCGTCGAGTCCGATCACCACCTGCAGCGGAAACACCAGCTCCCCGTACAGGTCCCGATGCAGCGCGTTCCAGTCGTCCGGACCGTAGCGCAGGATCAGCGGGGTGGGCCGGCGCTGCCCCGCCGCGTGACACATGGTGAGCCACTCGTCGAGGGTGTCGGGCCACGGCGCCGGCCGGCCCAGCCGCCATGCCCACTCCCGCGCGACCGGCAGAAGTTTCACGTAGAACCGGGCCCGCATCTCGGCGATCGTCGGCGGCAACGGGTAGTCGAAGTACCGGTACCGGCCGGAGCCGTAGCGGTGCCGCGCCATGTCGACCGTCGACCGGAACAGCGCGTCGTCGTCGAAAAGCTCCGCCAACTCCCGGCATTCGCCGGGATCGAGGAGCGGACGGGCGCTCTGGGCGCCGCCGAACCGGTCGAGCTCGTCGAGCAGCGGCGTCCAGTCGAGGGCGTCGACGCGGTCCGCGAGCGCGCTCACGCCGCCTCCAACGTCAGCAGCGCGCGCTTGGTGTCGACGCCACCCGCGTACTGGCCCATGCTGCCGTCGCTGCGCACCACCCGGTGGCACGGCACGAACAGCGGCAGCGGGTTGGTGGCGCAGGCCGATCCGACCGCCCGGACCGCGCGCGGGCTGCCGGCGGCGTCGGCCACCTGCGCGTAGCTGGCGGTGCGGCCGTACGCGATGTCGGGCAGGCGGGTGAGGACGGTGCGCCGGAAACCGCTCGACAGGCGCAGATCCAGCGGAACGTCGAAGCGGGTGCGCCGGTGCGCGAAGTACTCGTCGAGTTGCCGGGCCGCGGCGTCGAGCCGTCCCGGAGCCTCCAGGATGCGCGGGCTCACCTGCCGAGCCAGCATCGCGAGCACCACGTCGTGGTCCTCCCGTGGGTAGGCCACCCGGACCAGCCCGACGTCGGTGGCGACGAGCAGCAGCCGTCCGACGGGGGTGTCGACGGACCGGTAGGCGAGGTCGAGCAACCCGTCGCGGTCCGCGGCGGTAACGAGTCGGGCGTGCAGGCTGCTCAGATCCGAGGGGTCCACGCTCGGGGTGGGGATGACGCTCATCGGACGGCTCCTTCCTGAGCGAGTGGTTCGGTGGAGGCCGGGTAGGTGCGGCGGAGCCGGGCGATGCCGTCGGCGGCGGCGCGGCGGGCCGCATCGGTGCTGTTGCCGAGGATCGCCGCGACCTCCGCATACGGAAGTCCGGCCAGGTGGTGGTAGACGACGGCGGCGCGCTGCGTGAACGGCAGATCGGCAAGGGCGTCCCACAGTTCGTGGTTCCACGCGCCGGGCAGATCCCGCGCCGACGCCCGGTCGGGCAGGTCGTCGGTGGGGACCGGCGTGCGTTGTCGGACGCGGTGCACGTCGACGGCCTTGCGGTGCGCGATGGTCACCAGCCACGCCTCGACGTTCGCGCCGGGCCGCAGGTCGGGGTACGCCCGCAGCGCCGCCAGGAACGTCTCGGACCACGCGTCGTCGGCGTCGACGGGCCCGAGCAGTGCCCGGCACACCCGCAGTACCACCGGCCCGTGCTCGGTGACGATGTTCTCGAACGGTTTCAGTCCCACACCGGGTAGACGCTCCGGTGCGCCGGAACGTGAGGTTCGATCCGCGTCAGAACAGTCCATCCTGGATTCCCACGGCGGCCGGGCTCTCCAGATCCAGCAGGAACTGCTTGCGTCCCAGCCCGCCGGCGTAGCCGGTGAGCGCGCCGTTGCTGCCGACCACGCGGTGACACGGGACGATGATGCCGATCGGGTTCCGGCCGTTGGCGGCGGCGACGGCGCGGATCGCGGCGACGTTGCCCAGATGCTCCGCGAGCTGCAGATACGACCAGGTCTCGCCGTACGGGATGGTTCGCAGCGCGGCCCACACCCGCTGCTGGAACTCGGTACCGCGCGGTGCGAGCGGCACCGTGAACTCGGTGCGCTCCCCGGCGAAGTATTCGGTGAGCTGCGAGGTGACGTCGTCGAAGCCGGTGTCGGTGCGCGGACCGAACCGCGCACCGTCCGGCAGGTGCCGCTGAAGGTGCATGTACAGCCCGCACAGACCCTCGGGATTGCGGACCAGCGTCAGCGGCCCGACGGGCGAATCGACGACGGTGTGTTCGGCATCCACAGCTCCGATCCTCCCAGCAACCACCGACAGTCCGGGAAGTTCGGGCAGGATTGCAGAATGCCGCTTCTCCCCAACCCGCTCCAACTCGTCTCGACGGTCCAGAAGGCGGCGCAGTCGTCCCTGCAATGGTCCGTGGACACGGCCGTCTTCGTCGCCGGCTTGCCCACCCGGGTGTCGGCGCTGCTCGACGAGGCCGAGGGCCTGGTGCGGCAGGTGTCCGGCGTGGTCGACGGCGCGGCCCGCGCGGTCGCCGCGGCCGACACGGTGATCGCCGCGTGCGCCGCGCTGGTCGATCGCACTGCGGTGGTCGCGGGCGAGACGGAAGTGGTGGTGGCGTCGGCCTCGCGGTCCGCAGCTGTCGCCGACCAACTACTCGAGATCTACCGACCGCTGGCGCTGACGGCCGCGCCGCTGGCGACGCAGTTCGTCGACGAGATCAGCGAGGACGAGGTGCACGCCGCGGTCCGCCTGCTCGACCAGCTTCCCGAGCTGACCGAGCGGATGGCGGCGCTCATGCCGATCCTCGCGACGCTCGACACCGTGTCCCCGGAGATCCACGAGCTGCTCGAGGTGGTCAAGGACGTGCGGCAGGCGATCATCGGGGTTCCCGGGTTCGGCTTCTTCCGCCGTCGCGGGGAGGACAAGCTGGGCGAAGGCGAGTAGGCCGAACCCTGCCCCACAACGAAAGGCAGAGCCGATGGAACCGCAACCGCACGGCACGCTCGTCCGCACGCCCGGCGGCGTCGACCTGCGTCTCACCCGCACGTTCGACGCCCCGATCGACGACGTCTGGGCGAGCATCACCGAATCCGACCGCACCGCAGCGTGGTTCGGCCCGTGGGAGGGAGAACCCGGAGCCGGCAACACGATCCGCGTGCAGATGGCGTTCGAGGAGGACGCTCCGTGGACCGACATGCGCATCGATGCGTGCGACCCGCCGCGACACCTGGCGCTGTCCACCAGCGACGACGCCGGGGCGTGGCGACTGGCCGTCGACCTGCGTGAGGCCGACGGCACCACCGAGTTGACGCTCACCCACGTCGGCGTCCCCGACGAGGCCGTCAGCGAGATCGGGCCCGGCTGGGAGTACTACCTTGACATGCTCGTCGCGGCGCGCAACAGGACGCCCCTGCCGGACTTCGCGAACTACTTCCCCTCCCAATCCGGCTACTACCGGGACCTGGCCGCGAATCTCGGTTAGCGCTCGACCGACTTCGCGAGCAACGGCAGCGTCCGGAACGGCACGATCTCCGACAGCACCACCACCGACATCGACCGCGCAACGGTCGACGAGTGGTGCAGTGCGATCAGCAGGGTCTGCAGGTCGTCGTGCGACGCGGTCGCGACCCGGCACAGGACGTCGCCGACGCCGGTGGTGGCCCACGCCTGGACCACCTCGGGAAACTCCTCGAGTTCCTTCGTCAACTGTCCGAGCGAGCCCTGCGCGATCTCCAGGGTCACGAACGCCTGCACCGGGTAACCGGCTGTGTGCAAATCGATCTCGGGCCCGTAGCCGGTGACGATCCCGGCCTCCTCGAGCCGGCGCAACCGCGCCTGCACGGTGGCGCGGGCCACCCCGGCCCGCCGGGACAGTTCGAGGATCCCGATCCGCGGCTCGTCGCGCAGGCGGGCGATCAGGTCGACGTCGAGCGCGTCCAGTCGATGCCCACCCCGGTCCATGGCAATGTCACGGCGTGACGCGGGAGCGGGCGACGATCACCGGGCACTGCGCGTGGTACAGCAGCGACTGGCACGTGGACCCCAGCAGTGCGCTCTCGAACCCGCCGCGGCCGCGGCTGCCGACGACGATCGAGCGGGCGGTGGCACTGAGGGCGACCAGGTGCTTGGTGGGGCCAGCCTCCGCGATCACGGTTTCGACCTGCACCGACGGGAACTTGGCGCCCAGGGTCGCGATCAGCCGATCGATGCGGCCGCGCGCCTCTTCGTCGGCCTCCTGGGTGCCGCGCCGACGACGCGCGTGCACGGCCGTCATCTCGGCGTGCCGGATCGACGCCTCCTGCATCGCGGTACCGACGACGATGTCGGCGCTGTCGGAATGGTCGACGCCCGCGACGACGGGACCGGACGTGGGCGGGACGGGGCTGCCGTCGGCGCCGCGCACCACCGCAACCGTGCACTTGGCGTGATGTGCGAGCGAGAGGGCGGTCGACCCCAGGACCATGCGTTCGAAGAAACCGGCGCCCACCGACCCGACCACCAGCAAGCTCGCCTTCTCCGACAGGTCGACGAATGCCCGATTGACCCGGCCGCGAAGCAGTTCCACCTCGATGTCGATGGTGTAGTCCTCGATCGTGGCAGCCTCCCGCGCGGCCTTGAGAGCCTCCCGACCGGCCGCCTCTTCTTCCTCGAGGTCGTCCGCGACGAACGGGAAGTCGTTCTCGGTGTCGATGACATGCACCAGTTTCAGCGGCACCTTGCGGGCGTGTGCCTCGACGGCCGCCCACCGGACGGCGTGGATCGCGGCGTCGGATCCGTCGACGCCCACGATCACCGGCCTGGTCTCGTTCGCTGGTGACATCGTCCACTCCGATCGGCTCGTGTGTGCACGTTCGGTATCAGACTAACGACGAAACCCTGCCGTGGCGTGAGCTTGGGACCGCGATCGTGGCTTCGGTCAGGACGCCATTTCGTCCGAGGGATCCTGATTCGTCCGGGCGTCCGCTGCATCCTCGAGTTCCGCGAGGCTCGCGCGGATGAGTTCCAGGTAGTGGTCCAGATCCGGCATGGTCGCCTTGTCGGCGATCACGGTGAGCATCAGGCTGCCATCCGCGGTCGTCACGACAAAGTGGCGCAGCTGGTCTCCATCGACGGGCGGTTGGGCACCGATCACCGCCACCGCCGGCGCACCGTTGAGCGTGAAGCCCTCGATCGAGAAGGGCATATTGCTCACCATCGTGTGCTGGTGCCGCGGACGAGACGGGTCAGGGGTGCTCTTCTTGCGCGAGTACGCCATCAATCGCAGCAACGGCGGGGGCGCGGTCTCCATCGCCGCCGCCTGTCGGCGCACCGCGATATGGGAGGTTCGGGTCTTCTCCGACTTCGATGACAGAGCGATGAGGGCAACTCGTTCGAGGGGATCTGTAATGCCGGTGTGCATGTCGACGCCCATGATCGCCAACTGGTTGGCGGACTCCCATTCCTCGATCTTGCGCATGGATCGCGGCACCATCGCGACGAGCGAACCCTGATGAGGCTCGCCCTTCTCGGCGAGGTAGCGCGCGAGGGCGCCGCCGATCACGGCAAGCAGTACATCGTTTGCAGTGGCGTCCGGAGCGGCTGCGCGGATACGGCGAACCCCGCTCGCGGGCAGAGTAACTGGAGATAGAGAGCCGAATCCGGTCACCTTGCCGTTGAAGCGGGTGGCAGGCTGCTCGACCGCCTCCACCCACTGCCCGGACTCCGCGGCCTCGTTCACCTCACGGACGGCTGCTCGGTTGCCCGGAACATCCTTGGCGAACCGCCGGAGCGCTCCGGGAAGTCCCAGTACCGACCTGGCGAACATGCGACCCCGCAGGAAGCGCGTGGCCGGCACAGGGTTCGCGGGAGCCGCCTTGTCCGAGAAGATCTTCTCAGCCAACTGCAGGACCGCGAGCCCATCACCCGCGCTGTGGTGGGTCTTGAGCACGACGGCGGTCCGCCGACCGGACTGGCCGTCCATTCCGGTTATTCCGGTGAGAATGTGCAACTCCCACGGTGGACGGGTGAGGTCCATCCGCGAGGTCAGCAGTGCGTCGAGATGCTGTTGCACGGGCACCCATCCGGGTTCGGAGATCGCGCGGACTCGAACATGCTGATTCAGGTCGAGATTCGCGACCGGTTCCCAGAAGGGGTGTGCGAGACCCAGAGGAACACGGCGGATCCGGTGTGTGAACATGCGGTTGTGGCCGAGTCTCGCAGCCACCCATTCGACTGCGGCGCTCTGCGACAGCTCGGCTGGCTGCCGATCTGTGTCGAACAGATACACAGCGAGGAGGTGGCCGGGATGCCCGTCCGACTCGTTGTAGACGAAGTCGGCGTCGCGTGGACTGAACTGTTCGACCCCCGCAACCGGTACTTCAGACGAAGGCATGGACACTCCTATCGGTTCGATCTGTAGTGCGATCGCATCGGCGGTCCGATTCGCGTCTTGTCCCGCGAACACGAAACCGAGGCGTCGAACCCGCTGTCGGGTGCGAGAGCCTCGGTTCCGCCACGTGAATACGATGGGCGCCGGCTACTTCTGGGGCGGGTTCTCGAGAATCTTGCTTCCCGTGCCTACCAACCCGAAGATCGCGGCGATCACGGTGATCGAGCCGTTGAGGTACTGCTGGACCATTTCGAAGACCTTTCTCTAGACCGGATTCGTTATGGGCGGGTTCGGGTTCAGAGACAGAGCATTCAGGTACTGAGCGAGCGTGCCCACCAGATCGATAGACCCGAACCCGACCAGGTCGGCGCTGTACGTGAGAGACAGATCGAACATGTTTTCCCCTCCTTCGTTACTGGCCGACGGTCGAGCCGAGAGTTGTGCCGACGGAGCCGAGGCCGCCGTCGAGGCTTCCAGCGATGCCTGAGGAACCTGCAGGCCACAGCGCGATCACGTCACCGACGACATTGAAGATCGCGTTGACGATGCCGTTGAGGCCATTGAAAATGGGCGCTTCCAGAGAACCCACGTCGACACTCGTGACGAGGTCGACAAGACTTCCGGTGTCCACTACGAATCACACTCCTTCAAAAAATTGGTCGTTTTACCCTCGTCAGAAGGGGACGAAGGTGAAGTCGGTCGACAAAGCCAGCGGGACGAAGAGCATGTTTCCTATGATCATCTGTACGAGTTCATTCGTGAGCAACGGAGCCAGCGATCCCAGCGTCATTCATCTACTCCTTCTCTCAGAGATTTGGCACGGCAGTACAAATCTGCCGTCAGCTCATTTCCAACAGGCCGGCCAGCGACCCGGTGAGGCCCTCGACGCCCGGCATCCACGAGCCGCCCCAGACGTCGTCCAGGAGGCCGCGCACCAATACCGCCGTCGCGTTCAGAAACGACACACTCATTCGAAATCCCACCCTCTCGGTCGGTGTTGAAACCATTCATCGAACATCTGCACGGTGCCGCTCCCACCTTCCACGCAGTTGCGAACTCAAGCAGCACACAGACGCTCAGGAAGCTCACACGCTGGGGCCCGATCGCCCCTTCCGAACCCCTTCAGCAGCCGTGATCGAAACGAAACTAACCCATGCGAGTCCGATTCGGATGGCTTTTGACCGAAACATTCCAGCGGTCCAATTTGCACACCATAACCGCAGGACAGAGGGCTCGTTCAGGGCCGCCCGATGACGCAGCGGCCTTGACCCGGAAACGGCAGGCCCAAATTGCACTGGAGTTCAATTCATTGGAGTTCAACAAGGAAGTGGTCGACTTCGGAAAGAGTGCACTGCAGACAAATTCAAAGTGCAAGGCGTCGCACTCGGCATACAAACTGCACACTCGACAGGGCCTCCGTCGGCACAGATTGTCCACTCTGGACATCCGAACAGGCCGATGTTGCCTCCCGTGGGTGGGCGCGGTGTGATCGACCCGTACCCGTCCACGGGAGGTCCGCTCATGACCGTCGACCAGTCACTGGCCCACCTCGACGACGCCGCTCTGCGCCAACTGCTCGGACTCGTCGAACACGACCCGTCCGCCGATCCGTTCCCCGTGGTCGGCTGGGACGCGATCGTGTGGGTGGTGGGCAACGCCACCCAGGCCGCCGCGTACTACCGGGCAGTTTTCGGGATGGAACTGGAGGCGTACTCGGGTCCCGAGACGGGCAACCGCGATCACCGCGCCTTCGTATTACGCAGCGGCGCCGTCCGATTCGTGCTCACCGGCGGCGTCGACCCGTCCAGTCCACTGCTCGACCACCACCGCCGGCACGGTGACGGCGTCCACGACGTCGCGCTGGAAGTCACCGACGTCGACCGCTGCATCGCGCACGCCCGCCGGCAGGGGGCGCGCGTCCTCGTCGAGCCGCACGACGTCTCCGACGAGCACGGCACCGTCCGCACCGCGAGCATTGCCGCGTACGGCGACACCCGGCACACACTCGTCGACCGATCCCGCTACACGGGGCCGTACCTGCCCGGCTATGTCGCGCGCACCGCCGCCACGAGTGCTGTGCCGCAGGTGATCCAGGCGCTCGACCACGTCGTCGGGAACGTCGAACTCGGCAGGATGAACGAGTGGGTGGAGTTCTACCACCGCGTCATGGGGTTCACCGATCTGGCCGAATTCGTGGGCGACGACATCGCCACCGAGTACTCGGCGCTGATGAGCAAGGTCGTCGCGAACGGCAACCATCGCATCAAGATTCCGCTCAACGAGCCCGCGGTGGGCCGCAAGCGGTCGCAGATCGACGAGTTCCTCGAGTTCTATCGCGGCCCCGGATCGCAGCACCTGGCGCTCGCGACGTCGGACATCCTGGGCGCCGTGGACCGGCTGTCGGCGGCGGGCGTCGAGTTCCTGCCGACACCGGCGTCGTACTACAAGGATCCGGCGCTGCGGGCACGGATCGGCGAGGTACGTGTCCCGATCGGGGAACTCCAGCGCCGCGGGATCCTCGTCGACCGCGACGAGGACGGGTATCTGCTGCAGATCTTCACCAAACCCATCGGCGACCGTCCGACGGTGTTCTTCGAACTCATAGAGCGGCACGGCTCGCTCGGGTTCGGCAAGGGCAATTTCCAGGCCCTGTTCCTCGCGATCGAACGTGAGCAGGAGCGGCGCGGCAACCTGTAGGCGCTTCGCGCCCGTGCGCCTTTTTGGTAGCTGGGCCCACCAGAAAGGCGCACGGGTGGCGCAGCCGCCTAGATCGACGTAATGCCCAGGTCCAGCGACATCTGCGAACCCGTGACGGTGCGCGAGCGGTCGCTGGCCAGGTACAGCACGACCTCGGAGACGTCGTCGACGCTGCACTTGCTGAGCCCGGCGAGCGGCCACTTGTAGTTGTCGATGTAGCGCGGGTACTGCGCCAGGATCTTGCCGACGTTGGCGTCCTGACCCATCGGGGTGTCCACCGCTCCCGGGTGGATGGAGTTGACGCGAATACCGAACTCGCCCAACTCGATCGCCGCAGTCTTCGTCAGACCCACCAGGCCGTGCTTGGCGGACGTGTAGTTCGACGTCCCGGGGCTGGCCTTGATCCCGGCCGCCGAGCTGACGACGATGATCGAGCCGCCGCGACCGCCGTCGATCATCGCGGGAACCGCAGCCTTCAGGGTGCGCCACACGCCGTTGAGGTTGATGTCGATCATCGTGGTCCACTGCTCCTCGGGCATCTCCCAGAAGCGGTTCCACGTCGAGATGCCGGCGTTCGCGACCACGATATCGAGACGGCCGAATCGCTCCACACCGGCGTCGACGGCGGCCTGCAGGTCGGACTGGTCGCGGACGTCGCCGATCGCGGTGACGATCTCGCGGCCCTCGGCGCGGACGAGGCGGGCGGTCTCCTCGAGATCCTCGGGCGTGGCCGCCGGGTAGCCGACGTCGTCGGACACGGACGCGCAGATGTCGAGCGCGATGATGTCCGCGCCTTCCTGTGCGAAGCGCACCGCGTGGTTGCGCCCCTGTCCGCGTGCCGCGCCTGTGATGAAGGCAACCTTGTTCTCGAGCAGTGCCATGCGAATCCCTCCGGATCCCTCGTCGTGCAGTATCTCCGCAGATTAAGGCAGTGATTGAGCCCCGTTCGGGGCGCTTTCCGATGACCGGGACCACAGCCGATTCGACCCCCCGAACCGACGGCTGGTCAAGGCACCCCGAAACGTCGTGTAGGCTGAACATACCGACGCGGGGTGGAGCAGCTCGGTAGCTCGCTGGGCTCATAACCCAGAGGTCGCAGGTTCAAATCCTGTCCCCGCTACCAATGAAAGACCCGGTATCGCACCAGCGATACCGGGTCTTTTCTTTTGTCCACGACGCCGCCGCTGGCGTCACACCGGTTTTCGGAACAACACACACGAAATGCACGCCGAATCGGTGTGTGTTGCCGACAGAAAGGGTGTGGCGCCGCGGCCTCGGCGCGCCGGCACTCCACCGCCCGACCCGAGACGATTCCGGGCAACCCGAAGCTGCCCCTCCCCCGGTACCCCTGTCGGCGGCTAGATTGCTTCTATGGCCGACCGCGATCGGGACACCCTCGGTAAGCCGCGCAACGCCCGGCCCCGGGATCGTCTGGGGCGCCCGCTCGAGTGGGGCGAGGAAGGGTTTCCGACGATGCCCGACGACCTGGACCTCGATCCCGGCGAGGCGATCACCGAGGCGCAGCGCCTGCTCGATCACGACCTGCCGTTCCACGCGCACGAGGTGCTCGAGTCCGCCTGGAAGAAGGCGCCGCACGAGGAGCGCGGACTGTGGCAGGGCCTGGCCCAGCTCGCGGTGGCGGTAACCCATCAGATGCGCGGCAACCCGGCCGGCGCCGTCTCCCTGCTCAGGCAGGGCCGACACCGCATCGTCCCGTTCGAGGACGACCCGCCGCACGCGCTCGACATCACCGGCCTGGTCGCGTGGGCCGATCACCTCATCGTCGAACTCGATCGAGACACGCAACCCGACACGATCCCGGTTCCCCGACTCCGGATGCCCTGATGACTCATCCTGGTCAAATGACCGTTCTGCCGATGTTCCCCCTCGGCGCCGCACTGCTGCCCGGGGAACGGCTCCCGCTGCACGTGTTCGAGCCCCGGTTCCAGGCGCTCGTCCGCGACTGTCTCACTGCCACCGAGGGTCCCGTCTTCGGCACTGTGCTCATCGCGCGTGGCCACGAGGTGGGCGGTGGTGACGTCCGCAACGACGTCGGCACCGCGGTGCGGATCGTCTCCCACGTCGGCATCGGCGACGGACGGTACGCGTTGGACTGCGTCGGCGAGGAGCGCATCCGGATCGTGCGATGGCTCGGCGACGACCCGTATCCGCGCGCCGAGATCGAGCCATGGCCGGTGGAGGCGTCGAGTCGCGTGTCGGACGACCAGCTCCAGCACCTCACCGACAAGATCACCGAGCTGTACATCCTGCTGACCCGGATCCGGGAGTTGCGCGACGATCCGCCGCCAGCCCCTCCGCGCCTGTTCGACGTGCTCGAGCGGCCCGGCGACCACCTGTACGCGCTCGCCTCCTGGGTACCGATGGGGGCAGCGGACAAGTACGCGGTGCTGTCCGCCCAGACCGCCGACGACCGGCACCGGGCGCTGACGGACGCGATCGACAACGCCCGCGAGATCGCCGAGTTCCGACTCTCGGGGCGGCGGTGACCGGAGTGGACCGTCGGATGCACTAGCGTCCGACCTCCGGGGAATTCAGGGGAGGAAACACATGATCCACGTTCGACACAAGGCCGTTGCCGTCGTTCCCGTCGATCTGGCGTTCGCGCACATCGACGACTATCGGAACGTGCCCGACTGGATGTTCGGCATCAGCCGATTCGTCCCGATCGGCGACCTCGACCAAGGTCTGGGCGCCACGTACGACGCGACGATGCAGCTCGGCCCCAAGGCGCTGAAGTCGACGGTCGAGGTCACCGAGTGGGAGCGGGATCGGCTCATCACGTTGTCCTCGGTCTCCGGATTCGGCAACCGGTCCAGTTGGATGTTCACCCCGGTCGGCGACGACCGCACCGAGTTGTCCGTCGACTTCGGCTACGAACTGCCGGGCGGGCTGGCCGGCAAGGCCCTGGGCAGGCTGATCGAGCCGTTCGTCACCACCGCGATCAAGCAGACCGAGACGAATCTGCGCAAGCAGATCGAGTCGCTGGGCCTGTAGATCAGGCGGAGTGCCGGCCGCGGTAACCCAGTGCGCGGCGGGCGAAGTCGAGGCTGAACGCGATCGTCATGGTGGCCTCCGTCAGCACTGTGCCCATCACCGGGTAGGCGTGGATCTGGCCACTCCACACGTGCGTCTCGACGGCCTGTCCGACGTCCTCGAGCATCCCCGTCATCGCCTCCACGTCGGGGCGCATCAGCTCGTACTGGGCGACGCTGAAGAACACCGGCGGGTACACCCGCGGATCGGCCTCGATGGGCGAATCGGCCCCGGCGATCGGTTCCGGACCGCCGGCCCACCGGTCCTTGAGCGCCTCGACCTGGCTCATCGGCAGGTAGGCGTCGCGACGCATGTAGTCGGGGTCGTGCTTCTCTAGCGCCAGGTTGAGCAGCGGCGAGTACCCGATCACGGCGGCGGGGGTCACCATGCCGCGGGTCGCGGCCAGTTCGGCCACTTTCATCGCCAGGTAGCCGCCCGCCGAGTCGCCCGCGAGGATGATCTTCGTGGGATCCTCGGCTCTGCCGAGCAGATCGGTGTACGCGGCCATCGCGTCGTGGATGGACGTGCCGATCCCGCCGTACGGCAGCTGCCGATACTCGACGGAGATCACCGGGACGCCTGCTCGGGCCGCGAGTACCGCACACAGGCTGCGATGAGTTGCCAAGCCGCAGAAGACGAATCCGCCGCCGTGGAAGTACAGGACGGTCGCACCCGCGAGCGAGTCGGCAGCCTTCCGGTGATGGCTGATCAGTTCACTCGGCACCCCGCCGAGCGTCATCGGTTCGATCGTGACGCCCTTGGGCTTGGGTAACCGGTCGACGACCTTCTCCAGGTGCCCGAGAGCCGCGATGCCCCGGTCGGTGGTGGGCCACGCCGCGAAGAGCGGTTTGACGAAGATGCGCGCGATCCAGAACACCAGCCACGCCCGCCAGCTCACCTTCCAGTGCCGGATGATCGTCGTCTCGCGCGTACGCATCGTGCCCCCAGTCGTCGTCCCCGCGGGTGGTCAGGTCCACCCCGCCCGCCACCCTAGAGTCCGGCGCCGGAACCCGCACGGACATCAGACCTGCAGCAGCGGGATCAGGAGTTCGTCGTCGGTGAGTGCACCGTGCTGGCCCGCCAGCATCGACATCCGCGGCTCGGCCTCGCTGCGGACCGCGGCAGTGGCGCCGTGGGCGATCATCACGACGTCACCCACCCGGCGCAGCGCGGCCGGGGTCGGGTTCGGCCCCAGCAGCCCGGCGGCGGCGACGTCGTCGCGGGTACCCACCCAGGCCCGCGAGCCGAGCAGCTCCCGCCACCGGCTCAGGACGCCCGCGGCACGCCCGGGTTCGGTGTGCACGTACCGGCAGCGGGCTTCGCCGGTGAGGGCGACCACCCCGCTCGACAGCGCGGGTTCCTTGTCGAAGTCGACGCGGTGCGGCGGGTCGACCGACACCATGCCGTGGTCGGCGGTCACCAGCAGGTTGACGTCGGGACCCAGGTGCGCGACGAGGTCCTCGACGAACCGGTCGACGATCGTCAGCTGCGCCACCCACGGGTCGCTGCCGGGTCCGTACACGTGGCCGAGGGTGTCGATCTGACTCAGGTAGCAGTAGACCAGGGTCCGCTCTCCCGCCGTCGCGGCGTGCACCGTCGAGTGCAACAGGTCGCCGTACGCGACGGTGCCGACGAAGCGGCCGCCGCGCAGGGCGGCACGGGTGAGTCCGCTGCCGGCGAACTCGCGGGGCAGAACTGTCGTCGCGATCACGTCGGCTGCCGTGGCGCGCTCGAAAACTGTGGGGGACGGCTGGATCCGCTCCGGCATCACCTGCGCGAGCAGGTCGCGGTGGTCGCCGACCCGCTGCCAGCGCAGCCAGTTGAACGGTCCACCCGCCTCCGCGACGTCCGAGACGTAACCGGTGATGCCGTGCCGGCCCGACGGCAGTCCGGTGCCGAACGACGCCAGGCTCGTCGCGGTGGTGGTGGGGAATCCGGCCCGGATCGGTCGCCCCTCGATGCCGTTGAGGAACGGAGCGGCATCGAGGTTGCGGCGCAGTAGATTCCAGCCGAGACCGTCGATCAGCAGAACCACGGTCCGATCGGACTCGGGTATGCCCAGCCGGTTCGCCTCGCCGGGCGCGCCCAGCGAGGACAGCACCGACGGTAGGACGTCGGCGAGCGTGGGCTCGGCGTACACGTCGCGCAGAGGTAGGTCGTTCGCCACCGGCACTCGCTATCGTCTCGAAGATCGGGTTCGCTTCGTACCCCTCCGACTCTAGGCGGATCATCCGTGGATCCAGGTACGAAAATTTCGGCCCAAATCGCTCATGCCAGGCGATTTCCCCCGCTACTGTCCGTGAGATGGTGCAGGCGTTGAGCTTTGAATCGACGGTGCCGCGACGGTTCGTACATCGTCAATCCGTGTCCGAGGTCTACCTGACGGACGGTATCCCCGTCGGGGAGGCCGGCCGGTTTCGGCTGGGCGCCCAATGGCCGCGACAACACGCCTTCTACCGAACGTGCACCGACCGCTACGACACGATGCTGCTCGGCGAGACCGTTCGCCAGTGCGCCATCTATCTCGGACACATGCACTACGCCGTACCCCTGGGGCACCTCTTCACGATGCAGACGATGCGCATCGAGGCACACCTCGACCGGTTGACCATCGGGTCGTCGGCGGCGGAGGTCGTCATGAACGCCCAGGTCACCGAGCACGCGCGGCGGGGCAGCCGCTTGTCGGCGTTCAGTGTCGACGTGGACTTCCTCGTCGACGACACGCCGGCGGGACACGGCATGGCCGTTGCCGGTGTCCTCACCCCGGACGACTACGCCCGCATCCGGTGGAGCAGTGACCGGGCCCCGACGGTGGGGCGCATCCCGCAGCCGCTTCCCGTGCTGCAGTCCGCCGTATGTGTTCCCGACGACCGCGCGGTCGTGCTCGGTGTCCATCCGTCGGGCGACATCGGTCGCTGGCTGCTGCGGGTGGATCCGA
Source organism: Prescottella equi (assembly GCF_002094305.1). Classification (GTDB taxonomy): domain Bacteria; phylum Actinomycetota; class Actinomycetes; order Mycobacteriales; family Mycobacteriaceae; genus Prescottella; species Prescottella equi. The sequence continues at coordinate 186,877 of NZ_LWTX01000003.1, forward strand.
CGCATCCGGTGCTGTTCGACCATCCCTCCGACCACGTTCCGGGCGTCGTGGTGCTCGAGGCGGCCCGCCAGAGCGCGCGCCTACGGCTCGGATGGTCGTGCGCCGATGTGGAATCGCTCGAACTGCGGTTCCGTCGGTTCCTGGAGTTGGACGAACCGACAACGGTGACCACCGAACTCCGGCCCGGAGAGGACGGCTGTGTCGACGTCGAGTTCTCGCAGTGGGGCGAGATCAAGGCGTCGGGCACCATCCGCCTGGCGGTGCCTCTGCCGACCGTCGAACCGGCTCACGCGTTCGTCGGGCTCCACCGGGTATGAACGTACCGGTCGATCTTGTGACGCCGGCGGGGTGCGACCACCGAGGCCAGCACGAACGACACCATCTGATCGAGTCGCGCATCGAGATCCGCGCGGCCCGTGAGCACGTTCGACACCATCTGGACGCCGGTGAAAGCCGAGACGAAGTACCGCGCGAGCTCCGCGGAATCGACGGTGTCGGCGATGTCGCCCTCTTCGATCGCGGCCTGGAACACCTCACGAAGACCGTCGATCCAGTCCAGGTACGGCGCCGTCGGTCCGGCCGCCGCGCTCATCTCCAACGTCAGGCGGATACCGGCCCGCACCACGGGGTCCTCGACGATCTGCCGCCCCATCTCGTACGCGAGCATTACCAACTGCTCGAGCGCCGGAGCCTCGGTCGCGCGGATCGCGGCCACCGCGTTCATCGAGATCGCATGCTGTTCCTCGATGATCGCGACGGCCAGATCGTCCTTCGATTTGAAGTGGAAGTACAACGCGCCCTTGGTGAAGCCCGTCAGTTCGACGATCTCGGTGAGGCTGGCTCGTTCGTAACCGGTCTCGTCGAACCGAGTGGCTGCGGCCCAGATGATCTCGTTCCTCGTCTCGAAAGCCCTCTCCTGCTTGAGCACTGTGCCGATCCCCTCTCGCTTCGCCTCCCCATCGGACACACCACTGCTGCGCTCGCCGCTCCCTCCGGCGCCGCCCAGTGATGCCACGCGACGAAACGGGCGGACACCGTCCCCACATCGCCCTGGTCGGTGCGTCCGGTTTCATCGGCGGTGCCACTCTACGGGCACTAGCCGCGTCTGACGGCGAAGTCACCGCAGCAGTGCGGCGAATGCCGGAGTCACCGATCCCAGGTGTCCGATATGTCCTGTCCGACATAGGCGTTCCGTCCACTTTGCACTCAGCGCTCGACGGTGTCGACGCCATCGTCCACGCCGCGAGCTACACCGGTCCGGACGAGACCCTGTGCCGGCGAATCAACTACGAGGGCACCCGGAATCTGCTCGCGGCAGCCGAGGCCCGGTCGATCGATGTCGTCGTCACCCTCAGCACCATCGGCGTCTACGGAGCGGGTCCGTTTCGGGACGTCGTCGAGGACACCCGCGAGCCGAATCCGGTCACCGTGCTCAGTGCCACCCGAGCGGCAGCCGACCGGATGGTCCGCGCCCAGGGCGGCATCGTCGTCCGACCCGGATTCGTCCAAGGCGAGGGCGATCGCTGGTTCCTTCCGGGGCTTCGACACATCCTCGCCCGCATGGGGGCCTGGATCGACGACGGCGCCGCACTCCTCTCGGTCATCTCCGTCGACGAACTCGGCGAACTGATCGCCCGTCTCGCTCTCACCAGCTCGGACGCCGACCGGGGCGCACTGTTCCATGCCGCGTCACCGGAACCGATGTCGGTGTTCGACATTGCGACTCGAACGGCCACCGACGGCCTACCCACCACCAGTTGTTCGTTCCCGACGGCGCTCGCCGGCGCCGGTGCGGCAGGCCTCACCGATCGGCACGTCGACCTCGTCGGGCGCGACCACACGATCGACGGGACGAAACTGCGGCGGCGTTGCGAGCGACCCACCCTTCGGGCCACCTCGGAGTTGCCGATTCGCCCACGCGACACCACCCGCAGTGCCAACCTGAAGCCATGAGTCCCCGGAACGCCCCAGTACGAGGTGATCACTGATGGCCCGACCCGTCCGCGTCGTCGTTCTCGGCTCCGGATCCTGGGGCACCACGGTCGCCAAACTCGCGGCCCACAACACGCCCACGTTGCTGTGGTCGCGTAACCCCGAGACGGCCGACGAGATCAACACCGAACACCGCAATTCGCGTTACCTCGGCGAGCACGAGCTGCCGGAGAGCCTGCGGGCGACGTCCGACATTCTCGAGGCCGCGAACGAGGCCGACGTACTGGTGGTGGGGGTGCCGTCGCACGCGATCCGCAGCACGCTGAACCTGATCTCCAACGAGGTGCGCGCGTGGGTGCCGGTGCTCTCGCTCGCGAAAGGCCTCGAACCGGGTACCCGGCAGCGGCCCACCGAGGTGATCTCCGAGTGCCTGCCCGGTCACCCCGTCGGGCTCCTCGCCGGCCCCAACATCGCCCGCGAGATCGCCGACGGGCTGGCCGCCGCGTCGGTGGTCGCCACACAGGACGAGGACGTCGCCACGGCGCTGCAACCGTTGTTCGCGTCCAAGGTGTTTCGCGTCTACCGCAACACCGACGTCCTCGGCTGCGAGCTGGGCGGCGTCCTGAAGAACATCGTGGCGATCGCGTCGGGCATGGCCGACGGTCTGGGCGTCGGCGACAACACCCGCGCGATGGTTCTGGCCCGCGGGCTCGCCGAGATGACCCGACTCGGGGAGGCGATGGGCGCCAACCCGCGCACCTTCGCCGGACTCACCGGCGTCGGCGATCTCATCGCCACGTGCATGAGCCCGGCGTCGCGCAACCGGCGTGTCGGCGAAGCCATCGCCCGCGGGCTCACCGTCGACGAGGCCGTGGAGAAGCTGGGGCAGGTGGCGGAGGGCGTCAAGACCGCGCCGACGGTGATGGAACTGGCCCGCGACTACCACGTCGAGATGCCGATCGCCGCCGAGGTGGAGGCCGTCGTCGCCGGACGCAAGACCCCCGAGGACGCCTACCGTGGCCTGCGGAAAGTTCAGCCGGGCGGCGAGGACGAGGTGGCCTGACCCGCTCGACCGATTTGTCTTGAACACTGTTCAAGTTGCACACTGCTGACGTCAGGCGGTGAGGGAGGCGCTGCGCGGAGACCTCACGGATGGGAAGCAGCGTGTCGGAGTCGGTTCGTCACACCCGGGTGCTGATCGTGGGCGCGGGATTCGCCGGGCTCGGCATGGCCCTGCAACTCACGCGCCGCGGCCGACGCGACTTCCTGATCCTGGAGCAGGCCGACGCCGTGGGCGGCACGTGGCGGCAGAACACCTACCCGGGCTGCGAGTGCGACATCCCGTCGGTGCTGTACTCGTATTCGTTTGCCCCCAAGACGGATTGGACGTCGTCGCACGCCGGGCAACCGGAGATCCTGGACTACCTCACCGAGCTGACCGAGCGCCACGGACTGCGCGACCGTCTGCAGTTCGGTACCGAGGTCGCCGGGGCGCGGTGGGACGAGACCGACTGCCGCTGGCATGTTTTCGACAAGAGCGGACGTGAGTTCGTGGCACAGTACCTGGTGGTCGCGTCGGGCGCTCTCAACGTGCCGCGCATCCCGCGGCTGCCGGGCGCCGAGACGTTCGCGGGCGCGAGCATGCACTCGGCGGCGTGGCGCGACGACGTCGACCTCACCGGCAGGCGGGTGGCGCTGATCGGCACCGGCGCCAGCGGGATCCAGCTGGCGCCGCACCTCGCCGAACGGGCGGCCGAACTCACCGTCTTCCAACGCACCCCGGCCTGGATCCTGCCGCGCCGGAGGTTCCGTACGGCGGTCGCGGCGAGCCGACGGAGCACGCTGGCGCGCAATCTGTTTCGCGCGGCCACCTACTGGGGCGGCGAGGCGCTCGGTGTCGGCCTCGGCCGTCCCCGACTACTCGAGCGCACCCAGAACCGCGCCCTCGCACACCTGCGCAAGCAGGTGCACGACACGGTGCTGCGCGACGCCCTCACCCCCGACTACCGCATCGGCTGCAAGCGGATACTGCGCTCCAACGACTTCTATCCCACGCTGGCCCGCCCGAACACCACCCTCGTCACCGACCCGATCACCGCGATCCAGCCGAGCGGCATCGAGACCGCCGACGGCACCCGCCACGACGTCGACGTCATCGTGTACGCCACCGGGTTCCGCGTCGCCGGCGCGCTGAACCGCATGAACCTGATCGGCCGCGGCGGCGTCAGCCTGCTCGAACGCTGGCAGCAGGACGGCGTCCGCACCCACCTGGGCGTCACGATGTCCGGGATGCCCAACGCGTTCTTCCTGTCCGGGCCCAACACCGGCCTGGGCCACAACTCGGTGATCGTGATGATCGAGGCGCAGATCGCGCACGCACTCGACGCGATGCGCCTGGCCGAGGAGAGCGGCGCGGGCACTGTCGAGGTCCGCGCCGCGGCCCAGGACGCGTTCGATTCGTCTCTGCGGGAACGGCTCTCGCGCGGCGTGTGGAGCACCGGTGGCTGCGCCAGCTGGTACCTCGACGCCCGCGGATCCAACCACGCGCTGTGGCCGGGGACGTCCTGGGACTACCGGCGGCGCACCCGCGTCGTCGATCCCGCCGACTACCAGCTACTCCGTGCCGAATCGCATCGCGGCCTGACGACGCCGAAAAACGGCTGGACGCGCTCCGACGCCCGTTGCTAGCGTGTGCGCGACCGTGACTTCACACCAGGAGGTGAGACCCATGTACGCAACGAACATGTGGGTGCTCCCACTCGTGTGCACGGTCGGGCGATTGACGTAGGTGTCGCCGGGAGCGCCGAAATTCAAGGCACTCCCGAAAGGCCACACCATGCACTTCACTTCCGAGACATCGTCGAACGGTGTCGTCGAACGCACTTTCACACTGGACGAGATCACCGGCGTGCTCTGGTCGCCCCGATCCGGGGCCGGCGGCGGGCCACTGCTGCTGTCGGGTCATTCCGGCGGCATGCACAAGCGGGCGCCGGGACTGGTGGCCGGCGCACTGCACAGCGTCGCCGCCCACGGGTTCACCGTCGCCGCCATCGACGCACCCGGGCACGGCGACCGCCCGCGAAGCGCCGAGGATCAACGGCGGGTGGACGCGATCCATCGGGCCCGGGCGGCGGGCGAACCCCTCGCCCCGATCGTCGTCGAGCACAACATGTCGGTGGCGGAGCTCGCGGTACCCGAATGGCAGGCGACGTTGGACGCGCTGCAGGCGCTGCCCGAGATCAGCGCCGACGCGCAGATCGGCTACGGCGGAATGACGTTGGGCGTCACGACAGGACTGTTGCTCGCGGAAGCCGACCGCCGGATCGCCGCACTCAGCATCGGTGCGGTGTTCGTGAACGATGCCCTGATCGAGGTGGCCCGACGGATCACCGCGCCGGTCGAGTACCGGATTCCGTGGGACGACGACGAGATCGACCGCGCGTCCGGCCTCGCACTGTTCGACGCATTCGCCTCCACCGAGAAGACCCTGCACGCCCACCCGGGCCGGCACTTCCAGGTGCCCGAGCACGAGCGCGACAGTTCGGCCCGCTTCTTCGCCCGCCACCTCGGCCGAACCACCGGCGAGGTTCCGGACTGACCGAGGCGGTATCGGCGTCCATCCACCGGGCGCCGATACCGCCACCGCACACGCCGTTGCATGCACGAATGCACATCTTCGCCTTTGACAATGATTTTCATTACGCGATAGACCTTGCGGCATGATTCGCACCGACCCCACCTCCCGACGCCTCACCCTCGCCGCGTCCGTCGCGACGTGCGCGGCCCTGCTGGCGGGCTGCTCGGGTACCGACGACGGCACCACCACCGCGACCGCCGCAGCGGCCGCGGGCCCCGAGTCCACCACCGCCAAACCCGCGCAGGCTCGCTCCGCGACACCTCGACTGGCCGTCACCTACGACGGCGGCATCCTCGTACTCGATGCCGAATCGCTCTCGCTGGTGGGCGAAACCGAGCTGGCCGGGTTCAACCGGCTCAACCCGGCCGGCGACGAGCGGCACGTGATCGTCTCCACCGAGGACGGCTTCCGTGTGCTCGACACCGGGGCTTGGTCGGAGGCGCACGGCGACCACGCGCACCACTACACCGCCGCGCCCGCCCTCACCGACGTCACGTTCGACGCGGACAAGCCCGGCCACGTCGTGCGGCACGCGGGCCGCACCGTCCTGTTCGACGACGGCACCGGACGCGTCGACTCGTTCGACCCGAGCACCCTCGCCGACGGCAAGCCACAGACCACGACGTTCACCACCCCGGTCGCGCACCACGGCGTCGCCGTCGAACTGGCCGACGGCGGACTCGTCACCACGCTCGGCGACGCGAAGACCCGCACCGGCATCGTCGTCTACGACGCCGCCCGCACCGAGATCGCCCGCAGCGAGCAGTGCCCGGGCGTGCACGGCGAGGCCGTCGCCGCCGACGAGACCGTGGTGTTCGGCTGCCAGGACGGCCTGCTGATCTACCGGAACGGCGCGATCACCAAGGTCACCAGCCCCCACCCGTACGGGCGGATCGGCAACCAGGCCGGCTCGGAGGAATCGACCGTCGTGCTCGGCGACTACAAGAGCGACCCGGACGCCGACCTGGAGCGTCCGACGCGGGTGTCGCTGACGAACACCGTCACCGGCGAGCTGCGCCTGGTGGACCTCGGCACCAGCTACACGTTCCGGTCGCTCGGCCGCGGCGCGTTCGGCGAGGCCCTGGTCCTCGGCACCGACGGCGCGCTGCACGTACTGGACCCGAACTCCGGTGCCACGATCCGCACGATCCCGGTACTCGACCCGTGGACCGAGCCGGAGGAGTGGCAGACGGCCCGGCCGGCGCTGTTCGTGCAGGGCTTCACCGCGTACGTGACCGATCCGGCCACCAACCGGATCCACGCCGTCGACTACGAGAAGGGCCAGGTCACCACTACCGCCGAGCTGCCGCACACCCCCGACGAGATCACCGGTGTGCGCGGCTGAGGTTCACCCGGAGGGTTGCGTGTTCCCGGGAGTCGCGCTTAGACTCCTCGGTCATGCAGCGCATCCAGGTAGTAGTTCACCGCCGTAGCGGGGTCTGATTCGGACCGACCCCTCGCTGCGGGTCGTTGAGCTATCCACCTGTCGGTCCTTCCTTCACTTCAGGAAGACCCCCGAAAATGCGCACCTCCCAGGCTCTCGCCACCACCACGTTCTCGAACGATCCGTTCTTCCAGCGTTTCGGCGCCCACCTGCCGCGTGACCTGCGCGCCCAGGCCCAGGGTCTGAGCTGGACCGAGTTCGCCCAGCGTTTCAGCCCCACCGGCGGCCCGGTCCGCCTGGGCAGCTGGACGTCGGAGCACCTCGGCGCCGGTCGGCACACGTTCACCGCCACCCTCGGGCTCGGCGACCGCATCTCGTCCGCCTCGGCGACCGCCACCGGACCCATCGCGGCACTGACGTCGATGCTGTTCGACGCCGGTTTCCAGCTCGAGATCCTGTCGTTCCACCAGCAGCGCACGTCGGAGGGCACCGCGACGTTCATCCTCGCCGAGCACGACGGCGAGCGCCGCTGGGCGATGGCCATCGCCGAGGACTGCAACGCGTCGGCGCGGGACGCGATCATCGCGGCCGCCAATCTGCTGCATCGCTGAGAAAATTGATCTTCCGGACCCATCCATCGACAGGGGCGGCACCGAATACCGAGTGACCGCTCCTGTCACAACCGGAAGGACCACCATGTCTGCCACCAGGAAGCTCACCGCCGGACTGTTCGCTGTCGCCGCCGCCGCGGCAGTCGCCACCGCCGCGCCCGCCGCGGCCCAGCCCACCGGTTCCGCCGATCTGTGGCAGCCGCTCGCCCCGATCCCGTCGCTGGACGTCGCCCGCTACGCCGGCACGTGGTACCAGCTGGCGGCCGTCCCGCAGCCGTTCAACCTGGACTGCGCGCGCGACACCCGCGCCACCTACGGCGTGCTCGACGCGTCGAACGTCAGCGTCAACAACTCCTGCACCACGTGGAGCGGCGGCACCAACGGCATCGTCGGCAATGCCCGCGTCAACGATCCGGTGACCAATGCCCAACTGCACGTGAGCTTCCCGTCGGTGCCGTTCCAGAACTCCCCCGACGGCCCCACCAACTACGTCGTCACGTACCTGGCCGACGACTACTCGTGGGCCTTCGTCGGCGACCCGGCCCGCGTCTCCGGTTTCGTGCTCTCGCGCACGCCCGCGGTGAGCGCCGAGGGCTGGCAGCAGATCCGCAGCGTCGTCGAGTCGCGCGGCTACAACTCGTGCCTGGTGCTCACCTCGCCCACCACGGGAGGGCGGTCCGACATCGCCCCGCTCTGCACGGTCTGACAGGTCGCCCGGCTCGCCCCATCGGCCTGAGTGCCCACTCTCTTCTCTCACACGCGGGATTCCGCGGATCGGGGCTGAGAGTGGGCGCTCCGGCTAAGTGGCTCAGTCCCTATTCGGTCGCCGCGGCCTCACGTACCGCGGCGCCGGTGATGTTCGCGAGCATGCCCTTGAAGATGATTCCGTGGAACGGCAGGATCGAGTACCAGTAGGCCCTGCCCGCAATGCCTTTCGGAAAGAAGATCGCCCGCTGCTCGAGCCGGGACCGGTGCGGCCCCTCCGGCTCCACCCGCCATTCGAGCCAAGCGCCACCCGGGGTGCGCATTTCGGCCCGCAGCCGCAGCAGGTGGCCGCGGTCGATCTCCTCCACCCGCCAGAAGTCCAGCGGGTCACCGGTGTTGAGATGTCGCGCGTCGCGCCGCCCACGGGTGAGTCCGACGCCGCCCACCAGCCGGTCGAGCCAACCTCGGATCACCCACGCGAGAGGGAAGGAGTACCAACCGTTCTCACCGCCGATGCTCTCGAGCACCCGCCACAACGTATCGGCGTCCGCATCGCACTCGGCGCTGCGGACATCGGTGAAGACCACCTCTCCCGCCCAGTCGGGATCGGACGGCAACGGATCCGACGGCGCCCCCACCGGCGACGCGTTGGCCCAATTGGTCTCCACCTCGCCGTTCTTGATACGGCGCAGCGCCAGTTGCACCGCTCGGCGGTACGGCGTCAGCCCCTCCTCGGGCGGTGGGATGACGTCGTCGATGTCGCGGTCGGTGACGACGGCGTCGTTGTGCAGCGATTCGATGAGCGCGCGGCCCAGCGAGCTGGGGATGGGTGTCACCAGTCCGATCCACAGACCCGCCAGGCGCGGTGTGAGCACCGGCAGCACCAGCACCCGACGCCGCCGCAGACCCGCCTCCTCCGCATACACCTTCATCATGTCGCCGTACGTGAGGACGTCGGGGCCACCGATGTCGAACGTCCGGCTGCGCGGCAGCGGTGCCGTGGCCGCAGCAACCAGGTAGTACAGGACGTCGCGCACCGCGATCGGCTGGATCCGGTTGTTCACCCACTTCGGGGTCGTCATCACCGGTAGCCGGTTCGTCAGGTGCCGGATCATCTCGAACGAGGCCGACCCGGAGCCGATGACGACGCCGGCCTGCAGCACCATCGTCGGAACCCCCGACTCCATGAGTATCCGGCCCACCTGCGCGCGGGAGCGCATGTGCGGCGAGAGGTCGGTGTCCTCCGGGTGCAGCCCACCCAGGTAGACGATGCGTCCGACGCCGCTCGCCTTCGCGGCCGCCGCCATGTTGGACGCGCCGCGCCGCTCCGCTTCCACGAACTCCTCGGAGCCGCCCATGGCGTGCACCAGGAAGTACACGACGTCCATGTCGGCGGTCGCGGCGGCCAGCGACTCGGGGTCCGCGAGATCGCCGCGCACGATCTCCACCTGTTTCGCCCACGGGATGTCCCGCAACTTCTCGGGAGAACGCGCCAGCACCCGGACGTCGTGTCCGGCGGCGAGCAGACGGGGAGCCAGGCGCCCACCGATGTAGCCGGTGGCCCCGGTGACGAGCACGCGCAGTCGCGACATCACTCCACGGTAGCCTCGACAGTCATGAGTGCGCTCGACGAAACGGTCCTCCTCGACACCGACGACGTGTACGGATACCTGCACCGTCCGGCCGGCGACGCGGTCGGCAAACTCGTCCTCGCGCACGGCGCGGGCGGCGACCTCGACGCAAAACTCTTGCAGGCCATGGCCATCGGCTTCGCCGAACGGGGCTTCCTGGTACTGCGCTACAACCTGCGGTTCCGCCGGCGTCGGGCGTCGGGCCCGCCGAACCAGTCCCGGGCCGGAGAGGACCGCGAGGGCATCGTCGCCGCGGCCGACGCGATCCGCGACCTCGCCGACGGTCCACTGATCCTGTCCGGGCACTCGTACGGCGGACGCCAGTCGACGATGCTCGCCGCCGAGCGCCCCGACGTCGCGGACGGGCTTGTGCTGCTGTCGTATCCGCTGCACTCGCCCGGCAAACCGGAGAAGCAGCGCACCGAACACCTACCGGATCTGCGTAATCCGTCGCTGTTCGTACACGGCGACCGGGACCCGTTCGGCACCCCCGACGAGATGCAGGCGGCGCTCGAACTCATTCCTGCCCCCCATCTCCTGCTGCTCGTCGAGGGCGGGCGGCACGGGCTCGACCCCGAGCGCGCGGACGTCGTCGCGCGGACGGTCGCCGCTGCCGTGGACCTGTTCGACATCGGCTGACCGCCCGGGTCGGGGCAGCCGTCAGGGCATCAGTGCCGAACTGCCGGCGCTGACGTCGAGCGAGGTCCCGGTGACGTACCGCGCCTGCTCCGACACCAGGTACAGCACCGCGTGCGCGATGTCCTCCGGTGCCACCCACGGCACCCGCATCGGCGTGATCGAGGCATAGCGCGACTCCACGGTCTCCCGGGTGGGGTGCTCGACGTCCGGAGCGAACAGCCCGTAGAACGCCTCGTTGTGCACCATCGGGGTGTCCACCGATCCCGGGCACACCGCGTTGACCGTGATGCCGTGGCGGGCGAGCTCGAGCGCCAACGTCTTCACCAGGCCGATCACACCCCACTTCGCCGCGACGTAGTGCGACAGGTTCGGGATGCCGGTGTGTCCGCCCATCGACGACGTCGCGACGATACGCCCGTACCCCTGTTCGATCATGTGCGGCGTCACGGCCCGCAGCGTCTTGAACACCCCGGACAGGTTGGTGTCCACCACCGCGTCCCACATCTCGTCGGTGAGGTCCCACGTCTTCGCGAACGCGCACACCCCGGCGTTCGCGACGCAGATGTCGATCCTGCCGAATTCGGCTGCGGCGGCCGCGACCGCGGCATCCACCGCCGCCCCGTCGCGCACGTCCACGACGGCGGTGCGACACCGGACGCCGTGGGTCTCGACCAGGCGACGGGTCTCGTCGAGTTCGTCGACCGTCGCCAGCGGGTACGGCACGGTCGTGACATCGGCGCAGATGTCGATGCCGAACACGTCCGCGCCCTCGTCGGCGAGCGCGAGGGCATGTGCGCGTCCCTGCCCGCGGGCGGCACCGGTGACGAACGCGACCCGACCTTCGAGCTGTCCCATATCTCCTCCAAGCATCAACTGCCCCAGATCATTACCGGTCCGATGCCGGTGCGGTCCAGACCTTCTTCCACACAACGGGCAAAACGCGGCCGCCGGCCCTCGGCGCCGAGACCGGAGACAAACCCCTGCCGGGACGTCGCGGTCCTGGGTACGCTGAAGGCGACCAACTATCGGGAGGTCGAGGAATGCTCTACAGCGATATTCCGAGTCACGCCGAGGTTCGCCGGCTCGCCGAGGTGGAGGGTCGCACCTGCATCTCGATCTACACGCCCACCGAGGACGACATCCACGATCCGGGCAAGAGCCGGCTCGAATTCACCAATCAGGTCAAGTCCGCGCTCGAACAGATCGAGGATCACAAGGAGCGACTGGCGTTCGAGCAAGCGTTCGACGACCTGATCGAGGACGAGGCGTTCTGGCGCTACCAGGCGCGCACGCTCGTCGTTCTCGCGACGGCGGACCGACTCCGCCGCTACCGGTTGCCGAACCGACTCGGTGCGTGCTGCATCGTCAGCGACCGCTTCTACATCAAGCCGCTGCTGCGGACGGTGACGTTCCCTCAGACCGCCTACGTGCTGGCCCTCGCCGAGGGGTCGGTCCGGTTGATCGAGGTCACGGCCGATCAGCCGCCGACGACGGTCGACGTCCCCGGGCTCCCCAAGGACGCTGCGAGCTACGCGGGCGTACGGTCACTCGGACGGACCCCGCCGGGACGGGTGAACGGCCGGGTGCAGGGCGACGAAGGCCGCAAACTCCGGGTTCGGGAGTATGCCCGCGCCATCGATCACGAACTGCGCAGCGTGCTGACCGGGCGGGACATCCCGCTGGTGCTCGCCGCCGCCGAACCGACCGCGTCGATCTACCGGTCCGTGAACAACTATCACAAGCTGCTCGACGACGGCATCCACGGCAATCCGGAGGAAATGAGCGACGAGCAGATATCGCAGGCCACCCGGGCAGTCCTCGACGGTTACTACGCCCAGCAACTGGCGACCATCCGCAAGCAGTTCGACGACTTGCGGTCCAAGGGCCGGGCACAGGTGGAGATCTCCGACGTCGCGCGGTCGGCGACGTTCGGGCGGGTCGAGACACTGTTCGTCGACATCGAGGGCGTCGTGCCCGGCACGGTGGATCCGGACACCGGCACCGTCGACCTCGCCGAGCTCAACGGCAACCACGAGTACGGCGTGGTCGACGAAATCGCCCGCCGGGCCCTGCTCACCGGCGCGAAGGTGCTCGCGGTGCGGTCCGGCGACGTGCCCGACGAGGTTCCGGCCGCGGCGATCCTGCGGTTCGCCGAATAACCCCCGCGCGAACTACGTCTCCTGCTGTCGAGACTCGAGGATCGTGGCCAGCACCGCCTCGACGTAGCTGTCGACGGCCGCCTTCTCGACGCCCAGCTCCGCGAGCACGCCCGCCCGGTCCTCGAGCTCGAGCAGCGCGAGCAGGATGTGTTCGGTGCCGATGTAGTTGTGCCCCAGCCGGAGCGCCTCCCGGAACGTGAGCTCGAGCGCCTTGCGTGCTCCGGCGTCGAAGGGAATCAGGTCGGGCACCTCGTCGGCGCGTGCGGGCAGCACCGCCGTGGCGGCCGCGCGAACCGCCTCCGCGTCGATGTCCTGCGCGGCGAGCGCCTTCACCGCAAGCGATTCGGGTTCCGAGAGGAGCCCGAGCACCACGTGCTCGGGGGTGATCTGGTCGTTGCCCGCCGCCCGCGCCTCGTTCTGTGCCGCCATCACGACGTTGCGGGCGCGCGGGGTGAATCGACTGAAGCCCTGGCTCGCATCGAGATCGGACGGCTCCTCGGGACCTTTGGGCACGAAACGTTTCTGGGCTGCCTGCTTGGTGACGCCCATGCTGCGACCGATGTCGGTCCAGGAGGCGCCGGAGCGCCGGGCCTGGTCCACGAAGTGGCCGATGAGGTGATCGGCCACTTCGTCGAGGTGTTCCGCGGCGAGGACCGCGTCCGTCAACTGTTCGAGGGCGTCGGAGTGCACCTTCTTGATCGCCTCGATGAGGTCGTCGAGGCGCACGGGATTCGACATACGCGTGGGATCTGTCATACGACAACCGTAGGTTGACGAACCCATGTCGTCAACCTTGGGTTGTCGATCGGTTCGGTATCCGAGACGCCGCCCGGCACCTATCGTGAGAAGACCGATCGTCGTCGACGAAGGAGCCCGCAATGCCCGACTACGGCAACGACATCCGATTCGGTTACTTCCTCGTGCCCGACGCGGATGCCGCGCAGGGCCTTCTCGACACTGCGGTAGTTCTCGACCGAGCCGGATTCGATCTCGTCGGCATCCAGGATCACCCGTACCAGCGCCGCTTCCTCGACGCCTGGACGCTGTTGTCCGTCATCGCGGCCCGCACCGAGAACCTCGCAGTGTTCCCGGACGTCGCGAGTCTGCCGCTGCGCCCACCCGCCGTGCTGGCGCAGGCGGCCGCCAGCCTCGACCTCCTCACCGGTGGCCGCGTCGAACTGGGCCTGGGTGCCGGGGCGTTCTGGGATGCGATCGCCGCGATGGGCGGGCCTCGGCGGACACCCGGCGAGTCGGTGCGCGCTCTGGAGGAAGCGGTGTCGATCATCCGGCTCATGTGGAGCGGAGAGCGGGCGATCCGCTTCGACGGCGACTTCTACTCCGTGGACGGAGTCCATCCCGGGCCCGTGCCCCTGCACCCCATCGGGATCTGGATCGGCGGCTACAAGCCGCGGATGCTGCGTCTGATCGGTGAGATCGGCGACGGCTGGCTGCCTTCGCTCGGTTACATCGACGACGACGGAATAGCCTCGGCCAGTGCGGCGATCGACGCTGCGGCCACCGCCGCCGGCCGCGATCCCGCGCAGATCCGGCGGATTCTCAACGTCGGCGAGGAGATTCCCCGCGACGAACTGCCACGGCGGTTGACGGCCCTCGCTCTCGACCACGGCATCGACACGTTCGTTCTCGGCGGCGCCGCGAGCGAAGAACAGCTGACCTACCTCGCGCAGGACGTGTTCCCGCGGGTACGCGACGACGTCGCGGCCCGGCGCTGAGGACGCGGGCCCCGGATCCGGACCCGCGCCCAGAGGCGCCGAGGCGTCAGATGAGCGCCACCCCGGCGAAGGCCGCGAGCGCGACGAGGGCCGCGCCCGTGACCACCTGGACCCGGCGGTCGACCACACACATCGCGGAGAGGAATCCGGGCATGGATCCCCCGCGGCGGGTGTGCACGATCGCGAGCAGGCTCGGCATGCAACGCCCGAGACTGACGAGCGTGAACAGCGCGGCACCCAGGGCCGGCGATCCGGCCGCGATCACGCCGAGCACCAGCAGGTAGTAGGCGCTGGACCGGATGAAGATCACGAAGCCGGGACCGATCATCGCGCCGAACAGCAGCGAAACCTTCCACGGTGCCATCGACCGGCGCAGGTGCCGGGGCAGCTGTCGCCGCCGCATCGGCGCGGGCAGTGTCACCAGGCCCATCTCGTGCAGGCCGTACGCCAATGCCAGCACCGCCCAGACCCCCACCGCCCACGCGATCGGGATCGCGCCCGCCGCGACGGCGCCCAACGCACCGAGCAGGGCGCCGGTGGGCGCACCCGTGGCGATCGAGCCCAGCGCGTGCCAGCCGAGCCGGCGCACCGGCGTCGACGAGCCCTTGCGTCCCGGCTGCTTCGGCGCCGCGACGACGCCCGCGACCGACATGCCGCACGTCGACCAGTTGGCGGCGAGCGCGGTGAGCGCGCCCGCCCCCACCACCGACGCGATCAGGGCCGAGCCCGCCGCCGGGGCGACGAGTGCACCGACACCGGCGCCGAGCACCGCGGCACCGGCGACGAGCGCGGCACGGGCCGGCATCGACACCGCCTTCTGCAGCGTGGGCCGGATCTCCGGGACGTCGGTCGCGATGGGGGCGTGCGCGAGCGACTCGCGCGTGAGTGTTTCCGTCATCGAAATCCCTCTTCCATGTGAACGAATTGCTGTGTCCGTCAGCCGGTCACGGTGACGGTGCCGGTCATGTAGCGATGGACCGAGCAGTGGTACTCGTATACGCCCGGGGCGTCGAAGGTGTGTTCGTAGCTCCCTTCGCTCGTGATGCCGCTGTCGAACACTCCGTCGGAGCCGACGTGGTGGAGCAGGCCGCCGTCCTCGAAGCGCCACTGCACCGTGCCCCCGACCGGCACGGTGACGTCCATCGGCCCGAAGTGGACATTGCGCACCACCACGACGGCGTCCGGGCCGGCGGCCGACGCGTCCGCGCATCCCGCGGCCAGCGAGAGCAGCACGGCGGGCGCGGCGAACCACCGCCGGTTCATTCCGTCACGACGACGGTGCCGACCATCATCGGGTGCGGCGTGCAGTGATAGTCGAAGGTGCCCGCGTCGTCGAAGGAGTACTCGTACGTGCCGGTGGTCATCAGTTCGCTCTTCAACTCGTCCTGCAGCGCCCCCTCACCCGCGACGTCGTGCGGCAGGCCCGCGTCGTCGAACTTCCACTGCACGGTCTGTCCCTTCTCGATGGTGACCTGGGCCGGTGTGTAGGCCATGTTCTTCACCTCGATCACCGCGGCGGGTGCACTGCCGCCCGCGTCGGCCTCCCCACTGCTGCAACCGGTGACCAGCGCAGCCGTCGTGATCAGGCCCGCGGCGAGTGCGACGATTCTCTTCATGATCGGTCCTCTCACCGGATGTACCGCAGGTTCGCGGTCATTCCGGCCTCGAAGTGGTAGGCGTTGTGGCAGTGGAACATCCACTCGCCCGGGTTGTCGGCGTCGAACTCGATCGCCAGCTCCGTGCCGGGCAGCACGTTGACGGTGTCCCGGCGCAGCCCCCCGTAGGCGGGGACGGCGAAGGTGTGCCCGTGCGTGTGCATCGGATGCCACATCGACGACGAGTTCGTCATCGTGATGCGCACCCGCTCACCCTGTTTCATGACGAGCTTGCCCGCGTCGGCGCCCGCCATGCCCCACACGTAGCGGTCGCCGGCCTGGATGAGTTCGACGCGGTAGTCCCGGTCCGGGGTGCGGTCCTCCAGACGCGCCGCGTCGACGGGACGCAACTCGCTCTCGAGCACCAGCCGACCCGAGAGTTCCGGGACCAGTCCGCCCACATCGGGATTCGACAACGGAACAGCGTCGGGTGTGCGCAGCACCGTCGATGCGTAGCCGTCGCGCCCCTCGACCTTCGCCACCACCGGCCACACCCCGGACCGGACGGTGACCAGCACGTCGATGCGCTGCGCCATGCCGACGATCACGGTGTCCGCGACGGCCGGCCGGACGTCGAAGCCGTCGACGGCCACGACGGTCAGTTCGTGACCCGCCACCGCGAATCGGTACGGAGTCTCTGCCGCGGCGTTGATGATGCGCATTCTCAGCCGCTGCCCCACCGGCGCCTCGATCGCCGCCGGATCGTTCGGCGGTCGCCCGTTGATCAGGTGCATCGGGTAGGCGATGTGCTGGGTCATACCGCCCAGTGCCGTCGAATCACCGTGGCCCTGCGCCACCAACTGCTGCGCCACTCCCATCTCGCCCTCGGAGTGAGCCGTCGGCGCGGCCGCACCGCCACCGTGCCCCGCGTGCCCGCCGGCGATCGCCGGGTTGAGTGCCATCAGCACCGCGTCCGGCGTGGTTCCCAGGCCGTCGATCCAATCGTCCAGCACCAGAACGGCGTCCGCATCGGCGCCGGTACTGTCGTCCGGATCCTCGACGATCATCGCGCCGAAGAGGCCCCGGTCGGCCTGCAGGCCGCTGTGCGAGTGGTACCAGTAGGTGCCGGGATCGGGCGCGACGAAGTCGTACTCGAACGTGCCTCCGTTCGCTCCGATCGCCGGCTGGGTCACCGGGGCCGCACCGTCCATGTCGTTACGGATCCGGATGCCGTGCCAGTGCAGCGTGGTGTCCGCGGGTAGGCCGTTGGCGACCGACACCCGTACCCGGTCGCCCTTGCCGAGCCGCAGTTCGGGGGCCACCGCGTTGCCGCCGTACGTCCACGTGTCCACCACGCGGCCACCGAGATCGACCGCGCCGACCGCGGCCGCGAGCGCGAACGACGCCGTCGCCCCGCTCGCGGCGCGGGCCGC
Source organism: Prescottella equi (assembly GCF_002094305.1). Classification (GTDB taxonomy): domain Bacteria; phylum Actinomycetota; class Actinomycetes; order Mycobacteriales; family Mycobacteriaceae; genus Prescottella; species Prescottella equi. The sequence continues at coordinate 204,336 of NZ_LWTX01000003.1, forward strand.
TTCGGCCTGCGCGACTTCCGGATCGGTGGGCAGGATGTAGTCGAGGTTGCCCGACGAGGCCTGCGCGTCCGACGTTCCGGAACTACAACCCGCGGTGGCCGATCCGACTGCCGCGAGCCCGACCGCGCCGACGCCGAGCGAACTCAGCCGCAAGAATCGGCGGCGGTCGAGCACCGGGCCGCGGTCGGGCCGAATCATCGGAGCACCTGGGGAGTGAGGAGCGTACCGATGTCCTCGACGGTTCCGGTCACCTTCGCGGTGCTGACCTTGTTGCCGGTGGCGGACTCGATGCCGACGATCGCCTTCTCGGTCTCACCGTCCACCTCGGGACCGTCCCCGAGCACGTAGAGAGTGCGGCCGTCCACCGAGTACGCCATGCTGTCGATCCCGGTCAGCCCCAGCGCAGGCAGGTCGAGTGTCTTGACCGGCGCGAACGTGGTGGCGTCGTGCAGTTCGATCTTCACGACGTCGCCGCCGCGCGCCGAGTGCGGATGGATCTCGGTGTCGGTGTACTCGATCGCGATGCGACTGCCGGTGTTGTCGATCGCGTTCCCCGCGAAGCGGCCGCCCTCTTGACCGGCATTGCCGATCGGAGCCACCGTCGACGACGGCAGACCGTTCGCGAAATCGAACACGTACACGTCACCGTTGCCGCCGACGAGCAGCGCCTTCTTCGCGTCCGCCGCCCACGTGACCTCGCGGGCGCTGACGAAGTCGTCGGGCAACACCTTGGTGCGCGCGGTCTCGGTGGGGACGCCCGCGTCGTCGATGGAGATCCGGATCAGCTCGCGGCTCTCCTCGCACACGCTGTAGAGCTCGTGTCCGTCGAGCCACGTGAACGGCCCGCACCCGATGATCTGCAACGCGCCGCTCTCCTTCTTCGCGGCGAGGTCGACGACGCGGACACCGTAGAGCCCGTCGTCCCACGTGACGAAGTACTTGCCGTCCGACGTCACCGCACTCGAACCGGGCCGCGAGTGGACGCGGGCGTAGTCGGGCAGCATCGCCTCCGACGGCTCGAGCAGGTTGCCGGAATAGGTGCTCACGGTGAAGTCGGCCGCCCCGCGGGACCCCCGCGGACGCCACACCTCGGCGGCGAGCACTGCCGGGTCGCTCGTCTTCTCGCCGACGAAGCCGTGGATCACCGGGTCCCAGATTCCGGGACCCACCACGATGCGGCCCGCGGCGACGCCCGTCGCGGGATCGATCACGTTGACACCCAGCTCGAGTTTGCCGAATCCCCCGGCTACGGCGAGGAGTTCGTTCGCCTTGGCCGGCTGGACCTCGCCGACGTGCAGCGGTTCGGGGATGGTGGAACCGATCGCCTGGTCGTCGTGTCCCAACGAGATGCCCGCGCCGGGCGCGGTGAACGGGACACTCGGGTAGGTGACCTCGCCTGCTGTGGCCTGCGAGGACTCCGACTCGTTACCGGCCGCGTCGGACGAGCACGCGGCGAGCGAGAGGACGAGCGCGACGGGGACGGCGGCCGCGGCACCACGGACGAGGCGGCGTGAGGCATCGGTCATGAGCCGGCTCCGACCTTGGGACGGGCGGCGGGACGGGTCTGGCAGTCCTCGCCGATGATCGGCGCCATCGTGCACGTGTACGACTGGGATTCGTCCGACACGCACCAGATGATCTCCTGGTCGTAGCTGCCGGAGACCGGGTTGTACATGATCGCCTGCATGTCCGGCTCGCCGCAGAAGGCATTGGAACACGAAGGCGCACCGCAGCAGTCGTAGTACGCGATGAGGTACGTCTTGCCGGTGTCGGGGTTGGTGCAGCACCCCACCCAGAACTCGGCGCCCGGCTTGCTGCCCGGCGCACACGTCGTGACGCCACCGCCGTTGCACGCGGCACACGACGTGCCGTCCATGTTGCACCAGCGCCAGTACTCGCACTCGGCAGGGTCCTTGCCGTCGTACACCGGTACGAGTGGGTCCTTGTCGGGCGTCGGCGCGGGCGGCGGTGCGGCCTCCTGCGCGAACGCGCTCCTGGTAACCGGCAGCGAACTGATCAGCGCCACACCGGAAACGCCCATCGTCCATTTGCCGATCCGGCTGATCATCGACCGGCGCGACACACGCTCGGACATCCGGCGCCCGGCACGGCTGGCGAGGGTTCCGCCGGACCCGGCCATCCACGCGGCCTGCTCCCTCACGGTGTCCTCGTCGACGGGATACCGGTTCTCGTACATCTCCGGACCGTCGTGTATCGGTTTGTCGGACATGTGTTCTCTCCGTTCTCGATGGGGGGTTTCAGACGTGCGCGGCGAGGTTGGTCTTCGCCTGCTCGTGCAGGTGCTGGAGTGACGGGGTACCGGATTCGAGTGCGTTGAGCAGACTTTCGACCTGCGCCATGTGGTTGCACAGTCCCTTCGACCGGATCTTGCCGTGCTCGTCGAGGATGACGCCGTACGGCGTGGTCCCGACCTGGTAGGCGATACCGACGTCACGGCCGTCGACGTAGCTGAGTTCGCTGCCGATCCCCGAGCCGGCCAGGAACTGCGCGTGCTCCTCCGGGGTCCCGTCGGAGACGATGACGATCTCCAGGTCCCTCTCGGCCTTCGCCATCGCCCGCAGCCCGGGCAGCAGGCTCTTGCACGTGGAACAGGTGGGCGCGGTGAACAGCAGCAGCTGCGGCTTGTCCCGGTGCCCGCCGACGCCGACGGTGCGTCCCAGGTGGTCGGTGAGGCCGCGGAACGACGGCGCGACCTGTTCCACCTTGGGGCCGGTGTCCATCATCCGGGCGCCCAGTGGGCCGAGCCGGACCTGCACACGGCCGATCTCGCGGGCGAGCGCCAGCACCATGAGGAACAGCACCGCGACGGCGACCGCCAGGACCACGACGGCGATGAGGAGGAAAGTGTTCATTGTCGATCCTTGTCGTGAGGGAACGTCGGTCAGTAGCGCGAGATCGCCGATGCGACACGCAATTCGATGGATGCCTTGCTCAGGTGCGCGTCGACGGGCCGGCGTCCGAGGTGGACCACCGAGCGCAGTTGCACGGCCGCGACGATTGCGGCCAGCACCACGAGCACGCCGGCGACCGCCAGCACGTGCTCGGCCGGTGTCGGGGCCGTCGACGTCGTGGCCGCGAGCGCCCCGGCGACGACGGCCAGCGTGGCCGCCCGCACCGCGTGGAACCAGCCGATCCGCGGCGCCTCGCCCTCGTTCCCGAACGCGAAACAGCCGCAATCGAGTTCGCGGCGTCCTCGCAGCAGGTTGACGGTGAGCCCGACACAGAAGCCGGTGAACAGCACCGTAGCGACCGCCGCCGCGATCCGCGGGGCGAAGCCCGCGATCAGGGCCACGCCGAGCGCGATCTCCACCGACGGCAGCGTCGCCGCGACCAGTCGCTCCAGTGACGCCGGCAGGATCCGGTAGCCGCGGACCACCCGCAGCAGGCCCTCCCGATCTCGCACCTTCGGCACTCCGGCGAGCAGCAGCACACCCCCGACGGCTGCCGCGATCATCGTCCACAGCATGGGTGGATCCACCTCCTTCTCCAACGGTGTGGACCCATCGTTGCCGTCCCGGAAGTCGCCGTTGCGACGGTGACGAAACGTTCCGTCGCATCACGAGTGGGGCCGGCGAGAAGGCGATTCCCACTTGCGAATCGCACATTGTTCGCAAAGGTAACCGGGCCGAAACACACCGGGGTTAGCTTGCGTCTGTACCACCGGGCGTACAGACGGGACGAGAGTCGTGACAGCTGCACTCCGGGCAGCGATTGCCCGTGCACAGGAGGCGGAAAGCCCACCGGAGCAGGTGTATTCACCGTTGCGTGCCCTCGGCCGGCGACGGCTCACGTTGGTCGACCTGATAGGCCAGTCGTTGTCGACCATCGCGCCCGCCACCGGGATGGTGTTCATCGCGTTGTGGATCACCGCGTACCGGCCCGGCGTCGGGGGCGTGCTCGTGATCGGCGCGACGACGGCGGCGGTCGCGCTGGTGGCGCTGTGCATCACCCAGTTCACCCGCCGCCTCGCGGCCGCCGGATCGCTGTACAGCTTCGTGTTCCAGGGCCTCGGCGCGCGGGCGGCGCTCGCTACCGGCACCGCTCTGGTCGTCGGCTACCTCGGCATCTCGATCTCCGTCATGTCGCAGGCCGCCGGGAGTCTGCTCGACATCGCGGATCTGCTCGGGCTGCGGCTGGACGGGCCCGCACCGTGGGTGCTCACCATCGCCGTGTTGGCGGCGGTGGTCGGCGCGATCGCGGTGCGGGGTGTGCGGTTCGCGACCCGGGCGATCCTGGTGGTCGAGAGCCTCTCACTGGTCCTGATCGTGGCGATCATGATCGGCACGCCCACCGGCACGGCCCCGGCCGGCGCTCATCTGCCGCCGACGCCCGTGAGCCTGCTCCCCTTCCTCGCGATGCTCACCGTGCTGTCCATGGCCGGCTTCGAGAGCGCCGCGTTCTTCGGCCCGGAAGCCAAACGCCCCCTCGTCACCGTCACCCGCACCGTCCTCGTCTCCCCCGTCCTCGTCGGGATCCTCTTCGTGTTCGCCGCCACCGCGTCGCTCCTCGGGCACGGCTCGGTGATCGTCGGCGCCTACTTCGACGGCACCGCCTCCGGTGCCTCGTGGGGGGTCGTGCTCGCGGTGAAGGCGGGCATGACGTGCTCGTGGTTCGCGTCCACCCTCGGCTGCGCGCAGGCCGGATCGCGGCTGCTGTACTCGATGGGCGTCGAACGCGTACTCCCGCCGGCACTCTCGCGCGTACACCGGCGGTTCCGCACGCCGCACGTCGCGGTCGCGCTCTTCTCCTCCGCAAGTCTGACCGGCGCGGCGGTCTACGCGCTGTGGGCGCGGGCCGATTCGGCGGTGTTCGACGGCGTCGTCGAGGTCGGCCTGGTGACGGCGTACACGCTCGTCGCCTTCGCGTCGCTGCGCTTCCTGCGCCGCATCGGCGAGCACACCGCGACGACCCGTGCGGCCGCCGTGTTCGTCACGGTACTCGGCGCCGGTCTGCTCGCGTGCCTCGCCGTCGACGGCACCGTGCACGACGTGTGGATGGTGCCCGCGACGCTCACGCTGGTCGGGTCGTCCGGCGTCGTGTGGCACGAGTTGTTGCGCCGGTCCCGGCCCGACAGTCTCGCCACGGTGGGCGCGTTCGACTCGGTCGAGACGGCCGACATCCTGCCGGGCGCAGGGGTTCTCGTCGTGGACGAGGACGGCCGACGGCGCATCGTCGCGACCGCCGGACACGGCGTGCGACAGGCCCGGGACGGCGAACGGTGATGCCGTCACGTACCCAGGTCCGCACCGAGGGCACGCACTTCAGCGGGCAACAACCGCAGGCCGTGCAGCGGGCACTCGGGATGCTCGAGGCGGTGGCGCATCTGGGCCCGGGGACGACGGCCAAGGAGATCGCGCGCTTCGCGGGTGTACCTCCGGCCACCGCCTACCGGATGCTGAATCTGCTCGTCGCCGAGGGCTTCCTCGTGCGGGTGCCGGACCTGTCCGGCTTCGCGCTGGGACGCCGCACCGCGGAGCTCGCGCGGGCCGCCGCCGACACCGGCACACTGCCGTCACTGCACGAGGCCGTGGAGGAACTACGGTCGCGCACGCGGTTCGCGATCCACGTCGCGTCGTTCGCAGGCGGCCGGCTGCGCATCGTCGACCGCGACCCCGACCACGAGATCGCGGCCGTCGGCATGCTGTCGAAGCACCTGCACGCCAACGCCCTCGGCAAGCTGATGCTCGCGTATCTCCCGGACGTGCACCCCGAGCCGGACCTGCGCCGGCTGACGGAATTCACGATCTGCGACCTCGACGAGCTGACCCGGCACCTGCGGGCGGTGGTGCTGGACGGGTTCGCTCACGAGTGCCAGGAGTCCCGGATCGGCCGGGCCGCACTCGCGGTTCCGCTGCGCGATCGGGCGGATCACGTCGTCGGCGGGCTGTATCTGCACGGCGCCGACGGACGCGTCCAGCCCGACCGAGAGCTGATCCGGTTCCTCGCCGACGGCGCCGAAGGACTCACCGGGATGGTGTGATTCAGCCCTCCGCTGTCACGAAACCCCGGTCGACGAGCCACTGCCTGGCCACCGTCGCGGGGTCCTCGCCTTCGACGTCCACCTGCTTGTTGAGTTCGCTGATCACGTCGTCCGTGAGCACCGCCGAGATGGGTGCCATCACCTCCGCGACCTCCGGGTACCGCTCGGCGAAGTCCTCGCGCATCGTCAACGCCGGGTTGTACTTCGGGAAGAACTGACGGTCGTCCTCGAGCACCACGAGATCGAGGGCCGCGATCCGGCCGTCGGTGGTGAACACCTCGCCGAACTTGCACTGGCTGCCGTCCGCGGTCGCCTGGTAGATGATGCCGGTCTGCAGGATCCGCCGATCGGCTCGCGCCGGGTCGAATCCGTACGCGGCCGCCATGCCGGGAAAGCCGTCCTGGCGGACGTTGAACTCGGTCTCGACGCACGTCGTCGCCGCGGCCGGATCCCGCTCCACCAGGGCGGCGTAGTCGGACAACGTCCGCACCCCGGTGCGCTCCGCGGTGGCCCGACTGGTGGCGAGCGCGTACGTGTTGTTCATCGGCGCCGGATCCGTCCACACCATCCCGTTGCGCTCGAGATCCTCGTCCCGGACGGCTTCGAACTGTGCTCGTGAGTCGGGAATCGGCTCTTCGTGCCCGAGGTAGTTGATCCAGCCCGTGCCGGTGTACTCGTAGCTGACATCGATCTGTCCCGCCAACTGCGCGTCGCGAGTGCTGTTGGAGCCCTGGATGTTCGTCAGGTCGCGGACGTCGGCACCGGCCGCGGACAGTGCGAACTCGATGATGTAGCCGAGGATCACCTGCTCGGTGAAGTCCTTGGAGCCGACCGTGATCCGCGCACCGTCGAGCTCGGCGACGGGCGCGATGCTGCCGGGACCGACCTTCAGTGGGAGGGCACCACCCGATTCGAGGCCGCACGACGCCAGCAGCGTGGTCGCCAGCACCACCGCGGTGCCGACCAGGACTCGTCGCATCACCTTCATGTCAGCGCAGTCCCTTCGGGCCGAGGTACGTCTCGGCGAGCGCGCCCAGCCAGTCGACCAGCAACGCGAGCGCCACCGCCAACACCGCGCCCACCACGAGGGTCACGTTGTCGCGCAACTTGTATCCGGTGTCGATGAGGATGCCGAGACCGCCCGCGCTCACCAGGAAGCACAGCGTCGCGGTGCCGACCGCGAGGACGAGCGACGTGCGCAGGCCCGCCAGGATGTACGGCACCGCGAGCGGAAACTCGACGCGGCGCAGCACCGTCAGCGCCGACATGCCCTGTCCTCGACCGGCGTCGACGAGCGTCGGATCGACCGACTGGTAGCCGAGGATCGTGTTCCGCAGCACCGGGAGCAGCGAGTAGAACGCGATCGGCAGCACCCCGATCCAGAATCCCGTGGTCCGGGTCGCGAGGTAGAACAACACCAGCAGGCCGATCGCCGGCGCGGCCGCACCGATGTTCGCGATGCCCACGAAGATCGGCGCCAACCGCGTGAAGCCCGGCCGGGTGAGCAACGTACCCAGCGGCACCGCGAGCGCCAGCACGATGAGTACCACCACCACGGTGATCAGTACGTGCTGCCACGTGAGCGTCGCGATGTTGGCGACGTTGATGCTCGCCTTCTGCGTGGCATTGAGGTCCCGGCTGAACGCCCAGCCCAGCACGCCGCCTACCAGGATCAGCACCAGCACCGGCTGCACCAGCAGCCGCATGCGTTCGGCGCGCGCGGTCGCCTGCTGTTCGGTGGCGGTGGTCATTCGGACAGTTCCCCGGTGACGTGGTCGTCGGCGTGTTCCTCGCGTACCTCCTGCAGTGCGTGGACGAGCGTGTCGATCGTCACGATGCCCGCGTACTCGCCCCGCCGGCCGGTGACGGCGGCCGACGCGCTCGCCTGCACCAGCAGTGCTTCCAGGGCGTCCTGCAACGTGGAGGTGAGCGACACGTTCTCGCCCACCGGGTTGCCGACGTCCTCGAGCGAACCCGCCGTCGCGAGTTGCTCGGGCGAGACCCACCGCAGCGGGCGATCGCGCGGGTCGAGGATCAGGCCCCACGGCGCGTCCTGCTCGGCCAGCTCCCGGCGCAGTTCGGCCACCGATCCGTTCCGGTACGCGGTGGGGCACTGGCTCAGTTCGATGTCGCGAACCCGGGCGAGCGTCAGCTGCTTGAGCGACGCGTCGGCGCCGATGAACCCGGCGACCATGTCGTTGGCCGGGTTGGCGAGGATCGCCTCCGGGGTGTCGTACTGCATCACGTGCGACTGGCTGCCCAGCACGGCGATCCGGTCGCCGAGTTTGACGGCCTCGTTGAAGTCGTGGGTGACGAAGACGATGGTCTTGCCCAGATCGGACTGCAGTCGCATCAACTCGTCCTGCAGCAGTCCGCGCGTGATGGGGTCGACCGCACCGAACGGCTCGTCCATCAGCAGCACCGGCGGATCCGCGGCGAGTGCGCGGGCCACGCCGACGCGCTGCTGCTGCCCGCCCGACAACTGCCGCGGGTAGCGGTCGCGGTACGTGTCCGGGTCCAGTCCCACCAGATCGAGCATCTCGTCGACACGCTCGGCGGTGCGCTTCTTGTCCCACCCGACCAGTCCGGGCACGGTGGCGACGTTCTTCGCGACCGTGAGGTGCGGGAACAGACCGGCCTGTTGGATCGAGTAGCCGATGCCCCGGCGCAGCCGGTCGGGATCGATCGAGTGGGTGTCGCGGCCGGCGATGGTGATCGTGCCCGACGTCGGCTCGATGAGCCGGTTGATCATCCGCATGGTGGTGGTCTTGCCGCATCCGGACGGTCCGACGAACACGACCGTCTCACCGGCGGGAATGGTCATCGACACATGATCGACGGCCGGGTCGTCCTGGCCCGCGTACTGCTTGACGACGTCGTCGAGCACGATTTCGACGCCACTGCCGGTTCGTTCTTCGGCGGGTAGAAGGTCAGTCACGAAGCCCCCTCGAGGTGGTGAGGCGCCCGAGCAGGACGAGCAGTCCATCGAGGACGAGCGCCAGGATGACGATGAGAACGGTGCCGGTGAGCGCCTGCGGTACGGCGGTGGGACTGCCGACGCGGGACAGGCCCGAGAAGATGAGATTGCCCAGGCCCGGGCCTTTCGCGTAGGCCGCGATCGCGAGGATGCCCATGAGCATCTGCGTACTGACCCGGATCCCGGCGAGGATCGACGGCCACGCCAACGGCATCTCGATGCGGGTGAGCACCCGGAGCCGGTTCATGCCTACGCCGCGGGCCGCGTCCGTGATCGCCGGATCCACCGAGGCCAGACCGATGATCGTGTTCCGGATGATCGGCAGCAGGCCGTACAGGACCAGGGCGGTCACGGTCGGCGCGACGCCCAGGCCCAGGATGGGGATGAGCAGACCCAACAGGGCGAACGACGGCAAGGTCAGCACGGTGCTGGCCAGACCCGTCGCGACCGCCGACCCGATCGGACTGCGGTAGACGGCGATCCCGACGAGGACGGCGATCACACCCGCGATCACCACCGACTGGACGACCGCGCTGACATGGAGATACGAGTCCGTGAGCAGCTGTTGACGCCGCTCGGACACGAAATCCCACAGGGTCTGGAAATCCACTCCAGAACCTCCCTTCAGCCGCGACAAAGCCCGAAAAAGGCCCGTCCACTCACTGCAGACGGGCCTTCCTCGGGCCGCGCGGCACTGCGCTTGCTGTCAACCCTGCCCCGGAATCGCGGTTTCCGCACGGCAATCGCCCGAGCGGGTCCGGGCCGACCCTTCGGTTCCGAGCCGAGAACCGGCTACCGGACGCGATCGAGATGCGAGAGCGGACGCACCGCGATCCGCACGAGGGCGAGCGGGTTGTCGTCACCGGCCGTGCGGTTCACACCCATCGCACCGCACGCACCGCATCGGTGGACGATGAGCCATTCACCGCCGCCGCGCACCGAGATGGAGATCGGGTCCATCCGGCCGCCACACGACGACGCACGGTCGCCGGGGACGGTGCGGTCGACGTGCCTACTGCACAAACACGTCGGACAGTGGTTGCGGTGCGCCGTGCCGGGCGCCCACATCGGGACGTCCAATCCGCAACCCAGGCAGCGGAAGGATGTCCCACGGCGTGCCGGGCCGTCCCGGTGGACGGGTTTGGCGCGCTGCGGACGTTCGGTTCTGTCGTTCCTGCGTGACACGCGAATCACCTCACGCCGCGTCAGAGGTGCGCGAGGTGTTCGAGCGGAAACGGCGGTTGCGCCAACGGTTTCACCGCGATGCGGATCAACAGCAGCTGGTTGTCGTCCGAGGCCACCGGCCCGGCCTCGAGACGATCGCAACCGGTGCATCGATGGATCAGCATCCAGTCGCCGTCGCGTTGCACGGCGACCGCGATCGGATGGGTTCGGGCGTCGCACCGTCCGTGCCTGCCGGCGAGGCAGTTCGGGCAGTGCGTACGCGGGACGGCGTCCGGCGTGGTGACGCACACGGTGAGCCCGCAACGGACACACGTGAAGGTGGACAGGCGTGAAATCGGCGTGCCGCTGTGGGACACGGGAAACTCCTCTGTGAGATCGACTGGGCGGCAAAGGTTGCCGAGCGTCGTCGACCCCGCGGAAGGATCACACCGGACAGGGGATCCGATGTCTGGTTCGGATCACCGGCCGGAGCGGTTCGCGGGATCGCGAAGGAGCTCGGCGGCTGTCCGGGGCATAATTCACCACTTCCATACGGGTAGGGACCGGCCGACGTGCCGGATTCGCGAAACCCTAGGACGGGCGCACGCACCGCGCAATCGAATTACCGAGTGGCGCCGTCGACCGCACCGAACTCGATCGCATCCGCCGCGGACGACGACCGGAGCTCGGCGAGGGTCGCATTGTCGTGCAACCACGTCGGCCGGGCGATCGGACGCTCCGCCAGCCGCGCAACCGCCCACGCCGTGATCGCGGCGGTCCCCTCCGACTGGCCGCGCCCGGTCGCCCACCGCGAAGCACCGTCCGCGTTCCGCGCCAGGGCGATCCACCGGTCGGAACCCCACATCCGGGTCGGCGCCAAGGACCGCAGTGCCGGAACCCACGTCAGCGTCGCCAGCCCCAGGGTCGCGATCCGCGAGTCCATCCGCAGATAGGTACGGACCGGGACCCCGAGACCGGCGGTGAGCACGTGCTGATCCGCGAAGTCCGCGCGGACGGCAGGGAAGGCGCGGTACTCCGAGGAGACTGCGGGCGGCAACGAAATCGACTGCGGACGCGTGAAGTTGCGGACCGGTGAGCCGTCGGGGTCGTCGAACCGCTCCCCCAGCAGGCGGTACGTCCACTCAGCCGCCGCCGCGCCGTGGCGCTCGCCCGCCCCGATCCCGACGAGGATCTCGACCGGACCGGCTCCCGTGGCGGCGACCTCGGAGGCGAGCAACCCGGTGAGCCCCGGCGCCAGACCGACACCGAGCAGGACCGGACCTTCGATCCGCTCCAGTTCCCGCGAGTACGACGTGGTGGCAGTGATGTCGACGAACACCGCGCCCGCCCGCACCGCGGCCCGCGCGACGTCGGCGTTCTCGCGCCCGGATGCGTTCACCACCACGTCCACCGCTCGCGCCGCCGCCTCGAGCGCACCGGTGTCGGCGAGGTCCAGCAGGACATCGGCGCGGGCCGCGTCGCGTCCGGCCGCCGAAGACTCGATACCCGCCGCCCGCAGGTGCCGCACGAGCGACGCGCCGACCGCACCGTAACCGCCCAGGACCAGTGCCCTCATCCCGCCACCTCCACCACTAGAGTGCTGCTCTAGAGCACAACTCTAGAGCTAGGGTTTGGGCGTGGCAACCTCCAACGGACAGCGACCGGCACGCGCGAAGATCCTCGACGCCGCGTGTGCCTTGTTCACGACCACCGGGTACGCGGCCACCACGATCAAGCAGATCGCCGCCCGCGCATGCGTGTCGTCGCAGAGCGTGTACTTCGTGTTCGGCAACAAGCGCAGCGTGCTGTCGTCCCTGCTCGACATCACCATCGCCGGCGACGACGCGCCGGTCGCGACTCTCGACCGGGGCTGGGTCGCCGACGCCGTCGCGGCCCCCGATCCGCGCGATCAGCTGCGGATCCAGATCCACCACGCCCGCCTGATCCTGGAACGCGCCGCCGACGTGCTGCTCGCGGTGCGGGCCGGAGCGTCGGCCGACTCCGAGGTCGCGGAGTTGTGGCAGACGAATCTCGAGCAGCGTCGCACCGTTCAGCGGCACCTGATGGACGCCCTCGCCGCGAAGTCGCCTGGCGTGGACCCCCACGCCGCCACGGACGTCGCACTGGCGCTGCTGAGCCCCGAGACCTATACACACCTCGTGCGCGAGAGCGGTTGGACGCCGGAGCGATACGAGGCGTGGGTACTCGACACCGTGGCGGTCGCCGCCGGACTACCGCCCGCGCACACTCAGGAGAGGTAACGCGGCTGCGGCTCGCTCTTGTGCGACCAGTCCCAGCCGATGTCGTGTTGCGTACGCGCGTCGATGTGCGCCTCCCGCACGGTGCCCGCCCGCTCCAGTCGCACGATGATGGATTTGGACGTGGGGCAATTACTCTTCAGCGCAGTCGAATCCAGCGGGACGAGCGGATTGGTCTCGGGATAGTAGGCCGCCGCCGTGCCTCGCGGAATGTCGTACTCGACGATCCGGAAACTTGGCGCGTACCGAGCACAGTCGTCGCCTTTCCATTCCGTCAGCAGGTCCACCCGATCGCCGTCGTCGTAGCCGAGAGCGGCGATGTCGTCGCGGTGCATGAAGATCACGCGGCGCCCGCCCTCGATACCCCGATAGCGATCGCTCAGGCCGTAGATGGTGGTGTTGAACTGGTCGTGGCTGCGCAGCGTCTGCAGGATCAGGTGCCGCGGCGGCACCTGCATCACCTCGATCGGAGCGACGTCGAACTCGGCCTTCCCCGAAGGGGTTTCGAACGTCCTCGAGTCACGCGGCGGATGCGGGAGGATGAATCCGCCCGGACGACGCACGTTCACCTCGTAGCCCTCGCACCCCGGAACCACCTTCGAGATGTGGAGCCGGATCTTCGCGTAGTCGTCCCGCATGCCCAGCCAATCGAGGCCGTAACGGTCACCGAGAGTCGCGTGCGCGATCTGCGTGACGATGGCCGTCTCCGACTGCAGGTGCGGACTCGCCGGATCGAGCGGGCCACGCGACGCGTGCACGGCGCACACCGAGTCCTCGACCGAGATGAACTGTTCCCCGCTCGCCTGGACGTCCTTCTCGGTGCGCCCCAGCGTCGGGAGTATGAGTGCGGTCTCGCCGGTGACGAGGTGTGACCGGTTGAGCTTGGTCGAGATCTGCACCGACATCCGGGTGTTGCGCATCGCGCCCGCGGTGACGCGGGTGTCCGGGGCCGCTTCGACGAAGTTGCCACCGAGCCCCATGAAGAACTTGGCCTTGTCGTCCCGCATCGCGCGGATCGAATCGACGGTGTCGTAGCCGTACTCGCGGGGCGGATCGAAACCGAACTCCAGCTGGAGCGCATCGAGGAAGCTCTGCGGCGGGCGTTCCCAGATCCCCATGGTCCGGTCGCCCTGAACGTTGGAATGGCCGCGCAGTGGCAGCAGCCCCGCTCCGGGCCTGCCGATGTTGCCCTGCGCGAACGCGACGTTGCAGACCTCCTTGATGATCGCGACCGCGTTGCGGTGCTGGGTCAGCCCCATCGCCCAGCAGAAGACCGTGGCCTTCGACTCGCGCAGCATCTGCGCCGCCCCCGTGATCTCCGCCCGGGACAGCCCGGTGGACGCCGTGACCGCGTCCCAGTCCACCGCCCTGACATGATCGCGCCACGCCTCGAAGCCGTGCGTGTACGCCTCGATGAACTCGTGGTCGAGCGCGTCCCACTCGACGAGTAGCGAACCGATCGCCTGCATCAGGGCGAGATCGCCACCGAGCTTGATCTGCAGGTGGTAGTCGGAGAGATCCGTCCCCCGGCCGATCACCCCACTCGGGGTCTGTGGGTTCTGGAAGTGCAGCAGGCCCGCCTCCTTGAGCGGGTTGATCGACAGGATCTTCGCGCCGCGCTTCTTCGCCTCCTCGAGGTGCGTGAGCATCCGCGGGTGGTTGGTTCCGGGATTGTGCCCCTGCAGCACGATCAGATCGGCCTCGTGGATGTCCTCGAAGACCACGCTGGCCTTGCCTATTCCGATCGATTCGGCGAGCGCGATCGACGTCGACTCGTGGCACATGTTCGAGCAGTCCGGCAGGTTGTTGGTGCCGTACGCCCGAACGAACAGTTGATAGGCGAAGGCAGCCTCGTTCGAGGCACGGCCGGATGTGTAGAAGATCGCCTCGTCGGGGTCGAGGGACTGCAGCTCGCGTCCGATCAGCGCATACGCGTCGGACCAGTCGATCGGTTCGTAGTGCGTCGCCCCTGGCCGCTTGATCATCGGGTGCGTGATCCGCCCCTGCTCGTTGAGCCAGTACTCACTGCGCGAGGCGAGTTCGGCGATCGAGTGACGCGCGAAGAACTCGGGCGTCACCCTGCGCAGGGTCGCCTCGTTCGCGACGGCCTTGGCGCCGTTCTCGCAGAACTCCGCCGGGTGCCGGTGTCCGGGTTCGGGGTCGGGCCACGCGCAGCTCATGCAGTCGTAGCCGCCGACCTTGTTCAACTCGAGCAGCGTCTCACCGGTGCGGACGATGCCCATGTTCTCCAGCGACCGCTTCATGGAGACCGCAACGGCGGGAACACCGGCGGCCTTCGTCTTCGGCTTCCCGACCCTCAGGTGGGATTCGTCGTAGTCCGGGCGTTCTTCCTTGTCGCGCCTGCGCATGTCGACCTCCGCTCGCTGTCGGCCTCCGGTCCACCGTAGGACACTTCGGCACGCCGGGCGCGATACCGGGAAGGTCTCCTCGTGAAGCCGTCAGCCGGTGCGGATCCCGTCCAGCACCAGTCGCACGAGATAGTCGACGAAATCGTCCGCTTCCCAGTCCGGCCGGGCCGAGGTCAGCGTGGTGAGCGCACCGCGCAGCGTGTCCAGCACGAGGGCGCCATCCACGTTCGGTCCGATCTCGCCGGATCGGACCGCTCGGTCGAAGACCTCGACATAGCGCGCCCGCACGGGCCCGATGAACCGGCGTTCGGCCTGATCCTGGAGGGCGGGGTCTGCCACCATGTCTGCGATCAGTCCCGGCATCCCTCGCCGGTACTCGGGCAGCAGTTGCAGCGACACCATGTCGTGAACCATCGCCGTGAAGGTCTCCTCGAAGGACGCGCCGGGAGTGACGGCCCGCGCCGACACCGGTTCGCGCCGGAACAGCACCTCCTGCACCAGCGCGCCCTTCGTTCCCCACCATTGGTAGAGCAGTGGACGTCCGACACCCGCCCGCCGCGCCACCGCAGCAAAGGTGAGCGCCTCGTAGCCGTCCTCGACCAGCACCTGCGCCGCGGCGTCGAGCACCGCACGATGCCGCACGGGGTCGCGCCGCCGCCCCCTGCCGGGACCGTCCTGAGTCACTTCGGACCCTTCCTCGTGAAAGTGCTGCGTATTTACCTTACATGGTGTAAGCCTGATAGCCGGACGATTCGAACGAAGCGGAGCCCGAATGACTTTGATCGACATCGCACGGCCCGCACCGGACGTCGCGATCCTCACACTCGACCGGCCGGAGCGTCTCAACGCGCTGAGCTTCGCCCTGGTCGAGGAACTCCACGACGCCCTGGCCGCGTTCGAGCGAGACAACTCGTGCCGCGTCGTGATCCTCACCGGCGCCGGTCGCGGCTTCTGCGCCGGTCTCGACCTCAAGGATCCGGTCCGCACAGCGCCGACCGCCGCCGGCCTCACCGGACCGGCGGCCGGAATGCGCACACAGGAGTACATCGCCTCGCTGGTCCCGCGGATCCAACGACTCCCGCAGACCGTGATCGCCGCGATCAACGGACCCGCGTTCGGTGGCGGACTCGCGCTGGCGGCGGCGTGCGACATACGGATCGCGTCCACATCGGCCCGATTCGGCGTGCAGTTCGTCAAGATCGGGATCTCGGGCTGCGACATCGGGATCAGCTACACACTTCCCCGGATCGTCGGCGGCGGCCGCGCCGCCGAACTGATCACCACCGGTCGCGAGTTCGATGCCACCGAGGCGGAGCGGATCGGCTTCGTCACCCGCGTGGCCGAAGACGGCGAACTACTGGACACCGCAACCGAACTCGCGGCCACCCTGTGCAACCACAGCCCGTTCGCATTGGCGATGACGAAGCAGGTTCTCGTCTCCAACGCATCCGCCGGCAGCGTGGACGCGGCCATCGCGCTCGAGAACCGCACCCAGATCCTGGCCGGCACCGGCGGCGAGTTCGCCGAGGCCGTCACGGCGTTCGCGGAGCGCCGGGCACCGTCCTGGGTCCACTGACCCGCATGTCCCTCGGAAAGGAACCCCCGATCGTGAACCGTGAGAAGCTCGGCACCCTGTTCGATCTCACCGGCCGCACCGCGGTCGTCACCGGCGGCACCCGCGGCATCGGCCTCGCACTCGCAGAGGCGTACGTGTCCGCGGGCGCGAACGTCGTCGTGGCCAGCCGCAAACCCGAGGCGTGCGCCAAGATCGAGCAGCACCTGCGAAATCTGGGTGGCAACGCGATCGGTGTGCCGACCCATCTCGGTGAGCTCGACGATCTGACGACACTCGTCGACCGGGCCGTTGGAGAGTTCGGCGGCATCGACATCCTCGTGAACGCCGCCGCGAATCCCTTGACACAGCCGCTGGGCCGATTCACCGCGGACGCGTGGTCCAAGTCGTACGACGTGAACCTGCGCGGCCCGGTCTTCCTCACCCAGGCCGCCCTGCCGCATCTCGAGGCCAGCGCGCACGCTGCCGTGCTCAATGTCGTCTCCGTCGGCGCATTCATGTTCTCTCCCCGAGTCGCGATGTACGCGGCGGGCAAGAGCGCACTGCTGTCGTTCACCCGCTCGATGGCCGCCGAATTCGCGCCGCGCGGCATCCGCGTCAACGCGCTCGCACCGGGCTCGGTCGACACCGACATGGTCCGCAACAACCCGCCCGAGGCGATCGAGGCGATGCGGGAGATGTCCCTGCAGAAGCGCATCGCCGAACCTGACGAGATGGTCGGTCCCGCACTACTGCTCACGTCCGACGCCGGCAGCTACATCACCGGCCAGGTGATCATCGCGGACGGCGGCGCCGTCGTGCACTAGACGCCACCCGAGATGTGACCCGTACCACTGAGTGAGAAACACCCTTTTCTTCACGGGGCGATCACGCCATGGTCCGTGGCAGGCCGGACCGACCGGCGCGCAACGGATTTCGGAGGACACATGGCACGGCTCGAAGGCAAGGTCGCGATCGTCACCGGCGCGGCGCAGGGCATGGGCGCCGCCACCGCGCACTTGTTCGTCCACGAGGGCGCGCGCGTGGTGCTCGGTGACGTGCTCGAGGAGAAGGGGCGTGCACTCGCCGCCGAACTCGGCGACGCCGCCATCTTCACGCCGCTGGACGTGAGCGACGAATCTTCGTGGGAGTCGGCCGTCGCAGTGGCCGTCGACCGTTTCGGCGGCCTCGACATCCTGGTGAACAATGCCGGAGTGATGCACTGGGCGCCGATCGAGGACCTCGACGTCGCGCGGACCGAACGCCTGCTCGACATCAACGTCCTCGGAAACCTGCTGGGCGCCAAGGCTGTCGTGCCGACCATGAAGAAGGCGGGCCGCGGCGTCATCGTCAACATCTCCTCGGTGGACGGGCTGCGCGGCGTCAACGGCCTGGCCGCGTACACCGCGAGCAAGTGGGCGGTGCGCGGACTCACCAAGGCGCTGGCCTACGAGTTGGGCCCGGCGGGCATCCGCGTGTGCTCGGTGCACCCCGGCGGCGTGGACACCACGCTCGGCAATCCGGGCGGTCTGGTCGGCGACGATCTGCAGAGCAAGTACGTGGGTGTGCCGCTGCAACGAATCGGCGAGTCCGAGGACATCGCGCGGGCCACCCTCTTCGTCGCGAGCGATGAGGCGTCGTACATCTCGGGCGCCGAACTCGCAGTGGACGGCGGTTGGTCGGCCGGCACGTACTACCCGGGCCTGCCGGGTACGCCGCCGGCGCTCATGCCGAACTGAGCACTCCGGGGCGAGCGGGGCGGTCCGGGCCGCGGCGGCCACAATGTACGCCGTGAGTTCCGAGATCGCCCCGCTCCGCGCCACCCCGATTTCCATCCCCGGCGGGCGTGTACCGCGCATCCACCCGGCCTGGTTCGTCGCGGTCGTGGCCTTCCTCGCCCTCGTCGGAGCCGCCAGTTTCCGGGCGGCGCCGTCGATCCTGATCGACCCGCTGCACGACGACTTCGGCTGGTCCCGCGCGAGCATCTCCGCGGCGGTCTCGGTGAACCTCGTGCTGTACGGACTGACCGCACCGTTCGCCGCAGCGCTGATGGAACGCTTCGGCATGCGGCGAGTCGTGGCGGCAGCGCTGACGCTGGTCGCGCTGGGCAGCGGCCTGACGGTCTTCATGACCACGACGTGGCAGTTGATCCTGCTGTGGGGAGTCCTGGTGGGTCTGGGGACCGGGTCGATGGCGCTCGCCTTCGTCGCGACGGTGGTCGACCGCTGGTTCGTCGCCCGCCGCGGCCTGGTCACCGGCATTCTCACCGCGGGCGGTGCCGCCGGCCAGCTCGTGTTCCTGCCGGCGCTGGCGGCCCTGTCCGAACGCTACGACTGGCGGACGGTCTCGCTCACCGTCGCCGTCGCCGCACTCGCCGTGGTGCCGTTGGTACTGGTGTTCCTCCGGGACCGTCCGGAGGAGGTCGGTGTGCCGCCGCTGGGAGCGCCGGCCGACTACGTCCGGCCACAGCCGCCGTCGGCGTCCGGAGGTGCGGTCGGGCGCGCGCTCGGCGTCCTGCGCTCGGCGGCACGGACCCGGGTGTTCTGGCTCCTGGCGGGAACCTTCGCCATCTGCGGTGCCAGCACCAACGGACTGGTCGGCACGCACTTCGTCCCCGCCGCCCACGATCACGGCATGCCCGTCACGGCAGCCGCCGGCCTGCTTGCCGTGATCGGCATCTTCGACCTGGTGGGCACCATCGCGTCGGGCTGGTTCACCGATCGGTTCGACTCCCGCAAGCTCCTCGGGATCTACTACCTGCTGCGCGGCCTGTCGCTGATGGTGCTGCCCATTCTCTTCGCGGAGACGGTGCACCCGCCGATGATCGCGTTCATCATCTTCTACGGGCTCGATTGGGTGGCGACCGTGCCGCCGACCGTCGCACTGTGCCGCAAGCACTTCGGCGCCGACGGCCCCATCGTCTTCGGGTGGGTGCTCGCGTCGCACCAGATCGGCGCCGGGCTCGTCGCGTTCCTGGCCGGCGTCGTCCGGGACCGGTTCGGCGGCTACGACGCGGCGTTCTTCGTCGCGGGCGGTCTGTGCGCGGTCGCGGCCGTGATGGCACTCGCGATCACGACATCATCGGACCGTGACGAGCGGGAGATGGTGAGGAACACCGTCGCCTCGTAACGTGGGAGCGGAGCGAAACCGCCGAACACCCGAGGAGTTCACATGAGCGGCAAGCGGGTACTGATCGTCGTCACGAGCGTCGGCGAGTACGAGAGCGTCGGCTACCGCACCGGACTGTGGTTGGGAGAGTTGACGCATTTCTGGGACTACCTGCACGAAGCGGGTGGTACCGCGACCATCGCGAGCATCGCCGGCGGCCCGGTCCCACTCGATCCGGAGAGCCTCACCCAGGACGTCCTGGAGGAGCTGGGAACCAGAAAACGTTATGCAGACCGGGCATTCATGGACCTACTGGACACCACCGTCTCCATCGCAGACGTGGCCGCCGACGACTACGACGCCATCTACCTCACGGGCGGGCACGGCGTGATGTTCGACTTCCCGGACGACCCGCACCTCTCGCGCCTGCTGCGGGAATTCCACGAGACGGGCAAGGTCGTCTCGGCCGTGTGCCACGGCCCGGCCGGCCTCCTCGGCGCGACCCTTGCGAACGGCGAGTACCTGATCGCCGGCCGCAATGTCACCGGATTCTCCTGGCCGGAGGAAGAATTCGCGCACCGTGCCGATGCGGTGCCGTTCAGTCTCCAGGCGAGGCTGGAGGAGCGGGGCGCGGTGTACTCCTTCGCGGCCGAGCCCTTCGCGCCGCACGTCGTGGAGGACGGGCGCCTGGTGACGGGGCAGAATCCGGCGAGCGCACGGCCCGTGGCCGAAGCGGTTGTGAAGCAACTCGGCTGAGCGTCACCCACATGTGACCCGATTCGCCGGGTGTCGGTGCGCTGGGCCCGGCTATGTTGGGGCAGTGCGCTCCGATCAGGACGACACGATCGACGCTGCGGGTCCACGCCGCCGACGCAGGACGGTCACCGCCCTGCGCATCGCGGCGGCCACCGCGGCGACCGCCGTCCTGGTGGTGACCGGACTCGGATGGGCGGCGCACCACGAGTTGACGAGCGGAATCCTCCGGTCAGGCGCCCTCGACGTCCTGACCGGCGGCGACCGCAATTCCCGACATGGCGACTCGAACATTCTGCTCATCGGCCTCGACAGCCGAAAGGACATGCACGGCAACGATCTACCGGCCGAGTTCGTCACCGACGAACTGCATGCCGGGGACAGCGACGCGGGTGGCTACAACACCAACACGCTCATCCTGCTGCACGTCCCGGGAGACGGCAGCCGAGCCACCGCGGCCGCGATCCCCCGCGACGACTACGTGGACGTCCCCGGGTACGGCAAGCACAAGATCAAGGAGGCGTACGGGATGGCGAAGGCGGACGCCGACGCCGACCTCGAGGAGCAGGGCGTGACCGACCCCGCCGAACGCGAACAGCGATCCCGCGACGCCGGGCGACGGTCCACGATCGAGACCGTGCAGAAGTTGCTGCGCGTCCCCATCGACCACTTCGCCGAGGTGAACCTCGTGGGCTTCTACGACATCGCCGAGGCGCTCGGCCCGCTCGAGGTGTGCCTCAACGCACCGGTCGACGACCCGTACTCGGGCGCGAACTTCCCCGCCGGCAGGCAGATGCTCGATCCGTCGCAGGCGCTGTCGTTCGTGCGGCAACGACACGGGCTCGCCAACGGCGACCTCGACCGCACCCGCCGGCAGCAGGCGTTCCTCACCGCCGTCCTCCGCAACCTCGACGTCGGTGGCATGTTCGGCAGTGTCTCCAAGATGCGCGGGCTGTTCGACACGGTCAAGAGCGACGTCGTGGTCGACGACGACCTCGATCCGGTGTCGTTCGCCCTGCGTGCGCGCAACCTCACCCGGGGCGAACTCGACTTCCACACCCTGCCGATCGAGGGGTACCGGACCGTCGACGGTCAGGCCGTGAACATCGTGGACCCCAACCGCCTGCGCGCCGAGGTGGCCGGCTTGTTCGCGGGCGAGAGCCCCACCACGACCACGGCCACGACCGGTCCGTTGCCCACGTCTTCCCGGACCACCCGGTCCGGGTCGCACAGCACCACGACGACCACCGAGGACACCGGCACTCCGCTCGAAGCTCCACCACCGGAAGAGCCCGTGGCGGCGGACGACAGCAGAGGCATCCCGTGCGTCGACTGATCTGCTGCCGTCCCCGCTACGGCAGCAGCACGAACTTGCCCCGGGCGTGCGGTTCCTGCAGCGCTCGGTGCGCCGCCGCGGCCTCGGCCAACGGGAACCGGGTGCCGACGACCACGTCCAGCCCGCCGTGCCCGGCCATGTCCACGAGCAGCGGACGCGCCTCGCGGCGGATCCGCGCACTCTCCTCACTGATCCCGTCGACCGTGCGGAAGCCGTCGCGGACCGCCCGGCCGAACGCGACGAGACTGACGAACCGATCCCTCTCCACGCCCAGCGCGAGCGAATCGTCGACCACCTCGTCGGTACCGACGGTGTCCACGACCGCGTCGACCCCGTCCGGTGCGACCTCGTGGATCCGCGCGACCAGGCCGGGCCCCGGCGAGACCGGGACGGCGCCGAGAGTGCGCAGGAAATCGTGATGAACGGGCCAGGCGACGCCTATCGCCACGGCGCCTCGCATCACGGCCAGTTGGACGGCCAGTTCACCGACACCGCCGGCCGCACCGTGGATGACGACGGTGTCCCCCTCGCCCACGTCTGCGACCGCGAGGGCCTCGTACGCCGTCGCGCCCGACGACAGCAGGCAGGCTGCGCCCTCCCATGTCAGCGATTCGGGTTTCGGCAGGACGTCGTCCACCGGAAGCAGTACCCGATCGGCGTAGGCGCCCTCATCGGTGCGCACGATCACCTCGTCGCCCACCCGGACGGTGTCGGCGCCGGCACCGGTCTGTTCGACGATGCCGGCCCCCTCCATGCCCGGGCGGATCGGCAAGCGGGCGGGATCGGTACCGAAGGCACCGCTGTAGAGCTTGTAGTCCAGCGGATTGACCCCGACAGCCCGCATCGCGACGACGACCTGGCCCTGCCCCGGGGGCGGGATGTCCGCGTCGATCACCTCGAGGACCTCGGGGCCCCCGTACGCGGTTGCGACCACCGTTCTGGCCATGACCGGGCAACCGCGAGGCGCGTCGGCTTATTCCGGCGCACCCCGCGGGTCGTCCGTCGGCGTCAGTTCGAAGCAGCGAGCTCGGCCGCCCGGCGCTCCATGTTCTCGGCGACCTCGCGCCGCCAGGCCGCGACCGGCTTGGTGGTGTCCATCTCGAACTCGAAACGGTTGGTCATGTCCGGGCTGATGTCGGCGACGTCGACGTAGAACTGCTCGTACCAGCGGCGCAGCTGGTAGACGGGCCCGTCTTCCTCGCACAGCAGCGGGTTCTCGATGCGGGTCTTGTTCTTCCAGATCGCGACGTCCTGCTCGAACCCGATCGCGATGAACTTGGCCATCCCGGCGGCCAGTGCGTTCGCCTTCGCGCCACTGACCGACTCGCTCTGCTTGACCTTGATGCCGTACATGAGGACGAACTTGTTCGGCGAGATCGGGTAGTGGCAGTTGATCAGGATCGAGTCGATGTCGAAATCCGGGTAGTGGTAGGTCAACTCGTCGATCATGAAGGACGGGCCGTAGTACGCCGCGACCGAGCTGTTGCCCGTGGAGGCCGCCTGTCCGTCCTTTGTGGGCCGGGCCATGTCCTCGCGTCCGACGCCCTCGTAGTACTGGGTGGCGATGTGGCCCTCGAAGATGTTCTTGAACTTGATCGGGAAGCCGTAGTGCACGTAGAAGAAGTGGGCCATGTCGACGACGTTGTCGATGATCTCGCGGCAGTTGGTGTCGATGGTGATCTGCTTCCACACCCAGTCGGTCCACTCCTCACCGGGGGCGGTCATCTCCGGGATGGTGACCTCGGCCGGCGGCTGGTTGCCCTCGGGGTCGTGCCAGACGAACAGCAGTCCGTCCTTTTCCATCGTGGTCCACGCGCGGGTCTTGGCGAGCGGCGGCACGCGGCGGGCGTAGGGGATGTCGGTGCAGCGGCCCTTGCCGTTCCAGCGCCAGTCGTGGAACGGACACGCCACCGAGTCGCCCTTGATCTCGCCCTGGCTCAGGTCGCCACCCATGTGCCGGCAGTACGCGTCGAGAACCTTCAGATCGCCCTCGCTGTCCGCGAACACCACCAGCTTGGTGCCGAAGGCGTGGATCGGATGCGGCTTGCCGTCACGCAGGTCGCGCGTCAGACCGACGCAGTGCCACCCGCGCGCGAAACGCTCCGGGGCCTCGCCGGCATCGATCATCCGGACTTCTTCGTTCTCCGTATCCATCGTCGTCATGACCGCTCCCCAAGTCCCTTTCAGTGAAAACGCTCGACTACCGGTATCAATCATCTGTTTGATGATGTGTCCTGCTTCACACTGAAACACGTGTCAGTCGAGAGTGGCACGAATCTCACTGAACGGGACCGAATCGAACTGTTTGTCCTCGATTGGTGACCAAAGTCCATACCGAAACGGCGATAACGACTTCCGCGAGTGGTGCGGCCG
This sequence comes from Prescottella equi, assembly GCF_002094305.1. Classification (GTDB taxonomy): domain Bacteria; phylum Actinomycetota; class Actinomycetes; order Mycobacteriales; family Mycobacteriaceae; genus Prescottella; species Prescottella equi. Next base: position 228,227 of record NZ_LWTX01000003.1, read on the forward strand.
AGCATCGTGATAGCCAGCACTGGGGACACATTCCACGATCTGGAAGGACCCGAGACCATGCCCGACACGCCGGACACACCGCACCTCGCCGTCGACGCCCCGCCGGTCATGTTCATCCACGGACTCTGGCTCGCCGCCTCCTCGTGGGACCCGTGGCGAACGAGATTCGGCGCCGCCGGATTCAGCACCCTGGCACCCACGTGGCCCGGAGAGGCGCCGAGCATCACCGACACCCGCGAACACGCCGACGACCAGGCCGGCTACGGGATCGACGAGGTCACCGCGCATTTCGCCGAGGCCATCGCACCGTTGGGCCGCAAACCCATCGTCGTCGGCCACTCGTTCGGCGGCCTCGTCGCGCAGAAACTGCTGGCCGCCGACGTCGCCGCGGCCGCCGTGGCGATCGACCCCGCCCAGATCCAGGGCGTGAAGGTACTGCCGCTCGCGCAACTACGGTCGACGTTCTCCGTACTTGGCAACCCGGCGAACGCCAAACGCACCGTGACACTGACGCCCGACGCCTTCGCGTACAGCTTCGGAAATGCCATCGACCGCAGCGAATCCGACGAAATCTACGACCACTGGACCATCCCGTCCCCCGGCCGGCCGCTGTTCCAGGCGGCGTTCGCGAACCTGCTACCCGGTTCTCCCGCGCACGTCGACACGACCGCACGTCGTGGACCGCTGCTCATCCTCGGTGGTGGTCAGGACCACGCCGTCCCGGAATCGGTCAGCCGGTCCGCCCACCACCGCTACCGCAAGGCCCCCACCGACAACGACTACATCGTGCTGGCGGACCGCGGTCACTCCCTCACCGTCGACCACGGTTGGCCGGACGTCGCCGACACCGTCCTGGACTGGCTCGCACAGAGAGGATTCGGCGCACCCGTCAGCCACTGAGGGTCCGGTCAGCCCTCGGTGGCGGTGTCCTCCTCGATCTCGTCGAGCAGGCGGGACGCCCGGGTGACGGCGTCGTGGGCCGACCGGCCCTCGCCCTGCACCGCCCCCACCACGAGACGGCCGGCGGCGCCGACCCGCGCGGCGAACAGGAACACCCCGCCCGCCTCGTCGGTCGTACCGGTCTTGAGGCCCACCACTCCCGGACGGCCGAGCAGCGAGTTGGTGTTGAAGACCACCCCCACCCCCGACAGCGTCGCGTGGTCGCGCGCGACGATCTCGGCGATCACCGGATTTCGCACGGCCGCCGCCGCTAGCAGGGTCAGGTCCTGCACGGTGCTGGTCGTCGACGACGAGAAGCCGCTCGCGTCGGTACCCACCGTCGTCGACGTCATGCCGAGCGAACGGACCAGCTGCGTTGCCGCCGTCCGGTATTCGGCGAGCGATCCGAATGCCCACACCGCGAGGGTGTCGGCCAGGTTGTTGGCCGACGGCAACAGCATGCCGACGAGCATCTCGTACTCCGACAACTGCTGTCCGGCTCCCACCGCGACCGCCGAGCCGCCCCGGTCGGCGTAGTCGCGGTAGAGATCGGCGTCGGCCTCGGTCATGGTCAGCGTCGGCCCGTCCTCGCCCGGCGCGAGCGGCTTCCTCTCCAGCACGGCCAGCGCCGTGATGACCTTCGCGGTGCTCGCGGTGGGCCGCGGCCGCGATTGCCGCGCCCCTCCGACACGCATCTCCGCGACCGCGTCGTCCACGAAGGTGTACGCGGTCGAGGCGCCGGGCCGCGCCAGGCCGACGGGCCCACCGGATCCCGGTCGCGACATCACGTCGACGAACCACAGCGCGGCGCCCACCAGCAGGATCACGACCGCGATCGGGAGGGCGATACCTCTACGAAGGATGTGCATGGCGTCCACCGTCGCCGCCGAGTTTCCGGATCCTGCGGGTGTTTCGTCACCGTTCTGCTACAAGGTGTGGCGACGATTGTCCCGGGGCCCAGGGTCGGGAGGATGGGCGTCATGACTGCGGTGTTGCTGATCGAGGACGACGACAACCTGCGCGACGCGCTGAGCCTCGCGCTGCACCGCTACGGACACGTGGTGACGGCGGCGGCCAGCGGTGAGGCCGGACTGGCGGCGCTCGCCGACGGCGCGCCCGACATCGTCGTGCTGGACGTGATGCTGCCGGGCGTCGACGGGTTCGAGGTGTGCCGGCGGATCCGGGCCCGCAGCGGTGTCCCCGTCATCATGCTCACCGCACGCGGTGAGGACGTCGACGTCGTCTCGGGACTCGAGACCGGCGCCGACGACTACGTCGTCAAGCCGGTGCAGCCGCGGATCCTCGACGCTCGTATCAAGGCGGTGCTGCGCCGAACCCCGACCGCACCCACCGTGGACGGCCGCGAGGTGCACGGCGACCTCGTGATCGATCGCGACGCCCTGACCCTCACCGAGGGCGCTCGGCGGCCCGAACTCACCCGCACCGAATGGCAACTGCTGCTGGCTCTGTCGGAGCGCCCCGGCCAGGTGCTCTCCCGCGAGCAACTGCTCGAGAAGGTGTGGGGCTTCGACCACCTCGGCGGCTCCCGTCTGGTCGACGCCTGTGTGCAGCGACTGCGCGCGAAGATCGAGAAGGAACCGTCGAATCCCCGCTACGTGCAGACGGTGCGCGGATTCGGCTACCGGTTCGGTCCCGTCGCATGAGGATTCGGCGCCCGGGGCTGCAGGCCCGGCTCACGGCGCTCGTCGCGGTGATCGCGCTGGTCGCGGCGGTGGCGACCTCCGCCGCGGTGTACCTGCAGGCGCGTGCCAACATCTTCTCGACCGCGCAGGACCAGATCCTGAACAGCTTCGCCGACACCCTCGACTCCGCGGTGCCCTGGATCGGAGAGCGTCCGACCCGACGAGAGCTGTCCGAGTTCAGCGGCCTCGGGGACGGGAGCGTCGCCTGGTCCGGCACCGTCCGCACCGACACGTGGCCCCTCGGCGTCCCTTCCCCACCACCGGAACTACTGGCCCGCCTCGAGCAGTCGGAGCTACCGGTGTTCCAGCGCGTCGACAACGACGGCGCACCACTGTTCTACGTCGGTGGCCGCGTCGGGGATCCCGAGTTGCCCCTGGGCCGGCCGACGTTCGTCGCCGCCGTGTTCGACCTGGGAGAGGCCCAGGCGCAGATCGATTCGCTCGAACGCCGTGCGGCGGCGGTCGCGATCGTCGTCTCGGCGCTCGCCGCGTTGACCGGGCTGTGGACCGCGCGCCGACTCGTGCTGCCCCTGCGTCGACTCAACGCCGCCGCTGCGGCGCTCGTCCCGGGACGTCCCCGCCAGGAACTCACCGCCGGCGCCAGCCACGAACTGTCCGAGCTGGTCGCGACGTTCAACCGGTCCGCGGCCGAACTCGACCGCACCGTTGCCGATCTCGCTGCGAAGGAGGCCGACGCGCGACGTTTCGTCGCCGACGTCTTCCACGAGCTCCGCACGCCGCTCGCGGCGCTGGTCGCGGTCGCCGAGGTCCTCGAAGAGGACGCCGACTCGATGGCGCCGGACACCGCGCGTGCGGCCCGCATCGTCAGTCGGGGCACCGAGCGGCTGTCCCGCCTCACCGAGGACGTCATCGAGATCTCCCGGTTCGACAACGGACGGGCCGATCTCGTCCTCGAACCGCACGACCTCGTCGAGGTCGTGCGGGAGTCGTTGGCCACCCGTGGTTTCGGATCGCGCGCCCGGCTCGGGGCGGACGGAGCCGTCCCGTGCCGAGTGGACCGGCGCCGCATCGACATCGTCGTCGGGAACCTCGTGGCGAACGCCTTCGCGCACGGTCGGCCGCCGGTGGCGGTGGCGGTGCGAACCGACGGCGACGGCGACGACGCGGTGATCACCGTGACCGACCACGGCGCTCCGATCCCCGCGGAGGTTCGGGCGCACCTGTTCGAACGCTTCTACAAGGCCGACGAATCCCGCGGCCGCACCGACGGCAGCGGGATCGGCCTCGCCCTCGCCGAGGAGAACGTGACGCTGCACGGCGGAACCATCTCCGTGACATCGGGTTCCACGGGAAACACGTTCACGGTGCGGCTGCCCCGGGGGAACGGACGGCAGGCGCTGGAACGACCTGCGTGCCGAGGCGGGGAGCGCACGGACACCGAATAAGCAGACACACAACGGTTAGTTTCTCCGCTCGCAAACGTTCGCACCGTCGCCTCGCCGTAGGCTTCCCGCTTGGCCGACCGCTCGTCGTCGGACCGTCCCACCGGTCTCGATTCCCGGTAAATCCGCAGGAAGACTCGATACGGGGAGGCCCGCATCCCGGACCGCTCGCAGCTCTCCACCCGGTTGGAGAAACAGGGTGTGGCGCACGCCACAAATGTGGGCTAGGGTAACGGCCGTTAGCCTGCGTCGTCGGCGGGTCGAAAAGAAGAAGGATGGTATTGCCGTGCAGTCATCGCTCGTCTCCCTGACGCCCATGGAGAGAGTCCGCATCGGGACCCCGGTGGCCGAGGCCGCCGCCCAGGAAGCGGATCTGCTGGGCGCGAAGCGTGTGTTCGTCGTGTGCAGCGGCACACTCAACTCGCAGACCGACGAGATCGCCCGCGTGAGAGAGGCACTGGGCGCTCGGTTCGTGGGACTGTTCGACGCGGTTCGGCCCCACGTGCCACGCGAGGACGTCATCGCCGCGACCCTGGCCGCCTCCGAGGTCGACCCCGACATGCTGTTGTGCGTGGGCGGCGGGTCGGCGACGGACCTGGCGAAGATCCTGGCCGTGACTCTGGAACACGGCGTTCGCGAGGTCTCCCAGATGGACGCCTATCACCTGCAGGTCAATCCGGACACCTCGGTGACGGCTCCCAGCTTCACGGCGCCGAGGATTCCGGTGGTGGTGGCACCCACGACCCTCGCCGGTGGCGAGTTCAACGCACTGGCCGGGTCGACGGACGAGAAGAGCAATGTCAAGGAGGGGTACCTGCATCCGGCGATGACCCCGAAGGCCGTGATCCTCGATCCGACGCTCGCACGGCACACGCCGGAATGGCTGTGGCTCTCGACCGGGGTGCGCGCGCTCGATCACGCCTTCGAGACGCTCGGCTCCCTCGAGTCGAACGGGTACTACGACGGAATGGCGATGAATGCCATCCGGCTGCTCTCCGAAGGACTCGTCCGAGTGAAGGAGGACGCCGACGACGTGGAGGCCCGCCAGATGTGCCAGGTCGGTGCGTGGTCGTCGATGGTCGCGATCGTCGCGGGACTGGACATGGGCGTGAGCCATGCCGTCGGGCACGCCCTCGGTGGTTCGTTCGACGTGCCCCACGGCTACACCTCGTGCGTCATGGCGCCTTTCGCGCTCGAGTACAACCGTGAGGTCAACGAGCATCGCCAAGCGCTGATCAGCGCCTCGCTGGGCGCGCCGCAGACGCCCGCACACGAGTTGGCGGACACGCTCATCCGGCAACTCGGCATGCCGCGGTCGTTGGGTGAGGTGGGGTTGACCGAGAACGATCTCCACAGTCTGGCGACGTACACGTTCAAGGACATCTGGTGCGGGACCAACCCGAACCCCATCGCGGATCCGGACGCCCTGGTCCCCCTTCTACGGCGAGCACTCTGATCCGAGACGTGAATGCAGTCGGTCTCCCTCCGCGCGATGCGAAGGGAGACCGACTGCTTCGGAGGACATGGACCGGGGCCGCCGACCGGCCCGACCTCTCTACTGTCCGGGGCGGTGGCGCAGGATTCCGCCGACGATGTAATCCACGTAGGTGGTCACCAGCGCGTCGATGTCGTGATCGTCCCGGAGCCACCAGCTCACCCCGTTCATGAGGTCCAGCACGGCAACGGCCGCGCGGGCCGGGTCGTCGTTGTCGAACTCCCCGGCGCGAACCCCGGCGGCGATCACGTCACGCACACGTCGCTGGTAGTACTTGCGGTACTCGAGCACCCGTTCGCGGTGCTCCTCGGTGAGCGCAGACAGCTCTCGCAGGCTCACCAGGTGCTCGACCCGGTTGACCGCCAGGTGCCGCAGATGGACATCGATCAGCGCCGTGAGCCGCTCGGCCGGCGTTCCGGACTCTTCGAGGACCAGGAGATGTTCCTCGACCGGGACCTGCGTCATCTTGAGCGCGATCGCATAGAGGATCTCCTCTTTCGAGGTGAAGTGGTTGTACAGGCTCGCACCCTTGATCCCCACCGAATCGGCGATGCCCCGCATCCCGGCGGAGTGGTACCCCTGCTCGGCGAAGTACTCGGCCGCGGCGGCCAGGATGGCGTCGCGTCGACTGGGAAGACCCACGAGTCCGGATCGACCGGATGCGGGCGTCGCACTGCCGTCGGGTTCGGTGTTCAGCGTTTCATTCCTTTGCATACATCCGGCGCAGTTCTCTCTTGAGCAGCTTGCCTTGGGCGTCCGTGGGCAGCTCGTCCACGATCATGATCGCCTTGGGGACCTTATAACCGGCGAGCTCGGTCTTGCAGTGATCTCGGAGCTCCTGGACGGAGAGGTCGCTGCCGTCGACTGCGACGACGAAGCCCGTGACCGCCTCGGACCAGTAGGGATCCGGAAGTCCCACGACGGCGGCCCGCGCCACCCCGGGATGCGTCTGCAGTACGCGCTCGACCTCCTGGGAGGACACGTTGTAGCCGCCCGTCTTGATCATATCCTTGCTGCGATCGAGGAAGAACATGTTGCCGTCGGCGTCGCGGCGCACGATGTCGCCCGTGCGTACCCACCCGCCGTCGAGCACCGCGGCCGTCTTCTCGGGATCCTTGTAGTAGCCCAGCATCACCGACGGTGTGCGGCAGAGCAGTTCGCCGCTCTCGGCCTCGTTCCCGTCGGCATCGACCACCTTGACCTCGAGGTGTCCGACCGGCTTGCCGATCCAGGTCGGATCCTGATCGGGAATGTCCTCGAGCCGCTTGAACCAGCCGACGGAACCCAGCTGCGTCAGCTCGGACTGACCCCAGTAGGTGCCCCACACCGACGCGGGTGCCGCGTCGTGCCAGGCATCCACCGTCCGCGGTGACACCTGGCCTCCGTAGGTCAGGCAGCGTTGGATGGTGCCCACGGTTGCGGGACCGAACCGTGGGTGTTCCGCGAGCGAGATGAAGAACGTCGGCGTCTGGGCCAGCACCGTGATCTGCTCCGTCTCGATCATCTGCAACGCGTCGGCCGGCGCGAGGCTCGCCGGAAGCACCAAAGTCGCACCGAGGAGCAGAAGCGATGTCAGGGAACCGATCCCGGCGATCGTGTGGAACGGCATCACGTACAGCCAGACGTCGTCGTCCAGGCACCTGAGCCCCCACGTGTAGGCGGGCGCAGTCGAGACCAGGTAATTGCGGTGGGGCAGCATGACGCCCTTCGGCGCCGCCTCGGTGCCGCTGGTGTACACGATCATGGCGAGGTCGTGCTCGTCCACGTCGCAATTCGGCTCGGTGGCCGGCGAGGACTCGAGGAGGTGCTCGAAACGGTGGCCACCGATGTCGCGTCCGCCGTCGAGGACCACGACTTCGGGACGAGTCGTCAGGCCCGCCAGCGCCTCTTCGACGACCGGCAGGAACTCGGCGGCCACGACGACGGCCGCGGGCTCGAGATGCGCGAGCTGCTGGGACACTTCGCCGGGCCCGAAGAGGACATTGATCCCGGAGTACGCCGCCCCGATCTTGAGGGCACCGTAGTAGGCGATCACCGACTCCACCCGGTTGCGGGCCATCACCGCAACGCGGTCACCGCGGGAGACCCCCAGCCCGAGGAACATGTGGGCGGCTCGGTTGGCCCCCCGGTCGAGCGCCGCGTAAGTGGTCACCGTGCGTCGACCGTCGGAACGGTACGACACGATCGCGGCCTTGGACGGCCGGCTCTGCGCGTGGCGGCGGAGCTGGTCGCCCAGGGTCGCCCGACCCAGAGGTGATGCCTGGATCTGCGTGAGGGTTCGACCTTCGGCCATTGCGCTCGCGGTGTTCATGCGGCCTCGCAGACGTCGACACCGGCAGCAGCAGGGACAGTCCGGGGCCGCCCCGCGCCGGCCTCACGGCACAGTCTCGGCCACCGCCGCAGATCGGTCGTCCACGCTTCGACACGTACCGACAGGTCCATGGTTCCTCACTTCCAAGACTTACCATCGTTAGTATGATGTGGCTCATACTCGCATCGGCGTCGCCCGTGGTCAAGCCTTGATTACGAAGGTTGTAAACGGTTCGGCCTTCAAGGTTTGCGAACAAACTAACTCGTGTTAGCCTCCGTCGCATGGCTAACTTCACTGACCACGACCGCCTCCGTTCGGCGGTGCGACAGGGAAACGTTCCGACCATGCTCGCGGTGTTGCTGGAGTTGACCGCCGACGAGCGCTGGACGGGCACCCGTTACCGACCCACCCGCAGCCGCGGCATGGACGACAACGCGACGGGAGGGCTTCCCGACGACGTCCAGTCCGAGATCCGGAGTGCACTGGTGGACGCCGTCGAACATTGGTGGGCGCTGGGCCGGCCCCCGCGGCGACGGTTGGACGACGCGGAGGTCGAGCGGATTCTCGACCTCACCTGCGGTGAGACGGTGCCGTCGGATTTCGCGCCCATGATGGCGGAGATCGTCAACGGTCCACGGCCGGAACCCGTTACGAGCACGCCGGACGACCGCCTACACGCGATCGTGATCGGAGCGGGCATCGCGGGGATGCTGGCCTCGGTCGAGCTGACCCGCGCCGGAATCCCCCACGTGATCGTGGAGAAGAACGACGAGGTGGGCGGTTCGTGGTGGGAGAACCGCTACCCGGGTGCCGGGGTCGACACACCGAGCCACCTGTACTCGATCTCGTCGTTCCCGCACAACTGGTCGACCCACTTCGGCAAGCGTGACGAGGTGCAGAACTATCTCGAGGACTTCGCCGCGGCGCACGACATCCGGCGGCATGTCCGTTTCCGGCACGAGGTGACGCGTGCCGAGTTCGACGAGTCGCGACAGTGCTGGCGCGTCACGGTGCGCCGGCCCGACGAGAGCTCGGAGCTCTGGGAGGCGCCGATCCTGATCAGCGCTGTCGGCCTGCTCAACCGTCCGAAGGTCCCCAACCTGCCGGGGATGGAGAGTTTCGGTGGGCGTCTCTTCCACTCCGCGGAGTGGCCCAGCGAGCTCGACGATCCGGAGGCGCTGCTGGGTAAGAAGGTGGGCATCGTCGGATCGGGCGCCAGTGCCATGCAGATCGGGCCGGCCATCGCCGACCGTGTCGGATCGCTGACGATCTTCCAGCGTTCGCCGCAGTGGATCGCGCCGAACGACGACTACTTCGCGACCATCCCCGAGGACGTGCACTGGCTCATGGACCACGTGCCCGGCTATCGCGAGTGGTATCGGGCACGTCTGTCGTGGATCTTCAACGACAAGGTGTACCCGTCCCTCCAGGTGGATCCGGACTGGCCCGAGCCGAACGCCTCGATCAACGCGATCAACCACGGTCATCGCAAGTTCTACGAGCGCTACCTACGCGATCAGCTGGGTGACCGCACCGATCTGATCGCGGCCTCCCTGCCGGACTATCCCCCCTTCGGCAAGCGGATGCTGCTGGATAACGGCTGGTTCGCGATGCTGCGCAAACCCGCCGTCACCCTCGTTCCGTTCGGTGTCGACGCCGTCACCCCCTCCGGCCTGATCGATTCGAACGGCGTCGAGCACGAACTGGACGTCATCGTGATGGCGACGGGCTTCCACAGCGTGCGTGTTCTCCACCCGATGGAGATCGTCGGTCGCGCGGGTCGGTCCACCAAGGAGATCTGGGGTGAGCACGACGCCCGCGCCTATCTCGGCATCACCGTCCCGGACTTCCCCAACTTCTTCATCATGACCGGGCCGAACACCGGCCTCGGCCACGGAGGGAGCTTCATCACGATCCTGGAATGCCAGATCCGTTACATCATGGACGCTCTCGCGCTGATGCGGTCGGAGGGGCTCGGTGCACTCGAGTGCCGGACCGAGGTGAACGATCGCTACAACGAGGCAGTCGATCGTCGGCACGCACGCATGGTGTGGACACACCCCGCGATGGAGAACTGGTACCGCAACCCGGACGGCCGCGTCGTATCGGTACTGCCCTGGCGTATCAACGACTACTGGGCAATGACCAACAAGGTCGACCCTGCGGACTTCCGAACCGAACCCGCCCGTGCCGCAGCGGTTCCGGCCCCGGCCGGGCAGGGATGACGATGCCGCAGAGGACGGCCGCGCACGGTCACGGCGGGCCGCTGGCGGGTGTCCGGGTGGTCGAGATGGAGGCCATCGGCCCGCTACTGCACGCGGGGCTGATGTTGGCGGACCTGGGCGCCGACATCGTGCGCGTCGTCCGGCCGTCGTCGAAAGCCTCCGACGACGGGATCGACGACGCCGATGCGGGGATGCTCCGGGGACGGACCGTGGTCACCGCGGACCTCACCAGCGACCGCGGCCGGCGCCGAGTGCGCAGCCTGATCGGCAGCGCCGACGTCCTGATGGAGGGTTCCCGGCCCGCCACGATGGAGAAGCTGGGCCTCGGCCCGGACGTCTGCCTGCAGGACAATCCGGGACTGGTCTACGGCCGGATGACGGGCTGGGGGCAGGAGGGCCCGCTGGCCCGGGAGGCCGGCCACGACGTGAACTACCTTGCGCTGTCGGGCGCGCTCGAACCGCTCGGCCCCGCGACCGGGCCACCGTCGCCGCCACTGAACTACGTCGCGAACTTCGGTGGGGGATCTATGTTCCTGCTCGTCGGCATCCTCGCCGCTCTGTGGGAGAGAACCCGGACCGGCCGGGGCCAGGTGGTGGATGCGGCCATGATCGACGGTGCCAGCTCGGTGACCGCGCTCGTCCGATCGTGGCAGCATGCCGGCCGCTGGTCGGCCGACCGAGGCACCAATCTCCTCGACGGATCGGCGCCCTTCTACCGCGCCTACGAGTGCGCCGACCACGGGTTCATGGCCGTGGGCGCCCTCGAGGATGTGTACTACGACCGGTTCGTGCGAGGCCTGGGGCTCGACCCGGCCGCACTGCCCGACCGGTGGGACCGCTCGAACTGGAACGAGCTGGCGGAACGGTTCGACGGGATCTTCGCCTCTCGGGCGCGCAGCGACTGGACGGCGGTCTTCGAAGGAGCGAACGCCTGTGTCACACCGGTACTTTCGCTACAGGAGGCCACCCTTCACAGCCACGCAACCCACCGCGCGGCATTCACCGACACCGCCGGCTTCATGATGCCGGCGCCAGCCCCACGGCTGGGCTCGACGCGCGGCGCGGCGCCGCCACCGCGCACCGAGGATCTGGATGTGGCACTGGCCCGATGGGATGGGCACGGCACGCGTTCGAACTCACCGGACAACGAATCGACAGGAGCATCATGAGCTTTCGCAGCCCCTATCCCGCCGTCCCGATCCCGAACCGGAGTGTCCACGACGTCCTGTTCGGTTCCATCGCGGATACCGACCTCGATCGTCCGGCTCTGATCGACGGCGCCTCCGGGACCGTCACCGACTACCGGACCTTGATCGCGCGGATCGACGCCGTGGCCGGCGCCCTCGCGGCCCGTGGCGTGGGGGTCGGTGACGTCGTCGCCCTCCTCTCACCGAACTCGCCCGACTTCGCGGCCGTGTTCCACGGCATCCTCCGGGCCGGTGCCACCGCCACGACTGTCAACGCGCTCTACACCGCGGCGGACATCCGCGGACAACTCGCGGACTCGAAGGCGCAGTGGCTGTTCACGGTCTCGACGCTGCTTCCTCAAGCAACGGAGGCAGCCACCGCCGTCGGCCTTCCCGACGATCGTCTGGTCGTGATCGACGATGCGCCGGGACACCCATCCCTGAGCGATCTGCTCGCCGAGGACGTGCCCGCTCCCGACGTGTCGTTCGACCCCGCCACGCATCTGGCGGTGTTGCCGTATTCCTCGGGGACCACCGGCCGACCCAAGGGCGTGATGCTCACCCACCGCAACCTCGTGGCCAACGTGCTCCAGATCGAGGCGCCGATCGAGATCACCCCGAACGACCGGATTCTCGCGGTTCTGCCGTTCTTCCACATCTACGGAATGACCGTGCTGCTCAACGCCGCCCTGTACAACCGGGCGTCACTGGTGACGATGCCCAAGTTCGAGCTACCGGAGTTCTTGCGAATCGTCGCGGAGCAGCGCTGCACCTATGTGTTCGTCGCCCCGCCGGTCGCCGTGGCACTGGCGAAACATCCGCTCGTGGAAGAGTTCGACCTCTCCAGCGTGCACACCGTGTTCTCCGGCGCGGCGCCGCTGGACCGGGCGCTCGGCGAGGCGGTGAGCGCCCGGCTCAACTGCAAGGTCCGCCAAGGTTACGGCATGTCCGAGATGAGCCCGGTCAGCCACGTGATCCCGTTCGACGGGGACGACGTTCCGCTCGACTCGGTGGGACCGACACTCGCCGGCATGGAGTGCAAGCTCGTCGACCCGAACACCGGGGAGGAAGTCGACTACCCCATCGGAGAGGGCAACTCCGAACCCGGCGAACTGTGGTGCAAGGGACCCAACGTCATGCTCGGCTACCTCGGCAACCCGCAGGCCACCGCCGACGCGCTCGACGCGGACGGCTACCTGCACACCGGAGACATCGCGACCGTCGACGCAGCCGGCAACGTCACGATCGTCGACCGCTTGAAGGAACTGATCAAGTACAAGGGCTACCAGGTGCCACCCGCCGAACTCGAGGCACTCCTGCTGACCCACCCGCAGATCGCCGACGCGGCCGTCGTCGGGGTCCTCGACGCCGACGGCGAGGAGGTGCCCAAGGCGTTCGTCGTTCGCCAGCCGGGTGCCGCGCTCACCGAGGAGGCGGTGATCGACTTCGTCGCTCGACGTGTCTCGCCGCACAAGAAGGTGCGGCAGGTGGAGTTCATCGAGATCGTCCCGAAGTCGGCCTCCGGCAAGATCCTGCGCCGAAACCTGCGTGCGACCACGTCCTGACCCACCGCTGGACGTGACTCGGGCCCGCGTGTGCGGTCTCGACAGACCTCGCGGCGTCAGCTGCCCACGAACGCCGCGAGCGACCCGAGGTCGAGCAGCACGGCCGATCCGCTGCAGGACAGCCCGAACGCCGCGGAGGAGACGGGCGCCGACCACTCCGAACCGAGTCCGGTGTCCAGCGACGCCGACGACGCCGATCCGGTCGCGGTGCAGTCCTGCGGCTCGGACGTCGACACATCCGTCGGTGGCGTCGCCGGTGTGTCGGCGGGCGCGCCCCATGCCGGTGCCGCGAGGGCCGTCATCGCCGCGAGGGCGCACGCAGGCGCCGCGAACCGTCCCACGACCGAAGCTCGTCTACCGATCCCCACGGGCACTCCTCGTCCAACGGTCGGATGTGATGCGGCGGGACGCGGCGGGCACTGCGCCGCCGCACGCCCGCCGGCACCGGCATCATCCCGTGTCCGCCGCGCCGATGTCGGATATCGGGCGAATTCCCCGGATCAGCGCGTGATGCTGCGCAGCAGGTCGTTGAGGTGCGTGCACGTGTGCGGTCCACGGAAGCCGCGGCGCACGTCCGCCTCGACGTCCGTGATCGCGGTCCCGACCAGTCGTCCGGCGCTGGCCACGGCGCCCGGACAATCGAGCCACGGCAACACCCGAGGCGTCGCCGTCGCCTCGCGGACGACGCCCGTCGCGGCGTCGACGGCCGCCGTGAGTTCGTACTCGTGGATCACCGTCTCGACCCCGTCGGCGCGGACGTAGGTGTCTCGGAACATCGCGTCGCAACGCAGCTCGCCGTTCTCGGTCCACCGGTCGATCCTGCGACGACGTCGCATCGCGTGGATCCCCAGGGCGGGCGGTGTGCGCCCGAAGGCGTCGTCGAGGGGCGGTGCGACGGGTCCGTCCGCGACCGGACTGCGCCCGCGCACGGCGATCGTGGTGATGAGCGCGCCGCCGTCGACGTAGCCCGCGCACTGGTCGCCCACCGGAACGTAGCCGGTGCCACCCACGGCAGCGTGTGGATCCAGCGCGCGTTCGGCCGATACGGCGTGACCCGAGATCAACGTGCCCAGTGGCACGTCGTCGAGCAACTGGGCCAGCGGTGCACGCACGTCGGCGGCACCATCCGCGACCACGGCGTCGACCCGCCCCCGGAACCCTGCGATCGCCGGTGCCCCGACGAGAGTTGCGAGTTCCGGCACAGCGGGCGACGTGCGGATGCGGGTGAGGGTGCGACCGTCGTGATAGTCCACGACTGCCTCGAGGTCGGCCGCGTCCCGCACCGACTCCACGGCGCGCGCGTCGATCTCGAACTCCCACGCCCGCCCGCTCAATCGGAGCATGCCTCCGGCACCGTCCGGCCGCGACAGGTCGAGACGAGTGACCAGCCTTACCGAATTCGATCGAGCGACCGGCACATCGGCACGGGGCGCCCGCACGGCACCGTGCAGTGCGGGATCCGGAGCGGTCTCGGTCATGGGATCGACCGTGCCCCATGACGTACGCGGCGATCAAGTGCAGGTCTCATCGGGTGGAAGTAGAGGGTAGCCAATGTCCGGTGTGGCGCAATTTGCAATGATCGTGCGGAAGAGGTTTGTGGAGAGAAGTCTCGAAGCCCGCCGCGTCGCGGGAATCGTGCGAACCGGAGCCGGGGGGTGGTTTCCAATGAGAGAGCGCCGGCAGAACGGCATTACAGGTCCGATGCCGAGCCGCAGTTCGGCATGGGCTCCGGCCCGGAAGCGACTTCTCGCGCGCCTGGACCGGAACTCGCCGATCACGGTGATCCGCGCGCCGCGGGGCTTCGGCAAGATCAACCTCCTCGTGTCGTGGCTCGAGTCCGCCAGATCGGAATATCGTGCAGTGCTGTGGATTTCCGCCCCTGCGGAGACCACCACGTCGGAGGAGTTCTGGCGGTCCGCGATCGAGCGAATCCGTGCGGCGGGCATCATTGCGGGAGAGACCGATCCGTCGCCGGACAACACGTCGGCAGCAGAGCAGGTCCGGGAGTATCTCGCCCACTGCGGAGCGCCGGTACTGCTCGTACTCGTTCGTATCGATCTGGTGCACGACGTCCGTATCGAGGACGAGATCCTGCATCTTCTCGACCGGTGCCACAACGTCAACATCGTCGCCACCGCGTGCGACAGATCGCTGTTCGGGGACCCCGTCGTCATGGAGCCCACGCACGAGCTGATCCTGGCGCGCGACCTGCTCTACACCCGCGAGGACGCAGAGGAGCTGTTCGCTCACGCCGAAATATCGCTCGAGCCGGGCGAACTGGACTACATCCGCACTCGGACCGGAGGACTGCCGGCCCTGATGCGCATCGCGGTCGTCGTCACGAAGAATCTCCCCGACTCCCCGGAACGCCGGGAACTCCTCGCGCACCGCCTCGACAGCACGATCGCCCGATACGTGCAATCGACTGTGCTCGAACATCCTTCGATTGACGAAAGCCGCGACTTCGTCATCACCGTCGCCACCGCGCGCGTCATCACGGAGGAGATCGCTCGGCTGCTGACCGGCGCCGACGACACCGTGCGACGGCTCGAGATTCTCGAATCCGCCGGAATCGTCAACCATTGCGAGACAACGGTCGAGGACGCCTGGGAGTTCGCGCCGGCCGTCCGCGACTGCCTGCTCGCGGCACAGGCGCAGGTGGGCATCGACCGCGACGAGAGACTCACGGTCCTGGCGCGCCACGAGGTGCAGCGAGGGAACATCGCGTCGGGACTCGGGTACGCGGTCGAGGCGAAGGACTGGGACTTCGTGCTCGATCTGATCTCCGATCACTGGGTGAGACTGATCGACAGCC
Source organism: Prescottella equi (assembly GCF_002094305.1). GTDB lineage: Bacteria > Actinomycetota > Actinomycetes > Mycobacteriales > Mycobacteriaceae > Prescottella > Prescottella equi. The sequence continues at coordinate 243,870 of NZ_LWTX01000003.1, forward strand.
ACTTCGGACTACTGCGGTCGACGCTGAGCGGCCTGCCGGAAGAACACCTCGACGCCCACCCCGCCATCAAGGCCGGACGCGACCTGTTCATCCTCCTGGGCGCCCAGCCGACCATCCCCGCCGACGCGCTGCCCAGCCGGCCCGCAGCGCTCGAGCAACTCGGCACCACCGAGAAGGCGCGCGACGCCCTCAGCGTGGGCTGCGTCCAGACCCTGATGCTCCGCCTCGGCGGTGAGCACGAACGCGCCGCGGAAATGACCCGCCGGCTCACCCATCTGGTCCGCGGCGCGCTCGACACCCGCCCGGACGACATCGCCGACCAGTTGCCGGTGATGCGCCTCCAGTGGGGAATCACGTACGAACTCGCCGGGGCATTCGCGGAATCGGCGGTGGAGCTGCGGCTCGCACACCGTGGCGCGTTGGCGCAGGGAGTCGACTTCGTGGCCCGCAACGCGGCGGGCAACTCCGCGATGAACTGGGCCGTGACCGGCGAACCGCGGCGCGCCGAGGAATGGATCGAGCTCGAGAACGCACATCCCGATCCCGACGGCTGGCTCGAGCCGATGGTCAAGGTGGGCGGACTCGTGGCCCGCACCCTGGTGGCACTCGACCGCCTCGACATCGCGGCCGCCGATCACTGGCTCGACGAACTGGGCGAGGCGTCCGAACGCGAGGAGCTGTGGCCTTTCGTCACTTTGGCCCACTGCCGGCACGCCCTCGCGACCGGACAGGCGTACGCCGGTATGGCCGTCCTGCAGCGCGCGATCGCGTCCCACGCCGCGAGGCTCCGCCCGGGATCGAAGGTCGCGTCGCTGACATCGGCGCTCGAGATCGAACTCCGCCTGGCCCTCGGCGAGGGCAACCGCGCCCTGTCGATGCTCGCCGAACGCGAACTCACCGAGCCGATCCTGCTGATCCCCGCCGCGCGCGCTCACCTGCTCACCGGCAAGCCGGCGACCGCGCTCGCACTGTGCCGCAAATGCGACTGGTTCAGCTATCCGTTCACCCGCAGCCAGCTCGACGCCCTGCTGATCGAGACCGCTGCGCACCACGCGCTGGGCGAGCACGCCGCGGCCGCCCGGTCGTGGGCGCAGGCGACGGCGATCGCGGACCGGACCGGGCTGCTCGGAATGCTCGCCACGGTCCCCCGGGCGCTGCTCGCCGACCTGGATGCGGCGGCACGGACCCCGTCGAAGGCCGTGGCCGCGCTGCTCGCGACCGACGCCCGCGAGGTGTACCCCGCGGCCGTCCACCACGTGGAACTCACCGAACGTGAGCGTGCGGTCCTCGCCGAACTCGCGCGCGGCCTGTCGACACTCGAGATCGCCCGCACGCTCTTCGTGTCGACCAACACGGTCAAGAGCCAGTTGCGGACGCTGTACCGGAAGATCGACGCGCACTCGCGCGACGAGGCCCTCGAGATCGCGTATCGGACCGGCCTGATCGACTGAGGCCGATCCGCCGCGCGGCGTGCCCCGGCCCTGATTCAATCGGGTATGCCTGACACCATCGGGCGTCCGACCGGATCCCGGGCGACCCTGATCCTGGCGACACTGTCGGCGGGACAGTTCCTGATGACGCTCGACAGTTCGGTGATGAACGTGTCGATGGCGATGGTCGCGTCGGACCTCGGCACCACGATCACCGGGATCCAGACGGCGATCACGCTGTACACGCTCGTGATGGCGACACTGATGATCACCGGCGGGAAGATCGGCAGCATCATCGGTCGTCGGCGGGCGTTCGGCATCGGTCTCGTCGTCTACGGTGCGGGCTCGCTGACCACCGCACTGGCCCCGAACCTGGGCGTGCTCCTGCTGGGGTGGTCGGTGCTCGAGGGTCTCGGTGCCGCCCTCATCATGCCCGCGATCGTGGCCCTCGTCGCGGCCAACTTCCCGCCCGAGAAGCGTGCGAGCGCCTACGGACTGATCGCCGCCTCGGGCGCCGTCGCGGTGGCCGCCGGTCCGCTGATAGGCGGCGCGGTCACCACGTTCGCGTCGTGGCGGTACGTGTTCGCCGGTGAAGTCGTCCTCGTGATCCTGATCCTGCCGGTGCTGCGCCGGATCGAGGACGCCCCGCCGGCGCGAGCCCGGCTCGACCTGGTCGGCTCGCTGCTGTCCGTCGCGGGCCTGGGCCTGGTCGTGTACGGCGTGCTGCGGGCCGGCGAATGGGGATGGCTGCGCAGCCGACCCGGCGGTCCCGAACTGCTGGGCCTGTCCCCGGTCTGCTGGCTCGTGCTCGCGGGCCTGCTGGTGATCTACGCCTTCACCCGCTGGGAGGCGCGCCTGACGCACCGCGGTGGCGAACCGTTGCTCGACACCCGGCTGCTCGCCAACCGGCAACTGTCCGGCGGACTGACGATGTTCTTCGCACAGTTCATGATTCAGGCCGGCGTGTTCTTCACCGTCCCACTGTTCCTGTCGGTCGTTCTCGAACTGACCGCGCTACAGACGGGCGTGCGCCTGCTCCCCCTGTCGGTCGCGCTGCTCCTGACCGCGGTCGGGATACCGCGGGTGTGGCCGCGCGCGAATCCGCGCCGCGTCGTGCGGGCGGGCCTCGCGTCGATGACCGTCGGCATCGGGATCCTGGCCGCGGGCATGGACCCCGGCGCCAACGCCGGGATCGTCGCGGTCCCGATGCTGCTGATGGGTCTCGGGCTCGGCGCGCTCGCGTCCCAACTCGGCGCGGTCACCGTCTCCGCGGTGCCCGACGCGCGCAGCGCCGAGGTGGGCGGCCTGCAGAACACCGCGACCAACCTCGGCGCTTCGCTCGGCACCGCGCTCATCGGTTCCGTGCTGATCGCGACACTGAGCGCCTCGATCGTCGCCGGAATCCAAGACGACCCCCGCGTACCCGACACCGTCCAGGAACAGGCCACCACGGAACTCGCCAGCGGTGTCCCGTTCCTCAGCGACACCCAACTGTCCGGGGCTCTCGATGCCGCCGGAGTGGATCGGACGGTCGCGGACGCGGTGGTGTCGGCCAACACCGACGCCCGCCTGCAGGCGTTGCAGGCCGCACTCTGGGTCGCCGCACTGCTGACGGTAGCGGCGCTCTTCGCCAGCGGACGCATCCCCCGGACGTCGGTCGGCGACGACGGCCGTCAGCCCTGAACCCTCGTGTCCCGTCCCGTCGCCCGTCCTGCCCGTCAGGTTCGGCGAATGTGCGGCGCCGGAACCCCGATCAGCAGGCGCCGGGCCGCGTCCCAGGCCTGGCGGACCACTGCGGCCACGGCCTCGGTCTCGGTGCCGAGCACCCGGAGCCACACCCCGCAGTCCTCCGGGAGGATGCTCACGCCCGCCTCGATGCCGTCCGTCGGGCCCTCGATCGCATCGTGCAACACGTCGGCGAGGGCACGGGCGTGCGCGAGCGGAGTGATCACGTACAGCGTGCCCATCACGTCGTGGTCGCCGAACACCGCAGGCCCGGTGACGCCGCCGTCCGACGGCTGCAGCCGGATCGTGTCGACCGCCAGTAGCACGCCGTCGGGCCGGACGACCTCGAGATCCGACGCGAACACGTCGTACTCGTGCTTCTCGTCCCGGGCCAGGCGTCCGGCGAGCACCGTCTCCCCGAGGATCACGGTGGCGGACGGATCGACGGTCACCGTGGTGCGCTGGTGCAGGCGCGCCCCACCGAACGGGATCAGCGGTTCGGGAAGATACTCGACGAAGGCGCCGGCACCCGCCCGCAACGTCACCGTCTGCGTCGCGTAGTCGGTGTCCATCCGCTGCACCTTCGTCGAGGCCTGCGTCGTCAGATGCACGGACGTGTCCGGGCCGCAGTCGATGTCGAGCCTCATACGATCGCCCTGGACCAGCCCGCCGCCGGTCGACATCAAATACACCACCGGCAGGTCGGGACGTTCCGGGTCGACGTACAAGGGCCGCATGATCTGCAGTGGCGGCTGCTGCCGGTGCTGCGACAGCTCGGTCCGGCCACCGATTCGGACGAATCCGAGCTCGAGGACGCCGTCCTTGCCGGGGCTGCCGGCAGGCAGCGTCTCGGGGGTTCCCGCGTAACCGGCCACGATCTCCGGGACGTCGCCGTTCCCGTCCCCGGTCACGGTTGCTTCCTGAACGTGTCGAGGAAGTCCGCGATGGCATCGAGCCCCTGTCCGGTCAGGCAGTTCGTCAACTGCACCGGACGACCGTCGCGGACCCGGTACGCGTCGGACTCCATGACGTCCACGTCGGTGCGGACGTACTGCGCGATGTCGATCTTGTTGATCACCAACAGATCCGACTCGGTGATGCCCGGCCCCCGCTTGCGTGGCATCTTCTCCCCCTCGGCGGTGTCGAGCACGAACAGGAACAGATCGACCAGCACCGGACTGAACGTCAGTGTCAGATTGTCGCCGCCGGACTCGTAGAGGAGTGTGTCGACGTCCGGAAACTGTTCCAGCAGTTCGACGCCCGCGGCGAGGTTCATCGTCGGGTCGTCCCGCACGGCGGTGTGCGGACACGCTCCCGTCTCCACGCCCACGACGCGTGCCGGATCGAGGATCCCGTCGAGCGTGCGTCGGACGTGCTCGGCGTCCTCCTGTGTGTAGATGTCGTTGGTGATCACTGCCGGACGGCGCCCCCGTGCAGTCAGCACCGGGACGAGCGCCTCGATCAGTGCGGTCTTGCCCGAGCCCACCGGGCCACCGATCCCGACCCGCAGAACGTCGGTCATGTCTTCTCCTTCCTCTGGTGTCAGCTGACGAACAGGCGGGCGTCGGCCCGCTCGTGTCCCGCCGACATCACGTCGGCGACGGGAGTGCACCCGCCGAGGTCGTTCAGGTCGCGGCGCAGCGCGGCCGCGGTGACCTCCCCGATCACCGGGGCGGCGTCGGCGAGGATTCGTTGCGCTCGAATGTGATCGGTGAGCCGCAGCCGCAGCGCGGCACCCACCAGGCTGGCGGAGAACGCGAACAGATCACCGGCCACCGCCTGCGCGACATCCACCCCGCACGCCGCCGCGACCACCCCGGTGACCACCGGCTGTGTGCCGGGGGAACGCTTCGCGGCGACGTCCTCGCCGAACCGCTCGATCTCGGGACGGCCGAACGTCTCGCGCGCGACCGCGAGCATCTGGTGGCCGGTCCGGATACAGGCGCGCCGCAACTCGCGGTTGAGCTTGGTGGCGTGCAGGCGTCGGTCCACTCGGTGCAGCGCCTCACGATCCCCGTCCCGAACAGCGTTGTGCGCGAGCGCCAGTGCCGTCGCGTCGGCGGGACCGACCGAATGCCGCAACAGATCCGCCAGCAGCTCAGGAAGCGTCGCCGGCGTCACCGACCCCGTCTGCGCGTACCCCTCGAGGCCGTGCGAGAGCGTGTAGAACCCGGCGGGGAACGCCGAATCGGTGAGTTGCAATGTCACGAGCAGAGCTGCCACGTCGGTCATGCCGGCCTCACACGATGTAGAACAGTTGGGTGAGCGGAAGGCGTTGCGCCGGAGCGATCGTGACGGTCTCACCGTCTGCGCGGACGTGGTAGGTGTCCGGATCGACGGTGATGTGCGGCGTCCCGGTGTTGCGCACCATGTCCTTCTTGCCGACCGAACGGCAGCCGCGCACCGCGACCACCGGGCTCTGCAGACCCAACCTCTCGGGCACACCGGCGTCGAGCGCCGCCTGCGATACGAACGTCAGCCGGGTCGCGCGCATCGCCGCACCCAGCGCACCGTACATCGGGCGGTACCGCACCGGCTGCGGCGTCGAGATCGAGCCGTTGGGGTCGCCCATGACCGACCAGCAGATCAGGCCGCCCTTGAGCACGAGACTCGGCTTGGCGCCGAACGAATGGACCGGCCACAGCACGATGTCGGCTAGCTTGCCGGGCTCGAGTGAACCCACGTGGTCGGCCACACCCGCCGCGAGCGCCGGATTGATCGTGGTCTTCGCGACGTACCGCAGGATCCGGTTGTTGTCGTTGCGCGACGAACCGTCCGGCGCGGTGTCCTCGGGCAGCGAACCCCGCTGATCCTTGCAGTGATGGGCGGTCTGGATCGCGCGCGTCCACGTCTCGCCCACCCGGCCCATCGCCTGCGAATCGGACGAGAAGATCGAGATGACGCCGTCGTCGTGGAGCACCGTCTCCGCTGCGATCGTCTCCGCCCGCACCCGCGAATCCGCGAACGAGACGTCCTCGGGGATGTCGTGCCGCAGGTGGTGGCACACCATCACCATGTCCAACAGTTCGTCGACCGAGTTCACGGTGTACGGCAGTGTCGGATTGGTCGACGCCGGAAGCACGTTCGGCTCACCGGCGATGCGCAGGATGTCCGGGGCGTGGCCGCCGCCCGCGCCCTCGGTGTGGAAGGTGTGGATGGTCCGGCCGTCGATCGCAGCGAGCGTGTCCTCGTAGAATCCCGACTCGTTGAGGGTGTCGGCGTGGATCGCCACCTGCACGTCCATGTCGTCGGCGATCCGCAGCGCGGCATCGATCGTCGCGGGCGTGGCGCCCCAGTCCTCGTGGATCTTGATCCCGCACAGTCCTGCTGCGATCTGCTCGGCCATCGCCTCCGGCAACGACGTCGCCTTCCCCAGCAATCCGACGTTCACCGGCAGCTCCTCGACGGCCTGCAACATCCGGCCGATGTGCCACGGGCCCGGTGTGCAGGTGGTGCCCTTGCTGCCGTCTGCAGGACCGGTGCCACCGCCGATCATCGTGGTGACGCCGTTGGTGAGCGCCTCCTCCACCTGCTGTGGCGCCAGGAAGTGGACGTGGGTGTCGACGGCGCCGGCGGTCGCCACCAGGTGCTCGCCCGAGATCACCTCGGTGCCGGGACCGATCACCAGTCCCGGGCTCACCCCGTCCTGCGTACGCGGGTTGCCTGCCTTGCCGATACCGACGATGCGCCCGGCGCGTACACCGAGGTCGCCCTTGACGACCCCGAGCACCCCGTCGAGCACCACCACGTTGGTGATCACCAGGTCGAGGGCCCCGGACGCGGCGGTCGCGGCGGGGTCCTGCGCCATGCCGTCGCGGACGGCTTTACCACCGCCGTACACGGCCTCGTCACCGAAGGCACCGGCGTTGCAGTCGCGTTCGACCTCGACCACGAGGTTCGTGTCTGCGAGCGTGAACCGGTCGCCGACGGACGGGCCGAACAGGTCGACGTACGTGCGTCGCGGTAGAACGGCCGGCTCGGGCTCGCGGCGGTCCGCCGCGCAGTCGCCGCCCGAATCGTCGGCGGCGGAGAGGAATCCACGCTCGACCGCACGCCGGAACGCTCCGGAACGGATGTCCGGGTCGTCGAGTGGCGCTACGTGGTCACCACCGTCGTGGACCAGTCCGGCGAACCCAGCGAGCTCACGGGTGCCGCCGAACTCGCACAGCGTGACGGTGCGGGTGTCTCCCGGTTCGAACCGGACCGCCGTACCCGACGCGATGTCCAGGTGCATCCCGTACGCCGCCGCCCGGTCGAACCGAAGTGCGCGGTTGACCTCGAAGAAGTGGTAGTGCGAGCCCACCTGCACCGCGCGGTCGCCGATGTTCGACACGGTGACCACAACTCGCCGGCGTCCGACATTGAGGGGCACCGGTTCGTCGGCGTACAGGTACTTCGCTCCCTCCGTCATGTGGTGTCGTGTCCTTTCCTGCGGGTTGTACCCGCCGCTGCGAAAAACGAACGAAGAAGCCGACTCCCGGATACCCGGGAGTCGGTCAGAGGTGTTCGGTGGTATCTGTCTGTCTGTCTAGTGGCCGTGACCGTGGCCGTGGCTTCCGCCGGGACCGTGGCCGTGGGCGAAGCCGTGCCCGTGCTCTGCGCTCAGTCCGTCTGCGATTCCGTCGTGCCCGTGCGCCAGATCGTGCAGGGCATCGGCCACCCGGGCCTCGACAAGCTCACGCAACGCCGCGCCGGTCAGTAGTGGGCCGCCGTCGGCGACCCCGGACGGAAGCGCCGGCCCCGAGCCGAGCCACGCCGGCAGGACGGCGATCTGCCGGGCACCCAGTCGACGACATCGGTCGATACCGTCGTCGAGGTCGGGGTCCCCGCCCGACAGAGCCACCTCCACCAGCGCCGAGGGACCGAATTGCCGCACCAGCCGGGCGATTCGGAACAGCTCGGCGTCCTCGAACGGGGAGCCGGTCGGTGCGACGACCAACAGCGCGTCCGACGACGCGGCCGCGGCCCGGCCGCGCAACCAGCCGACCAGGTGGTCTGCCGTCCCCAGCGGGGACGACAGCACGAGGGGAGGCGAATTCGATTCCCTGCGTGCCCAACTCGAGGCTCGGGCTGCGTCGGCCACCAGACCGGAGTCCCGTCCCAGGGTCATCGGCACGACACAGACCGGGTCGGTGGACGCCGCCCGCGCGGTGTCGATCGCGGCGGTGAGGGCGCGGCCACCTGCGACGACAGTCCAGTCGGGCGAGACGGTTTGCAGGTAGGCGGGGTCGGGACACTCGTGTCCGCACACGAGGATCACGTTCACGGCGGCCACGTGCTCATCCACCGATCGGGTCGTGACACGACACCAACTTGGTGCCGTCGACGAAGGTGGCCTCCACCTGCACGAGCTGGGTCATCTCACGCACGCCGGGCATGACATCGCTGCTGGTCAGCACCTGTCGACCCAGCTGCATGCACTCCGCGACGGTCCTGCCGTCACGGGCACCCTCCACGACCGCCTCGCTGATGAGCGCGACAGCCTCGCCGTGATTGAGTTGCAGCCCCCGGTCACGACGACGACGCGCGAGATCGGCAACGACGTGGATGTACAGCTTGTCCATTTCGCGCGGACTGAGGTTCATGGCGAGCACTGTCCGTTCTCATCCCGAGGGATGTCTCGTTGGTGGGTGCCGCGAACCAGGGGGAGCGAGCGGAACGATCCGTCGCGAGCGCGTGCAGCAGCTTCATTCCTGGAATCTGGCGGTGCCCAACATCTTACAGATTCGCGCCGAGCTATCAAGCTCGGCCCGTTCCGAGGGAAGAGCCTGCCGAGAGGGGTACCCGTCACCACCCTGCGTTCGGAATGTGGCCGTACCGAGTCGAATTCGACGATCCGACTTGCGCGGCACTGCTACCTTCTCATCTGAACAGCCGCACATATGTCGGTCTCGTTCCCCCTTCTCCACGTCCACCCTCGGGAGGATCATGAAACTCGTTCCAGCTCTTTCTCTTTTCTCAGTCGTACCGATTGCCCTGGTCGGATGCACCGCGCCGGCCTCGCCTCGGCCCGACGGCGGCACCGCACTCGTCCTCGCCGACGGCTACGAACTGGGCAACTACAACCCCGTCGCCGGCTTCGGCGAGGCGGGCGAGGCCAAGGTGTACGACGGCTTGGTCCGGCTCTCCGGGGGCCGGGACTCCGGTATCCCGGCGCTCGAGCCCGCGCTCGCAGCCGAGATGCCGGTTCCCGACGCCGACGCGAAGGTGTGGACCGTCCGGATCCGCAACGGCGTCCGATTCACGGACGGCACGCCGTTCGGACCCGAGGATGTCGTCGCCACCTACCGCGCGATTCTCGATCCCGCGTCGGCGTCGCCGCTGGCCACGTCGTACGACATGCTCGAGTCGGTGCAGGCCACCGGCCCCGACACCGTGGAGTTCCGGCTCGCCTATCCGTACTCGCCGTGGCCCACCAAGCTGCTGCTCGGGATCGCACCGTCCGAACGGCTGACCGGCGGCCTGGCCGAGCAGTCGCCGCTCAACAGCGCACCGGTGGGCACGGGCCCCTACGAGCTGGTGTCGTTGCGGGCCGACCAGGCCGTGTACGAGGCCAACGAGGACTGCTGGGACGGTGCCCCGCAGGTGAAGAGGCTCACCGTGGTGTACGTGCCGGACGACAATGCCCGTGCCCAGCGGATGGCGTCCGGCGAACTCGACGGCGCCAACCTTCCGCCGCTCCTGGCGAACACGTTCGCCGACCGCGACGGGTACGAGGTGGTCGCCAACACGTCCGCGGACTGGCGCGGCGTGACGCTGCCCGCCGACAACCCGGTCACCGCCGATCCGGCGATGCGCACGGCACTCAACCTCGCGGTGGACCGGGGGGCGATGGTCGAGAGCATCCTCGCCGGGCACGGACGGGCCGCGTCCACCCCGGTGCCGGAGGTGTACGGCGACGCCTACGAGCCGAGTGCCGTGTTCCCGTTCGACCGCGTTCGGGCGGAGCAGATCCTGTCCGACGCAGGCTGGGTGCCGGGCCCCGACGGAGTGCGCGTCAGGGACGGGGCCCGCGCCGAGTTCACCGTCATGTACTTCCCGCAGGACACGCTGCGCCGGGACCTGTCGCAGGCGTTCGCCTCCGACGCATCGAAGATCGGGGTCCGGGTGAACGTCGAGGCCGTGGACCGCAGCGTCTTCCCCGACCAGCTCACCGCCAAGGCCGGACTGCTCGGCGGGGGCGACCTTCCGTACGACCCGGACACCCAGCTGTACTCGACGCTGCACTCGTCGTACGCGCGGCCCGGTGTCGGCAGCGGCTACGACAACGCCTCGAACTACGTGAATTCGCGGATCGACCGTGCCCTCGACGAAGCCCGCCGCAGCGTCGACGCGGCCGCGCGCGCCGCCGATTACCGCGCGGTGCAGACCGCGTACGTCGCCGACCCCGGTTACGTGATGCTGGTGTTCCTCGATCACACCTACGTGGTACGCGACAGCGACTGGACCGGCCGGGCGCCGATCCTCGAGCCACACAGCCACGGCGTCGGCTGGGGACCGTGGTGGAACCTGCGGGAGTGGACCCGCCCGTGACCCCGACACCCGCCCGGATGGCGTTGCGCCGGGCCGCCTTCGCGGTGCCACTGCTCGTCGTGGTGTCGGCGGCGCTGTTCGCGCTGGCGTCCCGCTCGCCGTTCGACCCTCTCGCCGGCTATCTCGGCGACCGCTACACGACCACCAGCGACGCCGACCGCGCCCGCCTCGCCGACGAACTCGGCCTGCACGATCCGTGGTGGGCGACGTACGGGCACTGGGTGCGCGGGCTGCTGTCCGGCGACCTCGGAGTCTCCCGCAGCTTCGGGCAGCCGGTCGCGACGGTGATCGGCGAGCGACTGCCGTGGACCCTGCTGCTCACGTGCCTCGGGCTCGGCCTGGCGATCGTGGCGTCGTTCGTGCTCGGCGTGTGGTCCGGCGCGCGCCCGGGCGGCCCGGTGGACCGACTGGTGGCGCCGCTCGCCTCGGTCGTGCAGGCCACCCCGCCGTTCGTGCTCTCCCTCGGCGCGGTCGCGGTGTTCGCGCTCTCGCTGGGATGGCTGCCCGTCGCGGGCCTCACCGACGCCGGAACGGACCCGACGTTCGGCCAGGTGTCCGAGCACCTCGTGCTGCCGGTGACCGTGCTGGCGGTCTCACAGGTGCCGTGGCTGGCGATGTCGGTGCGGCAGTCGGTGCGCGATGCCATCGGGTCGGACGCCGTCCGCGGCGCCCGGGCCCGCGGCATCCCCGAGCGGACGATCCTTCTGCGGCACGTCGTCCCGCTGGCCCTCGGCCCGTTCGTGACGGTGATCGGTCTGCGGTTGCCGGAGATCATCGTCGGCGCGGCGATCGTCGAGGAGGTGTTCTCGTGGCCCGGGATCGCCGGCGCCGTCGTCACGTCCGCGCGTGAACTCGACTTCCCGCTGCTCGCCGCCCTCACCGTCGGCACGACGCTCATCGTGCTGATCGGGTCGCTGCTCGCCGACGTCGCGCTGGCACTGCTCGATCCGCGGGTGACCGCCGATGGGTAGGGCCCGCCCGGATCGCCGACTGCTGGTGTCCGCCGTCGTGCTGGCCGCGATCGTCGCGTACGCGCTGCTGGTGCCGTGGCTCGCGGGTGTGGACGACCGGCTCACGAACTTCGCCGATGCCCGACTGGCGCCCACTACCGACCACTGGTTCGGCACCGACAACGCGGGACGCGACCTGTTCGTCCGGGTGGCGGCCGGCCTGCGGGTGTCACTGTTCATCGCCGCGGTGTGCGCGGCCGCCTCCACCGTGCTGGGCGTCGGGATCGGTGTGGCTGCCGCAACTTTCGGCGGTTGGACCGATCGGATCGTGATGCGGGCGGTCGACGGCGTCAACGCGCTCCCACACCTGTTGCTGGGGATCGTCATCGTGGCGCTGTTCCGGGGCAGCCTTCCGGCGATCATCGCGTCCATCGCGCTGACGCACTGGACGCAGGTGGCCCGCATCGCCCGCTCCGAAGTCCTCGGAGTCCGCGGCCGCGAGTACATCGACGCCGCACACCTCGCCGGCGCCGGACGGTGGCACGTGATGCGGCACCACCTCGCCCCGGCCGCCGCCGGCCAGGCCCTCATCGCCGTCGTGCTGCTCCTCCCCCATGCCATCTGGCACGAGACCACGCTGTCGTTCCTCGGGCTCGGCCTGCCGCCACACCAGCCTTCGCTGGGAACACTGCTGCAGGAGGCACGTTCGACGCTCCTGCTCGGCGGGTGGTGGACCCTGCTGTTCCCGTCGCTGCTGTTGGTCGCCGCGACCCTGGCCGTCGCCGGCATCGGAGCCGCGCTGCGCGACCGGATCAACCCACCGATCCTGGAGAGGATCCCCCGATGACCGCCACCCTCACCATCGACGCGCTCACCGTCCGGATCCCGGTCGGATCGGGCGTGGTGCACGCCGCCACCGACGTCGACCTGACCCTCGAGGCCGGACGCGTGCACGCCCTCGTCGGCGAATCCGGTTGCGGCAAGTCGATCGTCGCGTCCGCGGCGTGCGGACTACTGCCGTCGAACGCCCGTGTGTCCGGTTCCGTCCGGCTGGCCTCCGCAAGCGACGACATCGAGATCGTGGGTGCCCCGGAACGGCTCCTGCAGAGCGTGCGTGGGCGCCGGATCGCCCTCGTCCCGCAGTCCGCGGCCACGTACCTGACGCCCGTCCGCACCGTCGGAGCGCAGCTCGACGAAACGCTACGCCATCTCGGAAGTCGTTACGGTGTGGACGAACTCCTCGCCCGGGCCGGGCTCGATCCCGAGTGCCGAACGCTGTACCCGCACGAGTTGTCCGGCGGAATGGCCCAGCGGGCCGCGATCGCGTTCGCACTCGCCGGCGAGCCGGCGGTGATCGTCGCGGACGAGCCGACGTCGAGCCTCGATCCCGACCTCACCGAGCGGATCCTCACACTGCTCGACGGGTGCGCCGACGCCGGAGCCTCCGTTCTGCTGATCACGCACGACATCGCGGCCGCCCGGCGCCACGCCGCCGCCGTGTCGGTGATGTATGCCGGACGGATACTCGAATCCGGTCCGGCCGCCGAGGTTCTCGACGATCCCTGGCACGACTACACCAAGGACCTGATGGCCGCCCTCCCCGGCAACGGGTTGCGCCCCATGCCGGGCACGCCGCCCGAACTGACCGACCTGCCCGACGACTGCGTCTACCATCTGCGTCGCCCGGGCACCGCCTTCTCGGGCGGCCGGACCCAGCTCGTCCGGAGCGGCGCGCGCGTGGTCCGCACCCGCGTCGGAGGTGGATCGTGAGCCTCATCGCCGAGCATCTGCGGGCCGGGCACCGACCGGACATCCCCGTCCTCGACGACGTCGGGATCGAGATTGCGCGCGGCCGCACCATCGGGCTCACCGGGCCTTCGGGCGCAGGGAAGACGACTCTGGCCCGGGTGTGCGCACTGCTGCATCGGCCCTGGTCGGGCCGGGTGAGCGTGGACGGCGTCGTCGTGTCCGGCGGCGCCGCGGCTCCGCCGGACACGCGGCGGGCGATCGCGATGCTGTTCCAGTCGCCGCGCCAGTCGACGTCGCCGCGGTTGACGCTCGAACGGATCGTCACCGAACCGCTACTGATCGCCCGGGTGCCGCGGCGCGAACGCTCGGACGTCGTGCACGCCGCGGCCGCACGGGTGGGGCTCACGGCCGACCTGCTGACCCGCCGTCCGCATCAGGTGAGCGACGGTCAACTGCAACGCGCTTGCCTTGCAAGGGCTCTGGTGCAGCGTCCGCGTTACCTGATCTGCGACGAGATGACCGCGATGCTCGATCCGGCGACCACCGCGGCCGTCGTCGCCGTGCTGCGGGAGGAGACGCGCGCCGGTCTGGGCGTCCTCGCCGTCAGCCACGACCACGAACTGTTGGGCGCGTGGGCCGACGATGTCGTCGAACTGCCCGTCAACGCCGCCGCGCGTACTCCGTGACCGCCACCCCGGAGTCGAACGAGCGGGTGTCGACCGCGTCGAACCGGCCGGGGCGGTACGTGCCGGGCGCGAACATCGGGATGCCGTTGCCGAACAGCACCGGATGACGCTTGACGACCAGGCGGTCGATCTCGTTCACGAGCAGGGAGGCGAGTACGCCGCCGCCGCACAGCCAGATGTCGGCGCCCGGCTGCCCCTTGAGTTCCCGCACGAGTTCGACCGGGTCGGCGTCCGTCACGACGAGACTCTCGGCCTCGGCAGAGTTGTTGCGCGAGAACACGATCTGGCGCAGATGCCGGTACGGGCTCACCATCGTCGGCAGGCCCACCGCGTAGGTGTTCCACCCCATCAGAACGGTGTCGAACCCGGTGCGTGGTTGCTCGATGCCGAGGTGGGCGGCGCCGTCGGTGGGCAGCGCGTCGGCGAAGCGCGTCAGGTCGGCCATGTGGTCGCCCTCGAGGTCGAACGCATCGAACTGCCCGTCGGGGCCGGCGATGTAGCCGTCGAGACTGACGGCGACGTAGTACACGAGTTCACGCATTCCCACTCCAATCACTACATCTGTTGTGAATGGAAATGTACAACACATGTAGTGGTTCGGCTAGCATCTCGGTATGGTTCGCAACGATGAGCGGCGGCAGGTCCTCGCCGACGCAGGACTGGCAGTGCTGGCCGGCCAGGGCGCCCGGGGGCTCACCCACCGGGCAGTCGACCGTGCAGCCGAAGTCCCGCTGGGCACGACGTCGAACTACTTCCGCAGCCGGGACGCACTGGTCGCGGGCCTGGTGGAGAGGATCGGCGAACGACTGACGCCGGACGAGACGGTGCTGGCCGCGCTGTCCTCGCGGGAACCGAGTCGCGAACTGTTCGCCGACTACGTGCGCGACATCGTCCGGCGTCTCACCGAGAATCGCGAGGTGACGCTCGCCCTGTTCGAGCTCCGGCTCGAGAGCGCCCGCAACCCCGACGTGGCCGCGATGATGTCCGACTGGAGCCGAACGGCTTTCGAGGCGGACGTGGCCTTCAACACCGCTGCGGGGCTACCCGGCGGCGCCCACGAGGTCGCGCTGTTCCACTACGCCGTCGACGGACTCCTCCTCGACCGGTTGACGACACCGCTCGCGCCCGACACCTCCACCGACGAGATCGTCGACGCATTCGTGGCCGGGCTGCTCCCGTCGTAGCCGCGCGGAACCATCTGCAGCGCAGTCAGTTCCGACGCATCGTCCCGGTCTCCTCGAAGCGCTGGTGGAACGAGAGTGCCTCACCGAGCAGGTGCGGGGTGTGGCCGGACGACGGGGAGTGCTCGGCGCGATCGACGTAGTCCAGCAGCATCCCCCGGAAGTCCGGGTGGGCACACTTGTCGATCACCACGCGGGAGCGCTTGCGGGGCGAGAGCCCCCGCAGATCCGCCAGCCCCTGCTCGGTGACGAGCACCTGGACGTCGTGCTCGGTGTGATCGACGTGCGGGACCATCGGCACGATCGACGAGATCGCGCCGCCCTTGGCCGTCGACGGACTCAGGAACATCGACAGGTAACCGTTGCGGGCGAAGTCGCCGGAGCCGCCGATCCCGTTCATGATCCGGGTGCCCATCACGTGCGTCGAGTTCACGTTGCCGTAGATGTCGGCCTCGAGCATGCCGTTCATCGCGATGATCCCGAGGCGCCGGACGATCTCGGGATGGTTGCTGATCTCCTGTGGCCGCAACACGATGTGCTTGCGGTAGAAGTCGATGTTCGAGACCAGTTCGTCGATGCCGGCCTCCGACAGCGCCAGCGACGTGGCCGACGCGTACCGCACCGTGCCGTGCTTGATGAGGTGCAGCATGCCGTCCTGGATCACCTCGGAGAAGCAGGTGAGACCCTTGTGCGGACCGGCGTCGAGGCCTTGCAGCACCGCGTTCGCGACGTTGCCGATGCCCGACTGCAGCGGCAGGAGACCGTCTGCGGGCAGGCGCCCCTTCGACACCTCGTACTCGAAGAAGTCGAGCACGTGCGCGGCGATGGCCTGGCTGATCTCGTCGGGCGGGGTGAGCGGGCTGGCGCTGTCGCGCGCGTCGGTCTCGACGACCGCGACGACCTTGTTCGGATCCACCCTCAGCGTGGGCTGACCGATGCGGTCCTCGACCGAAGTGATCTGGATCGGCTTGCGGTACGGGGGCAGTGCGGTGCCGTAGTAGACGTCGTGGATGCCGGACATCGCCTCCGGGACCCACGAGTTGACCTCGAGGATGACCTTGTCGGCGACGTCGAGCCACGTCTTGTTGTTGCCGATCGACGCGGACGGGATCAGCGCACCGTTCTCGGTGACACCGGCGACCTCGACGACGGCCACGTCGACATTGCCGTAGTAGCCCTCCCACACCTGTTGCGCGACGTGCGACAGGTGGATGTCGACGTAGTCCATCCGCCCCGTGTTGATGCTGCGGCGCGCGGTGGGTTCGGACTGGTACGGCATGCGCAACGAGATCCCGTCGACCTCGGCGAGGAGACGTTCGGTGCCCGCGGACACCGATGCCCCCGTCAGGAGGTTGATGGTGAAGTTCGATCCGGCGCCCCGGACGGCGTGGATGCGGTCGGCCAGGGCCGGGATGATCGCCTTCGGCGTGCCGGCGCTCGCGAAACCACTGATCGCGACGGTGTCGTGCGGGTGGATGAACTCGACGGCCTGCGCGGCCGAAGTCACCTTGTTCCGGAACACCGAGCTGCGGATTCGCGTCGAGCCCAGAGTCGGGGTCGGCTGCGATCCGGATTCATCCACATGCGACGTCACAGTGACAAGGCTAACTCTCGACACGCCGGTGAAATGCCGGCCACGAACACCCGAAATGCTCCTGACATGCGGTTTCGGTCTCTGGTCGCGTGTCGAGGGTCGCCGATCCGGCCATTTCGTGCGACGAGCGTGCAGAATGCCGCGACGAACAGCGTTCACCAGCTCAACCGAACACCCAGTTCGCAAGAACCATGTAAGTCGCGGTGCCGCCGACGATGCTGAGCAGCGCGTGCGATCGCCACAGGTGCAGAGCGATCGTCACCGCCAGCGCCGCCGAAGCCGGCACGAGCGACGCGGGCGCGAAGGACACGCCCCGAAGCGTGTAGATCGCGAGGATCAGCATGATTCCCACCGGCATGTGCGCGCCGAGATAGTGGACGAGCGCGGACGAGCGCAGCGGGGCGATCACCGCGAACGGCACCGCGCGCAACAAGAACGTCACGCCCATGATCACGGCCAGGGCGGCGAGCAGGTAGGAGACGTCAGGCATCGACGGCCCCCCGGCGGCGCTGCCACAGGAACCGGGCGAGCAGTGCGACGACGAACAGGCTCATCGCGACCACGAGCATCTGGTCGCGCGCGACGACGAGCGCGACGAGTGCGCTGAGCAGCGCCAGGAGGGGGGCCGGCACGTCCCGGCGGGCCCGGAACGCGTCCACCGCCAGCACCACGAACAGCGCGGTGAGCGCAAAGTCCAGGCCGTCGAGCTGCATCGGCAGGGCACTGCCGACGAGGGCGCCGGCCACGCCGCCCAGCACCCAGTAGAGCTGACAGAACACCTGGATGAGGATCACCCGGCGGCTGCTCAATGAGCGGGGATCCTTGGTCGCGGCCACGGCGTACGCCTCGTCGGTCAGCGCGTACATGCTGTACAGGCGCGCCGCCTTTCCCCGCACGCGGTGCAGGGGAAAGGACAACGCATAGAACACGTGCCTGAAGTTGACGAGCAGCGTCGTCATCGCGATCGACGCGAGGGGTGTCACGGCGAGCACGAGACCGATCGCGAGGAACTCCAGCGAACCCGCATAGATGGTCAACGAGAAGATCGGCGCCCACCACCAGTGGAAGCCCGACTGCACCAGGAGCAGACCGAACGCCAGACCGAGGGGGAACAGCCCGAACCCCACGGACACGGTGTCACGGGCGGCTGCCCGCAGGTCCGACCGGCGCGAGTCGCCGGACGAGACGCCTGGGCCCTGATCGGTAAACGCGCTGGTCACACGGCAATAATAGTGCCCTCGACGAAGCAGTTGATTGCGAGATATTGCCTCTGGGGATCCATCGGCGCAATATTCTGCTGTGGATGATCTGGATCGCGCAATATTGCGCGAGTTGCGCTCGAACGGACGCCTGACGAACGCCGAACTCGCTGAGCGGGTCGGCCTCACGCCGTCGCCGTGCCTGCGCCGGGTCCGGCGGCTCGAGGCCGACGGCGTCATCGTCGGCTATCAGGCGGTGGTCGACCCGGACGCCGTCGGACGCGGCTGCGAGGTGATCGTCAACGCCGAGATCGTTTCGCAGGACCGCAAGACCGTCGAGGCGTTCGAGTCCCAGGTGGGCGCGTTCGACGAGGTCGTGGAGTTCCGCCGCATGATCGGGCTCCCCGACTACTTCATCCGCGTCGCCGTCGCCGACCTCAACGCGTTCGAGGTATTCCTGCGAACCAAGCTGATGGAGCAGCCCGCGATCTCGAAGATCGAGTCGCACCTGACGATGAAGAAGCTCAAGGGCTAGCGTCCGCCCGCTTCACGACCTCCACTGCCGCGGCGACGACCTCGTCGAGGTCCAGCCCGGCATCGACGGAAGCGCCGACTTCACCGGGACCGAGCGGTTCGAGCGCCGCCAACTGGGACGCCAGCAAAGACGCCGGCATGAAGTGCCCGGTGCGGTGGGCGATACGGTGCGCGATCACCGCCGGCTCGGCCGTCAGATGCACGAAGACCACACCGATCGCGCTGCGGCGCAGCACGTCACGGTGGCTGCGCGCGAGGGCCGAACACGCGACCACACCTCCTGGGCCCGCGCTGCAACGCTCGCGCAACCATGCGCCGACCGCCTCCAGCCACGGTTGCCTGTCGGCGTCGTCGAGCGGCGTGCCGCGAGCCATCTTGGCGACGTTCCTCGCCGGGTGCAGGTCGTCGGCGTCGATCCACGGCAGGTCCAGTCGCTCCGCGAGACGGCGTGCGACCGCAGTCTTACCCACCCCCGAGACACCCATCACGACCACACACCGCCGCGCTTCGGGTCCTGACATCACTCTCCCGCCGTACAGGGTCCGGGCCGAGGCCAATGGTAGGTCTGCCACAGAGTTTCACGCTCGCGCGCAAGTGCCACCGCAGAAGCGCCCGGGCCGCGGCGTCGGAGCCTACTTTCGGGGTCCCCTGGCGGCGTATCGCTGAGATCGCTGACACAAAGCGACCGTACGGACCGCCCGTGGGCGGGATCGGTCGATCGCCATATGGCCGGACGCTTCCGGCCACTGAGCGGAGCCTGTAGTCACAGTGACGTAATTCAGATGCACGGAGTGCCCATTGACCGTCCGACCTCGGCATACGGCCCTCCGAGCGTTCGTACTCGATGGTCCGTTAGATGGCCAACGGAGTTGCGTCTAAGGCCCGCCGAGGGCCGTCGAGCGACCTGACCTGCAACTCCCCTCGGAACCGGTTGGTTCCTATCCCATCAAGGTAACGCCAGCATCACGGTGGACGAGTCGATACCTCTTTGTTACTTTTCCGTGACGAAAGATCCGAGGTTGCCGTCCATCGGGACCGACCAGAGACCACAAATGAGGTACTCCCTGTGGCCGATAACCACAGCACATACAACGTCGTAGCCCCGACTTCCCCCGCCGCCCTGCGCAGCCGCGCCGTGAAGGCCACCGCCGTCGCCGTCACGACGGGCGCCCTGCTCGCAGGCAGTGTGCAGATCGGCGCCGCCACCGCGTCCGCCGCGCCCCTGCACCGGCCCGACGTCGCCGGGGTCCAGCTTCAACTGCCCGCCGGCCAGTTCCTCCCCGGCGTCGACATCCCGTCGCTCGTGGACGCCGTGCACGCCGGACCGGGTCAGTGGACGCCCACCACCGCCGCCTCGTGGAAGCCCGCACCCAAGCTCCAGGCCCCCGCCCCCGCCCCGGAACCGCAGTCCGTGCCGATTCCGGCTCCGATGCCCGAGCCGCTACCGGCCCCCGAGGCCGTCCCCGCGCCCGAGCCGCTGCCGGCCCCCGAGGCCGCTCCGGCACCGATGCCGGCTCCCGTGCTCCCCCCGCCGCGTCCCGCCTTCGTCCAGCCGGTCGCGGGCTTCCTGACGTCGAGTTACGGACCACGCTGGGGAACCCACCACAACGGCATCGACATCGGCGCCAACCTCGGCACGCCGATCCTGTCGGCCGCCGACGGTGTCGTCATCGACGCCGGTCCGGCATCCGGGTTCGGACTGTGGGTGCGGGTCCAGCACACCGACGGCACCATCACCGTCTACGGCCACGTCGACACGTTCGTCGTGAACGTCGGGCAGCCCGTTCTCGCCGGTGAGCTGATCGCCACGGTGGGCAACCGAGGCCAGTCGACCGGTCCGCACCTGCACCTCGAGGTGTGGAATCCGGCCGGCTACCAGGTCGATCCACTGATCTGGTTGCACGACAGCGGAGTCGCCGTCAACTGGTGACCTGCGCCGGGTCACACCGGGTCGAGCTCGGCACGCAGCTCACGCTTGAGCAACTTGCCGCTCTGGTTGCGAGGCAACGTCGAGACGAAGCGAATTCGCTTGGGCACCTTGAACGGTGCGATCCAATCTCGGAGGTGGTCCACGAGCACCTGCGCCGTGACCACGTCCGGGTCGGCGTCGTCGCGCAGCACGACGACGGCTGTCACGGCCTCGATCCACTTCTCGTCGGGCACACCGATCACCGCGACCTCGGCCACGCCGGGGTGCGTGTAGAGGGCGTCCTCCACCTCACGGGAGGCCACCAGGATGCCACCGGTGTTGATCACGTCCTTGATCCGGTCGACCACGGTGATGTATCCCTGGGCGTCCCGGGTCACCAGGTCGCCGGAATGGAACCAGCCGTCCCGGAACGCCTCGGCCGTGGCCTCCGGATTGTCCCAATATCCTTGGCACAGTTGCGGAGAGCGATAGAGAATCTCACCCGGCTCGCCGTCGGGGACGTCGTCTCCGTTCGCGTCCACCACCCGAGTCTCGACGAAGTAGACCGCACGACCGCACGACGACGGCCGCGCTTCGTGCTCGTCGGGGCCGAGCACCGTTGCGAGCGGCCCGATCTCGGACTGCCCGAAGCAGTTGTAGAAGCCGAGGTCCGGGTACCGCTCCCGGAGCCGGTTCAGGACCGTCACCGGCATGATCGACGCGCCGTACTGCGCCTTCCGCAGCGACGAGAGATCACGCCGCTCGAGGTCCGGGTGCGCCGCGAGCGGTACCCACACGGTCGGCGCGAGGAACAGCGAGCCGATCCGATCGGCCTCGATGCGGCGCAGGATCTCGGGGATGTCCGGCGTCTGCATCAGGTGCACGGTCGCCCCCACCGACAGGTACGGCAGCATGAACACGTGCATGCCCGCGGAGTGGTAGAGCGGCATACAGATCAGGGGGTTGTCGTCGGCGTTCAGCCCGAGGGCGATCACCGACGACACGTACTCGTGCACCAGTGCGCCGTGGGTCATCATGGCGCCCTTGGGCTTCGATGTCGTGCCGGAGGTGTAGAGCAGCTGCGCCAGGTCGCCGCCGGACACCCGGGCCGGCACCTGCGGGACGTCGCCGTCCCGGGTCCACTCGAGCAGCGAGTCGCCCTCGCCCCGAAGCGTGACCACGTGCTCGACACCGAGATCGGCGCGGACGGATTCGAGGCTCGACCGGAGCGCCGGGTCGACCAGTACGGCGCGGGACCCCGATTGCGCCAGCAGGTAGCGCAATTCGTCGCCGGTGAGGGCGTAGTTCACCGGCACGTGGACCAGGCCGGCGCGGGAGCAGGCCAGGAACCCGATGACGTAGGCGTCGGAGTTGACGCCGTACCCGGCCACGCGGTCGCCGGGGGCCAGTCCGAGCGCGAGCAGGCGCCCGGCGGCGCGGGTGACGGCGTCGTCCAGTTCGCGATACGTCCAGCTGCGGTCGTCGAAGGTCAGAGCAGTGTGTTCGGGCCGTCTCGCGGCGGACCGACGGAGCACTCCGTCGACGGTGTCGGTGCGCGGATCCTCACTCATGTGACGCAGGTTATAGGACGTCCAACTATTGCGTAAGGGCTTTCTTTCCGCGCACCGGTTGTGTAGTTTCGCGCGTCCGCGCCGGAATCAGCCGCCGAAAGCGGCCGTGATCGCCGACATGTCGAAGTAGTCCCGCCACGCCGCGATCTTCCCGTCGACCACCTCGAACACGCCCATCACCGGTAGCGGCGTCGCCTTGCCGAGGCCCCGGAGCACGTCCGTGCGTTCGTTCATCACGATGCCGCCCGACTCGACCTGCTTGTGGATCTGGAAGTCGATCCCCTCGAACATCGCCAGGAAGCCCTCGAGGAACTCTTGAATCGCGGCGCGGCCCTTCACCGGATCCATCGGAATGTTGTGGTAAATGGCATCTTCGGTGAAGTAGCCGGCTATCACCGCCGGATCGGGATCGGCCCAGAGGGCACAGAACTCGGTGACCAGATCTTCGGCAGCACTCATGCGTTCACTCCAGTTCTCGTATCCAGTTCCCGAGCGGTTCGGGTGAGGCTTTCGATGTAGTGCGCCCGCTCGTCGCGACCGACGGCGGAGCGGAGAGGACCGATCTGCAACTCCCACGCCGCGCGGCCGGACGCGTCGAAGACCGGCGCCACCAGGTAACTCACGGGCAGCGCCCGCTCGCTCGCGAGATCGTCTGCGCCGTAGGGTCTCCCGCTGATCCCGCCGAGCAGGTCCAGCACCCGGCCGCGCAACGCGTTGCGCGTGGGGTCGTCACCGAGGTGCTCCACGACCTCCGCCAGCACGTCCAGCATGCCGGGGTCGGCGGCACCGATCCCCCACATCCCGACTCCGGTGGTCCGGATCAGCTCGAGCGCCTCGGCGGTCTCCGCGCGCAGCTCCGGGGGCAGGGTGTCGAGCCAGGCGCGCCGACGGGCCTGGTCGGCGAACGCGATGACAGCCGCGCCCGCGGGCGCCCGCAGCGGCAACCCGGTGCCCACGGTGATCCCCGCGGGCAGCCGCCCCCGGCCCGCGTCGACCGCAAGGAACGTCATCTCCGTGGCGGTGACCACGCCGAGTGCCGCGCCGCAGTCCACCTGCGCGGACAACTTGGCGAGCGCCGCGTCCAGTCCGGGCGGCACGCCCGCCGCCGAACGCGCAGCCTCACCGATGCTTGCGAGGCGCGCCCCCAGGCGGTACCGGAGGTCGGCGTCGCGGCGGACCCACCCGTGGGCGTCCAGCGAGCCCAGCACCGCACCCACCGTCGAACGACTCAATCCGAGCGCGTCGGCCACCTCGGCGATGGTGCACGCCTCGTCCCGACCGGCCAGCAGTTCGATCACCGCCACCACCCGATCGGTGGGCGGCGATGCGGTTGCACCCTTGTCACGGTCCATGTTTCCTCCTACCCTCGCCACAGTAACCGATATTCGTCCAGTGCGACACGAATATTCGTCTCGCATCTTCTCGGGAGGATCCCGCCGATGACCGCTCCGTCAACGCTCGACACCGTCGACATCGAGGGGGTCGACTTCGCCTTCGAGGACTCCCCCGAGATCCATGCCGTCCTCGAGCGGCTACGCAGCGAGAAGCCCTACGCCGTAGTGCCCTTCGCCGGCGTCAAGGCCGTCCTGCTCCTCACCCACGACCTGGTGTCCGCGGCCTTCAAGGACGAGGACACCTTTCCGGCGTCGGCCATCTACCCGATGACCACCGGGCCGGTACTGGGAAAGACGTTGCAGTGCATGGCCGGTCGGGAGCATCGAGTGAACCGCGCCATCGTGTCCCCGCCCTTCCGGCGCAGCCGGATCAGCGAGTACATCGAGCCGGTTCTCGAACCGCTCGCGCACGAACTGATCGATCGCTTCGCCGATCGGGGCACCGCCGATCTGGTGGCCGAGTTCACCACGCGGTACCCGGTGCTCGTCATCAGCCGATTGCTCGGTCTGCCGGTGGAGGACGAGGCCACCGTGCACCGCTGGGCGCACGACCTGTTCTACTTCCCGATGGATCCCCCGGCCGCGATGCGCGCGTCGGAGGAGTTCACCGACCACGTGATGCCGATCCTCGCCGAACGACGGCGTAACCCCGGCGACGACCTGATCTCGATGCTCGTCACCGAGTCCGCGGAGGGCGAGACGCTCGACGACGAGCAGATCCTCGCGTTCCTGCGCCTGCTCTTCCCCGCGGGCGCCGACACCACCATGCTCGCTCTCGGAAACACGCTGTCCGCGTTGCTCACCCATCCCGACCAGATGGACCTGCTGCGCTCGGATCCGGCCGAGCACACGCAGTGGGCGATCTGGGAGGGCCTGCGTTGGGAACCGCCGGTGGGGTTGCTCCCCCGCGCCTGCCCGGAGGCCACCACATGGAACGGCATCGACATCCCGCCGCTCACACCGATGATCTTCTCGATCAACGCCGCGCTGCGCGACCCGGCCGTCCACGAGGATCCGCACCGCTTCGACATCACCCGCCGCGCCACCTCGATGCTCGCGTTCGGGCAGGGCCCACACAGCTGCGCCGGTAGCTGGCTCGCACTGGCCGAACTGAACACCGCGCTGACGATCCTGCTCACCCGACTCCCCGGTCTGCGACTGCAGGACGGCGCCGCGGAGCAGGCTCGGGTCACCAGCCAGGTCGGCGTTGCACTGCGTGGGCCCAATTCGCTACTCGTGGAGTGGGACCGCGCGTAGCGGGCACAATGGCGGCATGAACTCCACTCGCCGCCTCGTCCTCGTTCTCGCGATCGCGGCCGGCGCCTGGGCAGCCTGGCGCCGGCTGCGGTTCGACGCGCCGCTCAGTACGGCCGAGTGGCACGCCGACGCCGTCGGCCCGGACGATCTCGCCGGCTGAGCCGGCCACTCACCGCGGCAGCACCCCGTTGAGCAGGATGTCGACGAGCGACGAGGCGAGCCGCTGCTGGTCCTCGACGTCGCGTACCGACTGCGCGAAGATCGCCGTGCCGGCGATGACGTCGAGCAGGACGTCCGGATCGACGCCCTCTCGCAGCTCCCCGGCGGCCATCGCTTCCCGCATGCGATTACCGAGCTCCTCGCGGATCACCTCGAGCTGGTCGGTGATCAGTGCCTTGCGCAGTTCGGGATCGCTGCGCCCCTCATTCATCAGCCCCGGCACGGCCTCCCGCGCCGCCGGACCGCCGAACAACGCCACGGCACCGTACGTGAGCCGCCCAAGCTCCTCGGCGATCTCCAGGTCGGACACGTTCTCCGACTCCATCACCGGATACACGGCGTCGTGCACGATGTGTGCCTTCGACGGCCAGCGCCGATAGATCGCCGGGCGGCCCACCCCGGCCCTCGTGGCGATGGCATCGATCGATGTTCCGGCATAGCCGTTCTCGACGAGAAGATCGCGCGTCGCCTGCAGGACGGCCTCGTCGATCGCGGGGTTCCGTTGCGGCCCAAGCCTGTGCTGCGCTTGCCGCTGCCTGGACATCGAATGGAACCCCTTGCGTCGAAGTGTGATGGCCGTTACATTGTGTCACGTCGTAGTCGATACGCAATGTATCGACTAGAGCTTTCCGCGCCCCGTCGACACCACCGGGGCCGCCGATCGAACTGCCGCTGGACCGCTCCACCGCTGCACCCCGCTCTCCCCTGCCTGCGAGGCGCCCGAACGCCTCCCGACCAGACGAAGGGTCGCCATGAGTTTCGAGTACACGACCGACGATCGCGACTACTCGGAGATCGCCAGACCCGGCGAATCCCGCACGGATCCGGCCGAGTTGGGCTCGCGACTCCAGGGTTGGCTCCGGACCAAGCTGCCGGCCGATGCGGAACCCGAGGTCACCGACGTCCAGGTACCGGCCGCGAACGGCATGTCGAACGAGACGATTCTGTTCGACGCACTGTGGAACGAGGAGGGCGAACGCCGTCACCACCACCTCGTGGCCCGCATCGCGCCCGCCCCCTCAGGGGTGCCGATCTTCCCGTCGTACGACCTGGACCAGCAGTTCGAGGTGATCAAGGCAGTCGGGGCGCACTCCCCGGTCCCGGTGCCGCGGGTCTACTGGTCCGAGACGTCGCCGGACGCACTCGGCGGCGAGTTCTTCG
This sequence comes from Prescottella equi, assembly GCF_002094305.1. Lineage (GTDB taxonomy): Bacteria > Actinomycetota > Actinomycetes > Mycobacteriales > Mycobacteriaceae > Prescottella > Prescottella equi. The sequence goes on from NZ_LWTX01000003.1 coordinate 269,962, forward strand.
TGATGGAACGCCTCGACGGCGAGGTTCCGCCGGACGTGATGCCGTACAACTTCGGCGACTCGTGGTTGTTCGCCGGTTCTCCCGAAGACCGTCGGCGCCTCCAGGACGCATCGGTGCGCGTCCTCGCCGAGCTGCACGCGATACCGACACCCGCACAGCTGTTTCCGAGCCTGGCACCCGCAGCGGGTGTCGACGCCGTCACGGCGGACTCCGCGCTCCGCGCGCACGTCGACGGCCAGCGCCGCTACTACGAGTGGGCCACCGAGACGGGGCCGCGCTCACCGCTGATCGAGCGCGGCCTCGACTGGCTGGACGCGCACTGGCCCACCGTCACCGGACCGGCCGTGCTGTGCTGGGGCGATTCGCGGATCGGGAACATCATCTACCGCGACTTCGAGCCGGTCGCGGTGCTCGACTGGGAGATGGCGACGCTCGGGCCGCGCGAGATGGACCTGGCGTGGATGATCTTCATCCACAGGTTCTTCGAGGACCTGGCCACGATGGCCGGCCTGCCCGGACTGCCCGACTTCCTGCGCCGCGACGACGTCGCGGCCACCTACCGCGACCTCACCGGGCACGAGGCCCGCGACCTCGAGTTCTACACGCTGTACGCCGCGCTGCGGCACGCGATCATCATGTTCCGCGTGCAGAGCCGCGCTGTCGCGTTCGGCCAGGCCGACGCGCCCGCAGACCCGGACGACATGATCCTGCACCGCAAGACGCTCGAGGAGATGCTCGACGGCGTCTACTGGCCCCGCATCGACAGCGAAGGAGTGGCGTGATGCTCTCACCGATGGACGACTACCCGGTCCACCAGATCGCCGAACCGATCCGTCACGTCGGCACGTCCGACCGCAACTTCTACGACCGCTACTACTTCAACTGTCACCCGGGGCTCGACTACGACGGGGAACCACTGTTCCTCATCATCGGCCTCGGCCAGTACCCCAATCTCGGTGTGACGGACGGCTTCGCGGTGCTCCGTCGGGGCAACGACCACATCGTGGCCCGCGCGTCCAAGGCGCTCGGCTCGGATCGCATGGATGTCTCGGTGGGGCCGCTGCGGATCGAGGTGCTCGAGGGTCTGCACCGCCTGCGTGTGGTCCTCGAACCCACTCCCGAGGCGCCCGACCTGTCGTTCGATCTCGTATTCGAGTCGGATGTGCCGGCAGCGTTGGAGGCCAGGCACTTCCACCGGCAGCTCGAGCGCGTCACGTTCGACACGCAACGCTTCGTGCAGACCGGACGTTGGAGCGGCACCCTCACCGTGGACGGCGAGACCCACCCCGTGACCCCCGACACGTGGCGCGGAAACCGCGACCGGTCGTGGGGCGTACGCCCGGTCGGCGAGGCCGAACCGCCCGGACGGCGCGCCGATCCGGCGATCGCGGGCGAGCAGAACTTCTTCTGGATCTACGCGATCATGCAGTTCGACGAGTTCTCGATCGTCGCGATCATGCAGGAAGACCGGCAGGGCCGCCGGATAGTGCAGGACGCGACGCGGGTGTGGACCGACCGGTCCCGCGAGCCCGAGTGGCTCGGCCGACCCGAACACGACCTGACGTTCGTCCCCGGCGGGCGCGAGGTCGCGACGGGAACGCTGACGTTCCACCGTCCCGAGGGATACGGCAAACCCGACCGGATCCTCACCGTCGCTTGCGAACCCGTTCTGCCTCACTACCTCGGCGTCGGCACCGGGTACGGCCTCGAGCAGGACTGGCGGCACGGCATGTGGCAGGGCGAACTGGTCGTACAGGGTGTCCGCGAGAAGGTCGCCGACATCGAGGCGTGGAAGAAGATGTTCTGCCCCGTCGACAATCTCGCGCGGTTCACCCTCGTCGAGGACGGCGAGAGCGTGGTCGGCTCCGGCCTCTTCGAGGTCGCGGTCATCGGTCCCTGCGACCGGTACGGCTTCGCCGGAATGGCCGACGTCGCGAACTGATCCATTCTCCCGAAGGGAACGTCGATTTGGCGACCAAGATGTGGGCCTGAGCCCCACCGATACCTCGGAGCCCGGCCGGTCCTGCCCCCGATCGGGACCGGCCGGGCTCCGATCCAGTTCAGCTACGGACCGCTGAGCGCCGGCGCGGCGAGCCCGACAGCAACTGCAACCGCAACGGGCACCGGGTCGGCGCCCGCAGCGCCACGTACACCAGTACCGCGGTGACAGCCGCGGCGGTGGCGGCCCACTGCAGTGTCGTGTGGAGCCAGATGCCGCCATCCCCCTCGAGCGCAATCGTGTCGTTCGGTTCCGCGCGAGGATCGCGAACCCCGCTACGAACGCGCCGACGAAGGCGGCGAAGGCCGGTCCGATCCGGTCGATGATCTCCACCGGCCGAACCTATCCGGGCCGCAGCAAATATTCATTAAGTGACTACTCAATGTATTATTCGGCATGACCGCGAGAACCCCACCCGAGGAGCTGTACTTGCGCACCGTCGACGAGGCCGCACGCGAGACGAAGAGGGTCGCGCTGCTCGACGCGGCGGCACAGTGCTTCGCAGAACGCGGATACAACGCCACCCGCACCGCGGACATCTGCTCGGCAGCGGGCATGAGTTCCGGCAATCTGTTCCACTACTTCCCCACCAAGCACGCCGTGCTGCTGGCAGTCGTGGAGCGTGACGGCGCCGAAACCGCAGCTGCCATAGCCGAATTGACCACGGCAGCTGATCCGTTCGCCGCCCTCCTGTCCCTCCTCGACGAGATCTGCAGGCTCGCTGCCGACGCCACCTACTCCGGGCTGGCACTCGAGATCTCGGCGCTCGCACACCGCGACGAGGACGTCGCGATGCGGTTCGAGGCCAACGATCTGAGCTTCCGGCAGGGAATCGAGGCACTTCTGCGCCGCGCCGACGACGCGGGCCTGCTCGACACGGACCTGACCGCCGAGCAGGCCGCGACATGGCTGGCCGGCCTGATCGACGGGATGTTCGCGCGGGTCGCCGCCGATCCGCACTTCGAACCGACCGCGCAGGCCCCCGTGCTGCGCCGGATCGTCACCCAGTTACTGCAGGGCGCGTCCCGATGACCGATGCTGCCCAGTCCCGCGTCCGGCCGGGAACCGGGTCCCGCCTGCGGAACGTCGACGCGCTGCGCGGATTCGCGCTGCTGGGGATCCTCGTGGTGAACGTCTGGGCCTTCGCCGACCCGTACTACGCGTCGACCGAGACGAATCCCACTTTCGATTCCGGGCTCGACCACGCCATCCGATTCTTGGTCTCGCTGTTGTTCGAAACCAAGTTCTATCTGCTGTTCTCGTTCCTGTTCGGGTACAGCTTCACACGGCAGATGGTCGCCGCCGAGCGCGCGGGAACCGGCTTCGTGCCGCGGATGCTGCGCCGGCAGTCCGGACTGCTCGCGATCGGCCTGCTGCACGGCGCCCTCCTGTACTACGGCGAGATCCTGTCGATGTACGCGGTCCTCGGGCTGATCCTGCTGGCCTGCCGCAACATCGCTCCGGCCACCGCGGTGAAGATCGGGGTCGGCCTCGTCGCGTCCGTCGGCCTGGCATGGATGTTGCTCGGGCTTGCTCAACTCGCCGAGGGCGCTCTCGCCGGTTCGGGATCTGAGGACGCGCCCGCCAAGCTGTCGGCGTTCAGCGGAGATGCCGCCGCGACGCTCGCGTTCCATTCCGGCCACCTGGCGGAGACACTCGGCGCCCTCGCGATGCTGCAGGCACCGAGCGCGATGGCGATGTTCTTCTTCGGGTTCGCCGCGGGACGGAACCGTATATTCGCGAACCCGGAGCGGCACGCAGTCACGATGCGGCGGATCCAGCAGATCGGGCTGCCGGTCGGGCTGTCCGGTGCCGCCGTCTACGCCTTCGCGGCCGCCTATGCCCCCGGTGGCGGTATCGAGACGTTCGCCTTCGGCCTCGGCCAGCTCACCGCGCCGGCCCTCACCGCGACCTACGTCGTGGCCGGGCTCATGTTGTTCCGCACCGCACGTGGCCGACGAATCGAATCTGCGCTCGCCCCGATGGGCAGGATCGCACTCACCAACTACCTGCTGCAATCCGTCCTGCTGGGGGTGTTGTTCACCGGCTACGGGCTCGGCCTTGTGGACCGGCTGACGCCGGCCGCCGTCGTCGTGGTGGTCGCGGTGGTGTTCGCCTGCCAGACCGTGGCCAGCAAGTACTGGCTGCGCGGCCACAGGTACGGGCCGGCCGAGTGGGTGCTCCGAGCGGTCACGACGGCCTCCTTCCCGCCGTGGCGACGACGTTCCTGAACCGACCCTTGTCGACGATGCCGGGGCGGTAGCGTCGGTGCTGCGACAACGAGTACGTACCGACGCCCCCAGGAGCATCCCGTGGCATCTCGTCTCAATCCGTACATCAGCTTTCCCGGCACCGCGCGCGACGCGATGGAGTTCTACCGGGACGTCTTCGGCGGCACCCTGAACATGAGCACCTTCGGCGAGTTCGGAGCACCCGCTCCCGAGGACCAGATCATGCACGCCACGCTCGAGACCGGCAGTGGCTTCACGATCATGGGCGCGGACACCCCGCCCGGCATGGAGCGGACGCACGGCACCGATATGGCGGTGAGTCTGAGCGGCGACGACGCCGACGAACTACGCGGCTACTGGACCGCGCTGTCCGGGTCCGGAACCGTCGACGTGCCCCTCGAGAAGCAGATGTGGGGCGACACCTTCGGTGCCTGCACCGATCGTTTCGGGGTTTCGTGGATGGTGAATATCACGGAACCGGCGTCCTGAGTGCAGTAAAACTCCAGGTGAGTTGCTATCGACTCCATTCATGACCACACTCGCCTTTGGCCTAGACGACAGAGCGTGATCAGGAAGGTCCCATGGACAGCAGCTCGCCCAAGACGACCGTCGTTGTACCTACGTACAACGAACGCGACAATCTTCCCAAGCTCGTCGAGCTGCTGGCGGCGCTGGAGGTACCGAACCTGCACCTGCTCGTCGTCGACGACAACTCTCCCGACGGCACGGGCGACGTCGCGGAGAAGCTGGCGCTCGAGTCTCCCCTCCCCATCGGGGTGCTCCACCGCACCGAGAAGGACGGGCTGGGTCGGGCGTACGTGGCCGGCATGACCCGCGCGCTCGCCGAGGGCGCCGACATCGTCGTCCAGATGGACGCGGACCTGTCGCACCCGGCCGAGGTGATCCCGACGATGATCCGCACCCTCACCACGACGGACGCGGCGGTGGTCCTCGGCTCCCGGTACGTGCCGGGCGGCGCCGTCGCGAGCGACTGGCCGTGGCACCGCAAGGCGCTGTCGGCCTGGGCGAACTTCTACGTCAACGCGATCCTGCGACTCGGTGTGAAGGACGCGACCGCGGGCTTCAAGGCGTGGGATGCGCGCACCCTCGAGGCGATCGACGTGGCGTCGATCCACAGCAACGGCTACTCGTTCCAGGTGGAGATGAACTACCGGACCACCAGCCGCGGCATGCGGATCGCCGAGGTCCCGATCCGGTTCGAGGAGCGGATCGAGGGTGTGTCGAAGATGAGCCTCGGCGTCCAGCTCGAGTCGGCGCTGGTGCCGTGGAAGCTGCGGTTCGGCAAGAAGCGCTGAGCGTCGCCGTCGCATCGCTGCCGGCCGAAAAATCACGGGCGGTCGCGACGGATTCCTGCCAACATCGGCAATCATGACGTCTGCAGAAGGTATCCAGGTCCGCGCCGCCACCGAGAGTGACTGGCCGGCGATCGAACTGCTCGACGCCGTCGGGTTCGGCTATCACCCGGCGGAGCCGGACCGGACCCTCGGCAGAGCGCTGAACCGGATCGACGACATCGTCGTGGCGACCGACTGCGGCAACCCGGTCGGAGTCGCGCTCCACCTGCCGCTCGAGCTCACGGTCCCCGGCGGGCACCGGGCGGCCACCCGTGGCGTCTCCTGGGTGTCGGTGGCGCCGACACATCGGCGGCGCGGCGTCCTCCGTGCAATGTTCACCCACCTGCATCGGGAGATCGCGGCCACCGGCGTGCCGCTGTCCGCCCTGACCGCGAGCGAGGGCGGCATCTACGGCCGGTTCGGGTACGGCCCCGCCACCGTCGTCTCCGACGTGACACTCGATCGCCGATTCGCCCGGTTCCGTGACGACGCGCCCGACCCGGGTGGCGTCCAGGTGGTTGACGCGACCACCGCCGCGCGCCACCTGCCGGAAATCTACGACCGCTGGCGCCGCATCACACCCGGCGCACAGGCACGACCGGAACCTCACTGGGAGTTCACGTTCACCGATCCGGAGTCGGGCCGCGGCGGCGGTACCGGGCTCTTCTTCCTGCTGCACCCCGACGGGTATGCGATGTTCCGACGCCGCGGCGACGGCGACGCCCGCACCGCTGTCGTCGAGGAGTTGATCGCTGTGACCGACGACGCCCACGCCGCGCTGTGGCGAGCCCTGTGCGGGCTGGACCTGATGGTCCGTGTCGAGGCGAGCACGCACCCCGACGATTCGCTCCGGCACATGCTCACCGACCCTCGGCTGGTGCGCACCACCCGCGTCGTCGACGACCTGTGGCTGCGCATCATGGACGTGCCGGCCGCACTGGAGGCACGCACGTACGCCCTCGATCTCGACACCGTCGTCGAGGTCCGCGACCCGTATCTGGATGCCGGCGGGACGTACGCGTTGACGGTGCGGGACGGGCACGCACAGTGCCGACGCACCGATGCGTCACCCACGATCTCGCTCGATCTCGAGGTCCTGGGCAGCCTGTATCTCGGTGGCCACCACGCCCGCCCCTTCGCGGCAGCCGGGCGCGTGCGGGCGATGTCGGACCGCGAACTGACGCAGTTCGATCTGGCGTTCCGGGCGGAGCGGCCCGCGGTGCTCGGTTGGGGTTTCTGAGTTCGGATTTCACCCTGTGCGGGTGAAATGCGTTGCCGGTCCGGGCAGCTAGCGTGGCGGGGTCGCATGTTCATCGCTGTCGACACGAAGGGATTCGCATGAGCCTCCCGCGCAGTTCCGCCACCCTCGCCGCGTTCGCCGGTGCCGCCTGCCTGGCATTCGCGCCCACCGCTTCCGCTGCCACGACGTACACCGTGACCGTCGTTCCTCCGATCGGCACCGTCTTCAGCAGCACGATCACGACCCTGGCGGTGGTCGTCGGCCCCGCCCCGTCGGGCGCCGACGCCACCACCCCCGTCACCCTCGCCCTCACGGAACCCGACGGCGACACGACCAGCTTCACCGTTCCGCTGACCTTGGGCGGCGCCACCCAGGTCGTTCGAGTCCACGAGGCGGGCCGCTACACGGCAGTTGCCACCTTCGCGCCGCCGTCGGGCGAAACAGCAACCACCACAGTCGAGTTCGACGTGACACCGTCGCCGTTCGGGTTCGGCAGCGCGTCGTAGACGGTCTCAGCGCCGGAGGCGGCGGGCCTCGGTCAGCGCGCAGTCCCGCAGCACCCGCATCAGCGGAGTCACGCGGCTCGCGATGTAAACGAGGCTCACCGCGGTCGGCGCGGCCCCCTCGATGTCGACGAAGCGGACGTTGTGGTGGTGGACGCGGCGGCGCGCCGCCACCGGCACCGCCCCGACACCGCGGTCGGCCGCGACCAGCTCCAGCCACTCGTCGAAGTTGGTGCAGGTCACGATCTCCCGGTTCGGGTCTGGCGCGGCCCACGATTCGGCGCGGGTCGTCCCGGTCAGGGTGTTGACCACCAGCGGATGCGTCCCCAGTTCCTCCCACGTCACGGTGTCCCGCTCCGCGAGGGGTGAGCGGGCACTGACCGCGGCGACCCGGGGCTCCGAGAACAGGTGATGCACGGCGAGGGCTGCGCCGGAAACCTCACCGCGCATCACCGCGGCGTCCACGACACCGTCCCGCAGTGCCGTCACCGGGTCGTCGCACCGTTGCAGCAGCACGCGCGCACCCGAGCGCTGTTCGCACGCGGCGATCGTGTCGTGCGCCCACGGATCGGGCAGCAGCCAGCTGAACCCCAGCCGCACCGTCCGGTTGGCCTGCACCGATGCGACGGCAGCATCCAGGTCGCCGAGCACGTGCCGCACCCGCTCCGCGAAGGCTCGCCCGTCGTCGGTGGGCTCCATCGAGCGGGACGTCCGCTCCAGCAGCCGGGTGCCCAGCGTCGCCTCGAGCTGCTGGATCGTCCGCGTCAGCGCGGGTTGGGTGATGCTCAGTCGCTCGGCAGCGCCGGTGAAGGTCCCGGCGTCGATCACCGCGACCAGCGCCCTCAGATGCCGCAACTCGACATTCATAACTGCTGAGCATAGATCCAAACGAGGCGGCATTTCCGTCCGGCCGTCCTCCCGCATAACGTCGAGGCGACGAAGGGGGACGACGTGAGCGCGCCGGCAGGAACCGACCTGGAGGTCCCGGCCCGCCGCACACGCCTGACGGTGGTGCGCGCGGCGGCCGGACTCGCCGCCGCCATGGGGGTCGGCAGGTTCGTGTACACCCCGCTGCTGCCGCTGATGCAGGAGCAGACCGGGGTCTCGCACTCGGACACGGCACTGGTCGCGACCGCCAACTACCTCGGCTACTTCCTGGGTGCGATCGCCCTCGCGGTGTTCCCGGCCGGCACGCGCTCGGTGACCGTCTTCCGCGCCTCGATCCTCGCCCTCGTCGCGAGCGAACTCGCGATGACCGTCGGGACGGACGTACGCGTGTGGCTGGCCGCGCGCGTGGTCGCGGGCGTGGCCAGCGCCGCGATCTTCGTCTACTGCGCCACGGCCGTGGTGGGACACCCCTCGGCCGGGATCACCTTCACCGGCGTCGGGATCGGCATCGCGACCTCCGGGGTGCTCGTCGCCGTGCTCGGGCCGATGCTGTCGTGGACTGCGCTGTGGGTCGTCGCCGCGGCGTCCACGGTCGGGTATGCCGCGATCGCGTGGAGCCTGCCCCCGGGATACCCACCGCCTTCCCCGACCCACGGCAGACCTCCGCCCCGCACGGCGCCGTCCGCACGGTGGTGGACACTCGGCGCGTCGTACTTCCTGGAGGGACTGGGCTACATCATCCTCGGCACCTTCCTCGTCGCGGCGGTATCGGCGGGCGGCGAAGCGTGGACCGGCCCCGCCGCGTGGGTGGTGGTCGGGCTCGCCGCCGTGCCGTCACCGCTGCTGTGGGCGAAAGCCCTCCGCCGCTGGTCGGCCGAATCCCTGCTGGCCGTGGCACTCCTGCTTCAGTCGGTGTCGGCGCTGCTGCCCGCACTGGTCGACGGACCGATAGCCGCCGTGGTGGCCGCCGTCCTGTTCGGCGGAACATTCATGGGAATCACGTTGCTGGCCATGGATTCGGCTCTGGGACTGGGCATCCCCCGAGCCGCGGCCGCGCTGACCGCGATCTACGGCCTCGGCCAGATCCTCGGACCGCTCGTCGTGGCACCGATGCTCGGCGACGGGTTCCGGGCGGCATTCATCTGCGCTGCAGCCGTTCTCATGACGTCTGCGCTACTCGCGGGCGCCACTCGCCGACGGTAGGAGCAGGTCGACCACGCGCTCGGCGAGGTCGGCGTCGACCAGGCCGCCGCTGACCACCTGGCGGTAGAAGACGGCGCCCGCGAGCGTGTCCATGAACAGGTCGACGTCGAGATCGGCCGGCAGATCTCCCCGCGCCACCCCCCGGTCGATGACCTCCACGCAATTGGTGCGGCGCTCGGCAAGGAATGCGCCCCGGAAGGCGGCGAGCCCCTCGGGCGTCCGGGCCAGGTCACTGATGAGGGCGGGCATCGCGACGCCGAGGGGTGAGCCCGCGTAGTTGCGCACGGTCCCGGTCAGCCACTGCACGAGGTCGTCCCGCGTACTGCCGGTGTCAGGAACCGGCCCGGTGTCCATCAGTGTCGCGAGTGCGTCGGCGACGAGTTCCGGCTTGCCCGACCACCAGCGGTACAGCGTGGTCTTGTGCACACCGCTCGCCTCGGCGATGCGCTCGACGGTCAGCTGCGCGTACGGCGTCACGGCCAGCTCGTCGACGACCGTCCGAAGCACGAGGTCACGCTTGCGTGGGCCGCCGCGACGCGGCTCGGCACTGGGAACCGGCATGCGCGCATGCTGCCACGCGATAGGATGCAACGCAACGTTGCGTTGCATTAAGGAGTGGAATGAGGATCACCGTCTTCATGGGGTCGGCCACCGGGCACGATCCCACCCATCTGCAGACGGCGACGCAGTTCGGCCGCGACCTGGCCGCGGCCGGAATCGGCCTGGTGTACGGCGGCGGCCGCGTCGGACTCATGGGCGCCGTGGCCGACGCGGTGGTCGCAGGCGGCGGCGAGACCGTGGGGGTGATTCCCCGGCATCTCGCAGACAAGGAGATCGCACATCCGGGCCTGTCGACCCTCGAGGTCGTCGAATCGATGCACGTCCGCAAGCAGCGGATGGCCGAGCTCGCAGATGCCTTCGTGGTGCTGCCCGGTGGCGCCGGAACGCTCGACGAGTTTTTCGAGATCTGGACCTGGCAGCAGCTCGGGCTGCACGACAAGCCGGTGTTCCTGTTCGACGCGGACGGTTTCTGGCAGCCCCTCGTCGCGCTCCTCGACCACCTCGTCGACGCCGGGTTCGTGGCCGCGTACCAGCGGGAGGCGCTGCTCGTCGCCACCGACCTCGACGACGTTCGGACCGCGATGACGACGTGGGCGCCGCCCGCCCCGAAGTGGTCCGGGACCGCCGAGCCCGCGAACGACACCGACCTCGAACGGGCGTGAGCCTCCCGGGGCCTGCCACGCGCCCGAACCGGCGTGGCAGGCCCGGCGGCTCACAACCGGGTGATGTCGAGGCTTCCGTCGTGGAAATCGGCGCGTAGGCGCTTCTTGTCGAACTTGCCGACGCTGGTCTTGGGAACCTCCTGGATCACCGCCCAGTTCTCCGGGAGCTGCCACTTGGCGACCTTGTCCGCCAGGAAGTCTCGCAGTTGATCGAGTGTGGTGTCGCTGCCCTCACGCAGCACCACCGCCACCAGCGGACGCTCGTCCCACTTCTCGTCGGGGATGCCGATCACCGCGGCCTCGGCCACGGCCGGGTGCCCCATCACCGCGTTCTCGAGGTCGACCGAGGAGATCCACTCCCCACCGGACTTGATGATGTCCTTCGTCCGGTCCGACAGCGTCAGGTACCCGTCGGGCGTGATCGAGCCGACGTCACCGGTGCGCAGCCAGCCGTCCCGGAACTTGTCCGGCGCCTCGACGCCGTAGTACGACGCGGTGATCCACGGCCCGCGGACCTCGAGTTCACCGATGCTGGTGCCGTCGTGCGGAACCCGGTTGCCGTCGTCGTCGATCAGGCGGGCCTCCACGGATGCCGGGAACCGGCCCTGCGTGTAGCGGTACTTCCATCGCTCCTCCCCCGTGGCCTCGGCGGGCGGACGCGCGACCGAACCGACCGGCGACGTCTCGGTCATCCCCCACGCGTGCAGCACCGACACCTGGTGGTCGTTCTCGAACGCGTGCATCAGCGACGGCGGCACCGCGGCCCCGCCGATGAGCACCTCACGCATCGACGAGATGTCCTGCGGATGGTGTTCGAGGTGCAGGTGCAGGCCCTGCCAGATCGTCGGCACCGCGGCCGCGAACGTCGGCCGCTCCGCCGCGATGAGCTCCGCGAGCGGGCCGGGCTGCAGGAACCGGTCCGGCATGATCAACGACGCGCCGATCATGAACGCCGCGTAGGGCAGCCCCCACGACATCGCGTGAAACTGCGGCACCACCGCGAGCGCGCGGTCGCCCTGCGCCAGGTTCGGCCCGTCACTCATGCAGACCTGCATCGAATGCAGGTAGATCGAGCGGTGCGAGTACACGACACCCTTCGGGTCACCGGTGGTCCCCGAGGTGTAACACATTGCCGCTGCTGATCGTTCGTCGAGCTCGGGCCAGTCGTACTCGGTCGACTCGCCAGCGATCAGGTCCTCGTAGGTGTGCACCTGGACGCCCTCCGCCACCTCCAACCCGGCCGTCGACTCTCCCGTCACGATCACGTGCTCGACGGTCTTGAGCTGCGGCAACTGGGGCGCGAGCAACGGGACGAGCGTGGCGTCGACGATGATCACGCGGTCCTCGGCGTGGTTGGCCACGTGGACCAACTGCTCCGGGAACAGTCGGGTGTTGAGCGTGTGGAGCACCGCCCCCATCGAGGGCACCGCGAGGTAGGCCTCGAGGTGCTCGGCGTTGTTCCACATGAACGTCGCGACCCGGTCGTCACCGTCGACGCCGAGGCCGCGGAGGGCGTGCGCCAGCTGTGCACAGCGCAGGCCGACCTCCGCGTACGTCCGACGCCGCGCGCCGGCCTCGGTCCAGGTCACCACCTCGGCGTCCGCGTGGACGGTGCTTCCGTGCCGCAAAAGCTGCGCGATGGAAAGAGGTAAATCATTCATCGTACTCAGCATTGACGGCTCCTCGCTCGATGCACGCCGCGTGGCGTGTTGGTGTGGGCCGAAACTATGCCATGCGAGAGACCCGGATCACAGCCCCTCGGTTCCTGGCGTTTCGGACTAATCGGTCGGTGGGGTGTTGGATCCGAGCCGGTAGGCGCGGCGCGCGTTGTCAGCGGCGATCATCCGTGCGACGCGCCGGGCATCCGCACGCGACCAGTCCCGCCGGGCCACTTCGGCGTCGAGCACCGCTGCGAGTGCGCGACGGAACCGCACCGCGGCCACGTGGAACAGCTCGGGCAGCCCACACCCGTCCGTGGAGAAGAGCACCGACCCGAACGGAGCGAGCTCGAGCAGTTCGGCGAGGATGCGGGCCGCGCCGCCACCACCGACGTTCTGCACGGCGAGCCCGACGTCGACGAAGACGTGGTCGAACACCTGCGCGAGATAGCCCGCATTTCGGTGGAAGGGGTAGTTGTGCAGCAACATGATCGGCACGTCCCGGCCCGCGGTAGCCCGCAGCAGCGGCATCAGCAGCAGCGGGTCCGCGCGGTGCAGATCTGTGTCGGCGTCGCCGTAACCGACGTGGAACTGGATCGGCAGACCCAGATCGACGGCGGTCCAGAACAGGAACCGGACGAGGGTTTCGTCGTGCAGCCGAACCGGGCGCCCCGCGGCGACGTCCGCCGCCCAGCGCGCAGCGGCCGTGAAGACCGCGGCGTCGGACGGGCGATCCGCCGCCAGATCCAGGCCCACCCGATAGGCCGCAACGGTTTTGAACGCGACGGCGGTGCGGGACGCGTCGGCCAACCGCGCTCGACACGTCGGCGCGAACGCGTCGGCATTGTGCCCGGCGATGACGTCCTCGGCCACCGACTCGAGGCGGACCACCTCGTGCGCGACACCGCCGGTGAAATCTGCCAGCTCGTCCGGCGCCGTCAGCCGGTCCGGGAGAAACCCTGTGTCGACGAGGAACTCGGAGATCCCGGCCGCGTCGAGCAGCCGTCGGGTCACCTCGTCGACGCCGAGTTCGGTCCGCCGGTCGAGGTACTCGTCGGGTCCGGCGTGCCTGTCGAGGTCCAGCACCGGCGCGCACAGACTGCGGACCGCGGTGCCGGCCTGCGTGTCGAACAGGCTCCCGTGCCACCATCCGGGTGCCGCCGCCTCGGTGAGGAACGACTCGAACCCGGCCCGGTCGAGGGGGCGACGCAGCACGCCGTGGCAGTGATGATCGACGAGCGGGAGGGCGTCGACCATCTCCGCAAACGAGTCACCGTCGGGGGCCGGGGGCGTATCGTCCGGTGAGAACGTCACGCTGCCATTCTGCCGCCGACCGGCCCCGCTGCGAGGGAGTTGCGATGGATCGGCTCGAACGCGAGCGTCGGGCCCTCGCCGCGGCGCGGCTCACCGGCGAACTCGCCCACGCCGGGGTGGTGCTCGTCGCGTTGCCGTGGGTCGACAACAGCGGCGTGGTGCGCACCAAGGCCGTCCCGATCGACCGTTTGGAGCGGGCCGCCGCGTGGGGCGTGGGCGCCTCCCCGGTCTTCGACGCGTTCGCCCCGGACGACACGATCGTCCCCGGCCGCTACGCCGGCGGACCGGTCGGCGACCTGCGGTTGATGCCCGACCTCGCCCGGATCACCGTCCTCGCCGCGGTGCCGGGGTGGGCGTGGGCGCCCGTGGACCGGTACACGCAGGACGGCGAGGTGCACCCCCAGGATGCGCGCGGGACACTGCGCCGGGCGGTCGCGCAACTCGACGACGAGGGTCTGACGGCGCAGGCGGCGTTCGAGATCGAGTGGATCGTCGCGGCGGACGCCGACGGCTTCACCCCCGCCACCCGGGGGCCCGCGTACGGATTCACGCGGCTGGTCGAGAAGTCCGACTACCTGACCGACCTGGCGAGCGCACTGCGGAAGCAGGGTGTGCGGGTGGAGCAGATCCATCCGGAGTACGCGTCAGGGCAGTTCGAGTTGTCGGTCGCCGCGGAGGACCCACTCGCTGCGGCCGACACGTCGGTGCTGGTGCGCGAGACGATCCGAGCGGTGACGGTCCGGCACGCAATGCGGGTGTCGTTCTCCCCCAAAGTGGTTGCCGGCGGGGTCGGCAACGGCGGACACGTGCATCTGTCGCTGTGGTGGGACCGACGAAATCTGCACAGCGGCGGCGACGGCCCGTGCGGGCTGACCGCGACGGCCGAGGCCTTCGCCGCCGGCATCCTCGAACACCTACCCGGTCTGCTCGCGGTGGGGGCACCGTCGGCGGCGAGCTACCTTCGCCTGGTGCCCGGGCAGTGGGCTGCGCCGTTCCGGGCATGTGGCCACGAGAACCGCGAGGCCGCACTGCGATTGGTCACCGGCAGCGGCGGCGAGGAGGACCGCGCCTCGAATCTCGAGGTGAAGGTGCTGGATCTGTCCGCGAACCCGTACCTGTGCATGGCCGGTCTGCTGTTCGCCGGGATGGCCGGAATCCGCGAGGGCGTCGCCCTGCCCGACCTGGTGGACGTCGACCCGGCTTCGCTCACCGACGAGGAACGCAGCCGTCGCGGAATCGACCGCCTGCCGAGTTCTCTCGCCGCGGCCACCGACGCCTTCGAGGCGGACACGATGCTCACCGAGGCGTTCGGGACCGAGCTGTCCGCGACCATCGTCGACGTCCGCCGTGCAGAGACCGCGCGATTCGCGGATGCGAGCGACGAGGAGATCGCCGCGGCGCTGCGATGGGCGTTCTGACAGCTTGCGCCGTCGCTCCGATCCCGGTGAGCCGTCAGGAATCGAGCCGGCCGAACCCGACGACGGCGCCGTCCGACAGCCAGTCGAGATCGTGCACACGGATCTTGCCGAGTTCGTTGCCGCCGACCGTGGTCGCGGTGTCGCCGTCCACCGCGACCACGAAGTTGGTGTGCTGACCGATGCGGAACTCGTTGTCGTACAGCACCGTATCCCCGGTCTTGGGACGGTAGCCGTTACCGATCGGCTCGAAGCGCCCCTGGGATTCGTAGTACTCCTGCAGCGTGTACACACCGGGAATGCGCCACGACCCCGAGTTGGGGTTCGAGAACGGTTCGCCGGCCTCGCGCATCACCCAGCTGACGAAGTTGGCGCACCACGGCTCCTTGACGCCCTCCGAGTAGAACGTGCCGGGCCGCTGCTCGCGGTGCTCGTTCTCCAGAAGACCGACGACCTTCGCCTGGGTGGGCGTCAGCGCGGACGTGTCGACGTCGGGAAACGACGCCGTGTCCCACGGCAGGTAACGCGGCGGCGCCCACCACAGCACGGCGCCCGCCGCCAACACCAGCACCGCGGCCACGGATGCGATCCACATGGCGAGGCGTCGACGACGGGCGACCGGCTGTGCGCTCATGCCCTCGAATGTAGCCGCAAGCGAGACGGTGATCGGGCGGCCTCACCGATGGGCTCAGCGTTCGGGACGTCAGCCGACGAAGACGCGCTTGCCGTCGACTACCGCGACGGCGTCCATTTCGATGAGCATGCCCTCGACGAGCAATCCCGAGGAGATGGCGATGGAAGCGGGCCACGGAGCCTGCAGAAACTCGGGACGCACCTGCTTGAACAGGTCGTAGTCTTCGATGTTCGGGACGTGAACCGACATCTTCACGATCGACTCGAGACCCACCCCGTGCGAACGCAGGGCGAGTTCGATGTTCCGGAACGCCTGCCGGGCCTGCTCGACGAAACCGCCTGCCACCAGGCTGCCGGCATCATCGAAGCCACCGATGCCCGCCGTGTAGACGAAGTCGCCGACCCTGACGACCTGGCTGTACTCCGCGGTCTTCGCCCACGTGAACGGCGCCTCCCGGACCTCGATCACCTTGGTTTCCTGCGACATCCGACTCTCCTCTCGATACCCGGCAGCGACCTGATCTGTGGACGAAATCGCCACTACCGCAAGGGAAAGGGGCGAGGCGCTACCTTCGTCGAGGCTGTCACACACTGATCTGCAACAGCGACGTACTGTCGTACGGACTTCCCCGCAATCGACATACCCTCGTATAGTGCAGTCCTCATTCCCGAACGTCGGCAGGAAACACAATGTCCGAGTTGACCGTGGGCGACCTCGTCGCCATGCGCCAGTTGGGTTGTCGGACGATCGCCGGATCGGGCGGCCTGGACCGACCGGTCGTGTGGGCGCATTCCTGCGAGCTCGACGACCCGTGGAACTGGGTGGCCACCGACGAACTGCTGATGACCACCGGCATGTGCATTCCCTCAGACGAAGCACTCCAGATCGAGATGATCCGCCGGCTCCACAAAGCGGGCATCGCCGGCATGGCGATCGGCGACGACCTGAAAGCCCCACCGCTGACCGACGGGATGCTCGACGAGGCGAACGCGCTGGACCTGCCGATCCTGAGCGTCTCGCATTCCACGCCGTTCTCGGCCATCGGGCGGACGGTCGGCGTCGCCACCCAGAGCGAACAGATCAGCCGTATCGCGCGGCTGAGTCGGCTGTACGAGGTGGCGAGGTCCGCCACGCTCGCTGACTCTTCGCTGCTGGACCGGCTGTCCACGGAACTGGGGCACCCCCTCCACGTTGTCGACGTCGAATTCGGCACCGAAGTTCTCGGCCGCCGGGGACGCATGCCCGCCGAGACCGTCCGAGCGCTCCGCCAACGGGTCGGCGGCAAGCTCGACCGGCTGCCCGCTCGCCAGGCCGTGACGGTAGGCGACGAACTGGTCGCGACGGCCTTCGCGCTTTCGACCCACCGCAAGTGCATGCTCGTCGTGGACGGCCCGTCCGATATCGACATGGACGCGTTCGGCCTGCTGCACGCCCAGAGCCTCATCGGAATCGAGGTCGAACGCGCGACCCGCGACCGCGAACGCGACGACGCATCCGGCGCACTGCTGTTCGAGCAGATCGTCGACGGCTCGCTCGGCTCCGACGCCGCGCAACCCCGGCTCGAACAGAGCGGCCTCGCCGACCGCGAGTGGGTTGTGATCGCGTTCGATTCACCACATCTGCGGGCGGCGCGAATCTATCTGGGAGACAGCGCCTTGCCGAGTCTGACATGCATCGTGGGAGAGGAGGGCTACCTCATGACCACGGCCGACGACATGAGCGCCGCGCTGGACCTGCTGTCCGGCCGAATCCCGCATCTCGGTGTCTCGGCCCCCACCTCCACGATTCAGCGCCTTCCGGACAGCGTCCGACAGGCCCGCTGGGCGTTGCAGGCCGCACGCGCCGACGGCAGTGCCGTCGCCGAATACTCCACGGCGTCACCACTGTTCCTTCCCCGCACCCTCAGCGAGGCGACCTTCGCCGCCCGTGCCGTCCTGGGCGATCTGATGGACCACGACACCGCCAACCAGTCCCAGCTGGTCGAAACCCTGGACACCTTCCTGACCCTCGACCGAAGCTGGACGGCCACCGCCGAGAAGCTGATGATCCATCGGCAGACACTCGCCTACCGGCTCAAGCGAATCGAAACGATCACCGGCCGCAGCACCAAGAGCTCCGCCGACATCTCGACCTTCTGGATGGCGCTCATCGCACTGCGGATCAGTCGCGGTGGGAACCAATAGTCGGGCTAGCGGAACTCGATGACCAACCGCGGCGGGGCGTCGAGCACGGTCACATCGAACAGCGCTGGATCGTCCCGGAAACCGATGAAGGACTGAGTGATTCTCCCGGTCTCCCGAATGTCGGGGAGCAAGTAGAGCTGGGCAACGCGGGAACCTTCCGGACCCGCCAGTGGTGCTGCAGCGGCAGAGAGATGACGGGCCGGTGGCGCGGTGTCCATCATGTCCACCTGCACCAGCGATCGCCCAGGAATCGTCAGCGGCGAACCACCACGGTGCGGCACAGCCTCGGCAACGTAGCCGACCTTCCAGAACGGCACTCCGGACCCGGTGAAGGAGTACACAACTCGATCCGCACCCGCCTCCACATCAGTTTCGATTCGTACATCTCTCACCGACGCAGTAGAGGCAGGACCGATCGTCGAGAGGACACCGCCGTCCGGCACGAGTTCGAGCGTGGACCGCGGCGTGGCGACGGATCCGACGTCGATTCGTCCGGTTCGGTCGGCCGGCGTGGAGGCGAAAGAGGGGTTCGACGGGAGCGTCGCTCGGTCGGCACCACAGCCGGTCGCCAGCGCCAGCGTCCCGAGCACACCGATCAGCCTCATCATTCTCATACGCCCCCTCCGCGGAACCCACTCCCCCGTCGCGCACTCTACGTACGTCGCCGAAAAACTAGCGGCGGACCGGAACACCCGCGGCGCGAGGGGCGTCGGGGACGGCCTTTCGGCGCCCGGAAACTGCTGCCATGCAGACCTCACAATCGGTTGATAACGTTCATCACGTACCAACCGTTTCTGTTCGACCGACAGAGAAGGAGTTCCAAATGTTCTCCAGCGTGGGCGACTTTTTCACCTTGATCCTGAACCTGGGATTCTCGGCCGGCTCTTCCGGTTTCCAGGTCAGCGGTTCCGGCGGCGGGGTACCGACTCCGGCGTAATCGCTACGGCTCCATCTCTGTGCCCCGGACGAACTTGTCCGGGGCACAGTGCTGCTCCCGGGTCCACGAACTGGCGGTAACCGCCTTACTCGCAGCCGCTCCCGACCGGCCTCAGCATCCATTGACTCGAACGTAAGTTCGAACTAGGCTCGTGTCATGAATCCGGGGGGACTCAACAATTCGGGCATCGCAGCCGCTTCGCTGCGGTCTGGCGACGTGGGATCGCTCGCCGAAGCGGTTCTTGTGCAGGGCATGGCCGACGTTTGCCGTGAGATCGAACGGCTCCAAGCGTTGCGGGTAGCGATGGCCGCCGAAGTCGATGCGCGTGCGGTCTCGTTCGACACCCTCGGCTTCCGCAGCGTCAAGCAGTGGCTGGCCGCGAACACATTGCTGGAAGTGCCGGCCGCAGCACGGATCCTCGCGTTGGGCCGGATGCTGAGCCGGCAGCCCGAGATCGCCGACGCCTTCAACGCCGGCGATATTTCCGCCGAGCACGCGGCGTTGATCGGGAAGTTCTGCGAGACCCCGCCGCGCGGCATGCCGAACGAAGCGCTTGGTTCGTGCCGGAAAGTGTTGCTGGACGCCGCGTCCGGTCCCGCCGCGACCACCATAACCGTTCGCACCTGCATCTCGCGGTTGGAGCGGATCTTCGAATCCGACGAACTCCCGCCCAGCGAAGACACCGAACGTAACGAATTCCACGCCTCGAAAACGTTGAACGGCCGCGTCTCCGTCAAAGGTGACCTCGATGCCGTGACCGGCGAGATGCTGTTGACGGCACTGTCGGCGCTGACCAAACCCAGGAATCCGGTCGACGACCCCGCTGAGAAACGCACCCCGGCACGGCAGCGAGCCGATGCGTTCGCGGAGATTCTGCGCCGCTACCTCGACTCCGGCGACGCCCCGATCGAGGGCGGGGAGCGGCCCCACCTGTCACTGCACGTGAACGCCAGCGATCTCGCCCGCAGCGAGTCGGCTCACGAGTGGACGCCCACCGGTGAAGGGTCGGACCTGTTCGGTGACAAAGACATCGCACGCATGCCCCACACCGGGCCACTGTCGATCGCGACCGCGCGGCGGATCGCGTGCGACTGTCACCTCACTCCCATCGTCATGGACGATGGCGTGCCCCTGAATCTGGGCCGCAGCAGCAGGACCGTGTCGAAGAAACAGCGTCGGGCGTTGATCGCCCGCGACCACGGCTGCGCCTTCCCCGGTTGCGGCACACCACCCGCCCACTGCGAAGGCCACCACATCGAACATTGGGCCGACGGCGGCCCCACCGACCTCGACAATCTCGTGATGCTCTGCCGCTTCCACCACCATCTACTGCATAATTCCCACTGGGACGTGAGAATCGGCGACGACCGGCACCCGTGGTTCACCCCACCGAGCACCGTCGACCCCTACAGGAAACCCGTCCCCGCCCACAACCGGGCGGGACCACACGCCGCATGACACGGTGGGCTCGAGCATCAGATTCTGCTGGCGACCCGCAATCCTTCGAGAGTCGCCTCCTCGACGGTGCGCGGCGCCTGGCAGTCTCCGATCGCGTACACCTCGGTCCCGGTTCCACTCAACTGCGCTGTCAGCTCGTGAAACAGCCCGTCCTCCTGCTTGTGGCCGAGGCACAGCACCAGCGCTGCAACGTCTTCCGCGATCACGGGCTGCGAAGTGAGGGTGTTCTGGAGGTACACGGTGTCGTCGTCGGCGCCGTAGAGTCGCGCGTTGGTGACGATCTCCACGCCCGCCTCGTACACCGCAGCCAGCATGGCGTTGCGGGTGTACTGCTGGATGGTTTCGCCGGGTGCGTAGCCGTCCACGGCGAGCGTCACCTTGCGGCCTCCGCTGCGGGCGATCATCTCCGCGACCCCCAGACCGATCCAGTCGCAGCGCCAGTCGGCCACCACGATTCGTCCCTTCGGAAGCTCGGCGGCGTTCGACTTGATGACGTCCCATGACTCGAACACCGGCAGGGCGTCGTCGAGCTCGAGTGGCGGACGGTACGGGGTGGCGCCCGTAGCGACGATCACGACATCCGGGTTCACCTCGCGGACCAGCGCGGCGTCGACATGCACTCGGGTGTGCACCTCCACCCCGTAGCGTTCGATCTCCGACTGCAGGTTCGTGACCGCGCCGCCGAACTCCGCTCGGTGCGGCAACCTCTCGGCCAACAACACCTGACCGCCGACGCGGCCGGCCGCCTCGTAGATCGTGACGTGGTGCCCACGCTGCGCGGCAATCGCGGCCGCTTTCATGCCCGCCGGCCCGCCGCCCACGACCATCACGCTCTTCGCCGCGGCAGCGGGAACAGTACGGCCGAACTGAATTTCACGGCCCGTCTCGGGACGCTGGATGCACGAGATCGGGTACCCCATGTGGAAGTGGCCGATGCATGCCTGGTTGCACGCGATACACGCCCGGATCTCCTCGGTGCGTTGCGACTGCGCCTTGTCCGGCATCTCGGGATCACAGATGAGCGCCCGCGTCATCGCGCAGGCGTCGGCCTGTCCGGACGCCAGCACGATCTCCGCCTCGTGCGGCTGGTTGATGCGTCCGGCGACCAGAACCGGCACCGACACCTGCTTTTTGATCTTCGCGGCGGACGGTGCGGTGTACATCGCCTCGTAGTGCATGGGTGGCACGATGTGCGTGGACCCGCCCGTGCTCGCGGACGTGCCCTCGGTGACGTTCAGGTAGTCGACGTAGCCGTCCGCGTCGAGCGCCTTGCACAGCGCGATGGTGTCGCTCTCACCGGTGGCGTCGTAGGTGTTCTCGTCGGCCGAAAGGCGTACGCCCACCACGAAGTCGGGTCCGACTGCCTGGCGCACGGCCCGGGCCGTCTCGCGCAGCATGCGCATCCGATTCTCGAGGCTCCCGCCGTAGCGGTCCTCGCGCACATTGAGATTCGGATTGAGGAACTGCGCGGGGAGGTAGCCGTGACTCGCGACGATCTCCACACCGTCGAGGCCCGCGGTCTGCAGCCGAATCGCGCCCTCGGCGTAGCCGGCGATGATCTCCTGCAGAAGTTCGATGCCAACGGCCTGCGGCATGACGTGGAAGCGCTCGTTCGGCACCGCGGAAGGTGCGAGCGCGACAGGTAGCGCACCGTCGCCGGATTCCATGATTTCGCGTCCCGGATGGAAGATCTGCGAGATCAATTTGCAGTCGTGCTCGTGCACTGCCTCGGCCACTCTCCGGTAGCCGGGAATGCAGCTGTCGTCGGTGATCATCAGGACGTGCGAGGTGTAGCGCGCGGTCTCGTGAATGCCGGCGACCTGCATGATGATCATTCCGGCGCCGCCCTCCGCCCGCGCGCGGTGGTATGCGACGAGCTGGTCGGTGACCTCGCCGTCGTGCACCATGACGGTGTCGTGACCCGACGAGAAGATCCGGTTCTTCAGCGTCGTCCCACCGAGTCGGAGGGGGCTGAACAACGTCGGAAACTCGATCGCGGTCGACATGGGAGACCTCTCTGGAACGTGCTGATGCTTCGATCTGGCGCCTCGACTGTTCCACACCGACCCACCGCGATCACTCGTACCGAAGTCTGCAATTGACCCCCGCGCTCGTACTCGCGTACACCCGGTCCGGCGGTATTTCGCACCACGAGCAACAAGGCTCGAATCAGGCCCCAGCACGCTGTCTTCGAGTCCAGGGGGTTGTACTGCTGGATAGAATCACCCACGAGTTACGTCCTGTCGTACAGTTCACACCGGCCGAGGGTTCTCCTAGTGTTTCGAGCAATCAGTTCCGCTCCGGTCCGTCTCCTGGCCGCGGCTGCGACACTTCGAGGACACTCACGATGAAATCTTTTGACGTCATGGACGAGGCGCCGACGTCGCGCTTCCACCGAAAGTTGTTGATCGCCTGCTGCGGCGGCCCGTTCCTGGACGGGTTCGTGCTCAGCATCATCGGCGTGGCGCTGGTCGGCATCAAGGCCGACCTGATGCCGTCGAGTGCCGAGGTCGGACTCATCGGTGCCGCGTCGTTGATCGGCATCTTCTTCGGCGCGACGCTCTTCGGCGCACTCACCGACCGCATCGGCCGCGAGAAGATGTACGCCCTCGACCTCACGGTCCTGGTGATCGGTTGCGCCCTCAGCGCGTTCGTCCAGGAGGCGTGGCAACTGATCGTGCTCCGGTTCGTGATCGGACTCGCGATCGGTGCGGACTATCCCATCGCGACGTCGCTGCTCACCGAATTCACCCCGACGAAGAAGCGGGGCTTCATGATCGGCGTGACCGGTCTGTCGTGGTCGCTCGGCGCCGGCTTCGCCTACATCGTCGGCGCGGTGTTCGTCGGCGTCAGTGGCGGTCACGATCACTGGCGCTGGATGCTGGCGACGTCCGCGATCCTGGGCGTCGTCGTCGTGCTCGCCCGCCGCGGCATCCCGGAGTCGCCCCGGTGGCTCCTCGGCAAGGGTCGCGTCGCCGAGGCCGAGCAGGTGATCCTCGACGTCTACGGCAAGAAGCTCGACCTCACCGACGAAGCACCTGCCGACTCCGGGATGACGATGCTTCAGTCGTTCAAGGCGATCGTGCGCGGGGGCTATCTCAAGCGCACCCTCATGTGCGGTGCCCTGTACTTCGCACAGATCACGCCGCAGTACGCGATGCTGACCTTCCTCCCGGTCATCCTGGCGGGGTTCGCGGTGTCGAGCGACGGCTCGGCCGGTTTGATCGTCGAGACCGTCATCATCCTGCTGTTCGCGATCGGTTCCATCCCGGCATTGCGCTGGGTCGAGACGATCGGCCGCCGCAAGATGTCGATCATCCCGTTCGCGGTCATGGCGTTCCCGCTGATCTTCCTGTGGCTCGTCCCGGACGCACCCGTGTGGCTGGTGGTCGTGGCCTTCTGCGCGTACGCCTTCGCGTCCGGTGGCCCCAGCATTCTCGAGTGGATCTACCCGAACGAGCTGTTCCCCACCGAGATCCGCGCCACTGCCGTGGGTGTGTCCGTGGGTATCAGCCGGATCGGCGCCGCGACCGGCACCTACCTGCTGCCCATCAGCATCGACAACTTCGGTATCGGCACCACCATGGGCTTCGGCGCGCTCATCACGCTGGCCGGATTCGCCGCCTGCTACGCGTGGGCTCCGGAGACCGCCGGACGCCCGCTCGAGGAGACCGCGTCCGTTGCTCCGGCCCGCGTCCGCCCTGCCGCGGCCGTGGACTGAGAACCCGTATCTCCGCAGGCGAACTCTCGAAAGATGACTCGATGACGATCCTCACCACCCCCGACAGCATCGTCGACTCCGTGCCCACCGACCTGTGGGTGGGCGGCCGGCAGACCCCCGCATCCACCGGCGCCACCTTCCCGGTGCACAACCCCGCAACCGGCAGCGTCCTCACCCACGTCGCCGACGCGAGCCCGGACGACGGCCGCCGCGCCCTCGATCTCGCGTCGAGAACCCAGGCTCGGTGGGCGGCCACCGCGCCGCGAGAGCGCGGTGAGATCCTGCGCGCCGCCTTCGAGTCGGTGCGCAGGCGCAGCGAGGACTTCGCGACCGTCATGACACTCGAGATGGGCAAGGCCATCGGTGAGGCGCGCAGCGAGGTCGCCTACGGAGCCGAGTATCTGCGATGGTTCGCGGAGGAGGCCGTCCGCGTCGGCGGACGGTTCGGCGCCGCACCGGGCGGCAACGGACGGATCCTGGTCACCAAGGTCCCGGTGGGCCCGGTACTGGCGATCACCCCGTGGAACTTCCCGCTGGCCATGGGAACCCGCAAGATCGCGCCGGCCGTCGCGGCGGGATGCACGATCATCGTCAAGCCGGCCGAGGAGACACCCCTGACGATGCTGCTGCTCGGTGAGGTGTTCGCCGAGGCCGGGCTGCCCGACGGCGTGCTGTCGATCCTGCCGACGTCGAACGCGTCGGCACTGTCCGGGCCACTCATGCAGGATCCCCGCCTGCGGAAGGTGACCTTCACGGGCTCGACGCCGGTCGGAAAGCTGTTGGTGCGCAACGCCGCCGACCAGCTCCTCCGGACCTCGATGGAACTCGGTGGCAACGCACCGTTCGTGGTGTTCGAGGACGCCGACGTCGATGCCGCGGTGGACGGTGCCATGGCCGCGAAGATGCGTAACGGCGGGCAGGCCTGCACGGCCGCCAACCGGTTCCACGTCGCGCACGCGGTCATCGAGGAGTTCACCGAGAAGCTGAGCGCACGGATCTCCGCGCTGCGCACGGGCCCGGGCATCGATCCGACCACCGACGTCGGGCCGCTCGTCAACGCGGACCAACGCGACGTCGTGTCCGACCTCGTGGCCGACGCCGTCGCTCGCGGTGCCCGTGTCCGCACCGGCGGTTTCGCCCCGGAGAGTCCGGGATTCTTCTACGCACCGACACTGCTCGACCGCATCCCCGCGGACGCGAGAGTGCTGCGCGAAGAGATCTTCGGGCCCGTCGCGACCGTCTCCGGATTCGACACCGAAGAGGAGGGCATCGCGGCCGCGAACGACACCGAGTACGGTCTGGCCTCCTACTTCTACACCCGCGACATGGATCGGGCGATGCGGGTCGCGGCCGCTCTCGACACCGGCATGGTCGCCGTCAACCGGGGCATCCTGTCGGACGCGTCCGCCCCGTTCGGTGGCGTCAAGCACTCGGGTTTCGGCCGCGAGGGCGGCACCGAGGGCATCGAGGAGTACCTCGAGACGAAGTACGTCGCGCTGTGACCCTGGCCGCGGAGAACCCCGAGACCCGCACTGCCGCGGCACGATCCTGGCTCCTGGCGGCAGCGGTGGGCGAGGACGCGCTGTCCGCCGCCGCCCGCGCCGGAGCGGACTGTCTCGTCGTCGACCTCGAGGACGGAGTGCCGTTCGCTCGCAAGAGCTTCGCGCGACAGCTGGTACGGGAGTGGCTGTCCGACAACCCGTCCTGGGTCCGCATCGGCGACGTGAACTCCGGCCAGCACGCTCTCGACGTCGAGGTGGTGCGGGGCACTCCCGGGGTACTCGGTGTGGTGCTCGCGAAGGCCGAATCCGCCGAGGACGTACGCACGACGGCACGCGAACTGCCCGGGCTCCCGATCGTGCCGATGATCGAGTCCGCGCTCGCACTCACCCGCGCGGTCGAGATCGCCGCCGCCGGACCTGCGGTCCGCCTGGCCTTCGGTGTCGGCGACTTCCGACACGACACCGGCGTGGCGAACACCCCTGCCGCGTTGGCGTACGCGCGGTCCCGACTGGTGGTGGCAAGCCGCGCCGCCGGGCTGCCCGGGCCGATCGACGGTCCCAGCGCACGGGAGGAAGCGGTGGCGCTCGACACCCGCGGTGCAGCCGAACTGGGGATGACGGGAAGACTCGCCGTGCGGCCGGCCGATGCCGCAGTCATCAACGATGCACTCTCCCCCACTCTCGCCGAGATCGATTCCGCGGCAGCGACGATCGACCGCCTGGGCGCGCACGGCGAACACGTCGCTTCCGGCGCGGACGTGCCCCGGCTGGCCGCAGCCAAGGCCGTGCTGCGGCGAGCTCGGCAGTTCGGGCTCCCGGTCGACGGTTGACGGGTCAGGGCGCGAGCGGTCCTGCGACGGGATGCGCCTGCTGCGTGCCGTCGGCGACGCGGTAGCTCATCGCGTGCCGGACGATCCCGCGCGGATCGGTGGGGTCGGATACGTAGAACCAGTCCATCTGCGCCGCAGCTTCGTTCACTTCGAACACACCGTAACCGTGCGAATCCAGTTCGACGTACCGGACGTGACGGTTGAACGCCTTGAACGCCTCCTCCGCGGCCACGGTCGCGGTGCGAGGCGGCACCTTCAACATGTCGTCGATGTTCGGCGACGTCACCGACGGCACGACGAACTCGGTGCCGACCGTGCCCGCAGCCGGGTAGTTCGCGGCGTCCACCGGTAGGTCGCACGCCCACGACGTGTGGATATCCCCGGTGAGGAACACCGTGTTGCGCACCCCGTTCGCGGTGATGGCGTCGAACAGGCGTCGACGGTCGGCGGTGTAGCCGTCCCACTGGTCGGTGTTGTAGGGGATACCGGCGTCGGGCACGCCGATCATCTGCGTGATCGCACCCATCGTCCGATTGTCCAGGGGCGGAAAGACGCACGGTGTGATCATCACCGGGTTGCCCACGATCTTCCACCGGGTCGACGCGGTCACGACGCCGCTCGTCAACCAATCCATCTGCGCGCGACCGGTAATCGTCCGGTCGGGGGAGTCGACCTTGCGCCATCCGGCGCCGGCGGATGCCGGTTCGTCACGATAGGTGCGCAGGTCGAGCATCGACAGTTCCGCCAACGTGCCGAACCGGAAGCGCCGGTACAGTGCGGCGTCGGACCCGGTCCCGTGGACCCGCACCGGCATCCACTCGAAGTAGGCCCGGGTCGACGCGGCCTTGCGCGCACCCCAGTCCCCCTCGGTGGCCGGATCGTGGTTCTCGGCGCCGCCGTCGTACGAGTTGTCTGCCGATTCGTGGTCGTCCCACGTCGCGATGAACGGCAGCTTCGCGTGCAACGCCAGGAGATCGGGGTCGGTCTTGTACTGCGCGTGCCGGATTCGGTAGTCGGCGAGCGAGACGATCTCGTGGGCCGGGTCGTGCAGGCGCACCGAACCGCCGCGGGCCCCGTACTCGCCGCGACCGTACTCGTAGATGTAGTCGCCGAGGTGGAGAATCGCATCGAGGTCGTCCCGTTCGGCGAGGTGCCGGTACGACGCGAAGTACCCTGCCTCCCAGTTGGAGCACGACACGACGCCGAAACGCAGGCGGGCGATGTCGGCGTCCGCGGCCGGCGCCGTGCGGGTGCGTCCGACGGGGGAGACGATGCCGAGTCCGGTGAACCGGTAGAAGTATCCGGTGCCGGGGCGCAACCCGGTGACGTCGACCTTCACCGTGTGGTCGGTCTCCGGACCGGCGGTGACCGTGCCGCTGCGAACGAGCGTCGCGAATCCCGCGTCGGTCGCGACCTGCCAGGTGACCGGGACGGCGGGCCCGGCAGCGGATCCCGGTAGCGCGTCGGCCGTCGGGGTGAAGCGCGTCCAGATGATCACGCGGTCGGGGAGCGGGTCACCGGATGCCACCCCGTGGACGAAACCCGGTGCCGGTGTGGCCGCCGACGCCCGTCCCGCTGCCGCGGCGGCGATTCCGGCCCCTGCGAGCACCATCGAGCCGCGCAGCACCCCGCGGCGAGTCACCCCAGCGATGTCGTTGTTCTCGAACACCCCCGGATCACAACGCAATTCGGACGCACGTTCAACAAGAATCGTGAAACGTACCGAGCATTCATCGACTGTTCCCCTTCCCGCCCCCTTCGCGTTTCGCGCACTTAGCGCGGGGAAAACGCCCCGGAATTGCGCGACAAGTGCGCGAAACGCGGGGGAGAGGGGGACTCAGGGGTGGTGGAGACCGGAGGTCCGCGGCCGGTGGACGGCGCCGCGCGCCACCAACTCGATCGTGGTGGCGACCGCGCACGTCTGTGCGAGCAGAAGACCGACGAGGACGAGGATCTGCACGGCACCGGCCTGCACGGCGGATCCGGTCGCGAGCAGCACGCCGACGAACGCTCCGGGCAGCGTCACCAGGCCCACGGTCCTGGTCTGGTCGAGGCCCGGCAGCAGAGCATCCGCGGCGGCCGACCCGACCACCTCCATCCGGGCGTCCCGCGTGCTCAACCCCAGGCTGAGTGCGGCTTCCACCTCTCCCCAGCGTTGCTCGATCGCGTCGAGGCCGCGTTTGGCGGCAAGTGCCGTCGCGGTCATCGCGTTACCCAGGACGATGCCGCCGATCGGCACCAGTGCCACCCCCTCGAGCGGCACCACACCACTGACCAGCATGAGAGGAACCACCAGCCCGACGCCGACGGCCAACGCCGACGCCAGCCACACCGCCGACCGGCCCGCCCGCGAGCGCCGCGCCGCGGTGAACGCCGCCGCCACGAACATCACCGCGAGCACCAGCAACGACGACCACAGGTGCGCGAGCGCCGCCGCCAGGATCAGCGACACCGCGGCCAGTTGCAGCGCGCCACGCACCGCGGCCCACGGCGCGGTCAGCGGGTTGCCGAGTCCGGCGAAGCGATACACGACGGCGGCCAGACCCACCATGACCGCGCACAGGACGAACAGCGCGAGGCCGGGGTTCACGAGCGAGGTGCTCACGGTTCGGAAGCCTTGGGCAGGAAGTCGTCCGCGAAGTCCTCACCGGACAGGGCCGCGTCGACTCGGGCCCGGATGTACCCGCCGGTGGTCGGGCAGTCGCGCGCCCGGTCGGTGCGGCAGCCGAGCATGTGTTCGAGCACCGCGACCGCCCGGGACAGATGACTGATGCGCTCACGCATCCGGGCGGCCTGGTCCTCGATCAACCTGCTGCGGTCCGCCACCGTGTCCGAGTCGACGATCGCCTGGGTATCGGCGAGCGAGAGCATCCCGTCCTCGTGCCACAACTGGATGTAGGCGAGCCGACCGAGGTCGTCGCGGCTGTAATAGCGGACGCGCCCGCGACGCTCCGACGCCTCGATGAGACCGCGCTCCTCGTAGTACCGCAGCGCCGGCACGGACAGTCCGAAGGCGTGCGCGACGTCGGTGATGGAGAAGAGGTCGTCGGGCATGCGACACCTCCGACTTGCGCTCAAGCCCACTTGAGTGTGGACGCTGTGAGCCTACTCCTCGGAAAGGAACGCTCAGTGCAGTCTCTGCAGTCCGATGCCGCACCGGCCGCGGCGTCCCGCGCAGGCGTCGGCGCCTCGATGATGCTGCTGGTCGCCGGTTTCGTCCTGATCAGCGCGAACACCCGCGTCGCTTTCGGTCAGATCGGCCCACTGGCCCCGGTTGCCGGGTTCGACGCCGCCACCGTCACACTGCTCGGGCTGATCCCCCCGTTGGTGATGGGACTGTTCGCGCCGCTCGCCGTCGTCGCTCGCCGACGCCTCGGCGAGGAGCGCGCCCTGTTCGCCGCCGGCGCCGTGCTCCTCGTGGGAGCGCTGGTCCGGATGGCGGGTATGCCCGGGCTGATCGCCGGCACCGTGATCGTGAGCCTCGCGACCGCGGTGGTGAACGTGCTCGTGCCGGTGTTCGTACGCAAGCGGTTCGCGCCCGAACGGACCGGCGTGATGATGGGTGTCTACGCCATGTCGATGGGCGCCGGCTCCGCCGTGATCGCGGCGCTGATGATTCCCGTGTGGCGCGCGTCGGGCGAATCATGGCCGCCGGCAATCGGACTCGCGGTGATTCCCGCGCTCCTGGCGCTCGTCGGAACCGTCCCACAACTGCGGCATGCGAGTCGGCCCGGCACCCACGCGGGGGCGACGGCCCACGACCGGCCGAAAGTGCTGCGTACGTGGACCGCATGGAGTTCGACGATCTTCTTCGGCATCCAGACGCTGCTCTTCTACGCGACGCTCGCCTGGCTGCCCTCCATCCTGGTCGCCGCCGGGCTGGCCGACGGCAGCGCCGGAAACATGCAGGCGCTGTTCATCGTCGGCGTCGCCGGGGGAGGACTGGTGGCACCGATCCTCGCAGCCGCGAGCGTGGACCAGCGACCTCACATCCTGGCGATCGTCGCGGTGTGCGCCGCGGGCTTCGCCGGGTTGCTCATCGCGCCCGACTCCGTGCCGGTCGTATGGGCGTTGATCCTCGGTGTCGGGCTCGGCGCGGGTCAAGCCGTTGCCGGAGTGCTGTACGCCCGACGCGGGCGTACCCCGGACCACGTGGCCGCGCTGTCGACCGTGGCGCAGACGGGCGGTTACCTGATCGCGGCGACCGGACCGATCCTGGCGTCGATCCTGCACGACGCCACCGGATCGTGGACCACACCGGTCACCGCGTTCCTCGTCCTGCTCGCCGTCAACGCCGTCGCGAGCATGCGCGCCGGGCACGACCCGAAGCCGGGAAGGCAGGCAGGTTGACGAGTGCCACCGGACTCATGGAAGCACGAAACAGGCCGGACCCAATGGGATCCCCGTTCCCACCGGAACTGTCACGTCGGGACCGCCCGCCGACGTGTGGTACGCCACGATCCGATGGTCACCGGGGGTGCGCGGAATCCACCCGACTGTGGCCGTGCCGTTCAGAACGGGCGCCAGCGGGCTCGGCAGGATCGTGGCCTTCTGGAAGTCGAAGAACGAGACGGGGTTCTGCCACGTCGTTGCCGCGGTCACCGCATAGATGCAGTTGGTTCCGAACTTCTCCTCGAAGCCACGCTCCGGGGTCCACGTGTAGCTGAGTCCGGGATGGGCATCCACCCGAACGACGTCGGCCGCGGCCGTCGGCACGCCGAGAACGAGTGCCGAGAGCGCCGTACCGGCCACAACAGAGCCGACCGTCCCTTTTGTTAATTTCATGCCGGTTTCATCGCACAGGGGCGGTCCGCATTACACGTCGCGATTACACGTCGCGCCGAAATGGTGTGAACATCTTGTTGTCAATATTTCGTTGACAAACAGGGATTCTTCAATGGACCCTCGAAGCATGACCTCCGAGGATTTCACTCCACCCAACCCCAGCCGCGAGCGTGCCCACCGCGAGTACGCGGCCCTGTTCCGGATCATCGAACGCCACGGCGCCACCCCCGAACAGCGGGCGCGTCAGTCACACCCCGAAATCCTGGAACCCCTGGGTGCCATCCGGGTCGTGGCCGCGCTGGCGGGCGGCGTTCACACCCCCGAGCCCGGCGAACCGGATGTCGACGACGCCGACATCACCGCGGCCCTCGGACTGTTCCCCAAGGCTCGCGCGGAGATGGACCAGCTCGAGGCGCTGTTCCTCGGCATCGCTCGCCAGCGCGGAATGACTTGGCGAGAAATCGCATTCGGGTTGGGACTCGGCAGCACCCAAGCGGCGCGGCAGCGATACGAGAGACTGGTCGAACGCACCTGAGGTCGAATACGTGTAGGGCCCGAAGCCGACGAGCGGCTTCGGGCCCTACACGAGTCGGCCGGCTCCCGGCCACACTCGCTAGACGAGCAGCGCGGCGAACGCCCCGAGGGCTGCGATCAGACCGGCGAAAGCCCCCACCGCTTCCGCACCTGCGACAACCTGATCGAAGTCGACCGAACCCAGAGCCGTAGCGAACTCCTCAGAACCCATTGTCTTCCCCTTTGTTCCCGTGAAGCTGGTGCTTCGTCTCAGTCGCCGTTCTCGGCGCCACTGCATGTGTAGCGGACGGCGACAACGGATTCCAAGCGGTGAAAGCCTTGAATCGCAATCCATTACAGAATGGAAACGCTCAGGCACCCGCGCGTAAAAACGACGTCACACGTCGTTAACACCGAGCCCCCGCACCCGCAGATCGCGGGCCAGGTGATCGCGCTGTTCGACAACCAGGCGGCGGAGCGCTCCCGGAGCGTCGGTATTCGCCATCAGCCAGGCATCCACCGGATCGAGCGACTCCGACGACGGGAACAGACCCAGCACGATGCGACGCGCGATCTCGATGCTCCGCGTCGCCCACACGTCGCGGAGCGCCGCGAAATAGCCGTCGTCGTACGAGCCGATCAGATCGCGGCGATCGCCGGCCCGGAAGCCGCCGATGACGGCATCGAGTTGGTCGTTACTGAGCCCCGGATCCTCCAGCGCCGCCCGCCAGGCCTCGTCCTTGACCTCCGCGAGCGGGCGTGCCGTGAGCGCTCGCAGGTGCGCAGTGCGTCCGGACGCGGTGTCGTCGCGGCCGAGTTCGGCGTCGAGATCCGCCGCGTCGGCATGCCCCGTGGCGGCCAGCGCGGTCCACAACGCCCAGCGCAGGTCCGGATCGAGCGGCAGCCCGTCGGGCGCCGGCGCGGAGCCGTCGAGCACGGCACGGATCTGCACCGCGAAGCGATCGTCGACGACGGCCGCCCCCGCCACCGCCCGTGCCCATGCCAACTGTGCGCCGGAACCGGGCTGCGCATCCCACAGCGCCGCCCAGCACGATTCGAGCCAACGGCCGCGCCACTCGTCGCGCGTCGGGTCCGGAAGATAGTGCCCGACGGCGTATCCGGCATTCGCCAGGACCGCTGCCGTGAGCGCCGTGTTGCTCTCGGACGGCGCGAAGGCCTGCGCCATCGCAAGATAGCGCTCGGGCGCGAGCTCGCCGTCACGGGTGGCATTCCACAGCGCCGACCAGATCAGCCCCCGGGTCAGCGGGTCGACGACACGGTCCAGCGAACGCTCCACGGTAGCGAGGGAATCGGCGTCGAGCCGGACCTTCGCGTACGTGAGGTCGCCGTCGTTGAGCAGGCGCAGGGGTGCATCCGGCAACTCGACGGGTGTGCGTTCGCTCTCGAGGTCCAGCTCCACGCGATCGCGTCGGACGAGGTTTCCCGAGTCGTCGAAGTCGTAGGTACCCACGGCGATCCGGTGCGGCCGAGGATCGGTCTGCACGATCTCGTAGCCGTCGACGCCACGCTCGAGGATCAACGTGGAGACCCCGGTCGTCCGGAGCCATGCCTGCGCCCATGCGGCGAGGTCGCGACCGGACGCCTCCGACAACTCCGACAGCAGGTCCGCGAGGGTGGTGTTGCCGAACTCGTGCTTGCGGAAGTAGCGGCGCGCTCCCTCGAAGAATGCATCCCGGCCGACGTACGCCACCAGTTGCTTGAGAACGCTGGCACCCTTCGCGTACGTGATGCCGTCGAAGTTCAGCTTCGCGGCCTCGAGGTCGACGATGTCGGCGACGATCGGGTGCGTCGTGGGCAACTGGTCCTGCGAGTACGCCCACGCCTTGCGCCGGTTCGCGAACGCGACCCACGCGTCCGTCCACTCGGTGGCCTCCGCGCTCGCGAGCGCACCCATGTAGTCGGCGAAGGACTCCTTGAGCCAGAGGTCGTCCCACCACACCATCGTCACGAGGTCGCCGAACCACATGTGCGCCATCTCGTGCAGGATCGTGTTGGCGCGACCCTCGTACTGCGCTGCAGTGGCGGCGCCGCGGAACACGTACGCCTCGGTGAACGTGACGCAACCCGGGTTCTCCATCGCACCGAGGTTGTACTCGGGGACGAACACCTGGTCGTACTTGCCCCACGGGTACGGATAGTCGAAGTTCTCGGCGAAGAAGTCGAGACCCTGGCGGGTCACCTCGAAGATCGTGTCGGCATCCAGGTAGCGGGCGAGCGACGCGCGACACAGGAGCCCGAGCGGGACGTCGAGATCACCTCGCCGCCATTGCGATTCGACGCGATGGTAGGGACCGGCGACGATCGCGGTGATGTACGTCGAGATGGGCAGAGTGGGGGAGAACTCCACCGACTGACGATCGCCGTCGTCCTCCACCATGGCGGCGGGACGATTGGACGCCACCTCCCAGCCGGACGGTGCGGTGACCGCGAACGTGAAGGGCGCCTTCATGTCCGGTTGCTCGAAGCACGCGAACACCCGTCGCGCGTCGGACGGCTCGTATTGTGTGTACAGATACGTCGCTCCGTCGACCGGATCCCGGAAGCGGTGCAGCCCTTCACCGGAACGGCTGTAACAGCCCACTGCACTCACCACCACCGTGTTGGAGCGGCGCAGGCCGTGCAGCGGGATGCGGGCGCCGTCGTACTCGACGTCGACGAACTGGCCGTTGACGATCACCGAACGCACTTCGAGCCCGAGGAAGTCCAGCCACGTCTCCGGGGTGGTGGTGGCGTCGAACTCCACCGTGGTCGTGGTCAGGAAGCCCGCCTCGGTCTCGTCGGGGGCGTCCGACACGTCCAACTCCACCCGATAGGCACGGACTGTCACGGCCGCCGAGCGCGCGGCGGTCTCGGAGCGGGTCAGATTCGCGATACTCACGCCCTCGATCCTGCCAGCCGCGGGAACGACCCGGGGTGTGTCCGGCCATCCGGCACGTACAGGGCCTGCAGGGGGAATCGCGACGTCGTAGCATCGGGCTGCGAGTACTCGCGGGAAGAGGTGCGGC
Source organism: Prescottella equi (assembly GCF_002094305.1). Taxonomy (GTDB): domain Bacteria; phylum Actinomycetota; class Actinomycetes; order Mycobacteriales; family Mycobacteriaceae; genus Prescottella; species Prescottella equi. Next base: position 304,580 of record NZ_LWTX01000003.1, read on the forward strand.
ATGGATGATCCGATCAGGACGAGCTTCGACGGCCGGACGGGCGTCGCGCGTCTGTACCTCGACCGGCCGGGCCAGCGGAACCCGCTGTCCACCAGCATGATGCGTGCGGTCACCGCCGCGCTGCAGGGCTTCGGCAAGGACGAGGCCGTCCGTGTCGTGGTGCTGTCGGCGGCCGGTCCCGTGTTCTCCGCCGGCCACGATCTGTCCGAGATGATCGGACGAACGCTCGAGGAGGAGCGTGAGATCTTCGAGGTCTGCACAGAGATGATGGATACCGTCCAGTCGATCCCGCAACCGGTGATCGCCGCAGTCCAGGGTCCGGCGATCGCCGCCGGCTGCCAGCTTGCCGCGTCGTGCGATCTCGTCGTGGCGTCGTCGACCGCGGTGTTCGGGACACCGGGCGTGCGGATCGGACTGTTCTGTTCGACGCCCATGGTCGCGCTCAGCCGCGCAGTGGGACGCAAGCGGGCAATGCAGATGCTGCTCACCGGCGAGACGGTCGACGCCGCGACAGCGGCAGACTGGGGTCTGGTCAATATCGTTGTGGCGCCGGAGCAACTGGACGTTCGTACAGATGAGTTGGCCGTCCGCATCGCCCAGTCCAGCCCCCTCACGTTGGCGATCGGCAAGCAGGCGTTCTACCGCCAGATCGATCTGCCCCAGCACGAGGCGTACGAACTCATGTCCCGGACGATGGCCGACAACGCCGTCACGTGCGACGCACAGGAGGGCATGAGTGCATTCCTCGCGAAACGGAAGCCCGAATGGACGGGCAAATGAGACGAACACCCCCAGTTTCTCGACACGCGGGACCAACTTGGCGCGCGCGGAACCCAATTGCGTTCTAGCCTGAGGTCCATTCCGGGTACCGCGAGAGAGAGGCACATCATGGCATTGCCCACGTTGACCCCCGAGCAGCGCGCCGCCGCCCTCGAGAAGGCCGCCGCGTCGCGCAAGGCTCGTTCCGAACTGAGGGAAGGCCTCAAGTCGGGCAAGCTGACGCTGGTGGAGGTTCTCGACAAGGCAGACACCGACGAGTTGGTCGGTAAGACGAAGGTGCTGTACCTGCTCGAATCCCTGCCGAAGGTCGGCAAGATCAAGGCTCGCGACATCGCCGAGTCCGTCGGCATCGCCGAGACGCGCCGCGTTTCGGGTCTCGGTGCGCGTCAGCGTGCCGACCTGATCGCCAAGCTCAGCAGCTGACGTCACTGCGCTTCGGAACGGCCCGCGCTCTCACAGCGCGGGCCGTTCCGTGTCCGTCAGGCCAGGATCGCGCGACGAGTCCTTGAGTGCGATACCGGAAGCCCCCATACGCCGCGCCCCGTCGACGAGTACCGCGACGACCCGCGCCGCGTGGTCGTACGTCATTCCGTCCGGCGGATGGACGTTGGAGACGCAGTTGCGTTGAGCGTCGGTGCGGCCCGGCCGCGGGTGGTGCGTCAGATAAATGCCGACGCTGTCGGCGACCGACAGCCCTGGGCGTTCCCCGATCAGCACGAGCATCGTCGTGACACCGAGTTGTGCACCGATGTGGTCCCCCAACGCCACCCGGGCCTGTGTGGCGATCACCGGGGGAGCGAACGTCAGCCGCGGCAGTGCCTGGACGATCGCGGCCGTCAGACCGGGGCCGTGTGCCGCGAGCGCCGTCGCGGACAGCCCGTCACACAGTGCGATTCCGATGTCGGAGGCATTGGGCGGCAACTTCGTTCCCGATTCCGGGATGCGGCCGAGATCGGGTCGGCGCAGATACGTGGCCCGGTCGGCCGCCGCACTCCGCACGATCAGCGGGGCCCCGATGCCTACATCGCGGATCCGTTCCGCCAGCGTCTCGACGTCGAGCGCCGTGTGCACCGCGTCCCGCGCCTCCGCGTGGGCGGCGACGAACTGGAGGTGACGGCGGGTCGGCACTCCGTTCCCGCTGCGGCCCAGACCGATCCGAGCCCGAGTGTGCCGCCGGATGTCGTCCCAGGGATCGATCATGCGGCGCCGCCAAGGGCGCGCAACGGCGACGCCGCGACGTCTACGGGAAGAATCCGCCCGGTGTCGTCGGCCATCCCGAGTTTGCGCAACCACGCCTCGAACTCGGGCGCGGGACGCAGCCGGGCGACCTCCCGGACGTACAGCGCGTCGTGGAACGACAGCGACTGATAGCCCAGCATGACGTCGTCGGCACCCGGCACCGTGATGACGAACGCCGTGCCGGCGACCGCGAGCAGCGTCAGCAGGGTGTCCATGTCGTCCTGGTCTGCCTCGGCGTGGTTGGTGTAGCAGACGTCCACCCCCATCGGCAGCCCGAGGAGCTTTCCGCAGAACTGATCCTCGAGCCCCGCCCGCACGATTTGCTTTCCGTCGTAGAGGTATTCGGGACCGATGAAGCCGACCACGGTGTTCACCAGCAACGGCCGCAGGTCCCGCGCCACCGCGTACGCGCGGGCCTCGAGCGTCTGCTGGTCCACCGGACGGCCGCCGGTGCCCAGGTGAGTTCCCGACGACAACGCCGACCCCTGGCCGGTCTCGAGATACATGACGTTGTCGCCGACCGTGCCGCGGCCCGACGACCGACCGGCCTCGTTGCCCTCCCGAAGCAGCGTCAGATCCACCCCGAAACCGCGGTTGGCGCCCTCGGTTCCCGCTACGGACTGGAACACGAGATCGACGGGTGCGCCGCGCTCGATGAGGTCGATCGTCGTCGTGACATGGGTGAGCACGCACGACTGGGTGGGGATCTCGAACCGCTCACGGATGTCGTCGAGCAGGTGCAGCAGATCGGAGACGGCGTGCGGTGAATCGCTCGCCGGGTTGATCCCGACGACGGCGTCGCCGCACCCCAGTAGCAATCCGTCGAGGATCGCCGCGGCGACACCGCGTGGATCGTCGAGGGGATGGTTCGGCTGCAGCCGGGTGGCCAACCGCCCTGGCAGCCCGATGGTGGTCCGGAACGCGCTGGTCACGGTCGCCGCCCGGGACACCGCGACGAGGTCCTGGTTCCGCATGATCTTGCTGACCGCCGCGACGGTCTCCGGTGTCAGCCCGGGCGCGAGGGCCGCCAGGACGTCGGCCGAGTCGGGGCGTGCCGCGACCGCGAGCAGGTGGTCGCGGAGTCCGCCGACGGTGAGGTGGGCGATCGGCGCGAACGCGGCGACGTCGTGGGTGTCGAGGATCAGCCGGGTCACCTCGTCGCTCTCGTACGGCACCACCGACTCGGTGAGGAACGTGCGTAGCGGCACCTCGGCGAGAGCCCACTGGGCGGCTGCCCGTTCGGCGTCCGAATGCGCTGCGCACCCGGCGAGTTCGTCGCCCGAGCGGCGGGGAGTCGCCTTGGCGAGCAGGTCCACCAGGCCGTGGAACTCGTAAGCGACGTCGCCGAGCCTCTGTCGGTACACGGCCATGGCCCGCTCACCTCCCGGATTCGACACCCTCGGCTGGACCCTCAGTATGTGGCCGGGCCGGCCCGCCGTCGAGCGGACGGCGGGCGGCTCGACGGCATCAGGCCTGCACGACCCCCACGACCGGAGCGAAGTCGCACGCCGGCAGATCCCGGCTGGTGTTGTCGATCATGCTCCCCGAGACCAGGAAAACGACCGTGCCCCTTCCAGTTTCGACCGTGTTCGACAGTGTGCGGGGACCGTCCGCGGGGCGCTCCTGGAACAGCGGTGCCGTTCCCGAACGCATCGTGTTCAGGTTCAACCACGACACCGTCATCGGGTCGCCGCGGAACGGCGAGGACGTCGACGTACCCAGCCCGGAGAACAACACGTTGACCGTCCCGGGCGGAATGACCGGCGTCGGCAGGCTCGTGTCGACGGCCGGCCCGGCGATGGCCTGCGCGACACCGATCGAGTCGTCGCCGAGAGCGTTGGGCAGCAGGCAGTCGGACGCCGACGTGTCGTACAGGAACGGCTGGACCACGCCCTCGGCCAGCTGCACCGAACGGGGGAAGTAGGAGGCACGCGGAACGCCGGCGGCGACCCGCCCCAGCGTCTCCAGCACCGACTGCGGGGTGAGCGCGCCGACCGGCAGTCCCGCGCCGAACGCCGTCCGGACAGCCGTCAGGTCGTCCACCGGCTCCGGCTGCGCCGCTGCGGGAGCCTGGCTACCCAGGCCCACCAGGATTCCCACCGACGCGGCAATCCCCACAATTCGTCTCATCATGCGGGGATGGTAATTCAGGGCAGCAGAACGCGTGCGATCGAGACCTGGTCCCGCGACAGGCGCCGTTCGCCGTCCTCGATGTCCCACAGAGCGTTCTGGAGGATGCGCCCGAGCGTCCAGGCTCGCGCACGATCCCGATCCAGGCTCAGCGCCTCGGTCATGATGTCGAACCGCCAGCGGATGTCCACGTCGTCGAACCGATCGGTCAGGGCGGGCAACAGCTCGAATCCGGGGTCACCGGCGAGTGGCTTCGGATCGATTGCGAGCCACGGCTCGCGCGCGGAGCCGAGGACGTTGTCGTAGTGGAGATCCCAGTGCAACAGCTGGTTTCCGGGCTCGTCCATCACCTCACGCACAGCCGCAGCGCAGTCCAGCAGCAGATCCCGTTCGCCTCGGTCATCGAGCAGACGGACAGCCGACGCCGTCTGCGCCGACATCGCGGATGCCACGTCGCCGAGCCGGCGCAACCCGTCCGGTGCCGTGTGCACGGTCAGGCGCGCGAGGAGTCCGGCGATGATCTTCACCGCCGCGCGGGTGTCCGCGACGCTCGACAGGTGCCGGGAGATGTCGAGGCGTTCGAGCAGCATCGCGCCGGTGTCGGTGTCGTGCGCCAGCAGCCGGACGGCGCCGTCGCCGTCCCAAATCCGCAACGCGACCGACTCGCCGACGGTTTCCTCGTCGACGGCCTGAAGTTTCAGGACGGCGGCCCGATCGTCACCGTCCGTCACCGGCAGCACGAACGCCGCCATGCCGTGCATCGCAGGGCCGACGGGGCGGAGGTTCCAGCGCTCGAGCATCTCGTCGGCGATCCGGGGGAGGGCGGCAACGAACGCCCGGCCGGACGCACCGCCGTACCTGTGCTGTGCAGCGACGAGCGCCTCGGGAACCTCGATCATTACTCGACCGTATCGGTGTCCCGTCAGTGCAGCCGGTCTGCCCAGTCGTCCGGCACCCGACCGGCGGGTCCGGGCACCGTCTGATCCAGCGGATGATGCTGCGGGGGAGCCAGTTCCGGACCGTCCGCGAGGCCCTGCGTCCGGTAGTCCCAGAACCAGGCCTCGCCCGGCTCGTAGCTGCGGATGATCGGATGCCCGGTCTCCTTCGCGTGCGCGCTCGCGTGCTGCGCCGGGGAGGAGTCACAGCAACCGACGTGGCCGCACGCGGCACACCGACGCAGATGGAACCACCATCCGCCGGTGGCGTCGCACTCGGTGCATCCGGCGCCGCTCGGCGGCACGCTCGGATCGATGTCGGGTGTCTCGGGCACAAGTACCTCCTCGACTCGGTCGCGCCCAGCGCCCCTCGGCGTCCGGGACGGCGTCCACGCAGCCGTTGCCGCGTTGCGCACACCACCCTACGGAATCGGGCTAACGTGCAGTACAGACGCCGTTCAACCGTACGCCGACCCGGAGGACCCGATGAGCGAGACCGACGCGAGAACTGCCCGGCACGTCGACGTCCTCGTCGTGGGTGCCGGACTGTCCGGCATCGGCGTCGCCGCCCGCCTGCGTCGCGAGCACCCCGAGCGGACCCTCGCCATCCTGGAATCGCGCGCGGCTTCCGGCGGAACCTGGGATCTGTTCCGCTACCCCGGCATTCGCTCCGACTCGGACGTCCAGACCTACGGGTACGACTTCAAGCCGTGGAAGGGCCGCAAGGCGCTCGCACCCGCCGCCGACATCCTCGGCTACATCCGTGAGACCGCCCGTGAGTACGACCTCGATCGGCACATCCACTACCACCACAGGGTGATCCGTGCCGACTGGTCACGATCCGATGCCCGCTGGACCGTGGTCGCACGGATCGGTGACACCGACGAGACCGCGACGTTCACGACGAACTGGTTGTTCTGCGCCAGCGGCTATTACAACTACGACCGGGGGTACACCCCGCAGTTGCCGGGCGTCGAGCGCTTCGCCGGGCAACTCGTGCATCCGCAGCACTGGCCCGAGGATCTGGACTACGTCGGCAAGCAGGTCGTCGTGATCGGCTCCGGGGCCACCGCCGTCACGCTCATCCCGGCGATGGCGGACGCCACCGGTCATGTCACGATGCTCCAGCGATCGCCCTCGTACATCATTCCGTTGCCGGCCGAAGACGCCCTGTCGAGTGTGTTCCGGCGCGTGCTGGGCGACGAGCGCGGCTATCGGCTCACCCGGAAGAAGAACATCGCCCAGAACGTCTGGATCTACAAGCTCTGTCAACGGTTTCCGCGGCAGGCCCGGGCCGTCATCCGGTGGCTCAACAAGCGCCTGCTTCCGTCGGGTTTCGATGTCGACACCCATTTCAATCCTCGCTACGACCCGTGGGATCAGCGGCTGTGCGTCGTACCGGGCGGCGATCTGTTCGCGACGATCCGCAAGGGCAAGGCGTCGGTCGTCACCGACCGGATCGAGACCTTCACCGAGACCGGTATCGCGCTCGAGTCCGGCAGGCACCTCGACGCCGACATCGTGGTCACCGCGACGGGACTCGACCTGCTGGCGCTCGGCGGTGTGGAACTGCGACTGGACGGCGAACCCGTCGACATCACCGAGCGGCTGGCCTTCAAGGGCACGATGCTCTCCGACATCCCGAACTTCTCGTTCGCCGTCGGCTACACGAATGCCCCGTGGACGCTGAAGGTCGATCTGGTGGCCGAATTCCTGTGCCGAGTGCTCACCGAGATGGATCGGCGCGGCGCCGATGTCGCCGTCGCGGAGAACCGCGAGGAGGGCATGGACACCCGCCCCCTGCTCGACTTCGCTGCCGGCTACGTCCAACGCTCCCTGGACCTGTGGCCGCAGGCCGGCACAAAAGACCCCTGGAACCTGCAGATGGACTACTACAAGGATGTCGCGGTCCTGCGCGACACCCCGGTCGACGACGGCACCCTGACCTTCGCCGCGGCCCAGCGGAGACCGACGGAACCGGACGGCGACCTCGTCAGCCCCGACTGACCGGTCTGCTCCGGCAACGCATGCAGCCGCGGTACCGTCGAGGTGACATCGCGAGAGCCTGGGAGCGTCATGGTGGATGCCGCGTCCGACGGACGATCCAGGCGGCGTGCACTGTTGCGCCGCCTGCGGGAACCCGCCCTACTGGCAGTCACGCTCGCAGCCCTCGTGGCCGGTGGCATCGCCTGGCTTTCGGGGGCGCGCGACGTCTCGGATGCGTGCTGGATCGCCGGGACCGTCGTCGCGATCGTGCCCGCCACGTGGTGGGTGGTCGACGCCCTTCGTCACCGCCGTGTCGGCGTCGATCTCATCGCCGTGCTCTCGCTCGTCGGCACGCTTCTCGTGGGGGAGTATCTGGCGGGCGCACTGATCGGCGTGATGCTGGCGACCGGCCAGGCCCTCGACGCGGCCGCGGAACGACGCGCCACCAAGGACCTGCGCTCGCTGCTCGACCATGCGCCACGGACCGCGCGACGCCGGGTCGGCGACACCGTCGAGACCGTCCCGCTCGAAGCCGTCGTTGCCGGCGACGCCCTCGTCGTCGGTCCCGGCGAGGTGGTGCCCGTCGACGGCTGGGTCACCTCGGAGGTGGCGGTTCTCGACGAGTCCGTACTCACCGGCGAACCGCTCGCCGTGCAGCGCCGACGCGGCGAGGCGATTCGCAGCGGAACGGTCGACGCCGGTGGCGCTTTCGAGATGCAGGCGCGCACCACCGCGGACCTGAGTACGTACGCCGGAATCGTGCGCCTGGCCCAGGATGCCGCCGCCGAGAGCGCTCCCGTCGTCCGGGTCGCGGACCGCATCGCCGGCTGGTTCCTACCCGTAGCGCTGGCCGTGGCAGGTGCCGCCTGGCTACTCAGCGGCTCGGCGACCCGCGCCGTCGCCGTTCTCGTCGTCGCCACACCCTGCCCACTGCTGCTGGCCGCGCCCGTCGCGATCGTGTCGGGTCTGTCCCGCGCCTCGCGCCGCGGCGTCGTGGTCCGTAACGGCGGGGCGCTCGAGAATCTGGGGCATGCAACCACATTGGTGATGGACAAGACCGGCACGCTCACCACCGGCCGACCCACCGGGACCGATGTGCTCACCGCGCCCGGCGGTGACACCTCCGAGGTGCTGCGCCTGGCCGCGTCGGCCGATCAGCTGTCACCGCACGTGCTCGCCGAGGCCATCGTGCAGGAGGCGAAGGTGCGGGGCCTGGACCTGTCCCTGCCGACCGACGTGGACGAGGAGGCCGGTACCGCAGTGACCGCCACCGTCGACGGACATCGCGTCAGCGTCGGCACCCTGAACCTGCCGGACGATGCTCCGGGCTGGGCCCGGTCGGCGCACGGACGGGCCGTCCTCGACGGGGCGGCAGTCGCCTGGGTCACCGTCGACGACCGGCTGACCGGCGCGATCCTGCTGATCGACCCGGTGCGCCGCGACGCCTCCCGCACCCTCCGGCGCCTCCGCGCCGCCGGCCTGAACCGGTTGGTCATGCTCACCGGGGACCGCCGCGAACCGGCGGAGGAGATCGGGGCGGTCCTCGGCCTCGACGCGGTCCGCGCCGAACAGAGCCCCGCCGACAAGGTGGCGGGGGTGCGGGCGGAACGGGAGCGAGCGGTCACCGTCATGGTCGGCGACGGGGTCAACGACGCACCCGCCCTGGCGGCCGCGACCGTCGGCGTGGCAATGGGCGCCCGCGGGTCGACGGCGACCTCCGAGGCGGCGGACGTCGTGCTCACCACGGACCGTCTCGACCACCTCGCGGACGCCATGGCGATCGCGCGACGCTCCCGGCGGATCGCGGTGCAGAGCGCGGCCGTCGGCATGGGATTGTCCTTGGTAGCCATGGGCTTCGCCGCCTTCGGCCTGTTACCACCCGCGGTCGGTGCGCTGCTCCAGGAAGGCATCGACGTGGCGGTGATCCTCAACGCGCTGCGCGCGCTGGGCGGCGATCGGGCCGAGGAGGTTCCGCTGCCCGAGGACACCGAGGCGATGCTGCATCGGTTCTCCGCCGAGCACGACGAGCTCCGCGACCAACTCACGATCCTGCGCGACACCGCCGACCTGCTCGCAACCGGTGATCTCGAGGCCGCCCACGCCGCGCTTCGCCGCGTCGACGCCTTCCTGTTCGACACCCTCCTGCCCCACGAGGAGGCTGAGGACCGCGAGCTGTATCCGGCGCTCGCCACGCCCCTCGGCAACGCGGAGGCGACGGCGACGATGAGCCGCATGCACGCCGAGATCGACCGCCTCGCCCGTCGGTTGCGCACCCACCTCACCCGCGCCGACGGGGCCGGCGGCATCACCCCGGACCAGGTCGACGACCTACTGGCGTGCCTGTACGGACTGCACGCGCTGCTGCGGTTGCACTTCGTCCAGGAAGAGGAGAACTACTTCACCCTCGCCCCCGAATCCGACGCCGCCCCCAACAGCTGACGCCGCCGGGGACCCCCACGGCGCGGCCACCCGCCACCACGGGGCAAATCCCCCTACAGCCCCGGACGAGGCCCCACTAGCGTTCAGAAGTGCCGGCCGATTCGTCGGACGGCCCACGGCCTCCCGGACCCCCGACCTGGCGGGCCGTGGTCGGGTGGTGACGCAGAACGCGTTCGGCGTCACCACCCGATCCCCGAAAACCGCCGACACGCCGCCGTTGTTGCCACATCATCGGACGCTCGCCTACAGTGCCAACAGCGCACTCCATACGGGGTCTCCTGCAGCCTTGTCCACGTCGGGTCTGCCTGTAGCGCATCGTGCACCGGCATGTCACCCTCTTGGCGTTCTGCATCTTCGTCACGCGAATCGAACAGAACGCCGAACCGACTCGGCTCGTGTGGCTTCACGCAAGCACTCGAGCCGTTCGGCCGCCGGGCGTGCGATCCGACACCCCGACGCGGATCGCCCGTCCGGCGGTCGTCTCCTTCCCGACATTCGCCCGGGATGCGGGCATGACTGCTGTCTGGTAATCAACCAGAGGCACGAAGATGTCGGGGACAGGGGAATTCAGTGGAGTATTTCGATCGTCGCGTCGTCGCGGTGACCGGTGCGGGTTCAGGGATCGGCCGCGAACTGGCTTTGCGATTGGCGCAGTCGGGGGCATCTCTGGCACTCGCCGACGTCGACTCCGCCGCACTCGACGTCACGGCCGAGACCTGCCGCCGAATCGGCGCCGACGTCGCGACCACAGCACTCGACGTCATCGACCGAACAGCGGTAGCGGCCTTCGCCACCGACACCGTCGGACGGTTCGGCGGAGTCGACGTCATTGTGAACAACGCCGGGGTCCTCTTCAGCGGCAACGTAGTCGACGCCGACTATGCGGATCTCGAACATGTCGTGAACGTCGACTTCTGGGGTGTCGTCAACGGCACCAAGGAGTTCCTTCCGCACATCCTGAAGTCCGAACGCGGCCACGTCGTCAACCTGTCGTCGGCCTTCGGGCTGATGGCCGCCCCCGGCTATTCCGCATACAACGCCGCGAAGTTCGCGGTGCGCGGCTTCACCGAATCGCTCCGGCAGGAAATGGAGAGCGCCGGACATCGTGTCAAGGTCACCTGCGTCTACCCGGGCGGGGTGCGGACACCCATCGCACGCACGGCGCGCATTGCAGCGGGCGTCGACCACGCCGACGTCGTGGCGTCGTTCGAACAGCGGATCGCCCGCACAGACCCTGCCGATGCTGCTCGGACGATCCTGCGGGGTGTCGAACGCGGACGCCCACGCGTGCTCGTCGGTCCCGACGCCCGCGTGGTGGACGTCGTCACCCGGATCCTCGGGCCCGGCTACCAATGGCTGCTGCCCGCGGCCAAGCGCCTGGCCTCACGGTAGGCAGGTCTCGCGTGCCGCTCCTCCCGGAGCGGGTTCACATCATCACAACTGGGGGGATGAAAGTACGCATGACACCGGAGTGGTTGCTGATCGACACCTTCGGCGGTGCAGAGCCTGCACTGATCGGTCTCGGGTCGACCCCCAAACCGTTCGTCGCTCTCGATCGTCACTTCAAAACTCGCCGCAGACAGAGGAACCGGTCCCTCGACGACATCCGTTCCACGGTGCTGGAGGTCATGGCCGATCCGCACGATCGACCGATCGACCGGACCACCGACGACGGCGACCACCGGATCGTGGCCGTGCCACTGCTCAACTCGGAGGGACGCCTGCACGGCATTCACCTGTGGCGCGGTGGCGTCTCGGACGAACTTCCGAGGCGGGATCCCGTCGGCGCGTGGCACTTCAACCTGACGGCAGGAACCGCGAGCGGTAGTGAGGACCTGTTCGATCTGTACGGGGTGGCACCCGAGGACCGCAGATCCGAGGCGGCACTGTCGGGCGCGTTCAACAGGTTGGTCACCAACCACGACGAGGGTCAGGCACTCGCGAAGATAGTGCAGTCCGAGCCCGGCACCGAACACCAGGCGGTATGGAAGGTGCGGCGCGACGACGGCGTCGAACGCGCCGCACACTTCTCGTGCCGAATGCTCGACGAACGACCGGAACCGGACGCTCCCCGCGTGGTCATCCTGCGCGGCGTCACCCACGACATCGGTCCCGCCGAACACGTTTCGTCGGCACCTCCGCCGGTCATCCTCGAGCACCGAGTCCTCGACGCGGTGCTCGCCCCCGGCCACTACCACGCATACGTCGACCTGAAACGCCTCACCCTGATCAAGTGGCGCAACCAGCCGATGCCCGGGATCGCCTGGGGCAACGCTGTCGGCGAACCGAAGCCGGCGATCCACCCGGACGATCTCCCTCTCGCCAGGGCGATGGCGAAGGATCTCGCGCACCGGAAGGTCGAGGGCGTGATCCGGTGCCGCGGACTCGACGGCGCATGGAAGCCCCTGCACCTGTCGGTGGCGCTCATGGCATTCGACGAGTCCACGCACGGCGGCCTGGTCACCGTGACGGAGGCCCCGACCGTTCACGAATGAACGATCGGGGCCTGCCGTGCGAACCCGCGACAGCTAGCCGCTCGGTGTGGGGGCTGCGCTGGACGTCGTCGTCGGGGCCACGGTGGTGGTCTGCGGGGCCGACGTGGACGCATCCGCCGGGGACGAAACATCTTCCGTCCCAGCTGTCGTGGTCTCGGGCACCACAACCTCCGGTGTCGTAGCGGGCGCGGGAGCCTGCGGGGTGGGCGAGGCGGCCGTGGTGGCCGCCGGCGGCTGTCCGGCCGAAGCGCTCGGCTGCGTGGAGGACGGGGTCCCGGGGGACGGTGCTGTGGAGGACGGGGCCGCGGAGGACGTGACCTCGTTCAGTGCCGCAGCCAGTTCCGCCGCACTGGGTTTGGCCGCCGCATTCACCTGCTGTCCGTTCTGAGCCTGCTTCGCGAGGTGGGTCAGCCACGCAGCCGCGTAGTCCGCCGAGGTGAGCGGCTTACCGTTCGCCTGGTCGGCGTCGCGCCAGTAGTCGAAGTGGTGCCCGACATCCGGACCCAACGTCAGCTGGTACGGATCGCTCATGATCACCGGGATCGTGTTCTGGTTCGTCACGATCAGACCGACGATCTCCTTGAACAGCTTCTGCGGCAGGTACGCCAGCGGTGACATCTTCTCGACCTGGATCGAATCCGTCTCTCCCGAAACGGGAGTCGAGATGTCCGAATCAGTGGTTGCGTTGTCGGTACCGGTCTCCGACTGCTTCGTCGTCGTGGTCGGCGGCGCGGTGGGCCGGGTGTACGACGGATTCGACACCGTGAGCAATACGTCCAGGAACGTCTCGTCGTTCTGCATCCAGTCCGGCTGCGCCTGGATGTGCGCGAAGGCGTCGAGCGCGATCCGGGAAAGGACCGTCGCGACGTCGACGCCGGTGGCCGGCGTCAACTGTTCCCGCTCGAGTGCGTCGATGTTCAGCTGTCGGCCCACGTTCACCACCAGCTGCAACAACGAGATGTTCTGCGGCGCTGCACAGGTGAGGTCACCGTCCGAGCAGAACGACGCGATGCGACCGGCCAGTGCACCGAAATCGGAGCCCCCGGTATCCGGTGTCACACCCTGACCGGGGACCGGGTTCCTGCCGTTCTGGTACTTCACGTCGAAGCCGTCCGGATTGGTGAACGGGTTCTTCGCACCGGGAAACGGGCCCTGCCCCTCCGCGCGACCGGCATCGGCGAGGATGACGACCCCGACCACGTTCGCCGGATCGACGATGCCGTAACCGCCTTCGGCGCTCGCGTCCTGGTGGCCGACGTTCATCGCGACGCGGCGGGCCACGTCGGCGCCCTCGCTGTAGCCGACGATCGCGAACTTGGTGTCCGGGCAGGACGCCCGAATCGCCTTGATCACCGATTCGGTGTTCGCGACACCGGTGGTCACGGCGTTCTCGTAGCTGGCCATGTCCGCCGGGTAGGCGATGTACATCGCGGCGTACGAGCCCGGCGCGACCGCCTTCAGCGGCGCATTTGACGCCTGGTCGATCCAGTCACTGACGTAGTCGTCCGCCGAGGCCGCCGGCAACTCCCGACCGTTCGCGTCGACGAGCATCTTCGTGGTGCCGGAGCGAGGCGTGTCACCGCGTCCCGCGATCGACAAGGTCACCATGTCGTGGCAATCGGTGGTCGACGCCGTCAGCGCGGTGTCCATGGTGCGCGGCGGGGAGGACCACAACGCCCACGTCAGAACCACCAGCAACGCCACCCCCAGTGCGATCGGGGTGAGCACCCGCGTCGCGCCGCGGTGCCGCTCGAGAAAGCCGTGAATAGCCATGTCCACTCCCCAAACCCGACTCACGGAAGACACGTGGACAGCCCCCGGTCCGCGCGTCACGTCATGGAGGAAGTCGGGCGGTCGACCGGACGCGTTACATCACGGCTGTGCACACTCCCGGCATCGTCACGCGCTCGGCAATTCGGACGCCCTGTCCTCGAGCCTCTTCCGTTCCCGGACGTTGGCTGTCAGTTCGGCCGCCGCCTCGAACTCCGCGCGCGCCTCCCGGTTCCGGCCGAGGCGAACGAGGAGTTCCGCGCGGGTCGCGGACAGGAACCGGTATCCGGCGAGCCGCCCGTCCGCGACGAGACCGTCGACGATCTCGAGCGCCGCACCGGGCCCGGACGCCATCGCCACCGCGGCAGCCCGGTTGAGGTCGACGACGGGGGAGGGCGCGAGCCTCCCCAGCGCCGCGTACAACAACACGATCCGCTCCCAGTCGGTGTCGTCCACGGACGGTGCAACCGCATGGCATTCCGCGATCGCCGCCTGCAGCGCGTAGGCACCGCGGCCGCGTCCCAGCTCGTCGGAGCGGGCGAGAGCGGCCCGGCCACGCGTGATCGCGCCCCGGTCCCAACGTCGTCGATCCTGGTCGGCGAGCAGCACCGGGTCACCGTTCGCGTCGAGCCGGGCCGGGAACCGGGCCGCCGTCAGTTCCATCAGCGCAACCAGCGCGTGCGGCTCGGGTTCGCGCGGCACGAGCTCGACGAGCACCCGGCCGAGCCGCAGCGCCTCCCGGCTCAGCTCCGGGCGCATCCAGTCGTCGCCGGCGCTCGCCGAATGCCCCTCGTTGAACACGAGATACAGCACCCCGAGCACCGTTCCCAGCCGCTCCGCGAACTCGGTGCGCTCGGGCACCGCGAACGGCACCTTCGCGGCGGCCAGGGTCTTCTTGGCCCGCACGATCCGCTGCTGCACCGTCGACGTCGGCACCAGGAAGGCGCGGGCGATCTCCTCGCTCGACAGGCCGCCGACCACCCTGAGCGTCAATGCAACCCGGGCCTCGCGGGACAGCACCGGATGGCACGAGACGAACACCAACCGCAGGACGTCGTCGTCGATCCGGTCGGGGTCCCACGGCAACTCGTCCGACGAGGGATCCTCCTCCGTCCCGAGGTCGTGGGCGATCGCGGCGAGACGCTCGTCGTACCGTTCCTGCCGGCGCCAGCCGTCGATCGCGCGGCGCTTCGCGACGGCCGTCAGCCACGCGCCGGGGTTGGCGGGGACACCCGTCTGTGGCCACTGTGCGAGCGCGTCGGCCAGTGCGTCCTGCGCGAGATCCTCGGCGCGGCCGAAGTCACCGACCATGCGGGTGAGTGTCGCGACGATGCGGGCGGACTCGATCCGCCACACCGCCGCGACGGAGCGTCGCGCAGACTCCGCTGGTTCCGCGCGACGCTCGGTCGGGATGTCGGGCATACGGTCAGGCCTTGCGGTTCTCGAGTTCCTCGCGCCAGCCCTCTTCCTTCTCGATCCACTCGTTGTCCTGAGGGAAGTCCTCGGGGCCGGTCACCCGGCGCACCTCGAGCTTGGTTCCGGGTCCGAGCGGAGCGCGCTTGGCCCACTCGGCGGCCTCCTCCTTGGACGCGACCTCGAGGATCCAGAAGCCGTTGAACAGTTCCTTCGTCTCACCGTAAGGGCCGTCGGTCACCAGCGGGGTCTCGCTGGTGAAGTCGACGACGAAGCCTTCCTGCGCGTCGGAGAGACCCTCGCCGGCGAGCAGCACACCGGCCTTCATCATCGCCTCGTTGTACTTGCCCATGTCCTCGATGATCTGCTCGAACGGGATGTCCTTCGACGCCTCGATCGCCTCGTCGGTGACGCGCATGATCAGCATGTACTTCATGTGTCCGCTCCTTCGTCCGGGGTCGCGAATCGACCCTCTCATCCAGGACGTCGAACGGGAAGACGGCGGATCGACAGGTGCGGAGAATTATTTTTCGGGGGCCGGTAGTCCGGGCTCTCGGTATCGCTCTCCGCGTCGCGGCGTCGGTTTCGTGGCGTCCGTTTCGTGACGTCGGTTTCGTGACGTCAGAGCAGCGCGGCGACCTGTTCGGCCGTGGCCGCGGCCGACTGCGGATTCTGACCGGTCACCAGACGTCCGTCGACGACGACCTTGGAGGTGAAGGGCAGCGTGCCCCGCTCGTAGAGCGCACCGCGCTGCTTCATCTCCTCCTCCGCGTTGTACGGCACCTTCCTCGACACCCTGGCCAGCACCTCCTCCCGCCACGAGAAGCCGGTGAGCCGGCGTCCCGCGACGAGCAGCGTGCCGTCGGACAGCTTCGCGTTCAGCAGGCCGCAGTAGCCGTGGCAGACGGAGGACACGACCCCGCCGTGTTCCCAGATGTCGCAGGTGAGGCGCTGCAGGCCCAGACTGTCCGGGAAATCCCACATGACGGCGTGTCCGCCGGTGAGATAGATCGCGTCGAAGTCCGCGGTGTCGATCTCGTCCGGTCGCGCCGTGTCCGCCAGCAACGCCATGCGGGCCTCGTCGGCCAGCCACGCCTTCGCCGTCGCATCGATGTTCGGCCATTTGAGCGAGCGTGGCTCGAGCGCCGAACGCCCACCCCTGGGGCTGACGATGCGCTGCTCGAACCCGCGCTTCTCGAATACCTCCCAGGCGTGGGTCAGCTCCGACAGCCACAAGCCGGTCGGCTCGGAGGGATCGTCGTAGTGCGCGACGTTGCTGACGACGTGCAGTATGCGCCTGGTCAAGGTCGGTCCTCCCTGTCGGCCGAGTCGTGTCCACCGTATCGAGTGCCGCGTCCATCGCCCGGGCAATCGCCGCAAACGCCACATGCGGCCCGTACGCTGGATCGAGGGGAAGGAGGCGGTTGTGACGACGACACCGGAGACGACGGTCGACGACATACTGGCCGAGCTGGCAGCCCTCGAGGATCCGAAGATCCGTGCGGTCAACGAACGGCACGGGGACGATCACGGCGTCAACCTCACCGCGCTGCGGGCGGTGGCCAAGCGCCTGAAGACGCAGCACGCCCTCGCGGGGCAGCTGTGGGGGACGGGCGACACCGCGGCCCGGCTCGTCGCGATCCTGATCAGCCGCCCCAAGGCCTACAGCGCAGCGGAACTGGATGCCATGCTCCGCGATGCGCGGGTCCCCAAGGTGCACGGATGGCTCGTGAGCAACGTCGTGAAGAAGAACGCGCATGTCGAAGAACTGCGGACCGCGTGGCTCGCCGATCCCGACCCCGCCGTCGCCGCCGCCGGATGGACGCTCACCAGCGATCGTGTCGCGAAATCGCCGGAGGGGCTCGATCTTTCCGGACTACTCGACACCATCGAGACCCGAATGAAGGACGCCCCCGAGCGCCTGCAGTGGGCGATGAACGAGTGCCTGGCCACCATCGGCATCCACCACCGCGAACTCCGGGCGCGGGCGATCGACATCGGCGAGAGACTCGAAGTCCTGAAGGACTATCCGACGCTGCCGAACTGCACCTCGCCCTTCGCGCCGGTCTGGATCGACGAGATGGTGCGCCGAAGGGAACCGAAGTAGGTCACGGGGTACCGACGGATCTCGGTGGCCGGTCGGTAGGACTCCGGTAGGCGACCGTGCCGTCCACTCCGCGGGGAGCCGGCGCCCAGGACGGTCGCCAGGCGCCCACGGCGAGGGGCGTCAGAGCGCTCAGGTGGTCGACGATCCCGCTTAGCGCCGGGTGGGCGCCGGTAGCCCGCATGAGGAGCGAGATCGGGTATGCGAGAGTTGGATTCACGATCGGAATTCGCCGCAGATCGTAGTGCACCGGCCAGAGATACCGATCGCGCGCGGCGATCAGGGTGGCAACGTCGGCGGAGTCGGCGAGCGTGTCGAGGAGAACCTCGTTGCCGAAGTTCGGACCGGCGGCGTCGATGCGGAGGCCGAACGCGGTGGCGAGTTGATCGTAGAACTCCGACCATTCGCTGCCGGGCACGATTCCCGGCACCCAGATCCGATGCCGACGCAGTTGCGGCGGCGTCAGCGTCCGTGCGGAGGCCAGTGGGTGCCGTGGCCCGACGAGAAGCTCGAGCGGCGAGTCGAACGCGTGGATCATCCGCACGTCGCGTGGCAACATCGCCGGATCGGTGACCGAGCGGAAGGAAGCGTCGATCTCACCCGCTTCGACGGCGGCCACCGCCACCCGCGGGTCGTCGACCTTGAGGGTCACCACGTCGAGCTCGACGTCGGGGTGCATCCGCCAATACTCGTGCAGGACAACGGCCTGCGCCGACCTCAGCCCGAGGACGTCGATGCGCAGCGCCCGCGACCCGGGCCTCACCGCGGCGACCGCCCGGTCGACGCCCGCGACGATGCCCCGCGCATGGGAGAGGAACGCCTGGCCGTCGAGCGTCAGCTGGACGCCCCGAGGCGTGCGGGTGAACAGTCGGACGCCCAGCTCGCGCTCGAGAGCCGCGATCCGCTTCGAGACGGCCTGCTGAGTCACCCCCAGTTCGTCAGCCGCATGCCGTAGTTGCCCGAGCTCGGCGGCCCGGACGAACGAACGCAAGCCCTCGGTGTCCATCTTCCGAGCCTATGCCCGCACAACCGAACGTTGTGGCGCACCGCTTCCCGCGTTGTTTGATCCGGCACGGACGCAGCTGTTCTCATTCGAGACCCGCGGGTCGGTTGTCGGAGAGGAGGCGCATGGACGGGTCGTCGCGACGCAACCTCGGCCGGCTGTGGTCGGCCTACGCGGTCAGCACCTACGGCACCTGGATCGCGTTCGGGGCATTTCCCCTCATCGCGGTGCAGGTGCTGCACTCCACGGCCTTCGCCGTCTCGCTACTCGAAGCCGCCGGACTCACCGTCGCCGCGCTCGCCGCGGTCCCGCTGGCACCGTGGGTCGAGCGCCGCGCCAAGCGGCCGGTGATGGTCGCGGCGGATCTGACCCGGTTCCTCGCGACGGCGAGCGTGCCCCTCGCGTACGCCCTGGGTGTGCTGACCTACGGACAACTGCTGATCGTCTCGGTCGCGTCGGGTACAGCCGGCATCGTCTTCACCGCCGCCTCCGGGGCCTACCTGAAACACCTCGTCCGCGGCGAGCATCTCCTCGTCGCGAACGCCAGGTTCGAGGGGACGAGTTGGGTGGCGACCGCGATGGGGCCACCGCTCGGCGGGGCGCTGGTGGGGTTGCTGGGACCGGTCGTCACCGTCGCCGTCGACGCCCTCAGCTTTCTGCTGTCCGCGCTCGGAATCCGCCGCATCCGTGGGGACGACGTCGAGCATCACCGCGATCCGATCGCGGTGATGCGTGCGGGCGACCTCTTGGCCGGGTGGCGATTCATCCTCCGCGACCGTGTCCTGCGCTGCCTGTTCCTCAACTCGGTCGCGGTCGGTGGTCTGATCATGGCCGCCGTTCCCGTTCTGACGGTTCTCCTTCTGGACGAATATCGTTTCCCGGCTTGGCAATACGGACTCGCTTTCGGCGTCCCGGCGCTCGGGGGTCTCGTCGGCGCCCGCCTCTCCGCGCGTCTCGTCGCCCGCTACGGGCGGCACCGGGTGATGACCGTCTCCGGCTGGTTGCGCTCCGTTTTTCCACTGGGCCTCGCGCTCGTCCGACCCGGCGTCACCGGCCTGCTCACGGTGATCGTCGTCGAGAGCCTGTTGATCGTCTGCATGGGCGTCTTCAACCCCGTCAACGCGACCGAACGCCTGCGCCGCACCCCCGCCGATCACGCCGCGCGGGTCCTCACCGCGTGGAGCGTCAGCAGCAGACTCGCCCAGGCCGCCCTCGTCGCGGCCTGGGGCGTCCTGGCCACGCTGACCAGTCCGCTCGCGGCGATCACCGCGTCCGGCCTCCTGCTTCTCGCGACGCCACTTCTGTTGCCGAGACGAGCCGATGTGCCCGACGCCGCCGACGGGGCGCCGGTGGCGTGACTCAGCCCTCCGCCGGCGGCGTGCCCGCCTCACCCGCGCCGTGGCTGCGCGCTTCGATGGCCTCGATGGACTTCTTCAACTGACCGCCCAGCACCCGGGACCCGAAGGCACTGAGCACGCCCGCGAGCAGCTTGCCGCGGAGGTTCTTGCCGTCCCGGACCACCACCACGTCCACATCGGTCTCCCCGTCGGGCTCCCGGGTGAGGGTGTAGACGTGGCCCGAGGCACCGCCCCACAGGTTGGAGTCCGTCGTCGTCATCACGACCCGGTGGGGATCGGTCCAGTCGTAGTGGAGGCGCTCCCAGATGCCGTTCGAGCCCTCCGTGACGTCCGCGTCGTGCGGGCCCTCGCTGTGCACCTTCAGATACCCGTCGGTGCTGTTGCCGAACAGTTCCCCGCGACCGGGCCCGAAATCGGTCAGACCGGCCAAGAACTCCTCCGGTGTCGCGGTCGTCTTCTCGTGCAGATGGATCGTCGTCATGGCGTATTCCTCGACAGTCGAGTAATCCGCCCCGGTCCCCGAGACCGGGGCAGTGACCTATCCAGAACACCACGCTCGCGGACGCCACGGAAGAGTCGGAGACGATCAGCCCATCTCCGCGTGCCGGTAGCACCACCGCCACGTCTCACCCGGTTCGTGGGAACGCATGACCGGGTGTCCCGTCTGCGCGAAATGCGCGGTCGCGTGCCGATGTGGGCTCGAATCGCAGCATCCGACATGCCCACAGGTGAGACACATCCGCAGGTGCGCCCAGTTCTGTTCGCCGAGCGCCGCACACTCCTCGCAGCGACCGGGCGTCCTCGCCGCGGGGTCCGCGCCGGTGGCCTCCGCAAGCTCCACGCACGACGTGCCGGTGGCCGGATCCGAGGATCCGGCCCTGATGGCATCCGCCGCACGTCGGAGTGCTCTCTTCATCACCTCCCATCCTGCATGCTTCAAGGAGCGATATCCACACCGGAAACGTCGGACGGAGAACCGCCGTGAACGTGGCCCTGCTCGCCGTCGCGGTGGTGGCGCTGCTCACCGCCGCCGTCGCGCGCCGGTTGAACTGGTCGGCGCCGCTGCTGCTGGTCCTGGTCGGCCTGGCCGGATCGCAGATCCCGGGCTTGCCCGACACCGCGCTCGATCCCGATCTCGTGTTGTACGCGGTGCTGCCGCCCCTGCTCTACTCCGCTGCCCTCGACAGCTCGTCGCCGGCGATGCGCCGCAATGCGCGTCCCATCGCGCTGCTCGCAATCGGGTTGCCGCTGGCCACCACGGCTGTCGTCGGGCTCGTCGCCTACCTCGTCATTCCCGAGTTCCCGCTCGCCGCCGCGTTGGTGCTCGGGGCGGTGGTGGCCCCACCGGATGCCGTGTCCGCCAGTGCGATCGGACGCCGACTCGGCCTGCCCCGGCGAATCATGACGCTGCTCGGCGGGGAGAGCCTGCTCAACGACGCGACCGCGCTCACCGCGTACCGGGTCGCGCTCGCCGCGGCGATCGGCACCGGAGTGACACTCCTGGAAGGAGTCCGCACGTTCCTCGGCGCCGCGATCGGCGGAACCCTGATCGGCTTCGTGGTGGGAGTGGTCGTCGCCGCGATCCGGTCTCGGCTCTCGGATCCGGTGATGGAGAGCGGGATCGGCCTGATCGTCCCGTTCGTCGCCTACCTGACCGCCGAGGAGGTCCACAGCTCCGGGGTGATCGCCGTCGTCGTCGCCGGGCTGTATCTCGGCCAGCGGTCGACCAGTGCCGGCTACGCGACCCGCCTACAGGACACCGCGGTGTGGAAGGCCGTCGACGTCGTCCTCGAGTCGTTCGTGTTTCTCCTGATCGGATTGCAGCTGCCGGGCGTCGTACGGGCACTGCACGATCGCAGTGCGATCGAGGTGGTGGGCGCGTCCGCGGCCGTACTCGCCACCGTGATTCTGGTGCGGGTGGTGTGGGTGTATCCCGCGGCCTACCTGCCCCGCATGATGTCCGCGCGCATCCGCGAGCGGGAGCCTGCGCCGAGCCTGCGAGCGGTGTTCGTACTCGCATGGTCCGGGATGCGCGGCGTGGTCTCGCTGGCCGCGGCCTTCGCTATTCCGCTCACGGTCAACTCGGGCGCCCCCTTCCCCGGACGCGACATGATCCTGTTCATCACGTTCGTCGTCGTGGTCGGCACCCTGCTGCTGCACGGGCTGACCCTGCCGTGGCTCATCACTCGCCTCGGAGTCGACAATTCCGAGGAACGCCGCAGAGACGCAGTCACCCTCGCCGCCGCACAGGACAAGGCGGCGCGGGCCGCGACGGAGGTGCTCGACCAGCTGGTCGCCGACACCGACGGTGACCCGGCCGCCGTCCGGCAGCGCGCGGCGGAGATTCTGCGGGCGTGGAGCGAACACCGCGCCAACGCGGCATGGGAACGACTGGGCCGCAGCGATGCGGAGCTGGGCGAGAGTCCATCCGCCGCCTTCCGCGCACTACGTCTGCAGATGCTCGAGACCGAGCGCGGCGTCTTCATCGCCGAACGCGACACCGGCCGCATCGACGACGACGTGCTGCGCCAGGTGTTGCGCGAGCTCGATCTCGAGGAGGCGACGCTGAACCGGGAGTAGAGCCACCGCGGTTCAGGACTCGTCGTACCTCTCCCAGAAGCGCGCTCGCAAGCGGTATCGGATCCCCTCGTCCAGGTCGTACTTCTGCATCACGTCGCAGGCGTCGAGCAGAAGAGCTCGGTCGATGTCGTGGGGGATCGACGGTTTCGCCCGCAGGAGCTCCAACTGGTCTGCAGCAGTGGCACTCTCCTGGAACGAGGCGATGACTCGCATCACGACCTCGTCGATCAACCGGTCGTGCTCGGGGTTCTCGGTGTGGCCGTATCCCGGCAGTGCCTGCGCCTGAGACCCGGTGGAGACGCTGTAGGCGAGCACGCTGGTCGGCCGCGCCGGTGCCGGGCTGTGCGGGAGGGACACGAGATCGAGCGGGGTGCGGGTCGGCCGCGCCGCCGCCACCGTCGCGGGTGTCGCCGACACCGTCTCCGGCGCAACGGGCTCGGGAACCGGTTGTCGATCGACCTTGAGGACGGCGTCGTCGACCGCGGCGCCCTCGATGATGTCGAGTTCGTCCGCCGCCCGCACCAGGTGCCGGCTCACGCCGTGCGGCTTGCCCTCGGCGGACGGCACGGCGAACACCACCACCTGGACTCCGTGGACCTGCGCCTCGTCCACTGCCTCTGTCAGATCGTCGTCACCCGACACGAGGAAGAACACGTCGGAGGCACCGTTGCGCGCGTGGGCCACGAGATCGAGGCCGATCCGCAGGTCGACACCCTTCTGCTCGCCGTTGACCCCGAACCGGCCCAGCCGGAGCTTGACCTTGGAGAGCTCGCCGATGCGCTCCTGCTGCGGATCCGGAACACCGTTGCGAGCCGAGTCGTACCAGTGCACGCGCAGAACCGGTAGTCCCGACCGGGCCTGCGCCGCGTCCACGAGTGAACTGACGAGCTTGGCGTAGTCGACGTGGATCCCACCGCGGAGCGAGGTGCCGGTGACCCGGGTCGCAGCCGAGGCGAGCAGGTACCCGGCATCGATGTATAGCGAGCAGGTCGACCGCATCCGCTCACTATGGCACGCGGACCCGACGCCCACGGTGAACTCGCTCGACAGCGCAGACCGCCGACGCTTCTACGTCGACAGGAGCTGGACGGGGCTTCGATCCGACGTGCCCTGACCGCGGGGGTCCGCCAGGCTCGTGGCCGGCCGGGATGCGAGTGAACACGGCGAATGATCACCCGCATCCCGTCCGGACGAAGCTGCGATCCGGTGGGTCGTGACGCGGACCCGGGACGCTAGGCGACCACTTCGGCGGCAACGGCCGCGTCGACGGTCGGGTAGATGGGGTACTCCACGCCCGACAGGTACTGCACGGTGCGCACCACCTGGCACGAGTAGCCGAACTCGTTGTCGTACCAGACGTACAGGATCGCGGTGTCGCCTTCGACGATCGCGGCGTTCGCATCGATGATGCATGCCGCCCGCGAGCCGATGAAGTCACTCGACACGGCGTCGGTTGCCGCGGTGTAGTCGAGGTTGCGGCTCAGCACACCCGTCAGCGACTCCTGACGAAGGTGCTCGAGCACTTCGTCTTTGGTGGCCTCGCGGCCGAGCTGAAGGTTGAGGATCGCGACCGACACGTCCGGCGTGGGCACGCGGATCGAGTTGCCGGTGATCTTGGCCTTCAGATCCGGGAGCGCCTTCGCGATCGCGGAGGCCGCACCCGTCTCGGTGAGGACGAGGTTGAACGGCGCGGACCGACCACGACGGTCGGCCTTGTGGAAGTTGTCCAGCAGGTTCTGGTCGTTGGTGAACGAGTGCACAGTCTCGACGTGGCCACGCAGGACGCCGAACTCGTCGTCCATGGTCTTCAGCGGCGGGACGATCGCGTTCGTGGTGCAGGACGCGCACGACACGATGCGCTCGTCCGGATCGATGTCGCGGTGATTGACGCCGTGCACGATGTTGGGGACGTCGCCCTTGCCGGGCGCGGTCAACACCACCTTCGCCACACCGGGGCGCAGGTGCTTCGACAGCCCGTCGCGGTCACGCCAGATGCCGGTGTTGTCGATCAGGATCGCGTTGTCGATGCCGTACTCGGTGTAGTCGACCGTCGTCGGATCGTTGCTGTAGATGAACTTGATGACGTTGCCGTTGGCGATGAGGGCGTTGTTCGCCTCGTCGACCTTGATCGTGCCGTTGAACTGACCGTGGACGGAGTCACGACGCAGCAGCGACGCACGCTTGACCAGATCGTCCTCGCCACCCTTCCGGACGACCACGGCACGCAGGTTCAGGCCGTTGCCCGAACCGGCCTTCTCGATGAGCAGACGCGCCACGAGACGGCCGATACGGCCGAAGCCGTAGAGGACGACGTCCTGCGGCCGCGCGGGGCTCGTCTGGGCGCCACCGACCAGGTCGGCGAGGCTCTCCGCGACGAACTCGGGGATCGGCACACCGGCGCCGTGCGCGTGGTACGCGGTCACCAGCAGACCGAGGTCGATCTTCGACGGCCGCAGATCGAGGTCGGTCAGCGCCTCCAGGAAGGGGAAGGTCTCCTCGACCGAGAGCTCGTCGCCACGAATCTGTCGGGCGAAGCGGTGGGTCCTCAGGATCTTGATGACCGACTTGTTCACCAACGAGCGACTGTGCAGCAGAATGGTCACCGAGTGCTTACGGTGCAGACCGCCGATGATCGGGATCATCGCTTCGGCGAGGGCTTCCTCGGAGTTCCACTGCGTCAGTTCCGCTGTGCTCACTGCGTTCCTCTGTCTTTCTGGCTCATTGGCGTGCTCGGTGGGACGCCGGGCTGGATGAGACGCACGTCATATGCCGGTATGGCGGAGAACGGCGTGTGCGCACCCAGCATATTGAAGCGTCTCGGCGGGCCTACCGGCACCACACATGCAGCGCCTCCCGGAGCTGTCAGGCCGCCCCGGATCAGCTTGCCAAGCCACTGGCTCCGGACGAGTCCCGGACGGGTTTCCCGGGCCGGCGAAGGGGGGCGGCGTGGCGCCTGCGGCCGCGTCATCGGGTCGGAATCCCGCGTCCCGGCCCTACCGGCTCGTCGCGCGGAGAGCGGCGTCGAGGGCACACATCAGCTCCGCAACGCGGCCCTTCCCCGGTTGAGCGGCGGGATACCGGCCGAGCACGTCGGTCAACGTGAGTGTGGCGCGCTGCCGCGCCCGCTCGATCAGCTCGTTCCCCACGTCGGCATCGTCGCCGGCGTTCAACTCACCGATGCGCGCCGCACTTGCAGCGGCGCGCAGGATGTGACCGACCTGGTGAGACTTCGCGATCGGGTGGAGGTAAGCGGCGGACGCCGCGTCGCCGGCAGCGCGAGCGGCCAGACGGGCCGCCTCGGTGGGCGCCTCCTTCGCCGCCCGGTGTGCGTCCAGCGACGTCCGGCGCTGCAGATTGGTCCTCCTCGCGCCGTTGACGAACTCCCACGCCGCATCGACGGCTGCACGGGGCCGCGGGTCATCGGGACTCACGGCCTCGAACACCGGCAGGACTTCCTCAGCGCTTTCCACCACGTACCGCGCGACACATCGCAGCTCCTCGATCGTCAGCTCGAAGTCCCCGGAAACCACGGTCATGACCCCAGCCTCTCACCGCGCGGGCCTACGGCGGGCCTCCCGCGGCGTTCCGGCGGGCAGCTCGCGCGCGGCGGCGGCAACTACCCCCGCGCCATGTCCACGAACCGCGAGTAGTGCAGCTGGTGCGCGACGGTGATGGTGGCCGTCGGACCGCCTCGGTGCTTGCCGAGGATGATGTCGGCCTCACCACCGCGCGGATCGTCCCGCTCGAAGGCGTCGGGGCGGTGCAGCAGCATCACCATGTCGGCGTCCTGCTCGAGCGAGCCGGACTCGCGGAGGTCGGAAACCTGGGGGCGCTTGTCCGTGCGCTGCTCGGGACCACGGTTGAGCTGACAGATCGCGATCACCGGAACCTCGAGTTCCTTCGCTAGCAGCTTGAGGCTTCGCGAGAACTCCGAGACTTCCTGCTGACGGGACTCGACCTTCTTGCCGGACGACATCAGCTGCAGGTAGTCGATCACGATCAGCCGGATGTTGTGCTTCTGCTTGAGCCGGCGGGCCTTCGCGCGGATCTCCATCATCGTCAGGTTGGGGGAGTCGTCGATGAACAGCGGGGCCTCGCTGATCTCGCTCATCCGCCGCGCCAGGCGCGTCCAGTCGTCGTCGGTCATCTTGCCCGAGCGCATGTCCGAGAGCTTGATCTTCGCCTCCGCCGACAGCAGACGCATCACAATCTCGGTCTTGCTCATTTCCAGCGAGAAGATGACGCTCGCCATGCCGTGCTTGATCGAGCACGACCGCATGAAATCCATGCCGATAGTGCTCTTGCCGACGCCCGGACGAGCCGCCACGATAATCATCTGACCTGCATGAAGACCGTTGGTGATCTCGTCGAGTTCGCTGAACCCGGTGGGCACGCCGAGGGAGATGCCGCCGCGGCTGGCGATGGAGTCGATCTCGTCCATCGTGGGCTGCAGCAGCTCCTCGAGCGGCATGAAGTCCTCGGTGGTGCGCCGCTCGGTGACCTCGAAGATCTCGGCCTGCGCACGGTCGACCACCTCGGCGACGTCCTGGCCGTCGGAGCCCGCGTAGCCGTACTGCACGATGCGGGTGCCGGCGTCGACGAGGCGACGCAGGATGGACTTCTCCGCGACGATCTCGGCGTAGTACGCGGCGTTCGCGGCGGTGGGGACGGTCTGGGTGAGGGTCACGAGGTAGGGGGCGCCGCCGATGCGGCGCAGTTCGCCGCGGCGATCCAGTTCCGCGGACACCGTCACCGGGTCGGCGGGCTCGCCTCGGCTGTAGAGGTCGAGGATCGCGTCGTAGACGGATTGGTGTGCGGGCCGGTAGAAGTCGCCCGGGCGCAGCACCTCGAGGACGTCGGCGATCGCGTCCTTGCTCAGCAGCATGCCGCCGAGCACCGACTGCTCGGCGACCATGTCGTGCGGAGGTTGCCGGCCGAACTCCTCGCTGGGCTCCTCCGGGGGTCCCGGGTACTCGGAGTGGCCTCGATCATCTACAACCGCCAACGCGACCGTCCTTCCCCGCAACGAGCCCGCGACGCCTCCCGAACCGAGGTCCGGGCGGCGTCCTGCACTCTCTTTGTACTCGCGTCCCCCGACAAATCCCGGCCGCCCCGCGGGCGCCTCGAGAGACATGCTCGCAGCGACGTTAGGGGTCTCGAGGAGCCCACATCAAACCGGCCTGTGTACACAGTTGTGGATGAATTGGGGACGCAGAACCCTCGAGTGTTAACCGGCTGGGGAAAACTGGGGACAACCTGTGGATCGATGAACATCACACTCAACAATTCGCAGGTAGATGACACTTTTCGATTTCACAACCCTGTGGATTGAAGTTCTCTCGGCGTGTCGGCCAAGTTGACAAGCCGGGCGTGTTGGGTAAACAAACGTCCAACGAGAGTATGACTCAGGTCATAGAAATGGCACCGGGTGGCGAATCTATCCACAAGCCGTCCCCAACAACGCGAAGGGCCCCGCGGACCAGGAGTCCGCGGGGCCCTTCGACCGAACGTGTCGACTAGGCGGCGACGACGTTCAGGTGGAACTTGGCAGCAACCTCGGGGTGCAGGTTGACCACGATCTGGTGCTTGCCGGTGGCCTTGATGTGGGCCTTCGGCAGCTCCAGGCTGCGCTTGTCGACGACCGGGCCGCCGGCAGCCTTGATGGCGCCTGCAACGTCGGCCGCGGTGACGGAACCGAACAGCTTGCCCGAGTCACCGGCGGTCTTCACCGACAGCGACACACCCTCGAGACCCTCGATGGCAGCCTTGAGCTCCTTGGCGTGGTCGAGGCCACGGACCGCGCGCGCTTCCTGCGCACGACGGATGCCCTCGACCTGCTTCTCGGCGCCACGGGTGGCGACGATGGCCAGGCCGCGGGGGAGCAGGTAGTTACGGCCGTAGCCGTCCTTGACCTCAACGGTGTCGCCGGGCGCACCGAGGTTTTCCACGTCAGCGGTGAGAATCAGCTTCATGTCGTCCCTCCCTTTCCTCAGCGAGCCGTCGAGACGTAAGGCAGCAGGGCAACCTCACGCGAGTTCTTCACGGCAACCGCGATGTCCCGCTGGTGCTGGACGCAGTTGCCGGTGACGCGGCGGGCGCGGATCTTGCCGCGGTCGCTGACGTACTTACGCAGCAGTGCCGTGTCCTTGTAATCGATCTGCGTGTTCTTTTCCTTGCAGAACGTGCAGACCTTCTTCTTCATAACCTTGTCGCGCAGCGGCGGCTTCGGCATGTCTATCTCCGTTTTCTGGATGTTCCGATCGGGTACGGATCAGAACGGCGGTTCGTCGTCCCCGCCGCGGGAGCCCCCGAAGGAGCCCGCCTGCGGCGCGCTGCCCCACGGATCTTCTCCGCCGGGACTGCTGTTGTAGTTGGACGCCGGACGTCCGCCGCCGGATCCGCCGGAAGAACCACCGAAGCCACCACCGCCACCGCCTCCGCGGTTGGCCTTGTTGACCTTGGCAGTGGCGTAACGGAGCGACGGGCCGATCTCGTCGACCTCGAGCTCCACGACAGTGCGCTTCTCGCCCTCACGGGTCTCGTACGACCGCTGCTTGAGCCGTCCGCTCACGATCACTCGCGAGCCACGGGTCAAGCTCTCCGCAACGTTCTCCGCCGCCTCACGCCAGATGTTGCAGCGCAAGAACAGCGCTTCGCCGTCCTTCCACTCGTTCGTCTGACGATCGAAGGTGCGGGGCGTGGACGCAACGGTGAAGTTCGCGACCGCGGCACCCGCCGGGGTGAAACGAAGCTCGGGATCAGCCGTCAGGTTTCCGATGACGGTGATTACGGTGTCGCCTGCCATGTGGTTCCTCCTGCTGTTTGTGGAGTTCCTGTTGGTCCAGAGCCTAGGTGCTGATACTGACGACCAGCGCCCGTCCCCGGATCAGACGGGAATCACTTGCCGTGGCGCAGGACCTTCGTACGAAGCACCGACTCGTTCAGACCCAGCTGACGGTCGAGCTCCTTGACGGTGGCCGGCTCGGCGGTGATGTCGACGACCGCGTAGATGCCTTCGGCGTTCTTCGCGATCTCGAACGCGAGACGACGCTTGCCCCAGACATCGACCTTGTCGACATTGCCGCCGTCCTTGCGGACGACATTCAGGAACGTATCCAGCGACGGGGCGACAGTGCGCTCGTCCAGGCTGGGGTCGAGGATGACCATCAATTCGTAATGACGCATAAGACCTCATCACCTCCTATGGACTGTGAAACGGCCACGGACTGTCCGTGGCAGGAGGGTCGTTGCGTCAGCAACCTTTGCAGGGTACACGAGTGCCCTTTGACCTGCGAAATTGACCTCGCAGTCGGATCCGGCCGGGGCTCGCCGGTCCCACGGGACCGCGGGATCGCCCTACGCTGGATCCATGCGGGCGACGGGGCACCTCCGGGCCGGAGGGACGACGGTCACCGTTCTCACCGCATGCGTGCTCACCCTGTTGCTCGGTTACCTGGACAAGGCTCGCTGCATCGGTCCACCGTTCGGCGCCGACGGTCGCAGTCTGATCTTCGATCGGATCAAGGACTCCGACGTCTGCTACTCCGACGTCCAACTCCTGTGGCTCGGACGCGGCATCGACCAGCACCTGTTCCCCTACACCGGCGGCATCACGCCCGACGGCTTGCTCACCGGCGGCACCGTCGAATATCCGGTGCTCACCGGGTTGCTGATGTGGCTCGGGGCGATCGGCGCGCACACCGATGCCGAGTTCTTCCAGCACTCGGCGCTGCTGCTGGCGCCGTTCGGGCTGGCGACGGCGTGGATGCTCCGCCGGCTCACCGGACGCACCGCGCTGCTGTGGGCGGCCACCCCGCCGCTGTTGCTGTACGGATTCCACAACTGGGAACTGCCCGTGGTCGCGACGTCGGTCGCAGCGATCGCGGTGATGGCGACGGGCCGGTGGTCGGTGCGCACCCGCGGGGTGCTCGCGGCGGTGCTGTTGGGCGTGGGGTTCTGCCTCAAGCTCTATCCGGGCCTGTTCGTGCTGCCCCTCGCGCTGTACGTCCTCACCCGGAACCGGGCGCGCGACGACCTCGACGTCCGCGGCGCCGCCGCCGTGGTCGGCGCCGCGGCGGCGACGGTGGCGGCGATCAACCTGCCGTTCGCGGTGCACGACTACACGGGCTGGCGCGCGTCCTTCTCGTTCCAGCAACTGCGCGAGGCCGACCTCACCAGCAACAGCATCTGGTACTGGGGCCTGCGTCCGCTGATGGGCGCCGGCGATCGGGGGAGCGCGTCGTACCACGCTCTCGTCGGCACGCTGTCCCCGTTGGCGCTCGCCGCCGGCTTCGCGCTCGCGTTGTGGCTGGGCTGGCGCCGGTACGGACGCGAGGGCGTCTACCCGTGGATCGGTGTCAGCGCGTCGATGCTGTGCGCGTTCGTCCTGCTGCACAAGGTGCACTCGCCGCAGTACACGCTGTGGCTGCTGCCGTTCCTGGTGCTGCTCCGGATCCCCTGGTCGCTGGTCGGCACGTACCTGGTCGCCGACGCCGTGCTCGGAATCGCGGTGTTCCGCTGGTTCGACGCCCTCGCGACGAACTCGGACGCGGAGGTCGCACGGTTCCTCGTCGAGTTGGGCGTGTGGAGTCAGGCCGCACTGCTGGTGGTGTTCTTCGTGCTGTTCACGCGGGTACCGTTGCGCCGCTACGCGGGCGGGACCCGGGCGCCCACGACATCGGCCGACCTCGTCCGGGAACGTCCGGTCACCGCGACGACGGCGCGCTCGCGGTGAACCGCGGCTCCGCGCCCCGCCGGCATCCTTGTGATGCACTGGATCCCGTGACCGTCCCGCCTGCGCATCGAGGGCTACGTCGCCTCGCCGCACCCGCGGCAGTGGCCGCCGCCGCGTTCGCGGTCTGCGGCTTCGTCGTCCGGGCGAACCCCACCGTGCCCGGTGGACCCATCCCGACCTGCCCCACGCAGGCGCTGCTGGGCCTCGACTGTCCGCTGTGCGGCAGCTCTCGAATGCTGTACGCGCTGCTGCACTTCGACGTTCCGGGCGCGCTGCGGTACAACGTCGTCGGGGTCGTCGCCGCGGTCGTGCTCGTGGTCGCATACGTGGTGTGGGTGTTCCGATCGGTGCGTGGGCGCCGCGGCGAGAGCACGCGACGGCCCGGCTGGGTTCCCGTCGCCGTCGGTTCGACCCTCGCGGTGTGGTTCGTGGTCAGGAATCTTCCGTTCGAACCGTTCACCGGACTGCGGGTCTGAGCGGCCGGAAGGACACTCTCTACCTCGCGTGGACCGGTTCCTCGACCGGAGCCGGTGGCACCTTGGGCCGCAGCCACGGCGGCAGCCATCTCGGCGGTGCGTCCTCGGCCTGATCGAGGACGCCTCCCGCGGGGTCGTCGATGAATCCGAACCGCACGAGGTCGTCGGCCGGGCGGTAGATCTGCCGTAGGACCAGCACGCACAGCGCGACGACGGCCAGGTCACGCACGACGACGGCGCCGGTGAACCATTCCTCGGGCAGCCCCTTGTTGGAGACGCCCAGGTAGTACATCATTCGCGGCACCCACACGAGTGCGTCGATCGTCATCCAAGCCAAGAGGATCCGACGGTGCGGCAGGGCCAGGACGGCGAGTGGCACCAGCCACAACGAGTACTGCGGACTCCACACCTTGTTGGTGAGTAGGAAGCCGGCGACCAGCAGGAAGCACAGTTGCGCCACGCGCGGACGACGCGGCGCGGTGAGCGCGACGTACCCGATGCCGACACACACCGCGGCGAACAGCAGCAGCGTGACGGCGTTCAGCACGGACGGCGACTCACCCGGCGCGAGCGGTCCGTCGAATCCGGTCCATCCGGTGAACGACGCGATGACGTTGTAGATCGAGTCGGGATCGGCGCCGCGTTCGGAGTTGAGCCGGAAGAACTCGGCCCAACCACGCGGGAACAGCAGCGCGATCGGCAGATTCACCACCAGCCACGCGGCGGCCGCCGCGAGCGTCGCGCGCGTCCAGTCGCGCATCCGTCCAGACCGCAGACACAACACCAGCAGCGGGCCGAGCAGCATCAGCGGGAACAGTTTGGCGGCGCCGCCCAGCCCGAGCAGGATGCCCGCGAGCACCGGCCGTCTGCGCGCCCACGCCAGCAGGCCTCCCATCGCGAACGCCGTCGCGAGCGGGTCGAAGTTGGTGAACGCGTGCACGATCACCAGCGGCGAGCACGCGACGAGGGCGGCGTCCCACACCCGCCTGCCGGCCAACAGCGCGCTCGCCCACACCGTCACCAGCCACGCCATCGCCAGACCGAACGCGACGACGTTGAAGTAGATCGCCACCTGCAGGCCACCGGGCAACCACGGCGTCGCGTCCCACGCCTTCGCGACCACCATCGAGCCGTACTGGTACAGACCCGACAGCACCGGGTACTCCATGTACCGCTGCTGGATCGAGCCGTCGGATCTCGGTTCCTCCCACCACTTCTTGTAGGGGAACGCGCCCTCGTCGAGGTGCTCGGCACCGTACAGCGGGACGGTGTCGGAGTAACACATCGCGACGTACTGGCGGTTGCCGCTCCAGTCCAGCCCGAGAGCGCCGTCCGCGCCCACCGGGGCCTGCTGGATGCAGCCGGCCTTGGTGAACCAGCCGAGCGCGAGGAAGACGACGGCCAGCAGCAGGATCACCCTCATCGGGGTGAAGAAGCGGGTCCGGCCGATCAGCGCGTGCCGGCCCACAGGGCCGCCGATCGTCGCCGCCAACTTCGACGTCAGCGGATCCGTGTGGCCGGGGACGTCCCGCCAGTCGGCGGAACGACGATCGGCGGCGAGTGGTGCCGGAGACACCAACTCACCGCCGATCCTGTCTTCGGTGCTGCCCGCAGTAGTGTCGGCCACTCCGCGAGGCTACCGGGAATCCGCTACCCGGCGGGTACCGGCTGCGGCGCGGGCCGCTGCTGTCCCTGTGGAGCGTTGCCACCCGCGGCGGGCGGCTCCTGCTCCTCGGACGACGCGTCGGGGGACTGCGTCGGGGTGGGTTCCGTGGTCTGCCCCGGTCGGATCCCCGGGATCGGGATCGTCACGCCGGGCAGGATCTCCACGTTGCTCGTGGTGATCTCGAGCGGCGGCCGCGTCGTCGTGGTTTCCGAGGTGCTCGGGGGCGCCTGGGTCGTCGTCTTGGGCGCTGCCGGGGCCGAGTACGCGGGCACACCCGCGACACCGGCGATCGGCTTGGGCGTCGGGAACTTCTCGACGTCCGTGCCCTTGAGTGCGCCGTCCATCGTGGCCTTCCAGATGTCCGACGGCAGACCCGAGCCGTAGATCATGCCGCCGTAGCTGTTCACCAGCGGCAGACCCTGCTCGGTGCCCACCCACACGGCGGTCGACAGCGACGGGGTGTAGCCGACCATCCAGGCGTCCTTGTTGGCGCCGGTGTCACCGAGCTGCGCGGTGCCGGTCTTCGACGCCGACGGGCGTCCACCCGCCAGGCCGTGGCCGCGCGAGTACGCGGCGATCGGGGTCATCGCGGCAGTGGTGTTGTCGGCGACGGCGTCGTCGATGCGCTCCTCACCGGCCGGCGTGCCGCGGTCGAGCAGCACGGTGCCGTCGGCGGTGACGACCTTCTGCACGAAGTACGGCTGGTGGTACACACCCGACGCGGCCAGCGTCGCGTACGCGGACGCCATGTCGAGCGGCCGCGACTGGTACTGGCCCAGCACGATGCCGTTGTTGGGGCCGTTGCCGTCGGGCTCGGTGAGCGACTTGCCGACCCCGGGAATCTCCTCGGGGATGCCGGCCTTGTGCGCCATGTCGGCGATGGCCTGCGGACCGTTGTCCATCGACAGCATCTGTCGGTAGAAGCTCGTGTTGAGCGACCGCTTGAGCGCCTCGGCGATGGTGCACGTGCCGCAGGATTCGCCTTCGACGTTGCCGATCGAGATGCCGTTGACGGTGAGCGGGCCGCTGTCGTACATCTGCGACAGCGGAATCCCCTGGTCCAGTGCGGCCGCGAGACCGAACACCTTGAACGACGATCCGGTCTGCAGGCCGGCCTGCGCGAAGTCGTAGCCGGAGCCGTCCTGGCCGCCGTAGTAGGCGCGCACGGCGCCGCTGCGCGGATCGACCGACACGACGGCGGTGCGCAACTCCTCGGGCTCGCCCTCCATGTAGGTCTCGACGGCGTCGATCGCGGCCTGCTGCGCCTTCGGATCGATCGTCGTGGTGATCTGCAGGCCCTCGGTGTTGAGGTCCTGCTCACTGATCCCCGACGCCGAGAGTTCCTGCAGCACCTGCTGCTTCACGAGACCCTCGGGGCCGCCGGCACCGCCGCCGTTGTCGACCTC
The DNA here is from genome assembly GCF_002094305.1 of Prescottella equi. Taxonomy (GTDB): domain Bacteria; phylum Actinomycetota; class Actinomycetes; order Mycobacteriales; family Mycobacteriaceae; genus Prescottella; species Prescottella equi. The sequence continues at coordinate 339,094 of NZ_LWTX01000003.1, forward strand.
GGCGGACGGAATGACCTGCGGGAACTGAGCTGCCGCACGATCGGCCGAGTTGAGTGTGCCGCTGCCGACCATGCCGTCGAGGACGTAGTTCCAGCGCGACTGCGCACCGGTCGGGTTGAACTCCGGATCGAGCCCCGACGGCTGCTGGATGACCGCGGCCAGCACGGCGCCCTCGGACACGGTCAGTTCCTCGACCGGCTTGCCGAAGTACGCCTTCGAGGCCGCCGCGATGCCGTACGCGCCACGACCGAAGTAGATCGTGTTCAGGTAGGCGGCCAGGATCTCGTCCTTGGACCACTGCTTGGCCATCTTCGAGGAGATGACCAGTTCCTTCATCTTGCGAGTGAGCGACCGCTCCGAACCCACGAGCGCGTTCTTGACGTACTGCTGGGTGATCGTCGACCCGCCGCCTGCGCTGTCGCGGCCGAGCACGTTGTCGCGCGCCGCGCGGGCGAAGCCGGTGACCGAGAAGCCCGGGTTGGAGTAGAAGTCACGGTCCTCGGCGGCGAGCACGGCGTTGCGCACGTGGGCCGGGATCTGGTCGATCGTGACCTCGGTGCGGTTACCCTCCGGCGGCACGACGCGCGTGATCTCGGTGGTGCCGTCGGACGCCAGGATGGTCGCCACCTGATTCGTCTTCATGTCTCCGGGGCGTGGGACGTCCGCGAAGATGTAAGCGACCATGAAGCCGAGGATCGGGACGATCAGCCCGACGGCCACCACCGCGGCGGTGACGCGTCGTGCGATCTTCCACTTGCTCGACTTGGTCTTCTTCGGCCCCTTGGGCGGCTGACCGCCCGAACCCCCACCCGACTTGCGGGCCGTGGGCGGCGGACCGACCGGCGGACGCCCACCGGGACCGCGGCCACCGCCGCCGCCCGTAGCCGGACGCGCACCACCCTGCGGGGGACGTCCACCCTGCGGGGGGCGTCCGCCCTGCGGCTGCCGCGGTGCTGCGGGGCGGCCCCCCGGCGGTGGGCCGGGGTTGCGGCGCGGCGCGGGGCCACCCACAGGTCGGCCGGGCTGCTGCCCGGCCGGTCGTCCACTCTGCTGCGGGCCGTTGGGACGTCTAGGTCCGTTGGCTCGACCCTGAGGGTTGTTGGGGGAACTCACGTACGAATCTCCAGTAATCGAGTGACTGTGGGCAGTCCTCGGTTGCGTCGGTCGGTGGGCACAGCTGTCGGATCCCTACTCGCTCGCGGTGCGGCGACGCGGGGACGAAGACCTCCGCGGCCGTTTCGGTGCAGGCACTGCACCGAGAACGTAGGACTGGACCAGGTGGTTCCAGCTGCATGTGCGGCACACCTCGACGACGTGAACCGAGAACTCCTCCTCGGTCGCGGCCAGACGAACCAGTTCCTCGGGTGTCCGTGCCGACCCCGACACCGGACCCAGCTTGTCGCCGAACACCCAAGATACGAGGGTCAACTCTTCTTTACGACAGATCGGGCACATCACCTCGCTACGGCGGCCGTGGAACTTGGCCGCACGCAGCAGGTACGGGCTCGCATCGCAGACCGCGCTGACGCCGGTCCGCCCCGAGTACACCTCGGACAGCAGGGACCGTCGCTGCAGCGCGTAATCCACGACCTGCCGCTGTATCCGCACGGAGACCAGAGTACGTGCGTCCACCGTCGGTGGGGTGGAGCGGGAGTGACCGCACGTGGGGACGAACACAAGGTCTTGACAGGCGCCGGACGGCGGGGCGGGACGGCGTCGCCGCGTCCCTGGGGCCGTTACCTAAACTCATGACCATGTCCGGACAGGCTTCCGCACGCACACGCGCGCGCGACATCGATCGTGCGCAGACCTGTGGACTGCTCGACGCCGGATACAGCGAGGGCCAGCTGACAACCAGCGAGTACGACACCCGCACGGCCGCCGCGATGAAGGCGAAGACTCTGGGTGAACTCGACGCGCTGGTGTCCGATCTGCAGATCCCGGCGCACCTGTCCGAGGCGGTGGTCCGCGAGGCCCCCGGTTCCTGCCGCAAGCGCCGGGGTCCGGTGATCGCCGCGGCCGTCGTTGCGGTGGCCGTCGTGATCGGTCTCGTGGCCGTCGTCACACGCGGTGACGACGCGAGCCCGCAGACGGACCCCGTCCGCGAGGTCGTGGCCGCCGAACGACCGGCCGCGGCACCGGCACCCGCACCGATTCCGGGCGAGCCCGACGCGATCGTGATCGAGCCGATCGACACGACAACCGCCGAGGGGATCGAGGAGTTCCTCCAACAGTTCCAGATCAAGTTCGGCGACCAGATCGTCGACGAGCTGTATCTCAAGCAGCGCTACGCCACCTTCACCCGGATGCTGCCGGAGCAGCCGCATCGCGTCCAGCGTTGGGACTACTACCGCGGTTTCAATCCGAGTGGGTCGCCGTCCTCCCGTCCGTCCGACGCGTCGGTCGACCTCGCCGGACTCCGGATCGAAGGGCTCCGGAACCTGATCCGGGACGCACCGTCGACGTTGGGACTGCCGGGCGGCCGGGTCGACAGCATCATCATCAGGCCCAACCCGATCACCGACGAGCCCGAGATCCTGGTCTACGTCGAGGACCCCGGCCTGTTCTCCGGACACCTCTACGCGACGTTCGACGGGGTCGTCACCGACGTCTCCGCCCCGTCGCGCGCCGGCGGCTGACCGTGACCGCTCCTCGTGGCACGGCGACCGATTCGCCGCGGCAACGGAACCGACGCCTGATCGCGGTCGTCGGCGCGGCGGCCGTCGTCGTGGCCGGGCTGCTCGTGGTGGTCGGGACCGGCCGGTGGGGCCACTCGGCGGGCACCGATCACACGGCGAGCTCCTCCGGCCCCGCGAAGCTGACCACCGCCGCCGGGCTCGTTCGACTGCTGGACGAGATCCAGCGGAAGTTCGGCGACTCCACGGTCGACGCGCTCGACATCTATCCCGAGTACGCGCTGTTCAACCGTCCCGTGCCGGGAAAGCCCGGGATGTCGGTCTCCTATCAGTACGAGATGGACGACGGCGAAGCCCGCTTCACGGAGGGCTCCCCGTCGCCGCGCAGCGGCAACGGCGTACCGATCGATCTCGCCCCGCTGCGCCCGAACGTACCCACCGTGATCGGCCTGCTCTACGGCGCCGATCGCACGCTCGCCGTCGCCGACCCGACGTCGACGCACATCTCGATCGAACAGGACGAGCACGGGCCGACGGCCGAGATCTACCTGGGAAACGACGAGCAGGGTACGAGCGGCTTCCTGACGGTGGGCTTCGACGGTCAGGTCCGCGCCGTCCGCGGCGCCGACCGATAGACCGCTGGAACCCCGTGGACGCGGACACGCGACATTCCGACCGGTTCCCTATGATCACCGCGTGCCAGAGCGAGTCTCCGCCAGAAAGCGCGCCCGTGACATCGACCGTGCGCAGACCTGTGCGCTTCTCGACGCCGGGTACGGCGAGGGTCAGCTCGACCCCACCGAGTACCAGAACCGCACCACACAGGCCATGCAGGCGAAGACGCTCGGGGAACTCGCCTCTCTCGTCGCGGATCTGCAGATCCCTGCCCACCTCGTCGAAGCCGCACGCGAATCCACACCGACGCCACGCACTCCGATCGAGGGTCGCGCAGTAGCGGCTGTCGTCGTCGCGGTCCTGGCGATCGGCGCGACAGCGCTGTACACGAACCGGGGCGGCGACACCGCGCCGGAGACCGTGGCTGCGGCCGGAGCGGCGCCGATCCCGGCCGGCGAACCGGAGCCGATCGTGGTGGAGGCGTACGACCCGGTATCCGCCGAGGGCATCCGTGACTTCCTGACTCGGTATCAGCAGAAGTTCGGCGATCTGCTGGTCGACGATGTGATCTTCTACCCGACCTACGCGTTCTTCACCAGGGCGCTTCCGGACCAGCCGCATCGGGCGCAGGACTGGAGCTTCCGGGGCGGCTTCTCGACATCGCGGGGACCGGACGGGCGCGAGCTCGGCACCGTCACCGTCGACCTCGCGACCCTCGACGTCGACCGGCTCGCCGAGGTGCTCGCTTCCGGGGCGGACCGGGTCGGGCTTCCGACGGCGCACGCGGAACACGTCTTCGTACGCCCGGATCCGCCCGACGACGTCCTCGTCTCGGTCCTCTTCCAGGATCACGAGGAACGCACGGGCATGATCGACACACGGATGGACGGCACCGTCGTGGACATCTCGCCGGCCGAGGGACGGTGACCGTGTCGAACCGGCTCCCCGGACGAACGCCGACGCGGATTCGTGCCCGCGACGTCGACCGCACCGCGGTGCGGGCGGCACTCGACGCCGCCTTCACCGACGGCCAACTGAGCCACGTCGAGCACCGGAGGCGAACGGAGGCGGCACAGTCGGCGCGCACGCTCGACGACCTCGACCGGCTCGTCGGCGACCTGCAGGCACCGCCGGCCCTGAGCGGCGCCACCGCGTCGACGTCGGCGTCGACGTCGACGAGCACACGCTGGGCAGTCGCGCTGTCGGCCGCGGTCGTCGTGATCTGCGGCATCGTTGCGGTCACCTCGGATCGCGACGTCGTTCCGGCGTCGTCCGGGGCGTCGTCGGTGGAGCTGACCACGGCAGCCGGCTTCGGCCGGATGCTCGACGACATCGAACACCAGCTCGGCAGCGGGGAGGTCGACCGGCTGATCGTCTACCCGGAGTACGCGTCGATCTCTCGCGCGGTCGTCGGGGCCCCCGGCAGCGAGCAGTCGTACCGCTACGAGGACGGCCACCTCACCGACAACGGGCGTTCGCCCGGGCGTACTGCGGGTGTGCCCGTCGACCTCGCGGAGCTCCGCCCGAACGTCGCCCGGCTCATGGGTTTGCTGTACGGCGCCGACCGCACGCTGGGTGTGAGCGATCCGACCCAGGTGTATCTGATCGCGCAGCGCGACGACGACGACGGGTCGATCGTGAGCGTCCATGTGACCGACGAGAACACCGGCGCACAGGGGTTCATGACGGTCGGTTTCGACGGTGAAGTGCGCAGCGTCTACCGGGCCGACCGGTAGGGCGTCCGCCGAGAACTTCGGATGACCGTGCGTCCGTATATATCGGTGCGATATAGTTGGCAATCGCATCTATCGGTTATGTTCGGGACTCTCAGGGGGTGTGGTCTTGCTCGAGCTCGCAATTCTCGGGCTGCTCCTCGAGTCACCCATGCACGGTTACGAGCTCCGCAAGCGGCTGACCGGCCTGCTCGGTGCATTCCGCGCCTTCTCCTACGGCTCGCTCTACCCGACCCTGCGCCGCATGCAGGCCGACGGGCTGATCGCGGAGGACGCAGGCGCGGACGGCACCGTCAAGCGTCGGGCGCGCCGCGTGTACGAGCTCACCCCCGCCGGTCGGAAGCGTTTCTCCGAGCTGGTGGCGGACACGGGGCCCCAGAACTACACCGACGACGGTTTCGGCGTTCACCTCGCCTTCTTCAGTCGCACCCCCGCCGAGGCGCGGATGCGAATCCTGGAAGGCAGGCGACGTCAGGTCGAGGAGCGTCGAGAAGGCCTCCGCGACGCCGTCGGGCGGGCCACCGGATCACTCGACCGCTACACCCGCCAACTCCACCAGCTCGGTCTCGAATCGAGCGAGCGCGAGGTGCGGTGGCTCAACGAGCTGATCGCCGCCGAACAATCATCAACAGCAACAGCACCCAAGAAAAACGAAGGAGAACCCGACCATGGGTGAGAACAGCACCGCGGTGCGCGTAGCCATTGTGGGCGTGGGTAACTGTGCCTCGTCCCTGGTCCAGGGCGTGCAGTACTACAAGGACGCCGACGAGAACTCGACCGTCCCCGGCCTGATGCACGTCAAGTTCGGCCAGTACCACGTGCGCGACGTCCAGTTCGTCGCCGCCTTCGACGTCGACGCCAAGAAGGTCGGATTCGACCTGTCCGAGGCGATCAACGCCAGCGAGAACAACACCATCAAGATCGCCGACGTCCCGCCGCTGGACGTCCCCGTCCTGCGTGGCCCGACGCTCGACGGCATCGGCAAGTACTACGCGCAGACCATCGAGGTCTCCGATGCCGAGCCCGTCGACGTCGTCGCCGCGCTCAAGGCCGCCAAGGTCGACGTCCTCGTGTCCTACCTGCCGGTGGGCTCGGAAGAGGCCGACAAGTTCTACGCGCAGTGCTGCATCGACGCCGGTGTCGCGTTCGTCAACGCGCTGCCCGTCTTCATCGCCTCCGACCCGGAGTGGGCCGAGAAGTTCCGCGCGGCCGGTGTCCCGATCGTCGGCGACGACATCAAGAGCCAGGTCGGCGCCACCATCACCCACCGCGTGATGGCCAAGCTGTTCGAGGACCGCGGCGTCGTGCTGGACCGCACGTACCAGCTGAACGTCGGCGGCAACATGGACTTCAAGAACATGCTCGAGCGTGAGCGCCTGGAGTCCAAGAAGGTCTCCAAGACCCAGGCCGTGACCTCGAACCTCACCGGTTCGCTCGCAGGCAAGGTCCACGACCGCAACGTCCACATCGGCCCCTCCGACTACGTCGAGTGGCTCGACGACCGCAAGTGGGCGTACGTCCGCCTCGAGGGTCGCGCGTTCGGTGATGCCCCGCTGAACCTGGAGTACAAGCTCGAGGTGTGGGACTCCCCGAACTCGGCCGGCATCATCATCGACGCCATCCGCGCCGCGAAGATCGCCAAGGACCGCGGCCTCGGTGGCCCGATCCTGCCGGCATCGGCGTACCTGATGAAGTCCCCGCCGGTCCAGATGGCCGACGACAAGGCTCGTGCCGAGCTCGAGGCCTTCATCATCGAGGCCTGAGTCTCCGCGTAAACCTCCTGTGGCGGTGGTCGATTCCTTCGACCACCGCCACAGGTGTATTACGGGGATTCTCCGGATTAATCGGTGGTCCGGCGAATCCTCCGGTGCTACGGTGGCTTTCGTGGGCACTCTGAATCAGTAGATCGGGACGCCGCGTCGAGCTCGCTCCGCGGCGGGTCCTGAGCGCGCAGAATTCCGGTTCGGCTCGGCCGGGCCGGATTGCGCGAGGGCACCTTTCCCCGATCTCCCCGGATCCCCTCCGGGTGCAAGGAGCGCTCTCATGCCCGTCTCCCAATTCTCCCTCCGTTCCGTGTCGAAGCGATACCGCGACCGTGTGGTCCTCGACGCGGTCGACCTCGCCATCACTCCCGGCACGAGGGTCGGCGTCGTCGGCGACAACGGGTCCGGCAAGTCGACGCTGCTCGCGCTGCTCGCAGGCCACACGCCCGCCGACAACGGCGAGGTGCATGTCGTCGCTCCGGGCGGCCTCGCGTATGCCGCACAGTCCCTGGATCTTCCGGAGGAGGCGACCGTCCAGGACGCGATCGATCACGTGCTGCGCGATGTCCGGGCCCTCGAGGCCCGCATCCGCCGCTTGGAGCGGGAACTGGCACGCACGTCGCCCACCGCACTCGACGCGTTGCTGTTCGAGTACACATGCGCGACAGCGCTGTTCGAAAGCATGGACGGGTACACGGTCGACGAACGGGTCGACACCGGTCTGCGTGCGCTCGGCCTGCCGGATCTCGATCGCGCCCGGCCGTTCGGCACGCTCTCCGGTGGGCAACAGGCCCGGCTCGCGTTGGCCACCGGTCTGGCCGCGAACGCCGAGCTACTGCTGCTCGACGAACCCACCAACGATCTCGACGACGACGCCGTCGCCTGGCTCGAGCAGCGGCTGCTCACCCATCGCGGCACCGTCGTGGCGGTGACGCACGATCGGGTCTTCCTGGACAGGCTGACGTCGGTGATCGTGGAGGTCGCCGATCGCGGCGTCCACCGCTACGGCGACGGGTACGACGGGTATCTGACCGCGAAGGCCGCCGAGCGTCGGCGACGACTGCAGGAGTACGAGGACTGGAAGTCCGAGCTCGCGCGCAACGCCCGGCTGGTCGATGCCAATGCGGTGCGGCTGGCGGCCATTCCGCGCAAACAGGACAAGGCCGGGTTCGGACACGGAGCGTTCCGGGCCCGCGGCCGCGACCACGGCGCGATGGGCCGCATCCGCAACGCCAAGCAGCGGATCGGACAGCTGACGGCCGATGCCGTCGCACCGCCTCCCGAGCCGCTGCGGTTCACCCCATCCCTGGCGGTGTCCGGGACGGCGCCCTCCGATGCGCCGGCGCTGCTGCTGTCCGACGTCCGCGTCGGAAGCCGGCTCACCGTCGCGGGACTGCAGGTGCCGCGCGGTGGCCGACTGCTCGTCACCGGCCCGAACGGTGCCGGCAAGACCACGCTGTTGGACGTGATCGCCGGCGAGCTAACGCCCGACACGGGGTCGGTGGCGGTAGCCGGCCGAGTGGGGTATCTGCGGCAGACGCCGCAGCCGTGGCCCACCGGAGCGACGCTGCTGGAGGCCTACGCCTCCCGAAGGCCCGGATACCAGGAGGACGCTGCCGCCGACCTGCTCTCGCTCGGCCTGTTCCGCCCCGACGACCTGCATCGTGCAGTCGGGGACCTGTCCTTCGGGCAGCGCCGGCGTCTCGAGGTGGCGCTGCTCGCCACCTCGGACGCCGACCTGCTGCTGTTGGACGAACCGACCAATCACCTGTCTCCGGCACTGGTCGAGGAGCTGGAGGAGGCCGTCGACTCGTTTGCGGGCACGGTCGTCGTCGTCACGCACGACCGGCGGATGCGGCGGCGGTTCCGGGGGGAGCGCCTGACCCTGTGATCACCAGGTCGGGCGCGCTGTTCCTGTACAGCCGGGGCCGGTGGCGCTCAGCTGTACCGAGGGGGATTCCAGTCCGGAAAGATATCGGGCAGGTCCGAACCCACGGTCCGCTCGAATCGGGGGAGCCGCTTCTCCAGGAAGGATGTGACGCCCTCGTATGCATCGCTGCTCGAACCCTGCGCGCGTAAACCGCGCGACTCCGCGACGTGAGCCTCCATCGGGTGGCGGGCACCGAGCATGCGCCACACCAACTGACGGGTCAGTGTCACCGAAACGGGCGCCGTCTCGTCGATGATCTCGGTGGCCAGCGCGCGGGCGGCACCGAGCAACTCGTCGGCCGGGCACACGGCGCGCACGAGACCGGCGTCCGCCGCCTCCGCTGCCGTGAACAGCCTTCCGATATAGAGCCATTCCAGCGCCCTGTCCACGCCGACCAGGCGCGGCAGGAACCAGCTCGAACAACTCTCCGGAACGATGCCGCGGCGAGTGAACGGGAACGCGAACTTCGCGTCTTCCGACGCGAGTCGGATGTCCATGGGGAGGATCATCGTCGCGCCGACCCCGACCGCGGGGCCGTTGACCGCGGCGATCACGGGCTTCACCGAATCGTAGATGCGTAACGTCATCTCACCACCGCCGTCCCGCGGAACGTCACCGTTGTCGTCGTTCGGTACGTCGAAGCGCGAACCGCCCTCGGACAGGTCGGCACCGGCACAGAACGCCCTACCCGACCCCGTCACGATCACCGCGCGAACCTCGTCGCTGGCATCCGTGTGGTCGAAGGCATGGATGATCTCGTCCTTCATCTCGATGGAACACGCGTTGAGCCGATCCGGACGATCGAGCGTGATGGTGGCGATGCCGTCGGTGACATCGAGGCGGATGGTCTCGAACTTCATGGACAGGCCTTTCCTCCGATTGCCGTCGCCGTACGGTCGGGCGTCGACGACTCAGCTACTCTTGCGTCCGATCTCGCTCGGGCGCATACGTTTTACCGTCGACGATCGATTACCTCGAGTCAAAGATCGGTTTCCACCAGGAGGGATCGGTTTCGGGAATACCTCGGCAGCTCCCGCCTGTCGACCATCAAAGATCGAGAACATCACCGGACGCGGTGATGAACGTGACGAAGGCGAGCGCGGCCGGGGAAAGGGAGCCGGTGCGGAACACCAGCCCGAAGTCACGTCCCAGCTCGGGTGTCGTTCGCGCGATCCGGAGGCCACGACGTTCGGCGAGACGCGCCTCCGGCTCGGTGACGAAAGCCGCGCCGGCCCCCGCGACGACCAGAAGGTGCACGTTGTGTTCGTGCTCGACCTCGACCATGACATGGGGAGCGAAACCGTGATGGCCGCAAACTCTTTCGAGCTCCTCGCGAACCACCGTCCCGCGACCGCCCGCCACCAGCGGCAGGTCGGCGAGCGACTCGATCGGGAGGGTCGGGGCAGCCATGGTCTCGTAGTTCTCCGGCAGCGCCAGCACCAACCGGCGGCGGCCGAGCGGGTGTGTGGCCAGCTTCGCGTCGTCGACCGGAAGATAGTCGATAGCGACCTCGCACCTGGCAGATCTCAGGACGGTCGTCGAATCGGCGTTCGGGCCGGGGTCCACCAGGTTGATCCGTACGCCCGGGTGCCGTGCCCGAAACTCTGCGATGAGGGACGCCGACGGGTCCACCGCCAGATCCGACGGGCAGGCCACGTCGAGCCACCCCCGCTCGAGAGACACGAGTCGTCGCACGGTCTCGTCCACGCGCCGGGACGACTGGACCACCTGACGGGCGGGGCCTACCAATGCCGCTCCCGCTCCGGTCAATTCCATTCCGCGCGGTACCCGGCGGAAGAGTGCGGCGCCCAGTTCCGACTCGAGCGCCCGCAGCGATTGGGACAGCGCCGGCTGCGCCACGTACAGGACCTCGGCGGCCTTGGTGACGCTACCGTTGTCGACCACGGCCAAGAAGTAGCGCAGCTGACGTGAGTCCACCACCGAACCCTATACAACCTTCCTCGAGCGATAAGCTGACAGCTCGAAATGGAGACACCGGCGCCTCGCGACCGGAGTCGAACGTGCCGGGCGCGGGCCACGGCAGCGGTGAGGTGAATGTGGAATTCCGACAAGCCGAGCATTTTCTCGCCGTGATCGAACACGGCAGCCTCGTCCGCGCCTCGTCGGCGCTCCATCTCGCCCAGCCGTCGCTGTCGCAGTCCATACAGACCCTGGAGCGTGATCTCGGCGCGCCCCTGTTCCACCGGGTCGGCCGCGGCCTGGTCCCGACTGCCGTGGGATCAGCCCTGGTGGCCCCCGCACGTCAGCTCTTGCGCGATGTGGCGACGGCCCAGGCCTCCGTTGCCGAGTTCTCCGGCCTCCACGGCGGGCATGTCGACATCGGAACCACCGCAGGCCTTTACGAGTCACGGGTGCCCGCGCTGGTCGGCGAACTTCGGCGGACTTACCGGTCGGTGAGCGTGCGTATCCGCGAGTACAGCTCGGAGGCGGCCGTTGCGGCGGCTGTGCGCGACGGCAGCGTCGAGTTGGGGTTCGGGTTCGTCGACCCCGAGACCGACGATCACGATCTCGAAACCCACTCGCTCGGAAGCGAGGAACTCTGCATCGCGCTTCCCCGGCGGATCGCGGAGGAGGTCCCCGATCCGCTGCCGTTCGATCAGGTTCCCGACCTCCCGGTCATCGCGGTGACCGGTGGCGCGCAGGGCCGCGTCGCGGTGGAGGGTGCCCTCCGTCGCTCTGCCCGGCGCACGGCTATCGGCGTGGTCACCGAGCATCGACAGGCCACCATTCCGCTCGTGGCGGCCGGGGCGGGTATCGCCTGGACGTCGCAGGCAGTCGTCGACAACATCGATTCGTCCGAGGTGGTGGCGCGGTCGATGCAGCCGCCACTGGTCCTCGGAGTCGCCGTCATGCACCGACCCGGCATGTTGTCTCCCGCCGCCCGCGCCCTTCTCGAGACGGCGTTGCGAGGAGTCGAGCACGTCGATTCCGAGGGTGCATCGTAGGTTCGCCGCGCCCGAGGTCTGTTCGGCGATCCCGCCGCCACGAAGGCGGGCGACCCCTCCGCGACCGATGGGTGCCTCGCACCCACCGGTCGGAGAGACCCGCCCGGCCATTCACATCCTGGCCACGAACTAGTCGAACGTCTTTCCGTCCCTTGCCAACTCCACCAACAGCCGGGCGGGTTCGATTCCGTCGGCACGCAAGGCTGCTTCGACCGTCGCGAGTCCGACCGTCTCCGCGTAGTACATCGGACCCCCGCGATAGCGCGGGAATCCGTAACCCGCGATGTACACCACGTCGATGTCGGAAGCACGGAGGGCGATTCCCTCTTCGAGAATCCTCGCGCCCTCGTCGACGAGCGAGAACACCAGTCGCTGCACGATCGAGTCCGCCGAGAAGGATTGTGGCAGAATGCCGTTGCGCCGGTAGTACGACTCGAGCAGCTCCGCGACGACCGGGCTGGAAACGGCATCGCGGCGTCCGTCCTCGTAGTCGTACCAACCCGCGCCGGTCTTCTGGCCGAACCTTCCCATCTCGCAGAGCTCGTCGGCGATCTCGTTACGTCGGACGCCCGGGTTCTCCAGGTACTGCCGCTTCCGCACCGCCCACCCGATATCGCCACCACTGAGATCGCTCGCCCGGTAGGGACCCATCGCATAACCGAACTGCTCGATCGCCGAATCGATCTGCTCCGGCGACGCGCCTGCTTCCAGCAGGTCGTCGGCGGCCCGCCGATACCGCGCGAGCATGCGGTTGCCGATGAAGCCGTCACACACGCCTGCGACCACCGGAACCTTGCCGATCCGTCGCGCCACCTCCAGAACCGTCGCCAGGACTTCGTCGGAGACCTTTTTCGGCCGGACGATCTCCAGGAGGGACATCACGTTCGCCGGGCTGAAGAAGTGCAGTCCGACCACGTCGGACGGTCGGCGCGTGAACTCGGCGATCAGATCGATATCGAGGGTCGAGGTGTTGGTTGCCAGAATCGCTCCGGGCTTCATCACAGCGTCGAGTTCGGTGAACACCACGCGCTTGACGTCCATGTCTTCGAAGACGGCTTCGATGACGAGGTCACACGACGCCAGGTCCGCGTACTCCAGGCTCGTCTCGAGCAGGCCCATCCGTTCCACGAAGGCGGTGTACGCAAGCCGGCCCTTCTCGACCTGCGCTTCGTAGTTCCGGCGAATAGCGGCTACCCCGCGCAGCAGCGCCTCTCGCGACGACTCCGAGAGCGCAACGGGGATACCCGCGTTCAAGAAGTTCATCGCGATACCGGTGCCCATCGTGCCGGCGCCGACGACGGCGACCTTGCTCACCGTTCTCACGGTGGCGTCCTTCGTGATGCCCGGGATGTTCTGGGCCGCCCGTTCGGCGAAGAAGGCGTGCCGGAGCCCCGCCGACTGACCGTCCTCGACCAGCTGCGCGAAGGCAGCTCGCTCGGCACTCGCTCCGGCGGAGAAGGGGCCGCGCGCCTGCTCCACCAGGTCCAGCGCGACCAGGGGAGCGCGCAGTCCCCGGCCCCGCTTGACGAGGGTGGCACGCAGCGGCGCGAGATCCTCGTCCCGATCGACGGTGACGTCGCGGATACGGGGCAACGGAACCGAGTCACCCAGGCTCTGCGCGAACCGCACTGCCGCGCTGCCGACGTCGGCGTCCACGACCAGGTCGAGAAGTTTCTGCCCAGGAACCTCCGCGAGTGCCGCGGCGGTGCGGGCCGCACCGCCGGTGATCATCTCCGCGGCCGCACGGAGACCCAGGGCCCGCGGGAGGCGTTGCGTACCGCCGGCGCCGGGCACGAGCCCGAGCTTCACTTCCGGGAGCGCGAGCCGGGCCGTCGCCACCGCGACACGATAGTGAGCTCCCAGGGCGAGTTCGAGGCCCCCGCCGAAGCAGACTCCGTCGATGGCGGCGACAACCGGCTTCGGCGCGTCCTCGAGAGCGGCGATCAACGCACGAAGTGACGGCTCGGCCAGCGCAGCGGGAGTCCCGAACTCGGTGATGTCGGCACCCGCGGAGAAGATTCTCCCGTTGCCGGTCAACACGATCGATCCGATCTCGGGAGATTCGATGGCACGGGCGACGTCACGGAGAATTGCCTGGCGCGCCGCGAGGGCGAGTCCGTTCACCGGTGGATGGTCGAGCGAAATGACCGCGACGTTGCCCGCAACTGCGTAGTGGGTCGACAACATGAAACCTTTCGAGTGAAGCAATGTGATGATCGGACCGGCCCGTGCGGTCAGGAGTCTGCGCGTCGACTCTCGTCCGATGCGGCGGGCTCACGGCGGCTGGACGCTGCGTAGAGCGCGCTGTCCTCGGCCGAACCGTCCGCATCCGTCAACGCATCGATGCGCGCGATCCGAGCGCGATCACGCTCGGGATTGATGGTCAGGAACATGACCACTGCACCCACGAGCGTGAGCACGCCGAGAAGCTGGAAGGCCGAGGTGTAACCGTCGACCGGGGTGGGTGCGGCGTCCACGAGGTACCCGGTGAGCCAGGGGGCGACGATTCCCGAGGACTGGAAAAGCGCGACGAAAACACCGAGAGTGGAAGCGACCTGACGTTCCGGACTGATGTGCGTGATGGCGACGAACATCAGCGGAAGCACGCCGACGCCGATTCCGTAACCGGTGACGAGCAGGGTCACGACCGCCCACGACGGGCCGACGAACGGAATCACGGCCAGGCAGGCACCGCACAGGAGTAGGGCTGCGACGGACACCATGCCCCGAGATGCGCGAACCGTCATGCCACGTACCGAGAGACGATCGGTGACGAAGGAGCCGAGCAACATCGCTCCCATACCGGTGACACTCGGCAGTGCGAACAGCAGGCCCGAATTGATGCGGCTGTAGCCGAGGCCCTCCTCGAAATAGGAAGGCAGCCATGTCAGAACAACCGTGACCATGCCGTAGATCGCGAAGAGGCCGAGCACTCCGCCCCAGAAGGTGGGCAACGCGGCGATTCGCAGAATGCTCACCCGCTTGACGACCGACTGACCGCTCTCCTTCGCGCGCTCCCGCGCACTGTTCACCGAGTAGGGGCCGTCCTTGCCCACGAAGATCCAGACGACCGCCCAGATGACGCCGACCAGCATCATGGTGAAGAAGGCCGATTTCCATCCGAACGTCGCGACCACGACCGTCAGAGCCGGCACGACGAGAATCTTGGCCACCGAGGACCCGGACGAGACGACGGCGGAGGGGAACCCGCGTTTGCTTTTCGGGAACCAGCCGAATACCGCGACGTTGACCAGTGAAGCGGCCGGCCCCTCGGCCGCGCCCAGAAGAATTCGACTGACGATCAAGGCACCGAAAGTACCGACCAGTAGAATTGGTATCTGAACGAGGGACCAGAGAAGTGCCATTGCCAGCAGCACCCAAACGATCTTCACCCGGTCGGCGATGAAGCCGCCCAGGAGTCCTGTGACGACGAACAGAACGTAGAACACACTCCCGAGCAGACCGATGTCCGCGTTCGACAGCCCCAGATCTTCTGCCATGGGCCGCGCGACCACACCCAGAACGGCCTTGTCTGCGAAGTTCACGGTGTGCAGGACCATGACGAGAAGCGTGATGCTCCAAGCGGTTCGTGCTGTCCACGTTCCCGCGGATGTGGAGCCCGCGGGGGTGATGGGGGCCGCGTCGTCACCCGTCGCGTTCCGTCTGTCAGTGATGCTCATGCAGCGCTCCCACCTGGTCGGTTGTGACTGTGCTCATAACAGTCAATTGAAATGGTGCGCATCACAGAGGACAAATATCGGCGACCTATCGCAATGATAGGCCGCCGATATGCCTCGGGTCAGTCTGCCGGAATTCGCCGGGAAGCTTTTTCGCAGCGGGAACGCACGATAATTCACCGAAGAATCGCTTCCCGGAACTGGCATTCGTGCGCCGAAATGGATGGGCACCCCTACTTCGGAAGCCCCAGCAGGCGTTCGCCGATGATGTTGCGCTGGATCTGGTTGGAACCCCGCGCGATACGGCGCCCACGGCTCTCCAGGAACACACGTTGCAGCGAGTCCAGCTCGTATCCGTCTCCCGCAGGCCGGCTCAGAGCCGAGGCTCCGAGCAGTTCCAACGCGACCGAACCGAACTCGCAGTGGTACTCCGACCAATTGAGCTTGTCGATCGCCAACAGATCCTCGACGTTCTCTCCCGCGACGATGCGGGCACTGATGCCGGATCCGACGGCGCGCATCAGCTCCACCTCCACAGCGAGGTCGGCCAATCGCTGCCGGACGCCGTCGTCGCCGAGTCTGTCCTTCTCGTCGAGACGGCGGATCAAGGTTCCCAGCTCGTGGCGGTAGCCGACATACTGTGTCGCCGCCTTGCCTGCCCGCTCAGCTCCCAGTGTCGTCATCGCCACCGCCCAACCGTTACCGAGGCCTCCGACGACGTCGTCCAGCGATGCCCGCGCATCGGTGATCTTCTCCTGCGCGAAGCCACGATCGCCGGAAGCCATCCGGATGGGACTCACCTCGAAACCGTTGTCCTCCATCGACACCAACACGAAGGAGATACCCCGATGCTTCGGCGCGTCACGGTCGGTGCGGCACAGGAGGAACATCATGTTCGCCTGATCCGCGTTGCTGGTCCAGATCTTGTCACCACGAATTCGCAACTCGTCGCGCTCGATGGTGCCGGTGGCGCGCAGCGAGGCCAGGTCCGATCCGCTCTCGGGCTCGGAGAACCCCTGGCACCAGGTGTCCTCACCCGAGAGGATGCGGGGCAGAAACCTGCGTTTCTGGTCCGCGGTCCCGTGCGCCAAAAGCGACGGGGCCAGCAGCATCTCGCCCATGCCCAGTTGCGGACGTCGGAGCCCTGCGCGAGCGAATTCCTCTTCCACGACGAGGATCTCGGCTGGCGACAACTCACGGCCGCCGTACTCCTCGGGCCAGGACAGGCACAGCCATCGACCCTTCCGCAGGAGGTCGATCCAGTGCGCCTCCGCGGCGGTCTCGCGGTGGGCGAACGGTTCCTGCGCGTACTCCAGCGGGACACCATGAGATACGTTGTCGGACAACCAGGTACGCACCTCCGCCCGTAGTTGCGCAAGCACGTCGGGTTCGTAGGGCCGCACTGGAGCTGCGGTACTCGTGCTGCCGTCGAGAACGAAGGAGATCAAGCGTTCGCGGTGCCACGCGGGCGAGCCGAACAACAACTGATCCGTCTTCGCGCGCTTGAGGTGCACGTGGGCCTCGTGCTCCCACGTGAACCCGATCGCGCCGTGCAGCTGAATCGCCTCTCCCGCGATCTGCAGGTATCGGTCCGACCCCGCGACGCTGAGGAGGCTCGCCATCATCGCCAGGTTCTGCCCATCGGTGTCCGCAGCCTCCGCCGCGACATAGACGGCGGCGGCGATCGGCTCGAGCGTACGAACCAGGTCCGCCAGCCCGTGCTTCACCGCCTGGGCGGCCCCGACCGGTCGACCGAACTGGTGCCGAGTCTTGGCGTAGTCGACAGTCAGCTCCAGACAACGTCGAGCGCCGCCGACGCGTTCGGCCGCCTGCACGACGAGCGCCTTGTCGAGGGCGCGCGACAGCGAGGCGGAGACATCTCCCGGGCGGCTCACACGTTGCGCTACGACACCGCCGAACGTCATCGTGCTCAGCGGCCGGGTCTGATCCAACGAGGGTTCGCGGCGACACGTGAGGTCGGCTGACGCGGGATCCACGACGAAGAGCGCGAGCCCGTCCTCGCTCCGGGCAGCGACGACGACGGTGTCGGCGCAGTGTCCGAAGATCACATGGTGGGCCGTCCCTTCGAGTCTCCAGCCGCCGTCAGCGGCATGCGCGCGCACCGACTCGGCGCCGGCGCGGAGCCATCCGTCGGAGTCGGCGAATGCGAGACACCCGATGCGTGTTCCTGCCGCGAGCTCCGGCAACAGATCTCGGGCCTGCTCGTCCTCGATGCAGTCGACCAACGCCAGCGTCGTGAGCACCGAACTCGCGAAGAAGGGACTGCACGTCGCGAAGCGACCGAACTCCTCCGCGACCACCACGACGTCCCCGATGCCCGCGCCCGCGCCGCCGTACTGCTCGCCGACCAGCAGTCCCTGCAGTTCGAGTTGGTCCGCCATCGTCGCCCAGTCCTGGGGGCGATATCCGAGGTCGGTCTCCTGGAGGGCCAGCATGTCGGTCGCGTCACTCGTCCGTGACAGGTACTCGCGGACCGCCGCACGCAGTGCGCGGTGCTCCGCGGTTGTCGTCATAGCCATTCGGTATTCCTTCGTAATTCTCTACAACACAGGGGATCTGCAGGAGCGCGGGGGACCGGTCGATTCACCTCGGTTCCGGACCGCCGGCCGCAATCGACCTCTTCATCGCGGCTCCCGCACTCGCGGGATAGCCGGCGATCCCCTCTGCGAGCGCCGTCGCCCGTTCCAGAACCTCCCCGTCCGGGACCACCGCGTAGGCGATGTTGCGGCGCAGAAGGTCCGGGCCGTACTGCCGCTCACACGCGAGCGTGAGCTGCAACGCCTGGTTCGGGCTGTACTTGGCGAGCAGCCACCGCAGATTGTTCGGCGCGGCGATGCCCATCCGGGCCTCGCCGATCTCGAGAAACGACCGCTCCCCGACCACGAGCAGATCGCACGCGAGCGCGACGGCCGCCGCACCGTTCACAGCCGCTCGCTCGAGCGCGCCCACCAGGGGCTTGTCCAGTCGCGACAGGTTGCGGTGCAGATCTTCGATCGCCGCCGAGATCGCGGGCCCGTCCGACTGCATCTCGACGAGATCCACTCCCGCGCTGAAGCAGCCGCCGGCCCCGTACAGCAGAACGGAGGTGACGGAGTCGTTCGCCTGGGCCTCACGGATCGCCTCGGCGAGCCGAGCCACCATCGGGACCGTCAGCGCGTTCCTCCGCTCGGGACGGTGCAACTCGATGTCCAGGCGACCGCTCCGGTGGTGCCGGACCCGCACGTCCCCTCTCGATGCTGCGGTCATCAGGAGTCGAGGAGCGCCGGCGCGGTGCTGTCGCAGAGCGCGGTGAGGCGCCCCTGGATCAGTTCCGTCGCTTCACCGACCATTCGGTCGACGAGCTCGGCGACGGTCGGAATGTCGTGAATCAAGCCCTGCGACAGGCCCACGGACCAGATACCGGCATCGGGGTCGCCCAACTCGTACACCCGCCTGCCGCGCGCGCCGGACACCAGACTGCGAACCTCCTCGAACGCCGCACCGGCGGCCAGCAGACCGACGACCTCACGGCTGACGGTGTTGCTGGCGACGCGAGCGGTGTTGCGCAGGGGCCGGAAGATGAGTTCGGTATCGAGCTCGGAGGCGTCGACGATCTCCTGCTTGATCGTGTGATGGATCGGTGCCTCCGCCGTGCACATGAACCGGGTGCCCATGTTGACGCCGTCCGCGCCCAGCGCCAGCGCCGCCGCCAGCCCGCGGCCGTCGGCGAAGCCGCCCGACGCGATGAACGGGACGCCCAGTGCGCGGGCCGCGAGGGGAATCAGCACCAGTCCGGGAACGTCGTCCTCCCCGGGGTGACCCGCACATTCGAAACCGTCGATGCTCAGTGCGTGAACACCGAGCGCCTGTGCCTTGAGCGCGTGGCGCACACTCGTGCACTTGTGGAGCACTTTCACATCGGCCGCCAGGAACGCCGGCATGTGCGGTGCCGGGCTGTTGCCCGCGGTCTCGACGATCTTCACACCGGACTCGATGATGACGTCGCGGTACTCGGCATAGGGCGGGGGCGTAATCGAGGGCAGCATCGTGAGGTTGACACCGAACGGCCGGTCCGTCATCTCCCGGCAGCGCGCGATTTCCGCTGCGAGATGCTCCGGCGTGGGCTGCGTCAGCGCGGTGATGAATCCGAGAGCACCTGCGTTCGCCACTGCGGCAACGAGTTCGGCGCGGCCGACCCACTGCATTCCGCCTTGGGCGATCGGGTGCTCCACGCCGAACAGTTCGGTGAATCGTGTCTTGATCATGGTCTTCCTTACCCCTACAGACCGAGCGATTTGCTGATGATCGACTTACATACTTCGGTGGTGCCGGCGAAGATTCGCGTGACACGGGCGTCGGCGTACATTCGGGAGATCTGGTACTCCGACATGAATCCGTATCCCCCGTGCAGCTGCAGACAACGATCGACGACCCTGGACAACAGCTCGGTGGTGAAGACCTTCACCTTGGCCGCGTCGGCCGGGGTGAGCGCGCCGTCGTCGAGCTCCTCGAGCGCGCGGTCCACCATCGTCCGCCCCGCCTCGATCTCGATGGCACAGGACGCCAGTTCGAACTTGGTGTTCTGGAAGCTGCTGATCGTGGTGCCGAAAGCTCGACGCTCCTTGACGTACTCGACCGTCAGAGTGAGCGCGGTCTCTGCACATGCCTGCGCGTTCAGCGCCGTCGACAACCGTTCCTGCGGGAGGTTGAAGCCGAGGTACCCGAACGCCTTGCCTTCCTCGCCGAGTACGTTCTCCACCGGGACTCGAACGTCCTCGAACGACAACTCGGCCGTGTCCTGGGCCTTGAGCCCCATCTTCTCCAGGTTCCGGCCACGTTCGAATCCTGGCGTGCCGTCCTCGACGACCAACAGTGTCAGGCCGTCCCGGCGGTCCTCGCCCTTGGCGGTGCGTGCCACGACCACGACCAGGTCGCAGTTGATACCGCCGGTGATGAACGTCTTGGCGCCGTTGAGTACGTAGGTGTCGCCGTCACGCCGCGCGGTCGTGGCCATGCCCGCGAGATCGGAACCCGTACCGGGTTCGGTCATCGCGATCGAGCCCACGATGCTGCCGGCCGCCATGCCCGGAAGCCACCGCGCACGTTGGGCATCGGTCGCATATTCGAGGAAGTAGGGGAGCACCACGTTCGTCTGCAGGGCGAGTCCGCCCAGACTTGCGCCGGAACGCGCGAGCTCCTCCGCGACGACGGCGTTGAACTTGAAGCTCTTCAGCCCTGCCCCGCCGTACTCCTCGGGGATCTGGAGACCCGGGATGCCGATCTCGCCGGCCTTGCGGAACACGGCCTTGTCGACCTTGCCCGCCTCGGCCCACTCGGTGAACTTCGGCTGTACGTCCCTGACGAGGAAGTCGCGGACCACCTTTCGGAACGCCTCGTGGTCCTCGTTGTAGATGGTTCTCTTCACTTTGACCGACTTTCTGTATCGCGACCGTCAGAGCAGCTCGAAGATCGTGGCGTTGGCCATGCCGCCGCCCTCACACATCGTCTGCAATCCGTATCGGATGTCGTTGTCCCGCATGTGATTGATCAAGCGTGCCGTCAGGACGGCACCGGATGCGCCGAGTGGATGCCCGAGGGCGATCGCACCCCCGGCCGGGTTCACCAAGGCCGGATCGGCGCCGGTTTCGGCTATCCAGGCGAGGGGAATCGGGGCGAAGGCCTCGTTGACCTCGAAGGCGCCGATGTCGGCGATCGCCAGGCCCGAGCGCTCGAGCACCTTCGCGGTGGCCGGTATCGGGCCGGTCAGCATGATCACGGGATCGTCGCCGACGGTCACGGCGGTGTGGATCCGCGCAATCGGCTTCAAGCCCAGCTTCCGTGCGTGCTCGCTGGTCGTCACCAACAGCGCGCCCGCACCGTCCGAGATCTGCGAGGCGTTGCCGGCGTGGATGACTCCGTCGGCCCGGAAGGGCGTCTTCAGACTCGCGAGAGTGTCCGCGGTGGTGCCGATCCGGATGCCCTCGTCCGCCGAAGCTGCGCCGGGTACGGGGACGATCTGCGAGTCGAAAGCGCCGGACTTGGCTGCCTGGGCGGCCTTTTCGTGCGAGTGAGCCGCATACTCGTCCAGTCGGCGGCGAGGAAGGTCCCACTGCGCCGCGATCATCTCGGCCCCGAGCCCCTGGTTGAACGTGTCCACGGCGAAGCGGTCCAGGACCGTCTGCCCGAAGGGAAATCCGGATTGCCGGCTGGTGCCCATGGGTACGCGGGACATCGATTCGACACCGCCGGCGACCGCGACGTCGTAGTGGCCGGCGATCACCCCGGCAGCCGCGAAGTGCAGCGCCTGCTGGCTCGATCCGCACTGACGGTCGACGGTCGTCGCGGGGACGGAGACCGGCCACCCTGCGGCGAGCACTCCACTGCGGCCGATGTTGTTGGCCTGGTCTCCGACCTGGCCCACGCAACCCCACACCACGTCGTCGACGAGGCCAGGGTCGATTCCCGTACGCTCCGGCAGAGCCCTCAGCACATGCGCGGACAGGTCCGCGGGGTGCACCCCTGCCAGAGAACCGTTGCGCTTTCCGATGGGTGTTCGTACCGCATCGACGATGACTGCGTCCCGCACTGCTTGCTCCTTCGTGCTGCTTGATTCGTCTCTGACTCAAACCAATCAGGTCCACACGTGCCGTACAAAGACGTAACTGCGATGCGACCCATCGGATGGGGTTATGGGCGCCGTGACAGCCCGCCCACGGGGATGTCCGCGGTCAGAGTTCCCGCCGGAGAACGCCGGCCTGCTCCATCGAATCAAGCTCCGCAGCACTGTATCCGGCCTCGGTGGCCACCGAGTGCGAGTGCTCACCCAGGCGCGGCACTCTTCGCACACTACGGTCGGGGTCCGCGCCCAATCGGAAGGGAAGCCTCACGACGTCGAACGACGAACCGTCGAAATGCTCTCCACTCGTGAACATCTCACCCGCTACGACATCTTCCGAGGCACGAACCTGGTCGTAGGTCCGGACGGCTCCGACGACGAGTCCGTTGGTCGAGAGAAGTTGCACGCATTCTTCGCTCGTGCGCCCGCTCAGTGCGCTGGACAGCTCCCGGAGCAGCTCGTCGCGGTGAGCAACTCGCGCGTCGTTGTCGACGAACCGCGGGTCGGTGGAGAGCTCCGGGCGCCCGAGTACCTCGCACAGACGCGGCCAGTGGTGCGCGGAGTAGCCGGACAGAACGATGTGGCCGTCCGCCGTCTCGATCAGATCGGCGGCCGGGGCGACACCCGGCTGGGCGTTTCCGCGCCGGCGGGGTGCCGTCCCTGTGATCGAGTGCCCGGTCCAGTCGGAAGACTGCAGGTGCAGCGCGACCTCGAGCAGCGACACCTCGACCGTTGCCACCCGCCCGAACCGTTCCCGGTCGAGAAGCGCGGCCAGGACGGCCTCCGTGAGGACATGTGCTGCAGCGGCATCCACGATGGTCGTACCCACCTTAAGCGGGGGCCCGTCGGCGGTTCCGGTGATGGACATCAGACCACTCTCGGCTTGTGCCGCGATGTCCAGACCGGGACGGTTGCGGGAGGGGCCGCGCAGTCCGAACCCGCTGACCGTCGCATAGATGATCCGCGGGTTCAGTTCCCGGGCCCGTTCCGGTCCGAGGCCGAGCGCCGACATCGCACCGGGACGCATGTTCTGGATGAGCACGTCCGCGTCGGCGATCAGGCGTTCGGCGAGCTCCAGGCCGCGTGGGTCCTTGAGGTCCACCGCGATCGAACGCTTTCCCCGGTTGTAGGCGCGAAGAATGGCCTCACCGAACGACGTGCCGGTGCGAACCCAGTCACCCTGTAGCGGTTCCACCTTGATCACGTCGGCACCGAGGTCCACCAGGGCCTGCGATGCGCCGGGCGCGGCGACGAACTGGCCGAAGTCGAGTACACGGATTCCCTCGAGTGGGCTGTGGATCATGATCGTCCGATCTGTCGACGAAGGGGAGTCGAGAAGGCGACACGCATCGCGCGGCGACTCCGCCGCGCGCCGGTGCCGATGCACCATGCGGGGCTCCTCGTTCGACGACCCTACGATCGAACAGCTCATAGGTATAGACCCAGTTGCCCGATACGAAGTATCGGATCTGCTTATAACTTCGGCGTTGATTCACGTATCAGAGCCACGAACGAACTCGCCGAGGGCGACAGGTCTTCCGAGCGGAAATAGAAGGCGTGGGCGGTTGGTATGTCTGCGTCCAACGGTCTCACGACCGCCCCCAACCGCTCCGCGATCTCCGCCTCTGTGCCGTGGAGAAGGGTGCCTCCGACGCCGGCGAGGATCAGGGGGATCAGCATGTGGCGGTGCGCGGTCTCCAGCACCGGGACGACGCTACCCAGTCCCTGGGCGGCGAGCAGCCGGTTCAGGTGCGAGCGTCCGATCGCGCCTGGCGACGGCGCGGTGATGAGATCGTGCGAGACGAACTCGTCCAGCCGCAGAGGGCGTTCGGCGAGGCGAGTTCCGGGTGGGAACACCGCCACGAGCGGTCGTTCCCCGAGGGGGATCTCGGCAAAGCCCGTCGCCGCCGGCGGGTGCTCCGCGAGCAGCAGTTCGATCTCGCCTCTCGCAAGCGCGTCGAAACCGCGGGCACCGGGCTGCACGTTCCGAATACGAATCGTTACACCGGGGTGACGGGCCCGATGTAGCCGGACCAGGTCGACGAGCGGGTCCACCGCGAGATTGACAGCACTGCCGACGTCGAGTTCCCCCGAACGAAGCTCGGAGATCTCCTTGATTGCCCAGTGGGCGGCGTCCATCGCACGCAGCGCCGCCCGGGCAGGTCCGACGAGCGCCCGACCACTCGACGTGGGGCTCATGCCACGTCCCCGGGTGAACAGCGTGCAGTCGAGTTCCCGCTCGAGTTCCTGGACGGTCTGGGACACCGACGGCTGGCTCAGTCCCAGCCGCCGAGCGGCGGCCGAGATCGAGCCCTCGTCCACGACGGAAAGAAAGTGCACGAGATGGCGCTTGTCCATGGAAGAAGGTTTACATCCTCCACCCGCTCAGTTCCAGCGGATCTACGCCATCTTGGAGACCACCGACAGCGGCAGCACCTTCATCGCCATCGACACCGGAAGCCACGGCCACGCCGGGACGTACGCCTTGTGTGGTTCCTTCTCGATGGCGGCGGCGAGAGCACGGCAGCCGGTCTCGGTGTCGACGATGAACGGCACCTTCTTCACCTTCTCGTTGATCTCCGAACGGATGAAGCCGGGGAAGATGGTGCTGACGTCGATGCCGGTCTTTGCGAGGTCCGCGCGCATGCCCTCGCCGAGCGCCGCGACCCCGGCCTTCGACGCCGCGTACGTGGTGAGGTTGCGGGGCATGCCGCGCATCGCACTCACCGACGAGATCAGTACCACGTGACCGGCGTTGCGCGGGCGGAACAACTCGAGCGCCGCCTCGCTCTGCGCGAGTGCACCGAGGAAGTTCGTGCGTGCCGTCTGCACGTTCGCGCGAAAGTAGCCGGTGCCCAACGGTTGTCCCTTGCCGAGGCCGGCGTTGACGATTACCCGGTCCAGGCCGCCGAGTTCATCGTCGAACTCCCGGAACACGCCGAACACCTCGTCGGGGACGTCGACGTCGAGCTTTCTGATCGCGACCGTGATCTGCGGGTGCGCCGCGAGCAGTTCGCCGCGCAGCTCCTCGAGCCGTTCGGTGCGCCGGGCTGCGAGCGCGAGATTGCGCCCGCGGGCGGCGAATTCACGAGCCATGCCGCGTCCGAGGCCGGAGCTGGCGCCGGTGATGAGAATGTTCCTGCGAGGCGTGCGGCTCACTGGTTGCCCTCCGTGTCGATCAGTTCGTTGCAGCGGGTGTCGAGGTACCCGACGGCGATCCAGAAGTGCTCGAACGCCGGGTTGGTGGTCTGCCTGTGATGGAAGCGGTAGTAGATCTGTTGTGCGATCACCGCCAGCCGGAACAGTCCGAACACCTCGTAGAAGCGCCAGTTGTCTATCGGCAGACCCGTTCGCTCGCCGTAGTATTCGACGATCTCGCGGCGAGTGAGCATGCCCGGCAGATCCGACGGCTGACGCTTGGTGGCCAGCATCATCGGGTGATCGTCGGCCTGCACCCAGTAGGCCAGGCTCGACCCGAGATCCATGAGCGGGTCGCCGACGGTGGCGAGTTCCCAGTCCAGCACGGCGCGTGGCCGCAGGTCGTCACCGAGGACGACGTTGTCGAGCCGGAAGTCGCCGTGGATCATCGACGACGCAACGTCGGCGGGCTGGTTGTCCGCCAGCCATCCCGTCACCCGCGCGAAGTCCGGGACGTTGTCGGTGCGGGCAGCCGCGTAGCGCTTGGTCCATCCCGCAACCTGTCGTTCGACGTAGCCTGCGCCGCGCCCGAATTCGTCGAGTCCCGACGCCGCCGGATCCACTCCGTGCAGCTCGATGAGGAGATCGACCACTCGCAGGCACAGCTCGCGGGTGTTCTCGGGAGTGAGGCCGAGGTCGTCCGGGGGAGCGGAGCGCAGGATCGTGCCGTCGACGCGTTCCATCACGTAGAAGTCGCTGCCCAGCACCGCCGGATCGGTGCACAGGCCCACCATCGCCGGCACGTGTGGATACACCGGCGCGAGCAGCGACTGGATGCGGAACTCGCGGGCCATGTCGTGCCCCGACGACGGCTTGGCGCCGGCCGGAGGCCGGCGCAGCACCAGGTCGCGGTCCGGGTAGCGCAGCAGGTAGGTCAGGTTGGACGCCCCGCCGGCGAACTGGCGGACCTCGGGAACACCTTCGAAGTTTCCGGAAGCGTTGTCGCGCAGCCACCGGTCGACGGCTGCGACGTCGAACGCGTCCTCGTCGCGCACCGCGCGCGCGTTGTCGGGAAGCTCCGACGGACCGGCCGTCACTGGTACTTGCCCAACTCGAAACGGGCCACCAGGCCCTGGTGCACCTCGTCGGGGCCGTCGGCCAGCCGCAGCGCCCGCGCGGCCGTCCATGCGCCGGCGAGCGGGAAGTCGTCGGACAGGCCACCACCGCCGTGGATCTGGATCGCGAAGTCGATCACTCGCTCCGCGACGCGGGGCGCGGCCACCTTGATCTCTGACACCGCCGACCGGGCACCGGCGATGCCCTGGGTGTCGAGCAGCCACGCGGTGTGCAGCACGAGCAGGCGCAACTGGTTGATGGCGATGCGGGCGTCGGCGACGCGTTCGCGGTTGCCGCCCAAGTTGATCAGCGGTTTACCGAACGCGAGGCGCTCGGTGCCGCGGCGGATCGCCAGCTCGAGCGCGGCCTCCGCGAGACCGACCAGACGCATGCAGTGATGCACCCGGCCCGGCCCGAGCCGACCCTGTGCAATCTCGAAGCCGCGTCCGGGACCGGCGATGATCGCGTCGAGTGGAAGCCGCACGTCGGTGAACGACACCTCGCCGTGCCCACCGGGCTCGTCGTAGAAGCCCATCGTTGAGAGCATCCGCTCGACCTTCACGCCGGGGGTGTCCATCGGGACCAGCACCATCGAATGTCGTTGGTACTTGTGTGCTTCCGGGTCGGTGAGGCCCATGAAGATGAGGATCTTGCAGTCCGGGCTGCCGATGCCGGTGCTCCACCACTTGCGCCCGTTCAACACCACCTCGTCGCCCTCGACGACCGCGGTGGCGGCCATGTTGGTGGCATCGGACGACGCGACCCCGGGTTCGGTCATACAGAACGCCGAGCGAATCTCGCCGTCCAGCAGCGGCTTCAGCCACCGCTCCTTCTGCGCGGCGCTGCCGTAGTGGTAGAGCACCTCCATGTTGCCGGTGTCCGGTGCGTCGCAGTTGAACACCGAGGCCACGAAGGGGGAGCGGCCCATCTCCTCGGCGAGCGGCGCATATTCGACGTTGCTCAGGCCGGCACCGAGTTCGGCGTCGGGCAGGAAGAGATTCCACAGACCCTGGTCCCTGGCCTTCGCCTGCAACGCGCGGAACTCGTCGGGCACCTGCCACATCTCGGCACCGGAGACGTCGGCCCGCTGCGCGAACGGTTCGACCCGCGCGGCCCGCAGTCGAGCCTCGACGGGAGCGACCTCGGTCGCGATGAACTCACGCAGTCGGTCGAGGTACTCCTGCGACCGCGCGCTCGGGGCGAAATCCATGCTGCCTCCGTCACGTCGACTAACTGAGCATTGCTCAGTTAACCTAGACGTAGACTTGCCCCGCAATCAAGAACCTGGACGGTGTCATCTCGTGTCGATCGAAACCGCGGCCCCCCGGCGGCGACTCCCGCCCGAGGAGCGTAAGCGGCAACTCGTCGCGATCGGCCTGCAGGAACTGTCCACCCGCCCCATCCACGCGCTGTCGATCGACCAGGTGGCCGAGAAGGCCGGGATCTCCCGCGGCCTGCTGTTCCGGTACTTCCCGACCAAGCAGGACTACTACGTCGCGGTCGTCGGCGCGGCCGCCCGGAGGCTGCTGCGGGCCGCGGCGCCGGACGCGGCCGCCCCCACCGACGATCAACTGCGGGCCGTCGTGCACGCCTTCGTCTCGTTCATCGACCGGCACGGCGACAACTACCAGTCGTTCTTCCACGGCGGCTTCGGCGCCGACCCGCAGATCCAGGAGATCCGCGAGAACATGAAGAACACCATGGTCGAGCGCACCCTCGCGGCCACCGGCACCGAACCGACCCCGGCCGTCCGAATGCTGCTGCGGGCGTGGTGGTCGATGGTCGAGAGCCTCGCGATCGACCGCACCACCGATCCGGTCTTCACCGTCGACGACGTCGTCGAGCATGCTCTCGCCGCGCTTCCGGTGGCCGCCGACGCCACCTCGGGACCCGACGTCTGCTCCTAGCGCACCACCAGATCGGTGTCGGTGGCGCTCAGGGTGATCGGCGCGATCCGCTCGCCGCGCATCCAGTCCCGGACGAACGCGTCGAGCACCGCGTCGGCGCCGCGCGCGTCGAACACCGCCTGCGGGATCTCGATCGCCCCGACGAGATGCCTGGGCTGCGCGTCGAGTCCGGCCCCGCGCGGCGCGAACCGCAGACCGTCGGCAGTGTGCAGCAGCACCGGGACAGCGGTGCCGTCGGGTGTGGTCACGACAGCGTTCCGTGTCGTGGCCGCGGGATCGAAGTGGTCGATGGACAGCCGCTAGCCGGACGGCCCGGCATGCAGTCCGGCCTGGTCGAGCAGGCGCGGATCGACCACCGAGTACGGCAGGCCGACGTCGAGCAGGAACGCGCCGTCGACGAGCGTGTCCCGGGCCGGGAGCGATGCCGACAGGTTCCACGGGGCGGGCGGCGCCAGGCTCTCCGCGGACCGGTCGTGCGGCGAGTTCTCCAGCGGCGTACCGGGCAGGTCGACGCCGGTCGCGGTGAACTCCCACGACCCGGCGTTCAGGGCCTTGTGCCAGAAGCCCGCCGTCCCCCCGCGACGCCCCGCGACACGCAACTCTCGGGCGCCCGGGCCGACGCCGGTCGAGTGCACGCTGATCGCCGACGTGATCTCGCCGGGAATCTTCGGTTGGTGCACCCAGTCCTGTGCGGGTAACCGGATCGCCGCGTAGTCGCGGTTCAGCAACTCCGCGAACAGGTTCGGCGCCGACGGCTTGCCGTCCTGGCTGTCCCAGCTGTAGCGGAAGAACACCGAATCCGAGCCCGCGGCGTCGAAATCGAAATTGCGCGTGTACATATCGCCGAACTCGTTGACCACGAACGTCGTCGAGCCCGCCGCGACAGCGCCACCGACCGGAACCGCCCGCCGAGCGGTCCGCCGATCTCGTAGCTGTCGTCGTTGGGCAGCCACGGGTCCGCGTACGTGATGCGACTGCCGTCCCCGGTGAGCGACGGGACCATCGTCATCTTGCCGAGGCCGACGTGATGGATGCGGCCGTCTGCGTCCACGTACGTCTGGTTGTCCCACGGCGACGACACGCTCAGCGCCCACCTGCCGGGGTCGGGACCGGCGACGCGTTGGCCCGTGCCCGCCCACAGCGGGGCGCCGAACGCCGACGTCCAGTTCCACAGCAACGGCGAGTGGGACACGTTGTCGAGCGTGTACATCCAGCCGTCGCCGTCGATCGCGACCAGTTCGTCGTCGTCGACCGAG
The DNA here is from genome assembly GCF_002094305.1 of Prescottella equi. Classification (GTDB taxonomy): domain Bacteria; phylum Actinomycetota; class Actinomycetes; order Mycobacteriales; family Mycobacteriaceae; genus Prescottella; species Prescottella equi. The sequence continues at coordinate 368,447 of NZ_LWTX01000003.1, forward strand.
ATCCCCACGAGGACCCCTCGAAGGCAGTCCGGCAGCGGCGCGTATCGCCACGATTCGACGTTCTCGCCGCCGCCCGTCCGCGGCCGGGTGAGCAGGGCGCCGTCGACGAGGGCGAAATCCCAGAACCTGTTGAACTGCGTGGTCTGCGTCCGCAACTCGACCGACGCGGGGGCGGCGACACCGACGGCCTCCGGAAGCAGCCCGAGCCCGTCCCGTCCGCCCGTCGACGGCGCTCCCGGCGGGAGCTGAGCGGTTCCGAACGGCACGCAGGCCGCGGGGGCGGAGGCGCCGGCCGAGGGAGCCGCGGTCACGAGCGTCGTCACCGCGGCCGCACAGGCGAGCGCCCCGAGGAGACGGCTCCGGCCCGGGGTCGGGCATCTGTCGCGATCGCTCACGCGATCCAATATCCCCCAGAACCCCCCGGCCGGAGCAATACTCGCTACGAACGTGACCCGCACCCCGCTATCCGGGCAGAGTGATCTTCACGCCCGGCAGGATCTCGATGACCCGCGGTGCGGGCGGCGGGGGCAACTGTGGTGCGGGCGCCGCGGGCGGAGCCGCCGGGGCAGCGGGGGCAGCAGCCGACGAACTGGCGGGACTAGACCCGGAGCCGACGCCGGTGTAGGCCGGGACACCGGCCTGACCACCGATCGGGGCGGGCCACGGGAACTTCTCGACCGGGGCGTCCTCGAGTGCGCCGTCCATCGTCTTCTTCCAGATGTCCGACGGCAGGCCGGAGCCGTACACAGGGCCACCCCAGCTGTTCTCGATCGCCTGGGCGTCGGCGGTGCCGACCCACACCGCGGTGGACAGTTGCGGCGTGTAGCCCACCATCCACGCGTCCTTGTTCTTCCCGGTGTCGCCGAGCTGCGCGGTGCCGGTCTTCGACGCCGACGGCCGTCCCCCGGCAAGTCCGTGACTGCGCGAGTACGCGGCGATCGGCAGCATCGCCTGCGAAACGTTGTCGGCCACGGCCGCGTCCAGCCGGCGCTCGCCCTCGGACGCGGGCCGGTCGAGCAGCACCACCCCGTCGGCAGTCACGACCTTCTGCACGAAGTAGGGCTTGTGGTACATGCCCGACGCGGCCAGCGTCGCGTAGGCCGAGGCCATGTCGATCGGCCGGGTCAGATACTGCCCCAGCACGATTCCGTTCTCCGGCGACCCACCCTCCTGCGTGAGCGTGGGGTACTGCCACCCCGGAACGGTTTCCGGGATGCCCGCCTGGTGCGCCGCGTCGGCGATCTTCTGAGCACCGTCGTCCATCGACAACGTCAACCGGTAGAAGCTGGTGTTGAGCGAACGCTTGAGAGCCTCGGCGATGGTGCACTTGCCGCACGACTCGCCCTCGACGTTGTTGATCGTCACGCCGTAGACCGACAGCGGGGAGCTGTCGTAGGTCTGGGACAGCGGAATGTCCTGCTGGAGCGCGGCGACCAGGCCGAACACCTTGAACGACGATCCGGTCTGCAGGCCCGCCTGCGCGAAGTCGAAGCCCTTGCCGTCGTCGCCGCCGTAGTACGCGCGGACCGCGCCGGACTTCGGGTCGATCGAGACGACCGCGGTACGCAGGTTCTCCGGCTCGCCGTCGAACGTGTCGGCCACGGCCTCGAGCGCCGCCTGCTGGGCGGTGGGATCGATCGTCGTCGTGATCTGCAGACCCTCGGTGTTGAGATCCTGTTCGCTCACCCCGGATTCGGCCAGCTCGCGCAGGACCTGGGCCCGGATCAGGCCCTCCGGTCCGGGCGCGGCACCGGAGTCGGCGTTGGGCGCGGTGGGCAGCGCGTCGGGGAACACCATCGACTGCCGTTCGGTGGGCGCCAGCGCGGACATCGTCACCATGCCGTCGAGGACGTAGTTCCAGCGCGCCTGCAGCGCTTCCGGATCGGTCGTCGGGTCGAGGCTCGACGGGCTCTGGATCACCGCCGCGAGCACGGCCCCTTCCGCGACCGTGATGTCGGCCAGCGGCTTGCCGAAGTACGCGGTGGCGGCGGCCGAGATGCCGTAGGCGCCGCGGCCGAAGTAGATGGTGTTGAGGTAGGCGGCCAGGATCTCGTCCTTGGACCACTCGCGCGCCATCTTCGAAGAGATGACCAGTTCCTTCATCTTGCGGGTCACCGACCGCTCCGAGCCCACCAGCGTGTTCTTGACGTACTGCTGGGTGATGGTCGACCCGCCGCCCGCGCTGTCGCGGCCGAGCACGTTGTCCCGGGCGGCGCGCGCGAAGCCGGAGACCGAGAAACCCGGATTGGTGTAGAAGTCGCGGTCCTCGGCCGACAGCACCGCGTTACGGACGTGCCCGGGAATCTGGTCGATCGTGACCTCGGTGCGGTTGCCCTCGGGCGGCACCACGCGGGCGATTTCGGTGCCGTCGGACGCGAGGATCGTCGAGACCTGGTTGGTGACCATGTCGCTGGGCCGCGGAACGTCGGCGTTCTTGTACGCGACGCCGAACGCCACCAGGGGCGTGGCGATCAGCAGCAGGACGACGACGAGGCTCACGTAGAGGGCGATCCGGCGGCCCTTCCGACGCGGTTTGCGGCTGCGGGCCTTGGGCGCCGGGTCGGCCGTATGCCGACCACCGGCACCACCGGTATTGGTTGAATTCACAATCGAACTTCCGTCTCAATCAGTGCACTGCTCACGAATTTTCGCACTGCTCAGCGGCTTCGAGCCGCATTTGCTGCGACACGCAGCAGCCACCGCGCAGTGTCCCGATGCCTCCCCGGACGCCCCCAACAGGTTGACAGCGTGGGCCCGTGCATGCAACCTCTATTCCACTAATGTTGTAGTGAAATGGAGATTCGATGGTGGAGTTCCACATCAACCGTCGCTCCGGGATCCCCGCGTACGTGCAGCTCGTCCTGCAGGTCAAACAGGCTTTGCGCCTCGGCGACCTGAAGACCGGCGATCAGCTGCCCACGGCGAAGGAGGTGGTCGGGGCCGTGACCGTCAACCCGAACACCGTGCTCAAGGCCTACCGGGAACTCGAGAGCGAGGGACTGGTGGAGGCGCGGCCGGGCCTGGGGACGTTCGTGACCCAGTCGCTGGCCAAGCCGGGCATGGCCGAGCGGGACGCCCTGCAGTCCGCACTCGCCGACTGGGCCCGCCAGGGCGCGGCGGCCGGTCTGGACCGCTCGGATCTCGAGGCGCTCGTCGCGGCGGCATTGGACAACGAATTCGGTGGAGAGGTGGACAGATGAGCGAGGCGACGACCGCAGCGCTGACGATGCGTGACGTACACAAGCGGTTTCGCCGCACGGAGGCGTTGAACGGTTGTTCGTTCGAGGTCGAGCGCGGCAGCATCACCGCACTCGTCGGGGCCAACGGCGCCGGCAAGTCGACGCTCATGTCGATCGCGGTCGGGCTGCTCGAGGCCGACTCCGGTGAGGTGACCGTCCTCGGCCGCCGGCCCGACCGGCGGGGAATCTGCCCCGGACTCGCCTACGTCGCGCAGCACAAGCCGCTGTATCGAGGATTCTCCGTCGCGGACATACTGCTGTTCGGCGAGAAGACCAACACCACGTGGGACCGTGACTACGCCTCGCGACTGGTGGCCGAGGCGCAGATCCCGCTCTCCGCGCGCGTGAAGACGCTGTCTCCGGGCCATCGCGCCCGCGTCGCCCTCGCGGTGGCACTCGGGCGGCGGCCCGACGTCCTCCTGCTCGACGAGCCGCTCGCGGAACTCGACCCGGTCGCGCGGCGCTCCGTGGTGCGCACCCTGATGGAGGACGCCGCCGAGCGGGGCACCACCATCGTGCTGTCGTCGCACGTGCTGTCCGAGGTCGCCGAGATCGCCGACCGGCTGATCATTCTCGGCGCCGGACGTGTCCGCCTGTCGGGCGCACTCGACGACCTGCTCGACGAGCATTACCTGCTCCGCGGCGCCGGTGACCCGCACGGCGTCGTCGGCACCGGCGCGATCGTCGAGTCGCACCAGCGCACCCACCTGGTTCGAGGCCCGCGCCCCGCCGTCTCCGACGGCTGGCACACGGAGCCTCCGAACCTCGACGACATCGTCCTGGCCTACCTGACCACGACCGACGAAGAGGCAGCATGATCTGGGTTACGTGGCGGCAGTTCCGGACGACGATCCTGGCCGCGGTCGGGGGAATCCTGACGCTGGCAGCGATCGCGCTGATCTGCGGGACGATCGTGCGGCAACGCACCGGACAGCGGTCCGCGGTGACGGCCGACTACGTGGACGAGAGCACGTTCGAGTGGCTGGTCGCGGCGAGCCTGGTTTCGATCGGAGTGCTGGCCGCACTGCTGCCCGTCGCGCTCGGGGTCCTCGTCGGTGTCACGGTGTTCTCCCGGGACATCGAACGCGGAACCCATGTCCTGGGCCTGTCCCAGTCGGTGAGCCGCGCCCGTTGGTACGGATCTCGGATCCTCGTCGTGTTCGTTCCGGTTTCTATCGCGATGGCCGTCCTGGGGGCGGCGCTCGAGTGGACACGCACCGCCGATGCCCTCTGGCACTACGGCTACCTGTCGCGCGCCACCTGGAGCGGGCACTCCAGTCTCACCTTCCCCCTCTTCCAGTCGGGTGCTCTCACCGCAGGCACCTACACGGCGCTGGCGCTCGTCCTCGGCAGCCTCGCCGCCCTGCTGCTGCGCAACACCCTCGGTTCGATGGTCGTGACCCTCGTCGCGGTGTCGGCCTTCATGCTCGGGTTCCAGTTCGGCGCGCGACCGCACTACGCGAGCCCCGTGGTCGAGGCACGGCCACTCGATGCGCAGTACCGGGTCGCCTACACCTCGGACCAAGGATCGGTCTGGCAGTTGAGCGAGGGGTACGTCGACGCGCAGGGCCGTCGCGTCGAGTTCGACTACCGCAAGTGCAACCAGATCGGCGAGAACCTCGAGTGGAGTCAGCGTCCGGACGAGACCTTGGCCGACTACGAGGCGCGTGAGGCGACGATGATCGCCACACAGGACCGCGAGTTCGAGGCCTGCCAGCGGGCGCAGGGACTCGACCATTACGAGGTCCGCTACCACCCGGACAGCCTGTTCCGCCGATTCCAGGTCACCGAAGCGTCCCTCGCACTGGGGCTCTCACTTCTGTTGATCATTCCCTCGATGTGGGCGGTGCGCAGGCTGCGCCCCTGACAGCCGGTCCGGTCACCGATCAAACGCTCGACGTCGACTGCGGCGTCGAGCGTTTGACGTTCCACACCCTTTCGACAATCCCGGCAAACCGCCCACGCGGAATCACTTGTGGCACCCAGGCGCTCAATAGCCCTGCAAGAAAACCGAATTCGCCGGGTAGGGCAACTCTCCGATTCCGGCCACAAATGTCCCACTGAACGGGCATGTGACTGGCGTCACGCTTTTGCGATCAGTGTGATGTGAGAGCGCCGTCGGCCGACCGAAGGTGCCACGGCGGGAACCTGCGCACCCGCCATCTCCGGAGATCTCACAGGGCCCGAAAACATCTGGTCCCGTTGCTTATCGGTGTCTGAAAGGATTCCACGGAAATGGTCACCACCCCGACCGGCGGCCCCGCGCCGTCGCCCACCGACCCCTCGGGTCGGAACGCCGAGGAAGGCTGGAGCCCTCGGCTCGCCCTCTCACTGCTCTCGATCGTGCTTCTGCTCGAGCTACTCGCCGTCAGCTACATGATGATCTCGACGGCCCTGCCGGCCATCTCCATGCACTACCAAACCACTCAGGGCGCGTGGCTGCTCACCGCATTCCTGCTGGTGGGCGCCATGGCGGCACCGCTGATCGGCAAGCTCGCCGACATGTACGGCAAGCGCAAGATGCTGCTGGCCTGCGTCGGTATCTCACTCGTCGGCTCGTTCCTGTCGGCCATCGCGTCGTCGTACGCGATGATGATCGCCGGACGCTGCCTGGCCGGCCTGATGGTGCCGACCCTGTTCCTGAGCTACTCGCTGATCCGGGACGTCTTCCCGAAGAAGACCGTTGCGCTCGCCGTCAGCATCGCGACCAGCGGCATGGGCCTGATCGCGATCGCCGCGCCGTTCCTGACGGGCTGGCTGCTCGACGGCTACGGCTTCCGTTCCATCTTCTGGTTCTTCGTCATCTGCCTCGCCGTGCTCGGCGGGTTGATCCAGCTCACGACGCCCGAGTCGAACGTGCGCCTGCGCTCGCGGATCGACCTCGTCGGCGCGATCCTGCTCGGCGGCGGCATCGCGGGCATCCTCATCGCGGTGAGCTTCGGTCCCTCGTGGGGCTGGACCGACGGCGGCACTCTCGCATACCTCATCGGCGGCATCGTGCTGCTGATCGGCTGGGTGGTGTCCGCGAAGATGATCGCGGAACCGCTCATCGACCTCGACGTACTCGGCAAGCGTCCCGTGCTGCTCACCACGATCAGCGCCGGCGTGGTCTACGGGTCGTCGGGCCTGTTCACCATCCTGCTGCCGATGATGGTCATGACCCCGGCCCTGTTCGGCCTGGGCTACGGCTTCGGCGTCGACGCGGAGGGCTTCGCGCTGTACCAGGTTCCGATCGGCGGCGCCGTGGTCCTCGGTGGTCTGCTCGTCGGCATCCTGGTCGGCCGCAACATGCGTCCGCGGCCTCTGCTGGTGACCGGCCTGCTGCTCAACGCCGTCGCATTCGCCCTGATCGCGCAGACCCACGACGCCAAGGGCATCGTCATGATCATCTGTGCGATCTTCGGTTTCGGCATGGGCATGGGCTACGCGTCGATCCCGAACCTGCTGATCGAGGCCGTGCCGCCGCAGCTGCAGGCCAGCTCCGCCTCGATGGTCGGTGTCTCGCAGTCGGTGTTCCCGGCGATCCTGCCGGTGGTCGCGTTCGCGGTGATGAACAACTCGCACATCGTCCAGTTCCCGCCGGAGATCCAGGCGACGCTGCAGGGCGCGGTCTTCTACGACAACGCCGGATTCCAGGTGGCCTTCTGGATCGGCGCGGTCTTCGCGCTCGTCGGCGCAGTGGTCGCCTTCCTGCTGCCGCGCAACATCGCCCAGGTCGAGGTTCCCGCCTCGATGACGGGCCGGACCACGGACGGCGACGAACTCGTCGCCGCCGGCTGACGATCACCGATCGTCTACGTGTCGAGTGGAATTCAGCCCGGTAGGGGAATGGTGACCCCCGGGAGGATCTGAATCCCCGGCGCCGGTGCGGGGGCCGGTGCCGGGGGAGCGGGAGCAGGCGCCTGCGGTACGGGGGCGGGAGCCTGCTCCCGCTGCTGTTGTTGCGGCGCAGGCGCATTCCACTGTTCCTGGGGTGCGGTCTGCTGTTGCGGGGCGGGCGCCTGCTGGACCGGAGCCTGCGGATAGGTCTGCACAGGAGGCGTCCACGCGGGCGCCTCCTGTTGCTGCGTCTGCACCGGACGCTGTCGGGTCGGCGCCGACTCCGAGTACTGCTGCTCGGTGGTGGTCGATCCCCCTGTCGCCGGTGCCCGACTCTGCTGGCCCCCGGACTGCGGCGCGGGCTGCGTGTTCTGGAACTGCTCGTTCGACGTGCCGTTCAAGGCCCCGTCCATCGTCTCCTTCCAGATGTCCGACGGCAGCCCGGCGCCGTAGATCGCCCCGCCCCAACTGGTTTCGATGGCCTTTCCGTCGGCGGTCCCGACCCACACCGCGGTGGACAGCGACGGCGTGAAACCGACCATCCAGGCGTCCTTGTTCTCGCCGGTGTCACCCAACTGCGTGGTCCCGGTCTTGGCGGCCGACGCCCGTCCGCCGGCCAGCCCGTGGTTACGCGAGTACCCGGCGATCGGCACCATCGCCTGCGTGACAGCATCGGCGATCGCCGGATCCAACCGCTGCTCACCGTCGTTCGGTTCCCGATCGAGCAGCACCCGCCCCTCCGCGTCCACCACCTTCTGCACCAGATACGGCTCGTGGAACCTGCCCGACGCCGCGAGCGTCGCATACGCCGACGCCATGTCGATGGGCCGGGTCTGATACTGCCCCAGAACGATTCCGGTCTCGGGTGGACCACCGGCCTGGGTGAGCGTCTCGTGCTCGAGGCCCGGGATCTGCTTCGGGATGCCCGCCTGGTGGGCGGCGTCGGCGATCTTCCGCGCGCCGTCCTCCATCGACAGCGTCAGCCGGTAGTAGCTGGTGTTCAACGAACGTTTGAGGGCCTCGGCGAGGCTGCACGTCCCGCACGTCTCGCCCTCCACGTTCTCGACGGTGAGGCCGCCGACCGTGAGCGGGGCACTGCTGTACTGCGCGCTGAGCGGGATCTTGTCCTGCAGCGCCGCGATGGCCGCGAACACCTTGAACGACGACCCGGTCTGCAGCGGTGCCTGCGCGAAGTCGTACCCGGTGCCGTCCGCACCGCCGTAGTAGGCGCGGATCGCCCCCGACCTCGGATCGATCGACACCACCGACGCTCGCAGCTGGTCCGGCTGCTTGCTCAGGGTGCGGTCGACGGCCTCGACGGCCGCCTGCTGGGCCTTTGCGTCGATCGTCGTGGTGATCTGCAATCCGCCGGTGTTCAGATCCTGCTCGCTGACCCCCGCCGCCTCGAGTTCCGCGGCCACCCGCGTCCGGATCAGGCCCTCCGGACCGGGGGCGACGTCGTCGGGGTTCGGGGGAGCGACGGGCAGGACCTCGGGGAACTGGGTGGCGGCCCGTTCGGTGGCCGCGAGGACCCCCATCTCGACCATGCCGTCGAGCACGTAGTTCCAGCGCTCACGCAACGCGTCCGGGTCGGTCGCCGGGTCGAGCAGTGACGGACTCTGGATCACGGAGGCCAGCACGGCGCCCTCCGCGAGCGTCAACTCCTCGACCGGCTTGTCGAAGAACGCGCGTGAGCCCTGCGCGATGCCGTACGCGTTGCGGCCGAAATAGATGGTGTTGAGGTAGGCGCCGAGGATCTCGTCCTTGGACCACTGCCGGGCCATCTTCGCCGACACCACCAGCTCCCGCGCCTTGCGGACCACGTTGCGATCCGTGCCGACCAGAGCGTTCTTCACGTACTGCTGCGTGATCGTCGATCCGCCGCCCGCGCTCTCCCGGCCCAGGACGTTGTCGCGGCCGGCCCGCAGGAAGCCCGAGATCGAGTATCCGGGGTTGGAGTAGAAGTTGCGGTCCTCCGCCGAGAGGACAGCGTTGCGGACGTACCCGGGCACCGCGTCGAGCGGCACCTCCGTCCGGTTGCCCTCCGGCGGCACCACCTTCGCGACGACACTGGTGCCGTCGGACGCGAGGATCGTCGCCACCTGCGCCGGACGCATCTCCGACGGGCTCGGTACGTCCGCCAGCACGTACGCGACGCCGAACAGGATCAACGGAACGATCACGACGGCGGCGGCGATACGCAGCACCGTACGACGGCGGGATCGCGGCGCTGGTCGCCGCTCGGGCTTCTCGGGTGTCGGGTTGCTCGTGGAATTCACGCGCACTGCTTCCGGTCCGAAATCGGCGATCCGGCCGCGCCCTCGCACCGGGGGTGGGTCGGATCCGGTCGTCCTCCGATCGTCGCACCTCGAGGTCACGAGAGCATGTGATTGGTCGAGGTGCGAGGACGGACCCGGCATACCCGACGTCCCACTCGCCCCTCGCGTTTTGCGCACTTGTCGCGAGTTCCGGAGCGAATTACGCGCGATAAGTGCGCAAAACGCGGGGAGGGGGACGGGGACGGAGGGGCGCGACCGATGGAGGAGGGAGGTGGCGGGGGTCAGATGCGTCGATGGAAGACGAGCGCGCCGGCGAGTGCCGCGACGCAGCCGAGCAGGATCAGCGACGCCGTCGCCGACGGCTCACCGCGGACGATGGGGACGACCGCGGCGAGGAACGCCATGAACGTGAAGAACCCGAGAATGCCGATCAGCATCTCCAGCGACTGGCGTCCCCGCGACGGTTTGCCCGACGGCATGTCAGCTCTTCACGCCGCCCGCGGTGAGGCCCGAGACGATGCGGCGCTGGAACAGCAGCACCATGATCACCAGCGGGATCGTGACGATCGTGCCGGCCGCCATGATCGCCGCGTACGGCTGCTCCCACGAATTGGCGCCGGCGAACCGGGCGATCGCGACGGTGACCGGCTCGGTCTTCTCCGTCGACAGCAGGCTCGCGAGCATGAACTCGTTCCACGTCGCGATGAACGCGAGGATCGCGGTGGTGAACAGCGCGGGCGCGGCAAGCGGGAGAATCACCAGGCGGAAGGCCTGGAACCGGCTGGCGCCGTCGATCCGGGCGGCCTCCTCGAGTTCCCACGGCAGATCGGACAGGAACGACGTCAGCGTGTAGATGGTCAGCGGCAGCACGAACGAGATGTTCGGGATGATGAGCGCCTGGTACTGGCCGATCCAGCCGAAGTCGCCGAACAGCTGGAACAGCGGCGTCATGAGCGCGACCGTCGGGAACATCGACGCGCCCAGGATGATGCCGGTGACGATGTACTTGCCGCGGAACTCGATGCGGGCGAGCGCGTACGACGCGAACACGCCGAGCAACAGTCCGACGGCCGTCGTGACGACACCGATGACGAGGCTGTTGACGATCGCACCGAGGAAGTCGTTGCCCTTGTCGGTCGACATCGCGGCGCGGAAGTTGTCGAGCGTGACGTAGGTGGGCCACGGCGTGGTGTCGAAGGTGTGGTCGACCTGCCGGAACGCGGTGACGACCATCCAGTAGAACGGCGCCAGACCCCAGATCAGGATGATCGCGACACCCAGATAGGTCCGGGCCATCTTGCCGCGGTCGGTGCGCCGGCGCGGGCTGGGGACGGCCTCCGGCTCCGGCTGGGGAGCGACGGCCGTCGCCGTCGGCACCGACGACGTGGGCGTCGTCGCGGGGTCGTCGAGTTCGTCGGGCTTGCGGTGGCGGCCCATCAGCGATCAGCTCCCTTCCGCTGCTCGTCCTGGGTGCGCACGGCATTGGCGCCGAGGAACTTCACCATCACGAACGCGACCGCGAAGATCAGCAGGAAGATCAATGTCGACAACGCCGACGCGCTCTGGAAGTTGCCCTGCCGGATGTCGGCCATCACCAGGATCGACAGCGTCGTGTTCGGCGTCGCGCCGGAGGTGCCGGACAGGATGGCGGGCAGGTCGTACATCCGCAGCACGTCGAGGGTGCGGAAAAGTACCGCGACCATGAGAGCCGGCTTCACCAGCGGCAACGTGATCCGGGTGAACCGCTGCCACGCGCTGGCACCGTCGACCTTGGCCGCCTCGTAGACGTCCTGCGGAATCATCTGCAGGCCCGCGAGGATGAGCAGAGCCATGAACGGCGTCGTCTTCCACACGTCCGCGATGATGACCGCGAACCGGGACGCCCACGGGTCGGTGGTCCACGCGATCGAGGTGCCGAGCATCTTGTTGGCGATGCCGTTCTCGGCGAAGATGAAGAACCACAGCTTCGCGGTGACCGCCGTCGGGATCGCCCACGGGATCAGCACGCTCGCGCGGAGCAGGGACCGGCCCCAGAAGGTCTTGCCCATCACCGTTGCCATCCACAGACCGAGGAGCACCTCGATCGCGACCGTGACGACGGCGAAGAAGATCGTGACACCCGCAGCGGACCAGAAGTCGTGCGCGAGGGTGCCGGGCGGACAAGTTCCCGCGCCGCCGCCGCAGTCCTGCACCAGCCACTGCAGGTAGTGCTTGAATCCGGCGAACCCGCCCTCGGTGAAGCGGCCGGTGTCCGGATCGATGCCCTTGTTCGCCTGGAAGGACAGGTAGACGGCGCGCAACACCGGATACACGATGACGACGGCCAGGATCACCATCGTCGGGGCGATCAGCCAGATCGGGCGGAAGTCGCGCTTCTTGCGCGCAGCGACCTCCCGCGGTTCGTCGTCGTGACCCGTGCGCGCCGTCCCGGGCTCGGGCCCGGAAGCGCGACCGCCGTGGTCGGGATCGTCGACCCCGACCACGGCGCGGGCCTCGTCTGCTCGCCTCAGCTCAGCAGAGTCAGCCATCGTGCGTTACCTGATCTCTCGTGTGTGCGGTGACTACTTGGCCGCGTTGGTGATGGCCGAGGCCATGTCGGTCGCCGCCTGATCGACCGTCACCTTGCCGTTGAGGGCCGCGCTCGCGTTGTCCTGGATGGCCTTCGAGATCGCGGTGTAGTACGGCGTGACCGGGCGCGGCTTCGCCGACTCGAGAGCAGCCTTCAGCGCCGGCAGGTACGGGTACTTCGCCTGCAGGGCCGCGTCGTCGTACACCGACTTCAGGACCGGCGGGAAGGCCGCGTCCGCGAACGACATCTGGTTCTCGTCGTTCTGGACGAACGCGATGAAGTCACGCGCGGTCGCCTTGTTCTTCGAGAAGACGTTGATGCCGTTGTTGTAGCCACCGACGGTCGATGCGCCGGCGCCGTTCGGGCCGACGATCGGGGCGACGGCGACGTTGCCCTTCACCTTCGAGCCGTCCTTCTGGGCGTTGTCCCACATGTACGGCCAGTTGTAGGCGTACATCGACTCGCCACCGACGAAGGCGAGCGCGGTCTCCTCCTCGGTGAAGCCCGTCGAACGCTTGGCGATCTGGCCGGCCTGGTAGGCGTCGACCATGGCCTGCATGCCGGCCTTGGCCTCCGGCGACGTGACCTCGGGGGTGCTGCCGTCGGCGCCGACGACCGAGCCGCCCCACGAGTTGATGAACTGCGTGGTGTTGGCGGTCAGACCCTCGTACTGCTTGAGCTGGGTGACCATGCAGTCCTGAACGCCCTTGTCCTTGGCGATCTGGCAGCTGTCGGTGAGCGCCTTCCAGTCCGCGGGAGCCGTCGGCATGAGGTCGGTGCGGTAGTACAGCAGCTGCGCATTGGTGTTCTGCGGGGCCGCGTACAACGTGCCGCGGTAGGTCGCGGACTCGACGGTCGCGGGCAGCAGCGGCGCGGTGTCGATCGCGAGTCCACCCTCGAGCGGCTGCAGCCAGCCGTTCGCGGCGAAGCCCGCGGTCCACACGACGTCGAGGGCCATGACGTCGTAGTCGGCGTTACCCGCCTGCAGCGACTGCTCGAGCTTGTTGCGCTGGTCGTCGGCCTCGCCCGGCAGCTCCTTGAGGGACACCTTCTCGTCCGGGTGAGCCGCGTTCCACTTGTCGATCACCGGCTGCAGCTTGTCGGTGTCGTTCTTGCCCATCGCGAACGAGATCGCACCGCGGCCGTCGAGGTTCTGGTTGACGGCGTCGCCAGCGCTGGCGCTGCCACTGTCGTCGCTCGAGCAGCCGGCGAGTGCCAGCATCGCGACCGCCGAGGCCGCGATAGCAACCCGCGAGCGCGTGTTGAAAGAACGCATGGTCCACCTTTCCGATAGACGTATCCGACACCGTTCAGCTGCACCGCGATCGTGCGCAACACCCGTGTCGAGGCATATGTCGCCGCCTACTCTGGCATGAAAGACGGCTGGTTTCGGGCATTACCCCCGGACTGGACCGGTCGAGTTCACCCGATCCGGCGGCCGTCGGTCACCGAGAACAGATGCACCTCGGACGGGTCGACGTGCAGGTTCACCCGCTCGCCGCGTCGCGGCGGGTTACGCCAGTCGGTGCGCGCGACCAGCTGGTGCTCGCCGGCGCCACCGACACCGGTGCGTCCGTACACGTAGGCGTCGGAACCCAGCTCCTCGACGACGTCGACGTCCAGCGAGATACCGGTCTCCCCGGACGCCGGTTCGAGATGCTCGGGACGGATGCCGAGCACGACCTGCCCCTCCGGAATCTCGGCGATGGTTTCACGGGAAACCGGAATCACCGCGTCGCCGAGCGCGATACCGCCGTCGGTGACCGGCAGGGTCAGCATGTTCATCGACGGCGAGCCCATGAACCCGGCGACGAACCGGTTGACTGGGCGGGCGTAGAGCTCGCGCGGCGGCGCGCACTGCTGCAGGACGCCGTCCTTGAGGACCGCGACCCGGTCGCCCATCGTCATGGCCTCGACCTGGTCGTGCGTGACGTAGACGGTGGTGGTGCCGAGCCGGCGCTGCAGCTGCGCGATCTGGGTGCGGGTCTGCACCCGGAGCTTGGCGTCGAGGTTCGACAGCGGCTCGTCCATGAGGAACACCTGCGGGCTGCGGACGATCGCGCGGCCCATCGCGACGCGCTGCCGCTGGCCGCCGGACAATGCCTTGGGCTTGCGATCGAGGTACGGCTCGAGGTCGAGCATCTTGGCCGCCTCCTGCACGCGGCGCTTGATCTCGTCCTTGGGCGTCTTGGCGAGCTTGAGCGCGAAGCCCATGTTCTCCGCGACCGACATGTGCGGGTACAGCGCGTAGTTCTGGAAGACCATCGCGATGTCGCGCTCCTTGGGCTCCTGGCCGGTGACGTCGCGGTCGCCGATGAGGATGCGCCCGTCGTACACCTCCTCGAGGCCCGCGAGCATGCGCAGCGACGTGGATTTGCCGCAGCCCGACGGGCCGACGAGCACGAGGAACTCGCCGTCCTCGATATGCAGGTCCAGCTTGTCGACCGCGGGGGTCGTCGCGCCCGGGAACAGGCACGTGGTCTTGTCGAACGTCACCGAAGCCATGGTGGAACGATCCCTTCACCGGCAGGAACGTGCCGGACGATCCGAGTCAGGGTGCACGGGTGTGCGGGCCACAGCATAGGCGTCCGAAGTGCCCGGAACCATCAAGCGCGCACGGGCCGCAACCGGACGAAGTGGATGTGACGGCCCGCCTCACGGAAATCCTCCGGGGTGCCGTCGACCTCGAAGCCCATGCTCTTGCACAGGCGGACGCCGATCCTGGGGTGCACGCTGCCGTAGTACGCCATGAGGTCGCCGCCCTCCTCGGTGCCCAGGAAGTCGGCCTCCACCTCGGATCTGCGGCGGCCCACCTGTACCCGGGCGCGGGGATGCGCGGTCAGGTTCCGGTACCAGTCCGACGCGGTCCCGTAGCCCGCCGCGACGACCCAACTGTCGGAGGCGTCGTCGTGATCGACCACCTCGAGCACCACCTGGCGGGTCTTGCCGCTGCGGCGTCCGACGTGCTCCAGGAGCAGGAACCGGTGCCCGAGCAGGCCGCCGAGGTGCCATCGGTACAGCGTGACGGGCGCGCGGAGCAACCGCCGCTTGACGCCGGTGGGCGGGCTGGGGCGCTGCGTGTTCCGCATGTGTCCAGTGTGCTCCACACGATTCGCCCTCGCGCCCGATCGATTGACTCGAACATCAGTTCGAACTATGCTCGGGTCATGAAACCGGGGGAACTGAACAATGCGGGCGTCGCGGTCACCGTGCCGCCGACCGGCGCGGGGAAAGTTCTCCCCGAAACCTTGTTGCTGCAGTCGGTGGTCGAGATGTCCAGGGAGATCGAACGCCTCGAAGCGTTGCTGGTTGTGGCGGTCGCCGAAATCGACAGGCGCGGCATCTCGTTCGACACCCCCGGATTCCGCGGCGTCGAGCAGTGGCTCGCCGCGAATCACGATCTTTGACCGGAAGTTCTGCCGGAAAGTGTTGCCGGACGCCGCTTCCGGCCCGACCACGCGGGAATCGGATCAGCGTCATCACCACAATCGCCCCTGCACTCGTGGCCGTGCGGCGGCCAACATCGTGCAGTGCCACGACCCTGGGTCTACCGTGAGATGCAGTCTCGCCGCGAAGGAGTTCCCATGACCCGTCCCGTGCGTATCGGCATCCAGCTACAGCCTCAGCACGCCCCCGATTACGGCATGATCCGCGACGCCGTATTGCGCGCCGAGGACGCCGGCGCCGACGTCGTCTTCAACTGGGATCACTTCTATCCCCTGTACGGCGATCAGGAGGGTGCGCACTTCGAGTGCTGGACCATGCTCGGGGCGTGGGCCGAGCAGACCGAGCGGGTCGAGATCGGCGCGCTGGTGAGCTGCGCCGGCTACCGCAATCCGGACCTGCTGGCCGACATGGCCCGCACCGTCGACCACATCAGCGGCGGACGTCTGATCCTCGGCATCGGCGCCGGCTGGTTCGAGAAGGATTACGACGCCTACGGCTACGAGTTCGGCACTCCGGGTTCTCGTATCAAGCTGCTGGGGGAGTACTTGCCGCGCATCACCTCTCGGCTCGGCAAGCTCAATCCGGCACCGACCCGGGACATTCCGCTCATGATCGGTGGCAGTGGCGAGAAGAAGACGCTGCGGCTGGTGGCCGAGTACGCCGACATCTGGCACGGCTTCGGCGATCGGGACGAATTCGTCCGCAAGTCGGCGATCCTCGGTGAGCACTGCGGCGACGTACAGCGTGATCCGCACGAGATCGAACGGTCGACGTGGTGGCACGGGGTCGACGAGGCCGCGGCGTACGTCGACGCCGGGGTCACGCTGTTCACGGTGAACGCGAGCGGACCGGACTACGACCTCACCGCCCTCCGTGAGGCCGTCGCCTGGCGCGACGAGCACACCCCGCCGCAGCTGTCCGGCCTCGCGTAGACCGAGAATTCGATGACCGCCGCCGCCATCTCCCGCGCCCGGGCGGTGGCGGTGGTGCTCGCCGGGTTGCTGCTCGCGCTCACCGCGTGCTCGTCGAGCGGCGATGCCACGTCGGGTGACCTGTGCGCCCCGCCCGGCGTCGAGAGTGCCACCGCGCTACCCGGCAACCTGGACTCCGCGGCCGCGACCTCTGCCGAGGACAAGTACACGACCCCGGACACGCGGCCGCTCGCCGACGTCGACGTGTCGAAGCTGAACCTGGCCGAACCCGGGAAGCTGACGGTCGGCACGCTGTCCGACGCACCCCCCAGCATCTGCGTCAACTCGCAGAACGTCTTCACCGGATTCGACAACGAACTGCTGCGGGCGGTGGCGGCGAAGCTGGGTCTGCAGGTCGAGTTCGTCGGAACGGACTTCGCGGGACTGCTCGCGCAGGTGGCGGGACACCGGTTCGACGTCGGCTCGTCGTCGATCACCACCACCGACGCCCGACGCGACCTGGTCGGCTTCACCAACGGCTACGACTTCGGCTACTTCGCGCTGGTGGTGCCGAACGGGAGCGCGATCAAGGGTTTCCCGGACCTGACGTCGTCGGTGCGCATCGGTGTCGTGCAGGGCACCGTGCAGGACGACTACGTCGTGAACACCCTGGGCCTGGACCCGGTGAAGTTCCCGGACTACAACACCGCGTACGCGAACCTGAAGACCGGCCAGATCGACGCGTGGGTGGCGCCGTCTCAGCAGGCGCAGGGCGCGATCGCGCCGGGTGATCCGGCGTCGATCGTGCAGAACACGTTCAGCCTCAACAACTACGTCGGCTGGGCGGTGGCGAAGGACTGCCAGCCGCTGATCGACGCCCTCAACTCGGGTCTCGACGCCGTGATCGCCGACGGCACGTGGTCCCGGCTGTACTCGGACTGGGTGCCGCGGGAACTACCCGCGGGCTGGAAACCGGGCAGCAAGGCCGCGCCCGAACCGCAACTGCCGGACTTCGCGGCCATCGCCGCGCAGAACGCTTCGACTACCGAACCGTCCACCGAGCAACCCAAGTCGACGTTGCAGCAGCTGGGCGAGACGTTCTTCGACTGGGAGCTGTACAAGCGCGCGTTCCCGGATCTGCTGCGCACCGGTCTGCCGAACACCCTGATCCTGGCATTGTCGTCGGGCATCGTCGGCACCGTGATCGGCATGCTGCTGGCGGTGGCCGGCATCTCCCGCACCCGCTGGCTGCGCTGGCCCGCCCGGGTCTACACGGACATCTTCCGTGGCCTGCCAGCGGTGGTGATCATCCTGCTGGTCGGTCTGGGCGTCGGCCCGGTCGTGAAGGGCCTCACCGGCAGCAACCCGTACTGGCTGGGCGCCGCCGCGCTGTCGCTGCTGGCAGCGGCGTACATCGGGGAGATCTTCCGGTCCGGCATCCAGAGTGTGGAGCCGGGGCAGATGGAAGCGGCCCGCGCCCTGGGCTTCTCGTACCGCCGGTCGATGGCGCTGGTGGTGATCCCGCAGGGCGTGCGACGGGTGCTGCCGGCGCTGATGAACCAGTTCATCTCGCTCATCAAGGATTCGTCGCTGATCTATTTCCTGGGACTGCTGGTGACGCAGCGGGAACTGTTCGCGGTGGGCCGGGACCTCAACGCGCAGACCGGCAACCTGTCGCCGCTCGTCGCTGCCGGCCTGTTCTACCTGGCACTGACGATTCCGCTCACCCACCTGGTGAACTACATCGACCGTCGGCTGCGCACCGGTCGCGCCGACACCTCCGGCACGCTCGACGACCTCGAGCAGGCGATCGTCGTGGAAAGGGGCTGACGCGTGGACGATTCCGTCTCCCTCACCGGTACCGGGCTGCACCTGGCGTTCGGGGCCAACAAGGTGCTGCGGGGCGTGGACCTGCACGTCGACGCCGGCAAGACCGTCACGGTGATCGGGCCGTCGGGATCCGGGAAGTCGACGCTGCTGCGCGTGCTCAACCGGCTGCACGAGCCGGACGCGGGCGACATCCTGCTCGACGGCCGCTCCGTGCTCGCGGACAACCCGGATCGGCTGCGGCAGCGGATCGGCATGGTGTTCCAGCATTTCAATCTGTTCCCGCACCGCACCGTCGCCGACAACATCGCGCTCGGCCCGCGCAAACTGAAGAAGCTGTCGAAGGACGCGGCCCGACAGCTGGCGGTGGAACAGCTGGAGTTGGTGGGGCTGGCGCACAAGGCGGACTCGCGTCCGGGCAACCTGTCCGGCGGGCAGCAGCAGCGGGTCGCGATCGCCCGGGCGTTGGCGATGCAACCCCAGGTGATGTTCTTCGACGAGGCGACGTCGGCGCTCGATCCGGAACTGGTCAAGGGAGTGCTGGCGCTCATGGCGGACCTGGCGGCCACGGGCATGACCATGGTGGTGGTGACCCACGAGATGGGCTTCGCGCGGTCGGTGTCGGACACGGTGCTGTTCATGGATCGCGGCGTCGTGGTCGAGTCCGGGATCCCCGACCAAATGTTCGACCATCCGGAAACCCCACGTCTCCAGGCGTTTCTGTCGGAAGTTCTCTAGAGTGTGGCGCGGATGGGTCCCATACGCCGTGGATCGCCGGGGAGTCGGGGAGAGGCAATCGATCCATCCCGCGGCCACGCGTTGACGAAGCGAGGCAGTTCTGAAAACGACACCGAGATTGAGATGGTTGCTGGTAGCGGTGCTGTCGGTGGTGACGATGGCCAGTTGCGGCGCGGGCCTGGCCCCGCAAGCCCAGGCGCAGGGCCGTGTCGAGGCCGCGTCGGACGGCCTGTACCTCGACGGCGAGAAGTGGTGGCCGGCAGGCTTCAACGCCTACCAGCTGTCCACGAACTGGGGCATCAACCGTGGTTGCGGCGGGATGGTCGATCTGCCCGAGTACTTCGACTCCCTGCCGCCGCATTCGCTCACGCGATTCAACGCCTTCCAGGAACTCGCGATCAACAAGTTCACCGGTGAACTGGACTTCACCGCCATGGACGCGGTGTTCGCGGAGGCGGAGCGCACCGATCAGATGATCATTCCCGTGTTGTCCGCTCAGGACGGCGCGTGCGAGAGCGAGAAGTTCAAGGACCGCTCGTGGTACGTGGGCGGCTGGAAGACCGACGACGAGAACGGCACCCGGCTCAGCTTCGAGGACTGGGTGCAGACCGCGGTGAACCGCTGGAAGGATTCTCCCTCCGTAGCGGCGTGGGAGCTGGTCGGCGAACCGGATCCGGGTGAGTGCGTGAACGGGAACTGCGACTGGTGGGTGCGCACCTGCCCCACCGATGCCGCGCAGGTGCTCCGCGACTTCATGGAGGAGGCGGGCGCGGAGATCAAGACGATCGCGCCGAAGCACCTGGTCACCGCGGGCCTGATCGGAGGCGGCCAGTGCGGTACCGGCGGCGACGACTACCAGTTCGTCACCGAATCCGACAACGTCGACTTCGTGCAGTACCACGACTACGGCGCCGACGGCATCCCGCTGCCGGGTGACCAGTGGAACGGTCTGGCCCGTCGGATCGATCAGGCCGAGGCCGCCGGAAAGCCGTTGCTGGTGGCAGAGATCGGCGAGAACGCGGGGTCGTGCAAGACGCTGTCCGCACGCGCGTCGAGCATCGGTCAGAAGATCACCGGTCAGCGCGCGGCCGGTACCGCCGGCGCGCTGCTGTGGGCGTTCGTCCCGGACCCGCGTCCGAACGACTGCACCATGGACATCGGGTACGACGACCCGCTGTTCCCGTTGATGGCCGGATTCAACACCTACGGCTGATCCCTCACCCCCGCGTTTTGCGCACTTGTCGCGCCGGCGGACGCCGGAAATCCGCGACAAGTGCGCAAAACGCGGTCAGGGGGCGGCCGGGGACTGGGGGGCGGCCGGGGACTGGGGAGAAGGTGTTCCCAGACCGTGGAAGGTCTTCTCCCAGTAGGACGGATTGCGCAGCAGCTGCCAGCAGCCCTTGGCGGCGGCGATGCTCATCATGAGCCAGTAGATCGGGACGGTGACGCACGCGAGCAGCAGGTGCGAGTTCCCGGTCTCGCGGCAGCCGACGATGTTCATGTAGATCGCGGCGGCGTTGCCGAACACCAGCGAGACCAGCGCACCGTAGTAGATGTACGGCGGGAACACGTCGGCCACGATCAGCGGCTGGCCGAGCAGCCACGTGAACGTGATGAACCAGAACACCAGGTTGAGGCACGCGATGATCGGCGTCCCGGCCAGCAACAGGGTGAACCGGATGAAGCTGAGCGCACCGAGTGAACGCCACGCCTCGAGCGGCCTGCGGGTGTGCACCAGCCACGACTGCAGATACCCCTTGTACCAACGGGATCGCTGCCGGATCCAGTTGATCGGATCGCTGTTGGCCTCCTCGATCGTCGTCGAGTCCAACACCGCCGTCGAGTAGCCCGACGCCGCGATCCGCACGCCCAGGTCGGCGTCCTCGGTCACGTTGTGCGGATCCCACGCACCGATCTCGTCGAGCACCCACCGCTGCAGATGATTGGACGTGCCGCCCAACGGGATCGGCGACCTGGTCTTCATCAGCCCGGGCAGCAGGAAGTTGAACCACACCGCGTACTCGGCGGTGAACCAGCCGGTGAGCAGGTTCTGGCGGCCGTTGTCGTATGCGAGCTTGGCCTGTACGCAGGCCACGTCGTCGGGCTGACGCGCGAACGCGGCGACGACCCGGCGCAACTGCAGCGGATC
Organism: Prescottella equi; assembly: GCF_002094305.1. Taxonomy (GTDB): domain Bacteria; phylum Actinomycetota; class Actinomycetes; order Mycobacteriales; family Mycobacteriaceae; genus Prescottella; species Prescottella equi. The sequence goes on from NZ_LWTX01000003.1 coordinate 389,425, forward strand.
GGGCTTGTCCTCGGCGTCGTAGATGGTGACGATCTCACCGGTCGCGAAATGCAGGCCGTAGTTGCACGCCTTGGGTTTGGTGCGCGGCTGCGCGGCGGGCACCAGGATCACCGTCACGATCTCGCCGCCCGGCACGGAGATCGCGTCCTTCGCGGCCTCCACGGTGCCGTGGTCGTCCTCCTCGAGCAGCAGCAGCACCTGCAACTTCTCGCGCGGGTATTCGAGCGCAGTCATGCCCGCGACGAGGTCGTAGATCACCTCGGTCTCGTCGTACGCGGGCACAAGGATCGTGTAGGAGGGCAGTTCGTCGTCCGGAATCGCCCGGGCGTCCTCGTCGGAGACGGTGACGATGGCCTCCCGGTCGAGCCCGCGGGCGAAGATGATCAGACGGTCGATCATGGTGGCGACGTACGCGAGCGTGCACACCGCGATCAGCACCGTGAAGGTGCCGATCGGGAAGAACACCGCGCAGCCCACGACCAGCGCCGCCACCGCGAGCGCCAGGTTGCGCTGCCACGGCACGAACGCGACCGCGGCCGACGCGAGCGGATGCCGCTCCCGCAGGCCGTCGACGGCGTCGTTCAACGCCGCGGCCTTGAACTCGTCGGCGACGGCGGCCGAACGGTCGGCGCTCATGCCTCGTCCGCCTTCCACTGGGCGTCGACGAGCTGCGTTCCGACGACGGCGAGCATGTCGCGATCCTTGTACTCGGAGTTGTCGTCCACGGTGACCGCGTTGCCGCGGATCAGGACGTTGAACGTGTTGGTGACATCGGACGCCATCGAGGGCGTCGGCCGCGGGAAGATCGCGTCCGGGCGATGATCGTCGACGGTGACCAGGTTGACCCGCTGGCTGATGTCGTCTCGCGTCCACGTGAACGACAGCAGGCTCCACGTCAGCAGCGCCTCCTCGTCGACGATCGTCGAGAACTCGCCCTGCACGCCGTGACCGAGGTCCACCGGCACGGTGGGGCTGCGGCGGGCGTCTCTGAGGCGGTAGAGCGTGTCGGTGGGGTACACGGTGAGCGTCGCGGGGCGGTGCGTGTCGAGAGTGTCGATGACGACGCGCCGCGGCCGTGCCTTCGAATCCCAGTCCGGATTCCCCTCGTCAGCGACGATCGTCTGCCGCACGAGCGTGGCGCGGCGCCCGAAGAAGCGGTTGGCCCAGTCGAAATCCTCTACGTCCTCCTGCGTCCATCCCGACGGCACGACCAGGCCCGTGCCGGGCGTCGACGGACCGTCGGCGACGACGGTGGCCGGGGGATCGGGCAGCGGGATGAGGGAGAGCACGAAGGCGACCGCGACGACGACCAGGCCGGAGCGGACCAGGCCGGTGCGCACGGCGGTGGGGCGCTGCGGCGCCACGGAATAGGCGGCACGCCGGTCCGTGAAGTAGTACCCGTACTGCAGGTACATCCCGATACCGACCGTCACGGCCGCGACACCGGCGGGCACGAACTGCACGACCAGCCGGGGCACGTCGGGGAAGACGAACCAGATGAAGGCCAACACGGCGACGCCCACGGCGATCGTGGCGACGGCGCCCACGATGCCGCGTCGCCGCGTCCTGCCCACCGCGATTCCGGTGGCGGCCGCCGCGAACGCAGTCAGGACGACGCTCACGTGCTGCGACTGGCCGCCCAGCATCACCACGACCATCCGGTAGGGGAGGGGAGCGATGAGCAGAAGCATCAGCCACACGGGCCAGAACCGGCCTACCGGTCGCAGCCCGAACAGCAGCACCGCAGCGCCCACGACGAACAGCAACCACGACAGCAGATCGATGCGCAGGACGCTGAACTGCTCGGCGTATCGGGGTAGCAGCAGCCACTGGACCGCAACGGAGACCAGCAGGGCCATCCCGCCGACGAGGCTGTCGATCTGCCGGTCGTGGATGGGTAATTCGCCGGCGCGGCGTCGGGCGATGCCGATCGCCGCCACGGCGGCCAGGAACGGCATCACCAGGATGTAGCCGAGGAAGTCGCCGCCACGAAGGTCGTCGACGGTCCGGACCACCGAGGGCCAGAACGCGGCGAGCGAGCAACCACCGATGAGCAGCCACCGCAACAAGATCGACGTGCCGGTGAACGGTGCCGGTGCCGAGGACTTCCCGCGCGCGGTCGCCGGCGCAGCGGCGGCGGCCTGGGCCTCCTCGCCGTCGCCCACGGGGGAGGTTTCGATGCCCGGGGTGGCATGCGTCATCGTGGTTTTTCCTCCCCGCTCGCTCGAACACATGTGCAGTCGAGACTATTTCGCAATCGTCGAGCGACGCGGTCTACACCGGACCGTTTGCACTTCCATCTTGACTCATCACGGCAGCGATCGGAGTGTTACACGAAGTGACAGGTGTCGCTCCGTGACCAACCACTCCGAATCACACCGATGAAACTTCAACTTTTGAACCAGCGTTTGGTACAAACCCGTGATTGAATGGTCGCGACGAAGGTGAGCGTGGTGGCCGTTCCGACGGGCCCTGGCTGCGCACAAGAAGTTTCGGATTCGGGTTCCTTCGTTCAGCCGACCGTCGTCGACCCACTCGACCGGATGCCGGCAGCACGTAGAGGACGATCTGGGGAGAGTTCATGGCAAGGACGGGGGCGCCCTCGCGCGCGCCGCGACGCAGGCTCGCAACGCTCGTGACGGGCACGCTCGTCGCGATCGCCGCGCTTCTGCCGGGAGCCGGCACGGCGTCGGCTCAGGACTCCAGCGACGCGACTGTCCCTACCGGACAGTCAGTTCCGTTCCCCGAGCTGGGACGCCCCGCCGACCTGCAGTTCGTGTCGGACTCCGCGCCCGTGACCGTCACCCTCCCGGTGCCGGACGGGCTGCAGGCCCGCCGGCTCACCGGAAGCCTCACGACCCCAATGGACTTCCGGCAGGGGTGGCTCGAGGTCCGGTCCGACGCCCGTGTGGTCCAGCGGGTGGAGATCCCGGCCGCGAACGAGGGCGGCATCCCGCTGTCGGTACCGCTCGACGGCCTGCCCGTGACCGACCGGTCGGTGAACCTCACGATCACGAGCCACTACATTCCCGTCGACAACCGCTGCTACGACCGCAGCCAGTTCGCCCCGCTGACCCTGCGTGACGCGGCCGTGGACTACGCCGGCGCCGAGCGTCAACCGGCGTCCCCCGCCGAGTTCCTGCCGCCGATTCTCCGGAAGCTGACGATCTACGTCGCGGACCCGTCGTCGGCGGCCGAGCAGAACGCCGCATTGACGTTGAGCACGGCCGTCGTCAACCACTACGGCAATCAGCCCACCCGCGTCGAGGTGACCCAGCTGCCCGCCGGTGCCGGTGTGCCGCCGGTGGCCCCGGCCCTGTTCGAGCGATCGATCGCCGTCGGTGGCGCCTCCGACGCCGGAATCGGGCTGGAGCCGACTCCCGCCGGTGCGCCGGTACTGCGCATCACCGGCAACGAGAGCGCACTCTCGTCGCAGGTGGACCTGTTCGTGGCGAATCTCGACGGCTACGCGGCCGCCAGTCGCGCGATCGCGGCTCCCGAGGTGAAGGTGCCGGAGGTGGCCCAGGACGTGGTGACGCTCGAGCAGCTGAAGATCGGCTCGCTCACGGCGTCCGGCCTCAACCGCATCGCGGTGCCGATCGAGGTCAATCAGACCCAGCTCGGCCGGCCGATCCGCGACCTGTCGGCGCACCTGTTCGGTACCTACGTCCCGCTGCCGCCGTCCCGGAGCGGCATCCTCACCGTGAGTCTCGGTGGTACCCAACTGGCCAGTGCGCCGCTCGACTCGACGGGCAGGTTCGACGTCCGCGCCGACGTGCCGAACAACCTGCTGTCCCGCTTCATGACGCTCACGGTGGCGCTCGACATCACCGGGGACTTCCAGTGCGGAACCAGCGACGCGTCGTCGCTCACGGTCGATCCGCGCAGCACCGTCTCGTCGCACCTCGCGTCGCCGCCGCTACCCGGCGGGTTCGCGTCGCTGCCGCAGACCCTGCTGCCGACCGTCGACGTCGGCCTCGGCGACAACGGCCTCGGCGACCTGCGCCGGGCCAACCAACTCCTGGTCCAGATGCAGCACAGCAGCTACCTGCCGCTGCAGCCGCGGGTGCGTCCGCTCACCGAGGCCGCCACCGACACGCTGCCGGCGATCCTGATCGCCGCCGACGGCAATCTGCCGCAGTCGGTGCGGCCGCCGCTCGCGTCGGCCGACCCCGCACTGCTCGCCCTGCAGGGCGTCGCCGGGACCACCCCGTACGGCACGCTGCAGGTGACCGAGCAGGGCAACCGCACGGTGGTGCTGGCGACGTCCAACGGCGAACCCGGCGACCTCGACGCGTTGCTCGGCTGGCTCGACGCCGATCCGTCCCAGTTCCCGCGCCTCACCGGCGACGTCCTGATCGGTCCGCGTGACGCGCAACCGTTCGCGATCGGCGTCAAGGTCACCGACGTGGCCGCGCAGGCCGACTCCGAGGAGGACTCCGGTATCGGAACCGGCGCGATCGTCGCGATCGTCGCGGGGACCGCGGTCCTCGCCGTGATCGTGGTCGGCGCGACAGTGTGGCTGCGCCGGCGCCGGTCGTGACCTCGACGACGGCCCTGCGTCCGGCGCCCGCGCAGGGGGGCGCCGGACGCGGAACCCCACGCGTCCGCGAGCGGCGGAAGCCATGGGCGCTGTACGGGATTCTGTTCACCGCCTACGTCGCGGTGGGCGTGTGGATGAACGTCGGTGTGGGATTCATCTTCACCGACTCGTTGTCCCGCGTCGCGGCGGTCTCGGGGGTGCTCCTGAGCCGGGACCCGCACCTCGCGGCGATCGGATTCGTCTTCACACCACTGACCGCGTTCGCGCAGTTGCCCCTCGGCTTCCTCGGGCACTGGTGGCCGGAGTTGTTGCGCTGGAACCTGACTGCGGCGGTGATGTCGGCCGCGTTCATGGCCGGCGCCGTCGTCCAGATCCGCGGAATCGCGCGTGACCGTGGCTGTTCCACGGTTCTGGTGGTGGTGCTCACCGCGCTGTTCGCCCTCAACCCCATGATCGTCATGTACGCGGCCAACGGCATGAGCGAGGCGCCGTTCGTGTTCTTCGTGTGCTGGGCCGTCCGCCGGCTCATGCGGTGGATGCGCAGCGACGGCGTACACGACCTCATCGCGGCGGGCATCGCGCTGGCCCTCGCCTATCTCACCCGCTACGACGCGATCGCCCCGATGATCGTCGCCGGCGCCCTCGTCGGCCTGGTCACCGTGATCCGTCATCGCCCCACCCCGCAGTCCGCGCGGGGAGATCGCTGGTGGGCGGCCGCGGTCGAGGTGTCGATCGTCGTCGGACCCGGTATCGCGGCCTTCGTCGCGTGGTCGTTCACGAGTTGGCTGATCACCGGCACCGCGTTCCAACAGTTCTCGTCGGTGTACGGCAACAGCGCGATTCTCGAGCAGTCCGGCGGCGGTGCCACGACCACGGGCGTCGACCGGGCGGTGTTCTCGCTGACAGAGATGGCGGTGCTGGGGCCGGCGGTCCCACTGCTGCTGATCGTCGCGGCCGTGCTCGCCTACCGCCGCCGCGACGCCGAGATCCTGGTCCCGTTCACGATCTTCGGCGCGGTCCTCGGCACGCAGTCGCTGCTGTACCTGATGGATTCGACGTTCCCGTTCCTGCGCTTCTACATCACGATCATCCCGTTCGCGTTCGTGCTCGTCGTCCTGCTCACCCCCAGCCGGGCGCCCGTGATCTCGCACCGCCCCGGGCATTTCGCACCCGAACCCCGTCCGATCCCGGCCTACCCGGGACCGTCACCACTGGTCGCGTTCGCGGTGTGCCTGCTCGTCGGATCGACCGCGGTGACGACCGTCGCGATGGGCAACGCCCGGCTGGCCGCGCTCGAGCACTCCATCGCGAGCGCGATCGTCCCGGGCCGGCAGGACCCCACCGAGCTGGCGATCCTGCGCACATTCGGTGCCGAACGGCGCATCGCCGACTACCTCGACCGCCTCGACCTGCCCGAGGGCTCCGTCCTGCTCGACACCGTCGAGGGGTTTGCGGTGGTGACGGCGTCAGCGAACCCCAAGCAGTTCGTCATCACGTCGGACACCGACTTCGCGGAGATCCTCGACGACCCGGCCGGGAACGGCGTCCAGTACATCCTGGCGGTCCCGAACACCAAGCGCGGCGTGGCCGACGCCGTGAACCGCCGGTACCCGACGATGTTCGAGACCGGCTCGGGTGGCGTCGGCGCGCTCGTGCTCGAGATGCGCAACGACGGCGGCACCGAGCCCGAGATGTGGCGGCTCTACCGGGTGACCGGTCAGCTCACCCCGGGTGGCTGAGAGCTACGCCTGGTCGGGCGTGGCCGCTCCGATCAGGTCCGCGATCGACGGGTTCCGGCGCAGCGTCTGCCCACCGCTGACGTGCAGCATCTGGCCGGTGACGAAACCGGATTCGTCGCCGGCCAGCCACGCCGCCACGTTCGCGACGTCCTCGGCGATGCCGACCCGCCCGAGTGGGATCTCGCGCAGGTAGAGCGAGCGGATCGGTGGGTAGTTCAGTCCACCGCCCGACATCGGGGCGTCCGCGACGCCGCCGGGCGCGATCGAGTTGGCGCGGATCCCGCGCTCACCGTATTCGTTGGCGATGCACCGGATCACGTGGTCGATACCGGCCTTGGTGCCCATGTAGGCGGCGTGGTTCTCGAACATGATCGACGCCGTGACCGACGAGATCTGGATGATCGAGCCGCCGTTCGGCATGTTCGCGACCAACCGCTGGAAGAACTGGAAGGGCCCGGTGAACTGGACCGCCGCCATCCGCTCGAGATCCTCGCGGGTGGTGTCCTCGAACGGGGCGAGCAGACCCCACCCGGTGGCGTTGACGCCCACGTCGATGTGTCCGAACAGGTTCCGCGCGCGCTCGACGAGCGCATCCAGGTCCGCCTCGGACGTGATGTCGCACGGCTGCCACTGCGCACCGATCCCGTCGGCCACCTCGGCGAGCGCGTCCGGGCGCCGACCCGCGACGAGCACGGTGGCACCGTCGTCGGCGTACCGACGGGCGATGGCGTGCCCCACGTTGCCGGGCGCCACGCCCAGCACGATCGCGGTCTTTCCACTCAGCTTCGTCATACCGGCGCGCACTCAGCTACCGAAGAAGTTGCGCGCGTACATGTTGAGATCGCCCATCGCCCCGCTGTAGACGTTGAGGTCGATGGCGGCGTTCACCCCCGGGATGCGGCCACTGTCGGTGTACTGCCAGAAGGCCCAGTTCTTCCACCCACCCGGCAGCGGGCCGGGGTAGTTGCCGCCGTTGTAGTCGGCGATCCACAGTGGGTAGTTGGAGAACTCGGTGGTGTTCGCCATCGCGGTACGCCAGAAGTTGGGGTACGTGTAGATGATCGGCTGACGGCCGGTGAGAGCCTGCACCGAATTGAGGTAGCGGCGCGTCCAGTCGATGAGTTGCGGCGCCGCGAGACCGCCGGTGCTCTCGAGGTCGAGCACCGGGGGCAGGCCGCCGATCTGGTTGACCGCCAGCGCGTTCGCGGCGAAGAAGGCCGCCTGCGCCTCGGGTGACGCCGACGGGTCCGCATAGTGGTACGCGCCGCGCGCCACTCCGGCGATGCGCATCGCGATCGAGTCCTGCGCGAAGTACGGGTTGGTGTAGAACAGGCCTTCGGTGGCCTTGACCATGCCGAACTCGTAGCCGGCTCCGCGCACTGCCCCCCAGTTGATGGGCGCACCCCCCGGATGCTGCCACGATGCGACGTCGACGCCCTGCGGCGCCGCCACCGCGACCGCGGGGGCTGTCAGCGTCACCGCCCCGGCCATGGCCAGTATTGCGACACGCGACAGGGAGCGACGACGGTTCCTCGGCATTGCCCGAGACTAGACGACTTCCTCACCGCGCGCGCCTGTTTCGCACCGGGTATCGGTATCTCACAGACAGTTCACAGCGGCGTTCCACACGGTTCATCAGCCGAGCCAGTCCAGCACCGCGGCCGCGGTCCACGACTGCTGCATACTGCCGAGCGGCTCACCGGTGAACGGCTCGTAGTACTCGGCGAAACTGCCGTCGGCGGCCTGCCGCAGTCCCTCCGCACGCAGCATCAGCGACCGCTCGGCCCAACCGCGACGCGCGAACGCCCACGAGAACAGCCACGTCATGACGGGCCACACCGGTCCGCGCCAGTACTCGCGCGCCCGGAAGTCCCGCGACACCGGCGACGTGGACGGCGGCACCGCGTACCGCAGATCCGGATGGGTGCAGAAACGCGGACCCTCGAAGGTGTGCAGCAGGCCTCGCTCGGTGTGCCGGTCCAGGCCACCGCACAGCAGGGGCGCGAACATCGCGATGGTGTCGGTGGCGATCCACCGCCCGGTGCGCAGGTCGAGGTCCCGGGCCACGCCGGAGCGCGCGTCGGTGGTGGCCACGACGCCCTTACGGAAGTGGTCGGCCCAGGAGTGCAGTTCGCGGACATCGGCGTTGGGTCGCGAATGCTCCTCACCGATCGTGGCCAGCACGTCGCACGCGAGCGCGAAGACGGCGCTGACGAATACGTCCTCGACCGCGAAGCTCATCTTCTCCGGCAGCGCCTCGTCGTCGTAGCGGACGCTCTTCATCTCCTCGAGCAGCCACAGGTAGCGGTCGTACTCGCCGTTGCTCGGGCGCTGCGAGGCATCGGTTACGACGGTGACGTCCTCGCGCCGATACGCCGGGACAGGGCCCGGAATCACGTTGCCGTACGGGATATCCCACCGGGGCGAATTGTCCATTCCGGACTCCCACCCGTGGAACAGCGTGATGCGCCCGTTCCCGTCGCGGTCCCGTGCCCGCGCGAGCCACCGGTGCCAACGCATCAGGTCCGGCCACCGCCGGTCCAGGAACTCCTCGGCGACCGCCCGGGTGCTGCGGCCGTGCCGCCGGGCGTGGTCGAGGATCCGCTGCACCGCGATCGCGTGCACGGGCGGTTGCGTGATGCCGGAGGTGTCGACACCGATCGGCGCATGTCCGGCCAGTTCCCCGCACTGCCAGCGCGCGGGGCCGGGGAAGTAGCCGTCGACCCCGTTCGCGAACACGATGTGCGGGATCATGCCGTTGCTCCACTGCGCCGACAGCAGCGTGTCGAGTTCGGTGACCGCCCGCTCCACGCTCAGCGGCGCCAACCCCACGGCCACGAACGCCGCGTCCCAGCTCCACATGTGCGGGTACAGCCGCGGCGCGGCGGTGGTCATCGTCCCGAGGTCGTTGCCGCGCAGCAGGTAGGCAGCTCGCGCCGCGAGCTGGGTGGGCGTGAATCCCGGGTCGATCATCGTCCCATTCTGCGACTCACCCCGCGAACGCGCGCGTCCAGGTGAGCAATTCGTCGACGGGCCACGTGTTGACGACCCGCGCCGCCTCCACACCGCACCGGATCGCGCGCTCACAGCCGAGCCCCTGCCACGCCAGCTGCCCGGGCGCGTGCGCGTCGGTGTCGATCGCGAAGAGACAACCGATGTCGACGGCCAGATCGATCAGCCGGCTCGGCGGGTCCCGACGCTCCGGCCGGCTGTTGATCTCCACCGCGACGTCGTGGTCGCGACACGCCTCGAAGACCTTCTCAGCGTCGAACTTCGACTCCGGACGGCCGCCGCGGGCGCCCTCGACGAGGCGGCCCGTGCAATGCCCGAGCACGTTCACCCGCGGATTCCGTACCGCGCCCAGCATTCTGCGCGTCATCTCCGCCCGGTCGGCGCGCAGGTGCGAATGGACGCTCGCGACCACGACGTCCAGTTCGTCGAGCAGCTCCGGCTCCTGGTCGAGCGCGCCGTCGTCGAGGATGTCGACCTCGATGCCGGTGAGGATCCGGAACGGCGCGAGTTCCCGATTGAGCTCCCGCACCGCCGTCAGCTGGGTGCGCAGCCGCTCCGCGGACAGGCCGTTCGCGATGGTCAGCCGCGGCGAGTGGTCGGTGAGCGCGCAGTACTCGTGGCCGAGGGTCGCCGCGGCGCGCATCATCTCGTCGATCGGGCTGCCGCCGTCGGACCAGTCCGAGTGGACGTGCAGATCGCCGCGCAGCGCGGGCTGCAGGTCGCCGCCGTAGCCGATGGGCTCGGCGGCGTCACGGAGCTGTTGCAGGTAGTCGGGCACCTTACCGGCGACCGCCTGTTCGACGACGGCGGCGGTCTTCGCGCCCACGCCGGGCAGCGACGTCCAGTCGCCGGAGCGCTCCCGGGCTCGGCGTTGCTCGTCGGTGAGACCGGCGACCACGTCCGCGGCCCGCCGGTACGCCTTCACCCGGTACGTGACGGCCCGGTCGCGTTCGAGCCAGAACGCGACCTCCCGCAATGCCTCGACCGGCCCCGGATTCGCCATGCCTCCATGGTGCCTCCGGGACCGGCGTCCGGCAGGGCTATTCGTCGTCGGCGACGGTGAGGGTGACCTCGATGTTGCCGCGGGTGGCGTTCGAGTAGGGGCACACCTCGTGCGCCTTCTCGGTGAGCGCGAGGGCCTCTCCGCGCTCGAGGTGCGGCAGCGAGACCTCCAGCGTCACGGCCAGTCCGAAGCCGCCGGAACCGTTGGGGCCGATACCGACCCGCGCGCCCACGGCGGAATCGGTGACGTCGGCGCCGGCCTGCCGCGCGACCAGCTGGAGGGCGGAGTGGAAGCACGCGGCATACCCCGCCGCGAACAGCTGTTCGGGATTGGTGCCATTGCCGCTGCCACCCATCTCGGTCGGGATGGCGAGCTCGAGATCGAGACGTCCGTCGGACGTCCGGGCGCGGCCGTTGCGGCCCTCGCCGGTGGCCAGTGCTTCTGCGGTGTAGACGATGTTCACGGTGCCTCTTCTCGATTGTCGGTGGAGGGGGTGTCGAAATCCGCGTGGTGGAGATTGCGGCCGACGGCCATGAGGACGTCGCGTAGCCGTTCCAGCTCCGGTACATCGAGCCCGGTGGCCTGCGCGAGGCGGGCCGGGATGTCGGAGGCCCGGTCACGCAGGGCCGCCCCGGCGGGGGTGAGCCCGACGGTGACGCGCCGATCGTCGCCACCGGCCCGCTGCCGGTCGACGAGACCGCCGGCCTCGAGGCGTTTGAGCAGCGGCGACAGTGTGCCGGTGTCGAGCTGGAGAGCATCGCAGATCTCCTGGACACCCCGGCCGTCCCGCTCCCAGAGCACCAGCATCACGAGGTACTGCGGGTAGGTCAGGCCGAGGTCGGCGAGCAGCGTCCGATAGGCCGCAGTGGTGGCGCGCGACGCCGAGTACAGCGCGAAGCACACCTGCCGGTCCAGTGCGAGGTCGTCGGTCACACCATGAATGTAGACCACAACAATGTTGTGCACAACCTACATCTGCACACGGCGCCTGCCGGTGCCATGCTGGAGAAGGGGCTGCCGAGCACTTGCACGAAAGGCAGAGCCATGAATCGACAGACGATCGAGCACCGAGGCTGGATGGTCGCGGCAGCAGCCGCCACGGCCGTCGCATCGGGACTGCTCGGGGCCGCCGTCGCCGGAGGCGACGACCAGGCCGAGTCGAATCCCGCCACGCTCACCACCGAGGAGGAAGGCACCGACTCGCCGGAGGACCCGAGCGGTCTCGAGCAGACCAATTCCTTCGGCTACATCCCCGAGCACGAGACGACCCTCGAGACCGATCCCATCGGACCGGAGGGTGGCGGCATCGAGGACGACCCGTTCGAACTCGGCGGCGGGCGCATCGACCCGGCCGTCGTCGTCCCGGCGCCCGCAGACGCGACCCTCACCACCCCGGCCGGTTGAGCGGAGGCGACCCATGACCCCGACGAACCACTCACCGCTTCCCCGGCGGATCGCCGTCGGCGCCGTCGCCGCACTCGCAGTCGCGAGCCTCGGCCTGGCGGGATGCGACCGCGCGGCGCAGACGGCCAATCACGGATTCCCGCAGCAACCGACGTCGACGACCGACGAAACCGGTCTGCAGCAGACGAATTCCTTCGGTTACATCCCCGAGCACGAGACGACGCTGCCGACCAACGGCAACGGCCCGGGCGCCCCCGGCCCGTTCAACGACAACCCCTTCGACAATCCCGGCCCGCCGTTGCCGGGTGGCCCCGGTCTACCTGCGCACGGCACGGTACAGCCGACACTCACGACCCCGGCCGGGTGATCGTCGGTCTAGTCTCGGGGCATGGTCTCCCAGCATCCGACGGCCCTCGTCACCGGCGGCAGCCGCGGTCTCGGTGCCGCCATCGCCCGCGAACTCGCACCCACCCATCAGCTGATCCTCGGTGGTCGCAGCGCCGAATCGCTCGAGCAGATCGTGGGCGAACTGGGCGCCGCACCGTGGCCGGTCGACCTCACCGACCACGCGGCCGTCGCGGACGCCGTCGCCGACATCGACCGGCTCGAGGTGCTGGTGCACAACGCCGGCGTCGCCGAACTGGGAACGCTCTCGGAGACGTCGGTCGACATGTGGCGGAAGACCTTCGAGGCCAACGTGGTCGCGGTGGCGGAACTGACCCGGCTGCTGCTGCCCGCCCTGCGGGCCGCGAACGGGCACGTGGTACTGATCAACTCGGGCGCGGGATTACGTGCCAATGCGGGCTGGGGTGCCTATGCCGCAAGCAAATTCGCGCTGCGTGCCTTCGCCGATGCGCTGCGGCTCGAGGAGCCGGGGTTGCGCGTCACGTCGATCCATCCCGGCCGCATCGACACCGACATGCAGCGCGCGATCGTCGCATCCGAGGGCGGCGAGTACGACGCCGACGCCTTCCTCACCCCGCAGACGGTCGCGCGAGCGGTCCGGAATGCCGTCGAGACGCCGCGAGACGCGCATCCGACCGAGATCGTGCTGCGCCCCGTACCGCGATAGGACGTCCCGTCAGGGACGGGCGAGTGCCGTGACCGTGATGATCGCGCAGGGGCTCGTGAACTCGACGGTGTCGCCGTTCCCGGGCGGCAGCAGCAACGCGAGTTCCGTCACCGGATCCACGAGGACCACCAGCTCGGTGGGATCGGCGGTCCGGGGCGGTTCGCCGAACCGCATCGTCGCGGTGGCCGCTCCGCGCCGCACCATGACGTTGAGTGCCCGGGTGGGGGTCTCCACCCGGCACGCCGGGGCCCACTCGCCGGCAAAGGCCGTCGTCTCCAGCGGCGCGACGGTGCGAGGGGCCGCATCACCGGCACCCGTCAACTCGACGGGCACCCCACCGATCGGCATGAACAGTCGGTCGTAGCCGTCGATCACCGAGAACGTCGACGCCGTCGGCTCGTCCGCGATGCTCACCCGCCACGTCTCGGTCTCGGCGACAACCTGCGTGGTGCCCTGACCGTTGCGCCACCGCACCGTTGCGCGGTCGTCACGTGTACTGCGGAGCGCCGGGGCGCCGGGCGAGTACGGTCCGTCGTTCACAATTCCTCCGCTGACATCGCCCACCATTGCCCGTCCAGTCTTGTATAGACAACCAGGGGGGTCAAAACGTCGGTGGGGTGTGGCCCGGACTCGGACCACACCCCACCGCGCGACATGTCGCCGTCAGCCGACGATCATGTCCTCCTGCGCCCAGTACGCGCGGGTGCTGGTGATCTTGGCGTCGTCGTCGAAGGTCATGACGTCGATCGGCTCCATGACGTAGGTCTGGCCGCCGACCTTCGAGACCGTGCGGAAGTGGAAGGCGGCACTGTTGCCGGCGACGCGGATGGTCAGCAGCTCGGCCGTCTGGTCCATCGCCTCGATGGCCTTGAAGAACGCGCGGATCTCCTCGACGCCCCGCTTGGGCTCGGTGCCGACCGGGTCCTCGACCGTGGCACCCTCCGCGAACAGGGCCGCGACCTGGTCGGCGCTCTTGCTCTCGAGTGCCTTCATGTAGGAGGCGACGGTGTTCTTGATGTCCTCTGCGGATGCCATGCTCGCGAACCTTTGCTCGTGGAACGGATTTCGGGGTCGTGCGCGCGGAGCGTAACCCGGCTCACACGCTGCCCACATCGCTCGATCCCGCCCACCGGACACCGGTGCCCTCACCGACGGCGTGGGCCTGCGCCACCCCGGGGACCGACCGGCCCGAATCATCCCTTTTACGCGCATTAGGTTAGGCTCACCACTGTCGCGGGGAGGGGGGTCGCCGCGGCGGCACGTCCCATCGGCACGAAGCAAGGAATCACGTAGATGAAAGCGCCCCGGCTGTACCGCAGCGCGGCTGCCCTCGCACTGGCAGCCCTCGCCCTCACCGCCTGCTCGAGCACGACCTCCGACGAGGCCGCCTCCGGCGAGACCACCACCGTGACGGTCGAGGACAACTTCGGTTCGCAGACGGTCACCGTGCCGGCGGCGTCGGTCGTCGCCACCGACAACACCACGTTCGAGACCCTCTCCGCGTGGGGAGTGCCACTGAAGGCCGGTGCCGTGGCGCTGATGCCCGACACGATCTCGTACAAGCAGGACTCGAGCATCGTCGACCTCGGCACCCACCGCGAACCGAACCTCGAGGCGATCGTCGCGGCCGATCCGGATCTGATCGTCAACGGCAACCGCTTCGCGCAGTTCCGCGAGGACTTCCGCAAGCTCGCCCCGAACGCCGCCATCGTCGACGTCACCCCCCGCAAGGACCAGCCGCTGGATGCCGAACTCAAGCGCGGCACCACCGTCCTCGGCGAGGTCTTCGACAAGCAGGCCGAGGCGCAGCAGCTCAACGACCAGTTCGATGCATCCATCGCCCGGGTGAAGGCCGCCTACGGTGCCGACACGACGGTGATGGGCGTCATCGTCTCCGGCGGCAAGATCGGCTACGTCGCCCCGCACACCGGCCGGACGATCGGCCCGATGTTCGACATCTTCGGTTTCGAGCCCGCGCTCGAGGTACCGCAGGGTTCCGACAACCACCAGGGCGACGACATCTCGGTCGAGGCAATCGCACAGTCGAACCCGGGCCTGATCATCGTCATGGATCGTGACGCCGCCACCACCGATGCCAAGAAGGACGGCTACATGCCGGCCGCCAAGGTGATCGAGGGCTCCGCCGCCCTGCAGAACGTGGAGGCGGTCAAGAAGGGCAACGTCATCTACATGCCCGCCGACACCTACACCAACGAGAGCATCCAGACGTACACCGCGTTCTTCGACGCGCTGGCCGACCTGCTCGAGAAGAACAGCAACAGCTGAGCCCCCGGCTACCCCGTGGCGACGGCACGGAGCCGAACCACGGGGTAGCCACTTGCTCGCAGTACGGAAGTTTCTCCGATGAGTGCACCGACCGTCACGGTCCGCGACAAGGGTCGCCTGTTCGACTGGAAGCTGTTGCTCGGCTTCCTCGGCGTCGGCGTATTGCTGACGCTCTCGCTGTTCACCGGCGTGTTCGACATCTTCGGCGGCGAGGCCGGCTGGGAGATGTTCAACATCACCCGCATCCCCCGCACCGTCGCGCTGGTACTCGCGGGCGCCGCGATGGCGATGTCCGGCCTGGTCATGCAGCTGCTGACGCAGAACCGGTTCGTCGAACCCACCACCACCGGCACCACCGAGTGGGCGGGGCTCGGCCTGATGATCATGATGATCGTGGCACCGGGCGCCGGTCTGATGCCGCGGATGATCGGCGCCATCGTGGCCGCCTTCGTCGGCACCCTGATCTTCTTCCTGTTCCTGCGCCGCGTCCAGCTGACCTCGTCGCTGATCGTGCCGATCGTCGGCATCATGCTGGGCGCGGTGGTCGGTGCCATCACCACCTACCTCGCGCTCGCCACCGACCTGCTGCAGAGCATGGGCATCTGGTTCGCCGGCAGCTTCACCTCCGCCATCCGCGGCCAGTACGAGGTGCTGTGGATCGTGGCGATCGTCGCGGTGGCCGTGTTCGTCGCCGCCGACCGGTTCACCGTCGCGGGGCTCGGCGAGGACGTCGCCACCAATGTCGGCCTCGACTACAACCGCATCATCCTCCTGGGTACGGGCCTGATCGCGATCGCCACCGGCGTCGTCACCGTCGTGGTGGGCAACCTGCCCTTCCTCGGGCTGATCGTGCCGAACATCGTGTCGATGGTCCGCGGCGACGATCTCCGCAGCAACCTGCCCTGGGTGTGCCTGCTGGGCGTCGCGATCGTCACCGTCTGCGACCTGGTGGGCCGGACGATCATCGCGCCGTTCGAGGTCCCCGTGTCGCTGATCCTCGGTGTCGTCGGATCGATCGTCTTCGTCGCCATGCTGCTCCGGAGCCGCCGCCATGCTTGAGATCCAACCGACCCCGGCCGTCGTCGAGACGCCGGCCACGCGCGAGCGAGCCGGCAGCGGCGCCTTCGCCACCGTCCGCGACCGTCGTCGCTACTGGGCCGTGGTGAGCGGGCTCGTTGTTCTCGCAGTCGCATTCGCGTTCGGCGTGCTGGCATGGGACAACCCGTTGCCGGTGGGCAGCCCCGGCTTCTGGCGGGTCGCCGAACTGCGGGCGACCAGCTTGGTCGTCATCGCGATCGTCGTGATCTGCCAGGCGATGGCGACCGTCGCGTTCCAATCGGCGACGAACAACCGGATCATCACGCCGTCGATCATGGGATTCGAAGCCCTGTACGTCGCCGTTCAGACCGCCTCGGTTTTCTTCCTCGGTGCCGCGGGAGTTGTTGCACTGCAGGGCGTCCCGCAATTCGCGCTGCAGCTGACGATCATGGTGGTCTTCGCGATGCTGCTGTACGGCTGGCTGCTGTCCGGCAAGTACGGGAACATGCAGGTGATGCTGCTGGTCGGCATCATCCTCGGCGGCGGGCTCGGGTCGGTGTCGGCATTCATGCAGCGGCTGCTGACACCGAGCGAATTCGACGTCCTCACCGCCAAACTGTTCGGCTCGATCTCGAACGCCGAGGTGGCCTACCTGCCGCTGGCTGTGCCCCTGTGCCTCGCGGCGGCGGGAGCGCTGTGGTGGCGGGCCCGACGGCTCAACCTGGTGGCGATGGGCCGGGACGTCACGACGAACCTGGGACTGGACCACCGCCGCGAAGTCATGATCGTGCTGTTCCTGGTGTCCGTGCTGATGGCCGTGTCCACCGCGCTCATCGGCCCGATGACCTTCCTCGGCTTCCTGGTCGCCACGCTGGCGTACCAGTTCGCGGGCACCCACGACCATCGCTACATCTTCCCGGTCGCGGTGCTGACCGGCTTCGTCATCCTCACCGGCGCCTACTTCGTGCTCAAGAACATCTTCTACGCCCAGGGCGCGGTGTCGATCATCATCGAGGCCGTCGGCGGCGCCACGTTCCTCATCGTGATCCTGCGGAAGGGCAGACTGTGATCGAGATCAAGGGCATCCGCAAGGACTACAGCCGAGCGGTGACGATCGGCCCGATCGACCTCCGGATCCCGGCGGGCGGCATCACCGCACTCGCCGGCCCCAACGGCGCCGGCAAGTCGACGCTGCTCACGGTGATCGGACGACTGCTGAGTCCGGACGCGGGCAGCATCGAGATCGGCGGCCACGACGTGACGCGCACGCGCTCGAAGGATCTCGCCAAGATCGTCTCGATCCTGCGGCAGGAGAACCACTTCGTCACCCGACTCACGGTGCGCCAACTCGTCGGGTTCGGCCGGTTCCCGCACACCAAGGGCCGACTCACCCGCGTCGACGAGGAGGCGGTCACCCGGGCGATCGACTTCTTCGGCCTATCGGAACTCGAGGGCCGGTACCTCGACCAACTGTCCGGCGGGCAGCGTCAGCGCGCCTACGTGGCGATGGTGCTGTGCCAGGAAACCGACTACATCCTGCTCGACGAGCCGCTCAACAACCTCGACATGAAGCACTCGGTGCAGATGATGAAGCACCTGCGGAAGGTGGCCGACGAACTCGGACGCACCGTGGTGATCGTGCTGCACGACATCAACTTCGCCGCGCACTACGCAGACCGGATCTGCGCGATGAAGGACGGCCAGGTGGTCGAATTCGGCACGCCGACAGAAATTTTGGTCGACGAGACGCTGGGCCGGGTCTTCGACACCCCGGTCTCGTGCATGCCCGGCCCGAACGGCCCGATCGCCGTCTACTACTGAGGCGCCTTCGGCACCCGTGCGCCTTTTTGGTAGCCGAGTCCACCGAAAACGCGCACGGGCACGAAGTGCCTTGGGTAGGTTCCCGCGCATGCCAAACCAGCGTGGGGGATTCTGGGGTCGGATGGTGGTCACCGCACTCGCGGTGAGTGTCGTGGTCGGGGGAGGTTCCGGCGCCGCGGCCGCACAGTCGAGCGGGAGCGCCCTTCCGGACACCAGTATCGGCGGAGTGGGATCGACGGGCAGCGCGGCCGGGCAGGGCTTCATCGGGCCCGGATCGCTCACCGACGGAACAGGTTCGGACGGTACCGGCTCCAACGGCACCACCCCGATCACCGGCTCGTGGGGAACCGCGTCGTTGGCTCGGTCGGCGTTCGGATCGTGGATCCCCGGGCTGGTGGGCTCGGTGGTGCCGGAACCCGATCTGGCCCCGCCGCCGCTCGAGACCCTGCACCAGGAGTCGCTGCCGTCGCCGATCGGCGAGGCGTTCTTCGACTACTTCCCGCCCGGGCTGCCCGGCATGGCGAACGGTGAGCTCGTCGAGGTCCGCGACGTCACGCCGGTCGCGAAGAATCTGCTGTTCGGGCCGGTGCGCGAGGTCAAGCAGATCAAGGTGAAGACCACCGACGCGTCGGGGGCGCCCACGTTTGCGACCGCGACGCTCGTCATCCCCGCCGGCGTCTGGCCCGGTCCCGGACCACGTCCGGTCCTGGTCAACAACGTGCCGATCAACAGCCTCGGACGGGCCTGCACACCGTCCCACACCATGGCCAACGGGATCACCCCGTCGACAAACT
Source organism: Prescottella equi (assembly GCF_002094305.1). GTDB lineage: Bacteria > Actinomycetota > Actinomycetes > Mycobacteriales > Mycobacteriaceae > Prescottella > Prescottella equi. The sequence continues at coordinate 408,137 of NZ_LWTX01000003.1, forward strand.
TCGTCGAGTTGGTCCGCCCCGTCACGGCGAAGGCCGAGGAACGCGGTTACGCCGTCCTCATCCCGGACCACGAAGGGCCGTCGATGGCGTACGGCGAACCATACGCCGCCGGACACGCGATCCTCGACACCATCCGCGGCATGCGGAACGCCTTTCCCGCCGAGTTCGGCACCAGCAAGATCGCCATGATGGGCTACTCCGGCGGGGCGATCGCCACACACGGCGCAGCCAAACTGCTCGACGGGTATGCGCCGGAGCTGGCGCCCGACATCGTCGGCGCCGCGATGGGCGGGGTGCCGGCCGACTTCGAGATGCTCGGACGCACCATGAACGGCAACCTCGCGAGCGGGCTGTTCCTCGCCGCGGTGTTCGGGATCTCCCGGCAGAACCTCGAGATCCTGCCGCTGATCAACGGCCTCGGCCAGCGCATCGGCATCTCGTCGATCAAGGATCAGTGCATGCTCAACCTCGGCGCGTCGGGCGTGTTCGGGATCCCCGCCGAGGCGCTCGCGAACGTCGTCGACGCATTGAATTCACCTGTCGCCCACGACATCTACACCAAGATGAAGATGGCCGACCTCGTCTCCGGCACCCCGCTGTACATCTACAACGGCGGGCAGGACTTCTGGATCCCCGCCCTGGGCGCCCGCAACCTGTACGACGAGCAGTGCGGCTACGGTGTCGCCGCCGTCTACCGGCAGGTGCCCGGCGAGCACTTCCTGGGGGAAGCGCTCGGCAACTCCGGTGCCTTCGAGTGGGTCGACGCCCGCCTGCGCGGCGAACCCGCGCCGTCGGAGTGCTGAGGCGGCTGCGCCACCCGTGCGCCTTTTTGGTAGCTGGAACTACCGAAAAGGCGCACGGGTGCGAAGCGCCTAGAGGACGATATTGACCATCTTGCCGGGCACGACGATCACCTTGCGGGGATCGTTGCCGTCCAGCAGCGCAACGATCTTCTCGTCCGCGAGGGCGATCTTCTCGATGTCCTCGCGGGCCGCGTCGGCTGCGACGTTGATGCGGCTGCGGACCTTGCCGTTGACCTGGATCGGGTACTCGACGGTGTCCTCCACCAGCCACTTCTCGTCGGCGGTGGGGAACGGGCCGTGCGCGAGCGACTCGGTGTGGCCCAGGCGCGACCACAGCTCCTCCGCGAGGTGCGGGGCGATCGGGCCGAGCATCAGCGCCAGCGGCTCCACCACCGACCGCGGCGCACCGGCCGGGTACTCCTTTGTGAGGTGGTTGGTGTACTCGATCAACTTCGCGACCGCGGTGTTGTCGCGCAGCGCCGCGTAGTCCTCGGCGACGCCGTCGATCGTCTTGTTGAGGGCACGCAGCGTGTCCTCGGACGGCTCCGCGTCGGTGACGCGCAGGTCACCGGTCTCCTCGTCGACGACGACGCGCCACGCACGCTGCAGGAAGCGGTGCGCGCCGATGACGTCCTTGGTCGCCCAGGGACGCGAAGTGTCCAACGGACCCATCGCCATCTCGTAGACGCGCAGGGTGTCGGCGCCGAACTCGTCGCAGATCTGGTCGGGCGCAACGGAATTCTTGAGGCTCTTGCCCATCTTTCCGTATTCGCGCTTGACCTCGGCGCCCTCGTAGAAGAACTTGCCGTCCTTCTCGGTCACCTCGGCGGCCGGGACGTAGACGCCGCGGTCGTCGGTGTACGCGTACGCCTGGATGTAGCCCTGGTTGTACAGGCGGCGGTACGGCTCGCTGGAGCTGACGTAGCCCAGGTCGAACAGCACCTTGTGCCAGAACCGCGAGTACAGCAGGTGCAGCACGGCGTGCTCGACGCCGCCGACGTACAGGTCGACGCCGCCGGGATCGCCCGGACCGTGGATGTCCGGGCGCGGACCGGTCCAGTAGGCCTCGTTCTCGGGCGCGACGAACTGCTCGCTGTTGGTGGGGTCGATGTAGCGCAGCTGGTACCACGAGCTGCCCGCCCACTGCGGCATCACGTTGGTGTCGCGGCGGTAGTCCTTGAGGCCGTCACCGAGATCGAGCTCGACGTTCACCCAGTCGGTGGCCTTGGCCAGCGGGGGAGAGGGCTCGGAGCTGGCGTCGTCCGGATCGAACGACACCGGCGCGTAGTCCTCGACCTCCGGAAGTTCCACGGGCAGAGCCGATTCCGGCAGCGGGTGCGCGACACCATCGGCGTCGTACACGATCGGGAACGGCTCGCCCCAGTAGCGCTGGCGCGCGAACAGCCAGTCGCGCAGCTTGTACTGGATGGTGCCGGTGCCGACGCCGTCGGCCTCGAGCCGTGCGATGACGGCCTTCTTGGCGTCGGCCACGTCGAGGCCGTCCAGGTAGTCGCTGTTGACCAACGGTCCGTCACCGGTGAACGCGGCCTCGGACAGGTCACCGCCCTTGATGACCTCGACGATGTCGAGACCGAAGGCGGTCGCGAACTCCCAGTCGCGCTGGTCGTGGCCGGGCACGGCCATGATCGCGCCGGTGCCGTAGCCGGTGAGCACGTAGTCGGCGATGAACACCGGCAGCTTGTGCCCGTTGACCGGGTTCACGGCGTAGACGCCGAGGAAGACGCCGGTCTTCTCCTTGTTCTCCTGGCGCTCGAGGTCGGTCTTGGCCGCGATCGACGCGCGGTACGCGGCGACGGCCTCGGCCGGCGTGGCGGCCCCGCCGGTCCACCGGGGATCGACGCCCTCGGGCCACTCCGCTGCCACCAGCCGGTCGACCAGGTCGTGCTCGGGGGCCAGCGTCACGTAGGTGGCACCGAACAGCGTGTCCGGACGCGTGGTGAACACCTCGATGCCGTGGCCGTTCGAATCGAACTTCACCTGGGCACCGTGCGAGCGCCCGATCCAGTTGCGCTGCATGGACTTGACCTTCTCCGGCCAGTCCAGGTGCTCGAGGTCGTCGACCAGGCGGTCGGAGTACGCGGTGATGCGCATCATCCACTGCTGCAGGTGCTTCCGGAACACCGGGAAGTTGCCGCGCTCGCTGCGGCCGTCCGCCGTGACCTCCTCGTTGGCCAGCACGGTGCCCAGTCCGGGGCACCAGTTGACCATCGAATCCGAATGGTAGACAAGGCGGTAGGAGTCCAGGACCTTGCTACGCTCCACAGCGTCCAGCGACGACCAGTCGCGGCCGTCTTCGAGAGTGCGCTCACCCGAGGCGAACTCGGCCTCGAGCTCGGAAATGCGCCGGGCCTTGCCCTGCGCGGTGTCGTACCAGGCGTTGTAGATCTGCAGGAAGATCCACTGCGTCCAGTGGTAGAAGTCGACGTCCGTCGTCGCGATCGAGCGGCGCTCGTCGTGGCCCAGGCCCAGACGACGCAACTGACGCTGCATGTTCGCGATGTTCGCCTCGGTCGTGGTGCGCGGATGCGTGCCCGTCTGCACCGCGTACTGCTCGGCCGGCAGACCGAACGCGTCGTAACCGAGAGTGTGCAGGACGTTGCGCCCCTGCATGCGGTGGTACCGCGCGAAGACGTCGGTGGCGATGTACCCGAGCGGGTGGCCCACGTGCAGACCCGCACCCGACGGGTAAGGGAACATGTCCTGCACGAACAGCTTGTCCGGGGGAACCGGGGACCCGTCCGTCGGCGCCAGCGGCCCCACCGGGTTGGGGGCGTCGAAGGTCCCGCGCTCGCTCCACAGGTCCTGCCAGCGCTTCTCGATCCGGCCGGCGAGCTCCGCGGTGTAGCGGTGCTGCGGCGTCGAGTCGTCGGGGGATGAGGCTTGCTGAACTGGCTCGGTCACTGTGGTCGCTATCTACTTGGATGACGGGAATACCGTCAACCAGGGTAAAGCGTCGGCGGACCCCGAGGACAGCCAGGAACACCCAGGAACCCCGGCCCGCTCCACCAGGCTCTATCGTGGATGCGTGGTCATCGTCGCTGTCGTGCTGTTCATCGCCGCTCTCGCGCTCGGCGCCATCGGATTCGCCGGACTGACCGGTCGGCTCGAACGTAACCGATGGTTCGGCGTCCGCACCCCCCAATCGTTGCGCGACGAAGAGACGTTTGCGCTGGCCAACAAGGTTGCCGCCCCCACGATGCTGGCCGCGGCCGGTGTCCTGGTGATCGGTGGCCTCGCCGCCGTCCTGCTCGACGGCGTGCTCCCGATCGTCGCGGTGATCGTGGCGCTCGTCGCGGCCCTGTTCACGATCGCGGCCGGCGGCACCCTCGGATCCAAGGCCGCCGGGGCGCTGCCCGAGACCAGTGGCTGCGGCACCTCGTGCGGCGCATGCAGCCTCAAGGGCGCGTGCGAACCGGCCTGACTGGTTGAATCCGGGGTGTGACCACACCCACACCCGGCCCGCGTGTCATCGACCCCGCAGGGGCCGTCTTCGGAATCGTCGTTCCGGTGCTGGCCGCAGCGGCCGGCGTCGTCACGACGTACGCCCTCGCATCCCGTCTGCCCGCGCAGATCGCCACCCACTGGTCCGGTGACTCGCCCGACGGGTTCATGACGCCTTCCGCGAGTGCCTGGTCGATGGCGGCGATCGTGCTGCTCGTCGGCGGCGGCTGCAGCGCCGTTGCCGCGCTGGCGCAGGCACGCCTGGTGACGCGCCGGACGATGCTCCTGATCGGCTCGGCGGCGGTCGGGGTGATCGTGGCCGCCGAGTTCTCGATGATCCTCGGGCAGCTCGATCTCACCGACGGCTCCGACGCCGAGATGTCCGCCGGCCTGATCGTGCTGGGCCTGGTCGCCGGCACGGTCGTGGGCCTGATCGGCGCGTCGCTTCTGCGTGACTACCGGACCCGCACCCCCTCCACCGAGGCGCCGGCCGCCGCGCTGCCCCGCGGCGCCGTCGAACTGCCGATCACCGACGAGGTCGGAATGACCGCGGGCGGACTCGCCGCGACCGCTCTCGTCCTCGCCGCGCCCGCGGTCCTGGTCTGCTGGTTCGCGGGCGCATGGTGGCCGCTGGGCGTGTATCTGCCGGTGGTGCTGCTCGCCGTCACCCTGCTGCAGTTCCGGCTCGTCGTCGACGCCGACGGCATCCGCGTCCGGAACCTGGGTATGACGGCGATCGAGTACGGCACCGACGAGGTGCTCGGCGCTCGGGTCGACGAGATCCGCCCGTTCCCGGACTTCGGCGGCTGGGGCATCAAGGTGAAGGCGCGCGGCAACTGCGGCGTCGTCACCCGCACCGGGCCCGCCGTCGTGATCACCTTCGCGTGCGGGGACCGGCTCACCGTCACCACCCCGCGCGCCGAGGAGATCGCCGGGGCGCTCAACACCCTCGCGGACCGGCGCCTGGCTCGGTCCTAGTACCTCACAGCCCTCACAGCGCCGACGCCCGGATCGCCTCCATCAGCGCCACCTCGGGCTCGCTGGGGGTGCTCGCGCGGCTCAGCAACACGAACTCGACATCGCCCGGGTCCGGCAGGCCCAGGCTCTCGCCGACGGGCCGCAACTCGGTCGGCAACAGCGACTGCGCGTGCACGATGAACCCCAGCCCGGCCAGGACAGCCGCTCGCAGTCCGGCGCGGCTGTTCGCCAGGCACGTGATGCGGCTGGGCAACCGCGCCGCTTCGAGAGCTCCGAGCGCGCACGCACGGGTGATACTCGGCGGCGGGTACGCGACGAGCGGCACCGGCGCCGCCGGGTCCCATTCCGCCTCGGCCGTGCCACCCCACACCAGCCGGTCCCGCCACACCAGGTCGCCGTGCGGCTCGCCGGGCCGTCGCATCACGAACGCGAGGTCCAGGTCGCCGGCCCGCAACTGCGCGTGCACGGCGCGACTGAGCCCGACGGTGAGCTGCAGATCGACGAGCGGATGGGTGCGCCGGAAATCGCGGAGGATCTGCGGCAGCCCCTTGGCGACGAGGTCCTCGGCCGCCCCGAACCGCAGCCGTCCGGTGAGCGTCGAGCCCTCGAAGTAGCGGGCGGCGCGATCCTGTGCGTCGAGGATCGACCGCGCGAAGCCCACCATCGCCGTGCCGTCCGCGGTGAGCTCCACGGTGTGGGTGTCGCGGCTGAGGAGGTGCCGTCCCGCGGCCTTCTCGAGCCGTGCGATGTGCCCGCTCACCGTCGACTGCCGCAGACCCAGCTGGCGCGCGGCGGCGGTGAACCCGCCCGCCTGCTCGACGGCGAGGAACGTCCTGAGGAGCACCGGATCGAACATCGGTCCTGCTTATCACGAAATACGATCGCAGTTAACGGGGTGAACGGCTTTCATGATCAAGTTCGGGAAAGATACCGTTGACCGGTGAAGTTTCTGAGCAGGTTCTACATCGATGGATTCATTCTCGCCATCGTCGCCGTGGCGATCCTCGGGAGCCTGTTCCCCGTATCCGGCGGCGGACAGACCGTCCTCGACTGGGCCACCAAGATCGCGATCGGCTTCCTGTTCCTGCTCTACGGCGCGCGCCTGTCGCCCGCCGAGGCGCTGCAGGGACTCAAGCACTGGCGCCTGCACTCGGTGGTGTTCGCCGCGACGTTCGTGCTGTTCCCGCTCATCGGCTTGGCGCTGCGGATCCTGGTGCCGACGGTCATCACCGACGAGATGTACACCGGCATCCTGTACCTGTGTCTGGTGCCGTCCACGGTGCAGTCGTCGATCGCGTTCACATCGATCGCGCGGGGCAACGTCGCGGGCGCGATCGTGAGCGCGTCGTTCTCGAACCTGCTGGGCGTCTTCGTCACGCCGCTGCTGGTGATCCTGTTGATGAACACCACCGGTGAGGCCACCGTCGACTTCTCGTCGGTGCTCGACATCGTGTTGCAGTTGCTGCTGCCGTTCATGGTCGGCCAGCTCATCCGCCCGCTCGTCATCGACTGGCTGAAGAAGTACGCGGAACCGACCAAGCTCGTCGACCGCGGGTCGATCCTGCTCGTCGTGTTCTCGGCGTTCAGCGAGTCGATGAACGAACACATCTGGAGCACCGTGACGGTGCTCGAGGTCGCGGCGGTGGTGGCGGTCTGCTGCGGCATCCTCGCGGTCGTGCTGGGGGCGACCGCGTTTGCCGGCAGAAAGCTCGGGTTCTCGCTGCCCGACCGGATCGTCATCATCTTCTGCGGCTCCAAGAAGAGCCTCGCGACGGGCCTGCCGATGGCGTCGGTGCTGTTCGCCGGGCAGCCCGTGGGACTGATCGTGCTGCCGTTGATGATCTTCCACCAGATCCAGCTGATCGTCTGCGCGGCACTGGCCCAGCACTACGCGAAGCGGACCGACCCGGACCCGGTCACCGCCTGACCGCACTCGCGTTCGCCCACACCGGCGTCGCTCCTGGGGTTCAATGGGGACAGGTCAGGTGTGTCCGAGGTAGCCGCAGTCCCATCGGAGGCGAGCGTGAGCAACAACCACCACCATCACCATCACAACCACGAGTCCCGCGACGTCATCATGCCCGCCTACACGGGCCGCATCGCGACGAATCCGGTTCCCGCGCTGCGGTTGCCCGACGACGACATGGACCCGCGCGCGGCCTACCGCTTCATCCACGACGAACTGATGCTCGACGGCAGCTCGCGCCTGAACCTCGCGACGTTCGTCACGACGTGGATGGACCCCGAGGCGGGCACCCTCATGGCCGAGACGTTCGACAAGAACCTCATCGACAAGGACGAGTATCCGGCCACGTCGGCGATCGAACAGCGCTGCGTCAACATGGTCGCTGCCCTCTTCAACGCCCCCGACCTGGTCGACGACGATCCGGCGTCGGCCACCGGCGTCTCCACGATCGGCTCCAGCGAGGCCGTCATGCTCGGCGGCCTGGCGATGAAGTGGCGGTGGCGACAGGCCCGCGAGAAGGCCGGCCTCGACGCGTCCAGGCCGAAACTCGTGATGGGCAGCAACGTCCAGGTGGTGTGGGAGAAGTTCTGCCGCTACTTCGACGTCGAGCCGGTGTACCTGCCGATGGAACCCGGGCGCTACGTGATCACGCCCGAACAGGTGACGGAGGCGGTGGACGAGAACACCATCGGCGTCGTCGCGATCTTCGGCACCACCTACACCGGCGAACTGGAACCGGTGAAGGAGATCGCGGAGGCCCTCGACGCCGTCGCGGCGGGCGGCGGGCCCGACGTCCCGCTGCACGTCGACGCGGCCAGCGGCGGATTCGTCGTCCCCTTCCTGAATCCGGAGTTGGAGTGGGACTTCCGGATTCCGCGGGTCGTGTCGATCAACGTGAGCGGTCACAAGTTCGGGCTGACCTACCCGGGTATCGGGTTCGTGATCTGGCGCGACAGTGAGCATCTGCCGGAGGAACTCGTGTTCAGGGTGAACTACCTCGGCGGCGACATGCCGACGTTCACCCTGAACTTCTCGCGGCCCGGCAACCAGATCGTGGGTCAGTACTACAACTTCCTGCGCCTGGGCCGATCCGGCTATCACAACATCATGAAATCGCTGCGCAGCACCGCGATGTGGTTGAGCGGCAAGCTCGCCGACGACGGGAACTTCCGCGTCATCAGCGACGGATCGGACATCCCGGTGCTCGCGTTCGAACTCACCGGCGAACAGGACTTCACCGTCTTCGACATCTCCCACGAGCTGCGCGCCCGCGGGTGGCAGGTGCCCGCGTACACGATGCCCGCGAACGCCACCGACGTCGCGGTGCTCCGCGTCGTGGTCCGCGAGGGCTTCAGCGCCGACCTCGCGCGTCTGCTGTTCGACGACATCCGCACGGTCCTCGACTACCTGAGCCAGGACGGGGTAGCCATCCACTCGAAGGCGAAGCACTTCGCACACTGAGACAGGCCCGCCCAGAGACGGACGAAGGAGCCCATCATGTCCGCACTGCCCGATCCACCCGATCCCGTACTCGAATCAGCCGCACAGGAACTCGCCGACGCGACCGCACCCCACCCGCGAATCTACGAGGTTCCGCCCGAACAGGGACGCGCGATCCTCGCCGATCTGCAGGCCGGGGAGGGTGTTCCGAAACCGCTCGTCGAGGAACAGTGGGTGAACGTCGACGCCGGCGAACGCGGCACAGTCCGTACCCGGATCGTGCGCCCGGTGGAGGGGTCCGGTGACCTGCCTGTCCTGATCTACATCCACGGTGCAGGTTGGGTGTTCGGTGACGAGCACACCCACGATCGCCTGGTCCGCGAGCTCGCCGTCGGTGCCGGCGTCGCCGTCGTCTTCCCGGTGTACGACCGGGCACCCGAGGCGAAGTACCCCGTCCAGATCGAGCAGAACTACGCGGTTGCGCAGTGGGTCGCGAAACAGGGCCGCGAGTACGGGCTCGACACGTCCCGCCTCGCGGTGTGCGGGGATTCGGTGGGCGGGAACATGGCGACGGTGCTGGCGCTGATGGCCGCCGAACGCGGCGACGTGGATCTGCGCGCGCAGGTGCTGCTGTACCCGGTGACCGACGCGAACTTCGACACGGCGTCGTATCTGCAGTTCGCCGACGGCTACTACCTCACCCGCGACGGCATGAAATGGTTCTGGGATCAGTACATTCCGGATCCGGAGCAGCGTGGCGACGTGTACGCATCCCCGCTGCGCGCGTCGGAGGAGCGGCTGGCCGCGCTGCCGACGACGCTGGTGATCACCGACGAGGCCGACGTCCTGCGCGACGAGGGCGAGGCGTACGCCGCGAAGCTGCGGGCCGCGGGCGTCGATGTCACCGCCGTCCGCGTCGAGGGCATGGTGCACGACTTCCTGATGCTCGACAGCCTGCGGGACTGCCGGGCGACCGTCGTCGCGCGATCACTCGCGATCGACGCCGTGCGCCGGGCGCTCGTCGAGTAGCCGCGCAGTCAGTTCAGGTCGACGTCGATGGGGTGCGTCGCGAGCAGCGCCAGCGGCATCGGCTGGCGGCGCAGCACCTGACCCCACACGTCCACACGCGGCGGACTGATCACGTCGGACGCCAACGCGGACAGCACGATCCAGTCGTCGTTGTCGATCTCGGCGTCGAGCTGGCCGATGGTCCACCCGGCGTAGCCGGCGAAGACGCGCAGCCCGTCGATCACCGCGGCGATCGGTTCGGGGTCGGCGTCGAGGTCCACCATCACCACACGGCCGTCGATCCGGCGCAGTCCCGGCACCCCGCTGACGTCGACGCCGGCGCGGACGGTCGCCAGGCACAGCGCGGCGTCCCGGGTGACCGGGCCGCCGATGTAGAGCGCCTGCGGCGCGGCTGCGAGCGGCGCCCACTGCGGGAGCACCTCCTGCACGGAGGTCTCACTCGGCCGGTTCAGGACCACACCGAGGCTGCCGGCGTCGTTGTGTTCGAGCATGTACACGACCGTGCGACGGAACGTGGGCTCGAAGAGTTCCGTCGAGGACAGCAGGAGGGTGCCCGGCCGCACCACCGGTTGCGCCGATGCCGTGCGGTCCTCAGGTTCGTCCGAGTGCGCCACCGGGCCATCATCTCACCGTCGGCGCGCCGACGGGAGGTACGGACCGTGATCGGTCGGTCCGCGCGGCGTTCCGACAGTCGCGTCAGACCAGAGGCTCCGCATACAGGTACACGTTGTCCGAGTAGTCGCCCACACCGTTGTCGAACTGCAGTTCGCCGCCACAGGTGACGACGGCCAATCTGCGCGGTCCGTCCGGGCCCGCCAGCACGCTCTCTTCGATGCCGGCCGACTTGGGTCGGGTCGCCACCGCCGTCACCCGCCACGCAGTGGTCGTGCCGCCCGCGTCGGAGGTGCGGATCACCTCGCCCGGCTCGATGGTTCCCAGTTCGAACAGCGCGCCATTGCCCTGGCCCACCAGATTGACGTGCCCGACGATCAGCGTCGTCCCCGCGACCGCGTCCAGGGGTGCTCCGTCGAGCCAGATCCCGACGTCGCGGACGTCGCCCGGCGGGGTGAGCACACCGTTCGGCACGGTGGCGTCGAGGATCCGCGCCTGGACGCCGACCGGATCGAGAGACAGGGTGACGGGCGTCGTCAGCGGCGCACCGCTCGGCACCGCTCCCACCGAGCGTGACGCGCCGACGCCGGGCGGCACCGCGGAGGCATCCTCCGTCCGATGGAGACCGACGACCGCCATCCATCCGCCGGCCACGACGACCGCGGCGATCAGTGCGGCGGCCGCGAGGCGCCCACCCGCGGATCTCGCGGGCGGGCGCCCGGTCGGACGTTCATCGGTCAGGACGACCTCCTACGTGCGATGGCCACCGCACCAGCCCCCGCCAGTCCGAGCAGAACCAGCCCGGCCGCGGTGATGCCGAGGTTGCGGACGGTGTGCCGTTCGGCTGCGCCGCCGTCGATCGCATTCGGACGCGGGCCACTCGAGGGCGGTGCTGGTGTGGGGGTGGGAGTCGACGTGCCGGGCGGCGGCGGAGTGCCGGTCGACGGCGGCGGAGTCGGGGTCGGAGCAGGCCCCGGCGGGGCCGGCGGCACGGGAGGGATCACCGGTCCGGCGGAGCCTGCGGAGCCGAGAGCACCGAGGGAGCCCAGCGAACCGAGCGAACCGACGGATCCTGCGCCGAGCGAACCACCCTCCAGCGAACCGCCTTCCAGCGAACCGAGGGAGCCCACGCCGAGCGACCCGAGGGAACCGACCCCGAGAGATCCGAGCGACCCGACCCCGAGAGATCCCAGCGAGCCGCCGGGCGGCGCTGCCTCACACGAGACCGTGTTCGTCACCAGGTAGGTGTTCGACAGCCCGGCGAGATCGTCCGAATAGGGCAGGTCGGCGTCGACAGCTGTGCCGTTCCGCTCGGTCACGCGGGAGTCGTCGAGCACACAGGCCTCGTCGGTGATCGTCGTCGTCTCGTCGAACTGGATCGCTTCGCCGAGGTCGTAGCCGCCGCGGGGGACGCCCCACGACTGCTCCGTCAGCGGTGCGCCGCCGGGTCCGGACAGGGTGAGCGTCGCGTCGAGACCGTCGGGCTGGCTGCCCTCGCGGTACGTGACGCCGTCGACGATCCACTCCTTGTCGACGGTCACTTCGACGGCGGGGGCCCGGTTGTAGACGGTGCAGGTGACGGCCGAATCGAAGTCAACAGTGATGTCGAACCCGGTTTCACCCGTATTCGTCACCGCCACAGGGTCGCCGGTGACGCGGTCGACACAGGATGCGTTGAGCCCGTCCTGCGTGACCAGCGTGTAGTCCGGTTTCTGCGTCTCCGTGACGGTGACGCCGCCCGAGGTCTGTCCCTGAGGAAAGCCGACCTCGAAGGAAACTCCACCTGTCTCGTCGGTCGTCGCAGCGGGCGGGTCGACCGTGACTCCGTCCGCTCCCGCGGCATCGAATTCCCAGCCCGGGGCCGGAACCGCGTCGGTGAGGTCACCACCGGCCGGCACCACCTCCTTGACCACCGATACCGACCCCGTACAACTCGCGGTCGCGAACTCCCTCAGCGTTTCGCCCGCACCCTCGAAGTTCGGGATCTGGAAGTAGTCGGCGTCGACGACGTTGGTGCCGTCGTACGCCGTCTGTCCGGATATCGCGGCCAGATTGAGGCCCGAGACGCCGCTGACGCCTCTACCGATACCGAACGAGACGACCCTCGTCTCGTTCTTCTTCAGGAGGTTGGCCGAGAAGATCGCCTCCTCGACGTCCGCGAAATGCGTGTTCGACCCGTCGCCGGACGGGGTGACCGGCGGCCCCTGCAGGCCCCAGCGGGTGGGGTTGCCGTCGGTGAGGACGATTGTGGCGTCGTAGTGGACGCCCGAGGTGGCGACCCGGTACAGCGCCTGGTCCCAGTTGGTGCCGCTGCCCAGCCCCCAGTCCGCGTACTGCGATTTGAATTCGTCCGCTCCGGCCTGCGTCGAGACCGACTGCAGCTCAGGGTGGTTCGGATAGATTTCGTTGGTTGTGGCGTTCTGGTTCGGCGAGTAGCGCGCGAACCCGAACACGGCCATCCGGCTCGGCGTGCCGACGAAGGCGTCGACGAGCTGGTCCGTAGCGGACTTGAGGATGGGCAGATTCGTCGCCCCGACGGAGGCGGAGAGATCGAGGACGACGGCGATGTCCAGTCCACATCGCGACGGCAGTGGCGGATTGACGCGGGAGTTCTGCCAGACGCCGTTGGAGGCCGTGTAATTGGAGCCGAGTGTGGAGCTGAACATGAAGTCGGACTGTGACGAGTAGGTCGATCCGGCCTCGAGAGTCGGAGTCTGGAAGACGTAGGGCGAATCGACGGATCCGCTCCCGCTGCCGGGGCCGGTCCGCAGGCTCGGATTCGCGAACCACCCACCGGGAGCCGCGATCTGCTTGACGAAGGGCCGTGTCCCGATGAGATTCGACGCGTCCTCGACGACGAAGTTGCAGTCGCCGTCGCCGTCGGACACGCACTCGAGCGCCGGGACGGCGTCGGACTCCGTCGGGTACAGACCGAGCGTCACGCCGGGGAGCGGTACAAGCGAGCCGTCACCGGCGCGATCACCACCTGTCTTGACCGTGACGACCGCCCCACCCGGTGGCGGCTGCGGAACTGCCATTCGAGCGGGCGGAGCGGCGGCGACCGGGATGGCAGGCGCTGCCAGCAGCACCGTCCCGATCGTCGTCGCCAATGCGGCAGCCAATCGCCGAGCGTTCATGGATCCCCTTCGTGCGCAGTCCGCGCCGCCACCGGCACGGCCGCAAACACTGTGGGGGGAGGCGTGCTCGGGCGGCGGCTAGGTGATCTTCACGAGGGAGGCTAACCGGTCATCACGGAGAAATCGGGGAGGTCGGGGCGCTGTCTACCGGCGTCGCCGGGCCGGAACGCGCTGACCTCTCGGCGAGCGCGTCACCGACACCGAATCGTTACCGGGCACAACGCGATACCGCTCCGGATGGGACTACCCCTGCGCGCTGTCCGCACGCGTCGCGGGCACCGGGCAGGTCGCCCCGCGCGGCACACCCAGCTTCTGCAGGAGCAGGCTCATCGGGCACCAGCCGACGATCCCGTAGAGCACGAGGTTCGCGGACGCGAAGGCAGTCAGCCCCCGCCATTTCGGTGAGTGCTTGCGGCCGAGCAGCAGGCTCGTGCCCACCACGGACCCGCCCAGCAGCGGGACGATGCGTTCGACGGTCCAACCGGAATGCTTCGGCAGTGCCATGTTCGTGTACTCCTCGTGTGACGTGGCGGTCAGTCCGGAGTGGTGATCGCGAGGCCGGCGCGGCGCCAGGCGTCGAACCCGCCGCGCACCAGGTAGGTCTCGGCTCCCAGCCGGGACAACTGACGTGCCGCGTTCGCCGATCGCCCGCCGGAGCGGCAGATCACGACGACGGGTCGCCCGGCGACCACGTCGATGCCGTGATCGACCACCTCGTGCAGCGGCAGGTGCGTGGCACCCGGCACGTGGCCGGTGTCCCACTCCGGACGTGATCGCACGTCCAGCAGGACCGCGCCCTCTTCGACGAGGCTCTGCGCCCTGTGCACGTCGACCGTTCCGTACGACTTCCGAAAGATGCCCACGACGTCCGACCCTAGGGCCACCGGGCCCGCTCTCTCCAGACCCCCTGGGGGGATCCTTACTCCACCCCAGACTTTATACCCCTAGGGGTATGTGGTCGACGTGTTGTCGGCCACTCCGCCCGACCTCAACTCAGCCCGAGGATCTGGTCCAGGACCGCCAGATGATGCTCGAAGAGCGCGGCCGGATCCGTGAACGTGTCGGCGCCGTACTGTCCGAACACCTCGAAGTTCACCGCGCCGAACAGCGCAGCCCAGACCAGGACCCCGCGGGCGAGCAGAGCATCGGACACCGTCAACCCCATCTCCGCGCGGATCCGGTCGAGGTCGGCGGACAGCACCGGGTCGACCGCCTCGTCCGGCACCGTCAGCACCCCCACCCGCTGCGCGTCCTCGATGAGCCCCACCAGCGCGACGATCACCCGCGTGCCCGGTCCCGTGGTGCGCTCCGCAGGGGCGTGATACCCGGGCACGGGGCTGCCGAACAGCAGCGCGTACCGCGCCGGCTCACGCAGGGCCCAGGCGCGGACCGCGCGAGCGAGCGCGTGCAGCCGGCCGCGGTGGTCGTCGACCGGGAGCGCGCCGACGGCCGCATCCACCTCCGCACCGAGCTCGGAGTAGGCGTCGATCACCAACAGGGTCAACAGTTCGTCGCGGCTGGCGACGTACCGGTACACCGCCGACGACACCACCCCGAGATCTCGAGCGACGGCCCGCAGCGACAACGCCACCGCTCCGTGCGTGGCGAGGTGCTCGCGGCCGATCCGGGTGATCTCGGCGAGCGTCTGCTCGCGGGCTCGTTCGCGCGGGGTGACGGTCATGGCACCACCCTGCCGGAATAACGAGAGCACTGTCAACAAAAGAGAGCACCGCTCTTGACAGCGCGGTCGGCAAGGCGCATGGTGAGAACAGAGAGCAGTGCTCTCGTTTCCCAAACCTCACTCGAGAAAGCGAGCACGTCATGTCGAATCTGCAGGTAGTGACCGGAGCCGGACCCGTCGGCTGGACGGTCGCAGAGCAACTCGCCGACGCCGGCTACGACGTCCGCGTGCTCACCCGCTCGGGCAGCGGGCCGGACCATCCGCGGATTCAGCGGCTCCGCGTCGACGTCTCCGATCCCGCCGCGCTCGCCCCGGCGCTCGACGGCGCCACCGCCGTCTTCCACTGCATCCACGGCTCCGCGTACGACGCCCGCGCGTGGGAGCGGGAATTGCCCGCGGCCGAGCAGGTGGTGATGGACGCCGCACAGCGGGTCGGCGCCGTGGTGGTGTTCCCGGAGAGCCTGTACGCGTACGGCCGCCCGGACGGGCCCATGACCGAGGCCGGCCCACGCGACGCGACCACCGGGAAGCTGGGGGTCCGCACCCGCCTGCTCGCCGCCCGCGCCGCGCATTCCGTGCCGACCGTGAGCGTCGTCGCGTCCGACTTCTTCGGTCCGCACGTACTGACCGCCCATGCGGGGGAGCGGATGGTGCCGTCGGTGCTCGACGGGAAGACCATCCGGGTGATGGGCCGCGCGGACGTCCCGCACTCGTTCACGTACGTGCCGGATCTGGCGGCGGCGATGATCGCGGCAGCGCACGATCGGGAGTTGTGGAACTCGGTGCTGCACGCGCCCACGGCGCCGGCCGTCACGCAACGCGAGATGGTGGCGGCGTTCGCGGACGCGGCCGCGGTTCCGGAGCCGCGGGTGGGAACGCTGCCCGGGTGGCTGCTGCGGGCCGTCGGCGTCGCGCATCGTCCTACCCGGGAACTGGCCGAGACGCTGTACCAGTTCGAGTCACCGTTCGTGATGGACTCGACGCGCAGCGAGCAATTGCTGGGCCTCGCACCGACCCCGCTCGGCGACGCCGCGGCCGCCACGGTGCGGTGGTGGCGGAACGAATTGACCGCACGAGCCGCCCGATAGGGTCACCGTGTGCGCAGATGGAGTTCGATTCGGGGATCGTGGGCGGCCGCCGCCACGACTCTGCGCCACTCACCCGGCCTGGCCCGGCTCACCGCCGTCCGGTTCGCCAGCCAGTACGGGGACGGGCTGTTCCAGGCCGCGCTCGGCGGAGCGATCCTGTTCAACCCGGAACGGGAGACCGAACCGCTCGCGATCGCGGCCGGCTTCGCGGTCCTGCTGCTGCCCTACTCGGTGATCGGCCCGTTCGCGGGCGCGCTGCTCGACCGCTGGGACCGCCGTGCCGTGCTGCTGTGGGCGAATGCCCTGCGCGGCCTTCTCATTCTGGTGATCGCGGCGGCCCTGATCGCGGGAGCGGGAGAGACGCCACTGCTGCTGTTGGCGCTCGCCGCGATCGGCGTCAGCCGGTTCGTCCTCGCCGGTATCTCCGCGTCACTGCCGCACGTGGTGCGTCAGAGCTGGCTGGTGCCAACCAATTCGGTGCTCGCGACGGCCGGTTCGGTGTTCTCGGCGCTGGGCGCGGGCACCGCGGTGGCGGTGATCGGCTTGGTGGGCGAGGGCGACGTCGGGTCCGGAACCGCCGTCGCGGTGGGCGCCGTGGGCTCGGTGATCGCGGTGGCCGCAGCCCGCGGATTCGCCCGGCACGCCCTGGGCCCCACCGACACCGTCGCCGACACCCGGGGCACCGCACTCGCGATCCTCGAGGGCCTGCGCGTCGGCGCGACCGCGGTGTGGCAGGCTCCCGGCGTCACTACCGCAATGCTCGGAATCGGGGCGCACCGCATCGCTTTCGGCGTCAATACCCTGCTGTTCGTGTTGATCCTGCGGGACCCGGCCGCCGGCGGAGCGCTGCCGGGAGGCCTCGCCGGATTCGGCGTGGCGGTGGCCGCCACGGCCGCCGGCCTGTTGTTCGCCGCGCTCGTCACCCCGTGGCTGATCCCGCGCCTCGGCCGCCCCCGGACCGTCACCGTCGCGATCGCGTTCGCCCTCGTCGTGCAGGTCACGATGATCGCGACGCTGTCGCAGGTGTGGCTGCTCGCCGGCGCCTTCCTCCTCGGATTCGCCGGCCAGACCGTCAAGCTCACCGGCGACGCCGCGATGCAGATCGAAATCGACGACGACCGCCGCGGCCAGGTGTTCGCGCTGCAGGACACCGTCTTCAACGTCGCGTTCTGCCTGGCCATCGCCGCAGCCGCCACCGTCGTCCCCGCCGACGGGCGCTCCCTCGGTCTGGTGCTCGCCGCCGGTGGCGTGTACGCCCTGAGCCTGCTCGGTATCGGGCTGAACTCGCGCCGGACTCCGCTCACCGGCTAGATGCCTTCCCGCCGCACCGTGTCCAACCGTCCGTCTCCGTCGCTGTCGCTCAGCCGCATCGACATCCGTTCCGGCTCCTCCTCCGCGACGAACAACGTGTCGTACCGGGACGAATCCCGCGTCGCGACGAGGACGTAGTCGGGGGTGCCGTCACCGTCGGCGTCGACGCTCGCGTCGTCCCGCTCGCCGTCGCCGTCGAAGTCGACGCGCCCCCACCCCTGCGGCGGACCGGACGGCTCCGGTTGCGGAATCTGCCGTGCCCACAGCCCGTTTCGGGCCGGATCGACGAAGTAGCGGGCCTCGGGAGCGCCGACGTCGAGGACCGCGTGGTCGGCACTCCCGTCACCGTCGCTGTCCCACATCGCGTCGTCGACGAGACCGTCGCCGTCGAAGTCGAGGCGCACCGCGTCGAGCCCACCGTCCGCATCGATGTCCAGATCCGCGGGCGAAGTCCATGTGGTCGTCGCCCCGTCCCCCGTGCCGAACCAGTACTCGAGTCCGTCCATACCCTTGTTCGACGCACCACGCCGCGACACGGTTCCGTCACGGTCGTCATCGTTGCGCCGCGGGTGAGGGACCCGCCGATGTTAGGTTCGGCGCACACCGCTGCCGGACGGAACTGATGGTCGTGCCACGGACTCTGACGTCGCTACTCGCCGCCACCGCCACCGGACTGGCGCTCGCCTCGGCACCCGCCGCAGCCCAGACTCCCGGCCCGGCGGCCTTCACGAACGCGTGCGGCGAGCAGGGCTTCGACCCGTCCGCGCGCGACCCGCAGCCGACACCGACGGATCCGCCCGTCGTCGACGTGCCGCTGCCGTATCCCCGACTGGTCCCGGTGCCGCTGCCCGACCCTGTTCCCGATCAGACGCGGGCACCGCAGGACCCACTGCCCGCCGACCCGTGCACCGATCCGTGCCCGGATCTCACCGATCCCGTCGACCAGACGCCCCCACCCGATGCCGGGCCATCACCCGGATCGGGCTCCGGGTCCGGTTCGTTCTCGTTGCCGCGGATCGAGATCCAGCCCAGACCGGAGACGATTCCGATCCCGATACCGGGCGACGACCCGGGGCCCGAACCGCAGCCGGCACCGCCGCTCGACGTCGGCACCATCGAGCCGGGTCCGCCCACCGCACCGATCGGCGCCCCGCACGTGCGCAACGTCGAACTGGTGTCGCAGGTGACGGGCCCCGGCTCCGAGAACCGCACCGACAAACGCTGGCAGGTGAGCGGCACCGACCTCGGTATCACCTGGGAGAGCCGTCCCGGCGAGGTCTCCGTCGTCTTCGGCGACACCTTCGGGCTCGACTGGGCCCCGCCGGGTGCGAACGGGCAGGACTGGCGCAGCAACGTGCTCGGGCACAGCACCGACACGGACCTCGCCGACGGCCTCACGATCGACTCGATGGTGCAGGACCGCCGCTGTCATGCCGCCGAGATCATCGCCTCCCGGCACATTCCCAACTGGGAG
The DNA here is from genome assembly GCF_002094305.1 of Prescottella equi. Taxonomy (GTDB): domain Bacteria; phylum Actinomycetota; class Actinomycetes; order Mycobacteriales; family Mycobacteriaceae; genus Prescottella; species Prescottella equi. Next base: position 427,118 of record NZ_LWTX01000003.1, read on the forward strand.
ACCACCACGATCCCGACATCCGGTTTCGCGATCGGCGACCGTCAGTACCTCTCCTACATGTCGGTGCGGCGGTGGAGCGTCGTCCCCGGCATGTGGTACACGAACTACGGTGGCATCGCCTACTCCGACGACGGCGGACGCACCTGGACCGAGGATCAGCATGCCAAGTGGGACAACATCTTCGGAATCGGACGTTTCCAGGTGACAGCGATGGTCCCGCAGGGCGACCACGTGTACATGTTCGGTACCCCCAACGGGCGCATGGGCGCCGTCGGCCTCGCGCGGGTCCCGGTCGACAAGCTGCTCAACCCGAGCGCCTACCAGTACTGGGTGTCCGGGTCCTGGGTGCCGGTGATCGAACACCTCGCGACACCGCTCGTCGCCGGTGCGGCGAGCGAGTTGTCCGTGCGCTACGACGCCACCGAGAAGCACTGGCTCATGAGCTATCTCGATCCGGCGGCCGGCCGGATCGTCCTGCGCCGCTCGGCCAGTCCCCAGGGCGTCTGGTCCGACGGTGCCACGCTCGCGGACGCCGCCGAGTACCCCGGGTTGTACGGCGGTTTCATACATCCCTGGTCCACTCCGGACGCGCTGTACTTCACGATGTCCGAGTGGGACAGCTACAACGTCTATCTCATGCGGGCCGAAGTCGGGTAGACCGCGACCTCGGTGGCCTTGACGGCGAACCACACGTCGTCCCCGGGGGCCAGGTCGAGCTGGGCGACAGCAGCGGCGGTGACGTCGGCGACCGGTCCGGCGGTGCCGTCGGAATGATCGACTGCGCGGACCCGGATCGCGTGACCGTGCCGTCCGAGACCCTCGATCTCCGCGATTCGCACCCGGAAGACGTTGCGCGGGCTGCCTTCCGGGTGTACGCGGTGTACCGCCACGGCAGTGGGGCTGAACACCGCGACCGCGGATTCGCCGTCCGTGCAGCCTTCCTCTGCGATCCCGTACACGGCTCCGGCGACGGTGTCGAGGAACCCGTCACGCACCTTGCCCGCCATGAGGTTGATACCCGCGATCCGGGCCGCGAACGCGCTGCGCGGGCGGGCCAGGACCTGCTCCACCGGCCCCTCCTCGACGATCCGGCCGGCGTCCAGCACGACAACCCGGTCGGCGAGCGAAAGAGCGTCCAGCACATCGTGGGTGACCACGATCGCGGTGCGGTCGCCTGTGCGCAGGACCCGCCGCAGCAGCGCCCGCACGGCGGGCCCCACACCGACATCGAGAGCGGCCATCGGCTCGTCGAGCAGGAGCAACCGCGGTCCGGCCGCGAGCGCCCGCGCGATCGCGACCCGTTGCGCCTGCCCGCCCGACAGTTGCCGGGGCCGCCGGCCGGCGAGTTCGGTCGCGTCCACCTCGCCGAGCCACCGGTCCGCGACGGCGTACGCCTCCCGGCGGCCGGCGCCGGCACTACGCGGCGCGAACGCGACGTTCTCGCGCACGGTCAGGTGCGGGAACAGCAGCGCCTCCTGCGCGAGCATCGCGACGGAGCGCTGATGTGACGGAACCACAACGCCTTTCGCGAGGTCGGTGAGCACCCGATCGTCGAGCACGACGCGGCCCTCGTCGGGGCGCAGCAGCCCCGCGGCGACGTCGAGGAGTGTCGACTTGCCGGCGCCGTTGGGCCCGAGGAGCGCGACCACCTCGCCGGGCGCCACCTCGAGCGCGACATCCACGCCGCGAGCCGCCACCCGGGCCCGCAACTGCAGGCCGCTCACAGCGCCCCCACCATGCGGCGGGTCCGCGTGCCCAGCACGATCACGACCGCCACCACCACCAGCACCAGCGACAGCGCCACCGCCGCCTCCGGGTCGGTCTCCCGCTGCAGGTAGATCTCCAACGGCAGCGTCCGCGTCACACCCTGCAGGCTCCCGGCGAATGTCAGGGTGGCGCCGAACTCGCCGAGAGCGCGGGCGAACGAGAGCACCGCACCCGAGATCAGTCCGGGCAGCACCAGCGGGATCGTGACGCGGCGCAGCACCGTCGTGGGGCGGGCGCCGAGAGTGGCGGCGACGGCCTCGTAGCGGCGGCCCGCGGTGCGCAGCGCACCCTCGAGGCTGATCACCAGGAACGGCAGCGCCACGAACGTCTGGGCCAGCACCACCGCGGTGGTCGAGAACGCGATCTGGATGCCGGCCACCTCGAGGTGCCGCCCGATCAGGCCGTGCCTGCCGAAGGTGTAGAGCAACGCGAGCCCGCCCACGACGGGCGGAAGCACCAAGGGCAGCAACACGAGTGCGCGCAGCGCCGCCAACCCGGGGAACTCGCACCGTGCCGACACCAGCGCCATCGGCACGCCGAGCAACAGGCACAGCACCGTGCTGATCGACGCCGTCTTCAAGCTCAGCAGCAGGGCGTCCACCGACGACTCGGAGGTGACCAGACTCAGGAAGTTCGCCCAGTCCACGCCCACCAGCATCGCGACGAGCGGCAGCACCACCAGCAGGCCGCCGGCGGCCGCGGGCACGTAGATCCATACCGGCAACCCGGCCGGGACCCGCACCCGCGCCGCGACGGTCACGGTGCGCCGAATCCCGCCGCCGACAGCACATTCCGACCATCGGGTCCGATCACGAAGGCCGCGAACTCACCTGCAGCGTAGGGATCGCCGGACTTCTGCAGCACGGCGATCGGATACGTGTTCACGATTCGCGCGGACTCCGGGAAGGGGACGGACTCGACCTTGTCGCCCGCTCCGGCGGCGTCGGTGACGTACACGAGTCCGGCGTCGGCCTGCCCGGTCACGACCTTGCCGAGCACGTCGGTCACCGACGACTCCTCGCTGACCGGGGACAACCGTACCCCCGTCAGGTCCTCGATGCGCTGGGTCGCGTTGCCGCACGGCACCTGCGGCGCGCACACCACGACGTCCAGGCCCGGTCGCGCCAGGTCGGCGAACGACGTGACACCGCCCGGGTTCCCGGGCGGCACCACGATCGTCAGGGTGTTGGTCGCGAAGTTCACCGGATCCGACGCGGTCAACCCGGCCCGGACGGCCTTCGTCATGTTCGCGGTGTCCGCGGACGCGAACACGTCGGCCGGTGCGCCCTGGTCGATGCGGGTGAACAGGTCCGACGAGCCCGCGAAGTCGAACACCACCCGGGTGTCCGGGTGCTCGGCCTCGAACAGCCGGCCCAACTCGGTGAACGTCGACTTCAGCGACGCCGCAGCGAACACCGTGATCGTGGCACCGGAATCGGACTCCGTCCCCGAATCGGCGGTACCGCTGCAGCCCGTGAGCAGCACGGTCAGCGCCAGCACTCCGGCCGCCGCGGCCGCCCGCACGCGCCTCACGCCGACACCGCCGGCGTCTCGACGATCACCGTGGTGGCCTTCACGACGGCGACCGCGATGCTGCCGGGCTCGAGCTTCAGCTCGGTCGCCGACTCGGCGCTCATCAGTGAGACCACGGAGAACGGCCCGCACTGCATCTCCACCTGCGCCATCACTCCGTCGGCCACTACCCGGGTCACCAGGCCGGTGAAACGGTTCCGCGCCGAACTGCCCACACCGAGCGGATCCTCCGGCGCCGGCGCCGCGCTGGCCCGCGCGAAGTCGGCGAGCTGCCGGCCGTCGACGACCATGCGGCCGGCGTCGTCCTTGTGCGAGGCGATCGTTCCCGCGTCGATCCACCGTCGGACGGTGTCGTCGCTGACACCGAGTAGCTGGGCCGCGTCACGTATCCGGATGTCAGGCATGACAGGAGTCTAGATCCGCATCTGCGGGGGTCTCAAAGATTTCGTTCCGCAGATGCGAACGGTCAGCCCTTCGGCTGGTCCGCCCACCACTTCAGCAGTTCGGCCTCGGCCTCGTCGCGCTCGAGGGGACCGCGGTCCAGACGCAGCTCCTTGAGGAACTTCCACGCCTTGCCCACCTGCGGACCGGCCGGGATGCCGAGCAGCTCCATGATCGCGTTGCCGTCGAGGTCCGGACGCACCCGCGCCAGATCCTCCTGCTCGGCGATCCGCGCGATCCGTCGCTCCAGGTCGTCGTACGTGGCCTGCAGCTTCGCCGCGCGCCGCTTGTTGCGGGTGGTGCAGTCCGCGCGGACCAGCTTGTGCAGGCGGGGAAGCAGGTCGCCGGCGTCGGTGACGTACCGGCGGACCGCCGAATCGGTCCACTGGCCCTCGCCGTAGCCGTGGAAACGCAGGTGCAGGAACACCAGCTGGCCCACCTCGTCGACCATCTGCTTGGAGTACTTGAGCGCCCGCATCCGCTTGCGCACCATCTTCGCGCCGACCACCTCGTGGTGGTGGAAGCTGACGCCGCCGCCCGGCTCGTTGCGCTTGGTGTCCGGCTTCCCGATGTCGTGCAGCAACGCCGCCCAGCGCAGCACCAGGTCCGGGTCACCGTCCTCGAGGTCGATGGCCTGCTTGAGCACCGTCAGCGAATGCCAGTACACGTCCTTGTGCTGGTGGTGCTCGTCGATCTCGAGCTTCAACTGCGGGATCTCGGGGATCACCCGGGCCGCGAGCCCCGTCTCGCACATGACGTTCACACCGTCGATGGGGAACTCGCCGAGGATCAGCTTGTCGAGCTCGGTGCGCACCCGCTCGGCGGTGATCCGCTCGATCTGCCCGGACATCTCGACGATCGCCTCGTGCACGCGCGGCGCGAGCGTGAAGCCGAGCTGCGAGACGAAGCGGGCCGCCCGCAGCATCCGCAGCGGATCGTCGTTGAACGAGATCTCCGGGGCGGCAGGGGTGTCGAGGACACCGGCCAGGAGCGCGTCCATACCGTTCAACGGGTCGACGAACTCGAACGTGCCGGTCCCGTCGACCCGCACCGCCATCGCGTTCACGGTGAAGTCGCGTCGGACCAGGTCCTCGTCGAGCGTCGTGCCGTACTGCACCTCCGGGTTACGGGTGACCCCGTCGTACGTGTCGGTGCGGTAGGTCGTGATCTCGATCTGGTCGGCGCCCTTGGCCGCGCTGATGGTGCCGAACGCGATGCCGGTGTCCCACTGGTTGTCGGCCCAACCGCGCAGGATCTGCTGTACCTGCTCGGGGTGCGCGTCGGTGGTGAAGTCGAGGTCGGTGCCCAGGCGGCCCAGAACCGCGTCGCGCACACTGCCACCCACCAGGTACAGCTCGTGCCCGGCCTCGGTGAACCTCGCACCGAGCGGGTCCAGCACGTCCGACAGACTGCTCAGGGTTCGATGCGCACCGTTCAGCAGTCGGGCACGCCGCTCGGCATCGGGGGTGGGGGCATTCACGTCAGCAAACCTTACCGAGGTCGCCGGGGCGCCGAACGCACCTCCGGCGAGGACGCCGCGCGGTCCGGCCCGGCCTCTGGCGTGGGAGTCCGGCAGGTCGCGCCGGGTCAACTACGATCGATGAGGTGTCCGCCGCCGAACGTGCCAACCGCAACCGCCGCTCCTCGCGGCGTCGTGGCACGACCGCGGATCCCGTCAAATCCAAGACCCCGCACCTGCGGACCGTCCGCGAAACCTCCGCCGGCGGACTGGTCGTCGACGGCCTCGGCGGGCCCGAGGACAAACTGTGCGCCGCCCTCATCGGCCGCACCGACCGGCGCGGGCGTCTGCTGTGGTCGCTGCCCAAGGGGCACATCGAGCAGGGCGAGACCGCCGAGCAGACCGCGATGCGCGAGGTCGCCGAGGAGACCGGCATCCGCGGCTCCGTCGTCGCCTCCCTCGGCAGCATCGACTACTGGTTCGTCACCGAGGGCCGGCGGGTCCACAAGACCGTGCACCACTATCTGATGCGGTCCCTCGGCGGTGAGCTGTCCGACGCCGACATCGAGGTCACCGAGGTCGCGTGGGTGCCGCTGTCGGAGCTGGATTCCCGGCTCGCCTACGCGGACGAACGCAAGCTCGCCGAGATCGCCGGCCAGCTCATCGCCGAGATGGGCGCCTCCCCGGTGAGGGAGACCGACGCCGAATGACCCTGGCATCGCGTCCCGCACGGAGACGACCCGGTGCCGCGATCCACACGGTGCTGGCGCTCGTCCTGATACTGATCGGCGCCGTCACCGGAACCGCCGCAGTCGGTGTGGCGACCGCGCAGCCGCTGCCGGCGGGCTCGCCCGCCCGCGCCGACGCCGCGCCGATCCCGGACCGCACGCAGACCACGAAGGCACGCAGCCAGCCCAAGTTCCTCGAACTGCACATCGACGACGTCGCCCCGTCGACCGTCACCACGACGTCCGATCCCGTCGTCACCGTCACGGGCACCGTCGCGAACATCGGCGACCGCCCGGTGACCGACGTCGGCGTGCGGTTGCAGCGGGCGCCCCGCGTCGATTCGAGTGAGGAACTGCGCACCTCACTCGACATGGATCAGGGCGAGTTCGACGTAGTGGGCCCCTTCGTGCAGGTCGCCTCCGAACTGGCCGAGGGTGAGCGCAAGCAGTTCGTGCTGTCCCTGCCGCTGCGCTCGCTCACCGGCTCGTCGCTCGACGTCACCGAGCCCGGGGTCTACCCGCTCCTGGTGAACGTGAACGGCACTCCCGAGTACGGCGGCCAGGCCCGGCTCGACGACGCCCGTTTCCTGCTCCCGGTGCTCGGGCTGCCGCGGGCCGCCGGTAGCGCCCCGGAGACCACACCCCAGGTGACCGAGAACTCGCCCACCGCGCCGGTGCCCCCCGACACGTCCGCTCCCGTGGCGCTGACGATGCTGTGGCCGCTCGCCGATCGGCCCAGGCTCGCGGCCGGGGTTCCGGGATCGGTCACCGAAAAGGTCCGGCTCGTCGACGACGAGCTCGCCGGCTCGCTGTCCTCGGGCGGCCGCCTCGACCAGCTCCTCGCCGCCGCCGAGTACGCGACCGGGCCGGAAGTCGACCGGGACCGCCGCCTCACCGACAGCCTGTGCCTGGCCGTCGACCCGGATCTGCTGATCACGGTCAGCAACATGACGCAGGGCTATCTCGTCGTCGACGATCCGGCCGTGCCGAACGGGCCCGCCCGCGAGGGGACCGGATCGGCCGCCGCCGCCGCGTGGCTCGACCGACTGAAGGAACTCGCCCGCACGATGTGCATCACATCGGTGCCGTTCGGCCAGGTGGACCTGTCGGCGCTGAGCCGCGTCGACGAGACCTCGCTCACCGACAGCGCGCTGCGGGCACCCGCCGACATCGTCGACTCGATCCTCGGCGTCACCTCGCTACGGAACGTCACCTGGCCCGACTCCGGCGTCCTCGACGACGCGTCCGCGCAGCTGCTGCACGGGATCGGACCGACGACGACGCTGCTGGCCGCCAACGCCGTCGAGTCGTCGGCCACGGCGGGCAGCAAGGTCGTCGTGGCCGGCGGGGGAGCGGACGCCGTCACCGCCGGACTGTTCGACGTCTCCACCGGCGCGGCCCTCGCGGCGGTGGGCGCGGACCCGCAGACACCGTCGTACGTGCCGGACCGCGCGCGCTACAACGTGGACGGCGATTCCCGCACCGCCCGCCTGCAGGACGCGCTGGGTGCGATGTCGTGGACGGCTCTGCAGTCGACGGGATCCACCGAGGGATCCGCCCGGCGCGCGAACCAACCGCCCGACCGGCCGATGCTGATCGTGCCGCCGCAGCTGTGGTCGGCGGACGGCGACGAGGCCGCCGCCGTGCTGTCGACGGCGTCGACGTTGCTGCGCTCGGGTCTGGCCACCCCCAAGCCGCTGGCGCGGGTCGCCGAGCAGCCGCCGACGTCCCCGGACCCCTCGTCCCTGGCGTATCCGGAGCAGGCGATCGTCGACGGGACACCCCAGTCGGTCGAGAAGGGAGTGGGTGCGCAGGCACCGCGGATCGACGAACTGATGGACGCCCTCGTCGACGATCCGCAGGCGGCGCTGACTCCGACCCGGTTCCTCGCCCCGCTGCGCGAGGACCTGCTGCGTGCCATGACGCTGGCCGGGCGCAGCGAACAGAACGGTGCCGACGTCGCGGCCGACACGGTCGCGCAGCAGCGGGTCGACGCGGTCGCCACCACGATCGACGGGATGTACGCGTCGGTGACGATCCTGGCGCCGGGCGGCGTGTACACGCTGGCATCGGAGCAGAGTCCGCTGCTGCTGGTGGCCCGCAACGAACTGCCCGTCGCTATCACCGTGCAACTGCGGGTCGACGCCCCCGCCGAGATGCACATCACCGACATCGGGCCGCAGCAGTTGCCGCCGCGGGGCAGCCGGTCGCTGCAGGTTCCCGCCGAGATCGCCGACTCCCGCACCATGGTGGTCGACTTCTCACTCGCCACGGAAAGCGGCCAGAGCCTGGGCGAACAGACGTCCGTCACGGTGCGGTCGAATGCGTACGGTCAAGCTTTGGCGATAATTACGGCGTGCGCTGGTGCACTTCTGCTGTTCCTGGCCGGGCGACGACTCTGGCACCGGTTCCGTGGCCAGCCCGATAAAGCCGACGAAGGGTATGAACGTCCATGACCGAGAACTCTCGCGACGAGGGCGCTCGGTCGTCGGCGCGGCCGGAACCGTGGAACCGCGGTCCTGCCCCCGATCGCCGTTCCCCTGAGCAGCCCGCCCGACGCCCGGTCCCGCCGCCGCAGAACGGCCCGGTCCCGCCCGGCGCGCCACGCCGGATGCCGCCGCGCCCGATGCCGGGCGCACCGCGTCCCGTGCCCCCCGGAGCGCAGCGACCTGGTCAACCCGGAGCCCAGCGACCCATGCCTCCAGGCGGACCGCGCCCGATGCCTCCCGGCGGACCGCGCCCGATGCCGCCGGGCATGCGACGCCCGCAGCCCCAGGGCGGCCCCCGCCCGCAGCCGATGCCGCCGCGCACGGCCGCGACCCAGGCCGTCCCCCGACCGGCCCCGCCACGTCCGGCGGTCGAGAAGGCACCCGAGCAGGCGTCGGAGCCGACGGCGAAGAAGCAGCAGAAGGGCTTGCTGGCGGCCACGGGATCGATCGCGATCGCGACCCTGATCAGCCGCATGACCGGGTTCCTCAAGCAGCTGCTGCTGCTGACCGCGCTCGGTCCCGCGGTCGCCAGTGCCTTCACGGTCGCCAGCCAGATCCCGAACATGATCTCCGAGCTGGTGCTCGGCGCGGTGCTCACCGCGATCGTCGTGCCGGTGCTGGTGCGCGCCGAACGTGAGGACCCCGACCAGGGTGCGGCGTTCGTCCGAAGACTCTTCACAGCCGCCCTGGCCCTGCTGGGGACGGCCGCCCTGTTCGCGACCGCGGCCGCGCCGATCCTCACGACCCAGGTCTTCCTGCCGGACGACGGCGAGGTCAACACCGCCCTCACCACGGCTCTGTGTTTCCTGTTGCTGCCGGCGATCCTGTTCTACGGCCTGTCCGCGCTGCTCACGGCGATCCTCAACACCCGCCAGGACTTCAAACCGGGTGCGTGGGCGCCGGTCCTGAACAACCTGGTGGTGCTCGGCATCCTCGCCGCGTACTGGCTGATCCCGGGTGAGATCTCGCTCGACCCGGTCCGGATCAGCGACCCGCACCTGCTGCTGCTGGGACTGGGCGTCACCGCGGGTGTCGTGACGCAGGCGGTCAGCCTGATCCCGGCGATCAAGCGCAACGGCATCTCGCTGCGCCCGCTGTGGGGTCTCGACGACCGCCTCAAGCAGTTCGGCGGGATGGCCGTCGCGATCGTGCTGTACGTGCTGATCAGTCAGGCGGGCATGGTCTTCGCAACCCGTGTCTCGGCGCACGCCGACGAGGCCGGCCCGGCGATCTACAACAACGCCTGGCTGCTGCTGCAGCTGCCGTACGGCGTCCTCGGCGTCACGGTGCTCACCGCGATCATGCCGCGGCTGAGCCGCAACGCGGCCGCCGACGACACCCCCGCCGTCGTCGACGACCTGTCGGTGGCCACCCGTCTGACGATGATCGCGCTCATCCCGGTCATCACGTTCCTGACGTTCGCGGGCCCCCAGGTGGGCCACGCGCTGTACGGCTACGGCAACTTCGGCGCCGGTAACGCCGAACGGCTCGGCGAGGCGGTCAGCTGGTCGGCGTTCACGCTCATCCCGTATTCGCTGGTGCTGATCCACCTCCGCGTCTTCTATGCGCGCGAGCAGGCCTGGACCCCGACCTGGATCATCCTCGGCATCACCGGTGTGAAGATCGCGCTGTCGGCGTTGACGCCGCTGGTGGCCGCGGACAACCAGCAGGTGGTGATCCTGCTCGGCGCCGCGAACGGTGTCGCGTTCATCGCGGGCGCGTTCATCGGCGGCTTCCTGCTGCACCGCAGCCTCGGCGACCTGAGGATGGCGAACGTCGGCAAGACGGTGTGGCTGGTGCTGCTCGCGTCCGCGGCCGGTGCGGTCGCGATGTTCGCGGCCGACAAGCTGCTCGGGCTCGAGAAACTGTCCGACTCGTTCGGCGGGCCGGGCGCGATGGTCCGCGTCGCGATCACCGGCGCGATCATGCTGGTCGTCACGTTCGTCCTGATGTGGCTGGCGAAGGTGCCCGAGGTGATGGCCGTGACCGTCGCGGTGGGCCGCAAGGTGTCGGCGCTGCGCGGCCGCGGCGGCGGAGCGGACGAGGACACCACCGCGGCACCGCAGCCGTACGAGGCTGATACCGAACTGATTCCGGTTGTCCGGGACCTGCCGCGGTCACTCGATAGGCCCGATGGCCTCCCGTACCCTGGACGCAGCGAGGCATACGTCGGCGCGGATTACATTCCCGACGAGTTCATTGAAGGAGCGAGTGTGAGCGACGACGACGGTGCCGGCAAGCGCAACGGTACGTCCACCGACGTCGAGGACGGCACCACCAAGGTGGTGAACGCCGATGGCGCTTCGACGGATTCGTCGGACGAGCAGCCGGACGCCACCACGTCGAACGAAACCGGCTCGGCGGCAGAGTCTTCCGACGTATCGGATGCGGACCCGCAGGCGGAGGACGCCGACCGGACGTCGGATCGCCGTCGCCGCGCCCGGGATCTGAACGTCGACACCGGCGTCTTCCCGATCGGTTCGCCACAGCTTCCGCCGTTGCGCGTCACGGGCGCGGTCTCCGAGCCCCGCCGCCCGCTGCGCGGACCCCAACTGGTGCCGGGCGCCTCGGTCGCCGGCGGCCGCTACCGGCTGCTGGCACCGCACGGAGGCGCCCGCGGGCTGCAGTTCTGGCAGGCCCTCGACATCAAGCTCGACCGCGAGGTGGCGCTCACGTTCGTCGATGCCGATCAGCAGGCCGAAGGTCCGGCCGCTACCGGCCCCGATGGGCCGCAGGCGATCCTGTCGCGCACGCTGCGCCTGGGACGGATCAATTCGCCCGGCCTCGCCCGCGTGCTCGACGTGGTCCGAGGTTCCTCGGGCGGCATCGTCGTCGCCGAGTGGACGCCGGGTCGCTCGCTCAAGGAGATGGCGTCCACCCAGCCGTCCCCGATCGGCGCCGCCCGCGCCGTCCGCGCTCTCGCCGGGGCGGCCGAGGCCGCGCACCGCGGCGGCAGCGCGCTGTCCGTCGACGACCCCGACCGCATCCGGATCAGCGCGGCGGGCGACGCAGTGCTCGCGTTCCCCGGCACGCTCTCCGACGCCGACCCGGCCTCCGACGTGCGCGGACTGGGCGCGATGCTGTACGCGCTCATCACCGACCGCTGGCCGCTCGACGGCCCGGGCAACCGGCCCGACGACGGCGACGCGATGCTCCCGGCGGACCGGGACGCGTCGGGCCGTCCGGTCGAGCCGCGCGAGGTGCGCCCGGACGTGCCGTTCGAGATCTCCGCGGTGGCGGCCCGCGCGCTGGGCGGCGACAGCGGAATCCGTGCGGCGGGAACGGTGCAGCACATTCTCGACCAGGCGACGGTCGTCGACCAGAAGACCGACCTGATGCCGGCGCTGCGGCTGGGCCAGCGGGCGCCCGGCAGCACCGGGCACGCACTGCCGGAGGATCCCGAGACGGCGGCCGCCGAGAAGCAGAAGTCGGACCGCACACTCATCGCGCTCGTGTCCCTCGGTGTGCTGACCGTGGTGGTGCTCGCCCTGATCGGCTGGTGGCTCGTGAGCCTGCTGACGGGCGGCAACTCCGACGAACCGCTCAACAAGCAGAACCTGGGCCTGACGACGTCCGCCGTGGCGCCCGAGCCGTCGTCGGAGGCGTCGCCGTCCGCTGCGCCGTCCGCGACCACGACGGTCCGGCCCGTGAACGCGGCCGTGTTCTCGCCGCAGGGCACCCCGGACAATGCCGCGAACGCCGGTATGGCGATCGACGGCAACCCGGCGACGGTGTGGAACACCGATGCGTACTTCCAGCCGTTCCCGGCGCTCAAGAACGGCGTGGGGCTGATGGTGACGCTCCCCGACGCGGCGAAGCTGACCAGCATGCAGATCACCTCGCCCACGCCGGGCACCCAGGTGGAGATCCGCACGGCGCCGTCCCCGAACACGTCGCTGGACCAGACGCGGGTCATCGGGAACGCCACCCTGAAGGACGGTGTGACGGAAATCCCACTCACCGCGGAGGGCGCCACCAAGAACGTCCTCGTGTGGATCACCGATCTGAGCGCAACGAGCGGAAAGAACCAGTCCGGCATCGCCGAGGTCGCGTTCACCGCGGCGTCCTGACATACCGTCCGACCCGATCCGGAGCGGCATGTCGGGCAACCGATCAGCTAGCATCCGCCGGTGCGAATCTTCAGGGGGGTCGCCAAAGCTGGTCTGTCGGATTCGGAACTCTTGGCAGCGCACGCGTCGGGTGATGGGGACGCGTTCGCGGAGTTGCTGAATCGGCACTACGACCATCTCTGGCACGTTGCGAGGAGAACGAGTTACACGGCCGAGGACGCCGCGGACGCGCTGCAGGAGGCGCTGCTGTCGGCGCATCGGACGGCGGGCTCGTTCCGAGAGGACGCGGCCGTGCGCAGCTGGCTGCACACGATCGTGGTGAACTGTTGCAGCCCCAGCTCAGCGGCTTAAATGCCGCTCTCCGTCCGCAGTGCGTCCGCAGTAGGTCCGAGAGCCTCCCCGAGCAGACTGTCAGCAGCCTTCCGCGTCCGGTCCTCCGCTTTCGGCCACAGGTGGCTGTAGGTGTCGAGCGTGACGGACGCTGATGAGTGCCCCAACGCCCTCTGGACCGTGACCACGTCGCACCCGGCCGCGATCAGTCCGGACGCGAAGTAGTGGCGCAGCGAATGCAGCTTCAGTTCGACGCCCGCGGCCTTCTTCGCCTTCCGCCAGCGGGTGCCGACCATGTTTCCCTCGAGCGGGTTCTCGCCCAGGCCAGGGAAGAGCCAGCGATCGGGCTCGCCGTCCGGCCGATGCACGCGGATGTGCTCGGCCACGAGATCGAGCAGCGCGGCTGGCGCGGCCACCGTGCGCTCGCTCCCGTACTTCGGCGGCCGGATCTCGACGACGCCACTGCGGACACGCTGCACCTGTCGAGAGACAGCGATCTCGCGGCGTAGGAAGTCGAAGTCGGAGACCCGGAATGCAGCAGTCTCTCCCGAGCGTGTGCCGGCGAACGCGCACAGCGCGACGAACGCTTCGAATCCGTCCGGCGCCGATCTCACGAGCGCGCCCACCTGCTCGCTTGTCGGGATGAGCATCGCGGCCTCAGCGCGACGCGTCCGGGGGAGCGGCACCCGGGCGCTCGGGTCCTTGGCGAGTACCTGGTCCCGGATAGCGGCCTTCAACACCGCGCGGACGTTCATCATCCGCGTCTTGATGGTTTGCGGCGCGAGCGGCTGATCTCGCATCGACTTCACCCACGCCTCGAAGTGACTGGCGCGCAGCTCCCCGAGCGCGACGTTCGAGAACGGGACGCTGCGTTCGGTGAGGTCCATGCTCCGGCGCGTGTTCGTCTCCCACACCTGCCGCCCGGACCATTCGCGGTAGAACGACCCGAACGTGATCCGCCCCCTCGCCGGATCGACGTAGCTACCGGTCACCTGGGCGACGGTGATCTCGTCCAGCCATCGCTGGGCGTCAACCTTCCGCTCGAAACCTTTGACGTGCTCGCGGCCTTCGTCGTCGACGTACCGGGCCCGCCAGCGCTTGCCCTTGCCGTGGTTTGCCGACGGCACCTTCGACGGCCGACGCTCGCTGTCGTAGACCGTTTTCGTCCAGCGGTCCTCGACGCCAGCGCGACGGTTACGCCTGGTCGTCATCGGGCACCCAGTGCATCCGCTGGCCTATGACGTTGTACAGCTCTGCTGCGGCGCTTCCAGTCAGATTCTCGTCGACCACCCGCTGAATGAGGTCGGGTCTTAGCAGTGACATAGCCGCTGCCCTCTCATCCTCAGGCAATGCAGCGATTGCCGCCTCGACTTGCTGGCCGATCCAGACGCCTTCATCCGTCCAAGCGTCCTGTCTAACAAGCCAATCCATAATCGATGCCGCGAGGCGGGGTACCGACATTGGTGATTCAAACATCTGGTCGACCCGTAGACCGAATACCTGAGCAAGCGCCTGGGCTTCATCAAGTCGAATCACCCTCGGCCGGTCTACGTCACGTAGCTCGATCTTCGCAATCGCCGACGGGTGAAGCGTCACACCGAGGTCTGCCAGACGAGCAGCGAGTTCAGCCTGCGTCCACCCCCGCTGTTCCCGCTCATGCCGCACTCGTCGCCCGAACTGATTCTCAGCACTCTCTCTACCCACAAGAGCAAACTACACCCGTTCAAGGTTGCCGCCGTGAACAACCTCTGATATTCCTTATTGAGCAAACGTAACCCGTTGGAGGAATTCATGAGCTCAGTCAACGTCCGTACCGAACGCCTGACTACGAAGCAGGTTCACGAGCGATACCCCTTCATCCCTGAGGCCACGCTGCGGTACTGGCGGCATACGGGTGTCGGTCCCGAGTCGGCGAAGATCGGCGGCCGGGTCGTCTACCGCGTGGACCGGCTCGAGGAATGGCTCGCCGCACAGGAGGAGTCGAGTAAGCGCGGCGGTGTCCAATGACCGCCCGCGTGACCGGCTCAACCGAGTCCCTAGAGCAGATCGTGCGCGACATTGAGGACGCCGGCCCCGGCGCCACCGAGTCCCGGACGTACCGGGCGATCGTCGCCGAGCTCGAGCATCGCAGACGTGAGAACGCCCCCGCCCCGGACGCCACCGGGGACGAGGGCAGTGAACCGGCATCCATCCAGCGAGAAGGAGCAGATTCGATGACCACGCTACCGAACACCCTGCTCAGCGAGAAGGAAGTACGCGACGCGGACACCATCACGGAGGACCCGGACTCGCGTATCGCCGAGTTCGAGGACCGCGACCGCGAAATCGGTCGGATACTCGACGCCATCAACAACGCCGCCGATATCGACCAGACGCCGCCCGGTAGCTGGTACGCCGGCGCGGCCCCGATATTCGACGTCGTGACGCCGACCGATGAGCCGGTGCGGGTCTGGTCCCGGGAGTTCGCGGACCCCGATGAGCGGGCGTTCAGCGTGCAGCTCTACGCCGAGGACGTGCTGACCTCGGCGGGACTGAGGCGCTCACCGGTCGAGGTCTTCGTCGACGCTGACGGGATGACAGGCGATCAGGCGCGCGCGCTGTCCGCAGCTATCGCTCGGGCCGTCGACGCGCTCGCCGGGAGTGGGCAGTGATGACGGCCCTGCTACCGCCCGAAGTGGCGCAGGGCGTGCCGGACACACCCCGCCTTGGGCGCGGACTCGACGACTACGAGGTGTGGATGCGTGGCGCTGGCCTGTCGGACCGATGGATCGGCGACAGTCTCGCCACTCTCCGGCAGCTCGAGCGAACCGCAGGCTCCCCGGCCGCCGACGTGGAGCCCGTCGAGATCTCTCGGTTCCTCGGCCGCGCGCATCTGTCAGCGAACACCCGATCGACGTACTTCGGTCAGCTCGCCAGCTACTACCGGTGGACCGCCGATCACGGTGGCGCGAACCCCATGCAGAAGATCCGCCGGCCACGTGTGCCGCGCTCGACACCGCGGCCAGTCAGCGACGCCGGGCTCAACCGCCTACTAGCGCAACGAATGCACCGCAGAACCCGCGCCATGATCCTGCTCGCTGCGTTCGCCGGCCTCCGCGTTCACGAGATAGCGAAGTTCCGCGGGGAGGACCTGGACCTCGAGGAGCGCGTCATACGAGTGCAGGGCAAAGGCGGACACCGCGCGGTCCTTCCCGCACACCCCGTCCTCGTCGACATCGCCGCTTCGATGCCGACGGCAGGTTGGTGGTTCCCAGCGAACTCGACCCGACCCGGTGCGCACATTCACGGCCGGTCGGTGAGCCAGATCATCGGTCAGGCGATGCGTCGCGCCGATGTGCCCGGGACCCCGCACTCACTTCGCCACTGGTACGGGACGGCACTCGTGCGGTCGGGAACGGACCTGCGCACTGCTCAGACACTCCTTCGGCACGCCAGCCTCGCGACGACGGAGATCTACACCGCCGTAGCGGATTCCGGGCGTGCTGAGGCAATCGGCAGGCTCGGTGTCGGCATCCGCGCCGTCGAAGGGCCCGGCGTCTGACCATGACCGCTCTGCCGGTAGACGATCACGTCGAGGCCCCACAGCCCGCGCACAGGTTCGAGTGGGAACGGGTCATGCGGCGCGTGTCCATGCCCGCGGGTGTCAAGGGTCTCGCCTTCGTCCTGGCGAGCTATGCCGACGGCGACGGCACCCGGATCCATCCCTCGAACGCCCGTCTCGCCAATGTGATGGAGAAGTCCGAGAAGACGATCGAGCGAGGCATGACATGGCTTGTCGCTGCTGGCTTCGTGGTCATCACCCGCCGCAGGAACAGCCGAGCGGGCATCGCCAACGAGTACCGACTGACTCTGCCCGTGGATGTGCTCGACCGGATGGTCCTCGACCCGGACGAGAAGCCAATCGTTTTACCCGACATGGGTGTCGGGTGATGCGCCCTATTACCCGACACCCATGTCGGGTGAATAGACCTGTGGATGAACAGCTTCTACCCGACACCGGTGTCGGGTGATCGAGATCTATTACCCGACACCGGTGTCCCTATTACCCGACATGGGTGTCCCTATTACCCGACACCCATGTCGGGACACCAGTCCAATACCAACCACTACCAGTCCAATAGCCCGTCCCCGGCCTGAGAACGCAAGTCACGACCGCGCGCGTGAAGGGAGAACGCACCATGCCCGACCGATACGGAGACGAGCCGAGTGACGCCTCGTCATTCCACGATCCGCGATGCCGACGCGGCTGGCTCGGACAAGATCTCGAAGGGCGTCCGATTCCCTGCCTTCACTGCCGACCGCATCTGCACAAGACGGCGGACGTCAACGACCACGGAGCCCTCTACCGATGACCACACGACGAGGCGGACGCACCGAACCCAGAATCGTCCCGCTCCTCATCGCGATCCTGTCCGACCGACCGAATCTGCCCGACGCAGTCTGCCGAAACGACTTCACCCTCTTCGACGCCGCACTCCACGCCGAGAACCCGGGCGCCCGCACCACCGCACAGATCGCGGCCGAACGACTCTGCCGCCAATGCCCACACACAACCGCCTGCCCCGAGTCAGTCATCACCAGAAGGACCCCAGCATGAAGAACCTCCTCGACAACGTCCGCCAGCTCACCGAGCGCCGCCGGGAAGCCCGCGGGGAAGAACTCTCCACCCGCACCACCCCGATCACGCCGTGGACGGAACTCCCCGACGACCCTGTCCACCCGACCTTCGAGAACGCGACCCGGTACCTCATCGCCCAGCGGGCCCACCAGATACACCACGACGCCCGCGACGACTACGAAGGCGTGCCGATCACCGCGACCTACATCGACGGCCTCGGCGATCAGGTCGAACTCGGACCGTGGTCACTCTCCCGACGCGAAGCCCGTGAGCTCGCCGACTCGCTCCACGCACTCGCCGACGCACTCGACGCACAGCTCGAATGACCACGCCGCCCCTGTGCCACTCGGACGGGTGCCGGTACATCACCCGGCACCCGTCCGGGCACTGCCCCGACCACCAGAAGGCCGCCATGCGCGTACAACCCGTAACGTTCAGCCCCCGAGTCACCCGAGGACGCAACAGCCGCCGGCCGATCACCCTCGCCGTCGCTGGCCTCACGTTCACGCTCTCGGAACCCGAGGCCCGAAACCTCGCCGACGAACTCGTAGACGCCACCGAGACCCCCACCCCGAAATCTTCGAACCCCCAGGCTCATGACTCGCCGGCCCCAGTCAGGCAATTTTTTACAGGGCCCCGAAACTCACGTGCAAAAGGACACCCACGCCATGACTGACCAGAGCGAACACTATCCCGCCGCCACACCGCTCACCGGCGAAGAACTGCGCCAGTACGCTATCGCGACGGTCGCGCACGCCGTCCGCGCCAGGCAGGCGCAGCAGCGCGTCGACACTCAGACCACGAAGACGGCCGCCGACGAGTTCGCCGCGCTCGACGAAACGATCCGTCTCGCGCTGCGGTCCTACGTTCAGCCGCGCGTGTTCGTCCGCGAAGTGCTCGCCGTCGTCCTCGAGCAGTGCCCCGAACTCGTCGGCCGCCTCGACGCTCTGCTTGACCAGGCACTTATTCACGCCGACGTGACCGGGCAGTGGCCGTGAAGATCCACCCGTCCGCACACGCCGTGGCCACACCACCCGGCTCGGTCCTGCTGTCGCCGTTCGCGGTTCGTGTCCTCGCCGACGCCCTTGACGAGTTCACGCGACTTCACCGCACTTACGAGCCGACCAAGCATCTGCGTCCCGACGCCGAGGCCGTCATCGCTCGTGTCACCGGTCTCTCACGCCGTAGTCATGTGTCGCGTGACGAAATCGACGGAGTCACAGCCATTCCGGAGACTGGCGACGTTGACACCGCGACCGCCGCGAAGCTGCTCGGCATCACGACCGGAGGCGTACGCCGCCGCATCTACGCCGGACGGATCGCAGCCCACCACGACGGAAAGACCTGGCGCATACCGCGCCACCAACTCCCAGGAGCACCGACACGATGACCGCGCCCGCACACCAGCCCACCAGAGCCGAACGCCGGCGCGCTGGCGCCGCGATCAAGGCGCAGATCATCGCCCGTCGCTCCGGACAGAAAGGCACCGCACAGATGACCCGTTCCTCGACGTCGACGATCTACTCCGGAATCGGAGGCGGCGCGACCGTCAACCACGTCCTCGCCCAGCCCGACATCATCGCCGCGAAGATCGGCGACAACCTCACCACCTCGGTCACCTCCGCGGTGTTCGGTGACGCCACCAGCCAGGCCGTCGGCGGCGCGATCCTTTACCAGACCGTCCATCCTGGCGACGAGTTCACCGACGGCGACATCACCGCCCGCGCCGAGGGCGCCGAGTACCAGCTCGTCCGCCTGCCTGAGCCGGACGTGCGCCGCGACCCCGTCGAAGACCTCGGTGGAAAGTTCATCTGCACCGAGGAGGCGATCACCCGGAACGTGCTCCCGGTCCTGACCAACGGCATCACCCAGGTGTCCGCCTCCCTCCGCAAGGCGATCGACGGGCGCACCATCGACACCCTCGAGGCCGCCGTCGCCGAGTACAGCCTCGACCTGCCCGGCCACAACTGGAGCACCTACATCGGTGGGGGAGCGACCCCGACGCCGAACGCTCAGTCACCGCTGGCCGACCTCGTCCAGGCACAGCTGAGTTTCGACGTCGACGGCATGGGCGCAGTGACCAGCACTCTGATCGTCCACCCCGAACAGGCCGCCGCCCTGCGCATCGCCTACGGCCCCGACCTCGCCGACGTCCTCGACGCCGCCGGCGGTGTCACCATCCACGCCTCGACGCACATCGGACCCGGCGACGCCTACGTAATCGCAGGACAGCCCGGCGGCCTCGGCGTCGAAACCCCGCTCACCGTGCAGGTGATCCCCAAGCCCGAGAGCCGCTCGATGCTCGTCCAGGCCTACATCGTCGCGCGCCCCTACATCTCCAAGCCCTACGCGATTCGCCGTCTCACCGGCCTCGCGGGCTGACCCGACCACACCCGAGAGGACAACCAACATGGGCACCACGCCCCAGCTGTACGCGCCCGGCGCGGACATCACCGCCCACGCCGCCACCGACCTCGAGGCAGCCCGCTTCGTGGAGGTTGCCGGACCGCGCGCCACCGGCAACATCACCGTCCGCCACGCTGCCGCCGGCAGTCGTGTCCTCGGTGTCACCGGCCGCACCACCAAGTTGGGCGAACTGACCCACATCCTGCGAGGCTCTCGCATCGTCGGAGTCGCAGCAGTCGGCACCATCGCGGCCGGGGCGGACGTAGCTGCCGCCGGCGATGGCAAGGCGACCACAGCTGGAGCGGACGCAATCGTCGTCGGGCAAGCGGTCGACACCAGTAGCGAAGGCATCGTCTACGTCGCCCTCGCATAAGACTCCGGTGCAGGTCTCACTGCGACGGGCTCCCTTCCCCCGACGCAGTGACCGCCTCCCTGCACCGGACACCAGAACACCCCCGGACCCTCATCGTCCGGGGGTGTTTTGCACTGTCATCGACCGTGAGGGGCCCGATCATAATCCTGGGATCTACCTGACTCCTGACTACCCGGCGCCCAGTCAGGAATCTCTCTCCGGCGTTTTTTCCACACCGCCACCCCTAGTTGAACTAATCGGCCGTTACGCCATAAACGAACAGACGGACACCAGACTCGACGGTCCCTAATCTGGTCGCTATGCATGCAAACTTCGGCCTGTACCGCCCCATGTCCATTCGAGCGCTCGCCCTCCCTCCCCACAAGGACGATGAGGGTGACGACGTCGACGGTTCCATCACGATCTACCTGTTCGGTGACTCCGAGTATCAGGAGCCCAGCGTCAATCTGTCGATGACCATCGAGGAAGCGGAAGAGCTGTCCCAACAACTGGCCAACCTCGCAAAGAGCTGCCGAAACGGCGAGTACAACGCGGCGGGCCATCAGCTCGTCGAATACTCGAAGGCAAAGGACCTCGAAAAGGCACGCCGCATTCTTGGTGAAGAGGCTTCGACCAACTAGGCGCAGGGAGGATCTACTGCCGGACGCACCATTCGTCCGCACCGTCCGCAGTGCGTCCGCAGTAGTTCCGCATCGCGCCATGACACGACAACGCTCTAAACGACCAAAGTCTCTGACTAAGAGCACTATTCGAGTAGCACCCAAAAACCCCCACACCAGCAAACGCCCAGATACGCATTCGTGGTGAACGCGTGTCTCGACCGGATCCGGCGCAACCGGGTGCGGCAGACGGTGTCGCTGTCGAACGACGACGCGGAGGATCCGGGCGACGACCGCGACCGCATCTCCGAACGCGAGACGTCGATCCTCGTCGACCAGGCCCTGCAGCGGCTCTCCCCGGACCAGCGGGCGGCCGTCGTGGCGGTCGACATGGAGGGTTACTCGGTGGCCGAGGCCGCCCGGCGGCTCGGCGTGCCCGAGGGGACCGTCAAGAGCCGCTGTGCACGCGCCCGTACCAAGCTCGCATCTCATTTGGAATACTTGCGCGATGTAGGGAACCGATCTTGATTCTCCCGCGTCAGAACAGATTGAAGGCACAATCGTGCCCCGGGAACTGCGGGTAGGAGGTGAGATGACGCTCCACGACGACGACGCCGTTCTCGGCCCCCCGTTCTCCACCGATCTGCTCGCCGACCTGCACGCCGGTGTCCTTCCCGACGCCGTGAGCGACAAGCTGTGGCCGCTCGTCCGGCAGGACCCGGAGGCGGTGGCCGTGCTCGACGCGCTCGACGCGGTCAGCGCGCGCCTCGCCGAGGTCGGCCGCGATCACAGCGTCGAGACACCAATTCCTCACGACGTCGCGGCGCGCATCAATTCGGCGCTGGGGCTGAATGTTTCGGCACCTCGTTCCGACGTCGTGCCGCTGGCCGACGCCACCGCGAAGCGGCGGAGAATGGCCTGGCTCGGCGTCGCGGCCGCGTCGACGGCTGCGGCGGTGGCGGTCGTCTTCGCCCTCACCGGTGTCGACCGCTCCGGCTCCACGGGGCCCGAGGCCGTCGCGTCGGCCACCACTACTGCGCCCGACGTGGCGCCGGCCCGGGTCGAACTGAGCGGCGAGCTGGATCGCGGGCAGCTCCTCGCACTGGTCGGAGACACGGAATCCGCTGCCGACGGAGTCGGAGCCCTCGCCCGCCCGGAGGTGCGGTCGGCCTGCCTGTCGGCCGTCGGTGTCGGCGCCACCCGGCCCGTCCTGGGTATGCGCGCCGTGCGCTTCCAGGACACCGACGCCGTGCTGTTGCTGGTCGCGGGGCCCACCCCGCCCACCCTCCTCGCGCTGGTCGTCGGCACCGGCTGCGACGCGACGCACCCCGACCTGATCGACAGCACCGAAATCGGCTGAGCCGAACTATCTTTCGGACTGGGGTCGTCGCTCCGCGACCGGCGCGAGCAGTTCGAGGATGCGCGCTCGCAGCTCGGGCGTGGCATCGTCGCCGACGATCAGGCTCGAGAACAGGGCCGATCCCGCGGCCATCACCAGCACCGCTCGGGCGTCGAGCAGATCCCGACGCCGCTCCTCCTCCGACTCACCCGGCCCCGCGTGCGCCGCGAAGAGCTCGGCCGCCGGTCCACTGAACCCCTGCCACAACGCTTTTCGGAGGTCGTCGTGATCCCGCAGGGCCGCCAGCAGTCCCGGCGCGGCGGCCCGGACGTCGGGGCGCGAGAAGATCTGTGCACTGCCGGCGACCACCCAGTCGATCCAGCCGGCGCGGTCGGTGCCCTCGAACGGCGCGAGGTCGGGGGTCGATCCGAGGATGGAGTCCAGCACCAGGTGCGCCTTGGACGGCCAGCGCCGCGACAGCGCCGCCCGGCTGACGCCCGCCCGGGTCGCGATTGCACGCAGGCTCAACTGGTCCCAGCCGACCTCCACGAGCATGTCGCGGGTCGCCGCGAGGACCTCGGCGTCGATTCTCGGGTCGCGGGGCCGTCCGGACTGGACGGAACTGCCGTTCACGTGTGCACTCATCGCCTCGAATTGTCGGCCACGGACAGCCCGTTGCGCCATCCTCTCGGTTCGCGTGGCCGGCCGCCTCTTGTGTGCGCGGTGCGGCGAGAGGAACGTCACGAGGGTTACCGACACGGTGTTGGTATATTTGCCGACAGGCCGTCGGGAAGATGTCGATTCGTCGAGCATCGCGGGCGGTTGTCGTCAACACCCCACAAACACCCCACACCGACCAGGAGTTCGAGAATGTTCCTCGCCCTGCGGGAGCTACGGTTCGCGCGTTCCAGATTCGGCCTGATGGGTGGTGTCATCGCTCTCATCTCCGTGCTGATGGTGCTGCTGTCCGGCCTGTCCTCCGGCCTCGTCGAGGACGGCGTTTCCGGCCTGAAGGCCACGCCCGTCGACGGGTTCGCCTTCAACGAGGGGACCAAGACCGACTCGGCCTTCTCGCGCAGCGTCGTCACCGACACGCAGGTCGAGGCCTGGCGCGAGCAGCCCGGCGTCGAAGAGGCCGCGCCCTTCGGCAACATGCTCGTCAACGCCCACAACGACAAGGACGTCCCCGTCGACCTCGCACTGTTCGGCGTCCCGGTCGACTCCTTCCTCGCGCCGACCGCTGCGCAGGGGACAGGCCTCGGCGATCCGAACGGCATCGTCGTCAGCAAGAGCGCACTCGACGAGGGCGTCGCGCTCGGCGACACCGTCACGATCGATCGCCTCGGCACCGAGCTGAAGATCGTCGGCATCACCGAGGGCAAGCAGACTTTCGGCCACGTCGATGTCGCGTACCTGCCGATCGAGATGTGGCGCCAGCTGCATTCCGGCGTGCGCCCCGGCGAGCCCGTGCCCGCCCAGTCGATGACGGAATCCACCGCGGTCGCGCTGAAGACCGAGCCGGGTGCGACGCTCGACTACGCGGCCGGTGACGCCGCCGCCGGAACCTCGACGGTCGCGCTCGAGGACTCGTTCGCGTCGTCACCCGGCTACAGCGCCGAGACCATGACCCTCAACCTGATCAAGGTGTTCCTGTACGCGATCTCCGCGCTCGTCGTCGGTGCGTTCTTCACCGTCTGGACGATCCAACGCAAGCACGAGATCGCCGTCATGCGGGCGATGGGTGCCTCCACCGGCTACCTGCTGCGCGACGGCCTGGCGCAGGCGTTCATCCTGCTGCTCGGCTCCGTCGCCGTCGGTGCCGCCGTCGGATACGGCTTCGGATCGCTGATCGGCGGGGGAGTGCCGTTCCTGCTCGAGCCCGGCGCAGTCGCCGTCGCCGCCGTCCTGCTGATGGTGCTCGGCCTCGTCGGTGCCGCGATCGCGATCGTCCGCATCGCGTCGGTCAATCCGTTGAACGCGCTGGGAGGCCAGCGATGAGCGCCGGAAAGGACTCCGCCGTGACCACGTCCGCAGAAACCCGTATCGACACTGCCGCGCTGGAGATCGTCGACGCGAACCTGACCCTCGGCGACGGTGAGCAGACCGTCACCGCGCTGGACGGTGTGAGCTTGACCGTCCGCCCCGGCGAGATGGTGGCCGTCGTCGGACCGTCGGGCTCCGGCAAGTCGAGCCTGCTGGCCGTCGCCGGCGCACTCACCACTCCCGACTCGGGCGCCGTCCGTGTGGGCGGCCACGACCTGCTGACGATGAAGAAGTCCGAGGCGGCGAAGTTCCGGCTCGAACAGATCGGCTTCGTCTTCCAGAGCGGCAACCTCATCCCGTCGCTCACCGCCGCCGACCAGCTGCGCCTGGTGTCGCACCTCGGCAACACGAAGGGCCGGAAGTTCCGCGACCCGCTCGCGCTGCTCGAACAGGTGGGCCTGGCCCACAAGGCCGACCGCCGTCCCGATCAGCTCTCCGGCGGCGAGCGTCAGCGGGTGGGCATCGCTCGCGCGCTGGTGTCGACACCGTCGCTGCTGCTCGTCGACGAACCCACCGCGGCCCTCGACCGCGCCCGCAGCCACGAGATCGTGCAGCTGCTGGCGCGCGAGACCCGGGAATCGAAGGTCGGGACCGTCATGGTGACTCATGACTACGATGTCCTCGACTATTGCGACCGCGTGGTCGAGATGACGGACGGGCGGCTCACACCGCGATAGTCCGGAACATCCCCAGCGAGAGGAGGGCACGTGCCGCGGATCAATGCACCCACCGTCGGTGAGCATCGAGCCGCCCAGCAACGTGCCCTCCTCGACGCTGCCCGCGAGGTCCTCGCCGAAGGGGCCACCGACATCCCGTCGTTCGGTGAGGTGGCCGCTCGGGCCGGGCTCGCGCGGTCGAGCATGTACCAGTACTTCAAGTCTCGTCAGCACCTGCTCGAGGCGCTCATCGAGGACGCCTTCCCCCGATGGTCGGCCCGCGTCACCGCAGCCATGGCCCATGCCGGCGCCCCGGAGCGCCGGGTTCTGGCGTACATCGACGCGAACCTCGACCTGGTCGCGGAGGGGGAACACGCCATCGCGACCGCGCTCGCGCAGCTGGCGCCCGGACCCGAGATCAACGCCAAGAGTCGCGCGATGCACGACGACCTCTACACCCCGCTGTCCGACGCGCTGCGCGAGCTGGGCGCGTCCGACGTCCCGGCCATGTCCGAGCTGATCAACGCGGTGCTACACGCCGCGACCCGCCAAGTGGAGCGCGGCGAGGACGTCGAACAGGTGCGCCGTACCGCCGCCGACCTCGTCCGGCCGTACGTCGCCGACCTCGCCCGGCGGGCCGGCTGAGCGCACCCGCGCCCTATGACGCGCTGCACACGTCTGGTTCCACGTGAAACGTTCGATAGCGGGGTCCCGTCGCGGCACACCCCCGCAGGGAACAACAGCCACTAATCTGTTGTTGACCTGACCGACTCCGCGAGCCACGCCTTCCCGGGCGCGTCCGCGTGAGCTATCGACACGAACGCAGCGCAGGACAGACAGGAAAGGCCCGCATGACTACTCCGACCACGGTCCGTGACCTCATCATCGTCGGCTCCGGACCCGCCGGGTACACGGCCGGCGTCTATGCCGCCCGTGCGGAGCTCGAGCCCCTGCTCTTCGAGGGCACCCAGTTCGGTGGCTCGCTGATGACCACCACCGAGGTGGAGAACTTCCCCGGGTTCCGGGAGGGCATCATTGGCCCGGATCTCATGGACGAGATGCGCGAGCAGGCCAAGCGTTTCGGCGCGGACATCCGCACCGAGGACGTCGAGGAGATCGTGCTGGACGGGCCGGTCAAGAAGGTCGTCGCGAACGGCGAGACCTACTACGCACGCGCCGTCATCCTCGCGATGGGTGCCGCCGCGCGCTACCTGGGCATCCCGGGCGAGGAGCGCCTGCTCGGTCGCGGTGTGAGTGCCTGCGCCACCTGTGACGGCTTCTTCTTCCGCGACCAGGACATCGTCGTGGTCGGCGGCGGCGACTCCGCGATGGAGGAGGCCACGTTCCTGACCAAGTTCGCCCGCAGCGTCACCCTCGTGCACCGTCGCGAGGAGTTCCGCGCGTCCCGGATCATGCTCGAGCGCGCCAAGGCGAACGAGAAGATCCGCTTCGTCACCAACGCCGAACCGGTCGAGGTGCTGGGCGAGAACAGCGTCACCGGCCTCGTCATCCGCGACACCGTGACCGGCGAGCAGTCCACGCTCGACGTCACCGGCATGTTCGTCGCGATCGGCCACGACCCGCGCAGCGAGCTCGTCAAGGGCCAGGTCGACGTCGACGACGCCGGCTACGTCAAGGTGCAGTCGCCCACCACCGCCACCTCCGCCGCGGGTGTCTTCGCGGCCGGCGACCTGGTGGACCACACCTACCGTCAGGCCATCACCGCGGCCGGAACCGGCTGTTCCGCCGCGATCGACGCCGAGCGCTGGCTGGCCGATCAGGGCGACATCACCGACAACACCCTGGCCGCCGCGGGCGAACCCGTCGCCGTCGACGCCTGATCTGCTCGACCCCTTCCGTCAACCCACCCGGATCAGATCCCAGGAGGATTCTGTGGCGAACACCATCACCATCAACGACGACTCGTTCAAGCAGGACGTTCTCGACGCCGAGAAGCCCGTGCTCGTCGATTTCTGGGCCACCTGGTGCGGCCCGTGCAAGATGGTCGCCCCGGTCCTGGAGGAGATCGCCGGTGAGCACGGCGACAAGCTCACGATCGCCAAGCTCGACATCGACCAGAATCCGGGCGCGGCCCGCGACTTCCAGGTGATGTCCATCCCCACGATGATCCTGTTCCAGGGCGGCAAGCCCGTGAAGACGATCGTCGGCGCGAAGGGCAAGGCCGCGCTGCTCAAGGACCTCGCGGACGTCCTCTGACGCGTCCCGTTCGACCCGTTGGACCCTTTGCCGGGCCACAGTGTGACCACAGCCTTGTCACACTGTGGCCCGAGCAGATTTCCGGGGCCGAGCGCCGTCTGAGAGAATCGACAAACGTACGCGCAACGAAAGGCCCGCGAGCATGCAGCTACTCCGTCACGGCGATCACGGCCCCGCCGTCGCCGAGATTCGGGGTACTTTGACCGGCCTGGGCTTCCTCCACAACGGGGTGGCCGAGACGCAGCGCGAGTCCGTCAACGGCTCGCACTGGGTGTCACCCGACGCAATGTTCGACCACCATCTCGATTCCGCGGTCCGGGCATTCCAGCAGCAACGTGGGCTGCTCGTCGACGGCATCGTGGGTCCGGCAACGTACCGCTCCCTCAAGGAGGCGTCGTACCGGCTCGGTGCCCGCACCCTCATCTACCAACTGTCGGCGCCGCTGTACGGCGACGACGTCGCCGCGCTGCAGACGCGCCTGCAGGATCTCGGCTTCTACGTCGGACGCGTCGACGGCTACTTCGGGCCGAAGACGCACGAGGCGCTCAGTTCGTTCCAGCGTGAGATCGGCATCGCCGCCGACGGCATCTGCGGTCCCGCGACGCTGCGGTCGCTGGAACTGCTCGGCACCCGCGTCTCCGGCGGTTCCCCGCACGCGATCAGCGAGGAGGAGTTGGTCCGCCGCTCCGGCCCGCAGCTGAGCGGCAAGCGGATCGTCATCGATCCCGGGCTCGGCGGCGCCGACACGGGCCTGGTCGTGCAGACCCCGAACGGCCCCGTCAGCGAGGCCGACATCCTGTGGGATCTGGCGAGCCGACTCGAGGGCCGGATGGCCGCCACCGGGATGGAGACGTTCCTGTCCCGGCCCCAGCACGCCAATCCGTCCGAGGCCGAGCGTGCCGAGACGTCCAACGGCTTCGACGCCGATCTCATGATCGCGCTGCGCTGCGACAGCCATTCCAGCCCCGCCGCGAGCGGCGTGGCCAGCTACCACTTCGGCAACTCGCACGGATCCACCTCGATGATCGGGCAGATCCTCACCGGGTTCATCCAGCGCGAGATCGTGGCCCGAACTCCTTTGCGGGACTGCAGGACTCACGGCCGTACCTGGGAACTGTTGCGGCTCACCAAGATGCCTACCGTTCAGGTCGACATCGGTTATCTCACAAACGAATCCGACGTGCGGGTGCTCACGGATTCGCGGTCGCGGGACACGATCGCCGAAGCCATCCTGATCGCCGTCAAGCGCCTGTACCTACTGGGACAGGACGACGCCCCGACGGGCACGTTCACGTTCGCCGAGCTGCTCGCCGAGGAACTGTCGAGCGCACCGCAGGCGCGCTGACCCTCCCGCAGCTGGACCCACCCGACTGTCGGGACGCCCGAAAAGCCCTCTAGCGGACCGCTACAGGGCTTTTCTCGTCGATGTCGAGCATCGACAGGGCCGCGACCTCCAGGAGCCGATCCAGGGCCGCCTCGACGTCCGCCTTCCACAGGTGGTCGCGATCGAGCTCGAGGCGTAGCCGCGGGAAGCGGTGGTGGGGCGCGATCACCTCGAAGCCGACGTCCTCGAGGAAATCGGCGCTGATCATGCACTCCTGCGGGGAGCAGTCCAGCGCCGCGGTCGCGGTCGGGACGTCGCTGGGTGCCTCGCCCCGGATACCGAACGCCTCGAGCGCCCGGACACCGCGTCGGACGAGATCACCGACAGCAGCCTGGATCAGCGTCGCACCGAGACCGTGCTCGTCGCCGATCGGTTCGAGCCGCATCGTGGTGAGCAGCACCGCGTCGGCGCTGACGGGGGAGGTGGGAAACAGGTCGGCACGCGGAACCATGCTCGGCGGCGCGTACAGCGCGCATCCGGCCGGCTTGTCGTCGACCATTGCCACCTGACCGCACGATCCCCACTGGAGCATGACCATCGACAGCCACGCTTCCTTCTCGAACTCGGGATCGTAGAAGTTGCCGGTCTCGCGCGCCGCGCGGACCGCGGCGGGATCGGTCTCCCAGAAGACGCATCGCCGGGCATGTGAGGACAGTTTGTCGAGACCGTCCAGGGTGAGAGACGTGACGCTAGTCGACACCGTGTACGCCAGCCTCCATGCCCCCAGCCTCCAGACCACTCGGGGAGGTTCACCCGCCTCGACGGAACTATCCCCTCCAGAATAGGGGATAGTTCCGTCGGGGGCGCGACAGTCGGACTTGCCCCGCGCGCCCGTCCCGCGTCCCGGGCGCGACACTGCCGTGTCCGGTTCCCGACCGGGCACCACGACCGGTTATGTCACTGTGACGTATCGACCCGGGATGCCTGGGCGATGTCAGCTACCCGCCTGCTGCTCCATCATCTTCACGATGCGCTCGAGGTCGTCCACCGAACCGAACTCCACGGTGATCTTGCCCTTGCGCTTGCCGAGGCTCACGGTGACGCGGGTATCGAACGAATTCGACAACCGCTCGGCGACATCCTGCAGGCCCGGCATCTGGATCGGCTTGCGCTTCACCGGCGGGGTAGGGGAGGGGCCCTCACGGTTGGCGAGCATGACCGCTTCCTCGGTGGCGCGGACCGACATGCCCTCGGCGACGATGCGTGCCGCGAGCACCTCCTGAGCGTCGGCGCCGGCCTCGAGCGACAGCAGCGCCCGTGCGTGCCCCGCGGACAGGACGCCCGCCGCGACCCGCCGCTGCACCGGAATCGGCAACTTGAGGAGTCGGATCATGTTGGTCACAACCGGACGCGAACGTCCGATCCGGGACGCCAACTCCTCGTGGGTGACCTCGAACTCCTCGAGGAGTTGCTGGTACGCGGCTGCCTCTTCGAGCGGATTGAGCTGCACCCGATGGATGTTCTCCAGCAGCGCGTCACGAAGCATGGAGTCGTCGGTGGTCTCGCGGACGATCGCGGGGATCGTCTCGAGCCCGGCGAGCTGGCTGGCCCGCCACCGACGCTCGCCCATGACGAGCTGGTACTGCTCCGGTCCGATCCGGCGCACCACGATCGGCTGCATGAGACCGAACTCGCGGATCGAGTGCACCAGCTCGCCGAGCGCCTCCTCGTCGAAGACGCTGCGCGGCTGCTTGGGGTTGGGCTGGATCTGCAGCGGCGGGATCTCGTGGTACACCGCCCCGGTGGGGGAGAGGGGCTCGCCGTCGGTACGGACGGCGGGCGCCGGCGTGGGCGCGGTGGCCACCACGTCGTCGGACGACGCCGCCTTCGCCGCGGTCTTCGACGCCGCCTTCGCGGGTGCCTTGGCCGACGCCTTCTTGGCGGGCTTCGACGCCTTCGCCGGCGCCTCCGTCTCCACCGCGGTGTCGGCTGCGGTCTCGACCGCTGCGGCGTCGCTGGTCGGGGCGGAGGTGCCGATGATGACGTCCGCGGCGGCGGTCCCGAGGCCCGGCCCGCCGCCCGCGGGCCCGGTGGGGATCAGTGCGGCCAGCCCGCGTCCGAGGCCGCCCTTGCGTGTCTGCGCCATCTCACTGCTCCTGAGTGTTGGTGGACATGCTGCGCGCCGCGAGTTCGCGGCCGGCGTCGAGGTAGCTCATGGCGCCCCGGGATCCGGGGTCGTAGTCGAGGACCGTCATGCCGTAGCCGGGGGCCTCCGAGACCTTGACGCTGCGCGGGATGACCGCCCGCAGCACCACGTCACCGAAGTGCTTGCGCACCTCCTCGGCAACCTGGTCGGCCAGCTTGGTTCGGGCGTCGTACATCGTCAGCAGGACGGTCGACACGTGCAGATCGGGGTTGAGATGCGCCTGGACGAGCTCGATGTTGCGGAGCAACTGCCCGACACCCTCGAGGGCGTAGTACTCGCACTGGATCGGGATCAGCACCTCCTTCGCGGCGACCATCGCGTTGACCGTCAGCAGTCCGAGGGACGGTGGGCAGTCGATGAGGATGAAGTCGAAGTCGAGGTCGGCCAGCGCCTTCTCCGACAGCGCGTTCTTGAGCCGGTTCTCGCGCGCCACCATCGAGACGAGTTCGATCTCGGCGCCGGCCAGGTCGATGGTCGCGGGGATGCAGTAGAGGCGCTCGTTGTGCGGGCTCTGCTGGATCGCCTCCTTCGCCGTCACCTCACCGAGGAGCAGTTCGTAGCTCGACGGCGTCCCCGACGTGTGCGGGACGCCGAGCGCGGTACTCGCGTTGCCCTGGGGGTCGAGGTCGACGACGAGGACGGTGAGTCCCTGGATCGCCAGCGCGGACGCAAGATTGACGGTGGACGTCGTCTTGCCGACACCGCCCTTCTGATTGGCGATCGTGAAGACGCGACGTTCGGGTGGTCGAGGCAGGCTCACCGACCCCGGGTGGAGCACCTGGCTGGCTCGCTGCGCGGCTGCCCCGATCGGCGTGTCCGCGAGCGAGATCCCGGAATAGGGGGAGTGGGCATAACCGTCTCCGCTGCCGCCGTTCGGCGCGTCGGACGACGTTGAGGTTTCACGTGAAACTGTTTCCCGTGAAACGGCGGACTCCGATCCAGCCGACATCTACTGCTCCTTCACTTGATGACCACTCATGCGGTAATTCTCAACCCTCGAGCCCTCGAAAGCCCGCAACTCAGCGGTGCCGACGACCGTGTTGGGCAACACGCTCCGCGCTCACCACGATCGTCGGCACCGGCAGTGCCTCGACACCACACTCGACGACGTCCAGCTTGCCAGCCCCCAGCCGCGTGAGGGAAGCGCGGTCGCGGGAGATCTCCTCCGCTGCACTCGAACCCTTCAACGCCAACATCCGACCACCGACCCGCACCAACGGCAACGACCACCGCGCCAACTTCTCCAACGGCGCCACCGCCCGCGACGTCACCACATCCGCGCCGCCGACCTCCTTGACGACACCTTCCTGTTCCGCGCGGCCGCGGACCACGGTGACGTTCGACAGCCCCACCGAGTCCACGAATTCCTGTAGGTACACCGACCGCCGCAGCAACGGCTCCACCAACGTCACCCGCACATCCGGACGCGCAATCGCCAACGGCACACCCGGCAACCCCGCACCCGAACCCACATCCACCACAGACTCGTTCGCCCCCACCAACTCACCCAACACACCACAATTGAGCACATGCCGCGACCACAACCGCGGCACCTCCCGCGGACCGATCAACCCCCGCACCACACCATCCGACGCCAACGACGCGTGATACGCCTCCGCCAACGGCGCCCGCTCACCGAACACCCGAGCCACCGCACCAACCACATCCCACTGCTCATCAACCAGTTCCACGTGAAACATCCTCCCCAACACACCACCACACAACAAACCCGGGCAGGCGTTGCCGCGCGGGACGAGCTCGTCGCGCGCGTCGCCGAATTCGGTGGGGGAGTGTCCGACGGGGTGTTTCACGTGGAACACCGCCCGGGATACGGCGACCGTTTCACGTGAAACGGTCGCCCCTCGGCGCCCCTCTGACGTCTGCCGGCGGTCGATCACGACCCTTTCGACGGCCACGCCGAGCAAAACTCGGAACCGTTTGTCACAGTGACGAAATCGCCCGGTACCCCGGGGTGGGTGTACGACGCGGGCACGCGGCCAAGCCTGCTTGGTCTCGCTATTTCGTTGCCGTACAACATGATTCACGTGGAACAAGGCGGACCGCCCGAAGCGGCCCGCGCGGGCCCGGGTCGTCGCGCTTCGGTCGGCCGGAAAGCGCACTTTCGACGAGCCGGCGACAAGAACCCCTCCGGAGCGGAGATGAAAGCGGAGGAGGACCGCGGCGGCAGCTCCACGTGGGACTCATTTGCCGGCGGTCCGGATGCCGCCACTGCGAGAGTCCGCGAACCGTACCCCGCCGGACTACGCTCGCGTGCCGCACTAGTCCACGGAGTCGGCGCCCCGATCCGACGACGCGTCGTGCCCGCCGACTCAGGAACACCCGGCCGCGTCATGCTCGCACAACGACACGAGTGCCGATCGAATCGACGCGGCACAGGTGCGGCCCGAGCAGCGCGACGGGGAGACTCGGGGGCGGCGGACCACCTGCACGACTCGACGCGTCCCGCGAAGGTACACCAGGGACGGGTTGCACGCCCCGGGTGTCGACGGCCCTCGGCATCACGCCCCTCGGCATCGTCGTGCACGCCCTGTCTTCGCGGCGCCCCCACCACTTGGCTCTACTCGCCTCCAGGGTCGCGGGCGGCACCGTCCCGACGCCTTCGATCCGGGACAGTCGTGACCGGTGCAGGGGAGGGGAGGATCATCACGTTGATTCACGTGAAACACGTCGGACGTCGCATCTGTCGCCACGCCGACGCGACACCCGTGGGCCCCAATACCGGATTTTGCTGTCACAGTGACGAAATACCAGGAGGTTCATGGACAGGCAGGCGACGCCGCCGGTCCACCCGGTACGTCCGTGTGGACTTATCCCTGTCGCACAACATGTTTCGGGTTCACGGCGAGTGGATTCTCCGAATCAGCTCCCAGAAACCGTCTGACCCGTACCGTTCCCTTCGAACCGGGCAACTCAAGGGGGCAGACACCATGACAGTCACACAGCAACCACGCAGATGGCGGACGGTGATCGCCGCAGCACTTACGCTCGTCGCATCCGTCGTCGCCGTCGGGATGTCTCCCGCGGCGGCGAGCGCGCGAGAGCCGTACCCGGTGCCCTACTTCCTCTTCGTGCAGGACGAGTTCACCAACCCCGGCGGATCCGCGGCAGGATCCAACGACTGGTCGTGCAAGCCGACGGCGGAACACCCGAACCCCGTGGTGCTCGTCCACGGCACTGTCGGCAATCGACTCAACAACTGGACCACGTTTGCACCGCTGCTCGCCAACGAGGGCTACTGCGTCTTCGCGCCGACCTTCGGCAACTACGCAGACCAGCCGTACCCGATCAGCGCAATCGGGGGAATGCTCCGCGCGAAGGACAGCGCAGCCCAGATCGGCGCCTTCGTGGACGAGGTGCTCGCGGCGACCGGCGCGGAACGCGTGGACATCCTGGGTGTCTCACAGGGATCGGTCGTGCCCAACTACTTCGTCAAGTACCTCGGTGGCGCAGCCAAGGTCGACAAGTACACCTCGCTCGGTCCGGCGTGGAACGGCAGTGCCCTCACCGGACCCGACGGCGGCGCAACGCTCCTCGCGCTCGGCACCGACGATGCCCGTGGCGTGCTGCCGTTCTGCCAGGCGTGTGTCCAGTTCCTGCCCGCATCGCAGTTCATCGCGAAACTGCACGAGGGCGGCCTGTACGCACCGGAAGTCACCTACACCAACATCATGACCCGTTACGACGAGGGCATCTGGCCGTACACCAGTGGCTACGTGGAGGGCCCCAACGCGACGAACATCGTAGTCCAGGACGGATGTTCGCAGGACTACTCGGACCATATCGCGCTCTTGGCCTCCCGCGTCACAGCCGGCCATGTGCTCAACGCACTGGATCCGGACCATCCCCGGCCCGTGCCGTGCGTGTTCGTCGCGCCGTTCGTGGGTGGTTGACCGCGTCACGACCGAATCGGCGGTGGGGGAGGGGAGGGGTCGGGGCGATGCGGACTCAGCGGCGCTGGCCGCGATGACGATGGTGCGCAACGCGTTCGGCACTCACCACGATCGTCGGCACCGGCAGCACATTGCCACCGCACTCGAGCACTTCGAGTTTCCCGGCGCCGAGTCGGGTCAGCGCCGCGCGGTCGCGGGAGATCTCCTCCGCTGCACTCGAACCCTTCAACGCCAACATCCGACCACCGACCCGCACCAACGGCAACGACCACCGCGCCAACTTCTCCAACGGCGCCACCGCCCGCGACGTCACCACATCCGCGCCGCCGACCTCCTTGACGACACCTTCCTGTTCCGCGCGGCCGCGGACCACGGTGACGTTCGACAGCCCCACCGAGTCCACGAATTCCTGTAGGTACACCGACCGCCGCAGCAACGGCTCCACCAACGTCACCCGCACATCCGGACGCGCAATCGCCAACGGCACACCCGGCAACCCCGCACCCGAACCCACATCCACCACAGACTCGTTCGCCCCCACCAACTCACCCAACACACCACAATTGAGCACATGCCGCGACCACAACCGCGGCACCTCCCGCGGACCGATCAACCCCCGCACCACACCATCCGACGCCAACGACGCGTGATACGCCTCCGCCAACGGCGCCCGCTCACCGAACACCCGAGCCACCGCACCAACCACATCCCACTGCTCATCAACCAGTTCCACGTGAAACATCCTCCCCAACCCACCACCACACAACAAGAGAAAGGGCCGCGACTCCCCGGGGGAGTCGCGGCCCTTCCACGATTTTCGGGCGAGCCCGCTACGTCAGTCCTTGATCACGACGACGCGGCGGTTGGGCTCGGCGCCCTCGCTCTCGCTCGACACGCCGGCAACCTTCGCCACCGCATCGTGGACGATCTTGCGCTCGAACGGCGTCATCGGCGCCAGCGACTCACGCTCACCCGACTCCAGCACGCGCTCGGCGGCCTCCTTGCCCAGAGCGGAGAGCTCCGCACGACGACCGGCACGCCAGCCGGCGACGTCGAGCATCAGCCGGCTCCGGACGCCCGTGGACTGCTGTACCGCGAGGCGCGTCAGCTCCTGCAACGCGTCGAGAACCTCGCCCTTGCGGCCGACGAGCTTGGCCAGATCGTCACCGCCGTCGATGCTCACGACCGCCCGGTCGCCCTCGACGTCCAGGTCGATGTCGCCGTCGTAGTCGAGCACGTCGAGCAGCTGCTCGAGGTAGTCACCGGCGATCTCGCCTTCCTCGATCAGGTCGTCCTCGCCGTCGGTGGCCACATCAGGAGTCTCGACTACCACGTCCGTGTTCTCCCTGTCCTCACCCTCCCGGGCAATGTCCTGCTCACTGGTCATCGTCGATCTCTTTCTCGAGGTCAGCGCCGCTTGCGCTTGTTGCTCTTGGGACGGTTCGCGGCGGGCCGGGGTTTCGGCTTGGGCCGGTTACCGGCCGCACCTCCGCCCGAGCCCGAACTGCTCTCCGTGTCGTCCGTCGAGCCGGCATCCTCGGACTCCGCGTCTACGACGGGGGAGGACTGCTGCGCGGACGCCTTCTTCTTGTCGACCTTGGGGCGCGCTCCCGGCTTGGGGGCGTTGTCGGCCCGACGCTCGATCACGGCCTGCTTCTTCGCTGCTTCCTCCGCGTCGATGCGGCGGAAGACGATGTGCTGCTGCGCGTACGTCCAGATGTTGTTCGAGACCCAGTACAGGAGGATCGCGATCATCAGGAACGGGCCACCGACGAGCACGCCGAGCGGGAACACCCACAGCGCGAGCTTGTTCATGATCGCCGACTGCGGGTTGGCGGCGGCGGCCGCGCTCTGGCGGGCGACCGAGGCACGCGAGTTGAAGTGGGTCGCGACGGACGCGATGACCATGAGCGGGATCGCCACGGCCGCGATGTTCAGAACCGTCGGGACCGTGCCGTACAGACCGAAAGCCTCGAGCTGTGCCTGCGGGGTGGTGATCGCAGCCGAGATCGGGGCACCGAACAGACGGGCACTCAGGAAGGACTGGACGTCGTCCGGGCTGAACGCGTAGTTGCCGATGGCGGCGTTCTGCTCCGGCGTCATGCCCAGCTGTCCCATACCGGTGCCGGTCCGGTTGAACGAACGCAGCACGTGGAACAGGCCGATGAACACGGGCGCCTGGAGCAGCACGGGCAGACAGCCCATCACGGGGTTGAAGCCGTGCTCCTTCTGGAGCTTCTGCATCTCCAGCGCCATACGCTGGCGGTCCTTGGAGTACTTCTTCTGCAGCGCCTTGATCTGCGGCTGCAACTCCTGCATCTGCCGGGTGGTGCGCACCTGCTTCACGAACGGCTTGTACAGAATGGCACGCAGCGTGAAGACGAGGAACATGACGGCCAGCGCCCAGGCGAAGCCGTTGTCCGGGCCGAGTACGGCGCCGAACACCTTGTGCCAGACCCAAAGGATCCAAGACACCGGATAGTAGATGAAGTCGAGCACGACTCTAAGCACTCCTCTGTTCGTCCACGTTCACCACGCCGTGGAGTTGGGCAAGTTCCGGGCGAGCGGGACGCGTCATTCCTGGCTCACATGGTGGAGGTGCCGTCCGCGTCGTTCCGGGACGGGATCCCACCCACCAGGGTGCCAGGGCGCGCACTTCGCGAGCCGCACGACAGTCAGTGCCGAGCCTTTGATCGCACCGTGGGTCCGCATCGCGTCGACCGCGTACTCGCTGCAGGTCGGCGTGAACCGACAGGTCGGCAGGCGGAGTGGGGACACGTACGTCCGGTACAGCTCGATGAGGAAGATCAGGACCCGCGCGGGGAAACTTCGCAGCGTGGTCCACACAGTGCCGAGAAACGACGACGAGCGCGGACCGGGCTCGGTCCGCGCCTCATCGTGTTCGCTGCTCATGCCGGCTTGCCTTCGTCAGCCAGCAGATCCATCCGTCGCAGGACCGATCGCAGCTGTTTGTCGAGTTCCCGGGAAGTTGCGGTCGCCGATCCCGGCAACGCGCGAATCACCACGTCGGTGTCGACGGGGAGAGTGTCGACCAAGCCGGCGCAGATATGACGAAACCGGCGGGCGACTCGATGACGAATCACCGCCGGTCCGACAGCCTTGCTCACGACGAGCCCGAAACGGGGCCCATCGATGCTCACCAGGGTGTCGGTCGCACCACGCTCGCGAGCGTGGACGACCAGATCCCGTCTACCCATACGACGTCCGCCACGCACCGTCGCGGAGAAATCCGCGCGGCGACGCAGGCGGTACGGCTCAGGTAACACCCCGAGCTCCTGAAGTCAGGATCGAATCAGGCGGTGAGCTCGGCGCGGCCCTTACGGCGACGCGCCGAAACGATTGCACGACCCGCACGGGTCCGCATACGAAGACGGAAGCCGTGAACGCGCGCGCGGCGGCGATTGTTCGGCTGGAACGTCCGCTTGCCCTTGGCCACGGTCAACACTCCTCGAAGATCGGTGACGCCGGACGGCGTCGGTCTAACATTTCACTGGAAATCGGGGGGCCACTCGCGGCATCCGGGGCACCGACCTGCGGTCAGCGCGCATCCTTCACCATCGGGTGACTGTTCGAGGGTACTGACCACCGGAGTCGAGGTCAAACCGGGGTCGGCGCCGGATTGCGCGACGGGAGGTCGGTGTGAGATTCGGGCGCCCGAATCCTTCGAATCGCAGTGAACCGACCTATCGGTTGTTACCGTCCGTGAATGGCCTTGTCGACCTGCGCGCACGTCTCGAGAAGTGGACCGCGCCGGCTGCGTGATCGCACCGCACTCGAGAAGCAGGACTGTAAGACAACTAACACCCCCGCCCGCGGCCCGGGTCCGGACCCGCGCAGGTAGGCGCGTCGCCCCTCCGGAAACCATTCCACCTGGTGAGAGCCTCGAGGGCTCGACGTGAGTGAACATCCCGAGCCGCCGAGCCCACACTCGAGCGTTGTCCACATCTGTGGATAATTGTGTGGAAACAGTGATCAGGTGGCATATTCGTTGCCCAGCAGTTCAGGGGTTCAGCCTCACCCGGGGGAGCTCAACAGACAACCACGGCAACCTGCCGAGCAGACCCGCAGACGGGGAGGACACAGAGTGAACGACGATCCGAACGCCTTGGCGAATGTCTGGCGCGACGTCGTTGCCGAACTGACCTCCGACGCATCCGACAGCCCCAAGCTGACGAAAGCGCAGAAGGCCTGGCTCGCCCTCGTTCGACCGCTGACCTATGCGCAGGGCTTCGCGCTGCTGTCGGTCCCGTCGCCTCTCGCTCAGGAAGCGATCGAACGCGACCTGCGGGAGCCGATACTGCGGGCTCTCAACCGTCATCTCGGCCAGAAGGTCGAGGGGCTCGGGGTTCGGATCGCCGCACCGTCCGAGGATCGTGGCGAGGACTCCGGCGACGCCGCGCCTGCGGACGAGACCGACCGCGGAGCCGCACTCGACTTCGCGGACTCGAGTTACCCCGACGGGGCGTCCGCACGCCGCAGGCACCTCACGATGAGCGAGTCCGTGGCCGTCGACCTGGCCGAACACGAGGAAGTCGACGACGACCGGGAGGCGCTCGCGAGCGTCCACGAGTCGTGGCCGTCGTACTTCACGAAGCCGCCGACCGGTCCCTCGACGAGCGCGACCGGCGGCAACAGCCTGAACGCGAAGTACACGTTCGACACGTTCGTCATCGGCGCGTCCAACCGGTTCGCCCACGCAGCCGCGGTCGCGATCGCGGAGGCCCCGGCTCGCGCCTACAACCCGCTGTTCATCTGGGGTGCCTCCGGCCTCGGCAAGACACATCTCCTGCACGCCGCCGGCCACTACGCCCAGCGCCTGTTCCCGGGACTGCGGGTGAAGTACGTCTCCACCGAGGAGTTCACGAACGACTTCATCAACAGTCTTCGTGACGACCGCAAGGTCGCCTTCAAGCGGCGGTACCGCGAGACCGACATCCTGCTGGTCGACGACATCCAGTTCATCGAGGGCAAGGAAGGTATCCAGGAAGAGTTCTTCCACACCTTCAACACCCTGCACAACGCGAACAAGCAGATCGTGGTGTCGTCGGACCGTCCGCCCAAGCAGTTGGCGACGCTCGAGGAGCGGCTGCGGACGCGGTTCGAGTGGGGGCTGATCACCGACGTCCAGCCGCCCGAACTGGAGACGCGGATCGCCATCCTGTCGAAGAAGGCGCGGATGGATCGGCTGGACGTCCCGCACGACGTCCTCGAGTTGATAGCCAGCCGCATCGAACGCAACATCCGCGAACTCGAGGGTGCACTGATCCGGGTGACGGCGTTCGCGTCGCTGAACCGCCAGGCGCTCGACCTCAAGCTCGCCGAGGTGGTGCTGCGGGACCTGATGCCCGATTCGGCAGCGCTCGAGATCAACGCGGCGACCATCATGGCCGTCACCGCGGAGTACTTCAACACCTCGATCGACGACCTGTGCGGCCCCGGCAAGGCCCGGCCGCTGGCGCAGGCCCGTCAGATCGCGATGTACCTGTGCCGCGAGCTGACGGACCTGTCGCTGCCCAAGATCGGGCAGACGTTCGGCCGCGACCACACCACGGTCATGTACGCGGACAAGAAGATCCGCAAGGAGATGACCGAGCGCCGCAAGGTGTACGACCAGGTCCAGGAGCTCACCGCCCGGATCAAGCAGCGCTCCAAGAGTTGACGGCCGGTCGCCCCGCACACCCCGCGTCCGCACGGTTCACGCCGTGCGGACGTCGTGTTTCCAGGGGTGACTCGAGACACGAAACCCAAAGGATTAACACCTGTGGATAGGTATGTGTATAAGGTGTAATCGCTGTGGAGAACCGTGGGACAGTTCCGGACATCCTCGAGGTGTCCACAACGTCCCTCGATTCATCCTCGAGTACGTCCTCGAGAAGTCCCCACGCCTCGAGGAAGCCGGACCTGGGGCTTCGAGCGTTCATCCACAGATTCCACAGTGCCTATTACTGTGATTGAAGTCTTCTCGAGAGAAGTTCTTCTAAAACAGGACCTGTGAACATCTCGGCCCAGGCCTCCTGTTCACACCCCGCCTCGAGGTGTCTCGAGACGCGTTCGTCCGCTTTCCAACATGGCGTCCGAACGCTTACGGTGTCCCCTGTCCGCTGTGTCAGACTGCTAGCGCAGCCGTGTGCACTGCGGCCGCCGACCGTCCGCGCCTACCGAGAGGAACACCCGAGCGATGGAGCTTGGAAGTATGAAGTTTCGCGTTGCTCGGGAGGACTTCGCCGACTCCGTCGCCTGGGTCGCGCGCAGCCTGCCGTCCCGGCCGCCCGTCCCCGTCCTCGGCGGTGTGCTGCTGGGTGCGGACGAGCAGGGACTGACGGTCTCCGGCTTCGACTACGAGGTCTCTGCCCAGGTTCGGGTCTCCGCGGAGGTCACGACCACCGGCCAGGTCCTGG
This sequence comes from Prescottella equi, assembly GCF_002094305.1. GTDB lineage: Bacteria > Actinomycetota > Actinomycetes > Mycobacteriales > Mycobacteriaceae > Prescottella > Prescottella equi. The sequence continues at coordinate 468,046 of NZ_LWTX01000003.1, forward strand.
TGTCCGGCAAGCTGCTCGCCGACATCACCCGCGCGCTGCCCAACAAGCCGGTCGACGTCACCGTGGACGGCACCCGGGTGCTCATCGCCTGCGGTAGCGCCAAGTTCTCCCTGCCCACGATGCCGGTCGAGGACTACCCGCAGCTGCCGACGCTGCCGCAGCAGACCGGTTCACTGCCGGTGGACCTGTTCTCCGAGGCCGTCAGCCAGGTCGCCGTCGCTGCCGGCAAGGACGACACCCTGCCGATGCTCACCGGCATCCGCGTCGAGATCGAGGGCACCGACGTCGTCCTCGCGGCCACCGACCGATTCCGCCTCGCGGTCCGCAAGCTCGAATGGATGCCCACCGCCGGCGACGTCACGGCCGCGGTGCTGGTGCCGGCCCGCACGCTGTCGGAGTCCGCGAAGACCCTCGGCGGCAACACCCTGTCCCCGGTCGAGCTGGCGCTCGGCGCCGGTGCGTCGGTCGGCACCGAGGGCATGCTCGGCATCGTCGCCGACGGCCGTCGCACCACCACCCGCCTGCTCGACGCCGAGTTCCCCAAGTTCCGTCAGCTGCTGCCGGCCGAGCACACCGCGATGGCCACGGTGACGGTCGCCCCGCTGGTCGACGCGATCAAGCGTGTGGCTCTCGTCGCCGAGCGCGGTGCCCAGGTGCGGCTCGAGTTCAACAGCGAGGGCCTGGTCCTGTCCGCGGGCGGCGACGACGCCGGTCGGGCCGAGGAGGCGCTCGAGGCCGATTTCCAGGGCGAGCCGCTGGTCATCGCGTTCAACCCCGGCTACCTCATCGACGGTCTCAACTCGCTGCACTCCGAGCGCGTCACCTTCGGCTTCACCACCCCGAGCCGTCCCGCGGTGCTGCGTCCGGCCGGCGAGGAAGAGCTCGAGCGCGGCGAGTCCGGGACCTTCGCGGCCCCCGAGAGCGACTACATCTACCTGCTGATGCCGGTGCGGCTCCCGGGCTGATCCACGCCCGCGGCCGGCGCCTTCGGGAAACGGAGCCCAGCTCGAATCACCAACTAGCGGAGGGACATCCCAGGATGCAGCTCGGACTGGTCGGACTCGGCAAGATGGGTTTCAACATGCGCACCCGGCTGCGCGAACGCGGCCACGAGGTGGTGGGCTTCGATCCGCGGCCCGAGGTCACCGACGTGCCCTCCCTCGCGGACCTGGCGACTGCGCTCACGGCGCCCCGGGTGGTGTGGGTCATGGTGCCGGCGGGTGAGATCACCCGCAGCACGATCAGCGAGCTGGCGTCCGTGCTCGAGCCCGGTGACCTGGTGATCGACGGTGGCAATTCCCGCTACACGGACGACCGCGGCCACGCCGACCTCCTCGGCGGCCGGGGCATCGCCTACCTCGATTGCGGTGTCTCCGGAGGCATCTGGGGTCTCACGGAGGGTTACGGACTGATGGTGGGCGGCGCGGAGGCCGACGTCGCGCGGGCGATGCCGATCTTCGACGCCCTGCGTCCCGAGGGCGAGCGTGCCGGCGGATTCGTGCACGCCGGACCGGTCGGCGCCGGACATTACGCCAAGATGGTGCACAACGGTGTCGAATACGGGCTGATGCAGGCGTACGCCGAGGGCTACGAACTGCTCGAGGCCGAGGACCTCGTCACCGACGTGCAGGGCGTCCTGCAGGCGTGGACGCACGGCACCGTGGTGCGCTCGTGGCTGCTCGAGCTGTTGGCGAAGGCGCTCGCCGAGGATCCGGAATTCGCCGAGATCTCCGGTTACACCGAGGATTCCGGCGAGGGCCGGTGGACGGTGCAGGAAGCACTGGACCACGCGGTGCCCGCCCCGGTGATCTCCGCTGCCCTGTTCGCGCGGTTCGCCTCGCGTCAGGCCGATTCACCCGCGATGAAGGCCGTTTCGGCACTGCGCAACCAGTTCGGCGGGCACGCCGTCCGGCCGGCCGGGCAATCCGGCGTCGTCCCGCCGTCCGGACAGTCGGGAACCTAGTGTTCGTCCGCAAGTTCTCCCTCCGCGACTTCCGCTCGTGGGACGCCGTCACCGTCGATCTCGAGCCCGGGTGCACCGTCTTCGTCGGACGCAACGGCCACGGCAAGACCAATCTGCTCGAAGCCCTCGGCTATCTGTCGACGCTGTCGTCGCACCGAGTCTCCAGCGATGCGCCGCTGATCCGGGCGGGCGCCCCGCAGGCCTACGCGGGCGCGCTGATCGCCAACCACGGGCGCGAACTGGGCATCGACATCGAGATCAACGACGGAAAGGCCAACCGCGCCAGGATCAACCAGTCCCCGGCGCGGCGGCCGCGGGAGATCGTCGGGATCCTGCAGACCGTGTTGTTCGCACCCGAGGACCTGTCGCTGGTGCGGGGCGATCCCGGAGACCGGCGGCGCTTCCTGGACGAACTGCTCACCGCACGGCGTCCGCGGATGGCCGGGGTCCGGGCCGACTACGACAAGGTGCTGCGGCAACGCTCGGCGCTGCTCAAGACGGCAGGCGGAGCGCTCCGGCGCGGCGCCCGATCGTCGGATGGCGCGAGTGCTCTTGCCACCCTGGACATCTGGGACGGTCACCTGGCGGCACACGGGGCGCAACTGCTCGCGTCGCGGTTGCGGTTGGTGCACGACCTGGCGCCGCACCTGGTGGCCTCCTACCGGTCGCTGGCGCCGGAGTCACGTCCGGCGTCGGTGCGCTACAAGAGCAGCCTCGGAACCTCGCTACCGCCCGAATTGCTCGACCCGACAAGGGAACCCGAGCCCGACGACGTCGAGCTGCTGGAAGTGAGCTTCCTGAACGAGCTGTCGGAGATGCGGCAGCGCGAGATCGAACGCGGAGTGTGCCTGGTGGGCCCGCACCGCGACGACCTGGAACTGATCCTGGGCGATCAGCCCGCGAAAGGCTTTGCCAGTCACGGTGAATCGTGGTCGTTTGCGCTGTCGATGCGGTTGGGGGCGTTCTTCCTGCTGCGGGACGACGGCAGCGACCCGGTCCTGATGCTCGACGACGTGTTCGCCGAACTGGACCGCAAGCGCCGGGCCGCTCTCGCGGGCGTGGCGGCCCAGGCCGAACAGGTCCTCATCACCGCGGCGGTCGCCGAGGACGTGCCGGCCGAGCTGTCGGCGACGCGCTTCGGCGTCGAGGCGCACGACACCGAGCGGGGGCGGCTCTCGCAGCTCACCGCTCTCGGCCGGATCAGCACGACGGGAGGAGACCGATGACCGGCGAACAGTCCGAGTCGCAGCCGGAGCCCGAACTCAAGGGCGTCGACCTCGCCCGGCGGGCGCTCGAGGAGGCCCGCGCGGCGGCGAAGGCGAACGGCAAGGCGGTGGGACAGGGGCGGAAGTCTCCGCGCGGCGGGGTCCGCGCGCTGCGGTCGCGTCGGCGTTCCTGGTCGGGTGCCGGGCCGGACGACCGGGACCCACAGCCGTTCGGTTCCCTGGTGAGCGCGGTGTCGAAGCAGCGCGGCTGGTCGACGCAGGTGTCGGAGGGCACGGTGCTGGGCCGCTGGGCCGATGTCGTCGGCCCGGACATCGCGTCGCATGCCGAGCCGACGGGGCTGCGGGACGGTGTGCTCAGCGTGTCGGCGGAGTCCACCGCGTGGGCGACGCAGCTGCGGATGATGCAGGCGCAGATCCTCGCGAAGATCGCGGCGGCGGTGGGGCACGGCGTCGTGAAGTCGCTGCGCATCACCGGCCCCACCGCGCCGAGCTGGCGTAAGGGCGAACGGCACATCTCGGGCCGGGGCCCGCGGGACACGTACGGCTGACCCCTGGATTTACCTATTACCGGGTGTTACATTTACGGCTACTTCGTCGAGTGAACTGGGTCACGACGCCGCCGGCTCGAGGCGGGTCCGGCCTACACGAGTAGCTGGAGCAGTCATGTCGGTCACCTCCACAGTGCGCCCCACCGGGATCGAACCGGATCACATCCTGTTGCAGGCCCGGGACGTCGAATTCGACTGGTCGGACCTGCCGATGCACTGGATGCCGGGCGATCCGTTCACCACGCACGTCCTCAACGTCCTGCACCTGTTGCTGCCCGCCGGGGAGGAGTGGTTCGTCGCCACCTACAAGGAGGCGCTGCCGCTGATCGAGGACGAGAAGTTGCGCGAGGACGTCGTCGGGTTCATCGGCCAGGAGGCGATGCACGCGGGCGCCCACACCGGCGTCCTCGAGCACTTGAAGTCCAATGGACTCGACCCCACGCCGTACACCGACCAGATGCACTGGGCGTTCCGAAAGTTGCTGGGCCCCAAGCCTCTCTCCGGTCGACGCGCGCAGAATCACCTGATCGAGCGGCTCGCGATCATCGCCGCCGTCGAGCACATCACCGCTTTCCTCGGCGACTGGGTCCTCAACGCCGACGGCCTCGACCGCGCCGGCATCCATCCGACCATGCTGGACCTGCTGCGCTGGCACGGCGCCGAGGAGGTGGAGCACCGCAGTGTCGCGTACGACGTCATGCGGTACTTCGACAAGCGCGAGTCGCGGCGGATCCGCACCCAGCTGATCGTGACGCCGATGATCGTGTGGCTGTGGGTGCGTGGCACCCGCTTCCTGATGCGCAACGATCCCGAACTGCGGAACTGGGCGCCCAGCCGGCGGCGTCCGCGCTACTCCGACTTCCGTGCCGCCGGCCAACGCGGAACCCTGCCCACTGCAATGGAATTGGGCAAGCGCATGTCGACGTACTTCCGGCGCGACTACCACCCCGGCAAGGAGGGGTCGACGGCGCAGGCGGTGGCGTACCTGGCCTCGTCGCCCGCGGCCCGGGCGGCGGCCCGGTGAGGCTGCCCCGCGTCCGCGACCTGGTCACGCGCCGGGAGGAACTGACGCGGCCGGCGCCCCCGGCCGATCTGCAGGGGCGCGACCGGCCCGATCGCGCGATGACGATCGTCGAGGCCGTCGCCGACAAGTACCTGCGGGTGCTCACGGCGTACGACTACGACCCGGTCGTCGCCGGTCACAACCCCGACACCGCGATGACCCTGATCGTCACCGAACGCACGATCGTCGCGGAGGACGAGAACGTCGCGGCGTTGACGTTCGCCGCGGTCGACGGCGGGGAACTGCCCGCGTGGCAGCCTGGGTGTCACCTCGACTTCCATCTGCCGTCCGGGCGCCGTCGCCAGTACTCGCTGTGTGGTGACCCCGCCGATCGGCGGCACTACCGGATCGCAGTGCGCTCCATACCGGACGGCGGCGGTGGCTCGATCGAGATGCACGGGCTGGCACCGGGCACCACCGTCACCGTCCGCGGTCCCCGCAACGGTTTCCCCTTCGTGCCCGCGGGCAGCGCGCTGTTCGTCGCCGGGGGCATCGGCATCACCCCGATCGTCGCGATGGTGCGTGCGGCCCGTGCCGCCGGAATGGATTGGCATTTCGTCTATTCCGGACGATCCCGGGAATCGATGCCGTTCCTGGACGAGATCGCGACGTGGGAAGCCGAACGGGTGTTCGTCCGGCCCGACGACGAGTTCGGCCTGCCCGGTGCCGCCGACCTGCTCGGCCGCGCGCCGGCCGGCGGCGCGGTGTACTGCTGCGGTCCCACTCCGATGCTCGACGCCGTCCGTACCGGCTTCGTCGACACCGACGCCGTCGCACTGCACTTCGAGCGGTTCGGGCCGCCGCCGGTGCTCGGCGGGGCACCGTTCGAGGTCCAGTTGGTGAGCACCGGCGAGGTGCTCTCGGTGCCCGCCGACGAGTCCGCGCTCGAGGTGATCCGGGAGCGGCAACCCGGCGTCGGGTACTCGTGCCGGCAGGGCTTCTGCGGTACCTGCAAGGTGCGGGTGCTGTCCGGCACACCGGACCACCGCGAGAACCGGCTCACACCCCAGGAACGGGAGGACCACATGCTGATCTGCGTCTCCCGGGCCGACGGTGGCCGACTGATCCTAGAGCTCTGAAAACGGTTGACCGGAAGGAACTTCCATGAGTGCGCATCCAGAACCTCGGATCGTCGCGCGCGACGACGTCCGGCTCGCGGTGTACGAGCAGGGCAACCCGGCCGGCGAGACCCTGGTGCTGGTGCACGGCTGGCCCGACACCCACGACCTGTGGCGGCACGTGATCCCGCACCTGGCGGACCGGTTCCGGATCGTCAGCTACGACACCCGCGGGGCGGGCGCGAGCACCTCCCCGGCCCCGGTGTCGGCCTACGCGCTGCCCGAACTGGCGCGCGACCTGTTCGCGGTGATCGACGCGGTCAGCCCCGACGTCCCGGTGCACGTGCTCGCGCACGACTGGGGCGCGGTGGAGACGTGGGAGGCGGTGTGCGAGCCCGGCGCGGGGGAGCGGATCGCGTCGTACACGTCGATCTCGGGACCGAACCTCGACCACCTCGGGGCGTGGATGCGGCGCCGGCTCGCGCAGCGACGTCCCGCCGGCCCGCTCGCCCAGGCGGTGGCGTCGAGCTACACGGTGCTGTTCCAGATCCCCGTCGTCGGCACGCTGCCGTTCCGTCTGGGGCTGTGGCGGATCTGGCCGACCTTCCTGAAGTTCTTCGACCGCCTGGACCCGGCGCTCGTGCAACCCGCGCCGACGTTGCGTGCGGACATGATCACCGGCCTCAAGCGCTACCGGGCCAACATCCGGCCGCGGCTGCGCAGCCCGCGCGAGCGCCGCACCGACGTCCCCGTCCAGCTGATCCTCAACCGGCGTGATCCCGCGGTCCGCCCGGTCGGGTACGAGGACACCGAACGGTGGGTTTCCGACCTGCGCCGCAGCGAGCTGCCCGCGGGGCACTGGTCGCCGATCTCCCACGGCCGCGACGTCGCGCGGCTGACGGCGGCGTTCGTGGACGATCTTCGCGCCGGGACTGCACCGGAGGGTGAGGCGGCCGGTTCCGCGTAGGGTTTCACCCTTCCGGGGCCGAGAAAATTCGTCTGTGAGGCAATCAGGGCTGTGTTAGGTGCCTTGTATGTCGGTGCGGACACGTAAGATGGTCGGGTAACTAGCGGCGAATCTCGACACACCGCTCGCGGTGCCTCGTTGTGCGTGGTTGCCAGAACCAGGGCCACCCTCTTTCGAAGCGCTGTGTAGAGCCGTGTCGGCACAGTACGGAGAAGGAGAGCTACCCACCCGTGGCTGCCCAGAAGTCAGACAAGAGCAACACATACGGCGCTTCCTCCATCACCGTCCTCGAGGGACTGGAAGCTGTCCGCAAGCGTCCCGGTATGTACATCGGTTCCACCGGTGAACGCGGCCTGCACCACCTGATCTGGGAGGTCGTCGACAACTCGGTCGACGAGGCGATGGCCGGCTACGCGAGCAAGGTCGAGGTGACCATGCTCGAGGACGGTGGCATCCAGGTCGTCGACGACGGTCGTGGCATCCCGGTCGCGATGCACGCCTCGGGCGCCCCCACCGTCGAGGTCGTCATGACCCAGCTGCACGCGGGCGGCAAGTTCGACTCCGACGCCTACGCGGTGTCCGGCGGTCTGCACGGCGTCGGCATCTCCGTCGTCAACGCGCTGTCGACCAAGGTCGAGGTCGACATCAACGTCGACGGTTACCGCTGGTCGCAGACCTACGAGCACGCCAAGCCCGGTCCGCTCGTGCAGGGCGAGCCCACGACCGAGACCGGCACCACCGTCCGGTTCTGGGCGGATCCGGAGATCTTCGAGACCACCACCTACAACTTCGAGACGGTCGCGCGCCGCCTGCAGGAGATGGCGTTCCTCAACAAGGGCCTCACCATCACCCTCACGGACGAGCGAGTCGCCGAGGACGAGGTCACCGACGACGTCGTCCCCGTCACGGCCGAGGCGCCCAAGACGGCCACCGAGACCGAGGAGGAGGCCGCGGCGCCGAAGGCCCCGAAGGTCAAGTCCCGCGTCTACCACTATCCGGGCGGCCTCGAGGACTACGTGCGGTTCATCAACCGCACCAAGCAGGCGATCCACAACTCGGTCGTCGGTTTCACCGCCAAGGGCACCGGCCACGAGCTCGAGATCGCGATGCAGTGGAACTCCGGCTATTCGGAGTCGGTGCACACCTTCGCCAACACCATCAACACCCACGAGGGCGGCACCCACGAGGAGGGCTTCCGCGCGGCGCTCACCTCGGTGGTGAAGAAGTACGCGAAGGACAAGAAGCTCGTCAAGGACAAGGATCCGGAGCTCACCGGCGACGACATCCGCGAGGGCCTGGCCGCGATCATCTCCGTGAAGGTCGCCGAGCCGCAGTTCGAGGGCCAGACCAAGACCAAGCTCGGCAACACCGAGGTCAAGTCGTTCGTGCAGAAGGCCTGCAACGAGAACATCGCGCACTGGTTCGAGGCGAACCCCGCGGACGCCAAGACCATCGTCACCAAGGCGGTGTCGTCGGCGCAGGCCCGCACCGCGGCCCGCAAGGCCCGCGAACTGGTCCGCCGCAAGAGCGCCACCGACATCGGCGGCCTGCCCGGCAAGCTCGCCGACTGCCGCTCCAACGACCCGAGCAAGTGCGAGATCTACATCGTGGAGGGCGACTCCGCAGGTGGCTCGGCCAAGTCCGGCCGCGACTCGATGTACCAGGCGATCCTGCCGCTGCGCGGCAAGATCATCAACGTCGAGAAGGCCCGCATCGACCGCGTCCTCAAGAACGCCGAGGTCCAGTCGATCATCACCGCGTTCGGCACCGGCATCCACGACGAGTTCGACATCAGCAAGCTGCGCTACCACAAGATCGTGCTGATGGCCGACGCCGACGTCGACGGCCAGCACATCGCGACGCTGCTGCTCACGCTGCTGTTCCGGTTCATGCGTCCGCTCGTCGAGCAGGGTCACGTGTACCTGGCGCAGCCGCCGCTCTACAAGCTCAAGTGGCAGAAGGGCGCGGCCCCCGACTTCGCGTACTCCGACCGTGAGCGTGACGGTCTGCTCGAGGCCGGCCTGGCAGCGGGCAAGAAGATCAACAAGGACGACGGCATCCAGCGTTACAAGGGTCTGGGCGAGATGAACGCCAAGGAGCTGTGGGAGACCACCATGGATCCGAGCGTGCGTGTCCTGCGTCAGGTCACCCTCGACGACGCGGCCGCGGCGGACGAGCTGTTCAGCGTGCTCATGGGCGAGGACGTCGAGGCGCGCCGCAGCTTCATCACCCGCAACGCCAAGGACGTCCGCTTCCTCGACGTGTAGGCACCTGCGGCGCCTGTGCGCCTTTCCGGTGGTGGGGACTACCGAAAAGGCGCACGGGCCGCGGAGCGGCCTAATACTTTTCACCAGAAAGTGAGCTCATGACCGACACGACGTTGCCCCCCGAGGAACCGTCGCACGACCGGATCGAACCGGTCGACATCCAGCAGGAGATGCAGTCCAGCTACATCGATTACGCGATGAGCGTGATCGTGGGCCGCGCGCTGCCCGACGTGCGCGACGGCCTCAAGCCTGTGCACCGCCGCGTGCTGTACGCGATGTACGACAACGGTTACCGTCCGGACCGCGGCTACGTGAAGTCCGCGCGCCCGGTCGCCGACACCATGGGTAACTACCACCCGCACGGCGACAGCTCCATCTACGACACCCTCGTGCGCATGGCGCAGCCGTGGTCGCTGCGCTACCCGCTCGTCGACGGCCAGGGCAACTTCGGTTCCCGCGGCAACGACGGCGCGGCCGCGATGCGTTACACCGAGTGCCGGATGACGCCGCTGGCCATGGAGATGGTCCGCGAGATCGACCACGACACAGTCGATTTCGTCCCGAACTACGACGGCAAGACGCAGGAGCCGACGGTCCTGCCGAGCCGGATCCCGAACCTGCTCGTCAACGGTTCCGGCGGCATCGCCGTCGGTATGGCCACCAACATCCCGCCGCACAACCTGCGCGAGGTCGCCGAGGCCATCTACTGGGCGCTCGACAACCACGAGGCCGACGAGGAAGCCACCCTCGAGGCCGTCATGGAACGGGTCAAGGGACCGGACTTCCCGACCTCCGGCCTCATCGTCGGCGGCCAGGGCATCCAGGACGCCTACCGCACCGGACGCGGGTCGATCCGCATGCGCGGAGTCGTCGAGATCGAGGAGTCCGATCGCGGCTCCACCCAGATCGTCATCACCGAGCTGCCGTACCAGGTCAACCCGGACAACCTGATCACCTCGATCGCCGAGCAGGTGCGCGACGGCAAGATCGCCGGCATCTCCAAGATCGAGGACCAGTCGTCCGACCGCGTGGGCATGCGCATCGTCGTCGTCATCAAGCGTGACGCCGTCGCGAAGGTCGTGCTCAACAACCTCTACAAGCACTCGCAGCTGCAGACCAGCTTCGGCGCGAACATGCTGTCGATCGTCGACGGCGTCCCGCGCACCCTGCGTCTGGACCAGATGATCCGCTACTACGTGGCGCATCAGCTCGAGGTCATCATCCGGCGCACCCGGTACCTGCTGCGCAAGGCCGAGGAGCGGGCCCACATCCTGCGCGGCCTGGTCAAGGCGCTCGACGCCCTCGACGAGGTCATCGCGCTCATCCGTTCGTCGCAGACCGTCGACGTCGCACGCACCGGCCTGATGGACCTGCTCACCGTCGACGAGATCCAGGCCGACGCGATCCTCGCGATGCAGCTGCGTCGCCTGGCCGCGCTCGAGCGCCAGAAGATCATCGACGAGCTGGCCGAGATCGAGCGCGAGATCGCCGATCTCAAGGACATCCTCGAGAAGCCCGAGCGGCAGCGTCAGATCGTCAAGGACGAGCTGTCCGAGATCGTCGAGAAGTACGGCGACGACCGCCGCACCCGGATCATCGCCGCCGACGGCGACGTCACCGACGAGGACCTCATCGCCCGCGAGGACGTGGTCGTCACGATCACCGAGACCGGCTACGCCAAGCGGACCCGGACCGATCTGTACCGGTCGCAGAAGCGCGGCGGCAAGGGCGTCAAGGGCGCGGAGCTCAAGCAGGAAGACATCGTCAAGAACTTCTTCGTCTGCTCCACCCACGATTGGCTGCTGTTCTTCACCACCAAGGGCCGGGTGTACCGGGCCAAGGCGTACGAGCTGCCCGAGGCCAACCGCACCGCGCGCGGTCAGCACGTGGCGAACCTGCTGGCATTCCAGCCGGACGAGAAGATCCAGAGCATCATCCACATCAAGTCGTACGAGGACGCGCCCTACCTGGTGCTGGCCACCCGCAACGGCCTGGTGAAGAAGTCCCGGCTCGCCGACTTCGACTCCAACCGCAGCGGCGGCATCGTCGCGATCAACCTGCGCGACGAGGACGAGCTGGTGGGCGCCGTGCTGTGCTCGTCGGACGACGACCTGCTGCTCGTCTCCGCCAAGGGCCAGTCGATCCGCTTCGCCGCCACCGACGAGGCGTTGCGACCGATGGGCCGCGCCACGTCCGGCGTGCAGGGCATGCGGTTCAACCAGGACGACGAACTGCTGTCGCTCAACGTGGTTCGTGAGGGCACGTACCTGCTGGTGGCGACGTCGGGCGGTTACGCCAAGCGCACCCCCATCGAGGACTACGTCGCACAGGGTCGTGGTGGAAAGGGTGTTCTCACCATCCAGTACGACCCGAAACGTGGCACCCTGGTCGGTGCGGTCATCGTCGACGACGACGACGAGCTGTACGCGATCACGTCGGGCGGCGGTGTCATTCGGACCGCGGCCAAGCAGGTTCGCAAGGCCGGCCGCCAGACGAAGGGCGTGCGGTTGATGAACCTCGGCGAGGGCGACACCCTGCTGGCGATCGCACGCAACGCGGACGAACCCGAGGAGGGCGCTGCAGGTGCTGCGGGTTCCGATGGAGCGAAGGAGTCCTAGTTGAGCACTCCCCACGAGCCCGGCGACGGCAAGCAGCAGTCTTCGCCGCCCTCGGCCGCCGACAAGCGGCCGGGGGCGGCGGGGACGCCCGCGAAGCCGGGGAAGCCCGAGCGACCGGCGCAGAAGTCGTCTCCGGGCCCGCAGGGAAACGGCCAGGGCGCCCCCGCGGCGCCCACGGCCGGTAAGCCCGGCAAGGGTGCGCCGGCCCAGCAGCCTGGTGCCGGTACGAAACCCGCCGCGGGTGCGAAGCCGAAGGATGCTGCCGCGTCCGCCCCCGAGCGGGGCGCGGACGGTGCGAAGCCGGATCCCAAGCCGGTACAGACGCCGCCGTGGCAGCGGGGACAGCAGCAGAAGCCGCCGGCGCAGGGTCCCAACGGATCCGCGCGGCCGGAAGCCCCCGGCAAGCCGCCGGCCAAGGCTCAACCGGCGCGGCCCGTCGTCACGGGCACGGCGGCCCCCAAACCGCCGCAGGGAGACGGTCGACCCGCGCGCCCTGTGGTCACGGGCACGGCGGCCCCCAAGCCGCCCGCCGCGGACCGTCGGGACGTCGCCAAGGCCAAGGCCGCGGCCATCGACGGCCCCACGCGCAGCATCGCGCGCACCGATCTGGCCAAGGACATGCCCGACCTGTCCGCGGTCCCGCGGCAGCGGCCCGCGTCCGGTTCTGCGCGCAAGGCGGCCCTGACTGCCGCCGTGACGGAGGACGGCGAGCCGCTGCGGGCCACGGTCCAGCTCCGCCGGATCGACCCGTGGTCGACGCTCAAGGTGTCGCTGGTGATCTCGGTGGCGCTGTTCTTCGTGTGGATGGTGGCGGTCGGTCTGCTGTACCTCGTGCTCGACGGCATGGGGGTGTGGGACCGGTTGAACAACGCGTTCACCGAGTTCACCACCGACTCGAGCGGCGGTGGCCTCGTGACCTCCGGGCAGGTGTTCGGCTACTCGGCGCTGGTCGGTGTGATGAATGTGGTGCTCTTCACAGCGCTCGCAACGATCGGTTCGTTCATCTACAACCTGTGCTCCGACCTGGTCGGCGGCGTCCAGGTCACCCTCGCCGACCCCGACTGACCAGGCGAAACAGTGCCCCGCCGGACCCGTTTTGGTGTACGGCGCCACGGTGGGGTACTGTTCTGCCTGGTTCAAGGGCCTATAGCTCAGGCGGTTAGAGCGCTTCGCTGATAACGAAGAGGTCGGAGGTTCAAGTCCTCCTAGGCCCACTCCCACGTGCCGACGAAGGGTCACCGACATGAAGGTCGTCCTGTTCGCAGGAGCCGGATTGCTGGTGGCTCTCGGCCTCGCCAAGCTGCTGAAGAAGCGGCGCGGCGCGGATGTCTGGCACGAGGTCACAAACCACTGATTCCGGTCACGGAAGCGGTGCAAACGGGGCCTTAGCTCAGTTGGTAGAGCGCTGCCTTTGCAAGGCAGATGTCAGGAGTTCGAATCTCCTAGGCTCCACATTCGAAAGACGCCATCCCGGTCGGGACGGCGTCTTTCTGCTTGTGTGGGTAGGTGTCGGGGCAGGAACGACGCCGCGCGCGAAACCACGCCCCGCGCGAGCGATCGCCCGCGCGGGACGCGAAGCTGCGCGCAGCCGCGCCCAGGGGCCGGTCAGGGGCCGGTCAGGGCCGCTCCGGGGCCGGCTCAGCCGGTGATCATGTCCTCCTGACCCCACACGGCGCGCATGCTCAGGATCTTGCCGTCGTCGTCGAACTCCATGATGTCGATCGGGGCGATCTCGATGGTCTGGTCGCCCATCTTGGTGACCAGACGGAAGTGGAAAGCGGCGGTGTTCGCGGCGATGCGCAGCGTCACCAGCTCGGCCTCCTGATCGAAGGGCTCGATGATCGCGTAGAACTCGTGGATCGACTCGCGCGTCGTCCGGACGGGGGTGCCCACGGGATCCTCGACGGTGGCGCCCTCCGCGTACAGGGCGAGGACGTCGTCGGCGGTACCGGTGGCGACGGCCTTGATGTAGCTCTCGACGGTGTTGCGGATGCTCTCGGGTGACGCGGCCATGCTGCTCCTCCAAAGTAGAACCTGTTTCAGGCGCGAGGGTATCCCAGCGACGGCGCCGCGCGGAAGGAATCCGGCACTCGTATCGAGGAGCGACGACGTGTGCGGTCACCGCGTCGAGCAACCTCACGGCGGGATGAGAGCGAGGGTGAACGTGCCGCGTGTCGATTCGGCGGCCCCGTTGGAAACCGGTGATGCTCAACGGCTTCTGAACGCTGCCCGGAACGCGCTGGTCGTGGCCGTCAAATTGCACGCAGGTACATTCCGAGTAAAACGGTTACACGAACGTCCGTTTGGCGCTGAAATAGCTTCGTGGGTGTCGACGATCTGATGCGCGGAGCGCTGTGGAAGCCCTCCGGTGTCGTAGTGCTGCCGCGGGTGCGGGCGGGGGCAGCAGTGCCTGCACCGGTGACCGCGACGGTCGCGCGGCGGAACTTCGCCGTCCGATGCCGACGAGCCGCGGCCGGTGTTCGGCTAGGGATGCCGTTGCAACCGCCGTACGCTGGTGTCGATCTCGGGGACGTTCGGGGGCGTCGAGATCGAGCCGGGAGCGTGGCGCGGAATTCCGGCCGTTCCGGCGAGAGACAAGTTTTCGAACAGGGGGAATGGCAGTGAGTCGAACTGGTAGACAAGCAATTTCGGACGGCAGAACCAAGCAGGCCGAGAGGTCCGGTAAACGCACGGAGATTCTCGGGGCGGCGTCGGAACTGTTCGCGGCCAAGGGGTACACCGGCACTTCGATGCGCGACATCGCAAGTGCCACGGGCATGCTGGCCGGCAGCCTCTACTACCACTTCGAGTCGAAGGAAGCGCTCGCGGCGACGATGGTGGCCGACCTCCGCGATGGCATCCTGGCGGCGACCCAGCAGGAGGCGGATCCGTCGGACACGCCGATCGAGGCTCTCCGCCGGTTCGCGAACGCGGTCGCCGACGCGTCGGCCCGTCATCCCGGTGCGCTGCAGGTGTGCCTCGGTATCCCGGAGACCCAGGATCCGGAGTTGGCGGCGCTGCTGGAGGCCGAACCACGGTGGTCGGACCGCAAGTGGCAGGCACTGGTGAAGTCCGCGGAGGACGCGGGCTTCCTGCGCCCCGAGGTGGACACGCGCATCCTTCGGGAGGTACTCCGTGTCGCGACCACGCACAGCGCCACCCTCGCGCCGACGGGTTTCTCGGCGCGCAAGGTGGTGAACTGCACGGTCGACCTCATGTTCGCCGGGCTGTCGAGCAAGCCCGCCGACGGCGATCTCTCCGACTCGGCACCCGCGAAGGTGGCCCGCAAGGTGATCGCGTCGTGGGATCGCGCCGACCAGGTGAGCCTGTCGGACCGGCAGGACCGCATCCTCGACGCTGCGCGGGTGGTGTTCGCGGAGAAGGGTTTCGACGCGACGACGACCCGCGACATCGCGAACGCGGTCGGTCTCACCCAGGGCAGCCTCTACCACCATTTCGAGTCCCGCGAGGCCATCCTCGTCGCCGTCCTGCAGATCTTCTCGGCTCGGATGCGCGACGCGCACGAGGCGATCGGTGAGGCGGGTGGGACACCCCTCGAGACCGTGGACGCGCTGATCCGGATGCGGAGCGCGGCGGGCAAGCGGTTCGCCGACGAGGTCACCATCCTCAAGTCGTGGGCGATGCTCACCAGCAAGGAGAACTACGACTTCCTGAAGATCGACGGCCGGAAGGTGCTGCGCGTGTGGGACCGCGCGTTCGCCGCCGGCGTGCGCGACGGCAGCATCACCATGCCGGGCTCGAGTCGGCTCGTGTTCCAGTGCCTGGGGGAGATCCTGTGGTCGACGCACACCCTGCCGCGGGTGTCGGTCGAACGGTTGACGCGGTACAACCTCGAGACCGTCCTGTGGGGCGCCTCGCCGAAGTAACGGGCAGATCGGGTCACGAACTGGGGAGGTCGGTGTGATCGGAAGGTGGTGTGCCGCAGCGGCGGCAGTGATCGGTGTGGTGGTGGCCGCGAGTCCCGCCGCGTCCGCCGATCCGGAGTTCTACCAACCGCCGCCGGCCCTCCCGGGCCAGGCCGGTGAACTGATCCGGACGGAGCCGCTGCCGTTGGTGTGGCAGCTGGGCAACGTGCCGGCCGCGGCGACACGAATCATGTACCGCAGCAACGATACCCACGATTCGGCGAACGCGGTCACCGGCGTCTTCTTCGATCCGGCCCTGCCGTGGACGGGCCCGGGACCGCGGCCGCTGGTGAGTATGGCGGCGGGCACCCAGGGGCAGGGCGACAAGTGTGCACCCTCCCGCACGATCGGGACGGTGCTGCAGTTCACGCCGCCGTCGGACGTGATCGTCTCCTACGAGGCGGTGTTCGTCGGAGCCCTGCTCTCCCGCGGCATCGCGGTGGTCCTCACCGACCTCGACGGCCTCGGCACCCCGGGCACACACACGTACGTCAACCGGGCGGCGTCGGCGCACGCCGTGCTCGACGCCGCCCGCGCCGCGAAACGCCTGCCCGGCACCGGGATCACCCCGGACGGACCGGTCGCGTTCTGGGGCTACTCGCAAGGTGGCGGGGCATCCGCGGCGGCGGTGGAACTCGCACCCGAATACGCGCCCGAGCTCGACGTGCGCGGTGCCTTCGCCGGCGCCCCGCCCGCCGATCTCGCGGCGACACTCGACCGGATCGACGGAGCCTCGCTGTCAGGGGCCGTCGGATACACCCTCAACGGTATGGCGCAGAGCTATCCCGAGGTGCGGCCGATGATCGACGCGGAGCTGAACGATCGTGGTCGGCAGTTGCTCGCCGACGTGCAGGACCAGTGCGTGGGGGAGACCCGCCTGCAGTACGGCTTCCAACGCAGCGAGTCCTTCACGCGGACCGGGGAACCGTTGTCGACGGTGCTCGCCCGGTACCCGATCGCGGCGGAGTTGTTCGCCGAGCAGCGGATCGGGAACCGCACCCCGACGGCGCCCGTGCTGATCCAGGCGAGCGTCAACGACGACACGGTTCCGTACGGCCAGGTCCGTCAGCTCGCGAAGGACTGGTGCGGCAAGGGCGCGGTGGTGCAGTTGAGCGACAACACCGTGCCGCCCATCAGTCCCGGCACCGGACTCAACCACGCGCTGCCGTATCCGCTCGGCATCGGGGAATCGCTCACCTGGGTGTCGGATCGGTTCGCCGGGGTGCCCGCGCCGAACTCCTGCGGGACGCTGTGAGAGTTACGGGCGCGGATCCGACAGCGACGGCGGCTTCGGGGCCACCGGCGGCATCTCCGGACGGCGGGTGAGCGCGAACACCGCGGCACCCACGGCGGTGACGGCCGCCCCGACACCGATCAGCACACGTCGGCGTCCACCTGCGGACGTCGGGACGGAAGCACTCTTGGTCGCACGCGTCATGGGTCCACTCTTGCACAGCGTGCACACGCCGCCCCGAACGCAATGGCACGATAGGGGGGTGACTTCACAGACTGCTACCGCAACGCTGCACACCAACCGCGGCGACATCAAGATCGCCCTGTTCGGTAACCATGCGCCGAAGACCGTCGAGAACTTCGTCGGCCTGGCGGACGGTTCCAAGGAGTACTCCACCCAGAACGCGAAGGGCGGCGCCTCCGGCCCGTTCTACGACGGCGCGGTCTTCCACCGCGTCATCGACGGCTTCATGATCCAGGGCGGCGACCCGACCGGCACCGGTCGCGGCGGCCCGGGCTACAAGTTCGGTGACGAGTTCCACCCCGAGCTGCAGTTCGACCGCGGCTACCTGCTGGCCATGGCGAACGCCGGCCCGGGCACCAACGGCTCGCAGTTCTTCATCACCGTCGGCCCCACCCCGCATCTGAACCGTCGCCACACGATCTTCGGCGAGGTGCTCGACGAGGAGTCGAAGAAGGTCGTCGACGCCATCGCCACCACCGCGACGGATCGCGCCGACCGCCCGGTCGACGACGTCGTGATCAACAGCATCACCATCGCGTAAGGACTCTCGAATGACGAACCCCGGCTGGGGTGGTGCGGCGAGCGAGGGCACCCCGCCACCTCAGCCGAGGTGCGTGCGTCACCCCGATCGCCCCACTGCCCTCTCCTGCACCCGCTGCGGCCGCCCGGCCTGCCCCGACTGCCTGCGCTCCGCGTCCGTCGGGCACCAGTGCGTCGACTGCATCGCCGCCGACCAGCGGAACACGCCCCAGGCGCGCACCGTCGCCGGCGCCCCGGTGCGGTCCCAACTCCCGACGCCCGTCGTCACCTACGTGCTGATCGCACTCAACGTGCTGATCTTCGCGATCACCGCGCTGCAGGCGAAGTCGCTGATGGACAACGGCGGCGGCGTCGTGAACCGGTTCACCGGTGTCGCGACGTTCGACTCGCCGCTGTTCGGCTGGATGGTCCTCGATTCGTCCGCCGTCGCGCAGGGCGAACTGTTCCGGGTGATCGGCAGCGGCTTCCTGCACTTCGGTCTCATCCACTTGGCTGTGAACATGTTCGCGCTGTGGGTGCTGGGTCGCGATACCGAGATCGTGCTCGGCCGCAGTCGCTACCTGGCGGTCTACCTGATCTCGCTGCTAGGCGGGTCGGCGTCGGCGCTGATGTTCGAATCGCCGTTCGCGTTCACCGCCGGTGCGTCCGGGGCGATCTTCGGCATCATGGGCGCGCAGGCAGTGCTGCTGTTGCGAATGCGCCGTAGCGCCACCCCCGTCCTCACCGTGATCGGCATCAATGTCGTCATCAGCCTGACCGTGCCCGGCATCTCGCTGTGGGGCCACCTCGGCGGTCTCGTCGCCGGTGCCGCGGCGACCGCGGTTCTGGTGTACGCCCCGACGGGTCAGCGGACGCCGGCCGACGTCGCGCGCGCCCGCCAGCTCGGCTGGGCAGGTCTGGCAACCGTCGCCGTCGTGGTGGTCGGACTCATCGCGCTCCGCACCGTGATGCTGCGCGACCAACTGGGCATCGCGTAAAGATTCAGTTCTCCGCCGGCACCAGGCCGTGCACGGCGAGTGCGTCGAAGACGACCACCGGATCGACCCCGAGGTCCCAGCGTCCGAAGATCAGCAGGCGCTCGGTGCCGTCGGCGTCGACGGCGTCGATCTCGAGCATCGGCACCCGCCGGCCCAGCCGGGGGTACGCGACGATCCGGACCCGTTCGATGCTGTCGCGCCTGTAGACCCGTCGCCCGGTGAGCCGGGTGGCCGCGAGCGCGGGCGCGGGACCGTCCTGGACGATCGCCAGCTTGGGACGCTGTCGGCCCCCGAGAAAAGCGAGCACGAACATTCCGAGCGCCGCCAGGACGGCGAGGAATCGTCCCGGGGCGTCGAGTCCGAGCAGGAGCGCGGCGGCGACCATGACGACGCCGCCCGCAGCCAGCGCGACCACCGCACCCAGTGGTGTGGACCACTCGAGCGACGGACCATGATCGATTTCATCCTCAGGCATGTGTACAACTACCCCTGTTATCCACAGGTGTTATCCACACTGGGGATGAATGACACGTGTGTAATTGGCGGCTGGGGATAACTCGGCTCTTCCGGTGAATGCGCAGGTCACCGCCACCGCATCGTCATGATCAGGCCGACGACCATGAATCCGAAGCCGATGAGGAAGTTGTATGCCCCCAGATCGTTCATCCACGAGAGGTTCTCGCCGGCCAAGTAGTACACAATCAGCCACGCCAGTCCGACGAGCATGAAACCGAGCATCACCGAGACGTAAACCGCGCTCGACGGACCGGCCTTCACCTTCACGGGGGTGCGGTTCGCGGGATTGATCGTGTAATCGGTCTTCTTCCGGACCTTCGACTTCGGCATGACGTCCTTGTTTCGTGTGAATGGATAACGCGAGCACGATGCCCGGATCCGTCCGGGCCGCCAGGGTAGATTCGCACCTAACCTGCTGTGAGTACACGCTAACTCAAACCGACGCGGCCAGGACCGATTGTCCGCGGTGAGGAGTGATGATCGAGGGTGTCCGACGTCGGAGACGAGCCGCAGCGCACCCGGCCCCCGTTCGGCTTCTGGTCGATCGCCGTGCTCGTCGTCTGCCTGGTCGCGGGTCTGCTGATCGCCACCACCCGCGAGGTGTCCCACGGCAACGAGATCCGCGCCGCCGACTCCACCCGCCTGTCCGATCTCGTCCGGCAGGCGCAGACCGAGGTGGATCGCGCCGCCCGCACCCGCGACGAGTTGGCCGCCCAGGTCGAGGAACTGCAGGAGACGGCCGCCGGCACCGACACCCGGGTCGCTGAGGTGCTCACCGAGAGCCGGGCGCTCGCGGACGCCGCCGGCCTGACCGAGCTGAGCGGCCGCGGAGTGGTCGTGACCTTGACCGACGCCCCCCGCGACGCCGACGGCAAGTATCCGGCCGGGGCCTCGCCGGACGACCTGGTCGTCCACCAGCAGGACGTGCAGAGCGTGCTCAATGCGCTGTGGGCCGGCGGCGCGGAGGCCGTCGCGATGCAGGACCAGCGCATCGTGAACACGTCGGCGCCGCGCTGCATCGGGAACACCCTGCTGCTGCACGGGCGCACCTACAGCCCCCCGTACGTGGTGACGGCGATCGGTGACCCGGCGCGGCTCGCGGCCACTCTCGCGAACGAACCCGGCATCAAGATGTTCAAGCAGTACGCGGTCCGCTACGGACTCGGCTACACCCAGCAGCAGTCCGACGCCCTCACCGTCCCGGCCTACACCGGGCAGTTGCACACCGAGTACGCGCGACCGGTCGCGTAGCCGCAACGTACTGCGCATTACCCTTCATCTCATGCGCATTCTGGTCGTCGACAACTACGACAGCTTCGTGTTCAACCTGGTGCAGTACCTGGGCCAGCTCGGGACGAACGCCGAAGTGTGGCGCAACGACGACGCGCGACTGACCGGTGACGCCGCGATCGCGGCCGCCGCAGCCGATTTCGACGGCATCCTGCTCAGCCCCGGCCCGGGCACCCCGCAGCGGGCCGGCGCGACGATGCCACTGGTCGGCGCGTGTGCCGAGGCGAAGACCCCATTGCTGGGGGTGTGCCTGGGACATCAGGCGATCGGTGCCGCGTTCGGCGCCACCGTCGACCGTGCCCCGGAACTGCTGCACGGCAAGACCAGCCTGGTGCACCACAACGACGTCGGTGTCCTCGCCGGGCTGCCCGACCCCTTCACGGCCACCCGCTACCACTCGTTGACCGTCCTCGCCGACACCATTCCGGACGAGCTGGAGGTGACGGCCCGCACCGACAGCGGCATCGTGATGGCGATGCGGCACCGTGAGCTGCCCATCCACGGCGTGCAGTTCCACCCCGAGTCGGTGCTGACCCAGGGTGGGCACCGGATGCTCGCGAACTGGCTCGGCGTGTGCGGTCAGGCGCCGAGCGAGACGATCGTCGCGACCCTCGAAGACGAGGTGGCCCGGTCGCTGGGAGACGCGCTCACGCGCTGACCCCGACGACCGGGCGACCCGGATCAGCGCGGGATGCCCAGTTCGCCGACGATCACCGTCAGCGGCGCGTTCTTCGCGACGTCGCTGCCCGCGGGCTGCTGCTGTCCGAGGATCTTGCCGACCAGGCTGGCGTCGAGCGTCGACTGACGCGTCTGCGTCAGCTGGTTGGACGATCCGGTCCACCCGGCCTTGCGCAGCGCCTCGACGGCCTGCGACACCGACATCTCGGTGAGGTCGGGCATCGTGAACTGCTTGCCGTTGGACACCTGCACGGTGATGACGTCGCCCTTCGCGGCGGTGGATCCACCCGACGGGGAGGTCGAGATGACCTGTCCCTCGGGCTTGCTCGAGTCGACGGTCGCGACCTGGACCTTGAAGCCGACACCCTCGATGTTGGGCTGCGCGACGTCGATCGTCTGCCCGATCACGTTCGGGATCCGCACCTGTTCGGGTCCGGAGCCCAGCGTGATCGACACCGTGGAGTCCAGGTTGATCTTCGCTCCCGACGACGGGTCCTGCGCGGTCACCTTGTCGAGCTGCGCCGGATCCGACGGGGCCCGATCGACTTCAGGGGCGAGACGCAGCCCGACGGCGTTGAGCGCCTGCGCGGCCTCGTCCTGCGAGAGCCCCGCCAGCTTCGGCACCTGCACCTGCTCCGGGCCCGACGACACCTGCAGGGTGACCGTGCTCTTCTCGCTCACCGACGACCCCGCCGACGGCGTGGTCGCGATGACGTTGCCCTCCGCGACCACCGCGTCCGGGCGGGTCTGGATGCTCGTGTCGAGGTTCATCCCCCGCAGCTGCGCCTCCGCGGCCTGCGCGGTCAGCCCGGCGACGTTCGGCACCTCGACCTTCGCCGGGTTCGACACCAGCGACCAGATGAATGCGCCGATGATGCCGACCACGACCAACGCCGCCACCGAGAGCATCGTGTTGCGGGCGGTGTTGCTCTTCTTGGCCGGCGCCGCGGCGGGGACGGCCACCGGGGCGGCGGTCGCCGTCGACGTGCGCGCGGGTTCGGGGCGGTACCCCGAACCGGTGCCCGCGCCGCTGTCCACGGGGCCGAACATCGTGGTGCGGTCCTCGTCGGACATCACCATCGGCGCACTCGGACGTTGCCCGCCCAGCACCCGCACCAGGTCGCTGCGCATCTCGGCGGCGCTCTGGTACCGGTTGGCGGGGTTCTTGCTCATCGCCTTGAGGATCACCGAGTCCAGCGCCGGCGGCACCGCCGGATTCACCTGCGAAGGCTGCTTCGGGTCCTCCCGGACGTGCTGGTAGGCCACGGCCACCGGGGAATCGCCCTTGAACGGCGGCTCGCCGGTGAGCACCTCGTACAGCACACAGCCCAGCGAGTAGACGTCCGAGCGGGCATCCACCTGCTCGCCGCGCGCCTGCTCCGGCGACAGGTACTGCGCCGTGCCGATCACCGCCGCGGTCTGCGTCATCGGGCTCGAGCTGTCCGAGATCGCCCGCGCGATACCGAAGTCCATCACCTTCACCGCACCCGCGCGGTTGATCATGATGTTGGCGGGCTTCATGTCGCGGTGCACGATGCCGTTGCGATGGCTGAAGTCCAGCGCCGCGCAGACGTCGGCGATGACCTCCATGGCCCGTCGCGGCTGCAGCGGGCCCTCGGTGCGGATGATGTCGCGCAGCGTGTCCCCGTCGACGTACTCCATCACGATGTACGGCAGCGGGCCGGCGTCGGTCTCGGCCTCCCCGGTGTCGTACACCGCGACGATCGCCGGATGGTTCAGCGCGGCCGCGTTCTGCGCCTCCCGGCGGAACCGCAGATAGAACGTGGGATCGCGGGCCAGATCCGCGCGCAGCACCTTGATCGCCACGTCGCGGCTCAACCGTAGGTCCCGACCCAGGTGCACCTCGGACATACCGCCGAAGCCGAGAATCTCACCCAGCTCGTACCGGGAGGAGAGATTGCGCGGTGTCGTCATGGCTGTCCTTGCGTGGCCGTGGTGGTCGTGGTCTCGGCCGTGGTTGTGGTCGTGGTCGGCGGGGTGGTCGTGGTCGTCGTCGTCCGCGGCGGGGTGGTCGTCGTGGTCGTCGGCGGCTCGGTCGTGGTGGTCGTCGTGGTCGGCGGCACCGTCGTCGTGGTGGTGGTGGTCGTCGGCGGCACCGTCGTGGTCGTCGTCCGCGGCGGCGTCGTCCGAGTGGTCGTCACCGGGGTCTTGGACGTCGTCGTCACCGCTGGCGGCGTCGACGGACCGTCCGATCCGCCGCCGAACAGCAACAGTCCCAGGGCGACGATCGCCGCCAGGGCGAGCAGGCCACCGCCGGCCCACGCGACCGCTTTCTGTCCGCTGCTCCAACCGCCGCCCCGACCGTCGTCGTCGGTAGCGTCACCACCGTTGTCGCCGTCGAAGCTGCGCTGCTGCTGCGTCGACATCATCGCCGTCGCGGCGGGCACGGCCACCGGCGGGACCATCCGCGACGCCGCGGTCGGCACCCGTCCCGGCGGCGGCGGTCGATGTCCCGCACGCACCGCGGCGACCGCGTCCGCGAACTCGCCGCCGTTGGCGTAGCGGCCGGCCGGATCCTTGGTGAGCGTGATGTCGATCAATTCGCGGATCGGCGCGGGCAGGTCGGCCGGCATCGGCTCGGGCGGTTCCTGCACGTGCTTCATCGCCACCGTCAGCGTGCCGCCGCCGCCGAACGGCCGCCGGCCCGACAGGGCCTCGTAGCCGACGACGCCGAGCGAGTACACGTCGCTGGCGGCGGTGGCCTCCTGGCCCAGGGCCTGCTCCGGGGCGATGTACTGCGCGGTGCCCATCACCATGCCGGTCCGGGTCACCGGCGACGCGTCGACTGCCTTCGCGATACCGAAGTCGGTGATCTTCACTTGCCCCGTCGGGGTGATGAGGATGTTGCCGGGCTTGACGTCGCGGTGCACCACGCCCGCCGAGTGCGCGGCCTGCAGGGCGCGTCCGGTCTGCTCGAGCATGTCCAGCGCATGCGGAATCGACAGGCGACCGACGCGGGCGAGCACCGCGTTGAGCGGCTCCCCGGCCACCAACTCCATCACCAGATAGGCGAGGTTGGCGCCGGCCTCGTCGCGGGTCTCGCCGTAGTCGTACACCCCGGCGATGCCCGGATGGTTCAGTTGCGCGGTGGTGCGGGCCTCGATCCGGAACCGCTCGACGAACTCGGGATCGGACGAGAACTCGGCCTTGAGCACCTTAACCGCGACCCGGCGGTCCAGACGGCTGTCGGTCGCCTCCCACACCTGGCCCATGCCGCCGGTCGCGATCAGCCGCTGCAGGCGGTAGCGGCCGCCGATCACCGACCCGTTCGTCAACGACATGCCTCAACCCCTCTGCAATCCGGCCGCGATGACGGCTCGTCCGATCGGTGCCGCGACGGAGCCGCCCGTTGCGGCGAGTGCCCGGTCACCGCCGTCCTCCACGATGACCGCGATCGCGACCGTCGGATTCTGCGCGGGCGCGAAGCCGATGTACCAGGCGTGCGGCGGGGTGTTGCGCGGGTCGTTGCCGTGTTCGGCGGTGCCCGTCTTGGACGCGATCTGTACGCCCGGGATCTTGCCCTGACCGGCGGTGTTGTTCTCCGAGCCGATCATCAGCTGCGTCAGCGTCGACGCCACCTCGGGCGAGACGGCCCGGCCCAGCGACTTGGGGCTCGTGGTCGCCAGGTTCGACAGGTCCGGCCCCTGCAGCTGCGATACCAGGTGCGACTCCATCCGCATGCCGCCGTTCGCGATGGTCGCCGCGATCTCCGCGTTCTGCAGCGGCGTCAGCGCGACATCGCGCTGGCCGATGCTGGACTGACCGAGTGCCGCGTCGTCGGGAATGGAGCCGATCGTGCTGTCCGCGACCGGGATCGGGATGCCCGGGGTGCCCGGCCCGATACCGAAGGCCTTGGCCTGCTCGGCCAGCGCGTCGGAGCCGGTCTTGATGCCCAGCTCGACGAACGCGGTGTTGCACGAGCGGGCGAACGCCTCCCGCAGCGATGCCGTGGCGCCGCCGCCGCACGTGGTGCCGTTGTAGTTCTCGAGCGTCGTCGACGTGCCGGGCAGCGTGATGTTCGGGGCCGCGGTCAGCTGTTCGTCCGGGTTGGCGCCGTTCTCCAGCGCCGCCGCCGTGACGACGACCTTGAACGTCGAGCCCGGCGGGTACGTCGCGGACACCGCGCGGTTGAGCATCGGCCTGTCCGGGTCGGAGTTCAGTTCGTCCCATGCCGCCGACGTCTCGGCGCCGTCGTGGCTCGACAGTGTGTTGGGGTCGTAGCTGGGCGTGCTGGCCATCGCGAGGATGTTGCCGGTGCTCGGTTCGATCGCCACGACCGAGCCGGTGTAGCCCTTCGCGGTCAGCTCGTCGTAGGCGACCTGCTGCATCACCGGATCGATCGTGCTGACCACGTTGCCGCCACGTGGATCGCGACCCGACACCAGATCGAAGAAGCGCTTGCTGAACAACCGGTTGTCGGAGCCGTTGAGGACCGGGTCCTCGGCCTTCTCGAGGCCGGCGCTGCCGTACTGCATCGAGTAGAAGCCGGTGACCGGCGCGTTCGCGAACGGGCTCGACGGCGCCGCCGGATTCGGCGGGTACACCCGCAGGTACTTGTAGCGGTCGTCGGTCGGGACCGAGGACGCGAGCACCTGCCCACCGGCCGAGATCTGGCCGCGCTGGCGCGAGTACTCGTCGAGCAGCACCCGCGAGTTCCGCGGGTCGCCGCGCAGATCGTCGGCCTTGATGACCTGCACGTAGGTGGCGTTGGCGAGCAGCGCAGCGACCATCACCATGACGGCCAGTGCGACGCGGCGGAGGGGAGTGTTCATTGGCGACCCAGCATTTCCGTCGGGGCGTCCGCGATGGGCGCGGGCCCCTTCTTCTTGGGTGCGGCGGGAGTGCGGGCGGCGTCGGAGATCTTCATCAGCAGCGCCAGCAGCAGGTAGTTCGCGAGCAGCGACGACCCGCCGTACGACACGAACGGCGTGGTGAGACCGGTCAGCGGGATCAGCTTGGTGACGCCACCGACGACGACGAACACCTGGATCGCGATCGTGAACGACAGCCCCGCCGCCAGCAGCTTGCCGAAGCTGTCGCGCACCGCGAGCGCGGTGCGCAGGCCGCGGACCACCAGGATCAGGAACAGCATGAGCACCGCGGCCAACCCGATCAGGCCCAGTTCCTCACCGATCGCGGCGACGATGAAGTCGGTCTTCGCGAACGGCACCTGCGACGGGCGGCCGCTGCCCAGTCCGGTACCGGCGATACCGCCGGTGGCCAGGCCGAACAGTGACTGCGAGATCTGGTAGCCGGTGTTCTGGTAGTCGCCGAGCGGGTCCAGCCACGTGTTCACGCGCACCCGGACGTGCCCGAACATCTGGTACGCCAGGAAGAACCCGACCACGAGCAGGGCGCCGCCGATCAGCAGCCAGCCGGCTCGTTCGGTCGCGATGTAGAGCATCACCAGCACGGTGCCGAAGACCAGCAGCGATGTGCCGAGATCCTTCTCGAACACCATGATGCCCACCGAGACGATCCATGCCACGAGGATCGGGCCGAGGTCGCGGGCGCGGGGCAGATCCATGCCGAGGAAGTGCCGGCCGGCGGTGGTGAAGAGGTCGCGCTTGGCGACCAGCACCGCCGCGAAGAAGATGATCAGCAGGATCTTCGCGAACTCGCCCGGCTGGATGCTGAATCCGGGCAACCGGATCCAGATCTTGGCGCCGTTGACCTCGGAGAACCGGGACGGCAGCAACGCCGGGATCGCCAACAGCACCAGGCCGGCGAGACCCACGGTGTAGCTGTAGCGCGCGAGCAGACGGTAGTCCCGCAGGAAGATCAGCACCGCGACGAAGCCGCCGACGGCCAGAGCCGTCCACAGCACCTGCTGGTTCGCGTCCGGGGACGGAATCGGCAGCCCCTGGTACACGGCGTTCTCGGCGTCGGCCAGGTCGAGTCGGTGGATCAGCACCAGCCCGAGGCCGTTGAGCAACGCGACGATCGGCAGCAGCAGCGGATCCGCGTACGGCGCGTACCGGCGCACCGCGAGATGCGCGACGACGAAGACCGCGGCGTAGGTGAGCCCGTACTTCGCGAGATCCCAGGTGATGGTCTGCTCCTGGCTGGCCTCGACCAGCACCAGCGAGATCGTGGTGATGGCGATCGCGCAGAGGATCAAGATCAGTTCGGTGTTCCGCCGCGTCGACTGCGTCGGCGGGGGAGCGAAACCGCCGGGCGGACTGGGGAACGGTGCATCGGACGTGGACATCAGCTACCGGTCCTGCAGTTCTGCCCGGGGATCTGTTCGACGGGCGCGGGCGTCGGCGCGGGTGCCGCCGTGGTCGGCGCGGCCCCTTCGGGAGCCGGCGGTGCGACCTCGGTGGTGGGTGCGGGCGACTCGGCCGGCGGCAGCGGGGTCGGTGTCGGCGTCGGTTCGGGCGTGCACAGCGGCAGCAGGTCGCTCGCGACGAGCCGTCGCATCTGTTCCGTCGCGTCGTCCTTGGTGCCCGACGGCAGACCCGCCCGCACCTGCTCGCGCGCGGACGGTCGCAGGTCGTCGACCGTCAGCACGTGACAGTCGCTCGGTGCGCTGCCGGGGTCGACGATCCGCAGGGTGCCGTCGTCGGCGATACACCCGATCAGTGCGCTCTCCTGCAGCGAGTAGCCGAGGAACGAGCCCGGAATGCCCTGCAGCACGGTGACCCGGTCGTCGGAGGTCCCGACGTAGTAGTAGTTGCGGATCATGTTCCGGCCCACGAAGAGCCCGGCGACGAGCAGGACCACCAGGCCGAGCCCGATCAGCGTCCAGCGCAGCTTGTGCGACTTCTTCGGCGGAGCTTCGGGCGTGGGAGCGACCCGCTTGGGCGCCGCGCGCGGCGGGCGCATCGCCGCGGCCCGCCCGGCCGCCGTGTTCGGGGGAGGCGTGTCCTCCTCCTCGTCGGACGCCGCACCACCGACGATCGGGTGACTCTGCCCGTAGTCGAGGTCGATGACGTCGGCGACGATGACGGTGACGTTGTCCGGTCCGCCACTGCGCAGGGCCAGTTCGATGAGCCGGTCGGCGCACTCGTCGTTGGTGCCCTCGCGCATCGTGTTGGCGATGGTCTCGTCGCTCACGACGTCGGACAGGCCGTCCGAGCACAGCAGGTAGCGGTCCCCGGCGCGGGCCTCGCGCACCGTGAGCGTCGGCTCGATCTCGTTGCCGGTGAGGGCCCGCATGATGAGCGAACGCTGCGGATGGGTGTGTGCCTGCTCGGCGGTGATGCGGCCCTCGTCGACGAGGGACTGCACGAACGTGTCGTCGCGGGTGATCTGGGTGAGCTGGTCGTCGCGCAGCAGGTACGCCCGCGAATCGCCGATGTGGACCAGGCCCAGCTTGCTGCCCGCGAACAGGATCGCGGTGAGCGTGGTGCCCATGCCCTCGAGCTCGGGATCTTCCTCGACGTGGTCGGCGATGGTGGCATTGCCCTCGTGGGTCGCGGCCTCGAGCTTGCCCAGCAGATCGCCGCCGGGCTCGTCGTCGTCGAGGTGCGCGAGCGCGGCGATCATCAGCTGCGACGCGACCTCGCCGGCCGCGTGCCCGCCCATGCCGTCGGCGAGCGCCAACAGTCGCGCACCGGCGTACACGGAATCCTCGTTGTTCGCGCGGACGAGACCGCGGTCGCTTCGGGCCGCGTAGCGGAGGACAAGGGTCACGGGCGGAGCTCGATCACGGTCTTGCCGACGCGCACCGGCGTGCCGAGCGGAACCCGGACGGCCGTCGTCACCTTCGCCCGGTCCAGGTAGGTGCCGTTGGTGGAACCGAGATCCTCGACGTACCAATCCGTGCCGCGCGGAGACAGCCGGGCGTGCCGCGTCGACGCGTAGTCGTCCGTCAGCACCAGCGTGGAGTCGTCGGCCCGCCCGATCAGAACCGGTTGTGTCCCGAGAGTGATGCGGGTACCGGCGAGTGCCCCCTGCGTCACGACGAGGTTCTTCGCGACCTTGGTCCGTCCGAGCGACGGCAGAACCGACGACGTACGCGAGTAACGCGGAGCGGGGCGGGCAACGCCCGCACCCGCATAGATGTCGCTGCGCAGCGTCTTGATCACTGCCCAGACGAAGAGCCAGAGCAGCAGCAGGAAGCCTGCTCGCGTCAGCTGGAGTATCAATCCCTGCACTGCTCGACACCTCCTTCGGGGGGACGGCGGCGCGGATGCGCAACCGGGGCATTTTCAGCTGGCTGCATCATATGTTGAAGCCGGCGGCGGTGATCATGATCTTGGGCCGCACCCCGTGTCCGGGATGCGGCTTTCGCGGGGTGACGGGCGGCGTCTGCCGTGGTCAGAGGATGCGCACCAGGATTTCGGAGTGCCCGGCGCGAATCACGTCACCGTCCGCGAGCTGCCAGTCCTGCACCGGCGAACCGTTGACGGTGGTGCCGTTCGTGGAACCCAGGTCCGAGAGCATCGCGACCTGGCCGTCCCAGCGGATGTCGAAGTGCCGACGCGAGACCCCGGTGTCGGGCAGGCGGAACTGCGCGTCCTGGCCGCGTCCGACGATGTTGTTGCCGTCCCGCAGCTGGTAGAAGCGTCCGCTTCCGTCCTCGAGCTGCAGCGTCGCGGTGAAGGTGCGTCCCGCCTCGGGCGTGTAGCCGGCCTGGTAGCCCTGGCCGTAACCCTGCTCGTACCCCGGCTGGCTGTAGGCCTGGTTGTATCCGGCCTGGTCGTAGTCGCCCTGCTGATACTCGCCCTGCTGATAGTCGTAGTCGGCGTAGCCCTGCTGCTGGTCGTACTGCTGGTCGTAGCCCTGCTGGTACTCGCCCTGCGGCTGGTAGCCCTGCTGGTAGCCGGGGTACTGGCCCGGGTACGGCTGTTGCTGGTCGTACCCCTGCTGGTCGTACCCCTGTTGATAGCCGCCCTGCTGGGGATAACTCTGGTCGTAACCGCCCTGCTGCGGGTAACCACCCTGCTGGGGGTAACCGGCGTCCTGCGGGTAGCCGCCCTGCGCCGCGCCGTACGCCTGCTGCTGGTCGTAGCGCGGCTGGGCGTAGCCCTGCGGGTAGTCCTGCTGGTAGCCGCCCTGATCCTGGTAGCCGCCCTGATCCTGGTATCCACCCTGGTCGCCGGGGCCCTGTGCCTGATCCGGGTGGGCGCTGCCGTTACGCGCGCCACGGTCGTCGCGCTGCTCGCGACCGGGCTCGTTTCCGGAGTTCTGGGTCATGGGGCCTGCTCCTGGGGTCGGTGAAACGGGTGTCGGGGCGCGCCGGGCCCGAGGAGCGGGGCCGGATGCGCCGGCGTCGCCGCGGTGAGCATCCGGATCGACCGATCCGGTGGTTCGGAACTGCCCGGTGTGCAGTGTCGGTGACGCCTCGAATCGGACGTCGATGTCACCGTAGGTCTGCCAGCCCTGTTCTCTGATGTATCCCTCGAGGTGTCGCGCGAAAGATTTCACCGTCAGCTCGTGATCCGACGCCAACTTCGCGTGATCGGACTCGTTGATCGTGATCACGTAGCTGTTGGGAGCGAGGTAGTGCCCGCCGTCCAGTTGCTGGACGCGGTCGGTGGCCTCGCGCTGCAGCGCCGCTTCCACTTCCTGAGGTACGACGCCTCCGCCGAAGACGCGCGCGAAGGCGTCACCGACGGCCCCCTGAAGCTTGCGCTCGAAACGTTGAACGATCCCCACGGCATGAACCTTGCTGTTGTCTGTTCGCGGTCAGTCTGCGTGTCGCGGCTGCAATCAACCCGGCCGCTGCCCCTGCATGATATCCGGACACCCCGTCCCGGGGGTCCTGCTAGCCGCTTCGCGATGCGTTTTTTGCACCTCTACCTGCACGAATCGTGATTTCGGCGAAGTGCGTGCTAGTGTTTTCCACGTCGCTCGGGCGAGTGGCGGAATGGCAGACGCGCTGGCTTCAGGTGCCAGTGTCCTTCGGGACGTGGGGGTTCAAGTCCCCCTTCGCCCACAACGAGCAGTTCCACGAACTGCGACGAACGAGGTCACGAACTCGAAAGAGTTCGTGACCTCGTTTTCGTTGGCGGGTTCGGTTGGACTGTCCACCGGATGCAGCGGCATGGCTGCGGCCCGCAGGCAGTAGCCGGGTCACCCGAAGAGCCCGGCGGCGAGCGGGTCCGGTGAGTCCGGGCTACTTGCTGTCGACGTGACCGATCGGGTTGGTTGTGTTCGCCAAGGCCGCCCGGGCCGCGGCCCAGTCGTCGGTATCGAGCTCGAGCGCGGTGCGAAGGTACGCAGTGCTCATCCGCTGCAGTAGGGCCACCCGCTCCGGGTTTTCGTCGGTAGTCTCGGCGACCTCGTATCCGGGGATCCCGCCCAGGGCGTGCTCGGCGTCGTGCAGAGTGAGCAGGTCGGTGGCACCGGGGCTGAAACTGTATGCGTCCGTGAACCAGTCGGGGCCGCGGCTGGACATCCGGGACTGGTCGTGGTCGCCTGCGACGACGAGTGTCGGCGTGGTGAGCTCACGGAACGACGGGTACATGAACGGGAAGTTGGCCCGCGCGAACGGATTCAGGTCCTCACCCCCGACGCCGGTCGCGGCCAGGAGGATGCCGGCCGAGACGCGGCTGTCGGACATGTCCTTCCCCACTTGCCCGTTCGCGTCCAGGATTCGGGCGCCGAGGAGTGCCTGCGCGGTCTGTGCGCCCCAGGAGTGACCGGCGACGGCGATGCGGGTGTGGTCGACCCGTCCGGTCAGACCGGGGACGGCGGCCTCGATGTCAGCGAGTTGGTCGAGGATGCGTTCGAGGTCGGCGATTCGTTCAGTCCAGATACTCGGGAAGCGAGGGTCGTCGAATCCGATCCCGTAGCGCCGGGAGTCCAGGTGGGTGGGCTGGATCACGACGAAGCCCCGGGAGGCCCAGAACGCGGCCAGAGGCGCGTAGCCGTCGTGGTTCCACCCGTTGCCGTGCGAGAACAGCACGACCGGCAGGTCGGAGCCGGTGGTCGGCGCGGAGACCCGCACCTCCAGCGGCAGTGCGCGGCCCGGGGCGGACAGTTCGACGGGGGCAACGGAGAGAACGGGGGTGCCGGCGCCGACGAGTTCGTCGAGGGTGGCGGCGAGTGCGGAAGACTGGACCGAAGAGGTCAAGACAGGGGTCCTTTCGAGGGGCTGTGCCCTGCCATAATGGAAAGCGGAGCACTGTTCCGAACAATACGGAGCAGTGTTCCGGATAGCAACCTGGTGCCGACGTGGAGGAGTGTGTTCTGTGACCGATGAGAGCGAGCGCCGGACGAAGCGCGCCGACGCGCGGCGGAACGAGCAGGCTCTTCTCGACGCAGCGGCGGCAGTGTTCGTGACGTCCGGCGTCGACGCGCCGGTGCGGGAGATCGCGGCGAGGGCCGGTGTCGGGATGGGGACGATCTACCGACACTTTCCGACCCGCCCCGAACTCGTGGTCGCGGTGTACCGCCACCAGGTCGAGGCGTGCGCGGACGCCGGCCCCAGACTGCTCGAGGAGAGTCCGACGCCGGAAGCGGCCCTGCGCGAATGGGTGGCCCTGTTCGTGGAGTTCCTGGTCACCAAGCACGGCCTCGCCGGCGCGTTGCAGGGCGACAGCGCCGGATCGGATGCGCTGCACGCCTACTTCGTCGACCGTCTCGTGCCGGTGTGTGCCGCCCTGCTCGACGCGGCGCTCGAGTACTGCGGCGCCATGCCCACGGTGGGCGCGTACAACCTGATGAAAGGCATCGGAAACCTGTGCATCGGGGCGGCTGCGGATCCCGCCTACGACGCCGACCGTCTGGTGCAACTGCTTGTCACCGGCGTACTCGGCAGATCCAGTCGGTAGACGAGAACGGGACTGAGTCGTGACCCCGGTCTGCGAAGTGGAAACTCGCGGCCTTCGTCGTTCTCGAAGACGTCGGTCCTTCTACTCTCGGCCGAACAACAACGTCTCGACGAGACCGATGCCCGGCGTGGGTGGGTCGGCGATGGTTTTCAGCAGTGTCGCGAGATCGGGTGCGACCTCGGTGGCGTCCTCGAACTCGGGTTCGGCGCCGTGCACGATCACGCCGTCGTCGCGGATCGCGAGATACGAGTACGGGCCGCGGACCGAGAGCAGGATCGGGCGGTGCCGCCTCCAGAACTCGGTGATCGCGGCCTCGTCTTCGGGGCCCGACGCTGCCTCCCGGCTCATGGTCTCGAACTCGTTCCAGGCGAACGCATCGTCGGACGGCTCCGCGTAGTCGCCGAGGGAGAGGAACCAGGTCGTGTCGTCGGGACCGGACAGGCGTGAGAACGACGACGCCCACGCCGTCTGGCCGGCCGGGGCGGACTCCAGCGGCGCAGGAACCCGCAGGTGCCCCGGGCCCGGTTCGAAAGACCAACCCGCCGAGCGTAAGCGGGCGATCGCGCCGACGAACTCCTCCATCGGCACCACGTTAGCGGGATCAGTCGCAGACCGCGGTGGCCTCGACCTCGACGAGCACGTCCGGCTCGAACAGGTACTCCACGCCGATGAGCGATGCCGGGGGCAGCGGCACGGCCAGTCCGATCTCGGCCGCGACCTGCTCGATGCCCGCCATGAACCCGTCGATCTTGTCGGGCGTCCAGCCCGTGACGTAGAAGGTGAGCCGCACGACGTCGTCGAAAGTTGCACCGGCGCCGGTCAATCCGGCCGCGGTGTTGCGCAGGGCCTGGGCCACCTGGCCCGTGAGATCGCCCGGTGCCACGGGAGTTCCGTCGGCGAGACGCGCGATCTGCCCGGCCACGTGGACGTGGCGGGTCCCGGATCCGATCGCGACGTGGTGATAGGGGGTCGGCCGGGTCATGCCATCGGGGTTGCGGAACTGCACGGTCATGGTGGATGTCCTCCAGGATCGGTTGCGGAAGGTATCCAATTGATACTTGGTGTACGCAGGGCACTTCAACGAAACTAGGTGGCATGACCGATACCTACCCGGCCGTTTCCGGAGGACTCGCCGTCACCCCGGCTCATCGAGAACTGCTCGATCAGGTCCTCGACAAGTGGTCGCTGGCGGTGCTCGACCAGTTGTGCGAGCGTCCCAGCCGCTTCAACCACCTACGCCGGGCGATTCCCGCGGTGACGCAGAAATCCCTCACGGCGACGCTGCGCCGGCTCGAGCGCAACGGCATCGTCGAGCGCGAACTGCTGAGCACCCGTCCGGTCGCCGTGGAATACCGCATCACTCCACTCGGCAAGACGCTGCGCCATCCGGTGGATGTCCTCGTCGGCTGGGCGGAGACGAACCGCGCGGCGATCGAGGATGCTCGCGCCCGGTTCGACGCGGAACAGGACGGCGTCTGACGGTTCACGAGGGCGTGCGGACCCCGCCCGGCGCCACTCGTCCGGCATACTCGCGCAGCAGGTTCACCAGGTCGGTGTCGTCGACGGCCAGTCGCCCGGTGGGGCCGATCGCGGCGAGGCCGCCGACGACGGCGCGCCGGCTGTCGTGGACGGGAACGGCGACGGCGGAGCGGCCCACCCGGATCTCGTCGACCTCGCGCGCGGGTTCGCCGCGGCGGATCACCGACAGTTCCACCTCCAATGCGTCGTGGTCGGTGATGGTGCGGGCGGTGACCTTCCGCAGCGGACCGGCCGCGAGGTCGGGACGCGATGCGAGCAGCAGCTTGCCGATCGCCGACGCGTGTGGCGCCGTCACCAGAGTGCGCTCGCCGGCGAGTTCGTGATCGGGGTCGCGGTCGATCAGGCGCACCCGTCCGTTCTCGTACGACGCGAGGTACACGCCGTAGCGGACCCGGGAGCGCAGTTCCTCGAGCACGGCACCGACGTCGACGGGTCGGTCTGCGGCCCCAGCCAATTCGCGGGTGCGGCGTCCGAGGGTGAAGCCGGAGAGATCGGCGACACGGACGAGATAGCCGTCGGCGACCAGCAGGTTCAGCAGTCGGTACGCCGTCGCCTGCGGGATGCCGGCGAGCGCGGCGATCTCCTTCGCGGAGGCCCCCGAGCCCAGTTGTGCGGCCGCCTCGAGCAGCGCGAGCGCCCGCTGCACGGCGCGCGGTTCGTTGCCGCCGAGGTCTCTCGCGGGCGCCATCAGCGAGCGTCCCGGCCGACCAGGACGGTGCGGCCGGACGCGTCGGCGGCGAACACGCCCGCCCCGGGCAGGACGTCCGCGGATTCGGCGTTGTCGAATGCCCCCATGCGCAGCAGCGCGTCCGGGTGGCGACCGTGCAGCCAGCAGCGCCACACCAGTCCGGACGACAGCACGGCGACCACCGCGACGGGCACCACGTACGACGCGTCGATCACGTTGACGTACAACAGGTATCCGAGCACCGACGTCCCGGCGACGCTGCCGAGGGTGCTCGCGGCGAGCACGCGGGGAGTCTGTTCGCCGATGCGGCTGAGGAAGCGCACCGACGCGAGCGCCACCACCACGTACGCGACGATCACGGCGCCGCGCACGACCAGTCTCAGGTCGCCGAACACGACGCCGGTGCCGAGCACCGCGAACGTTCCGGCGCCGAGGACCACCACGCCGACCACGAGCGCCAGGGCCGCGTCCGGGGTGCGGAACGACGCATGCACCCGTCCGCACCAGCGGGGGAGTGCGCCCTCGACACCGAGCGAATACACCAGCCGGGACGCGGCATTCGACGACGCCATCGACGAGGCCAGCCACGAACAGCTCAGTCCGACGTTCAATGCCACGACGATGACGGGATCGACCCCGGTCGCGGTGCCGTGCAGGTACGCGTCGACGAGGGTGTCGCTGCGCCCGGTCCAGGCCGCCCAACCGGCGAACAGGAACAGCGATCCGCAGATCAGCGGCGTGAGCAACACCGTTCGGGTGACGGTCACCAGCGGCCGCCGGGCCTCGGGTCCGAAGAAGGCGGCGCTCTCGAATCCCGCGAGCGCGAACAGTGCCGTGAGGACGAGCGCCAGCGTGCCGTGCCCCGACGCCGGCGGGACCAGGACCGGCGCGGACGCGTTGTCGCCGAACAGCATCAGGGCGACGATGAAGGCGAGCGAGCACATCTCGACGGCCAGGATCGTCACCGCCGCGAACCGCACACCGCGCACGAGGCAGCACAGGATGCCCACCGCGAGCGCGAGGTACACCGGTGGTGCGGGCGGGGAGAATCCGGCGAGCCCGCACAGCGCGATCACCGCCTGACCGCCGTGATACAGCGTCATGACGGCGCTGCCGACGTACTTCACCAGCATCGCGACGGCGGCGGTGAGCGCCGCCCGGCTCCCGGATCCCCGGAACGCGAAGCTGTGCAGACCGCCGGCCGCCGCCATGCGCCGGGTGAACTGGGAGACGCAGAACGCGATGAGGGTGACGGCGATCGTCGCGACCAGGATCGTCACGATGCCGCTCACGAGGCGGTCGTGGGTGAGCATCGTGAGCGGCAGGATCACCATGGACACGGCCGGTGCGGTGGTGGCGACGGACTGCGCCAGCACCTCGACACCGGACAGTTGCCGCCGACCGAGGGCTCGCATCGACGACAGGGCGGGACGCTCGGGTTCCCCGGTGGTGAACGAGCGCGCTATCGCGTCGGTGAGTGCGGACACGCGCGTGACGCTAGTAAGTCTGTGTAACAACGATATTGCGTGCATGCTTCCTCTGGTCGCACCTGCTCGAGAATGCAATGCAACGGCACGACGCATGTTCTCAGTCGACTCCGCGAAACCGTTTCCCCCGTGACAACTCCGCGACCCGAGACGTCCCCAGGATGAGTTCCGAACTGATCACCCGGATCGCCGGGCGGACAACTGGGAGCGTGAAATGGCATTCACACGTAGGACTTTCATGCAGGCCCTCGGCGTCACGGGTGGCGCGGGCCTGGCGTACGGGGCGATGTCCTCGATCGGCATGGCCCCCGCCACCGCCGGCGCCCCCAAGCGCTTCCAGTCGCTGTCGACCGGTGACTTCGTCGGCTCGGTGCGCGGCGATCACTCGGTGGTGATCCTCGGCGGCGGGCCTGCGGGTCTGTGCGCGGCCTACGAGATGCGCAAGGCCGGCTACAAGGTGACGGTGCTCGAGGCGCGGACCCGCCCCGGTGGTCGGGTGTGGTCGGTTCGGGCCGGCACCGAGGAGACGGATCTCAACGGCGAGACCCAGAAGTGCACGTTCTCCGAGGGGCATTTCTTCAACCTCGGGGCCACCCGCATCCCGCAGGGGCACGTCACGCTCGACTACTGCCGCGAGCTGGGTGTCGAACTACAGATGTTCGGCAACCAGAACGCCAACACGATGGTCAACTACACCGGCACCAAACCGCTGGCCGGGCAGTCCATCACCTACCGCGCCGCGAAGGCCGACACCTTCGGTTACGTCTCGGAGCTGTTGCAGAAGGCGACGAACCAGGGCGCGCTCGACGACGTCCTCACCAAGGACGACAAGGACGCGTTGTCGGAGTTCCTCAGCAGCTTCGGCGACCTGTCCGACGACGGTCGTTACCTGGGGTCGCCGCGCCGCGGCTACGACTCCGAGCCGGGGGCGGGCCTGAACTTCGGTACCCAGAAGCCGGCACTACCGATGTCCGACGTCATCCAGAGCGGCATCGGCCGCAACTTCGCCTTCGACTTCGAGTACGACCAGGCGATGACGATGCTCACCCCGGTGGGCGGCATGGACCGGATCTACTACCGCTTCGCGGAGGAGATCGGCGACAGTCTCGTCTACGGCGCCGAGGTCACATCGATGAAGAACACGCCCGACGGGGTGACCGTCGAGTACCGGGTGAACGGCCGGCTCGAGTCCGTCACCGCCGAGTACGCGATCTGCACCATACCGCCGCACCTGATCGAGCGACTCGACAACAACCTGCCGGCGGACGTCGTCACCGCACTGCGGGCCGCGACGCCGTCGTCGTCCGGCAAGCTCGGCATCGAGTACTCGCGCCGCTGGTGGGAGATCGAGGACCGGATCTACGGCGGTGCATCCAACACCGACCGGGACATCTCGCAGATCATGTTCCCGTACGACCACTACAACTCCGATCGCGGTGTGGTGGTGGCCTACTACAGCTCGGGTCGGCGTCAGCTCGGTTTCGAGTCGCTCACGCACCGGCAGCGGCTCGCGAAGGCGATCGCCGAGGGCTCGGAGATCCACGGCGACAAGTACACCCGCGACATCTCGTCGTCGTTCTCGGGTTCGTGGCGGCGCACCAAGTACTCCGAGTCGGCGTGGGCGTCGTGGGCCGGGGCCGGCGATTCGCACGGCGGCGCCGCGACCCCCGAGTACACCAAGCTGCTCGAGCCGGTCGACCGCATCTACTTCGCGGGCGATCACCTGTCCAACGCCATCGCGTGGCAGCACGGGGCCTTCACGTCCGCGCGTGACGTCATCACCAAGATCCATCAGCGCGTCGCCCAGGCCGCTTGAGCCCGTTCACCATTCACGAAGGAGCCATCATGACTTCCGTCTCTCGCAAGGCCATCGCCGCGGTCCTCGCAGGCTCGGCTTTGATCCTGACCGCAGCAGGTTGTTCGTCCGACACCGCCGAGGCGGAACCCGCACCCGAGTCGACGTTCGTCTCCAAGTCGGTTCTGGAAGCGGGCCAGGCGAATCCGATGATCGCGCAGGGTGTCGCGATCGGCGGCGGCGCGGCCGTCTACAAGACCAGCGGTCTGGGGCCGGCGGCGTCCAACAAGGCCGCGCCCGAGGGCACCCCGGAGTCGTACATCGACAGCCAGTTCGGCGGTGGGATGCTGCCGGCGGGGGTCACGGTCACCGAGGCGCAGGGCATCAACGTACTCAAGAAGATCCGGGAGAACCTGGAGGCACAGGGACTCACGCTCGAGGACGTCGTGACGATGCGCGTGTTCCTCGACAACGCGCCGGGCACCGATCGCGCCGACTACGCGGGCTGGAATCGCGCCTACCGGCAGTTCTTCGCCAACACGAACCTCGAGACCGGCGACACCGAACTGGTGCCGATGGGGACGGCGGCACCAGCCGCCCCGATCGAGCGGAACAGCGCGCGTCCCACCCGTTTCGCGCTCGAGGTCGGCAGCTTGCCGGTCGCGGGATGGTTGGTCGAGGTCGAGGTGGACGCGGTCTACCCCGACGGCGAGGAGCCGTCCTGATGGGCGCGCTGAGTCCCGGGCACTGGGCGATCGTGGCGGTGGTGCTGCTGGTGCTGTTCGGGTCCAAGAAGTTGCCCGACGCCGCACGCGGGCTGGGTCGCTCGCTGCGGATCCTCAAGAGCGAGGTCGGCGAACTGCAGGCCGACGATCAGCCCGGCGAGATCGGGAAGGTCGAGCCGTCCCGGCAGCTGTCCTCGTAGACGTCGACGAGCGAAGGGCCGCGCAACCAGAGCGTTGCGCGGCTTTCTTCGTTCCCGCCCGGTCACGGCCGCGGCCAGGCCCGGCCGTCGAGTTCCTCGATGTCGGTGTTGAACCGGCGCAGGTAGGCGGCGAAGGCGGCGACGTCCTCCGCGGACCAGTCGCGCATCACCCGGTCGAGGGCCGAGATGTTCGCCGTGCGCTCGGCGTCGAGTTCCTCCCGTCCGGCGTCGGTGAGCCGGAACTTGCGGGCCATGCCGCCGTCGGGGTCGGGGATGCGGTCGACGAGCCCGGCGTTGAGCATCGCGGTGGTCTGGCGGTGGAGGGTGGAGGTGTCGAGCGCGAGGGCGTCGCTGAGCTGTCCGATCGACATCGGTCCTTCCACGCTGATCCGGCTCAGGAGCGTGTACGCGCTGCGGTCGAGTCGGCCGCCGCTGCGGCGGGGGCGCGGATTGTGCAGCGTGAGGTGCCGGCCGAGCAGCATCGTCTCGAAATCGATCAGGTTCGTGGGCTTGTCCATACCGGTCCTCTCGCAAAGCCGCATCGGTGTCGCGATGCCCTCCCATTGTGCCCGCCGGAATCGGACATATCACTCCGAACTGGGATTTTGCGCGATGCAACTTGATTGCACGATACAACTTGGTTGTATGCTGCAACTACTTTGCGTAACGAAATCCATTGATCGAGAAGTTGGGAGACCCGCGTGGACAACTCCGCGCCCGCCACCCGTTCGGGGGGCATCGTCACAGTGCTGGCGGTCGCCGGCATCGTGGCAGCACTCATGCAGACCCTTGTGGTCCCGCTCATCGGCGACCTGCCGCGCATCCTCGACACCACGGCGTCGAACGCGTCGTGGGTCGTCACCATCACGCTGTTGGTGGGTGCGGTCGCCACGCCGGTCACCGGGCGACTGGGGGACCTGCTCGGCAAGCGGCGGATGCTGCTCTTCTGCTCGGTGCCGCTGGTGATCGGCTCGATCACCTGCGCGCTGGCCACGTCGCTCGCGCCCATGGTGATCGGTCGTGGTCTGCAGGGACTCGGCATGGGCATGGTGCCGCTCGGTATCAGTGCGCTGCGTGAACTGGTACCGCCACAGAAGCTCGGTTCGTCGATCGCGCTCATCAGCGCCACCCTCGGCATCGGCGGTGCGCTCGGTCTGCCGATCTCCGCGGCCGTCACCCAGAACACCAGCTGGCGGGTGCTGTTCTGGGGCTGCGCGGTGCTCAGCGTGCTCATCGGTGTGCTGATCTGGCGCCTGGTCCCGGCCACCCCGGCGATGGCCACGGGCGGCTTCGACTTCGTCGGCGCGGTCGGTCTCGGCATCGGGCTCGTGAGCCTGCTGCTCGCGGTGTCGAAGGGCGCCGTCTGGGGATGGGGGAGCCCCGAGATCCTGGGGCTGTTCGCGGTGGCGGTGGTCGTGCTGCTGGCCTGGGGCTGGTGGGAGCTGCGCACCGCGGACCCGCTCGTGAACCTGCGCCTGGCCGCGGGCCGTCAGGTGCTGTTGACCAATGCGGCGTCCGTCGTCGTCGGCTTCTCGATGTACGCGCAGTCGCTGATCATCCCGCAGCTCCTCCAGCTGCCCGAGTCCACCGGTTACGGGCTGGGCCAGTCGATGCTCGCCATGGGCCTGTGGATGCTGCCCGGTGGTTTCGTGATGATGGCCGTCTCGCCCGTGGGCGCCAAGTTGTCGGCGGCGCGCGGCCCGAAGGTCACGCTGGTGCTAGGTGCGCTGGTCATCGCCCTCGGCTACGGCTCGTCGATGCTCCTGCTGGGCTCGACGTGGGGCCTGCTCGTCGTGGTCTGCATCTCGAACGCCGGTGTCGGCCTGGCCTACGGCTCCATGCCCGCACTGATCATGAGCGCGGTGCCGCCGTCGGCCACGGGCTCCGCGAACAGCTTCAACACGCTGATGCGCTCGGTGGGTACGTCCGTCGCGGCCGCCGTGGTCGGTGTCGTGCTCGCGCAGATGAGCGTCGACATCGGCGGTGGGCACACGATCCCGACGGAGGCAGGTTTCCGTACCGGTCTGCTCATCGGGTGCGGTGTGGCGCTCGTCGCCGCCGCCATCGCCGCGGCGATCCCGGGTCGAAGGCCCGCGCCGGCGTCGGTCGAGCCCGGCGCACCCGCTGTCGCGAAGGTCTGACCAGGGCATTCGGGTGGAGTCGGGATCGCGGGATCTCGCACTCGGGCAAGAAGTTCGATCCCTGTGAGACAAACGTTCAACAAGTGCTAATGTTCGTCCTGCACTGGCCGCAGCTGACTACTCGCTGCGGCCAGTAGCTATTTTTGCAGCCGGATCCGCTCGGGGTCCGATGTTTCACGCGAAACGTGAGCCGAGTCCCACGACGACGTCCCGGATGCCGGTCCACCGCCGCGCGGTCGCGATCCGGCCCGCGACGTGCGAGGCCCGCACCAGCCGGCGGGTGGGACGGCGTCGGGCCCGGTCGTAGCGCCGCAAGGCGTCGGGCACAGCGTGTTCGGTGAGCAGCCGGCCCAGCGTCGCGGCGTCGACCATCGCCTCGCATGCACCCCGGCCCAGGTTCGGGGCCATCGAGTGCGCGGCGTCGCCGATCAGCGCGACGTTCCCGTGCACGTACGACGGCAGTTTCGGCGACTCGTAGAGGTCGTGGTGCAGCACGGTGTCCGGGTCGATCTGCTCGAGGA
Organism: Prescottella equi; assembly: GCF_002094305.1. GTDB lineage: Bacteria > Actinomycetota > Actinomycetes > Mycobacteriales > Mycobacteriaceae > Prescottella > Prescottella equi. The sequence continues at coordinate 510,003 of NZ_LWTX01000003.1, forward strand.
TCTTCCGGACGTCCTGGTGCCAGTCGCCGAAACGGCTGCGCAGCAGGTCGACTCCGTCGGAGACGCCGACGGGGGACCGGACCGCGGCGAACCAGTTCACCAGGCCGCCCTCCCGCGGGGTGATGCCGAACAGGGCGCCCGGACCCCACGTCTCGGTGACCGATGCCGTCTCGCCGGGAATCCACCCGCGCCACGCCGTCAGGCCGGTGGGGACGGGGCGGTAGCGGGACCCGAACAACACGTCGCGGGTGGCACTACGGGTGCCGTCCGCCGCGACGACGACGTCGAAGTCGGCGAGGGTGCCGAGATCGGGTGCGGGCTCGCCGAATCGGACGGTGCCGGCCGGAAGACCGTCGACGAGGATGCCCAGCAGCGCCGGACGGGAGATCAGATACGCCGTGCGGCGGGCGCTGTCGACCCGGCCGATCACCGAGCCGTCCGGTCGCAGGAAGGCGGCACGCTGCTGCCGCGCACCGACGTCCCGCACGTGGGGGCCGACACCCGCGACGTCCAACGCGGAGATTGCCTGGGGCCACATCCCGAGAGCGGTCCCCGTGGTCGGCGGTGCGGGGGAGCGTTCGAACACCGAGACGTCCCATCCGCGGCGGATCAGGACGTTGGCGGCCGTCAGCCCACCGATGCCGCCACCGAGGATCGCTGCCTTGCCAGCCATGTGGGGACCGTACCCGACGTCCGGCGGCGCTTCCGGGCATCGATCCGGTGCGCCGCTCGCCCGGGTGTTTACAGGCCCGTCGACGCGGCGTCCAATGGAGGTGAAACGAAGATGCGCCGCCGTCGACGGTGTGTGAGCGCTGTCCGACTCCGGCGATTTGCCCTCTTGGAGAAGGGAAAGCGCGTGACTTCGATGTCCAGGTCCGCGGCGCTGGTGGCGGTGTCCGTGGCAGGCCTGGTCCTGTCCGCGCCGATCGTCCACGCGGACAACGTGACCGCGACCGTCCCGGTCGGTGCCGGACCTACCGAGGTGGCCGTCGCCCCCGACGGCTCCCGCGTCTACGTCACCGACTACTTCGATGCCGCGGTCACCGTCGTCGACACCGCGACCGGCACCGTCACCGCGACGGTGCCGGTCGGCGGGTATCCGACCGACGTCGCGATCGGCCCCGACGGTTCCCGGGCCTACGTCACCAATTCCGACGACGGCACGGTGTCCGTGCTCGACACCGCCGCCGGAACCGTGGTGGCCACCGTCCCGGTCGGCGCCGGCCCGGAGGGGGTCGCGGTGACTCCCGACGGTGCGCGGGCCTTCGTGTCGAACTACGACGGCGGCACGGTGTCGGTGATCGACACCCGCACGGACGCCGTGACCGCCACGGTTCCCGTCGGCCGGTTGCCCTCCGAGGTCGCGATCACCCCGGACGGCACGCGCGTGTACGTCGCCGAACAGGGCAGCAACGCGGTGGCGGTGATCGACGTCGCGACCGCGACCGTCGTCGGCAGCGTCCCGGTCGGCGACGGGCCGTTCGGGGTGGCGATCACGCCGGACGGCACCCGGGCCTATGTCACCGCGTGGGACAGCGACGCGGTGTCGGTGGTGGCGCTGCCGGTGAACGCCGTCGTCGCCACCGTCCCGGTCGGCGACCGCCCGTTCGGCACCGCGGTCTCGCCCGACGGGACCCGTGCGTACGTGACGAACTATGCGAGCGACACGGTGTCGGTGCTCGGGACCGCGGTCGACGCCGTCGTCGGGACCGTCGTCGTCGGCGACAGCCCGTCCGCCGTGGTTATCACCCCGGACGGCACCCGGGCGTACGTGTCGAACTACGACGGCGACTCGGTGTCGGTGGTCGCGATCGAGCCGTGACTCGGCGGTGACGGTGCGGCCGACGATCGTGCCGATGCTGCAACTCGTCGGCCCTCCGGGCGCGAAACAATCGCTCTAGGCTGTGATGTGCACTTCATTTCCCCAGCAATGGGGAGAAAAACCACAGGTCACGGAGTGGAGAGGGGAACCTTGCTTGCGTTTCTCCCGGGTGCGTGAATTAACCTTTTCTCAACACGGTGGACTCATAACCGTCTGAAACGCCCCAGAGCAACGTCGCCGGGGCGGACGTCAGTCCCGTGCCGAGGCTCAACGAGGAGCCATTCTCGGTCGGTGCCGCACAGTGTCGTGCAGGTACATGCTCTGCAGTTGTATGGCCATCAGCGCTGCTGGTCGTCGGTGCATCTACGCATACGAAGGCAGTAGGTATGAAGCATCTTCCCGGGCCCCAGGGGCTCTACCACCCGGCGAACGAGCACGACGCGTGTGGCGTCGCGTTCGTCGTCGACATGCACGGTCGGCGCAGCCGCGACATCGTCGAGAAGGCGATCACCGCGCTCGTGAACCTCGAGCACCGCGGCGCCGCGGGCTCCGAGCCCAACACCGGTGACGGCGCGGGCATCCTGCTCCAGGTCCCGGACCGCTTCCTGCGCGCCGTCGTCGACTTCGAGCTGCCCGCCGCGGGCGCGTACGCCACCGGCATCGCGTTCCTGCCGCAGGGCGACGCTGCTGCCGACGAGGCCGCCGCCGGTGTCGAGAAGATCGTCGCCGAGGAGGGCCTGACGGTTCTCGGCTGGCGCGAGGTCCCCACCGACGACTCGTCGCTCGGCACGCTGGCCCGCGCCGCGATGCCGACGTTCCGTCAGGTGTTCATCGGTTCGGCCGGCGATTCGGTCACCGACATGGACCTGGAGCGTCGTGCGTACGTCATCCGCAAGCGCGTCGAGCACGAGCTCGGCGAATCCGGCGCCGGCGAGGACGGCCCGGGCCGCGAGTCGGTGTACTTCCCGAGCCTGTCCGGCCAGACGTTCGTCTACAAGGGCATGCTCACCACGCCGCAGCTCAAGGGCTTCTACCTCGACCTGCAGGACGACCGTGTCGAGAGCGCGCTGGGCCTGGTGCACTCGCGCTTCTCCACCAACACCTTCCCGTCGTGGCCGCTGGCGCATCCGTTCCGCCGCGTCGCCCACAACGGTGAGATCAACACCGTCAGCGGCAACGAGAACTGGATGCGGGCCCGCGAGGCGCTCATCAAGTCCGACGTGTTCGGCGACGGCGCGCTCGAGAAGATCTTCCCGATCTGCACCCCCGGGGCCTCCGACACCGCGCGCTTCGACGAGGTGCTCGAGCTGCTGCACCTCGGCGGGCGCAGCCTGCCGCACGCAGTGCTGATGATGATCCCGGAGGCCTGGGAGCGTCACGAGAGCATGGACCCGGCACGCAAGGCGTTCTACGAGTACCACTCGGCGCTCATGGAGCCGTGGGACGGCCCGGCATCGGTGTGCTTCACCGACGGCACCGTCGTCGGCGCCGTGCTGGACCGTAACGGCCTGCGCCCGTCGCGCGTGTGGGTCACCGACGACGGCCTGGTCGTCATGGCGTCCGAGGTCGGCGTCCTCGACATCGCCCCGGAGAAGATCGTGCGCCGCATGCGCATGCAGCCGGGCCGCATGTTCCTGGTCGACACCGCACAGGGCCGCATCATCTCGGACGACGTGATCAAGTCGGAGCTCGCCGCGGAGCACCCGTACCAGCAGTGGATCGACGAGGGCCTCGTCCAGATCGACGACCTGCCGGAGAGCAAGTACACATACATGACCCACGACCGGGTCGTGCTGCGCCAGCAGATCTTCGGCTTCACCAACGAAGAGGTCAACCTCCTCGTCAAGCCGATGGCCGTCACCGGCGGCGAGGCGCTGGGCTCGATGGGCACCGACACCCCCATCGCGGTGCTGTCGGCCCGTCCGCGGATGCTGTTCGACTACTTCCAGCAGCTGTTCGCGCAGGTCACCAACCCGCCGCTCGACGCCATCCGCGAGGAGATCGTCACGAGCCTGGGCGGCACCATCGGCCCCGAGGCCGACCTGCTGACGCCGTCGGCCGCGTCGTGCCGTCAGATCGTGCTGCCGCAGCCGATCCTGCACAACGACGACCTGTCGAAGCTGATCCACCTCAACGACAACGCGAAGTTCCCGCACTTCCGCAGCGTCGTCGTGCGTGGTGTCTACCCCGTCGCACAGGGCGGCGAGGGCCTGCGCAAGGCACTGGACACGGTGCGCGACAAGGTGTCCGAGGCGATCGCCGGTGGCGCCCGCATCATCGTGCTGTCGGACCGCGAGTCCAACGAGAAGTACGCGCCGATCCCGTCGCTGCTGCTCACCGCCGCGGTGCATCACCACCTGGTGCGCGAGAAGACCCGTACCAAGGTCGGTCTCGTCGTCGAGTCCGGTGACGCCCGCGAGGTCCACCACATGGCGGCGCTGCTCGGCTTCGGCGCCTCGGCCGTCAACCCGTACATGGCGTTCGAGACCATCGACGAACTGCTGCAGTCGGATCAGCTCGCCGGCCTGTCGCTGGACAAGGCCGTCACGAACTACATCAAGGCCGCCGGCAAGGGCGTGCTGAAGGTGATGTCGAAGATGGGCATCTCGACGCTCGCGTCGTACACCGGTGCGCAGCTGTTCCAGGTGATCGGCCTGTCGCAGGAACTCGTCGACGAGTACTTCACCGGCCTGCAGTCCAACCTGGACGGCATCGGTCTGGACGAGATCGCGGCGGATGTCGCTGCGCGCCATGCCAATGCGTACCTGGACCGGCCGGAGCTGCGGGCGCACCGCGAGCTCGAGGTCGGCGGCGAGTACCAGTGGCGCCGCGAGGGCGAGTACCACCTGTTCAACCCGGACACGGTGTTCAAGCTCCAGCACTCCACCAAGACCGGCCAGTACGAGGTCTTCAAGGAGTACACCAAGCTGGTCGACGACCAGTCCGAGCGCCTGGCGTCGCTGCGCGGCCTGTTCAAGTTCAAGAGCGGTCTGCGTCAGCCGATCTCGATCGACGAGGTGGAGCCCGCCAGCGAGATCGTCAAGCGGTTCTCCACCGGCGCGATGAGCTACGGCTCGATCTCCGCGGAGGCACACGAGACCCTCGCGATCGCGATGAACCGACTCGGTGGCCGCTCGAACTCCGGTGAGGGCGGCGAGCATCCGTCGCGCTTCACGCCGGACGAGAACGGTGACTGGCGCCGGTCTGCGATCAAGCAGGTCGCGTCGGGCCGCTTCGGTGTCACGTCGCACTACCTGAGCAACTGCACCGACATCCAGATCAAGATGGCGCAGGGCGCCAAGCCCGGCGAGGGTGGCCAGCTGCCGCCGCACAAGGTGTACCCGTGGGTCGCCGAGGTGCGTGGCTCCACCCCGGGCGTCGGCCTCATCTCGCCGCCGCCGCACCACGACATCTACTCGATCGAGGATCTGGCCCAGCTGATCCACGACCTGAAGAACGCGAACCCGCAGGCGCGGATCCACGTCAAGCTGGTCTCGGAGATCGGTGTCGGTACCGTCGCCGCGGGTGTCTCGAAGGCGCACGCCGACGTCGTGCTCATCTCGGGTCACGACGGTGGCACGGGCGCGTCGCCGCTGACGTCGCTCAAGCACGCCGGTGCGCCGTGGGAGCTGGGCCTCGCCGAGACCCAGCAGACGCTGCTGCTCAACGGTCTTCGCGACCGCATCGTGGTCCAGGTCGACGGTCAGATGAAGACCGGCCGCGACGTCATGATCGCGACGCTGCTCGGCGGCGAGGAGTTCGGTTTCGCGACCGCTCCGCTCGTGGTCTCGGGCTGCATCATGATGCGCGTGTGCCACCTCGACACCTGCCCGGTGGGTGTCGCGACGCAGAACCCGTTGCTGCGCAAGCGTTTCGCCGGTAAGCCGGAGTTCGTCGAGAACTTCTTCATGTTCATCGCCGAGGAGGTGCGCGAGCTGCTCGCCGAGCTGGGCTTCCGCACCCTGCAGGAGGCGGTCGGCCAGGTCGACGTCCTCGACACCACCGCGGCGCTCGAGCACTGGAAGGCGTCCAAGCTGGACCTGTCCCCGATCCTGCACCGGGTCGAGTCCGCGTTCGCGGACCAGGACCTGTACTGCTCGGGCACACAGGAACACGGCCTGGAGAAGGCGCTCGACCAGCAGCTGATCCAGCTGGCTCGTCCGGCGCTCGACAAGGGCGAAGCCGTCGCCTTCGAGTCGGAGATCACCAACGTCAACCGCACGGTCGGCACCATGCTCGGCCACGAGGTGACGAAGGCTTACGGCGCGGAAGGACTGCCGGACAACACGATCGACATCACCTTCACGGGCTCGGCGGGCAACAGCTTCGGCGCGTTCGTGCCCAAGGGCATGACGCTGCGGCTGCACGGTGACGCCAACGACTTCGTCGGCAAGGGCCTGTCCGGTGGACGCATCGTCGTCCGCCCGCCGCTGAAGACGGCCGAGGGCTTCGTGCCCGAGGACAACATCATCGGCGGCAACGTGCTCCTGTTCGGTGCCACTGCGGGTGAGGCTCTCGTCCGCGGCATCGTCGGCGAGCGTTTCGCCGTCCGCAACTCCGGCGCCACCGCTGTCGTCGAAGGTGTGGGCGATCATGCCTGCGAGTACATGACCGGTGGCAAGGTGGTCATCCTCGGAAAGACCGGCCGCAACTTCGGCGCCGGTATGTCCGGTGGTGTGGCGTTCATCTTCAACCCGGATCGTGATTTCGGGACCAACCTCAACACCGAGTTGGTCGATCTCGAGGACCTCAGCGTCGAGGATCTCGAATGGCTGCACGGCGCCGTCGAGCGCCACCGCGACGAGACCGGATCCGAGGTTGCGGCTCGGATCCTCGCCGACTGGTCGCACCAGAAGGCACATTTCGCGAAGGTCATGCCGCGCGACTACAAGAAGGTCCTCGTCGCTATCGAGACCGCGAAGAAGAACGGAACGAACGTGGACGACGCAATCATGGAGGCAGCTCGTGGGTGATCCGAACGGCTTCCTGAAGCACACGTCGCGCGAGCTGCCCATCCGCCGCCCGGTGCCGCTGCGCCTGATGGACTGGAAGGAGGTGTACGAGGACTTCTCCTCGGACACCCTCAAGACCCAGGCCAGCCGGTGCATGGACTGCGGTATCCCGTTCTGCCACAACGGCTGCCCGCTCGGAAACCTGATTCCCGAGTGGAACGACCTGGTCTACAAGGACCGGTGGCGCGAGGGAATCGACCGGCTGCACGCGACCAACAACTTCCCGGAGTTCACCGGGCGACTGTGCCCGGCGCCGTGTGAGGCGTCGTGCGTGCTCGGCATCAACCAGGACGCGGTGACCATCAAGCAGGTCGAGGTCGAGATCATCGACCGCGCCTTCGACGAGGGTTGGGTCCAGCCGGTGCGCGCGTCGCACATCACCGGCAAGAAGGTTGCTGTCGTGGGCTCCGGCCCCGCGGGTCTGGCTGCGGCGCAGCAGCTCACGCGGGCCGGGCATTCGGTGACGGTGTTCGAGCGTGAGGACCGCATCGGCGGTCTGCTGCGCTACGGCATCCCCGAGTTCAAGATGGAGAAGCGCCACATCGACCGCCGGCTGGCGCAGATGGAGGCCGAGGGCACGGTGTTCCGCACCGGTGTCAACGTCGGTGTCGACATCACCGCCGAGCAGCTGCGTGAGCAGTTCGACGCGGTGGTCCTCGCCGGCGGTGCCACCGAAGCGCGTGACCTCCCGATCCCCGGTCGCGAGCTGGACGGCATCCATCAGGCGATGGAGTTCCTGCCGATCGCGAACCGTGTGCAGTTGGGCGATCTGGCGGAGCCGACCATCACCGCGAAGGGCAAGAAGGTCGTCATCATCGGCGGCGGCGACACCGGTGCCGACTGCCTCGGCACCAGCCATCGTCAGGGCGCCGAGAGCGTGCACCAGTTCGAGATCATGCCGCGGCCCCCGGCCGAGCGCGCCGGCTCCACTCCGTGGCCGACGTACCCGCTGATGTACCGCGTGTCGTCCGCTCACGAAGAGGGCGGCGAGCGCGTGTTCTCGGTCAACACCGAGGAGTTCGTCGGTCGCGACGGCAAGGTGACCGCGCTCAAGGCGCACGAGGTCGAGATGGTGAACGGCCGCTTCCAGAAGGTGGAGGGCTCGGACTTCGAGCTCGAGGCCGACATCGTGTTCCTCGCGATGGGCTTCGTCGGTCCCGAGAAGCCGGGCCTGCTCACCGATCTGGGTGTCGACCTCAACGAGCGCGGCAACGTCGCCCGCTCGTCGGAGTGGGCCACCAATGTCGACGGCGTGTTCGTCGCGGGCGACATGGGCCGCGGCCAGTCGCTCATCGTGTGGGCCATCGCCGAGGGTCGCTCCTGCGCGGCCGCGGTCGACAAGTTCCTCGAAGGATCGACGGCTCTGCCGACGCCGATCAGCACCACCAGCGCTCCGCAGCGCTGAGCGATCGGCGGGGATCAACGTCGCTCCCTGCCGATCGTCCTTCGAAGCCCGAAGGCCCCGTTCCACGCATCGCCTCGCGTGGGACGGGGCCTTCGCCCTTTTTTCGGTCCGAAACGTGCGGAGGCACGAATTGTTTTCTGGACGTTCGACCAGAAAACGCTTCTACAACGATCTTGCAACGGCTATGGTCTGCCGCATGTGATGAGTGACACATGACCGCCGAGTCGGGGGAAAGGCGGACCTACCCGAGGAGGATCAGTGTTTTCGTCGAAACTTCGTAGAGCGGCCGGCCCGCTCGTGGCCTTGGCCAGCGCCGCCGCGCTGACCTTGACCATGAGCGGCACGGCGGCGGCAGCGAGCCCGACCGGCCCACCGCCCACGTCGTCGAGCGGTAACCAGCCGGCCGACAACCTGGGTTGGAAGACCGAGGTCGTCAGCGTCAACGGTGTGGCCGGCAACGTCGCCAATCCCGGCGACACGGTCACCTACCGGTCGAGCATCTGGGAGAACTCGAAAGCCGGCGGCTTCCTGAATCTGGGCCGGTACATGACCTCCATCCGGCACATCGCGCCCGCCGGATTCCAGTTCCTCAACGGGAACACCACGCCGAACGGCACCGTGACGAGCGAGGGCGCAGCCGGTGTCAAGGCCGTCTGCGCCGGGAACGGTTGTACGTCCGTTCCCGTGCTCGGCACGGACGGGTTCAAGGTCATCGGCAGCACCGTGCTGACTTTCACCGTCAACTACAAGATCCCGGACAACTTCGCGCCCGGTGACTACGACAGCGGCTTCCTCTTCGACGTCTACACGTTCAGCAGCCAGCAGGGCTCCAACGCCTCCGGTGCCAAGGTTCGGGTCCTGGACAACAAGTCGGAGACCACCACTTCCGTGGCTCCCGTCGGCACGGTGGCCATGGGTAGCTCGACGGATCTGACGGCCACGGTCTCGCCGGCCGGTGCCACGGGCACCGTGCAGTTCTTCGACGGGTCCGATCCGATCGGGGCTCCCGTCGCGGTGAGCGGTGGAACCGCCACCCTGGCGCACACTTTCACCGCAATGGGGACGTACTCCATCTCGGCCAAGTACACGGCTACGGGTCTGTTCCACGATTCGGAGTCGGCTCCGGTCGAGGTCGAGGTCGGCCCGGTCCAGACCGCGACGACCGTGACCGTGCCGGCCACGGCCGAGGCAGGCGCGACGGTGCCGCTGCAGGCCACCGTCACTCCGGCCGACGCACAGGGCACCGTCCAGTTCGCGATCAACGGTACCGACGTGGGCAGCCCCGTCCAGGTCAGCGGCGGCACGGCCACGCTGAACCATCGCTTCGACGACCCGGGCAACTTCTCCGTGACGGCGAACTTCGTCGGCGGCTTCGGGGTCGCCGGTTCGGCCGCCACCGCGCAGCAGATCGCCGTCTCCTACGGTGACTGGCAGACCACGACGGTGGTCGTCGAGCCGGTGACCGCCGAGGCCGGTAGCCCCACCAACCTGATGGCGACCGTTCGCCCCATCCCGACCGGTGGCACCGTCACCTTCTCCGTCGACGGCACCGCTGTTGGCGCCGTCGATCTGGGCACCGCCGACGGCGTCGCGGCTCTCGCGCACACCTTCGACACCGCGGGCACCTACCAGGTGGTCGCCGACTTCGCCGGTACCGACGGCTTCTCGGCCTCCACGTCCGCACCGTTCACTGCCACGGTCGCCCCGACCGCGCCCGTGCTCACGGCCGTGAACGCGGACCTGACGGTTCAGGGTCTGTCGGTCGTCGGCCAGACCGTCACGCTCACCGTCGATGTCGACCCGGCCGACGCGCAGGGCACCGTCCAGTTCTACAAGGGCACCGAGGCCGTCGGCGCCCCGGTCGCCGTCGTCGACGGCAAGGCGTCCGTCACCACCACCCTCGACTTCGAGGGCACGCAGCTGATCACCGCGAAATTCGTTGCCGGTGAGGGCTTCCGTGACACGGTGTCGAACCCTGTCGTGCTGAACGTGTCGGCCGCGCCGGTGGCTCCGGAACCGGGCGCCGGCAGCCTCGGCTCGCTGTTGGAAGGCCCGCTCGCCGGGCTGCTCGCCGGATCGATCGGAGGCTGACGAGATGAGTGCAGGAGGATCGATGAGTTCCAAGCTGTACCGCTACCTCGCGCCGGTCGCCGTGGGGGCGACGGTGGTCGCCGGTGCTGGTGTCCTGGGCGTGGGAGCCGCGTCCGCGGCGACGACGACCACGCCGTTCAACAACGCGTGTCAGGCGACGCCGTCCTCGAGTCTGGCCGGTGGGCCGCAGACTCAGGTGCAGGCGGCGTCGGTGACGGTCGATGCGCCCGAAACCGTGGCGCCCGGTGAGGAGTTCGTGGTGACGATCTCGCCGCCGCCGATCTCGGTGCCCAACGATCTCGGCTCGGGCGCGAGCCTGTCGAACATCTCGCGGCTCAAGATCGACGTCGCGATGCCGGAGAACGCGCAGTTCGTCGGCGCCGAGGTGGTGGCCGGGACGTCGTCGGGCATCACGGGTGTCGCGCCGAACGTCCTCGTGGTCAACGAGAGTGGAAATCCCGACCCGAACGGCACGATCATCCGGCTGTCCGGCAACAACGAGACGATCGGAAACGGACCGAAATCCTCGAAGAGTTCCGAGGGCGGCATCAAGGCGAACGCGTCGGGCAGCACCACTACGTTCCAGTTGCCGCAGGTCAAGGCCACGCTGAAGGCAGGCGCGGCCGGTGAGATCTCGATGAAGCTGCGCACCGCAGGAAACGCCGGTCAGTTCGGCAACGACGCCAACTTCCTGACGTTCCTGCCCCGGGCCAGTGCGCCGATCGTCGGCACCGTCTGGGCGCCCACCCAGTGCTCGCCGCGGGACACCGCGAGCGGTCCCCTGAACGCCGGAGCCGGTCCGCTGGCCACGATCCAGATCCTGCGCCAGGCGGTCGCGACCGTCACCTACCTGGACGGCCCGAGCGCGGTCACCAACGGCGGCGAGTTCACGCTCAACGCCACGGTCGTGCCGACCCCGGACAGCGGACAGGTGCAGTTCACCCGCGACGGTGAGGATGTCGGTGCACCGGTCGATCTGGTGAACGGCAAGGCGTCGCTGCCGCAGTCGATCGACACCGACGGCGACTACGTCTACGAGGCGAAGTACCTGGGCGCGGAGTTCTTCAACCCGTCGACCGCGTCGAAGTCGGTCACGGTGACGTCGCAGGACATCCAGACCACGACGTCGGTGACCGGGCCGGAGCAGGACGCCTACCGTGACCAGCCGGTGAACCTCACCGCGAAGGTCGAGCCGGGTGTCTCGGGTGGCACGGTGGCGTTCGAGGTCGACGGAACGCCGGTCGGAACCGCCGACGTGATGGATGACGGTGTCGCGGTGCTCCCGCACACCTTCACCACCAACGGCACGCACCGGGTGATCGCGCGGTACTCGGGCGCGGACGGCATCTCCCCGTCGGTCTCGCTGCAGTACCCGGTGAGTGTCACCGAGGCGCCGGCCGCCGACGTGGCCACCACGATCACGGTCGATCCGGTCGCCTCCACCGCCAAGGGCTCGCCGGTGACGCTCACCGCGCGACTGGATCCGGCCGACGCCCGGGGCACGGTGCAGTTCAAGCTCGGCGACGTGCTGCTCGGCGGACCGGTGCGGGTGGACGCGAACGGCGTCGCGACGCTGACGACGTTCTTCCAGAACCCGGGAGAGTTCGTGGTCACGGCCCAGTTCACCGCCGACGCCGGATTCATCGACTCGGCGGCGACCCCGGTGAACGTCACGGTGACCGGCGATCCGGACACCGTTCCGAATCCGGGTGGTGGCACCGGCAGCCTCGGTGGGCTGACGGGACTGTTCGGTAGCTTGGGCGGCTGATCCGATCCGTCTGGTGGGCCCCCTCGCGGAAGGCGAGGGGGCCCATCGTGTTCCGGGTACGAAGAGGACGTTTCGAAGAAGCCCACCACCGCGCTCCGCTCCGGTAACGTGCGTTTACCGATCGTGCACCGTATCGACATGTGGGGCTGCCAAGATCTACCTGTCGCGTCACCCGCAGGCGTTGTCACGGGAGGGGACGTCACGACATGTGGCCATGGGGAAGTGGCCACTCGGAGCGAGTGAGTGGGGTGCCGGGTTGATGCGTGTGAAGAGGTCGCTGGCGGTGTTCGGAGCCTGCGTCGCAACGGTTGTCGGTTCGGTGGTGTCGGTGGGGGTCGGCACTGCGCAGGCGGCCCCGAGTTGCCCGAACCTGCAGGTGGTGGCGATTCCGGGAACCTGGGAGACCACGACGGATCCGGGCGCGAGCCGCGGTCCGGGTCTGCTGTCGGCGGTGACCAACCGGCTGCCGTCGTCGGTCGGTGTCGACTACGTGACCTATGTGGCTACGGCGTTCCCGTGGGAGACCGAGGTGTACGGCGCGTCCAAGCGGCAGGCCGTCGACAACGCGCGCGGGATCATCGCGGACGTCGCCTGGCGCTGCGGCAACACGAACTTCGCCCTGATCGGGTACAGCCAGGGCGCGGACGCGGCGGGTGACCTGGCAGCCGAGATCGGTACCGGGCTGGGCGTCGTCCCACCGAATCGGATTGCGGCGGTGGGGTTGTTGTCCGATCCGCGCCGGTCCGAGGGCGACAACATCGTCGGCCCGCAGGTGATCGGAAACGGGGCCGGCGGACCGCGGATCGGCGGCTTCGGTCTGGTGAACCCGCAGACGCGCACCTTCTGTGCGGCCGGTGACCTGTACTGCTCCACCCCGAAGGACGACTTCGTGACCCGCCTGGCCGGGTTCATGGCCCAGAACTCTTCACCGCTGGCGCCGCTCAGTGGTCGGTACGCGCAGGAGGCACTCGTCATCGCGCAGGACGTGATTGCCGCGGGCGGTGTGCCCACCCTCGAATCGCAGTCCTCCGACGGCGCCAACCACGATCGGGCCGACAAGCTCCGTCAGTTCTACGAGTCGCAGGTGCATCAGGACTACTCGACCTATGTCGTCGATCGCAACGGCGCCACCGCGACGTCGTGGCTCGCGAACTGGTTGCGCTCCGTGGCCTGACGGGCGTCAGCAGTACGTCTTCTCGGCCGTCGACACGTAGATCTCCGCGATCCGGTCCGCCGGCATCGGCAGGAACTGTGCGTATGCCTTTCCGACCGAATCGAATTCGGCCAGAACGCTCGACCGTGAGTCGCCCCGTGCCAGGGCCTCGCACGTGCCCTGCGCGTACAGCACCTCGACCCCGTCCATCCCGGTCGGTGGTATGCCCGCGCCCCGCAGTGCGGCGAGGTAGCGCTGCCCACGTTCGCCCGACTCGGCGACGACCTGCTCCGGTGACCGGGCGTCGATTCCGCCGGCCGCAGGTGCGGCCGGGCGCGGAGCGGGCGGCGGCACGGTGGTCACCGGTGGTGGGGGCGCGACCGTCGTGGTCGGTGCCGGTAGGGGAGTGGACGGTTCCGTCGCCGGGGCAGGCGCGGCCTGACCGGGGGAAGACGCCTGTGCCGCTGTCGACGTCGTGGGGCTCGCCGAGGTGGCGGAAGCGTCGTGTCCGGTGTGTTCCGGCGTCGAATCCTGCCCGCTACACGCGGTGAGAAGCAGTGCTCCTGCTGCCGCGACGGCGGCGGTAACTGCACGTGTGCTCGTCATGAGCAAACAGTGTGGCATGTTGAACTACTGACCGGTAGACCCAAAAAATTCGAAGGGCGAAAAGTCGCGAGATTCGTATTCGGCGGCGCCGTGCTGTGATATAAACCACTCCAGCTGTTACCTTGCGTAACAGTCGAAGGCGCTCCGAGTCTGCGGCGAATGTGCAGGTAGAAGCCATTCATTCGCCGGGCTCTCGGTGCTGTGGACGACGGGGTGTATCCGCAGCACAGTTCGACTGACCGAAACTCGCGGCGAGAGGCGTTCGCCGTTGCTCACCCCTCTGTGTGCCCATAACCCGTGGATATGCACATCGAATGCTCGATAACTGAGGAGGACGTGTGAAGAACGATTCGAGAGTCACGCGGCGTCGCGTGGCAATGCGCACCGTGGCCGTGGCAGGTGCGGTGGGCGCCTCGATGGCGCTGCTGGCTCCCTTGGCATCGGCAGCTCCGACGCCCGCCCCTGTCCCGGGTGGTGGCGTGTGCGATCCCGCAATCGCGCAAGGCTGCCTCACGGTGCTCGTCGAGAGCGGTACGTTCGCGAACAACGGCTTCAACTTGCCGATCGGGCTCGGCGACATGATCATCGCGGGCAACGCCCCTGACGACGACTTCATCCCCCGCGACGACGGCCACAACGGTGTCTACGGCAAGCCGTTGACGGTGCCCGGCGGTGTGCTCGGGGTCGATCTCCCGTTCAACAACCTGTTCGGCTTGGCAGCGGTGACCGCGACGGTCGAGGCGGTGGAGGTTCCGGTGTTCAACGGCGACCTCTTCAACTTCGATATGACCCTGAAAACGCGGATGAAGATCGACAATCCGTTCCTGGGCGACAACTGCTACATCGGGACCGATTCGGCCCCGGTCGAACTGAACCTGCACAAGTCCAATCCGGTCGACGACCCGTCGTCCATCGGTGTCAGTGACGGCACGGAGTGGCCCGCCGGCGTCTTGGTTGCGTCCAACATCCAGAACACGGCGTCGGACTTCACTCTTCCGGGGGCGACGGGCTGCGGTCCGTTCGGGATTCTCAACCCGATCGTCAACTGGCGGGCCAAGGTGCCCAACTCCACCGGAACGGAGCTGACGACCAAGGCGACCGGCTTCATTTCGGAGTCCGCCGCCGGTGGTACGGATCCGCTGGACGGTGCGGACGACGGCACCGGTTCGAGCGGTTCGAGCGGATCCAGTGGCTCCAGCGGTTCGAGCGGCTCGGACAGCTCCAGCGCTTCCAGCGGTAGCTGATTCGCCCATAATCCGGGCGTCCTGCCGGCCCGTCGGGGGGTCGGCAGGACGTCCGTTCGTCTACTTCAGCCCGTGGAACCGGGCCATCATCTTCTCGGTGAAGGCCCGCGGCGCGAGTCGACGGACCGTGAACACGAGCGGGGCCTTGTTCCCGACCGCGTACAGCGGCTTGGGTTTGTCCGCCTCGATCGCCTTCACCACCAGTTCCGCGACCGTCTCCGCGCGGATTCCTCGATCCTCGTTGCGCTGCATGGCCTTCGACACCGTCGTGTAGTCCGCCGTGTACGGCGAACCGTCGGCGATGTACCGGGTGCGACGGTCGCCGATGCCGGTGGCGATGGTGCCCGGTTCGACGGTGGTGAGCCACACGCCGAACGGGCTCAGTTCCCGTCTGGCCGCCGTCGCGAAGCCCTTCAGTGCGCACTTCGTGGCCACGTACGACGACCGGAACGCGAGCGGGAAGCTCGCGAGCATCGAGCCCACCATCACGACGCGGCCGTTGCCGCGCTCACGCATGCCGGGGAGCAGTAGTTGTGTCAGCTGGATCGCGCCCAGGACGTTCACCTGGAACAGGCGGTCGATCGCGTCCAGTGGCAGTTCCTCGAGCGGCCCCATCTGGCTCTCACCGGCGTTGTTGACCAGGACGTCCACGGTTCCCGCTGCGCGGGCGCACGCCTCGATACTCGCCCGGTCGGTGAGGTCCAGTGCCAGGTATTCCACGCCGGGAACTCGCGAACTCGGCTGCAGCGCATCCGGATTTCGAGTGGTGCCGAGTACCCGATACCCGCGCGAGACCAGCGCCCGGGTTACTTCCAGGCCGATGCCCGACGATGCGCCCGTCACGAGCGCGGTGCGGCTCACCCGAGGCTCCGGCCCAGCGCGCGCCCGGCCGCGCGCCCGGAGAAGATGCAGCCACCGAGGAACGTGCCCTCGAGCGCGCTGTAGCCGTGCACGCCGCCGCCGCCGAACCCGGCGACCTCACCCGCGGCGTACAGGCCGTCGAACACGCTGCCGTCGGGCCGGATCACCTGCGAGTCCAGATTGGTCTCGAGACCGCCGAGGGTCTTACGGGTGAGCAGGTTCAGACGCACGGCGATCAGTGGTCCGTGCGCCGGATCGAGGAGCCGGTGCGGCTTGGCGACCCGGATCGCCTTGTCGGGCAGATAGGTTCGCGCGTTGCGGATGGCCATGACCTGCATGTCCTTCGAGAAGGTGTTCTCCATCTCGCGGTCACGCGCGACGACCTCCCGTTCCACCTGGGCGTGGTCGAGCTTCGCATCGGGGGTCAGCGCGTTCATGCCGTCGACCAGGTCGCGCAGATTGTCGCGGACCACGAAGTCCACGCCGTGTTGCTTGAAAGCCTCGACCGGGCCGGGCGCACCCTTCTTCACGCGTCCGAGCAGGAGTTTCATGTCCTTGCCGGTGAGGTCGGGGTTCTGCTCGGAACCGGAGAGCGCGAACTCCTTCTCGATGATCGACTGCGTGAGGACGAACCAGGTGTGATCGTGCCCGGTGCCGAGGATGTGCTTGAGCGTCGCGAGGGTGTCGAAGCCCGGGAACAACGGCACCGGCAGGCGCTTTCCGGTGGCGTCGAGCCACAGCGACGACGGGCCGGGGATGATCCGGATGGCGTGATCGGGCCAGATCGGGTCCCAGTTGACGATGCCCTCGGTGTAGTGCCACATGCGATCCCGGTTGACGATGTTGCCGCCCGCGTTCTCGGTGATCTCGAGCATGCGGCCGTCCACGTGCGCGGGCACGCCGGTGATCATGTGCTCGGGCACACGGCCCAGGCGGTCGACGGGCCAGTTCTTCTTCACGAGGTCGGGGTTGCCGCCGATGCCGCCGGAGGTCACCACCACGGCCTGCGCGCGGAGTTCGAACTCGCCGACGGGTATGCGGGACGACTTCACGCCGCGCGGTTCGGTCGACGGCTCGAGCACCGTGCCGCGCACCCCCACGGCGGCGCCGTTCTCGACGATCAGATCGTCCACCTGGTGCCGGTAGCGGAAGGTGACCTGTCCGCGGGCGGCGGCGTCGAGCACCGGTTCGCGGAACACCCGGACCACCTCCGGTCCCGTGCCCCACGTGATGTGGAAGCGCGGTACCGAATTTCCGTGACCGGTGGCCAGCCCACCGCCGCGTTCGGCCCAGCCGACGTTCGGCATCACGCGCAGGCCGAGATCGTGCAGGTAGGCCCGCTTCTCGCCGGCCGCGAAGTCGACGTAGGCCTCGGCCCACTGCCGGGGCCAACGGTCTTCGCGGTCGCGGTCGAATCCGGCGCTGCCCAGCCAGTCCTGCAGCGCCAGTTCACGGGAGTCCTTGATGCCCATGCGGCGCTGCTCGGGGCTGTCCACCAGGAACAGGCCGCCGAGTGACCAGAACGCCTGTCCGCCCAGGTTTTCCACGTTCTCCTGGTCGACGACGAGAACCTTGCGCCCGGCCTTGACCAGTTCGTGGGTCGCCACCAGGCCCGCCAGTCCCGCTCCGACAACGATGACGTCGGCTTCCGTTGCCACTGCCTGTCTCCTGTCCGTTAGGTACCGCTGCTGTAACTGCTCACGACGGTGACGAACAGCCGCTGACGCGCCTGCCGGACCGCCTCGTTCTCGGGTTCCATCAGCACCTGCACGGCGGTGCCGTCGTGGATCGCGACCAGTGCCCGTCCCAGGGCCGCGCGGTCGGTGACGCGTCGCCCCGCCGCGGCGAGAGCGTCCTCGACGATCGGCAGGATCGTGCCGAGAATCGCGTCCTCCCGGGCCGCCATGACGCGTTTGAGGGCGGGGTTGCGGAGGGCGTGCGCGGTGAACTCGGCGGTGATCCGGTACCACGCGTCGTCGACCGGAATCGCGGCCAGGACACGCTCGACGGCCGAGTCGAGGGTGAGGGTGGCCGGGCGGTCGGCGAGGGCAGTGCGGATGCCGTCGAGCATGGTTGCCGAGCGCTGCTCCCACATCGCGAGGAACAGCTCGTCCAGCGAGGTGAAGTTCGAGTAGAAGGCGCCGCGGGTGAACCCGGCGCGTTCGCACACCTGCTCCACCGTGGAGCGCCCGAAGCCCTCCTCGGCGAACACGTCACCGGCCGCGTCGAGCAGCCGTTGCCGCGTCTCGGCGCGCCGTTTCGTGACGCGCTTGGGTCGCGGTGTCTCGGCCGTCTGCACTGGTCACCCTCAACTTTCCGCGTCGGACCCCGTTCGATACAAAACTGTATCCGACGAACTCCGGCGTAGCGTCGAAATCGTGCAGATCTGGTACGTGAGCTACGGGTCGAACATGTCGCGCGCCCGCCTCGACTGCTACCTGCGGGGCGGTTGTCCCGCCGGCGGCGGGCGTACCTGTGCCGGCGCGCGGGACCCGCACCCGCCGGTGGGCCGCGCCGCCGTCCGGCTGCCGGGCACGGTCTACTTCGCGGGCGAATCGGTGGTGTGGGGCGGTGGGCGGGCGTTCTACGACCCGGACCTGCCCGGCGACACCGCCGCGTGCGCGTATCTCGTGACGGCCGAGCAGTTCGACGACATCCACGGTCAGGAGCCGTCGTGCTACGACCGAGTCCTCGACCTCGGGACACGCGAGGGGTTCCCGATGCGGACGTTCACGGCGGCGGGGGGTCGCGCCGACGTCGTGCGGACCGCGCCGTCGGCCCCGTACCTCGACACCATGGCGACCGGACTTCGCGAAGTGTTCGGCTGGAATTCCGAACGGGCGCAGGCGTATCTGCGGCGTTTACGGCTCTGACCAGGGTACCGTCGAGGTGCCGCATACTGTGGCGGCGCTCACAGAATAGGGATCCGATGTCGAATCTGCATGTCGTTGCGACAATTCCGGCCAAGGCCGGCTCCGAGAACACGGTTCGTGCCGCGCTCACCGCGCTGGCCGAGGAGAGCCGCAAGGAGGACGGTTGCGTGTCGTACGACCTGTTCGAGTCCACGTCGGCACCGGGCACGTTCGTCGTCGTCGAGGTGTGGAAGGACCAGCACGCGCTCGACACCCACATGAAGTCGAACCACATGCGTGAGGCCGCCGGCGCGTTCGGCGCCCACCTGGCCGCAGCCCCCGGCATCCACCCGCTGCGCCCCGTCTCCTGACGTTTCCCCTCCTTCCCGCGTTTTGCGCACTTGTCGCGAGTTTTCGCCCCGCGAATCGACGATAAGTGCGCAAAACGCGAGGCCGACCGGGGAGTATTGAGGTTCTCGACGCGGGGTGAGGCGTCGCCCGGAGCATGGGGAGGGCTCGGATGCGGTGGATCTCGAGGACGCTGGCGGCGATCGCGGTCGCGGCGATCGCCACCGTCGGAACGGTGGCGCCGGCGAGTGCCACCCCGGACGCGGGAGAACTCGGCGCGCAGTGGACGGCCACCGCGGACGGCCCCGCGGCGTACCCCGGCATGGACATCGCGTGGGACATCCCGATCCGGATGAGCGACGGGGTGATCCTGAAAGCCAACGTGTACCGGCCCGCGGACGCGGACGGGCGGCCCGTCGACACCCCGTTCCCGACGATCGTGAGCATGACGCCGTACACCAAGCTCGTGTCGGCGCTCGCCGAGGCAGCGGTGTCGGCTCCGGGAATCAGCGACGCGGTCATGGACTTCGCCCGCGACATCAACTTCTCCGGAACACCGTTGAGCGGTATCACCGATCTGACGCGGGCCCTGTCCGGCGGCGGGCTGCGCACGTTCACCGTCGACCGAGAGCTCATCCGCAGCGGGTACACCCAGGTCGTCGTCGACGTGCGCGGTACCGGTTTCTCGCAGGGGATCTGGCAGGTGTTCCAGGAGCGCGAGCAGCAGGACACCATCGAGACCATCGAGTGGGCCGCGCAGCAGGCGTGGTCGAACGGCCGAATCGGCATGAGCGGGGTCTCGTACTCCGCTATCAACCAGATCCAGGCGGCGTCGAAGCGGCCCGCGGCGCTGCAGGCGATCGTGCCGATCGAGCCGGGCGGCGACCTGGTCCGGGACGTCGTGGCGCCGGGCGGGGGTGCGGGCGTCGGATTCCTGCCGTTCTGGTTGGCGGCGGTCAACGGGCTCAAGCTGATTCCCGACGTCCAGGCGTTGATGCAGGGCAACCTCGACCAGACGAGGTTGCGCGACCGGATCGCCGATCCGGCGACGTTCTTCCAGTACCTCATCCAGGCGATCACCATCCCCGACGTCGACTCCATCCCGCCGGAGCTGCAGACGCTGCTCGAGCCGGACAGCTCGCTGCGCCTGGCCTGGCTGCCGCACGCCGAGCAGATCACGGCACCGACCCTGCTCTACGGCGGCTGGCACGACATCTTCACGAACTCACAGCCCCGGTTGTACAACGCGATCCCGCTGGCGCCCGGGAAGAAGCAGCTCGTCATGGGCGACACCTACCACCTCAACCCGGGCAGCGGCTTCGGTGATCCGGGCTACCCGCCGCGGCTCGACGTCCTGCAGCGGGCGTGGTTCGACCGGTGGCTCAAGGACATCGACAACGGCATCGAGACGTACGGCCCGGTCACGTCGTATCAGCAGGGCAACGGCTGGACCACCACGGATCGGTTCCCGCGCGCGGGCGTCGAACATCGCCGGATGTATCTGGCGGCGCAGCCGTCCGGCACCACCGCGACGTCCGTGCACGACGGTTCCCTGCTCGCATCGCCACCGTCTGGTACGACGACTCTGACGGTGGCGCCGGGGCTTTCGAGCCTGTGCTCGCGGGACGCTGCGCAGGAACTCGCGGGCCTCCTCGCCGTGATCGACGGCTGCGCCAAGGACAACCGGATCGCGGAGCGGGATGCGCTCACGTTCACCAGCGCCCCGGTCGCGGCACCCACCCAGATCTCGGGGCCGGTGAACGTGCACCTGAACACCGTGCTCGACACCACCGACGGCTACTGGACGGCCACGCTCGACGATGTTGCCCCGGACGGTACGTCGACGGTCCTGACGTCGGGCCAGCTCACGTCGTCGCTGCGGGGCATCGACGAGGCCCGCAGCGAGCGCTCCGCGAACGGTGACCTGACCGACCCGTTCTACACGCTCACCCTCGCGGCGCGTCAGCCGATCGTGCCGGGCCGGCCCACCACGCTGGACGTCGGGCTCACCGCGACGGACGCGCTGCTGCAGCCGGGTCACCGTCTGCGGGTGTCGGTGGCGGCGAGCAACTTCCCGAAGGGCATGCTGTTGCGTCCGCTGCTTAACGAGAGCCGGTTGGCGCCCCAGCATCTGGTGCTGGACCCGGCATCTCCGAGTTTCGTCAACGTTCCGCTCGACGTCCCGATCCCCTGATCCCACGGTCCGCCCCCCTCCCGCGTTTTGCGCACTTGTCGCGCCCACGACCCCCGAAATTCCGCGATAAGTGCGCAAAACGCGAGGTCAGGGGGAGACGGGGACGGGCGCCGAGGACGCCCCGTGCACGGCCCGCCAGGCACGGTCGCTGAGCAGCGTGGCCGCGACGAGGACCATCCACCCGCTCATCGACAGCAGTTCGACGCGCTGCGCGAAGCCGAGCCAGCTGTGACTGCCGGACGGGTCGTCGACCCCGACGAGCATCCACAGGGTGCCGACGAGGAACAGCACGACGACGGCGAGCCCGGACCACCACATCGCCCGCGGCGCACGGTAGACGAAGATCGCGATGATGAACGCGACCGCCGAGACCACGGCGGCCGTCACCGACACCGTGCTCGTGACGGCGTGCCACTGGTGGGTGAGCGGAACCTGCGTCGCCTCGCAGGCCGCCGTGGAACACCGCAGCGGCAGACGGGAATCGGCGATCGTGCCCACCGCGAAGACACCCAGCGCGAGCCAGCCGACCGTGGTGAGGAAGCGTCGCGGCGTGATCGTCAGCCCCAACACCGCCGCGACGGTGAGCACGATCCCGGTGAGCAGATCGCCGCTGCGGTAGAGGATCCCGTAGCGCTGGTCGGTGGCCGCCAGCTGGCTCGCGAACCCCTCGAACGGGCCCTCACCGGAGTTGAGGAAGAACGCCAGCACCCACGACGAGTACAGCACCGCTCCGGAGATGAGTAGGGCCGCAATGGTGTACCTGCGCAATGTGAGTGACACGGCGACCTCAGTTGCGCGGCTTGGCGAACGGGAACGCCAGCGATTCGCGGATGCTGCCGCCGGTGATGAGCATGACGATCCGGTCGACGCCCATACCGAGCCCGCCGGTGGGCGGCATCGCGTGCTCGAGCGCCTGCAGGAAGTCCTCGTCGAGTTCCATCGCTTCCGCGTCGCCGCCGGCCGCGAGCAGCGACTGCTCGGTGAGCCGTCGTCGCTGGTCGATGGGATCGGTGAGTTCGCTGTACGCGGTGCCGAGTTCGACGCCCCACGCCACCAGATCCCACTTCGCGGCCACACCGGGGATGGTGGGGTGCGGGCGGGTCAGCGGCGACATCGACGTCGGGAAGTTGGTGTAGAAGGTGGGGAACTCGGTCTGACCCTCCACCAGATGCTCGTACAGCTCCTGCGCGACCGCGCCTGCGTCCCAGCTCTTCTGGTACTCGATGTCGTTCTCGTCGCACAACTTCTGCAGCACCTCGAGGGGTGTCTCCGGGCTGACGTCCACGCCCAGTTTCTCGGCGACCGCGCCGTGCATCGTCTTCACGGGCCATTCGCCGGAGATGTCGACGGCGACGAGTTCGCCGTCCGGACCGGGACGCATGATCGTCTGGCTGCCGTGTGCGGCGACGGCCGCGGCCTGGATCAGCTCGCGGCACAGCACCATCATGCGTTCGTAGTCGCTGTGGGCCTCGTACGCCTCGAGGATCGTGAACTCCGGGTTGTGCTTGAAGTCGACCCCCTCGTTGCGGAACACCCGCCCGATCTCGAACACCTTCTCCATGCCGGCCACGCACAGACGTTTGAGGAACAACTCCGGTGCGATCCGCAGGTACAGGTCCAGGTCGTACGCATTGATATGGGTGACGAAGGGGGCCGCGTTGGCGCCGCCGTGGATACGCTGCAGGATCGGCGTCTCCACCTCGAGGTAGTCGCGGCCGGCGAGGGTGTCGCGCAGCGACTTCACGATCGCGGTACGCGCCGCCAGCAGCCGCCGCGACTCGGGGTTGATCGCGAGGTCGACGTAACGCTGCCGCACGCGAGTTTCCGCGTCCGTCAGGCCCTTCCACTTGTCGGGCAGGGGGTGCAGGCACTTGCCGTTCATGCGCCACTCCGTCGCCAGCAGCGACAGTTCACCCTTGCGGCTGCGGCCGATGGTGCCGCTCACCTCCATGAGGTCGCCGAGGTCGAAGTCGGTGGAGAACTCGTCGAGCCGGTCGCCGACCGTGGTGCGTTCGATGAGCACCTGGATGTCGCCGGACCAGTCCCGCAGCACTGCGAACGCGACGCCGCCGTACGTGCGGATCCGCAACAGGCGCCCCGCGATTCGCACCCGGGTGCCCTCCGGGGACGACGTCGCGGCGGCGACGGTGTGGGTGGGCGGGTACGCGACGGGGTAGGGGTCGATGCCCTCGTCGGCCAGGCGGGCGAGTTTGTCCATGCGCACGCGAACCTGTTCGGGCCGGCGCGGTCCCACCGATTCCGGGGCCGTCCCGTCCGTCCTGCCCGTGGACGCGTCGGCCGCCGGAGCGGCGGCGTCGGGCGCACTGCCGTCCGCGTGCAGGACACCGGAGACGGCGAGTGCCGCCGGCACCGCGGCGCGGGTCCCGGTGTGCGTGGGCGCCTTCGCCCGGTGCCCGAACGTGGGCAACGTCAGGAAACCCTCGGCGATCGCCGACGCGATTCCGACGCGCGGCAGCTGCCGGTTGTCGTCGAAGCACAGGTACCGCGGCGCCCATTCGGGCTGGTACTTGACGTTCGAGCGGTACAGGGCCTCGAGCTGCCACCACCGGGAGAAGAACAGCAGCATCGACCGCCAGACCCGCAGGATCGGACCGGCGCCGATGCGCGCGCCCTCCTCGAACGTGGAGCGGAACACCGCGAAGTTGAGCGACACCCGCACGACGCCGAACTCGTCGGAACGGGTCGCGAGTTCGGTGACCATCAGTTCGACTACACCGTTGGGGGCGTCCGGGTTCCGGCGCATCAGGTCGAGCGATGCGCCGTTCGGACCCCACGGCACCAGCGACAGCATGCCCAGCACCGTGCCGTCCTCGCCGAGCGCCTCGACCAGGAGGCAGTCGCCGTCGAGGGGATCGCCGAGCCGGCCCAGGGCCATCGAGAAGCCGCGCTCGGTCTCGGTGTCGCGCCACGCATCTGCACGCGCGACGACGTCGGCCATCTCGGCGGGCGGGATGTCGCGGTGGCGTCGGATGCGGACTGTGACGCCCTGCTTCCGGACCCGGTGCACGGCCTGACGGACCTGCCGCATCTCGCGGCCGTTCAGATTGAACTCCCGGGTTTCGAGGATCGCCTCGTCGCCGAGCTGGAGCACCGACAGACCGGCCCGCTTGTACGCGGTGGCGCCGGCCTCGCTCGCTCCCATCACGGCGGGCGCCCAGCCGTACTTGGAGCACAGGGCGAGCCACGCGTCGATCGCGTGCGGCCACGCCTCCGGGTTGCCGATCGGGTCGCCGCTGGCCAGGCACACGCCGATCTCCACGCGGTAGGTGACGGCGGCCTTGCCGCTCGGAGCGAAGACGACGGCCTTGTCGCGGCGGGTCGCGAAGTAGCCCAGGGAGTCGTCGGCACCGAAGCTGTCGAGCAGGCCGCGCAACGCCGATTCGTCGTCGCCGGTCAGCGCGTTCGACGCCCGCTGCGAGCGGAACAGCGTGATCACCGCCGCGAGCAGGGCGAGCGCCCCGAACAGTCCCAGCAGGGTGTTGACGAAGACGTGGGGGTGGCCGTCGAACTGTTCGTTCTCGACCACGACGAGGGCGGTGACGCGGTTGAGGGCCCACAGGAACCGCTGACCCGACGGCAGCGTGCCCGGGAACAGCTCCACCAGCCCCCAGCCCAGCAGAGTGCCCACCGCCAGGCCGGACACGAGGACGCCCAATGCCTTCCACGCGGCGCCGCGGCGGACCCGCGTGTAGAACTCCTTGCGGGCCGCGATCAGGATCCCGACGACCGCGAGCTGCACGACGCACGCGACGGCGGCGTTGACGTTCTCGTCCGCCACCGCGGTGACCGCGTTGAGAACTGCGAAGAGGGTCAGGTAGATCGTCAGCAACCACCACGCGATCCGTTTGCGGCTCGCGAGTGCGGCCGCCACCAGACCGACCACGACGGCCCACGACAGGCTCGTGTCGGGGGCGTCGAAGTAGTAGTCGTCGATGTACAGGCGCGGCGTGTGCACCAGGTAGCGCAGCGCGGGCGACAGGCTCCACAGGAACACCAGCACCGAGAAGACGCCGAGGACGAGGCCCGCGATGTGCGGAACCTCCGACAGCCGCCCGCGTTTCGGCGTCACCCGGGTCTGGTGGTGGTCCCGCCTGTCCGTGGTGTCCACAGGGCTACCGGTACTCGTGGCCATCGAGGTCCTTCCAGTGACTGTCGTCTCTCCGAGTCCAGTGTGAGGCGTCGATGGGCCGTTTGGGGCCAAGGAGGAAGATGGAGGCATGTCTGACGCTGTGGACGAGGTCCCGATCCGCGACGAATCGATCCGCCTGGGTCAATTCCTCAAGCTGGCCAATCTCATCGAGTCGGGTGCGGAGGCGAAGGTCGTCGTCGCCGAGGGTCTGGTCAGCGTGAACGGCGAGGTGGAGATCCGACGCGGTCGGCAGCTGCGGGACGGCGACGTCGTCGAGATCGGTGGCATGTCGGCGCGGGTGAGCGCGCCCGTGTCCTAGCGGCCGGCAGATCCCCGTCGGGACCCATCCGCCTACCCGGCCGGCGCCGAATACTCGGACGTAGCCGAAAGGAAAGCGGGGGACACATGACGACGCGTGCACTGTCGGGGATACTCGCGGCCGCGGTCGTGCTCGGGATCGGCCAATTGGTGTCGGTGCCGATCGGGCCCGCGTCGTCGCCCTTCTTCGCGGTCGGGTCCACCACCGTCGACCGCAGCCCGGCGTGGGCGCGGGAGTTCGCGATCACGACGTTCGGCACCAACGACAAGCCCGCTCTGTTCGTCGGGATGACGGTGCTGATCGTGGTGCTGGCGGCGGTGGCCGGCATGGTGGAGCGACCGCGCCGCCCGTACGGCAGCGCGATCCTGCTGGTCCTGGGGCTGGTCGGGGTGTACGCGGCCGTCAACCGGCCCGGGGCCACCGCGTCGTACGCACTGCCGACGATCGTCGGTGTCGCCGCCGGGATCGTCACACTGCGGGTGCTCACCACGCGTGCGCCGGTGCGGACCGGATCCGGGAACGGCGCGCCGGGGATGGCGCGCCGCCGGTTCCTGGTGCTGGCCGCGACAGCCGCCGCCGTCGCCGCCGCGGCGGGGGCAACGGGACGCTATCTCGCCGACCGGGTGGCGGGCGCGGTCCGTAACCGCGACGGCCTCGCCCTGCCCACGGTGCCCGCCGCCGACCGCGCGCCGGCCCTCGCGCCCGGAACCGACGTCGCGGTGCCGGGCGCCACCCCCTTCGTGACCCGCAACGGAGACTTCTACCGGATCGACACCGCGCTGCAGGTGCCCATGCTCACCACCGACGAATGGCAGCTGCGGATCCACGGCATGGTCGATCGCGAGATCACCCTGAGCTGGGACGACCTGATCGCCCGCACGCCGATCGAACGCGCGATCACGCTGACGTGCGTATCCAACGAGGTCGGCGGCGAACTCGCGGGCAACGCCACCTGGGTCGGGTACCGGATCAAGGATCTGCTCGACGAGGTGGGCGTCGCGTCCGACGCCGACATGTTGCTGTCCACCAGTGCCGACGGCTTCACGGTCGGCACCCCGGTCGAGGTCCTGCGCGACGGCCGCGACGCGATCCTCGCGGTCGCGATGAACGGCGAACCGCTCCCGTTCGCGCACGGTTATCCGGTGCGTCAGGTGGTGCCCGGGCTGTACGGGTTCGTGTCGGCGACCAAGTGGGTGGTCGACTGGGAGCTGACCCGCTTCGACCGCGCCGAGGCGTATTGGACCCGGCGCGGCTGGGCGGCGCAGGCACCGATCAAGACTGCGTCGCGCATCGACGTGCCCGCCGCGTTCGGGAAGATTCCGTCCGGCCCCACGATCGTCGCGGGGACCGCATGGGCGCAGCACCGCGGCATCGAGAAGGTCGAGGTGCGGGTCGACAACGGCGTGTGGCGGACCGCGACGCTGGCGCCGCAGTACTCGATCGACACGTGGCGGCAGTGGACGTGGCAGTGGGACGCGCCTCCCGGTGTGCACAGCCTGCAGGTGCGTGCCACCGATCGGGCCGGCAACACTCAGACCGAGGAGCGGGCGGCGCCGATTCCGGACGGCGCGAGCGGGTGGCACTCGCGCACGGTGACGGTGTCGTGAGGCGGCCCCGCGGGACCTAGGCCGGATCGGGTGGCGCCGCTGCGGGTTCCGGTTCGCTGCCGAGTGCCGCGGCCAGCCGCTCGCGGGCCCGGGACAGGTGCCCGGTCAGCACTGCGACGGCGCGCTCGCCGTCTCCGTCCGCGAGTGCCTCCAGGATCTGCCGATGCTCGGCGACGATGCTCGACGTGGTCAGGAGGTGCTTGCCCTGCACCTGCACCATGCACAGGCGCACCTCGGACACCAGCGTCCGGAAGATCCGGCTCGTTCGGGGGCTACCGACGGCGTCGACGAGTGAGGTGTGGAACCGCATGTCGGGTTCGACGACGGACAACGGGGCACCGTCGGTGAGCGTCGCGATCTCGCTGTTCGCGGCCACCGCGTCCGCGGGAACCACGTTGTTGCGGGCGAGTTCCCGGAGCACCTGGGACTCGAGGCCGGCGCGGGTGCGGTAGATGTCGCGCACGTCGTCGGGGCCCAGTTGCAGCACCCGCGCGGTCTTGTGCGCGCTGCGCTGCAGCAGTCCCTCGCCGACGAGTTTCTCGATCGCGGCCTTGGCGGTGGGCCGGGCGACCTCGTACGTGCGGGCGACCTCGGCCTCGGTGAGGGCATCGGAGTGCGTCAGGTCCCCGGAGAACACCCGCTGTCGCAGTTCGGCGGCCAATGCGTCGACGATCGACACCGCCTCGACTCTGGCCACGGGTCCTCCTTGCTCGATTCCGGTCGATCCTCCCACGGGCCGTCTGCCGTGCACACCCGTCCGCCGTCCGTTCTTGACTCGCATGAATACTTGTCTGACAATCGAGTTTGATCCTGCTCTCGGACGGATGGTTCTGCATGACCCTCGATGTCGTTTCCCCCGCTGCTGCCGACCTGACCGAACGGCTCGGCGCCGCGGTCGTCACCGACCTGGATCAAATGCTCGCGTACCGCCGGGACCAGTCTTTGCTCACGCCCGACGGGGAACCGCTCGCGGTGGTGCGGGCGCGCAGCACCGAGGACGTCGTCGCGACCATGCAGATTGCGCACCGCCGCGGCGTCCCGGTGGTCACCCGAGGAGCCGCCACCGGATTGGCGGGCGGGGCGAACGCCATCGACGGGTGCATCGTGCTGAGCCTCGAGCGGATGAACGAGATTCTGCGGATCGACGAATCCGCGCGCCTCGCGACCGTGCAGCCGGGTGTCATCAACGGGGACCTCGCCGCGGCGGTCGCCGAGAAAGGGCTCTGGTACGTCCCGGATCCGGGCAGCCGGGCGATCTCCTCCATCGGCGGCAACCTCGCCACCAATGCGGGCGGCACCTGCTGCGCCAAGTACGGCGTCACCGCCGACCACGTCGCGCGCATCAAGGCGGTCCTCCCGGACGGTCGGATCATCCACACCGGTGCCGAGACCCGGAAGAACGTCGCCGGGCTCAACCTCACGCAGGTGCTGGTCGGCTCCGAGGGCACACTAGCGGTGATCGTGGAGGCCACCGTGCGGCTGCGGGCACAGCCGTCGGCGGCGTCGACCGTGGTCGCGAGTTTCCCCACCACCGCGCTGGCGATCGACGCGGTCCTGGCGATTCGCCAGGTGGCCGACCCGTGCCTGCTCGAGCTGATGGACCGCACCACCATCGCGGCGGTCAACGACCTGACGAGGATGGGTCTCGACGACACGGCGGGCGCGCTGCTGCTGATCCAGTGCGACGGCGGTGACGCGGCCGCCGAGGCCGCCCGCTGTGCGGCGGCGTGCGCCGCGGCCGGCGCCACCGAGGTGTACGACACCGCCGATCCGGTCGAGGGTGAAGAGTTCATGCAGGCCCGGCGGGTGGCGCTCACCGCGCTCGAGCGCAGGGGCAGCACGCTGCTCGACGACCTCGCGGTACCGGTCCCGGCGCTGCCGCGCATGCTGGCCGCGATCGAGGAGTCCGCGGCCCGGCACGACGTCCTGATCGGAACGTTCGGTCATGCCGCCGACGGAAACCTCCACCCCACCATCGTGTTCGACGCGTCCGACGCGCCGATGACGGCCCGCGCCCGGGCCGCCTTCGACGAGCTCGTCTCGGCATGTCTCACGCTCGGCGGTTCCATCACCGGCGAGCACGGCGTCGGCGTGCTCAAGACGCCGTACATGGAGTCGATGGTCGGCGCGACCGAACGCGAGCTCATGGCGGGTATCAAATCCGTCTTCGATCCCACCGGCATCCTGAATCCCGGGCGCGGTTTCTGAGAGAGGTGGGGGCGGGGAGGACACGTCTCGAGTGACAATCGGCGCGGGGCTGACCGTCGCGGGGAAGGCAGAGGATCTCCATCTAGTTGTTCTGCTCGACGGTGACCTGAATCGCGCCGGAGTCGGCGGGCGTGCTCATCTGCCGGCTTGGACGTCGTCGACCAGTAACTTCTTCTGCACCTTGCCCATCGCGTTTCGCGGCAACGAGCTGACGACACGAATTTCTCGCGGTCGCTTGTGGATCGACAGGGTTCGGGCGACGAAGTTGGACAGCTCTACCTCGTCGGTGCAGTCGCCGACCACGTAGGCGACGATGCGCTGCCCGAGATCGGTGTCCGGGACGCCGATCACTGCGGCCTCCTCGACGCCGGGGTGGGCGAGCAACGCCTGTTCCACCTCACCGGCCCCGATCCGGTAGCCACCCGACTTGATCATGTCGATCGACTCCCTCCCGACGATGCGGTGGAAGCCCTGTTCGTCGACGACGGCGATGTCACCGGTCTTGAACCATCCGTCCTCGGTCATCGATTCGGCGGTCTTTTCGAAGTTGCCCAGATAGCCGTCGAACAGGGTTGCGCCCGCGATCTGCAACTGCCCCAGCGTCTCACCGTCGCACGGCACCGGATTGCCCGCCTGGTCACGAATGCGGGTGTGGACGCCACGGATCGGTGATCCCACCCACCCGGGTCGACGTTCGCCGTCGAATCGGGTGCTGAGCGTGATGAGGGTCTCGCTCATTCCGTAGCGTTCGATCGGCGCCGAGCCGGTGAGCGCCTGCATGCGTTCGAAGACCGGGACCGGCAGCGGAGCGCTGCCCGACACCAGGAGCCGGGCGGATCCGAGCGTTCGTGCCGCTGATTCGTCTGCGCACACACGGGACCACACGGTGGGGACACCGAAGTAGAGCGAACCACTCGCCGCTGCATACGATTCCGGGGTGGGGCGCACGGTGTGCACCAACGGCGACCCGTGCCGCAGGGCGCCCACGACTCCGAGGATGAGCCCGTGCACGTGGAACAACGGTAGTCCGTGGACCAGGGTGTCGTCCGGACTCCAGTCCCAGGCCTCGGCGAGCCCGTCCAGTCCCGCCGCGATGGCGGAACGGGCGAGCACGACGCCCTTCGGGGCTCCGGTCGTGCCCGAGGTGTACATGATCATCGCGGTCGTTCCGGGATCGGGCTCGGCATATGTCGAGCCCGATCGTGCGCGGGCGTGGATCGGGACATGCGGGAGTGTGACGTCTTCCCGCCGACCGCCGAGCCAGAGCTGCGCGCCCGAGTCCTTCAGGATGTGATCGCGTTCGGCGGGCCCCGAGTCGGGTGGTACAGGCACTGCCGGCACACCGGCCATCAGGCATCCTGTGACCGCGATGACCGTTTCGAGTGTTGCCGTCGCATCGATGGCAACGCTTGTGGCGCCGCTGATCTCGTCGGCAACGGCGGCCCCCGCCGCGATCAGGTCGGATCGGGTGAGTGCGCCGTCGCCGACGCGGACCGCGGGCTGGTCGCCGGAGCCGTTTCCCGGATCGACGAGCGAAGTCAGGAGTGGCCGGGGCATGAGGGTGGTCATCGGTGAAGGGTCCTTTCTCGAAGTCCCTACTGAACGGAGTCGGTCCACAATGTGGACCGCCGTGCTACGATGTGGTCCGGCTAACGTATAGCCCTCCATGCTCGACGTCAACAGACGTGTGTGAAAGGTCTTGAATGAACAGCGTTCTCACCGCGCTCCGGGTGTTCGAGGAGGTGGCGTCGGCGCAGCCGATCGGCTTGTCGGAGCTCGGTAAGCGGCTCGACGTCCCGAAGAGCACGGTTCAGCGCTGCCTCAGGACGCTGGCGGATGCGGGATGGCTGCGTCCCGCGACGAACGATGCGGGACGATGGGTGATCACCGGTAAGGCTTTCAGCCTGGGCAGCATGATGGCGGCGGGCGACGACCTGCGGGACGTGGCACTTCCGGAGTTGAGCCGGCTGCAGGTGGATACGGGTGAGACCGTTCATCTGGCGGTGCCCGACGGCGAAGAACTGGTGCTGATCGAGCGTCTCGACAGCGCACACCAGCTACGGGCGTTCCTGCCGTTGGGGACGCGCCTGCCGCTGCATGCCGCGTCGAACGGCAAGGCCTACCTTGCGTCGCTCCCGGATTCCGAGGTGGAGCGGATCCTCGCGTCCGACCTGGCCCCTTCGACCGGTCGCACCGTCACCGACCCGCAGGTGTTGCGGCAGGAGATCGAGGAAATCCGACGGCGTGGCTATGCGGTGACCGACCAGGGTCTGCACGACGGGATCGCAGCGGTCGCGGTTGCCCTGCGGGGCAGGGGGGGCGTCGTTCGGGGCTGCTTCAGCGTGTCCGGCCCGGCCTCTCGCCTGACGCCGGACCTCTACCAGGAGTATGGCGAGAAGGCGCTGGCCGCCGGGGCTGCGATCGAGCGCCTGCTGTCCTGAACGCGCTGGCCCGGGTTGTGTCCGAGGGCTCGCCGGCGGAAGCTACTCGGCCAGGACACTCCGGACCGGTGGCGGCATCGGTGAAAGCCGCCGGCGTGCCGGATAGCTGTGCGACACCGGTAGTCGTGCTTTCGTCGGCAGAACAGGGCAATCGCCCGATCTGGCGCGAGTTCCGAGGCGGCAGGCACCTCGTCGGCAGGCGTCGACTCGCAGTGTGGGCCGCATCGCAAAGGGATACTCGGTCCCAGGGAGGTGCTGCCGTGAGCGAATTGAACGTGCAGAGCAACCGGTTGGTCTTGCGATTGTCCGGTTTCGAGAAGATCGCCGCGTTGCACGGGGACGTGGCGATTCCCGTCGACCTCGTCCGTGACGTCGACGTCGTCGCCGATCCGTTCGCGAACACCCGCGGCATGCGGGCTCCAAGCCTGGGCATTCCCCGACGTCTGCGTATCGGGACGTGGCGCGGCGGGGGCGTACGCACGTTCGTCGTGGCGAGCGCCGGGGTTCCCGCGGTTCGGGTGCGCACCCTCGGCCGGACCGCCGGCGCGGAGTTCGACCAACTGCTCGTGAGCGCGCGGGACGCCGTGCAGGTCGCCGACCGGATCCGCGGGGTCGTCGCCGCCGGGCGGCCGGGGGTGTCCGAGCGGGAGGTGACCTTCCGGTCGGGCGACGGGACGGTCCTGGCGGGCACGCTCACCGTTCCGGCGGGGGCCGAGACCGGTCCGGTCGCGGTGATCCTCACCGGGTCCGGGGAGATGAACCGCGACGGCGATCACGCGAAACTTCCGATCGGCGTGAGCCGCGCGCTCGCGGAGGCGTTGGCGCGCAACGGAACCGCGTCGCTGCGCTACGACAAACGTGGGGTTCCGAAGTCGGGGGGCGACTACCTGTCGACCGGGCTGTCCGACAACCTGGCCGACGCCGCGGCGGCCGTCGAATGGCTCCGGACGGCAGGGGGTTTCGTTCGCGATGCGGTGGCGGTGATC
Organism: Prescottella equi; assembly: GCF_002094305.1. Taxonomy (GTDB): domain Bacteria; phylum Actinomycetota; class Actinomycetes; order Mycobacteriales; family Mycobacteriaceae; genus Prescottella; species Prescottella equi. Next base: position 543,070 of record NZ_LWTX01000003.1, read on the forward strand.
GGGCACAGCGAGGGCGCCTGCCTGGCCGTGGCGCTGGGCGCCGACCGCGAGGTCGATCCCGCCGCCGTCGTGCTGATCGCGTGTCCCGCGGTGACCGGACGCGAGGTACTGCTGTGGCAGTCCGCGAAGGCTGCCGACAGTCTGTCGGCGCCCGTCCGCAGCCTTCTCCGGCTCCTGCGGATCGACGTGAAGGCGCAGCAGCGCAAGGCACTCGACAAGATTGCCCGGTCGACCGGCGACACCGCGCGGATGGGATTGCGCCGCGTCAACGCCCGCTGGCTCCGGGAGTTCCTCGACTTCGATCCGAAACCGCTGCTGCGGGAGATACGTTCGCCGGTTCTCGCGATCACCGGGGCGAAGGACCTGCAGGTGGACCCGGACGATCTGTCGGCTATCGCCGATCTCGTGCCCGCGGAGGTCGACACCGTTCGGGTACCCGACCTGACGCACCTGGTGCGGCGTGACGCCGGACCGCCGTCGTTGCGCGCCTACCGGCGCCTCGTCCGCGAACCCGTGGACCCGAAGGTCCTGTCGCTGGTGGCCGACTGGACGGCCGGCCACCTGCCCAGGCGCTGACGCACCCGTGCGCCTTTCTGGTAGTTCTGGCTACCGAAAAGGCGCACGGGTGGCGAAGCCGCCTACCGGACGACGACGCCGTCGTCGTCGCTGTAGACCGTCTCACCCGGGTTGAAGGTGACGCCGCCGAAGGAGACGGGCACGTTCTTCTCGCCGGAGCCGGTCTGGGTGCTCTTGCGCGGGTTGGTGCCCAGCGCCTTGATGCCGATGTCGAGGGTGCGGAGGATCGCCGAGTCGCGGACCGCGCCGTTGACGATCACGCCCGCCCAGCCGTTGGAGACGCCGCGTCCGGCGATGATGTCGCCGACGAGGGCGGTGTGGACGCTCGCGTCGCCGTCCACGACGAGGACGCCGCCGTTGCCCGGCTCACTGAGCGTCTGCTTGACCAGCAGGTTGTCCTGGAAGCACTTGATGGTGGTGATCGGGCCGGAGAAGACCGCCCGGGCACCGAACTGGATGAACTGGGTGTCGCAGCTGCGAATGTCCGGACCGATCTCGTCGGCCAGATCGGCGGTCGCTACCTGCTCACTCATGGTTTCTTCCCTTCGTCGGTTCGCCCGTCAACCATAATTGACCCGCCGGTAACTTGCGGTGGTCAGGCGCGTCCGTGGCGACGTTCGTAGTCGTCGCGCACCCGGTCGGCGCGGCGCTGCGCCTTCTCGGCCACCAGGTCCGGATCGAGTCCGTGGCTGTGCAGCCGATGCCGCCGGTACACCTGCATCAGGGCCACCGCGAAGTAGACGAGCGGGATGAACAGCAGCGCCATCATCGCCAGCGGAACCCAGATCGGGCCGGGGATCAACAGGAAGAGGGCGAGGATCGGCAGCACCGGCAGGGTGAACCGGATCAGGTACCGTGCCGACGCCCCGGGGCCCACCAGGTCCCGGCGGACCCAGTCCTGCAGCGAGTCCGGGAGCGTGCGCCCGAACTGGTAGCCCACGTACTGCCCGAAGGTGGGGCGCGAAGGTGCCGACATGAGTCCAGGGTAGAGCGGGCCGGTTCCCGAACTGCGACGCGGATCAGTGCCGGGCTTCGATGCCTTCCAGGAAGACGGACACCACGGAGTCGGCCAGGTGGTCCATGCCGAACTCGGCGGTGGGCGAGAACCAGCGCAACGACAACCAGACGGCATCGCGGATGAGGCCGTACAGCACCTCGGCCGGCAGGTCCGCGCGGAACTCGCCCGACGTGATGCCGGATTCGATCACCGTCATCCACGCGTCCTTGGTGGTGCGCGCGGCATCGCGGATCTTGCGGTGCGACTTCAGCTTGCGCAGATAGGTGCCGTTGTTCTGGTAGATCTCGGACGCGTGCGGATGCGCCTGGCTGACCCGGAACGACGCCTTGACGAGGTCGTCGAGGCGTTCTCGTGGTCCGTTCGACGACGCGAGGATCGCCTTGTACTCGTCGACGAGGGCGTCGAGATACTGCGTGACGATCAGTTCGGCTATCGCGTCCTTGGACGGGAAGTAGTGGTACAGGCTGCCGGAGAGGATGCCCACGCCGTCGGCGATGTCGCGGACCTTGGTCCCGGCGATGCCCTTCGTGGCGAACAGGGCGGCGGCCTGCTCCATGATCAAGGTGTGGCGCTCCGACCACTCCATGCCTACCTCCGAAATCGAAACGGCCCGGTGTTCGGGCAGTCGTGTTGTCCAAGTCGACTCTATCGGCAGCAAACATTTGCTTCCGGAGGGTGGTTCCACGCGCGCTCGCCGGGACGGTCCGCGTGCCGGAGGAGCTTCGACGCAGCGTAGGCCTACCTCCGGCGCGCCGATCTGATCAGAGCTTGCTCGCGTAACACCAGGCCTGGGCCGCGAGCCGCTCGGCCTGGGCGCCGAAGCTCTCCGGCGAGCGGTCGCTCGCGCCCATCGCGCCGCGCAGTGTGCGGGTGTAAACGCCTTCGACGATGCACGCGATCTTCCACCAGTTGTAGGCGACGTAGAAGTCGATGTCGGGCACCGTGTCCGGTCGGACGGCAGCGAGATACTGCTCCACCAGGTCGTCGCGCGTCGGAAATCCCGGCACCCGGGTGGGCGGATTCTCGAGCGCGCACACCTCGTCGTCGGGCTGCGCCCAGTACGCCAGTAGCTGGCCGAGGTCGGCGAGTGGATCGCCGACCGTGGTCAGCTCCCAGTCGAGAATCCCGCCGATCGTGCCGTCGGGTGTGAACAGGCAGTTGTCGAGGCGGAAGTCGCCGTGGACGATCCGCGCCGAGCCCTGCCGGGGAATACGTTCGAGCAGGCGGTCGTGGGCGCGTCCGATGTCGTCGAGGACGCGGACGCGGTCCTGTGCCCAGTTCGTCGACCAGCGCCGCAGCTGCCGGGCCAGATAGTCGTCCCGGTCGGCGAGGCCGCCCCAGCCGACGTCGCGGGGATCGACGGCGTGCAGGGCGGCCAGGGCGCGGACCAGTTCGGCCGCGACGGACGGCCGCCGGTCGGCGGGCACCACCGACGTCACGGTGTCGGGATCGCGGAGCACGACGCCGTCGAGGTGGTTCATGACGAAGAACGGCGCGCCGGTCACGGCATCGTCGTCACAGGTGCCGACGACGACCGGGACCGGCACCGGGGTGCTGCGCAGGCGCTCGAGCACCTCCGCCTCGCGGAGGACGTCGTGGGCGCGTGAGCGCGCCATCCCCAGGGGTGGGCGGCGCAGGACCCACCGGGCGCCGTCGGCGCCCTGTACCAGGTAGGTCAGATTCGACCGGCCGCCGGCGATGCGCTCGAAACGGAGTGGTCCCGTTGCGTCGTCGACGTGCTCGGTGAACCACCGGGACACCGCGTCGTCGCGGATCCCGGGGTCGGTGGTGCTGGTCATCGGCTGCCTTTCCGGTAGGGGCAGAGCCGGCGCTCGGCGTGTGCGAACCGCCGGTACGAGAGCGAGACTATACGGCGCATCAAACATTTGCTACATTCCGTTTGCACCACGATCTCGGCATTGTCACCTGCTCTGCGACAGGAGGATTCGTGCAGCACTCTCCCTCGATCACGGATGTGGACCGCCGGTCCGCGCTCAGTGTCTGTCTCGCGGCGACGGCCGACCTTCCGCTCGGGGAGTCGTTGGCGATGCTGCGCCGCATCGGAGCGGACCGCTTCGGGGTACTGGCGGCGACCATGGCCGGTCAGGGCTGGAACGAGTCGGTCGAGACGATCCGGGCGTCCGGCCTGCGGCCGGAGTTCATCGCGGGTGGTTGCCGCGCGATGCACGACGGTGGCGGATGGGAACGCGTGTTGTCCACGCTCGAACGAGCGGTCGACGCCGCGGCGGAGATCGGCGCCCCCACGGTGTGTTTCACCTCCGGTGGATCGGGCCGTCTCTCCTGGGAGGAGGCCGCGGACGCGGCGGTGGACCGGTTCGGTCCGCTCGTGGAGTACGCGCAGGAACGGGGCGTCGGTCTCGCGCTCGAGAACACGATGTCGATCCGGTCGGCGATGAGCTTCACCCACAGTGTCGCGGACATCGCTGCGCTGGGCCGACGGTTGGAAGTGGGGCTCATGGTGGACCTGTGTTCGGCCTGGCAGGAGCGGGGTTTGATGCAAACCATCGGCGACAACCTGGACGCCATTCGGATCGTGCAGATCGGCGATCGCCACGTCGACGCGACGTCGGTGCCGAACCGCCGGGTTCCGGGGGAGGGGAGCATCCCCCTCGACCGGATGGTGTCCGAGGTGGGCGCGCTCGGATACACCGGGTTGGTCGATCTGGAACTGCTCGGCCCGGTGATCGACGAGGAGGGGCCCGAGAACGCGATGGCTCGGGGACTGGAATGGATGCGGATCTACGTGCCGTGATCCCGCGGCGACAGGTAGCAAATGTTTGATACGCGAGGACCCGAAGGGACGCGGGCCCGCAGTCGGGACGCATACGAAGGATGGATCGATTTGTCGGACAAGAGAATGTCGGAGAAAGAGGCGGTCGGCCGGTTGCGGTCCGGTATGACCATCGGAATCGGCGGCTGGGGATCCCGCCGCAAACCCATGTCGCTGGTGCGGGAGATCCTGCGCTCGGACCTCGACGATCTCACCGTCGTGTCCTACGGCGGCCCGGACGTCGGCCTGCTGTGCGCGGCGGGCAAGGTGCGCAAGGTCGTGTTCGGGTTCGTGTCCCTGGACTCGATCCCACTCGATCCTCACTTCCGCGCCGCACGTCAGGGCGGGCGTGTCGAGGTCGCCGAGTACGACGAGGGCATGTTGCAGTGGGGGCTGTACGCGGCCGGCATCAGACTGCCGTACCTGCCGACGCGGGCGGGGCTCGGATCGGACGTCATGCGTGTCAACCCCGAATTGCGCACGGTCACAGACCCCTACGGCGACGAGACCCTCGTCGCGATGCCGGCGATCCCGCTCGACGCGGCGCTGGTGCACATGAACCGAGCCGACGTGCACGGCAACGCGCAATACCTGGGCCCGGACCTGTACTTCGACGACCTGTTCTGCATGGCGGCCGAGCAGGTGTACGTCTCGTGCGAACGCATCGTGCCGACCGCCGAACTCACCGCCGACGCGCATCCGTCGACGATCCGGATCCCCCGCCTGCTGGTGTCCGGCGTGGTGGCCGCGCCCGGCGGCGCGCACTTCACGTCGTGTGTGCCGGACTACGCCCGCGACGAGGCGTTCCAGCGGGAGTACGTCACGGCGGCCAAGGACCCGGAGAAGTGGCAGGCGTTCGTGGACCGCTACCTGGCGGTCCCGGAGGCGGAGTACCAGCGCGCGGTGCGCGGCGCGCGTGAGGAGGCTTCGGCATGAGTGCAGCGACGCGGGCGGAAGTGTGTGCGGTGGCGTGCGCCGAGGCGTATCGCGGCAACGGCGAGGTGATCGCCAGTGCCTTCGGCACCATCCCGGCGATCGGCGTCCGCCTCGCGCGGCACACGTTCGAACCCGACCTGGTGGTGTCGGACGGCGAGGCCGCGGCGGTGCGCGGGACGTGGGCGGTCGGCGGCCCCGCCGACGGCGAGGTCGAGGCGTGGCTGCCCTTCAACCAGATCTTCGATCTGGTGTGGAACGGCAAGCGCCACATCATGATGATCCCGACCCAGCTCGACACGTACGGCAACTGCAACATCTCCGCGATCGGGGACCACGACCGGCCGTCCGTGCAGCTTCTCGGTGTCCGTGGTGCCCCGGGAAACACCGTCTACCACCCGACCAGCTACTGGGTGCCCAAGCACAGCACCCGGGTGTTCGTGCCCAAGGTCGACATGGTGTCCGGTGTGGGCAACGACAACGCCCGCAAGGCCGGACCGGCGGCCACTCGGTATCACCAATTGCGCCGAGTGGTCACGGATCTGGCAGTCCTGGACTTCACCCCGGACTCGGGGCGGCTACGCCTGCTCTCCGTGCACCCGGGCGTCACCGTCGACGACGTCGTCGCGGCCACCGGGTTCGATCTGGTGATCCCGGACTCGGTGCCGCAGACACGCGCCCCGAGTGCGGAGGAGCTGGAACTGATCCGCACCGTGATCGATCCCCGCAACCTGCGCGACAAGGAGGTTCCCGCGTGACCACCGTCGAATCGAGCCGCAACGCGCTGCACACCCGGGTCTGCGACCTGTTCGGCGTGAAGTACCCGATCGTGCAGACCGGCATGGGCTACGTCTCCGACGCCAAGCTCACCGCGGCCACCGCCGCGGCGGGCGGTCTCGGGATCATCGCCGGCGGCATGCTGAGCTACGACGAACTCGAGCAGGCGATCCACTACGTCAAGGACCGGACCGACGCGTCCTTCGGTGTCAACCTGCGCGCCAATCAGGAAGACATCGACAAGCGACTCGATCTGCTGATCCGGTCCGGGGTCAAGGTGGCGTCGTTCGCGCTGGCCCCCAAGCGGGACCTGATCGCGAAGCTCAAGGACGCCGGACTGGTGGTGGTGCCGTCGATCGGTGCCCGCCGGCACGCGGAGAAGGTCGCCGAGTGGGGCGTGGACGCCGTCGTCGTGCAGGGCGGCGAGGGCGGCGGCCACACCGGCGCCGTCCCGACCAGCCTGCTGCTGCCGCAGGTGGTCGACGCGGTCGACATCCCGGTGATCGCCGCGGGCGGTTACTTCGACGGCCGCGGCCTGGTCTCGGCCCTCGCGTACGGCGCCGACGGCATCGCGATGGGCACCCGCTTCATGCTGACCAGCGATTCCCCGGTAGCGCAGGCAGTCAAGGACGTCTACCTGTCGAAGTCGGTGAACGACACCGTCGTGACACTGGAGATCGACGGTGTGCCGCAGCGGGTGCTGCGCGCCGGCACGATCGACCAGCTCGAGTCCACCCGCGGACCCCAGCGCATGCTGAGAGCGCTGCGCAATGCCGTTGCGTTCCAGCGTCTGTCGGGAACGCCGTGGAAGGACATGATCCGCGAGGGGCTCGAGATGAAGAAGAGCCACGAACTCGGCTGGCGGCAGGTGGTCATGGCCGCGAACGCGCCGATGCTCTACCGGTCGGCGCTGGTCGACGGCAACGCAGACATCGGCGTGATGGCAACCGGGCAGGTGGTGGGCCTCATCGACGACGTCCCGAGCTGTGCCGAACTGATCGACCGGATCGTGCGGGAGGCGGAGTCCGTACTTCGCCGGCTCACCGCTGTGGACGAGCGCGCCGAGCGCACAACCGAACTCACACTTCCACGAGGAGACATCTGATGAACCAGTTGAAGGATCGAGTGATCGTGGTGACCGGTGCCGGTCGCGGTATCGGTCGCGAGCACGCGCTGTTGGCCGCCGCCGAGGGCGCCCGGGTGGTCGTCAACGACACCGGCGCCGGGCCGGACGGCAAAGGCGCGGACCCGTCGCTCGCGCATCAGGTCACGGACGAGATCACCACGGCAGGCGGTGCCGCGGTCGCGAACACCGCGGACGTCACGACCATCGAGGGCGCGCAGAGCCTGCTCGACACCGCGCTCGGCAGCTTCGGTGAAGTGCACGGCCTGGTGAACAACGCCGGTGTGCTGCGAGATCGCATGTTCGTCAACATGAGTGAAGACGAGTGGGACGACGTCATCACCGGGCAGCTGCGGGCCACGTTCGCGCCGTGTCGCGTGTTCGGCGCGCACTGGCGCGACCGGTCGAAGGCCGGAGACGACGTCAAGGCGTCGATCGTGAACGTATCGAGCACGTCCGGGCTGCTCGGCGCAGTCGGGCAGAGCAACTACGGCGCCGCCAAGGCCGGCATCGCGTCGCTCACGGTGATCCTCGCGCAGGAGTTGGAGCGCTACGGGATTCGTGCCAACGCCATCACCCCCGTGGCCCGCACCCGGATGACCGAGAACGTGCCCGGCATCAAGGACATGGTCGCGAAACCCGCCGACCCCAACGAGTTCGACGTCTACCACCCCGGGAACGTCTCGCCCGTCGTCGCCTACCTCCTCACCGAACAGTGCCCGGCGAACGGATCGGTGTTCTACGCCAAGGGCGGCGAGATCCGGCAATTCCTGGGCTGGCAGTACGGGAAGGTCCTCGACAAGGGCGCCCGCTGGACCGTCGACGAACTGGTGCAGGAGATGAGCGGACTCGTCTGAGTCCGAACCATACCGACACAACCCATCTGGAGAGAACATGGCAAACGCAGATGCCGTCGGAGTCGAGGGCGTACCGTTCGACCTCGACGTCGAGCGGGGCAAGGTCCGCGAGTTCGCACGAGCGACGCACTCGACCAACCCCGACTACCTCGAACGTGAGGACGCGGTCTCCCCGCCGACGTTCCTCACCACCACACTGCACTGGCAGCCGCCGGAGGGAAACCCCTGGAAGGCTGTGGAACTCGACGGCAAGCGTGGTTTGCACGCCGAGCAGCAGTACGAGTTCTTCGGCCCCCCGCCGAAGGCCGGCACGCGCCTGCGGTGCACCTCCCGGATCACCGACGTCTACACCAAGCAGGGCCGGCGCGGCGGTGAGATGACGTTCGCGGTGATGGTCACCGACTTCGTCGACTCCACAGGCACACTCGTGGCCCGCGCGACCATGACCGGTGTCGAGACCGCCCGACCCGCGACGGAGGCATGATGACCGCGACCCTGACCGTTCCCGAGCCCTGGACCGTCGGACCGGTGAGCCGCACCGACTTCGTCCGCTACCAGGGGGCGTCCGGGGACATGAACCCCATCCATCACGACCAGACCTACGCGGAGGCTGCCGGCTACAAGAGCCCGTTCTCGGTGGGCATGTTCCAAGCCGGGCTGCTGGCCACCTACGCCACCGACTGGCTCGGCGCCGAGAACGTTCGGTCGTTCCGCGTGCGCTTCCTCGAGCAGGTGTGGCCCGACGACGTGCTCACCTGCACCGCGCAGATCCTGCGTCGATACGAGGAGGGCGGTGAGACCAAGGTCGACCTCGAACTCGACTGTGCCCGTCAGACCGGCGGGCTCGCGGTCAAGGCGTGGGCGACGTTCGTGGCTGGAGCAGCGGCGTGAAGGTCCAACTGTGTGAAGTACTCGGTGCTCCGGAGGTACTGCAGTACAGGGACATCGCCGACCCGGAGCCCGGTCCGGGCGAGGTGCTCGTCGAGGTGCACGCGGCAGGCGTCAACTTCCCCGACGGACTCGTCGTGTCCGGGAACTACCAGACCAAACCGGCTCTGCCGTTCGTGCCGGGATCCGAGGTCGCCGGCGTCGTCCGGGCCCTCGGCGCCGACGTCGACGGTGTCGCTGTCGGCGACCGGGTGCTGGCATTCTGCGGGATGGGCGGCTACGCGGAACTGGTGACGGTGCCAGCGACGATGGTGTTCCCGATCCCGGACTCGATGTCGTACGTCGATGCCGCGGGCTTCGTGGTGACCTACGGGACGTCGTACCACGGGCTGGTCGACCGGGCCGACCTCGCGGCCGGGGAGACGCTGCTGGTGCTGGGCGCGTCCGGTGGTGTCGGTCTGACCGCTGTCGAAATCGGAAAGGCGTTGGGCGCTCGCGTGATCGCGGCGGCGTCCAGCCACGACAAGCTGGCGCTGTGTCGCGATCACGGTGCCGACGAGCTGATCGACTATTCCGCCGATGACCTGAAGACGCGACTGGCCGACGAGGCGCCCGGCGGCGTCGACGTCGTGTACGACCCGGTCGGTGGCGAGCATGCGCAGACGGCGGTGCGCGCGTTGTGCTGGGGTGGAAGGTATCTCACGGTCGGATACGCGTCCGGTGACATCCCGAAGGTGGGTATGAACCGACTACTCGTCAGTGGCGGTGCCCTCCACGGCGTGCTGTGGGGGGCGTGGGCCAAGCGCTACCCCGAGCGCAACGCCGCGAACATGCGTCGGCTGTTCGATTGGTACGACCGCGGCGCGCTCCGTCCACACGTCAGCGAGACCTATCCGCTGGCGGACGCAGCCGCGGCGCTGGACGTGGTGATGGGCCGCCGCGCGCGCGGCAAGGTCGTTCTCACGAGTGGGAGGAGCTGACGGATGGACCTGTCGCCGAGCCCGGAAGCCCGGGACATCGTCAAGCGCCTCGAGGCGTTCATGGACGAGTACGTGTACCCGGCCGAGCCGGTGTACGCGGAGCAGCTGGAGGCGTCCGGGCCGCGCAGCCACGTGCTGCCGCCCATCGTGGAGGAACTCAAGGCCGAGGCCCGCCGGCAGGGCATGTGGAACCTCTTCCTGCCCGCACTCTCCGGGCTGACGCACCTCGACTACGCCCACATCGCCGAGGTGACCGGCCGGTCGCCGTACATCGCACCGGAAGCCCTCAACTGCTCCGCGCCGTCGACCGGCAACATGGAGATCCTGCACATGTTCGGCACGCCCGAACAGAAGCAGCGGTGGCTCGAACCGCTGCTCGACGGCCGCATCCGGTCCGGCTTCGCGATGACCGAACCGGACGTCGCGTCGTCGGACGCCCGCAACATCTCGACGTCGATCGTGCGCGACGGTGACGAGTACGTGATCAACGGACGCAAGTGGTGGACCACCGGCGCCGCCGATCCGCGGTGCGAGATTCTCGTGGTGATGGGGAAGACCGATCCGGATGCCGCACCGCACCGGCAGCAGTCGATGATTCTCGTCCCCGTTGCGACGCCCGGTGTCGAGATCATCCGTTCGCTGCCGATCTTCGGCTACCACGACCAGCAGGGACACGCGGAGATCCAGTTCACCGACGTCCGGGTTCCGCTGACCAACATGCTCGCCGGTGAAGGCGAGGGCTTCGCGATCGCCCAGGCCCGGCTCGGCCCGGGCCGCATCCACCATGCGATGCGCTGCATCGGTATGGCCGAGCGCGGACTGGAACTCATGGTGCGACGCACGATGGCACGCAACGCCTTCGGCGGTCCGATCTCTGACCAGGGCGTGGTCCGCACCTGGATCGCCGAGTCCCGCATGGAGATCGAGCAGGCTCGACTGCTGGTACTCAAGACCGCGTGGATGATCGACCGGGTGGGCGCCAAGGGCGCGCAGATCGAGATCGCCGCCGTGAAGGTGATCGGTCCCCGCGTCGCCAGGTCGGTGCTCAACCGGGCGATCCAGTGCCACGGCGGCGGCGGAGTCACCGACGACTTCCCGATCGCACGGATGTGGGCGAGCGCACGCATCCTCGGCATCGCAGACGGGCCGGACGAGGTACACATCCGGAGCGTCGCTCGGCAGGAGCTGCGGAAGTACAGGTAGGCATTCACGGTCCGGTGGCAGCGCCGACGAAGGGTGTGAGTGCAACCGATCGTGACCGACCGTACGGGTCGATCGAGACTTCTCAGGAGGATGTCGATGACGGGCATCACGAGGTAGCGACCAGTGACCGGACAGCAGCTTCGCCCAGGTGGGTTCGCCGAAGTACCAGAACACTACGCCGACGTGCCGATCAGCGACGTGGTCCGGGAGTGGGCCCGGCAGATCCCCGACCACCCCGCGTTCGTGACACCGGGTCGGACGACGACGTGGGCCGAGTACGACCGCCTGGCCGATGCGGTGGCCCGCGGACTTCGCGTGACCGCCGGAGGGTTCCGCTCCCGAGCGGCCCTGCTGTTGCCCGACACGGCCGGCGTCCACGCGGCTCTGTGCGGGTGCTACCGAGCCGGCCGCGTGGCGGCGGCGATCGGGGCGCGGTCCGGCGTCCGGGAGGTCGCGCACATCATGCGGCGCACCGGCGCAACGGTTCTCGTGACGGCACCGGATATCCGTGGCCGGTCGTGGCGGGGACTCGTCGAGGAGTTGCGCGAGTACGGGGTATTGCCGAGGGATGTTGTCGTGGTAGAGGAAGAGAGCGGTGTCGTCGACCGTCATCGTCTCGGCCCGGGCGTACCCGGTGCCGCGGCGCCCGCGGGTGCCGCGTTCACCACGTCCGAGGTGACGATCCTCAATTCGACGTCCGGAACGACGGGGTTGCCGAAGGTGGTTGCCCACGACGAACGCAAGTGGGTCGAGTTTGCGCGGGAGGCGATGCTGGGCGGCCGGATCGGGCCGGGCGACGTCGTCTGCTCCGTCGTTCCGGCACCCTTCGGCTTCGGGTTGTGGTCGGCGCACTTCCTCCCGGCGCTGCTCGGTGTCCCGGTGGTGGTGACCGGCCGGTTCGACGTCGACGAGATGGCGACGATGATCGAACGCGAACGGGTGACCGTACTGTGCTGCGTCAGTACCCAGTTCCGGATGCTGCTGCGTTCCGAGGCGGCCCGGCACCGGGATCTGTCGAGTCTGCGTGTCCTCTACACCGGGGGTGAGCCGGTGCCCTACCGGGATGCCCGCGCGTTCGAGGAGCGCACCGGCGCCAAGGTGCTGCAGTTCTACGGATCCAACGAGGCCGGTGTCGTGAGCCGCACGACACTCGACGACGACGTCGAGACGAGGTTGCGCACGTGCGGCCACGTGCTCGGGTCGGCGAACGTGCGGGTCCTCGACGACTCCGGCGCCGAGTGTTCGGGGCGTCCGCGGCGCGGTCGGCCCGCCGTCCGCGGTCCGCTGGTGTCCGCCGGGTACTGGTCGGATCCGGCCGCGAACGCCGAGTTGTACACCGAGGACGGCTGGATGATGCTCGGCGACATCGTGGAGATCGACGAGCACGACCGGGTTCGGGTGGTGGGCCGCACAGCCGATTTCGTGATCCGCGGCGGCAAGAACATCTCGATCGTCGAGATCGAGGAACTCGTCGGCGAGCATCCGTCGGTGTCGGAGGTGGCAGTGGTCGGTGTGCCCGACGAGATCTTCGGCGAACGCGCCTGCGCCGTCGTCGTTCCCGTCGCCGGCGGTGAACTCGATACCGAGACGCTCGCACGGTGGCTGCGATCGCGCGGTGTCACCGCCGAATACCTGCCGGAGTATGTCGTCACCGTCGCGAGGCTCGACGTGGGGCCGGGCGGCAAGACCGACCGCCGGGCCGCGAAGGCGACCGCGCTGGAGTCGCTCAGCCGTACAGCTCGCTGATCCGATCCGAGAAGTTGTCGACCACCTTCTTGCGCTTGAGTTTCATGCTGGGAGTGATCTCGCCGTTCTCGACGGTGAGCTCGCGCTCGAGGATCGTGAAGCGCTTGATCTGCTCCCACCGGTTGAGCCCGGCGTTGAGTTGGTCGACGTACGCGCTCATCATCGCGACCGTGGGACCGGCCGAGGCGATCTCGCGCAGCGGCTTGTCACCCATCCCGTTCTCCACCGCCCACTCGGCGATGGACTCGCCGTCGAGACTGATGAGCGCGACACAGTACGACTTCCCCTCGCCGTGCACGATGATCTCGCCGACGTACGGGCAGATCCCCTTGAACGTGGCGGCGATGGCCGACGGTGCCACGTACTTCCCGTTGGAGGTTTTGAACATGTCCTTCTTGCGGTCGGTGATCCGCAGGAACCCGTTCGCGTCGACCGTCCCGATGTCGCCGGTGTGGAACCAGCCGTCCGGCTCCAACGCCTCCGCCGTGGCCTGCGGATTCTCGTGATACCCGCTCATCACACCGGGACCTTTGATCAGGATCTCGCCGTCCTCGGCGATCTTCACGTCGGTGCCGGGGATCGGCCAGCCGACGGTACCGAACCGGTAGGCGGACGGCCGGTTCACGAGCGACGCCGCGCTGGTCTCGGACAACCCGTAACCCTCGAGGACCACGATTCCCACCGCGTCGAACCATTGCGCCACATCACGATCCAACGCCGCCGAGCCCGAGATGAAGAACTTCAGCCGACCGCCGAAGCGGTCTCGGATCTTCTGGAACACCAAACGGTCGGCGATCGCGTACTGGGCCTTCTGCATGCGGGACAACGAGTTTCCGGACTGCCGCGCCTTGGATGCGGCGAGGCCCACACCCATCGCCCAGTCGAAGATCTTCTCCTTGATGCCGCCTTCCGCCCGCACCGTCCCCTCGATCCGGGCGTGCGCCTTCTCGAAGATTCGCGGCGCCGCGCCCATGAAGGTCGGCCGCACGACGGCGAGGTTGTCGACGATCCTGTCGACCCGGCCGTCGACCGCCGTCGCGAACCCGATCTGCAGCGGCAACGTCAGCAACACCTTGCCGAACACGTGGGACAGCGGCAGCCACAGGTACTGGAGGTCGTCGGCGTCGAGGATGCCGGTCGCGTCGATCGCCGCGGCCTCGTACGTCCACGCGGAGTGGGGCAGCCGCACACCCTTGGGGCGGCCGGTGGTGCCCGACGTGTAGATCAGTGTGGCGAGGCTGTCGGGGGAGATGCCGGCGATCCGCTCGTCGACGACGTCGGACCGCTCTGCCAGCAGACGCTCACCGAGGGCGGCGAGTTCGTCGAACCCGATCACCCAGTCGTCGTCCGGAACGGTGCCGTCGAGCAGGACGACGCGAGCGACGTCGGGGATCTCCTCGCGGTGTTCGCGCAACTTGGCCAGCTGCGCATCGTCCTCGGCGACGACGATCCGGCTGCCCGAGTTCGCGACGATGAACGCGACGTCGGAGGCAGTGGTCGTCGGATAGACGGTGGTGGTGGCGGCGCCCGCGCACATCACCGCGAGGTCCGCGAGCACCCACTCGTAGCGGGTCGCAGAGGCGAGTGCCACCCGCTGTTCGGACTGCACACCCAGCGCGATGAGACCGGCCGCGAGTCGTCTGACGCGTTGGCCCACCTCCGACCACGTCACGCTCACCCAGCCCTCGCCACCCGGCCCGGGGTGACGGAACGCCTCGGACCCCGGTGACGCCGCCACCCGATCGACGAACATCCGGGCGACCGTCGGCGCCCGCTCCTCGATCCTGGTCCAGTCCACGACCTCGTCTGACGCGCGCGAAGCTGTCATGGTCCCGAGTTTAGGAACCCCGGGGCAACCCCCGAACGGGAATTCACGGCACGGTTCGGTCTCGAATGCGTACCGTGGATTCCCGTTCGCGGGGCTGGTCGGGAGGGATCACATGACGGGGGACGTGTCGTGGGTGGAGGTGCTCGTCCGCATGGTCGACGGGCCGGACCTGCCGGTGCACGGGGTGGTCCGGTGCAGATACTCCGACGACGATGCGCGCCGCGACGGTTTCGGCTGGATGTCCGGGATGCGGCCGGTGGTACTCACCGGCGGCGGGGCCGGGGACGACGGCGCCCGGGTGTGGCGACACGGCCCGCGGCTGCGGGTGGAACGCATGGACGGTACGCCACTGATGATCTCCGACGGGCACACCAGCTGGCGGTTCTCCGACGGTCAGCCGCCGCTCGAGTACGTCGACGTCCGATGTGCGGTATCTCGGCGACGGCACCGAACTGCTCGAGCGGCGGCCGGCGACCGACTGGATCGGTGACGATTTCACGAGACCGACCGGACCGATCGACACGACGGTGTTCCTGGGGCGCGAAGCGTGGACGCTCGACCTGGCGCCGCCGCCGCACAAACCGTTCCCGATCCGGATCGTGGTCGACCGGGAGACAGGCCTGTTGCTGCAGAGCCGCAACGACGGTGCCGGTGTCGTCGACGAGTGGGTCGAGTTCGAGGTCGGCGGAACGTTCGACGACCGCCTGTTCACGTACGCGGGACCGGTCCGTTCCGCGGAGGAGCGGCAGCGGCAGATGCGCGCCGAGCATGAGGCGGATGCGAACAGGAGACGGAACTGGTTCCGCGCCAACGTCTCCGGTGAGCCCATGGTCGTCGACGTCCGGGCCGATCTGAGTGTGCAGTACCTGCACACACTCGACGAGCGCACGGGCGCCTTCGAGGCGACGCTGGGCAGCGACCGCGCGGTCTCCGGGTTCCTCACCCGGCGCCCACGTTCGGACGAGCCGTGGATGCTGCGCATCGCCGAACCGGTGCACCGTTGGTCGACGAGGAGTTTCGACTGGGCCCTCGCCGTGCACGGGGTGGAACTCACCGACGGTGAACTCGCCCGGCTGCAAGGACTGCTGGGCGGCGCCGACACCTGACTTCAACGCAGGTCCCGCCGGCGCAGTGCCGCGAGCCCGACGGCCAGCAGTGCCGCCGCGATCCCCAGCAGCCACAGGATCGGCGCCGCCTGGAACTCGCCGCCCGGCAGCCGCGGCAGGTGCAGGAACGGGACGAGATCGAGCAGCGACTGTGGCAGGTCCGCGACCATCCCGAACACGTAGAGCGTCATCATCGCCGCGAACACACCCCACGCGGCGGGGGCGAAGCGCGGCACGAGGCCGAACATCGCGACGGTGATGCCGGTCAGCGCCCACACCCCCGGCAGTTGCACCAGTGCGGCGGCGAGGATGCGGGGCACCTGACCGCCGACGTCGCCGATCGACGCGCCGTACGCGAGTCCGGCCGCGAGCCCGGCGACTGTGAGCGCGACGGCCGGCCCGGCGAGCGCGAACACGACGTGGCTCGTCGCCCAGCGCACGCGGGAGATCGCCGCGGCCAGCACCGACTCGGCGCGGCCCGTCTCCTCCTCGTCGTGCAGCTGCAGGGTCGCGGAAACGGAGTAGGCGCCGGCGACGAGCCCGAAGATGGTGAACCCCAGCGCGATGAACGAGTCCTCGATCGCCTGTGTGCCACCGAGCCGGGCGAGCGCCTGGAGGACCGTCTCGCTGCTGCCGAGCTGGTCGCTGACGCCGTGGGCGGCACCACCGATCACGAGTGCGAACATCGCCAGCCCCACCGTCCACGCGGCGAGCGGCCCGCGCTGTGTGTGCCACGCCAGTCCGACCGGCCCGGACAGCGACGGTGGTGACGTCGCCGGACCGGGCCGTTCCGCGATGAGGCCCGCGCCGAGGTCGCGGCGGGCGAGCGTTCGGTACGCGACGGCGGCGAGCACGACAGCGGTGACGCCCGGCAGCAGCAGCACCCACCAGCGTTCGTCCGCGTAGGGGCGCACCTGCTGCGACCACCCGATCGGCGACAGCCACGACAGTGTTCCCGATCCGGCGTCACCGACGGCGCGCAGCAGGAAGGCGACCGCGAGTACCCCGAACGAGATGCCCCGAGCGAGACGGGCCGACGTACTCACCTGCGCCGCAACGGCCGCGACGCCGGCGAAGACGGTCCCGACACCGAGCACGGCGGCACCGAACGCGACCGCCCCGGTTCCGCCGAGCCCGATCGCCGCCAGCCCGACGGCAGCGACGACCGCGCTGACGACGGCTCCGGACCCGGCCACCAGAAGCGCCGCCGTCAGTCCCGCGTATCGCCCCACCGCCGTCGAGTCGAGCAGCTCGGTGCGTCCGGTCTCCTCCTCGGTCCTCGTGTGCCGCACGACCGTGAGGATCACGGCGACGGCCAGGAAGGTGAACAGGTAACCGGCACGCCACGTCGTCAACGCGCCCACACTGGACCCGAAGATCGGCCCCACCAGGGCGATCTCGGATTTCAGTGTGGCCGTCGAGGCCGCGAAGGCGTCGAGCTGACTCTGGGTGGTGTACAGACCCATGATCGCCTTGCCGTAGACGGTCGGGAGCAGTCCGATGACGATGGCCCACAGCGGCAGGACGATTCGGTCGCGCCGCAGCGCCAGGCGCACCAGGGCGGCGGTGCCGGTGAACGGGGATCGGACCGGTACGGCCGCGTCGGCGACCGCAGGCGTCGCGGTGGTGGTCATACCCGCACCTCCTCCGAGAGTTCGTAGTGCCGCAGGAACAGCTCCTCGAGCGTCGGCGGGGTGCTGACCAGGCTCCGGACCCCGATGTCGCCCAGCGTGCGAATGAGCATGCCGAGGCTTTCGGCATCCACCTGGCAGTGCAGTGTCCGGCCGTCGAAGCGGATGTCCTCGACACCCGGGATCCGGCTCAGATCGCCTGCGTTGCCGAGGAGTTCGGCCGTGATGGAGGTTCGGCTCAGATGCCGCATGGACGCGATGGACCCGCACTCCACCGCTCGCCCGCCCCGGATGATGGTGACCTTCTCGCACAGCGCATCCACTTCGGACAGGATGTGGCTCGACAGCAGTACGGTCACACCGCGGGCACGGGCCTCGGCGATACAGTCGCGGAACACCTTCTCCATCAACGGGTCCAGGCCGGACGTGGGTTCGTCGAGCAGGAGCAGCCGCGCGTGCGACGAGAACGCCGAGATCACCGCCACCTTCTGCCGGTTGCCCTTCGAGTACGACCGCGCTTTCTTGCGGGGGTCGAGGTCGAACCGCTCGATCAGGTCGGCCCGACGTGCGGCGTCGAGTCCGCCGCGCATCCGCGCCAGCAGGTCGATGATCTCGCCACCCGTCAGCGACGGCCACAGCGTGACATCGCCGGGCACGTAGGCGACCTCGCGGTGCAGGGACACGGCGTCGCGCCACGCATCGCGCCCGAACAGTGTCGCGGTGCCGCTGTTCGCCCGCAGCATGCCGAGCAGCACCCGGATCGTCGTGGACTTGCCGGCGCCGTTGGGACCGAGAAAGCCGTGGACCTCACCCTGGCCAACCGTCAGGTCCAGGCCGTCGAGGGCTCGGGTGGTGCCGAACGTCTTCTGCAACTGGGCGACTTCGATGATCGTGGTCATGCCGGCTCCTCCGAGGTTGCGTGGTGGGTGTAGGCGTCGAGCATCGAGGAATCGGTGAACAGCCCGTCGGTGTAGAGCTCGAGGGCGGGGAGCATGATCTCGTCGGTCATCTCCCGGATCGCACCGGCGACGTCCACCGAACCGTCTGGAGCCGTGTGCATCTGGAGATACAGCAGTGTCGAGCCGAGGCTGTTCATCGCGAGGTACCGGGCGCGCGCGGTGGGGGTGCGACTCGGCCGGACCCGACCTTCGTCGACAGCCGCCTCGAGGTAGCCCTCGACACCGGCCACCATGTGCTCGAACAGGGACGCGGCGAGGTGGCCGCCGGCCTGGAACGACCGGACGAGATAGGCGACCAAGGGTGCGTACCGCTCGATTTCGCCGAGCGCCGCCAGCATCCGCGCCGGGCCGCTCGCAGTGAGCACCTCACGCTTCTCGGTGACGATGACGTCGAGGACGTGCGCGTCGCACACCGCCCGCAGCCCCTGCTTGGAACCGAAGTGGTGGTTGACCAGGCCGGGGGACACACCGGCCGCGGTGGCGACGGCGCGGACACCCGCATCGAACCCCTGCGCTCCGAATACCCGGATCGCCGCGTCGCGGATGCGCGCACGGGTGTTGAGGTCCCGATCCGCCGGCACAGCCATCGCTGAACACATGTTCAAAGCATTGCTCGCCCGTTCAGGGCCCGGCAAGGTGCCCGACCCGGTCTTGACAGGATCTTGACGGCCCACCGAGGCAACGGTTTCGACCCTGTCGAACGCTCGTGCGCTGGCCGTCCCGGGTGACATGGGCAGGTGGAGGAGGGCGGCGCGAGCTTCCCGCATTCCGCGGTCGGTGGTTCTCGTGTCTTCGATCCGACGGTCGCCGACCGGCAAGGCCGACCACCGCTGGGCCGAGGAGATCGTGTCGGCGGGCTGAACGAGCACTGCCCCGCGTCCGGCGCGGAGTTGCACACGAATCTGGACAAGCGTCCGAATGTTTGTTGAAATGGGGCGCTTCGCGTGCAACGTGACCACCGTCTCGTTTGCCCGGGGTCCGTAATCCTCATCGAAGGGCGAGCATGCGCAAGGCGACAGCGGTGTTCGGCGCCGCAGCCGTGGTGTCGGCGGTAGTCGTGCCGGGATCGGTCGCCGGTACGGCCATGGCCGCGACCGACGGTGCCACCGACGTCACGTTCACGGTCGGGGGTCAGGAAGGGCCTCTCGAACTGTTCGTTCCGAGAAGCGCTCCCATGCTCTGGGCGAACGGACAGGACGACGTCACCGGCACGGTGGCCGTGTCCGGCGTCCGGGACCGGCGCAGCGGCACGGGCCGATCGGTCACCGTGTCCGCCTCGATCTCGAACGTCACCAACGGGACCACGACCATCCCGAGGTCCGCCGTGACCTACACGGCGACCGGCGGAACCATGGGATTCGTGAGCACCGGCCCACAGTCGCTGGACTCGATCAAACCCGTGGTGGGGATCGCCCGCCACAACTGGCCCGACGTCACGTTCCTGTGGACGCCCTCGCTCCGGATCGACGTCTCCGACGGCGTGACGCTCGGCAACTACAGCGCGACCCTGACCCACTCCGCGGTGTAGTCCGCGCCCCGCCACCATCGGCATCTCACGAAAGCGTGTCCATGCGTCCTCTGTTGCGGAACCTCCTTGCCCTGCTGGCCCTGATCGCGTCGTTCACGGCGGCGTCGACGACGGTCGTCCACGCCGAAACCGGGTCGGGCGGGATCGGTATCGGGCTGGTGAACCCGCCGTCCGACCCGGCCTTTCCGAACTGGGAAACCGAGATCGTCGGCACTCTCGCCCCGGGCAGTGGACTGCAGCGAACGGTGCGGGTCGTGAACGGCGACTCGACGACTCGAACAGTGGACGTCAACGTCGGTGCGGCCTGGATGCGAAGCGGCGTCTACACGATCGGGGAACCCGGCAGTACCAACCGGCTCACGTCGTGGACCGGTCTGGACAAGCAGCGAGTCACACTGGCACCCGGCGCGGGAGCCGACGTGAAGGTGACCGTCAACATCCCGGCGGACGCACCCACCGGGGACCGCTACGCGACGGTGTGGGCGCAACCTGCCGCCCCCGGCGGCGGCGGGGTGGTGTCGACGTCGCGCGTCGGCGTCCGCATGGACGTCCGGGTGGGGCCCGGCGCCGGAACGACCGCGGACTTCACGATCGACGGTCTGACCGCCGAACGCGACGCCGCCGGCCAGGCGGTGGTCGTCGCCGACGTCCGCAACACCGGTGGCTGGGCCACCGAGGTCGGCGGCGAACTCACGCTGACCGACGGGCCCGCCGGCAGGACCCTCGGGCCGCTGTACGCCGACGAGGTGGTCGTCGCCGCCGGAGCCGGCGCGAAGGTGCGATTCCGCCTCCCGGACAGCGCCGAACTACCCGCCGGGCCGTGGCGCGCGCACGTCGCGCTCGAGAGCGGTGCGGTCGAGCGCGAACACGACGGGGAGATCACCTTCCCGGCGCCGGATTCCGGCGGCAACGGCTCGCTCGGCAGCCTCGGATCGTCCGACGCGGGATCGTCGAGCTCCCCGCTGATGTGGGTCGGTATCGCGGGCGCTGCCGCGGCGGCCATCGGAGCGATCGGGTGGACCGTGCTGCAGCAGCAGAACCCGCCGGGGGTTCGCTGAGCTTCGGTGTGCCGGGCCCGCTCGGCGAGAACGTGGATCGCGCACCGATTCCTGTGACGATGGCCACGGACGGGGTAGGTTGTGTGTAACTCGAAATCTACTCACCAGTAGGAGTACGAAGATGCCCGCTCCGTCTGCGGCGACGTTCGCCCGCCTCGCCGCTCTCATCGCCATCCCGGATGCCGCGGACCGCCCGACGCGCCCGGTGGTCGAAGCGTTCACCGGGCGTGAGCTCGCGACCGTCCCGGTCGGTACCGCGGCCGACGCGCTCGCCGCGATCGAGCGGGCCCGAGTTGCCCAGAAGGCGTGGGAGAAGCGGTCCCCGGTCGAGCGGGCCGAGGTGTTCCTCCGCTACCGCGACCTGGTTCTCGAGCACAAGGACGCGCTGATGGACATGGCGCAGGCCGAGACCGGCAAGTCCCGCGCGTCGGCACAGGAGGAGGTCCTCGACATCGCGATGACCTCCCGGTACTACGCGCGCCTCACGCCGAAGCTGCTGCGCCCCAAGCGGGTTCAGGGCATGCTGCCGGGGCTGACCAAGACCGTCGTCCGGCACCACGCGAAGGGCGTCGTCGGGGTCATCTCGCCGTGGAACTACCCGATGACGCTCGCGGTGTCCGACGCGATCGCCGCGCTGCTCGCGGGTAACGCCGTGGTGATCAAGCCGGACAGCCAGACGCCGTACTGTGCGCTCGCGTGCGCCGAGCTGCTGTACCAGGCAGGTCTGCCCCGGGAGCTGTTCGCGGTGGTGCCCGGCCCCGGTTCCGTCGTCGGCACCGCGCTCGTCGAGAACACCGACTACCTGATGTTCACCGGCTCCACCGCGACCGGACGCCTGCTCGCCGAGCAGGCCGGCCGGCGGCTGATCGGCTTCTCGGCCGAGCTGGGCGGCAAGAACCCGATGATCGTCGCGAAGGGCGCGAATCTGCGCGAGGTCACCGATGCCGCCGTCCGCGCGTGCTTCTCGAACTCCGGCCAGCTGTGCATCTCCGTCGAGCGGATCTACGTCGAGGAGGCGATCGCCCCCGAGTTCATCCGCCAGTTCGGCGAACGCGTCCGGAACATGACCCTGGCCCCCGGCTACGAGTTCGGCATCGAGATGGGCAGCCTGGTGTCCGAGGACCAGGTCAAGACCGTGTCGGGACACGTCGACGACGCAGTGGCCAAGGGTGCCACCGTCGTCGCCGGCGGCAAGGCGCGGCCGGACCTCGGGCCGCTGTTCTACGAGCCCACGGTGCTCACCGGGGTCACGCCCGAGATGGAGTGCTACGCGAACGAGACGTTTGGGCCACTGGTGTCGATCTACCCGGTCGCCGACGTCGAGGAGGCCATCGCGCGCGCCAACGACACCGACTACGGGCTCAACGCGAGCGTATGGGCGGGCAGCCACGCCGAGGGCGAGGCCATCGCGGCCCGCGTCATGGCGGGCACCGTCAACGTCGACGAGGGCTACGGCCCCACCTGGGGCAGCACCGCCGCCCCGATGGGCGGCATGGGGGTGTCGGGCGTCGGCCGCCGCCACGGCGCCGAAGGTCTGCTCAAGTACACGGAGGCGCAGACCGTCGCGACCACCAGGGTGGTCAATCTCGGCGGTCCGCGGTGGCTGCCGGCCAAGGTCTGGGCCAAGCTGTTGCCGCCCTTCATCAAGGCCATGAAGTACGTGCCGGGACGCTGACCCGTCCGCCGATCGGCCGAGCCCGCCCCGCGTGGACTCGGCCGATCGTTCGTTAGCCACGCGCACTACCTTCTGCGCGGAGATTCGACCCATTAGTCTCTTTCCTGTGAAAGAAGCTGCGTGGGTGCGTCGGGCGCTGGTGGTCGAGGACCAGCCGCTCATGCGCTCGCTCGTGGCCGACGCGCTGCGGCACGCGGGATTCGAGGTTCACGACCGCCCGTCCGCGGCGACCGCGCTCGCCGATCTCGACGAGATCGACCCGGACGTCCTGGTCACCGACATCGACCTCGGGTCGCGCCCCAACGGCATGGAGATGGCGACCATCGTGCATGCGCGGGCGCCGCACTGCGCGACGGTGTTCCTCACGAACTATCCGCGGGCGAGCATCGCACCGGGCGAGGGCGTTCCGGCGGGCTCGGTGTTCCTCGACAAGGTGGCGCTCGAGTCCGTCGAGCAACTCGTGGCGGCGGTGGAATCCGCATTGGCGGAGAAGCCGCTGCCGCCTCGGCACCTTCCCGACGGCCCGGATGCCGCCCTCGGCCACCTCACCCGGACCCAACTCGATGTGCTGCGCTGTATCGCGCTCGGATGGTCCAACGCCGAGATCGCCCGGCGCCGGGCGTCGAGTCTGCGCAGCGTCGAGAAGATGGTGACCCGCACCTTCGACGCGCTGGGGGTCAACCACAACCCCGACATCAACCCGCGGGTCGCGGCAGCGCAGTTGTACGTCCGCCGCTTCGGATTGCCGGCGGAGTCCGATTGATTCGTCGGTTTCCGTGGCTGGCGCGCATCGGCGGCAGCTCCGCCGTCACCCGCTGGTCGTGGATTCTGACCGCCCCGTTCGCCGTCACGGTGATGGGCAGCTACATCACCGCCCGCAGCCCCCGGGACTGGCCGACCTACTTCGGTGTCGCGGTCATGGTGCACCTGATCATGGGTCTCGCTCTGCTGGTCGCGTGGCTCACGGTGTTACGTCCGGACCGTCCCCGGCACCGCCCGGTCGTCTCCCTGATCGTGTTCGCGGCGCTGGGGGCGTGCCGGCCGTTCCTGCTCGACGCGCTGTTGGTGTTCAACGGTTTCGCCACCGACGACCGGTCGCTCTGGGCCAGGCTCTTCATCAACATGACCACCGCGGTGGTGGCGCTCTCGCTGATCGCGATCCTCGTCGACTCCGTGCGGGAGCACGACGCCACGATGCGGCGGTTGCGGGCTGCTCGCACGGCGCTCGACGAGCAGCGGCGCGTCGACGAGGAGTACCTGGCCGGATTGGGGCGCCGCTACGCCGACGATCTGGCGGCGCAGATCGATTCGGCGCTCGCCGCGACCGACAGGGCCGGCATCGACTCCGCGAGCGGCGCGCGTCTACTGCGCGGCATCTCGGAGGAGATCGTCCGGCCCATGAGCCACGCGCTGTTCGACGACGTCACGCCGCCGCCGCGGCCCAGCGTCGCGCTGCCGGTGTTGACCCTGCGCGAACGTCTGCACGGAGTACTGCAGGCGGTGCGCCCGGCCCCACTCGTGCTGCCGGTGCTCCTGTACACCGCGGTCGTCCTGACGTATCTGGTCACGAGTTACGGCGTGCGTGAAACCGTCCTGCAGGTCGCGGCCGGGCTGGTCGTGTGCGTGTCGGGTAGCTGGGTCGTGGCGAAGGTGGCGGTGCGGATCGGGAACGCGGCCGCGCGGACCGGGTTTCTCGCGGCCGCGTACAGCGCCGTCGGCGCCGTCACCGCGGTGGCGTTCTGGCTGATCCTCGGCGGCGTCGGGTTCCCCCCGGCGTTCGTCGTGCCGGGTATCGCGTTCTATCCGTTCGCCGCGCTCGCGATGTGCCTGATCCGGGCCGCCAACGAGCAACGCGCGCTGGAGGAGCAGCAACTCGCCACGGCGCTCGCGGAACAGAGTCACCTGTCGGCGGAGGTGCACGGACGGGTGGTGGCGGCCCGTCGCCGGCTCGCTCACGTCCTGCACTCCTCGGTGCAGGGCGAATTGGTGGCCGCGGCCCTCACGATGCACGGCGCGGCCACGCCGGCACCGATGCGTCCGGCCGATGGTCGTTCGGTGGAGGGAACCGTCTCGGAGATCCTCGGCCGGGTACTCCGAGAGGTGGCCGACGAGAAGTCACGTCCGCGGATCCCCACCTCCGACGCCCGACAGCAGATCACCGAGCTGGTGGGGATGTGGTCGGCCGCGGTACCGGTCCGCAGCGACATCGATCCCGACGTCTGGCCGTTGCTGTCGGCGAGCCCGGTACGCCTCGAGCATGCGATCGACGTCCTGTCCGAGGGCTTCACCAATGCGATACGGCACGGAACCGGCGGGACCCTGTCTCTGACGATGGTCGTCGATCCGCGGACATCGTTGATCTGCATCGGAATTCGCTCGCCGGGACGGATCTCCCGCGACGGCTCGGACGGGGTGGGCCTCACCGCTCTGGCAGCGAAGGTCGGCACGGCCGAACTGGTGCAGGAGCACGACTCGGTGCTTCTCTCCGTGCGCTTGGACTGACCACCTCTCGGGTGGTGTGCCCGCCGTCACGGCGTGATGTCGCAATACCCGAACGTCCGCCGCGACCGCCGAATCGGCGCTCCTAGTGTTCCCCTCGGATGCCGGCCGGGACCGACCGACGAGCTGACGGACAGCTCCCGCATCCCGAGCGTCGAAGGGACGTGAGCCGAGATGGGACACACAGCGGGACAGATCATTCCACTCGCACTGGGCATGGTCGTCAGCCCTATCCCGGTGGCCGCCCTGATCGCGATCCTGCTGTCCGCGCGGGCCAGGACGAACGCGTTCGCCTTCACTGCCGCCGCCGTGGCGGCCTCGGCCGTCGTCGTCGGTATCACCGCCGCGACGACCAGGACGAGTGCCGCGCACGCGGGCCGTGCCGCCCACCCCACCCAGCTGATCTTCGCCACGTTGTTCGGGCTTACCTTCGTGGTGCTGGCCGTCCTCACCTGGCGGGGGCGCCCCCGGAACGGCGCGCCCGCCGTGATGCCGACGTGGATGGCGCAGATCGACACGATGGGACCCGGCCGCGCCGCGGTGCTCAGCCTGCTGCTGACCGTGCCGAACGCCAAGAACCTGCCACTCGAACTCAAGGCCGGAGCCCTCATCGCGGAAGGGCATCTGCCGCCGAGTCACGCCGCCGCACTGACGGCACTCTTCGCCGTCCTCGGCGGCACCGCTCTGATCGTCCTGGCCGTCCTCGCCGCCGTTCCCTCGAAGCGGGTCACCGCGGCGCTGGGTGTGGTCAAGGAGGAGTTGATCCAGCACAACGCGGCCATCATGACCGTGCTGTTCGTCCTGCTTGCGGGACTGCAGGTCTCGCACATCGTCACCGCGCTCACCGCGTGAGCGCACCGAACCGAAGGAGGAGAGACATGACTTACGCTGCCCCCCGAACCGATACGGCCATCATCCAGACCACCTACGGGCCGGTGCGTGGCACCCACTGCGGGCCGGTCGCGGTGTGGAAGGGGATCCGCTACGCGGCCGCCCCGACCGGTGATCGTCGCTTCCGCGCTCCGGTGCCCCCGCAGCCGTGGGCCGAGGTGTTCGACGCCGACCGATTCGGACCGGTGGGCCCGCAGAGCGCGATGCCGGGAATGTCACTCGGCGACGACGTTCGGCAGGACGAGGACTGCCTGTCGCTCAACGTGTGGGCCGCCGACGCCGGCGCGACGAAGAAGCCGGTGATGGTGTGGATCCACGGCGGAGCGTACTTCCGCGGTGCGTCGAGTCAGCCGGTGTACGACGGACGGGCGCTGGCCGAGGCGGGAGACGTCGTCGTCGTGACGATCAACTACCGACTGGGTGCCTTCGGCTTCGTCGACTTCTCGTCGCTGAGCAGCGACCGTCACCGGTTCGACACCAACGTCGCGATGCAGGACATGATCGCCGCCCTGCGCTGGGTGCAGGCGAACATCGCGGCCTTCGGTGGCGACCCGGACTGTGTCACCGTGTTCGGTGAGTCGGCCGGCGGCGGCGCGGTCACCACCTTGTTGACGATGCCGTCGGCGCGGGGGCTGTTCCACCGCGCGATCGCCGAGAGCTCACCGGCCACGTCGGTGTACAACCAGGAGAGGGCCGCGCACGTAGCGCAGTTGTTCCTGGAGATCCTCGGCGGCGCAGACGATCCCGTCGATCGTCTGCTCACCGCGAGCACCGACGAGTTGCTCGCCGCGTCGGACGAGCTGTTCTCACGCATCCCCACCGACACCCCCGGGACACTCGCGTTCGGGCCGGTGGTGGACGGCACGCTGATACCGGACTACCCGGTCAACGCGTACTGGAACGGCACCGCGCTGCGAGTCCCGTTGCTGATCGGTACGAACAAGGACGAGGCCTCACTGTTCAAACTGATGAAGTCGCCGCTGATGCCGCTCGACCCGGACGTCATCCGCGGCATGTTCGCCGAGATCGCCGCCGAGCACCCGGACGTCGAGTTTCCCGATCAGGCCCGCATCGAGTCGGCGTACTCGGGACTGGCCACCAGGAACGACGCGATGGGCCTGACCCGCGACCTCGGATTCCGATTGCCGACGCTGTGGATCGTGGAGGCGCACAGCCGCTACGCCCCCACGTGGCTGTACCGTTTCGACTACGCGACCCCGATGCTGAAGGCACTGAAGATCGGTGCCACACACGCGACCGAACTGCCCTACGTGTTCGGAAACATCGCCCACGGTCCCCGGGAGATCACCTATCTTCTGGGCGGATTGTCCACGGCACGAAGGGTGTCGGAGCGGATGCAGCACCGTTGGTTGGCCTTCGCCGAGGCCGGGACCCCACTCGGGCTCGAAGGCGAGCCCGAGTGGCGGGCCTACGACCGCGACGGCCGCTCGACCCTGGTGATCGACAAGCACGACACGGTGGTTGCCGATCTCGACGGACCGCTGCGCGCGGCGTGGGGGGAGCAGGTCATCGCGTTCGCGTGAACACCCTGCGCGGTGGGCGTCGAAAAAATCGTTCGAAAGTTTGAAATGACCGAATCTGCAACGGATTTACCCGTCGGGGCAGCGTCGGCTCTGGTGGAATCGCGGTAGCGTCGTATCGAGACGCGCCACCGGGAGAAAGGCGCACACCATGACCGTGGAATCGCTCGAGGACGAACCGCGGGTAGGCCGCCGGGAGTGGATAGGGCTCGGCGTCCTCGCCGCCGGTCTGTCGCTCATCGTCGTCGACGGCACCATCGTCAACGTCTCGCTCCCGGTGATCATCGACGAACTGGGTCTCGACCTCACCGACGCCCAGTGGATCAACAGCATCTACTCGGTGGTGTTCGCAGCACTGCTGCTCACGGCCGGCCGCCTCGGCGACCGGCTGGGCCGCCGGATGCTCTTCGTCGCCGGTGTCGTCGTGTTCATCGGCGGCAGCCTGATGGCGGCGGCGTCGGAGTCCTCGACGGCGCTGATCGTCGCCCGCGTCGTGCAGGGCGTCGGCGGCGCGCTGGTGCTGCCGTGCACGCTGTCGACGGTCAACGCCACGTTCCGCGGACGCGACCGGGCCATCGCGTTCGGAGTGTGGGGCGCGGTCATCTCCGGCATGGCGGCCGTGGGCCCGCTGCTCGGCGGCTGGCTCACGACGTCGTTCACGTGGCCGTGGATCTTCCTGGTGAACGTGCCGATCGGCATCCTCGTCATCATCGGCGCGTTTCTCACGGTCCCCGAGACCCGGGCGAAGATCACCGTGCCCGGACTCGATGTGGTGGGTCTGCTGCTGAGCGCAATCGGTTTCGGCGCGTTGATCTTCGCGCTCATCGAGGGCCAGACCATCGGCTGGTGGAAGCCCATCGCGGATCTCCACGTGTTCGGGGCGACGTGGCCGTCGACGGCGCCGATCTCGGCCACCCCGGTCGTCGCCGCCGTCGGCGTCGTCGCACTCGTCGGATTCGTCCTGTGGGAGCGGCACCGGGCGCGGATCCGGTACTCCGCCATCCTCGATCTGGGGCTCTTCCGGTTCCACACCTTCAGCTGGGGCAACTGCACCGCGATGGCGGTCGCGATCGGCGAGTTCGGTCTGCTGCTGGTGCTACCGCTGTTCCTCGTCAACGCGTACGGGCTCAGCACACTGGGCGCCGGCTACGTGCTCGCGGTGATGGCGCTCGGCGCGTTCGCGTCCGGAGCGGCCGCGCGTCACGTCACCGCCCGCTTCGGTGCCCCGCGCACCGTGATGCTCGGTCTGGCACTCGAGGTGGTCGGCGTCCTGGCGTTCGCGCTGTACCTGCGGCCGTCGTCGGCGGCGTGGCTGCTGGCGCTGCTGCTCGCGATCTACGGCCTCGGGCTGGGGCTCGCGTCGGCGCAGCTCACCGGCACGGTTCTCGTCGACATCCCGACGTCGGAGTCCGGCCAGGGATCGGCGACGCAGAGCACGGTCCGTCAGCTGGGCGCCGCGCTGGGCACTGCGATCCTGGGGACCGTGCTCTCGCTCGGGCTCGCGCACGCCCTCACCGACCGCCTCGAACCGGTGGCGCTGCCGCCGCAGGTGGAGTCGGGACTCGTCGACAGCACCCGTGACTCGGCCGGCGGCACCATCCCACCGATCCGGGAGCAGGGCGACCACGGCAGGCTCGGCCCGGCCGGACCCGAGACCGCCGACGCGCTGTCCGAGGGCTTCGCCGACGCCACCCGCTGGTCGCTGTTCGTCGCGGCCGGATTCCTCGCCGTCGGACTCGCAACCGCCACCCGACTGCAGCACCGACGCCCGGAGGACGACGACGCCGCGGCCACCGCCCCGGCGTAGGCGGCGCGTCGGACAGGCGCCCAGCGGCGAGCGCCGGACGTGGCTGCGGGCGGGAAAGGTCACTCGTCGGTGGGCGGGAGGATCTGCCACAGCAGCATGGTGGCGGCGACACCGAGCGCGCACGCCACCCCGAACGCCGCCGCCAGCAGGAACGATCCTGTCAGCGACAGCGTCACCGCGATGACCAGTACCGCCAGCACCGCGACCCCGACGGTCTGGATCGCCCGCACCGGCCGTCGACCGGGGTGTTCGTGCACTACCTGTGGTTACCGCGCCGGGTCATCGCCATCGCCATCCCCGCCGCGCCCAGCACGACGACCACGGCACCGACGACGACGTTCGACAGGATCATCCCCGTACTCGTGCTCACGCCGGAGACGAGCCACGGCGACACGATCAGCCACACCCCCAGAAGCGGTGCGACGAAAGCGATCCCGTGCGTGCGGCCGTACGTGGTCGCGTACCCGGCGGCCAGCAGTGCCACCGCGAGACCACAGATGAGATTGCTCATCATGAGCGACGTCTGCCCGCTGAATCCGACGATCCACGACGACGCCGCCGCGTAGAGACCGGCCAGCACCATCAACCCCTCCGCAACCTGGAGGGCCGGACCTCCGCCGAGTTCGTCGTAGCTGTTGCGGAGCGCGACGATGTCCGGGTGGGTTTCCATCGACATGTTCGGTGTGATCGACATGGCGAATCATCTCCTCGGCCTGTTCGACCTGTGTCCTTTCGACACTAATTGCCCGGCCGGGCGGCGTACAGGGCCTGTCCGGATCGCCCGGCGGAACGACCGGAGCGGGCGACGCCCCGACGGCCGCCGCCCGCTCCGGTGCGCTGTCGCGCCGATCAGTTCGGGCGGAAACCGAAGTCCGTGCCCGCGACGCTGTCCCAACGTGACGTCACGTACTTCGGACGCGTGTAGAAGCTCCACGATGCGTTGTTCAGGCCGGTGTCGCCGTAGGCGGAGTCCTTCCAGCCCTGGACGGCATACGCCGCCACGGGGACGGGGATGGCGACGTTGATGCCGACCATGCCCGCGGACGCCCGGCGTTCGAACTCGTTGGCCGCGGCCCCGTCCCTGGTGAAGATCGATGCCCCGTTGCCGTAGCGGTGATTCGCGATCAGTGCGAGACCGTCGTTCAGCGAGTCCACCCGCATCACCACGAGTACCGGGCCGAACAACTCGTCCTGGTACGCGGGCGAGGACACGTCGACGTCGGCCAGCACGGTCGGCCCGATGAAGTATCCGCCTTCGTATCCGGCCACGACCTCGGTGCTGCGGTCGACCACCGCCCGGGCACCGGCCGCGACCGCCTCCTTGACGGCGGCCTGGATGCGCTGCTGCGACTGGCGGTTGATCACGGGACCGACCTCGGTGTCCGGGGCATTGCCGGCGCCGAGGCGCACCTGCTGGGCGCGGCCGACGAGCTTGTCGAGCAGGGGCTCGGCGGTGTCGCCGACGACCACCGCCACCGAGATCGCCATGCACCGCTGGCCGGCGGCGCCGAAGCAGGCGGAGGTGAGCTGGTCGGCGACGACGTCCAGGTCGGCGTCGGGCATCACGATCATGTGATTCTTCGCGCCGCCGAAGGCCTGCACGCGTTTGCCCGCGGCCGCGGCCCGCGAGTAGACGATGTGCGCCACCTTGCTCGAACCCACGAACGACACCGCCTCGGTGTCGGGCGAATCGATCAGCTGCTCCACGGTGTCCTGCCGACCGTGCACGACGTTGAGCACGCCGTCCGGCAGACCGGCCTCCCGGAACAGCTCGGCGATACGCAGGCAGACGCCGGGATCCTGCTCGCTCGGCTTCCAGACGAAGGTGTTACCCGCCGCCAGGGCCACCGACACCATCATCATGCCCATCATCGCGGGGAAGTTGAACGGTGTGATGCCCACGCAGACACCCAGGGGATGCAGCACCGACTTGGTGTCGATGTTCGGACCGGTCTGCAGCGACGTGCCGCCGCGGGCCAGTGCCGGTCCACCACAAGCGAGTTCGACGGAGTCAGCCGCTCGTGAGATCTCGCCGGCGGCGTCGTCGAGGGTCTTGCCGTGCTCCTCGGTGATCATCGCAGCGAGCTCGGAACGGTTGGCCAAGAGCAGTTCACGGAACCGGTACAGCACGTGGGCCCGCTTGGACAGGGGCGTGGCGGCCCAGCCGTCGAAGGCGCTCGCGGCAGCGGCGATCGCTGCGTCCACCGTGGCTGCGTCCGCCATGGGCACGGTGGCGACCGGCTGGTCGGTGGCCGGGTCGAGCACATCGATGGTGTCGGAGCCGCCCGCGACGGGGGCGCCGTTGATCCAGTGGGGGATGGTGCGCATGGGTGATGAACCTTTCAGGGGTAGAGCAGAATTCACAGGGAAGTGCCGAAGCGGGCGCGGTGTTCGTCGTCGAGCGCGGCCAGCGAGGTGCCCTTGGTCTCGCGCATGAACAGGACCGCGACGATCGAGATCAGTCCGGCGACCGCGACGTAGATCGCGATCGGAACCCAACTGTCGAAGGTGCGCAACAGCATCGTGGCGATCACCGGGGCGAGGGACCCGGCGAAGATCGCGGTGACCTGTGCGCCGAGGGAAACACCGATGTAGCGCATGTGCGTGGGGAACATCTCCGAGAGGAGCGCCGGCTGCGGTGCGTACATGACGGCGTGGATGATCAGGCCCACCGTGATCGCGCACAGGATGAGCGCGTCGGACTTGGTGTCCATCAACGGGAATGCCACGAAGCAGTACACCGTGGCCAGAGTCGCGCCGGCGAGGTAGACGGGGCGGCGGCCCACCTTGTCGGACATCCAGCCGAACACGAGGATCATCGCGGCGTGAACGATGTGCGAGATCAGCATCAGAGTCAGGATGGTGGAGGTGTCGACGTCGAGCTGCACCTTCAGGTACGTCAGCGAGAAGGTGACGACCATGTAGTAGAGGATGTTCTCGATCACCCGGGCGCCCATCGCGGTGAGCACCTCGCGGGGGCGTGCCTGGAAGACGCGTTTGATCGCCTTCCACGTGCTCTCCGCCTGCGGCTGCTCCTCGGCGGCGTCCTTGAAGATCGGTGAGTCCTCCACCTTGGTACGGATGAACCAGCCGATCAGAACGATGAAGGCGGAGAAGAAGAACGCCACACGCCAACCCCACGAGAGGAAGGCGGCCTCGGGAAGCGCGAAGGACAGCACCAGGAGCACCACGGTCGCCAGGACGTTGCCGAGTGGCGCGCCGACCTGCGGGAAACTGGCCCAGAACCCACGCTTGTCGTCGGGGCTCTGCTCGGCGACGAGCAGCACGGCGCCGCCCCACTCGCCTCCGATCGCGATGCCCTGCATGAAGCGGAGTACCACGAGGATGATCGGGGCCGCATAACCGATCTGGTCGAAGCTCGGGATCGCGCCGATCAGGAAGGTCGAGACCCCGATGACGAGAAGCGAGACCTGCAGCAACTTCTTGCGGCCGAACTTGTCGCCGTAGTGCCCGAAGATGATGCCGCCGATCGGCCGGGCGACGAAGCCGATCGCGTAGGTCAGCAGAGCGGCGATCACACCGTCGAGCGGATTGCCGGTCGCCTTGAAGAACACGTCGCCGAAGACGAGCGCGGCCGCCATGCCGTAGAGGAAGAACTCGTACCACTCGGCGACCGTCCCGGCCATGGAGGCCGCGACGATCCGGTGGAAGCCGGCGGGGGTCTTCTGCTTGGGCGTCTCGGGAGCCGGGTCGGTCAACTGTGCGGTCACCGGACCCCCTCCCGGGCAGGCTCGATCTCGATCGTGCCGTCGACGAGGCGGATCAGGGCCGAGAAGTCGAGGCCGCCGAAACCGTTGTCGGCGAGCAGGTCCAGTCGTCGGGCGACCTCCGCGGTGGCCGAGGCGTCGATTCCGTGCGAGGCCGCCGCGTCGAGCGCGAGGCCGAGATCCTTGCGCATCAGGGTGACGGCGAAGCCGCCCGTGAAATCCCTGCTGGACGGTGCGGACTCCACGGCGCCGCCGACGGGGTAGTAGCTGCGCAGCGCCCAGCTGTCGCCGGTGGAGACGCCGGCGATCTCGATGACCGTCTTCGGTGGGATACCCAGACGTTGTGCCAGTGCCGCGGCTTCACAGGTGCTCTGCATGTTCGCGGCCAGCATCATGTTGTTGAGCATCTTGGCGCTCTGGCCCGCGCCGAGGTCGCCGGCGTGGAAGACGCGCGTGCCCATGGCCTGCACGAGTGGGCGAGCCTCGTCGAGGTCCGCTTCCGCGCCGCCCACCATGAACGTCAGCGTCGCGTTCGCGGCGCCGGCGGTGCCACCGGAGACCGGGGCGTCCAGGAAGCGACGACCTGTCGCGGCCACGGCCGCGGCGATGTCGACGGCCTGGGCGGTGGCAATCGTCGAGGAGTCGATCACCAGCGCGGCCGGAGCGGTGACGGCGAGGGCGCCGGAGTCGAGCAGGGCTGCACGCACGTGGTCGCCCTTGGGCAGCATGGTGATCAGGACGTCGGCGTCCGCTGCGACGTCGACGGGCGAATCGGTGGTGGGGATGCCGTGGGCTGCCGCGTCGTCGCGGGCGGCGGACGACAGGTCGAAACCGACCAGTTCGAACCCCGCACTGTGCAGATTTGCAGCCATCGGCAACCCCATGTTGCCCAGGCCGATCCAACCGATCTTCATGGTGGTGCCCTTCCGTCCGATGTCGAGCTGTAGGTGTCTACGTCGACCGTGGGACAAGAGTGAGCTAGATTACAGCGCCGGAAAAGGCCCTATTCGACACACAAGCTGTGCGGCAATGCACAGGCGAGCCGGGAGTCAATATGCGTGCGGATGATCTCGTGGTGCTGCTGGAAATCGCCCGGTGCGGCTCGCTCGTCGGGGCCGCGTCCGCCCTCGGGCTCAACCATGCGACGGTGTCGCGGCGGATGTCCGCGCTGGAGGCGGAACTGCACGCGCCGGTCCTGGTGCGGGGCGTCCAGGGATGCGAACTGACCGACCTGGGTCATCGGTTGCTGCGATCGTGTGAGCAGATCGAATCGGCGCTGACCGATGTGCGCGATCTGGCCAGCATCACGCCCCGCGAACGGGAACTCTCCGGGCTCGTGCGGATCGCCACGACGGAGGCCTTCGGTTCGTACTTCATCGCGCCGCTGATGGCCGACCTGCACCGCATCAACTCCGACCTTCTCGTGGAGATCGTCACCCAGACACGGCTCAGCGCGTTCGGGGCCGGCGCCGACATCGAGATCGGAGTGGGCGAGCCGGTCTTCGGGCGACCGGGCGCCGAGAAACTGACGGACTATCGGCTGGGCCTGTACGCATCCGACGCGTATCGGGCCGAACGCGGCATGCCGACGTCGCTCGAGGACCTGGAGGGGCATTCGCTCGTCTACTACATCGAGGGCCTGCTCCGGGTGGAGGACCTCGATGTGCTGACGAAGCTCACCGGCAACCACAAGGTCACCTTCGGCTCGACCAGTGTTCAGGCGCAGACCGCGGCGACACTGGCCGGTGCCGGGATCGGACTGCTGCCCGCGTTCGTGGCCGAGCGTGAGCCGACGCTCCGGCGAGTGCTGCCGTCGGACGTCGCCATCACCCTCGAGTTCTCGGCGTGCCTGGCGCCGAGACGGCTGCGCCGACCCGCGGCGGCCACGGTGCTGCAGGCGATCCGGGAGATGGTGGCCGACAGGCAGTCCGAACTGATGCCGCAGTGGTGAGCAGGCCGGTCAGCCGCCCGACGCGAACCTCCGGTGCCGGGCGGCGTCGGCGCGCTCGGTGCTGATCGCGTCGATCAACCGGGTCAGACGTCCCAACGTCGGGCCCATGCGCCGCGGCCGGTGGACGATCGCGTCGCAGACGACCCGGCCCGCCTCCTCGGGGCTGAGCGCCGCGGCCTTCAGGTACTGATTGTTCGGGGCGACCATCGCGGTCCGCACCAGCGGCATGTAGATCGACGTGAACGTGACGTTCTCACTGAGTGTTTCGGCTTGGAAGCTGGCGCACACCTCGTCGAGCGCGGCCTTCGACGCCACGTACGCGCTGTAGCCGGGTCCGCCGAACAGGTTCGCGGCCGACAGCACGTTGATCACCTGCCCGTAGCGACGCTCCCGCATCCCCGGCAGTACGGCCAGCATCAGGCGCACCGCAGCGAAGTAGTTGAGCCGCATGGTCCGTTCGAAGTCGTGTGCCCGGTCGTAGGACTGGTCGAGTGGCCGCCGGATCGAGCGGCCCGCGTTGTTGACGAGAATGTCCACGCCGGCGTGCTCGTCCAGGATCCGAGCGATCGTCGCGTCGGTCGCGTCGGCGTCGTTGAGGTTGCACGGGTAGGCGAACGCCTTCCCACCGTGGGCCTCGATGGTTCGGACGACCTCGTCGAGTTCGGCCTCGCGACGGGCGAGGAGCAGCACCGTCGCACCGGCCGCACCGAGATCGATCGCGGCGGCCCGGCCGATCCCCGACGACGCCCCGGTGACCAGGACCCGGCGTCCGGCCACCGCGTCGGCGAGCGAGCCGCGCCGACGGCGCGGAAACGGCCCCCGAGTGTCGAGCGCGTGCTTGGCCCGGAACCACCACCCCGTCGAAGTCACGATCCCGAATATTAGTGCCGACCTCGGCGCCCCAGCTGCGAAAACGATCAGAGTCGGTGCCCGCCAATGCCATCGCCGGGTGCCGTCCGGATCGAGAAGCGCGAAAACGGCAAAACAAACAAACGTTCCGAGTACCGTCCGAGCCGAGCAAAATAATTCGATTCCCCTACTGGACACTTGACCAACTGTCGAGTATCAATAGTCGACCCCCGAATCGGGCCGTTTGGTTCTGTTCGGTAACGGGCTGCTGTCTGTTCCACCCGAACATCCCCCCCGAAGAGGAAACATGCGCAAAGTAACGCTTCTCGCCGCCGGCCTGGTCGCTGCCGCCGGTCTCGTCGTCCCGGCCACCGCCGCGAACGCCGCCAACGACGCCAGCACCACCGTCAATTTCTCCATCCTCGGAACCGAGGGTGGTGGCCTGTCCGTCACTGTCGCCGGTGGGCTCGGCACCGTCACGCCTACGGCCGGTAAGGCCAGCGGTCTGTTGACCCTGGTTTCCGTGAGTGACAGCCGTAACCAGGCGCCGCGCGGGTGGGTTGCCAGCGCATCCTCGACGGACTTCGTCGGCACCAACGAGACCATCCCGAAGAGCGCGGTCACCTACTCGGCCTCGTCGCCCGCGGGCAAGGTCGGTGGGGGCACGCTCGCGTCGACCGGAGAGCAGACCCTCGACTCTCCCAAGACTGTCGTCAGCCGGACGGGCCTGACGTGGCCGTTGGAGGTCGCGACGTGGAGCCCGACCCTGACCGTCAACTACCCGGACGGCGCCTCCATCGGTAGCTACACGGGCACCATCACCATTTCGGTCGCCTAGAGCTCGGTACCCATCGGCCGGGGACGCTTCCTGCGTCTCCGGCCGTTCGGCCAGAAAGTGATCCATGCGTTCCCTCCTCGCGTTCCTCGTGGCCGTCATCGCGGCCGTCAGTGTGCCCGCGTCGGCTCTTGCTGCCCCGGATCAGGCCACTCCCGACGGATCGATCGGCGTGCGCCTGCTCGACGCGCCGGTCGCGCTGAAGGACGATCCTCGGGCACTGCGCTACATCGTCGACAACCTCCCGCCGGGCACCACTGTCACCCGACATGTGATGGTGTCCAACGACACCGGCGCGCCCGCGCAGATCGACGTCTACGCCGGTGCCGCACGAGTCGCGAAGGGGACATTCGCGCTGGGGGAGCCGGGCGAGACGAACGCACTCTCGTCATGGATCTCCGTCGACCGGCCCACGGTCGACCTCGCCGACGGCGAACAGGCCGAGGTGGCCGTGACGATCGCCGTGCCGCAGGATGCGCCGGAGGTCGAGCAGTACGCCGTGATCTGGGCGTCCCACAAGGCCCCGGCGTCGAACGGCATCACCAACGAATCACGCGTCGGGGTGCGGGTCTACCTGTCGGTGGGGCCGGGCAACGGTCCGCCCGCCGACTTCACGATCTCCAGCCTGACGCCGCGTCGCACGGCCGACGGGCTCGCGTCCGTCGTCGCCTCGGTCACCAACACGGGCGGACGAGCGGTCGATCTTGCCGGGACCTTGAACCTTTCGGGCGGCCCCGGGGGACTGTCCGCCGGCCCCATCGACAGTGCGGTCGCGACCATCGCGCCCGGTGAGGACGGCGAGGTCGTCATCGCCGTGCCCGACAGTGTCGCGTTGCCCGCCGGTCCGTGGAAGGCCGACGTCGAGCTCGAGAGCGGCATCATCAAGCACGACACGTCGGCGACGCTCACCTTTCCCGACAAGGGTGACGGCGAGTCGGTCGGCGCGTCCGACTCGACGTCGTGGCCGCTGATCGCCGGAATCGTGGTGGCGGTGCTCGCCGTCGCCGGAGTCGGCGGCTACCTGGTGGTGCGGAAGCGTCGCCCGTCGGGATCGGAGCAGTAGCCGTGTGGCGCAACACGATGCCGCGAGGCCTCCGTCTGTCCCTGGCCGCTGTCGGGGCCCTGGTCCTCGTCGGCGCGCCCACCGCGACGGCAGCGCCGTCCGATGGGGCGAACGAGGTGACCACGACGGCCGCGCCCACGACCACCACCACCACTGCGGCAGCGGCGACAACGACGGCGGCGCCGACGACCACCCGTGAGCGCTACGTCTCCCGGGGCGACTCGGACGAAGCCACGGCTACGACCACGACCACGACGACGACGACGCCTGCCACGGCGGTCGCGCCGACCACGTCGGCCCCTGCCCCGACGACTCCGGGCGGTAATCGCGCATTGACCGCCGCCGCGGGCCGGTCCGGTCTGTCGATCACCGTCGCCGGGCAGTGGGCCACCGTCGTTCCCGGTGCGAAGAGCGCCAACGGCACGCTCACGCTCATCTCGGTGACGTCGACCGGGGGCGTGGTGGGCTCACCGGTCGATTGGACCGCGACCGCCTCGTCGACCGATTTCGTCGGCACCAACGGCACCATCCCCAAGAGCGCGGTGACTTACGAGGCGACCGCCATTGCGGGCAATGTCGGGGGCTCGACCTCGGCTCCGAGGCAGAATCTCGGCAGCCCGAAGATCGTCGTCGATCGCACGGGCAGTGTCTGGCCGTCTGAGACGGTTACGTGGACTCCGAGACTCTGGGTCGACTACCCCGACGGCGCGGCGATCGGCGCCTACTCCGGCACGATCACCATCTCGGTCGCGTAGGAGTCCGGATCAGGCGGTGGTCGCGAGAGCCGCGGCCAGCCCGAATGCGACTGCCATCGTGGCCGATTCGCCGACGGCTCGACGCAGTGACGCGTCGGCGTCGATCCGGTGTGCGGCCGCCGGGCCCACCCACGTGCGGCGCAGCCACCACCCGGCGGCGAGCAACCCGGCCAGCGCGACGACCTTCGCGAGGACCACGCGGCCGTAGCCGGTGGTGACCAGCGGAGCGATGCCGCCGAGCCGGACCGCCGCGTTGATCAGGCCCGTTGCGGCGAGGACCCACACACACCGCCACGCGATGGTCGAGTAGCGGGGGAGCAGGGACGCCCACGCGCCGCGTGAGCGGGCCGTGAGGGCCAGGGCGGTGAGCATCCCGAACCACGTGGCCGCCGCGAGGACGTGCGCGGCGTCGAGCAGCGAGCCGAGGGTCTGCTGCGACATGTGCCCGCCGATGGGGCGGGCGATCAGCGCCAGGCCCGTCAGCGCGAGTACCGGCGCGGCCGGCCACGGCAGGCTGCGGCGGTAGGCGACGGCCGCGATCAGCGTCACCAGTGCCGTGCAGGCCACGGTGACGGCACCGAGACGTCCGGCCCCGACGACGCGGACGAAGTCGACGACGGTGCCTGGCGCCACCGCGAAGTGCGACCGCCCCCCGGTCTCGGCGGCCTCGAGAACCACCAGTACGCACTCGGCGATCGTCCAGGCACCCGCGACGGCTGCCAGTGTCCGCCACAGCAGTCCGGCGTCGAGCGCGGGGCGACGCTCGTCCCGCTGCAGCCACTGCCACGCGGCCAGCCCGAACACGGTGGCTCCCAGCCCGACGGCCAGCACCCGCACCGCGGCGGTGGGGGACGGGCCGTCGGGGGTGGCGAGCAGCCACGCGAGCGCCACCCCGGCCAGCGCGGTGGGGACGGCGAACAGCAGCCGGCCCCGGCCGATGTTCGCCGTCCTCATCGGGGTACCGCTCGGCTCAGTTCTCGCCGCGCGGCTTGCGCAGCGCGAACCACAGGCCGCCGCCGAACACCACCACGGCGACACCGACGATGACCCAGATGATCATGTTCGAGTCGGAGTCGCCGTCACTGCTGCTCGACGCGTCCTGACCGCCCGCCTTGGGGCCGGGGACGCCGGTCCCCTCCTGCGTCAACGTGAACACGCGGGTGCCGCTCACCGGATGGCCGTCGGCCGAGGTCACGCGGAACGCGATCGTGTACTCGCCCACCGGGCCGAGGCCCTCGAGTGGGACGCTGGCGGTGTCACCCTGGATCGTCGGGTCGCCCTTGGACCACAGGTTGCCGTCGGGGCCGACGACGGTGAGGGACGCGAACTTCTCCTGCAGGGCCTCGTTGAACTGGAGGCTGACCCGCTGGGGCGCGGTCGCGATCTGGGCGCCGTTGTCGGGGGTGCTGGCGATCACCGCGGAGTGCGCGGACGCCGTGCCGGCGCCGAGCAGCGTTGCGAGCATCGCGACGAAACCGACGGCGACGACGCGGAAACGTCGGATCAGGTGCGGGCTCATGAGCGGCGCCCCCGCAGCGTCGCGCCGATGCCCAGGGCGGCGCCCAACGCACCGAGCACCAGGCCGATGCCGCCGAGCCAGCGGGCGGTGGTGTCGGTGGTGTTGGTGGTCTCGTCGACCGAGACCGTCGCGTCCACGGTGCCGTGGCTGTCGCCACTGCCCGCCGCAAGCGTCAGCGACGGAGCCGGCTTGTCGGGTTCGGATCCGTCCGGGCCGGGCTTCTGGTCCCACTGCACGACGTTGCCGTCGCTGTAGGTCTGGGTGGCGGGGAACTCGACGGCGTCCTGCTCGGGCAGCGGGCCCGCGGAGAGCACGAACTGCTGGAACTGGCCGGGGCCGACGCTCACGCCGGGGTCGGCCGTCCACGTCACGGACGTCGCGACGCCGGACGGGTCCTTCTGCACGGCGGACGTCCAGCCGGGCATGGGCTCGGTGCGCGCCGACTTCAGGCCCGGCAACTGCACGGTGAGTGCGGTGGTGCCGGCGGTGTCGGACTCGGTGGGGACGCGGAAGGTGAGGACGGAGTAGCCGCCCTGCTCGGCGCCGGGGGCGGCGACCGAGACGTGCGCGGAGGCCACGCCGGTCGCGAGCAGCAGCGCGCTGCCGGCGGCGCCCACCGTGAGGAGGGCGCGCGTGATGGTCTTCTTCATCTGGTTCGGGTGTCTTTTCTGTGCGGAGGTACCGGTTCGCGGGTCAGGCGAACAGCGGAGGTCCGCGGCGGGACAACCCGGTGGCGAGCACCGTCAGGCGCGGCGCGCGGCGGTCGAGCGGTCGCGGCGCGCACACGGGTGCGGATGCGACACCCAGGACGGGTGGCGCCAGAACGGCCCGGAGGACACGGGTGATCGGCCCGTACAGGCGCTCGGCGCCGAGGACCAGACCCGCGCACACGACGGTGGCCGCAGCATGCGCGGCGAGCATTGCGACGACCGGTACACCCTGGTGGAGGTGCCCGTCGGCGGAGACGGTGAGCGCGAGGTGGCCGGCGCCCTGCCCGGCCGCGAGGGCACCGAACAGAGCGGTCCGGCTGCGGCTCAGCACGGGGACCCCGCCCGCCGCGGCGCCTACCGCGGCGCACGCGGCCAACAGCAGCGTCAGGGCCGGCGACCCGGGGAACCCGCCGCCGGCGACGCCGTGCGCCGCGACCGCCAGCGCCGCCGCCAGCGCGCCCACGGCACCACCGCGAAGCGCGGCGGTCGGGGCGGGGCGGGGAGCGGACACGGCGGTCGGGGCGGGACGGTCAGCGCACGCCGAGGCGCGCCAGGATGTCGGCTTCGACGCCGTCGAGCTCGGAGGAGATGGCGTGGTGCGCCTGCTTGCGGCGGGCGGGCGGCATCTGCTCGGAGGCGTGGACGGCGGTCTCCAGGTCGGTGAGCCGGGCCCGGATCGCGGTCGCGAACTGCTGCGTCTCGGCGTCCCCGGGGTGCCGGCTGACGATCTCGGCGACCGACTTCTCGGCGCCGGCGATGCGGGCACTGAGCTTGGCGCCGTGGCCGGTGTACTCGCCGAGCTGGTCGACGGCGATGCCCATGCGCTGGGCACGCTGGGCGTCGAGCTGACCGCGCAGCGCGGTGGCGCCGCGGTATGCCAGCGGCACGACGACCGGCGCCAGCAGGCGGGCGACGCCCATGTAGCGGCGCAGTTGGGCGACCGTCAGGCCCTTCTCGGCCGCCTTGGCGGCGGCCTTCTCCTGCGCCTTCAGCGCCGAGATCTGGGCCTTGTCGACCTTCTTCTGGGCCTTCGCGTACGACCGGTGCTTCTTGCGGTCGTTCTTGGCGCCGAGCTTGGCCTCGAGCTTCGCCTTGTGCTTGAGCGCCTTCGCCTCGGCCTTGCGCGTGGCGCGCCGCTTACGTTTCTTGAACAACCCCACTGGAAAGGCCCCTCCATCTGGTGTTTCGGCGCGGCGACGGACTGTGTCACAGCCTATCCGCGTTTGCTCGGGCTCCGCCGCTTTCGGCTTTACCCTAGGTGAGCACATAATCTTCCACATCGTGTGTTCCCCCAACGGCCCGCAGGACGGCGCCCCCGTGCTTCTCGAGCCCGGTGCGCTGACGCGGTGCCGCCACCGCGTCCATCTCGATGCCGCCTACCCCGATCTGCTGGCGGCGGCCCCCGAGAACACCGGAGTGAAGCAGCGGCAGGAGGCGGCGGCCGCGCAGCGCGAGGCGGTCCGCGTCCGGCTGATGGACGCCGACCCCGACGCGTGGGTGCGGATCGACCCCGACGGCCCGGCCCGGCAGCGCGCCCGCGCCACCCTCGAGGCGTGCCGGAACGGTGCCGACAAGATCTGGGGTGCGGTGCTGCCCTCCGAACGGGACACCGGCCGGCGGGGGCGGGTCGAGATCCTGCTCCGCGACGTCGAGCGCGGCGGCTACCTGCCCGTCATCGTCGTCAACCACAAGGTCACCGACCCCGGAACCGGAGCGGTCACGACCGGGTTGTTCGAGTGGGCGCCCACCGTCGACGAGAAGCGGAAGGTGCGCGCCCAACTGCGCGACCAGATGCGGCTCGCCCAGGTGTACCGGATGCTCGAGCGGCACGGTCTGGCGAGCCCGGCGCTGTCGGGCGGTGCCATCGGCTACGGCGCCGACTGCATATTGGTGCACGACCTGGCGAACGTCCTCGACGACTACGACGAACGTTTCGCCGACCGCATCGCC
Source organism: Prescottella equi (assembly GCF_002094305.1). Classification (GTDB taxonomy): domain Bacteria; phylum Actinomycetota; class Actinomycetes; order Mycobacteriales; family Mycobacteriaceae; genus Prescottella; species Prescottella equi. The sequence goes on from NZ_LWTX01000003.1 coordinate 585,845, forward strand.
GTCGCGCGCGGCGAGATCGCGACGGTGCCGTCGCAGATCGGCGAGTGCCGCTCGTGCCCGTGGTGGCCGGGCTGCCGGGAGAAGCTGGAGAAGACCCAGGACGTGTCGCTGGTGGCGTCCGGGTCGCGGGCCGACGTGCTGCGTGAGCGTGGCGTGCGCACCGTCGAGCAGCTCGCCGCGTGGGAAGGCGATGCCCCGGAGGAGTGGCCGCACAACTCTTTCCACGACACCGTCGTCACGGCGAAGGCTTGGATCGCGTCGGCGCCGCTGGTGCGGCGCCACGAGACCGTCACGGTGGCCCGCGCCGACGTCGAGGTCGACGTCGACATGGAGAGCTATCAGGAGCACGGCGCCTACCTGTGGGGCACGCTGCTCAACGTCGCGGGCACGTCGGTGTACCGGCCGTTCGTGAGCTGGGATCCGCTACCGACGGTCGACGAGGCGCGCTCGTTCGCCGAGTTCTGGACGTGGCTCATGGCCGAGCGGGCCGGCGCGGCCGCCGTCGGTAAAACCTTCGCCGCGTACTGCTATTCGCGATCCGCCGAGGACAAGTGGCTGCTCGACTCGGCGCGTCGCTTCGCCGGCATCGACGGAATCCCCAGCGTCGCCGAGATCCGCGAGTTCATCGACAGCCCGCAGTGGGTGGACATCTACCAGGCCGTCAGCGACAACTTCGTGTGCCCGAACGGCAAGGGGCTCAAGAAGATCGCGCCTGTCGCCGGATTCCACTGGCGCGACGCCGAGGCCAACGGCGAGGCCTCGATGAGCTGGTACCGCGAGGCCGTCGGCTACGACGGCGACCCCGACCTCACCCAGCGTCAGCGTCTCCTCGAGTACAACGAGGACGACGTCATCGCCACCAAGGTGCTGCGCGAGTGGATGAGTGAGCGCGCCGCCGCCGAGATCCCGCACGAGTCGGAACTGTAGGCGCTTCGCGCCTGTGCGCCTTTCTGGTACCTGTCGCTACCAAAAAGGCGCACGGGCGCGAAGCGCTCCGGGCGATGAGTTCTCGGCAGGGTCCGGGTCTGTACTTGTGACAGCACCCCACGAGACGGGAGACCCCCATGACCGCGCAGCTGCCCGCCGCCGAACTCGACAGCCGATACAGCGACGAGAAAGCGCCGGCCTCCACGTGGCCGCAGGTGACGGCCGCACTCGACGCCGCCGAGGTGTTCTGGCTGTCCACGGTCCGCGCCGATGGCCGACCGCACGTGACGCCGCTGATCGCTGTCCGCGTCGACGACCGGATGCACTTCTGCACCGGGCCCGACGAGCAGAAGGCGCGCAACCTCTCCGAATCCAGTGCGTGCGCGCTGACGACCGGGGCGAACGCCCTCGGATCCGGACTGGATGTCGTGATCGAGGGGCGAGCGGTACGGATCTCGGATCCGGAGTCGCTGACCGGCATCGCCGACGCCTACCGCGCGAAGTACGGGTCGGACTGGAGCTTCGACGTCACGGACGGGCGGTTCGTCAACACGGCCGGCGGGCCGGCCACGGTGTTCCGCGTCGAACCGTCCCTCGTCTTCGCCTTCGCGAAAGGTGTCTACGCGCAGACGCGTTGGCGATTCTGACCGGACGACGAAAGCCCCGAGGCGCTCGCCCCGGCGCGTCGGGCCTCTACCGCGGCGCCATGCGTAGCGCGCCGTCCATGCGGACCGTTTCGCCGTTGAGGTAGTCGTGCTCGACGAGGAACTGCGCCAGCTGCGCGTACTCGTCGGGCTTGCCTAGGCGCGACGGGAAGGGAATGCCGGCCTCGAGGTTGGTGCGGTACTCGTCGGTCACGCCCGCGAGCATCGGGGTGTCGATGGTGCCGGGGGCGATGGTGTTGACCCGGATGCCGACCTGCGCGAGGTCGCGCGCGGCGGTGATCGTCATGGCATGCACGCCGCCCTTCGACGCGGTGTAGGCGATCTGCCCGATCTGCCCCTCGAACGCCGCCACCGATGCGGTGTTGATGATGACGCCGCGCTGGCCCGAGTCGTCGACGGTCGGCAGGTACTGCATCGCGTTGGCGGCCAGTCGCATCACGTTGAAGGTGCCGAGCAGGTTGACGGTGATCACGGTCCGGAACAGTTCGAGGTCGTGCGGGCCGTTCTTCGACAGGATCCGGCCCGCCCAGCCGACGCCGGCGCAGTTGACGACGGTGCGCAGCGGAACCCCCGACTCGCCGATCTTGTCGACGGCGCCCTGGACGTCGGCCTCGCTGGTGACGTCGGCGGGAAGGAACGTGACACCCGCGGGCACGTTGTCCCCGGCGCGTTCGATCGACTGCGCGAGGTCGAGCCCGAACACGGTGGCGCCCGCGTCGGCGAATCGCTTCGCGGTCGCGGCCCCGAGGCCGGAGGCTGCGCCGGTGATCAGTGCCGCGGTTCCCTGGATTTCCACTGCGGTTTCCCCTTCGCGTCGGGTCGACCCCTCACGGTCGGCCGTGTGACCTGCACCATAACGCGCGGTCGGGGCTGTCGCTGGGGTGTGCGTGCTGTTCGTCGGCACGTGTCCCGGGGCGGGCTATGGTCGGCCTGATCCGTTGCTGTCGACCTCAGAGGAGGCACTCGATGTCGTTGACCGAGGTGTCCGCCGACCACCCCTACAGCCCGGCGTTCGTCGCCGCCGGCCTCGTCTTCGTCTCGGGCGCCCTGTCCGTCGACGAGAACTGCGTTCCGGTGCCGGGCCGTACGGAGGCGCTCGACGCCGCTGTCGACCGGATGGTCGACCGCCTCGCGACGGTCGGCGGCGAACTGAGGGACGTCGTGAAGCTCACCTACTTCGTCACCGACCTGTCGCTGCGCGAGGAGGCGAACCGCCAATTCGAGCGGATCTTCGACGCTCCCCGTCCCGCCCGCACCTTCGTCGAGGTGAGCGGGCTGCCCTACGGCGCGACGGTGGAGATCGACGCGGTCGCGACGGCCCGCACCGGCGGCTGAGTCCGGGCGGCCGGTGCGTCGGCGTCGACCGATCGGGCCGAAAGCCTGGCCACACCCGCGCAGATGAGTGACACTGGAAGTGACACATACCTGGGGAAGGGTGCAGCGGTGGACCGGAATACGCAGTACGACGCCGTGATCGTCGGTGCCGGCTTCGGCGGGATGGGTGCGGCGATCGCCCTGGGCCGGCTCGGGCTGACCAACCTGGCGATCCTCGAACGCGAAGACGACCTCGGCGGCACGTGGCACGTCAACCGCTACCCGGGTCTGGCCGTCGACATCGCGTCGGTCACCTACTCGTACTCGTTCGAACCGAATCCGCACTGGTCGCGGTTGTTCGCGCCGGGCGCCGAGCTCAAGCGGTACGCCGAGCACGTCGCCGACAAGTACGACCTGCGCCGCCACATGCGCTTCGGGACCGTCGTCACCGGTGCGCGCTGGGACGAGGACGCCCGGCACTGGGTGGTGTCGATCGACGGGGGCGGGCAGGTCACCGGGCGCTACCTGCTCACCGCGACCGGGTTCCTGTCGCAGCCGCAGCTACCGGCCATCGACGGCATCGACACGTTCGCCGGGCGGGTGCTGCACACCACCGCGTGGGAGGACGGCATCGACCTGGCCGGGTCGCGGTCCGCGATCATCGGTACCGGCGCCACCGCCGTCCAGTTGATCCCCGAGGTCGCCCGCAAGGCGCGGGAGCTCACCGTCTACCAGCGCACCCCCATCTGGGTGGTGCCGAAGCTCGACATGCCGATTCCCGCTGTGGTGCAACGACTCTTCTCGCGGGTACCGGTGACGCAGCGCGTGGCCCGGGCGGTCAGCGACGCCATTCTCGAGGGCATCATGGTGAGCGCGGTGCTGCACTACCGGCAGGCGAAGATCCTCAACAAGGGCGCCGCGGCGGCGTCGAAACTGTTCCTGCGCGCGCAGGTGCCCAACGCCGATCTACGACGAAAACTGACGCCGCACTACGACTTCGGCTGCAAACGGCCCACCTTCTCGAACCACTACTACCGCACGTTCACGAAGAAGAACGTGAAGTTGGAGACCACCTCGATCGCGCGCATCGAACCGGACGCCGTCGTCACCACCGACGGCCGGCGCACCGACATCGACACGCTGATCCTGGCGACCGGCTTCAACCTGTGGGATGTGAACTTCCCGGCCATCGAGGTGATCGGCCGGGACGGCCGTAACCTCGGGAAGTGGTGGCGGGACAACCGCTTCCAGGCATACGAGGGGGTCGCGGTGCCGAAGTTCCCGAACTTCCTCACCCTGGCGAGCCCGTACTCCTACAGCGGGCTGTCGTACTTCACCACCATCGAGTCGCAGATGGCGCACATGACCCGGCTGTTCACCGAGATGCGGCGACAAGGCGCCGACGTCTTCGAGGTGACCGAGGACGCCAACACCCGGTTCCTGGACCGGATGACCGCGAACCTCGACGACTCGGTGTTCTACGGCGGCAGCTGCAGTTCGGCGCGCTCGTACTACTTCAACCAGCACGGCGAGGCGGCCCTGCTGCGTCCGACGTCGACGGCCAACGCCTTCGCGGAGGCGCGGAGTTTCCCGCTGGACGACTACCGGATGGAGTCGGCGAGCGTGTGAGGGCCGGGGCACCACCTCTCGCGCGGAGTCGAGCGCCCTCGGCCCAGTATCCTCGAAGGTCGCCCCACAACTCGAGGATCATCCATGCCTGACATCCACCCTGCCGCGACCGACGCCAACTTCGAGCTGCTGCAGACCGACCCGTTCTTCGATGTGGTGGTCGATCTGATCGCCGGCTACCTGGCGTCGGCGTTCGACGATCCGGCGTCGGGTGAGGTGGACGAGTGGACTCTGAGCTGCCTGCCGACGACGAACAAGACCGCCGAACGCGAACGTCTGTTCACCCTCAACGTCGGGCCGATGGAAGTGCTGTACGTGGAGCGCTACACCGAGAACGGTGAGACCGTCGACTTCCGCACCGTGCTGTACACGTCGCTGTCGGCGCTGCAGCGCAGCACCGGCTACAGCCTCGACGGGCTCGCGCTGGCCAATCCGCTGCTGCGCTTCAAGAAGACCGACAATGCCGCTGCGGACGGCGACGGCGTACTCATCGACTGGTTCCTGTCCGACGAGGGTGCCGACGAACAGTTCTTCGAACTGCCCCTCGACGAGACGACGATCCGTCCGCTGGCGCAGGCGCTGGTAGGCAAGGGGCGCGGACCGTACGCGCAGTACCACAATCGTTCGTTCGCGCAGCATGTGCTGAACGTGATGAACGAGGATGACTGACATGACGATTCGGCTCCCGAAGGTGCTCGTGGCCGACGACGACGGCGCCGCCGTCGAAGTCCTGCGGAGGTACTTCACCGAGCCGCTCGTCAAGACCGGGTATCTGCGCAGCGGTGCCCGCTGGGACACCTGGGACTCGACCGGGACCCGCGGGCGAGACGCCGACACTTTCACGGCGGACGATCTTGTGGCGGTCACGATGCTGTCGGTCGACGTGTCTCCGGATGGCGCGCAGATCCTGTTGCGGGAGCGTGTCGACGAGTTCGGCGAGTTGCTGGTCGCGGTGGGGCCGGACCGTGACCTTGCCGACGAAGCTGACGAGCTGACCCCCGAGTCGCCGGTGTGCCGGCTCGAGGCGGCGCTGTGGACGGTGCCGAGCATCGGCCGCACCGTGGCGTCGAAGCTGATCGCGCGGAAACGACCGCGGCTCTTCCCGATCTACGATCGCGTGATCGGCGAGGTACTCGACACGAAGCAGGCGCACCTCGAGTCCGTGCGGACGGCGTTGCGTGCAGACGACGGCGCACTGCAGCGCCGCCTCGTCTCACTGCGCGAACGGGCTGGATTGGACGAGGCGGTTCCGGCGCTACGGATCCTCACGGTGCTCGCGTGGATGCAGCTCAAGTCCCCGCAGTGATCCGGCGACGATGAGTTTCGCGCCCCCGCCCGGTCGATACCAGTGAGACGACATTCGACGGACGGAGGCACTCATGACGACCGAATACGACCTGGGGCCGGCGTCGATGCAGGTGGCGCGGGTGGCCGCCGGGGTTCGTGACGAGCACCTGGGACTCCCGACGCCCTGCACCGATTGGTCGGTGGCCGACCTGCTGCGGCATCTCCTCGAGCTGACGACCGCGTTCGCGGCCACTGCGCGCAAGACTCCGTTCCCCGGGGACGGGTCGGCGCGGCCGACGGAACTGCCGGTGGACTGGCGGGAGCAGCTCGAACGACAACTCGAGGCACTGCCTGCCGCGTGGCGTGAGCCCGGAGCCTGGGAAGGCGAAGCGGCGGCGGGCGGCGTGACGATGCCCGCCGCCGTCATGGGCACCGTGGCGATCGACGAGCTCGTCCTGCACGGCTGGGACCTCGCACGCGCCACCGGTCAGCCCTTCGAATCCGATCCGGCCAGCGTCGAGGCGAGCCTGAGCTTCGCGGCCTCGATGTCGGTGCCGGGGGAGGAGGCGGGCCGCGAGGGGCTCTACGGGCCGGTGGTTCCGGTCCCGGACGACGCCTCCGATCTGGACCGGCTCCTCGGATGCGCCGGACGCGATCCGCGATGGGCGGCGTCCGGGCAGATGGTGGGCGACTAGCCGGCGCGACCTTCGGGGATCATGGTTCGGCATGCGGTAGCGCCGAGCCCTGATGGAGGAACAGTGTCCGATACCCGGCAGCCCCACGGCGACGTCGCGGGGGCGGTCGTCAGTGCCCTGCCCGACGCGGGACACCGGGGTGTGAACCGGCTGAGCGTCGCAGTCGTGACCGAGGCACAGTCCTTCGATGCGCTGCTCGCAGCGTTCCGGGAAATCGAGGCGGCCCATCGAAACGACGGCCGGTGCTTCCTGACGCTGGACGACCCGAACCAGTGTCTCTACACGAGCGGCCACGCACGCGGTAAGCACGATCTGGACGGGGACGTGGAGTACCCGGACGACGAGACCGACGAGGCCGTTCTCGCCTACGACACCGCGGTGTTCGAGTCTGCGCGGGCGGTGCTCGCGGACCCGGATCGTGCGGTGCGATGGGAGGACGTGTGCGGTTCGCTCGTCACCGCGCCGAGCGACATCGAGGCACTGATCGCGCTCAATCGCGATCCCGGTCTGGTGGTAGATGACGTGCACGTGGTGCAGTGCCTGCCGACCGAGGACGACATCGACCTGCTCGCCGACCTCCCGAACGGCTACTTCGCCGGGGACTGGACGCCATTCGAGAGTTGCGCGGTGGCGCGCCGGATGCGGGAGCGGCACGGGTACGAGCTCGTCGGGATCGGCGCGTCCACACTGGGGTTCCTGAGTGTCGTCGATCCCGAGCAGCGTGACGTAGACGCGCTCATCGCGGATCTGCGGGAGCTGTACGTGCAGCGCGACGCCGACGCCTGGAACGAGCTAGGCGCCGTATTGCGGGGCTCGTTGGTGCTGCTGCTCGGTTACACGGAGAACTTCGCGGACCTCACCGAGTTCTAGACCGCGCCGGCGAGCGGCTGCGGGTCAGTCAGCCTCCGCTTTCCGTGAACCGCTGCGCGTTCGACTCCTCGGCGGTCGCGTAGTTCGCGGCGATCTTCTCGAACACCGACTGCATCTCCTCGACGACGGTGATGTGGTCTGCGAGCGCCTGATCGAGCGGATACTCACCGCCCGACGCCTTCTGTTCGAACTTGCGGGCCAAGGCTGTGCCGGAGGGGAGGTGGCCGAGGCCGTCGATACGGCCGAGGCTCGCTGCGCCGCGTCTGATTCGGTCGAGTTCTGCGCCGAGTTCGGCGCAGCGTTGCGCACACTTCTGTGCCACGCCGGGCTCGAGGTAGAGCTCACCTTCCTCTGCTCGTGCGCCGAGTTCACTCCACAGATTGCCGTTGATCGAGACCACCGCCTGTCAGTCGGGAATTGATGGAGCGAGGATCTGGGCGTTCCGAATCGCGAGTGGACAGGGACCCTCGGAGGGCGTCCTGCCGACGAAGTAGCCCGACTTGATCATCACTGTGTCGGTTCCAGCCACGAAGACGACATCGCAGTACTCGTTGCGGGTGTCCGCCACCTCGCGAAAGGTGAACGCCTCGCGACCCCCAAGCTCGATTGGTGCGAAGCTCGTGAAGCGATCGTTCGCTCGCACCTCGCTGAGCGCTTGCGCGGTGGCGAACACGGTGATTGCTGTTCCGTCTCCGCCCCAGTCGCAGAGCTTCCAGCCGGGTTGTTTGACGCCGAGGATGTCCCGCGACTCAGTAGCCGGATCAACCCCCGCCTCCCGCAGCACATCCTCCGGAATGCTGCACGGATCGAATGCCGGCTCGCCGGCCTCGGGCTTGGTGGTCTCGGCCTGCCCCTCCACGCTGGTCGAGCCGCAACCGGCCAGTCCTACGACACCGGCCACTACGAGAACAGCCATACCCCACCGACTCACTGACCTCACGTTTCCCCCCTCAACCGCCCAGACGACTCGCTCATTGGATCAGACGCAGCGAGACCGCACCCGGTTCCATCGCATGATCCGCCGGGAAGGTCGGTGACCCACGCCACCCTTTTCAAAGATACGATCACGATATATCGTGAGTGTGTCGGAAAACGATGAAAGGAAGAACCGATGAGGAACATCAATCACCGGCGAGGGCCGGAACAGATGCACGGACACCCCGCGTGGGGTGAGGAGATGGGCCGTCAGCGCCGCCATCACCGCCCCTTCGACGGCGAGGACCCCCGCATGCGCGGTGGTCGGGGCCGGGGGCGCGGACACGGCGGACCCCGCGGACGCGGTGGCATGGGTCGAGCAGGTCGCGGCGACGTCCGCGCAGCCGTCCTGCTCCTGCTGAAGGAGGACTCGATGTACGGCTACCAGCTGATGCAGACCATCACCGATCGCACCAACGGTGCCTGGCGCCCGAGCGCCGGCGCGATCTACCCGAAGCTCCAGCAGTTGGAGGACGAGGGCCTGGTGCAGACGACCGCCGAGGGCGGACGCAAGCTCGTCACCCTCACCGACGCCGGACGTGAGTTCGTCGAGCAGAACGCCGAATCCTGGGGCGACCCGTTCGCCTTCGCGGGATCGGGGCCCGATCTGCGCGGACCGCTCCACGACCTGCACGGCGCCGCCCGTCAGGTCCAGATGTCCGGGACCGCCGAGCAACTCGCCGCGGCGGAGAAGGTGCTCACCGACGCCCGTCGGGCGCTGTACCTGATCCTGGCCGGAGACGAGCAGGACGCGGGCTCAGGCGACACCACCACGGAGTCGTGAACACCGGCGTGACCGGCAGTCCGGTCACGGCAGGCGCTGCGCGTCGAGCGGTTCGAGGTCGAACTCGTTCTCGCCGAACAACTCCACCGACTCGGCGCGCAGCACCGTCACCGCCGCATCCAGTGAACGTCCGAGCAACCGCAGCGAGTTCATCCCCTGCGAGCAGTACACCGGTAACTCGCCGTGCTCGTCGCGAGCGGCGGTGTCCCACACCAGTACGTCCCCGTTCTCGCTGATCGCGAAGACGCGCAGCGAGTCGATCAGCGACCAGTCGCCGTCCGGTTCGATCATCCAGTCGAAATCCTCGGTGCGACCGTCGCGATAGATCTCCTGCAGCCTCTCGGTGAGGATGCGGCTGCGGGCCTGCCAGCCGTCCGCGTAGCCGTCGAGCACGGGCGGATACACCAGCCACAGCCCGAACAGTCTTCCCCAGCCGAGATTTCGCACGAAGTCGCGATACGACGCCGGGAGCCCGCCGCCGTCGGCGAACGTGAAAGTCTCCAGTAGCGCGAGATCGAGATGTGAGACCGTGGGCGTGCCGTGCACGCGAATCGCGGAGAACGAGGACATCGGTCAGCGAATCCCGTCCCGGCGCAAAGCGATCGAGACCGCAGCGGCCCGCGAATCGACGCCGAGCTTGGCGTAGATGTGTGCCAGATGGGTCTTCACGGTGGCCTCACTGATGAAGAGTCGTTTGCCGAGTTCCTTGTTCGTCAGCCCCTCGGCCAGCAGGCTCAACAACTCCGCCTCCCGTGCCGTCAACGCCTGATCGGGGCGTCGCATCCGATCCAGCACACGCGACGCCACCGGCGGCGACAACACGCTGCGGCCGGCCACCGCGTCCCGGATCGCGCCGAAGATGTCCGGCGGCGCAGAGTCCTTGAGCAGATATCCGATCGCGCCGGCATCGAGCGCGCGCACCACGTCGGCGTCGGTGTCGTACGTGGTGAACACCAGCACCGGCTGATCGGGTCGGGCCGCGCGGATTCGCCGGATCGCCTCCACGCCATCGATTCCCATACCGAGCGCCAGATCCATCATCACCACGTCGGGGGACCGGTCCGCGGACATCGCAACGGCGTCCTCGCCGGTGTCGGCCTCGCCGATCACGGTGATGTCCGGCTGCGAATCCAGCAGTGCCCGCAGCCCGGCGCGCACCACGAGGTGGTCGTCGACCAGCAGCACCGAGATCACGACGCGTCCCCGACCGGGATCTGCGCCGCGACGACGGTGCCCTCACCGGGCGCGCTCTCCACCGAGAACGTGCCACCGAGTGCCTCGACGCGCTGCCGCATCGCCGGTAGGCCGAACCCGCTCGTCTCACCCACCACGAAACCGCTGCCGTCGTCGAACACGTCGAGGGCGACGGCGTCGGGCAGGTACGTCAGGGTCACCCCCACAGTGTGCGCGTCGGCGTGCCGTCGGATGTTCGACGCTGCGCTCTGCACGATCCGCAGCAGCGCGTGCTCGACGTCCGGCGGCAGGCCCACCGGCTCACCGATCACCCGCAACTGCGCCGACGGCACGTATCCGCGGACCGCGGCGAGCAGCGCGGCGTCGAGTGTCTGCGTCGTGAGGTCGGGGGAGCTGAGGTAGTGGACGAGGTTGCGGGTCTCGGCGAGATTCTCGCGCAGTGAGCGGGTGGCCACCCGCACCTCGTCGCGGGCCCGTGGCCCGGACCGCTCCCACACCTCGTCGGCCGCCTCGAGGTGCAGCAGCGCACTGGTGAGTCCCTGCGTGACGGTGTCGTGGATCTCCCGCGCCAGACGCTCACGCTCGGACAGCACGCCGGCCTCCCGCTCGGTTTCCGCGAGCCGTGACTTGGCGTCGACGAGTTCGCCGAGGAGGCGTTCACGCTCGGCGCTGTCCCGCTCCACCTGCCCGTAGGCGAGCACGATCAGCGCGCCGGTGCACAGGGGCGCCAGCAGCACCGCCCACTCGGTGCGGCCGCTGAACGACGCGAACTCGATGCCCGCGAACACCGCGAGTGCCGCGACGATGAGGTAGGCCGCCCAGCGCGGGAACGCACGTGTGCACAGGAAGAAGATCGGGAACGCCGTCCACGCGAAGCTCGGCGCCAACCACACCAGCGCCACCCACGACGTCAGCACCGGCCACACCCACGGTTGCCACGCACCGCCGCGCCGGGACAGCACCACGATCACCGCGTACAGCCCGGCCAGCACGACGATCAGACCGGCGACCACGAGCCACCGCCCGCTCACCCCGTGATACGTCAGGTAGCGGGCCGTCGACGCCGCGAGCAGCACGTAGAACGAGAGGTGGATCGCGACACCGAGCGGTCCGCGGAAGGCGGCGTTGTCCGCGTTTTCCCGGTTGCCCTGCATCGGGCCGATCCTACGGACGCCGCAGCGACCCGGGATCGGCCATTCGGATGATCCGACCGTGGCCGCGCGGCCGATGTCGCGAACCCGGTGCCGGCGTGAGGGTGGAAGCACTCGTTTCCCCCTCGTTTCGAAAGGCTCCCGATGAACATCTCCCGCCGGCTGCCCCGCGCCCTCGCGATCACCGTCCCCGCCGTCGCCCTGCTCGCCGCGACCGCGTGCGGTTCCGGCGAGAACACGACCGCCACGTCGACCGCCACCGAGGTCACCCCGGTGGCCGTGTCGTCGCAGGAGCCCGGCGACGCCGACAAGGGAACCGTGGCGGCCAACCGGCTGTCGGTAGCGACCGCGGGCCGCGCCGCGCAGGCCGCGCTCGCCAAGTGCCAGGCCGACGGTCTCGGCTTCGTCACCGTCTCGGTGGTCGACCGGTTCGGGAACGTGCAGGCGATGCTGCGCGGTGACAATGCTGCCGAGCACACCGTCGAGGCGGCGCGCGCGAAGGGCTACACCGCCGCCGCGTTCGGCGCGAACACCAGCGATCTCGCCGGACGCGTGAAGGGCGACGGCCCGACGATCGCCGACCTGCCCGGCACGCTGTTCCTCCCCGGCGGTGTGAGCGTCAAGGTCGGCAACGCGTCGATCGCCGGCATCGGCGTGGGCGGGGCGCCCGACGGCAACGCCGATCAGGCCTGCGCGGCAGCGGGTCTCGCCGAGATCGCCGGCAGCCTCCAGTGAGAGCGGCCGTCCTGGTGGCCGCCGTCGCGCTGACGGCGGGCGCCTGTGGCAACGCCGATGTCGCCCTGACCCCCACCCCGACACCCTCCGCCGTCACCTCGGCAACCGTGGAAGCCGCGGACGCCGTGCCGCCCTCCACCCCGGACCTCGAACGCCGCCTCGTCGCGGCCACCAAGGCGAACGAGGTCGCGGAAGCGATCGCGCTGATCGAGGCCGGGGCCGACGTGAACGCGAAGGACGCCATCGAGGACTCGGCGTTCCTGTACGCCGGTGCGGAAGGTCTGAACGACATTCTCGTCGCGACGCTCGAACACGGCGCGGACGTGCACTCCACCAACCGGTTCGGCGGTACTGCGCTCATTCCCGCGGCCGAGCACGGCCATGTCGAGACGGTTCGCATCCTCATCGCGGCCGGCGTGCCGGTGAACCACGTCAACGACCCGGGGTGGACGGCGCTGCTCGAGGCCGTCTTCTACGGCGACGGCTCGGCGCGCTACGTCGACGTCGTCGGGCAACTGCTGGACGCCGGGGCCGACCCGTCGATCCGGGACGCGCGCGGGCGGACGGCGCTGCAGCACGCGCAGGCCCGCGGCCAGCACGACATCGTCGCGCTCTTGACCGCGGCCGAGGCGAACTGACGGGTCGTCAGACTTCGTGGTGGGCGAGGAGATCGGCGATCCGGGCGAACGGTTCGCGGGGGCCGACGGTCACCACCGCGAGGGCCGCGGCGGCTGCGGCGAGATGCTCCGGCAGTGTGGCGGGCTCGACGAGGATCAGCGTCCGTAGCGCCGCAAAGGCGAGGGCGTCGGCGGTGAGCGGGCTCTGCCCGTCGACGACGAGCACCCGGGCCGGTCCCGACGCCTGTGCACCGGGGCGGGCTGTGTTCGCCAGTGTGGTCTCGAGGTCGTCGGACAGCGTCACGTACGACACCGCGGAGCGGTAGTCGGACAGGGTGAGTCCCTCGTCGGCGAGCGCCCGGTGCAGCCGCAGCATCGGCATCGCGATGACGACGGTCGACCCGCCCGCCGGGACCACGGTGAGCGGTTCGGGCAGGTCTTCACCGCCGAGCACACCGTCGCCGAGTTCCTCCGCCGCGGTGGCCCAGAACGTGCCGTCGGCGGCCAGATCGGCGGACACCGTGCGGACGGAATCGAGGAACGTCCGCTCGATGCGACGCAGCGCGCGGTCGCCGGCTCCTCGGGTGTCCCGTAATGCTGTCGCGTACGCCGCCGCGAGCGCCCCGAGGACGCGCAGCGACGGTGCGAGCATCTGCCCGGCTCCGGTCTGCAGATCCACCCAGTCGACGCGACCGGCCCGCCGGTCGACGCGCAACTCCGTCAGGTCGCCGTCGCGGGCGATCACCGCCGCGCCGTCACCCGCGAACGGAGGATTCGACCACCGCCCCGGGTAGGGGAGCGCCCGCACCTCGTCGGTCAGGTGCGCCGTGATGTCGGCGTCGTCGATCATCCGTGACTGCCTTCCGTACCGGACGATTCCGCGTTCAGGCCGGGTCCTGGATGCGGGCCCACGGCTTGGCCGCCTCGAGCTCGTAGGCGAGTTCGAGTAGCGTGCGCTCGTCTCCGTGGTTCGCGGAGAAGTGTGACGCCAGTGGCAGGCCGGCCGAGGTCTGGTGCAGGGGCAGGGAGATGGCGGGTCCGCCCGTCGCGTTGTTGAGTGGCGTGAAGGCCGCGTAGTTCACCAGGCGCTCGAGAAGCGTGTCGAAATCCTGTGCGGGCGAGAGGTAACCGATCTTCGGGGTCGTGTGACTCAGGACCGGCGACAGCACGACGTCGTAGTTCCGGAACATTCTCGAGTAGGCGTTCGCGCTGCGTCGAAGCCGATAGAGCATGCGGGGTGTCTGCGCCAGGTGTTTGCGGTACAACGCGTCGAGGCCGCGGCTGAGGTTGTCGGTACCGGTCCGCTCGAACGACGGTCCGAACATGCGCTTTCCGCCGGTGAGGACGGCGAACGACAGGAATCCCCAGTAGAGACGGAAGTCGTTCATGAACGTGGCGTCGACCGGCAGCGACGCCTCCTCCACGTGGTGGCCGAGCGAATCGAGCAGATCCGCGGTGGCCTGCACCGACTTCCGCGTCTCGTCGTCGGTGGGTACACCCGTCACGGAGTCGACGATCACTCCGATCCGCAGGCGCGCGGATCCGGGGCCCTCGACGAGCCGGATCGGTGGCTGCTTCGGGTTGCGGTAGTAGCGTTCGGCTGCCGCATAGAACCGCGCGGAGTCGCGCACCGACCGAGTGACCACGCCCTGGGAGATGATGCGGATCGGCATCGTCTTGTCGGTCGCGTCGGCCACCGTGCGTCCGCGTGTCGGTTTGAGCCCGACGAGCCCGCATGCCGCAGCCGGGATCCGGATGGAGCCGCCGCCGTCGTTGGCGTGCGCGAAGGGCAGCGCACCGGACGCCACCAGCGCCGCGGATCCTCCCGACGACGCGCCCGACGAGTAGTCGGGGTCCCAGGGATTACGCACCGGATCGGCGTCCTCGTATTCGGTGGACGCGCTGAATCCGAACTCCGGGAGCCGGCTCTTGCCGATCGACACGGCGCCGGTGGACAGGAACTGGTCGACGAAGTCGCTGTTGCGGCGTGCCGGAGAGGGGGTGAACGCCGCGCTGCCGTGCCCGGTCGGGGCACCCGCGACGTCCACGTTGTCCTTCACGATCGTGGGGACGCCGGCGAAGACGCCAGGGCGGGGGGTGTCGGCATGCCGCAGCGCGCGCTCGAAGTCGGCGAACTGGATGCCGTTCAGGGACCCCTGCACCAGTTCGGCCCGCTCGATCGCGGCTTCGACCACTTCACGCGCCGACACCTCACCCGACGCGATCCGTGCTGCGACACCGGTCGCGTCGAGATCGCCGAGGGCGTCGTCACGGAACGCGTGCACACGCGAACTGTCCGTCATGCCCGGAGTGTAGGACGACACGACGCCCGCGGGGAACAGTCGCGTCGCGAAAGGGTCAGGGTGCGTCGGAGCGATCGGCGATGGCCGCGCGGATCGCGCGCATCTCGGTGCGCAGCGAGTCCAGTTCGGACCGGATGTCCTGGACGTCGTCCCCCGCCTTCTCGGGCGGCGTCGGATCCGAGGCGACGGACCGCTCGGGAACTCGCTTCCGCTTGGGCGGGGGCGGCGGGGCCGCCGCCCCCGACGGCGGCGGGACGAAGCCGTTGAGGAACACCGTCGTGAGCGTCTCGGTGAGCGTGTCGATGTCCTGGCCGAGCGTCTTGCGGTGCCAGCGCACCGACATGAACACGCACTCGCGCATCATTCGCTGGAACTCGAAGATGTCTATACCCGAATTGAATTCGCCGTCCCGGACGCCGTCCTCGACCACGCTGTACCACGCATCGTGCGACGCCTGGACCGCGTCGGCGATCTCCGGGTAGCCGGGCAGGGACCCGAGGTTCGCGAAGTCGTTCTGGTAGATCTCCGTCGCGTACGGGTGCATGTCGGCGATCTCGAGCGAGGCGCGGACGATGCCGACGAGACGGGCCCGCGCGCTCTCCGGTCGGGCGACGACCGCGCGGTACCGCTCCACGAGGTCCGTCAGAAAGCTGACCAGGATCTCCGAGACGATCGCGTCCTTGGACTTGAAGTAGTGGTACAGCGTGCCCGAGTTCAGGCCCACGGCCTCACCGATCTCCCGGATCGTCGTGGCCGCGATGCCGCGGTCGGAGAACAACCGCGCCGATTCTGTCAGGATGACTTCGCGTCGACCCGCTGACGCCACACGTACTCCTCATTGTCCAGGTATTCGGTTCGACCGAGTATCACCGAAGGCTAGCAGCGGCGAACTGGACGATTGATCGACGAAGCGCTTGCTCGGTGGCTGCCTCAGAGCGGGAGCCCCTTCGCACCGGCCGGTGCGGGCGTGTACTTGTGCCCCCACACCGCTCCCTCGGTGATCCGATAGGTCGGTGCCGGGCCCTCGATCCGCTCGCCACCCCAGCCGATCTCGGTGGCATGACCGTCGGGGGAGTAGACGTAGAACGACAGCATGCGGTCGTTGGTGTGCTTGCCCAGCGACTGCATCATGGGGATGCCGAGCCCGTCGACGCGGTCGAGTGCCTTGCCGACGTCGTCGATGTCCGCCGTCTCCACCATGAGGTGCAGCAGGGCCGGCCCCTGGGCCGGATTGAGTCCGAGCGTGTGCTGACGCGCGTTGCAGCCCAGGAAGTAACTGGTTCCCCCGGGGAGCTCGAGCGAGTTGCGCTCGGCGAATCCCAGTACGTCCACGTAGAACTCGTACGCCTTCTCGGTGTCCACCACGTTCAGGATGACGTGGCCCATGCCCTGATCGCCGGTGACGAAGCCGGACACGTGCGGGAGTTCGACCGGACGATGACTGAGCACCGGTCCGTAGAACAACTCCACCCGGTTGCCCGAGGGGTCGTCGAACCCTGCGAACCCCGAGACCTGCCGCAGCGCGCACTCCTCCGCGGTGCCGGCCCGGGTCTCGATCCCGGCCGCCTCGACGCGGGCCACCAGTTCCCGCAGATCGCCACGGTCGAGGACTTCGAATCCGACCGCCTCCAGACCGGGCGTCGCGGACTCGGTGACCACCAGCCGTGGCGGGTAGTCGTCCATGCGGTAGTGCTGCGAGCCCGGCAGCGGGCCGTCCACGGGCATCATGCCCAGAAAGTCGGCCGCAAAGGGCTTCCATCGCGCCGCCGATTCGACGTTCAGGCGCAGGTATCCCAGCGAGAGAACAGGCATTGCGTACTCCTCGGATCAGTAGAGGGTGCCGGGGTTTCCGGTGAGCAGGTATTCGCCGTACTCGTGATCGGACCGGTCGGGCAGATTGACGGCGTGGTGCTGACCCGCGTGGACGTCGCGCCACACCGCCTGCAGCGCGCTCGCCGTGGAGATCGAGCGGGGGCCACCGACCTGGTAGGCCTTGTCGGCGGCCGAGACAGCAAGCCGGACAGCGGCGATGTGGTCCCGTCTGGTGTGCTGACGGACCTCCATCGGCACCTGGTCGCCGCGTTCGACGGCGGCGTAGGCGTCGGCGAGGTTCGCCTGCAGGATCCGGTACGCGGTGTCGACCTCGAAGTCGGCCTCTGCGAGGCGGGTGAGGGAGGCCGGGTGGGGGAGCTTCGACGCGTCGACGGCCAAGCGGGACTGGTGGATTCCCACGGCCTCGTCGAGCACCCGACGCGACATACCCACCAAAGGCATCACGACGGCGTTGACGAACAGCGTGTACCACGGGATCCGGAACAGGCCCGCGGTGTTCACCTCGTTGCCGGGGTAGCGCTGGGCGTACAGGTCCGCGACGTCGAGTACACGATGGTCGGGCACGAAGGCCCCGTCGACCACGATGTCGTTGCTGCCGGTGCCCGCGAGCCCGGACGTGAACCAGACGTCGTCGATCGTGTAGTCGGCACAGGGGAGCAGCAGGTGCACCTGCTGTCCGGTGCGGCGCCCGTCCGCGTCGGTGACCATCGCACCGACGAACACCCAGTCACAGTGATTGCTGCCCGACGAGAAACCCCAGCGCCCGGTCAGTTCGTAACCGCCGGGCACGATCCGGGCGGTGCCGGCTGGGCTGTACGACGAACTGATCCACGTGTCGGGGTTCTCGCCCCACACGTCGTGCTGCGCCCGATCCGGGTACAGACCCAGGTGCCACGAGTGGACGCCTACGACGCCGGTCACCCAGCCCGCCGAACTCGACAGCCGGGCGATCTCGTACATCGCGGCGTTGAACACGCCGGGGTCGGCCTCGAAACCGCCGTAGCGCCTGGGCTGCAGGAGCCGCATGACACCCGCGTCGCGGAGGATCTTGGCGGAGTCGTCGGCGAGCTTGCGCTGCTCGACGCACTCGGATTCCAGGTCGCGCATCCGGTCGCCGGCGGCGCGGACCGAATCGATGGCTTCGTGCTGAAACTGCATGGTGAAGGGCACCTTTCGTCAGCGTGGAGCGGGGACTAGCGGGTCAGGAATTCCGTGACGAGGGACTCGAAGTCGTGCTTGCGCTCGACCTGTGCCCAGTGCCCGCACTCGCCGAGGATGTGCAGGTCCGCCTTGGGCATCCGGCGCAACGCGAACAGGGCCCCGTCCGGTGGCAGCATGCGGTCGTCGCGGCCCCAGGTGACGAGCGTCTTGTGCGGGATCTCGTCGGTGCGCGCCCACAGCGGCGCCTTGCCGGGCAGCCCGAGCGACGCCATCACCGCGCGCATGCGCTCGATCGCCCGCGGTGCGGTGGCGTTGGCCCAGCGCTCGTGGAGAAGCTGAGGGGTGATGGTGGCCGGGTCGTAGACCATCGAGTCGACCCACGCCTCGAGGGCTTCGCGAGTGGGATCCACCAGGAAGGCGTTGAGGCGCCGCGCCCCCTCGCTCATCATCGGACCGAGCAGCGGCGCGTACAGGCCGCCGGGGCCCATCAGAGCCATCCGGTCCACCCGGTCCGGGGCCAGTGCGGCGGTCTCGAGTGCAACCCAGCCGCCCATCGAATTGCCCAGCAGGTGCGCCTTCTCGATGCCGAGATCGTCGAGCAGTGTGACGATGGTTTCGGCGGCGACCTCGGGGTACGGCCGGTCGTACTCCATGTCGGGGCTCGCGCCGAACCCCGGCATGTCGACGACGATGGTGCGGAAGTCGCGCGCGAAGACCGGCAGGTTCTTCGAGAAGTTCGACCAGCCGGACACGCCCGGTCCGGAACCGTGCAGCAGCACGAGCGGGTGCCCCTCGCCCGCCTCGTGGAAGTGCAGCTTGTCGGTCGCGGAAGGGCCGCGGGTGGTGTCGGCGTAGTCGAGCGTGTCCATTCTGGTCCCATCCTCCGTGCGGTTCGTTGGCGAATAGCAAGAAGCCCTGAGCGCGAACCGATCTCGGTAACAGTTCGAATTCCGATACTGGATCGTGAGCCTACGGTCACTCCCGAGTTCAATCAAGCGATTGAGTGATTCTGGTGACCGCATGTTCCACCAGGCAGGAAGTTCGCTGAATAGAACTGAAATGTTCGTCTGACCGAACTCGAGCTAGTCTGACGGCAATCCATCGACGAAAGGTGACCAGAGATGCCCGATTACGTTCTTCCCGACCTGGCCTACGACTACGGGGCGCTCGCACCCGTGATCTCCGGCGAGGTGATGGAGTTGCATCACGGCGCACACCACGCTGCATACGTGAGGGGCGCGAACACCGCAGTGGAACAACTCCAGGAGGCTCGCGCGTGTGGCGACCACTCTGCGCTCGCGGGACTCGAGCGTGCCCTCGCCTTCAACCTGTCCGGCCACGCGCTGCACTCGATCTTCTGGCGCAATCTTTCGCCGACGGGTGGCGACCGGCCCGACGGCGAACTGGCGGCCGCGATCGACGAGTTCTTCGGGAGCTTCGAGGGCTTTCGTGCAGAGATGTCTGCGGCGACGGCCACGGTGCAGGGATCGGGCTGGGGCGTGCTGGCCTGGGATCCGGTGGGCGTCCGACTCGTGGTGCACCAGTTGCACGACCACCATACGAACTTCGCGATCACCAGCACACCGCTGCTCGTCTTCGACGCGTGGGAGCACGCCTTCTACCTGCAGTACCGGAACGTGAAGGCCGATTACATCGATCGGCTGTGGTCGCTCGTCGACTGGTCGGATGTGGGACGCAGGTTCGAGGCGGCGCGCGCCGGACGCGCGTTCGACCTACGGGAGGCGATCGGCGGTGAGTGACCGCCTGGTCGATCGGGTTCACGCGATCAACTGGAACCGGGTGCCGGACCCCAAGGACGCCGAGGTGTGGGACCGACTCACCGGCAATTTCTGGCTGCCCGAGAAGATTCCGCTGTCCAACGACCTCGCCTCGTGGGCGACGCTGACCGACACCGAGCGAGAGATGACCATCCGGGTGTTCACCGGGTTGACGTTGCTCGACACCGCGCAGGCCACCGTCGGAGCCGTCGCGATGATCGCCGATGCCGTCACCCCACACGAGGAGGCCGTCCTGACGAACATGGCCTTCATGGAGTCGGTGCACGCCAAGAGCTACAGTTCGATCTTCTCGACGCTGTGCTCCACTCGGCAAATCGATGCGGCGTTCGAGTGGTCGGAGCGCAACCCGCACCTGCAGCGCAAGGCGCAGATCGTCGTCGACTACTACCGCGGCGACGACGCCCTCGCCCGCAAGGCGGCGTCGGTGATGCTCGAATCGTTCCTGTTCTACAGCGGCTTCTACCTGCCGATGTACTGGGCAAGCCACGGCAAACTCACCAACACCGCCGACCTGATCCGGTTGATCATCCGCGACGAGGCGGTACACGGGTACTACATCGGATACAAGTGCCGCAAAGCGCTCGAACGGCTCGACGCGAGCGCGCGCGACGCGCATCGGCGCTACACCTACGACTTGTTGGAGACGCTCTATGCCAACGAGGTCGCGTACGCCGCCGATCTGTACGACGAGGTGGGGTGGACGGCAGAGGTGGTGTCCTACATGCGGTTCAACGCGAACAAGGCGCTCGCCAATCTCGGATACGAGCCCATGTTCCCAGTGTCCGAGTGCCAGGTGAACCCGGCGATCCTGTCGGCCCTCGATCCCGGGGCCGGAGAGAACCACGACTTCTTCTCCGGCTCCGGCAGCGCATACGTCATCGGGAAGCAGAAACCCACCGAGGACGTGGACTGGAACTTCTGAATCCTCAGTCCGCCCGGCGCAGTTCCGCGCGCAGGTGATGAGTCATCGGCACCGCGTCGAACGCCATCCACATGTCGTACGCGAGCACCGTCCCGCCCTCGAGAAGCTCGAAGCGGCGCCGGATCTCGTGGACCGGCTTGGCGTCCGGGGAGGCGTCGAGCGCGTGCGAGACGAAGTCGAGAACCCCGTCGGACAGGGTGGCACGGTGGATCTCCACGAAACCGGTGGGCTGCGCCACCAGGAGTTCGACGCCATCGCCGGCCCGCCGCAGGTAGCCGGTCTCGGTGTGCATCGGCATGCCGCCGCCGGGCTTGCGGGTGCGGGACCGGTAGAACAGGAACGGCTTGCCGCTCGGCGCGAGTTCGATCTCCTCGTCGTACGCGAAGTCGTCGATCGTGGGGTAGTGACCGGAACCGCCCCCCACCCAGCGTCCGGCGAACGCGGTGAGATCACCGAGGGGCGCGAGCAGTTCGGGCTGCGTCTGATCCATGCCGTCAGTCTAGGAAGTGCGCGACCGGTCGGGCTGATCGGCGGACTCTTCGAGTGCGGGACGACCCTTGGTCAGGCGTCGAACGCCGGCGCCCACAGCGGCGACCGCCACCACCGCACCGGCGGTGATCGGGCCGGCCGGGCTCTCGGGGAAGAGTCCCTCGAGGACGAGCCACGCGCCGAAGGCGAAGAACAGGACCGCCGCGCCGATCCGGACGACCGCCTCGGGCAGGTGCTTGCCGAGAACCGCGCCGACGACGATCGCGAGGGCGTCAGCCGCCACCATGCCGACTGTGGAGCCGATCCAGACGCCCACCCAGTCGTTGTCGGCTGCGAGCGTGACGGTGGCCAGCATCGTCTTGTCGCCGAGTTCGGCGAGGAAGAACGCCGACGCGACCGCCAGGAAGGCCGAGCCGGTGACCTTGCCGGCCTTGCTCTCCTCGTCGTCGGAGAGGCTGTCGCCGCGCAGGGTCCACAGACCGAAGATCACGAACGCGATGCCGCCGACGATCGAGATCGCCGTGGTGGGCAGTGCCGCCCCGAGGAAGTGGCCGACGCCGACCGAGACCAGGTGCACGACGGTGGTGGCGACGGTGATGCCCGCGATCACCACCCACCAGCGGTAACGCAGGGCGAATGTCATTGCCATGAGCTGGGACTTGTCGCCCAGTTCCGCTACGAAGATGACGCCGAAACTCAGCAGCATCGCGGCCAGCATGTGGAACCTCCTCCGGACTTCTCGTTCTCGGAGGATGTCGGGAAACCTTCCTCCGGCCCCGAACGCGGCGCGCTCGCGGGCCGAAGGTCTCGCCCACCGGTACGGAGACCGGTCCGCTGAGCCGGGCGGGCACTTGGTCGTGCCGGCCAGTATGTCGACCCAGCGATTGGGGGCTACTCCCCTTCGCTGACGCAACGATAACCGTGGATTGGTGAAAGTGCAAAGGCTGCAATAAGTTTGGAATACCGAACTTTTCTCTTTCGGTGCCGGTCACGCCGCGAGCAGCATTGCCAGAACTGCGGTGTCGGGATCGCTGATCGGGTCGATTCCCACGCGCGAAATCATCGATGTGACAGTGCCGTCCGCCTCCGCCTCGACCCATGCGGCGCGATGCTCGAGCCCGAGATGCGGCAGTCCCGGCAGCAACAGGCAACCCGACGCGGCGCCCGTGCACTCCGGCAGCGACGGGACCGTCTCGGCCGGCGGATGCAACATCATCAGGGCCGGGGGCTGGTGTTCAACGAAGCGACCCGGCGACACCGCGGAGTCGCCGAGGACGGGACCCTCCGCGATGATCAAACCGACCGTTCCCGGTGCCGGATCGTCCGGGACCTCTTCCCGGGCTCCGAACACGGTGGACGTGGGCAACAGTCCCGGCAGCGACGCGATCCGCACCGCGAGTGCCAGCAACTGCGCCCACTCCCGCGTGGTGTCCGGCCAACGTCCGGAGATGACGAAGCCGCGCAGGTCTCCCGAGGCGTGGAACGGCGCGATTCCGACGAAGTCGTTCTCGTTCATCTCGGCCTCGATTCTTCCCGCGCGGTACCCGTCGACGACGGGAGCGCCGGGCGAACCCGATGTCGGGCCCGCCCGGCGCGCGTCGTTCACACCTCGTTGGGTACTACGAGCATGCGCCGCGGTAGTGCTGGCACACAAGGGGTCTCGAGTGCCAGCCCGGCGTCAGAGGCCCGCGCCGGGCACCGCGACCCGCATGCGCCGGATCGCGCCGCCGCCGAGCCGCAGGGCCTCCTCGGGGACCCAGGTGTCTGCGGTGCAGACGAACAGATCGCGGCCGTCGGCGCCGCCGAGCGCCACCGCGTACGGGTGCGGCACGGAGACACGATCGAGAATCGCGCCGTCCGCGCCGACGCGGATGACCTCTTCGCTGAACGGCGACGCCACCCAGACGGCCCCCTCGGCATCGAGCGCGATCCCGTCGGGCATGACCCGGGGATCGTCGAACTCGACGAGTGCGCGGCGGTTCACCAGGCTGCCGTCGGCCTCGATCGTGAACGCGGACAGGCGTGCCGGTGTCGCGCGGGTCTCGGCAACGATGAGTGTCGAGCCGTCCGGGGTGATCGCCATGCCGTTCGCGAACATCATCTCCGTCGCCACGATGTGCGCGGTACCGTCGGCCTCGACCATCGCCAGGTCGGCCGGGAACGGCGGTTCCGGGGGTGCGCTGGCATCGCCGTAGTTACCGATGTACGTCCGGCCGTGCCGGTCCACCGTCATGTCGTTGAGGTGCCAGGTGGCGATGCCGCTCAGGTTCGCGTGCGGCCTGAGCGTGCCGTCGGAACCGAGACGATAGATCCTGCGTTCCTCCACCGACGCGACCAGGAGATCGCCGTCGGGCAGAAATCCCAGGCCTGCGGGCTGACCCGGCACCTCGACGACATGCTCGACGTCCCCGGTGGCGGGATCCAGCCGCAGGACCACGCCGCGGTAGATGTCGGAGAACCACAAGTGGCCGTCCCGCCACCGGGGGCATTCGGGGAACGCCAGACCTGTGGCGAGGGTGTCGAGTGTGAGGTCCGTCATAGTCGCCAGACTACGTACTGAACGCTTGCTCGGCGAGACGGAGCAACCTCCCAGGTTCACCGCAGGTTCACTCGAGGTTCACCCGATGAACTGGTGCCGCCCCCGAGAGAAAGGCTGCACCGACCATGTCATCACCCGGTTCGCGCGGACTCGCCGCGCCCTCCGGCTACCTGCAGACCGCCAGCTCACTGCACGCGTTCAACCGCTACGAGATCAAGTATCTGGCGGAGGAACGCGACGTGCCGCGGTTGCGGGAGGCGCTCGCCGCCCATATGGCGGCCGACGAGTTCAGCCCCGTGGGCGGGTATCCCGTCACGAGCCTCTACTACGACACCCGGAACCTGCGGTTCTACTGGGAGAAGATCGAGGGGCTCCGTTTCCGGCGCAAGCTGCGTGTCCGGCTCTACGGCCGGCCGTCCGAGGCGACCGACGCGACGCCGGTGTACGTCGAGATCAAACAGCGGGTCAACCGCGTGACGCAGAAGCGCAGAATCCAACTGCCGTACGCGCAGGCACGACAACTGTGCGACGAGCGTCGGTCGATCGAGCACGACGACCGGCAGCGGGCCTTCGTCGGCGAGGTGTCGACTCTCCTCGGCAATCTCGACCTGGTGCCGACGGTCACCACCGGATACCTGCGCGAAGCCTTCGTCGGCACCGAGGCGGACCTGGGCCTGCGCGTGACGATCGACCACCGGGTGCACGGCCGCGACCGGGACTTCCACTTCGCGTCGACGTCCGAGAACCGCTTCATCATTCCGCCGCACCTGTGCATCGTCGAGATAAAGGCCAACGAGCGTGTGCCGTACTGGGTCACCGACCTCACGGCACGACTGGACATGTCGGTGGTGCGCGTCTCCAAGTACTGCCAGAGCGTGGAGGCCTTCGGCCTGGCGCCACGGTCGCGCCTGCACGGACTCCCCGAAAACCTCACCACCGCACCGGCCGACGTGTTCGACACTCGGTTCGCCCCGACAGGAGCATGATGAACTTCGACCTCCAAGACCTCAGCGGGACGTTCTCCACGTTCGACATCATCGTGTCGTTGTCGTTGGCGTTCGTGCTCTCCGCGATCATCGGCTGGGTCTACCGGCTGACCCACAAGAACGTCTCCTACAGTCAGTCCTACGTGCAGACCCTCGTGCTCGTGGGCATGGTCATCAGCCTCATCATGCTGGTGGTCGGTTCCAACATCGCGCGAGCCTTCGCGCTCGTCGGTGCGCTCTCCGTGGTGCGATTCCGCAACGCCATCAAGGAAACTCGTGACGTCGGGTTCATCTTCCTGGTGATGGCGATCGGCATGACCACGGGTACACGGTTCTACGTCCTCGCGATCGCCGCGACCGTCGCGATCTGCCTCGTGCTGGTGCTGATGAGCCGGTTCAACTGGTTCAAGCTCGACGTCCAGCGGCAGGTCGTCAAGGTGCAGGTGCCGCCGGAGCCCGGCTACACCGCGGTGGTCGAGGACATCCTGGTCCAGTTCACCAAGGAGTTCGAGCTCGTCAGTACCGAATCCGTTCGCGCCGGCGCGCTCACCGAGCTGTACTACACCGCGCAGCTGAAGCCCGGGAAGAAGCCGGCCGAGTTGATCGCCGCGCTCAGCGAGGTCAACACCGGTCAACGCGTGACGGTCCTGACCGGGTACGACCAGACCGATATCTGATGACGACCGAGAACGGTTCCGGGGGCCCGCCGCGGCGACTGCGGCACCGCATTCCGGTGTCGCTTCGGCAGCACTGGCCGCTCGTCGCCGTGTTCTGTGCGTTCGTCCTCGTCGCCGCAACGGTATTCGGGTCGACGCGCGTGCGTCCCTACATCACCGGCAACGCGAGCGTCATCGCATCGGACATCACCGAGAACATCGCAGGAACCGTCGACTTCTTCGATGCCGAGCAGGACCACACGGTGAATCTCGATTTCTCGCAATCGGATTACGACCGGATGATCGCGGCCTACCAGGACGAGGGCGAGAAGGAGTGGATCACCGCCGACGTCACCGTCGACGGCACGCTGATCACCGACGTCGGGGTGCGGCTGAAGGGCAACTCCACGCTGATGGGGCTGCGCGGCGGGACGGAGGGACCCGGTGGCATGCAGATGCCGGAACTGCCCGAGGGGATGGAGCTTCCGGAAGGAATGGAACTTCCGGACGGAATGGGACTTCCCGAGGGGATGGAGATCCCGGAGGGGTTCGCCCCACCGGGCGGTGGCGGCCCGGGCGGCATGGTGTCGTTGTCCGCGGACGACCCGACCTCGCTGCCGTTGCTGATCCGGTTCGACAAGTTCGTCGAGGGCCGGGCGTACCAGGGGATGACCGAACTGTCGGTGCGTCCCGGATCGCCGGTGCTGAACGAGGCCACCGCGCTGTCGCTCACGGCGGAGTCCGGGCAGGCGACGCAACGCTACAGCTACGCGACCTACTCGGTGAACGGCGGTGCGACGCAGACGCGTCTGCTGCTCGAGCATCCCGACGACGGCTACGCCAACTCACTGTTCGACGACCCCGGCGTGCTCTACAAGGCCGACGCCAACTCGTCGTTCACGTATCAGGGCGACGACCAGACGACGTACGCCGACCAGTTCACGCAGGTGAACGGTCAAGGCTCCCAGGACCTGCAACCGATCATCAGCTTCCTGAAGTGGATGGACGGCGCGAGTGACGACGAGTTCGCCGCACACCTGTCCGATCACGTCGACGTCGAGTCGTTCGCCCGCTACGTCGCGACGCAGAACCTCCTGGTCAACAGCGACGACATGGCTGGGCCGGGACGCAACTACTACCTCTGGTACGACCTCGGAACGAAGAAGCTCACGGTGGTCTCGTGGGATCTCAACCTCGCGCTGTCGTCGAACTCCACTGCCGGACCCCATGATTCGATCGGCATGGGAGGCATGGGGGGACCCCCCGGTGCCGCGACCACCGATGTTCCGACCGCAGACACCGCCGGTGAGCCGCAGCAGCGCGGACCGAGGATGGCCGGACAGCGGCAGGAGCAGGGCGCACCTGTCCAGCAGGGCGGTCCGGGTCGGCAGGGGGCGCCGGCGATGGGCGGCGGGGGGATGCGTAGCGGAAATGCCTTGAAGGAGCGGTTCCTCGCGTCCGGCGCGTTCACCGGCATCTACGAGAACGCCTACCGGGAGTTGTACGAGCAGCTGTTCGCGAGCGGCCGGGCGATCGAGATCCTCGACGAGATCGCCGACTCCGTCCCCACCAGCGACTCGCTCACCGCCGACGCCCTGGCCGAGCAGGTCGAGACGCTGCGCACGCGCCTGCAGGCCCGCACCGACGCCCTCGCCGACCACGAGGTCATCGTCGGATGACCCCCTCAGCTCCCGCGTTTTGCGCACTTGTCGCGCTCCCGGACCCCGAAAACGCGCGATAAGTGCGCGAAACGCGGAGGGGGGCGAGGCGCGGGGAGGGGAGGGGTGGGGCGGGAATGCGCGACGGCGCCGCACCCCTGAGAGGGGAGCGGCGCCGTCGGATGTTCCGGAGCGCTGACGCGCGTCGGATCAGGCGGGGACGATGAGTCCGGTGGTCTGGGTGCGTGCCTTGGTGAAGCGGT
>NZ_LWTX01000004.1 GCF_002094305.1 Prescottella equi
GCGATGCCCGAATTGTTGAGTCCCCCCGGATTCATGACACGAGCCTAGTTCGAACGAATGTTCGAGTCAACCAGGCGCGGACCGTTCAGCGCAGGGTGTGTAGTTCCTGCGCGGTCGCCGCGTACGCGGTGTCGTAGTCGAGCGCCGTGAGGGCCTCGACATCACCGACCCGGGTGAACTCCTCCCACGCGCGTCCGTCCCGGCTGCGCCATGCGTTGCCGTCGACGTCCATGCCCCACAGGGCGCCGTCGGTCCCCGCCGAGACCAGTCCGAGCCGCGGTGCGCCCGGCGTGGGGGCGAACGTGCGGGCGCCGTCGGTGCTGAGCAGCAGACCGTCCGGGGTGGCCGCCCAGATGCCGGCTTCGGTCACCGCCAACGCGGATACCCCGATCGCCGCACCGTCGGCCCACGTCGCACCGTCGTCCGCGGATACCCGGATGCCCGACGAGGTGTCGAAGCCGGCGAGTACGTCGCCGTCACTGGCAAGGGCGTGGAAGTCGACCTCACCGACGAGGGACCGGGACTCCCACGTCACTCCGCCATCGGTGCTGCGCGCCAGGCCCAGCGGATCGGGAGCGTCGCTCGAGGGCCCCGGGTGTCCCGACGAGAACAGGGTGTCGGTGCCGGGTACTC
Organism: Prescottella equi; assembly: GCF_002094305.1. GTDB lineage: Bacteria > Actinomycetota > Actinomycetes > Mycobacteriales > Mycobacteriaceae > Prescottella > Prescottella equi. The sequence goes on from NZ_LWTX01000004.1 coordinate 634, forward strand.
CGCTGAGGCCCATCAGATCGTCGTCCGATGTCCCGACCCGCGTCGTGTTCCCGGACGGTGCCAGTGCGAGCAGGCCGGAATGCGTTCCGGCGAGCACTGTTCCGTCGGCGTCGACGTGCAGGCCGTGCAGATGGTCCAGCTCGGGGCTCAGCGGCATGGTCGTCAGTCGTGGATTGGGCGCCGGCGGGGTGGTCGTCTCGGCATCGGCCGTCGTCTTCGTGTCGGTGGTGCACCCGGCCACGGCCAGGGCCGCCGCGGCGATCAGGGGCAGTGCGGCGGTGCGGAATCGCGCCATCAGTAACTTCTCCGTCCTCGGGATGGGTGTGGGGCGGGAATCGTCGATCAGTCGACGTAGGAGAGGACGGTCATCATTCCCGCCTCACCGTGATAGAGGTTGTGGCAGTGGATCATCCACTGGCCCGGATTGGTCGCGTCGAGGTCGACCTCCACCGTCTGTCCGGGAAGCACGAGCGAGGTGTCCTTGCGTGCACCTGCCCCCGATCGGTCCACCACCTGATAGGTGTGGCCGTGCACGTGCATCGGGTGGAACATCATGGTGCCGTTGACGAAACGCAGCCGCACACGCTCACCCTCGGTGACCTCGAGTGGGGTGTGATCGCCGTAGGTCTCGCCGTTGACGGTCCACGTGTATCCCGACATCTCCATTCCGAGAATCAGGTCGTGGGTGCGGTCGGGCGCGCGGGCCGCGAGCCGGACGTCGGCGGGCGCTCGCAGCTGCGCGCCGGTCACCGGATTCGCGGTCAACTCCGTCGGCCGGGCATCGGGGCCGGGGGTTTCGCCGGCGCCGGTCCGCAGGACAGCGAGCGCATGTCCGTTCTTGCCCTCGGCGGAGGCGACGATCGGGAAGGCCCCGTCGCCGAGTGTGACGGTCACGTCGAATCGTTCGCCCATGCTGATCAGCACGGACTCCGCCTCGAGAGGTTCGACCCGGTAGCCGTCGCTGTGGGTCACCGTCATCCGGTGTCCGCCGACCGCGAACCGGAACGCTGTGTCCGCAGCCGCGTTGACGATCCGCAACCGGATGCGTTGGCCGGGACGGCCCGCGACGTTGGCCGGGTCGAGCACCGTGCGTCCGTTGATCAGGTAGTACGGATAGTTGACGTCCCCCGCGTCCGTCCCCAGCGGGTTCCCCGGATCGGCGCGCATGCCCATACCGCCCATGCCCATTCCACCCATCGCCCCGTGGTCCATGCCGCTCATCCCGGGCATGCCCTCCCGGCGCAGAGTCGCGAGCTGCTCGTCCGGGGTACCGGCGACCCCGTCGAGCCAGTCGTCGAGGACGAGGACCGCCTCGAGGTCGTAGTCCGCGCCGTCGTCGGGATCCTCGACGATCAGCGGCGCGTAGAGTCCGCGGTCCAACTGCATTCCGACGTGCGGATGGAACCAGTGGGTTCCGGCGTCGGGAACGGTGAACTCGTAGCGGAACGAGTCCCCGGGCCGGACCGCCGCCTGTGTCAGTTCGGGCACCCCGTCCATGTCGTTGCGCAGGGCGATTCCGTGCCAGTGCACCGTCGACTCGTCGGGAAGTTCGTTGGCGAAGTCGACGCTGAGGACGTCGCCCCGGCGGGCGCGGATCTCGGGGCCCGGCACGCGTCCGTCGTAAGCCCACGTGTCCACGACGACGCCGCCGAGGTCGATGCGTTCGGGGCGTGCGCGCAGCGTGACGGCGACGGTGCGGCCGGTACCGCTGCGTCGGGCGTTCTCGGCAGCAGTCACGGCGGACGCGCCCGATCCCACTGCTGTCGTCGTCGAGGTGCCGGAGCCGCACGCGGTGGCGACCGCGGCCGCGCCGATGCCTCCGGCGAGCAGCATGAAGCGGCGCCGCGAGATGCCGTGCTGCAGGTGGTTGTTCCGTTCGATCATCGGGGCTCCTGAACATGGCGATCGTGCGACCACCGAAAACTACTGACCTACTTAGTAGGTTAGTAGAAGGCGAAGCGAAGAGCCCCGTAGCGTGGCCCGAGTCACCCGCGGGTGTCGCCGATCGGAGGGGTCAGAACACTGCGGTGATGCACAGCATCCGGCCGGCGAGGGCCAGCGCAGTGGCGGCGAGGGGGAGGGCCGCGAGGAGTGCGATCGCCGCTCCGAGCTGCGCACGGTTACGGAGTCGGTCGGCCCGATCCGCCGGCGAGGCGAGCCTCCCGGCTCGGTCCAGGACCGCGACGTTCCCGGCGCCCACCGCGCCGTCGGGGACGGGGCCGACGCCCGCGAGAGCGACGAGCCCGTGCAACAGCATGCGCGGTTCGTGAGTACGCATCGCCTGATCGTCCGCGCACATCTCGAGCAGCCGGGCGACATCCGCCGCACCCGCCGTGAAGATGGAGACCCGCGGCGCGGTGTCGGCAAGGGCACGCACGACGGCCAGGAGTTGCGGGTGCCGCCCGTCGAGGTGCGCGCGCTCGTGCGCGAGTACCGCGTCGAGTTGCGGATGATCGAGCGCGTCGAGGGCTCCTCGCGTCACGACGATGGCGTGGGGGCGCCCCGGCACGCAGTAAGCGGCCCGCTCCGGTGCATCGAGCACGACGGCGTCGACGCCGGCGATCCTGCGCCCCACCATCCGGGCGGAACGCGCGTGGTGGAAGGTGACCCGGCGACGCGCAGCGAGGTTGCGCGTCAACTGCACGCCGGCGAAGGTGAGCGTTCCGCCCGCAGCGAGCGCCACCACGGTCGTCGCGAACTGTGCGGCGGGCGCGCTGTGCACCCCGGACACTGCCTGCACGAGATGCTCGCAGGCGTCCACGATCGACCGCCCGACGACCGCCTCCGCGATGACGGCGACGACACTCACCACCGCCGCGAGCACCGTGGTGGCGATGGCGGCCAGCCAGGCGGCCACACCGAGCCGGGGTGCGATGCCGCTGCGGGTCAGGCGCGGCAGGATGCGCGGGGCGACGACGGCGACGGTGACGGCATACGCCGCCATGCACGCCGCCGCGCTCATCCGGCGTCTCCCCGGGAAGTGAAGCGGTCGAGCGCGATACGCAGGCTCGCCGACTGCTCCTCGGACATCTGCTCGATGAAATGAGTGAGTACCAGATCCGAGCGTCCGCCGTCGTCGAAGGCGTCACGCATCAGTCGGGCGGTGTGCTGCTCGCGGGTGAGGACCGGCCAGTAGCTGAATGCCTTGCCGACGCGTTCACGCTCGAGCCAGCCCTTACGGTGCAGATTGTCCATCGTGGACATCACCGTCGTGTACGCGATCGAACGCTCCTGCGCGAGCTCGTCGAAGACCTGTCGAACCGTGGCGGCGGCACCGCGATCCCACAATCGGTCCATCACGACGGCCTCGAGCTCGCCGAATCCGCGCACACGCACACATTCCTCCCGTTATCGTCGCCCTCAGGATACGACGCCGGGTGAGGTCCGGTCGCCGCGCTGAACGTGTGGCAAGGAATCGCCGCCCGCGATTCCGACGCTTTGCTCCGCCTGCACACGTGGGCGCGGATGGCCCGACGGCGTTGGCCGTCCTTATGTCGCGAGAGGCGGATCTCCACGTCATGCAACTCATGCAAGCGTCCCCACTGTGGGAGGGCCCGGCCGGCCTCTCGAACAGCTCTCGGAGGTCGATTCGAGGGATCGGCACCGCGATGCCCGTCGCCGTTGGAGTTGCGCCGGTGGCTCGGATGTGGGACTTCTTCGTGTCGTGGATTCGTGACGAGTTCGTATCCGCTGTGGCTCTACCGATCTGATCTAACGTTCGATGAAAGGGTGTGGGATGGCGGGTTCCAAGTGGCGCTTGGGGGTTCGGCGCATGGTGGCCGGGGTCGTGGCGGCTGCAGGCCTCACGGCCGGAGTCGCGGTGATGTCCGCCCCGGCCGCATCGGCACAACCGGCGCTACCGCCGTTGCCCAGCTCGTCCGAGATCACCGGTCTCATCGACCAGGCGACGTCGCTGGTCGGAACCGTCTCCGGTGCCATCCAGAGCATTCAGAACCTGGACTTCGGGTCCAGCTCCGGACTGCCCCTCGGCAGCCTCGGCCTCGGTGGGGTCGGGCGCCCGGCGTCGGGGCCGATCTCGCAGCGCTTCGGCGGAGGCCACATGGGCATCGACATCGCGGCGCCGATGCGTTCGCCGATCCTCGCGGCAGCCGACGGCGTCGTCATCGACTCCGGCCCCGCCTCGGGATTCGGGCTGTGGATCCGGATCCGTCACAACGACGGCACGGTGACCACGTACGGCCACAACGACGTCAACTTCGTCAAGGTCGGACAGCGGGTGTCGGTGGGCCAGCAGATCGGTCTGGTCGGAAGCCGAGGCCAGTCGACGGGCCCGCACCTGCACTTCGAGGTGGACCTGCCGGGGTGGATCAAGATCGACCCCATCCCGTGGCTCGCCGCGCGCGGCGTCATCATGTTCTGAGGTCCTCGTCTCTCGTCGACACCCGCGGGACGACGCGGGCCGCCCGCTGAGTGGTTCTCGGCAGGCGGCCCCGGGCGGAGGGTGATCAGTCGGCGACGACGGCGTCGGCCTCGATCTCGATCAGAAGGTCGGAGTCGATGAGGGCGCTCACCTCGAGGATCGTCGTGGCGGGACGGATCTCACCGAACACCTCGCCGTGCGCCAGGGCGGCTTCCTCCCACTTGCTCATGTCACGCAGGTACATGCGGGTGCGGATGACGTCCGAGAGGGACGCACCGGCCTCGGTGAGGGACGCTGCGATGGTCGCCAGGGCGCCGCGGGTCTGCTCCTCGAGGGTGGCGCCGGGAGAGGTGGTTCCGGAGACGGCGACCTGGTTGCCGATCCGCACGGCACGCGAGTAGCCGATCTTGGGCTCCCACTCGGAACCGGACGAGATGTTCTTTCTGGTCATGGCGAGAATTGTGACAGTCGCGTGTTTCCGGCATGTTCCCCGCCCGCCGATTTCCTCGAACGTCCATTCGAAGTTGCGGTTGACAGCGATTCGCACGCGTGTTCGACTGGATGCATGAGGTGGCAGGGGCAGACAATCGACACCGACGATGGTGCGCTCCCGGGACTCGAGCGGGCCGGGCTGGTACGCAGCGTCCAGACTCCCGAGTTCGAGGGCATCACGTTCCACGAGGTGCTGTGCAAGAGTGCGCTGAACAAGGTGCCCGAGGCGTCAGCGCTTCCGTTCCAGTTCACCGTCAACACGTTTCGCGGTTGCACGCACGCGTGCCGGTACTGCTTCGCGCGTCCCACGCACGAGTACCTGGATCTGGACGCCGGCAGCGACTTCGATTCGCAGGTCGTCGTGAAGATGAACGTCGCCGCGGTGCTGCGCAAGGAACTTGCGCGGCGATCGTGGAAGCGTGAGCACGTCGCTCTGGGTACCAACACGGATCCGTATCAGCGGGCCGAGGGGCGCTACCGGTTGATGCCCGCGATCATCGGGGCGCTCACCGAGTCGGACACGCCGTTCTCGATCCTCACCAAGGGCACGCTGCTGCGCCGGGATCTGCCGATGCTGCGGCAGGCCGCCGAGCGCGTCTCGGTCGGCATCGGGGTCTCCCTCGCGATCCACGATCCCGAACTGCAGAAGGCCGTCGAACCCGGTACGCCCTCACCACGGGCGCGCCTGGATCTGATCCGGTCGGTCACCGACGCGGGCCTGCCCTGCAATGTCATGGTGGCGCCGGTCATTCCCTACCTGACCGACTCGACCGCGCACCTCGACGGGTTGCTCTGCGCGATCGCCGACGCGGGGGCCACGGGTGTCACGATCTTTCCCATGCACCTGCGTGGCAGCACGCGCGGATGGTTCCTGAACTGGCTCGCCTCCGAGCATCCGGCGCTGGTGCGGAGGTACCGGCAGTTGTACGGCCGCGGTGCCTACGTCGCACCCGAGTACAAGACGTGGCTGCGAGCGCGCGTCGAGCCCATGGTCGAGAAGTACGGGCTGGGTGCACGATCCGAGCACCGCGCCGCACCCACTCCGGAGCGGCGTGAGCTCGCCACGGCCGGCACGGGGCCCGCGCTCACCCTGTTCTGAGGGAGCGCGGGCGCAGCGGGGTCAGCCGAGGCGTTCGACGATCAGGACGTTCGCGGTTCCGCCGCCCTCGCACATCGTCTGCAAACCGAATCGTCCACCCGTGCGTTCGAGTTCGTGCAGCAGGGTGGCGAACAGCTTCGTACCCGACGCACCCAGCGGATGTCCGAGCGCGATGCCGCCTCCGTTGACGTTGACGCGGTCCGGGTCCGCCCCGGTCTCGGCGATCCAGGCCAGCACGACGGAAGCGAACGCCTCGTTGACCTCGAACGCGTCGAAGTCGTCGATCCGCATTCCGGTCTTGCGGAGCGCATACTCCGTGGCCGGAATCGGCGCGCTGAGCATGAAGATGGGGTCCGCGCCCCGGACGCTGAGGTGGTGGATGCGTGCCCGCGGTGTCAGGTCGTGCGCCTTCACCGCGGCCTCCGAGGCGACGAGGACTGCGCTGGCTCCGTCCGAGATCTGGCTGGCCAGCGCTGCCGTCAGGGTGCCGCCGGGCCGCAGGGTGGGCAACTTCGCCATCGCCTCCAGGCTGGTGTCGCGTGGGCATTCGTCGATGGTGAAGTCGCCGACCGGAACCGTCTCGCTCGCGAATCGTCCCTCGGCGATCGCCGCCTGCGCCCGTTCGTGACTGCGCAGCGCCCAGCGCTCCATCTCCACGCGGCTGATGCCCCACTTGTCGGCGATCAGTTCGGCGCCGTGGAACTGCGAGACCTCCTGGTCGCCGTAGCGGCGCCGCCACTGCGCCGAGCCGGAGAACGGATCCTCGAAGCCGAACTCGCGACCGACGGTCATGGCCGCGGAGATCGGAATCCGGCTCATGCTCTGCACCCCGCCCGCCAGGATGAGGTCCGAGGCCCCGCTCATCACTGCCTGCGCGGCGAAGTGCAGCGCCTGCTGGCTCGACCCGCACTGCCGGTCGACCGTCGTGCCAGGCACCTCCTCGGGGAGTCCGGCGGCCAGCCAGGACGTGCGGGCGATGTTCCCGGCCTGCCCGCCGATCGCATCGACGCACCCGAAGACGACGTCGTCGACGGCTGCGGGGTCGACGGAAGTTCGGTTCATCGCGGCCCGGATGACGTCGGCGCCCAGATCGATCGGGTGGACGGCCGCGAGCGCTCCGTTCCTTCTCCCGATAGGGGTGCGAACGGCATCGATGATGTACGCCTCGGTCATGGGATGCTCCTCGCCGTTAATCAGGTAGATAATTAATCTATACAGGAGGTGGTGGGGCACGTCCAGCCTCGACTCGGCTGTCGCAACCTCCCCGCCCGATCTCGCTGCGACGGGTAGGTTCCGCGATAGACCGGCAACCGAGACGGGGCGGAGGGTGCGATGGGTGGGGAGGAGCCGCGGGCCGACGCCGAGGGCCCGGCCGCGACCGGTCGCGGCAGCCGACGAGCCGACCTGCGTTCACTGCGGGTGGCGATCGTCTACATCCTGCTCGCGGTCGCCGCCTACCAGGTCTCGGGTTGGCTGTTCCACCACATCCGGGACTTCCTCGGCATGCTGTTCCTCGCGTGGCTGGCCAGCGTCACCATCGAGCCCGTCGTCGACCGGCTCGAACGCACCGGTATGCGCCGCGGACTCGGAACCGGCCTCGTGCTGTTCGGGACGATCGTGTTCGCGATCGGATTCATCGCGATCTTCGGGGCGCTCCTGGCCGAACAGCTCGCGCAGCTGCTCGGAGCCCTACCCGACGCCCTGACCCGCGTGACCGATTGGGCCAACCGCAAATTCGGCACCGACTTCGCCACCGGCAAGGACCTCATCAACATCACGCCGGAGACGGTCCGGGATCTCGCCGAGAAGTACACGCCCGGTGTGCTGGGCGTCGTCTCGACGCTCGTCGGGGTGATCTTCCAGGCCGCGACGGTGCTGCTGTTCGTCTTCTACATGTCCGCGCAGGGCCCGCAGTTGCGCCGCACCATCTCCAGTTGGTTCCCGGCCCGTCAGCAGAAGGTGATCGCTTCGGTCTGGGAGATCTCCGTCGACAAGGCCGGCGGGTACGTGGTGTCGCGCGTCATCCTCGCGGCGTTCAGTGCGGTCGCCACCGGCATCTTCTTCCTGATCATCGGTGTCCCGTACTGGCTTCCGCTGGCGATCTGGACGGGCGTCGTCTCGCAGTTCATTCCGACGCTCGGCACGTACCTGGCGATCGGGCTGCCGGCCGTCATCGCTGCCGCCGCGCAGCCCCTGGACGCGGTGTGGGTGATCCTGTTCGGCACCGCCTACCAGCAGATCGAGAACTACATCCTCCACCCCCGGATCACCTCGCGCACCGTGTCGATCCATCCCGCGGTGGCGTTCGGGTCGGTGATCGTCGGCGCCTCGCTCTTCGGTGCCATCGGTGCGCTGGTGTCGGTGCCGGTGGTCGCGGTCATCCAGGCGATCGTCGAAACCTACGGCCACCGATACGAACTCGTCCAGGAAGTCGACGGTGGGCCGGACCGGGCCGCCGGGTCCGATGACGACGACGAGAACCGGGACGGCGAGTGATCCTCAGCGCTGCGGCCAGTAGGGCGCTCGCAACACCCGCTTGGTGAGTTTGCCCATCGTCGAGCGGCCGAGGTCGTCCCGGAATTCGATACTGCGCGGAACCTTGTAGCCCGCCAGCGAGGCACGGCAGTGCTCGACGAGATCTGCGACATCCGGCGTCCGCTCGCGGGGAACGACCAACGCGTGCACCGACTCGCCCATGTCGGCGTCGGGCACCCCGATCACCGCGGCATCCGCGACACCCGGGTGAGTGACCAGCACGTTTTCGATCTCGGCGGGATAGATGTTGACTCCGCCGGAGATGATCATGTCGGTCTCGCGATCGGTGATGAACACGAAGCCCTCGTCGTCGACGTAGCCGACGTCGCCCAGAGTGAACAGCCCCGGCCGGACGAGCGCGTCCGACGTCTTCTGCGCGGCGTTGAGATACGCGACGGACCGCCCGTCGCGCTCCTCGAATGCGAGCCTGCCCTCGACGCCGGCCGGGAGCTCGTTGCCGTCGGCGTCCACCGCGACGGCCCGGACGAACGGCGGGCGGACCTGCCCGACGCTGCCCGGACGTCGAAGCCAGTCGGCCGACGAGATCCCGCACAGTGGGCCGGATTCGCTACCGCCGTACGAATCGAACAGGACGGGTCCGAACCAGTCGATCATCGCCTGCTTGACATCACGAGGGCATGCGGCACCGGTGTGGGTGACGAGCTTCAGCGAGCCGACGTCGTAGCGGTCGCGGACCTCGTCGGGCAGCGACAACAGCCGGTGGAAGTGTGTCGGCACCATGAGTGACGTCGCGATGCGGTACCGGTCGACGGCCGCGAGGACCGACTCGGCGTCGAACCGTTCCAGCACGGTGACCGGCATGCCGCACGCGACGAGACGCACGCCGGCGAGCGGGCCGGTGTGGTGCAGCGGGCCCACCACGAGGTGACCCGGCCACTGGGCGAGCGGCAGGGACCGCATCGAGCGCACGTACGCGTCCACCGTCGTACCCGGGACCGGGCTGCCCGCAAGCGCGTTGACGCCCTTAGGGGTCCCGGTGGTGCCCGACGTGTAGGACAGGAAGGGCAGAGCCGGGACGTCCGACGGCGGGTCGTCGTCCGACGCCGCCGCGAGCCACCCCGTCCACGGTGTCACCGCGCCCGTGTCGCAGCGCCAGCCGACCACCAGCGGCACTCCCGCGAGGCGCGCCGCCTCGGCCCCGATCGCAGCGGTCTCCGGGCCGACGAACAGAACCGTTGCATGCGAATCCTCGAGGATGTATGCCAGTTCCGGCGCCGTCAGATGGAAACTCGCAGGAACGGGGGAGCAGCCCGCATGGATGAGCCCGGCGTGGGCGAGGACGGTCTCGGCGGAGTTGCGGGCGAACACCGCCACCCGTCGCTCCGGGCCCGACCCGCTGTCGCGCAGTGCGTTCGCGATCCTGTTCACCGTGCGGTCGACGTCCCGCCAGGACAGCTCGACGCGGTCGTCACGCAGCGCCACCTCGCCGGGGGCCTCGAGTGCGCGCTCACGATGCACGATCGCCAAGGGAAGCCTCCGGGAACTGTCGTCGAATGTCGGTCCCGCACAGGCTAGGCGGCGCGGGTCAGCGCAGCGCGGGCGGACTGTTCAGGTCCCGGGCCGCGTAGGTGTCGCACGCCGCGACCTTGCCGGAGTCCAAGCCTGCGGCGAACCACTTCTGCCGCTGCTCCGACGACCCGTGCGTCCACCCCTCGGGGTTGACCCGGGCACCGGCCGACCGCTGGATCCGGTCGTCGCCGACTGCGGAGGCGGCCGACAGCGCGTCGCGGACATCGGCGTCGGTCAACGGCTCCAGGAACGGCCGCGAGCTGTCGGGGCCGGGTTGGTTCGACGCGTAGTGCGCCCACAGTCCGGCGTAGCAGTCGGCCTGCAGTTCGGTGCGCACCGCCAGCGACGCCGCACCGCGCGGATCCTGTTGTGCCCGGCCGATGTCGCCGAGCTGGTTCTGGATGTGATGCCCGAACTCGTGCGCAACGACGTACTCCTGCGCGAGCGGGCCGGCATTCGCGCCGTACCGGTCGACGAGCAACTGGAAGAAGCTGGTGTCGAAGTAGGCCGTCGAATCGGCGGGGCAGTAGAACGGGCCGACGTCGCTCGTGGCGTAACCGCACCCGGTGTCGATCGCGCCGGAGAAGAGCCGAACCTTCGGCGCCTCGTACCTGACGCCGGTCTGGGTGGGCAGCTGTGCGCCCCAGACGGCGTCGAGACTCTCCGCGGTCCCGGCCACTCGGCAGCCGACGTCCCGGTTCGCGTCGACGCCGAACTCACAGTTCTCCAGACCGGAGCCGCCGACCGCGCTCGTGCCGGCGTCGTACGACCCGTCCGTCGCGCCGAGAAGCGACCCCGGATCGCCGCCGAGGAGCAGCGCGAGGACGAGGACTATCAGGCCACCCGCGCCACCGCCGAGCACGTACTTCCCGCCGCGTCGACCGCCTCCGCCACCTCCGACGGAAACTCGGTCGGCGTTGATCGGGACGTCGTCGTTGAACGTCATCGCGTTGGCTCCCTGTCCGAATCCGTGTGTGCCGGTCGTAACAGCATTCCAGCAATCCGGGCGTGCGTTTCCGGTAACACGAGGTGCCTCCGTAGGATCGCAGCAACAGAACACCGTGCCGTACGCACGGATCGACCACTGTGCTGGATGTTTGTGAAAGGAATCCCGTGCTGCGCACCCACCTGGCAGGCTCGCTACGACCCGAGCACGCTGAGCAGACCGTCACCCTCACCGGCTGGGTGGCCCGGCGGCGCGATCACGGCGGAGTGATCTTCATCGATCTCCGTGATGCGTCGGGCGTTTCCCAGGTGGTGTTCCGTGCCGGCGACGTACTCGAGCAGGCGCATCGACTGCGCGCCGAGTACTGCGTCAAGGTCACCGGCAAGGTCGAGGTGCGTCCCGAGGGCAACCAGAACTTCGAGATCCCCACCGGTGCCATCGAGGTCAACGCGACGGAGCTCGAGGTGCTGAACGAGAGCGCCCCGCTGCCGTTCCAGCTCGACGACCAGGCGGGCGAGGAAGCCCGCCTGAAGTACCGCTACCTGGATCTGCGCCGGGAGGGCCCGGGCCGCGCGATCCGGCTGCGTTCGAAGGCCAACGCCGCTGCGCGGGCCGTGCTGGCCCACCACGAGTTCGTCGAGGTCGAGACCCCGACCCTCACCCGCTCGACGCCGGAGGGTGCGCGTGACTTCCTCGTGCCCGCACGCCTGCAGCCGGGTAGCTTCTACGCGCTGCCGCAGAGCCCGCAGCTGTTCAAACAGCTGCTGATGGTCGGTGGCATCGAGCGCTACTACCAGATCGCGCGCTGCTACCGCGACGAGGACTTCCGCGCCGACCGCCAGCCCGAGTTCACTCAGCTCGACATCGAGATGAGCTTCGTGACGCAGGAGGACGTGATCCTCCTCGCCGAGGAGATCCTGCACGCGGTGTGGAAGCTCATCGGCCACGAGATCAGCACGCCGATCGCCCGGATGACCTACGCCGAGGCGATGCGCCGGTTCGGATCCGACAAGCCGGACCTGCGGTTCGACATCGAACTCGTCGAATGCATGGACTTCTTCAAGGACACGACGTTCCGCGTCTTCCAGGCGGAGTACGTCGGCGCGGTCGTGATGCCGGGTGGCGCGAGCCAGCCCCGCAAGCAGCTCGACGCCTGGCAGGAATGGGCCAAGCAGCGCGGCGCGAAGGGTCTGGCGTACGTCCTGGTGGGTGAGGACGGCACGCTCGGCGGCCCGGTCGCCAAGAACCTCACCGATGCCGAGCGCGACGGTCTGGCCGCCCACGTCGGCGCGAAGCCGGGCGACTGCATCTTCTTCGCGGCCGGCGCAACCAAGCCGATGCGCGCGCTGCTCGGCGCGGCTCGCGGCGAGATCGCCCGTAAGCAGAACCTCATCGATCGGGACGCGTGGGCGTTCGTGTGGATCGTCGACGCACCGATGTTCGAGCCCACCGCCGACGCCACCGCGAGCGGTGACGTGGCCCTCGGGTACAGCGCGTGGACCGCGGTCCACCACGCCTTCACCTCGCCCAAGCCGGAGTCGATCGATACGTTCGACACCGACCCGGGCAAGGCCCTGGCCTACGCCTACGACATCGTCTGCAACGGCAACGAGATCGGCGGCGGTTCGATTCGTATCCACCGCAAGGACATCCAGGAACGCGTCTTCAAGGTGATGGGCATCTCCCACGAGGAGGCCGAGGAGAAGTTCGGCTTCCTGCTCGATGCCTTCGCGTTCGGCGCCCCGCCGCACGGCGGCATCGCGTTCGGTTGGGACCGCATCACCGCGCTCCTCGCGGGAGTCGATTCGATCCGCGAGGTCATCGCCTTCCCGAAGTCGGGAGGCGGCGTCGACCCGCTCACCGACGCGCCCGCACCCATTACCGAACTCCAGCGCAAGGAATCCGGCATCGACGCCAAGCCCGAACCTGCGGCAGCCGAGTCCGAGTAGGACACCGGGGCGGGGGGAACACACGTGCTGCATCTGCGCGTGATCTGTCCGGCGGACTTCACCGACGAGGTTCTCGCACTGCTCGAGGAGGAGCCCGGCGCCACCCACATCACGGTGGCGCGGGGCTCCGCAGTGGAGCCCGCCGGTGACGTGGTCCAGGCGGACATCGCGCGCGAGTCGGCCAACGAAGTGCTCGATCAACTCCACGCGCTGCGAATGGAACACATCGGCGCCATCACGTTGGTGCCGACGGAGACGGTGCTCTCGGATTCGGCGCGGGCGGCCGAACAGGCGGCTCCCGGCGACCCGGACGACACGGTCGTCTGGGAGGAACTGATCTCCCGGACCCGCGAGGAGTCGACGCTCAACGTCACGTTCCTGGCGTTCCTCACCATTGCGTGTCTGCTGGCGTCGGTGGGCATCGTGACGGACTCGCCGGTGACGATCGTGGGGGCGATGGTGGTGGGGCCGGAATTCGGACCACTCGCCGCGCTCGCGGTCGCAGTCGCCCGCAGGAAGTTCAGCCTGGCCCGCCGTTCCTTGATCGCGTTGGTGGCCGGCTTTCCGTTCGCCATCGCCGTCACGGTGGCGTGCACGCTGATAGCCAAGTTGCTGGGCTGGGTCGACCTCGCGACGATCGAGGACCTGCACCAGGTCGACTTCATCTACCGGGTCGGACTGTCGTCGTTCATCGTCGCCCTGCTCGCCGGCGCCGCGGGCATGCTGGCCCTCGTCTCCGCGAAGTCGGCGGCGCTGGTCGGCGTGTTCATCTCGGTGACGACGGTCCCCGCGGCCGGTTTCACGGCGGTTGCCGCCACCCTCGGCGAGTGGCGGGTGGCGGCGATGTCGGCGCTCCAGCTCGGCGTCAATCTGACCGGAATTGTGATCGCGGCCATCGCGGTGCTGCTCCTCCAGCAGACGCGCACGCGTCGTGACCGAGCTGCAACACACAATATTCCCAGGTCAGCGCCCTGGGCGCCGCGTTCCTGATCCCGAATGCCCGGCCTCGAACGAGTCGGCCAGGTAGGTTGGGGGGCGATGACCGCAATATTGGCGGAACCCCTCTCCGAGGTCGTTGCCGCAGCCGAGAAGTTGCTCGCCCGTCGCACGGGCGCCGCTGTCCGACTCGTCGACCCAGTCGATCTCGGGGGGAGCGGCCGCACGATCGTGCTCCGAGTCCGCGTCGCCGAGAACCCGTTCTCCCTGCCCCGGACGCTCGTTCTCAAGCAGGTACGCGAATCGTCCCGCAAGGCGGCCGACCCGCGGCGGATCGAGTTCGACGGCGTCGACGACAACTCCGTCGATGTCGCCTTCCTGCGGGAAGCGGTGTCGTACCAGTTCGCCACGGCGCTCGCTACGGAGAACCGGCCCGGCGCGGAGCTGCTCGCCTACGACTTCGAGACGCGCCTGCTCGTTCTCGGCGACCTCGGCGATTCCACGCCGTTCGCGACGCTGCTCAAGCACTCCGATCCCGACTCGGTCACGAACTCGCTGATGGCGATGGCGCAGGCCCTCGGCCGGATGCACGCGGCCACGGTGGGTCGCGAAGAGGACTTCACGGCGCTGCTGCGGCGCGCCGAGGTGGCCCATTGCGGAGATGTGGTCGCGGAGCAGGCCGCAGCCTCGCTCGAGACGGTGCCGGCGCTGCTGGCCGAGCAGCTCGGGGTCGAGGTCTCGCCGGCCGTGCTCGACGTCGCGGCCCGGGCCGGCAAGCTGTTCGGCGGGGGCCGATTCCGCGCCTTCAGTCCGTCGGATCTGTGCCCGGACAACATCATCGTGAACGACGAGGGTGTCCGCTTCCTGGACTACGAATGGGGCGGCTTCCGCGACGCCACCCTCGATCTGGCTTACGCGCTCGTCTCGTTCCCCGCCTGTCTGTGCAGCATCGAGTTGTCGTACGAGCGGGCGCGGGCGATGACCGAGGCCTGGCGCGCCGAGGTCGTCGGTATGTGGCCAGCCCTCGCGGACGACGACTTCCTCACCGAGCGCGTTCTCGACGCCCAGCTCGTGTGGGTGTGGCTGAGCACCTTCCTGTTCCTGCCGGAGGATTACACGCGCATCGCGGCCGTGCGGGGCCACCAGCTCTCCGCGCCGCGAGCCGAGGCTCTGCAGGCGCGATGGGGGAGCCTGGCGACGTTCGCGGAGCAGACCGGCCACGAGGCCGTTGCGGAGCACGCCGCGCAGGTCCTCGCGCGTCTGCGCGAACGCATGCGCTGACCGACAGCTCGTCAGCCGGCGTCCGCGGAGTCTTCCCGATCCGAGGCGCCGGCGACCAGCAGCTCGACGGAGCGACGCAGGTTCTCTCGTGCCGCCTGTTCCATGCTGGGCACACCACCGCCGGGAGCCCCGTGTCCGAGCCCGCTCGCAAGAGGGAATCTCTCGGCGAAGTCGGGCGCGGCCGCGGCCAGTGCCTCCAGACGGGGATTCCACGACGGTTCTCCGGCGTCCTCGCCGGCCGACCGCGCGCGCCTCGCATCGACGATCGTCCGTGCGGCCGCGGCGGGAAGCGAGTACGCCGACGAGGCGATCGCCACGACGTCCCGGCGATCGAAGCCGTAGGGCACGAGTGTGCCGAGGAGAAGCTCGAAGGCCTGCTGCTGATGGGGTCCGAGCACCGGGCGGGCGGGCGCGATGTCGAGTAGCCACGGGTGGGCGAGATAGAGGTCCAGGAGCCGCTCGGTCCATTCGATCACCGAAACCGGGGCCGCCGTCCCGAACTCTCGGTGGGCCCGGTCGTACATCAGGTCGAGCAGTTCGTCCTTCCCGTCGACGTAGGTGTAGAGCGCCATCGCGCTACATCCGAGGCGCTTGCCGATCGCGCGCAGCGGCACCGCGGTGTCACCGCGTTCGTCGGCGATCGCGGTGGCGGTGTCGATGATCGCGGCAAGCGTCAGACCCGTCTGTGAGGTGTGTTCCTCGCCCGGGGGCGTCCACAACATCGACATCGTCCGGGACACACGCGGGTGTGCGGCCGTCGTGCCCATCCATCTCCTTACACTGTAAAGACTGCAGGTAGTAATCACTTTACAACGTAAACCCCGATTGTGTGGAGGCTGGCCGAATTGTGTCCGTTCGGCGGTTCCGACTGTGGTGTGGCGCTGGGTGGACGAGACTGGAGCGACTCGGAAGGGATTCGGCATGGACACGGGTACAGCGGACGCGGTTCTGGGTGAGATCGCTGCGGGCGGTCCGTCGCTCGTGGTGGTGGCGCATCCGGACGACGAGAGTTTCGGATTGGGCGGGGTGCTGGCCGCGCTGGCGGTGCTCGGCGCCGACATTCGCGTGTTGTGCCTGACGGCCGGCGAGGCCAGCACGCTCGGCGCTGTCGTGGACCTCGCGGAGATACGACGCGACGAGCTGTCGGCCGCCGCCGCCGGCCTCGGAATCGGCGACGTCGCTCTTCTGGACTTCCCCGACGGCGGTCTGGACGGGGTGGACCCCGACGCGCTCGACGCGGTGGTGGTCGATGCGCTCGGAACGGCCGCGACGCTGGTCGTGTTCGAGTCGAGCGGCGTCACAGGTCATCCCGACCATCGTGCGGCGACGGCGTCCGCTGTCCGCGTCGCGCGTGAACGAGGTCTGCGGGTGCTCGAGTGGGGCGTGGCACCGGCCGTCGCCGACGCACTGAACCGCGATTTCGGCGCGGCCTTCGCCGGGTTCGAGGGTGACGACGTGCTCGATGTGGCCGTCGATCGGGAGATGCAGGCTGCTGCCATCGCGTGCCACGCAAGCCAGGCCACCGACAACCCGGTCCTGCGCCGGCGTCTCGAGCTCTCGGGGCCCCTCGACCGGATCCGATCGACCACACAGCGGCGCTGACCCCGGCTCGGGGGGTGTGGGCACAAGCACATTGTCGTGGATACCCCAGGGGGTATTGTTGACGGCACGATCCGCAACATCCCCGAGGAGATTCATCGTGTGTTACCCCGTCACCTGCAAGACCTGCTCCAAGACCACGTGGGGCGGCTGCGGCCAGCACGTCGACAGCGTCATGCGGACGGTCCCGGCGAGTGAGCGTTGCACGTGCGAGAAGCCGGCCAAGTCGGGCTTCTTCGCATCGCTGTTCGGCCGCTGACCGGGCGCGTTTCGGCGGTGACGTCGTGCGCCCTGCCCGGTCCGCGCGTTCGGCGTCACACCGCGGCTGGTTGCCGGTCGGCGGAGCGGACGTCTCGACGCGACGGGTCGGGCAACGGCACCGCGTCGATCAGTGCCCGGGTGTAGGGGTCGTGGGGTGTCGTGAACACGGTATCCACCGGTCCCGCCTCGATCACCGACCCGGACCGCAGGACCGCGACCCGATCGGCGACCTGGTGGACCACCGCCAAGTCGTGGCTGACGAACAGGCATGCGAACCCCAGGTCCTGCTGGATCGCGGTGAACAATTCGAGCACCTCGGCCTGCACGGACACGTCGAGAGCGCTCGTCGGTTCGTCCGCGATGAGCAGCTTCGGCCGAAGCGCGAGAGCGCGGGCCAGCGCGATCCGCTGGCGCTGTCCACCCGAGAGTTGGTGCGGGAGGCGGTCGGCGAAGGCGGCGGGCAACCGGACGGCGTCGAGGAGTTCGAGCACGCGACGGCGGCGGTCGGCCGCGGAGCCGACGCCGTGCACGTCGAGCGGCTCGCGAACACTTGCGCCGATCGTCAGCCGGGGATCGAGG
Source organism: Prescottella equi (assembly GCF_002094305.1). GTDB lineage: Bacteria > Actinomycetota > Actinomycetes > Mycobacteriales > Mycobacteriaceae > Prescottella > Prescottella equi. Next base: position 18,222 of record NZ_LWTX01000004.1, read on the forward strand.
GAGGTCGCGGGATCCTGCTGGACGAACGCCACGTCGCGCCGCAGTTCGCGGAGATGCCGGGCGGTGATCTCGCCGAGATCGAGCCCTTCGACCAGCACCCGGCCCCCGGTGAGCGGTACGAGTCCCACCGCGGCCCGCCCGAGGGTGGTCTTGCCGGAACCTGATTCCCCCACGAGCCCGAGAACTTCGCCGCGGCGGACCGTGAGGCTCACCTGGTCGACGGCACGGAAGGCGGGACTTCCGTGCCGTGCCGGGTACGTGACCGTGGCCGCGTCGAACTCGAGCACGACATCGGCACCGGACGTCGGAGGCGGCGTCACGGCCGCCTCCTCGGGTAGTCGCGGAACCGCCGCCAGCAGGGATCGGGTGTACGGGTGTGTCGGGGCGTCGAACACCGCGTGCACACTGCCCGTTTCGACGACCCGGCCGGCGCGCATGACGACGACACGGTCGGCGTGCTGCGCCACGACACCCATGTTGTGAGTGATGAGCAGGATGCCCATGCCGGTTCGGGTGCGCAGGCGGTCGAGCAGCGCCAGGATCTCGGCCTGGACCGTCACGTCGAGGGCTGTGGTGGGCTCGTCGGCGACGAGCAGATCGGGTTCGCCCGCCAGGGCGAGCGCGATCGCGACCCGTTGCTTCTGCCCCCCGGACAGTTGGTGCGGGTAGTAGTCCACGCGTCGCTCGGGGTCGGGGATCTCCACCTGCCGGAGCAGGTCCACTGCCGCCGCTCGGGCGCCTGCCCTCGATGTCTTCCGGTGTGCGCGGATCGCCTCCCGTAGCTGCCAGCCGACGCGGCGTACGGGGTTCAGCGCGCTCTGCGGCTCCTGGAAGATCAGCGACACCGTGTTGCCGCGCACGCGGGCGAAGTCGGCGTCGGGGACACCGATCATTTCAGCGCCGTCGAGGACGATCGACCCTCGGGGAGTCGCGCCGTCGGGCAGAAGACCGAGGATCGCGCGGGCGGTCATGGACTTGCCGGAGCCGGATTCGCCGACCAGGGCCACGATCTCGCCGCGGTCGACGTCGAGGGAGGCGGAATCGACGGCGGGTCGTGCCGCCCCGAAGGCGATCGTCAGGTCGCGGATGTCGAGTAGTCGAGTGGTCACGAGAGTCCTTGGAATGGTGGTTCACCGCAGCCGTGACCGGGCGGCGAGGGCTTGCGAGATCAGGAGCAGTCCTAGTACCAGGACGACGACGACCGCGAGGGGGCCGACGACGAAGAACGGTGAGTGGTACGCATTCTGCGTCCCCTCCTTGATGAGGGAACCGAGCGACGGGGCCGGCGGAGTGATGCCGAGGCCGAGGAAGCTCATGGCTCCCTCGATGAACACCCCCACCGACATCGCCAGCGCGAGTTGCACTGTCAGTGGTTCGAGGCAGTTGGGCAGGACGTGTCGGCGCAGGATCCATCCCTCCTCGGCTCCGAGCGTTCTCGCGGCTTCGACGTAGGGCGCCTGCCGTACCGTGAGCACCGACGTCCGGGTCAGCCGACCGAACACCGGGATCTCCGCAAGCACGATCACCGTCGCGATCGTCCAGATGCCGGGACCGATGACCATCGTGAGCGCGATCGCGAGGACGATGGTCGGGAACGCGAGGATCAAGTCGAACGCGCGTTGGACAACGGTGTCGATCCGGCCGTCCCGGGTCGCGGCGAGGCCGAGCAGCGAACCGGTCACCGCTCCGGCCGGCACCGCCAGGAAGATCACTACGAGATCGATCCGGATGCCGTAGAGGGTCCGGGACAGGATGTCGCGCCCGACGGAGTCGGTGCCGAGGAGATGCTCACCGCTCGGTCCGAGCAGCGCCGCGCCGGCGGTCTGTTCGTCGGGTGCGTACGGTGCGAGCCAGGGCGCAGCGAGGCCGGCGAGCGCAACGATGGTCACCAGGACCACACCGGCCGACCCGCGACCCGTGCGCAACGCGGCCCAGCGACTGCGCCGATCGGTGGTGACGGCGGTCTCGTCCGGTGCGGCGTCCACAATTGCGCTCATGCGTGACCACCCAGCCGGATGCGCGGATCGAGCCAGGCGTTGACGAGATCGGTGATCAATTGGACGGCGACGAACAACCCGACGGAGAACAGCAGCATCACCTGCACCACCGGGTAGTCACGGCTCGAGATGGCCCGCTCGATCAGGTGCCCGAGTCCGGGCCAAGCGAAGATCGCCTCGACGAGAACGGTTCCGCCGAGCAGATGCCCGACCTGCATGCCCAGTACCGTGACCGTCGACGGCAGCGCATTGGGCAGGGCCTGGGTCAGCACGATGCGCCGGCGTGAGATCCCGAGCGCGCGGGCCGTGGTGACGTACGGTTCGGCGAGTTGGCTGCGCAGCGATTCGGTGAGGAACCGGGTGAGCGCTGCTGCGATCGGCAGAGCCAGGCACACGGCGGGGAGGATCAGGTACTGCACGGAGATTCCGGGGTCGTCGAGAAAGCCGCTCCTCGGCACACCTCCCGCGGGCAACACCGCCCACACCACACCGAACAGCACCACCAAAATCGTGCCGGTGACGAAATTGGGGATCGCGACGGCCACGGTGCCGAACCCGGTGACGACGCTGTTGAGCCAGCGCCGGTCGACGATCACCGAGACCGTGCTCATGGTGAAGGCGATGACGACGGCGAGCAGCAGCGCCGCCGCCGCGAGGACGACGGTGTTGCCGAGCGCGTCGAGCAGCAGGGAGCCGATGTCGCCACCGAGAATCAGCGAATGCCCGAGATCGAAGGAAGCGACACCACCGAGCCATGAGAAGTACTGGCCGACTTGGGAGCCGGTCAGACCGAGGTCGTCACGGATCGACTCGAGTGCTTTGGGAGAGGAGTCGGGGCCGGCGAGGATCTGGGCCGGGTCGCCCGGTACCAGCCGCAGCAGGGTGAAGATCACGACCGAACCGATGGCGAGCACGATCAACGCGGACGGGATCCGACGGAGGCTGTAGCGCAGCATCGTCGGTCACCCACCCAGGTAGGCGTCGCTCAGGTCGAGCTCGCCCTTCTTGGTCCAGCCCACGCCCTGGAGGGCGGCGGACGCGGCCAGCTCGTTCTCGTGGTTGAACAGGCCGATCACGAAGGCGTTGTCGAGTAGCTCGGTGTTCAGTGCGCGGTACGCGTCCTCGGCGTCAGTACTGCTCGGATCGGTGATCCCCCAGACTTTTTCGACGGCGGCCTGGTATCCGGGGTCGATGAAGTTCGACGTGTTCTTGTTCGCGTTGTAGACGTAGGCGCTGGTGGGCAGGGTTGCCGGTGTGTACTGCGCGAAGGTGTGTTCGGTGATCCACAGGCCGCCGTAGGTGCCCGCGATCAGGTTCTTGAGCGTGGTGGCCTGATCCTGGGGCTGGAGGGTGGTCTCGATCCCGACCGCGGCGAGGTCGGCCTGCACGATCTGCGCGACCGCCTCGGATTCGGTGGATCCCGCCGTGTAGGCGACGGGGATGACCGGCACGCTGCCGACCTCGCCGACCAGTGCCTTGGCCTTCTCGGTGTCGTGGTCGTACGTGCCGTTCAGGTCCGCGTCGAATGCGGGCGAATACTGCGGCCACGGCAGGTTGGCGAGATCCCCGTGCCCCTGGTAGACGTCGGCGACGATCCGGTCTCGATCCACCGCGTGGGCGATCGCCTGGCGAAGCCGGATGTCGCCGAGTCCCGGCGCCTGCACATTGGCGCCGATGTAGGCGGTGCGCTGCACACCGGTCTGGTCGACCACCCGGAAACCGGGATCGGCGCCCAGTTGGTCGGCGTCGCGGGGCGCGACGTTGAGCAGCAGGTCGAGTTGGCCGGAGCGCAGCTGCGACACCCGCGTCTGGGCGTCGGGGACGATGACGTACTCCACCCCGTCGAGGTGCGGCGCGCCGTCCCAGTACTGTTCGTTGACGTCGAACGTGATCGACGCTCCCGGCTTCCAGGCGGCGAACCGGAACGCACCGGTCCCGTTGTACCCCTTGCCGGTATCGAGGTCGGGCAGTGTGTCGACGTCGATGATCGGCATGACGTCGAAGAGGTCGAGGAAGTTGCCGGCGGGCCTGGCAAGCGTGAGCGTGATCGCGTGCGGATCGCTGGTGTCGAAGCCCGTGACCAGGGCGGCTGTGCGGGCGAGCTGCCCGGATCGGGCCGGATCGGCGTACGTCCGGATGCTGGACTCGACGTCCGCCGAGGTGAACGGCTTGCCGTTGTGGAAGGTGACGTCGTCGCGCAACTCCAGGTGCACGGACAGCTTGTCCTCGGAGACCGTCCAGGACGTCGCCAGTTTCGGCTGCGGATCGAGGCTGTCGGCGGGGTAGCGGATGAGGGTGTCGTAGACCAGTCCGGTGATGGTGGCCTGCGCGGGGGCGCCCGAGTACAGCGACGCGGGGGTCAGATCACCACCGTCACCGATTCGAAGGATACCGCCCTCCGTGACCTCGGTACGGGTGTCGGCGCCGGCCTGGTCGACCGCGGAGTTGCACCCCGCGGCGCCGAGGACGCCGACGACGGACAGGACGAGGGCTCCCAGTAGGGAGCGACTCCGGGGGAGCGCGGGACGGCTGAACACAGGGGGTCCTTTCGGGGCCGTGTGGAGGTGAACTCGCAGGGGCGAGGTGGGGGCGTCGATCGGGATGTCGGCGCGCCTGGGCTGAAAAGCTCCGAGGATCAAAGTAATTGGGAGGAATTAAATTGCGGAGGTATCGGATCCACGTGCGTCGAATCCTTTACAGGGCCGCTCACAGGACCGTCGCGCGGTCAGTGCGTGACGAGCTCCGCCGCGAGCCGCTGAGCGTCGGTGGGCCGGCCGCCGGCTGCTTCGGTCTCGAGAGTGACCTCGCCGATCCGACCGGTGTACCGGTACTCGTCGCCGCGGGCGTAGTCGGAGGTGACCGGCGTGCCCGGGTTCGCACCCACCGTCAGCCGACCGGACCCGAACAGGGCCGTGCGTTCGACGCGACCCTCCCCGACGATCCGACCGTCGACGAGGATGCGACCGGTCCCGCCCCGCCCGATGCCTCCGCCGTCATAGGCGAACAGGTACTCGAGCAGGTGTTCGCCGGCCGCGAGCGACTCGGTGGCGCGTACGTGCGTGGTGACCACACTGCACAGGTTGTGGGCGAACGTCACCACCCCTTCCCGGACGTAGAAGGACAGCCCGTTGAAGGAGTTGCCCAGGCTCACCAGAACGCCGTCGGACTCGGCACTGTCGGCCACTACGGGCACGCTCAGCCGAAACGACGTGTTCGATGTGCTGGGGAATGCGGCGGTCGGTAGTCGCCGTGTGCCGGCCGGCACGGTGACCCGCCCGCCCAGGTCGGGGACGCGGCGCCCTGCGACGGCCGCGTCCATGCGTTCGATGCCTCGGTCGTCGAGCGGCAGCACCTGGTGTAGCCGTGCCTGCTCCAGGAACAGCTCTTGCAGCGCGGCCAGCCGTTCCGGGTACTCGGAGGCCAGATCGGTGGCCTGGGAGAAGTCACGGGTGATGTCGTACAGCTCCCACGTGTCCTGGTCGAACGGGATGGGGTCGGTTCGCGACAGGTCCCACGGAGAACGGTGCTTGGTGACCGCGGTCCAGCCGTCGTGGAAGATCCCGCGGTTGCCGAAGATCTCGAAGTACTGGGTGAGGTGCCGGTCCGGCGCGGCGCCGTCGCGCAGGGCGTACAGCATCGAGGTGCCCTCGATGGGGCGCTGGGCGATCCCGTCGACCCGGTCGGGATGCGGGATCCCGGCGGCCTCCAGAATGGTCGGTGCCACGTCGATGACGTGGTGCCATTGTGTGCGGACGCCACCTCGATCGGAGATCCCCTTGGGCCAGTGCACGACGAGCCCGTTGCGCGTTCCACCGAAGTGCGACGCGACCTGCTTCGTCCACTGGAAGGGGGTGTCCATCGCCAGGGCCCAACCGACGGGGTAGTTCACGTAGCTGGTCGGACCCCCGATCTCGTCGAGGCGATCCCGAATCTCGGCGGCGGTTTCCGGCAGTCCGTTGTAGGTCCGCGACTCGTTGAACGTGCCCGTCAGGCGTCCCTCGCAGGACGCGCCGTTGTCGCCCAGGATGTAGAAGACCACCGTGTTCTCGAGCTCCCCGGCGGCGCGGAGAAACTCGACCAGCCGACCGACCTGCTCGTCGGTGTGCTCGGCGAACGCCGCGTACATCTCCATGAGCCGTTCCGCGACGACGCGACCGTCGTCGTCGAGCTCGTCCCAGTGCGGGGCGCCGTCGGGCCAGGGCGACAGGAGCGTGCCGGGCGGGACGACGCCCAGCTCCTTCTGCCGCTCGAGGGTCTGCTCACGTTGCGCGTCCCAGCCGTGGCCGAACTTCCCGCGGTACCGGTCCCGCCACGAATCCGGAACCTGGAAGGGGGAGTGGGTGGCGCCGAAGGGCAGGTAGGCGAACCAGGGACGGTCCTTGTCCACGTCGCGCACCGATCGGATCCAGTCCCTGGTCTTGTCGACGAGGTCCTCGGAGAGGTGATAACCCTGCTCCGGCGTCGACGGCGGCTCCACCTGCGCGGTGCCGGAGTACAGGTTCGGGTGGAATTGATCGTCGGCCCCGCCGATGATCCCGTAGAAGGTGTCGAAGCCCTCCCGAGTCGGCCAGTGCGTGAACGGGCCGACGGGAGTGATCTCGTCCTGCGGGATCTGGTGCCACTTGCCGAACACGCCGGTCGCGTAGCCGTTCTCCCGCAGGGTCCGCGCCAGCGGAGCGGCGTCCAGCGGTCGGACACCCGTGTAGCCCGGTGCGCTGGAGGAGAAATCGGTGACGACTCCCATTCCCACGCTGTGGTGGTTTCGCCCCGTGAGCAGCGCCGCCCGCGTCGGTGAGCAGATCGCCGTGGTGTGGAAGCGGTTGAACCTCAGCCCGTCGGCCGCCAACTGCTCGGCCACCGGCATCGAGCACGGCCCGCCGAAGGCCGACGAGGCACCGAAGCCCATGTCGTCGAGCAGAATCACCAGCACGTTGGGTGCACCCTGGGGTGCGGTCACTCTCGGGGGCCCGGGGAAGGGCACCTGCTGATCGCGGACGTCGTGCGCGGCGTCGACGGTCTCCGGGGTGAGGTGAATCGGTAGCTGAGTGCGATCCATCGGGGCTCTCCTCTGTTCTGAACGAACCGTCGCGCGCCGGTCCGAGAGGTCCGGGAATTCGCCCGGTAGGTGCTGAAGCTGCTGCCGCTGACGTCGAGCCGCCGCGGGTGACGACCGGTGGCGAATCGGATTCGAGAAGTGCGCCGCGGTGCCGCAATTCTCCTCCGTCGCGAAGGCGCCGAAGGTGAATTGCGCTCGGTTCCTTCCCCGGTCCAGGTGGGTCAGGCGTCGAAGCCGGGGAAACGGTCGGGGGTGTCGACGACCGAGAAATGCGACGCGTCGCCGGTGAGGATGCGGCTGGCATCCCCGTCGACCGATACCGGGACGTCGCCGGCCAGGGTCACCCGGTGCACGCTGCGCTTGTGGGTGCCGAAGTCCGCGATGCCGTAGTGCTGGGTCGCGCGGTTGTCCCAGATCACCAGATCGCCCGGCGCCCAGGCCCAGCGCAACGTGTTCTCGAGCCGAACGACGCGCTCCTGCAGGAGCTGGAACAGTGCAGCCGACTCGTTGGTCTTGAGTCCCACGAAGTTCTTGACGAAATGACCGAGGAGCAGCGACCGCTCGCCGGTTTCGGGATGCACGCGCACGACCGGGTGCTCGATCTCGAACTTCAGGCGCGTGAAGTTCTGCATCGTCTCGTGACGGTTGACCGCGATGCCCTTGCGGTCGGCGTGTACGCCTGCGTAGTCGTACTCGTTCGAGTGCACCGCCCACAGGCTGTCGACGAGGGCCTTCAGGGGGGCGGGAAGCTGCTCGTAAGCCGCGGTGGTCGAGGCCCACGTGGTGGCGCCACCGTAGGGCGGGATGTCGACCGCTCGCAGGATCGATGCCTTCGGGATCCGGTCGACGAAGCTGACGTCGGTGTGCCAGCTGTTGGCGGCGCCCTCGATGACGAGCGTCCGGTTGTCCTCGGACGTCAGCGTCGGATGGGTGGTGGTCTGCGAGCCGAGGGTGCCGGCGAACCGGTACTGGATGTCGTCGGTGACGTGGTGCTGGCCGCGGAAGACGACGACCTTGTTCGCGGCGAGGGCGTAGCGGATCGCGTACGCGGTCTCGGCGGGGATGTCCCCGGAGACGTGCACGCCCTCGATCAGGGCGCCGATGTTCTCGCCGAGTCGGGTGACGGTGATGCCGCCGGCGGCGTAGATGTCGTGCGCGGTGGACGGGCGGGTCTCGACGGTGGTCACGATTGCTCCTCTGCTGTGGGTGACGGGTACGGCCTGTGCTGTGTCAGCGCGCGGGGACGGGTGCCTCGGGCGCGACCTCGATGCGATGGATCCGACGCGGCTCGTCGCCGTAGTCGTAGATGGCGTTGTGCTGGACGAAGTGGTTGTCCCAGACAGCGATGTCCCCTACGCTCCAGCGGCGGCGGACGGTGAACTCGGGCCTGATCGACACCGTCTTCAGCAGTCCGAGCAGCGCCCGGCTCTCGTCCTCGGTGACCCCGTCGATCGCGGAAGTGAAGAGGTCGTTGACGAACAGCGCCTCGCGTCCTGTCTCCGGATGCCGGATCACCAGCGGGTGCCTCGCCTCGGGGACGTTCGGCAGTGGCGCGATCCGATGCGTCGCAGTGAGTCCGTACAGCGCTTCGCGGATCGGGGGCGAGAGTGCGTCGAGCGCCGCGTACTGGTTGGACCACAGCGTGTCGCCGCCGACCTCCGGGAGCACCTGCATGTGCAGGATGCTGAAACGTGACGGCTCGGCTCTCCACGCGACGTCGCAGTGCCAACGGTTGGCCTGGTAGGCGCTGCCGTTGTCGGTGCTGATCACACTGATCTCGCGGTAGCCCTCGTCGCCGAGGTGAGCGAGGTGCTCGTGCGGATACACGATGTCGCCGAAGTGCTGCGCGAAAGCCCGGTGGGTGGCGGGGTCGACGCCCTGCTCGGGGAAGAACAGCACCCCGTGGTCGTGCAGGGCCGTCCGGACGAGCTCGACGTCGGCGCCGGACAGGGCGGCCACGTGGAGACCGCGCACCTCGGCGCCGATCGCTCCGGCCAACGGTGTGACGGTCACCGTGGCGGCTTCGAGTGTCGTCATCGGTCGTCCTCGAATCTGTGTGGGGGACTGGGATGATCGTCAAAGTAATTGCCGAGTATTAATTTCTGGAATGGATTCGCTCCGTGTGCGTCCAGGGGTTTACAGATCGGCGGCCGCGCGATATTCGTGAGCGCAGGACGCGCTTCGGCGTCGGCACGTCGACCCGAGATCCGACGCGATTAGGGTGAGCAGCCATGACTGCCAGACGCGGCCGCTACAGCGCCGGCCAGGAAACGCGCGTCCTCCTGGTGGAGACAGCCGAACGGTTGTTCGCCCAGCGCGGCTACGACGCCGTCACGCTCGCCGAGATCCGCAGTGCCGCAGGTCAACACAATGCATCGGTGATCGGCTACTACTTCGGGTCGAAGGAGAAACTGCTCGAAGCGGTCCTCGAGCACCGCCTGCCGGCCGTCAACGCGCACCGCGAGCGGATGATCGGCGAGCGGAGGACCGCCGACGGTCGGCTGACCGTTCGCGACGCCCTGTGGTGCCTCGTGCAACCGCTCGCCGACAGCGTGCGCGAGGGAAATCACTACGTCGGCCTGCTCGACCGGCTGCTGGACGCCGAGATCCTGGGAAGCGTGTTCGGCTCCGCGGATCCCACCGTGACCGCGAGTGGCCTCGCCGTGGACCAGGCTCTACGCGAGGCCCTCGATGATCTTCGGGACGAGGTCCGCCTGCAGCGGATCATGATGGTCTACGAGAGCGCGCTGCGGACGCTGGCGCGAATCGCCCGCTCGAGCGGGTCCCCCGATCGCGGCGAGCTCTCGGCGTGCATCGACGCCTGGGTGGGGTTGCTGCGTGCGCCGACGTCCGACGAGACCCTCCGTGCGCGCGCTCACTCCTGAGTGCAGCCGGCTCGGTGCGTCGGTGTCGGCTAGTAGCGTCGGGGCGTGACTGATTTCTTCGGCGACACGGACCCGGGCAGCGATACGGGCCTGTTCGAGGCCCCCGCCGCCGAGCCGGAACCCGAGCCCCTCACGTCGGTTCCGCGCTCGGCGCCGACGTCTCATCCCGGGGCCCCGCTGGCCGTTCGGATGCGGCCCGCGGCGCTGTCCGAGGTAGTCGGCCAGCAGCATCTGCTCGCACCGGGGGCCCCGCTGCGCCGTCTCGTCGAAGGCTCCGGCGCCTCGTCGGTGCTGCTCTACGGCCCGCCCGGCACCGGGAAGACCACGCTGGCGTCGCTCATCTCCGGTGCCACCGGCCGCAAGTTCGAGGCGTTGTCTGCGCTGTCGGCGGGTGTGAAAGAAGTGCGGGGCGTCATCGAACTGGCCCGCCGACGCCTGCTCCAGGGTGAGCAGACGGTCCTGTTCATCGACGAGGTCCATCGCTTCTCCAAGACCCAGCAGGATGCGTTGCTCGCCGCGGTCGAGAACCGCATCGTGTTGCTCGTCGCGGCCACCACGGAGAACCCGTCGTTCTCGGTGGTCTCGCCGCTGCTGTCGAGGTCGTTGGTGCTGCAGCTGCAGTCCCTCACGTCCGACGACATCCGGCTGGTCATCGAACGGGCCCGCGCCGACGAGCGGGGGCTCGGCGGCTCCGTCGAGATCGCCGACGACGCGCTCGAGCACCTGGTCCGGTTGGCCGCCGGTGACGCGCGCCGGGCGTTGACCGCCCTGGAAGCGGCGGCCGGCACGGCGCTGGATCGGACCGACGAGCGCCCGGCGCTGCTCGACCTCGAGACCGTCGAATCGAGCGTCGACAAGGCTGCCGTCCGCTACGACCGCGACGGCGACCAGCACTACGACGTCATCAGCGCGTTCATCAAATCCATCCGTGGCTCCGACGTCGACGCCGCGCTGCACTACCTGGCCCGGATGATCACGGCAGGGGAGGATCCGCGGTTCATCGCCCGCCGGCTCGTCGTGCATGCCAGCGAGGACATCGGCATGGCCGACCCGACGGCGCTGCAGACCGCGACCGCCGCGGCGCAGGCGGTGCAGCTCATCGGGATGCCGGAGGCGCGGCTCGCCCTGGCGCAGGCCACCATCCATCTCGCGACCGCGCCCAAGTCCGGAGCGGTGATCGCGGCGCTGGGCGCGGCGATGGCGGACGTCGCGGCCGGTAAGGCAGGTCTCGTGCCGCCGCACCTGCGGGACGGTCACTACGCCGGCGCCGCCCAGCTCGGGAACGCGGTCGGTTACAAGTACCCGCACGACCACGCCGACGGTGTCCTTCCACAGCAGTACCCGCCGGACGAGCTGGTGGGTGTCGACTACTACGAACCGACCACTCACGGCGCCGAGAGGGAGATCTCGGCGCGGGTCGGGAAGCTCCGGAGGATCGTGCGCGGACGCTGATCCGCGGTTCGGTCGACCACCTCGGTCGCCGCCGAATAAATGGCGAGCGCCGGGGCGTTAAGCTTGCCCATGGCTGATTCGCGCCTCGGTGCCGATATCTGCTTGCCGAACACTGTGACATTTCGACGGACATACGTTAGGACGAACCCAGGTGCAGACCCACGAGATCCGTAGGCGCTTCCTCGACCATTTCGTCAAGGCGGGCCACACCGAGGTGCCCAGCGCCTCGCTGATCTTCGACGATCCGAACCTGCTGTTCGTCAACGCCGGCATGGTGCAGTTCAAGCCGTTCTTCCTCGGCCAGCAGACTCCGCCCTACGACACCGCGACCAGCGTGCAGAAGTGTGTGCGCACCGGTGACATCGAGAACGTCGGCGTCACCACCCGCCACAACACGTTCTTCCAGATGGCCGGCAACTTCAGCTTCGGCGACTACTTCAAGCGCGGCGCGATCAAGCATGCGTGGGCGCTGTTGACGAACAGCGTCGAGGACGGCGGCTACGGCTTCGATCCCGAGCGGCTGTGGGTCACCGTCTACCTCGACGACGACGAGGCCCGCGACATCTGGAAGGAAGAGGCCGGCATCCCCGACGAGCGCATCCAGCGCCGTGGCATGGCCGACAACTACTGGTCGATGGGCGTGCCCGGCCCGTGCGGCCCCTGCTCGGAGATCTACTACGACCGCGGTCCCGAGTACGGTGCCGAGGGTGGCCCCGAGGCCGACGAGGACCGCTACCTCGAGATCTGGAACCTCGTGTTCATGCAGAACGAGCGAGGGGAGGGCACCGGGAAGGACGACTTCGAGATCCTCGGCCCGCTGCCCAAGCAGAACATCGACACCGGTATGGGTGTCGAGCGTGTCGCGTTCCTGCTGCAGGGCGTCGACAACGTCTACGAGACCGACCTGGTCCGTCCCGTGATCACCAAGGCCGAGGAGCTGTCGGGCCGCACGTACGGCACCGACCCCGAGGCCGACGTCCGCTTCCGCGTCATCGCCGACCACGCGCGTACCGCTGTGATGCTGATCGCCGACGGCGTCAACCCGGGCAACGAGGGCCGTGGCTACGTGCTCCGCCGCCTGCTGCGGCGCATCATCCGGTCGGCGAAGCTGCTCGGCGCCGAGAAGCCCAGCATGCGCGAATTCGTGACCGTCGTGCGCGACACGATGTCCCAGTCGTACCCGGAACTCGCCACCGACTTCGACCGCATCGTCGGTGTCGCCGTGGGTGAGGAGACCGCGTTCCTGCGCACCATCGCGGCCGGCTCGAAGATGTTCGAGGCCGAGGCCGACGAGGTGAAGGCCGCGGGCAGGAAGGTCTTCGGCGGCAACGAGGCGTTCGTGCTCCACGACACCTACGGTTTCCCGATCGACCTGACGCTCGAGATGGCGGCCGAGGCCGGCCTGAGCGTCGACGAGGACGGCTTCCGCTCGCTGATGGCCGAACAGCGGAAGCGAGCCAAGGAGGATGCGCAGGCACGCAAGCACGCGCACACCGATCTCACGGTCTACAAGGAGTTCGTCGACCGCGGCGCCACGGAGTTCACCGGCTTCAACGAGCTGGTGTCCGAGGCGCACGTGCTGGCGCTCATCTCGAACGGTGTGCGCGTCCCCACGGCGACCGCCGGCCAGGACGTCGAGGTCATCCTCGACCGCAGCCCGCTGTACGCGGAGTCGGGCGGCCAGATCGCCGACATCGGCACGATCACCGCGAACGGTCTGCGGGTCAAGGTCAACGACGTGCAGAAGATCGCCAAGAAGGTATGGGTCCACAAGGTCTCGGTGACCGAGGGACAGATCACCGAGGGCGACGTCGTCCTCGTGCAGGTCGACCCGGAGTGGCGCAAGGGCGCGACGCAGGGCCACTCCGGCACCCACATGGTGCATGCCGCGCTGCGACAGGTGCTCGGCCCCAATGCCGTTCAGGCCGGTTCGCTCAACAAGCCGGGCTATCTGCGTTTCGACTTCAACTGGCAGGGCCAGCTGTCGGAGTCGCAGAAGCAGGAGATCGAGGTCGTCACCAACGAGGCCGTCGCCGCCAACCACGCGGTCAACACCTTCGTCACCGATCTGGACAAGGCGAAGCAGATGGGCGCGATGGCGCTCTTCGGCGAGAACTACGGCGACGAGGTGCGCGTCGTGGAGATCGGCGGACCGTTCTCGATGGAGCTGTGCGGCGGCACGCACGTGCAGACGTCGGCGCAGATCGGTCCGGTCACGCTGCTCGGTGAGTCCTCCGTCGGCTCCGGCGTGCGACGCGTCGAAGCGTTCGTCGGTCTCGACTCGTACCGCTACCTGGCCAAGGAGCGCGCGCTCCTCGCCGGGGTCGCGTCGTCGCTCAAGGTGCCGTCGGAGGAGGTCCCGGGTCGTGTCGAGGCACTCGTCGAGCGGCTGAAGGCGGCCGAGAAGGAACTCGAGGCCACCAAGGCGGCCGCGGTGCTGGCGTCGGCGGGCACGTTCGTCGACAAGGCGCACCGCTTCGGCGAGGTGCTTCTCGTCGCCGAGCAGGCACCCGACGGTGTCGCCGGAAACGACCTGCGTGGTCTGGTCAGCGACATCCGGGGCCGGTTCGGCACGCAGCCCGCTGTGGTGGTGCTGCTCGGCAACGCCGACGGCAAGGTGCCGTTCGTCGTCGCCACCACCAAGGCGGCCCAGGATCTCGGCATCAAGGCCGGTGAGCTGGTGTCGAGCTTCGGCCCGCAGATCGGTGGCCGCGGCGGCGGCAAGGCGGACATGGCGCAGGGCTCCGGCTCCGACGTCTCCGGAATCCCGGCGGCGCTCGAGGGCGTGCGGGGCCGGGTCGCCGAGCTGGCAGGAAACTCCTAGCGGTGCCCCCGGTCTCGTCGGGTCCCGACCGTTCCGCCCAGTCGGGTCCCGACCGGCCTGGGGCGGACGACCCCGGGCGCGGGCGTCGGATCGCAGTCGACGTCGGGAGTGTGCGGATCGGGGTGGCCTCGTGCGACCCCGACTGCATCCTCGCGACGCCGGTGGAGACCGTTCCGCGCTCGAAGGAGAAGGGCCCCGACGCGCCGGACATCCGGCGGATTGTCGCGATTGTCGAGGAGTACGAGGCCGTCGAGGTTATCGTCGGTCTGCCGCAGACCCTGCGAGGTGAACGCGGCAAGGCCGCAGACCTGGCGTCCGCGTTCGCGCGGCGACTCCGGCGTGCCGTCGAGCCTGTCCCGGTGCGGATGGCCGATGAACGTCTGACGACGGTGACGGCGTCGCGCGCACTGCGCGAGAGCGGGGTGAAGGCCAAGGGTCAGCGGCCGATGATCGATCAGGCCGCGGCGGTGGCGATCTTGCAGGGATGGTTGGACGAGCGGAGCAGAGCGGTGAACGTGTCGGATCCGGAAGAAGGCGATCGACCCACGGGAGACGCCCTGTGAGTGATCAACGGCCGCCGTCGGGGCGTCCCGAGTACGAGTCGGACTCGCGGTACGCGGGTGGTCACGACGGCGACTACGGCTACGAGTACAGCCGGCCGTACGAACCGGCGTACGACCGGGGCCGGGCCTCGGACGTCGACCAGGGCTACACCTCGGACCACACATCGGACTACGGCTCGGACTACGGATACGAGCCCCAGTACGACAGGTACGAGTACGACGACGGGCGCCGCGCCCTGCCGACCGCGGTCGGCACCCACCCGATCAGCCGCGGCGAGGCCCGTCGACTCCAGGCCGCCGCGCGCCGCAAGCGGCGTGGCCGCATCATCGGCGTGCTGGCCGGCGCGGTGCTCCTCGGCGGCATGGGCGCGGCCGCGGTCGCGGTGTACGACAAGGTCTCCGGACGCGATGTCGCGGACTACGCGGGCCCGGGCGGTCCCGAGGTGGTCGTGCAGGTGCATCCCGGCGACACGGCGAACCAGATCGCGGACGAGATGGCCGCGAAGGACGTCGTCAAAAGCGAGGCCGCGTTCTATCGGGCGGCGCTGCGCAACGATGCGATGAGTGCGGTGCAGCCCGGCTACTACTCGATTTCCACCCGGATTTCCGGTTCGGACGCGGTGTCGGCGCTCGTGTCGCCGGACGCCCGTGTCGGCGCGCTGGTGATCTCGGAGGGGCGTCAGCTCCACGACACTCGCGACGTGCAGACCGGCGCGGTGAAGAAAGGCATATACACCCTCATCGCCGAGGCCAGCTGTGTCGGCCCGGCGGACGCGCAGAAGTGCCTCACCTACGACCAGCTCAACGAGGCGGGCGCGGGCCCGGACCTCGCGGCGCTGGGCGTGCCGGACTGGGCGCAGGCAGCGGTGGCGAACGTCCCGGACCGGGATCGCCAGCTCGAGGGTCTGATCGCCGCGGGCAGCTGGGATTTCGATCCCACGCAGACCCCCGCCGAGATTCTCCGGCAGCTGGTGAGTTCGAGCGCGGAGAGCTACGAGGCGACGGGACTCGAGAGCGCGGGTGGCAACGTCGGGCTCGCGCCGTACCAGATGCTCATCGTCGCGTCGCTCGTCGAACGCGAGGCGTTGCCCTCGGACTTCGACAAGGTCGCGCGGGTGGTGGTGAACCGGCTTGCGGTCGCCCAGCCGTTGCAGTTCGACTCGACGGTCAACTACGCACTCGACACGACGGAGGTCGCGACCACCGACGCCGATCGTGCCCGGGTCACGCCGTGGAACACGTACGCCATGCCGGGCCTGCCCGCGACGCCGATTGCGTCCCCGAGCATCAATGCGCTTCGCGCGGTGGAGAATCCGGCGCCCGGTGACTTCCTGTACTTCGTGACGATCGACAAGAAGGGCACGACGCTCTTCACCCGTAGCTACGAAGAGCACCTCGCGAACATCGAACTGGCCCAGAAGAGCGGCATTCTCGACAGTGGAAGGTGATCGACGTGTCGGCCAGTGAAGGCAGGAAGGCCGCCGTTCTCGGTAGCCCGATCGCGCATTCGAAGTCCCCGGACCTGCACCTCGCTGCCTATCGTGCGCTCGGGTTGACCGACTGGACGTACGAGCGGATCGAATGCACCGGCGAACAGTTGCCGGGTCTGGTGTCGGGTCTCGGGCCCGAGTGGGTCGGCCTGTCGGTGACGATGCCCGGGAAGGTGGCGGCGCTCGAGTTCGCGACCGAACGCACCGACCGCGCCGTCGCGATCGGGTCGGCGAACACGCTGGTGCGCATCGACGACGGCTGGCGGGCGGACTGCACCGACGTCGACGGGGTCCGCGGCGCACTCGTCGAGGGCGGGATCGGCGACCTCTCGGGCGCGCCGGCCGTCGTGATCGGTGCCGGTGGCACCGCCCGGCCCGCGCTGGTGGCCCTCGCGGATCTGGGCGTCGGCTCGGTGACCGTCGTGGCCCGCGATGCCGCCCGCGCGCGCGAGACCCTGGACTGCGGGGAGGCCGTCGGTCTCCACGTGCGGCACCTGACGTTCGACGACGCCCGCCTCGGCGACGTCTGTGCGCACTCCGCCGCCCTCGTCAGCACGGTGCCGGCCGTGGGGGCTGCGCCCTGGGCCGAGGCGATCGGCCGGGCACCGTTCGTGCTCGACGCGATCTACGACCCGTGGCCGACGCCGCTGGCGCAGGCCGTCGAGCGGGCCGGCGGCACCGTCGTCGGCGGTCTCGCGATGCTCCTCAACCAGGCATACGGCCAGGTGGAGCAGTTCACCGGCATGCCGGCGCCGCGCGCGGCGATGGCTGCCGCACTCGATTCCTGACTTCGCCGACGGCGCGGTAACCGCGGCACCGCCCGCCTGTGGCGGGTGTGGCGGCTGCGACCGACGGCCCGCTGTCGAAGGTGACCCTACGGACGTGGAAAGATGCTGGACGTGTTGCGCTGGATAACTGCTGGAGAGTCCCATGGTCCCGCCCTCGTAGCCATGCTCGAGGGGATGGTCGCCGGCGTCGAGGTGACGTCCGACGACATCTCGGCGCAGCTCGCGCGCCGTCGTCTCGGCTACGGCCGCGGTGCCCGCATGAAGTTCGAGGCCGACAAGGTCACGATCATCGGCGGTGTACGGCACGGCCGCACGCTCGGCGGACCGATCGCGGTCGAGGTCGGTAACACCGAGTGGCCCAAGTGGGAGACCATCATGTCCGCCGACCCGGTGGACGAGGCCGAACTCGTCGGCCAGGCGCGCAACGCGCCGCTCACCCGTCCGCGTCCCGGGCACGCCGACTACTCGGGCATGCTCAAGTACGGCTTCGACGATGCCCGCCCGGTGCTCGAGCGCGCCAGCGCCCGTGAGACCGCGGCCCGTGTCGCCGCCGGTACCGTCGCCCGCCAGTTCCTCCGCCAGCTCTTCGGCGTCGAGGTGCTCTCGCACGTCATCTCGATCGGCGCGTCCGAGCCCTACGTCGGCGTCGGCCCGGAGGCCGGCGACCTCGAGGCGATCGACGCCAGCCCGGTGCGCGCGTTCGACAAGGCCGCGGAAGACTCCATGATCGCCGAGATCGAGGCAGCGAAGAAGGACGGCGACACCCTCGGCGGCGTCGTCGAGGTCATCGTCCACGGTCTCCCGGTCGGCCTCGGCTCGTTCATCAGCGGCGCCGATCGTCTCGACTCGAAGCTGGCCGCCGCCCTGATGGGCATCCAGGCGATCAAGGGCGTCGAGGTCGGCGACGGCTTCGAGACCGCACGCCGTCGCGGTAGCGCGGCACACGACGAGATGCGTCCGGGGCCCGACGGCATCCTGCGTTCCACCAACCGCGCCGGCGGTCTCGAGGGCGGGATGACCAACGGCGAGGCCCTGCGGGTCCGCGCCGCGATGAAGCCGATCTCCACCGTCCCGCGCGCGTTGTCCACGATCGACATGGCGACCGGTGAGGAAGCGGTCGCGATCCACCAGCGCTCCGACGTGTGCGCGGTCCCGGCGGCAGGCGTCGTGGCCGAGGCGATGGTCGCGTTGGTCGTGGCCCAGGCCGCGCTCGACAAGTTCGGTGGCGACTCGATCGCCGAGACCCGCTCGAACTTCCAGCGCTACGTCGACGGCATCGCGGCACGTCACCCGCGGTGATCGGATGACACCACGTGCGGTGCTGATCGGGCCGCCCGGTGCGGGCAAGTCGACCATCGGTCGACGGCTCGCGCAGGCGCTCGACCTGGAACTGCTCGACACGGACGTCGAGATCGAACGCCGGACGGGCCGCACCATCCCGGAGATCTTCGCGACCGACGGGGAGCCGCACTTCCGGGAGATCGAGGAGCAGGTGGTCGGGGAGGCGCTCGAGAAGCACGACGGGATCCTGTCCCTCGGTGGTGGCGCGATCCTGTCCGAACGCACCCGTACCCGGCTTGCCGGGCATACCGTGGTGTACCTGGAGATCAGTGTCGCGGAGGGCCTCAAGCGGACCGGTGCGACCACCGGTCGGCCGCTGCTCAACGGGGGCGACCCGAAGGCGAAGTACCACGCGCTGATGCGCCGCCGTCGGCCGCTGTACCGGCAGGTGGCGACCATCCGGATGCGCACCGACAGTCGGAGCCCGAGCCGGGTGGTCCAGCAGTTGGTGACGAAGTTGACCGACGGGCCCGCACCGGGCACCCCGGCACACGACGAGACAGAAGCGGAGCAGTAGAGAAGTGACCGAACCGGTACGCGTCGAGGTGGCAACGGCCGATCCCTACCCGGTGATCATCGGGCGGGGTCTGCTCGGTGACCTCGTCGAGGAGCTCGAAGGCACCCGCACGGTGGCGATCTTCCATCAGCCGCCGCTCGCCGAGACCGCGGAAGCGGTACGAGGGGCGTTGGCGGAGAAGGGGATCGATGCCCACCGCATCGAGATTCCGGATGCCGAGGACGGCAAGGATCTCGCGGTCGCGGGCTTCTGCTGGGAGGTGCTCGGCCGGATCGGCCTGACCCGCAGCGACGCGATCGTCAGTCTCGGCGGAGGCGCCGCCACCGACCTCGCCGGTTTCGTGGCCGCGACGTGGATGCGCGGCGTGCGGATCGTGCACGTCCCGACGACCCTGCTCGCGATGGTCGACGCCGCCGTCGGCGGCAAGACCGGGATCAACACCGAGGCCGGCAAGAACCTGGTCGGTGCATTCCACGAGCCGTCCGCGGTCCTGATCGACCTCGCGACGCTGGAAACGGTGCCGCGCAACGAGATCGTCGCCGGCATGGCCGAGGTCATCAAGACCGGATTCATCGCCGATCCGGTGATCCTCGATCTCATCGAGGCCGATCCCGAGGCCGCGTTGGATCCGACCGGAACCGTCCTCCCGGAGCTGATCCGCCGCTCCGTCGAGGTCAAGGCGAAGGTGGTCGCCGCGGACCTCAAGGAGTCGAGCCTGCGGGAGATCCTCAACTACGGGCACACCCTCGGACACGCGATCGAGCGTCGCGAGCGGTACCGCTGGCGTCACGGCGCCGCAGTGGCCGTCGGCCTGGTGTACGCCGCCGAACTCGGTCGGCTGGCCGGCCGCCTCGACGACGCCACCGCCGACCGGCACCGGTCCATCCTCGAACTCGTCGGCCTGCCCACCACGTACGACGGGGACGCGTTCGCCGATCTGCTGAAGGGCATGCAGACCGACAAGAAGAACCGCGCCGGGCTGCTGCGTTTCGTCGTGCTCGACGGGCTCGCCAAGCCCGGTCGGCTCGAGGGCCCGGACCCGGCGCTGCTCGTCGGCGCCTACGGTGCGATCGCGCGGGACGCGAGCCCCAGCGGTGGGTCGGTGCTGCTGTGAGGGTGCAGGTCGTCAACGGCCCGAACCTCGGCCGTCTCGGGAAACGTCAGCCGGAGGTCTACGGCTCCACCACGCACGACGACCTCGTCGCGCTGTGTGAGCGCACCGCACAGGAACTCGGCATCGAGGTCGTCGTGCGGCAGTCGGACAGCGAGGCCGAACTGCTCGGCTGGATCCACGACGCCGCCGACGCCGGTGAACCGGTGATCCTCAACGCCGGCGGACTGACCCACACGTCGGTCGTCCTGCGGGACGCGTGCGCGGAACTCACTGCCGGGCTGGTCGAACTGCACATCTCCAACGTCCATGCACGCGAGGAGTTCCGGCAGCACTCCTACCTGAGTGCGGTCGCGACCGGGTCGATCGTGGGCCTGGGCGTCGCGGGTTACGCACTGGCGCTGCGGTTCCTCGCCGAGCGGGGCTGACCGACAGCGAATTTGCCGAGTCCGACGAGAACGGGCCGGGGCGGTACTCCGCCCCGGCCCGTTCGCCGTCCTGTACTCCCCGCCGCCTGCTGGTCGACTGCTACTTGTCGGCGCGGTGCGCTCCGCCCCCGCCCTGGCTGCCGTCGGGATCGACCGGGCTGAACACCTCGGTGGCGGACTCGTCGGCCGCCGGGTTGTACCCGCTCTCGTTGCCGTGCTCGTACGACCATTCGCTGTCGGCGTAGTTCTCGGCCGCGTTCTCCTCGACCTCGAGGTCGGCGTCGTGCTCGTAGGCGACCGCCCCGTCGGACGACTTCGACTCGCGGCCGGCGAGGAACCGGCCGAGAGCCACGGCGACGGACGCCGGGACGAACACCAGCAGGACGGTGAACGCGGCGCCGGAGGTCACCTCGAAGAACAGCGATCCGTTGGTCACCGCGATGTCGAAGATCAGACCCACCAGCCACGACACCGCCCCAGCGAGGATGCCGGCCACGAAAGCCGCCTTGAGCCACATCATCGTGAGGTCGGCGGCGTCGTCGGGATCGGGGTTGGCGCGCCGGTCCCGGATGCCGTCGAAAGCGCCCCACAGGAACGCGGCGAGGATCACGAGGATCAACGAGAACCACCGCAGGATGCTGCCCTGCTGGGGCCACTGCGTCACCGCCGCGCCCAGGAAAGTGCGCACCACCGCATGTACCAAAGCCAGACCGAGACCGCGTACGACCCACCCATTCATGTGACACAGCGTAACCAGCAGGATTCCGCGCTTGTGTCGTAACCCACACAAACGGCACGAAGAGGCGTCGGACACGTCGGGGGTGCGGGGTAGTTTCGGTGCATGTCGATTCATGAGGTGACCACGTCGACCGCCGCGCGCAGGTCGCGGCTCCGCGAGATTCTTCGGGAGCGCGAGCTCGATGCGCTGCTCGTGACCGATCTGCTCAACATCCGGTATCTGACGGGCTTCACGGGATCGAATGCGGCCCTGATCGTTTCGGTCTCCGACGTGCTCGGGTCCGAGGACCGCACCGTCATCGCCACCGACGGCAGGTACCTCGTGCAGGTGGGGGAGCAGGTGCCCGATCTGCGTGCCGAGATCACCCGGGCGTGCGCGCCGGAACTCCTCGAACTGGCCACGGCCTGGGGCGCCGGCCGGCTCGGGTTCGAGAGCCACGTGGTCACCGTCGACCAGCACGCTGCGTGGCGTGACCGGGTGCCGGGGATCGATCTCGTGCGCTCACCCGGGATCGTCGAGCAGTTGCGGGAGGTCAAGGACGAGGGCGAGATCGAACTGCTGCGCCGGGCGTGTGCCGCCGCCGACGACGCCCTCGCCACGCTCGTCGAGCGCGGGGGCCTGCGTCCCGGTCGGACGGAGCGCGAGGTCGCGCGCGAGCTCGAATGGTTGATGTTCGAGCACGGTGCCGACGGCATCTCGTTCGAGACGATCGTGGCCGCCGGCCCCAACTCCGCCGTACCGCACCACCGGCCCACCGGGGCGGTGCTCTCGTCCGGCGACTTCGTGAAACTCGACTTCGGTGCCCAGATCGGCGGCTACCACTCGGACATGACCCGCACCTACGTCCTCGAGCGCGCGGCCGACTGGCAGCGCGACGTCTACGACCTGGTCGCGCGGGCGCAGGCGGCGGGCCGGGCGGCGCTGACGCCGGGGGCGGCGGTCGGTTCGGTGGACGCGGCGGCTCGGTCGGTGATCGAGGACGCCGGCCACGGCGAGAAGTTCCTGCACGGATTGGGGCACGGCGTCGGACTCGAGATCCACGAAGCGCCCGGGATCGGCAAGCTCGGCACCGGTACACTGCTTGGCGGTGCGGTGGTGACCGTCGAGCCGGGTGTGTACTTCTCCGGGCGCGGTGGCGTCAGGATCGAGGACACGCTCGTCGTTCGCGAGCAGGGGCCGGAACTCCTCACTCTCACCAGCAAGGATCTCGCAATCGTCTGAAGGAGACGCGAACTAAGTGGCAGACACCAGTGATTTCAAGAACGGGCTCGTGCTGAAGATCGAGGGCCAGCTCTGGCAGATCATCGAGTTCCAGCACGTCAAGCCGGGCAAGGGCCCTGCGTTCGTGCGCACCAAGATGAAGAACGTCCTGTCGGGCAAGACCGTCGACAAGACCTTCAACGCGGGTGTCAAGGTCGAGACCGCGACGGTCGACCGCCGCGACATGACCTACCTCTACCACGACGGTAGCGACTACATCTTCATGGACGGCGACACCTACGACCAGATCCCGATCGGCGAGGCCACGGTCGGCGACGGCGCGCGCTTCCTGCTCGAGAACATGCAGGTCCAGGTTGCCACGCACGAGGGTGCTCCGCTGTTCGTCGAGCTCCCGGTCACGGTCGAGCTCGAGGTCAAGCACACCGATCCGGGTCTGCAGGGCGACCGCTCCACGGGCGGCACCAAGCCCGCCACGCTCGAGACCGGTGCCGAGATCCAGGTTCCGCTGTTCATCAACACGGGCGACAAGCTCAAGGTCGACTCCCGTGACGGCAACTACCTCGGGCGCGTGAATTCCTGAGTGTCGGGCACGCATAAGAAACTCGGAGCACGTCACAAGGCCCGCAAGCGGGCCGTCGACTTCCTGTTCGAGGCCGAGGCACGCGACGTCGACCCGGTCGACCTCGCGGACGAGCGGTCCGATCTGGCCGGCCGCGACGATTCGGTGGCGCCCGTAGCCCCGTACACGGTGACGGTCGTCCAGGGTGTCGCCGAGAACCTGGACCGGTTGGACCAGGTGATCGAGTCCCACTTGCAGGACTGGACCCTCGACCGCCTGCCGGCGGTCGACCGGGCGATCCTCCGTATCGCTGTGTGGGAGTTGTTCCATGCAACCGACGTGCCGCCCGTCGTGGCCGTCGACGAGGCCGTCGAACTGGCCAAGGAACTCTCCACCGACGATTCGCCGGGCTTCGTGAACGGGGTGCTGGGCCAGGTGGTCCTGGTCGCGCCGCAGGTCCGGGCCGCCGCTGCCGCCACCTCGCAGCGCTCCACCGTCGAGAACGCCGAAGACGACGAGTCCTGACGTGTCGCCGCTGCCGCCCATTCCCGTCACGGGGGTGGGCGGCAGCGGCGTCCGTGCGGCCCTGGACGCAGTGACGTCCGGGTCCGTGGATTCGCACTACCCGGAATCTGGCGCGTGCGCGGCCGCTGATAAGCTGTGCCGCGTCAGACATCCTTTAACGATCCGTCCAGAGAGGCGGAGAAGGAGGTCGCTGTATGCCTACGCCCGAAGGGCCCTCGTCCGGCATTCCTGCGAACGCTCGCGAACTGTTGTCCCCGGCAGATGTCGGCAGGACCGTCGCCCGTATCGCCCACCAGATCATCGAGAAGACCGCGCTCGACGCCACTGAGACGGTCGACGGCGCCACCGCCGTCGGCTCGGCCCCGCGCGTCGTCCTGATCGGCATCCCCACCCGCGGCACGACGCTCGCCGCTCGCCTCGCCGACAAGATCGAGGAGTTCGCGGGGGTCCGACCGCCGGTCGGCTCACTCGACATCACGCTCTACCGCGACGACCTGCGGACGAAGCCGCACCGTCCGCTCGAGCGCACGTCGGTGCCGGAGGGCGGCATCGACAACGCGCTCGTCGTCCTCGTCGACGACGTCCTGTTCTCCGGCCGCACCGTCCGCTCCGCGCTCGACGCGCTGCGCGACCTCGGCCGACCGCGCGCGGTCCAGCTGGCGGTCCTCGTCGACCGCGGCCACCGTGAGCTGCCGCTGCGCGCCGATTACGTAGGCAAGAACGTGCCCACCGCACGCACCGAAGATGTCGCCGTGCTCCTGGCCGAGCACGACGGACGGGACGGTGTCGTGTTGTCGAGCGGGCACGCAGAGGAGAACGAGAAGTGAAGCACCTGCTCTCCATCGCGGACCTGAACCGGGATTCCGCGACCGAGCTACTCGACGAGGCCGAGCGTTTCGAGCAGGCCCTGCTCGGGCGTGAGGTCAAGAAGCTCCCGACGCTGCGCGGCCGCACCGTGATGACGGTGTTCTTCGAGAACTCCACCCGCACACGGGTCTCGTTCGAGGTCGCCGGCAAGTGGATGAGCGCCGACGTGATCAACGTCAGCGCCTCCAGTTCGTCGGTGTCGAAGGGAGAGTCGCTGCGCGACACCGCGATGACGCTGCGTGCGGCGGGCGCCGACGCGCTGATCGTCCGGCATCCGGCGTCGGGCGCGGCGCACCAGATCGCGGCGTGGACCGGTGCGGCCGAGGACGGCGGCCCCGCCGTCATCAACGCCGGTGACGGTACCCACGAGCACCCCACGCAGGCGTTGCTCGACGCGCTCACTCTCCGGCAGCGACTCGGCGGCATCGAGGGTCGTCGTATCGCGATCGTCGGCGACATCCTGCACAGCCGGGTGGCCCGCTCGAACGCGTTGCTGCTCTCGATGCTGGGTGCCGAGGTGGTCCTGGTGGCGCCGCAGACGCTGCTGCCGGTGGGCGTGGAGACGTGGCCCGTGCGGGTCTCGCACTCGATCGACGCCGAACTCCCCGGACTGGACGCGGTGCTGATGCTGCGGGTGCAGGCGGAGCGGATGAACGGCGGGTTCTTCCCGTCACCGCGCGAGTACTCGATCACCTACGGGCTCAACGAGAAGCGGCTCGGGTTGCTGCCCGATCACGCCGTGGTGCTGCACCCCGGCCCGATGCTGCGCGGCATGGAGATCGCGTCGTCGGTCGCCGACTCGGCGAGAACGGCTGTGCTGCAGCAGGTCACGAACGGCGTCCACGTTCGTATGGCGGTGCTGTTCCGGCTGCTGGTGGGAACGGAAGAGGTCGCGTGAGCGACCGGAACACGACAAGTATCGACGAGACGAGAAACGAGAAGGTGGCGCCGCAGATGTCCGCGAGCGGGAACGTGTTGATCCGAAACGTTCTGGTGTACGGGGAGGGCGAGCCGACCGATCTGCTGCTCGGCGGGGGGCAGATCCTCGAGATCGGCACCGGTCTGGACGCAGGCGACGACGTCGAGGTCATCGACGGCGCCGGCCAGATCCTGCTGCCCGGCTTCGTCGACATGCACACGCACCTGCGGGAGCCGGGCCGCGAGGACACCGAGACCATCGACACCGGTTCCGCGGCTGCGGCTCTCGGCGGGTACACCGCCGTGTTCGCGATGGCGAACACCAGCCCGGTCGCCGACTCGGCCGTCGTCACCGATCACGTGTGGCGCCGCGGCCAGGAAGTGGGCCTCGTCGACGTGCACCCCGTCGGCGCAGTCACGGTCGGCCTCGAAGGCCGCCAACTCGCCGAGATGGCGACGATGGCCGCCGGTGTCGGCAAGGTGAAGATGTTCTCCGACGACGGCCACTGCGTCGCGGATCCGCTGATCATGCGACGGGCGCTCGAGTACTCGGCGTCGCTCGGGGTCCTGATCGCGCAGCACGCGGAGGAGCCGCGACTGACCGTGGGGTCGGTTGCACACGAGGGTCCCACCGCGGCTCGCCTCGGACTCGCCGGCTGGCCGCGCGCCGCCGAGGAGTCGATCGTCGCCCGGGACGCACTGCTGGCCCGCGACGCCGGTGCGCGCGTGCACATCTGCCACGCATCCACCGCGGGCTCCGTCGAGCTCGTCAAGTGGGCACGCGGCCAGGGCATCTCGATCACGGCCGAGGTCACCCCGCACCACCTGTTGCTCGACGACTCGCGGCTCGAGACGTACGACGCGGTCAACAAGGTCAACCCGCCGCTGCGGGAGGCGTCCGACGTCGCGGCGCTGCGTGCGGGCCTGGCCGAGGGGATCATCGACTGCGTGGCCACCGACCACGCGCCGCACGCCGAACAGGACAAGTGCTGCGAGTTCTCCCAGGCGCGTCCCGGCATGCTCGGGCTCGAGACGGCGCTGTCGATCGTCGTGGAGACGATGGTCCGGCCCGGTCTGCTCGACTGGCGCGGTGTCGCCCGGGTGATGAGCGAGCGTCCCGCGGAGATCGTCGGGCTCGACGACCAGGGCCGCCCGATCGAGGTGGGAGAGCCGGCCAACCTGGTGCTCGTCGATCCCGACACCGAGTGGACGGTGCATGGTCCGGAACTGGCCAGCGTCGCGAACAACACGCCGTACGAGTCGATGACCCTTCCGGCGAAGGTCACGGCGACGGTGCTGCGCGGCCGGGTCACCGCCCGCGACGGCAAGGTGCGGCCACTCGGAGAGGCACGGTAGTCATGGAACGAATCCTGTGGGTGGTCGGCTGCATCGCGGTGTGGGCACTGCTGGTGTTCCTGATGTACCGCGGGTGGAAGGGCCGCGCCAGGCGCCAGGCAGACCGGATCGGTGAGCTGCCGCAGGTGCCGGCGGATCTCGGTGAGCGGTTGATCGCGCCGAGCACGGGCCTGTACGTGGGCAGCACGATCGCCCCGAGCTGGCAGGACCGCGTCGCGGTCGGCGACCTGGGGTTCCGGGCGACCGGCGAGATCAGCCGCTGGACCGGGGGAATCCTGCTCGAGCGCGACGGCGCGTCGACGCTCTGGATCCCGGAGGCGGCGATCCGGGCGATCCGGACCGAACGCGGCCTGGCCGGAAAAGTGATGACGAAGGACGGAGTCCTGGTGATCCGGTGGGAGCTCCCCACCGGCACCGAGATCGATACGGGATTCCGTGGAGACGACAAGACGGTGTACCCGCAGTGGGTACGCGAGACAGACAGTGATGACACAGCGAATGCGGCGGGCTCTGGTGAGGTCGAGCAGAACGGAGAAGACGCATGAGCGGCTTTGACAGCAATACGGCGGTCCTGGTTCTCGAAGACGGCCGCGTCTTCCGCGGGACCACCTTCGGCGCCGTGGGACAGACCTTGGGCGAGGCGGTCTTCAGCACCGGGATGACGGGCTACCAGGAGACCCTGACCGATCCCAGCTACCACCGCCAGATCGTGGTGTCGACGGCACCGCAGATCGGCAACACCGGTTGGAACCAGGAGGACAACGAGTCGGTCGGCCCGACCGGCGAGTCCGCCGGATCGAAGATCTGGGTGGCCGGCTACGTCGTGCGCGACCCCTCGCGCCGCACCTCCTCGTGGCGTGCGACCGGTTCGCTGCAGGACGAGCTCGAGCGTCAGGGCGTCGTCGGTATCGCCGGCATCGACACCCGTGCCCTCGTCCGGCACCTGCGCACCCGCGGCTCGATGCGCGCCGGCATCTTCTCCGGTGAGGCGCTGGCCGACGTGGACGTCCTCCTCGATCGGGTCAAGACCCAGCCGTCGATGCTCGGTGCCGACCTGGCCGGCGAGGTGTCCACCCCGAACGGCTACGTCGTCGAGCCCGCCGGCGGTGAGGCCCGCTTCACCGTCGCGGCCATCGACCTCGGCATCAAGACCAACACCCCGCGGATGTTCGCCGAGCGCGGCATGCGGGTGCACGTGCTGCCGTCCACCGCGACGCTCCACGACATCCTCGACATCGGGGCGGACGGGGTGTTCCTGTCCAACGGTCCGGGCGACCCGGCCACCGCGGACGGCGCCGTCCACCTCACCAAGGAGGTGCTGGGCCAGGGACTGCCGCTGTTCGGGATCTGCTTCGGCAACCAGATCCTCGGCCGAGCACTGGGTATGAGCACCTACAAGATGAAGTTCGGCCACCGCGGCATCAACATCCCGGTCGTCGAGCACGAGACCGGCCGCATCGCGATCACCGCGCAGAACCACGGTTTCGCCCTCGAAGGCGAGGCCGGCCAGGAGTTCGACACCCCGTTCGGGCGCGCCGTGGTCAGCCACACCTGCGCCAACGACGGCGCCGTCGAGGGCGTCCGCCTGCTCGACGGTTCGGCCTTCTCGGTGCAGTACCACCCCGAGGCCGCGGCCGGCCCGCACGACGCCGCGTACCTGTTCGATCGTTTCGCCACCATGCTCGAGGGAGTCAAGAAGTAATGCCACGTCGTACAGATCTCGAGCACATCCTGGTCATCGGCTCGGGCCCCATCGTCATCGGCCAGGCCTGCGAGTTCGACTACTCGGGCACGCAGGCGTGCCGCGTCCTCCGCGAGGAGGGTCTGCGCGTGAGCCTGGTCAACTCGAACCCGGCCACGATCATGACCGACCCCGAGTTCGCCGATTCCACGTACGTCGAGCCGATCACGGCCGAGTTCGTCGAGAAGGTCATCGCCCGTGAGGCGGCCAACGGCAACAAGATCGACGCCGTCCTGGCCACGCTCGGCGGCCAGACCGCCCTCAACACCGCGGTTGCGCTGCACGAGCAGGGCATTCTGGAGAAGTACGACGTCGAGCTGATCGGCGCCGACTTCGACGCGATCCAGCGCGGCGAGGACCGTCAGAAGTTCAAGGACATCGTCGAGAAGTGCGGCGGCGAGTCCGCGCGCTCCCGGGTCTGCTACACGATGGAAGAGGTCAAGGCCACCGTCGCCGAGCTCGGTTACCCGGTGGTCGTGCGCCCGTCGTTCACGATGGGTGGCCTCGGTTCCGGCATGGCGTACGACGAGGTCGACCTCGAGCGCATCGCCGGCGGCGGTCTGGCCGCGTCGCCCACCGCGAACGTCCTGATCGAGGAGTCCATCCTCGGATGGAAGGAATACGAGCTCGAGCTGATGCGCGACGGCCGCGACAACGTCGTGATCGTCTGCTCGATCGAGAACGTGGACCCGGTCGGCGTCCACACCGGCGACTCGGTCACCGTCGCACCGGCGATGACTCTCACCGACCGCGAGTACCAGGCGATGCGCGACCTCTCGATCGCGATCCTGCGCGAGGTCGGCGTCGACACCGGCGGCTGCAACATCCAGTTCGCGATGGACCCGAAGGACGGCCGTCTGGTCGTCATCGAGATGAATCCGCGCGTGTCGCGCTCGTCGGCGCTGGCGTCGAAGGCGACCGGCTACCCGATCGCGAAGATGGCCGCCAAGCTGGCCATCGGGTACACGCTCGACGAGATCGTCAACGACATCACGAAGGAGACGCCGGCCTGCTTCGAGCCGACGCTCGACTACGTCGTCGTCAAGGCTCCGCGCTTCGCGTTCGAGAAGTTCCCGGGCGCCGACGGCACGCTCACCACGACGATGAAGTCGGTCGGTGAGGCCATGTCGATCGGCCGCAACTTCACCGAGGCGTTCGGCAAGGTCCTGCGTTCACTCGAGACCAAGCGGGCCGGCTACTGGACGGGCCCCGAGGTGGAGGGCACGCTCGAGGAGCTGCTCGAGGCGATCAAGGTTCCGACCGACGGCCGGATGTACCAGATCGCGCAGGCCTTCGAGCTGGGTGCGACCCTCGAGCAGCTGTTCGACGCCACCGCGATCGATCCGTGGTTCCTCGACCAGATGCAGCAGATCGTGGAACTGGGGGCCGAGGTCCGCTCCGCGGAGACCTTCGGCGCGACCGAACTGCGTTTCGCCAAGCACCACGGTTTCTCCGACCGCCAGATCGCGGCGCTGCGTCCGCAGCAGTTCGGCGAAGGGCAGGCGGGGGAGGACGCCGTCCGCGCGCTGCGTGACGAGCTGAACGTGCACCCCGTCTACAAGACCGTCGACACGTGCGCCGCGGAGTTCGAGGCCAAGACCCCGTACCACTACTCCACCTACGAGCTCGACCCCGAGGCCGAGACCGAGGTGGCGCCGCAGACCGAGCGTCCCAAGGTCCTCATCCTGGGTTCGGGTCCGAACCGCATCGGCCAGGGCATCGAGTTCGACTACTCGTGCGTCCACGCCGCGCAGACGCTGTCCGAGGCCGGCTACGAGACCGTCATGGTCAACTGCAACCCCGAGACCGTGTCGACCGACTACGACACCGCCGACCGCCTGTACTTCGAGCCGTTGACGTTCGAGGACGTGCTCGAGGTGTACCGCGCCGAGACCCTCTCCGGCACCGTCGCGGGCGTCATCGTCCAGCTCGGCGGTCAGACCCCGCTGGGTCTGGCGAAGCGCCTCAAGGCCGCCGGCGTCCCGATCGTCGGTACCAGCCCCGAGGCCATCGACCTGGCCGAGGACCGTGGCGAGTTCGGCCGCGTCCTCACCGAGGCCGGCCTGCCCGCGCCGAAGTTCGGTACCGCCACCACGTTCGAGGGTGCGCGCGAGATCGCGTCGGGCATCGGTTACCCGGTGCTGGTCCGCCCGTCGTACGTGCTCGGCGGCCGTGGCATGGAGATCGTGTACGACGAGAAGGCACTCGAGAGCTACATCTCGCGGGCCACCGAGATCTCCGACGACCGGCCGGTGCTGGTCGACCGCTTCCTGGAGGACGCGGTGGAGATCGACGTCGACGCGCTGTGCGACGGCACCGAGGTGTACCTCGGCGGCGTGATGGAGCACATCGAGGAGGCCGGCATCCACTCCGGCGACTCGGCGTGCGCGCTCCCGCCGATCACCCTGGGCCGCGCCGACCTCGAGAACGTGCGCCGCTCCACCGAGGCCCTCGCCAAGGGCATCGGCGTCAAGGGCCTGCTCAACGTGCAGTACGCGCTCAAGGACGACATCCTCTACGTCCTCGAGGCCAACCCGCGCGCGTCGCGGACCGTGCCGTTCGTCTCGAAGGCCACCGCGGTGCAGTTGGCCAAGGCCTGTGCCCGGGTCATGCTGGGTGAGTCGATTGCCGATCTGCGTGCGGGTGGCATCCTCCCGGCCGAGGGCGACGGTGGCCATGCGCCCATCGACGCTCCGGTCGCGGTCAAGGAGGCGGTGCTGCCGTTCAACCGGTTCCGTCGCGCCGACGGCACCGGTATCGACACGCTGCTGAGCCCGGAGATGAAGTCGACGGGCGAGGTCATGGGCATCGACGCGGACTTCGGTACCGCGTTCGCCAAGAGCCAGACCGCGGCGTACGGCTCGCTGCCGACCAGCGGCTCGGTGTTCGTCTCGGTGGCCAACAAGGACAAGCGCTCGCTGATCTTCCCGGTCAAGCGTCTGGCCGACCTCGGCTTCCGGATCCTGGCCACCGAGGGCACCGCAGATGTGCTGCGCCGCAACGGCATCACGTGCGAAGAGGTGCACAAGCAGTCCGGTGAGAACCTGCCCGAGGGTGCCCGCACCATCGTCGACCAGATCAAGGACGGCGAGGTCGACATGGTGATCAACACCCCGTACGGCAACTCCGGCCCGCGCGTCGACGGCTACGAGATCCGCAGCGCCGCGGTGTCGAAGAGCGTTCCGTGCATCACCACGGTGCAGGGCGCCTCCGCAGCGGTGCAGGGCATCGAGGCCGCGATCCGTGGCGACATCGGGGTCCAGTCCCTGCAGGAGCTGCACACGCGCTTGCGGGATCAGCAGCAGTGACGTCCACGGAGACGTTCGGGGCGCGGCTCCACGAGGCGACGGGCCGGCACGGCTCGCTGTGCGTCGGCGTGGACCCGCACCCCGAGTTGCTCGAGGCGTGGGGCCTGCCCGACAGCGTCGACGGACTCGAACAGTTCAGCGAGATCTGCGTCGAGGCGTTCGTCGGGCAGGTGGCCCTCGTGAAGCCCCAGGTCGCCTTCTTCGAGGCCTACGGCTCCGGCGGCCTGGCCGTGCTGGAGCGGACCGTCTCGGTGCTGCGGGAGGCCGGGACGCTCGTACTGGCCGACGCCAAGCGCGGCGACATCGGCACCACCATGAACGCGTACGCGCGGGCCTGGCTGGGCGCGGGATCGCCGCTCGAATCGGACGCGGTGACGGTGTCGCCGTACCTGGGATTCGGGTCGCTCGACCCCGCGCTGGAGTTGGCGGAGCGCAACAACGGGGGACTGTTCGTGCTGGCGGCGACGTCGAATCCGGAGGGCGCGCAGGTCCAGTCGTCCACCGCGGCGGACGGCCGAAGGATCAGTCAGGTGATGGTCGACGAGGCCGCCGCCCGCAACGCGGGTGCCGACGTCCTCGGGTCGATCGGTGTGGTCGTGGGGGCGACGCTGCGCGACGCCCCCGACCTCGGCGCGCTGCACGGCCCGATCCTCATGCCCGGCGTCGGGCATCAGGGCGGCACCGCCGACGACGTGCGACGACTGGCGGGCTCCGCCCTCCGCGCGGTCGTTCCGAGTGTCTCGCGCGAGGTTCTGCGCGCAGGACCGTCCGTGACGGCGCTGCAGGAGGCCGTGGGCCGCTCGGTGGACGCCTTCGCGTTCCTCCAGGACTGACCGCGCTGCTTCGAGTGTGAAACCCGGCAGGGCCGGACCCGGTGAACTCACCGGGTCCGGCCCTTTGTCGTTGTGGGGGCGCCGTTTCCGGCGCCGCGCGGGTGCGACACGCACAGTGGTCGACGGATTTCCGAGATTTCTTCCCGATTTCTCCGGCATGTCGTGCCGTTCCGGCGCAAGTGTGGGCCACGCCACGTCGTCGAGGAGTGCCGGCTGGGGCGCGTGAGGCAGGAAAAGCGGTTTCACCAGGGAGTATCCGGGCCGGACCCGCCGCCGGGGCGACGTCCGGGCCCGCGGAGGTGGGTGTACCGGCCCCCTTTCGAACACCCCGTCGAATGAACACATATCCCACCCGAATCGCGCGTCTACGTCGGGGGGTGGGTTAGCAATCGTCGCCCCGCGTGGGTACGGTCGCTATCGCCCCTGGTTATCCGGGGGTTGTAGACCATATGTGCACACGATGAGACGGAGGAACCGTGGCCCTTCCCCAGTTGACCGATGAGCAGCGCGCTGCTGCTTTGGAGAAGGCGGCTGCCGCCCGCAAGGCCCGGGCTGAGCTCAAGGAGCGCCTCAAGCGCGGCGGCACCGACCTGAAGCAGGTCCTGAAGGATGCCGAAGAGGACGAGATCCTCGGCAAGATGAAGGTCTCGGCACTGCTCGAGGCTCTGCCCAAGGTGGGCAAGGTCAAGGCTCAGGAGATCATGACCGAGCTGGAGATCGCCCCGACCCGCCGCCTGCGTGGCCTCGGCGACCGTCAGCGCAAGGCTCTGCTGCAGCGTTTCG
This sequence comes from Prescottella equi, assembly GCF_002094305.1. Taxonomy (GTDB): domain Bacteria; phylum Actinomycetota; class Actinomycetes; order Mycobacteriales; family Mycobacteriaceae; genus Prescottella; species Prescottella equi. The sequence goes on from NZ_LWTX01000004.1 coordinate 51,524, forward strand.
ATTTCGAGGCCTGAGCGCGGCACGTGATCTCTGACGCAGAAAACGTGTCAGGCGGCAGTGTCGTCTCGGCGACGTCCGAGACAGGCAGCGCAGTGCGGAGGGGTCGGCTGGTAGTACTGGCCGGCCCCTCGGCCGTGGGTAAGTCCAGCGTCGTGCGGCTGCTGCGGGAGCGTTTCCCCGAGGTCGTCTTCAGTGTCTCGGCGACCACCCGCGACCCGCGTCCGGGCGAGGTGGACGGTCAGGACTACCACTTCGTCACGCGTGACGAGTTCGACCGCATGATCGCAGCCGGTGACCTGCTCGAATGGGCGGAGATCCACGGCGGCTTACAGCGTTCGGGTACGCCGGCCGAACCGGTTCGCCGGGCGTTGAGCGAGGGCAAGCCGGTTCTTCTCGAGGTGGATCTGGTGGGCGCACGCTCGGTGCGGGCCGCGATGCCGGAAGCCGTGCTCGCGTTCATGGCACCGCCGAGCTGGGACGTGCTGGTCGCCCGACTGACCGGTCGCGGAACCGAACCGGCCGACGTCGTCGAGCGCCGGCTCCAGACCGCGAAGGTGGAATTGGCCGCCCAGGACGAGTTCGACACCGTCATCGTGAACGAGGACGTCAGCCACGCCTGCGACGAGTTGGTATCCTTGTTGGCTGGACGACAGGTCTAGGCACCGTCGCCCCTGGTTCCGACATTTTCCTCTTGCCATTTACCCAGTCCAGTTCAGGAGAAACCGAGTGAGCAGCACCGAAGCAGTTGTGTCCGACACCGCAGGTCGGGGCGCCCTGCCTGCCTACGACACCCCGCTCGGCATCACCAACCCGCCGATCGACGAGTTGCTCGAGCGCACGTCGTCGAAGTACGCCCTGGTCATCTACTCGGCCAAGCGTGCCCGTCAGATCAACGACTACTACAACCAGCTCGGTGACGGCATCCTCGAGTACGTCGGCCCGCTCGTCGAGCCGGGTCTGCAGGAGAAGCCGCTGTCGATCGCGCTGCGCGAGATCCACGCCGACCTCCTCGAGCACACCGAAGGCGAGTGAGCGGAGTAGCGCCCGTGTCAGATCGGGGAACCGATTCGGCGACCGACGGCTCGGGGACTTCCCCGGCACGTAAGCGGATCGTCGTCGGTGTCGGTGGCGGTATCGCCGCGTACAAGGTGTGTGCGCTCATTCGGAGTTTCACCGAGAGCGGCCACAGTGTGCGGGTGATCCCCACCGAATCCGCGCTCCAGTTCGTGGGGCGCGCAACGTTCGAAGCGCTGTCGGGGAACCCGGTGCAGACCGGGGTGTTCGCGGACGTTCCGGAGGTGGCGCATGTGCGCCTCGGCCAGGAAGCCGATCTCGTCGTCATCGCCCCGGCCACCGCGGACCTCATGGCCCGCGCCGTCGCCGGGCGTGCCGACGACCTGCTGACCGCGACCCTCCTCACTGCGCGGTGCCCGGTGGTGTTCGCGCCCGCGATGCACACCGAGATGTGGGAGCACGCGGCGACCGTCTGGAACGTCGCGACGCTGCGTGAACGCGGGAACGTCGTCATCGAACCGGCATCGGGTCGGCTCACCGGGAAGGACACCGGCGCCGGCCGGATGCCCGAGCCCGAGGAGATCTTCGCGCTGGCCTCGCTGCTCCTCGAAAGGTCCGAGGCGATGCCGCGGGATCTCGAGGGCCACCGTGTGGTCGTGTCGGCCGGCGGGACGCGGGAGCCGCTCGACCCGGTGCGGTTCCTCGGTAACCGCAGTTCCGGCAAACAGGGTTACGCGATCGCGCGCCTCGCGGCCCAGCGCGGCGCCCAGGTGACGCTCGTCGCGGGTGCGGTGTCGGATCTCTCGGACCCCGCCGCGGTCGACGTCGTCCGTGTCCGCACCGCCGAGGAGATGCGGGAGGCGGTCATGAAGCACGCCGTCGACGCGGACGCCGTGGTCATGTCGGCGGCGGTCGCGGACTTCCGTCCGGCGTCCGTGGCCACCAGCAAGATCAAGAAGGGCGCAGCGGACGAGCCGGATTCGATTCCGCTGGTTCGAAACGAGGACATCCTCGCGGGTCTCGTGCAGGCCCGCCGCGACGGCGCCGTCGGATCGTCGACGGTGATCGTCGGATTCGCGGCCGAGACCGGTGACGAGACCGGCGGAGTACTCGACCACGCCCGCACCAAACTGGCCCGCAAGGGTTGCGACCTGCTGGTCGTCAACGCGGTAGGCGATGGCAAGGCGTTCGAGGTGGACCACAACGACGGTTGGCTACTCGGTTCCGACGGCACCGAAACCGCGATCGAGCCGGGTTCGAAGTCGCTGATGGCCAGTCGTGTCCTGGACGCGCTGGCTGGTCTGCTGGTCCCCGAGTAACACACTGCGCGAGCAGTTGCCGCCGGGGACGGCTTCCTGGCACTAGGGTCGTCCGCGGTATTGAATAGAAGTCGAAATCAAAATCAGCTCAGGTGTCGTATCGAGTCCCCGGAGTCCGTTGACACGGATTCGGCGAGGTGAGATTCGGGCAGAACGTCGAGAGGGAGATCTGTGAGCACGTCCGGCAAGCGGCTATTCACCAGTGAGTCCGTGACCGAAGGTCACCCGGACAAGATCTGTGACGCGATCAGTGACTCCATCCTCGACGCGATGCTCGAGAAGGATCCGCGCAGCCGCGTCGCGGTCGAGACCCTGGTGACCACCGGGCAGGTCCACGTCGCCGGCGAGGTCACCACGTCCGCGTACGTCGACATCCCCAAGATCGTGCGCGACAAGGTGCTCGAGATCGGTTACGACTCCTCGGCCAAGGGCTTCGACGGCAACTCCTGCGGCGTCAACATCGCGATCGGCGCGCAGTCGCCCGAGATCGCACAGGGCGTCGACCACTCGCACGAGGCCCGCGTCGGCGGCCTCGCCGACGACGAGATCGATCGTCAGGGCGCCGGTGACCAGGGCCTGATGTTCGGGTACGCCTGCACCGACACCCCCGAGTTGATGCCGCTGCCGATCGCGTTGGCGCACCGCCTGTCGCGTCGTCTGACCGAGGTTCGCAAGACCGGTGTGCTGCCGTACCTGCGTCCGGACGGCAAGACCCAGGTCACGATCGAGTACGACGGTGACCGTCCGGTGCGCCTCGACACGGTCGTCATCTCGACGCAGCATGCCGCCGACATCGATCTCGACAACCTGCTCACCCCGGATCTGCGCGAGAAGGTGCTCGGCCACGTTCTGTCGGAGTTGACCATCCCGCTCGACACCGCCGACGTCCGCCTGCTGGTCAACCCGACCGGGAAGTTCGTGCTGGGCGGCCCGATGGGCGACGCCGGTCTCACCGGCCGCAAGATCATCGTCGACACCTACGGCGGAATGGCGCGCCACGGCGGCGGCGCGTTCTCCGGCAAGGATCCGTCGAAGGTGGACCGCTCGGCCGCGTACGCGATGCGCTGGGTCGCGAAGAACGCCGTGGCGGCGGGTCTCGCCGACCGAATCGAGGTCCAGGTGGCCTACGCGATCGGTAAGGCCGCACCGGTCGGACTGTTCGTCGAGGCATTCGGCACCGAGAAGGTCGACATCGCGACCATCCAGCGGGCGATCAGCGAGGTCTTCGACCTGCGTCCCGGCGCGATCATCCGCGACCTGGATCTGCTTCGCCCGATCTACGCGGACACCGCGGCGTACGGCCACTTCGGTCGCACCGACGTGGATCTGCCCTGGGAGCGCACCGACCGCGCGGAGAAGCTGCGCGCGGCCGCCGGCCTCTGATCGCGACCGAGAGATCGGTTCGCTGACCGGCACCGACAAGACAGCGGCAGCACACGCGCCCGTGGCGCGAGTGCTGCCGCTGCTTCCTGTTGCGCACCTGGACCGGGAATTCGACTACCTGATTCCTGCGGAGCTCGACGATCAGGCGCAGCCCGGCGTGCGGGTGCGGGTGAGGTTCTCCGGTCGTCTGGTCGACGGCTATCTCCTCGAACGGATCGAATCCAGCGAGCACCCCGGCAAGCTCGGCTGGCTGGACCGGGTCGTGTCCGCCGAACCCGTCCTGACCGCGGAGGTGCGGGATCTGGTCGACGCCGTCGCCCAGCGCTACGCCGGGACGCGGACCGACGTCCTGCGTCTCGCGGTTCCACCGCGGCACGCGAAGGTCGAGTCCGAGGAGTGGACGCCCCGCCCGGTCCCCGAGCCGCCGAAGGCGGATCGGGAGGCGTGGTCGGCGTACACCCACGGCATCAACTTCCTGGAGGCACTCGAGGCGGGGCGCGGGCCGCGCGCCGCGTGGCAGGCCCTTCCCGGTGAGGACTGGACGACGCGGTTGGCCGAGCTGGCCGGTGTCGTCGCCGCGACGGGCCGCGGCGTGATCCTCGTGGTGCCCGATCAGCGCGATCTCGACCGACTGCTCGCGGCGTGCGAAAGCGTAGTCGGCGCCGATCATGTCGTGGGACTCGCGGCCGGGCTCGGTCCGGCAGCGCGGTACCGCCGCTGGCTCGCCGCCCTGCGGGGCACTGCGCGGATCGTCGTGGGGACCCGCGCCTCGGTCTTCGCCCCGACGCCGGACATCGGCCTCGTCGTGGTGTGGGACGACGGCGACAGCAGCCTGTCGGAGCCACGGTCGCCGTACCCGCATGCGCGGGAGGTCGCGTTGCTGCGGGCCCATTCCACCGGATGCGCCGTGGTGATCGCGGGTCACGCCCGGACGGCGGAGGCGCAGGCCCTCGTCGACTCCGGGTGGGCGCACGACCTCGTGGCGGCGCGCGACGTCGTGCGGGCGCGGGCACCGATGATCACCGCGCTCGCGGACAGCGACCATGCGCTGGCTCGCGATCCCGGGGCCCGCGCCGCCCGGCTGCCGGGCATCGCCTTCGCGGCGGCCCGTCAGGCGCTTGCCGCGGGACACGGTGTGCTGGTCCAGGTTCCGCGGCGCGGCTACGTCCCCTCGCTCGCGTGCGCCAAGTGCCGGGCGCCTGCACGATGCCGTCGCTGCAACGGTCCGCTGGCGCTGCCCGCGGCGGCCGGGCCGGACGGTGCGGGCTCGCCGACCTGCAAGTGGTGCGGTGTGGCCGACACCAACCATCGCTGCCACGCGTGCGGCGCCCGGGCGCTGCGGGCGGTGGTCGTCGGCGCCGGTCGTACCGCGGAGGAACTGGGCCGGGCGTTCGCGGGGATCGCGGTGCACACGTCGGGGGGATCCGACGTCAAGGCCGAGATCTCGCCCGGGCCCAAGCTGGTGGTGTCGACCGTGGGCGCGGAGCCGGTGATGCCGGGCGGCTACGGCGCGGCGCTGCTGCTCGACGGTTGGGCACTGCTCGGCCGGGCGGATCTGCGCGCCGCCGAGGAGACGCTGCGCCGGTGGATGACGGCGTCGGCGCTGGTGCGGCCGCACGGCGACGGGGGACAGGTCGTGGTGGTCGCCGATTCCGGGATACCCACCGTGCAGGCGCTGGTGCGCTGGGACCCGGTGTGGCACGCCCGCGGGCAACTCGAGGAACGGGCCGAGGTCGGGTTCCCTCCGGCCGTGCACCTCGCGGCGATCGACGGGACGGTCGCGTCGATCGGGGAGATCCTCGAGCTCGCGGCGCTGCCCGAGTCGGCCGAGGTACTCGGACCGGTGCCCTTGCCGCCCGGTGAGCGTCTGCCGTTCTCGAGTGACGAGCCGGAACCCGAGGACGTGGAGCGAATGCTGGTGCGGGTTCCCCGTGCCGACGGGCGAGCGCTCGCGAAGGCCTTGGCCGAGGCGCGGGCAGTGCGGAGCGCCCGCCGGTCGGTAGGTCCGGTGCGGGTGCAGGTGGACCCGCTGCGCATCGGCTAGCTCTCGTGGACCTCGACGATGTACATCCGGTTACGTGAGCGGTCGAGGAACTTCTCCTCGTCGGCCTCGATCGCCGCGGCCACCTCGGGGCGCGCATGGGTGGCGATCATCGCCTCGTACGCCTCCCGGTCGGCGAACACGAACTCACTGATCACGTCGAAGTCCGGGTCAGGCGCGCCGGCCGCGCCCAGCATGTTGCCGCGGTCGAGGTAATTGCGGCGGTACTCGCCGATCTGCGGCAGCAGGCGCCGGATCAGCTCGGCGTGATTGTTCTCGTAGTATTCGACGAACTCGGCGTGGGTGAGTTCCGGCTTACGGGCCAGTAGCGCAACGGCTTTGATCATGTCGGCACGGTAGGGCACGCGCCGCGTCGCCGGCAGATGTGATCCCGCTCACCGGCAACGTCTCGGGTCAGAGCCAGTGTTGGCGTTTGAAGACGAAATACAGCGTCACGGAGGTCGCGACCATGAGCAGGACGGCTATCGGATAGCCGAATTGCCAGCCGAGTTCGGGCATGTTCTGGAAGTTCATCCCGTACACCGTGCCGACCAACGTAGGCGCGAAAAGGATTGCAGCCCAGGCCGAGATCTTCTTGACTTCCTCGTTCTGGGTGAGGCTCGTCAGCGTCAGACGGCGCATCTCCTCGTTCTGCTGCTGCGCCACCAGGGTGGCGTGCACCGTCAGGGCCGTCTGCAGATGGGCACGGGACGAGTCGGCGCGCTCGACGATCCGCAGGGTGTGGTCCAGGACGTCACGCAGATGCCGACGAAGTTCGAGTTCGACGTGATACTTGTCGGATCCGCGTTCGAGGGCCTCGAGGATCGACACGAGCGGATGGGTGGCGCGCTGGAAGTCGATGACCTCGCCGGAGAGGTCGTAGATGCGCCTGGCCACCGCCGGATCACCGGTGAAGACCTGATTCTCGATCTCGTCGATGTCGTTCTCGAGTCCCGCGGCGACGGGCAGGTACTCGTCGACGATCTGGTCCAGGATCGCGTAGAGGACCGCCTCGGGGCCCAACTTCAGCAGGTCGGGGGAGGCTTCGAGCCGACGTCGGACCTGCGCCAGGTCGGGCGACTCGGCGTGCCGGATGGTGACCACGAAATCCGGTCCGACGAAGACGTGTACCTCGCCGAACTCGACCTTCTCGACGTCGTCCAGATAGCGGGCAGGGCGGAGCACCACGAACAGGGTGGTGTCGTAGCGCTCGAGCTTGGGGCGCTGGTGCGCCGCGATCGTGTCCTCCACCGCGAGGTGATGCAGACCGAATTCACGAGCGAGCGAATCGACCTCGGCCGCGTCCGGCCGGTACAGGCCGATCCAGGCCATGCCGTCGTGCTCGCGCATGCTGCGGTACGTACAGTCGAGCGACTTCGGCGTGTCCACCCGCGTGCCGTCGACGTAGACCGCGTTGTCCACGATGGTCATCAGTGCCCCTGATTCTCTCGCGCAGTGGCCTTATTGCATCACGTCCGCGGCGCTGCCGGTTCGAACGCCGCCGTGCGGCAGTCGTTCCACGATCGTGATCTCATCCACCGGTCTGCGATACGCCGCCACCGCAACGATCTTGATAGACACACTCGAACAGGTCCGGTCGGGGAGGTGCGCATGAACCGAACGATGCGAATGGTCGCGGCGACGGTGGGTGTCGCCCTCGCGGTCGGTGCCGGGGGCTGGGGCGCGACCGCCGCTGCGGACCCGATCGGCACCGCCACCGACCATCCCGCCTACGTCGTCCCCGTGGACCCCGGGCCGGTACAGACCCGGCACGCGGCGGCGCTGCGGTACGCCGAGGATCATCCTGATACGGCACCTCCCGGCTCGAACGACTTCACGTGCCGCCCGGCACCTGCACACCCGAATCCGGTGGTTCTCGTCCACGGCAGCGATTCCGACTCGTACACCGACTGGGCGGCGCTGTCACCGATGCTCGCCGACCGCGGCATGTGCGTGTTCACGCTCAACTACGGTTCGGACGGCAAGCCCGGCAAGTACGCGCGGGGCGGCATGGCGCTCAGCGCCGCGGAGGTCGGCGCGTTCGTCGACCGGGTACGTGCGGCGACGGCGGCCGCGAAGGTCGACCTGGTCGGGTACTCGCAGGGCGCCACCGTCGCCCGCTACTACGTCAACCGGCTCGGGGGCAGCGCCGCAGTCGATCGCTGGGTGGGCGTCGCGTCGCCCACCTACGGCGGGAACATGTACGGCATCGTGACTCTGCTCAAACTGGTGCCGCGCCCCGAACGGATCGTCGAGTGGCTCACCTCGGAAGCGATCAGCCAGCAGATGCAGGGGTCTCCCTTCCTCGCCGCCCTCAACGCCGGTGGCGACACCGTGCCCGGCGTCCGATACACCACCGTCGGCTCGCGCTACGACGAGATGATCCAACCCCACACCAACATCGCATTGCGAGATCCGGGCGCGACGAATCTGCTGATCCAGGACCTGTGTGCCGAGAACCGGGGCGGTCATTTCAACATGGTGTACGACCCGTTCGCGCTCGGTCTGGTCGTGCGCGCACTCGACCCGAGCGCGCCGGCGCCGCCGTGCCGTCCGGTCCCGCTGGGCACCGGGATCCTCGACATGATCGTCGTCAGCAATTCCTGACAGTTCCGCCGGAACGGCAGTCAGTCGGCGAGTGTCGCCACGGCCTGCGCCCACAGGAAGAACTTGTTGGTGCCCAGGTCCCGTACGGTCCGGATGCCGAAGGCGGCCAGGAGGTGTTCGGCGTCGGAGTCGCTGACTCCCCGCAGCGACGAGACCGGGGCGTCGGCGAGGTCGTCCACCGAGCGTGATTCGAAGGCCTTGTCGAACTTGCTCGCGATTCCCGTCATGTCGACCTCCACACGCTGGGTTACGGTCAGGATTCGTACCCGCAGTAGAGCGCAGGACACGGCGGGTACGTCGAGATTGCGGCCTCGATCCGGTGTCGAGGCCTTATCGTTCCGGCCATGACAGCAGCTATCCGGGCATCCGACCCGGGTGCGGATGGTGCCGACGGCACCGCGCACGCACCCGACGACGGTGTCGGCACCCCGTCCGTGAGCCGTCGTGCCGTGCGGCGGATGCGGGAGTACGGGCGTGGACTGCACCCGGTGGGACTCGCGGTCGCACTCGTGCTCTTCACGTGGTCGATCAGCCCGTCCCTCCTGCCCCGCGCCTGGTATCTGCAGGGGGTGGCGACCGGTATCTCCGTCGCCGCCGGCTACGGCTTCGGTTGTCTCGCCGCATGGGTCGTGCGTTCGTGCGGCGTGCAACCGGCGTGGTCGGCGCGCACCCAGCGGATCGGCTGGTGGATCCTCGCTGCGGCGACCGTGATCGTCGTCCCCGTCTTCCTGGTGCTCGGTGGGGTGTGGCAGAACTACGTCCGCGACCTCGTCGGCATCGAGCGCACCAATCAGGCGAACGTCCTGCTGGTGTTCCTCATCGCGCTCGTGGTCTGGTTCGTGCTGCTCGAGGCCGGCCGCGGTGTCCGGGCCGGGACCCGCGAGCTCGCCGCGTTGGCCCGGCGGGTGATTCCCCGGCCCGCCGCCAACGTCGCAGGCCTGGCGGTCGCGGTCGTGCTGGCCGTCCTCCTCGTCAACGGCGCGCTCTACAACGGGCTCGTCGCGTTCGCCAACTGGAGCTTCTCGGGAGCCGACACCGCCACCGCGCCGGGAGTCGAGCAGCCGACGGTCCCGGAGCGAAGTGGGTCGCCGGCGTCCGCGCAGGCGTGGGACACCCTCGGTCAGGAGGGGCGCACGTTCGTCGGGCGCGGCCCGGGCGCGGCCGAGATCGCCGCGGTCACCGGTCGTCCCGCGAAGGAGCCGATCCGGGTCTACGCGGGACGGGAGTCGGCCGAATCCGTGCCCGCGGTGGCGAACCTGGTGGTCGCCGAGCTCGACCGGACGAAGGCGTGGGAGCGGAAGGTCCTGGCGGTCAACACCACCACGGGCCGCGGCTGGGTGAATCAGAGCGTGGCGTCGTCGCTCGAGTACATCGAGGGCGGTGACACCGCCATCGCGTCGATGCAGTACTCGTTCCTGCCGAGCCCGCTGGCGTTCATCGCGGACCGGGAGAGCCCGCAGATCGCCGGGCGCGCGCTCTTCAACGCCGTGTTCGCCCGGTGGATCGACCTGCCCGTGGAGACGCGGCCGAAACTCGTCGTGTTCGGCGAGAGCCTCGGGTCCTACGGCGGCCAGAACGCGTTCGCGGGTTTCCAGGACATGGCCGCACGCGTCGACGGGGGCCTGTGGGTGGGGACCCCGAACTTCACCCCGCAATGGCAGGAGGTGACCGCCGCCCGCGATGCCGGCTCGCCCGAGATCCTGCCCGTCGTCGGGGACGGGGCGTCGGTGCGGTTCGCATCCGATCCCGAGGACCTCGACCTCGGCACACCGTGGAAGCCACGGCGGATCGTGTACTGGCAGCACGCGAGCGACCCCATCGTGTGGTGGTCGCCGAGCCTGCTGTTCAACGAGCCCGACTGGCTGAGGGAACCGCGGGGTCGCGACGTGGATCCGAACATGACGTGGATGCCGTTCGTGACCTTCTGGCAGGTGACGCTCGACATGGTGTTCTCCGCGGACGTCCCGGACGGCCACGGGCATTCGTACGGGCCGGAGGCGGCCGGGATCTGGGCGCGGATCCTGCAGCCCGAGGGGTGGACCGACGCCGACACCGCGCGCGTGCAGGCGGCGCTGACCGGGGAGGAGAGCGCTCCGTAGAATCGCGGGGTGAACCCTCTTCCGGCGCCGCCGGGATTCGATGCTCCGGGAGCCGCCCTCGTGAACTGTGTGACCACCCGTCCTCCGTGCAGGGAGGTTCGGCGCTGATGCGGATCGTCTTCGCCGGGACACCGGAACCGGCCGTGCCGTCGCTGCGACGGCTGATCGAATCCGAGCGGCACGAGGTGGTTGCCGTCGTCACTCGGCCCGACGCCGTTGCCGGCCGGGGCCGCAAGCTGGTGCGTTCGCCGATCGGTCAGCTCGCCGACGAACACGGCATCGAGGTGCTCACCCCGAAGTCGGCGTCGGACCCGGAGTTCCTGGCCCGATTGCAGGAGCTCGCTCCGGACGCCTGCCCGGTCGTCGCGTACGGCAACCTGCTGCCGCGTCCGGTGCTCGACGTCCCCCGGTTCGGGTGGATGAACCTGCACTTCTCGTTGCTGCCCGCGTGGCGGGGAGCGGCGCCCGTGCAGGCTGCCATCAACGCCGGGGACGAGATGACCGGCGCGACGGTGTTCGCTCTCGACGAGGGCATGGACACCGGGCCCGTGTACGGGGTGGTGACGGAAGCCATTCGCACCACCGACACGGCGGGCGCGCTGCTCGCCCGGCTCTCGGAGAGCGGTGCGATTCTGCTCGAGAGCGTGCTCGACGGCGTCGAGGACGGTGCGCTGCAGGCGGTTCCGCAGCCCCGCGAGGGTGTCTCCCACGCGCCCAAGGTGTCGGTCGAGTCGGCGCGGATCCGGTGGGATCAGCCCGCGCTGGCGGTGCACCGCCACGTGCGTTCGGTGACCCCGACACCCGGTGCGTGGACCATGATCGGTGATCTCCGGGTGAAGATCGGGCCCGTGACACTGGCCCAGGACTCCCTGCCGCCCGGTCGGATCGAGATCCGCAAGGACGGCTTCTACGTCGGGACGTCGACCACCGCGGTCCGGCTCGATCAGGTGCAGCCGCAGGGCAAGAAGCAGATGGCGGCGGTGGACTGGGCGCGTGGTGCGCGTCTCGACGGAGAGGTTCGGGCACAGTGAGCGACGAGAAGCGACCGGCACGCCGATCCGGAGGATCCGGTGGCCAGGGAGCGCGCAGTCGGAGCGGGCGTCCCACCGGACAGGGGCGGCGTAACGAGCGGCCCAAGCAGGCTCGTCGTCCGGACGCCGCCCAGGCCTCGATCGACCAGCCGCGGCGCGCGGCGCGCGACGTGTTGCGTGCGGTCCGTGAGCGCGACGCGTACGCGAATCTGGTTCTGCCGGGCCTGCTTCGGGAACGACGCCTCGACGGACGCGATGCCGCGCTGGCCACCGAACTCGCGTACGGCGCCGCCCGGGCCCGCGGCCTGCTCGACGCGGTGATCGCCGAATGTGCGGGCCGGCCCGTCGAGGAGATCGACGGACCCCTGCTCGACGTCCTCGAGCTCGGTGCGTACCAGCTGCTGCGGACTCGTATCGCGCCGCACGCGGCGGTCGCGACATCGGTGGACCTCGTGCGCGCCGAAGCCGGCCCGGGCAAGGCGGGCTTCGTCAACGCGGTACTGCGCCGGGTGTCCGAGAAGACCGAGGACGAGTGGGTCGCCCGCCTGGCCCCGGACGCCGTCGCCGACCCGGTGGGGCACCTGGCATTCCGCTACGCGCACCCCAAGTGGATCGCGCAGGCGTTCGCCGACTCGCTCGGCGCCGACGCCGCCGAGCTGCAGGACGTGCTGGTCGCCGACGACGCTCGGCCGGGAGTCCATCTGGTCGCGCGGCCGGGTGAGATCTCGGCAGAGGAATTGGCGCTGGTCACGGGCGGTGAGGTGGGCCCGTACTCGCCGTACGCGGTGCACCTCGACGGTGGCGATCCCGGTCTGCTCGACGCCGTGCGCGAAGGGTTGGCCGGTGTTCAGGACGAGGGCAGCCAGCTGGTCGCTCGCGCACTGACGCTGGCGCCGTTGGAGGGACCCGACACCGGCCGGTGGCTCGACCTGTGTGCCGGGCCCGGCGGGAAGGCGGCCCTGCTCGGGGCGCTCGTCGGCATCGACGGTGGCCGGCTCGACGCGGTGGAGCCGTCCGAGCACCGGGCGGACCTGGTGCGTAAGACCACCCGCGATCTGCCCGTCGATGTGCACGTCGCGGACGGTCGCGAGCCTGGACTCGACGGCGGGTACGACCGGATCCTCGTCGACGCGCCGTGTACCGGCCTGGGTGCGCTGCGCCGGCGTCCGGAGGCCCGGTGGCGCCGGCAACCGTCGGACGTGTCCGGCCTGGTGAAGCTGCAGCGGGAGCTGTTGGCGTCGGCTTTGCAGTTGGTCCGTCCCGGCGGCGTGGTGCTGTACTCGACGTGCTCACCGCACGTGTCCGAGACGGTCGCGGTGGTTGCGGACGCGGTGCGGCGTCACGGCGCGGTCGCGCTCGACACGCGCGAGTTGGTGCCCGGGGTGCCGAACCTGGGTGACGGTCCGGGCGTCCAGTTGTGGCCGCACCGGCACGGCACGGACGCGATGTTCATGGCGGCGCTGCGCCGGCCCCTGGAGAGCTGATCCGGGGCCGGCGGCGGCGCGGTCAGTTCGTCAGCGCGCGGTAGCCCTTCGCTCCGGCCCGGTCGACGGCGGCCTTGACGACGGCGAACACGGCGCCCTGCAGGGCTGCGGCGACGAGGACCTCGCGGTTGGAGCGGGCGAGGTCCTTGGGGTCGGGGGCGTTGTCGTCGTCCCCGACCCGCTTCCAGATCTGGCGGAAGGCGGCCCCGGCCAGGATGCCGCCGAGCACACCCGTGGCGAGGGACAGCGGCTTGTACAGGGCCTTCGCGGTCATCTTGTTCATGATCGAATCTCCTTGTCGTCGGTGAATCTCGGTCGTGGTGTGCGGTGCGGGGGCGACGCGCGCGGGCGGTGGGTCATCCGACCAGCCCTTCGCGGGCGGCGACGGAGGCGGGGTCAGCGCTCGCCGGTTCGAACGTCTCGATCAGAACGTCCGGGTCGGCGTAGCGCGCTGTGCGGACCAGTCCGGGCCGGGCGGCGAGAGCGTCGTGGACGGCGTCGCCGGTCTGCGGATAGTCCGGCACCGGGTGCCGCCAGTGCACGGCGACGATCACGCCGTCGTCGGTCAGATGGTCGTCGAGCTCGTCCAGCGTCCGGTGCAGTGCCTCGGGCGACAGGTAGTATGCGACCTCGCTCAACACCACCAGATCGAACGAGCCGGCCGGCCAGGGATCTCCCAGGGCCCAGCGCCGGAACGTGACGGCGGCACCCGCGAGCCGCACCCGCGCGCGTGCCAGGACGTCGTCGACGACGTCGGTTGCGAGTACGTGGTCGCAGCGGCCGGCCAGCACCTCGGTGAGATTGCCGATGGAACACCCCGGCTCGAACGCCGACCGGAATCGTCTGCGGGGCAGAACCGCGGCGGTGAGGGCGCGCTTGCGTTCCTCGTACCACCGCTCGTCGAACTCCCAGGGGTCCGGGGACTGCGAGTACATGTCGGCGAAGTAGTCGTCGGAGAGGCGGTTCACGGGACGAACACCGTCTCGTGGTCGCGCAACAGCCGGTCGAGCACGTGGCGCGGCAGGATGGCCCGGTCGGCCGGCGCGGGGGAGAGGTCGGTGATCTGAGAGGTGAACTCCGACACCGCGTCCCGCTTGCATCGCTGCCGGTGCCGCGGCGGGTGGAAGGTCCGGGCCCGGTGCCACGGCACGGACGGATCGCCGGGGCGCGACCAGTGCCACAACCACACCGGATACTCGATCAGCACCGCACCCGAGCGTCGGGCAGCGTCTGCGGCGGCCCGCCCCGCGGCCTCGTGGTCGGGGTGCCCGTCGTGCCGGAACGGCGCGGCGCACCAGGCGCCGGGCCGCAGGTGTCCGGCGATGGTCGTCGCGAGGTCCGTCTCGTGGTCGGCGACACGACCGTCGGGCAGGCCCAGGGGTGTCGCGGCGGGCAACCCCAACCGGTCCGCGGCGCGGAGCGATTCGGTCCGCCGCCGCTCGGCGAGCTCGGTGGGAGTCACGGTCGGCGAATCGGGGTGGGAGGCCTCACCGTCGGTGACGGACAGTATCGAGACCGGGACGCCGCGGGCCGCGAGTTCCGACGCGAGCGCGCCGACACCGAGGACCTCGTCGTCCGGGTGCGGCGCGACGACGAGCAAGTCGGGGCAGGTGTGGACCTCGAGGTGAGGGAAGGCGGTGTGCCCGGACCACACCGATTCCGGGGTACCGCCGGATTCGATCGGTTCGGCGGCGAAGCGTGCGGTGGCGGCACGGGGTGAGCGAGTGTGTGAGTCGGTGGTCACGGGATGGTCCTTTCCGGGCGAGAGAGGGCGGAGCCCAGATCGGCGAGGTCGTGTTCGGCATGGCTCTGCCGGAGGTAGACGGTCAGGTCGGCGACCAGTTGCGCATGGCTTCGGTCGCTGCACAGCGGGCCCGCGCCGAGGGCGCGTCCCACCCGGTCGACGGTCTCCGTCGCGGCCGCCTCGATCACCGCGCGGACGCGGCGCGCGCGGACGTGGGCTGCTCGTCCGTCGGTAGGATCGCGGTCCAATTCCTCCGCCGCGACGTCCAGCACACAGTGCGCCGCGTACAGCGCGGCATCGACGGCGCCCAGATGGGCGAGCCGGAACGGGTCGTCACCCACGCGCCGTCGGAGCTCGTCCGCGACCGCTACCGCGCCGCCGTACCAGCAGGCGGCCACGCCGATCGCACCGTGCCAGAAGCCGGGCCGGTCGAGGTACGCGCCGGGCTCACCGATCCGGACGGCGGGGGTGCCGGCGAAGTCCACCGCGCCGGAGTCGCTGGCACCCATCCCGACCGCGTGCCACGTGTCGGGCACGGCGGCGCTGCCCGGGCCGCGCAGGTCCACCGCGAACAGGGCGCGCTCGCTGTCCGTCCGTGCCGTCACCAGTGCGTGCGTGCAGGAGTGAGCGCCGGAGCACCACAGCTTCCTGCCGTCGAGCACGTATCCGCCGTCGGTCGCGCGCGCCGTCAGCGCAGGCGCCGGCGGTTCGGCGGCCCACACGCCCCACAGTTCTCCGGGCCGCGGTGACGGCCCGTGCAGTTCCGCCAGGATGGCGACCGCGTCCGCGTGCGCCTCGAGCAGTCGAGCGCCCACCAGGTCTCGCCGGGCCGCGTCCGCCAGTTCGCTCCATCGCTTTCTCGTCTGGCCGGAGCCGGGGAGGGGCCACCGCGCCGCGTCGTCGGGGGTGACGGTCGGATGCACCGCCGTCGCGCTCGGCGTCATCGCTGCTCCACGGACAGTGCCGGGCCGACCGGACCCCGACGAGTGGGCGCCGTGGATCCGGGGCGGGCAGCGATGGAGAGAAGGTGATCGCCGAAGCCGCGCGGTGCCCGCGGGTCACGCCGATCCGACGTCGTGACGACCGTGTGCTCGTCCCAGGCGACGCGATGACCAGCGCTGCCCAGCCGGGTCACGAGGTCGACGTCCTCTCCGGTTGCCAGCGCCCGGAATCCCCCGACCGCGTGGTAGACGTCCGCGCGGACACCGAGGTTCGCGCCGTGTACGTGGCCGTGGACCGATCCGCGGCGGCGGCGATAGCCGTCGTCGTACCGGCGCCGGGTCTCGCCGTCGTGTGCGGCCCAGTCGACGCGCACGGTCCCGGCCATCGCGTCGTGGTCGGCCCAGTAGGTGAGCTGGTCGACGAACCAGGAGTCCGGGACGACGGAGTCGGCATCGGTGGTCGAGAACCACACGTCGGGGCGGCCGACGAGACCGCTCGCGGCGAAGCCGGCGGCGCGTGCGGCGCCGACATTGCGCAGACTCAGCTCCACGAGGGTGATCCCGGCGGGCACGACGAGTGCGGTGTCGTCCGTGCAGGCGTCGAGTACGACCGTGGTGTGCACCGGCACCGGCGAGCGCTGTGCAGCCCTCTGCAGCGCTCGCAGGCAACGGGGAAGAAGCTCGCGTTCGTCGTGGGCCGGCACGACCGTGACGATGCATGTCGGCGCGGGTGTCGCGGCGGTGGTGGGACGGATCGCGGCGGGGTGGTTTGCTGTATCGGACACAGGGACTCCTGTCGCGGCGATGTGCTGCATCATCGGGAGATAATCTGTGTCAAACTTTGCATATTTCCCATTTGTCCGCACGACAACGGAGCCGAGTCACACCGGTTCGGGCCACACCCAGTTCCGGACCTCGGGCATGTCCTCGAGATGCTCGCGCACGTAGTCGTGGTGGCGAGCGAGCATGCGCTCGCAGTAGCCGACGAGATCGGCGGCGCCCTCCGGGCTCCGGCGGCACCGCCGCAGTGCCTCCATCGCCAGGTGATAGCGACTCATGTGGTTGAGAACGACCATGTCGAACGGCGTCGTCGTCGTGCCCTGCTCGGTGTAGCCGCGGACGTGGAAGCGATCCGGTCGGACCCGACCGTGCAGCAACTGGTGGAAGGCCCGCGCGTAACCGTGCCATGCGACCACGACGTCGACGTCCTCGGTGAACAGGCGAGCGAAGTCCTCGTGGGAGCGCCCGTGTGGGTGGACGTCGGGTGGGGCCATCGACATCAGGTCGACGACGTTCACCACGCGGACCCGGAGATCGGGAACCTGGCCGCGCAGCAGAGCCGCGGCCGCGAGGATCTCCTCGGTCGGCACGTCCCCGACGCACGCCAGCACGATGTCGGGATCGCCGTCGTCCGCTGCGGGTGCGGAGTTCTCGGTGCCGGCCCAGTCCCACACGGAGGCGCCGGCCCGGACGTGCTCGCGGGCCTGGTCGAGGGTGAGGTACTGCGGATGCGACTGCTTGTCGACCACGACCAGATTCACGCAGTCCCGCGTGGCGAACACGTCCTGCGCCACCACCAGGAGCGAGTTGGCGTCCGGCGGCAGATAGACGCGGGTGACGCCGCCCGACAGCGAGAGCACCGTGTCGATCAGGCCCGGACCCTGGTGCGAGAACCCGTTGTGGTCGTTGCGCCAGCACGTGGAGGTGAGCAGGATGTTCAGGCTCGCGACCGGCGCGCGCCAGTCGAGCGACCGGGCCCGCTCGAGCCACTTGGTGTGCTGGATGGTCATGGAAGCACTCACCATCGCGAAGGCCTCGTACGTCGCGAACAGCCCGTGCCGTCCGGTGAGCAGATAGCCCTCGAGCCAGCCCTGGCACAGGTGCTCCGACAGCACCTCCATCACCCGTCCGTGGAGCCCGACATGGTCGTCACCCGGGACGACGGTGCCCGCGGAACACCGTTCGGTGACCTCGAACACGGCGCCCAGTCGGTTGCTGTTCGTCTCGTCCGGGCAGAACAACCGGAAGTCGTCCGGGTTCGCGACGTAGATGTCACGCAGCATCTCACCGAGCGGCCGCGTCGTCTCGTGGTGGACGGCGCCGGGGAACGGCACCTCGACGGCGTAGCGATCGGCGGACGGGACCTCGAGTTCGCGCAGGAGCCGACCACCGTTCGCGTGCGGATTCGCCCCCATGCGCAGGTCCCCGCTGGGGGCGAGCGCGGCGAGTTCCGGTACCAGCCGTCCCTGCGGATCGAACTGTTCGTCGGGTGCGTACGACCGCATCCACTCCTCGAGTCTCCGCAGATGTTCGGGGTCGTCACGGACGTCGGCGATGGGCACCTGATGGGCGCGGAACGTTCCCTCGATCTCGAGGCCGTCGACGACGTCGGGCCCGGTCCATCCCTTCGGGGTGCGCAGCACGATCGCGGGCCAGCGGGGCCGATCGGTCAGCCCGGAGTCGCGGGCGTCGCGCCGGATCCGGGTGATGGCGGTGTGCGCGCGGTCGAGGGTTTCGGCGAGGTCGCGGTGCACCTCCATAGGGTCGTCGCCCGCGACCAGCACCGCGTCCCAGCCGAAGGCCCGCAGCACGGCGAGCACCTCGTCGTCGGTGCGCCGCCCGAGCACGGTCGGACCGGAGATCTTGTAGCCGTTGAGGTGCAGAATCGGGAGGACGGCGCCGTCCCGACTGGCATCGAGGAAGAACGGCACCTTCCACGACGCCGCCAGCGGTCCGGTCTCGGCCTCTCCGTCGCCCACGACGCACGCGACCGTGAGGTCCGGGTTGTCCATCGCCGC
Source organism: Prescottella equi (assembly GCF_002094305.1). Classification (GTDB taxonomy): domain Bacteria; phylum Actinomycetota; class Actinomycetes; order Mycobacteriales; family Mycobacteriaceae; genus Prescottella; species Prescottella equi. The sequence goes on from NZ_LWTX01000004.1 coordinate 69,985, forward strand.
TCCGGCCGCGTGAGCGAGGGAGTAACCCAGTTCGCCGCCCTCGTTGATCGAACCCGGCGTCTCCACCCCGGAGTGGCTCGGGATACCACCGGGTGTGGAGAACTGGCGCGCGAGGCGCCGCAGACCGGCCTCGTCCGGCGTGACGTCCGGGAACAACTCGGAGTACGTGCCCTCGAGGTACGTGTTCGCGACCACGGCGGGACCGCCGTGCCCGGGGCCGGCGACGAACAGCACATCGGCTCCGGTGCGCCGGATCAGCCGGTTGAGGTGGACGTAGACGAGCGACAGACCGGGGCTGGTACCCCAGTGGCCGAGCAGGCGTGGCTTGATGTCCGGCGGAACGAGTGGCCTGCGCAGCAGGACGTTGTCGCGCAGGTAGATCTGGGCGACCGTCAGGTAGTTCGCGGCCATCCAGTACCGGTGGAGCAGGCGGAGTTCGTCGTCGGTGTGGTGGTCGTCCGAGCCCGGTGTCATCGAATGCACCCTCCGTTCGCGGGCGAAGGTGATTCCATCCTGACCGCTCGCCCCGGCCCCCGCAGGGGAACGGGCCTCGGCCCGACCGGTTCCTCCGTTCCCCCTCGTCGTTCCCCCCTTGTTGCGGACGCGCGGAACCAGGCATCCTGGTAGTGGCGACCGCGGCACCGTCCGGCGATGCCGTGTTCCGGTTCCGCCGGCGCCTTCGCGACGAAGTACGGATCTTGTATGCGGACGGACAACTCGCGCACCTCGGCAACCACGATGCCGGCCACCACCATGCGGGCCTGGCGCACGACGAGACCCGGCCCGCTCACCGACCGTCCGCTCGAGCTCGGGCGCGAGTTGCTTCCGCGTCCGACGAGCAGGGACCTGCTGGTGAAGGTGCTGGCGTGTGGTGTCTGCCGCACCGACCTCCACGTGGTCGCGGGCGAATTGCCGCCGCACCGGCTCAACGTGGTGCCGGGCCACGAGGTGATCGGCGAGGTCGTCGCGGTCGGTGACGACGCGGGTGGCCGCTTCTCGGTGGGGCAGCGGGTGGGCGTGGCGTGGCTGCGGGGCACGTGCGGGCACTGCCGGTACTGCGTGCGCGGCGACGAGAACCTGTGCCCCTATTCGACGTACACCGGCTGGGACGCGGACGGCGGCTACGCCGAGTACACGACGGTGCCGGTCGACTACGCGCTCGAACTGCCCACCGGCTATCCCGTCGTCGAGCTGGCACCCCTGCTCTGCGCGGGCATCATCGGTTATCGCGCGTTGCTGCGGGCGGATCTACCCGAGGGCGGTCGGCTGGGGATCTACGGCTTCGGGGGCAGTGCGCACCTGACCGCGCAGGTCGCGCTTGCCCGGGGAGCGCGCGTGCACGTGATGACGCGGGGCGAGGAGGCCCGTCAACTGGCGTTCAGTCTCGGCGCGGCTTCCGTGCAGGGTGCCGCGGAGCCGCCCCCGGAACCGTTGGACTCGGCGATCCTCTTCGCGCCTGCCGGTGACCTGGTCCCGCCGGCGCTGGAGGCGCTCGACGCGGGTGGGACGCTCGCGCTCGCGGGCATCCACCTCAGCGACATCCCGCCGTTGAACTATCAGCGGGACCTGTTCCGGGAGCGGCAACTGCGGAGCGTGACGGCGAACACACGGGACGATGCCCGCGACTTCCTGGCCTTCGCGCAACGGCACCGACTGCGGGTCAGCGCGCACCGCTACCCGTTGGATGCCGCGGACAAGGCGCTCGCCGATCTCGCGGGCGGTGTGTTCGGCGGCGCCGCCGTTCTCGTGCCGTGACGACGACGCTGTCCTAGCGTGGACTGAGCGGTCCGATCGCGTGGACCGCGCCCGCGAGTGGGAGGACGTCCGCATGATCACTCATCCCGCTTTCACGGTCGAACCGTGGAGCCTGCGCGCCACGAGCCTCGATCTGGACGTCCTGGCCCAGAGCGAATCGTTGTTCGCGCTCTCCAACGGGCACCTCGGCTGGCGCGGCAACCTCGACGAGGGCGATCCGCACGGGCTGCCCGGCAGCTACCTGTCCGGTGTGTACGAGGTGCGGCCGATGCCGTACGCCGAACCGGGATACGGGTACCCCGATTCCGGCGAGACGATCATCAACGTCACCGACGGCAAGATCGTCCGCCTGCTCGTCGACGACGAGCCGTTCGACGTCCGCCGCGGCCGGGTACTGGCGCACGAGCAGGAACTGGATCTGCGGGCCGGGGTACTGCGCCGCAAGGTCGAGTGGCGTTCGCCTGCCGGTCGCGCGGTGCGCCTCACCACCACCCGGCTGGTGTCGTTCACCCAACGCACCATCGGGGCGATCGACTACACGGTGGAGGCGCTGGACGGACCGGCGCACGTGGTACTCCAGTCGGAACTCGTGGCGAACGAACCGATGCCGCAACAGGAGGCAGATCCGCGTGCGGCGGCGGTACTCGCGGAGCCGCTGGTCGCGGAGGAGCACTTCGACCACGAGGCGCTTGTGCAACTGACCCACACGACCGCCGAGAGTGGTCTGCGGATCGCCGTCGCGATGGATCACGAGGTGACCGGACCGGGCGTGCACGTCGAGGTCGAGAGCTATCCGGATCAGGGGCGGGTGACGATCACGTCGGAGCTGGCGCGGGGCGAACGCGTCCGCATGGTCAAGTTCGTCTCGCACGCGTGGTCGGCACGGCGCACCCCGCCCGCGATGCGGGACCAGGTGGCGGGCGAGTTGACGCTCGCGCGTGAGAGCGGCTGGGACGGACTGGTTTCGGAGCAGCGCGCCTATCTCGACAGGTTCTGGGCGCACGCGGACGTGACTGTGGACGGCGATCCGGAGGTCCAGCAGGCGGTGCGTTTCGCGCTGTTCCACATCCTGCAGGCGTCGGCCCGCGCCGAGGGCACCGCGATCGCCTCGAAGGGGCTCACCGGACGCGGCTACGACGGTCACGCCTTCTGGGACACCGAGATGTTCGTGCTGCCGGTCCTGACGTCGGTGCTGCCGCAGGCCGTCGCCGATGCGCTGGGCTGGCGGCATTCGACACTTCCGCGGGCGCGGGAGCGGGCCCGCCAACTGGGGTTCGCCGGTGCCGCGTTCCCGTGGCGGACCATCACCGGCAAGGAGTGCAGCGGCTACTGGCCCGCGGGCGCCGCCGCGTTCCACGTCAACGCGGCGATCGCGCGCGCGGCGATCGGATACATCCGCGCGAACGGGAACGGCGAGTTCGAGCGGACCGTCGGCCTGGATCTGCTGGTGGAGACCGCGCGGCTGTGGCGGTCGCTCGGTTACTTCGACGAGCGGGGCACGTTCCGGATCGACGGCGTCACCGGCCCCGACGAGTACAGCGCGCTGGTGCGGAACGACCTGTACACCAACTTGATGGCGCGCGAGAACCTCGATGCCGCGGTGGCCGTCGTGGAGCGTCACCGGTATCGGATGCCCGACCTCGGGGTCACCGACGAGGAGGTCGGTGGTTGGCGTACCGCTGCGGCGCGGATGTACGTGCCGTACGACGAGCGGCGCGGCGTGCACCCGCAATCGTCCGGATTCACCGATCGGCAGGTATGGGACTTCGTGGGGACGCCGCCCGAGCACTACCCGCTGCTGCTGCACTACCCGTACTTCGATCTGTATCGCAAGCAGGTCGTGAAGCAGGCGGACGTGGTGCTGGCGATGCAGTGGGTTCCGGACGAGTTCACCGAGGAGCAGCGAGCGCGGAACTTCGCGTACTACGAGCGGCTCACGGTGCGGGACTCGTCACTGTCCGCGTGCAGCCAGGCCGTGGTCGCCGCCGACGTCGGTGCCCTCGATCTCGCGTACGACTATCTCGGGGAGACGGCCCTGATCGACCTGTACGACCTCGAGCACAACACCAGCGACGGACTGCACCTCGCGTCGCTGGCCGGGATCTGGATCGCGCTCGTCCAGGGGTTCGGCGGTGCACGCCGGCGCCGTACCGGTCTCACGTTCCGGCCGACGCTCCCGCGCGGCATCGAGCGCCTCGCGTTCGGTGTCGCGGCGGCGGGATGTCGGCTGCGCGTCCAGATCGAGCCCACCGAGACGAGGTACCACCTCGTGGTCGGCGACGAGTTGACGGTCCACCACGACGGGGAGCCGGTGACCTTGCACGGCAACGAGGTTCGGGTGATGCCCACGGTCCGGCCGCCGGCCGGTCCGGTGGTGACGCAACCCGCGGGCCGGGCTCCGGTCCGACGTCGGCCCGGCACCGGCGGTCGCCCGTCACCCGCCGACTAAACTCGCCGACGTGGCAACCCCGATGATCGCACCGTCCATTCTCTCCGCCGACTTCGCGCGCCTGGCCGAGGAGGCCGACGCCGTTGCCGGCGCCGACTGGCTGCACGTGGACGTCATGGACGCCCACTTCGTGCCGAACCTGACGCTGGGCCTGCCGGTGGTGCAGAGCCTGCTGAAGGCCACCGACATCCCGCTGGACTGCCACCTGATGATCGACGACCCGGGGCGCTGGGCGCCGCCGTACGCGGAGGCGGGTGCGCACAACGTCACGTTCCACGCCGAGGCCACCGACGACCCGATCTCGGTCGCCCGGGACATCCGCGCCGCGGGCGCGAAGGCAGGCCTGAGCATCAAGCCGAACACGCCGATCGAGCCGTACCTCGAGATCCTGAAGAGCTTCGACACACTGCTGGTGATGAGCGTCGAACCCGGTTTCGGCGGTCAGTCGTTCATCCCGGCCGTGCTCGACAAGGCGCGTGCCGTCCGCAAGCTCGTCGACGCGGGCGAACTGCGCCTGCTCGTGGAGATCGACGGCGGGATCAACGCCGACACCGTCGAGCAGGCGGCCGAGGCGGGCATCGACTGCTTCGTCGCCGGTTCCGCGGTCTACGGCGCGGCCGATCCTGCCGCAGCGGTCCGCGGCCTGCGCGAGCAGGCGGCCAAGGCCTCCCCGCACCTGACGCTGTCGATCTGACGGCCTCGCGGTGACCTCGCTCGACGCCGCGATGCGGCTCGCGATCGACGCTTCCGAGGCCGCGCGCGGCAGCACCAGTCCCAACCCGCCGGTCGGCGCGGTGATCCTCGACGCGTCCGGCGCGGTCGTCGGCGTCGGTGCCACCCGGCCGCCGGGCGGGCCGCACGCGGAGGTCGTCGCGCTCGCCGCGGCGGGGGAACGGGCCCGCGGCGGAACCGCGGTCGTCACGCTCGAGCCGTGCAATCACCAGGGCCGCACCGGTCCCTGCTCGCGTGCGCTGATCGACGCGGGAATCGCGGCGGTGCACTACTCGGTGGCCGACCCCAACCCGGCCGCGGCCGGCGGCGCCGACACCCTGCGTGCTGCGCGCATCGAGGTGACCGGCGGGCTGCTCGCCGACGACGCCGGACGCGGACCTCTGCGGGCATGGCTGCACCGGCAGCGAACCGGACGACCCCATGTGACGTGGAAGTTCGCCGCCACGCTCGACGGTCGCAGCGCCGCCGCCGACGGCACCAGCCAGTGGATCACCGGACCCGAGGCGCGGGCGCGCGTGCACGCCGACCGGGCGCGGCTCGATGCGATCGTCGTCGGAACCGGCACCGTCCTGGCGGACGACCCGTGGCTCACGGCCCGGCTGCCCGACGGTTCGCTCGCGCCGCACCAACCGCTGCGCGTGGTCGTCGGCAACCGGCCCGTCCCATCCACCGCGAGGGTCCTCGACGATGCGGCGCCCACCCTGGTACTTCGCACGCACGACGTCGGCGAGATCCTCTCTGCGCTCGCCGATCAGGACGATGTCCTGGTCGAGGGGGGCCCGCGTCTCGCGGGCGCCTTCCTCGCGGCGGGCGTGGTCGATCGCGTCCAGGCCTACATCGCGCCGGTGGTACTGGGTGCCGGGTCCCACGCAGTGGAAGACGCTGGAGTGTCCACCATCACCGAGGCGCTACGGTTTCGTCGGGAGAACGTCGAGGTCCTCGGCGACGACCTGTTGTTGAACCTGATCCCTCGGGCTCAGTAGTTATCGATCCAAGGAGTGAGCGAAGACATGTTCACGGGAATCGTCGAGGAACTCGGCGAGATCGTCGCCAAGGAAGACCTGGCCGACGCGGCCCGCTTCACAGTCAAGGGACCGCTGGTCACCTCGGACGCCGGCCACGGTGACTCGATCGCCGTCAACGGTGTGTGCCTGACGGTGGTCGACGTGCTCGACGGCGAGGCGTTCACCGCGGACGTCATGCGGGAGACGCTGGTCCGCTCCAGTCTCGGCTCCTTGGGGATCGGAAGTCGGGTCAACCTCGAACGCGCCGCCGCAGTCAACAGCCGGCTCGGCGGTCACATCGTCCAGGGCCATGTCGACGGCACCGGTGAGGTCATCAGCCGTAGCCCGTCCGAGAACTGGACCGTGGTGCGGATCTCGCTGCCGTCGAGCATTTCCCGGTACGTCGTGGAGAAGGGCTCGATCACCGTCGACGGCGTCTCGTTGACGGTGTCCGCGCTCGGCGGGGAGCCGGGCGACGAGTACTTCGAGATCTCGCTGATCCCGACGACGCTGGGACTGACCACGCTCGGCGCTGCCGAGCCCGGCACGCCGGTCAATCTGGAAGTCGACGTCATCGCCAAGTACGTCGAACGCCTGCACACGGCCGCGGGCCGCTAGCCGGAATAACGACCTCGTCACGCGAGGTCGTACTGTTGAGGTGCATCTGAAGCGATGCGCCGGGACATACTCGAGCACGCCAGTTCAAGATTTTGGAGCCCAAGCACGTGACCAGGTTCGACAGCATCGAGCGCGCAGTCGCAGACATCGCCGCAGGTAAGGCGGTTGTGGTCGTCGACGACGAGGACCGCGAGAACGAGGGCGACCTCATCTTCGCGGCCGAGAAGGCCACCCCCGAACTCGTGGCGTTCATGGTGCGCTACACGTCGGGCTACCTGTGTGTCCCGCTCGACGGCGAGGACTGCGACCGGCTGGGGCTCCCGCCCATGTACGCGACCAACCAGGACAAGCACGGTACCGCGTACACCGTGACCGTCGATGCGCGCGAGGGAATCGGTACCGGAATCTCGGCATCCGACCGCGCGGCGACGATGCGCCTGCTGGCCGACCCGACGACCGGCGCCAACGACTTCACCCGTCCGGGCCACGTCGTCCCGCTGCGCGCGAAGGAGGGCGGCGTCCTGCGTCGTCCCGGTCACACCGAGGCGGCCGTCGACCTCGCCCGGATGGCGGATCTGCGTCCGGCGGGCGTGATCTGCGAGATCGTCAGCCAGAAGGACGAAGGCCACATGGCCAAGGTCGACGAGCTGCGGGTGTTCGCCGACGACCACGACCTGGCCCTGATCTCGATCGCAGACCTCATCGCGTGGCGTCGCAAGCACGAGAAGCACGTCGTCCGCGTCGCCGAGGCGCGGATCCCCACCCGGCACGGCGACTTCACGGCCGTGGGGTACAAGAGCATCTACGACGAGGTGGAGCACGTCGCGCTCGTGCGCGGCGACATCGCCGAGGGTGACGGTAGCGACGTCCTGGTCCGCGTGCACTCGGAGTGCCTGACCGGCGATGTGTTCGGTTCGCTGCGCTGCGACTGCGGCCCGCAACTCGACGCCGCGCTCGACATGATCGCGCAGGAGGGCCGCGGCGTCGTCCTGTACATGCGGGGCCACGAGGGCCGCGGCATCGGTCTGATGCACAAGTTGCAGGCCTACCAGCTGCAGGACGCGGGTTCCGACACGGTCGACGCCAACCTGCAGCTCGGCCTGCCGGCCGACGCCCGCGACTACGGCATCGGTGCGCAGATACTGGTCGATCTCGGTATCAAGTCGATGCGCCTGCTCACCAACAACCCGGCCAAACGCGTCGGCCTCGACGGTTACGGACTCCAGATCACCGATCGGGTCCCGATGCCGCTGCGCGCGAACGCCGAGAACCTCACGTACCTGCGCACCAAGCGCGACCGCATGGGCCACGACCTGATCGGTCTGGACGAGTTCGAGGCCGGTGACGCGCTGTGAGTGGCGAGGGACGCCCCGATCTCCAGCTGGGGATGGCGAAGAATCTGAAGCTGGCGATCGTCGCCGGACAGTGGCATCCCGAGATCAGTGAGGCGCTCGTCGCGGGCGCCAAGCGGGTCGCCAAGCAGGCGCAGATCGAGGATCCGACGCTCGTCCGCGTCGCCGGTGCCATCGAGTTGCCGGTCGTCGTGCAGGAACTGGCGAAGTCGCACGACGCCGTCGTGGCGTTGGGAGTCGTGATCCGTGGCGGCACACCGCATTTCGAGTACGTGTGTGACGCCGTGACGGCCGGGCTGACCCGGGTCGCGCTCGACGAGGGCGTTCCGGTCGGCAACGGGGTACTCACCACCGACACCGAGAAGCAGGCACTGGACCGTTCGGGTCTGCTGGGCTCGGTGGAGGACAAGGGCGGCGAGGCGTGCGCGGCGGCGATCGACACTGCCGTCACCCTGGCGCAGCTGCGACGTAAGCGGACGGGGTCGGCGTCGCGATGAGCACCAACGGTGACTGGGAGTTCGAGGTCCGGTCCAAGAAGTCGGCGCGCTACGCGATGGTCGCGGCCGGAGTGCTCGTGCTGGTGCACGTCACCTTGGCGATCCTGCTGCGCACCTCCGCCACGGGCGTGTACTTCCGTCTGGTGGACCAGTTCGCCATGGCGGGCATCGGTCTGCTGCTGGCGGGTGGCGTGCTTCTGCTCACCCGGCCGCGTCTGCGTGTCGGCCCGCGCGGCATCGCTGTGCGCAACATCCTGGGTGAGCGCATCGTCGACTGGGATCTCGACCAGGGACTGTCCTTCCGGGACGGGGCCTCGTGGGCGCGGATCGAGCTGCCCGACGACGAGTACGTCCCGGTCATGGCGATCCAGGCCAACGACCGCGAGCACGCTGTGCAGGCCGTTCGCCGGTTCCGCGAGCTCGAGGCGAAGTACACGAGCTCGCGCGCCGAGTGAATACCGTCGGTACCGCCGACTAGCCTGGAATCGTGCCCGATCCCTCCACTTATCGACCCGCGCCGGGAAGCATCCCGGTGGCACCGGGTGTCTACAAGTTCCGCGACCCGCACGGCCGGGTGATCTACGTCGGCAAGGCGAAGAGTCTGCGGTCGCGACTCAACTCGTACTTCGCCGACGTCTCGTCGCTGCATCCGCGCACCCGGCAGATGGTCACGACGGCGGGCAGTGTCGAGTGGACGGTAGTCAGTACCGAGGTCGAGGCGCTCCAGCTCGAGTACAACTGGATCAAGGAGTTCGATCCGCGGTTCAACGTCCGTTACCGCGACGACAAGACCTACCCGGTGCTGGCGGTGACCCTGAACGAGGAGTACCCGCGGCTGTTCGTGTACCGCGGTCCGCGGCGCAAGGGCGTGCGCTATTTCGGGCCCTACTCGCACGCGTGGGCGATCCGCGAGACACTCGACCTGCTGCTGCGCGTCTTCCCGGCGCGCACGTGCTCGGCCGGAGTGTTCAAGCGGCACAACCAGATCGGCAGACCGTGCCTGCTCGGTTACATCGACAAGTGCTCGGCTCCGTGCGTCGGCCGCGTGAGTGCGGCCGAGCACCGGGAGATCGTCGAGGACTTCTGCGACTTCCTGTCGGGCCGTACGGACCGTCTCGTGCGGCAGCTCGAGACCCGCATGCAGGAGGCGGCCGAGGACCTCGACTTCGAGACGGCGGCGCGCCTGCGTGACGACGTCGGCGCGCTGAAGAAGGCACTGGAGAAGCAAGCGGTCGTGCTCGGCGACGGCACCGACGCCGACCTGGTGGCGTTCGCCTCCGACGAACTCGAGGTGGCCGTGCAGGTCTTCCACGTCCGCGGTGGACGCGTGCGTGGACAGCGCGGCTGGGTGGTCGAGAAGGCCGGCGACGTCATCGAACGCGACGCGGTCGCTGCCGACGCCGGGGCGGAATCGGAGCTGGCGCTGCTCGTCGAGCAGTTCCTCACCCAGTTCTACGGAGAGCAGGCCGCGCTGTCCGACAGCGGCGCGGCGGCCGACCAACCCACGAACGCGGTTCCACGGGAGGTGCTCGTGCCCGCGCTCCCGCGGGACGTCGAGGGCCTGCAGCAGTGGCTCGGTGGGCTGCGGGGCAGTTCGGTCAAGCTCCGTGTGCCGCAACGCGGCGACAAGAAGGCGCTCGCGGAGACCGTCGAACGGAACGCGAAGGAGGCGCTGGCGCAGCACAAGTTGCGGCGCGCCGGCGACTTCACGTCGAGATCTGCAGCGCTGCAAGGCATCCAGGAGGCGCTCGATCTCGATTCCGCGCCGCTGCGAATCGAGTGTGTCGACATCAGCCACGTGCAGGGCACCGATGTCGTGGCGTCCCTCGTGGTGTTCGAGGACGGTCTGCCGCGCAAGTCCGACTACCGGCACTACGCGATCCGGGAGGCCGCCGGCGACGGCCGCTCGGACGACGTGGCCAGCATCGCCGAGGTGACCCGGCGGCGCTTCCTGCGGCACAACCGCGACGTCGCGGCCGGCGGCGGTGCCGACGGTGGCGACCAGGCCCCCGAAGCCGCACTGGATCCGCAGACGGGACGGCCGCGCCGGTTCGCGTATCCGCCGAACCTGTTCGTCGTCGACGGCGGTTCTCCGCAGGTCAACGCGGCCGCTGAGGTGCTCGACGAACTCGGCGTCACCGACGTCGCGGTGATCGGGCTGGCCAAACGCCTCGAGGAGGTGTGGGTGCCGGGGGAGGAAGATCCGGTGATCCTGCCCCGCACCAGCGAGTCGCTGTACCTGTTGCAGCGAATTCGCGACGAGGCACACCGCTTCGCGATCACGTTCCACCGCAGCAAGCGGTCGCGGCGGATGACGGCGTCGGCGCTCGATTCGGTTCGCGGTCTCGGCGAGACGCGGCGGACCGCGCTCGTCACACACTTCGGTTCGGTGGCCAAGCTGCGCGAGGCGACGGTCGAGGAGATCACGGCGGTACCCGGCATCGGCGTGGCCACCGCGCAGGCCGTGCTCGCGGCGCTCGCCGAACCGCAATCGGACCGGACCGCGGCCGTGGCCGAGGCCGAACCCAGCGCAGATGTGGCTGCGGGAGGCGACGTGGTGGGGGATGATGTGACGGACATCGGCGCATCGGAACGAACAGGACACAGTCGCGAGTGAACGACCAGCAGGAACGCGGTGGGGCAGATGTGGAGGTCGCGCTCGTCACGGGTCTTTCCGGGGCAGGGCTGAGCACCGCGGCGAAGGTGCTCGAGGACCTCGGCTGGTATGTCGTCGACAATCTTCCGCCCGAACTGATCACGCGGATGGTCGAACTCGGCGTCGAATCCGATCCACCGATCCGCCGCCTGGCTGTCGTCGTCGACGTCCGCAGCCGCCCCTTCACAGGTGACCTGGGGCAGGTCGTCGCGGCGCTCGAAGCCATGCCGGTGCAGATCCGGGTGCTCTACCTCGAGGCCAACGATCCCGTGCTGATCCGCCGATTCGAGCACGTGCGTCGCAGCCATCCGTTGCAGAGCGACAGCAAGGAAGGCACGCTGTCCGAGGGAATCGCAGCCGAGCGGGCCAAGCTGGCGCAGGTTCGGGCGTCCGCGGATCTGGTCGTCGACACCTCCGCCCTCGCCGTGCGCGAGTTGCGGGAGAAGATCGAGACCGCGTTCGGTGGCGAGGCCAGCAGCGTGATCCAGGTGACGGTGCAGTCCTTCGGTTTCAAGCACGGGCTGCCGATGGACGCCGATCTGGTGTGCGACGTGCGGTTCCTGCCGAATCCGCACTGGATCCCGGAACTGCGTCCGCACACCGGACTGGAGGAGGCGGTACGGGACTACGTCCTGTCCCGTGACGGTGCCGAGGAGTACCTCGACACCTTCCGGCGGCTCCTCGAACTGACGACGGCGGGATACCGCCGGGAGGGAAAGCGCTACATGACGATCGCGGTCGGTTGCACCGGCGGCAAGCATCGGAGCGTCGCGATGTCCGAGGCGCTCGCGGCGCGCCTCGGCACTGAGGACGGCCTGGCCGTCCGGGTCGTCCACCGCGATGTGGGTCGCGAATGACGGACGCATCGACCACCACCGACTCCCGGGCGCCCCGGATCGTCGCGTTCGGCGGCGGACACGGGTTGTACGCGACCCTGAGTGCGGCGCGTCGGCTCAGCTCCGACGTGACGGCCGTCGTCACCGTCGCCGACGACGGCGGCTCGTCCGGCCGGTTGCGCAACGAGCTCGGCATGATCCCGCCCGGCGATCTGCGGATGGCGCTCGCGGCGCTCGCCGCGCAGACCCCTGATGTCCGGTCGTGGACGGAGACCGTGCAGCACCGCTTCGGAGGGTCCGGCGCACTCGCGGGCCACTCCGTCGGCAACCTCATCCTCGCGGGGCTGACCGAGGTCCTGGGCGACCCGGTCGCCGCGCTCGACACTGTCGCCCGCCTCCTCCAGGTCGAGGGGCGAGTGCTGCCGATGTCGACGCAGGCGCTGCAGATCGAGGCCGACGTCGTGGGTCTGGAGACGGATCCGCGGGTCAGCCGGTGCATCCGGGGTCAGGTGGCGGTGGCGACCACACCGGGCAAGGTGCGCCGTGTGCGTCTGCTGCCGGCCGACCCTCCGGCGTGCCCGGACGCGCTCGCGGCTCTCGGCGCCGCGGATCTCGCGGTTCTCGGACCCGGATCCTGGTTCTCGAGCGTCATTCCGCACGTGCTGGTTCCCGAACTTCTCGACGGGTTGTTGCGGACGCCGGCCCGGAAGGTGCTCGTTCTCAACCTGGCGCCGGAGCCGGGGGAGACCGCCGGATTCTCCGCCGAGCGTCATCTGCACGTACTGTGCCAACACGCGCCCGAATTCCGTGTCGACCACGTCGTCGTCGATTCGGCGTCGGTCCCGGCGGGTCGCGAGCGTGACCATCTCTGCCGCGCCGCGACACATCTGGGCGCCGAGGTGGTCTACGCGGACGTCGCCGAGGACGGCACCCACAAGCACCACGCGGGCAAACTCGCGGATGTGCTGGCGGGCCTCGTGGACCGGCGGGCGCCGGCCGGGTCGGCAACCGGATACGACGACATCGAACGAGCCACCGAACGGACGGCCGGGGGAAGGGAGAGCGCCTCGTGGCGATGACAGCCGAGGTCAAGGACGAGCTCAGCAGGCTCACGGTCACGCAGGTCAGCTGCCGCAAGGCGGAGGTGTCGGCGCTGCTCCGATTCGCGGGCGGCCTGCACATCGTCGGCGGCCGCGTCGTGGTGGAGGCCGAGGTGGATCTCGGCTCGACCGCCCGGCGGCTGCGCGGCGAGATCCTCGACCTGTACGGATACCAGTCGGACGTGCACGTGCTCAGTGCCGGCGGGCTGCGCAAGAGTTCGCGATACGTGGTCCGCGTCGCCAAGGACGGTGAGGCGCTGGCGCGCCGGACCGGGCTGCTCGACATGCGCGGGCGTCCCGTGCGGGGGCTGCCGGCTCAGGTGGTCGGAGGCAGCGTCGGCGACGCGGAGGCCGCGTGGCGCGGCGCCTTCCTGGCTCATGGTTCGCTCACCGAGCCGGGGCGCTCGTCGGCGCTCGAGATCAGCTGCCCCGGTCCGGAGGCCGCACTGGCGCTGGTCGGCGCCGCCCGGCGCCTGGGTATCGCGGCCAAGGCACGCGAGGTGCGCGGCACCGACCGGGTGGTGGTCCGCGACGGTGAGGCGATCGGCGCCCTGCTCACCCGGATGGGTGCGCAGGACACGCGCCTGACCTGGGAGGAACGTCGGATGCGCCGCGAGGTGCGCGCGACGGCCAACCGCCTCGCGAACTTCGACGACGCCAACCTGCGCCGCTCGGCGCGAGCGGCGGTCGCGGCGGCGGCACGGGTGGAGCGGGCGCTCGAGATCCTCGGGGAGGACGTTCCGGACCATCTGGCGGCGGCGGGCACGCTGCGGGCCAAGCATCGGCAGGCCTCGCTCGAGGAACTCGGCCAACTTGCGGATCCGCCGATGACGAAGGACGCGGTGGCGGGCCGCATCCGTCGGCTGCTGTCGATGGCGGACCGCAAGGCGAAGGATCTCGGGCTCCCGGACACGGAGTCCGCCGTGACGCCGGAGTTGCTCGAGGAGGCATGACGGCGCCCGGAACGGTCTCGTCGAGGTCACGTTCCGTCCACGGTGTCCTACGCCCGATCCGATGTCCTCACAGTTGCGCGCCGAACAGCGTCCGCCAACTAGGGTGGGATGCGCACCGACTGATGAGCAAAGGAGCGAACTGTGACGGTCCGGGTAGGCATCAACGGCTTCGGTCGTATCGGGCGTAACTTCTTCAGGGCAGTCGATGCGCAGAAGGCGCTCGGCACCACCGACATCGAAATCGTGGCGGTCAACGACCTCACGGACAACGCAACGCTGGCTCACCTGCTCAAGTACGACTCGATCCTGGGTCGCCTGCCGCACGAGGTCTCGCTCGAGGGCGACGACACCATCGTCGTCGGCGATACCAAGATCAAGGCACTGGCGCACCGCGGTCCGCTCAGCGAACTTCCCTGGGGCGATCTGGGTGTCGACGTCGTCGTCGAGTCCACGGGCATCTTCACGGACGCCGAGAAGGCCAAGGGGCACCTCGAGGCCGGTGCCGAGAAGGTCGTCATCTCCGCGCCCGCAAAGGGCGAGGACATCACCATCGTCATGGGCGTCAACGACGACGAGTACGACGGCAGCCAGAACATCATCTCCAACGCGTCCTGCACCACCAACTGCCTCGGCCCGATCGCCAAGGTCCTCGACGACGAGTTCGGAATCGTCAAGGGTCTGATGACCACGGTCCACGCTTACACGCAGGACCAGAATCTGCAGGACGGCCCACACAGAGATCTGCGTCGCGCCCGCGCGGCCGCGTTGAACGTCGTCCCGACCAGCACGGGTGCCGCCAAGGCCATCGGCCTGGTCCTCCCGCAGTTGCAGGGCAAGCTGGACGGATACGCGTTGCGCGTGCCGATCCCGACGGGCTCGGTCACCGACCTCACCGTCAACCTGTCGAAACCGGCCACGACTGCGGAGATCAACGCCGCCATGAAGTCTGCCGCCGAGGGCCGGCTGAAGGGCATCCTGAAGTACACCGAGGCACCCATCGTGTCGTCGGACATCGTCACCGACCCCCATTCCTCGATCTTCGACGCCGGCCTCACCAAGGTCATCGATGATCAGGCCAAGGTTGTCTCCTGGTACGACAACGAGTGGGGCTATTCGAACCGCCTGGCGGATCTCGTCGGCCTCGTCGCCAAGTCACTCTGAACGGAAGCACTACTACAACTATGTCTGTCAAGACTCTGCAAGACCTGTTGGACGAAGGTGTCGAGGGCCGTACCGTGCTGGTGCGCTCCGACCTGAATGTCCCGCTGGACAACGGAACCATCACCGATCCGGGCCGCATCATCGCTTCGGCGCCGACCATCTCGGCACTGGCCGAGGCCGGCGCCAAGGTGATCGTGATGGCGCACCTGGGCCGTCCCAAGGGTGAGTTCGACCCCGCGCTGTCGCTGGCGCCGGTCGCCGCGAAACTCGGTGAGGTGCTGGGGCGCAACGTCCAGCTCGCAGGTGACGTCGTCGGCCAGGATGCGCTCGCGCGGTCCGAGGGCCTGACGGACGGCGATGTCCTCCTGCTCGAGAACATCCGCTTCGATCCGCGTGAGACCAGCAAGGACGACGCCGAGCGCGAGGCGCTCGCGAAGGCGCTCGTCGACCTGGTCGACGGGGAAGGCGCGTTCGTCTCCGACGGTTTCGGTGTCGTGCACCGCAAGCAGGCGTCGGTTTACGACATTGCCAGACTGCTGCCCCACTACGCGGGCAACCTGGTCGCGGCCGAGGTCGACGTCCTGCAGAAGCTGACGCAGGACTCCGAGCGTCCGTACGCGGTCGTGCTCGGCGGTTCGAAGGTGTCGGACAAGCTCGCGGTGATCGAGGCGCTGGCACCCAAGGTCGACACCCTCGTCATCGGTGGCGGCATGTACTACACCTTCCTTGCCGCACAGGGTGTTTCGGTCGGTAACTCGCTGTGCCAGGAAGAGATGATCGAGACCTGCAAGGGCCTGCTCGAGCGCTACGCGGACGTCATCCACATCCCGCAGGACGTGGTGATCGCCGATTCGTTCTCGGCGGACGCCGAGTCGAAGACGGTCTCCGTCCTGGACATCCCGGACGGCTGGATGGGACTGGACATCGGACCGCAGTCGGTGGAGCGCTTCGCGGCGATCCTCTCGGGTGCCAAGACGGTGTTCTGGAACGGCCCGATGGGCGTGTTCGAGTTCGAGAAGTTCGCGGCCGGCACCAAGGGTGTCGCCGAAGCGATCATCGAGGCCACCGGCAAGGGCGCGTTCAGCGTCGTCGGCGGCGGCGACTCCGCGGCGGCCGTGCGTCAGCTCGGCCTGCCCGAGGACGGCTTCTCGCACATCTCGACCGGCGGCGGCGCGTCCCTCGAGTACCTCGAGGGCAAGACGCTTCCCGGCATCAGTGCCCTCGAAGACCGAGCGCTGGAGGACTGAGGCATGGCACGTAAGCCTTTGATCGCCGGCAACTGGAAGATGAACCTCAACCATCTCGAGGCCATCGCTCTGGTGCAGAAGATCGCTTTCTCGTTGCCCGCGAAGTACTTCGAGAAGGTCGACGTGACCGTGCTCCCGCCGTTCACCGACATCCGCACCGTGCAGACGCTGGTCGAGGGCGACAAGCTCCTGCTCACCTACGGTGCCCAGGACGTCTCCGCCCACGAGTCGGGTGCGTACACCGGCGAGATCAGCGGCTCGATGCTGGCCAAGCTGGGCTGCACGTTCGTGGTCGTCGGCCACTCCGAGCGGCGCACGCTGCACGGCGAGTCCGACGAGACCGTCCTCGCCAAGACCAAGGCCGCGCTGCGATACGGGATCACCCCGATCGTCTGCATCGGTGAGGGCCTGAACATCCGCGAGGCCGGCGAGCACGTGTCGTTCAACGTTGCGCAGCTGAAGGCTTCGCTGGCGGGTCTGTCGCCCGACGAGATCTCGAAGATCGTCGTCGCGTACGAACCCGTCTGGGCCATCGGCACCGGCAAGGTGGCCTCGGCTGCCGACGCGCAGGAAGTCTGCAAGGCGGTGCGTGACACGCTCGCCGAGCTGGCGTCAGCGGAGATCGCCCAGGCCGTGCGGGTCCTCTACGGCGGTTCGGTCAACGCCAAGAACGTCGGCGAGCTCATCGCTCAGCCCGACATCGACGGTGGCCTCGTCGGCGGGGCCTCGCTCAAGGCGGACGAGTTCGCGACCCTGTCGGCCATCGCGGCCGGCGGACCGCTCCCGTGGCCGGGTAGCGACTGAACGATGCGCGGGGCGCGTGGCCGGAAAGGTCACGCGCCCCGCGCTCTTGGTGGATCAGGGCGACAGTGTGCAGCGTCAGGCGAGCAGTTTCAGTCGGAGCTCGGTGACGGTGCCGATCGTCAGTCCCAGTCCCTCCGTCAGATAGCGGTCGAACGAGCCGTAGGTGCGTTCGAGTTCGTCGAACGACGCCTCGAGGTAGCCGGCGTCGACCCCGATCAGCTGCCGGTAGATCTCGGCTGCCTCGGGACCCTTCGTGGCGGTGATCCGGTCCAGGGTGGCCCGGATCGTCTCGGCGGAGTATTCGTTCGAGAGCAGGTAATCGTCCACGATCGTCTGCCGGGGCACACCGGCGATGCCGAGGAGCAGGGCGGTGGCCCAACCGGTGCGGTCCTTGCCGGCGGTGCAGTGGAAGACCTGCGGCCCGGAGGTGTTCGCAAGTTGCGTGAGTAGCAGTGCGTAGCCGCGGCGGGACGTCTCGTCCGTGACGGTGTCACGGTAACCGGCCTCTACGTAGGCGCGGGCCTCCTCGGGGCTGCGCAGCCCGGCGATGTCGCCACTGGGGTCGGCCGACAGGACCTGGATCTGCTGGTACCGGACGCCGTCCGGGAGCACGTCCGGGTTCGCGGCGATCTCCTGGTCGGTGCGCAGGTCGTACACGGCGGTCAGTCCGAGCGAACCGAGTGTCTGCAGGTCTGCAGGCGTCGGGGCGAGAGTGTTCGAGCGATAGAACACGCCGCGGTTGACGTGCAGGCCGCCGAGACCTTCGTAGCCGGCTCCGGTGCCGGCGATGTCCCGGAAATTGTTCACCGACGCCAGTCTCGGGGTCTCGGGCGTATCGACCGCGGCGGATCCGGATCCCGACGATCCGAAGCCGGGGAGCGACGACGCTTCGGCGACGACAGGTCCGGCGAGCAGCAGTGCGGCTGTGAGGGCGAGGGTGGTCGTGGCGCGGGTGCGCGAAAAACGCTTGTCGTGCACAGGTTTCGTCACAGTGAGTCCTTCCGCGATGGTGGCTTCCGCCCGGAAGGTAGCGCGTGGACGGACGGTCGATGTGACGCGTCTCACTCAGCGGTTGGGCGCCGTGCTGGGCGTGCGCGAGATTCGCTCACGCCCAGCGCTGTTCGTCTGCGGGGTCAGGCGAACAGCTTGATACGCAGCTTGGCGATCGTCACCGGCGACAGGTCGAGACCGTCGAGCAGATAGTTCTGCACACTGCCGTACTTCGCCGCGAGCTCGTCGAGGCCCGCCTGCAGATAGCCGGCGTCCACACCGAGCAGGGGGCGATAGATGTCCGCGACGGCCTGCCCCCGGCTCGCCTTGATGCCCTCGTAGGTGCGTTCCATCGACGCGGCCGTGTACTCGTTGGTGAGCAGGTAGTCGCTCATGATGTCGGCACCGGAAACCCCGGCGATGCTCTGCAGTAGTGCCGACGTCCAGCCGGTCCGGTCCTTGCCGGCGGTGCAGTGGTAGACCTGCGGTCCGGCGGTGCTCGCCAAGTCCGTGAGCAGTTGCGCGAAGCCTGCGCGCGCGGCCGGATCGGTGACGAACGAGCGGTTCATGTCCTGCATGAAGCGTCGGGCGTCGTCGGGGGTCCGCAACTGGGCGACGCCGGCGGCAAGGTCGCCGGACAGAATCGGGATGCGGACGTACTCGGGTCCGTCGGGGAGCCGGTCGGCCTTCTGCGCCACTTCCTCGTTCGTCCGCAGGTCGTAGACCGCCGACAGCTTCAGCCCGTCGAGGGTGGCGAGGCCCGCGTCGTCGGGCGTGATCGCGTTCGCGCGATAGAACACGCCGGTGCGCATGTGGCCGAAAGGGGTCTCGTAGCCGGGGCCCGCGACGTCGCGGAAGTTGTCGACGGTCGCGAGCCGCGGAGCCTCCACCGTCGTCGGAGCCGACGAGCCGAACGTCCCGAGCGAGCCGAACGACGGCAGGTCGACCGACCCGGCGGCCTCGGCGGCGGCGGTTCCGGCGAACAGGAACGAGCCGGACACGGCGATTGCCGTGGCGGCTCGGGTGGTGCGGCGCAGAGCTGTGGAGCGGTGCGTCATGGTGAGGCCTTCCTCGTCGGGGTGCTGACAGCACGGAAGGTAGTGCGGCACGTTGTGCCACAAAAGTGGGGCATCTCACTGTGCGGGAGGACTGTGGCGCCCGGCATCCACCCCCTGGCCGACGCCGAGGCGCTCCGGATGTCGGGCTTGCGGCTCGCCGGGGGAGTACCAGGTAAGCTGGGCGCGCTAGTGGCCGAATTCCGTCGTGCGTGAAGGGCAGCGAATACCGAAATGGCACTGTTCCTGGACATCCTGCTGGTCATCACCAGCCTGCTGCTGATTCTCCTGATTCTGCTGCATCGCGGTAAGGGCGGCGGTCTGTCCAGCCTCTTCGGTGGCGGTGTCCAGTCGAGTCTGGCCGGTTCGAGCGTCGTCGAGAAGAACCTCGACCGTATGACGGTCTTCACGGCGGCGATCTGGCTGATCGCGATCCTCGGCATCGGACTCGAGATCAAGTTCAGCTGACGATGGCGGGGTACCACAGTTCCGCGACCATCCCCGATGCTGCTGCGGCGCTGATCGATGCGCCGGAGTTCGCGACGCTCGCCACCGTCGAACCGGGCGGCCAGCCGCAGCTGTCCGTCGTCTGGCTCGAGCGGGACGGTGACGACGTCCTCATATCCACTGTCCGGGGACGCCGCAAGACGGACAACCTCCTGCGCGATCCTCGTGCGACGGTGCTCATCTACCCGGCGAGTGGCCCGTACAGCTACGTCGAGATCCGCGGCACCACCACGATCGCCGACGACCCCGGCGGATCCCTCATCCACAAGCTGGCCCGGAAGTACACCGGCGCGCAGCGGTGGGAACACGACGCCCCCGACACCCCGCGGGTCATCGTCCGGTTGACCCCGTCGAAGGTGATCTGGAAGGGCTGACGCCGTCGCGTCGTTGCTGTGCGGGGGACCGGCCGTCGGCCGATAATCGGGGGATGACCGGGACCTCGGATTCATCTGCAGCCTCTTCCGTCACGTCCGCGCCGCGCGCCGCCACCGAGCCGCTGCGTGACGACATCCGCCTCCTCGGCGGGATCCTCGGCGACATCGTCCGCGAGCAGGCCGGCGAGGACGTCTTCGACCTGGTCGAACGAGCCCGTGTCGAGTCGTTCCGGGTCCGCCGCTCGGAGATCGACCGGGCCGAGCTGGCCGAGCTCTTCTCGACCGTCGACACCGCCGACGCGATCCCTGTCATTCGTGCCTTCAGTCACTTCGCGTTGCTTGCGAACGTCGCCGAGGACATCCACCGCGAACGCCGGCGGGCGATCCACGTCCGGGCAGGCGAACCTCCGCAGGACAGCACCCTCGCGGCCACCTACGCGAAACTCGATGCCGCACCGGTGGATCCGGAGATCGCTGCGGGTGCGCTCGCGGGTGCCCTCGTCGCACCAGTCATCACCGCTCATCCCACCGAAACGCGCCGACGGACGGTTTTCGAGACCCAGAACCGGATCATGGAACTGATGCGGAGGCGGGAGTGGGTGTCCGTCGATCCCGCCGAGGCAGACGCCGTCGACCGGCAGTTGCGGCGGCAGATCCTCACCCTGTGGCAGACGGCGCTGATCCGGCTGTCGCGCTTGCGGATCCAGGACGAGATCGAGGTGGGACTGCGGTACTACGACGCGTCCCTGTTCGAGGTGGTGCCGAGGATCAATGCGGAACTGCGCGATGCGCTGCGCAGCCGCTGGCCGGATTCGGGAGTGCTCACCGAGCCGATGCTGCGGCCCGGCTCGTGGATCGGCGGCGACCGCGACGGCAACCCGTACGTCACCGCCGACGTGGTCGCACGTGCCACCCACCGCGCATCGGAGACCGCGCTCGAACACCATCTCGCCGAACTGGAGGTCCTCGAGCGGGAGCTGTCGATGTCGGCGAGGCTGGTCACCGTCACCCCGGAGCTGAACCGGCTGGCCGACGAGTCCGGTGACGAGTCGGCGTTCCGGGCGGACGAGCCGTACCGCCGGGCCGTGCGGGGCCTGCGGGCGAGGCTCACCGGCACGGCGGCACGCATCCTCGGTCACCCGGCCGCGCATGCGGTCGCCGGAGAGCTTCCGGACTACCGCGACCCCGCCGAGCTGCTCGCGGATCTCGAGATCATCGACACGTCGCTGCGCTCGCACGGCGACGGCACCGTGGCCGACGACCGCCTGGCCCAGCTGCGAAACTCCGTGGAAGTGTTCGGGTTCCACCTGTGTGGTCTCGACATGCGGCAGAACTCGGAAGTACACGAGACGGTGGTGGCGGAGTTGCTGGCCTGGTCCGGCGTACACCCGGACTACGCGTCGCTGCCGGAGGACGAGCGGATCGCGTTGCTGACGCGCGAGCTGGCGACGCGTCGTCCTCTCGCCGGCCCGCACGCCGAGTTCAGCGAACTCACCACGAAGGAACTCGGCATCCTGCGCGCCGCCGCCGACGCCGTGGACCGGATCGGCCCCGAGGCGATCCCGAACTACGTCATCAGCATGTGCGAGTCGGTCAGCGACATGCTCGAGGTGGCGATCCTGCTGGCCGAGGTGGGATTGTTCGACCCGGACGGCGAGGCCGGACCGCGGTGCCCGGTGGGAATCGTTCCGCTGTTCGAGACGATCGAGGATCTGCGGCACGGCGCGGAAACCCTCACCGCCACCCTGGATGTCCCGCTGTACCGGGCTCTCGTCGCCAACCGCGGGGACAGCCAGGAAGTGATGCTCGGCTACTCCGACTCCAACAAGGACGGCGGCTACCTCGCCGCGAACTGGGCGCTGTACCGGGCCGAGCTGGACCTCGTCCGAGTGGCCCGCGAGAAGGGAATCAGGCTGCGACTGTTCCACGGTCGCGGCGGCACCGTGGGACGCGGCGGTGGCCCCAGCTACGACGCGATCCTCGCGCAGCCTCCCGGTGCCGTCGAGGGATCGCTCCGGATCACCGAGCAGGGCGAGATCATCGCCGCGAAGTACGCCGAGCCGCGTCTGGCGCGGCGCAACCTCGAGGCACTGGTGTCGGCGACCCTCGAATCGACCCTGCTCGACGTCGAGGGCCTGGGCGACGACGCCGCGCCGGCGTACGCCGTCCTCGACGAACTCGCGGAACTGGCACGGGTCGCGTACGCCGATCTCGTGCACGACACCCCGGGGTTCGTCGAGTACTTCGAGGCGTCGACGCCGGTCGCGGAGATCGGCGCACTCAACATCGGCAGCAGGCCGGCGTCACGCAAACAGACGCAGTCGATCTCGGATCTGCGCGCCATCCCGTGGGTGTTGTCGTGGAGCCAGTCGCGGGTCATGCTGCCCGGCTGGTACGGCACCGGAACGGCGTTCGAGAAGTGGGTCGGCGACGACGCGGGTCGGCTGGCGACACTGACCGATCTGTACGAGCGGTGGCCGTTCTTCCGAACGGTGCTCTCGAACATGGCGCAGGTGCTGTCGAAGTCCGACATGGGGCTGGCTGCACGGTATTCCGAACTCGTGCCCGACGCGGAGCTACGCGAAGAGGTGTTCGGCAAGATCTCCGCCGAACACGCGCGCACCCTCGCGATGTACCGGGCCGTCACCGGTCACGACAACCTGCTGTGGGACAACCCCGCGCTGGATCGGTCGGTGCACAACCGCTTCCCGTATCTCGAGCCGCTCAACCATCTGCAGGTGGAGCTGTTGCGCCGCTACCGCGCCGGTGACGACTCGGACAATGTCCGGCGCGGGATCCAGCTCACCATGAACGGGCTCGCGACGGCGCTGCGCAACAGCGGGTAGCGCCGGGTCCGCGGCGCAGCCCCGTCCCTCAGCGATCCGGTGCGAGCTCGGTTCGGGCGTCGGCGGCGGCCTCGCGCATCCGGGTGAGGAACGCCGAGACGGTTTCCCGCTCCTCGTGCGAGAACGTCTCGATCGCGGCCACGGCCCGGCCGATCAGCGGGCCGAAGAAGGACCACCCGAGTTCTTCCGCCTTCGGCGTCACCGTCACCAGGACCCGCCGGCGATCCGCCGTGTCGCGGCCCCGCTCGAGAAGTCCCGCCGTCTCCAGTCGGTCGATCAGTGCGGTCGTCGAGGCCGAGCTGAGGGACAACTGCCCGCCCAGCCATCCGGGTGTGGACGGAGTGCCGGAACGCGCGGCGTCGAGCAGGCAGATGAGGGCCCGCAGATCGGTGGTGTGCAGGTCGTTCCGGTTCGCGAACTCTGCGCCCAGGAGGTTCAGTTCGACGGTGAGTGCCCGGACCCGGTGCACGAGCGCCATTGCGTCGTCGTCCCGACTGTGGGTCATGCGCGTGGGCTCCGATCCTCGACGTGGTTCTCTCGCTAGTCTAGTCTCTCGATCATCGAGATAATGGGTTGAGGGGGACGAGATGAGGCGCGGCACCACCGAAGACTTCGCCGTCACGGCGGCGGGGCTGGGTTTCCTGCAGCGCTACGACCGGGTCCTGGCCAAGTGGCCCGCCGGGACCGTCGGCGTCGACGTCCCGACTCGGCACGGGATCACCCGTGTCAACGCGTGCGGTCCGACCGATGCGGCGCCGGTAGTGCTGCTGAGCGGCGGCGGGGCGACGTCGACGTCGTGGTTCGTCGGCGCGAGCCAACTCGCCGACGAGCACCGCGTGTACGCGATCGACTTCCTCGGCGATCCCGGTCGCAGCGTCGTCGGCGAGCGACTGCGCTCGGTCGAGGACCTGATGTCGTGGCTGAGCGACGTGCTGGGCGCACTCGGGCTCGAATCCGTGGCCGTCGTGGGGCATTCGTACGGGGCGATGGTTGCCCTCGCCTTCGCGGTGCGGCACTCCGGACGGGTCGACCGTCTGGTCCTGCTCGACCCGAACTCCTGTTTCGCCGGTTTTCGCCCGGACTACCTCCTGCGGGCGGTGCCCCTGCTGTCGCGTCCCACTGCTGCACGGCAGCGAGCGCTGATCGGCTGGGAGACAGCAGGATCGGAGATCGACCGGGACTGGCTCGATCTCGTCGCTTACGGCGCCGAACACTTTCCGTCGACGCGGCCGGTCGTGCCCGGACGTCCACGACCGGGGGACCTCGAGCGGGTGGTGTGCCCGACGACGGTGCTGCTCGCCGGGCGCAGCCGGATCCACGACATCGGGAAGGTGGAGGCGGGTGTCCGGAGGAGACTGCCCCACGCCGGGATCGAGACGGTGGCCGGCGTCTCGCACTACACCCTGCCGATGGCGGGTGCCGAGTCGACCGTGGCCCTGTCCGACGCCCTGCGCGGGTGAGCGGGCGTGGTGGCGTGGTCCTCGTCAGGTGCCGGTGGGCTCGAACGCCAGTGGTGTGACGGTGCCGCTGCCGTCTTCGCCGTCGATCAGCCACGGCACCGAGGAACGGGAGGCGCCGACGCGTGTCCACAGGTCCGTCAGCCACGCCGCGGCGGCATCGACGACCGCATCCTCGACGACGAACGGCGCATTGCGGGACATCAGTGGCACGTCGGGTACGACCCCGTCCTCCGTGTATACGATGCCGAAAAGGTGTCGGTGGGCGTCGATGTGCTTGTTGAGCGTGAAGTAGTCGGGCCCTTCCAGGCGAACCCAGACGTCGAACGTGCCCTCACCGTCCTGATCGGGGAACACGTCGATGCACAGTTCGGTCGCCTCCGCCGGCAGCGCATCGAGAATCGCCGACAGTTTCGCGGCAGCGGCATCGGTGTGTGCGTCCAGCACGGCAGCCAGCGTCGTCAGGTACTCGTCACGGTCCACTGCCGCAGACTACCGCCGGAATCGTCCCCGCGGTCCGCAGGGAACCGATCGACCTCCGCCCACGTCCTACTGATCGAACGGAAGAGGTCTGGCGAACGAGAGGGGAGTCGGAACATGGAGCGACGGCCGAGGGAGACGACGTACCGGCGTCTCGGATCGCGTGGCGTGAGCGGACCACGGAGCCGGGCGCTGCTGGCTGCCGGGTGTCGGCCACGCGCGAACGTGACCGACACCGGAGAGCTTGCGCCGCCGTGGAATCCGGGAACGGCTCTCGAGGACGAGTCGGAGTGACCGGTGAGCTCAGGAGCGGGGGAGTCCGCTCGCCGCGCCCTCGTCGAGCAGCCACACGGTCTTCTCGATACCCCGAGCGCCCGCGGCCGGGATCTCGTCGGGACGGGCGCCGCCGACCGCCGCGGCGACCGCGTCGGCCTTCGCCTCACCCGAGACGATCAGCCACACCTCGCGCGCAGATTGCAACGCCGGCAGCGTGAGCGTCACCCGCACCGGGGGCGGCTTGGGGGAATCGGTGACCGCCACCACCAACTGTTCCGCCTCACGAACCGCGTCGGTGTGGGGGAACAGCGAATTGACGTGCCCCTCTCCGCCCATGCCGAGCAGGTGCACGTCGAACAGGGGACCGGTGCGGCCGGCGGCGAACGTCTCGAGCACCTCTCCGTACGCGGCTGCGGCCGTGACCGGATCGCTGTTGTACGCGCCGTCCGACGCCGCCATGACGTGCACGCGCGCCGGATCGACCGGCACGTGATCGAGCAGTGCCCGGTGCGCCTGGACCTCGTTACGCTCCGGATCGCCGGTGGGCAGGAAGCGCTCGTCGCCGAAGAACACGTCCAGCGCGGCCCAGTCGATCGCCCCCGGGTCGGCGCGGACATGTTCGAGAAGGGCGATCCCCGTACCGCCGCCGGTGAGGACGACGGCGGCGGAACCGCGCGACCGTTGGGCCGCGACCACTGCATCGACGAAACGCTCGGCGGCCGCGCGCACGAGGGCGTCGGTGTCGGCGAAGCGGTGAATCTCGTTCGGATCAGACATATTCCACCTTCGACAGTCCGGTCAGGGCGGCCTCGTAGATCTCGTCGGGATCGAGACGACGCAGTTCCTCCGCGAGGCAGTCCCGGGTCTCGCGTCGCGCCAGGGCAACCAGTGCATCCGGCTGCCCGACGCGGCTCAGGGTTGCGGTGGTCTCGACCTGCGGACGGCTGATCGCGATGCGGTCGTCGTTGGTGAGCTGCAGTTCGACGAACAGCGGACCCGTCTGCCTCCGGACCGGGCCGTCGATACGGTCCGCAAGCCAGCCCGCCAGGATGTCGAGCGCAGGCTCGGTGGCCAGCCCCGACACCGTCGCAGACACGATCTGCTCGTGCGGCGGCTGATCCAGCGCCGACGTCAGCAGCGCACGCCAGTAGGTGATTCGACTCCACGCCAGGTCGGTGTCGCCGGCGGTGTACGAGCCGAGTCGGCTCTTGATGGTCGCGGTCGGATCGTCCGCACCGGTCGCATCGGTGATCCGGCGGATCGCCAACCGTCCCACCGGATCCAGTGCCGGCACGGTGGGGGCGTCGTCCGGCCACCACGCCACGACGGGGGTGTCGGGCAGCAGGAACGGCACCACGACACTCGCCTCGTGGTCGGCGAGCTCGCCGAACACGCGCAGGATCACGACCTCGGACGCGCCGGCGTCGCCGCCGACCCGGATCTCGGCGTCGAGATGTGTTTCCTCCGAACGAGATCCGCGCGCAACGACGATGACGCGACACGGGTGCTCCCGGCTGGCCTCGTTCGCGGCGTCGATGACGTCCTCGGAGTTCTTGCTGTCCCGCGTGCACACGACCAGCGTCAGGACCCGGCCCAACGTCACGGCGCCACCGGATTCACGAAGCTCCACGAGCTTCTTGTTGATCGCCCCGGTGGTGGTTCCGGGCAGCTCGATGATCACGGCCTTCTCCATTCACGACCGGTGCGGCGCATCATTTCCTGCGCGGACGGCGGACCCCAGGTTCCTGCCTCGTACGGCTCGGGTTTGCCGTTCTCCGCCCAGTGCTCGAGGACGGGATCGAGGATCTTCCAGGACAGCTCCACCTCGGCATTGACCGGGAACAGCGACGGCTCACCGAGCAGAACGTCGAGGATCAGTCGCTCGTAGGCCTCGGGCGACGACTCCGTGAACGCCTGCCCGTAGCTGAAGTCCATGTTGACGTCCCGGACCTCCATGCTCGACCCGGGCACCTTGGAACCGAACCGCATGGTGACGCCCTCGTCGGGCTGGACCCGGATCACGAGCGCGTTCTGACCGAGATCCTCGGTCATGGTGGCGTCGAACGGCAGATGCGGCGCCCGCTTGAACACCACGGCGATCTCGGTGACCCGGCGGCCCAGACGCTTACCGGTGCGCAGGTAGAACGGCACGCCCGCCCAGCGGCGGGTATCCACCTCGAGGGTGATCGCCGCGTAGGTCTCCGTCTTCGAGTCCTTCGCGAAACCCTCCTCCTCGAGGAGTCCGACGACCTTGCGGCCGCCCTGCCAACCGCCGGCGTACTGGCCGCGGGCGGTGGTCTCGTCGAGCGGTTCCGCGAGGCGGGTCGCCGACAGCACCTTGATCTTCTCCGCCTGCAGTTCGGCGGGCTCGAAGCTGATCGGCTCCTCCATCGCGGTGAACGCGAGCAACTGGAGCAGGTGGTTCTGGATCACATCGCGCGCCGCACCGATGCCGTCGTAGTAGCCGGCCCGGCCGCCGAGACCGATGTCCTCGGCCATCGTGATCTGCACGTGGTCGACGTAGTGGGCGTTCCAGATCGGGTCGAACAACTGGTTGGCGAACCGCAGCGCCAGGATGTTCTGGACCGTCTCCTTGCCCAGGTAGTGGTCGATCCGGAACACGGTGTCCTCGGGGAACACGTTGTTCACGACAGCGTTCAGTTCACGAGCGCTCTCGAGGTCGTGGCCGAACGGCTTCTCGATCACCACGCGCCGCCACTGGCCGTCCGCCGACTTCGCCAGTCCCGACCGCGACAACTGCTCGCAGACCGTCGGGAACTGGGCCGGTGGAATCGACAGGTAGAACGCGTGATTACCGCGTGTCCCGCGTTCGCGGTCCAGTGCGTCGAGAGTGTGCGACAACTCGGTGAAGGCCTCGGCGTCGTCGAAGCTGCCGTGGACGAAGCGGATGCCCTTCGCGAGCTGCTCCCACACGTCCTCGCTGAAGGGGGTGCGGGAGTGTTCGCGCACGGCGTCGTGCACCACCTGCGCGAAATCCTGGTCCGCCCAGTCGCGCCGGGCGAACCCGACGAGAGCGAACCCGGGCGGCAGAAGCCCTCTGTTGGCGAGGTCGTACACCGCGGGCATCAGCTTCTTGCGTGCCAAATCGCCTGTGACCCCGAAGATCACGAGGCCACAGGGGCCGGCGATGCGAGGTAGTCGCCGGTCCCTGCTGTCCCGGAGTGGGTTGATCCAATCGTCCGCCGCGGGTCCGCTCACTGATCAGCTCTCTCGGGCAGCGGCGAGCTGCTGCGAGGTCGCGTCGAGCAGCTCGTTCCACGAAACCTCGAACTTCTCGACGCCCTCGTTCTCGAGCACCAGGAAGACGTCGGTGAGATCGATGCCGACGGCCGCGAGCTCGTCGAACACCTGCTGCGAGGCGACCGCCGTCCCGGACGTGGTGTCCCCGGTGACCACGCCGTGGTCGGCGACCGCGTCGAGGGTGCTCTCCGGCATGGTGTTGACCGTGTTGGGCGCAACCAGCTCGGTGACGTAGAGGGTGTCGGGGTACGCGGGATTCTTCACACCCGTCGACGCCCACAGCGCACGCTGGGGGCGCGCGCCGCGCTCGAGCAGAGCGTGGAAGCGGGCGTCGACCTCGAACACCTCCTGGTAGGCGGCGTACGCGAGGCGCGCGTTCGCCACGCCCGCCTTGCCGCGCAACTCGAGCGCCTGCGGGGTGCCGATCTTGTCGAGCCGCTTGTCGATCTCGGTGTCGACGCGGGAGACGAAGAACGACGCCACCGAGTGGATCTCGGACAGATCGTGACCTGCGGTCACGGCAGCCTCGAGCCCGGTCAGGTAGGCGTCCATGACCTTGCGGTACCGCTCCACGGAGAAGATCAGCGTCACGTTGACGCTGATGCCCTCGCCGATCACCTTCGTGATCGCGGGCAGCCCGGCCTCCGTGGCCGGGATCTTGATGAACAGGTTGGGCCGGTCCACGATCTTCCACAGCTCGACCGCCTGCGCGACGGTCTTGTCGGCGTCGTGCGCCAGCCGCGGGTCGACCTCGATCGACACGCGGCCGTCCTTGCCGTTGCTGGCCTCGAACTGCGGAGCGAGCACGTCGCACGCCGCGCGGACGTCGTCGGTGGTCACCGTGCGGATGGTGTCCTCGACATCGGCGCCGCGGGCCGCGAGCTCACGAACCTGGGCGTCGTAGACGTGCCCCTTGCTCAGGGCGGCCTGGAAGATCGACGGGTTGGTGGTGACGCCGACGACGCTCTTGGTGGCGACGAGCTCGGCGAGATTGCCCGACTGGATACGGTCCCGCGAGAGATCGTCGAGCCACACCGAGACGCCGGCCTCGGACAGCTTCTGCAGATTCGCGTTCTGAGTCATGGTGCGATTCATCCCTTCACTCGAGCGAGCGAGCGCTGCGCAGCAGCGGTGACGGCCTCGGCGGTGATGCCGAACTCGCGGAACAGGGTCTTGTAGTCGGCGGACGCGCCGAAGTGCTCGATCGAGACGATCTCGCCCGCGTCTCCGACGAAGCGGTACCACGGCATCGCGATACCGGCCTCGACCGCGACCCGCGCCTTGACCGTGGGGGGAAGGACGCCGTCTCGGTACGCCTGGTCCTGCGCGTCGAACCACTCGACACACGGCATCGACACGACGCGAGTGGGAACGCCCTCGGCCTCGAGCGCCTCGCGGGCGGCGACGGCGAGCTGCAGCTCCGAACCCGTTCCGATGAGCACGACCTCGGGGGTGCCGGTCGAGGCCTCGGCCAGCACGTAACCGCCGCGCGAGACACCCTCGTAGTGGGTTCCCTCGAGGACCGGGAGATCCTGGCGGGTCAGGGCCAGGCCGGCCGGAGCGCGGGTGGCCTCGTCGGAACCCTTCTCCAGAACGGCCCGCCAGGCGTGGGCGGTCTCGTTGGCGTCGCCGGGGCGGACCACGTACAGACCGGGAATGGCCCGCAGTGCCGCCAGGTGCTCGATCGGCTGATGCGTCGGACCGTCCTCGCCGAGACCGATCGAGTCGTGCGTCCAGACGTAGACCACCGGGGTCTTCATGATCGCCGCGAGACGGACGGCGGGACGCATGTAGTCACTGAAGACGAGGAACGTGCCGCCGTAGGGGCGGGTCGGGCCGTGCAGGGCGATGCCGTTGAGGATCGAGCCCATCGCGTGCTCGCGAACGCCGAAGTGCAGGGTCCGGCCGTACGGCTGGGCCTTCCACATGTCCGTCGAGATGGATTCGGGACCGAACGAATCGGAGCCCTTGATCGTGGTGTTGTTACTCTCCGCGAGGTCCGCCGAGCCGCCCCACAGCTCGGGCAGGACCGGACCGACGGCGTTGAGTACCGCGGCGGACGCCTTGCGGGTGGCCAGGCCCTTGGCGTCCGGCTCCCACGTGGGGAGGACGTCGGCCCAGTCGGCGGGCAGGTCGCGGCCGGTCAGACGGTCGAGGAGCTTCTTGCCCTCGGGCGCGCGCTGGACCCACTCGTCGTACAGCGCCTGCCACTCCTTGTGCGCCTGCACGCCGCGATCGACGACCTTGCGAGTGTGCGCGATGACCTCGGGCGCCACCTCGAAGCTCCGCTCGGGATCGAACCCGAGTGCCTTCTTGACCGCGGCGACTTCGTCGGCGCCCAGAGCGGCGCCGTGCGCAGCGCCGGTGTTCATCTTGGTCGGCGCCGGGTATCCGATGATCGTGCGCAGCAGGACCAGCGAGGGCCGGTCGGTGACCTCGCGGGCCTTCTCGAGCGCCTGCTCGATGGCCACGACGTTCTCGCCGCCTTCGACGACCTGGACGTGCCAGCCGTAGGACTCGTAGCGAGCCGCGGTGTCCTCGGACAGCGCGATCGCCGTGTCGTCCTCGATCGAGATCTTGTTGTCGTCGTAGATGACCGTCAGATTGCCCAGCTGCTGCACCCCGGCGATCGAGGACGCCTCCGACGTCACACCCTCCTCGATGTCACCGTCGGACGCGACGACGTAGATGTGATGGTCGAAGGGGCTCTCGCCCGGCGCCGCCTCGGGATCGAACAGGCCGCGCTCCCGACGAGCGGCCATCGCCATGCCGACGGCCGACGCCAGACCCTGCCCGAGGGGACCGGTGGTGATCTCGACACCGCGGGTGTGGCCGTGCTCAGGGTGGCCGGGGGTCTTGGAACCCCACGTGCGCAGCGACTCGAGATCTTCCAGTTCGAGGCCGTAACCGGCGAGGTACAGCTGGACGTACAGGGTCAGGCTCGAGTGACCACAGGAGAGGACGAAGCGGTCCCGGCCGATCCAGTCGGCGTCCGCGGGGTCGTGCCGCATGACACGCTGGAACAGCGTGTAGGCCAGCGGCGCGAGGCTCATCGCGGTGCCGGGGTGGCCGTTGCCCACCTTCTGGACTGCGTCCGCGGCGAGTACACGGGCGGTGTCGACGGCTCTGGTGTCCAGGTCGGTCCAATCGGTGGGGTGGACCGGTTGCGTGAGGACGCGGATCTCGTCTGTGATCGACACGGGCAGATGTCTCCTGACATGGTTGTACGTGGAGCCGGAGGTTGTCCGGAGGGTGCAGTGGGCGTCGCCCGACCTCGAGTGCGCCTCCAGCCTAGTGTGCCGCCCCGATCGGGTCGATTCGGTTCAGGGGTAGCCGCCGTCTACCATCGTTTGTAGTAGTGAAGTAGTAAGCGAGGATGTAGTCGCGTGGGGCAAGGAGAAAGCGTGCGTACAGGGCATCGGCCGAGCGGACACGGCTTCGGCGGCCCCTCCGGCGCATCCGAGGCGAAGGCTGCGCGGGACACCACCACGCTGTGGGGGCGGGTGACGGCGACGATTCTGGCGTACGTCGCGCTGACGAAGCCGCGGGTGATCGAGCTGCTGCTGGTCGCGACCATTCCGGCGATGCTGCTGGCCGATCG
Source organism: Prescottella equi (assembly GCF_002094305.1). Taxonomy (GTDB): domain Bacteria; phylum Actinomycetota; class Actinomycetes; order Mycobacteriales; family Mycobacteriaceae; genus Prescottella; species Prescottella equi. The sequence goes on from NZ_LWTX01000004.1 coordinate 101,996, forward strand.
CGGGCACATCGACCTGGTCCTCATCCTGAGCACGCTGTTCGGCGGCTGGATGGGTGCCGCGAGCGCCAACTCGCTGAACTGTGTGGTGGACGCCGACATCGACAAGGTCATGAAGCGCACTGCGCTGCGTCCTCTCGCGCGTCAGGCCGTCCCGACCAAGCACGCGTTCGTGTTCGGTATGACGTTGGGCGTCGCCTCCTTCGTGTGGCTGTGGTGGCGGGCGAACCTGCTCGCGGGCTTCCTTGTCGTCCTGACGATCGCGTTCTACGTGCTCGTCTACACGATGGTGCTCAAGCGCCGCACGTGGCAGAACGTGATCTGGGGCGGCGCGGCGGGCTGCATGCCGGTCATGGTCGGCTGGGCCGCGGTCACCGGCTCACTCAGCTGGGAGCCGGTGGTCCTGTTCCTGATCATCTTCTTCTGGACGCCGCCGCACACGTGGGCACTCGCGATGCGGTACAAGGAGGACTACAAGGCGGCCGGCGTGCCCATGCTCCCGGTCATCGCCTCCGAAACCCACGTCACCAAGCAGATCGTCGTCTACACGTGGGCGACGGTGCTCGCGTCGCTGGCGCTGGTCCCGGCCGCGGGCTGGATCTACGCGATCGTCACTCTGCTCGCCGGTGCCTGGTTCCTGTTCGTCGCGCACCAGCTGTACAACAGCGTCCGCGGCGGCACACCGATCAAGCCACTCAAGCTGTTCCTGCAGTCCAACAACTACCTTGCGGTGGTGTGCTGCGGGCTGGCCGTCGACTCGGTCCTCGGCTGGGACACCATCGGCAGCCTCTTCTGACCGGACGCGTACGACGAAGGCCCGCTCTCCGGAGCGGGCCTTCGTCGTACGTGCAGGCGTTACGGCACCAGCACGATCGAACCGGTGGTGCGTCGCCCCTCGAGATCCCGGTGCGCGTCCGCCGCCCGGTCGAGCGGGTAGCTGCCGCCCACCCGCAGCTTCAGCGTCCCGGCCGCGATCGCGTCGAGGACGGCGCCGGCCCGCCACGTGAGCTCCTCGCGGTCGCGCACGTAGTGGGCGAGGGTCGGCCTGGTGACGAAGAGTGAGCCCCCCGAGTTCAGGCGTTGGAGGTCGAACGGGGGCACCGGCCCGCTGGCGGCACCGAACAGCACCAGCGTGCCGCGAATGCGGAGCGAGTCGAGGCTGGCATCGAAGGTGTCCTTGCCGACGCCGTCGTACACCGCGGCCACGCCCTCGCCGCCGGTGAGCTCACGAACCTTGTCGGCGAGGCCGGCGTCGTAGCGCAGGACCCGCCAGGCCCCGGCTTCCCGCGCCAGCGCCTCCTTCTCGTCCGTCGACACCGTCGAGATGACCTTGACGCCCTTCGCGGCCGCCATCTGTGTCAGCAGCAGTCCCACGCCGCCCGCTCCGGCGTGGACGAGCACCGTCTCGCCGGCCCGGGCAGGATGAGCGGATTCGATCAGGTAGTGGGCGGTCATGCCCTGCAGCAACGCCGACGCCGCCGACTCGGGCGCGACCGCGTCCGGGACGTCCACTGCGACGGCGGCCGGGACGACGACCTTCTCGGCGTAACTTCCGGGCGCGGCCGCCCACGCTACGCGGTCCCCGACGCCGAACTCCGACACCTGCGAGCCCACCTCGAGGACGACACCCGACCCCTCGTCGCCGGGGATGTACGGCACCTCGCGCGCGTATGTGCCGGTGCGGAAGTACGTGTCGATGAAGTTGACGCCGACGGCCTCGGTGGCCACCAGTAGATCGTTCGGGCCGACCGGCGGATCGGGCACCTCCGAGGGGACGAGAACCTCCGGACCGCCGAACCGGGACACCACGATTGCACGCATGTTCTTGTTCTACACCGACCCCACGGTCGCGTCGGCGGACGGTCGTGTCGGCTCCGCGGCTACCGCACAGTAGTCTGACCCCATGAGCACCGATACCCAGAGCACCGCTGCGGCCCCGGTCCTGCCCTCGGGCACGGTCGCCGCCATCCGGAAGTTCGTCTCCGAGCACGGCGGATCCGCGAGCGCGGTCATCCAGCCGGTGGGTCGGGCGGGCGTGCGGATCACGCTCGTCGGCGCCGACGGCATCCTCGGCGACGAGGTCGTCGACAACGTCGCGATCGCGAACGCGATTGTCGCGTCCATCGACGAGCTCACCGTCTCCGAGTGGGACCGTGCGCTGACGAGCGTCGTGACGCCGCGTAAGGGCCACTTCGCGAAGATGGCCGGGTGGGTGGCCCATCAGACGCGCTTCCCCAAGGCGCGCAACGAGCGCTGACATACCGAGAAGGCCGGGATCCTGCGATGCAGGGTCCCGGCCTTCGTCGTCGGTGGGTGCCGCCGCTCAGACGGAGGTGACCGCCTCGGCGTCGGTGCGGGCGTCGACCGGCACGCGGACCCGGCCGGCCGCGTACAGGGCCGCGGTCGCGGCGGTGCAGGCACCCGCGAGCGCGACGTGGATGGTCACCAGTGCTGCCGGGACGTGCGTCCAGAACTGCACCAGCCCGACACACGCCTGCGCGACGACGAGCCCGACGACTACCTTCAGCCGCAACTTCACCGCGGCGCTCGCACCGACGGCGTAGAGCGCGAAGCCCAGCCCGACGAGCAGAGCGAGGTAGGCGACGAGCAACTCGGCGTGCAGGTGCACGAGGTTGGTGATGTCGAGGTCGAGACGTTCGACGGTTCGTTCCGGGTTCTTGTCGCCCGCGTGCGGCCCGGCGCCGGTCACCATGGTGCCCGCGACGAGCGTGCCGGCCAGTGCGACGCCGGTCAGCGCCGTCAGCCAGCGGAGTTGCTTGGGGAGAGTGGTCACCTCGACGCCGTCGTCCGGCTGGTCGATCTTGTGGTAGAGCATCACCGACAGCCACACCATCGCCATCGACACCAGCAGGTGCAGCGCGACGGTCCACCAGAGGAGCCCGGTGAGCACCGTGATGCCGCCGAGGACGGCCTGGGCCACGGTCGACAGTGGCATCAGCCACGCGTAGGTGAGGACCTCGCGACGGCGTCCGGCACGGGTCACGGCCAGGACGACCGCCGCCGCGGTGGCGACCACCAGGAACGTGAGCAGCCGGTTACCGAACTCGATGAACTGGTGCATCCAGGGCGCCGTGGAGTCGCCGGTCGGAACGAAGCTACCCGGGTAGCACTGCGGCCACGTCGTGCAGCCCAGACCGGACGCCGTGACCCGGACCACCGATCCGGTGACGGCGATTCCGCCCTGCGTCACGATCACCGCGATCGCGATCCACTTCTGGACCGCCAGCGACGGCAGCGGTAGACGGTTGACCAGGTTCACAAACCCGCGATACAGCACGCCCCGATGGTAGAGGGCGATCCACTACGAGGTGTAGTTGGCCCCGGTTCGGTCGGTGTGACGTTCGACGGCGCTCACGACCCCGACGATCCGGTCGACCCACCGGAACCACCGGCGCCGGGAGCGATGGACACGATGCCGGAGATGGTTCCCTGCATGTACCGGCCGTCGTCGGTGATGAGCGCCGACATCTGCAGCGTGTCGCCGAGCAGCGTGCCGGTAGCCGTCCTGGTGGTCTTCACTGCGCCCGTCTCGGGATCGAGGACGGCGTACGCGAAACCGTCGAGCGGCGTCGTGGTGTCGAGGCCCTGGCGGACCATCGTGTAGATGTTGCCGTCGGCGATGGACAGGTGCGGGACCGCGGAGCTGCGGACCTGGTTCTGCCATTTCGTCTCGCAGCCGTTGCCGTCCGCGTCGACGTCCACCCGGGTCATTCCGCCGCGGAACGGCGCCGAGGCGGGCACCGCTTCACCGGCGCCGGCGGGGACCGTCGGGTACGGGTAGCCGTAGGTGCTTGCGACGAAGACAGAGTTACCGACGCCGATGGGGGAGTTCTCGCTGCCGCTGCCCGACCCGACACTGCCACTCACGCTGCCGGACAGGCTGCCGCCCGAACCGCCGAAGCTGTCGCTGCTGCCCGACAGGCTGCCGCCGTCACCTGGAGGCAGTACCGGTTCCTTGCAGACCTCCTCGCCGGACGCCGAACGGTACACCAGCAGGTTGACCTGGCCGTCGGCGTTGTCGACGATCGTCAGGTACTCGGAGCCGGTCACCGGACCGAAGTAGGTGGGCGTGGAACCGGTGCCCCAGCTGAGCTGCCCGGGCTTGCGTGCCGATCCTCGGTCGTACTCCCGCCGCCAGTCGATCGCGGGCTGGGCGTCCGGTCCCGCGCTGAGCTGATAGGTGGCGTGGGTGGTCGCCACCGCGGTGCCGTACTCAGAGGTCGAGATGCTGTTCTGCACCTGCTCGCCGTCCGGCAGTGCAATCGTGCGGGCGGCGCCCTGGGCGTCGACGGTGCCGACGATCCCGCCGCCCGTCGCGAACCACACGTTGCCCGCCCAGTCCGGTGCGAGACCCGTGACGTTGTCACCGTCCGGGATCGCAGTGGTCAGATCGACGCTGGTGTCGACGGCGAGCTGCCACGTGCCGTTCACCTGCTCGTGCCCGATGCGCAACAGGTGCCGGGTGCCGTCGACGACGACGAGACGATCGTCGGAGTCGAGGTACGCGTACACCCCGCCGAGCAGGCTGCCCTTGGTGAGCTGCAGTTGGGCGAGTGAGCCGCCGACCGGGAATGTCGGCGCCTCCGGGTCGATCAGGTGGACCGTGGGGTTCTGCCCGATCATCGTCGTGCACAGCGCCACGACCAGACCGTCGGAACCCTGCAGCAGCGTCGGGCAGGCCGACGCCAGCGGGTACTGCGCGATCGAGACGTCCCCCGTTCCCGGGCCGGCGAGGCGGGTTGCGTCCGAGGAGCCCGCGTCGCCGTGCATGGTCGACGTCCCGTCGGGGCCGAGGTGCGGGTTCGGGGAAGCGAGCGGGCCCCACACGGGGGCCGCGTCGGCCGTCAGCGGTGCCAGGGCGAGGGCGAGTGCGCCGCACGCCGCGACGGAGGTTCGGCGGAGTCCGGTCATCAGGGAATCGGTCACGCCGGTCATTGTCGATCCGGCCGGTCGGTTCCGGGAAGTGTTTCGCCGGACACGCGCCGAATGCACGAATACTCGTGTCAGACGAACTTGAAAGTCCTGGTCGCGACGAAACCGGTCACTGCGGCCCATGCCGCGAGGATGGCCACGCAAGCGAAGTTGACGGTCCCGCCGGTGGCGTCCTCGAGGGCTTGAGCCAGCGCGCCGGAGGGGACGATCTGGGCAGCGATCCGGACGCCGTCGTTGATCTGGTCCGCGAAGATCACGCTGCCGATGCCCGCCATCGCGAACCACAGGATGTTCGCGAGGGCGAGGACGATCTCGGCCCGCAGTGAGCCGCCGAGCAGCAGACCCATGCACGCGAACGTGACGGTGCCGAGCGCGATCACGACGGCGCCGAGGGCCAGGCCGAGCACGCTCGGCCGCCAGCCGAGCGCGAAGCCGATCGCGCCGAGGATCAGCGTCTGCATCGCAACGACGATCACCACCGCGGCGCTCTTACCGGCGATGATGCCCCACTTGGGCAACGGGGTCGCGCCCAGGCGTTTGAGCGCCCCGTACCGCCGGTCGAAGCCGACGGCGATGGCCTGTCCGGTGAACGCGGTCGACATGATCGCCACCATCATCACCGCCGGAACGATCGTGTCGACCCGATCGGTCCCGAAGTCGCCGATCGGCAGCAGCGTGAGGCCGATCAGCAGCGTGATGGGGATCAACATCGTGATGAGCAGCTGCTCGCCGTTGCGGAGCAGCAGCGTCAGCTCCAGCTTGGTCTGCGAGGCCAGCATCCGAGCGGGAGGCGCCGGCTGCGGATTCGGGGCGAACGTGCCGGCGGCGAAACGGTTGTCGGCCAAACGTTCGTGGTTCGTCACGCTCATCCCCTCAGATCCCGTCCCGTGAGTTCGAGGAAGACGTCCTCGAGCCGGCGCTGGTCGACCCGGATCTCCGTGGCGAGGGCGTCCTGACCCGCGCACCACGACGTGACCGCCGCGACGATGTGTGGATCGATCGCGCCGCGCACGACGTAGTCGCCGGGGGAGACCTCCTGCGCCTGGAAGTCGGCGGGCAGTGCCGCCTGCAGCGGCGTCAGATCGAGCCCGGGCGGGGCGACGAGGCTCAACAGACCCTCCGCGCCGGTTCGGGTCACCTCGGACGGGGTGCCGGACGCGACGATCCTGCCGTGGTCGATGATGACGAGTTCGTCGGCCAGCTCCTCGGCCTCGTCCATCAGGTGCGTGGTCAGCAGCACACTGACACCGTCCCGGCGCAGCGCGTCGACCAGCTCCCAGACCAGCAGGCGCGCCTGCGCGTCCAGCCCGGCGGTCGGCTCGTCGAGGAAGACCAGTTCGGGGCGTCCGACGAGAGCGCACGCCAGCGACAGTCGCTGCTGCTGTCCGCCGGACAGACGGCGGTACGGGGTACGGCGGGCGTCCTGCAGGCCGAGGCTGCGCAGCAGCCACTCGGGATCGAGTGGATTCGCCGAGTACGACGCGACCAGGTCGAGCATTTCGCCCGCCTTGGAACCCGGATATGCGCCGCCGCCCTGCAGCATCACACCGATGCGTGGCCGGAGGGCCGCCGAGTCGGCGATCGGGTCGAGTCCCAGCACCCGCACCGAACCGGTGTCGGGTGCGACGAAGCCCTCACACATCTCGACGGTGGTGGTCTTGCCCGCACCGTTCGGGCCGAGGAGCGCGAGCACCTGGGCCCGCTCGACCCGGAGTTCCAACCCGTCGACGGCCCGTACCTCGCCGAACGTCTTGACGACGCCCTCGAGCCGCACCGCGGGCTCACCCTTCTTCAACGTCGTCGCCGACGTTCTGCCAATCACGAGGATCCAGCCTAAGCCCCGGCCCGATCAGACCGGTGCGGTGGTCTGCTGCGCCCGCCACGGCAGCAGGTTCCGGGTGAGGATTATGACGGTCAGGCAGGTGAGGGTCGTCGCCACCGCGGCCTGCACGATCATGAACGGCTGATACTCGGCCCCGTTGGGCATCAGGATCACGCCGACGACCGACGAGAAGGCGATGGTCGGGACTCGGAACACCGGCCGGGTCGCCCATGCGGCCAGCGGGATCACCGCCCAGAGCAGGTACCACGGCTGGACCACCGGGAACAGCAACACGATCGCTCCGAGCGAGACGCCCAGCGCGCCCACCGGGTGGATGCGGCCGACGAGCACGGCGACCAGCATGCGCAGCGTGATGAATGCCGCGACCAGCGATGCGATCGGGCGGGTCAGGCTCAGCACTGCGGTGGTGTGGTCGCCGAGTCCCAGCAGGACGCCGACGAGCCCGGTCCCGAGTCCCAGCAGGGTCGGAATGGACATCCAACTGCGCACCTCGGTCGCCGTACCCAGGGTCTGGGTCCAGCCCATGCCGAGCCCGCTGGCGACACTGACGAAGACGGTCACCGCAATCGCGACCACACCCAGCAGTGCGGCGGCGGACGCGAGTGCCTTCGTGTTCGAGCCCCACCTGCGGGCGAGCGCCATCCCCACGAACCCGAGCGCGAGCAGGGACGGAATCTTGATCGTCGACGACAGCGCGATCAGCGTCGCACCCGCCAGCAGCAGCACGAGCGCGCGCCCGCGGATCGGATCCTTGCCCTCGACGGCGCGCAACGCGAGTTCCACGCCGGCGAGCATGAGGCCGATCATCAGCGCTTCGTTGTGGATCCCGGCGACCAGGTGGAACAGCACGAGCGGGTTCGCGGCGCCGAGCCAGAGGGCACTCACGCTCGACACCCCGCAGCGCCGGGCGAGCCGGGGCAGCGCCCACACGATCATCGCGACGCCGGCGAGGGCCAGGAGGCGGTGCAGGAAGATGCCCGCCACGATGTTGTCGCCGGTGAGCCAGGTGATCCCGCGGCCCATCCAGAGGAACAGGGGGCCGTACGGCGCGGGGGTGTCCCGCCAGATGTTGGGCACCGTGCGGGTGAGGACGTGGTCGACGCCCAGTGCGCCGGCCGGACCGATCTCGTACGGGTCCAGTCCGCGGGCCGTGATCTCGCTCTGGGCGAGGTAGGAGTAGACGTCCCGGCTGAACATCGGCGGCGCCACCGTGAGCGGGATCACCCACAGGAGCAGCGTCCGATCGAGTTGGGACCGACTGAGCTGGCGGATCGCACGTCCGCCCCGCATGCTGCCGACCGCGAACCGCCCCAGCAGCAGCCAGGCCAACACGACCATCACCGTGCCGGTCATCGCCATGCTCAGCGTCGCGCTGGGCATGCGGGCGGGAAGTCCGAGGATGCGCAGCCCCTGGACCGGGTTCTGCAGGACGGGCTGCGCGCCGGCGCCGAGGGCGCCGACCGCCATGAGGACGGCACCGGTCGCGCCGAAGAGGCGAATCCGATGAAGCTGCCGCGTCTCGTGCCCGTCGAGTCCGGGCGCCTCCGGTTCGTCGCCGTGCAGGCGGTCCGACACGGAGGGTCGGTGGGAGCGGCCGTCGACGCCGAGCGCACGCTTGGCGAAGGCGGTCACCTTCTCGGCCCGAGACGGGGCCGGGGCTTCCGACTCGTGTTCCATCTCGGTCTGCGGCACACGGTGCAGCGTAGCGGTGCGAACGAGGGGTCCCGGCCGGGGTCGTGCGGGCAGGCCCCGAATCGGGTGTGTCCCGGATCACGCAGGTAACCCTTCGTGGACCGATGCGCTTAATTCCGTCACACTGGTGTTGTGAAATCGGAAGCGGCTCGACGCGCGAGTGGGGAAAGGGCAGGTCACGTGCCTGCTCAGACGTCCACGGGCGCGGCGCTGCCCGTGACCGGCGCGCACGAGGGACACACTCGCGCCGCGGTCGTGCAGTTGCTCGTCGAGGAGGGGCCGATCTCGGCCACCGACATCGGCGCGCGACTCGGCCTCAGTGCGGCCGGTGTCCGACGCCATCTCGACGTCCTCATCGAGGCGGGGGAGGCACAGGAAGCCAGTGCCGCCAGCTGGCGCCAGCGTGGCCGCGGCCGGCCGGCGAAACTGTTCCAGATCACGGCGGCGGGCCGCGGAAAGCTCGGCCACACGTACGACGATCTCGCGGGCGCGGCCATGCGTCAGTTGCGCGAGATCGGTGGAGACGCGGCCATCGAGGACTTCGCCCGTCGCCGGGTGCAGTCGATCGTCGGTTCGGTCGCTCCGGTCGACGACGACGAACCGGAGGCCGTCGAGTCGACGGCGGAGGAGATCGCCGAGGCGTTCACCTCGGCCGGTTTCGCCGCCTCGATCCGTCCGGTCGGCAACGGTGTGCAGATCTGTCAGCACCACTGCCCGATCTCGCACGTCGCGGAGGAGTTCCCCGAACTCTGCGAGGCGGAGCGGGCCGCGTTCGCGGAACTGCTCGGCACCCACGTCCAGCAGTTGGCGACCATCGCGAACGGCGACTGCGCCTGCACCACCCACGTTCCTCTCGCATTACCCCGAAAGACCTCATAGATGTTCTCTCCGGTGGACAGCTCACACCGGTACGTAACAAGACTCCGGAAGGAGCTCGCATGACCGTCACACCAGACCAGGTGACACCCGAGGCGCCCCTGTCTCAAGAAGAGACGATCGCCTCGCTGGGCAACTACGAGTACGGCTGGGCGGACGCCGACGTCGCCGGTGCCAGTGCGCAGCGAGGTCTGTCCGAGGACGTCGTGCGGGACATCTCCGCAAAGAAGAACGAACCCGACTGGATGCTCGACATCCGGCTCAAGGCACTGCGCACCTTCGACAAGAAGCCGATGCCGCACTGGGGCTCGAATCTCGACGGCATCGATTTCGACAACATCAAGTACTTCGTGCGGTCCACGGAGAAGCAGGCCGAGAGCTGGGAAGACCTGCCCGAGGACATCAAGAACACGTACGACAAGCTGGGCATCCCGGAGGCGGAGAAGCAGCGCCTGATCGCCGGTGTCGCAGCGCAGTACGAGTCCGAGGTCGTGTACCACCAGATCCGTGAGGATCTCGAGGCGCAGGGCGTCATCTTCCTCGACACCGATTCGGGTCTGCGTGAGCACCCGGAACTGTTCCGTGAGTACTTCGGCACGGTCATCCCGGCCGGCGACAACAAGTTCTCCGCGCTGAACACCGCGGTGTGGTCCGGTGGATCATTCATCTACGTGCCGCCGGGTGTGCACGTCGACATTCCGCTCCAGGCCTACTTCCGGATCAACACCGAGAACATGGGTCAGTTCGAGCGGACGCTCATCATCGTCGACGAGGGCGCTTCGGTGCACTACGTCGAGGGCTGCACGGCCCCGATCTACAAGTCCGACTCGCTGCACTCCGCGGTGGTCGAGATCATCGTCAAGAAGGGCGGCCACTGCCGCTACACGACGATCCAGAACTGGTCGAACAACGTCTACAACCTGGTGACCAAGCGCACCAAGGTCGAGGCGGGCGGCTCGATGGAGTGGATCGACGGCAACATCGGCTCCAAGGTCACGATGAAGTACCCGGCCGTGTGGATGATGGGCGAGCACGCCCGCGGCGAGGTCCTCTCCGTCGCGTTCGCCGGCGAGGGCCAGCACCAGGACACGGGCGCGAAGATGCTGCACCTTGCGCCGCACACGTCGTCGACCATCGTGTCGAAGTCGGTGGCCCGCGGCGGCGGTCGCGCGTCGTACCGCGGCCTGGTCCAGGTCAACAAGGGCGCCCACGGGTCGAAGGCGACCGTCAAGTGTGACGCCCTGCTGGTCGACCAGATCAGCCGCTCGGACACCTACCCGTACGTCGACGTCCGCGAGGACGACGTGACGATGGGTCACGAGGCCACGGTCTCGAAGGTCAGCGACGACCAGTTGTTCTACCTCATGAGCCGCGGTCTGACCGAGGACGAGGCGATGGCCATGGTGGTGCGCGGGTTCGTCGAACCCATCGCCAAGGAGCTGCCGATGGAGTACGCCCTCGAGCTCAACCGCCTGATCGAACTGCAGATGGAAGGGGCGGTGGGCTAGTGAGCACCCCCGTGACGGGAGTACAGGGCGCGGCGGCCGGCGAGAACGTCGCCCCCGCGACCAACAAGGGTGAGGTCTTCACCTCGTTCGACGTCAACGCGTTCGAGGTGCCCGCCGGCCGGGACGAGGCGTGGCGCTTCACGCCGCTGCGCCGGCTGCGCGGGCTGCACGACGGCAGCGCCGTCGCGACGGCCCCGGCGGTCGTCGCGGTCCACGGCGACGTCCAGGTCGAGACCGTCGGCCGTGACGACGCCCGCCTCGGGCAGGGTGGCGTTCCGTTCGACCGGGTTGCCGCGCAGGCCTACTCGTCGTTCGAGTCTGCCACCGTGGTGACCGTCGGTCGGGAGACCGAGGTGGCCGCTCCGGTCCACATCGAGGTCACCGGACCGGGCGAGGGCGAGGTCGCGTTCGGACACCTGCAGATCCGGCTCGAGGAGTTCGCGAAGGCCACGATCGTCCTCGACCAGAAGGGCAGCGGCACCTACGCGGAGAACGTGGAGTTCGTGATCGGCGACAGCGCGTCGCTGACCGTCGTCGCGGTGCAGGACTGGGCCGACGACGCCGTCCACACCGCCGCGCACCACGCTCGGCTCGGTCGTGACTCGGTGCTGCGGCACACGTCGGTGAGCCTCGGCGGCGACCTCGTTCGCATCACCCCGACGGTCAAGTACGCCGCGCCCGGTGGCGACGCCGAGATGCTCGGCCTCTACTTCGCCGATGCCGGCCAGCACTTCGAACACCGGCTGCTCGTGGACCACTCGCAGCCGCACTGCAAGTCCAACGTCGTGTACAAGGGTGCGCTGCAAGGTGATCCGGAGTCGGGCAAGCCGGACGCGCACACCGTGTGGATCGGCGACGTGCTGATCCGCGCCGAGGCGGAGGGCACCGATACGTTCGAGCTCAACCGCAATCTCGTGCTCACCGACGGCGCGCGCGCCGATTCGGTGCCGAACCTCGAGATCGAGACCGGCGAGATCGTCGGCGCCGGACACGCCAGCGCCACGGGACGTTTCGACGACGAGCAGCTGTTCTACCTGCGGGCCCGGGGTATCCCCGAGGACCAGGCCCGGCGGCTGGTCGTTCGTGGCTTCTTCCACGAGATCATCAATCGCATCGCCGTCCCCGAGGTGCGCGAGCGTCTCGAGGCCGCTGTCGAGGCCGAGCTGGCCGCGGTCGGCGCCTGATCCGGTTCGCCGCCCTTACACAGATACTTCGCCGATACCCGCATAGGAAATCGAATGTCTACGCTTGAAATCCGCGACCTGCACGTCAACGTCGCCAACTCGGACGAGAACGCCGAGCCGATCAACATCCTCAAGGGTGTGAACCTCACCGTCCGTTCGGGCGAGACCCACGCCATCATGGGCCCCAACGGTTCGGGCAAGTCGACGCTGTCGTACGCGATCGCCGGTCACCCCAAGTACGAGGTGACCTCGGGCACCATCACCCTCGACGGCGAGAACGTCCTGGAGATGAGTGTCGACGAGCGCGCCCGTGCGGGCCTGTTCCTCGCGATGCAGTACCCGGTCGAGGTGCCCGGCGTCTCGATGTCGAACTTCCTGCGCACCGCCGCTACCTCGGTCCGCGGCGAGGCCCCGAAGCTGCGGCACTGGGTCAAGGAGGTCAAGGAGGCGATGAGCGAGCTCGAGATCGATCCGACCTTCGGTGAGCGCAGCGTCAACGAGGGCTTCTCGGGCGGCGAGAAGAAGCGCCACGAGATCCTGCAGCTGGGCCTGCTCAAGCCGAAGATCGCGATCCTCGACGAGACCGACTCGGGCCTGGACGTCGACGCGCTGCGCGTCGTGTCCGAGGGCGTCAACCGTTTCAAGGAGCGTGAGAACGGCGGCATCCTGCTGATCACGCACTACACCCGGATCCTGCGCTACATCGAGCCGGAGTTCGTGCATGTGTTCGTGAACGGCCAGATCGTCGAGTCGGGTGGACCCGAGCTCGCCGACGAGCTCGAGACCAACGGCTACGTGCGCTTCACCCAGGCCGGGGCGGGAGCGTAGTCCGCGATGACCACTACGGCGGCTGCGCTGGACGTCACCAGGATCCGGGAGGACTTCCCGATCCTGGGGCGGACCGTGCGTGACGGAAAGCCCTTGGTGTACCTGGATTCCGGTGCCACCTCGCAGCGTCCGGTGCAGGTGCTCGACGCCGAGCGGGAGTTCCTGACCACGTGCAACGCGGCGGTGCACCGCGGTGCGCATCAGCTGGCCGAGGAGGCCACCGACGCGTACGAGGGTGCCCGTGCCGCGATCGCCTCGTTCGTCGGCGTCGATTCCGACGAGCTGGTGTTCACCAAGAACGCCACCGAGTCACTCAACCTGGTCGCGTACGTGTTCGGTGACGACCGCTTCGACAAGGTGGTCGGGCCCGGCGACGAGATCGTGGTCACCGAACTCGAGCACCACGCGAATCTCGTTCCGTGGCAGGAGCTTGCCCGGCGCACAGGCGCCACGCTGCGCTGGTACGGCATCACCGACGACGGCCGGATCGACCTCGATTCGCTCGAACTGACCGACAAGGTGAAGGTCGTCGCGTTCACGCACCAGTCGAACGTGACGGGCGCGATCTCGCCGGTGGCCGAACTGGTCCGCCGGGCGCGGGCCGTCGGTGCGGTGACCGTGCTCGACGCGTGCCAGTCGGTGCCGCACCTCGCGGTCGACTTCCGTTCCCTCGACGTCGATTTCGCGGCGTTCTCCGGGCACAAGATGCTCGGCCCGTCCGGTGTCGGGGTGCTCTACGGCCGCCGCGAACTGCTGGCGTCGATGCCGCCCTTCATCACGGGCGGTTCGATGATCGAGACCGTCACGATGGAGGTCAGCACCTACGCGCCGCCGCCGCAGCGCTTCGAGGCCGGCGTGCCGATGACGTCGCAGGTGGTCGGGCTCGGCGCCGCCGTGAAGTACCTCGAGAACATCGGCATGGATGCCGTTGCAGCGCACGAACACCTGCTGGTGACGGCGGCGCTCGAGGGCCTCGCCGGCATCGACGGCGTCCGGATCGTCGGCCCCACCGAGGGAATCGATCGCGGTTCGGCCGTCTCGTTCCTCGTCGACGGGATCCATGCCCACGATCTGGGTCAGGTCCTCGACGACGACGGCGTGGCCGTGCGGGTGGGACACCATTGCGCGTGGCCGATGCACCAGCGGTTCGGCATCGCCGCCACCGCTCGAGCGTCCTTCGCGGTGTACAACACCCTCGACGAGGTCGACGCGTTGATCGCCGGGATCCGGCGGGCACAGGACTTCTTCGGCGTGAGCGGAGGTAACTGAGAGTGCGCCTCGAGCAGATGTACCAGGAAGTGATCCTGGACCACTACAAGCACCCGCACGGGCGCGGCCTGCGTGATCCGTTCGGTGCCGAGGTGCATCACGTCAACCCGACGTGCGGCGACGAGATCACGTTGCGCGCGCACCTCACCGAGGGCGAGGACGGCCGGCCGGTGGTCGCCGACATCTCGTACGACGGCCAGGGTTGCTCGATCAGCCAGGCGTCGACGTCGGTGCTGTTCGACCAGATCGTGGGCATGCCGCTCGACGAGGCGTTGCGCACCGTCGACGCGTTCAACGAGATGGTCAGCAGCCGCGGCACCGTCGAGGGCGACGAGGACGTCCTCGGCGACGGCATCGCCTTCAGTGGTGTTTCGAAGTACCCGGCGCGCGTGAAGTGCGCGTTGCTGGGATGGATGGCTTTCAAGGACGCCGTTGTTCGAATAGTCGACGACGAGAACGACCTGGCTCGAACCGGAGGACAGACATCATGACGGACGCGCAGACCGAACAGGCGCAGGCGGACAGCACCGCGACGACCGAGGCCGCCGAGTACGGCGCGACGCTCACCCCGGAGCGACTCGACGAGCTCGAGGAGGCGATGCGTGACGTCGTCGACCCCGAACTCGGTATCAACGTCGTCGACCTCGGTCTGGTCTACGACTTCAAGGAGATCGACGAGAACGGCATCGACGTCGTGCTGCTGGACATGACGCTGACGTCGGCGGCGTGCCCGCTGACCGACGTCATCGAGGAGCAGTCCAAGCGGGCGCTGGTGAACGGCAGCCTGTGCGACGAGCTGCGGATCAACTGGGTCTGGATGCCGCCGTGGGGTCCGGACAAGATCACCGAGGACGGCCGCGAGCAGCTGCGCGCGCTCGGTTTCACCGTCTAGAGACGGGCACGCCCGGTGGCCGGTGATCTGACCTACAGCGAGGTCGGTGCGACTGCCGGGCAGCTGCCGGCGGGATACCGCCACATTCGCAAATCGCTTCCGCTCGGACGCGGCGAGGACACGTTCCTCGCCGCGTCCGACGCGTTGATGCGCTGGGACGTCCACCGTCGTGCCGGGTTGCGGGTCGAGGCCGACAGCGACCGTGCGGCCCCGGGCACCACCGTCGTGTTGCGGTGGTTCGGGCTGACCATCCCGTGCCGCGTCGTCTACGTGATCGACGAGCCCGACCGCCGCGGCTTCGCGTACGGGACGTTGCCCGGCCATCCGGAGTCGGGGGAGGAGCGGTTCTGCGTCGAACGCGACGCCGACGGCAAGGTCCGGGCGACCATCACGGTGTTCTCCCGCCCGGGACGGTGGTTCACACGCCTGGGTGATCCGGTGGTCCGGGTCGTGCAGAGCGTGATGACCGGGCGGTACCTGCGGTGCTTCGTCGCACGTCCCGGCCGGGGATAGCGCGGACTCAGGCTCGTTTACGACGCGCGGGCGCCTTCTTCTTCGCCGGCGCGGGCTTGACCTCCTCGCCGGCGGCCTCGAGGCTGCGCTGCAGTGCCGCCACCAGGTCGACCACCTCGGCGTCCTCGCCGCCCTCTGCACGTTCGGCCGCCGGGATCACCTTCTTGCCGCCACTGGCGATGGCCTCGTCGAGCAATTGCCGGAGCTGGATCTGGTAGTCGTCGGTGAACTCGGTGGGGTCGAAGTCCTCGGCCATGCTGTCGACGAGCGTGCCGGCCATCTTCAGTTCCTTGGCCTTCGGCTCCTCGGCGTCGTCGAGGGACGGGAACTCGGCCGCCCGCACTTCGTCGGGCCACAGGAGCGTCTGGATCACCAATACGCCGTCGCGCTCGCGCAGCGCCGCCAGTCGGGTCTTCTGCCGCAGCGTGAAGTGCACGAGGGCGGTGCGATCGGTCTGGGCGAGCGTCTTCGCCAGCAGGACGTACGCCTTGGGCGACGACGAATCGGGTTCGAGGTAGTAGCTCCTCTCGAACAGGATCGGGTCGATCTGTTCGGTGGGCACGAACTGCAGCACCGGGATCTCGTGCTTCTCGGCGGCGGGGAGCTTGTCGAAGTCCTCGTCGGTCAGGATGACGCGGTCGCCCTCGTCGGAGTCGTACGCCTTGTCGATGTCGGCGAATTGCACCGTCTGCCCGCATTCGCTGCACACGCGGTTGTACTTGATCCGCCCACCGTCCTTCGCGTGGACCTGGTGGAAGCGGATGTCGTGGTCCTCCGTCGCGGAGTACACCTTGACCGGCACATTGACCAGCCCGAACGCGATGGAACCCTTCCAGATTGACCGCATGCCCCCACTATTGCCGAGATTGCGGCGCTGTGCGCGGCACGCGGCGGAGATCATCACCATCTCGAGACATTTCGCCGACGTCCGGGCGACTGTTCGGCGTCCGCGAGGCAGCTGCGGAGAACGCTCGGAGAACGTTGGGTCAACACTTGCGACAATGTGGTGACAATTGGTCTAGTCCGATCGATGCTGGTGCCTGTGACGAACCACAGCAGTTCCCCCAAGGCCCTGTCCCTCCTCCTCGCTGCCGGCACCCTCGCCGCGGGGGTCGCCGCCGTGACCGCCGGCACCGCCGCCGCGGCGCCGACATCGGTCACGAAGACCGTCGTGATCGGACTCGACGGCACCATGCTCGACTACGTCAAGAACGCGAATACCCCCAACCTGCACCGACTGATCGCCGAGGGCACCAGCGGCCAGTCGTCCATCCTCGGGCACCCCACGATCTCCGGACCGTCCTGGTCGACGATCCTCACGGGGGTGTGGCACACCAAGCACGGCGTGGTCGACAACTCGTACAGCGGCGCTCGGTACGACGAGTACCCGACGGCGTTCACGCGCATCGAGCAGGCGAACGCGCAGATGCGCACCGCATCGATCGCCACGTGGGGCGGAATCGCCACGATCTCGAACTCCGGCACCCCGAAGGCCGACGTCGTGGTGTCGACGCCGGATGCCGGCAGCGGTGCGGCGACGGACACGGCGACCGCTACCGCGGTGGCCGCCGAGATCGCCGCCAACGGTCCGGACTTCCTGTTCACCCAGCTCGATCAGGTGGACGGCGCGGGGCACTCGTCGGGAACGTCCGGCGCCGAGTACCTGCCGTCGCTCGAGCGCGTCGACGCCGAGGTCGGCAGGATCGTCGACGCCGTGGACGCCCGCAGCAAGGCGACCGGCGAGAAGTGGACGGTGTTGGTCACTTCCGACCACGGCCACAAGCCGAACGGCGGGCACGGCGGCCAGAGTGCCGAGGAGGCAACGACGTTCGTGATCGCACGCGGCGCCGGCTACCAGGCGGGCGCCACCGACGACGGCTACACGATCGCCGACATCACGCCGACCGTTCTCGACAACCTGGGCATCGCGCAGCCCGCCGACCTCGATGGGGCGCCGCTGCCGAAGACGCCCACGCCCGCGACGGGCTCGCTCGGACGGCTGCCGTCCTGGATCCCGACGGGTTCGCTGGGGTCCTGAGTCACGACCGCCGGACGCCGGCCCGGGCCAGCGTCCGGCGGATCGGCGGCGACACCGTGCAGAAGAGTTGCCACATGGTCGTAGCAGTTCCACGAACGTCGTCGCGGCCCGACAGGTAGGCCCGCTGCCGCTCGGCGGAAAGGGCGAAGAACGCGTCGAAGAACTCCGCGGTCCGAGCGGGATCGAGATCCAGGAGTGCCGACAGGCCCACTTCTCGCAGCGCGCGGACGGCGCGGGCCTGCCATGGCCACAAGGCCTTTCGTGGGTCGTTCTCGGCCACGAGGGCGGCCACGACGGCGTCGGAGGCCGCCAGCGACGCCGCGACGCTGTATCCGGTGCCCGGGTGGATCAGTCCCGCTCGGGCACCGAACGCTGCGATCGCGGGACGGGTGTGCGGCGCCTGCACCGGGAACCGGACGCGTTCGACCTCGAGGTTCGCCGGCAGCTCGACGCCGCGATTGTCGAGGCGCGCGTCGAGCCGTCGACGCAGTTCGTCCAGTGGCAGCCCGGGCCGGCCGACCAGGCACGTCTCCTCGAGCAGCACGGTGTCGTCACTCAACGGCACCGCGTACAGGAAAGAGGGGGAATCGGCGGGTGTGGTGCCGTTGTCGGTCCGCCAGTCCATGAACCAGCAGTCGGCTCCGTCGAGAGCGGGTTTCGCGGCCGCCGCGGGCAGCACGATCCCGAATGCGGTCTGCTCGGCGAACGCCGGATCGGGGCGCAATCCGCGGGCGTCGACCACACGACGGGCGCGGATGTCGGCGCCGTCCCGGAGGGTGACGCCGCCGGGCGACACCGCGCCGACGAAGCCGCGGATCACGTGTGCGTTCGAGATGTCGAGAGCGTGATGCAGTTTCGCGTTGTCGAGGACGCCGTACGCCCGGTCGAGGACGTGGCGCCGGGTGCCCCACGCCTGCGGACGGCCGACGGTCGAGCGCAGCACGGCCGCTCCGAGCCAGCCGGGCAGCTCGTCCACCCAGGCTGCATAGGTGGGCAGCCACGGCCGGTCCGGGTGCGGGTCGACGGCCACCACGCTCAGCCCGGCCCGGGAGGCGCGGTGCGCGAGGGCGCGGCCGGCGGGACCGAGCCCGACGACCGCCAGATCGGGTGCGGCGGTCAGAGCGCGCCCGTCGCGAGCAGCCCGCCGTCGACGCGCACGGTCTCGCCGGTGATCCACGCGGCGTCGTCGGAGACCAGGAAACCGACGAGACCGGCGACGTCCTCGGGAGTGCCGAGCCGCTTCATCGGATAGATCGACGAGGCCTGGTCCTCACCCGCGGCGACGAGGGCGGCAGCGAACTTGGTCTTGACGACGCCCGGGGCGACGGCGTTGACGCGGATCGTCGGTCCGAGCTGCCACGCCAGTTCCTCGGTGAGCCTGATCAGCGCGGCCTTCGAGGCACCGTATGCGGCGATGACGCCCGTGGACCGGATGCCGGCGACACTCGCCAGGTTGACGACGGCGCCACCGTGCTCACCCATCCACGCCCGGTAGGCCTCCTGCACGTAGCCCAGCGCCGCGACGACGTTGACGTCGAAGATCTTGCGGATCGCGTCCAGGTCGGCGTCCATCAGTGCGCCGTACACCGGGTTGATGCCGGTGTTGTTGATCAGGATGTCGAGGGAGCCGAGCTCCGAGACGGTACGGGCCACCGCGTCGCGGCGAGCCTCCGCGTCACCGGCGTTGCCCGCGACGGCGAGTACCTTGCCGCCGTGCCCGAGGCCGCGCAGTTCCTCCGCCGCCTCCTCGAGCGGTTCCGGTTTGCGGGCGGTGACGACCACGTTCGCGCCCCGGGCGAGGAGTTCGGCGGCGATGGCCTTGCCGATGCCGCGGCTGGCGCCGGTGACGAGGGCGTTGCGGTCCTGCAGATCCTTCATGCGTGTCATGGGACCCAAAGTTAGCCGAGTCACCGGACCGTGGTGTGGCGGCGAGCCGAGGTCACGGTAAAATCGGTGGTTCTTGTGCCCGATCGCGGGCACGATGACGTCCCGAGGCTCTCTGCCTCGTTGTTTCGATGGTCGTTCGTTTGAGGAGATTTGCTTGATTACCGCCACCGACCTGGAAGTTCGTGCCGGTGTGCGGACCCTTCTCTCCGCGCCGGGATCGGCGCTGCGCGTGCAGGCCGGTGACCGCATCGGCCTGGTCGGACGCAACGGCGCCGGCAAGACGACGACCCTGCGCATTCTCGCCGGGGAGGGCGAGCCCTACGCGGGCACGGTGATCCGCAGCGGCGACCTCGGTTACCTGCCGCAGGACCCCAAGGAGGGCGACCTCGAGGTTCTCGCGAAGGACCGGGTGCTGTCCGCGCGCGGACTCGACGAGATCATCAAGAAGATGGAAAAGCAGCAGGCCATCATGGCCGAGGCTGCCGACGATACGGTCCGCGACAAGGCCGTCCGCAAGTTCGGCAACCTCGAGGACCGCTTCTCCGCGCTCGGTGGCTATGTAGCCGAGTCCGAGGCCGCCCGCATCTGCAACAGCCTCGGTCTGCCGGACCGGGTGCTGAACCAGCAGCTCAAGACCCTCTCCGGAGGTCAGCGCCGCCGCGTCGAGCTCGCGCGCATCCTGTTCGCCGCGTCCGACGGCTCCGGCGGCAAGTCGAACACCACGCTGCTGCTCGACGAGCCCACCAACCACCTCGACGCCGACTCCATCACGTGGCTCCGCGGTTTCCTGCAGAACCACGACGGCGGACTGATCGTGATCAGCCACGACGTCGACCTGCTCGCCGACGTCGTCAACAAGGTGTGGTTCCTCGACGCCGTACGCGGCGAGGCCGACATCTACAACATGGGCTGGAAGAAGTATCTC
Source organism: Prescottella equi (assembly GCF_002094305.1). GTDB lineage: Bacteria > Actinomycetota > Actinomycetes > Mycobacteriales > Mycobacteriaceae > Prescottella > Prescottella equi. The sequence continues at coordinate 122,401 of NZ_LWTX01000004.1, forward strand.
GACGCCCGGGCCACCGACGAGCAGCGTCGTCGCCGCGAGCGCGCGAACGCCGAGAAGAAGGCCAGCGCCCTGCGCCAGCAGGCTGCCAAGCTCGGCGCGAAGGCCACCAAGGCGACCGCCGCGCAGAACATGGCCAAGCGCGCCGACAAGATGATGGCTGCGCTCGACGATGTGCGGGTGGACGACAAGGTCGCGCACATCCGCTTCCCGGAGCCCGCGCCGTGCGGCAAGACGCCGCTCATGGCGAAGGAACTCACCAAGGTCTACGGGTCGCTGGAGATCTTCACCGGCGTCGACCTCGCGATCGATCGCGGGTCGCGTGTCGTGATCCTGGGTCTCAACGGTGCCGGCAAGACGACGCTGCTGCGTCTGCTCGGCGGCGTGGAGACGCCGGACCTGGGCGAGCTCGTGCCCGGTCACGGCCTCAAGATCGGCTATTTCGCGCAGGAGCACGACACCCTCGACGACGAGGCGAGCGTGTGGGAGAACATCCGGCACGCGGCACCCGACGCGGGGGAGCAGGACCTGCGCGGTCTGCTCGGCGCGTTCATGTTCAGCGGCCCGCAGCTCGACCAGCCGGCGGGCACGCTGTCCGGTGGTGAGAAGACGCGTCTGGCACTGGCCGGTCTGGTGTCGTCGGCGGCGAATGTCCTGCTGCTCGACGAGCCCACCAACAACCTCGACCCGATCTCCCGCGAGCAGGTGCTCGACGCCCTCCGCAGCTACACCGGCGCCGTCGTACTCGTCACGCACGACCCGGGCGCCGCGGAAGCGCTCAACCCGGAACGCGTCATCCTGCTGCCCGACGGCACCGAGGACCACTGGTCCCAGGAGTACCTGGAACTGATCCAGCTGGCCTAGGCGCTCCGCGCCCGTGCGCCTTTCTGGTAGTTGGGACCACGCAAAGGGCGCACGGGCGGCGTAGCTGCTCGTTTCGTTGATCACGTGTCGGCGGGTGATCTAGCCTGGAATCGAGGCTCGCTCAGCTGACCGGAGGTCGTCATGGCGGAGAGCACGGGAATCTCGCGGGGGGCACGCATCACCGGGGAATCGCGTGACAAGCTCCGCGACGACCTCAAAGCGCAGTACGAGGCCGGTGCGAGTATCCGCACCCTTGCGAATCAGACGGGCCGCTCGTACGGCTTCATTCACAACGTGCTCGTCGAGGCGGACGTGACGCTGCGGCGGCGCGGTGGGCCGAACCGGCGGAAGAAGACCACTGGATGAGATCTGGTTCGGCCGACGGTGAGGCGGGTGCACGGGACCGCGCTCATGGTGCCTGCCAAGGCGAACAGACAGGGGAGACGGAGCGCGACGGTGCTGCGGACGAGCGGCCGGGTTTCCGATGGGACCTCGCACTCCTGGGCGCGCTTCTCGGAGCGGCCACGTGCGGCGTGGGCTATTGGCCGGCGAATTCGGTGCTGCGTGAGACGTTCGGCGTCCAAGCGTTCCCGCCCGCTGGTGGCAGCTACTGGATGTGCTGGTGGCTGCCCGTCGTGGTGGTGATCGGCGTCGTAGGAGTGCTGTTGTTCCCGCGCAGCTCTCGTTCCTTCGCCGGCGGGCTGATCGTGGGACTCGTGGCGGTCGCGGCCGTGATGTGCCTGATCGGCTACTCCGTCGACAGCATGCCTTTCTCCATGTGAGACGGCTCCATGCGAGACGGCCGCCAGCCAGGTGAGCCCCGCAATGTCGAGGATTGAGGATCCGACGCGACGGCAATCGGCTCCGGGTCACCGCCGACCGACCGTAACCTGCAACGCATGGCGTGGTTGGTGCTCGTCGCGATGGGAGTCGTGGTGCTGGTTGCGGTTACGGTGTTGCCGCGGCGCGGGCGGCTCGGTCGCGCGCCCGGGTTCCCCTGGTTCTGGGTGGTGCTCCCCGTCACGTGCATCGCCGTGGCCGCCACCCTGGGCGTACTCTTCCGGCCCGAGATCGTCACCCACGCGTCGAGCATCTGGTGGGATCGACCGGGCACGGGGTCACCCGGGCCTGGATCGCCGCAGGGGCAATTCCTTTCGGCCGAGCAGTTCCAGCGCTACACGATGCTGCGGCGGATGCGATTGATCCTGCCCGCCGTATCCGTCGTAGGAATCGGCCTGGCCGTCGGGGCATGGCGGCGCCGCCGGATATGACCGGCTCCGTCCGCCTACTCGCCCGGCTGCACCAGGTCGCTCCCTGCGCCGGCCAAGATGCGCGGTGAACTAGAAACCGGCGCGGGGGGCCGGTTCTCAGGAATCCTTGCGCCGCACCGATTCTTCGACCAGATCGAGGACGGCCGAGAGATTCTCGGCCCCGTGCCCCGACGCGATGCGGGCGATGAGACCGTCGAGGACCAGGTCGAGGTAGTCGAGCAGGACGTCGGTGGGCAGGTCGTCGCGCAGACGTCCGGCGGACTTCTGGCGCTCGAGCCGGCGCACGGTGGCCTCGGTGAGTTCGGCGCTGCGCTGAGTCCAGTCGCGGGCGAACTCGGGATCGGTGCGCAGGCGCCGGGCGATCTCGAGTCGAGTGCCGAGCCAGTCGAACTGGTCGGGGGACGCGAGCATGTCGCGCATCACCTGGACGAGGCCGCCCTCGGCGACGACGTCGGCCATCCGCTTGGCGTCCTCGTGGGCGAGCGCGAGGAACAGCCCGTCCTTGTCCTTGAAATGGTGGAAGATCGCACCGCGTGAGAGCCCGGTGGTCTCCTCGAGCCGGCGCACGGTCGCGCCGTCGTAGCCGTACTGCGCGAAGCACTGGCGGGCGCCGTCGAGGATCTGGCTCCGTCGCGCCGCGAGATGGTCTTCGCTGACCTTGGGCACAGCCGACTTCCTTTCGTACGAAACTGCAACGGCGGGCCCGAGACTGACGTCCCGAGCCCGCCGTCAGCGCACTGGATGATCCGGAAGGACCCGGATCACACGATCAGGTGACTAGCCCCGGATCATGTTGCGCAGCACGTACTGCAGGATGCCGCCGTTGCGGTAGTAGTCCGCCTCGCCGGGGGTGTCGATGCGGACGACCGCGTCGAACTCGACCTTGCTGCCGTCGGCCTTGGTCGCGGTGACCTTGACCGTCTTCGGGGTGACGCCCTCGTTCAGCTTGGTGATGCCGGCGATGTCGAACACCTCGGTGCCGTCCAGGCCCAGCGACGCGGCGGACTCGCCGGCCGGGAACTGCAGCGGCACGACGCCCATACCGATCAGGTTGGAGCGGTGGATGCGCTCGAACGACTCGGTGATGACGGCCTTGACGCCGAGCAGGCTGGTGCCCTTGGCGGCCCAGTCACGCGACGAACCGGAGCCGTACTCCTTGCCGCCCAGCACGACCAGCGGGATGCCGGCCTTCTGGTAGTTCTGCGACGCGTCGTAGATGAACGCCTGCGGCGCACCCTCCTGGGTGAAGTCGCGGGTGTAGCCACCCGAGACGCCGTCGAGCAGCTGGTTCTGCAGGCGGATGTTCGCGAACGTGCCGCGGATCATCACCTCGTGGTTACCGCGACGCGAGCCCAGGGAGTTGTAGTCCTTGCGCTCGACACCGTTGGCGTCCAGGTACTGCGCGGCCGGGGTGCCGGGCTTGATCGGGCCGGCCGGCGAGATGTGGTCGGTGGTGACCGAGTCGCCGAGCAGCGCGAGCACGCGGGCGCCGGAGATGTCGGTGACCGGAGCCGGATCCATCGTCATGCCGTCGAAGTACGGCGCCTTGCGGACGTAGGTCGAGTTCTCGTCCCACGCGAAGGTGTCACCGGCCGGGGTGGCCAGGTTCTGCCAGCGCTCGTCACCCTTGAAGACGTCGGCGTAGGACTTGCGGAACATGTCCTGGCTGATCGCCGACTTGATGGTGTCGTCGATCTCCTGGGCCGAAGGCCAGATGTCCTTCAGGAAGACGTCGTTGCCGTCCTTGTCCTGGCCCAGCGGATCGGTCTCGAAGTCGAAGTCCATGGTGCCGGCCAGCGCGTACGCGATGACGAGCGGCGGCGACGCCAGGTAGTTCATCTTGACGTCGGGGGAGATGCGACCCTCGAAGTTGCGGTTACCGGAGAGCACCGCGGTGACCGACAGGTCGTGCTCGTTGATCGCCTTGGAGATCTCCTCCGGCAGCGGACCGGTGTTGCCGATGCAGGTGGTGCAGCCGTAGCCGCCCAGGTAGAAGCCGAGCTTCTCGAGGTACGGCCACAGGCCGGCCTTCTCGTAGTAGTCGGAGACGACCTGCGAGCCGGGCGCCATGTTGGTCTTGACCCACGGCTTGGTCTCGAGGCCCTTCTCGACCGCGTTGCGGGCGAGCAGCGCGGCACCGAGCATGACCGACGGGTTCGACGTGTTAGTGCAGGACGTGATGCCCGCGACCGCGACCGCGCCGTGGTCGAGCACGAACTCGCCGCGGTCGGTCTTCACCGTGACCGGCTTCGACGGACGGCCGGTGGAGCCGTTGGCTGCCGACGGAACGGCCACGACCTCGTCGGAGGCGGTGGAGAGCGACGCCGGGTCGGACGCCGGGAAGGACTCCTCGACGGCCTCGTCGAGCGCCGTGTGCGCAGCCTCGTCACCGTTGGTGACGTAGGTGACGATGTCGCGGCGGAACGCGGCCTTCGAGTCCGACAGCAGGATGCGGTCCTGCGGGCGCTTCGGGCCGGCGATCGACGGCACGACGGTGCCGAGGTCCAGCTCGAGGTACTCGGAGTAGGCGGGCTCCTTGTCCGCGTCGTGCCACATGCCCTGCTCCTTGGCGTACGCCTCGACGAGCGCGAGCTGCTCGTCGCTGCGGCCGGTCAGGCGCAGGTAGTTGATGGTCTCGCCGTCGATCGGGAAGATCGCTGCGGTCGAGCCGAACTCGGGGCTCATGTTGCCCAGGGTCGCGCGGTTGGCCAGCGGGACCTCGGCGACACCGGCGCCGTAGAACTCGACGAACTTGCCGACGACACCGTGCTTGCGGAGCATGTCGGTGACGGTGAGCACGACGTCGGTCGCGGTGACGCCCGGCTGGATCTCACCGGTCAGCTTGAAGCCGACGACGCGCGGGATCAGCATGGAGACCGGCTGGCCGAGCATCGCGGCCTCGGCCTCGATGCCGCCGACGCCCCAGCCCAGCACGCCCAGGCCGTTGACCATGGTGGTGTGCGAGTCGGTGCCGACGCAGGTGTCGGGGTACGCCTGGCCGTTGCGGGTCATGACGGTGGGAGCCAGGTACTCGATGTTGACCTGGTGGACGATGCCCATGCCCGGGGGGACGACCTTGAAGTCGTCGAACGCGCCCTGGCCCCAGCGCAGGAACTGGTAACGCTCGCCGTTGCGCTGGTACTCGAGGTCGACGTTGCGCTCGAGGGCGTCGGCGCGGCCGAACACGTCGAGGATGACCGAGTGGTCGATGACCATGTCGGCGGGGGAGAGCGGGTTGACCTTGTTCGGGTCGCCGCCGAGGGTGGTGACGGCCTCACGCATGGTGGCGAGGTCGACGACACACGGCACGCCGGTGAAGTCCTGCATGATCACGCGCGCGGGCGTGAACTGGATCTCGACACTCGGCTCGGCCGAGGGATCCCAGTTCGCGATGGCGCGAATGTGATCGGCGGTGATGTTGGCGCCGTCCTCCGTGCGCAGGAGGTTCTCGGCGAGAACCTTCAGTGCGTAGGGCAGCTTCTCGGTGCCGGGCACGGCCGAGAGGCGGAAGATCTCGTACGAGTTGTCTCCGACCTCGAGGGTTCCCTTGGCGCCGAACGTATCAATACTGGTGGTCACGTCAGCTCCACTCGTCTTTGAGGTTCGCCGCCGACGGGGCTGTGTCGACGGCTGAAGCGAGGCACGCGAACAAGGCCAGGTCCGATCGGCGGACCGAACCCGACGGTTACGCGGGCGTCTCGGATCGAGTCTAACAGTACGCTTGTCCTGTGAGACTGCGGGGTCGGGCCCGGATCGGACGTCCGAACGTCGGACTGCCACGGCGACTCGCGTCGCTCCAATCCTCACGTAGTCGCCACGCGGGTGCAACGGACGGCGCGGCCGGTGGTCCGGTACGTCACGTACTGTGCAGATCAGTCTGCCCGTCGCACCCGACCCCGGATGAGAGATGACTGCCTCAATCGCGCCCGTCCTGCTCCCGAACATCGCCAAGATCCCCGACGACGTCTCGCTCGACGCGGTGTTCGCGGATCTGTCCGACGACAACGTGTCGGCGCCCGACGCGGATGTGGAGGGACTCCAGGCCGTCGTCGCCCGGGCGCAGGAGGACGGTGTGACGCTCCGCATCGTGGTCGTCGACTCGGATCCGCACGGCCCCGAACCTCTCCGGGATCTCGCGACCGAGGTGGGGAAGGTCGAGGGCGGCACAGTGCTCGTGCTCAGCCCGTCTGCCAACGGCACGTACAGCGACACGATCAGCCGGGTGGTCCTCGAGAACGCGCAGGATCGAACCTTCACCGGTAATCCCGTCGATTCGGCGAACAATTTCGTCGACGGCATCACCGAGCCGGCGCCGCGTTGGGGACTCGTGACCGCCTTGCTGGTGCTGCTGGTCGCGGCGGTCGCAGGGGTCTCCTTCGTCGCGAAGGCCCGCCGCGGGCAGGGAGCGCGGCCCGTCGCCGCGGAGTCGACACCGGGGAACGGCGAGCACCCGACCGGAAGCTGATTCCGGCAGCCCCTCCGCATTTGCGCAGGTCGAATTACGTCGGCGTCATTTGTGACAAGAGTGCACCAGAGCGTGCAAAGTGTCGTACGGTGCCAGTGGCACTTTTTGGGGAAGAAGTGTCGCATGAGTGACGTGACGATTCATGTGACGGCGAGAAACGTCGCGTGATCTGCGCGTCGGCGCGGTTCGTCTCCGCGGTGACGCTCCTCCCCGCACGGGCCGGGCAGACAGCCGGGTTCGGTCACAGCAGTTGGGAGGGTGTTGTGGGGCGAAGGGGCTCACGCGCAGGCGTGCGGCGTCCGGCATTGGTACGCGCGCGCTCGGCCGGTGCGCGGGCTCTGCTGGGCGCGAGCGTGGTGTGCGCCCTCGTCGCAGGCCCACCCGGCACGGCTGCCGCGGTGCCGCCACCGCCACCGAACCCGTCCGACGCCGAGATCGAGAGTGGAAACGCCCGAGTCTCCGAGGGTGTCTCGCAGGTCGGCGACCTCATCAATCAGGTCGCGACCGCGAACCAGCAGCTCGCGCAGCTCGACGACGAGGTTGCGATCAAACGCGAGGACGTCAACAAGGCCCTCGTCGACCTGCAGAGCGCGCGGGACGAGGCCGCAGCCGCCGGTGCGCAGGTGGAACAGAGTCAGCAAGCGTTGCGCGACGCCGGCACCCAGATCGAGCAGGCCCGTAAACGGTTCACCGACTACGCGGTGTCGAGTTACACCAAGGGGCGTAACGTCGCGTCGCTGTCGTCGTTCTTCGGCGCGGACGGACCCGAGGACATCCTCGACCGGGCCCAGATGATGCGGATGCTGTCGGCGAGCCAGAAGGCGATCCTGGAGAACCTCGAGCGGGCGCGAACCGAGCAGGCCAACCGGGACTCGGCGGCGCGCGAGGCGAAGCAGCGCGCCGATGCCGCCGCGGGCGCTGCCGAGAACAAGAAGGCCGAAGCCGAACAGGCGATCGCCGCGGCTCGCAGCGCCCTTCAGGAACAGGCCGCACGCAAGGCGCAGATCGAGTCCCAGCGAGACGGCGCCCAGGCGCAACTCGACGCGGCGCGCGCCAACGTGACCGGGCTGCAGGGGCAGCGCGACGCCTATCTGGAGTGGGACAACCAGCGTCGTGCCGAGGAGGCCGCGGCTGCGGCTGCGGCTGCGGCGGCCGCCGAGGCCGCGCGCCGGGCGGCCGCCGACCAGGCGTCGCGGGAGCGCGCATCGCAAGTGGCGGACAGCGAGCGGCCGCACACCCAGATCGACGACGACGGCGAATGGTCGGCGCCCGCGCAGTCCGCGCCCAAGCCGATGGCGCCGTCGGTGACCGGAGCCGGCGCGATCGAGACGGTGATCGACCGCGGCATGTCGCAGCTCGGCCTGCCGTACGCGTGGGGTGGTGGCAACGCGAACGGTCCGACGCTGGGCATCCGCGACGGCGGCGTCGCGGACAGCTACGGCGACTTCAACAAGGTGGGGTTCGACTGCTCGGGCCTGATGATCTACGCGTTCGCCGGGATCGGGATCTCGCTCCCGCACTACACGGGTTACCAGTACACCGCCGGTACGCAGGTCCCGTCGTCGCAGATGCGACGCGGAGACATGATCTTCTGGGGCCCCGGCGCAAGCCAGCACGTCGCGCTGTACCTGGGTGACGGGCAGATGCTCGAGGCCCCGCAGTCCGGTTCGACGGTCCGGGTCTCGCCGGTGCGCTGGGACGGAATGACTCCGTACGCTGTCCGTATGGTGTCGTAGCTCGCGCCGGCTTCGTGCGGCGGTGGGGTGACACCTGGAATAGTTGAGCGGGCAAGACTGGCAAGGCGATGGAACCGATCTAGGTGGAAGCGGGGACTGTTGGTGACCTCACGTGACGGCGCGGTGGCTGGGTCGGGTTCGCAGGGGGCGGTCCATCCGGACGCGGGCTCGGGAACGTCGGACCTGGCGCGGGACGTGCACACGCTCGAGCGCGCGATCTACGAGGTCAAGCGGGTCATCGTCGGCCAGGACCGCCTGGTGGAACGGATGCTCGTCGGCGTTCTCGCCAAGGGGCACGTGCTGCTCGAGGGTGTTCCGGGCGTCGCGAAGACCCTTGCGGTGGAGACGTTCGCGAAGGTGGTCGGCGGATCGTTCTCCCGCGTCCAGTTCACCCCGGACCTCGTGCCGACCGACCTGATCGGCACCCGCATCTACCGGCAGGGGCGCGAGCAGTTCGACACCGAGCTCGGCCCGGTGGTCGCCAACTTCCTGCTGGCCGACGAGATCAACCGCGCTCCCGCGAAGGTGCAGTCCGCACTGCTCGAGGTCATGGCCGAGCGGCACGTCTCGATCGGCGGCAAGACCTACGCGATGCCGGAACCGTTCCTGGTGATGGCGACGCAGAACCCCATCGAGAACGAGGGCGTCTACCCGCTGCCCGAGGCGCAGCGCGACCGCTTCCTGTTCAAGGTGCTCGTCGACTACCCGTCCGTCGAGGAAGAGCGCGAGATCGTCTACCGCATGGGTGTCGCGGCACCCGAACCCAGCCAGGTTCTCGACCCGCAGGAACTGGTCCGGCTGCAGAAGGTCGCGAGCAACGTCTTCGTGCACCACGCGCTCGTCGACTACGTCGTCCGCGTCATCGCCGCGACCCGCACGCCGCGCGAGTTCGGTCTCGACGACGTCGCGGGCTGGATCGCGTACGGCGCGTCGCCGCGCGCGACCCTCGGCATCATCTCGGCGTCGCGTGCGCTCGCGCTGCTCCGCGGCCGCGACTACGTGGTACCGCAGGACGTACTCGAGATCATCCCGGACGTCCTTCGCCACCGGCTGGTGCTGTCGTACGACGCCCTCGCCGACGAGGTCACCCCGCAGGACGTGATCACTCGTGTCCTGCAGACCGTCGGGCTGCCGCAGGTCGGTGCACAACCGGTGCCGCAGGCGGCGCCGCCCGCGCCCCCGGCGTACGACGCCGGGCCGCTGTCCCCGTCGGGCACGCAGCCGCAGTGACCCGGAAACCGGGTGCGGTTCCGTCGTTCCGGTCCGGATCGTTGCGCGATCCGGAACTCACCGCGGCGCTGCGCACGCTCGAACTGACGGTGCGTCGACGCCTCGACGGCGTGCTGCACGGCGATCACCTCGGGCTCATCCCGGGCCCGGGTTCCGAGCCCGGCGATGCCCGCGAGTACCAGCCCGGCGACGACGTCCGGCAGATGGACTGGTCGGTCACGGCGCGCACCACGCACCCGCACGTCCGGCAGACCGTCGCCGACCGCGAGCTGGAGACGTGGCTGGTGGTCGACCTGTCGTCGAGCCTGGACTTCGGCACCGCGCTGTGCGAGAAGCGCGACCTCGCGGTGGCGGCCGCGTCGGCGGTGACGTATCTGGCGGGTGGCAGCGGCAACCGGATCGGGGCGGTCGTGGCGACGGGCGACCGCATGCTGCGCATCCCAGCCCGCGGTGGACGCGTCCACGCGCAGGCGATGCTGCGCCGGATCGCAACCACCCCGCATGCCGCCGAGGGCGTGCGCGGCGATCTGCGGGGTGCGCTCGAGTCGCTGCGCCGTCCGGAACGTCGACGCGGGCTCGCGGTGGTGATCAGTGACTTCCTCGGCCCGATCGACTGGGAGCGGTCGCTGCGGGCGCTGTCCGGGCGACACGAACTGCTGGGCATCGAGGTGCTCGACCCGCGGGACCTCGAGCTGCCCGACGCGGGGGACGTCGTACTCTTCGACCCCGAGTCCGGTCGCACCCGCGAGTTCGCGACCACGCCGCGCCTGCGTGCCGACTTCGCGCAGGCCGCGGCCGCGCACCGTCACGCCGTCGAATCGACGTTGCGGCGCTGTGGCGCACCGCGGCTGAGTCTGAGCACCGATCGGGACTGGATCGCCGACGTCGTGCGGTTCGTCTCGTCCCGGCGGCACAGCTACGGGGCGCCCACCCGCGGGGTGACCGGCCGATGAGTCTGTCCCAGTTCGCATCTCCGTGGTGGCTGCTGTTCCTGGCGGTCGTCGTCGCGCTCACCGCCGGGTACGTGGTGATCCAGCGGCGCCGGCAGAAGCACGTGCTGCGGTTCGCCAACATGGAGCTGCTCGAGAAGGTCGCACCCAACCGGCCGAACATCACCCGCCACCTGCCGACCGCACTGCTGCTGGTCGGGTTGGTGTTCCTCACGGTGGCGCTGGCCGGACCCACCGCCGACAAGCGGGTGCCGCGCAACCGCGCGACCGTGGTACTGGTGATCGACGTGTCGCTGTCGATGAAGGCGACCGACGTCGAGCCGAGTCGTCTGGCCGCAGCGCAGGAGGCCGCCAAGTCGTTCGCGGACGGGCTCACTCCGGGCATCAACCTCGGCCTGGTCGCGTTCGCGGGCACCGCGTCGGTGCTGGTGTCGCCCACCCCGAACCGCGACGAGACGAAGGCCGCGATCGACAACCTGACGCTCAGCGAACGCACCGCGACCGGTGAGGCGATCTTCACGTCACTGCAGTCGATCGACACCCTCGCGGCGGTACTCGGCGGCAGCGAGCAAGCGCCGCCCGCCCGGATCGTGTTGCTGTCGGACGGCAAGCAGACGGTCCCGGAGAGCCCCGACGACCCGCGCGGCGGTTTCACCGCGGCCCGCCAGGCCAAGGACAAGGGCGTGCCGATCTCGACGATCTCCTTCGGTACCGGTTACGGCACCGTCGAGATCGAGGGCGACCGGATTCCCGTCCCGGTCGACGACCCGTCGCTGCGGGAGATCGCGAACCTGTCCGGCGGCAACTTCTTCACCGCGTCGAGTCTCGAGGAACTACGTGACGTCTACGACACGCTCGAGGAGCAGATCGGATTCGAGAACGCACGCGGCGACGCGAGCCGCCCCTGGCTGGTGCTCGGTGTGCTGTTCAGCGCCTCGGGGCTGGCCACCGCGCTGATCCTCCGGCAACGCCTGCCATGACCGCTGGGGCGCCCGTCCCGTGCGTCGATTTCGTCCACCTGGACACGTAACCCGCAACCGAACAGATAGGTTGATCGCATGTCGAACACCAGCAGCCCGTCCCGTTCCGTGCTCGTGACGGGAGGCAACCGCGGCATCGGCCTGGCCGTCGCGCGGCGCCTCCTCGACGACGGTCACAAGGTGGCCGTCACGCACCGTGGCTCGGGCGCGCCGGAGGGGCTGTTCGGAGTCAAGTGCGATGTCACCGACGCGGATTCGATCGATCGTGCGTTCAAGGAGGTCGAGGAGCACCAGGGGCCGGTGGAGGTGCTGGTCGCCAACGCCGGCATCACCGACGACACGCTCCTCATGCGCATGGACGAGGACCAGTTCACCCGCGTCCTCGATGCCAACCTCACCGGTGCCTTCAGGTGTGCCAAGCGCGCCAACCGCGCCATGCTCCGCGCCCGCTGGGGTCGGATGATCTTCCTGGGATCGGTGGTCGGCATGGCGGGCCAGGCCGGTCAGATCAACTACGCCGCCTCCAAGGCCGGTGTGATCGGCATGGCGCGGTCGCTCACGCGTGAGCTGGGGTCGCGATCGATCACCGCGAACGTCGTCGCGCCGGGCTTCATCGAGACCGACATGACCGCCGAACTGTCGGACGACCTGCGGGACACGGCCAAGAAGTTCATCCCGCTGCAGCGGCTCGGGCAGCCCGAGGACGTCGCCGCCGTGGTGAGCTTCCTGGCGTCCGACGATTCCGCGTACGTCTCCGGTGCCGTGATCCCGGTCGACGGCGGCATGGGCATGGGGCACTGACCGCACCCGCTTTTCCCGGAAATCTCACGCACCCACAGACTTTCATCACAGGAGTAGCAACAACATGGGCGGACTGCTCGCGGGCAAGACCATTCTCGTCACCGGCATCATCACCGACGCCTCCATCGCGTTCCACGTCGCGCGAGTGGCGCAGGAGCAGGGCGCGAAGGTGATCATCACGGGCTTCGACCGCCTGCGGCTGATCGACCGGATCGCGCAGCGGCTGCCGGAACCGGTGCCGCCGGCAGTCGAACTCGACGTGCAGAACGACGAGCACCTCGCGACCCTGGCCGAGCGGGTCCGCGAACTGGCCCCCGAGGGCCTCGACGGTGTCGTCCACTCCATCGCGTACTCGCCGCGCTCGGGTCTCGGCGCGCCGTTCCTCGACGCCCCCTGGTCGGACATCTCGAACGCGATGGAGATCTCGGCGTACTCGTACGCGTCACTCGCCAAGGCGCTGCTGCCGGTCCTCAACGACAACGCGTCGATCGTCGGCATGGACTTCGACCCGTCCCGCGCGATGCCGTTCTACAACTGGATGGGCGTGTCGAAGGCCACCCTCGAGGCCGTGAACCGGTACGTCGCCAAGGAGGTCGGCACTCGCGGGATCCGCTCGAATCTCGTTGCGGCCGGCCCGGTCAAGACGCTCGCCGCGAAGGCCATCGCGGGCGACGCGACCGGCCCCGGCGCGGAGTTGAACAAGCTGAACACCGCGTGGGACAGTGCGGCGCCGATCGGCTGGGACGTCGACGACCCGACGCCGGTCGCGAAGAGCGTCTGCACGGTCCTCTCGGACTGGCTGCCCGGCACCACAGCATCGATCATCTACGTCGACGGCGGCTTCCACGCGGTGGTCGGCTGACCCGTCCCGGGCACCGATGTCGACACTGGGCGAGAATGGACGCATGAGCGGACAGCGGAATTCGGATTTCGACGCACTTCTCGTGCTCTCCTTCGGGGGGCCGGAGAAGCCGGACGACGTGATGCCGTTCCTCGAGAACGTCACCCGCGGTCGAGGCGTTCCGCCCGAGCGTCTCGCCGCGGTTGCCGAGCACTACATGCATTTCGGTGGCGTGTCCCCGATCAACGCTCTCAACCGCGACATCATCGCGCGCCTGGAAGCCGAATTGCGTGAGGGCGGAATCGATCTGCCGGTGTACTTCGGCAACCGTAACTGGCATCCGATGGTCGAGGACACCGTCGCGCGTATGCGTGACGACGGCGTCCGGAACGCGCTCGTGTTTCCCACATCGGCGTGGGGCGGCTACTCCGGGTGTCGTCAGTACGACGAGGACATCGCGCGGGCCCGGGACGCAGCGGGCCCCGACGCACCGACCCTGGAGAAGCTGCGGCAGTACTACGATCACCCGCTCATGGTTGCCGCCTTCGCCGATGCGATCCGTGCTGCGCGCGAACAGCTTTCGGAGGATGCGCGGGACCGGGCGCGGCTGGTGTTCACCGCGCACTCGGTACCCCTCGCCGCCGACGAGAACGCCGGTCCGCCGGCCGAGGGCGGCAACCTCTACAGCCGGCAGGTCGCCGATGCGTCCCGTCTGTGCGCAGAGGCGGCAGGCATCGACGACTTCGACCTGGTGTGGCAGTCGCGCTCCGGCCCGCCGCAGGTGCCGTGGCTCGACCCCGACATCTGCGATCACCTCGACACGGTTGCGGCGTCGGGCGCGCCCGCGGTGATCGTGTGCCCGGTCGGATTCGTCTCGGATCACCTCGAGGTGGTGTGGGACCTCGACACGGAGGCCCGCGACAAGGCGGCGGAACTGGGGATCGAATTCGTGCGCGCCGCGACACCGGGCACGGATCGCCGCTTCCCGCGGATGATCCGGGAACTCGTGGAGGAACGCCGTGCCGGCGCGGCCCCCGCGCGCCTGGGCCGGGAACCGCTGCTCGGTGCGACCGTCGACGGGTCGCCGTGCGCGGTGAACTGTTGCGCGCCGGCGCGCCGTCCGGTTGGAAACTAGCGAGGGACTCTTGACCTCGATCTACGTTGAGGTTCTAGGTTCGCGGAATGACCGAGATTCTGCGTATCGACAAATTCCACGTCCCCGAGGCGTCCCTGCCCGAGTTCCTGGCGACGGTGGGGCAGACCCATGAGGTGCTGGGGCGCCTGGACGGCCTCGTCGCCAACGACGTCGTCCGACTGCAGGAGGGCGAGAGTCACTTCAACGTGGTGACCGTCGTGAAGTGGCGGGACCGGCATGCTCATGATGCAGCCGGGCGAGTGATGGCCGATCGCGCCCGCGCCACCGGATTCGACAGGACCGCGTTCTGGGACCGCCTCGGCGTCGAAGCGGATCTGGGGATCTACACGGCCTAGGCTGTGCTGCCGTCGTTGTCCCTCGGCCTGTTTCCGGATGGAAACCGCCCGGCCGACTATGTTGATCGGGTGCAGGACAGCCTCTATCACCGCTTCGAGTTCACATTCATCGTTCCGCTGCTGACGGTGTCGCGGGAAGCGGCCATCGCGGACGAGTTCGACGTGACCGTGCGTGATCAGGGCGGGCTGCAGTTGCTGACGGTGACCGCCGAGGGAATGCGCTGCGCCACAGCGGGAATGAGCCTGGTCGATCAGCTCGTCGCGCACGGGGTGACTCCTGCGCGCACTCATCCGGACCTCGTCACCCGCCAGGACGTCGCGGATCGCGCCGGAGTGACCCGGCAGGCGGTGGGGCAGTGGGTGCGCGGCGTCCGGCAACGCGGGACGCCGTTCCCGACGCCGTTCAACACGGTCTCGGGCGGCATCTGGCTGTGGGGCGACGTGTACGCCTGGCTGCGGCAACACGACTACGGCCGCGACACCGGACTGCTCTACCCGACGCTCGACGAGCACGTGCGAATCGACCGGCACATCGTGATGAACCACCGGTGACGCGTCGGGAGATCGGCCGTCAGGCCCGGTGGGCGTCCCTCGCCGAGGCGGACACCGCGGCCACGCGGGCCGTCCGGACCGCGGACCACAACGGGCGCAACAGTTCCTCGCGGGCGGCCGCGCCAGTCGCGGACGGCGCCTCGGTGGGTGAATCGTGTTCGGCAACGGACAGGATCGCCGCCACCTGATCCGACGAATCCAGGATGCGCAGCGCCCGCGTGGGCATCGAGTCGGGGTAGCGGTGGTGTGCGCGGTCGTCGAGCGCCTCGGCGATCCGGCGGCGAGGATCGCCGTCGGCTCGGCCCGTCTGCACCGACGACAGCTGCAGCAGCGCGTCCGCGGCATCGCGGATCGCCTCCCGCATCGCGTACTCGGCCTCACCGAGACCTGTGTGCTCGGCGACCGGCGGCACCGCAGCGATCGAGTGGACCGTCCAGCGCAGGACGTCCGGGCCCTCCACGACGGGCACCAGTCCGATGCCGGGCTGTCCGGGTTCGCCGACGATCACGCCCTCACCGGCATCGAGTGCGGCCCGGGCGAACGGGGAGCCGGCGGGCAGCCCACGCACGTCGCCGGGGGCAGGTAGCACCAGGCGCAGTCCGCCCGGCGTGGCGATGCTCCGGCGGACGAGGCGCAGCAGGATCGGTGCCCCGCCGTCCTGTACCCCCGGCCACCCGAGATCGGTCGCCAGCGCGGTCTCGGCGTCCGCCGCGCCCACGAGGTGCATCGGCGCCCACTGCTGCAGAGCGTCGATCACGTCGTCGGGTGCGCTGTCCCCGGCGAGCCAGGAAGCGGCCCACACGGTCAGCGTCGCGCTGGGAGAACTCACGGTTACCGAGCATAGGACGGCGTGGCGGTGTCCGCGCGTGCCCCCGTCTGACATAGCGTGAGGTGCCGTGAACGCGAGCAACATGTACGGCGACATCTTCGCCGGCCACTCCCGGACCCGGAAGCCCAAGACGCCCGAGGTGGCCGCGGAACGCGACCTCGTGGTGGAGGACGCCGCCACCGGATTCTGCGGTGCGGTGGTCGGTATCGAACGCACCTACGACGGCGATTTCGTGCGGCTCGAGGACGGCGCGCGCCGCACCCGCCTGTTCGCGATGCGCGAGGCCGCGTTTCTCATCGACGGTCGCCCCGTCACCCTCGTCCGCCCCGTGCCGCGGCAGCAGAAACCGGCGGCGCAGCGGTCGGCCTCGGGTTCGACCAAGGTCGAGGGTCTGAGAGCGCGTACCGCCCTGCCGAGCCGGATCTGGGTGGAGGGCGTGCACGACGCCGCCCTGGTCGAGCGGGTGTGGGGCCACGATCTGCGGGTCGAGGGTGTGGTGGTCGAGCACCTCGAAGGGCTCGACAACCTCGGTGATCGGCTCGCGGAGTTCCGGCCCGGCCCGGGACGCAAGGTCGGCGTGCTCGTCGACCACCTGGTGACCGGATCCAAGGAGGAACGCCTGACGCAGGGCCTGGGGCCGCACGTGATGGTCACCGGCCACCCCTACATCGACGTGTGGGAGGCCGTGCGGCCCAAGTCGGTCGGCATCGCCGCCTGGCCGAAGATCCCGCGCGGCCAGGACTGGAAGACCGGCGTGTGCACCGCGCTCGGCTGGGGGACTCCGCAGGACGGCTGGCGCCGCGTCTACGGCGCCGTCGAGAGTTTCCGCGACCTCGAGGCGCCGCTGATCGGCGCGGTGGAGCGACTGGTGGATTTCGTGACCGCCGACTGAACTGTGGTTTCGCCACGGCTGCCGTTTCTCCACAGGGCGTTTCGCGAACATCGCGGTGACGGGTACTTCTGGTTAGATGGTCTTGTGGCAGCTTTGATTTGGCTGGTAGCGGGCGTTCTCCTGGCAGCGGCGGAAGCGCTGGTAGGGGAGTTCTTCCTGCTGATGCTCGCGGGCGGCGCACTGGCGACCGCCGGATTCTCCGCGGCGACCGACTTTCCGGTCTGGGTCGACGCGGTGGTGTTCGGTGTGGTTTCGCTGGTCCTGGTGCTGGGTGTGCGTCCGGCGCTGCTCCGCCGGTTCGAGAAGCCGCCACTGAAGCTGATGAACACCGAGGCCCTGCCGGGCAAGCATGCGCTGGTGCTCGAGGAAGTCGGCGAACATGCCGGCCGGGTCAAGCTCGACGGTGACGTGTGGACGGCCCGTCCACTCGACGTCAGCGAGGTGTATCCGCCGGGGACGACAGTCACGGTGATGGAGATCGACGGCGCGACCGCCGTCGTATGGAGGGGACCGTAGAGAAGATGGCTGCACTGATAGTTCTGGCGGTACTGGTCGTACTCGTCGTCATTCTCGTCGCGAAGTCGGTGGCGTTGGTGCCGCAGGCCGAGGCGGCTGTGATCGAGCGGCTGGGCCGCTACGCGCGCACGGTGTCGGGTCAGCTCACGTTCCTGGTGCCGTTCGTGGACCGGATCCGGGCGAAGGTGGACCTGCGCGAGCGGGTTGTGTCGTTCGCGCCGCAGCCGGTCATCACGCAGGACAACCTGACGCTGTCGATCGACACGGTCGTCTACTTCCAGGTCACCAACCCGCAGGCCGCCGTCTACGAGATCAGCAACTACATCGCCGCGGTCGAGCAGCTGACCATCACCACGCTCCGCAACGTCGTCGGCGGTATGACGCTCGAGGAGACGCTGACGTCCCGCGACTCGATCAACGGGCAGCTGCGCGGCGTGCTCGACGAGGCCACCGGACGCTGGGGGCTGCGTGTCGCCCGCGTCGAGCTCAAGAGCATCGACCCGCCGCCGTCGATCCAGGAGTCGATGGAGAAGCAGATGAAGGCCGACCGCGAGAAGCGGGCGATGATCCTCACCGCCGAGGGCCACCGCGAGTCGGCGATCAAGACCGCCGAGGGTGCCAAGCAGAGCCAGATCCTGGCGGCCGAGGGTGCCAAGCAGGCGTCGATCCTCGGGGCCGAGGGTGAGCGGCAGTCGCGGATCCTGCGCGCGCAGGGTGAGCGTGCCGCCAAGTACCTGCAGGCGCAGGGTCAGGCCAAGGCGATCGAGAAGGTGTTCGCCGCCATCAAGTCCGGCAAGCCCACCCCGGAACTTCTTGCGTACCAGTACCTTCAGACGCTTCCGCAGATGGCGCAGGGCGACGCCAACAAGGTGTGGCTCGTGCCCAGCGACTTCGGGGACGCCCTCAAGGGGTTCGCGAAGACACTCGGCGCGCCCGGCGACGACGGCGTCTTCCGCTACGAGCCCAGCCGTACCGAGGACGAGAACCTGCCTCGGCCCGAGGACGACTCCGACGAGGTCGCCAGCTGGTTCGAGACGAAGGCCGACCCGGCAGTTGCGCAGGCCGTCCGCGCGGCCGAGGCCGTCGCGCGGACTCCCGTCGAGAGCCCGCTGTCGCAGGAGCACCTGCTCGGCGGTGGCGAGCAGCCGGAAGGACTTCCGCCGGGTAGGGAGTAGTGAACGCACCGTTCGGGCCCGCGACCGGCCGCGTCGAGCGTTGGGCCCGAACGGCGATGCTGATCGCGGCAGTGGTGCTCTTTCCGTCTGCGGTGCGCGCGGTGGTGGTGAATCCGTCGCTCGGCAATTGGCTCACCGTGGCTTTGGCGGTGATCGTGGTTGGCGGGTCGACCGTGTCGGCATTGTCGGCGTGGCGCCACCGCAACACCGTTCGGGTGCCGGCGAAGGTCTCGCCGGCAGAGGTCGCACTACCGGACGTGTCTGCGGCGATCGCGTCCTCGTCGGGCCGGATCGATGCGATCAGACGACTCCGGCAGATGTATCCGGGACTGGGGTTGCTCGACGCGAAGGAACTGGTCGACAGGCAGCTCCCGGGTCCCGGCTGAGGCGGGTGGGACCGGTGGTCAGAGTATGTCGGTGAACAGGTCTTCGACCTCGCTCAGCGGCAGTCCCGTCGCCTCGGCGATGTCGTCCAGCGGCAGCCCCGCCCGGCACAGTTCGGCGGCGCGGGTGCGGGGACCGTCGAGCCATCCCAGGGACACCAGTGACTGCTCGGCGGCGTGCCTGAGCTCGGCCCGCTGGGAGGGCGACCACGGTGCCGTCCGCGATCGCGACGCCCTTCCGATCCAGTGGCACAACAGCTCTCCGAGAGTCTCGCGTTGCTGCGCCGTGGGGCGTCCGCCCATCGCTTCCTCGGACACACAGATGTCGACGAGCATCGCGGGCTCGATCGTCTCGTAGCGGGTGAACGACCGTCGGCCGTAGCTCTCGGGTAGGCAGCGCAGACAGATGACGAGAGCGCCGGGGACCGACTTCGTGGCGACGGCGAAGTCGACTCCGGCGTCCTGCAACTCGCTCGCCAGCCGGTACACGTCGCCGACCGGCCCGGTGTCCGACGTGACCACGAGATCCATTCGCCCGACGATACCTACTTGCGGCGCTGGTAGGCGGAGGTCAGAGGCTCAGCAGCTGCTCGGCTCGGGCTTCGTCGAGGCCACCGCGCCAGGAGGCCAGGGGAACCGGGATGTCCGATCGCGGCCCGCTCTTGACGTTGCGATACGCCGCCCTGCGTTCGGTGTCGGGGACGAACCGATCCCAGCTCGGTACGAGGGCAGGGCAGGGTAGGACTCCGATCTCCGACAGTCCGATCAGGATTCCGTAGCGCTGATACTTGTCGGTACCCGGAACGATCTTGGACCGTGCGACGGCCTTTTCGAGTTCGCTCGGAAGTGTCCCCGCGGGCTGCGTGCGGACGAGGTCCAACAGGACACGCAGTCGTTGCCGGTCGTCGCCGGTCGGGATCGGAAGACCTTGCGCTACAGCGGCTTCGAGATCGGGAAGATAGTGCTGAGGCAGTTCGTTCCACGCCCATCCGAGCGAGAGCCGCAACAGTCTCTCCGTGACGTCGACGGCGTACGAGTCCTCGGTCAGACCGCAGTCGGGGACACCGCGATCGCCCCGACGACCGGTACCGAGATGCCGAGCCCACCCGAACGAGATCGCCGTCTGTCGGCCACGCGGAGCGCTACCCAGTCCGGCGACGAAGGCGCCCAGTACAGCGTCGACGTCGAGGGCGTCGGCGGCGACGGTCGCGCGTTCGACGATCTCCTGTGGCGTCCAGCGTTCTGTGCTCCGGACTGGCCACCCGAATCCTTCGGCAGCGGCGATGTCCTCGGGTGCATGCGACGGTTCCGTGCCCTTGACGGTTCCCGCCCGGGTGAGGCGGTAGCCGTAGCAGAGGAGCAGCGGCTCGAGTTCGGCTCCCTGCGGGATGCGACGCGGCGCGGTGCTCACGATCGGTCCCGAAGCGCTGTTCTCACCCATGACGCTATGTCACCAGCGCCCGGCCGACGCCCGCCACGGCGATGGCCCACAGCACGCTTGTGAAGGTGCCGATGATGAACTGCTCCGACGCGTGCGGCTCCCGCAGCTCGGGATAGCGGGCCAGGCCCTTCACCGCGAGGACGATCGCGATGCCCTCCGGCCAGCCCGCGAGGACCGAGACGGCCACGGCGGTGCGCTCGAGCAGTCCGATGACGCGGCCGCCGCGCAGCGGGCCGTCGTCGGGTTCGGGTCCTGCGTCGGGCTGGCGGCGGGCGAACCGGAAGGCGGCCAGCACCATCGGGGCGCCGCCGGTGGCGGCCGCCGCGACGGTCAGGACGTAGGTGGCGCCGAGGGCGAAGCCCTGGACCGGCGGCACAGCGGTCGCCGCGAGAGCGGACCCCGCTAGTGCCAGGACTGCGACGGCAGGGGCGATGCGAACGACCGTCCCGGCCCGGCTGGACGTCGCACCCAGCCGGCCGGCGACGACGCCGACCAGCGCCGCGATCCCCACGAGTGCGAGGCTCAGTGCAGTCATCGGTCGGCCCTCGCGAGGAGTCGAGCCGCCAGTTGCCTGCCGGCGGACTCGGCGTGCCAGCCGGCTGCGATGAGGCGCTGCGAGACGGCTTGCTTGCTGATGCCGAGTTCGGCGGCGGACTCGGCCTGGTTGAGGCCGCGTCGCGCCAGATCGACGGCGGCGTGGCCCTGCGGTGTCCGGCGCGAGACCAGCAGCGCGAGCAGTGTGAGGGCGGCATCGGCATCGGCTGCCGCCAGGGCGTCCGTAGCCTCGACCGCTACCCCGGACGGACTCCTCTTGGCGCGTTCGACGGCGTCGCGTGCGGCCTCGAAGGCGGGTCCGCGGCCGGCGCGGGTCTGAGCGGGGAGGGGTTCCTCGACCTCGCCCACTCCGATGCCGACACTCCAGTGTTCGCGGCGCACGAGGTCGAGTGCGAGATCGACGACGATGTCGGCGTCGTCGGCCACGGCCTGGACCTCGTCTCCGGCGGTCCGCTCGAACGGGCGGAGCAGGGGAGTCGAGGCGAGGTCGTCGAGCAGTGGTCCGACGCGGTCGATGTCTCGCCTGCTGCCTCGCTGGTCGACGGTCAGTACGAACATGATGCAAGGTTATGAGCTTGATTCTGCAAGATCAAGCTCCTGGGCCTTACTTTTAGGAATCCAGGTCTCGAGCTTGACCAACTGTGGGCGTCGGGGAGAGCGGGGTGCGGGCGTCGACGAACAGGCCCAGCATCCCCACTGCGATGCAGATGCCCGACACCACCAGCAGTCGCGGATCGGTCTCCCCGGTCAATGCGTCGCCGAGAAGCACCACGCCCACCGTGCCGGGCAGAATCCCGGCCACCGTGGCGAGCGTGTAGGGCAGCACCCGGACGGAGGAGACGCCGCAGCAGTAGTTCACCACCGAGAACGGGATCATCGCGATCAGGCGCATGGAGCCGACGGCCAGCCAGCCGCGCCGCTCGAGCCGGGCGTCCACCGAGCGGACTGCGGGATGGGTCAGATGCGCGGCGACGGCGTCTCGGCCGATCGCGCGCACGATCAACAGGGCGAGGACCGCGCTGATCGTCGTGGCCGCCATCGTCACCGCGATGCCGGTAGCCGCACCGAACAGCACACCGGCGCTGACCGTGAACAGCGTCCGCGGGACGGGCGCGATCGTCACCACGACGTGAACCAACAGGAACACCAGAGGGAACAGCGGTCCCACCGATTCCGCCCACGACCGAATCTGCTCGATCGACGGGTGCGGGACCATCGCCGCGGCGACGAACAACACCGCCAATCCGACGAGCGCGCCGAGCACACGGGGATCCCTCAGTCGCGCAATCACAATCGTTCAGACTACCTGCGAGGCCGGTGCCGACGCGGCTACCGGCTGGGGCGCCGGCACGTGACGGTGGCAACGGCACACTCCCGGCCGTCGCTGCCGGTGCTCGTGACACGTGCGACCGCAACCGACCGGCCGGCGCGCACGACCTCCGCGGTGAACGTGACATCGGCGTCGACGGGGGCGGGGCGGAAGAAGTTGATGCGCATGGATGCGGTGTACATGGGTGCGTCCGGCCTGCTCAGGGCGGCGGCGCCGACCAGATCGACGGCACAGGCCTGGATGCCGCCGTGCATGACGCCGAGCTTGTTGGCCAGGGCCGGGTTCGCGGGTACGACGAGGCGCGCGCCCGCGTCGTGGTCCTCGAACCGCGCACCGATCCGCGTCAGTGAGGACACGGAGGCGTCCGGAATCGAGCCGGGTGCGGACGAGGGACGCACGACACTCATGCTGCGATCGGCGTTGCCGTCGACGAAGTTGCCCCACGCGGTCGCGGTGGCGAGCAGCGTCCCGGCCCCGTCCCGAAGTTCGGTCGAAGCGATACCGCCGTCGGCGGTGATCGCGACGGCGCGACCGTCGGCTACCACTTCGGGACCGACCCAACCGGTCGGTGTGACGAAATCCACGGACAGATCGGCGGTCACGACGCCGGCACGGTCCCCGCGCCGGTCCCAGAGCGTGAAGCCGAGGATGTCGTCGATCAGAATGCCCAGCGTGGCGGTGGGGGAGGCGCCGTGCGCGGCGTGCCCGTCGATGTCCATCGTGAGGCGGTTGACCCCGTCGAGTCGCTGCGGGCGACTCATTCGGAAAAGCCGCTGGGGGGTGATCGAGACACCTTCTTCCAGCACGTTCGCAACGCTCATGAAAAGAGGCTAGCGAACCGTGGGTGGCCTGACGTCGGGAGCCGGACCGGTGCGGTTAGCATCACAGGTCGAGGGGACGAGAATCGTCCGATTTGTTTGCCCGATTGTTTGTCCGATTGGAAGACCGCTCGCACGAGCGATCATGCACGAGAGTGAGAGGGAGCCGCCCCGTGTCACCAGCTTCACAAGCCGAGGACGCCGCGCGCGCCTACTCGGAATGGCAGCAGGCCGTCGCCGGCGTGCTTGCCAAGTCGCGTCGAGTCGACGCCGCCGAGCTGGGCCCGGAGCCGCAGAAGCTTCTCGATACCACCACGTACGACGGCGTGACCGTATCGCCGCTGTACTCCGGTCGCGACGAGCTTCCCGAGGCACCGCTGCCCGGTCAGTTCCCGTTCGTCCGTGGCGCCGACGCGAGCCGTGACGTCAACTCCGGCTGGCTCGTCAACGCCCGCTTCGGGCAGGACACCCAGGACGCCGCCGCGGTCAACCGCACCGTCCTCGACGGTCTGGAGAACGGCGTCAGCGCGCTCACCCTGTCGGTCGGTGGCAAGAACCTGCCGGTCGCCGAACTCGAGGCCGCGCTGGCCGGTGTGCTGCTCGACCTCGCCCCGTTGACCCTCGACGCCGGCGCGGACGTCGCCGCCGCCGCGCAGCAGCTCTACTCGCTGCTCGACGCGCGCGCCGCTGCCGGTGACGGCGTCTCCGACCGGGCGCAGGTCCGCATCGGCCTCGCTGCCTCGCCGCTGACCGACGCCTTCTCGGGCGCCTCCGGTGTGGAGCTGGACGACGCCGTCGCGCTCGCCACGGCCGCCGCGGCCCGTACCGAGACGGTCCGCGCCCTCATGGTGGACGGCACCGACTTCCATAACGCCGGTGCCGGTGACGCCGAGGAACTCGGCGCCGCGATCGCCGCCGGTGTCGAGTACCTGCGCGCGCTCACCGCGCAGGGCCTGACCATCTCGGAGGCCCTGGGCCAGCTCGAGTTCCGTCTCGCCGCGACCGACGACCAGTTCCAGACCCTCGCGAAGTTCCGGGCCGGCCGCCAGGTGTGGGCGCGCGTCGCGCAGGTGTGCGGCGCCTCCGAGTTCGGTGGCGCAGTGCAGCACGCGGTCACCTCCGCCGCGATGATGTCGCAGCGTGACCCGTGGGTGAACATGCTCCGCACCACGCTCGCCGCGTTCGGTGCGGGTGTCGGCGGCGCCGACTCGGTGACGGTGCTGCCGTTCGACGTCGCGCTGCCCGCGGGCGCTGCGGGAGTGTCCAAGTCGTTCTCCGAGCGCATCGCGCGCAACACCCAACTGCTGCTGCTCGAGGAGTCCCACCTCGGCCGCGTCCTCGATCCGGGTGCCGGCTCGTGGTACGTCGAGCAGCTCACCGAAGAGATCGCGGCGAAGGCGTGGGAGTTCTTCCAGCAGATCGAGGCCGCCGGTGGCTACCGCGCCGCGCTCGCCGCCGGTGTCGTCGCCGACCGGATCGCCGCCACGAAGGCCGCCCGAGACGCCGACATCGCGCATCGCCGGACCGCTGTCACCGGCATCAACGAGTTCCCGAACCTGAGCGAGGCGCCGCTGCCCGCGGGGGCCGCCGAGGCCGGAGCCGCCGTCTCCGGCACTCCCGTCGCCCGTTACGCGTCGGCGTTCGAGGCGCTGCGCGACCGTTCGGATGCCTACCTGGCCGCGAACGGGGCTCGCCCGCAGGTGCTTCTGGCGCCGCTGGGCTCGGTCGCCGAACACAACGTGCGCACCACGTTCGCCGCGAACCTGCTCGCCTCCGGCGGCATCGAGGCCGTCAACCCGGGCCCGCTGGATCCGGCGGACGGCGGCATCGCCACGGCTGTCAAGGAGTCGGGTACGAAGATCGCGGTGCTGTGCGGCACCGACAAGCGTTACGGCGAGCAGGGCGCGGCGGCCGTCACGGCACTCCGCGAAGCCGGTATCGAGCAGGTTCTGCTGGCGGGGCCCGAGAAGATCTTTGCCGACGTCGAGGACGGCGCCGCGCGTCCCGACGGATTCCTCACCGCCCGCATCGACGCAGTCGCGGCACTGACCGAACTGCTCGGCGCGATCGCCGGTGACAACGAGTGAGTGGGAGCACCGAAGTGACAACGAACGAGGTCAAGCACCTCATCGGCAGCTTTGCCGACGTCGCCTTGACGGACCCGGACTTCCCGCAGCCGCCTGCCCCCACCGCGGAGCAGGCCGATGCGCTGGTCGAGAACCTCGCGGCCGCGAACGGCTACACCGCCGAGCAGGTCGTGTGGTCGACGCCCGAGGGTATCGACGTCAAGCCCGTCTACACCAAGGCCGACCGGGACGCCGCCGAGGCGGCCGGCTACCCGCTCGACAGCTATCCGGGCGCGGCCCCGTTCCTGCGCGGCCCGTACCCGACGATGTACGTCAACCAGCCGTGGACCATCCGTCAGTACGCGGGCTTCTCCACCGCGGCCGAGTCCAACGCGTTCTACCGCCGCAACCTCGCGTCCGGTCAGAAGGGCCTGTCGGTCGCGTTCGACCTGGCGACTCACCGCGGATACGACTCCGATCACCCGCGCGTGCAGGGTGACGTCGGCATGGCCGGTGTCGCGATCGACTCGATCCTCGACATGCGTCAGCTGTTCGACGGCATCGACCTGTCGCAGGTGTCGGTGTCGATGACCATGAACGGCGCCGTGCTGCCGATCCTGGCGCTGTACGTCGTGGCCGCGGAGGAGCAGGGCGTCGCTCCCGAGCAGCTGGCCGGAACCATTCAGAACGACATTCTGAAGGAGTTCATGGTCCGCAACACCTACATCTACCCGCCGAAGCCGTCGATGCGGATCATCTCCGACATCTTCGCGTACACGTCGGCGAAGATGCCGAAGTTCAACTCGATCTCCATCTCGGGCTACCACATCCAGGAGGCTGGTGCGACCGCCGACCTGGAGCTGGCGTACACGCTCGCCGACGGCATCGAGTACATCCGCGCCGGTCTCGACGCGGGCATGGACATCGACAAGTTCGCGCCGCGGCTGTCGTTCTTCTGGGCGATCGGCATGAACTTCTTCATGGAGGTCGCCAAGCTCCGCGCCGGGCGTCTGCTGTGGGCGGAGCTCGTCGAGAAGTTCGCGCCGAAGAACGCCAAGTCGCTGTCGCTGCGTACCCACTCGCAGACCTCCGGCTGGTCGCTCACCGCGCAGGACGTGTTCAACAACGTCGGCCGCACGTGTGTCGAGGCGATGGCCGCGACGCAGGGCCACACGCAGTCGCTGCACACCAACGCGCTCGACGAGGCGATCGCGCTGCCGACCGACTTCTCGGCCCGCATCGCCCGCAACACTCAGCTGCTGATCCAGCAGGAGTCGAACACGGTCCGGCCGATCGACCCGTGGGGCGGCTCGCACTATGTCGAGTGGCTCACCAACGAGCTCGCGAACCGTGCCCGCGCGCACATCGCCGAGGTCGAGGAGGCCGGCGGCATGGCGCAGGCCATCGGTGAGGGCATCCCGAAGCTCCGCATCGAGGAGGCCGCGGCTCGCACCCAGGCCCGTATCGACTCCGGCCGGCAGCCGCTGATCGGCGTCAACAAGTACGTGCCGGACGAGCCGGACAGCATCGAGGTTCTCAAGGTCGACAACACCAAGGTGCGCGCCGAGCAGATCGCGAAGCTGCAGCAGTTGCGCGCCGAGCGCGACGAGGCCGCCACCCAGGCGGCGCTGGCCGAGCTGACCCGCGCCGCGGCCTCGAACGAGGGCGGCATGGAGAACAACCTGCTGGCCCTCGCCATCGACGCTGCGCGTGCGAAGGCGACCGGCGGCGAGATCTCGGACGCGCTCGAGAAGGTGTACGGGCGCCATCAGGCCGAGATCCGGACCATCAGTGGTGTGTACCGGGACGAGGCAGGCAAGGTGAGCAACATCTCGAACGCAATCGCACTGGTCGAGAAGTTCGCCGAGGAGGAGGGACGCCGTCCCCGCATCCTCGTCGCGAAGATGGGCCAGGACGGTCACGACCGCGGCCAGAAGGTGATCTCCACCGGCTTCGCGGACCTCGGCTTCGACGTCGACGTGGGACCGCTGTTCCAGACCCCCGAGGAGGTCGCCCAGCAGGCGGCCGACGCCGACGTCCACATCGTCGGCGTGTCCTCCCTCGCCGCAGGTCACCTCACGCTGGTGCCGGCGCTGCGGGAGGCGCTCGCCGCGGCGGGCCGCCCCGACATCATGGTCGTGGTCGGCGGCGTCATCCCGCCGGGTGACTTCGAGGAGCTGTACCAGGCCGGTGCCGCGGCGATCTTCCCGCCCGGCACGGTCCTCGCGGACGCGGCGATCGGTCTGCTGCAGAAGCTGTCGGAGCAGTTGGGACACGATCCGATTGCCGCCGACTAACCGTCCGCCGCTCGATCTGGCTGCGCTCGGTGACGCGGTCCTCGAGGGCCGGCGAAGTGATGTGTCCAAGGCGATCACGCTCGTCGAGTCCACCCGGGCCGATCACCGGGAGCAGGCGCAGCAGTTGCTGCTGCGCCTGCTCCCGCACGCCGGAAGCGCGATCCGCGTAGGCATCACGGGTGTGCCCGGCGTCGGCAAGTCGACGACCATCGAAGCCCTCGGGATGCACCTGATCTCGTTGGGCCACAAGGTCGCCGTCCTCGCGGTCGATCCGTCCTCGACCCGCACCGGTGGCTCGATCCTCGGCGACAAGACCCGGATGCAGAACCTGTCGGTGGAACCGAACGCCTTCATCCGGCCGTCCCCGACGTCGGGCACGCTCGGCGGCGTCGCGAAGGCGACCCGCGAGACGATGGTGCTCCTCGAGGCCGCCGGCTACGACGTGATCCTCGTCGAGACGGTCGGCGTCGGGCAGTCGGAGGTGACGGTCGCCAACATGGTCGACACGTTCACCTTCCTCACCCTCGCCCGCACCGGTGACCAGTTGCAGGGCATCAAGAAAGGTGTCCTCGAACTCGCCGACATCGTCAGCGTCAACAAGGCCGACGGCAAGCACGAGACCGAGGCGCGCGTCGCGGCCCGCGAGCTGAGCGGTGCTCTGCGGTTGATCTACCCGCACGACGCGCTGTGGAAGCCGCCCGTGCTCACGATGAGCGCGCTCGAGAACATCGGTGTCGACAAGTTCTGGGGCGAAGTGCTCCGGCATCGGCAGGTCCTCGGTGATGCGGGCGAACTCGAACGCAAGCGGCAGAAGCAGCAGGTGGACTGGACGTGGTCGATGGTGCACGACCAGTTGTTGCGTCGCCTCGACTCGAACGAGCGCGTCCGGAAGATCCGCAGTGAGGTCGAGGACCAGGTTCGGGAGGGCTCGCTCACTGCGGCACTGGCGGCGAACCGGATCCTCGACGCGTTCGACGGCGCCGAATAGCGCAGTCTCGCAGCAGGCACGACGCGAGGGCCCCGCACCGTACGGTGCGGGGCCCTCGCGTCGTTCGGCTCTCAGATGTCCGTCGTCAACCGCACCCGTCCGTCGGCGTCGACGCTCCAGCCCGGGTTGTGGCAGATCTCCCAGATCACGCCGTTCGGATCGGCGAAATGCCCGTGATAGCCGCCGAACGCGGCCTGCTGCGGATGCTTGACCAGCGCGGCGCCCGCCCGCACCGCAGCGGCGACCAGGGCGTCGACTGCCTCGGCGCTGTCGACGTTGTGGGAGAAGGTAATTCCCGACGTCGCGACGTGTGTGCCGGGCCGTCCGATGTCCTCACGGAACTTCTCGGCATCGAACAGGCCCAACACCGTGCCGGGCGCAGTCTGGAAGAAGATGATCTCCCCGGGCACGTCGAGTAGGGCTTCCCACCCGAGCCCGCCGCAGTAGAACGCGCGCGCTGCATCGAGATCCGGCGTCGCAAGCGTCACGAAGTGGATGTGCTGGTCCATGCTCGGCAGTCTCGCACCGTTCCCTGCGGTGTGCAGGAAACAGCGGAAACCCCCGGAACCCCGGAAACCCCCGTGCCCTGAGTGCGGGCACGGGGGACTGAATGGATTCAGGCCTCGGGGTCCGATGCCTGGGGATCCGCCTCGGCAGGCGGGGTCCACCGTGCCGCACGAATCGCCGAGAGTTCCGCGGCGTCCTCGGTGGTGGCGATCGCGGGAAGTAGGTACTCCCACATGTCGTCGACGCGTTGCTCGATGTCGGCGCGCAGCGTGAGGACCTGCGACACGAGTTGCACGCCGGTGAACGACCCGATCACGAACCGCGCGAGGGAAGCTGGATCGACGGTGCTCGTGATCTCACCCAGCTCGATTCCGTGCTCGACGATCTGCTGCGCATTCGCGATCCACTCGACGTAGGGCTGGGCAGGTTCACTCGAACCACCGAACTCGAGGGTGAGCCGCATGCCGGCGCGCACGACCGGATCGTGAATGATCTGGCGCGCCATTTCGTGGCACAGCATCACGAGTTGCCGCAGCGGGCTCGCACCCGTCTCGGTCACCGCGCGAACCGATTCGATCGATGTACGGTGTTGCTCCTCGATGACGACGCGAGCCAGCTCGTCCTTCGAGCGGAAGTGGAAATAGAGCGCGCCCTTGGTTGTTCCCGAACCGTCGACGATGTCGCCGAGGCTCGCTCCTTCGAATCCGGATTGCTCGAACATTCGAGCCGCACCGGTGATGATCTGCTGCCGTGTTGCCACGGCGCGTGCCTGTCGTGCCACGTGTACCGCCTTTTTTCCCGACTGAACAACCTGTCTGGCCGTAGCCGGCATGCCGACTGGACGCCCATCCAGATCACGAAACGGTACCAGTGTCGAGCTACCGTTCGGTTCGCTCCGATTGCTGTCCGAAGGGCCGCGCGAAGGCGGCCAGCCGGGTGATCAGGTCTTCGAGAAAAACGGACTCATCGGTATCCCACGCAATCCGGGCATTGGGTGATCTTCCCCACAGTCCGTGACGATCGGCGACCGTCTGTCCTCGCGTGATCCGCCCCTCGGTTTCGACATCGACAGTGGCGGCTCGGTAGGTGGCGATCGACGGATCGAGGGCGACCGCCGCCGCGAAGGGATCGTGCAGATGCGCGATGAACCCTTGCGCATGGTCGCGGTGGAACTCGAAGTAGAAGCGCACCGCGTCGCAGACGTGCCGGACCAGGGGGTTCGATGCAGCGGACCGGAGTCCGGGCGGGTCGGTCGGCTCGATGTCCTCGATCGGGGCGCTGCCGGCGAGTTCCGCGAACCGTCGAACGTGGTCCGGGGTCAGCACGATCCGCTCGGTCAGGTTGAGCCCGCAGACGATGGGCGCCCGCTCGGGCGGGACGGCGGAGAACGCCGCGAACACCTCTGCCGCGGCCTCGGGGTCGACGGAGATGTTCCATTCGGCGACGGGTGTGGTGTTCCCGGGATACTCGAAGGCGCCGCCCATCACGACCAGCCCCCTCAGCCGATGGGGGAGTTCGGGGTCCGCGCGGATCGCGAGCGCCAGGTTCGTCAACGGACCGGTCACGAGGCCGACCAGTTCACCGGGCCGCTCGCGCGTGAGCTCCACCCAGGCGTCGGCTGCAGAACGCCCGGACGGGCGCAGTTCGGGGGCGGGCAGCTCGGCGTATCCGATGCCTTGCGGCCCGTGGGTGTCCTCGGTGGTGCGCAGCGGGACGGACAGTGGTCCGTCGGCGCCCACGGCGACCTCGATGCCGGTGCGCCCGCACAGCTCCAGCCACGCCAGATTGTTGGCGGCGACCTGCGCGGTGGGTACGTTGCCGGCGGTCGAGAGAACCGCGACGATGTCCGCGTCCTCGCGGGCGAGCAGGTACAACAGGGCGATCGAGTCGTCGATTCCGGTGTCCACGTCGACGATGAGCGAGGTGCGGTCGATCATCGCGGACCGCCGTCTGCGGTGACCGTGGAGCGGTGCCCGACGGCGAAGTTCACCGAACGAGCGATGAAACACATGTCGTGTGCGTCGGCATGCAAGCGCTCGGCACGCGCGACCATCGACGGCTCGGCCACCACCACCTGCGGTGCCAGCACCACCTCCGAGAACTGGCCGGAGCCATCGGGGTTCGTTTCCATTTGGCCGGTGGGGTGGTCGGTGTACCGCGTGACGACGATGCCGGCGTTTGCGGCCAGCCCGAGATACCAGAGCATGTGGCACTGGGACAGCGCAGCGACCAACAGTTCCTCGGGATTCCACGCTTCCGGAACGCCTCGGAACGCGGCATCCGCGCTTCCCGCCAGCGTCGGTTTTCCTGGAGCCGACACCGTGTGTTCGCGGTCGTACTCGCGGTAGCCGCTCGTTCCGGAACCGCGGTTCCCGGTCCACTCGACTTCGAGGCTGTAGGTGTGGTCGGCCATGCAAGCATCATGGCTCGAGCCGGGGTTCGGCGGCGCCGCGGCGTCCCGGTCCTACCATGTGACGATGAACTCGCAGCGGAGCCGTTCGGTTCGGGTCGCCTGGACGGTTTTCGGGCTCCTCGGGGTCGCACATCTCGCCGCCCAACTAGTCGATGCCGACGCGGTCGCGAACGCCACCCAGTGGTTCCTCATGCCTGTGCTGGCGGCAATCGTGTGGCTGTCGACCGAGACGCCGCGCACGCGGCTGGTGATTCTGGTCCTGATCGCGCTGGGCTTCTCGTGGCTCGGCGACACCGCCCCCGACCTCGCCGACGGGGACACGGCGTTCCTGCTGATGGTGGGCTTCTTCCTGGCGGCTCAAGCGACGTATATCGCCGCTTTCGTGCCGTTCAACGGGCGCGGGGTGATACGCCGACACGCCGGCCTGGTCGCGGTGTACGCCGTCGCCGTCGTACTGCTCGTCGCCGCGTGCGCGCCGGGCGCCGGGGCCCTACTGGTTCCCGCACTGGTCTACGGGACAGCGCTCGGGGCCATGGCGGTGCTGTCGGCGGGACTCGGGCGCACCGCGGCGATCGGCGGCGGTCTGTTCCTGGTCTCGGACGGCATGATCGCGCTCGGCGCCTTCGCCGATTGGTTCGAGCCCCCGGCGGAAGGATTCTGGATCATGGCGACGTACATCGCTGCGCAGGTGCTGATCGTGCTGGGAGTGCTCGCGCGAGACCGGGGTCACCACTCGGCCGTGTCCGCGCCCCAGGCTCTCGCCGGAAAGGGATAGTCGGGGAACTCCGGCAGCGGTGGCCGTGCCGTGGTGATCCCGTCACGGGTGACGACCGTGGCCGGTCCCGGCGCCGCCGCGACCGGCGGTTCGGCGCGCCGACCGGGAGCGGCGAGCAGCCAGGCTGCGGTGCGCGCGAGGGAGACGTCGACGTCGTGTCCGCCGCCGTCGTGGTGGCGGCGGGCGAGGGCGTCCAGCACGCCGGAGGCCAGCAGGTAACCCGACGCGTGGTCGAGGATCTGCGCGGGCAGCGCGCCGGGCCGTCCGTCGCCCTCGACCAGCGCGATGCCCGACGCGGCCTGCACGATGCTGTCGAAGCCGCGGCGGCCGGCCCAGGGGCCGCGGTGACCCCAGGCGCAGACCCGGCCGTGGATCAACCCGGGACGGTACCCGGCGGCGTCGCCGATCAGGGACTCGACGGCGCCCGGCCGGTACCCGGTGAGCAGGATGTCGGAGCGGGTGAGCAGTGTCCGGAACCGTTCGAGTCCACCGGCGTCCCGCAGGTCGAGCAGCGCCGTCCGCTTTCCCTGCCCGTTCTCGAGATGCTGCCACGCGATCTCGGGCAGGGCCGGTGGATCGATCCGCAACACGTCGGCCCCGAGCAACGCGAGCGCGCGCGACGCGACCGGGCCGGCGATCACGCGGGTGAGATCCAGAACGCGCACCCCGGTCAGCGGTTGCAAGGCGGTACCCGTCGCTCGGTGCGACGACCGGTCGCTGCGGGCGTGAACGCTCACGAGTGCGCCCGACGCTGCCGCGACACCGGCGGCACTCGATGCCCACTCCTGCTCGGTGCGGACGCGGACCGCGATCGCCTCGCCCGCGGCCGCCCGCTCCTCCACTTCTGCGCCGGACAGGGTCGCGACACGTCGGGCGAATTCTGCTCGCGAGCAGTCCGCGGGCAGGTCGACGATGTCGGTCAGTCGGGCGCGGTGGTGGGGATAGTTCGCATGCGTGCGGATCCAGCCGTCCGCGACGTCGAAGAAGCCCGACAGCTCCGCGAACCCCGCGACCGGTCGGCCGTCTCGGCGGAACATCCGGTCACCGGCGAACGAGGCGGCGATCCGCTCCGGAGCGATGGTCACCCCGTGCGGTGCGTGCCCGGTCGCGACCCGCATCGCGTCGGCTGCCGTCGCGAATGCGGACACCGCGTGCACCGCGAGGTCGAAGGCGGGCAACCGGGCCGCCAGGAACGCATGAGTCGGGGGAGTCACCTCGTGAAGGCTAGGGCCCGGCCGAGGATCCGCCTGCCGCCGACACCCGAGTTTCGCCCGCCTCGCTATTGCGGACCGAATGTGTCCGCAATAGCTCGTAGCGTGGTCTTCATCGAGCTCGACCCACACCGACCGAAGGACGAAACACCATGAGTGGAATCGACAGCGGACGCGCCGACATCCTTGCGCTGCTCGACGATCAGCGCCACAACTTCCTGATCACCGTGCGGGGGATCGACGACGAGCAGGCCCGGACGCGTTCGACCGTGAGCGACCTCACGCTCGGGGGTCTGGTCAAGCACGTGACCCACACCGAGCGGGACTGGGTGCGCAAGATCGTCGAGCGCGACGAGACCGCGGAGTTCGACATGGAGACTGCGATGGCGACGTACACGATGACCGAGGACGAGACCCTCGCCGGTCTGCTCGACGACTATCGGGCAACCGCGCAGGAGACCGCGCGGGTGGTCGCGTCGCTCGACGACCTCGACCTGCTCGTCCCGCTGCCGACCGCACCGTGGGCACCGGAACGGCAGTGGTGGACCGCACGCCGGGTGCTGCTGCACGTGCTGCGCGAGACTTCGCACCATTCGGGCCACGCGGACATCATCCGCGAGTCGTTGGACGGGGCGAACACGACGATGCAGATGGGCGCCGACGCCGGTATGGAGTTCTGACGGCGGCGAACGCGCACACCGGGAGGGTGTGCGCGTTCATACTGGTGCGAGACCGGCCTCGACGTCAGGAGGACGACGACCATGTGTCGACTGTTCGGAATGTCAGCCGCCCCGCACCGCGTGCACGCCACCTTCTGGTTGCTCGATGCGCAGGACAGCCTCGCCCAGCAGAGCCGGCGGATGCCGGACGGGACCGGTTTGGGCACGTTCACCGAGGACGGGACTCCACGGCTCGAGAAACAGCCCGTCGCCGCGTACGAGGACAGCCGGTTCGCGTGGGAGGCCAAGGAACGCGAGTCGGCCACGTTCGTCGCGCACGTGCGGTACGCGACCACGGGCGCGAACAACCTCGCCGACACCCACCCGTTCGAGCAGAGGGGCCGACTGTTCGCGCACAACGGGGTGATCGAGGACCTGCCGAAGCTGGAGGCGGAACTGGGGGACTACCGCGATCTGGTGCAGGGGGACACCGACTCCGAGCGCTACTTCGCGCTCATCACCCGGCACATCGACGAGAACGACGGCGACGTGGCTGCCGGGATCACGGCCGCGGTCGGCTGGATCGCCGACAACCTGCGGATGCTCTCGATCAATTTCGTCCTGATCGAGGCGGAACAGATGTGGGCGTTCCGCTACCCGGACACCGACGACCTCATGGTGCTGCGGCGCCGTCCCGGAGGCCCCAGCGGGCGGCGACACCTCGACCACGCGAGCACTGCGGGCACCGTCCGGGCCAGGTCGGGTGCGCTCGCAACCCTGCCGGCGGTCGTGGTCGCGACCGAACCGATGGACGAGGATCCCGACTGGGAGTCGTTGTGCCCGGGCGAGCTTCTGCACGTGGGGCCGAACCACGAAGTGACCCGCACGATGATCCGCGAGCGACCGCCGAACCATCGGTTGACACTCGCGGATCTGTCCGAGCACGCCGCGTCGTCGCAGGGGCAGAGCGGCGCCTGACGGTCAGGCCGGTTCGGCGTGGATCTCGAATCCCGCAGCGCGCAGGCGGTCGGCCAGCACGTCGCCCATCGCGGTCGCGGGGGTGAGGACGCCGGCACGATCGGGTAGCTCGTCGCGCTGCAACGCCAACGCCAGCGCCGACTCGCCGAACATGACCGCCGTCGCCGCGTACCCGGGGTCGCCCTGCGCGGCGATTCGGCTGGTGTAGCGGGCGCCGGACGTCGTGTCGCCGTACAGGTCGATCGTGAAGTGGCCGCTGCGCCGCGCCTTCTCGCTCGGTCCCTCTCCCGGCTTGGGCAGCACACGGTCGAGCACCCAACGGGTCGGCGGGAACAGCAATCCGCCGACCAACGCACCCATGCCCGCGGCCACGGCTCCGGCCAGCACGGGGGACGCGAACGACGACCCGACGTTCATCACCTCGCGGTACCGGAAGTGTTTGCCGTATGCGTAGCCGGAGAGGGCGTTGGAGCGGCGGACCACCCGCGTGTTGTACGGGCCCATGAAGAAGGGTGCCTTCCATCCCGCCATCCCCGGCCTGATGTCCGACCCGCGCACGAGGGCCATGTCGGGCTGGCGGCCGAGATCCGGTTCCGCCGCCCGATCCGGGCTGAGCGAGTACGGCGAGACGGTGATCCGGCGCAGCTCGGCATCGCGCTTGGTGGCATCGAGTTGGGTCCGCAACGAATCGATGGTGCCGCCGCTGACGCCGCCACGCATCGAGGTGACCACCAGCGTGGTGTCGGTGAGGTCACCGGCACCGTCCGCCTGGACGCGCCGGTGCAGCACGTGTACGCCGAGATCCGAAGGGATCGAGTCGAATCCGCACGAGTGGACGATTCGGGCGCCACTCGCGACGGCCTTGTCGTGGAAGCGGTCGATGCTCTCCCGCGCGAAGGGCGTCTCCCCGGTGAGGTCGACGTAATCGGTTCCCGCTTCCGCGCACGCTGCGACGAGCGGCAGCCCGTACTTGGCGTACGGCCCGACGGTGGTCGCGACCACGTGGGTGGCGGCGGCGAGATCTCGCAACGACTGCTCGTCCTTCGCGTCCGCCCGCAGAAGCGGCCAATCCGCCGCGGTCGGACCCAGTTCCGCCCGGACGCGTTCGAGCCGGTCGATCGAGCGGCCCGCCAGGCCGATGCGGGTACCGCCCGGCGCGCTGCGTGCGAGGTACTCGGCGACCAGGCGCCCGACGAATCCGGTGGCGCCATAGACGACGACGTCGAGCGTGCGGGTGCGCTGTTCAGAGGTCATACGACGACCCTACTAGCGGGTAAGAAATCGTGCGAGGAAAGTCACACGGGGGCGCGGCGGCCGCTACCGCGATGCCGGAGCGTCACGAAACCGATCCACGACGCCACCACGCACAGCGCGACGAGTGCCCGGACCACGTCGAGGGCGTCGGTCGGGTAGAGCACACCGGTCAGGTAGTGCGCGATGAATCCGTCCGACGGCAGTTGCTGCTCCCCGGCCTTGCCCCGGGCCCAGTTCTCGAGGTGCGTGAGAGGGCAGTCGAATCCGACGACCACCGTGGCGGATCCCCATGCCACCGCCGCGACGTGCAGCCAGATCGTCCGACGCCATCGCCACGCGAGAAGGCCACCCGCCACCACGTACCCGAGGAACGCCAGGTGGACGAGGACCGTGGCGTCCACGAGAAACCCATACGGCACCGCGCCACCTCCCCGGCGAATCGGGACGGGTCTTCGGGAGTGGGACCTGGGTCCAGGCTACTGCGGTTCCTTCACCACCAGCACCGGAACGTCGACCTCGAGCAGGATGCGTTGCAGCGACCGTTCGAGCAGGAACTTGCCGATGGGAGACATCCGTTTGCTGCCCGCCACGAACAGTCCGGCGCCGCTGTCGGCGACGAGGTCGACGAGAGCGCCGACGCGGTCCCCGCTGTGCTCGCACGTCCGCAGTTCCCACGGGGATTCGCCGACTCCGCCGGCGTCGAGCACGGTCTGTACCTCCGCGCGCAGGGCCTCGCGGTCGGCGTCGCTGCCGGCATCGTCGAGCACCTGCAACACGAGCAGCTGTTCGCGACGCTGCATGGCTTCCCGCGCGGCGTACACCATGGCCACGCGGCCTTCCGGGCTGTCGCTGTGTGCAACGGCAATCGCCATCAGGCCTCCAGAGCAGGGAGTGATCGGTACGCCCACCCAGTATCCCCGCTCCGCGGCGGAATGCCGGTGTGGCACACGTCGCTCTCCGCGCTCACCAGGGTGACGGCCGGTAGTCCTTGAGGAAGCACCCGTAGAGATCCACGCCCGCCTCGCCCTGCACGATCGGGTCGTAGACCCGGGCCGCGCCGTCCACCAGGTCGAGCGGGGCGTGGAAACCTTCGTCGGCCAGGCGCAGCTTCGTGTAGTGCGGGCGCTCGTCGGTGATCCAGCCGGTGTCGACGGCCGTCATGAGGATGCCGTCGTCGAGCATCTCCTTGGCGCTCGTGCGGGTGAGCATGTTCAGCGCGGCCTTGGCCATGTTGGTGTGGGGGTGGCCCGGGCCCTTGTAGGCGCGGCTGAACTGGCCCTCCATCGCCGAGACGTTCACCACGTACTTCCGCCGAGCCGCGGCCGCCGCCATCGACGGACGCAGCCGCGAGACGAGGATGAACGGCGCGACCGAGTTGCACAGCTGCACCTCGAGCAACTCGATGGGATCGACCTCGCTCACCGTCTGGACCCAGCTGTTGGTGTGCGCCAGATCGGGCAGCAGCCCGCCGGCGTCGATCGCGACACCCTGTTCGATCCGGGCCGGGGTTGCGGAACCGGCGACGAGAGCGAGGGAACTCACCTCTTCGGCGGTCAGATTCGCGGACGCGGCCAGCGCGGACGTGGACAGCGAACCGGCCAGCGCGGCCGGGTGCGCGTCGCTGGTCTTGCCGAACGTCACGACGTCGGGCAGCTCGCCGGCCGGCAGCGGCCCGGACTCGGCGTCGGCCAGCGCGCTGTACGCCCCGGGGGAGCGGCGCACCGTCTGCGCAGCGTTGTTGATCAGGATGTCGAGGGGCCCCTGCGCCGCAACGGAATCGGCCAGCGCGACCACCTGCGCGGGATCGCGCAGGTCGATGCCGACCACCCTCAGGCGGTGGATCCAGTCGGCGCTGTCCTCCATGGCCTTGAAACGCCGGATGGCGTCGTTCGGGAACCGGGTGGTGATCGTCAGGTGGGCGCCGTCGCGCAGCAGCCGCAACGCGATGTACATGCCGATCTTGGCGCGGCCTCCGGTGAGCAGGGCCCGGCGCCCGGTCAGATCGGTGCGCTGGTCCCGCTTCGCGTGACTGGCGGCCGCGCAGTCGGGGCACAGCTGGTGGTAGAACGCGTCCACCTGGGTGTACCGCTGCTTGCAGATGTAGCACGGGCGCGGCCGGATGAGCGTTCCCGCGGTGGCGCCGACCGTGTTCGACGTCAGCGGGATTCCGGCGGTCTCGTCGTCGATGCGGTCGGGCGAACCCGTCGCGGTTGCGGCGACGACGGCGCGATCGGCCTCGGAGACCGCGTCGCGCGTCTCGTTGCGGCGACGACGCTTGAGCTTCTTGAACAGGTTGCCGACGGCGCGCTGCAGTGCGACGGAGTCGGGGTGGTCGGCGTCGAGCGAGGATGCCTCCGACAGCACTCGCAGGCAGACGTCGAGGTCGGTGGGGTCGATCCCGGTCATCGGTTGTGCCATCGGTGGGTAACTCAGTCCTGATCTCGAGTGGAGGCCGCTCGCCCCGGATGTGGGTGGGCCGACCGGACATTCTACCGACCGCACGAGTCGCCGATTCACGCTCGCCGGGCTGGTGACACGGCAGCCCCGCCGGAGGAGCATGTGAGCTACCAGGGGGACTGCCCCCGGGCAGCCCCCGCTCGAGAGATGACCCTCGAGGAGGGTGAGGACAATGAACGAGTCGAACGGTTCCTCCGGACGATCCGCGACGGACCGGTCGGGGTCGGGCGCCGTCGTCGGTACCTTCGAGGCGCTGCACGGCGAGGCCGTCGTACCGGTCGAAGCGCCGCTCCAGAAGGACGGGCCGTTTCTTCCGGAACTGACCGAGGTGGACCTGCTGGTGCGGGCGCCGGATGCGCGCCGCGACTTCAACGTGTCGGGATCCGGAATCACCGTCGCGGTCCTCGACACGGGCCTGCGGTCGACGCACGTCGACTTCGCGGGACGTGTCGTGCCGGGCCGCAACTTCACGTCCGACTACGGAGGTGACCCGTCGGAGGTGACCGACGGCCACGGCCACGGCACGTCCGTCGCGGGGATCGCCTGCGCCGGGCGGATCCACACCGGGATCGCACCGAACGCGCGGATCGTGCCCGTGAAGGTCCTGTCGAACGCCGGCACCGGGCGGTTCGCCGACGTCCGTGACGCGCTCGACTGGCTCCTCGACCGCCGCTCCATGCTGGGGATCTCGGCGCTGTGCCTGGCCACCGGCGCGGCCGACAACCGGACCACCGACACCGACATGCCCGGTGACGCGATCGGGGCGCTGCTGCAGGAGCTGACGGACGAGGGCGTGTGCTGTTGCCTCGCGGCCGGCAACGACTACTACGCGCACGGCGGAATGCAGGGAATGTGTTACCCGGCGATCTTCCGGCAGACCATCAGTGTCGGTGCGGTGTACGACGCCGACGAGGGCAGCTTCCGGTACCGCGACGGCGCCAAGGCGTTCGCATCGGACTCCGACAGGCTGACGCCGTTCACGCAGCGCCTGCACCGGACGATCGGAGGGCCTTGCGCGACGGACACATTCGCACCGGGCTCGCCGATCACGTCGTCGGGCATCCTCAACGACACCGGTGAGTCGATCCAGTACGGCGCGAGCCAGGCGACACCCGTCGTGCTGGGCGTGGTGGCGTTGCTGCAGTCGTTCCACCTGCGGACGACGGGGCATCTGCCGACGGTCGCGGACGTCAAGCGGTGGCTGGCCCGAGGCTCGACCGTCGTGTACGACGGTGCGGACGACCACGACAACGTCAATCACACCGAGTCGACGTTTCCTCGCGTGAGCGCGCTGGGCTCGCTGTTGGTGTGTGCCAAGGATCTCGCGGTGCGGGAACTGGCGGAGGCGCACCGCGTGGATCGGAGAGCCGGGACCATGCGCTCCTGACGACGAGAGCGGACCGATCTCGGGGGGTGGATGGAGAACGACGAAGACCCCGGTTCGATGAACCGGGGTCTTCGTCGTCTGTCTCAACTCAGAGTGTCCGAGGGGGGACTTGAACCCCCACGTCCGTTAATAGGACACTAGCACCTCAAGCTAGCGCGTCTGCCATTCCGCCACTCGGACTCGTTGCTTTCCCGCCTGTTCGCGGGGCCTTCAGTTGTTTTTCGTCTGCCCCCGTTCTCCGGGTGCCTGGAAAGATTATCCGATATTGCGCCAGGTCCAAAATCGGCTGGTCAGGGGTGGTTTTTGCGGCTTATATGTGGGCTTGTCGGTTCATCGGTGGGGCGCCCGACGGTGGTAGGAAAGTGGGGTGGCAGCAAATGGAGAAGCAGTGACGTCGGATCGGTCGTCGGAGGGGTCCCCGGGCCGCGCCGAATCCGAGGTCGTCGAGCTCGTCAGTTCCCTGATCCGGTTCGACACGTCGAACACCGGTGAGCTCGAGACGACCAAGGGGGAGCGAGAGTGCGCCCTGTGGGTGCAGGCGAGGCTCGAGGAGGTCGGCTACGAGACCGAGTACGTCGAGTCGGGCGCCCCCGGGCGCGGAAACGTCTTCGCGCGACTGAAGGGCGCGGACCCGGCGCGGGGGACGCTGCTGATGCACGGCCACCTCGACGTCGTCCCCGCGGAGCCCGCCGACTGGAGCGTGCATCCGTTCTCGGGTGCAGTCGAGGACGGCTACGTGTGGGGCCGCGGCGCGGTCGACATGAAGGACATGTGCGGCATGATGCTCGCGCTCGCCCGGCAGTTCAAGGCCGAGGGCACGGTGCCCCCGCGCGACATCCTGTTCGCGTTCGTCGCGGACGAGGAGGCCGGCGGCAAGTACGGGTGCCAGTGGCTCGTCGACCACCGGCCCGATCTGTTCGAGGGTGTCACCGAGGCCGTGGGCGAAGTAGGCGGCTTCTCGCTGACCGTCCCGCGCGCGGACGGCACGGAGAAGCGCCTCTATCTCGTCGAGACGGCCGAGAAGGGACTCGGGTGGATGCGACTGACCGCGAAGGCCACGGCGGGCCACGGATCGTTCCTGCACGAGGACAACGCGGTGACGATCCTCGCGGACGCGGTATCCCGGCTGGGCAACCACACCTTCCCGCTCGTGATGTCCGACTCGGTTGCCGAATTCCTCACCGTCCTGGCGGAGGAGACCGGTGTCGACTTCGATCCGCACTCCCCGGACATCGACGGCACCCTCGCGAAGCTGGGCAGCATCGCGCGCATCATCGGTGCGACACTGCGCGACACCGCGAACCCGACGATGCTGAAGGCGGGCTACAAGGCCAACGTCATCCCGCAGACGGCCGAGGCCGTGTTCGACTGCCGCGTACTGCCGGGGCGGCAGGCCGCGTTCGAGCGGGAAGTGGACGCGCTGATCGGCCCGAACGTCACTCGCGAATGGATCACCAAGCTGGACTCGTACGAGACGACGTTCGACGGGGATCTGGTCGACGCCATGAACGACGCGATCCTCGCGCACGATCCGAACGGGCGCACCGTGCCGTACATGTTGTCGGCAGGAACCGACGCAAAGGCATTCGCGCGCCTGGGAATCCGCTGCTTCGGCTTCGCGCCGCTGCGGCTGCCGCCGGACCTGGACTTCGCGGCGCTCTTCCACGGTGTGGACGAGCGTGTGCCCGTCGACGCCCTGCGCTTCGGCACCCGGGTGATGGAACATTTCCTGATGCACAGCTGATCGAGAGAGAGGACTCCCACATGTCGCACAACCCGTACGACGACCTTCCCGCCCTGCCGTCCTTCACGCTGACGTCCGACGACGTGACGGACGGTGCGCCGCTGAAGAACGATCAGGTCAGCGGGATCTTCGGGGCGGGCGGCCACGACGTGTCCCCGCAGTTGTCGTGGTCGGGATTCCCGCCCGAGACCAAGAGCTTCGCCGTCACGATGTTCGACCCGGACGCCCCGACCGCATCCGGTTTCTGGCACTGGGCGGTCGCGAACATCCCGGTCGGCACGACGTCGCTGGCCGCGGACGCCGGAGACGAGAACGGATCCGGGCTGCCCGCCGGCGCCGTGACGCTGGAGAACGACGGCGGTCTCGCCCGGTACCTGGGTGCATGCCCGCCCAAGGGGCACGGGCCGCACCGCTACATGTTCGCGGTCCACGCGGTGGACGTCGATCACCTCGACATCACCGCG
This sequence comes from Prescottella equi, assembly GCF_002094305.1. Classification (GTDB taxonomy): domain Bacteria; phylum Actinomycetota; class Actinomycetes; order Mycobacteriales; family Mycobacteriaceae; genus Prescottella; species Prescottella equi. The sequence goes on from NZ_LWTX01000004.1 coordinate 164,718, forward strand.
GACTCGAAGCCGGCATTCCTCGGCTTCAACCTGTTCTCGCACGCGATCGGGCGCGCGGTGATCACCGGAACCTACGAGCAGAAGTAGCTTTCCACCGTCGAGGGCCCGCCACCGGATCAACGGTGACGGGCCCTCGACGCGTGCGGGGCTACGTTCGTGCCCCGGCGCCCACGGCATCGGCGATGGACCGGAAACCGGCCTCGCGAACCTTGCGGGCCAGGCCCTTGTGCAGCTTCTTGGCGTAGAAGGGGCCGCCGTAGATGAAGCCGGTGTAGCCCTGCACGAGCGTCGCGCCCGCGAGGATTCGCTCCCACGCCTGGTCCGCTGTCTCGATACCGCCCACCGAGATCAGAACCAACTTGTCGCCCACCCGGCCGTGCAGGCGGCGCAGCACCTCGAGTGAACGCGCGGCCACCGGCGCACCGGACAGTCCGCCCGCACCGATCTCCTCGATCCTGGACTGCGGGGTGTTCAGCCCCGTCCGCGAGATCGTGGTGTTGGTGGCGACGATGCCGGCCAGCCCCAGCTCCACCGCGAGATCGGCGACCGCGTCGACGTCCTCGTCGGACAGGTCCGGCGCGATCTTCACGAGCACCGGGATGTGCACGGTGTCGAGCACAGCCTGCAGCAGCGGGCGCAGCGATTCGACGGCCTGCAGATCACGCAGGCCCGGCGTGTTGGGGGAACTGACGTTGACGACGAGGAAGTCGGCCAGCGGGCCCAGCAACCGGGCGCTCGCGGTGTAGTCGCCCGGTGCGTCCTCGGCCGGGACGATCTTCGTCTTGCCGATGTTGGCGCCGATCGGCACGTCGCCGCGACGGTGACGGAGGTGGTTGGCGGCATTGCCGGCGCCGTGGTTGTTGAAGCCCATCCGGTTGACCAGGGCCCGGTCGTCGGGCAGCCGGAACAGTCGCGGGGCCGGGTTTCCGGGCTGCGCCTGCGCGGTGACGGTGCCGACCTCGGCGAAGCCGAAGCCCAGTGGACCCCACGTGTCGACACCCGTCGCGTCCTTGTCGAAGCCGGCGGCCAGGCCCACCGGGGCCGGGAAGTCGACGCCGAACGCCGTGGTGCGCAGCGCGGGATCGTCCACGACGAGCACCTTCGCGACCAGCGCGCGGATCGGCGCGAAGCGCGTGACGAGCCGCATCGCCGCGAACGCGAGATGGTGGATGCGTTCCGGGGGGACCCGGAACATCAGACGAAGAAGCAGGTAGTACACGAATCTCCTCGAGGCAGGATGCCGGAAACGTGATGGGTGGTGTCGATCAGCCCGCGAGCGGGATGCGCTGCAGGCCGTCGCCGGTGGCCGACCCGACGACGAGCGTGCCCGTCGCGGTGTCGACCGTGACCGAGTTCGGCTGACGGACGGTGTCGAAACGGTTCTTCTCCACGGGCACGCCGGTGGACAGGTCGTAGCCGACGACCTTGTTGTTGCCCGTGAGTGTCACCCACACCAGGTCGGTGCGATTGTCGTACGCGAGCGCGTAGGGGGCGTGCGGGACGGGGTAGCGCTGGCGCATCATCAGCGGATCGGTCGTGAAGACCAGCAGTTCGTCCCCCGCGGTGTCGGTGACGAGGATCCGCTCGTGCTCGTCGGTGACGAGTTGCGTGGCGCCCTCGCCGGCGCGCAACGCCATGCCGAGCGACGAGTCACCCAGATCGATTTCGGTGAGCGACGTCTGACGGCGGTCCAGGGCGCTCAGATCTCCGTCGGTGAGGGCGAGTTCGTCGACCGATGCGAGCCCGGAGATCGTCTCGGTGACCTCGCTCGTGGTGGGGTCGACGAGCTGAACCTTGCCGCCGGCAAGACCCACGGCGAGCTTGCCGTCGGGCAGGAAGACAGCGGACCGGGCGTCGCCGTCGACGGTGACTGCCGACTTCTCCCCGGAGGCCGCGTCCACGATCTGCACCTGGCCGTCCATCGGGAGCAGCAATCGGCCCTCGGCGGCGACGGTCATGTCGACGGCCCGGCCGTCGAGCGTGACGGAGCGCGGCTCACCCGCACCTCGCAGCAGCAGGTTCGCGCCGCCGTCGGTGAGAATCGCCGTGGTGTCGGTGGCCGGGTCGAACGCGAGAGCGTCCACCGGGCGACCGAGGGACTCGACCGATCCGGACGGTATGGCGGCGGCCGGGGCGACTGCAGCGGTGGCCGGTTCGATCGTCTGGAGATCGTCACCGTCCTTCTCGCTCGAGCACCCGGTGAGCAACAGCAGCGCGGCCCCGATCGTGCAAGCGGTGATGCGCGGTGCGGTTACTCGCATGGGTGTGCTCCTCGGAGATGATGCAGGGGTGCTGCGTGGTCGCTCGCCTCTAGCATCCATGATCGACACCGACCGTCGGAATCCGAGTCGGCCTGTTCGTGAGGCGCGCGACACCCACACGCGGTCAGTGCGGCGTGGCAGTACCGTCGTCGCGGCGCGGAAGGACCAGCGTGGCGCCCGAACGGGGATGCTCGAACACTTCGACCGGATGCCCGTACACGCGGCTGAGCAGTTCCTCGGTGAAGACCTCGGCGGGTGTGCCGTCGGCTGCGGCACGCCCATCCTCGAGGATGCAGATGCGGTCGGCGTAGGCAGCGGCCAACCCCAGGTCGTGCAGCACGACGACGACAGCGGTGCCGTTCGCGGCCCGGGCCCGTGCGATCGTCATCACCGACTCCTGATGACCCAGGTCCAGCGCCGCAGTGGGCTCGTCGAGGAGGACCGTCTCGGTGTCCTGCGCGAGGACCCGGGCCAGGGCGACGCGGGCCCGTTCCCCGCCGGACAGGACGCTGAACGGTCGATCGGCGAGGTGCGCGACGTCACAGATCGCCAGGCTCTCGTCGACGACCGTCTCGTCGTCGGCGCTGCGATCGGTGCGCTGCCACGGGGCGCGTCCCATGCGCACCACGTCGCGAGCGGTGAACGAGAATCCGACGGTGTGCTGCTGCGGCAGCACCGCGCGGCGACGCGACATCTCGGCCGGTGTCCACGCGGAGAGCGGCCGGCCGTCGAGTTCCACGGTGCCATTCGCGACGGGCTGGTCCCCGGACAGTGCGGCCAGCAGCGTCGACTTGCCGGCGCCGTTCGGCCCGACGAGGGCGAGGACCTCGCCCGCGCGAACCGTGATGTCGACGCCGTCGAGGACGATGCGGCCGCCGCGTTCGACGCTGATGCCGGCGGCCCGCATGGTGACGGCGCCCGGCTCGGTACGTCCCGGTCCCGTGACCTCGCGACCGAACAGGTTGCGGGCCCGGTCGAGCAGCGATGCCATCAGGCCCACCCTCCCTGCCGGGACCGGGTGCGGCGGAGGAGCCAGAAGAAGAAGGGCCCGCCGACGAGCGAGGTGAGCATGCCGAGCGGCAGATCGGCGTTCTCCACGAGGGTGCGCGAACCGAGGTCGGCGGCGAGGAGGACCACCGCGCCGCCGAGCACGCTGGCGGGTAGCAGCAGACGGTGTCCGGGGCCGACCAGCATGCGCATCACGTGCGGGACGACCAGGCCGACGAACAGGATGATGCCGGTGAACGCGACGCCGGACGAGACCAGCACCGCGACGATGACGATGGCGATCAGGCGCAGCTTCTCGACATCGACGCCGAGATGCCGGGCCGCGCTCTCGCCGAGGGCGAGCAGGTCCAGCTTGGGGGCGATCAGCATCGACGCCGCGATACCGGCGATCGCCATGGGAGCGACGATCGCGACGGCATTCCAGGTGGCGCCGTTGAGACTGCCGAGTTGCCAGAAGACGATCTGGTCGCGGGCCGCGGGGCTGGCCACGAACGTGAAGAACGCGATGAGACCACCCGCGAAGGCGTTGATCGCGACGCCGGTGAGCACGAGCGTGACGACCTCGGTGCGGCCGTCCGAGCGGGCGAGCAGGTAGACCAATGTCGTGGTGACGAGGCCGGCCACGAACGCCGCGCCCGCCACCGCGGGGCCCGCGGTGAACGCGCCGCCCAGGACGATGGCCGCGCTGGCGCCGACGGCCGCGCCCGCGGAGACGCCGATGACGCCGGGTTCCGCGAGCGGATTGGAGAACACGCCCTGCAGGAGAGCGCCCGAACAGCCCAACGCCGCCCCGACGAGGATCGCGAGGATCACCCGCGGGAAGCGCACCTGCCACAGCGTCACCTCGCCGCTGGGATGCGACGGCAGGGGTCCGATGTCGAGTCCGACGCGGTGCGCGATGCTGCCGAGGACCTCGGCGGGGCTGGTGGGCACCTGGCCGATGCATGCCGACGCGAGCGCCAGCAGGGCCAGCAGGACCACCAGCCCGACGACGACTGCGCCGGGCCGCACTCTCGGCCGGCTGGCGACGGCGGTGCTCATTCCGCGTCGGGGTGGTAGATCGCCTCGGCCAGTGCCGCCAGAACCTGGCCGGTGTTGGAACCGAAGCTGAGCAGCATGGTGTCGGCCATGTCGACGACACGTTCGTTGCGGCCCGCGGGTGTCTGTGCGATGCCCGGGATCTTCTCGAGCCCGTCGACGCCGCCGATCGACTGGAGGCCACCGCTCATCATCAGGATGACGTCCGGGGCCGACGCGATCATGGCCTCACTCGTGATGGGAACGAACTCACTGGTCAGTCCGGACGCGGTCCCGGCGTCGGTGGCCCCGAGCGCGGCGATCAGCGAATCGGCTCCCGAACCGGGGCCGGCGAGCATGGTGATCGACGGCCCACGCATGTAGAGGAAGGCGATCTTCAAGTTCTCGGACCCGGCCGGGACCATGGCCTTCGCGTCCGCGATCTCCTGTTCGGTGCGCGCGACGAGCTGCTCTCCCTGGCCCGGCACGCCCAGCGCCTGCGCCACGGCGGTTATCTGCCCCGGGACGCCCGCGAGGGTGCGCGTCGGATCGAAGAAGATCACCGGGACACCGGCCGCACGCAACTGGTCCTGGACGGACTTGGGGCCGATGCTGGTGTCGGTCAGCACGACGGTGGGTGCGAGGTTCAGGATCGCTTCCGCGTTCATCGCCTGGCCGCCGGGGGTGACGTTCGGGATGTCCTTCGCAGCCGGGAACGCCGACGCCGTGTCGCGGCCGACGACGTTGTCGCCGAGTCCGAGGGCGAACACCGTCTCCGTCAGCGTGCCGTAGCGGTCCGCGGTGACGATGCGACTGGCATCGGTCACGGTGACGTCGACGCCGTCGAAGCTGCGCACCGTGACCGGCAGTTGGGGCACGGGGTCGTTCGAGACGGGTCGCGGATCGGCGTCGGCGACCACCGCGGTGGTCCGGCCGCGCTGCTCGGTGTCGCCGGTGGGGACCGACGTACACGCGGCGAGCGAGACCACGGTCGCGGCCGAGGCGGCCACGACGAGGAGCCGGGAGAGCACAGATCTCATTTCACAAGGTAACGATCGATGTCGGCTTCGAGGTCCGCGAAGAGGGCACCGTTGAGACCGTAGGCGAGGTTGACCTCGGCGATGAAGCGAGCCTGTTCCTCGGGGGAGAGCGGTGCTGCGTCGAGGTTGGCGCGGTACTCGTCCTTGAAGACCTTCGGCTTGGCGATCCGGTCGAAGATGTAGAAGCGCAGTCCGTCGACCTCGTAGCCGTAGGCGCGCTCGAGCATGCGGCGGATGATCTGGCCGCCCGAGAGGTCGCCCATGTAGCGCAGGTAGTGGTGCGCCACGAAATCGGCGGCAGAGTCGAACGCCACCTCCTCGAGGCGGGCGACGTATGCGGCGGTCGCGGGAGTCGCGACGACCTGGTCGCGCCAGCCGGGTCCGAGGAGGAATTCGAGGTCCGCGGCGAGGGACGGCAGCCGGACGAGATCGTCGGTGATGAAGGGCGCGGCGATGGGGTCGGCGACGTGCGCCTCGGCAGCGCGCTCGAGTGCTTCGTACACCAGGTACGTCTGCGCCAGCAGGGCCGCGTAGCCCTCCTCGGTGAGCTTGCCCGCGAGGAGATCACCCACGAATCGGGACTGCTCGGTGGCGCGGTGAGCAGCATCGGTCTCGCTCTTGATGCGCTCGGCGAAACCGGCGAGTTCGCCGGCTTCGGTACCCTGGTCCAGCACGTCCATGTGATCTCCTTCACGTCGACATCCGTCGAACTCAACGGACACGAGGTTAGCCTATCCTCGCATGGTTGTCGTCGCTAAATACCGGGAATCAATCGAAAGTTGGACGCGCGCCCGATTCACGCGCTCACGTCGTCCAACGCCGCAGCGATTGCCGGGGGAAGCCGGAGGTCTTCGGCGGACAGCACGCCCGTCAGCTGGGCCAGATCCCGAGCGCCGACCACGGCACTCGCGATACCGGGACGGTCGCGCGCCCACGCGAGCGCGACCGCGAGCGGTGACGTGCCGAGCCCGTCCGCGGCGGTGAGGACGGCGTCGACGACCCGGATCGACGACTCGGTGAGGTAGCTGCGCACCTCCGAGGCATGGGCGGGGTCCGCGCCGCGGGAATCGGCCGGGATGCCGTCCCGGTACTTGCCGGTCAGTACGCCGCCTGCGAGCGGCACCGCTGCGAAGACGCCGATGCCGTGGTGTGCCGCCGCCGGCAGCAACTCTTCCTCGACCCCCCGCGCGAGCAGCGAGTACTCGGCCTGGGTGGCGACCAGTCGCCCCGGCCCCGAGCGGCCCGCGGCGGTGGCCAGCTGCCAGCCGAGGTAGCCCCGGGCGCCGGTGTAGCGCACCCGTCCGCTGGTGACCGCGAAGTCGAGGGTGTCGGCGATCTCGTCGACGGGCGTCAGCCGATCCCACGTCGCGACCTGCCACATGTCGAGGTGGTCGGTGCCGAGTTCCCGCAGCGTCGCGTCGAGTTGCGTGAGCAGTCCGCGGCGCGAGCAGTCCACCCGCTGCTCGGGCGGCGCGAAGGGGTTGATCCCGGCGCTGCCGCCGAGGATGAGGTAGTCGCGCGGCACGACGTCGTCGAGGAGTTCGGCGAGTAGGCGCTGCGCCTTGCCGTCGCCGTAGGCGGGGGAGGTGTCGACGAGGGTGCCGCCCGCGTCGACGAAAGCGGACAGCTGTGCGGCAGCCTCGTCGCCGTCGGTGTCCCTGCCCCAGTGCAGGGTGCCCAGACCGAGCCTCGACACTCGCAGCCCGCTCGTTCCCACTGCTCTGTATTCCATAACCGCCCACGCCTCGACACCGGATGAATTCGTCGGCGGGTGGCACCCGCCGATCAAGAACACTAGTAGCGCGCACGGCGCGCCGAGTACAGCCACGCCGGGTACCGTCTGAGCCGTGAAAATTGGACTACATGCGTGTAATCCGGATGCCCCCAATCTCATCCGCGGTACTGCCCGTTTCTCGAGTGGCTCGGGGTGCCGCGCGTGATCGGCGAGGCCATGACCTGGCTACAGGCGATCGTCCTGGGGGCGGTGCAGGGTCTGACGGAGTTCCTGCCGATCTCCTCGTCCGGACATTTGCGCATCGTGTCCGAGATCTTCTTCGGCACCGACGCCGGCGCGTCCTTCACCGCCGTGACCCAGTTGGGCACGGAAGCTGCTGTGCTGCTGTACTTCGCGCGCGACATCGGGCGCATCGTCGTCGCGTGGTTCCGGGGCCTGCTGCATGCCGAGCACCGCTCGGACCTCGACTACCGCATGGGCTGGTATGTGATTCTCGGCACGATCCCGGTGGGCGTGCTGGGCTTTCTGTTCAAGGACCAGATTCGTACCGGCGCAAGGAATCTCTGGCTGATCGCGACCATGCTGATCGTGTTCGCGATGGTGATCGCCGCAGCCGAGTACTACGGCCGCAAGACCCGTCCGATCGAGGACCTGCGGGCCCGGGACGGCATCATCATGGGTTCGGCGCAGGCGCTCGCACTCATTCCGGGTGTCTCCCGCTCGGGCGGCACCATCAGCGCGGGCCTGTTCCTGGGGCTGACCCGTGAGGCCGCCGCCAGGTACTCGTTCCTGCTGGCGATCCCGGCGGTCGTGGCGTCCGGGTTGTTCAGTCTCCCGGATGCATTCGAGCCCGCAGGCGAGGGACTCAACGCCTCCGGTCCGCAGCTGCTGGTCGCGACGCTCATCGCGTTCGCCATCGGCTACGCCTCGATCGCGTGGCTGCTCCGCTTCGTCGTCAACCACTCGATGTACTGGTTCGTCGGATACCGCATCGCGCTCGGGACGCTCGTGCTCGTGTTGCTCGCGACCGGCGTGGTCTCGGCGACGTGACCGGCGTCCGAGCCCGATCCCACTAGGCTGTGACGCATGACGGTGATCCTGCTCCGACACGGACGTTCGACCGCGAACACGGCCCGCACACTGGCCGGTCGCTCGTCGGGCGTCGCACTCGACGAGTTGGGTGTGGAGCAGGCGAAGAGGGTGGTCGAGCGTTTGGCCGGACTCTCGGTGGTGGAGATCGTCCATTCGCCGCTGCTGCGCTGCGAACAGACGGTCGCTCCGTTGGCCGTCGATCGTGGCCTCACCCCCCGAGTCGACGACCGATTGGTCGAAGTCGACTACGGACAGTGGACCGGGCGTGAGCTGAAGGAACTCGTCGAGGAACCGCTCTGGAAGGTCGTCCAGCAGCACGCCTCCGCGGCTGTCTTCCCCGGCGGGGAAGGCCTGGCCCAGGTTCAGGCACGTGCCGTCGTCGCGGTGCGGGAGCACGATCGGCGACTCGCCGAGGAACACGGCGGCGACGTGCTGTGGGTGGCCTGCAGTCACGGCGACGTGATCAAGGCGGTGCTCGCCGACGCGGTCGGCACGCACCTGGACGGATTCCAGCGAATCGTCACCGAGCCCGCCTCGATCAGCGTGATCCGGTACACGGACACCAGACCGTACGTCCTGCGTATGAACGACACCGGCGGAGACTTGACCGGCCTCGACGGGCAGGGGCACAAGCCCGACGCGCGCGAGCCCGTTCCCGGAGGTGAGGTCGGTAACGGCGACTAGGCGGATAATGAGGCGGTACGAAGAATTCGAGGAGGTGCAATGCCGCGCGCGATACACGTTTTCCGCACCCCTGATCGATTCGTAGCGGGGACGGTCGGCGAGCCGGGCGACCGGTCCTTCTTTCTCCAGGCCGTGCACGACGCCCGGGTGGTGAGCGTGCTGCTCGAGAAGCAGCAGGTGCAGGTGCTCGCGGACAGGATGGGTCTGCTCCTCGAGGAGGTTCATCGCCGGTTCGGCACGGCGGTGCCGCCCGAGACCGGCGAGCTGGACGATCTGAGCCCGTTGGTGACGCCGCTGGACGTGGAGTTCCGGGTGGGCACGATGGGACTCGGCTGGGACGCCGAGGCGGAGTCGGTCGTGGTCGAGTTGCTCGCGGTGAGCGAGACCGAGTTCGACGAGTCGGTGGTTCTCGACGACACGGAAGAAGGCCCCGACGCCGTTCGGGTGTTCCTGACCCCGTTGCAGGCCCGCGAGTTCGCGTTGCGGTCCGAGCGGGTCGTCGCGGCCGGGCGCGCCCCGTGTCCCCTGTGCGGGGAACCGCTCGGTGCGGACGGACACGTGTGCATCCGCACCAACGGCTATCGCCGGATCGCCGGGTTCGATTCCTCCGTCGAGTTCGGGGAAGAGCTCTGACCGCGGTGCCGATCGAGCCCCTCGATCCCGCCGACGGTGCACTGCTCGCGGAGGGCGAGCTGACCCTGGTCGGCCGGATCGTGCACGCCAGCAACGCGACCCTCGTGTGTGATGCGTCGACGGACGGGCGATCGGTGCGGTGTGTGTACAAGCCGATTCGCGGCGAGCAGCCGCTGTGGGACTTTCCGGACGGGACCCTCGCCGGGCGCGAGGTGGCCTCGTACCTGATTTCCGAGGAACTCGGCTGGGGCGTCATCCCGCCCACCATCCTGCGGGACGGTCCGTTCGGTCCGGGCATGGTCCAACGGTGGATCGAGACCCCGGAGCGCCGTCCCGAGGAGGGCGGCCAACCCGATCTGGTGGACATCTGCCCGCCCGAGGAGGTGCCACCGGGCTGGCTCGAGGTGCTGCGGGCGCTCGACGTCCAGGGTGCAGAGGTCTCGCTGATCCATGCCGACGACCCGCGGCTGCAGCGGATGGCCGTGCTCGACGTGGTGCTGAACAACGCGGACCGCAAGGGTGGCCACGCGCTCGAGGGCGTCGACGGCTGGGTGTACGGCGTGGATCACGGCATCTGCCTGCACGAGGAGAACAAGCTCCGGACGGTGCTGTGGGGATGGGCGGGCACGTCGATCGCGGACGACCTCGTGGCCGACCTGGCTGCGCTCGCCGAGCGCCTCTCCGGCGACGAACTGCCCGCGGTGCTGGCCGAGCACATCACGCTCCGGGAGATCGACGCATTGCGCGACCGCGTGCGGATGCTGGTCCGGGATCCGGTCATGCCGCATCCGTCGGGCTCCCGGCCCATTCCGTGGCCGGCGTTCTAATCCGCCGGTTCGTGGCGGGCGCGGATCAGTTCGATCAGGAGCGCGCGTAACGCGGGGGGATCGGAAACACCCGAGGTGAGCGAGTCGTCGTCCTGTTCGAAGGCGAGCAGTCGGGTGTAGATGTCGCGGCCCGACGCGGTGATCGTGACGCGCTGTCGACGTTCGTCGCCGGGATCGGTGGCGCGGGTGACGAAGCCGCCGCGCTCGAGCCGCTCGACGGTGCGGCTCATCGTCTGGTCGGTGACCCGGCATGCGCGCGCCATGTCGCGCTGGGAGCGAGGTCCGTCGGTGAGACTGTGCAACGCGATCAATCCGGCGTGGGTGGTGCCGTGTGCGCGCAGCACCTGTTCCCACGAGTGCTCGACCAGGCGAGCCGCGGTCGACAGCAACCGCCCCGTGGGCCAGGTGTCGAAGCCTCCGGTCTCCGGCGGACGGTTCGGGGCGGGCTCGGTCAAGGGCGTCTCCGTGCAATTGTTCAGTGGGCTGAATAAACTCCGAGGGGAAGTGTTCCGAGAGTAGCCGTCCACCGACCCCGGAGGCCCCGTGAGCAAGCCGGCAACCAGCAACTCCACAACGCGCCGCACCTCCCGGTGGCGGTGGCTGCTCCCGGCGGTCCTGGTCCTGGTGTGGCTGGGCGTCGGCGGTTTCGGCGGGCCGTTCGCCGGCAAGCTCGGTGAGGTCCAGCAGAACGACAACACCGCCTTCCTGCCGTCGTCCGCGGAGGCCACCGAGGCGGGTGCCCGCTACGACGGCTTCACCGACACCCGTTTCGTACCGGCCATCGTCGTCGCCGAACGCGATTCGGGGACAACGCCGTCGGACTCGGATTTCCTCGCACGGGTGGGCGCCTCGGTCGCGGGGCAGCCGGGATTCGGTGACGAGACCTCACCGCCGATCCCGTCGCAGGACGGCCGCGCGCTGCAGATGATCGTGCCGATCGATTCGACGGTCGACGTCGGCGACAGTGTCGAGACGTTGCGGACGGATCTGAGCAGCCCGCCGGACGGTCTGACGGTTCTGGTGACCGGTCCGGCCGGGCAGGTCGCCGACCTCTCGACGGCGTTCAAGGGCATCGACGGGTTGCTGCTGCTGGTGGCGGCCGCGGTGGTCCTGCTGATCCTCGTGATCGTCTACCGCAGTCCGCTGCTGCCGTTCCTGGTGCTCTCGTCCGCAGTGTTCGCGCTGGGACTCGCGAGCCTGCTCGTCTATCTGCTGGCCGATGCCGGTGCGATCGCACTGAACGGGCAGAGCCAGGGCATCCTGTTCATCCTGGTGTTCGGTGCCGCAACCGACTACGCACTGCTGTTGGTGGCGCGCTACCGCGAGGAGCTCCACAACGCGCCGGACCGGTTCGACGCGATGAAGCGGGCGTGGCGCGCCACCCTCGAACCGGTCGCTGCCTCCGCCGGCACGGTGATCGCGGGCGTGCTGTGCCTGCTGCTGTCCGACCTCAACTCCAACCGCGGTCTCGGTCCCGTCGCCGCCCTGGGTATCGCGGCGTCCTTCGTGGCGTCGATGACGTACCTGCCTGCGGTGCTCGTGCTGTTCGGGCGGGTCGCCTTCTGGCCCAAGCGACCGGCGTACGACCCCGAGCACGCCGACCGGGACGAGGCTGCCGACCACCGGTTCTGGGGCGCGCTGGCGCGCAAGGTGGGCGCGCACCCGCGACGGTTCTGGGTTGCGTCCACGCTCGTGCTCGCCGCGTTCGCGTTGCTGCTGCCGACCTTCAAGGCGAGTGGCGTGGCGCAGTCCGACATCTTCCTGCTCGACGTCGATTCCGTGGCCGGCCAGCAGATCCTCGGGGAACACTTCGATGCGGGCTCGGGGTCGCCCGCGGTCGTGATCGCCGACGCCGGCGCTCTGGACGGAGTCCTCGCGGCGTCCCGCGTCGACGGGGTGAGTGACGCGCGAGCGGTCACGGCGCCGGGGGAGGCGACCCCACTGGTCGTCGACGGCCGGGTCGCGATCCAGGCGACACTCACCGATCCGGCCGATTCGCTGGCCGCTGCGCGCACGATCGAGCGACTGCGCGAGTCGGTGCATGCGGTTCCGGGTGCCGACGCGCTGGTGGGCGGTCCGACCGCGACGGACCTGGACACCAAGAACACGTCCACCCGGGACCGGACGGTCATCATCCCGGTCGTGATCGCGGTGGTGTTCGCGATCCTCGCGCTGCTCCTTCGATCGCTGCTGGCGCCGCTGCTGCTGATGGGCACCGTCGTGCTCTCGTTCGCCGCAACCCTCGGGGTGTCGTCGCTGGTGTTCGACCACCTGCTCGGCTTCCCGGGCGCGGACCCGGTGGTTCCGCTGTTCGCGTTCGTGTTCCTCGTGGCGCTGGGGATCGACTACAACATCTTCCTCATGACCCGGGTGCGGGAGGAGTCGCTGCGCGTCGGCACTCGGCGCGGCGCCCTCCGGGCGCTGACCGTGACCGGTGGAGTGATCACGTCGGCCGGTGTGGTGCTCGCGGCCACGTTCTCGGCGCTCGCGGTGATCCCGCTGCTGTTCCTCGCGCAGCTCGCGTTCATCGTGGCGTTCGGTGTGCTGCTCGACGCACTGCTGGTGCGGTCGCTGCTGGTGCCCGCGCTCACCGTCGACATCGGACAGCGGATCTGGTGGCCGAGCCGTCTGGCGTCGGCGCCGGAGCCGTCGGACACGCCGCCCGCGAGGGCGGAATCGACTCTCCACTAGGCTCGTTCCCATGCAGTCTTGGTCCGACACCGCTGTCCCGTCCGTGCCCGGTCAGGGGCCTGCCCTCCGGCTCTACGACACCGCGGATCGGCAGGTGCGGCCGGTCACTCCGGGCGCGACGGCGAAGATGTACGTGTGCGGCATCACGCCGTACGACGCGACCCACCTCGGTCACGCCGCCACCTATCTGACGTTCGACCTGGTGAACCGGCTGCTGCGGGACGCCGGTCACGCGGTGCACTACGTGCAGAACGTCACCGACGTCGACGACCCGCTGTTCGAGCGCGCCGACCGCGACGGCGAGGACTGGGTGGTGCTCGGCATGCGGGAGACGGCGCTCTTCCGTGAGGACATGGAGGCGCTGCGGGTGCTCCCGCCGCAGGACTACATCGGGGCTGTGGAGTCGATCGGCGAGGTCGTCGAGTTGGTCGAGAAGTTCGTCGCGTCCGGTGCGGCGTACGTGGTCGACGACCCCGAGTACCCCGACGTCTACTTCCGCGCGGATGCGACCGCGCAGTTCGGTTACGAGTCGGGCTACGACCGGGCGACCATGGTCCACTTCTTCGCCGAGCGCGGCGGCGATCCGAACCGGCCCGGCAAGCGGGATCCGCTCGATGCTCTGGTGTGGCGGGCGCAGCGTCCGGGCGAGCCGTCGTGGCCGTCGCCGTTCGGCCCGGGCCGTCCCGGCTGGCACATCGAGTGCGCCGCGATCGCGCTCAACCGCATCGGCTCGGGTTTCGACATCCAGGGCGGCGGTAGCGACCTGATCTTCCCGCACCACGAGTTCTCGGCGGCGCACGCCGAATCTGCCACCGGCACCGATCGTTTCGCCCGCCACTACGTGCACACCGGCATGATCGGTCTGGACGGCGAGAAGATGTCCAAGAGTCGCGGCAACCTCGTGTTCGTCTCGAAGCTGCGCGGCGAGGGTGTCGATCCTGCCGCGATCCGGCTCGGTCTGCTCTCGGGGCACTACCGGGTCGACCGTCCGTGGACCGATCAGGTGCTGGCAGACGCGCAGGAGCGGCTCGCGTTGTGGCGCAAGGCCGCCGCGCTCGAGTCCGCCCCGTCGGCCGAGGACACCGTGGCGCGGCTGCGGCAGCATCTCGCGGACGACCTGGACACCCCCAAGGCCCTCGACGCGCTCGACGGCTGGGCCCGGCGTGCCGTCGATCACGGGGGACCGGACGCGGGGGCGCCCGGTGCCTTCGCGGACGCGGTGGATGCGCTGCTGGGCGTCGAACTGCGCTGACCTACAGCCGGGTGAACTTCTCGCTGTCCGCCTCGAATTCGGTGAGCAGTTCGGTGGTGAGGGTCGGTCGGGTGTCGGCGATCGCCGTGAGGTAGTCGTCGGTGGTGGCCGGTCTGCCCGATCGCTCGGTGACCTCGCGTTCAAAAGCGGCCTGAGAACCCTTCCGGGACGCGAACTCGATGTCGGCCGGGGTGAACAGCTCGCTCGCCTCGACGAGTCGATCGAGATCGACGTGCGCAGCCGATGCGCCGAGATACCGGTGCCAGACGGCCTTGCGGGCCGGCTCGTCGGGCGGCCCCACGGGGATCACGTAGTCGAAGCGCCCCGGCCGCAGGAAAGCGGAGTCGAGGGCATGCACCGAGTTGGTGGCACAGACCATCAGTCGGCGCTCGCCCTCCCGGAACGCGGGAATGAGTTTGAGCAGTTCGTTCGTGACGCCGTGCGCGGGGTTGGTGGCGACTCCGGTTCGGGCGCTTGCGATCTCCTCGACTTCGTCGATGAACAACACCACCTCGTCGAGTTCGGCCAGATCCGCGAACACCTCGCGCAGGGACGCGGCGAGCCCGCCCTCGGACGATGCGGCGAGGCGGGACGGGAACAGTTCGACGAACGGCCAGTCGAGGCGTGACGCGATGGCCTTGGCGAAGCTGGTCTTGCCCGTGCCGGGCGGGCCGAACAGGATCACCGCCTTGGGCGGCTGAACGCCGTAGCGGTCGGCGAGGTCGGGGTTCTCGAGCGGCGAGACGATGCGGCGCTCGATGACCTCCTTGACTCCCTCCATGCCGGACATGGTGTGCCACAGTCCTTCCGGCATCACCCGGCCGCCGAGCTCACTGAGCAGAGTCTTGTCCGGGCCCAACGGTTCGAGCAGTTCGTAATAGACCAGGCCGTCGCGACGGAGGTATCCCGAGTGCTCGAACGCCGCGGATCCGGTGGCGGCATCGGGCATCACCGCCGAGATGCGGTGGGCGCCCGCGCTGCGCAGTCGTCGCTCGAGGTTCGCGAGCAGGGCGCTCCCGATGCCACGGTTGCGCCAGCGTGAGCCGAGCGCGACGAGCAGGATCCACGCCCGTTCGCCGTGCACCTGTGCGACCGCCATGCCCACCAGTTCGTCCCCGACGGTTGCGACCACCGCGGGCTGGCCGGCGCGGGCCGCCGCCATCACCTCCGCGAGTGTGAACACCGGTTCGGACGAGCCCGGGATGCGACTCTGGTCCCAGATCTGGATGGCCTGGTCCAGGTCGTCGTTCTGGAAGTCGCGCAATCGCCACACCGGCATGTGCGGTCACCTCGATCCGATCGGGTCGGTCACGTCGTCGGGTCCTACGAGTAGACACCGCGCTCTCGGGGCTGTCAGCCCGAGGCGGGAATTGCAACGACCCTGATATGCGGCAAATCCCCTGGTCATCTGCATGTTCGACGCCAAACCGCTGTGGTGCGCCTCACCTGGTCGTTAGATTGTGGGGGTCCCTGCGACGTGTGGAGGCGGTCGGCCATGACACCGGACGAGCTCATGAACGAGGCGTGCCGACTCGCGATCGAGTCGGTCGAGAACAACTGGGGTGGTCCGTTCGGGGCGGTGATCGCCCGTGACGGGGACATCGTCGCGCGCGGCCAGAACCGCGTCCTGCTCACCGGCGACGTCACGGCCCACGGCGAGATCGAGGCCATCCGCAAGGCCGTCCAGGTACTCAACGCGGCGGCGCCGAGCATCTCGCGCGAGCATGTCGACGAGTCCACCCTGAAGCTGGTGCCGCGGCCGGAGGGCTCGCCGGATCGGGTACCCGAACGGGCACGGATGCTGATGGGGATGGAGATCTACACGTGCGGGGCGCCGTGTCCGATGTGTATGAGTGCGATCTACTGGTCACGGCTCGACGCGGTGTACTTCGCGAGTGATCTGGCGGCCACGAGCCACATCGGCTTCGACGACGCGTTCCAGTACGAGGATTTCACCCGTCCGCTCGCGGAGCGGTCCATCAAGGTCGAGCAACTGCGCGCCGACCTGGGCGCCGCTGCGTACGCGACGTGGGCCGAGAAGCCCGACAAACATCCGTACTGACATGGCGCCCGAGCCGCCTGCGAGCAATCCTCGACCCGCGACGGTCGTCGTCACCCATCGGCTCCGCCCGGGGGCCGACGCCGACTTCCGGCGATGGCAGGGCGAAGTGGATTCGGCCGCAGCGACGTTCGTCGGTTTCCTCGGTTCGGAGATGGTGCCGCCGTCGATGGGCGGCTCCGAGTGGTCGGTGGTGTACAGCTTCGATTCGCTCGATCACCTCCGCGCCTGGCTCGACAGCGGCCGGCGGCGGAAACTGGTGGACGGCGGCGCCGCTCTGTTCGCCGAGACACCCACCCAGAACGTGCTGCCCGAGAACGCTTCGGAGGCGGTGACCGTCGTGGTGTCGCATCCGCCGGTGCCGGGCCGCGAGCCCGAGTTCGTGGCGTGGCAGCACCGAATCACCGACGCGGAGAAGACGTTCCCGGGCTTTCGGGGCTCAGAGTGGCACCCTCCGATACCGGGGGTGCAGGAGGACTGGACGATCCTGTTCACGTTCGATTCCCAGGCGGACCTCGACCGGTGGCTCGGGTCACCGGAACGGGCGGCGCTGCTCGCTGAGGGACAGGAGTTCAGGGACTTCACCGTGCGGCCGATCCCGAGTCCGTACGGATCGTGGTTCTCGGCGGGCGGGGCCGGGGAGGCGAAGGTGCCGTCGTGGAAGACCGCGTTGTCGGTGCTGGTGGGGCTGTACCCGCTGGTCGTGGTTCTCACCATCACCATCGACGAGTTGTGGCCGGACGCGCCCCTGTGGGCGAGTCTGCTGATCGGCAACATCGCCTCGGTGTGTCTTCTGACGTGGGTGGTGATGCCCGTGGTCACCCGAGTCCTGTGTTTCTGGCTCGAACCGGGCGACGCGTCGAGCGGGCGCTGCGACACGATCGGGCTGGTGGTCTCGGTGGGATTCCTCGCAGTGGCGGCAGTCGTGTTCTGGCTCGCGACCACGGTGGTGTGGTCCCTGCCCTGATCGCGGACCTCCCGCTACCCCGACCCCGTCACGGTCAGCCACAACAGCGCGATGTTCAGCGCCGTGACGAGTCCGACACAGATCCACGCGACGGCGGTGGTGGCGGGGGCGTTCCGTTCGGGACCCATCAACTCGGGATCCGACGTCATCCGCACGAGTGGGACCAGTGCGAACGGGATGCACAGGCTCAGCACGACCTGACTGATCACGAGCGCGTACGTCGGATCGACGCCGATCCCGAGCACGATCAGAGCGGGGATGAGGGTGACTACTCGTCGGGTGAGTACCGGGATCCGCATGTTCAGCAGGCCGTGCATGATCTCGGACCCGGCGGCGCACCCCACCGATGTTGACGCCAGGCCGGATGCGAGCAGGCCGACGGCGAAGACGACCGCTATGCCGGGGCCGAGCGACGCCTGGATGGCGGCGTGGGCGCCCTCGATGCTGTCGGTGCCCGGGACCCCGCGCAACGCCGACGCGGCGAGGAGCAGCATGCCGATGTTGACTCCGCCTGCCACGACGAGTGCCGCCGTGACGTCCCATCGCGTGACCCGCAACAGACGGTGCAGGCGAGGGCCGTGCCCTGCCGCGCCGTGCCGATCGCGGGCGAGTGCGGAGTGCACGTAGATGGCGTGCGGCATGACGGTGGCCCCGAGCATGCCGGCCGCGAGCAGCACGGTCTCGGTGCCCTCGAAGCGCGGCAGCAGGCCGGTCGCCGCCTCGCCGACCGCGACATCGGTGAAGAACAGTCCGGCGAGGAAGCCGATCGTGATGATCGCCAGCAGTCCCATCACCACGAATTCGAAGGTTCGTTGGCCGCGGCGCGACTGGACGGACAGGATGACCATCGACACCACGCCGGTGACCAGGCCGCCGACGAACAGAGGCAGGCCGAACAGTAGATGCAGCGCGATGGCGCCGCCGATCACTTCTGCGAGGTCGGTCGCGGCGGCCATCGCCTCCGCTTGCAGCCAGAACGCGCGGCGGTTGCCCTTCCGCAGTCGCCGGCCCAGCATCTCCGGCAGGGATCGCCCGGTGACCAGGCCGAGCTTCGCCGAGAGGTACTGGATCAGGACCGCCATCGCGTTTGCGAGCACGAGTACCCACACGAGGAGGTAGCCGTACTTGGCGCCGGCGGTGAGATTGGCCGCGACGTTGCCCGGGTCGACGTATGCGATTGCGGCGACGAAAGCGGGACCCATGAGGGCTACGGAGCGCAGACCCCCACCGCGCCGTCGGAGCGGGGTGGGGGCGTCGATCTCGGTGCTCACGGGACTCCGCTCGTCGAACTTGCCGGGTACGGGCAGCGAGCACCGAACGCGCGGTGATTCGCTTATTCGTACTATAGAGTTCGGGGAGCCGAACTTTCAATCGACGCGGGTTCAACGCGAATCGCCCCCTGCCGGACGGGGTGTCCGGCAGGGGGCGACGAGGTGGGCCGTCAGTGGAAGACGGAGAGCGCGCGCTGGAAGCTGTCGATGCGCTGCGGCAGGCCGTGGGTCCCGCCGTTGACGATGCGGGAGACGTTCTCGATGCTGCCGGAGTCCGACACGGCATTGAGGTTGCGGGACTGCCAGTACCAGGCGGCGGTCTCGAAGGCGTTCTCCGGTGTCGCCATCAGCTCGGGGTTCGCGACGAAGTCGATCCCGAGGTACTGGCTCACACTCTCGTAGTTGTGGCGTCCGGTCACCTGGATTGCGCCGCGACCCTTGAACCGCTCGCCGTCGCCGGGTGCGAAGTTGCCGAGATCCGAGCGGCCCTCGTAGGCGCGACCGGACGCGTACTCCTCGAACGTGCGGAACGAGTCGGATTCGACCACGAGCTGGGCGATGAATGCGGCCTTGCGGAGCGGGGTGTCGATCGCGGCCTTCGCGAGTGCCTCGTTGAGCGGTGCGACGTACTGTGCCAAGCGGTCGGGCGCCACCTGCGGGACGATGTTGACGAGCTCGTCCAGGGTGACGGACGCGGGGGCCGGCGGGGGCGGGGGTGCCGGCAGTGCAGGTTCCGGCACGACGCGCGCCTGCGGGACGGGTGCGGGAGCGGTCGAGGACTGGGGCAGCTCCAGCGCCTTCAGCAGGCCGGCGGTGTCGAGGAACTGGGCGGGCGCGGTGGGTAACGAAGGCGTGACGCTCGCGGAGGCGACCGGTCCGGTCGCGAGGTTGCCGGCGCAGAGCCCGGCGACGGTGGCGGTTGCGAGGACGGCGACACGGGCTCGCGACAGGAGTCCGCGCTGGGTGCCGCTCTTGCGATCGGTCGTGCAGTCAGGAGTGTTGTGCAAGGCTCATGCTCCGGCTGGGGGCTGCGGGTGCAGCCGCGTCGGGCGTGAACACCGGTATCATCGGAAGTGGTCCTCGGGATCGAGACCGTCGGATCACCGGGTGGTCACGGCAATGTCACAACCAGATAACAGGCCGTTACCAAAGATCTTCAAGTGATCGAGACGAGCGCCACTCTGGGCACCGAAAGTGATTCAGATCACAAATCTGTCGGCGTGTCGTTGCGGGTTTTGTGCCCTCAGCCCTGGTAGGTGAGCTTTTCGTCGTGGCTCGGGTGGGGAGGGAAACCCCTCGTCGTGACCTTCCAGCCCCGCAATCGGCTCCGCATCAGCGCGAAGATGAACCGCGATCGGCGCCCACGGGACCGGTTCGTGACATCGGTTCGTGACATCACCGCCGCCGACCGATACATGTCTGCGACCCCGTGCCTCGACCCGTCGGCCTCCTCGGGTGGGGGCAACGAACGGCGCCGCCCGGCGTCCCTACGCGTCCGCGAACTCCAGACCACCGTCCGCCGTGGCGGGGACGCGGCGGCGCAGCGGTGACCCCAGGGCCCGGGCGAGATCGCTGCCGTCGTGCTCGGCGAGCAGGTCGCCGCCGGACCAGACGAGCAGTGCCGCGCTGACGCTCTGTTCGGCTGTCGAGTGCGCCAGGTCGTAATGCGCGCACCCCGGAACGCCCGGGTACGTGATCCAGAGGTCGTAGCCGGTCATGAACAGGTCGAGATCGAACTGGACACTCAGACCCAGCAATTCGCTGCGCCCGTTGTCGTCGACACCAGCGAAGGCCTCGTCGAGGCCCAGCAGGCGGGGCGAGTGCGGATCGGCCGACGAGAGCATCACGTGCGCGGCAGCGAACAGCGGAAGGTGCAGGGATACCGACTGCTCGCCACCGGACAGCGCGCTGTGCCGCGCCACGGTGAGACGGTCCTCGCTGCCGTCCCCGCCGATCAATGTGAACGAGAACACCCGCCACCGGCGGTAGTCGAGCGCCGACGCGAGGATCTCGGGGTACGAGCGCTCCGGGTGCGCAGCCCGGGCGATGCGCACCTGCGCCGCGAAGTGGGCGCGGATGGTCGCCAGCTCGTCGGCACTCAACGCCGCGGGCGCGCGGTCCAACAGCTTGGACACTGCACGGGAGGTGTCGTCGAGGTTGTCGGCGAGTACCCAGTGCACGCCGATCGTGCTGCCCGACGACATGCGCCGCTCGCGCATCTCGGCACCCATCTGGGCGATCAGGTCACGGGCGTCCGCGGTGCGCTCGTGGATCTGCTGGGCGAGGCCGGTCAGCAGCGCGTCCTCGAGGATGCGCCGCTCGGAGTCGGTGAGCAGGACCTCCTGGTCCTGACGTGCCGCCGCGATCCGCGTCGAGAACTCGCCGATCGACGAGTAGCCCTGATCGTCCTGGACTCGGACGACGGTCAGCCCGTCCGGCGCGTCCCACTGCAGGCGGTAGTCCTGACCAGCCGCGGCCAGTTGCGCGTCGAAGTCCTGCAGTGCCGCGGTGAGCGCCGACCGGGTCGACTTCTTCGCGTTCTCGCTGGTCCGGACGGACGC
Source organism: Prescottella equi (assembly GCF_002094305.1). Taxonomy (GTDB): domain Bacteria; phylum Actinomycetota; class Actinomycetes; order Mycobacteriales; family Mycobacteriaceae; genus Prescottella; species Prescottella equi. The sequence goes on from NZ_LWTX01000004.1 coordinate 185,816, forward strand.
GGTCGCGGCGTCCATCGCGCGATAGAGCGCCGCGACCTCGGCCGGCAGGATCGGTGCGTCCGGATCGCCCTCGGTGACGATCCGGTAGACGAGCTGGTCCGGGGTGAGCCACGCGGCCGCACTCTGCGGCCAGGTGTGCTCGCCCTCGACCCGCAGCAGGTCGAGGAGGTCACGTCGCGCGTACGGTGCCAGTCGGTCGGCGTCGGTCCGGGTCTCGGTGAGCGCGCTGCGCAGTCCTTCGACGGCTGCGTTGTGCGCACCCTCGGCCTTGCCGATCTGCTCGACCGCCGCGTCGTAGGCCTTGCGTGCCGCCCGCTGTTCGGTCTTGCATACCTCGATCCGCGCCCGCGCTTCCTCGAGATCGGCATCGATCTGTTCGGCGCTCGCTCCCAACGCCTCGCGCAGCGTCTCGAGGCGCGAGACCTGCTGCGCGTAGTTCTCCTCGGCGACCGCTGCCTCCTCGACGAACTCCTCGGTGTTGCCGCGGGCCTCCTCGAGCCGGTCCTCGGCCTCACGGTGGAGTTCCAGTTCCTTCTCGTGCTCCCGGCGGCAGCGCAACAGCTGTTCGCCCTGGCTCTCGAAGTGCCGGATCGACGCGGCGAGGGCATCGACGTCACGGGCGTGGTGCGACACCCGATGCGCGACCGCGACGGCGCGAAGTTGCTTCTCCTTCGCCGTGTGATCGGCGATGGCCTGGTCGAGTTCCTGGCCGGAAGACTCGGTCGACTCCGACCGGGTTCGCAGCGCTCCGGCCGCTTCGGTCAGCTTCTTGAGCGCGGCGAGGACGGCACCGGTGCGCGGAAGCGACTTCGCGGCGCCCGCGAGCGTGTCGAGCAGTGCCTTCGCGTCGCCTTCGACCGCGCGGGCGGCGGTCCGGGCGTCCTCCGCCGCGGTGATCTCGGCGTCGAGTTCGTCGATGCGCTGGGCGCGGCGACGTTCGCGCGCCGTGGTGCCGATGTACTCGGCGTCGGCCTTGACGTGCCGGCCCCGCGCTATGCCCTGCCAGAACCGTCCGTCGACTCCGATCCCGACGTGCGTGTCGCGGGCGCTGCCGTCGCGGTCCAGCGAGACCGAGTCGAGGATCGCCCGGACCCGATCTTCGGGCACTCCGGTATCGCTTTCCACGGCGAGCACGTCGGCGAGGGTCGCGCCCTGCGGGCGGCGGTCTTCCGGCAGCGGCTCGAGGAACTGCTCGGACTCGATGTCGGCCGGCGCATCGTCGGTGGGAAGCACCCACCCGTCGAGGAGGTTCGCGGCAGCGAGCGCGGACTCGACGCCTGCAGCGATGACGGGTTCGACGTCGTCGGCGAAGCGCACGAGACGCCACAGCGGAGCTCCGGGCAGCTCGCTGCGGTCCCCGGTGCGGGACGCGAATCGGGCAGGGGCGTCGTCCTTCTCGGCGGCGACGTGCTTGCGGTCGGTCTGCAGTTCCGCGATCCGGGCGGTCGCGGCCGCCTGCGCGGCGGCGGCCTCGCGGCGGCGGGCCCGCTGCTCGTCGAGCGCGGATTCGACGTGCTCGTGCAGCACGGTGCTCAGGCTGGGGGAGTCGTCGTCGCCGGCCTGCGCGAGCGCCTTGTCCAGTGCCGCGAACAGGTCCGCGGTCACGCCGATCGCGGCGTAGTCGGCGGAATGCTCGGTCCACCAGGAGCGCAACGCCGCCGCGCAATCCGCCCGGGCCAGCTCCACCGTCGCCTCGGCTTCGGCGACCGCGGCCTGTGCGGCCTCGAGCAGTTCGCGCCCCTTGTCGGCGGCCCGGTCCGCGCGTTCGCGTTCGGTGTTCGCCTTCTCGACGGTGGCGAGGGCGGCGCGCACGGCGCGGACGTCGCCGTCGCGTTCCTCGGCGTGCCCGCGGACCGCGGCGATGATCTGATCCGATCGCGAGCCCTCCGGCAGCGGGGTCCACGCGATGCCGGCCTGCTCGGCGGCCTCGGCCAGTTCGGTCTCGGCGCGTACCAGTGCCGCGGTGGCGGTCCGCACCGATTCGGTGGCGCGCGTTGCCTCGCCGGTGCGCTGTTCGAGCGTGGCCTGCGCCTTGCGGGCCTTGTCTGCCTGCTGCTCGGTCGACAGCTTCAGCTGTGCCACGGCGGCCGCGAGGTCGTCGAGCTGCTGTTTGCCCTCGTAGGCACCCGAGCGTTGCAGGGTGTCGAGGTCGGCGCGGGCCTGCTCGAGGGCGCGCTCGGCGGCGGTGAAGCGGTCCTCGGCGAGCAGTCGCTCCTCCTGTCGCGACGATTGCAGCGCGACCGCCGCGTCGAGCACCGACCGGGCGCGGTCCACCGATTCGAGGCGTCGCGCCACCTGTTCGACGTCCGTGCGGGCCTGCTGCGCCAGATACTTCGAGTACACGGTCACGAAGCTCTGCGCCGCCTGATCCGCGGCGGCCAGACCCTCGAGGGCGCGGCCTACCTCCTCCATGTCGCTGAAGGAGCGGGCCGCCTCGAGCACGAGCTGCTCGTCGAGCGGGCGCAGACCGTCCGTGAGGGCCTGCGACAGCCCCTTGGGGTCGAGGTTCTTCGCCAGCTGCGGACGCCGCAGCGTCAGGATCAGGTTGATCAGCTGGTCGTACCGTTCGGCGCCGAGCCCGAACAGCCGCGCATCGATGGCGGCGCGGTAGTCGACGGGACGATCGGTGATCGCGTCGCTGCCGAGCTGTTCGGCGAGCTGCTTCTTCGTCAACGGCCGGTCGTCGTCGCCGAGGAGCGAGAAGTCCACGCCGACCCGGCCGTCGGCGACGAAGTACCACCGGGTGACCTTGTCGTTCTGCCGGCTCGCGCGCATGCCGATTCCGACGGTGACGGCCTCGGGGTCGTCCTGCGGCCCGCGGGCGAACTCCATCCACACGTAGGAGTGCGCCGAATCCTGGCCCCGATACAGCAGATTGGACTTCATCGTCCGCTCCTCGCCCGCGAACGGGTTCAGTCGCCGCGGCTCGATGCGGCCGTCGAACACGAACGGGAACAGCACCTCGAGCGCCTTCGTCTTGCCCGAACCGTTCGGGCCCCGGAGCACCAGCCGGCCGTCCGCGAACGAGAACTCCTGGTCGCGGTAGTCCCAGAGATTGATGATCCCGGCGCGGGTCGGCTTGAAACGCGCAGATGCCATGCGAAAAATGCCTCTACTTCTCTAGGAGTGCTTCTCGGCGGAGACCGGTTCGTGGAACAACTCGGACTGGGCGCTCCGGTCGCGGATGTTGACGACGACGCCACGGAACCGGGCGATCGGCGGCAGCACGAGTACGCCGCCGTCGACGCTGCGGACGAGCTGCAACCGATCGAGGAGCGCGACGGCGTTGCGGCGCAAGCCGTTGCGGTCCGCCTGCCACTGCGCGGCGAAGGTGCGCCCGAACCGGAGTACGAGTTCGTCGACGGCCCCGGTCACCCAGTCGTCGTCGAGGAGCGCGTAGCGGGCGGGTTCGATCGGGTCGTCACGGTCGTCGGCGGCGTATCCCGCCGACTCCGCTGACTCGGCCGACTCGAACGGGTCGGCCAACTGCTCGAAGATCCCCGATCGGGGGATCGCCGAGTCCAGCCGCTCGATCAGCTCGGCCTGATCGGTGGTCGGCAGCGGGTGCCGGGGGAGCGGGGCAGCATCGAGATCGAGGACCCGGTCGGCCATCTCGCCGGCCAGGAGCAACGCGACCTGTGCGATGGTGCCGGTGCTCGGGAACCGCACGTCGGACATCCGACCGGACGGATCGATCATCGCGATGCCCTCGGCGCGGCGCTCGGCCACGAGCCCGGTGAGATCCTCGACGTCGGCGGCGGTGCGCGGCAGCGCCAGCTGCAGTCGCTCGTCGTCGGTGAGGGTGTCGGCGTACACGACCGGACGCTCGACGAGGGCGCGCCGCATCCGCCGGGCGGTCTCGCGCGCGTCGGTGGGTCGGTAGGCGGTGATGTCGTCGTCGAGGGGCGCCGGCTCACCGGTGAGCAGCGAGCGCACCGACGTCACGTGCTGCAGTGCCCGGGGCGGCCGGAACAGCGCCACCACGACCGAGCGGTCGATGTCGTAGAGCGCCTCTCCCGCATCGGGATTCGACGCCCATCCGCCCGCGTCACCGTCGGCGAGGACGATCGCGCCGCGCGCGGCGAGCCAGCCGACGGCGTCGACGAACGCGTCCCGGTCTGCCGCGCGATCGGTGGACAGTGTCACTCCGGCGACCTGCGTGGCCTCGGATGCGACGTGATCGGCCAGTTCCGACAGGGTGATCTGGTTGCCGGCGCGGCCGAGCGCGGCGAGGGCGAGCGCCAGGTACGCGTAGCGATGCCGGTCGAAGGGGCGATCGGTGCCGGTGCGGGCGGGCGCGCCGGGTTCGAGCCGGTCCGTCACTGTGAACAGGCGCGCGGTGGTCTCGGTGACCTCGAGTCGGTAGCCGAACAACTCGAGCAGGTCGTCGCGCAGCTCGGTGGCCCACCGGCGCAACAGCGGCAGCGCGAGGCGATCAGGATACGTCTGCGTCACAAGGTGATTCGAGAGGATCACCCGCGCGGCCCGCTGGTACGAATCGAGGTCGAGTGGGGAGACGGAACGGTTCCTCATCGGACGCTCACCCGCAGTCCGTCCAGGTGGAGCCTGCCGCGAGCGGTGTGCACGACGGTCGATTCCCCGTGCGGGCTCAGTGTGAGCTTGACGCCGTTCTCCGACCCGGTGGAGCTGGGAACGGTTCCGGTGACCGGCACCCGGGCGGTGAGTGCGGCATTGAGCAGGCTGAGCAGGACGTCGGTCTCCTGCTCGTCGAGCACCCGGTCGTACGCTCCGGAAGCCGCCAGCGACGACGCCGCGATCGCCCGCGCCCGCTGGGCGGCGAGTTGTTCCTCCCGGAGGCGGCGGATGCTGCCTTCGTTGCGCTGCATGCGCGACGGCATGCCGGGCTGGGCGGCCCGGCCGGTCTCGGCGAGCGTGCGGGAGATCTCCACCGGAGTGGCGTCCCACCACGACCGGGACTCGGGAATGATGTCCGCGTCCGGGTGCACCATCGACAGGTGTCGAGGGCGACCCAGGTCGAAGACGAGCTGGAACAGCGCGTGGGCCGATTCCTCGTCCGGGGTTGCGGCGAACCAGCCGGCCAGGTGCCGCAACTGACTCTCGCGGCTCACGCCGCCGCGTCTGGTCTCGGTGACGCGGCGCAGCAGCGAGAGCACTGCCGCGATCGCGCTCATCGTGCCCTCGCGCAGCCTGTCCGACTCGCTCGGCCCGGCGGCCGCGACGAACCACTGCGCCAGGCCCGACCACCGCGCCCGCCAATCGGATTCGCGTTCCTCGCGGGAGAGGAACACCCGGTCGTCGCTCGCGGCGGCACGGGTGATCAGCGATTCGATGCCGGTCGCCTCCACGTTCTCGATCGCGGCACCGAGCTTCGGCGCGTACCGCGCGAGGTCGGAACTGAACTCGCGCATGTGACTGAGCAGCGCGTCCTTGTGCGAGAGGAAGGCCTCCGGCGTGATCTCCGTCGTGCGCACCAGATCGCCCAGCATCAGATAGAACTGGGCGGCGCGGGCCGCCATGTCGGTGAGCGTCGAATCCAGCCGCGCGAGCTTGCGATAGATGAGATCACCGTCGCCGCAGCGGTTCGCCTGCGCGAGTTCCTCGAGGTCGGACAACAGGTCGGGCAGCGCGAGCCGGGAGAGCGTCGCGTCCTCGAGCCGTGCACCCAGCAGGTCCTCGACCGCCCGGAACGCGAGGTAGCCGGCCTGGCTGAACTGGTACACGAAGTGCCGGTTCCGGTACTCGGCGAGCGTCGCGGCGCGGCTGCCGTCGTAGCTGCGTTCGAGCACGCCCCACGTGTGCAACTGGTCGAGCAGGGGCGGGATCTCACCGGCGGTGAGAGCACCCGACGGATCGTCGTCGGCGATACGGGCGAGAATGTCGGCGACCTCGCCGGCATGCAGCAGGACAACGTAGTTGGCACGCGCGTGGTCGAACGCCCGCATCACCCACAGGTAGTCGGTGCGTTTCTCCGCCGTGGTGAAGGAGAACAGTCGCAACCGGTCCTCGCGCACGGCGAAGTCGACGTCCGCGGCGGACGCGCGCGGGTCACCTGAATCGCTCACCGTGACAGCCTAGGGCGTCGGCCCTCCGACGAGCGAACACGCCGGTCGGTCACCGCGCTCGGCGCATCTCGCGGCGCCAGCCGGACTCGTCCGCGCGCATCGTCGTCAGCTGGTAGTCGGCGGCATCGGGGTGCCGGAACGGACCGGCGACGAGGTCCGCGTAGGCGTGCGACGGGGCGACGCAGCGCAGTCCCTCGCGGATCTGCATGCGCTCGAACACCACCGCCGACCACGGCGTGGCGATCACGACATCGCCACCGCCGTCGACGGGGCGCAGATCGAACTCGGACGCGAAGGCGTCGACGTCGTCGGCATACAGTTCGAGCACGTCGGGCCGGGCGTAGTCGGTGGCACCGATCCCGGTGACCGCGTAGCCCGGGTCCCCGCTGCTCGCGGCGAGTCGGGACCGCAGGTCGTCGAGGCCGTCGGGCGACGCGAAACGCCGCGTGCGACAGGGCTTGCGATCGGTGGCCCACGCCCGCAGCATGTGCTCCCAGCGGACGTCGGTGACGGGGCCGCGGGGCATCCGGCTGAGGAGTTCGCGCTCGAAGAGCACTTCCACGACGCGGTAAGCGGCACCCGTCGAGGCGCCCGAGAGCTTGATCAATTCGGGCACCGACATTTCGCCGACGTGATCGGCGAGAGCGCGCACGACGCGTTCGGACGGCTCACCGGTGAGGACGCCGGACGGGCGACCCGGGCCGCGCCACGGGTCCGCGTCCGCACCCCGGTTCCGCACCCAGATCGCCGGCCGGTCCGCGACGAGCGTGAGGTTGCCCGTGGCGTCGGCGTAGGAGATGCCGTGCGAGTCGAGTTGGCGGCGCACCGGGTCGGACAGGTAGTGCGCGCACACGAACCCGCGGTCGCTGTCGGACAGTTCGTTCGCGATGCGGGCGATGTCGCCGCTCAGTACGCCCTTGGACGTCACGATCGCGTACGAGACGGTGTCGCCGTCGGGGGCGGTGACGAGAAGTCGGTTGGGTGCGGCGGGGGAGCGGGGGCGATCCGCCGACACGGTCCAGCCGTTGGGCAGTGCGCCTTCCAGCCAGGCCACGGCGCGGCGGTAGATGTCGATGCTGCGCTCGGGGCGAGGATTCGGGGCAACGTCGGTGATGCTCACATTCGTCACAGTAGTCACTCTGTGCACTACGGAACCAGTAGAAACTCCGAAACCTGAGCGGCGTGTCGCTCGGAAGTCGGTAGGGGACGGAACATGAGGAATTACCGAATCATCGCGGCGAATGTCGCACGTTCGGGCGCCTGTCTCGAGATCGGCTACGGAGGTCGAGGGCGCTTCAGTCGGCGCGCGGGCCCCGGGGCATGAGCAGCGGCGGCAGGATCGCGAGAAGCAGCGCGGGCACCAGGAAGCTCGCGCTCGGATGGGTCGCGTACAGCGGGGTGAGGGTGAGCGGCGCGAGTGCCGCTCCCGAGAACCGGAACGACTGCACCACCGACACCGCGCCGCCGCGGTTGCCGCCCTCGGCGCCCAGAACTGCAGCATTGACGCCGACCAGCAGGAACTGCGACGCGACCCCGGCAACGAACCAGGCGATCGCCGCGACTGCGACGTAGCCGACGGTTCCCGCCACGGCCACGAGCGTGGCGCCGGCGACGGCGCCCAGCATGACCGTCCTGCGGGCGCCGATCCGGTCGATCAGGGTGCCGACCGGGCGCGCGGTGAGGATGCCTGCGACGCCGAAGCCGGTCAGCAGCAGCCCGCGGGCGGCCGGGCTCATCCCGAAGACGTCCTCGGCGCGGAAGGCGAGCAGGAAGCCGAGGCCGCCGAGGGCTCCCCACCCGAGCAGGGCGACGACACCCACTCGGAGCACGTCCGGCCGCAACGCGTCGCGCAGCCGGGCTCCGGTGTCGGCCGGAATGGTGCGTGCGGCGTCGGGCAGGCCCACCGCGCCGAGCAGCGCGGCGACGAGGGCGATCGCGAGGAATGCCAGACGCCAGTCGGCTTCGGCGGCCAGGCCGCCGATCAGTGGGGCGCTGGTCTGCCCGGCCGCCTGCAGCGCGCCGAACGCGCCGAGGGCGCGGCCGAGCTCGTGTTGCGGCGTCATCGCGGCGAGCGTCGCCAGCAGCAGGGGAGTGGTGAACGCGTTCGCGCAGCCCTGGAGAACGCGGGCACCGAGGAACAGTTCGAGTGTCGGGGCCGCGAAACAGGCCAGCGACGCCGCGAGGTACACCCCGTACGCCACCCGCACGGTCCGCATCCGACCCCAGCGTGCGCCGAGCGTGCCCGAGACGAGCATGACGAGCGCGAACGGAAGCAGATAGGCGGTGAGCGAGGACGCCGCCGCAGCGGCGTCGGTCCCGAGTCCGTCGCCGATCTCGGGGAGCATCGACGTGACGACACCGCCGCCGAACGGACCCAGGAATCCGCCGGCGTACAGCGCCGAGCGTTGCAGCGTCGCACGCGGACCGGCGGCGCCGTCCGCCGTCACGCCCCGAAACGCCCCGGTCCGCGGCGACGCAGATAGCGCTCGAACTCGGCCGCCAGCGCGTCCCCGTCGATCTTGGAGATCGCGTCGGAGATGTCGGTCTCGGCGTCGCCGCGTTCCTCGAGCGAGCGCACGTACTCGGCGATCTCCTCGTCGTCGCGGGTCATCTCCGACACCGACTCCTCCCAGTCCTCTGCCTGGTTGGGCAGATCACCGAGCGGAACCTCGATGTCGAGGACCTCCTCGACGCGCTGGAGCAGCGCGACGGTCGCCTTGGGATTGGGCGGCTGCGACACGTAGTGGGGGACCGCGGCCCAGAACGAGACGGCAGGAACGCCCGCCTTGACGCACGCGTCCTGCAGCACGCCGGCGATTCCGGTCGGGCCCTCGTAGCGGGACTTCTCGAGGCTGAACTGCTCGGCGGCCTCGATGCTGTGCGCCGTGCCGGTCACGGGCACCGGTCGGCTGTGCGGGGTGTCCGCCAGGAGCGCGCCCAGGATCACCACCGTGTGCACGCCGAGCTCCTCGACGAACTCGAGCAGCTCGTCGCAATAGCTGCGCCAGCGCATGTTCGGCTCGATACCGCGCAGCAGCAGCACGTCGCGGTCGCTGCCCGGAGGGGTGCACAGGGACAACTGGGTGGTGGGCCAGACGATCTCGCGGGTGACGCCGTCGACCTGCCGGATGATGGGCCGGTTGACCTGGTAGTCGTAGTAGTCCTCGGAGTCCAGCTCGGCGAGCGGCTTGGCGTCCCACGTCAACTCGAGGTGCTCGACGGCACCGCTGGCGGCGTCGCCGGCATCGTTCCAGCCTTCGAAAGCGGCGATCAGCACGGGATCGCGCAGGGGTGGCACGTCCGCGTCGGTTTCGTCCGCAGCGGAGGTGTCGGGGAACTCGGGTGAACTCACCCACCCAGCCTACGACCAGGGGCCGACGAGCCGCCCACTACTGTGGACGGCATGTCTGCACCATTCCACTCTGCCCTGCTCGATGCGCTGAAGCAGCGCGTTGTCATCGGCGACGGCGCCATGGGCACGATGTTGCAGGCCGCGGATCTGACTCTCGACGACTTCCTCGGGCTCGAAGGCTGCAACGAGATTCTCAACGAGACCCGTCCCGACGTGCTGCGCGACATCCACCGCGCGTACTTCGAGGCCGGCGCCGACGCGGTCGAAACCAACACTTTCGGTTGCAACCTCCCGAACCTCGCCGACTACGACATCGCGCACCGCATCCGGGACCTGTCCGAGCGCGGTACCCGGATCGCCCGCGAGGTCGCGGACGAGATGGGTCCAGGCCGCGACGGCATGGGCCGGTTCGTGCTCGGCTCGATGGGTCCGGGCACCAAGCTGCCCACCCTCGGCCACGCCCCGTTCGCGGTCCTGCGTGACGCCTACACCGAGTCTGCGCTCGGCATGATCGAGGGGGGCGCCGACGCGATCCTCGTCGAGACCTGCCAGGACCTGCTCCAGGTGAAGGCCGCGATCATCGGCAGCCAGCACGCGATGGAGAAGCTGGGGCGCCGCCTGCCGATCATCACCCACGTCACGGTCGAGACGACCGGCACGATGCTGCTCGGCAGCGAGATCGGCGCCGCGCTCACGGCGCTCGAGCCGCTCGGCATCGACATGATCGGCCTCAACTGCGCCACCGGCCCGGACGAGATGAGCGAGCACCTGCGGCACCTGTCGCGGCACTCGAAGCTGCCGGTGTCCGTGATGCCGAACGCCGGTCTGCCGCAGCTGGGTCCGAACGGGGCCGAGTACCCGCTGTCGGCCGAGGAACTCGCGGTCGCGCTGTCGGGCTTCGTGAGCGAGTTCGGTCTGTCGTTCGTCGGTGGCTGCTGCGGCACCACCCCCGAGCACATCCGTCAGGTCGCCGACGCCGTCCGCCGGGTCGAGCAGGCGAAGCGCACGCCGGAGCCCGAGGACGGGACGTCGTCGCTGTACCAGGCGGTGCCGTTCGATCAGGACGCCTCGATCCTGATGATCGGTGAGCGGACGAACTCCAACGGCTCCAAGGCGTTCCGCGAGGCCATGATCGCCGAGGACTACCAGAAGTGCATCGACATCGCGAAGGACCAGACCCGCGACGGCGCGCACATGCTCGACCTCAACGTCGACTACGTCGGTCGTGACGGCGCCGCCGACATGGCTGCGCTCGCAAGCCGATTCGCGACCGCGTCGACGCTGCCGATCATGCTCGACTCCACCGAGCCCGAGGTGCTCCGCGCAGGGCTCGAGCATCTCGGCGGCCGCTGCGCCGTCAACTCGGTGAACTACGAGGACGGCGACGGCCCGAACTCGCGCTACCAGCGAATCATGAAGCTGGTCAAGGAGCATGGCGCAGCGGTCGTGGCGCTCACGATCGACGAGGAGGGCCAGGCCCGCACCGCCGAGCACAAGGTCCGGATCGCCGAGCGGTTGATCCAGGACATCACCACCACGTGGGGCCTGTCGCAGTCGGACATCATCATCGACGCGTTGACGTTCCCGATCTCGACGGGTCAGGAGGAGGTCCGCCGCGACGGCATCGAGACCATCGAGGCGATCCGCGAGATCAAACGCCGCTACCCGGACGTGCACTTCACGCTCGGTATCTCGAACATCTCGTTCGGTCTCAATCCCGCAGCGCGCCAGGTGCTGAACTCGGTGTTCCTGCACGAGTGCACGGAAGCCGGCCTCGACACGGCGATCGTGCACGCGTCGAAGATCCTGCCGATGGCGCGCATCCCCGACGAGCAGCGCGAGACCGCGCTCGACCTGGTCTACGACCGTCGCCGCGAGGGGTACGACCCGCTGCAGAAGCTCATGGAGTTGTTCGAGGGCGTCTCGGCGGCCTCCGCGCGCGAGTCACGGGCCGAGGAGTTGGCGGCGCTGCCGCTGTTCGAGCGGCTCGAGCGGCGCATCGTCGACGGCGAGCGGAACGGGCTCGAGGCCGACCTCGATGCCGCGATGGTCGAGCGTCCGCCGCTCGAGATCATCAACGAGACCCTGCTCTCGGGCATGAAGACCGTCGGCGAGCTCTTCGGCTCCGGCCAGATGCAGTTGCCGTTCGTGTTGCAGTCGGCCGAGGTCATGAAGGCCGCGGTCGCGTACCTCGAGCCGCACATGGAGTCGACCGGCGACGAGGGCAAGGGCCGGATCGTGCTCGCCACCGTCAAGGGCGACGTGCACGACATCGGTAAGAACCTCGTCGACATCATCCTCTCCAACAACGGGTACGAGGTCGTCAACATCGGCATCAAGCAGCCGATCGCGACCATCCTCGACGTCGCTCTCGACAAGAAGGCCGACGTCATAGGCATGTCGGGTCTGCTCGTGAAGTCGACGGTCGTGATGAAGGAGAACCTCGAGGAACTCAACGCGAAGGGTGTCGCGGAGCAGTTCCCGGTCCTGCTCGGCGGTGCGGCGCTCACCCGCTCGTACGTCGAGAACGATCTGTCCGACGTCTACCAGGGCGAGGTTTCCTACGCGCGGGACGCGTTCGAGGGCCTGCATCTGATGGACACGATCATGGCCGTCAAGCGCGGCGAGGGGCCGGCACCGGACAGCCCGGAGGCGATCGCGGCCGCAGAGAAGGCGGCCGAGCGCAAGGCCAGGCATGAGCGCTCCAAGCGGATCGCGGAGAAGCGCAAGGCCGAGTCTGCGCCCGTCGAGGTTCCGGAGCGGTCCGACGTCGCCGTCGACATCGTCGTGCCGAGTCCGCCGTTCTGGGGTACCCGCATCGTGAAGGGCATCGCACTGGCCGAGTATTCGGGTCTGCTCGACGAGCGTGCGTTGTTCCTGGGGCAGTGGGGTCTGCGCGGTCAGCGGGCCGGCGACGGCCCGACGTACGAGGAACTGGTCGAGACCGAGGGGCGTCCGCGCCTGCGGTACTGGCTGGACCGGCTGAGCACGGAGGGTGTGCTCCAGCATGCCGCCGTCGTCTACGGATACTTCCCGGCCGTCTCCGAGGGCGACGACGTGATCGTCCTCGAGTCACCGGACCCCGATGCGCCCGAGCGGTTCCGGTTCACGTTCCCGCGTCAGCAGCGCGATCGGTTCCTGTGCATCGCGGACTTCGTGCGCTCCCGTGACGACGCCCGCAAGGACGGGCAGGTCGACGTGCTGCCCATGAACCTCGTGACGATGGGCCAGCCCATCGCGGACTTCGCGAACGAGTTGTTCGCCGCGAATTCCTACCGCGACTACCTCGAGGTGCACGGCATCGGCGTCCAGCTCACCGAGGCGCTGGCCGAGTACTGGCACCGCCGGGTCCGCGAGGAACTGGTGCTGCCCGGCGGTCACAACCTCGCCGAGCAGGACCCCTCGGATGTCGAGGACTTCTTCAAGCTCGAATATCGGGGCGCGCGTTACTCCTTCGGCTACGGCGCCTGCCCGGACCTCGAGGATCGGCGCAAGCTCGTCGCGCTGCTCGAGCCGGAGCGGATCGGCGTCGAGCTGTCGGAGGAGGTCCAGCTGCATCCCGAGCAGTCGACCGACGCATTCGTCCTGCATCACCCGGAGGCCAAGTACTTCAATGTTTGATCGAACGTCGGCGGAGGCCGGCACGCTGCGGGCCGTCCTGTGGGACATGGACGGCACGCTGCTCGAGTCGGAGAACCTGTGGGACATCGGGGTCCGCGAGCTGTCGCTGCACCTCGGGGGCCCGATGTCGGAGGAGACCCGCCAGGCGACCATCGGGGCATCCAGCTACAACGCGCTGATCATGGTGTTCGCGGCGCTCGACCTCGATCCGCATCCGGACGCGCTGGCCGACGCGAAGAGTTGGCTGTACACGAGGATGGGGAAGCTGTTCGAGGCCGGACTGCCGTGGCGGCCGGGCGCACAGCAGGCGTTGCGCACCGTTCGCACGGCGGGACTCGGATCGGCGCTCGTGACCAACACCGACCGGGAACTGTGCGAGTTCGCGCTCGACACACTCGGGCGCGAGCATTTCGACCACTCGGTGTGCGGCGACGAGGTGCCGGAGGGTAAGCCGGATCCCGCGCCGTACCTGCGGGCGGCCGAACTGCTCGGTGTCGAGCCCGCCGAGTGCCTCGCGGTGGAGGATTCGCCCACCGGCGCCGCCGCGGCGGAGGCGGCGGGCTGCACGGTACTGGTGGTTCCGTCCATCACGACGGTCCCCGAGTCGCCGCGTCGGATCTTCCGCACGACGCTCGAGGGTCTCACGGTGCCGGATCTGTTCGCGCTGCATCGGCAGGAGGCCGCCTGACATGGCGACCCCGAAGATCGTTCTGTTCTACCGGTTCACGCCACTCGCCGACCCCGAGGCGATCCGGCTGTGGCAGCAGACCCTCGCCGCGTCGAACAACCTGACCGGCCGGATCCTCATCTCCGAGCACGGCATCAACGCGACTGTCGGCGGCGACATCGCCGACGTCAAGCGGTACGTGCGGGGAACGCGCTCGTACGCACCGTTCAAGGACGCCGACATCAAGTGGTCCGACGGCACCGGCGACGACTTCCCTCGGCTGTCGGTGAAGGTCCGCCCCGAGATCGTCACCTTCGGTGCCCCCGACGAGCTGAAGGTCGACGCGGACGGGGTGGTCGGCGGCGGGGTCCACCTGTCGCCCGACGAACTCCACGAGCTCGTCGAACAGCGTGGCGACGACGTCGTGTTCTTCGACGGGCGCAACAAGTTCGAGGCCGAGATCGGGCGATTCCGCAACGCCGTGGTCCCGGACGTCGCGACCACGCGAGACTTCCTGTCCGAGCTCGACAGCGGTCGCTACGACCACCTCAAGACCAAGCCGGTCGTCACCTACTGCACCGGGGGTGTCCGGTGCGAGGTGTTGTCCGCGCTGATGCGCAATCGCGGGTTCGAGGAGGTCTACCAGATCGACGGGGGCATCGTCCGGTACGGCGAGGCCTACGGCGACGAGGGCTTGTGGGACGGTTCGCTGTACGTGTTCGACAAGCGGATGAACCTGCAGTTCTCCGGCAACGCCGTCACCCTCGGCACCTGCACCCTGTGTCAGGAGCCGACGTCGCGGTACCGCAACTACCCGGACACGGGCGGCCGCGAGCTCGTGCTCGTGTGCGAGTCCTGCGTGCCCGACGCCTGACCGACGGCGATGGCACGCGCCCCACTGCCGGTGCGGGACGGTCTCGGTCCGGACCGGATCCGCATGCCCGCGGCTGCGGTCGCGCGGACGATCGTCGAGTTCCTGACCACGCATCATCCCGATGAGGACTGGGCGGGACGGATCGCGGCCCGCGAGGTGGTCGACGAACACGGGCGGGTCGTCGACCACGGGACCGGCTACCAGCCCACCCGGTTCGTGTACTTCTACCGGGAGCCGGCACCGGAGGTGCCGGTGCCGTTCGACATCGACGTCCTGCATCACGTAGGCGGCCTGGTCGTCGTCGACAAGCCGCATTTCCTGTCGACGATTCCGCGCGGCGCACACATCCGGGAGACGGTCGTCGTGCGTCTGCGGCGCGACCTGGGCCTACCGGACCTGGTCCCGGTGCACCGCCTGGACCGGATGACGGCGGGGGTGCTGCTGTGCACTGCCGATCCCCGCCTGCGCCGCCCGTACCAGGAGATGTTCGAGCGCCGACGCGTGCGCAAGGTGTACGAGGCGATCGCGCCGTACCCCGGCGACATCGATTTCCCACGCACCGTGCGCAGCCGGATCGTGAAGGTGCACGGCGAACTCACCGCGTACGAGGAAGCGGGAGAACCGAATTCGGAGACGCTGATCGAGCTGGTCGAGCGCCGCGGCGACCTCGCGCGGTACCGGCTGCACCCGAGGACCGGCCGCACCCACCAGTTGAGGCTGCACCTGAACGCGATCGGCGCGCCGATCGTGGGCGACAACTTCTATCCGCAGTTCCGACGCCGCGATCGCGACGACTTCACCGACCCGCTGCGGCTTCTCGCGCGGAGCCTCGAATTCGACGATCCGGTCACCGGCGAGAGCAGGCGGTTCGAGAGCCGGCGGGTCCTGGAGTACTGAGTGCGGGCGGCTCGTCGCCTCGTGAGACAATCGATACCCGTGAAGACCTTCGAATCCCTGTTCGCCGAGCTGACCGAGCGCGCCGCCTCCCGCCCCGAGGGATCCGGCACCGTTGCCGCGCTGGACGCAGGTGTCCATGCGCAGGGCAAGAAGGTGCTCGAGGAGGCCGGCGAGGTCTGGATCGCCGCCGAACACGAGACCGACGAGGCACTCGCCGAGGAAATCTCTCAGCTGCTCTACTGGGTCCAGGTTCTGATGGTGGGTAAGGGACTCAAGCTCGAAGACGTGTACCGACATCTGTGATCGCCGCACCGAGCCACTGACACCCCTGGGTTCCTGATACCCATCCCCGGAAGGACCACCCCACATGCTGCGCGTCGCAGTACCCAACAAGGGATCGCTCTCCGAGTCCGCGAGCCAGATCCTGACCGAGGCCGGCTACCGTCGCCGTACCGATTCTCGTGACCTGACCGTCCTCGATCCCACCAACAACGTCGAGTTCTTCTTCCTGCGGCCCAAGGACATTGCGATCTACGTCGGTTCCGGCGAGCTGGATCTCGGCATCACCGGCCGCGACCTGGCACGCGACTCCGGTGCGCCCGTGGACGAGCGTCTCGCACTCGGTTTCGGTGGCTCCACGTTCCGGTACGCCGCACCGGCGGGCAAGGACTGGAGCGTCGAGGACCTCGCCGGTCTGCGCATCGCCACGTCGTACCCGAACCTCGTGCGCACCGACCTGGCCGCCCGTGGCCTCGAGGCCACCGTCATCCGTCTCGACGGCGCCGTGGAGATCTCGATCCAGCTCGGCGTCGCCGATGCCATCGCCGACGTCGTCGGCTCCGGGCGGACGCTGCGTCAGCACAACCTCGTCGCCTTCGGCGAGTCGCTGTGCGACTCCGAGGGCGTGCTGATCGAGCGTCAGGGTTCGGACCGCACCGACAAGGCTCGCAACCAGCTGATCGCCCGCGTGCAGGGCGTCGTGTTCGCGCAGCAGTACCTGATGCTCGACTACGACTGCCCCAAGACGGCGCTCGACGAGGCCGTCAAGGTCACGCCGGGGCTCGAGTCGCCGACCCTCTCGCCGCTCGCGGACGAGAACTGGGTTGCGGTGCGGGCCATGGTGCGGCGCAAGGGACACAACGCAGTCATGGACCGGCTGGCCGATCTCGGGGCAAAGGCTATCCTCGCCTCCGACATCCGGTCCTGCCGCGCCTTCTGACACGGCACTCTCGAACACGTCGACGGCGGTGATTCCCCTTGGGGAGTCACCGCCGTCGACGTGTTCGAAGCCGGCGGGGCGGGTGAAGCCGCTAGCGGGCCCGGAGCTGGACCGTCTGGTTGATCCGGCCGACGGCCCCCGTCTCGTCGTAGACGACCCCGGCGCACATGCCGACCCCGTCCGGGCCGTACGACGTCTCGGACGACAGCCCGATCCACTCGCCGTCCGGCACCCGGAACAGGTGCACCGTCAGATCGGTGTTGAGGAAGGTCCACTCACTCGGATGGATCTTGGCGCCGACGCCGTTGGAGACGTCGACCACCGAGAAGAGTCGTTGGATCGGGCTCAGCGACTCACCCTCGACGAGAACGGGATTGGGGCGTGCCCACACCTGGCCGGGACCCTCGCAGCCGATCTCCTTCAACCAGCGCCAGTCCAGGCTCGTGACGAACCCCGAACCCCAGAACGGCCCGTCCATGGGGAGCTCGTGGCCCTCGGACACCGGACGCAACGGGGCGTCGGCCGTGTGCGCCACCGCAGCGGTGTCGACGGTCTCCATCCGCCACCCGGTGCCGCGGGCGACCGCGCGGGCCGTACCGTCGGGCCCGGCAGCCCACAGCTCGGCGACCACCAACTCGACCCGCCTGCCCGGCCGCTCGACCCACGAGCGCACCTCGATGTCGCTGATCGGCACCGGGCCGAGGATCTCGACGACCACACGGGTGAGGCGGGTGTCCGGCCGGGCGTCGCAACGCTCGAGCGCGCGGACCAGCAACGCCGACGGCGGAGCCCCGTGCTGCATTGTGTCGGCCCAGGTGCTCGCGGTCAGAGGTGTGGACGCGAACCTCTCGACGCCGTCCTCCACGCTCTCGAGCGGTACGTAGTAGGCCAGATCGCTCAATCGACTATCTCCTCGAACTCCGAACTCCCCTCCGAAGGGACGTCCGGCCAACCCGGATACGGGGGCGGTGTTCCACCGAAGGCCGGGCAACGAGACCTATGGTCGCACCAGTCACACAATCGGCCCGGATTGGGGCGGAAGTCCCCCGTGGTGCCCGCTTCGGAGATCGCCTGCCAGATCGCCGACAGCGTCCGCTCGAATCGCAGCAGCTCGTCCTCGACGGGGTCGTAGGTGAGGGTCTGCCCGTCGCCGAGATACAACAGTTGCAGCCGGGCCGGGACGACGCCCCGCGTCCGCAGCAGCACCAGGGCGTAGAACTTCATCTGGAACAGGGCCTTGGACTCGCTCAGCTCCCACGGCGCCCGCCCCGTCTTGTAGTCGACGACGCGGACCAGGCCGGTGGGGGACACATCGACGCGGTCGACGAATCCGCGCAGCAGGACTCCGTCGTCGAGCTCGGTCTCGACCCGGAGTTCGCACGCCTCCGGATCGAAGCGCGTCGGATCCTCCAGCCGGTAGTAGTTCGCGATCAGCCGCCGCGCGTCGGTCAGGAACTGCCCTCGGTCCGCGGGCCCGATGAGTTCGGCGAGTTCGGGGGAGTCGGCGAGTACCCGATCCCAGGCAGGCTCGACGAGTTCCTTTGCCCGGTCGGCCACGCGTTCACCGGCAGGCAACGCGAACAGGGCCTCGAGCGCGGCATGCACGACGGTGCCCTTCACCTGTGCCTTCGACGGTGTCTCGGGAAGCCGATCGATGGCCCGGAAGCGGTACAGCAGTGGACATTGCTTGAAATCGCCCGCCCGCGAGGGTGAGAGCGCGAGTCGCCGCGGGCGTCCCGACTCGTCCGCCCGCCCGGCGCCGTCGGTAGCGGGGGCAGGGTGCATCGGAACGCTCGTGGTCACACCTGGCAGGCTATGCGCTGGGTCCGACACGGTGTCGGGCACGGTCGACGACAGGAGTGGGCACGAGATGGCATCAGGCGGACTGGGACGTAGCGGACCGTTTCAGGTCGGTGATCGCGTCCAACTCACCGATGCCAAGGGGCGCAAGTACACGGTGGTCCTGGAACCCGGCAAGGAGTTCCACACGCATCGTGGTGGGATCCTGCACGACGCGCTGATCGGCACGGACGAGGGCACCGTCGTCACCTCGACCAACGGCACCCCGTACCTGGCGTTGCGGCCGTTGCTCACCGACTACGTGCTCTCGATGCCTCGGGGCGCGCAGGTGATCTATCCCAAGGACGCGGCGCAGATCGTGCACGAGGGCGACATCTTCCCCGGCGCCCGGGTCCTCGAGGCGGGGGCGGGTTCCGGTGCGCTGACCTGCTCGTTGCTGCGCGCCGTAGGACCCACGGGGCGGGTGACGTCGTACGAGGTGCGTGAGGATCACGCCGAGCACGCCGTCCGCAACGTCGAGACGTTCTTCGGCGGACGCCCCGAGAACTGGGATCTGACGATCGCCGACCTCGCCGAGTACGAGGCCGACGTCGACGGCAAGGTCGACCGCGTCGTGTTGGACATGCTGGCGCCGTGGGACGTGCTGCCGGCCGTGTCGAAGGCGCTGGTCCCCGGCGGTGTCCTGGTCGTCTACGTGGCCACCACGACGCAGCTGTCGAAGGTGGTCGAGGCGATGCGCGAGCAGGAGTGCTGGACCGAACCGCGGTCGTGGGAGTCGATGGTGCGTGGGTGGCACGTCGTGGGGCTCGCGGTCCGCCCGGAACACCGGATGCAGGGGCACACCGCGTTCCTGGTCACGGCCCGTCGGCTCGCCGAGGGCACCGTGACCCCCAAGCCACAGCGCCGACCCAGCAAGGGCTGAACACCCCGGACGACGACGGAGGGCCTGTCACGCGGTTCGCGGACAGGCCCTCCGGTGTGCCGGGTGGGTCAGGAGCAGGACAGCCGGCCCATGCCGAGAATCTCGCACGTGCTCGCGTCGGAGATCAGCCACTTGCCGTCCTTCTGGACGAAGGTGACGGGCACGGGAGCGCCGCCGTGCGGGCCGGCGATCTGCGTGGTGGCCACGACGGTGTCACCCTCGACCGCAACCTCGCCGACCGTCGCCGTCAGCGGGTAGCCCGCGAGGACCCCGTTCAGCTGGGCGATGACGTCCGCACGCTGGTCACCGTTCTCGATCACCGCGGTCTTCTGCTCGACAGGGGCGGCGGGGTCGAAGAACGTGGTGAGTTCCTCCTGCAGTACCTCCGTGGACGGCGCAGCCACCGTGGATCCCGAGGCTGTCGTGGTCGTGGCCGAGGCGGCTGCCGTGGTGCTGGAGGAGGTCGTGTCCGACGAATCGTCCGAGCTGCACGCAGTCATTCCGAGGGCGGCGACCAGCACGCCGGCGGCGACGAGGGATTTGCGGATGAACACCGTGAGGCCTTTCGGTTCGGGGCACGATCGGGCGCGACCGGCCTTTAGAAAGGTAAGGCTAACATGGGTCACCAGGGCTTCCGTGGGCGTCACGGTTCGTCGGCGGCTGTGTCTCGGAACGGTTCGAGGTCGTGTCACACCCCGCTTTGCTCGCGCTGCCGGTAGCGTTGATGGATCGGACTGGGAGGAGCTGCACATGAACCCGACTGAGAATCCGGACCCGGTTGCCGCGGCACGTGAGCTCGATGCGCTGCGGGCAGAGATCTCGGCGCTCCGCAGGCAACTCGCGGAATCACCCGAGCAGTTGCGCGAACTCGAATCTCGCGTGGATTCGCTCACCGTCCGCAACGGCAAACTGATGGACACCCTCAAGGAGGCCCGGCAGCAGCTCATCGCTCTCCGCGAGGAGGTCGACAGGCTCGGCCAGCCGCCCAGCGGCTACGGGGTGCTGCTCGCCGTTCACGAGGATCAGACCGTCGACGTCTTCACGTCGGGACGCAAGATGCGCCTGACGTGTTCCCCGAACGTCGAGACGGACACGCTCCGGATGGGCCAGACGGTGCGCCTCAACGAGGCGCTCACGATCGTCGAGGCCACGAGGTTCGAGAGCGTCGGTGAGATCTGTGCTCTGCGTGAGGTTCTCGACGACGGACAGCGTGCGTTGGTGGTGGGACACGCAGACGAGGAGCGGGTCGTGTGGCTCGCTGCCCCTCTCGCGGAGATCGCCGAGGAGGACGACGTCAAGGACCCGGATTCCCCGTCGCGCCGCCTGCGTCCCGGAGATTCCCTCCTGGTCGACACGAAGGCCGGGTACGCGTTCGAGCGCATCCCCAAGGCCGAGGTCGAGGACTTGGTGCTCGAGGAGGTGCCGGACGTCGGTTACAACGACATCGGCGGCCTCGGTCGGCAGATCGAGCAGATCCGTGACGCGGTCGAGCTGCCGTTCCTCCACAAGGACCTGTTCCACGAGTACGCGCTCCGCCCGCCCAAGGGTGTGCTGCTGTACGGCCCGCCGGGCTGCGGTAAGACACTCATCGCGAAAGCGGTCGCCAACTCGCTCGCCAAGAAGATCGCGGAGGCCCGCGGGGAGGACAGCAAGGAGGCCAAGTCCTACTTCCTCAACATCAAGGGCCCCGAGCTGCTCAACAAGTTCGTCGGTGAGACCGAGCGGCACATCCGGATGATCTTCCAGCGCGCCCGGGAGAAGGCGTCCGAGGGCACGCCGGTGATCGTGTTCTTCGACGAGATGGACTCGATCTTCCGTACCCGCGGGTCGGGTGTGTCGTCGGACGTCGAGACGACCGTCGTCCCGCAGCTGCTCAGCGAGATCGACGGCGTCGAGGGACTCGAGAACGTCATCGTGATCGGTGCGTCCAACCGCGAAGACATGATCGACCCCGCAATCCTGCGGCCCGGGCGGCTCGACGTGAAGATCAAGATCGAGCGTCCCGACGCCGAGTCCGCTCAGGACATCTTCTCGAAGTACCTCACCGAGACGCTGCCCCTGCACGCCGACGATCTCGCGGAGTTCAACGGCGATCGGGCGGCCTGCGTCAAGGCGATGATCGAGCGGGTCGTGGACCGGATGTACGCGGAGAGCGACGACAACCGCTTCCTGGAGGTCACCTATGCGAACGGTGACAAGGAGGTCCTGTTCTTCAAGGACTTCAACTCCGGCGCCATGATCCAGAACATCGTGGACCGTTCCAAGAAGTACGCGATCAAGTCCGTGCTCGAGACCGGGTCGCCCGGCCTACGAGTGCAGCACGTGTTCGATTCGATCGTCGACGAGTTCTCGGAGAACGAGGACCTGCCGAACACCACCAACCCGGACGACTGGGCAAGGATCTCGGGCAAGAAGGGCGAGCGGATCGTCTACATCCGCACGCTGGTCACCGGGAAGAACGCCAGCGCCAGCCGGGCCATCGACACCGAGTCGAACACGGGTCAGTACCTCTAGACCCCGCCACCGCCGAGGTAGTCGGCCAGCAGGACCCGCGTGTCCGGAACGAACGGCCACGTCGGGTCCTGCAGGTGTGCCTGCAGTTCTCGTTCGGTCCACCACCAGCCGTCGGTGACCTCGCTGGGTTGAAGGCGCAGCGGCCCGTCGTAGCGGGCTTCGAACGCGAACAGGTGGCACCGCAGCGGCGCACCGTTCCACGTCCCGTCCCACGCGATCCGCGAGATCGGGGACAGTTCGACCTCGGTGACGCCCAGTTCTTCGAAGAGCTCGCGCCGCGCCGTCTGCTCGGGTGTCTCTCCCGGGTCGACGACGCCGCCGGCCAGGCAGTCGTGCATGCCCCCGAACACAGCCTTCTGGGGCGTCCGCCGATGAACGTAGATGCGGGAGCCGTCGAGCGAGCGGAGCAGCACGCCGGCGCTGGCATGCCACAGCCCTTCCGCGTACACCCGCGACCGGGGCGCGGTGCCGACCGGTTCACCCTGCGCGTCGTATACGGCGACGACCTCGTCCATGCCCTCATCGTCGCACCGCGCGCCGCGGTGCTGTCAGAGCGGACGTCGACGTCGCCCGCTGTCGCGGTCGCGCAGACCCAGGATCACCGCAGCGGTCCCGGCAACGGTCCGGTCCTGGTCGGCGCCGAGCCGGACGAGGATCTCCCGGGCGGTTTCGCCGGGAATCTCGGCCAGCGCCTGCGTGATTCGCAGGCGCGTGGGCGGGTCGTCGGAGTCGTCGAGCGTGTCGTGCACCAGCCGGGCGACGTGGTCGGGATCCGGGGTGCTCGCCGCCAGCCGGCCCAGCACCTCCGCGGCCTCGACGTCCGACCGCCCGTCGACGATCATCGTCATGAGAGTCGGGATGGCCTCGGTGTCGCCGAGGGAGCCCAGGGACAGTGCGGCCCGCTCGCGGATCGAGGTGTCCGGATCGTCGAGCACCCGTCTGAGGAGTGCGGTCGCCTCGGGTGTCCGAACCGACGCGATCGCGGCGGTGGCGCGCCGACGGATCTCGACCGACGCCGAGTCGAGCGCGGCGGCGAGTTCGGGAAGTCCCCGATCGGCGGCACGCGCCAGCGACCACTGCAGCGCCCCCGCCACATTCGGGTTCTCCTCCGCCAGCGCGGCTTCGACCAGTGCTGCGACCGGCAGCGCGGCCCCCGGGTCCTGGGACAGGACGGCCTGTTGCCGGCGGCCCGCCGACTCGGAGTCGAGGGCGTGCAGCAGACCGACGACGCGCAGCACGTCGTCCCACAGCGTGGGTCCGGCGTCGTCGACCCGCTCGAGTTTGGCGAGCAGTTCCTGTTCGGCGGCGATCCGCCGGCGGGTGTGCCGGATGAGGTCTCCCACGAGAGCGGACGGTGCGAACTCGGGCTCGTCCAGTGCCCGTTTCGTATCCTCGAGCGACAGCCCCAGCGTCCGCAGACTCTCGACGTGGAAGAGCCGCCGGATGTCGTCGGGGGAGTACTCGCGGTAACCACCCGAGGTGCGCCCGGTGGGGGTGACCAGCCCCAGGGCGTCATAGTGACGCAGCATCCGAGCACTGACCCCCGAACGCCGGGAGACCTCACCGATCAACATGACTGCTCCTGCTCCGTGCGTCTCTATGCATCCGGTCCGGTCGCCGCGACGCGCCTCGCGAGCTCGACCGACACGGTGAACCCGCTGTCCGGATCGAGGTGGAGACGCTGCGTAGCCTGGGCGTGCGTTCGAACGTACGGATCGGCGTCCGCGGCCGCCACGTCGAGTGCCGGCAGGACGTCGTCGCCCAGCGCGACCAGCGCGCGGCTCAGACTGAGCTGCCGATCCCGATCACCGCGCCCGAGTTCGGTCGCGAGATCCGCGGCGAGGTCGGGCTCGGCGCCGGGCGGCACCACCGCGACCGCGGCCCGCCACGCGCTGCGTGCCACGTCGTCGTGCCGATCGTGCAGCAATGTCCGTACCGCCGGCCACGCGCGCGTGTCCCCGATCTTGGACAGCGTGTGCAGCGCCTGACTGCGTGCCTGCGTGATGTCGGAGCCGAGCTCGTCGATGAGCAGCGGCACCGTCACCTCCGCAGGGAGACGGCACAGCGCCCAGGTCAGCATGTCGCGGACGAAGAAGTCCGGTTCGACGCCGCAGCGCGCGACAAGTGCCTCCGCAAAGGCCGGATCCGCGTCCGTGCCGACAGCGAGTGCCGTCCGCAGCCGATCCGAGGGTCCGGGCGCGGCCAGGGCGCGGACGATGCGGGCAAACGGCCCGCCGTGGTTCGTGGTGTTCACGACGACCACCTCCTTCGCCGCCCATTCGAGTCCTTCTCACTGTGTCAGGGTCAAGCGGCTACGTCTCGGAGGCTCCGCGAAGTGGGGATACGCTGGCGTGGACGAGAGGTGGTGACGCCGTGCCCCTTCCACGTTCACTCGCGCGGGCCAATCGGGTGGGACTCAATCGGGTCGTGGTCCACATCGCCGGACGAATTCCCGGCTTCGCGCTGATGCATCACCGCGGCAGACGCTCGGGCCGGCCGTACACGACCCCCGTCAACGCGTTTCGGATCGGAAACGGCTATCGATTCGCCCTGACCTACGGTTCCGGCAGCGACTGGGTTCGCAATGTGCTCGAGGCGGGGGAGTGCGACGCCACCGTTCGGGGATGCACCGTGCATCTCGTCGATCCTCGCCTCGAGAAGGATCCGGGCGCGCGATGGGCACCGGGTCCGGTGGCGGCCGTGCTGCGCCGAATCGGTGCGGACACGTACCTCCAGTGCCGGATCGACGAGTCCCGATGACTATCTCGATGCCGTCGTCCGGATGCGGAGGCGTCTGACGATCTAGGCTCGTGCCATGCAGCGGATCATCGGTATCGAGGTCGAGTACGGCATCTCATCGCCCGGAGAGCCTTCGGCGAACCCGATTCTGACCTCCACGCAGGCGGTCCTGGCGTATGCGGCGGCGGCCGGCGTGCCGCGCGCCAAGCGCACGCGATGGGACTACGAGGTCGAGTCGCCGCTACGGGACGCACGTGGATTCGACCTCGGACGGCTCAACGGCCCCGCGCCGGTGATCGACGCGGACGAGGTGGGTGCGGCCAACATGATCCTCACCAACGGTGCGCGTCTCTACGTCGATCACGCGCATCCCGAGTACTCGGCCCCCGAGGTCACCGACCCGCTCGATGCCGTCATCTGGGACAAGGCGGGTGAGCGGGTGATGGAGGCTGCGGCCCGGCACGCGTCGAGCGTTCCCGGGGCGCCCCGACTGCAGCTCTACAAGAACAACGTCGACGGCAAGGGCGCGTCGTACGGGACGCACGAGAACTACCTGATGTCCCGGGAGACGCCCTTCTCCGCGGTGATCGCGGGGCTGTCACCGTTCTTCGCGTCCCGGCAGGTGATCTGCGGCTCGGGACGCGTCGGTATCGGCCAGTCCGGGGACGAAGCCGGGTTCCAGCTGTCGCAGCGCGCCGACTACATCGAGGTGGAGGTGGGCCTCGAGACGACGCTCAAGCGGGGCATCATCAACACCCGCGACGAACCGCACGCGGACGCCGACAAGTACCGCCGACTGCACGTGATCATCGGCGACGCGAATCTGGCGGAGATGTCGACGTACCTCAAGGTCGGTACGACCGCTCTGGTGCTCGACCTCATCGAGGCCGGAGTGGATCTCACCGATCTGCAACTCGCGCGACCCGTCACGGCGGTCCACCACATCAGCCACGACCCGACACTGCGGGCCACCGTGGCACTGGCGGACGGACGTGAGCTCACCGGACTCGCCCTGCAGCGGATCTACCTCGATCGCGTCGCCAAGCATGTCGATCGCGAGGGCGACGACGATCCTCGCGCGGCCGACATCATCGACAAGTGGGCGATGGTGCTGGACTTGCTCGAACGCGACCCCATGGAATGTGCACACCTGCTGGACTGGCCGGCGAAACTGCGTCTGCTCGAGGGATTCCGCAGTCGCGAGGGGCTGGCGTGGTCGGCGCCTCGGTTGCACATGATCGACCTGCAGTACTCCGACGTGCGACTCGAGAAGGGCCTGTACAACCGCTTGGTCGCGCGTGGGTCCATGGAGCGCCTGGTCTCCGAACAGCAGGTGCTCGACGCGGTACACAACCCGCCGACCGATACCCGCGCGTTCTTCCGCGGCGAATGCCTGCGCCGCTTCGGTGCCGACATCGCCGCGGCCAGCTGGGATTCGGTGATCTTCGATCTCGGCGGCGAATCGCTCGTACGGATCCCGACACTCGAGCCGCTGCGGGGCAGTCGCGCCCACGTCGGGAAGCTCCTCGACTCGGTGGATTCGGCCGCTGAGCTGGTGGAGCAGCTTACGAACTGATCACACCGGCGAATCGCGCCGCGTGCTTGCCGCCCCACGGTCACTGTCGGTCGGTAGGGTTAGGGTCCGAGCAGTACGGACGGCCGGAGGGTTGCTCCGGCAGGTCCGAGGTGAAGAGGAGGTCGGTGGCTATGGCCCAGGAGCAGACCAAGCGCGCTGGTGGTGGCGACGACGACGATGCCCCGATCGGCGAGGGCGCAGCCGGGCAGGAACGGCGTGAAAAGCTCGCGGAGGACACCGACGATCTGCTCGACGAGATCGACGACGTGCTCGAGGAGAACGCCGAGGACTTCGTGCGTGCGTACGTCCAGAAGGGCGGCCAGTGACGGCGGGTCGTGCAGGGGTGCCGTCGACCGTCGGCGGCCTCGGTGCCGGACTCGGATCGGGGTTCGCCTCGAACCTGTCCTCGTTCACCGAGTACCTGCGTCTCCACGCGCCGGAAATGCTGCCCGGCAATCGAATCGACATGAACGGCAACGGCCCGGACGGTGACGTCGCGCCCCACGGCACGACGATCGTCGCGTTGACGTTCGCGGGCGGTGTCGTCATCGCCGGCGACCGGCGCGCCACCATGGGCAATCTCATCGCGAGCCGCGACGTCGAGAAGGTGTTCGTCACCGACGACTACTCCGCAGCGGGCATCGCCGGCACCGCCGGGGTGGCGATCGAGCTGGTCCGGTTGTTCGCCGTCGAGCTCGAGCACTACGAGAAGATCGAGGGCGTCCAGTTGACGTTCGACGGCAAGGCCAACCGGTTGTCGTCGATGGTGCGCGGCAACCTCGGTGCCGCGATGCAGGGCCTCGCGGTGGTGCCGCTGCTCGTCGGTTTCGACCTGGACGCGCCCGACCCCGAACGGGCCGGCCGGATCGTGTCGTACGACGTCGTGGGTGGACGGTACGAGGAGCGGGCCGGCTACCACGCCGTCGGATCCGGATCGCTGTTCGCGAAGTCATCGCTCAAGAAGCTGTACCGCGAAGGCGCCGACGAGGACTCGGCCCTGCGGATGGCGATCGAGGCGCTCTACGACGCCGCCGACGACGATTCCGCCACCGGTGGACCCGACCTGGTGCGCTCGATCTATCCGACGGCGGTGTCCATCACCTCGGCCGGCGCGGTGAACGTGCCCGCCGAGCGGACCGCCGAACTGGCGCGCACAGTAGTCGCTGGCCGCACCGAGGAAGGACGCACCCCGCGATGACGCTGCCGTACTACGCCTCAGCCGAGCAGATCATGCGCGATCGCTCGGAGTTGGCGCGCAAGGGAATCGCGCGCGGTCGCAGCGTCATCGTGCTGACCTACGCCGACGGCGTCCTGTTCGTCGCGGAGAACCCGTCCACGGCGCTGCACAAGGTCAGCGAGCTGTACGACCGCCTGGGCTTCGCCGCGGTGGGCAAGTACAACGAGTTCGAGAACCTGCGCCGCGCAGGCATCGTGCACGCGGACATGCGTGGCTACTCGTACGACCGTCGCGACGTGACCGGCCGGTCGCTGGCGAACGGCTACGCCCAGACGCTCGGGACGATCTTCACCGAGCAGCCCAAGCCGTACGAGGTGGAGATCTGTGTGGCCGAGGTCGGCCCGCAGGAAGGGCCGCGGCACGCCCAGCTCTACCGGATCACCTACGACGGTTCGATCGTCGACGAGCAGCAGTTCGTCGTGATGGGCGGCACCACCGAGCCGATCGCGTCGGCTCTGCGTGAGTCGTACCGCCCGGGAATGGATCTGGCCGAGGCCGTGTCGGTCGCGGTGACCGCACTGCGGGACGGAACTCCCTCCGGCAACGGCGATTCCGAACGTCGAGCGCTCGGGGTCACGGGCCTCGAGGTTGCCGTGCTGGATCAGTCCCGGCCGCGCCGCACCTTCCGCCGCATCGCGGGGGCTGCGCTCGAACCACTGTTGCCGGCACCGTCCGCGCCGAAGCAGGAGTCCGCGGAAGGCGGCGAGGCCGGCGGTGCTCCCGATACCGGGAACACCACCGGGTCCGACTAGAGCCGGCGGTAGAGCACCACGCGCCGGGGTTCACTGCGGAACTCGAAACGGCGACCGTCGGCGACCACCTCGCCGTCGGTCGCCAACGCGACCGGGTCGCCGTCGATCTCGATGGACACCGAGGGTGCATTGCGGTGCGCGTACGTCGGTGAGGTGCCGAGTGTGCCGGTGAGCGCGGCGGCAACGAGCCTGATCCGGGAGAACCGGTGGTCGGCAAGCAGATACCGCACGTCGAGGGTGCCGCGGTGGATCTCCGGTCGCGACATCGGTACCTGGTCGGACGGAGTGTAGCGGCCGTTCCCGACGAAGAGCATCCAGATCGCGTGCTCGGCGCCGTCGATGGTGACCTTCAGCGGCTGCGCGGACTTGAGCACCCTGGCCATGGCGAGAGCGGCCGCCGGCCACTTGCCCAGCCGGGGCTGCCAGCGCTCACGCAGTCGCACCGAGTCCGGGTAGCCGCCCAGGCTCGCGGTGTTCACGAACGTGGCCTCCTCGCCGCCGTCCACCCGGATCCGGCCGAGATCCACCAGTTCGGCGCTGCCGTCGGCTATCGCGGCCGCGGTCGATGCGACGTCGCCGACACCGGCGTCCCGAGCGAAGTGGTTCAGCGTGCCGCCCGGAAAGACCGCGAGCGGAACGTCGTGGCGGACGGCGGCTGCGGCCACCGTCACCACCGTGCCGTCGCCTCCGCAGACCCCCAGCGCCTTCGGGGAGCGCGCGGCGACGATCTCGTCGATCTGGGCGGCGAAGTCCCGGTCACCGTCGAACTCGACGATCCGAGCCTTGGGCAGCGCCTGCTCGACCTCGGTACGGACGGCGTCGTCGTCGCTGCCGGACCCGGGGTTGACGAACACGACCATGCCGTCGCCCTCGACCAGCGCCTGCGTCGTGCGATCCGGTCCCAGCGTCGCGGGCTCCTCGTCCCGCACTGCCCACCATCGCCTCGTAGCGAGGGCGACTGCGGCGCCGACACCGGCACCGACCGCGATGTCGGACGGCCAGTGCACGCCGGTGTGCACGCGCGAGTACGCGACTGCCGCGGCGAGCGGTGCGAGCGCAACGCCGGCGGCGGGGTATTCGAGCGCGACGGCGGTGGCGAATGCGGCCGCGGATGCGGAGTGGCCGGACGGGAACGACGACGAGCGCGGCGCGGGCAGTCCGCGTCGAACCGTGAACTCCGGGGTGCCGGCGGGCGGGCGGCGTCTCGGGAAGACGGGCTTGAGGACCGCGTTCGACAGCGCGCTGGCACCGGCCACCGCGAGGACGCCGCGGACCGCGGCGCGCCGGGCGCGGCCACCGGCCAGTCCCATGCCTGCCGCGACACCCATCCAGAGGACGCTGTGGTTCGCGGCGTTGCTCAGTGTCCGCAGCCCGCCGTCGAACCCCGAGGGCGGTAGATCGGCGCTCAGACGCATGAGTATCCGGTCGGTACGTTCGGGGAAACATCTCACTTCGGCCACGTTCCCACCCTAGGGCCGCGAGGCTGTTCGCGAACGGCAAGGCAAACGCGCTCGGCGCTGTACTGTCGAAGTGTGCAGCGACGAATCATGGGAATTGAGACCGAGTTCGGTGTCACCTGCACCTTTCACGGTCATCGACGGCTGAGTCCGGACGAGGTTGCCCGCTACCTCTTCCGGCGGGTGGTCTCGTGGGGCCGCAGTTCCAACGTCTTCCTCCGCAACGGTGCCCGGCTGTATCTCGATGTGGGATCACATCCCGAGTACGCGACGGCCGAGTGCGACAGCCTCCTCCAACTCGTGAACCACGACCGCGCGGGCGAACGCGTGCTCGAGGACCTTCTGGTCGACGCCGAGCAGCGCCTGGCCGAGGAGGGCATCGGTGGGGACATCTACCTGTTCAAGAACAACACCGATTCGGCGGGCAACTCGTACGGCTGCCACGAGAACTTCCTCGTGGTCCGCGCCGGGGAGTTCTCCCGGATCTCGGATGTGCTGCTGCCGTTCCTGGTGACCCGGCAGTTGATCTGCGGCGCCGGCAAGATCCTGCAGACGCCGAAGGCGGCGACGTTCTGCCTGTCGCAGCGCGCGGAGCACATCTGGGAGGGTGTCTCGTCGGCGACCACCCGTTCGCGGCCGATCATCAACACCCGCGACGAACCGCACGCGGATGCGGAGAAGTACCGACGTCTGCACGTGATCGTCGGCGATTCGAACATGGCCGAGACCACCACGATGCTCAAGGTCGGTACCGCGGCGCTGGTCCTCGAGATGATCGAAGCCGGGGTCCCGTTCCGCGATTTCGCGCTGGACAACCCCATCCGGGCGATCCGTGAGGTGAGCCACGACCTGACCGGCCGCCGCCCCGTCCGGCTGGCAGGCGGGCGGCAGGCCAGTGCGCTCGATATTCAGCGGGAGTACTACTCGCGGGCCGTCGATCATCTGCGCACCCGCGAACGCGATCCCCAGGTGGACCAGGTGGTCGATCTGTGGGGCCGCACGCTCGACGCCGTGGAGAGCCAGGATTTTGCGAAGGTCGACACGGAGATCGACTGGGTGATCAAGCGCAAGCTGTTCCAGCGCTACCAGGACAAGTACGGCATGGACCTCGCCGATCCGAAGATCGCCCAGCTCGATCTGGCCTACCACGACATCAAGCGTGGTCGTGGGGTGTTCGATCTTCTGCAGCGCAAGGGACTCGCCAAGCGGGTGACCGAGGATGAGACCATCGAGGCCGCCGTGCAGACTCCGCCGCAGACGACTCGGGCGAAACTGCGCGGCGAGTTCATCGCGGCGGCCCAGGACGCGGGTCGCGACTTCACCGTCGACTGGGTGCATCTCAAGCTCAACGATCAGGCACAGCGGACCGTGCTCTGCAAGGACCCGTTCCGCTCGGTCGATGAGCGGGTGGAGCGGCTCATCGCGTCGATGTGACCGACGCGGTTGCTCGCCCGGTCCGCTGCGGGCGAAACGACCGTTTTGTTACCGCCCGGTCTGCTTTGCGGCCGCTACTCTTCTCCGAGTGGCGACCACCAAAGTCGAACGGTTGATGAATCTCGTCATCTGCCTGTTGTCGACCCGACAGTTCCTGACCGCCGAGAAGATTCGCGAAAGCGTCGTGGGCTACCACGACTCGCCCAGCGACGAGGCGTTCAACCGGATGTTCGAACGGGACAAGAGCGAACTCCGGGACCTCGGCATTCCGCTCGAGACCGGTCCGGCGAACCGCTTCTCGACCGTCGAGGGATACCGCATCAATCGCACGGCGTACGAGCTGCCCGAGGTGGATCTCGACAGCGGCGAGGCAGCCGCGGTGGCGGTCGCGGCCCGGCTCTGGGGCTCACCGGAGATGATGTCGACGTCGCAGAGCGCGATGATGAAGCTGCGAGCCGCCGGCGTCCAGGTGGACGCGGACGTCGACTCGGTCCCGGTGGCCGCAGTTCCGGCTCGGACCCGGGGGTCGGAGTCTGCTCTGCGGCAGTTGCTCGAGGCGATCGACGCCGGTCGGAGGGTCACCTTCCGGCACCGCAGTGCACCCACCGATCCGTACATCGAGCGAACCGTCGAGCCCTGGGGTGTCGTGACCCTGCACGGTCGGTGGTATCTCGTGGGCCACGACGTCGATCGAGATGCGACGCGCACCTTCCGGCTGTCGCGGATCAGCGAGCCCGTTGCCGCGGTGGGCCCGGCGAACGCCGTCCGCAAGCCTGCCGACGCGGACCTGCGTGGCATCGTCGATGCCGTCACCGGTGCCGGTTCGGCAACCGGCACCGCGACGGTGTGGGTGGCCGCGGGCCGAGCGTACGAGCTGCGACGGCTCGGAACCGTGCGGGAGGAGCGGGAACTCGGCGGACGTGCCGGAGTGGTCCTCGACCTGCCCGTCCGGTCGTGGGGCTGGACGGCCAGGCTGATCGCCGGCCACGGTTCGGATGCTCTGGTCCTCGCGCCGGACTCACTGCGCGCGGACGTCAAGGAGAAGCTGCGGTTCGCGGCGGGCGAGACGTCGGCGACCGACGAAGGGGGAGACGTCCGATGACAGCCGGACTGTCGCGGCTGGCGCGACTGCTGAACATGGTTCCGTACTTCATCGCGAATCCGGGGATCAGCAAGGAGGCGGCAGCCCGGGACCTCGGCCTGAGTGTCGCGAATCTGACGAAGGACCTGCAGCAACTGTTCGTGTGCGGGCTTCCCGGCTACGGTCCCGGCGATCTGATCGACCTGTCCTTCGAGGGCGACACCGTGTCGGTGATCTTCTCGGCGGGAATCGATCGACCGTTGCGGCTGACGTCGACCGAGGCGACGGTACTGCTGATCGCCCTGCGGTCGCTCGCCGAAATGCCGGGCATGGTCGACCCGTCGGCCGCGCAGAGCGCGATCGCGAAGATCGAATCGGCCGCGGGCAGTGCGGCGCGACGAGAAGGCGCCGGCAGCGACGACCCTGCGGTGGAAGACGGCGATCGGGCCACCCGGGAGAACCCGGTGGCCGCAACCGTCCGGGATGCGCTGCAACACGACCGAGCGCTGCGCCTGACGTACTACTCCGCCTCGCGTGACGCGCTCACCGAACGCGTCGTCGATCCGATCCGTTCGCTGCTCCTGGACGACCACACGTACCTGCAGGGGTGGTGCCGGCAGGCCGAGGGTGTGCGGCTGTTCCGATTCGACAGGATCGACGCGGCGGTCGAGTTGGACGAGCCGTCGCAGCCGCCCGCGCAGGCACTCGGGACGGACGAGCACCTCGAGTTGTTCAGTCCGGACGGCGATCTTCCCCAGGCGGTGCTGCAGGTGTCCGCCGACCACGGTTGGATCCTCGAGAACTACCCCCTCGATCCCGTTCGCACGCTGCCGGATCGGTCGGTCGAGGCGACGATGCGATACGGCTCGCAGGAATGGATGGCGCGCCTCGTGCTGGGATTCGGGTCGGGTGCCCGCGTGGTGGGACCTCCGGAATTGGTAGAGGCGGTTCGCCAGCGTGCGCGTGCGGCGCTGGAGGCGTACGACGCTCTCGAGACGTGACGTCCCGCTACGTCGGTGGCCGATCGTGTCGGCGTCGTTCGATCGGCCGTTCGGCCACCGCGTGAGCGTCGGAAAGTGTAATTTCGGGTTGCTGCTTCGTTAACGGCAATGCTGGTTCTGCAGCAGTGGCTCCGGTTGGTTGTTACGTCACGGTGAACTGGACATTTACCGCAAGATCGACGCACACACGTCCGGTAGCATCGTTGGCATCTGATACCTGGAGGTAATTATGGGAGCCATGAGCCCCTGGCACTGGGCCATTGTGGCGCTGGTCGTCATCATCCTGTTCGGTTCGAAGAAGCTGCCCGATGCAGCTCGCGGACTCGGACGCTCGCTGCGCATCTTCAAGAGCGAGGTCAAGGAGATGCAGAACGAGGGCAACCAGACTCAGAACGCTGCTCCGCAGCCGCCCGCCGCACCCACCGGTCAGCTTCCGACGGCGCCGGTCGACGCGACTGTCGTGGAGACGCCGCAGTCGCACACCGAGCCGAAGTCGGCCTAGTTCACGTACCACAACACACCGGGGTGAGACGCTCACCCCGGTGTCCGGCTGATCAAGGCTAGGGCCCACTGTGCGAATTCCGTTCGACCCGCGTCGCAGCAGACGCAGGACAAATCCAGACGGCACGATGTCGCTCGTCGATCACCTGTACGAGCTGCGGACGCGACTGATGATCGCGGTCGCCGCGATCATCGTGACGACGATCATCGGATTCGTCTGGTACTCGACCCGCATCCTCGGGATCGAGAGTCTCGGCGAACTCCTGCGTGGTCCCTACTGCTCGCTGCCGTCGTCGAGTCGTGCGGATCTGAGTAACGACGGGGCGTGTCGACTGCTCGCCACCGGTCCGTTCGACCAGTTCATGCTCCGCTTCAAGGTCGCCATGACAGCCGGAATCGTCCTGGCGTGCCCGGTGTGGCTGTATCAGATCTGGCGGTTCGTCACTCCGGGTCTGTACGCGAAGGAACGCAAGTACGCGATCAGCTTCGTCTTCGCCGCATCGGTGCTGTTCATGGCGGGCGCGGTTCTCGCCTACGTGATCGTCGCCAAGGCCCTGCACTTCCTGATGACGATCGGCGACAACGTCCAGATCACCGCGCTGAGCGGTAACCAGTACTTCGGCTTCGTGATCAATCTGCTGATCATCTTCGGTGTCAGTTTCGAGATCCCGCTGCTCATCGTGGCGCTCAACGTCGTCGGCGTGCTGCCGTACTCCAAGCTCAAGGCGTGGCGCCGGGGGCTCATCATGGCGCTGTTCGTGTTCGCCGCAGTCGCCACGCCGGGCCAGGATCCGTTCTCGATGTTGGCTCTCGCGCTCGCACTGACCGTTCTGTTCGAGATGGCAGTGCAGATCGCCCGCCTCAACGACAAGCGCAAGGCCCGCCGGGAAACCGAGAACTGGGGTGACCTGGACGACGAGGACGCCTCTTCGATCACGGCTCCGTCGCCGATCGAGGGCACCGCACCGGTCCAGGCGTCCGCCGCTCCCAAGACCCCGGCGCAGGACTACTCGGACACGCTGTGACCACGAATGATCGACTCGCGTCCTTCACCTCCCAGCTGAGTTTCCCGCTCGACCCGTTCCAGCTCGAAGCCTGCGCCGCACTGGAGGCGGGGCACGGTGTGCTGGTGTGCGCACCGACCGGGGCCGGCAAGACGGTGGTCGGCGAGTTCGCCGTCCACCTGGCGCTCGAATCCGGCCGCAAGTGCTTCTACACGACGCCGATCAAGGCGTTGAGCAATCAGAAGTTCAACGAACTCTCCGCGCGCTACGGCAGCGACGCGGTGGGTCTGCTCACCGGTGACACCAGCATCAACTCCGACGCGCCCGTGGTGGTCATGACCACAGAGGTGCTGCGCAACATGCTCTATGCGGACTCGCCGACCTTGCGTGGCCTGTCGCATGTGGTGATGGACGAGGTGCACTACCTCGCCGACCGGTTCCGCGGCGCGGTGTGGGAGGAAGTGATCCTGCACCTGCCCGAAGACGTCCGGCTGGTGAGCCTCTCGGCAACCGTGAGCAACGCCGAAGAGTTCGGCGCATGGATGGAGACGGTCCGCGGCGACACGACGATCGTCGTCGACGAGACACGGCCGATTCCGCTGTCGCAGCACATCCTGGTGGGCCGGCGCCTGTTCGATCTCTTCGACGCGAAGGCCGCCGCAGGTGCGAGCCACCAGGTGGTCGTCGATCCGGACCTGGTGCGGCACGTCAAGCAGAGGCTGGCGCTCGACCGGATGAACTCGTGGGAGCCGCGCGGTCGCGGCGGCTACCGGTCCAACGACTTCCGTCCGCTGCCGAGGCCCGAGGTGATCGCCCGCCTCGACGAGGAAGGCCTGCTGCCGGCGATCACCTTCATCTTCAGCCGCGCCGGGTGTGAGGCGGCGCTCGCACAGTGCGTCCGCTCGAAGTTGCGGCTGACGACTCCGGAACAGACCGCGCGGATCCGCGAGATCATCGACGAGCACACGCGCCACCTGCCGCGACCCGATCTCGAGGTGCTCGGCTACTGGAGCTGGCGGGAGGCCCTGGAACGGGGATTCGCGGCCCATCACGCCGGAATGCTGCCGGCGTTCAAGGAGACCGTCGAGGAGTTGTTCGTCAACGGCCTGGTGCGGGCGGTCTTCGCGACCGAGACGTTGGCACTCGGCATCAACATGCCCGCGCGCTCGGTCGTTCTCGAACGCCTCGTCAAGTACAACGGGGACACGCACGCGGAGCTCACGCCGGGCGAGTACACGCAGTTGACCGGGCGTGCCGGTCGGCGCGGTATCGACGTCGAGGGACACGCCGTCGTGCTGTGGCAGCCCGGCGTCGAGCCGACCGACGTCGCCGGCCTCGCGTCGACGCGCACATTCCCCCTGCGCAGCTCGTTCCGGCCGGGCTACAACATGTCGATCAACCTGGTCGACCGGATGGGCGCGGTGGAGTCGCGGGCGCTGCTCGAGCGGTCGTTCGCGCAGTTCCAGGCCGACCGGTCCGTGGTGGGCCTGACTCGATCGATCGAACGCAACGAGGCCGCTCTGACGGACCTGCGCGACAAACTCGGCGGTGCGGACGGCGAGTACTTCGAGTACTTCCGGATCCGGGAACAGCTACGCAGCCGCGAGCGCATGCTCGAACGGCAGGGCCGCGCCGACCGCCGGGGTGCTTCGGTGTCGTCGCTGGTCGACCTCCGGCGCGGCGACGTCGTCGCGATCCCCGTCGGTAAGCGCTCGGGGCTCGCAGTAGTTCTCGAACCCGATCAGAACCCCAACGATCCGCGACCGCTGGTGCTGACGGAGGACAAGTGGGCGGGCCGGGTCAGTGCCGCTGACTTTCCCGTCCCCGCGCGTTCCCTAGGGAAGCTGCGCCTACCGAGGCACGTCGATCACCGCACGGCGCGTGTGCGGCGCGACCTGGCGTCGGCGCTCCGCTCCACCGGCATCGTGCCGCCACGCCGGCCCAAGCGGGGCAAGGCCGGCCGCGAGGACAGCGAGGTCGTGGCTCTGCGTAAGGCGCTCCGCGACCACCCGTGTCATTCCCGGCCCGACCGCGAGCAGCTGAGCCGGATCGGGGAACGGTACAACCGACTCGCCCGCGAAACCGAGTCGCTGCGTCAGAAGTCGGCCGCGACGACGAATTCGCTCGCGCGGACCTTCGACCGGATCGTCGCCCTCCTCACCGAACGGGGCTTCATCTCCGCCGGTCCGGATCCGAAGGCGACGGAGGAAGGGCAGCGGCTCGCCCGGATCTACAGCGAGAGCGATCTTCTGGTGGCCGAATGCCTTCGGCGGGGCGCCTGGAAGGGACTCACCCCCGCCGAACTCGCGGGCGTCGTGTCCTCCGTCGTGTACGAGTCCCGTCAGGATGCGGACGCTCCCGATCGGGGCCCGACCGCGCCGCTGCGGCAGGCGCTGGCCGAGACAATGCGCGTGTGGGGTTCGCTGCAGGCCGACGAGATCCGGCA
The DNA here is from genome assembly GCF_002094305.1 of Prescottella equi. Lineage (GTDB taxonomy): Bacteria > Actinomycetota > Actinomycetes > Mycobacteriales > Mycobacteriaceae > Prescottella > Prescottella equi. Next base: position 222,954 of record NZ_LWTX01000004.1, read on the forward strand.
CAAGCTCCCGGTCACCCGAGAACCGGATTCGGGATTCGTCACCGCGATCTACCAGTGGGCCAACGACGAGCCACTCGTCGACGTTCTCGTCGCCGCCGGTTCGGGTGGCAAGGAACTGGCGGCCGGGGACTTCGTGCGTTGGTGCCGTCAGGTGATCGATCTGCTCGACCAGGTTCACGCGACAGCACCCGATCCGGCCGTCGCGAAAGCAGCCGCGCGGGCCATCGGGTCGATTCGCCGCGGCGTCGTCGCGATCTCCGCGGCCTGAACGTCGCCGCCCTGGTATTTCCCGGGTGCCCGTCGTTGACTGGTTCGTAGGGGTGCCTCGCGCGTGCACGGGCGAGGCACCGGCACCGCGAGAGGAGAACGGCGATGGACGGGAAGAACTGGTCGGTGGACATCAGCATCGACGAGCACGATGCGCAGACCCGCTCGACGGCCCGCTTGCACACGGTCGAGTCCACCATCGTGGGCGTCGGCTTGGCGCGGCGGAATCCGGTCGACCGGAACGTGCCGTCGATCGGCGACGAGTTGGCGACGGCACGGGCTCTCGCCGACCTCGCGCACCAATTGATCGACAGCACGGTCGGGGACATCGAGGCGGTCACCCACGCGAGGGCGCACCTGACACAGTGAGGCGGGCCGCGAGGGTCCGGCAGTAGACACGGACGGCGTGGGGCAATGTTCCGCGTCGCTCCCTGTACTGCGTAATGTGGCAGTCGTCTCGCGCCCGGGGTGGGATTCGATCGGGGGATCGAGGAACGAGTTCCGGCGTCGGCGAGGCGTATCAGTGCGGCACAGATGGCCGCGGACCGGACACGAGGAGACGACATGAGCGGCCCGCACGGACCGAACGAATCGACCACCGGTCGGACACCCGACCGTGGTGCCGCCGAGGGTTCGGGCGCGCCGGCGCCCACCGAGCAGTTCCCCACCTACGCGTACCCCGCCGACGTCCACGGTCCCGGCAACTACCGGGGGCCCGAACAGGGACAGTGGCAGCAGAGCCAGGCCTGGGGGCAGCCGCACCAGGGCGCGCCCAACCCCAGCCCGGGGCAGCAATGGGGGCCCGCCCCACAGGGCTGGCCGCAGCAGAATCCCGGTCAGCAGCAGTGGGGTGCTCCCGGTCAGCCGCAGTGGGGGCCCGGAAACCAGGGCATGGCCCAGGGGTACCCGCAGCAGTTCGGCCAGCCCGGCAACCAGTGGGCACCACCGCAGCAGGGCCCGCGGCAGGGTGGCGGGAAGACGATGCTGTGGGTCGGGATCGGTGTCGCCGCGGTCGTGGTGGTGGCGCTGGTCGGCTGGTTACTCACTTCCGCGCTCGGCGGTAAGACTCTGGACGAGCAGGCGGCGCAGCGCGGCGTCGAGCAGATCGTCACCGAGTCCTACGGTGCGCGTTCGGTCACCGGCGTCAGCTGCCCGTCCGGTCAGAAGGTGGAGAAGGGTGCTTCGTTCGAGTGCAGCCTGACCGTCGACGGTTCACCGAAGTCGGTCAAGGTCACCTTCACCGACGACGAGGGCACGTACGAGGTCAGCCGCCCCAGCTGATCGGTCCGATGTACTTCAGGAGCGTTCGGTCGCCATCGCCGTGACCAGACGGGCGACCGAACGCTCGATTCCGAGCTCCGCCGCGACCTTGTCGAGTCGCGCCGAGTCGGCGGGCACACGCGGCAGGACGTCCGGCCGCGACAGCCGGACGTCGGCGTCGGTGACGACCCGGACGACGGGAAGGGCGGCGTCGAGATAGTCCGCGGCTGCGTCCAGTTTGGCCCGGATTCCCTTCGCGACGTCGCCGGCGGGATCGGCGGCAGCCGCCCGCAGATCGCGGAGGGAGCCGTGGCGCAGCAGGAGCGTGGACGCGGTCTTCTCGCCGACGCCTTTCACCCCGGGCAGTCCGTCCGACGAATCACCACGCAGTAGGGCGAGTTCTGCGTAGGCCGCGCCGGCCCGGTCGGCCGGGACCCCGTACTTCGCGGCGACCTCCTCCGGGCCGAACAGTTCCGCCTTCGCGAGGCCCCGCCCCACGTACAGCACCCGAACCGCGACCGGGTCGTCGGCGACCACCTGGAGGAGGTCACGGTCGCCGCTCACCACGACGACGGTATCGGTCTTCTCCTGTGCCGCAAGAGTTCCCAGCACGTCGTCGGCCTCGAGGCCCGCGGCGCCTGCCGTCGCGATGCCCGCGGCGTCGAGGACGTCCATGATCATGTCCACCTGTGGGGTGAGCGTGTCCGGCACCTCCTCGGCTGAGCCGTCTGACCCCTCCGCCACCCGATGCGCCTTGTACGACGGAACCGCGTCGACCCGGAACTGCGGTCGCCAGTCCAGATCGAGGCAGACCGCCAGACGGGAGGGCTGCGTGCGGGTGATCAGGGCGGCCACCATGTCGGTGAAACCGCGGACGGCGTTGACGGGACGTCCGTCCGGCGCGGTCATCGACTCCGGTAGGGCGTAGAACGCCCGGAACCACAGACTCGCACCGTCCAACAGCAGCAAAGGCCCACTCATGCGCCTCATCCTGCCAAACGGCACTAGCCTGGATCCATGAGTTCCCACAGCGCCGCGTCCGCCGGCCTCGACGCCTCCCGCTTCCCGACGGCGGTGTACGCCGACCGTCTGGCCCGAGCCGCGCAGGTCGCGCAGCGCGCCGGGCTCGACGGCCTGCTCGTGACACCGGGTCCGGACCTGCGGTACCTGATCGGTTCTCGCGCAGATTCGTTCGAGCGACTCACGTGCCTGGTGGTGCCGTCAAACGGGAACGCGCCGTCGGTGGTTCTCCCGAGGCTCGAGCTGGCGTCGCTGGGAGATTCGGCCGTCGCCGAACTGAATCTGCCGGTACACGACTGGGTGGACGGCGTCGATCCGTACGAGTTGGTGTCGTCGCTGCTGCCGGAGACGCCGCAGGTCGCCGTCACCGACGCTATGCCGGCGCTACACCTGGTGCCGCTGTCGCGGCGTTTCAGCGGGGTCCCCGTCCTTGCGACCGGGGTACTGCGCGAACTCCGCATGATCAAGGACGACGCCGAGATCGAGGCGTTGCGCCGCGCCGGTGCCGCGATCGACCGGGTCCACGCCCGCATGGGCGAGTGGCTGCGACCCGGTCGGACCGAGAGGGAGGTTGCCGCCGACATCACCGCAGCGATTCTGGCGGAAGGCCACACGGAGGCGGCGTTCGTGATCGTCGGATCGGGCCCGCACGGCGCCGATCCGCATCACGAGGTCTCGGACCGGGTGATCGAATCCGGCGATGTCGTCGTGATCGACATCGGGGGGCCGGTCGAGCCCGGCTACAACTCCGATTCGACCCGCACGTACGTCCTGGGGGAGCCGGATCCACAGGTGGCCGAGCAGGTTGCCGTCCTGGAGGCGGCCCAGCGCGCTGCCGTCGAGGCGGTCCGTCCCGGCGTCACAGCCGAGTCGGTGGACGCCGCCGCCCGGGACGTGCTCGCGGATGCGGGCCTGGGCGAGGTGTTCGTGCACCGCACCGGGCACGGTATCGGGCTGTCGGTACACGAGGAGCCGTACATCGTCGCCGGCAACGAGATGGTGCTCGAGCCGGGCATGGCGTTCAGCATCGAACCGGGCATCTACTTTCGGGGCCGCTGGGGTGCCCGCATCGAGGACATCGTCGTCGTCACCGCAGACGGCTGCGAGTCGATGAACCTTCGACCGCACGAGTTGACGGTCCTCCCGGGCTGAGGCGGCCGCCCGTCAGACGATGAAGTTGCCGAACGTCGGATTCGACTGACACAGCGGCAGGCTCCACAGATCGATCGTGCCGAAGACGGTGGCCCGGATGTTGCCGTGACCGGTGTAGACGGTCTTCGAGTAGTACGGGTAGGCGCCCTCGAGAGCCGCCATACCGCTCGCGCCCGTGTCGAGGTTGACCCACGCGACGGTGACCTGACCGGCGGCGGGGATCGGGGGCGCCGCCGGGAACGACTCGAACCGGATCTCACCCGGTCCGATCGGCGGATTCTGCTCGGGCCCGGTCTGTCCCGTGGCGCCGGTGAGCGACATCAGGCTGCCCTGGTTGGCGCAGCCGATGGTCATGGCCGGCGGGCCGAACGGATGCGGTGGCAATGCCTGAGCTGTCGCAGGAACCGCGACAGCCGCCAGAGCAGCGCCTGCGACCGCCACAGATCGGATGATGCATCGGGTTGTTCGTCGATCGGTCATGGCCATCCCCGTTCGGGTGCGCTGGTGACGTCCACCCACGGTACCGCCGAAGGATCCGCGGCACCGGCACTCGGACCACCGAATGCCGGTGCAAATCAGGCTATTTCACCGATCCACCAGAATCGCCGACCCCATCACGCGCTGCACCGAGATCTCGATGACGACGCGTGTCGGGTTTTCCCGGGGCGTCCGGTACCGCGCCGCATAGCGCTCGACGCCCTCGGCGACGGACGCCGCGTCCGACAGCACGCGCGCGGGCCCCTCGAGGGTGAGCCACCGGCCGCCGTCCACCTGGCTGACCGCGGCGTACCCACCGCGGTCGGCATTGCGGGCCTTCTGCGACGTGTCGTTCGTGATGATTCGGGCGATCCGGTTGTCCGGGTCCCACGTGAATCCCACCGCCACGACGTGCGGGGAACCGTCCTTGCGCAACGTCGTCAGAGTTGCGAGGTGTCGTTCGGTGAGGAACGTGCCGGCCTCGGCGGTCAGGTGGGAGGGATCGGCGGGGGTTCGGGCCATGCCCCGACGGTACTCGAGCGCGGCTGATCCAGGACACTGGAGGCATGAGTGACACGGACTATGCGCCCGGCTCGGTGGTGCTGCTCGGCGGTCGCAGCGAGATCGGTTTGGAGGTCGCGCGCCGACTGGCGCCGGGGCGGGTCGTCGTGTTGGCGGCGCGGCGCTCCGGTGATCTCGAACGGGAGACGCGCACGATCCTCGACGGGGGTGCGAAAGCGGTGCACAGCGTCGAGTTCGACGCGGACCGGGTCTCGGACCATCCGGCGGTGCTGTCGTCGATCGCCGAGCAGCACGGCCCCATCGGGGTCGCTGTGCTCGCGTTCGGGGTGCTGGGCGACCAGACCCGGGCCGAGCAGGACGCGGGCCACGCGCTCGCTGTCGTACACACCGACTACGTCGCGCAGATCAGTGTGCTGACACATCTAGCGAACCTGATGCGCGCGCACGGATCGGGACAGATCGTGGTCTTCTCCTCCGTCGCGGGGGCGCGCGTGCGGCGCGCCAATTACGTGTACGGCTCGGCGAAGGCCGGTCTGGACGGGTTCGCGAGTGGTCTGACGGATGCGCTGCACGGCAGCGGTGTCCGCGTGCTGCTGGTCCGGCCCGGATTCGTCATCGGCCGGATGACCGAGGGCATGAAGCCGGCCCCGTTCTCGAGCACCCCGCAGCAGGTGGCCGACGCCGTCGCACACGGGCTGCGCAAGGGGAGCGAACGGGTGTGGGTGCCGGGGTTGCTCCGTCCGGTGATCTTCGCGATGCGGCTGGTGCCGCAGTTCGTGTGGCGGCGGATGCCCCGGTGACTTCCTCTGCGATCGACCCGATCGTGGTCGTCGGAATCGGCGCCGACGGCTGGGACGGCCTCGCGCCGCGCGCACAGGCGGCCATCCGCGACGCCGAAGTGCTGATGGGCTCGACCCGGCAGCTGGAGTTGATACCCGAGTCGGCCGCCAAGCGGGTGGCGTGGCCGTCCCCGATGCTGCCGGCGCTGCCCGCACTGTTCGACGAACACCGCGACCGCCGGGTGTGCGTGCTGGCGAGCGGCGACCCGATGTTCCACGGGATCGGTGTCACACTCGGCCGAGTACTGGGAGCGGAACGCCTGCACGTGATCGCGCACCCGTCGTCGGTGTCGCTCGCGTGCGCCCGGCTGGGCTGGCCGCTGCACGAGACGACGACCGTGAGCCTGGTGAACCGCGACGTTTCGACGCTGGCCGCGAGCCTCGTCGACGGGCAGCGCCTGCTCGTGCTCGCCAACGACGAACACACTCCCGCTGCAGTCGCGCGGCTTCTGACCGCGCACGGCTTCGGCGACAGCACGCTGGTGGTGCTCGAGCAGTTGGGTGGCCCCGCCGAGCACGTCGTCGAGGGCCGGGCCGGCGGCTGGGATCGGGCCCCGGGCGATCCGCTCAACGTGATCGCGCTCGAGCTGCGGGCGTCGGATGCCGCGCTCCGGCTCACCCGGACGCCCGGACTGCCCGATGCCGCCTACCGCGGCGACGGCCAGATGACCAAGCACGAGGTGCGTGCCCTGACCCTCTCGACGTTGGCCCCCGCGCCGGGCGAGCTGTTGTGGGACGTCGGCGGCGGGTCCGGCACCATCGGCATCGAGTGGATGCGCACCGACCCGCGGTGCCGCGCGGTCGCCTTCGAACGCGACCCTGCCCGCGTCGCGCAGATCGTGGACAACGCCGCCCGACTCGGGGTGCCGACCTTGCGGGTACTCGGTTCGGCACCGGCTGCGTTCGCCGATGAGGCGTCGGATCCCGACGCCGTCTTCGTGGGTGGTGGGGTGACGCAGGACGGCATGCTCGACGACTGCTGGACGCGGCTGCGTCCGGGCGGCCGGATGGTCGTCAACGCGGTCACCGCGGAATCGGAGGCGCTCGTGCTGCAGTGGCACGCGCGACTGGGCGGGGACCTGCGCAAGTTCCAGATCTACCGCGGCGAACCGCTCGGCGGATTCACGGCGTGGCGACCGCAACTGCCGGTGGCGCAATGGTCGGTCGCCAAGCCGCACAGCACCGAAAAGGAAGAGCAATGACAGTCCACTTCATCGGCGCCGGACCGGGCGCCGCGGACCTGATCACGCTGCGGGCTTCGCGCATCATCGCCCAGAGCCCCGCCTGCCTGTACGCGGGCAGTCTGGTCCCGGCCGAGTTGCTGACGCTGTGCCCGGACGACGCAGAGGTGATCGACACCGCGCGACTGAGTCTCGACGAGATCATCGAGCAGATCATCGCTTTCGACGCGGCCGGACTCGATGTGGCACGCCTGCATTCGGGCGACCCGTCCATCTATTCGGCGGTGGCCGAGCAGGTTCGACGCCTCGACGCCGCCGGTGTCGCATACGACATCGTGCCCGGCGTACCGGCCTTCACCGCAGCCGCCGCCGCTCTCGGCCGGGAACTGACGGTGCCCGGGGTCTCCCAGTCGATCGTGCTGACTCGCGTGTCGACGTTGTCGACGGCGATGCCGCCGGGGGAGGACCTGCGCTCGCTCGGCCGAAGCGGGGCCACGATGGTGGTGCACCTGGGTGCGCACCGGATCGAGCAGATCGTGGAGGAACTGTCCGAGAACTACGGTTCCGACTGTCCCGCAGCGGTCGTCGCGTTCGCGAGCCGCCCGGACGAGGTGGTGCTGCGCGGCACACTCGCAACGCTGGTCGACCAGGTTCACGCGGCAGGGATCACGAAGACCGCAGTGGTGATCGTGGGGCGCGTCCTTGCTGCGGAAGGCTTCCCGGACAGCTACCTGTACTCGGCGACGCGGTCGCGCACCACGCATTGAGTGCCTCGATGCGCAGAGTCCTCGTCCTGGGCGGTACCGGCGAGGCGCGGATGCTCGCGGCGCGCCTCGCCGACGCTCCGTCGGTCGAGGTGATTTCCTCGCTCGCCGGCCGGGTGCGTGAACCGGTGCTCCCGGTCGGACAGGTCCGGGTGGGCGGCTTCGGTGGCGTCGACGGCCTGACGCACTGGTTGCGGGACAACGAGATCGACGCCGTCGTCGATGCGACGCACCCGTTCGCCGCGCAGATCACGGCGAACGCGGCCGCCGCGACCGCGCGGGTAGGGGTTCCGCTGCTGGTGCTGCGCCGCCGCGAATGGGCACCCGGACCGGGGGACGACTGGCATGTCGTACGGGATCTGGCCGCGGGCGCCGAGGCGGTGGCCGGGCTGGGGGAGCGGGTGTTCCTCACGATCGGCCGGCAGGGGGTCGACGCGTTCGCCGACGGCGACGGCTGGTTCCTGATCCGTGCGATCGATCCACCCGAGGTGCGGTTGCCGGAGAAGTCCGAACTGCTGCTCGCGCGTGGACCTTTCACCGTCGGCGACGAGGTCGCGCTGTTGCGGGAGCGCCGCATCGACGTCGTCGTCACGAAGAACAGCGGGGGAGCGCTCACGTCGGCGAAGCTCGAGGCGGCACGGAAGGTGGGGGTGCCAGTGGTGATGGTGGCCCGCACCCCGATTCCGGAGGGGATCGCGTCGACGTCCGATCTCGACGTCGCGGCCGCCTGGGCGGCCGACGGGGTGCTTCCGCTCCCGAAGTGACGTCCCGCGACTGCGATCGCGTAAGCGACGGTGGGCGAATTTCGTGCCGGACGGAAAAGTGGGAATATCCGAAGCTCACCGAAGGGTCGCGGAGCCCCCACAGTCCTATGCTGACTCACCTCCCGACAACTCCACTTCCCACAACGACGAAAGGGTTGAATGTCCGGGACGAAGGGGAGAGGTCATGGATCGGATGTACGTCGTCGGGGCGGGCCGCGCATGAGTCGGGCGGTGGTCACCGGCGCCGGCGGCGCGATCGGGTCGGCGATCTGCCGGGGGTTGGCCGGGCGGGGGCACGACATCGTCGCGGTGGATGTGGACCCCGACGGGCTGGAGGCCCTCGCCCGGGAGCTGCCCGGGCGGGTGACCCCGCATCGGTGCGACCTCACCAACGCGGCGCAACGCGACGGATTGGTGCAGGCCGTGGGTGGACGCTGTGATCTGTTGGTCCACGTCGCGGGTGTCGTCGTCACGACACCGTTCGAGCGGGTGACGGACGTCGAGACGGATCGCGAGCTAGGCGTGAATCTGTTGGCACCGGTCCACCTCACCCGCGCTCTGTACCCGGCGCTTCGAGATTCCCAGGGCCACGTCGTCGCGATCGTGTCCATCGGCGGAATGCTGCCGTTGGCCGAGAGTCCCGGTTACAGCGCGTCGAAGTTCGGACTTCGGGGGTTTCTGCTCGCGCTCGCGGCCCGTACCCCGGAAACCGGCGTACGGGTGAGCGTTGTCAATCCCGGATCGGTCGACACCCCGATGCTGCGGCACGAAGCGGCCACAGGTGGATCGGCGCTCAACTTCCTGAGCACCCCTGTCCGGCCGGAGGCGGTGGCCGCGCGGGTGCTGAGGCTCGTCGACCGGCCCAGGATCGAGACGAACGTGCCTCGATCGGACGGGTGGATGGTCAAGGCGGGAATGCTCGTTCCCGGCCTGACGCTGCGGGCCCTGCCGTGGATCGCCAAGCTCTCGCGTGGCAACCTGCGGCGATATCGGGCACGGCACGGCATCGAGTCCGTCGTCCGGTAGTTCGCCGCGGTCCCGCAGCGCCATACTGGTCGGGTGGAGGCCGAGAGGCGGTTGCGGGTGTCGGACGTCGCGTCCGCGGCGTGGGGATACGTTCGCCGCGCGCCGGGCACCTTCGTGTGGCTGGCCATCCTGTTCGTGACGACGGTCGTCATGCATCATCTGTCGCCGCAGGTGCTGAACGACGTCCTCGGCGACCGGTCGACCAATCTGCACCACCTGCGCGAGGATCCGATCCGAGTCCTGGTCACGAGCGCGTTCTGGATCGCGGGCGGCACGTGGATCGGCTATTTCCTGCTCTTCAACCTGTTCCACGTGCCGGTGGAGCGTTGGCTCGGGACGTGGCGATGGTTGTCGGTCGCAGTGATCGCGCACGTCGGGGCGACGTACATCAGCGAGGGAGTGCTGTACCTGGCGATCCAGCATCACCGCGCCCCGGAATCGGCTGTCAACACCCTCGATGTCGGGGTCAGCTACGCCCTCGCGGGAGTCACGGCTGTGTTGGCGTACCGGATCGCGCCGCCGTGGCGCTACGTGTACGTAGTCGGCGTGCTGCTCGTCTACGGGCTCCCCCTGTTCGGTGGGCTCACCTTCACCGACATCGGCCATTTCACCGCGGTGCTCATCGGCTTCGGGTGCTATCCGCTCACCCGGTCGCGCCCGGGAGTGTGGGATCCGGCGGACTGGTTGCGCGGAATGCGTCAACGTGTCGGAGCGCACAGGTAGCGTTCGCGCCATGACCGAACCGGTGAAGGGTCCCGCGTCCTACTTTCCGTCGATCGAGAAGAAGTACGGCAAGCCCATCAGCGAGTGGCAGAGCCTGATTCGTTCCTCGGATCTCACCAAGCACATGGAGTTGGTGAGCTGGCTCAAGAGCGAGCACGGCCTCGGCCACGGGCATGCGAATGCCCTCGTCGCGCACACGCTGAAGGAGGATGCGACGGGCTGATGCGCCGAGTATCGGCCTAGGCGCCGGCGACGTCGAGTCCGTGCAGCCGCTTCGCGGTGGGCGACTTGTCGACGGATTCCGTATCCGGCTCGGTGCCGAACAGGCGGTCGGCGGTCCCGGACGTGGTGACCGTGAACCAGTAGTGCTCGTTGCGGTAATGGTGGTTCCGGTGATGCCGCCACGTCGCCTTGTACAGCGCAGTCTTCGGCTTGTAGTCGGTGTGGATGAGGAAGTGCGTCCACTCGTAGCCAAGGCCCAGCGCGGTGATACCGATCAGGAACGTCAACCCGAGCTCGAGGCGGGGTGTCGCGAGCAGCGCGATCGCGAGGAGGAGTGGCACCAGCCACACGAACACCGGCGCGGGAATGAAATCCAGCGGAATGTTCCGCGGATCCCCGTGGTGCGCGCGGTGTTTCCGGGCGAGCAGTGGGTCGATCGTGAACCCGGCTACCCGCTTCGGGCGCCAGTGCAGGACGAACACGTGGATGATCCACTCGAGCACCGGGAACAGTGCGAGCATCACCAACGGCACCAGGGCGTCGGCCCAGGTCCAATTTCCGACGACCGACCGGGCCACAACCGCGCCGAGGGACAACGTTCCGATGATCCACGGACTCGGGTGATGCACGAACTCCCGGAACGCGGCAGCAAGGGTGACGTTGCGCCCGAAGGCCGGCGACTCTGAGCGGGCGATGGTCACGAGTTTTCCTCGGATGCATCCCGTGCGGCCACCAGGGCGCTACCCAGGAGTGTGGTCGCCGGCTCGAGCAGGGCATGCGCCGCGGCGAAGGCCGCTGGTCGGTCGCGGCGTCGAATTGCGTCGGTGATCGCACGGTAGCGGTCGCTCTCGTTCACCTCGGCCGCCATCACCATCGCCAATGCGTCGATCATCGGTTCGTATGCGCTGCGCAGCGTGTTGAACATCAGCCGGAACGTGATCGAGTCGGCACCGTCGACCACGAGATCCCAGAAGTCGAGGGCGATGCGTTGCCTGGCCACGGAATCGTCGTCGGCCGCGAGGGCATCGACGGCGGAGTCCAGCACGTCCGCCGTACCCTCCGGTGCGCGCTGTGCCGCCAGTTCCGCGACCTTCGGCCCATTCCACAGCCGGGCCTCGAGAATGCTGTGCGCCACCGCCGGATCGATCTCGCCGCCCCGGACGAGCAGCCGGGGGAGTAGGTCCAGGCCCCCGCGCCGTCGCAGGTCGTTGACCACTGTCGCGCCACCCTGCCGGACGTCGACTAGCCCCATCGCGGCGATCCGGCCCAGAGCCTCGCGCACCGCCGGGCGGGACACCCCGAGCGCCTCCGCCATGCGCCGCTCGCTGAGCAGCGTCTCACCTGGTGCCACTCGACCATCGACCACGCGGCCCAGCAACTGGTCGAACACGTCGTCGGGAATCGAGCGGCGCTGCACCGGAGTGAGATCCATATCACAACGCTAAGCCCGCGCCGGCTAGGAGGTCAAGTGGTCAGACCAGTTCCGTCGAGGCAGCGATGGAACCAGGCGAGCAGAATCGCAACGAAGACACTGGGTAGGCAGTACCCGACGAACGCGAGGGGAAGGCCGTCGCCCGGAAATGGTCGATCCCCGAGGAGGATCGCGATGACGATGAGTGCAACCAGCGTGGCCGCGACGCCCCATGCGACGAGTCTTCGTGGCGCGAGTATCGGTATCGCGCACAGTGCCACCGGGAGCGCGAGCGGAACCAGAAGGCCGGCGCCGTAGAAGGCGTACGTCGACGTCGTGCAGTCGTCCCAATCGGAAATCAACTCTGTCGGTAGCAGACCCAACTGGCATTCACTCGTCCACCACATGGGTTCGATCGCTGTGCCGATGGCCAGCATGACGGTGAGGGCCACGAGTATCAGCCACTCGATTCGGACGAAGATCACCCGGTGATCCAAACATGCGCACCACGGCGCCCGCGTCAGTCGCGGCCACCCGGAATCGGTCGCGGGGTCCAGTTCGCCGACCACGGGGCTGCTGTGAACGACGTCGGCTCGTCGAGGTGCTGGACCGTGCCACCTCGGGCGCCGAACGACGAGCGAATCGAGGCGCCGTCCGCGTGGACGTCGACCTGCAGGGAACCGTCGACGATCGCCAGCACCCACCGGTCAAGTTCTTCAAGCAACCCGGCGGACCCGCGATCGCAGGCGTCGCATCCACAATCGGGAATCTCCGCCAGCCGCACCGCCGGGTCGCCAGCCGCAACCGTGACGGTGAAGATGTGGTCGCTCTCCACCGGCGTGTGCGTCGTCAAGACCAGGGGCACCGCACCGTCGACTGCGGGTTCGAGGACCGTCTCGGCCCCGCCAGTATCGAAGGGCCGCAAGGCCCAGTCCACGTGCGGCGCTTCACGCGCCCACCCCCGATCGAGGAGAACCCTCGTCCAGGCCTGTGCGCGTGCCACCACGATCAGGAACTTCTCCGGGTTCGTGAGTCGCTCGTACTCCGCCTCGTCCGGCTCAGCGCCGTCCTCGTACGGGTTCGGCCATCCCGGGGTGGCCGCGCCGGTGACCGCGAACGTCGCGTCGACGTCGTCGAGCAGTTCGCAGATTTCGCGCGAGAGCACCGCTACGTCCGCACCCCAGCCGGTTTCGTGCATGCGTCGAATACCGGTGTTGTACCCCTCCCACCACGACATATCCGGATCAGCACCCACTTGTGGGACGCTACCCGGCTGCGGGAGAGATGTCTGTGACGGCATTGTCGGCGTAATGAGTGGCACGGGATTCGATGGCATCGAACCGCTCGCCGAGGTGTGATGTACCGATGGATGGATCGAAGACCGACGGACGCGACTGGGACGAGCGCGGTCTTCGGATGGTTCCCGACGTCGACGCGGGACAGTGGATCGTCGACCGGGTTCACTGCTTCGATCACACGATCGCGTCGCTGCTGCCGCCGCATTTTCCTGCCTACGCCCGCATTTTCCATCCGGCAGCCATGGCCGACGAGCGGCCGGTGCGCTGGTCCGAGGTTGCGGCCGCGAACGGCACAACAGCGCACCCGGTTATGGAATGGGGGTCGATCGTTCGCGCATGGGATCTCCCGAACCAGCTCGGAGTGTGGGACGACGAACCGTCGCGAGGTTCGCTGCCTCCGGCGACCGCCCGCGCACTGGCCGCGATCCTGCGTCGCTTCACCGGAACGCCGGAGATGTGCTGGTTCGCGCACTGGGAGGGCTCCGGGCACATCTGTGCACCTTCCGACTATCGACGCCTTCGCATGCCGGCGCGGGACATGATTCTCTTCGCCGGTCCCCTGGACATGGCCGACACACAGTTCGGCGCGACACAACAGTTTCCCACCGGGATGAGCGCACATCTGTGGTGGCCCGACGACCACGCGTGGTGCGTGGCAACCGACATCGACCTGATGTCCACCTACCTCGGGGCCTCCGCGGAGTGCGTCGCCGCAGTCCTGGCCGGGCCGGATCTCGAGGCGTTTCCCGTGTGCGCGGACCAGAGGCTGACCTGGGACAGCGACACTGTCAATCCGCTGCCGTCGGAACCTTACGGCTGATCGGCACCCACCACCGTCGAACGGGAATTCCGGGCACGGGATCTGAGCGAAAGTGTGCCGTGAACTCCCGTTCGGGAGAGCGATGTCAGGCCGGGTAGTGCCGCGGCGTGAAGACCGTTGTCCCCGATGCGCTCTCGACGACCGTCGTCTGTGACGACCCGACGATCAGCAGGCAGCGCATATCGACGTCGGCGGGGTCGAGGTCCGCGAGGCGCACGATCTTGATCGACTCCTCGGGGCCGGCGACGTCGCGGCCGATGATCACCGGGGTGTCGGGGGAGCGGTGCTCGAGCACCAGGTCGCGCATCGCGGCCACCTGCCACGTGCGGGACTTCGACGCCGGGTTGTAGACCGCGAACGCCATGTCGGCGCTTGCCACCGCGGAGACGCGCTTGGCGACGATGTCCCACGGCTTGAGCCGATCCGACAGCGAGAGCATCGCGTAGTCGTGGCCCAGCGGGGCACCGACCCGGCTCGCGACCGCGTTGGCGGCGGTCATGCCGGGCAGGATCCGGACGGGGACGTCGCGCCACTGCTCCTCGGCCGCCACCTCGAGCACGGCGGCGGCCATCGCGAAGACGCCCGGATCGCCGGACGAGACGACGGCGACGCGGGCGCCGCGCTTGGCCATGTCGAGCGCCATCGCGGCGCGTTCGGCCTCGACGCGGTTGTCGCTGGCGTGCCGGCGCTGGCCCGGCCGGATCGGGACCCGATCGATGTACGTGGTGTAGCCGACCAGGTCGGTGGCCAGGGCGAGCTCCTGCCGGACTTCCGGGGTGGTCCAGGCCTGGTCTCCGGGACCGAGGCCGACGACGACCACCTCGCCGCGCGACGGTTCGGCCTCGACGCGGTTGTTCACCGGGCTGGGCACGACGGCGATCGCGAAGTACGGCACGTCGGCGTCCTCGACGTCGTCGGCCTTCGCGACTCGTTGCCGGTCGGTGCTGGCGCGCTCGACGTAGTACGTCTCGTCGATCCGTCCGGAATCCTTGAGCGCCTGGCGCACAGCCGGATACGTGCGGCCGAGCTTCATGATCGCGGCCGCGTCGGTCTCACGGAGCCGTCGGGTGAGCTCCTCCTGCGGCAGCGTCCCGGGCAGGACGGTGAGCACCTCCTCGCCCTCGACGAGCGGCTCCGCCAGGGCGGCTGACGCGGCGCTGACGGCGGTGACGCCGGGGATGACCTCGGCTTCGAACCGGTCGGCCAGACGCTTGTGCATGTGCATGTAGGAGCTGTAGAACAGCGGGTCGCCCGCGGCGAGCAGTGCGACGCTGCGGCCGGCCTCGAGGTGCGCGGCCAGACGTTCGGCGGCCTGCTCGTAGAACTCGTCCATCGCACCCTGGTAGCCGCCCGGATGGTCGATGGTCTCGGTGGTCACGGGATAGACCAGGTGCTCTTCGATCTGCCCCTCCCGCATGTACGGGGCGGCGACACCGCGAGAGATGCTGCGGCCGTGCCGGGCGCTGTGGAAGGCGACGACGTCGGCCTCACCGATGACGCGGGCGGCCTTGACCGTCATCAGCTCCGGGTCTCCGGGTCCGATGCCGACACCCCACAGTTTTCCGTTGGCACTCATTCGATTTCGCTCGCAATCGCATTGAGGGCGGCCGCGGTGATCGCGCTGCCGCCGCGGCGTCCACGCACCACCAGGTACTCGAGGCCGGCGGGATGCTCGATCAGCGCTTCCTTCGACTCCATCGCGCCGATGAACCCGACGGGTCCGCCCACGATCGCGGCGGGCCGCGGTGCACCGGCCTCGATGAGGTTCAGCAGATGGAACAGTGCGGTGGGGGCGTTCCCGATCGCAACCACCGCGCCGTCGAGCTTGTCGCCCCACAGCTCGAGCGCGGCGGCCGAGCGGGTGTTGTCGATCGCCTTGGCCAGCACGGGAACTCGCGCGTCGTCGAGCATGCACAGCACGTCGTTGTCGCGAGGCAGGCGCTTGCGGGTGACTCCGGCAGCGACCATCTTGGCGTCACAAAGGATCGGGGCACCACGGCGCAGCGCCTCGCGGGCATCGGCGACGACGTTCGGGGTGAACGCGACGTCGTCCACCAGATCGACCTGACCGCTCGCGTGGATCATCCGGACGACGGCCTGCGAGACGTCCGCGGGGAAACGGGCGAGGTCGGACTCGGCGCGGATGGTCGCGAAGGACTGGCGATAAATCTCCGCACCGTCGCGGATGTAGTCGATCATGCGCCACACGATAGAGGCATCACGTGGGCGGGTTCTCCACCCGGTAACCGTCGGGGTCGGCGACCACGTCTGTTATCTCACCGCGTGGACGCCCGCACTTGCGATCGCAGCCGGACCAGTGCTGACGGCCGTCGGCGGGCAGGTCGTCGTTCTCGATCGCCGCCCGGGCGTCAGCCCGGACGTCGGTGTGCGACTTGGCGCAGCCCGGTTGCCCCGCGCACGCGCTGACCTGCAGGTACGGTGAGTTCTCGTCGAAGATCAGACCCATCGGCGCGAGTACCCGCACCACCTGCTCGGCCGCCCACTCCTCGAGGTCGGGCAGCACGATCGACCGCCACGGGGTGACGATGATCGGCTTCTCGACGGCGGCGAGGAACTCCGCGAGCCGGGCCGGGAGGGTGCCGAACGCGAGACCGGCGGCGAGCGCGACATTGCCGTCGGGCTGATCGAGCCACCCGATCGGGCCACGGTCGATCGCCCCCGGGAACTGCACCGGGTCCCCGTACGCGAGCCCGAGCCGTCCCAGCACGCGTTTCGTGCCACCCGGAACCTCGTTCAGTCGCCACGCGTCACCGCGGATCTCGGCGAACGTGCGCGCCGACGCCAGCAGCACGTCGACCGCGTCCGCCTCCGCGAGCCGGGCGCCGGTATCCGTACCCGCAAGGACCAGCGCGAACCTGCCGTCGTCCAGCGCGTGGACGCCGAAGTCGCCGCGCAGTCCCGAGATGTCGCCGGTGCCGTCGTCGAGCGTGAACAGGGTGCGTCCGGGCAGCTCGGCCAGCGCCGGGTCGGCGCACAGGCCGCGGTCCAGGTCGGTGACGAGGCCGCGCACGTCGGCGAAACCGCCGATCCGTCCCGACAGCGGGGAGGCCAGGATGTTGCGAACCCGCTCGTGCGTCGTGGACGGCAGCAGGCCGACGTCGGCGATGCGGCGGGCGAACTCCTCGGGATCGGACACCGCCCGCAACTGGACGTTGCCACGCGAGGTCAGCTCGATCTCGCCGTTACCGATCTCGTGCGCGGCCGTCGCCAAGGCCTGGAGCTGCGGCGATGTGATCACGCCGCCGGGCAGGCGAACCCGGGCGAGCGGGCCGTCGGCGGCCTGGTGGACCTGGAGGGCACCCGGGCACTTGTCCGGGCCGGAACGTGGAGATGACACGTCTCCAGGCTAGAGAAGTGCGGGGGCGGGTGCGCGCACGCCTGACCGGTAGGATCACCGGCGACCGCGGCAGAAGAGGAAGCCGGTGAGATTCCGGGCGGTCGCGCCACTGTGAAAGTCAGACCCTCTTCCGCCGCCCGAACCCGTTCCCGAGACGTGTCTCGCCGGAACCCTGCCGTGGGGCGCGAAACCCCGGAAAGGCTGCAACAGTGATCCTGCTGCTGTCGACGTCCGACACCGACCTGCTCAGCGCCCGTGCCAGTGGCGCCGAGTACCGCTGGGCCAACCCGGCCCGTCTGCTGGTCGACGAGGATCTGCCCGGACTGTTCGATGGCGTCGACCTGGTCGTCGTCCGCATCCTGGGCGGCCGCCGGGCGTGGGAGGACGGTATCGACGCGGTGCTCGCGTCCGGGTTGCCGGCGGTGGTGCTGGGCGGTGAGCAGGCCCCCGACGCCGAACTGATGGAGTGCTCGACCGTTCCCGCCGGCATCGCCGCCGAGGCGCACACCTACCTGGCCGAGGGCGGCGCCGCCAACCTGCGTCAGCTGCACAACTTCCTGTCCGACACGGTGCTGCTCACCGGCCATGGCTTCGAACCCGCAGTGCACCTGCCGAACTGGGGGGTTCTCGAACGCGAGACCCGCGCGGTGGACGGCCCGACAGTCGCGGTGCTGTACTACCGCGCCCAGCACCTGGCCGGGAACACCGCGTACATCGAGGCGCTGTGCCGGGCGATCGAGGATGCCGGGGCGAACCCGCTGCCGATCTTCTGCGCCTCGCTGCGCACCGCTCCCGGCGATCTGCTCGAGACGCTGGGCCGCGCCGATGCGATGGTCGTGACGGTCCTCGCGGCCGGCGGCACCAAACCCGCCAACGCGCAGGCCGGCGGCGACGACGAGGCGTGGGACGTCGCGGAACTCGCGGCGCTCGATGTGCCGATCCTGCAGGGTCTGTGCCTGACCAGCAGCCGCGAGGCGTGGGAGGCCAACGACGACGGCATGTCGCCCCTCGACGTCGCCACCCAGGTCGCGGTCCCGGAGTTCGACGGCCGCCTGATCACCGTGCCGTTCTCGTTCAAGGAGATCGACTCCGACGGCCTCACCGCCTACGTGCCCGACGCCGAGCGGGCCGCCCGGGTCGCGGGGATCGCCGTGAGGCACGCACGTCTGCGACGGATCCCGAACCCGGACAAGAAGATCGCGCTGATGCTGTCGGCCTACCCGACCAAGCATGCCCGCATCGGCAACGCCGTCGGCCTGGACACCCCGGCCAGCGCGATCGACCTGCTCGCCGCGATGCGTGACCACGGCTACGACCTCGGCCCGGTCGACGGCGACGACGCGCTGCCCGGGCTCGCCGCCAAGGACGGCGATGCGCTGATCCACGCGCTCATCGCCGCGGGCGGGCAGGATCCGGACTGGCTCACCGCCGAGCAGCTCGAGGGCAACCCGATCCGCATCTCCGCCGCCCGCTACCGCGAGTGGTTCCAGACGCTGCCGCAGGACTTCCGCGAGGGCGTCGAGGAACACTGGGGCGCCGCGCCCGGCGAGCTGTACGTGGACCGCTCGTCGGATCCCGAGGGCGAGATCGTCATCGCCGCGATCCGCGCCGGCAACGTCGTGCTGATGGTGCAGCCGCCGCGCGGCTTCGGCGAGAACCCGGTCGCGATCTACCACGACCCGGACCTGCCGCCGAGCCACCACTATCTGGCGGCGTACCGCTGGATTGCAGCGACCGCCGAGCAGGGTGGATTCGCGGCGGACGCGATCGTGCACCTCGGCAAGCACGGCAACCTCGAGTGGCTGCCCGGCAAGACGCTCGGCATGTCGGCGTCGTGCGGCACCGACGCCGCGCTCGGCGACCTGCCGATGATCTACCCGTTCCTGGTCAACGACCCGGGCGAGGGCACGCAGGCCAAGCGCCGCGCGCACGCGACGCTGGTCGACCACCTGATCCCGCCGATGGCCCGCGCCGAGTCCTACGGCGACATCTCGCGGCTCGAGCAGCTGCTCGACGAGCACTCCAACATCTCGGCGCTGGACCCGGCGAAGCTGCCCGCGATCCGCCAGCAGATCTGGACGCTGATGCGGGCCGCGAAGATGGACCACGACCTGGGCCTGACCGAACGTCCCGAGGAGGACGTGTTCGACGACATGCTCATGCACGTCGACGGCTGGCTGTGCGAGATCAAGGACGTCCAGATTCGCGACGGCCTGCATGTTCTCGGCACGGCGCCGCAGGGCGACGCCGAGGTGGAGTTGGTGCTCGCGATGCTCCGGGCCCGGCAGATGTGGGGCGGCGAGCAGACCGTGCCGGGTCTGCGGGAGGCGTTGGGGCTCAGCGAAGCCGGCGACGAGGACCGTCGCCGCGTCGACCAGATCGAGGCGCAGGCGCACGCGCTGCTGTCCGCGCTGGCCGAGACGGACTGGGATCCGGAGGCCGCCGACCGACTGTCGGACGACGACACCGTCCGGCAGATCCTGCGCTTCGCCGCGACCGAGGTGGTGCCGCGGCTGCGGCAGACGTCCGGCGAGATCGACCAGGTGCTGCACGCGCTGAACGGCGGCTTCATCGCGGCCGGCCCGTCCGGGTCGCCGCTGCGCGGGCTGATCAACGTGCTGCCCACCGGCCGCAACTTCTACTCCGTGGACCCCAAGGCCGTGCCGTCGCGGCTCGCGTGGGAGACCGGTCAGGCGATGGCCGAGTCCCTCGCCGCGCGCTACCGCGCCGACCACGGCGAGTGGCCCAAGTCGGTAGGCCTGTCGGTGTGGGGCACGTCCGCGATGCGGACGTCGGGTGACGACATCGCCGAGGTGTTCGCGCTGCTCGGTGTCCGCCCGGTGTGGGACGAGGCGTCGCGCCGTGTCACGAGCCTCGCGGTGATCGACCTCGCCGAACTCGGCCGCCCGCGCATCGACGTCACCGTCCGGATCAGCGGCTTCTTCCGGGACGCGTTCCCGCACGTGCTGGCGCTGCTCGACGACGCCGTCCGCCTGGTCGCCGGCCTCGACGAGTCCCCGGAGGACAACTACGTCCGCGCCCACACACAGGCCGACGTGGCCGAACACGGCGACGACCGCCGCGCCACCACCCGCATCTTCGGCTCCAAGCCCGGCACGTACGGCGCCGGCCTGCTGCAGCTGATCGACTCGAAGAACTGGCGCGACGACGCCGACCTGGCGCAGGTGTACACCACGTGGGGCGGCTACGCGTACGGCCGCGGGCTCGACGGCGTTCCCGCGTCGGACGACATGCGCAGCGCGTACAAGCGGATCACGGTGGCCGCGAAGAACACCGACACCCGCGAGCACGACATCGCCGACTCCGACGACTACTTCCAGTACCACGGCGGCATGGTCGCCACGGTCCGCGCGCTCACCGGCAAGGACCCGGAGGCGTACATCGGCGACAGCACCCGCCCCGACGCCGTCCGCACCCGGACGCTGTCGGAGGAGACCGCGCGCGTCTTCCGGGCCCGCGTCGTGAACCCGCGGTGGCTCGACGCTATGCGCCGCCACGGCTACAAGGGCGCCTTCGAGATGGCCGCGACCGTCGACTACCTGTTCGGCTACGACGCGACCACCAACGTCGTCGCGGACTGGATGTACGAGAAGCTCGCCGAGACGTACGTCCTGGACGAGCAGAACCGCAAGTTCATGTCCGAGTCGAACCCGTGGGCCCTGCACGGCATCTCCGAGCGACTGCTCGAGGCGGTCGAACGGAAGATGTGGGAGGAGCCGTCGCCCGACGTGCTCGACGGCCTACGCCAGGTGTACCTCGAGACCGAGGGCGAACTCGAAGGCTGACGCCTGTGCGCCTTTTCGGTAGCGCCCACTACCAGAAAGGCGCACAGGCGGCGGAGCCGCCTATCGCCAGAACAGGTGGTGGGTGACTCCACTCGGACTGGGCACTGTTTCCAGATGGAATCGGTCGCGCAGTTCGTCCGGGGTGTCCCACAGCCGCAGGCCCGTTCCGAAGGTGATCGGGGAGACGGCCACGTGCATCGTGTCGACCAGGTCGGCGTCGAGGAATTCTCGGATCGTGGTGACCCCGCCGCCGAGCCGGACGTCCTTGCCCTGTGCCGCCTCCCTGGCCTCCTCGAGGATCGTGGCCGGTTCGCCGTCGACGAAATGGAAGGTGGTCTCGCCGCGGGTGATCGACGGCCGGGCGTGGTGGGTGAGAACGAACACCGGCGTGTGGAACGGCGGCTCCTCGCCCCACCAGCCCTCCCAGTCGAGGTTCTCCCACGGGCCGCGCTGCGGGCCGAACTTGTTGCGGCCCATGATCTCGGCGCCGATGTTGTGGGAGAAGTCGCGGGTGAAGTAGTCGTCGAGGCCGCGGCTGCCGCCGCCGTCGGTGCGCATGGGCCAGCTCGCGGTGGCGCCCGCCCACGCGAACATCTCGCCGGGGTCGAGGCCGAACGGGTTCTCGAGGGTCTGGTTCTCGCCGCACGCGACCCCGTCGCTCGAGACATTGAAGTTCTGGACCTTCAACAGTTGACTCACGTGATGCTCCGCTCTCCGGTGGGGGTTACGAGAAGACAGACTCGCCGTGGGGACGAAACTCATCATGGCGTCCCCGCCGCGCGGATACGAGACTGACCGTTCTGTCGTCGGTCCGTCGATGCGTGCGACCATGGAAAAGCCGACGCTCTACGCCTGATGCTGACCGGAGGCCGTGGCGATGGACGACTGGACGCGAAGCGCGCATCCGCGAGTCGTGGTCGAGACCGCAAACGGCCGCACCAGCCACGGCGCGGGCACAGCGGTACGCATCGGCCGGGACCCGCAGCTCGAGATCACGATCGTCGACCCGATGGTGTCCCGCGAGCATGCACAACTGCGGTGGGACGACGGATGGCGGCTCGTCGACTCCCACAGCAAGAACGGGATCTACGTCGACGGCACACGCTGCGACCAGGTACCCGTCACCGACACCGTCCTGGTCCGCCTGGGTGACGCGGTCGACGGACCCGCCGTGCGGATCTCGATCGAAGATCCCGACGCGACGCGGCGGGACCTGGGCGGCCGATGGGACGAGTCGACGATCGAGGTGGGGGCCCCGGCAAGCCCGCCCCTGACACCGCACGCGGCCGCCCCGGCGGGGGCTCTCACGATCGGACGGGCCCCCGACAACGACATCGTGGTCCGGGATGTGCTGGCCTCACGCCGGCACGCGATGGTCCACGACGGGCCGACAGGCCTCGAACTCGACGATCTGGGAAGCGTCAACGGAACGTTCGTCGACGGCGCCCGGGTGTCACGCGCACGACTGACCGACGGCGACGTCGTCACCGTCGGCAACACCGACTTCGTCGTACAGGAAGGCCGTCTCGTTCCACGCCAGGTCGAGTCCTCGACCACGGGAGGTCTACGTGTGGACGGCGTCGGGCTCACCATCGAAGGTGGTCGGCGTCTGCTCGAGGACGTCACCTTCACCGCGGGACCCGGCACCCTCACCGCGGTGATCGGGCCCTCCGGAGCGGGAAAGACCACCGTCGCCAAGATCATCTCCGGTGCGGCAAGCCCCACCGAGGGTGTCGTCGAATTCGACGGACGCAGCGTGCACACCGAATACTCGGTACTGCGCTCGCGTATCGGCATGGTCCCGCAGGACGACGTCGTCCATCGGCAGCTGACCCTCCGGCGGGCCCTCGGTTATGCCGCAGAGCTCCGGCTGCCACCGGACACCACCCGCGCCGACCGTGAAGCGGTGATCGCCGGGGTTCTCGACGAGCTGCAACTGACCGAGCATGCCGACACCCGCGTCGATCGCCTCTCCGGCGGGCAACGCAAACGCGCATCGGTGGCGCTGGAGTTGCTCACAGGCCCTTCCCTGCTCATCCTCGACGAACCGACCTCGGGTCTCGACCCCGCGCTCGACCGACAGATCATGGCGACCTTGCGCGGCCTCGCCGACTCGGGCCGCGTCGTCGTCATCGTCACGCATTCGCTGTCGTACCTCGAGATGTGCGATCAGGTCCTGCTGCTCGCACCCGGTGGCAAGACCGCGTACGTGGGGCCGCCCGACCGGGTCGGCAGAGCGCTCGGCAGCTCGGACTGGGCCGACATCTTCGCGCGGGTCGCCTCCGATCCCGACGGCGTGTTCGCCGAGTACCGCGCCACCCGCACGGTCGCGGAGGTGCCGCCGGCCCTGCCCGGACCGCTCGGCACTCCCGCGCACACCTCGCGGCGAAAGCAGGTGAGCACCGTCGCGCGCCGCCAGGTCCGGCTGATCCGCGCGGACCGGGGCTACCTGATCTTTCTGTCGCTCCTGCCGTTCGTGCTCGGCGGCCTGGCCCTGCTCGTGCCGGGCGACACCGGGTTCGGGCCGTCGGGCGCCGACGTGTCCGGCGAACTCACCCAGATCCTGGTGGTGCTGATACTCGGCGCAGCCTTCATGGGCTGTTCATTGACGATCCGCGATCTGGTCGGAGAGCGCATGGTCTATCAGCGTGAACGCGCCGCAGGCCTGTTGCCGTCCGCCTACCTGGCGGCGAAGATCGTCGTATTCTGCGCCGCCGGCATCGTGCAGTCGGTGATCATGGTGCTGATCGTGTACCTGGGCAAGGGTTTCCCGGGCCGCGGCAGTGTTCTCCCGTCGGGCTCCGTGGAACTGATCGTGGACATCGCCGCCACCACCTGCTGCTGCGTCGTGCTCGGATTGGCATTGTCGTCGGTGGCGCGCTCGAGCGAGCAGGTACTGCCGATGCTGGTGGTGACGATCATGGCGCAGCTGGTGATGTGCGGAGGTCTGATCACGATCACCGGCCGCGCCGTGCTCGAACAGGTCGCGTGGCTGTTCCCGTCACGTTGGGGGTTCGCGGCCGCCGCCTCGACAGTGGACCTGGTCACCAATTCCACCGGCACCGAGCCGGACACGCTGTGGGAGCACACCGCATCGTGGTGGTGGCTCAGCATCGCCATGTTGGTGCTCATCAGTGTTGTGCTCACCGCGGTCACCTACAGCAGGCTTCGGCTGCGGCGTCGGTAGGGGCTTACAGCCGGCGGTCGAACGCGAGTGTCGGCTCGGCGGTGGGAAGGTCCACGGTGTAGACCCGCAGCCGCACCGACTCCGGGGACAGGTCCATCACCATGAATCCGACGTCGTCGAAGTTCTGATAGAGATTCGCCCGATCCGGACGGGTCGACTTGCCGTGGTTGTTCTTCGCGGCAGCGCCCGAGACGATCTGCCGAGTGCCCTTGGACTCGACCGTCGGCTCGAGAACCTGCAGCGAATGATCGTGGCCGGAGAGAATGAACTGGCATCGCCCGACCACGTGGTCCTCGAAGAATCGCTTGGCGTGGACCCCGTTCATGGGTTCGATCGGGATGCCGTCGTACGCACCGGCATCGCCGTGCGATCCATTGTTCAGGTACGGGTGGTGGGTGCAGGCGATCTTCCACTTGGCCGGTGATGCCGCGATCGCGGCGTCGAGCCAGGCCCGCTGCTCGTTCATGAACTGGCCGTCCACCGCCCAGTACGGCACGAACAGCGGAGGCAGATAGGCGGCGACGGGATTGAGATCGAGCACGAAGAACTCCACGACCGGGTTCTCCTCGGGCACTCGCACCGAGTAGTAGCGGTACGGCATCCACCATTTGCGCGACGTCGCGTGGTATTCGACCTCGTCGTTGCCGCGCAGCAGCCAGCCGCCGTCGCCGGGGAACACCGCGCTGTTGTCGTGGTTGCCCAGCGCCATCACCCAGGGGAAATCCAGCCCGTGATTGGGGTCTTCGAACTTGGTGGCGAACTGGACGTCCCGGTCGCCGTTCGGGCCGGCCTCGTAGATGTTGTCACCGAGCCCCAACGCCATGTCGAACGGCTCGGCCTCGTGCAGCTTGCGGGCGGCGTCGGCCACCGCCCACTGCGGCGGCGTGCCGGTGCCGGCGTCGCCGGTCACGAGCACCCGCACGCTCGACCCGGTGGGGAAGGGCAGCTTGCCGGCGGCAGGTGCAGCGGCGGCGGAGGCGGTCGGGGCCAGCGCAGCCAGCGAGACGGCCGCACCGGTGACGCCGACTCCGGCGAGGAAGCGGCGGCGGTCGATCGGGTTGAACTCTGTCACGGGTGTTCCTCGTCGATGTCCAGGTTGTCGGGATGCCGGTCCCAGCAAACCCCACCGGCGACACCCGAACGCCCGAAACAGCGATATCCGAGCGGGTATTCACGAGACGTTCATCGGCGGGTCGCACGTACGCTGGCCATCATGACTGCCACGCTGAGCGAGATCGGTGCCGCGAAATACGTTCTGTTGACGACCTTCAAGAAGGACGGCTCCGGAGTGCCCACCCCACTGTGGGCGGCAATGGACGGCGATCGGATGCTGATGTGGACCGAGACGAAGTCGTGGAAGGTCAAGCGCATCCGGAACCGCTCTCGTGTCACCGTTGGGGTGTGCGACGCGCGCGGAAATCCGAAGGGCCCGCAGATCGACGCCACCGCGGTGGTGCTCGACGACGCCTGCACCGAGGAGACACGCGACGCGATCGCCCGCAAGTACGGCCTGATCGGGTGGATCGCCGTCAAGGGCAGCATTCTGCGGCGGGGCCGTAAGGGCACGGTGGGATTGGCGATCACCGCTCCGTCCCCCTGACGCGTCGGCGGCGAATCGGTCATTCGGGCGTTCGCCGCCGCCGCAGGGTCGCCCGGTGCTTCAATTCGCCCATGCGAAAAGCGCTCTCGGCGGTTGCATTGGTCGCTGTCTGGTCGGTTGCCGGGTCCCTGCCCGCGGGCGCCGCACAGCCGTCATGGTCCGGCGACTACTCCGTCAAGCGCTTCGCCGCGACCAAGACCGGGACGAGTCTCGCTGCGAGCCAGTGGGAACCGGATTTCGCCGACGTCTACACGTTCGAGACGACGTGCACGGACGGTACGTGCGTGGCCACCGTCGTCGGCGGACCCGCGCCCGCCAATCCGACGCTGCCGCAACCGGCGCGGTACACGTGGGACGGCGCCAGTTGGGTGCACCCCTACGACTGGGAGTGGGACTGCTGGATGGGGGAGGGCAATCCGAAGGTGTGGGCGCCGGCCCACTCGGAGGCCTACTACACCCCACAACCGGACGGCACCCTGGTCGGCTCGTGGCGCACCGACATCGCGAGCGGCCCCTGCGCAGGCTCGGTCATCATGGACGTCGCTGCCTATCCGGTCGACCCGCCGCCGGCGTTCGGCAGCGGGAGCTGACCCCAGCAATTGTCCTAAGCTGCGGACGTGTCGCGAACTGTGTGGTGGGCCGCCGCCCTGGCAGCGTTGACGATCACCGTGTGGGTCGCCACCACGTCGTCGATGGCCGACATCTCGATGTCGTGCGCGAAGATCGGCGAGAGCGGTTCCTCCTTCCGGTGCGATGACTCGATCGTCGACGTGCTTGGCGTGTGGCCGCTGGTCGGCCTGGGCCTGTTGCTCGGCACACCGCCGGCGGCGGCGGCGCTGTCGATGCGAAGGTGGGTCTCCTGGTTGATGGTCGCCGTACTCGCCGGTTTGTCGATCGCCGGGCTGGTGAACTGGTCGTCCTTCTGGGGATCACTGCTCTTCGCTGTGCCCCTGGCCGCTCTCGGGTGCGTCGCTACCGTGTTGCAGCGCGGCCCGGGTCCCAAGGTGAGAGTGTCCGATGGACGGTCGATCAGATCTCGAAGCCGGCGACCGCGTTCCCCGTGAGCGGATTGTGTTCGCGGGCATAGATTTCCAGCGTGGCCGGGTTCTTGTGTCCGGTCTGCCGCATCACCTCGTGGGCCTGCGCGCCGTTGCGGAACGCCTGGGTGACGAACCCGGCACGCAGGGAGTGCCCGCCGAGTTTCGCGATCTTGGCGGGGGAGAGCCCGGCGTCGGCGGCCGCGCGGCGGATCACACCGTGGATGCCCTGCCCGGTGAGGGCGCTGTCACCGATGTTGCCGTTTACGCGCAGCGGCCGGAACACCGGCGCCGTCAGAGCTTCGGGGCGCAGGTCAGGGTAGGGGACGTGGCAGACGTGCGTGCGGAATGTGTCGGGGGCGCCGAGGAATTCGGCGACGGCGTCGCGGCCACCCCGGTGGTGGGCGAGTACGACGTCGAGCCACCGGCGGTACACGCACGGCGGGCAGGCGCGGTGCCCGATCGCGAACGGGGTGGCCTTGACCATGCCGTCGCCGACCTGGTCGGTCTTCGATCGCCGGACCAGGATGTGCAGCCCGTCTTGGGGGTGCAGGGTGATGTCGCGCAGTTGCAGGCCGGACAACTCCGCGCGTCGGAAGGCGCCCAGGAACCCGATCAGGATGATCGCCGAGTCGCGCCGTTCGCGCAGCCGGTCCTGCCATGTGTCCGCGTTCTGCCGCATCGTGGCGAGGATGTAGCCGATCTCGTCGCCCAGCAGCGGTGCGACGCGTTTGGTCGGACGTTCCCCGGCTGCGGCATAGGTGCGACGCAGGCCGGCCAAGGTGTCCTTGACGATCTGGGCCTGTCCGGGGGCGGGACGGGCGCACGCCCGGTGCCAGTAGTTGATCGACGCCACCCATCGGGTGAGGGTGTTCGTCGCGTACCGCCGTTCGCCGGTGGCGGCGCGCAACTCGGCGTGTTCGGTGAGATAGTCGGCGACGGTGTGCGGGTGCGCCGGCATGGGTACGTGTCCTCGCTCGGCGCACCAGCTGCGGAACTTGTCCCAGTCCGTGCGATAGTTTCGCGCGGTGGACGGGGAGTGCCGCTGTTCGAGGGCGGCGACGATCCGGGCCTCGGCGGACGCGGACAGCACCGGGACGGCGGGTTCGAGTCCCGGCCCGGTCGATTCCGTCGGCCGTTCGGCAATCGCGGGCAGAGCGGGCACGACACGGACCGTGTCGACCTCTTCACTCACACCCGTGCTCCTCTCGCGTCATCGAGCGACCCTACCGAGTGCGACCGACAGTTCCGTATGTCCGCGCCAGCGGCCGCCGACTGTCACAGTGACGAAAAGTGGTCATGGAGGGAGTACCCGCCGGGCCGCGGTGGTGTGGCGACTTTGCCGCTCCGCCTTCCCGGGTCGGTCACGGCGCTAACTGTCATTAGCGTGAGGTGGGTGCGCGCGGCCGGGAACCCGTTCCTCAACGCGCTTCACGCCGCGACACCGGCGGCATGAACTCGCCCTCGAGGGTCCGGTGCCACCACGCGCCGGTCTCCCGGCGTTCGGCGGGCGTGGTGAAGCGGTAGCGGTACATCCGCGCCCGGATCACCGCCGGGGGAGCGTCGGGAAACGGATTGTGGTGCAGGAGCTTCAGCACCGCGTCGTCGCCCGCGAGTAGGCGGGTGACGAATCCGCCGAACCACGAGGCCGCGTAACCGGAGGAGATCGCGGCGAACCACATCAGCCAGTCCAGCCGCAGGTGGTAGGGCGCGAACTGGCGGGGACGGCGACGCAATCCGCCGGGTTTGCCCTTGAACTCGTATTCACGCCACTCGGTGTCGGGGGTGATGTGTTCATCGGTGGTGCCCTCGACCACGATTTCGCGTCGGACACGGGTGATGTGGCCGAACGCTCCGTACGTGTTCACCAGATGCCACGGATCGAACGACGCGTTCATCATCTGATGGCTCGAGAACAGGTTGCGGGCGGGCCGATAGCTCAGCGCCGCAATCGCCAGCGTGAAGGCCACCACGACACTGACGAACCACGGCGGTGACGACGCAATCTCCGACGGCGACGACACCGGGAGCACGAACTCCCAGAACCCGTCGGGCAGCACCGACAGTCCGAGCACGATCGCGAGCCAGTTGAGCCACGCGAAGTTCCCGCTCGCCACCAACCACAATTGGGTGACCACCATGATCGCGGCCGCGCCGCCCGCGACGGGCTGCGGAGCGAAGAGGAAGAACGGCACGATCAGCTGCGTGAAGTGGTTGCCGGCCACCTCGATCTTGTGCAGCGGCCGCGGCAGGTGGTGGAAGTACCAGCTCAGCGGCCCAGGCATCGGCTGGGTCTCGTGGTGGTAGTTCAGGCACGTCAGATCCCGCCAGCACGGGTCGCCGCGGATCTTGATCAGGCCGGCACCGAACTCGAGCCGGAACAGCAGCCACCGCAGCAGCAACAGCGTCAGCAGCGGCGGGGCG
Source organism: Prescottella equi (assembly GCF_002094305.1). Classification (GTDB taxonomy): domain Bacteria; phylum Actinomycetota; class Actinomycetes; order Mycobacteriales; family Mycobacteriaceae; genus Prescottella; species Prescottella equi. The sequence continues at coordinate 252,112 of NZ_LWTX01000004.1, forward strand.
GTGTCCCAGTTCCCGACGAACACCGCGAGCAATCCCACCTCGAGCAGCAGCGACTCCCACCCGAACCCGTACCAGAGTTGGCCGACGTTGACGATCGACAGGTACAGCCCCCACAGCAGCAGCCAGCCCAGCATCGACAGCGGAAGCGGCAACCGGTCCACCAGCCCGAGCAGCGCGAGCGAAGACAGCACCACCCCGGACCACGCCACGATCGCGTAGAACCGGTCGGAGTAGTGCAGGTGGAAGATGCTCGGCGAGCGCTGCCAACGGCTGCCGGCGATGAACCGCCTGATCGGCAGCATCCCGTCGTCGCCGATGAGAGGTCTGAACTGATTGACCGCGACGAGGAAGGCAGCAAGATAGATGGCGGCGAGCCCCTCCTTGAAGAGCAGCCGCGACAGCCAGTAACCGTCCGCGTCGAACCACACCACAGCAGGCCTCTCTGCTGTGGACGCTACTCGCTCCCGTCAAGCGCTCACATCAGATGAGGAAGCACTTCCTTCTCGAGGAGTTCGAGACCGGACGGGTCGTACGCCGCCTCGGGCACGTAGAAGATCGCGTACTCGAGGCCCTGCTTCTTCAGCGCCGTCAGGTTCTCGACGATCTGCTCCGGCGTGCCGACGGCCGGTAGCCCGCGGAACGCGTTCAGCGACGCCTCGGCCTTCTCGGCACCGACGACCGGTTCGAGCCGCGCCCGCAGCGCCTCGAGGCGGTCCTGTACCTCGGCCTCGGTGCGGCCGATCGCGACGTTGTAGTTCGCCGACCGGGTGATGGCGTCGAAGTCGGTGCCGACCTCCGCGCAGTGGCGCCGCAGGATCTCCGACTTGTGCGCGAACACCTCGGGGGTGCCGTCGAAGTTCGTGTACTGCGCGTACTTCGCCGCGATCTTCAACGTCACCTTCTCGCCGCCACCGGCGATCCACAGCGGGATGCCGCCGTCCTGCAGTGGCAGGGGGCGGACGATCGCGCCGTCCACCTGGTAGTGCTTGCCGTCCAGAGTCGCGGCGCCGGTGGACCATGCCTGCCGCATGATCTGGACACCCTCGTCGAGCCGGCCGAGTCGCTCGCCCGCCGACGGGAAGCCGTAGCCGTAGGCGCGCCACTCGTGCTCGTACCAGCCGCCGCCGATGCCCATCTCGACCCGTCCGCCGGAGATCAGATCGGTCGTCGCCGCCACTTTCGCCAGGTAGGCGGGGTTGCGGTAGCTCATCGCGGTGCACATCTGCCCCAGCCGTACCCGCTCGGTGACCGCCGCGAACGCCGCCATCAGCGACCACGCCTCGTGCGTCGCCTCGTCGGTGGGCTCCGGGACGGTGTGGAAGTGGTCGTACACCCAGATCGACTCCCACGGACCGTTGTCGGCGCGCAGCGCGACATCGCGCATCACGCCCCACTGGTCGGCGGGATCGATGCCGACGAGGTCCAGTCGCCAACCCTGGGGCACGAAGAGTCCGAAACGCATGACAGGATCCTGTTCTCTAGAGGTTTACTGCACGGCGTCCACGTACAGCCATCGTCCGTCCTCACGGACGAACGTGCTGTGTTCGCGCATCGATCCGCGTGTCCCGTGGTCCACATAGTGCGCGACGAACTCGACGGTGCCGGTGCGGTCGAGGAGACCGCCGCCCGACGTGGTCAGCACGTCCAGTCGGCGCCACACCTGCTCCGGGTCGAGGTCCAGCCGTTTCGGCCTGGTGTCCGGGTGCCACGTGCGCAGCAGATAGGCCTCGTCGCCGACGGCGAACGCGCTGTAACGCGACCGCATCAGCTGTTCCGCGGTGGGCGCCTCGGCCGTCCCGGAATGGAAGCGGCCACAACACCGGCCGTACTGCTCACCGGACAGGCAGGGACAGCGGTCGTCGTCGGAGATCGTCGGCATCGGGACCCTCACTGTGCCTGGCTGACGGAAGACATGTGGAAGTCGGGAATCCGCATCGGCGGCATCGCGGTTCGCGTGAACCAGTCCTTCCACTCCCGAGGCAGTGTCGGCTCGGTCGCGCCCACCTCGGTGACCCGCCGCAGCAGATCCAGTGGGCTCTCGTTGAACCGGAAGTTGTTGACCGCGGCGGTCACCGCGCCGTCCTCGATCAGGTACACGCCGTCGCGGGTGAGACCGGTGAGCAGTGCGGTGGCGGGGTCGACCTCCCGGATGTACCACAGCGTCGTCAGCAGCAGGCCGCGTTCGGTCCGCGCCACCATGTCGTCGAGCGTGGCCGCCGATCCGCCGGTCAGCAGCAGGTTGTCACCCGGCACGGCGGCGGGCGCATCGAACTCGGCGGCCGCCGCACGCGGGTAGGCGAGCGCGTTGATCACGCCGTCCCGGATCCAGTCGACCCGTCCGGCGTCCATCCCGTTGTCGAACACCGACAGCGTGTCGGACGAGGAGGTGGTCGCGACGAACGGGGTGTAGCCCAACCGGTCGGCGTGTGGATCCGAATAGAGCGTCAGCGGAATGTCGGTGAGTCGCTCACCGACCCGGGTGCCACCCCGGCGGGAGAACGCGGTGTGCCCCTCCTGTGCGCCGCGGCCCTCCATCGCCCACATCAGCGGGATCATCAGGTCGGACACCGCCGACGGTGGCAGCACCGTCTCGTACCTGCCGGCCGGCAGCGCCACCGTTCGGTCCGACCAGCCCAGCCGGGTGTCGAGGTCGGCCAGCAGCTTCGGCACGGACACGTCGGTGAAGTCGAGGCTCGCCGAACCCACCCAGGCGCTGGCGTCGCCGCGCTTGCCGTTGATCTCGATCGACCCGGTGGGCTGGGTGTACCGGCGGCGCACCCCCGCCGATGTCCCGAGCCACGTGGAGTGGACCTGGTGGTGCGCGAAGCCGTAGAGCCGGTCGGCCCCCGCGAAACCGTCTGCGAGACCGGGCACCAGACCTTCGAACACCTCGACGCCCGGGCTCGCCGGACCGTCGGCCCAGTCCACGCCGCCGACGCCGTCCCCGGCCGGGAGGTCCATGGCGTCCTCGGCGGGCTGAGCCGAGCGGGCCGCGTCCTCGCTCGCGCGCACGACGTCGGCGATCGCACCGGCGTCGACCGTCGACGACGTCACCGCACCGACGCGTGCGGACCCGTCGGCGGAGCGGATCACGGACAGCACGGTCCACGACCTGGATGTCGAGACCCCGTTGGTGGTCATCGAATTGCCGGCCCAGCGCAGCGACGCCTCTGCGGCGTCGGTGACCAGCACCATCGCCTCGTCGACCGTCGAGAGCGCGAGGGCCCGCTCGACCAGTTCCTGCGCGGGGATCATCGGCCGCCCTCCGGCTGAGTCATGGTCACTGCCCGCCCTCCACCCGCGTGTTGAGTACGTTGACGCCGCGGAAGAGCGCCGACGGGCAGCCGTGGCTCACCGCCGCGACCTGCCCGGGTTGCGCCTTGCCGCAGTTGAACGCGCCGCCGAGCCGCCACGTCGACGGGCCGCCGACCGCCTCCATCGACCCCCAGAAGTCGGTGGTGGTGGCCTGATAGGCGACGTCGCGCAGTTGGCCGTCGAGTCGGCCGTTCCGGATCCGGAAGAACCGCTGGCCGGTGAACTGGAAATTGTAGCGCTGCATGTCGATCGACCAGCTCTTGTCGCCGACGACGTAGATCCCGTTCTCGACACGGGAGATCAGGTCGGCGGTGCTCGGGTCGGATCCCGGGTCCGGCTGCAGCGACACGTTCGCCATCCGCTGGATCGGCACGTGGTGCGCGGAGTCGGCGTACGAGCAACCGTTGGATCGGTCCAGCCCCAACCGCGGCGCGAATACCCGGTCGAGCTGGTAGCCGACGAGCACGCCGTCGCGCACCAGGTCCCAGCGCTGCGCGGCGACCGCGTCGTCGTCGTATCCGACGCTCGCGAGCCCGTGCCGTTCGGTCCGGTCGGCGGTCACGTGCATCAGCGGGGTGCCGTACTGCAGGGTGCCCAGCAGGTCCGGGGTTGCGAAAGAGGTTCCCGCGTACGCCGCCTCGTACCCGATGGCGCGGTCGTACTCGGTTGCGTGCCCGACGGATTCGTGGATGGTCAGCCACAGATTGGTGGGGTCGATGACGAGGTCGGTCGGGCCGGCCTCGACGCTCGGGGCCGCGACCTTCTCCACCAGCAGGCCGGGGATCTCGGCCAGTTCGGCGTCCCACTCCCACCCCGCACCGGTGAGGTACTCCCAGCCCCGGCCGACCGGCGGCGCGAGTGTGCGCATCGTCTCGAAGGTTCCGGCATCGGAGTCGACGGATGTGGCCTCGAGTTCCGGATGCAACCGCACGCGTTGCTGGGTGATCGTCGACCCGGCGAGGTCGGCGTAGAACGTCTGCTCCTTGACCTGCAGGCAACTCGCGGTGACGTGGTCGACGCCGTCCGCATCCAGCAGACGGCGCGACCAGTCACCGAGTAGCGCCACCTTGTCGGCCGTCGCCACGGTGAACGGGTCCGTCACGTAGTCCGAGACCCACACCGCGCCCGGGTAGACCGGTTCCGGCGCGAGCTCCACCCGTTCGCGGTTGAGAGCGCGGAGCGCACGAGCGACCCGGACCGCTTCCGCCGCCACGGCGGCCGCAGTGTCCGACGTCAACTGCGCGTGGGAAGCGAATCCCCACGTGCCGTCCACGATCACGCGGACCGCGAAGCCGGTCTCGGTGCCGTCCTCGACCGCCTGTACCCGCCCGTCCCGCAGGCGCAGCGACTGCGTGACGGTGCGGTGCACCCGAAGATCCGCGTGCTCCGCTCCGGCTGCTCGAGCCACTGCGAGCGCTGCGTCGGCGAGGGCGCGCAGGGGGAGCGCGGTGAATTCGTCGTCGACCGCGTGCGGGGCGCGGTCCGAGTGGCGGGCACCGCCATGCGTCACGATCACCGGGTCAGTCTAGAGCGCGGCAGCGCGACGAAGGTCCGCCCCGGCACCCTCGCCGCGCCTGGGTCGACTAGCCCCCGGACCGGACGATGCACGGCATCGCATACCCGCCGTCGATCAGCCCCGCGGTGGGCCCGTAGAACCGGGCCGCCAACTGGAATCCGTCCGACGGTGCGGTCGGCAGCCAGTTGCGGGCCTGCTCGGGATCGGTGGGCCTCTCCGGCTGCAGATAGAACGTGAGCTTGCCGTCGACCACGGCGTAGTCGCCGGCCTTCAGCAGTTCACTGGTCGCGCTGTACCGGTTCACCGGGTTGTCGATGAAGTAGCCGGCCGAGTCGTACACCGGCAACTCCCAGAACTCGGTGGTCGGCGGCAGATCGTTCACGTCGAAGGTGAGCGTGTAGTCGTACTTGCCCTCGAGCGGACGGCCCTCGCTGTCGTCGAAGATGTAGGCGATCGTGTGCGACTCGTACGGGACGGGGGTGCCCCAGGCGACGTCGTCGGCGCCGGCCTTGGCGACGTAGTCGAGGTCGTCGAAGAACAGGCTCGACTGCAGGCGCCAACCGTTCATGTCGACCTGCGAGGACTCGAAGGCGTCCTTGGCCTCGCGGCGGGCACGGGTGAAACCATCCTCGATGGCGGCCTTCTGCTCGGCCGAAACCTCCTCGGGCTCGAAGATGGTGCCTTCGCGCAGCCCCAACTTCGCGAGCCGGTCGAGCGTGTCGGTCTCCTTGACCGAGTCGGTGCGCCTGGTCAGCGACGGATCGTTGATCGACAGGCTCAGCAGTTGCAGGTAGTCGATGGGAGTCATCGACTTGCCGATGGCGGAGATCTGATCCATCCGCGGGAAGGTTCGGTAGTCGCCCTTGACGACCGGCTGCTGGTCGAGCGGGGGAACCTTGCCGCCGTTCGCCTCCCACTGCGCGAGCGGCGCGGCGAGCACCCCGGTCACCGTCTGCCGGGCGGCGGCCATGTCCTGTTCGTCGCGGGTCGTCACCGCCACCCGGACCGCCAGCGTGAACGAGTTCGACGACGCGCGGATGATCTCGGTGCCGCGGAAACCGCTGGGCAGCTTCCCTTTCCAGTCGGGTCCGACGATCAGGTACCGCTGCGGCGCATTTCCGGTGAACTGTGAGCCGGCCTTGAAGAAACATTCGACGTTCTGGTCGGTGGCCTGCACGCTCCAGTACCGGCCGTCCGTGACCGCCGGGGTCTCGACCACGATCGGGTCGTCGGAGATGTCGAAGGCGCCGCCGGAGTACAGCGTCGATGCGTTCACCGTGGTGGCGTAGCGGGTCTTCGCGTCGAACAGGTTCAACTGTGGCTGGACCCGGTTGATACCGCGGTATGCCGGTTGCCCCTCGAGTTCGGTGAAGACGTGCCGCAGTTCGTAGTAGCCGGCGATGTTGAGGCCCCAGTAGAAGGCTTCCTCGGACAGGTCGGCGATCTGCTCGGTGGACAGCGCGGGGTCGATCAGGGCGTGCTCGGTCGACTGCGCGGCGGACGGTCCACCGCACGCAGTGATCAGCAGCAGTGCCGAGGCGCCGGCAGCGGCGAGAGCCGTCGAACGGGAGTGGGGGCGAAGCTTCATCGAAAATCCTCTCACGGTGTAAGACAGAGTGACTTAACTTGCGGGCAGCGGGAGACCGCACGCGGGGGCGCGGTCGAAAGACGGGGGAGAAGGGGTAGGCCGACCGGGTCAGGGCGCCCGCAGGTAGGCGGCGGCTCCCGCGACGAGGGTGTCCACCGCGACCGTGGCCTGGGCGCCGGTGATCTGACGATGTTCGAGACGTCGTTCCACGTCGGCGAGAACAGCGGTCACCAACCGCTTGAACTGCTGGATTCGTTCCATCCGGTACGACTCGTCGAGGTCGCCGAGTCGTACGAGCAGCTCGGCGGTGATGGCCTTGACGCCACTGTTGTGCCGGTCGTCGAACGGTTCGAAGTCGCCGGCGCCCTCGCCGAGGTAGCGGTGCACGAAGCGGGCGTACGAGCTGCCTCCGCCGGTCTCGACGACCGCGTCACCCAGCGGCCGGATGTACGCCTCGACCAGATCTTCGAAGGTGTGCTCGTCGCGGGCGGCGAGCATCTCGAGGCGGCGTCGGTTCAGCGGGACGAGACGGAAGTCGTACAGCGCCTGGATGAGTGCCGCCTTCGTCTTGAAGTGGTACTGGACCGCCGAATGGTTGCGCTGCTGCGCGCCCGCGCCGATCTCGCGCAGCGACACGTTCGCGACACCTCGCTCCGCGAAGAGGCGTTCGGCCGCGACGAGCAGCCTGCGCTGGACGTCGGACAGGACCGACTCGACGTCCGTGCCGGATGCCGTCGACGTCATGCCCACTCCTCTCGGGTCCGACGCCCCTGCGGCGCGGTTAAGTCACCTTGTCTCACCGATGCGGCGCTTCCCAGGGAGGCTCCCACTGAGAGGGATGCCGGGCATGCCCGAATCGTTCGGTTACGTTGGGATACATGGTGGGGAGGCGGAAACACGCTCGACGGATGCTCGCCGCGACCGTGGCGGTCCTGGTGCCGGCGGCCCTGGTTTCCACGGGGTGCTCGAGCAGCGACGACGGCGAACGCACTTCGTCCGAGGCGGGATTCACTCGGCAGGAGGGCGGTAGGGCGCTCGACCTGCCGGATCCGGACACGGCCACGGCCAGTCGGCTGGAACTCGGGATCTCGTGGACGGGCGGCGCGGTTCTGCCCGCCGAGGGTGCCACGACGTGCCGTCACGTCACGTACTCGCGGGGCAGCGAAGAGTACTGGGAGTACGAGGTGGAGTCGAGCGACTTCGCCGACTACGACGGCGGGGGAGAGTTACCGGGACGGGACTTCGCGGTGCGCGCGGCCCTGGGGATCCGATCCGCGGAGGCCGATCGAACGGACGCGGTCGACATCGTGTTCTCGGGTCCCGGTGGCAGTCACCACCGCCTCGGCGGTACCCGGGAGGACGGACTCTCGCTTGCGGTGAGCGCCGACCACATGACGCTCACCTTCATGATCAACAGCCTGGCGACGAGCATCGACCGCGAGCCGCGGTGGACGGCGGCCGCGGGAACGATCCGCTGCGACGAGGTGGAGGAAGTGACGTCGGGCACCTGAGTCGGTGCGGCCGAAACGAGAAGTCCCCCGCCGAATCACCGATTCGACGGGGGACTTCGACTCCGAGACGCTACGCGGTGAACTGCCCCACCGTGCCGAGCGCGGTGCAGGTGACGCCGGACTCGTACCCCACCTGCCCGAACATCGCGGCCAGCACGTTGCCCTCACCGGTCTCGACGGTCTTCGACAACGTCGGCACGTTCGCGATCGAGTCGTCGAGCGGTACCACGCCGCCCTTGAGGGTCGTCGTGTTGAACCACGCGACCTGCAGATCCGACTTCTTCGGGATCCCGAGATGCGCCGGCAGTGCCTGGAAACGCAGCTGGCCGCGTTCGACCCACGGGGGCAGGGGGAAGTTCGGCCCGGACTGCGCGCTCGCCACCGTCACCGTCATCGGATTGTCGGCGACACCGCAACCGAACGTCGGGGCGGGGAACAGGAAGTCCTTCGCGGTGGTGGTGCCCACCTCCTGGCCCGTCACTCCCTCGATGACCTCGGTGACGCCGGGCGTGGCGAGCAGCCCTCCCAACAGATCCTGGGGTAGCGGGACGTTCTTGGTCAGGTCGCCGAGGAGCGTCTGCAGCGACGGCGGCGCGGCCGGTGCAGGCGCGGCATTCGCCACGCCCGAGAACACGACGGCTCCCGCGGCGGCGGCCGCAACGGTGGCGGTGACACGGACGGCCAGACGGCGTGCGGCGGTGCGCCCGAAGCGTCGTGACATGTGAACTCCTCCCTGAGTGACCAGCCCTCCCAGCCGATCTGTCCTGGTACTGCACCACGCCGGAAGTCTCTACGTCAACTTTAGGGTTAGACCGTTACCGCATCGACTCCGATGCCGGCGAGCGGACGTGGGAGCATTTTCGGGTCGCCGATCGTTGAGCAGACAGAGCATTCCGCCGCCCCCGGCGGTCCGCGCCACCGAAAGGATCAACCGATGATCGCCGCACTGTTCGTTCTCTACGTCGTCGTGGAGGTCGGTGTGCTGATCTGGGTGGGCAGCACGATCGGCGTCCTGTGGACCGTGCTGCTGCTCATCGCCGGATCCGCTGTCGGCATGGTGCTGGTGAAGTCGCAGTGGCGCGCCGTCATGGCCGGCTTCCGCCGAGCCACCCGAGGGGAGACGTCGCCGACCGGAGCGGTCGCCGACGGCGCGATGGTTGCGGCCGGCTCCGTGTTGATGTTCGTGCCGGGGCTGGTGACCTCAGTGTTGGGGCTGCTCATGCTGCTGCCGCCCACCCGATGGGCGCTGCGCCCGGTCGCGGTCCTGCTCGCCGGCAAGCGCGCCAACGTGACCTTGGCAGGCGTCGAGTTCGCATCCCGCACGGCAGGTGCACGGCGTGGAACCGTCATCGACGGCGAAGTCGTGGACGTGGACCCGGACTTCGGCTCCGACACCCCGACCCAGGGACCCCGCGCCCTGCCGTAGCAGGCAGACTGGATGCTCGTGAGTACCCAACTGTTGGTCGGCGGCCGCATCTACAGTCCCAGTGCCCCCGACGCCACCGCGATGGCCGTCACCGACGGCACGGTCGTCTGGACCGGCGAGGACCGTCCGGGCCGTGCCCTGCACCCGGACGCCGAGGTGATCGACCTCGACGGCGCGTTCGTCACTCCCGGCTTCGTCGACACCCACGTCCACGTCACCGCGCTCGGCCTGCAGTTGACGGGCCTCGACCTCGGGGGAGCCCGCAACCGGTCCGAATGCCTGGAGCTGCTGCGGCGCTTCGCGAGCGAGCACGACGACGCGGTCGTCTGGGGCCAGGGCTGGGACGACAGCACGTGGCCCGACACCGCCCCGACCACTGCAGATCTGGACGCCGCCGCACCCGGCCGGGCGGTGTACCTCAGCCGCGTCGACGCGCATTCCGCGCTGTGCTCGACGCCGTTGCGTGCCGCGACGCCGGACCTGACCGCGGCCACCGGGTTCACGCCGGACGGTGCGCTCTCCGCCGACGCCCACCACCTGGTCCGCGACCGGGCCCGGGCGCTGTTGACCGAGACGCAGCGCGCGAGCGCCCGCCGTGCGGCCCTCGACCACTGTGCGGCCCGGGGCGTCGTCGCCGTCCACGAGTGCGGCGGTCCCGCGATCGGCGGCCTCACCGACTTCCGCGAACTGCTCGCGCTCACGCACGGGGTCGAGGTCCGCGGCTACTGGGGTGAGGCGGTCACCACTGCGGAGGAGGCCACCGAGCTTCTGGCCCACACCGGCGCGCACGCCCTCGGCGGCGACCTGTTCGTCGACGGCGCGCTCGGGTCCCACACGGCCGCACTGGTCGAGCCGTACCACGATTGCGCCGGCCGTCACGGGAACCGCTACCTCGACGTCGACGCGGTGGCGGCGCACGTGCGCGCCTGCACCCTTGCCGGGATCCAGGCGGGCTTCCACGTGATCGGCGACGCCGCGATCCGCACCGCCGTCGCGGCGTTCGAGACCGTCGCGAACGAACTGGGCGGACCTGCCGTCGCCGCGCGCGGCCACCGGCTCGAGCATCTCGAGATGGTGACCCCCGAGCAGGCCGCCCTGCTCGGCAGCTGGGGCGTGATCGCCAGCATGCAACCCGTGTTCGACGCCCTGTGGGGCGGCACCGAGGGCATGTACGCGCAGCGCCTCGGCGCCGAGCGGGCCGCGCGCATGAACGCGTTCGCCCCCATCGCGTCGACGGGCATGTCGCTGGCCTTCGGCTCCGACGCGCCGGTGACTCCCGCTGAACCGTGGGCGATGCTCCGCGCCGCCGTCAACCACCGCACTCCGGGCAGCGGGGTGTCGCCGCGCGCGGCGTTTTCCGCGGCGACGCGCGGCGCGTGGCGGGCGGGCGGTGTCCGCGACGGTATGGCGGGCACCCTGAACCCGGGGGCTCCCGCGTCCTACGTGGTGTGGGACGCCGACGAACTGGTCGTGTCCGCTCCCCAGGACTCCGTCCAGCGCTGGTCGACGGATCCCCGCTCCCGGGTGCCGGCGCTGCCTCGCCTCGAGGACGACGCCCCGGTGCCGGTGTGCCTGCGTTCGGTGCATCGCGGAGTCACCGTCCATGAAGCGTGACCGGTCTGCCCTGACGGCGACCGCACGCGACGCCGCACTCGCCGTCGCTTCGGGCCTGCTGCTGTTCGCGAGCTTCCCGCCGCGACCACTGTGGTTCCTCGCCCCGGTCGGCATCGCCCTGCTCACCGCTGTCCTCACCGGTTACGGCTGCGGCGGGCGCACGCTGCGTGCCGGGTTCGGCTACGGCTATCTAGCCGGTCTCGGTTTCCTCGTCCCGCTGCTGCCGTGGATCGGCGTCTACGTCGGCCCGCTGCCGTGGCTCGCGCTCGCGGCGGCCGAGTCGGTCTTCATCGGTTTGTTCGGCCTCGCCGCGGTCCTCGTCACGCGCCTACGGACACCGATCTGGGTCCTGGCCGTCGCGGTCGCGGCGGTGTGGAGCCTCACCGAATGGCTCCGATCGTCGCTGCCGTTCGGTGGATTCCCTTGGGGCCGGCTGGCATTCGGCCAGCCGGAGGGCTGGTTGCTTCCGCTGGCCGCGCTCGGCGGTGCGCCGCTGCTCAGCTTCGGGGTGGCCGTCACGGGGACGGGCCTGGCGGCCGTCGCCTTCACGGCGTGGCGCCGCCGGCCGTTGCGGGCCCTCGCAGGTCCGGTCCTCGTCGCGTGCGGCGCCTCGATCGTGGCCGTGGCCACCGTGCCCTACGTGCACACCGATGCGGACGGCGACCGAACCGTCACCGTCGCCGCGATCCAGGGCAGCGTGCCCCGGCTCGGCCTCGACTTCAACGCGCAGCGTCGCGCGGTGCTCGACAACCACGTGCGGCGCACCTTCGAGCTGGCCGACGACGTCGCCGCCGGCCGGCAGCCGCAGCCGGACCTGGTGGTGTGGCCCGAGAACGCGTCGGACATCGACCCGTTCCGGAACGCCGACGCGGCCGAGGAGATCACCGCTGCGTCCGAGGCGGTGGGAGCGCCGATCCTGGTCGGCGCCGTGCTCGTCAACTCCGACGGCACCACCACCAACTCCGTCATCGTGTGGGACGGGTCCGCCGGTGCGGGCGAGCGGCACGACAAGCGGATCATCCAGCCCTTCGGCGAGTACCTGCCGTACCGCGACTTCTTCCGGTTCTTCTCGGAGTATGCCGACAAGGCCGGCAACTTCGTGCCCGGCGACGGCAACGGTGTCGTCCACGCCGACGGCATTCCGGTGGGTGTCGCCACGTGCTACGAGGTCGCGTTCGACCGCGCTCTCACCGAATCGGTGCGGGACGGCGCGGAACTGATCGCCGTGCCCACCAACAACGCCACCTTCGGTGACACCGAGATGACCTATCAGCAGTTGGCGATGTCGCAGGTACGGGCCGTCGAACACCGGCGCGACGTCGTCGTGGCGGCCACCAGCGGAGTCAGCGCGATCATCGGTTCCGACGGCTCGGTGCTGCAGAAGTCGGAGCTCTTCGTGCCGGCGGCCCTGGTGTCGGAGGTGTCGCTGCGCACCGAGACCACGCTCGCCACCCGACTCGGACCGATCCCCGAGTACCTCCTGAGCCTGGGTGCGCTCGTCGCGCTCGCCCTGGCAGTCGTCGGCGGGCGTCGCTCGAGGAGCACGTCGGGCGGCCACGCGGATCCAGAGACCGACCGGACGGTGACGGAAACCGCCCGGCGGGGTCCGGGCGAAGCCTGATCCACCCGGCGGATTCACCGAAAACGCCCCTGCACCGTCTCGATGTCGGTGCAGGGGCGTTTTCGCGCGCCTAACATGGTGTAACAGCCAGCGTCCGGCGGTCGAACTAAAGAATGGTGTGCATCACATTTCGTCGACAACGATCGAGAGGTGAGACGGTGACCAATCCGTTCGACGACGCCGATGCCGAATACCTGGTGCTGGTCAACGAGGAGAACCAGCATTCACTCTGGCCCGCCTTCGCGGACGTTCCGTCCGGCTGGGCCGTAGTGCACGGCCGGGACACGCGCCGCGCCTGCGTCGCCTACATCGATGCGCACTGGACCGATCTGCGGCCGCCGGCAACGGTCGTCGCATCGGAGCATGATTCGTCGCTCGGCTAGGCGCGGGACGAGCGCCGCGACCCCCTTCGGACCGACCCCGGACCACCGCCCGGGACCAACCGGACCGAAGGGTCAAATACCACTATCTACCAGGCCATATGAGCAACCTTCACGGGTCCGGAAACCGTCCGTGCGTGTTGTGGATCTTGATATGGTGTGGTCCCGATGCAACCAGGGCATTCTGCTCGCAGGGGGCGTGTAAATGACGATGTCAGGATCTCGGGAACCGGTCGGTCACGGTTCCGGCACACCAGCTCTTCCCGCGGAAGCGTTTCCGCTCTCCGCGGTGCAGCGAAGTATGTGGTTCGCCCAGCAACTCACGCCGGCGGTCCCCATCTTCATCGCGCAGTACGTCACGCTCCAGGGCGACCTGGACGTCGACCTGCTGAGCCGCTGCGCGGTCACCGCTGCAGAGGAGTTCCAGTCGCCGTTCCTGCACCTGATCGACGTCGACGGCGAGCCTTACCAGTTCATCGACCCCGACACCGACACATCCATCGAACAGGTCGATCTACGCGATCACCCGGATCCGACGGCCGCCGCGCACGCCTGGATGGAACACGACTACTCGGTCCCGATCGATCTCACCCGCGATCGCCTCATCGACATGACCATCCTGCAGGTCGGTGATCGAGAGTACCTGTGGTACACGAGGATTCATCACGTCGCCCTCGACGGGTACAGCGGCATGACGGTAGCGAACCGGATCGCCGCGCTCTACACCGCCGCGCTCGAGCACCGGGATCCGGAACCGAACCGGGCGCTCGATCTGCACGAGCTCCTCGCGATCGACCAGAAGTATCGCGCGTCCGGTCGCTTCCAGGCCGATCGTGAGTACTGGGCCGACCACATCGCCGGAATCGAGGCCGGGTCCACGCTGGCCGAGACGGACGCACCGGTCTCCGCGGTGAGCCGGCTCGAGAGCGCACCGCTGCCCGAGGCCGTCATCACCGCACTCGACTCCACCGATCGGACACTCGAGGCCACGCCGGCCGCCGTGCTGATCGCGGCCTTCGCGTGCTACCTCGCCCGCATGACCGGGCGCACCGACGTGCTGGTCAACATGCCCGTCTCGGCCCGCACCACGGCGCCGCTGCAGCGGTCCGGCGGCATGCTCGTCAACGTGGCACCGCTGCGTGCGACGGTCCTGCCCAACGACACCGTCGCCGACCTCGTGGGCCGGATCCAGCTGGAACTGATGGGCGCCCTGCGGCATCAGCGGTGCAGCATCGAGGACATCCGCCGCGATGCCGGTCTCACCGGGACCGCCCGCGGGTTGGCCGGACCGATGGTCAACGTCATGCTCTTCCACCAGAAGATGACCCTCGGCGACATCGAGGGCGAATACCACATCGTCACCTCCGGCCCGGTCGAGGACCTGCTCGTCAACTTCTTCCAGAGCGGCAGTCCGACAAGAACATTCGTGGAGTTCCGGGCGAATCCCGGACGCTACTCGCAGGAAGCGTTGCACACCCACCACCGCCGGTTCCTCGAACTGGTGGAGGAGTTCGTGCAGGCCTCCGCCGACACCCGGGTCGCCGACATCCACGCCGAGAGTTCGGTGGTGGGCGCCCAATTGTTGCGCACCGCGGCGCAACTCGAGTTCTGGTCGCGGGAGCTGGCCGGCCTGCCCGACATCCTGTCGCTGCCGTCGGACCGGCCCCGCCCGGCACGGCGCGCCCTCGCCAGCGACCGGGTGGACTTCGAGATCCCCGCGGCGGTGCACCGGGCCGTCGTCGCGCAGTCCGAGGCCCGGGGCTGCACGGTGTTCGCCGCCGTCCATGCGGCGCTGGTGGTGCTGCTGGCACGCCTGGCCGACGTCGACGACGTCGCGATCGGCACGCCGGTGACGGGCCGCAGCCCGGCAGGAGAGTTCGTCAACACCCTCACGTTGCGGACCCGGTTGTCGCCGGGCCTGACGTTCGACGACCTGCTCACCGACGTGTGCCGCGCCGACACCGCTGCATTCCGGCACGCCGAGACACCGTTCGCGCAGCTGGTCGAGTCGCTGGACCGGACGCGGGAGAACGCGCACTCGCCGCTGTTCCAGGTGATGCTCGAGTTCCTCGACGGCCGCACCCCGCATCTCGACGAGGACGGCCTGGTGGTGCGCGGCGTCGACACCGGACCGGACATCTCCGCCCTCGATCTGCGGCTGACGGTGGAGGAACGCTTCGCCGGCAACGCTGCCGGGGACGCGGTCCCGGACGGTGTGCACGCGTCGTTCGCGTTCGCGACCGACATGTTCGATCCGGAGACCATCGAGACGTTGTCGGCGCGGTTCCTGCGCGTGCTCGACGCGGTGCTCGAGGATCCGTCGACGGTCGTCGCCGACATCGATCTGCTCTCCGAGGAGGAGCGCCGACAGCTGTCCGGGGTGTGGGGCGGCGACGGCGTGGAGCCGCGCACGCTCGCCGAGATCCTCGCCGCGGCCGCGCACACCGACCCCACGCGGACGGCGCTGACGTACGAGGGCCGACAGCTGAGTTACCGCGCCCTCGACGAGGACTCGAATCGGCTGGCTCGGCTGCTCGTCTCCCGGGGTGTCGGCCCGGAATCGGTGGTGGCGCTGTCGATGCCCCGCTCCATCGAGTCGGTGGCGTCGGTGTGGGCGGTCGCCAAGACCGGTGCCGCGTTCGTACCGGTGGATCCGAACTATCCGGCCGATCGCATCGAGCACATGCTCACCGATTCCGGTGCGACGCTGGCACTGACCGTCGCCGCGCATGCGGCCGCGGTCGCGGACATCGTGCCGGCCCTGGTCGTCGACGATCCGGGATTCGGCGCACAGGTGCACCAGTGGTCGCCCGACACGATCACCGACGCCGACCGTTCGGCCCCGGTTCGCATCGACAACCCGGCCTACCTGATCTACACCTCCGGGTCGACCGGAACCCCCAAGGGCGTCACCGTCACTCATCGCGGGTTGGCGAACTTCGCCGAGGACGAACGTCGGCGCTACGGGGTGCGGCCCGATTCGCGCACGCTGCACTTCTCGTCGCCGAGCTTCGACGCATCGGTGCTCGAACTGATGCTCGCGTTCGGCGCGGGCGCGACCATGGTGATCGCACCACCGACCGTCTACGGCGGCGCCGAGTTGACCGCGCTGCTGCGCGACGAACGGGTCACCCATGCGTTCGTCACCCCGGCCGCGCTGGGATCGGTCGACGCGGACGCGTTGCCCGAGCTCGAGTGCGTGGTGACCGGCGGCGAGGCCTGCCCTCCCTATCTCGTGGAACAGTGGGCGCCGCGGCACCGGATGTTCAACGCGTACGGCCCCACGGAGGCGACCGTCGTGTCGAGTGTGTCCGACCCGTTGGTGGTGGGGCAGGACGTCACGATCGGCTGCCCGCCCATCGGCACCGGGGTACTGGTGCTCGACGCTCGGCTGCGGCCGGTGCCGCCGGGTGTCGCCGGCGAGTTGTACGTGTACGGGGAGGGGCTGGCCCGCGGTTACCACGCGCGGGCGGGGACCACTGCCGAACGCTTCGTGGCGAACCCGTTCGACGGCACCCGGATGTACCGCACCGGTGACCTGGTGCGCTGGCGCCGGTTCGGTCGGCGGCACTCGCTCGAGTACGTGGGGCGCACCGACTTCCAGATCAAGATCCGCGGCTACCGGATCGAACTCGGTGAGGTCGAGGCCGCCCTCCGGTCGCACCCCGACGTCGGGTTCGCGCTCGCCACCGGGTTCGTCGGACCGTCGGGGGACACACTGCTGGTGGCGTACGTGCAGGCGGAGAGCAACCGGGAGACCGGCGTCGGGGAGCATCTGGCGTCCGAGGTCACCGCGCACGCCGCGGACGTGCTGCCGCCGCACATGGTGCCCGCGAGCGTCGTCGTGCTCGATTCGCTCCCGCTGACCCCGGCCGGGAAACTCGATCGCCGGGCCCTGCCCGAGCCCCGGTTCGACGTGGGCACCGGCGAGTTCCACGCGCCGGCCACCCTGGACGAGAAGAAGATCGCCGGGGTGTTCTCCGAACTGCTCGGCGTGGAGCGGATCGGCACCACCGACAGCTTCTTCGATCTCGGCGGCAACTCGCTGACCGCGACCCGGATCGTGGCCCGCATCAATGCGACCCTCGGGACCGAACTCTCGGTCCTCGACCTGTTCGAGGCACCGACCGTGGGGGCGCTCGCCGCACGCGTCGAGGCCGCCGGACCGGGCCACGGCGCACGCCCGCCACTGGTGCCGCGCGACCACACCGGACCGGTGCCGGTCTCTCTCGCGCAGCAGCGGATGTGGTTCGTCAATCAGCTCGCCCCGGGATCGGCCGCGTACAACATCCCGATCGCGGTCCGGCTGAGCGGCCCGTTGGACGTTGCCGCACTCCGCGGCGCGCTCGCCGACGTAGTCGAACGCCACCAAACGCTGCGCACGGTGTTTCCGAACACCTCCGACGGCCCGGTGCAACAGGTGCGTTCGGTCGCCGACGCGGCGCTCGACCTCGAGCCCGAGGACGTCACCGAGACGCAGCTGCCACAGCGCCTCCAGGGCGTCGCGACCGCACCCTTCGACGTCTCCGTGCAGCTGCCCGTACGGGCACATCTGTGGCGGCTCGGCCCCACCGAGCACGTGCTCGCCCTGGTTGCGCATCACGTGGCGGCGGACGGACTGTCGATGGCGCCGCTCGCGCGCGACGTCATGGTCGCCTACGGGGCCCGCGCGGCCGGCACCGAACCGGCGTGGCCGCCGCTCGCGGTGCAGTACGCCGACTACGCGGTGTGGCAGCGGGAACTGCTCGGCGCGGAGGACGACCCGCGCAGCCTCGCTGCCCGTCAGATCGCCTTCTGGCGCGACGAATTGACCGGGGCACCCGATCTGCTGGAACTGCCCACCGACCGCCCCCGGCCGCCGCAGCAGTCGATGCGCGGCGGCACGGTGAGCTGCACCATCGCCCCGCACCTGCACCGCCGTCTCCTGGAGGTGGCCGGCGAGTACGAGGCGAGCCTGTTCATGGTCCTGCACGCGGCCCTGGCCGTGCTGCTGGCCCGCGCCAGCGGCGCGACCGACGTCACGATCGGCTCACCGGTGTCCGGTCGCGGGGAGGCCGAACTCGACGACCTGGTCGGCATGTTCGTCAACACCCTCGTGCTGCGCAGCCGGGTGGACCACGGCGGGACGTTCAGCGATCTGCTGGCGCACACCCGAACCACCGACCTGGCGGCCCTCGGCAACACCGCCGTGCCGTTCGAGCGTCTGGTCGAGGTGCTCGACCCGCCCCGCTCGGAGGCGTACTCGCCGCTGTTCCAGGTGATGCTGGTGTTGCAGGGATCCGAGCGAAATCGGCTCGAACTGCCCGGGCTCGCCGTCGAGGTGGACGAGATCGACACCGGCACAGCTAAATTCGATCTCCAGGTGATCCTGACCGAACAATCGGACGAGGAGGGCCGCCCGGGCCCGATCGAGGCCACGCTGTCCTACGCGACAGACCTGTTCGATCCCGACACGGTCGCCGCCCTCGCGGAACGCTACCTGCGGATCCTCGACGCGGTCAGCGTCGATCCGGCGGTCCGGGTCGGCGACATCGACGTCCTCGTCGACGGCGAGCGCGAACTCGTCCTCGACGAGTGGAACGCCACCGCGCACTCGGTGCCGGACGCGACGCTGACCGATCTGTTCGACGCCCAGGCCCGACGCACCCCGCACGCGGTCGCCCTCACGTTCGGCGACGAACAGCTCACCTACGCGGAGTTCGCCTCCCGCGCCCGACGCCTCGCGCGTGAGCTGATCGCCCGCGGCGTGGGTCCGGAGAGCCGGGTGGCACTGTCGATGCGGCGGTCGTTCGACCTGCTGATCGGGATGTACGCGGTGACCGAGGCGGGCGGCGCGTACGTCCCCCTCGACCCGGACCACCCCGCCGCCCGTACCGAGTACGTCCTCGCGAGCGCCGCCCCGGCGTGCGTGTTGACCACCCGCCGCGACCGTGCCGGTCTGCAGACCGACATCGACGTGCTCGAGATCGACAGTCTCGACCTCGCCGGCCGCGGCGACGGCCCGATCCGTCCCGAGGAGCGGGTAGGCGCCCTCCGCCCGGACCACGTCGCGTACGTGATCTACACGTCGGGCTCGACGGGCCGGCCCAAAGGCGTCGCCGTCAGCCACCGCGCGATCGTGAACCGGCTGGCCTGGATGCAGGACCGGTACCACCTCACCGGCACCGATGTCGTCGTGCAGAAGACCCCCGCCACCTTCGACGTCTCGGTGTGGGAGTTCTTCTGGCCGCTGCAGAACGGCGCGAGCCTGGCCATCGCGCTGCCCGAGGGGCACCGCGACCCGGCTTATCTGTCGCAGCTGATCCACGACCGGGGTGTCACCGTCGCCCACTTCGTGCCGTCGATGCTCGCCGCGTTCGTCGTCGGCGCCGACCCGGTGCAGTGCCGGTCACTTCGCACCGTGTTCTGCAGTGGTGAAGCGCTCCCACCCAGCACCGCGGAGGCGTTCGCCGAGTTCGTCGGTCCGGCGGGCGCCGAACTCCACAACCTGTACGGCCCCACCGAGGCCGCCGTCGACGTCACCTACCGGCAGTACACCGCCGCCGACACCGTTTCCGTCCCGATAGGCACGCCCGTCTGGAACACCCAGGTGTACGTGCTCGACGCCCGCCTGCATCCGGCGCCGGTCGGGGTGCCGGGCGAGCTGTACCTGGCCGGTGTCCAGCTGGCCCGCGGCTACGTGGGACGTCCGGACCTGACCGCGGAACGCTTCGTCGCGAACCCGTTCGGCGCTCCGGGCACCCGGTTGTACCGCACCGGCGACCTGGTCCGCTGGCGCAAGGCCGGACACCTCGACTACTCCCTCGACTACCTGGGGCGCACCGACTTCCAGGTGAAGCTGCGCGGGCTGCGGATCGAACTCGGCGAAGTGGAGGCCACACTGCTCTCCCGACCGGGTGTGGCACAGGCGGTCGTCGTGGTGCGCCGCGACGAGCTCGTGGGGGAGGCGCTCGTCGGGTACGTCATCGCCGATCCGGGCGTCGAACTCGAGCCGGCGGCACTGCGGGAGTCCCTCGCCGAGTCGTTGCCCGCGTACATGGTGCCGTCGCAGATCCTGGTGCTCGACGAGTTCCCGCTCGGCTCGACCGGCAAGCTGGATCGCCGGGCGTTGCCGGCTCCCGAATTCGGTTCCGTCGAGGCCGAGTTCGTGGCACCTCGTGGCCCGGTCGAGGAAATCCTCGCACTGATCTTCGGCGAACTCGTCGGCACGACGCGGATCGGTGTGTACGACAGCTTCTTCGACCTCGGCGGCAACTCGCTGACCGCGACGCGGCTGGTGGCGCGCGTCAACGACGCGCTCGACGCGCACATCGGGGTGCGGGACGTGTTCGACGCCCCCACCGTGGCCGCTCTCGCGCTGCGCATCGAGTCCGGTGGGATGCGCGGGTCCGAGCGGGCACCGCTCGGACCCGCCGAACGGCCCGCGGCCGTCCCGGTGTCGCTGGCGCAGAAGCGGATGTGGTTCATCAACCAGTTCGACACCAGCTCCGCCGCGTACAACGTGGTGCTGCCCGTCCGCCTCGACGGCGACCTCGATCGCGGAGCGCTCCGCGCGGCCGTCGCCGACGTCCTCGACCGGCACGAATCGCTGCGCACCCGGTTCCCCATGATCGACGGCGAACCGGTCCAGGTGATCGTTCCGACCGCGGCCGTCGCACCAGACCTGGAGCCGGAGTCGGTGGCCGAACAGGACGTCGCGGAACGGGTCGCCGAGTTCGCCGGACGCGGGTTCGACGTCACGGTCGCCCCGCCGGTGCGGTCGCTGCTGCTGCGCGTGGGCCCGCAGACCCACGTACTGGTGATCGTCGTGCACCACATCTGCGCCGACGGGTTCTCGCTGGCACCGCTCGCGCGGGACGTGATGAGCGCCTACATCGCCCGCACCGAGGACCGGGCCCCGCACTGGACACCGCTCGCGGTGCAGTACGCGGACTACGCACTGTGGCAGCAGAAGGTGCT
The DNA here is from genome assembly GCF_002094305.1 of Prescottella equi. GTDB lineage: Bacteria > Actinomycetota > Actinomycetes > Mycobacteriales > Mycobacteriaceae > Prescottella > Prescottella equi. The sequence continues at coordinate 273,042 of NZ_LWTX01000004.1, forward strand.
GGGCGGCACTGACGATCCGGACAGCGTGCTGTCCAGGCAACTCGAGTACTGGGCGCGCACCCTCGACGGACTCCCGGAGGTCCTCGATCTGCCCACCGACCGGCCGCGGCCGTCGGAACGTACGCTCCGCGGCGCGGTCCACGGGTTCCGGCTCGGACCCGACGTGCACCGTCGGCTCACCGCCGTCGCCCGTACCCACAACGCGACCGTGTTCATGGCGGTACACGCGGCGCTGGCAGCCCTACTGGCCCGACTGGGCGACACCGACGACGTCGCGATCGGCACACCGATCGCGGGCCGCGGTGCGGCCGCCCTCGACGACATGGTCGGCATGTTCGTCAACACACTGGTGCTGCGGAGCCACTTCGATCCCGCCGCCACCTACTCGGAGTTGCTCGCCGCGGTCCGCGACGGCGACCTCGATGCGTTCCACAACGCCGACCTGCCGTTCGAGCGCCTCGTGGATGCGCTGGCACCGGAGCGTTCCACCGCGCACTCGCCGTTGTTCCAGGTGATGCTCGAGTTCCGCAACAACGAGCAGCCACGACTGGAGCTGCCGGGCCTGACGGTCACCGTCGTCGACACCGGCACCGATTCCACCAACTTCGATCTGCAACTCACTCTCACCGAGGAGTTCACCGAGTCCGGTGAACCGGCCGGGGTGGCAGCCGGATTCACCTACGCGACCGACCTGTTCGATCCGGCGACCGTGACCCGCCTCGCCGAACGGTTCGGTGCCGTCCTGCGCGCCGTCACCGCCGATCCCGCCGTCCGGGTGGGTGACGTCGACCTGCTGACGGCGGACGAGCGGGCCGCGATCGCCCCGGTGAGCGGCGGCGCGGGGGTGCCCGCACGGACCCTGCCCGAGCTGTTGGCGACGGCCGGGGTCGTCGATCCCGACGCCACCGCGGTGGTGTTCGAGGGACGCGAACTCAGCTACCGGCAGCTCGACGCGGACTCGGACCGGCTGGCGCGGTTGCTGATCGCCCGCGGCCTCGGGCCCGAGTCGGTGGTCGCACTGGCACTGGCCAGGTCCCTCGAGTCGGTGACCGCGACGTGGGCGGTCGCCAAGACCGGTGCGGCGTTCGTCCCGGTGGACCCCAACTATCCGGCGGACCGCATCGAACACATGCTCACCGACTCCGGGGCCGTCGTCGGGCTCACCGTGCACGGGCACCGCGACGCGTTGCCTCCCGTCACGGAGTGGCTCGTGCTCGACGACAGTGCCGTCCGGGATCGGATGCAGCGCCAGCCCGGTGGGCCGGTCACCGACACCGACCGGGTCCGACCGGTCCGGCTCGACGACCCCGCGTACCTGATCTACACGTCCGGTTCCACCGGCATTCCCAAGGGTGTCGTGGTCTCGCACCGCGGCCTCGCGAACTTCGCGGCCGAGGAGCGGACCCGGTTCGGCATCACACCGCGCTCGCGGACCCTGCACTTCTCGTCGCCCAGCTTCGACGCCTCGATCCTCGAGTTGCTACTCGCGGTGGGCTCGGGCGCCACGATGGTCGTCGCGCCGCCCACGGTCCTCGGCGGCGACGAGCTGCGGGACCTATTGCGCGAAAACCGCGTCACGCACGCGTTCGTCACGCCGGCCGCGCTCGCCTCGGTGGACCCCGCCGGTCTGACGGCGCTCGAGTGCGTCGCCACCGGAGGCGAGGCGTGCCCGCCCGAACTGGTGGCGCAGTGGGCGCCGGGCCGTCGGATGTTCAACGCGTACGGGCCGACCGAGGCCACCGTCGTCGCGAGCATCAGCGAACCGCTCGCGGTGGGAGTCCCGGTCACGATCGGACGTCCCCCGCTGGGCACGTCGCTCGTGGTGCTCGATGCGCGGCTGCATCCGGTGCCTGCCGGCGTGCCGGGGGAGCTGTACGTTCTCGGCAGCGGCCTGGCGCGTGGCTATCACGCCCGTCCCGGTACCACCGGGGAACGCTTCGTCGCGAACCCGTTCGGGGACCCGGGCAGCCGCATGTACCGCACCGGCGACCTGGTCCGATGGAACGGCTCCGGACAGCTGGAGTACCTGGGCCGCACCGACTTCCAGGTCAAGGTCCGCGGCTTCCGCATCGAGCTCGGCGAGATCGAGTCCGCCCTGCGCCGGTTCCCGGGGGTGGCGCGTGCCGTCGTCACGGTCGACGGATCCGGGCCGGCGAGCCGACTCGTCGGGTACGTGGTGCCCGAAGCCGGCGCCGCGGTCGACCCCGCCGACGTCACCGAGTTCGTCGGCACGTTCCTCGCGTCGTACATGGTTCCGTCCGCGGTGATGGTGCTCGACGCGCTCCCGCTCGGTCCGGCGGGCAAGCTGGACCGGCGGGCACTGCCCGCGCCCGACTTCGGCGCCCGCACGGCGGGACGCGCTCCGCGGTCCGAACGCGAACGACAGCTGGCCGACCTCTTCGCCGAGGTCCTGGGGCTGGACTCGGTGGGCGTCGACGACTCGTTCTTCGGGCTGGGCGGCGATTCGATCATGTCGATCCAACTGGTGTCGCGGGCGAAGTCGGCGGGACTGCACTTCACACCCCGGGACGTGTTCGAACACAAGACGGTCGAGGCGCTCGCCCGGGTGGCGCAGAGCGGGGCGGACACCGCCACCCTGGCCGAACTCGACGGCGGCGGCGTCGGGGACGTGCCACTGCTGCCCGTCGCCCATTGGCTGCTCGACCGCGGCGGACACCACGACCGGTTCTCGCAGGCGGCGCTGCTGACCGCGCCGGAGGGGCTCGACGACGCCTCGCTCACCGGTGCCGTCCAGGCGGTCCTGGATCGGCACGACATGCTCCGGGCCCGGATCCGTCCCGGCGAGCACCGCATGATCGTGCCGCCGGCAGGTTCGGTGTACGCCGAGTGGCTGATCCGGCGCATCCGGGTCGACGCGGCGCCCGGCACCGACGCCTTCGCCGACACCGTCCGCGCCGAGCTCGACGCGGCCGAGGATCGTCTCGACCCGTCCGCGGGCGAGATGATGCAGGTGGTGTGGCTCGAATCCGCGTCGGGCGGTGGGCGGCTGCTGATCGTCGTGCACCACCTCGTGGTCGACGGTGTCTCGTGGCGCATCCTGGTACCGGATCTGGCGACCGCGTGGGCGCAGATCGTCGCCGGTGAACGGCCCGACCCGGCACCGGTCGGCACGTCGATGCGGCGGTGGGCGCACGGTCTCGTCGACGCCGCCGCGGACCGCCGCGACGAGCTCGAGCTGTGGCGCGCGATGCTGTCCGGGGACGACCCACTGCTGGGAGCGCGCCCGCTCGATCCGGCGGTGGACGTGGCCTCCACCGCCCGGACCGTCACCGTCGAGGTCTCACCCGACGTGACCGACGCGTTGCTGACGACGGTGCCGGACGCGTTCCGCGGCAGCGTCAACGACGGCCTGCTCACCGCGCTGGCGATGGCCCTGGTCCGCTGGCGCCGGGACCACGGCGTCGACGCCGACACCGCGCTGGTGACGCTCGAGGGTCACGGGCGCGAGGACCACGTGCTGCCCGGCGCGGACCTCGCGCGGACCGTCGGGTGGTTCACCACCCTGTTCCCGATCCGGTTGGACCTGACCGGAATCGACATCGACGACGCCTTCACGGGCGGGCGCGGCGCCGGCGCGGCGGTCAAGGCCGTCAAGGAACAGTTGCTGGCGGTGCCCGACCACGGCATCGGATACGGGATGTTGCGGTACCTCGACGACGAGGGCGGACGCGCGCTGCGCGGCCTGGCGTCGGCGCAGGTGAGTTTCAACTACCTGGGCCGGCTCACCGCGGCGGTCCCGGAGGACCAGCGGGCCGCCGGCTGGGTACCGACCGACGACGCCGACCTGAGCGTCCTGCAGGACGCCGACCTGCCGGTCGCGTCGGTCCTCGACATCAACGCGGTCACCACCGACGGGGCCGACGGATCCCGGCTCCGCGCCACGTGGGGCTTCCCGGCCGGCGTCCTGACCGCCGCGGACGTCACCGAGCTGGCCGGGCTGTGGACCGAGGCCCTGGTCGCGCTGGCCCGGCACGTGTCCCGGCCGGGGGCGGGCGGACTGAGCCCGTCGGATCTGGATCTGGTCGACCTCGGGCAGCCGGAGATCGAGACGCTCGAGCAGCGCTTCCCGAACCTCGCCGACGTGTGGTCGCTCTCGCCCCTGCAGTCGGGTCTGCTGTTCCACGCCCAGCTGGCCGACCGCTCGGTCGACGCCTACCTGGTGCAGATGATGCTCGACGTGCGCGGCGCCGACCCCGGCCGGCTGCGGCGGGCCGGGCAGGCGATGCTCGACCGCCATCCCAACCTGCGGGCCGCGTTCGTGCACGGGCCCGACGGCACCCCCGTCCAGGTGGTGCAGGAGCGGGTGCCGTTGCCGTGGAACGAGATCGACCTGTCCGAGCACGACGAGCCGGTGCGGGAGGCCGAACTGGCGCGGCTGATCGCCGACGACCGGACCCGACGCTTCGACATGGCGGAGGCCCCGCTGATCCGGTTCCTGCTGGTGCGGACCGGCCCGGACGAGCACCGGCTGATCCTGACCAACCACCACATCCTGCTCGACGGCTGGTCGACACCGCTGATGATGCAGGAGCTGCTCACCCTGTACGCCACGGACGGCGACACCACCGTGCTGCCGCGGGTGCACGCCTACCGGGACTACCTGGCATGGATCGCCGCACAGGATCCGGAGGCCGGGGTGCGGGCGTGGACCCGGTCGCTCGCCGGTCTCGACGAACCGACACTGCTGGCGCCGCTCGACCGCGGCCGCGAACAGGCCACCGTGCCCGCCGAGATCGACATCTCGCTCGACGTCACCCGCACCGCCCGGCTGCAGTCGATCGGCCGACAGTGGGGCGTCACGTTGAACACGATGGTGCAGGCCGCGTGGGCGATCGTGCTGGGCGCCACCACGGGCCGCGACGACGTCGTGTTCGGCGGCACCGTGTCGGGTCGCCCGCCGCACATCCCCGGCATCGAATCCATGATCGGGCTGTTCATCAACACGCTGCCCGTCCGGGTGCGGCTCGACGCGCGGGAATCGGTGGGGGAGTTGCTGCGCCGGATCCAGTCCGAACAGGCCGGACTCCTCGACCATCACCACGTGAGCCTCACCGACATCCAGGACGCCGTCGGACCGGCGCTGGCGTTCGACACCCTCACGGTGTTCGAGTCCTATCCGGTGGACCGGTCGGCGATCACCGACGCGGACATCTCCGGGCTGCGCCTGGTGCGCGTGCACGAAGGCTCCGACGCCGCACACTATCCGCTCACCCTCGTCGCCAACGCCGACGACCGGCTCCGGATGAAGCTCAAGTTCCTGCCCGACCTGTTCGACCGCGGGCAGGCCCGGTCGCTGGCGGAGCGGGTCCAGCGCGTCCTCGTCGAGATGTCGGAGGATCCGCAGTGCCCGCTGGCGCGCCTGCGGCTGCTGTCCGACGCGGAATGGGCCGAATTGGTGCCGCTGCGTGGCCGTCCCGGCCGGTCCGTGCGCACCCTGCCGCAGCTGTTCGCCGATGCGGCCGCGGCCGATCCGGACGCGATCGCACTGGTGTCGGGCACCACCGAGGTCACCTACCGCGAACTCGACGAACGATCCAACCGATTGGCCCGCGTCCTCCTCGACGACGGGGTGGGTCCGGAGTCGTTCGTGGCGTTGGGAATTCCCCGGTCGATCGATTCGGTCGTCGCGGTGTGGGCGGTCGCCAAGACGGGTGCCGCGTTCCTGCCCGTCGACCCGAACTATCCGGCGGAGCGGATCGCGTTCATGCTCGAGGACTCCGGCGCGACGGCGGGCCTGACGGTGACCGGGGCGCGCGACCGGCTGCCCGCTACCGTGCCGTGGACCGTCCTGGACGATCCCGCGTTCGAAAGCCGCCGCGCCGCGCAGTCCACCGCGCCCGTCGGCGACGACGCGCGGCCGGTGCCGCTGCGGCTGACGCACCCGGCGTACGTGATCTACACCTCCGGCACCACCGGGACCCCGAAGGGTGTGGTCGTCACGCACGAGGGCCTCGACAACCTCTCCGAGGAGTACCTCACGCACTTCGCGACCCGGCCCTCGTCGCGGACCCTGCACTTCTCGACTCCGAGCTTCGATGCCGCGGTGCTGGACTACCTGCTGGCGTTCGGTCCGGCCGCGACCATGGTCATCGCTCCCACCAGCGTGTACGGCGGCAGCGAACTCGCGGACCTGATCCGCGACCAGCACGTCACGCACGCCTTCATCACCACCGCGGCGGCGGCGACCGTCGACCCCGCCGGTCTCGACGAGTTCACCGAGGTGATGGTGGGCGGCGAGGCCGTCCCACCGGAACTGGTGGCGCGGTGGGCGCACGGGAGGCGCTTCTACAACGGTTACGGGCCCACCGAGGCCACCGTCATGGCGAATGTCAGCGCGCCGTTGGTCACCGGCGAAACCGTCACGATCGGCGCGCCGCTGCGCGGGGTGTCCGAGCTGGTGCTCGACACCAACCTGCGGCCGGTGCCGGCGGGGGTTCCCGGCGAGCTGTACATCGCCGGACCGAACCTGGCGCGCGGCTACCATCGGCGTCCGGGCCTCACGGCGGAACGGTTCGTGGCGAACCCGCACGGGGTCCCCGGCGAACGCATGTACCGCACCGGCGACGTGGTGCGTGTGCTCGCGGACCGCACGATCGAGTACGTCGGACGATCCGATTTCCAGGTGAAGATCCGCGGCTTCCGGATCGAACTCGGCGACATCGACAACGCGTTCGGCGACCACCCCGACATCCGGTTCGCGGTCACGCTGGGACGGCCCGGACCGACCGGGGAGACGGCGCTGGTCACGTACGTGCTGCCGGTCGCCGGCGCGCAGCCCGAGCCGGGTGCGCTGCGGGAGTACGTCGCCGAGCACCTGCCCGCGCAGATGGTGCCCGCGAGCATCATGATCCTCGACGAGATCCCCCTGACCCCGATCGGCAAACTGGATCGCGCCGCACTCCCGGCACCGGAGTTCCTGCCCGCCGCCACCACGTTCCGGGCCCCGACCGATCCCACCGAGCAGACCATCGTCGACACGTTCACCGCGGTCCTCGGGCTCGAGCGCATCGGCGTCGACGACAGCTTCTTCGACCTCGGCGGCAACTCGCTCATCGCCACCCGGGTGATCGCCCGACTCGGCGCGGCTCTCGGCGTCGACCTCGGGGTGCGGGCGCTGTTCGAGGCGCCGACCGCACACGAACTCGCGCGCTGGGTCTCGCGGGCGCACCTCGACGCGGCGGCCCGGCCACCGTTGCGGCCCCAGGACCGGCCCGACCCGCTTCCGCTGTCGCTGGCCCAGAAGCGGATGTGGTTCATCAACCAGTTCGACACCGAATCCGCCGCCTACAACATCCCGCTCGCGGTCCGCCTCACCGGCGACCTCGACGTCGACGCTCTCACCGCGGCGGTCGCGGACGTGCAGGAGCGCCACGAGACGCTGCGCACCCTGTTCCCGTCGCGGGACGGCGAACCGGTCCAGCTGGTGGTGCCGGCCGCCGAGGCCGCGCCGAGCCTCGACGCCGTCGACGTACCACCGGACCGCGTTCCGGAGCGGATCGCGGCGCTGATCTCCCGTGGGTTCGACGTCACCACCGCCGTGCCGGTGCGCGCCGAACTGCTGCGGCTCGGCCCGCAGGAGCACGTCCTGACGATCGTGGTCCACCACATCTGCGCCGACGGCTTCTCGATGGCACCCCTCGCGCGGGACGTCATGGCGGCCTACGTCGCCCGCACGGGCGGCCACGTCCCACAGTGGGCGCCGCTGCCGGTGCAGTACGCGGACTTCGCGCTGTGGCAGCACCAGGTGCTCGGCTCCGAGGACGACCCGGATTCGCCGGGGCGTCGACAGCTGGCGTTCTGGACGGAGGCGCTGGCCGGGCTCCCTGAGGCGATCACGCTGCCCACCGACCGACCCCGTCCCACCCGGCAGAGCTTCGACGGCGCCCGCGTCGAGTTCGAGATCCCCGCGGAGGTGCACCGGGCGCTGGCCGAGTCGGCAAGGCGGCACGGCGCGACGATGTTCATGGCCACGCACGCCGCCTTGGCGGTGTTGCTGGCCAAGCTCAGCGGCACCGACGACATCGCGATCGGCACCCCGATCGCCGGCCGCGGCGAGGCGGAACTCGACGACCTGGTCGGCATGTTCGTCAACACCCTGGTGCTGCGGTCCGACGTCGACCCGGGGGGCGGTTTCGCGGACCTGCTCGCCCGCACCCGCGAATTCGACCTCGCGGCGTTCGGGCACGCGGATCTGCCGTTCGAGCGCCTCGTCGACGTGCTGGCCCCGGAACGCTCCACCGCGCATTCGCCGCTGTTCCAGGTGATGCTCGAGTTCCAGAACAACGAGCTGCCCCGGCTCGAGCTGCCCGGCCTCGTCGCGGACCCGGTCGCCGCCGATCTGGCGGTGGCGAAGTTCGACCTGCAACTGACCCTCGCCGAGCGTCACGACGACGCGGGCGTCCCGGACGGTATCGCCGCGGTCTTCACCTACGCGACGGATCTGTTCGACCCGGGCACGGTGCGCGAGCTGGGGGAGCGGTTCACCCGACTGCTCGACGCTCTCGTGGCGGAGCCCGAACGGGCGATCGGCGACATCACGATCACCACCGCGACCGAACTCGACACGATGCTGCACCGGTGGAACGCGGAGGGGGCCCGCGCGGCAGACGAGACGCTGGCCGAGCGGTTCGCGCTCGCCGCGGCCCGCTTCCCGGACCGTCCGGCGCTCACCTACGAGGCGTCGACGCTCGGGTACGCCGAACTCGACGCCCGCGCCAACCGCCTCGCGCGGCATCTCGTCTCGCTCGGGGTGGGCCCGGAGACACTGGTAGCGGTGGCGCTGCCGCGGTCGGCGGACCTCGTCGTCGCGCTGCTCGCCGTCATCAAGTCCGGTGCCGGCTACCTGCCGCTGGACGTCACCTATCCGGCCGAACGGCTCTCCTACATGCTCACCGACGCCGCGCCGGTGTGTGTGCTGACCACCGGCGCCGACGCCGACGCCATCCCGTCGACCGACGTTCCCCTGATCCGTCTCGACACCGACGAGACCGCCGCGGCGCTCGCGGCGGCGCCGGACCGGGCGGTCACCGACGCCGACCGGCTCACGCCCCTGCGCCCCGACGACGTGGCGTACGTCATCTACACCTCCGGTTCCACCGGCCGCCCCAAGGGCGTGCAGGTCACCCACCGCAACGTGCTGACCCTGTTCGCGAACACCACCGGTGCCTTCGGGTTCGACGAACACGACGTGTGGACGATGTTCCATTCCTACGCCTTCGACTTCTCGGTCTGGGAGCTGTGGGGCCCGCTGCTGCACGGCGGTCGGCTGGTCGTGGTCGACTTCTACACCGCGCGCTCGCCGGAGATGTTCCTCGACCTGTTGCGCACCGAGCAGGTCACGGTGCTCAACCAGACGCCGACCGCGTTCTACCAACTCGCGGAGGCCGACCGCCTCGCGAGCGAACAGGGCACGACGGCAACCGATCTGGCGTTGCGGTATGTCGTGTTCGGTGGCGAGGCCCTCGACCTCGGCCAGCTCGGCCGCTGGTACACGCGGCATCCGGACAGCGCGCCGCGGCTGGTGAACATGTACGGCATCACCGAGACCACCGTGCACGTCACCCATCTCGAACTCGACCGCGCGTTCGCCGAGGCCGCCGACGCCAGCGTCATCGGCCGCGCGATCCCCGGCCTGCGGGTGGTCGTCCTCGACGAACGCCTGCACTCGGTCCCGCCGGGCGTCGTCGGCGAGATGTACGTCGCGGGAGAGCAGTTGACCCGCGGCTACCTGGGCCGGAGCGCCCTGACGTCGAGCCGGTTCGTCGCCGACCCGTTCGGTGCGCCGGGATCCCGGATGTACCGCACCGGCGACCTCGCCCGCTGGAACCGCGACGGGCGGCTCGAATACCTGGGCCGCAGCGACTTCCAGGTGAAGATCCGCGGCTTCCGGATCGAGCTCGGCGAGATCGAGGCCGCGCTGTTGCGGTACCCCGGCGTCGCACAGGCCGTGGTGGCCGTGCACCGGGACGGCGCCGGACCAGCGCGGCTGGTCGGCTACGCGGTGCCCGAACAGGGACTCGACGTCGACCCGCAGGACGTGCTCGGTCACGTGGGCCGGGAACTGACGTCGTACATGGTTCCTGCGACCCTGATGCTGCTCGACGAGCTTCCTCTCACCGCGAACGGCAAGCTGGACCGCAAGGCGCTGCCGCAACCGGAGTTCGGCACCGGGGCCGCCCGCGGCCGCGCTCCCGAGACCGACGTCGAGCGCACCCTCGCCGGCCTGTTCGCGGAGGTGCTGGGTCTGGATTCGGTCGGTGTGGACGATTCGTTCTTCGGGCTGGGTGGCGATTCGATCATGTCGATCCAGCTGGTGTCGCGGGCGAAGGACGCGGGCTTGCGTTTCACGCCGCGTGACGTGTTCGAACACCGCAGTGTCGCGGGCCTCGCGGCCGTCGCCGCGGCCGATTCGGGGGAAACTCCGGTGCACCTCGACGAACTCCCCGGCGGCGGGGTCGGTGAGTTCCCACTCACCCCGATCATGCACTGGCTCCTCGAGCGCAGCGACGACGTGCGTCGGTACACGCAGACCGCCCTCCTGGCGCTGCCGAGCGGCACCGACCGGGATCGTCTCGCGCGCACGTTGCAGGCCGTCGTCGACCGGCACGACATGCTGCGCGCGCAACTACACACCGGCCCGGACCCGCACATGCTGGTCCGGCCGGTCGGGGCGGTCGACGCCGACGACCTGATCAGCAGGATCCCCGTCGACGCACTGTCCGGACCCGACTTCACCGCCGTGGCGGGTGCGGCGCTCGACGACGCCGCCGGCCGCTTGGATCCCGCTGCCGGAGCCGTGCTGCAGGCCGTGTGGTTCGACGCCGGCGAGACCGGGGGTCGGCTGCTCCTGGTGATCCACCACCTCGCCGTGGACGGCGTCTCCTGGCGCATCCTGGTTCCGGACCTGGCCGCCGCGTGGACGCGGATCGCCGCGGGGGAGCTGCCCGACCTGGCGCCGACCGGCACCTCCATGCGGCGCTGGGCGCACGGTCTGGCCGATGCCACCGCAGGCCGGGACCGCGAGCTCGAGCTGTGGCAGGGCACCCTCGACACCCCGGACCCGGTGATCGGGTCGCGTCCGCTCGACCCGGCGGTCGACGTGTACGGGACGGTCGACAAGGTGTCCGTGGAACTGCCGTCCGCGGTCACCGAGGCACTGCTCACGACGGTGCCGGAGGTGTTCCGCGGCAACGTCAACGACGCCCTGCTCACCGCGCTGGCGATGGCACTGACCCGGTGGCGGCGCACCCGCGGGGCCGACACCGACGCCGCACTGGTCAACCTCGAGGGCCACGGCCGCGAGGATCAGGTGGTGCCCGGGGCCGACCTGGGACGAACCGTCGGATGGTTCACGACGATCTTCCCGGTCCGCCTGGATCTGACCGGAATCGACGTCGACGACGCGTTCGCCGCGGGGCCGGCCGCCGGGGCAGCCCTCAAGGCCGTCAAGGAACAGTTGCTGGCGATCCCCGATCACGGCATCGGGTTCGGGATGCTCCGGTACCTCGATCCGCGCACGGGGCCGGTGCTGGCGGAACTGCCGGTGCCGCAGGTCGGGTTCAACTACCTCGGCCGGCTCGGGGGAACCTCGACCGGCACCGACGTGCCGTGGGTTCCGAGGTCCGACACCGAACTCGACGACGCCCCGAGCGCCACGATGCCGGTCGCGTCCGCCCTCGACGTCAATGCCGTCGTCGGCGACACCCCCGACGGGCCGCGGCTGCGCGCCACGTGGGCGTTCCCCAGCGGGGTCCTCGCGACCGTCGACGTGGGGGAACTCGCCGACCTGTGGGTGCGGGCGCTGTCCGCGCTCGCACGGCACGCCGCGCATCCCGGAGCGGGCGGGCTCACCCCGTCCGATCTGGACCTGGTCCGGCTCGACCAGGACGCGATCGAGGCACTCGAGCACCGGTACCCGGGCCTGGACGACGTGTGGTCGCTGTCGCCGCTGCAGGCGGGCCTGCACTTCCACGCGATGCTCGCCGACGACTCCGTGGACGCGTATCTGGTGCAGCTGACGCTGTCGTTGGGCGGCACGGTCGACACCGACCGGCTGTGGCGGGCGGGACAGGCGCTGCTCGACCGGCACCCGAATCTGCGGGCGGCGTTCGTCCGGGTCGAGGGTGCCGCGTCGGACAGCGGCGCGGTGCAGGTGATCCCCGACCGCGTGGAACTGCCGTGGACCGAGGTGGACCTCTCGCGCCTCGATCCGGGCACCCGCGCCCGCCGCTTCGACGAACTGATTGCCGCCGATCGCGGGACCCGATTCGATCTGACGGCGGCGCCCGCGATCCGGATGACGCTGGTGAAGTTCGGTGCCGGCGACTACCGCCTGGTCGTCACCAACCACCACATCCTGCTCGACGGCTGGTCCACACCCCTGGTGATCCGCGATCTGCTGACTTTGTACGCGACCGACGCCGATGCGTCCGTGCTGCCGCGAGTGCACCCGTACCGCGACTACCTGGCGTGGATGGCGACGCAGGACCCGGCCGAGTCCACCGACGCGTGGCGCAAGGCGCTCGCCGGGCTCGAGGAGCCGACCCTGCTGGCCCCCGCCGTCCCCAGTGCCGGCGGCGGGACCGCCGAACTGGAGGTGGCCCTGACCGCGGAGCACACCGACACGCTGCGGTCCCTCGTCCGGGAGCGCGGGCTGACCCTCAACACCGTCGTGCAGGCCGCGTGGGGCATCGTGCTCGGCGCGCTGACGGCGCGCACGGATGTCCTGTTCGGCGGCACCGTGTCCGGTCGGCCCCCGCAGATTCCCGGCATCGAGTCGATGGTCGGTCTGTTCATCAACACGCTGCCGGTGCGGGTCACCCTCGACGCCGGCGAAACCCTCGGTGAACTGCTCGATCGCGTCCAACGCGAGCAGGCCGCGCTCCTCGACCACCACTACCTCGGGCTCGCTGACATCCAGCGCGCCACCGGCCCCGCCGCCACCTTCGACACTCTCACGGTGTTCGAGTCGTACCCGGTGGACCGCAACGCTCTGACCGCGGACACCGACATCGCCGGCCTCAAGGTCACCGGTATCGACGGCCGCGACGCCGCGCACTACCCGCTGTCGCTGGTGGCGTCGGTGAACGGCAGCCTGAACCTCAAGTTCGAGTACTTCCCCGAGGTCTTCGATCCCGCCGTGGTCGAGTCGATCGCGACACGCGTCACCGTCGTCCTCGAACACATCGCGACCGACCCGGACCGTCCGCTCGCCCGCCTGGACCTGCTCACCGACACCGAGCGCCACGATCTGGCGCCGGTCGAGGGCCCGGTCGGCGGATCGATCCGCACCCTGCCCGACATCTTCACCGACGCCGCGGCCCTGGACCCCGACGCGATCGCGTTGTCGTTCTCCGGTCGCGAGGTCACCTACCGCGAACTCGACACCCGGTCGTCGCGGATCGCCCGCGTCCTCATCGACCAGGGTGTGGGACCGGAGTCGTACGTCGCGCTGGGGATACCCCGGTCCGTGGAGTCGGTGCTCGCGGTGTGGGCGGTCACCAAGACCGGTGCCGCCTTCGTCCCGATCGACCCCAACTATCCGCCCGAACGGATCGAACACATGCTCGCCGATTCCGGTGCCGGCCTCGGTCTGACCGTCGCGGCGCATCGACACCGGCTGCCCGACACCGTCACCTGGCTCACCCTCGAGGATCCGGACGTCGCGGCGGCCTGCGCGGCCCACTCCGACGCCCCGGTCACCGACGCGGACCGCACCGCGCCGCTCGGGCTCGAACACGCCGCGTACGTCGTCTACACCTCCGGGTCGACGGGCCGGCCCAAGGGCGTCGTCGTCGCGCACCGCGGCCTCGACAACTTCGCCCTCGACCAGCAGGCCCGCTTCGGGGCCACCGCCACATCCCGGACCCTGCACTTCGCCACCCCCAGCTTCGACGGCGCGGTGTTCGAGTACCTGCAGGCGTTCGGTGTGGGCGCGACGATGGTGATCGCCGAACCCACGGTGTTCGGCGGAGCCGACCTGGCCCGCGTCCTCGCCGACGGTCACGTCACCCACGCGTTCGTGACCACCGCCGCCCTCGCGACCGTCGATCCGACCGGGCTCGACGAGTTCACCCACGTCGCGGTCGGCGGCGAGGCCTGCCCGCCGGAACTGGTCGCGCGCTGGGCCCCGGGCCGGGACCTGCACAACGCGTACGGGCCGACCGAGACGACGATCATGTCGAACATCAGCGCGCCCATGACCGTCGGCGAACAGATCACCATCGGTGGCCCCATCCGCGGTGTCCACGAGGTGGTTCTCGACGGGCGCCTGCAACCGGTGCCGGTCGGGGTGCCCGGCGAGCTGTACATCGCCGGCCTCGGACTGGCCCGCGGCTACCACCGGCGTCCGGGACTGTCCGCGGAACGCTTCGTGGCGAACCCGTTCGGTAAGCCGGGCGAACGGATGTACCGCACCGGCGACATCGTGCGCTGGCGCCCCGACCTGACGATCGAATACGTCGGCCGCTCGGACTTCCAGGTGAAGGTCCGCGGGTTCCGCATCGAACTCGGCGAGATCGACGCCGCGTTGGCCGCCGATCCCACGGTCGGGTTCGCGGTCACCCTCGGCGTGCCCGGACCGGCCGGCGACACCGTGCTCGCGTCGTACGTGGTCCCCACGACCGGGGCCACCGTCGAGACGGGCGCCCTGCTCGACCGGCTGTCGGAACAGTTGCCGTCCCACATGGTGCCCGCCGCGGTGACCGTGCTCGACGAGATCCCGCTGACCCCGGTCGGCAAGCTCGATCGCGCCGCGTTGCCCGAACCCGAGTTCGCGTTCACCAGCGGCGAGTTCCGCGCCCCGACCAACCCCCTCGAATACACGCTGTCCGACGTGTTCACCGAGGTGCTCGGCATCGACCGGATCGGCATCGACGACAGCTTCTTCGATCTCGGCGGTAACTCGCTCATCGCCACCCGCGTCACCGCCCGGCTCAGCGGCCTGCTCGACGCCGACATCCCGGTGCGGGCACTGTTCGAGGCGCCGACGATCCACGCGCTCGCACAGTGGGTCGCGCGCGAACGCGGCGCCGGCACCGGGCACACCCGGCCGGAGCTCGGCCGTCGCGAACGGCCGGACCGTATCCCGCTGTCGCTCGCGCAGCAGCGCATGTGGTTCATCAACCAGTTCGACACCGCGTCCGCCGCCTACAACATCCCGATGGCGGTGAACCTCACCGGGGCACTCGACACCGACGCACTGCGCGACGCGGTCGGCGACGTCCTCGAACGGCACGAGTCGCTGCGCACCGCCTACCCGATCGTCGACCAGGAGCCGACGCAGGAGGTCTGGCCGGTCGGCGACGTGCTCACCGACCTGACGCCCGTCCCGGTCGACGACGACGCCGAGCTGCGCCGGCAGATCACCGCCTTCGCCTCGCACGGGTTCGACGTCACCGCCGCACCGCCGGTGCGCGCCGAACTCCTCGAGATCGACGACGAGCACCACGTCCTGGTCATCGTCGTGCACCACATCTGCGCCGACGGCTACTCGATGGCGCCGCTCGGCCGGGACCTGATGGCCGCGTACACCGCTCGGGCCGCGGGGACGAGTCCCCAGTGGGCGCCGCTGCCGGTGCAGTACGCCGACTACACCCTCTGGCAGCACGAGATGCTGGGGACCGACACCGATCCCGACTCGCTGATCTCGCGGCAGCTGCGGTTCTGGACCGAGGAGCTCGCGGGCCTGCCCGACGTCATCCAGTTGCCCACCGACCGCCCCCGTCCCGTGCAGCAGACGTTCCGCGGTGGCCGGGTCGAGTTCCGGGTACCTGCCGAACTGCACACTCGCATCACCGAACTCGCGCACCGGCACGGCGCGAGCATGTTCATGGCGATGCACGCCGCACTCGCCACCGTGTTGGCGCGACTGGCCGACACCGACGACATCGCGATCGGCACCCCGATCGCGGGCCGCGGCGAGATGGCCCTCGACGAGCTCGTCGGCATGTTCGTCAACACGCTGGTGCTGCGGACCCGGATCGACCACGACACCTCCTTCGACGCGCTGCTGCAGCAGGTCCGCGAGTCGGATCTGGCCGCGTTCGGGCACGCCGAGGTGCCGTTCGAGCGCCTGGTGGAGGAGATCAATCCGCCCCGGTCCACGTCCTACTCGCCGCTGTTCCAGGTGTCGATCGAGTTCCAGAACAACGAGCGACCGCGACTCGAGCTGCCCGGCCTGACCGTCGAGGGAGTCGGGATCGATGCCCAGGTCGCCAAGGAAGACCTCGAGTTGGTGCTCGCCGAGGAGTTCACCGACACCGGCGATCCGGCCGGGGTCCTGGCGTCGCTGGACTTCGCCACCGACCTGTTCGACGAATCCACCGTGCGCGGCATCGCCCACCGGTTCATCCGCGTCCTCGAGGCGGTCGTCGCCGACCCGGCACGCGCCGTGGGCGACATCGAGATCCTCGACTCCGGCGAACTCGCGGCCTTGGCACCCGCGCACGGCGGCAGCGACGTCTCACCCCACGTGTGGCCGGAACTGCTCGAGTCGGCGGCGGCCGTGAACCCGGACGCGGTGGCCCTGTCCTACCTCGGCCGCACCCTCACCTACCGGCAGCTCGACGAACGGTCCAACCGGCTCGCCCGTGTCCTCGCCGGACGCGGCGTCGGCCCGGAGACGTTCGTCGCCCTCGGGATGCCCCGCTCGATCGACGAGATCGTGTCCATCTGGGCGGTCGCGAAATCGGGTGCGGCATTCGTTCCGGTCGATCCGAACTACCCGGCCGAACGCATCGCGCACATGCTCACCGATTCGGGTGCGCGCCTCGGGCTCACGACGTCGGCACTGCGCGAACGACTTCCGGACACGGTGCCGTGGCTGGTCCTCGACGACGACGCGATCGCGGCTCGGCTCGCGGACGCCTCACCCGTGCCGGTGACCGACGCCGACCGAACGGCGCCGCTGCACCTCACACATCCGGCGTACCTCATCTACACGTCGGGATCGACGGGCCGACCCAAGGGCGTCATCGTCACGCACCTGGGCATCGCGAACCTCACCGAGGAGGAACGCCAGAGGTTCTCGGTCACCCCCGACGCCCGGGTATCGCACCTGGCCTCGCCGAGCTTCGACGCCTCCGTGTTCGAGATGATGATGGCGTTCAGCGCCGGCGCACGCCTGGTGATCGTGCCGCCCACCGTCTACGGCGGCGCCGAACTGACCGACCTGCTCTCGCGGGAAGGTGTCACGCACGGCTTCATCACCCCCACCGCCCTGGCCTCGATCGAGGACGAGGGACTCGAGTCGCTGCGGATCCTCGCGGTGGCGGGGGAGGCGTGCCCACCCGAACTCGTCGCCAAGTGGGCGCCCGGCCGCCGAATGTTCAACGGGTACGGTCCCACCGAGACCACCATCCAGGCCAGTGTCAGCGCCCCGATGCAGCCCGGCGAGACCGTCAACATCGGTGGACCGGCGATCGGATTCGAGGAGGCCGTCCTCGACGGCCGCCTGCGCCCGGTCCCCGTCGGAGTGCCCGGCGAGCTGTACATCTCCGGCCCCGGCCTGGCCCGCGGCTACCACAACCGGCCCGGACTGACCGCCGAACGGTTCGTCGCGAACCCGTTCGGCCCGCCCGGATCCCGGATGTACCGCACGGGCGACGTGGTCCGGTGGCGCCACGACGACACGATCGAGTACATCGGCCGGTCGGACTTCCAGGTGAAGGTCCGCGGCTTCCGCATCGAGCTCGGCGAGATCGACGCCGTCCTCACCCGGCATCCCGCGATCACGTTCGCGGCGACGCTGGGCCACACGGGGCCGTCCGGGGACACCCTGCTCGCGTCGTACGTCCGGCCGGTGGAGGGGCACTCCGTCGAAGCCCGTGAGCTCCGAGCGCACGTCGCGGCGCAACTGCCCGCGCACATGGTGCCGTCCGCGGTGGTGGTACTCGACGAGATCCCGCTGACGCCGGTCGGCAAGCTCGACCGCCGGGCCCTGCCGACACCGGAATTCACGTCTCTGACCACCGAGTTCCGGCCACCGTCGACCGCCACCGAGCGTGCGGTGACGGAGGTGTTCGCCGACGTCCTCGGGGTCGACCACGTCGGCATCGACGACAGCTTCTTCGATCTCGGCGGCAACTCGATCATCGCCACGCGCATCATGTCGGAGCTGCAGGCCCGACTCGGCCGGCAGCTGCCGCTGCAGACGATGTTCCTGGATCCGACCCCGTCGGGCCTGGCCAAGCGGATCGACCTGCCGGTGGGATACCTGGGACGCAGCGATTCCCCGGTCGACGACGCCCTGGGTGTGGTGATCCCGCTGCGCCCCAACGGCGAACGACCACCGCTGTTCTGCATCCATCCCGGCATCGGCCTGTCCTGGGGCTACGCGGGCCTCGTGCAGTACCTCGCGAAGGACCGTCCGGCGTTCGGTCTGCAATTGCCGTTGCTGAGCGGCGGTCCGGACTTCGGGTCGGTGCAGCAGCTCGCGCACCGGTACGTCGAGGAGATCCGGACGGTGCAGCCGCACGGGCCGTACCACCTGCTCGGCTGGTCGCTCGGCGGTGTGATCGCCCACGCGATGGCCGTCGAACTGCGGGGCGCCGGTGAGGAGGTCGCCACCCTGGCGATCATGGACAGCTACCTCACCGAGGGGGAGGAGGAACCAGGGCATCTGACCGTGGTCGAACTGCTCGAGGGGTTGGGCCTCGATCTTGCCCCGTACGGCGACGTCCGGGACCTGACGTACGCGCAGGCGGTCGATCTGCTCAACGAATCCCTCGGTCAGGACACGGGTCTCACCCCTGCGCACCTCGAACGCATCAACGAGGGGTTCACCACCTCGGCTCGGATCATGAACCGCTACGCACCCGATGTGTTCGACGGCGACCTGCTGTTCTTCACCGCCGGACGCGGTGACGGCAGTGCGCAGTCCACCCCCCGGCATTCACCCCAGGTGTGGCAGCCCGCGATCACCGGACGCATCCGTGAGTTCACGATCGACTGCGAGCACAACCAGATGATCGAGCCCGAGGCACTGTCCGCGATCGGACCGCTCCTCGAAGAGTATCTGGCTTCGCACTGAAATCGGTCCTGCCGCAACAAACTTCGCATAGATGACCGTCCACCCGGATCCACTGCGAAGGCGGGGTGCAAGGACTAGCGTCGGAACGACTGGACTGCGATCTTCCACACCGTTTGGAGAGCGTCATGAACCTTTCGAAGGCATCGAAGGCCGCTGCTGCATCCGTTCTCGCCGTTGCGGCGCTCGGAACGGGAGCCGGCACCGCGTACGCGGGAACCGCCCCCGGCGACGTCTCCGCGCCCCTCGTCCAACCCGTCGTCGACAAGCAGACGGCACAGGACAATCTGCTACGCGAGATCGGAATCGGGTGGGAACGCGGGGGTCCCGCCGCGATGGCGACCGGCGCCGGCGTCGGGCTCGCGATCGGCTGTGTGTCGATCTTCCCGAACTTCATCGCCGGCTGCATCCTCGGCACCGGCATCGGTGCCGGTATCGGCGCCTACAACGGCATCACCGGGGCCAACCCGAACGTCCAGCCGGCGTTCTACGAATGGCTCAACGCCACACCGTGACATCGGGCCGGGTCCCCGGCGAGCGGTTTCACGACCACTCGTAGGGGACCTCCTCGGTGACCCCGAGGTCGTCGCACAGCCGCCGGATCGCGGTGCAGTCCTGCACCAGGTTCCGTCGACCGGAGTCGTGGGCGGCGTCGGCCACGATCCGGTGCGCGCCGCGCACCTGTTCGTGGTCCAGCACCGCCGACCAGGTGGAGAAGTCGTTGGACCGGAACGCCTCGAGCCCGTCCGCGAGGCCGGCGAGCAGGAGTCGCCGGTCGTCTCCGTCCAGACGCTCGAACACGATCTTCAGGAGTTCGCCGGCGATCGACGAGTGGCAGTACTCGTCCCGACGGTGCAGCACCACCGTGGCCCGGTTCACCGGCTGCAGGTCCTCGTCGTCGGTCATCAGTCCCAGGTACGAACTGATCGAGGTCTCGGCCACGGTCGTGAACGCGAGCGACACCAGTGCCGACTCGCGCGGCGTCTCGGCCGCGTCCACGGCCTGCTGATGGCGGCGGACCGTGGGCCCGTAGGGGAGCCGGCGCTCGGGCAGGTCCCACCCCCGTCGACGCCGGGTCAGCGCGCTCGCGTTCAGGTGCATGAGCGTGTGGTACTGCTCGTCGACCATGGCCTGCATCGTCGCGACGGTGAGCGTGTCGCCCAGCCCGGTACCGAACGCGTCCTGTGACAACAGTCGGAAGCCCGGGTTGACCACGTACTGTTCGACGTCCATCACGTTCTTGTTGTAGGCGATCCACGCCCACGCCAGGATCCGACGCCGTACCGGTTCGTCGAGCCGGGTGAAGACGTCGTGGTCGCGGAACGGAATCAGCGACTCGGGATAGTCCGCCTTCTCCGCGTCGAACAGGTCGTCGAGGTCGGGCTCGGGACGCTTGACCACGGCGCGGCGCGGCCAACTGCCGGCGAGGCTGCTGATGATCGCGCTCTCCACGGGATCGGCCGGATCGAACGGCGGTAGCGACGGCAACCGCAGCAACTCCTCGTGCACCGCGGCCTCGTCTCCGAATGCGTTGTCGGTCAAGGCGTTCCTCCTCCCGATCGTCGTTCCGGTGCGAGGGGCCCCGTGAACAGGTCCGCACACAGGGCCCGGTACCGGTCGAGGTGGTCACCGAGCGGTGCGCGCGCCGCCGCCATCACGTCCCCGAATTCGCGTGGACCGCCGTGTTCGACGGCCTCGGACAGCCGCCGCAGCGCGGCGGCGAGGGCAGCGCGGGCCGCCGCGGCCTGCGGGTTGCCGGCCTGGATGTCGTGATAGACCTCGGCCTGCCCCGCGGCGACCCGCCCGAGCAGCGCCAGCAGCGTCGTGTGCGGCGGGGTCGCGGCATCGACGAGGGTGTCCGCGTCGATGCCGAGATCACCGAGCGCCAGCCCGAACGCGAGGATCGCGGCGTGGGTGAGCGCCTGCGTCGCCGCGGCGGTCCGATCGTGCTCGTCCGCGCTCATCGCGACCACCCGTGCGCCCCAACCGGTCACGGCACCGAGGAATCGTCCGACGGCGGGGGAGTCGTGGTGGATCACCGCCGCGACGGCGCGCCCGGCCATCCCGAGGCCCGGCGCGAACAGCGGGTTGATCCCCACGGCGGGCCGGGTCGACGCGCGGTCCCGCAGCACGCGATGGATCTCGGACTTCACCGACAGCGTCTCCACCAGTACCGCGCCGGGTTTCATCGCTCCGTCGACGACGGGGACCGCCGCCACCGCGACCGCCTCCGGGACCGCGAGGATCACCACATCCGCCTCGGCGAGCAGCGCCCGCACCTGCGGGTCGGGGTCGGTGACGTCACCGCACACACCGTCGACGCCCGGGATGGGCGCTGCCGCCGGGTCCACCACGGTCACCGAGTCGCCCTCGGCGCGAGCAGATTCCGCGAGCATGGCGCCCACCGCACCGGCCCCGCCGACGATCACCAGCGCGCACGTCGTCGTGTCGGGGGGCGTGGTCATCGATCACCCGCCCCGTCCCCGGTCGGGTCGTCCGGCTCGCCTTCGGCGTCGTCCGCGGAGGTCACCGACAGGCAACGCCGCATCGTGACCGCCTTGACCATCGTCTCCTCGAGTTCCTCTTCGGGGTCCGACAGCGCGACGATCGCCCCGCCCACACCGAAAGTCACCCGATCGGCGGTCGCCACCATCGTGCGGATCACGATGGAGAAGTCGGCAGTCCCGTTGATCGAGAAGTAACCGATCGCCCCCGAGTACACGCCGCGAGGCCCCTCCTCGAGCTTGTCGATGATCTCCATCGTCCTCAGCTTCGGCGCACCCGTCATCGACCCGCCCGGGAACGCCGCCCGCACGCATTCGACGGACGACACGTCGTCCCGGAGCGTGCCACGCACCGTCGACACCAGTTGATGGACGGGAGCGTACGTCTCGACGTCGAACAGCTTGGGGACGTGTACCGAACCGGGGACGCACACCCGCGACAGGTCGTTGCGCACCAGATCGACGATCATCAGGTTCTCGGCCCGGTCCTTCTCGCTGTCGAGCAGGTCCTGGCGGAGCGCGGCGTCCTGCTCCGGCGACGCGTGCCGGGGGCGGGTGCCCTTGATCGGTTTCGAGTCGACCACCCGGTCCGCGCCGATCCGCAGGAATCGCTCCGGTGAGGCACTCAGCACCGATACTCCCGAGAACTGCAGCAGCGCACTGTACGGGGTGGGACTGATCTCCCGGAGCGTCTCGTAGCTCTGCAGTGGATCGATCACCCGGTCGACGGTCGCGGCATTGGTCAGGCACACCTCGTACGACTCGCCGGAACGGATCTCGTCGAGGCACTGGCCGACCAGTGCCAGGTACTCGGCGCGGCCATGTCGCAGATGGGGTTTGGTGTCGTCCTCGAGCTTCACCAGTGGGTGCGGCGGCGGCGGCTCAACGGCCTCGTCCAACTGCCGGATGCGGGTCTCGGTGTCCGCGAACCATTTCGCGACTCCGGGATCGTCCGGCTCCTCACTCAACGCGAGCAGGTGGCAGGCGCCACCGACGTGGTCGATCACCACCGCGCGGTCCGCGAACACGAACGCAGCGTCCGCAGTCGGGGAGGTGTGGACCAGCTGGCTGCCGGCGTCAGCCTTGAGTTCGTACCCGAGGTAGCCGACGTAGC
Organism: Prescottella equi; assembly: GCF_002094305.1. Classification (GTDB taxonomy): domain Bacteria; phylum Actinomycetota; class Actinomycetes; order Mycobacteriales; family Mycobacteriaceae; genus Prescottella; species Prescottella equi. The sequence continues at coordinate 295,708 of NZ_LWTX01000004.1, forward strand.
CGAGCCCGAAGGCGAACGGCAACTCCGGGTTCGGCGGCACCGCGCGGATGCGGAGCTGCTCGTCGATGTAGTCGAAGAACCGCCGATGCAACAGCTCGTCCGGCCGGCCCTGCCGCTGCACACGCACCGTGGTCTCGGCGACCCGGTAGGTGATGTACTCGGCGAGCGGTCCCGAACAGTCGCCCATCACCGAGAACTGCGACTCGGGCTCCAGCGCGGCGCTGCCGTCGAGCCAGAAGCTGTTCGGTCCGTCCGCGAACAGGCTCCCGTACACCGCGTGCGGATCGACCGCCCGGTCGATCCGGGTGCTCGACACGTGATAGCGCGGCTGCGGCCCGGCGGCCTCCGACGGCGTGGCCGCCGCGGCAGGTGTCGCCGGTCGGGTCGGCCGACGCCCGGATCGCGACGGGGTCAGATCCCGGAAGTTGCCGAGCAGTTCCCGTCCGTACCGGGTGCAGATCGACTCGGGGTGGAACTGCACCCCCCACAACGGGTGCGTCCGGTGCGCGGCGGCCATGACCAGCCCGTCCTCTGTCCACGCCTGCTCCTCCAACTCCGGAGGCATGGAATCGACGATGAGCGAGTGGTAGCGCACCGCCGGGAAGGGCGACGGAATACCTTGGAAGATGCCGGTCCCGGTATGCCGGATCGACGAGATCCTGCCGTGCATCGGTACCGGCGCCAGACCGACGCTGCCACCGAACAGGTGACACAAGCCCTGGTGCCCCAGGCACACCCCGAGCACCGGGATCTCGCGGTTCGCGATCGCCCGCGCGCTGATCCCGAAGTCCCGTTTGCGGTCCGGCCGGCCCGGGCCGGGCGAGATGACGATGTTGTCGAAGTCGACGAGCGGCACCGACGCCCAGTCGGCGTCGTTGTGCACCACGACCGGCGGTTCCCCGTTGACCTCGGACAGCAGGCTGTAGAGGTTGTAGGTGAACGAGTCGTAGTTGTCGATCAGGAGCGTGCGGGTGCCCATGACGCCATCAGCCCGTCGCGCGATTCGTGTCGTCGGCCGTCCCGATGACCAGGTCCTCGACCCGGCAGGTCTCGCCGATCATCACCTCGTACAGCCTGCGCAGAAAGCCCGGTGACAGTCCGTGGGAGCGAGCGAACTCCTCCGCCCGGTCCTGCACCAGATTCACCCGCTGGGGCTGCATCATCGGGATGCTCCGATGGCGCTTGACCTCCGCGATCCGGACGCACACGTCGATCCGTGCACGGACGTCCTCGAGGAACCGACGGTCGATCTCGTCGAGTTCGGCGCGAAGCCGAACGAGCTCCGGCTCGTCGACCGGAAAGGTTCCCGTGGATTCTTCTGAGGTGTCGGCCGTGATCGGGCCGCTGGTGTCGTCCATACGCCACCTCGCCTTACGTCTACTGGACCTTCGCGGTAGTTCTGCGAGCCATCGCGTCAGCCGGATCCGCTAGCTGCGTGCGTTCTCTTCATGATTGCACGGGGGCTGGGGCGTGGCGAATCTTCGCCGATATTCCGAGGAGCCCGAACCGGGCCCGCGAACGGTTCGGTTTCGATGCGGTCACGAACCTCGTGATGTGTCCGGATTCGATTGCAGCGCACGCGATCGCAAGGTATCCGCCAACGAATCAGTGGGCGCCTCAGCGTGGTTCACCCGAACCCCCGCGACCGCACACCGACGTCGCATATGCTGGGTCGCCGTTCGGCCGAATCGCACCCGTCATCGGATTCTCGGGGCGATCTGAAAAGCGTGGTTTCGGCGGACATGAACCATTTGTGGTGCCGTGCTTTTCGAGGGGGATCTTCGATGTCGTCAACTCCACTCCTGCCGCCGCGACGCGTCGGACCCGCCGGTCGCGTGGCGGCGGCAGCCGCAATCGCGATCGGGGTGCTCGTCACGGCAGCTGCGCCGGTCACCGCCGCACCCGCCCCGGTGGCGGCCGATCCCGACCCCTTCTACGGCCAACCGACCGACGTCGGCGACCACGCGCCCGGAGACGTGCTGGCGGCACGCCGCATGCCGGCTCTCCCGCAGTTCCCGGGCACCACGGTCTGGCAGGTCCAGTTCCGGTCGACGGGCTCGGAGGGTCGCCCGATCGCCGCGGTGACCACGATCCTCGTCCCCGACGTGCGTCCACCGTCCGGTCCGCTGCTGTCCTACCAGCACATCATCAACGCGCTCGGCACCCACTGCGCCCCGTCCCGGACGCTCTACACCGCCGACCCCGACCTCACGATCCGGGAGGCGCCGGCGCTCAACATCGCCCTCGCCCGCGGGTGGACGGTCGCCCTGCCCGATCACCTCGGCCCGTCCAGTGCGTACGGCGCGGCCAGGCTCGGCGGTCAGATCACCCTCGACGGCATCCGGGCCGCGCAACGCGTCCCGGAACTGGGGCTGGCGACGAGCCCGGTCGGCATGGCCGGGTACTCCGGCGGCGGAATGGCCACGGCGTTCGCGGCGGCGCTCGCTCCGTCGTACGCCCCGGAACTGGACATCGTCGGTGCCGCGGCGGGCGGGGTGCCGATGAATCTCGGCAAGATGGCACGAGGACTCGGGACGGCGCCGCACCCCGCATTCGGTCTCGCGCTCGCCGCGGCCCTCGGCCTCGAACGCGAGTACCCGGACCGCCTGCCGGTGAGCGAGCAGTTGAACGCGCAGGGACTCGCCATGCGGGACGCGGTCGCGGACGCCTGCACCAACGGCATCCTGCTCACCGGTGCCGGGCACAGCGCGTCGGAGATCGCCACTACCACCGATCTGCTGTCCAGCCCGACGGCCCAGGATGTGCTGTCCGACAACAGCATCGAGGACTATCCGGGAGTGCCGACCGCGCCGCTGTTCGAATGGCACAGTCCGACGGACGCCCTCATCCCGGTCGACTCGATCGACGCCACGCTGCAGCGGTACTGCCGGGCCGGGGCGCGGGTCGAGTCGGAACTGTTCCCGAGCCCGGACCACCTCACCACCGCGGTCCTCGGCGCGCCGCGGGCGCTGGACTACCTCGACGCCCGCTTCCGCGGCGAACCGGCGCCGAGCACCTGCTGACACGCGACGGCGCCGCCACGACAGGTAGTGGCGGCGCCGAGACGATCAGGGTGGAGAGGGAGCCGACTACGCTCCGCGGCGCTTGGCCTTGAGCAGGTCCAGCCGCTCCTTCAGAAGGTCCTCGAGCTCCTCGACGGAACGACGCTCGAGCAGCATGTCCCAGTGCGTACGCGGGGGCTTGACCTTCTTGACCTCGGGCGCAGCGCCCTCGACCAGAGTGCCCTCGAGACCGTTCTTGCACAGCCACGTGCCGGGGATCTCGGCCTCGTCGGCGAAGGGGACGTCGAACTCCTCGCCGTTGTCGCACCGGTAGCGTGCGATGCGGCGGGGCGCCAGGTCGTGGTCACGATCGGTCTCGTAGCTCACCGCTCCGAGTCGACTACCTCGAAGTACGCGATCTGCCATGGTGTGTCCTCTCTTCGTTCTTCCGCCGCGCCAGTTCGCCGGGGGGCGCACCGAGCGTTCACAACCATCTACAACGTCCCGGACTCCCGGATCGTTCCCGAGACTCCGTGGATGCGGCCGCACCATCTTACCGGGCAGCCGTCCCGCGACCCGCAGTAAGGTGTGCGTTCATGGCCGCAGCGTCCCGGAGACCCGAATCGTGTGTGTGGTGCGGTCGGGAGGTCGCCCCGGCCGGCATCGGACGGCGCCGCCGCTACTGCCGCCAGTCCTGCCGCCAGCGCGCGTACGAGCAGCGCAACGCGGTCAAGGGCACGTCGATTCCCGCCGACGCCGTGGTGCTCAGTGTGGAGGAGGCCTCCGCGCTGTCCGACCGGCTGTTCGAGCTGCGCTGCGCCGCCGAGGACGTCGCCACCGCCGTCGCGGAGGGCGCCGAGGGGCGTGAGCTGTCCGCGCTCACCGAGCGCCTGGTCGCGATGGCTCGCGACGCCGAACGGTTCCGCTGAACCCGACCGTCCCGGCACGCGCGCCCGGAAATGCGCCCGCGCTTCCCGAACCGCACTACCGTGGGAGATGTCAGCCCGGAACCGACCGGAGGGAAGAATCATGACGACCCCCGAGCATCACCCGCACGATCCGGCCGATCATCCCCACGTCCACGGCAAGGACTGTGGACACGAGACGGTCCAGCACGGCGACCATGTCGACTACCTGCACGACGGGCACCGCCATGCCGAGCACGAGGGCCACTACGACGAGCACGGCGAAGCCGACTGAGTCCGCAGCGTCGTTGACCGCACAACCGGACCAGCCGTTCGCCGGGCTGCACGAGACCCACTCCGGAGTGGTGATCCTCCTCGGCGACCGCGTCTACAAGATCAAGAAGCCGATCCGTACGGAGTTCCTCGACTTCCGCAGCCGTGAGGCGCGCCTCGCGGCGTGCCGGAACGAGGTCGAGCTCAACCGCCGCCTGGCGCCCGACGTGTATCTCGGGGTGGGGGAGCTCGGCGACCCGGAGGGCGGCGACGGGGAACCGACGGTCGTGATGCGGCGGATGCCGGAATCAGCGCGGCTGTCGACCCTGGCCCGCGCGTCGTCGACCCAATGCCCGTCCGCGGTCGATGCGATCGCCCGGATCGTCGCCGACTTCCACCGCCGCGCGGCCCGCGGACCCCGGATCGACCGGGAGGGGACCGCCGACGCGGTACGTCGGCGCTGGCACGACAACATCCGCGAGACCCGAGAGCTGCCCCGCGCCGTCATCGCCGAGGACCGCCTGGCCGCGATCGAGCGGACCGTCGACCGCTACCTCGACGGACGCGGCCCGCTCTTCGCGCAGCGGATCGCCGACGGCTGCATCGTCGACGGTCACGCCGACCTGCTCAGCGACGACATCTTCTGCCTCGAGGACGGCCCCCGCATCCTCGACTGCCTCGAGTTCGACGCCCGACTCCGCTACCTCGACCGGATCGACGACATCGCCTGCCTGGCTATGGATCTCGAGTTCCAGGGCAGGCCCGACCTCGCCCGGCGACTGGTGCTCCGCTACCGCGACGCCCTCACCGAGACCGCTCCCGACTCGCTCGTGCACCACTACATCGCCTACCGCGCGTTCATGCGCGCCAAGGTCGACTGCGTCCGGCATCTGCAGGGCCGTGCGGCGTCCGCGGACGACGCGGCGCGCCACACCGCGCTCGCCGAACAGCACCTCGATCGCGCGCGCTGCCGCCTGGTCCTCGTCGGCGGTTTGCCGGCCACGGGCAAGTCCACCGTCGCGGCGCGACTGGCCGAGACCGTCGGCGCGGAACTGATCTCGAGCGACCACGTCCGACGCCACTTGTTCGCCGCCGACCGCACCGCGACGCCCGATCCCGGCTACCGCAGCGGCCGGTACTCGCCCGACTCCACCGGCCGCGTCTACGACTCGATGCTCGACCGGGCCCGAGAGTTGCTCGCCGGGGGCCGCTCCGTGGTCCTCGACGCGTCCTGGACCCATCGGGAACACCGACTGCGCGCCGCCGAGACGGCCGTGGCGGTGTGTGCCGACCTGGTGCAACTCCAGTGCACAGCGCCCGCCGAGCTGACCGAGCACCGGCTGCGGGAGCGGGCCGCTTCCCGCCGGGACCACGACTCCGAGGCGACGCCCGCGGTGGCGGTCGCGATGGCCCACGACGCCGACTCCTGGCCCGCCGCCACACGGGTCGACACCTCCGGACCGCTCGATGCGTCGCTCTCCGTCGCCGCGGCGGAATGGGACCGCGCCCCGGGCTAGATTCCGGCGTCCCGCCACACGTCGTCGACCCGGCGCCGACCCGTCCGCGGCACCTCGTACTCGTCGGCCGACGGCGTCCCCAACCGCACCACGACCTGCGGGAACCTACCGCGAGCTCCGGACGCCGTCGCAGCCTCGCGCACCATCTCCCGGCTGGTCGCTATCTCCGTGACGTGGGTGAGCGGGCACGTCGCCAGTCCCCGGGCCGTCGCCTCGAGCAGCAACTCCGACAGCGCCTCGCCGCATCGCAGCCAGTCCAGCCGGGTGTCGGTGTCGGTGCTCAGGACCGCCAGCGCAGCGCGATCCGCCGTCCCGGGCGGCTCCAGGGCTCCCCGCGGGAACTCCCGGCCGACCGGCACCGTGCCACCGTCCGGCAACACACTCGCGGGGACTCCCGTCTCGTCACAGGAATGCCCTGTCCACCAGAACAACTCGGCCCGGTACGCGGCGTCGTGACGGCGCACGTCGGCACCGCTTCGGGTGGCTTCGGCCAGCCGGGACGGACCGTCCGCCCCGAGGAACGTGATCGCGACGTCGTGGCGACCGAGCACATCAGCGAGGCCCGCGAGTGCATCCGGAGTGGGCGGACCGAACGCCCGGCGGTCCGTCCACCGGCCCGGGATCGCTTGCCGTAGCGACCGGGTGCGCACCGAATCGGTGCCCGAGACGAACCCGACGGATGCCAGCAACATCGGATTCCCCGGATCGGGCAGCCGATCGATCACCACGCCGAGCCCGTGCTCGGCGACCGCGACCTCGAGATGATGCAGAGCCGTGCCGCAACTGATCACCATCTGCCGAGCCAACGGATCGACGACCGGCAGCGCCCGCATCCGGTCGGCATGCAGTTCCAGGCTCCCGCAACTGAACACCCACGACCACGGCTGGCTGTTGTGCACCGACGGAGCCCGACAGGCGACGGAAACCGCCGCCCGGATCGGCTCGGGAGCCGTTCGGGTGCCCATGCATCGAGTGTGGTCCCACCGGCGTGTCGCGGCAAGATCCGCGCGGCGCAACAGTCCGTCGAGGGCGTCACGGAATCGGGAAAGGAACTATCGGTCGATTCCGGCACCGATGGGCATGACCCGCCGCGCGATGCCGGAAACCGCTGTGGGGACCTCGTCCCGGGTGTTTCCTAGGAGGAGTCGACCGAAAAGTCTTCGTCGAGGGGGTCCGCATGGGAACTGCACCGATCGTCGTCGGCGTCGACGGCTCCGCGAGTGCCCGTGACGCGGTGCGCTGGGCCGCGTCCGAGGCGTCCGTGCGTGGTGATCCGCTGCTGCTGGTCACGAGCGTCACCACCGGCGGCATCGGGATGTCGTCGCCGTTCACCGACGACCTGCGCATCGGTGGCGAACACGCGCTCGCGGAGGCCGTGAGTCTGGCCGCGGCCGTCGGGCAGACCGCGACGTCGACGGAGATGGTGACGCTCACCCCCGTCCACGCCTTGATGAACCACGAGGGCACCGCCCGCATGATCGTGCTCGGTACCCGTGGCCTGGGGGAGTTCACCGGCGGACTGATCGGGTCGGTCACCTCCGCGATCGTCCACCACGCCGCCTGCCCTGTCGTCGTCGTGGCGGGGTGGCCGCGGCCGGGCGAGCCGGACTTCGACGGCCCGGTCGTCGTCGGGGTGGACGGCACCGAGACCAGCGAACCCGCGGTCGAAGCCGCGTTCACCGAAGCGGCGCTGCACGGAGCCGAGCTGGTGGCCCTGCACGCATGGTCCGATCGTGCGGTCCCCGAGGGAACGCTCGCCGGCTCCTGGTCCGACATCGCCGCCACCGAACAGAGCCGGCTCACCGAGCGGTTGGCACCGTGGCGGGACAAGTATCCGGAGGTGCGCGTCAAACAGGTGATCGTGCAAGACCGTCCGGCGCGGAACCTGCTGACGCGCGGCGCCGGTGCGAGACTGATCGTCGTCGGCAGTCGCGGCCGCGGCGGTTTCCACGGCATGACCCTCGGATCCACCAGCGCGGCACTGCTGCGCACCGTCACCATCCCGTTGATGGTGGTGCGCTCACACTGAGTCGCCGGTCCAGACTTCGCCGTCGCTCACACCGTCGGAGCTGCTCCGCTCGCCGCGACAGATCATCACCGGGCACGGCGCGTGGTGTAACAGATTCTGACTGGTCGAACCGAGCAGCGCCCCGGTGATCCGGCTCCGGCCCCGGCTGCCCACCACCACGAATCGCGCGCGACCGGCGTACTCGAGCAGCGTTCGCCCCGCACTGTTCTGCTCGAGGACCGTCTCCACCGGGACGTCCGGCCACGCCGCCGAGTGGCCGGACAGACTCTCCGCCACGAGCGCGCGTTCCTCTGCCTCGACAGCCGACCAGTCGACGAGCCGAAAAGCCCCGTACCGCTGGACCGTCCGCGCCGGACCCCACGCGTGTACGGCCACCAGCCGCGCACCCAGCACCGCCGCGTACTCGTACGCCACGCCCACCGCGCGGATGCTCAACTCGCTGCCGTCCACACCGACGACGATCGGACGGTCGTCGGTTGCCGCCGGCGCCCCGCCCCGGCACACCAACACCGGGCACCGGGCGTGATTGGCTACGCGCTGGCCCGTCGAACCCACCAGCATCGCGCCCACCGTGCCCGCTCCCGTCGCCCCCAGGACCAGCAGACCGGCGCGCGCGCTCAGATCGAGAAGCGTCGCGGCCGGTGGGCCCGGATACTGCGCGAACGTCGAATCGACGTCGGCGAACTCGGCGCTCACCACCTCACGGGCGCGACGCAGCATGCCCTCCGAGTCCGATTCGAGTTTCTCGGTGAACTGCGCCTGGATCAGCACTGCCGCTTCACTCAGATACACCCCTGGGCTGGGGAGCACGTGCACGACGTGCAGGGGAGCGGTTCGGCGCCGAGCCAATTGCGCCGCCCACCGCAGCGCATCGAACGACGACGGCGACCCGTCTACCGCGGCCACCACCGCACCCTCGGCGAAGTCCGTCTCCGGATCGATCTCCATCGAACCTCCTCACGCGTCCGGTGTGGGCTCCAGCGTGCCATCGACGACGGCGTCGGTGCGGGACCTTCCGTCCGGTCCGCGCGGCACCCGCACCCGGGTGCCCGACGCGAGGACGTGTTCGGTGCCGTCGATGTCGAGTCGGATCGGCGCAGCCTGACTGCGGCGCGTCGAAACCGTCACCGACGCGTGGTCGCACCGCACGTCGATCCAGTGCCCGCGATAGCGGATGTCGAACTCAAGGGTTCGCAGCTCGTCGGGCAGTTGCGGATGCAGCCGCAGAACTCCGCCACGGATCTCGAAACCCGAATAGCAGCGCTGCAGGATGTCGATGCTGCCCGCCATCGCGCCCAGATGGATGCCCTCTCGGGTCGTGCCGCCCTGCGTGTCGGACAGATCCGATTCGAGTGCCTCACCGAGCATCTGCCACGACCCGCGCCGATCACCCCGAACCAGCACCCACGCGTGCGTCACCCGGCTGAGCGTCGACCCGTGCGACGTCCGCGCCAGATAGAACTCGACGGTGGCCGGGATCGACCCCGGATCGAACCGATAGCCCATGTCGCGCACCAGCGCCGCCAGTTCCTCGGCCGAGAACAGGTACAGCAGCATCAACACGTCCGCCTGCTTGGAAGCGCGGTACCGCCGACAGGTGTCGCCCTCGGCCTCGAGGATCAGATCCAGCCGGCCGATGTTCCCGTACCGGGCCCGGTAGCCCGCCCAGTCCAGTTCGCGCAGCGACTCGTACCCCTCGAACTGGGCCGGTAACCCGTTGTCGAGGAAACACAACCGCAGCCGCCGTCGCAGATAGTCCCAGTGCTCGATCTCCTCGGCCGTCACACACAGCCGCTCCCACACGCCGGCAGCCTCGTTCTCACCGAGGATCCGGTAGGCGTCGAGCGCCCGGGCCAGGGCCCACGACGTCATGACGTTGACGTACGCGCTGTTGTCGATGCCGCCGCCCGGCCGATCCGGATAGCCGTCGTGGAACTCGTCCGGACCCATCACCCCGCGGATGTCGAACCGATCGTCGGTGGGGTCGTACACCGCCAGACTCGCCCACAGCCGCGCGTTCTCCACCAGCATCTCGGCGCCGAAACTCGCGAGGAAGCCCAGGTCCGCGGACGCCTCCCAGTAGTGCCACACGTTGTAGGCGACCGCGAGCCCCACGTGGTACTGCCGCCGCGAATGGTCCGCCATCCAGCGGCCGGAACGAGGGTTGAAGAACAGTCGCGGTGTCTCCTCCCGGCCGTCGCTCCCGCTCTGCCACGGGAACAACGCTCCCCGCAAGCCCTGAGCCTGGGCCAACCTCCGGGCCTGCGGCAGTCGCCGGAACCGGTACAGCAGCAGCGCCCGGGTCAGCTCGGGCAACCGAAGATTCAGGAACCCGAACACGAAGATCTCGTCCCAGAAGATGTGCCCGCGATATCCCTCACCGTGCAGTCCTCGGGCCGGCACCCCGACGTCGAGATCCGCGGTGTGCGGCGAAAGCGTCTGCAGCACATGGAAAATCTGCACGTTCGCCGCCAGCCGGGTACGCACATCGGCGTCGACGGCCACCTCGAACCGCCGCCACAGCGACGCCCAGGCCGCCACGTGATCGGCCAGGATGCGCTCGAACGCGCACGCACCCTGCGCGGCCTCCCGCGCCGCCAGCCCCGGCTCCGAGATCGCCCGATCGTGCGAGGTGAACATCGCGACCGTCTTCTCGATCTCGATACTCCGGCCCGCCTCGACGGTCAGGGAGATCTCGTCGGCAACGGCGTCCGCTTCGAAACAGCGGCGCCGGTCGACCTCCACGAACATCCCGTCCACCCGCACCCGCGTGCGGGCCGCCTGCGCGATGCGGAGACGGGACTGGCTGGTCTCCGCATGCAGCCACACCACATCCGTGCCCGACGGCCCCGTCGTCACCTCGGTCAGATGCCGATCCGCGAACCGGGCCAGATCCGGGACGTTCGTGTTCCGGACGGTCCCGTCCAGCGTCGACCGGATGGTCAGCCGGCCGGACCAGTTCTCCGGCCGCAGCAGCGTGTCGACCACCCCGAGATGCGGGTCCGCCATCGACACCAGGCGACGCTGCCGCAACCGCGTCCGGCGTCCCGCCGCGTCGACCAGCACCGTCTCCCGCAGCAACAGGCCGCCCCGGACGTCCAGACCCACATGGTGGTGAGCGACGGCGTCGCCGCCACCGGGGGAGAACCACGCCCCGTCGTCGATCCGGAACGTCACGCCCACCCAGTTCGGCAGATTGACGATGCTCTCGTCCTCGTGCCGGACGTCGTCGATCATCGAGTCGAGACGGTTGTAGCAGCCGGCGACGTACGCGCCGGGGTAGTGCACCCCGTCGGCGTGGGACTCCGACAGCGCACCCCGGACGCCCTGGTAACCGTTCGCGAGCGTGAGCAGCGCCTCGCGCCGGCCCTCCACGAGGGGATCGAACCCGAGATACGTCAGCAGCCACGCCCCGCTGTCCCCGTCCGACGCCGTGAGCGAACACAGGTCGCACCCGGGATCGGGTCGTGCACCGACGGCGGACACGGCGTCATTCTCCCACGCGAACCCGCGCCCGGCCGGATGTGCGGAGCCCTGGGCAAGCCGCGACCCGACGTGGCAGCATCACGCACGTGGCCAGCAGACCCGTCGCAGAACAACAACTGCGCGACCTCGCGCAGCTACGCCGTGTCCGGGATCGGATCGACCGGGAGTACGCGCAACCGCTGGACGTCGAGGCGCTGGCGCGCGGCGTCAACATGTCCGCCGGGCACCTCAGCCGCCAGTTCAAACGCGCATACGGCGAACCGCCGTACGCCTACCTGATGACCCGCCGCATCGAACGCGCGATGGCACTGCTGCGCCGCGGCGACCTGAGCGTCACCGAGGTGTGCTTCGAGGTCGGATGCTCGTCCCTGGGCACCTTCAGCACCCGCTTCACCGAACTCGTCGGCATCTCGCCCAGCGCGTATCGCGACCAGGTGCGCGCCGACGAGGAGATGCCGTCGTGCGTGGCCAAGCACGTCACCAGACCGATCAGGAATCGAGAAGCGCAGACCTCACGCCCCGCCTAGCGTGATCGTCATGAACATCACCATTCACTCCGCCTTCCTCCCGCACACCGACCGCGACGCGGCCCTCGCCTTCTACCGCGACCTCCTCGGGTTCGAGGTCCGGAAGGAAGTGGGATACAACGACATGTACTGGATCACCGTCGGCCACCCCGACCAGCCCGACACCTCGCTGGTACTGCATCCGCCGGCCGCCGACCCCGGCATCACCGACGACGAGCGCCGCACCATCACCGAGATGATGGCGAAGGGCACCTACGCGATCCTCACGCTCGCCACCCCCGACCTCGACGGCACCTTCGAGAAGCTCGCGGCCGGCGGCGCCGAAATCGTCCAGGAACCGATCGAGCAGCCCTACGGCATCCGCGACTTCGCCGTCCGCGACCCCGCAGGCAACCTGCTCCGCATCAACGAGGTGCGCTGACATGGTCACCATCAGATCCGTCACCCTCGACGTACCGGACACGTCGGCCGCGAAGTCCTTCTACAACCAACTCGGGGTCGACGCCCACGTGTCCGTCGCCGAGGCGCCGACGCCCGGCACCGGGTTCCGCGGCTACACCCTCTCGCTCGTGGTGTCCCAGCCGAACATCGTGGACGCGTTCGTCGAGGCCGCACTCGGCGGCGGCGCCACCGTTCTGAAACCGGTGAAGAAGAGCCTGTGGGGGTACGGCGGCGTCGTACAGGCCCCCGACGGGGCGATCTGGAAGGTCGCGACGTCGTCGAAGAAGAACACCGGGCCCGCCGAACGACGGTTCGACGACATCGTCCTGCTGCTCGGCGTCGACGACGTCAAGGCGAGCAAGCAGTTCTACGTCGACCGGGGGCTGAAGGTAGCGAAGAGCTACGGACGCAAGTACGTCGAGTTCGCCACCGAACCAGGCACCGTCAAACTGGCGCTGTACGGGCGTCGCGCCCTCGCCAAGGACGCCGGAGTCGCGGAGGCCGGAACCGGCGCCCACGGGATCGCCATCGGCAGCGACCTCCCGGCCTTCACCGACCTGGACGGCTTCATATGGGAGACCACCGCGCGATGACGGCACCCTCCGGTAGACATGGAGGCCGCACACCACAGAGGGAGACACGATGACCACGACCGCCCGGCCGGCCACGCAGTCACCGACGCGGCACACAGCCGACAGCCACGACCTGATCCGCGTCCACGGAGCGCGGGAGAACAACCTCAAGAACGTCAGCGTGGAGCTGCCGAAGCGTCGGCTGACCGTGTTCACCGGAGTGTCCGGCTCGGGTAAGAGCTCCCTGGTCTTCGCCACGATCGCCGCCGAATCGCAGCGGATGATCAACGAGACGTACAGCGCCTTCGTCCAGGGCTTCATGCCGACCCTGGCGAGGCCGGACGTCGACGTCCTCGAGGGCCTGACCACCGCGATCATCGTCGATCAGGAACGGATGGGCGCCAACCCGCGCTCCACCGTCGGCACCGCAACCGACGCCAACGCGATGCTGCGCATCCTGTTCAGCCGTCTCGGTCAACCGCACATCGGCTCGCAGCAGGCGTTCTCGTTCAACGTCGCATCGATCAGCGGCGCCGGGGCGGTCACCGTCGAGAAGTCCGGGCGCACCGTCAAGGAGCGGCGCAGCTTCTCGATCACCGGCGGCATGTGCCCGCGGTGCGAGGGCATGGGCAAGGTCTCGGACTTCGACCTCACCGCGCTGTACGACGACAGCAAGTCCCTCGAAGAGGGGGCGCTGACCATCCCCGGCTACAGCATGGACGGCTGGTACGGACGGATCTTCCGCGGCTGCGGCTTCTTCGACCCCGACAAGCCGATCGCCAAGTTCACCAAGAAGCAGTTGAACGACCTGCTGTACAAGGAACCCACCAAGGTCAAGGTCGACGGGGTCAACGTCACGTACGAGGGCCTGATCCCGAAGATCCAGAAGTCGTTCCTGTCCAAGGACCGGGAGGCGATGCAGCCCCACATCCGGGCATTCGTGGACCGCGCGATCACCTTCCAGATCTGCCCCGACTGCGAGGGCACCCGCCTGAGCGCGGAGGCACGGTCCTCCAAGATCGCCGGGCTCAGCATCGCCGACGTCTGCGCCATGCAGATCAGCGACCTCGCCGAGTGGGTCCGTGGCCTCGACGAGCCGTCGATGGCCCCACTGCTGAAATCGCTGGGGGAGACACTCGACTCGTTCGTCGAGATCGGGCTCGGCTACCTCAGCCTCGACCGACCCGCCGGCACGCTGTCCGGCGGAGAAGCGCAGCGCACCAAGCTGATCCGACATCTCGGCTCGTCACTCACGGACGTCACCTACGTCTTCGACGAACCCACCATCGGCCTGCACCCACACGACATCGCGCGGATGAACGACCTGCTGCTGCAGTTGCGCGACAAGGGCAACACAGTCCTGGTCGTCGAGCACAAGCCAGAGGCCATCGCGATCGCCGACCACGTCGTGGACCTCGGGCCGCGCGCCGGGACCGAGGGCGGTGAAATCGTGTTCGAAGGTTCCGTCGACGAACTGCGCACGTCCGGCACCCTCACCGGCAAACACCTCGACGACCGCGCGTCGGTCAAGACCTCGGTCCGGACGGCGTCGGGCGTCCTCGAGGTGCGAGGCGCCGACATCCACAACCTCAGGGACGTCGACGTCGACATTCCGCTCGGGGTGCTCACCGTGGTCACCGGCGTCGCCGGATCCGGAAAGAGCTCGCTCATCGGCGGCTCGGTGGTGGGCCGGGACGGTGTGGTCTCGATCGATCAGGGCGCGATCAAAGGCTCACGCCGCAGCAACCCGGCCACGTACACGGGCCTGCTCGAGCCGATCCGCAAGGCATTCGCGAAGGCCAACGGCGTCAAGCCGGGCCTGTTCAGCGCCAACTCCGAGGGCGCCTGCCCCAACTGCAACGGCGCCGGCGTCGTGTACTCGGACCTGGCGATGATGGCCGGTGTGTCCACCCCGTGCGAGGTGTGCGAGGGCAAGCGGTTCCAGGCCGAAGTGCTCGACTACAAGTTCGGCGGCAAGGACATCAACGAGGTCCTCACCATGTCGGTGGCCCAGGCCGAGGAATTCTTCGGCGCCGGGGACGCGAAACTACCTGCCGCCCACAAGATCCTGGCACGTCTGGTGGACGTCGGGCTCGGCTACATCAAGATCGGTCAGCCGCTCACCACGCTGTCCGGCGGCGAGCGCCAACGCCTCAAGCTCGCGACACATATGGGGGAGAAGGGCGACGTCTACATCCTCGACGAGCCGACGACCGGTCTGCATCTCGCCGACGTCGAGAATCTACTCGGCCTGCTGGACCGGCTCGTCGACTCCGGTAAGACGGTCATCGTCATCGAACATCACCAGGCTGTCATGGCCCACGCCGACTGGATCATCGATCTGGGTCCCGGCGCCGGCCACGACGGCGGCCGCATCGTCTTCGAGGGCACGCCCGCGGACCTCATCGCGGACCGTTCGACCCTCACCGGCAAGCATCTCGCGGAGTACGTCGGTAGTTGAGCATCCACGTCCTACCCATCAATACGTCACCGTGACGTATTGATGGGTAGCTACCGGGACGGCAGGAGAGCGCCCAGCGGACGGGGTCGACCACCGGACGGCCCGCCGATGCGCCGCGAACTCGACTCGGCCGGCGCAAACGTGGCATGGCAATGGACGGCGAGGTCGACCGTCCCGAAGGATCGTCGGATCTCGACAGCCGGGCAGCATTGGCTACCCGGTGCGGCCACTCGGTGACGATGCCGGCTGCGCACGGCGCGCGCCTGCGATCCGCCCGGGCGTGCGTGCCGGACACCTGCAGCGCGCAGCCGACCACACGGCGGCACGGTTCGGTCACGCAGTTGCCATCAGGTCGATCCGGCTGCGCAGGCAGAATCGTGAAGTCCGGCGGGCTCATCCGCGATATTCATGCCGCGTTATCCCAGCTTCCCGTTTCGCCGATAATCCACATTATGTCAAGTAATCGAGATTCGGGGCTCTCCACGGGAGCCGGGTGGATCCTGATCGGCAACCGGTGCGGTCCAGCTTGCGCGCGCAGCGCCGGCCCACACACGCGGTCCGACGGACCCCGCGGGGATCCTGGCCTCCCGCGTGCACAACTGCGCGGGCGGGACGTCAACCTGCGCGCGGCGGCCCACCCACCGCGGGTCGGTGCCGCTCACCGGCGGCCCCGACGGCCACCGACGCTCATGGCCCGATATCGCGCGCGCCCGAGTCGGCGGCGTCGCCCAGACGCCTGCGCTCTGCGACGACACCCGGCGAAAACGCGCCCGCGCACAAGCACGACATCGCGTACGCAATCCGCGCAGCGCACTCGCACCGGTCGCTGTACTGTGTCATGAGATCCGACCACGCTGCCCCGCCGGTTCCGGCGGACACCTCCACCACCGTCATGGATAATGACGAATATCCATGTTCGCGAAAAGGTTTCGCGATCCCCGACGTTTTGCGCCGGTTCACCCCGAGCGACCCGGATATCCACCGTCCCGCTGGGCTGCGTCGCCGTGACGACGCCACATCCCGCTGCCTGCACGAACCCGCCCAAGCCCGCGGCCGCCGCCGATCCAGAAGTCGGCAGTGCACGTCCGCGGCCGAGTCCTCGGTCACTCCCCTCCCCGCTCGGCGCATACCCGGGGCGCCCCATGCCTCTCGTCAGGCGCGGTCGACGAGTTGCTCGTGGCCGGCGGTTCGCGCGCAGTTCGCACAGCAGAAGATGCGGCTCTCGTCCTCCACGCCGTGCCCGAGGATCCGGCAGCCGCAGTGGGCGCACACCGGCGCCATCGCGTGGGCGGCGCATTCGAAACTGTCGAACACTCCACGCCGGTCCCCCATCACCACCGTGAAGGTCTTGTCATAGTCGTTGCCGCACGTCTCACATTTCGCCATCACACGCCTCCACCCGGGCCGCGCCCGACTGGCACCGTGCCGCCGGGGGCCCTGCACTTGTCGGGCTACCCGCAACCACCGCGCTCCATGCATCGGCGACACCGGCCGAGAACGACGGAACCCCCGCCGCGATGAGTCTGCGGCGGGGGTTCCGGAAGTAGATGGTCAGGCACACGTCGGGGGGTGCGCCTGACCTCCTTCAAAATATCCATACCGCGCGGTCAGGAAAAGGCGCAATGGGGTGAAATCGAGGGTGAAGCCTGCCCGTCCCGCGATCCGTCGTGCGCGAATTGTTCGCCGGGAAGCGAAGTTACGTCGTCCCCCGGCGTCGCCACTCGTTGTCGTAGCCTGCCGATAAGCTTGTTCGGACGCGAGCCCGCCCCCGGCTCCGCGCACGACGCAGCCGCGGAAGGACATTGGAGCAGGCCCACGTGAGCGACGATCGACGACTACTCGAGGCCTGGTTCGCCGAATTCCTGCTGCATCGCAGCACGGCGAAGCCGTCCCCGCACACCCTCAAGGCGTACCGCCAGGATTTCGCGGCGATCAGCGGGTTCCTCTCCGAACAGACCGGGGTGCCCGTATCCGCGTTGTCCGTGGAAGCGATCACCAAACCCTCCATGCAGCAGGCTTTCGCGTCGTTCGCCGCCACGCACGAGGTCGCGTCGATCCGCCGCTGCTGGTCCACTTGGAACACGCTGTGCGACTACCTGTTCTCGATCGACACCATCGTGGCCAACCCGATGTCTGCGGTGCTGCGCCCGAAAGCCCCCAAACGCATCCCCAAGGCGTTGCCGGCGGACGCCGTCACGCGGCTCATCCAGACCTTGCAGGAAGACGACACCGACGGGGTCCGGCCGTGGGGCGAGCGGGACTTCGCCATCATCCTCACGGCTCTGCTGACGGGAATGCGGTCGTCGGAGCTGATCGCGGTCGATCTCGGCGACGTGCGCAGCGCTCCTGATCCGAGCGGTGGCTCGGCGCGCGTCATCCGGGTGCGAGGCAAGGGCAGCAAGGACCGTGTGGCAACCGCGGAGCCCGCCCTGGTGGCGACGCTCACCGGCTATCTGGAGTCGCGCATCGCGCGGTTCCCGGAGACCACGAAGCGCCGCGTGCCCTCGGGCGCCACGCCGTGGCAGCATTTCCGTTCCACCGATCCCCTGTTCGTCGGTGCGGACGGGACCCGGATCACTCGGGGCACACTGCAATACCGGGTGCTGCGCGCCTACCGCAGGGCCGGGATCAACGGTGAGCGCGCCAAGGGTGCGCTGACGCACCAGTTCCGGCACACGTTCGCCACCAACATGGCCGACGAGAACGTCAGCATCTTCACGCTCATGCGGATGCTCGGGCACGAGTCCATGAACACGACGCAGGTGTACACCGAGGGGGCGGGCACCGGCGTGCGCGAGGCCGCCGCCCGCAATCCCCTGTACCGGTTCCTCGATGGGGCCTGACCGTTTGTTTTCACCGATTTCAGCTGTTCCGCCCTCATCGGGTGCTTTTCCCTGAGACACTCGGACCGATCGTCCGGTTGCGGTATCCGCTACGCACGAGACGACCCGGAGCGGACAGGGCGTCCCGTTGAACGGGACCACGCCGCCGTGTCGGCCAGCTGCTGCTCAGGCCCGCTACCAGGCAGTTTCCCCGTTTCCCCAGGTTCGCTGTGTTGCGCCGGTCACCCATCGGTCCCACTCAGTGCACATCACTCCGATGCCCCCTCAGTGACGCGCCACACTCTGTGACCAACGGAACAGGACCAGCCCACCCACGGCCGCCGGAATCCGTGTAAACGCGACGATCTCGCGGATTTTCGAATTCACGCAGCACAGCCCGGCATTCGGGCGAGTCAAGAGTCTGGACAACTACTTCAGTGACAGCTACTGCAGATACCCGCGGTCCGTCCGCGGTCCCCGCCGCCACGGGCCGTGGGCGGTACAACCGGCAGCGACCGGCTTGGGTGATCATCACCGTCCTCGTGTTGGTCGAGATCATCAGCGCATTCGAGACGTCGATGGTGTACGCCGCCATCCCGACGTTCATCCGGGAGTTCCACAGCGACGCGGCCACGGTCGGCTGGGCCGTCACGGCGTTCCTCCTCGTCGCAGCCGCCTCGGCAGCGGTCTGCGGCCGCCTCGGCGACATGTACGGACGTGAGCGCGTCCTGGTCGTGCTCCTCGGCGCCGCCGCGATCGGTTCGTTCATCAGCGCGATCGGTGACAGCATCGGCAGCATCATCGTCGGCCGCGCCATCCAGGGCGTGGCAGGTGCGATCCTGCCGCTGTGCATCGGGCTTGCCCGCGAACACCTGCCGGCGAAGAAGGTTCCCGTCGCGATCGCGATCATCTCCGGTTCCGCGGTCGCGGCCGGATCGGCGTCCCTGCTCGTGGCCGGCGTCATGCTCGACCACGCCAGCTGGCACATGATCTTCGTCGTCGCCGCCGTGTACGCGGTGCTGGCGCTGCTCCTGGTGCTGTTCGTCCTGCCGTGGCGTCCGCCGACGGGCACCACGCAGAAGGTGGACTACCTCGGCACGATCGCGTTCGCGCCGGCCATCGCGGCGGTGCTGCTGGGTATCAACAAGTCCGGCGCGTGGGGTTGGACCGACATCAAGACCCTGGGTCTGATCATCGGTGGTCTCGTCGTCCTGGCGCTGTGGGTGCTGTGGGAGCTGCGGGTGACGGATCCGATCGTCAACGTGCGCCTGTTCACCGACCGCAAGGTCGCCCTGACGATGGTCGCGACCATGGCGATCGCGGTGGGCCCGATGGGTATCAGCACCATGATCATCCCGATGATCCTGCAGTCGCCCACCACGGCGCCGTTCGGTCTCGGTATCTCGGCCACGAACGCCGGCTGGCTGTCGTTCATCGGCTCAATGTTCGGTTTCGTCTGCACCCCGCTCAGCGGACGCATCTCGCGGGCCGTGGGAGCTCGGGCCTCGATGCTGCTCGGCACGGCACTGTTCACGCTCGGCAGCGCGATGCTCATCGTCTTCCACGACTCGGTGGTCGGCATGGTGGCGATGATCATCACGGTCTCGGTCGCCACGGCGTTCGCCTACACGGCGTTGCCGAACCTGATCGTCGAAGCCGTCCCGGAGAGCAACACCAGCGAGGCGACCGGAACCAACTCGGTGTTGCGCACCGGTGGTCAGGGCATCGGCACCTCGATCGCGACGATGCTCCTGGCGTCGTCCGCGACTGCGGCCGGGGGCGTGGCGCCGACTGTCAGCGGCCTCAACACGGTGGCGACGATGATGGTCGTCCTGGGTCTGGTGACGTTCGGCTTCACCTTCCTGATCCGCCGCGGCAGCGTCTTCAAGGACGCGTGACGCACAGGCTGTGACATTCCGCGATGGGCGGTGGGTTCTCCCACCGCCCATCGTCGTATCCGGAGGTCCGCCGAGTTGGCAGGACGATGGACCGGGTGGCGGCTACGGTGACAAGAGACAGCACGTTTCGACGAGCTTCGAGGAGCGTGGGATGAGCAACCCCTCGGCACGACCCGGACGGCACCGAGTCGTCGTCATCGGATCCGGTTTCGGCGGCCTGTTCGCCACGCAGGCGCTCAAACGCGCGGACGTGGACATCACCCTGGTCGCCAGAACCACCCATCATCTGTTCCAGCCCCTGCTGTACCAGGTGGCCACCGGCATCCTGTCGGTCGGCGACATCGCGCCGGCGACCCGGATGGTGTTGCGGAAGCAGAAGAACGTCGAGGTACTGCTCGGCGACGTGGAGTCGATCGACCTCGCTGCAGGCAAGGTCACCTCCCGCCTGCTCGAACGCGAAACCGTCACCGAGTTCGATTCGCTCATCGTGGCGGCGGGCGCCGGGCAGTCGTACTTCGGCAACGACCATTTCGCCGAGTTCGCACCGGGTATGAAGACGATCGACGACGCGCTGGAGTTGCGCGGCCGCATCCTCGGCGCTTTCGAGCAGGCCGAGCTGTCCGACGATCCGGAGGAACGGCGTCGCCTGCTCACGTTCGTCGTGGTCGGTGCGGGGCCCACGGGCGTCGAGATGGCCGGCCAGATCGCCGAACTCGCGAACCGCACGCTGGCCGGAGCGTTCCGGCGGATCGATCCGCGTGACGCCCGGGTGATCCTCGTCGACGGCGCGCCGGCCGTGCTCCCCGTGTACGGCGGCAAGCTCAGCCGCAAGGCCGCCGAGCGCCTCGAGAAGCTCGGCGTGGAGATCCAGCTGAACGCGATGGTGACCAACGTCGACGTGAACGGGTTGGTCGTCAAGGACAAGGACGGCAACGAGACGCGGATCGAGGCCCAGTGCAAGGTGTGGTCGGCCGGCGTGCAGGCCAGTCCGCTGGGCCGACAGCTGGGCGAGCAGACGGGCGCGGAGGTCGATCGGGCCGGTCGCGTCCACGTCAATCCGGACCTGACGCTGCCGGGCTACCCGAACGTGTTCGTGATCGGCGACATGATGTCCCTCGACAAGCTGCCCGGCCTCGCCCAGGTCGCGATGCAGGGTGGCAAGTACGCGGCCAAGGAGATCCGGGCGGGGCTCGACGGAGCGCAACCGCAGGATCGACAGCCGTTCAAGTACTTCGACAAGGGGTCGATGGCGACGATCTCGCGGCACAGCGCCGTCGCCAAGGTCGGCAAGCTCGAGATCAGTGGCTTCATCGGCTGGATCATGTGGCTCGTGATCCATCTGATGTACCTGATCGGTTTCCGGAGTCGCTTGTCGACGGTGATCTCGTGGACGGTGAGTTTCCTCGGGCGCGGCCGCGCTCAGATGGCCTCGACCGAGCAGCAGGTGTTCGCGCGCAACGCGATCGACGTCCTGCAAGAGCAGAATCGAACGCGTCACGCGACCGAATCACGCGAAGCGGGCTGAATCCGCTCGGGTCACTTGCCGCCGAGCGCCGACGTCTCGGTGATGTTCTGCAGGCGCACCTGTCCGCGCGCCACGAGACGGTCCTGCTCGTCGGTGACGGTGACGGCCCACAGCTGCTGGGTCCGACCGCGGTGCACGGGGTTCGCCTCGGCGTAGAGCGTGCCCTCGCGTGACGCGCGCAGGAAGTCGGTGTTGTTGTTGACACCGACGACGTGGCCCTTGTTGCCGAGCCAGAGGCTGGCGGCGATGCTGGCGACGGATTCGATCACTGCGCAGTGGACGCCGCCGTGCATGATGCCCCACGGCTGGTACAGCGCCGGGGTCACCTTCCACTGGGCGCGGACACGGTCCGCGGTCAGTTCGGTGAATTCGAGCCCGAGTGCCTCGCCGAAGCCCTTGTTCAGGAAGGCGTTCACCTCGGCGGGGTCGGATCCGTCGCTCAACCCCAGTGCCCGCTCTGCATCGCTCGCCATGACCTGCTCCATCGCTTCACACGGACGGCCCGAATACGGGCCGTCGACCGAATATGTACCTCGTCATAGTGATCCACCCGTGTCGAGGCCGCACGCGCGACCCGCCGGAGTCGGTGGCGATCCCCGGTCGGGGGCGTACCCGCAGACAAAAGATTCGGCGGGTTCCGCGCGTTGTGCGCGGAACCCGCCGAGGAAGGGACCGGGAGTCACTGCAGCCCTCAGGACTCCGGCACGGTCCAGCGTTTCGATGTCTCGATTATAGGAAAGGCTGCCCTAATCTCGCAACCCCTTCAGCAGGCCATCGCCAGGGCCGTGCGGGTGCGCACCGGAATGCCCGCGGCCTCGAACGCGTCCAGCAGACCCTGACCGCGGCGTACTGCCACCGCATTCGACATTCCCGTCGCCAACGGGATCCGCGTCACCGCACTCAGCACCGCATCCGCCACCAGCATCGCAAAGCGCGACGTGTCGACCGGAGCACACAGCTCGAGCGCGCGGCGCACCGCGGTGAGTGAGGTAAGGCATCGATGCGCGGTCCAGACGTGGAGCGCACGCTCGCACGGGAGCGTCACGACTCCCCGCGTGTGCGCCAGCTCGTCGTCGGGAAGCACCCGCAGCGTGGTGTCGACGACAGCGGCCCAGTCGATGCCGTTGTCGCTGTCCATGTGGACCCACAGGTTGTCGACTCCGGGATCCCACGCCCTCCCCTCGGTCACGACCAGAGCGGCGACGCGTCCGACGATCGCGTGCACCAGCGCAGCGGCCACCTGAAGGGCGGCGGCATCGGGCGAATGCAGATCCTCCAGCACGCGCGCGAACATGCGGTCCACGCGATGCGCCGGCTGATGGTCGGAGCCGGCGACGCAGGACGCGATCGGCCACCAGCGCCGCTTGCCTTGATGGGCCATGGTCGCGACGGCGTAGACGCGCGGGTAGTCGGGAGAGATATCCCGTAGGCGGCAACACGAGGCGTCGAGCGCTGTCGTCTCCGAACTGAACTGGATATGCGCAGTCGCGGCCATCGTGCCTCCATCGAGAGTTCGAGTTGATCAACAGAAGCGTAGGCTACCCTTACCTAGGATGCGACCGAGGGGTCCACATGTGCCGCACAGCGGATACCGCCCTCGCGCGTTCGGTTAGGCTTCCGTAACCTGACGCTCGATAGCGTTACCTCTCATAGGAGCACCCTGCACGTGTCGACGACCCGCCTCCCGGACGTGACCTCGGATGCGTCGAAGCACCGTGTGCCGAGCGCATACGGCAAGGAAGTGATTCCGGAAGGCCCGGCGCCCCGGTCCCGTCGACTGCTGGCCGACCTGCTCGATCTCGGCGTCGTGGCCATCCCGATCGTCATCGGTTGGTACCTCGTCGACTCCCTCGGCGACGCGAAGGGCGGCGGCCAGGCCGATCGGGTCGTGTTCGGAGGCGCCGCACTGCTGATCGCGGTGGCCCTGCTGGTGTGGAATCGGGGCTTCCGGGAGGGCAATGCCGGCACCACCGTCGGCAAGGGCTGGTGCAGTCTCGTCACCCGGGACGCCGCGACGGGTGCTCCGATCGGAGTGCGGCGCGCGCTGCGCCGACGGCCATGGCGCTCGTCCGGCGCCGAGGTGGTCCACGAGGCGACCGCCCGCGCCGACGGGTTCACGCCGGTCGTGCCGGACTCCTCGCTCGCGGCGGTCCGCCGCCGCAGACTCCTCGGCCTGGCAGTGCTCGCCGCCCTGCTGGTGCTCGTGTTGTTCGCGAGTGTCGCCGTCGGCGCGCGGCCACTGTCGTTCGCCGAGGTGTTCCACGCGCTGTTCTCGTCCACCGACAGCGAGACCGACATCATCGTCCACACGTTGCGGATTCCGCGGACGCTGCTCGGGCTCGTCGTCGGCATCGCCCTCGGAGTCGCGGGTGCCCTCATCCAGGGACATACCCGCAACCCGCTCGCCGACGCCGGTCTGCTCGGCCTCAACGCCGGTGCGGCCTTCCTCGTCGTCATCGCGATCTACGCATTCGGCCTCACCGCGCCGAGCCAGTACCTGTGGTTCGCTTTCGCGGGATCGGCGCTCGCCTCGATCACCGTGTTCGGGCTGTCGTCGATCGGCAACGGCAAAGCCAGTCCGCTGAGCCTGGCGCTCGCCGGCGCCGCCGTCGCGTTCTTCCTCCAGGCCATGACCAACGCCGTCGTCATCCTCGATCAGACCACGCTCGACGGCTACCGCTTCTGGGTCGTCGGCTCGGTCGCGGGCCGCGGCTTCGACATCTTCTGGCAGGTGCTGCCGTTCCTGATCGTCGGCCTGGTGATCGCGATCGCGAGCACGCCCAGCCTCAACGTGATCAGCCTCGGCGAGGACGTCGCCCGGTCGCTCGGCACCAACATCGCAATGTCCCGCACGATCGGCATCGTCGCGATCACGTTGTTGACCGGCGCGGCGACCGCGGCCTGCGGTCCGATCGCGTTCATCGGCCTGGTCGTCCCGCACGTGGCCCGGGCCATCACCGGTCCCGACTACCGCTGGCTGGTGCCGTACGCCGGACTGCTCGGCGGCTTGATGCTGGTGATGTCCGACGTCATCGGCCGCGTCGTGGTCCGTCCCGGCGAACTGCAGGTCGGCATCGTGCTGGCCGTGGTCGGCGCCCCGTTCTTCATCGCGCTCGTGCGGCGCAGGAAGCTGGCCAGCCTGTGAGCGTCCTGAATTCTCTGCCCCAATCCGCGGCCGGCGACAGCGCCAAGGTGCCGTCCCGCCCGGCGCTGCGCATCGGTCCCCTGTCCCTGGTACTGCGACCGTTCATGATCGTCGTGAACGTGGCCCTGCTGGTGCTGCTCTTCCTGCTCGTGTGCATCGGCATCGGCCGCGGCGACTTCCCGCTGTCGATCGCGGAGGTCACCAACGTCCTCTTCGGCGGCGGCTCCAAGGTGCAGCGGTTCATCGTCATGGATCTGCGCCTCCCGCGAGCGTTGGTCGCGGTCCTGATCGGCATCGCGCTCGGCATCTCCGGAGCCATCACCCAGTCGATCGCCCGCAACGCGCTCGCGAGCCCCGACATCCTGGGCATCACTTCGGGCGCCAGCGCGGCGGCGGTCGCGCTGATCGTGCTCGGCGGCGGGGGCTCGTTCGTGGGTCTGCTCGCGACACTCGGCATCCCGCTGGCGGCACTGGCCGGTGGCCTGCTCACCGCCGCGGTAATCTACCTGCTGGCATGGCGGAACGGTGTCGAGGGTTACCGCCTGATCCTGATCGGTATCGGGATCAACGCCATGCTCATCGCCGTCACCGGGTGGCTGCTCATCTCCGCCGACATCAACGACGTCTCCCGCGCCAAGGTCTGGCTCAACGGTTCCATCAACGGCGCCGGGTGGGGCCAGGTGTGGCCGGTGGCGATCGCACTCGCGATCATCGGCGGCTGGGCGATCATCGCGACGTTCACCCTCGGAGCACTGCGCCTCGGCGACGACAACGCCCGCTCGCTCGGCGTCCGGCAGCAGTCCGCACAGGCGAAGCTGCTACTCGCGTCGGTGATCCTCGCGGCCGTGGCCACCGCTGCCGCCGGCCCGGTCGGTTTCGTCGCGCTCGCCGCCCCGCAGGTCGCGATGCGCCTGGTCCGCTCCCCCGGCCCGCCGATCATCGCGTCGGCGCTCACCGGCGCGGTGCTGGTCGTCGGCAGCGACATCATCGCCCGCACGATCCTGCCCGTCGAACTGCCCGTCGGCATCGTGACGTCGGCGCTCGGCGGCCCGTTCCTCCTGTATCTGCTCGTCCGCAACAACCGGAAGGTCTCGGCATGACCACCACGGCTCACCCCGCTCCCGCGCCGCGCCTCGTCGCCGAGAACCTCACCCTCGGCTACGGCGACCGGGTGATCGTCGAGGGACTCGACGTCGAGATCCCCAGCGGCGTCATCACGACCGTCATCGGCCCCAACGGCTGTGGCAAGTCGACGATGCTCCGCGCGCTCGGCCGCCTCCTCAAGCCGCGCTCGGGCACGGTCCTGCTCGACGGCAAGGCCATCACGACCATGCGCACCAAGGACGTGGCCCGCACGCTCGGCATGCTGCCGCAGGCCCCCGTCGCCCCCGAGGGGCTCACCGTCGCCGACCTCGTCGCCCGGGGCCGGCACCCACACCAGTCGTGGATCCGGCAGTGGTCGTCCGACGACGAGACCGAGGTCGCGCACGCACTGGCCCTCACCGGCGTCGCCGACCTCGCGGACCGTCCCGTCGACCAGCTGTCCGGCGGCCAGCGCCAGCGGGCCTGGATCTCGATGGCGCTCGCGCAGGGCACCGACATCCTGCTGCTCGACGAGCCCACCACCTACCTCGATCTGTCGCACTCGGTGGAGGTACTCGACCTCGTCGACCGGATGCACGAGGAGATGGGCCGCACCGTGATCATGGTGCTCCACGATCTCAACCTCGCCGTCCGCTACAGCGATCATCTGATCGTCATGTCCGAAGGCCGGATCGTCGCGTCCGGCAAGCCGCAGGACGTCATCTCCGCCGAACTCCTCGCGGACGTCTTCGGGCTCGAGGCCACCGTCATCGACGACCCGGTCTCGGATCGTCCGCTGATCGTCCCGATCGGTACCCGGCACGTGTACGGCGCGGTGGGCGGCCCGCACCGCGAACGGTGAGTCTCGTCAGGGCGTGACGATCGCGAAATCCGGATCCGGGGCGTCGAGGTAGCCGATCAGCTCGGTGAGCTTCGCGGCGTCGCCCTCGACCCCGATCCGGCCGGCGCCGACCATCCCGGCAACGTCGCCGCCCCCGACGACGGCGGCGATCAGGTCCGGGCGGGACAGCGACAGTCGGACGTCGGGCTCGGACGCTTCACCGTCGAGGTCGTAGTGCACGAGCAACCCGTTCCGGAGGTGGGTGCGGTGGTCGATGCCCTCGTCGGTGATCCGCCAGTCGATGGTGATGTCGGCGTCCCATGCGCGGGGCCCGTCGATGCGCAGCGCGATCGCGTCGAAGACCTGCTCCACCGACAGGGCCGCCGCGATGTCCGGGGCGTCCGTCCGCGTGGGCGTGCCCACCGGCCCGTTGCGCAGCTCGTAGGCGCCCATGAGGAAGAAGTTCCGCCACGTCCCGTTCTCCGAGCCGAAGCCCAACTGTTCCAGGGTGTCCGCCTGCAGCGTCCGCGCCTCGGCATGATCCGGCTGGGCGAAGATCACGTAGTTGAGGACCTGCGCGACCCAGCGGAAGTCGCCCTCCGCGTACGACTTCCGGGCCTTCGCCACCACCTCGTCGGCGCCTCCCATGAACTCGACGTGCCGTCTCGCCGCATCGACGGGAGGATGCTCCCACAGGGTGGCCGGGTTGCCGTCGAACCAGCCCATGTAGCGCTGGTAGACGGCCTTGACGTTGTGGCTGACCGACCCGTAGTAGCCGTGCGTGTGCCAGGCCCGCGCCACCGCCGGTGGCAGCTCCAAGTTCTCGGCAATTTCGATACCGGTGGCGCCCTGGTTGAGAGCCCGCAGCGTCTGATCGTGCAGATACCCGTACAGGTCGCGTTGCAGCGACAGGAACTCGGTGAGCCGCTCGGTACCCCACGTCGGCCAGTGGTGCGACGCGAACAGCACGTCCGAGTGCGCCGCGTACCGGTTGATCGACTCGGTGAGGTACTTCGACCACACGTGCGGGTCACGCACGAGTGCGCCGCGCAACGTGAGCAGGTTGTGCAGCGTGTGGGTGGCGTTCTCCGCCATGCACAGTGCCCGGCGGTCCGGGAAGTAGAAGTTCATCTCCGACGGCGCCTCGGTGCCGGGCGTCATCTGGAACTCGATGCGGACCCCGTCGATGGTGGCGGTCTGTCCCGTGTGGTCGATGTCCACGGTCGGAGTGAGGAGGGTCGGTGTCCCGGTGGAGGTGGTGGGGCCCAGACCCGCGCCGACGGCGCCGAGCGGTCCGCGCGGTAGAGCGGCCCCGTACATGTAGGCCGCCCGCCGCCCCATCGCCGTGCCCGCGTAGACGTTCTCGGCCACCGCGTGCTCGACGAACCCGACCGGGGCCAGGATCGGGCACCGGCCCGCCGCGACGTACTCGGCGGTGGTGACGCCCTTGACGCCGCCGAAGTGGTCGATGTGCGAATGCGAGAAGATCACCCCCACCACGGCACGGTCGCCGCGGTGCGAGCGGTACAGGGCCAGACCCGCGGCCGCGGTCTCCTCGGAGATCAGCGGATCGATCACGATCACCCCGGTGTCGCCCTCCACCAGCGTCATGTTCGACAGGTCCAGGCCCCGGACCTGATAGATCCCGTCGGTGACCTCGTACAGGCCCTGCATCGCGCAGAGCCGGGACTGACGCCACAGACTCGGATGAACCGTCTCGGGGCAGTCCTCGTCGAGGAAGGCGAACGAGCCACTGTCCCAGACCACCGCACCGTCGGCGTTCTTCACGACTCCCGGCTCCAGCGCGGCAACGAAGCCGCGCTGCGCGTCGGCGAAGTCCTGGTCCTCGTCGAACGGCATCACCTTCAGCGACTCCGCGTGCCGGGCCTGCACGGTCGCCGTGGCCTGTCCCTGATCGGTCATGAGTTCCCTTCCGCCGCACCGCTGTATCCGAACGCAGTCGCAGCGTGACATCTCGGGCGCGGTCGACGCCTCACCCGGCACGGGTGAACAGGCGCAGTCCAGCGCTCGGCAGCCCATCTCACAACCTGACGTGTCGGATCCCGACCGCCGCCCGGCGCAACTGATAGCGCACCGGATGCAGGCGAGGGCGTTCGAGCTGCAGATTCAGCCTGTCGCCCAGGTGCTCCACGATCTCGTCGACGGTTCGGGTGTCGGTGTCGACGTGCTCTGCGAATCGGTCGGCGGCGAGTGCGGTCACACACCGGTCTATCTGCTGCATGGCCCAGGTTTCGTCTCGGCCGACGGCGCGCCCGAGCCAGTGCCCGCCGCGCGTCCGGAGCCGACGCCGGAGCGTTTCGGGCGATGCGACGAGCGTGAAGTGCCGGACGTCCACCTCTTCTGCCGCCAGGCCGGTCGTGATCTCGTCGAAGTAGTCGGAGTTCACCAACGTCATCGGCACGATCACCGGACCGGCGTGCGCGGTCACCGCGTCGGCGAGGGTGGCAATGACCGCCGACCGCCACTGGGCTCGGTCCTGGAAGTCGTCCCGCGCGGCCGCCGGCAGCATCTTGTGAATCGCGAATCCGATGAGTTCGGGATCGGCCACGTGCGAGCCCGGGATCCGACGGTGCAACTCGAACGCGGTCTGCGTCTTACCCGCACCGAAGGCGCCGTTGATCCACACCAGCATGGGCCGAGCGTAGCGGTGGACGTTCGGGGAGCCACCCACCGAGACGACCGCCGCAGAACCGCGTATGCGATGGGCCGCCTGAGATCAGTCGACCGGTGACGTCGCTGCTGCGGCGACGATGCGGGCGAGGTCGCCGGGCCGGCTCCACATGGGCCAATGCCCGGTCGGGAGGTCGACGACATCGACGTGGTCGAGTTTCGACACCTCGGCGAACATGGGGTGACCCGCGTCGGCCCACTCCATCACCTGCGCGCTCGGGATCGAGCAGCACACCAGGGTGGTCGGGACAGCAAGACGCGCATCGTTGGTGAGCGTCACTTGTCGGCGCAGCACTGGGCCCGGTTCCGGAACGGCCCTGTCGCGAAAGCGCTCGAGTGCCGCGGCGCTCAGGCCCTCGAGGCTGGCCTGCCGGCCGAGCTCCTCGAACGGCGGCAGTGGGAACTCGGTCAGGTCTTCGGGCGTATCCGGGGCGAAGACACTGCCGTCGGCGACGGGGCCGCTGTCGACCCACACCACTCGGCGGACGAGTTCAGGATGCCGATCGAGGACGAGACTCACCGGCGCGTTGGCTCCGCTGTGCGCCACGATGACCACCGGCCGGGCCGTGGAGGCCGAAGCCTGGGTCAGAACCCGTTCGATCGCGGCAACCTGGTCGTCGAGCGTCCTGGATGCACGGTCGGGGTCCTGTCCGTCGAGCCCGGGAAGCGTCATCGGGAGGGCGCGCCAGCCATCGGCAGTGAGGTGTTCCAGCACCTCGTCCCACGCCCAGGCGCCCAGCCAGTGGCCGGCGATCAGAATGAGGGTCGGGCTATTCGCGTTTGTCGTCACACGACGATGCTCTCAGGCCTGCTGGACAACGGTATGTCACCATTTTGGCATGATTTTTCGTCGGGCTGAGCAGTGAAGAGGGCCGAGCGGCTCCACGCCCTGTCCGAGATGCTGCGCCGCAGCGGACCACGGGGATGCACCGCCGAACGACTCGCCACCGAGTTCGGTGTGTCCGTGCGGACGGTCAAGAGAGACCTCGCCGCGCTCGAGAACAGTGGCGCGCTGCTCTGGTCACGCCCGGGCCCCGGCGGCGGCTACGGGCTGGTTGCCCGAAGCACCCTGCCACCGGTGAGCCTGTCCCCCGCGCAGGCAGTGGCGCTGCTGACGGCGGTCTCCGCCGCCCCCGATGCCCCCTACGCCGATCTCGCCGCGGCCGGCATCCGAAAGATCATGGACGTACTCGATCCGCGGACCCGGGCGAAGGCCGACGAGCTCGCCGGTCGCATCTGGGTCGACGCCCCTCCTACGCCGCGCACGATCAAGTCGGCGCTGGAGGAAGCGATGTCCGAGCAGCATGTGGTGCGCATCCGCTACACCTCCCGCGACGGCGACACGACCACCCGGGACGTCGAACCGGTGATGTTCGCCGCCAGGAACGGGCAGTGGTACCTGATCGGGTGGTGCCGACTGCGCAGTGAGATGCGGTGGTTCCTGGTGCCCCGGATCGAGCACGCCACCGCAACCCGCATCCCGTGCAGCGGCCACGGCATCGACGAGATCGGCACGCCTCCTCCGACGGCACGCCCCGTGAACGGCCACGGTGAGTGAGGCGCTCGATCGGCGTCTGCGACCGGCCCGCCGGACGATCGGTCAACCCGGCGGCTGCACGATCCGTACGGTGCGCGGCACCGACCCGACGGCGAACCCGCAGCGGCGCGCGGCGGCCGCGAACGGCTCCGGGGCGTCGTCCACAGCCCAGGCTTCCCGCGCGCCCGCGTCGTCGAACAGTGCGGCCGCGTTCGCGGCCGTGCCGGTGGTGAACCGGGTCTGGTAGCGCAGGCCGTCGCACGATCGCGCGAGCGCGACAGCCCACTGCTGCGGGATCGTGTACGGAGTGACGGTGCACAATTCGCGGGTGAGTCCGTAGTCCGCGGCCGCCTCGGCGCAGGTGTCGGCCAGGGTCCGGCGGGCGGGGATGCGCAGGCGGGACAGCACCCGTTCGTCGGCGAACTCGCGGGAGATGATGCCGGTGGTCGCAAGCACCTCGCCGACCGTCTCCCGGATCGCGGTGCGCTCGTCGAACGCGACGTAGCAGGTGCCGCGCGGTTCGACGAGATCGAAGCGGCCTCGCCCCGACGACGCGAACCACCACGGACCGTTGCCGGCCTTGTGTCCACGCCACAGCTGCCGGCGGGTGGTCAACGACCAGGTGGGGAATCCTGTGAGGGAACGGTTTTCGGGCGAGCCGAGCGCGATTACCTCACGGGTCATGCAGCCCACCGCTGCGCGTCGGCGCGGGCGACGGCCCGGACCGGGTCGATCGGCCCGCCCCCGGTGAGCCAGTCGGCCGCGGACCGGCCGTCCAACCCGTACTGCGGGGTGCACAGCCACAGCGCGGCCGTCCACGGGTCCGCGGCGGCGCGCAGGATGCGCCACACCTCGACGAGTGCCGGGTGCACGGCGCCGCCATCGGTGAACTGCCATGTCGGGTACACCCATTGGCCGTCGTCCAATCGGCACGCGATGACCGCGTTGGTCGCGACCTTCTTGCTGACCGCCTGCCGACTCACCCGCCACCACCGGGTCAGTCCCGCGGTGTCGTAGAAGGGACCCACGATCTGGTCGTACACGTGACTGGTGGGCAACGCCGCGGACATGGCGTCGGCGATCGCCTCGACATCGGCGAACGTCTCGGCGGGGACTCCGGCCTCGGCGGCCGCGGCGAACGTGTCGTGTACCCGCTGCTTCAACAGCGCCATCAACTCGTGCTCCTGCTCGATCAGCGATGCCCGTGTCGTCATGGCCCAGCCCTCTCGCGCGTCAACCTTGTCAACCTCACCCTGCCACCAGCAAGTCAACCACGTCAACCACCGATCGGAGGTGCGTCAGCGCTTGATCAGCGTCCGCACCAGGCGCACGCTCTGCCCCAGCGACACGTCCGGCAAGTAGGCGCGGCCGATCGCATTGCCGATGCTCGGCAGGGCGACAGGGTCCGGGAAACACATGTACATCGGCTCGTACCGCGGCTGGAACTTCGACTTGAACGCCAGCAGCGACCGGAACCCGTACACCGGTTCGAGAGTCTGGCCGAGCACGTCGAGCAACGAGTCCATCGCCTCCGACAGCCCGGGCCGCACCTCGCTAGGCACGTCCGCCTGCTCGCCGTCGCGCACGGTCGCCAGCGGGGCCCCGGACAGGCTCACGAACTCGGCGCCCTCCTGCTCGAGGAGCAACGCCGCCGACGCGATGAGGAACTCCATCGCCGGGCGGAAGGCCTCGGGGGTGCCGCGCCGACGCATGAAGTCCAGCGTCCATCCGACCACCCGGCCGTCCCGGTACACCGGCAGCCACGACGTCACCCCGTGCACGGTGCGCTGCTCGTCGACCGCGATGAGGCAACGCACCTCGGGGTCGTCCATTTCCTGCAGGCCGCCGAGCGTGAACCCCATCTCGGGCATGCCCTTGTCGGCCACCCATTCCTCGGAGATCGCGGTGATCTGGTCGGTGATCGCGAGCGGCGCCGTGGGGAAGCTCACCCATTCGGCGGTGATCCCCGACTTCGCCGCCTTGTTCAGTGCGGTGCGCACGTCCTGGAACTTCTTGCCGGTGAACGCGATCGAGCCGAGATCGAGGACCGTCTCCTCGGCCACCTGCACGCCCACCCAGCCCTGTGCGGTCGCCGCGTCCCGTACGTCCCCGGTCACCGAGTAGAAGCACGGCACCCAGCCGTTCGACGCCGCGAACTCCGCGAACCCGACGACGTCGTCACGCACCCGATCCGGTCGGCCCACCGGCCCGCCCGTCGTGAGCGCCACACCGCCGATCACCCGGTAGGCGACGTAGCTGTCTGCTCCGGCGCCGAACCAGTAGGAGTTGCCGCGCCACGTCGTCATCCAGGCCAGCGCACTACCCGATCCGTGCA
Source organism: Prescottella equi (assembly GCF_002094305.1). Lineage (GTDB taxonomy): Bacteria > Actinomycetota > Actinomycetes > Mycobacteriales > Mycobacteriaceae > Prescottella > Prescottella equi. The sequence goes on from NZ_LWTX01000004.1 coordinate 328,798, forward strand.
CGAGGATCTCCCGTGCCCGTTCGGCGGCGCCGGTGTCGGCGCCGTGCGCGGGCCGCAGGAACGTGGCGCCGACGAGCACGCACACCACGACCCAGAACACGACGCCGGTCCACTCGTAGAGCAGTGTCGACGCCCAGTCGTCGGGCAGCAGACGCGGGTCGAGCATCTGCAGGTACACCGGCGGCACCAGCCGCTCCGGGAAGTCCGCGAGCAGCGTCCAGGCGGTGGGGCGACGGTCGAAACCGTTGCGCGCCCACAGGCCCCCGAGTACGTACAGCACACCGAGACCCGCGATCAGCACGGCGAGTTTGCCGGCGAGCCTGCGATAGGTCTTCGACGGCGCCTGCACGTCGAACAGTTTGCGGGTCGCCAACAGCAGCACCAGCAGCGCGAGCGGCGTCAGGAAAGGCGTCAGTGTCCGGTACACGTTGGGGGCGTCGAGGCCGTAGAAGAGCGACTCCTCGTCGGCGACGTCGATGTAGCGGACCGCGAAGTTCAGCAGCGACAGCGCCAGCAGCAGCAACTGCGCGACGAGCGAGGCGATCCACGCGAACCGGCGGCCGCGGCGCAGCCCGTCGCACAGCACCAGTAGGAACACCGACGGCATCAGGCTGAGCAGGGTCGGGCCGAGCCCGGACAGGCGCAGGTCGAGTTCACCCCGCCGACAGTCGAGGGACGACGAGGACTCCGCGCAGATCTCGCGGACCTCGGCGGTCGTCCAGGGCACCCCGCGGAACAGGTCACGCAACACCGACAGCGGCCCGACCGCGTGCGGCGACAGCGCCGCGAGCATCGTGCCGATCGAGGTGGCGGCCACGACGATCGCGACCAGGACCCGGCCCTCGCGCCGGGTCCCGGAGATCCGCGCGCCGCGGGCGGACCGGTGGACGATCCACGGACCGATACACAGGCCCACGATCACCGCGCCGAGTCGGATCACGTCCTGCAACTGTCCGGCGAACAACACCAGCGTGATCGTGAGAGCCAGCAGGCTCACGCGGATCCGTCTGCGCCACAGCGTGTCCATCGAGGCGCTCGCCGCCATCGCGGCGCCCGCGATCCATGTCGTCGGGCCTACCGCGGTCCCGATGTGCAGCCGGAAGCCCCAGTCGGCGTCGAGCAGTTTCACCGCCGACGCGACGGCCAGGCCCACCAGCGCGCCGGCTACCTGGGTGATCAGCGCCGCGAGTGCGAAGCGCCCCGACCCCATCCGGCGCTCGAGCGGGGCGGCGACCAGGAAGACGAGCACGGTGGCGCCGAGGTAGCCGGCGAGCCCGGGTGCCCACAGACCCGCACTGAGACTGGTCCACAACCGCCAGTGCTCGATGGGACCGATCCCGACGGCGAGATGCCGGTCGACGAACTGACCGGGACCGTGGACGATGGAGTCGGTCGCGAAGCCGAGTACCCACATGACGGCGAGCAGGGTGATGCTGACCGGTGCTCCGGCAGCTCCGTAGCGGAGCAGCTCGTATGTCCGGCGCGCGTAACGGCGGAGCGTTGTCACGAGATCAGTCCCATCCTCTCGGCCAGCCAATCCATCTCCTGCCGTAGCCCCGCCGACCACACCGCGAAACTGTGGCTGCCCGGCACCTCCACGTACTGCACGTCCATGCCCGCGTCCCGCGCTGCCGCGAAGACCTTCTGGGCGCCGCCGCGATAGGCGTCGTCGCGCGTGCCCACGACGATGATCCCCGCCGTGTCCGGATAGCGTCGCGACTTCATCAGATCCAACGGATTCACCGCGACGAACGCGGCCTCGTCACCGCCGAACGCCTGGTCGACGGTCCGTCGGCGGTCGCCGAGCGTCGGCTCCTCCTGACCGGACAGGTCGAGGAACGTCGGGTACACGTCGGGATGGTTGGTCGCCAACTGCAGCGAACACGTTCCGCCGTAGGACAATCCGCCGACCGCCCAGGACCGCGGATCGGGGTCGACCTGCAGGTGCGTCTTGATCCAGGTCGGTACATCCACTGCGAGGTAGCTGGCGACCTTCCCCAGCTGCGAGTCGAGACACAACGGGTTGGCCAGCTGCGAACCCGTGCCGTCCGGAACGACGACCACCGGGGCGAGTCCGTGGTGTTCGCGCGCGAACGCGTCCATCGTCATCGCGAGCTTGCCGCCGTTGAGCCAGTCCTCCGGGGATCCGGGTTGCCCGGCGAGCATCACCAGCACCGGCAGCAGGGGCCGCGGGTTCGCGAAGTAGGCGGGTGGCAGATAGACGACGGCGTCGCGCGCGGCGAACCCCGACGTCGCGCCGGGGATGGCCACGGTCGTGTAGCGGCCGCTGGCCGGTAGATCGGTGGGAGCCTGCGGCGCCCACGCATCCTCGAGGGGCCTACCGGTGACGACGGGGTCCGTCGGCGGAGGTACCTCGGCGAAGTCGATCCGGTCCGGGTCCGGCAGCCCCAGCGCGGTCCCCACCGTGGGATAGGCGTAGAACACCAGGTTGATCTGCACGGCGACCGCGAGCACGACGGCCCCCGCCGCGAGCACCGTGATCGGCACCCACCACTTGCGAGTGGTGAAGGCGCGCGGGAGCGCCAGCAGCGCCGCCCACAGCCCGATGCCGATCCACACGTACACCGACGTCTCGATGGGGTCGGGGAACGGCTTCCACACCTTCTCGACGATCACCCACAGCAGCAGTGTCGCGGCGACCGCTCCAACCACCGCCGCGGGCAGCGCCCAGCGCAGGAACCAGCGTCGCCGACTCGCGAGCAACCAGCCGGCACCGGCGATTCCGCAGACCGCGAGGACGACCGGCAACGGCCCGGAGACCAGCGACAGTCGATCGAGCCACCCGAACATCGGACCTCCGCGCTGTCGTTTCCCCACCGGTATACCGCCCGGCGCCGCGGTGAGACCGATACCACACCGAACTTCCCGAAGTTACTACCGCCAGTAGTAACCATTCCGGGAGGGCGGTCCGTAGAATCGGAGCATGGCTGGACTCGGCGAGCTCGAACGTGCGGTGATGGACCATCTGTGGTCGGTGACGGAGCCTCAGACTGTGCGACAGGTACACGAGGCGCTGGCGACCCGGCGCGAACTCGCGTACACCACGGTGATGACAGTGCTGCAGCGACTTGCCAAGAAGCACCTGGTGATCCAGCAGCGCGACGACCGCGCGCACCGCTACCTCCCGATGCACGGCCGCGACGAACTGGTCGCGAGCCTCATGGTCGACGCCCTGCAGCAGGCCGACGCGTCCGGTGAGCGTGCTGCCGCGCTGGTCCATTTCGTGGGCCAGGTCGGCGCCGACGAGGCGGCCGCACTGCGTGAGGCCCTCGCCGCACTCGAGGCTGCCGAAGACGCGAAGTCCGAGCCGGTGACTCAGGTCGGGGATCCCGTTCGTCCCACCGGGTTGCGCCCGGGCACCGGGCGAGCGAGCTGAGGCCCCCGCTGCCATGACCTGTCGACGATGAACGCCACCACGGCGCTGGCCTTCGGGCTGCTCGCGCTCGCTCTCACCGGTCCCGTACCGGCGCTGCTCAGTCGCGCGCGGTGGCCGTTCCGCGCCCCTCGGGCCGCTCTCGTGCTCTGGCAGGCGATTGCGCTCGCAGCGGTGTTGTCCGCGTTCAGCTCGGGCCTCGCGATCGCGAGCCAGCTACTGGTGCCCGGCCCCGACGGCCGCCCCACGACGGAGCCGACCGCCGAGATCGACGCGCTCGGGCTCCCCCTGTGGATCCTGTACGTCGTCGTGTTCGGTCTCACCCTCCTGATCGGCGCCAAGCTGATCTTCTCGATGGTGCGGGTGGGTGTGCACACCCGCCGCCGGCGTGCCCGCCACCGCATGCTGGTCGACCTTCTCGACCGCGGCGACATCTCGACCGCGCTCGGAACCTTCCCGGGCGTTCGGGTGCTCAACGCCGCGGAGCCGATCGCCTACTGCCTTCCGGGTCTCCGTCAACGGGTGGTGCTCAGCGAGGGCACGTTGAATTCGCTCAACGACGCCGAGGTCACTGCGATCCTCACCCACGAGCGTTCGCACCTGCGGGCCCGGCACGATCTGGTGCTCGAAGCATTCACCGCCGTCCACCACGCCTTCCCGCGGGTGGTGCGCTCGAAGTCCGCGCTCGGCTCGGTGCAGTTGCTCGTCGAACTCCTCGCCGACGACTCGGCCCTCAAGGTCACCGGCCCCGGCCCACTCGCCCGCGCGCTGGTCGCGTGTGCCGGCTCCACCGCGCCCCGCGGGGCGATGGCGGCCGGCGGGCCCAGCACACTGGTGCGGGTCCAGCGCCTCACCGACTCGGTCGGCGACATCCGGATCGCCGCGGCCGCGTACGTCTGCGCGGCCGCCATCCTCGTGGTACCGACCATCGCCGTCGCGGTGCCCTGGTTGGTGGAGCTCAGCCGGCTGTTCTCGGCCGCGCAACCCTGAGCCACCGAAGTAGCACTGGTCACACCTGCCGCCGCGGATCGTCCACTGCCGACGTCGTCGCGTACACTCGAATGCGGCCGCTGTCGCGGCCCGATCAACTAATTGTGCGGCACACAGCCCCATCTCTCCCGCAAGACGCGTTTCGGATGGCCAAGGTGACATGTGCCCTGGCTCGTCTCTTCGTGCGGCTGCATGACAGCCCGCTCCGCGACGCGCCCTACGTCCGGAGAGGTAATTCCGCGTGACCACTGCTGCCCAAGATTCGTCGGTACAGGAGAGCCAGGACGACATCGTCGTCCCGGCCTCCGTCGAAACCGTATCCCCCGAGGTCGACGAGTCTCCTGAAACCATCGAGACCGAAGGCGCCACCGCCGAGGTGACGTTCGCCGAGATCGGCCTGCCCGAACCCGTCGTCGCCGCGCTGGCCCGCAACTCGATCACGGTGCCGTCCCCGATCCAGGCGATGGCCATCCCGGATGCCATCGCCGGCAAGAACATCCTCGGTCGCGCGCAGACCGGTTCGGGTAAGACGCTCGCGTTCGGTCTGCCCATGCTGGCACGCCTGGCTCGCCACGAGGACCGCCCGGCGCCCAAGCGTCCGCGCGCGCTGGTTCTCGTGCCGACCCGCGAACTCGCATTCCAGGTCGTCGATTCGCTCACCCCGTACGCCGGTTCGCTCGGACTCAACGTGCGCGCCGCCGTCGGCGGCACCCCGTTCACCAAGCAGGTCGACCAGCTGCGCCGCGGCGTCGACATCCTCGTTGCCACCCCCGGCCGCCTCGGCGACCACCTGCGGCAGAACACGTGCGTCCTCGGCGAGATCGAGATGACCGCGCTCGACGAGGCCGATCAGATGGCCGACATGGGCTTCCTGCCCGAGGTCCGCACGCTGCTCGCCGACACGCCGAACGACAGCCAGCGCCTGCTGTTCTCGGCGACGCTCGACAACGACGTCAAGACGCTGGTGCGGGAGTTCCTGCCCGAGCACGAATTGCATTCGACGCAGGACGGCCGCGCCTCGGTCACCACGATGGACCACTACGTGCTGCTCGTCGACCGCGGCGACAAGGACGCGGTGCTCGCCGAGATCGCCTCCCGCGAGGGCGGCCGCACGATCATGTTCGCGCGCACCAAGCTGGGCGCCGAGGGCATCACCGAGCGCCTGCGTGAGAAGGGTGTCGCGGCCGAGGCCCTGCACGGCGGCAAAGCCCAGAACCAGCGCACCCGCGTGCTCGAGCGCTTCAAGACGGGCCGCACCCCGGTGCTCGTGGCCACCGACGTCGCGGCGCGCGGAATCCACGTCGACGGTATCGACCTCGTCGTGCATGTCGATCCGCCGCAGGATCACAAGGACTACCTGCACCGCGCCGGCCGCACCGCCCGCGCGGGCGAGGCGGGCGTCGTCGCGGCGATCGTGCTCCCGAACCAGCGACGCATGTTCCGCCGTCTGACGGGTATGGCCGGGGTGAATGCGACCGCCGTCCCGGTGTTCCCCGGCTCGGAGGAACTGGCGACCATCACGGGCGCGCAGGCGCCGAGCGGTGAGCCGGTGCGCGACAGCTACTTCCGCAGCGAGCGCGACAGCCGTGGCGATCGCCGTGAGCGCTCCTTCGGTGATCGCGGTCCCCGCCGCGAGGGCGGCTTCCGGGGCAACCGGGACGACCGGGGTCCGCGCCGCGACTTCGGCGACCGTGGCCCGCGCCGGGACGGCGACGGTGGTGGTTTCCGCGGCAATCGCGACGACCGTGGTCCGCGTCGCGACTTCGGGGACCGTGGCCGGGGCGAGCGCAGCTTCGGCGACCGCGACAACCGCGCGTTCGGCAACCGCGACGACCGCGGCCCGCGCCGGGACTTCGGCGACCGGGACAATCGCGCTCCCCGCCGCGACGGCGACGGTGGCGGTTTCCGCGGTAACCGCGACGACCGCGGGCCCCGTCGTGATTTCGGCGACCGGGACAACCGCGCGTTCGGCAACCGCGACGACCGCGGCCCGCGCCGCGACTTCGGCGACCGGGACAATCGCGCTCCCCGCCGCGACGGCGACGGTGGCGGTTTCCGCGGCAATCGCGACGACCGTAACGACCGTGGCCCGCGTCGGGACTTCGGCGACCGGGACAACCGCTCGTTCGGCAACCGCGACGACCGCGGCTCGCGCCGCGATTCCGGCGACCGTCGCAGCGAGGGCGGCTTCCGCGGAAACGATTCTCGTGGAGGCGATTCGCGCAGCAACGGGTTCCGCGGCGACCGCGACAACCGTTCCTTCGGCAACCGCGACGACCGCGGCCCCCGCCGGGACTTCGACAACCGTGGCCCCCGCCGGGACGGCGACGGTGGCGGTTTCCGCGGGAACCGCGACGACCGCGGCCCGCGTCGGGACTTCGGCGACCGGGACAACCGGTCGTTCGGCGACCGACGCAACTCCTCGGGTCCGTCCGAGCAGCGCAGCAACGGTTTCCGTAGCCGCACCGAGCGTCGCAGCTACGACGGCTTCGACGGTCCGCACCGCAACCGCAACGCATAGTGCACGGGTCGAGGTGATCGACCGCCCGTGAACCACATTCGGCCCCGGCCGCCCTACGCAGGGCATCCGGGGCCGAATGCGTGTCCGGTGTCACGCCCCGAACAGCGGGGCCGGTTCGCGTCACGGTGGGGTCTCGGGGGAAGCTGTAACCATGACCTCAGAGACTTCTGCCAGCACCGAGGCTGCCCGCGCCCAGATCGGCGTCACCGGGCTCGCCGTCATGGGATCCAACATCGCCCGCAACTTCGCCCGCCACGGACACACGGTGGCCCTGCACAACCGCAGCATCGCGAAGACTGACGCGCTTCTGGCCGAGCACGGCGACGAGGGCGACTTCGTCCGCACCGAGACCATCGAGGAGTTCGTCGGCGCGCTGCAGAAGCCGCGACGCGTGCTGATCATGGTCAAGGCGGGCGACGCGACCGACGCGGTCATCGAGGAGCTCGCCGACGCGATGGAGCCCGGCGACATCATCATCGACGGTGGCAACGCGCTCTACACCGACACCATCCGCCGCGAGGCGGCGCTGCGTGAGCGCGGACTGCACTTCGTCGGCGCCGGCATCTCCGGTGGCGAGGAGGGCGCCCTCAACGGCCCGTCGATCATGCCGGGTGGGCCCAAGGAGTCGTACGCGGCGCTCGGCCCGCTGCTCGAGTCGATCTCGGCGCACGTCGACGGCACCCCGTGCTGCACCCACATCGGCCCGGACGGCTCCGGTCACTTCGTGAAGATGGTGCACAACGGCATCGAGTACGCCGACATGCAGCTCATCGGCGAGGCCTACAACCTGTTCCGTGACGCGCTCGGCTTCGACGCCGAGCAGGTCGCCGACGTGTTCACCGAGTGGAACGGCGGCGATCTCGAGAGCTACCTGGTGGAGATCACCGCCGAGGTGCTGCGCCAGAAGGACGCCAAGACCGGCAAGGCGCTCGTCGACGTGATCGTCGACGCCGCCGAGCAGAAGGGCACCGGCCGCTGGACGGTCAAGTCCGCACTGGATCTGGGTGTGCCGGTCACCGGCATCGCCGAGGCCGTCTTCGCCCGTGCGCTGTCCGGGTCGCGCGAGCAGCGCAAGGCCGCGCAGGGACTGGCGTCCGGTGAGCTGGGCGCCAAGCCGACCGATGTCGCGCAGTTCACCGAGGACATCCGCCGCGCGCTGTACGCGTCGAAGATCGTCGCGTACGCGCAGGGCTTCGACCAGATCCGTGCCGGCAGCGACGAGTACGGCTGGGACCTGACGCCCGGCGACATGGCCACGATCTGGCGCGGTGGCTGCATCATCCGCGCCCGCTTCCTCAACCGGATCAAGGAGGCGTACGACACCAATCCGGAGCTGACGTCGCTGATCGTCGAGCCCTATTTCCGTGAGGCCATCGAGAACGCGATCGACAGCTGGCGTCGGGTCGTCGTCACGGCGACCACGCTGGGGATCCCGGTGCCGGCGTTCGCGTCGTCGCTGTCGTACTACGACGGTCTGCGCGCCGAGCGTCTGCCGGCCGCACTGACCCAGGGCCAGCGCGACTTCTTCGGCGCCCACACGTACGAGCGCGTCGACATGCCGGGCAAGTTCCACACCCTCTGGAGCGGCGACCGCTCCGAGATCGAGGCCTGAGCAGCCCTGCCTACTGACGGATCGGGGCGGACGCTGCGGCGTCCGCCCCGATCCGTCTGTGACGACTAGCCCTGGTGGAGCCGGCGGTGCAGCAGATGCACGTCGTCGACCAGTTCCGGGATCGGTCCGACGACGGTCACCCCGGGCGCGATGTCCTGGATCGGCAGCGGACGGACGGGTGCCGGCGGCACTCCCATCTCATCGAGCCACGACACCAGTTGCGCGGTGGAGGCGACGTAGACGATGCGGCCCAGGCCCACCCAGGCGTGCGCGGCCGCGCACATCGGGCAGTGCTCCCCCGACGTGTACACCGTCGCGCCGGCCCGATCCTCGGCGCTCAGGTTCTCGGCGGCCCAACGGGCCAGTTCGAACTCGGGATGCCGCGTGCTGTCGCCGTCGGCGATGCGGTTGCGATCCTCCGCCACCGCGGTGCCGTCGGCGGTCGCGAGCACCGACCCGAACGGCTCGTCACCGGCCAGCAGCGCCTCCGCCGCGAGCTCGACGCAGCGCTGCAGATGCCGGAACTCGACCTCGCTGACCAGTTCGGAACTTCCCGTTTCGGACACCAGTACCTCCTCTTTCGCACGGAACCGCGATTGTCCCACCCCGCGGTAGCCTGTGACTTCACGACCGGAAGGCCCGCGCCACCCATGTCCGACCGTCCCCTCCCCACCTTCGCGCAGCTCGGTCTGCCCCCGATACTGGTGCACGCCCTCGGCCGCGCGGGTGTTTCGGCGCCGTTCCCGATCCAGGCTGCCACCATTCCCGACATCCTCGCCGGACGTGACGTTCTCGGTCGCGGCCCCACCGGGTCGGGCAAGACCCTGGCGTTCGGTCTGCCGCTGCTGGTGCGCCTCAAGGGCGGGGCGAGTCGGCCGTCGCGTCCGCGCGCGGTGGTCCTGGCCCCCACCCGCGAGCTGGCCGCACAGATCGAGAAGGCGCTGGACGAACCGGCTCTCGCGCTGGGTCTACGGACGGCCACGATCGTCGGCGGCGTTCCGTTCAAGGCGCAGGCTGTCAAGCTCTCACGCACCGTCGACGTCGTGATCGCGACACCGGGCCGGCTCGCCGACCACGTGTCCCAGGGGACGATCGCGCTCGACGACGTCCGCATCACCACCGTCGACGAGGCCGACCACATGGCCGAGCTGGGGTTCCTGCCGCAGGTCACCGAGATCCTGGACCGCACCCCGGAAACCGCGCAGCGGCTGCTGTTCTCGGCGACCCTCGACGGCGAGGTGGACACGCTCGTCGCGCGCTACCTGCACGACCCGGTCACGCACGCGACCGCGGAGGCCGTCGCCGCCGTCGACTCGATGGAGCACCACGTGCTGCACGTGCCGCGAGAGATCAAGTACCCCACCGTCGCCCGCATCGCGGCCCGCGAGGGCCGGACGCTGCTGTTCGTCCGAACCAAGGCGGGCGTGGACCGCCTCACCGACGAGTTGCGGGCGGTCGGGATCGCGGCGGGCGGCCTGCACGGCGACAAGCCGCAGGGCCACCGCACCCGGGTGCTCGCCGAGTTCGCCGGCGGGACCCTGCCGGTGCTGGTGGCGACCGATGTCGCAGCGCGGGGCATCCACGTCGACGACGTCTCGCTCGTCGTGCACGTCGACCCGCCCACCGAACCCAAGGCGTACCTGCACCGCGCGGGCCGCACCGCCCGCGCCGGGGAGTCGGGTGTCGTGGTGACGGTGGTGACCGAGGACGAACGCGGTCCCGCCGCGAAGGTGATGCGTGCCGCCGGGGTGGACGTCGACCCACTCACCGTGGGCGGCCGCGACCGCCGCTGGGAGGCGGTGACCGGCGCCCGCGAGCCCAGCGGAACCCCGGTGCCCGAGCCCGAGACCGCATCCGCGGCACCCAAGAAGGAGGCCCCCGCGGACCGGCGGGGCCCGGGTCCGCAGCGCGGGTTCCGCGGACGCGGCGGGCCACGCCGCGACGGGACCGGCCGTCCCGAGTCCGGGCAGAGCCGCCGTCGGCGCGGCGGGAGCTGACCGATGTCCGGGCTGCCCGCCGCCTCGATCCTGTGCGCGCTCATCGCCGCGTTCCTGTTCGCGTGCGCGTCGGTGGCCCAGCAGACCGCGGCGGCGCAGGTTCCCGAGGACCGATCGCTCATCGCGGCTCTGGTGCGCACCCCACGCTGGTGGGCGGGAATCGTCGGGGACGGCGGAGGCTACCTGTTCCAGGTGATCGCGCTCGCACTCGGCTCGGTGCTGGTGGTGCAGCCACTGCTGGTGTCGATGCTGCTGTTCGCGCTGCCGCTGTCGGCGAAGTTCTCCGGGCACCGGCTCACCCGACGTTCGTGGGCGCTGGCGATCGCACTGACGGCCGCGCTCGCGGTGTTCCTCGTCGTCGGCAATCCCACCGAGGGCGGCACCGACGCACCGTGGGCGCAGTGGTCGGTGCCGCTGATCACGGTGGTGGTGCTCGTCGCCGGCGCGACCGCGCTCGGGTTGTCGCCGCGGATGGATCCGGGGTGGCGGGCGCTGCTGCTCGGCACGGCGAGCGGCGCGCTGTACGGAGTCGCGGTGGCGTTCACCAAGTACGTCACCGACCTCCTCGAGCACGGGGTAGGACACCTGCTCGGCGCGTGGCAGACCTACGCCCTGCTCGCCGCCGGGGTCGTCGGCGTGTACCTCCAGCAGCGCGCGTTCCAGGTGGGGCCGCTGTCGGCATCGCTGCCCGCAATGACGATCGGCGAGCCGGTGGTCGCGATCTTCCTCGGCATGACCGTGCTCGACGAGCGCCTGCAGGTCTCCGGGATCGGTCTGGCCGTCGTCGCCGCGGCGATCGTCGTGATGCTGGCGACCACGATCGCGCTCTCGCGCGACCAGGCCACGCTGCAACCCGAGGCGGAGTCCGTCGCGAACTGAAGGGGAATGCCTGCCCGCCGCCCGGACGTTGAGATCATGAGAAGTTAAACTTTCAACTATCTGTCTCCTGGAGGCACCGTGAGCACCCCCGCCCGCACGGCACAGGTCTTTCGTCTCGGCACCCCGTGGCCCGCGCTGGACCCGTTCCTGTTCGCCGTGCACCACATCGACCACTACCCGCAGGGGACCGCGGATCTCACTCCCGCCGTCGACGTCTCCGACCGCCCGCTCGGCCAGGACTTCGGCAACCCGTCGGGCTGGAACATGTACCACGGCACCACGGTGCCCGGATTCCCCGCACACCCGCACCGCGGCTTCGAGACGATCACCGTCGTCCGGCGCGGTTTCGTCGACCACGCCGACTCCACCGGCGCGTCCGCCCGCTACGGCGGTGGCGACGTGCAATGGGTGACCGCCGGCGGCGGCGTCAGCCACTCCGAGATGTTTCCGCTGCTGAATCAGGACGGCGACAACGACTTCGAGCTCTACCAGATCTGGCTGAACCTGCCTGCGCGCGACAAGTCCGCACCGGCCGAGTTCACGATGCAGTGGAACGAGGACATCCCCGACGTGGCCCTCGACGGTGCGCGGGTGCGGGTGATCGCGGGACGCTTCGCGGGCGAGGATGCGCCGGCGCCGCCGGCCAACTCGTGGGCGTCCGACGTCACCTCGGACGTCGCGATCTGGCTCGTGGACCTCGAGCCCGGCGCCGTCGTCGAGCTGCCCGCGGCCACGTCGCCGGATGCGCGCCGGGTGCTCTACGTCCACGGCGACGGAGCCCGCGTCCATGTCGACGGCACCGACGTCGAGTCCGGCTGGGGGTACGCCCCCGACGACGGCGCCGCGCTCACCGTGCGCGCCGAGACGGCGGCTACCGTGCTGCTGCTGCAGGGCGTCCCGATCGGGGAGCCCGTCGCGGCCCGCGGCCCGTTCGTGATGAACACCGAACGCGAGATCCTCGAGGCGTACGACGACTACCGGCGCACCGGCTTCGGAGGCTGGCCGTGGCCGGACGACGCGCCTGTGCACGACCGGGACGCCGGCCGCTTCGCCCGCTACGGCGACGGGCGGGTCGAACGCCCGGATCCGGCACACGCCGGATAGCGGGCGCACTCCCCGTCCGGGCAGTACGCTCGGCGACTGTGCAGTTCCTCGAAGGGCAGCGCCCGCCGTACGACCTCACCTACGACGACGTGTTCCTGGTCCCGAACCGGACCGACGTGGCGTCACGCTTCGACGTGAACCTGGCGACGTCGGACGGGTCGGGCACCACGATCCCGATCGTCGTCGCCAACATGACCGCCGTCGCGGGCCGTCGGATGGCCGAGACCGTCGCCCGGCGCGGCGGGCTCGTCGTCATCCCGCAGGACGTTCCGTCGTCCGCGGTCGCCGAAACCGTCGAGTTCGTCAAGAGCCGGCACCTGGTCGCGGACACCCCGATCACCCTCGACCCCGAGGACGCCGTCTCCGACGCACTGACCCTGCTGCACAAGCGGGCGCACCGCGCGGCGGTCGTCGTCGACGGCGGCAAGCCGATCGGGGTGCTCACCGAGTCGTCCTGCGCGGACGTCGACCGGTTCACCCGCGTCGGCGCGGTGGCGGTGCGTGACTTCGCGACCGCCCCGGTCACCGCGACCCCGCGCGAGGTGTTCGGGCTGCTCGAGTCGCGGCACGATCCACTCGCGGTGATCGTCGACGACGACGGCATGCTGGCCGGTGTCCTCACCGGTACCGGTGCGATCCGGGCCGGCATCTACTCCCCCGCCGTCGACGAGCGGGGCCGGCTGCGGATCGCGGCGGCCGTCGGGGTCAACGGGGACGTGGCCGCGAAGGCGAAGGCCCTCGCCGACGCCGGCGCCGACCTGCTGGTGCTCGACACCGCGCACGGCCACCAGCAGCGAATGCTCGACGCCCTGCGTGCGGTCGCCGCGCTCGGTCTCGGGGTACCGCTCGTGGCGGGCAACGTGGTCTCGGCGCGCGGCACCCGGGATCTGATCGACGCGGGAGCGAACATCGTCAAGGTCGGCGTCGGCCCGGGCGCGATGTGCACTACCCGCATGATGACCGGCGTCGGCCGGCCCCAGTTCTCCGCCGTCGCCGAGTGCGCGGCCGCGGCGCGCGAACTGGGCGCGCACGTGTGGGCGGACGGGGGTGTGCGGCACCCGCGTGACGTGGCGCTCGCGCTCGCAGCCGGGGCGTCGAACGTGATGGTCGGGTCGTGGTTCGCCGGCACCTACGAGTCGCCGGGCGAGCTCCGGATCGACCGGGACGGCAATCGCTACAAGGAGAGCTTCGGGATGGCGTCGAAGCGCGCCGTCGCGGCCCGCACGGTCGAGGATTCCGCTTTCGACCGCGCCCGCAAGGGCCTTTTCGAGGAGGGCATCTCGAGTTCCCGGATGCGCCTCGACCCCCACCGTCCCGGCGTCGAGGATCTACTCGACCACATCTGCTCGGGTGTCCGCAGCACCTGCACGTATGCGGGTGCTCGCACGCTCGACGAACTGCACGAGAAGGCCGTGCTGGGAGTGCAGTCGGCGGCCGGGTTCGCCGAGGGCCGTCCCCTGCCGTCCGGGTGGTGACCCAGCACTGAGCGGGATGTCTGTTTCATCCCGTTCGATTCGCGCCCGATATAGTGGTGGCTTCGTTTCCTGAAATATCGTCGGCGCTGCTTCGGTTGAAACCGACGACATGTGCCGCCCGACAGAGAGGACGCCGGTGCCCGAGGCACCCATACACACGCCCCCCGACGCACAGCCCGTCGCGACCGCTTCGGGCCCGGACGCCGAGTCCGAGGGCTCCCCTAGCGAGCCGGGTGACAAACCCGGCGCCCCCAGCAACTCCCCCTCCCCGGGTCGGGTGGTGCTGACGTGAACGTCGCACTGACCGTCCTCAGCCTGGTCGGCTTCATCGCCTTGACCGCAGGCACCGCCCTCTTCGTGGCGGCCGAATTCTCCCTGACCGCGCTCGAGCGCAGCACCGTCGACGCCCACGCGCGCGGCGGCGATCGGCGTGCCCGGCAGGTCCAGCACGCGCATCGCACGCTGTCGTTCCAGCTGTCCGGCGCCCAGTTGGGCATCACCATCACGACACTGATCACCGGTTACCTGGCCGAGCCCGTGCTCGCGCGGTTCATCACCCCGCTGCTCACCGGCGTCGGGCTGTCCGATGCCACGGCCGGCGGCATCTCGCTGGCCCTCGCGCTGATCATCGCGACGTCGTTCTCGATGATCTTCGGAGAGCTGGTGCCCAAGAACCTGGCGATTTCGAGGCCGCTGCCGACCGCCCGCGCCACCGCGGGGCTGCAGGCCGGCTTCTCGCTGATCTTCAAGTGGGCGATCAACGGGCTCAACGGCACCGCCAACTGGGTGGTCCGCCGTCTCGGCATCGAGCCCGCCGAGGAACTGCGATCGGCCCGGTCGCCACAGGAACTCGGCTCCCTCGTCCGCACGTCCGCCGAGCGCGGATCGCTCGACGCCGGCACCGCGCTGCTGGTGAACCGATCGCTGCGCTTCGGCGAACTGAGCGCCGAGGAGTTGATGACACCCCGCGTGAAGATCGAGACACTCGATACCGACGCCACGGTGACCGATCTGCTCGAGGCCGCCTCGCGCACCGGATTCTCGCGATTCCCGGTCGTCGACGGCGATCTGGACAACACGATCGGTGTCGTTCACATCAAGCACGCGTTCACCGTGCCCGCGGCCCGCCGTTCCACCACCCGGCTGGATTCGCTCGCGCAGGCCGTGCCGGTGGTGCCGTCGACGCTCGACGGCGACGCGGTGATGGAACAGGTCCGCGCGGACGGCATGCAGGTCGCCCTCGTCGTCGACGAGTACGGCGGCACCGCCGGCGTCGTGACGATGGAGGACCTCATCGAGGAGATCCTCGGGGACGTCCGCGACGAGCACGACGAACCCGAGATCGACGTCCAGCGGGTGGGCCACAGCTGGGCCTGCTCCGGACTGCTGCGCACCGACGAGGTCAGCCGTGCCACCGGCTACCTCGCTCCCGAGGGCGAGTACGACACGCTCGGCGGCCTGGTGCTCACGTCGCTCGGCCGCATCCCGGTCGAGGGCGACGAGGTGGCACTGCCGGACGCGAACGGCCTGCCCGCCGGCCCCGACGGCCGCGGCTGGATCGCCCGGGTCCTGACGATGGACGGTCGCCGCATCGACCGGGTTTTGCTCACCCCGGTGCCGGCGATCGAGCCGGCGCGGGAGGTGACGCACCATGGGTGACCTGTTCGGTGTTCTGCTCACCGTCGTCCTTCTGGCCGGCAACGCGTTCTTCGTGGGCGCCGAGTTCGCGCTCATCACCGCCCGCAGGGACCGGCTCGACGCGCTGCACGCGCAGGGCAAGAAGCGTGCGGCCACCGTCATCAAGGCCGGCGAGAACCTGTCGCTGATGCTCGCCGGGGCCCAATTGGGCATCACGATCTGCTCGATCCTGCTCGGTAAGGTCGGCGAACCCGCCATCGCGCACCTCATCGAGGCCCCGATGGACGCGCTCGGCGTACCCGACGCCCTGCTCCACCCGATCGCGTTCACGATCGCGCTGGGTCTGGTCGTCGTGTTGCACATCCTGCTCGGCGAGATGGTCCCCAAGAACATCGCGATCGCCGGACCGGAGAAGACCGCGATGCTGCTGGTGCCCGCGCACCTGGCGTTCATCAAGCTCGCCAGGCCGCTCATCGCGTTCTACAACATCAGCGCCAACGGCATCCTGAAGATGCTGCGCGTGGAACCGAAGGACGAGCTCGACGCCACGGTGTCCACGATGGAGCTGTCCGAGATGATCGGCGAATCCCACACCGAGGGCCTGATCGACGAGGAGGAGCACCGCCGGCTGACGCAGGCGCTCGAGACCGAGGGCCGCACCGTCGCCGACGTCATGATCCCGTCGGCCAAGATGCGCACCGTCCCCTTCCGGGACGGCGGCACCACGCTGGGAGCGGTGGAGGAAGCGGTCGTGCAGACCGGCTACTCGCGCTACCCGGTGCGCGGCGCCGACGGTGCTCTGATCGGCTACCTGCACCTCAAGGACGTGCTCGATCGGATCGCCGACGAGGCCGCCGGACCCGAGACGGTGATCCCGCGCTCGGACATCCGCCGGCTGCCGCTGATCTCGGTGACGCTGCCGCTCGACGACGCGCTCGCCCGGCTGCGCCGCACCAACTCGCACCTCGGTGCGGTGGTCGACGCGTCGGGTGCGGTGATCGGTATCGTCGCGCTCGAGGATCTGGTCGAGGAGTTCGTCGGCACGGTGCGGGACGGCACCCACCGGATCGTCGACGTCGTACCCGGTCAGAAGGCGGTCTGAGAGTAGTGAGTTCGGCAGTTCTGCCGGAAGAGGTGTGGACTGCCCGGCGGGACCGCCACCGAGAGGTGGTGGCGGATCTCGTCGGGCCGCACCTGCAGCGCAAGGCCGCGGGCGTCAAGCATCCCGTGCACGACTTCCTGTTCACCTACTACAGCGTCAAACCGAACCAACTGCGCCGCTGGCATCCCGGGTACGGCACCGCCCTCGCCGGGCCGTCGGCGCGCGACTACCTCATCTACGCCGGCTACGAAACCGCCGACGATCTGGTGGCCCTGTCCCCCGACGTCCTGGCACGGCGTCGCGAGACGGTCGAATTCGTCGCCGAGCTGCTGTCCGCCACCGCCGCCCGGCGCCCCCAGCTGAGCTGCTTCGGTCTGCACGAGTGGGCGATGGTGTACCGCGGCGGCGAGGAAGCGGTGCGGCACGCGCAGGTCCCGCTGCGACTGGGGCACGCCGGCACCGACGAAGTGGTCGAGTCGATGCAACTGCGCTGCACGCACTTCGACGCGTTCCGCTTCTTCACCCCCGACGCGGTCCCCCGCAACGAGGCAGCGCTCACGCGGGACACGCAGGTCGCCCGGGAACAGCCCGGCTGCCTGCACGCGGGCATGGACCTGTACAAGTGGGCGACCAAGCTCGGGCCGCTCGTCGAATCCGAACTCGTCATCGACTGTTTCCGTTTGGCAACGGACGCGCGGGAGTTGGACATGAAGGCCAGCCCCTACGACCTGACCGAGTACGGGTACGAACCCGTCCGCATCGAGACCCCCCAGGGGCGCGCCGACTACGTCCGCGAGCAGGTGTCGCTGGCGGAACGGGCCGCGCGACTGCGGACGCACCTGGTCGAACGGTGCCGGGCACTGCTGGTCACGGCGCACAGTTAGCCATATCCAGCCGTCACGGCCGATGCCGCAGCAGCGCATCGCCGACTACACCGGCACCGGCCGGTTCGTGCGCGGCGCCTCCACCCGGCCCGGCGAGTAGTCTCGGTTGTGTTGATCTGACGGAAACGTAGGTGGCGGAATGGCCGACGTCGACACCCTCGGGCCCCACCAGGCGTCCGGTCCGTCGCCCGGTCACGGCCGACTCCCGGCCGATCTCACCAGTTTCGTCGGTCGCCGCCACGAACTCACTGCGGTTCGTGGCGCGCTCACCGAATGCCGTCTCGTGACGCTCACCGGCATCGGCGGTGTCGGCAAGACCAGGCTCGCTCTGCGCGTCGCGACCTCGGTCCGGCGGAACTTCCCCGACGGCGTGTGGCTCATCGAACTCGCCGATGTCCACGACCCGGACTTCGTCGTCGACGTCGTCGCCACCACGCTGGGGGTGCGCGACTACACCGGCCGCCCACCCCGGGATTCGCTCGTCGAAGCCATGGCCGAGGGGGCCAGGCTCCTCGTTCTCGACAATTGCGAACAGGTCGTCGACGCGGTCGCGGAGCTGGTCCAGACGTTGCTGGAGCGGTGCGCCGGCCTGCATGTCCTCACCACGAGCCGGGAACTGCTCGGACTCGGCTGCGAGACCGTCATTCCGGTGTCCCCGCTGACCACGCCGAGCCGGGACCGGAGCCAACCGGTGATCAAGGTGTCCCGGTTCGACGCCGTCGCCCTGTTCGCCGAACGGGCCGCCTCCGCGGTGCCGGGGTTCGCACTGACGGACGACAACACCGCGACGATCGCCAAGATCTGCGCCCGGCTCGACGGGTTGCCGCTGGCAATCGAACTGGCTGCGGCCCGCACCCGCGCCCTGTCACCCGAGCAGATCCTGCAGCGCCTGATCGAGCGTCGCGGCCTGCTGACGTGGAGCAGTCGAGGTGTGCCGCCCCGACAGCAGACGCTGAAGTGGAGCATCGGGTGGAGCTACGACCTGTGCACCCCCGAGGAACAGCAGCTGTGGCGCCGGCTGTCGCTGTTCACCGGGAGCTTCGACATCGACGACGTCGAGCACATCTGCGGGGAGGACTGTGCCGGCGACCTGCTCGACATCCTGGCGTCGTTGGTGGACAAGTCGATCATCGTCCGCGAGGACGCCCGCGGCCGGGCTCGCTACCGGATGCTCGACACGGTCCGTGGTTTCGGCCGCGAACAGCTGGACGAGACCGCGGGCGATGTGAATCTGCGGTTGCGGTTCCGCGACTGGTACACCCGGATGGCGCTGGACGCGGAGGCCGACTGGATCAGTCCCCGGCAGCTCGACTGGAGCGATCGGCTTCGCGGGGAACTGCCGAACCTGCGGGAGGCATTCGACTTCGCGATCGCCGAGAACGACGGAAGCGCGCTGCCCCTCGCGGCCGCCCTCTACCCGTTCTGGATCGCACGCGGCCTGTTCGCCGAGGGCCGGCGCTGGCTCCATCGCGCACTCGACCAAACCCACCGGCAACCGACCACCCTCCAGGCCAAATCGCTCTTCGCGGCCGCGATCCTGGCCGCCTTCCAAGGTGACCTCACGGTCGCCGCTGCCCGAGCCGAGGACGCGCTTGCACTGGAGTCGCCGGCGGCGGACCCGATCGCCCGCGCCTACGTCGCGATGGCCGCCGGGATCACAGCCTTCTGCAGCGGCGACCTCGAACAGGCTCGGGTACGCCTGCGGTTCGCGGCGGACACCCCCGGCGTCGACGCGTATCCGCAACTCCAGCTCGAGGCGCTCAGTCTGCTCGGCTGGGCCCACGTCGGTGACCACACCTCGCAGGCTCTGACCTTCCAGGGCCGCGCTCTCGCCATCGCGCAGGGCCACGGCGAATACATTCATCGCGGCTATTCACTGTGGGCCAACGGAGTCGACACCTGGCGCTCGGGCGATCGCGAGCACGCAACCGAACTTCTCGAAGCGGGACTGCGCCTGACCCGGCAGACTCGCGATCCACTGATGGTCTTCACGTGCCTGCAGGCGCTGGCCTGGCTCGACGCGGAGAACGGTCAGGTGCGACGCGCGGCCGTCGTCATGGGAGCGGCCGACGCCCACCGCCGGCTCGTCGGTAGCAACCCGGTCTTCTTCCCCAATCTGCTCGTTCACCAGAACACCTACGAAGAGACGGTCCGCGAGGCGCTGGACGCGAAGACGCTCGACGCCGCGCACCGTGAGGGTGCATCGATGACCACCGCGGACGCGATCGCGTACACGCTCGGTGAACAGTCCCGCGAGCCGATGCCGGACACGCCCGGTCAGGAGCGGACGGTGCTGACCAAGCGGGAGCACGAGGTTGCCGAACTCGTCGCGGAAGGCCTGACCAACAAGGAGATCGCACAGAGGCTCACGATCTCGCGCCGCACCGTCGACGGCCACGTCGACCACATCCTGACGAAGCTGGGCTTCACCTCACGCGTGCAGGTCGCCAGCTGGATCACAGAGTCGGCGCCGACGGACTGACACCCCGGTCACGGCACCCGATACGTCCACTCCGGGTTGGCGAACTTGGTGTCGACCAGTTGCTGCGCGGCCGCCAACTCGGCGTCGGTGTAAGCGCTGGTAGTCGTGTCGTAGCGGGCGCGGAAGTGCGCGAGGAAGGCGGCGATGATCGCATCGCGCGCCATCCCGGTCTGCGAGCGCATCGGGTCGACCCGTTTGCCGGAGCTGGTGATGCCCTTGTCGGATATCTTCTCCCGGCCGATGCGCAACACGTCGGTCATCTTGTCGGCGTCGATGTCGTAGGCCATGGTCACGTGGTGGACGACCGCACCGGCCGCGAAGCGTTTCTGCGCGGCGCCACCGATCTTGCCCTGTTCGGATGCGATGTCGTTGAGCGGGACGTACCGGGCCTTGATGCCGACGTCGGCGAGCGCGCCCATCACCCACTGGTCGAGGAACTCGTACGAGCGTTCGAAACTCAGCCCGTCGACCAGGGACGTGGGCACCGACAGCGAGTAGGTGATGCAGTTGCCCGGTTCCATGAACATCGCCCCGCCGCCGGAGATGCGTCGCACGATGCCGATACCGTGCCGGGCCGCGGCCTCCTCGTCGACCTCGTTGCGCACCGACTGGAACGAGCCGAGCACCACCAGCGGAGAATCCCAGTCCCAGAATCGCAGCGTCGGGCGGCGCTCACCGGTGGCCACCTCCCGGGTGATCACCTCGTCGAGCGCGACGTGCATCGCCGGGTCCAGCACCACCGGTTCGATGACGTCGAAGGTGTGGTCGTGCCAGCTGGTCGCGTGGCCGAGCGCTCGGCGGATCGCGATACCGACCGATTCGGGGGTGAATCCGATCAGAGCCACGTCGTCGCCGATCTTCTCGGCGATCGCCTGGCCGATTCGGGTGGCGTCGGCGGTGGTCGGCAGCCCGGTGACCGCGGCGACGATGTCCTCGAGTGCGTCGTCCGGCTCGAGGAAGAAGTCGCCGGACAGCGCCACCCGGGACAGCTGCCCGTCCTCCACATCGACGTCGACGATCACGAGCTTGCCACCGGGAACCTTGTATTCACCACGCACGAAAAGAAGCGTATCGGTGAGTGCGACAGCACGGTGATGCGGCAGCCGGGGACCCCTACTGTGGGAGCGCCCACGAAGGCACGAGCTCACGGAACGAGAGGAAGTCGATGACCGGTACGACGAACCAGGAAGCGGCCGTCGAGCTGCAGGCGACGATGTTCGACCTGCTGGGCCGCATGGCCGCACTCGAGCGGGACGTGTTCCGCACCGTCGGCGCGAGCGACGCCGAGTTCGCCGCCGCCCACCGCGCCGTGGTCGACTTCGCCGAGTTCACCCTGCGCCCGTGGCACCGGGCCACCGAGGAGTCGCTGTACCCGGCGGCCGCGCCGGTGGTCCGCGCGCAGCTGCTGGTCGAGGGACTGCTGGGCGAGTGGCAGACGGTGGAGCAGGCGTACTCGCGGCTGTCGTGCCCGAGCACCGACCGGGTGCGGGTGACCGCTGACATCTCTGCGCTGCGGGTGCTGCTGGTCGTCATGCTGGGCAAGTGCATGGACCTGCTGGTGCCGGCGCTCGCCGACGACGGCGTGCCGCTGGCCGATGCGGCGCAACGACTCGCGGCGGCTGTCGCGCACGGATAGCCGCCTCAGATCCTCTCGACCGGAACAAGCTCTCCTGCAGATCGACTCACGGATGGCGTCCGGTCGACACTTCGGCGCCGCCGGCGCATGTCAGGAGCCGACTCCCTGCGGCGACCTCGGCCTCGACACGTCCGAGGGCTTTCGTCCCGACGTTCCGCCGGGACGGAACCGTCAGCACAGTTCGAGGGGTAGGTGCGATGGCAGCGACAACGCGATTGTCGGGTGACCGCCGGAGGCCTGCAAGATGTGCACATCCGGCAGAATCACGAACGTGACCAAGTACAAGGTGATGCAGTCCGCCGTCTCTCAACTTCTCGAGGACGTCCGCCGCGACCACATTGCCATTCCTGAACTGCAGCGACCGTTCGTGTGGGACAGCGTGAAGGTTCGCGACCTCCTGGACTCTCTCTACAAGGGCTATCCGGTCGGCTACTTGATCACGTGGCAGTCCGTGGGCGCGAACCTCAAAGGGGGACAGGTTGCCGCGCACCAGCAGATCCTCATCGACGGTCAGCAGCGCGTCACCGCCTTGCGTGCCGCGGTGGCCGGACTCCCCGTCGTCGACAAGCAGTACAAGCCTGTCCGGATCCGCATCGCGTTCAACCCCGTCAAGGAAGAGTTCGCGACCCTCACGCCGGTGATCGACAGGAATCCACAGTGGATCTCCGATGTCAGCGAACTATTCACCGCCACATCCACGTTCGGGTTCGTCAAGAACTACCTCGAAGCGAATCCCGATGTCGATGTCAGCACAGTCGAGTCCGCCATCTCGGCTCTCGAAGCGATCAAGACTGCACAGATCGGCATCATCTCCCTCAACGACGATCTCGACGTCGAGACGGTGTCAGAGATCTTCATCCGCATCAACTCCAAGGGTGTCCCGCTGAGCAGCGCGGACTTCGCGATGAGCAAGATCGCCACCTACGGGGAGCGTGGCCGCAACATTCGCAAGCTGATCGACTACTTCTGTCACCTCGCCGTGGCCCCGCATGCCTTCGACGACATCGAGAACAACGACGTCGAGTTCGCGTCGTCGCCGTATCTGAAAGCGATCCGGTGGTTGAAGGATGATTCCGAGGACCTGTACGACCCGTCGTACGGCGACCTGATTCGTGTGGCAGGACTCGTCGGATTCAGCCGGGGCAAGGCGTCGTCGATCGTCAGCGAGCTATCTGGACGCGACCCGGAGACGCGCAAAGTGGACGAGGCCCGAATTCCGGCTGCCTATGACGTCCTCGAGTCCGCGCTCCTCGAAATCGTGAAGAAGTACCACTTCGAAAACTTTGTGATGACGATCAAGTCGGCCGGTTTCATCACGCCACGGATGATCGGGTCGAAGAACGCCCTGAACTTCGCGTACGCGTTGTACCTGCGACTGCGCGCCGACGAGTCACTGTCCGAGGGTGAACGCAAACGCATCGTCCGCCGCTGGTTCGTGATGTCAATGCTCACGGGACGACATTCGGGCAGTTTTGAGTCCCGGTGGGAGCAGGACATCCGCCGCATCGACGCACTCGGGCCGGCCGCCTACTTGAAGCAGATCGAAGAATCCGAGCTGACGGATGGATTCTGGGAGGTGGCTCTTCCCGGCAACCTCGAGACGACCAGCACTGCCAGCCCCTACTTTCAAACGTTCCTCGCGGCACAGGTATCAACCGGAGCCCGCGGCTTCCTGTCCAAGAGCATCACCGTCGCCGCGATGCACGAGCAGTCCGGCGACATCCACCACGTGGTACCGAAGGACTACCTGCAGAAGAACGGGTATGCGGACAGGGCCACCTACAACCAGGTTGCCAACCTGGCACTGACCGAGACCTCGATCAACATCAGCATCAGCAACAAACCTCCAACCCGCTACATGGCGGAGGTCCGGGAGCAGATCGCCTCGAACGACCTGACGCTGGGCGAGCTGATCGACGCAGACGATCTGGCGAAGAATCTCCGAGAGAACGCGATTCCCGCCGACATCGCGACGGTCACGGCCGCTTCGTACCCCGAGTTCCTCGCGTCCCGGCGAGCGTTGATGGCCGAGACCATCCGGTTGTACTTCGATCGGTTGTGACGGTCCGATGACTGCAGGTACCGCGAACAACGCGGCGTGGAGGTTGTTCTCGCCCTTCACGATCCCCGAGATGTCGCCGCAACCTAGTTCCTGCAGGCACGCCTGGTTGGCGCCCGGCCGCGCCGGTGCCGGATTCTCGATGAGCTCGGCGGCCCGCAGCGTCATACGCTGCGGGCCCTCCGCCGCCGGCCGACTACTTCCGGGCGAGCGGGCTGTAGAAGACCAGCCCGTTGCCCTGGTTGTCGTAGACGACGGCGCGCCGCTCGTGCGCGTCGTCGTACGGGCCCTTCACGATGGCCCCGCCGCCGTCCTCGATCGCCTTCGCCGCGGAGTCGACGTCGGCGGTCTTGATGCCGACGACGACCTTCCCGGGGATCGGGTGGTCCACCGAGGTCGCGAGCGCGATCGTCACCGATTCCCCGTCGAGCGCGGCGAAGTGCGCGCCGTCGCGGAACTTGAGGGTCATCCCGAGGGTCTCGGTGTAGAACCGGATCGACTCGTCCAGGTTCTCGGTCGACAGCATGATCATCTTGGCGTCGTAGTCGCTCACGGATACCTCCTGTGGTTGATCAACTTTCAATCGACACGAAACGGCACATGCCGGACAGGGTCAACTTCGGTGCGAGAAAAGGGACCTTCGACCCCACCCGTCCGCGCCGATGCCAGCCGCGATCGTCCGGCGATGATCACCCCGGCAAGAAGCTGAAGCGCACCCGGCGAATGCGGTTGTCGATGTTGGTGTCGACGAGGCAGACCGACTGCCAGGTGCCGGTGGCCAGGGCGCCGTCGAGCACCGGAACCGACACGAACGGCGGAATGAAAGCCGGTAGCACGTGGTCGCGGCCGTGGCCGTGGCTGCCGTGCCGGTGCCGCCAGCGGTCGTCGCGGGGCAACAGCAGGTCGATCGCGGCGAGCAGGTCATCATCGCTACCGGCTCCGGTCTCGATGACGGCGAGACCGGCGGTGGCGTGCGGCACCCAGACGTGCAATAGGCCGTCACCGGCGGCGGCGTCGAGGAATTGCTCGATGTCCCGGGTCAGGTCGTAGACCACTGGCCTGTCGCCCGTGCGGACCTCGATCTCGGTGCTGAACATGCCCACGACAGTAACCGCCTCAGTTCCAACAGTTCGGACGCCGAGTTCGTCACCTCGTAGTCGGTGTACGGATCGAAATCGGGATGCACAACCCCAAGCCCCGCCGCACACCACCGACTACCGACCGGTACCATTCACGCACGATCGGCCAACTCGCCTTTCGTGATCGATCCCGCCTCCCGACGAGCACCTTCTCGTCGCCCGCGGGCGGCGCCCACCTCACGCGCCTCAGCTGTGCAGCCCCGTTCTGCCGCTGTTTTCGTCGATACCCGGACAGCCGTACCGAAACCGATCTCCCTCGCGAAGCTACTCCCGGGTAACATCAATGTCGTCCCGTTCGGCGTCCCCGCATTTCCCAGGGAACTGTCCCTGCCCGAGGCGCCGCAGGTACCGGAAAAGTGAGGCAGTTCAATGACTGAACGCGTGCAGGTCGGTGGTCTTCAGGTCGCCAAGGTTCTCTACGACTTCGTGAACGATGAGGCTCTTCCGGGCACCGGCGTTTCCGCCGAGGCGTTCTGGGAGGGTGCGGGCAAGGTGTTCGCCGACCTGGCCCCCAAGAACAAGGCACTGCTCGCCAAGCGCGACGACCTGCAGGCGCAGATCGACGCGTGGCATCGCGAGCGGGCGGGCAAGCCGCTCGACGCCGCCGAGTACAAGGCGTTCCTGCAGGAGATCGGCTACCTGCTGCCCGAGCCCGAGCCGTTCCAGGTCGCGACCGAGAACGTCGACGCCGAGATCGCCACGACCGCCGGCCCGCAGCTTGTCGTCCCGGTCCTCAATGCCCGCTTCGCCCTGAACGCGTCCAACGCCCGCTGGGGTTCGCTGTACGACGCGCTCTACGGCACCGACGCGATCTCCGAGGACGGTGGCGCGGAGAAGGGTAAGGGCTACAACAAGGTGCGCGGCGACAAGGTCATCGCGTGGGCCCGCAATTTCCTGGACACGGCGGCACCCCTGGCGAAGGGCTCGCACACCGAGGCCACCCGCTACTTCGTGGTCGACGGCAAGCTGGCCGTCGAACTGGGCGGCGAGGTCGTGACGACTCTGGCCGAGCCGGAGAAGTTCGTCGGCTACCTCGGCGACGGTGACCACCCCACCTCGGTGCTGCTGCGCAACAACGGCCTGCACGTCGAGATCGAGATCGACCCGACGTCCCCGATCGGCAAGACCGACGGTGCCGGCGTCAAGGACGTCGTGCTCGAGTCGGCGATCACCACGATCATGGACTTCGAGGACTCGGTGGCCGCGGTCGACGCCGACGACAAGGTCGTCGGGTACCGGAACTGGCTGGGGCTCAACCGCGGCGACCTGTCGGAGTCGTTCGACAAGGGCGGCAAGACCGTCACCCGCACGCTCAACGGCGACCGCACCTACACCACGCCGGACGGTGAGGAGCTGACCCTGCACGGGCGCTCGCTGCTGTTCGTCCGCAACGTCGGACACCTGATGACGAACCCGGCGATCCTCGACGCCGACGGCAACGAACTGCCCGAGGGCATCCTCGACGCGCTGATCACCAGCGCGTGCGCGATCCACGGCCTGAGCATCGACGACGACCACGGCCCGCTGAACAACTCGCGCACCGGCTCGATCTACATCGTCAAGCCCAAGCAGCACGGCCCCGAGGAGGTGGCCTTCACCACCGAGCTGTTCGGCCGCGTCGAAGAGGTCCTGGGTCTGCCGGCGAACACCCTCAAGGTCGGCATCATGGACGAGGAGCGGCGCACCACCGTCAACCTCGCGGCCTGCATCAAGGAAGCGGACCAGCGGGTGGTGTTCATCAACACCGGCTTCCTCGACCGCACCGGAGACGAGATCCACACCTCGATGGAGGCCGGCGCGATGGTGCGCAAGGCCGACATGAAGAAGCAGACGTGGATCGCCGCGTACGAGGACTGGAACGTCGACACCGGCCTCGCGACCGGTCTGCAGGGCAAGGCTCAGATCGGTAAGGGCATGTGGGCCATGACCGATCTGATGGCCGACATGCTCGAGCAGAAGATCGGTCACCCCCGCTCCGGCGCCAACACCGCGTGGGTGCCGTCGCCGACCGGCGCGACACTGCACGCCACGCACTACCACCAGGTGGACGTGTTCGCGGTCCAGGACCAGCTGAAGGGCAAGCCCCGCGCGACGGTCGACGAGATCCTCACGATCCCGCTCGCCCCGTCCACCGACTGGTCCGACGCCGAGAAGCAGCAGGAACTCGACAACAACTGCCAGTCGATCCTCGGCTACGTGGTGCGCTGGATCGACGCCGGCGTCGGCTGCTCCAAGGTGCCCGACATCCACGACGTCGCACTCATGGAGGACCGGGCGACGCTGCGCATCTCGAGCCAGCTGCTGGCCAACTGGCTGCGGCACGGCATCGTCACCGAGGCCGACGTCGTCGCGAGCCTCGAGCGGATGGCGCCGGTCGTCGACCGCCAGAACGAGGGCGACGCGTCGTACCGTCCGATGGCCCCGGACTTCGACTCCAACATCGCCTTCCAGGCGGCCAAGGAACTGAT
Organism: Prescottella equi; assembly: GCF_002094305.1. Classification (GTDB taxonomy): domain Bacteria; phylum Actinomycetota; class Actinomycetes; order Mycobacteriales; family Mycobacteriaceae; genus Prescottella; species Prescottella equi. Next base: position 356,178 of record NZ_LWTX01000004.1, read on the forward strand.
CCTCGAGGGCGGCAAGCAGCCCAGCGGCTACACCGAGCCGATCCTGCACCGCCGTCGTCGCGAGTACAAGGCCGCCAACGCCTGATCCTCGCGCGCGCCGCCCGCGGCCCCGGCACCGTCACAGGTGCCGGGGCCGCGGGCGTTCGAGGTGTCCGTATTCGTCACTAGACTGCGTTCGTCGGGACCGGTCGGGCGCCGGTCCGACGCGGTAGAGAGCAAGGCGGTTTTCCACGTGGGGCAGCATCGCAGTGATCGACGCACCCGCGGCGTCAGCAAGGGACCGGTCATCGCGTTGGTGTCGGTGGTCGTGATCGTGCTCGGCGTCGTCGGCTGGTTCCAGCTCAGGGACCGCGCGAGCAGTCAGGGGACGGCGGCGGCGGGCGCATGCGTCGAGGGCGAGGTCCGACTCGACGTCGCCGCGGACCCGAGCATCGCCGCCCCGGTCCGCGATCTCGCCGCCCGGTTCACCGACACCCTGCCGGTGGTCCGCGACCACTGCGTGTCGGTGACCGTGTACGACGCTCCGACCGCAGCGGTGACCGAGGCACTCGCCGCGGCGCCGGACGGTCCGTGGCAGGAAGATCTCGGTCCGGCTCCGGCGCTGTGGATCCCGGCGAGCGGCACCGCGATCGACCGCCTCGCAGGGGCCGGCTTGGTGGACGGCAGCCCCAAGCCACTTGCCTCGAGTCCGGTGGTCGTCGTCGCGCCCGAGGACCTCGCGGCGGCGCTCACGGCGTCCGGGACCGGGTGGCAGAACCTCCCCGCCCTGCAGAGCGGCAAGGACTCGCTCGACGGGATCGGCCTGCGCGGCTGGGGCGGTCTGAAGCTCGCCCTGCCGGCCGGACCGGATTCCGCCGCCGCGCTCGACGCCGTGGCCGCCGCGACGGCGAACGCCGGAACCGGCCCCCTCGACGAGACACAGGCAGCGTCCCCCCAGGTGGTCGCCGCGGTCGGCGCTCTCGCCAACGGCAGCAAGGCCATCGACGCCGCACCCGCCACCACCGCCGATGCCGTCGAGCTCCTCGCCGGCCGGTCGGATCCCGCGTCCGCCCCGGTCCACGCAGTGCCCGCCACCGAGCAGCAGCTGTACGCCGCCGGCGACGACGCGCGCGGCCTCGTCGCCTACGCACCGGCGGGCGCGACTCCGGTCCTCGACCACCCCGCCACGATCCTCGCCACGCCGTGGGTCGACGAGACGCGCGGCCGTGCAGCCGCACAGTTCGTCGACTTCATGCGGCAGCCGGAATCGGTGCAACAGTTCGTGGACGCGGGGTTCCGCGTCGGGGACCGCACGCCTGCGGCCACCGACCGCACACCGATGCCCGAGCTGGGACAGGTGCTCACCCCCGCCACGGGGGCCGCTGCCACGCGGCTCGCGCAGACGTTCGCGAATCCGGCCGTCCCGCAGGCAACCACGATCCTGCTCGACGTCTCCGGGTCGATGGACTACACCGACGGAGACGGCACCCGGCTGAGCAACACCGTCGACGCGCTGTCCGCTCGGATCGTGGCACTGCCCACATCGTCCGACGTGGGGCTGTGGGTGTACAGCCGCGGCCTCGACGGTGCCAAACCGTACCTGGTGAAGGTGCCGACCGGGCCGCTGTCGGACGGCGACCGCAGGCAGCGGATCGAGGCGGCGCTGCGGTCGCTGCGTCCGGCCACCGCGACGTCGACCTACGCGTCGGTGATTGCGGCGCACGACAGTGCGGTGGACGGGTTCGTCGACGGTCGCCCCAACTCGGTGCTGCTCGTCACCGACGGACCCAACGACGACACCTCGGTCGGAACTCAGAAGCTCATGCAGTCGCTGACCGGCGCGGCACACCCCGTGCGGGTCGACGTCGTCTCGATCGGCGAGAACAGCGATCAGGCGACGCTCCGGTCGATGGCGGACCGCACCGGCGGCACGCTGATCGCCGTACCGTCCACGCAGGGTCCCGCCCTCGGGGACGCGTTCGCGAAGACGCTGTCGTAGCCGTGATCCGCATCGCGATCTTCGGGGCCTTCCTCGCGCTGGTCAGCTACTGGGTGCACCGCCGTCTGGTACGCGCGACCGGGCTGACCGGACGGCCGGCCCGCGCCGTCGACGTCACGCTGATCGTGCTGTGGGTGCTGGCGCTCGTCGGGGTCGGTAGCGGTGAGGTGTTCGACCCGGCCTGGGCGCGGATCCCCGGCTTCGTCGGCTGGGTATGGCTTGCGGCTCTGCTCTACCTCGTGCTCGGGTTGATACTGGTCGGCGCCGGGTCTGGTGTCGCACGCCTCGCCGGACGCCCGCAGCCCACCGACCCGTCCCGCCGCCGGGTGTTGCGCGGTGCCACGGCCGCGGTGACGGTCGCCGCGATCGGTGCCGCGGGCTACGGCGTCGTCGAGGCCCACACTCCCCGGATCCAGCGGGTCCGGGTACCGCTGCGGCGCCTGCCGAGCGAGTTCGCCGGCATGCGCATCGCCCTCGTGACGGACCTGCACGTCGGTCCGTCCCGCGGAATCGGGTTCACGCGCAAGGTCGTCGATCTCGTCAACGCCCAGAAGCCCGAGCTGGTCCTGCTCGGCGGCGACCTCGTCGACGGCACCGTCGCGAAGGTCGGCCGCGACCTGGAGCCGTTGCGGGATCTGCGGGCCCCGCTGGGCGTGTTCGGGGTTAGCGGCAACCACGAGTTCTACGCGGGCGACGGCGGCCGCTGGCTGGATCTGTGGGACACGCTCGGTATCCGCACGCTGCGCAACGAGCGCGTCGAGATCCACCGCGGCGGCGGGGTTATCGACCTGGCCGGCATCCATGACCACACCTCCCCCGCGCCCTACGAACCGAATCTTCCGGCCGCGCTCGCCGGACGCGACCCCGACCGCTTCGTGCTGCTCCTCGCACACCAGCCGAAGCAGGCGGTCGAGGCGTCCGAACTCGGGGTGGACCTGCAACTGTCGGGTCACACACACGGTGGCCAGATGTGGCCGCTGGGGTATCTCGTCCCCCTGCAGCAGCCGTCGGTGACCGGCCTCGACCGGGTGGGCGACACCGTGCTGTACACGACGCGCGGGGCAGGCGCGTGGGGACCGCCCGTTCGGGTCGGTGTGCCACCGGAGATCACCATCCTCGAACTCGCGAGCCGCCCGCAACCGTCCCGCTGACCGGGCGTGCAGTGCGGGCACGGGTGAAGTCGCGGGTGACAAACGACGTGACACGCGCCCACCACTGGTTGGTTCGCCCGATATGTGCGTGGATGAGAGTTCTGCCGATCCTCCATGCCCCCACCTTCTCTGCAGATGCGGTCGGTCGCCGAAACCGAAGGACACCCATGACCCAGGAGTTCACCAGCAACCGGATCGCCGTTTGGGCGCCGACGAGGTTGCTGCACCGACTCCGGCGCACTTCGGGACTCACCGTCGTCCGGGCGCCCCACGGGTTCGGGAAGTCGGCGCTGGCGTCGGCGTGGCTCACGACATCGCCGGCCGCGGGACGCCGCACACTCCACATCCCACCGCCCCAGCCGACGACGTCCGTCGACGACTACTGGACACAGGTCTACCGCGCACCGACCGGCGCCGGGGACCCGCTGGACATCGTCCTCGAACGCGTGGACCTGCTCGGTGATCCGATCGTCGAACGCCGGATCCACGAGTTCGTCGACGAGCACCTCGCGGTCGACGTCCTGGCGACGGTGGTCGGGCGGTCGACCTTCGAGGATCCGCTGACCTTCCCGCCCGACCACGACTCGCTCCGCGCAGACGACCTTCTGTACACGCCCGACGACTTGCGGGAACTGTTCGGCTGCGCCGGGCACGAACCGTCCGACGCAGTTCTGGACGGTCTCCACCGCCGGACCGGCGGACTACCCCGGCTCTGCACGGCGGTGCTGGCATCGACGACATCGGCAGGCGTACCGGCGGGCGAGGTGCTCGAACAGGCCTGCGCCGACGTGGTCACGAGATACGTCCACCACGACATCCTCTCTGCGGTCGACACCGAACTGCGACGCTTCCTGGTCCGTACCGCGACCGCACGTGTGGTCACTGTGGAGCTCGCGCAGTACCTCGGTGGTGGCCCCGACTCGGCGCGCCACCTACACGACCTCGAATCCATGGGAATCCTGGACCACCGGGACACCGCCGACGGCGACGCCTGGATGCTGCCACCCGCGGTACGGACGGAACTGGTCAGCGTTCAGCGCGCGGAGGGCCTCGAACCCGCGGCGCGGTCTCGGCTGCTGGCTCTCCATCATCGGGACCGCGGCGATCACGGCGCGGCGCTGCGCTGTGCCGCCGAGGCCGAGGACTGGGACCTCGCCGTCGATCTGTTGAACCGACAGGCCGCAACTCTGGTCAACACGCACATCGACGTCCTCCGCGAAGCGCTCCTGGCGCTGCCGGCCGAAGTGCTGGACGCCCAACCCGGTCTCACGATGCTGCGCAACCTCGTGCGACAGCTGTCGGGCGATCCCTCGAACGACGAGGCCCGCTACGACACCGCCGACCTCCTCGACCTCACAGTGGTCGAGGACCCCCGCGAAGCTCTCACGATCGTCGGGAACCGGATTCTCTCGCAGCGCCTCGGTGGCGACTACGAAACCGCGGCCGATCAGACACGCAGGCTGCACGTTTCGGTGGGACGGCTGCTGGACACGGACCCCGACGCGATCACCGACATACTGCCGTTCCTCCGGATGCAGAGCGGCCTCACGTATCAGTTGGCGGGCGACTTCGCGGACTCCACCGTCGAGCTACGGCTCGCACACCGACTCGGTGCGGCACGTCGCATGGACTACATCTCGCGGAATGCGGCCGGCAACTCGGCCCTCAACTGGGCTTTCGCCGGCGAACTGCAGCGAGCACACGACTGGCTCGCCGCCGAGGCGCGGATCCCGCCGCCCGACGAGTGGATCGAAGCCCTCGTCCGCATCGGCGGTGCTGTCGCGCGCGTGCTCACCGCGATCGACGAACTCGACCTCCCGTCTGCGGAACGCGCGGTCGAAAGCTTGCGCGTTCTCCCGGAAGTCGTGGAACTGTGGCCGTTCGTGACGTACGCCCGCTGCAGGTACGCCATCGCGACGGGCGAACCGGCGGACGGACTCGCGGCGCTCGGTGTGTTCGCCGACGCGCGGACGACTGCAAACGGCGCCTTCGTGCAGTCGCTGCTCTCCGCTGTCGAGATCGAGGTGTGTCTCGCGCTCGGCGACATCGCGCGGTCCCGGGTGATCGCCGGTTCGCTGACGTCCGACACGCCGTGGGGCGTCGTTGCTGCCGCACGGGCGCACCTTCTCACCGGAGATCACCAGTCCGCCATCACCATGTGCCGCCGGTACGACTGGCTGGGTTCGCCGTACGCGCGAGCGCAGCTGGAAGCACTCGTGATCGAGGCGGCCGCCGCGTGCCGACTCGGCCGCGACGAGGACGCCCTCCGTGCCTGGACCCATGCCTGCGCGATCGCCGACCGCACGGGTATACGGAGCGCCTTCGCGAGCGTCGACCGTGACACCGTCGTCCTTCTCTCCCAGCGTGCGGCACGACCCTCGCCGGCGGTGACCGCGTTCCTCGAGGCGCCGTCCCGCGAGCACTACCCGTCGACGCTGGCCTTCCCGCAGCTCACCGACCGTGAAGCGACGGTGCTCGAGGGTGTCGTGCAGGGCCTGACCGTCGGACAGATCGCGAGCCGGATGTTCCTGTCGACCTCGACCGTCAAGACCCACAAGCGCACGCTCTATCGAAAGCTGACTGCGCACTCGCGCACCGAGGCGATCGATCGTGCCCGCTCCCTCGGCTTCCTCGACGACTGACCCTCCCCGGTCGTGGCTGCTCGAGAACTGGTGGTGAACCCGCGTGAGATTGCAGCGAGTCGCAAGATTCCGGGTTTCCTTCGATTCCGTCACATACGGAGTTCAATCATCGCACCGAGCGGGAGGGACTGGATGCTGCGGCTAGCCTGCGGGACAGAGAATCCGCCGGGCCTGATCCCAGAACGGGTACAGCTGCGATGTGTTCGCGTCGGGATGGTCGGCCCGCGCGACGCGTTCGAACTCGAGATAGGTCTGCCCCGGCATCGACGACAGGTTGCACGCCTGTAGACCGAGCTTCGCGGCCGAGGCGTCCGATACGCCCCGGCCCCACGGCCCGAGATCGGATGCCAGGTAGGCGTTCAGGCCGTCACCCCACCGATCGAACGCGAACTGCATATCGAAGGAACAGCTGTCCGGCAGCAGTTCGACGCAGGTCATCGTCCGCCCCCGTACGGTCGCCACATCGTCGGCCAGAGGCCGTTCCGTCGACGTCTGGGCGACGTCCGACAATGCGCGATAGAAGGCGAAACCCGTCCCGAGAAGCGCCGCGACCACCAGCACGGCAACGATTATCCTCGACACCCCTCCCCCTCTCCCCCGGTCCCGGGCGCCCGAACGTCAGGGACGCTGCGCGAGCGTCAACCGGATCTTGTGCCGGGTGACCACCCGGCCGTCCTCGTCACGCCAGCCCTCCACCCGCTCGAGCGCGGCGTCCCGAACGTGGTCGCGTTCGTCCTCCGGAATCGAATCCCACAGCATGCGCTGCCCGTGGGAGCGCGTCCACGAATACCACTGTGCGGGGTCGTCGAATTCCAGTTCGAGATCGAAGGACGTAGTCCTCTCGTGGACGAGGCCGGCGGTCCGCATCAGTGCCTCGACTGCGGCATCGGCGCCGAACGGCCCATCCGGATCGCGAGGATCCACGGGGAAGAAGCGCGTGTCGCGGTACGGCGCGAACAGATCGTCGAGTTCCTCCCAGCGCGGATCCCACGCGCCGAACGTCGACACGCCCACCGTCCCGTGTGGAACGAGGAGCGATCGCCACGCGGTCAGCGCGGCCGCCGGATCCGGCAGGAAGAAGAGCATGAACGACGCGGTGACGACGTCGTACCGGCCGTGTGGAAGGGACGGCCGCATGGCGTCCATCACCTGGACGTGCACGTTCGTCAACCCTCGGGTCCGCGCCTCGCGCCCTGTCACGGCCACCATCCGCGGCGCGAGATCGATTCCGGTCACCTCCCCCGACGGGCCGACGGCGTCGGCGAGGCGGAACAGCACCGCGCCCCTACCGCATCCGACGTCGAGCGCTCGGGCACCGGGCCGAGGCGCGACGGCACGCACGAGACGATCCGCGATGGGCCCGAAGAACGGCACGCCCAGACTGTCGTAGCTGTCCGCGACCAGATCGAACAGATCCGCGATCCGTGCGGTGTGTACCTCGTCCGGCACCTCGACCATCCATCGATCATGTGCCGGGCGCACCGCCAGGTCAACGACGATCAGGTATCGGAAGGCGCCGACCGGACCAATAGATTCGGTATTTCACTGACTTCCGTCCCGTCCGGATGTCCATAACCGCGCGCAACGTCGGCAGACGGTGAGGGCGGGTCCACGATCCGAGGGCCCGCCCTCACCTCTGGGACGTCAGCCGGAGTACGCCTCGATCGGCGGGCACGAGCACACGAGGTTGCGGTCGCCGTGGGCACCGTCGATCCGGCGTACCGCCGGCCACACCTTCGGTCGCGCGGTGCCGCGCGGGAACACCGCAATCTCCCGTGAGTAGGGGTGGTTCCACTCGGAAACAAGACATTCGGCGGTGTGCGGAGCACCGCGCAGCGGATTGTCGCCGACCGGCCACTCCCCTGCCGCGACCCGATCGATCTCGCCACGAATCGAGATCATGGCGTCGCAGAACTCGTCGATCTCGGCCAGGTTCTCGCTCTCCGTCGGCTCCACCATGAGCGTGCCGGCGACCGGGAAGCTCATCGTCGGTGCGTGGAAGCCGTAGTCCGCCAGTCGCTTGGCGACGTCGTCGACCGTCACACCGGTCTCCTTCGTGAGCGGACGCAGATCGAGGATGCACTCGTGCGCCACCATGCCGTTCTCGCCCGTGTAGAGGACCGGGAAGTACTCGTCGAGGCGGCGGGCGATGTAGTTGGCCGAGGCGATCGCGGTCAGCGATGCCCGGCGCAGCCCCTGGGCGCCCATCATCTTGATGTACGTCCAGGTGATGGGCAGAATCGACGCACTACCGTAGGGTGCCGCCGACACCGGTCCGCAGTCACCCAGTTCGGGCGCCAGGGGGTGCCCGGGCAGGAACGGGGCCAGGTGCGAACGGACCCCGATCGGCCCCACGCCCGGACCGCCGCCGCCGTGCGGGATGCAGAACGTCTTGTGCAGGTTCAAGTGGCTGACGTCGCCGCCGAAGCGGCCCGGACGCGCGAGTCCGACGAGCGCGTTCAGGTTCGCACCGTCGACGTACACCTGACCACCGGCGTCGTGGACGGCCGCGCAGATCTCGCCGACCTCCTCCTCGTAGACGCCGTGCGTCGACGGATAGGTGATCATGATCGCGGCCAGGCGCTCGGCGTGGTCGGCGATCTTCGACCGCAGGTCGTCGAGGTCGACGTCACCGTTCTCGCGGCACGCCACGACCTCGACCCGCATACCAGCCATGACCGCGGACGCGGCGTTGGTGCCGTGCGCACTGGAGGGGATAAGGCAGGTGTCGCGGTGGTCGTCACCACGGCTGAGGTGATAGTTGCGGATCGCGAGCAGACCCGCGTACTCGCCCTGGCTGCCGGCATTCGGCTGCAGGCTCACCGCGTCGTAGCCGGTGATCGCGGCCAACCAGTCCTGCAGGTCCTCGACGACCTTCAACATGCCGGGGGCGTCCTCGGGCGCAAACGGGTGCAGCTTCGAGAAGCCGGGCCACGTGATGGGCTCCATCTCGGCAGTCGCGTTGAGCTTCATGGTGCACGAGCCGAGCGGGATCATGCTGCGGTCGAGTGCGATGTCCTTGTCTGACAGTGCGCGCAGGTAGCGCAGCATCGCGGTCTCGGTGCGGTACTTCGTGAACGACTCGTGCTGCAGATACACCGACGTGCGGTCGCCGAACGGTGCCGGGGTGTAGGCGATCTCGGCATCGGCGGGCATCCCGAACGCCGCGAGCACGGACTGCAGGTGGGCATCGGTGGTCGCCTCGTCGCACGCGACAGCCACGTGGTCGGCGTCGACCAGCCGCAGGTTCACGCCCCACGCCTTGGCGTTCGCGACGATCTCGTCGGCGCGACCGGGCACCCTGGCCAGGACGGTGTCGAAGAATTCGTCGTGGACGACCTCGATGCCGGCCACTTGCAGGCCGGCGGCCAGGTAGGCGGCGCGCTGGTGGACCCGCTGCGCGATCGCCTTCAGCCCCTCCGCACCGTGATAGCTGGCGTACATCGCCGCGATGATCGCGAGCAGCACCTGCGCGGTGCAGATGTTGCTGGTCGCCTTCTCCCGGCGGATGTGCTGCTCACGCGTCTGCAGCGCCAGTCGGTATGCCTTGTTGCCGTCCGCGTCCACCGAGATGCCGACCAGGCGTCCGGGAAGCTGGCGGGCGTGCTTGCTGTGGACCGCGAGGTAACCCGCATGCGGGCCGCCGAAGCCCATCGGGACACCGAAGCGCTGGGTGGTGCCGAAGCACGCATCGGCACCCTGCTCGCCCGGCGGGGTCAGCAGCGTCATCGCCAGCAGATCTGCACCGACCGCCACCAGGGCGCCGCGCTCGTGCGCTTCCGCGATCATCGCGGCATGGTCGACGACCCGGCCCGACGCGCCCGGAAGCTGGGCGAGGACACCGAAGAACTCGCCGTCCGGCAGCCCCTGCGTCAGGTCCGCCTCGACGATCTCGATGCCGAGCGGCTCGGCGCGGGTGATCACCACGGCGCGGGTCTGCGGGAAGAGATCGGTGTCGAGGACGAACCTCGGCGACTTGCTCCGCGACGCCCGGCGCAGCAGCGTCATGGCTTCGGCCGCGGCCGTGCCCTCGTCGAGCATCGACGAGTTCGCGATCTCCATACCGGTGAGGTCGCCGACCATCGTCTGGAAGTTCAGCAGCGCCTCGAGCCGACCCTGGCTGATCTCGGGCTGGTACGGGGTGTACGCCGTGTACCAGGCGGGGTTCTCGAGGATGTTCCGCACCAGCACGGGCGGGGTGAGCGTGTCGTAGTAGCCGAGACCGATCATCGAGGTGGCGACGGTGTTCCGCGCTGCCTGCTCGGCGAGGGCCGCGAGGGCCTCGTGCTCGGAAAGAGGCGCATCCAACGCGTCCAGGCCCGCCGCGACACCGTCGGAGGCAGGATCGAGGATGCTGTCCGGAACGGCGCGCGCTGCGAGTTCATCGAGAGAGTCGACGCCGACGACGTCGAGGATGCGTGCCAGTTCGGCCGAATCGGGGCCGACGTGACGGTCGGCGAACGAATGGCTACGAGCGTCGATCAAGTGAACTCCCAGGCGGTTCGACGGGTACAGGATGCGTTCCGGCGGAACGGTCCTCCCCCTCTGTCGCCTGCTCGATCTTCCGAGCGCCTGAGAGATTCGGCTGCCACACCGGCCGGGCGGAGACTCGGACGGCGTACGCCTTTCCCCGTGGGCGGGTGGGTGCTCCCACCGCTTTCCAGAGGCGTCGGAGCCCGCACGGTCCTGGGTGCCTGAGAGATTGACGGGGAGGTGCTGCTCCTTCGGCGCCCGGGCAGCACATACAGATCTGCCCGGAACTCTCCCGCGCGACGGCGACGCACCGTCAGTCTATGTCACGACCGCGCGCCTACCGAACAGGCTGAGCGGCGGTGATCGCCTAGCCGGTCTTGCGTGCGCCGCGGTTCTTCCGGCGCGACGCCAACTCGTCCTCGGGACTCTGGGTGGCCTCGCCACCGTCCGCGCGCTCGGCCGGGAAATCGGCGATCGTTCCGGTCAGCTCCCGCATCGCGCCACTGACCGCGATCCCGAACACGCCCTGACCACCCTGCAGCAGGTCGACTACCTCCTCCGGAGACGTGCACTCGTAGACGGTGGTGCCGTCGGAGAAGAGGGTGATGCGCGCCAGATCGCCGACACCGCGCTGGCGCAGGTGGTCCACCGCGACGCGAATGTTCTGCAGTGAGATGCCGGTGTCGAGGAGACGCTTCACGATCTTCAGGACGAGGATGTCCTTGAAGGAGTACAGCCGCTGACTGCCGGAGCCGGCGGCCCCGCGAATCGACGGGACCACGAGGTTGGTGCGGGCCCAATAGTCGAGCTGCCGGTAGGTGATGCCGGCGATCTGACATGCCGTGGGCACCCGGTAGCCGACGAGCTCGTCGGGAACGGTGTCGTCGGGGAACAGTCCGGGCTGCACGTCGTCGACGGTCGACGTCTCGATCGATGCCTGGCCGGTTGCCTCGTCGGCGAGGTCCAACTGCTGCTCCTGCGGCCGATCTCCCACGGACTACTCCCTCTCGTGTGTTCAGTGGCGGTGACGGTACTGCCGAACTTCTGCAACCCGTCGATCACACACTCGTGACATCGAGTAAACCCGAACTGTGGATCCACTCAGCGTACGCCCCGGATTCACAGCGTGGCGCGCGTTCGCATGCAAGACGCTAGGGACCCGCGGGGGCCGGGTCAACGCGACGCGCCCAAGAGTCTCAACCTGAACTTGAGGTTGAGGAGTCAGCCGTCGGTGGCCTTGAAATCGTCCGGAGAGACCGACTCGAGAAATTCCTTGAACTTCTCCACCTCGTCCTCGCGCTCGTCCGGCATCACCAGCCCGGCTTCTGCGAGCACCGCCTCCTCGACGAAGATCGGCACGCCGATCCGAAGCGCGATGGCCACGGAATCCGAAGGACGGGCCGAGACCCGCACATCCCCGTCGAACACGAGATCCGCGTAGAAGGTGCCGGCCTGCAGATCCACGATCCGCACTTCGCGCAGCGTGTGCCCGAACGCATCGAGCAGATCCTTGATGAGGTCGTGCGTGAGTGGGCGCGCGGGTTCCACTCCCTGCTGCTCCAGCGCGATCGCCGTCGCTTCCGTCTGGCCGATCCAGATCGGCAGATAGCGGTCACCGTTGCTCTCCCGCAGCAACAGCACCGGCTGGTTCTGCGGCTGCTCGACACGGATTCCGATCACACGCATCTCACTCATCGCGTCCTCCACCTCGTACCGGTGACCGGATCCACCGCGGACGGCGGACGAGCCCCGCTTGACGTACTGCCCCGATTCTATTCGAACCTGCTGTGGTCGTCAGCGATCGAGCGCTCCACGAACCGCAGCCTTGACGAGGCACGTGTGCAGTGTCAGTGACAGCGCCGCGAGTTCGCGGACCATCTCCTCCGCGCGATCGCGCGCACCTGCATCGCGTCCCTTCGCGACCGGACCGGCGATCTGGGCGACGAGGCCTGCTTCGCGGTCGGCGGCGAGCTTGAAGGCCCGCAGATGCCGCACCTCGAGTCCGAACTCGGACATCGCCTTCGCGGTCCGCGCCAGGATGACCGCGTCCTCGTCGAAGAAACCGGCGGCTCCGGGCACCACCAGTCCGCTGCGCAGGAGTTCGTTCAGGAACTTGACGTCGATGCCGGAACGTTCGATCAGGTCGTCCCGGCTGATCCGCACCTCACGGTCGGACCGGAACTCCTCGGGGGACACCTCCCCCGGGGCCACCGCGAGGGGGCGTGGGCGCCGGGGAGCCGAATCGACGGCGCCCACGGTGGCCGCGCCCTTGTCGATCGCCTCCAACTGTTCCTTGATCACCTTCAGCGGCAGGTACTGGTCCCGCTGTGCCGTGAGCACGTAGCGAAGCCGCTCGCAGTCCGCGATCGAGAACCGCCGATAGCCCGACGGCGTCCGTTCGGGGCTGATGAGCCCCTCGGCCTCCAGGAATCGAATCTTGGAGATCGTGACGTCCGGGAAATCCGGACGCAGTCGATCGAGCACCGTGCCGATCGACATGCCCGTGGCGGCGTCCTGCCGAACGGCGGTCATCAGCTACCTGCACCCGCCGCGGATTCGCCGATCTGGGGGCCGCCGCTGTTGCCGCGCGGGCCGGTGAGGAAGACCAGTCGGAACTTGCCGATCTGGACCTCGTCGCCGTTCGCCAGCACCGCCGAATCGACGGGCTCGCGGTTGACGTAGGTGCCGTTGAGGCTTCCCACGTCGACCACCTGGAACTCGTCGTCGTCCTGGCGGAACTCGGCGTGCCGACGACTGACGGTCACGTCGTCGAGGAAGATGTCGCTGTCGGGATGCCGGCCGGCCGACGTGGTCGGCTGGTCGAGCAGGAACCGCGACCCCGCGTTGGGGCCTCTCTTCACGACGAGCAGCGCGGACCCGGCAGGCAGACCCTCGACCCCGGACACCGGAGCCTCGGCCGTCTGCGACGACTGGGTGTCCATCTCGCTGAGAAAATCCGCACGGAAAACCGATGTGGTCTCGGCCGGCGTTTCTCCGTAAACCGCATCGTTGCCGTTCTCGCTCACCGTTTCTCCTCCTCAATCCGACGAACCGGGAGCGCTCGCGGCGCTCCCGGGTTCACGCGGTCCAACTCGGCCCCGACGACGTCGTGTGACGACGCCGCGGCCACGATCACATTCCGATGCGGATGTGCGCACCGAGACGGCCTTGCGCTCACCTCGACCGTACCCTGAGAGTGCCGGTGCGTGTAGGTGGACAGGCCGCGCGGCGACCCGCGAAATCAGCTCCCGGACAGCGCGAGGTAGGCCTCGGCGTCCAGGGTTGCGGCGAGCACCGAGTCGAGGCCAGCCTCGTCCTCGACCTCGAGGTCCACGAGCCAGCCGTTTCCGTACGGCTCGGAGTTCACCAGCTCGGGGCTGCCGTCCAGATCCTCGTTCACGGCAACCACTTTCGCGGTCAGCGGCGCGTAGATGTCGGACACGCTCTTGGTGGACTCGACCTCGCCGAACGAGTCGCCGGAGGTCACGTCCTCCCCCACTGCGGGGAGCTGGACGAACACGACGTCACCGAGCTGCGACTGGGCGAAGTCGGTGATGCCGACTCGTACCGTCGTCGGACCCGTCCGCCGCACCCATTCGTGCTCTGCTGTGTAGCGCAGATCGTCGGGGGTAGCGAGCTCACTCACGGTGGCGTCCTTTCGAGGAGGTCCGACGAGCGGACCGCAGAAGATCAGTTTCCGGGATGAGCGTATTGGCGCGGTGAGATCTCCCGCAAGGCGGTCACGGTGACCTGCGGCGATTGTTCGATCCGCAATTGTCCGCCGCTCCGCGCGACGGTGTCGACCACGCCGCCGGGGATGTTCAGGGCCGCAGCCAGCGTCGGCGGATCACCGATCGCGACGACGCGGAACGGCGCGGACACCTTGCGCCCGTCGACCGTGATGTCGCCCCCGCCGCCGCTGACCCACGAGTCCACCCCGATCCGGATCGGGTCCGCACCGGCACCCTGCATCTCGATCGCCTCCGCTCCCGCGGCCCGCAGTTCCTGCAGTAGGTCGAGGATCACCTCGGAGCCGACCGACCTGCCGGGATCCTGGATCGTCAGCGTCACCCCGGGCCCGGTCGCGGCCACCGTGCCGACCTGGATGGAGAGCGCCGACAGGCGGGCCTTCGCCTCGTCGAGCGCGGCGCCCGAACCGCCCCCACCGGCTTCGAGTTTCGACAGGGTCTGTTCGAGTCCGGCGATCTCCTGCCGCAGCGCCGCCTCGCGCTGGTTGAGGTTGCCGAGAACGACGAGCAGGTCCGCGGGGCGGGCAGAGTCGAGGTTGTCGCCCGAGCCGGTACTGGTCACCTGCGTCGCGATCGCCACACCCAGCGCTGCCATGAGCAGGACCGCGAGCAGTCCGAACCCGAAACGCGCGCGGGATCGTGCCGGTCCCTTCGACGGCATCTCGTGCCGCCCGTCGGTCCGTGGCCCGGTGGGAGTCCCGTTGTCCTGCATGCCGATCACGCTCCGAACAGGCGCCGCCGCAGTGCGGCCGCGTTCCCGAAGATGCGGATGCCGAGCACGACGATGATCGCGGTGGACAGCTGTGTTCCGACGCCCAGTTGGTCACCGAGCCAGACGATCAGCGCGGCGACGAGAACGTTGAACACGAAGGACACGACGAAGACCTTCGAGTCGAAGATCTCGTCGAGGTAGGCACGCAGGCCGCCGAAGACGGCGTCGAGGGCGGCGACCACGGCGATCGGCAGATAGGGCTGGACGGCGTCGGGCACCTGCGGGCTGAACACGACCCCGACGACGATGCCGACGACGAGTGCGAGCACTCCGTAGAGCGCGTATCCACCCTTCACTTTCACGGGGCCCCCGTTTCCTTTGCGTACCGCACTTCACGACCTGCCGCAGCGGGCAGCTGCAGGTCGTCCGACTCGGCGATGGTGAAGCCCACGCCGTAGAAATCGCGGACCGCCGCCATCCGAAGGTAGGCGTCGCTCACGACGAAACTCGTCTGCAACTTGGCGGGCGGTCCGATGGCCGAGACCCGGTAGGGCGACGGCACGGGCTGATTGTCGACGAGCATCGCCCCGCCCGCTTGGCGGATCGTGACGCCCGGACCGATCCGGACGTCGCCGACGGCGACGGCTTCCGCACCGCTGGCCCAGAGCGCATTGACCACGGACTGCAGATCCCGGTCGAGCACACCGGACTGCGGCGAGCCCGGCACCCGCTGCGACGAGTCCGACAGGTCGGGGCGGGCGGCAGGGTCGGTCAACGTCACGACGATGCCGGGTCCGTGCACGGGTTCCGCCGCGGCGGCGGACTCGAGGGTCCGCAGTTCGGTGAGCAGCTGGGCGCCCTCCGCGTCGCCGGCGAGCACCTTGGCCCGCAGGTCGTCGACGCGCGCGGTCAGATCGTCGCGTGTGGTGGCGAGGCTGCGGCCGCGGTCCTCGGCGTCACGCACCTTCGTCAGCATCTCGGCTCGGGTCGCGTCCGCGTCGGAGGCCGACGACGACGCCTGCGCGTACGCGATGCCGAACACCATTCCCACCAGCAGCGCCCCGAGCGCGATCCACGCGCCGGCCGCGATGCGGGGCGGCTTCGAGTGCCCCTGTTCCCGATCCGCGGCCGCCCCGGCGTATCCGGGGTCGAGGTGATCGTTCATGAGGGACTTCAGCAGCGACGGGACCGGATTCCGTCGCACCGACCGGGGCGCGTCGCTCACGGGCCGCTCCGGGCCACCGCGCGCGCCACGCCGACCGCTTTCGCGATGTAGATGCCCGCGGTCCAGACGTAGAGCACCGTTCCCCACGCGAGCAGTGCGTAGCCCCAGGCGTTCGCGATCGACGCTCCTGCCCAGTCGCTCTGGGCGGCCAGCAGGATCGGGAGTGCGAACATCAACGCGAACGTCGCGGCCTTGCCGAGGTAGATCACGTCCGGCGGGGGAAGACCCCGACGGCGGTACAGCGGGAGCGTGAGCGCGAGGATCAGATCGCGCCCGATCAGGATCGCGGCGAGCCACCACGGGATGATGTCGCGCAGGACGAACGCGACGAGCGTCGAGATGACGTACAGACGGTCGACGAACGGATCGAGCAGGGCCCCGAGGCGCGACATCTGGTTCAGCAGGCGGGCCAGTTTGCCGTCCGCCCAGTCCGTGAATCCACTGAGCATCAGCACTGCCAACGCCCAGCCGTCGGCCTGCGGTCCCAGCAGCAGATACAGGAACAGCGGCACGCCCGCCAACCGGATCATGCTCAGAACGTTGGGGATCGTGAGAATGCGGTCGGCGCCGGGACTGGAGCTCACGTTCTGCTGTCCTACCGCGTCCACCAACGATCCTCTCGGCTCCCGTGCTGTGTCGGTACGCCACCCTTCCACATGCGGTGTCGCATTTCAGCGACCGACCGGGCAGGGCCGCGGCGCTCAGATGCCGAGCGTGTTGCGTGGCACGCGGGCGATCGCTCCGGCGGTGAGGCTGCCGAGGTACAGCCATTCGGGGGTTTCGCGGACGCCCGTGACCGGCGAGTAGCTGCCCTTCCCGCCCTGCAGGCTGTGGACGATGCGCCCGGCCGCATCGAGGCCGAGGACCCACGCGCGGTGTTCCGGGTCCGGTTGGACGAACGCCGGCAGGTTCGCTGTCAGGACGCGCAGGGTCGGGTGCGGGGCCACTCGATCGAGCAGTGGCATTCGCGGGCTGTACAGCGCCACCCAGAAGATGCCGTCGGCGGTCTGCGACGCGACATTGTCGGGAATACCCGGCAGGTTGTCCGCCCAGACCGACACCGCGCCCGTGCGCGGACCGGTCAGCTCGACCCGCTGGATCCGGTAGGACCCGGTCTCGGCGACCACCACGAACGACTCGTCACGCGCGAGCCCCACCCCGTTCGCGAACTGCAGCCCACTCGCGAGCAAGTCGATCTCACCGGTGCCCGGATCGAAGCGGAGCAGTCTGCCGGTACCCGAATGCTCGAGCAGATCCAGGCGGTGGTTCGGCACGGTGAACCTCGACGACGAGTCGGTGAAGTACACGACACCGTCCCGCGCGACGGCCGAGTTGTTGCATGCGAGCAGCGGAGTACCGAGAGCGGTGTCCGCGAGCAACTCCACGCGTCCGGTCTCGTCGACGCGCAGCAGTCCCCGTTCGCTGTCGCAGACCAGGTATCGGCCGTCGCCCAGCACCTCGACGCCGAGTGGCCGGCCTCCGGTGTGGGCGAGTTCGGTGGGTCTGCCGTCGGCGTCGAAACGCCACAGCCGTCCGTCCTCGCCCCCGGTGATCACGCGTCCCTCACCGTCGACGGCGACGTCCTCGGGTCCTCGGCCCGTAGGGAGCTTCCATTGTTCGGTCGCGTCGAGCTGGCGACCTGGCGCGAGCACGCCGGTGAGCGCGGGCGCGGCGGGCGGCTGCCAGGCCACCGGCTCGATCCCGGTGCGGTCGAGTGCGCGCAACGCCGATCGCAGGAGGGTCACCGCGCTGACGCTAGTCCGGACGGCTGTCGTTCAGGCCGATTTCAGCGCCACGCGAAGCTGGGCTGCGCGAACGCGGACACCCGGGTGTGCCTGCCGTGCAGCACGACCTCGCAGAACTGGTGGATCACGGCCCCGGTGGGCGCATGGATGTGCTCGCCTCGGAACGGCCAGCACGCCACCGGCTCGCCCGATCCCGGTATGTCGGTCAGCTGTGTCGGCACGTCGAGTTCGTCCAGCGGAACCGCGAACACGTGGGCCACCTCGGCCGGACTGGGCACCACCGAGTCGACGGACCGGTCCGACCACACCACGAACGGGGTCATGACGTAGCCGGACCGCGTCACGTAGTCGTCGAGACGGCCGAGCACGTTCTCGGGATCGACGTCGACGCCGAGTTCCTCGGCCAGCTCGCGCAGCGCGGCATCCTGCGCGGTCTCACCGGCGTCGAGGCGCCCGCCGGGCAGTGCGAACTGGCCCGCGTGCGCCCGCATCTTCGCGGGCCGCAACGTCAGAGGAAAGACCGGAATGCCGTCCTCGCCCTGCATCACGGCGATCACGACGGCTGCGGCACGCCGCTCCCCCAGCGGTACCGTCATCGCGTCGAAGTCGTCGAGCCTCGCCCGGATCTCGTTCTTCGACAGCCGCTTCGCCTCCGCCATGTCCGCCTCCCGCACCCCGCACCGCTGTTCGATCGATCATGCCCCATGCAGCCAGGTCCCTCGATATCGTGAGTGCCTGCGATTGGGGTTCGGATGAACATGTCGTCGCGCTTTCTCTCCCACCGGTTCCGGTGCGGCCTCCGCGGCCCCGAGTGCCGCCGCCGCGCCACCCGATCCGATGCCCGGTGCGCGGCAGGCTTCGAGGGCTTTCCCGCGGGAGACGAATCGTGAGCTACGACATCCGGTTTCAGGACCGCGACGAGCAGCCTGCGGGAGTCGTGGCAGGCGACGTCACCGTCGACCGGATCGCCGACTTCATCGGGGCAGCGTTCCGTGAGGTCGTCGCGGCCGCGGAGCGTTCCGGGACAGCGCTCGCGGGTCCGCCGTTCGCTCGGTACCGCCCGCTTCCGGGCGGCGTGTGGAACGTCGAGGCGGGCTTCCCGCTCGACCGCGAGATGGCTCCGGACGGAGAGGTGGAGCCGACCGCGCTGCCTGCGGGACCGGTCGTCACCACCGTCCATGTGGGCGGCTACGACACGGTCGAACCCGCGTACATCGCGTTGACGTCATGGATCGCCGAACACGGTTACCTCACCGTCGGGGAGGCGTGGGAGTGCTACCTCGACGGCCCGAACGTGCCCGATCCACGCACCGAGATCGTCATGCCCGTCACCCGGCCCGATGCCCGACTGAACTGACGGTTCAGTCGATGCCGCCCCCGGCAGCGCGCCGGTCGGACAGGTAAGGAAAGATCGCGCATCGTGATTCGCTCGGCTCGGCTCGGCCTCTTCTCCGCCCTCTCAACCTCTGCTTTGATTCTCACGGGGTGCAGCGGCACCCCGACCGACGGAGAGCCGGTCGTCATCTCGCGTGCGGCCCCGGCACCGGCCGCCGTGACGACCCCCGTCGACGCCCTGCCGCGCATCCAGACCACCCCGGCCGTCACACCGGCGACCGAGCAGGGCACCACCGCGCGCGTCCCCGCACCCGAAGCGGATTCGGCACGCGTCCTCGAACCGACCACGGAACTGAGCACCGAGGATCTGCTGTTCCTGTCGTACATCACCGAGTTCACGTTGATGGAGAAGTCGGAGAGCGACCAGATCCGTCTCGGGCTGTCGATGTGCAACTCGCTCTACCGGGGCCGCAGCAAGGCCGACGTCACCACCGACTACGTGGGCGACGGCCGCTACACGACGACCGAGATCACGAACGTCCTGGGCGCGGCGACGGTCTCCTACTGCCCCGAGTTCGCGTGACATCCCGATGACCGACGCGATCCCGTACGAGGAGATGCGACGCATCCTCGGCCTCCCCGTCCGCCGTACCCGGATCTCGGCGCCGTGGGCGATCCGCAAGCTCGACGCCGGTGTCCACGTCGGGCACTGGGGTGTCTGGAAGGTCTCCGGCGGAACCCGTGAACTGATCGACGCCCACCGCACGTGGACCGACGCGATCACGGACGTGAGCAGCCGTTCGGACCACCGCTGAGGTCGACGTCCGCGGGCCGACCCGGGAGCCGCCGTCGGAACGACAAAAGTCCCAGGTGAATGATCACCTGGGACTTTTTCGGTCGGGCTGACAGGATTTGAACCTGCGACCACTTGACCCCCAGTCAAGTGCGCTACCAAGCTGCGCCACAGCCCGTCCACGCCCTCGTTCGGGCGCCTCAGAAGATTACAACAGTGTCGCTCCGGAAAGCGAATCGCCAGGTCAGAGGCAACTTTCGGGCTTCCGCTGCCCCCGCCGCACGAGTCCGGTGCCGGTTGGCCACCGAAACCCGTGCGACGTCGGACGATCAGCGCCTCTTGTTGCCGCGGTCCCGCTTCTCCCGGACCCGCACGGAGATGCGGACGGGACTGCCGTCGAAGCCGAACTCCTCCCGCAGGCGACGCTCCAGGAAGCGGCGGTAGCCGGCCTCGAGGAAGCCCGTGGTGAACAGCACGAAGGTCGGCGGGCGGGTGCCCGCTTGCGTCGCGAACATGATGCGCGGCAGGCGTCCGCCACGCATCGGCGGCGGCGTGGCCGCCACGACCTCCTTGAGCCAGTTGTTGAGGCGTCCGGTCGGAATGCGCTTGTCCCACGACTCCAACGCCGTGTCGAGCGCGGGGACGAGCTTCTGGACGGCCCGGCCGGTGTGCGCGGAGATGTTGACCCGCTGCGCCCACGGCACGCGGACCAGTTCGCGATCGATCTCCTTCTCGAGCATCAGACGCCGGTCCTCGTCGACCAGGTCCCACTTGTTGAAGGCGAGCACCAGTGCCCGGCCCGTGTCCGCCACCATGCTCAGGACGCGCAGGTCCTGCTCGGTGATCGGCTTCGACGCGTCGATCAGCAGGATCGCGACCTCGGCGGCCTCGATCGCCGACTTGGTGCGCAGCGACGCGTAGAACTCGTGGCCACTGGCGTGGCTGACCTTCTTGCGCAGGCCGGCGGTGTCGACGAACTTCCACACCTTGCCGCCCAGCTCGACGAGCGAGTCGACGGGGTCGACGGTGGTGCCGGCGACGTCGTGCACCACCGAACGCTCGTCACCGGACAGCTTGTTGAGCAGGCTCGACTTGCCGACGTTCGGCTTGCCGACGAGCGCGACACGCCGCGGCCCGCCGCCGCCGGTGCCCTCGCGCGGAGTCTCCGGCAGCACCCGCAGAACCTCGTCGAGCAGATCGCCGGTGCCGCGGCCGTGCGTGGCGCTCACCATGTGCGGTTCGCCCAGACCGAGCGACCACAGTGCAGCGGCCTCGGCCTCGGTGCGGGCGTCGTCGACCTTGTTCGCGACGAGGATGACCGGGGTCTTGGACCGGCGCAGCACGCGCACCGCGGCCTCGTCCGTCGCGGTCGCGCCGACGACGGCGTCGACCACGAGCAGGATCGCGTCGGCGGTGTTCATGGCCAACTCGGCCTGGCGGGCGACCGACTGCTGCAGCCCTTTCGCGTCGGGCTCCCAGCCGCCGGTGTCCTGCACCATGAATCGGCGTCCCGCCCAGTTGGCGTCGTACGAGACGCGGTCACGCGTGACGCCGGGGATGTCCTCGACGACGGCCTCACGACGGCCGATGATGCGGTTGACGAGCGTGGACTTGCCCACGTTCGGCCGTCCGACCACTGCGAGTGTCGGTACGGCGACGTGCTCCTCGGCGTCCTCGCCGTCGAGGAAGTCGGCGAGGTCCCAGTCGGATTCCTCGCTCCAGATTCCGTCGCCGGCGTACTCGGTCGCCGAATCTGCTGAATAATCGTCGGTCACTGCACTGCTCCAGTTCTGTCGCCTACCACCAGCAGCAACCTGCCGATCACGTCTTCGATGCCCAGTTCGCTGGTGTCCACCGTCACCGAATCCTCCGCCGGGCGCAACGGAGATACCGCGCGGGTGGAATCGAGGTGGTCGCGACGCTGCACGTCGGCGAGGACGGCGGCGAAGTCGTCACCGCGCCCCTCGGCGATGTTCTGGGCGTTGCGCCGCGTCGCCCGCGCCTCCGCGGAGGCCGTCAGGAAGATCTTCACGTCCGCGTCCGGCAGCACCACCGTGCCGATGTCGCGGCCTTCGACGACGATCCGCCCCGCCTGCGCCACGATGCGGCGCTGCAGATCCACCAGGAACGTCCGGACCTCGGGGACCGCGGACACCGCGGACACGGCCTGAGTGACGGCCGCGCCCCGAATCTCGGCGGTGACGTCCTCGCCGGCCAGTTGCACACCGTCAGCCTCGGGATCGGTGCCGATCGACAACGGCAGCGACGCCGTGGCCTTCGCGATCGCGGGCGGGTCACCGAGGTCGACGCCGTGACGCAGTACGTGCAGCGTCGCGATGCGGTACATCGCCCCGGTGTCGAGGTAGCGCGCGCCGAGGGCGATCGCGACCCTGCGCGACACACTGGACTTGCCGGTGCCGGACGGGCCGTCGATCGCGACGACCAGCGCGGTCCCGTCCGTCACAGACCCACCGCCCCGTACAGGCCGCCGACCTCGCCGCGACCGAGAACCCGCAGGGTGCCGGGACGACCGTCGCCGAGCGCGACATTGCCGATGTCGGTGCGGACCAACCGCACCACCGGGTGCCCGACGGCTTCGAGGAGGCGGCGCACGATGTGCTTGCGGCCCTCGTGCAGCACGACGCGGACCAGCGACTTGCCACCGTTGACGTCGAGGAGCGTGAACGCGTCGACCTTCGCGGGCCCGTCGTCGAGTTCGACGCCGGCCTTGAGGGTCTTTCCGACGTTGCGGTCGACGACGCCCTGGACGGTGGCCAGGTAGGTCTTCGGCACCTCGTACGACGGGTGCATCAGCCGGTGCGCGAGGTCCCCATCGTTGGTGAGCAGGATCAGGCCTTCGGTGTCGGCGTCGAGACGGCCGACGTGGAACAGGCGCTGACCGGCGGAGACGCGCTCGGAGACGATGTCACCGATGCAGGGACGGCCGAGGTCGTCGGACATCGTCGACTGCCAGCCGCGCGGCTTGTTCAGCGCGATGTGGACGAGGTCCTTCTTCACGACGACGCGGATGCCGTCGACGCGGACGATGGCGTTCTCGGGATCGACGCGCAGGCCCTGTTCGAGGACGATGCGACCGTCGACCTCGACCCGGCCCTGGTCGATGAGTGCCTCCGCGGCGCGCCGGGAGGCGACGCCGGCCTGCGCGAGCACCTTCTGCAAGCGCACACCGTCGCCCTTCATCGGCGCACGCTCGCGGTCGACGTCGGCGTACTGGTGCTTCGCGGGCTTCGCGTTGCTGATCGTGGGAGTGTGCGACTGCGCCTGGGCGCGCTGGGGCTTGGCCGACTTCGGCTTGCCCCGCTTGTTCGTCTGCTGCTTGTTCGCAGCGGTGGATCGGGCGGCGCCCTTGGCGGGCTGCCTCTTCTTACGGTCCGGTGTGCCATCACGGCGAGCGGGCTTGTTCACTTTTGATCCCTGTCAGTTTTCGATGTCGATCCCGGGGTCCGGCGCGGTCGCCGTCGACCCCGATGACGACGTAGACCTGTCCATTCTCGCAAATCGTGGATCGGCTTCCAGACTCTCGGTGATGTCATCGATCACATCGACGTCCGGAAGCAGCGGCGCGAGCGGTGGCAGATCCGCCAAAGACGCCAGCCCGAGGCGCTCGAGGAACAGTTCCGTCGTCGCATAGGTGGTCGCTCCGGAGTCCGTGTCCACACCCGCCTCCGTGATCAGACCGCGCGCCAACAGCGAGCGGATCACGCCGTCCACGTTGACGCCACGCACCGCGCTGATCCGCGCGCGGGTCAGCGGCTGCCGGTAGGCGATGACGGCCAGGGTCTCGAGGGCCGCCCGGGTGAGCTTGGAGCGGGCGCCGTCGAGTAGCAGTCGCTCGACGTACGGCGCGTACTCGGTACGGGTGTAGAAGCGCCACCCGTCACCCGCGTAGCGCAGGTCGATGCCACTGCCCCGCTCGGTGAAGTCCGCCGCCATCGTCCGCAGCATCGTCTCGACCCGTGCCTCGGGAACACCGACGACGTCGGCGAGCATCGCCGACGAGGCCGGGGTGTCGACCACGAGGAGCATCGATTCGAGTGCCGCGGCGAGTTCGGAGTCGGGCAGCTCCGTGAACTCGTCCTCGAACGATCGCGCGTCGTCCGTTCCCACGTCGTCGCTGCCGACGGACGTCATCCGTAGTCCTCCTCGGTCGCGGGAGCCGTCCGGTCCTCACCGGTCCAGCTCACCATCAGCTCACCCAGCGGTTCGGGCTGCTCGAACAGCACCGCTTGCTCTCGGTACAGCTCGAGCAGCGCCAGGAACCGGGCGACGATCTGTACCTGGACGTCGCACTCCGCGATCAGCGCCCCGAACGGTGTCCACACGCCGGCGCCGCGTTCCCGCAGCAGTTCCAGGACCCGGGCGGCCTGCTCCGGAACCGACACTGTCGGTGCGTGCAGATGGTCGAGGCCCACCGTCGGAACCGGGCGTGGACGGAACGCGGTGGCCGCGATCTCCGCGAATTGGAGGGGGTCGACCCCGAGAAGCACCTCGGGGAGCAGACCGACGTAGCGCTCCTCCACCGACACCGACCTCGGGTAGCGGCGCAGCGCGGCCGACTCGAGTTCACCGAACAGTTGCGCCACCTGCTTGTACGCGCGGTACTGCAGAAGCCGGGCGAACAGCAGATCTCGCGCCTCGAGGAGCGCCAGGTCCTCGTCGTCGTCCACCTCACCGGCGGGCAGCAGACGCGCGGCCTTCAGGTCGAGCAACGTCGCGGCGACCACCAGGAACTCCGTCGTCTGGTCCAGCTCCAGTTCGCTGCCGAGACTGCGTGTGTACGAGATGAACTCGTCGGTGACCTCCGCGAGCGCAACCTCCGTGACGTCGAGTTGGTGCTGGCTGATCAGCGTCAGCAGCAGATCGAAGGGCCCTTCGAAGTTGCGCAGCCGCAGCCGGAACCCCGAGGGTCCGTCTTCGGCGGGAGCCTCCGTGACGACGTCGGTGGCCACGACCACTACCGGCCGCTGCGATGGATGACCTCACGGGCCAGTGCCCGGTAGGCCTCGGCGCCGCCGGACTTGGGGGCCCACGTGACGATGGGCTCTCCGGCCACGCTGGTTTCCGGGAAGCGCACGGTGCGGTTGATCACGGTGTCGTAGACGAGGTCACCGAACACCTCGACGACGCGCGACATCACCTCGCGGGCGTGCAGCGTGCGGGCGTCGAACATCGTGACGACGATGCCCTCGAGCGACAGGCGCGGATTGAGCCGGTCACGGACCTTGTCGACGGTGTCGTTGAGCAGCGCGAGACCGCGCAGCGAGAAGTACTCGCACTCCATCGGGATGATCACACTGTCGGCGCACGCGAGCGCGTTGACGGTGAGCAGACCGAGCGACGGCTGGCAGTCGATCAGCACGTAGTCGTAGCGGTCCAGAACCGGATGGAGCACGCGGCCGAGTGTCTGCTCACGACCGACTTCGGTGACCAACTGGATCTCGGCTGCCGACAGGTCGATGTTGCTGGGCAGCAGGTCCAGTCCGTCGATCCGGGTGCGCATCAGCACGTCGTCGATCGACGTGCGCTCCACCAGCAGGTTGTGGACCGTCAGCTCCAGATCGTGGTGCGCGACGCCGAGACCTGCGGACAGCGCGCCCTGCGGATCCAGGTCGACGAGCAACACTCGCCGACCGTACTGCGCCAGCGAGGCCCCCAGGTTGATAGTCGACGTCGTCTTGCCGACGCCGCCCTTCTGGTTGCACATCGCGATGATCCGAGCGGGCCCGTGCGCGGTGACCGGTCCCGGCTCGGGTATCTCCCGCAACGGACGCCCGGTGGGGCCGAGCGGCGCGTCCGGTGCCGGTTCGACATTCTCTGCGTACGACAGCGCGCCCCTGGAATGCGGGTGCGCTGGCTCCGCCTCCGGCGGCTGCGGTGTCACCACGGTCCGATGCTCCCCTGTCCTGTAGGTCCCATCCTGTCGCTGACTGATGCCGTAACGCTACCGCTTCGTGATCTCGAACGACGCCCAACACGCAACCGCGTCAGCGCGCTCTGGGATGCGCCTGCGCCCACACCTCGCGGAGCGCACCCACCGTGACCAGGGTGTAGATCTGCGTCGTCGTCACCGAGGCGTGGCCGAGGAGTTCCTGCACGACACGCACGTCAGCGCCGCCGTCGAGCAGGTGTGTCGCGAACGAGTGGCGCAGCGTGTGCGGCGACACCGCGACCGCGATGCCGGCCTTCTCGGCCGCGGTGTGCAGGACCTGCCACGCGCTCTGCCGGGACAGCCGCCCGCCGCGGACGTTGAGGAACAGCGCCGGACCACCCCGCACCGACAACGCCGGCCGCCCTCGGACCAGATAGTTGTCGATCGCGGTGATCGCGGGCCGTCCCACCGGGACCACGCGCTCCTTGCCGCCTTTGCCGCGCAGCAGCACCGAACGCGACTGTGTGTCCAGGTCGTCGACATCGAGACCGACGGCTTCCGAGATGCGGGCGCCGGTCGAGTAGAGGAGTTCGAGCAGCGCCCGGTCACGCAGCGTGCGCGGGTTGTCCGCGGAACCGTCGCCGCCGGACGCTTCGAGGATCGCGAGGACGTCGTCGAGCGGGAGCGACTTGGGCAGCCGGCGTCCCGGGGTCGGGGGTTTCACCGCCCGCGCGACGTCCCCGCTGGTCACGCCTTCTGCCGCCGCGAACCGGTGCAGTCCGCGGACCGCGATGAGCGCCCGTGCCGCCGAACTGGGCGCCAGTGCGACCACTCCGTCCGCCGGATCGCCCTTGCGCAGAGCGACGACGAACTCGCTGACGTCCGTCTCGGTGACCGACCGGATGTCATCCGTCCCCCGCGCTTCGAGGAACCGTGCGTAGCGATCCAGGTCGCGGCGGTACGACGTGAGGGTGTTGCGTGCGGCACCCCGCTCGACGGCCAGGTGGTCCAGATACGAGTCGATCAGACCGCCCAGCTCCGTCATGCGGATCCGTGCCCGGCCCGACCGTGCTTGCGGCGGGCGAAGGCGTCCGGCCGGTCCACCCATGCCGCATCGGCAGACCGCAGATCCTCCCCCCGCGCGCGTGCCGCGGCGAGCGCGAGAATTCCCGACACCGCGGTCGCGTTCACGATCTCGCCCCGCAGCGCCATGGACACGGCATCGTCGAGCGGCACCCTTGCTATCTCGAGGTCGGCTTCCTCGTCGTGGGCGTCCGGCCGTTCGACGTCGTGCAGGCCGGTCGCCAGGAACACGCGAACACTCTCGTCCGTGAACCCGGGTGAGAGCGCCACGTCGACGAGGATCGACCAGTCGTCGGCAGCGAGACCCGTCTCCTCGGCCAGCTCCCGGCGGGCCGCGTCGAGCGGCGCTTCCCCGGGCTCGTCGAGCAACCCGGCCGGCAACTCCCACAGTCGCCGGCCCAGCGGATGCCGGT
Organism: Prescottella equi; assembly: GCF_002094305.1. GTDB lineage: Bacteria > Actinomycetota > Actinomycetes > Mycobacteriales > Mycobacteriaceae > Prescottella > Prescottella equi. The sequence goes on from NZ_LWTX01000004.1 coordinate 383,367, forward strand.
ACTGCCGGATCAGCACCAGCCGATCGAGGTCGTCGAGCACCGCCACGGCAACAGCCCCGTGGTGCTCGACGACCTCACGATCGGCTTCCCGCCCGCCGGGCATGGCAACCCGGTCCACCCGCAGGGCCACGATCGCCCCGCTGTACACGTCACGTGAGGCGACGGTGTCGAACTCGTGTTCCCCCGGCAGGCTCATCGGGGGTTATCCGACGCTGTCCGCGGTAGCCGCCTCGGCAGCGTCCGCCGGCGACGATGCGCTGACGTCGGTGACCTCGACGGGAAGCTGCTCGGCAGCCTTGTAGTCGAGAGCCGCGCCGATGAACGCCGAGAACAGCGGGTGCGGGCGGGTCGGACGGCTCTTGAGCTCCGGATGTGCCTGCGTGGCAACGAAGAACGGGTGCTTGTCCGCGGGCAGCTCGACGAACTCGACGAGGTGACCGTCGGGCGAGGTGCCCGAGAACACGAGGCCGCTCTTGGCGATCCGGCTCCGGTACGCGTTGTTGACCTCGTAGCGGTGACGGTGGCGCTCGGAGACGTTCTCGCTGCCGTACGCCGCGGCGACGACGGAGCCCTTCTCCAGCACGGCCGGGTACGCGCCGAGACGCATCGTGCCACCCAGATCGGCCTCACCGGCGACGATCTGTTCCTGATCGGCCATCGTCGAGATGACGGGATGCTTGGTGTCGGGATCGAACTCCTCCGAGTTCGCGTCCTCGAGACCCACCGAGCGGGCCGCCTCGATGACCACGGCCTGCAGGCCCAGGCACAGACCGAGCAGCGGAATCTTGTGGGTGCGGGCGAAACGGATCGCGCCCAGCTTGCCCTCGATGCCACGGATACCGAAACCGCCCGGGATCAGGACGGCGTCGACTCCGCCGATAGCGGCCCGGGCACCTTCCTCGGTCTCGCACTCGTCGGACGGCACCCACGAGATCTCGACCTTCGAACGGTGCGCGAAGCCGCCGGCCCGCAGCGCCTCGGTGACCGACAGGTAGGCGTCCGGCAGGTCCACGTACTTTCCGACCAGGGCGACCTTGACGGTCTCGCGCGGGTTGTGGACACGATCGAGCAGGTCACCCCACACGGTCCAGTCCACGTCTCGGAACGGCAGACCGAGCTGGCGGACGACGTACGCGTCGAGGCCCTCGCGGTGCAGCACCTTGGGGATGTCGTAGATCGACGGCGCGTCGGGTGTGGAGATGCACGCGTCGACGTCGACGTCGCACATCAGCGCGATCTTCGACTTGAGTGCCTGCGGCACGTCGCGGTCGCAGCGCAGGATCAGCGCGTCGGGCTGGATACCGATGTTGCGCAGGGCCGCGACCGAGTGCTGCGTCGGCTTGGTCTTGAGCTCGCCGGACGGCCCGAGGTACGGAACGAGCGACACGTGCAGGAAGAAGACGTTCTCGCGGCCCACGTCGTGGCGGACCTGGCGCGCGGCCTCGAGGAAGGGCTGCGACTCGATGTCGCCGACGGTGCCACCGATCTCGGTGATCACGACGTCCGGCACATGGCCCTGGGCGTCGGCACCCGCCATGGCGAGGATGCGGCTCTTGATCTCGTCGGTGATGTGCGGGATCACCTGGACGGTGTCGCCCAGGTACTCGCCGCGGCGCTCCTTGGCGATGACCGCCGAGTACACCTGGCCGGTGGTGACGTTCGCGAAGGCGTTGAGGTCGCGGTCGAGGAAGCGCTCGTAGTGCCCGACGTCGAGGTCGGTCTCGGCGCCGTCCTCGGTGACGAAGACCTCACCGTGCTGGAACGGGTTCATCGTTCCGGGGTCGACGTTGAGGTAGGGGTCGAGCTTCTGCATGGTCACGCGCAGCCCGCGCGCGGTGAGCAGCTCACCGAGGCTGGAAGCGGTCAATCCCTTACCGAGGGAGGAGGCGACACCCCCGCTCACGAAGATGTGCTTGGTGGCGCTACGCGACTGGATGCGTGACTGTGGCAAAGGGGCTCCCGTGACGACTGTGCAGGACTTGGTCTGAGTTGAAGCTGCTGGGGGCCTGCCGACCCACGGGACTTCACGGTAACACCTTCTCGCGCAGTCGCCGCGCGCGGCGTACGTGTTGCGGAGCGACAGACGTCACAGTCCCCCGACCGCAGCCGCTACTGCGCCGGCGCCCCGACCGTCACCGAGGTCGCTCCCGGCCCGGTTCCGTAGCGACCGGCGCCGCCGCCGAGCTGCTCCTGCAGTGCGAGCACCGTGGTGATCCGGCCCGATTCCCGATCGACGTTGTCGACCGTCGAGAGGGTCGCCGAGACCCCTGCGTCGGCACGCGCGACGGCGATCGGGCCACTGCCCTCCGCTGCCGCCGGCGGCCCGACGAGCACCGCACCGGCGCCGCGGCCGTCCATCGCCGCCGCGAAGCGTGCGATCACGGCGCCACGATTGCCACTGGTGTTCTCCTGGTCACCGCTGCCGGTGAGGACGATCGCGAACTGTGCGGGCGCGACGTTGCCGTCGAAGTCGACGAAGCCTCCGCCCCGCAGCGCATCGAGGGCGAGGGCCCGTTCTTCGGGGGTGGTCTGCGGCTGCGCGGTCTGCGGATCGAGCAGCAACACCGATCCCAGCAGGTCCCCGGCCAGGCTGCCCTGGTCGACGGCGCCGGTTCGCAGCTGGATCCCGGCGGGGATGACGTTCGTCACAGTAGTGCGCAGCTGGTCGCCGTTCACCGAATCCACGAACGACTTCGTGAGGGCGACGCGGCCGGTCACATTCCCGCCGGCCTGGCCGATCAACCGGTTGATTCCCTCGGCCTCACCCGGATCGGCATCGGGCGTGGTCACGATGACGACGGACCGTTGCGCGAGGGTGTCCCGCACGATGCGGTCGGACACCACGGAGTCGAATCCGTCCGCGGCGGTCAGTTGTTCGTTCAACTGGTTGTTGGTCGTGTTGAGGTCCTCGATCCGGCTCTGCAGATCGGCCTTGTCGTCGCGTAGGCCCGAGAGCATCCCGTTCGAGAGCAAACCCGAACCCAGCACCACACCGATGGCCAGTGCCAGGAAGATCGCCGCTATCGAGATGGCATGTTGACGCATCGAAATCACTTGAAGAGCCCCTGAACCCACAGCGCGAAGCTGTTCCACGTGTCGATCGCCCAGTCCATCGCGTCACCGCCGATGTTGGACACCACCAGAGCGACGATCACCGCGGTGAGCGCCGCCAGAACCAGCAGCGCTACTGCCGCGCCCGACACCCGGCTGCTGTACAGCGTCGAAACCGCCTTGGCGTCGACGAGTTTCGGCCCCACCTTCAGCCGCGTCATGAACGCGGCCGGGTTGGTGTCCCGGCGACCGCGGTCGAAGAACTCGTCGAGGGACACCGTGGTGCCGACCGTGACGATGAGGGACGCACCGTGATGATCGGCGAGTAGCAGCGCCAGATCCGACGGCGACGCGGAGGCCGGAAACGTCATCGCGCCGATGCCGAGGTCCTGGATGCGCGAGAGTCCCTGCGCGTGGCCGTCCGGGTCGGCGGGTAGCACCACCTCCGCGCCGCACTTGAGCGTTTCGGCGGTGATGCCGTCGGGGTCGCCGACGATCAGATCGGGACGGTAGCCGGCCTTGGCCAACGAGTCGGCTCCTGCTCCGACGCCGATGAGGATCGGCGAGTACTCCTTGATGAACGGCTTGAGACTCTTGAGGTCGGCGAGGTGGTCGGGGCCGTCTGCGACCACCACCACATGCCGATCCTTCAGATCCACATCGATGTCCGGCACGCCGACCCCGTCGATCAGCAAGGGGCTCTCGGAGCGGATGAACTCGATCGTGTTGCCGGAGAACGCTTCCAGGTGATCGACGAGACCGGTCTTCGCTTCGATCATCCGATCGGAGATCTCGGCCTCGACCTGTTCCTCGCCCTGGACCAGCAGGCGCTCGCCGGCGTAGACGGCGCCCTCGTGCAGTCGGATCTTGGAGCCGTCCTTGACGACCTTCATCAGGTCGGTGCCCGGCGCGTCGATCAGCGTGATGCCGTTCGCGACGAGGACCTCCGGGCCCAGATTCGGGTAGCGCCCGGAAATCGACATCGAGGCGTTGACGACAGCCAGGACGCCGGCCCCCACGAGCGCGTCCGCGGTGACGCGATCGAGGTCGATCTCGTCCAACACGACGATGTCGCCGTGCCCGACGCGGCGCAGCAGCTTGCCGGTGTCGCGGTCGACGCGGGCAATGCCACTGATTCCGGGCAGCGTTTCGGTCTTACGGGAGAGCAGCGCCGGCATCTTCATGCCGTCGATCATCACCCGTCACTCGGCGATCACACGGGAGGCGCGCCGTATCAAATACCACACCAGTCACACAATGCCAACTGAAAAGTCTGTTTCGACTCAGGCGAACGCGGCGCTGCGCTCCTGCCCGGCGATCGTCAACAGTTCCTCGGCGTGGGCGCGTCCGGTCTCGGTGTCGTCGAGGCCCGCCAACATGCGCGCCAGTTCCACGACACGCTCGTCCTCGGTGAGGGTGCGCACTCCGCTGTCGACTCCGCTCCGGACGTCGTCGGTCTTGTCGACCACGAGGTGTGTGTCGGCGAAAGCCGCGACCTGTGGCAGGTGGGTCACGACGATCACCTGGTGGGTCCTCGCGAGACGGGCGAGCCGACGCCCGATCTCCACCGCAGCGCGCCCGCCGACGCCGGCGTCGACCTCGTCGAACACCATCGTCGCGCCGCGGTCCGAACCGGCGAGTACCACCTCGAGCGCCAACATCACCCGGGACAGCTCGCCGCCGGACGCGCTCTTGCTGATCGGTAGCGACTGCGCCCCGCTGTGCGCCGCGAGCCGGAACTCCACCTCGTCGACGCCGGACACTCCGGCATGCAGTTCCCGGCCGTCGACCAGCAGCGGGGCGGAATCCGCCGGTCCCGCCTCCCGGGCACGCACCGACACCTCGAGCGCGGCCCGCCCCATCGCCAGTCCCGCCAGTTCGTTGCTGACGGCCTTCGCGAGCTTCACGGCGGCCTTCGTCCGGGCGGCGGTGAGTTTGACGGCCGACTCCGCGGTGGCAGCGGCGGTCTTCTCGACCCGCTCGGACAGTTCCGCCAGCGCATCGGCAGACACATCGATGCGGGCGAGCCGATCGCGCGCCGTCTCGGCCCATTCGAGCACGCCGTCGATGTCGGCTGCGTACTTCCGGGTGAGTGTCTTGAGTTCCGCCTGACGGGTCAGCAACGTATCGAGAGCCCCGGGGTCGCTCGGCAGACCCGAGAGATAGCCGGACAGCTCGCCCGCGACATCGGCGACGACAGCCATCGCCTCGCCCAGTCGTGGCCCGAGTCCGGCCAGTGCGGGATCATCGGACGCCTCGATCCGCGACCGTGCCTCACCGAGCAGGTCGAGCGCGCCGGTGCCACCGTCCATGACGTCCTCGACTCCGGCGAGCGCGGCCTGCGCGCCCTCGGCTGCCGAGCGCAGCGAGTCGAGGTCGCCGAGACGGCGGACCTCGTCGACGATCTCCCGATCCTCGCCCGGAGTGGGCGCGATGCGGTCGATCTCTTCGAGCGCAAACGTCAGCTGATCGGCCTCCTGCGCGAGTTCGCGTGTGCGGCTGGTTCGTTCGAGCAGTTCGTTGCGCGCCTCCGCCCACTCCGAGCGCAGCTTGCCGTAGCGGGCGAGCAGAGGGCCCACAGTCTTGTCCGCGAACCGATCGAGCGCTGCAAGTTGCTGATCCGGCCGCAGCAGGCGCAACTGGTCGTTCTGACCGTGCACGGTGAGCAGCGGGTCCGTGAACTCGGACAGCACGCCGGCCGGAATGCTGCGGCCACCGAGATGCGCCCGCGAACGCCCGTCGCCGCCGACGGTGCGGACCGCGATGATGCTGCCGTCCTCGTCCCGTTCGGCGCCGCACGATTCGAGCAGTCGGGTCACTTCACGGTCGATCTGCTGAGAGCTGCCGTCGACACTGAAGCGACCCTCGACCACCGCTCGGGCCGCTCCGACGCGTACCCGACCGGCATCGGCGCGGGCACCGCTGAGCAGATGGAGGCTCGTGACCACCATCGTCTTGCCGGCACCGGTCTCCCCGGTGAGCACGGTCAGCCCTTCGTGGAACTGGGCCGAGGCCGAGGAGATGGCCCCGAGGTTGTCGATCCGAATCTCCGAGAGCACAGCTACCGTTTCCTCCCTCGCCACCCGGTGACCGGTAGTTCGAACTTGCGCACCATCCGGTCCGCGAACGGCGCCGAATCGAGTCGCACCCAGCGAATGGGGTCCTTGCCCCGCACCACCTCGACACGTGCGCCCGCCGGAAGTTCCAGGGTTCGGCGTCCGTCGCAGAAGACCAAGCCGTCGTGGCTGTCGGCGACCGTCTCGACCGCGACGATCGACTCCGGACTCGTGACGAGGGGACGCGCGAACAGTGCGTGCGCATTGCTCGGGATCACCAGCAGCGCTTCGAGTTCGGGCCACACGATGGGTCCGCCGGCCGAGAACGCGTAGGCGGTGGACCCGGTGGGTGTAGCGATCAGCACCCCGTCGCACCCGAATGCCGAGACCGGACGGCCGTCGACCTCCAGGACGACTTCGAGAACGCCCAGACGCGAACGGTTCTCGATGCTTGCCTCGTTCAAGGCCCAGCCGCGCTGGACGATCCTGTCCTCGATCCGGACCAGGACGTCGAGCGTCATCCGATGCTCGATCCGATACTCGCGGCGGACCACCTGAGCCATCGCCGCCTCGAGGTGCTCGGCTTCCGCCTCGGCGAGGAACCCGATCCGGCCGAGATTGATACCGAGCACGGGCACATCCGCCGACTGAGCGAGTTCGGCGGCACGCAGGAAGCTGCCGTCGCCACCGAGGACGATGACCATCTCGCAATCCGCGGCGGCACCCGGCCCCTCCGGCACGACGGTGACGACAGGAACGTCCGGATCGTCGACGCCGTTCTCCACCCAGGAGAGGTCGACCTCGTTGTCCAGCAGGCGCAGCGCGATCCCCGCGTGCGCGCAGATTGCCGCAACCCTGCGGGCGGTGTCGGTGATGTCGGGTCGACCGGAGTGCGCCACCAGCAGTATCTGGCGGCCCGCCTCGCCTCGCGAGACCCCGTGCGTCACTGCGGACCTTCCTCGACTGCGCGACGAACCAGCGCCTCGACGTCCCGAATCTCGCCGCCCTCACCTTCCGGCGAGTCGGCGTCCGGGGTCGGGTCGCCCTTCCGGAGCCACAGGAAGTACTCGACGTTGCCCGACGGCCCGGGCAGCGGACTTGCCACCGCGCCGAGAGTCTGCAGCCCGAGCGCAGCCGCAGCTTCCGCGACCTCGAGGACCGCACCGACTCGCAGTTCGGGATCCCGCACCACGCCCCCGGCTCCGACCCGATCCTTGCCCACCTCGAACTGCGGCTTCACCATCGGGACGAGATCCGCGCCCTCGTTCACACACGCGACGAGTGCCGGGAGGACGAGTTTGAGGGAGATGAAGGAAAGATCGGAGACGACGAGATCGACCGGACCTCCGATCGTCTCGGCATCGATGGACCGGACGTTGGTGCGATCGTGGACGTGCACGCGGTCGTCGGTCTGAAGCTTCCACACGAGCTGGCCGTAACCCACATCGACCGCCACGACCTCACGAGCACCGTTGTACAGCAGCACATCGGTGAACCCGCCGGTAGACGCGCCGGCGTCGAGGCATCGACGCCCCTCGACCGCGAGTCCGTGTGGCATGAACGCCTCGAGCGCCCCGATCAGCTTGTGGGCACCGCGCGACGCCCAGGACACCTCCTCGGCCACCTCGGTCACGAGGAGCGGCGTACCCGCTTCGATCGCCGTGGCCGGCTTGGTCGCGACAGTTCCAGAGATGAGGACGCGGCCCGCGGCGATCAACTCCACCGCTTGCTCGCGGGAGCGCGCGAGACCGCGTCGCACCAGCTCCGCATCGACCCTTGCTCGACGTGCCACCTCAGACCTTGTCCACTGCTGCCAGGGACTCGACGAGTACATCGTGAGCCCGTTCGAGAATCTGTGCCTGCCGGGAAAGTCTGGTCTCAGTGTCCGTATCGGCGGCGGTACCGTCCAACCGCGCGAGCAACTCGTCTACCTGCGAGTGGATACCCGCCGGGTCGACACCGCTGCCCGTACCCGGGAGGTGCTGGCCTGGAAGTGGTACTGGCGTGCTCATCGATGCAAACCTAGCCCATCGGCCCGACAACGGACCACCTGCGATCCCGGCCGACAAGCCGTCACAATCCGCCGAGCAGGGCGGCGACCGCAGCGCGTGCCTCGGCGTCGGCAGCCCTGATTCGAACGAACTCCGGATGGGCCCACGCCGCGGCGAGCACGGTGAGGAAGGCGCCGGCGGTCGTATGCCCAGCCCCGCCGTCGCCCGTATCGACACTCCGCACGACGACATCCCCTGCCTCGAAGTTCGCCTGCCAGCCAGGATGAGCCGTTACCGCCGACTCCTCCGCCGGCCGGTTCAGCGCCTCCAACGACGCAGCAACGTACGTCGGTCGGTGCTCGACGTCGGCACGCAGGAGGTCCGCGGTGGTGCTCACGCCGGTGAGTACGAGCAACGACTCGACGTCGACGGCATTCGCCCCCGCGATGTCCGTGTCGAGTCGGTCACCGACGACCAGCGGCCGGCTTGCACGGGCCCTGTCGAGCGCGTCGTGCATGAGCGGCGCCGCCGGCTTCCCTGCCACGATCGGCTCCCGACCGGTCGCGGTACGCAGAGCCGCGACCATCGAGCCGTTGCCCAGGACGAGCCCGCGCTCGGTGGGCAGCGTGGAGTCGACGTTGGCCGCGATCCACAGCGCACCGGCCCGGATCGCGAGAGTCGCCTCCGCGAGAATCGCCCAGTCGGTCGCCGGGGAATGCCCCTGCACCACCGCGACGGGGGCGTCGACGAACCGCCGAACCGCGCGCAGCCCGACCTTCTCGACCTCGTCGCACAGTGCCTCGGTACCGACGACCAACACCGCCGAACCCGTATCCAGATGCTCCGCCAGCAGCCGCGCAGCGGATTGTGAGCTGGTCACAACGTCGTCGTCGGCAGCGTCGAAGCCGAGCTCGCGCAGGTGTTCCGCCACCTCCGCAGGGCTTCGGCTGGCGTTGTTCGTCACGTAGAGCTGCCGCTCGTTGCCCGCTTCGAGCGCCTCCCGGGCACCGGGGATCACCTCGCGGCCCTGGTAGACCGTGCCGTCGAGGTCGAGCAGGAGGACATCATGACCGGCGCGAAGCGACGGGCGATTCGTCGCACCCTCCGCAGACGTCACTGACCTTCTCCGGTCAGTTCGGCCACACGCTCCTCTGCATCGGTTTCACCGTCGAGGTCGGCCGCAGCCGCGTTCAGGAACCACTTGAGACCGTCGGGGATTCGTCCGGCGGCGACGAGCGCGTCCGCATACGCGTAGAACAATCGAGCCGCAGCCGACCCGGAACGCGACGCGTCGAGATCGGCGGTCTGCAGCGTCACCACGGCCTGGTCGTACTGACCGAGGTCCATGCGCGCGCCCGCGACGACCATGCGAAGCTCGCTGGCATCCTCGCCCGTGAGCGCACGCGCTTCGTCACTTCGGCCCAGTTCGATCGCCCGCTCGGGACGACCGAGGCCACGCTCGCAATCTGCCATGACGGCGAGGAAGCCCGGTCCACCCGACATGCGCCGGGCAGCCCGCAGCTCGGACAACGCCTCGGCCCACTCGCCCGCGTGGTAGGCGGTGATACCTGCGGTCTCACGGACGACGGCGATTCGGCCGGCGCGCTGACGTGCCGCGCGGGCGTGAGCAAGCGCGAGACGTGGGTCGTCCTCGATCAACCGACTAGCCATCACGAGGTGACGGGCGACGGCGTTCGCGTTGTTCTTGTCGAGACTCAGCAGATCGCGGCGCACGGCCGGATCGAGCTCCGACGCTTCCACCTCGTCCGGGATGTCCGGCTCGTCGGGACGCGCGTCACGACGCTGCTGACCGACTGCCTCGCGACCGCGTGCCGGCCCGAAGCCACCTTCCCCACCACGACGACGTGGACCGCCACCGGATCGACGATCGTCGCCGCGTCCCTGGAAGGAGCGCCGTTCATCGGACCGGCGCTCGCCGCGGTCGTCGCGTCGGTCGTCGCGACCCCGGTATCCACCGCGCTCTTCGCGACCCTGGCTTCCACGGCGATCGTCGGACCGGTCGTTACGGCGATCGTCGCGATCGCGCCACTGACCTGAACCCCCACCGGGACGGCCGGCGCGATCCTGTCCACTCGGGGGAGACTGACGGCGATCTTCCCGATCACCGCGTCGATCCGACGGTCGACCGTCGCGTTGTCCTTCGGAACGGTGGGGGCCGTCTCCGCGGAAGTTCCGACGATCACCACTGCTTTCCGACACAGCCATTCCTTTCATACAAAACACGAAAGGGGACCCAGTGTGTTGGGTCCCCTTTCGGTAACGGATGTTCGGCGGTGTCCTACTCTCCCACACCCTGTCGAGTGCAGTACCATCGGCGCT
>NZ_LWTX01000005.1 GCF_002094305.1 Prescottella equi
CGACAGCCACACCCTTCGGCCGACCCGTCGAACCCGACGTGAAAATCACATACGCAGTGTTGCCGGACCGCAGCGGAGCATTCCGCTCGACGTCGGCGATCGGACCGTCGGCGAAGTCCGACACGTCGACCGTGTCGATCTCCACGCTACGCAGGCCCGGCACGTCACCCGCGTCACGCGACGTGGTAAGCAGCAGCACGGGATTCGCGGTCGCGAGGATGTACCGGTTGCGCTCGGCCGGCTGATCGGGGTCGATCGGCACATACGCACCACCGGCCGCGAGCACCGCATACATGCCCACCAGCAGATCCACCGACCGCCGCATCCCCAGACCCACCAACGAGTCCGGCCCCACACCCTCCGCAATCAGCAACCGCGCAGTACGCCGCACCCGCGAAGCGAACTCCGCATACGACAGCGACTCACCCTCGAACACCACCGCAACCGCATCCGGCGTCCGCGCCACCTGCGCCTCGAACAGATCCACCAACGTTGCGTCCGGCACCGGCCGCGACGTCGCGTTCCACTCCCCCACCACCAACGACCGCTCGACCTCGTCCAGCAGCTCGATGTCGCCGACGACCCCCGACGGTGTGGCGGTCACGACCGACAGCACGCGAAGACAGCGGTCACCGAGAATACGAATCGTGTCGGCGTCGAACAGTTCCGTCGCATACGTCAGGTCGATCGTCAGCCCACGGTCGGGCGCGCCTTCCGTGACCGTGACTTGCAGATCGAACTTCGCTGTCGTCGAATCGAACTCGACGTCCGAGACCGCGAGCCCACCGAGTTCGAAGCTGGTGAGGCCGAGGTTCTGGAACGTCAGCATCACCTGGAACAGCGGATGCCGCGCCTGCGAGCGCGCCGGGTCCAGAATCTCCACCAGCCGCTCGAACGGCACGTCCGCATGCGCGAACGCCGCCAGATCGGTCTCCCGCGTCCGTGCCAGCAGGTCCTCGAACGAGCCGGCGGCGTCGACCTCGGTCCGCAGCACCAAAGTGTTGACGAACATGCCGATCACGTCGTCGAGAACAGCCTCGCCACGACCCGCGACCGGCGTGCCGATCGCGATGTCCGACGTCCCACTCAACCGCGCCAACAGCACCGACAACGCCGCATGCACCACCATGAACGGCGTGACGCCGCGGGTGCGGGCGAGCTCGGCGATCGCCGACTGCAGGTCCGCCGGAACCTCGACTGTGTGGCGGGCGCCGCGGTACCCGGCGACGGCGGGCCGCGGCCGGTCCGTCGGCAGGTCCAGCTGATCCGGCAGCCCCGCAAGGGTCCGCTTCCAGTACGCGACCTGCGTCGACATCGGCGATTCCGGATCGTCCTCCGAGCCGAGGACTTCGCGCTGCCACAGCGTGTAGTCGGCGTACTGCACCACGAGCGGCGCCCATGCGGGCAGCGTGCCCGCCGAGCGGGCGGCATACGCGGTCATCACGTCGCGCGTCAGCGGACCCATCGAGAATCCGTCGGCAGCGATGTGGTGCACGACGAGCACCAGCACGTGCTCGGTGGGCGAGACCGCGAACAGACCCACCCGGACCGGGATATCGGCGGTGAGGTCGAACCCGGCGACCACCATTCGCTCGACGAGCGCCGGCAGGTCGGCCTCCGTGACCGCCTCGGCGGTGAGCGTGCCCGCAACCTCGGAGGTCGGGCGAATCGACTGGTAGCCGACACCGTCGACGTCGGGGAACACCGTGCGCAGCGATTCGTGCCGGTCCAGCACGTCACCGATTGCGGCAGAGAGCGATTCGACGTCGAGGTCACCCGACAGCCGGATCGCCAGCGGGATGTTGTTCACCGCAGATTCCGGTTCGAACCGGTTCAGGAACCACATCCGCTGCTGCGCGAGCGACAGCGGGATCCGGTCCGGGCGCGGCGCGGCCACGAGGGCCTTCGTCCGCGCACCGGTGGACGCCGACACCCGTGCAGCGAGGGCCTCGACGGTGGAGGCGTCGAACAGGACGCGGACCGGGACCGTGGTGTCGAGCGCCGCGCCGAGGCGGGCGCATACCTGTGTCGCCAGCAGCGAGTTGCCGCCGAGCTCGAAGAAGTCGTCGTCGCGGCCCACCCGGTCGACGTCGAGGACGTCGGCGAAGACCGCGGCGACGGCTTCCTCGACCGGAGTGCTCGGGGCCCGGAATTCCCGCGCCTCGAACTCGGGTTCGGGCAGTGCCTTGCGGTCCAGCTTGCCGCTGCCGGTCAGTGGCAGGCGGTCGAGAACCACGAACACCGCCGGCACCATGTACGCCGTGAGGGAGCGGGCCGCGAACTCCTTCAGTTCGGCCACCTCGATCGACCGATCCGCGGCCGCGACCACGTACGCGACGAGCTGGTCACGCAGCACGACGACGGCGGTCTGGGCCACCGTGTCGTGCCGGGCGAGAACGGATTCGATCTCACCGAGCTCGATGCGGAAGCCGCGCAGCTTCACCTGGTCGTCGGCGCGGCCGACGTACTCGAGCACCCGGTCCGCGGTGGTGCGCACGACGTCACCGGTCCGGTACAGGCGCGAGCCGGGCAGGCCGAACGGGTTGGCCACGAACCGTTCCGCCGAGAGCGCGGGACGGCCGAGGTAGCCGCGGGCGACTCCGGCACCGGCGAGGTACAACTCTCCGGGGACGCCGGCCGGGACGGGCCGCAGGCGGCCGTCGAGGACGTACGCGTCGGCGCCGCGGATGGCCCGACCGATCGTGACGGGCTCGCCGGGGACGAGGGCGTCGGAGATGTTGGACGCGACGGTGGCCTCGGTGGGACCGTACGCGTTGAACATCCGGCGGCCCGGCGCCCATCGTGCGACGAGTTCGGCCGAGCAGGCCTCGCCGCCGACGACCACGGTGCGCAGGGCCTCGAGGCCCGCCGGGTCCACCGAGGCCAGGGCGGCCGGCGTGACGAACGCGTGCGTGACGTGCTGCGTGCGCAGGAGGTCGGCCAACTCGTGACCGCCGTAGATCGACGTCGGGGCGATCACCATCGTCGCGCCCGCACCGAAGGCCATCAGCAGTTCCAGGATCGACGCATCGAAGCTCGGGGATGCGAAATGCAGTGTCCGCGAAGCGGAATCGATGCCGTACCGCTCCACCTGCTCGGCCGCGAACGCGGCCAGGCCGGTGTGCGTGACCACGACGCCCTTCGGCACACCCGTGGAACCGGACGTGTAGATGACGTACGCGGCGTCGGTGACGCGCAGCGGTGCGGTGCGGTCCGCGTCGCTCACCGGAGCATCCGGCTGCGCGGCCACTTCGTCCGCCGTCGCGGGGTCGTCGAGCACGAGCCACGGCACCGCGGCGGGCAGGGCGCCCTCGTGTTCGGTGCGGGTGATGCCGAGCAGCGCCCGGGAATCGGTGACCATGTGCGCGACGCGGTCGGCCGGATAGTGCGGGTCCACCGGAACGAAGGCCGCGCCGCTCTTCGCGACGGCCCACACGGCCACGACCGACTCGATCGAGCGAGTGAGCGCCACCGCGACCACCGTTTCCGGGCCGGCGCCGCGCGCGATCAGTGCGCGCGCCAGTCGTGACGACTGCTCGTCGAGGTCCCGGTACGCGACGGTCCGCTCGCCCGAGACGAGCGCGGCCCGCGCCGGATCCGCGCTCGCGGCAGCGGACAGGATCTGCGGCAGCAGCATCGGGGCCGGGCCGGCGTCGCCGGACGCGGCGGTGAGCGCGGAGCGCTCCGCCGCATCGAGGACGTCGATGTCACCGACGACGACGGACGCGTCGGCGGCGACGGCCTCGAGCACGCGGACGAAGCGGTCGGCGAACACCCGCATCGTCGACGCGTCGAACAGGTCGGTCGCGTACGTGAGGTCCACGTCCAGTGCGCCGGTCGCGGAGTCGCTCTCGGCGACCGTGACGGCCAGATCGAACTTCGCGACAGCGGCGTCGAAGTCGACTCCCGACACTGTCAGATCACCGAGCGCGAGGTCGGTGCGGTCCATGTTCTGGAACGACAGGGCGACCTGGAACAGGGGGTGACGGGACTGCGAGCGGGCCGGGCTCAGTGCCTCGACCAGGCGCTCGAACGGCACGTCCGCATGGCCGAACGCCTCGAGATCGGTGGCGCGCACACCGGTGAGTAGTTCGGTGAAGGGGCGGTCGCCGCGGACGTCGGCCCGCAACACCAGGGTGTTGACGAACATACCGACCAGGTCGTCCAGCGCTGCCTCGCCGCGGCCCGCGACGGGGGTACCGATCGCGATGTCCGACGTGCCGCTCAGACGCGCCAGCAGCACCGACAGGGCCGCGTGCACCACCATGAACGTCGACGCCCCGTGGTCGCGGGCGATCGCGTCGAGTCGCGCCGCCGTCTCGGCACCGATCGAGAAGCGATGCGAGGCACCGTTGTTCGAGGCGACGGCGGGACGCGGGCGATCCGCGGGCAGATCCAGGCGGTCGGGCAGATCGGCCAGGGCGCCCCGCCAGAACTGCATCTGCTGGGCGATGACCGACTCCGGGTCGTCCTCGCTGCCGAGCACCTCGCGCTGCCACAGCGCATAGTCGGCGTACTGCACCGCGAGCGGCGCCCGTGACGGGGCCGCACCGGCCGACCGCGCGGCGTACGCGGTGACGATGTCGCGCGTGAGCGGATTCATCGAGAAGCCGTCGGCGCTGATGTGGTGCACCACCACCACCAGCACGTGCTCGGTGGGCGTCACCGCGAGCAGCCGCATCCGGAGGGGGACGGCCGCCGTGACGTCGAAGCCCTGCGAGATCGTCCGCGCGACGGCGTCGGCGACGTCGGACTCGCGCACCGGTTCCGCGGCGAGATCCACCTTCACCCGGTCGGCGGGCAGGATCACCTGGCTCGCGGCGCCGTCGATCTCCGGGAACACGGTGCGCAGCGACTCGTGCCGCTCGATCACGTCGGACACGGCCTCGCGGAGAGCGTCGACGTCCAGCGCGCCGGTCAGCCGGATCGCGACGACGATGTTGTTCGCCGCCGAGTCGGTGTCGAAGCGGTTGAGGAACCACATCCGCTGCTGTGCCATCGACAGCGGGAGCGTGTCGGGGCGCTCCTGCGCCACGAGCGGGGCCCGGGTGTCGCCGCCCGCGGCCACGGCCGCGTCGACGAGTGCCGCGAGCTGCGCGACGGTGGGGGCGTCGAAGAAGTCGCGCACATCGATGCGGATGCCCAGGTCGGCGTTGATGCGTGCGACGACGCGGGTGGCGCTGAGCGAGTTGCCACCGAGCGCGAAGTAGTCGTCGTCGACGCCGATGCGCTCGGCACCGAGGACCTCCGCGAACGTCGCGGCGAGTGTCTCCTCGGTGGGGGTGGTCGGTGCCCGGTACTCACTCGCGAGCGACGAGAAGTCCGGGGCCGGAAGGGCCTTGCGGTCCAGTTTGCCGCTGGCGTTCAGCGGGAACTCGGCCAGCGCGACGAACAGCGACGGCACCATGTACTCGGGTAGGCGGACGCTCACCGCGGCGGCCAACTCGTGCCGGTCCACGTCGGCGCCGCCGTCGGTGACGACGTACGCCACAAGGTGGTCGCCCAGGTCGGCGTCGGCGTGCACCACGACGACGGACTGCGACACTGCCGGGTGGTCCAGCAGCGCCGACTCGATCTCGCCGAGTTCGATACGCAGACCGCGCAGCTTCACCTGGAAGTCGGTCCGGCCGATGTACTCCAGCTCACCGGAGCGGCCCAGCTTGACCAGGTCACCGGTCCGGTACATGCGCGCGCCCGGTGCGCCGTACGGGTCGGCGACGAATCGGTCGGCGGTGAGGTCGGGACGCTGCAGGTAGCCGCGGGCCAACTGCACGCCCGCAAGGTACAGCTCACCCTCGGTGCCGGCCGGGACCCGCCGCAGGCCCTCGTCGAGGACGTACAGGGCGGTGTCGGCGACCGCCGCACCGATCGGGACCGTCGTCTCGTCGTCCGCGGTGACCTCGTGGAACGTGACGTCGACGGCGGCCTCGGTGGGCCCGTACAGGTTGTGCAGCGCGGCGCCGGAGATATCCCGGAAACGGGCCGCCGTCTGCGGCGGCAGCGCCTCACCCGACGCGAAGACGTTCCGCAGCGTCGCGACGTCCTCCGCGCTCGGCTGTGTCGGGTCCCCCGCCGCTCCGCTCGCCAGCGACGCCACGAACACCGACAACATCGAGGGCACGAAGTGCGCGACGGTGACGCCGCGCTCGGCCATGATCCGCGCGAGGTACGCCGGATCCCGGTGCCCGTCGGGCGCCGCGACCACCAGTCGTGCACCGACCTGCAACGGCCAGAAGAACTCCCACACCGACACATCGAACGTGAACGGCGTCTTCTGCAGCACGACGTCGGCGTCGGTCATGGGGTACATGTACTGGCGCCAGCGCAGGTTGGCCACGATCGCCCCGTGCCCCACCGCGACGCCCTTGGGCCGGCCGGTGGAGCCGGACGTGAAGATGACGTACGCGAGGTTCTCCGCCGACAGCGGCGCCGACCGGTCCGCATCGGTGACCGGCGTGTCCGAGTGGGCCTCCAGATCCAGGGCGTCGACCGCGACGATCGGGGTGTCGGTGTCCAGGGTCAGCTCGTCCCGAGTGGTCGTGAGAATCACGACGGGACGCGCGATGTCGAGGACGTAGCCGAGGCGGTCGGCGGGATGATCGGGGTCGAGGGGCACGTACGCGCCGCCCGCCTTGACGATCGCGTACATGCCGACGAGCAGCTCGAGCGAGCGCCGGATTCCCAGACCCACCAGGCTGTCCGGTCCCACACCGAGTGAGATCAGGTGGCGCGCGAGACGATTGGCACGCGCGTCCAGGTCCGCGTACGTGAGGGTGGCGCCGGCGTACTCGAGCGCGACCGCGTCGGGGGTGCGGGCGACCTGCTCGTCGAACAGCGATGCGAGTGTTACGGCCGATCCGGCCGGCGCGGCGGTCGCCGAGTCGCCGAGCACCTCTACAGCGTCCGCGAACAGTGTGTTCAGCAGCCCGGGCAGTCCCCCGGTCTCGGGGGCCTCGAGCAACCCGGGCGCCACGGTCGACAGCACGACCGGGACGAGCGCATCGATGCCGAGCACGCCGCCCATCGCGGCATCGAGGTTCTCGATCTCCTGCTTCAGCCGGGCGTACGTGACGGTGGTGTCGCCGACGGTCAACGCGATCCGGTCGGCATCGACCTCGACCACACCGGCGAGAAGCCTGGGCAGGTCCTCGATCGTCAACGCGTCGACTCCGGGCTGCTGGGCCGCCATGTACTTATCCTTCCCGACATCTGAAAACTTCGATCGCTCGATGCGGGGGAGCCGACGGATCGGCTCCCCCGCATCATCCGAGCGCGATCACTCGTGTCCGCCCTCGATGATCGCCGATGCGGCGACGATCATCTCGGCAACCGCCGACCGGTAGCCGTCCGGGCCCAGCGCCGGCAGGATGCCCGGCAGCAGCCCCGTCAGCGCAACGGTCATCAGCGCCTCACCCTTCAGCGCCGCGCCCATCAGGGCGACGGTCGCTTCCAGTTTCGCGTGCAACTGCCCGAACGTGACGTCGGTGCCGTCGTGCGCGACGGCCACCGTCTCCGGCGCGATCTGCGCGGCACCCGCGACCAGTTCGGGCAGGTCGTCGACCGTGAGCTGCTTCTTCGGTTCCAGTGCCGCCCGCTCGGCATCCGTGGTGACGTCGATGGCGCGCAGAACCACCGACGGGTTCTCGGTGACGACATCGAGGATCCGCACGAACCGGTCGGCGAAGACCTCGACGGTCTCCCGATCGAACAGTTCGGTGGCGTACGTGAACGATCCGTCGATCCCGGTGAGGGCACCGGACTGGTCGAACTGTTCCACCGCGGTGACCTGGACGTCGAACTTCGACTGGTCGGCACCGAGATCCAGCGCCGACACCTCCAGGCCGGGCAGGGCGAACGTGCCCGTCTGCATGTTCTGGAACGTGAGCATCACCTGGAACAGCGGCGAGTGGGAACTCGCGCGCCGGACACCCACGGCCTCGACCACCTGCTCGAACGGCACGTCGGCGTTCGCGAAGGCCGCGAGATCCTGCGTTCGTGCGTGCGCGAGCAGATCCGCGAACGACGCGCTCGGCTCGACACGGGTGCGCAGCGCGAGCGTGCCCACGAACATGCCGATCAGGTCGTCGAGGGCGGCGTCACCGCGGCCCGCGACCGGGGTGCCGATCGTGATGTCGTTCGACCCACCGAGCCGCGACAGCAGGATCGCGAGCGCCGCATGGAAGACCATGAACGTCGTCGCGCCCTGCTCGCGGGCCGTCTTCTCGACGCGCGCAGCGAGATCCGCGTCGACCGCGAACGGAACCGCGGCCCCCGCGAGCGACGGACGGGCCGGCCGCGGACGGTCGGTCGGCAGCGCCGAAAGTTCCGGCGCCCCCTTCAGTTCGTCCACCCAGTAGGCGATCTGCCGGGCCACGGCCGAGTCCGGATCCGACTCGTCGCCGAGAACCTCGCGCTGCCACAGCGTGTAGTCGGCGTACTGCACGCCCAACGGCTCCCACTGCGGCACACCGCCGTCGACCCGCGCGACGTACGCGAGCACGACGTCGCGGATCAGGGGGCCCATCGAGAACCCGTCGGCCGCGATGTGGTGTGCGACGAAGGCGAGCACGTGCTCGGTCTGCCCCACCGCGAACAGTGCGGCCCGGACCGGCACTTCGGCCGTGACGTCGAATCCACGTCCCAGGAACTCGATCAACCGATCGGTGACGTCCGCCTCGGACACCGCGATCGGCTGCAACCGCGGCACGGCCCGATCGAGCGGGACCAGCACCTGAGCCGGACCGTCGGCGGTGTCCGGGTACGTCGTGTGCAGCACCTCGTGCCGCGCGATCACGTCTGCCACGGCACTCGCGAGGACCCCGGCGTCGAGCGCGCCGGACAGGCGCACGGCGACCGGAATGTTGTAGGCCGCCGAGGCGGTATCGACCTGGTTGAGGGTCCACATCCGCTGCTGCGCGAGCGAGAGCGGAACGTGCGGCGGGCGCGGCCGCGCGGTGAGCGCTGGGCGTCCGCCCTGGCCGACGAGCGGCGTGACCGCGCCCGCGACGCCCGCGACGGTCGAGTCCTCGAACACCACGCGCACCGGCACCTGCGTGTCGAGCGCCGCACCGAGCCGGGCCACCAACTGGGTGGCCACCAGCGAGTTGCCGCCGAGTTCGAAGAAGTCGTCGTCCAGACCCACCCGTTCGATCCCGAGCACGTCGGCGAAGGCACCGGCGACGATTTCCTCGATCGGCGTGGTCGCGGCCCGGAAGTCGCGGGCCTCGAACACCGGCTCCGGGAGAGCCTTTCGATCGAGCTTGCCGTTCGCGTTGAGCGGCAACGCGTCCAGCACCACGTACGCCGACGGCACCATGTACGACGGAAGCGTCCGCGCCAGAGCGTCGTTCACCGTCGCGGTGTCGATGTCGGCGTCCGCCACCAGGTATGCGACCAGTCGCGTGCCGGTGTGAGCGTCGGTGTGCGCCGTGACAGCGGCCTCGCGGATCCCGGACAGTTCCCGCAGCCCGGCCTCGATCTCGCCGAGTTCGATGCGGAAGCCGCGGACCTTGACCTGGAAGTCGGCCCGCTCGACGTACTCGAGTTCGTCCGAGGCGTTCCAGCGCACCACGTCACCGGTGCGGTACATCCGCTCACCGGTGGCCCACGGGTCGGCCACGAAACGGTCGGCCGTGAGGTCCGCTCTGCCGTGGTACCCGCGGGCCAACTGCACGCCCGCCAGGTACAGCTCGCCCGTCACCCCGGCAGGCACCGGGTTCAGCCGCGAGTCCAGCACGTACACCCGGGTGTTCCACTCGGGCACACCGATCGGCACGACGACGGTGTCCGCGTCGGTCACCTCGTGGTGGGTCACCGACACCGCGGCCTCGGTGGGTCCGTACAGGTTGTGCAGCACGGCGGTGTTGTCGGCCCGGAACGCCTGCGCGGTCGCGGCCGGCAGCGCCTCGCCGATCGCGAAGATGCGGCGCAGCGACGGGGGCAGCGTCCCCCCTGCGGTCGTGGTGAGCATCGACAGCATCGACGGGACCACGTGCAGTGTGGTGACCTCCTCGTCGCGGAGGACGCCGAGCAGGTAGCCGGGATCGCGGTGGCCGTCCGGCGACGCGATCACGAGCCGTCCGCCGCTCGTGATCGTCGACCAGAACTCCCACACCGACAGGTCGAATGTCGCGGCCGTCTTGAGCAGCGCGGCGTCCGACGCGTCGAGCCCGTACTCGTCACGCATCCAGAGCAACTGGTTGACGATCGCCCCGTGCGGCACCGCCACACCCTTGGGCCGGCCCGTCGAACCCGACGTGAAGATCACGTACGCGGTGTTCCGCGAATCGAGCGGGCGCAATCGATCGGCGTCGACGACCGGGGTGGCTGCGAACGCGTCGAGGTCGACGGTGTCGATCTCGAGCACGGGCCACGACGCGACGGCGGCGCCGTCCCGCGAAGTCGTCAGCACGCAGACCGGTCGGGCCGCGTCCAGGATGTACCCGGTCCGGTCCGCGGGCTGGTCCGGGTCGACCGGAACGTAGGCGCCGCCCGCCTTCGCGACCGCGTACATGCCGACCAGCAGATCGACCGAACGGCGAATCGACAGGGCCACGAGCGACTCCGGTCCGACGCCGTCCGCGATCAACCGCCGTGCGAGACGGTTCACCCGGGCGTCGAACTCCGCGTACGTGACCCGCTCGGCGCCGCTGACGAGGGCGATCCCGTCCGGGGTGGCCTTCACCTGAGCGTCGAACAGGTCGACCAGGGTGGCCCGCGCGGTCGCGGTCGCGGTGTCGTTGCGTTCCACCAGCAGCCGCGCGCGTTCCTCGAGTCCCAGCAGATCGACGTCGCCGACGGGCAGCGTCGGCTTGACGACGACGGCGGCGAGCAGGCGCGCGAAGCGCTCGGCGAACGAACGGACGGTCGACTCGTCGAACAGGTCGAGGGCGTACGTCATCGACGCCTTCATGCCCGTCGGGTCGCCGCCGTCGTCGTAGTGGTCCTCGACGATCATGTGCAGATCGAATTGCGCCACACCCGATTCGATCTCGGCCGCCTCGACGGTGAGGCCGGGCAACTCGAGCGCGCCGGTGTCGTGGTTCTGGAACGAGAAGCCCACCTGGAACAGCGGGTGCCGCGCCGTCGACCGCGTCGGGTTGAGGTGCTCGACGAGCCGTTCGAACGGCACGTCCGCGTGCGCGAACGCCTCGAGGTCCGTGTCGCGGACCTCCGACACCAGGTCGGCGAACGACCGCGCACCGTCCACGCGGGTGCGGAACACGAGGGTGTTGACGAACATGCCGACCAGCGCGTCGAGTTCGGCCTCGCCGCGACCCGCGATGGGGGTGCCGACCGCGATGTCGTCGCTGCCCGACAGCCGCGACAGCAGCACCGCGAACGCCGAATGCACCGCCATGAACAGCGTCGCGTTCTGCTCACGGGCGAGATCACGCAACGCCCGGTGGGTCGGGGCGTCGATCTCGAACTCCACGAGTCCGCCGCGGAACGACTGCACCGCGGGACGCGGATGATCGGTCGGCAGATTCAGCTGGTCCGGCAGTTCGGCGAGGGTCTCGCTCCAGTACCCGAGCTGCTGAGCGGCGAGCGACTCCGGATCGGTCTCGTCGCCGAGGATCTCCCGCTGCCACAGCGCGTAGTCGGCGTACTGCACCGCGAGGGGCGCCCACCCGGGAGCGTGCCCGGCAGTACGTGCGGCGTACGCGGTCATGACGTCACGGGTGAGCGGGGCGAGGGACACACCGTCCGCGCTGATGTGGTGGACGACCATGCCGAGGACGAAGTCGTCTGCGCCCGTGCGGTACAACTCCACCCGGATCGGGACGTCGGAGGTCACGTCGAACCGGGTCTCGGCGAGTGCACGCAACCGGCCGGGTAGGTCGTCCGGAGCCACATCGACGATCCGGAGCGGCGTCCGCGCGTCCGCCGCGGGAAGGATGACCTGTGCGGGGCCGTCGTCGGTCGCCGGGAACACCGTGCGCAGCGACTCGTGCCGCTCCGTCACGTCGGCGAGGGCCAGATCGAGGGCCGCCACATCGAGATTCCCGGACATCCGCAGTGCCAGTGGGATGTTGTACGCGGTCGACTCGGTGTCGAACCGGTTGAGGAACCACATGCGCTGCTGCGCGAGCGAAAGTGGGATCCGCTCGGGACGGGGGCGGGCAGTGAGGGCCTTCCGCGTACCGCCGGCCTGCTGCGTCAGCCGCGCCGCGAGCGCCTCGACCGTGGATGCCTCGAACAACTCCCGCACCGGCACCCGGGTGTCCAGGGCCCGGCTCAGGCGGGAGACCACCTGGGTCGCAACCAGCGAGTTGCCGCCCAGGGCGAAGAAGTCGTCGTCGAGCCCCACCCGGTCGACACCCAGGACCTCGGCGAACACACCGGCCACGATCTCCTGGGTCGACGTCGTCGGAGCCCGGAACGCCCTCGTCTCGAAGACCGGCTCGGGCAGTGCCTTCCGATCCAGCTTGCCCGACGCGTTCAGCGGGAAGGAATCGAGAACGACGAACGTCTGCGGCACCATGTACGACGCGAGCGAGGCGGCCAGTTCGGCCTTGACCCCGTCGACGTCGAGGCCGCCGGTCGCGACCACGTAGGCGACCAGCTGATCGGACTTGACGAGCACCACCGACTGCGTGATCTCCGGCCGCGCCAGCAGAGCCGTCTCGATCTCGCCGAGTTCGATCCGCAGACCGCGCAGCTTCACCTGGAAGTCGGTGCGGCCCAGGTACTCCAGCTCGCCCGCAGGAAGATCCCCCGTCGCTTCGCTCGCCCCGACCGTCCACTTCACCAGGTCACCGGTGCGGTACATCCGCTCGCCGGCGGCGGCGAAGGGGTTCGCCACGAAGCGATCCGCCGTCAGGTCGGCCCGACCGAAGTAGCCCCGCGCCAGCTGGGCTCCCGCGAGATACAGCTCGCCCGCAACACCCGCCGGGACCGGACGCAGGCGCCCGTCGAGCACGTACGCCCGGCTGTTCCACACCGGCGACCCCATCGGGACGCTCGCGCCGACGGTGCCCGCCACCGGGCGCGCCGTCGCGTGCACCGTGAACTCCGTGGGCCCGTACAGGTTGTGCAGTTCCGCACCGTTCACCGCGGCGAACCGGGCCGCGGCCGACGTCGGGAACGCCTCACCGGCCACCTGCACCAGCCGCAGCGAATCGCAGTCGCCGGCGGCCAGCTCCGCGGTGAACGCCGTCAGCATCGACGGCACGAACGACGTCGCCGTCACCGCCTGGGCCTCGATCACCCGCTTCAGGTATGCCGGATCCCGATGCCCGTCCGGGGTCGCGATCACCAGACGCCCGCCGACCGCCAACGTGCCGAACAGCTCCCACAGCGACACGTCGAACGTGAACGGCGTCTTCTGCAGCACGACGTCGTCCGCCGACAGCGCGTACTCGGCGCACAGCCACTCGATCTGGTTGACGATCGCGGTGTGACCGACGGCCACGCCCTTCGGCCGGCCCGTCGAGCCGGACGTGAAGATCACGTACGCGGTGTTGCCCGGACGCAGCGGTGCACGACGTTCCGCATCGGTGACCGGAGCGTCCGAGAACCGCGAGACGTCCAGCTCGTCGAGAACCACGACTCGCTGGGCGGCGGGAAGATCGGCGCCGTCCCGTGAGGTGCTCAGCAGCAGAACCGGATTCGCCGTCTCCAGGATGTAGGCATTGCGTTCGGCGGGCTGGTCCGGGTCGATCGGAACGTATCCGCCGCCCGCGGCGAGCACCGCGTACATCCCCACCAGCAGGTCCGGCGAACGGCGCACGCCGAGCCCGACGAGCGAATCGGGGCCGACACCCTCTGCGATCAGCAGCCGTGCGGTACGGCGCACCCGCGCCGCGAACTCCGCGTACGACAGCGACTCGCCCTCGTAGACGAGTGCCGTGGCATCGGGCGTGCGCGCCACCTGCGCGTCGAAGAGGTCCACCAGCGTGGACGCCGTGACGGGGTGATCGGTCGCGTTCCACTCGTCCAGAACCAGGGACCGCTCGCGGTCGTCGAGCAGATCGATGTCGCCGACCACGACGGCCGGGTCGGCGACGACCTCGTCGAGTACCCGGACGAAGCGGGCGGCGAACACCCGCATCGACGCTTCGTCGAACAGATCGGTGGCATACGTGAGGTCGACCGTGTACCCGGCTTCGACCGGCTCGACGGTGACCTGGAGATCGAACTTGGCGACGGCCGCGTCGAAATCCACCGTGGACACGTGCAGTCCGGCGAGCTCGAGCGAGGCACGATCGAGGTTCTGGAACGCGAGCATCACCTGGAACAGCGGGTGCCGGGCCTGCGAGCGCTCGGGATCGAGGATCTCGACCAGGCGCTCGAACGGGAGGTCGGCGTGTTCGAACGCGGCCAGATCGGTCGACCTGATCCGTGCGAGCAACTCCTCGAACGGTTGTCCGCCGTCCACGTCCGTCCGCAGGACCAGAGTGCCGACGAACATGCCGATCACGTCGTCGAGCGCGGCCTCACCGCGTCCGGCGACCGGGGTGCCGATCGCGATGTCGGAGGTGCCACTCAACCGGGCCAGGAGAACCGCCAACGCCCCGTGCACCACCATGAACGGCGTGACACCGCGGGCTCGTGCCACCGCATCGATCGCGGCGTGCAACTCCGGACCGATCGAGAAGCGGTACGACGCACCGTGGTTGGACGCCACCACCGGCCGCGGCCGGTCCGAGGGCAGATCCAACTGCTCGGGAAGGTCGGCGAGCTGCTCGGTCCAGTAACTCACCTGGCGCGAGATGACGGACTCGGAATCGTCCTCGCTGCCGAGGACTTCCCGCTGCCACAGCGTGTAGTCGGCGTACTGCACCGCGAGCGGGGCCCACGCCGGCGCCTCGCCTGCCGAGCGCGCGGCGTACGCGGTCATCACGTCGCGGGCCAGCGGAGCCATCGAGAAGCCGTCGGACGCGATGTGGTGAACGACGATCGCGAGGACATGTTCGTCGTCGGCGAGACGGAACAGCGCGGCGCGCACCGGGACGTCGGCAGCCAGGTCGAAGCCGGCGGTGGCCAGCGACTCGATCCGCCCGATCAGCTCGCCGTCGGGCACGGCTTCGGGCTCGAGCTCGATCGTGACCCTCTCCACCGGCAGGACGGCCTGCGTTCCAACGCCGTCGACGTCGGGGAAGACGGTCCGCAGCGACTCGTGGCGCGCGATCACGTCCCGCACGGCGCGGCGCAGGGCCTCGACGTCCAGGCCACCGGACAACCGGATAGCGAGCGGAATGTTGTTCACGGCCGAATCGGGCTCGAACCGACTGAGGAACCACATGCGCTGCTGTGCGAGCGACAGCGGAATCCGTTCCGGCCGCACGCGACTCGTCAGCGCGGGCCGGGAACCTGAACCTGCGAGCACCTGCACGCGAGCCGCCAGGGACTCCACCGTCGACGCCTCGAACAGTGCCCGCACCGGCACCTGGGTGTCGAGAGCCGCACCCAGGCGCGACACCACCTGCGTCGCGACGAGCGAGTTGCCGCCCAGGGCGAAGAAGTCGTCGTCGAGTCCCACCCGGTCCAGGTCCAGGACGTCGGCGAACACGCCGGCCACGATCTCCTGCGTCGGTGTCGTCGGGGCCCGGAACGCCTTCGTCTCGAACTCCGGCTCCGGCAGCGCCTTCCGGTCCAGCTTGCCCGAGGCATTGAGCGGGAACGCGTCGAGTGCGACGAACACCTGCGGAACCATGTACGAGGCCAGCGACGTGGCCAGCGCGGCCTTGACCGTGTCGGCATCGAAGTGCGTGCCCGCGACCACGTACGCGACGAGCTGATCGTCCTTGACGACGACGACGACTGCTCGCGTGATCTCGGGCAGGGCGAGCAATGCGGTCTCGATCTCCTCGAGCTCGATCCGCAGACCACGCAGCTTCACCTGGAAGTCCGTGCGGCCCAGGTATTCCAGACGGCCGTCGCGGGTCCGGCGGACCAGGTCCCCCGTCCGGTACATCCGCTCGCCGCGGTCGGAGAACGGGTTCGCCACGAAGCGATCCGCGGTCAGATCCGTCCGTGCAGCGTAACCGCGCGCCAACTGCACGCCTGCCAGATAGAGCTCACCCGGAACGCCGGCGGGCACCGGGTTCAGGCGTTCGTCCAACACGAACGCTTGCGTGTTCCACACCGGTGTTCCGATGGGCACCACGCCGGACTCGGCCCCGGTGGCCTCGTGCCGGGTGGCTTGCACGGTCGCTTCCGTCGGGCCGTACAGGTTGTGCACCGACGCCCCCGCGACTCGTCGCAGACGCGACACCAGGGCTCCGGTCAGTGCCTCGCCACCGCTGAACACTCGGGTCAGCGACGTCGCTGCGTCCGCGTCGAGGTGGTCGATCGTCGCCTCGAGAACCGACGGTACGAACTGCGCCACGGTGACTGCCCGATCCCCGATGACCCGGGCGAGCGCGAGCGGATCGCGGTGCGCGTCGCGCGGGGCGACGACGATGGCGGCGCCGGCCTGGAGGGGCCAGAACAGTTCCCACACCGAGGCGTCGAACGTGAACACCGTCTTCAGCAGAACACGATCGGCCGCGCTCAGCGTGTACTCGGCCTGCATCCACGCGAGCTGATTGACGATCGACCGATGCGAGACCGTCACGCCCTTCGGCCGGCCCGTCGAACCCGACGTGAAGACGACGTATGCAGCATTGTCCGGACGCAACGGCGCCGGACGCTCCGCCGCCGTGACCGGGGCATCGGAGTAGCCGGACACGTCGACGGTGTCGAGGTGAACCGTGCGACGCACCGCGGGCAGCCCCTCGTGCTCCCGCGAGGTGGTCAGCAGTAGAACGGGATTCGCCGTCTCCAGGATGTAGCCGTTGCGCCGGGCGGGCTGGTCGGGGTCCACCGGCACGTAAGCGCCACCGGCAACGGTCACCGCGTACAGCGCCACGAGCTGATCGAGCGAACGCCCCATGGCGACCGCGACCAGCGACTCGGGGCCCACACCCTCCGAGATCAGGAACCGCGCCACACGGCGCACGCGGGCCGCGAACTGCGCATAGGTCAGCGACTCGCCCTCGCACACGACCGCCGTCGCGTCCGGGGTCCGGGACACCTGCGCCTCGAACGACTCCGGCAGCGTCGTGCCGTCGACCACTCGGCCGGTCGCGTTCCAGTCCTCGACGACCCGAGACCGCTCGGCGGCGTCCAACAGCGCGACATCGCCCACGGCAACCGACGGATCCGCCAGCACTGCGGACAGGATCCGGACCAGACGCGTCCCGAACTCTGCCATCGTCGCTGCCTCGAACAGGTCCGTCGCGTAGGTCAATTCGACGGTGAGACCGCCGGCGGTGCCGGCGTCGTCGATCGACTCCATGACGCTGACCTGGATGTCGAATTTCGAGAAGACCTCGTCGAAGTCGACCTCCGAGACCGTCACACCGGGGAGTTCGAAGCTCGTCCGACCGAGGTTCTGGAAGGCGAGCATCACCTGGAAGAGAGGGTTCCGGGCCTGGGAGCGCGCCGGCGCGAGCACCTCGACCAGCCGCTCGAAGGGCACGTCCGAGTGCGCGAACGCGCCCAGGTCGGTCTCTCGCACGGATTCGACGAGCGCCTCGAACGACCGATCGCCGTCCACCTCGGTGCGGAGGACGAGTGTGTTGACGAACATTCCCACGAGGTCGTCGATCGCGGACTCGCCGCGTCCCGCGACCGGGGTACCGATCGAGATGTCCGACGTACCGCTCAGCCGCGCCGCCAACACCGACAGTGCCGCGTGGAACACCATGAAGGGCGTCGTGTTCGTGCGCTTGGCGAACGCGACGACAGCCCGGTGGATCGACGCGGAGACGGCGAACCGGTGGGTGGCGCCGCGACCGGACGCCACCGCGGGCCGCGGCCGGTCGGCGGGCAGGTCGAGCTGGTCCGGGGCGCCCGCGAGCCGATCGCGCCAGTAGGCGATCTGCTGCGCGAACACCGAATCCGGGTCGTCCTCGGCGCCGAGCACCTCGCGCTGCCACAGCGCGTAGTCGGCGTACTGGACGGGCAACGGTTGCCACGCCGGCACGCTGCCCACGCACCGAGCGGTGTAGGCCACCATGATGTCCCGGGTCAGCGGCCCCATCGAGAAGCCGTCGGCCGCGATGTGGTGCACCACGAGGGCGAGGACGTGCTCGGTGGGGCTCAGTTCGTACAGCTCCGCCCGCAGCGGAACCTCCCGCGTGACGTCGAACGTCCAGCGGGCCAGCTCACCGAGGGCCGCCGGCAGTTCGTCGGCGCCGATCGCGACCGGCTCGAGTGCGACCCGCACCTGCGAAGCGGGACGGATCACCTGCGTGCCGACACCGTCGATCTCGGGGTAGACCGTCCGCAGCGATTCGTGTCGGACGATCACGTCGCCGACCGCCGCCCGCAACGCGGTGCGGTCGAGCAGCCCGGACAACCGGACTGCCACCGGAATGTTGTTACCCGCGGACGAGACGTCGAATCGGTTGAGGAACCACATCCGCTGCTGGGCGTACGACAGCGGAATCCGCTCGGGCCGCGACTTCGCGACGAGCGGGCGTCGCCCGCTGCCCACCGACTGCTCGATCCGAGCCGCCAACGCCTGCACGGTCGAGGCTTCGAACAACTCGCGCACCGGAATCCGCGTGTCGAGGCCCTCCCCGATCCGGGCGACGACCCGCGTCGCGACGAGCGAGTTGCCGCCGAGCTCGAAGAAGTCGTCGTCGCGTCCCACTCGCGGGGTGTCGAGCAGTTCCGCGAACACCCCGGCGACGATCTCCTCGATCGGAGTCTCCGGAGCCCGGAACTCGCGCACCTCGAACTCCGGCTCCGGCAACGCCTTTCGGTCCAGTTTGCCGCTGCCGCTGATCGGCAGCTCGTCGAGCACGACGACGGCCGCGGGGACCATGTACGCCGGCAGCGCCCGCCCCACCGTGTCCTTCACCTCGGCCGGGTCGATCGACGCGCCCGGCGCGGCCACGAGGTACGCGACGAGCTGCTGGTGCCGAACCACGACGACGGCCTGCGCGACGTCGCTCAGGCGGTGCAGGACGGCCTCGATCTCACCGAGCTCGATCCGGAAGCCGCGCAGCTTCACCTGGTCGTCGGCGCGGCCGACGTACTCGAGCACCCGGTCCGCGGTCGTGCGCACGACGTCACCGGTCCGGTACAGGCGCGAGCCGGGCAGGCCGAACGGATTGGCCACGAACCGCTCCGCCGTGAGCCCGGCGCGTTCGTGGTACCCGCGAGCCAGTCCAGCGCCCTCGAGGTACAGCTCACCCACGACGCCGGCCGGAACCGGGCGCAGGCGCGCGTCGAGCACGTAGGTGGCCGCCCCACGGATCGCGCGGCCGATCGTCACCGGCTCGCCCGGCACGAGCGGGTCCGAGATGTTGGAGGCGACGGTCGCCTCCGTCGGACCGTACGCGTTGAACATCTTTCGGCCTCCGGTCGCCCAGCGAGCCACCAGGTCCGCCGAGCAGGCCTCGCCACCGACGACGACCACGCCGAGGGCGTCCAGCGCGGACGGATCCACCGACGCCAATGCCGCCGGGGTCACGAACGCATGGCTGACGTGACGGGACGCCAGCAGTTCCGTGAGCTCCTGACCGCCGTAGATCGAGGTCGGCGCGATCACCATCGTCGCGCCCGCACCGAAGGCCATCAGCAGTTCCAGGATCGACGCATCGAAGCTCGGGGATGCGAAATGCAGTGTCCGCGAAGCGGAATCGATGCCGTACCGCTCCACCTGCTCGGCCGCGAACGCGGCCAGGCCGGTGTGCGTGACCACGACGCCCTTCGGCACACCCGTGGAACCGGACGTGTAGATGACGTAGGCGGGATGGTCCGGGGTGAGGGGCCGTACGCGATCGGCGTTCGAGAGCCGGTCCACCGACTGTTCCGCGAGGCCGGCCGCCACGGCGGCATCGTCGAGCACCAGCCAGGGCAGGCCGTCGGGCAGGGCGTCGGCATGCTCCGACGTCGTCACACCGAGCACGGCCCCCGAGTCCGAAACCATGTGCGCCACCCGATCACGCGGGTAGTTCGGGTCGACGGGCACGAACGCGGCACCGGACTTCGCGACCGCCCACACGGCGGTCACCGATTCGACCGACCGCGTCAGTGCCACCGCGATGACGTCCTCGGGCCCGGCGCCGCGGGACACCAGCAGCCGCGCCAGTCGAGTGGACCGCTCGTCGAGCTCGCGGTAGGTGAGCTCCTCGACACCGGCGACCAGCGCGAGTGCCTCGGGATCGCTGTCCGCCGCCGCGGCCAGCAGATCGGGCAGCGGCGTCGGCGCGGGCGCATCGAGCCCGGCCGGGCCGGTCAGCTGGGCGATCTCCTCGGCGCCGAGCAGGTCGATGTCCCCGACGACGGTGTCCGGGTCGGCGACCACGGCAGCGAGAATGCGCAGGAACCGGTCTGCGAACGCCTGCACGGTCGACGCGTCGAACAGGTCTGTGGCGTAGGTGAACTCGCCCGCCATCCCGTCCGCGAGGCCACCCTCGCCGATCGATTCCCGGAAGGTGAACTGCAGATCGAACTTCGCGACCTCCGCGTCGAGTTCGACCTTGTCGATCGTGAGGTCGGGCAACTCGAGATGGGTCGTGCCCAGGTTCTCGAACGACAGCATCACCTGGATCAGCGGGTGGCGGGCGGTCGACCGCGCGGGGTTGAGGATCTCGACGAGCCGCTCGAACGGGATGTCGGAGTTCGCGAACGCCCCGAGCGCCACGTCCCTCGCGTGCGAGAGCAGATCGGCGAACCGCGTACCGGATTCGACGTGGGTGCGCAGCACGAGCGTGTTGACGAACATGCCGACCAGGTCGTCGAGCGCCTGCTCGCCGCGTCCGGCCACCGGGGTGCCGATCGCGACGTCGTCGGTCGCGGCGGAACGGGACAGCAGCACCGACAGCGCCGCGTGCACCACCATGAACAGCGACGCGTTGCGTTCGTGCGCGATCGCGATCAGTGCGCGGTGCACGTCCGCCGGCACCGTGAAGTCGATCTTCGCGCCGCGATAGGACTGCCGCGCCGGGCGCGGACGGTCCGTCGGCAGGTCGAGTTGGTCGGGTAGACCGTCGAGGTGCGCCGACCAGTAGCGCGCCTGCTTCGCGACGATCGAGTCCTCGTCGTCCTCCGAGCCGAGGATCTGCCGCTGCCACAGCGCGTAGTCGGCGTACTGGACGGGCAGGGCCTCCCACACGGGCTGCCCCCAACGAACGCGCGCGTCGTACGACGCCATGACGTCACGGGCCAGCGGGCCCATGGACCAGCCGTCGGCGCTGATGTGGTGGACGACGATCGCGAGGACGTGGTCGAACGGATCGATCCGGAACAGTGTGGCGCGCACCGGGGTCTCCGTCGTGACGTCGAACCCGGCCGACGCGAAAGAGACCATCGCACGGTGCAATTCGTCGACTCCGACGTGCACCGGGGTGAGGTTCGGGACGACGCGCACGGCGTCCACCACCACCTGGTGCGGCCCGTCCGGCGAATCGGGGAACACCGTCCGCAGGGACTCGTGTCGGTCGAGCACGTCCACCAGCGCGACCTGCAGGGCCACGACGTCCAGGTCACCCCGCAAGCGGAGACCGAACGCGAGGTTGTAGGTCGCCGATCGGGGGTCGAGCCGGTTGAGGAACCACATGCGCTGCTGCGCCAACGACAACGGGACCCGGTCCGGGCGTTCCTGCGCGACGAGCGGGGCGCGGTTCCCCGCGCCCGCGTGCTGCTCCACCCGCACCGCGAGCTGCTCGACGGTGGACGACTCGAACAGCACCCGCACCGGCACGGAGGTGTCCAGAGCCGCCCCGAGGCGCGCGACCACCTGCGTAGCGATCAGCGAGTTGCCGCCGAGCGCGAAGAACTCGTCGTCCAGGCCGACCGTCTCGACGCCGAGGACGTCCGCGAGGACGTCCGCCACGATCTCCTCGACCGGGGTCCGCGGAATCCGGAACGATTTCGCCTCGAACACCGGGACGGGCAGCGCGCGCCGGTCGATCTTGCCCGATGTGGTCCGCGGCAGGGCGTCGATCGGCAGGAACATCGTCGGCACCATGTACGACGGCAGACGCAACGAGAGGTGTTCCCGCAGATTCGCAGGATCGAACGGGACGGCGCACTCGGTGGACGCGACGACGTACGCGACGAGCTGATCACCGGCACGCGGGTCGTGGTGCAGCGCCACCACGGCCTGGGACACCGATCCGTGCTCGCGGACAGCCGTCTCCACTTCGCCGAGCTCGATACGCAGTCCGCGCAACTTCACCTGGAAGTCGCTGCGTCCCACGTACTCCAATTCGCCCGCGCCGTCGGCGTCGACGATCCACCGCACGAGGTCACCGGTGCGGTACATCCGCTCGCCCGGCGCCCACGGATCGGCGACGAACCGCTCCGACGTCAGATCGGAGCGGCCGCGGTATCCGCGTGCCAGCTGCGCGCCGGAGACGTACAGTTCCCCGACCACACCGGCGGGCACCGGGTTCAAGCGGGAGTCGAGGACCCGCACCTTGCTGTTCCACACCGGCGCACCGATCGGCACGGCAGCGGACTCGGTCCCGGCGACGGTACGACGGGTTACCTGGACCGCGGTCTCGGTGGGGCCGTACAGATTGTGGATCGCGGCGTCGCAGATGCTCCGGACCCGCGAGACGACCGCCGTGGTGAGCGGCTCACCACCGCAGAACACGTGTGTCAACGACACACACCCCTGCCGTTCGAGGTGGTCCGCGACGGCGTCGAGCACCGTCGGAACGAACTGCACCACCGTGATCGCCTGCTCCGCCAGGATCCTCGCCAGGTACGCGGGATCGCGGTGGCCGTCCGGCGCGGCCACCACGATGCGGGCCCCGGATTCCAACGGCCAGAACAGCTCCCACACCGACGCGTCGAACGTGACCGGGGTCTTGAACAGCACCGAGTCGTCGGCGCCGAGGCGGTACTCGTCCTGCATCGACAACAGCTGGTTGACGACTGCCGAATGCGAGATCGTCACCCCCTTGGGGCGACCGGTCGATCCGGACGTGAACAGCACGTACGCGGCGTTCTCGGGACGCAGCGGGGCACGCCGGGCCGCGTCCGTCAGCGGCGCCGGCGACATCGCGGACAGATCCAGCGTGTCGACGTCGACACGCCGCACGTGTTCCGGCAGGTCGATGTCGTCACCGGACGTCGTCAGGACGCACGAGGGGCCCGCGGTACCGAGAATGTGGGTGTTCCGCTCGGCGGGCTGCCGGGGATCGATCGGCACGTACGCGCCACCGGCAGCGAGGACGGCGTACACGGCCGTGAGCAGTTCGGGCGACCGTTCCATCGCGACCGCGACCACGCTCTCGGGTCCCACGCCCAGCCCGACCAGATGTCGCGCGAGGCGGTTGACGCGGGATGCGAACTCCTCGTAGGTCCACGAACCCGTCGCGAAGACCACTGCCGGCGCCGACGGCGTCGCCGCTGCCTGCCGGTCGAACAGTTCGGGAAGCGTCACGGGGGGAAGGTCGTGGCCGGTCCGGTTCCACTCGTGGACCACCCGGCGCTGCTCCGTCTCGTCGAGAAGGCAGACGTCACCCACGGTCACGGTGGTGTCGGAGACGATCGCATCCAGGATGCGCACGAAGCGCTCCGCGAACGTCGCGACGGTGGACTCGTCGAACAGGTCCGTCGCGTACTCGAAGACCGCGCCGATCGATGCGGGCGCGCCGGACTCGTCGAATCCCTCCGAGATCTGCAGCTGCAGATCGAACTTGGAGACGGGGACGTCGAGTTCGGCGGCTGCGGCACGGACCCCGGCGAAACTCAGGTCGCGCACTCCGGCGACCTCGGCGGACAGCATCGCCTGGAACAGCGGATGGCGTGCCGGCGAC
The DNA here is from genome assembly GCF_002094305.1 of Prescottella equi. Classification (GTDB taxonomy): domain Bacteria; phylum Actinomycetota; class Actinomycetes; order Mycobacteriales; family Mycobacteriaceae; genus Prescottella; species Prescottella equi. Next base: position 23,775 of record NZ_LWTX01000005.1, read on the forward strand.
CGGGTGGGCTCGAGCGCCTCGACCAGCCACTCGAACGGCACGTCCGCGTTGCCGTACGCCTCGAGATCGGTGGTCTTGACGGCGTCGATCAGGTCGGCGAAGGTGATGCCCGGATCCACCTGGGTCCGGAGCACGAGCGTGTTGACGAACATGCCGATCAACCCGTCGAGCGCCTGGTCCCCACGCCCCGCGACGGGGGTGCCGACGGCGATGTCCGACGTGCCGCTCAACCGCGCCAACAGCATCGCGTACGCCGCGTGCACGACCATGAACAACGTCGCGCCGTGCTCGCGCGCGACGTCCAGCAGTCGGGCGTGGGTCTGCGCGGAGATGTCGAAACGCAGCTTGGCTCCGGCGTTGGAGGCCACCGCCGGGCGCGGCCGGTCGGCCGGGAGATCCAGCTGGTCCGGCAGCCCCGCGAGGGCTTCGGTCCAGTACGCGATCTGCTGTCCGGCAATCGAATTCGGATCCGTCTCGGAGCCGAGCATCTCGTGCTGCCACACCGCGTAGTCGGCATACTGCACGGGCAGCGGCTCCCACGCGGGGGCGGCGCCCTCGGACCGGGCGGCGTACGCGATCATCAGATCGCGGGCGAGCGGGCCGAACGACGAGCCGTCGGCCGCGATGTGGTGCAGCACCATGGCGACCACGTACTCGGCGTCGGAGAGCCGCAGCAACTCGATCCGGAACGGCGGTTCCGAGGTGACATCGAAGCCACGGGAGGCGAGACGGAGCAGCGTCGGCTCGAGATCGTCCGCGGCGGTCGCGACCGGTTCGAGGTCCCGCACGACGTCGCGCGCGGGAAGGACGACCTGTCGGGCGACACCGTCGACCTCGGGGTAGACCGTGCGAAGCGACTCGTGGCGCTCGACCACGTCCGCGAAGGCGGCGGAGAAGGCCTGCGGGTCCACCGCACCCGACAACCGGACCGCGAACGGGAGGTTGTACACGGCGGTCGTGGCGTCGAAGCGGTTGAGGAACCACATCCGCTGCTGCGCGAGGGAGAGCGGGATGCTCGCCGGGCGGGCGACCGAACCGAGGGCCGGTACGCCGGTGCCGCGCTGGGCGGTGTCCCCGGCACGCGCGGCCAGCGCCGCGACGGTGGACGCTTCGAACAATTCCCGCACGCCGAGGCGGACGTCGAGGGCGGCGCCCACCCGGGTGACGACCTGCGTCGCGACCAGCGAGTTGCCGCCGAGCTCGAAGAAGTCGTCGTCGAGACCCACCCGCTCGATGCCGAGAACCTCCGCGTACACCGCGGCGACCGTCTTCTCGGCGTCGCTGCGCGGAGCACGGAACTCCTTGTTGCTCAAGAACGTCGGCTCCGGAAGCGCCTTGCGGTCGAGCTTGCCGCTGGTGTTCAGCGGGAAGGCGTCGAGCACGGTCACCGACGCCGGAACCATGTACGCCGGCAGCGAGCGGCCGGCGAACTCCGCCAGATCCGCCGGAACGAGGGTGCGCCCGGGTGCGGGCACCACGTACGCCACCAACTGGTCGCCGGTCGCGGTCGAGACCACGAGGACGACCGTCTGCGACACGTCCTCGTGCGCCAGCATGACGGTCTCGATCTCGCCCAGCTCGATCCTCTGGCCGCGGAACTTGACCTGGAAGTCGGTGCGCCCGATGTAGTCGAGGTTGCCGTCCGCGCGCCAGCGGACGAGGTCACCGGTGCGGTACATCCGCTCACCCGCTCGGCCGACACCGTCGAGTCCGCCGAACGGGTTGGCGACGAACCGATCCGACGTGATGTCGGGTCGGCCGACGTAGCCGCGGGCCAGCTGGTCGCCCGCGAGATAGAGCTCTCCCGGCTGACCGATCGGGGCGGGACGCAGCCGGTGGTCGAGCACGTAGGCGCGAGTGTTCCACTCGGCCAAACCGATCGGAACGGTGGCGGTGTCCTGCGGACCGGATTCGTAGTAGGTCACCGACACCGCGGCCTCGGTGGGTCCGTACAGGTTGTGCAGACCCGCACCGCACAGCTCCCGGAAGTCGGCTGCGGTCTCGGGCGGCAACGCCTCGCCGATGACGAAGCAGTCCCGCAACGAATCACACGACCCGGCAGGGGCGTTCGCGACGAACACCGTCAGCATCGACGGCACGAAGTCGGTCACGGTCACCGAGTGCTCGGCGATCTTGTTCGCCACGTACACCGGGTCGCGGTGCCCGTCCGGCGTGGCGATCACCATGGAGGCACCGACCCGCAGCGGCATGAAGAAGCCCCACAGCGACACGTCGAACGTGGTCGCCGTCTTCTGCAGGTAGGCGTCCGACTCGGTCATCGGGTACTCGTGCAGCATCCACTCGAGCTGGTTGTCGATCGCGGCGTGCGAGACCGCGACACCCTTGGGACGACCCGTCGAACCCGACGTGTAGATCACGTACGCGGTGTTCTCCGGACGCAGCGGCGCCAACCGGTCGGCGTCCGTGACCGTCCGGGTGTCCAGCGCCGGGAGATCGATCGTGTCGATCTCGATCGACACGATGCCCGCGGGCAGGTCCACGGCGTCCCGCGCGGTGGTGAGCACGCAGGCCGGACCGGCGGATTCGAGGATGTACGCGGTGCGATCGGCCGGGTGGTCCGGGTCGATCGGCACCCACGCGCCACCGGACTTCACGATCGCGTACAGGCCGACGATCAGGTCCAGGGAACGCCGGATGGACAGTCCGACAAGCGATTCGGGACCGACGCCCATTCCGATGAGCGTGCGGGCCAGCGCGTTCGCGCGCGCGTCGAGCTCGGCGTACGTGAGCGTCTCGCCCTCGAAGACGAGCGCGGTCGCGCCGGGAGTGCGCGCCACCTGCTCGTCGAACGCCTCCGCGAGGTTGCGCGGCCGGAACTCGTGCCCCGTGCGGAGCCAGTCGCCGAGCACCGTGCGGCGCTCGACATCGGTGCCGAGCGGCAGTTCCCACACCGGCTGCTCGGACCCCGCCGCCACGTAGCGGTCGAGGAACTCGACGAAGCGCTCGTGGTTGCGGCGGGCCTCGTCGTCGCCGTACAGGTTGGGGTTCGACTCGAAGTCCACGTGCGTCGTGGAACCCGCGATGCCCTGGTAGACGTTGACGCCGAGGTCCTCGATGAGACCCGTCGACAGGATGTGCTGCTCACCGACCGTGTCGCCGAACCGCAGTGCCGTGTGGAACATCATGATGTTCACCCACGGACCGAAGAACGACGCCTGGCCGGCCGCGCCGGTGACGTCACGGCGGATGTCCTCGTGCCGGTACCGCTGATGGCGCAGCGCACCCGACACCTCGGTCGCGACCAGGCCCAGCAACTGCGAGACGGTGGTGTCGGCGGACACGGTGAGGCGGAGCGGCACCACGTTGGAGGTCATGCCGCCGGAGCGGCGCAGGACCGCGTTCGTGCGCGCCGTGACCGGCAGACTCAGCACCACGTCCTCACGCCCGGTCATCTGGGCGAGGTATGCGGCGAAGGCTGCGATGACGGCCGTCGCGACCGTCGTGTCCTCGCGCTCGAGGAACGCATCCATCCGGGCCGCCGTCCCGTCGGAGAGCGCAGCGCTGTCGATCCGGCTCAGCGGCGCGGGCGGCGCGGCCCGGCCGGCGAGACTCGTGGGCTCCTCGACCCCGGCGACGCGTTCGAGCCAGTAGTCGCGGTCCGACGTGAACCGCGTCGACGAGCGATAGGTGCGGTCGGCGTCGTAGACCTTCTCGAGCGGCGATGCCACGTTCGGCGACGGCTCCACCCCGTCGACCTCGGCCGAGTACAACTCGGCCACCCGGTTCACGAACGTGGTGGCCCCGAAGCCGTCCAGCACGACGTGGTGGGCCCGGTTGTACCAGTAGTAGAGACCGTCCTCGACGTGGAGGACCGCGGCCACGACGAGGCGGTCACGCAGGAGGTCGACGGGCGCGCTGTAGTCGGCGCGCATCCACGCCAGCGCTGCCGCCCGCGGATCGGGCTCGGACCGCAGGTCGACGTACTCGGGGGTGTCGTCGAGCGTGGTGTCGACCAGCTGCCGCGGTTCGGCGTCGACCTCGAGGAGACGCACGTAGCCGGACCCGGTCTCGCCCGCCGCACGGGCGCTGGCCCGATGGAGTCGGGCGATGTCGAGTTCGCCCCGGAGCTCGACGTACTGCGCGATGTTGGCCGGCACGGACGGATCCACGTGTTGCGCGAACCACATGCCGAGCTGTGCCTGGGACAGCGGGAACGGCTGTGCGTCCCCACCGAACGAGCTGTCACCCTCTAGTCCACCGACGCCTAGCGAGTCCAAACCCAGAGCCTCTCTTCTCACCATCACGCGCCCCCGCCCCCGTGTCGCCGAGCGACACCGGGCGGACACCGAAACACATGACCCTTCTCAGCCGCGCCCGACACGGGTCCGGAACGACAGCCGACAAGGCACACACTCGGGATATATCTGCTGATCGGACCTGTTCCGTTACAGCAGTGCGGCGCCGACGGACGCCGGTCACAGAGTTCAGGGAGAGACGGCCGACCGCGTGGATCGCAATCGCGCAGACTCGCCGAACCCCTGTCTTTCCGAGGGGTCACCTATGGCGGTCTGTCACCGATTCACCTGGGTCGAACACACCCGCATCAATCTACAGGGTCGGTCCGTCAGAACCCATTTCCGCCCAGTTCACCGAGCATTCATTCGGTGACGTCGAGGGCGGCGATCACCTTGGTGGGGCGGACCCGCACCACGAGTTCTCCCTGGACAGCGTTGCGGCGTCCGAACTCCTCCGCCCGCTCCTCCCCCATGTAGCGTCGGGCGATCTCGGTCGCGACCCGCAGCAAGTCGTCCGGATCGGTCGAGATCGCGGCCTCACCCTGGATCTGCACGAACGCATACGGCGGCTCCTCGAGGTCGACACACAGGGTCACGCGAGGATCCCGGGCGAGGTATCTCCCCTTGGCCGTCGACGCCCCCGTGTTGAACACCACATCCTCCCCCTCGAGGACGTACCAGACGGGGGCAACCAGAGGGCGGCCGTCTCCGGAGAGAAAGCCGAGCTTGCCGGTCCGGGTCCCTCGCCTGAGGAACTGCCGGACTTCCGGGTCCTGCAAACTGTCATGCAGACTGCTCACGAACCGAACAGTACGCGGGCGGGCCGCCGGGCGCCTGGCTCTCGTCAGGACAGGACTTCGACCAGCGTCGTCGCCGAGTCGCCGACCATGTACTTCTCGATACCGTCCAGGTGCTTGCGCCAGAAGTCCTGGGCCGCGATCGCGTCGCCGCTGCGCAGGTGAGCGAGCAGCTTCGTGTAGGCGCGATGCGCCGCCCGCGCGGCCGGCTTGTCCTGATTGTCGCCGTGCGACGCGATGAACAGCGCGTTGTGCGCCTCGATGATGTGTACGAGCATGCCCGCGAGCACCGCGAGGGTCTCGTTGCCGGCGAGGTCGACCAGGCTCTGGTGCAGCTGCACGTCGTGGTGCGCGAACGCCGCGGCGTCGTCCACGAGGTCGGCACCCTCGTCGATCAACTCGGCGAGGCGATCGAGTTGCTCCGTATGCCCCGGACCCGCCAGGACCCCCACCGCGGACACCTCGAGCGAGGCGCGGGCGCGATAGACGTCGACCAGCGGGGTCCCCTGGTATTGCAGCAACAGGCCGGTGTACCGCGCGGCGACCGATGCGTCCGGTGCCATGACCCGAGCGCCACCGCGTGCTCCCCGGAGCACCGTGATGATCGACTCCGATTCGAGAATCCGGAAGGCCTCCCGGAGAGTGGGACGAGAGACCCCGAACTGCTCCATGAGCACCGACTCGTTCGGCAACGGATCACCCGCGCCGAGCTCGCCGGTGATGATCCGTCGGCGCAGGTTCGCGGCGACGAGCTCACCCGCCTTGGGCACCCGCACCACAGTCGACTTCGATCCGACCGCCACGTTGTCCCTCTCCTCGGCTCCCGTCCCGGCACGCGCCCGGACTCGGTACCGATGAAGAGTACAAGGCTTTAGTTGTTTCCTCGCCTTCCGACGGCGCAATCGGTCGGTGTCACCCCGCACGACGAGCGCAAGCGATGTTACCGATGGGTAATCTCACACCGTCAACGAGATCCGAATCGGGCGAACCAGTCGAGCAGTGCGGGATCGTCGACGGCGCTGCGATCGACGACGCGGGCCGCGTCGCCGCCCTGGAACAGCCGCTTGAGCGGGACCTCGAGTTTCTTGCCGGTGCGGGTGTGGGGAATGCCCGGAGCAGCGACGATCTCGTCCGGCACGTGCCGCGGCGACGCCTTCTCCCGGATCTCCGTGCGGATCCGCTCGCGCAGCGCGTCGTCGAGCTCACATCCGTCGGCGAGGACGACGAACAACGGCATCCAGTAGCCGCCGTCACTTCGCTCGGCACCTATGACGAGGGCCTCCACGACCTCCGGCAGCCGTTCGACGGCCTGATAGATGTCGGCGCTGCCCATCCGGATGCCGTTGCGATTGAGGGTCGAATCCGAGCGCCCGTGCATCGCGACGCCACCGCGGTCGGTGATCGAGATCCAGTCGCCGTGCCGCCACACCCCGGGAAAAGTCTCGAAGTAGCTCGCCCGGTACCGGGCGCCGTCCGGGTCGTTCCAGAACCGGACCGGCATCGACGGGAGCGGGCGGGTGATCACGAGTTCGCCCACGCCGTCGCGCACCGGCCGACCGGACTCGTCGAACGCGTCGAGAGCGACGCCGAGGTACGGGGCCGACAACTCCCCCGGCCACACGGCGGTGATGCGGGTCCCGCCGACGAACGCCGACACGACGTCGGTACCGCCGCTGATGGACCTGACCGGCACGTGCTCACCCACGTTCTCGGACAGCCACCACGACGAGGACGCCGGCAGCGTGGACCCGGTGATCCCCACCGCCCGGAGCGCGCCCAGGTCGTACTCCGCCGCCGGCACGATCCCGGCCTTCTGACAGCCCAGGACGTAGCCGGGGCTGGTTCCGACCACGGTGACGCCGAGCCGGGCCGCCGACTCCCACAACCGGCCCTGTGCCGGGTAGGCGGGGCTGCCGTCGTAACAGACGACCGTGGCGCCCACCAGGAGTCCGGCCACCTGGAAGTTCCACATCATCCAGCTCGGACTCGTGTACCAGAAGAAGGTGTCGTCTCGCCCGATGTCGCTCTGCAGCGCGATCGCCTTGAGATGTTCGAGGAGGACACCGCCGTGACCGTGCACGATGCCCTTGGGCAGGCCCGTCGTGCCGGACGAGAAGACGATCCACAGGGGGTGGTCGAACGGCACCGGTACCGGTTCGAGCGCGGCGTCGCCCGCAGTGGCCTGCTCCCACCGGATTGCGCCGGGCACTTCGCCGGCTGCGAGTCGCGGGACCACGACGGTCGCTGCGAGCGAGGGCATGCCGGCGCGCAACTGCTCGATCTCGCCGGTACGCGGATGCTCCTTGCCGCCGAACCGGTAGCCGTCGGCGGCCACCAGCACCGTCGGTTCGAGCTGTCCCAGGCGGTCCAGCGCGGCCGGCGCCGAATAGTCCTGCCCGCACGCGGACCACACGGCACCGATGCTCACGGTCGCGAGGAACGCGACGATCGCCTCCGGCACGTTGGGCAGGTAGCCGACGACACGGTCTCCGGGCCCGACGCCGAGCGAGCGCAGGGTCGCGGCGAGCGCCCCGGTCTGCCGCATCAGCTCGGCCCACGACACCGTCTCCCGGTCGCCGGCCTCGCTCTCGTACACCACGGCGGGCCGGTCGGTTCGGGCGTTGCGCATCACGTGGTCGACGTAGTTGAGCCGGGCCTGCGGGAACCAGACGGCCCCGGGCATCGCGTCGACGGCCAGAGCCGGCCCGGGATCCGACACCGAGCCGACCTCGAAGTACTCCCACACCGACTGCCAGAACGCGCCCACGTCGTCCACCGACCACTGCCACAGCGCCCGGTAGTCCGGGAACGTCCGCCCCGTGCGGCGTTCGACCCGGCGCGCGAAGTCGGTGATGCGGGCGCGGGTGACGTCCTCGTCGGTCGGCACCCACTGCGGCCGGGTACCGACGGTTCCTTCACTGGTCACAGGTCACCTCTCCCCTGTCCGGGCGATGCCCGAGCGGCGCACGATCTCCTCCGCGTGCCGTAGCACCGGACCGTCGACCATCTGCCCGTCGAGGGTGAACACCCCGCGTTCCCTCGTCGCTGCCGCGAGAACCCGCTCCGCCCAGCCCAATTGCTTCGCGGTCGGCGTGTAGGCGGTGCGGATGACGTCGATCTGGCTCGGGTGGATCGCCACCTTCGCATCGAATCCGACCGCGACGGCGTCCTCGCACTCGGCGCCGAGCCCGTCGAGGTCGCCGATGTCGAGGAACACCGAGTCGAGCGCGAACCTGCCGTGTGCCTTCGCCGCGAGCAGGGCGGTCGACCGGACGTGCCGGGCCACGTCCCGATAGGAGGCGTCCGGCTTCCGGCTGGACGTGCCGCCGAGGGCCGCGACGAGGTCCTCGGCTCCCCACATCACGCCGACGGCGTTCTCGGCCTGCACCGCCCCTTCGATCGCGAGCGCCCCGAGCGGCGATTCGACGAGAGCGATCACCGACAGCGGCGCGAGGTCGAGCACCTGGTCGACGGACTCGCACTTGGGCAGCATCACCGCGGTGTACGGCGTGCGGTCCAGTGCGGCGCAGTCGAGTGCGTGGTCGTCGGTACCGTGCGCGTTGACGCGGACGACGGTCCGGTCGGGGTCGAGCGGGACGTCGACGAGTGCGCGACGCGCGGCCTCCTTGTCGGCGGGTGCGACGCCGTCCTCGAGGTCGAGGATCACCACGTCGGCCGCGGCGGCCGCCTTCGCGAAGCGTTCCGGGCGGTCGGCGGGACAGAACAGCCACGCAGACCCGGGAATCGTTCCCGCCCAGATGCTCTCGCCGTTCGACGGTTCACTCATGCCGGCCTCTTCCTGACGAGGGTCTTGCGAACGGCGGTCGCCACGACGTCACCGTGCTGATTGCGGCCGGTGTGCTCGAGCGTGACGATGCCCTCCCCCGGCCGGCTGCGGGATTCGCGCAGGTCGGTCACGACGGTCTCGGCGTACAGCGTGTCGCCGTGGAACAGCGGCTTGGGGAACGCGATCTCGGAGAATCCGAGGTTCGCGACGATGGTGCCCTGTGTCAACTGGGCCACCGACAGACCGACCAGCGTCGAGAGCGTGAACATCGAATTGACCAGCCGCTCACCGAACTGCGTCTCGGCGGCGAACGCGGCGTCGAGGTGCAGCGCCTGCGTGTTCATGGTGAGCGTCGTGAACAGGACGTTGTCCGCCTCGGTGATGGTGCGACCGGGCCGGTGGGCGTACACGACCCCGGTCTCGAATTCCTCGAACCACAGCCCGCGCTGGACGATCTTTCGTGCCGTCACTGGTCAGACCCCCAGTTCCCGTGCGATCAGCATCAACTGGACCTCGGTGGTGCCCTCCCCGATCTCGAGGATCTTGCTGTCGCGGTAGTGCCGGGCCACCGGGTACTCGTTCATGAAACCGTATCCGCCGAAGATCTGGGTGGCATCGCGCGCATTGTCCATCGCGGCCTCGCTCGCGACGAGTTTCGCGATCGACGCCTGCTTCTTGAACGGCTTGCCGGACAGCATGAGTGCGGCCGCGTCGTAGTACGCGGCCCGTGCGGTGTGGGCCCGCGCCTCCATGCGCGCGATCTTGAATTCGATGGCCTGGTTGGCCCCGATCGGACGCCCGAACGCCTCGCGTTCCTTCGCGTACCGGACGGACTCGTCGACGCAGCCCTGCGCGGCGCCCACCGACAGAGCTGCGATCGCGATGCGGCCCTCGTCGAGGATGCGCAGGAAGTTCGCGTAGCCGCGGCCGCGTTCGCCGAGCAGGTTCGCCTCGGGCACACGCACGTCCTGGAACGTCAGCGGATGGGTGTCGGAGGCGTTCCAGCCGACCTTGTCGTACGCCGGTTCGGCGGTGAAGCCGGGTGTGGAGGTCGGGACCAGAATGGTCGAGATCTCCTTGCGGCCGTTCTCCTTGGTTCCGGTGACCGCGGTGACGGTGACGAGCTTGGTGATGTCGGTGCCGGAGTTGGTGATGAACTGCTTGTTGCCGTTGATCACCCACTCGCCGTCGACGAGTTCGGCCTTGGTGCGGGTGCCGCCGGCGTCGCTGCCGGCGCCGGGCTCGGTGAGACCGAACGCGGCCAGCGCCTTGCCGCTCGTGAGCTGCGGCAGCCACTCCTGCTTCTGTTCCTCGTTGCCGAAGCGGTACACCGGCATCGCACCCAGCGAGACACCGGCCTCGAGGGTGATCGCGACGGACTGGTCGACCTTGCCGAGTTCCTCGAGCGCGAGGCACAGCGCGAAGTAGTCGCCGCCCATGCCGCCGTACTCCTCGGGGAACGGCAGACCGAACAGGCCCATGTCGGCCATCCCGTCGACCACCGCATACGGGAACGTGTGGTTCGCATCGTGTTCCGCGGACACCGGAGCGACGACGTTCTGCGCGAAGTCCCGAACGGTCTTGGCAAGCTGCTGGTACTCGTCGGGCAGCGATCCGGTGGACAGATATTCGGTCATGACGCGGCATCCTCCGTTGCGAGTTCGGGTGAGGGCTGTGATTCGGTGGCGGGACTGACCCGCGCGAGGGGTTGATCGACCTTGACCTGATCGCCGACGGCGACGAGAACCTCGACGACGCCGCCGATCGGCGCGGACAGGGTGTGTTCCATCTTCATCGCCTCGACGACCACCACGGCGGTCCCGGCGTCGACGGTGTCACCGGACGCCGCGGACACCGCGATGACGGTGCCGGGCATCGGGCTGGTCAGTTCGGCGTCGCCGGCGTGGGCGTCACCGCCGCGGACATTCGCCTCGCGCAGTTGCGAGACGGTCCACGTGCCGGTGGCGCCGGCGAGCCACAGGGTGTCGGCGTCCTCCGCGACGCGATAGCGATCGCTACGCCCGTCGAGCACGACGGTGAGGACGCCGTCGTCGAGTCGTGCTGTGAGCGTGCGCTTCTCGCCGCCCTCGACGCGCACGAGGCCGTCGGCGGGAGTGCCGGCGACCAGTACGTGCTCGGTACGGTCGCCGGCGCGCAGGCGCAGCGAGACCGGACGAGTCCCGCCGACCCGCCACCCGCTCGGGACGTCCCACGGATTCGAGGTGTCCCGGGCCCAGAGTGCGAGCCAGTGGTAGGCGGCCGCGGCAACGAGGACGTCGTCGTCGACCGGCGGGGTGTGGAAGTCGGCGACCCGGCGATCGAGCAGACCGGTGTCGAGACGTCCGGCGCGGACGTCGTCGTCGGCGAGCAGGAACCTCGCGAAGGCGATGTTGGTGACCACGCCCAGCACCGAGGTGTCGGCGAGCGCCCGGTCGAGCCGTCGCAACGCCTCGGCCCGATCGTCGCCGTGCGCGATCACCTTCGCCAGCATCGGGTCGTAGTCGCTGCCGACGACGGTCCCGTCCTGCAGCCCCGAGTCGACACGCACGCCGGCACCGGTCGCCTCCGCGAGACCGAGGACCGTGCCGCCGGTCGGCAGGAAGCCACGAGACGGATCCTCGGCGTACACGCGTGCCTCGATCGCGTGTCCGGTGAGTGTGACGTCGTCCTGAGTGAATCCCAGCGGCTCCCCGGCGGCGATCCGAACCTGCCACTCGACGAGGTCGAGTCCGGTCACCATCTCCGTCACCGGGTGTTCCACCTGCAGGCGGGTGTTCATCTCCATGAAGAAGAACTCGTCGGGCCGGTCGGCGGACACGATGAACTCCACGGTTCCGGCGCCCGTGTAGTCGACGCTGCGGGCGGTGTCGCACGCCGCGGCGCCGATCCGTGCCCGGGTCGCGGCGTCGAGCAGCGGCGACGGCGCCTCCTCGATCACCTTCTGGTGCCGGCGTTGCAGGCTGCACTCGCGCTCGCCGAGATGCACGACGTTGCCGTGGCCGTCGGCGAGGATCTGCACCTCGATGTGCCGGGGCCGCAACACGAACCGCTCCAGGAACAGCGTGTCGTCCCCGAAAGCCGAGGCCGCCTCACGGCGTGCGCTCACCAGCGCACCGGGCAGATCCGCGGCATCCTCGACCAACCGCATGCCCTTGCCGCCGCCTCCCGCGGACGGCTTGACGAGCACCGGGTAGCCGATGTCGTCGGCGGCCGCGATCAGTTCGGCATCGGACAGTCCCGGCCTCGCGATGCCCGGCACCACCGGGACGTCGAACGCGGCCACCGCGTTCTTCGCGGTGATCTTGTCCCCCATCACCTCGATGGCCCGCGCGGACGGGCCGAGGAAGGCGATACCGGCCGCAGCACAAGCCGCGGCGAACGCCGTGTTCTCGGAGAGGAACCCGTACCCGGGATGGATCGCCTGCGCGCCGGTGCGCTTCGCCGCATCGAGCACCCGGTCGATGTCGAGGTAGCTCTCACGGGCCGCCGCCGGCCCGATCAGTACGGCGGTGTCGGCCTCGCGGACATGCCGGGCGCCGGCGTCGGCCTCGCTGTAGACGGCGACCGAGCGGATCCCCATCTGCCGGAGAGTGCGGATCACCCGGACCGCGATCTCGCCGCGGTTGGCGACGAGGATCGTCTGGAACTGTGTAGTCATATGTGCCCTCACATCCGGAAGACGCCGTAGGAGACCGGCTCGAGCGGCGCGTTCGCACACGCCGACAACGCCAGGCCGACAACGGTTCTGGTATCGGCAGGATCGATCACGCCGTCGTCCCACAGCCGGGCGGTCGAGTAGTAGGGGTTGCCCTGCGCCTCGTACTGGGCACGAATCGCGTCGGGATCCTTCCCGGACCCGACGGCGCCGAGAACGGACGCGGCCTGCTCACCGCCCATGACGGAGATGCGGGCGTTCGGCCACATCCACAGGAATCGCGGCGAGTAGGCGCGGCCACACATCGAGTAGTTACCCGCACCGTACGAGCCGCCGATCACCACGGTCAGTTTCGGCACCCGGGCGCAGGCGACGGCGGTGACCATCTTGGCGCCGTGCTTGGCGATGCCGCCGGCCTCGTACTCGCGGCCGACCATGAAGCCCGTGATGTTCTGCAGGAACAGCAGCGGGATGCTGCGCTTGTCGCACAGTTCGATGAAGTGGGCACCCTTCATCGCCGACTCGGCGAACAGCACGCCGTTGTTCGCGACGATGCCGACCGGGTGGCCGTGGATGCGGGCGAACCCGGTGACCAGGGTCTTGCCGTACTCGGCCTTGAACTCCTGGAACCGCGGCGCCCCGTCGCCGTCGCCGTCCACGAGGCGGGTGATGACCTCGCGCACGTCGTACGGCATGCGCGGGTCCGTGGGGACCACGTCGTACAACTCGTCCTGGTCCGCAACGGGCGCAACCGGCTCGGCCACGTCCCACGGCCGGGGCGCGCGCGGACCGAGGGTCGCGACGATGTTCCGGACGATGCGCAGGGCATCACGATCGTCCTCGGCGAGGTGGTCGGTGACGCCCGAGACCTTGGAGTGCAGGTCGCCGCCACCGAGTTCCTCGGCCGTGACCACCTCGCCGGTCGCCGCCTTCACCAGCGGCGGACCGCCGAGGAAGATCGTGCCCTGATTGCGCACGATCACGGCCTCGTCACTCATCGCCGGGACGTACGCACCGCCCGCGGTGCACGAGCCGAGGACCGCGGCGATCTGAGGAATCCCCTTGGCGCTCATGGTCGCCTGGTTGTAGAAGATGCGCCCGAAGTGCTCGCGATCGGGGAACACCTCGTCCTGCATCGGCAGGAACGCGCCGCCGGAGTCGACGAGGTAGATGCACGGCAGATTGTTCTGCAGCGCGATCTCCTGCGCCCGCAGGTGCTTCTTCACCGTCATCGGGTAGTAGGCGCCGCCCTTGACGGTGGCATCGTTGGCGACGATCACGCACTCCCGGCCGGAGACTCGGCCGATTCCGCCGATCACGCCGGCACCGGGGCACTCGTCGTCGTACATGCCGTTCGCGGCGAGCGGGGCCAGTTCGAGGAACGGGCTACCCGGGTCGAGCAGGGCGTCGACGCGATCGCGGGGCAGCAGCTTGCCGCGAGCGACGTGGCGCTCCCGGGACTTCTCGCTGCCGCCGAGCGCCGCCGCGGCCAGCCTGCCGCGCAACTCGGACACGAGGGCGAGGTGTTGCTCCCGATGGGAGCTGATGGAAGCGGTTCGAGCGGTTGTCACGTCACCGTCCTCGCAGTTGATGAATACGATGAGATTCGGTTAATCCCGACTAACTGAATTTAGGTTATCCGTGATTAACTGAGTTGTCCAGATCACACGAACGGAAATATGTGACCGATGACCGACGTCGATCGTGAAGCGGGTGTCGTCCCCGGCCGGCGCAGCCGCGCCAAGGCCGACCGACGCCGCGAGCTCCTGCGTGCCGCGGCACGGCTGATCGCCGAACGCGGCTTCCCCGGTGTGCGCCTCGAAGACCTCGGGTCCGCGGTGGGAATCAGCGGACCCGCCGTGTACCGACACTTTCCCAACAAGGACGCGCTGCTCGTCGAACTGCTCACCGACATCAGCGAGCGGCTGCTCGCGGGTGGAACAGATGTCGTCGAGCGGGTGCCCGACCCCCACCGGGCCCTCGCGGAACTGGTGGACTTCCACCTCGACTTCGCGTTGGGTGAGCCCGACCTGATCCGGGTACAGGACCGCGACCTGCATTCGCTGCCCGACGAAGCCCGCCACCGGGTGCGTCAGACGCAGCGTCGGTACGTGGAGTTGTGGGTGGGGGTACTGCGGAAGATGGATCCGGGTCTCGACAGCACGCAGGCGCGCATCGCCGCCCACGCGGCGTTCGGCCTGATCAACTCGACTCCCTACAGCGCCGTGTCCCCGACCGCCGATGCGGCGGACGGGGATCTGACCCGCTCGGTGCTGCGCCGAATGACGTTGGCGGCGCTCGCCGCCGAGACCCGCTGAGTCCGTCAGCTCCGCTTGGCCGTGACCGACGTGTACGCGAGCGTGAGGACCGCCGCGACCGCGATGCTGATGATCCACCGCCACCAGTCGATGCCGGGCGTGTCTCCCTTGTCGCTGATCAGTCCCCAGATCCAGTAGCCGATCAGCGCGCCGACGATGCCGATCACGATCGTGATGATCCAGCCCATCGCCTGCTTGCCCGGGACCACCAAGCGCGCGAGGACGCCGATGACCGCGCCGAAGATGATCGTGCCGATGATCTCGCCCATGACAGGCTCCTTTCCTACGCCCCCGTCATGCGCGGAACACACTCCCGCCCTGGCTCGACGGTACTTTCTCCGACGAACCAGGGCGGAAGATCACCGAGATCGTTGTGCGAGCGAGTCCATCACGACTCGTGGATGATGACGCCGCGGATGTTCTTGCCGTTGCGCAGGTCCTCGTAGCCCTGATTGACGTCCTCGAGCGAGTAGCGCGTCGTGACCAGTTCGTCGAGTTTGAGCTCACCCTGGTCGTACATCCGCAACAGGCGGACGATGTCGTACTGCGGATTGGCCGAGCCGAACAGCGTCCCCTTGATGGTCTTCTCGTTGAGGGTCAGGTCGGCACCCGAGACGTGCACGGTCAGCTTGGTCGGATCGGCGAGGCCGGTGATGACCACGGTGCCGCCCTTGCCGATGACTGCGGTCGCCGCCGCCACCACCTCCTCGTCCACCGTGCCCACCAGGATCAGTGCCTGATCGGCTCCCTGGCCCCAGCTGAGTTCGTTCACCTTCACCGCGGCCTCCTCCGCTGACGCGAAGGCGTGCGTCGCCCCGAACTTCAGCGCGGTCTCCCGCTTGAACTCGAGCGGATCGACAACCACCACGTATCGGGCGCCGGCCTGCACCGCACCCTGGACGGCGTTGATACCGAGACCACCGATGCCGTAGATGACGACGATGTCGCCGGCGCGGACGCCGCCCGCGTACACCGCCGTCCCCCACCCCGAGGGCACACCGCAGCCGACGAGAACGGCGGTCTCGAGCGGCAGCCACTCGTCGACCTTGACGACCGAGTGCTGCGAGATGGTCGCCCGCTCGGAGAACGTGCCGAGCATGCACATCGCACCGAACTCCTTACCGCCGGAGCGGAATCGGAACGTGCCGTCGGGCATCGAGCCCTCGAGGATCGTGGCTCCCATGTCGCACAGGTTCTGCCGCCCGGTGGCACAGTAGCGACACGTGCCGCAGTTGGGAATGAAGCTGCACACCACGTGGTCACCGGGCTTGACCTTGGTGACGCCCGGACCGACCTCCTCGATGATGCCGGAACCCTCGTGCCCGCCGACGATGGGATAGCGCGGCGGCAGATCGCCGTCGGTGAGATGCAGGTCCGAATGGCACAGTCCCGCAGCGGTGTACTTGATCAGGACCTCACCGGGGCCGGGCCCGTCCAGGTCCAGTTCCATGATCTCGAACGGCTTCCCGGCGTCGAGCAGCACGGCGGCCTTGGTCTTCATGGGTTCTCCTTCGAAGTGTTCTGTCGGGGGTGTCGAAGTCAGAGCGCGACGTTGACGGCCTTGGTCTGGGTGTAGAGGTCGATGGCGGAGGCGCCGAGCTCACGGCCCCAGCCGGACTGCTTGTAGCCACCGAACGGCATCGCGGTGTCGAACCCGTTGTACTGGTTGATCCACACCGAGCCGGCCTTCAGGCGGCGCGCGGTGCGATGCGCCTTGGAGATGTCCCGGGTCCAGATGCCGGCGGCGAGTCCGTAGATCGAGTCGTTGGCGGCGGTGACGATCCCCTCGTCGGCATCGAACGGCATGGCCGCGACGACGGGTCCGAAGATCTCCTCCCGAACGACACTGAAGTCGGGTTCGACGTCGACCAGCACCGTGGGCTCGACGAAGTAGCCCGTCTCGCCCCAGCGCTTGCCGCCGGTCAGGGCGCGGGCGCCGTCGGCGAGACCGTCGCGCAGGTATCCGGTGACCCGGTCGAGCTGTTCCTGCGACACCAGCGGGCCGAGTTCGGTGGTGGGGTCGAGCCCGGGCCCGATCTTGACGTTGCTCGCGGCCTCCGCGACGGCCTCGGTGAAACGCTCGAAGATGGAGTTCTCGACGTACAGTCGCGTACCCGCGACACAGCACTGGCCGTGGTTGAACAGCCACGCGTTGAGCGAACCCTGCACGGCCGCATCGAAATCGGCGTCCGCGAAGACGATGTTGGGACTCTTGCCACCGAGCTCGAGAGTCACCTTCTTCAGGTTGCCCTTGGCCGCCTCGACGATCTTCTTGCCCACCTCGGTGGAGCCGGTGAATGCCACCTTGTCGACGTCGTCGTGCGCCGACAGGGCGGCACCGGCGTCGCCGAACCCCGTGACGACGTTGACGACACCGGGCGGGAAGCCGGCCTCCTCGAAGACCTCGGCCAGCATGAGCGCGGTGAGCGGGGTCTGCTCCGCGGGCTTGAGGATCACCGTGTTGCCGGCCGCGAGTGCGGGGGCGAGCTTCCACGACGCCATCAGCAGCGGGAAGTTCCACGGCACGATGAGCCCGCACACCCCGACGGGTTCGCGGAGGGTGTAGGCGTGGAACTCGCCGCCCGGAACGAACGGCATCGACACGTTGACCGTGCTGCCCTCGATCTTGGTGGCCCAGCCCGCGTAGTAGCGGAACACGTCCGCAGCCCACGCGGTGTCGACGGCCGATGCGATGGCGGCGGACTTGCCGTTGTCGAGCGCCTCGAGCTGCCCGAACTCTGCCGCACGCTCGGTGAGCAGGTCGCCGACCCGCCAGATGAGACGCTCGCGCTCGTTGGGCTTCATCGCGGCCCACGGCTCGAAAGCCCGTCGCGCCGCGCGCACCGCGCGGTCGACGTCCTCGGCCTCCCCGTGTGCGACGTCGGCGAGGCGCTCGCCCGTCGCGGGGTCGTACGTGACGAACGTCCGCCCCGACGCAGCGTCGACGAACTCGCCGTCGATGTACAACTGCTTGGTGCCGGCGAGGAACTCGCGAACTCGCGGCGAAAGGGTCTGCTCGGCAACGACTGTCATGCCCGAACCTCCTGCAGTTCTGTCTGTGATGTGCAACACAGCCATCGTGCTTCGGGAGGTGGGTCGTCAACTGTTCAAGCTTTGGACAGCTCTGCCGATCGCCCGGTCAGACGGTGATGTCGAGCGCGCGGATACGGCTGTAGAGCGTCGTTCGACTGATCCCGAGTCGAGCCGCGGCATGCACCTTGTTGCCACCGCTCTCGCTGAGGGCCTCGACGATCGCGTCACGCTCGGCCCGCTCGCGCCCACCGAGCCGCGCGATACGGCCCGGCGCGCGGTAATCCTCCGGCAGATCCTCGACCCGGACGACGCCACCGTCCGGTCGGTCCGGCAGCCCGGCGAGCACAGCACGCAACTCGACGAGATTCCCGGGCCAGGCGTGCTCGGACAGCGCGGCCAGTGCGCTGGGCCCGAGCCTGAGATCCGCGCGCCCGAGCTGATCCGCGAGTGCCGCGACCAATCCGTCGAGTTCGCGGATCCGATGCCGGAGCGCGGGAACGCTCACCTGATTTCCGCAGCGCGCGAGCAGATCACGCGCAGCCGGCGGCACGGTGTCCACCGGGTCGCTGGTCATGACGATCCGCGGTCCTGCCGGATTCGCGACGAGTGACGCGATGAGCGCGAGCACCGAGTCGGGCGCCAGATGCACGTGCTCGATCAGCACGTGCGAGGGCGCCTGCCCGACGACCTCGAGCAGCCCGGCGGACCACTCGCGCTCCCCCTGCCCCACGATCTGCGCGGCGTCCAGCACGTCGACCGCGCCGTCAGCGAACTGCCGGGCCGCCCACGTCCGTCCGCTGCCGGGTTCGCCTACGAGCGCGAGCGAGCCCGTACCCGATCGCAATTCGTGCAACCGGCGTCGCAGCCGCGACGTCGCGTCCTGCGGTACGGCGGTGCGGCGCACCGGTGCCCGCGTCCGACCGGCGTCGAGCAGGAAGAGGGCACCGCTGTCCGCTCCGGCGACCCGGTCGATCTGCAGCGCCGTGCTGCCGCCGGCCGACAGCGCGAAGTGCAGCCGACGCGATTCCCCGGCCGGGACGTCCGCCGCGAGGGCGCGCAGCGCCGCGTGGTCACTCGGCGCGAGCATCTCGACCGCGGCCTTGTTGGTGAGCATGATGTCCTGCCCCATCGCGGCGACCGCCAGTCCGCGCTGCCGGGCGGCGCGCTGGAACGCGTCGACGACGCGACGATCCGACTCGCGCGCCCCCTCGAGCAGGCGCGCCTCGATGTCGCCGACCGCGCGGGCGACGAACGGCGCGAAGAGCGGGTTCGCGGTCTTCTCGGTGGCGGTGATGTCGAGGATGCCCTCGATCCGCCGGGTCACCGGATGGACGATCGGTTGTCCGTAACAACTGAACTGGCGGAACGACTCCAGGAAGTGCTCGTGACCGTGGACGACCACGCCCTGCCGCACCTCGAGCGGTGTGCCGAGCGCGTTGGTGCCGTAGTTCTCCTCGCTGAGCACGACGCCGGTCAGCAGACCGACACCCTCCATCGCGCCTCGCAGCGCGTCCGAATCGAACACGCGCGCCACCACACGGCAGTCGCGGTCGACCAGGAGGACGCCGCAGCCCGTCCCCGCCAACTGGACCCCGAGTTCGTCGAGCACCGGGCGGGCTGCCCGCAACAGACGCTCGGACGAGTCCGACGGATCGAACAGGGTCGGCTCGGGCACCCTGGCCGGGTCGATGCCGCTGAGCTGCGAACGCTTCCAGGACAGTTCGATCTCCGGCCGTAGACCGTGCACCACCGACTCCTCCGATCAGCCGCGATCGATCAGTTCGAGCGACAGCTCCCGCATCTCGACCTTGCGGATCTTTCCGGTCACCGTCATCGGGAACTCGTCGACGAGGTGCACGTACCGCGGGATCTTGTAGTGCGCGAGGCGCCCCGTGCAGAACTCGCGAACCTTGTCGACGTCGAGCGGCTGCGCGCCCTCCCGCATCCGGATCCACACCATCAGTTCCTCACCGTACTTCGCGTCCGGCACGCCGATCACCTGGGCGTCGAGGATGTCGGGATGCGTGTAGAGGAACTCCTCGATCTCCCGCGGATACACGTTCTCGCCGCCCCGGATCACCATGTCCTTGATCCGGCCGGTGATCGCGACGTAACCGTCGGAGTCCATCACCCCGATGTCACCGGTGTGCATCCAGCGGGCGGAATCGATTGCCTCGGAAGTCTTCTCCGGGTTGTTCCAGTAACCCAGCATCACCGAGTACCCGCGCGTACACAGTTCCCCCGCTTCGCCGCGCGGCACCGTCAGTCCCGTCGCCGGGTCGACGATCTTGACCTCGAGGTGTGGGCCGACACGACCGACCGTGGACACCCGCTGATCGATGGAGTCGTCCCGACGGGTCTGCAGCGACACCGGCGACGTCTCGGTCATGCCGTAGCAGATCGACACCTCCGCCATGCCCATGCGCTCGATGACTTGCTTCATCACCTCGACCGGGCACGGCGATCCGGCCATGATGCCGGTGCGCAGGCTCGACAGGTCGTAGCTGTCGAAGTCGGGGTCGGCCAGTTCGGCGATGAACATCGTGGGCACCCCGTACAACGATGTGCACCGCTCCGCCTGCACCGCCGCCAGAGTCGCGGCCGGCTCGAACGCCGGACCGGGAATCACCATCGCCGCTCCGTGGCTGGTGCACGCGAGGTTGCCCATCACCATGCCGAAGCAATGATAGAAGGGCACCGGTATGCACACCCGGTCGTGCTCGGTGTATCCGCACAGCTCGCCGACGAAGTAGCCGTTGTTGAGGATGTTGTGGTGACTGAGCGTCGCGCCCTTCGGGAATCCGGTTGTCCCCGAGGTGTACTGGATGTTGATGGGATCGTCGGCGGAGAGCGCCCCCTGCGCCCGGTCCAGGGCTGCGCGGTCGGCCTCGAGAGCGGCCCGTCCGTCGTCGAGCAGCCGGTCCCACTGCTCCGACCCCAGCAGCAGCACGTGCTCCAGGGCGGCACGTTCGGGGCGGACCTGCTCGATCATCGCCGCGTAGTCGGACGTCTTGAACGCCGGTGCGGCGATCAGCATCCGGATTCCCGCCTGATCGAGGACGTACTCCAGCTCGTGGGAGCGGTACGCGGGGTTGATGTTGACCAGGATCGCACCGATCTTCGCCGTCGCGTATTGCACCATCGTCCACTCGGCGCAGTTGGGCGCCCAGATGCCGACCCGGTCGCCCTTCGTGATGCCGGTGCCGAGCAGTCCCGTCGCGAGCGCGTCGACCTCGCGGGCGAGCTCACGATAGGTCCAGCGGCGGCCCGAGCCTCGATCGATCAACGCGTCCCGGTCGCCGTGCGCCGCGACGGTGCGGTCGAAGTTGTCGCCGATGGTGTCGCCCAGCATGGGCGCATCCCACGTGCCCGAGGCGTAGCTCGGCACCGATTGCGACAGCGAAGTCGTGGTCATCGCGTTCCTCTCCGGGCGCCTTCCCGGCACCCACGGGGAAAGCCCGGCAATGCGGGCTCCCCCAACGTACTCGCTCGAGTGTGATGTAGGACATAGTCGACGGTCGGGGGTGCCGACAACTGTTCAGTGTTCGAACACCCCCGACCGGTCAAACGTTCGGAGAACGAACGTTCAGAGGGCGCGGTCCTTCGTCTCGACCAGCGCCCTGGTGCACACGAAGCTGACGACGCCGAGCACCGCGAGCATCAGGCCGATCGCGAAGCTGCCGAAGGACGAGGCCAGCGGCGCCGCGATCAGCGGCGGGATCGCGCCGCCGAGCACGCCGGCGAGGTTGTAGCCCAGCCCGGCACCGGTGTAGCGGTAGCGCGTGTGGAACATCTCCGGCAGTAGAGCCCCGCACGGTCCGTAGGCCATGCCGAAGATCGCGAGCGTGACGCACATGCCGATCACGAACGCGGCGGCCGAGCCGGTGTCGAGGAGCGGGAAGAGCACGAGCGCCCAGACGACGGCGAGAACGCAGGAGATCATGATGACCCGGCGGCGGCCGATCCGGTCCGAGTAGAGCGCCGACACGACGATCGCCGCGCCGAAGACGACGGCCGAGACGATGCCGACAGCGAGCACGAAAGGGCGGCCGAACCCGAGGGTCTTGGTGCCGTAGCTGGTGAGGAACGCGGTGCCCATGTAGAAGAGCGCGAACAGCGTCGCGAGGGCGCCGCCCGAGAGCAGGATCTCCTTGGACTGGAATCGCCATGCGTCGAGGAACGGAAGCGTCCGCGGAGCCGACGTGTCGTCGGACGCCTGCTGGGCGCGGAACACCGGAGTCTCCTCGATGGCGAGACGCATGTACAGCCCGATGCCGACGAGGACGATCGAGAACACGAACGGCACGCGCCAGCCCCAGTCGAGGAACGCCTCGTTGGTGTCGCCGAAGATCGCCCCGGTGAGGATGAACGTGCTGCTCGAGAGCACGAACGCGATTGCCGGGCCCAGTTGGGGGAACATCGCGTACAAGCCGCGCTTGCCCGGTGGGGCGTACTCCGCGGTGAGCAGGGTCGCGCCGGCCCATTCGCCGCCGACCGCGAAGCCCTGACCGAACCGGAGCAGCACCAGGATGATCGGCGCCGCGACCCCGATGGTCTCCGCCCCCGGCAGCAACCCGATGAGGAGCGTCGAGATGCCCATCAGCAGCAGCGTCGAGACGAGGGTCTTCTTACGTCCGATGCGGTCGCCGTAGTGCCCGAACAACATTGCGCCCACGGGCCGGGCGATGAACGCCACCGCGAACGTCGCGAAGGACGCGACGGTGCCCGCGGTGGAACCGAGCGCCGGGAAGAACACCGTCGGAAAGACCAGTGCGGCAGCGGTTCCGTAGATGAAGAAGTCGTAGAACTCGATCGTCGTTCCGATGCAACTCGCGACTGCCACTCTGCGCACTCCGGTGCGCGGGGTGATCGTCGAGTCGACCGATGGCGACACAGTCGTCATGGATCCCTCTTCTCGAGCCGTGCGTGACGCCCCGATTGGCGTCAGCGACTGCGAGGAAAGGTAGTGATCCACGTCACTGACCGGCCACCCCCGAAAGGGGGTGGAGTGAGCTGTGTCACCCGCGCGCGGGGCGCGGTGGGGGCATCCGGGCGAGGACGACGGCGAGCGCCGCCGCCCACGACGCGGCCGCCCACAGCGCGTTCAATCCGACGAGATTGTGGGCGAACGCCCCGAGAGCGGCTCCGATCACCATCGCCGCCCAGAGCAGGAAGTGCCGGACCCACCCCCACCGCTCGCCGCCCGTCAGCGCGGTGACCAGGCGCTGGCCCATCTTCACGAGAGTTCCCGTCATGTAGGTGAGGCTGATACTCACCTCTCCCTCGCGTTCGAAGGTCGCGTTCTCCGCCCCCATCGCCAGGACCATCAGCGCGATCGCGACGGGCGTGCCCCCCACGAGGTGGGCCGTCGCGGCGAGGGCGAGGAGCACCGCGACGAGGGTGAGAACCGCCTGGCGGTGACTGCGTCCGGCGGTCCTGCCCGTGAAGGATCCGGCCATCACCCCGATCACGAACAGGACGACGATGCCGGCACCGGTGAGCGCGGTGCCGACCAGCCCCTCGCCGAGGGAGACCGCCAGCTTGGTCGAGTTACCACTCATGAAGGAGACGAAGTATCCACCGAGCGTGATGAATCCCATCGCGTCCACGAACCCCGCCAGGGCGGACAGGAAAACCGCGACGACCGCGACGCCACGGGGATAGTGCAGCACCATGGTTGGAACATAGTCCGGGTGCCCCGCCCACCGGCCGTCCGGCCGCCGGGCGGGGATCGCGTCAGGCCGCGGCGTCCTCGTCCAGCCCGCAGGCGCCGCGCAGCTCGCGCGCGATCTCACCCCACACCGTGGCGTACGACGCGATCTCCGGGGCGGCGATCCACGCCGCGTCGCCGGCCTGCGCCTTCCGCAGCGCCTCGGCGAACAGGTCCTGGTAGCGCGACAGCCGCGGCACGAACGCGGAGACGTCGTCGAGGACGTCCTGCGCCTTCCGGTCCAGCGCCGCGAGCGCCTCGACGTTCGGGTCGCCCTCGACGAGTTCGCGCAGCGGACCGTCGAGTTCCAGGAAGCGCTCGTGGATCTCGGCGATCGAATCCTCGTCGATCGACACGCGCTCGGCGTCGAGCTGATCGCCGAGCTCGGCCACACCCGCATCGGTCAGCGCGAACGCGCCGTCACCGGTCTCCTCCGCCTTGCCCTGTGCCAGGAGGGCGTCACGTGCCGCCTCCGCGGATGCGAGTGCGACGCCCAGCTGCGCGGCGAGGACGTCGGCCGTCACCTGCCCCTTCAGCCGGATCGTCTGCAGCAGTGCCAGTTCGTCGACGTTGCCCGCGAAGGCCATCGTGTTCTCCTCGTGTGTGCGGTGGTTCCGACAGGAAACCTACCGCCCGAGGATCCGCGCCGGGTCACCCACGGTGGCCCGGCACCGGGCACGCGTCGGCGGCCTCGGCCACCACGAGCGGGGCCGACGCCGGCCCGGGACGCGCGCCGCGTTCCCAGTCGGCACCGAGCAGCGGGACCTCGCCGTCCAGCGCGGCGAGTTCGGCGGCGTCGAACACCCGCCCCCGGCTGAGCAGGCGCACCCCCTCCGGCGCCTCGAGGCTGAACCCCGCACCGCGGCCGGGGACGACGTCGAGGACCAACTGCGTGTGTTTCCACGCGTCGAACTGCGGACCCGAGATCCACAGCGGCACGGCGTCGTCGTCCTGCGGGGTGATCGTGCCGAGCTCGCCCACCCCCAGACTCAGATCGAACACCCCGAGCAGGACGTCCCGATCGCCGACGGTGAACTCTCCCATCGGGAAACACATCGGCGCGGAGCCGTCGCAGCAGCCCCCGGACTGGTGCAGCATGAGCGGGCCGTGGACGTCCGCGAGGTGGCGCAGCAACGACGCCGCCGCGCCCGTGACGACCGCGCGGGGCGGGGCCGCGCTCATGCGAAGTCCAGGACGACGCGGCCGTCGATCATGCCGCGATCGAGTTCGTCGAAGACATCGTTGATGTCCTCGATTCGCCGCGCGTGGACGGTGGGATGGATCGAGCCGCGGGCGTAGAAGTCGAGCGCCTCCACCATGTCCTGCCGGGTGCCGACGATCGATCCGCGCAGCGTCAACCCCTTCAGCACGGTGTCGAAGATCGGGGTGGGGAACTCGCCGGGCGGCAGGCCCGTGAACGTGACGGTTCCACCCCGTCGGACCATGCCGATCGCCTGCGCGAACGCGGCCGGACTGACCGCGGTCACCAATACCGCGTCGGTGCCGCCGGTGGCCTGCCGCACCTTCTCCACCGGATCCTCCTCGAATGCGTTGACGAGCAGTTCCGCGCCGTGGCGGGCCGCAAGCGCGAGCTTCGAGTCGGCGACGTCGACCGCGGCGACGCGCAACCCCATCGCGGTGGCGTACTGCACCGCGACGTGCCCGAGCCCGCCGATCCCGGAAATGGTCACCCACTGGCCCGGGATGAGGGCACTGACCTTGAGCCCCTTGTAGACGGTGATTCCGGCGCACAGGACCGGCGCCACCTCGATCGGATCGGCTCCCTTCGGCACTCGGGCGGCGAACCTGGAGTCGACCAGCATGTACTCGGCGAACGAGCCGTCGACAGTGTATCCACCGTTGATCTGTCTCTCGCACAGCGTCTCCCAGCCCGTGCGGCAGTAGCGACACTCGAGGCACGTCGACCACAGCCACGCATTGCCCACGAGATCGCCCACCGTCAGTTCGGTGACGCCCTCCCCCACCTCGACGACCTCGCCGTAGCCCTCGTGCCCCGGAACGAAGGGCAGCGTCGGCTTGACGGGCCAATCTCCCTTGGCGGCATGCAGGTCCGTATGGCAGACGCCGCTGGACCGCACCTTCACGAGCGCCTGATCGCGTCCTGGCTTCGGGATCGGGACGTCCTCGATCGAGAGGGGCTTGCCGAACTCACGAACTACCGCGGCCTTCATCGTCTCGGCCATGCGAAACCTCCGGACTCGGTCGTTCGATCAGAAGAAGCCCTGTGCGCCGGGCGCGTAGCTGACGAGCAGGTTCTTCGTCTGCTGGTAGTGATCGAGCATCATGTGGTGGTTCTCGCGCCCGATGCCGGACTGCTTGTAGCCGCCGAACGCCGCGTGCGCGGGGTACTGGTGATAGGTGTTGGTCCACACCCGGCCCGCCTGGATGTCGCGTCCGGCCCGGTACGCGACGCCGCCGTCCCGCGACCACACTCCGGCGCCGAGACCGTAGAGGGTGTCGTTCGCGATCGCGATGGCCTCGTCGTAGTCGGCGAAGGACGTCACGGACACCACCGGACCGAAGATCTCCTCCTGGAAGATCCGCATGTCGTTGGTGCCGGTGAAGATCGTCGGCTGAACGAAGTACCCCTCGGACAGGTCGCCGCCGAGCTCGGCGCGCTCGCCGCCCGTGACGACCCGGGCGCCCTCGTTCTTCCCGATCTCGATGTACGACAGGATCTTCTCGAGCTGGTCGTTCGACGCCTGCGCACCGATCATCGTGTCGGTGTCGAGCGGGTCACCCTGCCGAACGGCCTTGGTGCGCACCGCGGCGAGCGCGAGGAAGTCGTCGAAGATGTCGCGCTGGATCAGTGCGCGCGACGGGCACGTGCACACCTCGCCCTGGTTCAGCGCGAACATCGTGAAACCCTCGAGGGCCTTGTCCTGGAAGCTGTCGTTCGCGGCGAGCACGTCGGAGAAGAACACGTTGGGACTCTTGCCGCCGAGTTCGAGCGTGACGGGGATGAGGTTCTGCGACGCGTACTGCATGATCAGCCGGCCGGTCGTGGTCTCACCGGTGAACGCGATCTTCTTGATCCGCGGGCTCGACGCGAGCGGCTTGCCGGCCTCGGTACCGAAACCGTTGACGATGTTGACGACACCGGGCGGCAGCAGGTCGCCGATGAGCGAGAACAGATACAGCACCGACGCCGGTGTCTGCTCGGCCGGCTTGAGGACCACGGCGTTACCCGCCGCGAGCGCGGGCGCGAGCTTCCACGTCGCCATGAGGATCGGGAAGTTCCACGGAATGATCTGCCCCACCACGCCGAGCGGCTCGTGGAAGTGATAGGCGACGGTGTCCGCGTCGATCTCCGACAGCGCACCTTCCTGCGCGCGGATGGCGCCGGCGAAGTAGCGGAAGTGGTCGACCGCGAGCGGGATGTCGGCGTTCAGGGTCTCCCGGATCGGCTTGCCGTTGTCCCACGACTCGGCGAGCGCGATCTTCTCGAGGTTGGCCTCGATCCGGTCGGCGATCCTGTTCAGAACGAGCGCTCGCTGCGCGACCGGCGTCTTCCCCCATGCCGGCGCCGCGGCGTGTGCGGCGTCGAGGGCGAGTTCGATGTCCTCGGCCGTCGACCGTGCGACCTCGCAGAACGGCTGGCCCGTGATCGGTGTCGGATTCTCGAAGTACTGCCCCTTCACCGGAGCCACCCACTCGCCGCCGATCCAGTTGTCGTAGCGCGTTTCGAAGGACATCAGGGCATCGGGAGAACCAGGGCGGGCGTACACGCTCATCGAAGACTCCTTACTCGGACGGGGCGAACACCCCGATCGGGGTGTGACACAGGACACTAAGCACGCGAACATTGCGATTACGACGTAGAAGTGGTCACAACTGGGCGACGGCGCCACTTCGGAGCAACAGCACACTTCGCCGCCGCGCGACGGAGGATGTCCGATTTCGTCACGAAACCGGCATCCGACTGGCTAGTGTGCGGACCAGAGGTGGAACACGTTCCACCGGATGATTCGTTGCTCTGGAAGGAATGCCGATGCAGTTCAACCTGGCCGATATCTTCGAGACCGTCGCGGACGCCGTGCCCGACCGCATCGCGCTGACGTACGAAGGCCAGCACCTGTCGTACAAGAGCCTGAACGCGGAAGCGAACAAGGTTGCACACTTCCTGGCCGAGGCCGGGGTGGCACCGGGCGAGCACGTGGCGCTCTTCCTGAAGAACAGCATCGAGCACGTGACGTCGCTCCTGGGGATCCTCAAGATCCGCGCGGTCCCGATCAACGTGAACTACCGGTACACCCCGTCCGAGCTCGAGTACATCTTCACCAACTCGGACTCGGTCGCGGTGGTCGTCGAACTTCCCGAACACCAGCGCACCCTCGCCGGCCTCCTCGACAACTGCCCGTTGGTCCGGACGGTGATCGTCGTCGGCGAACCCGAGCAGGAGCTGCTCACCGAGGCCGAGGCACGGTCCGTGACGGTGCTGCCGTTCAGTGACTCGCAGGCGCACTCGGACGCCACCGACTTCCCGGCCCGGTCGGGTGACGACCTGTACGTCCTCTACACGGGCGGCACCACCGGCTATCCGAAGGGCGTCATGTGGCGCCACGACGACTTCTTCCACAAGCCGCTGTCGGGCGGCAACCCCTACGGCGCGGAAGCCCGCAAGGATCTCGCGGAGATCGCGGCCGCCGCCAAGGAGTTCCCCGACATGACGTTCCTGATCGCGGCGCCGCTCATGCACGGCGCCGCGTCGTACTCGCTGTTCACCTTCTTCACCCTCGGGGCCCGCCTCGTGGTGATGCGCGACTTCGATCCCGTCAAGGTCGTCGAAGGCATCGAGAAGGAGAAGCTGCAGGTGATCCTGATCGTCGGTGACGGCATGGGGCTGCCGCTGGTCGACGAGATGGAACGCCGCAAGGGCGAGGTCGACCTCAGCTCGCTGTTCTCGATCACCTCGGGCGGCGCGATCTGGTCACTGAGCGTGCGCGAGCGGATGCTGGCCGTCAAACCGGAACTGTTGCTGCGCGACAACTTCGGTGCGTCGGAGTCCGGCAACGACGGCGCGTTCACGATCGACGACAACGGCAACCTGCGCATGCCCCCCTCCCCCAACCTGATCCTGGTGAACGAACGTCTCGAGCAGATTCCCGCGGGCTCCGACGAGATCGGGTACATCGCGCGCATCGGCAACGTTCCCCTCGGTTACTACAAGGACGAGGAGAAGACCGCCCGCACCTTCCCCACCCGCGCCGACGGCACCCGCATCTCGGTGCTCGGCGACATGGGCACGATCGAGGCGGACGGCACCATCGTCTTCCTCGGCCGCGGTTCGCAGTGCATCAACACCGGCGGCGAGAAGGTCTTCGCGGAGGAGGTCGAGGCGGCACTGCACGCACATCCGTCGATCTCCGACGCCCTCGTCGTACCGGTGCCGGACGAGCGGATGGGGCAGCGCGTCGCCGCCGTCGTCGCGGTGTACCCCGGCTCCGACGAGCTGACCCTCGACGCCGTCCAGGACCACTGCCGCAAGACACTCGCGGGCTACAAGGTGCCGCGCGCGTTCGTTGTCGTCGACGAGGTCAAGCGCACACCGGCCGGCAAGGCCGACTACCGCTGGGCCACCGACGTCGCCGCATCGGACGCCGTCTCGAGCTGATTCACAGGAGGGTGCTCGCACGCTCCGCCACCATCACGGCGGTGGCGTGCGGGCCCCGGCCCGGGATCGCGGGGAAGATCGACGTGTCGACGATGAACAGTCCGTCGACACCGTGGACGCGGCACTCCTCGTCCACCACCGACGTCGCCGGGTCGGCCCCCATCCGGCAACTGCCCGACAGGTGCAACGACGTGCCGAGGTGATCCGACAACCACTCGTCCGACGTGTCGACGTCGTCGGGATCGACCAGGGCACGCATCGCACCGGTGCGCATCAGGTCGGCGGCATGGAGCACCGCGGCCCGCAACGCGTCCCGATCCGCTGCCGACTCGAGGTAGCGGTACGACACCGAGGGCGGGGCGCCCGGATCGGCCGAGACCAGTCTGATCTCACCGCGGCTGTGCGGCTTCATCAGCACCACGCCCAGGCACGGCCGGCCGATCCCGGATCCGGGTATGAGGTCACCGAACGACGCTGTGTACGGGCGCATTTCGATGCCGTCGGCGTTGAGGGTCACCTGCAGGGCAGGCACACTCGTGGTCCTGGGGACCGGCACCCGGTAGCTGTACGGCAGCACCACCTCGGGATGGTCACTGAAACCGGACCCCACCGCCGGCAGGTCCGCGACCACCTCGATGCCGAGATCTCGGAGGTGTCGGGCGTCGCCGACCCCGGACAGCATCAGCAGGTGCGGGGTCGCTACCGCGCCGGCAGTGAGCACGACCGTCGACGCACGGATGGTGTGCAGCCCCTCTTCCGTCGCGATCTCGAGGCCGGCCACGCGGGTGCCGTCGAACAACACCTTGGTGACCGTTGCGCCGGAGCGCACCGTGAGGTTGGGGCGCCCCAGGTTCGGCAGGAGGTAGGCCGACGCCGGACCCACCCTCACGCCGTCCCGGATGTTGAGCGGCACCGGGCCGACGCCGTGCGAACCGGGCGCATTCTTGTCCGGATCCTCGGCGTGCCCCGCGTCGCGGGCAACGTCCACGAAGGCGCTGCTCACCGGGTGCCAGCGATCACGAGGTTCCCGATGCACCGGGATCGGCCCGTCCGACCCGTGCCACGGTCCGGTGAAGTCCGCGTCGGATTCGATGCGCTTGTAGTACGGCAGCACCTCGTCGAAGGACCACGACCGCGGCCAGCGATCGAAGTCGTCCGTCTGCGCGCGCACGAAGTACCCACCGTTGACGGCCCCCGAACCACCGAGGACCCGGCCGCGAGCGATCCACCCGGACCGTTCACTGGTGAGGTTCACCTGGTACGGCCACACCCAACGACTGTCGGGCCCCACCGGCAGCACCCCGGCGTCGACGAGCTCAGGGGGATATTCCGAGGGAATCCGATGTCCGGGAGCGGATTCGACGAGCAGCACCCGACGGTTCGGATCCTCACTGAGCCGTCCGGCGAGAACGCTGCCGCACGAGCCGCCCCCGATGACGACGACATCGGCGGACTCGGACGGATGCGGCTGGTCCCGACTCACCGTCAGCTGCCGATGCGGGGAGCGAGTGCTCGCAGGTCCCGGGCACGAATCGCGCCCTGCCACAGGCCCGCGCCGTACGCGACGTCGTCGAGTCGCTTGAATGCCGTGTGCCGCAGCGGGTCCAAACCACCCGGCTCGCGATGCTTCACCCAGTCGACGACGCCCTCGGCGACGGCCACCGCCACGGCCAGGCGCCGAATGCGCGGCGAACACAGAACCGCCAGGAACGTCACCGGCCAGTAGTGACGGCACATCGCGGACGCGAGTTGCCATGCGCCACCGGCAAAGCCGCGAGCTGCGAGAATCGCTGCGATCCGTGTCGGCTGGTCGAGCTCACGAAACGTGCGCCGCAGTCGCGTCGCCGTCACGAGCAGGGTCGCGAGGCTGCCGAGCAGGCCGATACGCGTTCCCGTCGCCGCCGCGAGCACGGCGAACAGCGTCCATTTCGACATCGCCAGCGGCGGGACCATGCCGTCGTGCCGTGACGCCAGCGGGGCCGCACCGGTGCCGTAGAAGAGCTTGCGCGAAAACCACTTCCGGAAGGTGACGCGGTGGTCGTGCGCTACCTGAGACACCGGTTCGTACCGCAATCGCCAACCCGACTCCTGCAGACGCCAGCACAGATCGACGTCCTCCGCGACGTGCATGGTCTCGTCGAATCCACCGGCCTCCACCAGGACGTCGCGGCGCACGAGCATCGCGGCGCTCGGCACGTACGCCACCGGGCTGCCGGAGCGGACCGCGGCCTCCTTGCGGCCCAGGTCCAGTGAAGAGCGCGTGTGCTCGTACCGGGCGAGCATCGACCCCTCGGGTTCGAGGGCCACGATGCGCGGCGCCACAAGTGCCACCGCGGGGTCGCTGAAATGCCCGAGCATCAGTTCGAGCCACCCGGTCTTCGGTACGACGTCCGAGTCCAGGAAGGCGACGAAAGGTGTTTGCGCCGCACGCAGTCCCGTGTTGCGGGCGGCGGCCGGGCCGCGCGAGGCGTCGTGCCGCAGCAGCGTCACGTGGGCGGTGCAACCGGACAGATCCGGAAGCTCGAGGGGCGTGGCGGAACCGTCGTCGACGACGATGACGTTCAACCCCCGCAGCGCCGGCACCAGGCGCGCGATGCCGTCGACGTTGTCGCGGATCGGCACGACGACCGTCACGTCACTCGGCGACGGCGTACTCATGGGGCGCGGGTTCCCGACGCCCGAGTCCAGCAGGCGACGCGCCACCACAGCGGTCTGCGAGTCCACGACCTCGAGGTAGCCGTCGCCGATCATCTCGGCCGCCGCCGGTGCCAGCTTGAGCATCCGCATCGGTGACCCGCCGATCAGTACCCGGCCTCCCGAATAGGCGCGTACCTGGGGATCGAGGCGGACCCCGAACCCGTCGGGGAGTCGAGCATTGCGCATCAGACGATGTTAAGGGGCGGTGCAGTCATGGGCAGAACTTGCCGCGAAAAACCAGGACAAACCGCCACACCAGTCACACCAGCCTCCCGTCGGGCCGTGGCGCCCAGTTCTCGATCGCCTTTCCGGCCCGGCGAACGAGGTCTGCGAACAGTCGTTCCCCCTCCTCTGCGGTGGCCCCGGTGGGATCGCCGAGGATGCCGTTGGGGGTCGCCGCGAGCATGCCACCCGACCGCAGTTGCGGCATGAGGTCCGCGATGGGCGCGGTGTTGCCGGGCTCGGCTCGGTCCATCGCCACGTCAGCGGGTGAAAGATGCAGCAGCATGGATGTTTCGGTGTGTCCGGCGTGCGCGTCGGCACCCGGTACCGCACACGGCAGCCAGGCCGCGTCGCGGCCCTCGTAGCGAAGGAGTTCGACGGCCTTCACCACCGCCGGGCCGTTCCCGCCGTGGCCGTTGACGAACACGACACGCCGGGCCCACCGACACGCCGAGCGGCCGAACTCGACGAGCAGCGCCTCGAGCGCCTCGGTGCCGATCGAGATGGTCCCGGCGAAGCCCTCGTGCTCGCCACTCGCCCCGTACGTGATGGCGGGCGCCGTCACGACGCCGGTGAGCGCGCCGGCGACAGCGCCGGTGAGAGCGGTCGCGATGCGTGTGTCGGTGTCCAGCGGCAGGTGCGGGCCGTGCTGCTCGAAAGAGCCGACCGGGACCGCGACGGTGAGGTCGTCGCGCGGCACATCGGGCCACGGGATGCGGGCGAGGTCCATCGGTCGATGGTAGAGCGGGCTCCCGCCGCTCACGGGCCCTGCACCTCGACGACCTCGCCGGCAAATGTCGCCGTCACGTTCCCCTTGGCGACGTCGGCGTCCACGACGTAGACCGTGACCCGCGGCTCGGCGACACCCGACGGCGAGCGAAGGGCGCGGATGGCGACCCGATCGACGTGGCCGCTGGGCAGACCCACGAGGCCGGTAGCGCGCCCGACCAGATCGACGATGGACTCGCTGTCGAGTAGCGCGAGGTCGACCGTATCTTGGTCCTCGTCCCGCATCGTGGGCGGCGTCCACGGCTCGAATCCGGCAGCGCCCGTGAACATCCACCGCTGCATCCGGGTCGGCTGCCGGGGGATCATCTTCGCAACCACCGCGTCATCGCTGTACAGATCGACATCGTCGGCGACCAGATTGCCGAACTTCGACTCGAAGCGGCGCACGAACTCGCGCATGCCGTCGGCGGTGAACAGAGCGATCGACTCGGCCGAGTGGTCGTCGGCGCTCGATTCGGAGGAGGCGGCAGGGCCATTGGAGCCCCCGGCGGACATCACCTGGACCAGGCCGACCACGATCAACGCCACGACGACCACCGCAGCGAGGACCACAAGGAGGTGGCGCGACCGCGGCGAGCCGGAGTCGGATTCAGTCTCGGACTCACCGCCGGTCCCGTCACCGACAAGATGATCGGGTACCTGCAAGTCCTTGGTCAGCGCCTGAAGAGCGCCGAGCGTCGTCGCGCGCATCGCTGCCGCAGTACGGGACTCGTGCTCTTCGACACCCAGCTGACCGTCCGCATATGCGGCGTCGAGCAGGCTGCACGTCTGCGCGCGATCGATGTCGCGCGCCCGGGTCTTGTCAGATCGAGGGTCCGGCACGCCCAGACCCTACTGCGTGGCGTACTCGATACCCATTGACTCGAACATATATTCGAACTAGGCTCGGGTCATGAATCCGGGGGGACTCAACAATTCGGGCATCGCAGTCGCTTCGCTGCGGCCTGGCGACGTGGGATCGCTCGCCGAAGCGGCCCTTGTGCAGGGCATGGCCGACGTTTGCCGTGAGATCGAACGGCTCCAAGCGTTGCGGGTAGCGATGGCCGCCGAAGTCGATGCGCGCGCAGTCTCGTTCGACACCCTCGGCTTCCGAAGTGTCAAGCAGTGGTTGGCCGCGAACTCACTGTTGGAAGTGCCGGCCGCGGCACGGATCCTCGCATTGGGCCGGATGCTCGCCCGGCAGCCCGAGATCGCCGACGCCTTCAACGCCGGAGATATTTCGGCCGAGCATGCGGCGTTGATCGGGAAGTTCTGCGAAACCACACCTCGTGGCATGCCCGTGGAAGCGCTAAATTCGTGCCGGAAGGTGTTGCTGGACGCCGCGTCCGGTCCCGCCGCAACCACCACGACCGTCCGCACGTGCATCTCCCGGTTGGAGCGGATCTTCGAATCCGACGAACTCCCACCCAGCGAAGACACCGAACGCAACGAATTCCACGCCTCGAAAACCCTGAACGGACGGGTCTCGGTCAAGGGTGACCTCGACGCCGTCACCGGCGAGATGCTCCTGACCGCACTGTCCGCGCTGACCAAACCGAGGAATCCGGTCGACGACCCCGCCGAGAAACTCACCCCCGCACGGCAGCGGGCGGACGCGTTCGCCGAGATCCTGCGCCGCTACCTCGACTCCGGCGACGCCCCGATCGAGGGCGGCGAGCGGCCACACCTGTCACTCCATGTGAACGCCAGCGACCTCGCCCGCAGCGAGTCGGCTCACGAGTGGACGCACACCGATGAAGGGTCGGACCTGTTCGGCGACAAAGACATCGCACGCATGCCCCACACCGGACCGCTGTCTATCGCGACCGCTCGCCGGATCGCCTGCGACTGTCACCTCACCGCCATCGTCATGGACGACGACGTCCCCCTGAATCTGGGGCGAACCAGCCGGACCGTGTCGAAGAAACAGCGCCGCGCCCTGATCGCCCGCGACCACGGCTGCGCCTTCCCCGGCTGCGGCACACCACCCGCCCACTGCGAAGGCCACCACGTAAAGCATTGGGCAGACGGCGGCCCCACCGACCTCGACAACCTCGTCCTACTCTGCCGCTACCACCACACCTTGCTGCACCACTCCCACTGGGACGTGAAAATCGGCGCCGACCGGCACCCGTGGTTCACCCCACCCAGCACCGTCGACCCCTACAAGAAACCCATCCCAGCCAATAGGCGGGCAGGACCACACGCAGCGTAGGACGCTGTGTCGGGGGCGTCGTCGTTGCTACAGCGCCGCCGCCACCCGATGCCCCTCGATCACCGCGGCATGCGAGCGGCGCGGCGTCACGGCGTCACCGATCCGATACACCTCGAACGGAGTGGAGCCACTGTGCGTCAATACTTTCCACAACTCGTCACAGGGTTCCTGGTGACTCGCGCACACCAGCCAGTCGAACACCTCGGTCAGAGTGACACCGGAGAGGTGGTTCTCCAGGGTGACCCGCAGACGGCCCGCCGCATCGGCGACACCGCTCACCGCCACATCGGTCCACTGCTCGATGTCCGCACGGTGCGCTCGCTGCTGCCATCGCTCCATGTCGAGTGTGACACCCAGGTCCTGTCCGACGATCATTCCTGGCGTACAGATCGTCACGGCACAACCGCGAGCAGCCAACGTCTCCGCCACGGACGGCCCCTGATGAAAACCCAGCTCGTCCACCACGAGAACCCGCCCGGCCGGGGCCACACTTTCGTCCAGCACGCCCCGGGCATGGACCACACGAGCACACTCCCCCGCCCACCACGGGCGAACCGGACGCGCCCCCGTCGCGACCACCACCACGTCCGGGGCCAGCGCCCGCAACTGCTCCGCGCTCATCTCGACACCGGTCTCGATCCGCACCCCGCGACGCACGCATTCACCCTCGAGATTCCGTACGAGATCACCCAGCTCGCCGCGCCCCGACGCAGACGACGCGACCCGGATCTGACCACCCACGACAGGCGAGCGTTCGAACAGTGTCACCCGATGCCCGCGCTCAGCCGCGGTCGCCGCCGCCGACAGCCCCGCCGGCCCGCCCCCGACCACCACCACCCGTCTGCCGGGCACCCGAGGATCGGGCAGCGGAACCGATTCCTTTCCGGCACGGGGATTCTCGACGCAACCGAGCCAACGACCCAGCCCCATGCGTCCCACACACTCCTGATTGCACGACAGGCAGGTGCGGATCTCGTCCGCGGCGCCGCGCAGCGCCTTCGTCGCGAAATCGGGGTCGGCGATCTGCCCGCGAGTGATACCGACGAGATCGCACCGCCCGTCGGTGAGCGCGCGTTCGGCCTCGGCCGGTTCTTTCAGCCGGCCCACGCCGATCACCGGCAGCGCCACCGCTGCCCGAATCGCCTCCGAGATGTGCAGCGCGTAGCCGCGGGGAGCCGCCATGGACGGCTCCACCAGGTGCAGCGTCTCGGTCGCCACGCCCATCGTGGTGTTGATGTAGTCGACGACGCCCGAGGCCTCCACGATCCGGGCCACCGCGACGGCGTCGTCGAGCACGATCCCGCCGGGCACCTGCTCGTCGCCCGAAAGACGCACACCGAGCACCAGATTCGGACCGATCGCGGCTCGGACGGCGGCAATCACCTCGACGAGGAACCGGGCGCGGTTCTCGAGGGATCCGCCGTAACGATCGCTCCGCCGGTTCGTGGCCGAGGACAGGAACCCCCGGATGAGCGACGACTGCGAGCCCTGCAGTTCGACGCCGTCGAATCCCCCGTCGCGGCAACGGGCGGCGACGACGGCGTAGGCGGCCACCAGCTCCGCGATCTCCGCCGCGTCGACCGCCTTGGGCACCTCCCGGAACAAGGGATCCGGAACGGGGCTCGGCGCCCACAGCGGTCGGCGCGAATACATGCCCGACCCCTGCCCGCCGTTGTGGTTGAGCTGCGCGAGGATCACCGCGCCGTGACCGTGCACAGCGTCGGTGATCGCCCGGTACCCGTCCACCACCTCCGGGCGATAGCCGTGAATCACTTTCTCGTACGGCCAGTCCGACGGATGGACACACTGTTCCTCGGTGATGATCATCCCCGCTCCGCCGGCGGCACGGGCCGCGTAGTACGCGGCGTGCTGTTCGGTGGGCAGACCCCCGTGCGCGTAGTTCGTCAGGTGCGCGGTGAACACGACCCGATTACGCAGGGTCCGCCCGCCGAGGCGAAGCGGGGACGACAACCGTGGATACAGCATGGATCGGTCGCGTCAGACCTTCGTGTTGCCCTGGTCCAGTGCGACCTGGCTGGCCGTCACCGTCTTGGCGCCGTCACCGGCCAGCCACAGCACCGCATCCGAGATGTCGTCGGGATCGGCGATGGGCTTCTCGGTGAGGATCGGCGCAAAGTTCGGGCCGTAGTGCGGGTACTGCTGGAGGATCACGAGGCTGCCCGGGTCGGTGCCCATGTGCGTGTTGACGCCGTACGGATGGATCGAGTTGACGCGAATCTTGTACTCGCCGAGTTCCTTCGCCGCGGCCTGCGTGAGACCGACAAGACCGAACTTCGACGCCGCGTAGTGCGCCTGGCCGGGCAGCGCCTTGATTCCGGCAACCGAACTGACGACGATGATCGAGCCACCGTTGCCGGCCTCGATCATGGCCGGCACCGCGGCCTTGAGGGTCTTGAAGGCGCCGGTGAGGTTGATGTCGATCAGCGTCTCCCACTGGTCGTCGGACATCTCCCAGAAGCGATTCCAGTTGCAGATACCGGCATTGGCGATCACGATGTCGAGCCGGCCGAACTGTTCCACACCCGCGTCGACGACGGCCTTCAGCGCCGCGCTGTCGCGGACATCCGCCTCGCGGGCGTAGATCTTGGCGCCCTCGGCCTCGACGAGTCGAACGGTCTCCGCGAAATCGTCGGCCGTCGCGGCGTCGTAGGTGTTGTGGTCGGTGACGCTCTTGCAGACGTCCACCGCGATGATCGCCGCGCCCTCACGCGCCAACCGCACCGCGTGCGTGCGTCCCTGCCCACGCGCCGCGCCCGTGATGAAGGCGACCTTGCCGTCGAACTGTCCCACCGTGATCTCCTAACCCGTGACTACCTCGTACTGCGCCATGGACATTGCCGCGAGTCTTCCCTCGCGGACGGCTTCGAGGACGGTGCGGGGGGCGACACAGTCGCCGACCCTCACCGCACCCTCGCCCACGGCCGACCACTCGTCCGGCAACGGAAGCGAACAGTCGACCAGTACCGAGCACGGTACGCCGAAGCGGACACCCGTGAAGCGGTTCTGCAGCAGCACTTCCCCCGCTGTCCCGGCCATCGGGAGAACCGCAAGAAGCGCCGTCACACCGGCGTCCCGCAGGCGTTTGTTCGCAGCCACCAGATCTCCCGTCGGCCCGAGTCTCGATCCGACCAACTGGTCGGGCGTCGCGATCGTGACGTCCACCCCGCGGTCCGCCAGCAGCAGTGCGACGGACACCGCCACCGGGCCGCCGACCGGGTCGAACACGACGACCGGCCCCGCATCCACCCTGGAACCGGACAGCACCTCGGCCGCGGTGAGCACGCGCATCGCGGCATCCACGGGGCACGGTGCCGGGCGGGGCCTGCTCCCGGTCGCGACGATCAGCGCCCCGTCTCCGCTCCGCCCGTCCGCGACATCGTCCGGCTCGATCTCGGCGGCCGTCCTGATCTCCACGCCCAGTCGACGGCACTCCGCCTCGAGCCAATCGGCGAGCATCGACAGTCGTGTCCGGCCCGGTCCCGCTGCGGCGGTGCGGAGCATCCCACCGAGCCGAGTGGTGCGCTCCGTCAACGTCACCCGCAAGCCCCGCGACGCGAGCACGCGCGCCGCTTCGAGCCCGGCAGGTCCTCCGCCCACGACCTGCGCGGAGGCGGGGCCGGCCACGGCCACCGGTTCCGGATCGACAGTCTCGAATCCGGCCGTCGGGTTACCGATGCACGTCACCACCGGGTTGCGAGGATCGCGGACCAGGCAGGTCTGGTTGCACAGCACGCACGGCCGCGGGGCCGACCCGGCCCGCACCCGCGACACGAGGTCCGGCTCGGCAATCTGGGCGCGCGTCATCTCGACGAGATCCGCGACGCCGTCGTCGAGCGCCCGCTGCGCCTGCGCCGCGTCTACGACGCTGCCCTGCAACACCACCGGAACCCGGCCACCCGCGGCCGCACGCATCGATCTGCACAGCCCGAGATTGAACCCGGGCGCGGTGTGGCCGTCCGGTCGATAGGCGGCGGTGGAGTACGGCCCGCCCCGGACCACCACGAGCAGGTCCAGCGACTCGGCCAACTCAGCGACGTGGTTCGCCGCGTCGTCCGGGGTGATGCCGGCCCACGGCGCCTGCTCGTCGCAGCTGAGCCGCAGCGACAGGATGCGGTCACCGAGTTCCGCCCGGACCGCAGCGATCACCTCACGCGTGAGGTGCAGCCGATCGACGCCGTAGCCGTCGGTGCGCCGGTTCGTCAGCCCCGAATGAAACTGGCGCAGAAGAGAGGACGGGCCGGCGTCGAGCTCGACACCGTCTACGCCCGCGGCCACCGCGAGCCGGGCAGCCCGACCGAAACCCTCGACGAGCGCGGCGATCTCGCCGGGCTCCATCTCCATCGGCAGCTCCCGCGACACCGGGTCCGGGAAGCGAGACGGCGCCCACAACGCCGACTGCGACCACGCACTCGACCCCTGCAGCCCGGTGTGCCCGAGACCCGCGAGCACGAGCGTCCCGTGCGGGCGGCACGCATCCGCCACTGCACGCCAACCCGGCTCGCAGTCCGCGGCCAGCGGGGACCGTTCGTACGGCCAGTCACTCTGGTGAACAGACGCGGTCTCGGTGACGACCAGTCCGGCGCCGCCGCGGGCACGACGTTCGTAGTACGCGACGTGCCGAGCGGACAGTGCGCGGGCGTCGCCCAGATTGGTCTCGTGCGGACCGAAGAGCACCCTGGCCGGGGCGATGCGCCCGGCCAGGGTGAACGGTTCGGTGAGGCTGCCGCGCACGCGCGCGGTGTTCTAGCCGACGCCGAGATCGCGGCGGAAGCCCTCGGGGACCACGAGGTCGTTCGGGCTCAGGTCGTGAATCGACTTGTGGCCCAAGCCGAGAACCGCCGAGTCGATGCCCCCGCGGAGGATGTCGAGGACGTTCTCGACACCTGCCTGGCCGTTGGCCGACAGACCCCAGAGGTAGGCGCGCCCGATCATGACGGCGCGGGCGCCGAGGGCGAGCGCCTTGACGACGTCGCTGCCGCGGCGGATGCCGCCGTCGAGCACGACCTCGAGCTGATCACCGACCGCCTCGGCGATCGCCGGCAGCGCCCGGATCGGAGCGGGGGTGCCGTCGAGGTTGTTGCCGCCGTGGTTCGACACCGAGATCGCGGAGCAACCGGCGTCGAGTGCCCGCTTGGCGTCGTCGACCCGCATGACGCCCTTGAGCATGAACGGTCCGCCCCACTGCTCACGCAGCCAGGCGACGTCCTCCCACGTGGGCAGCGGCGTGCCCATCCACTGGCCGTACGCCCCGAAGAACGTGGGCGGCTGCTGGCCCGGCGCCGCCAGGTTCGGCGTCGTCAGGTCCGGGACCTTGCCGGTCTTTGCGAACTCCCACAGCCACTTCGGGCGGGTGATGCCCTCAGGCGCGAACTGGAACATCGCCTTGAGATCCATCTTCTCCGGGATCGACGGGCTGCCCCAGTCGCGGCCGTTGGAGAACGACCAGTCCAGCGTGATGATCAGACCGCTCGCACCCGCGGCGCGAGCCCGCTCCATGCGCTGGAGCAGCGTGTCGCGATCGCCGACCCAGTACATCTGGAAGAAGGTCTGCGGATTGGCTGCCGCGACCTCTTCGATGGACTTGCTCGCGAAGGAGCTGAGGCCGATCGCGGTGCCGCGTGCCGCCGCGGCGCGCGCGACCGCGACCTCGCCGTCCGGATGCACGGCCTGCACACCCGTCGGCGAGATCATCACGGGCATCGAAATGGGCTGGCCCATCACGGTGGTCGACAGATCACGCTCCCCGGACAGCCCGGCCACGTGCGGGGCGAAGCCGAGCTCGGAGAAGGCCGCGATGTTGTCGTCGACGGTCAGCCCCTTCTCGGAGCCGGCAACCAGTGCCGCATACACCGACTTGGGCAGACGCTTCTTCGCGCGCCGTTGCGCCTCGGCAACCGTCTCGAACCACGTGTTCTTGGCCATTGAAAAACCTCTCGTACTGCTTGTGAACTACTTCTATTCCATTCCGGCAAGCGGATTTTCGTCGCAGATCTTCGCCGGAGGACGGGTCAGCAGGGTCAGCGGCACCGGCGCCTGCGGCGTGCGCCGCTCGGCGCGCTTGCCGGTCCGTGAATGGTCCTGGCTCGACTTCGGCACCGTGCGATCGGCCTCGAGCGCGGACGTGCCGTAACCCTGGACGCACTCGGGGTCCGGGCCGTCCATCGGCAGGCCCGTGAAGAACTTGGCCGCCATGCAGCCGCCGCGGCACGAGTCGTAGTGGTCGCACTTGCTGCAGGCTCCACCGGTCTGCGGCGACCGCAGGTCCTGGAACAGCTCCGAGTGCTGCCACACCTGCTGGAAACCACCGTCCGAGACGATGTTTCCGGCCAGGAACTGGTCGTGGATCGCGAACGGGCAGGCATACACGTCGCCGATCGGGTCGATCAGGCACACGACGCGTCCGGCGCCGCACAGGTTCAGCCCCGGCAACGCGTCGCCGTACGCCGAGAGGTGGAAGAACGAGTCGCCCGTCAGTACACCCTCGCCGTTCGCGACCAGCCAGTCGTACAGCTCACGCTGCTGCTCCTGGGTGGGGTGCAGTTCGTCCCACACGTCGGCGCCGCGACCCGACGGCCGCAGGCGCGTGATGCGCAGCGTCGCGCCGAACCGGTCGGCGAGCTCCTTGAACTCGTCGAGCTGGCTCACGTTCTCGCGGGTGACTACAACGGAGATCTTGGCATCCTTGAACCCCGCCTCGGCGAGATTCTCCAGC
Source organism: Prescottella equi (assembly GCF_002094305.1). Taxonomy (GTDB): domain Bacteria; phylum Actinomycetota; class Actinomycetes; order Mycobacteriales; family Mycobacteriaceae; genus Prescottella; species Prescottella equi. The sequence continues at coordinate 65,601 of NZ_LWTX01000005.1, forward strand.
GCACGCACGGCCATCGCGAACGAACCCGGCCCGCGCACAGCGTCGTTCACCTCGGCGGTCGCGCCGTCGAGCGAGATCTGGACGTCGACGTAATCGCTGGCCGCCAGGCGCGCGGCGACCTTCTTGTCGATCTTGACGCCGTTGGTGGAGAACTTGACACCGACCTGGTGCTCGGTCGCGTAGTCGACCAGCTCCCAGAAGTCGGAGCGGACGGTGGGCTCACCGCCGCCGATGTTGACGTAGAAGACCTGCATGCGCTGCAGCTCGTCGATGATCGACTTGCACTGTTCGGTGCTGAGCTCGCGCGGGTCCCGGCGTCCCGAGGACGACAGGCAGTGCACGCACGACAGGTTGCACGCGTAGGTGAGTTCCCACGTGAGGCAGATCGGGGCGTCGAGACCGAGTTCGAACTGGTCTACGAGACGACCGACCTTGGGGACGAGCGGAGCGGCGGGAGACGACGTGGTCGCGGGCGGCTCGAGAACTGAGGTCATGGGCTGAGTCCTCAAATCTGAAGAGTCTGGTTGGGTACAGAACGTGAAGAAGAGGCTGGGATCAGGACGGCACGATCATGTGCGAGTCGGCGAGCGTGCCGAGGGCGCGCAGATACGGCCGCGCCGCATCCTCCTCGATGCCGTGCGCTCGCAGGGCTGCCCCGACGTTCGGGTGCTGGGGCAGCGATTCGACGATCTCGACGATGGTCCGGTTCTTCAGGAACGAGAGCTTGCGCGTCCCGAAGTGGTAGAGCAGCGCCCCGAAAGGTTCGGGGCGCAGCGCCACCTGCGGATGGAGCTTCCATGCCGCGTCGAGATCGATCGTGCCGGCCGACGAGCCGGAGCCGAGGGCCTGTTCGGACACGATCAGTACACGCCGCACATGCCGTCGATGGAAACCTCTTCCACGAGGGACTCCTCGACGAGCGAGTTCTCGTTGGCAGAAATGACACTGTCGCGATCGGACATCGATTCCTCCTCCAAATCGGACCCCAGCAGCGGGATCTGCGGTCATAGTGACTTCTTCACTGTGACTCGACTCACCACTGTAATGGCATCGGGTGCACAATGACTAGTGAAGGAGGTCACAGGAGTGCGCAGTCGTAGAAACCCGTCGTCGCGAATCGGCCGGAGGCCGACCACCACACGCGACCGCATCGCGGCGGTGGGCATCGACCTGTTCGCCACTCGCGGGTTCGACGACACCAGCGTCGACGACATCGCGGAGGCAGCGGGGATCGCGCGTCGCACGTTCTTCCGCTACTTCCCGTCGAAGAACGCGGTGCCGTGGGGAGACTTCGACGCGCATCTGGCCGAGATGCGCACCCTGCTCGCGGAGATGCCCGACGACGAGCCGATCCTGGACAACCTCGTCGCGGCGGTTCTCGAGTTCAACACCTTCCCGCCCGAGGTCACCGACGGCCACCGCCGGCGCATGGAACTGATCTTCGTGGTCCCCGCACTGCAGGCGTACTCCGTCGTGATGTACGAGGGATGGCGCAAGGTGATCGCCGAGTACGTGGCCGGTCGGCTCCACCTCCAGGCCACCGATCAGCTGCCCAGAACCGTCGGCTACCTGATGCTCGGCGTCGCGATGGGCGCCTACGAGACGTGGCTGGCCGACGACTCGGCCGACCTGATCGACCTGCTCACGAAGGGCAGTCGGATGCTCTACACCGGACTGTCCGAACTGCACGAGCCGCTACTGAACGGAACCGCCCCATGACGCTCGACTCGCTCGCACCCTGCGCCCCGGGACTGTGGTCGCACGACCACGTCACCGTCGAACGCGTCCCGAGTGGTCCGATCACCCTGACCCGCAGCGGGGACCGCTTGCACGTCCGGCACGCCCTCGGCCCCGAAGCGCTGAGCGAGCGGCTGGTCGCCGAGGTGACCGCGTCGATCGGCGACGCCGACTTCGGACAGACGGAGTTCGAACTCACGATGGTCGGACTGGTGCGCTCCACGGTGCCGGGCGCGCTCGAGTCGTGGACCGTCTACTACCGCAATTCGCTCGAGGAACTACTGGACGGCACCGCGGACTTCGCGCCGATCCACGACAAGGCCGCCGCACTGGTCCGCGGCTCGGTGCTCGACCTCGGCTCGTGCTTCGGCTTCCTGCCCCTGCGCCTGGCCCGCGCCGGCGTCCCCGTCACCGCGACCGACATCCTGCCGGGCACGATGACCCTGCTCGACGCCGTCGCACCCCGCCTCGGCATCCCGATCAGCACGCTCGTCTGCGATGCCGCGAACGTCCCGGTGCCCGACGACAGCGCCGACACCGTGACCGCGGTCCACCTCCTCGAGCACGTCGACGCCCGCACCGGCGCCGACGTCGTCGCCGAGGCCCTGCGCATCGCGCGCGAACGCGTCGTCGTCGCCGTGCCGTACGAGGACGAGGCCACGGCGTGCCACGGACACGTCCGCACCTTCGATGCCGACGCACTGCGGGAGCTCGGCGCATCGACGGGGCGACCGTTCGACGTCTTCGACCACCACGGCGGCTGGCTCGTCCTCGAGGCCTGACGCCTCGAGGATTCGTGCGCGCGCTCGAGAATGCTCCCGATCAGCGGGAGCCGGAAGAGGCGAATTACCATCGCCCCGGTAGCGTCGCTACGCTGCTACGCTGAAACTAGAACACGTTCTAAACGTTCTACACTGATCCACGAGAGGACCAGAGTTCGCATGACCACTATCGACGTGCCGCACAGCTCTCGATCCGCGGTGCTCACCGTGTCCGGGGTGATCGAGGAAACCCCCGACTCGCGGTCGCTGGTCTTCGACGTCCCCGCGGACATGAAGAGCAAGTTCCAGTACAAGCCCGGCCAGTTCCTGACGCTGCGCATCCCGAGCGATCAGACCGGCTCGGTCGCGCGCTGCTACTCCCTGGCCAGCTCGCCGTTCACCGACGACGCCCCCAAGGTCACCGTCAAGCGCACCGCCGACGGCTACGGCTCCAACTGGCTGTGCGACAACCTGAAGGTGGGCGACCAGCTCGAGGTGCTGCCTCCGGCCGGCGTCTTCACCCCGAAGTCCCTCGACCACGACTTCCTGCTCTTCGGCGGCGGCAGCGGCATCACGCCCGTCATGTCGATCCTGAAGTCGGCGCTGACCCAGGGCGGCGGCAAGGTCGTCCTCCTGTACGGCAACCGCGACGTCGAGTCGGTGATCTTCGCCGCCGAGCTGCGTGAGCTCGCCGCCAAGTACCCCGACCGCCTGACGATCATCCACTGGATCGAGACGGTGCAGGGACTGCCCAGCGTGACCCAGCTCGCGACGCTGGTGTCTCCGTACACCTCGTACGAGGCCTTCATGTGTGGCCCCGGCCCGTTCATGGACACCATCCACGAGGCCCTGGCCCAGGCCGGGATGCCGCGCTCGCAGGTCCACGCGGAGGTCTTCAACTCGCTGAGCGGCGACCCGTTCGCGGACGTCGAGCTCGAAGAGGTCACCGCCGAGGAGGCTGCCGACGCCGCCACCGTCGAGATCGAGCTGGACGGCGAGAAGCACAACCTCAGCTGGCCGCGGAAGCAGACGCTCGTCGACGTGATGCTGTCGAAGGGCCTGGACGTGCCCTACTCCTGCCAGGAGGGCGAGTGCGGCTCCTGCGCCTGCACCGTCATCGAGGGCGAGGTCTCCATGGAGCACGCCGGCGTCCTCGACGAGGAGGACATCGCCAACGGCTACATCCTGGGCTGCCAGGCCAAGCCGGTGACCGATCACCTCAAGATCGAGTTCTGACACTCGGCACCCGGTCCCAGGAAGGGCCCGACTCCACCGTCCGGTGGGTCGGGCCCTTCCCGCATCCGTACCCGTCGTGGCCGGAACTGCACGAACCCGTGACGTCAGTGCAATCCGGACAACATTGATCGGCCGGTCAGTCAGCGTGACACTGAGGATGGAGGACACGATCCTTTCCCTAGGAGGCTGGTCATGAAGGCATCAACTCGTTGGCAGGACTACGCGGCCGTCATCATCGGCGCCTACGCAGCCCTCTCCCCACTGTGGCTCGATACCAACAACGCGGCGGTGTGGTCGCTGATCGTGCTCGGTGTGCTGATCGCGGTCGCCGGACTGCTCCACATGGCTCGACCGGAGATGGTCGCGGCGGACTACGCGATGGGCGTGCTCGGCGTGCTGCTGTTCATCTCCCCGTGGGTGATGAACTTCCACACCATGACCGGGGCAGCCTGGACCGCGTGGGTGGTCGGGGCACTCGCGGTCGTGGTGTCCGTCGTCGGAATGCCGGCGATGAGTTCGCGAATGCATGGGCACGGAGGGGTGGCCGCACACTGATCCACTCCGACCGGAAGGCACCCCCATGCCGCCGCGTCCGCGTCGGCGACGAAGCGTGAAGACCGACGGCGACGCCCGCGAGAAGATCCTCGACGCCGCCGAGACGCTGTTCGCCGCCCACGGCTTCGACGCAACGTCCACGGCCGCGGTCGCGGGGGCGGCGGGGGTGCCCAAAGGCCTGATCTTCTACTACTTCCCCACCAAGGCGGACATCCTGACCGCCCTGCTCGCCGAACGACTCCCGGCCGAACCGCTCGACGACCTCGCGCCGCTGGTCGCTCCCGGCGATCCCGCCACGAGCCTGGTGAACCTCGACAACGCGCTCAACCTGCGCGATCACCACTCGTCGGTGATGCGGGTGATCATCTGGCGCGAGGCCGAATCGCACCCCGACGTCCGCGACTACCTGCGCCGCTTCCGGTCGTACCTGCACGACGCCACGGTGCGGATCCTCGAGGCCAGCGCCGCGGTCCCGGTCCGGCCGGGAACTCTGCGGGCGTGCGCGAATGCGTGGGTGGCCGCGATGTTCTCCGCGGCCGGCAACGACCGGCTGCGCGATCTCGACGACATCCCCCGGCAGCACCGTGAGGAACTCGACCCCGTCGCGCAGGTCGTGGCCGCGGGCATGGCGCGCCTGGGCTGACGCCGACGATCCGCGCCGGACCGTCAGCGCGACGGCGCCGCGAGCAGGAGCCGTCCGGCGTCGAAGTTCGCGGCACTGATCGGCAGCTCGCCGCGAGTCCCACTGAGTAGGACCTCCACGGTGCCCTGGCCGGTGGTGTCCCGCCCGAGGGCGTCGATCCGGCGCAGGGTCTGGGCCGCCACGGCCTCAGCGCTGTCGAACAGCGCCACCCCGTCCGGCAGGTGCGCCGCGATCTCGTCGGCGACGAGCGGGTAGTGCGTGCAGCCCAGCACGACACCGGTGACGTCGTCCGGGGTGCGGGCGGCGGCCGCGGCGATGGCAGCCCGCGCGGCCTCGACGTCCCCGAGGTCGATCGCGTCGGCGAGCCCGTGGCACGCCACCCCCACCACCGAACTGCCGTTCGCGAATTCCTTCACGAGATTGGCCTGGTAGTCACTCGCGGTCGTGGCCGCCGTCGCCCAGATCGCCACCGAGTCGCACACCGCCGCGGCGGGCTTGATCGCGGGCACCGTGCCGATCACGGGAATCGAGTCCCCCAGGTCCGCGCGGACGTGCTCGAGCGCCGTGACGCTCGCGGTGTTGCACGGCAGCACGACGACCTCGGCCCCGCGGTCCACCGCACGACGCGCGGTCCCGACCACCCGGTCGATCACCCAGCGTTCGTCGCGCGGACCCCACGGTGCGCCCTCGGGATCGAGCGACAGCATCAGGTCGAGATCGGGCCGCAATCGACGCAGCCACGCAGACGTCGGCAGCAGTCCCAGACCCGAGTCGATGAGCGCAACGATCACCCGACAAATCTAGCCCGCTCAGGCAGGGGCGGACTCGAGCAGTTCCCCGATCGGCGCCCCGGCCGCGATCTTGGCGCGCATCTTCATCACCGCGCCGGCCGATCCCGCACCCACGACGGCGGTGAGGACGCCGTCCCGCGAGTAGTACACGACGAACTTGCGGCCGTCGTCCTTGACGACGTGGACGTCGTCGGTGGCCGACACCGCGCCCAGCGCCTGGATCTTGAGGCCGTACTGGTCGCTCCAGAAGTACGGAACCTGCGTCGGCGCGTTCGGATCGCCAGTGCCGGTGAGCGCGCCGGCCAGGATCTTCGCCTGGTCACCGGCATTGCTCCAGTGCTCGACGCGCTTGCACTCACCCGTTCCCAGGGTCCACGCCGCGACGTCGCCGATCGCCCACACGTGCGGGTCACCGGTTCGGCCGACCGCGTCGCACACCACACCGTTGTCCAGTTCGATACCGGAATCCTCGAGCCACCCGGTGACCGGCGTCGAACCGATACCGATCGCGACGACGTCCACCTCGAGTTCGGTGCCGTCGGTCAGGACGGCACCGACGACGCGTCCCTCGCCGGTGAGTTCGGCCAGCCCGACACCGGCTCGGACGTCGACGCCGGCCTCGACGTGCAGTCGTCCCACGAGCGCGCCGACCTGCGCACCGAGCACCGACGCGAGCGGCGCCGGCTGCGGCTCGACCAGGACGACCTCCATGCCGAGCGCCCGCATGCTCGCCGCCAGCTCGCATCCGATGAACCCGGCACCGACGACCAGCGCACGCTTGCCCTCGCCGAGATCGGCTCGCAGCGCCCGACTTTCGTCGATCGAGCGCAGGACGTGCACGCCCGCGAGGTCGGGCAGGCCGGGGATGCGGCGCGGGGTCAGGCCGGTCGCGACGATCAGTTCGCCGTACTCGACCTCGCTGCCGTCGGCCAACAGCAGCCGTCGTGCCGCCCGGTCCAGTCCGGTCGCGGCGGAGCCGAGGCGCAGCGCGATCCGGTGCTCGTCGTAGAACTCGCGCGGTCGCAGGGTGGTGTCGTCGTTCTCGCCCCGAACGACCTCCTTCGACAGCGGCGGCCGGTCGTACGGCAGGTGCGCCTCGTCGCCGACAATGACCAGTTCGCCGTCGTACCCGGACTGGCGCAGTTCCTCCGCCGCGCGGACGGCCGCCAGGCCGGCCCCGACGATCACGACCGGACCGTCGACCTTCTCGGTGCTGCTCATCCCTGCCATCCCCTCGGACCACTCCGACCACTCGAACACAACTGGAACATGTTCTACCAAATCGCCGTGATGCGCGACACCCCGTCGCCGGGCGCCGCCATCTCCGGCGCCACCCCACCCCGGTCACTACAGTTGATTTCGACCGGCACCGCATCGGGAGGGCGCCGGAAGAGGAGCGACGATGACCACTGATCCGGGTTCGTTCAGTTCGAGCGCGGGCCGCGCTCCGGTGCAGTTCGGGAGCGGCCCCTCGTCCGACCTCGTCAGCTCGCAGGGGCGGACGATCATCGCGGACGCCGTCGTCGCGAAGATCGCCGGCATCGCGACTCGCGAGATCGACGGTGTCTACGACGTCGGCGGTGGCACCGCACGCGTCGTCGGGGCACTGCGCGACCGTATCCCCGGTGCGCGCGTCAACCACGGCCAGGGCGTCGCCGTCGAGGTCGGCGAGAAGCAGGCCGCGATCGACATCGGCATCGTCGCCGAATACGGCGTCGCGCTGCACGAACTCGCGGCCGGGATCCGCCGCAACGTGATCGCCGCCGTCGAGAACATGACCGGGCTCGAGGTCACCGAGGTGAACATCACCGTCTTCGACGTGGTCTTGTTCGACGAGAACGATTCCGGCTCCGAGGTGGACGCCAAGCCGAGGGTCCAGTGACCGAGGCCGATATCCGAGCACCCGACATCGCAGACCTCGCCGCCGCGGCCGCGCTCGCGGTACCCGGCGTCTCGGGCCTGCACGGTGGCGAGTTCGGGACGGTCGCGACCTATCTGCCGGGGCGGCGGATCACCGGGATCAGCATCGGAGCGGACGCGTGCGCGGTCCACGTGATCCTGCGCTATCCGGCAGACCTGATCGCGACCGCCGATCGCGTTCGCGACGCCGTCCGAGCGGTCGTCGGCGTGCCCGTCGACGTGACCATCGAGGACCTGACGGACGAACTTCCCCACGACGAGACAGGACCACGGACATGAGCAGTACGGGTATGGGACTGATCGCAGGCCTGCTCCTCGCCCTCGCCGGAATCCTCGGCGGTTTCAGCGGATTCGTGTTCGCGGTGCTGCTCGGTGCCGTGGGCATGGCGATCGGCGCGCACCGTGACGGCCACCTCGACCTCGGCGCCCTACTGCGGTCCCGCGGCCGTGGCTGAGACCCCGGAAGACGATCCCGGCACCCGCGGAGGCCTCGTCATCAAGGACCGGGCCTACGAGAAGATCGCGACCACCGCGGCGCTCGGGGTACCCGGCGTCGTCGCTCAGGGCGGCGGGCTGACCCGCTTCACCGGACGCGATCTCCCACGTGCCGACGTCTCCGCCGGCGACGCGTCCGTGGCGCTGAACCTGTATCTCGGAGTCCAGTGGCCCTGCGACGTCGCCGAACTCACCCGCCGGGTCCACCGGGAGGTCGGCAAGCAGATCGAGGACCTGACCGGCCGTCCACTGCAGCGCCTCGAGGTCCTCGTCGCGGGCACCGAGGCCCTTCCCGCCGACGAGTCCGACGGCGGCGCGTGCCCGACGCCCGCGCCTGCCGACATCGTGACCCCGCCGCGGCCGCCGACCGCCGCGCCGGCGGCCGTGCCTGCTGCCGTGGTGACGGCGATCGGACTCCTCGCGCTCGCCGCCGTCGCCGCACGAGAACTGCTGATCGCCCGTGGCGTGATCGGCGGCGCGCCCTGGCTGCGAAACACCTTCGAGTGGATCGGACGCCTGCACTGGCAGCAGTGGCTCGTCCCGGCCGCCATCGCCGCACTTGCCGTCGGGATACTGTGCGTCCTGCTCGCGCTCGCTCCGCGGACCCGCACCCACGTCGCGCTCCGCACGGCCACCGGCGCTCCGACCACGTGGATGCGGCCGGTCGACGTCGCGCGCATGTGCAGCGCGCGGGCCAGCACGGTGCCCGGTGTGGCCGTCGCGCACACGACGGTCGATCGCCGACGGTCCACCGTCCACGTGCGTCCGGACGAGACCGTCGCCGGGGAGGCCGTAGCGGCGCTCGAACAGGCCGTCGCCGACTCCGTGCGCGCGAGCCTCGACGTTCTCGACCGCCCGCTGAAACTCCGGGTGAAGATCCGCACGCGCGACCGGCGGCGGGCATGAAGCGCGGACCGGCGGCACTCAACCGCCTCCTCGTCCTGCTGATCGGTCTCGTCCTGGCCGGCCTCGGTGCGGCGGCGCTCGCGTGGGACCGCGATGTCGCGGCCGTGCGCGACGCGGTCGGCCGACTCGACCGCGACCGCGTCGTCGCCGTCCCCGACGAACCGTGGTGGCACTGGGCGCTCGGCGCGACGATCGGCGTCTGCCTCGTGCTCGGGATAGTCGTCCTGGCCGTCGACCTGAGTCGCCGCAGGGCCGCGCCCACCGGCATGCTCGAGAGCGTCACCGACACCCCGGTGTCGATCGATCTGGGCCCGATCGCGACCGGCGTCGCGGCCGAACTGGCCAGGCTGCCGGGGGTGCGCCGGGCCCGCGGACGCGCGCTTTCCGACCGCGGGCTCGCCACGATCCAGGTCACTGTCGAGGCCGACCCGCGCACCGACATCGCGGCCCTGACCGACGCCGCGGACCGCGTCGCCGCGACCACGACGGCCGCCCTGGGCGGCTCGGCGATCGCGGACGTGGCGGTCCGGGTGCTGCTCCACCTCGATCGCACCGACCAACCGCCGGTGCCCGCCCCGCGGCCGCAGCCCGAGTCCGAGGGTGGAGGAGACTGACCCCATGCGTGACACGGACTCCGGACTCTCGACCGACGATGCCTCCTTCGAGGGGGACGACTTCTCGGACGCCGACTTCTCCGGCGAGAGCTGGCAACACCGCTCCTACGTGGGCTGCCTGTTCCGCGACACCGACCTCTCGGGCCTCGTCACCGAATCGGTGACGTTCACCGACTGCGATTTCACGGGTGCCGACCTCACCGGTTCACAACACAGCGGCTCCGCGTTCCGGAACTGCCACTTCGAGTACACCCGCATGTGGGACAGCTCATTCCGCCACTCGAGCTTCCTCGGATCGGTCATCCGGGACTCCCGCATCCGTCCGCTCACCCTCGAGGAAGTCGACTTCACGCTCGCCTCCCTCGGCGAGATCGACCTGCGCGGCGTCGACCTGTCGGGCTGCAGACTGCGGGAGGCGAATCTCGTCAAAGCGGACCTGCGCAAGGCGATCCTGCGCGGGGCCGACCTCACCGGCGCCCGCACGGGCGACCTCCGTCTCGACGACGCCGATCTCGAGGGCGCCCGCGTCGATCCCTCGCTGTGGACGTCGGCGAAGCTCGGTGGTGCCCGCATCGAAATGAACCAGGCCGTGACCTACGCGGCCGCGCACGGGCTGCGCGTCGCCGGCTACTGAGCCGGCCGGACGAACTCCGGCTGATCGAGCACCCGCAGCCAGCTGCCGTCCGGTTGACGCCGCACGACCTGCGCGCGGGCCCCGGCACCGTCTCGGGGCGGCGTGGACGTCAACGCGAGATCGCTGCTGACGAGCGTCGGCAGCGGCGGCTCCGGCTCGAAGCGCGGCGCGTGCGCGAGCACCTGAGCCCACAGGTCCCGGATCGCCGCGCGACCCACCGTGACGGAACCCGGCGGATATGCCATCACAGCGTCCTCCTCGTAGAGGGCGGCGACGCCGTCCGCGTCCCCGGCGTTCGACCGCTCCACGAACAACCTCGTGAGGTCCTCGGGGGTCATCGCCTTCTCGACATCCGCTTTCGTCATCGATCTGTCCTCTCGTAGCTACCGAATCCGTCCGTACCAGCCTCGATCACTTCATTCCAGAACTCCAACAGATAGTTCTGCTGATATCTAGAATCCACAGTTATGGAGTTGCGTCAGCTGGAGTACTTCGTCGCGGTCGCCGAGGAAGCCAATTTCACCCGCGCCGCCGCGCGCGTACACGTCAGCCAATCGGGTATCAGCGCACAGATCCGACAGCTCGAGAACGATCTGGGCGCCCCGCTGTTCGACCGCTCGACGCGCGTCGCGGCGCTCACCGTGGCCGGAGAGGCCGCCCTCGCACACGCCCGCGCCGCACTGGCCGCCGCCCGCGCGGTCCGTGACGCCGTCGACGACGTCAACCAACTTGTGCGGGGCCGGCTCGAGGTCGGCATGGTCACCGCCTGCACCGTGACGCCGCTGTTCGACGCCCTGTCCTCGTTCCATCGGGCGCATCCGGGGATCGACGTGAGCCTGAGGGAGGACAACTCCGATCGGCTCGTGGACGACGTCCGCGCCGGCGCCGTCGACCTGGCGCTCGTCGGGGTCGCGGGCGCGGAGCCCGCCGGGCTGCACTCGTTCACCGTCGTGCGCGAGAGACTCGTCGCGGCGGTCCCGGGCAACCATCCGCTGGCCCAGCTGTCGTCGGTGACGCTCGCCGACGTGTGCGCGCATCCACTCGTGACGTTGCCGCCCGGCACCGGCATTCGCACGGTCCTGGACCGGGGGTGTGCGGATCTGAACTGCCGGGCCTCCATCGCCCTGCAGGCCAGCGCCCCCGACGCCGTCGCAGACCTCGCGACGCGCGGGCTGGGCGTGGCGATCCTCAGCGAGTCGATGGCCACGTCGTACCCCGATCTGGCGTCGCGGGTGATCGCCGACGTCGACGTCGAGGCGGTGCTTGCCCTCGTCTGGAGGCCGGAGATCTCGCCTGCTCTGCGCGAGTTGCTCTCGTTCACGAAACGCGCATTCGCCTGACGGGACGGCGTCCCCGCGAAGCCGGGCCCGCACCGGCGCCGAAAACGCCGAAGGGCGCCCACTCCCGAAGGAGTGAGCGCCCCAGGCGTCAGTGAGAACTAGCTCACTTGATGATCTTCGTGACGCGACCGGCGCCGACGGTGCGGCCACCCTCACGGATCGCGAAGCGCAGGCCCTCGTCCATGGCGACCGGCTGGATCAGCACGACGGACATCTCGGTGTTGTCACCGGGCATGACCATCTCGGTGCCCTCGGGGAGGGTCACAACGCCCGTCACGTCAGTCGTACGGAAGTAGAACTGCGGACGGTAGTTGTTGAAGAACGGGGTGTGGCGGCCACCCTCGTCCTTCGACAGGATGTACGCCTGGCCCTCGAACTCCGTGTGGGGAGTCGTGGTGCCCGGCTTGACGACGACCTGGCCGCGCTCGACATCCTCGCGCTTGATGCCACGAACCAGCAGACCGACGTTGTCGCCCGCCTGGCCCTGGTCGAGCAGCTTGCGGAACATCTCGATGCCGGTGACCGTGGTCTTGGTCGACTCGGGGCGGATGCCGACGATCTCGACCTCTTCGTTGACGTTGATCACGCCACGCTCGATGCGGCCGGTGACGACGGTGCCACGACCGGTGATCGTGAAGACGTCCTCGACGGGCATCAGGAACGGCTTGTCGGTCTCACGAACCGGGTCCGGGATGGACTCGTCGACCGCAGCCATCAGATCCTCGATGGACTTGACCCACTTGGCGTCGCCCTCGAGAGCCTTCAGAGCCGAGATCGGGATGACCGGAGCCTCTTCGTCGAACTCCTGGCCGGCCAGCAGCTCGCGGACCTCCATCTCGACGAGCTCGAGGATTTCCTCGTCGTCGACCATGTCGGCCTTGTTCAGGGCGACGAGGATGTAGGGCACGCCGACCTGGCGGGCGAGCAGCACGTGCTCACGCGTCTGGGGCATCGGGCCGTCGGTGGCGGCCACGACCAGGATCGCGCCGTCCATCTGAGCAGCGCCGGTGATCATGTTCTTGATGTAGTCGGCGTGACCCGGGGCATCGACGTGAGCGTAGTGACGCTTCTCCGTCTGGTACTCAACATGCGAGATGTTGATCGTGATGCCGCGAGCCTTCTCCTCGGGAGCCTTGTCGATCTGGTCGAACGCGAAGCTCTCGTTGAGGTCCGGGTACTTGTCAGCGAGCACCTTGGTGATGGCCGCGGTCGTCGTGGTCTTGCCGTGGTCGACGTGACCGATGGTGCCGATGTTCACGTGCGGCTTGGTCCGCTCGAACTTCGCCTTCGCCACTGGATGTCCTCCTGGACTGATTGTGCTTGCGGTATGCAGCAGTGCGGTTGGTTATTACTTTGGTCGTGCTTCGGCCGACGAAACCGAGGTTACTCGCCGGTCGCCTTGGCGATGATTTCCTTCGAGACGTTCGCGGGAACCTCTGCGTAGGAATCGAACACCATGGAGAAGTTCGCGCGACCCTGGGTCTTCGACCGCAGGTCACCGATGTAACCGAACATCTCCGAGAGCGGAACCAGCGCCTTCACGACACGGGCACCACTGCGTTCCTCCATGGCCTGGATCTGGCCACGGCGGGAGTTGAGGTCGCCGATCACTTCACCCATGTAGTCCTCGGGCGTGGTGACCTCGACAGCCATGAGGGGCTCGAGAATGACCGGGCCGGCCTTGCGGGCAGCTTCCTTCAGCGCCTGCGAACCGGCGACCTTGAAGGCCATTTCCGAGGAGTCGACGTCGTGGTACGCGCCGTCGAGCAGGGTCAGCTTCAGGTTCACGAGCGGGTAGCCGGCGAGAACACCGTACTGCATCGCGTCCTGCGCACCGGCGTCGACCGAAGGGATGTACTCGCGCGGAACGCGGCCACCGGAGACCTTGTTCTCGAACTCGTAGCTCGCGCCGTCCTCGCCGACGAAGGGCTCGAGGGCGATGATGACCTTTGCGAACTGGCCCGAACCACCCGTCTGCTTCTTGTGGGTGAACTCGTGCTTCTCGACCGGACGCGTGATCGTCTCGCGGTACGCGACCTGCGGCTTGCCGACGTTGGCCTCGACCTTGAACTCGCGACGCATACGGTCGACGAGGATGTCGAGGTGCAGCTCGCCCATGCCGCCGATGACGGTCTGGCCGGTCTCCTCGTCCAGCTCGACCGAGAAGGTCGGGTCCTCTTCCGCGAGCTTCTGGATCGCGGTGCCCAGCTTCTCCTGGTCGGACTTGGTCTTGGGCTCGATCGAGACCTGGATGACCGGATCCGGGAACGTCATCGACTCGAGGACGATCGGGTTCGCCTGGTCGCACAGGGTGTCACCGGTCGTGGTGTCCTTCAGGCCGATCATCGCGTAGATGTGGCCCGCGACGGCCTCGTCGACCGGGTTCTCCTTGTTGGCGTGCATCTGGAAGAGCTTGCCGATGCGCTCCTTCTTGCCCTTGGTCGCGTTGAGGACCTGGGCACCCGGCTCGATACGACCCGAGTAGACGCGCACGAAGGTGAGCTTGCCGAAGAAGGGGTGCGCCGCAATCTTGAAGGCCAGAGCCGAGAACGGCTCCTCCTTGCTGGGCTTGCGGGTCAGCTCCTCTTCCTCGTTGTTCACGGCGTGGCCGTGGACCTCGCCGATGTCCAGCGGGTTCGGGAGGTAGTCGATGACCGCGTCGAGCATGGGCTGAACGCCCTTGTTCTTGAACGCGGAGCCACACAGCACCGGGTACAGCTCGGAGGCGACCGTCATCTTGCGGATGGCGCCCTTGATCTCCTCGACCGTGAGCTCCTCGCCACCGAAGTACTTCTCCATGAGAGCTTCGTCGGACTCGGCAACGGTCTCGAGCAGCTTCTCGCGGTACTCGGCAGCCTTGTCGGCCAGATCCGCGGGGATCTCCTCGATGGTGGGCTCGGCACCGGTCGGGACGACGCCGCGCCACGTGATGGCCTTCATCTCGACGAGGTCGACGACGCCGTCGAAGTCGTCCTCTGCGCCGATCGGCAGCTGGAGAACCAGCGGCTTCGCGCCGAGGCGGTCGATGATGGTCTGCACGGTGAAGTAGAAGTCCGCGCCCATCTTGTCCATCTTGTTGACGAAGCAGATGCGCGGAACGTCGTACTTGGCAGCCTGGCGCCAGACCTGCTCGGACTGGGGCTCGACGCCCTCCTTGCCGTCGAAGACGGCAACGGCGCCGTCGAGGACACGGAGGGAGCGCTCGACCTCCACCGTGAAGTCGACGTGGCCGGGGGTGTCGATGATGTTGATCTGGTTCTTGTTCCAGAAACAGGTCACAGCAGCGGAGGTGATGGTGATACCACGCTCCTTCTCCTGCTCCATCCAGTCGGTGGTCGACGCACCGTCGTGGGTCTCACCGATCTTGTAGTTCACACCGGTGTAGAAGAGGATGCGCTCGGTGGTGGTGGTCTTGCCGGCATCGATGTGCGCCATGATGCCGATGTTGCGGACCTTGTTCAGGTCGGTCAGCACTTCCTGTGCCACAGGATTCTTCCCCGCTCGTTGATCGTGTCGGCCCTTCTGGGGCCACGTCTCTTTTTCTTGTCAGCCGGCCCGGTGACGGAACCGACACAGTAGTGACAACGCCAGGCCGAGGGTTTTCGTGCCCGTAAGGCTCCCTCGGCCTGGCGTGGTATCACCAGCGGTAGTGCGCGAACGCCTTGTTGGCTTCAGCCATCTTGTGGGTGTCCTCGCGACGCTTCACGGAAGCGCCCAGGCCGTTGCTCGCATCCAGAAGCTCGTTGGCGAGACGCTCGACCATGGTCTTCTCACGACGGGCGCGCGAGAAGGTCACCAGCCAGCGCAGCGCCAGCGTGGTGGAACGGCCCGGACGAACCTCGACCGGCACCTGGTAGGTGGCGCCACCGACACGACGGCTGCGGACCTCGAGGGCGGGCTTGACGTTGTCGAGCGCGCGCTTGAGGGTGACGACCGGATCGGTGCCGGTCTTCTCGCGAGCCTGCTCGAGGGCACCGTAGACGATGCGCTCGGCGGTGGACTTCTTACCGTCCAGCAGGATCTTGTTGACGAGCTGGGTGACCAGCGGCGAACCGTAGACCGGATCCGCGACGAGCGGCCGCTTGGGAGCGGGACCCTTACGAGGCATCAGCCCTTCTCCTTCTTCGCGCCGTAGCGGCTACGCGCCTGCTTGCGGTTCTTGACACCCTGGGTGTCGAGCGAGCCGCGGATGATCTTGTAGCGCACACCCGGGAGGTCCTTCACACGACCGCCGCGGACGAGCACCATCGAGTGCTCCTGCAGGTTGTGGCCCTCACCCGGGATGTAAGCGGTGACCTCGACGGAGCTGGTCAGGCGCACACGGGCGACCTTTCGCAGCGCGGAGTTCGGCTTCTTCGGGGTGGTGGTGTACACGCGAGTGCACACGCCACGGCGCTGCGGGCTGCCCTTCAGGGCCGCGGTCTTGACCTTGGCGGCCTTGTCGCGGCGGCCCTTGCGGACCAGCTGGTTGATGGTTGGCATGTACCGGCTTTCTTTCTTCGGTTCCAGACTGCTCAGTCGAGCAACCCTGGCTGTTCTGAAATCAGGGATCCATCGGTTGGGGCAAGGAAGCAACTGCCCCGCACCCATCCTCGTGCACACGAGGTCGGGCGTGTCGCGTACCCCCACACAGGCAGCCGGATGCTCGCACCTGCAGAAACCGCAGAATCACGTGCACGGCAATGCCCCGCATAGGCACACAGATCGGCCCGATCACGCCGGAGAGGAGCCCTGTGGAGCGACCCCAGCGGTCGGACACGACCCCCAACGATACCCGGCGGCGCTGTTGGAGGTCAAAGTGGGTCGGACATGCTATGCCGCGAGGTCCAGCGTGGACTCGACCAGCGTCGATGCGGCCTCGCACGGATCGGCCCCGTCCCCGCCCGGGTACTGGACCCACCATCCGACCACACCACCGGCCGGGAAGCCGGCCGTGATGCCGCAACTGCCGGGGTCGGCAGGAGTCCGCGCGAGCACTGCGCGCCGGCCGCCGACGGTGACGTCCTCGACCTCGTAGCCGAGCTGTTCGGACGTCCGCTTCTCGACCGCGAGCGTTCCCATCTCGAACCAGTTGAACGTCACCCGCGCCGGGCCGGTGGCCCCGTTCACGGTCCAGCGGCAGATCGCGCCCAGGAAGCCGCGCTCGACCGCCTCCCCACCGACGATCTCGGCGATCCGGTCCGGCGCGACGACGTCGCACTCGGTGAGCAGGGACGCGTAGTTCGACGAGTCCCCGGCGCCGAAGCCCTGCGGCACGGCGGTGCCCGTCACGGACTCGGCGCATCCGCCCAGGAGCAGGATCACCGCCGACGCGACGCCCGCGTTTCGCACGAGGCGGCCGAATCGCGCCACCTCCCCGACTCTCGACATCTCGGCTCTCTGCATCTCGGCTCCCGGCATCCCGGCTCGCTGCATCTCACTGCCCCCTTGCCACGGTCAGTTCGGCGAGACGGCGGGCCGCGACACACGGATCATCGGTGGGATCGGTTTTGCCGTACGAGATCGACCAGTGCACGAAGTCGTCGCCGAACTGCACCCCCAGTTCGCACAGTCGGCTCGACAGCGACGACTCGAACCCGGGGTGTCCGCCGATCTCGATGTCCACTGCGGGACGCCCGATCATCTCGCTGCCCGCCCGCTCGCGTCCGATCGGGCTGCCGCGATACCAGGAGAAGGCGAAGTGCGGCGCGTTTCGATCCTGGTCGGGCGACGTCTGCCATTCGCAGCCGACGGTGTTCCGGACCACGCCGGCGAAACCGGGGACCCCCACCGCCTCGGCCACCTCCTCGTCGGTGACCGAACCGCATTCACCGAAGAAGGGCCCGGAGCCGGCCGCCCCGGATTCCGTCGCGCGGGACTCGTCGGCCGAGTCACCTGGGCTGCAGCCGGCGCCGACCAGCGCAGCCGTCACGAGAACCACAACCGGCCATCCCCGCCTTCTCGCCGCCAGCCTGCTCGCCGCCATGACGCGGAACTGTACCGGCCTCGCCGCGCCGGCAGCGGTGCTCACACCACCGAATCGGTCGCCCCGAGCGGCGCGAGCGCGGCGTCCAGTTGCGCGGCCCAACTGCTCACGATGTCGGCGCGGCGGCGGGAGTCGTCGGTGAGCACATCGGCCAGGCCGAGTCCGCGGGCGAGGTCGAGGGTGGCCTGGACGAGTCGGCGTACCGCGGGGTCCGAGTCGTCGACACCGAGGCTCTCGACGGCCGTGCGATGCGCGATGCGCCCGAAGCGCTCCTCGAGCGGCAGCACGCGATCCCGCAATTCCGGGTCGGCGGCCGCCGCGGTCCACACCTGGAGGGCGGCCTTGAACAGCGTGCCGGTGTAGTAGTCGACGAGGCGCGCGACGACCGCCTCGGTCCGCCCCTCCCCCGTCGGCAATTCGGTGACTTCGCGGCGTGCCTGCTCCATCCGGCTGTCGAACATGAACTCGAGCGCGGCGGTGATGAGGTCCTCCCGCGTCGGGAAGTGGTGCTGCGCGGCTCCGCGGGACACCCCGGCGCGCTGCGCGACGACTGCGACGGTGGTGGCCGACCAGCCGAACTCGGCCAGGCAGTCGACGGTGGCTTCCAGGAGCCGGTGCCGTGTCAGTCGGCTCCGATCCTGTTGTGGTGCGCGCATCGGCGTGGTCCTCTCCGGTGTCTTCCGGCGTCGTGCGGGGTGCGTAGCCCACCTCGTGAGTGGGCGGTCGCGGACATTCAAGTAAACACTGCGCTAGTTAGGGTAACCTTCGTCACATTCGCATTGCGGAAGGGTCTCGGGCACGTTACTAATTCTTCTTAGGGAAGGTTTACCTACCTTCCGAATCGCATCGATCCAAGGAGACCTCATGTCCTCTGCCGAGCTCATTCCCGTTGCCGACTTCCTCGTCGATTTCGTCGGTGCCGCCGGTGACTTCTTCTCCGGCCTCAGCTTCTTCCTGGGCTCGCTCGACGCGGTCTCGGCGCTCTTCCCGGCTGCCTGAGCCGACCTGCCGGACGGCGCCCGTTCCCGCCAGGGGACGGGCGCCGTCCGCGTCTCAGCCTCCGGCCGCCCACGACGGCTGCCGCTTCTGCAGGAACGCCGTCACACCCTCGATGGCCTCCGGACTGCCGAACAGCCGAGCCGACTGCGCCGCAAGGGATTCCCCGAACGTGTCGAAGTCCGCGAGCACCTTCGCGGTGGTGAGCTTCTTGGATTCCGCCAACCCCTGCGGTGAGCACTTGCGCAGCGTCTCGATCAAGTCCTGCACCGCCTCCCCGGAGTCCTGCACCGCTTCGCTGATCAACCCGATCGCCTCGGCCTCGTGCGGGCCGAACTTCTCACCGGTCAGGAAGTACCGGCCGGCCGCGCGCGAGGTGAGCCTGGGAACGACCGTCAGCGAGATGATCGACGCGGCGAGACCCAACCGAGCCTCCGTCAGCGCAAAGGTGCTGTCCGGCCCCGCGACGACGATGTCACACGCGCCCACGAGCCCCATTCCGCCGGCGCGCACGTGGCCGTCCACCCGCGCGATGACCGGTTTCGGCAGCTCGAGGATCGCCCGCAACAGCTCCGTCATCTGGCGGGTCCGCTCCGCCGCGAGCTCGTCGGGGCTCGCGTGGGCGCCGGCCGCACTCGCTTCCGAGAGATCGGCGCCCGCGCAGAAGGTTCCGCCCGTGTGAGCGAGAACGACGGTGCGCACCCCCTCATCGACCTGTGCGTCGGCGAGCCCTTGGCGCAACTGCCCCACGAGCGTGCTGGATATCGCGTTGCGATTGTGTGGCGAGTCGAGCGTGAGCGTCGCGACACCGTCAGCGACTTCGTAGCGAACTTGTCGATTCGTCATCTGCAGCTTCCTCAGTACGACTTGGGTAGGCCCAGGGAGTGCTGGGCGACGAAGTTGAGGATCATTTCGCGGCTGACCGGCGCGACCCGCCCGATGCGCGCGGCGCCGAGCATCGCCGCGAGGCCGTACTCCTTGGTGAGTCCGCCACCGCCGTGCGTCTGAATGGCCTGGTCGAGCGTCTTGATGGCGGCCTCGGCGGCCGCGTACTTGGCCATGTTCGCGGCCTCGGCGGCCCCGAAGTCGTCGCCGCTGTCGTAGAGCGTCGCGGCCTTCTGCATCATCAGCTTCGCCAACTCCAGCTCGATCTTGCACTGTGCGAGCGGGTGGGCGAGTCCCTGGTGTGCGCCGATCGGCGTCTTCCAGACCGTGCGCTCCTTCGCGAACTTCACCCCGGCCTCGAGGGCCCAGCGTCCCATTCCGATCGCCATCGCCGCACCGAGAATGCGTTCGGGATTGAGGCCCGCGAACAGCTGCATCAGTGCAGCGTCCTCGGAACCGACCAGCGCATCCGCCGGGAGCCGCACGTCGTCGAGGAACAGCGTGAACTGGTGATCGGGCTCGATGATGTCCATCTCCATCGACTGCGCGACGAAGTTCTCGGCATCGGTGGGAACGATGAAGAGAGCCGGCTTCAACTTGCCGGTCCGGTGGTCCTCGGTCCGCGCGACGACGAGCACGGCGTCGGCCTGGTCGACCCCCGAGATGTAGACCTTGTTGCCGCGCAGGATCCAGTCGTCGCCGTCCCTGCGCGCCGTGGTGGTGATCTGATGCGAGTTGGAGCCGGCGTCGGGTTCGGTGATCCCGAAAGCCATGATCTTCGAACCGTCGGCGAGCGCGGTGAGCCACTCCTGCTTCTGGGCATCGGTGCCGTACTTGCCGATGATCGTGCCGCAGATCGCAGGCGAGACGACCACCAGCAACAGCCCGGCGCCCTGCGCGGCGAGTTCCTCCTGCACGAGGGCCAGTTCGTAGATGCCCGCTCCCCCGCCGCCGTACTCTTCCGGCAGGTTCACACCGAGGAAACCGAGTTTGCCGGCCTCGGTCCACAGTTCCGTGAGCGGTTCGCCCTTGCGCGCCTTGGGCAGCACGTAGTCGACGTAGTTGAAGCGCTGCGCGAGCTTGGACACAGCGGCCCGCAGTTCCTTCTGCTCGTCGGTTTCGATGAAGCTGCTCATGCGGACTCTCCTTCTGCGCCGGCCTCGTTCGACACCGGGGCTTCCACTACTGCGAGAACGGAACCGACGTCCACCTGCTGGCCGACGACGACGGGTAGTTCGGTGAGCACACCGGAGACGGGAGCCTTGACGGTGTGCTCCATCTTCATGGCCTCGAGCCACAGGATCGGCTGTCCGGCCTCCACGAGGTCCCCCTCGGCGGCCCCCAGCCGGATCACCGCGCCGGGCATCGGCGCGAGCAGCGAGCCCTCCGCGACGACGGTCGACGGGTCGACGAAGCGCGGAATCACGGTGAGCGACACCGGTCCGAGCGGCGAGTCGACGCAGACGGTGTCGCCGTAGCGTGCGACGTCGAAGCGTCGCTGCAGACCCGCGACGTCGAGCACGACGTGGTCGGGTGCCGACGAGACCAGCGCCACGTCGTCGAATCCGTCGGCTCGCAGACCGGACCGGGTCAGCAGGTAGCGGACGTCGTGGTCGCCGTGGATTCCGCTGTACCGCTTGACCTGCGGCTGCGACGGTAGGTTCCGCCACCCGCTCGGCAGTCCACCGACGACGGGTGCCGTGCTCCGGTTCGCAGCGGCGTCGGCCAGCGCCGCGGCCAACGCGGACAGCGACTCGGCCCTCTCGTCGGCCAGCGGCCGCGCCAGGGCTTCGAGCCCGTGGGTGTCGAAGAACGCCGTGTCGGTGTCGCCCGCGAGGAAGGCGGGGTGGCGCAGGACGTTGACGAGCAGGTCGCGGTTGGTCCGCAGGCCGTGCAGGCGGGTGCGGGCCAGCGCCGACGCGAGAACCTGGGCGGCCTGCGTCCGCGTGGGCGCGTACGAGATCACCTTCGCCAGCATCGGATCGTAGAAGACGCTCACCACGGAGCCGTCCTCGACTCCCGAGTCGAGGCGCACCCCGGTTCGCGCGAGCAGGTCGAATTCGACAGTGTCGCCAGGAAGTTCGATTCGTTCGACGGTGCCACTCTGCGGCCGCCAGTTGTGTGCGGGGTCCTCGGCGTACAGCCGGACCTCGATCGAGTGACCACGGATCGCCGGCGGTTCGGCCGGCAGTGCCGCCCCGGACGCCACCTGCAACTGCAGCTCGACGAGGTCGAGTCCCGTGGTGCACTCGGTGACCGGGTGCTCCACCTGCAGACGGGTGTTCATCTCCAGGAAGAAGAAGTCCCCGGCTTCGTCGGCGAGGAATTCGACGGTGCCGGCACCCTCGTAGCCGATCGCGTTCGCCGCCAGGCGGGCCGCCTCGAACAACTTCGCGCGCATGGCGGGAATGCGTTCGACGAGCGGCGACGGCGCCTCCTCGACCACCTTCTGGTGACGACGCTGGATCGAGCATTCCCGCTCGCCGACAGCCCACACCGTGCCGTGCCGGTCGGCCATCACCTGGACCTCGATGTGTCGTCCCGTCTCGAGATAGCGCTCGCAGAACACCGTCGGGTCCCCGAACGCCGACTGCGCCTCGCGGCGGGCCGCCTCGAGTTCGCGGGGCAGCGCCGACAGCTCACGAACCACGCGCATGCCACGTCCGCCGCCACCGGCAGACGCCTTGACGAGCACCGGCAGATCGGCCTCGGTCACGGCGCCGGGATCGAGTTCCGCCAGCACCGGCACCCCGGCCTCGGCCATGATTCGCTTGGACTCGACCTTCGAGCCCATCAACTCGATCGACTTGACGGGTGGACCGATCCAGGTGAGACCCGCGGCCTCCACGGCCTGCGCGAAGTCTGCGTTCTCGGAGAGGAATCCGTAGCCGGGATGGACGGCATCGGCTCCCGCCGCGTGTGCCGCGGCGATGAGAGCGTCGGCGCGCAGGTACGTCTCGGACGGTGTCGCGCCCGGCAACCGGACCGCGGCGTCCGCCTCGGCGACGTGCGGACTCGCGGAGTCCGGGTCGGAGAAGACCGCGACGGTGCCGACGCCGGCGCGCCGGCACGTCGCGAACACCCGTCGGGCGATCTCGCCGCGATTGGCGACCAGCACGGAAGTGATGTCGGAAGTAGTCACAGTCGGCCTCACATCCGGAAGACACCGAAGTTCTCGGTGCCCTCGATCGGGGCGGTGGCGATGGCCGACAGGCACATCCCCACCACCGTGCGGGTGTCGCGGGGGTCGATGACGCCGTCGTCGTAGAGGCGCCCGGAGAGGAACATCGGCAGCGACTCGGCCTCGATCTGGTTCTCGATCATCGCGCGCATGCCGGCGTCGGCTTCCTCGTCGAACGCTTGCCCGCGGGCCTCCGCCGCGGCGCGGCCGACGATCGAGATGACGCCCGCCAACTGGGCGCCGCCCATCACCGCGGACTTGGAACTGGGCCATGCGAACAGGAAGCGAGGATCGAACGCACGCCCGCACATGCCGTAGTGGCCGGCGCCGTACGACGCTCCGAGCAGGATCGAGATGTGCGGCACCGTCGAGTTGGCGACCGCGTTGATCATCATCGATCCGTGCTTGATCATGCCGCCCTCCTCGTACTCTCTACCCACCATGTATCCGGTGGTGTTGTGCAGGAACAGAAGTGGCGTGTTCGACCGGTTCGCGAGCTGGATGAACTGGGTGGCCTTCTGCGACTCCTCGCTGAACAGCACGCCGCGCGCGTTGGCGAGGATGCCGATCGGGTAGCCGTGCAGTTCGGCCCAACCCGTCACGAGCGACGACCCGTACATCGGTTTGAACTCGTCGAAGTCCGAACCGTCGACGATGCGCGCGATCACCTCGCGTGGATCGAACGGGATCTTCAGATCCGACGGGACGATGCCGATCAGTTCCTCGGGATCCTCGAGTGGCTCGATCACCTCGGCCCGCGGCGCCGGCCCCTCCTTACGCCAGTTGAGCCGGCGGACGATGCTGCGGCCGATCCGGATCGCATCCTGCTCGTCCTGGGCGAAGTAGTCGGCCAGACCCGATGTCCGCGCGTGCATCTCGGCGCCGCCGAGGGCTTCGTCGTCGGACTCCTCACCGGTTGCCATCTTCACCAGCGGCGGTCCGGCAAGGAACACCTTCGACCGTTCCTTGATCATCACGACGTGGTCGGACATGCCCGGGATGTAGGCGCCGCCGGCGGTGGAGTTGCCGAACACGAGCGCGATGGTGGGGATCCCGGCCGCCGACAGCTTGGTCAGGTCGCGGAACATCCGCCCGCCCGGGATGAACACCTCCTTCTGCGTCGGCAGGTCGGCGCCGCCGGACTCGACGAGCGAGATCACCGGCAACCGGTTCTGGACGGCGATGTCGTTGGCGCGGAAGCCCTTCTTGAGCGTCCACGGGTTGGACGTGCCACCCCGGACCGTGGGGTCGTTCGCGACGATGAGGCATTCGACGCCGCTGACGACGCCGATACCGACGATCGTCGACGCGCCCACCGGGAACTCGGTGCCCCATGCGGCGAGGGGGGACAGTTCGAGGAACGGTGAGTCCGGGTCGATCAGCAGCTCGATGCGCTCGCGTGCCAGCAGCTTGCCCCGCTTGTGGTGCCGCTCGACGTACTTCTCACCGCCTCCCGCGAGGGCCTTCGCGTGCTCTACCTCGAGTTCGGCGAGCTTGGCCGTCATCGACTCGGCCGCCGCCGCGTACTCGGCCGACTTCGTGTCCAGAGCCGATTTCAGAATCGTCACGACTGATACCCCAATCGCTTGGCCGCCAACGAGGTCAGGATCTCCGTGGTCCCGCCCCCGATACCCAGAATGCGCATGTCCCGGTACTGCCTCTCCACTTCGCTCTCCGCCATGTAGCCCATGCCGCCGAACAACTGCACGGCCTGATTCGCCACCCATTCACCGGCCTCGACGGCCGTGTTCTTCGCGAAGCACACCTCGGCGACGAAGTCCTCGTTCGAGACGAGCGAACGTTCGACGAGCGTGCGGGTGTAGACGCGAGCGACATCGACGCGCCGCGTCATCTCGGTGACCGTGTTCTGCACCGCCTGCCGCGAGATCAGCGGTCGCCCGAAGGTCTCGCGATCGCGGCACCACTGCAGCGTCAGGTCCAGGCAGCGCTGCGCACTCGCGTACGCCTGCGCCGCCAGAGCGATGCGTTCGGTCAGGAACGCCTGCGCGATCTGCGCGAACCCCGAGTTCTCCTCACCCACCAGGTTCTCCACCGGAACCCGGGCATCGACGAAGGACAACTCCGCGGTGTCCGACGCGCGCCAGCCCATCTTGTCCAGCTTGCGGGCCACCTCGAAGCCCGGCGTGCCCTTCTCGATCACGAGCAGCGACACCCCGCCCGCGCCGGGGCCGCCGGTCCGCACCGCGGTCACGACGAAATCGGCACGCACCGCCGACGTGATGAACGTCTTGGCGCCGTTGACGACGTAGTGGTCGCCGTCGCGGATCGCGGTGGTCCGCAGGTGTCCGACGTCGGAGCCGCCGCCCGGTTCGGTGATGGCGAGCGAACCGATCTTCTCGCCGGCCAGGGTGGGGCGCACCCAGCGCTCGATCTGTCGGGGGTCACCGGCCGCGACCAGGTGCGGCAGTGCGATGCCGCACGTGAACAGCGACGCGAACAGGCCACCGGACGCGCCGGCCTGGTGCATCTCCTCGCAGATCACCACCGCGTCCACCAGGTCGCCGCCGTCGCCGCCGACCTCCTCGGGGAAGCCCGCGCCGAGCAGTCCGAGCGCCGCGGCCCCACGGTGCAGCTCGCGCGGGATCTCGCCGTCGCGCTCCCAGTCGCCCAGGTGCGGGAGGATCTCCTGCTCGACGAAGCCGCGGACCGTCTTGCGGAGCTGTTGTCGCTCCGGGGTGTCCCACACACTCATGCGTGTCCTTCCTGAAGTTCGTCGGCGTACTCGGGGACCAGGCCGATGGGAATGTCGATGTGCCGCGAGCGCAGCCACTCGCCGAGCCCCTTGGCCTGCGGGTCGAAGCGGGCCTGGGACGCCACGCCGCGGCCGAGGATGCCCTCGATCACGAAGTTGACGGCCCGCAGGTGCGGCAGCACGTGCCGCGTGACCGCGAGCGACTTCGCCTCGGGCAGCATCCTTTTCACCTCGTCGACGGTGAGCGCGTGCACGAGCCACCGCCACTGCTCGTCGGTACGCACCCACACCCCGACGTTTGCGTTGCCACCCTTGTCGCCGCTGCGGGCCGCCGCGACCGTGCCGAGCGGAACCGTGACCGTGTCGTCGCCCGCGAGTGGTTGCGGCAGTGCGGGTTCCGGCACGTCCTCGAGCACTCGGGTAACGGCGCTCGGAGCGATGGCGACACGTGTGCCATCCGGCAGTACCGCGACGTGCGGCACCTCGCCGGCGTCGACGTAGCCGGGGGTGAACACCGCGTACGGCTGACCGTTCGACGGCGGGGCGGTGAGCGTGAAGCCCGGGTAGCTCGCGAGCGCCAGCTCGACGGCCACCGACGAGAACGCCCGTCCCACGACGTTCGGATCGGTGTCCCGCACCGTGCAGCGCAGCAGCGCGCTCGCCGCCTCCTCGGTGTCGGCGTCCGGGTGGTCCGTGCGGGCCAGGATCCAGTCGAGTTCCTGCGGCTTGTCTACGAGCCACGAGTCCATCTGCCGCCGAACCAGTTCGGCCTTGGCCTCGATGTCGAGTCCGGTGAGCACGAACGTCGCCTCGTTACGGAAACCGGCGAGCGCGTTGAGCGACACCTTGTACTGCGGCGGCGGAGCCTCTCCGGTGACGCCGGAGATGCGGACGCGGTCGGGGCCGTCGCCGGTGAGGACCGCCGAGTCCATGCGCGCGGTGACGTCGGGGTTGGCGTAGCGGCCGCCGGTGATCTCGTACAGCAACTGAGCGGTGACGGTGTCGACGGTCACCGCTCCCCCGGTGCCCGGATGCTTGGTGATGACGGACGAGCCGTCGTCCGCGATCTCGGCGATCGGGAAGCCGGGGCGGCCGAGGTCGGGGATCTCGGTGAACCACGAGTAGTTGCCGCCGGTGGCCTGGGTGCCGCACTCGATGACGTGGCCGGCGACGACGGCGCCCGCGAGACGATCGAAATCGTCTCTCGCCCAGCCGAAGTGCGCCGCCGCGGGTCCCACGATCACCGATGCGTCAGTGACCCGGCCGGTGACGACGACGTCGGCGCCCGCGTTAAGGCACTGCACGATGCCCCACGCCCCGAGGTAGGCGTTCGCCGTCAGCGGCGTCTCCGGTCCGGCCTGCCGGTCGAGCCCGAGTTCGGCTACCCGCGCGATCAGATCGTCGCCCTCGACGTGGGCGATCCGCGCATTCAGTCCCAGTCGGTCGTTCACCTCGCGCAGGGCGTCGGCGAGGCCGCTGGGATTGAGCCCGCCCGCGTTGGTCACGATCTTCACGCCGCGGTCGAGAGCGAGCCCCAGACAGTCCTCGGCCTGCCGCAGAAACGTCTTGGCGTAGCCGCGCGCCGGGTCCTTCATCCGGTCCCGCCCGAGGATCAGCATCGTCAGCTCGGCGAGGTAGTCGCCGGTCAGGTAGTCCAGCTCACCGCCCTCGAGCATCTCGCGCATCGCCGAGATCCGGTCGCCGTAGAAGCCGGAACAGTTGCCGATGCGCACCGTGGACGCCGTCATCGGGCCGCCTCCGTCCGAGTGGGTTCACGGCCCGCGCCGGGCGGTCCGGCGAAGGCCTGGGCGATGTCGAGCCAGCGGCGGGCGTCGTCACCCGTGGTCCGCAGTGCGGTGTCCCGGCGGTGCACCCGCTGCGTGACGAGCAAACAGAAGTCCTCGGCCGGGCCGGTCACGCGCTGAGGGGCGTCGTCCGGACCCCACGCCCACGTCCCACCGTCCGGCGCAACCAACTCCACCCGGAACTCCTCGGTGGGCGGCGTGATCTCGTTGACGCTGTACGCGAAGTCCCGCGTACGCACCCCCAGCCGCGCGATGTGCTCGAGCCGGTCCGTCGACGCCGCCGCCACACCGAGCGCCGCGGCGACGTCGCGGCCGTGCGCCCACGTCTCCATCAGCCGCGCGGTCGCCATCGAGGCCGCACTCATCGGCGGCCCGTACCACGGCAGCTTGGTGCCGGGCGGAACGTCTCGCAGGATCTGTGCGAGTCGCGCACGGCACTCGCGCCAGTCGGCCAACAGTTCCCGGGGCGGACGCTGCGCCTCGGCCTCGGCACCCTCGTCCACGAAGCCGTACGGGTTCTTCCACGCCTCGGCGAGCTGGGCGGTGAAGGCGTCCTCGTCGGTGGCCGCCAGCAGCGCGGCCCGGTCGGTCCAGGCGAGATGGCCGATCTGGTGTGCGACGGTCCAACCCTCCGCCGGCGTGGCCACCGCCCACTTCTCGTCCGGCAGATCGGCGACCAGCGCATCGAGTGCCGCGCCCTCCGCACACAGGTCGTCGACGATCTTGTTCAGGTCAGCCACATACCCCTCCTCGGATGCTGAGATCAGCATCACACCGAGGTGAGTAAAAATCAAGCATGAATGATTGTTTGGCGGTTACGGCAGGTCGGCGCCGGCGTGCAGTACTCGTTCACGCCGTCAGATGCCCTGCCACTCCCCAGGCTCGGCGACCACCGCTGAGCGACCACGCCGCGTCGGGCGCGCGCGTGACGGGGTGCTGGCGTTCTACGGTGAAGTTCGTGACGGGCAACCGCTCCACCATCGCGGCATCGGCCAGCATGTGGCCGACGATCCCCTGCTCGAACATCGAGTAGGCCGTGTGATTGACCGCGTGGACGGCGACCTGCAGCGCCGAGAGTGCGGTGGGGTGCGGGCCGAACTCGGCGAGCGTGTGACCACCGCCGATCGTGGTGCCCACCACCGCGTAGTAGTGCCAGTGCGAAGGATTGTCCGGGTTGTGCGTGACGCCAGGCTCTTCAGCCATGATGCGCCCCTTCCCTGCTCGAGGCTCCTGTCGTGACGATAGAACCGGCCACCGACACGTTCGGAGCGACGCGCCGAGTCGAACTCGGACAACACGAAGAGCCCCCGAGCGAAGGATCGCTCGGGGGCTCGTTCCGCGGCGGATGTCAGTGCATCATGACCGGCTGGACGTCCTCGGTCGTCGCGGCCACACGCTTGCGCGGCAGGAAGAACGCGGGGATCAGGGTGACCAGCACGAGGACGAACGCCACCATGAAGGTCGCGCCGAACGAGTCGGCCGAATCGTTGAGCATCTGCGCGACGCTGCTCGGATCGGTCGGCGGGGCAGCGTCCTTGCTGAGGCCGTGCGACGTCATCTGGTTCGTCAGCACCACCGACATCGTGGCGGTACCGATCGAGCCGGCCGTCTGCTGGACGATGTTCATCAGCGTCGAACCGCGGGCGATCATCTCGTGCTTGAGCGTGACCATGGCGGCCGTCATCAGCGGCATCATCGTGCAGCCCATGCCGAGACCCATCACGAACAGCGAGCCCATCAGCAGCGGGTACGACGACGTCGCGGTCAGCTGCGTGAACGTGAACATGCCCAGCGCGATCAGTGGCAGACCCGTCAGGACGATCTTGCCCGGGCCGATCTTGTCGACCAGTCGGCCGGCGATCGGCATCGTCACCATCGCGCCGATGCCCTGCGGCGCCAGCAGCAGACCCGCGGCCATCGCGGACTCACCGCGCACCTGGATGAAGTAGCTCGGGAAGAGCAGGCCCGCACCCATGAACGCGATGATGAACATCGTGGTGGTGAGCACCGCGACCGTGAGCTGACGGTTCTGGAACAGGTGCAGGTCGATCAGCGGATGGTCCTTGCGGAGGGCGTGGAACACGAATCCGATGATCAGGACCAGACCGATTCCGATCGGGATCAGCACCTCCGGGGACAGCCCCTTGCCGTGCTCCGGGATCGACGAGACGCCGTACAGGAACAGCGCCAGGCCGGGCGACAGCAGCAGCATGCCGACGAAGTCGAACGACTGGGAGGGGCTCGGCTCGTCCTTCGGCAGCAGCTTGAACGCCGCGGCGAGGGCGATGATGCCGATCGGCAGGTTGATGAGGAAGATCCAGTGCCAGCTGGCAGCGTCGATCAGCCAGCCGCCGACGATGGGGCCGGCGATGGGCCCGAGCAGCATCGGGATGCCGAGCACGGCCATGACGCGGCCGACCCGCTCGGGGCCGGCGGCCCGGGTCATGATCGTCATGCCCAGCGGCATCAGCATGCCGCCGCCCAGGCCCTGGATCACGCGGAACACGATCAGCGACGTGATGTCCCAGGCGAAGGCACACAGCACGGAACCGATGACGAACAGCACCAGTGCGCCGATGTAGAGGCGTTTGGTACCGAAACGGTCGGCGGCCCAACCCGTCACGGGGATCACTGTCGCGAGGGCGAGCGTGTAGGCGGTCATCGTCCAGGCGACCACCGCGTAGCTGGTCTCGAACGTCTCCGCGAACGTCGGCAGCGCGACACTGACGACGGTGACGTCGAGGATGGACATGATGGCGCCGAGCACCACCACGGAGGCGATCTTGAGAACCGCGCCGTCGATCTTGTCCGACTCCGGCGCCCCGGGTTGGGGTCCGGCCGTCGAGTTTGGCGTCGTCATGTACAGAATTCCTGACTTCGGGCCCGCAGGGCATCGCCCGCGAGTATCGGTTGAAGGGCCTCGAGCAACCGCCTGCGGTCCGGCTGATCCAACCGGCCCGCGAACGCTCGGAGCTCGTCACGCTTGTCCTCGAGGTGACGGGAGACCAGGCTTCGCCCGGACTCCGTCAGCGAGACCCGTTTGATCCGACGATCCTCCGGGTCCTCGCGGCGCAGCACAAGTTCCTGACACACCAACTGGTCGATGTTGCGACCCGCGGCCGCCACCGACATCCGCAGGCACTCCGCGACCTCGTTGATCGCGATCGGCTCGCCGTGCTGCGCCAGCACGAAGAGCGCACGAACCTGCGAGAACGACAGGTCCATCGCGACGAGGGTGTCCATGGACTCGGACTCCCCCATACCCAGGAGACGCATGATGAACTCCTCGAGCACGGTGTAGACGTCGTCCGGAGTCACATCAGCCACGGGCTCGAATAGTAGCGATCATGCAACTATTGCGGAAACGCAATTACCCCCACGGCCGCGTGAATCCGCGACCCTTCAACGACACCACGCCGCGACTACCTGCGGCAACACATTTTCCGGACAGGCAGCGGGCAGGTGACGAGGAACACAGTCAGCTCTGGACGAGAACGGCCTTTCCGAGCACCCGGCCGGCCTCGAGGTCGACGAGGGCCTCGGCCGCCGCGGCCAGCGGGTAGCGCGCCTTGACGACGGGACGCAGTCCCGCACGCACGTGTTTCACGAGCGCCGCGTGCGTCTCCGCCAGCGCCGACGGCTCGTGCCGGAGGAACTCACCCCACGCCGCGCCCACGATGCTGATGTTGCGGAACAGGACGCGATTCACCTTGACCGTCGGGATGCCCCCGCCCGCGAAACCGATGACGACCAGGCGCCCCTCGGGAGCGAGGGCGCGGACCGCGTCGTCGAACGCGTCCCCGCCGACCGGATCGATCACGACGTCCGCTCCGCGGCCACCCGTGAGTTCACGAACCTGCGCGGCCCACCCGTCGGCCAGTCGGACGACGTCGTCGGCGCCGATCTCGCGCAGGAAGTCGTCGGCACCGTCCCGGCGCACGACCGCGATCACCCGGGCCCCGTGGGCCTTCGCCAACTGGATCGCCGACGTCCCCACCCCACCGGCGGCGCCGAGGACCGCGACGGTCTCGCCTGGCTGCAGCCGGGCGCGGCGGCCCAGCCCGAACTCCATCGTCTGATAGTTGATGATCAGCGACGCCGCCTCCTCGAACGTCAACTCGTCCGGGATGGGCAGCACCAGATTCCGATGGACGGCGACCCGCTCGGCGTAGCCACCGAGACTCGACACCGCCAGCACCCGCTGTCCCGGTACGAACCCGCTGTCGTCGGGCGCGCTGAGCACGACACCCGCGACCTCGGTGCCCGGCACGAACGGTGGTTCGGGTCGAATCTGGTACTTGCCGTAGCTGATCAGCAGATCCGGGAAGCAGACGCCGCTGGCCTTGACGTCGATCAGCACCAACCCGTCCGCGTCCGGTTCGGCGATGTCCTGGACCACGATCGCCGACGGCCCCGCCAGGTCCGTGACCACCACTGCGCGCACTTTCCACCTCCGAATCCGCCGGGCGGCATCTCCGGTGGACGCTGCACCCTGTGCGTGACGCTACCCCGGACTCACCCGCCGAACAGTGCGCGACGCCGGCGCCCGAGCGCCACCATCTCCGCGGTGTCCGTCATCTTCACCCGCGGTCGGCCCGACGCCGTGCCGCGGTCACGCTCGGCCCGGTCGATCGCTTCCCAGCCGCGGCGCGAGATCCGTTCGGGCTGACGCCGGGCGAGCAACTTGCCGAGTTCCTTCCGCCCAGCGGTCGGCGCGGCGAGTCGCTTCGCCTCGAAGTCCTCGACGATCCGCGCCACGGTTTCCTTGGCGCACGTCTTGTTGGTTCCGATGACGCCGCTCGGGCCGCGCTTGATCCACCCCGTGACGTACACGCCGTCGACGGGTTCGCCGGCGCCGGCCACCACTCGACCGCGATCGTTGGGGACCACCCCGCGCCGCTCGTCGAACGGCACCCCGGCGATCGGACGTCCCCGGTAGCCGATCGAGCGCAGCACCAGGGCGGCGTCGATGTGCTCGGTGCGTCCGGTGGGATGCGCGGAGAGCCCACCGGAGGCGTCCTCCACCAGCTCGTTCGCGACGACCGTCAGTCCCTCGACCCGCTCGGCGCCGAGAATCTCCGTCGGCGACGTCAGGTACCGGAACACGATCCGCTTGTTGCCGGGCGTCGGGGTGCGACGTGCGTACTCCTGCGCGAGCCGCACCTTCATCGCAACCGCCGGTTCGGTCTCGTCCGCGTCGATCAGCGCCCGGGACCGCGAATCGAGTTCCGCCTCGGCCTCGTCGATCACGACGTCCACTCCCGGCAGGTCACCGAGGGCCAGGAACTCGGGATTGGAGTACGCCGCTTGTGCGGGACCACGCCGCCCCAACAGCACGACCTCGCGGATGTTGCTGCTGCGCAGAGCCTTCAGTGCGTGGTCGGCGATATCGGTCTTCGCCAGGTCGTCGGGGTCCATCGTCAGGATGCGCGCGACGTCGAGCGCGACGTTGCCGTTTCCGACGATCACCGCCCGCTCGCCGGAAAGGTCGAAGGTGCGGTCGGCATAGTCGGGATGCCCGTTGTACCAGGCCACGAACTCGGTCGCGGCATGACTGCCGGGCAGGTCCTCGCCGGGCACACCCAGCGCGCGGTCGCTCGATGCGCCCACCGCGTAGATCACCGCGTGGTGGTGGGCGAGCAGGTCGGCGTGACTGACATGCTTGCCGACCTCGACGTTGAGGTGGAACTGGAACGCATCGCGGCCGAGCGACCACTCGAACATCTCGGTCACCGTCTTGGTGCCCGGATGATCGGGTGCGACGCCGGCGCGCACCAGACCCCACGGCGTCGGCAGCTTCTCGAACATCTCGACCTCGACGTCGGACCGCTTGAGCAGTTCCTCCGCGGCGTAGCAGGCCGCGGGCCCCGCGCCGACGATCGCGACCCGCAGCGTGCCGAGGTTCCGTACCGGGGGCGTCGCGGGTGTCAGCGGAATCCAGTCCGGCTGGAGCGGGTGCCGCGTGTAGTAGTCGGCGTTGATCTCGCGATACCGCTGCAGCGACTCGCTCAACTGGTCCTCGGGGAAGATCGCGTTCACCGGGCACGCGTCGACGCATGCGCCGCAGTCGATGCAGGCCTGCGGTTCGATGTACAGCATCTCGGTAGTCGCGAACTCCGCTTCCTCCGGCGTCGGGTGGATGCAGTTCACCGGACACGCCGACACACAACTCGCATCGTTGCAGCACGTCTGGGTGATGACGTAGGCCATGTTCGATTTCCCGTCTCGCGTGTCACACGGGGCGTGACGCACGCCCGGCCCGGTCACCGATGTGACAGCCTTCATGTGACGATGAGTTACAGTTATGGGACTGTACTCGGCACCGGGCAATCGAACAAGCACCTCGGTCGTGTCCGGTGACTACGGAGCCGCCAACTGTCACAATCGCTGGCGACAACCGCCGAACCGAGGGAACACCGTGGCTTCCGAGCAGATCGCCCGCCCAACGCAGAGCGTCACCACACCGGAACCGTTGGCACCGGCGCCGCCGCCCGAGCAGTGCTTCGAGACCTCACGCCCGATCCGTACGGGAGACGTCGACATCGAGAATCGGCTACGCCTCGACGGCGTCGCCCGCTACCTCCAGGACATCGGCTCCGACAACCTCGCAGCGTTCGGATACGACGAAACCGACCCACTGTGGATCGTCCGGCGCACCGTCATCGAGGTGCACCGGCCCGCGGTGTGGCCGGACCGGATGACCCTCCGACGCTGGTGCTCCGCGCATTCGACGCGGTGGTCGGCGATGCGGGTCCGACTCACGAGCACGGCGGACGCGCTGATCGAGACCGAGGGATTCTGGATCGACATCGGCGCCGACACCGGGATGCCGACCCGGATCAGCGACGGCCTCCTCGAGAGCCTGGGCCGGACCACCGACGAGCATCGCCTCCGCTGGAAGCCGTTGCTGCCGGCGACGCCGCCCGACACCGACGACTGGGACGACCGCGAGCGGACGTTCCACCTGCGCACCACCGACATCGATCCGTTCAACCACGTCAACAACACGACGTACTGGCACGCGGTCGAGGAGTGCCTCGCCGACCGACCCGAACTACGCCGCGCGCCGTACCGGGCGGTGGTCGAACATCTCGGCCCGATCTACGCGCGCGATCACGTGCGGCTCCGCACGGACGGCGACGAGACCTCGCTGTCGGTGTGGTTCCTCGTCGGGAGCGAGGTGCGCGCCGTCGCGCGCGTCGAGATGCTCCCCCGCGAAAAGGTCTGAGTCAGAACACCTTCTTCGCGACCACCGCGATACCCGCGATCAGCAGGGTCACCAGCAGCGCCGTGCCGAATCCGGTGAGCCACCACAGCACACCGAAGACGACCAGGGCCGGTGCCGCGACGATTGCCACGATGGCCGGGCTCTCCTTGACGACCTCGAGCGCAGACTCCGCCTTCACCCGATCGATGTTCTTACCGGCCATGATGCCCTCCGCCTGTCCAATTAGTCCGATTACGGGAACATTCTTCCTGTCCCCAGAATGCCCGAAGGTCCCGCCCCCTGTCGGGAACGGGACCTTCGAGTCGAACTTTCTACGGGTCAGCGGTAGTCGCTACCGAATCCGTAGTCGTCCAGAGGAACCGCAGCGCCGGTGCCGGTGCCGAAGCCCTCCGGGCTGTAGTACTGGTCGTCGTAGGACGGAACCGCGTACGCAGCCGCGCGTGCCTCCTCGGTGGGCTGAACCTGGATGTTCCGGTACCGGTTGATGCCGGTGCCGGCCGGGATCAGCTTGCCGATGATCACGTTCTCCTTGAGACCGATCAGCTTGTCCGAGCGGCAGTTGATCGCCGCATCGGTCAGCACGCGGGTGGTCTCCTGGAACGAAGCCGCCGACAGCCACGAATCGGTCGCCAGCGACGCCTTCGTGATACCCATCAGCACCGGACGTCCGGCCGCCGGCTCGCCGCCCTCGGCGACGACGCGACGGTTGGACGCCTCGAACTCCGCACGCTCGACCAGCGAGCCGGGCAGGAACTCCGTCGAGCCCGAGTCGATGATCGTGACGCGACGCAGCATCTGGCGCACGATGACCTCGATGTGCTTGTCGTGGATCGACACACCCTGGCTC
Organism: Prescottella equi; assembly: GCF_002094305.1. Taxonomy (GTDB): domain Bacteria; phylum Actinomycetota; class Actinomycetes; order Mycobacteriales; family Mycobacteriaceae; genus Prescottella; species Prescottella equi. The sequence continues at coordinate 100,853 of NZ_LWTX01000005.1, forward strand.
CGGTACACCTCCTGGACCTCGTTGACGAGGTGGATCTGCACCTGACGCGGGCCCATGACTCGCAGCACGTCGTGCGGGTCGGCAGCGCCCTCGAGCAGCTGCTGACCGACGTCCACGTGGTCACCGTCCGACAGCAGTCGCTCGGAGCCGTCGTCGTGCTTGAACACACGCAGACGCTGACGCTTCGACAGCTTGTCGTACACGACCTCTTCGCCACCGTCGTCCGGGACGACCGTGATCTTGTAGAAGCGGTCGTCGTCGTCCAACTGCACCCGGCCGGAGACCTCGGTGATCGGGGCCTTGCCCTTGGGGACGCGGGCCTCGAACAGCTCCTGGACACGCGGCAGACCACCGGTGATGTCGGCCGCGCCGGCCGCACCACCCTGGTGGAAGGTACGCATCGTCAGCTGGGTACCGGGCTCACCGATCGACTGTGCGGCGACGATACCGACGGCCTCGCCGATGTCGACGAGCTTGCCCGTCGCCATCGAGCGGCCGTAGCACGTGGCACACACACCCGTGGCAGTGGTGCAGGTCAGGACCGAACGGACCTTCACCTGCGTGATACCCGCCGCGAGCAGCGCGTCGATCGCCGGATCGCCCAGGTCGTGTCCACGCTCGACGACGACGTTGCCGTTCTCGTCGATCGCGTCCGCGGCCAGGGTGCGGGCGTACGTCGAGGTCTCGACGTGCGCGTCGCGGATCATCGTGCCGTCCGCTGCCTTCTCCGCGATCGTGGTGAGGATGCCGCGCTCGGTGCCACAGTCGACCTCGCGGACGATGACGTCCTGCGAGACGTCCACCAGACGACGGGTCAGGTAACCCGAGTCGGCGGTGCGGAGAGCGGTATCGGCCAGACCCTTACGAGCACCGTGCGTGTTGATGAAGTACTCGAGGACCGTCAGGCCCTCCTTGAAGGAGGACTTGATCGGACGCGGGATGAACTCACCCTTCGGGTTCGTCACCAGGCCCTTCATACCGGCGAGCGAGCGAACCTGAGTCATGTTGCCGGCGGCGCCGGACTTCACGATCATCGGGATCGGGTTGTCGTCGGGGAAGTGGGCCTCCATGGCCTTACCGACCTCGTCGGTGGCCTCGGACCAGATCTTCACCAGAGCACTGTTGCGCTCGGTGTGGTTGAGAGCACCGCGCTGGTACTTCTTCTCGATCTGGTCGGCCTGCGCCTCGAACTGCTCCATGATCTGAGCCTTCTCCGGCGGCACGAGGACGTCGGAGATCGAGACCGTGACGCCGGACCGGGTGGCCCAGTAGAAGCCGGTGTCCTTCATCTTGTCCACCGTCTGCGCAACCACGATCATCGGGTAACGCTCGGCCAGATCGTTGATGATCGTCGCCTGACGCTTCTTCGGCATCTGCTCGTTGATGAACGGGTAGTCCGCCGGGAGCAGATCGTTGAACATCACGCGGCCGAGCGTGGTCTCGACCATCCAGCCGTCGCCGAAGTTCCAGCCCTCGGGGAACAGCTCCGCCTCGATCTCACGCGGCGGGCGCTGATGCGTCAGACGCACCTTGATCTTCGCCTGCACCGACAGCACGCCACGGTCGACGGCCATCTGAGCCTCGGCCGGCGAGCTGTAGACGCCCTGCTCCGGCTGGCCGTCGGCGGCCGGCTGGTAGGTGCCGATCGCACCCTCGACCTCGCGGGTCAGGTGGAACAGACCCGTGACCATGTCCAGACGCGGCATGGCGAGCGGACGGCCCGATGCCGGCGACAGGATGTTGTTCGACGACAGCATCAGGATGCGAGCCTCGGCCTGCGCCTCTGCCGACAGCGGCAGGTGCACGGCCATCTGGTCACCGTCGAAGTCGGCGTTGAACGCCTCACACACGAGCGGGTGCAGCTGGATGGCCTTGCCCTCGACGAGCTGCGGCTCGAACGCCTGGATGCCGAGACGGTGCAGCGTGGGTGCACGGTTCAGCAGCACCGGGTGCTCGTTGATGACCTCTTCGAGGACGTCCCACACCTGCGGACGCTGACGCTCGACCATGCGCTTCGCGGACTTGATGTTCTGCGCGTGGTTGAGGTCGACCAGACGCTTCATGACGAACGGCTTGAACAGCTCGAGCGCCATCAGCTTCGGCAGACCGCACTGGTGCAGCTTGAGCTGCGGGCCGACGACGATGACGGAACGGCCCGAGTAGTCGACACGCTTACCGAGCAGGTTCTGACGGAAGCGGCCCTGCTTGCCCTTGAGCAGATCGGACAGCGACTTCAGCGGACGGTTGCCCGGGCCCGTGACGGGCCGGCCACGACGACCGTTGTCGAACAGCGCGTCGACGGACTCCTGCAGCATCCGCTTCTCGTTGTTGACGATGATCTCGGGAGCACCGAGGTCGATCAGTCGCTTGAGGCGGTTGTTGCGGTTGATGACGCGGCGGTACAGGTCGTTGAGGTCGGACGTCGCGAAACGACCACCGTCGAGCTGGACCATCGGGCGCAGCTCCGGCGGGATCACCGGAACGGCGTCGAGGACCATGCCCATCGGCGAGTTGCCCGACTGCTGGAACGCCGCGACGACCTTGAGGCGCTTGAGAGCACGCAGCTTCTTCTGGCCCTTGCCGCTGCGGATGGTCTCGCGCAGGGACTCGGCCTCGGCCTCGATGTCGAAGTTCTCCATCAGCTTCTGGATGGACTCCGCGCCCATCGCGCCGGTGAAGTACTCGCCGTAGCGGTCGACCAGCTCGCGGTACAGCGACTCGTCGACGATGAGCTGCTTGACGCTCAGCTTCGTGAACGTGGTCCAGATCTCGTCGAGGCGGTCCAGCTCGCGCTGGGCGCGGTCACGCAGCTGACGCATCTCGCGCTCGCCGCCGTCCTTGACCTTGCGGCGGACGTCGGACTTGGCACCCTCGGCCTCGAGCTCGGCGATGTCCGCTTCGAGCTTCTGCGCGCGGGCCTCGAGATCGGCGTCACGCTGATCGGCGACGGTCTTCTTCTCGACCTCCATCTCGGCCTCGAGCGTGGAGAGCTCGTTGTGACGCAGCTCCTCGTCGACACCGACGATGACGTAGGCGGCGAAGTAGATGATCTTCTCGAGATCCTTCGGAGCCAGATCCAGCAGGTAGCCGAGGCGGCTCGGCACACCCTTGAAGTACCAGATGTGGGTGACCGGAGCAGCGAGCTCGATGTGGCCCATGCGCTCACGACGCACCTTGGCGCGAGTCACCTCGACGCCGCAGCGCTCACAGATGATGCCCTTGAACCGGACACGCTTGTACTTGCCGCAGTAGCACTCCCAGTCCCGGGTGGGGCCGAAGATCTTCTCGCAGAAGAGGCCGTCCTTCTCGGGCTTGAGCGTGCGGTAGTTGATGGTCTCCGGCTTCTTGACCTCGCCGTAGGACCAGTTGCGGATGTCCTCCGCGGTCGCGAGACCGATGCGGAGTTCATCGAAGAAGTTGACGTCGAGCACGTAACTTCCTTTCCCCAGAGGGATTGTGGATCAGCGGGTGAGATCCGCTTCTCCTGACTGCCAATTCAAATGTGCTCTAGCGCCCCCGGGCCGTGGGTGCCGTGGGCATGCCCACGGCCCGGGGACCGTAAAACTAGTTCGCGAGATCGTCCACGGTCGCGGCCTCGTTCCGGGACAGGTTGATGCCCAGGTTCGCGGCGGCACGCTCGAGGTCTTCGTCGTCGCCGTCGGCCATCGCGATGGCTGCGCCGTCCGAGGACAGCACCTCCACGTTGAGGCACAGCGACTGGAGCTCCTTGAGGAGCACCTTGAAGGACTCGGGGATGCCCGGCTCGGGGATGTTCTCGCCCTTGACGATGGCCTCGTACACCTTCACGCGGCCGACGACGTCGTCCGACTTGATGGTGAGCAGCTCCTGCAGGGTGTAGGCGGCGCCGTACGCCTGCATCGCCCAGCACTCCATCTCACCGAAGCGCTGGCCACCGAACTGGGCCTTACCGCCGAGCGGCTGCTGGGTGATCATCGAGTACGGGCCGGTCGAACGCGCGTGGATCTTGTCGTCGACCAGGTGGTGCAGCTTGATGATGTACATGTAGCCGACCGACACCGGGTACGGGAACGGCTCGCCGGAGCGACCGTCGAACAGCGTCGCCTTGCCGTCCGGTCCGACCATGCGCTCGCCGTCACGGTTGGGCAGCGTCGAGCCGAGCAGACCGGTGAGCTCGTCCTCCTTGGCGCCGTCGAACACCGGAGTGGCGATGTTCGAGTCGGCCGGCGCGGACAGCATCTCCTCGGGCAGCGTCGCAGCCCAGTCCGGGCGCGAACCGTCGCCGGCGATCTGCACGTTCCAGCCGGTCTTGCCGATCCAGCCGAGGTGCGTCTCGAGGACCTGGCCGATGTTCATACGACGCGGAACACCGTGGGTGTTCAGGATGATGTCGACCGGGGTGCCGTCGGGCAGGAACGGCATGTCCTCCTGCGGGAGGATCTTGCCGATGACGCCCTTGTTGCCGTGGCGGCCGGCGAGCTTGTCGCCGTCCTGGATCTTGCGCTTCTGGGCAACGTAGACGCGGACCAGCTCGTTGACGCCCGGAGGCAGGTCGTCGTCGTCCTCGCGCGAGAACACGCGGATGCCGATGACCTTGCCGGACTCACCGTGCGGAACCTTCAGCGACGTGTCGCGAACCTCGCGGGCCTTCTCACCGAAGATCGCGCGGAGCAGGCGCTCCTCGGGGGTCAGCTCGGTCTCGCCCTTCGGGGTGACCTTGCCGACCAGAATGTCGCCGTCGCGGACCTCGGCACCGATGCGGACGATGCCGCGCTCGTCGAGATCGGCAAGCACCTCGTCGGAGACGTTCGGGATGTCCCGGGTTATCTCCTCGGCACCGAGCTTGGTGTCGCGGGCATCGATCTCGTGCTCCTCGATGTGGATCGAGGTGAGGACGTCCTCTTCCACGAGGCGCTGCGACAGGATGATCGCGTCCTCGTAGTTGTGGCCCTCCCACGGCATGATCGCCACGAGCAGGTTCTTGCCGAGCGCCATCTCACCGTTCTCGGTGCAGGGGCCGTCGGCCAGCACCTGACCGGCCTCGACCCGCTGACCCTCGTCCACGATCGGACGCTGGTTGGCGCACGTGCCCTGGTTCGAGCGCGCGAACTTGCGCAGGCGGTACGTGGTGCGGCTGCCGTCGTCGGCCATGACCGTCACGTAGTCGGAGGAGACCTCCTCGACCACACCGGTCTTCTCGGTGACGATGACGTCGCCGGCGTCGACCGCGGCACGCAACTCCATGCCGGTACCGACCAGCGGTGCCTCGCTGCGGACCAGCGGAACCGCCTGACGCTGCATGTTCGCGCCCATCAGGGCACGGTTGGCGTCGTCGTGCTCGAGGAACGGAATCATCGCGGTCGCGACGGAGACCATCTGGCGCGGCGAGACGTCCATGTAGTCGACGTCGGAGGACGAGACGAACTCGACCTCGCCGCCCTTACGACGGACCAGGACGCGGTCCTCGGTGAAGCGGCCGTTCGCGTCGACCGGCGAGTTGGCCTGCGCCACGACGTGGCGGTCCTCCTCGTCCGCGGTCAGGTAGTCCACCTGGTCGGTGAGCTGACCGTTCTCGACCTTGCGGTACGGGGTCTCGATGAAGCCGAACGGGTTGACCCGCGCGTACACCGACAGCGAACCGATCAGACCGATGTTCGGACCCTCGGGGGTCTCGATCGGGCACATACGGCCGTAGTGCGACGGGTGGACGTCTCGCACCTCGAGGCCGGCGCGCTCACGGGACAGACCGCCGGGGCCCAGCGCCGACAGACGACGCTTGTGGGTCAGGCCCGACAGCGGGTTGTTCTGGTCCATGAACTGCGACAGCTGGGAGGTTCCGAAGAACTCCTTGATCGCGGCGACGACCGGGCGGATGTTGATCAGGGTCTGCGGCGTGATCGCCTCGACGTCCTGAGTCGTCATGCGCTCGCGGACGACGCGCTCCATGCGGGACAGGCCCACGCGGATCTGGTTCTGGATCAGCTCGCCCACCGTGCGCAGACGACGGTTGCCGAAGTGGTCGATGTCGTCGACCTCGACGGGAACCTCGACGCCGCCCGGAGCGGTCATCATGGTGTCGCCGGCGTGCAGACGCACCAGGTACTCGATCGTGGTGACGATGTCGTCCTCGGTGAGGGTCGACGCCTCGATCGGCAGGCCGGTGTTCAGGCCCAGCTTCTTGTTGATCTTGTAACGGCCCACGCGAGCGAGGTCGTAGCGCTTGTCCTTGAAGAACAGGTTCTCCAGGAGGGTCTGCGCGCTCTCCTTGGTCGGCGGCTCGCCCGGACGCAGCTTGCGGTAGATGTCGAGCAGGGCCTCGTCGGTGTTCTTGGCCGGATCCTTCTCCAGGGTGGCCATCATGATCTCCGAGAAGCCGAACCGCTCGCGGATCTCCTCGTCGGTCATGCCGAGCGCCTTGAGCAGCGTCGTGACCGGCTGGCGGCGCTTGCGGTCGATGCGGACACCGACGGTGTCGCGCTTGTCGACGTCGAACTCGAGCCACGCGCCACGGCCCGGGATGACCTTGACGCTGTGCAGGGTCTTCTCGGTGCTCTTGTCGATGGACTCGTCGAAGTACACGCCCGGCGAACGGACCAGCTGCGACACGACGACGCGCTCGGTGCCGTTGATGATGAACGTGCCCTTGTCGGTCATCATCGGGAAGTCACCCATGAAGACCGTCTGGCTCTTGATCTCACCGGTGTTGTTGTTGATGAACTCGGCGGTGACGAACAGCGGCGCCGCGTAGGTCATGTCCTTGTCTTTGCACTCGTCGACCGAGGCCTTGACCTCGTCGAAGCGCGGGTCCGAGAAGGACAGCGACATCGACCCGGAGAAGTCCTCGATGGGCGAGAGCTCGGCCAGGATCTCTTCGAGACCACCGGTCACCGCTCCGTCGCGGCGTGCGGCCGCGCGCTCGCGCCAACTCGGCGAGCCGACCAACCATTCGAACGAATCAGTCTGTAGATCGAGGAGCCCTGGGACCTCGAGGGGTTCGCGAATTTTCGCGAACGAAACCCTTCGGGGGGCTCCGGGGATTCCGGCTACTGCCTTGGTCTGGCTAGAGACTGCCAAGATGCGTCCTTCCAGCACCTCACGCGGGCCGCTCTTGCTGGTGCGACCGCCGCTGTATCTGCTTCTTCTGTGGGGCGAATTCGCTGGTTACAACCCGAACGAAGCCTCGCCACAGGAGCAGGAAGTAATCACTTCGCCGCAGTGAGGTCGAGAGGTGGACAGGAGGCAGCCAGCGCAACGTCCAAAAGTACACCCAAACTCAGTAGATGTCGAGCCGGGCAGCAGAAAGGACACCCGTCGGGGTGCTGCGCGCGTGTGAGACGCGTGAATGTTCACGGATAGAGTGACGCGAGATCATCGTCGCGTCAAGCCTGGGTCCCGGCGATTCGATCACGGACCGTCCGAGGGGCAGTGCAAGCGAATCGCCGGCCACAGGAGGCGCTGACCGAATCTGTGGGACGCCGGACTATTGATCCGCGATATCAGACAATAGCCACACGCCGCCCACTTTTTCCATCCGAACGATCAACGGGCCCGACGCGCTGTCCTGCGCTACCCCGTTCGATTCCGCGCTCACTGTCACGTTCGTGATCAGTTCGGCCCGGTCACCGTCGAGCACCTTCACGCCGACGTCGGTCACCTGCACGGTCGTGGCCGTGCCGCCCTGCTTCACCGCGGCCACGGTGGGATCGATCGTCTTGTCGAACTCGCCGCGCATGTTCTCGGTGAGCACCTTGCGGGCCTGCTCCGGGTACGCGTCGATGGTGTCCGGGCTGTACGTGTAGAGCGTGTTCAGTGCGGAGCGCGCCGCCTCCGACACCTCCGCGGTGCCGCCGATGTCGACGTACGCGGTGTTCGCGACGTCCGCGCCCGGCTCGAACGCTGCGACCACGGCGAACGCAGCCAGCACCGCCGCCGCCGCTCCGAGGATCGCGAGAAGTCGGCGACTCGGACCGCCGGCCCGCGTCGGGCCGGTTCCGGTCTGGCCCTCCCCCACCGGGGGCGCCGAGTCCACCGGCCGAGCATCGTCGACGACCGCGACCCCGACCGCCGCCGGACCGCCGAGGTTCGAGTCGCCGTCGACCTCGGCCGCGCGGACCTCACTCCCCGGCCGCCCGCCACCCGTACCGGCGATCTTCGGGCGCCGACCGGACGACGCGGGCTTGGTGGTGCGGCGAATGGGAGGCATGACGCAGAACTCCTTCCGTCGGGCGGCGCGATTCCTACCGCCCGGGATGTGCAGTGAGACGTGGTGCGGCTACCGGCCGCCGGCGTCCGACTCCGGGGCGGGGACGCCCTGATCCGGGTCGGAAGCCGCAGGATCCTGCGGCGGGGCCGCGGGCGATTCCTCGAGCACGGCGGCGTTGCCGAGGTTGACGGACTTCGACGCCCGCCACACTCCGTCGTCGCCCTCCTCCATCGTCAGCCGCATCGTCACCCGCACCTTGCGCGACGTCTCGTTGGGCCAGGACGTGTCGGTTGCCAGAACGACGATCGCGTCGGCCGTGCCGTCGTCGGTGTTGAGCGAGGTCAACGACGCCCCCAACACCTCCGATTCACTGCGCGCCCCGGTCTGCTGGGTCTGCTGCGCCAACTGGTCGCGGGTGGCGTTCAGGTCCTCGACCAGCGCGCCGGTGATGGACGACTCGATGTCGGAGAACGACTTGTCGAGATTCGCGGCGTCGAACGAATTGAGGTTGATCGCGGCCTGCCGCGCATCGGCAAGTGCCGATTCCCGGGCCTCGGCGGCGGGCTTCTCCGACAACGCGGCGTGCGCCCACCCGTAGCCGAACCACACCGCCGCCGCGAGCGCGCCGACGAGGAGCACACCGACCGCAACCGTGGCCGCGACGATGGTGTTGTTGTTCTTGGTGGTCTCCGTCACACGGCAACCTTACTCTCGGGTAACGAATGCTTGCCGAACGCTACCGGACCGGCACGACGCCCAACAGGGTCGAGATCTGCGTCGCGATGGGGTTGAGGTTCAGCTTGTCCGGGTCCGTCTTCGGCGTGCTGTCCCACGGCTGCGGGGTCTCCGGATCGGCGTACACGATCCGCTCGGCGCTGCGCACGCCCGTCGGGTTGCCCTGGGGGACGGTGCACCGCGCGTCCGCGTTGAACGGGAAGTTGTCCACAGTGTCGTCGAAGTTCGGGTTCTCCGCCTTCATCTGCGCGAGGATCTCCTGCGTGCCCTCGTAGCCCTGAGTGCAGGGCACCGGGTTGTTGGTCTCGAGGACCAACCCGAAGTGGATCGTGCCGTCGCCCGGCGCAACCGCCGACGCACCCGCGGACAGCGCCGGCAGGAACTGGAAGATCGGCTGCAGCGCGATGAACGTCGGCGACACCTTCGTCAACGTGGTCGACAGGTTCGTCAGGTCGGTCGTGAGGGCGTCGCCGCTCTCGGCCACGAGCTTGCCGACGGTGTCCGACGCGTCCTTGCCCGTACCGATGAGACGACGCACGTCCGGGTCGCTGGACTTCAACTGCGCCGCGATCTGATCGAGTCCGTCGCTGAACGTGCGGATCGCGCCGGCCTGGTCGGCCTGGGTGTCGAACACCGTCCGCCCGTCACTGATGAGCGCGAGGGTCTCCGGCAGCGCCTCGTCGGCCGTCTCGGTGAACCGTCCGAGCGAATCGACGAGAACCTGCAGGTCCCCACCCTTGCCGGTGAGGGCCTTGCCGAGTTCGACGACCGTCGTGTGGAGCGAGTCGGTGGGCACCGACCTGGCGAGCCGGTCGACGCTGCCGATCAGGTCCTCCACCGGGATCGGCGTGGCGGTGTTCTTCTCCAGGATCACCGAACCGTCGGTGAGGAAGGGGCCCTCGTCGGTGTCGGGCTGCAGGTCCACGTACTGCTCACCGATCGCCGACCGATTGGCGACGACAGCCTTCGCCGACGCCGGGATCTGCGGTGCGCTGTCGTCGATCATCAGCGCCACCGATACGCCGTCCTGGGTCAGGGTCAGGTCACCGACCCGACCGACCGGCACACCCCGATACGTCACCTCGGCGTTGGTGAAGATCCCGCCGGAGTTCGCGAACCTGGCATCCACCTGGTACTCCCCGAACCCCAACAAAGTGTCGAGGCGGACGTACTTGGCACCGACGTAACCGATGCCGAGGACGGCCACGACCACGAACGCCACGAGCTGCCACTTGGCCAGACGCGAGACCATCACTCACCCACCCCCAACTGCTTCAGGAAAGCGTCGAACGGGTTGACCGCCGCGGGCGCCGACACCGGCGCGGTGCCCGGCTCAGGGACCGGGTTCGGGACGATCGGCGGCAACGGCAGGATCGACACCGTCGGCCAGCCCGGCCGCGCCCCGTTCCCGTTGTAGTAGGGATTGTCCGGGTTCACCGGAACCGGGGGACCGTACTTCGGCGGGTAGTACACAGGGTCCGGCTTACCGACGCCCAGATTCGACAGGGTGTCGCCGATCTGGAGATCGATGGACAGGAACACGTTGGCCTGACCGCCGTGGATGGACGGGATGATCGAGTCCGGGAACGGGAACGTCGGGACCAACGGTGCCGACGTGATGATGTCGGGTGTCGCCGCACCGAGCTCCTGCAGCGTCGGGCGCAGGGCCCGCAGGTCGGCGATCAGATCGTCCTTGGAACGGTTGATCACGTCGGTCCCGACCTGCCCGAGCCGATCGACCTGGCCCAGCATCTGCACCAGCTGCGGGCGCTGCTCGGACAGGATCTCCACGCCCTCGGGCAGCTCGTCGAGGATCTTCTCGAGCTTCACCGTCTGGTCCGCCACCCGACCGCTCAGCGTGTCGAGGCCGTCGAGAGCTCGCGTGATCGAGTCGCGCTGCTCCTCGAGACCCGCGATGAGTGTGTTCGCCTGCTCCAGCAGTCCGCGGACCTTGGTCTCGCGACCGTCGAGTGCCTTCTCCAGTTCGGAGACGATGGGCTGCAACTGGGCGACACCGCCACCGTTGAGCAGCAGCGACAGGGCGCCGAGGACCTGTTCGATGTCGGTGGCGTGCCGGGTACGGTCCACCGGGATCGTGTCCCCACTGGCCAACCGGGCGGTGGACGCGTCCTGCGGCGGCGCCGAGATGGCGATGAACTTCTCGCCGAGAAGGTTCGACTGCTGGACTTCGGCGACCGCGTTCGCCGGCAGATCCACCGAACTGTTGACCAGCGTCTCGACCTGCGCGGTCCAGCCGTCGTCGGCCACCGAGATGTTCTCGACGCGCCCGACGGGGACACCGTCGACCTTGACCGTCGACTGCGGCACCAGGTCCAGTACGTCGTCGAACTCGATCTTCACGTGCATCGGATCGCTGCCGATGTCGGCGCCGCCGGGCAGCGGGATCGAGTAGATGCCGTCCGAGCCGCACGCGCCGACGGTCAACGCGACGACGCATGCGCCGGCCGCGGCTGCGGCCGTCCTCCGAAGATGCTTCACGGCGTGCCCCCCTGCCGTTGCGTTTCGCCGCCGAGGCGCGGGGACGGGGTTCCGGGAACCGTCCCCGGAACCGCACCGCGCTGCAGGTTGTCGCCGCTCAGGATGCCGAGGGGCAGGTTGAGCGTCGGCGTCTTCACGCCGGCGGTCAATTGGTCGGTGACGACCTTGCAATTGTCGATCAGCGGCTTCATCTGCCGACCCAACGCCTCGAACTCGGGATCACCCGGCTTGAGCTTGGCGATGTCGATGAGCTTGCAGCCGAGACCGAACGGATCCTGTAGATCGGGCAGGTCGACGCGCATCTGCAGCGTCCCCGACTCGGCGTCGTGGGTGTTGACCAGGTTGCTGATCGCCAGTGGCAGCGTCACCAACGCCTCGGCTAGAGAATCTCGCTGGTCGGCGACCGTCTGGGTGACCGTCGTCAGACCCTCGATGTTGGCCTGCAGCAGTTCCCGGTTGTCCTCCACGAACCGCGCCACGTCTCCCAGCGCCAGCGAGAGCTGGTTCAGCGCGAGACCGAGGTTCTCCTTCTCCCCCGCCAGGTAGCCGCTGAAGTCCGCGAGCTGGGTGTTGAACTGGCGCACCTGTGCGTCGTTCGCGGCAAGGGCGCTGACGAACACCTGCAGGTTCTTGACGGTGTCGAAGATGTCGGCCCGGGAGTCCGACAGCGTCCGGGCCGCCGCCGACAGCTGGGTGAACGTGTTGCCCAGTGCGTCGCCGTTGCCGTCCAGATTGGCGGCTGCGGTGTCGACCAGGTTGGACAGCGCGCCGTCCTTGTTGGCGCCGTTCGGGCCCAGCGCCTCGGACAGTTCGGTCACGCTCGCGTACAACTGGTCGACCTCGACGGGCGTCGCCGTGCGCTCGCGCGGGATCGTCGCGTCGTTCGCCATCTTCTCGCCGCCCGTGTAGACGGGGGTGAGCTGGATGTACCGGTCGGACACCACCGACGGCGTCACCTGGGCGGCCTTGGCGTCGGCCGGGATGTCGACGCCCCGGTCGACGGTCATCGTGACCTGGACCTGATCGCCCTGCGGCTCCACCGAGTCCACCGTGCCGACCTTGACGCCGAGCACACGTACGTCGGAGCCCTCGTAGATGCCGACGGACTTGTCGAAGTACGCAGTGATCTTCGTGGTGCCGACGTTCTGGAAGAGCCACCACAGGACGCCCACGGCGACGACCACGACCGCGGCGACCAGCGCCACCGGGATCCACTTGCGGGTTGCTGCCCGCTCCTCACTCATGTCAGTTCCCCTCCATGGTGCGCAGAGGCTCGCGGTACCCGGGGATCTCCGGCAGGCCGGGCGGGGTCAGGTTGGTGACGACCGAGTCGAACCACCGGCCGTTGCCGAGCACGTTGGCGTAGATCCGGTAGAACGGCGCGGCCAACTCGAGCGCCTTGCTCACGTTCTGCTGGTTGGCGTTGAGGATGTCGATGACACCCTGCAACTGCGTGAGCGCGGGCGTGATCTGCGCTTCGTTGTCGGCGACCAGTCCGGTCAGCTCGCGCGAGAGGGTCTGGGTGCTGGTGAGCAACTGCCCGATCGCCTGCTGCCTCGTGTTGAGCTCCTCCAGCACGAGGCCACCGTTCGCCAGGATCTTCTGGAACTGGTCGTTGCGGTCGGCGAGGATCTGCGATGTCTGCTTGGTCGCGTCGAACAGCTTCTTCAGTTCCTGATCACGCTTGGCCACCGTCTCGGACAGCCGGGCGACGCCGTCGAGCGAACCACGGATCTCGTCCGGGGTGCCGGCGAACGACTGCGACAACACCTCGAAGCTGGACGCCAACTGGGTGGTGTCGATGTCCTCGAGCGTCGTGGCGGCATCACTGAAGGCGTCGATGACGTCGTACGGAGACGTGGTGCGCTCGAGCGGGATGCTGGTACCCGGGTCGAGGACTTCGGTGCCCCGCGGGTCCAGCGCCAGGTACTTCTGACCGAGGATGGTCTTGATCTGGATCGATGCGGTCGTCTGGTCGCCGATCCAGGCGTCCTTCGTCTGGAACGTCACCCGGACCCGGTCGCCGTCGAGTGCGACGTCCGACACCTTGCCGACCTTGACTCCGGCGACCCGCACCTCGTTGCCGGGCTTGAGGCCGGCCGCCTCCGTGAACTCGGCGGTGTACCGGTTACCCGCGCCGACGATGGGCAGGCTGTCGAGGAAGAACGCCGACATCGTCGCGAGGAGGACCACGACGATGCCCAGGGCACCGGTGACGGCCGGATTGCGCTTCTTGGTCATCGGGGCTCACCGTCCGCCCAGCAACGCGGCGCCGCGTTGGTGTAGATCGGCTGGTTGATCGTGGGCAGATCGCTCGGAAGGTTGAGTTGGGGCGCCGTACCGGGACCGGCGACGACGTCGATGCCGCACAGGTAGAACTGGAACCACGACCCGTAGCTGCCGGCGCGACCGAGCTTCTCCATCTTCACCGGCAGGTTCGCGAGCACCTGGTTCACCTCCCCGGACCGCTCGTTGACGTGTCCGGCCAACGTGTTGAGGCCCGCGATCGACCCCTGGATCGACGGCCTGGTCGGCACCAGCAGATCCGCGGTGGCGCTCGTCAGTTCGGACAGGGACTGCACCGACTGGCCGATCACACCGCGATCGGCGGACAGGCCGCTCACGAGACGTTCGGTGTTCACGATCAGCTGGTCCACCTGCTCGTCCCGCTTGTTCACCGTTTCGAGGACCCGGTTGAGATTGGTGACCAGGTCGCCGATGACCTTGTCCTTGTCGGCGATCGTGTTCGTCAGCGACGCCGTGTTCGCCACGAGCTCCTCGATGGTGCCGCCCTCCCCCTGGAACACCTGGATGATCTGATAGGACAGCTTGTTCACGTCGTCGGCGCTGAGAGTCTGGAACAGCGGCCGGAACCCGTTGAACAGCGTCGTGAGGTTGACCGCGGGCTTGGTGCGGTCGAGCGGAATGGTCTCCCCCGCGCTCATCTTGAAGCCCTGCTGACCGGTCCCCTGTTCGAGCGCGATGTAGCGCTGACCCACCAGATTGCGGAAGCGGATGGTCGCGGTCGTGCTCGCGGGCAGCCAGTCGCGGTCGGTGAGTGCGAACGTGACCTGCGCTTCACGGTCGTCGACTATCTCGATCTTGGTGACCTGACCGACCCGAACACCCGCGATCCGCACCTCGTCGCCCTTGTTGAGAGACGTCACGTCCGTGAACCGGGCGCTGAACTCGGTACCTCCCCGGGACCCCGAGTTCGCGATCGTCAGCGCCAACGCCCCCGTCGCGAGGATCGTCACGAGCGCGAAGATCACCAGTTTGGTGAGCGGTGCAGCCACCCCTCGCAGCTGTCGCTTCACTTGACGCTCACCTCTTTTCCACGGAGCGCGGGTGCGCCGATCGTCGTCGTCCACGCGGGCACGTCCTCGGGCGCCATCCCCGTCGCCTGGCCGTACACCACGGCGAGGGTCTCGCGCTCGAGCGGCGAACCGGCGAGCGTCGCGGTGGACGCCGGCGTCACCGCGTACTGCGGAGCCGCCACCTCGGGGATGTTCTGGTCACCCGGGTTGCGAGTCGGCACCTGGTACGACCCGTCGTGAATCGATCCGCCCGGGTACTGACCGATGTCGGTCCCCAACGGTGGCGGCTCGTAGCAGCGCGGTCCGCGGGTGTCGATCAGGCGGGGCTCGTCCTGGTTGGGTAGGTACCGGCCGCGCGGGTTGACCAGTTCGATCGTGGCCCGGGCCCCCGGATTCGGGGAGTTCTCGCCGGTGATCGCACCGGTCCGCGCCATCACGTCGGCGAAGTTCGCGAACGTGCAGCCGAACGTTCCGGAGAAGCGAGCGAGGATCTCGAGTGCCTCCCGCGAGTCGGCGGCAATGGAGATCAGCGCGTCACGATTCGTCGTCAACAGATCGGCGGTGCTCGACCCCGTCGACGTCACCGACGAGATGAGCGCGTCGATCGACGGGCGCTCCTGCACGATCGTCGCGTTGGTGGTGCGCAGGTTGTCGAGGGCGTCGACGAGCTGCGGCGCCGCGTCCGAATAGGTCTGCGTGAACGTCGCGAAGCTCTGCAGGCCCGCCTGCAGGTCCGGCATTCGGGTATTGACACCCGCGAAGATCGTGTCGAGCTGGTCCAGCGTCACGCCGAGCTGTTCGCCGCGGCCGTCGAGCGCCTGCGACAGCGCGCCGAGCGTCGAGGCCAGGCTCTCGGGCGGAATCGCCTGCAGCAGCGGCAGCAGCCCGTCGAGCATCTTGCCGAGCTCCACCGCGTTGCCGCTCTTGTCCTGGTAGATGGTGCCGCCGGCCTCGATCGGGTTGGGGCTGGGATCGGCCGGAATCACCAGATCGACGTACCGCTCGCCGAACAGCGTCTTCGGCAGCAGCCGGGCAGTGGTGTTCGACGGGATCAGGTCGGCCTTGTCGGGGTCGATCGCCATGACCGAGGTGACCTTGCCGTTCGAGGTCGACGCCTCGCGCACCTCCCCGACGATCAGCCCCCGCACCTTCACGTCGGCGTTGCGGGGCAGGGCGTTGCCGACCGTGTCGGTGACCAGGTCGACCTTGACCACGTGCTTGAACGTCTTGTTGTAGCTCGCGATGGTTCCGCCCAGGAACAGTGCCAGGACCAGGAAGAAGGCAACTCCCAGGACCCGGCGGCGCAGCTTCGACGGCGACTCGATCATCCGGCCACCCGCACGGTCGTCGTGGTCCCCCAGATCGCCAGGCTCAGGAAGAAGTCGAGCACGGCGATGGTGACGATGGCCGTACGGACGGCGTGGCCGACGGCGACGCCGACGCCGGCCGGGCCGCCGCGGGCGTGGAAGCCGTAGTAGCAGTGGATGAGGATCAGTACGAACGCGAAGACCAGAACCTTGCCGAAGGACCACAGCACGTCCTCGGGCGGCAGGAACAGGTTGAAGTAGTGGTCGTACGAGCCCGACGACTGTCCGTTGAAGACCGTCGACACCACTCGGGAGGCGAGATACGCGGCGAGCAGACCGACGATGTAGAGCGGAATCACCGCCACGAACCCCGCGATCATGCGCGTGGTGACCAGGAAGGGCACGCTGGGAACAGCCATCACCTCGAGAGCGTCGATCTCCTCGGAGATCCGCATCGCGCCGAGCTGGGCGGTGAAGCCACAACCCACCGTGGCGGAGAGCGCCAGCGCCGCGACGATCGGGGCGATCTCGCGGGTGTTGACGTACGCCGACAGGAAGCCGGTGAGGACGGAGCTGCCCAACTGGTCGAGGGCCGCAAAGCCCTGGAGGCCGACGACGACACCCGTGAAACCGGACATCATGACGATGACGCCGATGGTGCCGCCGATGACCGCGAGGGC
Source organism: Prescottella equi (assembly GCF_002094305.1). Classification (GTDB taxonomy): domain Bacteria; phylum Actinomycetota; class Actinomycetes; order Mycobacteriales; family Mycobacteriaceae; genus Prescottella; species Prescottella equi. The sequence goes on from NZ_LWTX01000005.1 coordinate 117,573, forward strand.
GCCGCTGCCGAATGTGACCTCGGCGAGCAGGCGCAGCATCTCCTTGCGGTACCGCCGCAGCGTACGGGGCGTCCAGGCGATGGCGCGCGAATAGAACGACATCTGCTCGCCCGCGTTGTCGAGCACGTCGAGCGGTTTACGGGCCCAGCGCCGCGCACGCATCAGGGCATAGTCGCCCCGCCCCCTCGCGATCGTCATCGGGTCATGCCCCCTTCGCCGGAACGATCTGGAGATACACCATGGTCAGGATCAGGTTGGCGAAGAACAGCACCAGGAACGTGATCACGACTGCCTGGTTCACGGCCTCGCCGACGCCCTTCGGGCCGCCCTTGGGCGTCAGCCCCTTGTACGCCGCGATCACACCCGCGATGACGCCGAAGATCGCGGCCTTGACCTCCGCGATGTAGAGGTCGGGCAGCTGGGCCAGCGCGGAGAACGACGCCAGGTAGGCACCGGGGGTGCCGCCTTGGAGGATGACGTTGAAGAAGTAGCCACCGGCGATGCCGACGACGGACACGAGCCCGTTGAGGAGCACCGCGACCAGCACCATCGCGAGCACCCGGGGGACGACGAGCCGCTGCACCGGATTGATGCCGAGCACTTCCATGGCATCGATCTCCTCGCGGATGGTCCGCGAACCGAGATCGGCGGTGACGGCGGACCCCGCGGCACCCGCGATCAGCAAGGCCGTCACGATCGGACTGCCCTGCTGGATCACGGCGAGCACGCTGGCGGCGCCCGTGAACGACTCCGCACCCAACTGCTTGATCAGCGAACCGGTCTGCAGCGACACAACCGCGCCGAAAGGAATCGCGACGAGCGCGGTCGGCAGGATCGTCACGCTCGCGATGAACCATGCCTGTTCGATGAATTCCTTGAACTGGAACGGCCGCTTGAACGTGTTCCGAACCACGTCGACGAACAGTTGGACGATGTTGCCGGCCTGCGTCAGCGCTCCGTTGACAGGCTTCATCAGCGACGCTCTCGTGCCCCCCATACGCAGGTCCCCTACCCGCGCTCGAACGTGGTCTGCTCGAAGCCGCCCTCGTCGTATGCCGGGATCACCTGCGTGGCAGCGTCGTCGTTCATGCTTGCAAGGATGCCCTGCTGGGCCTCGATCGGCAGGGTATGGAGGATCTCACGGACGCGGGCCTGACGGCGGGCGACAGCCTGGCGCACGGGGAGCCCGGGCGTTGCCTGCATCTGCGGCACCACACCGTAGACGTCGTCGGTGCCGCCGTGGTGATGACCGGCGTCGACGAGGGCCTGCTCGTGCGCCATCTGCGCCTCGTCCTTCTCCTCGGACATGCCGATCGGGCCGATCTTGCTGCCGTTGAGGAACTGGTGGACCACCGGCTCGTCACTGGTGAGCAGCACCTCGCGAGGCCCGAACATGACGAGCTGCTTGCGGAACAGCATGCCCAGGTTGTCGGGCACCGTGCGCGCGAGGTTGATGTTGTGCGTCACGATCAGGATCGTGGCGTCGATCTGCGCATTGATGTCGATCAGCAACTGGCTGAGGTACGTGGTGCGAACGGGGTCGAGGCCCGAGTCGGGCTCGTCGACGAGGATGATCTGGGGGTCGAGGACCAGCGCGCGAGCGAGCCCGGCACGCTTGCGCATACCGCCCGAGATCTCGCCGGGAAGCTTGCCCTCGGCCCCGACGAGGCCGTTGAGCTCGAGCTTCTCCATGACGATCTTGCGGATCTCGGACTCGGACTTCTTGGTGTGCTCACGCAGCGGGAAGGCCACGTTGTCGTACAGGTTCATGGACCCGAACAGCGCGCCGTCCTGGAAGAGGACGCCGAACAGCTTGCGGATCTCGTACAGCTCGCGGGACGAGCATTGGAGGATGTCGGTGCCGTCGATGACGATCGAGCCCTCTTCCGGGCGCAGCAGACCGATCAGCGACTTGAGGAAGACCGACTTACCCGTGCCCGACGGCCCGAGCAGTGCGCTCACCTCTCCGGCCGGCAGCGTCAGCGACACGTCCTGCCAGATCTTCTGAGAGCCGAAAGACTTTGTGAGCCCTTCGACTGCTACCTCGACTCCCACCATTACCTCCTGCGTAAGGAACGTCCCCCCACCGCGCGATCCACTGTGGGTTGCGTCACTCTATCGCATCGAAGTGTTATCCGTGACACCAAATCCTACTCACGAGTAAGTAAGGATCACAACCCTGTCATCAAGATCCGCCCGACGAGTTTTCCGGTGACGAAAGAGGGCCGCCCCCTACGGGAACGGCCCTCTTTCTCGATGCTTCGGACAGAAGCAGCGGAGATACGCGTCTTACTTGACGGTGATCTTCGCGCCGGCAGCCTCGAGCTTCTCCTTGGCGGCGTCGGCAGCGTCCTTGGCGACCTTCTCCAGGATCGGCTTCGGAGCACCCTCGACGAGGTCCTTGGCTTCCTTCAGGCCCAGGCCGGAGACGACCTCACGGACGACCTTGATGACCTGGATCTTCTTGTCGCCGGCCGACTCCAGGATGACGTCGAACTCGTCCTGCTCCTCGGCAGCGTCGGCAGCGGCAGCCGGAGCGCCCGCAGCAGCGACGGCGACCGGAGCAGCAGCGGTGACCTCGAAGGTCTCCTCGAACGCCTTCACGAACTCCGAGAGCTCGAGCAGGGTGAGCTCCTTGAACTGGTCCAGCAACTCTTCGGTGGTGAGCTTCGCCATGGTGGCGTCCTTCCTCTTAAGTCCTGTGTCGCCGATCCGCGACCGGACAGGTGGTGATGGTTGTGATGCGCAGGTGCGGATCAGCTATTCGGCAGCGGCGTCGGCGGGAGCCTCGGCGGCTCCACCCTCCGCAGCCTTCTTCTCCTGCAGCGCGGCGGCCAGACGGGCCACCTGCGAAGCGGGAGCATTGAACAGGCCGGCGGCCTTTGCCAAGTTGCCCTTCATCGCGCCGGCGAGCTTGGCCAACAGGATCTCGCGGGACTCGAGGTCCGCGATCTGGTTGACCTGATCCACGGACAGCGCAGCGCCGTCCATGTACCCGCCCTTGATGACGAGTGCCTTGTTGTCCTTCGCGAAGGCCTTGATGGCCTTCGCAGCGTCGACCGGCTCGCCCTTGATGAATGCAATGGCGGTCGGTCCGACGAACAGGTCGTCAAGACCCTCGACGCCCGCCTCAGCGGCGGCACGCTTGACCAGGGTGTTCTTGGCGACGGAGTAGGTGGCACCCTCTCCGAGAGCGCGTCGCAGCTGCGTCAGACTCGTGACCGACAGACCACGGTATTCCGTGATCACGGCGGCGGTCGAATCCTTGAACTGCTCGGTGATCTCTGCAACTGCAGAAACCTTCTCAGGCTTTGCCATACTTCGCCTCCTCTCGTGACAGTCGTTGTTCCACTTGGGGCCGTGACATGCAAAACGCCCCGGTGCAGGGCACACGGGGCGTACACGAGGAGATCCATCCATTCGGCCGAGGCCGAGCGCAGACAATCATCCCCCACCTCGTCCTCCTGCGTGGGCCGCCGGGCAATCCCGGACCTTCAACCGATCTCATCTCTGATCTCGGTGACCAACGGTCTTTGGTAGAACATGTTTCGGGGCGGAATTCGCATCTAGCACCGAACTCCAACGGAGACAGTACTGGAGGAATGCCCAGGACGCAAAACAGATCGATCGCCTCCCCCGGTTGTGCGACTCAGCCCACGTCCGCGACCGGTTGGTCGGCGAAGAACGTGGGACTCGAACGCCGAAGGCCGGCACAGAGAAACTCTGTACCGGCCTTCGATGTCGATCAGGTCGCGAGGAATCGCGACTTACTCGCCGTCCTCGAGGAGGTTGCGGGTACGGTTCGGGTCCACCGGGATGCCCGGTCCGGTGGTGGTCGAAACCGTGACCTTCTTGACGTAGCGGCCCTTCGCCGACGACGGCTTCGCACGCAGGATCTCGTCCAGCGCCGCACCGTAGTTCTCGACCAGCTTGGCCTCGTCGAACGACGCCTTGCCGATCACGAAGTGCAGGTTGGCCTGCTTGTCGACGCGGAAGTTGATCTTGCCGCCCTTGATGTCGGCGACAGCCTTCGCGACGTCCGGCGTAACGGTGCCGGTCTTCGGGTTCGGCATCAGGCCACGCGGTCCGAGGACGCGGGCGATACGGCCGACCTTGGCCATCTGGTCCGGGGTGGCGATCGCGGCGTCGAAGTCGGTCCAGCCGCCCTGGATGCGCTCGATCAGATCCTCGGCGCCCACTGCGTCTGCACCGGCGGCCTCGGCCTCGGCGGCCTTCTCGCCGACGGCGAAGACGACGACGCGGGCGGTCTTACCGGTGCCGTGCGGCAGGTTGACCGTGCCGCGAACCATCTGGTCCGCCTTGCGGGGGTCGACGCCCAGACGAACGGCGACCTCGACGGTCGCGTCCATCTTGCTCGACGACGTCTCCTTGGCCAGCTTCGCAGCCTGCAGGGGGCTGTAGAGCTTGTCCGCGTCGATCTTCTCAGCGGCGGCGAGGTACGCCTTGCTGCGCTTTGCCATTTCTTCTGTCCTTACTTCTCACCAGGGCCTACCCCGGTGAATGGTTCAGTTGTGGTGACGGGCCTGGCCGGCCCTCCCACAGGGAGGAGAAAACTCTGCGTCGCGGCAGAGTTTGCTGAGAATCAGCCCTCGACCGTGATACCCATCGAGCGCGCGGTGCCGGCGATGATCTTCGCCGCGGCCTCGATGTCGTTCGCGTTGAGGTCTTCCTGCTTGGTCTTCGCGATCTCGCGCACCTGATCCATGGTCACGGTCGCGACCTTGGTCTTGTGCGGCTCGCCGGAGCCCTTCTGCACGCCGGCTGCCTTGAGCAGCAGCTTGGCGGCCGGAGGAGTCTTCAGCTTGAAGTCGAAGGTCCGGTCTTCGTAGACCGAGATCTCGACAGGGATCACGTTGCCGCGCTGGGACTCAGTCGCCGCGTTGTAAGCCTTGCAGAACTCCATGATGTTGACGCCGTGCTGACCGAGCGCCGGACCGACGGGCGGGGCAGGGTTGGCCTGACCAGCCTGGATCTGGAGCTTGATGAGCCCTGCGAGCTTCTTCTTCTTGGGGGGCATCTTCGTTCCTTGTTCTTACTGGGTGTGTTTCTTGCGTACTGCGTGCAAGTTTGTGTGGGTACCCGGTTCGGGGACCGCTAGATCTTCTGGACCTGGTTGAACGACAGTTCGACCGGGGTCTCGCGACCGAAGATCGAGACCAGCACCTTGAGCTTCTGCTGCTCGGCGTTGACCTCGCTGATGCTCGCCGGCAGGGTCGCGAACGGACCGTCCATGACGGTGACCGACTCGCCGACCTCGAAGTCGACCTCGATGACCGGCTTCGCGGCGGCGGCGACGGACACGTCGCCGGCTGCGGCCGCAGCGGTGGCCGGCTTCTTCTGGCCCTGCTGCGGCATGAGGAACTTGACGACCTCGTTGAGCGTCAGCGGCGACGGGCGCGATGTGGCGCCGACGAAACCGGTGACACCGGGGGTGTTCCGGACCGCGCCCCACGACTCGTCGTTGAGCTCCATGCGGACCAGGATGTAGCCCGGCAGAACCTTGCGATTGACCTGCTTGCGCTGGCCGTTCTTGATCTCGGTGACCTCTTCGGTGGGAACTTCCACCTGGAAGATGTAGTCGCCGACGTCCAGGTTCTGGACACGGGTCTCGAGGTTCGTCTTGACCTTGTTCTCGTAACCGGCGTACGAGTGGATGACGTACCAGTCTCCGGGGGCACGGCGCATCGCAGCCTTGAACTCGGCTACGGGATCGACCTCTTCCTCGGCGACCTCAGGAGCCTGCTCCTCCACGGCACCGTCCTCGGCCTGCTCGATCGCGGCGTCGTCCTCGACAGCCACGTCGTCGGCAGCCACGTCTTCCTCGGTTACCGCCTCGGCCGAAACACGCTCCTCGGCCAGAGCCTCGTCAGAGTCGTTCTCGGGGGTGCTCACTGGAGGCACTCTTCCTCTCGTCAATCACATCGTTCGGAAACGCCGACATGCGTTCCCGGCTAGCCGAACAACCAGGAAATGCCCTTGCCGAACCCTATGTCGAGGAGGCTGATGAAGGTCACCATGAAAGCGACGAACACGAGCACGACACTGGTGTACGTGATCATCTGTTTGCGATTGGGCCAGATGACCTTGCGCAGTTCGGCAACGACTTCCCGCAGGAAGCGGCGAATCCGCTTGAAGATGTTCTCCGAGCGGGGCTTGTCTGCCTTGGAGGTCTTCGCGACGGGCTTCGACTCCGGAGACTTCACGGAGGAGGCGGCGACAGCCTTCTTTGCGGGCTGATCTTCGGTGGAGCTGCGGCGCGCGGCGCGCTTGCCACTGGGCTTGCCCGAGGGAACGACGCCCGCAGACGCTGCAGCCTCCGGAGCCTGGGATCCGCTCTGATCGGATCCGGCCGCGGGGCGAGAGCTCGCGCCGGCTTCGGAATCGCCGACGGCGCCTGGGTCCGTGGACCCGGGAGTGCCGTCGTTGCGCTCGTCGCTCACCGTCGTTCCTCTCAGTAGCCAGTCCGGGTGCAGGGGCGACAGGACTTGAACCTGCAACCTGCGGTTTTGGAGACCGCTGCTCTGCCAATTGAGCTACGCCCCTTTGGACGACCGATCGAACTGGTCGACCTATCCAGGATTACATGACTTGCGCGCCACCCCGTGGGCTGTTGCAACAGCACCGTTAGGCAGCGCGCAGCGCCTGAGTAACCCCAGAAACTCTAGTGTACTTCAAAGCCCCGGAACAAACCCAATCCGTCCGACACTCAGGCCAAACGGACCGTTGCGGTGGCCCGTCCGAAGATCTTACGTCCTTCGGACCGCGCCACGATCGCGACTACTGCGGTCTTGCTTTCGGCGTCCACCGACTTGATCTTGCCGGTGAACTCCACTTCGGCAGCCTTGTCGGCCGCCACGTACACCGGACTGGTGAACCGAACGTTGTATTCGGTCACCGCACCCGGATCGCCGAGCCAGGACGAGACGAATCCGCCACCGAGCCCCATCGTGAGCATCCCGTGCGCCACGACGTCCGGCAGGCCGGCGAGTCGGGCTACGTGGTCACTCCAGTGGATCGGGTTGGGATCGCCCGAGACGCCGGCGTAGTTGACGAGATTTCCGCGGGTCAGAGTGACGACGCGCTCGGGCAGTTCGTCGCCGACGGCGACGTCCTCGAACCTACGGAGCGACATGCATCATCACATCCTTGACCGCGTGCGCGATGTTCTCGTCCACCTCACCACCGGAGCGAGCGACGAGCGTGGTCCAGGTGGTCTGGACCAGTTCGCCGTTCACGTCCGTGATGACGTTCTTGGTGACGATGATGTCACTGCCCGCGACCTGGCGGAACGACTCCAGGTACACGTCGCAGATCAATCGGTCGCCAGCCTTCAGCGGCCTGTGGAACACGAGGCGCTGATCGGTCTGCATGATCTGGCTCAGGTCGTAACCGGTCACGACCTCTTCGAACAGCTTGCGCTGCGCGAGCATCCCTACGATCGAGACGAAGGTCGGAGGGGCGATGAGGCCGTCGTAACCGAGGCCCTTGGCCGCTTCCTCGTCGTGATGAGCGGGGTGATTGTCGAGTACCGCGCGGGCGTACTCGCGAACCTTCTCCCGGCCGATCTCGTAGAAATCGGAGACGCGGTAGTGATGTCCGACCATCGAGGCCGCGTGCGCGGCGGGGTCGGATATCACCTCGGCCTCTCTCACGACTGTCTCTGTCACAGCGAATACCTGCCTGCCCTGTTGACGCGAACCTCGTTAGGGCAGTCTGACAGTGAACCTAACGCGCGAGCGCCGACTCCGAGAAACTACTTGGACTCGCGGTGCGACTGGTGGGTTCCGCAGTTCGGGCAGAACTTCTTCAGCTCGAGGCGGTCGGGGTCGTTGCGGCGGTTCTTCTTGGTGATGTAGTTACGGTGCTTGCACACCTCACAGGCCAAGGTGATCTTCGGCCGAACGTCAGTCGAGGAGGCCACGGGGACGCCTTCTTTCGCGTGAATCTGATCAGAGAGAGATCAGGGTGGATCATTCGTCTTGTGTAGCGATGGCCGGACTTGAACCGGCGACACAACGATTATGAGTCGTTTGCTCTACCAACTGAGCTACACCGCCTCGGTGTCGAGTGTCGCGCGAAGCCGGCGACACCACAATCCAGCGAGCCCCCTGACGGAATCGAACCGTCGACCTTTTCCTTACCATGGAAACGCTCTGCCGACTGAGCTAAGGGGGCGTGGCTGTCCCGCGCATCTCTGCGCGCTGAAGCCTCCAGAAGATTACACAGACCTTCGCCCGAGACACAAATTGCCTGGTCACGTGACATAACGTGGGCCGTGGTGGCGCACGATTCGGTCGCGCGCCACCACGGGCGGGTCAGGTCAGGCTCGGCGGCATCGCGTCGAGCAGGACGGTCTTCGCCTCCAGGTACGGCTGCAGGCCCTCGAGACCGCCCTCGCGCCCCATTCCGGACTGCTTGAAGCCGCCGAAGGCGATCCCGAAGTCGGTCTTGAAGCTGTTGTGCCCCACGGTGCCGGAACGCAGCTGCCGCGACACCGTCCATGCACGTTCGATGTCGTCTGTGAACACGGATGCGTTCAGGCCGTAGACGGTGTCGTTCGCGATGTCGACCGCGTGGTACTCGTCGTCGGCCGCGATGACGCTCACGACGGGGCCGAAGACCTCCTCGCGCGCGATGGTCGAGTCGTTGTCGACGTTGCCGAAGACCGTGGGTTCGATGAAGAAGCCGCGCTCGAGGTGAGCGGGCCGACGGCCACCGGTGACGAGCGTGGCGCCCTCCTCGCATCCCTTGGCGATCAGTCCTTCGACCTTCTCGAGCTGACGGGACATCGCGAGCGGACCCATCTCGGTCTCGGCGTCGAACGGATCGCCGACGCGGATCGCGGACATCGCGGCGCCGAGGGCGTCGACGAACTCGTCGTGGCGGTGACGGCTGACGACGATGCGGGTCAGCGACGCGCACACCTGGCCGGTCATGATCCGCGCCGACGTCGCGATGGACTGGGCAGCGGTTGCGAGGTCGTAGTCGTCGAGGATGACGCCCGCGGACTTGCCGCCGAGTTCGAGCGTGCAGCGCGCGATCCGTTCGCCGCACAGGGAGGCGATCCGGCGACCGGCGGCGGTGGACCCAGTGAAGGCGACCTTGTCGATGCCGGGGTTACGGACAAGCAGTTCCGACACCTCGCGGTCGGCCGTGACGACGTTGACGACGCCGGCGGGCAGCCCCGCCGCCTCGGCGATCTCGGCGAACGCGTAGACCGCGCCGGGTGCCTCGGGGGACGCCTTGACGACGACGGTGCAGCCCGCGAGGAGCGCGGGAGCGACCTTGTTGGCGAGCAGGCCGAGGGGGCTGTTCCACGGGATGATCGCGGCGACGACGCCGACCGGTTCACGAACGAGCAGGCCAACGCCCTGACCCGAGCTCGGCCGGTGTTCCTCGACCCACTCGTAGGTGTCGGCGAGCCCCGCGTAGTAGTCGAAGACGTCGCCGGAGCCGGCGGAGGCGTACGAGGAGACGGCGGCGAGGATGCCCATCTCGCTGGTCCAGATCGCCCCGAGTTCGGCGCTGCGCTCACGGATGCCGGCGCCGATCGCCCGCAGGTAGGTGGCGCGCTCGGCGTGGGTCATCCGCGGCCACGGGCCCCGGTCGAAGGCGTCACGGGCGGCGTCGACGGCCTGGGCCATGTCCTGCGCGTCGGCCTCCGCGACGGTGAGGAAGACCTCCTCGGTTGCCGGATTGACGACGTCGAAGGTGGCCGCCGTGTTCGGCTCCACCCAGCGTCCGCCGATGAACAACCGGCCGGGGTGCTGCAACTTCGGTGACGTCTCGTTCGCGTTGATCAGACCTGTCATCGCCGATTCGGCTCCTTCGCATGTCCTGCGCACCCGCCCTGTGACGGACGCCACTCAGGTTCGGACGCTAGACAGCCGGGACCAGGAGAAGACCTGCCGGTCTCGATGAGTGGGATGGATCACATCCGGGGGCGGCGGAGCGCAGCGCCCGAGCCCCGAAAACAGTTCAGCCCCGACCTTTTTCGAGGTCGGGGCTGAACGTGTGGCAGATGTAGGATTCGAACCTACGTAGGCATAAGCCGACGGATTTACAGTCCGCTCCCATTGGCCGCTCGGGCAATCTGCCAGGCTGCGCCCAGAGCTTCTTGCTCGCTCTGACGCATATCGAAGAATACAACGAAGTCCCCCCGGATACGCAAACCGGGTGGATAGAGGGGGTTGCGACCCGATAGCGTCCTAGGCAACCCACCCCTGTCCGGGTGGGGTCGACCGCTATGAATTCAGGAGTGTGCAGTGGCTGATTCGTCCTTCGATGTGGTGAGCAAGGTTGATCGTCAAGAGGTGGACAACGCTCTGCATCAGGCCGCGAAGGAGCTGGGCACCCGGTTCGACTTCCGCAACACGGGGGCGAGCATCGAATGGTCCGGCGAGGAGACCATCACGCTGACCGCCGACACCGAGGAGCGTCTCACCGCCGCCCTCGACGTGTTCAAGGAGAAGCTGATCCGTCGCGACATCTCGCTCAAGGCGTTCGACGCCGGCGAGCCGTCGCAGTCCGGCAAGGTCTACAAGCTGAGCGGCTCGCTGGTCCAGGGCATCAGCAGCGAGAACGCCAAGAAGATCTCGAAGAAGATCCGCGACGAGGGCCCCAAGGGCGTCAAGGCGCAGATCCAGGGCGAGGAGCTGCGCGTGAGCAGCAAGAAGCGTGACGACCTGCAGGCCGTCATCTCACTGCTCAAGGGCGAGGATTTCGGGATCGCCCTGCAGTTCGTCAACTACCGCTGACGTCGCCCCCGCTGTCGAAACACAGGCCGCACACCTTCCCGTCGGGAACGTGTGCGGCCTGTGCCGTCTGAAACCTCAGAGCTCCCGGTAGGTCGGGGGCAGTCCCCCGCCGGAGGGGCCACCGCCGGCCATCTTCTCCAGCCGCGCGATCCGGTCGGCCATGGGCGGGTGGGTGGAGAACATCTTGCCGACCCGGTCGCCGGCGCGGAACGGGTTGGCGATCATCATGTGCGACTGCGCGGCGATCTTCGGCTCCGGCGGCAGCGGCGCGGCCTGCGTGCCCCGCTCGAGCTTCCGCAACGCCGACGCGAGGGCCAACGGGTCGCCCGTCAGCTCCGCACCCGACTGGTCGGCCTGGTACTCCCGCGACCGGGAGACGGCGAGCTTGACGACCGTGGCGGCGATCGGCCCCAGCAGCGAGACCAACAGCAGTGCAATGGGGTTGGCTCCCTGCCCGTCGCGACCGCCACCGAACATGTTGGCGAAGATCGCCATGTTGGCCAGGCCGGAGATGACGGCCGCCATCGCGCCGGCCACCGACGAGATCAGGATGTCGCGGTTGTAGACGTGGGACAGTTCGTGCCCCAGCACGGCACGCAGTTCGCGTTCGTCGAGGATGTCGAGGATGCCGCTGGTGCAGCACACCGCGGCGTGACGTGGATTGCGTCCGGTCGCGAATGCGTTGGGCGCCGCCGTGGGGCTGATGTACAGCCGCGGCATCGGCTGGTGTGCGGTCGTCGCGAGCTCTCGGACGATCTTGTAGATGACGGGGGCCTGGACCTCGGTGATGGGCTGCGCGTGCATGGCCCGCAACGCGAGCTTGTCGCTGTTGAAGTACGCGTAGGCGTTGGCGCCGACGGCCAGCAGGATCGAGAAGACCAGGATCGTCGGATTCCTGAACAGCGCGCCGATGAAGATGATCAGCGCCGACATTCCGACCAGCAGTCCGAACGTCTTCGCGCCGTTTGCGTAACCGTGCACGACTCGCCTCTTCCCTGTTCACCACCGTGTGGCTTGCTGTCCTGACAACGAACCAGCCCGGGAACAAGGTTCCCGGGCTGGTTCGCAGGCTACTTCAGAAGTTGATCAACCGACGCGTTCGACGGTGTAGTCGACGAGTCGCACGAGCGCGTCGTTCGCGGGCCCCTGCGGCAGCTGCGCCAGCTCGGCCCGGGCGCGGTCGGCGTACTCGCCGAGCTTCGCCTTCGCGGCGGCCATGCCCGGTGACCGCTCGAGCAGCGCGAGGGCCTCCGCGACGTCGGCGTCGTCGGTGACCGGGCCGTCGAGCAGGACGCGCAGCCGGTCGGCGTCGGCGCCTTCCTCACGCAGCGCGTACAGCACGGGGAGCGTGTGGACACCCTCGCGCAGGTCGGTGCCGGGGGTCTTGCCGGACTGCTCGGACGCCGACGAGATGTCGATGATGTCGTCGGCGATCTGGAACGCGGTGCCGACGGCGTCGCCGAGGCGCTCGAGGCGCGCGATCTGGTCGGCGTCGGCGCCCGAGAACGTGCCGCCGAAGCGGCCGCTGGCCGCGATGAGCGAGCCGGTCTTCTCCCAGACGACCTTGAGGTAGTGCTCGACCGGGTCCTGCTTCTCGCGGGCGCCGATGGTCTCGCGCATCTGGCCGGTGACCAGTTCGGCGAACGTCTCGGCGATGATGCGGACGGCCTCCGGGCCGAGCGTGGACACCAGACGCGACGCGTGCGCGAACAGGTAGTCACCGGCGAGGATCGCAATGCTGTTACCCCACCGCGCATTCGCGCTGGGCGCACCGCGGCGCATCGCGGCCTCGTCCATGACGTCGTCGTGGTAGAGCGTGGCCAGGTGCACGAGTTCGACGACGGTCGCCGCGGTGACCACCGCCGGGTCCGAGCCCTCCGGCCCGAGCTGGGCGGTCAGGACGGTGAACAGCGGACGGAACCGCTTGCCCCCGGCCTTCGCGAGATGCAACGCAGCCTCGGTGAGGAAGTCCTCACCGTCGGACAGTTCGCTGACGAGAAGCTCCTCGACGCGGGCGAGCCCGTCGCGCACGGCGTCCGCGAGCTGCTGGTCGCCGAGATCGACTCCCGCGACGACAGTGCTCGACCCCTCAGTGCTCACGATGTCAGTACTCATTCCTGTAGTCGGTAACGCCTCGGCAGGCCCGGAAAACGCAGAAACCACGGTAGTGAACCTAGCGTCAGCAACGCTCGTCACCACACCTGCCCTGGCCGCGTCGCGCTACCTCGGCCTGAGAGGATGGTGGGGTGGTGGCCGAACATTTCCCGACCGCTGGGTCCAGCGATGCCCCGAATCCCTCGGCGGAACTGCCCTCGAGCACGGAAGTCCTGGTCGTCGGTGCAGGTCCGGCCGGTTCCGCGGCGGCGACGTGGGCGGCGCGCGCCGGCCGCGACGTCCTGCTCCTCGACGCGGCCACCTTCCCGCGCGACAAGACGTGCGGTGACGGGCTGACGCCCCGCGCGGTCGCCGAACTCGATCATCTCGGTCTCGGGGACTGGGTGCGTGAGCGGACGGTCAACCGCGGTCTGCGGCTCACCGGTTGGGGCCGCGAGCTGGAACTGCCGTGGCCGGGCGGCGCGCTGCCCGCCGTCGGTAGCGCGGTCCCCCGCACCGAACTCGACGATCGTCTGCGGCTGACCGCGGTGGACGCCGGTGCCCGCATGGTGCAGGGCGCGAAAGCCGTCGGCGTCGAGCGAGACGGCGACCGGGTGCGAGCCGTGACGGTGAAGACCGCGTCGGGCACGCACACCGTCACCTGCGAGAAGCTGATCGTCGCCGACGGCGTCCGCTCGACGCTCGGCAAGCAGCTGGGCCGGCAGTGGCACCGCGGCACCGCGTACGGCGTCGCGGCCCGCGCGTACGCGACGTCCGGTCGCAGCGCCGACCCGTGGATCACGTCGCACCTGGAGCTGCGCGACGACACCGGTGCCCTGCAGCCGGGCTACGGCTGGGTGTTCCCGCTCGCGACCGGCGAGGTGAACATCGGCGTCGGCACGCTCGCCACCGCGAAACGTCCGGCACCGGGTGCGCTGCGTCCGCTGCTCGACCTGTACGTCGCGCAGCGCCGCGCGGAATGGCGGTTGGACGGCGACGTGCACTCGGTGGCGTCGGCGCTGCTGCCGATGGGTGGCGCCGTCTCGAACGTCGCCGGGCGCAACTGGGCGCTGATCGGTGACGCCGCCGCGTGCGTGAACCCGCTCAACGGCGAGGGCATCGACTACGGACTCGAGGGCGGACGCCTGGTCGCGCGGCTCCTCGACGACGCCGACCTGACCGACGTGTGGCCCGCGATGCTGCGGGACCGGTACGGCCGCGCGTTCTCGATCGCGCGGCGTCTCGCGGGTCTGCTGACCGTGGCCCGGTTCCTGCCGACGGCCGGGCCCGTCGCGATGCGCTCGCGCGCGATGATGACCGTCGCGGTGCGGGTGATGGGCAACCTCGTCACCGACGAGGACGCCGACGTCGTGGCCCGCGCGTGGCGGACGTCGGGTGCCGGGTCGCTACGTCTGGATGCGCGGCCGCCGTTCTCCTGAAGCGGTGTCGGGCGGCCGCGAGCGCGCTCAGCGGGTGGCGCGGTGCAGGGCGACGATGCCACCGGTGAGGTTGCGCCACTGCACGTTCTTCCAACCGGCGGCCTCGATGCGCCCGGCGAGCTGCTCCTGTGTGGGCCACGCCCGGATCGACTCGGCGAGGTAGACGTACGCGTCCGGGTTGCTGCTCACGGCACGGGCCACCCGCGGGAGCGCCTTCATGAGGTACTCCATGTAGACCGTGCGGAACGGCCCGAACACGGGTGTGGAGAACTCGCTGACGACGAGGCGTCCGCCGGGCTTGGTGACGCGGGCGATCTCGCGCAGCCCGGCGTCGAAGTCGGAGACGTTGCGCAGACCGAACGAGATGGTGGCGGCGTCGAACACGGCGTCGCCGTACGGCAGGTGCATCGCGTCACCCGCGACCATCGGGACGCGGCGATCGATACCGGCCTGCAGCATCCCCTTGGAGAAGTCGGTGGCCACCACCCAGGCACCGGAGCGGCCGAGTTCGACGGTGGAGACACCGGTGCCGGCCGCGAGGTCGAGGACCCGCTCCCCCGGCTCGAGGTCCAACGCGGCCCGGGTGGCTTTGCGCCAACTGCGGTCCTGACCGAACGAGAGCACCGTGTTCGTCAGGTCGTATCGCTTCGCGACCCCGTCGAACATCGACGCGACCTCGTGCGGCTTCTTCTCGAGCGAGGCCCGCGAGCCGTGTGTATCTGCCACGGCGTCAGACGCTACCAACCGCTCACGCGTCGACATCGGCCGCCGGGTTGTCCTCGCTCGTTCGCGCCGGTCGGCGACCGAGTGACCGTGCCTTGGTCTGCGCCCACGGCAGCAGCATCGCGACGACGGCGATCGTGACGGCGGATCCGACGACGGCGCCCGCGAGCACGTCGTGCGGGTAGTGGACCCCCTGCAGGACCCGAGCGAGGCCGATCAGCGCGGCCAGCGCGATCACCAGGCCGCGCTGCAACGACGACAGGATCCGTTCCGTCGCGAGCACGATGGCGGTGGCGAGACCGAAGGCGATGACGGTGTGGTTGCTCGGGAACGACCAGTCCCCGGGGGCCGGGCAGTCGGCGAGGGTGAGTTCGACGCGGCACGGCCGGTCCTCGCTGACGAAGGTTTTGATCACCTCGCTGAGCACGTACGCCACGACCACACCGAAGCCGCCCATCAGCAGCTCCCCCAGGTGCGGGGAGCGGGTGCGCCACATCTGCACGGCGAGCACCGCGAACAGCGCGACGAGCGCGAGCAGTCCGATCTCGGCGATCAGGCCCACACCGGGTAGATCCGACGTGTGCGGCACGATCGCGCGATAGATCGCCGCACCGACGCCGCGCAGCAGGTACAGGGCCACCACGACGACTGCCGCGGCGACGAGCATCATCCCGGCCCGCTCCGAAGTTCTCCGCATTCGGTCGAGGATAGAAACCCTTCCTGAGTGAACTTCTCAGGAACCCTCGGCGCGGGCCCGTCGGCGCAGCACGAGCAGCGCGGGCAGTGCCACGAACCACGTCACGACGATCACCGATCCGGCCGGCACGATCGCGACGCTCGCGTCCCGGCCCGCGACGCGCACCAGATCCGGTTCGCTGCGTGCGTATTCGACGTCGATGCGCTGGCCGGCGGTGAGGTTGGTCGGGTACAGCACCCCCAGCTTCGGGTTGTGCGTAACGCCGTCGGGGGTGACGAAGCTGACCGCCGACCGCAGCGAACCGGCGGACAGGACCTCGGCGGTGGCGGTGCCCATGTCCGATTCGATGGTCCGGTCGTTGCGCCACGCCGCCAGCACCAGCAGCACCGCGAGCACCGAGATCCCGGCGGCGACGACGATCACCGACACCGCCGCACGGTGTGCGACGCGGGGACTCACAGCTGCGCCCGCACCGCGGCGTGCAGCTCCCGCAGGCCCGAACGTTCGGTGGTGACCTCGAGCACGCGGATACCGTCGCCGGGCGCCGTGAGCACAGCGGTCAGCTCGGCCAGATCGACCCGGCGGTGCGGCACCCGGTAGGCGGCGCACAGTGCGGCCAGGTCCATGCCGTGCGGGGTGCCGAAGACGCGTTCGAACACGCCCGCGTACTGCGGGTCGCCCTGCTCGAGCAGTTCGAAGATGCCGCCGCCGTCGTCGTTGGCGACGACGATCGTCAGATCCGTAGGCCGCGGCTCGCCCGTACCGATGAGCAGTCCGGACGCGTCGTGCAGGAACGTCAGGTCGCCGAGCAACGCGACGGTGCGTCCCTCCGACTCGTAGGCGAGCGCGGCACCGACCGCGGTCGACACGGTGCCGTCGATACCGGCGACACCACGGTTCGAGAGCACCTTCACCCCGGGCCGCGGGTAACTCACGAGCGCGGCGTCGCGGACCGGGTTGGACGCGCCGAGCAGCAACTGGTCGCCGTCGGACAACGCCTCCATGACGGCGGCCGCGACGTGCAGACCGGTGGCGGTCGGGTGCGCGTCGAGCTGCGAGCGGACAGCCTTGTCGGCGTGCTCGGACAGGTGCCGGCACCGCGCGATCCACGCGGGGTCCGGCTCGCCGGTCACGACGGCGCGGGTACCGGTCGCCAGCACGTTGCCGGAGACGTCGGGCCAACGCGGGCCCGTGGTGAGCGCGTACACCGCGACGGACGGGTCGGCGAGAAGCTTCGACACCGGGCGGTGCAGCGTCGGGCGGCCGGTGATGATCGCCTGCCGCGGCTTGAGCTGCGGCAACGCGAGCGGATGCAGCGGGATGCCGTGCAGCGGCGCGGTCGGCTCCGCGACGGTCGGCAGGCCCGCGAGCTCGGGCCGGTACGCGGAGCCATGCCCCGACACGACGACCGTGTCGGCGGTGATGTCGAGGTCCATCGGGACGTCGAGCGTCGCGTGCACGGTGGTGGTCCAGGCGGCGCCGCCGGGACGGCCCTCGGGCACGAGTCCCCGCGGACGAACGTCCGGCACCAGCGGCTCACGCAGCGGAATGTCGAAGTGGACGGGGCCGGCGTTGCCGGAACGGGTGCCGCGGGCGGCGGCGAGCACCCGGCACACCGCGCTGCGCCACTGGCTGTTCTGCTCGTCGAAGCGGATGCCGCGCTGCGACTCGTCCCCGGCCTCCTCGGCGAGACCGAGGCTGATCGCGGCCCGCACCTGACTGCCGAACAGGCCGAACTGCTCGACGGTCTGGTTGGCGCCGGTGCCGAGCATCTCGTAGGGCCGGTTGGCGCTGAGCACGATCAGCGGGATGCGCGCGTAGTTGGCCTCGAGCACCGCGGGGCCGAGGTTCGCGACGGCGGTGCCCGACGTCATCACCACGGGGACCGGCTGCCCGCTCGCGACAGCGAGACCGATCGCGAGGAATCCCGCGGTGCGCTCGTCGATCCGCAGGTGCAGGCGGAGCCGCCCGGCGGCGTCGGCGGCCTGCAGTGCGAACGCGAGCGGTGCGTTGCGCGAACCCGGGCAGAGCACGACCTCACGTACCCCGCCGCGGATCAGTTCGTCGACGACGGCGGTGGCTTGTGCAGTGGACGGGTTCACGCCTTCCAGATTGGCAGACGCGGGTCGGGCGCTGCGCACCCGTGCGCCTTTTCGGTAGCCGGGCACACCGGAAGGGCGCACGGGCGGCTCCGCTGCCACGATGGTCGGATGGTGCGCACAGTCTTCGACCCCACCGAGATGGGTCCCGGTCGCTTCTATCCCGTACTGACCGCGTCGGTGGTGCCGCGTCCGATCGCGTGGGTGTCGACGCTGTCGGCCGACGGGGTGCCGAACCTCGCGCCGTACAGCTTCTTCACGGTGTCGAGCGCCGAGCCGCCGGTCGTGCAGTTCACGTCGGTGGGCCGCAAGGACAGCCTCCGAAACGTCGAGGCCACCGGAGAGTTCGTCGTCAACCTCGCGACCGAGCCGATGCTCGACGCCGTCAACACCAGCTCGGCGCCGTACGAGCCGGGCACCGACGAGTTCGCCGCGCTCGACATCGCGGCCGAACCGAGCGAGCGCGTTCGCCCGCCACGGGTCGCGGACTCCCCCGTCGCGATCGAGTGCCGGCTCCGGGAGGTGATCGAGGTGGGGACGTCGTTCGTCGTGATGGGCGATGTACTGGCGGTGGCGGTACGGCCCGAGGCCCTGGCCGACGACGGTCTGCCCGCGTTCGCCACGATCGCCCCGTTGAGCAGGTTGGGCCGCGACGAGTGGGGTATGCCGCCCGCGGTCCGGCGGATCGCCCGCCCGGGGCGGCCTGGCTGAACCACGCCCCCACTCCTCGTATTAGGGTTGGCTAAACTCTTATCGGATTCGCGGGGACGGAACGCCATGGCCAAACGCTCCAAGTTCGTCAAGCCCGAGCAGCGCGAGATCGTCTCGGCGCACGTGCTCGGCAGCAAGCAGATCAGCCCGAACTTCGTGCGGGTCACGATCGGCGGCGAGGAGCTGCGCGGGTTCGTCCCGATGGGCTTCGACCACTGGTTCCGGATGTTCATCCCCGACCGGGAGGTGAGCGGATTCCGACTTCCCACGTCGGGCGGCAACCTCTGGTACGCACAGTTCAAGCTGATCCCCAAGGACGTCCGGCCGGTGTTGCGCAACTACACCGTGCGCGAGTTCCGGCCCGCGGGAGGGCTTTTCGGGGATGGGCCGGAACTCGACATCGACTTCGCGTCGCACGGCGACCTCGGTCCGGCGTCGGCGTGGGCGAACTCGTGCGCGCCGGGCGACCCGCTGGGGCTGCTCGACGAGGGCCTGATCTACAACCCCACCCCGGACGCCCGCTGGCACCTGCTGGTCGGTGACGAGAGCGCGCTCCCGGCGATCGTCGGCATCCTCCGCTCGGTCGATCCGGCGCTGCCGGTGCGCGCGTACATCGAGATCCCACACGACGACGATCGGCAGGACGTCGCAGTGGGCGACAACGCCGAGCTGCACTGGCTGGTGCGCGACGACCCGTCGGCCAAGCCCGGCGAGCTCGCGCTCGCGACGGTGCGGGCCGCCGATCTGCCCGGCGGCCCGTCGTACACGTTCGTCGCCGGTGAGAGCGATCTCGCGACCGGCTTGCGCCGCCACCTGGTGAACGACCGGCGGGTGCCGAAGTCCGACATCGCGTTCACCGGCTACTGGCGTCACGGTCACGCCGCGTACTAGGCAGCGGAGCTGCCCGTGCGCCTTTTCGGTAGTGGGAACTACCAAAAAGGCGCACGGGCGCGAAGCGCCTAGGCTGCGTGCTTCTGCACCAGATCACCGAGACGCGGGAGAGCCTCGATGACGTGCTTCTTCGCCGACGGACGCAGCGTCGAGTAGACCTTCTTGATCGCGCCCTTGTCGGTGCCCTCGATGCGCTCGTCGGTGACGCCCAGCAGCGCGTCGGCGACGGCGTCGCTGCGCGCGGTCAGGAACGCCGAGAAGCTGCTCTCCCCGCTGGTCCCGAAGTCCTGCCAGAACGGCTCGAGCCGCGCGACGAACGCCGGCAGCAGGCCCTCGACGGCATCCGGCACGATCGACGGTCCGACCTTCTTGACGGCGCCGTACCCGCCCTTGAGCGCCAGTCCGGACGCACCCTTCTTGTCCGAGACCTCCGCGTCGACGAGCGCCTGGACGTCCGCGAGGACCGCGGGCATCCGTGCATCGTCCAGCAGGGTGTCGTTCAGTGCTGCAACCACTTCTTGCCTCCGTATCGACTGGTCCGTATCTGACCGGGCACGAGACTATACGAGGTCGGTGTCCCCGCTGGTGGCCAGGATTTGGTGGCAGCGACGCAGCCGTTCGAGCCACCACTGCGTCCGCTCCGGTGGTGCCGCGAGAGCACTCAGCCTCGCCGGATCCGGAACGACGGGGCTCGCGTCGAGGCTGCCGTCCGACATCTCCCGGGGATCGGCGACGTCGGCTGCGAACAGTCCGCCGGTGCCGAGCCCGCACGCGTGGTTCAGGTTCGGCAGTGCCGCGGCCGCGGCGAGCCCGGCGCCCATGCCGACCGCGGTGTCGAGTGCGCTCGACACCACCACGGGCACCCCGTGCCCGGCGAGTTCGTCGGCGAGCGCGAGGAGACGGCGCATCCCGCCGAGCGGCGGCACCTTCACGACGGCGACGTCGGCTCCGCCGGCACGCACCACGCGCAACGGGTCCTCGGCGCGGCGGATGCTCTCGTCGGCCGCGATCGGCACGTCCGACAGCCTGCGGCGGACCTCGACGAGCTCGGGCACCGTCGCGCACGGCTGCTCGGCGTATTCGAGCGGGCCGGCGGCGGTCAAGGCGGTGAGCGCGGTGACGGCGTCGTCGACGCTCCAGCCGCCGTTGGCGTCGACCCGCACGTTCGGGATGAACTCGCGCACCGCGGTCACCCGGGCGACGTCGTCGGCGAGGCTCTGCCCCTTCTCGGCGACCTTGACCTTCGCGGTTCGGGCGCCGGGGAAGCGGGCGAGGATCTGCGGCACCTGCTCGGGCCCGATCGCCGGGACGGTCGCGTTGATCGGCACCCGCGTGCGCAGCGGTGTCGGCGGACCGGCCCACGCGGCCTCGATGCCGGCCCGCAGCCAGTGCGCCGCCTCGGCGTCGTCGTACTCGGGGAACGGCGCGAACTCACCCCACCCGGCGGGCCCCTCGAGCAGGAGCGCCTCGCGAGTGGTGATGCCGCGGAAGCGAACCCGCATCGGCAGGCTCACCACGCGGGCGCCGGCCAGGACGTCGGCGAGCGGGGGGAAGGTCACGGCTGCCCCGGCAGGAGTTCGATCATGAGCGCCTCGCAGTCGGCCAGCACGGTGCCGTCCAGGTCGCGCAGTTCCGCGGTGCAGTAGAGCTTGCGGCCCTCGACGCGGTCGACGCGGCCCTCGAGTACGAGTTCGGTCTCGAGCGGCGTCACCTGGCGGTAGTTGACGTGCAGGTAGGCGGTGCGTGCGATGGGATGCCCGGACGCGTACACGATCATCCCGAGCATGTCGTCGAACAGCAGTCCGATGGTGCCGCCGTGCGCGGCGCTGTTGCCGCCCCGGTGGAACAGGCGGAACACGCCGCGGGACCGGATCCCGTCGGCCTCGACCTTCTCGAACAGCCACGGCAACAGCAGCAGGCTGCCGCGGCCCGGCAACTGCCGGTTGAAGCCGGCCGGGGACTTGCCTTCCGGCACCCGGTAGGGCTCGAGCAGGTCGCTCAACGCGTTCACCCGGGCGATCGCGTCGTCGACGACGTCGTCGGGGAGGTGGGTCGAGACCGCGAGATCCTGGAGTCGGCGCAGCGACTCGACGAACTCCCCGTAGTTCGGCCCCGCCTGCACCGGCGTGAACACCGGGAAACCGCCGTGGTGTTCGTGGACGTCGTCGACGGATCGCACCCCGTCCCCGGGAAGAACTCCGGACTGCACTGACTCGCTCATGCCCTGCACGTTATCGCCGGAAAGGGGCGGTTCGGGCGTGAGGCACTGCCCGACACACCGGCGGCCGGGGCATATCCTTCGGTCCGTGACCTTCAATCCGCAGCTCTGGCGTCCCGTCCCCGGCTTCGAGGACCTCACCGACATCACGTACCACCGTCATGTCTCCGAGGGCATCGTCCGCATCGCGTTCGATCGCCCCGAGGTCCGAAATGCCTTCCGCCCGCACACCGTCGACGAGCTGTACCGCACGCTCGACCACGCCCGCACGACCTCCGACGTGGGCTGCGTGTTGCTCACCGGCAACGGCCCCAGCGAGAAGGACGGCGGTTGGGCGTTCTGCTCGGGCGGCGATCAGCGCATCCGTGGCCGCAGCGGCTACCAGTACGCGTCGGGTGAGACCGCGGAGACCGTCGATCCGGCTCGCGCCGGCCGTCTGCACATCCTCGAGGTGCAGCGCCTGATCCGGTTCATGCCCAAGGTCGTCATCGCCCTGGTCAACGGCTGGGCCGCCGGTGGCGGGCACAGCCTGCACGTCACGTGCGACCTGACGCTCGCCTCCCGCGAGCACGCCCGCTTCAAGCAGACCGACGCCGACGTGGGCAGCTTCGACGGCGGCTACGGCAGCGCGTACCTCGCGAAGATGGTGGGCCAGAAGTTCGCCCGCGAGATCTTCTTCCTCGGCGACACCTACACCGCCGAGGAAATGCACCGGATGGGCGCGGTGAACCGGGTCGTCGACCACGACGAACTCGAGAACGTCGCGATCGAGTGGGGCACCAAGATCAACGGCAAGTCGCCGCAGGCACAACGCATGCTCAAGTACGCGTTCAACCTGCAGGACGACGGACTGGTGGGCCAGCAACTGTTCGCCGGCGAGGCCACCCGTCTGGCGTACATGACCGACGAGGCCGTCGAGGGCCGCGACTCGTTCCTGCAGAAGCGCGACCCGGACTGGTCGCCGTACCCCTGGTACTATTGACCCCCCTTTTGCTCGTGAATCGAGCAAAGGTTCCTACGCCGATCGTCGAGAATCGGCTAGGCGGGTTCCCACTTCGTCGGGGCCCGCGAGCGCAAGCACCCGTCTGACACCCCTCCATGGCGTTTAGCCTCTCCGCAAGCCCTGCGGCGAGCATGACGTTGACTGCCGCGTTGTAGTCGCGGTCGAGAGTCGCTCCGCACCTGCATGTCCACGTGCGGATGCGGAGCGGCTTCGGACCATCGACGGAGGCTGCGACCTGTCGCCCAGACTTATGTTTGAACCGCGGCGGGTTTACTCGGGGCCCGCGTCGTGTTCGTGCAACTGATGCGACGAAAGCGCGCTATCCCGCCTGTGCGTCTCGCGCCGACTCCTGAAGCGCGACCGCGCTCACCTCGGACAACCAGTGCCGTTCAGGCGTGTGTTTTGCCTGCGCCGTCACGAGCGATTTCACCTCATCGAGATCAGGGACGAAGCCCCGCGTCTCATACACGTCCCGCAGTGGGCGACGAAAATCATTGAACACGACACGCGCGCATCCAAAGGTCTTGGCGAGCATCAGCGTTTGCGCAGCGGTCGGGTACGCGCGGTAGCTGTAGCGCTTCTTCACGACACCCCTCCAAGTTCGCCCCGTTTGCTTCGGCAGTGTGGCATCTCCGACCGACAGTCACGTAGCTGCGGATTCGACCTGTTCTGCACCGCCGACCGCTGCCCGGTCGTCGTCGGCAACGGCCTGGTGTTCCGCGACGACAACCACCTCACCGTCGAACACGCCGAAGCCCTCTCCCCCGTGGTCGGCGCTCTCGTCGACCGCGCACTCCCCGGCGGCTGAACGGTCCCGCACCGGATGCGCCGATTCCGGTGGAGTGCTGGTGCGATCGGGTGTGCAATGGACGAGTGAGCACCGAGGTCGCGTTCGACGTCGACGGCGTGCGCCTGTCCGGGGCACTCACCGACCCGGTCGATTCACTGCCGGTGGTCGTGTTCGCGCACGGCAGTGGGAGCGGACGGTTCAGTCCGCGCAACCGACTGGTCGCCGAGTTGTTGCAGGACGCCGGACTGGGCACGCTGCTGTTCGATCTGCTCGCACCGGACGAGGAGGCCGACCGGCGCCTGGTGTTCGACATCCCGCTGCTCGCGTGTCGGCTGCTCGAGGTGACCGCGCAGCTGCGCGAGCGCACCTCGGCCGTCGCGTACTTCGGGGCGAGCACCGGGGCGGCCGCGGCCCTGCACGCGGCCGCCGAGAAGGGCAACGACATCTCGGCGGTCGTCTCGCGCGGCGGCCGTCCGGACCTGGCCGGTTCACGGCTGTCGATGGTGCGGGCGCCGACGCTGTTGCTGGTGGGCTCGCTCGACACCACGGTGATCGACCTGAACCGTCAGGCGGCGAAGCTGCTCGAATGCGAGCACGAACTCGTCATCGTGCCCGGCGCGACGCACCTGTTCGAGGAGCCCGGCACCCTGGGCGTCGTCGCCGAACACGCCCGCACCTGGTTCGTCGAGCACGGCCGGTGACCGTGACGGCCGCCGACGAGCTCCGCCGGGTGGCCCGCGAGGACTTCGGCTGGCAGCGGCTGCGCCCCGGCCAGGTGGAGGCGATGACGCCGCTGTTGGAGGGCCGCGACGTGGTGGCCGCGATGCCCACCGGTTACGGCAAGTCGGCGGTGTACCAGGTCACGGCCGCACTCCGTGAGGGGATGACGTTGGTGATCTCGCCGCTCATCGCGCTCGAACACGACCAGGTGTCGGGCATCGAAGCCGCCGACGACGCGCCCGTCGCGCTGGCGGTGAACTCCACTCTCGGGCCACGTCGGACCGCGGAGGCCTGGCGAACCGTCGAACGGGCCGGCGCGGAGTACCTCTTCCTCTCCCCCGAGCAACTCGTCGACGAGGCGACGCTCGAGCGGCTCGCGGCCTCGGACGTCTCGCTGGTCGTGGTCGACGAGGCGCACTGCATCAGCGCGTGGGGCCGCGACTTCCGCCCCGACTACCTGCGGTTGGGCGCCGCGATCGATCGGCTCGGGCATCCGCCGGTGCTCGCCCTGACCGCGACCGCGTCGCCGCCGGTCCGGGAGGAGATAGTCGCGCAGTTGCGGATGCGCGACCCGGTGCTCGTGGTCGGCGGCTTCGACCGGCCGAACATCCGGCTCGAAGTGCACCGCGCGACCACCGCGAAGGACAAGACGCGCGAACTCGTCGGTGCCGTGCGGCAGCTGTCGGGCACCGGCCTGCTCTACGTCTCGACGCGCGCCGCGACGCAGCAGTACGCGCGCTCGCTCGCCGAGACCGGGCTGCGCACCGCGGCGTACCACGGCGGGATGCGTGCGGCCGACCGTGCGCGTGTCCACGAGGGCTTCCTCGCCGACCGGTACGACGTGGTGGTCGCGACGTCGGCGTTCGGGCTCGGTATCGACAAGCCCGACGTCCGGTTCGTCGTACACGAGTCCGTGCCGGATTCCCTCGACGACTACTACCAGCAGATCGGACGTGCCGGCCGCGACGGCGCGGACGCTCGCGCGGTGCTCCTCTACCGTCCCGAGGACCTGGCGCTGCGCGCGTTCTTCGCTGCGGGCGCCCCGCGGGAGGCCACTTTGCGCCGGATCTACCGCGCCCTGTCGGGGCAGCCGATATCGCTGCGCGAGTTGCGGTCCCGGACCAATCTGCGGTCCCGCACCGCAACCAACGCGGTCAATCTCCTCGCCCGCGCGGGGGTCGTCGGGGACGGACCGGACGGCGTCACGTGGACCGGCGTCGGGGAGGACGAGGCGGTCGCCGCGGCCGCCCACGTCGCGGCGGTCGACCGGAGGTGGGATCGTTCCCGGGTCGAGATGATGCGCGGGTACGCGGAGACCCGCGGCTGCCGGCGCGTCTTCCTCCTCGACTACTTCGGCGAGCACCCGGACGGCCCGTGCGGGAACTGCGATCGCTGCGACGACAACCCCCGCTCGACGACGCGACCCGGCGCCGATCCGTTCCCGGTGGACAGCCGCGTCGCCCATCGCACTTTCGGTGCGGGCGTGGTGATCCGCACCGAATCCGACCGCGTCACCGTCCTGTTCGACGAGGTGGGATACCGCACGCTGTCCCTGGAGGCACTCGAGGACACGGAGCTGCTCCGTTCGATCGACTGACGAGGCGACCACCCGACCAGGCACACTGGACCCCATGACCGTCGACCGTGAGCAACCCGCACCGCAACACCGCCGCCCGGACGGCGTCACCGACGAGACCGTCGAGGCCGTCGGGAAGCTGTCGGAGGCCCTCGAGACCGTGGAGCAGGCCCGCGGCCATCTGTATGCGTTCCACCAGCTGATGGGCCGGGCCGATCTGCAGCTCGGGGACGCGGTGGAGAAACTGGCCGAGTCCGGGCACTCGGCGGCGGCCGAACGCCTGCGGACTGCGATGGTGGGCCGGAACGTCATCGAGGGGCGGTGGACGTTCCAGGTGGTCGAGGAGTTCGACGACGGCTACTGGTCCGAGCTGCGCGAGCACGAGAAGGCCGTGCGCGGCGTGCTGCTCGACGGCCGCCGGCACCTGTTCGAGGCCGAGATGAAGGAAGCGCGGCGCACGCAGGGCCGGGCCGGGCACGAGGCGCGGCCCGCACCCGAGCAGTGACGCCCCGATCGAGGAGAGGAACGAAGTGGAGATTCTCAGCAGCAGAACGATTCTGCGCCCCCGCGACTACGAGGTGACGCTGGCGTTCTATCGGGACGTGCTGGGGCTGGCGATCGCCCGTGAGTACCCGGGTGGGACCGTGTTCTTCGCCGGTCAGGGCCTGATCGAGGTGAGTGCGCACGGCGGGACCGGGCTGGACAACCGGTTCTCCGGTGCCCTGTGGCTGCAGGTGCGCAACCTGGCGGACGTCCAGGCGGAACTGATCCGCGCCGAGGTGCCGATCGTGCGGGAGGCGCGGCAGGAGCCGTGGGGTCTGCACGAGATGTGGATCGCCGATCCCGACGACATCCCGATCGTTCTGGTGCAGATTCCCGAGGACCATCCGATCCGGCGGGATCTGCGCTGAACGCACCTGTGCGCCTTTCCGGTAGGGCCGGCTACCGAAAAGGCGCACAGGTGCGGAGCGCCTACTTCGACAGCGCCGCCGCGATCTGGTCGGCCTGCGCCTGGCCCTCGTGCAGCTGGCGCAGCAGCCACAGTCGCAGGACCCGGGCGATGGCGCCCGCGAGGTAGAGGGCACCGCCGATCACGGTGAGCGCGAGGAACGCGGTGGCCAGGATCTGGTACGACGCGATGTCGCGCAGGTCGCTCTGTGTGAGCGACGAGATGTACACGACGAATGCGGCGACGACACCGACGACCATGAGTGCGATGCCGGCGATGCGGGCGGCACCGTCACCACGGGACTGGCCGGTCTTGAGCTTGAGATCGTCGACGTCGGACTTGAACTGGGCGCGACGCTCGTCTGCGAGAGTGGTCATCGTCATCCTCCTAGGTAGCTGTTGGAAAGTTCGTTCTCGATTTCGTCGGGTGCCCCGACGCGGACCACTCGTCCGTGGAGCATGAGCGCTGCGCGATCGGCGATCGGCAGCACGGCGCGGGCGAACTGCTCGGCCACCAGGATCGTCAGGCCCTCGTCGACCAGTTGGCCGACGATGTCGTACATCTGCGAGACGATCCGCGGGGCGAGCCCCATCGACAGTTCGTCGAGCAGCAGCACGGTGGGGTCGGTGCCGAGCGCCCGGGACAGTGCCAGCATCTGCTGCTCACCGCCGGACATCGATCCGGCCAGCTGGTTCTTGCGCTTGCCGAGGATCGGGAACCGGTTGTAGGCGACCTCCTCGAGCTTCGCCAGATCCGATCCGGTTCCCGTTGCGATCCACAGGTTCTCGCGGACCGTGAGGTTCGCGAAGATGCCGCGCCCTTCCGGGATCGAGCACACACCGAGCTTGGCCAGGTCGGACGCCTCGGCGCCGTTGACGCACCGGCCGGCCATGCGCAGCTCGCCCTGGGTGATCGGCAGGATCCCGGAACAGATCTTGAGTGTCGAGGTCTTGCCGCCGCCGTTGGGACCGAGCAGCGCCATGACGGTACCCGGCGCAACCGCCAGGTCCACACCGTGCAGCACCTCGATGGGGCCGTAACCCGCTCGGACACCGTCCAATTCGAGCAGTGGCGTGGGAGCCTCGTGGCGGCCGCCCGACGCCTGCGCCGCGTTCGTGGTCACCGTCGACATCACACCGCCTCCTCTGCCGTACCGATGTACGCGGCGATCACGGCCGGATCGTCGCGAACCTGCTCCGCACTGCCCGACGCCAGCACGGCGCCGTAGTCGAGCACGTGAATCTGCTTGCACAGCTTCATCACGAGCGGGATGTCGTGCTCGACCAGGCAGATCGCGAGGCCGTCCGCCGCGAGCTGCAGCAGCAGTTCCGCGAAGTCCTCGGTCTCCTGCTCCGTCTGACCGGACGCCGGTTCGTCGAGCAGGAGCAGTCGCGGCGACGTCATCAGTGCACGGGCCGCCTCGACGACCCGGGCCCGGCCGGTCGGAATGTCGGAGACGTCCTTGTCCGCGACGTCGGTGAGCTTGGTGAGCTCGAGGATCCGGTCGGTCTCGGCGTCCACGTCGATCCGGCTGCGGGTGTTGGACCGATGGATGTCACCGGCCACCCGGATGTTGTCCCGCACCGACAGCGACAGGAACAGTTCCAGTCGCTGGAACGTGCGGGCCAGGCCGCGGTTCGCGCGCTTGGCGGGCGAGAGCCGGGTGACGTCGTGCCCGTCGAGCAGGACCTTGCCCGACGCCGGCTTCTGCAGTCCGGTGATCGTGTTGAACAGCGTCGTCTTGCCGGCGCCGTTGGGACCGATCAGGCCCGTGATGGCGCCGCTCTCGACGGTGATGCTGACGTCGTCGACGGCGACGTTGCCGCCGAACTTGACGGTGATTCCCCGGGTTTCGAGGATGGGGGTGTCAGGCATGGACGATCGCCTCCTTCGGCGTCGCGGCGGGCGACGGCTCACCGAACTGTGCCGACGCGGTGTGCTCGGTGACGTTCGCCGGAAGCCCCAGTTCGCGGTCGAGTTCGGCCAGGCGGTCCTCCGTCCAGGGCTGGTCGACGCCGATCTCCTCGGGCGGCGTACCGCGCTTGGCGGCGGCCGCCTCCGGTCCCAGTACCGCCTCCGGCATGAACATCTGCCCGACGACCGGGAGCATGAACACCGTGACGATCGTGATCGTGGCGAACCACCAGTTGCCGAGGACACCGGTGAGCGCGAGGACGTACGACAGCGCCACGACGGCAGCGCCGCCGACCAGCACCGGCTTGGCGCTGCGCAGATGGCGGTAGCCCTCGAGGACGTCGTGCACCGTGCCGGACGGATTCTTGCCGACCCCGAGACCGATCAGCGCGGGGCTGACGGCGGCGAGGTGCCCCATGAACGTCCACAGCCCCTCGAGTTCGGGCTGCGCCGCGCCGAGGTTGTTGAACGACACCATGATCACGGCGAAGCCGACGCCGGCCATGAGCCCGCCGAACAGTGCGCCCGTCACGTAGCCGATACCGGCGACGACGGTGAGCATCAGCACGGTGAGGCTGATCATGATCGAGAAGTTCTCGTTGGAGACCGCACCGATCGCGCTCGACATCAGGATGCCGCCGAGTCCGGCGATGCCGGCCGAGAGCATGAAGACGCTGAGCTTGAGCTTGACGAGGTTCTGTCCGAGCATCGCGGCCGCGGCCGGGCTGTCCTTCATGGCCGCGAGGCGGCGTCCGTACCCGCTGTTGCGGAGCGCGACGACACCGATCGCCAGGATCGTGAAGATCGCGGTGACCGTCATGAGGAACGCCGTCTGGTTGCTCAGGTCGAGCGGGCCGACCTTCAGCGGCGGGATCGACAGGCTGCCACCGGTGAACAGCGAGAACTTGACGCCGAACAGTTCGTGTTCGGTGGTGTCGCGCAGCACCATGTTGCTCAGGAACACACCGAACGCCATGGTTGCGAGGGCCAGGTACAGCCCGCGCAGGCGCAGTGCAGGCAGCGCGACGAGGCCGCCGATGACGGCCGCGACCAGGGTGCCGATGATCAAGCCCCACAGCGTCAACCGGGTCGCGAGTCCGCTGCCCGAGGTGCCGAAGTGGTAGGCGACGATCGTCGAGATGGCGCCGAACGAGACCACCGCGAGGTTCATCTCGCCCGCGTAGCCGGTGAGCAGGGTGAGCGAGAGCGCGATGATCGCGAACGACATGCCCAGCGTGAGCGTGGTGATCGCGGACTCGACCATGAGCAGTCGGATCATGTAGACGATCACCAGCAGCGCGGCGCCCCAGGCGACGGCCTTGCGCACCGTCGGGACGGTGTACCGCTCGCGGGTGCGGACCGCGGCGCCGCGCAGGCGGTCCTGCGGCAGCACGATGAGGACGACGAACAGCGCGATCATCGGCAGCGAGACACGCAGGTTGGACGTCCACGTCCACTCCGAGGGGAAGTAGCCGAGCACGTAGGTGCCGGCCAGGCCGAGAACGATCGCGCCGACGAACGTGCGCGGGATGCTGCGCAGTCGGCCGAACATGGCGGCGGCGAACGCGTCGATCACCAGCAGCGTCAGCAGGTTCGCCTCGAGGGTGCCGCCGCTGATCGGGGTGATCAGGATGCCGGCGACCACTGCGAGCGTGGAGCCGAGGGCCCACGAGAAGGCCGCGATCCGCTCGGGGTTGTGACCGTTGAGCCGCAGCAGATCCGGGTCGTCGACGACGCCGCGCATCGAGACACCCAGGCGGGTGCGGGTGAACAGGAAGCGCAGGCCGACCGCGATCAGCACCGCGGCGACGAGGCAGATGACCTCGTGCATGTGCACGGTGGCGCCGAAGAACGAGAAGCGGCTCTCGTCGCCGAAGAACATCTTGACGGTCCGCGGCTCCTCGGGATGCCAGAACCAGTGCGAGAGCGACACGCCACCGAGGAGGATCGACACCGTGACGACGATCTTGGTGACCTCGGCGGTGTCCCGCAGCCCGCGCATGATCAGCGCGTACAGCAGCAGACCCATGAGCGGACCGGCGACGCCGATCGTCAGGAGCAGCGCCAACGGTGTCGGCAGGTCCCAGCCGTAGCGGAACTGCCAGTAGAGGAACGCACCGAGCATCGCCTGCGCGCCGTGCGCGAAGTTGAAGATGCCGGACGTGTTGTAGGTGAGTACCAGCCCGGAGGCGGCGATTGCGTACACCGAGCCCAGGACGAGACCCAGGATCGTGAACGTCACGAAAGTGTCCATCTGGAAACCCTCAGTAAGGATGGGCGCGGCGCCCCGGGGCGGTGGCCCGGGGCGCCGCGTTCATCGGTGGGAGTTGGTGCCGGCCGGTCGATCACCTGTGGGCGTCGACCGGGCGGCGTGGCCGGATCAGGCCTTGGGCGTGATCACGTTGGGGTTGAGGTACTTGGTGGCGACGCGGTCGGCGTTGAGCTCGGTGCCCCACGTCGACGGGTCGGTCTTGACCAGGTACTGCGGGTCGCACTTGAACTCGCCCTTGTCGGCGGGGAACGCCTGCGAGTAGTCGGCGCCCTTCAGCGAGACCATCAGGCCGCACTGAGCGGGGATGTTGGCGCCCGGATCCATCGTGGCGTGCAGACCGCCGCCGTCCCACTCGTGGATCTGCGACAGTTCGTCGATCATGCACTGGCGGGTCAGGTCGGAGCCGCACTCCTTGGCCGCGGTGGCCCACAGCAGGAACGACGACGTCGCCTGCATACCGAGCAGCGCGGTCTTGCCGCCGCCCGCGGTGACGAG
Source organism: Prescottella equi (assembly GCF_002094305.1). Taxonomy (GTDB): domain Bacteria; phylum Actinomycetota; class Actinomycetes; order Mycobacteriales; family Mycobacteriaceae; genus Prescottella; species Prescottella equi. Next base: position 148,942 of record NZ_LWTX01000005.1, read on the forward strand.
ATCCTTGTACTGCTTCACGGCCGGATCGTTGTCGTTCTCGAGCATCTGGAAGGCCATGCCGGCGTTCAGGTTGTCGAGCAGACCGCTGTCCTTGTTGAAGGCCTGCGCCGAGTTGGCGTACCAGGTGGCCTCACCGAAGATGATCGGGTCGAGACCGGCCTGGTCGACGGCCTTGAAGAAGTTGAACTCGTTCGGGACCGGGGACCGCGAGGTCCACATGCCCTTGGCGCCGCACTGCTTGATCTTCTCCGCGAACGGGACGTAGCTGGCCTCGCCCTCGTAGTTGAGGACGACGCCGCAGTCCTTGAGGTTGAAGCCGGCGGCCTTCGCCATCTGAGAGGTCTTCGCGAGCGACGTGATGATCGCGGGCATCGTCGAACCGATGAGCGTGAAGTCGTTCTTCATGTCGGGGTGCATCTCGCCCATCTGGAACCACGCGGAAGCGTTGGCGATGTCGACGGGGAAGGGCACGCCCTGGTAGGACATCGGACCGTTCGCGGCGTCCGGGGAGACCGTGAAGCCCGGCACGGCTGCCATGTTGCAGGCCACGCGCGTCTGCTCGGCGGTCGCGTCCATGGCGAACCCGTGGCCCACCATCATGAACTCGGAACGGCAGGCGTCCTGCATCACGGCGTTCGCCTGCGTCATGGCGGCGTCGTAGTCGGTGCCGACGATCTTGCGGCCGTTGATGCCGCCCTGCTCGTTGCACCACTTGATCATCGCGGAGACGGCGTCGGACATCTCCTTGTTGAGTCCCGGGCTCTTCGCGTAGCCGCGGTCGTCGCCGTAGCCGATCTTGATCTCGGTGTCGGAGACGCCCTGATCGGTGGCGCCCTTCGCGTCGCCGTCGCCGCACGGCGAGGCGAGCGTGCCGAACTCGACGTCCGCGGACGAGGTGGACTTGCTGTTGCCCGAGTCGCCGCTGCCCGGAACGACGGCTTCGCCGCCACGGTCGCCGGAACAGGCCGAGACCAGAGCCGCTGTCGCGGCGAGCGCCACGACCAGCTTGGCTGTCTTGTTTCTCTTCACGGTCGGTGTTTCTCCTTCTCAGTGCCCGTGCGACCGGGCCGGGGTCGAACCAACAGAGCGAAAACCGGGCCGGAGCTGCAGCGATGACACTGCTTGCGGGCCCACCCGGGCCTTTCGCAAAAACTAGGTAAGGCAAATACTTTGCTTAGGTAAAGAAGGAGGGCACGGCGCGCCCCGACCGCCACCGTCGTCCCACCACCGACCTCCGCGAACTTCAGCCACCGGGACGATGAGCTCCCGGTGGCGAGGACCGTAACGAGCGTCACACCCCCGCCCTGGAGCCGGTCCCAGTGAGTGAGACCGATGAGTGAGGCCCGACACACCGACATATCGACGTGAGTGTCGCCACAGTCCCGGGACCGTCGTGCGAGGTGATAGCAGAATGTGGTGATGCGCACCGTCTGTTCGCCGGTTGCTCGCTGTACTTTTGCGCTTTCGATACGCACAATTCGGTTGTGACCGCAGAGCTCGTCGTTCTCTTGGTAGTGGTCGTCACTGCCCTCGCTTTCGATTTCACGAACGGCTTCCACGACACCGGAAACGCGATGGCCACCTCCATCGCCACCGGCGCACTTCGACCGAAGGTCGCAGTGGCACTCTCTGCAACCCTGAACCTGGTCGGCGCCTTTCTCTCCGTCGAGGTCGCGGCCACCGTCGCGAAAGGCGTGGTCAACCTCGGATCCGTCAGCGGCGAGGCACTACTTCTGATCGTGTTCGCCGGCCTCGTGGGCGGTATCCTGTGGAACCTCGCGACGTGGTTGTTCGGCATGCCGTCCAGCTCGTCGCACGCCCTCTTCGGCGGCCTCATCGGTGCCGCGATCGCCTCGATCGGCATGAGCGGCGTCGAGTGGGGCGGCGTGATGGGCAAGGTCATCCTGCCCGCGCTGCTCGCGCCCGTCGTCGCGGCGCTCGTCGCCGCTGTCGGCACCAAGCTGATCTACCGCATCACCCGTGACGTCCCGGACGACACGAAGGGCAAGGGCTTCCGCATCGGCCAGGTCGGTACGGCGTCCCTCGTCTCGCTGGCGCACGGCACCAACGACGCCCAGAAGACGATGGGCGTGATCTTCCTGGCGCTCGTCGCGCACGGGTCCATCTCCGCGGATGCCGAGATGCCGTTCTGGGTGAAGCTGAGCTGCGCCGTCGCGATCGCCCTGGGCACCTATCTCGGCGGATGGCGCATCATCCGCACGCTGGGCAAGGGTCTGGTCGAGATCGCCGCGCCTCAGGGCATGGCCGCCGAGTCGTCGTCGGCCGCGATCATCCTCACCTCCAGCCATCTCGGCCTGCCGCTGTCGACCACCCACGTCGCGACCGGGTCGATCCTCGGTACCGGACTCGGACGCCGGGGCGCCGAGGTCCGCTGGGGCGTGGCCGGACGGATGGCCGTAGCGTGGCTGATCACCCTGCCGTCCGCCGGCATCGTCGGTGCCGTCTGCTGGGCGTTGGCCCACGTCATCGGCGGTCTCCCGGGCGTGCTCGTCGTCTTCGCCCTGCTCGTGGCCCTGTCGGTCTTCATGTACCTGCGCTCGCGCCGTCAGCCGATCGATCCCACCAACGTCAACGCCGAGTGGGAGGACGGACTCGAGCCCGCGACGGACAAGGCTGCCACGGCACCCGCTCGCCAGGCCGACGCCGACACCACCACCCGCAGCCACCACTGAGAGGAGACGACCGATGGATCTATTGACGCAGACCGCCAACTCGCTGTGGCAGGTCGTCCTGGTGGGACTTCTCCTCGGTGCGGGCCTGCCCGCGATCTTCGCGCTGGGACTCAAGTCGCTCTCGGTGGGTGCCCGAACGAACTCCGACGGCACCTCGTCTGCGAGCACCGCCGGCAAGGTCGGCGCAGCGGCATGCTTCGCCGTCGTGCTGATCGCGATCATCGCTGGGATACTGATGCTGATGCAGGACTTCCTGGCAAGCAGCTTCGGCATCCACGTCTTCTGAGCGGGGCCCCGACCGACCCCACCCCCGCTCCTTCGTGAAAGTGATCGCACCCGTGAACAGCAAGTATTCGCTCCGCTCGGTACTCGACTGGCTACGCGCCGGCTATCCGGAGGGCATTCCTGCCAAAGATCACTTCGCTCTGCTCGCGGTACTCGGACGGCGCCTCACCGACGAGGAGATCGGGGAGATCGTCGAACTGTCCATCGCGACGGCTCACGAGCATCCCGATCGGCACGTCGACTACGACGCGCTCAAGAGCATCATCGCGGGGGTCATCCACGAAGAACCCACCGAGGAAGACATCAGCCGGGTCACCGAGCGTCTCGTTGCAGGCGGTTGGCCCGTCGTCGGCGACGAGGAAACGGACCGGGAAGCACCGGACGCCCGGAGCTGACGGACCGAGTTCAGGAGCACTGTTGAGCCTGCCTCCGTTTCTCTCCTCGATCATCGACTGGCTGCGCGCCGGGTACCCCAACGGCGTGCCCGAGCAGGACTACGTCCCACTGTTCGCGCTCCTCACCCGCCGACTCTCGGAGGACGAGGTCGACCTGGTGACCGCGGCCCTCGTCGAGGACGGCGACCTTCCCATCTCGAAGACCGACATCCAGGTCCTGATCACCAAGATCACGAACGAGATGCCTCTCGAGTCCGACGTCGATCGGGTGCGCTCGCACCTCGCCGCCGGGGGCTGGCCCCTCGCCGGCCCCTCACCGACCTGACCTGCCGGGCCCGCCCCGGTTCTCCGTGAAACGATCGAGGGGTGAGTTCGCTGCTGCACCCGCTCCCGGTACCCACCGGCGCCGCGCTCGAGTCGGTCCTGCCCCGACTCGAGCGCGCGCTACGCGGTGACGGTCCACCCCTGCTCCCGGTACCGGCGAGTGACGCCCGCGAAACCGCCCGCCTGACGGACGCCCTGCGTCCCGGCGAATCCATCGACGACGTTCCCGACGCCGACGACGTGGCGCTCGTGATGGCGACATCCGGAACCACCGGTGTCCCCAAGGGCGCGTTGCTGACCTCACGGGCCCTGCGCGCGAGCGGCGACGCGACGCATCGACGGCTGGGCGGCCCGGGCGCGTGGTTGCTGGCGCTGCCCGCACACCACATCGCCGGAATGCAGGTGCTGCTCCGCAGCCTCCTCGCGGGCACCACCCCGGTCGTCGTCGACGTGACGGGGGGTTTCAACCCGGCCGCGCTACCCGCGGCGATCGCCTCCATGACGGGCACGCGCCGCTACACGTCGCTCGTTCCCACCCAACTGGTCAAGACTCTCGACCACCCGGAGGCCACGGCTGCGCTGGCCGACCTCGACGCCGTCATGCTCGGCGGCGCGGCGACACCGGCTCCTCTGCTCCGTCGAGCCGTGGATGCAGGCGTGCGGGTCGTGCGGACCTACGGCATGAGCGAGACGTGCGGCGGATGCGTCTACGACGGCGTCCCGCTCGACGGTGCGCGGGTGCGGATCGGCGACGACGGCCGGGTCCTGCTCGGCGGCACCATGATCGCCTCGGGCTACCGTGGTCTGCCGGAGCACCCCGCGTTCGCGGAGCCGGGCTGGTTCCGGACGGATGACGCCGGCACTCTCGCCGACGGGGTACTCACCATCCGCGGACGCCTCGACGAGGCGATCTCGACCGGCGGACTTACCGTCGTCCCCCAGGTCGTCGAGTCGGTCCTCGTCGAGCACCCGGCGGTTCGCGAGTGCGCCGTCCTGGGCCTGCCGGACGACCGCCTCGGCCAGCGGGTGGTGGCCGCGATCGTTCCCGAGGCCGGGTTCGTGCCGACAGCCGCAGAGCTGCGAACCCACGTGAGCGCCGCACTCGATCCCACGGCGGCGCCGCGCGAGGTCCGGTTGGTCGATGCGCTGCCGCTGCGAGGGCCGGGGAAGGTCGATCGCGAGGCCCTCCGATCGGGCTGGAACCGTTAGGCCTCGAAGCGGTAACGACGGGGCACTGCCGAGCCGACCGAACAGGCCGGATTCTCGCTCAGCGCACACCAAAGGGCGTGGTCCGCACAGGTAATTGAACAAGCAATTGAAAAGTCCACCCCCGCCGCAGACTGAGACGAAATCGTTACGTTTGCGGGAAGAAGCTGGGGCACCGGCGGTTTCCGCAGATCAATTGTCGTTACCGACCGGTAAGAACTGTCCTTAGCTACGGCCGACCTCGAGAATCCCTTACCTCCCCACGAGCTATGTGTTGCAGAAAGCCCACGTAGGCCAGATGCTTTCGCAAGTGATCTTGGATGTCGGGGACAAGGCGCCGCGGTCACTCTTCGGACGGACGTTTCCAACAAGGGGTAGTGAATGAACCTTCGAGCACGAAACCTGCTCGGCCGCAGCGCTGTCGGTCTCGCCACCATGGCCGCCGCGGGTATCGCCGGACCGGCTCTGGCCGGTGCGACGCCCGTTGTCGAGGCGCCGATCGTGAACGCGACCGTGGCGGGCAGCACCATCTCGGTGGCCGTGCAGAACCCCAACACCGACTCCACGGTGACGTGCGGGGCAGTGGTCGTGGTCGCGACGAAGATCTCCGAACTCGAAGCCGATCCTGCCAAGCTCTTCGAGCCCGGTTTCGCGGCGTACCGCACGCCCACGGCCGAGCGGGTCGCGGCGGCGAGCACCAAGACCTTCACGACGCCGGATCTGACCAACGGCGCGTATGCGGTCTTCGGCGAGTGCGCCTCGAGCGCCGACCCCTCGGACGCGAAGGTCAGCAAGGCGCCGATCGTCTCCGTTCCGGACAATGCCATGTTCGGCAGCCTCCAGAACGGCGCGTTCCAGGACATCCTCGATTTCGTCACCACGGGCGCGTTCGACAGCCTGATCGACGCGATCTCCGCCGGATCCTCGCAGCCGGTTCGGTAGGGGATCACCCAGTCGTGCGCGGCGGTTCGGACACCAGTCGGGGATGTCCGAGCCGCCGCGCATTGTTTCATCTGCTGAACGGTACGTCCGTACCGGAGTGATGCGTTCGGTTTCGCTTGCCAAAATCGGGTTCACAGTCGATGCTGTGCCGCAGGCGATCTCGATCGATCGGTTCCAACGAACCCTTGATCGGGTGGCCGCTCCCCTACCACCCGAAAGGTCACGACCATGCGTACCAACGCCACCGCTGTCCTCACCCGTGCCGCCGCCGGCCTCGCCGTCGCCGCGGCAGCCGCTCTCGCCGCTCCCGCACTTGCGTCCGCCGAGCCCACGACGCTCGTACCGCCGACGCTGGAGACCGCGGTCGACGGCAACGTCGTGACCGTCACGCTCACCAACCCGAATCTCGACCCGCTCAGCGGTTGCACCGCAGTCGCGATCGACTCCGCCAAGGTACCGGCGCTGATGGACGACCCCACCAAGTTCCTCGAGCCCGGATTCGTGTCCTGGACCAGTGGTGTGGACGGCGCGACCGCCGGATCGACCAAGACGTACACGACGCCGGCTCTGAGCGACGGCATCTACGCGTTCATCGGCGGCTGCGTCTCGGCCGGCGATCCCACGCAGCCTGCGCTCGGCGACCCGTCGCTCGTGACGATCGGCAACCCGTTCGGCAGCCTCGGCGACTTCGATCTCGGCAACCTGACCGGCAGCCTCGGCGACCTGGACCTGGGCGGTCTGCTCGGTGGTCTGCTGAAGTAGCCCCCACTTCCCCGTGGAGCCGGGGCCCGGTGACGTACACCTGTCGTACGCCTGGGCCCCGGCTTCCTCCGTGTGAGGGGCGTGCAAGCACGGTGCAAGAACGCTGCAAGCGGGTGTCGGCACTGTGAGGTCATGAACCTCGACACCTCACCCCCGGCCATCGAGGCCGTCGGGCTCGTCAAGACCTTCGGGCAGCAGCGCGCGGTCGACGGCGTCAGCCTCACCGTGCCGACCGGCGCGGTGTACGGCGTGCTCGGCCCCAACGGCGCCGGCAAGACCACCACGGTCCGCATGCTCGCGACCCTCCTGCGTCCCGACGGCGGCGAAGCCCGCATCTTCGGCCGCGACGTCGTCCGCGAATCGACGGCAGTGCGCTCGCTCGTCGGCGTCACCGGGCAGTACGCCTCGGTCGACGAAGACCTCACCGCCACAGAGAATCTCGTCATCTTCTCCCGACTGCTCGGCCTGAGCCGGCGCGACGCCAAGCGCAAGTCGACCGAACTGCTCGAGGAGTTCGGCCTGACGGAGGCGGCGTCCAAACCACTGAAGAACTTCTCCGGCGGCATGCGCCGTCGTCTGGACCTCGCGGCCAGCCTCATCGCTCGTCCCCCACTGTTGTTCCTCGACGAGCCCACCACCGGTCTCGATCCCCGGACCCGCGCCCAGATGTGGGACACGATCCGACGGCTCGTCGCCGAAGGATCGACGGTCCTGCTCACGACCCAGTACCTGGACGAGGCCGATCAGTTGGCCGATCGGATCGCGGTGATCGACCGAGGCAAGGTCATCGCCGACGGCACCGCGGACGAGTTGAAGGCGTCCGTGGGAACCTCGGCGCTGCAACTGACGCTCGCGGACCGCGACCGCATCGACGAGGCCCGCGCCCTCATCTCCACGGTGCTGGGCCTCGAGGCGACCGTGACTCCCGAGTCGGGCCGCATCACGGCGCCGCTCGCGGACCCGTCGATCACCGGGGACCTGCTCGTCCGGCTGCGTGACCGTTCGATCGCCGTCGACGAGATCACCGTCTCCAAGCCCAGCCTCGACGAGGTCTTCCTCACCATCACCGGTCACGAGACCGCCGAGTCCGAAGGGAGCGCCGCATGACGACCACCCTGACCTCGCCTGCGCGGCAGGCGAACACCCGCACGATCGAGGCCACCGATCGCATCGGGCTACGCGAGGCGATCGCGCACAGCCTCACGCTCGCCCACCGTGGTCTGCTGAAGGTCAAGCACAACCCCGAGCAGCTGTTCGACGTGGTGATCCAGCCGATCATCTTCACGTTCATGTTCACGTACATCTTCGGCGGCGCCATCTCCGGTGACGTGGAGTCGTACCTGCCGATCATCATCCCGGGCATCCTGGTGCAGACCGTCATCACGGCGTCGATCGTGACCGGCACCCAGTTGCGCGAGGACATGGACAAGGGCGTGTTCGATCGCTTCAAGTCGCTGCCGATCGCCCGGATCGCGCCACTGTCGGGGGCGCTGATCGCCGATGTCGTCCGGTACCTCATCGCGACGACCATCACGGTCGTCGTCGGCATCGCGATGGGCTACCGCCCGGGCGGCGGGTTCGTCGGGGTCGTGTGCGCCGCGCTGCTGGTGATGGTGTGCGCGTTCGCGATCAGCTGGATCTTCGCACTGATGGGCGTGCTGATGAGCAAGGCCGCCTCGGTGCAGGGCACGTCGATGATGATCCTGTTCCCGCTCACCTTCATGTCCAACGCCTTCGTGCCCGCGGACACGATGCCGGGCTGGATGCAGGCGTTCGTGAACGTCAACCCCGTATCGCACCTGGTCACGGCCGTCCGTGAACTCGCGAACAGCGGACACTTCGGAATCCACGCGGTGTACGCGCTTCTCGGCGCCGCCGTGATCGTCGCGATCATGGCACCGCTGACCGTGCGGATCTACATGCGCAAGGCCTGAGCGGTCACGAACCCGAGTCCAGGAGATCGAGGATCTCCCGGCGCGCGGCGGCGCGGGACGTCCCCTGTGCGGACTCCAGCGCCGCCGCGACGACGTCGCCGCCGAGGACGGTGCGTGCCGCGCCGAGGTGGCGGTCGAGGCGCATCGACGGATAGTCCTGCCGTGCATGCACTCTCGTCGCCAGCGCGAGCAGCCGCAGTCCGCGTTCGGGGGCACTGCCGGTGGCGATGTGGAAGCTGCCGACGGCGCAGGCCACCGCCCCGGTCTGCGGAAGGTCCGGGTATCCCCGAGAACCGAGGCGCGCCGTCGCGACCGCTTCGAGCCGCAGCGCCAGATCGGTGATGCGCTCGGCCCGCCCCGCGAGTACGTGCGCGTCCACGACGCCGGAGACCACCATCAGCTCGAACGGGTCGGCGGGCAGTTCGCCGTCGAGGTCACCGGCGTACCCGGCCGCCCGGCGATACTCGGCCAGCCCCGAATCGACGGCGCCCGAGGCGAGATCGGCCTCTGCTGTGCTCGCCGACAACGCGGCCTGGTTGTGCACGTCGTGGTCGCTGCTCGGGGCGCCGCTCGACGCACCGGCGTGTGCGGGGGCGAGCGACGCGAGTTCGGCTCGCGCGTCGGCGATCCGGCCCGCACCGATCAGGGCCGCGACCAGGAATCCCCGCACCTGCAGGCTCTCGTCGTACAGGTGCATCTCCCAGAGGATCTCGGCCGAGCGCCGGTAGTACCCGACCGCGTCGCCGTAGCTCGCGGACTGCGCGTACAGGCTGCCCAGGTGCTGGCACACCATCGCCAGACCCCAACTGTCGCTGCGTTCCTCCGCGAGGACGAGCGCCAGTCGGGCGTCGGACTCCGACCCGAAGAGGTCCCCGTTGTTCTCCCGGAGGTTTGCCCGCGCCACCAGCGCGGAACTGCGCGCCCCCGGATCGGGTGAGCGCACCGCTCGCGCGAGCATCCGCGCCAGTCCGCGGCCAGAGGCGGGGACCAGCAGCAGAGTGACGTACATGCGCGACTGCTCGCTGATGTCGGTCCGGGTGGCGAGCAGTCGGCGCAGCCGGGTCCGGGCGATCGCGACCGCCCGCAGCCTGCCACCCATCGCCATGTGGGAGGCGGCCAGCACGTAGGCCGACGCCAGGAGGTCACCCGGCACGTCCTCGGGTCCGAAACCGGAAGTGTCGAGTTCGAGAAGGCGCGGCACCCACGTGAACACCTCGGAGTGCGCGCCCCGCATCGACCACATGCCGCCGATCACCGGAAAGACCGTGAAGACCGCGCGAGCGAGTTGCTCCGCGTATGCGTAGCGCAGCACCGCGAGCAGGTTGTCGTGCTCGGCTTCGACTCGGTGCGCGGCGGCCACCTGCCGGCCGCCCATGAAGTTGCCGAACGCTTCTCGGGAGAACCGCTCCGCCCATGCCACCGTCCGGGCCGACACCTCCGCGGATTCGCCGGCGTCCGACTGCTCCTCGCCGAACTCCCGCACCGTCTCGAGCATGTGGTAGCGCAGACCACCCACCTCGGGGTTCTCGCTGACCGACAGCATCGACTGGTTCACCAGCCCCTCGAGCGCGTCGGCGACGTCCACGATCTCACCCCACTGCGCGACCGTCCGCGCGGCGTCGGCCGTGAAACCACCGGGGAATCGGCACAGTCGACGCAGCGCGGCCCGTTCCGGGACCGTGAGCAGATTCCAGCTCCACTCGATCACCGCGTGCAGTGTGCGGTGCCGCTCGGGCGACGTGCGGTCCCCCGAACGCAGCAGCGCGAATCTGTCGACGAGACGGGCATTGATCTCCTCGACGCTCATCGTGCGGACGCGGGCGGCGGCGAGTTCGATCGCCAACGGCAGGCCGTCGAGCGTGCGGCACAGCCGCTCCACCTCGGTGCGGTCCAGGCGCACCGAGGGCCGCACCGCGAGGGCCCGCGCCCGGAACAGCTCGATCGCCGGCGACCCGTCGTCGCCGATCGCCAACGGCGGCAACGGATACACCGACTCCGCGGTGATCGCCATGGGCGCCCGGCTGGTGGCGAGGACCGTCAGGTGCGGACTCGCGGAGATCAGGTCCGACACCACGTCCGCGACATCGTCGATGAGGTGCTCGCAGTTGTCGACGATCAACAGCATGGGCCTGGCGGCCAGTGCGTCGCGCAGCCGTTGGCGGGCGTCGTGGATGCGAGTGCGGGTGAGGGCGCCGGGGGTCAGATCGTTCTCGCTCAGCCCGAGCGTGCTGCTGATGGCCGCGATCAGGTCCTCGCCGCTGCGCAACGGCGCGAGCTCGACCAGAGCCACCGGCATCCGCGCCGACACCTCGTTGCCGAGCGCGTGCGCCACCCGTGTCTTCCCGGTGCCGCCGGGGCCGAGAACGGTCACCACCCGCGACGACGTCACGAGCAGTTCGAGGGCGGCCAGGTCGCTCGAGCGTCCCAGCAGCGGGTTGGGCGCGGCCCGGAGCCCGATCGTGGAGGGCAGCAGCCGAGTCGTGGGTTCGGCGTTGCCGTCCCGGGTGCCTCCGACCTCCGCCGGCAGTGCCCGCTCCCCGCCGCGCAGAATCGTCGCGTTGAGATCGATCAGACGGGCCGACGGGTCCACGCCGAGCCGGTCCGCGAGACGGCCGCGCAGTCCCGCGAACACCTCGAGCGCCTCGTTGGGCCGGCCCGACCCGTGCAGGCACTCCATGAGCAGCGCGTGCGCCCCCTCGTCCAGGGGAGACGACCCGGCCGCGGCCCGCGCGATCGGCAACGCGTCCTCGTACCGTCCGGCGGCTACCAGCGCCGCGAGTTCCACTGCGTCGAGCGCACTCCGGTGCGCCGCCGCCTCCGTCGCCAGGTCGTCGGCGAGTTCGCCGGCGGGCAGGTCGGCGCCGGGCTCGCCCCGCCACAACACGCGCGCCTCGTGCACCGCCGCGAGCGCGCCGTGCTGGTCCCCGTCCGCGTGCTGCCGATTCGCCCGGCGTGCCAGCAACCGGGCGCGGGCCAGGTCGACCTGCTCCGGCGCGAGCGCCAGTCGGTACCCGGCGGGGCCGGCCTCGACGGCGCCGTCGGGCAGCGCCGAGCGCAATCGGGAGATCTGCGTGTGCAGGGCGTTGGCCGGCGACTTCGGCGGGGTGTCACCCCACACGTCCTCCACGAGCGCGGCCGCGCTGCGACTGTGGCCCGGACGTCGGGCGAGCGCCACCAGCAGGCTGCGGGCCCGCGGGCCGGGCAGCGGCACCAGGACACCGTCTCGGCGTGTGGCGACGTCACCCAGCAGGGCCACCTCCACCGGCGGCCGAGTGGGTGCCGGAGTCTCGGAGTCCCTCGTCACTGATTGCACCGGCGTCCAGCCTATGGGAGCGGCCGACCGCGCGGCCACCCGATTCGGCGGGGGTGAAAGGATCGCCACATGGCTTCTGTCTCCCAGTGGATCGAGGGCGCCCGGCCGCGCACCCTCCCGAACGCGATCGCTCCCGTGTTCGCCGGTACCGGAGCGGCGGCGTCCCTCGACGGCGCGGTGTGGTGGAAGGCGCTGCTCGCGCTGGTGGTCTCGCTCGCGTTGATCGTCGGCGTGAACTTCGCCAACGACTACTCGGACGGCATCCGCGGCACGGACGACGAGCGGGTCGGTCCTCTGCGCCTCGTAGGTTCGGGACTGGCGTCACCGGCATCCGTGAAGGGTGCCGCGATGGGGTGTTTCGCGGTGGCCGCGGTCGCCGGTATCGCGCTCGCCCTCGTGTCGGCGTGGTGGCTGATCCTCGTCGGCTCGGTGTGCATCCTCGGCGCCTGGTACTACACGGGCGGCAAGAAGCCGTACGGCTACAGCGGTTTCGGCGAGATCGCGGTGTTCGTGTTCTTCGGACTGGTCGCGGTACTCGGCACTCAGTTCGTGCAGGTCGGCCGGGTCGATTGGGTGGGATTGCTCGCCGCGATCGCGATCGGCTCGTATTCGAGCGCGGTGCTGGTCGCGAACAACCTCCGCGATATCCCCACCGACACCGAATCCGGGAAGATCACGCTCGCAGTCAAACTCGGCGACGCCCGGACCCGGGCCCTGCACCTGGTGCTGCTCGTCGTGCCGTTCGTGGTGACCCTCGCGCTGGTGGCGCGGACGCCGTGGGCCCTCGTCGGGCTCCTCGCGCTTCCGTTGGCGGTCAAGGCCAATGCCCCCGTGCGCAGCGGTGGCCGCGGCCCCGCACTGATCCCCGCCCTGGCCGTCACAGGACAGTCGATGCTGGTGTGGGCCGCGGCCACCGGTCTCGCGCTGGGCCTCGGCTGAGGGACCACCTACCCGATCGTCACGTCACTTCTTGTCCGGGACCAGGGCACTGAGCACGAAGTTCACCACCGAGATGATGAGCGCGCCCCACACCGCGGTCCAGAAGCCGTCCACGCTCAGTCCCCACTCGGTCTGCGAACTGATCCACGACGTCAGCAGCAGCATCAGGGCGTTGATCACGAGCGTGAACAGGCCCAGTGTGAGGATGAGCAGCGGCAACGACAGCAGCTGGACGATCGGCTTCACGAAGGCGTTCACGACGGTGAACACCAGCGCGATCCCGAGGACGATCAGGATGTCCGTGCCGGTGCCCTCGCCGGAATCGGCAACGGTGATGCCGCTCACCCACTGCGACGCGAGCCAGATGGCGACCGCGTTGATCACCAGGCGTATCAGGAATGTCATTCGTTCATGCTGGCATGGATCGGGTGCGTCCGAGTAGCGGCGGGGGAAGACGTCACGGTCGACGAACCAGGCTGGCGTTCAGGCGCAGACGCTCGTGCAGCAGATGCTCGATCGCCTCGATCTCGTCGGTGGAGCAGTCCAGCAGGATCTTCACCTCGACGTCCCGTTTGGTGAGGTCGGCGGTCAGGACGATGCCGACGATCCCGGCGCCGGACGCCGTGCCCCGAAAGACGTCGACGCCCTCGTTGTCACCCCCGCTGGTGCCCTCGAGATAGCCGTAGTCGACCGGATAGATCACCTCGGGAAATCGCGGATGCGCACTGCCACAGGGCCGGTCGATGCGCAGCGACGCCCCGCCGACGAGTCGGTCCAGTGCCGCGAAGAAGGCCTGCATCGTCTGCTCCATCCCACCAGCCTGCCACGGCCACCGCGGGGCGGCGCCCGAACGCGTCGACCTCCCCGGGGCCCGAGCCGTCATCGAAACGTGACCAATGCCGGGAACGGAATATCGGGAAGATCCCGCGCAATCCCGACTAGCATCCCCTCATGACCGCGCGCCGCGCCCATTGGCTGACGGCCGTCTGTGCGGGAGTGTTGCTGCTGGTGGTCGGCGTGGTGGCCGGCCGATCGGCGATCGGCGACGACGCCTCCGTGCGAGCAGGCCGCGAGTACGGCTCCAACCAGGCCGTCATGTACAACCAGATCAACCACGGCGACCCGAGCGACCACGAACTGGTCCAGTGGTGCAGCGAGGGTGCCGAACTGTCTGCGACAACGCAGATCTGGTACCGCGGCGGCGTCATCCAGGTCGGCGAACTCGACCGGAAACGCTTCGCGGACGGCTGCTTCGAGAGCTACCGCGACGGCGTCCGCTGACCGCTCGCGCCCGCTGCGACCGCCCCGTCCACCGCAGCCTGCATCTCCGCCGCGACCGTGCGCGTGATGTTCATCGGCGTGGTCGGTAGCTCGGCGACCGGGCACGCGACGAAGACGTCGGCCGGCCGGTCCGGGTGGTAGCGGATCCCCAGGGCGAGGAGCGCGGGCTCGGACCCGAGTTTGCGGGCCTTCACCGCGATGTGCCCGACGCCGCTGTTGATCTGGCGGATGCGCGCCGGATCACCGTCGTTGCACGTGCCCTCGGGGAAGATGGCGAGAACGTCTCCGCGGTGCAGGCGTTCGGCGGAGACGTCCATCATCGCGCGGCCCGCGTCGGCCACTGCCCGCAGTCCGTGATCCTTGCCCCGGAACACCGGTATCGAACCCATCATGTCGATCGCGCGCCGCATCCTCGGGCCGGCGAAGAGTTCGTCCTTCGCGAGCACCCGGGTCCGTCCGATCACCGACCGCAACGGCGTCCGCCACGCCGTGGCCGCGAGCGTGTACTGATCGCGATCGGTGAGGTGGTTGGCGACCACGATCAGCCGGCGCCCACTGGAGAGCAGCTCCTGCAACTGCGCCCGGGCGCCGTCGGCATAGCCGATCCGCGGCCGGAATCGCGCACTCAGCGCGGCGTACGCGGCACGAGCGAGGAATCGGTTCTGCTGGTGGTCCAGATAGAAGCGGTAGACGTCCTCGTAGTTCTCGAGCGTCACTTCCGGCCGGACCATGGCACACCTCTCGTTCGGATGCCCCCGCCCGATCACCCACGGTACACAACCTACGGAACCGTAGGTTGTGTACCGTGGCCACACGATCAGTACAGGCGCGCCCGGAAGGCCGTGACCAGCGCGGGCAGAGCAGCCTCGGCTGCATCCGGGTCCGGGTCGATCCCGGCGACCGCCATCATCAGGTCCGTCGCGCCGCTCGCGACGAGCGCCTCGGCGCCGTCCATCGTGCGATCGAAGTCGATCGAACCGTCGGGCGAGCGCTCCACGACGAGGCGGCCGCGGACCTGGAGCGACCGCGGGTCGCGTCCGGCGTCCTCGAAGCTGCGGCGGAGCAGCGCTGTGCCCGCCGCGAGATCCTCGTTCGTGGCGCCCATGATCGGGATCCAGCCGTCGCCCCACGTCGTCACCCGGCGCACGACGGGCTTCGACAGCGAACCCGACACCCAGATCGGAATGCTCCGGCCCGCCGGTGGACGGGGCGAACAGTAGGCGTCGTCGAACGACAGGCTGGGCGTCGACACTGCCGCCGGGGCGCCGGACCACAGCGCTCGACAGGTCGCGAGGGCGTCGTCGAGCAGCGGACCGCGCTTCGCGAAGTCCAGGCCGGCGACCTCGTATTCCTTTTCCTGCCAACCTGTCCCGACACCCAGATCGAAACGACCACCCGAGACGAGGTCGAGCGTCGCGGCCGTCTTCGCGAGCACCGCCCCACCGCGTAGGGCCGCGATCACGATGCCGGTGCCCAGACGCACCCGCTCGGTCCTACCGGCCAGCAGCGCCAGCATGGTCAGCGGCTCGAGCCAGACGGCATCGGGCTCGGTGGGAAATGCCGACCACGTGTAACCCGAAGTGTCCGAGCCCATCACCACGTGATCAGTGACCATGACGCGATCGATGCCGGCGCGATCCGCGGCCACGCAGAACTGCACGAACCGGCCGTAGTCATCCTGCGCGAGGAGTGGGCCGAAGTTGGGGACGTTGATGCTCAGCGTGGGCTTGTCCACGGACACGAGCCACCTTTCAGCGAAGTGGGACAGTGGTTTTCGTTCACGGATTGCGGGGCCGGTTGGTCCAGCCGCCCTCGGGCTTCGGGAACCACCCGCCCGCCGCGAACGTGCCGCCGTCGACGTGGACCGTGGTGCCCGTCGTGTAGCGGCCCAGATCCGACGCCAGGAACAGCGCGGAACCGGCGACGTCGTCCGGCTGCCCGGGTCCACCGAGCGGAGCCCACGTCGGCCACTTGGTCCACTCCTCCTCCGACAGCCACTCGCTGTACGGCACCTGGACCGACTCGATGAGGTCGGGGGCGATCGCGTTCACCCGCACCCCGAGGTGCCCCACCTCGACCGCGAGGCTGCGACTGAACTGCGTCACGGCCGCCTTGTACGCCGCGTACACCGAGTGCCCGGGAATCGCCCGATGCGCCTCCACGGTGGTGAGATTGATGATCGCGCCGCCGCGACCGCGCTCGGCCATCCCCGGCAGGACCGCATGCGTGAGCCGCAGGACGTGATCGAGGTTGATACCGCCGATCTCGGCCCAGAACGCGGGTTCGGTCTCCGCGAACGGGCGGGGCGGGCGCAGGAAGTGGCCCGCATTGTTCACCAGGACGTCCGGAGCGAACTCGACGATCCGCGCGGGCACCGCGGCGTCGAGGACGTCGTACGCGAGGACCTCGATCGCGCCGCCGGCCGCCGGATCGAACTCGAGTCCCCGAGCCGCGTCGGCATCGATGTCGGCGACGAGGACCTGCGCTCCGTGCGCCGCGAACGACCGGGCGATCGCGGCGCCGATGCCGTGTGCACCGCCGGTGACGATCGCCCGCTTGCCCGCGAGCAGCGGGCCGGGGCTGAACGCCGGCCGGGACGACGGTGCTTGCTGGGTGTCTTCTGACGACACGGTTCCTCCTCGATTCGCGGGCGGGCGCTCGGCCCGATGGCCATGATCGACGGCGGATTGCGCTGTGCGTAGGCGCTTTCCCGGCCATCGAGAAACAGCCCGCGCGGGTTCTGCCGACAGCGCGGAGGGCGCACTGTCGTAGCCTCGAATCGAACGACCCTCACACCGGAACGGGAGTACCTCACGATGCTGAACAAGACCGCCACCTCCGCCCTCGCCGCAGCCGGACTCGTCGGCGGCTACACCGTCGCACGGCAGACCGGCAACCGTCAGCTCGGCGGCGTGGTTCTCGCGGCGGTCGGCGGTGTCTGCACCTACAGCTGGGCCAAGAGCTCCGGACCGGGTCGGGCCGCAGCCCTGCTCGGCACCTACGTCGGCGCCTTCGGCGGCTCGCACCCTCTGGCCAAGAAGATCGGCGCGTGGCCGTCCGTCGGCGTCGTCGCGGCCGGCACCGCGATCGCGTCGCAGGTCGTCTCCAAGGGCTGAGAGTGATCCGCCTCGCCGAGCCCGCCGACCTGGCGTATCTCCCCGGGATCGACGTCGCCGCCGGCGCCGTCTTTCGCGACGTGGGCATGGCGGCTGTCGCCGACGACGACCCGCCTCCGCTCACGTGGTTCGAGACGCACGTCGCTGCGGGCCGCGTGTGGGTGTGGGGCAAGCGCAAGCAGCCCCCGGTCGCCTTCTGCCTCGTCGAGGTGGTGGACGGCACCGCCCACATCGCACAGATCTCGGTCCACCCCGATCATGCGCGACGCGGGATCGGCGCCGCCCTGATCGCGCACCTCGACCAGTGGGCACGTGATCGCGGGCTGCCCGAGGTGACGCTGACGACCTTCCGGGACGTGCCCTGGAACGCGCCGTACTACGCGCGACTGGGATTCGAGGTCGTCGCCGACGAGGACCTCGGGCCGGGACTGCGGGCCGTGCGCGAACTCGAGGTCGAACGCGGCCTCGACCGCTGGCCGCGGGTCGTCATGACCCGCCACGTACCCATCGAGGCACCCGCCGGAACGGACCCCGCGGAGGGCTAGGCCGTCCAGCGGCCGGTCGCGGTGAACTCGGCGAGCACCGCGGCCGGCCCGGCCAGGTCTATGCCCTCCGACGCGACCCAGTCGTCGTCGAAGTAGGTTCCGGCGTACCGCTCTCCGCCGTCGCACAACAGCGTGACCACGCTGCCGCTGCGCCCCCGCTCGAGCATCTCGGCGACCAGACCGAACGCGCCCCACAGATTGGTGCCGGTCGAGCCGCCCACCTTCCGTCCCAGCACGTCGCTCGCGTGACGCATCGCGGCGATGGAACCGGCGTCGGGCACCTTCACCATCCGGTCGATCACCTGGCCGATGAACGACGGTTCGACACGGGGGCGGCCGATGCCCTCGATCCGAGAGCCCCGCTCGAAGGTCGGGGCGGTACCGCAGTCGCCGCTACGCCAGGCGTCGAAGAACACCGAGTTCTCCGGATCCACCACGCACAGCCCGGTGTCGAGCTTGCGGTACCTCAGGAAGCGTCCGATGGTCGCGCCCGTTCCACCGGTGCCCGCACCGACCACGATCCACTCCGGGATCGGGTGGTCCTCCTGCTGCAGTTGGGTGAAGATGCTCTCGGCGATGTTGTTGTTCCCGCGCCAGTCGGTCGCACGTTCGGCGTGAGTGAACTGGTCCATGTAGTGGCCGCCGGTCTCGACGGCCAGGCGCTGGGATTCGGCATAGATGCTCGACGGGTCGTCGACGAAGTGGCAGCGTCCGCCCTGCGCCTCGATCAGTGCGATCTTGGCGGGGCTGGTACTCGCGGGCATGACGGCCACGAAATCCAGTCCCAGCAGCTTCGCGAAGTACGCCTCGCTCACCGCCGTCGATCCGGACGACGCCTCGATCACCGTCGTGTTCTCACCGACCCAGCCGTTGCAGATCGAGTACAGGAACAGCGACCGCGCGAGGCGGTGCTTGAGGCTGCCGGTGATGTGGGTGGACTCGTCCTTGAGATAGAGCTGGACGTTCCACTCCGGCGGCAGTGGGTAGCGGAGCAGATGCGTGTCGGCGCTGCGCTGTGCGTCGGCCTCGATCAGACGAACGGCGTTGTCGACCCAGGCCCGCGAGCCCCGACGGTCGAGAACGGCCGTCACCGCCGATCCTCACCCCGGAGCTTGGCGTGCAGGTCGGCCTTGTCGGCTCGGCGCTGCGCGTCGACTGCGGCGATGTCCAGGTTGACCCTCTTGCGAAGCTTCGCGAACAGCACGAGCGACAGCGGCAGCGCGATGAGGACCGCGAACAGCGCAGCCACGATCAGCGGTACGTCGACCCCGATCGCCTTGCCGCCGAACAGGATCACGACCGCGAGCACCACCACGAGGCCGAGCCTCGCCACCGAGTAGAGGGCGACGTCACGGACCAGCGTTCCGGTCGTCACGGCACCGGCGGGTCCGGTGCTGTCGCTGCGGGCCTGATCAGGACGGTTCTGCGCTGCTTCACTCACACGACCAGGGTACCGACCCGACCGGCGCCGTCGTCAGAAGACCAGTGGCAGGACTCCCGGCCCCAGATTGTTGAAGGTCGAGCCCCAGTCCACGACTCCGAACGTCGCCATGAGGTTGCCCCAGTTTCCCGTCACCACGGCGTTGCCGATGGTCGCGCCCTGCTGGAAGGCCCAGTAGACGCTGTCGATGACGTTCGTCCCGAGGAGCGGACCGAGGTTCTCCGCGAGCATGCACATCCCCCTCCCGGCCCGCGTGGAGAACGGGCCGCTACCGACGGTTCCGTGAGACGCGATCCCCGACACCCGCGTCCCGCACTGCCACCCCTGAATGTCGACCTCGTCGCGCTCCGGTGCCTCATCCGGATGTCCGATCGGACCCTTTGGCGTCGAGGCAGACAGGGGCCACCATAGGGGCCGGCGGTGGGGTTCGTACCGGATTGCCGATTCCGGAGACCAGCTTGATACCCATGAGCCCGGGTAGTCCGATTTGTCTATTACCTCCGCTTTACCAACTTTAGATCGTTCGAGTACCTGGGGGGTTGAGTGCCACTATGTCGAAGCCGGTCGACAAACGAACCGGTCCCGAATCTCCCCCCGGCCGACCGTCCTGGTGGGCCCCGAACCTTGGAGGATCGATGAGCGCACCCACCTATAACGGCGCCAAGGAAGCCCTGCTGACCCCGGGCCAGGTCGCCGCACTGTTCCATGTCGACCCCAAGACCGTCACCCGTTGGGCGCACGCAGGCCGGCTCGGATCGCTGCGTACCCCCGGAGGCCACCGGAGGTTCCGGGAGGCCGAGGTGATGGCACTCCTCTCGTCCCTGACCACCGAGGCGCACCACAGCTAGTGCCGGGGTCCGGAACTTCGGACACCAGGTGGATGCCGGGAACACCCGGACACGGCTACCCTCGTAACCAGGAGGTGCACCGTGATCTACCTACTGGCGCTCATCGGTCTGGTGACGCTTGCGGTCCTGTTCTGGAAGGCGTTCGGCCCCACACCCACCACCGCGGCACGCGGGGGCGGCAGGGGCGGTAGGGCTGTCGGTCCCGACGACGACCCCGAGTTCCTGTGGCGCGTGGACCGCGAGAACCACCGCCGCCACTCGGACCGGCCCGGTAGCGATACCCCCACCGATCCCGACGCCTAGGCCACGCGAGAACGCAACAAAAGGAATCGGCCGCTGTCTCACAGCGGCCGATTCCTTTTCGCTTTTTCCACCCCTCGCTTGCCGGGGTCCCGCACCCGAGCGGGGTAGATCAGGTGAGACCCGCGTAGGAGTGCAGACCCGAGACCACCATGTTGATGATGAACAGGTTGAAGAGCATCGCGACGAAGCCGGCGACGTTGATCCAGGCCGCCTTGGTGTCGCGCCAGCCCGACGTGGCGCGGGCGTGCAGGTACGCCGCGTAGATGACCCACGCGATGAACGAGACCGTCTCCTTGGGGTCCCAGCCCCAGAAGCGTCCCCAGGCCGCCTCGGCCCAGATCGCGCCCAGGATGATGCCGGCACCGAACAACGGGAACGCGACGATCGTCGACTTGTAGGCGAGTCGGTCGAGAGTCTCGGCGTTGGGCAGACGCTGCGCGATCTTGCCGAACGGCCCGTCGCCCTCCTCGCCCGCCGGGAACTTCATGCGGTACAGGAACAGGATGCTCGCGACGCCGGAGACCAGGAAGATGCCGCTGCTGACGCTGATGATCGTGACGTGGATCGGCAGCCAGAACGAGCGCAGGGCGGGTACGACGGGTGCCGCGTCGGCGTACAGAACGGTCGCCGCGAGGAACATCAGGATCAGGACCGGCACCAGCATGAAGACCCAGAGATCGGCCGTCTTGCGCAGTGCGACGAGACCGGCGACGATCGCCGCCGCACACGCCATCGTCACGAACTCGTACATGTTGCCGAGCGGGAACCGCTCGGTGGCGAACCCGCGCAGCACGATCGACGCGATGTGCAGCACCGCGCCGACGACCAGCAGGGCGTAGCCCATGCCGCCGAGCTTCTCGGACCACGTCTTGCCGGGCTTCTCGACCACGCGGCCGGGCACGAGATCCGCCGTGGCGACGGAACCACCGGTGGCGCCCGCCGCGACGAGCTCACGGTCCTGGACCGCGCGGGCGCGCATCGAGGCGTACCGGGCGATGAGCAGCACCGTCGCGAGCGCGTAGATCGCGAAAGCCGACTCGAACGACCAGTCGCTGTAGCGAGCGAGTGTCTCGTTGATCGTCATATTCATCTCCTGCGCGTCGCGCGCTCGTCGTCCAGCAGTCGGGTGCACAGTCGATCGAACTCGTCGCCCCAGCCGGCCTGATCGGTCCGGGCGAGTCCACCGAGCTCTACTACGGTACGTCGTTCACCCTCGGCCAATGTAGCCGACACGGTGTCGGCATCCTTGCCGGGGCCGGTCGCGGGATAGATCCGGACCCACACACGACGTCTCTTGATCACCAGGGAGACCAGCAGGCCCGCCATCATCACGATCGACGACACCAGCACCCACTGCTGCGCGGGGTCGTGCGAGACCTGCAGATTCACGAAGTCGACGGCACCGTCGAACCGCACCTGCGTGCCGTCCGCGAGGGTCTTCGACTCGCCCGGGAACAGGTTCACGCGCTCCTGCTTGACCAGCCGACCCTGGTTGATGAGCTCCTTGTTCAGCGAGAACAGACTCTGCGGGTTGCCGGTGTCGAGACCGGTGTCGCCCTTGTAGATGTCGATCGCGACGGCCGGATCGTTCATCGCCGGATAGCCCGACGACAGCAGATTCCCGTGGAACACCGCGGTCGGGGCGAACAGACCCTCGATGGCGATCTGGTTCTTGCGGCGTTCGTCCTCGTCGGCGTACATGCCGCCGGGCGGGTCGAAGCGCATGGCACCGCTGGACAGGAACGTCGTCGCGTCGTCCGGACGCCACTGCAGCGTCTCGGTCCGGGTCTCACCGTTCGGGAACGTCACGGTGAACGTCGGCGCGTAGCCGTGGCCCTGCAGGTAGACGCGGTCGCCGGCGACCCGCAGCGGGTGGTTGACCTTGAGCTGCGCGTCCCGCCAGGTGTTCGACTCGAGGTCGTCGCCCGACTGGTAGGAGATGTTCGACGTGAACATCTCGGCCTGGCCGTTGTCGAGGTAGTCCGCGGTGAAGTCCTTCACTCGCACACACAGCGGGGTCATTCCGGTGCCGTCGCGCTCGTTACCGGCGCGGAAGGAATCGAAGACCGCGGGTGAGGTCGTGCAGAGGCCGGCTCCGTCGTTGGCGATGACGATCACGTTGCCCTCGTAGCTGTTGAGCTTGCCGACGGCCAGCGAGACCAGCAGCGCCACGAGCGAGAGGTGGAAGACCAGGTTGCCCGCCTCGCGCAGGAAGCCCTTCTCCGCGGAGAGGGTGATCTCCTCGGGGTGCTTGGCGCGGGCGCCGCCGACGCGCTGGACGACGCGCCATCCGCGCAGTTGCCCCCGCACCCGCTCGGCAACCGCTTCCGGATCCTCGTCGACGGTCTCGCTGCGGTGGTGCGGCAGCCGGCCGAGGTTGCGCGGCGCCGCCACCGGCTGCGTGCGCAGCGCCTTGGCGTACTCGACGCATCGCGGCAGGATGCAGCCGACCAGCGAGATGAACAGCAGCACGTAGATCGCGGTGAACCAGTAGCTGCCGAACACGTCGAACAGCTCCAGCTTGTCCATGATCGGACCGAGGGTGGGCCGGGCCGCGATGTAGTCGTTGACCTTCCCCTCGTTGAGGCTGCGCTGCGGCAGCAGCGCGCCCGGGATGGCCGCGAGCGCCAGCAGGAACAGCAGCACCAGCGCGGTCCGCATCGACGTCAGCCCGCGCCACGTGTTGCGGGCGAGAGCGGCGGCGCGGCCACCGGCCGACTGCCGCGGCGGGCGAGGCGGATTCGTCGGGGCGTCGGCGGGTGTGCCGCCGTCGCTCACTGTGTCTCGAACCGTCATATCGGCAGGGTCACCTCCGAGATAAATGCGTCACGGACCCAGCCGACGAACTGGTCCCACGCTCCGGTGACCAGCGCGATGCCGACAGCCACCAACATGATTCCGCCGATGATCTGGATGGTCCGGGTGTTTCGACGCAGCCAGCCGACGCCGCGCAGCGCGCGCGCCGAACCGAGCGCGACGATCACGAACGGCAGTCCCAGACCGAGGCAGTACGCCACGATCAGCGCGACACCCCGGGCCGCGGTCGCGCCCTCGGTGCCGGACGCGACCGAGATGACGCCCGCGAGCGTCGGGCCCAGGCACGGCGTCCAGCCGAGGGCGAACACACCGCCGAGCAGCGGGGCGCCCGCCAGGCTCGAGATGCGGCGCGGCTCCATCCGCGTGTCCTTCTGCAGCGCGGGGACCAGGCCGATGAACACCAGGCCCATCACGATCGTCACGACACCGCCGACCCGCTGCAGCACGTCGCGGTTGAGGGCGAGCGCCTCGATCGCGCCGAACACCGACACCGTGGCCAGCACGAACACGACCGTGAAGCCCGCGACGAACAGTCCCGCCGCTCCGGCCACCCGCAAGCGTCCGTCGCGCAGCGTCCTGGTGCGGGTGGCGGCTTCCGCTTCCGACACGGCGGGAGCGTCGGCGCCGACGACACCGGCCAGGTACGACAGGTAGCCGGGCACGAGCGGGACGACGCACGGTGATGCGAACGACACGAGGCCCGCGAGCACGCACGCGCCCAACGCGAGCAGGAGCGGTCCACTCGCCGCCGCCGACTGGAAGCTGTCGCCGACACCTGCGAGGAGGACGGTATCGGCGGTCATCCCTGGTCCTGCGGTTCCTGTGCGATCCGCTCCACGACCGGTTGGAGATCCTCGACCAGCAACTCCTTGAGGAACACCGCGGCCACCCGGTGCTCGCGGTCGAGCACGATCGTGGTGGGGATGACGCTGGTCGGGTAGTTCTTGCCGAGGGTGAGGAGCGTCCTCATCTCGGGGTCGTAGATGGACGGGTAGCCCACCTTGTTGTTGACGACGAAGTCCTGCGCCTTGTCCTTGGTGTGGTCCCGCACGTTGATCCCGAGGAACTGGACGCCCATGTCCTTGGTGTTCTCGTAGACCTTCTCGAGATCGTCGGCCTCACCACGGCACGGTCCGCACCACTGGCCCCACACGTTGAGCACGACGACCTGGCCCTCGTAGTCGGTGAGCGACGTGGTCTTGCCGTCCGTCATCAGGTCCTCGCCGGACACCTTGCCGACGGCGCCGCGCTCGGACGGCGGATCGTAGAACAGTTCGGTCTTGCCGCCGGGCGAGACGAAGACGAACGTGCCGCCCTGCGCGACGGCGTCGTCACCGGTCGCGCAGCCCGCGACGGTGGCCGCGACAACCAGCGAGCACGCCGCGGCCGCCAGTCGGAGGGACGGGAACTTCATGCTCCGGTCACCCTCGGGTCCGACGATCCGGCCGGCTCGGAGTAGACGATGTCGACGAGGGTGTCGCCCTCGTAGACCAGGGACGTCAGGGATGCGAGACCGCACTGACGGTTGCGGGGGTCGTGCCAGAGGCGCTCGCCCTGCAGGAAACGCCGCAGCGTCCACACCGGCAGCTGGTGGCTCACGCACACGGCCTCGTGGCCGACCGCGGCGACACGCGCGGTGTTGACCGCGGCGAGCATGCGGTGCGCGATCTGCAGGTAGGGCTCGCCCCACGACGGCGTGAACGGGTCGCGCAGCTTCCACCAGTGCCGCGGGCGGCGCAGCGCACCGTCGCCGACGGCCACCTTGAGGCCCTCGAAGTCGTTGGCGGCCTCGATGAGGTTGGCGTCCGTCGCGATCTGCAGGCCGTGCTTCTCCGCGATCGGCGCAGCGGTCTCCTGTGCGCGCTGCAGCGGCGACGCGACGACGTGGGTGATGTCGTGGTCCGCGAGCGCCGACGCGACGGCACGGGCCTGCGACTCGCCGTTCTCCGACAGCCGGAAGTTCGGGAGGCGTCCGTAGAGGATGCCGCTCGGGTTGTGGACCTCGCCGTGCCGAAGCACGTGAACGATGGTCCGGGTCTCGGAGTTGTCGGAGGTGTCGGCAGCGCTCGCGTTGTCGGCGTCGGTCACGGTGGTGGTCCCTGCGTTTCGGTCGGTCGGCCGGTGTCCGGTCGATCCGGGTCTGGTCAGTTCTGGGCTGCGGCGGCGGCCTTCGCCGCGTGCGGTGCGGCGTCGGCGATCTTCGAGAAGGCGTCGTCGTCGAGGGCCGACGAGACGAACCATGCCTCGAACGCGCTCGGCGGCGCGTAGATGCCGCGCGCGAGCAGAGCATGGAAGAAGTCCGGGAAGCGCCACGTGTCCGCGGCCTTGGCCTCGGCGTAGTTGGTGACGGGGTTCTCGGTGAAGAACACGCTGACCAGCGTCCCGGCGTACTGCACCCGGTGCGGGACGCCCTCGGCGGTGAGCGCGGCACCGAGCAGCGTGCCCAGGGTCTGCGCGTTGCGCTCGAGCGCGGCGTAGACGGCGTCGTCGGCGGCGCGCAGGTTCGCCAGGCCCGCGGCGACGGCGACGGGGTTACCGGAGAGCGTGCCGGCCTGGTAGACGGGGCCGGCCGGGGCGAGCTTGGCCATGACGTCGGCGCGACCGCCGAACGCGGCGGCCGGGAGGCCACCGCTCATCACCTTGCCGAACGTGTAGAGGTCACCGGCGACGCCGTCGCGGCCGTACCAACCGGAACGGCTGACGCGGAACCCGGTCATGACCTCGTCCATGATCAGCAGCGCACCGTGCTCGGAGGTGAGTGCGCGCAGGCCCTCGTTGAAGCCGGGCAGCGGCGCGACCGCGCCCATGTTGCCGGCGGCGGCCTCGGTGATGACGCACGCGATCTCGCCGGGATTCGCGGCGAACGCGGCGCGCACCGCCTCGAGGTCGTTGTAGGGCACGACGATGGTGTCCTCGGCCTGCGCGCCGGTCACACCGGGCGACGTGGGCAGCCCGAACGTGGCCAGGCCCGAACCGGCGTCGGCGAGCAGGGCGTCGACGTGGCCGTGGTAGCAGCCGGAGAACTTGACGATCTTGGACCGGCCGGTGAAGCCGCGGGCCAGCCGCACGGCGCTCATGGTGGCCTCGGTGCCCGAGTTGACCAGGCGGACCTGCTCGACGGGCGCGACGCGGGAGACGATCTCCTCCGCGAGCGCGATCTCGCCCTCGGTGGGGGCACCGAACGACAGACCGGTGGTCGCGGCCTTCTGCACGGCCTCGACGACGGCCGGATGCGCGTGTCCCAGGATCATCGGACCCCACGAGCACACCAGGTCGACGTAGTCGTTGCCGTCGACATCGGTGAGGGTGTAACCGGACGCCTTCTCGATGAACCGGGGTGCGCCGCCGACCGAACCGAACGCCCGAACGGGGGAGTTCACGCCGCCCGGGATCACCCTGGACGCCCGGTCGAAGAGTTGGGCGGAACGGGCGTCACGAAGATCGGGTCCGAGGCCGGACCCGCTGGAGGCAGCAGTCACGGTTTCCAGTGTCCCAGTTCTGTCGAATTTGCCAACGACAGGGTGTAGGAGGTGGCCGGAATCACATCGGCTCGATGTGTCCGTTCACGCAGGTCGGGTGCCGGGCAGTTCCCGGGCAGGACCCGCCGGACCGCACTACCGTCGGGTCATGGCGACCACTGCGGATCATCTGCGAAGCACCCTCGACGGCCGATGGGCGGAGGTGCGCGAGAAGGCCCGGATCGACCTGTCGACGGACGAGTTCCGGCCGCACTACACCCCCGACATCGCGCAGGCTCGGGCGAAGACACTCGAACAGATGCGGGTCCTCGCGACCGGCGGCTTCGTCGACCGAGGCTTCGGCGTCGAGATCGGTAGCGGCGCGGACCCGGGCGCGGCGGTGACCGCCATCGAGATGCTCGCGATGTCGGATCTGTCGCTCATGGTGAAAGCCGGCGTGCAGTGGGGTCTGTTCGGCGGCGCGATCGAGAACCTCGGCACCGAGGACCATCACGCCGAGTTCCTGCGCCCGATGATCGACCTCGAGTTACTGGGCTGCTTCGCGATGACCGAGACCGGGCACGGCAGCGACGTGCAGAGCCTCGAGACCACCGCCACGTACGACGCCGCCACCGACGAGTTCGTGGTCCACTCCCCCACCCCGTCGTCGCGCAAGGACTACATCGGCGGCGCGGCCGAGCACGCCCGCGTGGCGGCGGTGTTCGCGCAGTTGGTGGTCGGGGACGAGTCGCACGGCGTGCACTGCCTGCTGGTGCCGATCCGCGACGCCGACGGCAACGACCTGCCCGGGGTGACGACGTCGGACTGCGGCCTCAAGGGCGGTCTGCCCGGAGTCGACAACGGGCGCATCATGTTCGACCACGTCCGGGTGCCGCGGACCAACCTGCTGAACCGGTACGGGTCCGTGGACGCCGACGGCGTGTACTCGTCGCCGATCGAGAACGAGAACCGCCGCTTCTTCACGATGCTCGGCACGCTCGTGCGCGGGCGGATCACGGTGGGGGGATCGGCGGCCGCAGCGGCGCGGGTCGCCCTCACGATCGCCACCCGGTACGCGTTGCAGCGCAAGCAGTTCAGCGCGCCGAGTGGGGACGACGCGACGCCGGATTCCGAGGTGCCGATCATGGACTACCTGGTCCACCAGCAACGCCTGCTCCCGCACATCGCCCGCGCCTACGCACTCGGGTTCGCGCAGAACGAACTCGTCGCGAAGATGCACGACATCCAGACCGCCGACGAGGTCGACTCCGCCGAGCAGCGCGAACTCGAGTCGCGGGCCGCGGGGCTCAAGGCCGCGAACACGTGGCACGCCACGCGGGCGATCCAGGAGTGCCGGGAGGCGTGCGGCGGTGCCGGTTATCTCGCCGAGAACCGCCTCACGGCCCTCAAGGCCGACACGGACGTGTTCACCACCTTCGAGGGCGACAACACGGTGCTCACCCAGCTGGTCGCGAAGGAGCTGCTCACCAAGTACGCCGACGAGGTGCGCGGGATGAGCCCCGTCGAGTGGATGGCGTTCGCCGCCAGCGCTTTCGGTGACGCGGTCCGCTCTCGCACGGCAGCGCAGCAGATCATCCAGACGATTCTCGACACCCGCCAGGACAACGAGGAGGACGGCAGCCTCTTCAACCGCGGCACCCAGTTGACGATGTTCGAGGACCGCGAGGAGTATCTGCTCGCGACCGCCGCGCGGCGCCTGCAGGCGGCCCGCAAGCGTGAGGACGACCCCTTCGACGCCTTCAACTTCGTGCAGGACCATGTGCTGCACGCGGCCCGCGCCCACATCGACCGGGTGGTGCTCGAGGCGTTCATCGCGGGCATCGACGAGTGCGAGGACGAGGCCGCGCGCGACCTGCTGAGCGAACTGTGCGACCTGTTCGCGCTCACCGTGATCGACGACGACAAGGCGTGGTTCATGGAGCATCGCCTGCTCTCCGTCGAACGCGCCAAGGCGGTCCGCCGCGGCATCAACGAACGCTGCCGGACGCTGCGCCCGCACGCGGCCACCCTCGTCGACGGCCTCGGTGTGCCCGACGCCCTCGCGGGCGCCGCCATGCTCGACGGTCAGTAGTCGGCCGGCCGGATTCCCACGACCACGGTGGCGTCCAGCTCGTCTGAATGGACGATCTGCGCGAGAAGTACTGCGCGCGTGAATATCCCGACCGAGCTGGACGCCTGGTGGATGCTGGTCTCCACCAGCAGACGCCCGCCGGGGCTCAGCCAGCGCGGCGCCGCTTCCGCGACGGCCCGCTGAACGTCGAGGCCGTCGGGGCCGCCGTCCAGCGCCGCACGCGGTTCGTGATCGCGCGCCTCCGGCGGCATCAGCGCGATCGCATCGCTGGGCACGTACGGGACGTTGGCGACCACGACGTCGACGCGCCCCCGCAGTTCCTCGGGCAGTGCGTCGAACAGGTCTCCCTCGTGCACGTGCCCGCCGACCGGTTCCACGTTGCGGCGCGCGCACCTGACGGCGACGGGATCGAGGTCGGCGGAATGGAGTTCGACACCGGGTGAATCGGCAGCGATCGCGACTCCCAGCGCGCCGGACCCGCAGCACAGGTCGACGACGACGTCACCCTGATCCACCAGTGCCGCAGCCTCTTGCACCAGAAGTTCGGTCCGTCGACGCGGCACGAACACGCCCTGTTCGATGTCGATTCGCCGGCCGCAGAACTCGACCCAACCGAGGACGTGCTCGAGGGGCACACCGGCGGAGCGACGTTCGACCATCCGAGCCAGGTCTCCGGCGCGCGCCGCTTCCGCGACCAGAAGGCGCGCCTCGTCTTCGGCGAACACGCATCCGGCCGCGCGCAGCGTCGCAACGACCGTCGCCGGCGCGAGATGCGGAAGGTCGGGTTCAGGAGTTCGCACGAAACGCCTTTCGAGATACCGAAGAGGCTCGTCCGGCGAGACTACCGCGGCTCGCGGCGCTTCTCCCTACGATTCGGCCCAGCCCGGCCCGCCTCGACCCACCCCTCCCGTCCCGCGTTTTGCGCACTTATCGCGGGTTCCCGGGCGCAGGTTCCCGCGTTTCGCGCACTTGTCGCGGGATTCCGGGCGCAGGTCCCGCGTTTTGCGCACTTATCGCGGGCTTCCGGGCGGGGTGAGCTACCGGGCCTGCTGCCCGTCCGGTCAGTCCACGAACGCCAGCACCCGGCACGGCCCGCCGGATCCGCCGCGATGCTTGGGCGCCCCGACCACCACGGTCGCCCCTGCCGGCGGCAGCGCGGACAGGTTCGCGAGGGATTCGATGCCGTACTTGCCCGCGCCGAGGGCCGCCACGTGGGCGCCGTAGGTGCGGCTGCGCGCGGCGTCCAGGCTCAGTGTGTCGACGCCGATCGCCACGATGTCGCGTTCCTCGACGAGGAAGGAGACCGCGTCGGGGTCGAATCCCGGCGAGTGCGGGGTCCCGGTCGCATCCAGGCCCACGTACTTGCGCGGGTTGGCGACATGCGCCGCCCAACCGGAGTTCATCGCAATCAGTGATCGGGCGGGCAGCCGCCCGTGTGCGCGTTCCCACGCCTCGATGTCGGCAACCGTCAGCACCGCGTCAGCGTCGGTGCGGGCTCGCTCGGAGATGTCCACGACGGCGATGGGCGCGACGAAGTCCTCGATCGGTAGTTCCTCGACCGTGCGACCGCCCACGATTTTGTGGGCGGGCGCGTCGATGTGGGTTCCGACGTGTTCGCAGTACGAGACGCGGTTGACGTGGAACTCGCCGCGCGCCGGGCCGGACGATCCACCCAGTACACCTGCGACGGAGCCGAGCGGGCTCGGATCGATCACGACGACCGGTGCCATCGTGAAGGCCTCGCTCCCCGGCCACACCGGGAAATCGGGAGTGAGAGTATGCGTGAGATCGACCACCGAGCGCGCCCGGATCGAGATCGCAGGCTCTGCGGGCGTGGCCACAGCGGCGCGCGGAGCCAGTACCCCGCCCAGTGCCGCCAGGCCTGCGGCGCCCAGGAGTCCCCGTCGGGTCACCCTCGGCCCGCCCTCCCCGATCGTCCGGTGCACATGCGTCATCACCTCGGGAGCACACACGACCTACTGCTCCTACGACGTGGTGGGAGCGACGCGGAGCACCTTGTCGCCGGTGCCGTTGTCGGTGGTCACGAGCAGGCTGCCGTCGGGCATCCGGGTGGCCGACCGGAGGCGCCCCTGATCGGTGAGCACGGAGTCCGTCTCCGTCACCGCTGTTCCGTCCGCGGTCAGCTTCAACAGCAGCATCTCCCGGCCCTGCTGGGTGGTCACGGCCAGTGCGCCGTCCCACTCCCCCCATGCGGCGCCGGAGACGAAGGTGCCGCCCGGGGTGGCGAGAGTGGGCGCGCCCGAACTCCACACCGCGGCGACCGCGCCGGGAACACGGACCGGATCGGTCATCGGAACGCTCTCGTCGTAGATGAACGGCGCCCGATCGGGTCGATAGCCGTAATTGTTTCCGGCATCGAGCAGGTTCACTTCGTCGTCCCGGCTGGTGCCCTGCTCGATGCCGTAGATACGCCCGGTGCCCGGCTGCAAGGCCAGGCCCTGCACGTTCCGATGCCCGAGCGTGAAGACCGGACTGTCCGGGAACGGGTTCCCCGCCGCGGGTGAGCCGTCGGCGTCGACGTGCAACACCTTGCCGCCCAGCGAGTTCCGATCCTGCGGGACCGTGGGGCTCGCAGTGTCCCCCGTGCCGATGTAGAGCGTGCCGTCCGGATGCGCGAGGATTCGGCATCCGCCGTGGCGACCGCCCGCACCGGTCGGAATCCCCGTGAGAACAACCCCGGTGCGGGTCAGCGTCGTCCACTCCGGGTCTGCCGTCCACGACACGACGCGGATGTCGGTGCCGGCGTCCGCGCTCCCGAGCGAACCGGCCCCGAGCGAACCCCCGCCCGCTTGCCGGTGTCCCTGACACGTGTAGACGGTGCGACTCGTCGCGAAATCCGAGGCGAGCGCGATACCCATCAGCCCGGTCTCGCCCTCCGCGTACAGGTCCGACAGGTCCGCGGTCATCTCCCCGACGGTGCCGTCGGGACGCTTGACGACGAAGCGTCCGGCACGTTCACCTGTGAGGATCGCGCCGTCGGGCGCGACCACTACGTCCCAGGGCTTCGCGAGGCCGTCCATCACCGTGGTGACCTGAAGTGGCGGCGCCGGTTCGGCACACGCTGTCGGCGCGACCCCGATTCCGATGATCGCTGCCGCGACGGCAGCTCCTGCTCCGAGCGTCGACCTGCGCACGAAAGACCCCTCCCTGTCTGCCGGTGATGTGCTGCTCACCCTACGCGGAGTAACCGACGAGTCGGTCCGAAGCCGGCAGACGATCCGACGGCGGCCGCAACGAGCGGGCGATCAGGAACAGGCGGCCACAGCCATGTCGAGGATGCGCGAGGCCTGCTCGTCGGACGGAACCGTCGTGCCGTTGGCCGCGAGACCCTTGACCGCTTCCTTCAATTCGTCGTCGGTCGCACCCTTCTCGCGGAGCGCGCACGTGTCCTCGGTGATCGCCTTGATCGAGTCGTCGTCGCGATCGGTCGCCAGGTCCGAATACGAGGCACGGAAGGTGGCGACGAACGCCGCCTGCTTGGCACTGTCGACGGCGTCACCGGCCTGGGAGGCCACGCTGGACGCAGCACTCGACGCCGAGCTCGCCATCTCGGAAGCCTTGTCTCCGAGGTCGTCCGACGCCGACGAGGCGGTCGTCGTGGCCGACGCCGTCACCGATGCGTCGGTCGAGTCGTTGTCGTCGTTGCTGCACGCTGTGGCGAAACCGACTGTGGCAGCGGCGATCATGATTGCGGAGGCGATCCTGTTCCTGTTCATGACGTCGAGTCTCGCACCGCTGGGGCATTTCTGCCGGGCAACGGACCCCGACGCTCGATCGACCCGTAACAGTCTGCACCGCAACCAATTCCGAAAACGGCCGAACGTTCAGCGGGAGGGCAGCAGGAGTGCCGACGCTGCGACGACAAGGGCGGTGAGCGCGACGACGGTGACGGCTTCGAGGACCGAGCGCCCCAGCAGCATCGTCACGGCGCCGGGCACCACCGACGCGGCCACACCGAGCAGCCAGCCCGGCGTGGACGCCGGATCCTCGTCCGTGGCCGAGTCCTCGGCCCACGACAGCCCACGACTCGCGGCGACCTGCGTTCTCACCGAACTCATCGGCGGCAACCTCCCGAACGGACGACGACGGTCCCTGGCGACCACTGCGGTCCGGGACCCTGCACAGGTTCGGTACCCACTGCCGACCGGTTCCATACCTGTGATGTCGTCCGGACCGGTCTCGGTCAGCGGAAACGCCGCAACCGCAGACTGTTGCCGACGACGAACAGCGACGACAGCGCCATTGCCAGGCCTGCGATCATCGGGTTGAGCAGTCCCGTCGCCGCCAACGGGATCGCCGCGACGTTGTAGGCGAACGCCCAGAACAGGTTTCCCTTGATGGTGGCGAGTGTGCGCCGAGACAACCGGATGGCGTCGGGCACCGACCGCAGGTCGCCGCGCACGAGTGTCAGGTCGCTCGCCTCGATCGCCGCATCGGTGCCCGTACCCATCGCGATCCCGACGTCTGCAGTGGCGAGCGCTGCGGCATCGTTGACGCCGTCGCCGACCATCGCCACGGCGCCGTCCTCGCGCAGTCGGGCGATCGTCGCCGCCTTCCGGTCGGGCAGCACCTCGGCGATCACCCGGTCGATGCCGACCTCACGCGCGACGGCGGTCGCGACGGCCTCGCTGTCGCCGGTCAACAGGACCGGTGTCATCCCGAGACCGCGGATCTCGCGGATCGCCTCTGCGCTGGTGGGCTTGACGGCGTCGGCGACCACCAGCGCGCCCCGTACCCGGCCGTCCCACGACACGATCACCGATGTCCGGCCGTCGGGCAGCCGGCTCTGCACCTCCGCGGGAACGGCGCCCTGGGCACGTCCGACACGGACGTCGTGACCGTCGACGACACCCTCGACGCCGACACCGGGGCGGTTCACGAATCCGGTGACGGTCAGCGGTGCCGGCACCGCGCGCACGATCGCCTGCGCGACCGGATGCTCCGACCCGGATTCGACAGCGGCGGCCAGCGCCAGCACCCTGTCCCGATCCTCCCCCCGTGCCGCGATCACGTCCTCGAACTCCATCCGGCCGGTGGTGACGGTGCCGGTCTTGTCGAGGACGACGGTCTCGATGCGTCGGGTCTGCTCGAGCACCTCGGGGCCCTTGACGATGATTCCCATCTGGGCGCCGCGCCCGGTGCCGACGAGCAGCGCGGTGGGTGTCGCCAGACCGAGCGCGCACGGGCACGCGACGATCAGGACCGCGACCGCGGCGGTGAACGCCTCGGTGGCCTGATGTCCGAGGAGCAGCCACACCGTGAGGGTCGCCGCCGCGACGGTCAGCACTACCGGCACGAACACCGCCGAGACCCGGTCCGCGAGACGCTGCGCGTGCGCCTTGCCGCTCTGCGCCTCGGTCACCAGTTTCGCGATGTGCGCCAATCGGGTGTCGGATCCGACGCGGTCGGCCCGCACCGTGAGCAGGCCGTCGTTGTCGAGCGTGCCCCCGACGACGGTGTCGCCTTCGCCGACCTCGACGGGTACGGACTCGCCCGTGAGCATCGAGGTGTCGACGGCCGCGCGACCGCGCACGACTTGCCCGTCGGTGGCGATCTTCTCCCCCGGCCGCACCACGAACTCGTCGCCGACCCGCAACGCCGACACCGGAATCCGCTGTTCGACGCCGTCGCGCAGCACCGACACGTCCTTGGCGCCCACCTCGAGCAGGGCGCGCAGCGCGGCTCCGGAACGACGTTTGGCCCGCGACTCGGCGTACCTGCCGGCGAGCAGGAAGGTGGTGACCCCGGCGGCGACCTCGAGGTAGATCTGTCCGGAGGGATCGTGCGCGCCGGGCCGGAACGTGAACGCGTGCGTCATCCCGATGCGCCCGGCGGTACCGAACACCAGCGCCCACGTCGACCATCCGTACGCGGCGAGCGTGCCGAGCGAGACGAGGGTGTCCATCGTCGCCATCCCGTGCCGGGCGGTGACGGCGGCGGCACGGTGGAACGGGTAGCCGCACCAGAACACGACCACGGTGGTGAGGGCGAACGCGATCCACTGCCAGTAGTCGAACTGCAGCGACGGGATCATCGACACCACGACCACCGGCACCGATGCGGCGGCCGCGATCGTGAGCCTGGCCCCGAGGCGGTCGCGACCCTCGTCCGTCTCGGCCGGCTCCTCGGGAGCCGCCACCGCGGCCGTGTATCCGGTCTTCTCGACGACGTCGATGAGATCCTGCAACGGCATGCCGTCGGGATACTCGACGTGCGCCTGCTCGGTGGCGTAGTTGACGGTGGCGGTGACCCCGTCGAGTTTGCCGAGCTTGCGCTCGATTCGTGCCGCGCACGACGCGCACGTCATGCCCCCGACGTCGAGTTCGACGGTGCGCGGTGCGGTGGTGGTCACTACAGGACCAGTTCGTAGCCCGCCTCGGTCACTGCCGCGGCGACGGCGATGGTGTCCAGCGGGGACTCGCTCTCCACCACGACCCGGCCGGCGTCGACGTCCACGTCGACGCTCGTGACTCCGGACAGTTCGCTGATCTCCTCGGTGACCGCGGCCGCGCAGTGCTGACAGGTCATGCCCTTGACGAGGTACGTGTGTTCCATCGAAGACCTCCCGATGTTCAGAATCGCATCGGACTCAGGATCGCACCAGGCGCGCGATGGCGTCGGACGCTTCCTTGACCTTGGCGTCCGCCTCCGGGCCGCCCTTCTTCGCGGCCTCGACGACGCAACCCGCGAGGTGCGCCTCGAGCAGCTTGAGCGAGACCGACTGCAGAGCAGACGTCGCGGCCGACACCTGGGTGAGGACGTCGATGCAGTAGCGGTCGTCCGCGATCATCCGCGAGATGCCCTGCACCTGGCCCTCGATGCGCCGCAGGCGCTTGAGCAGGTCTTCCTGCTGCGGGCTGTATCCGTTCATGTCAGCCATGATACCCCCTACGGGTACTCGCGCGGCGACGACGGCGTGCGACGTCGCACACCAGCAGTCCCGCCACCAGTACCGCGACGAACGCTGCCGCGATCCAGGGACCCGAATAGTCCGTGGAGGTGAAGGCGGGCCCATCCGGCACGACGGGCGCGAACTCGTGGTCCGTCACGCCGCGGGCCCAGCACCACACCGCGACGGCGAGCAGCGCGAGGACCCCCACCGACTCTGCGACCGGCACCAGGGCAGCCCGGTTCACGACCCGGCGCCCTTCGCACGCGCGACAGCCGCGGTCAGAGCGGCTCGCAATCCCTCGTCGTCACGCGCCCACGCCTGCGCGAGGCTGCCGTCCCGCAGGCGCAGGCCGATGCCGGTGCGGCGGCGCGGCACCGCGGACAGTTCGCCGAGGCTGCGCGCGCTCTCCCACGGTTGCGGTTCGTCCGCATACGGATCCGCCTCCGGGAGCACCTCGTCGATCTCGTCGAGTGGCACCTCTTCGGCGCCCTGTCGCAGCAGCGAGTCGGTCAAGAGCACGCTCACGTGCCGCCGCGCCGCGGCCACCTGCACCGAGACGATGCCGGCCAGGATCGCGGCGAACAGTGTCAGCGCGAACCAGTGCACCACCGGCCCGGTCGCCAGTTCGATCACGAGCGCGATCACACAGAAGACGGGGCCGTACGCCACCGTCCGCCAGCGGGCGCCCTCCTCGAGGAACAGCGGCGTCACCGCGTCGCCAGCCTCGGGCACTTCGTTCGGCTCAGGCACTCCGTTCGATTCAGGCACTCCGTTCGATTCAGGCACTGTGCTCGAACCACTCACGCGCACCCTCCCGGTAAACCAGCACAGTCGCCACCGTCAGCAGCACCGGAATCGTCAGCAGCACCGGGGCGACGACACCGATCGCCACCATCGCGACGACGGCCAGCGCGAACACGCCACACAACACCGCGACAACCGTCCGCAGGCGGCGATCTCCCGCGCGCACGGGCGCTGCGAGGAACCCGATGGCGACACCGAACACGACGGACCCGATGCCGATGCCGCGCAGCAACCAGACGAACGAGTCGACGTCGGAATCGAGACGACCGCGGATCGCGTCGGCGGACGTCGTCGCCGCGAGCAGACCGAGCAGCACCATCACGGCGGCGCACAGCACCCAGATCCAGTAGGCGACCGACACCGGGCGCGGGGAACGTTCGATCACGACCCCATCCTGGGGCAGCGCGCAGGCCGGCGCATCACCGAGGTCGCGCGAGCGGCCGAGGACGTCATGCAGCGAGGACGCCCGGCACGATCAACAACAGCAACGTCGCGATTCCGAACAGTGCGACCAACGCGATCCACACCAGTTCCCGTCGCCCACCGGTCCGATGTTCGACGCGCATTCCAACCCCCTGGAGCCTGACCCGACACCCTGTTCATGTGACTCGATTCACACTACAGCGGAGGGGCTGGAAGACCGAATCGGGCGAACCGCTCAGCGCGCGGGCGGAGCGGGCGGCAGGTTCAGGAAGTATGCGTTGGATTCCTTGCGGTGCATCAGCACGATCGCGCCGATCGCGGCCACCGCCTGCAGGATTCCCGCGCCGCCCATCAGCAGCGCGGCGGTCCCGCTCCCCTGCCCGGCGCCGAACACCGTCGGCAACGCGGAGAAGACCGTGAACACGCCGGCCATGGTGAGCAACATGCGGGCCCAGTTCTTGCCCTTGCGCATCTTGAAGGCGAACAGAATCGTCAGCCCGCCGAGTACCAGCGTCAGGATGACGCCCGTGGCGACGAGGCCCAACGTCAGGAGTTGATCGACCTCCGCGCGCGTCGGCAGCGGATCGATCTGCTGCTTGGCGAACTCGTCCATCAGCTGGTCGACGAACGACGCCCGGTCGCTGTGCACGAACAGCAGTGCCGCGACCAGGTACACCACGCCCAGCGCCGCGACGACGAACCACAGCTGGAACGCCGTCAGGACGTCGGCCGGGACCGGGCGCTTCTCCTGCTGGACCGGCGGCATCGGGTACTGCCCCTGCGGCTGTCCCGGGTACTGGGGCGGGCCCGACGGGTACTGCGGGGTGCCGGGCCACTGGTCGGGCTGACCGGGCTGCTGCGGCGGCGGCCACTGTCCGGTCATGCCAGCCACCCCGCGGCCTCGGCCGCCCAGTAGGTGAGCACGATGTCGGCGCCCGCGCGGCGGATGCTCAGCAGCGACTCGAGCACCGCGGCGTCCCGGTCGATCCAGCCGTTCTGCGCGGCAGCCGTGATCATCGCGTACTCGCCGGAGATCTGGTACGCCGCCACCGGGACGGTCGAGCGGTCGGCGACCTCGCGCAGCACGTCGAGATACGACATCGCGGGCTTGACCATCACCAGGTCGGCGCCCTCGGCGAGGTCGAGGTCCACCTCGAGCAGCGACTCGCGGCGGTTCGCCGGATCCTGCTGATAGGTGCGGCGGTCGCCCTCGAGCGAGGAGCCGACGGCCTCCCGGAACGGGCCGTAGAAGGCCGACGCGTACTTCGCCGAGTACGCCAACTGCCCGACGTCGGTGTGGCCGGCGGCGTCGAGCCCCGCACGGATCGCGGCGACCTGGCCGTCCATCATGCCGCTGGGGCCGAGCAGGTGGGCGCCGGCGTCGGCCTGCGCCACCGCCATGTCGACGTAGCGAGCCAGCGTCGCGTCGTTGTCGACGCGGCCGTCGGAGGTCAGCACACCGCAGTGCCCGTGCGAGGTGAACTCGTCGAGGCACGTGTCCGCCATCAGAACCGTCGCGTCACCGAGCTCGGCCTTCAACGCGGCCAGACCGCGGTTGAGGATCCCGTCCGGATCGGTGGCACCCGAGCCGTCCGGGTCCTTGTCCTCGTCCCGCGGAACGCCGAAGAGCATGAGCCCGCCCACGCCGGCCGCGACCGCGTCGGTCGCCGCGTTCCGCAACGAGTCCAGCGTGTGCTGGACGACGCCCGGCATCGACGAGATCGGACGCGGCTCGTCGATGCCGTCGGCCACGAACATCGGGAGCACGAGATGCCGTGGCTCGAGCGACGTCTCGGCGACGAGGCGACGCAACGCGGGCGTGCCCCGCAGACGACGAGGACGGTGAACTGGAAACACGGCTCTCCCGAGGTGGATCAGCGGCGGGCGCGGGACTTCTTACGCGGAGGCGGCAGCGCGCCCTCGGCGCGCAGTCGGGCCGCATGCTCGGCCAGTGCCTCGACGAGCGGTCCCATCTGCGCCGTCTCCGGCTGGACGTCGACGCGCAGACCGAACTCGATCGCGGTCTCCGCGGTCTTGGGCCCGATGCACGCGACGATCGTGCGGGCGTGCGGCTTGCCGGCGATGCCGACGAGGTTGCGCACGGTCGACGACGACGTGAAGCACACCGCGTCGAAGCCACCCGTCTTGATCATCTCGCGGGTCTCGGCCGGCGGCGGTGCCGCCCGGACGGTGCGGTACGCGGTGACGTCGTCGATCTCCCAGCCACGCTCGCGCAGACCCTCGGCGAGCGTCTCGGTGGCGATGTCGGCGCGGGGCAGCAGGACGCGGTTGACCGGGTCGAACACCTCGTCGTACGGGGGGAAGTCGGCCAGCAGGCCCTCGCTGGACTGCTCACCCGACGGGACCAGTTCGGGGGTGATGCCGAACGAGCGCACCTTCTCGGCCGTGGCCTCACCGACGCACGCGATCTTCACGCCCGAGAACGCGCGGGCGTCCAGACCGAACGCCTCGAACTTCTCCCACACCGCGCGGACCGCGTTGGTGGAGGTGAACACCACCCACTGGTAGCGGCCGTCGACCAGACCCTTGACCGAGCGCTCCATCTGCGCCGGGCTGCGGGGCGGCTCGACCGCGATGGTCGGCACCTCGATCGGGATGGCGCCGTGCGTGACGAGGCGGTCGCTCATGTCGGCGGCCTGCTCCTTGGTGCGCGGCACCAGGACGGTCCAGCCGTACAGTGCGCGCGACTCCCACCACGACATCTTGTTGCGCTGCGAGACCACCTTGCCGACCGTGACGATCAGCGGACCCACCAGCTCGGAACCAGCGTCGTTGAGCGTCGCGAGGGTGGCCTCGACGGTGCGCTGCTGACGGGTGGTGCCGCGGACGGTGATCGCGGCCGGGGTCTGCGGCGCGAGGCCGTGTTCGACCAGCGCGCTCGCCGTCTCGGCCAGGTGCGCAGACGTGGCGTGCAGCACCAGCGGGCCAGGAGCGGCGGCCAGCGCGGCCCAGTCGACCTCGCCGCGGACGTCGGCCTCGGTGTGGCCCGAGCCCAGCGCCATGCCGGCGTAGCTGGGGACGGCGGATCCGGACGGCAGACCGGGCAGCACCTCGAACACGACCTGGGTGCGGGCGACGGCCGAAACCTCGGCGATCACCGAGTCGGTGGTCAACGGGTCACCCGAGACGAGCCGAACCACGTCGTGGCCGTTCTTGGCCTCGGCGACGAGGGTCTTGGCGACCTCGGCGGGCTCGCCCAGCGCAGGGCGGACCTCGGCGATCGGCAGATCGGTCTCCGGGTCGCGGCCGAGCGCGGTGCCGACGAGCGCGGTCACGCCCTTGTCCACGTCGGGATCGGTGAACGCCAGCGCGGCCGACGCGAGCACGTCGTGCGCGCGGACGGTGAGCAGCGCCGGATCACCGGGTCCCGATCCCACAAAGAGGATCCGTCCGGGGCTGTTCTTACGGACTCGGCTCATCGGTAGTTCTCCAGTGCGGTCTCATGTCGATAGGTAATAGAAAGCGTGAAATCGGGCCTCGGGGCAACCAGGTCAAGCATCGGCATCACCGTCCTCGGCAATCGTCATCAGATCGCGTGCACCCAGGTCGAGGAGTTCCCGTGCAACCGCACGCCCCAACTCGTCGGCACGCTCGGGCGACCCCACCAGGGACGCCCGAATCACATCGGAGCCGTCGATCGCGGCGGCGCAGCCGCGGATGGACAGTTCCTCGAAAACTCTGCCGTCGTCGTCGAGCGACTCGACGACCTCGGCGATCGCTCCCACCGGCGCGGTGCAGCCTGCCTCCAGCTCGGCGAGCAACGCACGTTCGGCGACCACCG
This sequence comes from Prescottella equi, assembly GCF_002094305.1. Lineage (GTDB taxonomy): Bacteria > Actinomycetota > Actinomycetes > Mycobacteriales > Mycobacteriaceae > Prescottella > Prescottella equi. The sequence continues at coordinate 189,578 of NZ_LWTX01000005.1, forward strand.
CGGCACGGGTGGCGTGATCGTCGAGCTCACCGAGAATCGCGATGAGATCCGGGTTGTCGGAGCGGCACTCGACGGCCAGCGCGCCCTGCGACGGCGCGGGCAGCATCTGGACCGGCTCGAGCGTCTCGGTGATGCGCTCGGTCCGGCCGATGCGGGACAGGCCGGCGCGGGCGATCACGATCGCGTCGAGCTCACCCGACGCGACCTTGCCGAGGCGGGTGTCGATGTTGCCGCGCAGCGGCTCGATCTCGAGCCCCAGACCCATCGCGCGAAGCTGCGCGCGGCGACGGGGCGCCGACGTGCCGATCCGCGATCCGGGCGGCAGCTCGCCGAGCACCAGGCCGTCGCGGGCGACGAGGGCGTCGCGTGGATCCTCACGGGTCGGGACTGCGGCGATCGTCAGATCGTCGGGCTGCGCGGTGGGCAGGTCCTTGTAGGAGTGGACCGCGACGTCGACCTCGCCGGCGACGAGCGCCTCGCGGAGTTCGGCGACGAACACGCCGACACCGATGCGCTGCACCGGTCCGGCGGTGACGTCACCCTTGGTCTTGATGATCACCAGCTCGGCGGGGTGTCCGGCGGCGATCAGCGCATCGCGCACGTGGCCGGCCTGCGTGGTCGCGAGCAGACTGCCTCGCGTGCCGATCCGCAGGGTACGGGAGTCCGGACCGACGTTCAGGTCGGTGGCCGGCGACGCGGCCGCATCGGTGCTCATGCCTGCGCATCCTTTCCTGTGGTGTCGGGTCCGGAGGCGAAATCGCCCAGATCGATCGGCGCGGCAACCGCCTCCGCCGATCCGGGGCGCAGCTCGAACAGTTCACGCAGCGCCGCAGCGTACGTGTCGCCGCCGGGGGTGGACGCGAGTTGCTTGACCCGCACGGTCGGCGCGTGCAGCAGCTTGTCGACGACGCGCCGGACGGTGCGCGCGACCTCGTCGCGCTGTGGGTCCTCGAGCCCCGGCAGTCGGGAGTCGAGACGCAGCAGTTCGGCCTCGACGACCTCCGCCGCGCGCTGACGCAGCGCGGTGACGGTCGGGGTGACCTCGGCGAGACGCTGCGAGGCCAGGTACTGGGACAGTTCGGAGGCGACGATGGCGCGGGCGGCGTCGGCGTCGGATGCGGCGGCACCGGCAGCCGGATCCCGTTGCAGCGCAGCCATGTCGAGCACGACCACCTCGGGCAGTCCGGCGACGGCGGGTTCGACGTCGCGCGGCAGGCCCAGGTCGCAGATCACGAGCGGGCGGTTCGGCTCGCGCTCCGGCGCCGCGAGGGCGCGGTGCGTGTCGGCGAGCGTGACGACGGAACCGACCGCGCCGGTACAGGTGACCAGGACGTCGGACTGGGCCATCGCGTCGGAGAGGTCGTCGAAGTCCATCGCGACCGCGTCGACGCCGTTGCCCACCGCGGTGGCGGCGAGGTGCTCGGCCCGCTCGCGGGTCCGGTTGACGACGAGGATGCGTCCGATGCCGGCGCGGGTGAGGTGCGCGACCGACAGGCTGCCCATCGCGCCGGCACCGAGGACGACGGCGGTGCGGCCGACGAGTCCGCCGTCGCCGAGGATCCCGGCGGCGCGGTCGAGGGCGACGGACACCACGGACGCGCCCGCGGCGTCGATCCCGGTCTCGGAGTGCACACGCTTGCCGACCCGCAGCGCCTGCTGCGCCAACTCGTGCAGCGCGCGGCCCGCGGCCTGCTGCGCGTCGGCGGCCGCGTAGGCGGTACGGATCTGACCGAGGATCTGCTGCTCGCCGATGACCATCGAATCGAGACCACTGGCGACCGCGAAGAGGTGCTCGGCGGCTGCCTCGCTGTACCGGACGTACGCGTGCTTGTGCAGTTCGGTCAGATCGAGTCCGGAATGCGCGGACAGCAGGTCACCGATCTCGGTGAGCGCGCCGTGGAAGGCGTCGACGACGGCATAGATCTCGATGCGGTTGCACGTCGAGACGATCATCGCCTCGGAGATGTGCGCCGAGGCGAGCATCCTGTCGGTCAGCTTCGGACGGTCGGTGTCGGTCACCGCGATCCGCTCGAGGACGGAGACGGGAGCACTGCGGTGCGAGATCCCGACGAGAAGCACACTCACGGCCTGATCACCGATCCGTTTCTGGTCGAAGCGCCAACCGCCACGGATGCAGCGGAGACCTGCTGGGGAGACTGTTCCTCGTTACGCGCCAGGTTGAAGGAGAGCACCTGCATTTCCATCGCGAGATCCACCCGGCGCACCTCGACGTGATCGGGGATCTCCAGCGTGAGCGGGGAGAAGCTGAGGATGCAGCGCAGACCGGCGCCGACGAGCTGGTCGCACACGTCCTGCGCAGCACTGTCCGGAGTCGCGATGACGCCGATCGTCGCGTCGAGTTCGCGGCAGGCGTCGGCCAGCTCGGCGACGTCGCGGACCGTCAGGCCCCCGATGTCGGCGCCGATCAGGGCGGGATCGCGGTCGAACAGACCCACCATCGAGAATCCGCGGCGATCGAAACCGCCGTACCCGGCCAGCGCCCGCCCCAGGTTGCCGATCCCCACCAGCACCACGCGGTGGCCCCGATCCAGCCCGAGCGCCGATTCGATCCGCGCCCGCAGCCGCGTGACGTCGTAGCCGACTCCACGAACGCCGTTGGGCCCCAGGAACGACAGATCCTTGCGGAGCTTGGCCGATCCGACGCCGGACGCGGTGGCGAGTTCCTCGCTGGAGACGATGATGGCGCCCTCGTCCGCGAGCAGTCCGAGGACCCGCAGGTATGTGGCGAGACGCGTCACCGTAGCCTGGGGGATGTCGCGGTGCTGTGCAGCGGCAGGCGTTCCACGCCGGGAGGCGGACGGAGCAGCCCCGGAAACGCCGCGGGTCACTGCCCCCTGCGTCTCGTGCTGTTCACTCACGTCGATGGTTCCTCGTCCGGTCGGCCGTGTACCCCGGCCTTCACGCGAAGGTCCGGGGCGTTTGTTCACACCACGGTAACCGCTTGTGAAGCCATGCACAAAGTTGCTCGACCGCCCTCACACGTGCTCTCACCTGCAAAGCGACCGAACCCGATGGTCCGGCGTGACCCTTCCCACTCGGCGGCGCGAGCGGCGCCCGAGGCCCGGAATCAGCCTGCCGAGAGGTCCGCGCGCAACCGGTCCTCGTCGACCTCCCAGTAGCTGTGCTCCTTGCCGTCGAGGAGGACGACCGGCAAGCGGTCGCCGTACTCGGCGCGCAGATCAGGGTTCTCGGCCGCGGCCTCGTCGACGTCGACGCAGGTCAGTTCCAGTTCGAAGTCGCGGCAGACGACGTCGAGGACCTCGCGCGCCGGCTGACAGGCACCGCAACCGGCGCGAGTGAGCAGAGTGATCCGATGTCGCGACTGATCCATGCGCACCAGTCTTCCTCGAGGCTCGCGGCGGCATTCGGGGAGCGCCCCACCCCGCGGGTTCCGGACCGTTCCGTTTCGAGACGAACATCACACGCCGCAGACAGCCGGACCATCCAGCGGGATCGGCATCGACACGCGGGCTAGGGTGAGCCAGAGGTGAGCCGGAGCTGTCTTCGACACGGGAGGTGCGAGTGCCTGGACGATCACTGCCGAACGGCGCGAGATTCGGTGTGGGTCTGTCCGGGATTCTGCGCCCGGGCCGCCGCAGGATCCGTAACCTGCTGGGCCCGAGCGAGGCCGAGCTGCGCGCCAACCTCGCGGGCGAGGCGAGCGCCGACGCCGCACTCGCGATACAGGAGGCCGAAGCCGCCGAGGCCGCGGAAGCCGCCGAGGCCGCGGCGTCGCTCGAGTCCGTCGAACCTGAAATCACGCCGGACCTCGAGGTCCTCGAACCTCCCACCGCGCCCGTCGTTCCGCGAGACCTCACCGCCGCGGCATTCTTCGACGTCGACAACACGATGGTGCAAGGCGCGTCGATCATCCACTTCGCGCGCGGTCTCGCCGCCCGTAAGTACCTTCGCACCTCCGACCTGGTCGACTTCGCGTGGAAGCAGGTCAAATTCCGCATCACCGGCAAGGAGAACAGCGACGACGTCGCGGAGGGCCGGGAGAAGGCGCTGTCGTTCGTCGCGGGACGGTCCACCGCCGAACTCGCCCGTCTCGGCGAGGAGATCTACGACGAGGTCATCGCCGACAAGATCTGGGCGGGCACCCGTGCCCTCGCGCAGATGCACCTCGACGCCGGGCAGCAGGTGTGGCTCGTGACCGCCACCCCCGTCGAACTGGCGCAGGTGATCGCCAAGCGCCTCGGGCTGACCGGCGCGTTGGGCACCGTCGCGGAGAGCGAGGACGGCGTCTTCACGGGCCGGCTCGTCGGCGACATCCTGCACGGCCTCGGCAAGGCTCACGCCGTCCGTACCCTCGCGGTGCGTGAGGGTCTCAACCTCAAGCGCTGCACCGCGTACTCGGACAGCTACAACGACGTCCCGATGCTGTCGCTGGTGGGGACCGCCGTCGCGGTCAACCCCGACGCGGACCTGCGGGAGCTCGCGAAGAACCGGGGTTGGGACGTCCGCGACTTCCGCACCGGGCGCAAGGCCGCCAAGATCGGCGTGCCGACCGCACTGCTGCTCGGCGCCGTCGGCGGTGCCGTCGGGGCGATCCTCAGCCGCCGTCGCGAACGCGCGCTGCTGGCGCAACTGGTCGCCGACAGGGCCGCGTCGGAGTCCGGGCGTCAGCCCATGAAGATGTTCCGGCGCTGCGCCAACAGCCGGTAGAGCGTCTGCTGGATGATCTCCCGGACGTGGTCGGTGACCTCGAAGAGCACCATCGGATCGTCGGCCTCCGCCGCGTCGTAGGTGTCGGTGGGAATCGGCGTCCCGAACTCGATGAACCACTTGGACGGTAGCGGCACCAGCCCGAGCGGACCCAGGTGCGGGAACAGTGGCGTCACCGGGAAGTACGGCATGTTCAGCAGCCTGGCGAGCGGTGCGATGTCGCCGATCTTCGGGTAGATCTCCTCGGATCCGACGATCGAGCAGGGAACGATCGGCACACCGGCGCGCATCGCGGCGGAGACGAATCCGCCCCGGCCGAACCGCTGCAGCTTGTACCGCTCGGAGAACGGCTTGCCGATGCCCTTGAAGCCCTCCGGGAACACCGCTGCCACCTCGCCGCTCCGCAGCAGTCGTTCGGCGTCGGGGTGGCACGCGAGCGTGTGACCGGCCTTGCGGGCGATGTTGCCGACGACGGGCATCTCGAACGCCAGGTCTGCGGCGAGCATCCGCAGCGCGCGGTGCCGGGGGTGATGGTCGTGCACCGCGACCGACGTCATGAGGGCGTCGATCGGCACCACCCCGGCGTGGTTGGCGACGACGAGCGCACCCCCGTCGGCCGGGATGTTCTCCACACCGCGGACCTCGACCCGGAACCACTTCTCGAACAGTGGACGCAGCGCCGGGAGGAACACACCGTCGGCGAAGTGCGGGTCGTACCCGAATTCGTCCACCTCGTAGTCGCCGGCCAGCCGACGGCGCGCGAACTCTGCGGCACCGGCCACCTGACCGGCGACGCGGGCCCGCAGGCCGCTGCCCGGCGCCTCGTCCGCCGGTGGTGTGCCGTGGTCGACGTCCTCCGCGAAGGGCGGTTCGGGGAGCGTGCCGGGATCGGCCGCGGGACGGGACGGGCGTGGGTCCACCGGCCGGTCACGCGTCGACCGTGCGCGCGCGTCCGCGTGCAGTGGGATCACCTTGGCCACCTCGTTCACGACACTCCCCTTCGTTCCGACCCCACGGCATTCCGGCCCCCGGCACTCCGACCCTCGGCTTTCCCGCTGTACCGAGCCGTCACCTGCGCCCGCCGCCCGCCCCGACGACGCCGAGCGCCGTGGCCTCGGCACGGTCGACCCACTCCGGTCGGATCACGGGGGTCAACCCGGTGCCCCGCACGAAGTCGTCGAGCGCCTCGACGGTGGTCCAGCGCGGCTCGAATCCGAGTTCGGCACGCATCCGAGTGGTGTCGAGCCCGCACCCGAAGTGGAAGTAGTCGAGTTGCTCGTGAGTGAAGGACCGCATCTGCGATCCCATCAGAGCCCGTCCGGCGCTGCGGAAGAGCGCGAACGGCATCGGGACCTCGACGCGACCGGCCCGGCGCACGGCCTGCGACATCATGACGATCCCGTCACCGGCGACGTTGAACGTGCCGGTGGGCCCGGTGACCGTGGCGCGGTGCAGCGCCGCCAGCGCGTCCTCCTCGTGCAGCAACTGCATGCGGGCGTCGCGGCCGAGGATTCTCGGCACGATCGGGGAAGACAGGTATCGCGCCACCCATCCGTGCCGGTGCGGGCCCATGAGCGGCGCGAGCCGCAGGATGGAGACCGCGATGTCCGGACGACGTCGGCCCATCGCCCGCGCGTAGCCCTCGATGTCGATGCAGTCACGGGCCCAGGCGCCCCGCGGTGGGCGGCGCGCCCCCATCTCCTCGGTGAACTTCGCCGGGTCGCCGGGGCTGCCGCCGTACACGGCCGACGCCGACCGCAGCACCACCTTGCGCACGCTGGGCGACTTCTGGCACACCGCGAACAACTGCATGGCGCCGATGACGTTCATGTCCTTCATGGCTGCGCGACTGCCCGAGCGCGGGGCCTGCGCGACGGTGGCCGCATGGACCACGGTGTCCACCTCGGCGCCCCTGATCACCTTGCCGATCAACGAGTTCCGGATGTCGGCACGGACGAACTCGGCCCGGCCCATCCGCCGCATCATGTCCTTGCTGGGTGAGACGGCGTCGACCGCGACGACGCGCTCGATGCTCGGATCCTGGACCAGCCGTGACACCAGGAATCCTCCCGGGAACCGGCTCGCGCCGGTCACCAGGACCACCCGGGGAGGCTGCACACCCCGATCGTCAGGACTCACCGCTACCCCCGTCCATTCGCCCCTTCGGGGAGCCTAACGAATCCGCGGGGTGGGGCAAGGGTTCCGCGTAAGCCTTTACGTCCCGGCAACACGCCACCCACCGCGCGGGCCGACGCCCGCCCCCGAACACACGGATGCCCGCCACCGCGAGGTGACGGGCATCCGTGTGCAAGTTCTTACTTACCGAGCTTCCGACGCTGGACGCGCGTGCGGCGGAGCAGCTTGCGGTGCTTCTTCTTCGACATACGCTTGCGGCGCTTCTTGATCACTGAACCCATGGTGGGTGTCCCTCACAGTCTTCTCTAGCGTTCAGCGCACGCCGGTCACGTACGCCTGTGTCTGCCTCTGGCGCTGAGGCCTCGTTGCCATGGCCGCTTTCACGACCCCAGCGCCTGACGACACCGGCTGGCTGGTACGACGACTAACGATCGTACCGGGACGGATCGCCTCGGCGAAAACCGAGGCCCATCCTTTTCGGCTCCGACGGGTCAGCCGGCGTCGAAATACGAGGTCTGCAGATAGTCGTGCACAGCTTTCGCGTGGACACGGAACGACCGCCCCACACGGACCGCGGGGAGTTCCCCGCTGTGCACCAGGCGGTACACGGTCATCTTCGAGACCCTCATCAAGGCCGCGACCTCCGCGACCGTGAGGAACTGCGTCCCGCCGAGACCGGACTGCCCTTCCTGTTGTCCCCGGAGGGACCTGTCAGGTTTGTCGATGGATCCCATCTCTTCAATTACCTCCGGCACGTGTCGCGCCGCCGGCTTCCCCTCCGGCGGACCAGACACGCACGTGCTGACACGAGCTTAGCGGGACCAGAGGGATTGATGCGACGGGTGTTGCAAACAAGATCGACAATCGCGGTGGTGGCGGCCCCTCGAGGCCCGCCGCCGGATCCGGCCGGTCAGCTCTGGACGGTGGCCGGCGCGGCGCCCGCGTGCCCGGACCGTTCGACGTCCCGCCGCTTGACGAGCAGCAGGATGGCGATCACCGGATAGGCCAGGATGGGCGCGAGGGTTCCGGGGTAGAACGCCTGGTCCAGCAGGATGGCGGCGCCGCTCAACAGCGCGAAGTCGAAGAGGCCGTGCATCACCGAGTTGAGCGCGTTACTGCCCGAGACGCGGCGGATGAGGTAGAAGAAGTAGCCGGCCAGGCTGACGACGACGGCCTGCGGGATCGCGGATGCGCCGCCGTGCCCGAAGACGTTGGACAGATGGACCAGGCCGAAGACGATGCTGGACCACAGCGCGACCTGACCCTCGCGGAGACCGTGCCGGCGCAGCACCGTCACCCCGATGCCGCGGAACATCCCCTCCTCACCCCACCCGACGAACTGGGTGGCGACGAGCAGGACGACCACGAACAGCCACCCCTTCTCGGACAGGGCGCTGTAGTCGATTCCGACGAGGATCGCGACCAACAGGATGGCGGGCACGGCCCACACCCACCGACTGACGGGCCGGTCGTCCTTCAGGACGGGACGCCACCAGCCGAGTGCCGCGACGACGCCGTAGGTGAAGACGAGGGCGATCCCGAGCGGGATCACCATCGTGAAGAACACCCCTCGGGTAGTCAGGGTGTCGCTCTCGTCGGCCCAGTTGCCGATCAGTCGGCCGCCGAACTGGATGATCGCCAGATAGACGACCACGATCACGGCGAACGCCGCATAGGAGAGGCTACGTCCGGCGCTTCGAGGCGAGACCTCGCGATTGCGTGTGTCCACGGCGCCACAGTAGAACTCCGGCATGCCTGTTCGCGCGTCGTGGACAGGCGCGCGTCACCGCGGCGGGCCGACGCTCACCGCGCCGGCCCGACCCGCAGATCATTCGGGGGCGACGCCCAGTTCCGCCGACCGGTCGCGCGCTGCCGCGAGGGCCTCGTAGAACGCGGTCCGGAGCCCGCACCGCTCGAGTTCGCGTACCGCGGCCGCGGTGGTACCGCCGGGCGAGGTGACGGCGGCGCGCAGGTCGTTCGCGCTCTCGCCCGACTCCGCGAGCATCGCGGCCGAACCGATCATCGTCTGCACGACGAGTTCGCTCGCTGTCGCGCGGGTCAGGCCGAGGGAGACGCCGGCGTCGATCATGGCCTCGGCCGCGAGGAAGAAGTACGCCGGTCCGGAACCGGATACCGCGGTCACGGCGTCGATCTGCGACTCCGGGACGGTGGTGACGGCGCCCACCGTCGCGAGGATCCCGCGGACCAGGTCGAGGTGCTCGGGCTTGACGTGTCGTCCGGGCGCGATGGCGCTGGCACCCTGCCCGACGAGCATCGGGGTGTTCGGCATCACCCGCACGACCGGGAAACCGGCCGGCAGCTTCGACTCGTACCGAGCCGTGGAGATACCCGCGGCGAGCGAGACGATGATCTGCTCACGTTCGCCGTCGAGGTCGACCTTCGACAGCGCAGCCAGCACCGCGTCGACGTCGGTGGGCTTGACCGCCACGACGATGACGTCCGCACCCTCGGCCGCGTCCTCCGGGGTCGTCACCCGGATCGAGTAGGCCGCGGCCAGTTCCTCGGCGCGAGGCTCGTACTGCTCGGCGACCACCAGGTCACGGGTCGCGTGACCACCCTGCAACAGCCCAGAGACCAGCGCCTCACCGATCTTGCCGCCACCGATCACCGCAATTCTCGTCATGCGGACAGCTTAGGCACTGCGTGCCCGTGCGCCTTTTCGGTAGCCCCCACTACCGAAAAGGCGCACAGGCGCCGAAGGCGCCTACCGCGGGATCATCGCGAGCTGACGGCTCTGCACGACGACCGCGCCGGTGGAGTCGAGCACCGTGTGGTCCTCCTCGAACCACGTGTCCCCCAACACCGTCGAGCTCGCCATGACGCGCAGCCAGCCCGGCGCGGGACGGCGCCGAAGGTACGTCGTCAGCTGGACGGTGGGCGCCCAGCCGAAGATGCCGCGGTTCATGGTGACCGGCGCACAGATGTCGCCGGTCATGATCGCGAACAGCGCCGCGGTGGCCGGGTCCTGCTCGTCGTCGGCCCACGGCCGCGCCCACATCCGGACCTCGGGTTCGCCCTGCCTGCCGCTGAGGAAATGCGCCGACGCGCCGTCGACCCGCAGATCGCAGCCCTGCGAGACGTGCACGATCTGCGCCATCGGATGGTCGGCGACGAGCGCGTGCGCCTCGGCGGGCGGCTCGGCGGGCAGTTGCGCGAGCGCCTGCTCCTGCGCGTAGTGCGGCTCCCCCGCGTCGGGGACGCCCAGCGTCACCGCGGCGTGCACGGCCGGGCGACCGTTCTGGGACAGCTCGACGTCGACGAGCGAGACCTGACGGCCCCGCTTGCGCACGGTTGCGACGATGTCGACGTCGCCGGGGTCGGGTGCGGCGAGATAGTTGGCGCTCACGGCGAGCGACTGGACGGCCGGATCGACGGGCATGTCCGACGGCGCGGTCGCGGTCAGCTCGCGCCGGGCCGCGGCCGCGCAGACGGCCATCATGCAGCCGCCGTGCACCTTGGGTCCGATGGTCCAGATCGGGTCGATGTGGGCCGAGTACCGGCCGTCGGCACCGGTACCGCTCGGGGTGACGGTGGTCAGGTCCCGGAACGGGTGAGTGGTCACGGCTGGTCCTGTCTGTCGGGGGTGTCGAAGTCGTCGAAGGTGCGGCCCGCGAAGCGAGCCGCACCGATGTCCTGGTGGGCGAGCCGGCGCAGCGCGGCCAGCACGGGTTCGTAGATCGCGGTTCCGAGGACGGCGTACTCGATCGCGGATTCCGCAGAGTCCGTGGGCATGAGGTCCAGGTCGATCTCGGCGATACCGCGGACGTGCCGCGCGTAGGCGTCGAGCCGCTCGTCGGTCATCCGGATGCCGACGTCCTCGGCCGCCGCCAGCGCCCGTTCGAGCTGCGCGACAACGGGATACGCCGGTTCGTACACCTGCCCCAGACGTTCGAGCACGGCGCGGGCCCGCGGGTAGTCGCCGGACCGCTCCTCCCCCTCGGCGGGGTACGGCGGAAGCGCGGCGAGCGCCCGCCCGATCGTCTCGAAGACGGTGTCGGCGGGGTGGTCGACGAGTCCGACGATCGTGCGGATCCTGCCGAGCGGCAGTCCGACGCCGGCGAGCGCCTTGACGAGTGCGAGGCGCCGCACGTGCTGCTCACCGTATTCGGCCTGCGTCGCACTGCTCGCCGCGCCGGGCATCAGCAGTCCCTCGCGCAGGTAGTACTTGACGGTCGCGAGCGGCACGCCGCTGACCGCGACCAGTTCGGACACCCGCACGTCGAGCCTCTCCTGCTTGACACCCGGCCGCACCGGGTCGACCATGAAACCCGATTGGATAGTTGAACTATCCAATCTGGGATCGAGCCTACCCCACCCCCAGGAGCTCCCATGATGGATCCCGTTCTCACGATCGTCGTCGGCGTCACCGTGCTCACCGTGGTGGGTATCGCGTCCGGCGGCGCGTTCCTGCTCCGCATCCTCGCGGGCGACCAGGGCGCCAACGCCCTGCAGAAGAGCTTCTTCCGCGCCGGTCACGCCCACGCGGGGGTGCTGGTCACGCTGGGCATCCTGCTGGCGACGCTCACCGCGGTCGTCGACGCCAGTCCCGGGTGGTCCGCGGCCGGCGCGATCGCGGTCCTCGTCGCCGCGATCTTCATCCCTGCCGGGTTCTTCCTGTCGGTCCTCGGCCGGGATCCGGCGAAGCCCGGACCGATGGTCGCGGCGATCTGGCTGGGCGCGGCCTGCCTGGTGACGGGCCTGGTGATCTCGGGGATCACGGTGATCGGCGCGGGCGTGTCCGCGCTGTAGGAACCGGCCGACGTGGGCAGCAGCCGGCCGGAGTCAGCGCAGGTTCGCGCGGGCGAAGCTGAGGGCCTGGCCGAGCATCGACGCCCGCTCCGGTCGGGTCCGAGCGTTCTGGGTGTTGATCTCGACGACCACCTGTCCGCCGAAGCCACTGTCGCGCAAATGCCGGAACACCTCGACGCACGGCTGACTCCCGTGGCCGGGGATGAGGTGTTCGTCGACCGAGGCACCGCGGCCGTCCGCCAGATGCAGGTGCGAGAGCCCGCTGCCCATCCGGTCGGCCAGCTCGAGTGCATCCATACCCGCGGTCGCGGTGTGCGAGAGGTCGAGCGTGTAGTGCCGGTAACCGGAGTCGGTGGGGTCGTACGACGGGCTGAACGCGGACAGGGCCGCACCCGGGCCGCCGCGCCTGCGCAGACGCTCCGCGCTCCGCTCCTTGCCGCCGAAGAAGCTGTCGGCGCGCATCGGGAACATGTTCTCCACGGCCACGATCGCCCCGGTCTTCTCCTCGAGACGCTCGACCTGTTCGGCGAATCCGTCGGCGTACCGACGCTGCCACCGGAACGGTGGGTGCACCACGACGTTCGACGCGCCCAGCGCCTCCGCGGCCTCCACCGACCGGTCCAGCTTCGCGACCGGGTCCGCACCCCACACCCGTTGGGAGATCAACAAGCACGGCACGTGGACGGCCTGTACGGGCACCGCATACTTGCGGACCAGACGCTTGACGGCGGAGATGTCCTGGCTGACGGATTCGGCCCACACCATGAGCTCGACGCCGTCGTAGCCGACCTCCGCCGCGTAGCGGAAGGCCGCCTCGGTGTTCTCCGGGTAGACGGACGCAGTGGACAGTCCGACGAGGACCTTCCGGTCCGACATGCGCGCCCTCCCCACGATCCCGCTCCGCCCGTGTCCGGTCAGCTCGTGCTGAGCAGGAAGGCCAGGGGCCCGAGTGTCACGAACACACCCGCGACGACGGCGATGACCAGGCTCGCGATGTCGTCGGTACGGCGCAGGATCCGCACCATCGCCACCAGTCCGACGATCACCAGGACCGCGAGGATCAGCGCCACCATCGGCAGCATGTCCCACAGCTTCTCGAAGCCCTTGAACATCAGCGCGCCCGCGACGACCGCGACAGCACCCTGCCCCAGCAGCACCGCCCACTGCTTCGCGGCGCTCGCCTCCTCGGGCAGGTCCTCGGGGTCGGCGGGGCTCTCGTCGTCGAGGTCGGTGTCCGCCGCAGCGGCCTCTGCCTGAGCGGGCGCTGCCGCGTCGTTCCGTCGGAGCAGATCGCCGGCGACGCTCTGGCCCGAGAGCAGCCGCGGCTCCGGGTCCACACTGTGCGCGAGGGGCTGCGCCGGGACGGGCTCGAGGACCGTGGTCGCCGCCGACCGCCAACCGGAGTCGAACTTGTGATCGTCGGCCTTGCGGTCGTCGGCCCTGTGATCGTCGGCCTCGACGGCTCGCGAGATCAGGGTCGGGGTCTCTTCGGCCTTCGCGGCGGCGTCCTTGCCGGCCGCGTCGGTGTTCTCGTCCGCCTTGTCGGCAGCGTCCGCGTCCTTACGGGCTGCGACGGCGTCGGCCGACGAGAAGGCGACAGTGGCGTTCGCGTCCTTCGAGTCCTTCGAGTCCTTGGCGCCCTTCTCGTCCGAGGACTCGGGCTTCTCCGACTCGGGCTTCTTCTTCGGCTCGGCGACCGCGGTCGACTCGACGGCAGGAGTCTCGGGGGCGGGAGCGTCGTCGACAGGGGCCTCCGCCGCCGGCGCCTTCGTCTCTGGAGTCGTCGCCTCGGGAGCCTGCGTGTCGGGAGCCTGCGTGTCGGGGGTCTCCGCGTCGGGCGTCTCCGGCGTCGCGGCACGGACGGCCTGGAACTCGCCGGTCAGCTCCGCGACGGAGATGCCGCCCTTCACACCGCGACGACGGCGTCCGCCGCCACCGGCACCGACGCGCTGGCCGTTGCGGGCCAGCAGTTCTGCAACCGAGATTGCTTGGCTGTCGCCTTCGGGCTCAGTCATCGAGCGCTCACCACCAGTTCTCCACCCATGTCCGTATCGAGCTTGCGAAGAATCAGACCCTCACGCAGTGCCCACGGGCAAATCTCGAGAGTGTCGATCCCCAGCGCGCGCATGCTGGCCTCCGCAACGAGAGCCCCGGCGACGATCTGCTGGGAACGGTCGGAGCTCACGCCCTCCAATTCTGCACGGTCCGCCGTCGTCATCCGTGAGATGAACGCGATCAGCTGCCGCAGCCCGCTCGCGGTGAGGGTGCGCTTGACGCGCGGACCTGCACCGGAAGGCGCTGCGCCGGTGAGGCGGGCGAGGGATCGGAAGGTCTTGGAGGTGCCGACGCGCAGGTCCGCGGCGCCCGCGGCGCGCAACTCCTTCGCGGGGGTGGCCAGTTCGGCGTCGAGCCAGTCGCGCAGCACGGCGACACGGCGCTTGCCCGGGGGATCCTCCTGGAGCCAGTCCCGGGTGAGCCGGCCGGCGCCGAGTTGCAGCGAGAACGCGACGTCGGGATCCTCGTCGCCGCCGCACGTCAGCTCGAGCGAACCACCGCCGATGTCGAGGTTGAGGATGCGCCCGGCGCTCCACCCGTACCAGCGGCGCACCGCGAGGAAGGTCAGCCGCGCCTCGTCGACGCCGGAGAGCACCTCGAGGTTCACGCCGGTCTCGGCGCGCACGCGGGAGAGGACGGCCTCGGAGTTGTTGGCGTCGCGCACGGCCGACGTCGCGAAGGCCATCAGCTCACCGCACCCCGACGACCTGGCGATACCGGCGAAATCGCCCACCGTCTCGACCAACCGGTCGGCACCGAACGCGGTGATGTCCCCGCGGTCGTCCGTGTTCTCCGCAAGCCGTAGAGCGGCTTTCGTCGAACTCATCGGGGTGGGGTGCCCACCACGATGTGCGTCCACCACGAGCAGGTGGACGGTGTTGCTTCCGACGTCGAGTACCCCAAGGCGCACACGGTTACGGTACTGGGTCTACCGTCGGGCACTGTGACAGCAGGCAGCACCGACAGGTCCCACAAGTTGGCTCCCGCGCCGGAAGTAGATCTCGATTTCCCCCGCGAGTGGGTGCAGTTCGTCGATCCGGAGAACGCCGAGCACACCATCAAGGCCGACATGACGTGGCTTCTTTCGCGCTGGACCTGCGTGTTCGGCACCCCCGCATGCCAGGGCACGGTCGCCGATCGCCCCGACGACGGCTGCTGCTCGCACGGCGCTTTCCTGTGTGACGACGAGGACCGCGAGAAGCTCGACAACGCGGTGAGGATGCTCACACCGGACGACTGGCAGTTCATGGAGAAGGGTCTCGGGAAGAAGGGGTACCTCGAGGAGGACGATCTCGAGGACGAGCCCGCGTTGCGAACCCGCAAGTACAAGGGCGCGTGCATCTTCCTCAACCGCCCCGGACATCCCGGCGGCATCGGATGCGCGCTGCACCAGATGGCGCTGCGCAAGGGCATCGAGCCGCTCGAGGTGAAGCCCGAGGTGTGCTGGCAGCTGCCGATCCGCCGCACCCAGGAGTGGGTGGACCGGCCCGACGGCGAGCAGATCCTCGAGACCACGATCACCGAGTACGACCGTCGCGGCTGGGGCGAGGGCGGCGAGGACCTGACGTGGTACTGCTCGGGCTCGCCCGACGCGCACGTCGGCACCCGTCCGGTGTGGCAGTCGTACGCCCCGGAACTGACCGAACTGTTGGGCAAGGCCGCGTACGCCGAACTCGCGTCGCTCTGCCGCCGCCGCGAGGGATTGGGCCTCATCGCGGTGCACCCCGCGACCACCGCCGCGCAGGCGAAGGCGCAGCGCGACTGACCGCCCGGGCGGCCGAATGTCACACGCGTTCAGCCCGACTGGACGCGTGTGACATTCGGCCACGGAAAGCTCACTCCTCGAGCTTGTACCCCAGGCCGCGCACCGTGACCAGGTGCTTCGGCTTGCCCGGATCGCCCTCGATCTTGGCGCGCAACCGCTTGACGTGGACGTCGAGGGTCTTGGTGTCGCCCACGTAGTCGGCGCCCCACACCCGGTCGATCAGCTGGCCGCGGGTGAGCACCCGGCCGGAGTTGCGCAGCAGATACTCGAGCAGGTCGAACTCCTTGAGCGGCAACGTGACCGGGTCGCCGTTCACATGCACCAGGTGGCGCTCGACGTCCATCCGGACCGGGCCGGCCGCGAGGACGCCGTCGTCCACGTCGGTGGCGGCCTCGTTGTCCGCTCCGCGGCGCAGCACCGCGCGGATGCGGGCGATGAGTTCGCGAGCCGAGTACGGCTTGGTGACGTAGTCGTCCGCGCCGAGTTCCAGACCGACCACCTTGTCGATCTCGCTGTCGCGGGCGGTGACCATGATGACCGGCACCGACGACTTCGCCCGCAACTGCTTGCAGACATCCGTTCCGCTCATGCCGGGCAGCATGACGTCGAGCAGGACGATGTCGGCGCCGGAGCGCTCGAACTCGGCCAGCGCGGACGGACCGTCACCGACGACGGTCGTCTCGAAGCCCTCCTTGCGGAGCAGGAACGCGAGCGGATCGGCCAGCGATTCCTCGTCCTCCACGATCAGCACACTCGTCAACGGTTGGCCTCCAGGCTCGTGGCGGCGGCGCCTCGCGCCGCGGCCTTCTTGTCGATCATCGATGAATCACGGTTCTCGCCCGCCGCGGCGGGCTCGGGTGGAACGGTCTCGAAGTGGGCGGGGATCCGCAGGGTGAACGTGGACCCGGTGCCGGGCCGGCTCCACAGGTCGATGGATCCGTTGTGGTTGGCGGCGACGTGCTTGACGATCGCCAGCCCCAACCCGGTGCCGCCGGTGGCGCGGGAGCGGGCCTTGTCGACGCGGAAGAACCGCTCGAAGACGCGTTCCTGGTCCTCCTTGGCGATGCCGATGCCGCGGTCGGTGACCGCGATCGCGACGTCGTCGCCGCGGACGGTGCGGCTCACCGAGACCGGGGTGCCCTTCGGCGAGTAGGCGATGGCGTTCTCGACCAGGTTCGACAGGGCCGTCACGAGCAGGGTGCGGTCGCCCATCACCTCGAGCCCGCTCGGGGCGTCGGCGTGGACGGTGATGTCGGCGGCCTCGGCGGCCACGCTGGACCGGCGCAGTGCCTCGGCGATGACGTCGTCGACGTCCACCACCTCGAGGTCGGGCAGTTTCTCCGCCCCCTGCAGACGCGACAGCGCGATCAGTTCGGTGACCATGTTGCCCAGGCGGGCGGACTCGCTCAGCACCCGCTGACCGAAGTAGCGGACCGAGTCGGGGTCGTCGGCCGATTCGAGTAGCGCCTCCGCGAGCAGACCCATCGCGCCGACGGGGGTCTTGAGTTCGTGGCTCACGTTGGCGACGAAGTCACGGCGCGTGGCCTCCATGCGGACCTGCTCGGAGTCGTCGTCGGCGAACACCACGACGAAGCGGCGGTCCTCCTCGCTCAGCAGTCGCGCGACGCCGCGCACGGCGATCTTGTCGCGTCCGCGTTGTGGCGTCCGCGCAGTCAGGTCGACCTCGACGGGCTCGCCCTTCGCGAGCACCTCGGTGGCGGCGACCCACGCTCGGTCGTCGAGCATGCGGTTGCGGACCAACCCGAGCTCCTCGGCCCGCGGGTTGACCAACACGACGTCGTTGAACTTGTCGACGACCGCGATGCCGCTCTCCGAGGTGAGAACGATCAGGTCGAGCACCTGGGACATCGTCAAGCCCGCCTGGGCCTTCTGCCGCTCGGCGTGACGCCTGCTCAGTCGGGGAACGACGACCCCGCCGACGACGTAACCGACGATCGCGGTCGCGACGGCCAAGATTACGGCCTGAACAACAGTCACACGTGAATCGTACGTTCGCACGGACGACGCACGAAGGCGGGTGTGACCGTTTTCTCGCACGTCACAGGCCCGAGAGCTGGCGTTATCCACCTGTTCACCGTTTGTTTCCCGCTCCCCTCGCGTTTTGCGCACTCATCGCGTTCCGGGCACGGAAAACCCCGCGTTTCGCGCACTTGACGCCGGCCGGGAGGGGCCGTCGTCGCGACAAGTGCGCGAAACGCGGGGTCGAGAGAGAACCGCCGAGGACTCCCTGGAACTACTTGGCGCCCTGGTTCGCGACGGCCGCGGCACCGGCCGCGGCGGCCGCCGGATCGAGGTAGGTGCCACCCGGGTTGAGCGGCTTCAGGTTCTCGTCCAGGTCGTAGCGCAGCGGGATGCCCGTCGGAATGTTCAGACCCGCGATGTCCTCGTCGGAGATGCCGTCGAGATGCTTGACGAGTGCGCGCAGCGAGTTGCCGTGCGCGGTGACCAGGACGGTCTTGCCCGCCTTCAGGTCGGCCGCGATGGTCTCCTCCCAGTACGGGACGAGACGCTTGACGACGTCGAGCAGGCACTCGGTCAGCGGGACCTCGGGCAGGGCGGCGTAGCGCACGTCCTGGTCCTGGCTGTACTCGCTGCCGGCCTCGATGGGCGGCGGCGGGGTGTCGTAGCTACGACGCCACAGCATGAACTGGTCCTCGCCGAACTCGGCCTTGGTCTGGGCCTTGTTCTTGCCCTGCAGCGCGCCGTAGTGACGCTCGTTGAGGCGCCAGTCGCGGATGACGGGGATCCAGTGGCGGTCGCAGGCGTCGAGCGCGAGGTTCGCGGTGCTGATCGCGCGACGCAGCAGCGACGTGTAGAGCACGTCCGGGAGCAGGTTGTGCTCGGCGAGCAGTTCACCGGCACGCTTGCCCTCGGCCATGCCCTTGTCGGTGAGGTGCACGTCCACCCAGCCGGTGAACAGGTTCAGCGCGTTCCATTCGCTCTCGCCGTGGCGGAGCAGCACAAGTGTTCCGGTACTCATACCCCCAATCCTGGCATGACGGGTGTTCGGGCTCGCGCGACCCGTCCGCATCTCCGCCGGTCGTGCGACGTAGCGCACCCTCGACGGGACCGCTCGAGTTAGGTTAGCCATTCCTATATCTACTCGAGAGGTTCGTCATGAGATTCCCCCGCGCGGCCGCGATCGCCGCCCTCATCGGTGCCGCCGCTGTCGTCGCGGCAGGCTGCTCGTCGGCCGAGTCCACACCCACCGCCGCCGCCGAAGGCGACGGCTGGAGCTACACCACCGGATACGGCAACACCATCGATCTCGATGCAGCGCCCCAGAAGATCGTCGTCGACACGTACTCCGCGGCCGCACTCTGGGACTACGGCATCCGTCCGGCCGGAATCTTCGGCTACGGCATCACCGGCGGTCAGGCCACCGGCAACGCCGACGTGTCGACGATGAAGGTCGTCGGTACCGACGGCGAGATGAACATGGAGGCCCTCGCCGACCTCGACCCGGATCTCGTGATCGGCTACGGGAACTCCGACGACCCCACGTCCTGGACGTGGTGGGACGAACCGATGGCACAGAAGGTCAACAGCGTCGCTCCGTTCGCGGCCGTGAAGTTCTCGGGCGTCCCACTGCCGGACGTGCTCGCCGAGTACCGCAACCTGGCCGCCGCACTCGGCGGGGACGTCGACGGCGATGCCGCGAAGTCGGACAGAGCCGCGTTCGACGCGACCTCCGACCGCATTCGCAAGGTTGCCGCCGAGCGACCCGACATCTCACTACTTCCCCTCAACGGCGACAACAGCTCGCTGTACGCGGGCACCACCAAGCTCGCCCAACTCGGCTACCTGAGCGGGCTGGGCGTGAACTTCGTCGGCCCGGACGGCGACAAGGGATGGGCGGACCTGAGCTGGGAGCAGGTGCCGTCCTACCCGGCCGACATCGTGATGCGGTACGTGCAGTCCCACGAGGCGTTCGCCGCCTCCCCCATCTTCGTCCGACTGCCCGCCGTCGCAGCCGGGCAGGTCATCGACTGGGACGACAAGCGCCCCAATACCTACGGCAACTACGCGGCGTGGTTCGCGGAGCTGGCCACCGTGATGGAGAACGCCCGCGAGGTCGCCTGACCTCCGACGAGACGCGGCCCCCGGTGAGTTCCTCCCGGGGGCCGAGTCATGTGCCGGGTACGAATCGGAACATCTGCGCGCCCTGTTCGCGGACGTCGAGGAACACAGCGCGAGCGAGCGGCGTGAGCCGATCCACGATCTCGGTCCACTCTCGTTCGCACACAGAATGATTGGCGAGCAGCGTGGTCATGACACCTCTTCCGGGGTTCGCGGCCGCCCGAGGGGAATCACGAGCGGTGTGTGGGTGACGGGGTCGTCGATGATGCGGCACGGCAGGCCGAAGACGTCTTCGACGAGGTGCTCGGTGACGATGTCCGAGGGCGCGCCCTCGGCGACGATCGCACCTTCCTTCATGGCGATGATGTGGCTCGCGTAGCGGCACGCGTGGTTGAGGTCGTGCAGCACCGCGACGAGGGTGCGGCCGCCGGTCTCGTTGAGTTCGCGGCACAGCTCGAGCAGTTCGATCTGGTGCGCGATGTCGAGGAAGGTGGTGGGCTCGTCGAGCAGGACGAGCGGGGTCTGCTGCGCCAGCACCATCGCGACCCAGACCCGCTGGCGCTGCCCGCCGGACAGTTCGTCGACCAGCCGGGCCGACAGCTCCGTCACACGAGTCGCTGCCATCGCACCGACGACGGCATCCTCGTCCTCTCCGGACCACTGCCGCAACAGTTTCTGGTGCGGGTACCGTCCACGGGCAACGAGATCGGCGACGGTGATGCCGTCCGGCGCGATCGAGGTCTGCGGCAGCAGCCCCAGCCGGCGCGCCACCTCCTTCGCCGGGTACGACGAGATCGCGCGGCCGTCGAGCAGCACACTCCCCGACTGTGGCGTCAACAGCCGCGCCAGCCCGCGCAGCAACGTCGACTTGCCGCAGGCGTTCGGCCCCACGATCACCGTGAAACCTCCGTCCGGGATCTCGACGTCGAGGTGCTCGGAGATCACCCGCTTGTCGTAGCCGATGGTGAGGTCCTCGGCGCGCAGCCGAGTGGGCGTCCCCGCGGCTTCCACTGTCTTGCCGGGCATCTCGTCCCTCGTCAGCACCCTGGTTCGATCCGTCACTGTTTCCGTGCCTCTCGTGCGAGCAACCATGCGAAGTACACGCCGCCGATCGACACCGTCACCACGCCGACCGGTAACTGGTGCGGTGCGAAGGCACGCTGGGCCACGACGTCGCTGACCGTCAGCAGCGCGGCACCCATCACCGCGGCGGGCACCAGCGCCACCCCGGCGCTACGGGTCAGCCGACGAGCCAACTGCGGGGCCGCGAGCGAGACGAAGCCGATCGGTCCTGCGGCAGCTGTCACCAGCGCGGTGAGTGCGACGCCGAGGACGACCAGGCCCAGCCGGGTCGGTTCGGCTCGCACACCGAGTGCCTTGGCGGCGTCGTCGCCCATCTCGAGCATCCGCATCCGCCTGCCCAGCACCAGGATCGCGGGGACCAGGACCAACAGCAGGATCGTGACAGGCCCCACCTGGCTCCAGCCGAGCGCGCCGAGCGAGCCGGCGCCCCACACCGCCGCGGACATCGCGGTCTCGAGGTCGGCCTTCAGGATCAACCACGTGTTCACCGACGCGAGCATCGCGCTGATGCCGATGCCGACGATGATGAGCCGGAACCCCTGCACACCACGCTTGGAGGCCAGCAGGTACACCGCGGCCGCGGTGGCGATGCCGCCGATCAGCGCGCCGGCGCCCACCTGGTGGTAACTCCCGCCGACGATGAGGATCACCACGAGTGCGCCGGTGTAGGCGCCGGAGTTGAAGCCGATGATGTCGGGGCTGCCGAGCGGGTTCCGTGTGAGCGACTGGAAGATCGCGCCGCTCATTCCCAGCGCGGCACCGAGCAGGATCGCGAGCAGCACGCGCGGCAGTCGCCATTCGACCACCACCATGTGGATGCGCGCCGGGACGTCCCCGAACAGTGCCTGCACCACCTGTCCCGGGGGCACGTAGTAGTCGCCGCTACCGAGCGCGAGCACCGCGACGGCCGCTGTGCTCGCGGCCAGCACGAGACAGACGACGGTGCTCCGCACGTCGATGCGGCCCGACCAGGGGCCGGGCCGGACGACGCGCGTGCGACGCCCGAAGTCGATCCGAGTTTCGGTCTCGGTGCTCACAGTCCACTCACCTTGCGTCGTCGGACCAACCAGATCAGGACAGGAGCGCCGACGAAGGCGGTCACCACACCGACCTGCAGCTCGCCGGGCCGGATCACGATGCGGCCCAAGATGTCCGACGTGAGCAGCAGCATCGGCGCGCACACCACGGTGTACGGGAGGATCCACCGCTGGTCGGGTCCCACGAACCATCGCGCGACGTGGGGGACCATCAGTCCGACGAACCCGATCGGGCCGGCCGCCGCGGTGGCGGCGCCGCAGAGCAGCGTCACCGCGATCACGCCGACCACCCGGGTGCGCAGGATGTGTGCACCGAGGGTGCGGGCCAGGTCGTCGCCCAGGGCGACGGCGTTGAGGGGGCGGGCGATGACGAGGGCGAGCACGAGGCCCACCGCGATGAACGGCGACCCCCCGAGCGCAACCTCCATGGACCGCCCCGACAGGCTGCCGGCGTTCCAGTTGCGCATCTGGTCGAACGCGGACGGATCGAGCAGCGTGATCGCCGACGACACACCACCGAGAACGGATCCGATCGCGACACCGGCCAACGTGAGGCGGATGGGCGTCGCACCGCCCCGTCCCACCGAGCCCAGCGCGTACACCACCACCGTCGCGACCACGGCGCCCAGGAACGCGAACCAGATGTACGACCAGATGCTGGTGAGACCGAACACCGCGACGGCGATCACCACGGCGAACCCGGCGCCCGCGTTGACGCCGAGGATCCCGGGATCGGCGAGCGGATTGCGCGTCATGGCCTGGATCAGCGCGCCCGCGATCCCGAGCGCGGCACCGACCAGCAGGCCCAGCACGGTGCGGGGCACGCGCAGCTCGCGCACGATCACGTGATCGTTGGAGTCGTCGAAGTGCACGAGAGCGTCCACCACGGTGCCCAGCGGAATCCCTTTGGAGCCCAACGCGATGCTCGCGAGAACCACGACGACGAGCACCGCCGCGCACACGAGCAGCCCCGCGGTCCGGCGGGCGTTGGTGCGGGCGAGACCCTGCGCCCGCTCCGCCGTCTCCGGAGTCTCGCTGAGAACTTCCCCCTCGGTCGAGACGGTGGTGGTCACAATCCCGCGTTCTCCAGCGTCCGGTCCACCTCGTCACGGATGTCCTCCTCGTCGCGGTCGGTGTCGTCCCACACCGCGTCGAGGCGTGCCTTGACCGTCTCGTCGAGGGCGTCGTAGCGTGCCCGCCACTCCTCCGCCTTGTACGTCCAGTACCCGATCACCTTGTAGGCGTCGGCCGCGAGTCCCAGGTCGTGGCGCAGATACTTGCGGATGTCGCGGAGCATCGTCGATTCCCCCGCGACCCAGATGTAGCCGGTCCCCTCCGGAATACTCAGGCGGCGAATCGCTTCCGGCAGCGCACTGGCGGCGATGCCGTTGCCGGTGCCGTGCAGCCACACGAACTCGACGTCCGCGGCCGACTCGATCCGCTGTTCGTGGCTCGGATCCGCAACCTCGACGATCGCGGTGGCCCGCACGTGCGCGGGCAGGTTCTCCACGAGCCGTCCGAGCGCCGGGAGTCCGGTGGCGTCGGTGACGAAGATCTGCCATTCGGTGTGCGCCGGTGGCTCGTACAAGCCGCGGGACGCTCCGAGGTACAGCACGTCGCCGGGCTGCGCGGCCTGGGCCCAATCGGAGGCCACACCGCCCTCGTGGACGACGAAATCGATCGTCATCTCGCCGCGCCCGCCGTCGAATCGACGGACCGTGTACGGCTGGCACGGTGACGGTTCCTTACCTTCCGGATAGATCCACCCGCGGCCGTTCGTCGCATTCGGGTCGATCTCCGGGAGGACGAACTCGCCGGTTGCCGGCACCGGGAAGTGCAGGCGCAGGTATTCGTCGCCGACCCCGGTGGACGTGAAGCCGTTCAGACCGCCGAAGACGATCCGAATCATGCCGGGGGTGAGGGCGGTGGCGTCGACGACGGTGGCGCGGAACAGTTCCATGAGAGTGAAGCCTCGTTTCGGAAAGGTGTTGCGGCTCAGCCGAGCCGGGAAAGAAGAGTGTCGAACTGGGCAACGAGTTCGATGGCGGAGTACACCGATCCGAACTGCAGCCGCTGATCGATCGCCTGGACGCGGCCGGCCGCCACGGCGGGGACGCGCTGCCACAGCACGTCGCCGGCCAGCGCGCCGAGATCGCCGCGCGGAGCGAGCACGATCAGCCCGTCCAAACCGTCCAGCAGTTCGAGCGACTCCATCCCGAAGCTGTCGGAGTCGGAAAGCCCACCGATACTGCCGAGCGTCCCACCGACATCCGCGAGAACCTGCGGCGGGAGGCGCGAGCCACCGTTGTGAACCAGATAGAACTGGTCCTGTTGCAGACTGACGATCCCGAAGCGGGCGCGCGCGAGCGTGTCCCGGTGCCGGGCGCGGAACGCTGCCGCCACCGCGTCGTACTCGGCCAGAACGCGGTCGAAGGTCGCGGTGCGTCCCAGCCAGTCGGCCAACCGGGTCAGGTTCTCCTTCCACGGAACCGTGAACTCGGTGGTGATCACGGGCGCGATGTCGAGCAGCTTGGGCGCAGGCCACATTTCGCTGTCGAGGTTGACACATACGATCAGGTCCGGTGCGAGTCCCAACACTTCCTCGAGATCGACGGGCGCCGTGAGTACCCGAGCGTCGACCGGCGGCAGCCAGGGCGCCGGGGTGTCGTAGCTGGTCGCGATCACCGGAAGCTCCAGCGCCAGAGCCGGTTCCAGATCGAGCCGGGAGTCGATCACGACCACCCGCTGTGGCGCGACCGGGATGTCGTAGGTTCCGAGCGGCGTGGTCACGGTCCGGGTCGCGGCGGAGGCAGTGTCCGATCCGGACGACGTTCCGCATCCCACGGTGAACGCCGTCGCCCCGAGGGCAATGGCCCCCAGGAAGCCTCGACGCGACAGGGCTGCGGTGAGCTCCGCCCACTGCCGGTCCACGCCGACGGCATCGAGGTGTGGCCGCGCCGGGTGCGGGGGCGACATCAGTGGGGTCACAACGTCTCCAAGAGGGTTCGGGGCACCATCCCGAGGGACAGGCAGGCGAGGTAAGGCTCACCTGAAAGTACGGGAGGAGTCTCGACAGCGCGATGCCCTGAACTGCGCGAACACGCCAACCGATATCGCAAATCGGCCACATCCCGCCGAATGTCCACATTGGAACAGCCGCTGGCCATTTCGGTGCTACCGAGGCTGCGAGCCGGTCCCTAACGTGGCCGCCGTGCCCGACACCGAAACATCCGCGACGTCCGCAGCCGTCGCGACGTCCCCCTCCCCGACCCCCCGATCGGTGATCCGCACCGCGATCACCGCCGACGGCCGTGCCCGCCGGCTCGCCGGTGCGTCGGTGGGCTTCACCGGCCACCAGGTGGCCGAGGCCCTGGTCCCGGTCGTCATCGGTGCCACGATCGACCGCGCGGTCGCGACCGGGGACGGCGCCGCGTTCGGGCGGTGGGTGCTGGTGATCGCGGTGCTGTTCGCCGGCCTGACCCTGAGCTGGCGGCTCGCGGCACGCACCGCGATGAAGGTCAACGAGCAGGGCGCGCACTCACTCCGGATGGCGATCACCCGACGGACGCTCGACCCGCACGGCATGAGCCCGCGTCGCCCACCGGGCGAGGTGTATTCGATCGCCACCTCCGACGCGGGTGCCGTCGCCGGCTTCACCCACACGCTCTCGACCAAGCTGGCCGCCGCCCTCGGTGTACTCACCGCGGCGGTCTCGCTGCTGTTGATCTCGGTGCCGCTGGGTCTGCTGGTGCTGCTGGCCACTCCCCCGGTGCTGCTGCTGATGCAGTGGCTCGCCAAGCCCCTCGAGCGTCGCAGCGAGGCCGATCAGGCCGAGGGCGCGCGCGCCGGTGCCGTCGCCACCGACCTGATCGGGGGGCTGCGGGTGCTCGTGGGTCTCGGCGCTGCCCCACAGGCCGAGCAGCGGTACCGAGCCGCGAGCCGCGGCGCGCTGGCCGCCACCATGCGGACCCAACGGGCACAATCCCTGTACTCCGGAGCGAATACTCTCGTGGGCAGCGGTTTCCTGGCGTTGATCGCATTCGTCGGCGCCCGCATGGCGATCTCCGGATCGATTTCGGTGGGGCAGTTGATCGCGGTGGTCGGCCTGGCGCAGTTCCTGCAGGGCCCACTCGTGGACGTCGCCTACTTCGGCGCCGGCCTCGCCCGCGCCCGAGCGTCGGCGGGACGCGTCGCCCGGTTGCTGGGCACCGGCTCGGCGGTTGCACCGGCAGTCGACCCGGGCGGCGTCACGGACGCCTCGGTCGTCACCGTCGACCGCGTGACCACCGACAGCCTCGCCGGGGTGAGCCTCACCGTCCGCCGCGGCGAGATCGTCGGTGTCGTCACCGAGAACGGCCGGCAGGCGAAGGATCTGGTCGACGTACTCGCACGACGGATCAACCCACTGTCCGGAACCGTCTCGATCGACGACACCCCGGTCGATCTGCTGGCGATCGACGAACTCCGCGCCAACATCTTTGCACCACCTCATGATTCGGCCCTCTTCTCCGGATCCGTCGCCGACAACGTCGCGGCCGCCGCGCAGCCGGGCGCCGACCTGGCCGCGGCGGTGACGGCCGCGGCCGTCGACGAGATCGAGACGGCACTGCCCGACGGCCTGAACACACCGGTCTCGGAGCAGGGGCGTTCCCTCTCCGGTGGCCAGCGCCAGCGGGTTGCGCTCGCGCGAGCCCTCGCCGCCGACCCGCCCGTCCTGGTCTTGCACGATCCGACCACCGCGGTGGACTCGGTGACCGAGGCCCGTATCGCAGACGGCATCAGACGGCATCGCCGCGGCGGCGCGACGCTGTTGCTCACCACGAGCCCCGCACTGCTCCGAATCTGTGACCGTGTCGTCGTCCTCTCCGGCACCGGCACGGTCGAGGGCACCCACGCCGAACTGCTCGACGCCACCACCAATCCCCGCGCCGGGGCCTACCGATCGCTGGTGACTGCATGACCACGACCGAACGCATCCTGCTGCCGACGGCGTCGCCGGCCCGGACCCGGGCCGAACTGTGGCGGCTGTTGCGCCCGCACCGCGTCGGGGCGGTGGCCGCGATCGTCGCGCTCACCGCGGCCACCGCGGTGGGTCTGTGCACGCCACTGATTCTCGGAGCGATGGTCGACGCCGTGACCGACGGCGGTTCGGGAGTGGTCGGGCGGATCGGGTGGCTCGGCGGTGCGCTGGTCGGCATCGCGGTCGGCCAGTCGGTGCTGGTGACGGTCAGCAACTACCTGATCGCGCGCGTGGGCGAGACGCTCGTCGCGGACCTGCGCGAGGAAGTCGTCGCCCACGCACTCGACCTCCCGCTGCAGGACCTCGAGGACGCCGGTCACGGGGACGTCGTCTCCCGCGTCACCGGCGACGTCCACCTGGTCACCGAGGCCGTCTCCCGCGCGGTGCCGGTGTTCGCGACGGCAACCCTGACGATCGGGCTGACGCTGGCAGGGCTCGCCGGACTGGACTGGCGCTTCGCGGTGGCGGCGGTGATCGCGGCACCTGTCCAGATCGGGGCGCTGCGCTGGTATCTGCGTGCGTCGGCCCCCGTCTACCGTCGTGAACGCGAGGCCGAGGGCGCCCGGGCCCAGCAGATGCTCGATTCACTCACCGATGTCGACACCGTCGGTTCGTTGCGCCTGGCCGAGACACACGAGCGGGCCATCGAGTCCCGGTCCCTCGCGGCCGTCGACCTCAGCCTGCAGGCGACGCGGCTGCGCACGCGGTTCTTCGGCCGCCTCAACGCCGCCGAGGCGATCGGGCTCACGGCGGTCCTCGGTGTCGGGTTCCTACTGGTGCAGCAGGGGCAGGTCACGCTCGGCGCCGCCACCGCCGCCGCACTGTTCTTCCACCGCCTGTTCGACCCGATCGGCTCCGCACTGCTGGTCTTCGACGAACTCCAGGAGGGTTCGATCGCGCTGTCACGGCTGGTCGGCGTCACACTCGCACCGGGCCGGGCGGAACCGCCGGATCCAGCTGTGCCGGAGGATGGTTCGATCGGCCTGCACGGGGTGTCGTTCGCGTACCGCACCGGCGGCCGTTCCGTGGTCGACGACGTCGACGTCCGGATCGCGCCGGGCAGCAGCGTGGCGCTGGTGGGCCCGACCGGCGCCGGGAAGTCGACGCTGGCGAAGCTGGTTGCCGGCATCCACGACCCCGTCCGCGGCCGCGTCGAGATCGGTGGAGTGGAGCGCGGGCGCATCCCTACAGCGGACGCCGTCCGCACGTGTGTCCTGGTCTCCCAGGAGACGCACGTATTCTCCGGAACCGTCGCCGACGACCTCCGGCTGGCGGCACCCGATGCCACCGACGACGAATTGACGGCAGCGCTCGCCGCGGTGGGCGCGGACGACTGGGTCCGGTCCTTGCCGGACGGACTGGCCACGGTCGTCGGTGCGGGCGGCACGGCCGTGACCGCGACGGAGGCCCAGCAGTTGGCGCTTGCCCGGGTCGCCCTACTCGATCCGTCGGTGCTGATCCTGGACGAGGCGACCGCGGAGGCCGGCAGCGCCGGGGCGCGAAGGCTGGACCGAGCGGCGGCAGCGTTGGGACGTGGCCGCACGACCGTGACGGTGGCACACCGTCTTTCGCAAGCGGCACTCGCCGATCGGATCCTCGTCGTGGAGGACGGCCGGATCATCGAGGACGGGTCGCACACGGACCTCGTCGCCGCCGGCGGGACGTACGCCCGGTTGTGGGCGGCCTGGGATTCGGCGCGCTGATTCCGGTCAGGCCAGGGCCACGGTGTGATTCGACTCCCACCGCTCGATCACCGGCCCGAACTCGGCGAGGAACGCCCGGACGTGCGCACGGGCGCCCTCTCGACGGCTGTTCTGACGGCCGCCCCACGCTGAGCCGCTCGAAACGAACTGCGGCACCGAACTTCCCGCCGAGCGGGAGGAGCACTCACGCCGTCGACCGGATCCGTCCCTCGGCGAGGACGGTGCCGGGGGTCCGGCCGGTCGCGCGCCGGAACACCGCGACGAAGGCACTGGCAGTGTCGTAGCCGACCCGGCGTCCCACCACCGACACCGGCACACCGGCCTCGAGATACCGGACCGCGGCACGCATCCGGACGTCGGTGCGCCACTGCGCGAAAGTCATCCCGGTTCCCTGCGAGAACACCCGCGTCAGCGTCCGCACGCTGGCTCCTGCCGTCTCGGCCCATTCGGCGAGGTTCCGCCGGTCCCCCGGGTTGGCCAGCAGTGCCTCGGCCACCAGCCGGGCCCGCGGATCGGCGGGTAGCGGCACCACGTCGATCCGCTCGTCGAGCGGCGCGAGCATGTCGAACGCGACCTGCTCCGCTCGCGCTCGCGCCTCGTCCGGCATGTCCTCGCGGTGCATGTGGAGCAGCACCTCACGCAGGAGCGGGCTGACCCCGAACAATCCGGGGCGCGTCCAGGGGCACGCCCGCGCCTCGGGCCGGAAGTACGTGCAGTAGAAGGTGGTACCCGGTGCAGCCGACGCGGCGTGCACCAGCCCAGCGGGAACCCAGAGACCGGTGTCGGGCGGGACGATCCAGTCAATCCCGTCGACAGCGACCTGCAGGCTGCCGCCCGTCGGCCCCCACAACAGTTCGTGTTCGGGATGGCTGTGCGGTCGCCACGAACGCCGGACGGGGCACCGGTGTGCTCCGGTGGTCATCGAGTACGGATACGCGACCGCCCGCGGCCCGGGCGCGGGCCGCGACTCGCATGCAATCGACATGCGCGCAGTATACAAACTTATTTAGGTAAACCTAAGTGCTTGCGGGAGATCAGGAGATCAGGTCGCGAGGCCTTCCGCTCGCCCCAGAATGGCTGAAGGGTCCCTTCGTGCGCTGGTAGCGCACGAAGGGACCCTTCAGCTCGTCCGCGGGGGCTCAGCCCAGCCCCACTGTCGAACTCGGTGGTCGATCAGAGGTACTGACCGCACACCGGCCATGCACCGCGACCCTGACCGGCCAGGACGTTCTCGGCGACGCGGATCTGCTCTTCGCGCGAGTTCTGGTGGGCCATGCCCGAGCCGCCGAACGACTGCCAGGTGCTCGCGGTGAACTGCAGGCCGCCGTAGAAGCCGTTGCCGGTGTTGGCGGCCCAGTTGCCGCTGCTCTCACACTGCGCGACGGCGTCCCAGTTGCCGGAGGCGGCGTTGGCGGTGCCGGTGCTCAGGGCGAAGGGGGCGGCGACGAGGGCCGCGGTCGCGGCGACGGTACCGATGGTGCGCTTGATGTCGAACTTGGCCATGGGGGGTGGATCCTCTCCGTATTGCGGGCGAGGCGGCCTGCGGACGACGACGTCGATCCGGGCTCGGGTTGGGCCTCGCTTCTGCCCCTCGAAGGTCTTGCTCCGTCCGATCCCGCGGGGCAGAGCCGGCGGCGGCGGGTCGGGGTCTTGCTTCCTTGCGGTTGTTGCTTCTCGAGTTCGTTCGTCTCGAGCTGGTTACAACCGTAGGCACCGATTACGGAAAGGTCACGGGTCGATTTTGTGGGACACCCGTACGTGAAATACGCCATGAGCTGGTAAAAGTCGCAGCTCAGCGGTGCAGAATTGCCGTCGAGTACCGGCGTCGTTGCATAACCGTAATGTGACTCAGGTCACTCGGATTTAGTGAACGCGGTCACGAAATCTCGGCCGGATAACGAGCCGGGCCGCCCGTGAGTCGTTACTGCGACCGGGGGTCGGGACCCCATCCGGCTCCACTCGGTGCGTCCTGCGCATCCTCGACGAGGTGCTTGAACGGCTCGAGGTTCGCGAGCGATTCGCCCCGCGACACCCGCCAGGCCCACTCGCGCTTGATCGACGACGCGAATCCCAACTCGAGCAGCGTGTTGAAGTCGCCGTCCGCCGCCTCGAGGATCGAGCCCAGCACTCGGTCCAGCTCGGCGCCGGTCACCGCGTGCGCGGACATCCGGCCCACCAGGTAGATGTCGCCGATCTTGTCGATCGTGTAGTAGGCCCCGTACAGCCGGCGGTTGCGGCGCAGCAGGTACTTGTAGACGCCTTCGAAGTTCTC
This sequence comes from Prescottella equi, assembly GCF_002094305.1. Taxonomy (GTDB): domain Bacteria; phylum Actinomycetota; class Actinomycetes; order Mycobacteriales; family Mycobacteriaceae; genus Prescottella; species Prescottella equi. Next base: position 220,209 of record NZ_LWTX01000005.1, read on the forward strand.
GTCCGGCTTGCGACACACGAACGCCTCGACCCGGACGCCGTGGTTGCCGACCGTGAGCAGTGTGGTCGTCTTCAGCTTGTGCTCGCCCGGCAGTTCCACGACGAACTGGTTCTCGCCCCGGCGGCTGTAGTCCAGTTCGCGTTCCTTCAGGGCTGCATCGATGATGCCGCTGACGGCGTCCGCCGTCGGTTCCTGTTCGCTCACGCTCGCACTCCGCTCGTCCGACGCAATTTCCACAACCCGCGTGGCCTACGCTGCCAGAGTTCGCCGCCCTCCGCCCGGTGATACATCGCGGTCGCGGCCCGATAGCTCGCGAGCAGCGCGTCCGCCGTGTGCTCCCACGAGAAGTTCTCGGCGTGCCGCGGCGCGCGGGCCGCCAGTTCGTCGAGTCGGTCCGGCGACGCGACGAGCGACTCGAGCGCCGCCGCCCAGTCGTCGATGCGATGCCCCTGGACGAGCATGCCTGTCAGGCCGTCGCGCACGGCCACACCGAGACCGCCCACGTCGGCAGCGATCACCGGCGTTCCGCACGCCTGTGCCTCGATCGCGACGAGCCCGAACGATTCCGAATAACTCGGTACCGCAACGAGATCCGACGCGCGATACACGTCGGCGAGCCGGTCGGGCGGCTGGGGCGGCAGGAACGTCACCCGTGCGGTGATGCCGAGCGCCGCGGCCAGCTCGATCAGCGAATCAGGTCGGTCGAGCCCGGTACCGGACGGCCCGCCCACCACCAGTACCCGCAGCGGCAGGTCCGGACGCCGGCCGGCCACCTCGGCCGCGGCGCGCAGCAGCACGTCGGGAGCCTTGAGCGGCTGGATCCGGCCGACGAACGTCACGATGGTCTCGGACGGGTCGAGGCCGAGCGCAGCGCGGGCGGCGAGACGGTCGCCAGGCCGGTAGCGCGTAAGGTCGGCGCCCGGCGCGACGATGTCGATCTTGTCTGCCGACGCGCCGTACGTGGCGGTGAGCTGCGCGGCCTCGTCGACGGTGTTGGCGGTGAGCCGGTCGGCCTCCGCGACCACCTGCTGCTCACCGATCTGCCGGGCGGCCGGCTCGGGGGTGTCGCCCTCCGCGAGCGACGCGTTCTTCACGGCGGCCAGGGTGTGCGCGGTGTGCACCAGCGGCACCCCCCACCGGTCGCGGGCCAGCCAGCCGACCTGCCCGGACAGCCAGTAGTGCGAGTGCACGAGGTCGTAGTGGCCGGGCTCGTGCCGAACCTCTTCCCGCAGCACACCGGCAGCGAACGCGCACAGCTGCGTGGGCAGTTCGTGCTTGTCGAGACCCTCGTACGGGCCGGCCGCGACGTTGCGCACCCGCACACCCGGCGCCGCGTCCTGCACCACCGGCGTGGCCGACGACGTGGCGCGGGTGAAGATGTCGACCTCGACACCGCGGCGGGCCAGCTGGATGGCGGTCTGCAGCACGTACACGTTCATTCCACCCGCATCGCCGGTGCCCGGCTGGGCCAGCGGCGACGTGTGTACGGACAGAACCGCGACCCGTCTCGGCGTCGCACTGTGCTTGGGTGTCACGCGTCCATACTGCCCTGTCGCTCTGTCAGGAGGTAATTGCGCCCGCGCTGTTCTCGCCGACCGGGACACCCTCCCCGAGGTCCGACAGGAATCCGTCGACCTCGCTCACGAACCGCGCCGGATCCTCGACGAACGGGCCGTGCCCGCAACCCTCCCAGTACGACACACGGGCCTGCGGGATCAGCTCGGCGGCGTGCTCACCTGCAGAGACGTCGACGACAGCGTCGGCGGTGCCGTGCAGCACCAGGGCGGGGACGTCGAGGGCGCGCAGCACGTCGTCGTGGCTCGCAGCCCGCCGGAACAGCGCCGACCGCACCCGCGGCGGGGTGGACAGGCTTGCACCGAACAGCGCCTGCGACAGAGCGCCCCGGGCCGCATCGCCGCCGAGCGGACCGGTCAGCGCCGTCCCGAAACTGCCCAGGGCCCGAACCGCGACGTCGGGGTCCTCGGCCATCGCGGCAGGGATCGCGGCCTTCATCGCCGGTCCCACCGCGCCGCCGCGCTCACCGCGTCCGATGCTCGTGATCGCCCCCACGAACACCACGGCGTCGACCGCTCCCGTCCCGTGCGCGGCGAGATAGTCGCAGATCACCAACCCGCCGTACGACCAGCCCAGCAGCGCCGCGCCCGCGGAGATCCCCTCCGCGGACAGCACCGCGTCGACGTCGGCGGCCCAGTTCGCGGAGTCGTCGTAGCCCGCAGCGGGGACGCCCGAACAGCCGTGTCCACGCAGGTCGAGGGCGATCACGCGGTACCGCTCCGCCAGCGCGTCGACGACCTGCTCGCCCCAGCAGCGCGACGACTGCGCCCATCCGTGGATCAGGACGAGCGGCCTGGAGGCCACATTACCGAACGCTCGATAAACGATGGTGGTGCCGTCGGCACTGACGGTTTCGCGAATGGCCATGGCGTCACCATAAGGGGCCGCGGTCACCGGGCGCTGCGCGCGCGGTGCAGGAGGTAGGCGGTCAGGGCGACGACCAACGCCGTCGCGCCCGCGACCACCACCACCGCGAATCCGGCCCGGGTGCCGAAGCCGTCGATCATCTGCCCGGCGAGCGCCGAACCGACGGCGACCCCTACGCCGAGGCCGGTCACGGTCCAGGTGATGCCCTCGGTGAGTTTGTGCTGCGGGACGACCGCCTCCACGAGGGTCGTCGCGATGATCAGTGTCGGCGCGATCGAGATGCCGGCAAGCGCGAGTGCCGCGGTGAGCATCGGGATCGAGTCGACGAGCAGCAGCGGCCACACCAGGACCGCGACGACGACGGTGGCGAACACGAGCTGGCGCCGCAGCGCCGCACCGGGACGCAGCGCACCGAAGACGATGCCGGCCACCGCGGACCCGCCCGCGAAGAGGGCCAGCGCGATCGTCGCGGCGGCGGGAGCTCCCCGGTCCGTCGCGAAGGCGATGCTCGTGACGTCGACGGCACCGAAGATCGTGCCCATCCCGAGCATCACCGCCACCAGCGCCCAGATCGCCGGGTTCCGGACCACCGAGGCACCGGCATGCGCGTCCCGCTCGGCGACGGCCGGTTCGGTGCCGCGCTGCGCGACGAGGGCCAGCGTGCCGACCACCAGCAGGATCAGCGCCAGCAGCGGACCGGCCTCCGGGAACACCGACACCGACAGACCCACCGAGATCACCGGGCCGGCGATGAAGCAGACCTCGTCGAGGACCGACTCGAAGGCGAACGCGGTGCGCAACTGCGGTTGCCCGCGATACAGCTCCGTCCACCGGGCGCGGACCATCGCCCCGATCGTCGGCATGCAGCCGGCCGGGATCGCGAGCAGGAACAGCACGAAATCGGGTGCCCCGATGCGCACACACAGCAGCAGCGTGGCGAGCGCGCCCGCGCTCACCGCGGATGCGGCCGGCAGCACCCGACGCTGCCCGTACCGGTCGACGGCGCGCGACACCAGTGGCGTGATCGCGGCGTAGGACAGGGCGAACACCGCCGAGAGTACACCGGCCACCGCGTAGTCACCCCGCAACTGCGACAGCATGGTCACGATGCCGATGCCCACCATCGCGATCGGCAGGCGCGCGACGAACCCGGCCGCGGAGAACGCGGCCGACCCGCGGGCGGCGAAGATCTCCCGGTACGTACCGATCATTGCCGGTGTCTCTCCTGAACCATCCGCGACGAGGCGCGCCGCGCCGGCCGGTAACCAGTTGTCGGGAGAAGTCTCGCACCCTTGCCCCCGGGTCCGACCGGGGTGTAAGCATTCTCCGCATGAGCGTTCTGGTCTGCTTCCATGCACATCCCGACGACGAGGTCTTCGTGACCGGCGGCGTGATGCGCCAGGCCGCCGACGCCGGGCACCGGGTCGTGGTGGTGACCGCGACCGACGGAGCGCTCGGCGAGGTGCCGGATGGCCTGCTCGGCGACGGCGAGACGCTGGCGCAGCGTCGTCGCCGCGAGCTCGAGGCGTCGACGACCGTGCTGGGCGCGCATCGGGTGGTGATGCTGCACTACGCCGACTCCGGTATGGCCGGGACGCCGGAGAACGCGCACCCGGACGCCTTCTGCAACGTCGACGTCGACACCGCCGCGGCCCGCCTCGCCGAGATCCTGGTCGAGGAGGGCGCGGACGTCCTGACGATCTACGACCCCAACGGCGGCTACGGCCATCCCGACCACGTGCAGGTCCACCATGTCGGCGTCCGGGCGGCCGAACTCGCGAACGTCGCGCACGTGTACGAGGCCGCGGTCAGCCGCGACCACATCCGACGCATGATGGCGGCGAACCCGGAGTGGAGCGAGGAGGCGACTCCGCCCGACTTCGAGACCTTCGGCCTGTCGGACGACGAGATCACGACGGTCGTCGACGTCACGGCCGCGCTCGCTGCCAAGCGTGCCGCGATGCTCGCGCACGAGACGCAGATCGGCGATTTCGGCCCGTTCCTGCAGATGCCGGAGGAACAGCTGCACGCCGCGTTCGGCCAGGAGTGGTTCCGTCGCCGTGGCGCACCGAGCGGACTGGCCGAGACCGCGCTCCCCCTCTGATACCGCCAACTGCCTGCGGATTCACCCCGGGCCGACCTAGCATCGGCTCATGCCCGGTCTCCCCGCGCGCTACCGACGGACCGGCGCCGACGTGCCGTTCGGGAATCCACTCGCCGCGCACGGCGTGGCGATGGAGGGCTACTTCTGGCGCTTCACCCAACGCGACACCGGCCGGGTGCTGATCGCCCTCGCCGGCATCAACCGCGCCGCCGACGGGCCGTGGGCCACCCTGGGCCTGGGCGCGCATCCGGGCGGATTCCTCAGGAGTGCAGCACATCCCGTCGCGTCCGCCGATCCGCACGGGCTGGGCGCGTTCGCGGGCTCGGCGTTCCACGGCACTCGGGACCGCCTGCGCGTGGACCTCGGACCGGGCGCGCGCATCGACGTCCGGATCACCGACCGGTTCGAGTGGCCGCGCCGACGGCTGGGCGGGTCGAGCGTCTTCCACACGGTGCCCGCGCTCAACCAGTACTGGCACCCGTGGCTGCTCGGGGGCCGCGCCGAGGGGTGGGCCGACGTCGACGGCGAACGCTGGGATCTCGACGGCGCCCAGGTGTACGGCGAGAAGAACTGGGGCCGGGGTGGTTTCCCCGAGGCGTGGTGGTGGGGCCAGGCGCAGGGGTTCGACGACCCGCGGGTGTGCGTCGCGTTCGCCGGTGGCGTCGTCACGGCCGGCCCGCTGCGCACCGAGGTGACCGCTGTCGTCGTGGCGTTGCCCGACGGCACCGTGGTCCGGGTCGGGAATCCGGTGCTCTCCCCGGTCCGAGCGCGGGTGGACGACGAGTCGTGGCAGCTCAGCGGTGGTAGCCGCCGGTGGTCGGTGGAGATTCGAGGCGAGGCGAGGCGCGGCGACGCCCACGTATTGCCGGTGCCGCTGCCCAACCAGCACCGCAACGTCCCGGGTGCGCTCGAGCACCTCGGCGGCAGGTTGTCTGTAACGCTGAGTCACAATGGTCGATGTCGTCTGTCGGGTGCATCACACCTGGCGGGGCTCGAGTGGGGTGGGATCTCTCGGGCGCACGACGAACTCCGACGGCGCGAACGCGCGTGCGGGGACACACAGAACTGAAGAATTCGAGGGGGGGATCCTTGCGCAGGCTTCGATCGACACTCGCGGCGACCGCGGTCGCCGCGGCGGCGCTGCTGGTCGGCGCGCCGACGGTGGCGGCGGCACCGGCGGCACCGGCGGCACCGGCGGCACCGGCGGCACCGGACACGGTGGACATGGGCGACGTGTTCGGGCCGTTCGTGCTCGACACGTTCCGGGACGGCCGGATCGCGCCGCCCGAGCAGTGGCGGCCCCGGCACCCCGTCACCGATCCGTGGTTCCAGGCCCCACCCGTCGCCGACCTCGCCCCCGGAACGCTACTCAAGGCCCGCCCGGCGACCGTCCAGGTGTACGGCGTGCAGCCGGCGCACGTGCGCGGGTACCAACTGATGTACGTCACAACCGATTTCGACGGTTCCCGGGTGGTGAGCACCGGAATCCTCATGATTCCCGAGGACGGCACCGCGCCGCAGGATCGCAAGCTCATCGGCTACTCCGAGGCCAACGACAGCCTCGGACCGGGCTGCATGCCGAGCGCGCAGTGGACGGGCACCGACCAGGACGACCCGTCGCTGTTCTCGGCGCTCGGGCCCGTAGCGCAGATGTTCGGCAACGGCTGGGCCGTGATGATGAGCGACACCGCCAACGACGGCGATCCCGCACCCAACGGGTTCTCGATCGGCCAGTTCTCCGGCGCCGCAACGCTCGACGGCCTGCGCGCCGCGATCGCGCTACCCGAGGCCGAGTTCGAGCGGGACGTCCCGATCGGGATCTACGGCATCGCCGGCGGCGGCGTAGCTGCCGGATTCGCCGCGGAGAAGCAGGCGTCGTACGCGCCGGAACTCGACGTCGTCGGCACGGTGCTGCAAGCCATGGTGATCGACAGCGCCACGTTCGAACGCAAGGCGGACGGCGGGATCGGTGCGGGCTTCGTGTTCGCGAACTCCCTCGGCTACGCGGCCCGCTACCCCGAGATCGACCTCGACAGGGAGCTGACCCCGCTCGGCAAGCAGGTCGCGGACCTCTTCAACCGCACGTGCCAGCAGACCTACCTGCTGATGCCCTTCATGCCGCTGAGCGCGCTGTACACGCACGGGCGCCCCGCCGACAATCCGGCCTTCGCCCGGGCCTACGCCGAGAACCGCATGGGTCAGCAGGCACCGAAGGCGCCGGTGCTGATCACCTCGTGCCGGGACGACTTCCTGGTCCCCTACTCCGACGTCGAGAACCTGATCGCCGCGTACCGCGCGGGCGGTACCGACGTCACGGTGGAGCCGAGTCACTGCGGCGTCACCGACGTCCTGACCGACCCCTACCGGGTGGGCACCGAAATGCTCGGCATGCAGAACGTCGACTGGTTCGTCGGCAAGTTCGAGGAGACGACTCGATGAGGAAACTGCTCACCGGCGCGCTCGCCGCCGCGCTCCTGTTCGTCCCGACGGCGGTGGCAACCGCCGACCCTGCGCTGGACGGAAAGCTCGACGGCTACCTCGACGCCCCGCTGTCGAACGAGAATGCCGAGTCGAACGGCGGCGTCAACCCGTCGTTCTCGACCGACCCCGACGAGCTGGGCGCCCTGCTCGACCGGGCGCGCACGCAGGGTGTCGAGCCGACGCGGTACAAGGCTCTGCTGCAACAGTTCTGGCTCGCAACGGCCACTCGCAAGGCCGGCCTGGATCTGAACAACTGGGACGCGGGTCGGGGCCTGGCGGCGAACGAGCAGAACCTCGCCAACACGTTCCGCTACTACGAGCGCCTGCAACTCGAGAATCCGAACTTCCTGTGGACCGGGCAGGGCGGCATGGCCGGGCCGTCGTTCGCCGCGGGCATCATGGATGTCGACCTCGGGCGCGTCGTGCTCGACGTCCGCGCGGTGCGGGACGCGATCGCCACCGTCGTCGGCGCGCTCGACTCCGCCGCGGCACCGGCCACCGCGAACCTGCCGGAGGACGTGCGCGCGGTCCTCGAGGTGGGTGCCGTCGTCACCGCCGACGACATCGCCCACTTCCAGACGCAGGTCATCGCGATGAGCAAGCACATCTTCATGGACCTGATCCCGCAGCACGAGGCCTACCTCGCCGGTGGCATGACGGCGATCGACGAGTACCGCGACGCCGGCCTGATCGACGAGAACGCCTATCAGGCCTGGCGGAAGGTGGACACCGGCGACCCGGACAAGGTCGTCGAGGGCAACAAGGATCTCCTGTATCGCGAGCAGTACCAGTCGATCGGCGCGCAGTGGGACGCCGCCCGCAACTACCGGGGGGCGGTGGGCCGGGCGTTGACCTACCTCAGCACCGTCGCCGCCGATCCCGCGATCCCGGGCGTCGTCCCACCGCGCGAGGCCGATCCGCTGGTCCTGACCGCCGGTCATCTCACGGGCACCGTCGCCGACGGCCCGCAGTGGCGTCTGCAGACCCCGCTGCCGGCGTTCAACTGGTCGGACCGCGACGCACGCTGGACGTACATCACCGAGCAGATGCTGCCGAAGTACCGCGCGCTCAAGGACACTCAGCCCGACCTGTGGCGAGCGACGCTGTCCAAGCCGATGGAGCAGCAGATCGGCGACCAGCGGGCGCTGGCGCGGCTGCCGCAGATGCTGCTGTCCATGGCTCGGACCACTCAGGCTCAGTACTTCTGAACCCGCGCGATGCGGAGGGTCACACCCGGACGGTGGCCTTCCGCATCGCCGCCAACGGGTTCGAGTACAGCGAACTCAGCGACACGACGCCCGCAGCATGCTCCTGGACACGGTTGCCGAATCCTGTGATGCGCACGTCGGCGCCGGCGACGCGGGACGCCTCCGACAACGCACGCGCCACCTGCGGTGCGGCCTCGGGGTAGTCGGTGAACGCCTGCCCACCCAGGATCACCCGATCCGGATTGAACAGATCGCGGACCATCGCCACCGCCCGACCCAGGACCTGCGCCCGCTCGGTGAGAATCTGCTGCGCCGCAGCCGACCCCGACCGTGCGGCCCGGTAGACCGTCGCCACGGGCGGCAACGGCCCGTCGGCCGGGAGCACCTCGGCTCGTCGCGCCGCGAGCAGCACTCCACGGTCACTGACCGCCGCCTCGAGGCAGCCGGTCGCACCGCAGTCGCACGGCGCGTCCGACGCCGTCGGCAGGTGCACGATCGACCCGGGACCGGCCGTGGGGGTGTGCACCTTCCCGTCGAGTGTCAGTGCCAGACCGACGGTTTCACGGGCGTAGAAGTACAGTCCGCCGCCGCGCGCGTCGGCGTTGTCGGCGCGTTGTGGAGTGAGCAGCAACTCGGATGCCGCCATCGCCTCTACGTGCGCCGCCACCGAGACGGGGAGACCGAACCCCGCCCCGACGATGTCACCGACGCGGGCCCCCGACCACCCGAGCCGCGGGTGCTCCACCAGTCCGGTCTCGGGTTCGACGCGGCCACCGATCGCGACGCCGACCCACAGCGGCCGGCGGCGGTGCCAGCGCGCCGCGAAGCCACGCGCGCTGGCCGTGATCGTCGCGAGCGCGGCGTCGGACGCGCCACGCGGGGTGGGGATCTCGATTGCACCGAGGATTCGTCCACGCAGGTCGGCGGTGATGACGCTGGTGACGACGGCACCGATGTGGATGCCGACGGTCAGGTGCGATTCGTGGTCCACCTCGAACGGGACGCGGGGCCGCCCGACCGCGCCGGCCGCGACGAGGTCGGGGCGTTCGCGCAGCAGCCCGGCCGCGATCATCGCGGACACATGCCGGTTGACGGTCGCGATGCTCGAACCCGTTGCCCGCGTGGCCTCGTCGCGGGAGATGGGTCCACCGGCGGCGGCCACCCGGAACACCGCGGCGGCGGGGCCGTCGGCGATGCCGAGGGTCGGCGGCACGATGCGCGACCGGGTCGCGGGCCGGGGCGGGGTGCTGCGGACGGTACGGGAACTGGTGGTGCGGGCGGTCACAGATCTTCCGGTGACGGGAGGCGCTGCGGTGAGCATGGCATGTCCTTGCCTCGTCCCCGAGGGGACGGATGTCGACGCGGTATGGGAGACGCGCTGCCGACGGCGATCGCTACCGACGAGGGCGTCGGTGGACCGGCACGGATCTACGGTGTGAGCAGCGCGGAACTAGCGGCGAGCGATGCGGCAGGGACAACAGAGTTCCCGCGGGTGCGGCAGCCGGGAACCCAGCGCGGCGGTCACGTAGGTGACCCGCGGTGCGGAGGTGGCGCCGGACGACATGACGATCAAGTTAGCATCCCGCGGGCAACCGGGGCCTCCCCCGTCCCGGACGACGCCCGGGTGTCGGCACTACGATCGGGTCATGAGCCTGCCACTGGACACCCGCGTCGCAGTCGTCACCGGAGCCAGCTCCGGCATCGGGGAAGCCACCGCCCGCACCCTCGCCGGCCAGGGATTCCACGTCGTGCTCGGCGCGCGGCGGCTGGATCGGCTCGAGGCGATCGCGGCGGAGATCGGCGGCACCGCCCTCGAACTGGACGTCACCGACGAGGACTCCGTGGACGCGTTCTGCGCCGTCCTCCCCCGCGTGGACGTGCTCGTCAACAATGCCGGCGGCGCGAAGGGCCTCGCCCCGGTCATGGACGCGGACCTCGACGATTGGCGGTGGATGTGGGAGACCAACGTCCTCGGCACGCTGCGCGTGACGAAGGCCCTGCTGCCGAAGCTTATCGCGTCGGGTGACGGGCTGATCGTCACCGTCACGTCGGTGGCGGCGTTCACCGCGTACGACAACGGCGCGGGCTACACGTCGGCCAAGCATGCGCAGGCCGTGCTGCACCGCACGCTGCGCGGCGAACTGCTCGGCAAGCCGGTGCGTCTCACCGAGATCGCCCCCGGCGCCGTGGAGACCGAGTTCTCCCTGGTGCGGTTCGACGGCGACGCCGAGCGCGCCGCGAAGGTCTACGAGGGCATCACCCCGCTGATCGCGGAGGACATCGCCGAGATCGTGGGATTCGTCGCGTCGCGCCCGCCGCACGTGAACCTGGACCAGATCATCGTCAAGCCACGAGACCAGGCCGATACCGGACGATTCCACCGCACCACCGGTTAACCTCGCGGCATGCAGCACCGATTGCAGCCGGGACCGCTCCTCGACGATCGCGGACACCTCGCCGAGGCCGGGTGGGCCGACGCCGAGGTCCGCCGCTACGACCGTGCGGCGGTGACCGCGCCGTCGTGGCGGATCAAGGAGTGGGACTACTACTGCGTCCTCACCCCGGAGCACGGCTTGGCGCTGACGGTCGCCGACAACGGCTACATGGGGCTGCTGGGCGTCTCCTGGCTCGACCTCCGCAACCGGCGCGAGGTCACCGAGAACGTGATGCTGCCGTTTCCGCTGGGCCGCATGGGCCTGCCCGCGAGCGCCGACACCGGCGACGTCGTGGTGGAGCACAAGAAGATGCGGATCGCCTTCCGGCACGACGCGGGTGGCCGCGTGCTGAGCATCGACCACCCCGGATTCGACGGCGGCCGCGGCCTGCGCGGCGAACTACGTCTCGCCCGGCCCGACACGGCGTCTTCGGGCCGCTCCGCAGGCTCCGCTCCTGCCCGAATGGTGATCGCCACGCCGTTCCCGAAGGCGCCCAAGGCTTTCTACTACAACCAGAAGATGAACTGTCTGCCCGCGACCGGCCAGGTGACGGTCGGCGGCGACACCGTCGTGTTCGAACCGGAGTCCGCGTTCGGAGTCTTCGACTGGGGTCGGGGCGTGTGGACGTACGACAACACGTGGTACTGGGGGTCGGCGTCGGGTGTCGTCGACGGCCGCCCGTTCGGCTTCAACATCGGGTACGGCTTCGGTGACACGTCCGCGGCGAGCGAGAACATGGTGTTCGTCGGCGGCGTCGCGCACAAGCTGGACCGGGTGATGTTCCACCTGCCCGAGGGCACGTACGACGGTGCGCCGTGGAAGTTTTCGAGCAACGACGGCCGGTTCGAGATGGTTTTCGAACCGATCCTCGACCGCGCCGCCGCGGTGGACTTCAAGGTATTGAGGTCGATCCAGCATCAGGTCTTCGGACGGTTCACCGGCCATGTCGTGCTCGACGACGGTAGCCGGATGGAGGTGACCGACCTCCTCGGGTTCGCCGAGGAGGTCCGCAACCGCTGGTGAGCGGGCGCCGTCACCACTCCGTGTAGGTCGCGGGCGGCGGCGGTTCCGCGGCCGGAGCCGGGACGCCGTCGATCCGCGCCCGGTGTTCGCGGTCGGCCTGGCGCACCCGGTACGCGGAGTGCCCGACCAGTGCGACGAACAGTGGTACACAGACGAGCAGAATCGCGGGAATCATGTTCGCGCTCCTCCTAGTTCATGTTCAGCGAGCTCGATGGGGGCGATGCCGGTTCGGGCACGCGGCCGCCCTCACGCATCCCGTCGGACGCCTCGAGGACCGCGCCCTTCAGCACGCTCTCCACGCTCACGTCTTCACCTTTGACGAGGTCGCCCGCGGCCGCGCCGACGCCGCCGGTGGTGAGGTCCACGGCGACTCCGGTCGCGACGCGGCGGCCGGCGTTCTCGACGCCGTCGAGCACCATCCCGCCGGCGCCCTCCCGGCCGAGGAGGCCGGTGACCACACCCTCGGCCGCGGCGCCGAGGGCTTCCTTGCCGAGCGCCCCGAAATCGAGTCCGTCCCGCTGCCCCTGCGCGAGTTGGTACACCTGGATGCCGCCGGCGATCGCCACCTCCCGGACGACGCTCACCGCGACCTCCTGAGCTACCCGGCGCAGCAGTTCCGTGATGATGGTGCGGATCGTGAGCTGCGTGGCGACCTGGGCTGCCGGGATCGCGGCGGTGCTGGCACCGAACGTGGCGACGGCCGACGCGGTGAGCGCCGCGATCTGCGCGGCGAGCGCCACGAGTGCGGCGATGATGGTGAGCTTGGCCTCCTCGACGTCGGCCGCCGTGGACTCACACGCATCGGCGAGTTCCCGGCACAGCCCGACGAGTTGTTTGATCGCGCCGTCGCTCCCACCGACCGTCGCCCAGTGCGAGGTCATCGCCTGGTTCACCGCTCCGGCCACACCCGCGAGCGCCGCCTGCATCGCGTCGTCGCCACCGGCACCGATCCGCTCGACGTCGGTCGCGACGGATTCCCACGCGTCCGACAGCCGGCGCAGCGATGTCTCGTCCGCCTCGGGCCAGTCCTGTCCCGAGGCCAGCGACGCGACGGCCCGTAGCGATCCGGGGATCTCGATGCCCATCAGCGGCCCCCGCCCAGTGTGCGGGAGAAGCCGGTGTCGGTGTTCTCGAACGCCGCGGCCGTGTCCCGCAACCCGCCCGCGATGCCGGTCAGCACGTCGGAGAGGTTGCGCAGCGCGGCGAGGGCGCCCTCCGCGCCGGGCACGTAGTCGGCCGCGAAGGCGGCACCGGTCGCGTCGGAGCCCCAGCTCGCTCCCTCCGCGTCGAGCGCGAGGTCGAGCTGCCGCCGCACGTCCACCAGGTTGTCGGAGACCCGGTCGAAACGTGGTGCGGCCGATCGCACCCGGTCCACCTCGATCCACATGCCGTCAGTCACGGTGCGCCTCCCGCAGGATCGGCGCCCGCCAGTCGTGGCGGTCGTCGGCGTCAGCGGCGTCCTGCGGCGTGGCGGCCGCGAACCCGGTCGCGACCGTGGGCACGAGGTTCCGAATACTCGGTGCCCCGGGGACCAGGTCGGTGAGGTCCGGGAACTCCGCGGCCATCGCCGCCACCGGAGTCATCAGTTCGGTTGCGCGAGTTCGTACCTCGTGCGACGCCGCTTGCGCTGCCGCACTGAACGAATCCGCGAGACGTTCCGGTGTGGATCGCGAGAAGGCCGCCGGATCGAGCCTCGTCGACACCACGGTGCCGGACGCGTCCACGGTCACCCGGACCAGCCCGTCCGCCGACGCGCCCTCCGCCTTCAGGTTCGCGGCGGCCCCCTGCGCCGCCGCGAGTGCCGCGGTCTGCTCGTGCAACCGCTCGAGCATCGTGTCCACCCGATCACGTAGGACGGTGTTGCCCTCCCGCAGCCGCTGCCGCGACTCCTGCCGCTCGTCCCCTCCGTTGTGAATCATCGATCCCCCTCCGTTCGATCCCCTGCGAACCCCTTCGCACCCCTCTGTCTCCTTGGACGCGGGTGGCGGCAGTTCGGTTCCCCTGCATCCGGAGTCGATCAGCCCGCCGCGACCCGCACCGTGTCGAGCAGCGCCCGGACCTCGGCCGCGACGTCGGCCGGCCCCGCGGGCCGGACCACGACATCGGCGTCGCCCCGGAGGACGTAGCGGCCGTCGCCGTCGAAGTCGAGCCAGTGCAGCGCGACGCCGTCGTCGGTGGGGCGGCTGTCGTAGGCGACGCCCGCGAACGCGGTGATCTCCCCGGTGCCGCTGCGGGGCCGACCCAGCAGGGCGCGTACCTCGTCGCGCAACGCGACTGATCCTGCGGACGTGAGCACCGAGCCCGGACCGGAGTGCAGGTCGGCTCGGCCGAACCGGACGGGCGACCGCGACCCGGCGGGGATGCGCGGCAGTGCCGATGCGATGGCGTCGGGGATCCGCGTCGGCGCGACACCTCGGAGCAGCACGTCGCCGCCCGTGTCGACGTCGGGGCCGGGCAACTGGATCGCGAGCGTGCCCGTGTCACCGCGGATCCCGGCGTGCAACCGCACCGGTGCGGTGTCGGGCCGGCCGGCGAAACCGAACACCTCGATCCGCTCCCTCGGCTCCGCGAGCGCCACCAGGTGCCGGTGGAGGGCCTCGGTCAGCCGGGGCAGCAACGCCGCCGACGCGTCCCGACGCTGCCGGTCCAGGTCGTCCTGGGTCTCGGCGACCGGGCGGTAGCGCAGCGGATACGGCAGCCGGTCGAGCCCGAGTTGCCGCCACAGGACCTGGAACTCGAGCCCGGTGAACCGCCACTCGCTGCCGGACGCCGGTCGATTCGAATACTCAGCCACGAAGGGGTAGACGCAGCCCGACGTCGTTCGGTTCCCTCGGTCACCGATGTCGGGACAGTTCCCGATCCACCCAGTCCTCGACCTCCGCTCGTGACTGCAGACGGACGATCACCAGATCCTCCCACCGCTCGCGCACCTCGGCGATCTTCCGCGCCCCGTCGGCATGGGTCCGCCACGCCCAGCGGATGATGTGGTCGCGCTCTGTGAAGACGGTCCACAGCGGTGGCTCGACGTTTCCGTTCCAGAGCACCTCGCGGCGCATCCGCCGGCGCAGTGTGCGGACGGTGACCTGTCGCATCACCGTCGAACGCGGAAGGTCGAGCCACACGAGCAGGTCGGCCCTCTCCGCCAACAGCGGACGCGCCGCGCCGTACTGCCATTCGGTGGCCCACCGGTTCCCTGACGTGAACGCTTCGACGTCGGCGAGGAACTCGGGGCGCGGTGTCCAGCCCGGCCCGTGGTGCAGGGCGTCCATCTCGGTGAACGGAAGATCCAGCGCTGCCCCGATCCGGGCAGCGAGGGTCGTCTTGCCCGAACCCGACGTCCCTGCGACCAGCACTCGGTGGGGTCGGCACGGGAGAGGAGAAGTGGCGTCGAGAAGTGGCACTTCGACGAGGTTAGGCGTCTCCGGCGCGAGCGCCCACTCCTTTTCGTCTCCGGCGGATAGCCGCAGATTCGGGCCAGGAGTGGGCGCTCCGGCTCACACGGCCGCGGCGGCGCGCTCGATCACGTCCGCTACCTGCGCGGGCTGCGACACCAGGACCGCATGCGAGGCTCCCGGGATCTCGGTGATCTGCGCGCCTGCCCGTTCGGCCATGAAACGTTCGGACGCCGGCGGGATGACACGGTCCTGGTCGGGGA
The DNA here is from genome assembly GCF_002094305.1 of Prescottella equi. Lineage (GTDB taxonomy): Bacteria > Actinomycetota > Actinomycetes > Mycobacteriales > Mycobacteriaceae > Prescottella > Prescottella equi. The sequence continues at coordinate 235,557 of NZ_LWTX01000005.1, forward strand.
TGACGGCCCAGGTCGGCAGGTTTCGCCAGGACGGGTCCTGTGTCGGTTCGAGGTTCGCCGCCAACGCGATGGATCGCTGATGCGCGAGCATGTCGGCGGCCGTGGAATCGGAGACGTCCTGACAGAACGCCTCGTGAAAGCTGTCCGCAGCGATGTAGCCGTCGAGGTTCTTACCGATCGGGGTGGTCGGGTCGTCGACCACTCCGACCTGCAGCACCGGCGGCAGCAACTGGCTACCGGGGAACGTGATCGGGTTGAGCGCCGCCTGCGCGGGCTCACCCTGGTCGGGGGCGAAGGCGGCAACGTAGACCATGCCGACCACGTTGGGGGCGTGGGTGTTGGTGATGACGACACCGCCGTACGAGTGCCCGACCAGCAGCACCGGACCCGGGATGTCGGCGAGGGCCTTCTCGATCGCGGCCGAGTCGTAGCCGGGCCCGCGCAGCGGGTTCGACGGCACCACGACGTCGTGACCCCGGGCCCGCAGTTCCGCGGCAACGGGGTCCCAACTGGTGGTGTCGGCGAACGCACCGTGCACCAGCACGAGCGTCGGCATCGATTGCGCGGCGGCGGGCGACACCCCCACCGACAGCACCGCTGCGAGCGCGAGTACGCACATCGCCGTCAAGGTCCGAATCCTGCGCATTCTCATGGCGGATCTCCTCGTGTGGGAAGTCTTCGGATACTCCCACGCAGGGTGGACGCGTCAGTTCCGTTCGGCGCAGCCGAGACTCAGCCGTGCCTCACCCGAGACTCACACGAGCGCGGACATCGACGTCCACGTCGGCCAGTCGATCGCCCAGTCGTAGATGTCGCCGTCCGCGGCGGACAGGTCGATCCGGGTGCCGCTGACCTCTACCGGATCTCCGTACATGGCGGTCCCGAAGTATTCCTGGGCGTCCGACAGCGACAGGTTGATGCATCCGTTCGTCACGTTCGAGGCACCCTGCACGCCGACGGTGAGGGGGTTGGCGTGGATGAACTCTCCGTTGTTGGAGATGCGGACGGCCCACCGCTCGCGGACGTTCTCGTAGTACGGCGGATTCGACATCAGGAAGTCCTCGTGCATCTCGGACACGACGTGGATGCCGCTGCGGGTGACGTTGCGGTTCTCGTTGCCCTCGCCGTAGCTGACGGGGATGTCCATGACGGTGACGCCGTCGCGCACCACCTGCATGCGGTGGCTCGGCGCGACGGCCTTGACGATCTGGCTGCGGCCGATCGTGAAGTCCAGCGACACGTCGCCGGCCCCGTAGGCGCCGTCGCCGAAGTCGAGTCCGTAGAGCTGGGCGTCGACGTGGACCGCGGTCCCGGGCGCCCAGTAGTTCTGCGGTCGCCAGTGCACCCGGGCGCCGTTGTCGTCGGGCAGCCACGCCCAGGAACCGATCGTGGGCGGGACCGTGGTGATGTGCAGGGCCTTCTCGACGGCCGCCTTGTCGGCGATCGGGCCGTCGAACTGCAGGATGATCGGCGCTCCCACGCCGACGACCTGTCCGTCACCGATGTTGGTGCGCACCGAGATCTGGGTGTCCGGGTCGATCGTGGTGAAGCTGCCGGTGACGGGCACCGTCTTGCCGTCGGTGCCGAGCGCGGTGCCGGACCACGTGTACTTCGCGTCGTAGCCGAGCGGTTCGGTGACCGTGTACGACGTCCGGTCGGGGCTGAGCAGGCCCTGGACCACCTTGCCGGACGCGTTCGTCAGCGCGACGTCCTGCAAGGTCCCCTGCGTGACGCTCACCGAGATCGGCTGCGCCGGGTTCACGCCCTGCGCGTCGGGCGCCGGATTCTCGACCACCTGCGCGACGGGGCCGGCGGGCACCGGGGTGCCGTCGGCGGCGTCCCCGGTGGGGATGGTGCAACCGGCGAGGAGGGTCAGCCCGAGCAGCGCGGCCACCACCATCAGTAGCCGCGTCCGATTTACCCGAATCCCCTGTTCACGCACGAAAACCACGGTACTCCCAGTGCGACAGTGGCTTTCGTCACACAGAGACGATCGGGCCACGATCCGGGCACGATCGGAACCGCGTCAGATGGTGCACCCGACGGTCACGGGTTCCGGTTCGAGCCGGACGCCGAACTCGCGCTCGACGCCGTCCCGGACCGTGCGGGCCAGTTCCACCAGGTCACCGGTCCGCGCGTGCCCGCGGTTGGTCAGGGCCAGAGTGTGCTTGGTGGACAGGCGGACCCGCGCGTCCTCGCCGGGGTAGCCCTTGCCGAACCCGGCGCGTTCGATGAGCCAGCCGGCGGACAACTTGGTCACCTCGGCCCCGACCGGGCCGGGGAACTGCGGGATCCGCACGTCCGCACCGACCTTCGCCCGGATCGCGTCGAGCACTGTGGGCAGGCTCACGTCGGGAATCACCGGGTTCGTGAAGAACGACCCCGCGCTCCACGTGTCGTGGTCGGCGGCGTCGAGCACCATGCCCTTGCCGCGGCGCAGGCCGAGCACGACGTCGCGCACCTCGGCGGTGGGGCGGCGCTCGCCCTCCTGCGCGCCGAGCGCGGACGCGAGTTCGCGGTAGCCGAGGGGTGCGCTGGTGCCGTCGGGGCGGACCGTCATCTCCACGGCCAGGACGAGGGCGTCGTCACGGTGCTTGAGGACACTGGTGCGGTAGCCGAGCCCCAGCTCGGACGGCTCCACCCAGCGCACGTCGCCGGTGGTGCGGTCGAGCAGTTGCACTCGGCGCAGCAGCGCCCCGACCTCCACGCCGTAGGCGCCGACGTTCTGCACGGGCGTCGCACCGGCCGAGCCCGGGATGCCGGACAGGCATTCGAGCCCGCCCAGGCCGGCCGCGACGGTCTTGGCGACGACGTCGTCCCACACCGCACCGGCCTGCGCGAGCACGGTGTCGTCACCGAGCTCGACGCCGGCATCGGCGACCCGGACGACGACGCCGTCGAAGCCGTCGTCGGAGATCACCAGGTTGGATCCGCCACCGAGGATCAACGTGGGGACCCGGGCATCGTCGAGGACACGGACGACATCGACGAGGGCCCGGGTGGACGGGCAGTCGGCGAGGACGGCGGCGGGGCCGCCGAGGCGCAGGGTGGTCAGCGATGCCAGCGGCACCTGCTCGGACAACTGCGCACCGGCCTGCTCGAGATGTCCCCGGATGAGTGGATCCAACACGTGGAAACGGTAGCGTGCCCGACATGGCCCGACACATCGAGCATTCCGCGCAATACCCCCACCCCGTCGCGACGCTGCACGCCGCGCTCACCGACGAGGGCTACTGGCAGGCCCGGTTGCAGCAGGTCGGCGGGCCCGGGGCAGCGCTCGAGAGCGTGACCGTCGGGGACGGCGCGATCGAGATCGTCCTGCAGCAGGCAGTACCGGCCGAACATCTGCCGTCGATGGTGACCTCGATCCGTCAGGGTGACCTGATCATCCGGCGTACCGAATCGTGGGGTCCGCTACAGGACGGCCGGGCGCACGGCACCTTCTCGGCCGAGGTCGAGGGGGCACCGGGACAGGTGCGCGGCACCGTCACGATCACCGCGGACGGCACCGGATCGCTGCTGGTCATGGCAGGTGAGGTCGAGGTGAGGATCCCGCTGATCGGCGGCAAGATCGAATCCGTCATCGCCGGCCAGGTGCTGGAACTGCTCGATGCCGAAGAGGACTTCACCCGCGACTGGGTGGCGCAGGCCGGGTAGTCGCTTTCTCCGACCGACGGGCCGCCAGCCGGTAATCTGCCGGTCATGGCCCGTCGCGTCGACTACTCCGCCAGATTCGAGCATCCCGTTGAAGTCGTGTACGCCGCTCTCGGCGACGCCGACTACTGGGAGGCGCGGATGGAAGAGATGCGCAAGTACAGCGAGAACCACGTCGAATCGCTCGACGTGACCGACGACGGGATCGATCTGGTGCTGCACCACGTGCTGCCGCGCAAGGATCTGCCGGACATCGCGCAGACGGTGCTCAAGAAGGACCTGATCATCACGCGCAAGGAGAAGTACACGTCGTTCGGCGAGCCCGTGACCGGCACGTACGAGGCCTCGATTCCCGGCGGGCCGGGCAGCCTGACCGGGACGATGGAACTGTTCAGCACCGACACCGGGTGCACGCTGCGCACGACGTCCGAGGCCAAGGTGTTCATCCCGTTCGTCGGCGGCAAGCTCGAGCAGCTGATGCTGGTGAACCTGGTCGACCTGTTCCGCACCGAGGCCGAGGTCACCGCGTCCTGGCTCGCTCGGCAGTAGCCGGCGTGCGCGAAGGGAAACCCGTCGGCGTCATCACCCGCGGCACCACAGGCATCAACCGGTTGCGTCGCAGCGACCGCTGGCTCGTCCACAGTCCGGTCGTCACGCGCACGCTGCGCGACGCCCCCGACCCGCTGGTCGTCGACCTCGGCTACGGCGCGATGCCGGTCACCACGCTGGAGATGGCTGCGCGGCTGCGGACCGTGCGTTCCGACGTCCGCGTCGTCGGGCTCGAAATCGACCCCGCACGGGTGGTCGAGGGGCGCGACGGGGTCACCTTCGCGCGGGGCGGCTTCGAACTCGCCGGTCTGCGCCCGACGTTGATCCGGGCGTTCAACGTGCTGCGGCAGTACCCGGAGGACGCCGTCGACGACGCCTGGGGACGGCTGCGCAGCGGCCTCGCACCGGGCGGGCTGATCGTCGACGGCACGTGCGACGAACTCGGGCGGCGCTGCGCGTGGGTACTCCTCGATCGGGACGGCCCCCGCTCACTGACCCTCGCGTGGGACCCGTTCGACGTCGATCGCCCCAGCGACATCGCCGAGCGGCTACCCAAGGCGCTCATCCACCGCAACGTCGCGGGCGAGCGGATCCACGACCTACTCGTCACCGCCGACCGGGCGTGGGCGACGGCCGCGGGCCTCGCGCCGTTCGGCCCCCGCATCCGGTGGCGGGAAACCCTGCATCTGCTGTCCGACCTCGGAGTGCCCGTCACACCGCAGCGACGACGGATCCGGGACTGCGTCGTCACCGTGCCGTGGAGCTACGTCCGCCCCGGCGGGTGAGCGGTTCTACTGGCACGCCCCCAGCGCGTGCTCGATGCGCTCGGCGACCTGCTGCGGCCGTCCGATGCACTCGGCCCGTAGCTTCTCGGGGTCGATCCGGCCGATCGCGACGCCGTCGCAGACGACCTCGTCGAACAGGTCCTGGGCGATGCCGCCGGTCGCGAGATCCAGGGCGGTACACAGCGGCGTGGTGATGCCGAACGTCCCCACCACCTCGTAGTCCTGGGCACGCAGTTCCCGGCGGTGCAGCGCGAGCCGGCGGGTCGGTGCGGGCGCCGTGGCCTGGGTCGACAGGTGCACGAAGCTGGGGTGCAGGTGCCCGAGGCCGTGCAGTTCGGCCGCGCTCTGGTGGGAGACGACGGCGGCGCCCTCGAACCACGCACACCACTTGGCGAACTCTTCGAGATCGCTGCGTGGGAACGAGGCCAGGCGGAACAGATCCCGTTCGATACGCAACCAGGACCCCTCGGCCAGGCGGCCGCCGATGTCCTCGGTGGTACAGCCGAGGCGCAGCGCCTGCCCGGTCGTGAAATACCCCGCTTGCCGGAGCGCAAGACGACGGAGATCCTCTCCCGTGTCGGGAGTCGGTTCACGTCGCGGATCTGTCCAGCCCGCCATGCAGTAACCCTACTGCGCCACTGTGGGCCGGATCACAGCTTTTCGGGTCGCTCGTGTCCATACCGAGTCCGAAGCCGTGGCCCTTTCACAGAAACCGTTCAGAGTCTTCCGGGAGAATCACTGTCATGTCGGCACCAGTGAACGCACCCCAGATGCCCACGCCCCCGAAACCCAAGCGGCGCAAGGCGGTCACGATCTCGCTCATCGTGGTCGCAGCCCTCGTGGTCGCGTTGGTCGGCGGAGAGCTGTTCCTCCGCCAGCGCGCCACCAGCTGCATGGAGTCCCAGTTCGAGAGCCAGCTCGGTTCCCCGGTCGACGTCAGCCTCAGCTGGAAGCCGGTGCTGCTGCAGATGACCGGCAAGAACGTTCCGTACGTCGAGATCGACAGCAAGGGCTCGGCGTTCGGGCCGGCGCAGGGCATGGAGGTCCGCGCCCGCGCCAACGACATCAAGATCACCGACTCCGCCGACAGCAGCGGCACGATCGGCAGTTCGTCCGCCGACGTCACCTGGTCCACCGACGGGATCCTGGCGACGCTGCAGGCACAGCCGCTGGGCGGCATGATCACCGCGGTCACCGCCGACCCCACCGCCGGAACCCTGAAGGTCTCGGTGGGCGGTTTCGCGGACATGACGGTGCAGCCGAAGGTGCAGGACGGGAAGATCGACGTCGAGACCGTGAGTGCCGCGATCCTCGGCCTGGGGCTGCCGACAGCACTGGTCGACGGCATCGTCCAGGCCCTCACCGACGGTCTGCAGCAGTACCCGCTCGGCATGGAACCGACGGCGCTGACCGTCACGGACAGCGGCATCGACGTGAACCTGCAGGGTGGCGAGTACGTGATGCCGGCCGCCGACCCCAACGCGCAGAGCGGCTGCAGCCTGCTCTGACGCCGGGTCAGGACTGGTCGGGCAGCCCGTCGAGCACGGCGCGGGTGCCCGACAGTCCCAGCCGGGTGGCGCCCGCGTCGATCAGCGCGAGCGCGGCGTCCGCGGTCCGGATGCCGCCGCTCGCCTTGACGCCGAGCCGTCCGCCGACGGTGTCGGCCATGAGCCGCACCGCGTGCACGCTCGCCCCGCCCGCCGGGTGGAAGCCGGTGGACGTCTTGACGAAGTTCGCGCCGGCCTGTTCGGCCGCGCGGCACGTTTCGACGATCGCGTCGTCGCTCAGCGCGGCCGACTCGACGATGACCTTCAGCACCGGCTCCGGACCCACGGCGTCGCGGACTGCGAGGATGTCGGCGAGGACCGCGTTGTACTCGCCGGCCACCGCGGCGCCCACGTCGATCACCATGTCGATCTCGGTCGCGCCCTGGTCGACCGCGAGCCGCGCCTCGGTGGCCTTGATCAGCGAGTGGTGCTTGCCCGACGGGAAGCCGACGACGGTCGCGAGCACCAGGTCACCGAGGTCCGCCGAGCGCAGCGGCAGCATCGACGGGGACACGCACACCGCAAGCACGCCCAGGTCGTGCGCCTCGGCGACGAGGGCCCGCGCGTCGGCGTCCGACGCCTCCGGCTTGAGCAGTGTGTGGTCGACCATCCCGGCGACGAAGGTGCGGTTACGCGCTGTCTCGGACATGCCCCGAAGCTTGGCACAGCTCGCTAGCATCGGTTCCATGGCAGCCCCCCGCGCCGAGGAGGTCGCCGCGACTTTCGACGCCGCCGCGGTCGATTTCGATCGGGTCGCGCCGCAGGTGTGGGACCCGGCCGGCCAGGCGCTCGCATTCCAGGCGGGTCTGCGGCCCGGTGACGCCGTCCTCGACATCGGCAGCGGCACCGGGGCGTCGGCACTCCCGGCCGCGGCGGCAGTGGGCCCGACGGGCCTCGTACATGCCGTCGACCTGTCCGACGAGATGCTCGAACGCGGCCGGGTGAAGGCGTCGGATCGGGCGTTGCTCAACGTCGAGTTCGTGTGCGCCGACGCCACCACGTGGGAGCCGCCGAGCGCCGTCCCCGACGCCGGGTACGACGCGTTGCTCAGCTCCTACGCGGTGTTCTTTTTGCCCGAGATGGACGCGGCGTTCGCCCGACTGGCCCGCTTGGTGCGGCCCGGCGGCACCGTGGGTGTCACGGCGTGGCGCGAGTCCGCACTGCGCGAGTTCGCTGCCGCTTTCCTCGCGGCGCTCGGCCCGCTCGCGCCCGAGCAGCCGCCGGATCGCCCTCACGTGATGGCGCCGGCCCAGCGGCTCGACTCCCCCGCCAAGCTGCGCGGGTGGCTCGCCGATGCCGGGACCGAGCACGTCGAGGTGCGCGAGCTGTCGAACCTGATCCCGGCGACGGAGGAGTTCTGCTGGAACTTCGTGGTCGGCAGCGGGTTGCGGGCGCTGTTGACCGGTCTGGGCCCCGACGTCGTCGCGCAGGTGCGCCGCGATTTCCTGGGGCAGATCACCGAACGCGGCCTGCACACCGTCGACGCGACGACCCTCGTCGGCACGGCGAAGGTTGTCGGCTTTCCGTGACCTGACAGACTGGGGCGCATGAGTTCGACTGCCTCGACCGACGACCGTCGTTACGTCCTGTCTCTGGGTTGCCCCGACCGCACCGGCATCGTGGCGCGGATTTCCGCGTTCCTCGCCGAGATCGGCGGCTGGATCGTCGAGGCCGCGTACCACGCCGACGCCGACACCGGCTGGTTCTTCACCCGGCAGGCGGTCCGGGCGTCGTCGATCAGCCTGAGCCTCGAGGAGATGCGCGAGAAGTTCGCTGCCGTCGCCGAGGAGCTCGGCCCCGAGACGGAGTGGACGCTCACCGACACCGGCGAGCGCAAGCGCGTGGTGCTGCTCGTCAGCAAGGAAGGCCACTGCCTGCACGACATCCTTGGCCGCGTCGCCGCCGGTGAGCTGCAGTGCGAGATCGCCGCGGTGATCGGTAACCATCCCGACCTCGAGCGGGTGACGAAGCGGCACGGCGTCGACTTCCACTACGTGTCGTTCCCGAAGGATCCGGCCGAGCGCGGACCGGCGTTCGAGCAGGTCCGCAAGCTCGTCGACGCGCACGATCCGCACGCCGTGGTGCTGGCCCGGTTCATGCAGGTGCTGCCCGCCGAACTGTGCGATCACTGGGCGGGCCGGGCCATCAACATCCACCACAGCTTCCTGCCGTCGTTCGTCGGCGCCCGCCCCTACCACCAGGCGTTCACGCGCGGTGTGAAGCTGATCGGCGCCACCTGCCACTACGTGACCGCCGAACTGGACGCGGGCCCGATCATCGAGCAGGACGTCATACGAGTCGACCACACCGATCAGGTGTCGGACATGGTCCGGCAGGGCCGGGACATCGAGAAGCTGGTGCTGGCCCGAGGCCTGCGGTGGCACCTGGAGGACCGCGTCCAGGTGCACGGCCGCAAGACCGTCGTGTTCAGCTGACGGACCTCAGTTCAGGCTGCGGAGCCGGTCCACTTCGGCATTGAAGTCGGCGACGGCCTCGACCGACGTCATGTGCCCGATCCCGCGGAGCACGATGAGCCGTTCGAGGTGGTCGGCGTCGTCGAGGATCTGCGCGACCCGACGCGCGTGCGACGGCGGGGTGAGCCGGTCCGCGGTACCCACCAGCACCGTGGTCGGCACCGTCAGGTTCTGCAGCCCGTCCTTGATGTCGAGGGCGCTCAGGGCGGCACCCCACCCGCCGCGGGTGCGGGGGTGACATTCGCTGACGATGCGCTCACAGAACGCGACCTCGGCGGGCGTCGAACCCGGCGCCATGGCCACGTACTTGATGGCCCGGGTGGTCATCGGTGACGACGGCATCGGCATCGCCGAACCGAGGACGGCGCGGCCGACGGGCACGGGCACCCGCGGGAACCGTTGCGGCAGCGGGATCACCGTGGTCTCGGCGACGAGGCTGTCGGTGCCGGTGCTCGCGAGCAGCACCGACGCCGCGTACCGGTCCACTTCCTCGGGGTACTTGCCGGCCCACGCGACGATGCTCATACCGCCCATGCTGTGCCCCACGATCTCTGCCTTCCGCCCGTCGCGCACGGTCGCGGCGAGGACTGCGGACAGGTCGTCGGCGAGGACGTCGGGGCTCAGCGGGGTCCGGCCGATATCGCTGCGGCCGTGCCCACGCTGATCGTAGGTGATGACGCGGTACTTCTCGGCGAGCTCGTTGACCTGCGGATTCCAGAAGTCGGCCGAACAGGTCCAGCCGTGGCTGAAGACGATCGGCGGGGCGTCGGGCGACCCGTAGGCCCGCACGTGCAGTTCGGCGCCGTCGGAGCTGACGACGGGGACGATCTCGGGTTCGATGCGCGGGGTCGAGAACAGTTCGGCCTCGGTCTCGGGGCCGCCGCCGACGGGCCCGGCCCCGCGGGATCGGGCCGCGACGGCGACACCCGCCAGCGCACCGAGCCCCGCGATTCCCAGCAACGTCCACAGCTTCCTGTGCGACTTCCGTGCAGCCACTTCCACTCCCCTTGCTTCTAGCCTGCGCGCGTCGAGTCCGTCTCGGGCGCGATCTGTTCGAGCTGACTCGCGGCCTTCGCGAGTGCCTTCGAGATCTGTTCCTCCATCGCCTCGGCGAACAGCGCGTGCACCGCGTCGTGCGCGAGTGGGCGCACCTGGTTCACCAGCGACGCCACTTCCGAGACCTTCGCCTCGTCGAGGTCGAGCGTGCCGCCCTCGGGCGCGAGGTAGCGCGCCGAGACCAGTTCGACGAACCGTCCGGCGACGTCTCCGAGGTCGCGGCGCACCGCCTCGGTCTGTTCGAGGATGTCCGCCAACGGGATGCCGGCGTCGACGAGGACCTGTGCGGCCTCCATCAGGCGCGGATTGGCGACCGAGAACTCCTGGCCGGCCTTCGCGAGCACACCGAGCCGGGTACCGAGCGCGATGTTCTCGTCGGTGGTCTGGTCGCCGAACATGCGGCGCAACTCCGCCATCGTGAGTTTGGCGGCCCGCCGATACTTCTTCCACCGCCCGCCGGGATCGTCGGTTTCGAGGACGTCGCGCACCTGCAGGCCGTACTGCGCGGCGGTGAGCAGTTCGCTGATGGTGGCGAAGGTGTAGCCGCGGTCGAGCATCCGGCCGATCAGATTGAGCCGCGCGAGGTGCGATTCGTTGTACCAGCCCGCGCGGCCCTCCTTGCGGGGCGGGGGCAGCAGACCCCGATCCTGGTAGACCCGAACGTTCCGCACGCTCATACCGGCCTCGCGCGCGAGGTCGTCGATGCGGTACTCCGTCATGTTCCGCCTTCCCCGTAGGAACCGCGACGACGTCGGCGGTTCCGGCGAGGTCGACGGTGAGGGGAATTCTATCGCGGAGAGTGTGGGCACTAGATGACGTGCGCCCGGCGCAGAAGGGCCTTGGACGGGCCTTCGATCAGCCCGCATTCGTCGAGGAATTCGACGGTCTTGCGGGAGCCCTCACGGATCATCTCGTGGTAGTGGACGTTGCTTCGCGCCGCCCGCTTGGCCTCTTCGACGTCGAGCCCGGCGGCGGCGTACACCTGCTCGTTCACGAGGCACGTGACGATGAAGTACGCCGTGACGCCGAGCACCAGCCGCTGGTACGCAAGCTTGGCGCGGGACAGCGACCGGACACGGCGCACCGTCTCCTCACGCGCGAACTTGATGTGCCGGGCTTCTTCGAGCACATGGATCTTGCTGACCGTGCGGGTGAGCGGCTGGACGCGGGCGTCCCGCATGAAGTCGCGCTGCATCATGTCGAGGATCTCCTCGGCGAACAGCGTTCCGCCATACGCGAGCGAGCCGGACGCTGTCGACTTGAACAGCCGGGCGGTGTTGCGGATCCACCGCTTGGGCCGGTACGACGGGATCCCGAAGCGTTGCGCCGAGCGGGCGAACATCGTGGAGTGCCGGCACTCGTCGGCGATCTCGTTGAGCGCGAACTGGACGTGCGGGGTGGCTGGGTCGTGCGAATAGATGTCGCGCAGCAGCATCTGCATGAGGATCATCTCGAACCAGATGCCGGTGCCGGCGACGCTCGCGGCCTCGTGCTTGGTGAGCGTGATCCGCTGCTCGTCGGTCATCCGGTCCCACAGTTCGGTGCCGTAGAGGCTGCACCACTCGGGGGTCATGCCGTAGAGATCGTCGGGGATGGGCGCCGCCCAGTCGACCTCGACCAGCGGGTCGTACGACTTGCGGGCGGCGGAGGCGAGCAGACGCTCGGCGGTGTCCTGACGGTCGCCCACCCGCATGTGCCGGGACGGAGGTACCTCGACTGCTTCGCGATGGATGATGGACATCGTCAACTCCTGCTCGACTGGTGTTCATGCAGGTCATGCCCAATTTCGGGCGTATGTCGACGATAGCATCGTCACAACGAGCATTGTCAAGGTTTATCTGTAACTGTTCGTGAACAGATGCAGCCGCCGACCCGTGCAGGCCAGGCCGGGGCAGCTACCAGCGCGGGCCGCGCTGGATGTCGTCCACCCGCGGGCGGACGTCCACGAGGTACACGCAGATCGCGACGACGGCGATGATGCCGAGCATGTGCACGGCACCGAACAGGAACACCACGAGCAGCGACGCGATGAGGATGCCCAGCCAGATCGGCTTGCTCAGCTTGTCCACGGCGGTGAACGCGTCCTTACGCTGACGCGCCGCATGGAAGATCGCGAAGACCGCGCCGGCGAGAGCCAGGAGCTGCAGCGCGAAAAGGATCAGTCCGGTGACGCCGTGAATGTTGAACACGTTTCCATCCTACGAATCGGGCGGAGATGCGCGCAGGCCCCCGCGCAACGAAGTGCGCGGGGGCCGATCCCCGATGGTGGTACGCGATCGGTGTCCGATCAGTTGGTGGGCTTCTTGGCGGGCGCCTTCTTGGCCGGAGCAGCCTTCTTGGCAGCGGGCGCCGGGGTGGCCTTGGCCGCGGGAGCCTTGGCAGGCGCAGCCTTCTTGGCCGGAGCGGTCGGGGTGGCCGGCTTCGGGGCCGGAGCCTTGTTGGCGGCGGCCTCGACACGCTCGGCGGCGGCCTCGGACGTGGCCTCGGCCCGCTCACCGGCGTCGACGACGCGGCTGGCGACCGAGTCACCGGTCTCGGACAGACGGTTCGCGACGGTGTCACTGGTCTCGGAGAGAACCACGGCGGCCTCGTCGGCGACGTCACTGATGCGTCCGGCCGCGCGTCCGGCGAGCTTGGCGGCCTGCTCACCGAGTTCACGCGTCTGACGCGCCACCGTGCCCAGCGCCTCCTCCGTGAGCTCGACGGCGTCACCGAACACGGCCTCGGCGCGTCCCAACTGCTCCTCGACGGCCGGCTGCTTACGGATACGCTCGACAGCCTCCTCGCCGCGCTCGGCGAGTGCGACGTACAGGTCGGAGGCGACCTTCAGGTACGCCTCGGCGACCTTGCGCAGCTCCTCGGGGGTGAACCGCTCGCGCAACTCGGCGAGCTCCTCGGGCAGCTCGGACGGCAGCGCGGCGAGACGCTCGCGGAGCTGCTCGACGCCCTCCGACACCTCGGTGGGGAGGTTGGCCCAGCGTTCCCGGGCCTCGTCGATGCGGCCGGACACGTCGGTGTTGGTGTTCTCGGCGCGGGCACGCACCTGGGACACGACGTCGGCGACGGCCTGGACCACCAGGTCACCGGTGCCGACGGCAGCGTAGAACGGGGTCTTGATGTTTTCGACGATCTTCGGATCGGTCATTCTCGGATCTCCTGTCGAGGTGGATCTGCGATCTCGTGCTCTTCTTCGTCCGAGGCGTCGGCCTGATCGGCGGATTCGGACTGGTGCGGGTCGTTCTCACGGCGGAACGACTCGTAGATCTCGAGAAGCACCTGCTTCTGCCGTTCGGTGATGGCACCGTCGGCCAGCAGCGCGTCCCGGACCGGGCTGTGCGGGCGTTGCTCGAGGATCCCGGCCTGCACGTACAGGACCTCCGACGACACCCGCAGACCCTTCGCGATCTGAGCGAGGACGTCGGCGGACGGCTTGCGGAGTCCGCGTTCGATCTGACTCAGATAGGGATTGCTGACGCCGGCGAGTTGCGCGAGCTGCCGTAACGAAACCTGTGCGGCCTCACGCTGTGAGCGGATGAAGCTGCCGATGTCCTGAGCGGCCCCTGCGACCACTCGGGCGGCACTGCTCATGTCGTCGGGCTCGTCGACCATCAGTACTCCCTGTTCTGTACGCAAATCCCACGGTAGAACAGGGTGCTAACTATTGCAAGCACTTTGCTAGCACTTGTCGGCACCGAAGGCGAAAGACGCAGATCAGGCGAACATGAGCTGCGAAATCGTGTAGATCGCAAGGCCCGCGAGGGCTCCGACGACGGTGCCGTTGATCCGGATGAACTGCAGATCGCGACCGACCTGCAGTTCGATCTTGCGGCTCGCCTCCTCGGCGTCCCAGCGCTCGACGGTCTCGGTGATGACGGCGGTGATCTCGTCCGTGTAGTTCTCGGCGACGTAGCGCGTGCCCGACAGCAGCCAGCCGTCGACCTTCGCGCGCATCTCGTCGTCGTCGCGCAGGCGTTCGCCGAACGCGACGACGTTCTCGGCGACCTTGCGGCGCAGGGTGCTGTTCGGGTCGTCGACCGACTCCATGACGAGTCGCTTGGCGACCTTCCAGGTGGCCGCGGCGAGTCCGGTGATCTCCTCGCGGCCCATGATCTCGGCCTTGATGGACTCGGCCTTGGCGATGGTGGCGGGGTCGTTCTGCAGGTCGTCGGCGAAGTCGATCAGGAACCGGTTGGCCGCCAGACGCACCTCGTGCTCGGGATTCGAACGCACCTTCCACGTGAACTCGACGAGTTCGCGGTAGATCTTCTCGCCGAGCATCGCGTCGACGAACTTGGGCGACCACGACGGCGAGTCCCGGCTGATGATGCGGTCGATGGTCTCCTGACTGTTCAGCGCCCACTGGTGCGCCCGCTCGGCGAGCAGGTCCAGCAGCGGCAGCTGGCGGTTCTCGCGCAGCAGCTCGGCGAGGACCTTGCCGATCGGCGGACCCCAGTCGGGTTCGGCGATCCGTCGGACGATCGTGTTGTCGATGATCGCGGTGACGTCCTCGTCGTTGAGGACCTCGACCACGCCGCGCAGCAGCGTCGCGGTCTCCGCGGCCACCCGCTGCGCGTGCTCGGGTTCGGCCATCCACGTTCCGACCCGGAGAGGGATCTGTGCGTTCGCGACCTTGGCGGACACCACGTCGGGTGCGAGGAAGTTGTCGCCGACGAAGTTGCTGAGGCTCTCGCCGAGCTGGTCCTTCTTGCGCTTGATGATCGCGGTGTGCGGGATCTTCAGCCCGAGCGGATGCCGGAACAGCGCCGTCACCGCGAACCAGTCGGCGAGCGCACCCACCATGCCGGCCTCCGATGCGGCCCGCACGTAACCGACCCACGCGCCCGCTCCCCGCGTCTCCTGCCACCGGCAGAAGAGGTAGACGACGGTCGCGAACACGAGGAAGCCGGTCGCGACGAGCTTCATCTTCCGTAGGTCGCGACGCTTCTCGGGATCGTCGAAGACGCCCGCGAACGACGACGGCGACGGCGGCTGCGGCTGCGCCGGGCGCGGCCGGGCCGGGGCGGGCGGCTGAGCTGACTGGACGGGCTGCACACCGACATTGTGCCCGGATACCGGGCCCGGCTGCCGAGATAGAGATCACCTCCGGCGCACCCGCCCATTAAGCTGGCCTTCTGGTTCAACCTCGAACGGATGTGGCGAAACGTAGTGCCGAAGCAAAGCGCAGATCTGCAGACAACCGAAGACAGCCGACCCGAGACCGGGAAGCCCGACGGGCGCAAGCGGCGCTGGCGCGAACACAAGATCGCCCGCCGCGAGGAACTCGTCGACGGCACGATCGCGGCCATCCGTGCGCGGGGCCGCGACATCGGCATGGACGACATCGCGTCGGAGATCGGCGTCTCCAAGACGGTGCTGTACCGGTACTTCACCGACAAGAACGACCTCACGAGCGCGACGATGATGCGCTACGTCGAGACCATCCTGGCGCCGCGGATGTACGCGGTCATCGGCGAGGATCTCGACGAGTACGACCTCACGCGCGTCGCGATCTCGGCCTACGTCGAGACGGTCGCGGCCGACCCGGACGTCTACCTGTACGTGATGGCCAACAGCGCGGGCCCGAACCGGGACGTCGTGGCCGATTCCGAGCGGATGATCGCGGAACTGCTCGCGACCGTGCTCGGCGAGCGGCTGCGGAACATGGGCATGGACTCGGGCGGCTCGGTGCCGTGGGCGTACGGCGTCGTCGGCGCGGTGCAGCTCGCGACGCACTGGTGGATCTCCAACAAGTCGATGTCGACGGACGACCTCATCGACTACCTGGTGATGATGACGTGGGGCGGAATCTCCGGTATCGCGGCGTCCAGCGGTTCACCGGCCCGCTTCAAGTCGGTTCCGCATCCGCTGCTGGAGAAGGCGACCGAGTCGGACGGGGCGCCCGGGGACGCCTGACCCCTCTTGTGTTACCAGCGGTAACAGGTATCGTTGTCGTGTGACTCACTTCACGGACGACGCGGACGGGCACGACCACGACGAGCCGGACGGCTACCGCGGGCCGGCCCACGTGGTCGTCGGGCAGCGCCCCCCGGTGATCGTCGACGTCGAACTGTCGGGCAACTTCGAGCCGATCAGCGGTCGGTTCGTGTGGCGGGGACGTGTCCGCGAACTGACGCACGCTCTCGGCGAGGACGCGGCGCCCGTCGGCACCGACCTGACGATCACTACGTCAGAGGGCAGTGGCACCGCCCGCGTGAGCGGGCTGGACCTGTGGGGCAGCCACATGGTCGACGGACTCACCCGGCCACCGTTTCCCGTCATGGAGGACACCGAGGGACTGCTCTAGTGTGACGTGTGGCACGTCGCCACCGAACACATGTTGCAGCAGTCCCTTGTCGCTTCTCGCATCCGGAGGTCCAGTTGGCCGACAAGGTTCCCACGTCCCGCCTCGTCCGGGGTTCGAAGCTCGGGCAGGTCGCGGCGGGCCGCGTGATCCGCAACGCCGGCACGCGCGTGTCGATGGTCGGGCGCTCCGAGGAGGTCCGTGCGCGGATCGCCGAGAATTCGGTGCTGGCGGCCGCCGATCAGCTCGTGACGGTGCTGGGCAGCATGAAGGGCGTCGCGATGAAACTCGGGCAGATGCTCTCGATCCTCGATCTCGATCTGGTGCCGGAGGCTCATCGCGAGGAGTTCCAGCGCAAGCTCGCCGCACTGCGGGACCAGGCTCCCACCGCACCGTTCGAAACCATGCGCCGGGTGATCGAGGCCGACTACGGCCGTCCGACCTCCGACGTGTTCGCCGAGTTCGATCCCACACCCGTCGCGGCCGCGTCCATCGGTCAGGTGTACCGCGCCCGCCTGCACGACGGCCGGGACGTCGCGGTCAAGGTGCAGTATCCGGGTATCGACGCCGCGATCCGCGCCGACATGAAGAATCTGACGATGTTCCTCAAGGTGTGGAAGTCGACGGTTCCGACGCTGTCGACGCCCGCGCTGCTCAACGAATTGCGGCTGAACTTCGAGGGCGAACTCGACTACGAGCGCGAGGCGCGCACGCAGCACGCGATCGCGCAGCTGTACGCGGGCCATCCGTTCGTCGCGGTACCGGACAGCATCCCGGAGCTGAGCACGCGGCGGGTGCTCGTGAGCGAGTTCTTCGAGGGATCTCCGTTCACGAGTATCTGCGCGCTCCCGCAGGACGAGCGAAACCGCATCGGCGAGATCATCTTCCGCTTCTACATCGGGTCGCTGTACCGGTACCACGAGTTCTGCGGCGATCCGCATCCCGGGAACGTGCTGCTCGGCACCGACGGCCGGGTCGCGTTCGTCGACTTCGGACTGTTCAACCGCATGGACGCCGAACACGTCGAGTTCGAGAAGCAGTGCCTGCGCGCCGCGACGGAGGGACGCAGAGACGATCTCTACGCGCTGATGGTGCGCCGCGGTGTCATCGCGCCGGACGCCGACGTCACGCCCGACGAGTGCCTCGAGTACGTGTACGCGGCCGCCGAGTGGAATCTGGTGGACGAGGAGATCGCCATCACCCCGGAGATGGCGAGCACCGGGTTCCTCCTGGCGATCGATCCGCGGGCGTCGGAGTTCTCGGGCATGAAGAGCCAGAACCTGCCGCCCGAGCACCTTTTCTCGCGCCGCGCCGATTTCCTCACCTTCGGCGTCCTGGGTCAGCTCGACGCGAGCGCCAACTGGCACCGCATCGGCCGCGAGTGGGTGTACGGCGACGCGCCTGCCACGGAACTCGGCGTCGCCGAGGAACGCTGGCGTTCGGACCGCTGAATCCACCCTCTGCGGCAGTCGTTGTGGCACAGTTCGGTCCATGCCTGCGGACGCGAGTGACCTGTGGACCACCCCCGCCGTCGAAGCGCTCCGCGCAGGACCGCACACCCGGGTCTCCGAGATCGACCCCCGCGCCACACCGGGGTTCACCGGGAACAAGGCCGACGGCGAGCGCATGCTCGAGGAGCGCGGCGCGGTGCTGTCGTCGCTGCAGGAGAAGCTGTACGCCAACGGCCGCTCGGGAGACAAGCGTTCGGTACTGCTGATCCTGCAGGGCATGGACACCGCCGGGAAGGGCGGCATGGTCCGGCACGTCATCGGCCACGTCGATCCCCAGGGCGTCGACCACGCCGCCTTCGGGGTCCCGACGCCCGAGGAGAAGCGCCATCACTACCTGTGGCGGATCAACAAGGCACTGCCTCGCGGCGGTCAGTTGGGGGTGTTCGACCGCTCGCACTACGAGGACGTGCTGGTGGTGCGGGTGCACAATCTGGTCCCGCCCGACGTGTGGGCCGGTCGCTACGAGGAGATCAACCAGTTCGAACGCGAACTGGTCCACAACGGCACCACCATCGTGAAGGTCGCGATGTTCGTGTCGCTGGACGAACAGAAGCGCCGGCTGGCCGAGCGACTCGAGCGCCGCGACAAGTTCTGGAAGTACAACCCCGGGGACGTCACCGAGCGCAAGTTGTGGCCGCAGTACCAGGAGGCCTACCAGGCGATGCTCGACAAGACGTCGACGGAGCACGCACCGTGGTACGTGGTCCCGTGTGATCGCAAGTGGTACAGCCGCATTGCCGTCACCGAACTACTGATAGACGCACTGCGGCGGCTCGACCTCGACTGGCCTCCGGCCGAGTTCGACATCGAGGTCGAGAAGGAGCGGTTGGCACTGTCGTGACGAGCGCGTGCCGTCAGAGCATGTGCGGGGTGCTGTGGTGCATCTTCTGATCGTGTCGGGTGACGCCGCCGAAGATCGCGGCGGACCCGGACAGCAGGGCCAGTGAGGCCAGTCCCGCGATGACCGCCCACCCGGCGAAGCCTCCGCCCGCCGCGACCAGGAACAGCCCGGCCGCCGCGATGCCCGTCAGGGCCAGTCCGTACCCGGCCCACCCAGCGAAGTCGTTGAGAGTCATTCGCTGTCCCTCCTCCGTGTCGGCATAGAGGTCCGTGCTTCGACGCTACGCCGCCCGAACGCGCTGCGCGAGAAACCGACCGGTCGATGCCGCTCCCGAAAGCCCTCCCGCGGAAGCGATCGCATCCGCGGGAGGTCAGGACGAAGGCGCCCGTCAGAAGGTCGAGGCGTCGATCACGAAGCGGTAGCGCACGTCGCTGGCGACGACGCGGTCGTAGGCCTCGTTGATCCGGTCGGCGGGGATCACCTCGATCTCCGCGCCGATACCGTGCTGCGCGCAGAAATCCAGCATCTCCTGCGTCTGCGCGATGCCACCGACCAGCGACCCGGCCAGGCTGCGACGATTCTTGAGCAGCGAGAAGCCGCGGACACTGATCGGGTTCTCGGGCAGGCCGAGCTCGACCAGCGTGCCGTCGATCGCGAGCATCGACAGGTAGCGGTCCATGTCGAGGTTCACCGACACGGTGTTGAGGATCAGGTCGAACTTCCCGCGCAGCGCCTTGAAGGTCTCCTTGTCGGCGGTCGCGTAGTAGTGGTCGGCGCCGAAGCGCAGGCCGTCGTCCTTCTTGCTCAGCGACTGGCTGAGCACGGTGACCTCGGCGCCCATCGCGTGCGCGATCTTCACGCCGACGTGGCCCAGTCCGCCCATACCGACGATCGCGACCTTCTTGCCGGGGCCGGCGCCCCAGTGCGCGAGCGGCGAGTACAGCGTGATGCCGGCGCACAGCAGCGGCGCCGCGACATCCAGTTCGAGACCGTCCGGGATCGACAGGACGAAGTCCTCGTCCACGACGACGTGCGTGGAATACCCACCAGCCGTGCGCTTTCCGTCCCGCCCGACGGTGTTGTAGGTGTCGACGACGCCGTTCTCGCAGTACTGCTCCTCGCCGGCTTCGCAGCTGGCGCACGTGCGGCAGGAGTCGACGAAGCAGCCGACGCCCACGCGGTCCCCGACGGCGTGCCTGGTGACCTCGGACCCGACCTGCGCGACGACGCCGGCGATCTCGTGGCCCGGAACGACCGGGTAACTGGTGCCGCCCCACTCGTTGCGGGCGGTGTGGATGTCGGAATGGCAGATGCCGGCGTACTTGATCTCGATCAGGACGTCGCGCGGCCCGACGTCGCGGCGTTCGATGGTGGTCTTCTCGAGAGGGGCGTCGGCGGAGTTCGCCGCGTAGGCGGAAGCGGTAAGCATCCCCCATGCCTACCCGTTACCGGCGAGTACGCGCAAAGAACCGGGACTGACCTGCACCGGAGAAATGGACCGTTTCCCCCGAAACGCTCCGCGCGGACCGCGATCCGCCTTACCATCCCCGACAACTGAACATGTGTCCATATCCGCTGGGACCATCCGACGCGAACCGAGGGATCGAATGCGCAAAACCGTTGTCGCATTCGCTGCGGCGATCGCAGCGTGCTCAGCCGTCCTGTCGTCCACGACCGCTTCCGCGGCGCCACCGGCCACGCCGATCACCACGCTGCAGGCCGACGGCACCCACCTCGTCGACGGCTACGGACGCACCGTACTTCTGCACGGCGTCAACAATGTCGACAAGGATGCGCCCTACCTGTCCGCGGGTGAGACGCTCACACCGCAGGACATCGACATCCTGGTCCGGCACGGCTTCAACACGGTCCGTCTGGGCACCTCGTTCGACGCGTTGATGCCGCAACGCGGGCAGATCGACGAGGCGTACCTCGACCGGCTCACCGGCGTGGTCGACGCCCTCACCGCCCGCGGGATCCACGTCCTGCTCGACAACCACCAGGACGGTCTCTCGAAGGCATGGGGTGGCAACGGCTTTCCCGAGTGGGCCATCGAGTCCCGACCGCGCGAGTGGGAACCGAACCCCGGGTTCCCGCTCTACTACCTGATGCCGAGCCTCAACGCGGGCTGGGACGAGGTGTGGGGCAACACGCACGGCGCGCTCGACCATCTCGGCACCGCGCTCGGCGCACTGGCCGAGCGCGTGGAGGGCAAACCGGGCGTGATGGGGATCGAGCTGTTGAACGAGCCGTGGCCCGGGTCGCGGTTCCTCTCGTGCTTCCCGAACGGGTGCCCGGATTTCGACCGCACGTACCAGGCCACGATGCAGAAACTGACCGACGCCGTTCGCGCACAGAACCCGACGATTCCGGTGTACTGGGAGCCCAACGTCACATGGAACCAGATGATGCCGTCGAATCTGTTCGCTCCACCCGTCACACCCGCCCTCACCACCGCCGACGTCGTCTTCGCGCCACACGACTACTGCATCCCCAGTCAGCTCGCCATCTATCTCGGACTGCCGCAAGCGCTGCGCGGGTTGTGTGTTCCGCAGCAGGACCTCACGTGGTCGAACATCGACGCGATCACCGAGCGCGCGAACGTCCCGACCGTGGTCACCGAGTTCGGCGACGGTGATCCGACGGTTCTGAAGAACACGCTCGCGCGTGCCGACGAACGCTTCATCGGTTGGCAGTACTGGCATTTCGGTGCCGGCAACGCCACCGACCCGTTCCTCGGCGAGGTGGGACGTAAGCTCGTACGCACGTATCCACAGGCCACGGCCGGTGAGCCCGGGCGGATGATCTTCGACGCCGACAACGGCGACTTCGCGTACCGCTACACACCGCGGGCGGCGACGCGGCCCACCGAGATCTTCGTGTCGGATCTGCACTACCCGGACGGATACGCGGTGCAGGTCGACGGCGGACAGGTCACGTCCGCGCCCGGCGCCCGGATCGTCACCGTCGTCGCCGACGGCAGCGGACCGGTCACGGTCAAGATCAACCGTCCGGGCTCGGCGGGCGCCGAGGTGCCCGACGGTCCCATCGAGACGAGTTCGTCGGGCAGCTCCGGAAGCTCCTAGGACCTTCCGAACGCAGCACACCGGGAGCGGATCCGCAGACGATCCGCTCCCGGTGTGCTGCAAGGGTCGGCGTGCCTACCCCTGCGCGGCACGCCGCCGCAAACGCCGAGCCGCAGCCACGAGGTTGCGCAGCGACGGCTCGAGCTGCCAGTAGTGGCGGGTCTTGAGCCCGCCGTCGGGGTTGGCCCACAGCCGGTCGAGATCCACGGATTCGGCGGCCTCGGTGAGCAGCGCGTCGAGTTCGTCGATGTCGGGGATCCGGGCCGAACGGCTCTCGTACACACCGGGTCCGACGCCGTGCGTGAGCGCCTTCTCCTTGATGGCCTCGAGCACCCAGCTGATCGACCGGGTCGCGACGATCGCCGTGACGTCGGCGTCGAGTCGTTCGATCGCCTCCACGACGGACCGCTGACCGGAGTAGGTCAGGTGCGTGTGAATCTGGGTCGCCGGCTTGGCGCCGCCCGTCGCGAGACGGAAAGCGTCGACGGCCCAGTCCAGGTACTCCTTGCGCCCGGTCTCCCGCAGCGGCAACAGTTCCCGGACGGCCGGCTCGTCGACCTGGATGATCGCGATACCGGCGGCCTCGAGATCGGCGATCTCGTCCCGGATGGCCAGCGCCAACTGGTCGGCGGTCTCGTGCAGCGGCTGGTCCTGGCGCACGAACGAGCGCGCCAGCATCGTGACCGGTCCGGTGAGCATGCCCTTGACCGGCTTGTCGGTCAGGGACTGCGCGTACGTGATCCATTCGACCGTCATCGGCTTCGGACGACGGACGTCGCCGTACAGCACCGGCGGACGGGTGCACCGTGAGCCGTACGCCTGCACCCAACCGTTGTGGGTGAACGCGTAGCCCTCGAGCAGTTCGGCGAAGTACTGCACCATGTCGTTGCGCTCGTGCTCGCCGTGGACCAACACGTCCAGGCCGATGTCCTCCTGCAGCGCGATCGTCTTGGCGATCTCGTCCTGGATCCGCTTGTAGTACTCGTCCCAGTCGAGGCGTCCTTCACCCAGTTCGTAACGGGCCTGGCGGATCTCGTCGGTCTGCGGGAACGAGCCCAGCGTGGTCGCGGGCACGGGCGGCAGGTTCAGGCGTGCCTGCTGCGCGATCCGGCGCTCCTCGTACGGGGCGCGGACGCGATGCTCCGACTTGATCGCATTGACCCGGGCGCGGACGTCGTGCTTCTGCTTGAAGTGCACCGACGTCGGCTTCTTGCGCCACCGCTCCGACGGCCCCTCGGTGAGTGCCTTCGCGAGCGAGACCACTTCGCCCACCTTCTGTTTCGCGAAGGCGAGCCGGTCGGCAACGTCGCCCGGCATGTCGTACTCCATGAGCACGTCGTACGGGACGTGCAGCAGTGAGCACGACGTCGAGACGACCAGATCGGGGGTGACGTCCTTGATCTGGTTGAGGTACGTCAGGGTGTTGAACCGGTCGACACGCCACACGTTGCGGCCGTCGACGATGCCCGCATAGATGCGCTTGCGGCGAATACCCGGCACCTTCGCCAGTTCCTCGGCGGTGATGCGCCCGTTGATCAGGTCCAGACCCAGCGCCTCGACGGGTGTCGCCGCCAGGATCGGCAGGGCCTCCCCCAGCGACCCGTACGGGCCGGTGACGAGGATGCGCGGACGCAGCGGCGCGTGGGCGAGCTTGTCGTACGCGCGGCCGAGAGCGGCGAGCTCATCCGCGGTCCGGTCCTCGGTGAAACACGGCTCGTCCAGCTGGACACACGTCGCGCCGGCCTTGGCCAGCTGCGCGAACAGCTTCTCGTACTCGGGCAGCAGCCGGTCGAGGAGGTCGAGGGGCGCGAAACCCTCTGCAGTGGAATCGGGCGCGATCTTCGACAGCAGCAGCAGCGAGAGTGGGCCGAGGACCACCGGGCGCAGCTCGATGCCGCGGGCCTTGGCGCGCTCGAACTCGTCGAGCAGCGTCTCCGAATGCAGCTCGAACGTCGTGTTCTCCGACAGTTCGGGCTGCCGGTAGTGGTAGTTGGTGCCGAAGAAGCGCACCAGCTCGAGCGGCGGGAAGTCGGGCCGGCCGCGAGCCATCGTGAAGTAGAAGTCGAGCGGGTCCAGCTCACCCTCGAGCGGAGCGAACCGCTCGGGGACCGCGCCGAACAGCAGCGCGTTGTCGAGCACGTGGTCGTAGTAGGAGAACGTGTTGCCGGGGACCTGGGTCAACCCGGTGGCAGCCAGCTCGCTCCAGGTCTGCTCCTGCAGTTCCCTTGCGACGGAGACGAGTTCGGCCTTGGAGCCGGTGCCGTGCCAGTAGGCCTCGAGAGCACGCTTGAGTTCACGGCGGGGCCCGATGCGGGGGTATCCGAGGACGCTGGATCCGTACCCGGCGGTGTTTGCGGCGGACATGCGGATCGACCTTTCGTAGGCGGCTACGCCGCCCGTGCGCCTTTCCGGTAGCGGGAGCTACCAAAAAGGCGCACGGGTGCGGAGCGCTTGTTCAGCTTGCCTTCTTCGTGACACGGCCGTTGTCGGCGTATTCGTAGAAGCCGGCGCCCGACTTCTTGCCGACGAGCCCTGCCTCGACCATCCGCAGCAGCAGTGGCGGGGCCGAGTACAGCGGCTCCTTGAACTCCTCGTACATCGAGTCGGCGATCGACTTGACGGTGTCAAGTCCCACCAGATCGGTCAGCGCGAGCGGACCCATCGGGTGCGCACATCCGAGCACCATCGCCTTGTCGACGTCTTCCTTGGTGGCGAAGCCCGACTCCACCATGCGGATCGCGGAGAGCAGGTACGGCACGAGCAACGCGTTGACGACGAAGCCGGACCGGTCCGCAGACCGCACGACCTGCTTGCCGAGCAGCTCGCTCGCGAACGCCTCCGCTCGTGCCGACACCGCGGGGCTGGTCTTGAGCGTGGTGACCAGTTCCACGAGCGGGAGGACGGGAACGGGGTTGAAGAAGTGCATGCCGATGACGCGTTCCGGCGCACTCGTCGCAATCCCCAGCTTCATGATCGGGATCGAGGACGTGTTCGATGCGAGCACCGCGTCCGGATCCGTGACGATCGAGTCGAGTTCGGCGAAGATCTCGCTCTTGATCTTCTCGTCCTCGACGACGGCCTCCACTACGAGCTGCCGGTCGGCGAAGTCGCCGAGGTCGGAGGTGAAGCGCAGCCGCCAGGCGGCCTGCTCCCGCTCGCGTTCGGTGATCTTGCCGCTGCTCACGCCACGGTCGAGCGAGCGCAGGATGCGCGAGCGTCCTGCTGCCGCGAGTTCGCGGCTCGGCTCGTACACCAGCACGTCGACGTGTGCACGGGCGCACACCTCGGCGATTCCGGAACCCATGATGCCGGCGCCGATCACGCCGACGCGCTGAATCTTTTCGCTGGTCACGTCAGCTCCTTTTTCGGAAGTGGAGGTCGGGTCCCCGGGAGGGATCGACGTGGAGGACACCCCGCCGATCCCTCCCGAGAGGTCGAGAGGCCTAGTGGAACTGGCCCTCTTCGGTGGAGCCCTTGAGGGCTGCCGTCGAGGTGTTGGGGTCGACGGTGGTGGCGATGCTGTCGAAGTAGCCGGCGCCGACCTCACGCTGGTGCTTGATGGCGGTGAAGCCGCGCTCCTCGGCAGCCTTGAACTCGCGCTCCTGCAGGTCGACGAAGGCGGTCATGCCCTCGCGGGCGTAGCCGTGCGCCAGGTCGAACATGCCGTAGTTGAGCGAGTGGAAGCCGGCCAGGGTGATGAACTGGAACTTGAAGCCCATCGCGCCGAGCTCCTTCTGGAACTTCGCGATGGTCGCGTCGTCCAGGTGCGCCTTCCAGTTGAAGGACGGCGAGCAGTTGTACGCCAGCAGCTGGTCCGGGAACTCGCTGCGGACGGCCTCGGCGAACTTCTTGGCGACCTCGAGGTCCGGCACACCGGTCTCCATCCAGATGAGGTCGGAGTACGGGGCGTAGGCCTTGGCGCGGGCGATGCAGGGCTCGATGCCGTTCTTGACGCCGTAGAAGCCCTCGGCGGTGCGGGTGCCGTCGAGGAACTCGCGGTCACGCTCGTCGACGTCGGAGGTCAGCAGCGTGGCGGCCTCGGCGTCGGTGCGGGCGATGACGACCGTCGGGACGTCGGCGACGTCGGCGGCCAGACGCGCGGAGGTGAGGGTGCGGATGTGCTGCTGGGTCGGGATGAGCACCTTGCCACCGAGGTGGCCGCACTTCTTCTCCGACGCGAGCTGGTCCTCCCAGTGCGAACCGGCGACACCGGCCGCGATCATGGCCTTCTGCAGCTCGTAGACGTTGAGGGCGCCACCGAAGCCGGCCTCACCGTCGGCGACGATCGGAGCGAGCCAGTTGTCGACGGAGGTGTCACCTTCGACCTTGGCGATCTCGTCGGCGCGCAGCAGCGCGTTGTTGATGCGGCGGACGACCTGCGGAACCGAGTTCGCCGGGTACAGCGACTGGTCCGGGTAGGTGTGGCCGGAGAGGTTGGCGTCGCCGGCGACCTGCCAGCCGGAGAGGTAGATGGCCTTGAGGCCCGCGCGGACCTGCTGGACGGCCTGGTTGCCGGTGAGCGCACCGAGCGAGTTGATGTAGTCCTCGTTGTTGACGAGATCCCAGAGGATCTCGGAGCCGCGACGAGCGAGGGTGGCCTCTTCGACCACGGTGCCCTGCAGCTTGACGACCTGCTCGGCCGTGTAGTTGCGCGTGACGCCCTTCCAGCGGGGGTTGGTGTCCCAATCCTTCTGGATCTCTTCTGCGGTCCTCGGGGTGCCGGTGGTCGACATCGAAAGCTCCACTTCTTGTCTGCTGCTTCGACCGGTACGGATGTACTGCTTCACATCGTTGCCAGGCCGTTCGGATGTACGAACCGAGAATGACACAGCCGAAAACCGCCGTCTACCTGTTGCTAATGCCAATCTTCGCTAGCTTTTCATTTCAATCTGCAAAGCTTGCTAATTTTCGCAGCGCCAAGCAGTTGCTTGGGTTACCGATCAGTAGCAATGAAAGTTACCCGCAAGTAGGCCCTCACCTCGGGGTTAGCGCGAAAACCGGACAGGACCCCGAGAGGTGAAGTTGGACACGTCGGACACCCGAACCGGACAGCGCCCTCACCGAACCGTACGCAGGCTTGTGAGGGCAATCACAGGAATCGGACAGCGTTCCGTACACCGGAACGGTCGGGAATCGGCGTCACAGATACTTCGGGCCTCGCGGGTAGCCGCGACGGCGGCGCTACTGCCGGCCGAGAATGGCCACGCGCGCGAAGCCGTACCGCGCGTCGAGGGCAGCCGTCGACCCGGACAGGTCGTAGGCATGGGAGCCGAACTCGGCACACTCGATGACTGCGGAACCCGTGACGATCGGCGACAGCCGCGTGACCTCCCACTGGGTGTGGACCAGTGTCGGCATCTCCGCACCGGTCCCCGAGCCGCTCACGACGTCCTCCCGCCACGACTGACACGCGAGCCAGTCGGGGGTGAGCTGTACCTGTTCGCCGTCGCATTCGGCCAGCTCGACGTGGCCCACCACTCCCCTGCCGACCCCGTCGACCGGGGGGATGGAGAAGCCCATCCCGCCGACGCCGTTCACCAGGCTCAGCGCCGTGTGCGGCAGGTCCGGCAGCGAGAACGGGTCGCGGTCGCCCTCCTCGATGGGGGCGCCGACGAGGAAGTCCGACGTGTACGCGCTCTCGTCCTGCTCTCCCGGCAACAGACAGTTGCACGACATCCCGGCGAACAACCGACCGACCGGAACACCCACGGTGTCCGAATCCGCGGACAGTGGTTCGACGATCCACACCGCCAGTTGGGGCCGATCCGCGACCGCAAACGGCTCGGGCAGGAGCGCGCGGGCGAATCCCCGGCTCACGTCTGTCGTGAGGACGAGCCAGCGGGCGGCCACGGCTACCGCGTCGGCCTCCGTCGCCGGCCCGGCGGTCTCGTCGTCCGGCGCTGCCGCCACCTCGACGGGGCCGACCGCGTCCGACGGCTCCACGGACCCCGACGCCACGGAACCGGATTCCACGGCGTCACTGGACGGGAGGAGTGTCGAAGCGCGAAGTCCGACGCGAGCTCGGCGCTTGGAGGTGAAGATCATCGTGGCCTCTGGCGGTTCCTGGTCGAATGCCGGGCCGACGCGGGGCCGACCGGCGACACTGCAGCAGAGAACGGCCCACGCCCGGTGCGGAGGGCGAGCGTGAACCGGGGGCTCCCGCCCTGCGGAGGGCGCCCACGTCCGTGCGCTCGGGACGCGCGAGCCCCCACCGCTCGCCCCAAACTGCCTAGCAACCAATGCTTTACACAATCGATCAATGACTGTCGCCAAGCTTTTGCCACCGTCACCGAGATGTCAAGGCTTGTGCCTGAAACGTCATGTTCGGTCTGTTGTTCGTTTCGTCCGTGAACACCTCTCGGCGTGCCGATGCTAAGCCGAGCCTTTGCACGGTTAGCAGGGCGCTCGTACGCTGGCGAGCATGTCCAAGACCTTCGTCGGCGCCCGGCTGCGACAGCTCCGCACCGAGCGTGGCCTGAGCCAGGCCGCCCTCGCCAAGACGCTGGACATCTCGGCCAGCTACCTCAACCAGATCGAGCACGACGTGCGCCCGCTGACCGTGCCGGTGCTGTTGCGGATCAGTGAGGTGTTCGGGGTCGACACCACGTTCTTCTCGTCGCAGGACGACACCCGGTTGATCGCCGAGCTGCGCGAGGTGGCTCTCGACAAGGACATGGGCATCGACGCCGATGCGCAGGAGATCGCGGAGATGGTGTCGTCGCATCCGGGTCTGGCCAAGGCGATGGTGAACATGCACCGCCGCTTCCGGAACACGTCGGCGCAGTTGGCCGCGGCCACCGAGGACCGGTTCAGCGACGGCAGCGGCAGCGGGTCGATCACGATGCCGCACGAGGAAGTGCGCGACTACTTCTATCAGCGGCAGAACTACATCCACGACCTCGACACCGCCGCGGAGGACCTCACCGCGCGCCTGCGCTTCCACCGCGGCGACATCGCCGACGGGATCGCCCGGCGGCTCGAGAACCTGCACGACGTCCAGATCGTCCGCCGCATCGATCTCGGCGAGAACGTGCTGCACCGCTACGACCCGGAGACCCGGGTGCTCGAGATCTCGCCCGCGCTGTCGGGTGGGCAGCAGGTGTTCAAGTTCGCGACCGAGCTCGCCTACCTCGAGTGCGGCGATCTGCTCCGCCGGCTGGTGGACGAGGGCAACTTCACCTCCGACGAGGCCCGCTCGCTCGCGATGCTCGGCCTCGCCAACTACTTCGCGGCGGCCACGGTGCTGCCGTACGGCCAGTTCCACGAGATCGCGGAGGACTTCCGGTACGACATCGAGCGGCTGTCGGCGTTCTACGCGATCAGCTACGAGACGATCTGTCACCGGCTGTCGACGCTGCAGCGCCCGAAGCAGCGGGGCGTGCCGTGGTCGTTCGTCCGAGTCGACCGCGCCGGCAACATGTCGAAGCGTCAGTCCGCCACCGGTTTCCACTTCTCGTCCAGCGGCGGCACGTGCCCGCTGTGGAACGTGTACGAGACGTTCGCGTACCCCGGCAAGATCATGACGCAGATCGCGCAGATGCCGGACGGCCGCAACTACCTGTGGGTGGCGCGCACCGTCGAGCGCCGCGCGCAGCGGTACGGGCAGCCCGGCAAGACGTTCGCGATCGGTCTGGGATGCGAGCTGCGGCACGCGCCGCGGGTGGTCTACGCCGACGGTCTCGATCTCGGTGGCAGCACCGCCACCCCGATCGGTGCCGGCTGCCGTGTGTGCGAGCGGATGAACTGCCCGCAGCGGGCCTTCCCTCCCCTGGGCAAGGAACTCGACATCAACGAGCACCGCAGCTCGGTGTCGCCGTACACGATCCTCTGATCCACCAGCACCTTTCCCGATAGTCGGGTCTCGTCCGTCGAGGCCGCGTGAGCTCCTGTTCATGCGTACGTAATACGCGACACGAACTCGTGATCCACAGACATTCCGGCGCAACAACTTCCGCCTACTGTCTCGAATCACGGATACAGCGTCGTATACGTACCTCTCCGCAGCTCAGCGTCATTCCTCTCGACGGAAAGGCTCGTTCATGCCCACGTTCTCGAAGCGTGCTCTCACCGCCCCGGCCGCACTCGCGGCCCTCGGCCTGGTTCTCACCGCCTGCGGCAGCAAGGCGTCGGACACCTCGGCCGCCGGTACGACGTCCACCGCGTCCTGCGTCGACACGTCGGGCGACACGATCAAGGTCGGTTCGCTCAACTCGCTGTCCGGCACGATGGCGATCAGCGAGGTCACCGTCCGCGACTCCATCGCCCTCGCGGTCGAGGAGATCAACAACGCCGGCGGCGTGCTCGGCAAGAAGATCCAGATCGTCGCCGAGGACGGCGCGTCCGAGCCGACGGTGTTCGCAGAGAAGGCCGAGAAGCTCATCAGCAGCGACTGTGTCGCAGCCGTTTTCGGTGGTTGGACGTCATCGAGCCGCAAGGCGATGCTGCCGGTGTTCGAGGACAACAATGCGCTGCTGTACTACCCCGTGCAGTACGAGGGCCTCGAGGACTCCCCCAACATCTTCTACACCGGCGCGACCACCAACCAGCAGATCGTTCCCGCGCTGGACTACCTGAAGGAGAAGGGCGTCAAGTCGCTGTACCTGGTGGGCAGCGACTACGTCTTCCCGCAGACCGCCAACCGGATCATCAAGGCGTACGCGGCCGCCAACGGCATCGAGATCAAGGGCGAGGACTACACGCCGCTCGGTTCCACCGACTTCTCGACGATCGTCAACAAGGTCCGCACCGCCGACGCCGACGCCGTCTTCAACACCCTCAACGGTGATTCGAACGTCGCGTTCTTCCGCGAGTACGCCAATGTGGGTCTGAAAGCCGCTGACATGCCGGTGGTCTCGGTGTCGATCGCCGAGGAGGAGGTGGGCGGCATCGGTGCGCAGAACGTGACCGGTCAGCTCACCGCCTGGAACTACTACCAGACCGTCGACTCCCCCGAGAACAAGAAGTTCGTAGACGCATACAAGGCGAAGTACGGAGCGAACAAGCCGACGTCGGATCCGATGGAGGCCGCCTACACGTCGGTGTACCTGTGGAAGAACACCGTCGAGAAGGCCGATTCGTTCGCCGTGGCCGACGTCCAGGCCGCGGCCGACGGTGTCAGCTTCCAGGCGCCCGAGGGTCTCGTGACCATCGACGGCGACAACCACCACATCACCAAGACCGCACGCATCGGCGAGATCCGCGGCGACGGCCTGATCTACACCGTGTGGGAGTCCGACGGCCCGATCCAGCCGGACCCGTACCTCGAGAGCTACGACTGGGCGAAGGACCTGTCCGGCTCGGGTAGCTAGCTCACGAACAACGACGAGGAAGGGCGGGCACCGATGGATGTCGTTATCGGGCAGCTGTTCACCGGCCTGAGCATCGGGTCGATCCTGTTGTTGGCGGCACTGGGCCTGTCGCTGACCTTCGGCCAGATGGGCGTGATCAACATGGCCCACGGCGAATTCATCATGACCGGCTCGTACACCGCGTACGTGGTGCAGCAGGTCGTTTCGAGCGCCGGGGCGTCGCTGCTGATCTCCCTGGTGGTCGGCTTCGTGGTGGGCGGCCTGATGGGCGTGCTGCTCGAGGCCACCTTGATCCGGCGGATGTACCACCGCCCGCTGGACACCCTGCTGGTGACTTTCGGTGTGGGACTGGTACTCCAGCAGCTCGCCCGCGACATCTTCGGCGCCCCCGCCGTCAACGTCGTCGCACCGTCCTGGCTCACCGGCGGCGTCGAGATCCTCGGCGCCGTCGTACCCAAGACCCGCATCTTCATCCTGGTCCTCGCGATCGTCGCGGTCGCGGTGCTGTCCTTCGCACTGGCGAAGACCTCGATGGGTCGCCGCATCCGCGCCGTCGTGCAGAACCGCGACCTCGCGGAGACCAGCGGAATCTCCTCGCGGCGAACCGATGTGACGACATTCTTCATCGGTTCCGGTCTGGCCGGCGTGGCCGGCGTCGCCCTGACGCTGATCGGGTCGACGAGCCCGACCATCGGCCAGTCGTACCTGATCGACGCGTTCCTCGTGGTCGTGATCGGCGGACTGGGCCGGCTGTCGGGTGCGGTGGTCGCGGCCTTCGCGCTCGGCATCCTGAACTCGTTCATCGAGTACTCGACCACCGCGTCGATCGCGAAAGTGATCGTGTTCGTGCTCATCGTCATCTTCCTGCAGGTCCGCCCGCAGGGACTGTTCGTCGCCAAGACAAGGAGCCTGGTATGACCGTGCTCAGTCGTTACCGGGTGTGGGCTGGATTCGCCGTCGCCGCGATCGTCCTCTTCGGCGTCGCACCGGCCCTGCTGTCGGACTTCAGACTCAACCTGCTGGCCAAGTTCCTGTGCTTCGCGATCGTCGCGGTCGGCATCGGATTGGCTTGGGGCCGTGGCGGAATGCTCACCCTCGGTCAGGGCGTGTTCTTCGGCCTCGGCGCCTACATCATGGCGATGCACCTCAAGATCGCCGACGCGGAGCTGCGCGGGGACGCGGTGCCGGACTTCATGCAGATCGCCGGCATCCGCGAACTCCCCTCCTACTGGACCCCATTCTCCGATCCGTTCACGACCATCGCCGCGATCCTCCTCGTCCCCGCGTTCGTCGCGTTCCTACTGGGGCTCGGCGTGTTCAAGCGCCGGGTCAAGGGCGCGTACTTCGCGATCCTCTCGCAGGCCCTCGCCGCGGCATTCGCGATCCTGCTCATCGGCCAGCAGTCGATCGGAGGCTCCAACGGCCTCAACCGGTTCCGCACGTTCTTCGGCTTCAACCTGTCCGACCCGGCGAACAAGCGGATGCTCTTCTTCATCGCCGGCGCGGTGCTGCTCCTCGTCGTCGCCGCGACCCGTCAGTTGATGAACTCGCGCTACGGCGAACTCCTCGTCGCGGTCCGCGACCAGGAGGAGCGGGTCCGGTTCCTGGGCTACGACCCCGCGAACATCAAGGTCGTCGCCTACACCGTCGCCGCCTTCTTCGCCGGCATCGCGGGCGCTCTGTTCGTCCCCATCGTCGGCATCATCTCGCCCGCCGATGTCGGCCTCGTCCCGTCGATCGCGTTCCTCATCGGCGTGGCGATCGGCGGCCGCACCACACTGCTCGGTCCGGTACTCGGCGCGATCGGTGTGGCGTGGGCGCAGACCACCCTGTCCGAGAACTTCCCGTCGGCATGGACCTACGCGCAGGGCCTGCTGTTCATCGTCGTCATCGGATTCTTCCCGGCCGGCATCGCGGGTCTCGCCAAGGTGGTCAAGCGCCGCCGCCGGGCCGCCCCGACCGAGCCCGAACCGGAATCCGCCCGCGAACTGGAGGTCGCCCGATGACCGAACCCCAACCCACCCTCGGCGGCAACGCCGGGATGTCCAGCCAGTACCTCGAGATCCGCGACCTGCGCGTCACGTTCGACGGTTTCACCGCCGTCGACAGCGTGGACCTGACGCTCTTCCAGGGTGACCTGCGCTTCCTCATCGGCCCCAACGGCGCCGGGAAGACCACGCTGGTCGACGCGATCACCGGCCTGGTGCCGGCCACCGGTTCGGTCACCAAGTCCGGTGTCGAACTCCTGGGGCAGAAGGTCCACAAGATCGCCCGGATGGGCGTGGGCCGCACGTTCCAGACCGCATCGGTGTTCGAGGACCTCACGGTGCTGCAAAACCTCGACATTGCGGCCGGCGCCGGACGATCCGCGCTGACGCTGCTCCGCCGCCGCAAGAACGTCCTGCCACAGATCGAGGAGGCCCTCGAGACCATCGGGCTCACCGACCTGCGGGACTGCAAGGCGGGCATCCTGCCGCACGGCCAGAAGCAGTGGCTCGAGATCGGCATGCTGCTGGTGCAGGACGCCGACGTGCTGCTGCTCGACGAACCGGTGGCGGGCATGAGCCACGAGGAACGCGAGGACACCGGAAACCTGCTGCGGCGCATCGGCGCCGAGCGCACCGTCGTGGTCGTCGAGCACGACATGGACTTCATGCGGGCCTTCGCGACCTCCGTGACGGTCCTGGCCCGCGGCAAGGTCATCGCCGACGGCAGTGTCGAAGAGATCCAGGCCGATCCGATGGTGCAGCAGGTGTACCTCGGCACCGCGGCCGCCGCCGACGTCCTCGAGGAGGCCTGACCATGCTGGAACTCGTCGACATCCGGACCGGCTACGGCCGCACCGAGATCATCCACGGCGCCACCGTCACCGTGCCCGCCGACGGCGTCGCCGCGGTCATGGGACACAACGGAGCCGGCAAGACGACGCTGCTGCGGGCCGCGGTCGGGCTGGCGAAGGCGACGTCGGGCAAGGTCCTGCTGGACGGCCAGGACGTCACCAAGCTGCGGCCGAGCGCCCGGGTGGCCCGCGGACTCGCGTACGTCCCGCAGGGGCAGCAGTCGTTCGGCCAGCTGACGTGCCTCGAGAACATGCAGGTGGTCGCCGACGGCCGCAAGCGCGGCAAGGCGCTCATCGACGAGCAGCTGGCGCTGTTCCCGGCGCTCGAGTCACTGCTCGACCGGCGCGCGGGCCTGCTGTCGGGCGGCCAGCGGCAGCAGCTGGCGATCGCGCGAACTCTCATCACCGAACCACGCGTACTGGTCCTCGACGAACCGACCGAGGGCATCCAGCCGTCCGTCGTCGCCGAGATCGAGTCCGCGATCGTCGAGCTCACCCGACGCGGCAACCTCGGTGTCCTCCTGGTGGAGCAGCACATCGGGTTCGCCCTGCAGTCCGCCCAGCGCTACTACATTCTCGAGTCCGGCCGCGTCACGTCGAGTGGCGCCGGAGGCGCGGACGCCGAGTCCGTCGTGCGCTCCGCCATGGCCATCTGACCGGCCGTCCGACGCTCCCTCCCACCGAAGGAGACCACTTCGTGTTCCCCGCTTTCGACACCCTCCTCATCGCGAACCGCGGCGAGATCGCCTGCCGCATCATCCGATCCGCGCGCGAACTCGGTCTCAAGACGGTTTCCGTGTACTCCGACGCGGACGCGTGCGCCGCGCACGTCGAGATGGCCGACGCCGCCGTCCGGCTGGGTCCCGCCCCCGCGGCCGAGTCGTACCTGTGTACCGACAAGGTCATCGAGGCGGCTCTCGCGACCGGTGCCGGTGCCATCCATCCCGGCTACGGGTTCCTCTCGGAGAACGAAGAATTCGCAGCGGCTGCCGAGCGGGCCGGCATCGCGTTCGTCGGCCCCACCCCCGATCAGCTCCGGGTGTTCGGCAACAAGCACACCGCCCGCGAGGCGGCGCGTGCCGTGGGTGTCCCGCTGGTGCCGGGCAGCGGCCTGCTCGAATCGGTGGAGGACGCGGTCGCCGAGGCCGAGCGGATCGGCTACCCGGTGATGCTCAAGGCGGTCGGTGGCGGCGGCGGCATCGGCATGCAGGCGTGCTTCACACCGGAGGCGCTGCGCGCCGCGTACGACACGGTGCAGCGGATGGCGGCGGCGAACTTCTCGTCGTCGGGTGTCTTCCTGGAGCGTTTCGTCGCCCGCGCCCGGCACATCGAGGTGCAGGTCTTCGGCGACGGCGCGGGCCGCACACTGAGCCTGGGTACCCGCGACTGCTCGCTGCAGCGCCGCAATCAGAAGGTGGTGGAGGAGGCACCTGCGCCGGGACTGCCCGCGCACGTGGTGGAGCAACTGTTGCGCTCGTCGCGCGATCTCGCGTCGTCGGTGAACTACCGTTCGGCGGGCACCGTCGAGTTCGTGTACGACGTGGACCGTGGCGAGGCGTCGTTCCTCGAGATGAACACCCGCCTTCAGGTGGAACATCCGGTCACCGAGGAGGTGACCGGTGTCGACCTGGTCGAGTGGATGCTGCGTCTGGCCGGCGGCGACGCGTCGATGCTCGACGGGCTGCCCGACTCCGGTCCGACGCTGACCGGCCACGCCGTCGAGGCCCGGGTGTACGCCGAGGATCCCGGGCAGGACTACCGGCCCAGCGCCGGAACCATCACTTCGGTAGGGTTTCCCGCCACCGCGCGGGTCGAGACGTGGGTCGACACCGGCACCGAGGTGAGCGCCCACTACGACCCGATGATCGCGAAGATCGTCACCCGCGGCGACACCCGCGAGGAGGCACTGGCGAAGCTGGGCGACGCACTGGCCGAGACGCATCTCTACGGCGTCCAGACCAATCTTCCTCAGCTGCGGCACATCTGCGCCCAGCCGCTCGCCGAGCACACGACGTCCGCGCTCGCCGACATCCCGGCCACCGGACCGCGGATCGACGTCCTGCGGGCCGGCACCATGACGACGGTGCAGGACCTGCCGGGCCGGATCGGATTGTGGGAGGCGGGCATTCCGCCGTCCGGACCGATGGACGATCTCTCGTTCCGGCTCGCCAACACCGCCGTCGGCAATCCCGTCGGGGCGCCCGGGCTCGAGTGCACGCTGCAGGGTCCGCGACTGGAGTTCTCCGCGCCGACGGTGATCTGTGTGACCGGTGCCGATGCCCCGGTCACCGTCGACGGGCTCGCGGTGCCGATGTGGGAACCGATCGCGATCGCTGCCGGCTCGGCGCTCGACATCGGCACCCCCGCCGACACCGGACTGCGCACCTACCTCGCGGTGCGCGGCGGGCTGGACGTCCCGCTGTTCCACGGCAGCGCCTCGACGTTCACGCTCGGCGGCTTCGGCGGAGTCACCGGCAGCGCGGTCGCGACCGGCGACGTGCTGGGCATGCTCCCCGAGACCGACGCACTCACCGAACCGGCGAGCGTCCCGGCCGACGTGCGGCCCGAACTGACCCGCACCTGGCACCTCGCGGTCACGGAGGGTCCGCAGCCGTCGCCGTCGTACTTCACCGACGCCGACATGACGCAGTTCTACGAGACCACCTGGACCACCGCGAGTCACGCGAACCGCACCGGTATCCGGCTCGACGGACCCAAGCCGACGTGGTCGCGCACCGACGGCGGCGACGCGGGACTGCACCCGTCGAACCTCCACGACAACCCGTACAGCGTGGGCGCGCTGAACGTCTCGGGCGACACCCCGATCCTGCTGGGCCCGGACGGCCCGAGTCTCGGCGGGTTCGCGTGCCCGCTCACGGTGGTGAGCGCGCACCGCTGGAAGATGGGGCAGATCCGCCCGGGCGACGCCGTGCGCTTCGTTCCCGTGCCCGACGCCGACGCCGACGCGCTGCGCCGCTCCGACCAGTTGCGGTCGAAGGACGTTCCGGCCGTGCGGATCTCCCGCGGTGACGGCGGCGTACTCGGCCGTGCAGAGGCCGGCGACGACCGCCCCGAGGTGGTGTACCTGCGCGGCGGAGACGACAACATCCTCGTCGAGTACGGGCCGATGGCCCTCGATCTCGGGCTGCGGATGCGGGTGCACGCGCTGTCGGAAGAACTGTCGCGACTGCAGGTCTCGGGGCTGATCGACGTCACCCCGGGCGTTCGGTCGCTGCACCTGCACTTCGACCCGGACGTGCTGCCGCAGTACCGCCTCCTGGGGCTGCTGCAGGAACTCGAGGGCCGGCTCCCGGCGACGCACGACCTGGTCGTGCCGAGCCGTACCGTGCGGCTGCCGCTGTCGTTCGACGACCCGTCGATCGACGACGCGCTGGCCCGCTACCGCAGCGGCGTGCGGGACACTGCGCCGTGGTTGCCGTCGAACACCGAGTTCATCCGGCGGATCAACGGACTGGACAGTGTGGACGACGTCCGCAAGGCCGTGTTCGACGCCGAGTACCTGGTGCTCGGGCTGGGCGACGTGTATCTCGGTGCGCCGCTGGCGGTTCCGCTCGATCCGCGGCACCGGCTGGTGACCACCAAGTACAACCCGGCCCGCACTTGGACGCCGTCGGACGCGGTCGGCATCGGCGGCAAGTACCTGTGCGTGTACGGCATGGAGTCGCCGGGTGGCTACCAGTTGATCGGGCGGACGGTGCCGATCTGGTCGGGCTACCGGCAGCGCGCGCCGTTCGAGGCCGGCAAGCCGTGGCTGTTCCGCTTCTTCGACCGGATCGTGTGGGAGCCCGTCACCCCCGAGCAGCTCGCGGAAGCCCGGGCCGAGTCCCGCGCGGGACGCTTCGACGCCGACGTCAGCGAGGGCACGTTCGCACTGGCCGACCACCTGCGGTTCCTCGCGGACAACGCGGACTCGATCGCCGAGTTCGAGGAACGGCAGGGCGCGGCGTTCGAGACCGAGAAGCAGGCCTGGCACGCGGCCGGCGAGTTCGACCGCGTCGATGTCGCACCGGCACCCGAGCCCGAGACCGCCGACCTGGACGTCCCGCCCGGCGCCGTCGTGGTGGAGGCTCCGATGGTCGGCAACGTGTGGCGGGTGGAACTCACACCGGGACAGCAGGTTTCCGCGGGCGACCCCGCGGTGATCCTGGAGGCCATGAAGCTCGAGATGCCGGTTCCGTGCCCGGCCACCGGCACGGTGCTGCAGGTGCTCGCGGAGCCGGGCGCCAAGGTGGCGCCCGGGACTCCGCTGGCCGTCATCGGCTGAGGCGCTGCTCCGCGAGGACCTTGACGGATCCCTTGGCGACCTTGCCGCCGGGCGCCAGGGGGAGCTCGTCGACGGTGACCACGTGCTCGGGGATGTACTCGCGGGTCACGCCCTGCCCGGCGAGCCACACGGACAGCTCGTCGGCGGTCAGTTCGGTGCCGTCGGCGGTCACCACGACGGCGCACACCTTCTCGCCGAACAGGGCGTCGTGCACGCCCACCACGGCCACCATCGTGACCGCCGGGTGGGCGCGCACGTACTCCTCGACCTCTACGGCCGAGATGTTCTTGCCGCCGCGGATGATGATGTCGGCCTTGCGGCCCACTACCTTCAGGCGTCCGGCCGCGTCGATCTCGACGATGTCGCCGAGCAGCATCCAGCCGTCGGCGGTGTACAGCTCGGCGTTGGCCGCATCGTCGTCCCAGTAGCCGTGGCATATCAGCGGGCCGTTCACGCCGGGCTGGCCGCGACGCTCGTCGCCGAGCACCTCGGCGCCCGCGTCGTCGAACACCCGGACTCGCGCCTCGTCGACCACGTGCCCGCACGTGCGCAGGCGGGTGTCCGCGTCGTCGTCGACGGTCGTGACGCTCACCGCACCGGTCTCGTTGGAGCCGTAGAACTGCAGCACCGCGGCGCCGGTCCGCTCCTCGAACGCGAGCGCCTCCGAGTACGGCACCGCCTCGCCGCCGGTGAACATCGCACGCAGCGCGCTCAGGTCTGCGGCCTGCGCCCGCTCGGACCGCAGCAGCATCTTGAACTGCGTGCTGACACAGTTCAGTACCGTCACGCGCTCCCGCTCGAGGAGGTCGATCATGGTGTCGGCACTGAACCGCTCGACCACCACGTTGGGCGCGCCGAGGAGGGCCGGCAGGAAGTGCGAGGTCCACAGTCCGAAGCCGAACGGCGCGGGCACCGCACCGAAGAAGACGTCGTCGCCGGTGATCTTTCCGGCCCGGACGGCCACCTCGGAGAAGCCGATCCAGCGCCGCTCGGTCTGGGTGACCAGCTTGGGCAGCCCGGTGGTGCCGGACGTCGAGTTGAGCAGCGAGACGTCGTCGACGCCGAACCGCGGGCTGGTTGCGTCGAAGCGCCGGTCGGTGATCTCGACCGGGTTACCGGCGGCGTCCTCGACCTCGACGGAGCCGAGGTCGTCGACGTAGATCACGTGCTCGGGTCCGCCGGTCCGCTCGCGCAGTTCCGCGACGAGAGCCGCGGTGTCCTGACCGCGCAGCAATCGCGTGGTGACCAGTGTCCGGCACCCGGCGCGGGTGCTCAGGTGCGCCACTTCCTTGACACCCGAACGCGATCCGATGCCGACCGCGATCCGCCCGACGCGGTACGCAGCGCACAGCGCGGCATGGAAGACCATGGTGTCGGGCAGGTACAGCGCGACGGCGGACTCCTCGCCCACCGTCGCCAGCGCGGACGCGATCCGATCGGCGGTGGCGTCGTAGCTCGCCCACGAGATGTGGGCCTCCGGGGTGATGAAGGCGGGGCGGTCACCGATCGTGAGCGCCCAGTGCCGTACCAACTCGCTCACGCTCAGACCGTCGAGCCTGCGCGGGTCGGTTGCGAAGTCGCCGACCGCGACGTCCAGGGTGGTCGAGAATCGTCCGGTCACCGTCACTGCTCCACCGTCGCTTCCAACATGCCCATCGACTGCTTGTACGCGGCGTCGAGCGACGCCGCGTCGTCCCGGGTGTCGACGATCCGGCCGCGCTGCATCACGTACCCGCGCTGCACCACCGACTTCAGCGCCGCGAGCGCGGGTTCGGCGACCAGCACCGTCACGCCCTCGGCCGCGAGACCCGCGACGAGCGAACGAAGTTCGGCGACGATCTTGGGCGCGAGGCCCGTCATCATCTCGTCGAGCAGCAGCACCTTCGGCGTCGCCAGCAGGGCCCGGCCCAGCACCAGCATCTGCTGTTCGCCGCCGCTGAGGACGCCGGCGTAGCTGCCGGACCGCTCGCGCAGCACCGGGAACCGGTCGAACGCCGAGTCGATCGCGTCCTTCTTCATGCCGAGCAGGTCGGCGCCCACCTGCAGGTTCTCGCGCACCGACATCTTCATGAACAGCTGCCGGCCCTGCGGGACGTACGCGAAGCCCTCCCGGACCCGCTGCAGCGCGGACATGCCGTCGACCCGGCGGCCGTCCATCGTCACCTGCCCGGTGCCACGGACGGAGCCGTAGACCGCCCCGAACAGGCTGGACTTGCCGGCGCCGTTGGGGCCGACGATCGCGGTCACCGTCCCGGACGGCGCCGTGAACGAGACGCCGTCGACCGCGACGGCCGATCCGTACCGGACCTTCAGGTGCGTCACCTCGAGCGTGGTCATGACACTTCCTCTCCTGCACCGAAGTACACCTCACGCATGGCGTCGCTCGCGAGACATTCGGCGGGCGCGCCGTGGAAGGCGACCGATCCGAAGTCGAGCAGCACGACGGTCGTCGCGAGTTCGGCGATGAGGTCGACGTTGTGGTCGACCAGCACGACGCCGCGTCCCTGCGCCTGGATCTTGCGGACCGCCCCGGCGATCGCTGCGATGCCCGTGTGGTCGGCGCCGGCGAACGGCTCGTCGAGCAGCAGCACCTGCGGATCCGTGGCCATCGCGCGCGCCACCTCGACCAGGCGCTGCCCGCCGAGGCTCAGTTCGCCGCAGGCGCTGGTGGTGTCGTCGATCGCGTACTCGTGTGCGACGGCGCGCGCCCGGTCCGCGGTGGCGTCCCAGTTCTCGAACGGCCCCTTGAGCGCCCACCACAGCGAGTGCAGGGGCGTGCGCATCCGGCGGCCGTACAGCGCGGGCACGATGTTCTCGACGGCGCTCAGTTCCAGCGCCAGCTGTGGGTGCTGGAACGTGCGCGACAGGCCCTGCCGGGCCCGCTTCTCGCTGGGCCCGGTCAGCGTGCGACCGGCCAGTTTCACGGTGCCGGCGTCGGCCCGCTGCGTTCCGAAGATGCAGTCCACCAGCGTGGTCTTGCCGGCGCCGTTGGGGCCGACCAGTCCGACCACCTCGCCGGGGGCGACGGTGAACGAGACGTCGTCGACGGCGCGGACACCGCCGTAGTTCTTGGTGAGGCCCGAGACCTCGAGCAGCACACTCACGTCCGATCACTTCCTCGCTCGTTGGAACCGCCGCGGCCGGTTACCTTGGTGAACGCCGCACCCGCCCAGCCGATCACGCCACCCGGCGCGACGATGAGGATGAGCAGGACCGCGGCCGCGAGCAGTAGTTCGCCGCTGCCCTGGTAGCCGGGCATGTTGAGGGTCACGATCACGACGATGAGCGCACCGAGCGGGGCGCCCCACGCGCTGTTGCGTCCGCCGATGATCGGCATGAAGATCGCCAGGAACACGATGCTGAGCGTGAAGGTCTCGGGCGTGACGGCCTGCACGGACACCGTGAACAGCGAGCCGCCGGTCGACGCGATCGCCGCGCCGATCGCGAGCGCGATCACCGTCAGGTGGGCAGGGTTGACGCCCGACGACCGGGCGGCGTTCTTGTTGTCCCGCGCAGCCCGTAGGGTCAGGCCCCACACCGACTTTCGCATCCGGTCGACGATCACCGCGATCGCGCAAACGAACAGGATCGCGAGCACGACCAGCGTGTACCGCGGTGGCTGCCACCCGAACAGCGTGACGGCCTCGACGCCGGAGATGCCGGCCGAGCCGCCGGTGAAGCTGGGGCCGTCGATGAGCCAGTGCTCGAACGCGATTCCGAACAGCAGCGTCACGGCGGCCAGGTAGAAGCCGGACAGCTTCTGCGTCGCGAGCGCGAGGATCACCGCGACCACCGCCGCGACGAGGGCGCCGATGATCCAGCCCCACCACATCGACAGTCCGGTCTTGACCGAGATGAGAGCGACGGCGTACGCACCGATCGCGGCGTAGGCGCTGTACGCCATCGACAGCGAACCGGCCATGACGAACGGGATGTACATACCGAGTGCGATCAGCGAGTACGTCGCGGCCAGGAACACGAGGTCCTGCCGGTACAGGCTCGGACCCATCCACACCAGTACCGCGGCGACGACGACGAGCGTGATGCCCGCCTCGATCGCGATGTTGGTGAGCGACCGGCGGGCCCGCGAGGGACGTGCCGGCGCTGCCGCCTCCGACGGCGGTGACGTGAGAGTCGACATCAGACGCGGACCTTCCTCGAGAGCAGGCCCTCCGGCCGGAAGGCGAAGAACACCAACGCGATCAGCAGGATCGCGGTCTGTGCGGCACTGGCACCGAAGTAGTACGGCGCGAACACCTGCACGAAGCCGAGCAGCAGGCCACCGATCAGCGGCGCCCAGCTGCGTCCGGTCCCGCCGATCACGAGGGCGATGAACGCGGTGAGCGTCCACGACAGTCCGCTCGTGAACTGGACGCCGGCCTTGGGCGCGAACAGCAGTCCGGCGATGGCGGCGATGAGTCCGGCGACTGTGAAGGCCACCAGCCGCACCCGGTTCACCGGCAGGCCGAGGATCCGGGCGGCCTCGGGGTTGTCACCGACCGCGCGCAGCAGCCGACCCGTCTGCGTCGCCTGCAGCCACAGACCCACCACGACGAACACCACGACGGTGCCGACGATGAGGACGATCGACGAGCTGTCGACGGTGGCGCCGACGACGGTGATCGGTTGGAAGTCGAACAGCTTCTGTCCGGGCAGCGGGGTCCGGCCGAAGATCGTGCCGGCCAGCTGCTGCACCGCGAACAGCACCGCGGTGACCGCGACGAGGGCCGGCAGTTCGCCACGGCCCGAACGCTTCTGGACCTGCTGCACGACGAGCTTCTCGGTGATCACCGACAGCGCCATGCCGACGGCGAGGCCCAGCAGCAGCGCGAGCCACAGCGGCACACCGTGGTCGACGACGACGAAGCTGCACGCCATCGCGGCGGCCATCGCGTAGGGGCCCATCGCGAAGTTGAAGAAGTCCGCCCCCACCACCACGAGGTACATGCCGAGGGCGATGAGCGAGAAGAAGGCGCCGATCTCGAGCGCGGCGAGCCAGAGTTGAGGATCAGTCATCTGTTCTCTCCTTCGTCAGCCGCACGGGGGCTGGTAGGACGCCCACGGCCCGGCCGGCTTGTTGTCGGCGCCGAACTCGACGAGCACCAGGCCGCACAGGCTGTCGGGGGCGAGGTGGTCGTCGGGGCCGTACGACAGCGTCAGGCCCTCCTGGCCGAACGTCGCGGGCACGTCGGAGACCTGCTGCAGCGCATCGCGGACCTTGGTCCGGTCGGTGTGGTCGCCGGCGATCTCGAACGCGCGCTCGAGCATCATCACGGCGTCGTAGGCCTGCGCGTCGTACGCGGTGAGCTGGTAGTCGGCGCCCTTGACCGCGCGGATCTTCTCGGTCAGCTCGGCGGTGCGCGGATTGTTCGCGCTGAGGCTGCCCATGTAGACCATGCCGGTGAGCGCGCCCGGGTCGGCCAGCGCCCACGACTTGGGCTGGTTGCCGATCGAGGCGAGCGAGAAGCGTTGCGCGTCCGGGTAGATCTTGGCGAGCGTGTTGTGGGCGAGGATCTCGAAGTGGCCACCGATGCTGGCGACGAGGATCGCGTCGGGCTCGGTGCCG
This sequence comes from Prescottella equi, assembly GCF_002094305.1. GTDB lineage: Bacteria > Actinomycetota > Actinomycetes > Mycobacteriales > Mycobacteriaceae > Prescottella > Prescottella equi. The sequence goes on from NZ_LWTX01000005.1 coordinate 279,359, forward strand.
GTGACCCGGGAGGCCTGCGCGGTGAGGTCCGCGGCGTCGACGGGCGCCTTCTCGACGGCGGTGACGGTGGCGCACTTCTCGAGCGCGGGCCGCAGCGTCTTGATGATGCCGTCGATCGAGGCGCTCGCGTCGCCGAGGATGCCGAGTGTCTTGTAGCCCATCTGCTCGAACGCGCCGCAGTACACCTCGGCGTACTGCTTGAGGGAGTTCGGGATCATGAACGAGTAGCCGTTGTCCGGCTTGTTCGCGAAGGCGTCGGACAGCACGACGGGTGCGATGGCCGGGATCTCGGACTGTTGCAGCACCGACTTGGCCTGGATCACCGAGCCGGACCCGGTGGCGAGCAGGACCGCGCTCGCGCCGTGGTCGACGAGCTTGCGGATGATCGACGGCGTCTTGGTGGGACTGGACTCGTCGTTCTCGACGACCAGGCGCACCGGCTTGCCGTTGATCCCGCCGTCGGCGTTGACGAGGTCGACCGCGAGCCGGATCGTGCTGCCGGCGATGGTGCTGTACGACGCGCCGGGCCCCGTCGAGTCCTCGTCGAGGCCGATCACGATCTCGTCCGGCGACATCTCCCCCGCGGATCCGCATCCCGCGACGCCGAAAGCTCCCACGGCGGCGGCCACCGCCGCAGCGACGACCCTTCCGATTCTCACAACCGACTCCCGTCTGACGCCGACCTTCAAGCGTTTGGTCAATCAAGCAATTGCTTGATTGACTATTGGCGACAGGAGTATGCCCCGCGTCACACCGCGAAGTCAACGCCGAGGACCGACGACGAGAGGGAACTTCAGTTGCCGCGCAGCAGGCGCAGTTCGCGGATCGCTTCCTTGAGCTCGCGGACGTCGCGCCGCAGATCGTCGAATTCCGAGTCGTCCGCCCCGGGAAGCTCGACGGCAGCGGCCCGGTCGGCGATCTCGGACCGGCGCACGGGCCCGGGCGCAGCCTTGGCGGATGCCGATCCCACCGGCCCGCCCGCCGCGAAACCGTCGAGGAACACCGCGATCAGGTCGTGCCGCAGGCGCTCGGCGTCCTGGGCCAGTGAGGCCCGGTTGAATCGCACCGTCGACCAGACGGATTCCCGGAGCATGCGATGGAAGTGCTGCTGGTCGATGTCGACACGGAACTCGCCCGACCGGACGCCGCGCGAGATCGCGTCGGCCCAGTAGTCGTGGGCCCGGCGGACCGCCACGGAGATCGGACTATCCTCCGGCTGCGACGACAGCGCGCTCTCGTTCTGATAGATCTCGGTGGCGAAGGGATGGTCCGCCGCGGTCTCGAACGAGACGGCCACCATGTGATCGATTCGCTCCCTGCCGGTTTCACCCGGGACCTGAGCGGCCTCGTAACGCTCGTTGAGGTCGTCGACGAAGGCGATGACGATCTCGAAGACGATCGCGTCCTTGGAGCCGAAGTAGTGGTAGAGGCTGCCCGAGAGGATGCCGACCTCGTCGGCGATGTCCCGCACGGTGGTGCCGGCGACGCCGCGCTCGCTGAACAGCTTGGCCGCATGAAATAGAATTTCTTCTCGCCGGGTCGATGCCACCTGACGACTCCCCCCAGGAACGGTGATGCAGTGTCGACCGATCCCGATCGAACGCTTGCTTGATGCCCGTCAATGCTACACGGCGCCGCCGACCTGCCCGGTAGATCCGACCTGCGGTGCTAGCGTCTCCTTACCGTGGGGTAACCGAGGGGCGGGGGCAGCGCGATGGTACGAACCGGGACGAGACAGTCGCTCGAGGAGCGCCTGGAGGGCCGTCGCGTCCTGGTCACCGGCGCGGCCCGCGGGATCGGCGCATCCCTCGCCCGGCGCCTGTATGCGCGCGGCGCCCGGGTCGCGCTACTCGGACTCGAACGCGAACTGCTCGAACAGGTCGCGACGATGTGCGGCGGCGCTCCGTGGCGGGTGTGCGACGTCCGCGACGGCGAGGCGGTGCAGCGGGCCGTCGACGCCCTCGCCGACGACCTCGGCGGGCTGGACGTCGTGGTGGCCAATGCCGGTGTGGCGGCGCAACTTCCCCTGCTCGGCGGCGACCCCGACGTCATGACCCGCACCGTCGAGGTGAACCTGCTCGGGACGTACCACACGGTGCGCGCGGCGGGGCCGCTCGTCGCGCACCCCGGCGGGTACGTGCTGCTGGTCGCGTCGGCCGCGGCGGGAGTGCAGCTGCCGCTCATGGGCGCGTACGCCGCCAGCAAGGCCGCGGTGGAGGCGCTCGGCAATACGTTGCGCCTCGAGACGAAGCACCTCGGGTTGCGGGTGGGTGTCGCGTACCTCGCCGAGGTCGACACCGACATGACCGCGATCGGATTCGGAACCGAGGCCGCCGCCCAGATCAAAGGGCTCGGACCGTTCACCCGGGTCGCCCCACGCTCGGTGGGGGTGGACGCATTCGAGCGAGGCATCGCCACGCGCGCCCGGCGGATCTACGCGCCCCGCTGGGTGGCGCCGACGATGCGCCTGCGCATGCTCGTGCAGCGGGCGGTCGAGCTGCGCCCGCAACCGCGGATGGCCGCAGCCCTCGACGCTGCCCGGGCCGAGCACGCCCGACTCACCACGCCACTGCCGGACCGACCCGGGGAGACCGAGTGACCGCACACGACGAGAAGACCGGCAACCACACGGCGCCGCGCGTCCGGCCGGGACGTTTCAAGGAACTCGGGCCGGTGAACTGGGCCGGGTGGCGGGTACTTTCCCTCGGCTCCCGCACGCGCGACGCCAAGCTGTTCAGCACCCTCGGCCGCACCGGAGGGCTGTTCCGCGGCTGGTTGCACTACTCGGGCGTCCTGATGCTGCTGCCCGGCACCAAGCTGTCCCGGTTCGAGATCGAACTCGTGGTGTTGCGGGTCGCCCACCTGCGCGGATCCCGCTACGAATGGCAGCACCACGTGCGGCTCGGCCGGCGTGCCGGCGTCACCCCGCAGATGCTCGACCGCGTCCTCGCCGGCCCCACCGACCCCGACTGGTCGCCGCGGTTCCGGGCGATGCTGGCGGCGACGGACCAGATGGTCGTTACCAAGAACGTCGACGACGCGACGTGGGCCACGCTCGCCGAGCACCTCGACGATCGGCGGCTCGTCGAGTTCTGTCTCCTGGTGACGCAGTACGACGGTTTGGCCACCACCATCGACACCCTGCGAATCCAGCCCGACTTCTGATTCGCCGGCGGTGGCACACTGGTGGCGTGGATCCTGAGCAACTCCGAACCGACTTCTCCCGATTCATGATGACGTACCGGTTCGGCATCACTCAGCTGCTGACCAAGGTGAACATCCTCAAGGACGAGTTCACGCACATCAATCTCTACAGCCCCATCGAGCACGTGACGTCGCGGCTCAAGACGCCCGAGAGCATCATCCGCAAGGCGAACCGCATCGGCTGCCCGCTCACCCTCGACGACGTCCGCGAGCAGATCCTCGACATCGCCGGGGTCCGGATCACGTGCAGCTTCATCGCCGACACGTACCGCATCGCGGACATGATCACGAGCCAGCCGGACATCGAGGTCCGCGAGGTCGAGGACTACATCGCCAAGCCCAAGCCGAACGGCTACAAGAGCCTGCACCTGATCGTCGAGGTACCGGTGTACCTGAGCGACCGCGTGCAGCAGGTGCCGATCGAGCTCCAGATCCGCACCATCGCAATGGATTTCTGGGCCAGCCTCGAGCACAAGATCTACTACAAGTTCAATCGCGAGGTGCCGCCGGAACTGCTCGCCGAACTCACCGAGGCCGCGGAGACCGCACACCGGCTGGACATGAAGATGGAGCGGCTCAACGAGGAGTTCGCGAAACTCAAAGCGCAGGAGGGTGTCGCCGACGAGGCCCCCGCGCTCGAACTGCCGCCGCAGTTGCTCGACGCATTGCAGGTGCGCCTGTCCGAATGACGCGGCCCGCGCGCTGCTCATAGTTGTCCCGCGGTTGCAAGTCTCCGGACCGACATGTGACCATTCCGACGATGGGCGGTATTCGATTGCTGCCGTTCCCTGTTCGCCGGTAGCGTCTGCACGTTCGGCCGCGACAGTCGTCCGTGCCACCGATCCGGTAGGAACTGCATGTCCCAAGACGTCCAGGCGACCTCGCGTCCCGACGCCCCCGTACACGACAATCCCAATCACGACCGCCGCTGGCTGGTGCTGTGCATCGTCGCGCTGGCCCAGCTCACCGTCGTGCTCGACGGCACCATCGTGAGCATCGCACTGCCCGACGCCCAGAAGGAACTGGGCATCAGCAACCTGGACCGGCAGTGGGTGGTGACCGCCTACGCGCTCGCCTTCGGCGCGCTGTTGCTGCTCGGCGGCCGCATCGCCGACTTCTGGGGCCGCAAGCGCTCCTTCATGGTCGGGATGGCGGGCTTCGCGATCGCGTCGGCCGTCGGCGGCTTCGCGCAGACCGGCATGCAATTGTTCGCCGCGCGCGCCGGGCAGGGCGTGTTCGCGGCCCTGCTCGCGCCCGCCGCGCTGGCGATCCTCACCACGACGTTCGTCGGAGAGAAGGAGCGTGCCAAGGCGTTCGCGGTGTTCGGTGCGATCTCCGGCGGCGGCGCCGCGATCGGCCTGCTGCTCGGCGGCGTGCTGACGCAGTACGTCGACTGGCGCTGGTGCCTGCTGGTGAACATCCCCGTCGCGATCTTCGCGATCGCGGTGACGCTGCCGATCGTCAAGGAGACCAAGGCCCACGGCGACACCAGCTACGACCTGCCGGGTACCGTGCTGGTCGCGATCGGTCTCGGCTCGCTGGTGTACGGCTTCACCAAGGCCGAGCACGGCTGGCTCGAGACGCAGACGCTGGTGTTCATCGGCATCGGCCTGGTCGCCCTCGTCGCATTCGTGCTGGTGGAGAAGAAGTCGGCGAACCCGCTTCTGCCGCTCAGCGTTCCGTGGCACCGTGACCGCGGCGCCGCGTTCATCGGCTCGGCGCTGGTCGGCGCGGCGCTGCTCGGCGGCACGCTGTACCTGACGTTCTACCTGCAGATCGTGATGGGCCTGAGCCCGGTGATGTCGGGTGTCGGGTCGCTGCCGATGGCGTTCTTCATCGTCATCGCGTCCACCATCGCGGCGCAGCTCACCACCCGCATCGGCCCCAAGCCGCTCATGGTCGTCGGACCGATCTTCGCGGCCGTCGGGCTGTTCCTGCTCACCCAGATCGGCGTGGACACGTCCTACTGGACGCACGTGTTCCCGGGCCTGGCGATCTTCGGTTTCGGCCTAGGTCTGCTGATGGTGCCGATGCAGAACCTCGCGCTGCTCGGCGTCCCCAACCACGACGCCGGCGCCGCCAGCGCACTGGCCAACGCGACACTGCAGGTCGGCGGCGCGCTCGGCACAGCCCTGTTCACCACGGTGTACGCGTCGGCCAAGAGCGCGTTCCAGGCCGACAACCCGGCGCCCACTCCCCCGCCCGGCTTCCCGGCCGACGCGATCCCCACCGACCTCGCCAACGCGACGCCGCCCACGGCCGAGCAGATCGCCGCCATGCCCGCGCCCGCGCAGGACTTCGTCGGCAAGATCATGGACTGGGTGTTCGGCACCGAGGTGTCCGGCTACGCGCACGCGTTCGGCTGGGCCGGTGCGCTCATCCTCGTCATCAGCCCGCTGGTGATCGTCCTGGTCCGCGCCAAGAAGGGCGATCTGCCCACCGAAGGCGCCGTCGGGATGCACTGACCGTTCCTCCCCCATTCCCCCTCGGGAAGCTGAAGGGTCCGTTCGTGCGCTGCCGGCGCATGAACGGACCCTTCAGCTGCTACCGGGGCCGTCAGAGCGCGGCCCGCAGCACGTCCTCGAGCGGGGTGGACGGCCGTCCGATGAGCCGCTGCAGGTCGCCGCTGGTGACGTCGAGGACGCCGGTCGCGACACCGGCGTCGGCGTCGGCGAGGACCGCGGCGACGGGCGCGGGCAGGCCGACGGACTCGAGGACGCCCTGGTACTCCGCGACCGGCAGGTTCCGGTACTCGACGGGCTTGCCGGTGACGTTGGAGATGGCCTGGGCCAGTTCGGGGTACGACACGTGCTCGTCGCCGCCCAGCTCGTACACTTTGCCGGCCTGGTTCTCGTCGGAGGTCAGCACGGCGGCCGCGGCCTCGGCGTAGTCGGCACGGGCCGCACCCGCGACCCGGCCGTCACCGGCGCTGCCGACCAGGACGCCGCGCTCGGCGGTGCCGGCCAGGTCGGTGCTGTAGTTCTCCCAGTACCAGCCGTTGCGCAGCAGCGCGTGGTCGATGCCGGACTCGGCGAGCAGCCGCTCGGTGACCTGGTGCTCCTGCGCGAGCCGGAGCGTGTTGTTGGGCGCGTCCGGGATGGACGTGTACGCGACGAAGCCGACGCCTGCGGCCTTCGCGGCGTCGATGATGTTGGTGTGCTGCGGCACCCGCGCACCCACCTCGCTGCCGGAGATCAGCAGCAGCTTGTCGACCCCGGCGAGGGCGGTCTCGAGCGCGGCGCGGTCGGCGTAGTCGGCGGTGCGCACCTGGACGCCCTGGGCCTCGAGGTCGGCGGCCTTCTGCGGGTTGCGGACGACGGCGACGACGTCGGATGCGGGAACACCGCGCCGCAGCAGGGCGTCGACGGCGAGGCGGCCGAGGTGTCCGGTGGCACCGGTGACGGCGATGGTCATGAGAACTCCCAAGGTTGAACCTTCAATGCTTCGTTCGCCCTCCATGATGCACTTATTTTTCGTAAGTGCAACTGTTTGGGTCAGCACTGATTGTTTGGCAGGTAGTAACCTGAAGTACGTGAGCAGCGACCACCAGCACTTCGACGACCCGACCCTCGAGGCCGACGTCTTCGCGCGCGACTGCCATTCGCGGGGCGCGCTGCTCAACGTCACCGGACGCTGGGGCACGCTCGCCCTGGCCGCACTCGCCGAGGGCCCGTACCGGTTCGGCGCGCTGCGCCGCCGGGTGGACGGGGTGAGCGAGCGGATGCTGGCGCAGACGTTGCAGCAACTCGAGCGCGACGGCCTGGTGCACCGCGAGGTCCGCGAGACGATCCCGCCGAACGTCGAGTACAGCCTCACCCCACTCGGCGAGGAGATTGCCGAGCGTCTCACCGGCCTGATCGATCTGCTCGAATCGCACATGCCGGACATCTATGCGGCCCAGAATCGGTACGACGCACGCTGACCGAGACGACGACGGGGGTGGCCATGCCGAGCCTGACCAGCAGGGCCATGCCGTTGGCCATCGCAGTGCTGGGGCGACGCCGTCCGAGCGCCGACGACATCCGCCGGGAGATCGCGGCGCTGCAGGCCCGGCCGAAGCCGTTCGCGCCGCCGTCGTCGCTGGGGCGCACCCTCAACGTCACCGCGTCCACCTCGGCGGCGGGGTGGCCGGTGTTCACCGTGACCCCGCGCGGGATGGCGCCGTCGGCGCGCGTGCTGTACCTCCACGGCGGCGCCTACATCCGGGAGATCACCCGCCACCACTGGAAACTGGTGGCGCAGTTGGCGTCCGCGGGCGCGTCGGTGACGGTGCCGATCTACCCGGTGGCGCCGCGCGGGACGGCGTCGCACGTGGTTCCGGCGTCGGCCGACCTCGCCGAACATTTGGCGAAGCACGACGAGCCGCTGGTGATCGCGGGTGATTCGGCGGGCGGCGGGCTCGCGCTCGCGGTGGCCTTGGCGCTGCGCGATCGCGGCACCGCCGCCCCCGCCCACACCGCGCTGATCTCGCCGTGGCTGGACGCGACCGGGGAGCACCCGGAGATCCGCGAGATCGCCCCGCGCGATCCGTGGCTGCACCCAGCCAGCCTCACGGTGGCCGCCGACGCCTACCGCGGCGAACTGGATCGGGAGCACCCGTGGGTGAGCCCACTGAACGGCGATCTCACCGGCCTCGGCCCGATGACGCTGTTCACCGGCACCCGCGACATCCTCAACGTCGACGCCCGCCGCTTCCGGCCACTGGCGTCCGAGGCCCGGGTGTCACTCGACTTCCACGAGGCGCGGGAGATGATCCACGTCTACCCGCTGCTCCCGATCCCGGAGGGCAAGAAAGCCCGCACAATTCTGTGCGGGCTTCTCGCGGACTAGCTCTTCGGGCGGCGGACCGTCAGAAGTTGATCATGTGGCCGGCGAGGCCGTGGATGGCCTCCTGCAGCGCCTCGCTGAGCGTGGGGTGCGTGTGCACGTTGCGGGCCAGCTCGTTGACCGTGAGGTCCCACTTCTGGGCCAGGGTCAGCTCGGGCAGCAACTCCGAGACGTCGGGGCCGATGAGGTGGCCGCCGAGCAGCTCGCCGTACTTCTTGTCGGCGATGAGCTTGACGAAGCCGTTGGGGTCGTTCAGGCCGTGAGCCTTGCCGTTCGCGGTGAACGGGAAGGTGGCGACCTTCACGTCGTAGCCCTCGGCCTTGGCCTGCGCCTCGGTGAGACCGAAGCTGGCGACCTGCGGCTGGCAGAACGTGGCGCGCGGCATCATCCGGTAGTCGCCCAGCTCCATCGTCTCGGCGCCCCCGATGGTCTCGGCGGCGACGACGCCCTGAGCTTCGGCGACGTGCGCGAGCTGCAGCTTGGCGGTGACGTCACCGATGGCGTAGATGCCGTCGACGTTGGTGCGCATGCGCTCGTCGATCGCGATGGCGCCGCGGTCGGTGAGGGCGACGCCGGTGTTCTCGAGGCCGTAGCCCTCGACGCGCGGCGCGAAGCCGACGGACTGCATGACCTTGTCGACGGTGACCGTCTCGATCTCGCCGGACTTGTTGTCCTTGATGGAGACGGTGACGTCGGAGCCGTTGTCGACGATCGACTGGACGGCCGCACCGGTCTTGATCTTGACGCCGAGCTTCTTGTAGTGCTTGGCGATCTCCTTGGAGACGTCTTCGTCCTCGTTGGGCAGGGCGCGGTCCAGGAACTCGACGATGGTGACGTCGACCCCGTAGTTGGAGAGGACGTAGCCGAACTCCATGCCGATGGCGCCGGCGCCGACGATGACGATCGACTTCGGCAGGTCGCGGGTGAGGATCTGCTCCTCGTAGGTGACGACGTTGTCGCTGAGCGAGGTGCCCGGCAGCAGCTTGGTCACCGAACCGGTGGCGATGATGACGTTGTCGAAGGTGACCGTCTCGGTGCCGCCCGAGCTGAGGGCGACCGAGATGGTCTTGGCATCGACGAACGTGCCGCGACCGTCGAACTCGTCGATCTTGTTCTTCTTCATCAGGAAGTGCACGCCCTTGACGCGGCCGTCCGCGACCTTGCGGCTGCGGTCGAACGCTGCACCGAAGTCGAAGGACACGTCTCCCGACATGCCGAACGCCTTCGCCTCCTTGTGGAAGATGTGCGCCAGTTCGGCATTGCGCAGAAGCGCCTTGGAGGGGATGCAGCCCACGTTCAGGCAGACACCACCCCAATACTTCTCTTCGATGATGGCGGTCTTGAGGCCCAGCTGTGCCGCGCGGATAGCAGCGACGTACCCACCGGGACCGGCTCCGAGGACAACGACGTCATAGTGTGAGGTCACGAGGCCCTAGCGTAGCCCCGCCTCGATCGGCTGTCCCGGGTTGGTGCTTACTCGCAAGTAAGGTCACGGAACGCGGCCATGACCCCGAACACACCTGCGACCCCAGCCGCCGATGGCGACTGGGGTCGGAGGTGCGAATGCGTCAGCTGAACGAGATGGCGCTCCCGAGGTCACCGACGGTGCTACCGCCGAAGACGCTTCCCCGGCTGAGGCTGAGGAAGATGTCGAGCAGACCCGACATGGAGCCCGTGACCGCCCCGGAGAACGAACCGAGGTCGATGGCGTCCAGATTCATGGCAATCGCCTTTCTTGCTGCGCTGGGTGATTCGGATCAGGAGAGCTCGGTGACCGAACCGAGGTTCACGATGTTGCCGATGATGAGCTGGATGAGGCCCAGGAGATCCGCGTTCATTGTTACTCCTATTTTCGTGGTGGTGGATACTGTTCGTGATTGCTGCGTGATTTCTCACGCAGCGGGTCTGGAAGTTCGCCGGCCGGGGGACCCCGCTACCCCGGATTCGTCTACTCCCTGCTCATCCCGCCCGTTCGGCACCAGCTGCGGCGTGACCGTGGTGTGCCATCCGCCTGCCTCCCGGTCGGGAAGACGATCGGGTTTATTCGACCGTGATCGAAAGATAATCTAGGTATCGTCGTCCTGTACGCGTTTTCGTTACACCAACTGGGCAACTGTCCAGGTTGCCGGGAAATTCACCCGCCCCCTCACCCCTCGGACGCCGGGCGGCGACGCGACTCGGCCGACACAGGCCGCTCGTTCCGCTCCGGCGGCAAGCGACTCTCGCCCATCAGTTCGAGATGGGGAAGGGGCCAGGCACCAGTCTCGGCGATGACCGTCTCAGGTCGTGCCGGTCGCATAGTTACGAAGAACCGCAACCGGTTCCGGTCGGTAGGCGACTGGACGTCAGGAAATACAGGCGCATGAGCAGCGCCCGATGTGAACCCGCCGGGGATGTCTGATCGATCCTCGTCAGGCACGGCCCGTTTGCGCCCCCACACTGAACGCGGAAAAGCGGGTGCTGAGCCAACATCGGGGTTAGCTGCGCCGTGATGAGGCGCGGCGGCATCTGGTCGAGGCTGGAGATGGTCCGATCCGAAGGCTCGAGATCCGCGCCTGAAACAACTGCCGCAGCCACATTTGATTACGCCTGGATCGCGAGCCGGTCAGATCCGCACTCCGACCCTGCAGGGCGATGATCCCATGGCGCTCGGCGGACCACCCTCTCGACCGACGCCCGCTGAACCTGCTGGACACCAGAAGATGACCACCAATTCTGTCGTGCATTCGGCTTCATCCAGCTGAGAAGGTGCGGACGCGAACCGATCTCGCATCCGCACCTTCTATCGCGCTAGGTCAGGAATGAAGGATGCCTGCGCCACTGTTCAGGACTGGGAACGCCCCGGCGGACGGGAACTGGACGTCGGTCGGTACGCAGCTGGTGCCTGCTGTCACCGTTCCGGCGAAGGGAACCGAGACATTCGAGTCGAAAGCGTAGAAGTTCCCCGCACGGAACCCGTACTTCCCCTCGTTCTGGGTCGCCGCGGTGCCGTTTCCTCCGTTGCCAGTGGAGAGCTTGGGAGCGACCGTCGACGTCTGGATGACGGTCAAGGTCGGCGGGGTGTAGCTACCACCAGCGGTGACCGAAGGGATGGAGATCTCGATGATGGCGTTCCCCGTCGGGGAGCTCGTCGTCTTGGTTGCGGTTGCGGTGCCGGTGTAGCCCGATCCGCCCGACAGCGAGTGCGACACGTACGTGCTGCCGTCGATCTGGACTCGAATCTTGATGTTCGTGAGCGAGGTCACCGTGTAGGTGGGACGCCCGGGAACAGTCGTGGGGACCGACTGCGCACCAACGGCGACGGCGAACGACTGGTTGGAACCTGATGTTCCGTGGGTGACTGTCGTCGAGAACGGCTGAGCCTGGTCCTGCGCCTGCGTAATCCCGAGGACGGTCGCGCTTCCGTAGCAGGACATGGAGAAGTTGGTAGTGGTCGATCCGATGGTCGCCGACGCCGCAGGGGCGACGCTCAGAGCGATTCCGGCGGACGCCGCCACGGCGCAGAGTGCGATAGGCAGCTTCCGGTTGATCTTGGACATGCGATCTCCTTCGTTCTGGGTTGGTGATCGATCCTTGATGTCGCCGACTTCCGGAGGGTCAAACTTCTGGTCGCCTTCGGCTGAGTCAGCGATTCCTCCACTCGAGGTTGGGTGTTCGGTCGATCATTGACTGGGTCACGGATTCGACCAAAACTGTTCTTCGAGAAACTGTTTCGTGATCTCCAGGTGGAGTGCGACAGACGCTAGACGCCTGGAGCCCACTAACCCAGCGATCGTTTCGAAAATGACAAGGATTCACGCCGTACGCGTCGCAGACGAGAGTTCGTCTACAGCGAACCCGCGGGCATGACGGATCGTCCACCCCCGGTGCCCACTTCTGATGATCACGGAAACAGCGCGCACCGCTACCACCGATTACGCATCGTGATAGGCGAAAGCGAGGCGATCTCACACACGTCACGGTGTGCCGCTTCGCCCATACCGGCCGGAAGGATGGCCGGCCACCGACCCGAGCACTCCTTCAGCCACTCGCCCGCCTGCGCTTATCGAGTTGTGGGAGCTCCGCGCGGGCTCGATCAGAAAGACAAGCCCCCCATGGAATCCGGTCGCTGAGGCATTCCTCGGGCCGCCTCCTCCGAGCAATCCCCTTCCCACCTGGCCAAACGCAAACAGGCGGTCCGGTACGCACCTGGAACGTCGTCAGCTGAGATCGCCCGCAGAGAATGATCGGACGTCCTACGAGACGGCAAATCTGATCAAACACCCGAACACATCGGCACGGTCGGCTTACCGTATGCGCCATGGGGAGAACATCGGGTGTCTCGTCGTCGCACGGAGAGCCACTGAACGCAGTGGATCGCTTCTTGATCGATGCCCTCGTGCAGAACGGCCGCGTCTCCTTCACCACCCTCGCGGCCCAGGTCGGCGTCTCGGGCACCACTGTGCGCCGGCGTCTCGCGGCACTCGAACGGCGCGGGGTGATCCGCGGCTACACCGTGGTGGTCGATCCCGGGACTCTCGGCGAGCCCACCACGGCCCTGTTCAGCATCAAACCGCGGGGGCAGGCACCGGCGAGACGATCGATTGCCGACAGGCTGCGCCGCCTACCGCAGATCACCGCGAGTTTCACCATGTCGGGCGATCGTCCGAACATTGCGGTCGGCCGGTTTACCAGCCCGGAGAAGGCAGAGTCCCTCGCCGCCCGGCTCCGGGACGACCTGAGTGCCCGGGTGAACATCGACTTCGTCCTCAAGACGAGGTTCGGCGACGCCGTCTGGTCACCCGATTCGACGACCGCTCCGGCGCTGCGCGACACCGATCGGACCTTGATCGACCTACTCATGATGGACGGGCGCGCGTCGCTGGACTCCCTCGCCAAGAAGACGCACCTCTCCAAGTCCACGGTGCACAAACGCCTCCAGGTGCTCCAGGAACGCGGGGTGATCCGCGGCTACACCACGCTGGTCGATTCCGGAGCACTGGGGCTGCCCGTCACCGCCGTCTTCGCCATCAAGTCGAATGCCGCGACCGCCGTCGAACCGTCGAAGTTCGGCAAGCTGCACGGCTTCCCCGAGATCGGGGCCTGCTACACACTGTCCGGCCGCAGATCGTCCGTGGCCGTCGGCACGTATCGGGACATCGCCGCCGCCCGCACCGCGGCCGACCGGCTCGGCGAGCAACTGCACACCGTCGTGAACGTCGACTTCGTGCTCGCCACCGACTTCGATCGGCACCAGTGGCCCCGACACCGCGGCGGCGGGCAACAATGTTCCTATGACGAAGCACCCGGTGACCTCCAGCCCGTCCGATGATCCCCACCTCTGGCTCGAGGACGTCACCGGCGACGACGCCCTCGCCTGGGTCCGCGAGCACAACGACAAGACCGTGGCCGACTTCGCCGGCACCACCGCGTTCGAGCAGTTGGAGTCGAAGGTTCGCGCGATCCTCGACACCGACGCGCGCATCCCCTACTCGCGCCGCCGCGGGAAGTACCTCTACAACTTCTGGCGCGACGCCGACCATGTGCGCGGGCTGTGGCGGCGGACCACGATGGACCAGTTCCGGCGCGACACCCCCGAATGGGAGATCCTCGTCGACGTCGACGAGCTCGCCGACCGCGAGGGTGAGAACTGGGTGTGGTCGGGCGCGCAGGTGCTGCGCCCCGAGCAGAACCTGGCGCTGATCAGCCTGTCCCGCGGCGGCGCCGACGCCGTCGTGGTGCGCGAGTTCGACCTCGAATCGTTGACGTTCAAGGACGACGCCGACGGCTTCCGCATCGAGGAAGCCAAGACCGACATCGGGTGGATCGACGCCGAGAGTGTTTTCGTCGGAACCAATTTCGGCGACGGCACGCTCACCGACTCCGGCTACCCGCGACTGGCGAAGCGGTGGCGCCGGGGCACCCCGCTGGCCGACGCCGTCACCGTGTTCGAGGGTGAGCAGACCGACGTCGCGATCTCCGCATGGCACGACAGCACCCCTGGGTTCGAGCGCAGCTTCGTCGAACGGGCCGTCGACTTCTACACGTCGCAGCGATTCCAGCTCCTCGACGACGGTTCGCTGATCCGCATCGACACCCCCGAGGACGCGCGCATCTCCGCGTACCGGGAGTGGCTGCTGGTGCGTCCGCGCTCCCCGTGGACCGTCGGCGACACCACCTACCCGGCCGGGTCGCTGCTGGCCGCGAAGTACGACGACTTCCTCGCCGGCTCCCGCGAGCTCACGGTGCTGTTCGAGCCCGACGAGCACACGTCGCTCGAGCAGTACTCGTGGACCCGGAACCACCTGCTGATGGTGACGCTCTCCGACGTCCAGTCCCACGTCCACGTCCTCACCCCCGGCGAGAACGGCTGGAAGACAACACCGCTGGAGGGCCTCCCGGAGCTGACGTCGACCGAGATCATCGACACCGATCCGCGCGAGAGCGACGACTTCTTCCTCAACTCCAGCGGCTACCTCACTCCGGCGACCCTGTTCTCCGGCACCGTCGGCGGACCGCTCGAGGCGCTCAAGTCGGCGCCCGCCTTCTTCGACACCGCCGGACTGGCCGTCGCCCAGCACTTCGCCGAGTCCGCCGACGGCACCCGCATCCCCTACTTCGTGGTGCGGCGCGAGGGCGCGCCCGTAGGTCCGACGTTGCTGTACGGCTACGGCGGCTTCGAGAACTCGATGACGCCCGGCTACAGCGGCATCAACGGCACCGCGTGGCTGCAGCGCGGCGGCACCTACGTGGTGGCGAACATCCGCGGCGGCGGCGAGTACGGGCCGCAGTGGCACACGCAGGCAGTGCGCGAGGGCCGGCACAAGGTCTACGAGGACTTCGCCGCGGTGGCCCGCGATCTCGTCGACCGCGGCATCACCACCGCGGAGCAGCTGGGCGCGCAGGGCGGCAGCAACGGTGGCCTGCTGATGGGCGTCATGCTCACCAAGTACCCGGAGTTGTTCGGCGCCATCGTGTGCCAGGTGCCGCTGCTCGACATGAAGCGCTACCACCTGCTGCTCGCGGGCGCGTCGTGGATGGCCGAGTACGGCGACCCCGACAACCCCGACGACTGGGCGTTCATCTCCGACTACTCGCCGTACCAGAACACCAGCGCCACAGCGGCATACCCGCCGATCCTCATCGCCACGTCCACCCGCGACGACCGCGTCCACCCCGGGCACGCCCGGAAGATGGCCGCGCGACTCGAGGACGAAGGCCACGAGGTCCACTACTACGAGAACATCGAGGGCGGGCACGGCGGCGCCGCGGACAATGCGCAGGCCGCGTTCAAGTCGGCCCTCACCTACACGTTCCTGTGGGACAAGCTGGCCCGGTGACCGCCCGACGTCGTTTCGGCGCGGTCCCGGTTCTCGTCGCCGCCGCGCTGCTCGGCCTCGCACCCGCAGCCGGGGCGGGCGGCGTCCCGAACTCGGCTGCCCTGCAACCGGCGTCGGGCGCGCTCATCACCCGGGTCGAGAACATCACCGACCGCTGGGTCCGAGTGTTCGTGTACTCGCCCGCGATGCAGTCGGAGCAGGAGGTGCAGGTGCTGCTGCCCCGCGACACCTCCGTGCCGCATCCGAGCCTGTACCTGCTCGACGGTCGGTCCGCCTCCCCCGGTCTGAGCACGTGGACCACGCAGGGTGACGCTGTGAAGTTCTTCGAGGACAAGCCGGTGAACGTCGTCCTGACCACCGGTGGCCGCGCCGGGTACTACACCGACTGGGACCGGCCCGACCCCGTCCTCGGCATCAACAAGTGGGAGACGTTCCTGGCCCGGGAGCTGCCGCCGCTGATCGACGACCGGTTCGGCGGCAACGGCATCCGCTCGATCGCGGGACTGTCGATGGGCGCACAGTCCGCGATGATGCTGGCGATGCGCTCGCGCGGCCTGTACCGCGGCGTCGCCGCCTACAGCGGGTGCTACGAATCCGCCACACCCCTCGGCCAGGCGCAGATGGCGTCGACCGTGACCATCGAGCGCGGCGGCATCGAGAACATGTGGGGCCGGTTCGACGACCCGAAGTGGGCCGAGCACGACGTCCTCCTGGGCGCCGAGAAGCTGCGCGGCACCACGCTGTACGTCTCCACGGGCACCGGTGTGCCCGGGCCGCACGAGACCCTCGACAACCCCGACCTCGTCGCGCACGTGGTGCGCGGCGGACCGGTGGAGGCCGGTGCCAACTTCTGCACCCGCCGGCTCGACGACCGCCTGCGCGCGCTCGGCATCGCGGCCACCGTCGTCTACAACCCGGTGGGTGTGCACGCGTGGACGTACTGGCGCGACGAACTGGCCAGGTCGTGGCCGACACTCGCGACCTCCCTGGACATCTGACCCGACAAACGAAGGCGGCCCCTGCGCAGTCTGCGCGGGGGCCGCCTTTCGAAACTCGGGGTGGAGACTAGCTCAGCGAGCTCAGCGAACCGGTGTCCAGCGAGCCGGAGGCTGCGCCGCCGCCGGCGCTGCCCGAGCTGAGGCTGTTGAGCGCAGACACGAGGGACTTGACGGCATCGAGGATGGCGATGATCTCAGACGAACCCATGGGGACTCCTGCAATTGCTGTGTGGTGGTACGCCCCTGATCGAAGCGCTGCGGTCAATATAACGGTGCGGATACAGGAATGCACCGGATTGACGCATTAACACGGGATGAAAATCGAGGGTGAGATCAACCGAGGTCACGGATCCACTCCGCGATTCGATCGACCGTGCTGTCCGGGGTGCTTATCCACCCGTTGTGGCCCAACGGTTCGGGTTGGTGCCACACGGTCACCTCGGAACCCGACAATTTGTTCAAAAGGTTGGCCGACGCGCTGCGCGGTGCCAGGTCGTCGCCCTCGATCGAAATCGACAGCACGGGCAGTTTCAGCCGTCCGATCCGCTCCTCGTAGTCGATGTCCGCGCCTGCCGGCTCGATACGCCCGCTGCGCGCGAACCGCGACCAGTCCGAGATCAGCACCCGCGACTGCCGACCGAAACCGCCGACGTCCAACCGGTCCCCGGGCCAGAACCCGGCGACACTCGCCGTGATCGACATGGCCGCCGAACCCAGCAGCACGCCGGGAGAGCGGGTTCCGGGAAAACCTCGGTAATACGGCGAACCGGACGCCACCAGGATCAGCCCGCCCAGCCGCCCTCGGATCCGAGCCGCGTACATCACTCCGAGTTGCCCGCCCATGCTGTGCCCCAACAGGAACGGCGTGCTGGCGTCGAACCGCTCCCGAACCACCTCGAACATCGCCGGCAGGTCCACCGACACCAGTTCCTGGTAGCCGAACGCGCTCGACGCGCTCGGCCGCGGCCGACTGTCCCCCTGCCCGCGCAGCTCGCACGTCGCCGCGCAGAAGCCGTGGTCGACAATCGAATTGGCGAACCTGTCGTAGAACGCGCCGGGGATACCGAGCCCCGGGACGATCACCACGACGGGCGCACCCTCGGGCCCGGGAAACAGCCGGACCGGCGTCGTCGTCCCGTCGGGCATCTGGATCGGCACGGTCTCCACCACGGTTCGAGCCTATGCCCACGCCGTCCGCGAGACCCGGCATTCGGCGGCGCTGCCTACGCCGAGAGGTCACACACCACCTGTCGGCGTCACACAGCGAATGCGTGCGCACGCGGTGTGTGACGCCCACGAACGGTGTGTGAACTCGACCGCGCCGGGTTCGACGGCGGCGCCCCACACCACACCCCGAACCGAAAGATCAGGGTGCAGATCGGGGGGAATCCCGATGGTTTCACGGCCCGCCGCGCACCAGACTCGATGTCATGACCTCCAGCGAATTGCCCCGCCCGTTCGTCCGCTCCAGCAGCCAGCGCATGCTCTCCGGCGTGTGCGGCGGCATCGCCGAGTACTTCGGCATCGACGTCAACCTCGTGCGCGTCGCCGCCGTCGTCGGCGCGTTCGTCTCGTTCGGCACCGTCGCGCTGATCTACCTCGCGGCCTGGATGATCATGCCCAGCGAGTGACCGCTGCACCGCGGCGGATGCGAAATGCGAGAAGCCCGGGACACCGTGATGGTGTCCCGGGCTTCTTCGTCTTACCTGAGCTCAGGCGTTCCGATCGTCAGATCAGAAGTCCATGCCGCCCATGCCACCGGTCGGGTCGCCCATCGGAGCAGCGGCCTTCTCCGGCTTGTCGGCGACGACAGCCTCGGTGGTCAGGAACAGAGCCGCGATGGACGCAGCATTCTGCAGCGCCGAGCGGGTGACCTTGACCGGGTCGTTGATGCCAGCAGCCAGCAGGTCCTCGTACTCACCGGTGGCGGCGTTGAGGCCGCTGCCGGCGGGCAGGTTGCGAACCTTCTCCGCGACGACGCCGGGCTCGAGGCCCGCGTTGAACGCGATCTGCTTGAGCGGCGCCTCGAGAGCAACCTTGACGATGTTGGCACCGGTGGCCTCGTCGCCCTCGAGCTTCAGGTCGTCCAGGACCGGCGAGGACTGCAGCAGAGCCACGCCACCACCGGCGACGATGCCCTCCTCGACCGCAGCCTTGGCGTTGCGGACGGCGTCCTCGATGCGGTGCTTGCGCTCCTTGAGCTCCACCTCGGTGGCAGCGCCGGCCTTGATGACGGCAACGCCACCGGCCAGCTTGGCCAGGCGCTCCTGCAGCTTCTCACGGTCGTAGTCCGAATCCGACGCCTCGATCTCGGCGCGGATCTGGTTGACGCGACCGGCGATGGCGTCGGCGTCGCCGGCACCCTCGACGATGGTGGTCTCGTCCTTGGTGACGACGACCTTGCGGGCGCGGCCCAGCAGCTCGATGCCGGCGGTCTCGAGGGACAGGCCGACCTCTTCGCTGACGACCTCGCCACCGGTGAGGATGGCGATGTCGGCGAGCTGTGCCTTGCGGCGGTCACCGAAGCCCGGAGCCTTGACGGCGACGGACTTGAAGGTGCCACGGATCTTGTTGACGACCAGGGTCGACAGGGCCTCGCCCTCGACGTCCTCGGCGATGATCAGCAGCGGCTTGCCGGCCTGGATGACCTTCTCCAGCAGCGGCAGCAGGTCCTTGACCGTCGAGATCTTGGAGCTGACGAGCAGGATGTACGGATCCTCGAGGACCGCTTCCTGACGCTCGGCGTCGGTCGCGAAGTACAGCGAGATGTAGCCCTTGTCGAAGCGCATACCCTCGGTGAGCTCGAGCTGCAGGCCGAAGGAGTTCGACTCCTCGACGGTGATGACGCCTTCCTTGCCGACCTTGTCCATCGCCTCGGCGATGAGCTCGCCGATCGTGGAGTCGCCCGCCGAGATCCCGGCGGTGGCAGCGATCTGCTCCTTGGTCTCGACCTCCTTGGCGGTGTCGAGCAGCTTGGCGGTGACGGCCTCGACGGCCTTCTCGATGCCGCGCTTCAGACCCAGCGGGTTGGCGCCGGCAGCGACGTTGCGCAGGCCCTCGCGGACGAGCGCCTGAGCCAGGACCGTAGCCGTCGTGGTGCCGTCACCAGCGACGTCGTCGGTCTTCTTGGCGACCTCCTTGACCAGCTCGGCGCCGATCTTCTCGTAGGGGTCCTCGAGCTCGATCTCCTTGGCGATGGAAACACCGTCGTTGGTGATCGTGGGGGCGCCCCACTTCTTCTCCAGCACGACGTTGCGACCCTTGGGTCCCAGCGTCACCTTGACGGCGTCAGCGAGGCTGTTCAGGCCACGCTCGAGGCCGCGACGTGCCTCTTCGTCGAACGCGATGATCTTGGCCATTGCGAAGTGATCCTCCGGATTGGGGGTGACACACGGAGGCGATCGCTCGTCGGATCGCCCCATTTACGCTTCCGGCCAGGCTCGGTGCCCGCGACGGACGACCAGGGGTGTCTAGGTACCCGGTCTCACCGTCCCGACCTGGCACTCACGTGTCGCGAGTGCCAAGTGCCTTTTTAGCACTCGTAGGGGGTGAGTGCAACGTCCGGGAGGGGCCTGCACGGTCACGAATGGGGCGCCCGATCGTTACCGACCGAGGCAGGTCTGCCCGGTCTTCAGATTCCACGCGAACGACAGCGGACCCATGCAGTTGACGCCGCCCTGCTCGGCCGTCGCACCCGAGCCCCAGCCGGCGACCGCGAACGTCGCGAAACCGTCGTCGGCCCACGAGTGGGCGATGCCGCCACCGATCGCCAGCGCGAGCGACTGACCGTTGCCACGCGACGCGCTCAGCGCGGTGCCGTAACCGGTCGCGAGGCTGTTGGACGAGCCCAGATCCTGCGCGACCGACACGGCAGTGCCGCTGTCCATCGCCGCCGAGCGGGCCACGCCCTGCTCGAAGGCCTGCGCGCCACAGCTCGCGAACTCCGACACCTGGATGTCGTTGGGCGACATCGGGGACGTGCACACCACGGGCGCGGCCGACGCGGAACCCGCACCGATCAGCGAAATGCCCGCAGCCAGACCGATTCCCGCGACAGCGGCAACCGCCGTCCGAGTCATCCGTCGACCGAGGTTCGAGATCGCACCGAAGCGGGAAATGGTCGACATGCAGACTCCTTCACGAGCGGGAAAGCAGAGAGCTGAGCGTGCCCGGAACAGTACCCGCAGCGGACCGCGATACCCGGGATTTCGATAGCACGCCGAAGAAGCTCGGCGCGTCACCCGAGCCGATCGAGCAGCGCCGGCAGGTCCGCGACCGAGTCGAGGATGTGGTCGGGCCGATCCACCGCCAGATCGAGCACCGGCTGCCGGAACTTGCCGGTGCGCACCAGCACCCCGGTCATGCCCACCCGCTGCGCCGGCAACACGTCGCTGCGGAAGTCGTCACCCACCATCACAGTCGACGCCGGATCGGCGCCCATCAGTTCGGCCGCGGTGAGGAAACCCGCGAGCGACGGCTTGCCCACCGACACGATCCGCGACCCCGACGCGTCCTCGAGGCCCGGCAGGTACGCGCCCGTGTCCAGTCGCAGCCCGTCCGACTCGGACCACATCAGCGCGCGGTGCATCGCGACCACCGGCACGCCCGAGACCATCAGGTCCAGCACCCGGCTGAGCGCCTCATGGGTGAACTCCGGGCCCGCGCCACCGATCACGACGACGCGCGGGTCGACGTCGTCGAACTCGACGTCCGGCATGTCGGCGCGGATGTCGCCGTGATTGAGCAGCAGCACCGGCTCGCCCGGATACGTCGAGCGCAGGTACTCGGTGGTGAGCCGCGCAGCCGTCACGATCTCCTCCGGCCGGACGTCGAAGCCGGCGGCACCCAGCGCCGCCGCGATCTCGTCGCACGTCCGGGACGTCGTGTTGGTGAGGAACGCGCGGACGCCGCCGCGTCGGCGCACCTCCGCGAGCGCCTCCACGGCGCCCGGCACCGGCTTCCAGGAGGTGACGAGCACCCCGTCGATGTCGAACAGCACGCCCTCGACCCCGGTCATGAATCCGAGGGTAACCAGCGCGACCGGTCCGTGCTGCGCTGCCGGAAAAGTGACCTGCTGCACAACGGACGCTAGGATCGACCGGTACGCGTGACCTCCTGTACCACCTAACCCGAAACCGGAGAGCCGACCGTGACGAACACCCTCGAAGCCAGCATCGAGATCGCCGCCACCCCGCAGGACGTGTGGACGATCGTGTCCGACCTCAAGCGGATGGGCGAGTGGAGCCCGCAGTGCCGCAAGATGCGTGTGTCCGGCGAGGTCCGAGAGGGCACCAAGACGTTCAACATCAACCGCAAGGGCTTCCTGGTGTGGCCGACGACGTCCAAGGTCGTCCGCTTCGAGCCCAACAAGGCCATCGCGTTCCGGGTCAACGAGAACCGCACCATCTGGTCGTACACCCTCGAGCCCACCGAGACCGGTACCCGCGTCGTCGAGCGCCGTGAGGCCCCCACCGGCACCAGCCAGGTATCGCAGTTCCTGATCAAGACCGTCCTCGGCGGCGCCGAGTCCTTCGAGGCCGACATGATCGTCGGGATGAACGCGACCCTCGCGCGTATCAAGAACGAGGCCGAAGCCCTCGCCGTCGGCTCCCGGTAGCACATCGCGACCCACCGGTTCTCGGTGGTCACGTAACCTGTGTCAGCACGAGCGGCACACGCCGCCGTCACACTCGAACAGGTAAGAGGAGCCCGTGGCACGTCGACCGACACCCCCTGGTACCCCCCAGCCCACCGGCGTCGGCCACGTCATCGGCCTCGTCAAGGCGGCCGTCCCGCCGCTGCATCCGGCGGGTCTGCCGTTCGTGCTGACCCCCCTCGCGGTGGCCGCGGTGGGACGCAACCGCAAGTGGGTGCGTCGCGCCGGGCTCGCGTCCGCGGCCGCGTGCGCCACGTTCTTCCGGCACCCGCACCGGGTGCCGCCGAACCGGCCCGGCGTCGTCGTGGCGCCGGCCGACGGTGAGGTGGCGCTCGTCGACACCGCCGTCCCCCCGGCCGAACTCGGCATGGGCGATCAGCCGCTGCCGCGCGTGAGCATCTTCCTGTCGGTCCTCGACGTGCACGTCCAGCGCACACCCGTCGCCGGACTGGTCAGGAAGGTGGTGCACCAGCCCGGCCAGTTCCTGTCCGCGGACCTGGCCGACGCCAGCGAGGTCAACGAGCGCAACAGCATGCTGATCGAGACGCCCGACGGCCACGACGTCGCCGTCGTACAGATCGCCGGCCTGCTCGCCCGCCGCATCGTGTGCGAGGCCAAGGAGGGCGACAAGCTCACCATCGGCGACACGTACGGACTCATCCGGTTCGGCTCCCGCGTCGACACGTACTTCCCCGCCGGCACCACGCTGCTCGTCGAGCGCGGCCAGCGCACCGTGGGCGCCGAGACCGTCCTCGCGCAGCTGTCGTGAGACCGGGCCGCCCCAGCGGACGGAACGCCGTCCGATTACTGCCGAGCATGATCACGATCCTCGCGCTGTGCAGCGGGCTGTCGGCGGTGAAGTTCGCCCTCGACGGTGAACTGGGGACCGCGCTCGCGATGATCGGCGCCGCGGCCGTCCTCGATTCGCTCGACGGCCGCATCGCCCGCATGCTCGACGCCACCAGCAAGCTCGGCGCCGAACTCGACTCGCTGGCCGACGCCATCTCGTTCGGCGTCGCGCCCGCGCTCGTGCTGTACGTGACGCTGCTCGACGGCAACAACTTCGGCTGGATCATCGCGCTGCTGTTCGCCGTCAGCATCGTGCTGCGCCTGGCCCGGTTCAACACGCTGCTCGACGACGACACGGTGCCCGCCTACACGAAGGACTTCTTCGTCGGCGTACCCGCACCGGCCGGCGCCCTGATCGCTCTGACGCCGCTGGCGGTCTACATCCAGTGGGGTGACGGGTGGTGGTCGTCGATCGGTGTCGTCACCGTGTGGACGCTGCTGTCGGCGGCGCTCATCGTCAGCCGCATCCCCACGCTCGCGATGAAGTCGGTGTCGGTGCCCGGTCACATGGCCGCCGCACTCCTGGTACTCGTCGCACTCGCCGCCGCAGCGCTCGTCACGTACCCGTACATCCTGCTGATGGTGCTCGTCGGCGTGTACCTCGTGCACATCCCATTCGCGATCCGCTCGAAGCGGTGGGTCGCCGCCCGCCCCGAGACGTGGGACTTCAAGCCGTCCGAGCGTCGTGCCATCCGCCGCTCCCCCAACGGCAACCGCCGCTCCGCCGCCCGCCTGGGCCTGCGCCGCCCCCGCTGAGCCCGGCTTTCCCTGCCCCTCCTCCCTCCCGCGTTTTGCGCACTTATCGCGGGAATCCCGGCCCCCTTCTCGCGTTTTGCGCACTTATCGCGAGGGGCGGGGGCCGAGTTTTCGCGTTGCGCGCACTTGACGCGGGCGGTGGTCAGAAGTGGCGGGCCCGGGCGCTTCGGGCGCGCAGCACGGCGCCGTAGATCTCGTCGATCACGACGTCGGGGTTCACCATCATCTCCTTGGTGACGAAGTGGATCTGCCAGCCGGCCTGCCGGAGCTTGTTCTGCCGGACCCGGTCCCGCGCTATCGCCGAACCCTGCCCGTGCCACTCCCCGTCGTACTCGACGACCAGGCGTTCCTCCTCGAATCCGAAGTCGACGCGCGCGACGAACTCGCCGTCGGCGTAGATCTGCAGTTGCGGCTCCGGATGCAGTCCCGCGAAGTGCATCCGCACGCGCAGCTTCGATTCCGGCGGGGACTCCGCTCGCGGATCGCAGAGCGCCAACGCCTCCCGCGCCCGCACGATGCCGTGATCGTGCCGGCCCTCGAAATACGACGCCATGCGCGCCACGGTCGTCAGCTTCGCGCGCAGGATCCGGTCGGCGTCGGCGACGGCGCGGACGAGTGGCCCCGTCGAGAGCACGTCGAACGTCATGCGTTCGGGGCGGGCGATCGCGATCTGCTCCCACGGCTGATGGTCGCCGGCGTCGATCGCGACGCGTCGAACGTTCAATCCCGGACGCCGGTTGACCCGACATCCGGGCAGCGCGATCACGTCCACCGGATCCGACGCCGAGGCAAGGTCGACGCCCCGCACCACCGCGGCCGACCGGCCGGTGAGCACCAGCGTCCCCTCGCCGGTGAGCGCGGCGGCCCGGCATCGCAGTTCGTGGCTGACGCGCACCCCGGTCGGGCAGTAGACGCCGCGGAACAGTCGGCGAACGCGGGGGCCGCGCAGGTCCGACGGGCGGAGCGCTCCCTCCCGGACGGCATCGCGTCCGACGAACACCTCGGGCAGTTCGGGTCTCTTCCTCCTCATGACTCGTCACAGTGCCCTACGACGGCGAACCGACCCCGGTCCGAACACCGAGTTATCCACAGCCTCCACGCTTCTCCACAGCCCACCCCCTTCGCGTTTTGCGCACTTATCGCGAGAATCCGGGTCCCCCACGTCGCGATAAGTGCGCAAAACGCGGGAGGGAGGGGCGCGGCAGGTGCGATAAGTGCGCAAAACGCGGGGAGACAGGGGACGCGACGGGCCGCACTAGGCTGGACCGCGTGACCTCACCCGAACTGACGCTCACGGTCCGACTCAACACGTCCGCCGCGGACGCCCGACGCGGGGTGGTGCGCCTGCACCCCGAGGCGCTCGCGGCCCTCGGGCTGCGGGAGTGGGACGCGATCTCGCTGATCGGGGCGCGTCGGACAGCGGCGGTCGCCGGGATCGCGCCGGCCGGAACCCCCACCGGGACGGCGCTGCTCGACGACGTCACACTGTCCAACGCCGGGCTGCGCGAGAACGCGACCGTGGTGGTCACACCCGTCGCGGTGTACGGCGCACGCACCGTCACGGTGAGCGGATCGGCGATGGCGCAGCAGTCCATCCCCGACGCGACGCTGCGGCAGGCGCTGCTCGGCAAGGTCCTCACCGTCGGCGACGCCGTGTCGCTGCTGCCCCGCGACCTCGGTCCCGGCACCAGCACGACGTCGGCCACGCAGGCCCTCTCGCGAACCTTCGGCGTCACCTGGACGTCGGAGCTGCTGACCGTCACGGGCGTGGACCCCTCGGGCGGACCGGTGAGCGTGCAACCGAACTCGGCCGTGCGCTGGGGTGCGGGTGTCGCGCACGCCACGCCCGCACCGACGACGTCGGCCGCACCGACGGTGGTCGAGCCGCGGGAGGCCGACGTCATGCCGGTCGAGGACCTCGTCGGCGCCCACGCGCAGGCCGCGAAACTGTCCGAGTGGCTGACGCTCGCCCTCGACGAACCGGAACTGCTGCAGAAGCTCGGTGCGTCACCGCATCTCGGGGTGCTCGTCACCGGGCCGGCCGGCGTCGGCAAGTCGATGCTCGCGCGTTCGGTGCTCGCCAAGCGCCGCGTCGTCGAACTCGACGGCCCGGGCGCCGGTGCGTCCGAGGCACAGTCGCGGCTCGAGCGGGTCACCGCGGCCGTGGACGCCGTCCGGTCCGGCGGCGTCCTGCTCGTCACCGACATCGACGCGCTGCTCCCGGCCACCCGCGAGCCCGTGTCGACGCTGATCCTCGACCAACTGCGCCGCGCCGTG
The DNA here is from genome assembly GCF_002094305.1 of Prescottella equi. GTDB lineage: Bacteria > Actinomycetota > Actinomycetes > Mycobacteriales > Mycobacteriaceae > Prescottella > Prescottella equi. Next base: position 305,245 of record NZ_LWTX01000005.1, read on the forward strand.
GACACCGAGTCGGTGGCGTTCGTCGCCACCACCGCGCATCCCGAGGACCTCGACGACCGACTGCGCGCGCAGGACCTGTGCGACCGTGAGCTGTCGCTGTCGTTGCCCGACGGCGCCGGACGCCGCCAGTTCCTCGAACTGCTGCTCCGCAAGGTGCCGACCGCCGACCTGGATCTGCCCGCGATCGCTTCGCGGACACCAGGATTCGTCGTCGCCGACCTGGCCGCCCTGTGCCGGGAGGCCGCCCTGCGCGCCGCGTCCCGCGCGAGCAGCGACAAGGCGGAACCGAAGCTGACGCAGGACGACCTGGTGGGTGCCCTCGAAGTGATCCGCCCGCTGTCGCGTTCGGGCACGGAGGAACTGGCGATCGGCAGCGTCACTCTCGACGACGTCGGCGACATGGTCGAGACCAAGCAGGCGCTCACCGAGGCGGTGCTGTGGCCGCTGCAGCACCCCGATTCCTTCGCGCGCCTCGGCGTCGATCCGCCGCGGGGCGTCCTGCTGTACGGTCCGCCCGGTTGCGGTAAGACGTACCTTGTTCGCGCCCTTGCCAGTTCGGGTCAGCTCAGCGTGCACGCCGTCAAGGGTGCCGAACTCATGGACAAGTGGGTGGGCTCGTCCGAGAAGGCGGTGCGCGAGCTGTTCCAGCGGGCCCGCGACTCGGCGCCGTCGCTGATCTTCCTCGACGAGGTGGACGCCCTCGCGCCGCGCCGCGGGCAGAGCTCCGACTCCGGCGTCTCCGACCGCGTCGTCGCCGCACTGCTCACCGAGCTCGACGGCGTCGAACCCCTGCGCGACGTCGTCGTCCTCGGCGCCACGAACCGGCCGGACCTCATCGACCCCGCGCTGCTACGCCCGGGCCGACTCGAGCGCCTGGTGTTCGTGCCGCCACCGGACGCGGACGCGCGCAAGGAGATTCTGCGGACGTCGGGCAAGTCGGTGCCGCTCGCCGACGACGTGGACCTGGACGCCCTGGCGCAGGATCTCGACGGCTACTCCGCCGCGGACTGCTCGGCGTTGCTGCGCGAGGCCGCGCTCGCGGCGATGCGGCGTGACGTCGACGCCGCCGACGTCACGGCCGCCGACGTCGCCGCGGCACGCGAGAAGGTGCGCCCCTCGCTCGATCCCGACCAGGTGGCGCATCTCGAGGCGTACGCCGAGAACCGCTGACGCGCAGCCGCCCTACTGCCAGCGGGCGAGGAGCTCGTTCGCCCGCACGGCCAGGGCGGCCTGCAGCAGCGGACCGAAGCTGACCCGGCCGACGCCGACGGCCGCGAAGTCGGCCTTACCGCCGCGCACCGGATCGGCAATTGCGTTGACGGGCAACGGCAGTGCCGACGTGAGCTGCCGGTACACGTCGTCGCTGTGGAACCCCACCGGGTACAGCACGTCGGCCCCGGCCTCGGCTGCGAGGGTGAGGCGGGCGATGGCCCGCTCGACGCGATCCGCCTCGTCACCGACCTGCTTCAGGAACAGGTCGGTGCGCGCGTTGACCACCACGTGCACCCCCGCGGCGTCCGCGGCACTGCGCAGGCCGCCGACGAAGTCCGCGTGCTCCTGCGCCTCACGCAGCCGGCCGCCCTCGCTGTGCACGGTGTCCTCGATGTTGAGGCCCACCGCGCCGACCTCGACCAGACCGTCGATCAGCTGCTGCGGCTGCAGGCCGTAACCCGCCTCGATGTCGACGGACACCGGCAGGTCCACCGCCGCGGTGATCTGCGCGACGCGCGTCGTGAGCTCGGTGAACGTCATGCCCTCGTTGTCGGGCCGGCCCACCGAGTCGGCGACCGGGTGGCTGCCGACCGTCAGGGCCGCGAATCCGGCCTCGGCGGCGAGGCCGGCCGACCACGCGTCCCACACGGTCGGGAGGATCACGGGGTTCCCGGGCTGGTGCAGTGCGAGCAGATCGCTCGCCTTCTGGGTGATCGCAGTCATGAGCAGTCCTCGCGTCGCGGAGTGGGAAGTCCATCGTGGCACGCCGGCGGGCGTCGACCACTCCTTCCGCTCACCCGTTCCCGGACGCGAGCCGGAGGGACTACCGCCTGCAGGACGCCTTGGCCTGCTCGACCTGATCGTCCGTCAGCGGCGGCGCGGGCAGCGGCGTGCGCTCCGCCCCCTCCGCCCGCAGGCCGTCGAGCACCAGCGCGAGATAGCGGCGCCACGCCTCGGGCGCGACCGGCCGGACGAAGTCGATGACGGACTCGACCATCCGGCTGACCGCGAAGAGATCGTTGACGGTGACGTCCGGTCGCAGCGCACCGGCGTCGCGGGCCCGGGCGATCAGGGCATCGACCACCGGCGTCACCCGCTCGCGCGCGCAGGCGATCTGTTCCCGGCCCTCGTCGCCGGTGAAGAAGACGTCGGCCATGCCCCGATTGAGCGCCATCTGCTCGCAGGTGAGGGCGACGAACTCCACCAGCCCCTCCCACGGATCCGCGCACTCGAGCGCGGCGCTCGCACTGTCGGCCAGGTCGTCCATGTGCTGCTGGAACACCCCGTCGACAAGTTCCTGCTTGCAGGTGAAGCGGCGGTAGACGGTGCCGACGCCGACCTCCGCGTGCCGCGCGACGTCGTCGAGAGTGATGTCGATGCCACGGGTCGCGAACAGTTCTGCCGCGGCGTCCAGAATCTTGCGGCGGTTGCGCTCGGCGTCGGCGCGTAGCCGGCGACCTCCTGTGACGGTGCTCACGATTCCCATTCTGCCATCCCCGAAATTGCGACATACCCGGACAAACCGCTCCACGAGAGAAAATCAAGTGGAGATATCTCCTCCACTTAGGCGTACGGTGACCTAAGTGGAGCTTACTCCTCCACTTCACTCCATCTCGGTGACTCGCACCACGACCCACGTCCAGAGGGGTTCCTCATGAGCAGCACCACAATCGATCCGCCGGAGACCGTGCCGGGAGAACAGACGAGAGAGCACCGTCTGCGCTGGTTCGTCCTGGCCGTCATCGGACTGGCCCAACTGATGGTGGTGCTCGACGCCACCATCGTGAACATCGCGCTACCCGCCGCCCAGAAATCACTCGAATTCTCCGACGCCGACCGGCAGTGGGTGGTCACCGCCTACGCGCTGGCATTCGGCAGCCTGCTGCTGCTCGGCGGGCGCCTGAGCGACCTGTTCGGCCGCCGCAACACCTTCGTGATCGGCCTCGTCGGTTTCGCCGCGATGTCGGCAGTCGGCGGCGCGGCAGTGAACTTCCCGATGCTGGTCGCCGCGCGCGCCGGCCAGGGCGTCTTCGGCGCACTGCTCGCTCCGGCAGCGTTGTCCCTGCTGTCGGTCACCTTCACCAGACCCGACGAGCGCGCCAAGGCCTTCGGCGTCTTCGGCGCAATCGCGGGCGCGGGCGGCGCCGTGGGACTGCTGCTCGGCGGCGTGCTCACCGAATGGGCCTCGTGGCGGTGGAGCCTGTACGTCAACCTCGTCTTCGCGGCCGTCGCCCTCGTCGGCGCGGTACTGATGATGGCGCCGCACAAGGCCGAACACCGGCCCCGGCTCGACATCCCCGGCACGGTCACGGTGTCGGCCGGGCTGTTCAGCATCGTCTACGGCTTCTCCCACGCCGAGTCGCACGGCTGGTCCGACGGCGCCACCATCGCGTGGCTCCTGGCGGGTGCGGTCCTGCTGGCGATCTTCGTCGTCATCGAGACCCGCGTCGCGCATCCGCTCCTGCCGCTGAGGGTGGTACTCGACCGCACCCGAGGAGGCGCCTACCTGGCCATGTTCATCGCCGGCACCGGCATGTTCGCGGTGTTCCTGTTCCTGACCTACTACATGCAGACGGTCCTGCAGTACAGCCCGGTCGTCACCGGTGTGGCCTACCTGCCGATGGTCGCGGGCATGGTCATCTCGGCCACCACCTCCACCAGCGTGCTGCTGCCCCGGTTCGGTCCCCGGCCGCTGATGACCACCGGCCTCACCCTCGTGGCGGTCGGCATGGTCCTGCTCGCCCAGCTCACCGTCGCCAGCACGTATGCGCCGCACATTCTGCCCGGCCTGGTGCTGCTCGGCGTCGGCATGGGAATGGTGTTCGCACCCGGCATGCAGGGGGCGGTCACCGGCGTCCGCCCCGAGGACGCCGGTGTGGCCTCCGCGACGGTGAACACCATGCAACAGGTCGGTGGGTCGATCGGCACCGCGCTGCTCAGCACGATCGCGGCGACTGCCGCGACGAGCTACCTGTCCGACGCGGCCCCCACCCCGCAGAGCCAGGCCCTCGCTGCAGTGCACGGCTACACCACCACGTTCTGGTGGTCGGCCGCGATCTTCGCTGCGGGAGCGGTGATCTCGGCGTTCCTGCTACCCGGCGGCAAGCTGCCCGCAGCAGAGGACGCTCCCGAGGGTCAGCTGGTGATGGCGCACTGACGTCACCGAGTTCGCCCGAACGGCGGCGATCACGCTGAGCGTGGTCGCCGCCGGAACGCGTTGCGCGCCAGGTAGCGTCGGGTCGGTGACTCCGACCGTCCGCGCGTCCCTGTCCGCCGTCGCCGCCCTGTTCGCCGGGGTGCTGGCCACGTTCGTGCTCGTCAATCCACCCCAGTGGCGTTCGAGTTTCAATGCGTCCGAAGGGCAGCTGAGCAGTTGGAACGCCGCCGTGCCCACCGGAGTGGTGGTCGGCTGTGCCCTCGCGGTAGTGACCTGCGCGCTGTTGCTGCGGGCGTCGTCGACGCGTCCCGCCTGGATCGGGGCGGTCGTCGCGACGGCCGTGCTCATCGCAGCCCGGCTGACGGTGTCCGGGGTCGGTGACCTCGAGCAGCTCACGCTGCTGTACTACGCCAAGTGCCTCGCCGGCGGCGTCCTGCTGGGCGCAGCCGTCGCGGCGGTGTGGGCGCGGCCGGTCCCCCGACTCGCGCTCGTCGGCGCGGTCGGCGCGACGTTCGTGGTCGCGCACACCGCGAAGGCGGACTGGGCACCGAGCACGTCGGCCCTCGGCGAGCCGTTCTGGTGGATCCTGATTCCCGCGCTCGTCCTCGCTGCGGTATGCGCGGTGGTCGACGACGCCACACCCGAGCGCATCGACCGGGACACCGCGCTCGGCGTGACCCTCGCCGCCGTCACTTTCGCCCTCGCACACCGACTGCTCGGCGAGTGGGTCGACCGGCAGACCGGTTCGCAGTTGCAGCAGTGGGTCGTCGTCGCGCTGTGCCTCGTACTCGTGGTCGCCCTCGCCGAGTTCTGGGCACGACGTCTCGACGCGCCGTTCCTGCTCGCGGCCACGGCGGTCGCGGCGGTCACACCTTTCGTCGCGCCGGTGCTCGGTCAGGAGTACCTCCGACTGCGCCCTTGGGTGTCGGTCGCGGTCGGCGTCGTGGCCGTCGCGGTGGGCGTCGCCGTCAGCCTGGCGCGCCGCATGCCGATGATCGGTCTCGCCGTGCTCGCGCTGATCCCGCTGTCGGTCCTCGTCGCACCGGGCACCACCGACAACCGGGGATGGGTCCTCGTCCAGCTCGCAGCCCTCGGGGTCGGCATCGGGCTCGGCCTCGGCTCCACCGTGCCGAACCGCGCCGCCACCGGCGCACTGGGCCTCGCGGTACCGCTCCTGTCGCTGGTGTTCGCCCGAGTGGTCGGTGTCACCACGTCGTTCGTGATCTACAGCGGCGCGTACGAGCCTCTGCCCGGCGTTCCGTTCGCTCGATCGCAGGATGACTCCTACACCGGCAACCGCGTACTGATCAATTCTTCGATGCCGACCATCACCTTCGACCGCACCGCCGCCGTCGCGATGTTGCTCGTCGTCGTGTTCTGCGCGCTCGCGATCCGCGGACAGCGGAGGCAGCAGTCCGCCGCGCTCCCGGAATGACCTCACGGACATCCGTCACAATGCGTCAGTCGACGAGATCCAACTCTCGCAACCGTGCGAAGACGAGCCGGGATCCGGGCGCCGTCTCGGGCATCGCGGCGTATTCGTCTTCGGTGAAGTAGCGGATCTCGGCGACCTCGCTGGTGGGCTTCGGCTCGTCGTCGAGCTCCGCGAGGAAACACGTCATGTGCAGCCGGGTGCCGGGTCGGTGACCGAACGCGGGCGCCTCGAACACGCCGAGTTCGACGACCGTGCCGTCCACGATCCCCGTGTCGAGCTCCTCCCGGACCTCTCGGTGCAGAGCCTGCTCGGGGGTTTCACCTGGGTCGATCTTGCCGCCCGCCATGTAGAACGCGGTCTTGCCGGCCGATCGGGCCTGCAACATCCGGCGATCGCGGATATGGGCGAGGGCGGCGGTCCGGATCACGGTGGGATTCTCGTCTGACACCCGTTGGAACGTACTCCCGTCGGGCCGACCCCACCGACCTCGGCCGATTTGCCCGGTTGATACCGATTGAGGCGTCAACTCGAGCACTTAGTAAGATGAACGCCGTAGTCCACTTTGCTAGCTAGTGAAGGGTCTGCCCGACTCTCGGCTCACGCCGATTCGTCACCCCGCCGCACCACAACCCGACGGAGTGCCATTTGCTTGTCATATTGATCGCCCACGCGATAGCCGCCGTTCTGGCTCCGCTCGCCGTGCGATCAATAGGGCGCAACGCGTTCTTCCCGCTCGCACTGGTACCACTCGCGAGCCTCGGCTGGGTGATCGCGAACTGGGGCACCGAACAGGAACTGAACATCCGGTGGGTGCCCGGTCTGTCGATGGACATCGACATGCGGTTCGACTCCCTCGCCGCGATCATGTCGGTGCTCGTCCTCGGCGTCGGCGCGCTGATCCTCGTGTACTGCGCGCGCTACTTCAAGGACGACGAACCCCGCCTCGGCATCTTCGCCGCCGAGATGGTCGCCTTCGCGGGCGCCATGTTCGGCCTCGTGACCAGCGACAACATGCTGATCCTCTACACGTTCTGGGAATTGACGACGGTCCTGTCGTTCCTGCTGGTCGGCCACTACGCCGAGCGCGCCACCAGCCGCCGCGCCGCCACCCAGGCGCTCCTGGTGACCACCGCCGGTGGCCTCGCGATGCTCGTCGGCATCATCATGCTCGGCCAGCTGGTGGGCAGCTACAACCTGTCCGACGTCGTCGCGAACCCCGCGAGCGGCTGGCTCGCGAGCGTCGCGATCGTGTTGGTGCTCATCGGTGCGCTGTCGAAGTCGGCGATCGTGCCGCTGCACTTCTGGCTGCCCGGTGCGATGGCCGCACCCACCCCCGTCAGCGGCTACCTGCACGCCGCGGCGATGGTGAAGGCCGGCATCTACCTGGTCGCGCGGCTGGCCCCGGGCTACGCCGACTCGCCGCCGTGGCGGGTCACCATCATCGTGCTCGGCCTGGCGTCGATGCTGCTCGCCGGCTGGCGCGCGCTCCGCTCGTTCGACCTCAAACTCGTTCTCGCTTTCGGCACCGTCAGCCAGCTCGGCTTCCTCATGGTGCTCGTGGGCGTCGGCTCCCGCGACGCGGCTCTGGCCGGTATGACGATGGTCGTCGCGCACGCGATGTTCAAAGCCGCGCTGTTCATGGTGGTCGGCATCATCGACCACACCACCGGCACCCGCGACATCCGCAAGCTCGCCCGTCTCGGGCCGAGCGCCCCGTGGCTGGCGGTCATCGCAGCACTTGCGGCCGCGTCGATGGCGGGCCTGCCGCCGTTCCTCGGGTTCGTCGGCAAGGAGGCCGCGCTCGAGTCGATCCTGCAGGCCGACATGCTCGAGCCGTGGGCCCGCACCTCGATCGTGGTGGCGATGGCGCTGGGCTCGATCCTCACGGTCGCCTACAGCATCCGGTTCGTGTGGGGCGCGTTCGGCCGCAAGCGGCTGCGCAACCCCAGCCCGCCGGTGGCGAACATGCACGCCCCGGGTGCGCTGTTCCTCGCTCCGCCTGCCCTGCTCGCCGTGGCGGGTCTGGTAGCCGGACCGCTGTCGCCGCAGCTCGAGAAGCTGCTCACGCCCTACTCGACGACGCTGCCCGCGGGTCCGCACGCCGACTACCACCTGGCCCTGTGGCACGGCGTCAACACCCCGCTGCTGCTCACCGTCGCGATCGTCGTCGTCGGCACCGTGTTGTTCGTCGCGCACCGATGGGCCGTCCAGCGACTGCGTTTCCAGCACCCGCCGCTCGGCAACGCCGACCGGGTGTACGACGCGACGCTGCGTGGCATGGACACCCTGTCGATGCGACTCACCGGTTTCACGCAGCGCGGTTCGCTGCCGCTGACGCAATCGACGATCCTGGCGACGCTGGTGCTGCTGCCGATCGTCCTGCTCGCGCTGCGCACCGACGTGTGGGCGCAGATCCGGCTCTGGGAGTCGCCGTTGCAGCTCACCGTCGGGCTGATGATGATGGCTGCCGCCTTGGCCGCGACGGTGCTGCGCAATCGTCTGGCCGCGGTGATCCTCGTCGGGCTCAGCGGCTACGGCTGCGGTGTCATCTTCGCGCTCCACGGCGCGCCGGATCTGGCGCTCACCCAGTTCCTCGTCGAGACCCTGACGTTGGTGATCTTCGTGCTGGTGCTGCGCAAGCTGCCCGCCGAGATCGACGAGCGCCAGGCCATCGGCTTCAAACTGCCGCGGGCCCTGCTCGCGATCGGTGTGGGCGTCGCCGTCACGACGATCGCCGCGTACGCGATGAACGCCCGCAACTCGGTACCGATCCATCTCCAACTGCCCGAGGCGGCCTACACGCTCGGCAACGGCCGCAATGTGGTGAACGTGCTGCTCGTCGACATCCGCGCGTGGGACACCCTCGGCGAGATCTCGGTGCTGCTGGTCGCCGCGACCGGTGTCGCGAGCCTGGTGTTCCGGCACCGCCGGTTCGGGACGGCGCCGCGCGTGTCCGACGCCCCCGCCGGAATCCTCGAGGCGGCGTCGAACACCGAAACGACGTGGCTGCGCGGCGGCGACCTGATCGACCCCCGGCACCGCTCGCTGGTGCTCGAGGTGACCACCCGCCTGATCTTCCCGACGATGATGGTGCTGTCGGTCTACTTCTTCTTCTCCGGGCACAACGCGCCCGGCGGCGGCTTCGCGGGCGGTCTCACCGCCGGCCTGGCGCTGGTGCTGCGCTACCTCGCCGGTGGCCGCTACGAACTCGGTGAGGCCGTGCCCATCGACGCCGGCAAGATCCTCGGCCTCGGTCTCGCACTCGCCGCCGGCACGGCGCTGACGTCGCTGTTCCTCGGGGCGCCGCCGCTGTCGTCGGCGGTGTTCGAGGTGACGCTGCCGCTGCTCGGCCACATCAAACTCGTCACCGCACTGTTCTTCGACCTGGGGGTGTACCTGATCGTGGTGGGCCTCGTGCTCGACGTGCTCCGCAGTCTCGGAGCCCGACTCGACGCACAGGAGGAGGTGAACGCCCGATGAATGCCGATCTCGCGACGCTGGTCCTCATCGGTGTCCTCACCGCGTCCGGCGTGTACCTGCTCATCGAGCGCAGCATCACGCGCATGCTGCTGGGCCTGCTGCTCGTGGGCAACGCCGTCAACCTGCTGATCCTCACCGTCGGCGGACGCTCCGGCAACCCTCCGATCGTGGGCCGCGAGTCGGTGCACGAGGAGATGGCCGACCCGCTGGCACAGGCGATGATCCTGACCGCGATCGTCATCACGATGGGTATCGCGGCGTTCGTGCTGGCCCTCGCCTACCGATCGTTCAAGATCAACACGGCGGACCGCGTCGAGGACGACCCCGAGGACACCAAGGTCTCCAAGCGGCGTACCCCGGCGGAGGCGCCGGACCGCGACCGCTCCGACGACCCGCTCACCGGTGCCCCGTCCAAGGGCGGTGACGCCTTCGACGCCGAGGGCAATCCCATTCCCGTGGAACTGCTCGAGGATCCCGAGGGTTACGAATCCTACGAGGAGCTGCGCGACGGGGACGACGAACTGGAAGCCGAATCACCGGGAGGTAAGCGATGACGCTCTCCCCCGAACTCATCGGCACGCTGGCCCCGCTGCCGGTCCTGATCCCCATGATCGCGGCCGCGGTCACGCTGATCCTCGGTCGGCGCCCCACCGCGCAGCGCTGGATCACCCTGGCCGCCCTCGTCGGCGTCACCGCGGTCTCCGGGATGCTGCTGTACCTCGCCGACCGCCACGGCACCACCGCGATCCAGGTGGGCGGCTGGGACACCCCGATCGGCATCACCCTCGTCGTCGACCGGCTGTCCGCACTGATGCTGCTGGTGTCGTCGGTCGTGCTGCTCGCCGTCATGATCTATTCGATCGGCCAGGGCATCCGCGACGGCCACGAACACCAGCCGGTGTCGATCTTCCTGCCGACGTATCTGGCGCTGACGGCGGGCGTGTGCAACGCGTTCCTCGCGGGCGACCTGTTCAACCTGTACGTCGGGTTCGAGGTGCTGCTCGCCGCGAGCTTCGTGCTGCTCACCCTGGGGGCGAGCGCCGACCGCGTCCGGGCCGGCGTCTCGTACGTCATGGTGTCGATGGTGTCGTCGCTGATCTTCCTGTGCGGCATCGCGTTCGCCTACGCCGCGACCGGCACCCTCAACCTCGCGCAGATGGCGCTGCGGTTCGACGACATCCCGGTCGGCACCCGCATGGCGATCTTCGGCGTGCTGCTGGTGGCGTTCGGCATCAAGGCGGCGGTGTTCCCGCTGTCGACGTGGCTGCCCGACTCCTACCCCACCGCCCCGGCCCCGGTCACCGCCGTGTTCGCGGGCCTGCTCACCAAGGTCGGCGTGTACGCGATCATCCGCGCCCACACGCTGCTGTTCCCGCAGGGCGAGCTCGACAACGTGCTGATGGTGTGCGGCCTGCTCACGATGATCGTCGGCATCCTCGGTGCGATCGCGCAGACCGACATCAAACGTCTGCTGTCGTTCACCCTGGTCAGCCACATCGGCTACATGATCTTCGGTGTCGCGTTGTCGACACAGTCCGGTCTGTCCGGTGCCGTCTACTACGTGGCGCACCACATCGTCGTGCAGACGACGCTGTTCCTGGTGGTGGGCCTCATCGAGCGGCAGGCCGGGTCGTCGTCGCTGCGCCGCCTCGGTGGCCTCGCCGCGGCCAGCCCGGTGCTCGCGATCGTGTTCCTCGTCCCGGCACTCAACCTCGGCGGCATTCCGCCGTTCTCCGGGTTCATCGGCAAGATCGCGCTGCTCCAGGCCGGTGTCGCGCACCCCAGCGTGCTGTCGTGGCTGCTCGTCGCCGGCGGCACCGTCACCAGCCTGCTGACGCTGTACGTCGTGGCCCGCGTGTGGACCAAGGCGTTCTGGCGGGCCCGCGCCGACGCCCCGGAAGGCGACCTCGCCGACGTCAGCCCGTCTGCGCTCATCGACGAGTCCGAGGAGGACATCGCGTTCGTCGACCGCGAGGACGTCGGCAAGATGCCGGTGTTCATGCTGCTGCCGACGATCGGACTGGTGGGCGTCGGCCTCGCGCTCACGATCTTCGCCGGTCCCATGATCGGGATCAGTGACCGTGCGGCGCAGGACCTGCAGAATCGAGATGTCTACATCACGGCCGTCCTCGGCGAGGGAGGTGCCCGATGACCCGCGAACGCGTACTCCGCGTCGGCATCCTCGCGTGGCTGACGGTGGTGTGGATCCTGCTGTGGGGCACGTTCAGCATCGCGAACCTGCTCGGCGGCGCCGTCGTCGGCCTGCTGATCATGTGGCTGCTGCCGCTGCCGCGGGTGCCCGTCGAGGGCCGCGTGCACCTGTTCTCGATGGTCAAGTTGGTGGGCACGATCATCTTCTACGCCGCGCAGTCGAGTGCGCAGGTGGCGTGGCTGGCCGTGCGGCCCGGTCCGCCGCCGGTCACCGGGGTCCTGCGCTGCAAGCTGGGCATCAAGTCGGACCTGGTGCTGACACTGTGCGTCGACGTCCTCAATCTCATCCCCGGCACGATGGTGCTCGAGGTGGATCAGGCGCGGCGCGCGGTGTACGTGCACGTCCTCGACGTCGGGACCACCAAGGCCGTCGACCAGTTCTACCGGACCACACGGCAGCTCGAACGGCTGTTCATCGCGGCGTTCGAACGCGACTCGGAGTGGCAGCCGGCGCCGTGGCATCTGCGCGACTACGAGTACCACGAAGAGGGCAGGGAGGACCGAGCATGACGGCCGTGATGATCGTCGCCGGAGTGATGCTGGTGGTGGCGGCGCTGCTCACCACCTACCGATTGTTGGCCGGACCGGGCAGCCTCGACCGTCTGGTCGCGATGGACACCCTCATCGCGACGGCGATCTGCGGTCTGGCGGTGTGGGCGGCGTACAGCGGCGACACCACGATCGTGCCCGCCATCGTCGCGCTCGCCCTGGTCGGCTTCGTCGGCTCGGTGAGCGTGGCCCGATTCCGGGTGAGTGACGACTCGTGAACACCTTCCTCGACATCCTTGCCGCGATCTGCATTCTGATCGGATCGTTCCTCGCGCTCACCGCCGCTATCGGCATCGTCCGCTTCCCCGACACCCTGTCCCGCATGCACGCGGCCACCAAGCCGCAGGTCGTCGGCCTGGTGTTGGTGCTGGTGGGCGCGGTGATCCGACTGCACGGCAACGTCGACATCTGGATGCTCGTGCTCATCGGGCTCTTCACGTTGCTGACGGCGCCGGTGATCGCGCACAGCGTCGGCCGCGTCGCCTACCGCGAGCAGCGCGGGCGCGACGGGCTGCTGATGAATCACAACGACGATCCGGGCACCTTCCGCTGATCCCGCGTTCACCTACCCCGCGTTTTGCGCACTTGTCGCGCTGAGGCCGTCCTCACCCCGCGTTTTGCGCACTTAGCGCGCGGTCGGAGCGTCCTGCGGGAGCGATAAGTGCGCAAAACGCGAGGAGGCGGCGGCGCGGTAGAAGGTGCGCCAGTAGCCGAAGGCGAACAACGCCGGGACGCCGAGGAGCAGCGGCGCTGAGACGATCGGATACTCCGCGATCTCCAGGGCGAGGAACCGATAGCTCACCAGCAACGCGCCCAGCAGCACTGCGCCACCGGCGACGAGACGCACCCGGAACCAGCCCCAGCCGCGTTCGGGGGCGCGCAGCGCGGACTCGAGCGTCAGCGTCAGGACTACGCCGGCGATGAGGTCGACGCCGTAGTGGTAGCCGAAGCCCAAGGTCGCGCTGAGCGTGCAGACCAGCCAGAACGTGCCGCCCCAGCGCAGCCAGCGCGGCCCTTGCCGCGAGTGCAGGAACAGCGCGAGCGCCCACGCCGTGTGCAGGCTGGGCATGCAGTTGCGGGGGGTGGCGTCGTCGAACGGCATGGGCGACGGCGTCAGGTCGAACGGGACCACCGACGGCCAGAAGTCGCCCACCTGGAAGCCGTTGCCGTCGGCACCGAACGCGAAGATCGGGCCCACCACCGGGAACAGGATGTAGAACACCGGCCCGATCAGCCCGATCAGCAGGAACGTGCGGACCAGGTGGTGCGACGGCCAGCCCTTGCGCAGCTGGTACAGCGCCACGACGATCGCGGCCACGGGCAGCTCGATGTACACCCAGTGCAGCACGGCGTAGCCGACCGAACCGGTGGCGTCGACGATGTTGCCCATCACCCACGACGGGTTGCCGAGCGCGTGGTCGGCGAGCTGGACGTACTGGTCGAGAACCTCAGGACCGGCGAGAACGGTGATGTGCAGCCATACGTCCCCGAACTTGGTGGCGACGATCAGCAGCGCGCCGAGACCGACGCCCATGAGCGCGTTGCGGCGCTGCTCACCGGACCATTTCCAGCCGGCCCAGACGCCGATGGCGGTCAGCACGATCACCGCGCCGTTGCCGACGGTGAGCGATCCCCCCGCGAGGTAGCGGATCCCGGCGACGGCGACGTCGATGACTAGCGCGCTCGACAGCGCCAGCACCCGTTGCCGGTTGGTGAGCCCCACCATCGCGAGGGCGAGCCCGGCCCACGGCACGGACGCCGACTTGGGGGTGCCGACGAAATCGTTGAGGAGGCTCGTCAGAGGTCCTTCGAACCCGCGCGACGACGCGAACACCTGCAGAGCGATCAGGATCGCGATACCGGCCGCGACGACGCCGCCGATCAGATAATTGCGGGTCCGGTCGGAGAGCCGCACCGGCTCCGTCCGCGCACCACCGTCCACCAACACGCCGTTCATAGTAAACGGCGGGTGAATTCGCGCTTACGTGTCCAGTTCGTCGACGAGCGAGCCGACGACGGCGCGCAGGTCGCCACCGGTCGCGGCGGCCACCTTGCGCTGACGCTGGTACGACGCTCCCCGCCTCGGGATGTCGGCGACGCGGGCGAGTTCGTCGGCGCAGCCGAGCCGGACGGCGGTGGGGGTGAGCTTCTCGAGAAGGTCGTCGAGGTCGTCGGTGACGAGCCGCTCGCGGTTGTCGGCACCCAGGATCACCTCGGCGTCGATGCCGTAGCGGGCGGCGCGCCACTTGTTCTCCTGCACGTGCCACGGCGGCATCGACGGCAGCGTCTCGCCCGCCTCCAGACGCTCGTCGAGGTGCACGACGAGGCAGTGGATGAGGGCGACCAGCGCGGACAGTTCGGTGCGGGACGAGATCCCGTCGCACACTCGCACCTCGATGGTGCCCCACCGCGGCGCCGGCCGGATGTCCCAGTGCAGTCCGCCGAGGTTCTCGATGACGCCGGTGGTGAGCTGGTCGTCGACGTATCCCTCGAACTGCGTCCAGTTCTCGAACTGGAACGGCAGTCCCGCGGTGGGCAACTGCTGGAACATCAGTGCCCGGTTGCTGGCGTAACCGGTGTCGACGCCCGTCCACATCGGCGACGACGCCGAAAGCGCAAGCAGGTGAGGGTATTTCAGCAGAAGTGCGTTCAGGATCGGGAACACCTTCTCCTTCGAGGAGATCCCGACGTGCACGTGCACACCCCAGATCAACATCTGCCGCCCCCACCATTGGGTGCGCTCGATCAGCTCGTCGTAGTGCGGCGTCCGGGTGATCAACTGGGTGGACCACTGGGCGAACGGATGAGTGCCGGCGCACATCAGGTCGACCCCCAGCGGGTCGGCGGCCCGGCGCACCAGCGACATGGTCTCCGACAGGTCGTCCATCGCCTCGCCGACGTTGTCGCAGATGCCGGTCACGAGCTCGACGGTGTTGCAGCAACTCCTTGGTGACCCGCGGCTCGTCGGCCAGACCACCGACGGCGTCGAACACCTCGGCGGCTGTGTTGGACAGATCACGAGTGGTCCGGTCGACCAGCGCGATCTCCCATTCCACACCGATGGTCGGACGCGGCGAACCTGCGAAGGGGACTCCCACAGAAACGATCCAACCACAGCGTCCTGGAGCCCGCACGGCTCCGCAAAGGCGCTGGCAGACGCGAAACGGCGGGGCCGCGAGGGCCCCGCCGTTTCGGTGATCTGTGGTGTGGCGTCAGCCGCCGATGACACCGCAGGCGACGCGTCCGCCCGCGTCACCGGTGGACAGCGTCTGCTGGTCCGGCACGGCCGCATTGTCGGGCAGCGCGTAGCGGGTGGGGATGTTGCCGAAGTTGTCGGCGTCCGCGTGGATCATCAGCGCGGTGCCCTTGCCACCGTTCTTCAGGTCCTCGAGGGTGAAGGCGTCGGTGGTGGTGACCAGGTAGCCCTTGCCGTCCTCGCGGACCTCGAGCGATGTGAGATCGCCGCTGGCCGGATGGCCGGTGTGGCCCTCGACCTGGAAGTGGCCGCCGGCGGAGAGGAAGTTGCCCGGCTCGCCGCCGGTGGGGGCGACGGAGTTGGGCTCACACTTGCCGACCGAGTGCACATGCAGGCCGTGGAAGCCGGGCGTCAGGCCCTGGGCGTCGACGGTGACCTGGACGAAGCCACCGTTCTCGGCGAGGGTCGCGGTGCCGACCTGGGAGCCCTTGGCATCCTTGAGCGTCACCGAGACATTGTCGGCGGAGCCGGTGGTGGTGGCGTGCTCGGAGCCGCTCTCACCGTGCTCGCCTGCGGGAGCGGGGGCACCGGTCCACACCGGCGGGGTGGTGCCGGGAACGTCGGTGGGCTCCTCGTTGTTCGAGCACGCGGTCAAGCCCAGCGCGGCGATCGCGACCAACGGGGTCACGACACGCCAGGACTTGCTACGGGAGAATTGCGAGGCCATCGAACCGCTCCTTCGAGGTGGTTGAAATCTGCGGATGATCATAACCAGCGGGTGGTACCGGACTACCCGGAGGTGACGATCACGATCACGCCGGGCGACGCGCTCTCGATTCCGGCAAAACGGGGTTCGGCCTTGACGCCGAGCTCGGCGGCGATGGCCTGGGCGGCAGCCTTCTCCGAGGCACTGCTGCCGTAGTAGACGGTGGTGGTCTGGATCTGCCCGTAGCTGTAGTTGCCGGTCTCGGAGACGTTCCAACCGCCGGACGTCAGCTCGTTCGCGGTCTGTGCGGCCAGGCCCGAGACGGTGCTGTTGTTGAACACCCGCACCGGCACGGACTTGTCGACCCGCGCGGACGTGGTGGCCGAGGCAACGGTGGTCGACGTCGCGGTGCTGGTCGTGGTGGTCGGCTCGGCCGCGGTCGTGGTGGGGGCCGCCGTCGTGGTGCGCGCCGCGGCCGGTGCCGCGGCGGGGGCGGACGTGGTGGTGGTCGGCGAGGCCTCGGTGGCCGTCTCGTCGGAATCGGAGCCACCCAGGGAGGCCGCGCCGAGGCCGGCGAACAGGATCGCGAGGGCGATCAGCACCATCGCGATCGCGCGCAGCGGGGGGCCTGACGACTCTGGATTCGGGGTGGTCACTGTTCCGACCTTAATCGGCCCGTCGGACGCTTCCCGTAACGAGGTGACGACGGCCGCGAGTTGGCGACTACTGGGAGAGGGCTACGTGCTGAGATCGAAGCCCAGGCGACGGGCCGCGCGGGCCTTCTGACGGCTGGCGCGCAGGCGCCGCAGGCGCTTGACCAGCATCGGGTCGGCGGCCAGCGCCTCGGGGCGATCGACGAGCGCGTTGAGGACCTGGTAGTAGCGGGTGGCCGACATCGCGAAGAGTTCCTTGATGGCCTCTTCCTTGGCCCCCGCGTACTTCCACCACTGCCGCTCGAAGGACAGGATGTCGTGCTCGCGGCGAGTCAGACCGTCCTCGCCCACTTCGTTCCCCGACGTGCTGTCGGGCCGCTCAGATTGGTTCCGCGCTGCTGCGCCGTCCATCTCACTCCTCGACTGCTCGATGACTTCCGGTCCGCCCGACGTCAGCGCGACCTCCGCGCCCCGTTGGACCCGGCAGGATCAGGCCGAGCGGTGTGCCCGGACACTGAGACATCGCTCGGGACCGGTCACGAATTACATCTGTGTTCTTCCTGGTCAATTGAACCACGGTGGCGGCGCGGGTGACGGGCTTCCAGGGGGACGCGCCGCGAATATCACGCGCACTATCCTTGGTGACCATGGCAATTCTTCCGATCCGCATCGTCGGCGATCCCGTCCTGCACGAGCCGACCAAGCCCGTGACCGAGTCGCCCGCCGAACTCGCCGATCTGATCCGCGACATGTACGAGACGATGGACGCCGCGAACGGTGTGGGTCTGGCCGCGAACCAGGTGGGCGTCGCCAAGCGCCTGTTCGTGTACGACTGCCCCGACTACGCCGCCGGAAAGGACGCGTCCGGCAAGCCCGTGATGCGCCGCGGCTGCGTGGTCAACCCGGTGCTCGAGACGTCGGAGATTCCGGAGACCATGCCGGACGAGGACGACGACGTCGAGGGCTGCCTGTCGGTTCCCGGTGAGCAGTTCCCCACCGGCCGTGCCGACTGGGCCAAGGTCACCGGCACCGACGAGCACGGCAACCCGGTCGAGATCGAGGGCCACGGTTTCTTCGCGCGGATGCTGCAGCACGAGACCGGTCACCTGGACGGCTTCCTGTACGTGGACGTGCTGATCGGCCGCAACAAGCGCGCGGCGAAGAAGACGATCAAGCGTGAGGGTTGGGGCGTGCCGGGCCTGAGCTGGACGCCGGGCACGGTCGACGACCCGTTCGGTCACGACGAGGACTCCGAGGAAGACTGAGTCGAGGACCCGTGACGAGTCGCGAGCCGGGCCCGCCGGTGATCGGCGGCCGGGTGGTGGTGCGGTATCGCCTGCCACCCGGGGGCTCGCATCCGCTCACCGACGTGATCGGCACACTCGAGCAGCTCGAGCCGACGGTGGTGATTCGCACCGCCGACGACCGCGTGGTGGAGATCGAGCGCGCCGACATCGTGAGACTCAAGGCGCTGGGCCCCAAGCCGGTGCGCCGGTCCGACGGCCGGGTTCGGTGACTGTCGGGATAGCTGACTACCCTCTCCGGTGTGCGTATCGCGACGTGGAATGTGAACTCGGTCCGTGCCCGAACCGACCGGATCGTGGACTGGCTGGCCCGCACCGACACCGATGTGTTGGCGATGCAGGAAACCAAGTGCAAGGACGAGCAGTTCCCGTACGAGCGGTTCACCGAGGCCGGCTACGAGGTGGCACACGTCGGATTGAGCCAGTGGAACGGCGTGGCGATCGCGTCGCGCATCGGGCTCGAGGACGTGCAGGTCGGGTTCGCGGATCAGCCCGGGTTCAACAAGGATCCGGAGGCGGAGGCCACGCGGGAGGCCCGCGCGATCGGTGCGACGGTGGGCGGGGTGCGGGTGTGGAGCCTGTACGTGCCCAACGGCCGTGAGCTGACGGATCCGCACTACGTCTACAAGCTGGAGTGGCTCGCGAAGCTGCGTGCGGACGCGGAGGGCTGGCTGGCCGGCAACCCGGACGCGCAGATCGCGCTGGTGGGCGACTGGAACGTCGCGCCCACCGACGAGGACGTGTGGGATCCGGCGTTCTTCGAGGGCAAGACCCACACGTCGCAGCCGGAGCGGGAAGCGTTCGATGCGTTCGCCGAGGCCGGTTTCGCCGATGTGGTGCGCCCGCACGCGCCCGGCCCCGGCGTCTACACCTACTGGGACTACACACAGCTGCGGTTCGCCAAGCGGCAGGGCATGCGCATCGACTACGTGCTGGGCTCCCCCGCGTTCGCGGCGCGGGTCACCGGCGCGCACATCGACCGGGACGAGCGCAAGGGCAAGGGCGCGAGCGATCACGCGCCGGTCGTGGTGGATCTGGCCTGATCAGGCTGCTCGTCGAGCAGGTCCAGGTACTCGGTGTGGGTGCCGAGGAACCGCGTGACGTAGGTGCAGACCGGGCGGATCCGGGCGCCCTCGCTGCGGGCGCGGTCGAGCACGGCCCGCACCAGTACCGCCGCCCAGCCGCGGCCGCTCCGGTCCTCGCGGACGACGGTGTGCAGCAGGGTGAGCACGTCACCGGACGGCCCGGCGCTGTCGCGGCGGTAGCCGAGGATGCCGACGAGGTCGTCGCGCACCCACAGTTCGTAGCGCTCGTGTGGCGGGCTGTCGACGATACGGACGGCGTCGGCGACGGCGCCCGCTGTCCGTGGGGATTCGCTGTTCACGTTCCCCATGAAACCGGCCGAACCGCCGGCACCGGGTCCGTTTCGGGACGGGTGGGGCGGTTCGATGCCGATCCTTGACCGCGGCGTGGCCGCGCGTCGATCAGTTCAGCGAGATCGCGTCGGACGCCTCGGGTGGCGCCATCAGATCCAGGTACTCCGGGTTGGCCTCCACGAACCGCTGCACATACGTGCACACTGGGCGCACGCGCCAGCCGTAGTCCCGGGCCCGGTCCAGGGAGCGCCGCACCATGACGGCGGCGAGCCCGCGGTGACCGAAGTCCTCGACGACGACGGTGTGCATGAACGAGACGACCGGAGTGGGTTTCCGCGCGCCGCGACGACGGGCCGGTGAGGTGTCGTAGTAGCCGACGATTCCCACCAGGTCTCCGTTGAGCCGCAACTCGAAGCGGTTCTGGTCGGTATTGTCGGTCACGTCGGCACTGGGCGAATCGGCGAACACGACACCTCCTCGGGACGCTTTCGATGCAACAATGTGATCCACGCCACTATTAGTACAGGCGTTCGGGGCAACCTGTCAGGCATTTGACCGAATCCGTTCGACGCGAATTCCGGGCCCCTTCAGATCGCATACACAAGCAGCGGAGACGCATCCCGGACGCAGCGCGGAATTCAATACCACCCGACCGGTTCTTCTTACTGTCGACACAATCTATTCACCCGGCCATCCGTTACAGATTGGCAAACACACAAGAGCCACCCGGCCGATCCCCTGCACCACCGAACAGCCGCTTCTCGAAAAGCCTTCAGCTGAATACTTTTCGATCCGATCCGTCGACCGTCCCGGTACCCACCCACGTGGATACCGGGACGGTCTAGGTCAGATCGACGTCACGGCGTGACGTCGATTCCCGGCGAGAAGGTCAGCTTGCCCGTCAGGGTAGCCGTACCGGGACCTGCCGGCGGGCATACACCGCCACCGGTGGAGTTGAAATTGACCGTCCCGGAGTTCGAGGCGGTCACCGACGGCTTCGCGTACGGCAGCGGCCCGATGGTGCTCGCCCCCACCGTGATCGAGCAACCACTCGACGGCACCGTGACCACCGCGCCACCGGCGGGGATGATCAGTGAACCCTGGGGTGATGCACCATCGTTGTCGACCTTCAGCTTCCAGGTCCCGCTGGCAGCGACCGTCGCAGGCTGCCCGTTGAGCGTGCAACTCGACAGACTCACGCTGCTGATGTTGATGTCGATCCCGCCAGTGGACGGGTTGACGTTGCCGGGTGCAGCCGGGGTCGTCCCGGTGCCGGACACATTCGTACAGCGCATGGTGTACCCGGGGGTGGTGGTGATGATCCGAAGATCGCTGCTCGTCGCGGTGACCGGCGTGCTCGCGGGAGTGATCGTTGTCGACGCGTACGACAGCCCCGCAGCCGTCAACGTCGCGGCCGCGGCGACGGCCAGAACTGCGCTACCCCGATTGAGAATCTTCGTTGCCATTCGTTTCTCCTTCATGTGAGGTGTAGCCCCGTTCGGATGAACGGTCGATTGAACAGGCTTCGATGAATCGATTCGATTGCGGCGCTACAGCAGCTCCCATCCCGCGGCGTTGTAGACAGAGCTGGTTGTGGACAGGGAATTGCCCGAACCACCCGACGGCAGGCCGGCCCGTTGATTGACGGCCCAGTTCAGCGAGCCGAAGAGACCGCATCCGGTGGCTCCGGGCACCGCAAAGTTGGTGGCCTTGTGTGTTGCCTGGGGCCAGACCCCGCCCGGAACGCCAGGAACCGTGTCCGAAATCCATTGCGCAGCACCAGCATCTTGGAGTGCCAGCGAAAGCCGTATCGGATTCGAAGTAGAACCGATATAGCAGTTGTTCCCCAGCAACGAGTTGGAGAGCTTCAACCGAACCGGAAGTTGCACACCGAGGTTGTAGGGATCGACCACAGGCAGCTCCACAGCCTCCACGGTCGCCTGGATGGCAGTCGGGCCGAAGTCCTCGGCCGAACTGGTCCCGAGTGCGCCGCCGGGGACGCTGAGCGACTTCGAATACACACCGAACTTGCCATCATTGGCAGCGGGAACGAAGACCTGGTCCTGCGCGACACCGCCGGCAATCATCAGACTTCCGTCCGGAATCTGGACGTTGAGGCTGCCGACTCGCATCGTGCCATCCCGAATCACGACCGTCATACAGGTACCCACACCGGTATCGGGGTCGTAAACCTTGTCCAGCTGGCAGGTGTCCCAATTCTTGAAATCGTACTTCGCCCCCGATACCGGGGCAGCCGCGTTCGCCACACCACCCCCTACCAGAGCCAAAGCTGTTGCCGCACCCAGGATCACGGAGCGGGTCATGAGTTTTCTCACGTAGAACCCCCATTCGGGTACACACCCGTCCAGATTCGATTCGAGCAGGACTCGGCATCGCCGATCGAGTGTATTTCTCACGGAAGAGCATCGGCTCGATATGCACTGCACCTCGAGCACGATGCATGACGTTGGGGTGAGTCGGGTGCGCTGCTGGCGTAAGTCCGGGACGAGCGGGGTTGTGCCCGTTCCTGATCTCCCCCGAGATTCCCCATCCTGAGCCGGACCTGATGTCGGCCCGACTGCGTGCGCGTAACAGATCGTCACACACACGACGCCTTCGCGTGACAGTTTCGACAATTCCCCCGGCCGCCGCCAAGCAGGCCCCCAGCTGGACGGGCGTTCAATAAATGTTGCACCCCTTGCCATTTCCGAGATCCACGCAGGTCAACAGTACGAGATACCGGTCGGCCGATATTCGCCTGGGCGCACGACTTCCAGCAAGGGGCCAGCCCTGGCCGTAACGACACCCGACTTTTCGGGTCGCCTTTTCGGTCAACGCTAAAGTTTGTACTGCAGTACAGTTTCGGTGTACCGCAGATAGATTTCGCCGATCCTCCCGAAACCGGCACATGACATCCGCTGTGTGTGTGACGATCTGTTACACGCTCGCAGTCGGACTGCAACAACGTCCGGCTCTGGACGGGGAACATCGGGGGATTCGGATGAGCGCATCTGCGCCCCATCTCGATCCGGGGCACGCCCGACTCACCTCGACGCCAGGCGTCGCAAGGCCCATGCCAGGGCGGCGCCAACCTGTCAGTAGGGCACTCGGGCAGTCACAGCTGGGTTCGACCGAACCTCCTGGCCGAGTCGACATCCATATGGGGGAAGTACATGCGAAAGAACACCACTCGCTCCGCCGTGCTGGCGGCCACCGCCGCGCTGGCCCTGGTCGGCGGCGGCGTCGCGAACGCCGCCGGATCGGCCGAAGGCAGCTCCGGTAGCAGCGGCAGCCTGTCCAGTTCCGAAGGCAGCAGCGGCTCCTCGACCGGCTCGTCGGCCGCGCCCGGCACGCCGTACGAGTTCCAGAACTGGGACACCTGCCGGCTCGATCTGGCCTACGACCCCGATACCGGCCTGGGTACCTGCATGACGGTGATCATCCGGGACGGCAACATGCGCATCGGCAATCTCGACGTCGCGGTCCCCGACGGCAGCCTGATGATCGCCGGCGGCGTGACGGGCGAGCAGGTCTTCGTCCCCGCCGCCGACGACGGCAAGTTCGGCGTGTACGCCAACCCGATCACCGTTCCCGGCGGAGCATTCGGCGCCGCGTCGGCGGAGAACTTCGGCCCCACCGCCATCCAGGCGACCGTGGAGGCCGTCGCCCTGCCCGACGTCGATCCCTACAACCTCGCCGTGCAGCTTCCGGTGCGGCTCAAGCTCTCCAATCCACTTCTCGGCGACAACTGCTACATCGGCTCCGCCGCCACCCCGATCAACCTGTCCCTCGCACTCGTGGGCAGCGCCGGACCGACGGAGTACATCTCGACCAACGGGCCCGAGGTGCCGGGCTACGTCTGGCCCCAGGCACCCCACACCGCCACCGACTTCGCCGTCCCCGGCGCCTCCGGTTGCGGCCCGCTCGGATCCCTGAACTGGGCCGTCAACCTGCGGGCGGGCCTGCCCTCCGCGGGTGCCGGTAACTCCCTGTCCACGACCAGCGCCGTCTACAACGTCGCCGGCTGGGAGTTGGACGAGTACCTGAACACCCCCACACCCTGATCCACCGCTGACCTCGTCCCGGTGCCGGTATCCCGCCGGCACCGGGACGACTCACGTCGTAGATGCCCCAACCGCACGACTCACACCACCGTCCGTCGCACCCGCCTCGCCTGGGTAGGCTCGAGGCCGTGAACTACCTGCCCCTGACGCCGACCGGCCAGACCCCGATCCGCGCCCTCACCATCGCCGGCACCGACTCCGGCGGCGGTGCCGGCATCCAGGCCGATTCGCGCACCATGGCGATGTGCGGGGTGCACGCGTGCGTCGCGGTCGCCGCGGTGACGGTGCAGAACTCGGTGGGCGTCAGCGGTTTTCACGAGATCCCGCCCGAGACGGTGGCTGCGCAAGTGCGCTGCGTGGCCCTGGACATCGGCGTCTCCGCCGCCAAGACCGGCATGCTCGCGTCCACCGCGATCATCGAGGCCGTGGCACAGGTGTGCACCGAGGTGGGCATCGGCCGCGACGGCTCCATCCCGCTGGTGGTGGACCCGGTGTGCGCGTCCATGCACGGCGATCCGCTGCTGCACGCCGAGGCGCTCGACGCCGTCCGGAACACCCTCATCCCGATCGCGTCGCTGGTGACGCCGAACCTCGACGAGGTGCGCCTCATCACCGGCATCGAGGTGGTCGACGATGCCACCGCCCGCCGCGCGGCCGAGGCCCTGCACGCCCTCGGCGCGCAGTGGTCGATGGTCAAGGGTGGGCACCTGCGCTCGTCGACGTCGAGCACCGACCTGCTGTTCGACGGCGACACCTTCCACGAGTTCACCAGCCCGCGGATCGACACCGGCAACGATCACGGCGGCGGCGACACCCTGGCCGCGGCGGTGACGTGCGCGCTCGCCAACGGCTACGCGATGCCCGACGCGGTCGCGTTCGGCAAGGAATGGGTCACCAAGTGCCTCGAGGCGTCGTACGACCTCGGCGCCGGGCACGGTCCGGTGTCGCCGCTGTGGCGACTGGATCCGAAAGGCGCCTGATCAGCGCGAATAGTCGCGCAGGGTCATGACGAAACCGACCGCCACCACCGGCACCGCGAGAATGTAGACGGTGATCCGGAACCACGTGGGCCCGTAGTAGCTCACCGCGATCGCGGCCGCCAGCGCCGCGATGATCATCAACACCCCGTAGAACGGTGTGCGCTGCGGATGCCCGGACTCGGTCATGGTCCCCAGTGTGCGCGCCGGGCGGCGAGGGCGGCAACGGTTTCCCGAAGTCGTCCGAATGGTCCGCTCGGCCGTCACCGCGGTGCCGGCGCCGGGCGCAGCACGTAGACCCGCAGGTCCTCGGGCACCCCGCGCTGCGGCGCCGCCAGCAGCCCGCGCCGGTAGCGCCGCGCAACAAGGCCCAGCTCGGCAAGGCGCTCCTCGCCGATCGCGTCGTGCGTGTTGCCGGAGACGACGACGTTGCCGTTGCCGCCGAGCTCCATCATGCGGGCGGCCACGTTGACATCGACACCGAACCAGTCCGCGCCGATGGGCTGCGGAGCCCCGGTGTGCAGGCCGACGCGCATCCGGGGGCGGTAGCCGGCGTGGTCCAGGGTCGCGAGCGCCGCGCGCGCCGCGAACACCGCCTCGACGGCCCGGTCCGGGTGATCGAACACCACCATCAGCCCGTCGCCCAGACGTTTGACCACCTGGCCGCCCCGTTCGATCATGGGCGGCTCGATGGTGGCGGCGACCTCCCGCAGCAGCGACAGCGTCGCGCCGTCGCCCACCTGCAGCGACCAGCTGGAGAACCCGACGAGGTCGGTGAACACGATGGTGACCTCGCCGTTCGCGGGGCTGCCCCACGTCTTCTCGAGCACCGCCTGCAGCACCTGCAGCGCCGCCATGCTCACCTCGCGCGACGCCCCCGAACCGGTGTCGATCATGCGGGCCGCGGCCCGCGCGCCGCCGGGACCAGCCGTCGAGAGGGGGTCGCCGAATGCGGGATCACCGGGCAGTGAGCGCCTGATCCGCCGCACGGCGTCGACCAACTGGGGTTGCCGGTCTGCGTCGCGTACCCACTTCGCCACCGAACCGGTGACCTTGGCGTAGCCGCCCTCCGTGCCGGAATCCGTGGGGGCCGGTTCCGGTGTGGCGTCGCCCTCCGGGTCGTCACTCACCCCGGCAAGAGTAATCGTGGCCGGGTCGTCTCGCAGAACTGCCGCGTGACGCCGGTTTCGGCGCCTACTTCCCCACATCGGCCCGCGCCGCGCTCCGGGCGTCACCCGCCGGCGGCACCCCGTTCACGCCGTCGGTCGACTGCGCGTAATGCCCGATGCCGTACCCGATCGCTTGCGCATTGAGCGCCAGCGCGGTGCGGTCGATGTTGCCGACGGTGTCCTGCGCGGTGTGGTAATTCGGGTCCAGCATCGCGTCGGCCTCACCACCCCACTGCTGCGCCTGAGCTGGTGTCTTCTTCTCCTCGGCACCGGTGAACAGGCCGCCCGCCGGGATCCCGGCCGCGATGAACGGGCCGTAGTCCGAGCGCCCGTCGAAGTCCGTTCCCCCTGGCGTCACCCCCAACTGCAACACGATCGCTGCGAACGTGCGCTCGATCCCGGCCGACCCCTCCGGCCCCGGCCCTTCGCCCACGTTGTCGGAGTTGTCGCCGTCGTACACGAAGTAGCCGGCGTTGGGCGAGCCCACCATGTCGAAGTTGAGGTACAGCGCGATGTCGGCGCGGGCCGCGTCGTCGAGACCCTCGACGTACGCCGTCGACCCGTTGAGCCCCTCCTCCTCGGCACCCCAGAAGGCGAACCGCACCGCGTTCGCCGTGTCCGGCCTCGCGCCGAGCTGCCGGGCCGTCTCGAGCAGCGACGCGACACCCGAGCCGTCGTCGTTGATGCCGGGGCCGTCCGGCACCGAGTCCAGATGCGCGCCCGCCATCACCACGTTGCCGGAATCGCCGGTCTTGGTCTGCGCGATCACGTTGCGGGACTTGACCGTTTCGACGATGGTGTCGAGCGTGAGGGTCACGTCTCCACCCTGTCGCAGCGCGACGCCGTCGGCCTTGCTGACGCCACCGGTGGGGATCCGGGCGTCCGCCTTCGCCCCCAGCGTGCCGCCGGGTAGGCCTTCGTCCTCGTTGTCGGCGACGAGCACGGCCACCGCGCCCCGATCGGCCGCGACCTGCTGCTTCTGCGCGAAGGGGCACGCGCCGCGATCCACCAGCACCACCGCACCCGTGACGTCCAGGCCGTCGTAGTCGGTGGCCTCGCAGCCCGGGGTCTCGTCCGACGGCGCCGGCACCAACCGGGCGGTGAGCCCGCCCCGCGGTGTCGCCGGCGAGTACGTGAGCGCCTCGAACGGCACGTCGCGGCCGGCGAACGCGAGCGTCTGGGTGTGCGCGTCGAATCGGTCGACGTCGAATTCCGGTGTCTCGACGTCGAATCCGGCGCCCTCGAGCTGTCCGACGACGTAGTCGACGCTCGCGTCGTAGCCGGGGGTGCCGACGGAGCGGTTACCGCCGTTCGCGTCCGCGATCCGCTGCAGTTGCTCGAGATCGCCCATCACCGCGTCGGCGTCGATCGCCGCGGCCAGGCCCGGACCGTCCACGGGTGGGCCGCCCTCGTCGGGATCGCTGCAGCCCGCGAGCAGCAGCGCACCGGAGAGACCCACGACCAACCCCACCCTCACCCGCATGCGGGCAGAGTACCCCGCTCGGGCCGGGACCCTCAGGCCCTCAGCCGCATGGCGAGGAAGGAGAGGATCTCATCCCGCGCCGCGACGGTGGGCTGGCCGGCCTCGTCGATCAGGTGCGCCGTGACGACGCTGTGCGGGCTCGCGATGACGTGCTCGAAGAACGGCGACGTCTCCGGATTGGCGGCGCTGTCGGGCAGCACCCGCGCCTCGAACCGGTCGCCGAGCGCCCGCTCGTACGCTGCGAACCGCTGTGCGCGGCAGAACTTGTCGCCCTGGAACCGGTAGGCCAGCACCGTCAGGTCGTCCTTCTCGAGACGTTTGCGCACCGACGCGAGCTCCTCCGGGCCGCTGTCGATTCCGTCCGGATCGTCGAGCGGCAGCGACGGCTGCGAGAGCACCGGCGCCAGCATCGCGGGCTCGAGCATCATCGACAGCGCGAAGTTGCCCGTGAAACACATGCCGATCGCCCCGACGCCCGGTCCGCCGCACTCGCCGTGCGCGCGACGGGCGAGCGCGCGCAGCCACGCGACGGCCGGAGTGGTGCCGTCGGCGCCGAGCGCCCGGAACTCCGCGCTCACACACGCCCGGCGGAGCACCGCCACCCCCTCCTCGACACCGGGCACGGCGCCGTCCCGGCCGAACAGCGACGGCAGATACACGGTGAAGCCGACGTCACGCACCCACCGCCCGAACCGCGCGACGTGCGGGCTGATCCCCGGCATCTCCGGCATGACGATCACCGCCGGTCCGCTGCCCGCGACGTAGACGGTCTTGGTGACGCCGTTCTCCTCGATGCTGCGGCGCTCGAAGTCGTCGAGCGGATCGTCCTCGTGCAGGCTGCGTTGGGGCACTTGTGTCCTCCGTGACCGATCGATGGTGGTTCGGTCAGTCTGTCCGCGTCCCGGCACGACGGGGAGTGGCGACATCGCCACCTATAGCGGCTACATCGCCACGGAGCTTGCGTCGCCATGGAACTTCCGGCGGTAGTCGGCCGGATTCATCCCCACCTGCTCGACGAACAAACGCCGGAACGTCCCGGCATCCCGGTACCCGACGCGTTCGACGACACGGGCCAGCGGCAGATCCGTGGTTTCGAGCAGGTTCCGCGCCGCCCGCACCCGGGCCCGGCGGAGGAAGTCGAGCGGCGACTCCCCGGTCTCGGCCCGGAAGCGCCGCAGCAACGTCCGGGTGCTCACGTGGAACGCGTCGGCGAGGCGCCCCAGGTCGTAGGGTTCGGCCAGGTGCTCCACGAGCCACGCCGCCACCTGGTCCGCGAACGGTCCGCGGGCCGACGGCAACATGGCGTCGACGACGTACGGCGCCTGACTCGTTCGGTTGTCGGCCACCAGCGTGATCCGCGCCGTGGCGCGGGCGACGTCGTCGCCGAGGTGTTCGCGGACCAGTGCGGTCGCAAGGTCCAGCGCGGCACTGAAGGCGGCCGTCGTCGTGATCGTCCCGTCGGTGACGATCAGCGCCTCGGGGCACACGGTCGTCCGCGGGTAGCGCCGGGCCAGGCGCGACGCGAACAGCCACGACGTGGTCGCCCGCCGTCCGGCCAGCAGATCGGCCTCGCCCAGCAGGAACGCGCCCACACACACCGACGCGATCCGGGTGCCTCGCTCCGCCGCCGCCCGCAGGAACGTCGTCTCCCGCTGCAGAGAACCCAGGCGCGCCGCGACATCCTCGGACGGCACGAGTTCGAAGCCGGGGACGATCAGACGATCGAACCGGTGGTGCCAGCGCGTGACGCCGACCGGAAAGCCGCCGGCCGCCGCAACGGGTTCGGCAGACGCCGCGATCACCGACACCCGGAAGGGATCCTCGGTGGCCGCACCCGTCTCCCGCGCAACACGATTGGCGATGCGGAGCAGATCGGTGAACACGAAGATCTCCGCTGCCAGACAGCCCTCGTACGCCAACACTCCGATCCGCATCGCGGCACCCTCCCGTCGTCCGGGCCGAAGATAGCCGAAGCGCCCGGCCGAAAGAATTCGGCCGGGCGCTTCGAGAGCGGTACTCAGGCGTCGCGCTTGTTCACCACGAACAGGCTCGCACCGAACACGATCGCGACGAACGCCGCGAAGTAGAGCAGGCCGCCCCATGGACCCCAGTGGAAATCGAACCCGCCACCGTTGCCGAGGAAGTAGTTCACGTTGTTGAACGGACCGAACTCGCCGACGTACTTGCCCACCTTGGGGATGATCGTCGCGAGGCTCTCGATCACCAGCGGCCACAGCAGCAGCAGCGAGATGGCACCCGCCGACTGACGGATCAGCGTGCCGACGCCCACCGCCAGCACGGCCAGGAGCGCGTAGTAGATCGGGATACCGAACAGTTCCCGGGCATTGTCACCGCTGCCCATCGACAGCGTCTCACCCGACGTCGCCTGCGCCACGAAGAACGACGCCAGGGCGATGACCAGACCGAGGACCGCCGCAATCGCCGCCAGCAACGCTGCCTTCCCGCCGATCACCTGGGTGCGGCGCGGGATGGCCTGGAACGTGGTGCGGATGACGCCGAACCGGTACTCGGTGGTGACCGCCAGCGCCGACATGATCATCACGAGCATGGCGCCGAACTGGGCGGCACCCGCCTGCGTGTAGGCGACGGTGAACTCGCCCATCGAGTTGTCGCCCGACGACACCAGCGACTTGTAGGCCACACCCATGATCGCCGCGAACCCGACGCTGACCACAACGGCGATGAGGCTGCACCACATCGGCGACTTGGTGGACGTGAGCTTGATGCGCTCGGCATTCAACACGCTCATCGGAGCGCACCTCCCATGTTCTGCGCGGCGTCGGCCGGCTGACCGCCGATCTGCGCCTGGTACTGCACGTCGTGGCCGGTGAGCTTCATGAACGCTTCCTCGAGCGAGCCCTGCTTCGACGCCAGCTCGTGCAGCACGATGCCGTTCGCACCGGCGAGGGCGCCCACGTCGTCCGTGCGCACACCCGCGACCAGCAGCGCCGGCTGATGATCGGTGCCCGGGTCCTCCTGGACCGAGAAACCCTGCGCGGTGAGCACGCTGCGCAGCGCGTCGAGCTGCGGGCTGCGCACCCGCACCGACGCACCCGAGGCGCGGTCGACGAAATCCTTGACGCTGGTGTCGGCGATGAGGCGACCGCGGCCGATCACCACGAGGTGCTCGGCGGTCTGCGCCATCTCCGACAGCAGATGGCTCGAGACGAGGACGGTACGGCCCTCGGCGGCCAGGCTCTGCATGAACTTTCGGATCCAGACGATGCCCTCGGGGTCGAGGCCGTTGACCGGCTCGTCGAACAGCAGCACCTTGGGGTCACCCAGCAGCGCGCCGGCCAGACCGAGCCGCTGCGACATACCGAGCGAGAAGCCGCCGGCCTTCTTGCCGGCAACCTCGCTCAGGCCCACCAGCCGCAGCACCTCGTCGACGCGCGACATCGGCAGCGAGTTGGCCGCGGCCATCCACTGCAGGTGCGCCTTCGCGGAGCGGTTGGGGTGCACCCACTTGGCGTCGAGCAGCGCGCCGACGGTCCGCAACGGCTGCTTGAGCTCGTGGTACGGCACACCCTCGACCAGTGCGGTTCCCGACGTCGGGGTGTCGAGTCCGAGGATCATTCGCATGGTCGTCGACTTGCCGGCACCGTTCGGGCCGAGGAAGCCGGTGACGATTCCCGGCTTCACGGAGAACGTGAGATCGTCCACCGCTCTCGTCGACCCGTAGGTCTTCGTCAGTCCCCTCACTTCAATCATGGGGACCACTCTGCCCGAAACGCCCCTGCCTGCGCATCGGTCCCGGGTCTACTCGCGTGTCATACCCAGGGATGACGCGCACCCCGAGGCGTGTGGGGGATCACCCGGAGTCAGGCCCGGACGGCGCCGTCCGGCATCGTCACGTCGGTCAGGTCCGCGCCGCTGACGTCGGCTGTGCCGAGCCGGGCCC
The DNA here is from genome assembly GCF_002094305.1 of Prescottella equi. Classification (GTDB taxonomy): domain Bacteria; phylum Actinomycetota; class Actinomycetes; order Mycobacteriales; family Mycobacteriaceae; genus Prescottella; species Prescottella equi. Next base: position 336,139 of record NZ_LWTX01000005.1, read on the forward strand.
CGGTGAGATCGGCGTGCGCGAGGTACGCGCCGGTGAGCCGCGCCCCCGTCAGATCGGCGTCCTCGAGGTGGGCGCCGGTCATGTACGCGCCCGACAGATCCGCGCCGGTCAGGTTGGCGTGTGCCAGGTACGTCGACGTCAGGAACGACAGCGTGAGCACTGCCCCGTTGAGTTTGGCGTTGGTGAGATACGCCTTGCTGAAGTCCGCGTCCGCGGCCACGGCCCCCGAGAGGTTCGCGCCGTTGAGGTTGGCGCCGCCGAGTTCCGCGAACGTCAGGTCCGCCCCGGAGAGATCGGTGCCCTCCATGTTGGCGCCCGTGAGGTTGGCCCCGGCCAGGTCGGCACCTGACAGATCGAGACCGTGAAGGTCGGGCGCATCGGGCAACTGATCGCGTCGGGCGTTCCACGCCACGACATCCGAGCGGAGCAAATCCAGAAGGTCGGTACTCAACGTCGTCATGGCATGCCCTCCAGGCACTCGAACCAACGGAGCAAGTTGCTGTCGAGCCTAGCCTGAATCCGCGCCGGGCCAGGGATTTCGATCAACCCGTGACCCGCGGCGCGCCGCAACTACATCGGCGACGACGCCTGCGCCCAGAACCGCTTGGGGATACGTCCGGCATGCCGGGCCTCGTAACCGGCCGTGACCGCACCACGCATCGCCGACGCCATGAGCGCCGGATCCTTCGCCCGGGTGACCGCTGTCGCGAGCAGCACCGCGTCGCAGCCCAGTTCCATCGCGAGCGTCGCATCGCTCGCGGTACCGATGCCGGCGTCGAGGATGACGGGGACGTTCGCGGCGTCGACGATCATCTCGATGTTGTGCGGGTTCGAGATGCCCAGACCGGTGCCGATCGGTGAACCCAGTGGCATCACCGCCGCGCAACCGACGTCCTCGAGGCGCTTCGCGAGCACCGGGTCGTCGGTGGTGTACGGCAGCACCGTGAAGCCGTCGTCCACCAACTGCTCTGCGGCGCTGACCAATTCGATCGCGTCGGGCAGCAGGGTGCGCTCGTCGGCGATCACCTCGAGTTTCACCCAGTCGGTTTCGAGGGCCTCGCGTGCGAGCTGCGCGGTGAGCACGGCCTCCGCGGCGCCGCGGCATCCGGCGGTGTTCGGCAGCGGCGCGATGTCGAGACGGCGGAGCAGATCGAGCACACCGGTGCCGCCCGCGGCGTCGACGCGTCGCATCGCCACGGTGGTCAGTTCGGTACCGGACGCCACCAGCGCCTCCTCGAGAACCGCGAGATTCGCGGCGCCCCCGGTGCCCATGATCAGGCGCGAGCCGAACGTGCGGTCGGCGATCGTCAGCTTGCCCATGTCAGCCACCCTGCACCGCCGTGAGGATCTCGATCTCCCAGCCGCGGCCGACCGATTCGGTCCACCGGCCGCGCGGGAACACCGCACCGTCCACCGCGACGGCGATGCCGCGCTGCGGCAACTCCAGCCGCTCGAGCAACTCCGTCACCGTCAGCGGCCCGTCGAACTCGCGGTCCTCACCGTTGACGGTGATCCCGATCAACTCACTCATTCAAACCTCACTCAAACCTTCGCGGGTGAAAATCGTTCGGCGGTGGCGCTTTCCGCCTCCGCCAAGGGGTTGCCGTCCAAGATCGCGACCGTCGCGTCCGCGGTGACCGGGGTCATCAGGATCCCGTTGCGGCCGTGCCCGGTCGCCAGCACGACGCGGTCCGACACGCGACCGATGATCGGCAGGTTGTCCGGACTCATCGGACGGAGACCCGCTTTCGCCTCGTACAGCTCGTACTCGCCGATCGCGGGCATCAGCGCCTCGGCGTCGGCGATGAGGTCGCGCACACCCGCGACGGTGACCTGGGTGTCGTGACCCGACTCGTACTGCGTTGCGCCGACGACGATTCCGTCGGCACGCGGGACGAGGTACGACGGCCGCCCGTGCACACTGCCGCGGATGGTGCGCAGCGGTGCCGGCGTCACGCCCGGCCGGGCCCGCAGCCGCAGGATCTCCCCCTTCACCGGGCGTACCGGCAGGTGGGGCCACAGCTGCGCCGAGTTCGATCCCGCCGCCAGCACCACCTGGTCGGTAGTGAGCTCGCCGAGATCCGTGACCGCCTGCTCGATCAGCTCGACGCCGGCTTCGGCCACCGCCGTCCGCAGCGCGGCCACCAACAGCCGGTTGTCGACGGCCAGTTCGGTGGGGGCCTGCAGCGCCAGCCGGATCCCGCGCCCCAGCGACGGCTCGAGCTCGCGGATCTGCGCGCGGTTCAGGATGCGCAGCTCGTGGCCCTGCTCGGCCACCCAGTCGGCGATGGTGTGCAGGTCCGCGGCGTCGGCGGCGTCGAGTGCGACGGTGAGCGAGTCGTCGGAGGTGAACAACTCGACGTCCGCCAGGCGCCCGAGTTCGGCGCCGAAGTCCGGCCACCGCCGTAGCGACGCCGCACCGAGTGCGAGCGCCTTCTCCTCACCGGGCCAGCCCTCCGACAGCGGCGCCAGCATCCCGCCGGCCACCCACGACGCACCGCTCCCCGGCGCCGGGTCGTACAACGTCACCGCCCAGCCGCTCTGCGCGGCACGCCACGCGATCGACAGGCCGATCACTCCGCCTCCCACGACGGAAACCGATCGGGTCACTTCTCTCCACCTCACTCCCTGCGCCGGCATGATCCGGGTCAGGTATGACGGTCGGGGCCGGCAGGCCCCCTCTCAGCCCCGTATCCGTCGGGACTCCCGTGTTGATTCGTCCGCGGTACAGACTACCGTTCCAGGTGTGCATGCTTCCCAGTCCGTCAAGCACCTCACACCGCGCGAACGTCTCGCCGACGCGCGGCTGTACCTGTGCACCGACGCCCGCCGCGACAAGGGCGATCTGGCCCAGTTCGTCGACGCCGCGCTCGCCGGCGGCGTCGACATCGTCCAGCTCCGCGACAAGGGTTCGGCCGGCGAGCGCGAGTTCGGGCCGATGGAGGTCAAGGAGGAGCTCGCCGCGCTCGCGGTGATCGGGGCCGCGGCCCGCCGCCACGGCGCGTTGCTCGCCGTCAACGACCGCGCCGACGTCGCGCTCGCCGCCGGAGCCGACGTCCTGCACCTGGGCCAGAACGACCTGCCGGTGCACTACGCACGGCAGATCGTCGGACCCGACGTCGTCATCGGCCGCTCCACGAACAACCGCGCGCAGGCCAGCCTCGCCGCGATCGAAGAGGACGTCGACTACTTCTGCACCGGTCCGGTGTGGGCCACCCCCACCAAACCGGGCCGGGCCGCGTCGGGCATCGAACTGGTTCGCAGCACCGCCGAGGCGCAGCCGTCGCGCCCGTGGTTCGCGATCGGTGGCGTCGACCACGAGCGGCTGCCGGAGATCCTCGAGGCCGGGGCCACCCGCATCGTCGTGGTCCGCGCCATCACCGCGGCCGACGACCCGAAGGCCGCCGCGCGGGCACTGTCCGACGCCCTGCGCGGCTGACCGCCGTCAGCAGCTGCCGGAGATCCCGGACTGCACCGACTGCTCGATGAGCTCCCGGGCCTCGGACGGCACGTCCTCCCACGTCGCGGTCGCCGGATCGAGCGTCGGCTCACCGGCCGCCACCGCCTGCTGGTTGTACGCCGCCACCACGGTGCCGCCGTTCGCCTTCAGCATGTCGAGGAACTCGGCGCCCTTCGCGTCCCGGTCGAACGGCTGCCCGGTGCTCTCGGCCTGCTGCTGCGTCGCGTCGAGGTAGGCCACCACCTGCGCGCACATCACCGAGACCGCGGTCTCCTGGGCGTCGGCGCCGGCCTCGGCCGTGATGGTGGTCTCGCCCGCGTCGTTCTTGGTGTCCTTCGGGTCCGAGTCGCCACCGTCACTGCAGCCGGTGAGGACCAGCAGGGCGACGGGGACGGCGGCGATCAGATGTCGAATGCGCATGCCCCGAATGGTGGCATCACACCGGTTCGGGTGCGCGCACGGGTGCCGGCTTCTCGAGCGCGGGGCCGGGTGTACCGCGGAAGGCGATGACCGCCGCCGCGGCGAGAACAGCCACGTAGACCAGCAGATAGATGTTCATGAGGACGTCCGTGATCGTCCACCACGGCGGGAACAGGAAGAGCCCCACCACCACGTTGTCCTCCTCCCAGCGGTAGGGCCACGCGCCCGCCGCGAGGTAGACGACCGCGGCCGCGAGCCACCACCACCGGTTGGTGGTCGCCCGGTGCACGATGTAGACGAGCAGCGGAACGAACCACACCCAGTGGTGGCTCCACGAGAACGGTGAGACCGCGGCCGCGGTGAGTCCGGCGACGGTCACCGCCAGCAGCGCCTCGTTCTTCCGATGCAACCGGACGACGATCCACATGCTCACCACGACCGCGCACCCCGCCAGCGCCAGCCACAGCGCCACCGGGGCGGGGTCGCCACCGAGGTGCGCGATCACTCCGCGGATCGACTGGTTCGACGGGTGCGAGTCCTCCGCGATGCGAGTGGACTCGAAGAACGTCTCCGTCCAGTACTGCAACGAGTCGTCGGGCAATATCAGCCAGCTGACGGCGACCGTGGCAGCGCCGGTGCCGACCGCGACGACGGCAGCACGCCACTTCCGCAGGACCAGGTAGTAGAGGACGAAATAGGCCGGCGTGAGCTTGATGCCCGCCGCGACTCCCACGCCGATGCCCTTGAGCCGGCTCGCGTCGCCGCGCGAGGCGTCCCACAGCACCAACGCCATGAGCACCAGGTTGATCTGCCCGTAGAACAGCGTGGTCCGAACCGGTTCGAGGAACGTACACGACGCGGCCAGCAGCGCCGACATCCCGACGACGTACGGCGTGATGCGGTAGCCGAGCATGCGCCAGCACAACGCCACGATCGCGACCAGCAGCGCGACGTTGGCCGCCATCCACAGGTACTTGTCGACCCCGCCAGGAAGCAATCCGAAAGGCAGGAACATCAACGTCGAGAACGGCGTGTAGGTGTAGAGCAGGCCGTGGATCACAGGCTCGGTGTACAGCGGAAGATCCGCCATCACGTGGCGGGCGCCGTCGCGGTACACGTCGAGGTCGGCGCCACCCGCGAACAGTCCGATCTTGGGCATCCACGGGGACACAGTCGTGAAGAGCAGCACGACGGATGTCACAGCCCAGAGCGCGAGGATCACCGAAGTCCCTGTCCGACGCGGCATCTCGCGTCCGCGGACAAGAATGTTCCTCAGCACGGCCAGCCCTCCCGATCGCGGTCCCACCCCAGAACCCTCGCAGCCTCGATACCCAGCCTAAGCAATTTCACCGATTCGGACGAACCGGGAACCCACTCACCGAGACCGCTGCCCGGGTGCCGTGGGCGCACCGGTCGCACGTTACCGGCCGCTGCGCAACACGGCCGGAATCGCACCTGCACGTCCGCGGGCGCCCCGCTGGTTAGACTCCGCCGAGGCCGATCCGATTCCCCTAGATCGCGCCGCCGCGGTCGACACGAAAGGCCCCGAACATGATTCGTTTCCTCATCCGGACGGCGATCTTCCTCGGGTCGGCGGCGATCGGAATCCTGGCTGCCGTGTGGCTGCTGCCGGACGTGCACGTCACCGCCACCGGGTTCGTCCTCGCCGCCATCGTCTTCGCGGTCGCGCAGAGCCTGCTGTCGCCGTTCATCACCAAGGTCGCGGCGCGCAACGCTCCGGCCTTCCTCGGCGGCATCGGCCTGGTCTCGACGTTCGTCGCGCTCGTCATCGCGTCGCTCGTGACCGGACTGTCGATCACCGGATGGCGCACCTGGATCCTCGCGTCGCTCGTCGTGTGGCTCGTCACCGCCCTCGCAACGGTGCTGCTGCCGATGTTCCTCCTCAAGGACGAGATCGCCGACCGCAAGGCGAAGAAGGACGCCGGCGCCTGACGCACCCCTCCCCTCCCCTCTCCCCGCGCCCCTCTCCCCGCGCCCCTCTCCCCGCGCCCCTCTCCCCGCGATTTGCGCACTTATCGCGGAATTCGGGGCCCCGCGGGCGCGATAAGTGCGCAAAACGCGGGAGGGTGTCAGGTGCGTCGCATGGCCCGGCGGGCCTGTTCCTCGGTGAAGTGCGGGACGACGCGGATCTCCTCGAGGGGCACCTGACGCCCCGATGCGCTGCGCACCTCGACGCGGACCGGCTCGCCGTTCGTGTCGTCGGCGAGGTCGAGCGGACCGCCCCCCTCCCCCTGCAGATACCGATCGCCCCACTGCATCAGCGCGAGCACCGCCGGCAGCAGGTCGCGCCCCTTGTCGGTGAGCACGTACTCGTGGCGGGTGCGCTGACCCAGCTCCTTGTAGGGCCGGCGCTCGAACAGTCCTTCGGCGGTCAGCTCCCGTAGCCGTGCGGCCGCGACGGCCTCGGTGATCCCGACGCGCTCGGCGAAGTGATCGAAACGGGTGGTCCCGTAGTACGCCTCGCGCAGGATCAGCATCGCCGACCGCGTCCCCACCACGTCCATCGCCTTGCCGATCGAGCACTGAGTGGGACGCCACGCGTCCCGGTCCGCGAGAAACCCGTCGAGTCGTGCTGCCTCCATGTCCCCAGACTACGCGCTGACTTGTCAAATCCATAGCCAGGGTCCACACTCCTGGCTATGCAAAAGCAAAGTCAGAAGTTCGGGGCGGTGCTGGCCGTCCTCGCCGGAGCTCCGTTCGTCGCCAACCTCGACCTCTTCGTCGTCAACGTCGCCCTCGACGACATCGCCGCCGACTACTCGGGAACGCCGCTCTCCCACCTGAGCTGGGTACTGAGCGGCTACGCGATCGTCTATGCGGCCCTGTTGATTCCGGCCGGACGGTGGGCCGACCGGGTGGGACGACGTCGCGCCTTCCTCGTCGGCCTCGCGCTGTTCACCGTCGCGAGCGCGGCGTGCGCCCTCGCACCGTCGCTGTGGACGCTGGTCGCGTTCCGCCTCGTCCAGGCCGCAGGTGCCGCGATCCTGACGCCGGCCAGTCTCGGACTCGTCATCGCGGCGCTGCCCGAGGCACGCCGCGCGCTCGGTGTCCGCCTGTGGGCCGCGACCGGAGCCGCCGCGGCCGCGCTGGGACCGGTGCTGGGCGGCCTGCTGGTGGCCGCGTCGTGGCGATGGATCTTCCTGATCAACGTTCCGATCGGCGTGATCCTGCTGTGGACGGCTGCGCGTACCGTCCCCGAGTCGAGAGATCCGAATCCCGCACCCGTCGACGGCGCAGGCGCGGTCCTGCTCGCCTTCGGCGTCGGCGCGGTCTCGCTCGCGCTGGTGCAGGGCCCAGAATGGGGTTGGACCCACGCCGCCACGCTCGCCGCCGCGATCCTCGGCGTCCTCGCCCTCGTATGGTTCGCCCGACGCACGATGCGCCACGACAGCCCACTGCTCGATCCCGCGCTGCTGCGCGTGCGCCCGTTCGCATGGTCCAACGTCACCGCGATCGCGTTCAGCGCGTCGTTCGCCGCGGGACTGCTCGCGAACATCCTGTGGATGCAGAACCAGTGGGGCTACTCGGCCCTGCGCACCGGTCTGGCCGTCGCGCCCGGACCGATGCTGGTCCCGCTGTTCGCGGTGATCGGACAGCTGCTGAGCCGTCGGATTCCGTCCGGGACCGTGGCCGCGCTCGGCAGCGCGCTGTGGGGCGCGGGGATCGTCCTCGTGCTCGCCGGCGTCGACGCGACCCCCAACTACGCGGCGGGGATGCTGCCGGGGTGGATCGTCGGGGGCGCGGGCGTCGGGCTGGCGCTGCCGACCATCCTCGCGACGGCCGCCGCGACCCTGCCGCCCGCTCTCGGCGCGACCGGCAGCGCTGTGGTCAACACGGCTCGCCAACTCGGAAGCGTCCTCGGCATCGCAATTCTCGTCGCCCTCCTGGCCTCGTCCGGATTCACCGCGGCGTGGTGGGCGGTCGCGGCTCTCGCCGCCGTCGGCGCGGTCACCGCTCTCGGCATGTCACCCCGCGCCGCCGAGCGGCCGACCACCGCTCCCGCCGTTACGGCGCACTAGCTTTCGTTCTCCCCCGCGTTTTGCGCACTTATCGCGAAAATCGGGGCCACCCGAGCGCGATAAGTGCGCAAAACGCGGGGGTGGGAGGCGGGATGGGGAGGGGTGGGCGGGGCGGGCGGAAGTGAACGGCCGTGCAGCGCACGTCACACCACCGGCGTCTGGCACGAGCGTCCGGCAAGGAGCAGAGTCGGAGGTGACACTCACCGAGGATCGGAGGAGACATGCCGGACCGGACCGCACCTGTCACGACACTGACCGAACAGGAATGCCTGGACCTGCTGGCCACCGAGCGCCTCGGACGACTGATCGTGGTCGCCGGCGACCGACCGGACGTCTACCCCGTCAACTACGTGGTCCACGACGGCAAGATCTATTTCCGGTCCGCCGAGGGCGACAAGCTCACCGAACTCACCCTCCGGCCGATGACGACGTTCCAGGTGGACCACGCCGACGCGACGTCCGGGTGGAGCGTCGTGATCCGCGGTATCGCGCGCACCCTCGTCCGGTTCGACGAGATCAACGCCGCCGAGGAACTGGACCTGCAGTCCTGGGTACCGACCGAGAAGTTCAATTTCGTGGAGATCCGGCCGACCGAGAGCCACGGGCGGCGATTCGTCCTCGACCGAGGCTGACCCGGGCGGTCAGTCCAGCCAGCCCAGCACGGTCGACGGCGACAGCGCCAGCACCGACGTCGGCAGTCGGCCGCGCAGCCCGCGGTCGGCCGTCACCACCGCGGTGAGTGTGTCGCCGTCGGACGCCAGCCGGGCCAGCTCGTCGTCGCCGCTGCCCGCGGCGGCATGCACCGGCACCCGGACGTCGGCGTGGTCGACGGCGCGGGCCTGACCTTCGAGCACCGCCTCGATCCGCGGCAGCCAGCCGAATCCGCCGCCGGGCAGTTCGACGGTGCGCGGGAGTACCTGGGCGATCCGGTCCAGCAGTTCACCGGTCGCGCCCGCACGGTCCCGCCACCACCCGGTCGGTCGTGACCCCAGGACGTTGGCGGTGTCGAGGAGGACGCGGATCTCGTTGGTGCGCAGACTCGGCCACGCGGCCGCGAATCCCGGGTGCAGCGGCATGTGCTCGACGTCCGCCTCCGGCACCCAGCGCAGCTCTGTGCTCTCCCCGTTGGGCACGAGGGCCAGGGTCTTCTCGGCGTCGGCGACCACCGTCGTGTAGGTCCAGCCGCCGTCGACGTTGGCGGTGACCCGTTCGGTCCGGACGCGGACCGCGCCGGTGTCGATCCCGGTCTCCTCCTGTGCCTCGCGGACCGCCGCGTGGATCGTCGTCTCGTGGCTGTCGCGGGCACCGCCCGGAAGCGCCCACGTCCCGCCCTGGTGGCTCCACGCGGCGCGGTGCTGCAGCAGGACCGCCGGTGAACCGTCCTCGAGCGGGGCGCGCAGGAGCAGACCCGCCGCGCCGTGCCGGCCCCAATGCCGCACCCCGTCGGGCGTCGTCGCCCAGCCGTCTCCGTCACCGCGCATGGAGTACCTCTCACCTGCCCTGTCCGCCGAGCCGCTCACCTGTCCCCACAGTATTCCCCGCGGCATCCGAAAACGGCGGAACATCCCCGCGGTGCTGCTTATATGCTCGAAACTGCGGAACGGCGAACCACACCGGACGGCGAACCGAGGTACCAGCCCGTGGCAATGCCGGAAACGACGACGGCAAACGAAGGCGAGGCGACGCCCACCACCACCGCTCGCAGGATCTGGAGCGGCCTGGCGACCAACGGCGCCGGCACTCGCCCGCGCCAGATGACCGGGCACGACCTGCTGCGTTCCACGCCCGCGCGGCTCCTCGCGATCGGGGTGGCGCTGCTGCTCGGCACGCTGGCGGTCGGGTTGATCGCGTCGATGGCCGCGGGCGGCCGCAAGCAGAGCATCGACACCCTGCTGTCGACGACCGAGCCGCTGGCCCGGTCGTCGCAGAATCTGTACGCGTCGCTGTCGGTGGCCGACGCCGCCGCAGCCACCGCGTTCCTGTCCGGCGGTGTCGAACCCAGCGAGGCCCGCGACCGGTACGCGCAGGCGATCGGCACCGCGTCGGCCGAGATGGTCGCGACATCGGACGGGCTGCCGGGCGACGACCCGAGCCGACGGCTGCTCACCGAGATCGCGACGAAGCTACCGGTGTACACGGGACTCGTGGAGACCGCGCGCACGAACAATCGGGTCGGCAATCCGGTCGGCACCGCCTACCTCGCCGAGGCGTCGGCGTTGATGCAGACGGACATCCTCCCGGCCGCGCAGGCGCTGCACACCGAGCGCTCCGCGGCGGCTCTCGCCCCCCAGTCCGGGTTCGGCCGCCCGCCGTGGCTCGCGATCGGTCTGCTCGTCGCGCTCATCGTGGGGCTGGGCGCCACGCAGGTCGTGCTGTCGAGACGGACCAGGCGCACGCTCAATCCCGGCCTGCTGTTCACGACGGCGGCGATGGTGGCCCTGCTGGTGTGGATGCTGATCGCCGGCATCATCTCCGCGACCAGCGCGCACCGCGCGATCCGGGACGGCTCGGAGCCGCTGTCGACGTTCGCGACCGCCCGCATCCTCGCCCAGCAGGCGCGCACGCAGGAGATTCTGCAGTTGGTGCGCCGCGAGGAGAAGGAGGAACACGCGCGGCTGTACGAGGACGACACCGCGGAACTGCAGCAACTGCTGGGCAGCTACACGGGCACCGTGGGCCGGGACGACGTCGACCGGGCGTCGCAGGCGATGGACAACTGGACCACGTCCCATCGGACGATGCTCGACGCGCTCTCGACCGGCGACTGGACGGCGGCCGCGATGACGACCATCGGGTCCGATCCGGAGTCGTCGGCGGCGCAGTTCGACGCCGTCGACGCCGCGCTGGCTTCGGGGGCGGACACCGCGCGGGAGGAACTGCGGGAGGACGTGGCGACGTCGTCCCGGGTGCTGTCCGCGCTGGGGCCGGGCGCCGCGATCCTCACCGCCCTGGCGGTGGTGGGCATCCCGGTGGGTCTGTGGCCCAGGCTGAGGGAGTACCAGTGACCCCCACGACGGCCACCACCCGGACGGTCGTCGCGGCGATCGGAATCACGGCGACGTTGGCCGCCGGATGTTCCTCCCCGCCGGAGCCGTACACGGTGCCGCCGACCGAGACCTACAGCCTGGCCCCGCTGCCGCAGGGCGCCACCGCCGTCGCGTCCACCGCCCTGCCCCCGCCCGTCCAGTGCGGCGATCCCACCGCGAGCCTGCGTCCCTTCCCGGCCGGGCAGATCCCCGACAGCGCCTCGCTCGACGCGATCCGACAGCGCGGCCGATTGGTCGTCGGCCTCGACACCGGCAGCAATCTCCTCAGTTTCCGCAACCCGACGACCGACGAGATCGAGGGATTCGACGTCGACATCGCGCGGGAGATCGCCCGCGATCTGCTCGGCAGCCCGGACAAGGTGGAGTTCCGCGTTCTCAACTACGCCGAGCGCGAGCAGGCCCTCGAGGACGGCCGCGTCGACATCGTCGCCAAGACGATGGCGATCACGTGCGAACGACGGCAGCGGATCGACTTCTCGACGGTGTACTACGACGCCCACCAACGCATCCTGGTGATGGCCGGATCACCGGTCCGGGACGTCTCGGATCTGGCGGGGCGCCGCGTCTGCGTCGGCGAGGGCACGACGTCGCTCGAGCGGGTCGAACGCCAGCAACCGGACGCCGCGGTGGTGACCGTGCCCATGTGGTCCGACTGCCTGGTGATGCTGCAGCAGAACCAGGTCGACGCCATCAGCACCGACGACACGTTGCTGCTGGGCCTGGCCACCCAGGATCCCCACTCGCGCATCGTCGGCCCGAACATGGGCGACGAGCGCTACGGCATCGGGGTGGCGCAAGGCAACGAGGACCTGGTCCGGTTCGTGAACGGCACGCTGGAAAGGATCCGCCGGGACGGCACGTGGGAGAAGATCTACGACAGATGGCTCTCCGGACTGGGTCCGCCTCCGGGCCCGCCCCCGGCCACCTACCGGGACTGACGTGGCAGAAGGACGGAGGATGATGCCGGGAGAGATTGCCGGAGAAGGCAATACCGACGATTCGGGTGAGATCGCCCAGACTCGCGCAGCGCCGCCGCCCGACGACGAACCGATGCCGACCCGCGAGAGCATCCCCACGACGGGCCGGCGGGCACGGACGCAACGCACCCGCACGCTGTCGCGGCGTCGCCTGGCCGACGGGCTGGTCGAGGTCCCGCCGGTTCCCGAACGCGATCCGCAGGACGCCGTCCTCACCGATCCGCATGTGCCCGAGCGCAAGAGGTTCTGCTGGAGATGCAGCAGGCCGGTGGGCCGGACCACCGAGGCGGGACCGGGATCCCCGTCCGGCATCTGCCCGCACTGCGGCGCCCGGTACGAGTTCTCGCCCCTGCTCTCCCCCGGCCAGCTCGTCGCCGGGCAGTACGAGGTCCAGGGCTGCATCGCGCACGGCGGCCTGGGCTGGATCTACCTGGCGATCGACCGCAACGTCGACAACCGCTGGGTGGTGCTGAAAGGACTGTTGCAGCTGGGCGACGCCGAGGCGCAGGCCGTCGCGGCCGCCGAACGCCAGATTCTCGCCGAGGTGCAGCACCCCAGCATCGTCAAGATCTACAACTTCGTCGAGTACCACAAGGAGGGGCATCCACCGGCCGGATATCTCGTCATGGAGTACGTCGGCGGCAATTCGCTGCGCGACATCCTGAAGACGTGCCGGCCGGACCGCCTGCCCCTCGAACAGGCGATCGCCTACATTCTCGAGATCCTTCCGGCGCTCGAATACCTCCACTCACTCGGCTTGGCGTACAACGACCTCAAGCCGGACAACGTCATGGTCACCGACGAGCAGGTCAAGCTCATCGACCTCGGCGCCGTCGCCCCACTCGAGAGCTACGGATACCTTTACGGCACACCCGGTTTCCAGGCCCCCGAGATCACCGAGACCGGCCCCACGGTCGCGTCCGACATCTACACCGTAGGTCGTACCCTCGCTGCCCTCACGCTCGATCTCCCGTCGGAGGACGGCCGCTACGTCGACGGCCTCCCCACCCCCGAACAGGCGCCGCTGCTCGCCGAGAACGAGTCGTACCGGCGACTGTTGTTGCGCGCCATCGAGCCCGATCCGGATCGCCGCTTCCGGTCCGCGTCCGAACTGGCGGCTCAGCTCACCGGGGTGCTGCACGAGATCGTCTCGCGGGATTCCGAACGTGAACACCCGTACCTGTCCACCGTGTTCGGGCGCCAGCGCGCAACGTTCGGTGCCGACGAATTCGTGGAACAGACCGACGTGTTCGCCGACGGCGTCGAGCGGGAACGGAAGCTCAACCCGCGCAACGTCGCCCAGTCGCTCGCCGTCCCGCTCGTCGACACCGACGATCCGGGCGCCGCCCTGGTCAACGCGACGGCGCACAGCGATCCCCAGCTCATGCTCGACGTCCTCGACCGCGCGCGGGACAGCCCGGAGCGGGGCGTACCCGATTCGCTGGAGTTGAAGCTCGCAGAGATCCGCGCACACCTGGATCTCGGTGACGCGGGCAAGGCGCGGCAACTGCTGCGAGCGTTGGCGCCGGCGTATCCCTTCGAGTGGCGGATCGACTGGTACCGCGGCATCGCCGCGCTGCTGTCCGACGAGTTGACCACCGCGTACGCGTCTTTCGATGCGGTCTATTCGGCGATGCCGGGCGAGGTCTCCCCCAAACTGGCGCTCGCCGCCACCGCGGAACTGCTGCTCGAACACCACAGCGAGAGCGGCACCGACCGCTGGCGGCTACCGTCCCGCGAGTACTACCGCACGGTGTGGCGGATCGACCGCAACGTCGTCACCGCCGCGTTCGGGCTGGCCCGCCGGTTGGCTGCGGACGGTGACGTGAACGCGGCCGTCACCGCCCTCGACCAGGTTCCGCCCGGTTCACGCAACTACGGCGCCGCCCGCATGACCGCGGTTCTGACGTACCTGTCGGTCCGGCCCATCGGCGCGATCGACGAGGCGACGCTCCGCGAGTCGGCCCGTCGGGTCGAGGCTCTGCCCCGCACCGAGATCCGCGGCCCGCAGATGCGCACCGTGGTGCTCGGTACCGCGCTCGAGTGGATCCTGTCGGGGAACACCCCCACAACCGCACACGAGCCGCTGCTCGGTGTGCCGTTCACCGAGCGCGGCCTGCGTGCGGGTACCGAAGCCTCCCTACGAGCGATGGCGCGGAGCGCCCCTACACCCACTCACCGCTATACGCTCGTCGACCTGGCGAACGCGGTGCGCCCACAGAGCCTGTTCTGAGTGCCCCCGGGGTCGAACGGGTGTGGTTGCGGCCCTCCTGGATCCGCGAGCCCAGCCAGGCCAGTGCAGCGAGGATCAGGACGACGGCGACAGGGACCGACACCACGAGCGGGGTGGCCAGCGCGACCGCCACGGTGAGCAGCGGCGCCAACAGCCGGCGCGGCTCGGGCCGGATCTCGGGCGCCGAGTCGAGCATCCAGTTCCGGGACCTGTTGCCGTCGTCCATCGTCAGGCCCTCGTCTCGGTGAGTTCCGCGGCTGTGGGCTTTCCGCCCTTGTCCTTGCCGTGGCCGAGTCCGACGTGCGCCTCGTCGCGCATGCGCTCTACCATGTGCGGGTAGTGCAGCTCGAACGCCGGACGCTCCGAACGGATCCGGGGCAGCTCGGTGAAGTTGTGCCGCGGCGGCGGGCAACTGGTGGCCCACTCGAGCGAATTGCCGTAACCCCACGGATCGTCGACCTCGACGACAGGCCCGTAACGGTAGCTCTTGAAGACGTTCCACAGGAACGGCAGCGTCGACGCACCGAGGATGAACGAGCCGACCGTGGAGATCGTGTTCAGCGTGGTGAAGCCGTCGGTGGGCAGGTAGTCGGCGTAGCGACGCGGCATGCCCTCGGCACCGAGCCAGTGCTGGACCAGGAAGGTGGCGTGGAAACCGATGAACGTGGTCCAGAAGTGCCACTTCGCGAGACGCTCGTCCATCATGCGGCCGGTCATCTTCGGGAACCAGAAGTAGATACCCGCGTAGGTGGCGAACACGATGGTGCCGAAGAGCACGTAGTGGAAGTGCGCAACCACGAAATACGTGTCGGTGACGTGGAAGTCGAGCGGCGGGCTCGCGAGCAGCACACCGGAGAGGCCGCCGAAGAGGAAGGTCACGAGGAAGCCGACGGAGAACAGCATCGGCGACTCGAACGTCAACTGGCCCTTCCACATCGTGCCGATCCAGTTGAAGAACTTCACACCGGTCGGGACCGCGATGAGGAACGTCATGAAGGAGAAGAACGGCAGCAGCACGGCGCCGGTGGCGTACATGTGGTG
>NZ_LWTX01000006.1 GCF_002094305.1 Prescottella equi
ACGTCATGAAGGAGAAGAACGGCAGCAGCACGGCGCCGGTGGCGTACATGTGGTGAGCCCACACCGCGATCGACAGGGCCGCGATACCCATCGTGGCGTACACCAGGCCGCTGTAGCCGAAGATGGGCTTACGCGCGAAGACCGGGAAGATCTCCGAGACGATGCCGAAGAACGGCAGCGCGATGACGTACACCTCGGGGTGACCGAAGAACCAGAACAGGTGCTGCCACAACATCACTCCGCCCGTCGCCGGGTCGAACAGGTGCGCACCCAGATTCCGGTCCACCCACAGGCCGATCAGCGCGGCGGCCAGCAGCGGGAACACCAGCAGGATCAGCAGTGACGTGATGAAGATGTTCCACACGAAGATCGGCATCCGGAACATGGTCATTCCGGGGGCGCGCAGGCACACGATGGTGGTGATGAAGTTGACCGCACCGAGGATCGTGCCGACGCCGCCGAGCGCCAGGCCGATGATCCACAGGTCCGCGCCGACACCCGGGCTGTGCACACCGTTCGACAGCGGCACGTACGCCGTCCAGCCGAAGTCCGCGGCACCGCCGGGGGTGATGAAGCCGGCCGTCGCGATCAGTCCGCCGAACAGGTAGAACCAGTAGCTCAGCGCGTTCAGACGCGGGAAGCTCACGTCCGGCGCACCGATCTGCAGCGGGACGATATAGTTCGCGAAACCGAACACGACCGGGGTCGCGTACAGCAGCAGCATGATCGTGCCGTGCATCGTGAACAGCTGGTTGAACTGCTCGTTCGAGAGGAACTGCAGTCCCGGCACCGCGAGCTCGGTACGCATCAGCAGCGCCATCAGGCCACCGATGAGGAAGAACGCGAACGCCGTGACCAGGTACATGATCCCGAGCACCTTGGGGTCGGTGGTCGTGATCATCTTGTAGATGAACGAACCTTTCGACCCGGTGCGGGCAGGGGCCGGTCGCGACGCCGTCAGCGTTCGGGGTGGAGACAGTTCGATCTCGGGGTTGGCAACCATGCTGACATGGTCGGACGTCCGAGGGTTCCGTCACGAGGGCCTAAGGTCCCGACAGTTCCCGCCGACGGACACCAATTCTCCCGACCTCGGCGCGGACCGGGCCGCGATGTGCTCGCCGTCCGCGGGCTCGGGCACCTGGGGCTCGGGCACCTGGCCCGCTCACCCTCACGCGAGTGCCACCGCTTTGCGCGCGATCGCGAGTTCCTCGTCGGTGGGGATGACGAGCACCTCGACCGCGGAGTCCTCCGCGCTGATCCGTCGCTCGCCTCGCTGCGGCGACTCGTTGCGAGTGTCGTCGACCACAATACCCAGACGGCCCAGTCCCGCAAGGGCATCGCGCCGGACGTCGACGTTGTTCTCCCCGACCCCACCGGTGAACGTGATGACGTCGACGCCACCGAGTTCGACGAGATACGCGCCGATGTACCGGCGCAGCCGGTGCACGTACACGTCGTATGCGAGCTTCGCGTCCGGGCTGCCGTCCGCGACCATCTTCAGCACCGACCGGAAGTCGTTTTCACCGCAGAGTCCCTTCAACCCGGAGTGCCGGTTGAGCAGGTCGTCGATCTCGTCCACCGTCATGCCCGCATTCCGGTTGAGGTACAGCAGGATTCCCGGATCGAGGTCGCCGCTGCGGGTTCCCATCACCAGGCCCTCGAGCGGTGTCATGCCCATCGAGGTGTCGATCGCCCGGCCGCCACGGATGGCCGACGCCGACGCCCCGTTGCCCAGATGCAGGACGATCTGGTTCAGGTCCGCGAGGTCGCGGCCGAGGAACGCGGCGGTCCGGCCGCTCACGTACTCGTGCGAGGTTCCGTGGAACCCGTAGCGGCGCACCCGATTCGCGCGCGCCACTTCCGTGTCGATCGCGTAGGTCGCCGCGGCCTCGGGCAGTGTGTGGAAAAACGCCGTGTCGAACACCGCGACGTGCGGGACGTCGGGCAGTTGAGCCATCGCCACCTCGATGCCCACGACGTTCGGCGGGTTGTGCAGTGGCGCCAGCGTCGACAGTCGGCGCAGTTCACGCAGGACGCCGTCGTCGACGATCGTCGGTTCGTGGAACACCGCACCCCCGTGGACGACGCGGTGCCCGACGGCCACGATGCCGCGCTCGCGCAGCGGCGGCCCGGTCTCGGCGATCACGTCCTCGGCCGCGTGCAGGCCGGCCGTGTGGTCGGCGATGCGCAGTTCGCGGTCGATCTCCCCACCCGGGTAGCGGTACACGATGCGGCCGGCGGACTCACCGATCCGTTCCACCAGGCCGGTGCCGACCGATTCGCCCGCGACCGGGTGCACCAGCTGGAACTTGATCGACGAAGAACCCGAGTTGATCACCAGCACAACGGGTTCGGTCACGACAGTTCCTCCTGCGCCTGGATCGCGGTGATCGCGACGGTGTTGACGATGTCCTGGACCAACGCGCCGCGCGACAGATCGTTCACCGGCTTGTTCAGTCCCTGCAGCACCGGTCCCACCGCCACCGCACCGGCGCTGCGCTGCACGGCCTTGTAAGTGTTGTTGCCGGTGTTGAGATCCGGGAACACGAACACCGTGGCCCGGCCGGCCACCTCCGAGCCCGGCAGTTTCGCGTCGGCCACCGACGGCTCCACCGCCGCGTCGTACTGAATGGGACCCTCCACCAGCAGGTCCGGGCGCCGCTCGCGAACGAGTGCGGTCGCGGTGCGCACCTTGTCGACGTCGACTCCCGATCCGGAGTCCCCCGTCGAGTACGACAGCATCGCCACGCGGGGGTCGATCCCGAAGCGGGCGGCCGTCGCAGCCGACGAGATCGCGATGTCCGCGAGCTGCTCCGCCGTCGGATCGGGCACGACGGCGCAGTCGCCGTAGGCGAGGACCCGGTCCGACAGGCACATGAGGAAGATGCTCGACACCGTCGACACTCCCGGCTGGGTCTTGATGATCTCGAGCGCCGGACGGATGGTGTGCGCCGTGGTGTGCGCCGCACCGGACACCATGCCGTCGGCAATACCCCTGTGCACCATCATGGTTCCGAAGTACGAGATGTCGGTCATGATCTCTCGGGCCCGGTCGACGGTCATGCCCTTGTGCGCCCGCAGCTCCGCGTACTCGGCGGCGAAGTCCGTCACGTGGTCGGATCGGGCGGGGTCGAGCACCTCCGCCGTCGAGAGATCGACCCCGAGTTCGGCGGCTCGGCCGCGGACCTTGGCCTCGTCACCGAGAATCGTCAGGTCCACCACCTGGCGGCGGAGCAGACGGCCGGCGGCCCGCAGGATGCGGTCGTCCGATCCTTCCGGCAACACGATGTGCTTGCGGTCCGCGCGGGCGCGGTCGATCAGCTGGTACTCGAACATCTGCGGTGTCGTGACCGACGGGATCTGCAGGCGCAGGCGCTCGATCAGCGTCGGGGCGTCCACCCGGCGCTCCACCAGGCTCAGCGCGGTGTCCACCTTGCGCAGCGAGCCCACGGCGACCCTGCCGCGTGTCTGCGCCGCGGTGTGTGCGGTGTCGAAGGTCCCCATCTCCGTGCTCAGGATCGGCAGCCGCGGCTTGAGCCCCGCCATGAGTTTCGCGATGGCCGGGTGCGGGGCGATCCCGCCGTTCATGATGATCCCGGCGAGAGACGGAAATCCTTCGGCATCATGCGCGTTCATCATCGAGAGCAGAACGTCGGACCGGTCACCGGGCACGATCACGACGGCGCCCTCGACGAGCCGCTCGAGGATGTGCTCGGCGGTCATGCCGCCCACCATCACCTTCAGCGCCTCCCGCTGCAGCAGCGCCGTGTCACCGCTGTACAGCTCGCCGTCGACGGCGTCCAGCAGTTCGGCCATCGTCGGCGCCACCAGCAGCGGGATCTCCGGCAGGCTCCACGCCGGTACCCCCAGTGGCTCGAGGGCCGTGGCGTACTCGTCGAGCAGCTCCGGCGCGCACCGGTTCGCGACGATCGCCACGAGGTGCGCGTGCTGCGACGCCAGTTCCACCGCACACATCTGCGCCAGCTGCCGCACCTCGTCGGGGCTGCGGTGCAGGCCGCGCAGGGTCAGCAGTACCGGGGCCTCGAGGTTCGCGGCGATGCGCGCGTTGTAGCCGAGTTCGCTGGGGCTCGCGACGTCGGTGTAGTCGCTGCCGACGACCACCACCGCGTCGCACTCGGCGGCCACCTCGTGGTAGCGCGAGACGATGTCGCTCAGGGCGCCGTCCGGATCGGCGTGCACCTGCTCGTACGTCACGCCGAGGCACTGTTCGTAGCTCAGATCGGCCGTCGTGTGCTCGATCAGAAGTTCCAGGATGTGGTCCGTCTGGTCGGCGGCGCGCGCGATGGGACGGAACACTCCCACCCGCGCCGTCGACGCGCACAGCATCTGCAACACCCCCAGCGCCACCGTCGACTTGCCCGTGTCTCCCTCCGGGGAGGCGATGTAGACGCTCGACACCGTGCCCGAAACAGCCATGAGCGACAGCCTAGTGAGGATCGCGCATAATCGGCGTCCATGAACGACTCGGTCAGTGATTCGGCCTTCCCGGACGTCCGGTGGGGCTCGGACACCAGCTTCCTGCGCCGGCCCGCGACGGCCTTCGCCGCGACCCGGCTGGGGTCGTGGACCATCCGCTCCCTCGCCGGGGTGGACCGGCGGCTGCTCACGCGCAGCAAGGGCCGCTTCACCGTCCTCGGGCCGATCGGGGCGCCCACCGTGCTGCTCAACACCGTCGGCCGCAAGTCCGGGCAACGCCGCACCAGCCCGCTGCTCTACGTCCGCGACACCGACCGACTGGTCGTCGTCGGCAGCAATTTCGGGCAGCAGCACCACCCGGCGTGGACGTCGAACCTGCTCGCGCAGCCCGAGGCCAGTGTGACCATGGCCGGACGCGAGATCCCCGTCCTGGCCACGCCGGTGACCGGCGCCGAGAAGGACCGGCTGTACCGGCGGTTCGTCGAACTGGCCGGCGCCTACGCCGTCTACCGGGGCCGCACCGATCGCGACCTCCGGATGTTCGTACTCACGCGCCGCTGAGCAGCGCCGCTGTGTGGCTGTGTGAGGTCAGACCACCGACGGACGGTCGATGTCGGAGACGTCCGCGCCCGCGGCTTCGAGTCGCTCGAACAGTTCGTCGGTGCTGTACTTCGAGGCGAACTGCAGCTCGGCGTCGGTGATCGGCACGGCCTGCAGCCACGTGGTCACGTCCTCCTCGCGGTCGACGAGGATCTCGAGCGTGGCCCAGATGAACGGCACGACGAGCAGCACGTGCCGGGTGGACCGACCGGGATCCGCCGCGTGAACGGCGTTGGGAACGATGGTGTTCGGGGTGACGTGCAGCGATCCGGACGCCACTTGGAACGCGCACTGCGCCAGCACGTCGGACAGCAGCCGGTAGTCGGCGCGGCCGACGGTGATCAGTTCGGTGCGGATCGGACGGCCGTCGTCGGTGGTGACGTTGGTCGGGAAGCGCACCATGTCGAGCGTCGCGTACGACGCGTAGCCCGGGCCGGGGCAGCCGTCGCCGACCGCGATCGACACCTCCGCCGGCTCCTCGCCGTCGCCGTCCGGATCGACGGGTGCCCGGAACCGCAACACCTGCGGCGACACACCGAAGACCTCACCGATTCGGTGTGCCGCCGCCCGGACTTCTTCACTCGCTTCCATGGGAACGAGCCTAGAGGCCGCTCCCGGCGGAACCGGCGTCAGGCCAGCGCGCGCAGACGCGGCGCGAGATCCCGCTCGAACAGGTCGAGGAAGCGCTTCTGGTCGTGGCCCGGCGCGTGGAAGACCAGGTGGTTGAGGCCCGCATCGAGGTACGGCTTGATCATCTCGACGGCCTCGTCTGGATCCGACGAGACGATCCACCGCTTGGCGACCTGCTCGATCGGCAGCGCGTCGGCGGCGGCCTCCATCTCGATCGGGTCGTCGATGCTGTGCTTCTGCTCCGCGGTCAGCGACAGCGGTGCCCAGAATCGGGTGTTCTCCAGTGCCGCCGCCGGATCGGTGTCGTACGAGATCTTGATCTCGATCATCCGGTCGATGTCCGCGAAGTTGCGGGCCGCCTTCTCGGCGCCCTCCTTCACCGCAGGGATCAGCTTCTCGGTGTACAGGTCCATGCCCTTGCCGGACGTGCAGATGAAGCCCTCGCCCGCGCGGCCCGCGTACCGCGCGACCACGGGGCCGCCGGCCGCGATGTAGACCGGAATGCCGCCCTCCGGCACGTCGTAGATCGACGCGCCCTTGGTGCTGTAGTACTCGCCCTCGAAATCGACGCGGTCGCCGGTCCACAGATCGCGCATCAGCTGCACCGACTCGCGCAGCCGTGCGAACCGCTCCTTGAACTCCGGCCACTCGCCCTTGAAACCGGTGGCGATCTCGTTGAGCGCCTCACCCGTACCCACACCGAGCATGACGCGCCCCGGGTACAGGCAGCCCATCGTCGCGAACGCCTGCGCCACCACTGCCGGGTTGTAGCGGAACGTCGGGGTCATCACCGAGGTACCGAGCTGCAGCCGCTGGGTGCGCTCGCCGACCGCCGTCATCCACGCGATCGAGAACGGGGCATGACCACCGTTGTGCCGCCAGGGCTGGAAGTGGTCGCTGACGGTGACGCTGTCGAGGCCGTGTTCCTCGGCCATCACGCCGAGCTCGACCAGATCGCGCGGCCCGAACTGCTCCGCGGACGCCTTCAACCCCAACTTCAATCCCTGTACCACCGGTTCTCCGATCGTCTGCCCGATTCGCTGTGGCTTCGAGTATGCCCCGCGTCACTGCCGGGGCGCAGACTCCGGTGTCAGTGATGCTCGACGAGATGCGGATCCGGCTTCCAGTCGTAGACCACCGACGTCCGCAACGCGATGTCCTGCAGCGAGCGTCTCCTCCGGTCCACGGCCACCCAGAACAGCCCGAAGCCGAACAGCACGCACAGCACGGCGCGGGCCGCACACCGCGGGAAGCGGACGAGCTGTCCGTTGCGGCTGACCAGGCGCAGCCCCATGGCGACCGCCCCCACGGTGCGGCCACTGGTGGACCAGCACACCGTGAGATACAGCACGGACAGCGCCACGAACGTGGTCGCCGACAGCAGGAACTGCGCCTGCGGGAACCGAAACTCCTGCGGTGAGAACAACAATCGCGTGAAGATCAGCCCCATGTAGATGACGCCCATCAGGAACAGCACCACCCCGATGTCGATCAGCGCGGCCAGGCCACGCGTGACGATGCCCGCCGGCCGGTGCTCCGGATCAGGGCGACGGAGTTCGGTCATGCCTCGTCACCTGCACGACCCTCACGTTCCTCACGACCGAACAGGCGGCCGACGAAGCCGGCGACGGCGTCGTCGGCCGCCATTCCCTGCGAACGGGCGCCCCGCACCGCCTCGGTCGACATCGTGCTGGTCGATTCCCGGATGATCCGCGGCAGGTCGACGCCCTCGATGACCTCGTTGGACAGCCCGACCAGGTCGACCCGCCCGATCACGGCGTCGACGTCGACCGAGGCGGCGATCCGGTCCACGTCCACCTTGGCGGCGATAGCGTTCACGTCCACGCGGTCGACGATCCGCTCGATGTCCACGCGCGCGGCCACGGCGTCGACATCGACGCGGTCGAGGATCGGCGCGATGTCCACGCGGGCGGCGATCGCGTCGACGTCCACGCGGTCGACGATCCGCTCGATGTCCACGCGGTCGACGATCCGCTCGATATCGATGCCCTCCGCGATCGCATCGAGGTCGACGTGCTCGCGGACCACCGCGGTGATGTCCACTTCGGTGAGCGCCGCGGCGACCACCCGGCGCACCACCTCCCGCAGCACGCGGTCGACGACGGCGTCCGCCGCCCGGAGGGTTTCGGCGCCCCGCGACTCGAGGAGGGCCAGACCGGCGTCCACCCCGGGCACTCGGCGAGCGAGATCGAGCGTGGTGCCCGCCGCGTAGCGCAGCGCGTCGCCGAGGAATGCGACGGATCCGGCCACGACGCGGGCCGGATCGGGGGTTCGGTTGCCGTCCATATCGAACATCCAAGACCGAACGGGCGCAAAATGCACCCCCTCGGTCCCGCCGGGGCCCGGAAGCCCCGCGCCGACACGGCGTCCACGGATATGCTGTCGTGAGCTTCATTCAGCCAGAAAGCAATTCAGGCCTTTCGGCCGGAGGTGCGCGATGCGAAGCTCTGGGGCGAGGGACGGTGCCCAGCACCGAATCCTGCACTCACTCACTCTCGTCGGGGTGCTGGTGGCCTCGCTGCTCGGCGCGACGCTCACCGCGCGGGCCGCGCCGTCGAACGTCGCGTACGTGGCCGGGACGGTCCAGGTGAGCGATCGGGTGACCCGGATATCGGTGTACTCACCCTCGATGGACCGGGTGGTCACCAGCGACGTCATCCATCCCACCGGGGGCGGTCCCGCACCCACGTTCTACCTGCTCACCGGAATCACGGGCGGCGAGGACGGCGTGTCCTGGTACAACAACACCGACGTCACGAACTTCTTCGCGGACAAACACGTCAACGTGGTGCTGCCGGTGGGTGGCAAGTACTCGATGTACACCGACTGGGACGCCGACGACCCCGTGCTGGGGCGCAACAAGTGGCAGACGTTCCTCACCAGGGAGTTGCCGCCGGTGATCGACCGCCAGTTCGGGACCACCGGCGTCAACGCGCTCGGCGGAGTGTCCATGGCGGCCGGTCCGGTGCTGGACCTCGCGATCCAGGCACCCGACGTCTACCGCGCCGTCGGCTCGTACAGCGGGTGCGCGGGTACCAGCGACTTCAACGGGCAGGCGATGGTCCGCTCGATGGTCGAGGTGCGTGGCGGCGGCAACGTCAACAACATGTGGGGGCCGGGCGGCGGACCGCAATGGATCGAGCACGACCCGGTGGTGCAGGCAGAACGATTGCGCGGCAAGGTGTTGTTCCTGTCCGCCGCATCCGGGATGCCCGGTGCGATCGATCGCCTCGACCCACTGATCGCGATTCCGCAGGGCCTCGTCGGCGGCCTGCTGGAGTCGATCACGATGCGCTGCACCGCGGTGATGGACGCCCGGCTGCGCTCGCTCGGGATCCCCGCGACGGTCGTCTACCGGGACGTCGGTAGCCACACGTGGGGCGTGTTCGAGGCCGAGATGCGGGACTCGTGGGCAGTGCTCGGTCCGGCGATCGGGGCATGACGGATACTGGATCCGTGAGCACCGACGAGCGGAACCCCGGCTGGACGTACCTCATGGACATGGACGGAGTTCTCGTCCACGAAGAGCACATCATTCCCGGCGCCGACGCCTTCCTCACCGAGCTGCAGGAGGCCGGCACGCCGTTCATCGTGCTGACCAACAACTCGATCCGCACCCCCCGCGATCTGCGGGCGCGCCTGCTGCGCAGCGGACTCGATATCCCCGAGAAGTCGATCTGGACGTCGGCCCTGGCGACGGCGACCTTCCTGAAGAATCAGCGTCCCGGCGGAAGTGCCTACGTGGTGGGCGAATCGGGGCTCACGACCGCGCTGCACGAGATCGGTTACGTGCTCACCGACAACGACCCCGACTACGTCGTGCTCGGCGAGACCCGCACCTACTCGTTCGAGGCGATCACGACCGCGATCCGGCTCGTCGAGCGAGGCGCGCGGTTCATCGCCACCAACCCCGACGCCACCGGCCCGTCCCGCGAGGGTTCCCTCCCCGCAACAGGTTCGGTCGCGGCGCTGATCACCCGCGCGACGGGACGCGAACCGTACTACGTGGGCAAGCCGAATCCGCTCATGATGCGGTCGGCACTGCGAGCGATCGGGGCGCACTCGGAGAACACGCTGATGATCGGCGACCGGATGGACACCGACGTCGTCTCGGGCCTCGAGGCCGGTCTGCAGACCATCCTGGTACTGAGCGGCATCTCCACCCGGCAGACCGTCGAGACGTTCCCGTACCGCCCGACACTCGTGCTCGACTCGGTTGCCGACCTGGTGGGACGCACCGCGAATCCGTTCTGACCCCGGCGTCTCACGTGATCGCCGCATACGCGGCCTCGACCAGCCGGTGCGCCCGGCGGTCGCCCGCGAAGTAGTCGCGTTTGAGGTTCGGCACGAACGCGAACGCGAGCCCGCTGCCGGGATCGCCCAACCCGACAGCGCCACCCGCACCCGGGTGCCCGAACGCATCGGAAGCCACGTCCGGAAGTTCGAAACTCTGGGCGGGGCGCATGAACCCGAGCCCGTACGCACTGTCGGTGAGCAGCACCCGGTCGCGTCCGCGCACCCGAACCCGGATCGCGTCGTCCAGCGTCCGGTGACTCAACGTCACCCCGTGCACCAGATCCCGGTAGAAGCGGGCGAGGGCGCGGGC
The DNA here is from genome assembly GCF_002094305.1 of Prescottella equi. GTDB lineage: Bacteria > Actinomycetota > Actinomycetes > Mycobacteriales > Mycobacteriaceae > Prescottella > Prescottella equi. The sequence continues at coordinate 10,295 of NZ_LWTX01000006.1, forward strand.
CGTGGTCACCATCCCGGCGGCCGGCCAACCGCCGCCGAGCAGCACCGGGTCGTTGTACGACGCGGCCGGATTCGCGGTGGCCCGGAAGATCAGCGAACCGGGCTCCGCGTACGCCGCGCCGATCCTGGTCTGGGTGGCGATGTCGGTCAGCTCGGATTTCGGCTCGCCCCGCTTCGGGACGCTGATCCGCGCGGCCCGCGCGATCGTCCCCGCCGGGGCCCCGATCCACAGATCCGAACCGAACTCCTCCTGCACGAACTGCCCCACCGTCGCACCGGTGTGCCGTCTGACCAGTTCGCCGAGCAGCCACCCGAACGTGAGCGCGTGGTAACCGAAGTCGGTGCCGGGCTCCCATTCCGGGTGCTGCCCGGCCAATCGGTCGGCCATCGCGACGGGGTCCGCGGCCTGCGCCACCGTCACCGGCCCGTCGAAGGCCGGTAGTCCCACCTGATGGGTCAACAGGTGTTCGAGGGTGGCGCCGCCCTTGCCGTGGCGGGCGAACTCCGGCCACCAGTCGGCGACGGGGTCGTCGAGGCTCGCGTAGCCGCGCTCGACGAGCAGCAGTGCCGCCGCCGACGTCACCGCCTTGGTGCACGAGAACACCACGCACGGGGTGTCCCACGACCACCTGCGCCCGGTCCGCCGATCGGCGACGCCGCCCCACAGATCGACAACGGGCCGGCCGTCGGCGTACACGGCCACTGCGGCGCCCAGGTTCTGCCCCTCCGCGAAGCTCTCCTCGAATACCTCGCGAACACCGCTGAACGCCGAATCACATTGACCCTGAACAGATGCCATGAACACCTCTAATCGGGCATCCCCCGGAGCGGCCCCGATGCCAGGCTATTGCGCGCGGCGGACCCGCGCATCCGGTTCGGCGTCAGCGCAGCGACGTCGGCACGCCCGCCACCATCAGCACCACCGACTCCGACTCGGCCGCGACCGCGGAGTTGACCTTCCCGAGCAGGTCCCGGAATCGTCGGCCCGCGGGTGTCGGCGGCACCACGCCGCTGCCCACCTCGTTGCTGACCGCGACGACGGGCATCGTCGCCCGGCGCAGCGCACCCAGCAGGTCCGTGATGTCGGCGTCGACGGCAGTCCAGTCGCCGCCGGTCCACACACCGTGGTAGTCCAGGCGCGCGGTCAGCCAGGTGCCGAGGCAGTCCAGCAGCACCGGCTCCCGGGCGTTTCGCAGCGTCGGCACGACATCCGAGGTCTCGACCGTTGTCCACCCCGGCGGCCGGCGGGCCCGGTGCAGCGCGATCCGCTGCGCCCACTCCCGGTCGCCCTCCCGGACACCCCCGGTCGCCAGGTAGGTGACGCGGGGTTCGGCGGCCAGCAGCGCCTCGGCGTACGTCGACTTGCCGGCACGCGCCCCGCCGAGGACCAGCGTGCGCGACGCATGCCCGGATCGCACGACGGGTTCGCCGACCGGTACGGTCGTTCCGTCGTCCACGACGCGAGCACCCCACGGCGCCAGTCGATCCGACAGTTCGGGCGTCGGCGGGTTGTAGTGGCTCAGGTGCACCGCGACGACGTCGGAGGTATCCGTGACCGCACCGGCCTCGCGCAACGCGGCGAGGGTGCGCGGGAACGTCGTCAGATCGTGGTGCCCGGCACCGAGATCGGTGCGCGTGCCGAAGGTCTCCTCCAGGAACACCGCATCGAAGCGGGCATCCCGGACCGCCTCCAGCGTCGACCCCGGCAGCGGCCCGGTGTCGGTGGCCCACAGCACGCGGTCGCCGTGAGGACCGGTGATGTCGTAGAGCACGCTGTCCCCGTCGCGGAACACCCGATGCGCGGCCGCGAGGACCCGGATCGTGTAGCCGTCCAGCACGATTCGGTCGCCGGGGACGACAGGGACGAACCGCACCGGATCGTCCGGCCCCACCCAGTCGCGGCACAGGTCGAGCGCATCGGCCGGGCCGACCACGTCGAGTGGGCGGTCGCGGCGCACCCACGAGCGGAACAGCAGCGCCGCCGGATTCAGGTGATCGGGGTGGGCGTGCGTGAGCAGGAGGTGTCGCACGTCGGCCAGCGAGCGTCCGGCGCGCACGGCGGCGCGGGGGACGTCCGGGCCGCAGTCGAGCAGGATCGCGTCGTCGATCAGGCCCGCGGTCTGCCCGCGGATCTCGCCGCGCTCGGCGGCGACGTGGCACGACGCGCACACGCAGAAGGGGTTGGGCCACCCGTCGGCACTGCCGGTGCCCAGCAGTACGACCTCGATGGTCCAACCCCTTCCGTGCGTGTCAGCGCAGCGCCTGCGCCAGGTCCTCCAGCAGATCCTCCGGATCCTCGAGGCCCACCGACAGGCGCACGACGCCGTCGGACAGGCCGATCGCGGCACGCCCCTCCGGCCCCATCGCGCGGTGCGTGGTGGTGGCCGGATGGGTGATGAGCGACTTGGAGTCGCCGAGGTTGTTCGAGATGTCGATGACGCGCAGCTTGTTCAGCAGCTCGAAGGCACGCTTCTTGCCCTCACCGTCGGCCGAATCGAGCTCGAACGTGACGACCGTGCCACCACCGCTCATCTGCGACGTCGCCAGCTCGTACTGCGGGTGCGACTCGAGGAACGGGTACTTCACCCAGCGGACCGCCGGGTCGGACTCCAGGAACCGTGCGATGCGCAGTGCGCTGTCCACCGAGTGACCCACGCGCAGTGGCATCGTCTCGAGGCCCTTGAGCAGGGTGTGCGCGTTGAACGGGCTCAGCGCCGGGCCGGTGTGCCGGATCAGCTGCTGCACCGGGCCGTCGATGTAGTCCTTCGGGCCCAGGATCGCGCCGCCGAGGACGCGGCCCTGACCGTCGATGTGCTTGGTACCCGAGTACACGACGACGTCGGCGCCCAGGTCGATGCTGCGCTGCAGCATCGGCGTCGCGAAGACGTTGTCGAGGACCACCTTGGCGCCCGCAGCGTGCGCCATCTCCGACACCTTGCGGACGTCGACGAGGGTCTGCATCGGGTTGGACGGCGTCTCGAAGAACACGGCCGTGGTCGGCACCGACAGCGCCCGCTCCCACTGGTCGAGGTCCTCACCGTCGACGAAGACAGTCTCGACGCCCCACCGCGGGAGGATCTCGTTGCACACCACGAAGCACGAACCGAAGAGACTGCGGGCCGCGACGAGGCGGTCACCCTGGCCGAGCAGCGCGGCCAGCGCGGTGAACACCGCGGACATGCCCGACGCGGTTGCGTAGCAGCCCTCGGCGCCGTCGAGCAGCCGCAGCCGCTCCTCGAACATCTTGACCGTGGGGTTGCCGTAGCGGGAGTAGACGAAGTGGTCGACCTCGCCGGTGAACGCCTGCTCCGCGGCCTCCGCGGACTCGTACACGAAGCCCGAGTTGAGGTAGATCGCCTCGGACGTCTCCTCGAAACCGGAGCGCAGTGTGCCGCCGCGGACGCCGAGGGTGGCCGGGCGGACGGACTCGGGAAGCTGCTTGCGGAAGGAGCCGCCCTGCGGGATCGCGCTCACGACTGCGTCCAGGGCAGGCCGACGGCCCGCCACCCGGAAGTGCCACGGCGGCCGTCCGGGCCGAGTCCACCCTCGAAGCCGTCGAGCACGTTGTACGACGGCCCGATCCCGGCGGCGGTCGCGGCCTCGGCGGCACCGATGGACCGCTGGCCGGAGCGACACAGGAAGATCACCGGTCGCGCGTCGGCGGTGCCGACAGTTCCGTCCTGGGCGCCGCCGACGATCCCGGCCTCGACGAGCTGGTCGACGAAGGACTCGTTGCGCGCACCCGTGGGGTAGCTCACCCATTCGATGAGCACGGTCCGGCGGTCGATGGCCGACGTGTCGGGGACCCCGACGTATCGCCATTCCGCGTCGGTCCGCACATCCACGAGCACGGCTTCCGGATGCTCGCGCAGCAGCTCCCAGGCTTGCTGCGGCGTTATGTCACCTGCGTAGCTCACCGCTCCAGCTTTCCACAGAGTCCGATCGGGGCTAGCACGCGGATCGTGCGAAACCCGTGAACCGGGCCGTCGGGCGCGTCAGTCGCAGACGAGCCAGCGGTCGTCGCCCAGCACGAACGTCCATGTGGAGGTCGTCGCGCCCTTGTCGTCCTTCGCGGAGATCCGGACGTCGGCGGTCGCGGAGTCGCCGTCGACGACGGCGTTGTCGAGCGCCTCGACGACCACCTCGCCCTCGCGCCCGGCGATCGGTGACCGGTCCTCGGCGAAACCGTCGCACACCATGCGGTCGAGTGCCTCGGCGTCGTCGTTGTTGCTCGCGCGGACGAAGTCGGTGGCCGACGCGTTGAGCCGGTCGGCGTCGGACCGGCTCTCGTCGGCGGGCCGCAGCAGCGCCGAGACGACAATTCCGATCATCAGGATCGCAACTATTGACACCGCGAGGATGAACGGCTTGGCCGTGGTCCGCGAGGGATCGTCGACAGGGGCGTGCTCGTCGCTCATACCTGCAAGTTTCGCGTGTCCGCACCCGCGGCGTGCACCCGGGTCCCACACAACGCGGGGCACAAATCTCGCTTGTGGCCCCTCAACCTCGAGCGCAGTACCGTCGGTGCGCCGACCCCCCGACCATGAGGTGCGAGCAGTCGTCGGGTTCTAGCATGAAGGCGGGGACACCGTGAACTCCCGGGAATTCACACCCGCCCCCGCTCCGCGACACCCCAAGTAAGGCGGGGCTCAGTTTAAGCTGGAGCCTCACGCATTCGTGTCGCAAGCACACGTACGTCCGTCCAATCGAAAAGGTAGTTCGCCTCAGATGACTGACCAGACTCGTCCACTGCGCGTGGCCATCGTCGGTGCCGGCCCCGCCGGAATCTATGCCGCCGATGCGCTCATGAAGTCCGACACCGAGGTGAGCATCGACCTGTTCGAGCGGATGCCGGCCCCGTTCGGGCTCATCCGGTACGGCGTCGCACCCGACCACCCGCGGATCAAGGGCATCATCACCGCCCTCCACAAGGTGCTCGACAAGGATGCGGTCCGCCTGCTCGGCAACATCGACTACGGCACCGACATCACCCTCGAGGACCTGCGCCGCTTCTACGACGCGGTGATCTTCTCGACCGGCGCCAACGCCGACCGCGCCCTGAACATCCCGGGCATCGATCTGGACGGCTCGTACGGCGCCGCGGACTTCGTGTCCTGGTACGACGGCCACCCGGACGTCCCGCGCACCTGGCCGCTCGAGGCCGAGAAGGTCGCGGTCCTCGGTGTCGGCAACGTCGCGCTCGACATCGCCCGCGTGCTCGCCAAGACGGGCGACGAACTGCTCCCCACCGAGATCCCCGCGAACGTCTACGAGGGCCTCAAGAACAACAAGGCCGTCGAGGTCCACGTGTTCGGCCGCCGTGGCCCGGCACAGGCCAAGTTCACGCCGCTGGAGCTGCGCGAACTCGACCACTCGCCCACGATCGAGGTCATCGTCGATCCCGAGGACATCGACTACGACGAGGGCTCCGAGATAGCTCGCCGCAGCTCCAAGCAGGTCGACATGGTCGCCAACACGCTGCAGGACTGGGCCATCCGCGACCAGGGCGACCGCCCGCACAAGCTGTTCCTGCACTTCTTCGAGTCCCCGCACGAGGTGCTCGGAGAGAACGGCAAGGTCGTCGGTCTGCGCACCGAGCGCACCGAACTCGACGGCACCGGCAACGTCCGCGGCACCGGCAAGTTCAACGACTGGGACGTCCAGGCCGTGTACCGCGCCGTCGGCTACCTGTCGCAGAACATCCCGTCGATCCCGTTCGACGACCAGGCCGGCACGGTGCCCAACGAGGCCGGACGCGTCATCGGCGACGACGGCAAGCACATGGACGGCACCTACGTCACCGGCTGGATCAAGCGCGGCCCCGTCGGCCTGATCGGCCACACCAAGGGCGACGCCAACGAGACCATCGCGTGCCTGCTCGAGGACGCCCCGAACTTCGCGGGTGCGGCCGAGCCGGCCGAGGACGCCATCATCGAGTTCCTCGAAGGCAAGGGTGTCCCGTACACCACGTGGCAGGGCTGGTACCGCCTCGACGCCCACGAGCGTTCCCTCGGCGAGCCCGAGGGCCGCGAGCGCATCAAGGTCGTCGAGCGCGAGGACATGCTCCGCGCCAGCGAGCCGCACAAGGCCTGATTTTTCGGGCCTCCAGCTGAAGGGTCCCTTCGTGCGCTGTCAGCGTACGAAGGGACCCTTCAGCTTTTCGCGGGGCATGATGAACACGTGTTTGACGCGCACGTGCACATCATCGACCCGCGGTTCCCGCTGGTGGAGAACAACGGCTACCTGCCCGATCCGTTCACGATCGACGACTACCGCGCCCGGATGGCCGGGTTCGGGGTGGACGGCGGTGCGGTGGTGACGGCGTCGTACCAGGGCACGCTCGGCGGTCCGCAGTTGCTGGCGGCGCTGCGCGAACTCGGCGAGGGCTGGGTGGGTGTCACCCATCTCGATCCCGACGCCACCGACGAGGACATCCTCGAACTCGACCGGGCCGGGGTGCGCGGCATCCGGTTCAACCTTCGGCGCAGCGCCACCGACGTGCAGGTCCTCACGACGCAGGCCCTGCGCGCGTACGAGCTGGCCGGTTGGCACGCCGAGTTCTACGTGGATGCGACGCTGCTGCTGTCGCTCGAACCGGTGTTCGCGAAGCTGCCGGCCGTCAGCATCGACCACCTGGGGATGTCGACACGCGGGCTGCGGTACCTGCTCAACCTCGTCGACCGCGGCGCCAAGGTGAAGGCCACCGGCTTCGGGCGGACCTCGATCGACGACGTCGGCGACGTCCTCCGGCAGATCCACGCCGTCAATCCGAAGGCGCTGATGTTCGGCACCGACCTGCCCGGCACCCGCGCCCGCCGCGCCTTCGAGGCCGCCGACGTCGACATCATCGCCGACGCCGTCGGGGACGATCTCGAGGCGGTGCTCGGCGGCAACGCACGCGAGTGGTACCGCTGCCCGGCCTGACTCACAGCGCCAGTACCGCGCCCAGCCACAGCCCGACGGCGAGCAGCGCCCCGAACAGCTCGACGAGGATCGATAGCCCCACGGCCTTCGTGGCGTGCACCGTCGAGGTCCACGCGTCGCGGTGGGTGCGGTGCCGAGCGGCCTCGGCGACGTAGGTTCCGAGCAGGAAACCGAGCAGCAGCCCGACGACCGGGACGACGAAGAACCCGACGATCCCCACCAGGCCGCCGAAGATCACCGACCGTCCCGGAACACCGGCGTCGCGCATGCGCCTGCCCGGCCACGCGTACTTCACCACACCCGACGCCACGAGCAGCAACATCGCGACCGCGAACACGGCCCATCCGGCGGCGGTGGCGTCGAGGATCGCCCACACCAGCAGGGCTCCGGCGATCAGCAGCGTGCCCGGCAGGATCGGCACCACGATGCCGACCAGCCCCACCAGCATCACCAGACCGAGCAGGACCAGGACCCCGGTGCTCACGCCGGCCCGCTCACTCCGGTACGACGACGCGCACCCGCGAGGCCGCCTCGCGGGCCCGCTCACGGGCCGTGTCGACGTCGGGTCCGGTGGACACCGCGACCCCCATCCGACGACGGGTGAACGCCTCGGGCTTGCCGAAAAGCCGCAGATCGGTCTCCGGTACCGCCAGCGCGTCGGCGACGCCCTCGAATGCCACGCCGACCGCTTCGACACCGCCGTAGATCACCGCGGACGCGCCGGGTGCGGCGAGCGTGGTGTCGACCGGCAGGCCGAGGATCGCGCGGGCGTGCAGTTCGAACTCGGAGAACCGCTGCGAGCGCAGCGTCACCAGACCGGTGTCGTGGGGGCGCGGGCTCACCTCGGAGAAGTAGACGTCGTCACCCTTGACGAACAGCTCGACGCCGAAGATGCCGCGGCCGCCGAGCGCGGTGGTGACCTTCTCGGCCACGTCGCGCGCGGCCGCGAGCGCGGCGGGGCTCATCGCCTGCGGTTGCCACGACTCGATGTAGTCGCCGGAGTCCTGCAGGTGCCCGATGGGCTCGCAGAAGTGGGTGCCGTCGACGGCGCGGACGGTGAGCAGGGTGATCTCGTAGTCGAAGTCGACGAAACCCTCGACGATCACGCGCCCCTTGTTCACGCGGCCACCCGAAAGGGCGTATTCCCACGACTTTTCGAGGTCGTCGGCGCTGCGGGCCACGGACTGCCCCTTGCCCGACGACGACATCACCGGCTTGATCACGCACGGGAAACCGATCCGCTCGGTGGCGGCCCGCACTTCGTCGAGGGAGTCGGCGAATGCGTACGGCGACGTCGGCAGACCCAGTTCCTCGGCGGCGAGACGGCGGATGCCCTCGCGGTTCATCGTCAGCTGCGTCGCGCGGGCGGTGGGGATGACGACGGCCAGACCGCGCTCCTCGACCTCCGCGAGGGCCTCCGTCGCGATGGCCTCGATCTCGGGCACCACGAAGTGCGGGCGCTCGTCCTCAACCAGCCGCAACAGTTGCTCGCGGTCACCCATGTCGACGGTGTGCGCGCGGTGCGCCACCTGGTGCCCCGGCGCATCGGCGTAGCGGTCGACGGCGATCACCTCGACACCCAGCCGCTGCAGCGCGATGATCACTTCCTTGCCCAGTTCGCCGGAGCCGAGCAGCATCACGCGGGTCGCGCTCGGGCTCAGCGGGGTGCCGATGCGGGCGGGGACGTCAGAAGGAATCTCGAGGGGCATGGCTCGGACTATATGCGGTCGACGCTGGGCATACTGTCGCGATGACCCTGGGACTCGACACCCGCCTGACGCTGCTCGCGGCGGGGCTGATCTTCCTGCTGGCCCTGCTGCTCGGTGTGTGGAAGTACCGGCAGATGGCGACGTCGCCCGATCATCTCGCGCACCCGTACGTCGACATCGCGCACCGCTCGGCACTGATGTATTCGTTTGCCACGCTGCTGGTGTCGGTCTTCGTCGAGCTCAGCGACTGGCCGACGGCCGTGAACGCGACGTGCGCGGGGATCCTGGTGTTCTTCTTCGTCGCGGCCATCGGCAGCTACATCGCACACGGCGCCCGCCGCGACACCACCAACCAGTTCGAGCGCCCCGACGCCGCGCTGCGTGTGGCGATGATCGCACTCGTCGTCGGCGAGGTGGGCGCGTTCGGGGTGCTGCTCGCGGGCTTCGTCGCGGCGCAGCTGCTGTAGCCGGTCAGTCGTGCGCCTCGACGTGCGCCAGGAAGTCGAGCACCGCCGCGTTGAACACCTCGGGTCGCTGCTCGGCGCACGCGTGTCCGGCGTCCGGGACGTACATCAGTTCGGCGTCGGGGATCGACCGCGCGATCAGCTCGGTGTGCCGGCGCGGGATCGCGTCGCGTTCCCCCACGATCACGAGCGTGGGGACCCCGATCGTGGAGAGCGCGTCGACCGGGATGTGCGGATGCCGAACCATCAGCTCGAGCAGTTCCCGGTGCCGCCGGACCTTCGCCGACAGCGGCGCGATCGCCCCCGCTGCCAGCCACGCGAGCGTCGCGGGAATCCGGAACCGGGCACCGAGCCCGTGCGGATCGAGGTTGGCGCCGTTGACGATCAGCGAACGCACCCGACGCGGGTCGCGCAGCGCCAGGGTGAGCGCGGTGTTCCCGCCGTCGCTGTACCCGAGGATGTGCGCGCTCTCGATACCGAGGGCGTCGAGCACCGCTTCCACGTCGTCGGACAGGCGTGCGAAATCGAGGGGCCCGTCGCCGCGGGTGGACTCGCCGTGCGCACGCGTGTCGAGCGCGAGCACCCGGTAGCGCTCGGCGAAGACGGGCACCTGCGCCGCGAAGTACCCGAGGTTCTCACTGTTGCCGTGCAGCAGCACCAGCGGTTCCCCGGCGCCGCGCTCCTCGTAGTGCAGCCGCGCGCCGGCGGCATCGACGAATCCCACCCGCTCAGCTCGGCGGCTGGTGGATCGAGAGCACGTTGCCGTGCGGATCGTGGAACCACGCGACCCGGGTGCCGTCGGGCGCGGTCCACGCGGCGTGATCGTCCTGATCCATGCCCTGATAGCGCAGGAAGTCGACGCCCTTCGCGCGGAGCTCGTCGACGGTCGCGGACAGATCCGCCGTGCGCCAGCCGAGGACGGTGTAGCCGGTGTCGGCCTTCGACTGCACGAGGGTGACGCGCAGTTCCGTTCCGCCGCCCCCGTCGACGACGAGTGCGAACGGGGTTCGCTCGGTGACCGTCAGACCCAGGGTGTCGACGTAGAACATCGACGACACGTCCAGATCGGTACTGGCCAGGAACGCGACGAGTTCTCCGGGGAAGGCCATGTCGTCAACTGTGCGCCTCGACGGCGGTCGGCGACAAGTCACCGCAGCTCCGTGACCCGGACCACAACCGGCGTACGGGACGGGTTACCGTCACAGGAACGGAGGTTCGACCATCACTCAGGAGGAATTACGTGACTACCGCAGGAGCTGAGCGGAAGGGCCCGTTGACGGGCATCCGCGTCGTCGAATTCGCCGGAATCGGACCGGGCCCGCACGCCGCGACGCTGCTCGCGGACCTGGGCGCCGACGTGGTGCGGGTCCAGCGCGCGGGGATGCTGCCGGCGGAGGGCCAGGTGGGTGATCAGACCGCGCGCAACCGCCGCGTCGTCGAGGCCGACCTGAAGAATCCTGCCGACGTCGAGAAGGTCGTCGAGCTGCTGGGGCGCGCCGACATCCTGATCGAGGGCTTCCGTCCGGGTGTCATGGAGCGCATGGGCCTGGGCCCCGACGTCGTCCTGGAACGCTGCCCGCGTCTGGTCTACGGCCGCATGACGGGCTGGGGCCAGGACGGTCCGCTCGCGCAGTCTGCGGGCCATGACCTCAACTACATCTCGCTGACGGGCGTCCTGCACGCGGTGGGACGCAAGGGCGAGCGCCCGGTGCCGCCGCTGAACATGGTCGGCGACTTCGGTGGCGGCTCCATGTTCCTGCTGTTCGGTCTCCTCGCGGCGCTCGTCGAGCGTCAGACGTCGGGCAAGGGGCAGGTCATCGATGCGGCGATGGTCGACGGCACCCTCGCGTTGTCGCACATCATCTGGAACTTCCGCCGCATCGGCATGTGGTCGGACGAGCGCGGCGTGAACTTCCTCGACGGCGGCGCCCCGTACTACGACACCTACGAGACCTCCGACGGCAAGTACATGGCGGTCGGCGCGATCGAGCCGCAGTTCTACGCCGAACTGCTGAAGGGCCTCGAGCTGGATCCGGCGGCCCTGCCCGGCCAGCAGGACGCGAGCCGCTGGCCCGAACTGCGCCAGATCCTCACCGACAAGTTCCTGAGCAAGACCCGCGACGAGTGGACCAAGATCTTCGACGGGACCGATGCCTGCACGACGCCGGTCCTCACGTTCACCGAGGCACCGAACGATCCGCACATCGCGGCCCGCGGCAGCATCATCGAACTCGAAGGGGTCACCCAGCACGCCCCGGCACCCCGCTTCTCGCGGACCCCCACGACCACGCCGCAGCCGCCCGCACGGGTGGCCACGGATGTCGACACTCTCTGGCGCTGAGCACCTTTCACGGCTCGGAGCCTCATCTCCGCCGATCGACCTTCGCCACCGACGGCAGTCACCACGGGCCGGACACCTCGAGTGTCCGGCCCGTCGGCGTTTCTGCAACTCGTTCTCGGATCGGGACGGACCCTGGCAGCCCTGCCACCTCCGTGGCGTCCCACTTCTTTTCTCCCGCTAATTACTCTCGAGTAACCCTCCGGCACAGTCGATTTCACAACAAACAATCCGGACGGTCGTTCAAGTTTCGCCTTGATCGATCAAGCGTAAATTCCGCTTATGCCGGGTTTCGAATGCGTGTTAGGTGAAACACGTTCCACTCCCCAATCGAGAACGTTCGCATTCCGAATCCAGGAGTCTCATCCATGACGAACCGATGGCGCCGAACAGCGCTCACGACGGCGGCCGCGGCTGCCGGCAGCCTGCTCTTCTTCACGGGAAGTGCCACGGCGGAACCCGCGCAGAACCCGCCGACCGGATCACCCGTCCTGCTCGCCGACGACCCCGGGCCGTCCGAGTTCGCGACCCGTGTCGATCTGACCATGCCGACCCAGATCAAGACCGGTATCGAGATCGACCTCAAGTCACAGACATTCGGCGTCGACGCCAACAAGGGTGTCAACGGCGGCATGGTCCAGTTCCTGGTCGACGGGGTCGAGACGGGGGCGCAGATCAAGGCCGGCAGCACCGGACTCGCCACCCTCAAGCACACGTTCACGACCGCCGGGCCGCACACCGTCTCCGTCCAGTACCTCGGCGGCGGCAAGATCACCGGCGTCACCGACACCGCCGCGGCGAGCAGCACCCAAGGGACCATCACGGCCGTCGAGCAGGACGTGGCCACGGTCGTCGAGATCCTGCCGAACGACACCCCGTCGAGACCGGCGTCCAGGCCACTCTCAAGGCCAAGGTGTCCCTGCAGTCCGGCGGGATTCTGCCGATCCGCACCAACGGCAAGGTGAGCTTCTACGACGGCGACGACCTGCTCGGCACGGCAACGTCGATCCTGACGGACGGCACCGCCAGCATCAAGGCGACCTTCCTGCACTCCGGCACCCGGACCGTCACCGCGCGGTTCTCCGGCAACACCGGGTTCGCCCCGTCCACCTCGGCGGACACCCCGCTGGAGGTGCAGCACAAGGATCTGGCCACCAGCACCACCCTGCTGGCACCCAACAGCGGCCGGGCCGGTCAGCCGGTCACGCTCACCGCGACCGTCACGGCGCAGCTGCCGGCCGACGGAACCGTCCAGTTCCTCTCGGGCAGCACGCCGCTCGGCGCACCGGTGCCGGTCGTCGACGGTGTCGCCACGGCCGCACACATCTTCGAGGAAGCCGGCGAACACTCGGTCACGGCGGTGTTCACGGGCACCGGCTTCGTCACGTCGACGTCTGCGCCTGCACCGCTGAGCATCTCGGCGGCCCAGCCCGGGGACACCACCACCACGGTCACCGCCCCGGCAGCCACGATCCCGGGTATCCCGGTGACCCTGACCGCGAACGTCGCCCCGGCGCCCTACGGAGGCACCGTGCAGTTCTACGTCGCCGACACCCCCGTCGGCGATCCGGTCTCGGTCGTGAACGGCTTCGCCTCGATCGGTCACTCCTTCACCGACGCCGGCACGTTCCAGGTCACTGCGCGCTACAGCGGCCACATCGCGGCCAACCCGTCGACGTCGGCAGCAGCCGCCGTCACGGTCGTCGGCCCCGGCGGCGGAACCGGCTCGGTGGAGCTGCCGTCGTTCGGCTCGCTCACGCTGCCGTTCGGCTCCTGACCGAACGGTCCCACTCCCTCCCCTACTTCGAATGTCAAGGAACGCAGCATGACCGAAAATTCGACCAGGCGATATCTCACCCCGTTGTGCGCGACCGGCCTCGCAGCCGGGCTCGTGCTGTCGGGATCCCCGGCATCGGCCGCCACCACGACCACCCCGTTCGACGCCCAGTGCCGCGCCGCGGCAATTCTCACCGTCGACAAGGTGGCACAGCACGTGTTCACCGTCGACGGCCCCGCCCGGGTCGATCCGGGTGAGACGTTCACCTACCGAATCCAGCCGGCGCCGTCCGCCTTCCCGGACAAGGAGAGCATCGCCACCACGACGAACGTCTCCCGCATGAAGATGGACTACCAGCTTCCGGACAACGCAACATTCGTCGGCGCAGAGGTGGTCCCGGGCAGCGGCATCGGCATCTCCGGCACCCCCGCGAACGTGCTGCGGATCAACGAGAGCGGCGAACCCGACCCGGCCGGCACGATCCTGCGCCTGTCCGGCGACAACGAGGTGATCGGCAACAGCCCCAAGGCCGACAAGAAGAGCCAGGGCGGCATCGTCGCCGAGAAGACGAAGAACTATCTGAACGGCACGCCCAGTTCCGACGGCTCGACGTGGTTCCAGTTGCCGGCGATCGACGTCACCCTCACCGCGGGCGCCGGTGGCGAGATCACCCCGAAGCTGCGGACCGGCGGCAGCGCAGCGAACCTGGGCGACGAGGGCAACTACAACACCTTCCTCGCTCTCGCGGTGGCTCTGGGCGGCAACCAGTGGGCACCCACGCGCTGTGTCCCCAAGGACGCCAAGGACGACTCCGCGCCGCTGAACCGCGGTGGCGGCCCGCTCGCCACGATTGCGGTCGGCGAGCAGACCGGCAACGTCACGACCACGCAGGTGACAGCTCCCGAGACGGCCGACGCCGGTGAGGCGGTGCAACTCTCGGCCACGGTCACCCCGAACCCGAACGGCGGCAACGTCGCGTTCCTCGTCGACAGTGTCGTGGTCGGTGAGGCTCCGGTGATCGACGGCACGGCGACCCTGTCCCACGTCTTCACCGGCGGATCGCACAACGTGGCCGCCCGGTACGTCGGTAACGGCACCTTCCGTCCGTCGCTGTCCGCGGATGCCACGATCGTGGTCGCCGGCGGTGGATCCGGGAGCGCGATCGGCTCCCTCGAACTGCCCTCGCCGGGCTCGCTGACGGCGCCGTTCGGCTCCTGATCGCCTGACCGGCACGGTGGTGGGTGGGGACCTCGGCGGCCCTGCCCACCACCGTCGTCACACCACCAGGGCCGGTTCCACGGCCTCGGTGCCGACACCCAGCGCCGAGTACGCCGCCGCCACACCGGCCACCGCCCGTCGGAGTTCGTCCACCGGGCGTGCGTACGGCAGCCGGATGAAGCGCTCGAAGGCACCCTCGACACCGAAGCGCGGGCCGGCCGCGAGCACCACGCCGTGACTCGGCGCGGTCGCAGCCAGCGCCGTCGACACCGCGGCGGGCATCCGCAGCCACAGCGACATGCCGCCGGACCCGACGGTCGGCGCCCAGTCCGGCAGCCGCGCCGACAACTCGTCGAGCATCGCGGCGCGCTGTACCCGCAGCAGTGCGCGGCGCTCCGCGATCGGCTCGTCGCCCAGCGCCAGCAGGTGGGCCGCGGCCAGCTGGTCCATCACCGGGGTGCCGAGGTCGAGGGCCGAGCGCGAGCCGGCGAGCCGGGCGATCAGCTCCGGATTCGCCCGAATCCACCCCACCCGCATGCCACCCCAGTGGGACTTGGAGATCGAGCCGACCGTCACCACGTCGGCACCGGACGTGTCGCGGGCCAGGGCGGCCACCGGCGGCGGCGGGGGCCCGTCGAGCCAGACGTCCACCATCGTCTCGTCCACCACCAGCGTCATCCGGGTCTCGCGGGCGATGCGCGCCAGTTCCGCCCGCCCCAGCTCGTCGAGGCACAGCCCGGTCGGGTTGTGGAAGTCCGGCAGCAGGTACGCCATCCGAGCGGCGGTCTGTCGCGCAGCCCCGCGAATCGCGTCGAGGTCCCAGCCACGCGACGTACCGCCCTCGGGACGCACGGGCACCGGGACCGGGCGTGCCCCGACCCGCCTGATCGCTTCCAGCGCGTTGGGGTAGGTCGGGTGATCGACGAGAACCCGCTCGCCCGGCGCGGTGAGCACTCCGAGCAGCAGCCGTAGCGCATGCTGCGCACCCGACGTGATCATGATCTGGTCGGTGGACGTCTCCAGACCGCGCGCACGGTACCGGGCCGCGACGGCCTCCCGGAGCACCGCGATGCCCACCGGCTCCATGCCGTGCGTCGACAGGAACGGGGGAAGCTCGTGCAGCGCAGCGCCGTAGGCTTCCTCGACCTCCGCGACGGGCGCCACCATGGCCGCGTAGCTGAGATCGACGAGCGGTTCGTCGGACGGCGGAAGGTGGCGTGGTCGCTGTTGCGCCGCAGCACGGTTCACCGAATCAGGCAATGCAACGGTGGTCCGCGACCCCTGCCGGCTCAGCACGTAGCCCTCGTCGCGCAGCACCGCGTACGCCGAGGTGACGGTGGTGCGGCTCAACTCGAGCTCGGCCGCGAGTTCCCGTTCGCTCGGCAGCGCCGACCCCAACGGAACCCGACCGTCGTGCACCAACAGCCGGATCCCGTCGGCGAGCGCACGGTACGCCGGACGGGACGCCCTCCGTCCCCCGTTGTCGTGCCAGGCCCCGAGATCACGAGCCAGCGACCGCGCGCTCAGTGCATGCATCATCATGCAGTCCAGCGTGCCCGTTCTGGCCCTTCATTTCAAAGCCAATCGTTTCCCAGACTGGTCGACATGAGCACCCTGATCACCTTCCTTGCCATCGCCGCTCTCGCCGCTTTCGTCTACCGCTACATGCCGAAGGAACGGCAGGGATCGCCGTTTCACCTCGAACAATTCCGGCCTGCAGCACCTTTGGCGGGAATCTTCGACGACGGCGCCTCCCCGGCCACAGCGGAGCGGCGCGCCGAGGCGGATTCGGCCCGACCGGGGGCCGAGCAGTCCAGCAACCGCGCACTGGACTGCTCGGGCTCGGACCGTGCGCCCCAGGATCCGGCGGACACCGGGAGCGATATCGTGGCGACGTGAGCGAGACCGGAACGGACGCGGTACTGGACGGTCTGCGTGACGTCCTGGTCGGCCGCCTCTCCGACATCGGACGCCGGTTCTCGGCCGTGCTGGCCGACGCCGTGCCGCACACCGCGCTGGTGATCTTCACTCGCGAATGCACGGGCCGTCCCCGCAAGGTCGCCGGCGATCCCGCGATCGTCGACCGGGTGACGATCGCCGAATTGGATTCCCTGCGAGCAGATCTCGATCACGGCCGGACGTTCCGCGGTCGCGCCGAGATCGCGGGACGTCCGCGCGAGGTGTACGCGATCCTCGACCGCACCGACACCCTGCTCGTGATCGTCCCGTCGGGCACGCTGTCACGGACCGCACCGCTCGAGTCCGTCCGGTCGATGTTCGGCATCGTCGCCACCGGCATCCAGTTGCAGGTGCAGGGCGCGAGCCCCGCGTATCTCGCGGAATCCCGCGCCGCTTCGGCCGAACGCGCCCGCACCGTCGCCGAACTCACCGAGGTGCATGCCACGACGCTCGAGACGCTGCTGGCGACGCTGCGGTCCGGCGACCTCGACGACACCCGGGCCCGGGCCGCGGCACGGGAGGCGGCGTCGGGCGCGCTCATCCGGTTGCGGACGACGGTCGACACGCATCGCGAGTTGGCCGAGGAATCCGTCGTCACCGCCTTCGCCCGTCTGCGCGGCGAACTCCGCGGACTGCTCCGGCACCGGGACCTCGAACTGGATCTCGTCGAGCCCGCGGTCGACGGCCGCGCCGTGCCCGGCGAGGTGGCGCACGGCGCCCGCGCGGTGGTGCGGGGCGCCGTCCTGTCGCTGTCCACGCAGACCGGACTCAGCCGGATCCGTGTGGCCTGGACCTGCTCGGAATCCGAACTGGTGGTGGACATCCGCGACGACGGGCGCGGACTGGCCGACACCACGGACCTCGAGCGTCAACTCCGTCCGCGGGTGGAGACCCTCGACGGCACACTGACGACCGAGTCGACGTCGGGCTGGGGTTCACGGGTCGTCGCGACCCTGCCGCTGCGCACCCGGACCACCGCGCCTCCGACGCACCACGCCCTCACCGACCTGGGCCCGCGAGAACTCGAGGTGCTCGGGCATCTGGTCGCCGGCCGGCGCAACCGGGCCATCGCCGAACGCCTCGGGGTCAGCGAGAGCACCGTGAAGTTCCACGTCGCCGGTGTTCTGCGCAAACTCGACGTCGCCACGCGCGCCGAGGCGGCCGCCCTGGCCGGCGAGGCCGGCATCCGGCCCGTCCCCTGACCGTTCGGCCAGGTCCACCTCCCCGATCGACCAGTCCCGGTACCGCCCGCCGGTGACTAGCCTCGTAGTCGGATGCGCACGCCAGCATGGGTGTGCCCGCGCGTTCACGTCGACCGAATTGGAGTGGAGAAACCATGCCGCAGCAGGTACGGGGCGTCATCGCCCGCTCGAAGGACGCCCCCGTCGAACTGGTGACCATCAACATCCCCGACCCCGGGCCGGGCGAGGCCGTCGTCGCGATCGCGGCGTGCGGCGTCTGCCACACCGACCTGACCTACCGTGACGGCGGCATCAACGACGAGTTCCCGTTCCTCCTGGGGCACGAGGCCGCGGGCATCGTCGAGGCCGTCGGTGAGGGCGTCGACACCGTCGAGGTCGGCGATTTCGTCGTCCTCAACTGGCGCGCGGTGTGCGGAAAGTGTCGCGCCTGCAAGCGTGGTCGTCCGCAGTACTGCTTCGACACCCACAACGCGAAGCAGAAAATGACGCTCGAGGACGGCACCGAACTGACCCCGGCACTGGGCATCGGCGCGTTCGCCGACAAGACCCTCGTCGCGGCCGGCCAGTGCACCAAGGTCGACCCCACCGCCGATCCGGCGGTCGTCGGACTGCTCGGCTGCGGCGTCATGGCCGGCATGGGTGCCGCGATGAACACCGGCAACGTCACCCGCGGCGACTCCGTCGCGGTCATCGGCTGCGGCGGCGTCGGTGACGCCGCCGTCATGGGCTCGCGCCTGGCCGGCGCCAACAAGATCGTCGCGATCGATCGGGACCCGAAGAAACTCGAGTGGGCCGTCGAGCTCGGCGCCACCCACACCATCGACGCGTCGAAGGTCGACGACGTGGTCGAGGCGATCCAGGACCTCACCGACGGCTTCGGCACCGACGTCGTGATCGACGCGGTGGGCCGCCCGGAAACCTGGAAGCAGGCGTTCTACGCCCGCGACCTGGCCGGCACCGTCGTCCTCGTGGGCGTCCCCACCCCGGACATGACCCTCGAGATGCCGCTGGTCGACTTCTTCTCGCGCGGCGGCTCGCTCAAGTCGTCGTGGTACGGCGACTGCCTGCCCGAGCGCGACTTCCCGATGCTCGTCGACCTGTACCAGCAGGGTCGGCTGCCGCTCGAGAAGTTCGTGACCGAGCGGATCAAGCTCGAGGACGTCGAGCAGGCCTTCGAGACCATGCACCGCGGCGAGGTGCTGCGCTCGGTGGTGGTCCTGTGAGCGGGGTCCTCAGGGTCGACCGCGTCGTCACGGCGGGCACGTTCGAGCTCGACGGCGGCAGCTGGGACGTCGACAACAACATCTGGCTCGTCGGCGACGACGACGAGGTACTGGTGATCGACGCCGCGCACACCGCGCAGCCGATCATCGACGCCGTCGGCGGCCGCAAGGTGGTCGGCATCGTGTGCACGCACGGGCACAACGACCACGTCACCGTCGCCCCGGAGCTGTCCAAGAAGCTCGATGCGCCGATCTACCTGAACCCGGCCGACGACGTGCTGTGGCAGATGACCCATCCGGGTGTCCGCCACCTCGCGCTCGAGGACGGTCAGCGGATCGCGGTGGCGGGCACGGATATCCAGGCCATCCACACCCCGGGCCACTCCCCCGGCTCGACGTGCCTGTACCTGCCGGAGGCGGGAGAGCTGTTCTCCGGCGACACCCTGTTCTCGGGTGGACCCGGCGCCACCGGACGCTCGTTCTCGGACTTCCCGACGATCATCGGCTCGATCCGCGACAAGCTGTTCGCACTACCCGCGGAAACCCGCGTCCACACCGGTCACGGCGACGACACCGCCCTGGGCACCGAGGCACCGCACCTCGAGGAGTGGATCGCCCGCGGTCACTGACCGCCCCCCCGACAGCTGAAGGGTCCCTTCATGCGCTCGCAGCGTATGAAGGGACCCTTCAGCTTGCACGTGCGCCAGCGCTCCCGCCTCCACGGCGAACGCCTGCGCCTGCAGCACCGTCACCGCGTCCCCGACGAGGGCGAGTCGCCAGCCGACGCGGGCGGCGACGAGTTCACGCGAGAGCACCGCCTCCACACCCGCCGTCCAGCCCGGCGACATGAGTAACCAGCTGACCCTGCGCCCTGACCGCCCTGCAACCAGCGCCCGCGCCCGCGGTTCGGCGGCGCCGCGAACGACCGCAGGCCGACGTGGAACGCAGCGTTCGATCGGGGGTCCTGCAGCGGATCCGCGACCCGGTCGGGAAGTTGATCGCATCTCCGACGATTACACGAGCACTTGAACCTTGTGACCGAATCCTCCTCGTGCCCAGCAATTCCCAGGACGTTCGCGAGCGGACTCACCCCGCCGGAAGGCGTCACCACATTCTCACCCGCCCGTAACGCATCCGTCACGGACGCTATGTTTCATGACATGCAACAGTGATTCACTCAATGAAACACAGTCGGACCACCGAGGAGTTCACATGGCGCTCGACCCCGCAGATCTGACCGTGATGTGCCTACCCGAGGCCGGCGCGCCGGATCGCCCGGATCTCGCGACCCTCGCCCGGACCACCGACACCCGTTTCGTCCTGGCGGTGTTCACCAACCTGGCCGGCAAGCCGTGCGCCAAGCTGGTGCCCGTCGAGGCGGTGGAGGAACTGCAGGAGGACGGCGTCGGCTTCGCCGGCTACGCCGCCGGAGCGATGGGTCAGGTGCCCGCGGATCCCGATCTCGTCGCCGTCCCCGACGCCGCGTCGTTCACCCCGATCCCGTTCGTGCGCCCCGGCCTCGCGCTGGTGCACTGCGACCCGCACGTGCAGGGCGAGCCGTGGCCCTTCGCCCCGCGCGTGATCCTGAAGAAGGTGCTGGGACAGGCCGGCGACCTCGGCCTCGAGGTCAACGTCGGCACCGAGATCGAGTACTTCCTCGTCGACCGCGACGGGGACGGTGGTTTGCGCACCGCCGATGCCCTCGACACCTCCCGGCGCCCCTGCTACGACGCTCGCGACGTCACCCGCATGTACGAGCACCTCACCGCGATCTCGGCCGCGATGAACCAGTTGGGTTGGGGCAACTACGCCAACGACCACGAGGACGGCAACGGTCAGTTCGAGCAGAACTTCCAGTACGCCGACGCCCTCACCACCGCCGACCGCGTCGTCACGTTGCGCTATCTCATCTCCGTACTCGCCGAACAGCGCGGTATGACGGCGACGTTCATGCCCAAGCCCTTCGCCGACCGGACCGGCAGCGGCATGCACATGCACCTGTCGCTGTGGCGAGACGGCGCACCGGTCTTCCCCGACCACACGGACCCGCGCGGACTGGGTCTCTCGCCCACCGCTTACGCGTTCATCGGCGGCATCCTCGAGCATGCCGGCGGATTGCAGGGTGTGCTCGCCCCGACGGTCAACTCCTACAAACGAACCGGGGCCACCTCGACGAGCAGCGGTGCGACGTGGTCGCCGCGAAGGCCGACGTACGGCGGCAACGACCGCACCCACTACCTGCGGGTGCCGGACGCCAGCCGCGTCGAGTTGCGCGGCGGCGACGGTTCCGCCAACCCGTATCTCGCGTCGGCGGTGACCGTCGCGGCCGGGCTGGACGGCATCCGCCGCGGCACCGACCCCGGCGAACCCGGCGGTGGCATCTGCCCCGACGACCTGCCGATGACCCTGCTGCACGCGATGGATGCGCTCGGGAAGGACGCCGTGGTCACCGGCGCCCTCGACGCCGCGGGTCCCGGCGTGGCCGACTACTTCACCGCCCTCAAGCGGGACGAGTTCTTCGAATGGCACAGCACGGTCACACCGTGGGAGGTCGACAGCTACCTCACCGCATTCTGACCGCCACCGCGAACAAAGGGAGACAACACATGTGCGGAATCGTCGGGCTTCATCTCCGGGAGCCCTCACTGTATCCGCGGCTCGGTGAACTACTCACCGGGATGCTCGGCCAGATGGTCGACCGCGGACCGGACTCTGCGGGGATGGCCATCTACGGCGACCCGGTCTGGTCACCGGCCGGGCACGCGACGGTGTCGCTGCTCGGCGCCGACGCCACCGCGCAGTCGTTGGCCGCCGCAGTCGGGAGCACACTGGGCGTCGTCGTCACCGGCGTCGACATCGGCCCGAACACGTTGCTGCACGCACCTGTTCCGGCGTCGGCGCTCGCCGACGCCGCACTCGGCGAAGCGCCCGGTGCGATCCTCATCGGATTCGGCGACGACGTCACGGTACTCAAGGGCATGGGCGACCCGGTGGACCTCGCACACCGATTCGGGCTGCCCGCCGCGTCGGGCCGGCAGGGCGTCGCGCACACGCGCATGGCCACCGAATCCGCCGTCACCGCAGCGGGTTCGCATCCGTTCGCCGTCGGACCGGACCAGTGTCTGGTGCACAACGGATCGTTCTCGAATCACCTGAGCGTCAAACGTGAACTCGAGGCCGAGGGCGTCGCGTTCGACAGTGAGAACGACACCGAGGTGGGCGCACGCT
This sequence comes from Prescottella equi, assembly GCF_002094305.1. Lineage (GTDB taxonomy): Bacteria > Actinomycetota > Actinomycetes > Mycobacteriales > Mycobacteriaceae > Prescottella > Prescottella equi. The sequence goes on from NZ_LWTX01000006.1 coordinate 32,336, forward strand.
TCGTCGCGAAGCAGCTCGCGGAGGGTGTCGACCTGGAGAAGGCCCTGCGTCTGCTCGGCGAGCGGTTCGACGGCTTCTACACGCTGCTCGTGTCCACGCGGGACTCGTTCGCGGTGGTGCGCGACCCCATCGCGTGCAAGCCCGCGATCATCGCCGAGCACACCGGCTACGTCGCGATGGCGTCCGAGTACCGCGCGCTGGCCGGCCTGCCCGGCATCGAGAGCGCCCGCATCTTCGAACCCGAACCGGAAGAGGTTTACGTATGGCACCGCTGACCGCCACCCCGACCACCACGTACGACGTCTCCGACGTCGGGACCCGCGGGCTCAACGCCGCACTGCAGTCCACCGCGGCGCCGGCAACGGTGACGGTGGTGGAACCGGCCGGTGCGCATGCCCTCGCGTGCGGCCTGGACGCCCCGATCGACGTACGCATCGACGGGCACGTCGGCTACTACGCGGCCGGCATGAACCAGCGTGCGACCGTGACGATCGACGGCAATGCCGGTGTCGGCGTGGCCGAGAACATGATGTCGGGCACCGTCCGCGTCACCGGCGACGCATCGCAGTCGGCGGGCGCGACCGCGCACGGCGGCCTGCTCGTGATCGAGGGCAATGCCGCAGCGCGCTGCGGCATCTCGATGAAGGGCGTCGACATCGTCGTCGGCGGCAGCATCGGCCACATGAGCGCGTTCATGGGCCAGGCCGGACGGCTCGTCGTGCTCGGCGACGCCGGTGAGGCGCTGGGTGATTCGCTGTACGAGACCCGTATCTACGTGCGCGGAACCGTTGCCTCCCTCGGGGCCGACTGCATCGTGAAGGAGATGCGCGACGAACACCGGGCCGAACTTCGGGAACTGCTCGACGCCGCGGGTTTCGACGCCGACCCCACCGAGTTCACCCGTTACGGCTCGGCCCGCAGGCTCTACAACTTCCACGTCGACAACACCTCGTCCTACTGACGCGCGCCATTTCCAGGAGGCCCCATGACCACGCACACCCCCGGGCTGCGCGAATCCGCGACGTTCGACCGCGACGTCATCCACGAGATCCAGCGCGCCGCCGAGACCGGCATCTACGACATCCGAGGATGGGGCGCCAAACGAAAGCTCCCACACTTCGACGACCTGTTGTTCCTGGGCGCATCGATGTCCCGCTACCCACTCGAGGGTTATCGCGAGCGTTGTGACACCGACGTCGTGCTCGGTGACCGCCACGCGAAGTACCCACTGCACCTCGATATTCCGATCACCATCGCGGGCATGAGCTTCGGCGCGCTGTCCGGTCGGGCGAAGGAGGCCCTGGGCCGCGGCGCGAGCGAGGTGGGCACCTCCACCACGACCGGGGACGGCGGCATGACGACCGAGGAGCGCGGGCAGTCCAAGCACCTCGTCTACCAGTATCTGCCGTCGCGGTACGGCATGAACCCCGACGACCTGCGCAAGGCCGATGCGATCGAGATCGTGCTGGGCCAGGGCGCCAAGCCCGGCGGTGGCGGAATGCTGCTGGGCCAGAAGATCACCGACCGTGTCGCCGGGATGCGCACGTTGCCCGTGGGCGTCGACCAGCGCAGCGCGTGCCGACACCCGGACTGGACCGGCCCGGACGACCTCGCCATCAAGATCATCGAACTGCGGGAGATCACCGGGTGGGAGAAGCCGATCTACGTGAAGGTGGGCGCCACCCGCACGTACTACGACGTCAAGCTCGCCGTGAAGGCCGGAGCCGACGTGATCGTCGTCGACGGCATGCAGGGAGGCACCGCCGCGACGCAGGACGTGTTCATCGAGCACGTGGGCATCCCCACGCTCGCCGCGATCCCGCAGGCCGCGCAGGCGCTGCAGGAGTTGGGTGTGCACCGGACACCGGGCGGGGTGCAACTCGTCGTGTCGGGCGGCATCCGCTCGGGCGCCGACGTCGCGAAGGCCATGGCTCTGGGCGCGGATGCCGTCGCGATCGGCACCGCAGCGCTGATCGCGTTGGGCGACAACCATCCCCGCTTCCAGCAGCAGTACGAGGCGCTCGGCTCGGCGGCCGGCTTCTACGACGATTTCCAGGCCGGACTCGACCCCGCAGGCATCACGACACAGGATCCGGAACTGCAGAAGAACCTCGACCCGGTCGACGGCGGACGCCGCCTCGCGAACTACCTGCGCGTGCTGACGATGGAGGCACAGACCCTCGCCCGCGCGTGCGGCAAGTCCCACCTGCGCAACCTCGAACCACAGGACCTCGTCGCACTCACCGTCGAGGCGTCGGCGATGGCGCAGGTGCCGCTCGCGGGCACGAACTGGATTCCCGGCCGAATCTGATGCGGGACAGGGCGAGGCCGGGCCCCGCGTCGCGGGGACCCGGCCTTCGTACCCGGCGGCCGGTCAGGCCTGCGGGTCCGTGGGCGGGGTCTGCCCCTCACCCGACGATCCGAGGAACGCCAGCAGCTTGTTGATGATGCCGAGGAAGCCATCGAGTTCGGCCGACATGTTTTCTCCAATCTGTGTGGTGTTCAATGCATGTACCCCACGAAGGGGCACATCGATCTTGTACCCGGAGGCGGTGAAGATCTAAACCCCCCATCTCCACAAAAACTTTCGTGTTCCACGCAGGCCCAGGTGAGAGCGATGCCGAAGCCCGAGCGGCGGCCGGGGACACGCCCGGGAGCCCCCACCCTCCGGGTCGGGTCCACTGCCAGTGGACCGAACGCTACTGTGAGGCAATGAGCCCGTCCAAGCGCCCCGTCCACCACGACACCGCGCAACGCGAAGTGCCCGCCGACACCCCCACCGGCGTCGACCTCGAGCGCGTCATCGCGACCCAGGTCCGCAAACTCCGCCTGGCGAGCGGACTCTCGGTGGGCGACATGGCCGCGAAGGTCGGCATCTCCAAGGCGATGCTGTCCAAGATCGAGAACGCGCAGACGTCGTGCAGCCTGTCCACCCTCGCGCGCCTCGCTGCCGGCCTCGACGTGCCGGTGACGTCACTGTTCCGCGGTGCCGATTCCACGCGCGACGCCGTGTTCGTCGAGGCCGGCAGCGGCGCGGTGATCGTCGGACGCGGCACCCGCGTCGGCCACCACTACGAGCTGCTCGGCGCGCTGCGGGGACAGCACAAGCGGCTCGAACCGGTGCTCGTCACCCTCACCGACGCGAGTGAGGTGTTCCCGCTCTTCCAGCATCCGGGCACCGAGCTGATCTACATGCTCGAGGGCGAGATGGTCTACGGCCACGGCGAGAGCGAGTACCGACTGAAGCCCGGAGACTCGCTGCTTCTCGACGGTGAGGGCCTGCACGGGCCCAACGATCTGGTGCAGTTGCCGATCCGCTTCCTTGCGGTGACCGCCTATCCGGACAACCATCAGGAGTGAGGGGTTGCCTCCGGATCCACGGACGCAACCCGAACTTTCATTTGAGTTGAAATTTCATAGAAGGTAAGCCTATGCTCACCGCGCATCGTCGCCGTGTGGAAAGGCCCCTCCATGAGATCTGCTCGATCACGAACCGCTCGCCGGTCCGTCCTGCTGTCCGGCCTGGTAGCCGCGGCTCTCGTCGTCGCCGGCTGCGGTTCGAGCGAACCCTCCACGGAGTCCGCCGACAGCGACTTCGAAACCGTGACGATCGAGCACGCCCTCGGCACGGCCGTCATCACCGCCGAACCCGAACGCATCGTCACGCTGGGCCAGGGCTCCGCGGAGACCGCGATCGCCCTCGGCACCGTGCCGGTGGGCATCGAGGCCTACGAATGGGGCAGCGACGAGACCGGATACCTGCCGTGGATCCACGACGCGATCACCGACCGAGGCGCGCAATTGCCCGTGCAGTTCACCGGCGGCAGCGAGATCGACATCGAGGCCGTCGCAAAGCTCGACCCGGACCTCATCCTGGCACCGTGGTCGGGTGTCACCCAGCAGCAGTACGACGCCCTGAGTGCCCTGGCCCCCACCGTCGCGTACGCCGAGAAGGCGTGGACGACCACATGGGAGGACCAGATCAGGGTGATCGGGAAGGCGATGGGCAAGGCCCCCGAGGCCGATCAGGAGATCGCGAAGATCAAGGCGCAGTTCGCCGATGCCACGGCGGCACACCCCGAGTACGCGGACGTGTCGTTCTCGTTCGTCTACAACACCGGCCCCGGCACACTGGGCGTGTTCTTCCCGGACGAGCAGCGCGTAGCGATGGTGCGCGGCCTCGGATTGCAGGTCGACCCGATCGTGAACACCCTGCACGAGACCGAGGGCACCGACTCCGCGCTGATCGGTCTGGAGAACGCGCACCTGCTGAAGGACTCCGACCTGCTGTTCACGTTCTACTCCGACGACGCGAACCGCGCGGAGATCGAGGCTCAGCCCGTCTACCGTCAGATTCCCGCAATCGCACGCGGCTCGGTGGTGGCGCCCGAGGATCAGTCGTTCGTCACCGGGTCCTCGATGATCAATCCGCTGACCGTGCCGTGGTCGCTCGAGCGCTACGTCCCGATGATCGACGAGGCTGTCGCCCAGCTCGGCAACTGATCACTCGTCGTCTCCGCCGGATGCTCCGCCGGCGCGCGCCTGCCCGTCGCGTTCGGCCTTGAAGCGGTTCCACTCGCTGCGGAGCATCCGGTTGTCGATGATCCAGCCCATGTAGTCGCGCATGTTCAGCACCCGCTCGTACGCGGGCCCGTCGGGATCGGTGTGCGCGAGCGCCTCGGCCGCCAGCCGCCGCTGATTCTCCAGATACGCGTGCTCGTTCTCGAGAAAGCCACCCCACACATCCGAATCCATTGCGTAGTAGTGGGTTCGGTCGCGTGGTTTCCGGACCAGCTTGACGAATCCGCGGTCGATCAACCGGCGCACGTACGTCGACACCGAACCGCGGCTCGCACCCAGTTCGGTGGCCAGTTCCTCGGCCGTCACGCCGGGAGTGTCGTCGATGAGCAGGTACCCGGCGATCCGTCCCTCGATGCGCGAAGCGCCCGCCGACTGCCAGTAGTCGGCGAACCGCTCGACGAACCAGCGCGAGAAGTCCGCACCGGTCGCGGGGCCGCCGCCGTCGGTGTTCGTGCGCTCGCTCATGTACCGCCTCGAAATCCCGTCTCCCGAAACTCTTGCCGACGAACATTATGCCGACGGCAGAGCGGGCGACGCGACACGGCGACGCGGCCGCAGCCCGTCGGATGACGAACAGCGGCCGCGTGGACCGTTCGAGAATCTACGTGCGCTGCTCGGTGGTCGCGACGCGCGTCGCGAGCGCCTCGGCGGCGTCCGCGACGGCAACCGGATCCACCGGCCCCGAACCTGTCACCGTGACGGCCATCGTCTCGGTCACGTACGCGGTCTCGCCGTGCTCGGTGACGTCGAGACCCTCGTGCTCGTCCTCCGGGCGTACCCGCAGACCGATGGTGACCTGGATTGCCTTCGCGATGAGCCAGGTGACCGTGAACGAGTAGGCCAGCACCACGACGACCGCGAGCGCCTGCTTGCCCAGCAGCCCCAGGCCGCCGCCGTAGAACAGACCCGCGACACCGTTGGGGGCGTCCTCCGTCGCGAGCAGGCCGATCAGCAGCGTGCCCAGGATGCCGCCGACCAGGTGGATGCCGACTACGTCCAGGGCGTCGTCGTAGCCGAGACGGAACTTGAGCGACACCGCGAAGCAGCACAGCGCACCCGCGGCGGCGCCGATGACGAGCGCACCGATCGGCGACACCGCACCACACGCCGGCGTGATCGCGACCAACGCGGCGATGAGTCCGGACGCCGCGCCGAGCGAGGTCGGGCGTCCCTCCCGCACTCGCTCCACCAGCAGCCACCCGCAGATGCCGGCGCACGCAGCGGCCACGGTGTTGAGCACGACGACGGACGCGGCATTGTCGGCGGCGAGCGCGGAGCCGCCGTTGAAGCCGAACCAGCCGAACAGCAGGATGCCCGCACCCAGCAGCGTCAGAGGAAGGTTGTGCGGCCGAGGCATGTTCGGGAACGCGTGCCGCTTGCCGAGCACCAGGACCATCGCCAACGCGGCGATACCGGCGTTGATGTGGACGGCGGTGCCGCCCGCGAAGTCGATGGCTCCCAACTTGTTCGCGATCCAGCCGCCGACCACGCTGCCGTCGTCGGAGTCGAACGCGAACACCCAGTGGGCCACGGGGAAGTACACGAGCGTGACCCACAGGCCGGCGAAGAGCATCCACGCCCCGAACTTGATGCGGTCGGCCAGCGCACCCGAGATGAGCGCGACCGTGATGGCCGCGAACAACATCTGGAATCCCGCCACCAGCGCCGGCGGCAGGCCGGGCTCCGCGGACGGCTCGAGCAGTTGCCCGAGTCCGACGAACTCGAGCGGGTCGCCGAGAATACCCAAGCCGCCCAACGAGTTACCGAGAACCGTCGAGTAGCCGAACAGCACCCACAGCACACCGACGACGGCGAACGATCCGAACGTCATCATCATCATGTTGAGGGAGTTGCGGATGCTGACCATGCCGCCGTAGAACAGCGCGAGACCCGGGATCATCAACGCCACGAACGTGAATGCCGCCAATAACCATGCGGTGTCGGCGGCCGCGAGAGCCTGTTCCATATCTGCCCACCTTGCGTCGGCCCGTCTTACACGGGGAATCGAGGTCACCCGAGAGTGAACGGCGGCTGTAAGGCCTGCAAGTAGCTGCGGTGAACAGTGCGTAACGGGGTCCGCACAGGATCTGCGGGTTGCCATTGTTTCATTTCATGCAACACTGTCTCTCATCAAGAAACCCTGCGACTGGAGGTCTGAGATGACAGAAAAGGCGACGGAGCGCGCACGGATCGTGATCGTCGGAGGCGGGCTCGAGGGCCTGGCCATCGCGTGGCAACTCGCCGACCGCGGCGAGACCGACGTGCTCGTCCTCGAGCGGGACACCCTGTGCGGGGGCATGACGGGCAAGTCCAGCGGAATCGTGCGCTGCCACTACGGCGTTCCGTCGTTGGCCGCGATGGCGTGGTACGGCGTCGAGGTGTTCGGCCGGGCCGACGAGATCTTCGGCACCGACATCGGATTCCGACAGACCGGATACGTCGTCGGCGTGGGTGAGAACAACGTCGAACCCCTGCGCGCCAACATCGAGATGCACCGCACGCTCGGCGTTCCCGTCGACCTGGTCGACGCCGACGCGGTCCGCGCGCTGTGGCCCGGAATCCACCTCGACGACTTCGCGGGCTTCGCCTACGAGCCGCTCGGCGGTCACGGCGACGCCTACATGACCGGTATGGCGTACGGTGCCCGGGCCCGCGCACTCGGCGTACGGATTCGTCAGTCCACCAACGTTGTTCGCCTGATCTCCGACGACTTCGGAGCCGTCCGCGGCGTCCTGTGCGCCGACGGAACCGAGATTCTGTGCGATACCGTCGTACTCGCGACCGGGGTGTGGAGTCCTGCCCTCGCCGCAACCGCGGGCGTCCACCTGCCCATCCGGGCCCAGCGCGAGCAACTGGTGCTGGTGGATCAGGGTGCGCCCACCCCCGACGTCCCGACATTCTCGGATCTGGTGAACTTGCAGTACATTCGACGCGAACCCAACGGTCACCTACTGGTCGGCAACAGCGATCACTCGAATCCCGAGATCGCCGATCCGGACGCCTATCCCAACCGCGCTACCGAGGACTTCGTCGAGACCGCGATCGGCAGACTCGACCGCATCCTGCCCGACATGCCGGATCCGCGACTCGCGTCGTCGTACGCGGGCTGTTACGACATCACTCCCGACTACAACCCGATCATCGGGCCCTCGCCCGCCGCGGGCCTGTTCCTGGCCGTCGGCTTCAGCGGCCACGGCTTCAAGATCTCGCCGGCCGTGGGGCGTCTGGCGGCCGATCTACTGCTCGACGGGATCAGCAGCGACCCCGCCGTCGACGGGAACGACTTCCGCTACAGCCGCTTCGACGAGGGCAAACCACTCGCGAGCCTGCACCCGTACGCCGGGGCCGGCGAGATGCGCTGACCTCTCGGACGAATCAACGCAGCGTCGCGAGAACGCCTCGGCCACCGTCCCATTCGCCCAGCAGCGCGGGCCCGGTGGGCTCGCCGCCGACCGGCCGATGGTGCACGACCACGGTGGTCCCACCCGCCTCGATCACGGTGTCGGTGCCGTCCGCGGAGACCCGCACGTCGGACACGACGGGGACCGGGGCATCTGCGACGCCCGTCCCCCACGCGTGCGCGGAATTGTCGATCTTCCGGGGCTCGGCGTCGTCGACGTGCACGAACTGGTCCGCCTCGTGTCGGCCGCCGTGGACGGCATCGAGCAGTTGCTGCACGAACACCGGGTCGGTGGTCGCGTCGTAGACGTACCGGCGGCCGAGCACCGAGTGCTCCATCTCCCCGGCCGGGCGGGCGCCGGGCAGCGGCGCCGCGCGGTACGTCAACGGCACCTGCCAGAGCGTGCCGTCGGCGTCGCGCACCAGATGCACCTCGATGCCGACCTCGCCGTCCGGATCGTCGAACCGGTACGCGCCGATCGGCTCGATCGCCGGCGACGCACCGTCGTAGTACGGGGACGACGGGAGCCAGGCCGCGATCAGCTCCGGCTTGGTGGGTGACAGCTGTGCCGCGTAGAGGAGGGCCATGTCCCCGATGGTAACCGGCGTGCGCCTCCGCATCCCGAAACGCCGAATGTCACATGCGTTCAGTCGAACTGAACGCATGTGACATTCGGTCACACACGAGCGGGTGAGGTCAGGCCAGGATGTCGTGGCGGACGATGGTCTCGTCGCGGCCCGGGCCGACGCCGATGCACGAGATCCGCGCGCCCGACAGCTCCTCGAGCCGCAGCACGTAGTTCTGCGCGTTGACCGGCAGCTCCTCGAAGGTGCGGCAGTGCGAGATGTCCTCCCACCAGCCCGGCATCTCCTCGTAGATCGGCTTCGCGTGGTGGACGTCGGTCTGCGTCATCGGCATCTCGTCGACGCGCACGCCGTCCACGTCGTAGCCGACGCAGATCGGGATGGTGTCCAGGCTCGACAGCACGTCGAGCTTGGTGAGGAAGTAGTCGGTGATGCCGTTGACGCGGGTCGCGTAGCGGGCGATCACGGCGTCGAACCAGCCGGTGCGGCGGGCGCGGCCGGTGGTGACGCCCACCTCGCCGCCCTGCTTGGCCAGGTACTCGCCGTGGTTGTCGAACAGCTCCGTCGGGAACGGTCCCGAGCCGACACGCGTCGTGTACGCCTTGAGGATGCCGAGCACCGTCTCGATCTTGGTGGGGCCGATGCCCGAACCGACCGACGCGCCGCCCGACGTCGGGTTCGACGACGTCACGTACGGGTAGGTGCCGTGGTCGACGTCGAGCAGCGTGCCCTGCGAGCCCTCGAGCAGCACGGTCTCGCCGCGCTCGAGCGCCAGGTTGAGCTGCAGGCGGGTGTCGGCGATCCGGTGCTTGAAACCGGCGGCCTGCGTCAGCACCTCGTCGACCACCTGATGCGGGTCGAGAGCCTTGCGGTTGTAGATCTTGACGAGCACCTGGTTCTTGAACTCCAGGGCGGCCTCGACCTTCTGGGTGAGGATCTTCTCGTCCAGGACGTCGGCCACGCGGACACCGACACGCGCGATCTTGTCCTGGTAGCAGGGCCCGATACCGCGGCCCGTGGTGCCGATCTTCTTGGCGCCGAGGAAGCGCTCGGTGACCTTGTCGATGGCCACGTGGTACGGCATGATCAGGTGCGCATCGGCGCTGATCAGCAGCCCGCTGGTGTCGACGTTGCGCTCCTCGAGGCCCGCCAGCTCCTGCAGCAGCACACCCGGGTCCACCACGACGCCGTTGCCGATCACGTTGGTGACGCCCGGGGTGAGGATGCCCGACGGAATCAGATGCAGCGCGAACTTGTCGCCGTTCGGCAGCACCACGGTGTGTCCGGCATTGTTGCCGCCCTGGTACCGCACGACCCACTGCAGGCGTCCGCCCAGTAGATCGGTAGCTTTGCCCTTACCCTCGTCGCCCCACTGGGCACCGATGAGGACGATTGCCGGCATTTCGCTGTCTCCTACGGTCGACGTACAGCCATGTACGACTGCATGGTCCTGCCGTGCTGTAGGCAGTGGCCGGACGCACAGTCTAGCCGAGACCGACCGTCGTCCAGCCCCCGAGGTGTCCCGACGCGCACCGAAACCACTTCCGACCACCCAGACTGTTTGCAGCGGCCGCGTCGGTTCGGGTAGACATCGAAATGCCCTTGCGTGCGGTGGTCGCGTCGTGCTCGCCCACCCTCCGCAACGCCACGATCCGAACCGCCGCGTCGGAGACAAGCAAGGAGTGTCATGGTTCCCGTAGTGCTCAAGTGCGGCAACGCGCCGCTACCGCTGGCGCTGCGGTCGCTCGACGTCCTGAGCGTCCCGGCCCTGCCCGACAAGGACGACTTCGACGAGGCATTCGCCAAGATCGAGACGTCCGAGAAGCCGCGACTGATCGTCGTCGGCGACGACGCCGCGTTCGCGGCCGCGCTGACCCGGCTGATGCGGACCGATCGGCTCCACGTCGAACTCGCCTACGTGCCCGAGGAACGAACCGACGCCACCCACGCCTACGGACTGCGCACCGGCTCCAAGGCCGCGACGATCGCCGTGTCCGGTGTCGCCCGTTCCACGCCGCTGATCCGCGACGACGCCGGCATCGCGCTCGTCGGCGAGGCCCTCGTCTACGGCTCCGAGCACGCGGGCGAGCTGGTCGGCGAGGCCTACGTCGACGACGAGCGCCTGTTCTCCGGCACCGTGCCCGGCATGCGGATCGTGCCCACCCCCGAACTGCCGGGCCTGCGTGCCACCGTCGACAAGCGCCGCTGGTTCGGTGGCCACCGGTGGCTGACCGGACGCGCCGTCCAGCTCGGCTCACCGGCCGCAGTGCTCACCCGCGACGGCGTCCGCACCCCGCGCGCGGTCAAGCGTTCGACGTTCTACCGGCACGACCAGGACTGGCTGCTCGTCTGCGCCGCCTGAGCCCCGTCCGCCTGGATACTGGGGTCATGTACTCCGACGCGCGTCCCCGCGCCAGCCTCGTCCGCCCGAGCCCGGTGTTCCTGGGCATCGTGGCGATCGCCGCCGTCGGCGGGGTCCTCGCGTGGCGGGCGACCGGCAACGAGATGTCGGGCCGCATCGGGGTGTTCCTGCTCGTCGTCGCCGGCTGGGTCGTCACTCTCTGCCTGCACGAGTTCGCGCACGCCTTCGTGGCGTGGCGGAACGGCGACCGCGACGTCGTGATGCGCGGCTATCTGACGCTCGACCCGCGCAAGTACACCCAGCCGCTGCTGTCGATCGGCCTGCCGGTGGTGTTCCTCGCGCTCGGTGGCATAGGTCTGCCCGGCGGCGCGGTGTACCTGCAGACCGGACTGATGCCGCCGCGGACGCAGACCCGCGTCAGCCTCGCCGGCCCGGCGGTGAACGCGGTGGCCGCGATCGTGCTGCTGGCGGTCATACGGCTGTTCGGCCTCGACGGCGACCATCAGGTGTTCTGGTGGGGACTGAGCTTCCTGGCATTCCTGCAGGTGATGGCGACCGTACTGAATCTGCTGCCGGTGCCCGGGCTGGACGGCTACGGCGCCCTCGAACCACACCTGCAGCCGAGCACGCGGGCCTCGCTCGACAAGGTCAAGCCGTTCGGGTTGCTCCTGCTGATCGCCCTGCTGTTCGTCCCGCAGATCAACACCGTCTTCTTCGACGCGATCTACTGGTTGTTCGAACTGTCCGGTGTACCCGACGTCTTCGCGATGTTCGGCAACTACCTCATGCAGTTCTGGCGCAGCTGAGTCGCCACGTCACGAACGCGACCGCACCGACCCCGATCGGTTCCTGATCGGGGTCGGCCGGTCACATGGCATGACCCAGACGCCCCCGCCCGAGCCGGAGGAGCAACAGCGCGAGTGTGTGGCCCTCCGGTCCCAGGTCGTCGAAACGCGACAACACCCTCATTTCTCGGGTGTGCACCAAGCGGGTGCCGCCGCCGAGCATGCGTACCTCACCGATCAGGCGGGAGAGTTCGGTGCGCTGCTGAATCGCCGCGAGAATCTGTGCGTCCAGGCGGTCGATCTCGCTGCGAAGCTGCTCGATGTCGACGTCCGATCGACGGTCTGCCGAGGGGGTGGCCGACATGTTCGTTGCCTGTGCGCTGGTCATGCCGTAAACGCTAGGTACACGTCCGCGTAGGCACGTAGGTAGTTCACTACCCGATCTCGCCCGGCGCACATCACCGCAGGTAGGACACCCATCCGCGGCCGTCGTCCGAGCGCAGCGCCGCCGCGTGCCGCTTGCGCAGCACCTCGCACACCGGTCCCGGCACACCCTCCCCGACGGTCCGCCCGTCCACCTCCACCACCGGCGCCACCCCGGCCGACGTCCCGGTCGCGAACACCTCGTCGGCGATGTAGAGCTCGGTGAGGTCGACGGCCCGTTCCACGACGGGGATGCCCTCCTCCGCGGCGAGGGTGAGCACCGAGCGCCGGTTGATGCCGTCGAGGATGTCGCACGAGACGTCGGGGGTGATCAGGGTGCCGCCGCGCACCAGGAAGATGTTGGCCGCACTCAGCTCGCACACGTGCCCCGCGCCGTCGAGGAAGATCGCGTCGTCGTAGCCGGCGTCGATCGCGCCCTGCTTGGCCAGCACCGAGTTCACGTACGCGCCGTTGACCTTGGCCCGCGACGGGATCGCGTAGTCGGGGATCCGCCGCCACGTGCTGGTCCCGAGCCGCATCCCGTCCTGCGGCACGATCGGCACCGCGTCGTAGACGAACATCGACACGACGGTGCGGCAGCCGCGCACCCGGGTGCCCGGGATCGACTCGTCGACGTGCACGGTGGCGCGGACGAAGACGTCGGATGTGGGCGCGTTCGCCGCGACCAGTTCCCCGGCCACCGCCACGAACCGGTCGAAGCTCCACTCGTCGGCGAAGCGGTCGATGCCGATGATCCGGCAGGACTCGACGAGCCGCCGGTAGTGGTCCCGCAACCGGAACGCCGAGCGCACGCCGGCGTCCACGTGGACCGGGAACACCGTGTAGACACTGAGCCCGTAGAGGACCGCCGAGGTCGCGACACCGAGGGTGGCCTCGGCGGCCGGGACGAGTCGATCACCGAAATACACGTGGGGATGCGGATCAGCCATGCCCCGAGATCGTAGGGAACGGCGCTCGGACGCGACAGCGAGTTTCGGCGTGGGGGTCCACTGCTCGTGCCCCGGCGCGCAAACACCGCTGCGGCCGTCGGGAACGGGCGCCCACGCTACGTCGAGTTGAGTCGCAGCACCTCCCGGGCCGCGGTCGCCAGCGCCGCGCGCAGGGTCGCCGGGGCCAGCACCTCGACGCCGGGCGCGAGGGTGAACAGCTGGTCGGCCGCGACGTCCTCGGCCTCGAGCCTCAGATCGACCGTCACCCAGCCCTGTTCGTCCGGATCGGAGGCCGGCACCTTGGCGGCCTCCTCGCCCACCACCGCGGGCAGCCGACGCCACGCGTACGGGGAGAGCCGCACCCGGCACGGAAAGCGCAGCAACGCCCGGTCGAACTCCGCGGTCGACGCCGACCACCAGGCGGCGAGGTCGAACGACTCCGGCCGGCGCGCGCGTTCGTCCAGCATCTGCGCGGCGTCGATCCGCGACACCCGGTACGAGAGCGTGCGATCACGATGCCGGGCAACGAGATACCAGACGCCGGCCTTGGCGACCAGGCCGAGCGGGTCGAGCGTGCGCGACGTCTCCCGCGCGCCCTTGCGATAGCGGATCCGCAGGCGTCGGCCCTCGAGCACCGCCGCTGCGACAGCCGCCAACTCGCCCGTGTCCGACGTCCTCGCGAACCAGCCCGGCGCGTCGACGTGCAGGCGCTCGCGCCACAGCAACGCACCCGTCCGCAGCGGAAGTGGCAGCGCGCCCAGCAGTTTCGACTCCGCGCGGGCCGTGACGTCCGCCAGACCCAGATCGTCGGCGAGCCCGGGGATACCCAGCAGCATCAGCGCCGACGTCTCCGCCCCGGTCATCCCGCTGAGCTTGGACTGCCAGCCGTCGAGCAGGCGGATGCCACCGCCCGGGCCGCTCTCGGTCCACACCGGCACACCGGCGGCCTGCAGCGCCGCGACGTCGCGGTAGACCGTGCGGACCGAGACGTCGAGCTGCTGCGCCAGCCGTGCCGCAGTGGCGCCGGGACTGCCCTGCAGACGCAGCATCAGGTCGAGGAGCCGGCTCGAGCGCATGCCCGCAGCCTACGGAAAATCACTGACACAAGATGTCAGTGATGCGGTCGCACACTGAAGGCATGGCAACCTGGCAGGAGTTCACCGAAGCGGCGCCGGCACTGGCCGACGCCGTCCGCGCGCGGCTCACCGCGCACAGACACCACGTCCTGGCGACGCTGCGCGCCGACGGCTCGCCGCGCGTGAGCGGCACCGAGGTCGAGACCTTCCGCGGTCTACTGGTCCTCGGATCGATGCCGGGCGCGCGGAAGGTCCGGGATCTGCACCGGGATCCGCGGTACGCGCTGCACTCGAATCCCGGCCACCACACCATGGAGGGCGGCGACGCCAAGATCTCCGGCCGGGCTCGCGAGCTGACCGGCGAAGAGAAGCGAGCGATCCTCGACTCCTATCCGGAGAATCCCGGCGACGACGCACAGATCTTCGAGCTCGGCATCGACGACGTCGTGCTCACCACCGTCTCGGACGACCGCCTGCACGTCGACCTCTGGCGTCCCGGCGCCGACGTCGTGAGGACCAGCCGGTGAGCGCGCCGGATCTCACCGGGAAGGTCGCGCTGGTCGCCGGGGCGACGCGCGGCGCGGGCCGGGCCATCGCCGTCGAACTGGCCCGCGCGGGCGCCACCGTCTACGCGACCGGACGCAGCAGCCGGGTCGACGGCCGGTCCGAGATCGGCCGACCCGAGACCATCGAGGAGACCGGCGAGCTCATCGCGGCCGCCGGCGGGAACGGCGTCGCGCTGCGCGTCGACCACCTCGAACCCGATCAGGTGCTCGCCCTGGTCGAACGCATCGACGCCGACCACGGCCGCCTCGACATCCTCGTCAACGACATCTTCGGCGGCGACCGCTACGCCCAGTTCGGCACCACACTGTGGGAGCACGACCTGGACGGCGGTCTGCGGATGCTGCGGATGGGAATCGACACCCACGTGATCACGAGTCACTTCGCGCTCCCGCTGCTCATCCGCCGGCCGGGAGGACTGGTCGTCGAGATGACCGACGGCACCGCCGAGTACAACGTCGCCTACCGGCACCAGGTCGGGTTCTTCTACGACCTCGTCAAAGCGGCCGTCCAGCGGATGACCACCGCGCAGGCGTACGAGCTGGCCCCGCACGGCGGCGCGGCCGTCGCGGTGACGCCGGGCTGGCTGCGGTCGGAGAACATGCTCGACGCCTTCGGCGTCACCGAGGACAACTGGCGCGACGCCCTCGATCAGGTGCCGCACTTCGCGATCTCGGAGACACCGACGTTCGTCGGCCGGGCGGTGACCGCGCTGGCCGGGGACCCGGATGTCGGCGAGTTCAGCGGCCGGGTCGTCTCGAGCGGGCAACTGGCGCAGCGGTACGGCGTCACCGACGTCGACGGCTCCCGGCCCGACTGTTGGCGGTACCTCGTCGAGGTGCAGGACCCCGACCTGCCGGCGAACACCGACGGCTACCGCTGAGCGACCGCCGGTCCGCAGGCCGTCACCACGTCAGGTCCTCCTGGCACCGCGATCCCTCGACACACGATTCGACCTGAACGGTGGCGTGGCCGAGGCCGTGCGCATCGAGCACGGTCTTGGCCGCCGCCAGCACCCGCTGCGAATCGGAATCGGTCGTGAGGTGCACCGTCGCGACGTCCATGCCGGTGGTCAGCGTCCACACGTGCAGGTCGTGCACGTCGGAGACGCCGGGGACGGCACGCAGATCGGCCCGGACGGCGTCGACGTCGACGTTGGCGGGTGAGGCCTGCGTGAGGATCCGCAGCGCCGATCCGGCCAGCTTGAGCGCGCGGGGGACCACCCACAGCGAGATCAGGACACCGACGACGATGTCGGCGTAGCTCCAGTCGAACAGCACCAGCGCGGCGCCGGCGATCAGGACCCCGACGCTGCCGACGGCGTCGGCGAGCACCTCGAGGTACGCGCCGCGGACGGCGAGCGAGTCCTTGGCGTCGCCGCGCAGCATCAGCATCACGACGATGTTGGCGGCGAGTCCCGCGGCGGCCGTCAACATGAGCGGGACGCCGGGGATCTCCGGCGCGTGGCCGATGCGGCCGATGGCCTCGTACATGACGAACGCGGCGACGCCGAGCAGCAGGACGGCGTTCGCCATCGCGGTGAGCACCTCGGCGCGATGCCACCCGAACGTGCGGGCCGCCGCCTTGGAACCCTGCTTCGCCAGCAGCAGCGCGACCAGCCCCATCGACATGCCGACGACGTCGGTGAGCATGTGGCCGGCGTCCGCGAGCAGGGACAGGGAGCCGATGGCGAGCGCGACGACCGTCTCGAGGACCAGGAAGCCGACGAGGATGGCCAGGGCGATCACCATCTTGCGGATGCGGGTGGGCGTGGGCCCTACCCCGTTCGCGGCGGCGGTGTTGCCGTGGCTGTGCCCGTGACCGGCTCCCATGATGGACCTCCTCGTCGGTTCGGCCCATCATATGCATGTATTCGCATATATGAAAAGGCTGTCAGAGGTCCGGCCGGTAGGCGGGTCTGGGCACGGTCGGCGGCAACGTCGCGATCGCCGAGATCCGTTCGAGCCCCGCGACCCGCAACAGGTCGACGATGAGCGAACGGATCTGCGCGAACACCACCGTCGCGGAAATGCCCGCACCCTCGACCAGTTCGGGTTTCAGGCCCGACGCCGCCGTCCGCAGCACCCGCGCGGCCTCCGCCTGGTCCGGCTGCTCCCCCGGTTCCGCGAGAATCATCCGGCGCAGCACGTCGAGGGCCTGAGAGAGCTTCTCGATCTCGTCGACCAGGCGCGGGTCGAGAATCTCGTCGTCGCGCACCAGCGTGAGCGATCGGCGCGACAGGACGCGGATGTTACGCATCGCGTTGTCGATCGGGTCGGCGGTCGCGGTGAGCCTGGCGAGCCGGGCCCGGCTGCCCCAGTAGAGCGGGGAGATCCGGCTGATCTCCTTGCCGCCGGACAGGTTGCTGCGAAGGGAATCGATCGCCGGCTGCGTCTCCCGGGCCTTGCGCAGGGCCTTCTCGATCGGCTTGGCATCGTTCGCGATGAGCCCGTCGGCCACCAGTTGCAGGACCTCGCTCGCGGTCGCGAGGATGCCGGCGGCGTCGCGTCGGGCTCGCCGCACCGGATGCGTCGGCACCACCGCGACGACCGCGATACCCACGAGCCCTCCGACGAGGGCGTCGACCATCCGCTCGAACCCGGCGGCGTCACCGGGCGGAAGCAGCGTCGCGACGAGCACCGCCGACGTGCCGGCCTGCATCGAGAAGATCGGGCCGGACCCGATCAGCACGGCGGTACCCATCGCGAGCGTGACGACCAGCGTGATCTGCCACGCGCCGGTACCGATCAGCGAGATCAGCAGGTCACCGATACCGATCCCGACGGTGACACCACACACCAGTTCCACCGACCGGCGCATCCGCGCACCGAGCGACAGTCCCAGCGAGACGACGGCGGCGATCGGCGCGAAGAACGGTCTCGTGTGCCCCACGACCTCGGTCGCGAACCACCACGCGAAACCGGCCGCCAGACCGCACTGCAGGATCGGCAACGCCGACGCGCGCAGACGACGGACGTTCGCCGCTGCGCGCGCTCGGCCCGCCGCCGGGCTGGGAACGAAGCGGCTAGCCGAGACCAAGTGCTTCGGCTGCCCGCGGATCGCTGTCCTCGAGCAGGTCCAGGCAGCGGGCGTACTCGTCGTTCTCACCGATGGCCTGCGCGGCCTTCGCGAGGACGGCGACACAGCGCAGGAAACCGCGATTGGGCTCGTGGCTGTAGGGAACGGCACCGAAGCCCTTCCACCCGTTGCGGCGCAACTGGTCGAGTCCACGGTGGTAGCCGGTACGCGCGTACGCGTACGCCGTGATGGTCTGCCCCTGCTCGAGCGCCGCCTCCGCGAGATACGCCCACGCGATGGACGCGGTGGGGTGCTCGGCGGCGACCTTCGCCGGGTCCTCGTGGTTGAGCAGCGCCGATTCCGCGTCCTCGTCGCCGGGGAGCAGGGTGGGCTGTGGTCCGAGAAGATCACCGAATGACGTCATGGCGTCCATTGTGCCGCCATCGGCCGGAAGGCCGATAGGCTGCCCACCAGTTGATCTCGCTCCCGGACCGAGAGGCGTCACGTGCCCGACCAGAACGACAATCCGACCAGCCCGGCCGCCGGTCCGCAGCGCATCCGGCCGACGGCGCCGAGCACGAAGAAGGATCGGCGGCGCGGGGGCAACCGCGGTTGGATCGTCGCGTCGACGTTGGCGGTGGTCGGCGTCCTGGCCGCGCTCGGCGTGACCGGGTTCGTCATCGCCCGCACCGGCGCCCAGGACCCTGACGAGTCCCGCGTCCGGAACGCCGTCGACACCTTCGCGCAGGCCCTCGACTCCGGCAACCTGGGCGCCCTGCAGTCGTCGACGTGCGGCACGCTGGCGGACTTCTACCGCGACATCCCGCCCACCGACTTCGCCGGCGTGCACCGCGACGTGGTCGCGCACGGCGGTGTCCCGGTGGTCACGAGCGTCGACACCGTCCAGATCACCGGGGACACCGCGATCGCTCAGGTCACCGCGCACACCGAGGCCGATCCGTCCGATGCGTCGCCGCGCACACTCGACCTCGAGCGAGTCGACGGCACCTGGAAGGTGTGCGACCGCGAGTAGCGCACCGCCCCCGAAACGCGTTTTGCGCACTTATCGCGGGTTTCCCGTCCCGGGAACTGCGATAAGTGCGCAAAACGCGAAAAGGGTGACTAGCCGGCGGAGACGGAGCGTCCCGCGGACTTGAGGTCGTTGCAGGCCTCGATGACGCGGGCGGTCATACCGGCCTCGGCCTTCTTGAGGTAGCTGCGCGGGTCGTAGACCTTCTTGTTGCCGACCTCGCCGTCGATCTTCAGGACGCCGTCGTAGTTCGAGAACATGTGGCCGGCGATCGGACGCGAGAACGCGTACTGCGTGTCGGTGTCGACGTTCATCTTCACGACGCCGTAGCGCAGCGAGTCCTCGATCTCCGACTTCAGCGATCCCGAACCGCCGTGGAAGACGAAGTCGAACGGCTTCGAGCCCGCGGACAGACCCAGCTTGGCGACGGCCGTCTCCTGGCCCTCCTTGAGCACCTCGGGCTTGAGGACGACGTTGCCCGGCTTGTAGACGCCGTGGACGTTGCCGAACGTCGCGGCCAGCAGGTACTTGCCGTTCTCGCCGACACCGAGCGCGTCGACCGTCTTCTCGAAGTCCTCACGCGACGTGTACAGCTTGTCGTTGATCTCGGCCTCGACGCCGTCCTCTTCACCGCCGACGACGCCGATCTCGACCTCGAGGATGATGTTCGCGGCCTTCGACAGCTTCAGCAGCTCCTGCGCGATCTCGAGGTTCTCGTCGATCGGCACCGCCGAGCCGTCCCACATGTGCGACTGGAACAGCGGGTTCCGACCGTTGTTCACGCGCTCCTGCGAGATCGCGAGCAGCGGGCGCACGAAGGTGTCCAGCTTGTCCTTGGGGCAGTGGTCGGTGTGCAGCGCGATCGTCACGTCGTATTTGGCGGCGACGACGTGCGCGAACTCGGCGAGCGCGACCGCACCCGTCACCATGTCCTTGACGCCCAGGCCCGAGCCGAACTCCGCGCCACCGGTCGAGAACTGGATGATGCCGTCACTGCCTGCGTCCGCGAAACCCTTGATCGCGGCGTTGATCGTCTCCGACGACGTGCAGTTGATGGCGGGGAAGGCGAAGGAGTGCTCCTTGGCGCGGCCGAGCATCTCGGCGTAGACCTCGGGAGTTGCGATAGGCACGGCGGCTGTCCTCCATGTGACGGTTGATGGCGCGGCCGACTGTGACGGCGCGCCGGTTCTCTATGCAGTATGGCAACCCGTACGCGCCCCCGCCTCCCTTGGTGTCCGGACCGTGTCGGCTCACCCGGCCCGGTGGACTCAGCGGTCTCTCAGCGGCCGCCGGTAGTCTGGTGCGCGTGAATGTGCTGGCAGCCTCGGAGCCCGTGACCACGAATCTCGCATTGCTGCCGGGATTCCTCGATCCAGTGAATCTGCTGAACTCGTTCGGCACCTGGATGCTGATCGGCCTCCTACTGGTCGTCTTCATCGAGTCGGGTCTGCTGTTCCCGCTCCTGCCGGGCGACTCGCTCCTGTTCACCGCCGGTCTCATCGCGGCGTCGAAGTCGGCGGAGGTGGAACCGTTCGCGCCGCTGTGGGTGCTGATGGTGACCATCCCGATCGCCGCGGTCCTCGGCGACCAGGTGGGCTACCTGATCGGCGCGAAGGGCGGCTCGGCCCTGTTCAAGTCGAACGACGCGAAGGTCTTCAAGAAGAGCTACATCGACGAGGCGCACGCCTTCTTCGAGAAGCACGGCCCGGCCACCATCTTCCTGGCCCGCTTCGTGCCGATCGTGCGCACCTACGCGCCGCTCGTCGCGGGCGCGTCGAAGATGAAGTACTCGACGTTCATCACCTACAACGTCATCGGTGGCATCGTGTGGGGCGCCGGCGTCACGCTCCTCGGTTTCTGGCTCGGCCAGATCCAGTTCATCGCCGACAACATCGACTACATCTTCATCGGCATCGTCCTGGTGTCGGTGGTCCCCATCATCGTCGAGGTGGGTAAGCGCTACTTCGGTTCCCGCAAGGCGCCGAAGACCTCTGTCGAGGGCGTCGAGCCCGTCGAGCCCGTGCGGACCCCGAACGACCCCACCGCTTGACGATGACCATTGCGGCCGGCTCCTTCGGCCCGCTCGAATCGGCCGGTCCCGCACTGGTCTGGATCATCGTTCTCACGTTCGTCTTCCTGGAGTGCGCACTGATCATCGGGCTGTTCCTGCCCGGTGACTCGCTGCTGGTGACGGCGGGCATCGTGCTCGCGACGCACGAGGCGGGCGCGCAGCACACGTGGGCGCTGTCAGCCGGCGCGATGGGCGCCGCGATCGCCGGCAACCAGGTGGGCTACGCGATCGGAAAGCGCAGCGGCCACCATCTCGTGGCCCGCCGCAACGGCAAGTACGTCAATGCGGCGAACCTGCACAAGGTGAACGTGCTCCTCGACCGGCACGGCTTCTGGGCGGTCCTGGTCGCCCGCTGGATTCCCTGGGTCCGGACGCTGTGCCCGATGGTTGCGGGTGCCGCGAACATGGACCATCGGCGCTACACGATCGCCAGCAGCATCGGTGCGGTCGTGTGGGCGCCGGTGCTGCTGATGATCGGCTTCTACTGCGGTTCCCTGCTCGAACGGGTGCCGTGGCTGATGCCGCTGGTACTCGGGCTCCTGGTGACGCTGCTCGTGATCGGCACCGCCGCGGGAGTGTGGAGCTATCGCCGCGAGATGGCGAAGCCGGCCGAGGACGTCGAAGTCGACGACGTCCACAACTGACGCTCGGTCACCGACGCTTCGGGTATCCGGCCGCCGACACCAGGTACGCCGATTCCATCAGCAGCCAGCCGCCCAACTGCACCGACAGGTCCCGTTCGGCGATGTCCGACGGATGCACCGACCCGTCGGAGAACGTCGCGATCCCCGAACCGAGGCCCGGTAGCTGCGCGGGAATGCTCCAGTCCTTGCCGAACAGCGGCAGCTCCTCGACCTGGAGCCGGTTCTCCCACGCCGCCTCCGCCGAGCCGAGCACCAACTGCGCGGCGAGTTGCCGGGCGCGGACGTCCTCCGGGGCATCGCCGGGCAGCATGAGCGCCACCAGCGCCAGGTATCGGGCGAGCAGCCCGTTGAACAGGCCGCCGTCGCCACCTCCCCCGTCGCGGATCACCCCGCCGCGCGTGAGTCGCTCGTCGATCGCGTCGACCAGACGGTGCACCCTCGACAGGTGCCGGGGTGCACCCATCCGGACCGCCAGCTCCGTCTCGAGGCTGAGTACCGTGCCCTGGCAGTACGAGTAGATGTTGCGTTCGATCGTGCCGTCGGACCGGATGCCGTCGAAGATCAGTCCCGTCTCCGGATCGCGGAGCGTCTCGTCGATCCAGTCCGCGATCGCCTGCGCCCGCCACAACCGGCCGAGCCGGGCGAGTACCAGTCCGGCCGGCCCGTTCGCCGGGGTGTTGAAGAAATCGGAGTTCCTACGCCACGGGATCCCGCCGCCGGAATCGGGTGACCAGGCATCGAACAGTTGCGACTCGAGTGTCGACAGCGCTTTGCGGCTGTCGATCAACTGCATCCGCTGCGCACGTTCGAGCGCGAGCGCGAGCCACGCCATGTCGTCGTAGTAGTTGTTGGTCCAGCCCGAGATGTTCCGGAAGCGGTGACCGCGAATGAGCCGCGCGAGCCGACGCCGGCGGCGTGCGGTGGGGTTTCGTTCCGCGGCGTCGACGGTGCAGTTGATGAGGTTCGCCTGCCACCAGTAGTGCCAGTTGACGAACATCCGTTCGCGCCGCACCGCGGGCCACGCCACCACCGCGAGCGCGGTCCCCGGCATCCCCCACACGCGGCGAATGTGCCGGGTCATGACCGCCTCCTCGGCGGCGTCCGCCCGGGCAGACCATTCGCGCTGCATGCCCCGATCTTGCCTGGGCGCCGGTACTTTTGCTACCGGACTCGCTGGTATGTGCCGCGCGGTCCGGTCACCACGCCCGGCCGAGATCCGCGTGCTGACGGATCCAGGTGTGCATCGCGATTCCCGCCGCGACTCCGGCGTTGATGCTGCGGGTGGACCCGAACTGAGCGATCGACACCGTCATCGACGCGACCGCGTGCCCCTGCTCGGTGACGCCGGGCCCCTCCTGCCCGAACAGCAGCAGGCAGTCCCGCGGCAACTCGACCGTCTCGATCGGTACCGACCCCGGGGTGTTGTCGACCGCGACGACCGTCAGCCCGTTCTCCCGCGCGAACGCGGCCAACTCGTCGAGATCGGTGTGGTGGACCAGGTGCTGGTAGCGGTCGGTGACCATGGCGCCGCGCCGATTCCAGCGTCGACGCCCGACGATGTGGACCGCGGCGGCCGCGAACGCGTTCGCGGTGCGCACCACCGTCCCGATGTTCGAGTCGTGCGCGAAGTTCTCGATCGCCACGTGCAGCGGGTGCCGTCGGGAGTCGATGTCGGCGACGATCGCTTCCCGCGTCCAGTAGCGGTACGCGTCGACGACGTTGCGGCGGTCGCCGTCGACGAGCAACTGCGGGTCGTAGCGCTCGTCGGTCGGCATCGGCGTCTCGTGCTCGTCCGCCCACGGGCCGACGCCGTGCGGGTGCTCGCCCCACTCGGTGGGACCCGCCGCGTCTGCGTCGTCGGCGAGCGGGGTGTGCATCTTCGGTTCCTCGGTGGTCAAAACGTCTCGTTCGAATCGGGGGCGACGGTGAACCCGTGCCCGGTCTCGTCGTTGGTGCACGTCACCGACGACGCCGTCGTCGCGCAGGTGTACCCGAGCTTCGCGAGCGGGGTACCCGGCGCGAGGACCGGTTCGGTGCCGGAGCCGGACGTGTAGAGCTGCCCGCCCGAGCACATGAATGCGCCGCGTCCGGTGTCCTCGACGCGGATCCCGTTCCCCCAGCTGACCATGCAGTCCTCGGGCCGCGGCGGCACCGGTGTGGTGACGCCCTCGCACCCGGCCTCGGTGCGGCCCGGCAGCCGCACGATCCCGCACGTGAAGGTGCCGTCGGGCGAGGAGAAGAAGTACGACTCGTTGCGCTGGAACTGCACGTCGGTGAGCGTCGTGGTGGCCGCCGCGGTGGTCGTGGGCGCCGTCGTGGTGGTCGTCGGGGCCGTCGTCGTCGTGGTGGTGGGCGGGGCCTCGGATGTCGTGGTCGTCGGCGCTGCGACGGTAGTGGTGGGTTCGGCCGCCGGTGTCTGCGCCGAACTTCCGCACCCGGCAAGCGCCGGCACGGCGGTCAGCGCCGCGGCCACTCCCAGCCACGGCAGAAATCCCCGACGCACACCCACTCCTGACCGATTTCTCGACGCCATCCGCCGTCACCGAACTCTAGTCGTCCACACCGGCACTCGATTCAGGCGCGGCTGAGTACCTTGTTCGACAGCCGCGCCAGCCACGAGGGCGAGATCCCCGATGCCGCGGCGAGGACCCGGGCCTGAGCGCCGACAGGGAAGTGCACCTTCGGGAACCGTCCCCGATTCCGGGTGGCGTCGAACACAGCCCGCGCGACGTGCTCCGGGGTGAGCCGCACGCCCAGCGACCGGGTGCTGCCGATGGACATCCCGCGGATCATCCCGGTCCGCACGAACAGCGGCCACACGTCGAGCACCCGGATGTCGTGGCCGCGCCACTCCAGTTCGAGTGCCTCCGTGAGTCCGCGCACCGCGAACTTGGTGGCGCTGTACGTCGCGAGTTCGGGCTGGCCGTAGATCGCCGACGCCGACGCCAGGTTCACCACCTGCGCTCCCGGCGTCTCCTTCAGGTACGGAAACGCCGTGTACATGCCGTTCATCATGCCGACGACGTTGATGTCCACCATCCGCCGCTGTGTCTCCAGGGGAATGTCCTCGAAGTGCCCCGACGCCAGGACACCGGCATTGTTGACGAGGACGTCGAGTCGACCGTTCCCCGCGGTGAACTCGGCCAGACGCAGCCGCCACTCGTCGGCGTCGGTGACGTCCAGGACGCCGGTGCGGGCCCGGCCGCCCTGCGCGACGATCTCCTCGCGCAGGGAGCCGAGCCCGTCCTCGTCGATGTCGTATGCGCCCACGAAGTACCCGCGGCGCGCGAACTCGAGGGCGGTCGCGCGGCCGATCCCCGCCGCGGCGCCGGTGACGAACACGGTGGGCCGAGATGTCGCTGCCATGCCGTCAGGCTAGGCGCTGCGGGACGAAACCGTGTGCACTCAGGCCGAGTTGGTCACCGGACGCTCGTCGGGGGCCGTGTCCCGGTCGGCGGTCGGGCGCGGCACGGTGAACGTCGCGGCGACGCACGCGATCGCGACGGCGAAGCATGCGATCGTGTACCAGATGTTGCCGATCGGATCACCGTTCGTGGTGACGCCGTCGACCGCCCCGAAGAAGTCGGGCAGGGCGCTCAGCCACAACCCGCCCATCACCACGAGGTACACGACGGCGTAGATGCGGACGAAGTCGTTGGAGTAGGCGGGAACGTCGGAGGTCCTCGACCGCAATCGGGACCACTGCTTGACCAGCAGCGGCACCGCGACCACCGTGACGGCGACGAGTTCGGCCGCGTAGAGGACGCCGCGGACCGTGTCGCTGCCCATGCCGAAGACCGTGGCCGGGAGCGGCAGAACGAACACCCCGACCGACGCCACGAGGCCGACCACGACAGTGCGCCACACCAATTCGAGCCCGGAGAAGTGCCGTCCCCCGTCCACGTGCCGGCCGACGAAGAACTGGACGCACAGCGCCAGCGACATCGGCCACAGCGCGGCGAACACCACCACACTCGGCAGCGGCACCGAGTCGAAGAACGGCAGGTTGACCTTGTTGTCGAGCATCCACTCCCACCACCGCAGCTGCGGTCCGAGCTGGTCGAAGATCTCGTAGAACGCGTGGTGGACGAAGCCGACGCACACCGCGCCGAGGAACACCCCGTAGCGCCGGAACACGCCGAGCATGCGGACGAGCTCGAACGCCAGCGTGGCCATCAACGGATAGATCGCGATGATGTACAGCGGCAGTCTGCCCCACAGGAAGTCGACGGTGAACACGTTGTGCGCGAACATCGTGCCGAGGTATTCCTCGGTACCGAACGTGCCCGGGAAGTAGATGGGCGGCTCGATCACGAACAGGAACGCGGTGGCGCCGAACCACAGCACCAGGTTGGTGGGATCGCCGTGCCGGCGCAGCCGCACGATCGCGTACACGAGCGCCAGGACCGAACCGAGGACGATGGTCAGCTCGAGGACGGGCAGCGTCCAGTTCTCCAACGCCGCCGGGTTACGCAGCTCGAAGAAGCCGCCGGCCTCCTCGCACGAGAAGCCGAGCCGGGTCGCCAGGTCCTCGAACGTGGGCGTACACAGGTCCGACATCAGTTCACCCCCGACGACACCGGCGCGGCCGAGTACCAACGGGTGCAGTCGTCACCGGCGTCGTAGCGGGTGAACCACTCGTCGGCCAGCACCGGCAGGTTCTCGTGCGTCGGGTTGTGGCCGGGCATCTGGCTGCGGACGGCGCCGCGCAGCGCGGTGAGCTGCTCGCCGATGGGGAGGCCGTCGAACGCGCGCGGCATCGGACCCTTGGTCAGGTACGGCGCGAGGGTGGTGAGCACCCGCTGCTTGACCCGGTGCCGCGCGAACATCGACAGCGAGTCGACCTTCCGCTCGGACAGCGGAACATGCTGGTTGAAGCCGGCACACGCGATGCGGATGGACTTCATGACGTGCGCGAAGATCGACGGCGCCATCCGCATCCGGTACAGCTCGTTGCCGACGATCGAGTTGTAGATGATCAGTGCCGAACTGCGGTGCTCGACCTCCTCGACGAAGTGCCACAGGAACAGCGACGCGACCCGGTCGTCGCCGGGCCGGAACAGGGTGGCCTCGTTGTCGAGCATGAGCTTGAAGACGGGCGTGAACGTCGCCTCGAGGTCGGCGGTGTACGCGAGCCGGTAGTTGATCGAAGTGCGCTCGGTCAGCAGATCGAACTCGCCGACGACCGCGTCGAGGGTGTTCTGCAGGCCCGGGTAGCTGCGGATCAGCCCGTTCACGTGCTGGCGGTGTGCAGTCGAGTGGTGGCCCTCCTGCCTCATGAACGCCACCGCCTCCTCCGCGACCTCGGGGTCGGTGATGAGGGGCTTGGCCTGCAGGATCAGCTTCACGATCATCTTCTCGAAGCCGATGGCCAGGAACGACACCGCGTTCGACATGCTCGACCAGGCCGGGTTGTCGGGGTTCCACAGGAACGGGACGTCCCCGTCGTCGAAGCCGAAATCCATCTTCCGGGGCTTGAGATCCGTCATGCGCACTTACCTCGTTCGTCGTCGGTGCGGGCCCGTCCGGGCAGGCCGGGGCCACGATCGCCGCAATCATACGATCGACTTGTCATTTGTATGATTGGTTTCGACGAAATCGTCGCCACCTGCGCGGGGACCGGCCGCACGGCTGGTACGGTCCGGCCGTGGCACGCAGACGCGGATGGGGCGGCAAGCCGCCGGTCGACGACGACGAGGCCGCGCGGCGGATCGTCGCCGCCGCGGTCGAGGGGATCTCCCGCACCGGATCGGCCGTCAGCATCGCGGACGTCGCCGAATCGCTGGGCGTGATCCGGCAGACGGTGTACCGCTACTTCCCGAGCGCCGACGCGCTGATGCGGGCGTCCGCGATCGCGTCGGTCGGCGACTTCCTCGATCGCCTCACCGACCACGTGCAGGGGCGCCGCGATCCCGCCGACGCCCTGGTCGAGGCCGTCGTCTACACGCTCGACGACGTCCGCCGGACTCCGCACCTGGGCATCATGCTCTCGGGCGCGCACTCCCACACGGACGGCATCACGTCCGACGAGGCGCAGGCCTTCGGGCTCACCATGATCAGGCGCTTCGACGTCGACTGGGAGCGGCACGGCTACGACGACGCGGCCCTGAGTGAACTCGTCGAGCATCTGTTGCGGACGATGCAGTCGTTCTTCGTCTCCCCCGGCAACCCGCAGCGCCCGGACGCCGAACTACGCCGTTACCTGCAGCGATGGCTCGCTCCGGTGATCGTCGCGCAGCCCGGTTACGACGCTGCCGGGCGCACTTCGGACGACTAGGCTGGGTGGCGTCAAGAAGAGAAGGCCATGAATCACCCACGCATCGTTCGCACCGTCTGCTTCATCACCGTCGGCTACCTCATCGTGCTGTCGGCCTGGCTCGGCTGGCTCGTCGAGCACACTCCCGAGGGCACGATCCCGTACCAGATCGGCGGTCTTCTCGCGGCGTACGGCTCCATCCTCGGGCTGGGCATGATGTGGGCCGACCGCCCCACCCGGTCCGAGCGCAAACTGGCCAGGCACGGGATCGAGGGATGGGCGACCATCCGCCGCGCGCAACCGCTGCGCCGGACGGTCGACAACGGCCAGCTCACCGAACTCGATCTGGCGCTGACGGTGCCCGGATCCGAGTCGTACACCGGCACCGTGGTTTACGAGGTCGCGCGCGAGTTCCGCGAGCGCTTCCTCCCGGGCGAGACGATCTCGATCCGCGTCGACCCGCGCAATCGCGATCGAATCCTGATCTACCCCTAGCCCATTCGCTTCCGGGCGTGTCGGCCCAACTCGATCATCCCCTCGACGAGCAGCAGTTGCGCGGCCGCGTACGAGGCGAGGATCGCGCCCTCGGCCACGGCCCGCGTCTTCTCGCCGCGCAGGAAGAGCTTGCGCACCACGATCGTTCCGTCGGAGCCGGTGAAGAGGAGCCCGCCGAGGCCGAGCCAGCTGCGGCGGTCGCCGCGGTTGGGCATCGGCAGTCCCGCGACGTCCGAGGCGCCGGGCGCGAGCGCGGGATCGGCGGCGAGCGTCGCGGTGGTGCCGAGCAGCGCCCCGTACCCGGTGAGGGTCTTCGCGACGGCGGGAGCTTTCGCGTGCAACAGGGTTGACGCGCCCGCCCAGGCACCGAGTCGCGGGAGAACCGCCGCCCGCCGCGGCTTGGCGCCCCGACGGACCAGCAACGACGAATACGTCGTCTGCATGACGCCGAACGACGTGGCGCCGCGGCGCAGGCGGGCGTCGACGTCGGGGTCGATCATGAACACGTCACCGACGGTGGCGGCGGCCAGGCCCGCCACGAGCAGCGCGGCGTCGGCGGTGTCCAGGTCGTCGCGCCGGCGCAGGACCCGGGTCGCGAGCGCGGGCGCGATCAACGGCTTCGCCACCTGCTGGACCCGCTCCCGTCCGGTGACCGCACCGAAGATCGTCGCCGCCGTCGCCCCGGCGAACACCGCGTGCTCGAGTCCCCACTTCTTGCCGCTCGCGAATGCCATGCCCACTCCTCGTGTCCGATCCGGCACGACGGCCTTCGCTGGGAGCGCCGTGTCCGATTTCGCACGACCGTACCGCCGCGCCTCTCCCTTCCCTGCCTTTCCCCTCCCCGCGTTTTGCGCACTTGTCGCGGTTTCCGGGGCGCCGAACCCGCGACAAGTGCGCAAAACGCGAGGGGTAGACATAGATAGTTAGCTTATGTAATTATTATCTTCCGTGAGTTCCACCGATCCGCAGTTCCGAGACCTGCTCGTCGAGCTGGTGAGCAACGCCCACCGGTTCACCCGACTCGCGTCGGCACTCTCCGTCGACGACCGCCCCCGGCCGTGGATGCGGGCACTGTCACTACTCGAGGAGCAGGGCCCCATCCGGATCAGCACCTTCGCGCGCCTCGACCGCTGTTCCCAGCCGTCGGCGACGGCGCTGCTCAAGCGCCTCGGCGAGGAGGGGCTGGTATCGCGCCAGACGGATCCCGACGACTGCCGGGCCGTCCTCGTCGGCATCAGCGACGACGGACGACGCTGGCTCGCCGAGGCCCGCCACGAGGTCGCCGACGCGCTGACGCCACACTTCGCGCACCTCGAGCCGGAGCAGGTAGCCCGCATCTCGGACGGACTGGGTGAACTCCGGGCGATCATCCGGACCGCCGCAGCAGAGCGCTGACCACCACGACATCACCCGAGGAGGGATACGTGAGCACCACGACCGCACCGGCCGCGAGCAAGCCGAGCATCCTGCATCAACCGAAAGCGGTGTGGGCCGTCGCCTTCGCCAGCGTCATCGCCTTCATGGGCATCGGGCTCGTCGACCCGATCCTCAAGCCCATCGCCGAACAGCTCGACGCCACCCCGTCGCAGGTGTCGCTGCTGTTCACCAGCTACATGCTGGTCACGGGCGTCGCCATGCTGTTCACCGGCATGATCTCGAGCCGCATCGGAGCCAAGAAGACGCTGCTGTGGGGCCTGGCGATCATCGTGGTGTTCGCGGCGGCGGCCGGCACGTCGGACACCATCAACCAGATCGTCGGCTTCCGTGCCGGCTGGGGTCTGGGCAACGCACTGTTCATCGCGACCGCCCTCGCGGCGATCGTCGGCGCTGCCAGTGGCGGTGTCGCACAGGCGATCATCCTGTACGAGGCGGCGCTCGGCATCGGTATCGCCGTCGGACCGCTGGTCGGTGGAGTGCTCGGCAACATCAGCTGGCGCGCACCGTTCTTCGGTGTCGCGACGCTCATGGCCATCGCCTTCATCCTGATCATGGTGATGCTGCCCAAGGCGCCCAAGCCGACGCACCGGACCTCGCTGGCCGCACCGTTCCTCGCGTTGCGCCACCGCGGTCTGCTGACGGTCGCGATCACCGCGCTGCTCTACAACTACGGCTTCTTCACGCTGCTCGCCTACACCCCGTTCCCGCTGGACATGGGCGCGTACTCGATCGGCTTCATCTTCTTCGGCTGGGGTGTGGCGCTGGCGATCGCGTCGGTGTTCCTGGCCCCGCGCCTACAGCGCCGCTTCGGCACGCTGCCGATGATGATCGCCGCCCTCAGCCTGTTCGCCGTCGACCTCGCGGCGATGGCACTGTTCACCGACTCCAAGCCGGCACTGGTGGTGTGCGTCGTCCTGGCGGGACTGTTCCTGGGCGTCAACAACACCCTCATCACCGAGACCGTGATGATCTCGGCGCCGGTCGAACGTTCGACGGCGTCGGCCGCGTACAGCTTCGTCCGCTTCGTCGGCGGCGCAGCGGCTCCGTACGTCGCCGGCAAGCTCGGCGAGCACAACGTGCACGTGCCGTTCTGGGTGGGCGCCGGATGCACCGTCCTGGGCATCCTGGTCCTCGCCACGGGACGAAAGGTGCTGGCGCACGTCGACGATCACGATCCCGAACCGCACAGCGTCGAGGAGGCCGTCGCCGTCACGGTCGGCGACGCCGACTGAGGTCGGTACCCTTCCCCCTCCCCCTCCCTGTCCCCCTCCCCCTCGCGTTTTGCGCACTTGTCGCGGAAATCCCGGTGCCCCGGGCGCGACAAGTGCGCAAAACGCGTTCGGGGGTCAGGTGGCCGGGGTGTGCACCAGGTCGACGTACTCCTGCGGCAACTCCTCGAACGACAGCTTGGTGACGCTCGACGGGCCGGAGTGGTACGAGTCCTCGCCCTGGATGAGCCCGTCCTCGTCCACCGGCCACAGGATCAGCTGACGGAAGACGACGAGATAGTCGGCCGCCTCGTCGTCGACCGGGATGCCGATCTGCGCGGCATACGAGCCGGGGTAGATCTGCTTGAGGAAACCCTCGGTGACCAGGCAGTGGTCGTCGACGACGAGCCGGTCGAGCTCGTACTCGAGGATGTTGGTGCGGGTCGCGAGGAAGTCGATGTAATACGTCTTCACACCCTCGGTGCCCTTCGGCCCGACGTCCTGGCCGCCGTTCCAGAAGTGGTAGTCGGGAGCGGGATTCAGCGTCGCCATCAGCCGATCCAGGTCCGGGGCGGCCTCCGCCCGCATGTGCTCGATCACCGCGCCGAGAACGACTCGGTGGCGGGCATCGGTGGTGACGGCGAGGCGCTGCTCGAGCAGTTCCCACGTGCGATTCGGGTCGATCACGGCCATGTGCGAATTCCTTTCCGGTGAAACGAACTTCGCGACGATCGTCACCCATCGGACCCGTACCGGTCACCCGACGCGCGTCGACCGTTCCGCCCGTCGGGTCCGACGAGCGTCGGGCGCCGGTATCGGGCGTCGGGCTCAGAAGCCCGAACCGAACACCTCGGACGCCGCCAACTCGGTAGACGACAAGGCCATCCGCCGGATCATCAGCACCAGCGTCGCCGTGAACCGGTCCACCGAGTCCTCGAGGTTCCAGCCCATCTCAGCCTCGAGGTGCGCCAGTCGAGCGGCGACGGTGCTGTGATGGACGTGCAGTTCGGCGGCTGTGCGTCGTAGGGACTCCGTTCCTCGACTGGACCGAGCATGCCCGGGCCCCGCCGGGAGGGGATCCCCGTCTCCCGGTCCACGGGATCCCGGCTCCCCGCGTTTTGCGCACTTATCGCGCCCCGGGCACCCCGGAAGGCGCGATAAGTGCGCAAAACGCGAGAGGAGGGGGCGTCAGAGCAGGCGGCGCGCGGGGGCCGAAGCGGCGACGACGGCGAAGGCCGGTTCGGGCAGGCCTCGGTCCGCGGCCAGGCGGCGGGCGGTGTCGATCGCGTCGTCGACCTTCTCTGCGGGGAGCAGTGCGATCGCGGAACCACCGAACCCGCCACCGGTCATGCGCGCACCGAGCGCCCCGGCGACCATCGCGGCCTCGACGGCGGTGTCGAGCTCGGGGCACGAGACCTCGAAGTCGCGGTGCAACGACATGTGCGACGCGTACAGCAGTCGGCCGAACTCCGCGAAGTCCCCGGATTCCGCTGCCGCCACCGCGAGCCGGACGCGGGCGATCTCGCTGATCACGTGCCACGCCCGACGCCGCAGGACGTCGTCCTTCAGCGACCGGACCGCGTCCGCGCGCTCCCGCCCCCGATCGGCCAGTACGCGCAACGACGCCACCCCGAGCCGACGCGTCGCCCGCTCCACCGCCGCCCGACGTTGCGCGTACTGCCCGTCCGCCAACCGGTGCGGCGCCCGGGTGTCGATCACCAACAGCGACAAATCCTCCGGAACGAACGGCACGTGCGACACTTCACCCGACGCCGAATCCAGCAGCAGCGCAGCCCCTTCCGATGCACGCAGCGACGCCGCCTGGTCCATTCCGCCGGTGGGGGCGAGGGCGACGTCGTTCTCGGCCCGCACGCACGCCGCTGCCAGATCCGCCCGATCGGCGTCCGGAACCAGCGCGAGCGCGAGCGAACATTCGAGCGCCGACGAACTCGACAGCCCCGCGCCGATCGGCACGGTGGACACGCACACGGCATCCACTCCGCCGAAATCGCCAGTGAGCAAGCCCTTCTCGCGCAGTGCCCAGATCACGCCAGCCGGGTACGACGCCCACCCCGCCGGCCGTCCGGGGCCGATGTCGGCGAGCCGGCCGGCCCACGGGTCGCCGTTCGACGACCGCAGCCGGATCAGCCCGTCGGTACGACGCGTCACCGCGACCGCGGTGCTGTGCGGCAACGCGATCGGCAGGCACAGCCCGCCCGCGTAGTCCACGTGCTCGCCGATCAGGTTGACCCGACCGGGTGCCGCCCACACGCCGTCCGCGCCCACGCCGAACTCGTGGCGGAACGAATCCGTCACCGCCGCAGCGAGTTCGGCGTCGGAACGGGCGTCGAACCAGACCGTCACGGCGCGACCTCCCGGAATCGTGCGGCGATCCGCTCGGGCGTGGTGTCACTGATCCACGCGCCCATCCCGGATTCGGAACCGGCGAGGAACTTCATCCGGTGTGGCGAACGCATCAGCGAGAACACCTGCAGGTACAGCCGTCCCAGGTCACGGCCTGCGCCGATCGGAGCCTGGTGCCACCCTGCGATGTACGGCAGCCGATCGACGCCGTCGAAGAAGCGGTCCAGCCGACCGAGCACGTCGAGGTAGAGGTGCGAGAGCTCGTCGAGTTCGGCGTCGTCGAGCTCGGTGAGATCGGCGACATCCCGGTGCGGCGCGACATGCAGTTCGACGGGCCACCGCGCCGCAGCGGGCACGTACGCGGTCCAGTGCTCGCCCTCGACCACCACGCGGGTACCGGCGCGCCGCTCGGCGTCGAGGACGTCGCGTAGAAGCGAACGGCCCGTGCGCTTTCGGTGCTCCTCGGCCTGACGCAGCAGCGTGGTGGTGCGCGGCGGCAGCGTCGGATACGCGTAGATCTGACCGTGCGGGTGCGACAGCGTCACCCCGATCTCCTCGCCGCGGTTCTCGAAGCAGTACACCTGCGCGACGGACGGCAGCGCCGACAGCTCGTGTGTCCGGTCCCGCAGCGCCTCGAGCACGGTCCGCACGCGGGAGACCGGCAACTGCGCGAAGCCGCGGTCGTGGTCGCCGGTGAAGCACACCACCTCGCACCGGCCGTCGGCGGCGCGCTGCGGCCAAAGACGCTCGCCGTCAACGAGTCCCGGAACCTCCTCCGCTGCCGAACCCAGCGACGGGAAGCGGTTCTCGAACACCGCGACGTCGTAGTCGCCGGCCGGGATCTCGGTCGCCGGACGTCCGGGCCGCGTCGGGCACAGCGGGCACTCGTCGGTCGCCGGCAGGAAGGTGCGGTTCATCCGGTGCGCGGCGAGCGTCACCCACTCCCCCGTCAGCACGTCGAAGCGCATCGTCGACGCCGCCTCGACCGGTGCCAGGTCACGGCCGTCGTGCAACTCGCGTGTCACTACCCCACTTGCGTACGGCTCGGTGTCGTCGAAATAGATCAGCTCGCGCCCGTCGGACAGGCGTGTCCGCGTCTTCCGGATCGGCATCGGAACACGATATGCGACAGCCACTGTTCCGTCGCCGACCATCCGGTTTGGTGTCGCCGCGGGTTGTGTGTGAGCATGCTCGAGGCTGTTGCACCGTGACGGGGAGTCACGGGACGGCCGGGGGAACGAAACACATCGAAAAACGGGGGATTCACATGAAGCTTCGCAGCTTTGCCGTGCGCGCATTCGGCGCCGCGGCCATCGCGACCGCCACCATCACGGGCGTCGCCACCACCGCGGGCGCCGCACCGGCACCGGCGCCGCTCGTGCACACGACGATCAACGGACCCACCCTTCCGGTGCTGGGGCAGAACGACTTCTGCAACGGCCTCATCGACACCGTCGTCGAGACCGATCCGGCGCGACCGGGTCTCGCGACCATCGCGTTCACGCCGCGTGTCCTGAACGGTGTCGGGCCGGGCTGGGCCCAGAACCCGGTCTGCCGGATGAAGGTCGCCGTCGGATGGAATTTCGGGATCTTCACCGGGCAGCTCAGAGATGTCGAACTCCTCGCACGCCAAGGCGAGACCGTCCGAACCGAGATCAATCCCGGTTCCGGGCTCGCGAGGCTGACGATGCAGGTGAGCCCGATCGGCCCCTGGTACAACGAACTGCGCCCGCAGGCGGGATACGGCGTCGTCAGCGCGTTCCTCCTCGTCCCCTGACCGGACGCACTTACAGCTGAAGGGACCCTTCATGCGCCGCGAGCGCACGAAGGGTCCCTTCAGCTGTTGAGAAAAGGCGCTTACCTCAGACCCAGATCGTCGAGGCCCAGGAGCGAGCGGTACTCGAGGCCCTCGGCGGCGATGACGGCGTCGGCGCCGGTGGCGCGGTCGACGACGGTGGCGACACCGACGACGATGGCGCCGGCGTCACGCAGTGCCTTGACGGCGGTGAGCGGCGAGTTGCCGGTGGTGGTGGTGTCCTCGACGACCAGGACGCGCTTGCCGACGACGTCGGGGCCTTCGATCTGACGCTGCATGCCGTGTGCCTTGGCGGCCTTGCGGACGACGAACGCGTCGATCGGCCGGCCCTCGGCGTGCATGACGGCCATCGCGACCGGGTCGGCGCCCATCGTGAGGCCACCGACGGAGGCGAAGTCCCAGTCGGCGACCAGTTCGCGCAGCAGCTTGCCGATCAGCGGTCCGGCCCGGTGATGCAGGGTCGCGCGGCGCAGGTCCACGTAGTAGTCGGCTTCCTTGCCGGAGGACAAGGTGACCTTTCCGTGCACCACCGCCAGCTCGCGCACCAGCGCGGCGAGCTCGTCGCGATCCGTCATCGGCCGCTCCCATCATCGTTCGAAGTCAGTGACTTTTCGTCGTGTCGAGCCTAGCGAGGCGGCCAGGTCACGGCGCTGGCGGCCCTATGCGGCCTGCTCGGCGGCGGACGCGTCGTCCGCGCTCGTGGGCATCTGGAGTGTCGCCGCCTCGAACAGCGGTGCCGCGGCGATTCCCGCGGGCCGCGCGAGCAGCGACGCGGGGAACGTGCGCAGCGAGTCGTTCAGTTTGCGGGCCAGATCGTTGTAGACGGTGACGGCGCCGGCGAGACGCGTCTCGGTCTGGTCGATCTCGTGTGCCGGGCGGACGAACGCCCAGTCGCGGCGCAGCGCGGGATAGCTGCGCGCGGTCCCCATCAACGACGCCAGCGCGGCGGAGAGAGCGTTCTCGGCGCCGGCCTGTCGGCCGAGGTCCAGATTCTCCTCGCGGACCCGCATCGCCAGGGAACGCGCCCCGGTGACCGTGCTGACCAGTTCGCGGCCCACGGTGTCCGCGACGGCGAGCACGAGACCGGGCACGTACTCGCAGCGACGGTCCTGTTCCACGTGGATCAACGACAGCGCGGTGCGCAGATTGGCGTCGAGGCGGCGCAGGTTCCGGTTCACCGACGCCAGCCAGGCCACAAGAATCACAACAACAACAAGAACAACACCCGACACAGCAACCACAGCTGCGGAATCTACTGAAACAGGATCCGAGCCGCTATTCGGGAACGGGTTCAGGGGCGATCGGACGGCCGGGATCGTGCGCGGCGGGCTGCATCGCCGGCGGTTCGACGGCCGGCGGCAGCACACGCAGCATCCCCGACAGCCGGGCCACGACCTCGATCGCGGCGTCCCAGTCGCGGCCGGTACTGCCGATCGGGAGCGAACCGAGCGTCCATTCCCCCTCGCTCCACAGCATCTGCAGCTGCGGCGGCACCGACTCGGTGAACGCCACCATGCGCTGATCGCACACGCGGCGCGCGATCTCGAGATCGGTCGCGAACACGACGCGCGGGCCGATCGCGCCCAGCAGGTTCAGGTCGCTGTCGCGCGGCGGAGGCGTCGACTTCAGGCGCAGATCGATGTCGACGTCGGAGCCCACCTCCCGGTGCACCGCGACGATCGTCGCCGTGTCCTCGAGGTCGAACAGCACGAACTGCTCGCCGCGGCGGACGCCGCGCACGACGTCCACGGCGCCCAGGTACTCCTGCTTGGCGAGGGCCGCCCGATGCCACTGCGACGGCAGATGCTCGTCCGCGGTGTTGTAGGTGTACCCCTGCGCCTTCGCCCAGATCTGCCGCACCCGACCGGTCTGGTCACGACGCGAACGATCGACATAGAGCAGCACGACAGCACCCGCGAGCGCTATCACTGCCAATCCGAACCACATAGCCGTCATCGAGGGTCAGCCTAGCCACTCCCGGCGCACTTCCGGGCATCCGGTGCCGCGAGTCAGTTACCGAACTCGGGAAGCGTGGTGCCGATGATCAACTTCGCGGTGAGGGTGCCGTCCTTCACCTTGTCGCCCTGCACCAGCACCGACTCGCCGGGCTTCAGTTCGGCGATGCTGTTCGCGGTCAACGAGATGAGCGAGGTGTCGGGCGTGGTCTTGACGGTGATCGTGGTTCCGCCGAGCCCGTCGATGGTGAGAGTGCCACCGTCGTTGGCGGTGATCGTGCCCATCGCCGTCCCGGCGTTGCCGATGACGTCACCGATGCCACCGGGCAGGTTCTCGAAGGGCGAGGTGGTCTCGGGTTCCGTCGTCGGCGCACCCGCACGGGGCGGGACGGCAGGCGCCGAGGTCCGCGGCGAGGGCGCGGCCGCGGTGTCGCTCTCGTCGGAGTTCCCGTTCAGCATCAACCCGACGATCAGGCCCAGCGCCAGCAGCACCACGCCGGCGCCGACCGCCGCCCACAGTCCCACCCGGCGTCCGGGCTTGTTGCCCGGACCGTTCTCGAGTGGCGGGACCTCACCGGTGGGTGGCTGTCCGGGCGGCGGGTAGCCGCCCGGCGGGTAGCCACCTGCGCCGTAGTAGGTCGGATACGCCTGTGTCGCGTTCGGCGGCGCGGCCTGCGGGTCGTAGCGCGGGTCGTACGCCGGATACGCCTGCGTCGGGTACGCCTGCGTCGCCTCGGGGGCCTGCGCGCCGTACGCCTGGTACGGGTCGGCCGTGTAGTACTGCTCGGTCGGCTGCTCCGGGGCCGGCGTCCCGACCGGCCCGAGCTGCTGGGTCGGGCCGTCCGCGGGGCGGGCCCACTGGACGGTCTCGTCCGGCGCCTGCTGCTCGGCCGGGTCGTATGCGCGTTCCTGCGGAGTGCGCGGATCCTCGGGGTTGGTCATGGGGCGGGCCTGCTCTCTTCCGTCCGGGCGCCGACAGTTCAGGGTAGATCCGGATTCTGAGATCCGTCTGAAGCCCGCGAGCCGCGGAATTTCTCCATGTCCCGGCGCTCGCGTTTGGTGGGCCGGCCCGCGCCCCGGTCACGCCGCGGGATCGACGCGATCAACTCCGGCGACGGCGGCGGCGGGCTGTTGTCCTGCAGGCACTCGGCCGCGATCGGCGGGCCGACCCGTTTCGCGACCGGCCGGACCACGACGACGATCCGTTCGCGCCCGGCGATCCGCACCCGCACCTCATCCCCCGGCTTGACCTGCACCGACGCCTTCGCGGCCGTCCCGTTCACCCGGACATGACCGGAACGGCACGCCGACGCGGATTGCGAACGCGTCTTGAACAGCCGCACCGCCCACATCCAGCTGTCGAGGCGGGCACTCGTCGGATCGGGGTTCGGGGTCGGCACGTCGCCCAGGCTACCGAGGCTCCCGTGGGCCGGAATCGTCCCTCGTGGTGGGAGCCTGCCGCGCCTGCACCGGGGCGGCATCCGCCCTGCAAGAAGCCGGTTTCGTCGCTCGCCGAAAGTCCCTGTTCCAGGGAAACGACCCGCTGGGCGGGACGGTCCGCTGTCACGTGGTTCACACGGCCATAGCGTGAATTCATCGCAAGAACCGTGAGGTCTGGTCCGATCCGGGCCGGCAGCTCACGCTCGTGGAAGGACAGTTTTCGTGAACGGACAGGATTCGGCACTGGGGACCACCGCTTCGTTCGACGTCGTCGTGGTCGGCGCGGGCGTCGCGGGACTCTACGCGGTACACCGGTTCCGTCAGCAGGGTCTGACGGTCCGCGCCTTCGAGGCCGCGTCCGGCGTCGGCGGCGTCTGGTACTGGAACCGCTACCCCGGCGCCCGCTGCGACGTCGAGTCCGTGGACTACTCGTACTCGTTCTCCCCGGAGCTCGAGCAGGAATGGGACTGGAGCGAGAAGTACGCCACCCAGCCGGAGATCCTCGCCTACCTCGAGCACGTCGCCGATCGCTTCGATCTGCGCCGCGACATCCAGTTCGACACCCGCGTCACGTCCGCGACCCTCGACGAGGAGACGCTGCGCTGGACCGTCCGCACCAACCGCGGCGACGTCGTCTCGGCGCGCTTCTTCGTCGTCGCCGCGGGTCCGCTGTCGAACGCCAACACCCCCGACTTCGACGGCCTCGACACCTTCGCCGGCGACGTCTTCCACACCGCGCACTGGCCCCACGACGGCGTCGACTTCAACGGCAAGCGGGTAGGGGTGATCGGCACCGGCTCGTCGGGCATCCAGTCGATCCCGCACATCGCCGAGCAGGCCGACAAGCTGTTCGTGTTCCAGCGGTCGGCGAACTACAGCGTCCCCGCCGGCAACGCCCCGCTCGACGACGCCACCCGCGCCGAGCAGAAGGCCAACTACGCGGAACGACGCCGGCTGTCGTGGGAGTCCGGTGGCGGCTCGCCGCACCGCGCGCACCCCAAGCTGACGCTCGAGGCAACCGAGGAGGAACGCCGCGCCGCGTACGAGGAGCGCTGGAAGCTCGGCGGTGTCCTCTACTCCAAGACGTTCCCCGACCAGCTGACCGACCAGGCCGCGAACGACGCCGCCCGCGAGTTCTGGGAGGAGAAGGTCCGCGCCGTCATCGACGATCCCGCGATCGCCGATCTGCTCATCCCCGACGACCACGCGATCGGCGCCAAGCGCATCGTCACCGACAGCGGCTACTACGAGACCTACAACCGCGACAACGTCGAATTGGTCAATCTCAAGGCCACCCCGATCGTCGGCATGGACGCCGCGGGTGTCAACACCACCGAGGCCCACTACGACCTCGACGCGATCGTCCTCGCCACCGGGTTCGACGCCATGACCGGCTCGCTCGACAAGCTCGACATCGTCGGCCGCGGCGGGCAGTCGCTGAAGGAGAAGTGGGCTGCCGGCCCCGAAACCTACCTCGGTCTCGGCATCGACGGCTTCCCCAACTTCTTCAACCTCACCGGGCCCGGTAGCCCGTCGGTGCTGGCGAACATGGTGCTGCACTCCGAACTCCACGTCGACTGGGTCGCCGACGCGATCGCCTACCTCGACGACCGCGGTGCCGCGGCGATCGAGGGCACACCGGAGGCCGTGGCCGACTGGGTCGAGGAATGCCGCACCCGCGCCGAGGCATCGCTGCTGAACACCGCGAACTCGTGGTACCTCGGCGCCAACATCCCCGGCCGCCCGCGGGTGTTCATGCCGTTCCTCGGCGGCTTCGCCGGCTACCGCCAGATCATCACGGAGGTCGCCGATTCCGGCTACAAGGGCTTCGCGATCCTGGAGGGGTGATCGCTGCATGACGGCGGAGGCCCGGCACCTGTGGTGAGGTGCCGGGCCTTCGCCGTATCCATTACTTCGACAGGTTCAGCTGCACAGCAGCCCGCACGAGGGCCGCGAACGCCGCACCGTC
Organism: Prescottella equi; assembly: GCF_002094305.1. GTDB lineage: Bacteria > Actinomycetota > Actinomycetes > Mycobacteriales > Mycobacteriaceae > Prescottella > Prescottella equi. The sequence goes on from NZ_LWTX01000006.1 coordinate 72,764, forward strand.
GATCTCGTCGTCCTCGTGGAAATCGATGGCACGTCGGGTGTTTCCCTCGAGGCTCGAATTGAACATCCCCGTCGGGTCGTCCAGCGATGCACCCTTGGCGAACGTGACCTTGACGATCTTCTTGTACGTCTCGCCGGTGCAGATCATCCCGGCGTGGGACCACGTCGGGACCCCGCGCCACTTCCATTCCTCGACGACCTCGGGATCCGCGCGGTGCACCAGTTCCCGGATCTCGGCGAGCTTCTCGCCGCGCCAGTCACCCAGTTCCTCGATGCGCTGATCGATCAGGTCGGACGGCGCGAGCACACCGTCGGCGTTCTTCGAACTGTTCGTGGCCATGTCGCGGTCGCTCTCTGCGCGTGGGGTTCTCCGGTCACCCGAGTATCGACGACGGCGGGGCAGACCGCACCACGAATCGGAGCGAAAGCGGTTGTCAGAAAGGATGCCCCGTGATGAGACCCAGAAGCTGGAGTGGCATCGCCAGGAACATCGAGCCGACGTAGAGCGGATACCGGATCGGGTCACCCGCGAGGTACCCCTCCGCCAGCCAGGACGTGATATCTGCAGCCGATCCCATTCGTGCACCCCTCCAGTAGTCGGTTCACCCTGCCTGTCGGCGATGCGGGTCCGAACGTTTCAGTCCACGCATTTCACGTTACGGCCGGTACCGCTCGTGCTAGGTTCCCCCGAGCGGTCGGGACGTCACACCGAGACAGGGAGCTCACGTGCGAAAGTTGTTCGCAGGACTTGCAATAGCAGCCTCGACCATACTCCTGGCAGCGGGTACCGCGCAGGCCGCGCCGACCCCGCCGCTCGCTGTGCCCGACGGCTTCTTCTCCGGCATCCCGCCGGAGCTGATCAATCCGGCCGGCTCGCTACCCGGCTCCAACGACTTCTCGTGCAAGCCCACCGCCGAGCATCCCGAACCGGTGATCCTGGTACACGGCACCGGCGGTGGGCAGCAGACCAACTGGGGCAAGTACGCGCCGCTGCTCGCCAACGAGGGCTACTGCGTGTTCGCCCTGACCTACGGTGGGGTGCCCGGGATGCCGTGGCCGGTGAGCGCGATCGGCGGGATGCTGCCGATCGAGCAGAGCGCGCAGCAGTTCGGGCAGTTCGTCGACCGGGTGCTCGCCGCGACCGGGGCGTCGAAGGTGAATGTCGTCGGACACTCACAGGGCACGTTGATGCCCAGCTACTACCTCAAGTTCCTGGGCGGTGCCGACAAGGTGGACAAGTACGTATCGCTGGCGCCCCTGTGGAAGGGCGTCGACGCGCTCGGTGTCTCGCAGCTGGCACCGGCCGTCAAGCGTGCGGGGCTCGAGCAGGTGCAGGCCGACACGGTCGAGAAGCTGTGCGGGGCATGCTTCCAGATGGCGGCCGGTACCGACTTCATGAACAAGATGAACGAAGGTGGGCCGTACGTGCCGCAGGTGACGTACACCAACATCATGACCCGCTACGACGAGGCCGTCGTCCCGTACACCGCCGGGTTCGTCGAGGCCCCGAACGCCACCAACATCGTCGTGCAGGACGGCTGCGCACTCGACTACGCCGAGCACGCGGGCATCGCCGCCGACCCGATCGCAGCCACGCACGTGCTCAATGCGCTGGACCCGGCGAATCCGCGTCCGGTGCCGTGCTTCTTCGTCCCGCCGTTCACGGGCTGAGGCCTTCGGCCCGTGCGCCTTTTCGGTAGTGCGTACTACCGAAAAGGCGCACGGGCGCGCAGCGCCTAGCCCAGCACCAGACGATCCCCGTCCTCGGAGACGGTCACCGGCACGGTGTCGCCGTCCCGGACGGTGCCCGCGAGGAGCAGCTTGGCGAGCTGGTCGCCGATCGCCTGCTGGATGAGGCGCCGCAGCGGACGGGCGCCGTACAGCGGGTCGTAGCCGCGCACCGCGAGCCACAGCCGCGCCCCGTCCGACACCTCCAGCGTGAGTCGGCGCGCCGCGAGACGGGTTGCCAGCTGGTCGAGCTGGATGTCGACGATCGACTCGAGCTGCTCCTCCGAGAGCGGGTCGAAGACGACGACGTCGTCGAGCCGGTTGACGAACTCCGGCTTGAACGCCGACCGCACCGCCGCCATCACCTGGTCCCGGTCACCGCCCGCACCGAGGTTGGAGGTGAGGATCAGGATGGTGTTGCGGAAGTCGACCGTGCGCCCCTGGCCGTCGGTGAGGCGGCCGTCGTCGAGCACCTGCAGCAGGATGTCGAAGACGTCCGGGTGCGCCTTCTCGACCTCGTCGAACAGCACCACGGTGTACGGCCGGCGTCGCACCGCCTCGGTGAGCTGCCCGCCCGACTCGTAGCCGACGTAGCCGGGAGGGGCGCCGACGAGCCGAGCCACCGAGTGCTTCTCGCTGTACTCCGACATGTCGATGCGCACCATCGCGCGTTCGTCGTCGAACAGGAAGTCCGCCAACCCCTTCGCGAGCTCGGTCTTGCCGACACCGGTGGGGCCGAGGAACAGGAACGATCCGGTGGGCCGGTTCGGATCGGCGACGCCGGCCCGGGCGCGGCGCACCGCGTCCGACACAGCCTGCACCGCTTCGGTCTGCCCGACGACCCGCTTGGCGAGTTCGGTCTCCATGCGCAGCAGCTTGGCGGTCTCGCCTTCCATCATGCGGCCGGCGGGGATGCCGGTCCATGCGGCGACGACGTCGGCGACGTCGTCCGGGCCGACCTCCTCCTTGAGCATGACGGCTCCGTCGGACGCCCCGTCCGACACGGCCGCGGCGGCCTCGAGCTGCTTCTCCAGCTCGGGGATCCGGCCGTAGCGCAGCTCGGCGACCTTGCCGAGGTCGCCGTCGCGTTCGGCGCGTTCCTCCTCGCCGCGCAGCGCCTCGAGCTGCTCCTTGACCTCGCGCACCGAGTCGATGGCGTTCTTCTCGTTCTGCCAGCGGGCGGTGAGCTGACGCAGCTTCTCCCGGTCGTCCGCGAGTTCCTCGCGCAGCTTCTCGAGCCGCTCCTTGGACGCGGCGTCGGTCTCCTTGGTCAGCGCCATCTCCTCGATCTCGAGGCGGCGCACGGTGCGTTCCACCTCGTCGATCTCGACGGGACGCGAGTCGATCTCCATGCGGAGGCGCGACGCGGCCTCGTCGACGAGGTCGATCGCCTTGTCGGGGAGGAAGCGCGAGGTGATGTAGCGGTCCGACAGCGTCGCGGCGGCGACCAGCGCCGAGTCGGTGATGCGCACGCCGTGGTGCACCTCGTAGCGTTCCTTGAGGCCGCGCAGGATGCCGACGGTGTCCTCGACGGACGGCTCCCCGACCAGCACCTGCTGGAACCGGCGTTCGAGCGCGGCGTCCTTCTCGATGTACTGGCGGTACTCCTCGAGCGTGGTGGCACCGACCAGCCGCAGCTCACCGCGGGCGAGCATCGGCTTGATCATGTTGCCGGCGTCCATCGCCGACTCGCCCGTCGCGCCGGCACCGACGATGGTGTGCAGTTCGTCGATGAACGTGATGACCTGGCCGGCCGAGTTCTTGATGTCATCGAGCACGGCCTTGAGGCGTTCCTCGAACTCGCCGCGGTACTTGGCGCCGGCCACCATCGACCCGAGGTCGAGGGAGATGACGGTCTTGCCGCGCAGCGACTCCGGGACGTCACCGGCGACGATGCGCTGTGCGAGCCCCTCGACGATCGCGGTCTTGCCGACGCCGGGTTCGCCGATGAGCACCGGGTTGTTCTTGGTGCGCCGGCTCAGCACCTGCACGACGCGGCGAATCTCCGTGTCGCGGCCGATCACCGGGTCGAGCTTGCCCTCGCGGGCGCGGGCGGTGAGGTCGGTCGAGTACTTCTCGAGCGCCTGGTAGCTGCCCTCCGGGTCGGGGCTGGTGACGCGCGCGCTACCGCGGACGGCGGTGAACGCGTCGCGCAGCGCCTCCGGGGTGGCGCCGTGCCCGACGAGCAGCTTCGCGACGTCCGAGTCCTCGGCGGCGAGCCCCACCATGACGTGCTCGGTGGAGACGTACTCGTCGTCGAGTTCGGTGGCCAGGTGCTGCGCCGACGTGATGGCGGCGAGGGCCTCGCGGCCGAGTTGCGGCTGGGTGGTGGCACCGGTGGCCCGCGGCAGCCGGTCGACGATGACCTGCGCCTCGCGCCGCACCACCGTCGGATCGACCCCGACGGCCTTGAGCAGCGGCGCAGCGATGCCGTCGGTCTGGTCGAGCAGCGCCACGAGCAGGTGCGCGGGCCGGATGTCCGGATTGCCCGCCGCGGCCGCGGACTGCAACGCAGCCGTCAGCGCGGCCTGGGTCTTGGTGGTGGGAGAGAACGAGTCCACTGGTCACCTTCCTTGCGACGAACGAACGTAAGCATTGTGCCGCGGCGGACGGATCCGTACGGCTGTCGTTACCCTCAACGAACGAAACCTTGAGTCTGTTCCGCTCAACTTCGACAATATCGAAGAGATTTCCCCCACGGTCGGCGAGGCCACCACCGGGACACCGTCCGGCGCGGTGCACACTGGTATGCGGTGCCGGTCGGTTTCCCACGCCCGGGCCAGGAACACGCGAGGGAGGACGACGTGGACACGGCCGAGATCGGGCTCATCCGCTCACTTTTCACTACCGTCACCGCGTCCCCCGGCCACCGCGACCGCTTCGCCCGCACCTTCTACACGCAGTTCTTCGGACGGCTCCCGCAGTGCCGGTCGCTGTTCCCGGCCGGGATGGACGCGCAGCGCGCGAAGCTGGTCTCCGCGGTCGAGTTCATCGTGCGCGGGCTCGACGACACCGATCGCCTGCTACCGTTCCTCGCCCAGCTCGGTCGCGACCACCGCAAGTACGGTGTCGAGCGCGAGCACTACGCCGCCGCCGGCAACGCCCTGCTGGACGCGGCTCGCGACGTCGACTCGGACGAGCCGTGGAGCCCGGAGAGCGACGCCGCGTGGCGGGAGATGATCGCGCTGATCACCACCACGATGTCCGACGCCGCCGACGCCGACGACTTCCCGGCCCTCTGGGGTGCCACCGTCGTCGGTCACGAGCGGGTGCTGCGCGACCTCGCCATCATCCGCCTCGAGTGCGACTCACCGATCCCGTACGCGGCCGGCCAGTACGTGAGCGTGCAGATTCCGCAGCGGCCGCAGATGTGGCGCTATCTCTCGCCCGCGATCCCGACGAACCCGTTCGGCCAGATCGAGTTCCACGTGCGGCGGGTCTCCGGCGGGTGGGTGAGCCCGGCGATGGTGAACGAGACGGCGGTCGGGGACCGCTGGCAGATCAGCTCTCCGCTCGGCGGCCTGCACGTGGACCTCGCGAGCGACCGGGACGTGCTGATGATCGCGGGCGGCACCGGCCTGGCCCCGCTGCGCGCCCAGGTGATGGACATGGCGCACCGGGGGATCAATCCGCGCGTACACCTGTTCGTCGGCGGCGCCTACCCGTGCGACCTGTACGACATCGAGACGCTCTGGCATCTGTCGCTGAGCAACCCGTGGCTCACCATCGTCCCGGTCACCGAGGAGGACGAGAACCCGTGGTGGCACCCGTATCCGGTGCTCGAACCGCCACACGGCTTGCACCAGCGACTGCGCGGGCCGATCGGCGCCGTGGTGAGCCGCTTCGGATCGTGGGCCGACCGGCAGGTCCAGATCTGCGGTTCGCCGTCGATGGTCAAGACCACCGCGTACGCGTTGCAGCGGGCGGGCACTCCGGTCGAGGCCATCTCGCACGACCCGCTGCGCTGAAACGGCCCACCCAGCGGGAGCACCCGTGGAATCCGTCGCCCGACCGGACTAGTGGACTCGAAACACACTGTCGCGCAGATTCATTCGACACGCGCACGGTGAGCCGAGGTCGTTGACGCGACCCGTGTCACACCCCTAGTGTCGGCGCATCCAAGCATCCGCTTGCCATCCGTCGTGTCTCCACTGGAGGTAACTGGCATGAAGTTTCGGCACTCAGCGCTCGTGGCGTCGATCGCCGTGTCCGCGTTGACCCTCGCGGGCTGTTCGAGTTCGGCGGCCGACGACGAGGCGTCCGACAGCGGGCCGTTCCGCGTCCTGGTGACCGGGGCGATCAGCGGTCAGGGATCGTTGGCCGCGAACGCGCAGACCTCGATCCTCGCCGCCAAGGCCGGCGTCGAGCAGGTCAACAAGGACGGCGGAATCGGCGGCCGCCAGGTGGAACTCACCGTCACCGACGACGGCGGCGACGCGACCAAGGCCGTGTCCAACCTGCGCGACGCGATCAATTCCGGCAAGAGGCCGGACCTGTACCTCAACTCGGGTCCGTCCACGGTGTCCGCGGCGACGCTCCCGATCCTGAAGCAGAACAAGATCCTCTCCTTCAATGTCGGTCCCACCAACGACTCCTCGGACCCGGCGCAGTTCCCGCTCAACTTCGACCTGTCCCCGTCGCCCACCGAGTACGCGGTGTCGATCGCCCGGTACGCGAAGAGCAAGAACTACCAGCAGGTGGGCGTCATCCACGGCAGCAGCGCCTACGGTGAGGCCTTCGGCCAGGCGATGGACGACGCGCTGTCCGCCGAGGGCGTCAGCGCATCGGGCGCCGAGGAGTACGACGTTGCGGCCCTCGACATGACGGCGCAGCTGCAGGCGCTCACGAACAAGGGGACGCAGGCACTAGTCATCGACGCCTACGGTGCGCCGTTGGGCTATCTGCTCTCGAGCCTCGAGCGTCTCGACTGGAACATCCCGCTGATCGGCAACACGTCCGTCTCCGGCACGGCGCTGATCGCGAAGCCGGCCCCCGAGGGCGCGCTCGGTACCCGGGCGGCGTCCAATCTCGTGATGCAGGTGTTCCCGAGCACCGTCTACGACGCGTCCGACGCCGCCGTCAACACGATGGTCGACGCGATGGCCTCGATGGGATCGATTCCCTCGACGCTGATCCTGGCCGACAACTACGACCCGTTCGGCCTCGTCGCCGCCGCCGCGAAGAAGGTCGGATCCACCACGGACGCCACCGAACTCGCGAAGGCACTCGAGGATCAGGACGTGCTCGACGACGCGAAGACCGCGTTCCTGCCGCGCTACCACTACTCGGCGCAGTCGCACGCCCCCAACCTCGCCGACGACGGCTACCGCTTCGTGCCGCCGAGCAAGGTGGTCAACGGCCAGTACGGCAATCCGGCAGCCGCGTGAACGAAGGACTCCGACCATGACGACGACATCACCGCTGCACGCACCGAGTCCGCCACCGGGCGGTTCGGTCGAGGACCGGCTGCGGGCGGTCGAGGACACCCTCGCCGTCCTGCAGTTGGAGGGCGCCTACTCGCCGGCGTGGGATTCCGGCGACGCCGACGCGTGGGCGGCGCTGTTCACCGTGGACGGAGTGTTCGAACTCGCGCAGGTCGGGGCGGTCCCCGGCACCACGGTCCGGGGACGCGACGCTCTCCGACAGTTCTGCGTCGACTTCACCGCCACGACGTCCGGGATCCATCTGCTCAACACTCCCTCGATCGTGCTGGACGGCGACGAGGCTACGGCGCGAGTACATTTCGAGTTCCGGTCGGGCGCCTCGTCCGACACCGAGACCCGCCACGCCCACGTCGCGGGCCACTACACGGTGCAGTATCGGCGAACGCCGGAAGGCTGGCGAATCGCGCATCGACGGGAGGTGGCGGTGCGGCGCGACCGAGGCTGGTTCCACTCGTACTGACCCCGGCCCGGATGTAGGCTCGCGTCGGCAGCACCCCGTGTCCGCGACCGGAGGAGATCCGATGCCCGACCACCCGATTCTCGTGCTCGCTGCCACCGGCGGGCAGGGACGTGCGGTGTGCACCGCACTGCTCGAGCGTGGTGCACCGCTGCGCGCCCTGGTCCGGAACCCGAACTCGTCCGGCGCCCGGGCCCTCGCCGAGCGTGGCGCCGAGATCGTCACCGGGTCGCTCGACGACGCGAACTCGTTGGCCGCCGCGATGACGGACGTCGCGGCGGTCTTCGCGATGACGACCCCGTTCGAGTCCGGTGTCGACGCCGAGATCGATCAGGGACGCACGATCATCACCGCGGCCGGGCGGGCGCGGGTGCCGCACCTGGTGTTCAGTTCCGTCGCGGGCGCGGACCAGGACAGCGGTGTCCCGCATTTCGAGAGCAAGCGGGTGATCGAGGCGGATCTGAGGTCGAGCGGTCTGGCGCACACGATCCTCGGGCCCACCTACTTCTACGACAACGCGCTCGGCGGCGAGGACCGGATCCGCACCGAGGGGGTGCTCGACCTGCCGCTGCCGCAGGACCGCCCGCTGCAGCAACTCGATCGTCGTGATCTGGGCGCCTTCGCCGCGCACGTCCTGCTCTCCCCCGAGTCCTTCTCCGGACGCCGCATCGAACTGGCAAGCGACGCGCCGACTCCCGAGGCCATGGCCGCGGCACTCACCGCCGCGATCGGGTCGCCGGTCCGGTTCGAACAGGTGCCCCTCGGCGCGATCGAGAGCCCCGACATGCACGCGATGTGGTGGTTCCTCAACGGCCCCGGCTACCGGGTCGACCTGGACGCATTGCACGCGGAATTCCCGGACGTCGGCTGGACGTCGTTCGCGGACTGGGCCACCCGCACGTTCGGGACGGCGAGCTGACGGCGTGCACCACATCCCACCCATGCGACCGGTCGACCGCGGTCGCCCCGACACTCCCCCGCCCCAACGGGGTTGGGTCGTGGGGGTCTGGTTCGTCGTAATCGTGTCCGCGGGCGTCGCACTGAGCGTCGCACCACCGTCCACCGGCCTCGCAGTCGTCAGCGCCCTGGTGACGTGCGTCGGCGGGGCACTCGCTGCGGCGGCGACGGCCCGCACGCTGCGGGAGAACCGCGGGCTGCGGCTGCCGTGGTCGGGTCGGCCCCCGGTTCGTCCCCGGCGATGGGACCTGCTGTCGGGTAGCGGAGCACCCATGGTGGCGTTCGGAGCGGGCGTCTTCGGCCGCACCGTGGGAAGCCCCACTACGGCTGTGGTGCTGCCGATCGCCGTCGTAGCCGTACTCACCGGCGTCCTGTGCGCCGCCCAGTGGCGGCACAACCGCCGCGTCGTCACCTCGTGACCTGACATTCACACGGTTCCACCGAACCGGGGACAATATCGGCATGCAGCAGGATTCCTGGACCGCGACCGTCGTCGAACACCACCGTCTCCGCAACGATCTGGCGGTGGTGCGTCTGATCGGCGACCCCGTTCCGTTCCGTGCCGGACAGTACGTCGACGTCGCTGTGCCGCAGCACCCGCGGTTGCCGCGCCGGTTGTCCCCGGCTTTGCCGCCGTCGCTCGACGGCAAGCTGGAGTTCCATGTGCGGACGGTGCCGGGCGGTTGGGTGAGCCGCAGCATCGTCGAGGACACTCGGCCCGGCGATCGGTGGCAGATCTCCTCGCCGCGCGGCGATCTCCGCATCGACGAGGACGGCCCCGCCGTGGTGGTGATGGTCGCGGGCGGCACGGGCCTGGCCCCGCTGCGGGCGCTCATCCTGGATCTGCTGCAGGTCGAGAATCCGCCGCAGGTGTACCTGTTCGTCGGGGGCCGCACCGCCACCGATCTGTATGCGTCGGACATGCTGTGGGTTCTCACGCAGCAACTGCCGTGGCTCACCACGGTTCCGATCGTCGAGGACGTCACCGATCCGGGCGGGCCCGACGAGTGGTACGACCGCATCGTCGCCGAGGTGGGGCCGGTCAACTTCCACGAGGACGATCTGCTCGAGGGCACCCTCGCCGACGTCGTCGCCGATCACGGCGCCTTCGTCGACCACCAGGTGCTGCTGTGTGGTTCGCCGGCGATGGTGCAGACCACCCGGGAGCGGCTGATCGCCACAGGAACCCCCGCCGAGGCCATCCGCGCCGACCCGTTCTGACGGATCGGCGCGGGCGGCGTTCGGATCACACCGAGCGCGCGGCGCCCTCCCAGAACTGTGCGCGCAGGGCCTTCTTGTCGAGCTTGCCGAGCGGGGTCAGCGGCAGCGCGTCGACGAAGTCCACCGACTTGGGTGCATGCACGGAACCCTTTGCCGACCGGACGCGTTCGACGAGTTCGGCCGCCTCCACCGTCTGCCCGTCGCGCAGCACGACGCACGCCTTGACGGCCTCGCCCCACTTCTCGTCGGGCACTCCGACGACCGCGACGGACGCGACCGCGGGGTGCCCGGAGATGACGTCCTCGATCTCGCGCGGGAACACGTTGAAGCCGCCGGTGACGATCATGTCCTTCTTGCGGTCGACGATGTAGAGGAAGCCGTCCTTGTCGGCGCGGGCGATGTCACCGGTGTGCAGCCACCCGCCGCGCAGCGCCTCGGCTGTCTCCTGCGGCTTGCGCCAGTACTCCTTCATCACCAGCGGCCCGCGCACGCAGATCTCGCCGAGTTCGCCCTGCGCCACCTCGTTCAGGTCGTCGTCGAGCAGGCGGACGTCGAGCCACGGCACGGGGCGGCCGCACGACGCGAGTCGCTCGACGTTCTCCGGGTCGTGCTCCTCCTTGCGCATGACGGTGATCGTCATGCCGCACTCGCTCTGCCCGAAGTACTGGAAGAAGATCGGTCCGAGCTTCGCGATGCCCTCCTGCAGTCGCGACGGCGACATCGCGGCGGCGCCGTAGAACAGTGTCTGCAGGCTCGAGACGTCGCGGGTCTCGAGATCCGGGTGGTCGAGCAGCATGTAGATCATGGTGGGCACCAACATGGTCGAGGTGATCTTGTACTTCTCGATCGCCTCGAGGACGGCGCCGGGCTCGAACGCCGGCAGCACCACCAGCGAGCCACCGCGCATCAGCGTCGGCACGAAGAACGCCATGCCCGCGTGCGACAGTGGCGTGCACGCGAGGAACCGCATCTCGTCCGGGAACTGCCATTCGGCCATCTGGATCTGCGGCAGCGTCACGCCGGAGCGGAACGTGTTGACCACGCCCTTCGGCTTACCGGTGGTGCCGCCCGTGTAGACCATGCTCGACGGGTCGTCGCCGTCCACGGCCGCGGCCACCAGCCGCTGCGGCGCGAACGTCTTCGCCAGTTCGAGGATGTCGACGCCCACCTCGGAGGGGCCGAGCGAGAACAGATTCTTCAGCGTCGGCACCGTGGCCTTCAGCTCCGCCGCCCGGCCCTCGAAGGCCGTCGGGTCGAAGATGAGGGTCTCGATCTCGGCGTCGCCCAGGATGTAGCTGTGGTCGTCGAGCGAACCCATCGGGGCGAGCGCGGTGTTGCGGCAGCCGAGGATCATCTGCGAGCCCACACTGATGAGGACCTCGGGGCGGTTCTTCGACAGCATCGCGACGGTCGAGCCCTTGCCGACGCCCAGCGATTCGAGGGCCTGCCCGAAACTGCTGATCTGGTCGCGCATCTGGCCGCCGGTGAGCACGACGTCACCGAGGTAGAGCGCCGGCCGGTCGGCGTTGCGCTCGAGCGCGGTGATCAGCAGGTCAGCCAGGAAACGCGGGCGGTGGAGAAGGTCGTCGAACTCGTCGGTCATGTGTGTTCCTTCTGCGTGCACGGATCCGACGGCAGCGCTGCGCGCGCCCGTCGCGCCGGGTCGGCCAGTGTGGCCCGGGTCACCGACACGATAACCGCATTACGGCAGAACTGGAACCTGTTACACCTTCCCGCCCGGCCCCGCACCCCTCAGTTCCGGCCGTCGAACAGCGCGTCGGGACGTAGCTTCTCGCCGAGCACCCGGGCGCGCTTGGACGCGAGCCGCTCGAACGACTCGGGGTGCGTGAGGATCCAGAAGTCGTCGCGGGCGATGCCGTCGAACAGCAGCTTCGCGGCCTCGTCCGCGGTCATGCCTTCCCGGATCTGGTCGCGCCAGAATCCGGCGTCGGCCGCGGTCTGCTCGTGTACCGGGGCGTCCTCGAAGATCCGCGTGGCCACCTGGCCCGGACTGAACACCGACACCGCGATCTGCGGGAACGCCTCGGCGCATTCGAGATACACGCTCTCGGTGAGCGCCTGGACGCCGTGCTTGGACGCCGCGTACGCGGTCATCCGCGGGGTGATCGCGATGCCGCCCACCGAGCACGTGTTGACGATGTGCGACGGCCGCGGGTCGGCGCCCATCCGCGGAACGAACGACCGGATGCCGTGGAAGACGCCGAGCAGGTTCACATCGATCACCCGCCGCCACTCGTCGGCGGGCACCTCCCACGTGAAACCGAGCGACTCGAGACCGGCGTTGTTGAGCAGCACCGTCACCTCGCCGAACTCGGCATAGGCGGCTTCGGCGAGCGCGTCGACCGCGGCGGCGTCGCGGACATCGGTCGGCATCGCGAGCACGGCGGCTCCGTCGGCCCGCAGGTCGGCGGCGACGGCGTCCAACCGCTCGGCCGCGACGTCGGCGAGCACCACGTTCATGCCGAGCGACGCCGCGTACCGCGCGGCGCCCTCCCCGATCCCGCTGCCCGCACCGGTCACGACCGCGGTGCGGCCTCGCAGATCCTCGAGCCTCACAGGTCTCCTCCTACTTCACGCAGTGGCCGGCATCGACCGGCAACGTCACGCCGGTGATGTAGCGGGATTCGTCGGACGCGAGGAACAGGCTCGCGTTGGCGATGTCCTCGGGTTCGATCATCGCGACGGGCAGCAGGTGCATCGACTGCGTTCCCGCCTCGAACTGTTCCTGCGTCGGCTCGTCGACACCGGGGCAGAACGTCCGCATCGTGGACTCGTTCTGGATCATCGTGGTCCGCGTGTTCGCGGGATGGATCGTGTTGACCCGCACGCTGTGCGGCGCAAGCTCGTTCGCCAGCGACTTCATCAGGCCGACGACGCCGTGCTTGGCGGCCGTGTAGTGCCCGACGCTCACCAGTCCGCGCAGACCCGCGATGGAGCTGATCAGGATGATCGAGCCACCGCGGCCGCCGTCGACGATGTGCGGGATGCCGGCCTTGCAGGTGCGCCACACGCCGGTGAGGTTCACGTCGAGCATGGTCTGCCAACGCTCGGCGCCCATCTCGACGGCGGCACCGGACGAGCTGATACCGGCGGTCGCGCAGATGACGTCGAGCCGCCCGAGCGCCTCGACACCGGCGTCGACCGCGGACGTCAGCGCCTGCTGGTCCCGGACGTCGGCCTCGAACGCGCAGATCTTGCGGCCCAGCGACTCCACCTGCCGCACGGTCTCGGCGAGATCCTCCGGCGACGCTCCGGGGGTGGTCGAATGTTCGACGGGCGCGCACACGTCGACGGCGATGATGTCGGCGCCCTCCTGCGCGAAGCGCACCGCCTGCGCGCGCCCCATTCCCCGCGCGGCGCCGGTGATCAGCGCGACCTTGCCTTCGAGACGTCCGCTCATCACGCCACCTTCTGGGTCTGACCGGCATCGATGACCATCTGCAGGCCTGTGACGTACCGGGATTCGTCCGATGCCAGGAACAGCACCGCATTGCTCACGTCGATCGACTCCACCCACGGCACCGGCAGCAGCATCCGCTGCGACAGCACCTCGGCGACGTCGGCCTCGGTCGGGTTCTCGAGGTCGGGACGCAGACGGGCGAACGTCGTCGGATTGATCGTCATCGGCGTCGCGACGGCGCCGGGGTGAATCGTGTTGACGCGGATCGACCGCTTGCCCAGTTCGTTCGCGAGAGTCTTGGACAGACCGGTGATCGCGTGCTTGGCCGCCGAGTAGTGCGACGCGCCGGGCACGGCCTTGATCGCGGCGGTGGAACTGACGATGACGACCGAACCGCCGTCCGGGTTCAGTTCGGCGACACCCGCCTTGACGGTGTGCCACGTGCCGGTGACGTTGACGTCGATCGACCGGTTCCAGATGTCGTCGTCGATCGTCCACGACGGTCCGGGGTTGTCGCAGATACCGGCGTTGGCGACGACGGTGTCGAGCGGGCCCAGCTCGCGCACGCCCGCCTGCACGGCCGCGGTGAGCGCGTCGAGGTCCCGGATGTCCGCGGTGCCGGTGACCGCGCGGCGGCCCAGTTCCCGCACGAGGCGCGCGGTCTCGGCCAGGTCGGCCTCCGACCGCTCCCCGGGGAGGTCGATCGCGAGGATGTCGGCGCCCTCCTCCGCGAGACGGACCGCGTGCGTGCGTCCCATTCCCTTGCCTGCGCCCGTGATGAGCACGACCTTGCCGGCCATTCGTGTCATGGTCAGTCCTTTCGCCCTTCGCGACGCTAACCAGCGCGACCGAGCCGGCGGCAGGGTTCGTCCCGTGTGGTGGGAGGCCCCCGTGGTGTCCGGCCGTCCCGCATCTCACGCACTGCGTGAGCAACGGGACGACGTGGTGCTATACCACAGCTACCAGGGTGTTCCACCCAGCGGGAGAAGCCCTTCCCGCGCGACACGCCGCCGAGTTCTATGAGGCGCATCACAGGACGGCGACCCCTCACTGCACGGAGGAACACATGGCATTCGACGCTGCCCCCACCAACGACACCGACGAGATCCGCGAGATCGTGGCCGCTGCGGCGCCCACCCGTTTCGCGCGCGGCTGGCACTGCCTCGGTCTCATCCGGGACTTCAAGGACGGCAAGCCGCACTCGATCGAGGCGTTCGGCACCAAGCTGGTCGTGTTCGCCGACAGCAAGGGCGAGCTCAACGTCCTCGACGCGTACTGCCGCCACATGGGCGGCGACCTGAGCCAGGGCGAGATCAAGGGCGACACCATCGCCTGTCCGTTCCACGACTGGCGCTGGAACGGCAAGGGCAAGTGCACCGACATTCCCTACGCCCGGCGCGTTCCCCCGGTCGCCAAGACCCGCGCGTGGACCACGCTCGAGCGCAACGGCCAGCTGTACGTCTGGAACGACCCGCAGGGCAACCCGCCGCCGGCCGACGTCACGATCCCCGAGATCGCGGGCTACGGCACCGACGAGTGGACCGACTGGAGCTGGAAGACCCTGCGCATCAAGGGTTCGCACTGCCGCGAGATCGTCGACAACGTCGTCGACATGGCGCACTTCTTCTACATCCACTACTCGTTCCCGCGCTACTTCAAGAACGTCTTCGAGGGCCACACCGCCACGCAGTACATGCACTCGACCGGCCGTGAGGACATCGTCTCGGGCACCAACTACGACGACCCCAACGCCGAGCTGCGTTCGGAGGCCACGTACTTCGGCCCGTCGTACATGATCGACTGGCTCGAGTCGGACGCCAACGGCCAGACCATCGAGACCGTCCTCATCAACTGCCACTACCCGGTGAGCAACAACGAGTTCGTGCTGCAGTACGGCGCGATCGTCAAGAAGCTGCCGGGCCTGTCGGAGGAGGAGTCGACCGGCATGGCGGCGCAGTTCGCCGAGGGTGTCGAGATGGGCTTCGAGCAGGACGTCGAGATCTGGAAGAACAAGGCGCCCATCGACAACCCGCTGCTGTCGGAGGAGGACGGGCCGGTCTACCAGCTGCGCCGCTGGTACCAGCAGTTCTACGTCGATGTCGAAGACATCACGGAAGACATGACCAAGCGCTTCGAGTTCGAGATCGACACCACCCGGGCGGTCGCGAGCTGGGAGCAGGAAGTCGCCGAGAACATGGCCAAGCAGGCCCCGAACTCGCCCGCGAACTCCTAGCCTCCGGTTCGCCGAACCACACCACCCAGAAGGAAATCCAGATGAGTTACGAAGTCCTGTCCCGCATCGAGGCCGCCGCCGACGACATCTTCGTCGAGGGCGTGGAGGCCGAGCGGATCGGCAAGGTGGCCGATGCGACCGCCAAGCGCATGAAGGAGGCCGGCTCGATCCGGATGCTCCAGCCGAAGGAGCACGGAGGCCTCGAGGTCCATCCGCGCGAGTTCGCGGAGACCGTCATGCGCACGGCGTCGCTGAATCCGTCGGCCGGCTGGGTCCACGGCATCGTCGGCGTGCACCCGTGGCAGCTGGCCTTCGCCGACCCCAAGGTCCAGCAGGAGGTCTGGGGCGAGGATCAGGACACGTGGCTCGCGTCGCCGTACATGCCCGGCGGCATGTGCGTGCCGGTCGACGGCGGATACAAGTTCTCCGGCAAGTGGTCGTTCTCCTCGGGAACGGACCACTGCGACTGGGCCTTCCTGGGGGCCTTCGCCTGCAACCCGGACGGCAGCATGGAGATGCCGCCCCGGATGCTGCACGTGATCATCCCGCGCACCGACTACGAGATCATCGAGGACTCGTGGGACGTCGTGGGTCTGCGCGGCACCGGCTCCAAGGACGTCGTCGTCAAGGACGCGTTCGTGCCGGATTACCGCGTCATGGACTGCGACGAGGTCATCGACGGCACCGCGGTGCGCAAGTACGGCCGCACCGAGACGCTGTACCTGATGCCGTGGTCCAACATGTTCCCGCTCGGCATCACGTCGGCCACGATCGGCATCTGCGAGGGCGTGCTGCACCACGCCAACGAGTACCAGCGCGAGCGGATCAACCCGCAGGGCACCGCGGTCAAGGACGACCCGTACACGATGTTCGCGGTGGGCGAGGCCACCGCGAAGCTGCGTGCGGCCCGGGACTCGCTGCTGGCCAACGTCGATCGCATGTGGGATCTGGTGGACGCCGGCAAGACTCCGACGTTCGAGCAGCGCGCGCTCGGCCGCGAGACCCAGGTCAACGCCGCCTGGCAGGCCGTCACGGCGATCGACCAGGTCTACGCCCGCTGCGGCGGCAACGCACTGCGCATGGACAAGCCGATGCAGCGCTTCTGGCGTGACGCACACGCGGGTCTGCACCACGCGATCCACGTCCCCGGCACCGTGTACCACGCGGCGACGCTGAGCAGCCTCGGCGTGGATCCGCAGGGTCCGCTGCGTTCCATGATCTGATCCGCTGGATTACCACTACTTCGAATTCACAACGGAGACAAACCATGACGAACCCCAATGTCGGCGGCTTCGGCACCGACATCCGCGCTCTGGGCTACGTGAAGGTCCAGACCAACGACATCGAGCGCTGGCGCACCTTCGCGTTCGACGTGCTCGGCTTCGCACAGGGCTCCGGCCCGGACCCCGATGCCCTCTACCTGCGCGTGGACGAGCGGGCCGCCCGCATCGTCGTCGTGCCGGGTGAGACCGACGAGGTCGTCACCGTCGGCTGGGAGGTCCGCGACCACGCCGCCCTGGTCCGGGTAAAGGAGGCCGTCGAGCGCGCCGGCATCGCGGTCAAGCCGCTCTCACTCGAGGAGGCGGACGCGCGCCGCGTCGAGGAGGTCATCACCTTCCAGGATCCGGCCGGCACCACGCTCGAGGTCTTCCACGGCGCGGTCCTCGACCACAGCCCGGTCGTCACCCCGTTCGGCGCCAAGTTCGTCACCGGCGCACAGGGTCTCGGCCACGTCGTGCTGCCCACGATGGATCCGAACGGCACGTTCGACTTCTACACCGACGTCCTCGGCTTCCTGCCGCGCGGCGCCTTCCGGATCCCGGCACCGCCGGAGTTCGGTCCGCTGCGGGTGCGCTTCCTGGGTGTCAACCAGCGTCACCACAGCCTGGCGCTGTGCCCGGCCCCGCACGGCGGAGCCCCCGGCCTGGTGCACATCATGGTCGAGGTCGACACGCTCGACGCCGTCGGCCAGGCGCTCGACCGCGTGATGAAGGACGGTTTCTCGGTGTCCTCGACGCTGGGCCGCCACACCAACGACAAGATGGTGTCCTTCTACGTCCGCGCCCCCGGTGGTTGGGACATCGAGTTCGGCACCGAAGGCAGCCTGGTCGACGAGGCGTTCTACACGTCCGAGGAGATCACCGCCGACAGCTACTGGGGCCACGACTGGTCCGGTAGCGAGCCGCTCGCCGCGATGTAAGACCGCTCCACAACTGCACGGTAAGACCGCTCCACAACTGCACACCGCTCCCGTCAGGGGGAACCCCGTCCCACCAGGGACAGCCGGGTTCCCCCTTTCGGCGTTTACCGATCTTGGTGATCCACTTCACAAATCTCGAATCGTGTGCGATTATTTCTAATCGAAACACCCACGTCAGATGGGTCTCGCCGCGATGCTCGACAACAGTGAGGGAGACATCGATGACCGCACACGACTCCACGGACGCGGCTCCGACCGCAATTCTCGAGCGAGTCTCGCTCGTCCTGGACACGTTCGACGGCCCCGGCCGCCTCACGCTCGCCCAGGTCGTCAAGCGCACCGGACTGCCGCGCTCGTCGGCGCACCGGATCCTCGAACGACTCGTCGACATGCGGTGGCTGCGACGCGAGGGTCGCGACTACGAGCTGGGGACGCGGCTGATGGAGCTCGGCTCGATCGCCGTCCACCAGAACCGCCTGCACACCGCGGCGGCCCCGATTCTCCAGGAACTGCACCGCGTCACCGGGTACGTCGTCCACCTCGGCGTGCTCGACGGCACCGACGTGCTCTACCTCGACAAGGTCGGCGGTCGCCTCGCCGCCGAGCTACCGACCCGCGTGGGCAGCCGCTACCCGGCCCGCAACTCCGCGATCGGCAAGGCCCTGCTCGCGTACACGCCGGGCGGCAGCGAGGACCTCCTCGACTTCACGCCGGAACTGCACAAGGTCCGCGAGATGGGGGTCGCGTACGAGGTCAGCCAGATCTCCGGCGGCATCGGCATGATCGCGGTCCCGGTCGGACCCATCGGAGGGGTCACCGCCGCCATCTCGATCTGCGGGCCGACCACCCATCTCAAGTTCGACCACCGGCACACCGCGCCGGTGCGAATGGCCGCCGCCTCGATCCTCCAGGCGATGACCGGACGCACCCGCGGCGCCGCACCGATCACGCACCGCAATCGTCTGCAGAGCCTGCCCACGGCGGCGCCGCGCACCCGACTGCAGTACGCCTGAGTTCCGATCAGACCGGCCCGAGGGAGGGTAGGGCAGTCAGCCCTGCTCGCCCTTCCCCAGGCCCTGGACGAAATCCTCGACATCACGCCAGGATCCGGCCACCTCCGGGATCGGGTTGCCGAGTTCGTCGCGTTCGCGCACCCGCGAGAGCGTCTCGGCGGCGTCGTCGATGTCGGCGAGCAGTTCCTTCGCGAGGTCGATCTCCGACTGGTAGTAGCGCTGCGCCCACTTCAAGCTCATCTTGGAGAACGCCCACGCCGGCTCGCGCGTGGCGTGGTCGCCGTGCAGCTGCGCGCGCTGCCGGAGGTCCTCCATGTTGTCGATGTGCGACTGCACCAACGCCTTCAGCTGCTCGGGCTCGTTGAGATGGCCCATCCACAACCGGAGTAGTAAACCGTGCTTGAGCACCGGCTGCTCGACCGGCGCGTCACGGGACCAGTTCCGCACGGCACGGGTCCCGCGCGCGGTGATCGTGTAGACGCGACGTCCGCGCTCGCCGGGCTCGGAGACCATCTCGGACTCCACCAACCCGGAGGCCTCGAGCTTCTTGAGTTCGCCGTACACCTGGCTGATCGACGGGCTCCAGTAGAAGAACCCGATGCTCCAGTCGGCCCACTTCTTGAGGTCGTATCC
Organism: Prescottella equi; assembly: GCF_002094305.1. Classification (GTDB taxonomy): domain Bacteria; phylum Actinomycetota; class Actinomycetes; order Mycobacteriales; family Mycobacteriaceae; genus Prescottella; species Prescottella equi. The sequence goes on from NZ_LWTX01000006.1 coordinate 92,070, forward strand.
GGTGAGCCCCTCGCCCAGGGTCAGCATCCCCAGAACCGCCCAGCTGGTCGCGGGCAGCGACGGGTAGCCGGCGTCGTCGGCGTCGGTGACGGGCTCGGTGTCGGACATGGCCGAAGCCTAACAGCCCAGGTAGAAGCGGGTTACAGGCGAGTAGCACATGCCCACTCACCGGGAGCGAGCCTCCCGCTCGGTGGGAGAACCGCACGCGCGGGGCCCGATAAGTGACTACCGTCACCGGAGGAATCAGGAGGTCCGTCCATGGAAAGCGTCAACTGCAACACCTGCGGTAACCGAGTGCTCGTCGAGAAGTACAGCGATGCCCACACCAGCATCCAGTGGCTCGACGACGCCGACAACGCGTGCCCCCAGTTCGCCGAGTCGCGGACCCAGGACGGTCGCGCATGGGTCCCCACCTGCCACAAGCTGCAGGAGACGATCGACGACCTGATCATCTCCGGCCAGCTCGGCCTGTCGCTGCGCAGCTACCCGGTGCCCGGACGCCTCGAGTGATCGGTCGGCGTGGCAGTCCCTGCTACCGGGATTGTCACGCCCCCAGCTCGATTCGTGCCCTACGTTCGAACGATGAAGTGGGCATTGCCGGGCGCGATGATCGCGACCCCAGAGCTGATCGAACTGGCGCGCGTGGCCGACGAGTGCGGCTACGACGCGATCGCCATGCCGGATTCGGTGTTCTATCCCGAACACGTCTCGGCCGACTACCCGTACTCGCCCGACGGCAAGCGGATGTGGTCCCCCGAGACCCCGATGCCGGACCCGTTCATCGCAATGACCGCGATGGCCGCCGTCACCACGCGAATCGGCTTCTACACCAACGTCCTGAAACTGCCGCTGCGTGACCCGCTGCTCACCGCCAAGCAGGTCTCGACGATGGCGGTGATGTCCGGCAACCGGATCGCGATCGGCGTCGGACTGTCGTGGATTCCCGAGGAGTTCCGTTTCACCGGCACCGAGATGCGCACCCGCGGCGCCCGGACCGACGAGGCCATCCAGATCCTGCGAGCCGTCTGCGCCGGCAACGGACCCCAATGGGTCGAGTTCCACGGCAAGCACTACGACTTCGACCGGTTGATGATCAGCCCCGCGCCGGATCGTCCCGTGCCCGTCTACGGCGGCGGCCACAGCGAGGCCGGACTGCGCCGTGCCGCACGCTTCGCCGACGGCTGGATCTCCGTCAACACCGACACCGTGCAACTGCAGGACGCGATCGCGCGCCTGACCGAACTGCGCACCGAAAACGGCCGGGAGAACGAGCCGTTCGAGATCGACGTCTCCCCCACCGACGTCTCCGACATCGACGGCTATCGCGCCCTGGCCGACATCGGCGTCACCCGGTGCCGGGTCACGCCGTGGCGGCTGTACGACGTCGACCCGTCGGATCCGCGGGGGCGCCTCGACGCCGTCCGCCGCTTCGCGGACGACGCCGCGCGCGTCTGAGACGTCAGTCCCGGCGTCCGTCGAGTCCCACCGTCCAGGTGAGAAATTCGTCGAGGTCGTCGGCGCCGATGTCCAGCGCCGACGGCCGCACCAGCACGGTGTCGACGCCGAGGTCCCGGGCTTCGCGCGCCGACGCCTTCATCGCGTCGAAGCCGCGGGCCGTCGGCAGCATCATCTGGACCTCGGCCTCGGCCGGGTCGCGGCCCTGTTCCTCGAAGCAGGTGCGCAGCAGCGTGATGCTCTCCGCGAGCCGGACCGTGTCGGCGGGTGCCGCGGTCCAGCCGTCGCCGACGCGCGCGATCCGGTCGAAGTTCCGCTTGGACGGCGCCATCCCGAAGATGATCGGGACCCGGGTCTGCACGGGCCGGGGCAGGCTGTGGAAGTCGTCGAACGCGAATCCGCTGCCGGTGAACGACGCCGGCGGCGCGTCCCACAGTTCGCGGCACGCGGCCACCGTCTCCTCGAGTCGGCCGAACCGACGCTCGAACGGAATGCCCGCCGCCGCGTACTCGGCCTGCTGCCAGCCCACCCCCACCCCGATCCGGGTGCGGCCGCGGGACAACACGTCCAGCGTCGCGATCTGTTTGGCCAGCAGCAGTGCCGGGCGCAGCGGGGCCACCAGCACGTACACCCCGAGGTCCACCCGCTCGGTCACCGCGGCCACCGCCGACAGCAGCGACATCGGTTCGAGCCACGGCTGCCCCAGTTCGAACGGGAAGCCGTTGTCCCGCACCCGTTCGGCGTGCGCCTGCCGCGAGAACCCGAGATGGTCCGACGTCGTGATCAGGTCGACGCCCCGCCGGTCGGCCTCGGCCGCCAGATCGAGCAGCCCGCGGTGGTCGCCGTCGTAGAAGCGCTCGGCGCCGAAGACGTCCAGTCCGATCCGCATGTGTTCCTCTCCTCGTATCCGTGAAATGCCGTATCCGTGTTCGGCGGGGTGTGTCAGACGCGCCCGAAGTACGCGTCCTTGAGGACCGCGATGTCGTCGATCTCCGACGCCGGCGAGTCCATGACGACCTTGCCGATGTCGAGGACGGTGACGTGGTCGGCGACGCTCATCGCCGCCTCGACGGCCTGCTCGACGAGGAGCACGGCCAGGCCGGTCTCCTTGAGCAGCTGCACCCGCTCCATCACCTCGTTGACGATGACGGGGGCGAGACCGCCGGACGGCTCGTCGAGCAGCAGCAGCGTCGGGTTCGACATCAGTGCCGCACCGATCGCAAGCATCTGCTGCTGGCCACCGGACATCGAGCCCGCCAGCAGGTTCCGCTTCTCACCCAGGATCGGGAACATCTCGTAGATGCGCTCGACGTCGGGCTTGAGCGCGCTGCGCCGCATCTTCCGGGTGTAGCCGCCGAGCAGCAGGTTCTGCTCGATGGTCTGCTTGTGGAAGACCCGTTTGCCCTCCTGCACGTACGCCATCCCGCGGCGCACCCGCTGGTGCGCGGCGACACCGGAGATGTCCTGTCCGTCCATCTCGATGGTGCCGCCGTGGACCTTGTTCAGGCCCGAGACGGCGCGCAGCGTGCTGGTCTTGCCGGCGCCGTTGCGACCCAGCAGTGCCGTGACCTGCCCCGGGTAGACGTCGAACGAGACGTCCCACACCACCCGCAGGTCACCGTAACCGGACTGCAGATTCCGAACGCTCAGAACCGGTTTCATCACTCCACCTTCTCCAGCTCGGAGGCCGTGCCGCTGTCGGGATCGACACCGAGGTACTCGCTGAGCACCCGAGGGTGATGCTCGATCTCCGCGGGCGGGCCGGACGCGATGACCTGTCCCTGTGCCAGCACGACGATGGTGTCGGCGAGCGAGAGGACCAGTCGGAAGTTGTGCTCCACCAGGAGCACGGTGGCTCCGGCGTCGCGCAGTGCCTGGATCAGCACCGACAACCGCACCAGTTCGTCCTCGTCCATGCCGGACGCGATCTCGTCGAGCAGCAGCACGCGCGGTTCGGCGATCACCGCGCGGGCCACCTCGAGCATGCGCCGCATGCCCAGCGGCAGCGACGTGGCGACCTCGTTGCGCAGGTGCGACATACCGACGAGCTCGAGAACCCGCTCGGCCTCGGCGATGTCCGCCTTGGCGACCTTGCGGAAGCTCGGCAGCCGCAGGATCGCGGAGATCATCGACGCCCGGTCGGTCATGTACCGACCCGACGCGACCGCCTCGAGCACGGTGACGTTCTCGGGGATGTTCGGGGTCTGGAACGTGCGGGCCACGCCCTCCCGTGCCACCCGGTGCGACGAGAACTTCTGAACCTCGGTGTCGCCGATGACGATCCGGCCCGCGTCCGCGGTGTAGAAGCCGCAGATCATGTTCAGCATCGTCGTCTTGCCCGAACCGTTCGGGCCGATCAACGCCGTCACCTGCCCCGGCTCGGCGCGCAGCGTCGCCGACTTCAGCGCCTGGTTGCCGCCGAACGCCTTCGAGATGCCGTCGACGACCAGGGTGGACCCGGAGATCGGCGCCACGACCGGGATCTCGTTCGGATCCCGTGGCTCCGGCCGCTCCATCGCCCCGATGCCGGACTTGCGGTCCAGTTTGGTCGCCAGGGCGCGGAACACCTTGGTCAGACCGCCCGAGAGCAGCACCCCACCGAGGATCAGGAAGCCGCCGTAGAACAGCAGCGAATACTCCTGGAACGCGGTGGACTGGTTGGGGCCGAACTGCATGATGGCCGCACCGATGACCGCGCCGTACACGCTGGCCGAGCCACCGAGGATCGACGCCGCCAGCACCGCGGTGGCGAACGTGAACCCGAACGCCTCCGGGGAGATGAACAGGTCGGTGTTCGCGAACAGGGCACCCGCCAGACCGGCCGGCAGGGCACCGATCGCGTAGCCGAGCAGCTTCATCCGGTACACGGACACGCCCTGGGACTGGGCGAGGACCGGCGACTGCTTGAGCGTGCGGAACGCGATGCCGTGACGCGAGACCACCAGGTTGCGCATCACCACGAACCACAGGATCGTCACGCCGACGACGAGGTAGTAGAAGTCCTTGTCGATGTCCTGCCCGAAGAGCGTCGGAGGCTCCATGCCGGACAGGCCGTTACGGCCACCGGTGTTGCCACCGAAGATCGCTAGGATGTCGGGCACCAACAGGATCAGGAAAAACGACGTCATCGCCAGTGACCAACTGCCCAGGCGCAGACCCGGGATACCGGTGATGATGCCGACCAGGAGCGCGACCGCACCGGCGGCCACCAGTTGCAGCAGGATCTCGGTGTGCCCGGCCTGTGACAGCAGCCCGGCCGTGTACGCGCCGGCCGCGTACATCGCGGCCTGACCGAGTGCGAGTTCGCCTGCGTAGCCGAGGCTGAGGTTCAGACCACTGACCACCAGGGCGAGGATGCAGGCGAGCTGCAGCTGACGGGTGTTGGTGGCGTCCATGCCGAGCATGGGCGCGAAGAACACCGCGGCACCGAAGACGAGCGCGAAGATCCAGCTGGGGATCGCGCGGAGAGTCCGCCAGATCTGCATGGCTACACCACCCGTTCCTTCACCGTGCCGAACAGTCCGGCCGGCTTGACCATCAGGATGACGATCAGCACCACGAACACGGCGATGTTGCTGTACTGGCTGCCGAACCACAGCGCGGTGAACGACTCGACCAGTCCGACCGTCAGGCCACCGATGAGAGCGCCCGGCAGCGAACCGAATCCACCGATCGCCAGTGCGACGAAGCCCTTGAGGGCGAGTGCCGCGCCGAGCGTCGCGACCGCGAATGTCTTCGGGCCGACGAACAGGCCGAGGACGCCGGCGAGCGCACCGGAGAAGGCGAACGCGCCCATCGCGATCCGGCGCACGTTCACGCCACGGAGCATCGCGGCCTCGCGGTCCTCCGAGACACCCATCAGCGCCAGACCGGTCATGGTCCGCTTGCTCAGCTGTCCCAGCGCGATCACGAGCACGATCGACAGCACCAGCAGCGCGATCTCCACCGGATACGTGCGCCCACCCAGCAGGGTGATGGGATCGTTCGATCCGAAGAACGGAACCGTCAGCGGCTCGCTGCCCCAGATCAACTGCGTCGCGCCGTTGAGCAGGGTCGCCGCGCCCAATGTCGTCACCAATTGGTTCTGGTGGTCGGCGACCGGTCTGATCGCGACCACCTCCTCGATCGCGGCGAGGACCATCACCGTCACCGTCGCCATGACGGCGACGACCAGCACGGGAAGCTTCAGGGTCACCAGACCCGTGTAAGCGACGAACGTGCCGACCATCATCAACTGCGCCTGCGCGAAGTTGAAGGTGTTCGACGAGACGAACACGATGTTGTACCCGATGGCGACGAGCACGTACACAGCGCCGAGGGCGAGCCCCGACCACAGAATCGTCACTGCGAGAACCTCCTTCGCGTCGCGGAGGGAGCGTTGGTCAGGGAACTCATGCCGCCGGGTTACCGAACTGGCCGTTGACGACCTTGGTGGGCGCGATGAACTTCATCTCGTCCTGGTTCGGGTTGGGGCCGTGGTTGTCGGCGGTGAAGTTGTAGCGCGACAGGAACGCGGTCTTGGCGTTCGCCTGGACCTCTTCGGTCTCGAGTGCCTGCGCGAGCTTCTCGGCGTCAGTGGTTGTGCCGGCCTTCTCCGCGGCCGCGGCGACGAGCGGGAATGCGTCGTAGTTGTCGGCGATGATGAGCGTCGACGGGATGGTGCCCAGAGAGGCCATGGTGTCGACCATCTGGTTCACGGCCGCGTTGTCCGGGTCGTACACGGTGCTCGTGAAGACCTGCGCGACAAGGTTCTTGACCTCAGGGGTGCCCAGGACACCGTTCGGCGGCTCGTTCGCGACGAGGCTGGTGCTGGCCACCGAGGTGTTACCGACCAGCGGCACGTCCCAGCCCAGACGCTGCATGCTCTGCAGGAGGTAGCCGAGCGGGGCACCGTAGGCGTCCACCGCGAGGGCCTTGGCACCGGCGTTCTTGAGCGCCTGCAGCTGGGCGGTCATGTCGAGGGCGGTGGCCTCGTACTCCTCGTTGCCGGCCTGCTTCAGACCTGCCGACTCGAGCGCGGTCGTCATCTCCTTGCCGAACAGCTCGCCGTAGGCGGTGCTGCCGTGGATGACGCCGATGCTGTCGTAGCCCTTCTCCTTCGCGTGGCCGACGATGCCGCGAGCATTGTCGGCGGCACCGGGCGCCAGGTCGAAGTTGAGCGGGAACTTCGACGGATCCGTCGAGTCCTGCGTCGGCGCAACGTTGAACGAGAGGATCTTGTTCTGCTTGAGGATCGGCAGGACGGCCGCGCCGACGGACGACGGGCCGGAGTTGAGGACCAGGTCCGGCTTCTGCTTGTTGATCGCCTCGCGCACCTTGGTGACCGCGATCGTGGCGTCGCCGGCGTCGTCGACGACGGTCAGCTCGATCTTGCGGCCGCCGATGCCGCCCGCCTGGTTCTGCACCTCGACGCCGGCCTTGGTCGCGAGGATCGACGTGTCCGCGTTGGCCTTGAGGACACCCTGCGCGCTGATGCCGCCGGTGACGAGCACGCGGTACGGCTGATCGGCACCGCCGGCCTCGGCGGAATCCGCACTTCCACACCCGGCCATCGTCAACACCGACGCGGCCACTGCCGCGACGAGAACTGGACGCCGACTCTTCATGACTGCCCTCCTAGAACACCCGCTACGTACAAAACCAAGCGCTCGCTTGGCGTCTTGGGACGCAGAAATGCCCGGCCGACGACCACGAGGGCCCTACCTTGACAACCGGTAGTGGCGCAGCAGACGCCCCGACACGTCGAACTGCACTGTCTCACCGACCGAGCACTTCCCATCAAGCACTTGCTTGATTCACCAAGCACTTGATTGAGTGGGAGCATATGGGTGTGACATAGGTAACGTCAACCGGGAGCCCCACGGGGTGGGAAGCGGCCAACGGGAAGCCCCGGCACGGATCCCGGGCCACCGCGTGTCCTGAACTCCCGTTCGCCGACCGGCGGAGGAGTTGTCCACAGCTCCCGGCAATTCCACAACGATTCTCGAACGCGTCTCCCGAACCGACTTCCCGTCGGATCACGCGGCAACGGTTTCGGCATGACCGCACTCCTGGAACCTTTCCGTGGCGCCGTGGCGCTCGACCGGGGGTTGGTGAGTCGACGCGGCCTGCGTCGCCACTACACCCGCCTCTACCCGGACACCTACGTACGCAACGATCTCGACGTCGACGCCTGCCTGCGCGCCCGAGCGGTGTGGTGTTGGGCCGGCGGCCGCGGCGCGCTCGCGGGACACTCCGCCGCGGCCCTGTGGGGCACCAAATGGATAGACGGCGCTGCGCCTGGCGCGCTCGCGTCCACCGACCACCTTCGTCCGCCACCCGGCATCGCGCTCTACCGCGACGCGATCCCGGCGGCCGAGATCGCCTCCCGCGGCGGCGTCGCGCTGACGAGCCCGCTGCGTACGGCATTCGATCTGGGACGTCGACTCGAGTTCGACCGGGCAGTGGAGATCGTGGACGCGCTCTACCAGTCGACGGGAACCACCCGCGCCGAACTCGCGTCGTTTGCCGAACGGCACCCGGGTGCTCGCGGAATCGTGCAGTTGCGCTCCGTGATCGACGCCTCCGACGAGGGCGCCGAATCACCGTGGGAGACCAGGACCCGGCTGACGCTCGTCCGGGCCGGCCTCCCCCGCCCGGGCACTCAGTTGGCGATCCGGGACCGTGGCCGCTTCGTCGGCCGAGTCGACATGGTGTGGGAACAGTGGGGCGTCATCGTCGAGTACGACGGTGATCACCACTTCGAACCCGAGCAGCGCAACCGCGACGTCGAACGCTGGAACGCGCTCGAGGCAGCGGGGTGGCGGGTGATCCGGGTGAAGGCCCGGCAGTTGATCCACGGCCGGGCCACGCTGATCGCGCAGGTGACCCGCGTTCTACGCGACGCCGGCGCCCCGGTGTGAAAAGCCGAACGGGAATCCACGGCACGCTTCCGGGCGGAAGGTGTGCCGTGGATTCCCGTTGGAGGCCCGAAATCAGCGCTGGTTGCGCGGTTTCCAGACGACGAGGGCGTTGCTGCGCGGAATGGGTACGAGTTCGCGGCGGTAGCTCGCGTGGACGCGCGCGATCTCGGCGGCCATCTCGTCGACGCGGTTCTGCAGCGCCTCCACCTGGTTGGTCAGCTCGATGATGCGCTTGATGCCGGCGAGGTTGACGCCCTCGTCCTGGGACAGGCGCTGCACTTCACGCAGCAGCGCCACGTCCCGCGGCGAGTACCGGCGTCCACCACCGGTGGTGCGGTGCGGGGTGACCAGTCCGAGCCGGTCGTAGTTGCGCAGCGTCTGCGCGTGCATGCCGGCGAGTTCGGCGGCCACCGAGATGACGAACACCCGCGCGTCGGGGTCCGCGGGGACCTCCGATTTCTTGCGTGGCTTGTCGCTCATGATGGTTCACCTGTCCGATCGGTTCGGAGCCGGTCAGGCCCCGGCCCATCCTGCTCGCGGATCGAATCCGCTGGCCTTCTCCGCCTCCAGGTACGTCCGGAGGGCTTCGATGGCGGGATCGTCGAGTTTCTGCGGAACCGCCACCTTCACGGTGACGAGCAGATCTCCGGCGCCTCCGCCGCGCTTGGGCACACCGCGCCCTCGCACCCTGAGAATTCGTCCGTCCGCGGTACCGGCGGGAACCTTCACGCCCACCCGGCCGTCCAGCGTCGGAACGGACAGCGTGGTGCCGAGTACCAGTTCGCCGTAGCTCACGGGAACCACGAGCGTCAGGTCGTCGCCGTTGCGCCCGAACACCTTGTCGGGGCGGACGTGGACGGTCACGTACAGGTCGCCGGACGGCGCGCCGCGCAGACCGGCCTCGCCCTGACCGGCGAGACGGATCTTCTGACCGTCACTCACCCCGGAGGGGACGCGGACGGTGATGGTGCGGGTCCGGTTGGTGACACCGTTGCCGTGGCAGTCGCTGCACGGCTCGTCGATGATCGATCCGGTGCCGCGGCAGTCGTCGCACGGTTCACTGAATCCGAATGCACCCTGGTTGCGGCTCACGACACCGGTGCCGTTGCAGCGCGGGCACACTCGCGGGCTGGTACCCGGCTTGGCGCCACTGCCGTGGCAGGTGGTGCAGGCGGACGGGCTCGTGAGGCGCAGCGGGACGGTCACACCCTGCGCGGCCTCGCGGAAGTCCAGGGTGGTCTCGGTCTCGACATCGCTGCCGCGGCGCGGTCGTGTGCTCGAGGCGGATCGGCCGCCGCTCCGGTTGAACAGCCCGCCGAAGATGTCGCCGAGTCCACCGTCGCCGCCGGCGGCGCCGCCACCGAACAGGTCGCCCAAGTCGAAGCCGCCGCCAGCGAATCCACCACCGCCGGTGGAGTACCCGGCGCCGGGGCCGAATCCGCCGCTCGCGAAGAGCCGACGGGCCTCGTCGTACTCCTTCTTCTTGGCCGGATCGGAGAGAACCGCGTTGGCCTCACTGACCGCCTTGAACCGCTCCTCCGCCTTGGTGTCGCCGGGGTTGGCGTCGGGATGCAGATCCCGCGCCAGCTTCCGGTACGCCTTCTTGATGTCGTCGGCGGACGCGTCGGAGGAGACGCCCAGTTCCTTGTAGAAGTCCTTCTCGATCCACTCCCGTTGGCTCACTGGGCGCCTCCTCCTTTCACTGTTGTGTGTCTATCTACTCGGCTGCCGCATCGGCTGCAGGCTCGCCGTCGGTGACGGTGACCATCGCCGTGCGGAGAACCCGGTCTCCGAGGCGGTAGCCCTTGCGCAGCACGTTCCCGAGCACGGGGTTGTCGCCGTTGCCCTCCATCTGCACAGCCTCGTGCAGATCCGGGGAGAACGGGTCGCCCTCCTCGCCGAACCCGGCCAGGCCGAGCCCGTCGAGCACTCCGGAGAGCTTGTCCGACAGCGCCTTCAGCGGACCCGTCTCCAGGTCGCCGTGGGCGCGCGCCCGGTCGAGGTCGTCGACGAGGTCGAGGAACTTCGACACCACCGACACCCGCTCGTCCTCGACGGCCCGATCGATCCGGGCGAGGGCGTTGCGGCGGATGTTGGCGATCTCCGCCTTCGCGTAGCCCAGCTCGGTGCTGGCCTTCTCGAGTTCGGCGGTGATGGCGCTCAGGTCGTCGGACTCCGTCGCGCCGGCCTCGGCCGCCTCCGGAGAGGCGGCCGCGGCGGTGGCGTCGGCGGTGTCCGTGACCTGGTCGTCGGCGGTCACCTCGCGCTCGGGGTTCTCCGCCGTCACTTCTTGTCCTGATCGGTCGGCTCGTCCACGACCTCGGCGTCGACGACGTCGCCGTCCTGGGCCTGTCCGGCGCCGTCACCGGCGGCGGAATCGGCGGCCTGGGCGTCGTAGATCGCCTGGCCCAGGGCCTGCGACTCGGTCGACAGCTTCTCCACCGCAGCCTTGACGGCGGCGATGTCGGTCCCGGCGAGAGCGGTCTTGACCTCGGTGATCGCGGCCTCGACCTTCTCCTTGACGTCGGCGGGCACCTTGTCCTCGTTGTCCTTGATGAACTTCTCGGTCTGGTGCACCAGCGAATCGGCCTGGTTGCGGACCTCGGCCTCCTCGCGGCGGTTCTTGTCCTCCTCCGCGTGCGCCTCGGCGTCCTTGATCATCCGATCAATCTCTTCCTTGGACAGACCGGAGCCGTCCTGGATCTTGATCGTGTTCTCCTTGCCCGTGCCCTTGTCCTTCGCGGTCACGTGCACGATGCCGTTGGCGTCGATGTCGAAGGTGACCTCGATCTGCGGCACACCGCGCGGGGCCGGCGGGATGCCGGACAGCTCGAACGATCCGAGGAGCTTGTTGTGCGAGGCGATCTCGCGCTCACCCTGGAACACCTGGATCTGCACCGACGGCTGGTTGTCGTCCGCCGTGGTGAAGGTCTCCGACCGCTTGGTGGGGATCGTGGTGTTGCGCTCGATGAGCTTGGTCATCACGCCACCCTTGGTCTCGATGCCGAGGGACAGCGGGGTGACGTCGAGCAGCAGGACGTCCTTGACCTCACCCTTGAGGACACCGGCCTGGAGCGCGGCACCGACGGCCACGACCTCGTCCGGGTTGACGCCCTTGTTGGGCTCACGGCCACCGGTGAGCTCGCGAACCAGGTCGGAGACCGCCGGCATACGGGTGGAGCCACCGACGAGCACGACGTGGTCGATGTCCTTGACGGCGATGCCCGAGTCCTTGACCACGGCCTGGAACGGCGCGCGGGTGCGGTCCAGCAGATCGGAGGTGATCTTCTGGAACTCGCTGCGGGTGAGCTGCTCGTCGAGGAACAGCGGGTTCTTGTCCGCGTCGACGGTGATGTACGGGAGGTTGATGGAGGTGCTCTGCGAGCTGGACAGCTCGATCTTGGCCTTCTCCGCAGCCTCACGCAGACGCTGCAGGGCCATCTTGTCCTTGGTGAGGTCGATGCCGTTCTGCGCCTTGAACTTGTCGACGAGCCACGACACGACGCGCTCGTCCCAGTCGTCGCCACCGAGGTGGTTGTCACCGGAGGTCGCCCGGACCTCGACGACGCCGTCGCCGATCTCCAGCAGGGACACGTCGAAGGTGCCGCCACCGAGGTCGAAGACCAGGATGGTCTGTTCCTTCTCGCCCTTGTCGAGGCCGTAAGCCAGCGCGGCCGCAGTGGGCTCGTTGACGATGCGCAGGACGTTCAGGCCTGCGATCTGTCCGGCCTCCTTGGTGGCCTGGCGCTGCGCGTCCTCGAAGTAGGCGGGGACGGTGATGACCGCGTCGGTGATCTCCTCACCGAGGTAGGCCTCGGCGTCACGCTTGAGCTTCATCAGCGTGCGGGCGCTGATCTCCTGCGGCGTGTACTTCTTGTCGTCGATCTCGACGGTCCAGTCGGTGCCGATGTGGCGCTTGACCGAGCGGATGGTGCGGTCGACGTTGGTGACCGCCTGATTCTTGGCGGGCTGACCGACGAGCACTTCACCGTTCTTGGCAAAGGCGACGATCGACGGGGTGGTGCGCGAGCCCTCGGCGTTGGCGACCACTACAGCTTCGCCGCCTTCGAGCACAGACACGACCGAGTTGGTGGTCCCGAGGTCGATTCCGACCGCACGAGCCATAGTGATCCCTCACTTCCCTCTGTTGCAGCTTTGTGAGCTGCGGTTTCCGATCCGTACACTGACCTGACGAACCTCAGATGAGCGTATTCGGCTCAAGTTTGCATCCGACCTCGATCGAAGTCAACTCCAAAGTTGAGTCTCTTACACTCAGGTTCTCGATAGGCTCAACGGGCGCGGTGGCGAGTTTGTTCCCGGCCCGTCGAACGTTCCGGTTCCGCCGATTCGTTCCCCACGCTGGATACGATTCGGACGTGGACACCACCGGCGAACCCGAGGCCACCGCGCACCGCCCCCGACCGCCCCGTCCGGACGTAGCGGTCGCGCCGCTGCACGTCCGCGCGGTCGATCCGGGTACCGCACCGCGGAGCCTGCGCGCGGCGGTCACCACCTGGGCCCTCTCGGTCGCGGCGTTCGCGATCCTGGCCGGTGCCCTCGGAATCGAGTACGACGCCGTCGTCGACGCCCTCGCCTCCGGGCTCGGCTCACGCAACCCGACGGCCGACCCGACCACGGTCGACCAGGTGGCGGGACTCACCGTGCTGGGAGTCGGCGGCGTCGGACTGCTGTTGGTCCTCGCCGCCGTGCTCGGCATCGTGCGACTGCGCAGCGGTCGCGGCCGGGTGTGGCTCACCGCGGTCGCCGTCCTCACCGCCGCCGGGGCGGTGACGGCGTGGAGTGTGCTCGCCGATGCCGGCGACCTCACACTCCACGCGCTCACCTGGGCGCCGCTGCTGCAGGCCGGACTGGCCGCCGTGGGGACGGCCCTGCTCTACACGGGGGCCGCCTCGGCATGGCTCCGTCAGCGGGGTGACGCGGTCCGATGACCGAGGGAGTCGTCGTCGGCGCCGGCCCCAACGGACTGGCCGCGGCGGTGACGCTCGCGCTGCGCGGGGTGCGGGTCACCGTCTACGAGGCCGCCGACACGATCGGGGGCGGCACCCGCACCACCGAGCGACTGGCCCCGGGCCTGCTGCACGACGACTGTTCGGCAGTCCACCCGATGGGGGTGGCGTCGCCCTTCTTCCGCTCCCTCGACCTCGCCGCGCACGGGCTCGAATGGTGTTACCCCGAAATCGATCTGGCGCACCCGCTCGACGACGCGGTCGCGGCCGTGTTCGTGCGGTCCCTCGAACAGACGGCCGGCCGCCTGGGGCCCGACGGCCGGGCGTGGGCGAAACTGTTCGGCCCCATCGCCGATCGCTTCGACGACATCGCCGCCGAGGTGCTCCGTCCGATCGCCCACCTGCCCCGCCATCCGATCGCACTGGCCGGTTTCGGAATCGGCGCGCTCGCGCCCGCGACGCTCACGGCCCGACGTTGGCGCACCGACCAGGCCCGCGCCCTGTTCGCCGGGGTGGCCGCGCACGCCTACTACCCCCTCACCCGTCCCACGACGGCGGCCGCGGGGCTGCTGATGCTCGGCGCCGGCCACCGCTACGGGTGGCCCGTCGCCAAGGGCGGGTCCCGCGCCGTCACCGACGCGCTGGCGTCGTTACTGCGGGCACACGGCGGCCGTATCGAGACGGGCCGACGCGTCCGCTCGCTGGGCGAGTTGCCCCGCGCCGACGTCACGCTGCTCGACCTGTCCCCCACCGGTGTCGTGGACCTGGCCGGCGACCTCCTGCCCGGCCGGGTCGCGCGGGCGTACCGCCGCTTCCGGTACGGCCCGGCGGCGTTCAAGCTCGATCTCGCGGTGGAGGGTGGCGTCCCGTGGCGCGATCCGGCGTGCCGCCGGGCCGGCACCGTGCATGTGGGCGGCACCCTCGAGGAGATCACGGCCGCCGAACGCGACGTGCACCGCGGCCGGATGCCGGAGCGGCCGTTCGTTCTGGTCGCTCAGCAGTATCTCGCCGATCCGTCCCGCTCCGCGGGCGATGTGCACCCGGTGTGGGCCTACGCGCATGTACCGCACGGCTATCCCGGGGACGCCACCGAGGCGATCCTGCGTCAGCTCGAGCGTTTCGCACCGGGCGTGCGCGACCGGATCGTGGGCGCCTTCGCCCGGTCGGCTACCGAGATGCCCCGCTACAACCCGAATTACGTGGGCGGCGACATTGCGTCGGGTGCCAACGATCCGGTGCAGATGCTGTCCCGGCCGCGGATCGCGCTCGATCCGTACTCGACGGGCATTCCCGGCGTCTACATCTGTTCCGCATCGACACCGCCCGGCGGCGGAGTGCACGGCATGGGTGGGCACAACGCGGCACTGTCGGCGCTGCGCAGGCTGCAGCGATAGTCCGTTCCCTACTTCTCGAGAACGGGTTCGTATCAGTCGCGCTCGTCCCTCGAGTCGGGGCCGGCGTCCGTCGCCGGTCCCTGCGGGGTCGCGCCGCCCTCTTCCGCCCAGGTCCCGCGCCCACCCGGATCGGACTCGACGTCTTCTCGCGCTGTTTCACGGTTCTTCTCGTCAGGGGTCATTCGTCTCGTTCCTCCGTTCGTGTCGGGTACGGCTACGTGTACTGCGCAACCAGTCGGTCGAACTCGTCGGCGTCGACCAGCCCGGGTTGACCGATGTCGTATGCCGTCAGGAACTTGTGCACCAATCCGAAGTCCCGGCGCAGGTCCGCGCCCGAGACGCCGGCGGCCTTCGAGCTCGCGCCGCTGCCGATCATCGCGTCCAGACTCGCCGCGATCGCGTTCAACGTGACTCGGTCGGCCTCGTTGCGACTTCCCGTTCCTCGAGTCGTCATCAGATCTCCACCTCGTTTCCGCCTGTTAGTCGTTCGCAAGGTTTCCGGCCGGATCTCCATCATGACGGCTGGCGGAGTGTTCTGCTGGACAGCACTTCTCCGGCAAGGCTCGGAAACCGACCACTCACACCTGTGGACAGCTCTGTGAATGATTCACGGCTGCGGCAGGACTCGTCGGTTCTCGAGAACGTTTCCGCCACTCGAGTTGACGGGGCGAGGATTTCGCGGACCGGGTGCCGGTGCCCGCCCGATCAGACCAACTTGCGCAGTTCCGCGATCGCGGTGCGGGCCGCCTGCCCGATCGCCGCATCGGCCCTGGGCAACAACGCGTCCGCGCGAGCGGCACGCGTGAACACCGCGACCGCGAACGCGTCGCCGTCGGGAAATTCGATGACACCCACCTCGTTTCGGACCGCACCGAGCGTTCCGGTCTTTCCCGCCACCACGACGTCGGCGAACGGGAACCCGGACCGTAGGCGCGCCGTGAAGATCTGACTCGCCATCACCGCGCGCACGAAAGCCGTCTGGTCCGCGGACAGCACGGCACCGCTCCACACCGCCGACAGCAGCGTGGTCATGTCCCGCGGCGTCGTCGCGCTCGACAGCACCGGATCGTAGCCACGGGGGAACACGACGCTGTCGTTGTCGCCGATCGCGGCGAACGCCTCGGCGGGCGAACGCGTGCCGGTGTCGGCCACCAGCGACTCGAGAATGTCCGACGTGCCACCGACGATCCGGGTGGACGACAGCCCGAGGGACCGCATGGTTTCGTTCACCCGGTCCACGCCGACGCGGCGGAGCAGTTCGTCGGCGGCCGCATTGTCGGACATCGCCATCATCGACCGCGCCATGTCGCGTAGCGACATTCGCACCGGATCCGACATCTGCGAGATGCCGGTGGGTCCGGTGGTCCGGGTCGACGGGTCGAGCGTCACCTGTTCCCGCGGGTCGAGGTCGCCGGCGTCGACGAGGCGGCAGAACGCGACGACGAGCGGCAACTTGTACACCGACGCCGTGACCACCGGGTCGTCGGCGCCGACCCCGACGTCCACCCCGGCGCGACCGCCCGGCACCGGGACGGCGTGCATCCAACCGCGGACTGCGGCGTCGGCGAACACATCCGCGACGCGGCCGGTGGCCGTCACGATGTCACCTGCCCACCCGCCGCGTAGACGGCGATCCGGGTGGCGACGGCGTCGAGCACGCCGTCCGGCACGTCCGCCGACGATGACCGCAGACAGCGCAGGCGTAGCCGGATCGAGTCGTCGCCCGGACGGACCCGCGCCACTCCGGTCGCATCGAGGGTGCGGTCCGCGGTGAGCGCGAAGGCCTGGCCGGCCGCGACGAGCGCGAGGGCCCATCGGTCGTCGGGCGCGTTGACGACGTCGAGGTCGGCGCCGACGCGCGCGAACGCGTCGTCCAGCAGGTCGTACGCGGCAGGCCCGTCGGATCGTGGTGGCGACGCGAACCGCAGGCCCGTGAGCCGGGACAGCCCGCACGGGTCCTGCGCGGCGGCCGGATGCGACGCCGGGACCAGCAGCGTCAGCGGCAGCGATACGACGTCGGTACCGGTGAGCGGGTCCACCAGCGCCGGATGTTCGATGACCCCGAGGTCGAGCGCGCCCGCGGCCAGTTGGTCGACGAGGTCGGTGCTGGGCGCGATGCTCACCTCGACCCGCGCCGGCTCGTCGAACGTCCGGAGGGTCGCGGCGACATCGGCGACGAGGGGGGTCGGCACCTTCGGCATCACCCCGACCCGCAGCGTGCGGTCCTGGACCCTGCGGCGTCTGGCGGTGTCGGTGAACCGCCCCGCCTGCCGCACCAGGTCGATCGCGTCGGGAAGCAGCGCGTGCCCGCTCGCGGTGAGCACGACACCCTTCGATCCTCGGTGGAAGAGGGTGACGCCCAGCTCGCGCTCGAGCTTCTTCACGCCCTGGCTGAGCGGCGGCTGCGTCATCCCGAGGCGCGCGGCCGCGCGGCCGAAGTGTTGTTCCTCGGCCACCGCGACGAAGAATTCGAGATGTAGCAGCAGGTTCATTACGACTCTGAACTGCAATTATTCTGATCGACTATCACGCTCACCCCGATAGCATATTGGACTGGACCTGGGCGTCGATGCTTCGCTGCCACTCGGTATCGACGTCGAGCGAGCGGAGTGACGATGACCCCCATCGGGACGAACCCGGTCGGTCCGGTCGGATGGAGGCGCGGAGCGCTGGTGCTCTCCGCGGCGCTGACGCTGACGTCGTGCGGCATGCTGGGCGGGCCGGACTCCGGTGAGAAGGTGGCGAAGAAGTTCGTCGGTGCCCTCGGCGGCGCCGACGTGGCAGCGGCCGCGGCTCTCACCGACGACCCGGACGGCGCGAGCGACGTGCTGCGCCGGACGTTCGACGGCCTCGGCGAGGAGACCGACGCCGACTTCACCGTCGAGCACGCCGACGACACCGCGTTCACGTACCGCTCCGACTGGGACTTCGGCGGGGGCCGGACGTGGAGCTATTCGACGACGGTGCCACTCACCACCGCCGACGGGTCCCGGCGCGTCGACTGGTCCGCCTCGGTGGTCAACGAACGACTCCGCGGCGACCAGGCGTTGCAGTACACGCCGGTCACCGACACCCGGGCGGTGCTGGACGCCAACGGCATGGCGTTGATGGAACCGCGGACGGTCACGGTGGTCGCCGTCGAGTCGAGCGCGCTCGTGCCCACGGTCCGCACCCGCCTGGGCGCACTGCTCGCGAAGGCCGTGCCGGGATTCGAACTCGCGCCGCCCGACCCCGGTGCGCCGACCGCGCCGGACGCGCGGATCGACCTGGTGACGCTGCGCCAGGAGGACGTCGAACCGATCCGCGCGGAACTCGAACGAATTCCCGGCATCCACCTGTCCGACCAGCTGCGGCTGCTCACCGTCGATCGGGAGATGACGTCCCCGGTCGTGGCCGGGCTGCGGGCGACATGGGAGGCCCGGCAGAAGGATTCGGCGGGCTGGCGGGTCCAGGCCGTCGACGCCGACGGCGGCGTGACCGGCACCCTCGCCGGCGGCGATCCGCCCGCCGGGACGGCGATGCGCACGACTCTCGATCCCCGGCTGCAGTATCTCGCCCAGCGGGCGGTGGACACCGAGCCTCGTGCGGCCGCGCTGGTCGCCCTCGATTCCGGGAACGGCCAGGTGCTCGCGGTGGCCCAGAACGAACCCGCCGACAGGTCCGGGCCGATCGCCCTCACCGGCCTGTATCCGCCGGGCTCGACGTTCAAGACCGTCACGACGATGGCGGCACTGCAGAGCGGCGCCGTGAACGCCGACAGCGTCGTCGACTGCCCGGGCACCGCGAACATCTCCGGGCGCGTCATCCCCAACGAGAACGAGTTCGATCTGGGCCGGGTTCCGCTGCACACCGCGTTCGCGCACTCGTGCAACACCACGATGGGCCGGCTCGCGGTCGACCTGCCCGCCGACGCGCTGCAGAACCAGGCGCGCGAGTTCGGCCTGGGCGTCGACTACGTGACCCCGGGGCTGACGACCGTCACCGGTTCGGTGCCGTCGGCGGACACCCCGGCGCAGCGGGTGGAGGCCGCGATCGGCCAGGGCGAGAATCTCGCGAGCCCGTTCGGGATGGCGATGGTGGCCGCGGCGATCGCCCGCGGCAGCGCCCCGCTGCCGCAGTTCATCGGCGGCGAGACCACCACCGCCGACCACGAGCCCGACAAGCTCGACCCCGCGCACGTGCGGGATCTGAAGGCCATGATGACCGAGGCCGTCCGCAGCGGCACCGCCACGAGCCTCTCCGACATCTCCGGGCTGATGGGTAAGACCGGGACCGCGGAGTTCGGCGACGGCAAGCACTCCCACGGCTGGTTCGTCGGGATCCGCGGCACCGTCGCGTTCGCGGTGCTGGTGGTCTCGGGGGAGAGTTCCGGTCCCGCCCTCGACATCGCCGGGCACTTCCTGCGGCCGCTCGACGAGCAGTAGCTAGGCGGGCGTCACCCGCACCGAACCGGTGTCGAGGTCCAGCCGCATCGCCCCGCCATAGCCCCCGGCGCCGCCGACACCGCCCAGGTCCGCCAGCACACCCTCGGCGCTGCGGGCCGCGACGCGGCAGGCGCGCGCCGTGAACTGGTCGACCAGGGGGTGTGCGGCCCGCTCGCGCCACTTGCGCACCGCGGTGAGCCCGGCCTCCCGGCCGTCCTCGATCGACGCGTCCGCCGCCAGGCCCAGACGCTGCGCCGGATCGATGCCGAACCCGCCGATGAGCCGCTGCAATTCGGTGAGGTCCTCGGCGGAGAGCCCGGTCTCGGCGCTGCGCAGCCGTCCCAGCATCCGTAGTTCCTGGAACCCGTGGACGTCGGCGAGCAGGCGTCCGACCTCGTCGAGCAGGCGCGTCGTCGCGTCCGACGGGTGCACGGTGAGCACCCGTTCGAGCGCCACCAGCGCGGAGTGCGTCTTCAACTGTTCGGCGCGCTGACCGAACTGGACGTCGATCACCTGCCGCAGCTCGTCGAGTCCGCTGCGGGCGACCAGTTCCGCTGCCAGGCCCGGGGAATCGTTCACACCGAGCCGGATGAGCATGATCGCGAGGCGGATACCGAAGAGCCCGAACCGGTCCGCGAGCTGACGTCGCATCGCGGCGTCCACCGGGAGCGCGGCGTCGTCGCGGCAGAAGCGGTCGGCGGACAGCATCGCGAGCTGCAAATCGGCGTCGGGCACCCGGGCGAGCGCCTCGAAGGCCGCGAACTCGCTCTGCCGCAACGTGCGTGCTCCCAGCGCCAGCAGCCCGGCGACCGGAACCACGGCCTGGCACAGTCCGGTGAGCTCGAGTTCGTCGGTGAATCGCGCCGCGACCTCCTGCGCCGACATCATCGCGTCGGCCCGGCCGGCACCCACCTCGTCGGCCCGGGAGACCACACCGACCACACCGAGCGGCCCCGACTCGCCGCCCACGTGCGCACCGATCCGGCCCAGGAACTGGACGTCGGACGCGCTGAGGCTGCGCAGCAGGTAGACCACGGCGTCGGCCCCGGACACCGCGTTCTCGGGGGTGAGCATCCGAAAGGTGCGGGCCGAGACGTCCTTCGACAGCGACGACGTGCCCGGTGTGTCGATGATCGTGGTCTGCGCCAGCGCGCTGGCCGGCCATTCCACGTCCAGTCGGTCGACGCGGTCCGCGGTGAGGTCGCCGAGGTCGAACGTCAGACGTCCCTCGTGTCTGCGTACCGCCACGTTGGCCGACGCGTCGCCGTCGTAGCGGGCGGTGACCGTCGGGGTGGTACCGCTGCGGTACCACGTGACGACCCGGGTGCACTCGGTCGCGTCGGTGGGGGCGATGTCCTGCCCCACGAAGGCGTTGAGCAGCGTCGACTTCCCGGCCTTGAGCGAGCCGGCCAACGCGACGCGCAGCGGCTCCTCGAGCCGGGCCGCGCACTCGGCCAGTTGCGCGCGCGCGTCCGGGTTGTCGGAGTAGGCGGCCTTGGCGGCGGCGATCAGGTCCCGCGCGCGCCCCAGCGTCATCGCGGCGGTCATGCGGACAACTCCTCGTTCGCGGCGGAATCGACCGGAAACAGCTGCGCCGCACGGCCCTTCAAGGTCTCGAGCACGGCCATCTGCTGTTCCACCTCGCCGGCGCGTCGGGTCCGCCCGGTCGATTCGACTTTCGCCGCCTCCTGCGCGGCCCGCAACGAGTCCCCGAGCGAACGCAGCGTCTGTTCCGCGATGGCCGTGAAGTGGTCGCGCAGCAGGCGCTGGATCAGCCGCAGCCGGTCCTTGGACTCCTTGCCCACCTGGAAGCTCACGTCGTCGGTGAAACGCCGGATCGCGACCTTCGCGTCGGCCCTCCGTTTCACGACCCGGGTCTCCCGGTCGTCGCGATAGGCCTTGGTACCGAGCAGAACTCCCGCACCCACCGAGATCGGGTTGAGCAGGGTCATGCCCATCAGCGTCGTGATGAGACCGAACATCAGCACGCCGCCGTACGAGCCGCGCATCCCGACCAGCACCTTCTGGGCGATGCCGATGCGGCCCGACTCGAGATCGGAGAGCGCGGCGACGGGATCGAGCACGCTGTCGAGATCCCCGACGTCCAGGTGTGGCAGTTCCACGGTGCCCGCGTCCGCGAAGTGCTCGGCCACCACCTCCGCGAGCCACAGCGCACGCTCGTGCGCCCACACGAAGTTGTCACCCACCGACTGCGCGATCTGCTGCTCGAGCCACTCCCCCAGCTCGTCCCACTCCTTGCCCGGATCGCATTCGTCCACGGCGCGTTCGGCCTCCCGCGTCACCTGCCGAAGCCGGTCGCGCAGGTCGTGATCGATGTCCGACGCGAGATCGGCGATCCCGTCGGCGAGGGTCTGCTGCCAGCGCGACGTCTTCTTCTGCAGTTCCTCGGTGACGGCCTTCGCGCGCTGCAGCTCGGCGACGGCCGCGGCGCCCTTCGCGGGATCGCGCAGCGCCGCGAGCTCGCTGCCGAGGGAGAGCATGAGGTGCTCGACGACGGCATGGACGTCGAGCGAAACGGCCCGGCGCAGTCCACCCGCCGCATGGTCGACGACCCGTTCCCGGAGGAAGTCGTACAGCGCCGCGAAACCCGACTCGTCGTGCAGCGACCGGTCGTCGAGGCGCATCGCGTGCGAGCGCAGCAGCGACGAGACGGGCAGCAGCGGGACGTCGATGCCGGCCCGCGTCAGATGTCCGGCGTCCGCCTCGACGATCCGCCGCCAGTGCGGGTACAGGTCGGTCTTGGTGATCAGGCACGCGACGGCCGGGCACAGACCCGTCACCTGTCGGAGGAACGCCAGCTCCGGTTCGGTGAACTCCTGGCTGGCGTCGGAGAGCACGAGGACCGCGTCGGCCCCCGGCAGCAGACCCAGAGTGGCTGCCGCGTGCGGGTTTCCGTGACCGCCCACCCCGGGGGTGTCGACGAACACCAGCCCGTCGGCGAGCAGCGGGCTGGGCACACCCACCTCGAGGCGCAGCACCTCCCGGCCCTGCGCGAGCGGCGTCGACGGCGTCACCGAGTCCAGTTCCGCGAGCGGCACCTCCACCCGGCGCGTCTCCCCACCGGGCTCGGCCAGAACCAGCTCGGCGGACGCCTGTTCGGCGTGCTGCACCACCGTCGGTACCGCCGTGGTCTCGTCGTCGCCGACCGAGCACACCGAAAGGTTGAGCAACGAGTTCACGAACTGGCTCTTGCCCTGTTTGAGCTGACCGACCACCACGACCCGGAAGCGTGGGTCGACGACGCGGCGCCGGACCACTGCGAGGCGATCCACCAGATCCGCTCTGCCCGCGGACGACGCGATCTCCGACGTCCGATCGAGCAGGCTCGTGAGAGCCGATTCCGAGGTGGCGCTACCGACGTTGTCCATGAGTCCCGCTGCCCCGCTTCTCTTCCGACCTGCACGCGCACCGACGTCCACGTGCTGACTGATCCGCCGGTCCGCTGGATGCGAATCGGGGCCCCGTTCGCCTTAGCGCGCACGGGGCCCCGTTCGTTACAGACCGTGTCCTGCCGTCACGGCAGCAGATCGTGTCCCGGATCCAGCGCCGCCGCGGGATCGACCACGACCGGATCGATGTGCCCGCCCAGGTCACCGAGACCGTTCGCGAACAGGCCGGCGTCCGACTGACCCGAACCGAACGCGTCGACGTCGATCGAGGACCACGCGTTTCCGGCAGCGTCGAGCGCGCCCTGCAGCGCCGAGTTCACGCCACCGGTGAGGTCGGCCACGATGTCGCCGGTTCCTGCGATGCCCGCACCGGTCGCCGCGCCGACGCCGGTCTCGAACCCGGTGTCGAGCCCGGCGTCGAAGCCTGCGCTCGAACCGAAGTCGCCGCCGATCTGGGCATTCCCGATCGCCGACGTCGCGGCGTCCACCGCGCCGCCGAGGGCGCCGTCGAGAGCACCGGAGACGTCGCCCAGGATGTTCCCGCCGAGGTCGAGCCCACCGCCCAGGCCCGCGCCGAGCTCACCGGTGGAACCGAGACCGCCACCCACCTGGCCGCCCGGATCGACGGTCGAACCGAGACCGCCACCGGCCCCGATCGCCGCATCGAGTGCCGCGCCCAGGTCGCCGCCGAGCGAGCCGCCCGCACCGAGCAGACCGCTCAACGCACCACCCAGCTCGGTGCCGAAGCCGCCGTCGCCGGCGAGCACGCTGCCCAGGTCGAGGGAGCCACCGGACTCGAGGCCGCCGCCGAGCACGCCGCCCAACGCGGCGCCGAGATCTGCGCCCGCGGAACCGCCCACACCGAACGCGCCCTCGAGCAGGCCACCGAGGTCGGCGCCCGCACCCACTTCGAGGCTGCCGCCGAGCGCAAGTGCGCTGTCCAGCGCCGTGCCCAGCGTCGTGGTGAGCGCGCCGTCGACGCCGAGGGCGCTGCCCAGCGCGGCACTGATCGCGGCACCCAGATCACCGCCCGCACCGATCAGGCCGTCGAGGTCGAGACTTCCGCCGATTCCGCCCTCGAGCGCTCCTCCCAGTGCGGCACCGAGATCCGCACCGACCGAACCGCCTGCGGCGAGCACGGATTCGAGGGCACCGCTGAGCGCAGCCGTCAGATCGCCGCCGATGTTGCCGGCCAGCTCGGTCCCCAGGCTGCCGCCCACCGACAGCGCCGACTCGAGCGCGCCGTTCAGCGCCGCCGACAGGTCACCACCGATGCCGAGGGCACCACCGAGCGCGGTTTCCAACGAGCCACCGAGACCACCGGCGGCCTCGACCACACCGTCGAGAACGCCACCGAAGGCCGCTCCGAGCTGTGCCCCGAGGTCGCCGCCGATCCCGAACGCGCTCTCGAGTGCCGCCGTCAGACCGCCGCCGGTCGCGAGCAGGCCGGTCAGATCGAGGCTGCCCAGACCGTCCAGAGCGGCGCCGAGGGCCGCGGCGAGTTCCGTGCTGAGAGCGCCGTCCACACCGAGCGAGCCGCCCAGCAGGGCGCCGAGCGAGGCGCCGAGGTCCAGGGCCCCGTCGATGTTCACGAGGTCGGCGATGTCGATCATGCCGCCCAGTTCGAGGGCGCCGCCCAGCGCGGCACCGAGGTCGCCGCCGATCGACCCGCCGATCGACAGCGCCGATTCCAACAGGCCGCTCAGCGACGTACCCAGCTGGGCGGCGAGGTCGCCGCCCAGCGCTCCACCCAGGCTGCCGCCCAGCGCCAGGGCGCTGTCGAGTGCCGCGTCGAAGCCGGCACCGAGCCCCCCACCGAGCTCGGCGCCGGCCTCGACTGCCGCGCCCAGGAGCGCACCGAGGGCGGCGCCGAGCTCCCCACCCAGCGCACCTCCGATCCCGAATGCGCTCTCGAGCGCGGCGCTCAACCCGCCGTCGACCGACAGGAGTCCATCCAGATCCAAGCTGCCCACGCCCGCGAACGCCGCGTTCAGGGCGGCACCGAGATCGGTGACGAGCGAACCGTTGACGTCGAGCACCCCACCCAGTGCCGTGGCCAGCGCCCCACCGAGGTCGATCGAGCCGCCGATGTCCGCCAGGCCGCCCAGGTCCAGTCCGCCGCCCAGTCCCAGAGCGGCCTCGAAGGCGCCGCCCAGCGCCGCACCCAACTGCGCGCCGATCGAGCCACCGGCCGCCAGCGCCGCCCCGAGGGCAGCGGCGATGTCGCCGCCGAAGTCGAAGTCGCCGGTGAAGCCGCCCCCTGCCGCGGCGCCCAGGCCGAGACCTGCCCCGGCACCGAGTCCGAGACCGGCGCTGCCGCCGAGTCCGCCGCCGAGTCCGAGGCCGCCACCGGCGGTCGCACCGATGGTGCCGGCCGCGGTGGTGCCCGCCGCGAGGATTGCGCCGAGGTCGCCGGCCGCGCTTCCGAAGAGTCCGGACTCGGCGACCATGGGGGCGACGGCCGCGATGTCTGCGTGGCACAGGTCGCCGAGGCCCGCCGCCGCGAGCGACGCCTGCGGATTCGCGCAGTACGCAGCGGCGGCCTCCTCGTCACGAAGAAGCCGGAGGATGAAGTCGAGTACCGCGTTGCTGGCCATGGGAAAGCTCCTGACAGTAGAAAAGCAGGCTGCCACAGATTCCGTGAAGTCCGACGAGGAACCGCGGCGAGAGTGCCTTCCACGCTACGAATTCGGCGGCCGGCGGGTAACGGGGCAGATCCCCCCGACCGCCGCGAGGGGGACCCCGTCGACCCCGTATAGGGGATCGCCGGAGGATAGGGGGAGAGCCCCCAACCTGCGATGTCCGCAGACGTTTCCCGTAACGCTCGGTGCGGCGCCGCCGACAATCGGCATACCACCGGCGGTGCCGTGCCCCGCCCCGAACGCATCGGAGATGGACATGACCGCAGGGCTCGGAATTGCTGTCGGAACGGCCAATTCGGACGCCGCGGTCACCCGCGCCGGAGACGTGGGAGAAGACGGTACCGCCTCGGTGATCGCGTCCCGCTCCACGATCGTCCAACTGTCGCCCGACGGCACCGCAACGCTCGGTTCCTCGGGGACAGGCCGGGCAGGCCTCACCGGCTTCGTCGAACGGGTGGCCGATCCGGTCGGCCTCCTCGGTCCCGACGGTCGAGCGCATTCCGGAGAAGACCTGTTCGCGGCGGCCGTCACGTGCCTCGTCGACGAGGTCCGCGCGGACACCGAGTCCGCCCCCGACGAGCGGACGCCGATCGTCGTCACCCATCCGACGCCGTGGAACAGCCACACGGTTCGAGCTCTCGAGTCCGCGCTCGAACGCATCGGGCTGCCGCCGGTGATCCTGGCGTCCGAGGCCACCGCGTGCCTGCGATGGCTCGAATCCGCACGCGGCCCGCAGGACGACGGTGTCGTCGTCGTGTACGACCTGGGGGCCGCGTCGCTCGACGTCTCGGTGATGCGCACCGGCGCCGAGGCGGGCTTGCTCGGGCGGACGCTGCGGTCCGAGGACGTGACCGGCGCGCAGTTCGACCATCTGGTCACCCGGCACGTGCTCGACGACCTCACCGGGAGGACACCCGGATTCGACCCGTTCGATCCGGCCGTCCTCGAGGCTCTGACGATGTTGCGGCGCAACTGTTCCGCAGCCAAGGAGGCCCTGTCAACCGACACCGAGGCCGTCATCCCGGTCGCTCTGCCCGACCTCGAGACGGATGTACGACTCGTCCGCTCCGAACTCGAAGACCTCGTCCGGGCACCACTGACCACGTCCCTGGACCTGATCCGCGAAGCGCTGCGCTCCGCCGACGTCGAACCCGGCGACGTCCACCACGTGCTGCTCGCCGGTGGCGGCGGCGCGATCCCCCTGCTCGCCGAACTCGTCTCCTCCGAACTGGGAATGACCGTGGTCGCGGCGCCGAACCCGGCGCACACGGCAGCCCTCGGCGCCGCGCTTCTCGCCGCCGACGCCGAGGCCCACGTCGCCGCGCCGGCCGTCCCCACGGCACCGGCGGGGATCACGCGGGGCAGCGACTCCACCGAACCACTGACGCCGGTGTTCCCGTCGCGCCTGCACTCCACCCGCAGCGGCACGAACGTCCGGCGCCGCATCGCGATCATCGCGGCGTCCGCGGCAGCCATCGGTGTGCTCGCCGCCGGGGGTCTGTCCCTCGGAACCGCCGCCGATCCCGCTCCCGAACAGTCCACTCCCCCGGCATCGTCGGTGCCGCTCGCCGAGAACGCCGCGACCGGCGCGGGCCCGACCGGCGAAGGCTCGCCGACGGGGACCGTGACCGTCGTCGGCAGCACCGGCGGAAACTCGACGAATCCCGCGACGGTCGCGGCGCGTGGTGGGTCCACCGCGACGGGCGTCGATCCGACCGGGCGGGCGCTGCCGCAGGGCGTCGCATCCCCGGCCCCCTTCTCCGAGGCGGCCCCCGCCCCCACCGCGGACAACCCCGCGCCGGGCGAGACCCCGACCCAGCCCGTCTACACCCCGCCGCCGGCGGCCGGTGGAGGCACCGCACCCGCTCCGGTCCAGGGCCCCTCCCCCGCGCAGATCGGCACCGGATTCGGTAATGCCGCAGAGGGAGTCGGCAACGGTGTCGGCGCGGTCCTGAACGGCGTCGGTGGAGTCGTCGGCGGTGTCGTCGGTGCGGTCGTGGATCCGGTGACCGGCCTGCTGATCGGGAAGTAGCCGATGCGGACCGGACCCACCACCAGCCCGCCGGGCGCCGACGTCCTGGCCGGAGTGCGCGGGGCGCAGGGCCTCCTCGATACCGCCGGCTCGGACCCGTCCGCACTCGTGCTCGTCCGCGGCCGCTCCGGGAGCGGTAAATCGCTCGTACTCAACGTGATTCGTGAACACCTGATCGCGCACGGACACGACGTGGTCACCACTGTCGCCGCCGCGGAGACCGTTGACGCGGTCCTCGTGATCGACGGCGCACACACCCTACCCGCCGACGACCTCGCCGCTCTGCACCGTCTCGTGCAGCGCAATGATCGCGGCGTCGTCGTCGCCGTCGAACCGCGCCCGCACGATCCGGCGCTGTGCGCCCTCGGCACCACGATGCAGACACTCGGTTCGGTGTTCGACCTCGGAGCCCTCACTCCGGCCGACATAGCCGACCGGGCCCGCGCCCGCGGCATCGAGCCGACGCCCTCGCTCGCGCGGTCGCTGCACGAGTGGACCGGCGGCGCGCTCGCCCATGTCGACGCGGGGCTGGCGGCGGCGCGGCACGGGGAGGCCGGCGTGCGCGCTGCGGTGATCGCGCACCTGCAGGACGTGCTGCAGCACCTCGACGGCGATGTCGTCGCCGCGCTGGCACTGCACCTGTACGGGGGCGGCACGGACGCCGGCGACCTGGCGCCGGCTCTGGACATCTCACCCGGACAGGCGCAGGCGCTGGCCGACCGGGTCCGCGCGAGCTCCGTCGTGACGCGCTCGGGTTCCGTCCTGCCGCTCGCGCGCCAGCTGCTGACGTCCGCTGTCGGAGTGACGCGTCTGCGCGACCTGCAGTCCCGCCTGCTGGCGACGCGCCTCGACGCCGGCACACTGGATACGCGAACCGCCTGCACGCTCGCCGAATCCGGGTTGGACGATCCCCGCCTCGCCGAGTTCCTCTGCACCCGAGCGCATTCGGCCGATCCGTCGGAGGCGTACACGATCTACGACTGCGCCATCCTGGCCGGCGCGGACGCCGACGCCCTGGCCCTGCACCGCTGCGAGGCCGGCGCGCTGAGCGGCAACCTCGACACCGCGCACGCACTGGCCGACGCCCTGCTCACGCGGGCCGACGACCTCGATCCTGCCGAAGTATGTGCCGCCGTGCGTATCTCGTCGAGCATCGCCGCCCAACGCGGCGAGCTGGGGCACAGCGCCGACCTGTACGAGTGGCTGGGCCCGGACCGTGCCGGCGTCGACGCGCCCATCGCCGCCACCGTCCTGCTCGCCGCCGGGCGTCCGGAGCCGGCCGAGGCGATGCTGGCGCGCGGACGCCAGGGTCCGCCCACGTCCGCGGCGGCGGGCACCGCACTGCTCGCCGACGGCCTCGCCCAGTCGATCGCCGGATCCGGTGCCGTGGCGATGAATTCGCTCACCCGCGCGATGGCCATGCTGTCGAGTAGCGCCCGCAGCCGCATCCTGCCGGACACCGCACCTGCCGTCACGGCACTGCTGTGCCTGCATTCGGGTGAACTCGCCCACGCCGAGGCGGTGCTGCGGCAGGCCCTCGAACTCGACCCGGCCGCCGGGATCACCCGATCCCGCCACCTCGTCCTGTCGGCCTGGACCGCGATGATCGGCGGCGACCTCGCCGGTGCCGGGACGATCCTCGACGGCCTGCCCACCGACCGGGCACTACCCGCCCGGGAAGCGTTCTTCCTGCACGGCCTCCGGATCGGGCTCGCCCGGCGCCGGGGCGACGTCGGAGCACTGCAACGCGAATGGACGCAGGCGCAGCCGGTCGTCGCCGGGTACTCGGCCGATCTCTTCGGACTGCTGCCGCTGGGTGAACTGTGGCTGGCCGCGGTTCGCCTGGGCGACGAGCAACGCATCCTGCATCTCGTCGAGCAGGCACAGGACCTGCTCGTCCGGCTCGGCGAGCCCGCGCTGTGGGGTGCCACGCTGCACTGGTACGGGGTACAGGCCGCGATCCTCGGCGAGAATCCGGCGGCACTGCTCCCGCACGCGCGGGCACTGGCAGCGTCGGCCGAGGTCAGTTCGTACGCCGCCGGTCTCGCCGCCGCGGGCCGCGTGTGGCTGCGGGTGCTCCGCGAGGAGGCGGAGGCGGCCGAGGTGGAGGCCGCGGCGCGCACGCTCGACCGCATCGGACTTCCTTGGGACGGAGCACGACTCGCAGGAGAGGCGGCCCTGCGCGTGTCCGACACCCGCGGCGCGACCGCGCTGCTCCAGGTGGCGCGCTCGCTACGCGGCGCCGCGGCGGCACAGTCCGGCGGCGAGATCACCGCCACCGATCCGGCGGTGGGCACCCTCACCGACCGGGAGGCCGACGTCGCGGAACTGCTCGTCCTCGGCCTCACCCACCGTGAGATCGGCGCCCGCCTCTACATCGCACCCAAGACCGTCGAGCATCACGTCGCGCGCATCCGGCGACGTCTCGGCGCCAACTCTCGCTCGGAGCTGCTGTCGATGCTGCGGGCGCTCGGCCACGGAGGCCCGGAAACCTCTGCTTCGTGAACTTCGGGACTTTGTTCTCCGGCGGGTCGGCCGCAACGTGCCCTATTGTTGACAGCTGATCCCGAAGACCCGAAGGAATTCAATGCGTATCCCGCTGGCGCCGCGCGCCGCTGTGCATTCGTTCGCCCGCCGCGTCGCCGTCGTCGGATCGTCTGCGCTCCTGGTACTCGTACCGCTGTCCGCCTCCGCACAGGCCGAACCCGCCGCGTCGGGTTCGCAGGTCTCCCAGCTGTCGGCGGACCAACTGCCGGACGAACTGGTCGAGGCCATCACCCGGGATCTGAGGATCACCCCGCAGGAATACCTGGACCGTGCCGCCCGCGCCCAGGAACTCGTCTCGTATGCCGACGACTTCCGCGCCGAACGGCCCCACGAGTTCGCGGGCGCATGGATGGCACTCGACGGCCACCCCGTGGTCTCGGTGACCACCGCGGAGGCGGCGCTGACCGCAGCCCGGGACGGGTACCGCACGCAGATGGCCGCCGTGTCGTCGGAGGGCCTGGAGAAGTCCCTCGCCGACTTCAACCACTGGGTCACCGAGCTGCCCCGCGAGATCTCCTCCCAGATCGGCCGCGCCACTGTCGACGTCCTCAACAACCAGATCGTCGTCGACGTCGCCAACAGCCCCGTCGGCCGGGCACTCGACCTGCCGACCCTGCTGGCCAACATCAAGGTGCAGGTGCAGTCGTTCGGCCCGGTGCCGGTCGCGAGCGGACCGCTCGGCGGCGACACGTACATCACCTCCCCGCAGCGCCTGGTGGACACCCCCGAGGGCGGCATCAGCGTGTGTTCCTTCGGCTTCAACGGCGTCGACCGCGGCGGCAACGCCGTCAACATCAGTGCGGGCCACTGCGACCCCGCACCCGGCCGCAACGCCGCCGTGTTCCTGCCCAACCGGGCGAACGTCCCCGACAGCCTCGAGGTGGGCCGGTTCGCGCGCTCCGAGGTGGGCGACGTCGACGGCCTCGACTACTCGCTGATCCGCCTCAACGACGCGGGTGTCCGCGCCGGCCTGGACCGCCCGGTCATCCGCGGCGCCGGCGGCAGCGCGCTCACCGTCACCGGCACGGCCGTCCCGGTCGTGGGAGCACCGATCTGCAAGTCGGGTCAGACTTCGTCGTTCACGTGCGGCGTCGTGACGGCCGAGCGGGTCGAGGCTCTGCTGGCGGTCGCCCCCAACGACATCCGGGTGGTCCGCGGCTTCTCCGGCACCGCCTGCACGCTCGGCGGCGACAGCGGTGGCGCGATCGTCACGGGCACGCTGGCCCTCGGCATCACCAGTGGCTCCAACAGCACCGATGCGCCGTCGTGCGGCGAGGCCAACATCGTCTACGCCTTCGACGGCGGCGCCAGCAATCTCGGCATCCCGATCCAGAGCATCCTCGACTCGGCGAACGCCACGTCGGGCGGCGGCCTCGGTGCCGGGCTGACGGTGCGCACCGGAACCGCCGCCCACTGACCGACATCGGTGAATTTCCGGCGTCAATCGGGCGAATCGGGTGGGCACTCCGCTTGCCGGACCATATAGTCGTACGCGACTCGGAACACCCGCACCGCCGGGTGTTCCTCTCTGCGTGCCTCGGGGTCCACGGCCGTAGGGCGGACGATAGAAAGGCCCACATGCGAAGCTCGCTCGCACGTCGTGCTGCGGTGTTCGGTTCCGCTGCACTTCTTCTCGTCGCTCCTGCCGTCGCCCAGGCGGCTCCCGGGCCCGACACCTCCGGCGTCTCCGACCAGGCGGCGCACCTGCCGATCCAACTGATCGACGCGTTGCAGCGGGATCTGCAGCTCACGCCCGGCCAGTACCTCGAACGGTCGGAGGCCGCACAGAAACTCGCCGAGTTCGCGGCGATGGCCGGCGTCGAGTTCCCCGACGCGTTCGGCGGGACCTGGCTCGATACGGCGGGCGTCCCCGTCGTCGGCGTCGCGGGTCCGGACGGCGCCGCGCTCCGGGACGCGGCAGCGCAGGCCGGTTTCACGCCTCAGGAGGTCGCGCGCAGCGCGCAGCGCCTCGACGCCGACCACACCGCGCTCACCCACTGGATCGCGACGCTGCCGCCGGAGATCGCGAACCTCGTGAACGGCGTCTCCGTCGACATCGCCGCCAACACGGTCGTCCTCCGCACCGAGAACGCTGCCGAACCGCTGCTCGATCTGCTGCCGCCGGGTCTCCGGGAGGCGGCGCGTGTGGTCCTCGGGCCGGCGCTCGGCTCGCTCGAGCCCGCGCCCACCGGTCTCCAGACCGCCTACTTCAGCACCGACGCCCTCCTCGGCGGCGACTCGTACGAGGCCCGCAGCGGCGGAAACGGCCTGCGCTGCTCGCTCGGCTTCAACGCCGTCGACCAGGCCGGCGCGCCCGTGAACATCAGCGCCGGACACTGCGATCCCAGCCCGGCGTCGGCGGGAACCCCGTCCGCCTC
Organism: Prescottella equi; assembly: GCF_002094305.1. Classification (GTDB taxonomy): domain Bacteria; phylum Actinomycetota; class Actinomycetes; order Mycobacteriales; family Mycobacteriaceae; genus Prescottella; species Prescottella equi. The sequence goes on from NZ_LWTX01000006.1 coordinate 124,221, forward strand.
CGTCGCCAACACCATGGTGGGCGGCCTGACGGGACCGACCGTCGGTACCTTCGAGAAGACCGTGCTGCGCGGAATGGACTACTCGATCATCCGGCCCAACCGCACGTCGGCGTCGCTGCTCGCGAACAACATGGTCCGCGTCCCCAACGCCGAGGCGCTGCGCATCACCGGCACCGCGAACCCCGTCGTCGGCGCCCCCGTCTGCAAGGCCGGTAGCACCACGGGCTTCAACTGCGGCGTCGTGACCAACGTCGGCCGGAGCATCACGGTCGGCGACCGCGTCATCGACAACGGATTCGACACCGACATCTGCGCGCTCCGCGGCGACAGCGGCGGCCCGGTCGTCACCGGCACCCAGGCCCTGGGTATCTCCAGCGCCTCGAACCTTGCTGCCGTGGCCACGTGCGACGCCACCGCGGTGCAGCAGGCCACCGGCGGAATGGGACCGATGCTGTCGGCCACGCCGATCAACTCCATCCTGGGTGCCAACCCGGGGCTGGCGGTTCGCACCTCGTAACTCCGAACGGACAAGAGAAGGGGTTCGCTTCCTCCGAGTAATTCGGAGGAAGCGAACCCCTTCTTCTTGTTCGGTGCCCGCTTCTCGTTAGGTGCCCGATCAGCCCGCGGCGGGCGCCGGGGTGTTCATCGTCTGGTACACCTGCCAGCCGTTGTAGGCGAGGACGGGTCCGGCGGCGACGATGGTGCCGATGATTCCGCCGGCTCCGGCACCCGTCGCGATTGCGGCCGGGCACGCCGCGATTGTGGAACCCGCAAGGCCACAGCCGACGACCGCTCCGATGATCGTGCCGATCAGCGAACCCACCGTGACCGCCGAGTCCACGCCCTCGGCCAGTTTGTCGAGCATCGACAGGTCGATGGGCAGCGGCGGCAGGGCCGGGCCGGCGACGTCGGCCATCGTGGCCTTCGCCGGATCGGTCTCGGGAGTGAGCGTGAGCTGACGGCCTTCGACGACGGGGGCGATCGAGAACTCGCGGTCGCCGAGGCGGTAGGTCAACGGCAGCGTCTGGATGACCTGTCCCGCATCGTTGCGGATCTCGACGAACCTGCCGTCGGAGGTGACGTGGAATCCACCGGCGTCGAGGACGGTCACGACGCTGCGCCCGTCGATGTGCGCCTGGTAGCCGACTCCGTCCTGGGCGGGTGCCGGCTGTGCGTACGCGGTGCCCGCGCCCACGCCCATCGCGGCGATCACGAGGGCCGACGTGGCGGCGAATTTCCGAAGCTTCATTGGCTTTCGTTCCGTTCTGTGACTGCCACGAATGGCCCCCCGAATTATTCGATTTTCGAAACCCGAGCCGTTCTCGCTACGCAGGTACCGGCTTCTACCAGCCGAAACGGGCGAGGAATGCAACCCGGGTCGCGGCGAATCATATCCCAGCCGGACATTGATCCGTCGCAGGATGAACCCGTCAAATTGCTAAACATACGTCCAATTGAATGTGTCCCGAATATGACCACGGGCGAGTTAGGACATCCTGTGCGACACCAGCCACATAGCACCGCATACCGTTAACTGAATACGACTCCGAGTCGCGACGGCCAGCCCCCGCCGCGACCCCGGATCGAAGGCTCCAACGGCCACGGCGCGCCGCATCGAGGAACCAGAAGATGCAGGAAACGACGCTTCGCGCTATGTTACCGGTTAGTAGATGTTGCAAGTTACCGGCGAGTAACTTGTGAGCGGTTACGATCTGTGGGCTGACCCACAGGCGGCACGCGTGCTGCCCCGAAACGAAAGGCTTCGACATGAATGCCCTGACGATTACGTTGGGCACCGTCGGCGTACTGCTGAGCCTCGTCTGTTGGGCCTCGTTCCTCAGCGGAGCTTGGCGGATGGCGAAGACCGTGCAGATCGGGCAGTCCGCGCCCGACCGCTGGCGCCCGTTCTTCCCCCGCTTCAAGCAGATGATCGTCGAGTTCATCGCGCACACCCGGATGCAGAAGTTCCGCACCGTGGGCTGGGCGCACTGGCTCGTCATGATCGGCTTCCTCGGCGGCGCAGCCCTGTGGTTCGAGGCGTACGGCCAGACCTTCGACCCGACGTTCCACTGGCCGCTGTTCGGCAACACGTGGGTGTGGCACCTGTGGGACGAGATCCTGGGTATCGGCACCGTGGTCGGCATCCTGACGCTGATCGTGATCCGTCAGCTCAACCATCCGCGCATCCCCGAGCGGCTGTCGCGCTTCGCCGGTTCCAAGTTCACGCCGGCGTACTTCGTCGAGGTCGTCGTCCTGCTCGAGGGCCTGGGCATGATCCTGGTGAAGGCCGGCCGCATCGCGATGACCGGCCACTCCAACCCGTGGACCGACTTCTTCACGATGCAGGTCGCCAAGCTGCTGCCCGCCAGCGCCGTGATGGTCTCGATCTTCGCGTTCGTCAAGCTGATGTCGGGCATGATCTGGCTCTTCGTCGTCGGCCGCAACATCACGTGGGGCGTCGCGTGGCACCGCTTCTCGGCGTTCCCGAACATCTACTTCAAGCGTGAGGACGACGGCGGCGTCGCCCTGGGCGCTGCCAAGCCGATGATGTCCAAGGGCCGCGCCCTCGACATGGAGAACGTCGATCCCGACACCGACACGCTCGGCGCCGGGCGCGTCGAGGACTTCTCGTGGAAGGGCTGGCTGGACTTCACGACGTGCACCGAGTGCGGTCGCTGCCAGTCGCAGTGCCCCGCGTGGAACACCGGCAAGCCGCTGTCCCCGAAGCTGCTCATCATGTCGCTGCGCGACCACGGCTACGCCAAGGCCCCGTACCTGCTGGCCGGTGGCCGCAAGGACATGGGCGGCGACGAGGTCGGCCTGGTCGACGCCGAGGGCAATGCCGACGAGGCCGCGCTCGCCAAGATTCCCGAAGCTGCCCGCGCCGAGGCCGAGCGTCCGCTGGTGGGCGAGTCGGTAGAGGGCGAACTCGGCGGCATCATCGACCCCGAGACGCTGTGGTCGTGCACCACGTGTGGCGCGTGCGTCGAGCAGTGCCCGGTCGACATCGAGCACGTCGACCACATCATCGACATGCGTCGCTACCAGGTGCTGATCGAGTCGGAGTTCCCGTCCGAGCTCGCGGGTCTGTTCAAGAACCTCGAGAACAAGGGCAATCCGTGGGGCCAGAACTCCAAGGACCGGCTCAACTGGATCAACGAGATGGACTTCGAGATCCCGGTCTACGGCCAGGACGCGGATTCCTTCGAGGATTACGAGTACCTGTTCTGGGTCGGCTGCGCCGGCGCCTACGAGGACCGTGCGAAGAAGACCACCAAGGCCGTCGCCGAGCTGCTCGCGACCGCCGGCGTGAAGTTCATGGTCCTCGGTGCCGAGGAGACCTGTACCGGTGACTCCGCTCGCCGTGCCGGTAACGAGTTCCTCTTCCAGCAGCTCGCGATGCAGAACATCGAGACCCTGAACGCGGTGTTCGACGGCACCCCGGAGAGCAAGCGCAAGATCGTCGTCACGTGTGCGCACTGCTTCAACGCGCTCGGCAACGAGTACCCCCAGGTCGGCGGCGTCTACGAGGTGGTCCACCACACGCAGCTGCTCAACCGCCTGGTCCGGGCCAAGAAGCTGGTTCCGGTCGCCAAGCTGAACGAGGACGTCACCTACCACGACCCGTGCTACCTGGGCCGTCACAACAAGGTGTACGACGCGCCGCGTGAGCTGATGGAGGCGTCCGGCGCCAAGCTCAACGAGATGCCGCGTCACGGCGAGCGGTCCATGTGCTGTGGTGCCGGTGGCGCCCGCATGTGGATGGAAGAGCAGCTCGGCAAGCGCATCAACATCGATCGCGTCGACGAGGCGCTGACGACCTCGCCGAAGAAGATCGCGACGGGTTGCCCGTTCTGCCGCGTCATGCTCACCGACGGCGTCACCGCCCGTCAGGAGCAGGGCCAGGGCGAGGGCGTCGAGGTTGTCGACGTCGCGCAGATGATGCTCGAGACCGTCACGCGCCTCGATTCCACGCAGCTCACCGCGAACCTCAAGGTCGAGCAGCGTGAGAAGGCGCCGGTCGCTGCCGCACCGGCGGCAGCCGAGGCCGTCGCCGAGGTCAAGGAAGCCGAGCGGGTGCAGGAGGTCGAGGAGGCTGCGGCCACCCCGTCCGCGCAGACAGCTCCCGCCGGCAAGGGCCTGCAGATGAAGGGCCTCGCCAAGGCTCCCGGCGCGAAGGCACCGGGCGGCAAGGGCCTCCAGATGAAGGGCGCCGCCAAGGCTCCGGGTGCCAAGGCCGAGGCCGCTGCACCTGCCGCCGACGCTGCTCCCGCTGCCGAAGCGCCGGCGACGCCGACCGCCAAGCCCGGCGGACTGGGCATGAAGGGCGGGGCCAAGGCACCCGGCGGCAAGGGCCTCCAGATGAAGGGCGCCGCCAAGGCTCCCGGCGCGAAGGCACCTGCGGCTCCCGCTGCTCCCGCGGCCGAGGCACCCGCCGCCGAAGCACCGGCTGCACCCGCAGCACCGGCCGCCAAGCCCGGCGGACTCGCCATGAAGGGCGGAGCCAAGGCACCCGGCGGCAAGGGCCTCCAGATGAAGGGTGGGGCGAAGGCTCCGGGCGCGAAGGCACCTGCTGCTGCGGCCGCTCCGGCAGCCGAGCCCGAGGCACCTGAAGCTTCGACCGCTCCGGCAGCCGAGGCACCGGCGGCGCCCGCCGAGGCCAAGCCGGTCCCGCAGGCGAAGGCAGGCGGACTGGGCTTCAAGTCCGGCGCGAAGGCTCCGGGCGCCCGCAAGGCCGCCCCGGCCGCACCGGCTCCGGCTGCCCCGGCGGCTGAGCCGGCCACCGAGCCCGAGCCCGCCGAGCCCCAGGCCGAGGCCGCACCGGTCGAGGCACCTGCTGCCGAGACTCCCGCTGCCGAGGCGCCCGCGCCGAAGCAGGAGGAGTCGACTCCGCCTCCGCCGCAGGCCAAGCCCGGTGCACTGGGCTTCAAGGCCGGCGCGAAGGCTCCCGGCCGCAAGAAGTAGTTCCCCACGTCAGCGCCCCCACCGTTCGCGGTGGGGGCGCTTTCGTGTCCGCGCTCCCCCCAGCACCACACACCTTTTCCTGGCGTCACACACGGTTTCGCTGCGGAAGGCCTGTGTGAACCCGGCAGAACGTGTGTGGGTCCACGCTGTGCACAGCTCCGCGCCTATCCACAGGCTCGCCCGGGAACCCGCACGGACGGCCGTTCTACCGGCCGCGTCGACGGCACGATGCCGGAGTGGACTCACACATCATTCGACGTTCCGAGGCCCTGCAACGCGGGGCAGCCGACCATCAACTGCAACGGCAGTGCCGCACCGGGGCGTGGCGGCGGATCCGGCCGGGCCGATACGCGTCGGCGGACGCGTTCGACGCTCTCGACACTCACGAGCGACACCGGCTCCGGGCGGTGGAAACCCTGCGCGCGGCGTCCGCCGACGCTGTCCTCAGCCACCAATCGGCGGCGGTCGTCCACGGCCTGGACCTGTGGAACACACCACTGTCCGTCACACATCTGACTCGTAACCGTCCCACCGGTGGGCGACGCACCCGGCATCGTCATGTCCACTCCGCGGTGCTTCGACCCGAGGAGATCGCGGACGTCGACGGACTGCCCGTCACGACCGTGGGCCGGACGGTGGCAGACCTCGCACGAACGTTGCCGTTCGAGCAGGCCGTCGTCGCCGGCGATCATGCGCTCCACGCGGCGGGACTGACTTCCGAGGACGTTGCTGCTGCGGCGAACTCGCTGCCCCCCCACGCGGGACGGCAGCGCGTTCACCGCATCCTCGCGCAACTCGACGGCCGGTCCGAGAGCGTCGGCGAATCCCGCAGCCGGGTGTTGATGCTGCGCGAGCAGTTGCCGGTCCCCGAGTGGCAGCCCAACCTCTACTCGGCCGACGGCGATCATCTGGGACGTGTGGACTTCCTGTTCGAGGAGTGCGCTGTCGTGGGCGAGTTCGACGGCCGCGGCAAGTACGGCCGGCTGGTCCCCGACGGACAGGTCCCGGCGGACGTGGTGTGGGCGGAGAAGGTTCGCGAGGACGCCATCCGGGACGCCGGCTGGCAGGTGGCGTGGCGCGGTGGACCTGGGACGAGCTCGAGGTCCCCGGCGTGGTGGCCCGCCGGATCCTCGACGCCGTTCGCCGGGCCCGGCTCTCACCGCCACCCACTGGACGCGTCGAACACACGCCGAGGCGCTGACCGGATCACACACATCCTGCCCGCACCACACACCGCTTCACCATCGAATGCACGTGTGATGCCGACAAAGAGTGTGTGCAGCGGCGGTGATCACCCCCGACCTACGGCCGCCACAGCTCCAGCCGCGGCACCCCGGGCGTCTCGAAGCCCATCACCTGCCCGTAGAAGGACAGCTCGGCCTCGCGGGCGCTGACGATCGTCTCGACGCGCCGGAATCCGTGCGCCTCACCCTCGTAGGCGAGGTATGCGTGCGGAATCTTCTTGTCCAGCAAAGCGGTACGGAATCGCTCGGCCTGCGACGGCGGGACGATCGGGTCGGACAGGCCCTGCAGCAGCAGTACCGGACACGACAGACCGTCGACGTTGTTGACGGGCGCGCGCCGGACGTACAGGTCGGCGGCGTCGGGCAGCGGACCGATGAGGCCGTCGATGTACCGGGATTCGAAGTCGTGGGTCTCCTTGACGAACTCCATCAGTTCGGCGACGCCGTAGTACGACACGCCGCACGCGAAGACGTCGGAGGTGGTGAGCGCCGACAGTACCGTCCATCCTCCGGCCGAGCCGCCCTCGATCGCGAGACGGTCGGGGTCGGCCAGGCCCGCGTCGGCGAGGCCGCGGACGGCCGCGACGGTGTCCTCGACGTCGACGATACCCCACTGCCCGCGCAGCCGGTTACGGTACTCGCGCCCGAAGCCGCTGGACCCGCCGTAGTTGACGTCGACAACGCCGATACCCCGGCTGGTGAAGTAGGCGTACACCAGATGCACCGCGGGCGCGACGTGCGCGGTGGGGCCGCCGTGCACGAACGCGACGTACGGCGGCAGTTCACCCTCGGGTGCAACGAAGTTCGGGTTGCGCGGGGCGTAGACGAGCGCATGGACCTCGCGTTCGGGGCCCTCGAAGGTGAGTGCCTGCGCTTCCGGGAGGTACTCGACGTCCGGCAGGTCGTCGACCGACAGCCGGACGTCGGTGAGCGTGCCGACACCGAGGTCGAGCAGTCGCAGACCCGAGGCGACGCGGGCGCCGCCGCAGCGCAACAGGATCCGACGTCCGTCGGTGTCGCAGATCTGCACCGACGAGATGTCCTCGAGTTCGATGTCGCGCAGCGCACCGGTGGCCGGGTCGAGCAACGCGAGCGTGTCCGTCCCGACGGTCCGCGTGGTCAGGACGGTGCCGGCGTCGAGCTCGACGTGCCACACCGCCCCCAACTGCCACAGTGGCGCACCGAAGTCCGCATCGATGGGGCGGACCGGCGCGACCTCACCGAACAGATTGACGCGGTACAGGTTCCACCATCCACTGCGGTCGCTGATCACGCGCAGCGTCTCGTCGTCGATCCACTCGGGTTGCAGCACCGATTCCTCGGTCCCACCGAGGAGCACGTCGACCTCACCGGTGTCGAGGCGGAGCACGCGCAGTTCGGTTCCGTCCCAAGGCATCTGCGGGTGGTTCCATGCGATCCATGCGAGGTGCGAGCGGTCCGGCGACAGCCTCGGGTAGGCGAGGAAGTCGGAGCCGCCGACGATCGACCGCACAGCCGCCGTATCGACCGCGGCCGATCCGTCGAGCGGCACCGCGCAGATGTCGCGCACCGGTGACGCCGACACCCCGTGGCGCTCGCGCACGCACCACACCTCGTCGCCGACGATCGCGAGGTCCCCGTAGCGATCCGACGCCGGGACGGACGGGAGCGGCGTGATCGGGACCGGGGCGACGTCGGTGCGCGGGTCGAATCGGTACAGCCGCTGGTCGCTGAACTCGGCGAACACCAGCACCCCGTCGCCGGTGACGGTCCACGCGCCGCCGCCGTACTCGTGGACGCGGGTGCGCGCGTTCCACGGTGCGGGCAGGACGTCGACGACATCGCCGTCGTCGCTGCGCCGCCGGATCGCGGTGCGTCCCCCCTCGGTGGGGCGCAGTTCCGACCACCACACCTGCTCGCCGACGAACCGACCACCGTCCACCGGGTGTCCGCTGGCAGCTAGGTCGGCGGCGCTGATCGGCGAGATCCAGGATCCGTAGGGAGCAGTTGCGGCTGCGGCAGACGTCATGTGCACAACCCTAGCCACGAGCGTGCCTCCACCACGTAGCGTTTCCACATGGCTCCCGAGATGCCCGGGCCCCTGCCCTCACGGTTCGTGGACGCACCGGTCGCGCGGATGGCGACGGTGTCGGCGGACGGCGGCCCGCACCTGGTGCCGGTGGTGTTCGCCGCGGTCGGGGACGTCGTGTTCACGGCGGTGGACGACAAGCCGAAGTCCACCCGACGCCTGCGTCGGCTGGCGAACATCGCGGCAACGGGCCGGGTCAGCCTGCTCGTGGACCACTACGACGACGACTGGTCGCGGCTGTGGTGGATCCGCGTGGACGGGACCGGCGAGGTGCTGGAACCCGATTCGGACGTCGGGGTCGCGGCGATCGACGCGCTGGTGGCGAAGTACCACCAGTACGCGTCGATGCGACCGACCGGCCCCGTGATCGAAGTGCGGGTGTCCGGTTGGCGTGAATGGTCGGCGTCCTGACCCATTCGGGCATCGCACGCCCTTGTGACACAGGGCACATCGGGTTCACGATGGAAGGACCCTGTCTGTATTTCGTCCTGGAAGGACGGTCTTCTCATGACACGCAGGATTGCCGGAATTCTCGCCGCGCTCGCGATGATGCTCTCGCTCGCCGCGTTCGCCGCACCGGCTGCATCGGCAGAGGAAGCGACACCCGCGCAGGGGTCGGTGGGGCTGTGCCTCGTCATCCCGCTGGGATCGCTGGTGTATCCCATCTGCATCTGACCCCGACCGCGTCGCACCTGCGACGTTTGTGACGTTCCCGACGGCGCCCGAACGCACCCTCCGATATCCGTTTGCGCTCGAGTGGAAGTATGGAGGCCGTGAGCACTCCAGAACCCGCCCGTCCCCGCCGGCCGCATCGCGCTCTCGAGCAGTCCACCAAGCTGCAGAACGTGCTGTACGAGATCCGCGGGCCGGTACACGCGCACGCCGCGCGGCTGGAGGCGGAGGGGCACCGGATCCTCAAGCTCAACATCGGCAACCCGGCGCCGTTCGGCTTCGAGGCCCCCGACGTGATCATGCGCGACATGATCGCGGCTCTGCCTTACGCGCAGGGCTATTCGGAGTCGAAGGGCATCCTCTCGGCGCGCCGTGCGATCGTCACGCGCTACGAGCTGGTGCCCGGGTTCCCGGAGCTGGATGTCGACGACATCTACCTGGGCAACGGCGTCTCCGAGCTCATCACGATGACGATGCAGGCCCTGCTCGACGACGGCGACGAGGTGCTCATCCCCGCGCCGGACTACCCGCTGTGGACGGCCATGACGAGCCTGTCCGGCGGCACACCGGTGCACTACCTGTGTGACGAGCAGAACGACTGGAACCCGGACATCGCGGACATCGAGTCCAAGATCACCGACAAGACCAAGGCGCTGCTGGTCATCAATCCGAACAACCCGACGGGCGCGGTGTACTCGGCGGAGGTCCTCACACAGCTCGTCGACCTGGCCCGCAGGCACCAGCTGCTGCTGCTGGCGGACGAGATCTACGACAAGATCCTCTACGACGACGCCAAGCACATCTCGTTGGCCACGCTCGCTCCCGATCTGCTCTGTCTGACGTTCAACGGGCTGTCGAAGGCGTACCGCGTCGCCGGCTACCGCTCGGGCTGGGTCGCGATCACCGGACCCAAGGAACACGCGGCCGGCTTCCTCGAGGGCCTGGACCTGCTCGCGTCGACGCGCCTGTGCCCCAACGTCCCCGGTCAGCACGCGATCCAGGTGGCGCTCGGCGGGCACCAGAGCATCGAGGATCTGATCCTGCCGGGCGGGCGTCTGCTCGAGCAGCGAGACGTCGCGTTCGAGCGGCTCAACATGATCCCCGGCGTCTCGTGCGTGAAGCCGCGCGGTGCGCTGTACGCGTTCCCGCGCCTCGACCCGAACGTGTACGAGATCCACGACGACGAGAAGCTGGTCCAGGACCTGCTGCTGCAGGAGAAGATCCTGATGGTCCAGGGCACCGGCTTCAACTGGCCGAACCACGACCACCTGCGCATCGTCACGCTGCCGTGGGCGCGTGACCTCGCGGTGGCGATCGAGCGGTTCGGCAACTTCCTGTCGAGCTACAAGCAGTAACAGCCGCGCCGCACGTCCCGTCCGGGCCCGATCCCGGGCGGGAGGTCCGCGGCGTTTCGTTACACGCTGACACGACACGAAAAAACGACCCCCCAATACTGCAGGATTGCTGCGGTATAGGTAGATTGACCGATTGGCACCCTCGGGTGCCCGTAAGCGCCTCGTCTTGCCCCCTCCCCCCCCTGGGCGACGAGGTACCGGTGGCGGGGACGACCCCCCCTGCTCCCCGCCACCGACGCTTACCGACGTCCTCGCTAGCCTGGTGCGGTGCGGAGACGAATTCGATGACCCCCGAACTGTTCTCCCGTCGTGACCGGAGTCCCGACCGTGGCCACGGACACGGGCATGGGCACTTCGACGGCCCGGCCCCAGTCGGGCCGACCGCGGCGCGCGTAGTCGTCGGCCTGCTCGCCGCCATCGCGATCGCCGCCGTCGCCGGGGCCGTCCTCCTGTGGCCGAACAAACAACAGATCGACATCCCGCTGCCCTTCCAGAACGCGGGCGGCGGCGCCGTGACCACGGAAGCCGGCACCGTCGTCGCACAGGACATCGCACCGTGCGGCAGCCCGTCCGCCGGACGGGCGTTCCCGGGCGATCCCGCCCCGGCACCGGACGCGGGCGCCGGGTTCGACTGCCACCGCAGCGTGGTGACGATCGACTCCGGCCCCCACGCCGGCACCCGCACACTCCTCGAGATCGTGCCCGGACCCGGACAACCGAATCTGAATGTGGGCGAACACCTCCGCCTGGTGCGACAGACGGATTCGTCGGGTGCGCCGATCTATTCGTTCAACGACTACGCCCGGGGTTTCCCGCTGCTCCTGATCGTCGCCGCGTTCGTCGTCGCGATCGTCGCCGTCGCGCGATGGCGGGGCGTGCGCGCGCTGCTGGGCCTGGGTATCGCGTTCGGCGTCTTGGTGGTGTTCACCCTCCCGGCACTGCTCGACGGCAAACCTGCCATGCCGGTGGCCCTCGTATCGGGGGCCGCGATCCTGTTCGCGGTGCTCTACCTGGCCCACGGGGTGAACCTACGGACGAGTTCCGCCCTCCTCGGCACGCTCGCATCCATGCTCGTCGCGGCGGTGCTCTCGGTGATCGCGATCCGGATGACGCACCTGACCGGTCTCTCGGAGCAGCAGAACGCCGACGTCCAGGCCTACATCCAGCACGTGAGTATCACCGGGCTCCTGCTGGCCGGGTTCATCATCGGATCGCTGGGCGTCCTCAACGACGTCACGATCACACAGGCCTCCGCCGCGTTCGAGATCGCGTCGATGGACGAATCCGCCACGCGACGAACCATCTTCGCGTCGGCGATGCGGGTCGGACGCGACCACATCGCGAGTACCGTCTACACGCTCGTGCTCGCGTACGCCGGTGGCGCGCTCCCCCTGCTACTGCTCTTCAGCGTGGCCGGCGGCTCGATGGGGGACGTGCTGACGGGTGACGCCGTCGCGATCGAGATCGTTCGCTCGTCGGTGGGTGGCATCGCGCTCGCCCTCTCGGTGCCGCTCACGACCGCGATCGCGGCGCTACTTGCTCGCCCGCGCAGCGCGGCGAGCCCATCCGAACGACGCCGCGGCGGACGCCACGCACGCTGACCGTCGAGCGTCAGAGCCCCGGGATCTGCGGGATCGGCGGCAGCGGCAACGATTCGAGCGGCGGTAGCGCATCGAGCGGGGGAAGCGGCGGCAGGTTCGGCAGCCCGGGGAGGGCGTCGAGCACGGTCCCCAGCGGATCCGGAGCCGGTTGCGCGGACGGGCTCTGCCGGGGTGCGCCGTTCGCAACCGGCCGACTGCCGGCCGGCGGCGCGAGGAGCGGCGCCTCCACCGGGAGGGATTCGGGGGTGGCCACCGGGCTCGACGGAGGCGCCGACGGCGGTGCACTCGCGATCGTCACCGACGAGGTCACCGGCTTGCCCGCCGATTCGTCCGGCGCGGACCCGAAAAGGGTTCTGCCGTAGCCCAGCCCGAAACCGATGACGGCGAGGAGGGCGAGCATTACCCCGGCCGCCCCGGCGCTGCGCACCTGACGGCGGGACACGGCGCGGCGAGAGCCGCGGCGACGCGCGCCGGGTCGGTGCCCTGTCCGTCGATGCGCTGTCGGTCGCAGCGACGACTCCGCCGGGGCCTGGGCGCTGCTCGCGACCATCGCGGCGCCCGACGCCGCCGACAACTCGGGGTCCTCCGGCACGACGACGGGAAGCCCCGCCAGGTCGGCCACGCGCTCGCGGATCGCAGCGGCGGTGGCCCCGCCGCCGACGAGTACCACCGCGTCGGCGCCGCACCCCGTCTGCGTCAGCAGTTCGTCGGCGAGGTCGACCACTCCCCCGATTTCCGCGACGCACAGGGCGGTCCGCTCGGTGGCGCGGACGGTGCCGGACTCCACGTCGACGACGCTCACCGTCGATCCCGCGTACCCCAGGTCGAGCACCACGACGGCACCCAGCCCGGACAGCAACCCGGTCGCGGCCAACTGCTCGAGAACGGCGGACAGCTCAGGGATCAGCCGGTAGTCGGCGACGCCCTCGCGCCGCATCGCGGCGTCCAAGGCGGCGGCCTGCGACTCGTCGGTGTAGGCGATGGCGACGGCGTCCGCCGAACCGGGGTCCTCGTCGCCCGCCAGCAGCACGCCGACCGCTTCCGCAGCCAGCTTCTCCGGGTCGTGGTCGCCCACGACGAGCGTCCGGCACTCGCGCAGACCGGCAGCGCTGTGGGCACCGGGCGACGGGCGGCGCACGATCCGGACGAACCCGGATCCCACCGACACTCCCAGAACCCCACCCATGAGCCGCCTTCGATCGAGGGCGCACCCGGTGGACGCTCGAACCCGGTGCGAACTGAACGAGCCGAGTCTATACAGTCGGACCTACACTCAGCGTCATGCAGTTGCTCTTCGTGTGTACCGGAAACATCTGCCGGTCGCCCATCGCCGAGAGGCTCGCTTCGGCGTGGTCCGCACGTTCCGACACCATCGACCTCACCGTGGCCAGCGCAGGTACCCGCGCGGTCGTCGGATCGCCGATGGAACCCAAAGCCGCGCAGGTTCTTTCCGATCTGGGGGGATCGCCCGACGGTTTCGTTGCACGGCAGATCAATCCGGCCGTGGCGTCGTCGGCGGATCTGGTCCTCACGATGACGGAAGAGCATCGCGACGCCGTCCTCAAACTGAGCCCGCGTCACCTCAAACGCACGTTCACGCTGCTGGAGGCGGCGCACATCGCCCGAGCCCTCGGCCGGGGAACGGTAGCCGAGCTGTCGGCAGCGCGGGGGTCCGTCGGCCGGCCCGAAACGACCGACGTCCCCGATCCGATCGGCCGCAGCGCGATCGTGTTCGGGGACGTCGGTAGCCGGATCGAGTCGGCGCTACTGGACCTGCTTCCCCGCCTGGACGGGTAGCGGAGCCGGACTGACCTGCGTCGCAGGGCTTTCGATCTTCTGGACCGGTGCATCCGAGTCGTAATAGTACGAGTACTCGTAGGCGCCCTTGCCCTTCGACGGGGTCATCGTGAGGATCGTGCCCAGTACCGTCGCACCCACACTGCGCAGGTTTCCGACCGCTCGGGTCACCTGCTCCTTCTTCGTCTGCCCGTGCCTGACCACCACGAGTGCACCGTCGACCTTGACCGCGAGGACCGCGGCGTCGGTGACGGGCAGCAGCGGCGACGCATCGATCACGACGAAGTCGAAACGGGAGCGCAGATCGGCGATCAGCTTCTCGGCATGCGTGGAGCCGAGCAGCTCGCTCGGGTTCGGCGGCAGAGCACCGGACGCGAGAACCGAGACGTTCGGGTAGGCGGACGACTGCAGGACGTCGTCCAGGTCCGCCTGACCGGCGAGGACGGTGCTGAGTCCGACCGAGCCGATGAGGTCCAGGTACTTGGCCACCCGGGGGCGACGCAGGTCGGCATCGACCAGAGCCACCGAGTAGCCAGCCTCTGCGATGGCGAGCGACAGGTTGATGGCGGTGGTCGTCTTGCCCTCGCCCGGAAGCGAACTGGTGATCGCGAGAACTCGCGGCGGATTGTCGACCTCGAGGAACTGCAGGTTCGTGCGCAGTTCGCGGAACGCTTCCGCACTGCCCGAGTAGCCGTCGTGGAAGGCGATGGCCGCCTTCTGCTCACGCTCCTTGTCGAACGGCACCGAGCCCACCAGCCCGACGCCGGCGAGGTCGTCCAGCACCTCGCGGGACTTGACGGTGTTGTCGAGACGATCGCGGACGATCGCCAGGGCGATACCGGCGAGCAGACCCACGACGAAGCCCAGGGCCACGTTCCGCTTCGTCTTGGGGCTCACGGCGCTCGAAGGGGTCTTCGCCGCTTCGACGACCGTGGCTCGCGCGACCGGTTCGACGCCGGCTGCCGGCGCTTCGAGACCCTCGATCTTCACGACCAGCTGCGCGGCGATGGCGTCCGCCAGATCCCGGGCGAGCTCCGGCTTCGCGTCGAGGACGGAGATGTCGAACAGCACGGTGTCCGGAACTGCGGTGGCCTTCACACGTCCACCGAGGTCCGACGGAGTCAGATCGAGACCGCGCGATTCGATGGCGTCCTGCAGGACATCCTCGCCCGTTGCGAGCTTGGTGTACGACGCGACGCGCTGCTGCGAGAACAGGTTTCCCTGGTACGCCTCGTTGACCGAGGCGCCTGCCGCCGTCGAGACGAACAGGCGGGAGGACGCCTGATACATCGGGGTCGACACGAGTGAGGCCGCCAGCGCCGCGAGTAGACCGACGACTGTCGCCAGCGCGATGATCCTCCACCGTGACTGCACGATGCGTACGTAGTCCTGTACTTCCATGAGCTCGATTCCCCGTCCTGTTCCTTTGCCAAGCTTTCGATAACTTTATGCGCGAGCGGATGTCACGGCTCGCCTCCCGTCGCGCCCTCCAGAAACTTCCCCACGCGATCGAGGACGGCGGCGGAACTCATGTCCGCGTGCGCGCAGTCCACCAGCTGCTCCGCCACCGTTCCCCTGACGAACGGCTCCCACAGCTTGCCCAGTGCAGGACGCCCCTCGGACTCCCGCGTGGCGACGAACAGCGTCACATCGCCGTCGAATACGCGGGGTCGGTGGCGGTACGCCATCGTCTCGAGGGCCGCGCCGGTGCGCAGCACTCGCTCGGCGGTCCCCGGGTCCAGCCCGTCCGGCAGCTCCGTGACCGGCGCGGTGTCGGGTGCGCCGGCATCGGGGACGGCGGTGGCCGGCATCGCGTCCAGGATGGTCAGGCTCGCCACGTCCTCTCCGATGTCTTGCAACCGCACCGCCATCTCGTGCGCGATGTTTCCGCCCAGCGACCATCCCAGCAGGTGGTAGGGGCCCTGCGGCTGGATCGCCCGCACGCGGTCGACGTAGCGCGCCGCGAGCTCGCCGATCCCGTCGGGCATTCCGTCCTCACCCGTGGCCTGCAAGCCGTACAGCGGCCGACCGCCGGTCGACCCCGCCAGGCCCGCATAGGACCATGCGAGTCCGCTGAGGGGATGCACGCAGAACAGCGGTGGCTCAGCCGGATTCACAGGATCGTTGAGGGCCACTACGGTCGCGAGCGGATCCGCCTCGACACTGCCGGCGACGACTCGATCCGCGATCGAGGCGACGGACGGATCAGCGAGAAGTTCGCGCAGCGCCACGTCGTAGCCGTGGTCGTCGCGCAGTCGCGCCGCCAATCGTACGATGCCCAGGGAGGTTCCGCCGAGTTCGAAGAAGTTCCTGTCCCGGGGAACGGAACCACGGCCCAACACGTCGGCCATCGCAGCAGCCACCGCCCGTTCCACGGGCCCTTGCGGGGGCGTCGTCTCCTGATCGAGGACGCCCAGGTAGGGATCGGGGAGTGCGGCCCGGTCCACCTTGCCGCCGGGCGTCGTCGGAATCCGCTCCACGTTCACCACGACGCTCGGAACGAGATGGCGCGGCAGGAGTCTCGCGAGATCGGCTCGGACCTGCGTCGCGTCGAGGTCGGCGCCGGCCCGTGCCACCACGTAGGAGACAAGTGTGCGTTCACCGTTCGACTGCCGGATCGGCACGGTGGCCGACGTACGGATCGACGGGGCGGCGGCGAGGGCCGCGTCGACTTCGGACGGTTCCACTCGCACCCCGTTGATCTGTACCTGATCGTCGCTGCGTCCCACGTACTCCACGGAGCCGTCCGCCCGCACCCGGGCGAGGTCGCCGGTCCGGAAGAGGCGCGCACCCGGGGCGAACGGGTCCGCCACGAACCTTCCCGCCGTTGCCGCGGGCGCACCGTGGTACCCACGAGCCAGTCCGGCACCGCCCACATACAGCTCCCCGACGACACCGGTGGGCACCGGCCGCAGTCGCGGGTCGAGAATCCGAACGGTCTTGCCCGCCATGGGTAGTCCGATGGTGACCGGCCCGCGGTGAGCGACCGGACCGAGCGTCGCTCCGACAGTGCACTCCGTGGGACCGTACCCGTTGTACAGGCGGTGACCGGCCCACGCGGCGGCCGTCCTCTCCGAGAGGACCTCGCCCGCCGACACCACCGTCAGCGATCGGCTGAACGCGGCGGGGTCCAGTGTGGCGAGCACAGTCGGTGTCAGATTGACGTGGGTGACGCCCTCGCGTTCGACGAATCCCTGCAGGTCGGTGCCGGCGTAGATCGACGCGGGCGCGCAGACCAGGGTGGCGCCGTGGGCGTGAGCCGCCAGCAGTTCGAACACGCACGCGTCGAACGTCGGCGTGGCGGCCTGGAGCACCACTGCTTCCGGCGTGACGTCGAGTTCCCGTCGCTGCACGTCCACGAGTGTCGAGAGTCCCCCGTGGGTGACGGCGACACCCTTCGGGACGCCGGTGCTGCCCGACGTGAAGAGCAGGTACGCGAGGCCGTCACCCGACGCGCTCGCGGCGCCGTCGAGCAGATTGCGACGACGTTGCTCGGGGTGCGACGGATCGATCGGCACCCAGGCCGCCCCCAGCCGGCTCAGCGCCCACACCTCGACCACCCAGCGCGCTCCGCGGACCGCGTCGACGGGCACGATGTCGCCGGCCTGCACTCCGCGAGCCTTCAGTTCTTGCGAGCGATCCTCGGCTGCGGCAGCCAGTTCGGTGTAGGTCCAGCTTTCGTCGCCACAGCGGAGCGCCTCCCGGTCCGGGTACCGCTGCACGGTCTCGGCGAGAATCTCGGCCAGACCCAGCTCCGGCGGCGCCGTGTCCACGGTGAGCGGCGGGTGCTCCGGCAACGCCAGGTCGCCTACCGCCGTCGACATATCGGCCGCGGCCTGCTCGAGCAGCCCGACCCAGGCCGCTGCGAGACCGTCGACGGTGGCGGCGTCGAACAGATCGGTGGCGTACACGACGCGGACGTCGACGCCTTGCCCGTCGGCGCGCTCGGTCGTGTCCCACACCAGGTCGAACTGCGCGGGCGGCGCACCCGGTCCGGCGTCGGCGAGGTCGAGGCCCGGTAGGTCGGGCAGTTCGGGTACGGCTGCCGAGTGCGCCAGCAGAACCTGGAACAGTGGATGGTGCGCGCGGTTTCGGTGGGGTGCGACCCGCGCGACGACGTCGTCGAACGGGACGTCGGCGTGCGCGAGAGCACCCAGGTCGACGTCGCGGACCCGGCGGAGGAACTCGCCGAACGATTCGGCGCGGTCGACCACCGTGCGCAGCGCGAGCGTGCCGACGAACATGCCGACCACCGAGTCCAGGCGCGCGTCGGGGCGTCCGCTGACGACGGTGCCGATCGTGACGTCGTCGCGGCCGCCGTACCGCGCCAGCAGCGCGGCGAGGGCCGCGTGCAGGATCATGAACACCGTGACGCCCTGGCGGCGCGCGGAATCGACGAGCGCCGCGTGGAGTTCGGGGCCGACGACGGCGTGCACGGTGCCGCCGACGTGGGTGGGAACCGCGGGACGCGGACGGTCGAAGGGGAGCGCGAGCGGGCCGTCGGGTGCGCCGGTCAGGGCGCGCGCCCAGTACGCCAACTGCCGGCCGCCCACACTGTCCGGGTCGTCGAGGTCGCCGAGCAGTCGCACCTGCCAGTGCGCGAAATCGCGGTACCGCAACGGCAGGGACTCCCACTGTGGTGCGACTCCGCCTGCTCTCGCCGCGTACGCTCGCGCTCCGTCACCGAGCAGCGGGGTCACGGAGGCTCCGTCCACGGCGATGTGGTGCGTCACGACGACGAGAATCCACTCGGCCGACTCCGCCAGCAGCAGTGCCGCGCGCAGTGGCGGCCTCGACGTCAGGTCGAACGGCCGGGATGCCATCCGTGCGATCCATCGGTCGAGCTCGTTGCGGGACAAGGGCTCGTGGACGATCGCGACCTCGACGTCCCCGCTGCTCGCGACCGCCTGACGCGTCTCGTCCGGGTAGTACGTCCGCAGCGCTTCGTGCCGATCCACCACGTCGCGGACGGCCGCGGCGAGCGCGCGCGGGTCGAGGGATTCGCCGAACCGGACGACGATCGGCATGACGTAGTCGGCACTGTCGGGTTCGGCGCGATGGAGCAGCCACAACCGGCGCTGTGCCGGAGCGATCGGCACCGGCTCCGTGTCGGTCCGGACGAGTTCGGAACGGGCGGAGGCGGCCCCGGTGTCGATCGTGCGGGCCAGCGCGGCGAGCGTGGGCGCCTCGAGCACTGCACGCGGCGCGACGTCCCGGCCGAGCGACTGCGCCAGGCGTCCGGCGACCTCGACGGCAGCGAGCGAATGCCCGCCGACTGCGAAGAACCCGGCGTCGACGTCGACACAGTGCCCGAGGACGTCGGAGACTACCGCGGCGACGACCGACTCCGTGCCGGAGAGCGGGCGATCGCTGGACGTGTCCGCGAGTTCGCGTGCGAGTTCGGTCAGCGACCGGAAGTCGGTCTTGCCGTTGCTCGTCGTCGGGAGCCGATCCAGTACGTGCAGACGTGACGGCACCGACGTCGGCGGCAACGTCCGAGTGACCGCGCGCAGCACTTCTTCGGGATCGATCCGGTCGCCACAGACGAAGGCGACGAGGGCGCCGTCCACCGCCGTCACCGCCGCCCGCCGGACCGCGCTGTCCTGCAACAGTGCCGACTCGACCATCGCCGGCTCCACGCGTGCGCCGCGAATCTTGAGTTGGCGGTCGACGCGGCCGAGGAAGCGAAGCCGTCCGTCGAAGCCCACCCGAACCCGGTCGCCCGTTCGGTACATCCGTCCGGTTCCGTGCGTCGAGGCCACGAACCGCGCCGCCGTCTCCCCCGGGGCGCCCAGGTAGCCGCGAGCCAGACCGTCGCCGGTGAGGTACATCTCGCCGACGCCTCCGAGCGGAACCGGATGCAGAGCGGTGTCGAGCACCAGCACCCCGGTGCCGGGGATGGGCTCCCCCAGAAGGATCTCGTCACCGATATCGGCGAGCAGGGCGACGACGGTCGACTCCGTCGGTCCGTACGCGTCGAGCATCCGGCGGCCGGTGCGCCAGGCCCGTACCGTCTCCGGCGCCAGGCTCTCACCGCCGCTGGCCACGACCTGCAAGTGGTCGAGGCCGTCGGCGTCGAGCGTCGCGAGTACCGCGGGGGTGGAAAGGAAGTGAGTGACCTGCTGTCGGCCCAGAAGATCGTGCAGCGGCGCTCCCGCGAACACGTCCGGCGGCGCGACGACCAGTGTCGCACCCGACGTGTGGGCGAGCAGCATCTCGAGCAGCGCGGCGTCGAAGGCCGGATCGTAGCCGTGCAGCACACGGTCGCCGGGGCCGACGCGGTAACGCCGGCGAGCCTCGGCGGCGAGCGCCGCCAGACCCCGGTGTGTCACGGCGACCTGCTTGGGGGTGCCGGTGGAGCCGGACGTCGTGATGACGTAGGCGAGCGTGTCGACGGCCGACGCAGCATCCACGAGTGACTTGCTGCCCATGCTGGAACGGTGGTCGTGTGCGCCGAACGCCGCCCCCGTCTTCGCCACCGCCCACAGTTGCACCACACGCTCGATCGACCGTGTCGGTGGAAGCGCGACGACGTCCTCGGGACCGATCCCCTCCTCGTCGGACATTCGACGAGCCGACGCGTCGGATCGCTCGTCGAGTTCGCGGTACGTGAGCGTGTTCTCACCGTCGGTCACCGCGTGCCGATCCGGAAACGCCGCCGCGGTGGCCCGCAGCATCGAGGCCAGGGTCGTCGGCTCGCAGTCGGCCTCGGACACCCGCGCCGGCGCGGTGAGCAACGGCAGATGCCCCACGGTGGTACCGGGAGCTGCGGCGGCAGCACCGACGACCGCGGTGAACTGCCGCGCCAGCAGCTCCGCGTCCGGGCGGGCGAAACGCGAGACGTCGTGCAGCAGTCGGCCCGTCAGACTACCGGATTCGTTGTGCCACAGCGTGAAGCGGATGTCGAAGTCGGCGGTGGCCGGTTCGGTTTCGTGTGCCTCGATGCTCAGATCACCCACGTGCAGCGCGGGGATCGTGAAGTCCTGGAGAGCGAGCGCCACCTGGGGTGTCGACAGTCCGGTCGACCGGAGCACGTCCTCGATCGGGGCCGCGGCGCGGTCCAGCGCCGCGACGTCGAAGTCGCGCACCTGTCCCAGCAGCCCGGCGAACGGCATCCCCGGTTCCACCCGGGCGCGCAAGACGACGGTGTCCACGAACGGCCCGACGACCGGAATCAGTTGCGGGTACCGGCGACCCGACACGACTGCGGCGATCCCCACGTCCGTCTGCCCCGAGAGGCGGGCCACGGTGGCCGCGAGTGCCGCGTGCAGGACCATGAACTCGGTCGCTCCACGCGAGGCTGCCAGGTGTGCCAGGTGTGCAGTGACGTCGGCGTCGATCTCGAAGTCGATCGAGCCGACCGGGCCCGGTTCCGTCCCGGGGGTGGTCACCGAGGGAAGCAGAGCCGGATCGAAGTCCGCGAGAGCATGCGTCCAGAATTCGGTGTCCCGGCCACGGGACGCCGTGTCGCGTTCCCACAGCGCGTAGTCGACATACTGCACCGGCAACGGCGCCCAACGCGGCGCGTCGCCGACGAGCCGTGCCTCGTACGCCGTCACGAGGTCGGTCACCAGGATCGCGACCGACGCACCGTCCGCGGCAAGGTGATCGAGTTCGACCTCGAGCGTGTGGGTCCGGGGGCCATCGGCTCGGAGGGCCACACGCAACGGGACCGCGTCGTCGTGCGAGTCGGTACGTCCCGCGGTCCCGATCGACGCGTACGGGCCGGCGGCGTCGTGGGAGTAGAAGGTGCGCAGAATTTCGTGACGTTCCACGACGTCCGTCAATGCGGCGTGCAAGGCGTCCGGAACCAGCGGACCGCGCAGTTCCACCCGCGCCCCCAGCCGATACCGTTCGACGCCGCCGGTCCGACGCTGGGTCCACATCCGTTGCTGGGCCCGGCTGAGCGGCAGACGCTCCGGCCGGTTGCCCGCGACGGGTCCGCCGTCGGCTGCCGCGAACCGGCCGCCCTCGATCGCGGCGGCGAGGCCCGCGACGGTCGGCTCGTCGAACAGCAGACGCAGCGGGACCTCGCGTCCGAGCCGTGCCCGCAGCTGGGACACGACGGCCGTCGCGAGCAGGGAATCGCCTCCGACGACGAAGAAGTCGTCCAGACGGTCCACGTCGGTCCCGAGCGCCACGGAGTACGCCTCCGCGACCAGGGCCTCGATGGGATTCGTCGGCGCGCCGCTTCGCTCCCGCACCGGCTTGGGGAGCCGACCGGCGTCGACCTTCCCGTTCGCGGTCAGCGGGATCGAGTCCGTCGTGAGGATGGCGGTGGGGATCATCGGCGCGGGCAACCGGTCGACGAGCGCCGCACGCAATCGTGCCGGATCGCAACTCTCCGGCACGACATACGAGTACAGGGCATGCCCGTCACCGTGCTCGCGCGGGACGGTGACGGCGCTCCGCACGCCGGGCAGGCTCCGGAGTACGGCGTCGACCTCGGCGGGTTCGACACGCACTCCGCGAATCTTGACCTGGTCGTCGCTCCGTCCGCGGAAGTCGAGCATCGCACCGGCCGGTGTCTCGATCCACCGCACGAGGTCTCCGGTCCGGTACAGGCGGCGGCCACCCGGCGCCGCAACGAACCGCTCCGCTGTCCGAGCACCGTCGCCGTCGTATCCGGCGGCGAGGCGGTCACCGGCCAGGTACAGCTCGCCGGTCACCCCCGGCGGCACAGGCTGCAGGCGTCGATCGAGCACGACGGCATCGATGCCGCGGGCGGGCCGTCCGATCAGCGGTCGGTCGGACGGGGCCAGTGGACCCGCCCACGTCGCGAAGGCCGTCGCCTCGGCCGGGCCGTACCCGATGAAGAGCCTGCGTCCCTCACCCCACCGTGCCGACACATCGTCGGTGACCCGCTCGCCGCCGAGCATCAGCGTCGCAAGGTTCGGGAACGATCCGGCGGCGACGCTCGACGCGACGGACGGCGTCAGGCAGGCGTGGGTGACGCGTTCGGCGGCAATCAACTCGGTGAGTTCCGGCCCGCCGTAGGCCGATCCGGGAGCCACCACGAGTCGGGCGCCCGACATACCCGCCAGCAGCATCTCGAGCAGCGCCATGTCGAACCCGGGTCCTGCGACGTGCAGGACCCTCGAATCGGCGTCCGCAGCGAAGATCTCGGCGAGGTCGTCACCGAACGCGCCGAGGCCGCGCGCCGTGAGGACGACCGCTTTGGGGTGGCCGGTCGTGCCCGAGGTGAACACCACGTAGGCCGCGTCGTCCGGGTGAATTGCCGGCTCTCCCAGGACACCGGTGCCGGACGCAGCGACGTCGACCCATTCGACGCGCGACGGCAGGCTCACGACGCCCTCGGCGGTCGTCACACCTGTGCGTACACCGCACGCCTCGAGCATCAGCTGGATCCGAGCGGCCGGATGCTCCGGGTCGATCATCACCGGAGCTGCACCGGTGCGAGCGATCGCCCACACCGCCGTCACCGAGTCGAGCGAGCGCGGCACCGCACAGGCCACCCGGACGCCGGGTCCCGCGCCTCGGGCGACCAGCTCGCGGGCGAGTGACTCCGCGCGCACGACGAGTTGGCGATAGGTCACGGTGCGGTCGCCGGCAGCCACCGCCACGCGGTCGGGGTGTTCGGCGGCACCGGCCGCCAGGACCTGCCACAGCCCGGCGACGGATCCGTCGGCGCCGGACGCCGGCACCAGACCGCGGCGCTCCGTTGCGGTCAGTAGGCCCACGTCACCGATCGGCAGGCCGGGATCCGCGGTGACATGGTCGAGGAAGAGGATCAGGCGCGCGGCGAAAGCCTCGATCGTGGCAGCTTCGTACAGGTCGCTGCGGTAGGCGAATTCGAAGTCGAGACCGTCGGGGTTCTCGGTCACGGTGACGTGCAGGTCGAACTGCGTGCTCGCCGACTCGATCGGAGCCGCGGAGACCTCGAGACCCGGGAGGGTGAATCGCAGGCTCCCCGGCCGGCGGACGGCGAGCGCCACCTGGAAGATCGGGTGGCGCGCCGAATACCGTTCCGGTGCGACGCGTTCGACGATGCGCTCGAACGGGGTGTCGACCCGCGCGAAGGCCTCGATGTCCCGCTCCCGCACGTGCCCTAGCAGGTCCGCGAACGTCTGCCCGGCCGCGACGTCGGTGCGCAGAGGCAGCGTCGAGGCGAACATGCCCACGAGCGAATCCAGTCGCGGATCGCCGCGACCGGCGACGGCCGTGCCGATCACTATGTCGTCGGTGTCGTTGTGCCGGGCCAGGACTGCGGCCAGTGCGGCGTGGATCGTCATGAACGTGGTCGAGCGATGTCGGCGAGCCGTCGCGGCGACCCGCTCGGCGGGTTCACCGTGAAGCGCGACGTGAACCGCGCCGACCTCGGGGTTCACCGTCTCCGATCGGACCCGGTCCGGCGGCAGCGACGATTCGGTGGGGGCGCCGTCGAGGATCTCCACCCAGTCGTCGAGGTTCGCGTCGACGCGTGTGTTCTGCCACCGCGCGTGGTCGAGATAGTCGAGCGGTAGCGGTGACCACTGCGGGCACCGCCCCTCGACGCGCGCGCGGTAGGCCTCCGCGAGGTCGGTCGACAACGGATCGAGGGACCATCCGTCGGCCACGATGTGATGGACGACTATCGCCAGGACGTGCTCGGTGTCCGCAGTGCGATACAGCCGAAATCGCAGGGGCGCAGATGCTTCGAGGTCGAACGGCGTCCGGGCGAGAGAGCGCACGAAATCGTCCAGGCCGCCGCGCGGGACCGCAACCGGTGTCAGATCGACGGCGGGGCCGTCGCCCACGCGCTGCAGCGGGCCGTCGGGTCCCGTCGTGTACGTGGTCCGCAGGACTCGGTGCCGGCGCAGGACGTCGCGCACCGCTTCCTCCAGCGCGCCGATCACCAGGTCACCCGAGAAGCGCAGCGTGAAGGCCAGGTTGTACACGTCGGACGCGGGATCGAGGAGATGCTGGAACCACAGCCGGCGCTGGGCCGGAGAGAGCGGACCGGCGTCGAGCGGCGTTGTGCTCGCGCGCAGCTCGGAGCTGCCCACAGGCCGTGCCACCCGGGTCTCGATCGTCCTCGCCAGGTCCGCGGCGGTGGCGGCGTCGAAGACGTCGCGGACGCCGATCTCGATACCGGTCGTCGATGTCAGCCGGCCGGCGACCTGAGTTGCGAGCAGGGAGTTGCCACCGACGTCGAAGAAGTCGTCGTCGCGGCCGAAATCGGGGGCGCCGAGCAGGTCACTCCAGACGTCGAGCACCACCGCCTCGAGCGGGCTGCGCGCGCCGCCGGTCACGACGGACGGGACCGTGGCATCGACCGGGTCCGGCAGGGCCGCGGCGTCGACCTTGCCGTTCGCATTGAGCGGCAGCGTCTCCATCGTCACGACGGTCGCGGGGACCATGTAGTCGGGCAGCACGCGCCGGAGGGCCTGGATGATCGCCCGGTGCGCGAGGCTGTGCTCCGTACGGGCCGCGCCGACGACGTAGGCCACCAACCGCCCGCCGCGCACTGCCACTGCGGCATCGACGACGCCGGTGGTACCTCGTAGTGCCCGCACGATCTCGCCGGGTTCGATCCGGTGCCCACGCACCTGCAACTGGTCGTCCGACCGGCCGCGGTACTCGTAGGTTCCGTCGTTGCGCAGACGCGCGAGATCGCCGGTCCGGTAACGGATTCTTCCATCCGGGGCGGCCACGAAACGCCCCGCGGTGAGTCCCGGTCGTCCACGGTAACCACGGGCCACCTGCGGGCCGCCGACGTACATCTCGCCGACGACTCCGGGCGGCACGGGGCGCAGCGATCGGTCCAGCAGGTCGACTTGCAGCCCCGGCAGCGGCACACCGATGACGCTGCGGTCGGCGGGTTCGGCCGGTGCGATGTCGGTCCACGTCGCGTGCACCGTGGTCTCGGTGATGCCGAACATGTTGACTGCGCGAACCGTCGGGTGTTTGTCGAGCCACGGCGACACCCTGCGGACGTCGAGGGCCTCGCCTCCGAAGATCAGCAGTCGGAGAGCGAGATCGTCGGCCTCCCCCGCCATGTCGACCAGTTGGGCGAACGCGGTCGGCGTCTGATTGAGGACCGATACCCGCTCCCGCACCAGTAGTTCACGTAGTTCCCGGGGGCTCCTCGCCACGAAATGATCGACCACCACGATGCTGCCACCCGTGCCGAGCGGACCCCAGATCTCCCACACCGAGAAGTCGAACGCCGGCGAGTGGAACATCGTCCAGACGTCCGACGGACCGAACCCGAAGCCTGCAAACGTGTTCGCCAGCAACGCCAGGACGTTCGCATGGGACACCGTCACGCCCTTGGGCCTGCCCGTAGACCCACTCGTGTAGATCACGTAGGCCGCCTGATCGTCCCGGACCGCAACGTCGAGCGGTCCGCATCGATCAAGATCCGGCCGCCCCGGTGGGGATGCGATCTCGAGCGAAGGACCGTCGCCGCCGAAGCCGCCGTCGTGCAGGATCAGTGCTGCCCCGACCTGGTCGATCAGCATGTCGAGGCGATCGCGAGGCTGGGTGCTGTCGAGCGGCAGGTAGGCGGCACCCGCACGAACGACCGCGATCATCGCGACGATCAAGTCCACCGAACGTGGCAGAACCAACGCCACCACATCCTCGGTGGCTACCCCGGCCTCCGCGAGTCTGCCCGCGAGCAACCGTGACCGGGCATCGAGTTCGGCGTAGGTGATGCGTTCGTCGCCCGCCACCACCGCCACCGCATCGGGATGTTCGGCTGCACGCTGGACGAACAACTCGCCCAGCGACGTCACCCCGGCACACACCCCACTGCGAGATTCGGTCACAGCCTCGGGTCGCCCACCGAGCACGCCACCGCGCGCGACCGGATCGATCGCGTCGACCACGACGGTCGGATCGTCGGTGACCGTCTCGAGCACCCGCACGAGCCAAGCCGCCCACCGGGCCACGGTCTCGTGATCGAACAGGTCCCGAGAGTACGTCAGCACGCCGTCGATCCCGGCCGCCTCACCCATACGGAGGTCTCGCTCGCGAAGGGTGACCTCGAGATCGAAACGTGTTTGTCCGCTGTGGATTTCATGGACACGAATGTCGAGTCCCGGCACCGGGAGCTCGGCGGGCACGAAGTTCTCGTACGCGAGCATCACCTGGAACAGAGGGTGGTGCGCACCCGAGGTTCGCGGTGCCACGCGTGCGACGACCTGGTCGAACGGCGTCTCCGCATGAGCGAGCGCGTCGAGGTCGTCGCGGCGGATCCCGCCGAGCAGATCGACGAAGGAACGAGTCTGATCGACGGTGGCGCGCAGCACGACCGTGCCGACCAGCATTCCCACCAGGTCGTGCAGGCCGGGTCCGCTGCGTCCCGACACCGGGGTTCCGACGCTGACGTCGTCGCTCCCCGAGAGTCGGGCGAGCAGCACCACGAGCGCTGCGTGCACCACCATGAAGGGGGTGGCGTCGTACTCCAACGCCACCTTCTCCAGCGCGGCATGCAGTTCCGCCGGAATCGTGAAGGTCACCGTTCCGGCGGCGGCAGAACCGTACTCGCGGCTTCTCGATCGATCGGACGGCAGTTCGAGGACCTGCGGCGCCGTCTCGAGACGCTCGGTCCAGTACGCAAGATCCTCGTGCGCCCGGCTTCCCGGCTCCGACGAATCGCCGAGCAACTCCCGCTGCCACCGCGCGTAGTCGGTGTAGCGCATCCGGACAGGGCTCCAGCCCGGTTCGGTGCCGCGCCGTCGAGCCTCGAACGCCTCCGTCAGATCGCGGTACAGCGGCACCACCGACAGCCCGTCCAGCACCGCGTGGTGCGCGACGACGGCCAGAGTGTGGGACGTGTTCCCCGTGCGGTACAGGGCCAGGCGCACCGGCGCGGTCGAGGTGATGTCGATCGGACGGGCTGCCAACTCCTGCAACCGGTCCGCGCAGCCGTTCGGCGCCTCGATGACCTCGGGTACCGATGCTGCGGACTCGACCACCTGGACCGGACGTCCGTCGATCTCCCGGAAGACGGTGCGGAGCGCCTCGTGGCGTTCGAGCACGTCCGACACCGCGGTCCGCAGGACGCCGGTGTCGAGTTCTCCCTCGATCTCGAGTGCGAACGCGATGTTGTCCGCTGCGGACGTGTGCCGGCGCGCCAGCACCCACATCCGTTGCTGCGCCGGCGACAGCGGGGCCGGCTCGTCACTGTCACTCGGTTGCCACGGAACCGGTGAACCGTCGATCCCGTCGAGTATCCCGGCGAGGCCCGCGACGGTCGGGTTCTCGAACACGTCCCGCACGTCGATGCGCACGCCCGTCTCCGAGCCGATCCGGGACACGAGTTGCGTCGCGAGCAGCGAATTGCCGCCGTACACGAAGAAGTCGGAGTCACGTCCGAGGGCGTCGCCACCGAGCACCTCGGACATGAGTCGGGCCACCGTGCGCTGGCCTGCCGTGTGAAACTCCCTGGCGTCGGGACGGGGAGCGGCCGGAGCCGGCAGCGCGGCACGGTCGATCTTGCCCGCGACGGTCAACGGAACAGTGTCCAGCACGGTCACCACACCGGGCACCATGTGCCGCGGTAGCCGCGCGGCAGCAAACCCCCGGAGACGTTCGACATCGAGGTGCCCCCGTCCGTGGACGAAAGCCGCGACCGTGCCCGCGTGTTCGACCGCGACCGCGGTGTCGACATCCGGGTGGGCGGTGAGCACGGCCTCCACCTCGCCGAGTTCCACGCGGAAGCCGCGGATCTGGATCTGACGGTCGGATCGGCCGACGTACTCGTACTGGCCGTCGACCCGTCGGCGAACCAGATCACCTGTGCGGTACATGCGCCCGGGACCGAGCACCGAGGCGACGAATCGTTCGGCGGTGAGGCCGGGTCGGCCCAGGTATCCACGGGCCAGGCCGGGGCCTGCGAGGTACAACTCGCCGACCGCACCGACGCCGACCGGACGCAACTCGGCGTCGAGCACGGCCACGGTCGACCCGTCGACGGGCACACCGATGGGCGGATTCGACAGCCCGTCGAGCGGGCGGCTGATCGTTGCGACGATGGACGACTCGGTAGGCCCGTACAGATTCAGCAGCGTCCGTCCGGGCGCCCATCGGGCGGCGGTGTCCCACGCCCACGCCTCTCCGCCGAGGCCCAGGACGCGCAGGTCGTCGAGGTCGTCGGGATCGATCTGCGCGGGCACCGCGGGGGTCGAGAACCAGTGGGTGACTCGTTGAGTCCGAACGATGTCGGCGATCTCGTCGGGTCCGTACACGCCGTCCGGCACCACGACCAGGGTGGCGCCGGATCCGAGTACGAGCAGGTACTCGAGAATCGATGCATCGAACGCAGGAGACGCGGCGTGCAGCACGCGGGATCGTTCGGTGATCGCGAACGCGCGCCGCAGGGTTGTCGTGAGCGGCCCGAGACCGCGGTGCGTGACGACCACACCCTTGGGTGTGCCGGACGAGCCCGAGGTGTAGATCGCATACGCCGCGGAGTCCGGGTGCGGAGTCGGAAAGGGCTCATGCTCCGCATGATTCGCGTCCACCAGCGCATCGGGATCGATCCGGTGGACACCGTCGGGCAGGTCCGCGTCCGCTCGGGCGATCACGAACCGCGCGCCACTGTCGGCGAGGATTGTCGCGATGCGGTGCGCTGGCTGGTGCGGATCGATCGGCACGAAGGCGGCTCCCGCACGCGCGACCGCGACAACAGCGGTGACGGCCTCGACGGAACGGGGCAGCAGGATACCGACGAACTCCCCGCTCGCGACTCCCCGCGCTGACAAATGCCGGGCCAGCGCCTCCGCCGCGGGAGCGATGTTGCGTGCAGGCCCTTCCGCGTCCACGACGCGAGTGGCTCCGTTCGCGATCTCGGACAGCGTGACCGGCGTTCGAGGCGCGACGGGCCCGACGTCGGGAGTGCCGCCCGTCACCAGGTCCGCGATGCGCCGATGCGGGTCCACGGCCACGCGGTCGAGGATGGTCCCGAGCAAGCTCGCCCAGCCCTGCACGGTTCGCCGGTCCAGGACGGACGAGTCGTACACGAACCCGATCTCGAGGCCGGCTGCCGTCTCGCGCACCGCGATCTCGAGATCCGACCGGGCGTCCGTTCCGGGCACGGCCCGCCCTCGCACTTCCAGGCCCGGCCACACGAGGGCCGGATCGGCGAAGCTCTCGTACGCGAGCATCGCCTGCAGCCGTACTCCCCCGCATCGCTCCTGGACGACGTCGAACGGCGTGGTGGCGTGGACGAAGGCGTCGATGTCGGACGCCCGGACTGCGTCGACGAGGTCCGGGAAGGTCGCATCGCCGTGCACGTGCGCGCGCAGGGCCACGGTGCCCACGAACATTCCGACCAACTCGTCGAGCAGCGGATCGTTGCGGCCGGACTCCGCAGTCCCCACCAGGGTGTCCGGCGTGCCGGTGATCGCCGACAGCAGCACCGCGACCGCCGAATGCAACACCATGAAGGGCGTCGCGTCGATGCCCCTGGCCACGGCGCCGAGCGCCGTCCACACCTCACTGTCGAGGCTGGCCGTGACCCGCTCCGCGCGGCCGCGGACTGCCGACCGGGATCGATCCAGCGGCACACCGGGAACGGCTGGAGCCCCCTCGAGCACGCCTTCCCAGAACGCGAGATCGCTGTCACGGATCCCCGAGTCCAGCAGTTCGTGCTGCCAGCGCGCGTAGTCCGCGTAATCCACCGGCAGAGGGGCCCACGGGGGCGTCCCGCCTGCGCGTCGCGCGGTGTAGGCCGCGGTGAGATCGGCGATCAGCGGCGCGAACGAGAGTCCGTCGAGAGCGATGTGATGCGCCACGACGACGAGTTCGTGACACCGGTCGCCGATTCGGTGCAGCGCGAACCGGATCGGCACGTCGGTCGCGAGGTCGAACGGTTCGGACACGAAGTCGTCGATCAACCGCTGGGATTCGTCACGATCGCGTACGTCCCGCGTACCGAGCACAGCGGCCCGGTCGACTTCCACGAGACGCGGCCGTGGTTCCCCGTCGGCGTTCTCGGTCAGCACCGTGCGCAACGGTGCGTGCCGCCGGAGGACGTCACCCAGAGCGTCCCGCAGCGCCTCCTCCGACAGCTCGCCCACGAGTTCGACGACGAACGGCACGTGGTAGGCAGTGCTCGAAGGATCGAGCTTGTGCTGCAACCACAATCGTCGCTGCGCCGGGGCGAGCGGTGCAGAGCGGTCATCGGCCGCAACGAGTGCCGGGCGCTCGGCCGCGCCCGCGACGACGGCAGCCAGACCCGCGGCGGTCCGACGGGTGAAGACGTCACGAACGGACACGCTGCGTCCGGTGACCGCGGAGACCCGCGCGGCGAGACGGGTGGCGCTCAGGGAGTTGCCGCCGTGGTCGAAGAAGTCCGTCGACGCGTTCACCTCGATACCGAGGATGCGCTGCATCTCGTCGGCGACGAGTTCCTCCACCACACCGTGCACCGATCGACCGTGGGCGCCGTCCGGTGTGGGTGCTCGGTCGACGAGCACGGCACGGTCGACCTTCCCACTCGCGGTGAGCGGCAGCGAGTCGAGCAACACCACTCGGGACGGAACGGCATGGGCGGGCAAGCGTTCCGCGAGCCACTCGCGCAGTCGATCCGGCCGCAGTCCGTCACCGCACGCGAAGGTCACCAGCCGTTCGTCGATGGCTACGGTCGTCGCGGCGCGGACACCCCGGTGGGTGACGAGGAGCGCATCGACCTCGCCTGGTTCGACGCGGATCCCGCGCAACTGGATCTGATGGTCGACCCGTCCGACGATGTCGAGGGTCCCATTCGCGCGCCACCGGGCCAGGTCGCCGGTGCGGTACATCCGGCCGCCACCGAAGGGCGAGGCCACGAAGCGTCCCGCGGTCGATCCGGCGTCGCGGGCGTACCCGCGGGCGAGCGACGGGCCCAGCACGTAGACCTCGCCGACGACGCCCGGCGGGCAGGCGCGTAGCCGCGGATCGAGGACGACGATCGACGAACCGTCCACCGGCCGGCCCACCGGAACCGACGTCGTCCCGGCCAGCATCGCGTCGTCGATGCGGCCGCTCACGGCCGCGAGAATCGTGGTCTCGGTCGGTCCGTACGCGTTGACCATCGCCCGGTTCTCGGACCACCGCCGAGCCACGGGCACCGGCAGCACTTCGCCGCCGGAATCCAGCATGCGCAGTGTCGGCACGGTGTCCGACGGCGTCGCCGCCAGCACGGCCGGTGACGACACGACGTGCGTCACGCCCTCCGCCGCAATCAGCTGCGCCAGCGGATCGCCCGCGACGACGTCGCCGTCGGCGATCACGAGGGTGGCACCGGCGTCGGCGGCGGTCAGGATCTCCTGGATCGAGGCGTCGAACGACAGCGACGCGACGTGCAGCACGCGTGAGTCGGGAGTCGCCGCATACGTGGTCCGGAGCGTCGAGAGCAGACCCGCGATACCGCGGTGTGACACCACCACGGCCTTGGGCTGTCCCGTCGACCCGGACGTGTGCACGATCCATGCGGGGTTCTCCGCACGGAGCGGTCGCAGCCGCTCGGCATCGGTGATCGGGGCGGTCGAGAAGCCCGGTGCGTCCGGGTCCACGAGCAGGACGCTTCCGGGCAGTTCCACCCCGCGGCCGATCGCGAAACCGACGACATCCAGGTGTTGCGCCAACCGCAGCGGCGGAAGTTCCGGGTCGACCGGTACGTAGGCGGCTCCGGTCTTGGCGATGGCCCACAAGGCCACGACGGAATCGATCGACCGAGGCAGCAACACCGCGACCGCTTCCTCGGGTCCACACCCCAAGGAGATGAGACGCCGCGCGAGCGCCGACGAGCGAGCGTCGAGTTCGGCGTACGTGATCTCCACGCCGGCCGCGCGCACCGCAACACCACCGGATCCCGCGTGGCGGATCAGAACGTTCGGAAGCAACTCCTCCCGGCCCGGTACCGGCCGCCCCGCCGCAGGGGTCAGTCCCGCCGTCTCGCCGGGGAGGCCGAACGGCACATCGGACACGAGTTGAGCGCCGGACGCCGCGAACTCGGTGAGGAAGGCGAGCAGTCGGCTGTGATGCCGGTGCAGGGACTCGGTCGAGTAGCGGGACGGGTTCGCTTCGAAATCCAGGCGCGTGACCCTATCCGCGCCACCCGGGTAGACCGTCAGCGACAGGTCCTCGACCGGCCCGGTCGACAGGACGAACAGCTCTCCGGTGACCGGGCCGAACTCGACCGTCTGCGGGAACTGCAGGATGTTCACGACGGGCCCGAACACTCCGCCGAGCCCCGTGCGGCCCTCGCCGTCGGGCAGTTCGCGGAGCATGTCCTCGTAGCGGAACCGTTGGTGCCGCAGCGCACCCGTCATCTCGATCTGCACACGTCGCACGAGGTCTGCGACCGTGTCCGACGGATCCACCCGCACTCTCAGCGGTACGACGTTCGACACCGAACCCGCCGATCGACGCAGCAATGCCGTCGTGCGCGCGGACACCGGCAAGCTCAACACGATGTCGCCCACGCCCAGTACCCGTGACAGATATGCGGCGAAGCCGGCGACGATCACAGGCACGTCGGGCATCGCCGAACCGCTGCCACTTCCGGTGAGAGTGCCGGCGGGCAGTTCGCCGGGCGACCGCAGCGCGGGCGTCGTCACCGGGCCGGGACGATCTGCGATCGAGACGGACGGCGGCAGGTCGCGCAGGCGCTCCCGCCAGTACTCGCGATCCGAGGCCTCCCTGGTGCTCCCGTTGTAGGCGACGACGCTGCGCCACACCTCTTCGACAGGTGCCGTCGAAGTCGGCGGCGGCGCGACGCCCTCGACCAGGGCGCCGTAGACCTCGGAGATGCGGTCGGTGAGAACCTGCGCCGCCGAACCGTCCATGACGATGTGGTGGGCGAAGTAGTGCAGGTAGTGGAGGTCGTCGCGCAGCCGGATCAGCGTCATTTCCGCGAGGCGGTCCGAGAACGGGTCGATCGGTCGGGCCGTCCGCTCGGTCATCCAGGTGAGCGCGGCAGCATGCGGATCATGGGCCCCCGACAGGTCGAGGAAGTGCGGACGATCGTCGATGTCCGGCACCGGGGTCTGCAGCACCTCGTCGTCGACCTCGACGAGAACCACGGTCCCCGAACCGATGTCGCGAGCTGCCTGATCACAGGCCTCGATGAACATTTCACTGTCGATTCCGCCGCGAACCTCCAGGTACTCCGCGACGGTCATGGCGATATTGGGCAACAGCTGCTGCGCGACCAGAAGCGCGTTCTGTGCCGGCGCAAGCGGGAACGGACGCACGCCGACCCCCTCTGAATTCAACAGGCATCCCGACAACCCCGTCCGCGAACTGCCTTGCCGCCCCGACGAAGCCCATCCGACCCAACCTGCGGGAATCGGACAGAACCAACTTACTGTGCGCGAGAAGCGTTCACCACTTGAACGCTCGATCAGTCCGGATACGGGATAGCCTGCCAAACACACCACGAGCGAAGGGGGCTCACCGAGTGGAGCAGACCAAGTCCGAGGAGTCGTCCGTCGAAACCGCGACGGAAGCACCGTCACGACGGCGCACGAATCGGCGCAGAACCGTTCAACCTGCAGCGACACAAAGGAAGCGCCGACGACGAATCGTCATCGGGACCGCATCCGCGGCGGCAGTCGCGGTCGCCTGGGGCGGCTACGTCGCATACGAGGCCACTCAGATCAAGTTGAATCTTGAAGAGGCTGCCGAGTTCGCGACGCAGACGAAAGATGCTCTACTGGCGGGTAACTCGGAGGAGGCGGTCCGTTCCGCCGACGACGCCGCTCGCTACGCCGGGCGAGCCAAGGACGCCACCGATTCGGTGAGCTGGCGGATTGCGGCAGCGATCCCCGGTATCGGCGGTCCGTTCGACACCACCCGACAGATTTCCGACGTCGTCCAGGGCCTCGCGTCGGACGTGCTCAGGCCCGCCGTCGAAGCCGGCTCGGCCCTGTCTCCCGACCAACTACTGCTGGACGGCGCGCGCATCGACCTCACCGGGCTACGGGACGCAGCCCCAGTGCTTGCCGAGACGGCAGCCGCGGCCGACGAACTGGCCGTGCGAGCATCGGAGATCGACAGCACGTTCGTGAGCCAGATCGACGGCCCACGACAAGAACTCGTGGGGCAGACCACGGACCTGTCGTCACTGCTCGGCAACGTATCGACCGCGGCGGAGATCGCGCCCGCGATGCTCGGCGCCGATGGGCCCCGCAGCTACTTCATCGGATTCCAGACCAATGCCGAGGCTCGCGGAACCGGCGGGCTCCTCGGAGGGTTCGGCGAACTGCACGCGGTAGACGGCGCTGTCCGCGTCGACGAACTCGCGAGCAACCGCGAACTGTCGCTCGCCGGGCGGCAGGGCATCGACCTCGGTCCCGACTTCGAGCGTCAGTACGGTCAGAGCCGCCCCACCACCGACTTCCGCAACAGCAATGCCAGTTCACATTTCCCGTACGCCGCGCAGATCTGGCGATCACTGTGGGCCCAGGAGTCGGGAACGCAGGTCGACGGCGTCATCGCCACCGACCCCGTCGCGCTCAGCTACGTACTGAAAGTCGTCGGGCCGGTCGTCATGCCAGACGGCGAGAAGGTGACCGCCGACAACGTGGTGGAGTTGACGGAGTCGACGGCCTACACCCGGTTCGGCACCGACAACAACGCGCGAAAGCAGTACTTGCAGAACATTGCCGGCAAGGTTGTCGAACGCATGACCGGCAAGATCTCCCAGCCGCAAGCCTTGCTGGAAGCTCTCGGACGGGCCGCGAGTGAAGGCCGCCTCGCGGTGTGGAGTTCGCAGCCCGACGAGCAGGACGTGCTGGCCGATACGCCACTGGGGCACATCGTTCCGGACGACGACGCACCGTACGCCGGTGTCGTGGTCAACAACCTCGGCGGCAACAAGCTCGACTACTACCTGCAGCGCGAAATCGACTACACGGCAGACAGTTGCTCCGGAGACACCCGAGCAACCACCGTGAAGGTCCGGCTGACCAACACACTGCCGCCGGGCGACTACACGAAGTACGTCGCCGGGATGTTCGACAATCCGATGGGCGCACCGGCCGGAACCAACCTGACCAACCTGTCGCTCGTCGCCACCCAGGGCGCCAAGCTCGGCAAGGTGACCGTGGACGGCAAGCCGGCCTTCGCATTCACCGGGGCAGAGCGCGGCCACCCCGTCTTCGATCTCCAGTTCCCGATTCCGCAGGGCAAGACCGTCGAGGTGGTCTACCAGCTCACCGAGCCGGCGTCGGCGAAGGCGCCGGTCGTGCCGGTGCAGCCGCTTGTCGACGCGCCGGCGGTCAGCGTCCGAGTTCCACCCTGCTGACGAATACCGCCGAATACGCACGAGACATGCGACGAATGAGCCGCTGCACCCGAGCCCAGGGGCAGCGGCTCTATTCCGGTCGGAACCAATGTGCTCGAAGTCCGATTTTCGGAGCACTTTCCGGCCTGGTCGCCGAGTATGCCGAAGCGATGCACCCTCGGCACGAAGCTCGCTGTTGTCAGTGGTCGATCTCGAGCGCGGAGTACAAGCTGGCGGACATTGCCTGCGACGCTTCGACCGTGATGTGATGGTTGTCGCGGTACATTGCGACATCGCCCCTCACAACGGAGCACAATCCTGCTGGGCAGTACCATTCCCTGGTATCGATGAAGCGCCCGCCGGCCGTAACGGTCGCTTTCCGCACTTCATCCAATGCGACAAGATCCACGACATTCTCGATGGGTTCCGCACATTCCGCAGTCGCCTCGAGGTGCGCGGACAGACATACCGCTGGTTCGACGGGAAATGTCGGCCCGTCTCCTACAACGACCACGTCCGCCGTGGACGTGAGGCGCCGAACAGTGGTCTCGATTCCTTCTGCCCACAGGGACGAGGCATCGCCGGCCTGAGCGGGACGCTGCTTTCGATAGTCGGACATGACAATCAGATCCGGGTCAAGGGCAACAATCCTATTGAGCACTTTTTCGCGCCAAACATCACACGCGGTGTACGGCTGCTGAAGGTTCGAGTTCCAGGTCGTAATGTCCGCTGCCGGGCAGGACGACTTCGTGAAGGAGACAAGTCGAGATCCGGATTGGAGCGCGATCGCCTCGAGTGCAGGAAACCATTGGGCCGCATGAGAATCACCAAAAAGAACGATAGTTCTTCCGAACTCCTTAGCACCGTATGAGCAATCTTGCGGCTCGGTGACCGAGAAGCCCACGTGGCAGCCATCTGCATAGATGGGGGGCACACTATCGAGCGTGTCCTTTAGCGCGGGACGGAGATTGGAGGGGACGAATCCCGGGTCCGCAACCTCGGTAGCGAGTACACCCTCTGTCCACTGCCCTGCCGTGCGATCCGAGGTCAGTCGCGGGGTGACACCGGACGCCAGTGACAACGCGATCGCGGTGACAGTGGCAGCCGCGGCGGTGAGGTAGGTGCGAGCGTTCGTCGACGTGAGCCACCGACCACTGCGGAATGGCTTTTCGACGTAACGCTCGGTTAGCCAGGCCAGCAACACAGCCACCACAACCAGACCTGCTCGTTCCATCACCGAGAGTTCTGCTCGGTACATTGCGGGGATCACGAGAAGCGGCCAATGCCACAGGTACAGGGAATAGGATATGGTCCCGAAGAACTGGAATGGCTGGAGTTGTAGGAGAGCAACAGGACCCGTGGAAGCCCTGGTAGCCCCGCCGAAGATCATCATTGCAGCACCGAGCGTCGGAAGCACTGCCGCATACCCCGGAAATACCGTCTCCTTTGTGTAGACGACGGCTGCCGCCAACACCATCGCGAGCCCAACCCAGCCGACGACCGCAGCAAAGCGGGGCGACAATCGACCTGCGTACATCGCAGCCAAAGCAACAAGCCCCCCGATACCCAATTCCCATGCTCGCGCCGGCAGGGTGAAGAACGCGATCGGCTGACTGATCGATGTCATGGCGAGACCGAAAACAAAGGAGGCCGAGACGATCACACCGAGTGCGATCAACAAGGAACTTCTAGATTTAAAGAATCTGACGAGAACAATCAAAATAAGTGGCCACACCAGATAGAATTGCTCTTCGAGCGCGAGTGACCAATAGTGCTGAAACACCGAAGGATCCGCGTTGGCGAGATAATCAGTCCCCGTATACGCGAACCACATATTAGCCAGGTAGGTCGCCGTAAAGGCAGCGTCGAGAGAGACCTCGCCCATAGCGAGGGGTGGGAGCATCACACGAGCGAGGATGAGCGTCGCGACGAGGACGAGGAGCGACGCTGGAAGCAACCTGCGCATACGTCGCGCCCAGAACGAACCCAATTGTATGGTTCCGCGCTTCTCGAGTTCGCCGATCAGGTGGCTCGTTATCAAGTAGCCCGATATGACGAAGAATACGTCGACTCCCACGTAACCACCGGGAATGAACGTTGCGCCCGCATGGTAGACCAGCACCAGAAGAATCGCAACAGCACGCATTCCTTGAATGTCTGGCCTGAATTTCCCACTAATGGCCGCGGCGTTCTTCATTACACTCCTCGAGAATGTTCAGCTAAATTCCACAAACAGGGCGGCGTATCTATTCGGTGTCCCGCGCCCGGTTGGGGCTCCTGAGCCTTCAAGACTGGCCCCGACCTGGCCCCCCCAGCGCCGCGCTGTTAC
This sequence comes from Prescottella equi, assembly GCF_002094305.1. GTDB lineage: Bacteria > Actinomycetota > Actinomycetes > Mycobacteriales > Mycobacteriaceae > Prescottella > Prescottella equi. The sequence continues at coordinate 162,474 of NZ_LWTX01000006.1, forward strand.
ACCGCATTGACAGTCCACAAATCCCATGGGAATGCGGCGAGCAGTTCGTCCTCCGACCAAGCAAGCGGCGTCTCACCGCCCATGCGAACGGCATCCTCGATGGAGCGCGCAGCCGAGAAACCCTCCCGCCCACTGCCGCGGTAGTAGTCCTCGTACTTGAACGAGGGTTCGTGCTCGGAAGAGATGAGGCGGGAAGGCACACCGAACGAGTCCGCAAGAACCATCGCGTGAAGCGAGCTGCCAACCACGAAGTCACTCGTGGCGATCCGTGCGATCGTCTCGAGCAGGGGACTGCAAGGGTGCCAGAAACCCGGATGTGATTGGTAGCGCATCACATCGTTCAGATTTGGTATAACGGTCAGCGGCACGGGTGCCATGGAGCCGACGAAGCTTTCTCGCGGCCAGAACCGGGCGACGAGGAGCCCCGGGTCACCGTAGATCGGGGGCACGTGAACACCCCGTTTCCTAAGGAATTCAGCGGTGAGCGGCCCTCTCACCGCGCGCACATCTACGTCTGCAACGTCGTGTCGCAAGTGAAGACTCTTCCCATTCACTCCAGATCCCCAGACCACGTCCCCGGGGCGAGCGAAATGAAGGATCGAACCAACCGCCAAGAGTCGTCGATCGATACCGTTGCCGGCGGGATCGACGGCTCTCTCAGCCAGAATCTCGTCGACGATCCGAGGGCCGAGGAGATCACCAAAATTGTTTACGGGAGGGAGCTTCGGAAGGAGTCGACCGAGAATCCCCTTCATTCTCCGCTTCCTGGGGTTCCAGTTCACAACCTCTACAGACAACGTCTACCCCTTCGAAAAATCGGAACTGTCTTCCTTCGAGCACACAGCTCCCACTGCAACGACCACTCCGAACAGGATCCAGATCCCGATCGGCAAACCTCGGTTGGTGAATACGGGGACAGTCAACGAAGCTGTGATCGCGCTGACCAGAAGCGCGACCATCGGAATACGCCATCGCCCGCCCGCCTCGCAGGCGCCGCGAGAGATCATTCGCAGTGCGACGAGCAGTGCCAAGGCCAGAAGCGCAGTAACGACTACGCCGGATGCCACTGCGCTACCGAACCATTGAGACTCCGGAGATGTCCACCGCAAGATCGACGGCCGATCGGCCCTGGTCGCACTCGAGTAGATGTTCGTGCCCCACCCCGTCAACATTCGTTCCTCGATAGCGGGAATTGTCTGCTCGACCCATATCTCCCACCGGTATGCGATCGTGTTCGGCACCCAGGACGGCACGTACACCGAGCTGAAGCGTGTTGTCTGCTGGTCGACTCGATCACTCAACTGCTCGCCGAACTGGAAGTACAGAAGGCCGCACAAAGCGACCAACGCAGCAATTCGACCGACCTTGGCCCCAACCGCGAAAACTGTTGCAACGCCGACGACCAACGCCGTGGCGACTACCGAGATCGTCAGCGAGGACACCGCACCGAGCGCAGAGGCTGCAAGAATGCACTGGACAGACACAGGCGGCCTCCGGCCGGCACGCAAGAACAAGACGAGCGCGGTACAAGCCGCCGCCAGTACCACGCAGAAGTAGAACCCCAGGCCGGTCCAGTGCCCGACGAATCCGGTCGCCCGAATCAGCCGGCCGTCAACGAGTCGACCCTCCAGCCCCGAACTCGGCGCGATACGCAGGAGCACTTCGTTCACAGACGGTGACCAGATCTGCAGAGCCGATATCAGTGCGATTGGAACAGCCGGAAGTCCGAACGCGATTAGAAGAGTCCTTGCCGACGAAAGGCTGCTGACAGCCAAACGCGCCGAGTAGAACCCGGCCAACATGAGGAACGGACTGAGGGCCGCAGCAGGCTCGAGGCGGAAGCCGAGATCACCAGCGTTGAAGTACTCCACCAGCAGGAAGGCCGAAGCGTAGACGAGAACCGAGATGTCCAGCGCTGTCACACGGAGACGCCGTAGACGCTGATCGGGGGCATCGACGACCGTGATGACCAGCGCGACTAGCACGAAAACGTGCCAGGGCCGAATCCCCAGTGACGGCACGAGCGAGGCAACGCCGGGTGTGGCCGCGGCGAGCCCGAGCAACAGACCAACAGCTGCGGACGAGCGCGGCCGGAACTCGTCGTCGACGCGCTGCTCCGCAGACAGAATCGCTTGCCCGTTCGACATAGTGTTAACGCTCACGACATCCACCACCCCATCGAGTCAACGTGCCGCGGCCGCGAGCACCTGCGCCGCGCGCGTGCGCCACGAATGATCCCGCACCACCGACTGCCGACTCTCCTCGATCTCGGAATTGCTCCGCCGCTCCTCGCTGAGCACCGTGTCGAGCAGCCTCTCGAAGTCCTCCTTTCCGGAGAAAATCCGAACATCCGCTCCCGATCGAGCGATCGCACGAGCGTCCTGCGAATCCGTGCAGAGCACACTCATGCCCAGCGCTGTGTACTCGTAAAGTTTGAGTGGACTGTGATACATCGTGTCGCTGGAGGACTTTTGGTGGCTGGCAATACCGATGTCCCAGCCCGTCATGATGTCGAACGCATCGGAGGGTGCCACACGCCCCCTGAAGCGAACGAGGTCCGACAGGCCCTCCCGTTCGACCATCGCACGCAGATTCGGCAGATCGGCGCCGTCCCCGACAATTTCGAATCGCAGGTCGGTTCCTCGCCTGTTCGCCACTGCGGCGATCGACTCGATGATCTCGTCAAGACGGTGCCACTTGACGACCGATCCGACGAATCCGATAACTCGTACCGAATCCGGCTTCCGCGGATACTCGGCCAGGTCGGCCCGCACACCGTTCGGAATAACGATGATCTTGTCGGGTTCTATGGACGCAAACTTGACCAGCTCGTCAGCCAAGTTCTGGCTCACGGCCACAACGATGTCGGCGCGGCGGAGCACACGCCGCTCGAGATAAGCCGCCAGACGCTCCGCTTTGAGAACATTACGATCGCGCGCGGTCTCACGCGAGAGTACGCCATTCGCCTCGACGATTCGCACCGCCTGGCGCTTTCCGAAATGGAAGCTGGTAAGAGACTGCAGCACCGCAAGCCGCTCATAAATGATTTCAGGTCGAGGTGCAACCAACGACCGACAGAACACATTGAGCCCGCACCACACCGCAGCAGCCAGTCTCACTGCGTCCGCGAGCCAAACCTTCGACTCACTCGCCTTGGCATAGTCGGTCTGCTTGATCTGAGCGAATCTCTTCATGAAAGGAAATCCCGATGCAAGGAATATCCTGGTTGTACAGCCATTCTCGTCCAACCCGCGAACGAAGTTGACAATATGCGTGCGGGGGCCCGGTGTGGCCGACTCGGCACCGAGCGAAATCCGGAAGCCCCCCACGAGGTAGTGGACCTGAAGTTTCGTCATTTTTTCACCTGCGCTGCATCATTGTCGGCGTCCATCGTCGGATTATGCGAAATATTGACGAAGTCGATCGGTTCGTCCTTCCGAACCTGGAGACTTTTACTGGTCGGTTTGATAAAATCTGCTCGGCCACTAAAGGAATGGACGCTCAACGTCGCCTCCTTGAAGGTCCAGAATATCGACGCGCACTCATACCTTGGACCTCACGAGCTCGACCACACCTCGAATGTCCCGCACATCCTGGCGATAGGTAGGAAATAGCGCTGCGGCGGCAACCAGCACCGCAACCATCGCGAGTCCCCCCGCGGCGATCTGACCAAGCCCTCCGAAACCCACGTAGCGTCCCATCCAGTACGCGACGAGCGCACTGGCCCCGTAGAGCCCCAAGGTTCGAAGTCCACTGATGAACATTTTTCGAGCCGGAGCATCCGAAATTCGAGAGATCCAGAAGATGCCGAGCGGCCACGTCAGCGCAACTCCCAGCGCAAACGCCCCGGCGACGGCGGTTACTCCAATAAATGCGCCACCGACCAACAACGAGATGGACAATGTCCTTGCCACCACCGCGTACCTGAGCATGGACCTAGTGAGGCCTTTGGACAGGAACACCCAGTACGTTGCATAGCTGGCGCCTTGGAACGCCGCGCCGATCGCGATAAGCCGGAAGATCTCAGTCGACGCCAACCAGTTGTTGCCAAGGAGCACTTCGACGAAGGCGTCGGCCTGACTGGCCAAGAATAGGAAGCCCGCTACCACGACACTCATCAGCGTCGTCTGTCCGCGAAGAATGAAGCGATCATATCGCGGCTTATCGTCCTGGAGACGGGACAAGATCGGTAGGGCCACCGTTGTCGCCGGCACATTGATTTGGTTCAGCGGGCCGTTGACAATCTGGGTTGCGCGATTGTAGTACCCGAGATCCGTTGCACCGTACCGGCTACCGACCAGCACGGAGTCGATGTTCTTGCTGAGATACTGCAGCAGTTGGGTTGCCATCAAGTTCCAGCCGAACGACATCAACCCCCTCATCGATTCGCCACGCGCCGGCAGACTCGGGACCCAGCGAGAGAATGCGGCGGTAAGAACCAGGGTCAATCCCGACTGAACAATCTGTTGCCAAACAATGGACCAATAGCCGAAACCATTGGAAGCGAGGGCAATTCCTACGCCCAGGCCGGCGGATTGGGCCAGAACATCCGCGACCGCCAATTGGCCGAAACGCATTTCTCTGCTCAGGTGAGCGCGAAACTGAGTGGTCAATCCATTCATGAGGAAGGTAATGGCCAGAACCCGCGTCACAGCCACCAGTCGGTCGTCGTTGTACAGGCCTGCAATGAGCGGCGCCGACGCGGCGAACCCGACAGCGAGTAGGCCGCCGATGGAGGTATTGATCCAGAACAAGTTGCTGCGCTGACCTTGCGTCAGCGACTTCGCCTGGATTGCCGCCGAGGAAAGTCCGAAGTCGCGCAGGACTTCACCGACGCCCACGATTGCTGTAACCATGGCGACCAGTCCGAACGCCTCCGGTGTCAGCAACCGGGCGAGAATGAGGATCCCGCCGAACTGGATGACAAACTTGGCAACCTGCCCGACAAGCGTGACTGCCGCACCTCGCGCTGCAACAGACCCGAGTCGACTCTTCGACTCGACAAGACTCTCAGCCACCGCAGTCGACCGTTCCACGTGTCTCGGCCGTTACCGGTATGCCGAGTAGTTCGGCGTATGCAGCGTAGTGCTTCTCGCCTATTCGATCCCAGTCTCGTGCCGAAAGGTCGGGACTGGAGGGGCGATCATCGGTCGCCACCATGTCGAGCGCCTGCCTGAGCGTGGCCGCGTCGATGACGGGATCGTCGTACAGGTAGATCCAGCCGGGACCGACCTCATCTCTCAGGGCCCGGTTTGCGGGGGTATCAGGGACCAGCACCGGACGATTCATCGACAGGGCGAGGATCACGGAACCCGAGTTGTGCATTTCCCGATAGGGGAGGACGACGAGGGCCGAACGCGCAATTTCTTCTGCCAGCTCCGAATCTGGCACGTACGCAAGCTTGGTCGAGATCGAAGGGTTGTCGCAGCACAGTGAGCGGATTTCATTTGCCAATTCGTCGCTTTGAGGCTTGCCAACGATGCGCAGGTTCAAGTCGTCCGCACCGAGCGAGCCGAAAGCGGAAATGAGATCCTCGATGCCCTTGTAGGGACGAATGAGCCCAAAGTACAGCAGCCGATTCGGTTCGGACGGGGATGTGCTCTGGTAGTCGGGCCGATCACGGTAGTGGCCGTGGAGAATTACCGAATGTGGTTTTCCCTCCGGCACCTGTGTCGTGACGTTGAGGCAGATGAAGTGATCCGTCTTTCGATCACACCACCGCAGCAGAGCGGCCTCTATCGAGCTACCTGTCTCATGGGGTTCGATGTTGTGCGCTGTCCGGACGATCGGCGTACGCGTCATTCGGAGCCGAGCCACCAGGGCGACGAACAGGATCTTCTTGGCCACCCGGGCTGGAACCGTTTTCGCTCGGACCAGGTACTCGGGCCAATGAATGTGGAAGACATCGTACTTTCCGATCAGTGCGGTCTTCCACGACATCGGCAAGACCTCGAGCCCGGCCGGGGCGCTCTCGATCATGTGGTCGACGTAGCCTGTCGTGCCGTCCGGCTTCCGCAATGAATGCAGGACCGAAATTTTCGGTCGGAATTCAGTTTCGGTCATGCTGACGCTCCCATTAATTTGTTCCGCAGCGGACACGCATGAATCGACGGTGGCAAGCTTTTCCATGTTGTTGTCGCTGCTCCACACAGAACCAGACTTCTCGCCGTTCACGCCGGTACAGTGACGGCACCGCACGAGGCGGAACGGACGAACGTCTCACGGGACGGCCGCGCCAAGTCCAACTCGAAGGCGAGGCCGCGAGACGTCATGGCTTCGGCGATCTGCCGCTGGTGATCGTCGACATGTTCCGCATGGGCTTGAGATCGGACGACGATGGCCGGGGAAATACCCATGTCGAGGAGTTCCAGAATGCTCCCGACTCCGGCGTGCGTGATTGTCACATCGGACTCCTCCGCTAGTTTGCGGAAGTCAGCGGGAGTCAGCTCCCGGTGAACCGAGCCGGGCAGGTCGTCACGCTCACTACATCCCACTTGCCACGTCACTTCGTCGCCCGGCTCCAGGACGGCGAGGATAGCGTCGATCGCTCGGTCGAACCGATACGGTCGAATCGTCCCGAGGGTCACGAAGAAGCGCCGGGGCTCGCGCCGCGTCCGCCGCTCTTCAGCGGCCCAGCTGTCGAGGATTGAGCCCTTCCACTGCCACTTCTCCGACGACCACCTTTCGTGCTGGGTGTAAGTGCGGATACGCGGAACGCGGCGTAGCAGCTTCCCGCTGAGCGATGGACCGTCCACCCGCGAGATACTCTCCACGTAGACGGTATCGATGCCGCGTGAAGCGGCGATCGGGAGGACTGAAACTGCAAGCGCAGCACCAGTGCTGATGCACAGGTCGTACTTTTCGTTCCTCAAGTGACCGGCCGCCCACCGTGCCGCCTTCGCGGCATTCCGGACATCCCGCGGTGCCACGTAGTCGACGAAGTGCGCACGCTTTCCTTCGAGCGCGCCCAATGTCTGAGGATTCTCGAACGTCACCCAATCAGATTCGGGTGCCGCGTCAGCGGCGTTCGCTATGCGCATGAGCTGAGCGAAATGACCGCCCGAAGACGCCACCCACAACACACGCGCTTGGTGTGGAACGAGCTCAGCGAGTGGATGCTTACCGGTCACAAGGTCTCCTCGTCAGCGATGCGAATTGGTCGTCAGTCCCAGCACTGGGACGACTGTCCGACAGTCAGCTCCGCCCCATTCCCCGGTAGCTCCAGCCGGCATCTCGCCACATGCTCGGCTGCAGGCAATTTCGCCCATCGATGATCGTCTTCTGGCGCACGAGCTTGCCCAGTCGGGCAGGCTTCAGCTCACAGAATTGCTTCCACTCGGTGAGCACCAAGATGACATCAGCTCCCTCAACGGCCTCGTTCACGTCTGCGGCGTAGTTGAGCGTGGGGAAGATTCGTCGGGAGTTCTCGATGGCCTTCGGGTCGTAGACCGTGACGGTCGCGCCCTGGAGCTGGATCTGTCCCGCGACGTTGAGCGCGGGAGAGTCTCGCACGTCGTCGGATTCCGGTTTGAACGCCGCGCCGAGGATAGCGACACGCGTCCCCAGAAGCGTTCCGCCACAGGCCTCGCGAGCCATCTCAACCATCCGGGTGCGCCGGCGCATGTTCACCGCATCCACCTCCCGAAGGAAGGTCAACGCATGATCCGCTCCGAGTTCGCCTGCGCGAGCCATGAAGGCGCGGATGTCCTTGGGGAGGCATCCCCCGCCAAAACCCAGCCCGGCATTGAGGAACCTACGACCGATACGGGCATCGTGGCCGATCGCGTCCGCGAGGACGGTGACATCAGCATCGACAGCTTCACAGACCTCTGCCATCGCATTGATGAAGGAGATCTTCGTGGCAAGGAAGGCATTGGCGGAAGTCTTGACCAGTTCTGCAGTCGCGAGGTCGGTCACCAGGAAGGGAATACGCTCGTCGAGAAGCTGAGCATAGATCTCGCGGGCGACTTCCTCGGCCCGTCCGGGCCGGTCACGATCGAGGCCCAGTACGAGGCGGTCGGGATGCAGAGTGTCCTGCACCGCAAATCCCTCGCGAAGGAACTCAGGATTCCAGGCCACCTCCACGTCGACGCCGGCCGGCGCCAATGCACGCGCTCGATGGCCGAGACGAGCTGCCGTTCCGACGGGAACCGTCGACTTACCGAAGATGACCGCCGGGCGCTTCAGAAGGGGCGCCAACCTGTCGATCACCGCGTCGACATATGACAGGTCTGCCGCGAACTCGCCCTTCTTCTGCGGGGTTCCGACGCCGATGAAATGAACATCGGCGAACTCCGCGGCCTCCTCGTAACTGGAGGTGAAGCGAAGTCGTCCCGCCTCGAGGTTCCGCTTGAGAACTTCTTCGAGCCCGGGCTCGTAGAAGGGAACCTCACCGGCCTCGAGCTTTGCCAACTTCGATTCGTCGACGTCCACTCCGAGAACCTGGTGCCCAAGCTCCGCCATGCACGCGGCGTGGGTTGCGCCAAGGTAGCCGGTGCCGAATACCGCCATGGGAGTGCCCATTTGATCTTCCTCAATCCTCGTAGAGTGGGGTCGACGAAGTACTGCTTCCGACGCAGAAGCAGTTCGCCTTCCAGTGGTCGTTCGGGCCGAAGCTGTCAGTAAGCTCCGCTGCCCGCCGTTACGGCACGGACCGTCTTGCCGACGATCAGGACGTCCTGCATCATCGACCAGTTCTCGACGTACGAAAGGTCGAGTCGCACGGTCTCATCCCAAGACAGATCGCTGCGGCCGCTTACCTGCCACAGTCCGGTGAGGCCTGGCTTGACGAGCATCCGCCGACGGACGGTGCCGTCGTAGGCTTCCACCTCGCGGCGCAACGGAGGCCGGGGGCCGACGACACTCATCTCACGCCGCAGGACGTTCACGAACTGGGGAAGCTCGTCGAGGCTATACTTGCGCAGGAACTTTCCGACGGGGGTGATCCGAGGGTCGTCCTTCATTTTGAACAGGACCCCCGCGCCTTCGTTCTGGCCGAGCAGAGCCGAGACCTGCTTGTCGGCGCCGTCGACCATGGTGCGGAACTTCAGCATCGGGAACGGTCGGCCGTTGATGCCCATTCGCTCGGACTTGTAGAGGACCGGGCCCTTGCTCGTGGTCTTGACCGCGATCGCGGCGATCAGCATGACAGGAGAGAGCGCGATCAGAGCTGCGAGGGCGAAGCACATGTCGAAGGCGGTCTTACCGAAGCGCTTCGCGCCGTGGTAACGCGGCTTCTCGACGTGGATCAGCGGGAATCCGGCAACGGGGCGCATCACGAGGCGCGGGCCGGCGACATCGACGACACCGGGTGCGACGACGAGATCGACATTGAGCGGTTCCAGATCCCATACGAGGCCACGGATTCCGTCGTGCCCCAACTGCTCGGTAGCAGTTACCACGACGGTGTCGGCGCCACACGAACGCAGCGCGTCCACCACGGAGTACTCGTTGCCGAGCACCGGGATCGCGCGGCCGTCGACGACAACGTGCTCTTCCTCGCGGTGTCCGTAACCCGGCACACAGACTCCGACGACGCGGTACCCGGAAGCCGAGTCACGCTCGAAGTTGCGTGTCATCGTCAGCACCGACTCACGGTTACCTACGACGAGCACCGATGTGTGGCAGTCGCCCTGGCGCCGCTTGTGGGTGACGACCTTGCGCATGGACCACCGGCCAAGCATGAGGCCGACCAATCCGACCGGGAAAGCGATCGCCAGGTAACCACGCGCGATGTCGATACGGAACAGCAGGCTGATCATCGCGATGAGGCCGAACAGTTGGAAGGTGGCAACACCGATCCGCCGGTATTCCTCGGCGCCGGCACCGATGACTCGGGTCGACCGAGTGCGGTGGATGACCAGCATCGCGATCCACAGCCCCGCCAGCGCGACGGACATCATGGTGTAGCTGAAACCCGAGATGGTGTTCGTCGCGACCGACTGCGCCTCGGTCCCGAAGCGCACGACCTGAGCGGCGGCGACCGCACCCGCGACGACCACCGCATCGATGATCCGCAGACGACTGACGTAGCAGTGCTCCCACTTGCTCCGCGAATTATGTTGGGGAGAAACTTCATCCACCAAGCGAAGCTGAGAGGACGACTCGTCCCCCGCTTCCAGCCCGGCACCTGTTTCCAGGTAACGCGAAGCCGTCACGCCTTCACCTCCATCGACCATTCACACGAAATGACCCCCGACGGGTCGATACGTTGTCGAACTCGGGCCCGCGTCCAACCGAAGTCGAACCGCTAACCCGACTCATCCGTTCCGGTCCCCCCGGCCCGGCGCCCGAAGGCGACGACACCGGTGGATGCCTCCACCACCAGACTCCGAGCGAGGCTGGGAAGGCAGTGAATTCATCCCCGGAACAGATGCGCATCAGGTGCGAGATCGCTTTGCACCGTCCGCTGTACGCAAACGTTCTAACACGCCCTGGTGCCCGCCAAAAGTCGAACGAGCCTGGTCCGGAAGTTGGGCGTTCGTCCGGTTCGACGACGACGCGGATTGGACAAACGTCCACAATGACCCTCGGAAAGAGCACTAGGCCCCGCCCGAAAATAACGGGGAGGCTGACCTTTTAAGAAAACAGGTACGGCAGTACTACTACTGAGTAACCAGACCGACCTGCGGCGACCATCCGCACTCGGTGCCTGATCCACCGTCGCCCACTACCGAGAACGCACTACCGGAACCGCCGAGCGCACACCTGACGGGACCTTCGACTAGGCCCGCAGCCGTCTGAATCGATGCACAGAGTTCCAGAATCTCCGCAGGCGGAGACCACTTCTGGACACCTGTCAATGTGACGGAAAACACAAGAGCGGACTTGGTTGACCGACCGGTCACCGAACCCGCGGATCGACCGCAGCGGCCGATACCTGAAACTTAAACTATGACAACGGAGCTCGCCCGCGAATGCTCACCGACCCGCTCAGTTGGCGCGTCGACCGGGATGCGTGGGGAAGTTCAGGTATGCGCGCGACGGCGTCGGGCCGCGCTGCCCCTGATACTTGGATCCAACAGCCGAACTGCCGTAGGGATTCTCGGCGGCGCTGGTGAGCCGCAGCAGACAGAGCTGACCGATCTTCATCCCGGGCCACAACGTGATGGGCAGGTTGGCGACGTTGGACAGTTCGAGTGTGATGTGCCCGCTGAAGCCAGGATCGATGAAACCGGCAGTGGAATGGGTGAGCAGGCCCAACCTGCCGAGGCTCGACTTGCCTTCGAGGCGACCGGCCAGGTCGTCGGGAAGCGTGCACACCTCGAGCGTCGAACCGAGAACGAACTCGCCGGGGTGAAGCACGAACGGCTCCCCCGCGGCCGGCTCGACGAGTGACGTCAGTTCGTCCTGCTGCAGCGCCGGGTCGATGTGGGTGTACTTCGTGTTGTCGAAGACGCGGAACAGGCTGTCGAGCCGTACGTCCACGCTCGAGGGCTGCACCATCTCGGAAACGAACGGGTCGATCCCGAGTCGTCCGGATGAAACCTCGGCGCGGATGTCACGATCAGAGAGCAGCACAGCACGAGGCTACCGGGACGATGAGAGTGATCGGCGCGGACCTCGCATTCCGACTCACAACCAGCAAGCCACCGAAGGGGCGAACACGCCCGTGTGAGGTTCTGCTACAGTTGCCGCTTGCAGGGTCCGAATCGCCAGATCTCGGCAAAAGCCCTGCTCGCCGATGTAGTTCAATGGTAGAACATCAGCTTCCCAAGCTGAATACGCGGGTTCGATTCCCGTCATCGGCTCCACACCGAGCGCCCTGTCCCGCCGATCACGCGGTCAGGGCGTTTTGTTCTATTCGCTCGCAGCAACGTCCGCCGGCAGAGAATTAAAAGTGGCGGCGGGGACGGGGCCGCTATTCCTCGATGGGGGCGTACCAGTCGGCGTTCTTCAGCAAAACCCGCGTACCCAGGTCCCGGTTCCACTGTGGCTCGATGCCGTGGCGACGCAGCACAGGGAAGACGGCGTCGTCGAGTAGGCGCGTCACATCGGCCGAGTAGAGGGCTTCCTTCGCCTTCTCGCTGAGCGCGTCGTAGGCGGCCTGGTCGAAGGTCTCGGGCGGAAACGCGCCGTAACCGATGTGGGTGCAGCCGTCCTCCACCAGGCGGGCGGTGTCCTGCTGGTGGAAGTACACGTACCCCGCCCAGTGACGGGTGTCGTCGCGCTCGTCCCAGATCTCACCGGACGCACAAGTCCCGCAGCAGGTGAAGTCGGCGCGTGCCACCACACCGTTGGCGTTGAGCTCCGCGAAAGCGGCGGCCGTGCGCGACGTGCGGGTTCCGATCTCCGCCTGCTGACGCAAGCGAGCCGTGCGCAGCGCCTCGAACGCCGACTCGAGCTGTTCCTCGGTGAGTTCGTAGTCGTCGCCGTGGAAATCGATGAAGTCGTCGACATCGCCACGCCCGGTGATTAACAGGCTCCAGATGTCCCGGCAGAGATCGGTGCGCTCGTCCTCGTCGAGCGGGAGATCGGGTAGAACTGCGTACGGCGGGAACGCGTTCGGGTCGGACCACGCACTCACTGCGCTACCTCCAGACAAAAGCGGAACCGGGCAGAGCACCCGCTGGCGAGAGCCTACCGAGCGGGTGTCCGGGGTCGGACGCGCAGGCGGATGCCTGCGGCCCGCGACTGTCGTTCGCACCCGGGTACGACGAATCTGCGCTCGGGGTAATGAAAACGGCACACGGCACGATGTTCCGGGCATGAAAACTTCACATCGACTCGTTTCAGCCGCAGCCGCCGGGACCCTCGGCGCTGCAATGTTCGTCGCGGCGCCGGGCGTGGCCAGTGCCGCCGATCCGTGCATGCTCGGATGGTCGAATGTGGGACCACGGACGTGCGCGATGACCGACGTCGGGATGGCCCCGGTCTGGACCCTCGGCGACGGATTGTGCGCCGGCATGCTGACAGCCTCGGGCAATGCGTTCGACGGCCCGTTGTGGGAGTACTCCTCCGCGCCGGGTGCCGTGCACTCCGTCGAACTCCGCATCGCGCAGGGCTTCTCGCCGCTGGGCGAGTGGGCGTCGACCACTCTCGCCTGCGACGTGACCGCCATCGTCGACTGGCAGAACTTCGACACCGGCCGCTCGGGCACGGTGAGTCGGTACGTACCGGCGAGCAACAACAGCACCAGCCCGGCGTTCGTTCAGGTGGACACCGGTCCGGGCCGGGTGCGCCTCACCATGCGGACCGACCATCCGAGTATCCCGGTCTCGACGGACATCGTCGTTCCCTGACAGGCACCGAGGATCGGTCGCACCGCGACGGGAGGGGCAGAGCACACATGCTCTGCCCCTCCCGCTCTCGGAACTACCGATCCGATCCGTCGGTGCCGGCCGACCGCCCCGCCAGCAGCGGCGGCCACGGCCAATGCCGACCGAGGGTGGACCGCGCCCGCAGGAAGCCGAGCCCCAACACCAGCCCGAAGATCAGGTGCCCGATCAGCGACAGCGTGACCGTCCTCGTCGTGAGGGGGAACATGTCGTGTTCCCCGCTCGGCGACAGGGCGACCGTTCCGATGAGCCCGGCCCAGACCGGGAAGACCGCGCCGGTGACGAACGCGGCCAGGACGGTGCGGCGGGACCGGTGCTGCAGTCCGAGCGCGAGGGCGATGAGGAAGAAGGCGATGCCGATGCCGCCGCCGTCGCCGAAGTAGCGCCACAGGTAGCCGACGATCGCGCCCGTCTGGGTGTCCGTGCCCGAGTGGAGCCAGGTGCCCATCTTCGGGATGAAGTCGTCCCACAGACCGAGCAGGTACACGGTGTCGAGCCGGAAGACGTCGTAGACCAGGCACGCGAACATCCCCCAACCCAGTCCGTGCCCGACGATGCGGTCGATCGGGTGCGGGGCGATGACGCACGCTACGACGAGGACGGCCGCGAGCGGAATGATCACCAGCGCACCCGTGGCGTTCATCGACACGACGCCGAACACCTGCGCGGAGATCGCGAGCAGCGGCAGCGACGCGAGCAGCAGGTACAACCCGATCCGGGCGAAGGTCCAGTGGTGACGTGTGGTCGTCCCGACGGGTTCGGCGGCGGTCGGAGGTCCGTGCTCGTGCAGGTCGGCGACGACGGTGGGGACGGAGATACCGAGAATGCGTGGCATGAGGGCGGGTCCTTTCGGTCGAGGAGCCTCTCTCGACATGTCGTCGAGTTCCGGCATCCAGCGTCCGTCGGGCCCCCTACCTGCGGATAGCCCCCCGAGGGGTGGTGAGCGCCCCCCATGCGCGTCCGGCTGCGGGCGTCGCGCCGCCCTCAGCAGTCGAACACCGACCAGCAGATGTCGTTCCGCACCCGCTGGTCGTCGATGACGAGCTCGCGAATCGGGTCCGGAAGCTGGTCGCGCTGCCACCGGCATTCGCGTCGGCCTGCCGCCTCGGCCGCACCGTCCGGTGCGGCGGCGCGGGCGGCCTTGATCGCGTACGCGGCCGCACCCAGATCGTGGGCGGCCACGTGGGCCACCGCTCCCGCCTGGCCGGCGGCGTAGGCGGCATGACGGGGCGCCCCGCGCAGGTCCCGGGCCGCGCCCATCGCGTGACCGCCCGCAGCGCGAGCCTGCATCATCGTCATCTCGCCGCGCACCCACGCCCGGGCCGCCTCGATCGCCTGCCGGGGCCGCGGGTCGTCCGGTCGGGCCGCCTCGAACAGGTCCAGGACATGCTCCGCGCACAACGCCGACCACAGCGCCAGGAGGTGGTGATCCGCATCGGTCAGAGTTCCGCCGCGGCGGATCGTCACGAGACGGGGGTCCCGGATCTTCGGGAGAATCATCGATCCGCGCTCCTTCCGCGCACGCTCGGGGCGAACATACCGCTCCCGACTCGGTGTGGGCTGCCGATCGACGGCTAGTGCATTTCGACGACACCCGGCACGAGTTCGCGCAGGATCGGATCCCAGATTTCACGACGTTCCGGAAAACAGGTGCCGAGAAGCTCGATCATGACCGCCGGCGCAATGGATGCACCCGGCGATGCTCCGAGTAGGCCTGCGATGGACCCTTCTGCGCCGGTGACGATCTCGGTCCCGAAGGTCAGGACGCCGAGCTTGCGCGGATGGGGTCTTATCAGCTGGGCACGCTGTCCCGCCTGCACCAGCTCCCAATCGGCAAGGTTCACCTCGGGATAGAACCGCTGCAACTGAGCGAACTTCTGCTTCTTCGACGCCGTCAGCTCACCGATCAGGTAGCGAACCAACGACAGGTTCCGGATGCCGACGGCCAACAGAGGCGCGACGTTGTGGGGCCGGATCGTGGTGAACAGATCAGACAGTCGCCCGCGTTTGAGCAACCTGGTGCTGAAGGTCGCGTAGGGCCCGAACATCAACGCCGGCTTACCGTCGACGACACGTCGGTCCAGATGAGGCACCGACATCGGCGGAGCACCAACGGCGGACTGGCCGTACACCTTCGCATCGTGCTTGGCGACGACGCCGGGGGCCGCCGTCCGTAGGAACTGTGCCCCGATGGGGAACACCGCATAGCCGCGCACCTCCGGGATTCGAGCCCTCTGAAGCAGTTTGAGCGCACACCCTCCGGCACCCACGAACACGAATCGTGCCGAGATCTCGAACCGCTGTCCCCCAACACGTTTCCGCCCCGTAACCGTCCACCGACCGTCGACTGTCCGCCGCAGCCGAGTCACCTCGTGACCTAATCGAACGTCGGCGCCGTGCGCGGCGGGCACACCGATCAAGGTCTTGGTCAGCGCGCCGAAATCCACATCGGATGCTCCTTCGTAGCGTGTCGCGGCCATCGGCACGGACCGGTCCCGCCCACCCATCACCAGTGGCGCCCACTCACGGATCACGTCGGGGTCCTCGCTGAACTCCATCGCGGAGAACAACGGCAGACGTCGCAGAGTGGCGAACCTGCGCCGCAGGTAGGCCACGTCACGATCGCCGAACACGACGTCCATGTGCGGCGTCGGGTTGACGAAGGACGCCGCGACCGGGATGTCACCGGAATCGACAAGCGACGCCCAAAGCTGGCGAGAGAGTTGAAACTGCCGCGCGATTTCCTCCGCTCTGCTCGGATCTTCCGGGTCGGGCATGTAGTTGAGTTCGCACAGGCCCGCATGCCCGGTGCCGGCGTTGTTCCACGAACCCGAACTCTCCTCCGCCAGCGCATCGAGCCGCTCGAGCACAATGATCGACCAATCGGGTTGCAGCTTGGCGATCAGGGCACCAAGCGTCGCCGACATGATGCCGCCGCCGATCAGGACGACGTCGACTGTTTCTCCCGCACTTGCCGATCCCTTGCCGCGCATCGGACCCACCTTCCTCGTCGGGGCGTTCGATCCCAGGGTCCCCGCATCACATTCATCCGTCCAATGAGTAGAACACCGCACTATGATCCGAATATGGAACGGTTCATCGGGGACGAAGCGGCGGCTGCCGCCCCTCTACTCGCGGCCTTCGACGCCGCCGCGCGCGAGGGCCACATCACCCGCGCAGCAGAGTCGCTCGGAGTACCGCAGTCATCGGTGAGCCGGAGACTGAAGTCCCTGGAGCAGATCGTCGGCGTTGCCCTGTTCCAGCCCGTCGGACGCCGCGTCGCATTGACCCCCGCCGGTCGTGAACTCCATGCGCGGACCCGTGACCTGGTGTGGACCCTGGACGACGCCATCAGCGCTGTACGTGGCCATGCAGATCCCGACAGCGGCCTGGTGCGCTTCGGATTCCCACTCACGCTCGGGCCCGTGAGCATCCCGTCCCTGCTAGCCGAGTTCCACCGGGCCGCACCGCGGATCCGCCTTCACCTCGTGCAGGCACACGGCGAGGCACTCACCGCGATGGTGCGCGACGGCCGACTCGATCTGGCGGTCGTCATCCCACCGCCCCACGATCTCCCAGTGACGGTCCTGGGTCACCAGCGGTTGCTGCTACACCTTGCACCCGGCCACCGGCTGGCCGGGCGGTCGCGGGTCGACCTCCACGAGCTGGAATCCGAGCAGTTCATCGCCAGCCCACGGTCGTTCCACCTGCGTCGCTATCTCGATTCATGTTGCGCCGAGGCCGGATTCGAGCCCCAGGTCGTGTTTGAGATCGGCGAGTTCGAGACGATCCGTGCCCTGGTCGCACAGGATCTCGGCGTCGCCGTGCTGCCCGACGCCGAAACACCGCATCCGGATCTGGTCGCCGTCCCGCTCGCCGGTGTCGGAGCACGCACGATCGGCCTGGTGACCGGAAACGTCCGGCACACGGGACCCGTTGCGCGCCTCCGGGAACACATCACCGATCATGGCTCGGACTACCTCACCGGCACGCTCCCGTCGCGTTGAACCGGGTAGGCCTCAGCTACCGAATGACAATGAGCCGGAGCCACTTTCGACACCGCAGCTCGCGAGGCCCGCGGTATTGGCGGCGGTGCGGAGCGTGACACAGCCGTTCGACGACTGATTCACCCTCGCGAGGACCGCCTGAATCGGGATGCCGAGACTCATGACGCCCTCGGGATTCTCGGCTGTCGCGGTGGCACAGTCCCTGTACTGCGCGACGCTCGATCCACTGGTGATGCCGAGCGCGAGCGTGCCGGTGACGATCGCGCCGCCGCTGTCGCCACCGAGGGTGCACGCGGTGGTCGAGAATCCACGCACGTTCCAGCTCTCGCCGTCGTCTCCGCCGAGAAGGGTGCTGTAGTCCGCGAAATCGATCGTCCCGCAGGTGTATCCGGACGTCTGACCCGACTTGCACACCGGGGCCCCGGCCACCGGAACCGCGGTCCCCGTGATGGTGAGCGTGCTGCCGTTCTCGCCGCGGACCGTCGGCTGTCCGAGACCGGTCGTCGGGACGACGTCGGCGACCAGCCCGATCACGGAGTAGTCCAGGTTCCCGCCCTCGTCTCCGATGCCCGACTCCGCGAAACTGCCCACCAATCTGCTGTTTCGCAGGTCTCCGATCTTCGGCTCGTACACTCCCGCCGCATTCGACGTGCCGGTCGCGGGCCGGTTCGGGTCGCAGTGACCGGCACTGAGCGCCAGGGGCTTGCCCGCCGAGTCGGCCGCAGCGAACCCGAACGAACACACGAGGTACGACGACGCCGACGCGATGGGCGCTGCGGCGGTGATGTAGGAGTCGCCGCCCATCGTGGACGGCGTCGTGCCGGTCGCGACGTGGAAGCTCGGCGGCGGCGTGGACCGCCGGTTCGGCACCGTCGGCGCCGACTCCAGACCGCTGGTCGAGAGCGGAACCATCTGGGCCCGATAGCCGGCGGCGGCAACTCGGTTGGCCGCCGCCTGCGTGGTGACCGCGACGGTCGGCGTCCCGTCCTGCGCGAGCCATGCGCCACCGACCCCAACCGAATCCGATCGGCGCTGCTCGCTCGCGTACGCGGCGACCCGTTGCGCAGCGGCAGCGCGGTCGAGGTACTCCTGCGGCGTCATGTTCAGGTCGCGTTGCAGTGCCACGGCGAGATCGTTCGGCAGAGGGGCCGACGACGGCTGAGCCGAATCGGGTGCGGCTTGGACACCTGCGGTGGCCGACAACGCTGCCGCCACGATCGTGGCGGGCACAACAACAGCGGAACGCATGAGCCTCGAACGCATATCGCCCCTCGGGTGGGTGCCGTCAATAGGTGACCGCACCCCGCCGCGGGTCGACGACCTGGGCGCCGAGCGGCATGGCAAAGATACGGCACGACACCGGGTCTGTACCGCGGTTCCGCGCAGTCAGTTCCGGGTAGGCCGCAACAGTTCCTCGGCCATCCGTCGACCGAGGTGGATCGGTTCCTCCGAATGCGTGAACTTGGAGCCGGCGAGCGCGCCGTCGTAGATCAGCTGGACCCGAGCCGCGACCGCCTCCGCATCCGGGACGGCAGCCTCCGCGAGGTTCTCGACGATCCGCCCGAGCACCCACTCCCGGTGCGCCTGCACCGGCGCGAGCATCGGGACCTCGTCGCCCGGGAACTCGGTTGCCGCGTTGAGGTACTGGCATCCGCGGAAGTTGCGCACCGGCGCGGACGCGGCAGCCAGGTCGAAGAAGGCGAGAACCCGATCCAGCGGCGCGGCGACGTCGGCGACCGCCCCCTCCCAGCGGGTGCGGTCCCGGAGGTCGAGTGCCTCGAGATAGGCGTGCACGAGGCCGTCCTTGGACCCGTACGAGGAATACAGGGTGGCCTTCGCCACCCCCGACTCGGCAAGGATGCGATCGATCCCGACCGCGCGGATCCCGTTGGCTGCGAACAGTTCCGTCGCGGCCGCGAGCAGTCGCTCGGCAGGCGACGCCACGTCCGTCGGGGTCGGTTTCCGCAGTTGCAGGGATGGAGACACCAGGACAGCGTAGCGACCCCGGTCGCGCCACCGTGCACGAGTAGACAGACAGGTCTGTCTATGCCTAGACTGCTGCCCGTGACCCGCAGTTTCCTCACCCGCCGCCTGCACCTTGATCTGGTGCGGGTCGCCGGCGCTGCGTGTCGTCGTCCCATGATGCGCTGATCTCAGCGACCCCGGACCCGCCTCTCTGCCATCGGCGTTCGCTCACGCCTGTCTGCAGCTGCCGTTCCTTCGGCTCTTCGCGCCACCGTCGCACGACCTCCGTCGGCGCGGCCCCGCGGCGGTGTCCACAACCCACTCCCGGAAGGTTCCGTCATGTCCTCGAAGGCCCTGTACCTGTACGAGATCGCCCCCAGCGCCGCGCGCCGGGACCAGATCGAGCAGATCATCAAGGAGTTCGACTCCTCCACCGCAGCTGCCGGCGGCGAGCTGATCGAGACCCAGGTGACCAAGGGCGGCGAACGCATCTTCGCCATCACCGAGTTCGACGGCTGCGCAGCGCCGCTGCTCGACGCCGACGCCCTCGACGCCGCAGAACTCGACGGCCCGCACCTGGTTCGCATCGTCGGCGCGGACATCGAGGAGATCAAGGCGGCCCGCCCCGACGCCGGCTACCTGGTCGAGTGGGACATCCCGGCCGAGATCGACATGGAGACCTACCTGACCCGCAAGAAGGAGAAGTCGCCGCTCTACGCGAACATCCCGGAGGTCAGCTTCCTGCGGACGTACGTCCGCGAGGACACCGCCAAGTGCCTGTGCTTCTACAACGCCCCCGACGAGGACGCCGTGCGCCGCGCCCGCGAGGTCGTCAGCACCCCCGTCAGCCGCCTGCACCAGCTCGACACCGAACGGTAGAACCTCCCATGACCGCGATCATCTCTTCCACGCACACCCCGCAACGGGTGCAGGCTCGTGCCTTCGTGCGCGATCGGGCCGTCCAGCTCGACCGGGGCGAGACCGACACCCGCGAGGATGTCGCGCTGCTCGGTTCCCTCGGGCTGCTCGACCTCGGATTCGGAGAAGGACCGCTCGCGGAGATGGTCGCGGTCATCGAGGACGTCGCCGCGGAGAGCCTGAGCGCCGGTTTCGGCGTGTGGGCGCACCGGATGTGCCTCGAGTACGTCGACCGGGGGCCGGCCGCCGTGCGTGAGCGGTACCGGGACCGCCTGGCATCCGGCAACACGATCGGTGTGACCGCGATGGCGGCCGGACTGCGGCAGGCCGCCGGCCTCGGCGACGTCCCGCTCATCGCCACGACGGTGGACGGCGGCATCGAAGTGAACGGCCCGATCCGCTGGGCGTCCAACGTGTTCGACGATGCCGTGATCGTGTTCCCGGCACGCGGCGACGACGGGTCCACGTACGTCGCGGTGGTCGATGCAGACTCGTCGGGGGTCTGCATCAATCCCGCGCCGGAGCTCCTCGCACTCGGCGCCACCGCCTCGACGTCCCTGGTCTTCGACCGGGTGTTCGTGCCCGCGTCGCAGATCATCAGCACCGAGCTGACCCCGTTCTGCCGGTCCATCCGGCCCACCTTCCTGGCGCTGCAGACGTCGTTCTGCAGTGGCATCGCGGGCACGTCGCTGACCGAGAGCGCGGCGCTGCTGACGGGCCTCGGCGAGGAGTTCGTCGACGAGCACGCGAGACTCGAGAACGACTGTCGTTCGCTGCGAAATCGGTTGTACGACTTCGCCACGCGAATCGACGACACTCCTGTTCGGGACCTGATCCAGCTCCGCCTGGACGGATCGCAGGTCGCGGTCGCGGCCACACGTCTGGAGGCGACGCTACGCGGCGGCGCCGGGTACGCCGCGAAGCACCCGACCAACCGGCGCTTCCGCGAAGCCGCCTTCCTGCCCATCCAGTCACCCTCGGAAGGACAACTGCGGTGGGAACTCGCGCAGTATCGATAGCCGACGGCCGCAAGAGTTTCCACGGTCGTCGCCGACCCGTCCTGGACGGGGTGAATCTCGACGTCGAATCGGGCGAGATCCTCGCGATCGTCGGCAGCAGTGGAAGCGGCAAGTCGACCCTGCTCCGGATCATCGCGGGGCTCGACGAATTCGACTCCGGCACGATCGACTGGGACGGAGTGCGCGGCGACACCCGTCCGCGCACCGGCGTCGTGTTCCAGAAGCCTCTCCTGATGCCGTGGCTCACGGTCCGCGAGAACGTCCGGCTGGGCGGAAGATTCGCCGCCAACGACGCCGTCTTCGATCCGTCGTACGCCGACGACCTCCTGGACCGTTTCGGACTCGCCGAGCTGGCCGACGCGTACCCGGACGAACTCTCGGGCGGTCAGGCGCAGCGTGTCGCGGTGATCCGCGCGGTGTCGATCCGCCCCCGCCTGCTGCTGCTGGACGAGCCGTTCAGCGCCCTCGATCCCGCGATCCGTGGCGATCTGCAGCACTGGCTCGCGGGCGTCGCCGAGGACCTCGGCTGCACCACGATCCTCGTCACGCACGACATCGACGAGGCGATCGTCCTGGGACACCGCATCGTCCTGATCGGGGAAGGCGGCACTGTTCGACGCGAATGGGACTGCGCGACAGCCACCGTCGACGATGACGCATTGCGGAGCGACATCCTGTCGGCCTACCGCACGTCCACACTGGTCGGGGCGCCCCGACCGTGAGCGGAGGAGCGCTGAGCCGGCGCACGCTGCTGCAGGGCGCGGTGGGACTGGCCGCGGCCGGCGGGATCGCCGGGATCGTCGACCTCGCGCGGACCGCCGGAACCAGCCGGGCGAACACCACCGGGCACCTACGGGTGGGTTACCTGCCCATCACCGACGCGGCCCCGTTGCTGATCGCTCACAACACCGGATCGTTCGACGGCAACCCGGTGAGCCCCACGCAACCGGTGATGTTCCGCAGCTGGTCGAGCCTTGCCGAGGCGTTCATGAGTCGGCACGTCGACGTCGTGCACCTGCTGATGCCGATGGCGGTGCAGTTGCGCTACTCGCTCGGCGGCGCGGCGCGTGTCCTGGGTTGGAACCACACCAACGGGTCCGCGCTGACCGTGGCGCCCGAGATCACCGAACTAGGTCAACTCGCAGGACGCCAGGTCGCGATCCCCTTCTGGTGGTCGATCCACAACATCGTGTTGCAGAAGTTGCTGCGCGCGGGCGGCCTCCGTCCGGTGGTGCGCACCGCCCCGTCGAGATCGGACGGCACGGTGGGTCTTGTCGTGATGAGCCCGTCCGACATGCTCCCCGCCCTGGCGAACGGTGCGATCGGCGGTTACACGGTGGCCGATCCGTTCAACGCGGCCGCAGAGATCAAGGGCGTCGGCCGAATCCACCGCTTCCTCGGCGACGTGTGGCGCGACCATGCCTGCTGCGCTCTGCTCGTGCACGAGGACGTGATCGACCGCGACCCCGCCGGCGTCCAACGCCTCACCGACGCCGTGACGTCGGCGCAACTGCGCATCGACGCCGACCGCAAGCACGCCGCCGAGACGTTGAAGACGGGACGCTATCTGCCGCAGCCGCTCCCGGCGATCACGAAGGCGCTCACCTACCCGGCCGACGCGTACCCCGTCAGCCACCAGGCCTGGCAGCCACAGCGCATCGGCTACCAGCCCTTCCCGTTCCCCAGCTTCACCCAGGCCCTGGTCGAAGCGATGCACGACACCGAGGTGGACGGCGATCGGCGCTTCCTGTCCCGACTCGATCCGGCCTCCGTCCACGCCGATCTGGTGGACGACCGTTTCGTGCGGCAGTCCCTGACGATCGCCGGCGGCCCGGCCACGTTCGGGCTCCCCGCACACCTGACCCGTACCGAGGAAGTGGATCCCACGTGAGCAGTCGGCAGCCCTCCCGTTCACGGTGGTCCGCATGGTGGCCGCCTCTCACCGCGATCGCCGTCGCGGTGCTCCTGTGGTGGTTCGCCACCACGATCCTGGCGTCGGACGACTCACTGATCCGCGAGTTCGCACCCCAGGAGGTGCTGCCCGCGCTCGGTGGCCTGATCGAACGCGGGGTGCTGCTGCCGGACACCGCCGCCAGCATGTGGCGTCTGCTCGTCGGATTGTCGATCGCCGCCGTGATCGGCATCCCGCTCGGTCTGCTCATCGGCCTCAATCCGACGGTAGACCGTGCCGTGCGGCCCGTCACGCAGTTCCTGCGGATGATCTCCCCACTGTCGTGGGCGCCGATCGCCGTGGCACTGTTCGGAATCGGGCACCGGCCCGTGTTCTTCCTCATCGCGGCGGCGGCTGTCTGGCCGATCGTCATCAACACCGCCGCGGGCGTGCACGCGATCGATCCCGGACACCTGCTGGTGGCCCGCTCGATGGGCGCGACGCGCACCGAACGGCTCACGGCCGTAGTCCTTCCTGCGATCCGCGGCCATCTGCAGACCGGGCTGCGCGTCGCGCTCGGCATCGCGTGGGTGGTGCTGGTGCCGGCCGAGATGCTCGGAGTGCAGTCGGGGCTGGGCTACCAGATCCTCAACGCCCGCGACCAGCTCGCGTACGACCAGGTCATGGCCGTCATCCTGGTGATCGGACTCCTCGGGTTCCTGCTCGACTCCGCGGCCCAGCGCCTGCTCACGACCAAGCGTCGTCGGCGCCCGGACACCGCATCCGCGCCCACCCCGGTCCCGATCGGCTGACGCCCGCCGCCGGCTGCCCCACGGTTCGCACACCGGCACACTTGACCGGTGCAGTGTGGCCGCCGACGAGCGAACCCACTCGCCGCGGCCTACCATTCGAGAACCTCACGCTCTGCGGGGCGGTCTCCGGTCGAGCACGCAAACCGATGTTCGACACCGGTACCGCGTTGCCACAAGTCGCCACAAGGAGTCCCATGAACCACGCACTCGACGATCAGGTCATCACCTCGATCAAGGGCGACGTCGTCTTCGTCGGCAGGTCCGCAGCGCTGGACGAGGCCCGCGAGCTGGCCCTCGCACTCGGCTACGGTCGGGCACAGACCGCCGACGCCGGCGTCGACTGCGCGGTGGTCGACGACGATGCCCTCGACGGAATCTGCAGCCCGGCCGACGCCCTGCTGCTGGCGCAGGTCCGCACCCTCGGAGTGCCCGTCCTGACCGTGAGCGAGGCCCGGAACCGCTTCCGCGTCGGCGCCCCGACGCTGTCCCTCGCGTGAGCTAGCTCTCAAGCAATACTTCAACTTTTCACAGGTCCCGGTGCTAGAAAAATAAACATGTCTTGGCTGTGGATCGCACTGAGCGTGTGGCTCGTGGTTGCCCTCGGTGCATCCGTGCTGATCGGACGCGGTATCCGACGCGCCGACCGCGAGGAACTCGGCTCCACCATGGACTGGGACGTCCGGACCATCACCCCCGAGGAAGCCCACCCTCGCGATTCGCGTCCGTGAGAACGTCCGGTCGTCGGCGCCGGTGACCTAAAGTCCGGACCAAACGGACGAACACTCGGACAGTTCCGACAAACTCCGAAAAACACCTATTTACCTGGACATTCGCACAGGTGGCGCGTCCGCCGAGGATCACGTACAACTGACTGCACACTGTGATCCATGACACTGCGGACGGCATCGGTCGGCCCGCCATTCCCGAAGGGCGACCCCGTATGCCGCTCCCCATGTCACCGGCCAGCTCCGTCTTCCTGCTCGGTGAATCACGGGAACATCCGCTGCACGTCGGTGGACTGGTACTGCTGCAACCGCCGGACGGCGCCGACGCCCGCAGCGTCCGCAGCATGCTGGACGACTCGATGTCCCGGCGCGAGGTGACCCCACTGCTGCGCAAGCGGGCCCGCCGCTCGGCCTCGTCACTCGGACAGTGGTTTTGGGACGACGACGACCAGTTCGACATCGGCCACCACATCCGGCACGATGCGCTGGCACATCCCGGCGGGATGACGGAACTGTCGGCCCTCGTCTCCCGCCTGCACGGCGGGCTGCTCGACCGGAACCGACCGCTGTGGGAGATGCACCTGATCGAGGGACTCGCGGACGGCCGCTTCGCGGTGTACACCAAGATTCACCACAGTGTGGCGGACGGTGTCGGCGCGATGCGCCTGTTACGCCGATCCCTGACAGTCGACGCCGACAAGCGGGACATGCCCGCGCCGTGGGAACCCCGTACGCGGATCCCACAGCGTCGCAACACGCCTGGACTTCTCGATCTTCCTGTTTCGGCGGTCCGCACCGCGATCGATGCCGCCGCGGAGGCGACCGGACTGGTCCCCGCGCTCGCCGGCAGCGTGCTGCGCGCGCTGCGCAACCAGGGCGGCCCGATGTCCTTCTCGGCGCCCCATTCCGCGCTCAACGTGCCGATCACCGGCGCTCGCCAATTCGTCGCTCGCAGTTGGGCACTCGACCGACTACGTCTCGTCGCGAAGTACGCCGACGGCACCATCAACGACGTCGTGCTGGCGATGTCGTCGGGCGCGTTGCGCCGCTACCTGATCGAGCGCGACGCCCTTCCCACGCGACCCCTGGTGGCGATGGTCCCGGTGTCACTGCGCAGCGACAAGACCCGCCCAGAGCCGATCGGGGACCCGAACGAGGCGGGCGGCAACGAGATCGGCACTCTCATGTGCAACCTCGGCACCGACCTCGCCGACCCCGGCGACCGGCTCGCGACGGTGCGACGGTCGATGGCCGAAGGCAAGGCCGCCCTGCGCGGGATGAGTACCGCGCAGGTGATCGCCCTCAGCGCGCTCGGTTCCGCTCCGCTGGCCCTCGACATGCTCTTCGGTCGCCACGGGCCGGTACGGCCGCCGTTCAACATCGTCATCTCCAACGTGCCGGGCCCGAGCGCCCCGCTCTACTGGAACGGCTGCCGCCTCGACGCCCTCTACCCGCTGTCGGTCACGCTCGACGGCCAAGCGCTCAACATCACCTGCACCAGCACCGATCACGCGATCTCCTTCGGACTCACCGGCTGCCGCCGCGCCGTCCCGAACCTGGAGCCGATCCTCGACCACTTCGACGACGAACTGGCCGCGCTCGAGGCCGCGGTCGGGATCTGACCGCAGGACCTACTCGCAGGCCACCCCGTCTCCGTCGCTGTCCATCGCGGCGCGGTAGCCGGGCTGCCCGCGGTGCAGTGGTGCGGCGCCCGCGGTGCGTGCCGCCTTGCAGTTCGCGTAGTACACGTCGCCGGACGGCATCCCCGCACCCGCGGGCGAGACGTCGGCCGGTTCGGGGATCGGAACGGGCGCGGGATCCGCGGACTCCGTTGCGCCGCAGGCGGCGAGCTCACGAGCCATCGCGTCGTGCTCGGCCTGCGTCACCCACAACCCGTACGCCGCCTTGACCTCGATCTGACGGGTCACGTACGTGCACCGGTACGCCAGGTTCGGCGGCAGCCACGCCGAGGCATCGGCGTCGCTCTTCCCCTGGTTGGTGGGCCCGTCCACGGCCTGCAGGTTGCGCGGATCGTTGGCGAGGTTGCGCCGGGTGGCCTCGTCGAGTTGCTGTGCGCCCTTCTGCCACGCGTCGGAGAGGGCGACGACGTGGTCGATCTGCACCGCACTCGACGTCTCGACACCGCGGACGAAGCGGATCGTCTTGCCGGTGTAGACGTCGTCGAGCGTGCCCGACAGCACCGTGCAGTCGCGGCTCATCGGATCGGTGGTGATGTAGATCAGGTCCCGCTTGAGGATGTCGTTGCGGGTATCGCAGCCGTTGTGTCCGCCCTCGATCGTGACGTTGTCGGTCCAGGCCTGGCCGAACTGCGATCGGTCGTAACCGTTCTTGGGTGCCCGCTCACGGATCGGCAGGGCCGCCAGTCCGGCCAGCGCCCCGTCGGCGACCACAGGATCGACGGCAGGCTCACCAACCGTTTGTTCGCCCGTGACCTGCGTGGTGCCGCTCGGGCCCGGTTCGGGATCCGTCGCCGACCCCGACGACGGCTGCGCGATCGCGGTGCACCCTCCGGCGAACAGCACGGCGACGGTGGCGAATCCCGCCACCCAGGACTTGTCGATCTTCACAGCACTCACGGGCGACGCGGTTCCTCATCTCTCGTACATATGTTCGCAAAGGCGAATCCTAGCCGGGCGATACCGCACACCGGAATTCGCTCTCGCGGGCCACGGCACGTTCGGCGTAATCTCCGAAATCGGGCAGCTCACCGGCCCACCCGAGTGCCAGCGTCAGGAGTTCGATGTCCACACACATGCAGTACACGACCCTCCCCGGAACCGATCTCGTCGTCTCGACGGTGTCCTTGGGCTGCAACAACTTCGGCTCCAGGATCGACGCGCAGGAGTCGCGGGCGGTGGTCGACGCGGCATTCGAGCACGGCATCACCTTCTTCGACACCGCCGACGTCTACACCACCGGCGAATCGGAGAAGATCCTCGGTGCAGCGCTGGCGGGTCGGCGCGAGGACGCCGTGATCGCAACGAAGTTCGGTGCGCCGATGAGCGAGACGGAGCGCGGATCTGCGCCCGGCTACGTGCGCCAGGCCTGCGACGCGAGCCTGCGCCGGCTCGGCGTCGACCACATCGACCTCTACTACCAGCACGCACCGGACCCGTCGGTGCCGATCGAGGACACCCTCGGCGCGCTCGACGAACTGGTCCGGGCGGGCAAGGTTCGCCACGTCGCCTGCTCCAACAGTTCACCCGAGCAGATCGACCGCGCCACCCAGGCCTCGACCGAGGGCGCCCTGCCGCGTTTCGTCGCCGCCCAGATCGAGTGGAACCTGCTCGAGCGCGGAGTGGAGGCCGAGATCGTGCCGGCGTGCGAGCGCGGCAATCTCGCGGTGATCCCCTACTACCCGCTGGCTGCGGGGCTACTCACCGGCAAGTACCGTCGGAACACCCAGTTCCCCAAGGGTTCCCGATTCGACAAGTCCGAGTACTTCGCGGCGACCGCCACCGAGGAAGCCCTCGCACGTGTCGAGGACCTGCTCTCGCTCGCGAGCAAGCTCGACCGGCAGTTGTCCGAACTGGCCGTCGCCTGGCTCGACGCGAAGCCGCAGGTGGCGTCGGTCCTCATCGGTTCGTCGACGCCCGCGCAGGTGGCGCGCAACGTCTCCCATCTGCGTCGCCCCCTCGACGAGGACGAACTGGCGATGATCGACGACTTCCTCGAAGGCCGCTGACGTAGACGAACGGCGGGCCCGCCGGAAAGCGGGCCCGCCGTTCGTTCGTCTGCCTGGGTGTCAGTCCTGCGCGAGCGGCGGGAGGATGACGACCTGGCCCGCGTACGACAGGCCGGCACCGAAACCGACCAGCAGCGCCAGCTCGCCCGGCTTCGCCTTGCCCGTGCGGATCACTTCCTCCATCGCCAGCGGGATCGAGGCCGCCGACGTGTTGCCGGTCTCGGCGATGTCGTCCGACACCGGCACCGACTCGGGAAGCTTGATGCTGCGGGCGATGACCTCGTTGATGCGGCCGTTCGCCTGGTGCGGGATGAACGCGCCGAGATCCTCCATCGCGACACCGGCACGCTCGAGGGCCTGCGTGGCGACCTTGCCCATCTCGAAGGCGGCCCAACGGAAGACCGAGGTGCCCTCCATCTTGATCCAGGGGCGCTGCGACGGATCGTCGGCGAACGCGAGCCAGTCCGGCTCCTGGCGGATGGCCTGCGACTGCGAGCCGTCCGACCCCCACACGACCGGACCGATGCCGGTGACGTCGCTCGGGCCGACGACGACGGCGCCGGCGCCGTCACCGAAGATGAAGCGCACGCTGCGGTCCGTCGGCTCGGTGCTGTCGCTCATGCGCTCGACGCCGATGACCAGGACGTAGTCCTCGGTGCCGAGGCGGACCATGTCGGACGCGATCGACAGCGCGTAGCAGAAGCCCGCACAGCCG
The DNA here is from genome assembly GCF_002094305.1 of Prescottella equi. Classification (GTDB taxonomy): domain Bacteria; phylum Actinomycetota; class Actinomycetes; order Mycobacteriales; family Mycobacteriaceae; genus Prescottella; species Prescottella equi. Next base: position 191,509 of record NZ_LWTX01000006.1, read on the forward strand.
GCGGTGACGTCGAACGCCGCCGGCCCGCCCGTGCCGAGGGCGTCGGCGACGACGGCGGCACACTGCGGAGTCTGCGAGGGGTAGGTGGAGGTCGCCACGACGACGGCGCCGACCTGCTCGGGCTCGATGCCGCTGGCCGCGAGGGCCTTGCGACCCGAGGCGATCGCCATCGCGAGGACCGATTCGTCGGCGTTCGCGAAGCGGCGGTTCTTGATGCCCGAGCGCGACTGGATCCACTCGTCGGTGGAATCGATCGTCTCGCAGATCTCGGCGTTGCTCACGACCCGCTCCGGGCGGTAAACCCCCAAACCGAGGATGGCGGATTGCCTGACCTCGGCAGAGTTCGAGATCTGCGCACCCATGTTTGGTCTCCTCTACTGCACTGTTCGCGGCCCGAGCCGCCACGTGGCGGGACCCACCTGGCCCCGTCTTCCCACGACACGGTACTTCGCCAGGTAGAGGCCGGGTGTTACTCGGGTACCGAGTTCGCCGCGACGCACTGCGCCGCTGCCCCGCGGGCGCCGGGGCGGAGTGCCCGGGTGCGACATTCCGGCCGCACGAATCACGTTTTCCACCATCCATTCGCGTCAATTCAGACAATTGGACGAAGCGAATGCGACAAACACGTTAACCCCGGAATCCCTGCAATTCCGATCAACGATCCTGCTAGCGTGTTATCCGCCCTAAAAGACGCCGCGAGCAGCGCAATTACCGCCGACGCCCGGTCGAATGCCACCGCAGATGGGGACTTTCGTGAAATGGAATCGAGTTCATACGATCGCCGGATCGATACTGTGCACCGGCACCGCAATTCTCGCATTCATCGTTCCGGCCGCGGCTGATCCCAACACGGTCAATCCCATTCCGGTCTTGAACGGCACCAACGGGGTGCCCTCACTGCAGGGCCGAAGCCGAGCCGTGGCTCAGGCGACCGGGCTTCTGAGCGCCAATCGCACCCAGGACTCCAACGTCCTCGGCACGGACCTCGGCATCATGTGGGACAACGGGAACGGACAGGTCCTCACCGCGTTCGGCGACACCGCGGGGCTCGGCATCCCCAACCTGCTCGTCGGCAGCCTGTGGTCGTGGCGCAGCAACGTCCTCTTCCGCAGTTCCGACCGAGATCTCGCCGACGGCATGACCTTCGACAGCACCCCCCGCGACATCGTCGGCCAGTCCAAGGAATTGATTCCCAGCCCCAAGATCCCGTTCGTCGAGATCAGCCGAATCCCCACCGCCGGCATCGCCGCGGACGGAATGCAGTACATGAGCATCATGTCCGTCAAGAACTGGGGCGAGCCCGGCAAGTGGGAGACCAACTATTCGAGCCTGGCATTCTCCACCGACAACGGCGAGAACTGGGTGGAGGCCACCGAGACCCGGCGTCCACCCGTCGGCGGGAACCTCAACTTCCAGATGGGTGCGTTCGTCAAGGACGGCGAGTTCGTCTACCAGTACGGCACCCCGCCGGGCCGCGGCGGCCTCGTGTACCTCACCCGCGTCCCCGAGAAGCAGATGCGCGACCTGAACGCCTACGAGTACTGGGACGGCGGCAAGTGGGTGCCGAAGAACCCCGACGTCGCCGCCCCGATCGTCTTCGGCGGCGTCGGCGAGATCTCGGTCCAGTACAACTCCTACCTGGGTCAGTACCTGATGCTCACCACCGACGACCACAACTCGGTGGTGATGCGACGAGCCCCGTCCCCGACCGGGCCGTGGAGTGCGCCGGAAGTGTTGATCGCCGGCCCCGAACTCCCGTCGATGTACGGCGCGTACATCCACCCGTGGTCGTCCGGGCCCGACCTCTACTTCCTGACCACCGTGCACTCGAACTACAACGTGCTGTTGATGCACACCACCCTGTAGCGCTGAGAACGTCGGCGCGCGGTGCCCCTCCGCTGCTACCGTCCCGAGCAAACACTTGGTTTGCACCTCGAGGAGACGACATGGAGCAGCAGACGAGCACCGACCCGCGTGGCGAGGTCCAGGACCTCCTGGCCCGCATCGCCCAACTCGCCGACGACGGCACCGTCGAGGAGTACCTCGAGCACTTCACCGCCGACGCGATCTGGGAATCGCAGGCCAACCCGGTGACCGGCATGGCCGCACAGATGCGCAAGGGTGTCGAGGCGATCGAGGAAGGGGTGCGGGAGCGCCGCGCGGGCGGCGTGCAGGGGCCCGGCACGTCGAGCCGCCACGTCATCACCACCGTCGCGGTGTCGCTCGACTCGGACGTCGAGGCGTCGTCGACGGCGTACTGGCTGTTCTTCCGCGACACCACCAGCGAGCCGCGCCTGGCTGGGGTGGGCCGCTACGACGACACCCACCGGTACGAGGGTGGGCGGTGGAAGTTGGCCCACCGCCGGATCACCGTCGGCTGACCTCCCCGCGTTTTGCGCACTTGTCGCGGTTTTTCGGGCCTCCCGAGCGCGACAAGTGCGCAAAACGCGAGAGGGGGCGGGACGGGGCGGGCGGGGATACCGTCATAGCCATGGAGGCTGAGGACTGGGACGCGCGGTATTCACAGGCGGAGACGGTGTGGGGCACGCCGCCGAATCCGGTGGTCGTGGAGTTCGCGACGTCGCTGCCGGCGGGCCGGGCGCTCGATCTGGCGTGCGGTGAGGGCAGGCACGCGCTGTGGCTGGCGACGCGCGGATGGGAGACGACGGGCGTCGACTTCTCCACGGTCGCGATCGAGAAGGCCCGCGAGATCGCCACGCAGGCCCCGCGCCGGGTGCGCGATCGCCTCACGTACGTCGTGGACGACATCACGACCACCGACGTCTCGGACTACGACCTGATCCTCATGATCTTCGTCCACCTCGATCCGGCGCAGCGGCGAGCGCTTGTGAGGCGAATCATCGACGGTTTGAAACCCGAGGGAATCCTCATGATTCTCGGCCACGACTCGATCAACGCGACCGAGGGCGCCGGCGGTCCCGCCGACGTCGAAATCCTCTACACACCAGACGATTTGAAGTCCGACCTGGACGGACGTCTCGACGTCCAGGTCGCGGAAAGGCGGTATCGCGACACCGAGTCGGGTACCGCGATCGACGCGCTCCTCGTCGCGCGCAAACCCGATCCTTGGCAGCTAACTTAATCACGAGTAACATCGGCTAAGTTACCGACGAGTAGCTACTTGGGCGGTACTCGACGGAAAGACAGACCGCACCACGCAGTGCCACTTCAGGGAGAGAACATGGGCCACTACAAGAGCAACGTCCGAGACCTCGAGTTCAACCTTTTCGAGGTACTGGGTCTGGACAAGCCGCTGAGTGAGGGCGTGTGGGGAGATCTCGACGCCGACACCGTCAAGGACATGCTGTCCGAGGTCGCACGTCTGGCCGAGGGACCGCTCGGCGAGGCGTTCGCCGACGCCGACCGCAACCCGCCGGTGTTCGACCCCGAGAAGCACGAAGCGACCCTGCCGGAGTCCTTCAAGAAGTCGTTCAAGGCGATGTGGGACGCCGAGTGGTACCGCATGGGCCTGAGCGAAGAGGTCGGCGGTGTCCCCGTCCCCCGCGCGGTGGTGTGGGCCATCGCCGAGATGCTGCTCGGCTCGCAGCCGGCCGCGTTCATGTACGCCGCCGGCCCGTCGTTCGCGGATGTGCTCTTCAAGAACGGCACCGACGAGCAGAAGCAGTGGGCCGCCACGCTGGTCGAGCGCGGCTGGGGCGCCACGATGGTGCTCACCGAGCCGGACGCCGGCTCCGACGTGGGCGCCGGCCGCACCAAGGCCGTCCAGCAGGACGACGGCACCTGGCACATCGAGGGCGTCAAGCGCTTCATCACGTCCGCCACGTCGGACGACCTGTTCGAGAACATCTTCCACCTGGTCCTGGCCCGTCCCGAGGGCGCCGGCCCGGGCACCAAGGGCCTGTCGCTGTTCTTCGTGCCGAAGTTCCACTTCGACTTCGAGAAGAACGAGCTGGGCGAGCGCAACGGCGTCTTCGTCACCAACGTCGAGCACAAGATGGGCCTCAAGGCGTCCGCGACCTGTGAGCTCACCTTCGGTGGCCACGGCACCCCGGCCGTCGGCTGGCTGGTCGGCGAGGTCCACAACGGCATCGCGCAGATGTTCGACGTCATCGAGCACGCCCGCATGATGGTGGGCACCAAGGCCATCTCGACGCTGTCGACCGGCTACCTCAACGCACTCGACTACGCCAAGCAGCGCGTCCAGGGCTCGGACCTGACGCAGATGACGGACAAGACCGCCCCCCGCGTCACCATCACCCACCACCCGGACGTGCGCCGCAGCCTGGCGCTGCAGAAGGCGTACGCCGAGGGCATGCGCGCGGTGTACCTGTACACCGCAGCGCACCAGGAGCCGGAGATGGCGCAGCTGGTCTCGGGCGCCGACGAGCAGCTCGCGCACCGCGTCAACGACCTGCTGCTGCCGATCGTCAAGGGTGTGGGCTCCGAGCGGGCGTACCAGTACCTGACCGAGAGCCTGCAGACCCTGGGCGGCTCGGGCTTCCTGCAGGACTACCCGATCGAGCAGTACATCCGCGACTCGAAGATCGACTCGCTGTACGAGGGCACCACGGCCATCCAGGCGCAGGACTTCTTCTTCCGCAAGATCGCTCGCGACCGCGGCGTCGCGCTGGCCCACGTGGCCGGCGAGATCAAGAAGTTCATCGACAGCGAGGCCGGCAACGGCCGCCTCAAGGCCGAACGGGCCCTGCTCTCCACGGCCCTCGAGGACGTGCAGGCGATGGCGGCGGTCCTGACCGGCCACCTCATGGGTGCGCAGGAGCAGCCCACCGAGCTGTACAAGGTGGGCCTGGGCTCGGTCCGCTTCCTGATGTCGGTCGGCGACCTGCTCATCGGCTGGCAGCTGCTGCGCCAGTCCGAGATCGCGATCAAGGCGCTCGACGAGGGTGCGTCCGACAAGGACAAGCCGTTCTACGAGGGCAAGGTCGCGACGGCGTCGTTCTTCGTCAAGAACGTCCTGCCCGAGCTCACCGCGACGCGCACCGTCCTCTCGCACCTCGACAACGACATCATGGAGATGGACGAGGCCGCCTTCTAGGCCCCGGCCACCCGCGACACGTTCGCGGATTCGATCGAACGCCGATGCCGCACAACGTCTTCGTTGTGCGGCATCGGCGTTTCCGCGGAACGGTCGGGGTTGACAACAGTCATTGTCAGATCCAGGCTGTAGGTGTGACGCACACCACGGAGTACCCGACGCGGTACATGCGCGACCGCGCCCGCGCCGCGCGGACCACCGCGCCACTGCGACCGTTCGCCTGGCCGTCACCGGACGCCACCGAATCGGAAGCGCGGGAACTGCGCCGGGCGCTGCTCGAACGCGACGAGCCCAGCGCCACGCTGGTGAAGGCCATCCGCGAGGACCGCACCGTGACCCTCGGACAGTTCCGTAGGGCACTCGCCGAGGGCATCGACGCGGTGCCCGACGCTCCGGAACCGCTGCGGGCCTACTTCGCGATGCTCGAAGCCACCCCGGACTGGGTGGACCGAGATCTTCTCGCCCTCGGTGCCCGCACGCTGCGCCGCGTCGGATCGGACGTCGGAGACGTGCTCGCCTACGGTTCGCTGCTGGGCGGCTACAACAACTCCGGACCGCTGCCGGTGCTGACGTCGTCGGGACGGCTGACCGGCGAACGCACCCGGCGCCGGATCGCCGAGACCGGCACGTGGTGGAACGGGTGCGTGGCCGACGGCGGGCTGGACCGCTTCGGGGAGGGGTTCCGGCTCTCGGTGCACGTACGCCTGATGCACGCGTTCGTCGGCTACCACCACGAGCACGAGACCGACTGGGACAGCGGCGCGCGGGGCCTTCCCGTCAACCAGTTCGACCAGGCCGGGACGCTGGGACTGTTCTCGATCACGTTCCTGCTGCACACCCGGGTGCTCGGCGTCCGCTACACGCGCCGCGAGGCCGACGCCGTGCTGCACCTGTGGTGCTACGTCGGCTGGCTGATGGGCGTCGACCGGCGCTGGCTGCCGTTCGACGAACGCGCCGGGCTGCGGATGATGTACCAGATCGGCGCGTCCTCCCCCGCAGCCGACGAACACAGCTACGCGCTGGCCGCCTCCCTCGTGGACCTGCCGCTGCACACCCACTACCCCCGGTTCCAGCGGCTGCGCCGCCGCTACCAGTACGAGCGGGGCCTGTCGCTGGCCACCACGCTGCTGGGGCCGGCCGGGGTGCGGGCGCTGCGGGTGCCGGCGCGCCCGCCCTGGTACCCGCTGGCCCGGCTCGCCGTGAACGTCCCCAAACATCATGTGCTCGCCCGCTTCCCGGCGGGCAGGCAGTGGGTGCAGCGGCTCGGCGAACGCCGGCTGGAGCAGGCCGCGCAGCGCATCCTCGACGGCGAGATCCCGGACGTGGTGGCGCTGCCGGACTAGCCGCCCCGGCGGGTGCGAACCGATTCGCGCCATACCCGGCGCAGACCACTCGGTTGTGTTTGGCTTGACGGGTCGATTCCGCCGCCGAACCGAGGTTGGTGAGCCGCTGTGACCAGCATGGACGAACACACCGGGTTCTCGGAGCCCTCCGGGCACGCGCTCGCGGTGCGCGCCGACGGGCTCACGCGCAGCGGATCGCTGGGGCCGGTGTTCGGCCCGGTGAACCTGCGCATCCCGTTCGGCGGACTCGCGGTGATCCAGGGCTTCGCCGGATCGGGCCGGACATCGCTGCTGTTGACGCTCAGCGGTCGGATGAAACCCTCGTCGGGGACGCTGCGCGTACTCGGTCGCACCGCACCGGCGGGGATCCGGGCCGTGTCCGCGATCGCGGGGTTCCAGGGCATCGACAACATCTCCGAGTCGGTGACGGTGCGGGACCTCATCACCGAGCAGATCCGTTGGGACGCCACGTGGTACCTGCTGATCCGCCGGGCCGGACAGCGGGAACTCGAGCAAGTGTGCGCGCCGGTGTTCGGCGATCGCCCGCTGCCGAACCTCACCGACTACGTCAGCGATCTCGGCGAACTCGACAACCTGCTGCTGCGGATCGCGGTGGCCAACACCCGGACACCACCACTGCTGCTGGTCGACGACCTCGAACAGGTCCGCGACGAGTACGACCGCGCGCGCCTCGTCGAACACCTCGCGATGCTCGGGGCCCGACAGACGGTGATCGCGTCCGCGGTGAACCCGCTGCCGCCCGGTTCACCCGCCCACGAATTCCACCCGCTGACGGACGCCACACCGGAAGGCCAGGAGTAGCCATGCTCGCAGGGATGTCGCTCGGCACCGAGCTCAAGCGGTTCTCGCGCGGGCTGATGCCGCGAGTAGCGCTCGTGACGATCGTGCTGATGCCGCTGCTGTACGGCGCGCTGTACCTGTGGGCGTTCTGGGATCCGTTCAGCGCGGCGAACAAGATCCCCGTCGCCCTTGTCAACAGCGACCACGGCACCGTCGTCGACGGCAAACCGCTCAACGCCGGCGACCAGGTGGCGCAGGGGCTGATGGACTCCGGCGAACTCGACTTCCACGAGGTGACCGCATACGAGGCGTCCACCGGAGTCGCGGACGGCCGCTACTACTTCTCCGTGACACTGCCCGGCGACTTCAGCCAGTCGGTGGCCTCCCCCACCGGGCCGGATCCACAGAAGGCCCGAATCATCTTCACGTACAACGACGCCAACAACTACCTCGGCACCATCATCGGGCAGAACGCGGCGCAGCAGATTCTCAACGCCGTGAGTGCGCAGATCGGCGAGCAGTCCGTCGACCAGGTGCTCGTCGGTCTCGGCGAGGCGGGTGACGGTCTCCGCCGCGCCGCGGACGGCGCCGGTCAGCTCTCCACCGGCGCCCAGGCCGCCGACGCCGGCGCCCAGCAGTTGGCCGGTGGCTCCCGCACACTCGCCGACGGACTGGGCACCGCGAAGGCCGGTTCGGCGGCCCTCGCCGACGGCACCGCACAGCTCTCGGCCGGGATCGACACGGCGTCGGGTGGGGCGGGCGCACTGGCCGGCGGACTCGACCAGTTGTCCAGCGCCACCACCCAGCTCGGCGACGGCGCGGGTCAGGTCAGCGCCGGGGTGAACCAGCTCGTCGACCAGGTCACCGGCGCCCTCGGCGCCGTCCTCGACCCGGCCACCCGGGCGCAACTGGCCCAACTACGGGACGGCGCCCAGCAACTCGCCTTCCAGCTGGGCGATCCGTCGAGCCCGTACCGGGCCGGCATGACGCAGGCCGTCGGCGGCGCCGGCCAACTGCGCGACGGCCTGACCCAGCTGCAGGCAGGCGGACAGCAGGCGGCCTCCGGCGCGCGCACCCTCGACGACGGTCTCGGCCAGCTGTCGAGCGGCGGCGAGACGTTGGCGCAGGGCGCCGGCCAACTCGCCGACGGCACCACACAGCTCAAGGACGGCTCCGGCGAACTCGCATCGCAGCTGAAGGAAGGCAGCGAGCAGGTCCCGCAATGGGATCCGCAGCAGCGCACGGCCGTCGCGCAGACGCTGTCGGCGCCCGTCGCGCTCGACCAGGACCACGAGAACCGCGCCAAGACGTTCGGCACCGGCTTCGCCCCGTTCTTCCTGCCGCTGGCCCTGTTCGTCGGCGGCATCATCACGTGGATGCTGTTGCGTCCCATCCAGAACAGGCCGATCTCGACCGGGCTGGGTGCGATGCGGGTGGTGCTCGCGTCGTACTGGCCGGCCGCGCTCATCGCGATCGCGCAGGTGCTGGTGATGTACGTCGTCGTGCACTTCGGCGTCGGACTCGTGCCGGTGTACGTGTTCGGCACCATCGCGTTCCTCGGCCTCGTCGGGCTCACCTACATGGCGCTGATCCAGGCGTTCAACGCGATCTTCGGCCCCGCCGTGGGCCGCGTCGTGACGCTCGCGTTCCTCATGCTGCAACTGGTGTCCGCGGGTGGCATCTACCCGGTGGAGACCACCGCGAAACCGTTCCAGATCCTGCACCCGTTCGACCCCATGACCTACGCCGTCAACGGCCTGCGTCAGCTCACCGTCGGCGGCATCGACTCCCGGCTGTGGATCTCGATCGCCGTCCTGCTGGGTCTGCTGCTCGCCTCCCTCGGCGCCAGCGCCCTCGCGGTCCGGCGCGACCGCGCCTGGACGCTGATGCGCCTGCACCCGCCGATCGAGGTGTGAGCGTCTCGTCGGCGCCCGGCTGAGAGCTGAAGGGACCGTTCATGCGCCGGCAGCGTACGAACGGTCCCTTCAGCTCGTAACGGGAGACGGGCCGGACTAACCGCCCGGCGTGCTTTCCGGCTTCGGCGCCGGCTCGTTCGACACGCACTTGACGATCGGCACCGGGTCGTAGCGCACGGTCCGGGTGTTGCGGGAGATCTCCGCGCCGGTGTTCGCGTCCGTGATGATGCGGGTGTCGCTCGTGGTGAATCCCGGTGCGCCGCTGGAGGGCACGCAGTGCGGGCCGGCCGGCAGGGTGATCGTGTTCGGCGACGTCTGGTTGGTTCGGCCACCGGTGACGGATTCGACGTCGACGGTCTTGGTACCCCAGATGCGCACCGTGATGTTGGAGCTGGTGCCGATCGCCTGGATCATCACGCCCGTCTTCGACGGGTTACGGAACTTCAGGTCGATCGCGCCCTCGAACACCGTCGCCTCGCGGGCTGCCGGGTACCGCGAGATGTAGTAGCTGTGCTCGGTGTGCTCGACGTCCTCCATGCCCGCGAAGTACGTGGCGTTGTAGAGGGTGGTCGCGAGCTGGCTGATGCCACCGCCGACCGCCTTGTCGGGGCGGCCGTTGTTGATGATGCCCGAGTCCACGTAGCCCTGGGCCGAGCCGCGGGGCCCGGTCTGGGCGTCGAACGAGAACGTCTCGCCCGGCTTGACGATCGCTCCGTTGATCGCGCTCGCCGCGAGCCGGATGTTCACACCCGACGCGTATTCGAAGCCGCCCGTGGTGAACTCGCCGATCACCTCGCGGATCCCGAGCGCCTTGGCGCCGTCGGTGGTGAGCGCGGGCTCGGCCGGCTCGTAGATCGCGGGCGTGGTGCGCGGCGCCGGCGCCGACAGCAGCGCGGGCAGTGGTTCGAGGGTCTTGGGCCACTGCACCATCTCGCCGGTGACCGACGGGATCACCTCGGGTGAGCCGCTCGACAGGCTGATCTGCGCGTCCTTGGGCTTGGTCTCGGTGCCGGCGAGCTGCGGCGACAGGATCGCGGTCGCCGCCTCGACGTTGTACTGCGGCGACAGCCCGCCGTCGCCGTCCGGCACGAAGCTCAGGACCTTGCCGATCTGGTCGGCGGGCAGCGTCGCGACCGCACCGTTCTTGCCGGTCACCTCGACGTTCGCCGACACGGCGGGTGTCGCGACATCCCGGACCGCGGCGTCGACGCCGGCCTGCGTGACCGCGACGTCGACGGTATCCACCGGCAGGTCGACCGTGGTGCCGTCGGCCCACTGGGCGACGAACGTGTCCTTCGCGGGCTCCACCTGCAGGTTCTGTCCGGGCAGCGGCGCGACCGGCACCACGGTGGCGCCCTCGAACACGACGTTGCCCTCGCGGGGCGCCCGATCGGACTGCTGCTGCACGCCGACGATCGCGGCGGTCAACGCGGCGTCGTCCACCGTGGAGACCACACCGATCTCCTGGTTGGTGAACAACGACGCCAGCCGGGTGAACGGGTTGATCGGCTGTTCGCCGGCGCGCTCGACGGTCGCGGCCCAGTCGATGTCCACCCCGGCCTGCGCCGGAACGATCGAGCTGTCGGTGGTCCCGGCACGCACCGGCACCGGTTGGCCCACACGGGGTCCGAGTGCGGCCCGCAGCGTCGCCTCGGCGTCCTGGTCGTTCTGCCCGCCGATCTCGACACCGGCCACGGTCACGCCGCGCGGCACCCGATCCGACGAGACCGCGAAATCCACGGCGTACGCGACGACGGCCACCGCCGCGACCCCGCCCGCGACGGCGGCGTACTTCACCCAGCGGCGGCCGCCGGACGCGTCCGGGGCAGCCACCGACTCGGGCACCGGCTCCGGTTCCGGCTCGGCTACCGGCTCCGGTGCCGGCTGCGGCTCGTCAGCGGTGGGAGGGTGCGAAGCGGCGGAGGTGGCTGCGAAGACCTCGGTGGGCGCGTCCGAGACATCGTCCGACCCATCGTCCGAGGCCTGCGGGGGCACCACCGGCATGATCTCGGTGGGGTTCTCGTCCGGCTGGGGGCCTTCCGCACCGTTCTCCCGGCCGTTTCCCTGGTCGTTGACGCGGTCGCGCTCGTCGCTCATGAAAAGGGCCCTCCTGCCGAACCGACACCGTGCTGGGCCGTCGCATTACGTGTTCTCCCGTGAGGATAGTCGCGGTGACACGAACGCCCGGTCGGGATTTCCACCTGACGGTGGCGAGAGAATCATTCCACGTGGTCTGCCGACCCTCGAACGCAGAGTGGCTCCGCGTCGTTGCCAGGTCGGGGGTCAGGCAACAACGCGGAGCCAACTGGGATATCGGCCTCTTGTCGGAGGCGTTACAGCCGAATTGCGGGTCGGCCGGTTCGCTCGACCCCGGTCACGGCCGTCAGACCTCGACGATGGCCGTGACGCCCTGACCGCCGGCGGCGCAGATCGAGATCAGGCCGCGGCCCGAACCCTTCTCTGCCAGCATCTTCGCGAGCGAGGCGACGATCCGGCCGCCCGTGGCCGCGAACGGGTGCCCGGCCGCGAGCGACGACCCGTTGACGTTGAGCTTGGATCGGTCGATGGACCCGAGCGCACCGTCGAGGCCGAGGCGCTCCTTGCAGTACTCGTCGGACTCGAACGCCTGCAGCGTCGCGAGCACGACGGACGCGAACGCCTCGTGGAACTCGTAGAAGTCGAAATCCTGCAGAGTGAGACCGTTGCGCTCGAGCAGGCGCGGGATCGCATACGTCGGCGCCATGAGCAGCCCGTCGCCGCCGTGGATGTAGTCGACGGCCGCCGTCTCCGAGTCGACGAGATGCGCGAGCACCGGCAGGTTCCGCTCGGCCGCCCACTCGTCGGTGGACAGCAGGACCGCGGACGCGCCGTCGGTGAGCGGCGTGGAGTTGCCGGCCGTCATGGTCGCGTCGCCCAGCTTGGTGCCGAACACGGGCTTGAGCGTCGCCAGCTTGTCGACGTTCGAGTCGGGACGCAGGTTGTCGTCGCGGGTCAGCCCGAGGAACGGGGTGACCAGGTCGTCGAAGAAGCCTCGGTCGTACGCGGCGGCCATGTTGCGGTGGCTCGCGGCGGCCAGCTCGTCCTGATCCTCGCGGCGGACGCCGAACTCCTTCGCCGTGATCGCGGCGTGGTCACCCATCGACAGCCCGGTGCGCGGCTCCCCGTTGCGCGGGATCTCGATGCCCAGCATCGACGGCCGCACCTGGCCGAGCAGCTTGACCCGGTCCGCCGCGGAGCGCGCGCGGTTCATCGACAGCAGGAACTCGCGCAGCTCGTTGTTCACACCGATCGGCGCGTCCGACGTCGTGTCCACACCGCCGCCGACGCCCGCGTCGATCCGTCCGGCCGCGATGGCGTCGCCGACGGCGATGATCGACTGCAGGCCGGTGCCGCACGCCTGCTGGAGGTCGTAGGCCGGGGTGTAGGGGCTGAGCGCGCTGCCCAGGACGCACTCGCGCATGAGGTTGAAGTCGCGGCTGTGCTTGAGCACCGCGCCGCCGACGACCATGCCGAGCCGCTCGCCCTGCAGCCCGAAGCGGCTGACCAGCCCGTCGAGCGTCGCCGTGAACATGTCCTGGTTGGACGCGTGGGCGTACGCCCGGTCCGAACGCGCGAACGGAATGCGGTTGCCGCCGACGATGGCGACGCGGCGTTGCTGCCGACCACCGGACTGCGGTGCGGATGCCGGCTTGGCGCTGCGGGTACGGGCTTTGCTGGTCACGTCGGTCTCCATGTAGCTGGGGGATCTGCTCGAGATCCGCACGGTCGATCCGCCTCGGCGGTGGTTCCTACACTCGACATCAAACTTACTGCAGAGTAAGTTCAATGTCGACACCGCACCCGGATGTACGGGTGCCCGATTGCGACAAAGAAGGTGGACCGTGGCAGCCAGCAAGGGCGCTCCCGACCTCTACTCACAGTTCCTCTCGTCCGCGCCGGGCGCATTCATCGCCAAGCAGGCCGGGTTGCCGCAGCCGGAGAAGCTGCGCCGCTACAAGGCCGGCGAGCCCCCACTGGCCGGCCCCGTCCTCATCGGCGGCAAGGGCCGCTTGGTCGAGCCGGTTCGGGAACTGCTGTCGGACTACCCGGCCGCGCAGCCGCACGACGATCGTTACGGCGCGCTCGTGTTCGACGCCACCGGCATCGGTCAGGTCACCGAGCTCGTCCAGCTGTTCGAGTTCTTCCAACCCGTCATCCGCAACCTCGCGTCGTGCGCTCGCGTAGTCGTCCTCGGCACGACGCCCGAGCTCACGTCGGGTGTCGACGAGCAGATCGTCCAGCGCGCGCTCGAAGGCTTCACCCGCAGCGTCGGCAAGGAGATCAAGCGCGGCTCCACCGCGCAGCTGGTCTACGTATCCCCCGACGCCGCGCCGGGTCTGTCCGGCCTCGAGTCGACCCTGCGCTTCCTGCTGTCGGCCAAGTCCGCGTTCGTCGACGGCCAGGTCATCCGCGTCGGCGCGCAGGATTCCGTCGCCCCCGCCAGCTGGGACCGCCCACTCGAGGGCAAGGTCGCCGTCGTCACCGGCGCCGCCCGGGGCATCGGCGCCACCATCGCCGAAGTGCTCTCCCGCGACGGCGCGCACGTCGTGTGCGCCGACATCCCCGCCGCCGGTCAGGCGCTGTCGGAGACGGCGAACAAGGTGGGCGGCACATCGCTGGCCCTCGACGTCACCGCCGCCGACGCGGCCGACAAGCTGGCCGAGCACCTCACCGAGCGCCACGGCGGCGCCGACATCATCGTCCACAACGCCGGCATCACCCGCGACAAGACGCTCGCCAACATGGACGAGGCCCGCTGGAACAGCGTGCTCGGCGTCAACCTCCTCGCTCCGCAGAAGATCACCGAGGCACTCGTCGCCAAGGGCGTGCTGCGCGAAGGTGGACGCGTGATCGACGTGTCGTCCATCGCGGGCATCGCGGGCAACCGCGGCCAGACCAACTACGGCACCTCGAAGGCGGGCGTCATCGGCCTGGTCCAGGCCACCGCTCCCGTGCTGGCCGAGAAGAAGATCACCATCAACGCCGTCGCCCCGGGCTTCATCGAGACCGCGATGACCGCGGCCATCCCCTTCGCCACCCGCGAGGCCGGACGCCGGATGAGTTCGCTGCTGCAGGGCGGCCAGACCGTGGACGTCGCCGAACTGGTGTCGTACTTCGCGAGCCCCGCCTCCAACGCCGTCACCGGCCAGATCGTCCGGGTGTGCGGCCAGTCCCTGCTGGGTGCGTGATGACGGGCCGCAAGAGCACCCTCGTGCAGCTGCGTGAGCAGCCCGGCACCCTCGACAACTACGCCCGCGCCGCGTTCGGCGCGCTGCCGTTCGTCAAGCCGTCCGGGCGCCGCAGCCTGCCGACGGAGACGCTGGCGCTGTCGGGTCTGCGCGTCGATCCGGACAACCTGGCCGCCTACGCGAAGGTGTGCGGGCTGCGGTTCGGCGACACGCTCCCGATCACGTACCCGTTCACGCTCGTGTTCCCGACCGTGATGCGGTTGCTCACCTCGCGCGAGTTCCCCTTCCCGGCAATCGGTTCCGTACACACCGACAACACGATCGAGCAGCTGCGCCCCATCTCGGTGAGCGAGCCGCTGGATCTGCGGGTCCACGCCGAGAACCTACGGCCGCACGCCAAGGGCACACAGGTGGACCTGGTCAGCGAGGTCTCGGTGGGTCGCGAGCTCGTGTGGCGTCAGGTCAGCACGTTCCTGAAGATGCACCCCACCGGGGCGCCGAAGGAAGCCAAGGCCGAACACAAGGACGAGGTCCCGCCGCGGCCCACCCGCACCCTGCGGGTGGATCAGAAGATCATCAGCCGGTACGCGGCGGTGTCGGGCGACCGCAACCCGATCCACGTCTCGTCGCTGGGCGCCAAGGCATTCGGGTTCCCCAGCACGATCGCGCACGGTATGTGGAGCGCCGCGGCGGCGCTGCAGCCGCTCGAGGGAAGGGTGGCCGACGCGGTCACCTACACCGTCCGCTTCGGTAAGCCGATCGTGCTGCCGGCCACGGTGAACCTGTACGCCGACCGGACGGCCGAGGGTTGGGATCTGTCCCTGAAGAACCCCAAGAAGGGCTATCCGCACCTGAGCGCGACCCTGCGCTAGGCGCTTCGCACCTGTGCGCCTTTTCGGTACCAGTAGCTACCGAAAAGGCGCACAGGTGCCGCAGGCGCCTACTGCCCGAGTTCCGTTCGCAGCCGCTCGTTCTCCGCCGCCAGCTCCGCGTTCGTCGCCTCGAGATCGAGGATCTGCCGGATACCTGTGAGATTGACGCCGGCCTCGACCAGTTCCGACACCCGCGACAGCCGGTAGATGTCGTCCTCGCTGTAGCGGCGTGTGCCGCCACCGGTGCGGGACGGGTTGATCAGCCCACGCCGCTCGTACAGCCGCAGAGTCTGCGGACCGATTCCGGTCAGTTCCGAGGTGACCGAAATTCCGTAGACTCCGCGGGTCGAGCGGGGCGGAGACTGTTGCGTCATCGTGGCCTTCATATCGCGTCGAGTTCGGTCGCGTGGGAACGCGTACGCGGGCAGTTCACCCGGGCCGTCGAGAAGTTCCGGGCCTCGTCTGCGTACCGTCCGCGAGCTTGTGCTGACAACTCACCGTAGCACCGACCCTGCATCGAATGTGCGGCGGTGGACGAAGATTCCCTGTGCCGCAGGTTACGGGGAAACGGCGGCGGGAATCACACCTCGCTCGGCGGGCTCAGCTCTCCCAACTCCATGTCCGCCTCGATCCGGTTGCCGGTGCGGTCCAGTTCCGCGATCGCCCGGTCGAAGGCGTCCACCAACCACTCGCACTCGACCGACACGAGCTCCTCGGCGCCGCCGTCCGCCACCGCCTGGAAGAACCGCACGGTCCAGCGCTCGACGGACGCGTGATCGTCCGAGAGCCCGTCTACCTCGTGATTCGTCGCCAACAGGAAGCGGTTGTACTCGAAATCCACGCGGATCGCGTAGCCGGCGCCCGTATTGACCACGTTCGCCGGACGATGCGTCGCGGCAGCGAGCGCGGTGAGCGCGTCGGCGTAGTGGTCGGCGTGTTCGCGGGTACGTGGCACTGGTGTCACCTCTGTCGGAAAGACCACCGCAGGGCATGCGGCGGCAGGGCGCGACGAGCCGCGGCAGGAAGCCCGCTCGATCACATCCCTGCAACGAACGTTACGCGTCCTCCCTTCCCCCGCGGCGCACGAGCCGCCACAAATTTCACGGATCCGACACACGCCACCAATCGCCTCCCACCTGCACGGAAGATCCGATCCACGCTCGGTTTCAATTAATCTGCTTTGACGGACACAGATTTTGTTGTACGGTTCAGAGGTCAAAGCTTCCAGATGCAAGCGAAGAAGAGTGAGACGGAGATGTCAGACCAGGCCGCGTCAGCGGCGGACGGATGCACTCCCCCCACCGGTCTTCCGAACCTGGGCAGCGAGCCGAGAGGCCTCGCCCCGCACCGGGTGGGCCGTGTCAGAAGAAAGGATGACCACACGTGAGTGCACACCGCTCGGCCGCCGCAGGCCGCGCCTCGGCGACCTGGTCGCTGAGCACCGAAGAGCTCAAGCGCCGCCTCGACGGCATGTTCGCCGACGTCCACCGCCCGGAGGACGCACCCGAACTCAGCGCCGCCTGACGGCCCCAGACGCGATCGACAGTCCACGAAGAATCACGAGGAGCATTCGATGACCGGAATCAGCCCGAACCTCGCACCCCTGGCCGACACCTGGGAATGGCAGCAGCACGGCCGCTGCCAGGGCATGGACGAGTCGATCTTCTTTCCCCCGACCGGCGAGCGTGGCAACGCCCGCATGATGCGTGAGCGGCGCGCGAAGGCAATCTGCGCGACCTGCCCCGTCATGAAGAAGTGCCTCGAGCACTCCCTCGCCCTCCCCGAACCCTTCGGCGTGTGGGGCGGCATGGGCGAATCCGAGCGGGCGATCGCCCTGCGCGGACGCCGCGTCCGGCACCGCCCCGCGGCCTGACCGCCACCAAATCTCTCCCCTACCGAAAGACCTCTCCCCCACCGGAGAGACCGCTCCCCTACCGAAAGCGCAAGGTACACAACATGATCACTCTCGGCATCATCCTGCTCGTCATCGGCCTGCTCATCAAGATCCCGATCCTGTGGACGCTGGGCATCATCGCGCTCGTGGTCGGTGCGGTGCTGCTGATCCTGGGTGCCGCAGGACGCGCGGTCGGTGGTCGCAAACACTGGTACTGATCCGCAGACGCGAGTGGCCCCGGGCAGCACGCCCGGGGCCACTCGTCTGTCGGTACTACTACAACTACAACTACTACTGCTTCTTCTTGCTCGTGCCCGCCAGGCCGCGCCACGCGAGATTCTCGAGCAGGTCGACGGCAGCATCGACGTCGATCTCACCACCGGCCACCCGGTCCGCGACGGCCTCGCCGGCCCCGACCAGCGCTACCGCCATGATCGAGAAGTCGGTACCCGGCTCGGGATCCTTGGTGCTCGACTCCAGTAACTTCGCCGTCAGTTCGATCAACCGGTCACGGCTGCTGCTGACCTGCGACGCGAACGTCTGCTGCCCGATCGCCTGCCGGTACAGCACCATCCACGAGCGCCGGTTCGCGTCGACGAACCCGAGAAAACCGGCCAGCGCGGCACGCAACTGCTCGCGCGGGGGAAGGTTGGGGTCGCCCGCAGGCGAGATGGCCTCGACGAACCGCACGCCCTCCCGGTGGATGCACGCCGCGAACAGTTCGTCCTTGGACCCGTAGTACAGGTAGAGCATCGGCTTCGAGATGTTCGCCCGGGCGGCGATCGCATCCATCGAGGCGTCGTGGAAGCCGTTGTCGGAGAAGACCTCGATGGCGGCGTCCAGCATCTGCTGCTCACGCACAGCCCTCGGCAGCCGCTTGGTGCCTCCAGCCATCATTCCTCCAACCACAGGTAAGAGATGCCATCTTACTCTACGGTAAGAAGATCAACGGTCACTTCATTGTGACCCAGGCGATCCTCAGCAGCTCACAGCGCCCTTCGCGCGCGCCACCGTCAGCACCGACTCGTCCACCTGCGACTGCGGCAACCGTCCCTTCGCGACCGCGTCCTCGAGATGGTCCAGCACCCGCGGCACGTCGTCGGTCGTGAGCCACAGCGCCGACGTCACGCCGGACTTCAGGGCCTGCTCCACCGCGTCGGCGATGTCGAACCGATCGGTGATCGCCTTCATCCCGCTCAGGTCGTCGGTGAAGATCACCCCTTCGAACGGGGGCGCGTCGTAGCCCGTCCCCTTCCGGAGCAGGTCGACGGCCTGCGGGCTCAGGCTCGCCGGCAGCCCGTCGGTGGTGAGACCAGGAACGCTGAGATGACCCAACATCACGCCGACCTCGGTGTCGACCAGGTTCCGGAACGGCACGAGGTCGGTGTTCTGCAACTGGTCGAGGGGCGGCGTGGTGACGGCGCCGGTGTGCGAATCACCGGACGCCGATCCGTGGCCCGGGAAGTGCTTGATGACCGGCAGGATCCCGGCGTCCCGCATGCCACGGGCGTACGCGTCGGCGTACCGGGTGACCACCTCCGGATCGTCCGAGAACGATCGGTCGCCGATCACCGAGTCGTCCGGCTGGCTGCTCACGTCGACGTCGGGGGCGAAGTTGACGGTGATCCCGACACTGCGCAGCTTGCGGCCGCGCTCGAGCGCCATCTCGTAGGCCTGGTCCGTCGTCATGGTGCGCGCGACCTCCCGCGCCGACGGGTCCGGCCCGAACAGCTGGTCGACACGGGACACCCGGCCGCCCTCCTCGTCGATGGTCACCATGAGCGGCACCGCGCTGGCTTCCGCGACCTGCGCGGCCTCCCCGTTCGCGAGCATCGACTCGTCGGTCCAGCTGCCGATGAAGATGCCACCGATGCCCTCGGACTTCACGACGTCGAGGGCGTCCGCGGT
Organism: Prescottella equi; assembly: GCF_002094305.1. GTDB lineage: Bacteria > Actinomycetota > Actinomycetes > Mycobacteriales > Mycobacteriaceae > Prescottella > Prescottella equi. Next base: position 210,509 of record NZ_LWTX01000006.1, read on the forward strand.
ACCCGTGACGCCCACCGTGAGCAGCTGCGCCAGCTTCTGCCGCTCCGTGAGCGACTTCAGGAAACCGGGTCCGCACACCGCGGAGCCGAACGGTCCCGGCGCCGCCGCCTGCGAGGTGGTCGACGTCGACGACGCCGCTGATTCGGACGTCGACGGCTGGGACGTCGCGGTGGTGTCGGTCCCGTTCCCGGACGAGCACCCGGCCGCGAGACCGGCGCACAGGACGAGGGCGAACGCATGTCGGATTCGCATGGTTCCGACCGTAGTCGACATCGATCCGAGCGGTTTCCGAGCCGGACACCCCGGGTAATGGCAAGGTAATCTTCAAGAACGGAAGCCGAAGGCCGCCCCGGGCGGTCGACCCCGATTCCAGGAGGTCACAGTGCCTGCAGATCTCATGCTCATCGCTTACGACGGCTCCGACAACGCCAAGCGTGCGATCCAGCACGCCGGCCGATTCCTGGCCGCGAACCGCGCCGTGGTGGTCACCGCGTGGGAACCCATGGTCCGGCAGGCGGCTCGGATGTCCGGACTGTCCGGGGTCATGCAGCCCGAATGGGTGCCCGACGAGCAGTCCGAGGACGTCGCCCTCATCGACGCCCGCACCACCAACGACGAGGGTGTCGACCTCGCGCTGGCCGCCGGACTCAACGCCGAGGGCCGCTGCTGCGAGTCGTCGACCGCCATCTGGGCCGCGATCGTCGAATGCGCCGACGAACTGGACGCCGACATCATCGTCACCGGCACCCGGGGCACCACGGGGCTGCGGTCGCTGCTGCAGAGCAGCGTCGCCGACCACGTCCTGCGGCACAGTCACCGGCCGGTGCTGATCGTTCCGCCGGGCAAGTAGAGGCGCGAACCTGAGGGCGGCCGTCCACGGTGCCACGACTATCGTCGGCAACATCATGGACGGCTTCCTGCTCTCGCGTTCCGATCGGACTCTCCGCACCGCCGGGACGCGGGACCGCTACGACACCGTCGCCGCGGCGGCCGCAGCGCTCGCCGACGGTCGCGTCGAGCTGGTGGTGGGCGCGCTGCCGTTCGATCCGTCCGCACCCACCGCGCTCACGGCGCCCGCGTCCGCGGCGTGGACCGACGGGCCGTGGCGCCCGGACACCGTCGTACCGCTGCCGCGCGTGACGATCGCCGGCGAGGTTCCGAGCCCGGCCGAACACGTCGCTCGTGTGCGCCGACTGGTCGACCGGCTGCGCGGCGGCGAGTTCGACAAGGTGGTGGCGGCGCGGGCCGTGCGGCTGACGGCCGACGCACCGATCGATCCCGAGGCGCTCGCGGCGCGCATGATCCGCCGCCACGAGACGGCCAACGGGTTCGCCGTGGACCTCACGGCGTCGGGCGAGGCCTACCGCGGCCACGCCCTCGTCGGCGCCAGCCCGGAAATCCTGCTCGGTCGCCGCGGCGACGTCGTCACGTGCCGCCCGCTCGCGGGATCGGCGCCGCGCCGCGCCGACCCGGACGCCGACCAGGCGGAGGGCGCGGAACTGCTGGCATCGGCGAAGAACCTCGCCGAACACGCGTACGTCGTCGAGTGGATCCGCGAGGTGCTCGCTCCGCTGTGCGCCGAACTGGATGTGCCGGCATCCCCCGAACTGACCCGCACCGGCGAACTGTGGCACCTGGCGAGCCCGATCCGCGGTCGACTGCTCGACGGTTCGGTGTCCTCGCTCGAGCTCGCGCGGCGCCTGCACCCCACGCCCGCGGTGTGCGGCACCCCCACCGACCGGGCGTTGGACGCGATCCGCGACGTCGAGGGCGACCGCCGCTTCTACGGTGGGGCCGTCGGCTGGTGTGACCGCGTCGGCGACGGCGACTGGGTGGTCGCGATCCGGTGCGCCGAGATCGACGCGGACGGCACGTCGGCGCTGGCGTGGGCCGGGGGCGGGATCGTCGCGGCGTCGGATCCCGACACCGAACTCGCCGAGACCACCACGAAACTCGGCACCCTGCTCGGAGCACTCGGCGTGGACGCCCACGCCGCCGCCCCCGCAGGTGATACCTTGACCCGGACATCACGTACGCACGAGTAGGACTCGCGTACCCGGCGGCTTGACCATGGGAGATCCGAGATGGCGAAGTTCCTTGTCCCCGGCGTTGCCAGCGCTGTGATCGGTGCAGTGGTCGGCGCCGGTGCCGTTCTCGGCGTCACCGCGGCCGCGCAGGACAACACGCTCCCGGACATCGACCGCTCCGGCAACGCGAACTCGTCGATCCTCAACCAGGTTGAGTACGGCAGCCGCTGAGCCCGCAGGCATCGCGCGTTCCCGCACGTCCCCCTCGTCCGGCGGTCCCGTCGACGGGGGGCTTTCCGTCGAACCCTCGACCCAACCACTGACCCGGCGCTGGCTGTACGGCGCCGGGTTCGTCGCGTTGGTCCTGAGCCTGCTGCAGTCGCCGGGCCTGGTCGTCGCCGACACCAAGTACGACCTCACCGAGAACCCGATCGGATTCCTCACCCGAGCCGCCCACCAGTGGAGCAGCATCGCGCCGCTCGGCCAGGTGCAGAACCAGGCCTACGGCTACTTCTTCCCGCACGGGCTGTTCTTCGCGGCCGGTGAGTTCCTGCACGTCCCGCCGTGGATCACGCAACGCGTGTGGTGGGCGCTGCTGATCGTCGCCGGATTCTGGGGCGTCATCCGCGTCGCCGAGGCCCTCGGCATCGGCAGCCGCTCGTCCCGGATCGTCGCGGCCGTCGCGTTCGCGTTGTCGCCGCGTGTGCTCACCACGATCGGTTCCATCTCGTCGGAGTCACTGCCGATGATGCTGGCGCCGTGGGTGCTGTTGCCGGTGGTCCTGGCGACTTCGTCGCCCGTGCGCCTTTCCGGTGGGCCGAGCTACCAAAAAGGCGCACGGGTGCTCGCCGCCCAGTCCGCCCTCGCCGTCGCCCTCATGGGCGCGGTCAACGCCGTCGCCACGGCAGCGGCCTGCCTCGTCGCGGGCCTGTGGTGGATCGCGCACCGCCCCAACCGCCGCTGGTGGGTGTTCACCGCGTGGTGGATCCCGTCGCTGCTGCTCGCGACACTGTGGTGGATCGTCCCGCTGCTGCTCCTCGGCCGGGTGAGCCCGCCGTTCCTCGACTACATCGAATCCTCCGGCGTCACCACGCAGTGGACGTCGCTGACCGAGGTGCTGCGCGGAACCGACAGCTGGACGCCGTTCGTCTCCCCCGAGCGCGTCGCCGGCACGGTTCTGGTGACGCAGCCCGTCGCGGTCGTCGCCACCGGCCTGATCGCCGCGGCCGGCCTGGCCGGGCTGTGCATGCGCCGGATGCCGGCGAAGGGTCGGCTGACGCTGATCCTGCTGGTCGGCATCGCCGGACTCGGCGCCGGTTACATCGGCGAACTCGGGTCCCCGATCGCCGACCAGGTCCGCGCGTTCCTCGACGGCACCGGCGCGCCGCTGCGCAACGTGCACAAGCTCGAGCCGCTGGTCCGGCTTCCGCTGGTCCTGGGGCTGGCGCACCTGCTCGCGAAGGTGCCGCTCCCCGGGTCGGTGCCCGTCCGCCGCTGGCGCAGCGCGTTCGCGCATCCCGAACGTGAACCGCTGGTCGCGGTGACGACGCTGATCCTCGTCGCGCTCACGCTCACGACGTCACTCGCGTGGTCCGGCCGGCTGGCCCCGCGCGGCGCGTACGACGAGGTGCCGGCGTACTGGCACGAGGCGGCGCAGTGGCTCGAGGACAACGCCGCCGGATCCGGGTCGGGCGCGGACGCCGAACGCGCGCTGGTGGTGCCCGGCGCCCCGTTCGGCGCGCAGGTGTGGGGCCTGACGCGCGACGAGCCGCTGCAGGCGCTCGCCTCCACACCGTGGGCGGTGCGCGACGCCGTCCCGCTCGTGCCGCCCGGTGCCATCCGGGCGCTCGACTCGGTGCAGCGCACCATCTCCGACGGTCGACCGTCCGCGGGCCTCGCCGACACCCTGCTCGGTCAGGGCATCCGCTACGTCGTCGTGCGCAACGACCTGGACCCCGACACGTCCCGGTCGACGCGTCCGCTGCTGGTCCACCAGACGGTCGACGGCTCACCCGGACTCGAGAAGGTGGCCGAGTTCGGCGAGGAGATCGTCCCGGACACCGTCGACGACGTCGTGATCGACAGCGACCTGCGCCCCGGTTACCCGGCCGTCGAGATCTACCGCGTCACCTCACCCGACGGCGCGACCCCGGCCGCCGGTCCGTACGCCGTCGACCTGGACCGGGTGCCCGTCGTGCAGGGCGGCTCCGAGTCGCTGCTGCGCCTGGCCGAGAACGGCACCGTGACCGGGCCCGCACTGCTCGCGTCGGATGCGGCCCGTGCCGGCATCGACGCCACGTCGGTGACGGTCACCGACACCCCGACGAACCGCGAGACCGACTTCGGTCAGGTCGACAATCACAGCTCCGCGCTGCGCGGCCCCGACGACGAGCGCCGCACCTACAACGCGGTTCCCGACTACCCCGTCCCCGGCGCCGCGCTGGTGGAGGGCGAGTGGTCCGGTGCGACGCTCAGCGTGTCGAGCGCCGCCTCCGACGCCACACAGCTCGGCGGGACCGCCCCCGGCAGCGGGCCCGCCGCGACCGTCGACGGCGACCCGGCCACGGCGTGGCTGAGCAACGGCCTCGAGACCGCGCGCGGGCAGTGGCTGCGCCTGGACTTCGACACCCCGATCACCCGCGGCATGCTGCACCTGACCACGAGCCCCGCCGCGTTCGGTCCGCCGGTGAAGTGGATCCGCGTGGAGACCCCGAACGGCTCGACGTCGGTCCGCGTCGACGAACCCGGAAAACCCGTCGACGTGTCGCTGCCGTCGGGCACGACGCCGTGGCTGCGGATCCTCGCCACCCACACCGAGGACGGCTCCCCCGGCTACCAGTTCGGCATCAGCGAGATCTCCGTCGACGACTACTCCACCGGCACCGCGCTGCCCGTGCCGATCGTCCACCGCACCGTGCTGCCGGCGACGCCCGCCGGTGCGCAGGTCCGCGGCTGGGACCTGGGACAGGAACTGCCGGGACGTGCGGGCTGCGCCGACGGTCCGGACCGCGTGCACTGCAGCGGCTCGCTGGTGCTGCCCCCCGAGGAACCCGGCACGTTCACCCGCACCCTGTCGGTGCCCGAATCGACCTCCGTCACGCCGCAACTGACGCTGCGGCCACGTCCGGGCGCCGCGCTGGAGGGCCTCGTCACCGACCCGGCTGCGGTGTCCGCGACCGGCGCCGCCGACGGCGTCGAACTGCGTGGCACGGCCGCGGCGGCCGTCGACGGGGACGTCGCGACGTCGTGGACGGCGCCCACCGACAGCGCCCAGCGCAAGGGCGGGTTGCCGACGCTGACGATCCGGTTGCCGCAGCCGACGCTGGTGACCGGACTGCAGCTCACCCCGAGCCCCGGCAGCCTGCCCGCCGCCCCCAGCCGAGTCGCTGTCAACCTCGGCAACGGCCCGCAGACCCGCGACCTCGATACCGAAGGCGCTGCCCCACAGACCGTTCCGCTCGATCCGCACGTCACCGACACGATCGTGCTGAGCCTCGTGCAGTGGGACGACGTCCTCGACCGCACCGCGCTCGGATTCCTGCAACGTCAGCCCGCCGGACTGTCCGAGGTGGCCGTGCTCGGCGACGGCGGCCGACCCGTCCCGGGGACCGCCACCGCCACCACGGACCGCACCGTCACCGTCGGCTGCGACATCGGCCCCACGATCTCCGTCGGCGGCACCGTCGTCCGGACGTCGGTGACCGCGACCGCGCGCCAACTGGCGTCCGGGCAGCCGGTGACCGCGACCGTCTGCGACCCCGCGCCGGCGCCGCTGCCCACCGGCCGCCAGGACGTCGTGGTCGCGCCCGGGCCGGCGTTCACGGTCGACAACCTGCGCCTCGATGCGGCGCCCGCACCCGCCGCCGCCCCGGTGTCGTCGCCGGCCGTCGGCCGCTGGACCGAGAACCTGCGCGAACTCGACGTCGCGGCGTCCGACGCCGATCAGCTGCTGGTGGTCCCCGAGAGCACCAACATCGGCTGGGTGGCGACCGCGCCCGACGGCACCGAACTGCAACCCGTCGTCGTGGGCGGCTGGCAGCAGGGCTGGATCGTGCCCGCCGGCACCGACGGCGTCGTGACGCTGACCTTCCCGTCGGACCGCTGGTACCGCGCGGGCATCGCGTTCGGGCTGCTGCTGTTGATCCCGCTCGCGCTGCTGGCGCTGGTACCGCGCCGACGCGACCGCGAACCCGAGCCGGAGGGATCGGCGGCACCTCCGCGCCCGTGGCACAGCGTCGTCGCCGCGGCCCTCGGCGTGACGGCCGTGGCGACCGTCGTGGCGGGACCCGTCGGAACAGGTGTCACGCTGCTCGTCGCCGCGACCGCGTTCGGACTGGCGAGGTGGCGCGGTGACGCGTTCGCCTCCCGCTTCCTCGTCGGGACCGCCGGGGTGTCACTGGTGATCGCGTCGGTACTGCTGTCGACCGGGCCGTGGCGCGCCGCCGACGGCTACGTCGGGCATTCGTTCCTGATTCAGCTGTTCGCGCTGATCGGCGTCGTCTGTGTCGGCGTCTCGGCACTACCGCTGCGGCGTTCGCCGATGTGGCGGCGCTTCTCCCAGCGTTTGACGGCGCGGCGGGCCGGTTCCTCGACGAGCGCGTAGCTGGCCGACGCCACCGCGATGCTGAGCACGCTCGTGACGGCGAGGACGAACCAGAAGTTGCCGTTGAACGGGACGATGCCGAACATCGGGAACACGATCGTCAGCACCGCGAGATGCCAGATGAACAGGCCGTACGACCACCGTCCGACGGCCAGCGCCACCGGGCTCGCCAGGATCCGGTGCCGGTGCCCGGCGAGAACCAGCGGCGCCAGCAACGCGAAACTCATGACCGCGCCGAGGGCGATCTTCGTGGCGTACTGCCACGGCTCGGCGCGGACCAGTCCCTCGGGCCCGGCCAGCCATGTCGTCGACAACCCGAAGGCCACGACCGCGATCACCGCCATCCATACCCGCCGCTCGGCCAGGCGGTGCACCCACGTCCCGCCCACCATCGCCAGTTCGGCGAGCAACATGCCGGCAGCGAACCACGGGATGTAGCCGGGCAGCCAGTTGTCGTGGTGGATGCCGTCCGGGGCGGGGACGGGCAGGAAAGCCCACGTGAGGCTGACGATCGCCGCGGCCAGCAGCACCGGCACCCGGAACCGGGCGCTGTCGCCGCGCAACTTCACCAGTGCCAGCGCGAGAATCGGCAGCACCAGGTAGAAGGCCACCTCGACCGACAGACTCCACATCTGCGTCAGACCCTCGGTGAGGGTGAGCGGCACGAACACCTGCAGCAACGCCAGGTTCGACATCCACACCTTCCAGCCGCCGCCGGCCGCCGGCAGGAACGCCAGCACCAGCACAACCAGCACCCAGTAGGCCGGCAGGATGCGCGCGGCGCGGTTGAGCCAGTACCGGGCGACGGTCGGCGGACGCCCGAGACCGCGGGCCGCGGCCGCGTGCGGACGCCACAGCAGGAAGCCGGACAGTGCGAAGAAGACCGCGACCGCCAGATCGAACCGCCCCCAGATCCGGCCGATCACGGCATCGCCGGTGGCGCCGGTCTGGAACGCCACGTGGGTCACCAGGACGCCGAAGGCGGCGAACCCGCGCATCCCCTCGAGCGCCGGGACGAACGCCCTCGGATTGCCGACGGGGGCGGGCGTGGCGAGGTGTTCGCTGTTCATCGTCGTCAAGTGTGCCCGGGTCGTTGCGGAACCGAAAGAGCGACGTGAACGATCCGGAACTCCGGTGCTGACGCAAATGGGACAACGAGACTGTTAGTGTCTGGGCTCACGTGGTGTCACGAAACGTCAGGCACCGTGCGACCCGTGCAGCGGGCACGCTGCCGGTGGGGGTATCTCAATTCAAGAACATTGAGTTAGGAGACAGCATGGCCGAGCGCTCAGGCCCGAGCCGGATACTTGCGTGCATTCTGGTGGGCCTCGGGACCTTCCTGCTCGCCGTGGCGGTCCTCATTCCCACGTACACCGTCGACAAGCTGAAGAAGACGCCGCTGGACCTCGAGGTCACCACCGTCGCCACCGGCAACGGCGACGTGCTCGACTCCAAGGCGCTGCTCGCGGGCAAGGCCGAGGTCAACACCAACGTGCCGATCGTCGCGCAGCGGTACGTGATCACCGAGCAGCCGTCCGACGCCGACGTCATCTCGCTGCAGGCCGGGCAGACGCTGATCCGCACCGACAAGCAGGGCGAGAGCGGCCTGCTCACCGCGACGGTGGACCGGTTGACCGCCGACCGTGTCAGCTCGATGCCGGTGGAGCCGCCCGTCGGCACCATCCAGACGTCGTCGACCGAGCCCGCCGAAGAGGTGTCGCACACCGGCCTGCAGTACAAGTGGCCGTTCGACGCGGAGAAGAAGAGCTACCCCTACTTCGACCTGAACTCGCGCACCACGCAGGACATCAATTTCGTTGAGGAAACCGAGATCAACGGAATGAAGGTGTACCACTACAACCAGGTGATCGAGCCCGTCGACCTGTCCAAGGTCGTCCCGTCGGCGCCCACCAACAAGCTGACGCTGCCCGCCAAGACGTGGGGCGTGCCCGGCGACGACCAGCCGGTCACGATGATCCGCTGGTACGCCAACGAGCGCGACGTCTGGGTCGACCCGATCACCGGCGTCGTCATCAAGGGCCAGGAGAAGCTGTACCAGTACTACGCCCGCGACAAGGCCAAGCCCGAGGTGACGGTCCTCAAGGCGACCCTCCCGTTCGACGAGAACACCATCGAGTACCAGATCGGCCAGGCCAAGGACGGCCAGGACAAGCTGTCGCTGTTCGGGCGCACCCTGCCGATCGTCGCCGGCATCGTCGGCGTCATCGCGCTGATCGCCGGCATCTTCCTCGGCCTGCGCGGCGGCCGCGGCAACAAGGGCGCGACCGCCGGCGGCCCGGCGAACCCGCCCGCCGGATCCGCCGGCAACGACTGGACCACCGACAAGACCGAGGAATTCCCCACGGTCAACATGGACAAGGGCGGCTTCACCGAACCGCCCCGCCAGCAGTAGTCGGCTGACAGACCACGAACCCCCGCACGGATCACCGTGCGGGGTTCGTCGTTCCCGGCTCCGTCCCCGCGCTTTGCGCACTTATCGCGGGATCCTGGGCCCACCCCTCGCGTTTTGCGCACTTATCGCAGGATCCGGGGGCCGCCCCTCGCGCTTTGCGCACTTATCGCCGGATCCCGGGGCCCCTTTCCCGCGCTTTGCGCACTTATCGCGCGACGTCGGCGGCGCGGGCACTGCGCACCGCCAGCCCCGCGGCCGTCGCGGCGGTCACCGTGGCCACGCACATCGCGGCGGTGACGAACGCGCGGACCGTGTCGGCGACGGTGAAGAACAGCACCACCTCGACGGCGAGGCCCACCCACGCGACGATCGCGAGTTGCGTGCGCTCGCCCGCGATCGCGGACAACAGCGCGCCCTGCAGCACCGCGAGCGCGGCGCCGTTCCACGCGAACATCCACAGGATGCCCTGGACGGGCGTGTACACCTCGCCGAACAGGACCGGCGCGAGCGGAGCCGCCAGGGCAGCTCCGACGACGAGGACGACGCCGAGCGCCACCAGCACACCGAGTGCCGACCGGACGGCCGCGGCCGAGTGTTCCGGGTTCGCCATCTTGGGATAGAGCACGACGCCGATCGCCTGCGGAAGCCAGAACGCAGCCTTGGTCGCGACGGCCCCCGCCGCGTAGAGACCGGCGTCGTGGGAGTCGAGCACCATGCGGGCGACGACGAGATCCACCGACGTCAGCGCGATGAGCGCCAGCTGCACCTGCGACGCCCGCAGGACCGTCGCGACCCCGATCGCCGCGGCGTCCGCCCGCGCGCCGGTTGCGGACGCTCGTCGGCTCGCGATCAGGTGCGCCACGAACGCCATCACCCCGGTGCCGGCCGCGCCCGCGAGCAGCGTCGGTCCCGGCCCGCCGCCGACCGCCAGCACCGCCACGGAGGGTGCCACCTTGACGATCCCTGCACCGGCCAGCACGACGCTCAGTTCCGCAAAGCGGCCGGCGCCCTGCAGGATCCCCTGTTCGGTGCCGAGCAACACCAGCAGCGGCGCGGCGACGAGGGCCGATGCCGTCGCGGCGAGGCTCGTGTCGAGCGCCCACGACATGATCGGGACGAGCACCAGCGCGATCACGCCGACGATCGCCGCGCAGCGGTAGCCCAGCGCCCGTAGGACCGGGACCGGCTTGCCGTGCACCACTTCCCGAGCCACGACGGTCTGCAACGCGAGCGCCGGCACCGCGAGCACCAACTGGGCGGCGAGCAGGGCCGCGAACTCGCCGTAGCCCGCCGGGCCGAGCCACCGCACCGCGGGCAGCGCGAGCAGGTAGGCGGCGATGTTCGCCGTCATCGATCCGACGGTCACCATCGTCATACCGGCGACCGTGGAGCCGGTGAGCGATTGGCGTGGCATCCGCTCATGATGCACCACGTAAGGTGCCGCTCATGACGCCACGGCACCCGAGTCTCGCGCGCGCCGTCCCGTCGCTGTACAGCCTGGTGTTGGCCGTGCTGATCCTCGGACCGCTCCTCGGCCCCGGCTATCTGCTGCTCCGCGACGCGGTGAGCACGCCGCGGTCGTACGTCACCGATTCGGCGCTGGGGCTCACCGACGCCGCGGCCCGCGCGGTGCCGCAGGACTGGTTGATCGCGGTGCTCAGCTCCGTCGTCGACGGCGGTGTCGTGGTGAAGGCGATCCTGGTCGCGGCGCTGTGGCTGGCCGGGTGGGGCACGGCCCGCATGGTGGCGGTGCTGTTGCCCGGTGTCGGGTTGGGGCCGCAGTTGGTGGCGTCGACGGTGATGCTCTGGAATCCGTACGTCGCCGAACGTCTGCTGCAGGGGCATTGGAGTCTGCTCACCGGATATGCGGCGTTGCCGTGGGTGGTGTGCGCGGCCGTCGCAATCCGGCGGGGGCGCCCGGGCGGGTGGGCGGCACTGACGCTGTGCCTCGCCGCGGCGGGTCTGACGCCGACCGGCGCGATCCTCGCGGCCGTCCTGGCAGCTGCGCTACTCGTGCGCCTTTCTGGTAGCTGGGACTACCGAAAAGGCGCACGGGCAGCTTGCTGCCTCCTCGCCCTTTTCCTGGCCGCGTCGGCGCCGTGGCTGGCGGCGACCGTCCTGTCCGGGGGCGGCGGGACGTCGGATCCCGCCGGGGTCGCAGCATTCGCGGCCCGCGCCGAACCAGGACTGGGCACGATCGGCAGCCTCGCGGGACTGGGCGGGGTGTGGAACTCGACCGCGGTGCCCGGCTCGCGGACGTCGCTGTGGGCGCTCGCCGGGACGGCACTGCTGCTCGTCGTCGTCGCGTGCGGGCTGCCCGCGCTGTGGCGCCGACGCCGCCACCCGGTGATCGGTACGCTCGCGGTCCTCGCCGGGCTCGCGGTGCTGCTGCCGGCGCTCGGCGCGACCGGGTGGGGACTGTCGGTCGGCGAGTGGGCCGTGGTGCACGTGCCCGGTGCGGGACTGCTGCGCGACAGCCAGAAGTGGGTGGCCCTCGCCGCGCCGCTGTACGCGCTGGCCGCGGCGGCCGGGGTCCGGGCGTTGTCGAAGCGAGTGTCCGTGCCGGGTGCGGTTCCCGTCGCGGCGATCGCCGCGGTCGTGCTGGCGCTGCCCGACCTGGTGTGGGGTGTCGCCGGCGCGTTGAAGCCCGTGCAGTATCCGCCGGCCTGGCGGCAGGTCGCGCAGCATCTGGAGCTGTCGAAGGAGGCCGGCGACGTCGCGGTGCTGCCCGCCGGCATGTTCCGCAGGTTCCCGTACAGCGGCGACGCGCCCGTCCTGGACCCGGCGCCCCGGATGCTGCCGCGGGACGTGCTGCAGACCGGGCAGCTCGTTGTCGGGCAGGCCGCAACCGTCGGCGGCGAGGGCGCCCGCGCGACCCGTGTCGAGCAGTTTCTGCTCGCGGGCGCCGGCCCGCAGTCACTCGCCGAGGAAGACGTCCGGTGGGTGTTGGTCGAGCGCACCACCCCGGGCCCACTCGGGGATTCGCAGCGCACCCTGGACCAGCTCGAGCCGATCTTCGCGGACGACGAACTGGCGCTCTACCGGGTCCCGGGGGGCATCCCACCGGATCCCCGGGAAGGTCGCGGCGAGGCCCTAGCGGCCCACCTGCTGTGGGCGGCGCTGCTGGCGGGCGGCGGGCTAGGCGTCCTGCAGGCCCGGCGACGGCGTCGTCGCGGCTTCGACGCCGGAGATCAGCCCCGACACGTGCCGTCCCGCGGCTGACGACGCCAGCACCGCGTACACACCGGACGCGGTCTGCTCCCACGAGAACTCGTTGGCCCGCAGCCGCGCCTTGCGGCCGAGGTCGGCGCGCAGCTCGGCGTCGAGGAGAAGAGACTCGACGGCCGACGCCAGCGCCGGGACGGCGGCGGCCTGGTCGGCGACGGCATCCCCGCCGACCAGCAGCCCGGTCACGCCGTCGATGATCGAATCGGTGAGGCCCTTGGAGCTGCGGTAGCCGACCGTGGGGACGCCGTGCTGCGCAGCCTCGATCACCGCGAGGCCCCACCCTTCCTTGCGGGAGGGCATCACGTGCACCCACGAGCGGGCGAGCAGTTCGTGCTTGCGCGGCTCCGGGACGTGGCCGTGGAAGGTGACGGCGTCGCCGATACCGAGTTCGTGGGCGCGCTCGCGCAGGTTCTGCTCCCACCAGCCGCCGCCGATGACGTCGAGGTGCAGCTCCGGGATGGTGCGGCGCAGTTGCGCGACCGCGGCGAGGGCGTCCTCGATCTGCTTGTGGGGCACCAGCCGCGACAGCACGCACACGCTCGGATGCGGGGTGCGCGTCGCGTCGCCCCCCGGGTCCACCCCGGCCGGGATCGCGTCGGCGCCGTTGCGCACCACGGCGATCCGATCCCGCTCGACGCCCAGGTCGGTGAGTTCGTCGGCCGACGGCAGCGACACCGTCAGGTACTGGCTGTCGCGGTGCACGCGCGGCGACAGCCAGGATTCGATCCACCAGCCCACGTGCCCCATGAGCCGTCCCGCGACGGGCCACTGCTCCCGGTGGCAGTGGTGGACCAGCACCGTGACCGGCGCACCCGCGACCGCACGGGAGAAGAACGGGATGCCGTTCTGGGTGTCGACCACGGCGTCGGGGCGCAGCCCGGCGAGCGGGCCCAGGCCGACGCGTCCGGCGAGGATCGCACCGAGCGCCCGCGGATACACCGTGAGCCGGCCGCCGCCACGCACGATGCGGACGCCGTCGACCGTCTCCTCGCGGGGGGCGCCGGGATACCCGGCGGTGCGGAGGGTGACCTTGACACCGCGACGGGCGAGACCGGCCCCGACCTCCTCGAGGTACCGCTCGCTGCCGCCGCCCTGGGGATGCCCCGTGTCGCGCCAGCACAGCAGGAGAACCTCTCGCACGTGCGTGCCCCCTCACCGGCTCGGACGGTCGCCTGCGACACACCTTATCGGCTGGACGCGGCGCGCCCTACCGTCAAGTAGCGGAAACCGGCGAACGCGGCGGCGGTATGTCCGATCGTTAAGGTTCCTCCCGTGAACCGTGCCCGATCGCCTCGCGTGACCCGCTACTTCGCCCGCCGCGCCACCCTGAGACGGTCGGTCGGGCTGCTGAGCGATTTCCGGTACGAACAGACCGACCCCGATCTGTTCTACGGCGCGCTCGCGCGTGACTCCGTCGAACTGATCGGCGACCTGCATCGTGGACTCACCGACACCGACCTCACCGGCACCATCGTCCTCGACGTCGGCGGCGGACCCGGCTACTTCGCGGACGCGTTCTCCCGTGCGGGGGCGCGCTACGTCCCGGTCGAACCGGACCCGTCGGAGATGCACGCGGCCGGACTGAGCGTCGGCGATTCCATCCGCGGATCCGGCCTGGCGCTGCCGATCCGCTCCGACGCCGTCGACGTGTGCTTCTCGTCGAACGTCGCCGAACACGTCGCGCAGCCGTGGGTGATGGCCGAGGAGATGCTGCGGGTGACCAAACCCGGCGGCCTGATGGTGCTGTCGTACACGCTGTGGTGGGGCCCGTTCGGCGGGCACGAGACCGGACCGTGGCACTACCTCGGCGGCGAGTACGCGGCCCGCCGCTACCAGCGCAAACACGGCAAGGAGCCGAAGAACCGGTTCGGCGTCTCCCTGTTCGACATCGGCGCGGAGGACGGTCTGCGCTGGGCGAAGGCGCAGACCGGCGGCGACGTCCTCGCCGCGTTCCCCCGCTACCACCCACGCTGGGCGTGGTGGATGGTGAAGATCCCGGTGCTGCGGGAACTACTGGTCAGCAACCTGGTCCTGGTGATCCGAAAGCGCTGATCCCGCGGACTCGTCCGGTATGCCGCCGCCGCGCAGCAGCAGGCCGAGCGCGTCCGCGAGCGCCACAGCGCCGGCCTCGCCGTCGTCGGACTCGACGTACTCACTGGGCGAGTGCGAAATCCCCGTGGGGTTGCGGACGAAGAGCATGGCGGTAGGGACGTGGTCCTTGAGCACACCCGCGTCGTGACCCGCGCCGGTGCCCAGTACGGGCGCGTCCGAGAGTGCGGAGGCGAGGAGGTCCCGGAGCGAGGCGTCGAAGTCGACGGTCGGACTGAACGACTCCTCCGTCATCGCCGCCGTGCAGCCTTCCTCCGCGGCAAGGATGGCCGCCGCCTGGCGGATCTGTTCCACCAGCACCGTCGTGACCGTGTCGTCGGGATGACGCACGTCGACCCACAGATCCACCCGGGAAGCGATGACATTGGTGCCACCCGGTGTGGGAACCAACCGGCCGACTGTGGCCCGGGCCGCGGACTGCCCGCGCGCAAGATCCCGGATTCGTGACACCAGCCGGCCGGCAGCCACCATCGGATCGCTGCGATCACACATCAGCGTGGTGCCGGCATGGTTGCCCTCACCGGTGAGACTCACCCGCCACCGCCCGTGACCCAGGATGGACGAGGCGACCGCGATCGGCCGGTCGAGGTCGACGAGTCCGCGCCCCTGTTCCACGTGCAACTCCACGAACACCGCCATCCGAGCCAGCGCGTCCGGGTCGGGACCCAGTCGAAACGGATCGAGTCCGCCGCGGACGGCGATGTCCGCAAAGGTGTTTCCGTCGACGTCGGTCAACGCACGGGCCCGATCAGGATCGATGGCGCCGGTGAGCAGTCGCGATCCCAGGCAGGCGACACCGAACCGGGAGCCCTCCTCTTCGGGGAACACCACGATCGCGAGCGGTCGCGGCCCCAGCGCGTCGCGGGAACGGAGCACATCGAACGCGACGAGCGCCGACGCGACGCCGAGCGGTCCGTCGAAAGCACCGCCACCGGGCACCGAATCCAGATGGCTGCCGGTCACGACCGCATCGGTGTGGGTGCCGTCCGGTGCGTGCCAGGCCCAGATCGCGCCGTTGCGATCGACCTCCACCTCCAGACCCCGCTTCTCGGCGTGTGCGACGAACCACTCCCGAAGTTGGTGTTCGGCTGCCGAATACACCGGCCGCGAGTACCCGCCACGCTGCGGGTCCCGCCCGATGTCCTCGATCTCCGCCAGCAGACCCGAAACGGTGTCACGCGCAACTGCTGTCGCTTTGTCGCTCATCGCATCTCACCCGCGCCCACGTACGGGTGAAGGCTGGACAGCAGTTGCCCCTCGGCGAACCGTTCGAGCCGGAAGTCCGCTGCCGGGACGTCCGGGTCCCGGCTGTCCCCGTCGACGATCAGATCGGCCATCAGATCGCCGACGGCCGGGCTGATCTTGAATCCGTGACCACTGAACCCGGCAGCGAGGAACAGTCCGTCGATCGCGACGGGGGCGATGACGGGATTCCAGTCGGGGGTGATGTCGTAGCAGCCGGCGTAGGTGTGTGCCACCGCCGCGTCCGGGAAGTCGAAGCGGTGCAACATCTTTGTTGCCGCCCTTTCGATCCCCTGCTCACCGGCCTGGTTGGAGTACGCGTCCGGATCGGCGTACCTGGGCGTGCTGTGGTCACTGTTCCCGACCAGCAACTCACCCGAGCCTTCGATCCGCACGTACTGGAGACTCACCAGATCCGACAGTGCCGGCAGGCCACGAAGGGGTTCGCCGGTGTCGACCAGGAGCAGTTCGGAGCGCAACGACTCGATCGGCAGGTCGATGCCGACGTCCGCCATGAGCTTGCCCGACCACCAACCCGAGGCGACGACGACGGTGTCCGCCTCGAGAACTTCTCCACTCACCAGTTCCACGCCGGTGGTGCGGCCCTCGGACGTCAGCACCCGCGCGACCGGGGTGTTCTGCCGAACCTTCGCACCGGCCGAGCGAGCCACCGCCCCGAAGTGCAGGGCGAGCTGGGACGCGTCGGCATACCCGCCGCGCGCCTCGTAGGAGAAGGCCGCCACGTCGGCGACGTTGAGCTGCGGCCACAATCGACCGGCCCGTTCGTGGTCGATCATCTCCGCTTCGATACCGAGGCCCTGGTGTACGGCGGTGTTGGCGCGCAACGCCTCCTCGTTCTCCGCTCCGACGGCGACCATGTAGCCGACCTGACGGAAGCCGACCTCGTCACCCAGCCGCTCGAACGTCGGCAGGCTTCGCCACGCCATAGCGGCGATCGACGGCACCCCGTAGTGGCACCGCACGATCCCACTCGACTTGCCGGTGCCGCCGCTGGCGAGGCTGTGACGTTCGAGGACCAGCACCTCGCTGATGCCGCGTTCGGTGAGGGCTCGGGCGATCGAGAGCCCGATCAACCCGCCCCCCACCACGATCACGCGCCGACCGGTCATGACAGGACTCCCTTCGAGACCACGGGCCCGCCGGCTCCGACCGGTGCGGTTCGGTCGCCCGGCTTCGGCATCCTGGGCACGAGTTCGCGGACGTCGCCTGCGAGGTACACGAGCGGCTGGCGATCCGCATCGACGTCGAGTCCGACCACCCGGAGCAGGACGATGGTGTGATCGCCTGCAGGCAAAAGGCTTTGGACCTCGCAGTCGAGCCACACGCCCGCTCCACGCACGAATACGGCGTCCTCCGGGCTCACCGCCGTGTCGATGCCCGCGAACCGGTCCACCCGCCTCCTCCCGATGGCGGCGCACACAGCCCCTTGATCCGCCGCCAGGATGCTGACGCCGAGCCGGGCCGAACCGCGCAGCCGCTGCCAGGTGCGCGAGGTGTTCATCACGCACACGGACACCAGTGGAGGATCCAGTGATACCGCCGTGAACGAACTCGCGGCCATACCGATCAGCTCGCCGCCCGACTGCGCGCAAACCGCGGCCACGCCGGTCGGGAAGCTCGCGTACGCGGCTTTGAGGGTGGTCGGGTCGGTGCCGGTCGTCGTAGGTGTCATGTCCTGCTCCCCTGGTGATCGTGGTGGCGAAAGATGCTGCTGCAGGCGAAAAGTCAGGCCTGGACGGGGGTCAGGCCGCCGTTGCCGTTGACCGAGAACCCCTGCGCGAGCAGGGACGCCCCGAGGTTGCGGGTGTAGTTGTCCACCCGGTAGTGCAGCGAGAACGCGCGGGTGTCGCGGTAGAAGCGCTCGAGCGGGTAGGTCTTGAACATCGAGCGCGATCCGCAGATGTCGAGGCAGCGCTGCGTGACCTCGAGGGCAACCGCCTTGGCGACGGTGAGGGCGTGGACTCCACGGAACTCGCCCTCCGATCGCCGACCGGCGTCCCACGCCTCCGCCGCATGGAAGAGCCCGGCGCGGGCGGTGGAGAGCTTGGCGGCCAGTTCGCCCAACTGGAATTGGATCAGCTCGCTGCCTGCCAGCTGCGGACGTTCCCGCACCCAGTCGACGGTGAAGTCGAAGGCGCCGCGCGCGGCCCCGAGATGGTTGGCGGCGAAGGCCAGCGTGAACGTGCGGGTGTCGTCGGTTTCCCACCATCCCGGCTCCCCGAAGATCGCGTCGTCGGGCAGCACGTAGTCGGTCACCTTGACGGCCCAGCTGACCGTCGACCGCATGCCGAGCACGTCCCAGTTGTCGATGAGCTCGACCTCGGGGACGTCGCGGGGCACGAGCACGGCGACGGTCCGGTAGTCGTAGTCCTCCGTTCCCGGCATGGCCAGCCAGATGATGAAGTGTGATGCACCCGGACCGAGGGAGGCAAAGTGCTTGGTGCAGTTGAGCACCCAGTGGCCCTGCTCGTTGCGGACCAGCTGGCTGCTGGAAGTGCCGAGATTGTTCTTGCCCGGGACCGACTCACTGCCGACCGATGCAACCAGCTCACCGGCCTCGGCGATCGGGACGACGTACTTGCGCATCTGCTCGTCGGTGGCCGCATGCGCCAGCATGCCGAGGGCGTGCGAGTGGACCTGGAACAGCTGCGCGGTCGGGGCATCGATCGTTGCCATCCGCTCGATGAGCTCGTAGTACTCGGCGAAGCCGCCCTCGCTCCACAGTCCGGCGCCGCCCCACTTCTCGGGAAGCGTCAGCGTGAGCAGATCCGCCTCGTTCAGCTCGGCGAAATTCTCGGTCGGGAAGATCGCCTCGTCGTCGTAGCGACGAGCGCGGTCACGGAAGCCTTGGGCCAGGGCGTCGATGGCGGCCAGGCGCTTGGCCTGCTCGGGGGAGTTCATGGTTTCTCCTTCGGTGGTGGAAAGCGGAAAAGTCAGCGCGGACAGCGGATCGGAAGCTGTCAGGTCGCGGGTCGTGAAAGTCCGTGGCTCGGGGTCGAAGGCGGCCCAGTGTTCATCGGAGACGGCGGGAAACTTGGCCCGCACCACGTCCTCCCAGCACGGATCGTCGGCATCCCCCGCTGCGGCGCGCAGGCCGCTGTCGAGCACGCGGCCGTCGGCCATCGTCACGGTGAGCCCGCTGCGGCGGACGGCGGGGAACCCGGCTTCGAGGGCGGGGTCCACGACGACCTCGACGAGGCTCGCCATCCGTGCGATCACCGGGTCGCCGAGATCACTTGTGACGGAGTCGAGTCCGAACCCGCCCGTCGTGAGGTACGCGGCCAGCGGCCAGACCAGGTTGAACTGGGCCTCCTCGCTGGTCGACGGCACCATCCGCGCCAGATCGGCTGCGGCCCGGAAGGTCCGGACCTGCACGCCGGTCACGTCGGCAGGGTCGAGCCGCTCGCGGCCGAGCATGCGCAGCACCTGCGCGGCACCGGCCAGGGCCGGGTGCACCCAACGGCAGCACGGGAACGGCTTGACGTAGGTACGCATCACGTGCCACTGGGTGCCGAGATCGGTGTCGTCGCCGCACGGACGTCCGGCGACGAACTCGGAGCGGTGTGCGGTGAAGCCGGCGGCCGCGAGTTGGGCGCTGGTGACGCCGACGTGCGCTCCCCAGCCCATGGCGTCTTTCGCCATGGTGGGCTCGGCGACTGCCCGCATGATCAGGTCGACCGGCGCGTGGTACTCCGCCAACCCGAGGGCGGCGTCCACCTGAGCCGGCGACAGCTTCAGCAGGCGGGCGCACGCCGCTGCGGCACCGACGGCCCCCCAGGTGCCGCTGCTGTGGAACAGCGGCCACCGGTCGTGCTGCGCGATGGCCGCCCGGATACCGACCTCGTAGCCGATCAGCGTGGCGAGGAGGAACTCCTCGTGGCCGGCGCCGGTCGCCTCGGCCGCCGCGAGCGCCGCCGGGATGATCACCGCGCCGGGGTGCCCCTTGGCGAGAGCGTGGCCGTCGTCGTAGTCGACGGCGTTCATCACGGTGCCGTTCGCGAGCGCGGCGCCGGACGCCGAGACACGGCGCCCGTCGAGCAGACACGTGGCCTCGTCGCCCCCCATCGCGGTGGCGACGTAGTCGGTGATGATGTGAGCGGCGCTCAGCAGCGTTCCGGCGCGGGCCGCGGCCGAAGCGTCGAGCGTCAGCATGCCCAGGCGACGTCGCACGTGCACCGGCACCTGCGACCAACTGAGTCCTACGACGAACTCCAGCACATCACTGACCGGCGTAGTTGCGTCAGTGCCATCTGCTGTCGTCATATTTGCAACATCATGAAGATGTGTGGGCGCCTCGAGTGTCATCAATGGTCCTTTCCGTTCGGCAGGTGCGCGGCGAGCCGACCCGCGTGGCCGATGAGTGCCGCCAGCAACGCCGTGCGTGGGACGACGGAGTCCCGCACCACCGTCTCGGCACGGCTGCACTGGTCGAACGCGGTGGGCCCGAGCCCGTCCAACACCAATGGCGCGAATTTTCCGACCAGACTGGCGTCCGAGCCGCCCATCTCGGCGACGGGACGCAACTCCGACCCTCCGGCGGCGGCCAGCTCCTCGGCGAGCGCGTAGACGGGGTCGGTGACCGAACGCGAAAGCGCTGGACGGGTGATTCCTCCGGAGATCTCGATCCTGACCCCGTCCACCGCGCGGGCCTCGGCGCGACGACGGATCTCGGCAACCAGAGCCTGGCCCGCCGCGTCGCCGGGAGCCCGCAGATCGACGTGGAGTTCCGCCTGATCGGGGACGACCTGACGCGCCGTGCCGGAACGCAGGATGCCGACACTGCAGATGGTGCGCTGCGCGCGGTCGGTGAGCGATTCGAGTTCCTCGACGAGCGGTGCCAGTGCACGCAAAGCACTCGCCCCGGTGTCGTCGGTGCAGTGCGCCGTGCGGCCGTGCGCGGTGATGAGCATGGCGCCGACCGCGCCCCGGGAGACGATCACGCCCCCGTCGACGAGACCGGCTTCGAGGGCCAGACACACATCCGTGCGGCGCCCCAGGTCGGCGAGCCAACCGCGACTGTCGACGCTGCCCAACTCCTCGTCGGGGACCAGCGCGTAGGTGATCGACGCGACGCCCGGCACCGCCGTCTCGAGCGCCGCCTCGATCGCGTGGACGGCCATCGCGAGAGCACACTTCATGTCACCGAGACCGGGCCCGGACATGGTGGGCGCGTTCGTCACGATGGGCCAGTCGGCCGTCGCTCCCTCGGGCCAGACCGTGTCGGCGTGTCCCAGCACGAGGAGCCGAAGTCCCGGGCTGCCGGTTTCGAGTGTGGCCTCGAATGCTCGGCCCCGGCCCGAGGCGATCGTGTGTCGGCGTGAGGTGAACCCCAGCGCCGCGAGCCGCTCGGCGACCAGGTCGCTCACCCGGTCGACGCCCGCGGGAAGGAATGATCCGCTCTCGACCTCGGTGAGTCGGGTTGCCAGGTCGAGAATGTCCGGCAGCCGCGGCGCGAGAAGGGCGGCCAACTCGGGGACGGAGGCCGGCGTTCGTGTCAGTTCAGGCATCGGCTTCCTCCGCTCCTGGGGCGACACCACGTGCGGCGTCGGGATCGATTGCGCGGCTGACATACTCGCCAGCCGCCGGACCGTACAGCTCCCAGAGCCGGCGAAGCTCACGTAGCGGATCCGGGTGCTCGTCGACTCGCAGGTCGACGAGCGGAAACTGCTCACTGCCGTGCACCCGCAGGCAAGCCGACCGCAGCGGCTCCGGCTCACCGCCGGCCGCGAGGCCGGCCTCGAGCGCACGCACCAGTCGCTCGCCCAGCTCCAGCCCCACGCTGCTGTCGAAGGCCGCGCTCGCGGCCCGGCCCACGATGTCACCGACGAGGATGTTGCCGGCCACGACGTGGTCTGGGGCGGTGACGACGGAAACCCCCACCGGGTCGACATACGCACCCGTCCAGGCGATTCCGGGTCCGTGAGTGCCGATGGCCGCGAGCTGACGCCAGTCCGCATGCACGCTCGAATGCCGCACACCCTCGACGGCCTCGGCGGCGGTGGCTCCGCCGGCCATCAGGTCGAGCAGGCGGGGCCCGAGTCGCGGATCGGTGCGGTGCTGGGTGACGACCGCGCCGACCCCGGTACGCAGCCACGGCACCCGGGCTCCGACGGCGACGTCGGAGGTGGCGGTCGCGACACCGAGCTGCCCTGTGCGGTCACACCGGGCGACGACGGAGTAGGTCATCGGGTCACCGCCCACATGTCGGCGCTGCGCCACGAAACCCGGCACGGCGCATCGACGGTGACGTCGGCGGGGACGGTGCGGCTCGCGAGGTCCGCGCTGATCACCCTGCCGTCGGCGAGTTCGACGCGCACCGACGTGCGCGCACCGAGGAACGCAATGTCCCGCACGATGCCCTCGGCGCGGAAGTCGGTGCTCTCGGCAGACTGGAGACCGACGACCTCCGGACGCAGGATCAGCGTGACGTTCCTGTCGGCCGGAACCTCACCGGACCCGTCGACTCGGCCCTCGCCCACACCGGGTATCGCCACGTCGTACCAGCCCGGGCCGGCTCCCGTGACGACGCCGTCCAAACTGTTGGAGGCGCCGACGAATCCGGCGGCGAAGCGGGTGGCGGGCTGATGGTAGACCTCGGCGGGTGTCGCCACCTGGACCAGATCGCCGTTCTGCATGAGACCGACGCGGTCGGACATCGCGAACGCCTCCTCCTGGTCGTGCGTGACATAGACGAACGTGATGCCCAGCTCGTGCTGCACCGACTTGAGCAGCACCTGCATCTGGCGGCGCATCCGCAGGTCGAGCGCGCCGAGCGGCTCGTCCAGCAGAAGAACCCGGGGACCGAGGACGAGGGACCGTGCCAACGCGACGCGCTGCTGCATGCCACCGCTGAGTTGGCGCGGCCGGTGATCCTCCTTGCCACTCAGCTCGACCAGGTCCAGGAACCTGGACACCTTCTCCACGACGGCCTGCTTGCTCTCCTTACGCTCGCGCAGTCCGAAGGCCACGTTCTCGAAGACGGTCAGGTGCGGGAACAGCGCATAGTTCTGAAAGACGGTGTGCACGGGCCGCTTGTGTGGTGGGGCCCCTTGGATCTCCTTGTCGTCCACGAGGATGCGACCCGCATCGGACTGCTCGAGACCGGCGATCATCCGCAGTGTGGTGGTCTTGCCGCAGCCGCTGGGACCGAGGAGCGAGAAGAACTCGCCTCCCTTGATATCGAGGTTGATGCCCTTCACGACGTGGTGGTCGCCGAAGGAGCACGCGAGATTCTCGAGCCGCAGCGAAGCCGGGCTGTAACCGGGTTCGGCGATGGTTGTCATGCTTCTTCTTCTTCCGAGGTAACGCTGCGTGTCCGCTTCGAAGGCCAGAAGGAGGCCAACGCCACCAGACACATCAGGACGAGCGAGACGAACATGAAGGCGACGGCGATCGCGTTGATCTCCGGGGACGTGCCGTGGCGCGACAGGCTGAGGATGAGGACCGGTAGCGTCTCGGTCTCCGGTCCCGCCAGGAAGACGGTGCTGACGACGTCGTCGAACGAGAACGTGAAGGACAGCAGCGCGGCGATGACGACCGCGGGCATCATCATCGGCCACAGCACCTTCAGGAAGACCCGGCGCGGCGGGGCACCCAGATCCGCCGCGGCCTCGTCGTACGTACCCGTCAGGGTCGCGAAGCGCGACTGGAGCACCAATGTGGCGTAGGCGGAACAGAACACGATGTGTCCGGCCACTACCGACCACGTACCGGTGCTGAGCCCCAGACGCTGGATGACCACCAGGATTCCCGCGGCGATGACGACCTCGGGGATCATGAGCCGGGCGTAGGTGAGGGTCTGCAACACCGCGCCCGCTCGCTTGGGCAGGCGGGAGACCGCCATCACCGCGGCCAACGAGAGAGCGACCGCGACCACGGTGGACAGCAACGCGATCAGACAACTGGTGAGGAAGTCCGCACGCACCCGCTCGTCGGCGAACGCTCCGGTGATCCACTCGAGTGTCGCGCCACCCCAGCCGACGAGGCTCTCGTCGGCGTTGAACGCGTTGACGATCACCATGCCGATGGGCAGGTAGAGGAAGGCGAGGACGGCAACCGTCACAGCCGCCGCGGGGCTGACCCGGCGCTTCATGTGATGTCCCCCAATCGATCCAGGCGCTTGCGCGAGGCGAAGAGCACGGCGAGCATGACGACCATCAGCGTCGTTGCGATGGCGGCGCCGAACGGGTAGTTGCCGGTGGCGAGGAATTGCTCGGCCTCGACATTGCCGACCATGAGGGTCTTGGAACCGCCGAGGATGGCAGGGATCGTGTACTCCCCGGTCGCCGGGATACCGACCAGGAGCACACCTGCGATGCTTCCGGGCATGGCGAGCTTGACCGTGACCTTCCAGAACGCTCGGCGCCTGCTCAACCCCATGTCGGCGGCAGCTTCGTGCAGAGCCGGGTCGATCCGGTCCAGTGCCATGAACATCGGCAGGATCATCAGGGGCAGGTAGCCCGCGACCATGCCGACCCCGATCGCGAAGGTGGAGTAGCCGAGTTGGGCACCCTCCGGAACGATCCCGAAGAACGCGGCAACCTTGGAGACGACACCGGTCGGCGACAGCAGTTCCAGCCAGGCGTAGGTGCGCACGACGAAACTGATCCAGTACGGCACGATGACCGCGACCAGGAGCAGAGCCTTCGTCCTGCCGCTGGCACGGGCGATGGTGAGCGCGACCGGGAATCCGAGCACCACGCACACCACTGTCATGACGAGCGTCATTGCGAGCGAACGCAACACCGCACCGACATAGGTGCCGCTGAAGAGTTCTCGGTAGTTCTCGAGGGTGAAGCCGGAGCGCACCTGGAAGGTGAGCAGGTCGAACTTCATGACGCTGTACACCGCGAGGAGCACGAGCGGGGCGATGAAGAAGACCGCGACATACGCCGTCATCGGCGCCGCGAGCAGGATTCCGGACCAGCGCCGGCGGCGCCGGGCCACGCCTACGTTCTCGGGTGCGGGCTCCTCCACCCGGCGTGGCGGGGCGCCGGGAGGAGCCACTGGTGGTGCCTGGATCATCAGGAGGCCTTGATCCGGTTCCACATCTTGGCGCGCGCCTCGGTGTCCTCGGCCGACAAGAACTTCTCGACCACGAACTTCGACCCCGTGTCCTGGCGGAGTGCGGGATTGTCGAGGATGCGCGGCTCGATGAACTGTTCGGCCGACGGCATCAGGTAGGAGGCACCGGTGTTGTTGATGAACCCGCCGTAGGTTTCCGGTTCGAGGCGGAAGTCGAGGAACTTCAACGCTTCCGCGGAGTGCTTGCTGTCGGGCAGCAGCGCGACGCCCTCGATGTAGCCCGGCGTGCCCTCCGCCGGCGAGACCCACCCCAGTGACGGATCGTCGGCGCCGGCGAACGCATAGTCGTAGCCGACCGCGACGAGCGCCGACCCGTCGGCCACCGACTTCGCCTGACCCGTGCGCTGGAACGCGAGCAGATGCGGCTTGATCTCCTTGATCTTCGCCTCGGCCTCGTCCAGTTCACCGCTGTCGGTGGTGTTGATGTCGTAGCCGAGGGCGAGGAGCGCGATCGCCTGGACGTCGAGGTCGTAGTCCGGCAGCACGATCTTGCCCGTCCACTGGGAGGCGTTGTCGAACAACTCCTTCCACGAGGCCGGCGGATTCGGGACCTTCTCCTTGTCGTAGATGATCCCGACCTTGCCGAGGTCGGTCGGGATGCCCCACGGGAACTCGTCGCGGTATTCCTGCGGAAGGTTCGCCAGGTTCGGAACCGACGCGGGATCGAAGTCGGCGAGCAGGTTACCCGCCTCCAGTCGGGCCGCCGTGGCATTACCCACGGCGACCAGGTCGTAGACGCCCTTGTCCTTGGCCAACTGGGCAGCCAGAGCAGAAGATCCACCGTCCGGCAACGCGAACTGTTCGATCTCGATCCCGGGGTTGGCGGCCTCGAAGTCGGCGATCTCCGTCTCCCCGACCCAGTCACCGTAGTTGAGGAACTTCAGGGTCACGGTGTCGGAATCGCCGGATCCCCCACCACACGCCGACAGTGCGGCCCCGAGAGCCACGCACGTGCCGGTCGCTACCAGTACTCGCCAGGTCTTGACACGCATGACCCCTCATTTCTGTTGTCAGTATCGCAACATCAGTTGCCGTATGGACATGTGAAGTATTGGGCGGCGGTGTGCCCGACCGGTGTCGTGACCGTTACAAGTTCGTTTCTTATGTTGCGAATGAGCCAATTTGTGTTGTGCCAGTTGCAATTCATGGCCAAGCTCTTCGCATGCCCCCCACACGCGACACCAGCATTCGCCGCGGTCTGGAAGTTCTGATGACCCTCCAGACCCGCCGCGCCCGCGAGAGCGGCGGACTCGGCGTCACCCAACTCGCCGAGATCCTCGACATGGACAAGAGCCAGGTCTCACGCAGCCTCAAGGTCCTCACCGAGTACGGAATGGTCGACCGCGACCCCAAGACGCGCGCCTTCCGACTGGGATGGCGAATCTTCAACATGGCGCAGGTCAGCGGCGACCAGCGACTGCTGGAATGCGCGGGCGGCGTCCTCGACGGACTGCTCAACCGCCTGGACGAATCCGTCTACCTCTCGGTGCGTTCCGGCTACGACGCGCTGACCGTGGCCGAGCGGACGGCCAATCACTCGATTCAGGCGATGCCGGCGCACTGGTCGCTGTACTCGACCTCGGTGGGACGCGTCCTCCTCACCGACAAGACCTCCGCCGAGATCCGCGAGATGTACTCCGGGCAGAAGCTACGCAGCGCTCGGGTGGACGGCGTGGGCTCCGTCGACGACCTCGTGGAGGCCGTCACCCGAGCGCGCGAGGACGGGCATTCCATCGTCGTGGACGAGTTCGAGGTGGGACTCGCGGCCGTCGGCGTACCCGTGCGCGACTATCGCGGCGTTCTCGTCGCCTCGCTCGGGGTCTCGGGGCCGACGTTCCGTCTGGAGCCGAAGATCGACCGCGCGGTCACCGATCTGAAGGAGGCCGCACAGGAACTCGAGGACCTCCTCTCGCTGCGGAACGGCGAGCGATACTCGCTCGGGCGGGAAGCATGACGGGGCGGGCGCACGTGGCAGTGACACAGTTGGCGCCGCGCCTTCTCGATTTCGACGCCAACGCGGACATGACCGTCGACGCCATCGCGTCCGCTCGTGAGCGCGGAGCCGACATCGTCGTCCTCCCCGAACTCTGCCTGAGCGGCTACATGTTCGACACGATGGACGAAGCTCGTTCCTGCGCAATCACTCCCGAGCATCCCGTCTTCGCCCGATGGGCGCGGGCACTGGCCGGGTCACACGGTCTGGTCGTGGGTGGCTTTGCAGAGCGATCGGGTTCCCGACTTCACATCAGCGCCGCCGTCGTTGGAGCGACGGGCGTCCAGGCCGTCTATCGGAAGACCCATCTCTGGAACCGGGAGAAGCGGTTCTTCACCGCCGGCACCGAGGCCCCTCCGGTCGTCGACACCGCCTTCGGTCGGGTGGGTGTGCTGATCTGCTACGACTTGGAATTCCCGGAAATGGCAAGGAGTCTCGCGATGCGAGGCGCGGATCTGATCGCCGTGCCGACCAACTGGGCACTCGACGCCCGCCCGTACGGGGACGAACCGCCACAGGTCATGCTGGCCCGCGCGGCCGCTCGGACGAACCACGTCCACGTCGCGTGCGCGGACCGCGCGGGCCGAGAGCGAGACCAGGACTTCACCGGCGGCTCGGCCGTCATCGACACCGCCGGTTGGGTGCTGGACACACCGGACGCGACCGGGTTCGCCGGTGCCGTCCTGACGTTGACCACGGCGCGGGATCGACAGATTTCCGGCGTCAACCACGTGTTCGGGGACCGCAGACCCGAACTGTACGACGGGGTGTACCGAACAGCCGAGACCGCATGAGTTGCCCGGTTCCGCGGCGGACTCGGCGCGGACCGTTCCGCGACCGGCGGAGCCACTAGTCTCGGAACATGACCGCACTCGCCCTCGACGTCGGCGGCACCAAGATGGCGGCGGCGCTCGTCGGCGCGGACGGCCGCCCGCTCGATACGCGCACCGTCTCGACGCCCGAGTCGGGCGTGTGGGACGCGTGCGCGGCCCTGCTCCGCAAGGTGGCGGGGGGCACCGAGGTGCGCGGCGTCGGCATCGCGTCGGCCGGCCCCGTCGACCTCGCGTCCGGCACGGTCGCGCCCGTCAACATCGGCGAGTGGCGCGACGGCTTCCCGATCGTCGACGCCGTCGGCGCGCTGTTCCCCTCGGCGACCGTGCGCCTCGCACTGGACGGCGCGGCTGCGGCGCTCGCCGAGCACCGGCAGGGCGCAGGCCGCGGCGTCCCCGACCTGCTCGGTGTCGTGGTGTCGACGGGTGTGGGCGGCGGGCTGATCCGCGGCGGACGAATCGAGAGCGGACGCACCGGCAACGCGGGCCACATCGGGCACATGGTGGTCGCGGGCGGCGAAGAGCTGTGCGGATGTGGCGCCGTGGGATGCCTGGAGACCGTCGCGAGCGGGTCCGCGGCGATGCGGTGGGCGCGCGCCCACGGCTGGACCGGTGCGACAGGGGCCGACCTGGCCGTCGACGCCGAACTGGGCGAACCGACCGCCGCCGCGGCACTCGAGCGGGCCGGCGTCGCGCTGGGGCGGGCGTTCGCCTCGGCGGCCGCACTGCTCGACGTCGACCTCGTCGTGGTGGGCGGCGGCTTCGCACAGTCGGGGCCCGCGCTGTGGCGCCCGATGACGGCGACGGCGGCCGCACACGCGCAGCTGTCGTTCGTGCGCGAACTGCGACTGGTCCCCGCCGAACTCGGCGTTCTGGGCACCCTCACCGGCGCCGGGCTGATCGCGATCGACGCCGTGTGACCGCTCGATCGCACCTCACCTATTCCCACTCGCTGTAACGTGTTCTAGTGTGACCCAGGGCACTCCACAAGAGCGAGGATGAACTGATGACCGACTACGACAAACTCTTCATCGGCGGACGATGGGTCGCGCCGGCCACCGACCAGCGGTTGGAGGTGTTCTCCCCCGCCACCGAGGAGCGCGTCGGCAGTGTTCCCGTCGCCGCACCCGCGGACATCGACGCCGCCGTCGCCGCGGCCCGGGCCGCGTTCGAGTCCGGCGCATGGGCCGAGACCACCCCGGCCCAGCGCGGCGAGATCCTGGCCAAGGCCGCCAAGCTCATCGAGGAGCGCAGCGCCGAACTGATCTCCACCATCTCCGACGAGATGGGCGCGCCGGCGTCCGGCGTCGAGACGATGCAGAAGATCATGTCGCTGGCGACGCTCAACTACTACGCGAACCTGGCGAACGAGTTCGCGTGGGAGGAGACCCGCAACGGCGCGTTCGGGCAGACCAAGGTCTACCGCGAGCCGGTCGGTGTCGTCGGCGCCGTCGTCGCGTGGAACGTTCCCCTGTTCCTCGCCGTGAACAAGCTGGCCCCGGCCCTGCTCGCAGGTTGCACCGTGGTGCTCAAGCCGGCGCCGGAGACCCCGCTCAACGCGAACATGCTCGCCGACATCTTCACCGAGGCCGGTCTGCCCGAGGGCGTCCTGTCGGTGGTTCCGGGCGGCGCCGAGACCGGCGAGTACCTCGTCTCGCACCCGGACATCGACAAGGTCACCTTCACCGGCAGCACCGCCGTGGGCCGCAAGATCGGCGCCATCGCCGCCGAGCAGCTCAAGCGCTGCTCGCTCGAGCTCGGCGGCAAGTCCGCCGCGATCCTGCTCGAGGACATGGACGTCGCCGCGACCATGCCGATGCTGGTGATGTCGGGCCTGATGAACACCGGTCAGGCGTGCGTCGGCCAGACCCGCATCCTCGCGCCGCGTTCGCGCTACGACGAGATCATCGAGGCCATGGTCCAGTTCGCCGGGTTCATGCCCGTCGGCATGCCGGACGATCCGGGCGCCCAGCTCGGCCCGATCATCACCGAGAAGCAGCGCGACAAGGTCCTCGGCTACATCGAGAAGGGCAAGGCCGAGGGTGCGCGCGTCGTGCTCGGCGGCGGCGTCCCGGCCGGACTGGAGAAGGGCTGGTTCGTCGAGCCGACCATCTTCGCCGACGTCGACAACTCGATGACGATCGCCCGCGAGGAGATCTTCGGACCCGTGCTGGCGGTGATTCCGTACGACACCGTCGACGAGGCCGTGAAGATCGCGAACGACTCGGATTACGGCCTTGCCGGTTCGGTGTACACCACCGACATCGAGAAGGGTCTCGAGGTCGCCAAGCAGATCCGCACCGGCACGTACGCGATCAACTGGTACGCGTTCGATCCGGGTTCGCCGTTCGGCGGCTACAAGAACTCCGGCATCGGCCGCGAGAGCGGCCCCGAGGGACTCGAGGCGTACTGCGAGCTCAAGTCCGTCCTGATGCCCCCCGGCTACACCGGCTAGAAGGCACCGCTTCCCCGTCGGGCGCGGCTCTCGATCACGTCGAGGGCCGCGCCCGACGCGGTTCACCCAGCCGGGTCGCGTCGCGCCGCATAGCCTGAGGCGATGGCGACGTCCCCAGCGAGGACCGGCGGCGGCGAGAGCACCCTCACCGTCGTCGTGGCGTTCGCGGCCAATGCCCTGATCGCGCTGGCGAAGTCGGTGGCCGCCGTGATCACCGGATCGGCGTCGATGGTCGCGGAGGCCACCCACTCGTGGGCCGACACCGGCAACGAGGTCCTGCTGCTGGTGGCCGACCGCCGCGCCCGCAAGGCGCCCGACCACGCGCATCCCCTGGGATTCGGGCGCGAAGCCTACATCTGGTCGCTGTTCGCGGCGCTCGGGTTATTCGCCGTCGGCGCCGGAGTGTCCATCACGCACGGCATCCAGGAACTGGCGCACCCGGAGCCGGCGAGCGACTTCGGCGTCGCGTACGCGGTGCTCGGCATCGCGTTCGTACTCGAGGCGATCTCGTTCCGGCAGGCGTTCAAGCAGTTGCGCGGCGAGGCGCACGACGCGCACCGCGATGTCCTCGAACACGCGCTGCTGACGTCGGATCCGACGGTGCGGGCCGTGTTCGCCGAGGACGCCGCCGCGCTGATCGGCCTCGTGATCGCCTTCGCGGGTGTGCTCGCGCACCAGCTCACCGGCTCGCCGATCCCCGACGCGATCGGTTCCATCGCGGTCGGTGTCCTGCTCGGCGTCATCGCGCTCGTTCTGCTCGACCGCAATCGACGCTTCCTCGTCGGCGAGCCCGGCACCCCGGAACTGCGGACGCAGGCGATCAGGAAACTGCTCACCTACGACGAGGTCGAACGGGTGACCTACCTGCGCATGGAGTTCCTGGGCCCGCACCAGGTGTACCTAGTGGCGAGCGTCGACCTCGTCGGGGACTACGCCGAATCCCGCATCGCACACACCCTGCGGGCGCTCGAGGACCGGATCACCGGCGAGACCTCCGCGGTCCGCCGGGCGGTGCTCACGCTCTCGACAGCGGAGGAACCGGACCTCACCGTCTGATCGTCTGACGACGCCCGCCGCCGCGAGTAGAACTGGAAGGAGCGTGGCCGAAACGGACGGAGCAGCCGTGGATCCTCCCGACAGTGCGACGTCGCGAGACGCGGAGACGAGCGGCCGCCTCGAACCCGTCCTGCCGGAGCGGCTCGGCTACCGGATCAAGTGCCGGCTCCTCGGCCCGCCGCTGACCAGCGCCCGCCTGCACCAGGAGCGGCTGTCGAAGACCACCGCGCTGGGAGTGCTCTCCCCCGACTGCATCTCGTCGTCGGCATACGGTCCGGAGCAGGTACTCATCGAACTGCTGCCGTTCGCCGCGCTCGCCGCGTTCACGCTGCTGCTGCCGATCACCGGCGTCATCCTCGTCATCCTGCTGTTGCTGACACTGTCGTACCGGCAGGTGGTGATGCTCTACACGCACGCCGGTGGCTCCTATGTGGTGGCGCGGGACAACTTCGGTCCCCGAACCGCGCAGATCGCGGCGGTCGCGCTGCTGATCGACTACGTCGTGACCGTCGCGGTCCAGTCCGCAGCCGGCACCGTCGCGGTCGTGTCCGCGGTCCCGGCACTCGGCCCGTACAGCCTCGAGATCACCATCGGCGCCGTACTGCTGCTCGCGTACGGCAACCTGCGCGGGCTCAAGGAAGCCGGACGCGCCTTCGCCTTCCCGATGTACTTCTTCGCCGCGTCGATCGGGGTGGTGATCGTGGTCGGCGTGATCCAGGCGCTCACCGGCAGTCTCGATCGGATCGACCCGACGACGCTCGACGGCACCGTCGACATCGCACACGGCGACGGCCTCGTGATGGGCGCGACGGTGCTGGTGATCCTGCGCGCCTTCGCGAACGGCGGCACATCGCTCACCGGTCTCGAAGCGATCAGCAACGGCGTCAGCGCATTCCAGAAGCCCGAGGGTGCCAACGCGCGTCGGGCGCTGGTGATCATGGCGTCGATCCTGGCGTTCCTGGTCTCCGGAGTGTCACTGCTCGCCTATCTGACGCACGCAACCCCGTACGCGGCCGGCTACCCGTCGGTGATCAGCCAGGAGGCGCGGATCGTCTTCGGCTCGGGCGCACTCGGCAACGTCCTGTTCATCGTGGTGCAGGCCGCGACCGCGCTGATCCTGTTCACCGGCGCCAACACGAGTTTCAACGGTTTCCCGTTCCTCGCCAGTTTCGTCGCCGACGACGCCTTCCTCCCCCGCCAACTCCGCCGACGCGGCCACCGTCTGGTGTTCTCGAACGCCATCGTCACACTCACCGCCATCGCGGTCGTCCTGCTGATCGCCACCGACGCCAAGGTCAACTCGCTGGTGCCGTTCTACGCCATCGGCGTCTTCACCGGCTTCACGATGGCCGGACTCGGCATGGCGCGGCACTACCAGCGGGAGAAGGGCCGCAACTGGCGGCGCAACATGACGCTCAACCTGGCGGCCGGGATCACGTCGGCGATCGTGGTGGGCATCTTCGCGATCGCGAAGTTCACCGAGGGCGCGTGGGTCGTCGTGATCGTGTTCCCGACCCTCGTGTTCGTGCTGATCCGGCTCAACCGCGAATACCGCGAGGAGGCAGCCGAACTGCGAGAACTCGGCGACGCCGAGGCCGATGCGGAGGCCGTCTACTCACACCACATCGTCATCGTGATGGTCGACGCCTTCGACCTCGCGACGATCGAGGCACTGCGCTACGGGCGCAGCCTGCGGCCCAGCGAACTGCGAGCCGTGCACTTCGTCCTCGACGACGCCCACGCCGCGCACCTCAAACGCGAGTGGGAGGCCAGCGATCTCGAAGTGCCGCTCGAACTGATCGAATGCCCCGATCGGCGCCTCGGCCACGCCACGCTCCAGATGATCGCCCGCGCCGGCGCGCCTCGCACCGAGATCAGCATCCTGCTTCCGCGCCGCATCTACCGAGCACCGCTGGGCCGGGTCCTGCACGACCGCACGGCCGACCACATCGCCCGGATCGTCAGCGACCTCCCGCACGCCGTGGCGATCATCGTCCCCTACGACACCTCGAGCCGCCGCGGCGTGTTGCGTTCCCCGCCCCCGCCGCCCGCCTCGAGCTGAAGGGTCCGTTCATGCGCTGCGAGCGTACGAACGGACCCTTCAGCTCTCGGGGCGGAGTGCCGCTAGCTGCCCGCACCGCCGCCGACGGACCCGAGCAGCGGGAGCAGGCTCGCGAGGTCGACGCCGGCCTCGAGTGCGGTACTCCCGAAGGTCAGGGCCGGCGACAGGCTGCCGATGCCGTCCGGCACGATCAGCACCTGCATCGACACGCCGACGTTGCTCGGATCCAGCACCGAGTTCCAACCGCCGCAGGTACCCAGGTAGATGTAGACGCCCTCGGCGACCTGGACAGTCTTCGAATTGCTGTTCGGCCCGGGGCTGATCAGGTTGTTGCTCGCCGCCGGACCGAGGTGCAGATTGGGCGACGTCATGATCGAGATCAACTTGCCGTAGTCCTTGGCGTTGAATGCGATGAAGGCGTCGAGGCCCTGCTGTCCGTCGAGCAGCGCCGACGTACACGTGGTTTCGCTGAACGCACCCACGGCCCTCTTCGGGTTGGTGAGCGTCAACTCGACGTTCTTACCGTTGAAATCGCCCTGCGCGGTCTCCAACGTCGGACCGTCGTACCGGTCGGCCGCGACCGCCGTCCCGGTTCCCGCCGCGAGACCCAGCACCAGCGCGGCCGAAGCCACCACGCCCCCGGCAACCTTCTTCATCCTGCGAACGTTCACGTGTCCCCTCCCATGTCGGATGTGACATTCCGCCGCCGCGGCACAAGTGCGACGATCGGCATCATCCTGACTCGAGAGGCGCTGCGGCGGAGCCGAATCGGGGGCAGTTCCGACTATTCGGCCGTTTACCGGTTGCCGCGGAAGCCGAGGAACTTCCGGACATACGGGACCAGTCGGGTGACCGGCACGGTGCGCGGCCACGCGTCGGGACGGAAGTAGGCGTCCGAACCGCCGTCCACGAAGACGACGCTGCCGCACAGGAAGTTCGCGGCGTCGGACAGCATGAACACCACCCAGTCCGCGAGCTGACCCGCATCGCCGAAGCCGCCGACCGGAACGGGGAAACGCTTGATCATCTTGGCCTCGGCGGGCGTCGCCAACTGCTTCTCGAGCAGCGGCGTCATGATTGCGCCGGGCGCGAGAACGTTGAGCCGGATTCCGGCGCCCGCCCAGTCGCGGGTCACCGCGTTCCGGCGCACCCAACGAGAGACGGCGATCTTCGAGCCGGCGTACATCATCGGCGCCGCACCCTTACCGAACAGTCGCACCGAGCGGGCGGCCTTCGCGACGTCACGGGCCAGCAGGGCCCGGACCGTGCGTCCGGGCACGGCGGGCGTCGTGGTCGTCGAGTTACTGCCGAAGACAACTACTTTGGCACTACCCGACGCGGCCAGCGCGGTACGCCATCCGTCGAGCAGTTCGACGACACCCAGGTAGTTCACGGACGCGATCAGCGGCAGCTTCTCGGCACCGGGCAGCGGCCCCACCCCCGCCGCGAGGACCGCGCCGTCGAGCGTGCCGCCTGCCCGCGACAACACGTCGCGGATCGCCTGCCTACGCCCGGCTTCGGTCGACAGGTCCGCGACGACGTCGGCGCCCTGGATGTCGACACCGATGACGGTGTGCCCCGCCGCCGTCAGCTTGTCCACCACCGCCCGTCCCATGCCCGACGCCGAACCGGTGACCGCATAGACGCCCATGTACGCCCTCCCCACACGGCGACGCACGAACGCCGAGGACCGTCCTAGGCGGGGCTGCCACCAAGATCGACACGGTACGCCCACACCCGCAAAAGCTGAAGGGTCCGTTCGTGCGCTGTCAGCGTATGAACGGACCCTTCAGCTGGGATCCCGGACTCAGATGTACATCGCCGGATCGATGTACGACGTCGGATCGACCAGCTGCTCGTGCTGCTTGCGCGGCCGCACCGACGCCGGGATACCCGTCGCGATGTGGTCCGACGGCACGTCGCGGGTGACGACGGCGTTGGCGCCGATCGCGCTGTCGTCGCCGATCAGCAGCGGCCCGAGGACCTTGGCGCCCGCGCCGATCGTGACCCGGTTACCGATCGTGGGGTGCCGCTTGGCCTTCGCGAGCGACCGACCGCCGAGCGTGACGCCGTGGTAGATCATGACGTCGTCGCCGATCTCCGTGGTCTCCCCGATCACGACACCCATGCCGTGGTCGATGAAGAACCGCCGCCCGATCGTCGCGCCCGGATGGATCTCGACGCCCGTGAGGAACCGGGTGAACTGGGCCAGCACTCGGGCCGGGCCCCGCAGAGCGGGCTTGGCCCACATGCGGTGCGCCACCCGGTGCGACCAGATGGCGTGCAGTCCCGAGTAGACGACGGCGTTCTCGGCGTTGCTGCGCGCGGCCGGATCCTGGCCTCTTGCTGCCTGGAGATCCTCCCGGATCGTGCGCAGGACACTCACAATTCTCAGCCTCGGATGTGCTCGAAGAGCGGGGTGGAGATGTAGCGCTCACCGAAATCGCACACCACGGCGACGATCAGCTTGCCGGCGTTCTCGGGACGCTTGGCCAGCTCGAGAGCCGCCCACACGATGGCGCCCGACGAGATGCCGCCGAGGATGCCTTCCTGCGTGCCGAGGTCGCGCGCCACGCGGATCGCGTCGTCGAACTCGACGTCGACGATCTCGTCGTAGATCTCGCGGTCGAGGACGTCGGGCACGAAGTTGGCGCCGATGCCCTGGATCTTGTGCGGGCCGGGCTGACCGCCGTTGAGGATCGGCGAGTCGGCCGGCTCGACGCCGACGATCTTGACGTCGGGGTTGTACTTGCGCAGGGTGCGGCCGGCGCCGGTGATGGTGCCGCCGGTGCCGATGCCCGCGACGAAGATGTCGACGTTGCCGTCGGTGTCGGCCCAGATCTCCTCGCCCGTGGTGCGCGCGTGGATCTCGGGGTTGGCGGCGTTCGCGAACTGCCGCGCCAGGACGGCGTTCTCGTTCTGCGCGACGATCTCCTCGGCCTTCGCGACCGCACCGGCCATCCCCTCGGAGCCGGGGGTCAGGACGATCTCGGCGCCGAAGGCGCGCAGCATGACGCGACGTTCGGTGGACATCGTCTCGGGCATCGTCAGGATGACCTTGTAGCCGCGGGCCGCACCGACCATGGCGAGCGCGATACCGGTGTTGCCCGAGGTGCCCTCGACGATCGTGCCGCCCGGCTTCAGTTCACCGGACGCTTCGGCGGCGTCGATGATCGCGACGCCGATGCGGTCCTTGACGCTGTTGGCCGGGTTGTAGAACTCGAGCTTCGTCACGACCTGGGCGTCGAGGCCCTCGGTGAGACGGTTCAGGCGCACCAGCGGGGTGCGTCCGACCAGCTCGGTGACGTTGTTGTAGATCCCCATGCCGGATCCTCCTCGCGGCCACGTCGGCAGCCGGGTCGATGTCTGTTGCTGTCAGGTTGGTTTATTGCACCATCATGCCGTGAACGGAACTCCACCGGGTCCACACAGGTACGAACGTATACGCACGTCGACGATATTCCGTGGGTCCGTCCTCGCACCATCGCCCCCGAAACGACGAATGTCACATCGGTTCAGTCGAACTGAACCGATGTGACATTCGGTCGAAGCAAGAGGCGATCAGCCCAGGCGCTGCTTCAGGGCCTCGAACTCGTCGCGGATACCCGACGGCACCTTCTCGCCGAGGAACTCGAGCCACTCCTCGATGAGCGGGATCTCGGCCTTCCACTCCTCGACGTCCACGGCCAGGGCCTCCTCGACGTCAGCGGCGTCGACGTCCAGGCCGTCCAGCGTGAGGTCGGCAGCCGTCGGCACGAGACCGATCGGGGTGCTGACGGCGTCCGCCTTGTGCTCGATGCGGTCGATGATCCACTTGAGCACGCGGGAGTTCTCACCGAAACCGGGCCACAGGAAGCGGCCGTCCTCGCCGCGACGGAACCAGTTCACGTAGAAGATCTTGGGGAGCTTCTCCGAGTCGGCGTTCTTGCCGAGGTTGATCCAGTGGTTCAGGTAGTCGCCGGCGTTGTAGCCGAGGAACGGCAGCATCGCCATCGGGTCGCGGCGCACGGCGCCGACCTTGCCCTCTGCGGCAGCGGTCTGCTCGGACGACAGCGTCGCACCGAGGAAGGTGCCGTGCTGCCAGTCGAAGGACTCGCTGACCAGCGGAACCGTCGTCTTACGACGTCCACCGAACAGGATCGCCGAGATCGGCACACCCTGCGGGTCGTCCCACTCGGGGGCCAGGATCGGGCACTGCGACATCGGGGTGCAGTAACGCGAGTTCGGGTGGGCGGCGTTGGTGCCGGACTCGGGGGTCCAGTCGTTGCCCTTCCAGTCGATCAGGTGCGCGGGGGTGTCCTCGAGACCCTCCCACCACACGTCACCGTCGTCGGTCAGGCCGACGTTGGTGTACAGGGTGTTGCCCGCCTCGACCGTCTTCATGGCGTTGGGGTTGGAGCCGTGGTTGGTGCCCGGCGCGACGCCGAAGAAACCGAACTCCGGGTTGACGGCGTACAGGCGGCCGTCCTCACCGAAGCGCATCCACGCGATGTCGTCACCGAGGGTCTCGGCGCGCCAGCCCGGGATGGTCGGCTGGATCATCGCGAGGTTGGTCTTGCCGCACGCCGACGGGAACGCGGCCGCGACGTAGTAGTTCTTGTTCTCCGGCGAGATCAGCTTGAGGATGAGCATGTGCTCGGCCAGCCAGCCCTCGTCGTGGGCCATCGCCGACGCGATGCGCAGCGAGTAGCACTTCTTGCCGAGCAGCGCGTTGCCGCCGTAGCCGGAGCCGTAGCTCCAGATCTCACGGGTCTCGGGGAAGTGGGTGATGTACTTGGTGTCGTTGCACGGCCACGGCACATCGGCCTGGCCCTCGGCGAGCGGCGCACCCACGGAGTGCAGGGCCTTGACGAACGGACGGTCCGTGCCCATCTTCTCGAGCGCGGCCTTGCCCATGCGGGTCATGATGCGCATGGAGACGACGACGTACTCGGAGTCGGTGATCTCGACGCCCAGCTTCGGGTCCTCGGCACCGAGGGGGCCCATGCAGAAGGGCACCACGTACATGGTGCGACCACGCATGCTGCCGCGGTACAGATCCGTCATGAGAGCCCGCATCTCGGCCGGGTCCATCCAGTTGTTGGTGGGGCCGGCGTCGATCTGCTTCTCGGAGCAGATGTAGGTGCGGGACTCGACGCGCGCGACGTCGGACGGATCGGAGTTGCCGAGGAACGAGTTCGGCTTCTTCTCCTCGTTGAGACGGGTGAACGTCCCGGCCTCGACGAGCTGATCCGTCAGGCGCTCCCACTCCTCGTCGGAGCCGTCGGCGAAGACGACCCGGTCGGGCTGGGTCAGCTCGGCAACCTCGCGAACCCAAGCGAGCAGCTCGCTGTGCTCCGTGGGGGGCGTGCCGTCAGTTCCGTTCAGACCGGGAATGGTCGCTGAGGTCATCAAACTCTCCTGGGGTGGGGCCGGGAACCGGAGCGACCACATCAGCCCCGCACATCGCGGGGCTGAGAGGTTGAACCGATTTCCCCCTCTCGGCGGGGTGCAGCCCGCCCACTCCGTCCCGCCCACGTACGTCACCGCGGACAACGAACGAAGGACACGGGTGCCGGGTGTCCTAGCTATAGAGGTTAACGCCGGGCGTCCGTGTTGGGGGAACCGGGTGTCGTCGGTTAGGTCACAGGAACGATTCAGACGGTGCAGCCCGGGCGTACCCGGCCGGAACCTGCGGGTTTACGCCCCGCCGAGGGTGCCCGAATCGGTGCGTTCCCACCGTTCGCGGCCGTCGGCGTCCCGATGGAACTCCCAGGCCGAGAAGTCGCCGTCCCCCTCGACGATCGTCACGTGGTCGGCATCGCCGTCACCGTCCGTGTCGGTTGCGACGACGAGGGCGTCGTCCACCTCGAACGTGCGGGTGTCGAGCACCCCGTCGTCGTCGATGTCGAAGACGGCATCGGTGAGGGGCGCGGCCGGCGAGTCGGCGCCGAACGTGTCGGGGTCGATCTCCGGTCCGGGCATTCCCTGCAGGTCCGCTGTGCTGATCACGTTGTCTCCTCCGCAATGGCCGTACAACAGTCGTCACGGCGTTGGACGCGGCACCGGCCCGTTCGGTTCCCTCGTCGTACCGACCGCGACCCGGCCCTCGAGAACGCGGCCTTCGAGTGCCGCGAGCGCCTCCATCAGCACGCCGTGGTCGCGCTCGCACGACGCCAGCCGTCCGCTGCGCTGGGCCGCGACCCGTCTGATCTCGGCATCGACGGCCGCGATCTCGGCGTCGACGGCCGCTGTCGCGGCGCGGCCGTCGGCCAGCACCCGCTGCCCCACCGCGGCTTCCGTCTCGAGCAGACGAGCGAGCACCCGCTGTTCGAGCTGTGCACGCAGGCCGGTGGTGGCGTCCGCGGCCCACTGCCGCAGGTGCGCCCGATCGGCGAGGTGCCGGCGGGAGCGGGCGAGCCACCATGCGGCCGCTCCGCCCAGGGTGAGGGTGACGGGGATGGTCGCGATGTCTAGGGCCGGCACCATCGACAGCGGCGCCACCGCCAGCCGGCCGAGTCCCACCCCCGCCGAGGCGCCGACGATCACCATCATCCGGTCCTCCACCCCACGGTGCCGCGGCTCCGGCGCCGACACCGAGACTTCCGTGGGCTCGGGCGGACGGGCCGGCAGATGCGTCAGCCCGGCCCGCACGACGAGATCGTCGAGTCGATGCCCCGCGACCGTGTCCACCTCGGCGGTGAGCGCGTCGGCGAGCTGCGCGAAGCGGTCGGGGTACGTCGCCAGCTCGCGGCGGCCGGCCCGGTCGATCTCGGAGCGCACCAACGTCGACAACTCCCGGATGCGCACGCCCACCGTGTGCACCAGTTCGATCCGCGCACGCTGGACGTCGGAGCGAACCAGCGCCGAAAGTTCCGCCCGGTCGCCCCCGCGGTTCGACGTCAGCCGGGTCCGTCGCTGCCTCAGCG
Organism: Prescottella equi; assembly: GCF_002094305.1. Classification (GTDB taxonomy): domain Bacteria; phylum Actinomycetota; class Actinomycetes; order Mycobacteriales; family Mycobacteriaceae; genus Prescottella; species Prescottella equi. The sequence continues at coordinate 250,540 of NZ_LWTX01000006.1, forward strand.
GGGCAATGTCGTCGGCGCGGACCGACTCGGCGGTCGTGGTGATCATCCGGCACGTCTCCTCGACGAGGGACAGCGCGGCGCGGCGCCGGTTCCGTTCGACGATCACACCCGGGGGTGCATCGAGCGCGGCCCGCACCGCCCTGTGCAGTTCGGCGCCGTTCAGGATCCGGGCGTCGGCGTGCCGCGGCGAGTGTGCCCGCAGCAGCGCCTCGTCACGCTCGCGCAGCGCCCCGGGCGCGTCCGTCGGCGTCGTGAACAGAACGCGCTCGACGTGCGCGCCGACGACGTCGAGCGCGGACAACTCGTCGCGACCGAGCACGGACAGCGCGTCCAGGACGAACACCACCGCCGCCGCATCGCCCGGCCGGTCGGTGACCAGCACGTGCGCGGCCAGACCGTCCCGGACACCGGTCGCGTCGATGCCCGGCACCGTCGTGACGTGGACCGTCCGGGCGCCGCCCCCGCTCTCCCGCCACCGGGCGATGCCGGCGGGGTTCCAGCGCTCGACGATCCGCTGTGCCTCGGGGGTGAGCCCGGGGACGACGTTCATCGGCGCGTCCCCGCGGCGACGGCCCGACGCGTCCGGGCCCGACGCTGCGCCCGTTCTTGCCGCCGCCGGTCGCCGGCACGGTCGCCGCCGAGCACTGCCGCGGCCTCCGCCGCCGCGAACACCGCCGGATCGGACCGGAGGAAGGCCTCGATCCCGTCACGGGTCGGGCCGTGCACGTCCCGCGCGGCGGCCACGGCGAGGGCGTCGAGCGTCTCCCGGACCCGGCGGGCCCGCACCACCCGGGCACAGTCCTCGACGGCCGTCACCAGCGCGCCGGCATCGGCGGATGCGCTCGTCGGGATCACCCGCACGCCGGTCTTCGCGGCGGCCGTGGCGGCTGCGCGCACCGCGTCGTCCCGCGACCCGAGGGCGTCCGCCTTGGCGAGCACGGCGACCGTCGACCCGCGGGGCGCGTTCGTGAGGACCCGCATGTCGGGGGTGCGCAGGGCGCCGGTGAAGACGTGAACCACGACGTCGGGGCCGATGTCCGGGTCGGGCCGCCCCGGCGCGTCCACGGCCGGGGCCTCGGCGACGTTCGTGCACCCGGATCGTTCGAGCAGCGAGACCAGCGTGCTGCGACCGGCCCCGGCACGGCCCAGCACCTGGATGCCGATGGGTGAACTCAACTCGTCGAGCACGCGGGTGGGCACGCCCACGACGTCGCCGACCGACCGTGTGAACGCCTCGAACTCGTCCGCCCCGTACCCGTCCCCCACCGCGCATTCCTCCCCTGATGTCCCCCGACCCGGATGCCGATCCGGGTCCCGATTGTGGCAGTGCGGCGATTTCGACGGCAAGGGTGCGTGAACTCACGGAATGCGGCCGAGGAGGAGCGACTACCAGCAGGAACGCACTCGCCGGGGGCAGCGCCAGGCAGAAGTCGATCAAAGAGTCCATAGTATCTGCCGACCGAGTCGGCCCGTGATCACGCCGATACGTGACAATGGTCGGGTGAACGACGCCGATCAGGACACTCCCGACACCTCGAACGACGACCTCGAGACCCTCGACATCTCCGCCGCGGACGACGCAGTCGACTCCGACGACTCTGCCGGCGCATCGAAGGGCTCGCGTCTGTACCCGCGGGTGACGAGTTTCCGCTCCCGCCGCGGCTCGCTCACCACCCCGCAGCAGGACGCCTGGGACCGCATGTGGCCGAAGATCGGCCGCGACGTCGGCGACGATCTGATCGACACCACCGCGTGGTTCGAGCGCGACGCGCCGTTGATCGTCGAGATCGGTTCCGGCACCGGCACCGCGACCGCCGCGATGGCGAAGGCCGAGCCGCACGTGAACCTGATCGCGGTCGAGGTCTACCGCCCCGGTCTGGCGCAGCTGTTGCAGCTCGTCGAGCGGAACGAACTCACGAACGTGCGGGTGCTGCGCGGCGACGCCGTCGAGGTGCTCGAGCACATGGTTGCGCCCGAGTCGCTCACGGGTGTGCGCGTGTTCTTCCCGGATCCGTGGCCCAAGGCCCGCCACCACAAGCGACGGCTGCTGCAGGGCCCGACGTTCGCGCTGATCGCGAGCCGGTTGAAGCCGGGCGGAGTGCTGCACGTGGCCACCGATCACGCCGAGTACGCCGAGGCCATCCGGGAAGCCGGCGACGCCGAGCCGCTGCTCACCGAGCTCGACTGGGAGTCGCCGATGACCCACGAGCGTCCGGTGACGAAGTTCGAGGACAAGGCGCACAGGGTCGGAAGCACGATCAACGAACTCATCTGGGGGAAGATCAAGCCATGAGTCTCAGCGAAGGCACATCCGGTACCGATCTGGCACGCGGCTCCGCCGACGGCGGAGGGCGTGACGTCCAGGAGCACAAGCGCGTGCTCCTCGTCTGGGACGCCCCGAACCTCGACATGGGCCTGGGCGCGATCCTGGGCGGACGCCCCACGGCCGCCTACCGCCCCCGGTTCGACGCCCTGGGCCGGTGGCTGCTCTCGCGGACGACCGAGCTCTCGGCCACCGAGACCGCCACCCTCGAGCCCGAAGCCACCGTCTTCACCAACATCGCCCCAGGTAGCGCGGATGTCGTCCGCCCCTGGGTCGAGGCCTTGCGTAATGTGGGTTTCGCGGTGTTCGCCAAGCCGAAGGTGGAGGAGGACAGCGACGTCGATGCCGACATGCTCCACCACATCGAGCTCCGCCGTGGTGAGGGTCTGGCCGGGGTCATGGTCGCCTCCGCCGACGGTCAGGCGTTCCGTGAGCCGTTGGAGGACATCGCAGCAGCCGGCGTGCCGGTGCAGGTTCTCGGGTTCCGCGAGCACGCCAGCTGGGCGGTCTCGTCCGACATCCTGGACTTCGTCGATCTCGAGGACATCCCCGGCGTCTTCCGTGAGCCGCTCCCACGGGTGAGCCTCGAGTCCCTGCCCGACGAGGGCGCCTGGCTGCAGCCGTTCCGTCCACTGTCTGCCCTGCTCGTCGGGCGCTGAGGAGTCCATACGTGTTCGCTCGCTGGGGAGATCTGGTCTACCGAGCCCGCTTCACCGTCATCGCGGTGATGGTGGCCGGGCTGTTGGCGCTGGGCGCCTACGGCTCGGGTGTCGGTTCCCACCTCAGTCAGAGCGGCTGGGACGATCCCGGCTCCGAATCGGTGGCCGCCGCGAAGCTCGCGGACGGCACGTTCGGCCGCGACACCAACGGCGACGTCGTGGCGATGTACACGGCACCCGAGGGCAAGACGGTCGACGACCCGGCGTTCGCGGCTCAGGTCTCCGACAGCTTGCAGAGACTGTTGCAGGAGCATCCGGATCAGGTCGCGAAGGTCAACGGCAGCTATTTCCAGCTGCCGAACACCCCGCGTCTGCCGGCGATGGCCACGGCGGACCGGACGCACGCGATCGCGAGTATCGCGCTGAAGGGCGACGACGACACCGCGATCACCAACAACTTCCGGGAGATCAAGGACGCCTTCGCGATCGACGGCGTCGAGGTGCAGCTCGCCGGCATGCAGCCGGTCGCGTCCGCGATCAACGACACGATGGCCAACGACCTGCACCGCATGGAGATCATCGCGATCCCCGCGGTCGCGGTGCTGCTGTTCTTCGTGTTCGGCGGTGTCATCGCCGCCGCGCTACCGCTGGTCGTCGGCGGCCTGACCATCCTCGGCGCCAACGGCATCGTCCGGGTGATCACCCACTTCACCGATGTCAACGCGTTCGTCGCGTCGGTGGTGTCGTTGATCGGTCTGGGTCTGGCGATCGACTACGGGCTGTTCATCGTCAGCCGGTTCCGTGAGGAACTCGGCGACGGCTACGACACACGGACCGCAGTGCGCCGCAGTGTGATGACCGCGGGTCGGACGGTCCTGTTCTCCGCGACGATGATCGCGGTGAGCCTCGGCGGACTGATCCTCTTCCCGCAGGGCTTCCTCAAGTCCGTCGCCTACGGCGCGATCGCCACCGTCCTGTTGGCGGCGTTCACGTCGGTGACCGTGCTGCCCGCGATCCTGAGCATCCTCGGCAGACGCATCGACAAATTCGGCCTCAAACGGTTCGGGCAGATCAAGTCGACCGAGGAGATCGAGAACAGCATCTGGGGTCGACTCACCCGCTGGGTGATGCGCAACCCGCTGAAGGTGACGATCCCGATCGTCGTCGGACTGTTGTTGCTCATCATCCCGATGACGGGCATCAAGTTCGGTGGCATCAACGAGGACTATCTGCCGCCGGACAACACGACGCGCGTCGCGCAGGAGCAGTTCGACGAACTGTTCCCCGGCAACCGCACCGAACCCGTGAAACTCGTCATCGACGGCGCCCAGGGCACGCAGGTCGGCCAGATCCTCAAGACCGCGAGCGAGGCCCCCGGCCTGGTCGAGAAGTTCACGATCACGGGTCCCGCGAAGGACGGCGTCCAGGTCCTCAAGGCCGGGCTCGTCGATCGCAACAACTCCGCGGAAACCATCGACTACCTGCGCTCGATGCCCGTTCCCGACGGCGTCCAGGTCCTGGTCGGCGGCACGCCCGCGATCGAGCAGGACAGCATCAGCGCTCTGCTCGACAATCTGCCCCTGATGGTCGCCTCCGTCCTGATCGTCACCACGCTGCTGATGTTCCTGGCGTTCGGTTCGATCGTGCTGCCCATCAAGGCCGTGTTGATGAGCGCGCTCGGCCTGGGCTCGACACTCGGCATCCTGACGTGGATCTTCATCGACGGCCACGGCGCCGACGCGCTGGGCTTCACGCCCGGACCGATCACCTCACCGGTGTTGGTGCTGATCGTGGCGATCATCTACGGCTTGTCGATCGACTACGAGGTGTTCCTGCTCTCCCGCATGGTCGAGGCCAGATCGCAGGGAGCCTCCACCACCGAGGCCATCCGGATCGGCACCGCGCACACCGGACGCATCATCACCGCGGCCGCGTTGATCCTCATCGTCGTCACCGGCGCGTTCGGCTTCTCCGAGCTGGTGATGATGAAGTACATCGCGTACGGCATGATCGCCGCGCTGATCATCGACGCGACGCTGATCCGGATGTTCCTGGTGCCGGCCGTCATGAAACTGCTCGGCGACGACTGCTGGTGGGCACCCGCCTGGATGAAGCGCATCCAGCAGAAGATCGGACTCGGCGAGCCGATCCTCGACAGTGAACTGTCCGGAGACGACGTTCCCGATCTGACGGCCACCGACGCGCCGGTCCCGGCGCCCACGGAGGCGGCGGGCGCTCCGGCGATCGCGCCGCGCGGCGCGGCCACCGCCGTCGCCGATCGGGTTCCGGAGCCGGAACCGCTCACGATGCCGCTCCCCCGCGTCACCGCCGCTCCGCGTGCCCGTTCGGTGTCCCAGCGGCCTGCCCCCGACCGTCCGGAGCCGGCACCCAAGCCCGACGTGCGCCCGAAGCCCGACGTGCGTCCGCGGGCCGAGGCGCCCGTCTCCCGCGCCGACGGCGAAGAAGTCGCGTGGCTCGCGGCGCTCCGGGCCCCGAACACGGCGGCGATGCCGGCAGTGCAGGTGCCGCCGCAGCCGGAGAAGACACCGACCGAGAACTCGGCAGCGCCACGGTCCGAGACACCGGCGGAGTCCGGCCCCGACGAGGCCGATCCGGAGAACCCCGGTCGGCATCGCAGCGGCGACAAGGCCGTCAGCGTCAGCGAGCTCCTGGCCCGCCACCGCGACGACGACTGATCAGCCCAGCATCCTGCGCAGCGTGGTGCCGAACGGGTAGCGCGCGGTGATCGAGCCGAATCGCACCCGTCCGCGCACGACGAGGTGCAGCGGGCCGTACGGGGGGCCGGTGCGGACCTTGTTCGACACCGAACCGCCGACGGTGTCGATGGCGTTGAGATCGGCCGTCGCCTGGTCCGGCAGGACGAGCGTGACCGATCCGCAGAAGTCGTCGACGGTGAGGTGGACCACCTGGGTCTGCATGACGGCCTCGGTGAAGTCGAGGGTCGTGCTGCCCATCCGCGAGTCGAGGACCAACGCGGGCGGCACCTGCCAGCGTCCCTTGCGGGTCACGGTCGACATGCGACCTCGGATCACGAGCGGCTGCGCCGCAGGGTAGCCGCCGATCCCGGGCGGCGGAGCCACTTCCGGTGACGGTGCGGGCGCCGGAGGGGCCGGGGGAATCTGCCCGGGCACCGGATAGCCGCCGGCCACGTAGCCCGGATCGATCTGCATGCCCGGAAGATCCACGAGGACGGCGTTGAGTTCCCCGCGTGTCTTGGCGGCGAGGGCCGTGTCCATGCGCTCGGTGAACTCTCCGAGGGAGAGCATTCCCTGCCCCACCGCGCGCTGGAGCAGGGCACCGACGTGTTCACGCTCGGCATCGGACACTCGAAGATCTCTCGCCTCCATGCGCACCACGATAAATCAGTCGGGCGGGCGCGCATCTCCGGCGCTCGGCGGACCGTCCTCCTCGTCGGGCGTGGCGGGGAACATCGGGATCGACGGGTCGGCGCCGGTGAGGGATTCGTAGACCTCCTCGGCCTCGTCGGTGTCGCCGGCGCACAGCGACCGGATCGCAGTGTTGAGGAAGGCCACGATCGGCACGGCGAGCAGACCGCCGACGATTCCGGCGAGCACGATGCCCGTGGTGATGGCCAGCACCACGGCGAGCGGGTGCAGACGAACGGCACGGCCGAGGAGCAGCGGCTGCAGGACGTGCCCCTCCAACTGCATGATGCCGACGATGATGCCCAGCACGATCAGCGCGGTGAGCAGGCCCTTGGTGACGAGCGCGACGAGTACCGCGAGGAATCCGGTCACGAAGGCGCCGACGATGGGGATGAACGCGCCGACGAAGACGAGCGACGCGAGCGGTAGCGCGAGTGGGACGCCGAGAATCGCGAGTCCGGCACCGATTCCGATCGCGTCCACCGCGGCGACCGCGACGGTCGCGCGGGTGTAGTGGACCAGCGAATTGAAGCCCTGGCGACCGGCCAGCCGAACTCGGCCGCGGGTGTTCTTCGGGATGATCCGGGTGACGAACTCCCACACCTGATTGCCGCCGTAGAGGAAGAACACGAGGGTGAACAGCGTGAGGAAGGCGCCCGCGAAGATCTCGCCGATCACGGTCGCGGTGGTGAGCGCACCGCTGGTGAGGGCTTCCTGGTTGGACTGGATGGCCTTGACGACGTTGTCGCCCGCGTGCCGGATTTGGTCCTCGCTGAAGTGCAGTGGGCCTTGGGTCAGCCACTCCTGCGCCTTGGTGACGCTCGTCGTGAACTGGTCGCTGAGGTCGGGCAGACCCTCGACGAACTGCTGCACGACGAAGGACAGGATCGCGCCGACGATGCCGATCGTGCCGACGACGGCGACCAGCACCGCGGCGGATCGCGGGACCCCGCGCCGGTGCAGGTTGTCGACGGCGGGCATGAGGAACGCCGCGAACAGGAGCGCGAGCGCGACCGGGATGACGACGGACTCGAGCTTGGAGACGACGTATCCCAGCGCGAGCAGCCCGGCGAACAGGACGAGCAGGCGCCACGTCCAGGCGGCGCCGACGCGGACGAGTGGGTGCACGGACTCCGCCGAGCCCTGCTGCGCTGTGGCCTCCCCCGGCCGGCTGTCGCTCACCGCGCGAGCCTATCCGGACCTGCGCCGCCGACGGCGGAGAAACGACCGCCGACCGCGGCAACCGTGTGCGCTGCCGAGTCGCGAACTATGTCCCGCTAAATTATGAGATCGTGTGGGCCTCGTACCGAGCAGTGACGCTGACGATTCGTAGTCGTTGGCCTCTCTACATGCTCTCGATGGCCGGGGCGAACCTGATCGGCGCCGTGCTGGTGTTCGCCTTCGTCCGCTACGGCATTCCGATCCCGGAGTCGGCGGACATCATCAACGACCATGTCCGCAACTTCGCGGTCTTCAGTGTCTATCTCGTGTTCGCCGGACTGGTCAGCCTCACCGCGGCGGCGATGATGCTGCGATCGGTGATCCGGTGGCAGCTGCGCGGCGGCCCGCCGACGCGGGCCGAACAGATGGCGGCGCTGCACGCACCGCTGCGCCAGGCCATCGTGCATCTGGTGCTGTGGTTCCTCGGCGGCGTGATCTTCGTGTTCCTCACGGTCGAGGAGATGCCGGAGCTGGCGATCGCCGTCATCGTCACGGTCGGGATGGCCGCCACCACCACGTTCGGCTTCACGTACATGCTCGGCGAGCGGATCCTGCGTCCGGTCGCCGCGCAGGCCCTCAGCGAAGGCCAGTTCGACCGGACGATGGCTCCCGGTGTGGGCACCCGCATGGCGATGACGTGGGGCCTGGGCACGCTGATGCCGGTGATCGGCATCATCCTGCTGTGCGTCACGCAGCTGACGACCGACCTGGAGTTCGCGCCGAGCGCGCTCGCGTGGGCGATCCTGCTGCTGTCGATCATGGCGATCGGGCAGGCCTTCGCGTTGTCGATGCTGACGGCGAGCCAGATCTCGGATCCGATCCGGCAGCTGCGGCGCGCGATCGAACGGGCGCAGCGGGGCGAGACGGACGTCCGCGTCGAGGTGTTCGACGGCTCCGAAATCGGGCGCCTGCAGGTGGGCTTCAACCGGATGATGCGCGAGGCCGACGAGCGACGGCTGCTGCGCGAGTTGTTCGGTCAGCACGTCGGCGAGGACGTCGCCCGGCGCGCGCTGCAGTTCGGCACCGAACTGGGCGGCGAGACCCGCTTCGTTGCGGTGCTGTTCGTCGACATGGTCGGCTCGACGGGCGCGGCCGCGGAGCGCCCGCCCAGCGAGGTTGTCGAATTGCTCAACGAGTTCTTCCGCGTCGTCGTCGACGTCGTCGACCGGCACCACGGCTTCGTCAACAAGTTCATGGGCGATGCGGCGCTCGCGATCTTCGGCGCCCCGCTCGACCGGCCCGACGCACCCACCGCGGCGCTCGCCGCGGCCCGCGAGCTGCGGTTCGCGCTCAACGAGATCACCGGCCTCGACATCGGTATCGGCGTGTCCGCGGGACTGGCGGTCGCGGGCAACATCGGTGCGGCCGAGCGTTTCGAGTACACCGTGATCGGTGATCCGGTGAACGAGGCGTCGCGTCTGACCGAGCTCGCGAAGCTGCGGCCCAGCCGTGTTCTCGCGTCGACCAGCGCGCTGTACTTCGCGGACGACGAGGAGCAGGCGCACTGGGAACTGGGCGATCAGGTGCAGCTGCGGGGTCGTCGGCGCAACACCCACCTGGCATGGCCGGTGTTGTATCCGGAGTGACGTGAGGAATCTTCGTTACCCTGAGCTCGTGGCACAGCCGGAGCCCGCCCCTCGAGGCGGTCACACAGATCGGCCCCGTGGTCGATTCTGGTGGCTCAAGTGGGTCGCCGGCACCCTCCTCGTGGCGTTGCTCGTCGGCGAGGGCATCTATCTGTGGCCGCGGCTGCACGAGTCGTGGCAGGCGCTGGCGGAAATCCACTGGGGCTGGGTCGCGGTGTGCGTGGTGGCGCAGGCCGTCTCTCTGAGCGGCTACGGGCGGGTGCAGAAGCAACTGCTGCACGCCGGTGGCGTCTCGGTGAGCCAGCGCAAGTCGGTCGCGGTGATCTACGGGTCGACGGCGATGGCGTTGACGCTTCCCGCGGGCCAGGTGTTCTCCACGGCATTCACGTACAAGGAGACCCGGCGCTGGGGCGCGAGCCCGGTCGTCGCGTCGTGGCAGCTGGCGATCTCCGGCGTGATCGCCGCCGCCGGCCTGGCGCTGGTCGGAGTGACGGGCGCGTTGCTGGTCGGCGGCTCGGTGAGCCCGTTCACGTTGCTCTTCTCGGTGGCGGGCCTGGTCGCGCTGCTGTACGCGGGGCGGTACGTCTCGTCGCATCCGGAGTCCATCGAGAAAGCAGCCGGGTGGGTGCTGGCGCGCGTGAACGGGGTGCTGGGCAAGCCGGCGGACACCGGCATGGACGCGGTCCGGACCACGATCTCCCAACTCGATTCGGTGCAGCTCGGCAAGGGGGACGCCGCCCTGACGCTGGGCTGGTCTGCGGTGCATCGGCTCGCCGACATCGTGTGCCTGGCCGCGGCGTGTTTCGCGATCGGCGCCGAACCGGTGCCGGCAGGTCTGTTGATCGCCTTCGCGGCGGGCAAGGCCGTCGCGACGATCCCGGGCGCACCGGGCGGCCTGGTGTACGTGGACGCGACGCTCATCGCGGCACTGACGACCGCGGCGAGCATCAGTGCGTCGCAGGCGGTGGCGGCGGCGTTCGTCTACCGCGGGGTCAGCTTCATCCTGGTCGCGATCGTCGGCTGGATCGTCTTCGGCTTCCTGTTCCGCGGGCACGGGCGGGCGTCCGACGTCGAATTGGAGGCCACCGACGTCCCGGAGTTGGAGCAGCGCCGTGCGGTGCCCGACCCGACGACGGTGCGATCCGACGTCGAGGACCGGATTCCGCGCAGCGACTGAGCGGCCGGGTCACCTGCCGAGGTCGGCCACCATCGCTTCGAGATGTGCCCGCGCGATTCGGGCGGCGTCGTCGACGTTCCCCTCCGCGATCGCGTCCACGAGCGCGCCGTGTTCGTCGGCGTTCGGTTCCCCGTCCCGGTCCCGCAACCCGAGCAGCCCGATCATGTCGACCATCGCGGTGGCGACGCGGGGCACGAACGTCTCGAACAGTTCGGACAGGACCGGGTTGTGCGCGCCGGCCACGATCGCACGGTGCACCGCGGTGTCGGCGTCGACGAATTCACGGTCCGCCGCGCCGGCCGCCGCCGCGCGCATTTCCAGGGCACGGCGCATCGCCGCGACGTCGTCGGCGGTGGCGCGCACGGCGGCCAGCCGGGCCGCCTCGATCTCGATCGCGGCGCGGGCCTCGACGACGGCCACGACGGCCTCGCGCTGCAGCACGGCCTCCCAACCGTCGGTTTCCGGCTCCACACGCTCGACGAACACCCCGGCACCCTGCCGTGGCCGCAGCAGACCCTGACCGGCGAGCATCCGCAACGCCTCACGAATCGTCGACCGTCCCACCCCGAGTTCCGCGGCCAGCGTCGTCTCGCCCGGCAACTTCGTTCCGACCTCCCACTCCCCCGCCTGTAGACGACGTCGTAGCTGGTCAGCCGCCTGATCGGCGAGCAGGTTCCGGCTGAGCGCGGTGGTCAATCGATCTCCTCAGGTTGTCAGACAAGTGATTTTCCTCTAGCTTAACCGGCATGACGTTCCGCGGACTGCTTCTCGGTCGCCGCGGCGGGGTCTGACCGGACCGGCACCCCGCCGCGGGGTTCCGCTGTGCCGGTCGACCGCTTCGATCCGCACAGGAGTCCGCACGTCATGCACTGGAATCGTCAACGCCCGTCGTCCATGCCCAGCCACCGCTACCGCCCGCACTTCGAGCGGGTCCCGGTGCCGCTCGTCGAACGCTCGTGGCCCACCGCCCACACCACCGTGGCACCGCTGTGGGTGCCGGTCGATCTGCGCGACGGCAACCAGGCCCTCGCCGAACCCATGGACCCCGTCCGCAAGCGCACGTTCTTCGAGCTGATGGTCCGCATGGGCTACAAGGAGATCGAGGTCGGCTACCCGTCCGCCAGCCGGACCGACTTCGACTTCGTCCGCGACCTGGCGGAACAGGATCTGGTGCCCGACGACGTCACGATCGTCGTGTTCACCGCTGCCCGTACCGACCTGATCGAGCGCACCTTCGAGTCGGTGCGCGGACTGCCGAACGTCGTGGTGCACATGTACACCGCGACCGCACCGACGTGGCGCGACGTCGTACTGGGACACGATCGGGAGGCGCTGCACCGCTTGATCTTCGACGCCGCCACGGACGTCGCGCGCGGCGGCGACCGGCAGCCGGGCGTGCGCTTCGAGTTCTCCCCCGAGGTGTTCAACCTGACCGAACCCGACTACGTGCTGCAGGTGTGCGACAGCCTCACCGAGCTGTGGGACGCGTCCCCGGACCGTCCGGTGATCCACAACCTGCCTGCGACCGTGGAGATCTCGACGCCCAATGTGTATGCGGACCAGATCGAGTACATGCACCGCAACCTGACCCGCCGCGAATCGGTGATCCTGTCGGTGCATCCGCACAACGACCGGGGCACCGGTGTCGCGTGCGCCGAACTGGCGGTGCTGGCCGGCGCGCAGCGCGTCGAGGGCTGCCTGTTCGGCAACGGCGAGCGGACCGGCAACGTCGACCTGGTGACGCTCGCGCTGAACCTGCATGCGCAGGGCGTCGATCCGATGATCGACTTCTCCGACATCGACGACGTTCGCCGAACGGTGGAGCACTGCAACAGGATCGATGTGCACGCCCGCCATCCGTACGGCGGCGACCTGGTGTACACGGCGTTCTCCGGCACCCACCAGGATGCGATCAAGAAGGGATTCGCGCACCACCACGCGCAGGCCGACGCCGCCGGACTCGATCCGGCGCAGGCGCCGTGGGACGTGCCGTACCTGCCGATCGATCCGCGCGACGTGGGTCGTGACTACGAGGCGGTGATTCGGGTGAACAGCCAGTCCGGCAAGGGCGGAATCGCGTACCTGTTGCAGACCGGGTACGGCATCGATCTGCCCCGGCCGCTGCAGATCGACTTCGCCGGCCGCGTGCAACGCGCCACCGACGACAGTGGCGCCGAGATCACCGCGGAGCAGTTGTGGCAGTTGCTGTTCGACGAGTACGGGTTCGACGACAAACTGGGTCCGTGGTCGGTCGAGCACCGCGAGGGCGGCGAGCACCTGCGGGTGCGGGCGGAGTTCGACGACGTGGTGATCGACGGCGAGGCGTTCGCCGGTGGACCCGTCGAGGCGCTCACCAAGATCCTGGCCGACCACGGCCGCCCGGTCGAGGTGCTCTCGTTCGTGCAGCAGGCCGTCGGCACGGGCAGCGCCGGAAGGGCCGTGACGTTCGCGCTGTGCCGCAGCGGCGGCATCCAGCACTGGGGCGTCGGATTCGATCAGTCGGTGACGGCGTCGGCGCTGCACGCCGTCCTGGCCGCAGCAGCCAGGGTGTCCGCCACCGAGTGACCGGCCGGGTGCCGGCCGGAACACCCCCACCCGAGTGTGTTCCGGCCGGCCCCCGCGTCAGCTCAGGTTGGCGAACAGCATGCTGCTGCCGGCGCCGCTCTTCAGCAGATCGGCGATGACGGCGCTGCCGCCGTCCATGTTGATGGTGGCGCTGCCGAGATCCAGCGCCTGGCCCAGGCTTCCGAAGCCGCCCGGGGAGAAGACGACCTGGTAGCTGTAGGACAGAACAGCATCCTGGGCATCCTTGTCGAAGCACGCTCCGACGACGGCGTAGGCGCCCGGAGTGATGGGCTTGAGCAGTCCGGGGTTGAAGTCGTTCTCGTCGAGCGCGGTGCTGCTGTCGGCCACCGGCGCCGCGTCCGACGTGGGGTTGCCGATGTAGTAGACCTTGCTCACGAGTTCGCCGAACCCGGGCCACTGATCGGTCGGCAGCGCCGCGAGGGGCAGCGCGTCGGTGGCGTTCAGGACGATCGGCAGACAGAGAGCATTCTGGCCCGTGCTCGTCTGAGTGACGGTCATGTCGATGACGTCGCCGTCCACACCGGCCGACACCTTGGGGGCGGGGACGGCGGCGGTGGGTTCGGCAGAGGCGACGCCCGGCGCAACCAGGGCGATAGTTCCGGCGACGGCGGCGGCGGTACCCGCACAGCGGGCGATGGTCGACTTCTTGGACAACGGCTTCTCCTTGCTTCATGAGGTGGCGCACTGTTCACGACAGTCCTGCCGGACCCGAGATCACGGTTGGCAGAACCGGATTCGAAACACCCCGCCGTCACCGGAGGGGGGGCAAAGCAGACAAGCAGGGCGAACGTAGCACGGAAACTTACTGAACGGTAGTAAGAATTCCGGTCATCGAGACCGGCCCGAGCACCCCCATAAGGAGTGATGGACGTCACTACCGGTTGCGGAATCACGGCGGCGGTGCCACCGTTGTAACCACAGTCTTTGAAGTTTCAACTACTTTCCTCTGGGAGTTCACATGACCACCGCCACCGCCCTGCCCAACCTGTCCGCCGGCACCTGGGCCATCGACCCCACGCACTCGACCGTCGGATTCATGGTCCGGCACCTCGTGGTGAGCAAGGTCCGCGGCACGTTCAACGACTTCAGCGGCTCGATCACGATCGCCGAGGACGGCACCCCGTCCGTGCAGGCCGAGATCCAGGTCGCGTCCATCGACACCAACAACGAGCAGCGTGACGGCCACATCAAGTCGGCCGACTTCTTCGACGTCGAGCAGTTCCCGACCGCCACCTTCGTCTCCACCGGCGTGCGCCCGGCCGGCTCGAACTTCGTCGTCGAGGGCGAGTTCACGCTCCACGGCGTCACCAAGCCCGTCGAGCTGGCACTCGAGTTCCTCGGCGTCAACCCGGGCATGGGCAACGGCCCGGTTGCCGGCTTCGAGGCCTCGACCACCATCAATCGCAAGGACTTCGGCATCAGCATCGAGATGCCGCTCGAGGGTGGCGGCGCCGTCGTCGGCGACAAGATCTCGATCAACCTCGAGATCGAGGCCGGCCTCCAGGCCTGATCCACCCCCATAGACGACGCACCCGCTGCGGCCCCCTCCCCCGATCGCAGCGGGTGCGTTTTCCATGTGGACCGACTGTCATCCCGCCGCCTCCCCGAACCACCGCGACACCTGGTCGGCGAGGTCTCGCTGATCGTCGCCGACCCACGCCACGTGCCCGTCCGGACGCAACAGCACCGCCGGTGCGCCCAGTTCCGCCTCCGGGTCGACGACGTGATCGACGCGATCGGCCCAGTCCGCCACCGAGAGTCGACCCGTGCGGTCGAGCAACAGGCCGCGGCCGGCGTGCATCAGCCGGTAGAGACGGCCCCGCCCCCACGGCACGTCCCGCATTCTGCGGCCCACCAGATCGTGGTCGTCACCGAAGTCGTAGCGGACGCCGATCGCGGTGATCTTCTCGATCAGGTACCGGTTGACGTCGTCGAACTCGATCAGTTCCTCGACCAACCGCCGAACCGCCTGGGCCCCGGGCTCGACGGACATCAGTTCCATCTGCGCGCGGGTGTTCTCGAGCACCGCGGCAGCCACCGGATGCCGCTCGTCGTGGTAGCTGTCCAGGAGCCCGTCCGGCGCCCAGCCGGCCACCGTCGCCGCCAGCTTCCATCCCAGGTTGAACGCATCCTGGATACCGAGGTTCAGGCCCTGCCCGCCGGTCGGCGGATGAATGTGGGCTGCGTCGCCCGCGAGCAGTACCCGGCCGGCCCGGTAGCGCTCGGCCAGCCTCGTCGCGTCGCCGAAGCGCGACAACCAGCGCGGTGAGTGCACTCCGAAGTCGCTGCCGGCGACGGCACGCAGTTGTGTTTCGAAGTCCGCGAGAGTCGGCGGCGCATCCCGGTCCTCCGCCACACCGGCCGCGGGAACGATGACGCGGTACATCCCCTCCCCCAGCGGCATGAAGCCGAATCGCTTGTGGGTCCGGCGAACCTCGGCCGTGACAGCGGCCAGGGTCTCCGGCGACGCGGACACCGCCATCTCGCCCAGTAGGGTCTCGACCCTGCTGGGCTCTCCGGGGAAGCCCACACCGAGCAGCCCGCGCACCGTGCTGCGGCCGCCGTCGCACCCGACCAGGTAGCGCGAGCGCAGACGCGTGCCGTCGGCCAGCACGGCGGTCACCCCGTCGTCGTCCTGCTCGATCTCGATCAGTTCGCTGCCGCGCCGGATCTCGGTCCCGAGTTCGAGTGCCCGCTCGGCCAGGATGCGGTCGGTGACGGGTTGCGGAATCCCGAGGACGTAGGAGTGGGCGGTGTCCAGGTCATCGGGCCACTTGCTGCTCAGGCCCGCGAAGAAGCCACCTACCGTGAATTGCTTTCCCTGCTCCAGGAACCGGTCGAGCAACCCACGCTGATCCATGATCTCGATGCTGCGCACGTGCAGACCGAGTGCACGGACGAACGCGGGTGGTTCTTCCTGCTTCTCCACCACCAGTGTGCGCACACCGTGCAGTCGCAACTCCGCGGCGAGCATCAGACCGGTCGGCCCTGCCCCGACAATGGTCACGTCGAACATGTTTTCCCTCCGCCGTTTTCGTTCCGGCGGACGATTCTGCGGCACAACCGGGGCCTTGCCGCAAGGCCCCCACTGCGCTATATGTTGAAAGTGGAAGGGATCCGTTTCCGATCCCGTGCTCCGGTCCCGTGAGTTCCCCATGCGCATCCACCGACGCCGGAACGGCGACGTCGTCGGCACGATCGCAGAGGACGTCGTAGTGGCGGGCAGGTCGGGTTCCACTGTCCTGCAGCGGCATCCGCTGCTGCTCGGGAGTCGCGGGCTTCCCGAACCGCTTCTCCAGGAACTGTGTGTTCGAGGTGTGGCGGACCCGAGGAGGCCGATTCGGGACGCCGGCCCGCGATGAGTTTCCCGAGCCGGTGCGGTCTGTATGGCTGAGGCTCCGCGCAACCGGCGGGAGCAGCCACAGAACGGGAGCTCGCCATGACCGCCGCATTCCCCCGCACCCGCACCGCGCCCGGGTCGGCCACCGTTTCGCCTCGGGCCCGCATCGCCGGCCTCGTCGTCACCGCGCTGGTGGTGGCGTTCCTGCTGTTCGACGCCGTCATCCACCTCGCGAACATCCAGCCGGTGAAGGACTCGATGGCCGAGTACGGCTTCCCGGAGTACGCGCCCTACGTCATGGGTGTGGTGATGCTGGTGTGCCTGGCGCTGTACCTGACGCCGCTCACGGCGATCCTCGGCGCCGTGCTGCTCACCGGGTACCTCGGTGGCGCGGTGGCCTGCAACATCCTCACCGAGCAGCCGCTGCTGTCGACGATCCTGTCGCCGGTGTACGTCGGCATCTTCGTGTGGGGCGGGCTGTACCTGCGCGACGCCCGCGTCCGGGCGATCATGCCGCTGGTGCGGGCGTGAACACCTGATCGGTCGACGAGGACCGGCGCGGCTCGAAGGGCTGGGTGCCGAGGGCGGTACCGCGCAGCCGACGACGGTGAGGACGGCCACTTGTCGGGTCGGCCTACGCTGGTCGGCGTGAAGAAATACCTGCCCGCCGCCGTCGTCGACGTCCTGCTCGTTCTGATCTTCGCCGCCCTCGGCCGGAGGAGCCATGAGGAGGCCTCGACGATCGGCGGCCTGCTCACCACGGCATGGCCGTTCCTGACCGGTCTCGCGGCGGGCTGGATCGTCACGCTCGGCCTGTACCGGAACAAGTTCGATTCGCGGCTGGCGGTACCGACCGGCGTGATCGTCTGGCTGTCGACTCTGGTGGTCGGCATGCTGCTGCGGGTGGTCAGCGATCAGGGCACCGCGTTCTCGTTCATCGTCGTCGCGGCGTCGTTCCTCGGGCTGTTCCTCATCGGCTGGCGTGCTCTGTACCAAGCGGTCCGTAAGCGTCGTACTCTCGCGTGATCCCGTCGCATGAACAACCGGCACGGAAGAGACACGCGGAGGGGCCGATGACGTCGAAGGTCGAATCCCAGGGAACCGAGTCCGACAGGGGATTCTTCGGACAACCGTTCGCACTCGCGAACCTGTTCGGCGTCGAGATGTGGGAGCGCTTCTCGTTCTACGGCATGCAGGGCATCCTGCTGTACTACCTGTACTACTCGGTGTCCGACGGCGGACTGGGGCTCGACAAGGCCGCGGCCACCAGCATCGTCGGCGCGTACGGCGGCACGGTGTACCTGTCGACGATCGTGGGGGCGTGGGTCGCCGATCGGCTTCTCGGCTCGGAGCGCACCCTCTTCTACAGCGCGTGCCTGATCATGCTGGGGCATATCAGCCTGGCAATCATCCCGGGTCTGGCGGGCGTGGGCGTCGGACTGTTGCTGATCGCCTTCGGCAGCGGCGGGCTCAAGGCCAACGCGACATCCCTCGTCGGCGATCTGTACACACCCGACGACGAACGCCGGGATGCGGGCTTCTCGATCTTCTACATGGGCATCAACCTCGGTGGCCTGATCGGTCCGCTGATCACCGGATGGGCGCAGAAGAACTGGGGCTTCCACGTCGGGTTCGCGCTTGCCGCAGTCGGAATGGCGCTCGGCCTCATCCAGTACACGCTGGGGCGCAAGCACCTGCACGGGGTCGGATCGGCGGCCCCCAACCCGCTGCCGGCGGCCGCGCGTCCTCGGGTCGCGGTGATCGCGATCGTGGCGATCGCCATCGCGTTCGCGTTCTCGTTCGCCGGGGTGATCACTGCCGCCAACCTCTCCGAGATCGTGGTGGCGCTGACCATCGTCGCCGCGGTGGCGTACTTCGCGGTGATCCTCACGAGCCGGCGGATCACCCCCGTCGAGCGCAGTCGCGTGGTGGCGTTCATCCCGATGTTCATCGCGAGTGCCGCCTTCTGGTCGCTGTTCCAGCAGCAGTTCACCACCGTCGCCATCTACGCCGACGCCCGCCTGGACCGCAATCTCTTCGGCTGGGAGTTCCCACCCACCTGGGTGCAGTCGATCAATCCGGTGTTCATCATCGTCTTCGCCGGTGCGTTCGCGGCGCTGTGGACCAAACTCGGCTCGCGCCAGCCGTCGTCGCCGATCAAGTTCGCGCTCGGCACCGGCATCATGGGCATTGCGTTCCTGTGCTTCATCCCGATGTCCGGCGGCGGCCCCAACAGTGCCCCGCTGCTCGGGCTCGCCGGGATCCTGCTGCTGTTCACCTTCGCCGAGCTGCTGCTCTCGCCCGTCGGGCTGTCGCTGTCCACCAAACTCGCCCCGGCCGCGTTCCACACCCAGATGGTGGCGCTGTTCTTCCTGTCGGTGGCGCTCGGTTCGAGCCTGGCCGGCACGCTGTCGCAGTTCTACGACGAGTCCCACGAGGTGTCGTACTTTGCGACCGTCGGCTTCGCATCGCTCGGCATCGGTGTACTTCTCGCTTTGCTGACGCCGTGGATCCGCCGCCTCATGCGCGGCGTCCAGTGAGTCCCTGAGCCCCCCACTGCCCTGCCCTCCCCCTCCCCCTCGCGTTTTGCGCACTTATCGCGCCGGATCGCGCCCCGAAACCGCGATAAGTGCGCAAAACGCGGGGGTGGAACAGGGGAGTGCGTGCGGGGGTGGGTCAGCGGACGAGAAGGTCTCGGACGTGGGCGGTCTCGTTCACCGAGGCCACCCGCCGGGCACCGTTGCGCGAGATGAGCACGCGGCTGAGCGACACGTAGTCGATCGGGAAGGTCAGCGGACGCGGCAGTTCCAGCATGTCCTGCAGCACGACGTTGATCACCCCGCCGTGCGCGACGACCACGACGGTGTCCGCATGATTCGACTGCGCGACAATTGCGTCCACAGCCTCCCGGGCCCGGCGGCGGAACGCGTCCTCGTCGACGAAGTCGGGCAGCAGCCCGGCCCGGATCCGTTCGAACGCCTCCGGCATCCGCTCGCGCGCCTCGTGGATCGGGATGTAGTACCGCTGATCGGCGTCGTACTCCGCGAGCCGCTCGTCGATCACCGGGCTCACACCCAGCGATTCGACGAGCGAGCCCGCGGTCTCGATCGCCCGGAGCTGCGAGCTGGTCACCACCCGCGCGACCGTGACGTCGGTCAACGCGGACGCCAACCGCCGGGCCTGCCGACGTCCCAGTTCGGTCAGACCCGGGTCGGCGCGTCCCTCGGCGACGGCGACGTGCTCGGGCAGCGCGTGCCGGACCAGGATCACCTGCACGGTCAGGCCCCGTAGCCCGACGCACCGGCCCGGGTGAGCACCATCTTCGACACCACCGCCCGGTTCGACAGCCGCAGCACCGCGTCGACGAGTTCGACGACGTCGCCGACGGTCAGCATCGTGTCGGCCGGAATGGTGTCCTTGGTCCACTCGGACATGTCGGTGTCGACGTAGGCCGGCGCGATCGCGGTGCCGGCGACACCGTTGCCGGACTCCTCGGCGTTGAGCGTTTCGACGAGGGAGAGCAGCGCTGCTTTCGTCGCCCCGTACACCGCGAGGTTCGCCTCCGCGTACACGCCGGTGATCGACGACACGGCAACCACTTTCGCACCGTTCTGCGGGTTCTCCGCGGCGCCTTCTCGTAGCAGCGGGAGTGCGCGTTGCAGGAGCGTGAACGGCGCCGTGAGGTTCACGGCGACGGTCTTCTCGAATCGCTTCATCGGGTACTCGCCGATCGGTCCGGCGGTGCCGACCCCGGCGTTGAGGACGAGCGCGCGCATCGACCCGAACCGCTCCTGGTGTGCACCGGTGAGCACCTGCGCTGCGTCGGGATCGGCCATGTCGGCGGCGATCGCGACGACGTCGGGCGCGCCGGCTGCCCGCAGTTTCTCGGCGACGGCGTCGAGCCGGGACGCGTCCCGCGCGGTGACGGTGAGCCCGTAGCCCTGCGCCGCAAGCCGCTCCGCGATGCCGAGTCCGATGCCGCGCGACGCGCCGGTGATCAGTGCGCTGGCCGTCACCGCTGTCCCTCCATCGCGGCGAGTCCGGCGGCGACGAGTGGGGGCACCGCTTCGCAGGCGTGCGCGAATCCCTCGCCCGTGGTGGCCCCCGCCAGATGCCGGTGGGTGATGCCCTCGGCGATCACGGCGAGCTTGAAATTCGCCAGGCCCAGGTAGAAACCCCAGTGGTCGAGGGGTGTTCCGGTCGCCTCCGAGTACATCTGGGCAATCGCGTCCGCCGACGGCAACCGCGGACTCGTCCACGCCGCCGGTTCACCCAGGATCACGTCCAACGCACGATGCCGATAAACGCACATCTGCGCGAGGTCGGCGAGTGGATCCCCGAGCGTCGACAACTCCCAATCCACCACCGCCACCACCCGACCGGGATCGTCGGCGGCGACGAGGGTGTTGTCGATCCGGTAGTCGCCGTGCACGATCGCCGTCCGCGACGTGGATGGCACCGCGTCCTGCAGCAACGCGTGCAGTCGCTCGAGGTCCGGGAGTTCTCGGGTCTTGACCCGCTCCCACTGCCGCGCCCACAGCGCCACCTGCCGCGACAGGTATCCCTCCGGCCGTCCGAAGGATTCGAGTCCCACCGCGCGGTGATCGACGGCGTGCAGCGCGGCGAGCACCCGCACCAATTCCCGCACGCACGAGTCGATCTCGGAGTCGGTGAGTGCGCCGAGCTCGTCGACGGTGCGGATCACGCGGCCGTCGACGAACCCGGTGACCGCGAACGGCGCACCCAGCACCGAGTCGTCCTCGCACAACACCACCGTGGGCGCGACCGGCACCGCCGCCCCCTGCAGCGCCGCGCACACCCGGTACTCGCGGGCGACGTCGTGCGCCGACGGCGTCAGCCCCGCGGTCGGTGGCCGCCGCAGCACCCAGCGGGAGACGCCGTCGGACACCTCGAACGTGAGGTTGGACTTGCCGCCCGAGATCAGCCGCGCCCGCAGCTCACCCGCCGTCGCCACACCCTGCTCGCCGAAGAAGCGTCGCAGCGCAACCAGGTCGAGGCCGTCGATGCCCGTGGCCGTCACGACCGGCCCTCCTCGCGTGCGGCCCGCTTCGCCTGACCGACGACTCGTTTCGCGAGCGCCCAGCGATGCACCTCGGACGGGCCGTCGTACACCCGGAACGGACGCACCTCCCGCGACAGCCGGGCCAGCGGCAGGTCACCCGAGACGCCCATGCCACCGCACATCTGGATCGACCGGTCCACGATCCGGAAGATCGCCTCCGCCCCGAAAGTCTTCGCGATCGACGTCGAATCCGACGCGGTCCCACCCTGGTCGAGTTCCCAGCACGCACGGGTGAGCAGCGCACGTGTGGCGGCGATGTCGATCTCGTTGTCCGCGACCATCTGCTGCACCATCCCGAGGTCGCCGAGCCGGGAACCGAATCCGTCGCGCCGTGCGACGTAGTCGACCGCGACGTCGTGCCCGCGGCGGGCGGCGCCGAGCCACCGCATCACGTGCGTCATCCGGGCCGGACCGAGCCGCACCTGTGCGTACGCAAAACCCTCGTCCACCGCACCCAGCACCGCGTCGTCCGGCACGAACAGATCCTCGAAGAACACCTCGCAGTGCCCACCGATCATCGCCCGGTCCAACGTGTCGATGTGCCGGCCCACCCGAATCCCGGGTGCCGACGCCGGAGCGAGGAACATCGTCGCACCGCCCCGGTCCCCCGGAGCACCGGACGTGCGGGCCATCACGATGAAGAATCCTGCGCCGTCGGCACCGGTGATGAACCACTTGTGGCCGTTGATCTTCCACCCGCCGGGCGCCTTCTCCGCGCGCGTCGTCAACGCCGAAGGGTCGGATCCCGCGCCCGGCGCCGGCTCGGTCATCGCGAACGCCGACCGCACCTCACCACGCGCGAGCGGGCCGAGGAACTCCTCCTTCTGCGCCGGGCTCGCGACGTGCGCGAGCAGATGCACATTGCCCTCGTCCGGGGCTGCGATGTTCAGCGCCGTCGGCCCGAACAGCGAGTACCCGGCCGCCTCGAACACCGGGGATCGATCGCTCATGTTCAGACCGAGACCACCGAACTCGACGGGCGCGTGCGGCGCCAGCAGACCCCGCCCCTTCGCCTCCGCCTGCATCTCGACCCGGATCGTGTCGCCGCCGGCCGCGGCGATGTCACCACCGTGCGCGTCCTCGATCGGCAACACCACGTCCCGCACGAATTCCCGCGTCCGTTCGACGAGGCTCAGCACCTCGGATGGATAGGACAGGTCGACAGCCATGTAGAGACCTCCTCAGCTCGCACCGACCGATCGATCGCTCGGTAGGCCACAGTGGCACGACGGTGCCCGCGGGGTCAATCCCCGCGCAACGGAAGCGGACAAACCAACCGATCGCTACCCTGGTCGGAGCCATCGACTAGGGAGGGACGATGACCACAAGTCCGGATCGCACGAGAATCGAGTTTCCCGGCATCAGCTCGCGGGCCTGGGAACACCCGGCAGACCGGGCAGCGCTCGTCACACTGCGCACCCTGAAAGGCTTCGACACGATCCTGCGGACCCTGTCGGGTCTGCTGCGCGAACGTCAGCACCGCCTCATGTACCTCGCCACGTCCATCCGTGTCGACGAACGTCAGTTCCCCGACCTCGACGACCTGCGGCGGGACTGCGTCGAGATCCTGGGCGCCGACGAGACACCGGAGCTCTTCGTCTTCCAGTCCCCCGCCGTGAACTCGTTCACGATCGGCATGGACAAGCCGTTCATCGTGGTCACCACCGGCCTGCTCGATGTGATGAACTACGAGGAGCAGCGCTTCGTCATCGGCCACGAACTGGGCCACGCGCTGTCGGGACACGCGGTGTACCGCACCATCCTGTTGCACCTCATGCGCCTCGCCGGAACCATCGGCTGGGTGCCCATCGGCGGCTGGGCCCTGCGCGCGATCATCGCGGGACTGATGGAGTGGCAGCGCAAATCGGAGCTCTCGGGGGATCGAGCGGGCCTGCTGTGCAGCCAGGACGTCCATACCGCGCTGCGGGTCCAGATGAAACTGGCCGGCGGACCGCGGGTCAGCGAGATCGACCCGGACGCGTTCCTGGCGCAGGCCGCGGAGTACGACGCGAGCGGCGATCTGCGCGACGGTGTTCTCAAACTCCTCAATATCGAGCTGCTCTCCCACCCGTTCTCGGTGCTCCGCGCAGCCGAGTTGAAGCGATGGGTGGACGACGGCGAGTACGCGCAGATCCTCCGGGGCGAGTATCCGCACCGGTCGGCCGACGACGACGCACGGATCGGCGACGAGTTCCGCAATGCCGCCCGGACTTACAAGCAGAACTTCGACCAGTCGGACGATCCGCTGATCCGGGTGCTGCGTGACGTCGGCAGCGGCTTGGGCGATGCCGTCGGCGCGGTAGGCCACGGTGTCGGCGAGGTCGCCGCGGACATCAAGGAGCGCTTCTCCCACTGGCGCAGGCACTCGGGCGACTGACGCGGGCGCGACCGCCGGCGTGCGTCACACCGCGCCGGCGGCGCCCCGAGCGATCACCAGGTACCGATCCACCAGCACCTCGGGGGTGAGCGGGCCGTCGGGCCGGTACCAACTCGCGACGGCGACGCACATCGTGGTCACCGCCCGGCTGGCGTCCTCCGGGTAGGGCGTGGAGAAGTCACCCGACCGCACGCCGTCCCGCACGATCTCGTCGAGCATCCGCTGCTGCTCGTCGCGCATGCCGACGAAGGCGTCCCGAGCCCCCGGCTCCATGCTGCGCATCTCGGTGGACGCGACGAACGCCTGCTCGCGCCGGAACATGTGGAACCGCAGCAGCGATTCGACGACGGCGTCGAACTGCTCACGCGGCGACGACCCCGCTTCCGCGAGCGCCTGCCGGCTGCGGCCGAGCAGGTCGACCATGCTCCCCTGCGTCAGCGCTACCAGCAGCGCATGCTTCGACGGATAGTGGTGGTAGAGACCGGGCACCGACAGTCCTGCACGCGAGGCGATCTCGCGGATCGATGTACCTTCGTAGCCCCGCTCCGCGAACAGGTCGAGGGCCGCCGCGAGCGGCCCCGGCAACGCGGCGTCGTCGTAGTGCCGCCACGAGCCGGGTATCTGGTCGGTTGTCATTCCCCCACCGTAAGCCAGACAGTTCTGCTCCCCTGCCGCAGCGTCACTGCGCCGGCGGCTTGGCCATTTCCCGCATCAGCAGATCGGTCATCTTGACGGCGCGGTCGCCGCCGTCGGCGTCGGCGACGAAGACTGCGAAAGCGAGGTCACCACGCGATCCGAAGAACCAGCGGTCGGTGTCGTTCCCGGACGCGACACCCATCAGGTCGGGATGCCCCTTCAGGAAGGAGGCGGATCCCTTCTGGACGTTGTCGCGCATCGTGTTACGCAGCTGGTCGGTGACGGCTGCCGGCAGCGCGTTCTCGGTGTTCTTCGCGGTGGCCTGTTGCCCTTCGACGATCATCGGCAGCGGGGCGCTGCCGCGCGCGACCGACGCGGCCATCATCGCGAGGCCGAACGGGCTCACCTTCTGCTCGGATCCGTTCTTCGACTTCATCACCTGGTCGACATTGGACTGCGACGCGGTCAGGACGGCGGTCTCGGGATCGAGACCGGGCATCTCGTAGTCGAGGCCGACGCCGAGTTGCCGGCCCGCCTTCTCGAGGTCGTCGTCGCTCACGTCCTCGGGTGCGACGCCGGCCTGGGCGGCGGCCGCGGTGCGGACGAGGTCCAGCGAGTTGCCCGCGGGATAGAGGCCGGTGAACGCGATGGGCCCCTGCTCGATCGCTTGATTGTTCTGTGCTGCAGCGACAACGGCACCGGTGGACGGCCGGATCGCGACGATCACCGAGGGGGTGCCGACGCTCACCACCGCGTTCTCGGCGGCCAGCTGCAGCTGCGAGTCGAGGGTGGCCTTGATGTCGGGGCCGGGCGGGCCCTGGTAGCCCACCTGCTGCTGCACGGTGCCGTCGGGATCGACGACGTTGACGGCCCACCCGGCCGTGGCGTCCCGGTTCGCCTGCCACACCTTGCGCAGCGGGTCGAGCAGCGGCGTCACGATGCGCCGGTCCGTCGTGATCAGCTTGGGCTGCTTGTCGACGATCACCCCGGGGATCCCGGTGAGGTCCTTTTCCAGGTACTGGAAGTCCTGGTCACGCAACAACACTGCAACGACTCGCTGCCCGGGCTTGGCGGCGAGATCCTGTCGCATCGACTCGCCGGTAACGAGTGGGGCAACGGGCTCGAGAGCCTTCGCGAGCCGATCGGTCGTGGCCACCGGGTCGGATATCGACGCCGGATCCAACGTGACCGCGTTGATCGTCTGTTCCGCCATCAGGGGGTTACCGGCGCCGTCGAGCACCTTCGGCGGCGCGGCGTCGGTGCGGTCGTAGCGCACGGTTCGGCCGTGGCCGAGGGCCGGCGCGAGCAGCGTGGGATCCCACGAGATGCGCCACCCCACGGCCAGCTTCTTGACGCCTCCGTCGACGAAGTAGCTCCAGTCCTTGCCCTCGCCGAAGTTCCACGCCGCGTCCACGGTGAAGAAACCGGAATCGCCGTTGAGTTCCATGAACTGGGCCAGGGTCCACGTGGATTCCTTGGCGTCGAGACCGTCGAACATCTGCTGGATCGATTCCTCGGCAGCGTTCGGGTACGACGTCAGCTCGGCGGCAGCCTCGGCGTCACGGTCGTTGAGGGCGTCGACGAACCCGGTGACGACCGACTGCGCGCTCGCGTCGGACTTGTCTCCCACGCAGGACACGAGCGTGACGGCCAGGACGGCCACGAGGCCGAGCGGCACGGCAATCGCACAGCTACGCCGGACGCGGGGCGAGGCTCGGAAACCCATGGTCACAATCCTCCCGATTGTCACATCAGTAACAAGCACGGATCGCGCACGAAGGGGTCACGATTGCGCCACTGTGGCGCTCGGCCGATACCCTCCCGTTACCACCGCACCGTGTCCGGGTGCGCCGCGGGACTACCGGAGGAACCGCCCGGCAGCTTCCAGCGCGGGACCCGAACTATCCGCTCGCGCAACGAAAACCGCGAAAGCGAGGTCTCCATCCATGCCCACGAACCAACCATGTGGGCGTGTGCCCTCACCGTACTCCGCAGTGCCGGTCTTGCCCTCGAGGTTCGGCAGATCGGCGAGCGTCCTGGCGGTCCCGTCCGTTACCGTCTCGCGCATCATCGACCGCAGAGCCGCGTCGACGTCCGCGGGCGTCGGGGTGACGCTGCGGCCGGCGACGCCCGGCTTCCCGACGATCATCGTCGGGGCCGGCGTCGTCCCGTTCGCGATGGACGCCGCGACCAGGGCCATCCCGAACGGTGATGCCGTCACCGCGCCCTGCCCGATCGCGGACTCGACCCTTTCGGCGGGCGTCTGCGCGGTCGGCACCGTCCCGGTGACCGTCGTCAGCCCCGGGGTCACGTAGTCGACGCCGAGACCGAACTGCAACGCGGCCTGTTGCAGCGCATCCGGCGGCAACGACACCGCCAGGCGCCCCATCGTGGTGTTGCACGAGTGCGCGAACGCCGAGTGCAGCGGCACCGACCCGAGATCGAAATTGTCGTCGTTCGGGATCTGCCGGCCCTCGATGTTCTCGGTGCCGGGGCACGGCAGGACGGTGTCCGGGGTGACCTTCCCGGCCTGCAGTGCCGCCGACGTCGTGACGGTCTTGAACGTCGACCCCGGCGGGTAGAGGCCCGTCAGCGCGATCGCGCCCTGGGCGTCGGCGGGCGCGTTCTGCGCGACGGCCAGCACCGCACCCGTGGACGGCCGCAGTGCGACGATCGCCGCCGGCTGCGGAACACTCGCGAGCGCATCCTCCGCCCTGGTCTGCAACCGCAGGTCCAGTGTGGTGTCGATGTCCGGGACCGGGGCCGCGTCCTGCCCGGCCAGACGACGCGCCGTCCCGTCTGCGTTCACCAGCTGCACGGCCCACCCGGCGGACTCGTCCTGCTGCTCCTGCCACACGGTGGTCAGGTCGGCGAGTACCGGCGACGACAACGCCCGGTCCACCGTGAGCAGCCGGGTCTGCTGCACGAGCTCCACCCCGGGAACGGCCGCGAGCTGGTCCCGAACGGGCTCGACGTCCTGTTCACGCAGCGCGACCGCGGTGATCGGCTTGCCGTCGGACTTTCCCAGGTCCGCGCCGAGTGACTCGGCGGTGATGGTGGGGACGATCGGATTCAGCAGTCGGGCCAGGGCGGCGGTGTCCGCGGGCGCTTGCACGTCGACGAGTGTCACCACCTGCTGCGTCATGATCGGCTGCCCGTCACTCGCGCGCACCTCGGCGGGCGTCCCCGACGTGGGGGTGAACCGGACCGTGGAGCCGGCGGCGAGTCCGGGCGCGAGCACCGCGGGATCCCACGCGATCACGTCGCCGTCCACGCGGCCATCGGTGGAGTACTGCCACTGCTTGCCGTCGCCGAAACTCCAGTCCGCGGCCAGGGTGAACGTGTCACCGTTCTCGGACACGGAGAACGACCGCCCCTGCGCGTTCAGACCGTCGAGCATCGCGGTGATGGCCGTCGACGCCGCCGCCGGGTCGCTCGTCAGATCTGCAGCCGCCTGGACGTCGCCGCTCGCGAGCGCGTCGGCGAACCGCTGTTCGGGTGAGGGGTCGCCGCCCCCGCAGCCGGACAGGACGAGTGCGGAAGCCACGGCCAGGACGGTCGCGGTGGTGCGGGGGCCGGGACGCGAGACAGACATGGACCCGATGATGCCCGAGAAACAGACTCCGCGGACGGTGGCGCCGCCGGAGCATCGGAGTAATCATGTAATCAGTGCGGTAGGTATTACCCCATCGACCCGAGGAGGACGATCATGGGAAGCACGCACGGCCACGGCGGGTTCGGAACCGGTGGCCACAGGTTCGGAAGACCCGGCGGCTGGCAACAGGCCGACGCGCCGGACGCCTCGGACGCCTCGGAGTGGTTTGCGGGACGCCTGCCCGACGACTGGTTCACCGGTCCCGCGACCGTGGAGGTCGACCGTGAGGAGATCGTCGTGTTCGGCGAACTTCCCGGCGACGACACCGAGAACTCCGCGGCCGCGGAGGAGGGCCGGGTCGCCCGCTTCCGGGAATCGACCCGCCCCGCGCGGATGCAGATCGCGGACGAGGCTCAGGCCCGGTACGGACGCAAGGTTGCGTGGGGTGTGACGATCGGCGATCGACGAATCCTGTTCACGCATTTGGCCGTTCCGGTGATGACGCGCCTGCGTCAGCCCGAACGCAAGGTGCTGGACACGCTCGTGGACGCCGGCGTCGCCCGGTCCCGGGCCGATGCCCTGGCGTGGACGGTCAAGCTCGCCGGACAGCACGCCGAGGAGTGGCTCGCGGAACTACGGGAGGCGATGCGCAAGGTCGACGACCTCAGATCGACCGGCCCGCAGATCTGACACTCCGTCAGAGCACGACCTCGTTCAGACGACCCGTGGCGACGTCGAACACGAAGCCGCGCAAAGACTCCGTGAGGGTCACGAACGGGCTGGCCTGGATTCGGCGCAGCGACTGGCGGACGTCCTCGTCGATGTCGGGGAACGCCTCGGCGGACCAGTTCGGCTTGATGCCGGTCTCGTCCTGGATGTCCCGCTTGAAGGCGTCGTCGGTGAAAGTGAGCATGCCGCAGTCGGTGTGGTGGATGAGGATGATCTCCCGGGTACCGAGCAGACGCTGGCTGATGGCGAGCGAACGGATCTCGTCGTCCGTCACGACGCCGCCCGCGTTGCGGATCACGTGCGCCTCGCCGGCGCCGAGTCCGAGGATCCGGTACACGTCCAGTCGCGCATCCATGCACGCGAGCACCGCGACGTGCTTGCTCGGGGGCAGCGGCAGCGGGCCGGTGAACGACTCGGCGTAGCGCTTGTTGTTCTCGAGGTAATCGTCGGTGACCGTCATCGGCGTCTCCCGGTTTCCTGAGGTGGGGCGGGGGTGGAACACCCACGCACACCTTCCATGATCGTCGCGGGCGCGGGCGGGCGGAAGCGTTCGACTCTTCCCGAGCGGAATAAACCGGTTGCATGCCGGTTGAACCGGTCATACCGTGGTCGACGTTCGTGTCTCCGATCGATAGGACAGGCCCTTGCTCCTGTAGAGGTGATCCCGCGCCCTGCGCGACGTGTGCCGAGGCATCCGTCTGCGCCTCGTCCGCACACCTCTCGGAGTTCTCATGGCACATCCGTCCGCGTCCGTCACCCTGTCCGATCTCACTTTCGCCTGGCCCGACGGTTCCCCCGCCCTCGACGGCCTCGACGCCGTCTTCGGGTCGGGACGCACCGGGCTCGTCGGGCTCAACGGCTGCGGCAAGTCCACCCTGCTGAAGCTGATCGCGGGCCGCCTGCAGCCGGCGCGAGGCTCGGTCACCGCCCACGGCACCGTCGGCTACCTTCCACAGGACCTGACGCTCGATCCGGGCGTACGGGTCGACGCGATCCTCGGCATCTCCGACATCCGACGTGCGCTGGCGCGCATCGAGTCCGGGGCCGGCACCGACGACGACTTCGACACCGTCGGTGCGGCGTGGGACATCGAGGAGCGCGCGGTGTCGATCCTGCACCGGCTGGGCCTACGACGCATCGTCGCCGACGTCACCGATCTGGATCGGACGGTCGGCGAATTGTCCGGTGGCGAGACCACACTGCTCGGGCTCACCGCACAACTGCTGGGTGAGCCGGACGTCCTGCTGCTCGACGAACCGACCAACAACCTCGACGGCGCCAGCCGCAGCCTGCTCGACGCCGCGGTCCGACAGTTCCCCGGCACCGTCCTGCTCGTGAGCCACGACCGCGATCTGCTCGCTTCGGTCGACACGATCGCCGAACTCCGCGACGGGCGAATCCGGCTGTTCGGCGGCAACTTCGGCGACTACCAACAGGCGATCGAGGCGGAGCAGCAGGCCGCGCTCGCCGCCGTGCGCGACGCGCGCAGCGATGTCCGCAAGCAGGGCCGCGAACTGATCGAGGCGCAGATCAAGCTGGATCGTCGCGCGCGCTACGGCAAGAAGATGTTCGAGAACAAGCGCGAGCCCAAGATCATCATGGGCATGCGCAAGCGGGCCGCCCAGGAATCGGCGGGCAAGCTGCGCGGCAACCACATCGAGAAGGTCGACGACGCGAAGAAGGCGCTCACCGAGGCGCAGGACCGGGTGCGCGACGACAGGGAGATCCGTATCGACCTCCCGGACACCGCGGTACACCCGGGACAGCAGGTGATCGAGCTCGAAGGCGTCCGCCTGCGCAGCGGGCAGAGTCTCGACCTGACGGTGACCGGACCCGAGCGGATAGCGCTCACCGGCCGCAACGGCATCGGCAAGACGACAGCGTTGCAGGAGATCGTGCGG
Organism: Prescottella equi; assembly: GCF_002094305.1. Taxonomy (GTDB): domain Bacteria; phylum Actinomycetota; class Actinomycetes; order Mycobacteriales; family Mycobacteriaceae; genus Prescottella; species Prescottella equi. Next base: position 281,160 of record NZ_LWTX01000006.1, read on the forward strand.
GCCGGCGCGAAGGTGCCGTTCGGATTTCTACCCCAGCGCCTGGACATCTTCGACGAGCAGATGTCGGTTGCGGCGAACGTCGCGGCCGCGGCGCCGCACGCGACCCCCGAACGGATCCGGGGCAGTCTGGCCCGGTTCCTGTTCCGCGGGTCCGAGGCCGACGCGCCCGTCTCGACGCTGTCCGGCGGCGAGCGACTGCGCGCCGCGCTCGCACTACTGCTGACTGCGGAGCCACCGCCGCGCCTGCTGCTGCTCGACGAGCCGACCAACAACCTCGACCTACCCTCGCTGACCCACCTCGCGCAGGCGTTGAACGAGTACCGCGGCGCACTGATCGTCGTCAGCCACGACCGGCAGTTCCTGGCCGACATCGGCATCACGCGGTGCCTGGAACTGACCGAGGACGGGTTCGTCGACGCCTGACGCCGCCGGTATGACATCCGCCACAAATGAGGCGGTCCGTCCCGGCGGCTAGCACGGCAGGCATCGACGGCACTAGCGACGAACGTCCCGGATCGTCACCACACCCGCCACAGGGGCATCAAACGAACCGCTTGCGCTGCTTCGGTTTCCGACTCTCGAACGGCCTCGCTCAAGCGCGCCGGAAATCGCCGTAGCCTGGGGTAGACGAGCTGAGAGGTAGATGCCGTGAACGCCATCGAAACGACCCCGCCCGACCGCGCGAGGATCGACACGACGGATCACATCCGCGCGCAGTGGGAGGCTCGTTCCGTCACCACGGAAACGCGTGCGAAGCGGATACGCGTCCGGCGGATCCTGCTGGTGCTCGGCTCCGTGCTGGCCGTGGTCGGCCCGTCGATTCTCGCCGCGGCCATCGGCGTGCGAGCGGGTGAGGCCTTCCGCATCCTGCTCCTGACCGTCGTGCCGATCACCCTCGCGTTCTTGCTGTTGCGGCCGCGCTGACAGCGAACCGGACTATTCCGGAAAGCCTGTTCAGGTGTTCACATGACTCGATAAACTCGCTACCACCGATCCCCTCGCCCTCAGGAGGGCAGTGTGGCTGTCGAATACGCCGATGGGCAGAGTCAGATCGTCGCGATGCACATGAGCGACGGCATCATCGACGCCCCGACGTCGGCGATGTTCTGGGCCGTCGCGATCGTCGGTGTCGGCGTCGCGATCTGGCGGGCGCGCACCGAACTCACCGAACGCACCGCGCCGATGGCCGGACTGGTCGCGGCCTTCATCTTCGCCGTCCAGATGATCAACTTCCCGATCCTGCCCGGTGTGAGCGGTCATCTGCTCGGCGGCGGGCTCGCCGCGATCCTGGTCGGTCCGTACACCGGCGCTCTGTGCATCGCGATCGTCCTCACCGTGCAGGCCCTCCTGTTCGCCGACGGTGGACTCACCGCCCTCGGTGCCAACATCACCAACATGGCACTGGTCGGCACCGCCGTCGGATATGCGGTGGCCGTCGCGTTGCGCCCGCTGCTCGCGCGACACGGCGATGCCGGAATCGGCATTCTGGCGTTCGTCTCCGCTTGGTGTGCAACGGTTCTCGCGGCGTCGATGTTCGTGGTGGAGTACGCGGTCGGGGGCGACGCGGTGACTTCGCTGCACGCCGTCGCCGCGTACATGTTCGGTACCCACGCGCTGATCGGGATCGGCGAGGGCATCATCACCGCATTCACGGTGGTCGCGGTCGCGCGGGCGCGCCCCGACCTGGTGTACCTGTTGCGCGCCCGACCCGGCGTCGCGCACGCGAAGGGAGCGATGTCGACATGACGACCTCCATCCGCACCCGGTCCCGCTTCCTGGTCGGCTTCGCGATCGCCGCGCTGTTGATCGCCGGAGTCCTGTCGTATCTCGCCAGTTCCAGCCCGGACGGTCTGGACTCGACCACCCAGCGTGGCTGCGACGTGGTGCAGGTCGACGGCGGCGAGCAGTTGGTGGGCGACTGCATCGCTCAGGGCGCGACCGATCATCATCTGTCGTCGTCGCCGCTGGCCGACTATTCGGTCCGAGGTGACTCCGCGCTGACCGGGGTCGCCGGGGTACTGGGGGTCGTCGCGGTGTTCGTGGTGGCCGGCGTGTTGTTCCGAACTCTCGCGCACCGCCGCCGGGAACCCTGACGTGTCGGGTTCCCACACCCATCCGATGTACCTCGAAGGGTCGTCGCCGGTCCACCGATTACCTCCCGAGGTGAAGATCCTCGCCGCCCTCGTCGGCGTGTTCGCCGTGGTGGCCACCCCTCGCGACGCGTTCTGGGCGTTCGCCCTGTACCTGGCGATCCTGGTGCCGGTGTGGCAGATCGCGGGGATCACGCTGCGCTGGTTGGCGCCCCGCATGCTCATCGAACTCCCGTTCGTCGTCCTCGCGGTGCTGCTGCCGTTCGCGGAGGACGGCGATCGCGTGACCGTCCTCGGCCTGTCGCTGTCCGAGCCCGGCCTGCTGGCGGCGTGGAACATCCTCGCAAAGGGCACCCTGGGCGTGCTGGTCTCGCTCACGCTCGCGGCGACCACGCCGGTGCGATCGCTGCCGGCCGGGCTGTCGCGGCTGCGTCTGCCGGGCATCGTCGTCACCGTCGCGACGCTGATGCTCCGGTACGTGAATCTGCTTGCCGGCGAAATCGAACGGATGCGCATCGCACGCGTCTCCCGAGGTGACGACCCCCGGACCCTGCACCAGGTGGGGGCCACCGCGCGCGGCGTCGGCGGGGTGTTCCTCCGCTCGTACGAGCGGGGCGAGCGCGTTCACCTCGCGATGCTCTCCCGCGGGTTCACCGGCACCGTCCCGCTGTACGCGCCGCCGGCCCGGGGTCGCGACTGGTGCCTCGCGCTTGCGCCGGCCGTGTGCGCCGTCGCAGTCGCCGTCATGGCCTGGACGGTGTGAGATGCCAGTTCCAGCAATCCGAACCGACAGTCTCGTCTTCGAGTATCCGGATGGGCGCCGAGCGCTCGACGGCGTCGACTTCGAGGTCGCGGCGGGCGAACGCGTGGCGATCCTGGGACCGAACGGTGCCGGCAAGACCACACTGATCCTGCAGCTCAACGCCGTGCTGACGGCGACGTCGGGCACCGTGCAGATCGGTGACCTCGCCGTGGCCCGCGAGAACCTGCGGGAGATCCGGCGCCGGGTCGGGGTGGTGTTCCAGGACCCGGACGACCAGCTGTTCATGCCGACGGTCGCCGAGGACGTCGCGTTCGGCCCCGCCAACTTCGGGGTCCGCGGCGGCGAACTGGAGCGCCGGGTCGCCGAGGCGCTCGCGCAGGTCGACATGGCCGAGCACGCGCAGCGGAGCGCCGGTCATCTCTCCGGCGGTCAGCGTCGACGAGTCGCGCTCGCAACGGTTCTCGCGTGCCGGCCCGACGTACTGGTGCTCGACGAGCCGTCGAGCAATCTCGACCCGGTGGCGCGTCGCGAACTCGCCGACGTGCTCACAGGGCTCGACACGACGCTGTTGCTGGTCACCCACGACCTGCCGTACGCCGCCCAACTGTGCCGGCGTGCGGTGGTTCTCGACGAGGGTCGGGTTGTCGCGGACGACCGGATCGAGCGCATTCTCGGGGACACCGAACTGCTGGCGGCGCACCGCCTGGAACTGCCGTGGGGCTTCTCGGTTCCCGCTTCGGCCCCCGAGGGGTGACCGAAGCGACGCAGCAGGCCGTTCAGTCGGTGGTGCTGTCGCGCTCGGCCGCCTCACTCGGGTGCTGTTGCGCGCGGCGGAGTTCGGTGTTGATCCGCTGGGCTTCGCTGAGCTGGTCCTCGAGAACGATGATGCGGCAGGCGGCCTCGATAGGGGTGCCCTGATCGATCAGTTCACGCGCGCGGGCGGCGATGCGGAGTTGGTAGCGGGAATAGCGGCGGTGACCGCCCCCGGATCGCAACGGGGTGATCAGCTTCGCGGTGTCGAGGCTGCGGAGAAACGCCTGCGTGACACCGAGGATTTCGGCGGCACGGCCCATGCTGTACGCAGGGAAGTCCTCGTCGTCGAACTTGTCTCCCGGGCCGGCGGCGTCGGGGCTGTTGCTGTCTGACTTCGGCGGAATGTGCGTGTCGCCTTTCGTGTGCACGGACGGGGGCCCCGGCGCCTGTGCGGCGCCGGGGCCCGAGGGGATTTACTTACCTGTTCCCCGCCTCGGCGGACGGGACGCGATCTTGTAACAGCTGACCGTGCACCACCTCCCGGTTTGGGGATCTTCCTTCGATGTTCCGGGGCAGTGATCTCGCTACCGCCCCGGGTGCGGCGCCCAACTCACCGGCGCCGCAGGTCCTGCAACTACCTGTTCCCTGCACTACCGAGGCGATCGTGCTGCCCGGTAGATGGCGGGACGCATCGAGTACTTCCGAAACACATCAACACACCTTCTCGACGCGTCCCGCCCTACTCACCAGTTCTTTCCTTCACGCAGGTCTTCGTCCTCTTACCTGCCTTCTTGGATCCTTCTGTATCGACGAGAGAAACAGTACAACGGACACCGTCAATTGTCTACAGCGGCCGCTGTAGAATTTCACGTGATGGTCGTCACGCCCCGAACGCGCGGCCGACGCCCCCGACCGCAGACCCCCTACCGGCGGCAGGCCTCTCCGAGGAGCGCCCCAGGCGGGGATTGGTCTGCTGCAGTTGCCAATCGGTCCAATGCTCGAGACTTCCCGCCTCGTCGGCGTCGAGGCGGTCGCAGATCAGGTCCCAGTGCACCGCCACCCGGTCCCCGATCCGCAGGTCCGGGACGAAGGATCCGGAGCCCACGTTGCGCCGGGCCGGCCGGTCCTCGAGCGGTCCGAGGGCGAGTCGACGGCCGTCGAACTGCAGTCCGCGCGAGCGGACGGTCGCCGTCTGCGAGGTCAGGGCGACCACGACGCCGTTGCGGATGCGACACGAATCCAGCACGTGCATCGGCTGCGGCATGCCCGTGTCGAGCAGGCGCGTCCACGGGTAGACCCCGAATACGTGGAACGCATGCGTCGGTGCGGCCTCGGGCAGGAGATCGTCGGTGAGGTACTTCCAGTAGTGACCGGCCCGAGCCCCCAAGCGGGCCAGCAATTCCCGACCGAACCGCGCCCGGTCGACGGCCGCCGTCACCTCGTTGCCGGTCCAATAGCCGCGGACCACGCGCCCGTCGAGCGGATCATCGATGCCCGCGAGTTCGGCCAGCAACTCCTGGTACGGCCACGCGCCACTGAACTGTCGCGCGACGGCGTCCACCGCTGCCGACCCCGCGCCGACTCCCCCGCACGCCACCGTCTCGAGAGTCGCCGCGCCGGCGGGTCCGCAGTAGCCGAGAGCGTTGGGCGCGTACGCGTACCGCGCGAACAGTACGCGGCCGGCATCGACCCCGGTGGTCACTCGGGTCTCCGACCCACCAGCAGCGCCGTCTCCCGGTGCAGGCGCCCGAAGTTGTAATACGCCGCGCACGCCCCCTCCGGCGACACCATGCACGTGCCGATCGGGGTCTCCGGGGTGCAGGCGGTGCCGAACACCTTGCACTCCCACGGCTTGATGACGCCCTTGAGGACCTCGCCGCACTGGCACGCCTTGGGGTCCGCGACCCGCACGCCCGGCATCGAGAAACGCTCCTCGGCGTCGAACTCGGCGTAGTCGGGATGGATCTTGAGCGCGCTCTGCGAGATGAAGCCCAGTCCGCGCCATTCGAAATGCGGTCGCAACGCGAAGGTCTCACTCATCAGCTTCAGGGCCTGCGTGTTGCCCTCCGGCCGAACCACGCGGATGTACTGGTTCTCCACCTCGCAGCGGCCGTCACGGATCTGCTGCAGCAGCATGTGCACGGACGCGAGGATGTCGAGTGGTTCGAAACCCGCCACCACCATCGGCTTTCCGTACACCTCCGGGACGAAGCGGTACGGCCGCAGCCCCACGACGGTCGAGACGTGGCCCGGGCCGAGGAAGCCCGACAGCCGCAGATCCGGCGACTCGAGGATCGCCTTGATGGGCGGGACGATCGTCACGTGGTTGCAGAAGATGCTGAAGTTGGTCACCCCTGTCTGCCGCGCCCGCACCAGCGTCACCGCCGTCGACGGGGCCGTCGTCTCGAACCCGACGGCAAAGAACACGACCTGCTTGTCGGGGTTGTCGACGGCGATCTTGAGCGCGTCCAGCGGCGAGTAGACGAACCGCACGTCCGCGCCGCGGGCCTTCGCCTCGATGAGGTTTCCTCGGGAACCGGGCACGCGCATCATGTCGCCGAACGTCGTGAAGATGACGTTCGGCTGTTCGGCGAGGTACATCGCGTCGTCCACGCGCCCCATCGGGATGACACACACGGGGCACCCCGGTCCGTGCACCAGTTCCACCGACCGGGGCAGCAGGTGTTCGATCCCGTGCCGGTAGATGGTGTGGGTGTGCCCGCCGCACACCTCCATGAACTTGAACTCGTCGTCGCCGGCGAGTTCGGTGATGGACCGGACCAGCGCCCGTGCCGCCGCCGGATCCCGGAATTCGTCCACGAACTTCATGGTGCAACCTCCTCGGTGACCCGCTCGGTCAGTTGATGCTCGACGAGTTGAACGCGTCGATCTCGTTGACGTAGTCGGCGCCCATCTTCTGCACCTGGTCGAGCGTCAGCGCGGCCTCGGCCTCGTCGATCTTCGCCATCGCGAAGCCCACGTGGACGAGAACCCAATCGCCGACGACCAGACCCTCGTCGGCGAGCAGACGCACGCTGATGGTGCGTTGGACCCCGTTCACGTCCACCTTCGCCAGGCTCTGCTCGGTGTCCACCATCTGCACCACCTGGCCCGGAATGCCCAGACACATGGCCGGCTCCTTCCTCGCTCAACAGATCCGCGGCAGCGGGTCGCCGACGAGCATGTCGACGATCCGGCTGCCGCCGAACGCGGTTCGCAGGGCCACGATGCCCTCGGGTTCGGCGAGCACCTCGCCGACGATAGCGGCGTCCTGGCCGCCCGGGCATCCGCGGAGCGCCGCCAGTCCCGCCTCGGCCTCGCGCTCGGGCACGATCGCGACGAACTTGCCCTCGTTCGCGACGTACAGCGGATCGATACCGAGCAGATCGCACGCCCCCGCCACCTGCGGCAACACGGGGAGCGACGCCTCGTCGAGGATCACCGCGAGACCGGTGGACTGTGCCAGCTCGTTGCACACCGTCCCGACGCCGCCGCGGGTGGCGTCGCGCATCCACCGTGTCGACGGTGCCGCGTCGAGCAGCGCGTGCACCAGACCGTTGATCGGTGCCGTGTCCGATCGGATGTCGGCCTCGATCGCGAGTTCGCCCCGGGCGAGCATCACCGCCATCCCGTGCTCACCCATGGTGCCGGACAACAGGACCCGGTCCCCCGCCTGCACGTATTCGGGTCCCAGCCGCGTCGTCACCGGCAACGCCCCTACCCCGGCGGTGCAGATGTAGACGCCGTCCGCGGCGCCCTTGCCGACCACCTTGGTGTCACCGGTCACCACGTGGACACCGGCCTGGGCGGCCGAATCGGCTATGTCGGCGACGATCTCGCGCAGCAGCGCGATCTCGAAGCCCTCTTCGATGACGAACGCCGCCGACAACCACAAAGGCCGCGCCCCGGCCACCGACAGGTCGTTGACGGTGCCGTGCACCGCGAGGTTCCCGATCGACCCGCCCGGGAACTGCAACGGCTGCACCACGAACGAGTCGGTGGAGAACGCGATCCGCTCTCCCGACGGCAGGCTCAACGCCGCGGCATCACCGAGTTGTTCGAGCTGCGGGTTGCGCAGCGCCTCCACGAACACTGCGTCCACCAGCGCCGCGGAGGACTTTCCGCCCGCACCGTGCGCGAGCGTGACCACGTCCTCGAGCAGACGTGGGCGGCGCTTGCGGAACGATGCGATGCGTTCGAGGACTCGGTCCTCGCGGTCGGCGGCCGTGGTCGGGTCCGTCGTCATGGGCCTAGCCCTCCTGTCCGGTGGTCGCTTCGGGCGCCGCGGCTCCCCGCGACAGGTGGTCCTGGGCGGCCTCCCACAGCCGGTATCCGACCAGTGCGTGGCTCTCCTGGATGCGGTGGATGCTCTGGGAGCGGATGGTGAAGCAGTAGTCCAGGTCCTCGCTCACCGCCATCCGGCCCCCGTCGTGCCCGGCGAACCCGATTGTGAGCAGTCCACGCCGTCGCGCCTCGGCCAGCGCGATCATGAGGTCGTCGGAGTTGCCCGACGTCGACAGCGCGATCGCCATGTCGCGGTCGTGAGCGTGGGCGATGATCTGCCGGGAGAAGATGAGGTCGAATCCGACGTCGTTGCCGAGTGCGGTCACCACCGCCTGGTCCGCAGCGAGGGACCAGGCCGCGACGGGCCTACCGCGCGCCGGCCGACTGAACAGCGACGCGAGGGTAGCGGCATCGGTGGAACTGCCGCCGTTGCCGAAGGTGTAGAGGCGACCGCCCTGGGCGAATCGCTCCGCCATCCGGGCACCGGCCTCGCGGATCTCGCCGCCCCACTCGGCGATCGAGTCGTGCTGCAGCCGGGCACTTTCCGCTGCCTTCGAGCGCGCCGACGACGCCAGGTCGTCGAGCAGCGCCTCGGCGCCCTCCTCGTGGGCGTCGATGAAGGGGTACAGGAAGTCCGTCTCCTCCGAGCGTGGTCCGGGTGTGGTCACGGCCGTCCCTCCTCGTTCGGATCGATGCGGGTGATGGCGGCCCCGCCGTGGATCAGCAACAGGTCGCCCGCCGCGACGTCGGCGATCAGTGTGGTGTCGACACGTTCCTCTCCCGCTGCCGTGCGCACCAGCACCCCGTCGATCGAGTCGCCCGGCACGAGAACCACTTCCGCGAGACGCCCCTCGTCGCTGCACGTGACGCACACGTCGTCGGTGCACTCCTCCGCCGGCTCGTCGAGCAGGCCCGGGTGTTCGAAACAGACGTGGGTGAGTTCCCACAGCAGGTGGTACATCAGTACGAACCGGCCGGTCGCCGGGATCATCGGATCGTCGGAGTCGACCCAGAGGATATGGGTCGCGGCGCCCGCCTCCGGCCGCGGTCCCGAGCCGATCCAGACCGTGTCGACGCCCCATGCCGGTGCACGCCGCACGATGTCCCGGACCTGCGGCTGATCCGCGGACGCCACCGCCAGGATCACATCGCCGGGCCGCGCCGCCACGCGGCACTGGGCGACCGGATCGGGTTCGACGAGCGAGACCGACGGCAGCGCCCGTTTGCCCATGATCACCGGGTGCACGAACTCGACTGCGACGTGGTGCGCGTGTGGTTCCCACTGCGGCGAGACCACCCAGAGGGTCGCACCGTGCTGGAAGCGCCGCGCCAGGCCCAGGGCCGCGGAGGAGAGGTCGGCGGACAGTGCCCGGTCGATCAGTTCCACGGTGGTATCGCTCGTCGTCATGTCTGCACCTCGTCGATCGCTTCCGTTCGGCGCCTGGAACCGAGCAGCACCGCACCGAGCGCGGCCTGTCCCAGCGAGAGTCCACCGTCGTTGGGCGGCACCACGTGGTGGGTGAGTACTCGCCGCCCCTCGGCCTGCAGGCCGGCCCGGACGAGCGCGGTCAGTAGCCGGTTCTGGAACACTCCGCCGGTCAGTCCCACCGTCTCCACCCCGGACGCCGCCGTGACGTCGAGCGCGAGCCTCACCGTCGCGGAGGCCAGTGCCCGATGGAAGCCGAGCGCCAACGCCGACGGCGCGATGCCCGCCCGCACCCCCGAGACCAGACCGGCGAGCAGTTCGGCCAACCGCAACTGGCCGTCCGCGACTCGCATCTCGATCGAGGCGGGGTGTCCCGCCGTGCGCGCGAGCGCCTCCAGTTCCACGGCGGCCTGTGCCTCGTAGCTGACGCGGTGCCGCACCCCGAGGATCGACGCTGCGCCGTCGAACAGGCGCCCGACGCTGGTGCTGCGGACACATCCCGGCCCGGAATTCAATTGCGCTGTCACCAGGGCGCGTTCGTCCGCCGCGAGGGCGCGGACGCACGGCAGATCGTCGGCCTCGTCGAGCAGGCCCACCTCGCGCAGCAGCGCCAGCGCGACCCTGGCCGGATTGCGCACCGCGGCATCGCCGCCCGGCAGCGAGAACGCTTGCAGGTGACCGGCCCGGGTGGCGTCGTGCACGTCTGCGCCCACGAGCAGCATCTCGCCACCCCAGACGGTGCGATCGCACCCGTAGCCGGTGCCGTCGAACGCGATTCCCAGCATCGGCGTGCCGATCACCCGATGCTCCGCGGCGAGGGCCGCGACGTGCGCGTGGTGGTGTTGCACGGTCGCGAGCGGGACTCCGGTGCGGGCGCTGTAGTCCTCCGCCCAGTTCCGGGTCGAGTACCCGGGATGCTCGTCCGCCACCACCAGTTCGGGGCGCACATCGTGCAGCGCCGACATCTGCGCCACCGCGGTCTCGAACGCGCGGCGACTCTCGAGGGTTCCCATGTCTCCGAGATGCCCGGAGCAGAAGGCGAACTCCTGCCGGGTGAGGCAGAAGGTGTTCTTCACCTCGGCCCCCACCGCGAGCACCGACGGGCTCTGCCCGCCCAGCAGAACCGGCAGCGGCGCGTAGCCGCGGGAGCGCCGGATCGGCTGGACCGCGCCGGCCCCGACGGTGAGCACCGAATCCTCGCACGGCACCGCAATGTCCCGGTCGTGCATCAAGAACACGTCGGCGATGCCCGACAGGCGCTGCCGCGCATCGTCGTTGGTGAACGCCAGCGGTTCGCCGCCCCGATTTCCCGATGTCATCACCAGCAGTCGCGGCGGCGGCACCCGGCTCCCGGGCGTCGGCGCGAACAGCAGATGGTGCAGCGGCGCGTACGGCAGCAGGATGCCGACGTCGTCGAGACTCGGGGCCACCGCGGCCGCGACGACGTCCGTGGTCCTTCTGCGTAGCAACACGATCGGCCGGGCGGGGCCGGACAGCGCGGCCGCCTCGACGTCGTCGATCGAGCAGACCTCGCGCGCAGCCCGGATGTCCGCCGCCATGACGGCGAAGGGCTTCGCCGGGCGCGCCTTCCGCTCGCGCAGCAACTGCACGGCAGCGGGATTCGTGGCATCGCACACCAGGTGGAAGCCCCCGATACCCTTGACCGCGACGATGCCGCCCTCCACGATCGCCTGTTGGGCGATCCTGAGGACGTCGTCGTCGCCGTCGATCCGGGCGCCCCCCTGCTCGGCGAAGATGCGGGGACCGCAGTCCGGGCAGCAGATCGGCTGTGCGTGGTAGCGGCGGTCGGCGGGATCCTCGTACTCGCGCGCACATCGCGCGCACATCGGAAACGACGCCATCGTGGTGTACGGCCGGTCGTACGGCAGATCGGTGATCACCGTGTAGCGGGGCCCGCAGTTGGTGCAGTTGACGAACGGATGCCGGTAGCGGCGGTCCGTGGGGTCGGCCATCTCCCGGGCGCAATCCACGCAGATCCCGACGTCGGGCGGCACCAGGGTGCGGGCACCCGGGGTGCGCACGCTCGGCACGATCCGGAAGCCGGACGCACCCACGACCGGTTCGGACACGTGCTCGACCGTCACGTCGAGCACCACCGCCAGCGGAGGCGCGTCGCGTCGCACCCGCTCCGCGAACTCCGTGAGCACCCGCGGCGGGCCCTGCACCTCCACGAAGACGCTCACCTCGTCGTTGCCGCAGTGACCGGTGAGACCGAGTTCACCGGCCAGGCGCGACACGAACGGCCGGAAGCCCACGCCCTGCACCACCCCGCGCACGGTCAGCCGGTGCCGCTCCACCGCGACCCGGCCGACCCGCGTGTCCGACACGGCCGTCACGGCGACGCGCCCCCGTCGATCCGGGGTTCACGGGGGCGGCCCATCATCTCCAGGCCCGCCATCGCCCGCGCCGCCCCGTCCGCGTCGACCCGTTCCACCGCGAAACCCATGTGGATCACCACCCAGTCGCCGGACTCGAGCACGGTGTCCTCGAGCATGCCGACGTTGACCTTGCGTTCGCGGCCCTCGACGTCGACCAGCGCCAGCTGACCGCCGTAGCCGTCGAGCATCCGAACCACCCGTCCCGGAATTCCCAGACACATCGCTCAGCCCTCCGCACCGACGCCGGCACCGAACTCGGCCAGTGCTGCCCGCACCGCGGCCGCCGCCTCGGGCACGGCACGAGACACCGGCTCCGACAAACCGATCCGCTCGTCGACGTCGCGCACCTGGCAGCCGACCACGACGGTGCGCGGCAGCGTGCCACCCAGGGCCGCGAGGCTCGCGAACACCGACGCCGGATCCATCGCGTGGGCGTCGAGTCGCGGCGTCGTGTCCGGATTCTCGCGGTCCACCTCGAAGGCCCGCACCGCGCCGGGGGCGCCCCGGTCGGGAACCGCGTCGACCAGCACCAGTCCGTCCCAGCCGTCCAGCAGGTCGTACGCGAGGTGCATGCCGCGAATGCCGTAGTCGACCGCGCGTACCCCGTCCGGCAGCGGGCCGGCCGTCACCGCCCGCAGCGTCTCCGGCCCGAAGCCGTCGTCGCCGAGGAAGATGTTGCCAATTCCCGCGACCAGTACGCGGGGCGGTGGCCCGGCCGTCACGCGGTCACATCCTTCGCATCCGCAGGTACCGCTGCATGTCCGGGATCGAACGGATCGCGATCCACGCGCCGGCCGCGGCCACCGCGGCGAACAGCACGGTCGAGACCATTCCCACTACCCTCATGACTGACTCTCCTCTCGGTCGTCCGCCCCGCCGGCGACGGCGTCGAGTGGTTCCACCTCGTCGGGGGCGAAGTACAGGTAGCGGCCGTACCACTCGTGCAGCTCGGCCGCCGGGTCGTCGACCAGCACGACGCCGACGTGCGTGCCGCCGTCCACGTCGGCGTGCACGGTGGCGACGCGCGCGACCTGCCCGGCGAAGAACAGGTCCTGCGCGTCCGCCCGCCGCGACGGCTTCAGGCGGACCAGGCTGCCCTTCGCGACCCGCACCCCGCCGACCAGCACCCCGTCGGTCGCGGGGCGGACACTGGTGTCGGCGGCCGGATCCCACCACGGGACGTCGTCGGGCACCTCGGGGACGAGCCCGCCGGGGGTGACGAAAGTCGGGGGCTCGAACGCCCGCGGATCGCGCAACGCGCCGTGCAGCCGCTGCATCTCGTCGGGGGACATGTTGTCGCAGCGGTCGATGATCTCGGCGGCCCGCGGATCGGTGGCGCGCGCCTGCGCCTTCTCGTCGTCGGTGAGCGTCATGATCCGCAGCGTGAGGATCTCGTCGATCTCGGTGGCGTCGAACAGATCTCCGCCGCTCTCCTCCGCCACCTCGGGGTGGTCGTACAGGATGATCGGGGACGCGAGGATCACGTCGCACGTACCGGGCAGGGACGGGTCCGCTTCGCCCGCGAGCACCGGATGGCACCGGTACTGCCGGCACCCGTCGACCGCGGCCGCGAACTCCGCGGGCGGGTCGACGAGGGAGACGAAACGTGCGCCGGAGACCGACACGATCAGGTGCGCTCCGATGAGCGAGTGCCGGATCGCGGTGTCCTTCACCGCGACGTCCGGCCGGTCCAGGTCGCCCAGCGTCGCGGTGTTACGCACCTCGATACCCACCTGGACTCCGCCGCGGTCGGCCGTCGCCCGGAGGTCCGCCACGGCCCGCACCGGGAAGCGCTGCCGCACCAGCCTTGCCGTCGGCCCCAACTGTTCGACGTCCACACCGCCCGGCACGGCGACGTCGACGGTGGTGCCCGACAACAGTTCCGCGACGGTGACGGCGCCGAGAGGGATCTCGACCTCGACCGCCTCGTCCCAGCTCACCCAGGTGCGGCCGTCGAGGGTGAGTTCGGGGACGGATTCGTAGCCGGCCGGCCCGAGCGATTCGGCGGTGCGTACCTGTAACTGCAGGAAGCGCAGCACCGGTTCGACCACGGCGTCGTCCACGCCGCGGTCGAGCACGCACTCGACGCGCATCGCCGCGTCCTCACCCGCACCGCGGTCCGTGGCACCGACCGGACCGAGCACACCGAACTGCCAGCGTGACTGGTTCTTTCCCGACGTGGACCGGTACGGGTACAGCAGATAGCCCTCGTACAGCACCGCGTCCGCGACGGTCCGTACCCGTGTCAGGTCGTCGATCCCGGTCACGTCGCCACCTCTCCCGCGCTGTCGAGCAGTTCGGTGACGGCCTCGTCGAGACCGAGCAGTCCCCGGGCCGACTTGAACCGGGCCAGCGCCGCGATGGTGTCGTGGTCGAGGCGCACCCAGCCGCTGGACGGGAAGTTCTGCCGCACGACGTCCCGCCACACCTCGACGGGCATGTCGAACTGCGCCTCCCGGTCCCACGGAATCTGCTCCACCCCGAAACCGTTGGCGCCCTTGGTGAAGATCGTCCCGCTGAACAGGAATCCGAGGGGGACGCTGCCGTCGTCGAGCGCATGCAGGTACTTCGACGCCGCGACCTCGAAGTCGTACGTGCAGGGCATCACCAGTTCGGTGACGCACTCACCGGTGAAGCCGGGCACCACGGCGGTCGTGTGCAGCCACGGGAACGTCGACAGCGTGGACGACCAGCGTTCCCGCGGACCGAACAGGTCGAGCAGTCCGGACTCCTCCCGATCGCTGTACCGGCGCCGTCGCGGTTCGATCCGGATCTGACATCGGAGCGCCAGTGCATGGACGGCGGTGCCGGTGGTCTCGGCAATCCGTAGCCGCGCGAGCAGATTGGGGGACACCGCGAACGGTTCCGCGCCGATCGCCAGCACCGAGAAGTCCAGGGCGGTCACGACACACCTCCCGCGCGCATCGGGGTGCTGCGGCGCTGGACCCGCGCGAAGAAGTCGTCCAGTTCGCCGCGCGCGTCCTGGCCTCCGTCGAAGCCACGCCAGCACCGCCGCAACCGGCCCACCAGCTCGTAGCACGCGTCGATCGGCAGCAGATGGCACTCGGCCCCCGCCGGACCGCTCTTCGGGATCCGGATCAGCAGCGCCTCCACGTCGGGGACCGCCGTGGCGAGCACCGGGTTGTCGTCGAGGACCGCGGTCCACGCCTCGATCGCGAGTTCGGACTCGGTGGCGCCGGCCGGTCCCGGATAGAAGGCGACGGTGCGGCCCTGATCGGAGTTGCGGAAGAAGAACGCCAGTCCCACCGGAATCTCGAGCCCGTCCCAGCGTCCCGGCCCCAACGAGAAGTCCGGGAACGACAGGTACCGCTCGGGCACGGCCCGGTATTTCAGGTCCGCGCCCGGCTCGGCGAACAGCAGGTAGCAGGGCCGGCACACGCACAGCAGTTGCCGACTGACCGTGTTGACCACGTGTGGGTGTTCGTCGGCGACGGGCACCGCGCACATCTCGCACCGCTCCGACGTCACCGGGGCCGGCCGTTCGGCGGCGATCCGACGAAGCACCCCCAACGCCGATCCGCTGGGGGTGCGGCGCTCGAACGGCCCGCTCATCCCGTCACCGCCGCGGGCACCGCCACCGACAGGACGCCGTCGCGGGTGAGCACAGGAAGCGGGTCGAGGTGACCGCCCGGATCCTCCACGCCGGTCCCGGCGCGGCGGACGTCGTAGTGGGTACGGCACGTGGGGCACCGGAGCACCGCGTCGTTCACGTGTCCGCCTGCCCGGCGGTGCAGCGACGTGCCGGCCATCGAGTTCCCGCACGCGGGACACCGGTCCCGGTACGCGAACAACTCGTCGCCGATCCGGCACACCAGCATCGACAGGCCGCCGACCGTGAACCCTCCCACCTCTCCCGGCGCGAGTTCGGCGAACTCCTCGGCCGCCAACCAGGTGCCGCTTCGTGTCGGTTCCTCGCGTACGTGCGACATCAGGGAATCCACCGTGAACACACCGGCTGTGGGGGCGGTCTCCCGGTCTTCGGTCTCCACCTCGATCGCCATCGTCTCGGGAGCCGCGGCCTGCACGGCGCCTTCGACTGCCAGCTGCAGTGTCACCGCCGACGACGGGCACCCGTGGCAGCTGCCCAGCAGCCGCAGCCGCACCACGCCGTCGTCGGTCACATCCACCAGTTCGACGTCCCCGCCGTGGGATCCGAGATACGGGCGGACGCTGTCGAGCGCCGTCCGGACGCGGGTCTCGACGTCGTGCGGATGCAGTCCGCCGACCAGCAGCACGCTCGACACCAGTTCGTCCCGCGCGAGTTCGTCCACCAGCCCCGGGGCCCGCGCTGCTATCGTCAGCACCCGCCCGAGCGCCTCACCGTAGAGGTCCACCACCTCGCGGACGAGTTGCTCGGCACGCTCGCGAGCCACCGGACCGCCCGCCGACGTGGCATCCAGCAATGCCTCGATCCGATCGCCGGCCTGTCGCCAACGATCGGATTCGGGCGTCTCGTATCGGGTTTCGTCGTGTACCGACGCCATCCGTCACCTACTCCCCGGTCATCGACTGTGTCGGCGAGTGCAGTTTTTCGAGGGTCTTGCCGTCGCCGAGGTACATGTGGACACCGCAGGGCAGGCACGGGTCGAAGCTGCGCACGGTGCGCATGATGTCGATGCCCTTGAAGTGGTCGCGGTCGTTCTCCTCGTAGATGTTCAGGTTGGTGACGGCGTCCTCGTACGGACCGGGAACACCCTCGGCATCGCGGGGGCTGGCGTTCCACGGGGTCGGTGGATACGGGTGATAGTTCGCGATCTTGCCGTCCCGGATCACCATGTGGTGCGACAGCACCCCGCGGACGGCCTCGGTGAACCCGCAGCCGATGCCCTCGTCGGGCACCTCGAACGTCTCCCACGTCTTGGTCCGCCCGGCGTTGATCTCGACCAGCGCCTTGCGGGCGAAGTGCAGCGCCATCGCCGCCGCGTACGCCTGGAAGTAGGTGCGTGCACGATTGCGTTCGAGGGTGTTGCTCCACTGCGGGATCTTCCACTCGAATCGCGCCGGTCCTTTCAGCGCCGTCTTGGGGAAGTCGATCTCGACGCTGTGTCCGGTCGCCTTCACCTCGTCGGTCTCGACCAGTCCGGCGAGCGCGGTCGACCACATCCGGGCCAGCGCACCGCCACCGGTGTCGAGCGCGAGGTTGTCCTTGCCGTCGAACCAGCGCGGCGACATCACCCAGCTGTACTTGTCCTCGAGATCGCGCTTCTGGGGCTTGGGGTTGGTGTGCTGGTTCCACGGGTGCCGCCGGTCCACCGGGTTGCCCAACGGATCGGTGGTCACGAACATCTCCTGGTCGGACCAATCGTCGTAGTACGACGAACCGAGCATGATCCGGATGCCCAGGTTGATGTCGACCAGGTCGGTGGTCACCAGCTTCCCGTCCACCACCACGCCCGGGGTCACGAACATCTTCCGGCCCCAGTCGGTCATGTCCTTGTACGCGAAGTTGCACACCTCGGGATCCTGGAAGGCACCCCAGCAGCCGAGCAGCGTGCGCCGCTCCCCCACGTGCTCGTATCCCGGCAGCGCCTCGTAGAAGAAGTCGAACAGGTCGTCGTGCATCGGCACGACCTTCTTCATGAACTCGATGTAGCGCATCAGGCGCGTCGTGTAGTCGGTGATCAACTGCACGGTCGCGACGGTGCCGACACCACCCGGATACAGCGTCGACGGGTGGACGTGCCGACCCTCCATGAGACAGAACATCTCTCGGGTGAGTCGACTGATGAGCAACGCCTCGCGGTAGAACTCGCCCGTGAACGGGTTGAGTGCGCGCATGATGTCTGCGACCGTCCGGTACCCGTGTGCGTCCGAATGCGGTGCCGCGGTCTTCTCGGCCATCGCCAGCACGCCGGGATTGGTCTCGGAGACCATCTTCTCGCAGTAGTCGACGGCGACCAGGTTCTCCTGGAAGATGTTGTGGTCGAACATGTACTCGGCGGCCTCGCCGAGGTTCGCGATCCACTCACCGAGGTGTGGCGGTTGTACGCCGTACGCCATGTTCTGCGCGTAGCACGAGCAGGTCGCGTGGTTGTCGCCGCAGATGCCGCAGATTCGGCTGGTGATGAAGTGCGCGTCGCGCGGATCCTTGCCCTTCATGAACAGCGAGTAGCCCCGAAAGATCGACGACGTGCTGTGGCACTCGGCCACGGTCTTGTTCTTGAAGTCGACCTTCGTGTAGATCCCGAGGCTGCCGACGATCCGGGTGATCGGATCCCAGGCCATCTCGACGAGCCCCTTGTCGTCGGTCGCCCCCTGTTTCGGCTCGGGCACTGTGGAAGTCATCGAGAAGCCTTCTTTCCCTCGGCGATCACGCGAGTCCGCACTACCAGGTACGCACGGCCCCCGTCCTCAACAGGCGCCCTGGTGTGCGCCAGTGGGGTTCCTTGTCGAGCGTGCGTCCGGTGACGCTGCGCAACGTCCGAATGACCGACCCGTACACCTCGGACACCGAGCTCGACAGGATGCCGCCCGGCGGTTCGTCCATGAACGGCATGAACTTGTCGGGAAAACCGGGCATGGTGCAACCGATGCAGATGCCGCCGACATTGGGGCAGCCTCCGATACCGTTCATCCAACCCCGCTTGGGCACATTGCATTTGACGACCGGACCCCAACAACCGAGTTTCACGATGCATTTCGGGGAGCCGTACTCGGTCGCGAAGTCGCCCTGTTCGTAGTAGCCGGCCCGGTCGCACCCCTGGTGCACGGTCTGACCGAACAACCACTGCGGCCGCAGCATGTCGTCGAGCGGAATCATCGGCGCCTGATTCGTCACCTGATACAGCAGGTAGGTGAGGGTCTCCGACAGGTTGTCCGGCTGGATCGGACAGCCCGGAACACACACGATCGGCAGCCCGGCCTTGGACTTCCAGTCCCAACCCAGGTAGTCGGGCACACCCATCGCGCCCGTCGGATTGCCTGCCATCGCGTGGATGCCGCCGTAGGACGAGCAGGTGCCGGCCGTGACGATCGCCGTGGCCTTCGGTGCCAGTCGGTCGAGCCACTCACTCGTCGTGACCGGCTGACCCGTCTCCGGGTTGTTACCGAACCCGCACCAGTAGCCCTCGTCGTGCAGTTGCTCGTTCGGAATCGAGCCCTCCACAACCAGAACGAACGGTTCGAGTTCTCCCCGGTCGGCCTTCCAGAACCACTCGATGAAGTCGTCGGCCCCGCCCTGCGGCCCGCACTCGAAGTCGATCAGCGGCCAGTGCACCGCGATCTTCGGCAGTCCTGGCAGCGCTCCGAAGACGATCTCCTCCACGCTGGGCTGGCTGGCGGCGGTGAGTGCCACCGAATCTCCGTCGCAGCTGAGTCCCGCATTGATCCACAGGACGTGGATGACGCCCTCGTCGGTTTCGGCCTCCGGCGATGTGCCGGACTTCTCGGCTGCTCTCGTGGGTGTCGACATAACGGCCACTCCCCGGGGCGCACCGCCCCTGCGTCACCGGAGTCGACCCTCGGCCCACTTGCGTGACGCCCACCACAATTAAGGCGCGACAGCGGTCGGTCTGTCAACGCCGGATGATCATTCCTTCCGCCGATCCGAAAGCCACGCGTACCACCGCTCCAGCCCCTCACCGCTGGTCGCGGACAGATTGATCACGCGCACATCGGGATTCACCGAGCGCGCATTCTTCTCGCAGGCGTCTGGATCGAAATCGACATAAGGGAGCAGGTCGATCTTGTTGACGATCACGAGATCGGCCACTACGAAGATGTGCGGGTACTTCAGCGGCTTGTCGTCGCCCTCCGTGACGGATATGAGGACAACCTTGCCTTGCTCACCGAGGTCGAACAGCGCGGGGCACACGAGGTTTCCGACGTTCTCCACGAAAACGAGCGAATCTTCCGCGGGCCCGAGCGCGTCGAGGGCGTCCCGCACCATCTCGGAGTCGAGATGACACCCCGAACCCGTATTGACCTGTACCACTCGACATCCCGTCGACCGGATCCGATCGGCGTCGAGCAGGGTCTCCTGGTCGCCCTCGATCACCGAGACCGGTACGGAAGGCCGGAGCTCCCGAACCGTACGCTCGAGCAACGTCGTCTTGCCCGATCCCGGCGAACTCATGATGTTGATCGCCGCGATCCGCCGGTCCGTCAGCCAGGCCCGGTTGTCCTCCGCGAGGCGGTCGTTCTTGGCGAGGATCTTCTGTTCCAGCGTCAGGGTCTCGGTCGGTGCGTGCCCGTGATCGTCGGGATGCGCGTGCACGTGCTCATGACCGTGACCGTGCTCATGGCTGTGGCCGTGTTCGTGGCCGTGTTCGTGTTCGTGTTCGTGTTCGTGGGGCACGGTGCCCGCCGGTGCACTTATCCGCGTACCTGCCGGTTCGTCGAGTTTGCCGCATCCGCACGTCGCACACATGTTCAACTCACTTCCATCGACATGATCCGCAGTTCACGACCCGAGAGGACCTCGACGTCGGCACTCCCGCACGGACACAACAAGATCAAGTCCTGCAGGGGGAAATCGGTGTCGCAGCTCCGGCAGTGCGCCAGACCGGGCGGCTCCTCGATGTCGAGCCGAGCGCCCTGCGCGACCGTACCCTCGGTGACCAGTTCGAAGCAGAACTGCATCGCATCCGGCACCACCGCGCACAGCCGGCCCACCTGCAGCCGGATGCTGTGCACGGTTCGGCCGTCGGCGCGCTCGCACACCGCGTCGACGACGCTCTGGGTGATCGCCATCTCGTGCATTGCAGAGTCCGTCCGAGTGGAGGCTGTGCGAATTCACGATAGGACGCCCGCGCGCCGACGTCAGCAGATTCGGGAAGGCATCCGCCCACGGAGCCTGGGCGGCGGAGTCAGCCTCCCCTACCCGCCGGACGTGCTGTGGTCAGCCGGCTGGGTGCGGTCAGCGCCGCGACGCCCATGTCGATCAGATTGTTCATGAACTCGTTGTTGTCCAGCGAGTGGTCGACCCCGTCCTGGATGTCCTCGGCCCGGCTTGCCATCGCCCCCACGGCCATGTCGATCCAGACTCCGAGGCGCTCGGCGCGTAGCGCATCGGGGAGGTGGACCAGGCGCGCCTGAAGCTGCGAGTAAGCCCACTGAAGATCGTCGGTGCTGTCCGGGTTGAGCGAATGATGCGTGCGCATCTCGCTGCGGCGCCGCATGTGCACCAGGATTCGCAGATAGTTGCGCCCACTTTCGGTGTCCAACTGGAACCCGAGCGGCCACACCGCGACGACGAGGAGCTCCTCGATCGAAGGCTCCTTTCCACCGAGTTCCTCGACCAGCACTCGGCGTCGCGAGTCGATTGCGTCGCGATGCCGACGCACGACGGCCTGCAGCAGGGCCTCACGAGAGCCGAAGTGATAATGCAGTGCCGAATTGTTCGATTGCCCTGCTGCACGATTGATCTCGCGAAGATTCGCGTCCTCGATACCGAGAGAAGCGAACACGTGCTCAGCAGCATCCACCAGCCGTTCCCGAGTTGCACTGCCGTCGCGTCCCATGAGCGCATCCTATGTTCGGCTCGCCACGGGCCGGAACGGCGTCTCCGGTTCCAGGGGTTGACAATCCACGCCCCTCCCCGCAAATTAATCCCATCGGATTAGTTGAGACGAGCGAGGAGGGTTGGATGGCAATCGAGATATCGGCGCTGACAACTGCGATAGGTGCGGAAATCCGAGGGGTGGACCTGCGGACGTGTGACGAAGCGACCTTCGCGGACGTTCGGGACGCACTGCACGAGTACCAGGTGGTCTTCGTGCGCGGCGCCCATCTGGACGCCGACGATCATCTCGCGGTGGCCAGACGTTTCGGCGTGCCGAGCATCTTCCCGATCGCCAGGTTGCAGGGCGCCACGGAGCCGAGCCTGCAGGTGATCTCGGATGGACCGGACAGTCCGCCGACCGCCGAGATGTGGCACACGGATGTCACCTGGATCTCGACGCCACCGCGATACGCGCTCCTGTGCGCCGAGGTGATTCCCGACGCCGGCGGCGATACATTGTGGGCCTCGATGACCGCCGCTCACGACGCTCTCTCCCCGACGATGCAGAACATGCTCGCGGGTCTCGAGGTGGAGCACACCACCGACAGTTTCGTCGAGTCGATCCTCGAGCGCGGCCACGACAGCCCACAGGCGCAGGCCCTCGCCGATCGCCTCCGGGCGACGTACCCGCGGACCGTGGTGCATCCACTGATACGTACCCATCCCGAGAACGGCCGACGGATTCTGTTCATCGGCGGTCCGTCGATGCACCGCATCAAGGGCATGCGACGCGACGAGAGCGACGCCCTCCTCGGCTTCCTGCGGAACTACGTGACCGACGAGCGTTTTCAGTGCCGATGGCGTTGGAGTCCAGGCGATCTGGCGATCTGGGACGAACGCTCGACCATGCACCGGGCCGCCGCCGATCACTTCCCCAGGTACCGCACGGTCCGAAGGATCGAGATCGACGGCGACCGGCCCTACTTCGATCACTCGAACCGGTCCGACCGGGCAAGTTCGAAAGCGTCCTGACCGATGGGGAGAAGAATGACGATTCGATCCAAGCGGCCGTGGGCCGTGCTCGCGCTGGTCCTCAGTGCAACACTGCTGGCCGGCTGCGCCCCCGATGCGGGCGCGGGCGGAGGGTCGACGACCGCGGCGGACACGTTCGAGCCTGGACTTCGCGGCGACCAGGGCGACGGCGGCGCGCCTGTCGCCGGCGGAACCCTGTCGTTCGCGAGTTACGCGCCCGTGTCGAGTCTCGACCCGGTCCGCACCCAGCCCTCCGGCGCGACGGGTGGCACCGAGATGGCGGCAATCTACGACCTTCTCGTCCGCTACGACGCGGCTACCGGACGCTACGAACCGCAACTGGCCCGATCACTCGAACCGAACGCCGACGGCACGAGCTGGACCCTGACACTGCGGGACGGTCTCACCTTCAGCGACGGCACCCCCGTGAATGCTGCCGCCGTCATCGCCAGCATCGACCGCTACAACGCGAAACGCGGCGCCAACAACGAGATCTGGTCCCGAAACGTGGCGGCGGTGGAGTCGCCGAACCCGTCGACCGTGGTCTTCACACTCGCCCAGGCCTGGTCGGAGTTCCCGGCGCTCCTGGCATTCGGACACGGCATGATCGTGGCGCCGACCGCCGACCGCGGTGATCAGTTCGTTCCGATCGGAGCCGGCCCGTTCGAGGTGGAGAAGTTTGCGGCACAGGACGAACTCGTGCTCACGCCTCGCTCCGACTACTGGGGTGGAGCTCCACACCTGAGCAAACTGAAATTCGTCAGCGTCCAGGGCGAGCAGCCGAAGCTCGACACCCTGGCATCCGGCGGAATCCAGATGGCCTACCTGCGCAACGCCGAGACGGTACTCGCCGCCAAGGACCGGTTTCCCGGGTATGCCGACTTCATCAGCATGGCGATGATCGGGCAGATCAACCACCGGCCGGGGCATCCGGGCGCCGACGTTCGAGTCCGCCAGGCGATGGCCTACGCGATCGATCCCGCGACGATCGACCAACGAGCCCGCGGCGGACAGGGCATGCCGGGTGCCGAACTCTTCCAATCCTGGTCGAGGTGGCACAACGACGTGGCGCCGCTTCCGCCGGATCAGGCCAAGGCCCGGGAACTTCTGGAAGCCGCCAAGGCCGACGGGTACGACGGCGTCGTCCGCTATGTGGGTGTCCAGGACCCGAACGGCGAAGCCACGGGTCTCGCGGTGCAATCCATGCTGCAAGCCGTCGGCTTCGACGTGCAACTGAACTTCGTGCACAGCCCTACGGACATGGTGAAGCGACTGTACGTGGACCATGACTACGACGTCGCGCTCGGCGGGACCGGATTGCTCGACGCCGCGCCCTTCCTGCGTCTGTACTCGACGCTGTACAGCACCTCGACCAACAATTCGGCAGGCGTCCGAAGCCCTGCCGTCGACGCGTCGCTGGATGCTGTCATGGCCGCGGATTCGGACGACGCCAAGCGTGCAGCGCTCGCGAACGTCCAGCAGGTCTTCGACGACGAGGTCCCGATCCTGGTGTGGGGCGCCGGCGCCAATTTCGTCCCCTGGCAGGACAACGTCTTCGGAGTGAAACCGAGCCTCGACAGCATCATGCTGCTCGACAAGGTGTGGATCGCCCCGTGACGGCCGGAGCACGGCGCCGGTCGAACGTGATCAGCCGGCGTCGTGCTCGTGGAAGTGTGTCGCGCCGATCGTGTGGAGCAGTTCGTGCACGGTGTCGTCGACCAGGCGATAGCGGACCGTGCGGCCCGACCGCTGCGCTTCCACCCAGCCCTGCTGGCGCAGCAGGCGCAACGCGTGCGAGACCGCGGTGCCGGTCATGCCGAGCGCGGCCGCGAGATCGGTGACGCAGATCCCCGGCGCGTGGTGCAGACACAGCAGCAACCGCAACCGGTTCGGGTCGGACAGCAACTCGAAGCGCCCCGTCCACCCGGCGATGTCCGGCGTCACGAGCGCCTGCGCGGCGCGGCGGACGTGGTCCGGATCGATGGCGGATGTGTCGGGCACGGCCTCAGTGTAGGTCGGCGTGCCCGACACGGGACCTAACGTGGAGACGTGGTCATGCAACAGGCAGTCAATCCGGTCGACGGCGTCGGCATCGCGTATCGGGTGATCGGCGACGGCCCACCCCTGGTCCTCGCGCACGGCACGGCGCTGTCGAGCGCGATCTGGCGGGCGTTCGGGTATGTCGGGTCGCTCCGCGACGAATTCCAGCTGATCCTGCCCGACATGCGCGGACACGGCCGCAGCGACAAACCGCACGAGGCGTCGTCGTACGCGATGGACCTCGTCGTCGGCGACATCCTCGCGGTGCTCGACGACCTCGGGCACGATCGGGCGCACTACCTGGGCTACTCGTTCGGCGGTCGCGTGGGGCTCTCGCTCGCGACCGCCGCACCCGGGCGGCTGCGCACGCTCACCGTGGGCGGCGGCAGCAGCCGGCCCCAGGCCGGCTCGTTCGACAAGCTCTTCTTCCCCGGGTGTATCGACGTGCTCGATCACGAGGGCATGACGGCGTTCCTCGACAAGTGGAATGCGCACCGTCCGTGGCCGCTGGATCCGGCGACGCGGGCGGCGTTCGACGCCAACGACACCCGCGCCCTCGTCGCGTACCTGCGCCGCTCGGAGGAGGAACCGGGCGTGCCCGACACGTCGTTGCAGGCGCTGGACGTTCCGGCGCTGCTGTTCGTCGGGTCCGAGGACCGGCCGCGGCTGTCGGATACCAAGCGGCTCGCGGAGTTGATCCCCGGGTCCCGGCTCGTCGTGATCCCCGGTTTCGACCACGCCACCACCGTCGCGGCCTCACCCGAGGTGCTGGCGGTGGTGAGACCGTTCCTGTCCGAGAACGACTGAGGGGACCTCCCGATCCGGGAGGGCCCCTCGGCCTTCGTGACCTCAGCGGCTGAACGCGCCCTCGAGCCGGTTTCGCGAACCCGGGTGGATCAACCTGGCGGCACTCACCAGTCCGTGTTCGGACCAGGTCCGGCGACGGATGAGCAGGCACGGCTCGCCGCGGTCGATCTGCAGCAGGCGGCATTCCTCGGGGCTGGCGAGGACGGCTTCGACGACGTGCTCGCCGCGCACGAGCGGTGCCACGCGGCTGAGGTAGTCGTTGGGCGTGATCGTGGTGAAGTCCTGGTCGAGGTAGTCGGGTGCCTCGGCCGGGTTCACCAGGCGATCCTCCACCTGGATCGGCTTGTCGTCCTCGTAGTGCACGAGAACGGAGTGGAAGACTCTGGCCCCGACGGCATCCCGGAGGAACGCCTGCGAGTGGTCGGTCTCCTCCTCGCGGACGAAGATCACCTCGGTGCGGTGCCGATGGCCCCGCTCCTGGATCTCGTCCGCGATGTTCTTCACCTCGAACAGCGGCGACGGAGTCTTGGTGCTGGCGACGAAGGTGCCGATCCCCATCATCCGAATGATCAGGCCTTCGCCCGTCAGCTCCCGCAGTGCCCGGTTGATCGTCATACGGGACAGGCCGAGTGCGGCCACGAACTGGTTCTCGGACGGCAGCTGATCGCCTTCCGCCCAACGGCCCGAACGGATCTGCTCCGCGACCAGCTTCTTGACCCGCTCGTAGGCAGGCACGGACTCGCCACCGGCCTCGCCGAAGAGCGCGGCCAGTTCCGCGTCGACGTCAACCACTGCCATCCGCTGCCCCTGCATCTAGTGAAGTCCCACCGATTCGGCCCTCGACTCGGCCCACGAAGTCTACCGACCGGTGCGCTGCCGAAACGGCATGCCTGGTCATCGGCTCATCGACACGGGCGCCTCGTCGGCCGGGTCGATCCGGTACGTCCTGGCCCGCTCGAGCACCGCCTCGGCCGCCCGCAGGCGCGGAAGGTAGCTGCCGTCGATGCTTCCGCTGCGGTGCTCGAGAAGTTCCCTGGCGCCGCGCACCTGCGCCGGGCTCGGCGCGAACTCGGTGTTGATCGTGCGCACGTGGTCCGGCTTCACACACAGCATGCCGCCCAACCCGGTCGTGAGGGAGCGGCGGCAGTAGTCGCGCAGCCCGCTCACGTCGGGGGCGAGGGAGGGGCCGTCGATCGGCGCGGGGAGCCCGGCCGATCGACTGGCCAGCACGAGCTGCGCCCGAGCCCCCATCACCGTCGCCGAATCGTCTGTGGCCGCGGTGTCGTGTCGAAAGTCGCCGCTACCGAACGCCAAGCGGGTCAACGAGTTCGACCGCGCGATCGACACCGCCTCGAGAATTCCGGTCGCCGACTCGATCAGGGCGATCAGACCGCCGCCGAAGTCCCCCAGCGCAGCCGCGGTCGCGTCGACCTGAGCGGCCGACTCCGCCTTGGCGAGCACGACCCCGAGGATCCCCGGGCACCAAGCCGCGAACTCGAGGTCGACGCTCCAGTCCGCGGTGGTGGCCGCGTTCACCCGGATCCACGCCCGCCCGCCCCGGCTCGCCCACGCGTGGACCTCGTCGCGGGCACGCGCCCGGTCCTCGGGCGCGACCCCGTCCTCGAGATCGAGGACGACGGCGTCGGGGCCGCACCGACGGATCGTGTCGTCGAGGTCGTGCGTGCGGGTGCCGGGCACCAACAGCCACGAACGGGCGTCGCGCGGCGCGATCGCCACGGCAGGCTCACCGGTGTTGCAGGAGTTGACGATAGTGATGACTTTTCCTTTCGTGGATGAAGAACGGACCGGGGGTGCGGATCAGCCGACCATGCGGCGCAGCTGCCGGGACGCGACGGACAGTGCTGCCAGGTCCCGCTGACCGGACGCGGAGATCTCGGCGAGCGAGTTGCGGGCCCGGCGCAGGCGGGACGCGTTGCGCTCCTCCCAGTCCGCGATCATCCGGTCGGTGTCGTCGCCGGGAGTCGCGTGGGCGAGGACGTCCAGCGTCAGTGCCCGCGCGCTGTCGTACAGCTCGTCGCGCAACGCCAGCCGGGCGAGGGCATCCCAGCGGCTCGTCTTGCCGAGCGCCGAGACCCCGTTGAGCAGGGGAACCAGGCCGACGCGTTCACACAACCGGAAGTACAGCTCGCCGGCCACGGTCAGGTCGCATTCCGCGAGGTCCGCGATCTCGACGACGTCGAGCAGTCCGAACCGGTCGAGCGCCAGCTCCACCTCCCGGACCAGGTCCTCGGGCGCGCCCCGCTCCGCGATCGCGCGCGTGCGGTCCCGGAGGTTGGTGCGGTCGGCACCCACCAGCCACTCCTCGAGATGCGCCGCCGCGTCCTCGATCGGCCCGCGGAACCGTGCGACCTCCGCACCCACCGCGAGGGGCTGCGGCCGCCGGTGCAGCATCCAGCGCGACGCCCGGTCGAGCAGCCGCCGGGTGACGAGGACCAGCTCGTCGGCGACCTCGCTCGGCACGTCGGCAGCCGCGATCCGCGACCACAGCGCGGGGAGTCCGAACACGTCGCTGACCACGCTGAACGCCCGGACCGCGTCGTCCGCGGTGGCGCCCACCTCCTCGGCGAGCCGGAACACGTAGGAGATGCCGCCGCGATCGACGACGTCGTTGGTCAGTGCCGTCGCGACGATCTCGCGTCGCAGAGGGTGCCGGTCGACGGCCGCCTCGTGGTCCCGACGCAGCGGCGTCGGGAAGTACCCGCGCAGGACCGGCAGGAACACGTCGTGGTCGACCAGGTCACCGGCCAGCAGCGCGCCTTTCAGATCGAGCTTGACGTGCGCCATCAGCGTCGCCAGTTCGGGCGCCGACAGGCCCGCGCCGGCCGCCCGCAACGTGCCGATCGCCTTGGCGTCGGGCAGCACGTCGAGGGCACGGTCGACGGCGCCCGCCGCCTCCAGCGCCGAGATCAGCCGGCCGTGCACCCCGATCATCTCGGACGCATCGGCGAGCGCAGTGCCCATCAGCTCGTTCTGGGAGACGTTGTCCGCCAACACCAGCGCGGCCACCTCGTCGGTCATCTCGGCCAGCAGCCGCGGCCGCGCCCCCGGCGTCAGACCGCCCGCACCCACGAGGTCGTCGAGCAGGATCTTGATGTTCACCTCGTGATCGGAGCAGTCCACCCCGGCCGAGTTGTCGAGTGCGTCGGTGCCCACGCGTCCGCCCGTGCGGGCGAATTCGATCCGCGCGGCCTGCGTCAGACCGAGGTTGCCGCCCTCACCGACCACGCGGGCCCGCACGTCGCACCCGTCCACGCGCACAGCATCGTTCGCCTTGTCGCCGGCGTCCGCATGCGATTCGGTCGACGCCTTGACGTAGGTGCCGATGCCACCGTTCCACAGCAGGTCCACCGGGGCGCGCAGGATCGCGCGGATCAGCTCGGGTGGCGTCAGCTCCGTGACGTCGTCGGCGAGTCCGAGCACGCGCCGCGCCTGCTCACTGATCGGGACGGACTTCGTCGTTCGGTCCCACACGCCGCCGCCCGCGCTGACGAGGGACCGGTCGTAGTCGGCCCACGACGAGCGCGGCAGTGCGAACAGTCGCTCCCGCTCGGCGTACGACGTCGCGGGGTCCGGATCCGGGTCCAGGAAGACGTGCCGGTGGTCGAACGCCGCGACGAGGCGAATGTGCTTGCTGCACAACATCCCGTTGCCGAACACGTCACCGCTCATGTCCCCGATGCCGGCGACCGTGACGTCCTCGTTCTGGCAGTCGACACCCAGTTCGCGGAACCGGCGCTTGACGCTCTCCCACGCACCGCGAGCGGTGATGCCCATCGCCTTGTGGTCGTAGCCGACCGATCCACCGGACGCGAAGGCGTCACCGAGCCAGAAGTCGTACTCGGCGGCGACCTCGTTGGCGATGTCGGAGAACGACGCGGTGCCCTTGTCCGCCGCCACCACCAGGTACGTGTCGTCCCCGTCGTGGCGGACGACTCCCGACGCCGGCACCACGGCTCCGGTCCTGCGATCGATGTTGTCCGTCAGGTCCAGCAGACTGCGAATGAACATGCGGTATCCGGCGATTCCCGCTTCGCGGAGGGCCGCGCGGTCGGCGTCGGCGTCGCCGGTGGGCACCGGGGGCCGGCGCAGCACGAAGCCGCCCTTGGCGCCGACCGGCACGATCACGGCGTTCTTGACCGCCTGCGCCTTGACCAGGCCGAGCACCTCGGTGCGGAAGTCCTCACGCCGATCCGACCAGCGCAGACCGCCGCGTGCCACCGACCCGAAACGCATGTGCACGCCTGCCACGACCGGAGAGTAGACGAAGATCTCGTGCCGGGGCCGGGGCTCGGGCAGCTCCCCGATGTTCCGCGAATCGAGCTTCAGCGCCAGCGTTTCCCGCGCCGGGGCGGCGAAGTGGTTGGTGCGCACGGTGTTGCGGACCACGCCCAGCAGCGCCCGGAAGATCCGGTCCTCGTCGAGTCCCAGCACCGCCTCGATCAGCGTCGACGCTGCGGCGACGGATTCCGCGCCGCGGCCGTCGGAGGATGCGGACGGATCGGAGCGGGGATCGAACCGCGCGGAGAAGCACTCGACCAGTGCGGCCGCGATCTCCGGATGCCGGCACAGCGCGTCGGCCACATAGGCACTGCTGTAGGGGAATCCGGCCTGCCGCAGGAACTCCGCGTACGCGCGCAGCACGGTGACCTCCCGCCAGTGCAGACCCGCGCGCGCCACCAGTTCGTTCAGGCGGTCCGCCTCGGCCACGCCCCGCCACAACGCCTGGACGGCGCCCCCGAAGCGCTCGGCGAACTCGTCGAACCCGTCTTCCGGCGCGATCGTGTACCGAACGGTGAATTCGTAGATCCAGCACGGCATTCCGTCAGGAGAGGCGAGCGCGTAGGGTCGCTCGTCGAGCACCTCGACGCCCAGGCTCTGCAGCAGCGGCATGAGATCCCCGAGCGACGCGGGACGCCCGCCGACGTACAGCGACAGGCGGTGGGTACCGCGCGCGGTCGCGTCGGGAACGATCCGAACGTCGACCGCACCGTCGGACAGTTCACCGAGGATGGCGAGGTCGACGCGCGCGCGGTCGGGACGGATGTCCTGCTTGTAACCGGCGGGCAGGTCCGCGACGAACGCGGCGAGGCGCTCGCGCGCGGCAGGGTCGGCGCCGGCGAGCAGGCGCTCGTCCCAGCTGCGGAAGATTCGGGCGAGAGCATCGTCGATCTCGCTGGGGTTCGGGGTCGGATCGGGGTGGGTGGAGACGCTGTTCATCTGGGAACCTTCCGCCGGGTGCCACGCTGCACCGGGCTGGTCGTCGTGTCCGTTCATCGGGGTCGTACATCTCGCGACATCAGGGGCGGGACTTCCGGGTGCCCCTTGACATCAGCTTGTATAGACAGGAATATACAAGTCATAGTTGCAGAACGTGAGCCAGCGCACAACAGCTAGACCCACCCGGATTCGGGCGACAACGGCGTCGCACCGGAACCACTCGACACCCCGCGCCCTCACCGCCCGATTAGCTAGGAGTTACCCGATGGACATCACCTCACCCGGCCACGAGGCCCGCCCGGTCAGCGCCCCCCGCGGCTCCGAGCTGAACACCCTCGGGTGGCAGCAGGAGGGCGCGCTGCGCATGCTCATGAACAACCTCGATCCCGAGGTTGCCGAGCACCCCGACAACCTGGTCGTCTACGGCGGCACCGGCCGCGCCGCCCGCAGCTGGGCCGCGTTCGACGCGATGGTCGCCACCCTGAAGACCCTGAAGAACGACGAGACCATGCTGGTGCAGTCCGGCAAGCCGGTCGGCGTCTTCCGCACCAACGAGTGGGCGCCGCGCGTGCTGCTCGCCAACTCCAACCTCGTCGGCGACTGGGCCAACTGGGAGCAGTTCCGCAAGCTCGAGGCCGAGGGCCTGATGATGTACGGCCAGATGACGGCCGGTTCCTGGATCTACATCGGCACCCAGGGCATCCTGCAGGGCACGTACGAGACCTTCGGCGCGATCGCCCGCAAGCGCTTCGACGGCACCCTGGCCGGCACCATCACCCTCACCGCCGGCATGGGCGGCATGGGCGGTGCGCAGCCGCTGGCCGTCACCATGAACGACGGTGTCGCGATCTGCGTCGACTGCGACGTCACCCGCATCGACCGCCGCATCGCGCACAAGTACCTCGACACCAAGGCCGACAGCATCGAGCACGCGCTGCAGCTGGCCACCGAGGCCCGTGACGCCCGCAAGCCGCTGTCGATCGGCCTCGTCGGCAACGCCGCGGAGATCTTCCCGGCACTGCTGGCCATGGACGCCCCCATCGACATCGTCACCGACCAGACGTCGGCACACGACCCGCTGTCGTACCTGCCGCTCGGCGTCGACTTCGCCGACATGAAGGCGCTCGCCGCCAAGGACCCGGAGCACTTCACCGAGGAGTCCCGCAAGTCGATGGCCGCGCACGTCGAGGCGATGGTCGGCTTCATGGACAAGGGCGCCGAGGTCTTCGACTACGGCAACTCCATCCGCGACGAGGCCCGCAAGGCCGGCTACGACCGCGCCTTCGAGTTCCCCGGCTTCGTCCCGGCGTACATCCGCCCGCTCTTCGAGGAGGGCCTCGGCCCGTTCCGCTGGGCCGCGCTGTCCGGCGACCCCAAGGACATCGCCGCGACCGACAAGGCGATCCTCGAGCTCTTCCCCGAGAACGAGCACCTCAAGCGGTGGATCGAGATGGCCGGCGAGAAGGTTGCCTTCGAGGGCCTGCCCGCCCGCATCTGCTGGCTCGGCTACGGCGAGCGCCACAAGGCCGGCCTGAAGTTCAACGAGATGGTCGCCAGCGGCGAGCTGTCCGCGCCGATCGCCATCGGCCGTGACCACCTCGACTCCGGCTCCGTCGCCTCGCCGTACCGCGAGACCGAGGCCATGAAGGACGGCTCGGACGCGATCGCCGACTGGCCGCTGCTCAACGCCCTCGTCAACACCGCGTCGGGCGCTTCCTGGGTGTCGATCCACCACGGCGGCGGCGTCGGCATGGGCCGCTCGATCCACGCCGGCCAGGTGTGCATCGCCGACGGCTCCGAGCTGGCCGCGAAGAAGATCGAGGCCGTGCTCACCAACGACCCGGGCATGGGCGTCATCCGGCACGTGGACGCGGGCTACGAGCACGCGATCGACACCGCGCGCGAGCGTGGCGTGCGTATCCCGATGAGCGAGAACAACTGACCGGGAACGAGTGATCTCGACCCACTGATCCACCCACCGGTACGGACTCACGACGACCAGCGTGAGCCCGTACCGGTGGCGCTGACGTCGGCTCGGTGACGAGCGAACGACGTCGACCCCCGACGAGCGGCAACGCGCAGGACGATCCCCCCTGCGCGTTGCCGCTCGTCGTCGTTTCCGGGGTCGGAGGGACGGGACCTACTGCCTCTGGACAAACGCAGCGGCGGGATGCGATAGTCATCGCATGCCACTAGATGGCAATTGACTTCCACTAGATGAAATCTAGCGATTCCCCCTCTCGTTCCTCCAGGAGTTACCCGTGACCGCTCAGCCGCTCGACGACACCCTCGACCTGACCGAATTCCGCAGCACCGTGCGCGCTTTCGCGAACGCGGAGATCCTGCCCGGCGCCGCCGAGCGCGACGAGTCCAAGGAATTCCCCGCGCGCCTGATGCGCCGACTGGCCGAGCAGGACCTCATGGGCATCTCCGTCCCGGAGGAGTTCGGCGGCCTCGGCCTGTCGACCCGCGCCCAGCTGGTTGCCGTCGAGGAGGTCGCGCGCGCCGACGCCGCACTCGCGTCCATCTACACCGCCCACTACCTGGGCCTCGAGCCGATCCTCGTGGGCGGCACCGAGGAGCAGAAGAAGCGCTGGCTGCCCGGGCTGGCCTCCGGCGAGGTCCTCGCGGGCTTCGCCCTCACCGAGCCCGACGCGGGCTCGGACATCGCGTCGATGCGCACCGTGGCACGCCGCGAGGACGACGGCTGGCACCTGTCCGGCTCCAAGACCTTCATCTCCAACGCCCGCGAGGCCGACCTCGTCGTGCTGTTCGCCAAGACCGACCCCTCCGCCGGCTTCCGTGGCATCACCGCGTTCGCGGTGCCCAAGGGCACGCCCGGCATCAGCTACTCCGAGCCGCAGGACAAGATGGGCATCCGCTCGGCGCCCACCTACACCGTCTACCTCGACGACGTGGTCCTCCCGCACGACGCCGTGATCGGCACCGAGGGCCGCGGCGGCAACATCGCGCTCACCGCCCTCAACCGCGCCCGCATCGACGTCGCCGCGATGGCCAACGGAATCGCCCTGCGCGCTTGGGAACTCGGTCGTGAATACGCTTCCGAGCGCAAGCAGTTCGGGCACCCCATCTTCGAGTTCCAGGCCATCCAGCTGCTGCTGGGCGAGTGCGACGCCAAGCTCGTCGCCTCGCGCGTCACGGCCGACTGGGCGTCCGACGTCAAGGACGCGGGCCAGGACCTGCGCCGCGCCGCCTCGATCTCGAAGTACGTGGCCACCGAGGCCTGCTTCTCGATCGTCGACCAGGTCGTCCAGATCCACGGCGGCGCCGGGTTCATGCGCGAGTCCGAGATCGAGCGCCTCTACCGCGACTGCCGGATCCTGCGCATCTTCGAGGGCACCTCGCAGATCCAGCTGCTGACCATCGCGGGCAACGCCCCGTCGATCCGGTCCACCGAGTACTGAGAACGACTGGGAGACAACATCATGACCGCGCTTCCCCCGCTCGACGGCGTCCGCGTCGTCGACCTGTCCCGCGTGCTGGCGGGCCCGTTCTGCACCGCACTGCTCGCCGATGCCGGCGCCGACGTCGTGAAGATCGAGTCGAAGGCCGGCGAGGACTCGCGCCACCTCGGGCCGTTCCGCGACGGCGAGAGCATCTACTTCAACGTCCTCAACCGTGGCAAGCGCTCGATCGCGCTCGACCTCAAGGACCCCGAGGACCGAGAAGCGTTGCTGCAGTTGATCGAGGGCGCCGACGTCGTCGTCGAGAACTTCCGTCCCGGCGTCACCACCCGGCTCGGGATCGACTACGAGGCAGCCAAGGCACGCAACCCGAAGATCGTCTACGCGTCGATCTCCGGCTTCGGCCAGCAGGGCCCGATGGCGGGCGCCGCGGCCTACGACCTGGTGGTCCAGGCGCTCTCCGGCGTCATGAGCATCACCGGCACCGAGGAGTCCGGCCCCACCCGACTGGGCGAGTCGTTCGGCGACACCATCACCGGCGTCTTCGCTGCGTGGGGCATCAGCACCGCACTGCTGGCGGCCCGCACCACCGGCGAGGGCCAGCACCTCGACGTCGCGATGTTCGACAGCATGCTCGCGATGCTGCCCACCGCGCACAGCCAACTGCAGGCGTCCGGCGAGACCCCCAAGCGGGTCGGCAACCGGCACCCCGTGTCGACCCCGTTCGACACCTACCGCGCCGACGACGGCCTGTTCGTGCTCGCGATCGCCAGCGAAAAGGGCTTCCAGACGCTGGCCCGCACGATGGGTCGCGAGGAACTGATCACCGATCCCCGGTTCACCGAGGACGCGCTGCGCACCGAGAACGAACCCGCGCTCCGCAAGGAGATCGAGTCGTGGGCGGCCGGCCGCACGGTCACCGAGGTCCTCGATCTGCTCGACGCAGCCGGTCTGGCCGGCTCCGAGGTGTGGAACGTCCAGCAGGCACTCGGCTCGGACCAGGCCGGATACCGCGGCGTCGTAGAGACGTTCGAGCATCCCAAGGCCGGCCCGGTGTCGTACGTCCGGCAGCCCGTCGTCTTCGGCGACAGTGCGCGCCCGGCGGTGCGACGCAGCCCGCTCCTCGACGAGCACCACGACGAGATTCTCGGCGAGGCCCGCTCGCGATAGATTCTCGGGTGTCGACCGATCGGTCGACACCCTCGGCATGGGAGACACGCATGGCCCCCGGTGACGTGACGCGCAGTGTCAGTCGCACCTTCGAACTGCTCGGCGCGATCATCGAGCACGGCGGACTGACCCTCGCCGACGCCGCGAAGACCACCGACCTCGCGACCAGCACGGCGCTGCGGCTCATCCGCAGCCTCGAGCAGACCGAGTTCGTGCTCCGCGGCGAGGACAACGTCTACCGGGTGGGCCCACGGCTGCTGCAGATCGGTGCGAAAGCGATCGCCGACAACCAGTTGCTCCTGCGGGCGCAGCCCGCCATGGCCGAGATCGCCGAGATCACCCGGGAGTCGACGTACCTGTCGGCTCCCGGGCCCCGCGGCACAGCGCTGTACATGGGGCAGATCGAGGGCACCCACGCGATCCGGCACATGGGGTGGGTCGGCCAGACCGTCCCCCTCGTCGGAACCGCGGTGGGCGCGGCCCTGCTCGGCGAGGTGGGCTCCGACGGCTACGCCATCGCCCACGACACCATCGAGGACCACTCCACCGGCGTCGCCGCTCCGATCTACGACGCGATCGGCCGGATCGTGGGGGCACTGAGCGTCGTCGGGCCGACGTTCCGGCTCGACGACGACGTCTGCGCCCGGCACGGGCAGGTCCTCGTCGAGCGCTGCGCGCGACTGTCGGCCGAACTGGGACGCACGGTCTCGTCGTAGAACTCACGGTCCCGTCGTAGAAGTTTGGCACCGCAGTCTCGTATCCGAGACAATTGCGCGGCACGCCGGCCAGGACAATGGCGCGGCACGCCGGCCGTTCGGGCCGGGATCGGAAGGGGACGTTCGATGTCGACGAGCCGGGTCAAGTCCGCGGAGCGGGTACTCGACGTGCTCGACCTACTCGCCCGGCGAGGAGTGCCGATGGCCGCGACCGAGATCGCGAGTGCTCTCGACCTGCCCAAGAGCACGACGCACCACCTGCTCAACGTGATGCGAGACCGGCGGTTCGTCTCCTACTGGCCCGATCAGCGGGCCTGGACGCTCGGAGTGTCCGCGTTCGAGGTGGGCGCGTCGTACATGCGGTCCGGGCCGCTGCACCGCGAGGGGCAGCGCCACATGGTCGCGCTCACGAAGGCCGCGGACGAGACCTCGCACCTCGCGGTCCTGCAGGGCACCGACGTGATCTACCTGGACAAGCGCGAGCCGCTCAAGCCCGGCGTGCGTCTGGTGACCGAGGTCGGTACCCGGCTGCCCGCTCACCTGACGGCGGTCGGACGCGCGATCCTCGCACGCCTCGACCCCGAGCAGCTCAGCGCCCTGTACGCCGGATATACCTGGCCCACCCGCACCGGCGAGGGGCCGACGTCCCTCGACGACCTGCGCGCCCTGTCGAAGGCCGATCGGGAACTGGGGTACTCGGTGGAGCACGACTCGACCACCAACGGCGTCACGTGCATCGCGAGCCCGGTCGTCACCCGGGACGGACGTCCTGTCGCCGCGCTCGGTGTCGCATACCTGACGGGCGCGCGCAGCGATGCCGAGACCACCGAGCTGGCCCGGCTCGTCACGGACGCGGCCGCGCACTTCTCGGACAGCCTGAGCGACCGCATGATCGAGGAGTCCCTGGAAGCCTGAGCGCTCCGAGCCTTTCGAGGCTGACCGAACCCGGTCGATTCGACCGACACCCGCCTTCCCCTTGTCTTACATACGAGACTATGGTCTCGTATACGAGACACAATCTTCACGGCCGCCGCGTTCGCCGGGCCGCACCTTTCCTTCGGAGTCCCCCATGACGCTCACCACCCAATCCACCGATCTCGTCGAGGTCGGCCTCGGACCCGTCACGATCCAGGACGTCGTCGACGTCGCACGCCGCGGCCACGGGGTCCGCCTCACCGACGACGCCCTCGCCGAGATCGCGCGCTCGCGGGCGCGCATCGAGGACCTCGCCGCCGACCCCCGCCCGGTGTACGGCGTGTCGACCGGCTTCGGCGCGCTCGCCACCCGGCACATCCCGCAGGAGATGCGAACCCAGTTGCAGCGCAGCCTGGTCCGCTCGCACGCGGCGGGATCCGGTCCCGAGGTGGAGCGCGAGGTCGTCCGTGCGCTGATGCTGTTGCGCCTGTCCACGCTCGCCACGGGACGCACGGGTGTGCGGCCCGAGGTGGCGCAGGCGTACGCCGACCTGCTGACGGCGGGGATCACCCCGGTGGTCCACGAGTTCGGCAGCCTCGGTTGCTCGGGTGATCTGGCGCCGCTCGCGCACGTCGCGCTCGCGGTGACCGGTGAGGGCACTGTCCGTACCGCCGACGGACGGCTGTCGGGTGCCGCCGACGCCCTCGCCGAACACGGCCTCACCCCGGTCGTCCTCGCCGAGAAGGAGGGGCTGGCCCTCATCAACGGCACCGACGGCATGCTCGGCCAGCTCGCGCTCGCCGTCACCGACCTCGACCACCTGCTCAAGCTCGCCGACATCGCGGCCGCGATGAGCGTCGAGGGCCTGCTGGGCACCGATCGGGTGTTCGCCGCGGATCTGCAGGCGCTGCGCCCGCACCCGGGCCAGGCCACCGCTGCGGCCAACATGGCGCGGCTGCTGGCCGATTCGCCGATCGTGGCGAGCCACGCCGGCCCCGAGGACACCCGCGTGCAGGACGCCTACTCGCTGCGCTGCGCGCCGCAGGTGGCCGGTGGTGCCCGCGACACCGTCGAGCACGCCCGTACGGTCGCCAACCGTGAACTCGCTTCCGCCGTCGACAATCCCGTCGTCACGCTCGACGGCCGAGTGGAATCCAACGGCAACTTCCACGGCGCGCCGGTGGCGTACGTCCTCGATTTCCTCGCGATCGTCGCGGCCGACGTCGCGAGCATCAGCGAGCGCCGGACGGACCGGTTCCTCGACGTCGCCCGCAACCACGGACTGCCGCCCTTCCTCGCCGACGACCCGGGTGTGGACAGCGGCCTGATGATCGCGCAGTACACGCAGGCCGCGATCGTCTCCGAACTCAAGCGGCTGGCGGCGCCGGCGAGCGTCGACTCCATTCCGTCGTCGGCGATGCAGGAGGATCATGTGTCGATGGGCTGGTCGGGCGCCCGCAAGCTCCGCCGCGCCGTGGACGGACTCACCCGCGTCCTCGCGATCGAGATTCTCACCGCCGCACGAGGAATCGATCTGCGTTCCCCGCTGCAGCCCGCGCCGGGGACGGGTGCGGTGGTCCGCGCCGTGCGTGAGCAGGTGGCCGGGCCGGGCACCGATCGGTTCCTCGCACCGGAGATCGAGCAGGTGGTGACGTTGGCCGCCTCCGGCGCGCTGGTCGCCGCCGCCGAGCACGAGATCGGTGCCCTGCAGTGACCCGGACGATCGCGCTGCCCCGGGCCCGGCCCGAGATCGATGCGCTGCCCGCCTATTCGAAGGCGTCCGGCGCCGCGACGGTCCGCTGGCGGGCGTCGAGCAACGAATCCACGATCGCCCCCTCCCCCGCCGTCGTCGAGGCGATCGCCCGCGCGGGCGAGCACGGGCACCTGTATCCGACGCTGTTCGCGGACGACCTCGTCGCGGCACTCGCCGAGCGGTTGTCCGTTCCGGCCGACGCGGTGCTCACCGGTGCCGGTTCCCTGGCACTGCTGCAACAGGTCCTCACGGCGTACACGGGTCCGGGCACCGAGGTGGTGCACGCGTGGCGCAGCTACGAGGCGTATCCGATTCTCATCGGGATCGCCGGTGCCACAGCCGTTCCGGTACCACTGGACGCGCAGCACCGGCACGACGTCGACGCCATGATCGCCGCGGTGACGCCCCGCACCCGCGCGGTACTGGTGTGCAACCCGAACAATCCGACGGGCACCGAACTCACCGAGGCCGAGGTGCGTCGACTGTTGGACGGCGTGCCGTCGCACGTCCTGGTGATCCTCGACGAGGCGTACCGCGAGTTCGCCGAGGAACAGGTCGACGGCGTGGAACTGCTGCGCGAGTACCCGAACGTCGTGGTGCTGCGGACGTTCTCGAAGGCGTACGGCCTGGCGGGCCTACGCGTGGGCTACGCGATCGCCGACTCCGCCGTCGCCGCTCCCCTGCACGCCGCCGCCCCGCCGTTCGGCCTCAGTTCGGTCGCCGAGGCCGCGGCGTGCGCCGCGCTCACCGACGCCGGGCACACCGACCGGATCGTCGAGTCGGTGCGGGACGGTCGCCGGCACCTGCGCTCCGGGCTGGCCGACAGGGGCATCCGGACCCCCACCAGCGGAGGCAACTTCGTGTGGATCCCGATCGGAGACCGCGCAGCGGAACTCGAAGCGGCCTGCGTCGCGCACGGGGTGTCCGTGCGCGCCTTCGCGACCGAGGGCGTGCGCGTGACCGTCGGAGACCGGGACGCCGAGGACGCGGTGCTCGCCGCAGTCGACCACTTCACCGCTCAGCCGGCCGGCTGAACACCACGATCCGACCGATACGAGGAAACCCGATGTCTCTCAACGCCCTCGCCGACGCGCTCGGCTCGAGCCGGCTCGTCACCGACCCCGACGTCATGGACGCCTACACCCGGGACGAGGCGCACCTGGCCGTTCCCGGCCTGCCCCTGGCCGTGCTCGTCGCGGACTCCACCGAGGACGTTGCGGCGGCCCTGAAATGGGCCACGGCGCACAAGGTTCCGGTGGTGCCGCGCGGCGCAGGCAGCGGACTGGCCGGCGGCGCCACCGCGATCGACGGCTGCCTGGTGGTGTCCACCGCGGCCATGCGCGACATCGTCGAGCTGAATCCCGCGGATCAACTGGCGGTGGTGCAGGCCGGTGTCGTCAACGCCGATCTCGACCGGGCGGCCGCCGAGCACGGCCTGATGTACGCGCCCGATCCGAGCAGCTTCCAGATTTCCACGATCGGCGGCAACATCGCCACCAACGCGGGCGGGCTGCGCTGCGTCAAGTACGGCGTCACGCGGGACTCCGTCCTGGGCCTCGAGGTGGTGCTGGCCGACGGCCGCATCCTCCACACCGGCCACCGCACCGTCAAGGGCGTCGCGGGCTACGACCTCACCGGGCTCCTCGTCGGCTCCGAGGGAACGCTCGGCATCGTCACCGGCGCGACCGTGCGCCTGCGGCCGCGGCCGTCCCGGGAACCCGCGACGATCGTCGGCAGCTTCCCGTCGCTGCGGGCCGCCGCGGACGCAGTCGCCGCGGTGGTGCGCGCGGGGATCGGACCGAGCCTGCTCGAACTGATCGACCGGGCGACACTCGTCGCGATCGACGAGTGGAAGCGCATCGGTCTCGAGGCCGGCACCGAGGCGATGCTCATCGCACAGGCCGACGGCCCCGATGCCGACGAGGCGGCCGCCGCGATCGAACGGTTGTTCTCCGAGGCGGGTGCCGACTTCGTCGCGCTCTCCCAGGACCCCGCCGAGTCGGCCCAGTTGCTCGAGATCCGTCGGCTCGCGTACCCGGCGGCCGAACGCCTCGGACAGTGCCTGGTCGAGGACGTGGGGGTGCCGCGCTCCCGGCTGCCGGAGATGGTCGAGTCGATCGAGGAGATCTCGCGCCGGCACGACGTCACGGTGATGACGGTCGCGCACGCGGGCGACGGCAACGTGCACCCCACGTTCGTGTTCGACCGCCGCGCCGACGGGTCGGTCCCGGACGCCGTCTGGACCGCCGCCGACGAGGTGTTCCGGCGCGCGCTCGAACTGGGTGGCACCCTTACAGGTGAGCACGGCGTCGGGGTGTTGAAACGACGCTGGATGGCGCTCGAAGTGGGAGAGACAGGTTTGGACATCCATCGCGCGGTGAAGGCCGCGTTCGATCCGCTCGGTCTGATGAATCCCGGGAAGGGCTTCTGACCGGTTACCAGGACAAACAATCCGGATACAAACCTGGATGTTGACAGGCCTGTATATACAGGCCTATACATTTCCCATCGGCATGGCGTGATCCAGCGCACAAGCATCGAAGAAGGTGGGCATCACCCCCGGAAGTCGACCCCGCCGCAGGGTGCGGTCACCGCAGAAAGAGCAGACCCAATGACACACGACGACGGCAGCACTTCCGAGGTGCTCCTCACCCCGGAGCGGCGCACCATCGACGTCGTTCCCGACGACGAGCGCCACGGCACGCCCCGTAGCCAGTTCACGCTGTGGTTCGGCGCGAACATGCAGATCACCGCGATCGTGGACGGCGCCCTCGCGGTCGTCTTCGGCGCCGACGCCCTGTGGGCCATCATCGGCCTGCTGATCGGCAACGTCTTCGGCGGCGCCGTGATGGCCCTCCACTCGGCGCAGGGCCCCCGCATGGGCCTGCCGCAGATGATCTCGAGCCGCGCCCAGTTCGGCGTCAAGGGCGCGGTCATCCCGCTCGTGCTCGTGATCCTGATGTACCTCGGCTTCGCCGCCACCGGCACGGTCCTGGCGGGCCAGGCCGTGAACAAGGTCCTCGGCCTCGACAGCGCCTGGATCGGCATCGTGATCTTCGGATTGCTCACCGCGTTCGTCGCCGTCACCGGCTACAAGCTGATCCACATCGTCGGCAAGATCGCGACCGTCGTCGGCATCGTCGGCTTCACGTACCTGGCGATCCGCCTGTTCCTCGAGTACGACGTGCTCGACTACGTCGGCATCGTCGACTTCGACTTCGTGACCTTCCTGCTCGCGATCTCGCTCGGCGCCGGCTGGCAGCTG
This sequence comes from Prescottella equi, assembly GCF_002094305.1. Classification (GTDB taxonomy): domain Bacteria; phylum Actinomycetota; class Actinomycetes; order Mycobacteriales; family Mycobacteriaceae; genus Prescottella; species Prescottella equi. The sequence continues at coordinate 322,699 of NZ_LWTX01000006.1, forward strand.
ACCTTCGGCCCGTACGTCGCCGACTACTCCCGCTACCTGCCCCGCGAGACCAGCGAGCGCACCACATTCTGGTCGACCTTCCTCGGCAGCGTCATCGGATCGCAGTGGTCGATGACCTTCGGCGCCCTCGTCGCGGCCGTCGCCGGCGACGCCTTCCTCGGCAACCAGGTCGGCTTCATGGGCGACCTCGCCGGGCCCGCGATCATCGCGTTCCTGATCTACCTGGTGATCGTGACCGGCAAGCTGACGGTCAACGTCCTCAACGCGTACGGCGGCTTCATGTCGATCCTCACCACCGTCACCGCGTTCGACGGCCGTTCACAGATCTCGACCAAGGCCCGCTCGTTCTACATCCTCGGCTTCACCGTCATCTCGATGTTCATCGCGATCGCCGCGAGCGCCG
>NZ_LWTX01000007.1 GCF_002094305.1 Prescottella equi
AGATGACCGCGTCGACCCCGCCGTGGCTGGCGGACGAACTGAGCCGCTCCTGGAGATCCCAGTGGCCCGACCTGCCGTCCGCTCTGGAGGAGGCGGCGTCCTACCACGCGCTCGACGTCGAGGACCTCGCGCGGCTGCGCGTGCCCGTCGGCATCGCGGCCGCTGTCGACGACGCCGTGCACCCCCTCGCAGTGGCGCAGCAGTGGGTCTCGGCACTGCCGGCAGCCGACCTCGTCGAAGTACAACTCCAAGCGGTCGGCGATGATCCGAGCGTGCTGGGACGGGCGTGTCTGGCCGCGTTGGATCGCCGGATCCCGACGGCAGATCCGGTCTAGGCGACCGTCAGAGACCGAGCTGCTGCATCGCGGAACCGGACTCACCGCGGCGCGGCGGTTCGGATCCGTTCCCGGACGGCGGCTGCTGCGACTGCCCCGCAGTCGCCTGGGCCTGCTCCTGCGCGGCCTGCTGCTGAGCGGCGAGCTGCTGGGCGTGGGCCGCCTGGAGCTGCTCCACGAGAACCTGAGGCAGCACGATGGGCAGCGGCGTGCGCACCGGGTGTGGATCGTTTCCGCGCGCGATCACCGTGTTCAACAGAACGGCCCGAGCGGTCGCGACGAGCGGACCGTCACTCACGACGGCCCCGGACGGCCCCGCCACCACACAGCGAACCATCCAGCGCGGTCCGTCGACACCGATGAAGCGCAGATCTGCGTTGGGGGTCGCGGCTGCCACCTCGCGGCCCCACGGACCGGATTCGATGCTGACGTCGGCGTTGTCCGCACGCAGCGACTCCGCCAACTCCGACGCGACCTCGCGCCACTGGCCGGGCGACTTCGGCGCCGCATAGGCGGACACCGTGATGCGGCCGTACTGGGTCACGAGGTGGACATTCTGCGGCGCGCCCTCCGGGGACATCTCGACCTGCAGCTGAGCCCCCTCGGGCATGGGCAGGAACACGGACCCGAGATCCAGGCGGGTCGCGGCCGGCTCCTCGCCCTCGCCGAGCTCGCTCACGTCGTACGGACCGCCGTCGAGCGCACCGACCGGAGCATCGAGTTCGGACTCCGCGGCGTCCTCCACGTCCTGATCGACCGGGGTGGCCTCGACCGGCGCGGTGTCCGCGTGCTCGGCTTCCTTCTTCTTGCGACGTCCGAACATGATCAGGCCCCTTCCCTCGGCTGCCGCGTCAACTCGTGCGGGCGGCCTTCCGTACCGTCGACAGCTCGATCGGCATTGTGCGCGTCGAGGATCGCATGTCCGCCGCTCGATCCGTAGCCGCCTGTCCCCCGGACCGTTTCGTCGAGCGTGTCGACCTCCACGAAGTCGATGAGCTCGACCTTCTGCACCACGAGCTGCGCGATGCGGTCGCCGCGACGCAGTTCGACGGGCGTCTCGAGGTCGTGGTTGATCAGGCAGACCTTGATCTCACCTCGGTAGCCGGCGTCGATCGTGCCGGGGGTGTTGACCACGGACAGACCGGTCTTGGCTGCCAGGCCCGACCGAGGATGGATCAGACCGACCGTACCGATCGGGAGCGCGACCGCGATGCCGGTTCCGACCAGGACTCGGCGGCCCGGTTCGATCGTGACGTCGGTCGTAGTACAGAGGTCGACGCCGGCGTCACCTTCGTGGGCCCGCCGGGGAAGCGGGATACCGGGGTCGAGTCGCTTCAACGCGACGGCAGGAAGATCGCTCACGTGCACCGAGACTACTCTGAAGGCGTGCCCGAATCGTCTCAGCCCGCAGCTACCACGCCCGACACCCGCACACCGATCTACTCGGAACGTCTGTGGGTGCCGTTGTGGTGGTGGCCTGCCGGATTGTTCATCGCAGGACTCCTGGCCGCCGAGATCCACATGGGGTCTCCCGGTGTACGGGCCTGGCTGCCCTACGTGCTTCTGTTCCCGTTCCCGGTGTGGGCGCTGCTCTGGGTCTCACGCCTACGAATCGAGGTGTTCGACGGGCCGGACGCCGAGCTCCGGGTCGGTCGCGCACATCTGCCGCTGTCGGTGATTTCCCGGACCGCGACCATTCCGCCGTCGGCGAAGAGCGCCGCGCTGGGCCGTCAGCTCGATCCGGCGGCATTCGTGACCAATCGGTCGTGGGTCAAGCAGACCGCTCTGATCGTCCTCGACGATCCGGAGGATCCGACCCCTTACTGGCTCGTCAGCACGAGGCGGCCAGCCGAACTGCTGGCCGCCATCGGCCGCGGGACTGCGCCCAAGGCGTAGCCTCGCTTCCTCGTGCGTGACCGGAGGGACCGGCGTCAGGCCGCGCAGTCCATGCAGATCATGACGCCGTTCTCTTCACTCGCGAGCCGGCTGCGGTGATGTACCAGGAAGCAGCTCGCGCAGGTGAATTCGTCGGCCTGCTTGGGTACCACCCGCACCGACAGCTCTTCGCCGGACAGATCTGCACCCGGGAGTTCGAACGACTCCGCGGTGTCGGACTCGTCCACATCGACGACCGCAGACTGCGCCTCGTTTCGTCGTGCCTTCAGTTCTTCGAGCGAGTCCTCGGAGACCTCGTCGGTCTCCGAGCGCCTCGGTGCGTCGTAGTCGGTTGCCATTTCCTCTTCCCCTCGTCCTCGTGCGTACATCCCCGGTGCCCGGGCCGTCACTCCTCGACAGGTGTGACGATCCTTGGAAAACCGAAGATCAGGCAGATACATTCCTGCGGCTGGAACAACGCCTCAGGACTTCCGGAAGTGCCCGAAACACCTTTCGGAAAACATGACCTGCGCCTCACTTCCGCCTTCCTACGGACCCTTTCGAAATCGTGTGTTCTCACGACTGGGGCCGCCAGACAATAGCCGACGCGCCGCGAAAAGTGGCAACCGAACCGGACACTGTCGAAAACTGTCCGTCAATCGTCACCAACACCAGTTCGAGCCGAGACATTCCTGGACGCGGCATGTGCGCGACGGCGGCGGGGCGTGGATCTACAGTGATCAGGAGTTCGGTCGCAGTCGGCGGATCGTGGCCGGAACCACACCGATTCCCCGCGGGCCATCGAATCCGCGTTCATCTACGGAGAGGTCGACAGACACCGTGGTTTCCCTGATCACCGAAGGCAGCTCGACCGACGATCAGGGTCGGCGGTTCCCCCGGCGTCGCCTGCTACCCGCTGTCGCTCTGCTGTCGGTTCTGGCGCTCCTCGGCATCACGGTGTGGGCTCGCATCCTCACCGAACCCGAGGTGTACGCGACCACCGTCGACTGCAACCCGCCGGTGAAGCCGAAATCGCCGGACGCTCCCACGCCCGTCCCGCTCGGCGAGAAGGTGGGACGCAGCACCCTGCTCGACGTGGCCCCCGCGGCACTGTCGTCGACGCAGGTGCGCGTGTTCAACGCGAGCGGCGAGCGCGGGCAGGCCGCACACGTGGCAGCGCAGCTGGGCGAGTACGGATTCGCCAGCGCCCCCGACGTGCAGGCCGGCAACGATCCGGTGTACGTGGATCAGACACTGCAGTGCTACGGCCAGATCCGCTTCGGCGAGCAGGGCTTGGCCGCCGCCAGTGCACTGTGGCTCGTCGCGCCGTGCGCCGAACTGATCCAGGACGGCCGCACCGACGAGACCGTCGATCTGGCACTGGGCACCTACTCGAAGGACATCGCCCCCAGCGCCGACGCCGACGAGGTCCTCAAGTCGCTCAAGGATCCGGTTGCCGGGGCCGAGCCGGCGCCGCTCGACAGCGCGCTCCTCGACGCGGCCCGCACGGCGCGCTGCTGACCTTCGCGATCACGGTATCGGCGCGTACGCCCCCACCGACCGCATGACGGCCTCGAGCTCGTCGGCGATGCCCGGCGCCATCGCGAGCACGACTTCGCCGGATGCGCCGCCGACGTCGGGGCCGGGCAGGTGGACGCGGGCGCCGGCCTCGCTCGCGATGAGGGCACCGGCCGCCCAGTCCCACGGATTGAGCCCGTGCTCGAAGTGCGCGTCGACCCGCCCGGAGGCGACCATGCACAGATCCAGTGCGGCGGAACCCACGCGGCGGATGTCGCGCACATGTGGGAGCAGGGCCGCGATCAGCTTCCCCTGAGCGCGGCGACGTTCGACGCCGTAGCCGAATCCGGTCGCCAGAAGCGCCGAGGAGGCGTCGGTGATCGGGTTGCACGACAGCGTTCCCTCGACGACCGCGTCGGGAGCACCCGAGTCGACGAACCGGGCGCCCTCACCCTTCGCGGCCGAGTACGTCACACGCGCAGCGACATCCACGACCGCCCCTGCGACGGACACACCGTCGATCTGGGCGGCGACGGAAACCGAGTATGCGGGGATTCCGTAGAGGAAGTTGACCGTCCCGTCGATCGGATCGACCACCCACCGCACCCCCTCGGGGACGTCTCGGGCCCCGCCGCCTTCCTCGCCGAGCACCGCGTCCTGCGGGCGCAGTTCGGCGAGAAGGCCCCGGATCAACTGCTCGGCCTCGGTGTCGACGACGGTGACGGGATCGGTCGGTGTGCTCTTCGCCCGCACCGACTGTCCGTCGTCTCCGTGCACGCGCGCGCCCATCACGCCGAACACCTCCGGACGGCGCACCCGCACGTGTTCGGCAGCGGTCTCGGCGACGGCGACGGCGACCCGCAGCAGGTCTGCGGGGGTGACGGAGGCGGAATTCGAATCGGTCCGGTCGACGGGCGAGCTGTTCACGCGGTGCATGTGTGTATCGCACCACATCCACGAGCCGCCCCACCACCGGTATCGCGGACCTGCCATCACGCGGCCGAATGCTTCGGAACCAACTACTGTTTCGACGCAGACGGCCATCTCGGCAGACGAGGTCTCGATCGAAGGGAGACGGTGGTGGGCGCACGCGGATTCGGCGTGGACGTCGGCGGCAGCGGCATCAAGGGGGCGCTGGTCGACCTCGCCACCGGTCGACTGGTCGAGGAGCGCATCAAGATCGAGACGCCCCGACCGGCGACCCCGGCCGCGGTCGCGGCAACCGTGGCCGAGATCGTTGCCCGCGCCGGCTGGAACGGGCCGGTCGGCGTCACCCTGCCGAGCGTCGTCACGGCCGGCGTCGCCCGCACTGCCGCGAACATCGACCCGTCCTGGATCGGGACCGACGCACGCGCCGTGCTGTCGGATGCCCTCGGCGGCCGACCCGTCACAGTCCTGAACGATGCCGACGCCGCCGGCATCGCCGAGGACCGGTTCGGCGCCGGCAAGGACGTCGACGGCGTCGTCGTGCTGCTGACGTTCGGCACGGGAATCGGGTCGGCGATCCTGCACCACGGCGTCCTCCTGCCCAACACCGAACTCGGCCACATGGAGGTCGACGGCAAGGAGGCCGAACATCGGGCCGCGTCGTCGGTCAAGGACGAGAAGGGGCTCTCGTACAAGGAGTGGGCCGCCGAGGTGACCCGCGTCCTGCAGCGCTACGAGGACCTGCTGTGGCCGGACCTGTTCATCGCCGGCGGCGGTATCAGCCGCAAGCACGAGAAGTGGATTCCGCGCCTGGAGAACCGTACGCCGATCGTTCCTGCAGCTCTGCTGAACACCGCGGGCATCGTCGGAGCGGCGCTGGCCTCCTCTGACGACCTGCCCGACGCAGTGGAAACCGGCATCGCTCCGTAACAATTTCCCAGCTGTCGTTACAATGGATGGCGGCCGACTGTGAGTCGGCGAAACCCGACAGACCTCTCCGCCGGAATTCCACTCTGGCGTGACGCCGCACGACACCGTCACGAAAGGGCGTACGTGGCAGCCACCGATACGCGTCAGACCGCAGATTCCACCCCCGAATCAGCGACCACTGCTTCCACTGCCGAGGCCACTACCGGTAGCGCGCCCGCCGCCAAGAAGGCTCCTGCGAAGAAGGCCGCCGCCAAGAAGGCGCCCGCCAAGAAGGCCGCCGCCAAGAAGGCTCCTGCGAAGAAGGCCGCCGCCAAGAAGACCGCGGCCAAGAAGACCACCAAGAAGGCCACCTCCAAGGCGGCCAAGGGCGGCGACGACATCGTCGAGGACGATGACATCGACATTGCCGACCTCGATGTCGCTGCCGGCGACCTCGTCGAGGAAGAGGTCGAGGACGTCGTCGTCGAAGAGGACGAGGAGACCGAGGAGCCGTCCGAGAAGGACAAGGCGTCCGGCGACTTCGTCTGGGACGAAGAGGAGTCCGAGGCTCTCCGCCAGGCCCGCAAGGACGCCGAGCTGACCGCATCCGCCGACTCGGTGCGTGCGTACCTCAAGCAGATCGGCAAGGTGGCCCTGCTCAATGCCGAGGAGGAGGTCGAACTCGCCAAGCGCATCGAGGCCGGCCTGTTCGCGACGCACAAGATGAACGAGATGGCGGAGAAGGGCGAGAAGCCCTCCCCCACCGATCGCCGCAACCTGAACTGGATCACGCGCGACGGCAACCGCGCCAAGAACCATCTGCTCGAGGCGAACCTTCGACTGGTCGTGTCGCTGGCCAAGCGCTACACCGGCCGCGGCATGGCCTTCCTGGACCTCATCCAGGAGGGAAACCTCGGTCTGATCCGTGCGGTCGAGAAGTTCGACTACACGAAGGGCTACAAGTTCTCGACGTACGCCACGTGGTGGATCCGTCAGGCCATCACCCGCGCGATGGCCGACCAGGCCCGCACGATCCGTATCCCCGTGCACATGGTCGAGGTCATCAACAAGCTCGGCCGCATCCAGCGTGAGCTGCTCCAGGATCTGGGCCGCGAGCCCACCCCCGAGGAGCTCGCGAAGGAAATGGACATCACGCCGGAGAAGGTGCTGGAGATCCAGCAGTACGCGCGTGAACCCATCTCGCTGGATCAGACCATCGGCGACGAGGGCGACAGCCAGCTCGGCGACTTCATCGAGGACTCCGAGGCCGTCGTCGCCGTCGACGCGGTGAGCTTCACGTTGCTGCAGGATCAGTTGCAGTCGGTGCTCGAGACCCTGTCCGAGCGCGAGGCCGGTGTGGTGCGCCTGCGCTTCGGCCTCACCGACGGCCAGCCGCGGACTTTAGACGAAATCGGTCAGGTCTACGGCGTCACCCGCGAGCGGATCCGCCAGATCGAGTCGAAGACCATGTCCAAGCTGCGCCACCCGTCGCGGTCGCAGGTGCTGCGCGACTACCTCGACTAGAGGCCGGACAGCACGTCAGCTGGTGAGGAAGGGGTCCTTCGGGGCCCCTTCCTCTTTTGGTCGGGGAGGCTGGAACAGCCGGACGATCGGCTCGGCGACGCGGGCCCCGACCGGCCCCAGAACAGCCATGAGCAACACGTAGGCGGTCGCGAGCGCGGCGAGTTCACCCTCCACCGCGCCCGCGGAGACCGCCAAGCCGGCGATGACGATCGAGAACTCGCCGCGCGCGATCAGGGCCGCACCGGCGCGTGCCCGACCCATGACGCCGATACCTTGACGTCCCGCGGCCCACCATCCGGTGAGCACCTTGGTGGCAGTGGTGACGACCGCCAGGCCGATCGCAGGCAGCAGCACCGGTGGGATGGTCGTCGGATCGGTGTTGAGACCGAAGACCACGAAGAACATCGCCGCGAACAGGTCCCGTAGAGGCTCGAGAAGACGCGTTGCGTTCCGCGCGGTGGAGCCGGAGATCGCGATGCCGAGCAGGAACGCGCCGACCGCCGCCGACACCTGCAGTGACGACGCGAAGCCTGCGACGAGCAGTGCCGCGCCGAGCAGCTTGAGCAGGAACACTTCGCGGTCGGTGCTGTCCACGATCGCGGAGACGACACTGCCGTACCGCAGCGCGACGACGAGCACGACGGTGATGACGGCGAACGAGATCGCGACCGCCTGGAGCCCGCCCAGGAAGCTCACACCCGCGAGGACCGCGGTGAGAATCGGCAGATACACCGCCATTGCGAGGTCCTCGAACACCAGGATCGACAGGACCACCGGGGTTTCGCGGTTACCGAGCCGGCCGAGGTCGCCGAGCACCTTCGCAACGATGCCCGACGACGAGATGTAGGTGACGCCGCCGAGGGTCAGCGCCCCGACCGGACCCCACCCGAGCAGCAGTGCCAGCAGCGCGCCCGGCGCCGCGTTCAGAACGAGATCGACGACCCCGGCGAACCACGACCGCCTGAGCCCGGTCACGAGTTCGGAGGCGGTGTATTCGAGACCCAGTAGCAACAGCAGCAGCACGACGCCGATCTCGCTGGCGAGATGGCTGAATTCGCCGATATCGCCGAGCTGGATGAATCCGCCCTCGCCGAAGCACAATCCGCCGATCAGGTACAGCGGGATCGGCGACATGCCGATGCGTCCGGCCAGTCGGCCGAGCACCCCGAGGGCGAAGAAGACAGCGCCGAGTTCGACGAGTGCCAGTGCAGTGCCGGTCATCGCGCGTCGATCGTGCCGGGATCAGCCGTGCGCGAGAATCTTGGCGGCGTGATCGAGACCCTCCTGGGTACCTACCGCGACCAGGAGGTCACCCTCGGTGAAGGTGAAGTCGGGATTCGGTGACGGCGCCACCTGTCCGGCCCGCATCACCGCGACGACGGAGACCCCGGTGCGGGTCCGCATCGCGGTTTCGCCGAGGGTGCGGCCGTCCCACGGCGAGTTCTCGCCGATCGGTAGCTGCCGGGTGCTGATGCCCGGCAGGTCGCGGTGTTCCTCGCGAAGCTGCGCGACCAGTTGCGGTGCGCCCAGCAGATTCGCCAGGACCGACGCCTCGTCCGAGTCGAGCGGAATCGAGGCCATGCAGGCGTCCGGGTCGTCGAGCTTGGAGACGATCAGATCGGTGCGGCCGTCACGGTGGGTGACCACCCCGATGCGCCGCCCGGTGGCCAGCGCGAAGTCCTTGCGGACCCCGATACCGGGCAGCGGCGTCACTTCGACGTTCATGGATAAACGGTAGCGCTCTTCACCGACTGCGGCCCGCGGCCCCTCTCCGCGCGTCTCGGGGTCCGGTCAGCCGACGGGTGGAAACAGTCCGTCGGCGCCGGGCCGGTAGTCGGTGACCTCGAGCACGGACTCGGCCGGGAGCGGGCCGTACAGATGCGGGAAGCGCATCGACGCCGGGTCCGACGGCACGCCCGGCTCCCACCGGGTCTCGGCGCCGAGACGGGCGGGATCCAGATACAGCAGCACGAGATCGGTCCTGCCCGCGAACAGGCGATTCGCGGGCAGATGGACCTGCGCGGGTGTCGAGAGGTGCACGAAGCCATCGACGTCGAAACCGGGCGGAAGGCGGTGACCGGTCCTCCGCATCTCGTCCCATTCGGTTCGTGAACACAGGTGGACGAGCACGGCATCGGAGGCGGATCCTGCGCGGGACATGTACGGTTCCTTTCGGCCGACGCCCGGACGACAGCGACAAAAGTCAGCTGTCAGCGAACACCCTCATCCTCGCCGATCACATCGTGCGAGTTCAGAGCGGGTGCTGTTAGGGACGACACACCGAGCGCGAATCGGGAACAACCCGATCAAGTCGAACGTCTGACAGAGTGGACCTACCGCGTCACCCCCGACGCGGCGGAAGACCCCAGGCGGTGGGTGCGAGCCCGCAGCCAGTTCGGAGGAGTCATGCCCGGAACACTGACCAGCCCCCCGTTGACCGCTGCCGACCGGTGCGACCGGTGCAGCGCCGGAGCCCGCGTGCGCGCCGTGCTCGCGAGCGGAGGAGAACTCCTCTTCTGCCAGCATCACGCCAACGAGCATGCCGATCGTCTTCGCGAGATGAACGCCACCATCGTGAGCGACTCGGAATCCTCCGCGACGACGATCTGACGCGTCAGCCTCCGGGCGGACCCCCGTCCGTCCCCGTTCCCGAAGCGGGCGGCCACCCAGGTGGCCGCCCGCTTCGGCGTTTGCGGGTTCACCACTGCCGCAGCGTCGCGATCCGGTCGGTGAGCTGTTCCACCGTCGCGATCGCGGTCGGCGGACCACCGCAGGCGCGGCGGAGTTCGCCGTGGATGATGCCGTGCGGCTTCCCCGTCCGGTGATGGTGCATGGCCACCAGCGAGTTGAGTTCGCGCCGCAGATTCGCCAGCTGGCCCGCCGAAGCCACCCGCTCCGCGACCTGCGGAACCGGTGGAGGTACCGGCGCTTCCGCGGCGGCCGCGGGCTTGTCGATCTGGCTCTGCTGCCGCTGCCGCAGCAGTGCGCGCATCTGTTCGGCGTCCAGCAGTCCGGGCAGTCCGAGATAGTCGGCTTCCTCGTCGGACCCGGAGAACGTGGCGGTTCCGAACGAAGAGCCGTCGTAGATCACCTGGTCGAGTTCGGCGTCCGCACCGAGCGAGGTGAACGCCTTCTCCTCCTCGCCGGGCTCGTCCTTCTGCTTGTTCGCATCCGCGATCAGCTCGTCGTCGAGGCCGTCCTTCTCGCGGTGCGGCTTGCCGAGGATGTGGTCACGCTGCGCCTCGAGCTGGCTCGCGAGATCGAGTAGGACGGGAACCGACGGCAGGAACACGCTCGCCGTCTCCCCCTTCACGCGCGATCGCACGAACCGCCCGATGGCCTGTGCGAAGAACAGCGGCGTCGAGGCACTCGTGGCGTAGACGCCGACGGCGAGGCGCGGGACGTCGACACCCTCGGACACCATGCGCACCGCCACCATCCACGGCTGCGTGCTCTTGGAGAACTCCGCGATCCGCTTGGAGGCGGTGGGATCGTCGGACAGGATCAGCGCGGGCGCTTCCCCGGTGATGGCCTCGAGCTGTTTCGCGTAGGCGCGGGCCACGGTCTGGTCGGTCGCGATGACCAGACCGCCGGCGTCGGGCATGCCGCCTGCACGAAGCTGGCCGAGCCGCGTGTTCGCGGCCGCCAGCACCGACGGAATCCAGTCGCCGGCCGGATCCAGGGCCGTCCGCCAGGCACGGGCCGTCTGCTCGGCGTTCAGCGGCTCGCCGAGGCGGGCGGCGAACTCCTCGCCGGCGCTGTTGCGCCAGCGCGCCTCACCCGAGTAGGCGAGGAAGACGACCGGGCGGACGACGCCGTCGGCGAGCGCGTCGGAGTAGCCGTATGTGTGGTCGGCCTTCGAGCGCTGGTGACCCTCGTTGTCCGGTTCGTAGGTGACGAACGGGATGGGACTGTCGTCGCTGCGGAACGGGGTTCCTGTGAGCGCGAGGCGGCGGGTCGCGTCGCCGTACGCCTCGCGGATCGCGTCGCCCCAGCTCTTCGCGTCGCCGCCGTGGTGGATCTCGTCGAGGATCACCAACGTGCGTCGCGCCGCCGTGCGGGCATGATGCTTGAACGGGTGGGAGGCGACCTGCGCGTACGTGACCACGACACCGTGGTAGTCCGCCGACGTCTGTCCGGTCGAGTTGGAGAAGTTGGAGTCGAGCGCGATGCCGTTTCGCGCGGCCGACTCGGCCCACTGGTGCTTGAGGTGCTCGGTGGGCGCGACGACCGTGATCTGGTCCACGGTCCGATCGCGCAACAGCTCGGCCGCCACCCGCAGTGCGAACGTGGTCTTACCGGCTCCCGGCGTGGCGACCGCGAGAAAGTCCCGCGGCTTGGTCGCCAGGTACTTAGTGAGGGCGCGCCGCTGCCATGCTCGCAGGGAGCCGGTGGGAGCAGGTGCAGTTTCGACGGTTCCGGGTTCAGCGCTCACATCGCACCTCGCCACAGTCTTCGCACAGTTGTTCCCACTCCTCGCTTCGCCGACAGGGGTCACGGCTGCTGCCACGGCACGGTCTCGGAGCCCCGATCTCCGGCAACGACCCCCGAGGAGCCTAGCGCCCGACACCGACCGTTTCAGCATCAGCTCGGGGCGCCGACCGAAGCGGCAGGTGAGCACCCGCTGACGGAATCGTGCCGACACGGCCGCACCCCACCGAGCATCTCGGCGCGTCGTCAGGAATCCTGGAAGCATCATGGGCGAGACTCCGGCAGCGAAGAAGCACCGACCGTTCAAGCGGTGCGCTCAGGTCGTGGGCCGGACCGCGAGCAAGGCCTGGGACGACTCGATCTTCGGCAAGTCCGCCACGGCCGCGTTCTGGCAGACGCTCTCGCTACCCCCGCTACTGCTGGGCCTGCTCGGCAGCCTCGGCTACGTCGGCGGCTGGTTCGGCCCCAACACCGTCGAGATCATCCAGTCGAAGATCATCACGTTCAGCCACACCGTGTTCAGCGAGAACGTCGTCGACCAGATCATCCAGCCGACCGTCGGCGACGTCCTCGGGCGCGGGCGGCCGGAGATCATCTCGGTGGGCTTTCTGCTGTCGCTGTGGGCGGGATCGTCGGCGATATCGACGTTCGTCGATTCGATCGTCGAGGCCCACGGCCAGCAGGACGCCCGGCACCCGGTGTGGCAGCGCGTGTTCGCGCTGCTGCTCTACGTCGGGTTCCTCATCCTCGCGGTCTTCACGTTGCCGCTGGTCGCGCTGGGCCCGACGATCATCGGCCGCGTGCTGCCGGAATCGTGGCACACGGTCGGGACGGAGATGGTGGATGCGTTCTACTACCCCGCGGTGGGCCTGCTGCTGATCATCGGCCTGACGACGCTGTACAAGGTTGCGCTGCCGAAGTCGCTGCCGTGGCACCGACTGCTGGGCGGGGCACTGCTCGCGGGAGTGTTCTTCATGGCGGCCAGCACGATTCTGCGCTGGTATCTGAGCGCGATAGCCGGCACCGGCTACACCTACGGCGCGCTCGCCACGCCCATCGCGTTCCTGCTCTTCACGTTCTTCCTGGGATTCGCGGTGGTGCTCGGCGCCGAGTTCAATGCCACCATCCAGGAGTTCTGGCCCGCCCGGGCGACCCGCATGGAGCAGGTCCGCGACTGGATCGCCGCGCAGGCTGCGATCGATGCGTCGGACGAAGCCGGACCGGTGACCGCGATCACGAGGCGAATCACGACCGGACCGATCCGCTTCACGTCTGATCGCTCACAGTCCGAGGACACCGAATCGGTGGACACGCCCGAGGTCGACGCATCCACCGAGGAGCCGACGGATCAGTCGCCCTTGCGCAACCCGTCGTAGATCTTCTTGCACTCGGGGCACACCGGCGACCCGGGCTTGGCGGACTTGGTCACCGGAAAGACCTCGCCACACAGCGCGACGACATGCGTTCCCATGACCGCGCTCTCGGCGATCTTGTTCTTCTTCACGTAGTGGAAGAACTTGGGAGTGTCGTCGTCCGTCGTCTCGTCAGTGGTGGTGTCGGGACGTTCCTTCGTCAAAGTGCTCACCCCTCAATAATGCCGCAAGCGCATGTGCAATTGCCGCCCGAGAGTGGAACAGTGGAACCATGGCGAGAACATCGGGGTTCGGCGACTCCGCCGAGAGCGGCACACCCCGCCACCCGGCACTGATCACCGAGGCGCAGCAGTCCATCGAGGATCAGCACCGAGCGCGCGTGAAGAAGTACCTGACGATCATGTCGTTCCGGATTCCCGCGCTCATTCTCGCGGCGCTCGCGTACGGTGCGTTCGGCAACGCCTGGATCTCGGTCGGCATCATCGCGCTGTCGATTCCGCTGCCGTGGATCGCGGTCCTCATCGCGAACGACCGGCCACCGCGCTCGAAGGACGAACCCAGCCGGTACGACAACCGCAACTCGTCCCGCGCGATCGAGTCGCGGAACGACCGCACCATCGAGGGTTGACTCGCGCGGCCGACCGGTCGTGACCGGCCTGCTGCAACAATGCTCGCGTGACCCGTGATCTCCTGCTGTCCGTGTGCGGCCCCCTTCGCGAGGCGCTCACGCGCTGCAAGTTCGACACCGACTCGATTCTCGACCTCCTGGGCCCGCAGGCCCACGCCGCCCTGGACCGGCACGAGCCGGTACCGGTCCGCCGCGCGTCCGCGGTCGGCGGCGATCTCGGTCTTCTCGTTCGACTGTTCCTGCTCGGTGACGACTGCGACGTCGCCGACGTCGCGTCCGCGCTGAGTCCTCTCGACATCGACGACGCCGTCGCCGCCGGCCTGCTGTCGCGTGACGGCGACACCGTGCGGGCCGAACTGGATCTGCGCCCGCTGGATCTGGGCACCGGCAACCGGTGGGTGCTGTCCGACCTCGACGGCTCGATGCGGACTCGCCCCACCGCCGACGACCACGTGATCGGTGTGGGTCACGCGTCCCTGTCCTTGTTGCAGGGCACCCCCACCCGTCCGGTCGGCACCGTGCTCGACGTCGGCACCGGATGCGGCATCCAGGCGCTGCGCGCGGCGGACTATGCGGGCACGGTGACGGCAACCGACGTCAACCCGCGGGCGACCGACCTGACCGCGGCCACCGCGGCACTGAACGGACTCGACTTCGAGATCCTCGAGGGTTCGTGGTTCGAGCCGGTCGCGGGCCGCACCTTCGATCAGATCGTCGCGAACCCGCCGTTCGTGGTCAGCGAGGCCCGGGTGGTCAACAGCTACCGCGACTCGGGTCTGGACCTCGACGGCGCGAGCGAACTGATGATCTCCGAAGCCGCGGACCATCTCGCACCGGGCGGGACGGCCGCGATGCTCGCGTCGTGGCTGCACGTCGACGGCGAGGACTGGCGCCACCGGGTGGCGTCGTGGCTGCCCGCTCACGGCGTCGACGCGTGGATCGTCCAGCGTGACGTCGCCGATCCCGCTCTCTACGTCGGGACGTGGCTGCGCGACGGCGGCGGCGATCTGCGAGATCCGGCGGTGCAGGCCCGCGCCGAGGCGTGGCTCGATCATCTCGCCGAAGCCGATGTCGAGGGGGTCGGATTCGGGTTCGTCTACCTCCGGCGGACGGATGCGCCGTCGGACATCCTGTGCGAGGACCTGCGGCACGGTTTCAGCGATCCGCTCGGCGACGAGGCACTCGCCTACTTCGACCGGCTGGCATGGCTGCGCGAGCACGACGTACTCGCGTCGCGTTTCACGGTGCGCCCCGACACTGCCCTCGAACGGGTCTTCCTTCCCGGCGACGACGGCTGGAAGCAGGTGGTCGCGCGGGTGCACCGCGGCAACGGCCCGCAGTGGCAGCACGAGGTGGACGATCTGGCGGCCGCGCTGCTTGCGGGAATGCGCGGTGACGGGTTGGTGTTGGAAGAACTCGTCACGCTACTCGCCTTCGCGCACGACGAGGACGAGGAATCGCTGGCCGCCACCGCGATACCGCTGGTGCACTCGCTGGTGCGTCACGGGTTGATCGAACCCGCCTGACGCGTTCCCGGGCGCGTACCTTCTCAGGAACTTCTCAGGGGACCTCGGCGATACCCGCAGGTCAGGGGCGGCGACGACGAATCGTCTCGGGAACTTTCCCGGACCGTCGAAGCGTTGAGGGATATGAGACACCCCGACGAGGAGGCAGGTCATGACAAGCCCCGGCACCACTCGACCCCGCACCATCGACTCCGATCTGGACGGCCAGAGCCCGGCCGCAGATCTCGTTCGCGTCTATCTGAACGGGATCGGCCGTACAGCCCTGCTGACGGCCGCTGACGAGGTCGATCTGGCGCGGCGCATCGAGGCGGGGTTGTACGCCGCGCACGTGCTCGCGACCAAGAAGCGGCTCACCGCGGCCAAGAAGCGCGATCTCGCGACCATCGTCCGGGACGGCGAGGCAGCACGCCGCCACCTCCTGGAGGCCAATCTGCGCCTCGTGGTGTCGCTGGCGAAGCGCTACACCGGACGCGGCATGCCGCTCCTGGACCTCATCCAGGAGGGCAACCTCGGCCTGATCCGCGCGATGGAGAAGTTCGACTACGCGAAGGGCTTCAAGTTCTCCACGTACGCCACGTGGTGGATCCGTCAGGCGATCACGCGCGGCATGGCTGATCAGAGCCGAACGATCCGACTGCCTGTCCACCTCGTCGAGCAGGTCAACAAGCTGGCCCGGATCAAGCGTGAGCTGCACCAGCAGCTCGGGCGCGAGGCCACCGACGAGGAACTGTCGCAGGAGTCGGGAATCCCCGAGCACAAGATCGCGGACCTGCTCGACCACAGCCGCGACCCGGTGAGCCTGGACATGCCCGTCGGCAACGACGAGGAAGCGCCGCTGGGCGACTTCATCGAGGACTCCGAGGCCACGTCCGCGGAGAACGCGGTCATCGCCGGGCTGCTGCACAGCGACGTCCGCAGCGTCCTGGCCACCCTCGACGAGCGGGAGCAGCAGGTGATCCGCCTGCGCTACGGCCTCGACGACGGCCAGCCGCGCACCCTCGACCAGATCGGCAAGCTGTTCGGTCTCTCCCGCGAACGCGTGCGGCAGATCGAGCGTGAGGTGATGGGCAAGCTCCGTCAGGGTGAGCGCGCCGATCGTCTGCGCGCCTACGCGAGCTGACCCCTTCTCGACCGGCTTCCCGGCCGATCTTCCGTACCCTCCCCCTCGGGTCCGGAAGGTCGGCCGGGTTTCTCGTTCACGGAGGTTCGCGGCGGTCGGTCACCACTCCCGCAGCCGGCGCGGACCGAGATCGGCCATGCTCAGCTCCGGCCCGATCCGCACCCGGGCGTCGGTGACCTGCGCGCCCTCGGCGGACGCGAGCACCGGCTCGCACGCGAGCGACCGCACCTCGGGCAGGTCGTCGGCCAGGGCCGACACCCGCTGGACCAGGTCGACGAGCGCCTTCTTGTTCACCGGCGCTGCGCTGCGGTAGCCGGAGAGCAGCGGCGCGGCCTTGGGCGCGTCGATCAACTCGGTGGCCTCGTCCTCGGTCAGCGGCAGCACCCGGTACGCCCGGTCGCCCAGCAGATCGGAGATCACGCCGGCCAGACCGAACGAGATCAGCGAGCCGAACGAGGGGTCGTCCTGTACCCCGACAACGCAGCCGATGCCCTTGGTGGCCATCTTCTGCACGTGCAGCAGCGGCTCGCCCGACGCGGCCGCGAGATCCCGGTACGCGAGCCGCACCGAGTCCGGGCCCACCAGATCCAACCGCACGCCACCGAGGTCCGGGCGGTGTCGCCACAGTTCGCCGGTCGCCTTGACCGCGACCGGGTATCCCAGTTCGTCGGCCGCGGCGACCGCTTCGTCCTCGGTGGTGGCGGCCCGGAACTCCACCACGGGGACGCCGTAGCACTCGAGCAACTGCGCGGCCTCGAAGTCCGACAGCCAGCGGCCGTTCGACTCCCCCAGCCAGCTCTCGACGAGAGTGCGCGCCCGATCGGAGTCGATGCCGTTGGGACGGACCACCTTCGATACCGGCCGGCCCCGCCACGCCGCGTAGCGCCACGATCGCGCCAGGGCCAGCGCCGCCCGCTCGGGGCCGGGGAACGACGGGACCGACCCCCGCGTCGGGAAACCGTCGGGCCCGCGCACAGCGAGGACGTCCGGGATGCCCTCGGCGGCGAGGAACGTGGTGAGGATCGGCTTGTCGGTGTCGACGACGGCCTCCCGCAACGCCTGCGCGTACGGTTCGACTGCGACCGCGACAGGCGGCGCGAAGACCGCGATGACGGCGTCGACGTCAAACGACGCGAGGGCGGTGGAAACCGCGTCGGCGAACACCTCGGGTGTGGCCTGCGCACCGAGATCGACGGGCTCCCCCACCTGCAGGCCCTCGCGCCGCGCCGCGTCGACGGCCAGCACGCCGAGCGCGGTCGAGTTGCCGACCACCGCCACTCGCGGCCCCGCCGGTAGCGGCTGATAACCGAAGAGCAGTGCGCAGTCGAAGAGCTGCGAGATCGAGCCGACCTGCACGACGCCGGCCTGCTCGAACAGCGACCGCACGATCGAGTCGTCCATCTCGACCCCCGTCGCCGCGAGCGCCGGGGGCACCGCGTGGCGGCCACTCTTGACCGCCACGATCGGCTTGTTTCGGGCGACCCGGCGAGCGATCCGGGAGAACTTCCGGGGATTGCCGAAGCTCTCCAGGTACAGCAGCACCACCTCGGTGTCCGGGTCGGTGTCCCAGTACTGCAGCAGGTCGTTGCCGGAGACGTCCGCACGGTTACCGGCCGATACGAACGTCGACAGGCCCAGGTGCCGCTTCGCGGCCTGGTCGAGGATCGCGATGCCGAGGGCGCCGGACTGGCAGAAGAAGCCGACCCGCCCCGGCTTGGGCAGCACCGGAGCGAGCGTCGCGTTCAGCGACACCGCCACGTCGTTGTTCGCGACGCCGAGCGCGTTCGGTCCGATGAGGCGCATGCCGTGCGCGCGAGCCGCGTGCACGAGGCGCCGCTCGGAGTCACGCCCGTCCGGGCCGGTCTCACCGAACCCCGCCGACACGACCACGAGCGCCTTGACCCCCTTGGCCAGGCAGTCGTCGAGCACCGCGTCGATCGACTCGGCCGGGACGGCCACGACGGCCAGGTCGACGTCGTCGGGGATGTCGCGCACCGTCGGGTAGGCACGCACCCCGCGCACCGATCGGTGCTCGGCGTTGACCGGGTACACGGGCCCGGAGAAGTTGCCCTGCAACAGGTTCGCCAGAACGGCGTTGCCGACCTTGGAGCTGTCCGTGGAGGCACCGATCACGGCAACCGATCGCGGGCTGAGCACGTTGCGGACACTGCGGGCCTCGGCGGCGCGTTCGCGCGAGTTCCGCACCGACAGCAGCGCCTCGGTCGGGTCGATCGCGAATTCGAGGCGCAGCACACCGCCGTCGAAACTGCGGCTGACCTGGTATCCGGCTTCCCGGAACACCGAGACCATGTTGCGGTTCTCGGCGAGGACCTCGGCGACGAACATGTTCAGACCGTTCTCGGCGGCCGCGCCCGCGAGGTGCTCGAGCAGGATCGGTCCGAGACCGCGACCCTGATGCGCGTCGGCCACGACGAAGGCGACCTCCGCCGAGCGTCCGTCACCGACGTCGAGCAGGCGTTCGTACCGGCCCACCGCGATGATCTCGTCGCCGAGGATCGCCACGAAGGCGACGCGGTTGCGGTGATCGACCGTCGTGAAGTTGACGACGTCCCGGTTGGACATGGTGGGGTACGGGCCGAAGTACCGCAGGTAGCGGGTGCGTTCGGACAGCTTGCCGTGGAACTCGACGAGTTTGTCGGCGTCCTCGGGAACGATCGGCCGCAGATGGACGACACCCCCGTCCGACGCGAGTACGTCGGCGAGCCAGTGGCGCGGAAAGTTCCGCGCGCGTTCGAGATCGACCTTCTTGCCGTCTTTGGCGGTGCCGTCAGTCACGGGGATCCTCCGGATCGAGGCCGAGCAGTGGGAACGTGGCGCGACGAGTCGCGATGATCGCCGCGTCGATGCGGGTGAGGGCGCGGTCCATCGAAGCCACTCCCGTCTCGGGAGTTCCTCCCGGTCCGTCCCACGGCAGATACTTCGTGTCGCCGCCCTCCCCCATCGTCGTCGGCAGGTCGACGCTCGGCGCGACGGCATGCGCCTTCTCCCGCCAGCCGTCGGGAATCGCCGTGGCGGGGTCGATCTCACGGTCGAGTGCGGTCGCGATCAGATGGGTCCACGATCTCGGTACGACCCGGACCAGGCCGTATCCGCCTCCACCGACAGCGAGCCAACGGCCCTCGGCGTACCGATCGGCGAGCTCGCGCATCGCGAGATACGCGGCCCGCTGACCGTCGACGGTCAGTGCGAGATCGGCCAGCGGGTCCTCGCGATGATTGTCGGCACCGCACTGGCTGATGACGATCTGCGGCCGGAACCCGGCGATCGCGGCCGGCACGACCGCGTGGAACCCTCTCAGCCACAGCGCATCACTGGTGCCGGGCAGGACCGGGAGGTTGATCGCGGTGCCTTCGGCGGCGCCCGACCCCACCTCGCTCGACCAACCGGTGTTGGGCCACAACGTCGCGGGGTGCTGGTGGATGGAGATCGTCATCACACGCGGGTCGCCGAGAAACGCGTGCTGGACGCCGTCTCCGTGGTGGGCGTCGATGTCGACGTAGGCGATCCGGTCGAAGCCGTTGTCCAGCAACCAGGAAATGGCGATCGCGGCATCGTTGTACACACAGAACCCGGATGCCCAGTCCGCCATCGCGTGGTGCATTCCGCCGCCGATGCTCACCGCGCGGCGGGCGCGGCCGGACGCGATCTCCTTGGCGGCAGCGAGCGAACCACCGGCGAGGACGGCGCTGGCCTCGTGCATGCGCGGGAAGATCGGGTTGTCGTCGGTACCGAGTCCGTGCCGCGTCTCCAACTCCGGGGGCAGCGCCGTGTCGGGGCCGTCGCCGGCGAGTTTGACCGCTTCGATGTAGGCGGGGGTGTGGATGCGGAGCAGATCGGCGTCGGAGGCGGCGTCCGGGCGGACCACCTCCGCCGCGTCGATCAAACGCAGTCCGTCGGCGAGCGCCATCGTCAGATCGAGCCGGGTGGGGTTCATCGGATGCTGCGGACTCCAGCGGTAGCTGAGATAGTCCGGACTCCAGACCACGACGCGATCCGATCCGGTGGTTGCTGTGCCCCTCCCGGGACCTGACGACACGGCCATTCACCCAAGCTACTTGGCGCGACGGCGCCCGCGCGAGGCGCCACGAACCGTGTCGGGCGCACGGGTCGGCGGCCCACTCCGGGCGGCGCCCGAGCGACGCGTTTCACGTCGACGCCCGAGCGGGACCGACAAACCGGAATGCCCGGTAGAATCACGCCAGACGAAGGGGTGTGAGAGTGAAGGATCTGGTCGACACCACGGAGATGTATCTCCGGACGATCTACGACTTGGAAGAAGAGGGCGTCGTCCCGCTCCGCGCGCGGATCGCCGAACGACTCGAGCAGAGCGGTCCGACCGTGAGCCAGACGGTTGCTCGCATGGAGCGCGACGGACTGCTCCAGGTGGCGGGTGACCGTCATCTCGAGCTCACCGAGAAGGGCCGCAACCTTGCGGTCGCGGTGATGCGCAAGCATCGCCTCGCCGAGCGTCTGCTCGTCGACATCATCGGCCTCGAATGGGATCAGGTGCATGCCGAGGCATGCCGCTGGGAGCACGTGATGAGCGAGGACGTCGAACGGCGCCTCGTCGAGGTACTGAAGAACCCGACGACCTCGCCGTACGGCAACCCGATCCCGGGTCTGGCGGATCTGGGACTCGACCGTCCGGTGGGCAATGCGGAGACGCTCATCCGGCTCACGGACGTGCCGCCGGGCAAGCCGACTGCCGTGGTGGTGCGGCGCCTCGCCGAGCACGTGCAGTCCGATCCCGAACTGATCGGTCAGCTCCGCGAAGCGGGCGTGGTCCCCGATGCAAGGGTTACAGTCGAGACCCGACCCGGCTCGGTGACGATCACCGCGTCCGGTCACGACGAATTCGACCTTCCCGAGGAAATGGCCCACGCCGTCCAGGTGAAGCAGGTCTGACACCTCGCTTCGCGTGTGCGGTCGCGGCACGCGAGGAGATGAACTGTGAGACTTCTGGTTACCGGCGGCGCAGGATACGTCGGCAGCGTGTGCACCACCGTGCTGCTCGAGCGTGGCCACGAGGTGGTCGTCGTCGACGACCTCTCGACCGGAAACGCCGACGCCGTGCCGGCAGGTGCCGAGTTCATCGAGGGTGACATCGCCGCTGTTGCCGGATCCGTGCTCGGATCCGGCAACAGCACACCCCGTTTCGACGGTGTGTTGCATTTCGCCGCACAGTCGCTGGTCGGCGAGTCCGTCGAGCGTCCGGAGCAGTACTGGCAGGGCAACGTCGTGACGACGCTCGCGCTGCTCGAGGCCATGCGGCTGTCGGGCACACCCCGCCTGGTGTTCTCGTCCACCGCGGCCACCTACGGCGAGCCGGAACGCACACCCATCACCGAGGACGCACCGACCCGTCCCACCAACCCGTACGGCGCCACGAAGCTCGCGATCGACCACGCGATCACGTCGTACGCGAACGCGCACTCGCTCGCCGCCACCAGCCTGCGCTACTTCAACGTCGCCGGAGCCTACAGGGGCGCGGGTGAGAACCGAGTCGTGGAAACACATCTCATTCCCCTCGTGCTCCAGGTCGCGTTGGGTCAACGCGAGAAGATCTCCGTCTTCGGCACCGACTGGCCCACCAAGGACGGCACCGCGGTGCGCGACTACATCCACGTCCTCGACCTGGCCGACGCCCACCTGCTGGCCCTCGAGTCGTCGGTCCCCGGACACCACCGCATCTACAACCTCGGTAGCGGCGCCGGATTCACTGTCCGCGAAGTCATTTCGGCCTGCGAGCGGGTGACCGGCCTGCCCATCGCCGCCGAGGACGCCCCCCGACGCGCGGGTGACCCTGCCGTGCTGATCGCGTCGAGCGACCGTGCCGTGGACGAACTCGGTTGGCGCCCGGCACACACCGACCTCGACGAGATCGTCTCCGACGCCTGGACGTACCTCCAGGCCTTGGGTGATCGGTCGCACGCCGCCCGTCGCTAGTCCGCCGGCGGGGGCAGACGCACCCCGAGTTCCGCCGCGATGCCGCGCCCGACGTCGGCGAGCTCGCGCAGGACGCAGGGGCGCACTCCGCGCTGCAGAGCATCGTCGAGAAGATTGGCCAGACGGTGGCAGGGGTCGGCCGCGAGTGCCGCACACAGGGCGACCCCTGCCATCGGTCCGTCACCCCGCAGGTACGCGCTGAATCCGAGGAGCGCGAGCGGTTCGGCCCGTTCCGGCTCGGGCAGTGCGCGAGCCAGGACGATCCACAGCTGCTCGGCGGCATCTGCGTCGCTGCCGGCGGACAGCGCGAGCAACGCATCACGGGCCCGCGAATTCTCCAGCACGAGAGCCAGTTCCGCGCATTCCTCGGGTGTCAGCTCGTCGCCCGAGGCGGTCTGCGCGATCCTGGCGAGCACCAGTTCGACGCAACGCCGGTCGAAGCTGACCGGATCGGTAGCGCTCCGCGCCATCCCGTCGCCGCGCGTGATCCGCTCACGCGCAGCGTCGATGTGGTCGGCGACATCCTGCTGCTCGCCGAGCGAGTCGGGGATCAGAACCGCCTCGAGTTCGTCCCGGGAGGCTCGAATTGCGCGGCCGCCGAGGACCTGCGCCACGGCGACCCTCGACGCCGTCGGGTCCGGGAGTGCTCCCCGCACGCTGCCGGTGAGGTTCGTCCACGGGGCGCCCGCCTCGATCCGGCCGACGAGATGCGTCGCGGCGATCGAGATTCCCTGCTCGCCGAGCAGCTCGTCGAACGCATCCACGATCTGCCCGTACGGCGCGAGATCGCACGATTCGGGCCGGTCCGGCAATCGGTCGTCGACCATGACGACCAGGACGCGGTCCGCACCTTCCCGGACGGCCACCGCGGTGAACTGTCCGAGGACCGTGCGCATCAGCGCGGGCTCGCGCGGCCGCAGATCGTGCCGCATCACGGCGCCGACCGAGGTACCGGTCAGACAGATCGCGACGAGCGAACGGTGCGGGTGGAAGCCGAGCAGGGCGGGAACCGCGCTCACGAGGTCGCCGGGCTCGGAGATGCGCACGGCGTGGGACGTACGCGGGTCGCGTGGACAGGGTGAGCCGTGTGCCGAGGTCGATGTCGTCATGCCACGACGATGCTGGGTGTCCCCGACGACGTGATCTCGGCGAACTGGGACGATCCCTGCCCTGTGGATGAGGTCGAGGGCTGTGCACAACCCTCGGTTACGGCAGCCGGACGCGTCCTGTCTGTCGGGCCGGGGTGTTAAAGCCGCGATCTCACCCGGCTCGGACCTTCTGCACGGCGGCGGTGAAGAGTTCGTCCAGGACGTCGGCGTCGCTCCCGTCCGGCGCCGTGTCGAACGACATGAAGGTGGCCTGGATCCGCACGTCGTCGATCTGAGCCATCAAGGTGAGCATCGACTGCGTCACCGCCCCACCGGGCCCTCCGGATTCGACCGTCCGGTGCAGTGCGAGCGTGTGGTCCACCTCGACCCGGGGTGGACGGGTGATCGCGGTACGCACC
This sequence comes from Prescottella equi, assembly GCF_002094305.1. Classification (GTDB taxonomy): domain Bacteria; phylum Actinomycetota; class Actinomycetes; order Mycobacteriales; family Mycobacteriaceae; genus Prescottella; species Prescottella equi. Next base: position 23,641 of record NZ_LWTX01000007.1, read on the forward strand.
TGCACGTCGACGCCGTTCGCAGTGGCGGTGACATCGGGACATTGGACGAGTTGCGCTTCGAGTTCCGAAAGCGGAGTCGACACCCGGACCAGTTCGATCGTGACGGTGGAGCGGCTCACCGAATCCGTACCGACCGCGATCGCGGTTCCGTTCGCGGTGTAGTCCTGCGGCGGCGGTTTGCACCCGGGCGGGTCGACCCTGGCGCCGGGCGCGATCCCGGTGAGGTCGGGCGCCGCCTGCGAAACGGCCTGTGTGGGAAGAACGACGGCGGGGTACGCGGGCGGGAACGCCGCCGGCTCGAGCAGCAACTCTCCGAGCGGCCGCGATGCCACCCCTTTCTCGGCAGGCCTCGCGGTGCCGGACACCACCGACCCGCAACCCGCGACGAGCACCACGGCGGCCGACGCGAGCGCGGCCGACACGAGTGCGCAGTGCCTGCGCTCCGTCATGTGGCGTCCTCCTGCACGATCCGCTCGCGTTCTGCCCGTCCGCCACACCCTGTCACACGGCAGGACCGGACGGAATGATTCGACAGCCTGCGGTGTTGGTCCTCTGACGGCGGGGTACCGACCCCGGCCACGCGCCTCTCCGGCTCCCGTTTCGGACGACGGGACCCCGTGAGGGACACTGGAAGAAGACGTTCGAAGGAAAAGGAGCCGTCATGGACGAGCAGTCGAAGATGTACGAGCTGGAGTTCCCGGCACCGCATCTGTCCTCGGCCGACGGCCAGGGGCCTGTGCTGATCCACGGCCTCGAGGGCTTCTCCGACGCCGGACACGCGGTGAAGCTGGCCACCAAGCACCTGCGCGAGAGCCTCGAGACCGAACTGGTCGCCTCGTTCGCGGTGGACGAGCTGATCGACTACCGGTCGCGACGCCCCACCATGACGTTCAAGGCCGACCATTTCTCGGACTTCGACGCTCCGCAACTGAACCTGTATGCGCTGCGCGACACCGCCGGCACCCCCTTCCTGCTCCTCGCGGGCATGGAACCCGACCTGCGGTGGGAGCGGTTCACCACCGCGGTCCGGCTGCTCGCGGAACAGTTGGGCGTCCGCCGGACCGTCGGCATCAACGCGATTCCGATGGCCATCCCCCACACGCGGCCGCTGAGCGTGACGGCGCACTCGACGAACAAGGAATTGATCGAGGACCACCACCGCTGGTCCGGCGAACTCCAGGTGCCGGGCAGTGCGTCGTCCCTCCTCGAGCTCCGTATGAGCCAGCACGGACACGAATCGGTGGGCTTCTCGGTACACGTGCCGCACTACCTCGCGCAGACGGAGTACCCGGCCGCCGCCGAGACGCTGCTCGAGAACGTCATGGAGATCGCCGATCTGGAGCTGCCCCTGGTCGCCCTCGGTGAGGCCGCCGCGCGGGTGCGCGAGCAGATCGACGAGCACATCACCTCGAACGAAGAGGTGCAGTCGGTGGTGAAGGCGCTCGAGAACCAGTACGACTCCTACGTCGCGGCGCAGGAGCAGCAGTCGACGCTGCTGGCCGGCGACGAGGATCTGCCGAGCGGAGACGAACTGGGCGCCGAGTTCGAGCGGTTCCTGGCAGAGCAGGCCCGGATGGACGGGGAGGGCGACCGGGACACCGACGAGGACCGCTGAGGAACCTCGTTGCCGAGCCGTTCGGTCGTTCGTCCAGGTATCGTCGATAACGAAACCTTTACGTTATCCGAAGTCACACTTGTGACAACTGCGCCACCTACGCTCTCGGTGCACGGATATACTCGGACGATCGATTATCTGAGCGTCGCCCGCCTGTCGGGTGGGGGCTTCAGGAGGCGATATGAGCGACTCTCGAACGCGGATGCTCCGCCCGGTGCCGGACACCGAGCCCCGGATGGTCTTCCGGACCATCCACGGCTACCGGCGCGCTTTCCGCATCGCCGGTGAGGGTCCCGCGCTGCTCCTGATCCACGGGATCGGCGACAACTCGTCGACGTGGAGCGAGATCATTCCGCACCTGGCCGAGAAGTACACGGTCATCGCCCCGGACCTGCTCGGACACGGGCGCTCGGACAAGCCGCGCGCGGACTATTCGGTCGCGGCCTACGCGAACGGTATGCGGGATCTGCTCTCGGTGCTGGACGTCGACAAGGTGACGGTCGTCGGCCATTCACTCGGCGGCGGCGTCGCGATGCAGTTCGCATACCAGTTTCCGCACATGGTCGACCGTCTGGTGCTGGTATCGGCGGGCGGTGTGACCAAGGACGTCCATCCGCTGCTCCGGCTCATCACGATGCCCGTGGTGAACGAGGCACTGAAGCTGATCCGCCTACCGGGCGCGATGACGGCGGTCCGCGCTGTCGGCGACGTGGTCTCCCACATCCACGGCTCGCCGCTCCGCCCGGGCACGATGCTGCACGACACGCCGGACCTGGTCCGGGTGTTGAGCGCGCTCCCGGACCCGACGGCCTACGAGGCCTACCTGCGGACCCTGCGATCGGTCGTCGACTGGCGGGGACAGGTCGTCACGATGCTCGACCGCTGTTATCTGACGGAGAACCTGCCCGTCCAGCTCATCTGGGGTGCGCGGGACTCGGTCATCCCGGTCAGTCACGCGCGTCTCGCGCATTCCGCGATGCCGGGTTCGCGGCTGGACGTGTTCGAGGATTCCGGTCACTTCCCGTTCCGGGACGACCCGATTCGCTTCCTCGACGTCCTCGAGGGCTTCCTGGAATCGACGTCGGCGCTCGAGTTCGACGAGGACCGGTGGCGCGCTCTGCTGACGAACGGAGTGGGCGAGTCCACGATCACCGGCGCCCCCGAGACGCGGATGGCAGTGCTCGACGCGATGGGGTCCGACGAGCGCAGCGCCACCTGATCGCCGCACGCCGCCCGCGGGCCCGGATTGCCCGCCTCGCCCGGGTGTCCCTACGAGGCTCTAGCCTGTAACGGTGCTGCTAACCGATCTGCTTCCCGCCACCGTCGATCCTTCCGACGTCGATCCCGACGCCCTGTTCGACGCGTTCACCTCGTGGACGAACGATCGTGGCCTGCAGCTGTACCCGGCGCAGGAGGAAGCGCTCATGGAGCTGGTCTCCGGGGCGAACGTGATCCTGGCGACGCCGACGGGTTCGGGCAAGTCCATGGTGGCACTCGGCGCCCACTTCTTCGCGCTCGCCGAAGGTCGTCGCACGTTCTACACCGCACCCATCAAGGCGCTGGTGAGCGAGAAGTTCTTCGCGTTGTGCGAGGTGTTCGGTGCCGACAAGGTCGGGATGATGACCGGTGACGCGTCGGTGAACTCGTCGGCGCCGATCATCTGCGCCACCGCCGAGATCGTCGCGAATCTCGCGTTGCGCGAGGGTGCCGGCTCCGACATCGGCCAGGTCGTGATGGACGAGTTCCACTTCTATTCCGAGCCGGACCGAGGCTGGGCCTGGCAGGTGCCGCTGATCGAGTTGCCGCAGGCCCAGTTCCTGCTGATGTCGGCGACGCTCGGCGACGTCACGCACCTGCGGGAGGACCTCACCCGCCGGACCGGACGTCCGACGACCGAGGTGTCCGGCTCCGAACGTCCGGTGCCGCTGCATTTCTCGTACTCGCAGACCCCGATCGGCGAGGAGATCGAGGAACTCGTCACCACCCACCAGGCCCCGGTGTACGTCGTGCACTTCACCCAGGCCGCGGCACTCGAACGCGCGCAGGCGCTGACCAGCGTCAATCTGTGCAGCCGTGCCGAAAAGGACGCGATCGCCGAGGCCATCGGCGCCTTCCGGTTCACCACGGGCTTCGGAAAGACCCTGTCGCGCTTGGTCCGTCACGGTATCGGGGTCCACCACGCCGGCATGCTGCCCAAGTACCGCCGGCTCATCGAACGCCTCGCACAGGACGGCCTGCTCAAGGTCATCTGCGGCACCGACACACTCGGCGTCGGCATCAACGTCCCGATCCGTACAGTCCTGCTGACGGGCCTGACGAAGTTCGACGGCACCCGCACCCGCCAGCTGCGGGCCCGCGAGTTCCACCAGATCGCCGGACGCGCGGGACGGGCCGGCTACGACACGATGGGCACTGTCGTCGTGCAGGCGCCCGAGCACGAGATCGAGAACGTGCGGGCGCTCGCCAAGGCGGGCGACGATCCGAAGAAGCGCCGGAAGGTCCAGCGCAAGAAGGCGCCCGAGGGTTTCGTCTCGTGGGGTGAGGGCACGTTCGACAAGCTGGTCGCAGCCTCCCCCGAGCCGCTGGTCTCCAGGTTCTCGGTGAGCAATTCGATGCTGCTCAACGTGATCGCCCGCCCGGGCAACTGCTTCCAGGCGATGCGTCACCTGCTCGAGGACAACCACGAGCCGCGGCCCGCGCAGCGCAGGCACATTCTCAAGGCGATCCGCCTGTACCGCGGCCTGCTGCAGGCGGGAATCGTGCAGCAGCTCGACGAGCCGGACGAGTACGGGCGCATGGCCCGGCTGACGGTGGACCTGCAGCGCGACTTCGCGCTCAACCAGCCGCTGTCACCGTTCGCACTCGCCTCGCTCGAGCTGCTCGATCCCGAATCGCCCGGCTACGCACTCGACGTCGTGTCGGTGATCGAGTCCACCCTCGACGACCCTCGACAGATCCTCATGGCGCAGCAGCATGCGGCGCGCGGCGAGGCTGTGGCCGAGATGAAGGCGGACGGTATCGAGTACGAGGAGCGGATGGAACTCCTCGAGGAGATCACGTGGCCGAAGCCGTTGGCCGACATCCTCTTCCCGGCGTTCGAAACCTACCGCGCCGGGCATCCGTGGATGAACGAGTTCGCCCTCTCCCCCAAGTCCGTGGTTCGCGACATGGTCGAGCGGTCGATGACGTTCGCCGAACTCGTCAGCCACTACGGCCTCGCACGTTCCGAAGGCCTCGTGCTGCGTTACCTCGCCGACGCGTATCGGGCTCTGCGGCAGACGGTTCCGGCGGAGGCCCGAACCGAGGAGCTCGAGGATCTCACCGAGTGGCTCGGTGAGCTCATCCGCCAGGTCGATTCGAGTCTGCTCGACGAGTGGGAACAGCTCACCAACCCCGGCGCCGAGTCCGACGATCAACAGGTGGCGTTCGGCGCGGACATCCCGCGGCCGATCACGGCGAACGCCCGTGCGTTCAAGGTGATGGTGCGCAACGCGATGTTCCGCCGTGTCGAGTTGGCGTCCCGGCAGCGCTGGGACGAGCTCGCTGCACTCGGTGACGGCCTCGACGCCGACGACTGGGCAGATCTGCTCGAGTTGTACTTCGACGAGTACGACGAGATCGGGACCGGCCCGTCCGCGCGCGGCCCGCTGTTGTTCCAGGTCACCGTCGAGCCGACGCTGTGGCGGGTCCGACAGGTCCTCGAGGACCCGAACGGCGACCACGGGTGGGCGCTGCTCGGAGAGGTCAACCTGGCGGAGTCCGACGCGGCCGGCGAGGTCGTCTTCGACGAATTCGAGGTGTCCGAGGGCTGATTCGCCCCCCGCGCCCCCGCGTGTTGCCCGCCGGCTTCAACGAAAACGGACCGCGTCGGGCTACGGTCACGGCATGACCGACGTCGTGCTGGGCATCCTCGCAGTATTGGCCGGAGCCGTCTTCTGCTTCCGCGGGCTTCCCGCGATGCGCATCGTCATCGCGTTCTGGGGCGCCTTCGCCGGCTTCGGTCTCGGTGCGGCTCTGGTGGCCGCGATCGGTGGTGACAGCTACCTGTCGACCGCGCTGGGGTGGGTCGTCGGCGTCCTGGTCGCGATCCTGTTCGCGGTTCTCGCGTACCTCTACTACGCGGTGGCCGTGGTCCTCGCGATGGCGTCGGCCGGATTCGCACTCGGCGCGGGCGCGACGGTGGCGCTGGGAGTGACGTGGAACTGGGTGATCGTGCTCGTCGGCGTCCTGATCGGCATCGCTCTGGCGGTACTCGCCCTGGCGGTGGATCTGCCGGCGATGCTGCTGGTGATCGTCAGCGCACTCGGTGGCGCCGTCGCGATCGTCGGAGGAGCGATGCTTCTCACCGGCGTGCTCGACGCCGCCGACTTCGGTCATGCATCGATCACCCGCACCATCGACGACGATTGGTGGTGGTACGCCTTCTACCTCCTGCTCGCCGTCGCGGGCGTGGTGGCGCAGCTGCGGTTCCTCGGCCGCGAGCGTTCGCTGCGCGCGCAGTGGCAGCGGGCGCCCGAGCGCCACCAGACCGCTTAGGGCAGCCCATCCTTGCTGGTCAGGCCGTCATGGCGCGGCTACCGTGAGGTGGCACGAGGACAACCGTCGAGATGTCCGGAGGGCCACATGACCACAATGGAGATGCCCCACGTCACCGACTGTTCGGTGACCGACTGCTCCTACAACCACGACGGCTGCCACGCCTTCGCGATCAACGTCGCGGGCAGCAACGGCAGCGCCGACTGTGAGACCTTCATTCCGCTGTCCACCAAGGGTGGATTGGACACCGTGACGAGCATGGTCGGGGCGTGCCAACGCGCCGACTGCAAGCACAACCGAGACCTCGAGTGCGCCGCCAGCGAGATCCGGGTGGGCGGCGGCTCCGGCGACCACGCGGCGCGGTGCCTCACCTACAGTCCGCGCTGACCCGGCCGGAGCGCAGCGTCTACCGGCCGGGCCACCTCGTCACTCGGACGGCTTGAACGGCCCGGCGTTACGCGGACGACGGTTGGACTGTTCACGCTTGGCGGCCTGCTGCTCGCGAATGCGCTTCTCCTCCTTGCGGACTGCCACCAGATTGGCGCGCTCGGCGACGAGCCAGTCGGGCTGTTCGGCGAGCAGCGCTTCGATCTGCGCGGTGGTGAGCGCTCCGTCGACACCGCCGCGAGCGAGCCCGGCGATGGAGACACCCAGCTTGGCGGCGACGACATCCTTGGGGTGGGGACCCTCCTTGCGCAGGGTCACGAGCCACTCCGGCGCGTCGGCCTGCCACGCGTTGAGTTCGTCGCGGGTCACCACACCGTCCTGGAACTCTGCGGGGGTGGCCTGGAGGTACACACCCAGCTTCTTCGCCGCGGTCGCGGGCTTCATCGTCTGGGGGGTCTTCTGCGACGTCATGTGTCAAGGGTATCGACCACGCATGACGCGGCTGCACGGGTGGCTCCCGAGATCGGCCGGGTAGCCTTGCCCGGTGACCGAGGCGACTGCATCCCGACCGTTCCGGCTCGCGTACGTCCCCGGTGTCGTCCCCGCGAAATGGGTTCGGATCTGGGGAGAACGCGTGACCGACACCCCGCTCGAACTGGTGGCGGTCGATGCTGCCGACGCCACGACAGCCCTGCGCGAGGATCGCGCCGACGCGGCCCTGCTACGACTACCGATCGACCGGGACGGGCTGAGCGTCATCGCCCTCTACGAAGAGGTGCCGGTCGTGGTGATCCCCAAGGACCACGTGTTCACGGCCGCGGAAGAGGTCGACCTCACCGACCTCGCCGAGGAACTCGTGCTCGATCCCCTCGACACCCCGTTGGCGTGGGACGCGCTGCCGGGAAACCCGGCACAGGATCGCCCAGCCACGACGGGTGACGCGATCGAACTGGTCGCCGCCGGCGTCGGCGTCGTGACGGTGCCGATGTCGCTCGCCCGACTACACCATCGCAAGGATCTGACCTACCGCCCGATCGCGCACGGTCCCGCCTCGCAGGTCGCGTTGTCGTGGGTGGAGGATCGCACGACCGACTTGGTCGAGGAGTTCATCGGCATCGTGCGCGGACGCACGGCCAACAGCTCGCGTGGACGCAATCCGCACGAGACTCCGAAGACCAAGTCCAAGGCGCCGCGATCAGCTCAACCGCGCGCAGCGAAGCAACAGCCGGCCACGTCGGGCAAGGCGCGCGCCCAGGACTCGCGTCGCGGTAAGCCCGGCAGCAAGGCCAAGCCCGGCGGACGCAAGCGGCGCTGAAACGCCTCGGCCGTCTCAGGCGGCCACGGTGACGCCGGCCGGCGCCGCGGCCCGCAACAGCCCGGCCAGTTGCCGGTAACCCTCGGCTCGACCGCTCGAGGCCCGGAAGACGAGTCCCACCGTCCGCCCCGGCGCGGGTGCGGCGAAGCGCGCGGTGCCCAGATCGCCGCGGCGCGTCTCGACCGGCACCGCGGAGTCCGGGACGAGGGTCACGCCCAATCCCCCGGCGACGCACTGCACGACGGTTGCCAGCGAGGTAGCGCGGGTGTCCCCGGACAGGGGGTGGGCGTCGACCGAGCGGCACAGATCCAATGTCTGGTCGCGCAGGCAGTGGCCCTCGTCCAGCAGCAGGAGCGGCAATTCGTCCAAAACCTGGAGAGGCAGGTCGTCGCGGCCCGCGAAGACGTGATCCCGCGGAAGGACGACCACGAAGTCCTCGCGGTAGAGCGGAATCTCGATCAGGCCGGGCGCCTCCGATGGCAGGGCGAGGACGGCGACATCGATGGCGCCGGCACGCAGGGATTCGAGCAGCCTTGCGGTCTGGTCCTCCACGACCTGGGGCACGAGGGCCGGCATCTCGCGGCGGACCGCGGGCAGCAGCGCCGGGAGCACGTACGGCGCGACGGTCGGGATCAGACCGATACGCAACGGCCCGACGAGACTGTCGCCCACACCGGCGGCCGCCGCGACGAACCCGTCCGCGGCATCGAGGATCAACTTGGCCTGCGCCAGCAGCTGCTCACCGGCCGAGGTGACCAGGACCCGCCGGGTGCTCCGTTCGATCAACTGCACGCCCAGACCGTTCTCGAGCGAGGCCAGCGACTGGGACAGCGTCGGCTGACTCACGCTCAACCGCGCGGCGGCGGTACCGAAGTGGCGATACTCGGCCACCGCGACGAAGGCACGCAGCTGTGACAGTGTCGGTTGATAGGTCCCATCAGCCATGCCTATCAGTGTAGTAGGACCTATCGCCTTACCCTCTCGAGACGCACCCATGCCGAGACGCCGGGCGGCGGATCAGCTGCTGCTGCTGAAGCCGAGGGCGCCGGGAGCGAAGACCACTCGGTACCAGACGTCCTGAGCGGCATCGTAGGTGCAGGGTTCGAGGACGACCGCCCGCGAGGACTTCTCCATCGCGAGCGCCTTGTTGCACACGTACTCGGCGCTCTCGCCGGACGTCTCTGCGCGATACAGGGGTCCGATCCGCCACGGCGTCGCCTCTGCGGACGCGACCCCGAACGAGGCGGCGAAGGCCAGCGGTGCCGCCACCACGCCCAGCACCGCGGCCGTGCGTCGAACAGTACGAAGAGATCGCGTCACGAGAACTCCTTGGCGGTTGACAGCATCGGTGTCCCTACCGTCGCGGAGGACCGACCGATCGTTACGGCGTCGCGGCTTCGGATGCGACACAGCCCCGCCGGGAGGGGGATACCGGCGGGGCTGTGAGTTCGTGCGGCGCGGGGGCCGATCAGATGGACAGGGTCTGTCCGGGGAAGATCAGGTCCGGGTTCTGGACCTGCGCGACGAGGTTCGCGAGCGAGACGCCGTGGTTCTGCGCGATCTGGGACAGCGTGTCGCCCAGCTGGACGACGTAGTTGCCGACACCGGCGGGAACCGTCTGGGCCCACTCGGCGACCTGCTGCTGGACGGGAGCCGGCGCGGTCACCTGGGCCGGAGCCTCCTGTGCGATCGACTCGACCGAGCCGGTCGCGGTGCTGCCGCCCGTGAGGTACTGGCCACACACCGGCCACGCCCCGACACCCTGGCCGTCGAGGACGTTCTCGGCGACGCGGATCTGCTCGGCCTGGCTCGCGTTGCTGGCGCTGCCGGTGCCGCCGTAGGCCTCCCAGGTGCTCTGCGAGAACTGCAGGCCGCCGTAGTAGCCGTTGCCGGTGTTGGCCGACCAGTTGCCGGACGACTCACACTCGGCGACGCCGGACCAGTCATGGCTGCCCGCCGCAGACGCGGTGCCGGTTCCGAGCGCCAACGGGATCGCGACGACAGCGCCGGTGGCAACGACTGCGCCCATGGCGCGCTTGATGGTGAAGCTGGTCATTCGGGTAGATCCTCTCCGCTCCTGCCGGCGAGACGGCGTTCGCGCACCGACGTTGTCGGGCGGACTCGTGTCCGTTTCACCGCTGCCCCCTCGAAGAATCGGGTGTCCGGATCGCGGGGACAGGTTCGTGCAGCGGCGATCCGGCGTGGTCCGTTGGTCTCGAACCGATAACGACCGTAGGGCACCGTCACGGAAAGGTCACGGCCCGCAATTCCGGTACGCGCGTCCGGAAACAGGCCCCTACACGGCCCGTTGCCGCAGTTGCGTTCGGCGTGTCGGCAAGTCGACAGACCGGTCGTAATCCAGTCGTTATGTGATGATCGACACGCGGATCAGGAGATCCAGGTCACTGGTCAACGGCGCCCGAACGCGCCGCGCGCTGCCCTGCGGCGAGATCCTCCGCATCGAGCAGAACCGCGATCTCCGCACCCAACTCGACGCCCGGAGCCAGCGGCAGCCGGTCGCCACTCCAGAACCGTCCGGGGTCGTACCAGTTGGTGCGCCGGTCCTCGGTCAGCAAGCCCATCGCCGCGTACGTCGACGCGACCACCTCGGCGCAGTAGGCGCTCTCGAGGCCCGCGCTGTGCGGGCTGCTCGCCCGTCGCCGCAGGGACGGCATCCGGCCACCGAACCAGCGCGACGCGAGACGCACGGAGGACGGGAACGGAGTGCCGTCGAGGCGCGCGATGGTGCGCAGCAACGCGTCCTCCTGCTCACCGGTCACCGGCTTCGCCAGCTGGCGCAGCCATCCGCGCTGGCCGTAGCGCGCGCCCCACACCTGCACCGCCGCGCGCAGATCGTGTAGCTGGACGCCGCGCTGGAACTTGCCGGTCCACATGTCCGGCAGGGACCGCCCCAGTTCGGCGTGCCACATGAGGGGCGGCAGATCGTCGAGCACGACGGACATGCCGACATGATTGACAGGACTGTTGGTGAGTGTCTGGATCGCCCGGTCGGCACCGGACTGCCCCCGGAAAATCCAGATGTCTCCCGTGCGAGTGACCTCGACCGCCTCGTCGAGGGTGATCTCCGATGAGTGCGTCTGCCGAATCATCCGCCTAGCCTAGAGCGATGCGCATCGACGGCAGGCATCTGTGGAAGGCACTCGGGCTGGCGGGCGCGGTGGGTGTCGCCGCAACGGGAGCGCTCGCGATGCGCGCCGAACGACAGCGCCGCGCCTACACCCCCGACGAGGTGCGAGACCGGCTGCACACGCGGTTCGCCCGCGCTGCCGCAGACACGGACAGTCGCCGGACGGTGGATCTGACTCCCGTCAGACCCACTGTCCGGCAACGTCTCTCGCGCCTGTCGAAGCGGCGCTGATCGTCAGTTGTCGGTGGCTGTGACCACCCGCACCGGCACGCTGTGCACCGCGCCGGTCTCACTCGTGTCCGCGACCACCGAGTCGCCTGTCGTCTCGACGGACAGTCGTATGGCATCGACGCCGAGCACCGTCGGCTGCTGGGCCACATCGGCGTTCACGGTGCCCGCCTCGACTGCGGCCAATCCGTCCGGCGTGCCGTCGAAACCGACGATCTTGATCTGACCGCCGGCGCGGGGGCCGAGCGCCTTGACCGCGCCGAGCGCCATCTCGTCGTTGGCGGCGAACACCCCGCGGATGTCCGGGTTCGACTGCAGCACGTTCGACATCACGTCGAGCGCCTTGGTGCGGTCGAAGTCGGCGGGCTGCGACGCGACCACCGTGATGCCCGGATGCCGCGCGATCTCCTCGTCGAATCCGGTCCGCCGGTCGCGCGCCGCGGACGTGCCCGGCTTGCCCTCGAGCACCGCGACGGGGCCGGTGCCGACCAACTCGGCCAACTGCCTGGCGGCCAGTCGTCCACCCTCGACGTTGTCGGAGGCCACTGTCGTGACGACGAGGCCACCGCTCGGCGCGCGATCGAGCGCAATCACTGGGATGCCGGCCGCATTGGCGGCCTGGACGGACGGCACGACGGCATCGGAGTCGACGGGATTCACGACGATCGCATCGACACCGCGGGCGATCGCGTTCTGGATGTCGTTGGCCTGCCGGGACGGATCGGAACCAGCGTCGGTGACGGTCAGTTTCACGCCGAGTCGGTCCGCCTCCTCCTGCGCACCCTCGCGGACGTCGACGAAGAACGGGTTGTTCAGCGTCGACAACGACAGCGCGATCCGGGTGCCGGACGCGCCGCCACTGCGCTGGCGGTCGACGATCGCCCACCCCGCCGCGATCACGACGAGCACCAGCACCGCGGCACCGGCCTTGCGCACCGCCGGACTCTTCAGCGGTCCGCCGCCCTTGCCGCCGGTGCGGCGGCGCCGTCGCAGCGTGTCGAACAGGACCGCCGCGGCGATGACGGCACCGATCACGACCTGCTGCCAGAATGCGGAGACGTCGAGCAGGTTGAGTCCGTTGCGCAGGATCGCCAGGATCAGCGCGCCGATCAGGGTGCCGACAGCGGTGCCGACGCCACCGGACAGGCTCGCGCCGCCGATCACCACGGCCGCGATCGCGTCGAGTTCGTAGCCGGTGCCCGCCTCGGGCTGCGCCGACGCCAGCCGGGCCGCGAGCAGAATGCCGGCGACCGCCGCGAACAGCCCCGACAGCGCGTAGACCAGCACCTGCTGCCGGTTCACCCGGATCCCGGACAAACGCGCGGCCTCGGCGTTGCCGCCGATCGCATACATCGCGCGACCTGGGTAGGTGCGGCGCAGGATCAGGCCGGTGGCGATCGCGGCGGCGATCAACACCAACACGGGATACGGCAGGAAGCCGAACAACTCACCGCTGCCGAGGGTGGCCAGCCAGCCGTCCACGGGGATCGGCCGTCCGTCGGCGATCACCAACGCGAGACCACGCGCGACGGACAGCATCGCGAGTGTCGCGATGAAGGGGGGCATCCGCCCGGCCGTGATGAGGATGCCCGAAACCACCCCCGCCAGGACGCCCGAGGCCATACCGGCGAGCACCGCCAGCCACATCGGCACGCCTGCGGTCGTCGCGGTCCAGCCGGTGACGATGCCCGACAGCCCCGCGATCGAACCCACCGACAGGTCGATGCCACCGCTGACGATCACGAACGTCATACCGAAGGCGAGCACCGCCGTCACCGACGCCTGCACGCCGACATTGAGGAGGTTGTTCGTGGTGAGGAAGTCCCCCGACAGCAGCGCCAGCAGCACCACCAGGGCGACGAGGGCCGCGAGCGGGCCACCCGTGCCGCGCACTGACGTCACCCACCGCCACAGCGCTCCCCGGGAGGATGGGGGCGGCTCGCCCGCCGCCGACGTTCCCGCGCGTGCGGGATCGGTGTTGTTCTCGGGCACCGCCCTCATCCTTCCGTGACCGCGAGAGCCATGACGCTCTCCTGGGTTGCCTGGGTACCGTCCAGCTCGCCGCGGACTCGGCCGTCCGCCATCACGAGCACACGGTCGCTGAGCCCGAGCAGTTCGGGTAGATCGCTCGACACGACCACCACGGCGGTGCCGTCGGCGGTCAGTTCGGCGATCAGTTCGTAGATCTCCGCGCGGGCACCGACATCGATGCCGCGGGTGGGTTCGTCGAGGATCAGTACCCGCGGCTTGGCCATCAGCCACTTGCCGATGACGATCTTCTGCTGGTTGCCGCCGGACAGGGTTACTGCCGGCTGTTCGGGGCCGTACACGCGGATCCCCATCCGCTGCACGGCGGTCCGCGCCTTCGCCGCCTGATCGTTCAGGTCGACCAGTCCGAGCCGGGTTCGGTCGCCGAGCGTGGCGAGTCCGAGGTTCTCCTCCACCGACGCGCCGAGTACCAGTCCCTGGCCCGCACGGTCCTCCGGCACCAGCGCGAGACCGGCCTCGTGCGCGGCGACGACGTCGCCGCGGCGCACCGGCCGGCCGTCGACGAGCACCTCGCCGCGGTCGTACCGGTCGGCGCCGAAGATCGCCCGCACCACCTCGGTGCGGCCGGCGCCGACCAGGCCGCCGATGCCGACGACCTCTCCGGCGCGCACGGTGAGGTCGACGCCGTCGAATTCCCCGTCCCGGCCGAGACCGCGCACCTCGAGCACGACGTCGCCGATCTCGTTGCGGCGCGGCGGATACTGCTGCTCGATCGAGCGGCCGACCATGAGCCGCACCAGTTCGTCGACATCCGTGTCGGCAGGGACCTCCCCCACCTTCGCGCCGTCGCGCAGCACCGAGACGCGGTCCCCGATCTCGGCGACCTCGCCGAGCAGGTGCGAGATGAACACCACGCCGACGCCGCGGTCGGTGAGGCTGCGCACGATGTCGAACAGCGCGGTGACCTCGCCTCGGCTCAGCACCGCGGTGGGCTCGTCCATGATCAGGAAGCGGGTGTCGATGCTGAGGGCTTTCGCGATCTCGACCATCTGACGTCGGGCCACACCGAGGTCGCCGACAGTGGCGTCCACGTCCAGATCGAGTCCGGTGCGATCGAGCAATTCCCGAGCCTGGCGACGCATCGCGCGGGTGTCGACCAGCCCGAATCGGCGTGGAGGCCGGCCGAGGAAGATGTTCTCGGCCACCGTCAGATGCGGCACGAGTGCCATCTCCTGATGGATCGTCGAGATGCCCAGCGCCTCCGCGTCGCCGGGCCCGCGCAACCGCACGGCGGCGCCGTCCACCCGGATCTCGCCGGTGTCGGGCTGATGCACGCCGGCCATCATCTTGATCAGCGTGGACTTGCCGGCGCCGTTCTCGCCGAGCAGGACGTGCACCTCACCGCCGCGCACATCGAAGTCCACCGAATCGAGAGCTCGCACACCGGGGTACAGCTTGGAGACACCGTCCAGTTCCAGCCGTCCCGGCCGCGCGCCGCTCACGACCGGCTCCCCGCTCGCGCCGCGAGAACCTGTTCGCGGGTGGGCATCGCCGACTGCGCCCCCGCCGCCGTGACGGCGATCGCGGCGGCCTCCACCGCCCAGCGCACGGCGTCGTCGAGCGCCTCGCCGCGCACCAGCGCATCCGCGAGAGCACCGGTGAACGTGTCACCGGCCCCGGTCGGATCGACGACCCGCTCGACGGGAACCGCCGGTACCTCGGTGACCGCGCCGCCCCGCACCAGCACCGCGCCGTCGGAGCCGAGGGTGACCACGACGGCCGCTGGTCCGGAGAGCCGGCCCGCCATCCGCGCCGCCTGCACCGACGTCGCCGGTTCGGCCTCCCCCGCGAGCAACGCCAGTTCCGAGCGGTTGACGATGAGGACGTCGACACGGCCGAGCACGTCGGCTGCGACCGGTCGCGCGGGCGACGGGTTGAGGACGACGGTGCCACCCGCGAGCGCGATCGCTTCCGCGACGGCGGCGTCGGGGATCTCGAGTTGGACCACGGTCACCAGCGCCCGCCGCAGGTCGTCGGCGGCCGTCCGCACCGCGGCGGCGTCGAGATCACCGTTGGCGCCGGCGAGCACCGTGATGCAGTTCTCGCCGGAGTCGTCCACCTGGACGACGGCGGCGCCGGTCCGGGCACCCGATCGTTCGCCGAGCCCCACCAGGTCGATGCCCTCGGCCCCCAACGCTTCTCGCACCGCGCGCCCGTCGGCGTCGTCGCCGACCGCACCCACGAGCCCCACGCGTCGACCGAGGCGCGCGGCGGCCACCGCCTGATTCGAACCCTTCCCGCCGACGTGCTCGGCGGCGCCGATCCCCAACACCGTTTCACCGGGCGCAGGCAACCGCGGGACCCGGATGACGGTGTCGACGTTGACGGACCCCACGACGACGACTTCCGGCGACACCGACGGTGACGCACGGTCGGACACGTGCGGGCGCTGTGACGGTCGCGTCTGGGACATCGGGACGGCCTCTCGGTCGGATAGAGCTACTGCATCACGAACTGAAATCGTTTTCCGTGACGCCTCCCACGATGACGGAGTGATGCGCATTGCGTCAAGACGCTCGATGCGTACGTTCTGGTCTGGATTGCCGCCACATCCGGTAATCGTTTACCGTGACGTTTCCACGATCCCGAGGGGTTCCATGCGTGCCACCATTCGCGATGTCGCCGCGCGAGCCGGAGTGTCGGTCGCGACGGCCTCACGCGCGCTGTCGAGCGAGCGCGGCGTCCGCCCCGAGAACCGCGAACGCGTACTGGCCGCCGCAGCCGCGCTCGACTACCAGCCCAACATCCTGGCAGCGGCGCTACGCGGACGTACCACCTACACGGTCGGCATGGTGGTACCCAGCATCGGCAACCCGTACTTCGCGACGCTCGTCGAGGCGGTCGAACACCAACTTCGCGACGACGACCGCAGCCTCCTGCTCGCCAACTCCCGCTACGAACCGCAGACCGAGCGCCGCCAGATCCAGGCACTGCTCGACCGCCGGGTCGACTCCCTGATCCTCGTACCCTGCGACCGCGCGGCCAGCCGGACCGCCACCGCGGACGCCGCGGCCCGGGTACCGACCGTGCAGGTCGACCTCCGAGTCGACGACCACGCCGGCAGCTCGGTCACGGTCGACAACGAGTTCGGTCTCCGGCTGGCAGTCGACCACGTCCTCGACCGCGGCGCCTCGCGTCCGGTGTTCGTGGGCGCCGAACCCGTCGACTCGTCCGCACAGGAACGACTCGACGGCTACCGGCAGGCGATCTCCCGACGCGGGTTCACCGATCCCGACGTCCTGCTCGGCGACTTCAGCACCGACTGGGGACGCGAGGCGGCCCGCCTCATCGTCACACGCGGCCCCCGACCCGACGCCGTGATCTGCGGGAACGACATGATCGCGCTCGGCGTGCTCGACGGACTGGCCGCGGCCGGGCTCACCGTCCCCGACGACATCCAGGTCACCGGCTTCGACGACACTCCGTATGCGGCGCTGTCGCGGCCGTCGCTCACCACGGTGCGCCAGCCGCAGGACGAGATCGCCGCGCAGGCCGTGAGACTGCTCGACGCCGCGGCCGCCCGCTCGGACGACCCGCCGCCACAGCGCATCGCGATCACCCCCACGCTCGTCGCCCGAGGTTCGACGCTGCCGTGACCTCGCCCGGCCGCGATCAGCCGAGGGCGGCGCGCACGCCGGCAGCCATTTCGGCCACCTGCTCGTCGGTCATGACGAACGACGGCGAGAACTGCATCGCGCCCTGACCGGCCGCGCGGCCCGAGACTCCGTGCGCACGGAGGGTTTTCACGAACGGCAGCGCCTCTGCGGGATCGACCAACTGGACCGCCGCGACGGCCCCGAGCCCGCTGCGTACCTCCGCGACCCGGGGGTGCTCGGCGAGTGGCGCGAGATGCTCGTGCAGCGAGGACTCGAGCCGCTTCGACTCCGCCAGCAGATTCTCCCGCTCGACGATGTCGAGGTTCGCCATGGCGGCCGCGGCGGCGCCGGCGTGGCCGCCGTACGTGTAACCGTGCCGCCACCACACGCCACCGCCGAAGAAGGGTTCGGCCACCGCCGGCGCGACGAACACCGCACCCATCGGGACGTATCCGGAGGTCAGTCCCTTCGCGGTGGTGATCATGTCCGGTTCGAGACCGAACCGGGTGGACGCGAACCACGATCCGCCGATGCGCCCGAAGCCGGTGACGACCTCGTCGACGACGAACAGGATGTCGTGCTCACGGCAGATGTCGCGGACCTCGGTGAGATACCCCTCGGGCGGCAGGTAGATGCCTCCGGCGCCGATGATCGGCTCGCAGAAGAAGGCCGCGATCGCGTCCGCGCCCTCCCGCTCGATGAGTTCGAGCAGGCTCTTCGCGTCGTCCCAGCCGACGGTCCGGGCGTCGGGCATCAGTTCGCCGTAGCCCTCCCGATTGACCGGGATTCCGGCGAGGGCAGTTCCCGCCACGTGCATGCCGTGGTAGGCCTTCTGCCGTCCGACGATCAGCTTCTTCCCGGGACGGCCCATCTCGTTCCAGTACCGCCGGGCGAGCTTGGCGGCCGAGTCGACGGAGTCCGAGCCACCCGACGTGAAGAACACCTTCGATCCGGGCACCGGTGCGATCGCACCGAGCCGCTCGGCGAGGGCGACAGTGGTGTCGGAGGTGAAGTCACCGAAGTTCGAGAAGTGCGCCACCTTCGACAACTGAGCGGCGACGGCGTCGGCGATCTCGGTGCGGCCGTGCCCGACGTTGGTGAACCACAGTCCCGCGGTGGCGTCGAGATAGCGGGTGCCCGCATCGTCCCAGATGTAGGCGCCCTCACCCCGGGAGACGACGAAAGCGCCGTCGCGCTGTACCGCCCCCATGTCGGCGAACCCGTGCCACAGCGCTCCACTCACCACAGTGCTCCACTCATCCGAGACGTACTTCCCAGCTCCTCAGCGACTATGCCACGGTTCCCGCCCGGACCGCCCGGTCGCCGCGACGGCGGGCCGGTTGCAGCGAGAATTACCGTTGCGCGCTTTCGATAGGCTGTGCGGAGCATGTCGACATCACCTTCTGCAGCCGAGATCCAGACCGATCGCCGTGAGGCGAAGAAGCGTCTCGGTGCGCTCACGCTGCGCGACGAGCACCGGCTGCGCCGACGCCTCGATCGCGCCAAGTCCCCGTCCGCCCTCGCCGCCCTGAACGAGGAGATCACCGCGGCCGAGACGCGCATCGCGGGCCGACGCGCCCAGGTCCCGGCGATCACCTATCCCGAGGCGCTGCCCGTCACCCAACGCCGGGACGACATCGCCGCCGCCATCGCGTCGCACCAGGTGGTGATCGTCGCCGGCGAGACAGGCTCCGGCAAGACCACGCAGATCCCGAAGATCTGCCTCGAACTCGGCCGCGGAATCCGGGGCATGATCGGGCACACCCAGCCACGCCGACTCGCGGCCCGCACGGTCGCCGAGCGGATCGCCGAGGAGGTGGGCCGTGACCTGGGCGACACTGTCGGCTACACCGTCCGGTTCACCGACCAGGTCTCCGATTCCACCCTGGTCAAACTGATGACCGACGGCATCCTGCTCGCCGAGATCCAGCGCGACCGAATGCTCCGCCGTTACGACACGCTCATCATCGACGAGGCGCACGAGCGCAGCCTCAACATCGATTTCATCCTCGGCTACCTCAAGCAACTCCTCCCCCGCCGCCCGGACCTGAAGGTCGTCATCACGTCGGCGACGATCGATCCCGAGCGATTCGCCGAACACTTCGCGGTCGACGGTGTGCCCGCACCCATCGTGGAGGTGTCGGGCCGGACGTTCCCGGTGGAGATGCGCTATCGGCCGCTCACCGTCGAGGTGGGCGAGCAGACCTTCGACCGCGATCCCGTCGACGCCGTGTGCGAAGCGGTCCAGGAACTGTCGGCCGAGGGCGACGGCGACATCCTCGTGTTCCTCTCCGGTGAGCGCGAGATCCGCGACACCGCCGACGCGTTGCGCGACCGCAAGCTGCGGGGCACCGAGATCGTGCCGCTGTACGCGCGGCTGTCCGCGGCCGAACAGCACAAGGTGTTCACCCCGCACAGCGGGCGACGGGTGGTGCTGTCCACCAACGTCGCCGAGACGTCGCTGACCGTGCCCGGCATCCGATACGTCGTCGACCCGGGCACCGCGCGAATCTCGCGCTACTCGGTGCGGACCAAGGTGCAGCGCCTGCCCATCGAACCGATCTCGCAGGCGTCGGCCCGCCAGCGCGCGGGCCGCTGCGGCCGCGTCGCGGACGGCATTTGCATCCGGTTGTACTCGGAGGACGACTTCGAGGCACGTCCCCAGTTCACCGAACCGGAGATCCTGCGCACCAACCTCGCGTCCGTCGTTCTGCAGATGACCGCGCTCGGGCTCGGCGACATCGAGGCGTTCCCGTTCGTGGAGAAGCCCGACCCGCGCGCGATCCGCGACGGCATCGCACTGCTCGAGGAACTGGGTGCGATCGCGGCCGGCAAGCAGCCCGCGAAGGGTGACGGCCCGGTCCCGGCCGGCCCGCAGCTCACCGCCACCGGCCGCGAACTCGCCCAGCTCCCGGTCGATCCGCGGATGGCCCGGATGCTCGTCGAGGCGCACCGCAACGGGTGCCTGCACGAGATGCTGGTCATCGTCTCGGCACTGTCGATCCAGGACGTCCGGGAACGCCCCGCCGAGTTCCAGCAGGCCGCCGACGAGAAGCATGCGCGCTTCAACGTGGAGAACTCCGACTTCCTGGCCTACCTGAAGCTGTGGGAGTACCTGCGCGAGCAGCGGAAGGAGCTGAGCGGGGGCCAGTTCCGCAAGATGTGTCGCAACGAGTTCCTGCACTGGTTGCGTATCCGCGAATGGCAGGACCTGCACGGCCAGCTCCGTCAGATCGCCCGCGGCCTCGGCTGGGAGACATCCGGTTCCGGCTCCTCGCAGGCGTCGGAGACGTCGATCCACCAGTCGCTGCTGGCGGGACTGCTCTCGCACATCGGTCTGCGTGAGGGCGACAAGCGTGACTTCCTCGGCGCCCGTGGCAGCCGGTTCGCGATCTTCCCCGGATCTGGCCTGTTCAAGAAGCCGCCACGCTGGGTGATGGCCGCCGAACTCGTCGAGACGTCACGATTGTGGGCCAGGATGGCCGCCCGGATCGAGCCCGAATGGGCGGAGAAGCTGGCCCCCCACCTGGTCAAGCGCACCTACTCGGAGCCGCACTGGTCCACCAAACGCGCCTGCGCGATGGCCTACGAGCGGGTCACCCTCTACGGCGTCCCCCTCGTCACCGAGCGCCCGGTCACGTACAGCTCGATCGATCCTGAGGTGTCGCGCGAGCTGTTCATCCGCCACGCGCTGGTGCAGGGCGAGTGGCAGACGCAGCACAAGTTCTTCCACGCCAACCGGGCGCTGCTCGACGACGTCGAGGAACTCGAACACCGTGCCCGACGCCGTGACATCCTCGTCGACGACGAGACGCTGTTCGAGTTCTACGACGAGCGGGTCGGCGCGGAGGCCGTGTCCGCCAGGCACTTCGACACGTGGTGGAAGAAGGCCCGCCGCGAGAACCCGAATCTGCTCAACTTCACCACGTCCACGGTCGTCAACGCCGATTCCGCCGCAGTCCTCGACGGTGACTACCCGGACGCCTGGCGTCAGGGCGACATCCAGTTCCCGCTGACCTACCAGTTCGAGCCCGGCAAGGACGACGACGGCGTGACGGCGCGGATTCCGGTCGCCCTGCTCGCGGGTCTGCGGCCGGTGGGCTTCGACTGGCTCGTGCCGGGTATGCGCACCGAACTCGTCACCGCGCTGATCAAGACACTGCCCAAACAGCTTCGCCGACAGGTGGTTCCGGCGCCGGACTTCGCTGCGGCCGCACTCGCCGCGGTGAAGCCCCGCTCGGAGTCCCTCGTGCACGCCCTGGCGCGGGAACTCTCCCGCCTGGGGAACTGCCGGATCGAACCCACCGACTTCGACGTCGCTTCGCTGCCGCCGCATCTGCGGATGACGTTTGCGGCAGTCGACGACGAGGGCAAGGTCCTCGGGCGGGACAAGAGCCTGACCGCGCTGCGCCGCGCGCTGGCACCCCGAGTCGAGGTGGAGGTGTCGAAGGCGAACGCGACGACGGAACGCAAGCCCGCGCTGGTGTGGACGGCGCAGACGCTGGGCACCCTGCCCTCGTCGGTGACCCGCGAGATCGGTGGCCAGAAGGTCACCGGATATCCGGCGCTGGTGGCCGAGGAATCCGGGGTCGCGGTACGGGTCCTCACAACGCCGAGCGCGCAGCGCGCGGCGATGCAGGCCGGTACCCGAGAGTTGCTGCTGAAGGCGATTCCGACGCAGGCCAAGTCGGTGACGGGTGGCATGAGCAACATCGACCGACTCGCCCTCGGGCAGAACCCGGACGGCAGCTTCGACGCACTGCTCGAGGACTGCCGCGCCTGCGCGGTCGACGAGCTGATCGCCGAGAACGGCGGACCTGTTCAGGACCCCGCCGCATTCGAGGAACTCAGCGGCAAGGTGCGCGCCCAGTTGGCCACCCGGGTCGCGCGGCTACTTCGAATGCTCCTCCCGTCGCTCACCGAGGCTCATCGACTGTCGACGATCCTCGATCGCAGTTCCGGGGAGGCGGCCGACGACGTACGCGAGCAACGGGAATCGCTGCTGTTCCCCGGGTTCGTCACGGAGTTGGGGTCCAAGCGACTGCGCGAGCTGCCGCGGTACCTCGCGGCAGCGTCGTTGCGCCTCAAGTCCCTGCCGGGCAGCGCCCAGCGGGACCGCGTCGGGATGGACGCGCTCGACCGCGTCTATGCGGCGTACGACCGGATGCTGTCGGCGTTGCCCGAGGAACGCCGCGGCGACGACGACGTCAACGAGATCCTCTGGAAGATCGAGGAACTGCGCGTGAGCCTGTTCGCCCAGTCCCTGGGCACTGCGATACCGGTCTCCGAGAAGCGGGTCCTCAAAGCGATCGACGCCATCCGGCGGTGATCGGTGCCCGGCCCGGGTGCGCCTTGCTCGTTTCGCCTTGCCTACTCGGCGGCGTCGGACTCGGCCAGGTCGCTGCCGCGATCGTCGCGATGCGCACGCAGGTCCTTGATCTCGCGTTCGAAATCCTCGGCCGAACTGAACGACCTGTACACCGACGCGAAACGGAGGTAGGCGACCTCGTCCAGATCGCGAAGCGGCCCGAGAATGGCCAATCCGACCTCGTGGCTGGGAATCTCGGGCGATCCGGCGGCCCGAACCGCGTCTTCGACCTGTTGCGCCAGTAGGTACAGCGCGTCGTTGTCGACCTGGCGGCCCTGACACGCGCGTCGCACGCCCTGCACTACCTTTTCCCGGCTGAAAGGTTCGGTGACGCCGCTCCGCTTGACCACCGAGAGCACTGCGGTCTCGACCGTGCTGAAACGGCGTCCGCACTCCGGGCAGGATCGCCGCCGGCGGATCGCCGCCCCCTCGTCTGCCTCACGGGAATCGACCACGCGTGAATCGGGATGCCGGCAGAACGGGCAGTGCATGGTGAATCCTTCGTGGCCATCGTGGCCGCTGGATTGCTCCTCGATCGCCGCGGGGACCAGCAGAACCGGTCCGTGCAAGGGAGACGCGATATCGACGCGACCACGCGAGGTGGTGGGACTGACAGGATCCGAGGATACCCGCCCGACCGGTCCGGGCACCGACTCGCGGGTAACCGCACCCGCCGGCCGCAGACCCGAAGGGTGCGTGGTGCCCACACATGCCTTGTGCGGCCTCACCGCGTCAGCCCCCGTGCGAGACGGGGCTGATCAGGATCTGCCCCGGACGAACTTCGGCGCCCGACATTGCATTCAGCTCGACGATCCGGTCGACCACCTGGGCGACGGGCGCCTCGGGCGCCACCCGCGCCGCGACGTCACCGAGGGACTCCCCGCGACGAACCTGCACCGAATCCGTCGAGGTCGGGACCGAATCCGTCTGAGCCATCCTCAGGTTGGCGATCGCATCGAGGCCGGCGACCACGCCGGCGGTGATGACGAAGGTCGCGACGACGGCGGACAGTCCCGACGTCGCGCGCTTGCGGCCGTGGGACGGGCCGGCCGCCCGGGACACCTGCGTGCCGGCGTTTCCGTGCCGAGGCGCCGAGCCGTAATGCACCGCACCCGCCGCCGGGCGTGTGGTGTTGCGCTGCCGCTGCTGTCCGCGCGACCCCGTCGACACGAATGTATCGACCGACCGGACGCCCGACGCCGCCGGACGCCGCTCGATCTCGATTCCCGATGCGTCGGCCCGCACGTACACGGCACGCCCCCTGGTCACCTCCCCGAACGCTCGTGTCGTCCGCTGCTGCGAAACTGCCGTACCCATCCGAACCCTCCTGCGAATCGTCGAATCGTTGCAGCTCGCCGTGCTGTCGGAGACCACGCGAACCGCCCACCCTTCACCCTGTTCGATCATGCGTTCGATAGAACAGATATTCGATTTCTACCACGCGGGTCCGACAAAGTCACCAGAATCGCCGACACGGCTCGAACAGATGTTTGAAGTAGCCGACCGATCGGGATAGATTCGACACACCAACCGATACGCATGCGACGTATCCGCGAAGGAGGAGGCGCACCCACGATGAAGGACGACAGCACGAGCACCTCGAGCCGTTCCGGGAGCCCGTCCTCCGGGAACCCTGCGGCCGACGAGGCGACGGCCACGCTCGATGCCTCCCAGCTCACACCGCGCCAACGGAAGGTCCTCGAGGTGATCCGGGCGTCGGTGGCGGAGCGCGGTTACCCCCCGAGCATCCGTGAGATCGGGGACGCGGTGGGCCTGACGTCCACGTCGTCCGTCGCGCACCAGTTGCGAACGCTCGAGCGGAAGGGCTTCCTGCGGCGCGACGCGAACCGGCCCCGCGCCGTCGACGTTCGCGGCCTGGATGGCATCGAGGATGCCGCCACCGAGCGCGACGGATCCGGCGACCGCCCCGCCCCCACGTTCGTGCCCGTCCTGGGCCGAATCGCGGCCGGCGGCCCGATCCTGGCCGAGGAAGCAGTAGAGGATGTCTTCCCGCTCCCTCGCGAACTGGTCGGCCAGGGCTCGCTCTTTCTGCTCAAGGTGGTCGGCGAGTCGATGATCGACGCCGCGATCTGCGACGGCGACTGGGTGGTGGTCCGGCAGCAGAACGTCGCCGAGAACGGCGACATCGTCGCGGCGATGATCGACGGCGAGGCGACGGTCAAGACGTTCAAGCGGACGGGCAAGGACGTGTGGCTGATGCCCCACAACCCCCTGTTCGAGCCCATCCCCGGTAACGACGCCGCCATCCTCGGCAAGGTTGTCACCGTGATGCGCAAGCTCTGACGACACGAGAGAAGGGAGAGGGGACCGCGTCGCGGTCCCCTCTCCCTTCTCCGATCGGTCGGGTCAGCCCAGGTTCAGGCCGCGCCCGATGATCTCCTTCATGATCTCGGTGGTTCCGCCGTAGATCGTCTGGACCCGCGAGTCCATGTACGCCTTGGCGATCGGGTACTCCCGCATGTAGCCGTAGCCTCCGTGCAGTTGCAGGCACCGGTCGATGAGCTTGACCTGGGCCTCCGTCGTCCACCACTTGGCCATCGCCGCCTCCTGCACCGACAGCTTGCCGGCGTTGAGCTGCTCGATGAACTTGTCGACGAGAACCCGCACCGCGGTGGTCTCGGTGGCCAACTCGGCGAGAACGAAGCGGGTGTTCTGGAAGCTGCCGATCGACTTGCCGAACGCCTTGCGGTCGCGGCAGTACTGGATGGTCATGTCGAGGCAGGACTCCATCGCGGCGGCGGCGACGACGGCGATCGACAGGCGTTCCTGCGGCAGGTTCTGCATCAGGTAGATGAACCCCATTCCCTCCTCGCCGAGGAGGTTCTCGGCCGGGACCCGGACGTCGGTGAAGCTCAGTTCCGCCGTGTCCTGCGCCTTGAGGCCGATCTTGTCCAGGTTGCGGCCCCGCTCGAAGCCCTCCATCCCGCGTTCGACGACGAGCAGCGAGAAGCCCTGGGCCCCCTTGTCGGGGTCGGTGCACGCGACGACGATCACCAGGTCCGCGTTGATCCCGTTGGTGATGAACGTCTTGGCGCCGTTGAGGATCCAGTGGTCCCCGTCCTTGACGGCGCGGGTCTTGATGTTCTGCAGGTCGCTGCCGGTGCCCGGTTCGGTCATCGCGATCGCGGTGATCAACTCACCCGAACAGAAGCCGGGCAGCCAGCGCTGCTTCTGCTCCTCGTTCGCCAGCTTGATCAGATACGGGGCGACGACGTCGTTGTGCAGCATGAAGCCGACACCGCTGTAGCCGCCGCGGGTGGTCTCCTCGGTGATGACCGCGTTGTACCGGAAGTCTTCGACCCCGCCACCGCCGTACTCCTCGGGCACAGCCATGCCGAGGAACCCTTGCTTACCCGCCTCGACCCACACCGACCGGTCGACGATGTTCTGCTCCTCCCACTGATCGTGGAAAGGTGCGACGTGCTGGTCGAGGAATTTGCGGTAGGACTCCCGGAAGAGTTCGTGCTCGGGTTCGAACAGGGTGCGTTCCACTGCGTCTCCTCGTGTCGACTTCGCCGGCGTGCGGGCACGCAGCGGCGGACGTGCTTCCTCGACATGACCGTAAAGCGAGTCTCAGTGGCGATCCATGACCGAGACGAGCACGATTCGTGACCGTGTGGTTCGGGTCACGAATCGTGCTCGTCGAGGTGGGTGGACTAGGCGCGCCGGAGCGCGTTCAATCGGCGCATCACCGGGTAGGCGACGAGAATGCCGACCGATCCCCACGCGATGCCCCCGAGTTCGACCGATCCGATCGACAGCGTGAGGTTACCGATGCCGGCGACCAGCGCCGTGGCCACCACGGTGAGGTTGACCGGATCGGTGAAGTCGACCTTGGCGTCCATCCAGATACGGACGCCGAGCACCCCGATCAGGCCGTACAGCACCATCGTTGCACCGCCGATGACGCCGTCCGGAACCGTGAACACCAGCGCACCGAACTTCGGCGAGAACGAGAGGACGACGGCGGTGACGGCAGCCACCCAGTACGCCGCGGTCGAATAGACGCGGGTCGCCGCCATCACGCCGATGTTCTCGGCGTAGGTCGTGGTCCCGGACCCGCCGCCGGCACCGGCGAGGGTGGTGGCGAGACCATCGGCGAACAGCGCGTTGCCGGCGAGGTCGTCGAGCGACTTGCCGGTCATCGCGGACACCGCCTTGACGTGGCCGACGTTCTCGGCGATCAGGACGATCACGACCGGCAGCGCGAGCAGGATCACGGACAGGTCGAAAGACGGACCACGCAGGTGGGGCACACCGAACCAGGCGGCCTCGCGCAACGCGTCGACCCGCTCGTCGGCGAGTCCGCCCGTGATCGCGGCGAAGACCCAACCGACGACGACACCGATGAGGATGCCGAGACGCCCGATGATGCCGGGGCCGATCACGGTGGCGAGGAGGATGCCGAGAAGCGTCACCGCTGCGATCAGCGGCTGCGCCTGGAACGATCCGGCGGCGGTGGGCGCGAGATTGAGCCCGATCAACGCCACCACCGCGCCGGTGACGACGGGCGGCATGACGGCGTCGATGACCCGAGCGCCGATCACCTTGACCGCGAGACCGACGAGCATCAGCACGACGCCCGCGGCGACGACGCCACCGAGCTGGGCGGCGGGGCCGTCACCGGCGGCCGCGGTGAGCGGAGCGATGAAGGCGAACGACGACCCGAGGTAGCTCGGGATCCTGCCGCGGGTGATGAGCAGGAACAGTGCGGTGCCGATGCCGGAGAACAGCAGCGTCGTCGTCACCGGGAAGCCCGTGATCGTCGGCACGAGCAGCGTTGCACCGAACATCGCGATCACGTGCTGCATGCCGATGCCGATCGTGCGCGGCCACGACAGCCGCTCGTGCGGCGCCACGACCGCTCCGTCGCTGATCCGCCGGCCGTCGCCGTGCAGCGCCCATCCGAACATCCCGGTGCCGGCTTCCCGTTCGGGCGCGCTTCCCGCGCGGTCCTCTGTACTCGTCACAGTTGGCCAATACTAGGGCCACCGCCTGCGGCGATACACCACCGCACCGCCCTTGCCCGCTCGAATCACATCCGTACCGAGTGCGCGGTCCGGTGCCGGTCGGGGCCGCCCACCCGCCGGACGGTGGGCGGCCGCGTTCGCCCCTACAGCTCGGTCAGCTCGCCGGGACCATCGGGTACGTGCGATCGACCCCGTTCCCCTCGACCCGCACGGTGAGCGGAGTTTCACCGTTCCACACGTGTGCGGCCACCGACGCGGACGAATCGACCGGAATGCTCACCGGACCGCCGGTGGTCACGTCCCGATCCCGAACGCCGTCCCGGTGCCGGACATCGAGCTTCAGAGATCCCGGGAGCCCTACTCCACGGAGGGCGTACACGTAGTCGCCGTCGGTCTCGCGAGCCACCGACAGGGTGCTTCCCGGCAGCACACGCAGGCCGGTCCCCACCGCCGCCACCGACCAGTTCGCCTGCTCGCTGGCCAGTCTCAGCGTCGGCGCGAGGACGGAGTTGCTGCTCAAGTCGAACTTGCGCTGGTCCTGATCGACCTTCACCGAGGTCCGCGCTCCGGGCGAGAGTTCGATGTCGTCGATCTCGTTGATCCAGCCGTCACCGTAGAGGGAGACGTCGACGTCCGCCGCCGGGCCTGCAGGGACACCGTCCAACGTCATCTCGAACGCGACGCCGGCCGGAACCCGGAATGTGTTCGTGTTCCGGTTGTCGAAGATCTCGACCTGCTCGAGTCCCTCGATTTCACCCCCGCCGGGCGCAGTGATGTCGAAGTCCCAGTCGATGATCGTGCCGTCACGATTCTTCGCATTGTCCTTCACCACGACGAGCACCGAATCGTCACCCTCGTCCTTGCAGATCAGGCATTCGTGGACCGCGGGTGTCTGCGGAAGCTGGAAGAGGTTCATCGGATTGTCCGGAGACCCGATGAACCGGTATTTGCTCTCCGCCGGGACCAACGCTGTCGTGTAGTACCAGGTGTCGGCGCCCGGGTTGGCCACGATCATGTTCTCGACGCCGGGGAAGTTGTTGTCGTACACGACGATCCCGATCCTGCCTTCACCGAGGTCACGCACCGCGATCGGCGTTACCGCGTGACCACCGACACCCTCCTGGAAGATTGCGAGCAGGTAGTTCTCACCGCGGTCCCAGGCCGCCTCGAGTTCCTCGACGATCCCGGCGACCGGGAAGGCTGCCCGGGCACTGTTGGTGGGCGGAGAGTACTGGGTGCTCGCGTACCGAGTGATCAACCCGTCGAGCAGATCTGACGGCGGCGCCTCGTAAACACTCAGGCCGGCGGGCAGGTAGTCCGCCTTGTCGAGTTGCCCGGTTGCGAACAGGCCCGCCAGCGCGGCGAAGCCGAAACAGTGCCCGCCGCCCGCATTCTCGTTCATATCCGCCTGGAGTGCCTGGCCGGTCGCTGTCAGAACGCAACCGTCGTCGACGATTCGCGCGCAGATACGGTCGCCGTACAGCGTCTGCATCATCGAGGGCGTCAGGCCCCGCCGATGAGTCGCGTCGGCGCTCCCCCAGTTCGCGAACGAGAACCCGTCGCGCTTGACGTCGAATCCGCTGGTCGCGATCAAAGTGCCCGCGGTGGGATCGACCGGCTCGTACGATTCGCTGGACTCGGACGACCCCAGTGAGGAGCCGAGGGAGCCGCTCGACCCGAGAACGCTCGCGGGCGGTGCTGCGCCCGCCGTCGTGGCGAATGCCGATAGAGAAAGAACTGCCGTGAAGACCGCTGCCCAGAGCCGTCGCACTGTGCCTCCCTGTTCATTTTTCCTGTCGCCCATTGAAATCCGGCAGGCGGGACGCTAGCGGACAACCGTCCGAAATCAACCGATTGACCGGTTTACGTGGGCGCGAGTCGCGTCATTCGCAGAAGGTGTCTCCTCCGATCCGACGCGTTCGCCGCGGGGAGGTCAGTGCCGACGTGAAGGATCAGTGCCGGCGGGGACGCGAGCGTCGCCACACGAGGCCGAACGTCGCGAGCCCGGCCACGAGTGCACCACCGAGAAGGACGGGCGTGGACCACTGCGCGGCTCCGTCGTCCGGGCCGGCGCCGTCGGACGCCTCCGTCGTGTCGGACGCGGCCGGTTCCCCTGTCGACGCCGAGAGCGATACCGAACCGCCGGACCACGATTCGTTGCGGGTCAGGTCGACCGCGCCGGGCAGAACCTGCAGCGGGGGCAGCGGACCGCCGGCGGATTCCGATCCGGCAAGCAGGTCGCCGCCCGGAGTGAACGCAATGGCCTCGCCCTGCGGCTGATTCGGCAACGCCACCCGCACCGGGGTGGTCGTGGTCAGTGCCCGCGCGAGGTCGCCGTCCGGGGCCGAGAACAGGTAGACGTCTGTGTACGTGCGCAGCGCGGCAACGGTGCCGTCGGCGCTGACGGCACCGCCCGTCACCAACGTCGATCCGCCGACGGGCACGGGACCACCCGGTGTCGTCGTCGGTCCGATTCGCAGCTCACCGACCCGCTCGAGCGTGGTCGGCCCGGGCGAGGCGAGGCCGTCGACCGACACTCCGCCGGCCGGTCGGTACACACCGTTGGCGACGAGGACTTCCTTCGTGACGATCAGCGGCACGCCGTCCCGCTGCATCAACAGCGCCTCCGCATCGTGGGGGCCGTCGGGATACGTGAGCCGGTGCAACTGCCCGTCCCCCGACGCCGGATCCAGGGCGATCAGCGCCACCGTCGACCGGGCGCGCAGGTTGTCGCCGGTGTCGGCGAGCCACAACCGGCCGTCCGGGCCGACCCCCATGTCCTCGATGTCGTACGGGTCGACCGGAACGGGCACGGTGCCGGTCACCGCACAGTTCCCGTCGAGCACGACGACGGCGTCGTCGGTGCCGCTGTCGCCGATGCCGTATGTCTTCCCGTCCAGCACCGCCAGCCCGGACAGCTCGGCGAGGGCCGGATCGGTCGGGGTGCAGACCGGCTCGAACCGGGCGTTCGGCAACAGCACGCCGGAACCGCTGCTCTGCGCCGCCGCCGGACCGGCGAGCGACAACGAGGGAACAAGAGCGGCCGCGGCACCGGCCAGCCCGAGCCGGGTAGCGACGCGTCGTCTAGCCGCGCCCCGCGAACTCGTCCAGTGCCGAGGCGAGCGATTCGGGAACCCGCACTCGCATGCGGGTGCCGTCTTCCTCGTGGGTGGTGTCGAGGATCTGGCCGTCGGAGTGGATGCGTGCGACGAGGTCGCCTCGCGAGTAGGGCACGAGCACGTCGACCTCGACTTCCGGTCGTCGAACGATCTCGTCCAGTCGCGTACGGAGCTCATCGATGCCCTCCCCGGTTCGGGCGGACACGAACACCGCGCCGGGCAGGAGCCCGCGCAGCTGGGTCAGTACCACCGGGTCCGCGGCGTCGATCTTGTTTACCACGATCAACTCGGGCGGAGCGGTCGTATCGTTCTCGCGGATCACCTCGGTGACGACCTCGCGAACGGCCTTGATCTGGTCCGTCGGCAGCGGGTCGGACCCGTCCACGACGTGCAACAACAGGTCGGCGTCGGTGACCTCCTCGAGCGTCGACCGGAACGCCTCGACCAGCTGGGTGGGCAGGTGGCGCACGAAACCGACGGTGTCGGTGAGGACGTACTCACGGCCGTCCTCGAACGACGCCTGCCGGGTCGTCGGATCCAAGGTCGCGAACAGCGCGTTCTGGACCAGCACACCCGACCCGGTGAGGGCGTTGAGCAGGCTCGACTTGCCGGCGTTGGTGTATCCGACGATCGCGACGGACGGGATCTCGCTGCGAAGGCGGTGGCTGCGCTTGGTGTCGCGCGCCGCCTTCATACCCTTGATCTCACGCCGCAACTTCGCCATCCGCTCGCGGATGCGCCGGCGGTCGGTCTCGATCTTCGTCTCGCCGGGACCGCGCAGGCCGACGCCGCCGTTACTGCCGGCACGGCCACCGGCCTGCCGGGACATCGACTCGCCCCAGCCGCGCAGCCGCGGCAGCATGTACTCCATCTGCGCCAGCGCGACCTGCGCCTTGCCCTCTCGGGACGTCGCGTGCTGGGCGAAGATGTCGAGGATCAGCGCCGTCCGGTCGATCACCTTGACCTTGACGACCTTCTCCAGCGCGGTGAGCTGGGCAGGCGTGAGCTCGCCGTCGCAGATCACGGTGTCGGCACCGGTCGCGAGAACCACCTGCCGCAACTCGTCGGCCTTGCCGGAACCGATGTAGGTGGCTGCGTCGGGCTTGTCGCGCCGCTGGACCAGACCCTCGAGCACCTCGGAGCCGGCGGTCTCGGCGAGCGCCGCGAGCTCGGCCATGCTGGCGTCGGCCTGAGCGGCGGTGCCGGACGTCCAGACGCCGACGAGCACCACACGTTCGAGACGCAGCTGCCGGTACTCGACCTCGGTGACGTCGGTGAGCTCGGTGGACAGACCCTGAACACGCCGCAGGGCGCTGCGCTCGTCGAGCTGCATCTCGCCGACGGACGGCGCCGAGTGGTCGTCGAAGTAGTCAGCCTCGTCGGAGGCCGTGTGCTCGGCGGTGTCGTCCGCCGACTGGGAGTGGGTGCGATGTGTTTTCGTCATACACCTTCATGGTCCCACGAAGCGCGAGTGCGGTGCACGCCGATTTCGGTCCGGCCCCGGCGCCCCGGGCCCGACGCCGATCATCCCAGCTCGGTCCACCAGCGGTCGTCGATCCGACCGGCGGCGACCAGCATCGACGGACCGCGCAGTGCGGCGCGGCCACCGTCGACCGAAACCTCGACGCGACCACCGGGGACCCGCACCTCGACCTTGCCGTCGGCGTCACCGTGCGCGCGCAGCGCGGCCACCGCGGCCGCGACCGTGCCGGTGCCGCAGGACCGGGTCTCCCCCACACCACGCTCGTGGACGCGCATCTGCACGGCCCCGTCGACGAGCGCGGTCAGGATCTCGATGTTGACGCCCTCGGGGAAGAACCCGGGGTCGAATCCGGGCGCGGCCGTGAGGTCGAGCGACGCGAGCGACGCCGGGGTCAGATCGGGATCGACGCAGGCGAGATGCGGGTTGCCGACGTCGATGCCGATGCCTTCGAGAACACGTCCGCCCACCGTCGCGGTGGAGGTTCCGAGCTCGCGCACCCGGCCCATGTCGACGGTGACGTCGCCGTGGACGTGATCTGCGGAGTGCACATGTACCGGACGGGCGCCGGCCCGGCTACCCACCACGAACTCGTCGCGCAGCTCCAGCCCCGTCGCGCGCAGGTAGTGCGCGAACACCCGTACACCGTTGCCGCACATCTCGGCGATCGAACCGTCGCCGTTGCGGTAGTCCATGAACCAGTCGTCGGCGCCGACGCCCTCGGGCAGCTCGGGCAGCACACCGACCGCGGCAAGCGCACCGGCCCGCGCGACGCGCAGGAGGCCGTCCGCTCCCAGTCCTCGACGGCGGTCGCACAACGCGGCGACACGGTGCGCCGGCAGCGCGAGATCGACATCCGGATCCGGGAGGATCACGAAGTCGTTCTCGGTACCGTGGCCCTTGCTGAATTCCATGCCGTCAACTCTAGCGGGACGTCA
The DNA here is from genome assembly GCF_002094305.1 of Prescottella equi. GTDB lineage: Bacteria > Actinomycetota > Actinomycetes > Mycobacteriales > Mycobacteriaceae > Prescottella > Prescottella equi. The sequence continues at coordinate 56,411 of NZ_LWTX01000007.1, forward strand.
GTGCTCGCCGATCGCGCGCAGCACACCCTCCAGCAGAGCCGGATCGGCACCGTCCACCCAACGCACCCGGGGATCGCGGCGGAACCAGGACCGTTGCCGGCGCACGTAGCGGCGAGTGCCGATGAAGGTGCGCTCCAACGCCTCTGCGCGGTCGTACTCCCCGTCGAACATCGCGAGCACCTGCGCGTAGCCGATCGCGCGCTGCGCCGTCACCCCCTCCCGCAGGCCCACCCCGACGAGGCGCTCGACCTCGTCGACGAGACCCCGGTCGAACATCTGCTCGGTACGCAGCCGGATCCGTGTGTCGAGCGCCTCGGTGTCGCGGTCGACACCGAAGATCGTCGTGCCCCAACGTGGTTCACCGATCTTGGGAGCCGACGCCGCGAACGGCTTGCCGGTGAGCTCGACGACCTCGAGTGCGCGCACCATGCGCCGACCGTCGGTCGGCAGGATGGAGGCCGCTGCTTCCGGATCGACCCGTTCGAGCTCGGCACGCACCGCGGCAACCCCGCCCTCGGTCAGAACCGACTCCCAGTGCGCACGAATCTGCGGGTCCGTCGCGGGGAAAGCCCACTCGTCGAGCAGCGACTGCACGTACATCATCGATCCGCCGACGATGACGGGCACCGCGCCGCGGGCCCGGATGTCCTCGACGTCGCGCACCGCGGATTCCTGGTATCGCGCGACGGTGGCGGTCTCGGTGACGTCCAGGACGTCCAACTGATGGTGCGGTATGCCGCGACGCTCGGCCACCGTCAGCTTCGCGGTGCCGACGTCCATGCCGCGGTACAGCTGCATCGCATCGATGTTGACGATCTCGCCACCGAGTCGCTCCGCGAGGTCGAGGCCGAGATCGGATTTGCCGGTGGCGGTGGGGCCGACGACGGCGATCGGTGTCGGTCCGGGTGCCCGGGGAGAACTCACGGCAGCCACATTCCGACGTGGTAGCCGACACCGTACGGCGCACCGCGGTACGACGATTCGGCCTTCCGCGGCTGACCGGTTCCGGTCACGTCGCCGAACACGCCCGAAAGTACCTGCCAGGCAGCACGTCCGGCGAGCCCTACCGCTGCGCACAACTCCGGGTCCAGCGCGGCGAGCGCGGCCGGGTCACCGGCGGCCAGGGCGCGGTCGAGCGCAGCCTCGACGTCTGCTGATCGTTCGTCGAACGCGCCCGGGGCCTTGTCCGTCAACGTGTTCGCACCGTCGGCGATCACGAGCAGACCTTGTGCGGTGGTGGACTCGTCGAAGTCGGCCCGCAGTCGAGCTCCGAGCCGCGTGCACTCGGCGGCCGGAGTGTCGGCCGCCAGCGTCCGCACCCGCACCCGGACCGACGGCGCCGCGCGCCCCCGCAGCCAACCGGCGACCAGGGCCGCGAGCGGCATGTCGGGGTCCGGTGCCGTGGGCGGGGCGTCGGACAGCGACACCGGGAGGTCGACTCCGAAACCCCGGAACGTGCCGCACGATTCGGGGGCCACGTCCGCGGGCCCGCGCCCGACCTCGGCGACACCGATCGCCGTCCACTCGACGCACGAGTCGGCCAGCCGGCCCGCCACGTCCAGCGCCGCTCGGCGCAACCGGTCGGTTTCCGACGCTGCGGCACCGGCCAATTGGGGAACCAGCAGTGGCGGCGAGGGCACGAAGGCTGCGGCTGTCAACACACTGCGCCACGGTAGTCGACCCGAGGTGACGCCCTCGGAGGGTCATACCTGTTTCAATAGTCGTGGACAGTCGCTGCACGCTCCCACCGGCCCCGACCCGAGAGGGTGCGGTGAGAGGCGACAGTGTGATGAGGCAGCCGTGACGCGCGGCAGAGACGAGGAGCTATGACCGACAGCAACGCACCCAAGCCGGGTACCCCCAAGCCGGGTTCCCCGAAGCCGGGCGCTGCCAAGCCCGGTGCCGCCAAGACCGCCGGCGCCCCCAAGTCCGGTCCTGCCTCGGCGCATGCCCCTCACACCGCCGCCCCCAGCAATCCGAGCCTGTTCGGCCGCGTCGACGACGACGGTACCGCCTGGGTGAAGACCGCTGACGGGGAACGACAGATCGGCTCCTGGCAGGCGGGCGACGCCGCCGAAGGCCTCGCCCACTTCGGCCGCCGCTACGACGATCTCGCGACCGAGGTGGCCCTGCTCGAGGCTCGTCTCGCGTCCGGCGCGGGCGACCCCAAGAAGACCAGGTCGGCCGCCGAGGCACTCGCCGAGACCCTGCCGACCGCGGCCGTCATCGGCGACATCGACGCGCTCAGCGCGCGACTGGCGGCGATCGTGGAAGGCTCCGAGCAGGCCGCGACACAGGCGAAGCAGGAGAAGGACCAATCCCGTCAGGAGCAGACGGCCCGCAAGGAAGCGCTCGCCACCGAGGCCGAGCAGCTCGGGAACGAATCGACACAGTGGAAGGCCGCCGGCGACCGTCTGCGCGAGATCCTCGACGAGTGGAAGACGCTGCGCGGACTCGACCGGAAGACCGACGACGCGCTGTGGAAGCGGTTCTCGAAGGCCAGGGAGGCGTTCAACCGTCGTCGTGGCACCCACTTCGCCGAACTCGATCGGGAGCGCGCCACCGCGAAGACCCGCAAGGAAGAACTCGTCGCGCAGGCCGAGGCACTGTCGGGCTCCACCGACTGGGGTCCGACCGCAGGCGCGTTCCGTGACCTGCTCGCCGAGTGGAAGGCGGCCGGGCGTGCGCCCCGGGACGCCGACGACGCCCTGTGGCGCCGGTTCAAGGAGGCGCAGGACGTCTTCTTCGCCGCCCGCAACGCGGCCGCGTCCGAGCGCGACGCCGAGTTCGCCCAGAACGCGGTGGCCAAGGAGGAACTGCTCGCGAGTGCCGGGAACATCGACCCCGACAAGGACATCGATGCGGCTCGCGCCGCCCTGCGCGACCTCCAGGAGAAGTGGGACGCGATCGGCAAGGTCCCCCGCGAGCGCATGCACGACCTCGAGAGCAAGCTCCGCGCGATCGAGAAGCGTGTCCGCGAGGCCGCCGACTCCGAGTGGCGTCGTACCGATCCCGAGGCGCTGGCGCGTGCCGCCCAGTTCCGCGAGCGTGTCACGCAGTTCGAGGAGCAGGCCGCGAAGGCCACGGCCGCCGGCAAGACCAAGGACGCCGAGAAGGCGCTCGCTCAGGCCCAGCAGTGGCGTGAGTGGGCCGAGGCGGCCGAGGGCGCGGTCAACGAGCGCTGAGTGACGAACGAATGAGGGGTGCGACGCCGGTCGGCGTCGCGCCCCTCATTCGTCGTCCGGGATTCGTTCGTCCGGGCGGATCGTCCTCTCAGACGGTCCAGTCGTTGTGCGAATCCGGGTCGGCGGCGTTGCGGCGCGCCTCCTCCGCCGCGAGCTGCATGGCCGTGCGGGTCCACACCACCTTCAACCAGTGGAACGTGAGCACGATGACCGTGATCCAGCCCAGGATCAGGCCGATGCCAGGGCCCGCGCCGGACGCGTCCGCGACCGGGAGCGTCTGCCGCGACCAGATCGCCAGCATGCCGAACACCGTGGAGACCGCGGTGCCGGCGAGCGCGACCCACGCAAGCACCCAGCGCCGCGTGACGAGCGCCAGGATCGAGAACACGCCGCCGAACACCAGCGCGAGCCACACGAAGATCCGGGACGGCAACTTGACGTGCTCGTCGACGGCGGGCTGGGCGTAGATCAGCACGTCCCAGCCGTTCGCCGAGCCGGTGTGCGGCAGGGTGAACGACAGCAGCAGGACGAGGACGCACACCGCGACGACCACGGCGCGCATGCCGGGATCGATCTCGCCGGCGATCTTCTTCTCGGCCGCCTCGAAGTCCTTCTGGTACTCCTCGATGGGGTCGGGGGTGTGCCCGCCGGGGCGGTTCTCGTGGTCGGCCGCGTCGCCGCTGGCACTCATGCGTTGCATCCCATCTGTGCTGGCAGCGGCGCGGGGACACCCACCTGGGGCAGTCCCAGCCCGACGCCGATCGGTGGAGTCTTCGGGGTGACTCCACGTTCGAACGAATCACCGGCGCGGGTGCGGCGGTGCGTGAGGACGGTGTCGTCGGCGACGAGGTGGTGCGGGGCCGCCGACGTGACGACGACGGTGATGACGTCGCCGGGGCGCAGGTCGCCGTCGAGGTTGCCCTCGGGCTTGAAGTGGACCAGCCGGCCGTCCCGCGCCCGGCCGCTCATGCGCGCGGTCTCGGCGTTCTTGCGGCCGTCGCCCGCGGTCACCAACAGCTCGACCTCGGTGCCGACGAGCTTGCGGTTCTCCTCGAGCGTGATCTCCTCCTGCAGCGCGATGAGGCGGTCGTAGCGCTCCTGCACAACGGCTTTCGGGAGCTGACCGTCCATCTCCGCGGCGGGCGTTCCGGGACGCTTGGAGTACTGGAACGTGAACGCGCTGGTGAAGCGCGCCTGCCGGACGACGTCGAGGGTGGCCTGGAAGTCTTCCTCGGTCTCTCCCGGGAAGCCCACGATGATGTCGGTCGTGATGGCGGCGTGCGGCATCGCGGCGCGCACCTTCTCGATGATCCCGAGGAACTTGGCGCTGCGGTACGAGCGGCGCATCGCCTTGAGGACGCGGTCCGAGCCGGACTGCAGCGGCATGTGCAGCTGCGGGCACACGTTCGGCGTCGTCGCCATCGCCTCGATGACGTCGTCGGTGAACTCGGCCGGATGCGGCGACGTGAACCGCACTCGCTCGAGCCCGTCGATCTGCCCGCACGCGCTCAGCAGCTTCGCGAACGCGCCGCGGTCGCGCGGGAGTTCCGGATCGGCGAACGAGACGCCGTACGAGTTCACGTTCTGGCCCAGCAACGTCACCTCGAGCACGCCCTCGTTCACGAGCGCCTGGACCTCGGCGAGAATGTCGCCCGGACGACGATCGACCTCCTTGCCACGCAGCGACGGCACGATGCAGAACGTGCAGGTGTTGTTGCAGCCGACGGAGATCGACACCCAGCCGGCGTACGCGGACTCGCGCTTGGCCGGCAGGGTCGACGGGAAGGCCTCGAGCGATTCGAGGATCTCGACCTGAGCTTGCTCGTTGTGCCGGGCCCGCTCGAGCAGCGCGGGCAGCGAGCCGATGTTGTGGGTGCCGAAGACGACGTCGACCCACGGCGCCTTCTTGACGACCGTGTCGCGGTCCTTCTGCGCCAGGCAGCCGCCGACCGCGATCTGCATGCCGGGGCGCTCCTCCTTCACCGGCGCAAGATGGCTGAGGTTGCCGTACAGCTTGTTGTCGGCGTTCTCGCGCACCGCGCACGTGTTGAAGACGACCAGATCGGCCTGCTCCCCCGGCACGGCCTTGGTGTAGCCGGCGTCCTCGAGCAGACCCGACAGCCGCTCGGAGTCGTGCACGTTCATCTGACAGCCGTAGGTGCGGACCTCGTAGCTGCGTCCGGCATTCTGGTCGATCGTCTCCACGCATCCAAGGGTACGGCCCCCGGCAAAACCGCCTGTCGTGGCCACATTGTTCGCCTGGACCCGACCCGCGCACGTGGAGCGCTCGACCGCCCGGAGACTTGATCGTTCAAGATCTACAGGCGCTAGACCAGCGGGTACGTAATGAGTCCCTATAGGGTTACGCGTTATGACGCAGCCTGAGACCACCGGAGCGGCTCCCGGTACCCCGTCGATGATCTCCATGAAGGAGGTCAACAAGCACTACGGGGACCTGCACGTCCTCAAGGACATCGACCTGGAGATCCCGAGCGGCCAAGTGGTCGTCATGCTCGGCCCGTCCGGGTCGGGCAAGTCGACCCTGTGCCGCACGATCAACCGCCTCGAACCGATCGATCGCGGCTCCATCACGATCGACGGCGTACCGGTGCCGGCCGAGGGACGAGCCCTCGCCAAGCTGCGCTCGGATGTCGGCATGGTCTTCCAGAGCTTCAACCTCTTCGCCCACAAGACGGTCCTCGAGAACGTCATGCTGGCGCCGGTGAAGGTCCGCAAACTGGACAAGGCGGAGGCCAGGAAGCGCGCCCACGCACTGCTCGAGCGGGTCGGCATCGACTCGCAGGCCGACAAGTACCCGGCCCAGCTCTCCGGCGGACAGCAGCAGCGCGTCGCGATCGCGCGATCCCTCGCGATGGACCCCAAGGTGATGCTCTTCGACGAGCCCACCTCGGCCCTCGACCCCGAGATGGTCAACGAGGTCCTCGACGTCATGGTCAACCTCGCGAAGGAAGGCATGACGATGATCGTGGTCACCCACGAGATGGGATTCGCGCGCAAGGCCGCGGACCGGATCATCTTCATGGCCGACGGGTCCATCGTCGAGGACACCGACCCCGACACGTTCTTCACCGCTCCGGAGTCGGACCGCGCCAAGGACTTCCTCGGCAAGATCCTCGGACACTGACGGGGACGGACCACATCATGAAACGCATACGCATCCGAGCGCCGCGCGCGCTCGCACTCGCCGCCGCCGTCACCGCGGTCGTCCTCACCGCCTCCGCGTGCGGCAGCAGCGAGCCACGGGACGTGCTGGCCGACGCCGCCGAGGGGCAGCTGACCATCGGCACCAAGTACGACCAGCCGGGTCTGGCCCTGCGCGAACCCGACAAGACCATGACGGGGTTCGACGTCGAGGTCGCCAAGTACATCGCGAACTACCTGGGGGTACCCGAGAGCGGGATCACCTGGCGCGAGGCGCCGTCGGCGCAGCGCGAGAACCTCATCAAGAACGGTGAGGTCGATTTCGTCGTCGGCACCTACTCGATCACCGACAACCGCAAGAAGGTGATCGACTTCGCCGGTCCGTACTACGTGGCGGGGCAGTCGCTGCTGGTCCGCGCCGACGACGACTCCATCACCGGAGCGGAGTCCCTCCAGGGCGGCAAGAAGCTGTGCTCGGTCTCGGGATCGACACCCGCCCAGAAGATCGCGAAGTCGTACCCGGGCGTCCAGCTGCAGCAGTTCGACAGCTACTCGTCGTGCGTCGAGGCGCTGCACCGAGGCAAGGTCGACGCACTGACCACCGACGACATCATCCTCGCGGGTTACGCCGCGCAGTATCCGGGCGAGTTCAAGCTCGCCGGCCAGCCGTTCACCACCGAGTTGTACGGCGTGGGCCTGCCGAAGGGCGAGACCGAGGCGCGCATGAAGATCAACGACGCCATCGAGGACATGATCGCGACCGGCGCCTGGCAGCGAGCACTCGAAGAGACCATGGGCGACTCCGGCTACGCGCTGCCCGCGCCGCCGTCGGTCGACCGGTACTGATGCGGAGGAGGTGACATGGGACTGATCGATACTTACGGTGACCAGCTCGTCAGTGCATTCTGGACGACGGTGCAGCTCACCTTCTGGTCGGCGCTCGGCGCCCTGATCTGGGGCACGATCCTCGCCGCGATGCGGGTCTCCCCCGTTCCGATCCTGCGGATCTTCGCGACCTGGTACGTCAACATCTTCCGCAACACGCCGCTGACACTGATCATCGTGTTCTGCTCGGTGGGCCTTTACCAGAACCTCGGCGTGCACTTCGCGCCGGAGGATTCGTCGACGTTCATCGACCAGAACAACTTCCGCCTGGCAGTGCTCGGTTTCGTCGTCTACACCGCCGCGTTCGTGTGCGAATCGCTGCGCTCGGGCATCAACACCGTGCCGATCGGACAGGCCGAGGCCGCGCGGTCGCTCGGCCTCACCTTCACCCAGGGCATCCGGATGATCGTTTTGCCGCAGGCATTCCGAGCGGTCATCGCGCCGCTCGGCAGTGTGCTGATCGCCCTGACGAAGAACACCACGATCGCCTCGGCCATCGGTGTGGCCGAGGCGTCCCTGCTGATGAAGACGATGATCGAGAACGAGGCGGACAAGCTGTTCCTGGTCTTCGGCATCTTCGCCATCGGCTTCATGATCCTGACGCTCCCCGTCGGATTCCTGTTCGGTTACCTCGGCAAGCGTCTGGCGGTGAAGCGATGACCCAGCAGTCGAGCGTTCTCTTCGACATTCCGGGCCCCCGCGCCCGGATCCGCAACCGGATCATCGCAATCGTCTTCGGCATCGTGCTGGTTGCGCTCGCGCTGTACGTGCTCAACGTGCTGGCCGACAACGGGCAGCTCGAGGCCGACAAGTGGTCGCCGTTCCTGGACCACTTCACGTGGACGACGTATCTGCTGCCGGGCCTCAAGGGCACGCTGCTGGCGGCGGCGTTGTCGATCGTCTTCGCCCTGATCCTGGGTGCGATCCTCGGCATCGGCCGGCTGTCCGACCACCGCTGGGTCCGCTGGCTCAGCGGGGCGATCGTCGAGTTCTTCCGTGCGATCCCGGTGCTGATCCTGATGATCTTCGCCTACCAGGCGTTCGCGCAGTACGGCGTCTTCCCGTCCAGCCAGTTGGCCCTCGCGGCCGTCGTGGTGGGTCTGACGCTCTACAACGGCTCGGTGATCGCCGAGATCATCCGCGCCGGCATCCTCTCGCTACCCAAGGGCCAGACGGAGGCCGCGTCCGCGCTCGGTATGCGCAAGAGCCAGATGATGCGGTTGATCCTGCTGCCGCAGGCGATCACCACGATGCTTCCGGCTCTGGTGTCGCAGATGGTCGTGGCGCTGAAGGACTCGGCGCTGGGCTACCAGATCGGCTACATCGAACTGATCCGCAGTGGTCAGCAGGCGGCGTCCTACTACCGCAACTTCTTCGCCGCGCTGATCGTGGTCGGCGTGATCATGGTGATCATCAACTTCGCGCTGACGTCGTTCGCGACATGGCTCGAGAAGCGCCTGCGCACCGGCGGCAAGAAGGGCGGGCGACCCGCCGTCGTCCCGATCGACACCAACGAACTGGACGGCGCGCCCGGCATCGACGACTTCAGCGATACCGTGCAGTCGCGGCAGCCGCGCTGAGCCACCCCGAGCATCCGAAGGGCTCGCAGAGGATTCCGATCCTCCGCGAGCCCTTCGGTTTTCGGCCCCGAACTGCCGCATACTCGAGGCATGGCCGCCGACTTCTCCTGGACGCAGTTCCTGTGGAACGTCTTCATCTTCGTGGGTGTGCCCGGCTTGTTCGGTGCTCGAGTCGTCCGATCCGTCTGGCGATCGGAGCGTGCCGAACTGGGTGGCCCGATCCCCGGGCGCACGGGCGGCCGGCTCGGGCTGTGGGCGACGGGACTGGTTGCGTCGGCACTGGGATTCCTGGCCTGTGCGGGCTGGCTCAGCTGGTCGGCCGACTCCGCGGGTGAGTTCCGCGGACCGGCGCTTCCCGCGCCGAACAAATTCCCGACCTGGCAGGTAGTGGCGTGCGGCGCCACAGTGGTGCTGGCGTGTTTCGTTGCCGCTCACCTGTCGCGTTGGACGAAGGCGGGAGGCCTCGCCGCCGCCATGGGTACGACAGCGGGATTCACGACCGCGTTCGCCGTCGACGCGAGTCGGACGATCGCCAGCCAGGAGGGAGTGGGGCTGGCGTTCTCGGTGCTGGGATGGGGCATCGGCCTGGGTGTGCTGATGACTCTCAGGGGCATCTGGTTGACCAGCCGGTACGGCCGGAGAAGACAGCGCGGGCTCTGACCGGCGCGGGCGAGAGCTCAGAGATCCGGAAGCTCGCCGGTGTCCGCCCCCAGTTCGGCCAGCTCCGCCTTGACGACCGTAAACGACAGACCCGCCGGATATCCGCGACGCGCGAGCATGCCGACGAGCCGCCGCATCAACCGTTCCCGGTCGTCCCGGTCGGAGATGTCTGCCGACGTGGTTCGGAGAAGCTTCTTGCGGACCAGCTCGGCGGCCCGCTCGCGCTCGTCGTCGGCGCTGATCTGCGACAGCGCCTCATTGGACGTACTGTCGTCGATTCCCTTGCGGCGCAGCTCGGTTGCCAGCGCCCGCCGCCCCTTCCCGGAGTAGGTGTGCCGGGAGTGGACCCACTGCTCGGCGAAGGCTGCGTCGTCGACCAGCTTGACCTCGGTGAGTCGGTCGAGGACCGTGTCGATCACCGCCTGCGGGTAGCCCTTCTGCGCGAGCTTCTGCTCGAGTTCCGCGCGACTGCGGGCACGGTCCGTCAGCAGCCGCAGGCACACGTCCTTCGCCCGTGCCGCCAGCGTCTCCGGGCTGCCCTTCAACTCGAATGGCTCACCGTTCTCCCCGACCCGCCGTCCACGGCCTCTGTTCGAGGCACGTCGCCGGCCGGTGGTGACGTCGTCACTGCCGTACCGGTCGTACTGACTGTCGCCGTCGCGGTGGTCGGCGGAACTGCTGTCGGCGTGGCTGCTGTGGTCGCTCATAGCTGAGGCTTCGTCTCCGGTCCGGCACTACGGCTGGACCGGAGACGTGCGTCGTCGACCTAGAAGTCGGCCTGCTCGGCGTCCTCGTCGGTCAGGACGGCGCCGATGCCGAGCTTCTCCTTGATCTTCTTCTCGATCTCGTCACGAATGTCGGTGTTCTCGAGCAGGAACTTGCGGGCGTTCTCCTTGCCCTGGCCCAGCTGGTCACCCTCGTACGTGTACCAGGAGCCCGACTTGCGGATGAAGCCGTGCTCGACACCCATGTCGATCAGCGAGCCTTCCTTGCTGATGCCCTGGCCGTAGAGGATGTCGAACTCGGCCTGCTTGAACGGCGGCGACACCTTGTTCTTGACGACCTTGACGCGGGTGCGGTTACCGACCGCGTCGGTGCCGTCCTTGAGGGTCTCGATGCGCCGGACGTCGAGGCGGACCGAGGAGTAGAACTTGAGCGCCTTACCACCGGTCGTGGTCTCGGGTGAGCCGAACATGACGCCGATCTTCTCGCGCAGCTGGTTGATGAAGATCGCGGTGGTGCCCGAGTTGTTGAGGGCACCGGTCATCTTGCGCAGCGCCTGGCTCATGAGACGGGCCTGCAGACCGACGTGGCTGTCGCCCATCTCGCCCTCGATCTCGGCTCGCGGTACCAGCGCGGCGACCGAGTCGATCACGATGATGTCGAGAGCGCCGGAACGAATCAGCATGTCCGCGATCTCGAGCGCCTGCTCACCGGTGTCGGGCTGCGAGACGAGCAGTGCGTCGGTGTCGACGCCCAGCTTGCGGGCGTACTCCGGATCCAGCGCGTGCTCGGCGTCGATGAACGCCGCGACGCCGCCGTTGGCCTGAGCATTGGCGACCGCGTGGAGCGCAACCGTCGTCTTACCCGAGGACTCCGGGCCGTAGATCTCGACGACGCGACCGCGCGGCAGACCGCCGATACCGAGCGCCACGTCCAGCGCGATCGATCCGGTGGGGATCACGGCGATGGGCTGACGAGCCTCCTCACCCAGACGCATCACCGAACCCTTGCCGAAGCTCTTGTCGATCTGAGCAAGCGCCAGTTCGAGCGCCTTGTCGCGGTCGTGTGCCTGTGGTGCCATCGTGGTCCCCTTTTCGAAGTCTCGTCCAGCGATCTGAGGTTCAGGTTAGAGCTCGGTACCGACAACTTCGCCGGCGCGAACGTTCCGAACCGCCACGATCAGCCGCTACCCGTGGACGCATCGGATACCACCAGCATAAGCGAACACGTGTTCGAGTCAATCACCGGAGCCGTTCGCTCGCGCGGCGGCGCGATCTATCGGCGCTGCGCCGGGACGTCGAACTCGTCGCACAGCGCGCGCCACACCGCCTTGGGGTCCACTCCCGCCTCGATCGCGTCGGCGGCGGTCTTCCCGCCCAGGCTCAGGATCACGTGGTCGACGAGGATGGAGTCGCCACGGACCTGCCCGAACTCGTCGCGGACGAGATCATTGAATTCGGTCAGTCGCACACATGCCACCGTAGTCGAATCGGGCGCTCGGCTCCGCGGCTCACCCGGCGACCGAGCGGCACACCTCGACGGCGTCGGCGACGTCGGCAACCCCGTCTGCAGCCCGGCGTGCGGCGGCCGCGAAGGTGGGATCGCCGAGGACGCGTCGCACACCGTCTCGGAGAGCGTCCACGGTCAACGGCCGGATCAGGACACCGCTGCCCTGCCGGACGACACGATTGGCCACCTCCCACTGGTCGCCGCCACCGGGCACGGTCACCAGCGGCACCCCGGCCAGCAGTCCCTTCGCGAGCACGCCGTGACCGGCGCCGCACACCAGCGCGGACGCGTGCCGCAGCATCTCGTCCTGCCGGCCGTAACCGGCGCGCACCCAGTCGGGCAGTTCGATATCGGGCGTCTCGAACAACGTGACCAGCATCCGCACACCCAGGCCGTCGAGGGCGCGGATCGCGGTGTCGAGCATGCCGCCGGCCCCGGTGGACGCCGTGGACGGCGCGAGCACGATCAGCGGGCCCTCGCCCGGCGGCGGCTCGAGGACATTGTCGGCGGGCTCCCATACGAGCGGACCCACGACATACGCATTCGCGGGCCAGTCGGGCCGGGGAACCTCGAGCGCGGGCAGCGTCGCGACCAGCCTGGCCGCCGGCCCCGGGTCGTCGAACGGTAGGCCGACACTCGCGCGTGCCTCACCACGCTGGTCCCTGCCCTTGCGGATAGCGGGCGCCGTCATCGCCCGCAGCACCGTGTCGCGGACCCGGCCACGCATCCCCGTGCCGGGAGCGAGTCCGGAACCGATGGGCGGCAAGCCCTTCGACGGCAGGTACAGCGGATGCGGCGACAACTCCACCCACGGGACCCCCAACCGTTCGGCCGCCATGCCACCACCGACGGTGATGACGTCGGAGACCACCAGGTCAGGCGCGACGGCCCGCAGGTCCGGCAACAGTGCGGTGGAGACGTGCGCGGCCCGGCCGTGGATCTTCGACCCCGAGTCGGTGTCGTCGTCGAACTCGCGCGGTGCGAGACCGCCCAGCTTGCGGGCCTCGATCCCACTGTCGCGGGCGACATCGAGCCACCGTCCGTCCGAGAAGAACACCGGATGGTCGCCCGCGGCAACGAGTTTGCGGCACAACGCAAGGGCCGGGACCGCATGTCCGGCTTCGGGTCCGGCGACGACTGCTACGCGCATCCGGACAGCGTGCCACACCCGCTGCCCGGCACGGTTCAGCCGCGCACGAGCGGCCCCAGGGTGCGCCCGGCCAGTTCGACGATGCCCGGCTGGTGCCCGTTGGCGACGAGATTGACGATGACGCCGTCGATGCCGGTGTCGAGCACGCGTGTCTTGATCTGCTCGGCGACCTCGTCGGGGCTGCCGACGAACTGACGGTCGGTTGCCACCGCACGTTCGGCGACGGACAGCGCAGACAGATCGATGCCCCGGGCCAGGAGGAACTCCCGCTGCATCGCGCGGGCCTTGTCGCCGTCCTCGTCGATCATCACGAACGCGAGAAAGCTCGTCTCGAGGGTCGAACGGTCCCGGCCGGCCTCCTCGCAGCGCTGTGCGAGCGCCTCGAGCTTGCGAGGCAGTTCGACGGCGTTGGCAATGATGTTGAGGTGGTCGGCGTAGCGCGCGGCCAGCCCGAAAGTCTTCTTCTCGCCGCCACCACCGAGCAGGATCGGCAGGTCGTTGCGGATGCGCGGCTCGTTGACGGCGTTCTCGACGCGGTACCACTTGCCCTCGAACGTGGGCCGCTCACCGTGCAGCATCGGGGCGATGATCTGCAGCGCCTCGTCGAGCCGTTCGAATCGGTCGGTGAACGTACCGAACTCGAATCCGAGCTGCTGGTGTTCGAGTTCGAACCAGCCGGCTCCGATACCCAGGACCGCCCGACCGCCGCTGACGACGTCGAGCGCCGACACGGTCTTCGCGAGCATCGCCGGGTTCCGGTAGGTGTTGCCGGTGACGAGCGCGGACAGCTGGATGGACTCGGTCGCCGTGGCGATTCCGGCGAGCGACGTGTACGCCTCGAGCATCGGCTCGTCGGGCTCGCCGATGCCGGGGAGTTGATAGAAGTGGTCCATCACGAACACGGCATCGAACCCGGCCGCCTCGGCCTCGCGCGCCTGGGTGATGACAGTCGGAAACAGGTCCCGTACAGGTGTCGAGTAACTGAAATTCGGAATCTGGTAGCCCAGTCGAATACCCATGTGGGTCGACGCTACGCCGATTCCGCCGATCGGCACTTCGAATGCGTTACCACCCAGACGAATTCCGACCTCTGATGTCGCGTATGCCGTTGTCGTCGCGTATTGCGCGCAACCTGTGGACCTGGGTGGTCCTCCTCGGCCCGACCGGCCGAACGAACTGGACGGGCGCGAACAGGTACTTCGACGTGCTCGACCCACAACCCCCTGGTGAACGCTCAGTGCCCGCCCAGCGCGCGCTCGGCGGCCGGAAGCGCCCGCTCACGGTCTGCTGCAACGAGACCGATCCGGGTGCGCCTGTCGAGGAGATCGTCGATGTCGAGCGCGCCCTCGTGGCTGACCGCGAACGCCAGTTCCGCGTGGGTGACGTCGATGCCGTCGGCGACGGGGGTGAGCTCGCCGCAGTCGGCGACGAGGCCGGCCTCGCTGCCGTACCGCGCCACCAGCGAGGCCGGCAGGTTGCGCGGCGCGGTCCGGTCCGCGCCCACCGCCCGCAGATCCGTCGTCACGCACGGGCCGGCGGTCAGCCCGCCCGCCGCGATCGCGGCATCGACCGCGTCCTGCGCCATCTTGCGGTAGGTGGTGAGCTTGCCGCCCACGACACCGACGACGCCGTTCGACGAGCGGAGTACCGCGTGGTTGCGGGACAGGTCCGCCGTCTCCCCCTCGCCGGTGTCGAGCAGCGGTCGCAGCCCCGCGAACGTGCCGAGCACGTCGGAGCGGGTGACGGGCGTCGCGAGCGCAGTGTTGACGGTGTCCAGCAGAAAGTCGATCTCGCTGTCGGAGGCGACCGGGACATCGGGAATCGCACCGTCGACGGCCTCGTCGGTGAGCCCCAGATAGACCCGCCCCAGTTGGGCGGGCAGCGCGAACACGAAACGGTTGGTCTCCCCCGGGATCGGCACGGTCAGTGCGGCGGTGGGGTTGCCGAGTAGTTCGGCGGGCAGCACCAGGTGGGTGCCGCGGCTGGGCTTGAGACGGATGTCTGGGTCGACCTCGCCGGCCCACACCCCCGCAGCATTGACGACGGCACGTGCCCGGATCGTCAGTTCCTCGCCGGTCAGCTCGTCGCGCAGACGGGCCGAGTCGCCGGTGACGTCGTAGGCGCCGACGCGGGTGAGGACGGTGGCGCCGTGCGCCGCGGCGGTGCGGGCGAGCGCGACGACGAGCCGGGCGTCGTCGACGAGTTGCCCGTCGTACGCGAGCAGGCCACCACGTAGTCCGTCGCGCCGCACGGCCGGAGCGAGCTGCGCGGCGCGCTCGGCGTCGACCCGGCGGGACCGCGGCAGCACCGACGACGGCGTCCGGGCGGTGACGCGCAGCGCGTCGCCGGCGAGGAATCCCACCCGGACCAGCGACTTCTCGAACATGCTCACCGACGGCAGCAGCGGCACCAGCTGCGGCAGCGCCCGCACCAGATGCGGTGCGGTACGGGTCATGAGGATGCCGCGTTCGACGGCGCTCTCGCGGGCGATCCCGACGTTGCCGGACGCCAGGTAGCGCAGTCCGCCGTGCGCCAGTTTGGAGCTCCAGCGGCTCGTGCCGAAGGCGAGGTCGTGTTTGTCGACCAGAACCGTGCGCAGCCCCCGCGACGCCGCGTCGAGCGCGGTGCCGACCCCGGTGACGCCGCCACCGATCACGAGGACGTCGACGTCACCGCGGTCGCCGAGGCTGTCCAGCTCGCGCCGGCGCCGGTCGGCATGGAGCGCGGACTTCGGGTTGTCCTGCACGGTGGTTCCTCCTGATCGTGGTGCTGGGGATGCCGCGTCAGCGCGGCGCGAGGTAGGTGTCGACCGCGACCGCCAGTTCTGCGGTCAGGGCTTCCGGGGGCAGCACCTCGGCCACCATCCCGGCCGACTGAACGGCCGACTGCGCGATCAACAGCACCATCGCGGCGATGTGGACGGGATCGCCCGCGCGGATCGATCCGTCGATCTGGCCCGCGGCAACCGCCTGCGAGACCCGCTCGACGATGGCTCGCTGGCTCGTGCCGAGGCGGTCGACGATGTAGGTCATCAGCAGGTCCGGATCCGACCGCAGGATCTTCACGAACAACGGGTGCTCCCGCATGCCGGTGGCGACCTCGACGACGGCGCGCACCAACTGGACCCGGGCGGGCTCGTCGCCGTCCATGTCGGGGATGACGACGCGGATCTCCCGTGTCAGCAGGTCGGCGACGACGGCCCGGGTGTCGGGCCAGCGCCGGTACACGGTGGGACGGCTGACGCCCGCGCGGCGCGCCACCTCGGCGAGCGTCGTGCGGCGGAGACCGAAGTCGAGCACACACGAGCGCGCCGCGTCCAGGATCTGGTCGTCGACGCTGGGAGCGTCCGAAAGCTCGTTACAGATAGACATCGTGTGTAACACTGTAACGCATGTCCGACGCCTTCGTCCCCGAGTCCCCCACCACCCCCGCCCCCGCCATGGAGTGGGACGCCTGGGGTGTCACAGAGTTCCGGCGCCACCTCTCGCCGCAGGTCACCGCACTGCTCCAGCAGGCGCTCGGAGTGTCCGCCGAGCAGTCCCCGCCACCGGAGGAATCCGACGCGATCGTGCGCGAGAGCGCGCTCGGCGCCCCGCTCGTCCACGCCCTCGAGGACCTCCTCGGTGTCGACAACGTCCGCACCGACGGCCCCACCCGCCTGCGCCACGCCGGCGGCAAGAGCACGCCGGACCTGTTGCGCCGCAAGTCGACCGGCGAGCAGGACGCCCCCGACGCAGTGCTGCTGCCCGGCACGCACGACGAGGTTCTCGCCCTGCTGCGGTTCTGCGCGGCCGAGGGCATCGCTGTGGTGCCCTTCGGTGGCGGCACCAGCGTCGTCGGCGGCGTCGACCCGGTCCGCGGCCGCTTCGGGTCCGTCGTGGCACTCGACCTGCGCCGCCTCGACGCGCTCGTGGACCTCGATGCGGTCTCCGGCGTCGCGACCCTCCAGGCGGGGGTGACAGGTCCGCAGGCCGAACAACTGCTCGGCGAGCACGGCTTCTCTCTCGGCCACTTCCCCCAGAGCTTCCAGTTCGCGACCATCGGCGGGTTCGCCGCGACCCGGTCGTCCGGCCAGGCGTCCGCCGGCTACGGACGCTTCGACGACATGGTCGAGTGGCTGCGCGTCGCGACGCCGTCGGGCACCCTCGACCTGGGCCGCGGTCCCGCCTCCGCGGCCGGCCCCGACCTGCGTGAACTCTTCGTCGGCTCGGAGGGCACGCTCGGCATCATCACCGAGGTGGGTCTGCGCGTGCACCCGGTCCCGGAACGCACCGCCTACCAGGCGTGGTCGTTCCCCGACTTCGAGACCGGTGCCGCCGCACTGCGGGCCGTCGCCCAGTCGGGTTCCGCGCCGACCGTGATGCGGCTGTCCGACGAGGCCGAGACCGGGATCAATCTGGCCCTGTCCGGCGACGTCGGCGGCGACAGTCCGACGTCGGGCTGTCTGGCGATCACGACCTTCGAGGGCACCGATGCGCACGTCGACGCCCGCTACACCGAGGCCACGGCACTGCTGGCCGCCGCCGGCGGCACCGCCCTCGGGGAGGCTCCGGCGCAGGCCTGGGAGCACGGCCGCTTCAACGCCCCGTACCTGCGGGACGCACTGCTGAACGCCGGCGCGATCGCCGAAACCCTCGAAACCGCCACGCGCTGGTCCAATCTGACCAACCTCCGCTCGGCCGTCACCACGGCGCTGACGGAATCACTTGCCGCGCAGGGCACCCCGGGGATCGTGATGTGCCACATCTCGCACACCTACCCCACCGGCGCATCGCTGTACTTCACGGTGGTCTGCGCCCAGGCCGCGGATCCACTGGCTCAGTGGGCCGCCGCCAAGCGCGCGGCGGGCGACGCGATCGTCGCCGCCGGCGGCACCATCACCCACCACCACGCAGTCGGCGTCGACCACCGTCCGTGGATGGGCAGCGAGGTGGGCGATCTCGGCGGCCGGGTCCTGCGGGCAGTCAAGGACGCAATCGATCCCGCCGGAATCCTCAACCCTGGCAAGCTGATCCCATGACGCGATCGGTCACCGTCCTGACCAACCCCGCCGCGGGCAGCGGCCATGCCTCGTGGGCGTCCGCCGCTGCCGTCACCCGACTGCGCGAGCGGGGCGTCGCCGTCACCGAGATCGAGGGCAGCTCCGCGGAGGAGGCGCTCGATCTGGCACGCAAGGCCGTCGCCGAGGGCACCGACGCTCTCGTCGCCGCCGGCGGCGACGGTGTCGTCAGCATCGCGTGGCAGGCCCTGGCGCAGACCGGAACGCCGCTCGGAATCGTTCCCGGAGGCACCGGCAACGACCATGCGCGCCTCTTCCACATCCCGGTCGACGATCCGGTGAAGGCCGCAGACATCGTCGCGGCGGGCGAGGTCGCCACCGTCGATCTCGCCCGCGCCGGTGAACGCTGGTTCGGCACCGTGTTGTCGAGCGGGTTCGACGCGCTCGTCACCGACCGCGCGAATCAGATGCGATGGCCCAAAGGCCCGATGCGGTACAACCTCGCGATGATCGTGGAACTCGCGCAACTGAAGCCGATCCCCTACCGGATCGTCCTCGACGACCGCACGATCGAACTCGACGCGACCATGGTGTCCGTCGGCAACGGGACGTCGTACGGCGGCGGCATGCTCATCACGCCGCACGCGAAGCTCGACGACGGGTTGCTCGACGTCACGGTCGTGAAGTCGGGCGGCCGGTTCAAGCTGGTGCGGCTGTTCCCGACCGTCTACAAGGGCACCCACGTCGAACTCGACGAGGTCGAGACGTACCGCACCCGGAAGCTGCGACTCGAGACCGGCATCCCGGTCACCTCGTACGCCGACGGCGAGTTCGTCGGGCAGTTGCCGATCGACGTCGAGGCCGTCCCGGGGGCCGGACGCGTCATCGTCGGTGCGCCGCTCGGCTGAGCGTCAACCGCCGAAGACGTACAACTCGAACCCGACGGCGCGTTCGGCATCGAAGCCCGGTCGGGGCGCGGTGGCCATCTCGATCTGGCGGGCCGCCTGCTCCAGGACCGGTTCGGCGCTGAGGGCCGTGAGGTACGCGTTGTGCTCGCACAGCGACCGAACCGCCCGTTCGACGGTGGCGGTGACGTCCACCGCATGGGTGATCCCGACCATCGCATTGACGGCTGCCCAGCGCGCGCCCGTCCAGGGCGGCTCGACGAGTTCCGGGAAGATCCACTCGTTGGCGGCGTCGGCGACGGCGTCGAGCACCGCGAGCCCGACGGCGCGGTGGTCGGCGCTGTTGAGGACGCCCGGGCCCCACGTCTCTCGGAAGTTCGCCGTGACGACCATCTCGGGCCGATGCTGCCGGATGACCCGTGCGAGGTCCATCCGCAGCTGCGGCCCGTACTCGACGGTGCCGTCGGGATAACCGAGGAATTCGACCTCGGTCACGCCCACCACGGCGGCCGAGGCTCGCTCCTCGTCCTCGCGCAGCGGGCCGCACTGCCGGGGGTTCAGGCCCGCGATCCCCGCCTCGCCACTGGTCACCAGGACGTACCGGATGTCCTTGCCCTGGTCGGTCCAGCGGGCCACCGCCGCGGCAGCGCCGTATTCGATGTCGTCGGGGTGGGCGACGATCACCAGCCCACGCTGCCAGTCCTCGGGAATCGGCTCCATGAGGTCAGCATGCCCCGACCGGGGTGCTCGTGCGCGCCGAAATCCGCAGATCCAGCCACCACACGACGAGGACCGCGACCGACAGGCCGACGCCCGCCCAGCACACTCCCACCCAGCCGTGAGTGGCCCACAGCAGCGAACCGAGCGCCGATCCGGCCGCGCCGCCGACGAAGTAGCCGGTCATGTACACCGCCGTGACGCGGGAACGCGCTTGCGGCGCAAGGGCGTAGATGACGCCCTGATTGCTCACGTGCACGCACTTGAGCGCCACATCGGAGATCAGCACCGCGAGTACGAACGCGATCAGGCTGCTCGCCCCGAGACCGAACAACGCCCACGACGCGATCAGCACCGCTGCCCCGACGCCGGCCGTGGCGCGGGCGAAGCCGCGGTCGGCCAGGCGTCCGGCGACGTTCGCCATCACCGCGCCCGCCACACCGGCGAGGCCGACGAAACCGATCGCGACGTCGTCGAGCCCGAACGGCGGCGCGGCGAGCACGAAGGCCATCGCGGCGAACACCGTGCTCGCGGCGGCGAAGCTCAGGGCACTCATCGCGGTCGCGGTACGCAGCCGCGGATGTTGCCGCAGCAGTGTGCCCATCGACGCGAGGATCGCGCCGTACCCCAGTCCGTGGTCGTCGCGCGACGTCGGCAGTGCACGCCACAACAGTGCGGCGATCAGCAGCATCGCTACCGCGCTCACGCGGTACACCGTCTGCCAGCCGCCCAGCGGGGTGAGCAGTCCGGCCACGCTGCGGGCCAGCAGGATTCCGACCATGAGACCGCTCATGACCGTGCCGACCGCCGTGGCGGCCCGTCCGGGTTCGGCCAGTGCCGCCGCGAACGGGACCAGAACCTGCGCCGCCACCGAGAACAACCCGGCCGTCGCGGTCCCGATCATGAGCCAGCCGATCGAGGGCGCGAACCCGCACACCCCCTGCCCGAGCGCGGCGAGAACCATCAGACCGACGCTCAGCCGCCGACGGTCGACCAGGTCACCCAGCGGGACGAGGAAGAGCAGCCCGAGACCGTAGAACACCTGCGACAGCGTGACGGTGACGGCCGCCGTGGACTGCTCCACGCCGAGCGCACCGGCGATCGAGTCGAGCAGCGGCTGGTTGAAGTAGTTGCCGCCCACGCACAGTCCGCACGCGACGGCCATGACGAGCAGCAGTCCGGGAGACAGTGTGGGGCGGGGGATTCGGCTTTCGATGACGCTCACCGAGCAATTCTTTACCCCCGATAATCATCTGTCTAACATCTGAATCAGATCGACCCGATCTCTGGTTGCGATCAATCGAAGGAGAGCTATGGAACTACGACAGTTGCGCTACGCGATCGCCGTGGCCGAGGAGCGACACTTCACCCGCGCCGCGAACCGGCTCCACGTCGCCCAGTCCGCGCTCAGTCACCAGGTGCAGCAACTCGAACACGAACTCGGCACTGCGTTGTTCACGCGGACGAGTCGCCGCGTGGAACTGACCGACGCCGGCGAGGCGTTCGTGCTGCGCGCTCGCGAGGTACTCGCCGCTACCGAACGACTGCGCGGCGACGTCGCCTCGACCGCGGAGGCGGTCACCGGCACGTTGCGGATCGGCACCATCACGACGCTCACACAGATCGACCTGGCCGCACACCTGCGTTCGTTCCTCGATACACATCCCGGAGTGGACGTGCACGTCGTCTCGGCTATGAGCGAGTCGATAGTGGCGCAGGTCGAGGCGGGCGAACTCGACCTCGGATTCATCGGCCTGTGGCACACCCGACCGCGTGCCGGGCTCACCGCGCGCGTGCTCGGCACCGAGCAACTCGTCGCGGTCGTCGCACGCGATCACCCGTGGGCGACGCGCACCACCGTCACCCTCCTCGACCTGGCGAGTGTGCCGACCGTCGACTTCCCGGAGGGCACCGGGGCCAGGCGGCAGAGCGACGACGCGTTCGCCATGGCCGGGCTTCCCCGCAAGGTCGTCGCGCAGGCCGGGTCGGCGAGCCTGGTCGCCGCGCTCACCGAAGCCGGCACAGGCGTGGGCTTCCTCCCGGAGTCCGATGCCGTCACCCGGCCCGGCCTGCACCTGCTGCGTATCGCCGACGCCCCTATTCGCACCGTGCACATGATCAGCAAGCCGACGCTCGTCACGCCGCCGGGCCGCGCCTTCGCCGATCTGGTCGAGCGACACCTCGGCGGCGACAGCTAGAACCGCGAGTTGTCGGACCGCTCGGACGATCCCGACATCGCCTTGAACAACATGTAGAGCCCGAAGACGATCGCGCTCACCACGAGGATCCCGAACAGCCCCTTGACCAGGGCTCCGATCAACGCGAAGGCGATCCAGACCACTGCCACGGCGCCGACGATCTTCCAGAACACGATGTGCCTCCTGTGGTTCCTCTCCGACGATCCTACGACCGCCGCACCATGATGCTGTCACGGCGCATACCGGAAAGCAGCAGCTCAGCGCCAAGATCGGGGAAAGATGGGGGAAGACCCTGAGAGCGCCGAGCGGGAGGGAATGCGCCCGCACCCGTCGCTTGACATAAGCTCGCCAGGTTGACCCCGATCCCGTCCCGCGAACCACGAGGAGCAGTAGGTAGCCGTGTCGTCGACCTCCACCACGGGCACTCCCCGGAACACCGCGCGCGATCTCGCGCAGATCGCCGTCTTCGCGGCACTCATCATCGCGCTGGGCCTGCCCGGGACGATCAACGTCGGCGGGTCCGCGGTTCCGATCACCCTGCAGACCCTCGGGGTCATGCTCGCCGGCGCACTGCTCGGCCCCCGCAAGGGCACCCTCGCGGTCCTCACCGTGATCGTCCTCGGCCTCGCCCTGCCGGTCCTCGCCGGTGGTCGCACGTCGCTCGTGTCGCTGTCGAGCCCCACCGCGGGCTTCCTGATCGGGTGGCTTCCCGCGGCCGCTGTGATCGGCTGGCTGAGCTATCGGATGCTCCCCCGGTACAACGTCTTCGGCGGCGTCGCCATCAACCTCCTCGGCGGCATCGTGGTCCTGTACGCGTTCGGTATCCCCGGCATGCTTCTGAAGACGGATCTGACGGTGTCGGCGGCCTTCGCCGCGAACCTGACGTACCTGCCCGGCGACGTGATCAAGGCGGTCGTCGCCGCGGTCGTCGCCGCCCAGGTCCATCGCGCGTACCCGGCCCTCGCCGCCCGGAGCCTGCCCACGGCCCCGGTTCGCGTCGACGCCGTATAGGGCCGTACCTGCGCGATGAGCGAGATCCGGTTCGAGGCTGTCCACCACTCCTACGGTGAGCGCACGGTGCTCGCGGGGATCGACCTCACCCTCACCGAGCGCCGGATCGGCGTCGTCGGCGCGAACGGCAGCGGCAAGTCGACGCTGGCGAGGATGATCAACGGGCTCGTGACCCCCACGTCGGGAACGGTGTCCGTGGACGGGCTCGACGCCGCCCGCAAGGGCCGGCAGGTGCGCAAGAAGGTCGGGTTCGTGTTCACCGATCCCGACCACCAGATCGTCATGCCGACCGTGTCGGAAGACATCGCGTTCTCGCTGCGCCGCAGCGCGCTGAGCAAGGCCGAGCGCGCCGACCGGGTCACCCAGGTACTCGCCGACTTCGGCCTCGACGGGCATGCCGACCACCCGACGCACCTGCTCTCCGGCGGCCAGAAACAGCTGCTGGCCCTGGCTGCGGTGATGGTGACCGACCCCGACGTCCTGGTCGCGGACGAGCCGACGACGCTGCTGGATCTCCGCAACGCGCGGCTCATGCGCTCGACGTTGGCCGCCCTCCCGCAGCAGCTCGTCGTGGTCACCCATCACCTCGATCTGCTCGACGACTTCGACCGGGTGATCGTGATCGACGGCGGCCGGGTCGCCGCGGACGGCGCACCCGGAGAGGCGATCGCCCACTATCGCGGGTTGATCGGATGACCACGCTCGGCCTGTACACCCCCGGCACGTCGCTCCTCCACCGCCTGTCGCCCGGCGTCAAGTTGGTCGCGATGGTGCTGGCGATCACCTCCGTCACGATTCTCGTGCGAGAGCCGTGGCACCTGGTGCCCGCAATCGTCGTCGTCGCAGCGCTCTACGCCGTCGCGCGCATCCGTGCGCGGGTGGCGCTCGCTCAGTTGCGGCCGCTGCTGTGGGCTCTGGTCTTCATCGGAGCGTTCCAGGTGATCTTCACCGGCTGGGCCCGTGCGACCGTGGTGTGCGGCACGATCGTGCTCGCCGTCTCCCTGGCCGCGCTCGTCACGCTCACCACGCGGGTCACCGACATGCTCGACACCGTGAGCCGGGCACTGCACCCGCTGCGCCGGATCGGGGTGAACCCGGAGCGGGCCGGGCTGGTCCTCGCGATGACGCTGCGCTGCATTCCACTGCTCACCGGCATCGTGCAGCAGGTCTCCGACGCCCGCAAGGCCCGCGGCCTCGGCTTCTCGTTACGTGCGCTGGCCGTGCCCGCCGTCGTGTCCGCGCTGATGACCGCAGAAGCGATGGGCGATGCGCTCGCCGCACGCGGCGTCGACGACTGACCTGTTCCGGCGTCAGCGGCGGAAGCGCCGGTCGATCTCGTCGACCTCGCCCAGCGCGTCCGCCCAACCCTCCAGACGATCCGACGCCGACAGCAGCTCCTCGCGCTGGCGATCGAGCATCGTGTACGACGACGACTGTGCGGGCGCCGTCATCCGCGCGGCGGCGGCGACCAGCCCCTCGTACTGCACGACGCCGTCGGCGAGTTGCTGCTCGGCGTTGCGGACGGCGTGCTCGAGATGGGGGGCGGCCGCCGCGGTCCCCCGACCGGCGTTCTCCATGGCGACGACGTCCGACGCGACGGACCGCAACGCTGCGGAAGCCGCTCTCGCGGTCTCGCCCGTGTGATCGAGTTCGTCGACGTCCACGACCGAGGACCGGCCCAGGACCCCGAGGATCTGGTTCAGGCTGCTCTCCGCGGCCGCCAGTCGCTCCATGGGTGCCCGCGCCGCCGACCCGGCCGGCGGCAGGGGTTGGCGCGTCACCGTGGGCGCCGGCAGTGGCGTCGCGGTCAGCCGGCGGTAGGTGCCGACGGCGACGACGGCGGGTACTGCGAACAGCGCGGCGGCACCGCCGGTGGCCACGACGGACCAGTCGGGCGCCGACGCGACCGCGAGCGACGCCCTGCCCACGACACCGGCACCCGACGCGATACCGAACCGGGTGGCCCGCTTGCGGGCCCGACGCCGCTTGCGCAGCATCCGTTCACGGGGATCCGACCACCGGCGGACCTTGTCGGCGACACTGCCGCCCACCTCACGCAGCACGTTCTGCGCGCTCGTCACTGCCGACGTCGCGCTGTCTGCCAGCGTCGACGCGTCTCCGAATACAGAGCCGGCCGGCCGGGATCGTCTCCCGGACCGGCCGTCTCGTGCGTTGCTCATCGAACCCGTCTTCGTGTTCGCCGCGAAGCGTTCCTACTGCGCGGAGGTTTCGCCGTTGGCGGAGGCCGCCGGCGGCTCGGGGGCGGCCGCGGGCTGCGCCGGGGTGGCGGTGGCACCACCCGAGGGAAGGGCGTCGCCCTTCATGGAGGCGCGGATCTGCTCGAGACGGCTGTGGCCGGCCATCTGGATGCTCGCCTGCTGGACCTCCATCATGCGGCCCTGCACGGAGTTCTGGGCCAGCTCCGCAGCGCCGAGCGCGTTGGCGTACCGCTGCTCGATCTTCTCGCGGACGGCGTCGAGGCTCGGGGTGTTGCCCGGGGCGGCCAGGGTCTGGTCCATCGACCGCAGCGAGTCCGACACACGTTCCTGCATCTTGGCCTGCTCGAGCTGGCTGAGCAGCTTGGTGCGCTCGGCCACCTTCGACTGCAGTGTCATGGCGTTCTGCTCGACGGCCTTCTTCGCCTGAGCGGCCGCCTGCAGTGCCTGGTCGTGCAGCACCTTCAGATCCTCGACGGACTGCTCTGCGGTGACGAGCTGCGCCGCGAACGCCTCGGCGGCGTTGGTGTACTGGATGGCCTTCTCGTTGTCCCCGGCAGTGGCGGCCTGGTCGGCGAGCGTCACGGCCTGGCGCGCATTCGCATTGAGCTTCTCGACCTCGTCGAGCTGACGGCTCAGCTTCATCTCCAGCTGGCGCTGATTGCCGATGACCGACGCCGCCTGCTGGGACAGGGCCTGGTGCTGGCGCTGCGCGTCCTCGATCGCCTGCTGAATCTGAACCTTGGGGTCGGCCTTCTCATCAATCTTGGAATTGAAGAGCGCCATCAGGTACTTCCATCCCTTGACGAAAGGATTAGCCATGGGTTGATCCTGCCTCCATCTGGTGCGCCGCGCCATGCGCGACCCGATGCGCGACCGTCGCACATCGAACTCGAGTTCTGCCCCTCCGGTCGGCCGCCGCGAGCCGCCTGGCTCGCGGCATCCGACCGTCTACCTGTGAATCTATCGGTTCGTGCGTATCGGATGCACGGCTCAGGCAGCCGCCAGTGCACGCGCCGTGGGCGCCGGGATCACGACCCTGGTGTCCTGCGCGATGCGCCCGCCGACCTGCTGCGTGACCTGCTGCGCCGCCCCGGTGACCGCCTCGGCGGTTTCCGGAGGCTTGACCGCCAGCGACTCGCTGACGTCGACCAGCACCTCGGACAGCGGGACCTCGAGCGCGTCGCAGATGGCGGCGAGCAGTTCACTCGACGCTTCCTTGCGACCCCGCTCGATTTCGGAGAGGTAGCCGAGACTGACGCGGGCGCTGTTCGACACCTCACGCAGCGTCCGGCTCTGCGACACGCGTGTGCGCCGAAGACTGTCACCGATTGCCTCACGCAATAGCAGCGCCATCTCGCTCCTCCTTCTTCCGACACCCCACTCGTGAATACAAACGCACGAACGTGAGCGATTGGTTCCCGAAACCCTATCGCGCCAGTCGATCGAGCAAACCGGACACCGCCGCTCGGACACAGCCGAACCGTATATCCCATCGCTCCCCGGTCAGCTGTAGGGCCGTGACCTCGG
This sequence comes from Prescottella equi, assembly GCF_002094305.1. GTDB lineage: Bacteria > Actinomycetota > Actinomycetes > Mycobacteriales > Mycobacteriaceae > Prescottella > Prescottella equi. The sequence continues at coordinate 82,841 of NZ_LWTX01000007.1, forward strand.
TACCGTCCGGTCCGCTCAACCCGAGGAACACGGTCCCCGGGGCGTGACCGTCCTGCGGGTCGGGTCCGGCCACCCCGGTCAGCCCGATGCCCCAATCGGCACGGCAGCGTTCCCGCGCCCCATCCGCGAGCTGCGCGGCCGTCGTCGGTGCGACGGGGCCGTCCGACGCGAGCACGGCCGGGTCGACGCCCGCGAGGCTGCCCTTGAGATCGGTGGCGTAGACGACGAACCCACCCCGCAGCACGGCGCTCGCACCGGGCACCCCCGCCACGGTCGCGGCGAGTAGTCCCGCAGTAAGTGATTCCGCGGTGGCGAGCGTCTGCCCCCGACCGACCAGCGCGTCGACCAGTTCGCGGGCGGGCACCGCTGCCGTCAGTGGATCCGTCATGCGCCGGTGCGCCGCACCCCGGCGCGCAAGCGCACCGCCTGGATCACGTAGTCGAGCCCCGTGGCGACCGTCAGCACGACGGCGAATCCCATCAACGTGGCACTCACCGGTGCGAACCCGTCCGGCAGCGGGGCCAGATAGAAGCCGATCGCCACGGACTGCACGAGCGTCTTGAGTTTGCCGCCGCGTCCGGCCGGGATCACTCCGTGCCGGAGCACTGCGAAGCGCATCAGCGTGATGCCCAGCTCACGCGCGGCGATGATGCCGGTCACCCACCACGACAGGTCACCGAGCAGCGACAACCCGACGAGGGCGGCCCCGATCAGTGCTTTGTCGGCGATCGGATCCGCCATCTTCCCGAAATCGGTGACGAGTCCGTGCTTGCGGGCCAACTGACCGTCCACCCGGTCGGTCAGAGCCGCGATCGCGAAGATCGACGTAGCGGCGATCCGCCACCCGGTGGAATGACCACCGTCGACGAACAGCGCCACGAGAAAGACCGGCACCAGCACGATGCGCAGAATCGTGAGGATGTTCGCGATATTCAGCAGAGGCACCGGGGTGTGCGGGGCGATGCCGATCCCGGGCTGCGCGTCGGGCGCTGCTGCCGTCTCACGGCGCGGACTGCTCATGTCCGCTCCGATCCGACGGTTCGCCCAGGCACGCCCGAGACGAACGGGACGTGATGAGGGGCGACGGATCGGGGCGGCACACTGCTCACAATATCGGTTCGGGGGATGACTACTGTGCACCACATGACTTCTGGAACTCCGACAGCTGGAACGAACGAGGCTGAAGGGATGAAGGTGCGACGCGCGCGCACCTCGGACGTGCCGGAAATCAAGCGACTCATCGACATCTACGCCGGAAAGATCCTGCTCGAGAAGAACCTCGTGACCCTGTACGAGGCGGTCCAGGAGTTCTGGGTGGTCGAGGACGCCGGCACCGTCGTCGGCTGCGGCGCCATGCACGTGCTGTGGTCCGACCTGGGCGAGGTTCGCACGGTCGCGGTGGACCCGTCGGTCAAGGGCCGGGGCGCGGGCCACCTGGTGGTGGCCAAGCTGATCGAGGTGGCGCGCGACCTCGAACTCGAGCGACTGTTCGTCCTGACCTTCGAGGTCGATTTCTTCGCCAAGCACGGCTTCGCGGAGATCGAGGGCACGCCGGTCACCGCGGAGGTGTACGCCGAGATGTGCCGGTCCTACGACACCGGTGTGGCGGAGTTCCTGGACCTGAGCTATGTCAAGCCGAATACGCTGGGCAATACCCGCATGCTGCTCACGCTCTGAGCCTTCCGGACTTCGGGATCGAGGAAAACATGCCCCTGTTCGCCGTCCAGTACACGTACGCGCCGGAGAAGTCCGCGGAGCGCGACGATCATCGCACCGACCACCGCGCGTGGCTGGCCGATCTCGTTCGCCGGCACATCGTCCAGTCGTCGGGACCGTTCGCCGACGGCAGCGGCGCCCTCATGATGGTCGAGGCCGCGACCGCAGACGACGTGATCGCGCTGTTCGACCAGGATCCGTTCGCCAAGCGCGGCCTGGTGGCAGCACGCCTCGTCCGGGAGTGGATCCCGGTCTTCGGTGTCTTCGTGAAGTGACCTGCGACGCCGGCCGGACGATGCACCCGGCCGGCGTCGCAGTTCCCGACTAGCTGGAGACCGGCGTGTTGTCGGACTTGTCGTTGCGCGTCTTGATCAGGCTCGCGACGGTCGTCACGACGAGCACGCCCATGATCACGCTCAGCGACATCACGGTGGAGATCTCCGGCACCGAGACGTGCTCACCTCCGTTGATGAACGGCAGCGTGTTCTCGTGCAGCGCGTGCAGGACAAGCTTCACACCGATGAACGCCAGGATGATCGACAGACCGTAGGACAGGTACACCAGACGCTCGAGCAGGCCGCCGATGAGGAAGAACAGCTGCCGCAGCCCCATGAGCGCGAAAGCGTTGGCCGTGAACACGAGGTACGGCTCCTGGGTGAGGCCGTAGATCGCGGGGATCGAGTCCAGCGCGAACAGGACGTCGGTGAAGCCGATGACGACGAGGGCGAGCAGCAGCGGCGTGACCACGCGCTTGCCGTCGATCTTCGTGATCAGCTTGTCGCCGTCGTACTCCTCGGTCGTCGGCAGAACGCGCTTGACGAGGCGGACGAGCTTGTTCTCGCGGTCCTGTTCGGCCTCGGCTCCGTGGTCGGCGTCCTTGATCAGCTTCGCTGCGGTGTAGATGAGGAACGCACCGAACAGGTAGAAGACCCAGCTGTAGGTGTTGATCGCGGCGGCGCCGACGGCGATGAACGCGCCGCGCATCACCAGTGCCATCACGATGCCGATCAGCAGCACCTTCTGCTGGTATTCGCGAGGCACCGCGAACGTGGACATGATGATCACGAAGACGAACAGGTTGTCGACCGACAGCGCCTTCTCCGTCACGTAGCCGGCGAAGTACTCACCGCCGAACGTCGTGCCCCAGTTGGCCATGACGAACAGCCCGAACACGACCGCCAGTCCGATGTACACCGCCGACCAGAAGGCCGACTCCCGGAACGTCGGTGCGTGCGGCGTGCGCACGTGCGCGAAGAAGTCGAAGACGAAAAGCCCGAGGATCACCACGCACGTGACGATCCAGACGAGTGGGGAGACATGCATCAGCTAATTGCCCTCCGGTAGGTACGTTTCACCACCGGAGGTCTCTCCCACCGATCGGGCGGCAGTGCCGCTTCCGATCAGCCGACAGACCCGGACCGGCAACGGTGCCGATCGTGTTGACGTATCTGCCGCAGGATTGGGGATACTCCCCTCCACAGTGCTTTCCATTCAACCACAGGCGCGCCGTCGCCGCGGAATCCCGACAGAACGGTCAGTCGTCGCTCGCGGGTGCCGCCTCGGGATCGCCGCCCCGGATCGACCACAGCAGGCTCTCCAGTTCGTCCGGCTTGATCAGCACCTCGCGCGCCTTCGATCCCTCGCTCGGCCCCACGACGCCGCGGGTCTCCATGAGGTCCATGAGCCGGCCGGCCTTCGCGAAGCCCACGCGGAGCTTGCGCTGGAGCATCGATGTGGACCCGAACTGGCTCGACACCACCAGTTCGACCGCCTGCAGCAGCACGTCCATGTCGTCGCCGATGTCGGGGTCGACGTCCTTCTTCTCCCCGGCCTTCGCCGTCGTGACGCCCTCGGTGTATTCGGGCTCGGCCTGGTTCTTGGTGAAGTCCACGACCGCGGCGATTTCCTCGTCGGTGATGAACGCGCCCTGCATGCGGATCGGCTTGCCTGCGCCCATCGGCAGGAACAACCCGTCTCCCATGCCGATCAGCTTCTCGGCGCCCGGCTGGTCGAGGATGACTCGCGAGTCGGTCAGCGACGACGTCGCGAAGGCGAGACGCGACGGCACGTTGGTCTTGATCAGGCCGGTGACGACGTCGACCGAGGGCCGCTGCGTCGCGAGCACCAGATGGATGCCGGCGGCGCGGGCCTTCTGGGTGATGCGGACGATCGCCTCTTCGACGTCGCGCGGCGCGGTCATCATCAGATCGGCGAGCTCGTCGACGATCGCGAGGATGTACGGGTAGGGCCGGTACACCCGCTCGCTGCCGAGCGGCGTGGTGATCTCCCCGGACTTGACCTTGGCGTTGAAGTCGTCGATGTGCCGCACGCGGCTGGCCTGCATGTCCTGGTAGCGCTGCTCCATCTCCTCGACGAGCCACGCGAGTGCCGCCGCGGCCTTCTTCGGCTGCGTGATGATGGGAGTGATCAGGTGCGGAATGCCCTCGTAGGGGGTGAGCTCGACCATCTTGGGGTCGATGAGGATCATTCGGACCTCGTCCGGCGTCGCGCGAGTGAGCAGCGAGACCAGCATCGAGTTGACGAAGCTCGACTTACCGGAACCGGTGGAGCCGGCGACGAGCAGGTGCGGCATCTTCGCGAGGTTCGCGCTGACGAAGTCGCCCTCGATGTCCTTGCCGAGGCCGATCACGAGCGGATGGTGGTCCTTGCGGGTCGACGGCGCCACGAGGACATCGGACAGTCGCACCATCTCGCGGTCCGAGTTGGGCACCTCGATACCGACCGCGGACTTGCCCGGGATCGGCGCGAGCAGCCGCACGTTGTCGGTGGCGACCGCGTACGCGATGTTGCGGGCGAGCGCGGTGATCTTCTCCACCTTCACGCCCGGCCCCAGCTCCACCTCGTAGCGGGTGACCGTCGGACCCCGGGTGTACCCGGTGACCGCAGCGTCGATCTTGAACTGCTGCAGGACCTCGGTGATGGCCTCGATCATCGCGTCGTTGGCCTTGCTGCCCAGCTTGGGCGGGTCCCCCTCGACCAGGAGCGACAGCGGAGGCAGCGCGTAGTCGCCCTCGACGACGCGGTCGGGGATCAGTGTTTCCATCTTCGCCGCGGGCTCTGGCTCCGGCTTCGGCGCGGGGGCCGCCTTGGCGCGCGGCTTCGCCCGCGCCGGGGCCGGCACCGGTTCCGGCTCGGGTTCGGGCTCCGGTTCCGGCGCCGTGGGTACGGGATCACCCGGATCCCAGAGGCCGAGGACCTCGGTGGCCGCCTCGGGATGAACCTCGTCGGTCGGGTAGTTCAGTTCGGGAGCGCTCCGGCGCCGCCGCGGCGTGCGGCGGGCCGGTCGGCCGGTGTCGACCGGGTAGCCGTCGGCGTCGAAACCTGCCGGGTCGTAGTCGGCCGCGCCGTAGTCGTCGTGCTCGTCGTCGAAGTCCGGATCGTGGGCGTGGTCGTACTCGTCGTCGTCGTAGGACGTGCCGAAGTACGAGCGGAAGCGTTCGGGCACCTCACGCACGGTTGTCCCGGTGAGCAACAGGACGCCGAAGAACATCGCCATCAGCAACAGGGGTGCGGACAGCCAGGCAGTGACCCCGCTGGTGAGCGGGCCTGCCACGACGTAGCCGACCACGCCGGCCGCCGACGGCCAGCCGCTCGACGTCGTGGGCGCCCCGGCGGCGATGTGCCACAGTCCGACCGCGGGCAGACCCACCAGGAGTGAGCCGAGGACGATGCGGGGGCGGATGTCCGGCTTGGGCTCGGTGCGCATCAGGACGACCGCGATGCCGATGCCGAGGAGGGGCAGTACTGCCGCGACCGCGCCGACGACGGCGCGGACCGCAGTCTCGATCCACTCCCCCACCGGTCCGCCCGCCGAGAACCACATTCCGCCGGCGATCACGACACTGACGGCGATGAGGCCGAGCGCGATGCCGTCCCGTCGATGCCCGTGCTCGATCTCGGCAGCCTTGCCGACCGTGCGGGTCGTGGCGCCCACGCCCTTGGCGACCATCGACCAGCCGGAACCAATGCCCTTTCCGATCGACGCGAGGGCGCCACCTCCGCGCGAGTTCTTCTTGGCGGCGGGACGACGACCGCCCGCGCCGCCCCGCGAAGCGGCAGGCTTGCGCTGCGCCGGTGCCCGGCGGGTGGAGGCGGACTTGCGCGCCGCTGTCTGACCGCTGCTGCGCCCGGACCCTCTGGAACCACCCGAGGTGGAGGCCGACGAGCGCGCACGGGTCCGCGACGTTGATGCTGTCGAACTCGTACCGCGGGCGCTCGTCTTACCTGCCATACAGGTCAGGTTAGTCGCTCGGGCACCATCCGGACCATCTGCAACACTCGCCACACCCGTCGAACCGCCCTGACATGCGCCCCTGCCTCCCGGGCGTCACAAACTGCGGTCGAGTCCGGTGACGGCGGCCACGTCCTCGGCCGAGCCTACGAACTCCACCCGCACCTGATCACGACCGAATGCGTGCAGCAGCAGTTCGGCCGGCTCGCCGCGCAGCGTGACCGTCCGGTCGCCGGCCTTCCGGACGCCGACGCGGTCGCCGCCCGGCCGCTCGAGGACGACGCCGACCGGCGAGTGTCGGTAACTGCGGCGGCCGATTCCCGTCGTGAGCTTCCACAGTTTGTCCTGCATTCCGGCGGGCAACGTGCGGACCGACCAGTCGTCGTGCGCTCGGCGGACGTCCTCGTGATGGACGAACATCTCCGCGAGGTTGGCCTGCTCGTCGACCCAGTGGAACGGCGACCAGATCGGCGGACCGGACTCCACGTCGCCGAGAAGCGCGTTCCACTCCCGGGCCGCGATGCTCCGCTGAACGCGCTCGGTGTAGCCCTCGAGTGCCGAGACCATGATTCCCGGCGCCGCGTCGAGTCGGCGCTCGCGCAGCACGAGATGCGCGGCGAGGTCGCGGGCGGTCCAGTCACCGCACAGAGTGGGGGCGTCGGGGCCGACGGCGCGCATCGACTCGACGAGGGCGTGGCGTTCGTCACGGGCGTAGGGCACATCTCACCGTAACCGGATCGCCACCCGAACGCGCGAGGTTGTCGGTCCCGGCCTCTAGCGTGGAAGGTGAGCACACTCTCGGCGACGCAGACTGTGAGGAGCGACGAATGTCCAAGACCACCATGTCCGCTCACGAACGCGAGGAGTTCCTCGCCGATCTCCACGTCGGGGTGATCGCCGCCGACCGTGACGGCCGGGCACCGCTGGCGGTACCCATCTGGTATCACTACGCGCCCGGCGGCGACGTCGTGGTGTGGACCGAGCGCGGGACGGTGAAGGAGAAACTCATTCGCGCGAGCGGGCGGTTCAGCCTGTGCGCGCAGCAGGAAGACCCGCCCTATCGGTACGTGAGCGTCGAGGGCCCGGCGACGTTCCAGGACGAGGTCACCCCGGACGACATTCGGCCACTCGTGCGCCGCTACCTTCCGGAGGAGGAGGCCGAGAAGTTCATCGCGGACTCGTTCAACGATCGCGCAGTCGTGATCCGGATGCGCCCCCAGCGGTGGTACACCGTCGACTACGGCAAACTCGAGGCTTGATGCCTCAGCCGCGATCCGCTTTCCGGCGACGCCCGAACGGCCACAGTCGGCGGATCGTTATCCGTCGCGGCCGATCGACACGCACCTGTCCCCGACGGACCTCCGCGTAGCCGGCCGCGGCGAGCGCAGCGCTCGCCTGCGCGCGCCGAATCCGACGTTGCTCCTCGTCGATCCTTTCCACCTCGACGGGAGGCGCCGTGGACCGCTCGATGCGCCAGCGCTCGACGACCTCGTCGGCGTCCACACGCCGAATCGGGACCTGCGGCCCCGACGGGTTGCGCAGCCACGCCGCGATCCGACGGTTCAGCCCGGCGACCTCGTCGCGCACCTCACGCTCGGTGCGGGCGCCGCGCACCACGTCGCCCAGCCGTTCGATGTCCTTGCGCAGCCGCAGAGGTTCGGGCAGCAGGTCGTCGGCAGACAGCCCTTCGCGATCGAGGTATCCCCGCACCCACCAGTCGTCGCCGTCGCGAGCGGGGATGGGCTTGCCCGCGCCCTCGAGGTTCTCGAACTCGCCGCGCTCGTAGGCGCCGCGAATCTGGGTCTCGACCCACGATTCGAAGGTCGCGCGCAGCGGCTTCCGCTCGACCATGACGAGGCGACCTCCTCACCCGCCGCGCGCGACCACGTCGAATCGGGTCAGGGCACCCCGATGACGGTCGGGACGATCATCGGCCGACGACGGTACTTCTCGGCCACCCAGCGTCCCACGACCCGGCGCACGGCCTGTGCGATCCGGTGGGTGTCGTTGATGCCCTCGGCGGCGAGGTCACCGAGGACCTTGTCGACGAGGCGTGCCGCCTCGGACAGGGCCTGCGGGTCGTCGGAGAAGCCGCGGCCACTGACCTCGGGTTCGCTGACGGCGCGGCCGGTCTCGTTGTCGATGGCGACGGAGATCGAGATGAACCCGCCCTCGCCCAGGATGAGCCGGTCCGACAGCGTCGAGTGGCCGACGTCGCCGACCGAGTTGCCGTCGACGTAGACGTGGCCGACGGGAACGCGTCCGACGATCTCGGCGAGACCGTCGACCATGTCCACGACGACACCGTCCTCGGCGAGGACGATCCGGTCCTTCGGCACGCCGGTGGCCTCGGCCAACGCCGCGTTGGCGCGCAGGTGGCGCCATTCGCCGTGCACCGGCATCGCGTTGGTGGGCCGGACCGCGTTGTACAGGTACAGCAGCTCACCGGCGGACGCGTGCCCGGAGACGTGCACCTTGGCGTTCTGCTGCGTGACGACGGTAGCGCCGCGCTTGGCGAGACCGTTGACGACCGCGAACACCGAGTTCTCGTTGCCGGGGATCAGCGACGACGCGAGCACGACGAGGTCGTTGGCGCGGATGTTGATCTGGCGGTGTTCGCCACGCGCCATGCGCGACAGGGCGGAGAGCGGCTCGCCCTGCGAACCGGTGGAGATCAGCACGAGCTTGTCGTCGGGCAGGTTCGCGGCGGTGTCGATGTCGACGACGAGGCCGTCCGGCACCGACAGGTAGCCGAGGTCCTGCGCGATCTGCATGTTGCGGACCATCGAGCGGCCCACGAACGCGACCCGGCGGTTGTACCGCTTGGCGACGTCGACGACCTGCTGGATGCGGTGCACATGACTCGCGAACGACGCGACGATCACCCGCTGGGTGGCCTTGCCGATGACGTTGTCGAGCACACCGCCGATCTCACGCTCGGGGGTGACGAAACCCGGCACCTCGGCGTTGGTGGAGTCGACGAGGAACAGGTCGACGCCCTCGTCACCGAGCCGGGAGAAACCGGCGAGGTCGGTGAGGCGGCCGTCGAGCGGCAGCTGGTCGAGCTTGATGTCGCCGGTGTGCAGCACCACGCCGGCCGACGTGCGGATCGCGACGGCGATCGCGTCGGGGATCGAGTGGTTGACGGCGAAATACTCGCACTCGAACGGACCGTGCGTCGTCTTGTCGCCCTCGACCACCTCGACGAGGTTGGGGCGCAGACGGTGCTCGCGGCACTTCGCGGCGACGAGCGCCAGCGTGAACTTCGCGCCGACGATCGGGATGTCCTGCCGCAGGCGCAGCAGGAACGGCACCGCGCCGATGTGGTCCTCGTGCCCGTGTGTGAGGATGATCGCCTCGACGTCGTCCATCCGGTCCTCGATGTACCGGAAGTCCGGGAGGATCAGGTCGACGCCGGGCTGCTGGTCCTCGGGGAACAGCACGCCGCAGTCGACGATCAGGAGCTTGCCCTGATGCTCGAAAACGGTCATGTTCCGGCCGATTTCGCCGATGCCACCGAGCGCAACCACGCGCAGCCCGTTCTTCGGCGCCTTCGGCGGCGGTCCGAGCCGGTCGGTGGGGTCGGCGGCGACGGGGACCGGGGCGGCCTTGCCGCGCGACGGCTTCCGCGATCCCGAGCGGCGTCCGGACGACTTCGCGGCCGGAGCCTGCTCCTGCTTGGGGGCCTGGGCCCGCTGCGCCGGCGCGGCGGCGGCCACGGGATCGGCGACCTTCTCCGCCTGCTGGGCGCGCTCGGCGGCGGTGGCGGGCGGTCCGGCCTGACGAGAGGCGCTGCGGCGACGTGCGGGACGGGTCATGCCAGCACCCCCGCCGCGGCCAGATCTGCCGCCAGGATGTCGATCTGTTCGGTCGTGGGGGCGACCTGTGGCAGACGTGGATCCCCGACGTCGAGGCCCATCAGCCGCAGCCCTGCCTTAGACGCGCTGACGCCACCCAGCCGGGCCACGGACCGGTTCACCGGAACGAGGCTGAGGTTGATCTCGCGCGCCTTGGCGAGATCGCCCTGCATGAAGGCGGTGTGCAGCGCGCGCAGGCGCTGCGGGACGAGGTGACCGATGACGCTGACGAAGCCGACGGCACCCACCGAGAGCCACGGGAGATTGAGCGGGTCGTCGCCCGAGAAGAAGTCGAGATCGGTGGTCCCGATCAGCTCGGCGCCCGCGTTGAGATCGCCCTTGGCGTCCTTGACCGCGAGGATTCGTGGGTGATCGGCGAGACGGCGAATGGTCTCGGTCTCGATCGGGACCACGGAGCGGGGCGGAATGTCGTAGAGCATGACCGGCAGATCGGTGGCATCTGCGACGGCCGTGAAGTGTGCGTACAGACCTGCCTGCGGCGGACGCGAGTAGTACGGCGTCACGACGAGCAGACCGTGGGCGCCCGCCCGAGCCGCATCGCGCGCGAGTTCGACGCTGTGGGCGGTGTCGTTGCTGCCTGCACCGGCGACGATCTTGGCCCGATCGCCCACGGCCGCGATGACCGCGCGCAGCAGTTCCAGCTTCTCGTCCTCGGTGGTGGTGGGCGATTCGCCGGTGGTGCCGGCGAGCACGAGTCCGTCGCAACCGTTGTCGACGAGATGGGCGGCCAGCCGCACGCCGGCGTCTACGTCCAGCTTTCCGTCCTTGGTGAACGGGGTCACCATTGCCGTGAGGACGGTGCCGAACGGACGCTCGACGGAAGCAGCTGAATCACCGTAGGTCATGGTCAGAAGGCTACCCGGTCTCGCTCGCAGACTTGAACGCGACGGCACCGCGGACGACCCGACAACTCAGACGACCGCTGCGAACTCGCTCGTCGCCACCTCGGAACCGTCGGGCAATGTGAGGATTTCGAAGTCGCCGAACACATTCGGCGCCGCCACCTGCAGTTGCCGCAGGCACTCGATCGCGACGTGCCGGATCTCGACGTCGGCGTGCTCGGTGGCCCGCATCTCGACGAAATGTCGCCAGGCCCGGTAGTTGCCGGTGACCACCACGCGGGTCTCGGTGGCATTCGGAAGCACCGAACGCGCCGCCTGCCGCGCCTGCTTGTTGCGGACGGGACCGTTGGGCTCGTCGGCGAGCTTCTCCTCGAGCGCTTCGAGCAGTTCGGCATACGCGCCGCGGCTGGCCTCGGTCGCCTTCGCGAACAGAGCCTCGAGCCGGGCGTCGCCGGCGATCGCGGGCGGAATCACGACGTTGGCGTCGTTCTCGCGAACGAAGCGCTGCGACAGCTGCGAATAGGAGAAGTGCCGGTGCCGGATCAGCTCGTGCGTGCACGATCGGGAGATGCCGCTGATATAGAAGCTGACGCTGCCGTGTTCGAGGACGGACAGGTGGCCGACCTCGAGCAGGTGGCGCAGATACCCGGCATTGGTCGCGGTGCGCGGGTTCGGCTTGGACCAACTCTGGTAGCACGCCCGCCCCGCGAACTCCGCGAGTGCCTCACCGCCGTGGGCGTCGGTTTCCCACGGGATGTCCGAGGGCGGGAAGAACTCCGTCTTCGCGACGAGTTGAACCTTCAGGGGCACCGCGTTGGGCACTGCACATCCTCCGGGGATCGTCCTTCACCTTTGCCCGACCCTATGCCGTGCACGTCGCGAGCGGCGCGGCGACACAACACCCGACCCCCGCACCCGCAATCTGGGACGATGTTCCTCGGGCCGCCGGGACTGGGACGAGCCCCACCCCGCGGTCCACAACTTCGGCGAGGGGAATTCGCATGCTGATCGACCTGTCCGATCGCACGGCTCTGGTCACCGGTTCCACCCAGGGCATCGGCTATGCCATCGCGACCGGTCTCGCCCGCGCGGGTGCGCGCGTCGTCCTCAACGGCCGCAGTGAGGAACGAGTCGATGCAGCGGTCCGCACGGCGCGCGCGGAGTCCGGTAGCGAAGCCGTCGTCGGAGCGGTGGGCGACCTGGCGACCGCGGACGGCGCCGCCGCAGTCGTCGATGCCGAGCCCGCCGTCGACATCCTCGTCAACAACCTCGGCATCTTCGGGTCCGCTGCCCCGTTGGAGATCGACGACGAGGAGTGGCGCCGCTACTTCGAGGTCAACGTGCTCTCCGCCGTCCGGCTCATCCGCGCCTACCTGCCCGGGATGACGGACCGCGGCTGGGGACGGGTCCTCAACCTCGCCAGCGATTCGGCGGTGGCCGTTCCCGCCGAGATGATCCACTACGGCATGACGAAGACCTCTCTGCTCGCGGTGAGCCGTGGATTCGCCAAGGCCGCCGCCGGCAGCGGTGTCACGGTCAACTCCGTCATCGCCGGACCGACGCACACCGGCGGAGTCGAACAGTTCGTGCGCGAACTCGTGGGCGACGAGTTGCCCTGGGACGAGGCCCAGCACCGGTTCATGGTCGAGTACCGGCCCCAGTCGCTGCTGCAGCGTCTGATCGAACCCGAGGAGATCGCCAACATGGTGGTCTATCTCGCCTCGCCCTTCGCGTCCGCCACGACCGGCGGCGCCGTGCGCGTCGACGGCGGTTACGTCGACTCGATCCTGCCCTGAGCCACCCCGAAACCTCGTGACGTCAGGTCGGCCTTGAAATGACGTCACACTGGCGTCATGCTGACGTCATGGATCTCACCGAGTACACGGCCCGCCTGCGCGACGACCTCACCGCCGCCGCTGCACTCGGGGACGAACAGACACAGAAGATTGCCTCGGCACTCGCGGCGGCGGTGGAACGTTCGGCGCAGCTGATGCTGGTGTCCGCGCTGTCCGACCTCGCCCGGGAGGCATCGGAGGAAATGGGCGACCGGACACTCCACGTGCGTTTCGACGGCACCGAGGCCACCGTCGAGTCGGCCCGTCGTCGGCCCGGCCATTCCACCGGAACCTCCGAACGCTCGGGCGACGACCGGGACCCCCGGGACTCTTCGGATGCGTACCGCACGCTCGAGGACGTCACCGGCGACATCAGTCGCGTCACCCTGCGCCTGGTCGATCAGATCAAGTCGCGCGCCGAGGAGGCCGCCCTGCAGGACGGAATGTCGCTCAATTCCTGGGTGTCCCAGGCCGTTCAGGGAGCGCTGCGCGATCAGATGCGCCGGAGCCGCTCCGACGGCGATCGGTGACGACAGCACCTCTCTTCGACGCCACCTGCCGGAATCGCGGCGCCGGTAATGGTCTAATTGCGTCTCGTCGTTCACTGTTTTCACAGCGTTGAGGAGTGGAGAGCATGGCTGTTTCCGGGGCAAAGGAATTCCAGGTCGAGGCCGCGCCGGCCGATGTGATGGCAGCGATCGCCGCCGTCGACCGTCTGCCCGAATGGTCGTCCGCTCACAAGAAGGTCATCGTCGAGAGCACGCATGCGGACGGGCGGCCCTGCCGCGTCCGGATGACCGTGTCCATCATGGGCATCAACGACGAGCAGGTCGTCGACTACTCGTGGGACGGCGACACCGGCATGTCCTGGACCCTGGTCGAGAGCACGCAGCAGAACAGCCAGGACGGTTCCTACACGCTCACCCCGAAGGGCGACGGCACACTCGTGAAGTTCGCGCTCACCGTCGATCCCAAGATCCCGTTGCCGGGGTTCCTGCTGAAGAAGGCCCAGAAGATGGCCCTCGAGACAGCGAGCCAGGGCCTCACCAAGTTCGTCGACGGCAAGTAGGACCGACCCCCGTGCGGGCTACCCTCCGGGTCGCGGCGGCAAGCGCGTTCGTTCTCGTCGCCGCCGGCTGCGGCCACACCGTCGAAGGTGCCGCGGTCGCGAATCCGTTCGCGCCGACGGCCGACAATCCCGATCCGTCGCTCGGGATAGAGGGCATCACGGTCGTCGAGTACCCGGTGGGGCTGCATGTCGGGGCGGATCAGCGGGTGGCTTACGACCGCACTCCCCCGTTCGGCGGCCCGCACGACGCGGTGTGGGCGGCGTGCACGGGCACGGTGTACGACCGGCCGATCCGCAGCGAGAACGCCGTGCATTCACTCGAGCACGGCGCGGTGTGGATCACCTACGACCCGGCGCTGGTCACCGGAGCTGCACTCGACCAGCTGGTCGATCGCGTCGACGGCCGCCCGTATCTGATGATGTCGCCGTATCCCGGTCTGTCCGTTCCGGTCTCGCTCCAGTCCTGGGGACACCAGCTGGTGGTCGACGGGCCGACCGATGCGCGGATCGATCACTTCGTGGACGCGCTCCGCTTGAACCGCAACACGTTTCCCGAGCCGGGCGCGACCTGCGCCACGCTGCCGGACGTCTTCGACGTAGACGATCCCCCGCCGTTCCAGGCGGGTCCGCCGGACCGGTCGGATCCGAACACCGTCCCGATGAACTGATCTCAGAGGTCGCCGGCCACGGTGACCGCGACGGTGGCACCGAGTTCGTAGCAGCTCTCGCGCACGGCCGCGTCGATCGGACCGGTGATCTCGACGATCCCGGCCGCCTGCACCAACTCCAGGCCGGTGACGATCTTCTGGACCGATTTCACCGCGCCCGCGGTGTCGTTGTTGCCGTGCACCCACAGCCCGAACGGACGTCCGGCGACCGCGTCGAGGCACGGGTAGTAGACGGTGTCGAAGAAGTGCTTGAGCGCCCCCGACATGTAGCCGAAGTTCGCGGACGTCCCGAACACGTAGCCGTCGGCGGCGAGGACGTCGACGGCCGTCGCGTGCAGCGCCGGGACGGACCGGACCGTCACACCGGTGATCTCGGGGTCGTGGGCGCCGGCCAGCACTGCCTCGAGCAGCTCCCGGGTCGCCGGGGAGGACGTGTGGTGCACGACCAGCAGTGTCTTGCCCGGGGACCCGTCAGCCATGGGTCAGCTCTCCCGCTCGTGCTTCTCGAGCGCGACGGCGCGCCGCATGGTCTCGCGTGCCCGGCCACGGTCGCCCGCGTAGTCGTACGCCCGCGCCAGCCGGTAGGAGTTGCGCCAGTTGTCGGGATCGGCTTCCCACTCCTGTTTGACCTGAGCGAACAGCTCGTCGGCGGCGTCCCGCTCGATGCGGCCGGACGGGCGTCGCGGCAGGTCGTCGACGTCGAGTTCGAGGCCCTCGTCGTGCATGCGGCGGGCGAGGTGCTGGTGCGCCAGTCCCGATCGGATGGTCGCGACGACCATCCACACACCGAGGAACGGCAGCACCAGCACGGCGATGCCCAACACGACCGGCACGGCGCGACCGTCCTGGATCAGCGCGATGCCGCGCTGGCCGAGCAGCACGAAGTAGAACGCGAGCGCGACGACGATCGCCGCGATCGCGACGACGACCCGCGTCGACTGGTTCTTCACAGGTCCAGCAGGGGGTCGATGCCGACGGTGAGGCCCGGGCGCTTGCCGATCTCCCGCACTCCCAGCAGCACGCCGGGGGCGAAGGAGTTCCGGTCGATCGAGTCGTGCCGGATGGTGAGCGTCTCGCCCTGCGTGCCAAGCAGCACCTCCTGGTGGGCGACGAGCCCGGCGAGGCGGATCGAGTGGACGCGCACGCCGTTGACGTCGGCGCCACGTGCGCCTTCGAGTTCGGTGGTGGTGGCATCGGGGCTCGGCCCGCGGCCGGCCTTCTCGCGTGCCTCGGCGATGAGCGCGGCTGTCCGGTACGCGGTACCCGACGGCGCGTCAGCCTTGTTCGGGTGGTGCAGTTCGATCACCTCGACCGAGTCGAAGAAGCGGGCCGCGGCGGCCGCGAAGCGCATCGACAGCACCGCACCGATCGCGAAGTTCGGGGCGATCAGCACCCCGACACCCGGGTTGTCGTCGAGCCATGCCTGCACCTGCGCGAGGCGGGCGTCGTCGAAGCCGGTGGTGCCGACGACGGCGTGGATGCCGTTGGCGATCAGGAACTGCAGGTTGTCCATGACCACGTCGGGATGAGTGAAGTCGATGACCACCTGCGTGCGCTGATCGACGAAGTGCTCGATGCGCTCACCCTGGTCGACACCGGCCACCAGTTCGAGGTCGTCGGCCTGCTCGACGGCCTCGCACATCGCGCGGCCCACCTTGCCCTTGGCACCGAGAACACCGACCCTGATGGGTGCTGCTGAAGTCACGTACACGCTCCGCCCGAAGTCCCTGAATCCCTGAATGCGTTCGAGACAAGCCTACGATGCGGCGGTCCGCGGCCCGCATCCGACGCTCGACCGTCAGAGGCGAACGGCGGTGATGAACAGACTCGAACGCGACGGGTCCCCGTTCGGGCTCTCGAGCGGCCGGCCGAACCGTTCGGCGACGTCCGCCGAGCGCTCGGCCTCGACATCCCATCCGTGCTCGGTCAACCATGCCGCGGGATCGAACGGTCCGTCGTCGGGCCACAGCGATTCGATGTCGACACCGAACAGGTCGCGCGCACGCTGCGCCGACTCCTCCTGCATCATGGCGCGGACGTCGTCGATGTGCTCCACCTCGAATCGGCTCCCGGGCGCGGACAACTCGGTCACCGACCGGCAGAGCCGCTCCTTCGCGGCGTTGGGAAGGAACGGCAGCAATCCCTCCGCCAGCCACGCCGACGGCTGCGCGCGATCGAAACCCTTCTCCTGCAGTGCTTGCGGCCAGTCCTCACGCAGATCGACCGCCACCACCCGCCGGTCGGCGCGCACACGCGCATCCTCGGCGGCCAGGACGTCGTCCTTGAAGGACAGCACTTTCGGAGCGTCCAGTTCGTAGATCGTGGTGCCGTCCGGCCAGTCCAGACGGTAGGCGCGGACGTCCAGGCCCGCGGCGAGCAGGACCATCTGGCCGATGCCCGCCCGACCGGCCGCACCGAAGTAGTCGTCGAAGTAGCGCGAGCGCACCCCCATGTAGTCGGCCATCGACCGCCACGGCATTTCACGGCCGTCGGCATCCTCGAGCCGCGTCGGCATCGGGGCCGGTGGCGCCGCGGCTTCGACGAATGCCGCCGCGTACGGATCGGAGACGAGACCCCCGTCCCGATTCGTCTCCATCGCCCGGCCTGCCGCCACCCCCAGTGCCGTGATCCCGACACCGGTCACGATGTCCCACTCCGCCAGTTCGTCCATGTCCCGTCAGCCCCGTCCCTGCCGTCGCTGCGATCTCGGAATTCGATGCCGGACAGTCATTTCGGGCGCCGACGGCGGCACCGACCACGGATCGGACAGGCGCCCGATCCCACCGACCGACGCAATTTCGAGGCTACCCCCGTCCACGGAACCGAAGGCTGGGATTCCGCTGCGAAGCACGACGAGCGGACCGTACCGTCGAGGGAGGGGGCACCGACGGCACGTCGATCGTCAGAAGGGTCGTCCCGGTGGGCGCAGCGAGCGGAAACCGCGAATCCGGTGACTTCGGCCGGCAGATCCTGCCGATTCCGGACCGGACGCATGCCGGCACCGTGCTGTACGACGCGAAGGACCCGGACTCGCGATTCACCCCGCTGCGCCCGCTGCGTCCGCCGGACGGGTCACCGAACGTGCTGATCGTGTTACTCGACGACGTGGGTTTCGGGGCGTCGAGTGCGTTCGGCGGGCCGGCTCAGACGCCGACCGCGCAGCGCCTCGCCGACGACGGCCTGAAGTACACCCGGTTCCATACGACCGCACTGTGCTCACCGACGCGGGCGGCCCTGCTCACCGGGCGGAACCATCACACGGTGGGAATGGGCAGCATCACCGAGATGGCGACCGCCGCGCCCGGCTACACCTCCGTCCGGCCGGACACGTGCGCGCCGCTCGCCGAGATCCTCAAACTCAACGGTTACGCCACCGCGCACGTCGGCAAGTGCCACGAGGTCCCGATCTGGGAGACCAGCCCGGTGGGGCCGTTCGACCGCTGGCCGTCACCGGGTAACGGCTTCGAGTACTTCTACGGCTTCCTCGGCGGCGAGACCGACCAGTGGTATCCCACCCTGCACGAGGGCACCGGCCGGGTGGAGCCGTGGGGCACCCCGGAAGAGGGCTACCACCTCACCGAGGACCTGGCCGACAAGGCGATCGCGTGGGTGCGGCAGCAGAAGGTCCTCACACCCGACAAGCCGTTCTTCCTGTACTTCGCCCCCGGCGCCACACACGCTCCGCACCACGTTCCGCAGCAGTGGGCCCAACGGTACCGGGGACGGTTCGACGACGGTTGGGACGTGCTTCGGGAGCGGATCTTCGCGCGGCAGAAGGAACTCGGCGTCGTGCCCGCGGATGCCGAACTCACCCGTCGGCACGACGCGATTCCCGCCTGGGACGAGATGGACGAGAGGTTGCTTCCGGTCCTGCGGCGGCAGATGGAGAACTACGCGGGGTTCCTCGAGCACACCGACCACCAGGTCGGTCGCGTGGTCGAGGAGATCGACCGGATCGGGGCCCTGGACGACACGCTGGTGTTCTACATCATCGGCGACAACGGCGCGTCGGCCGAGGGCACGCTCCAGGGCACGTCCAACGAACTGATCAGCCTCAACGGGATGGCGGGCATCGAGACGCCCGAGTTCCTGCTGGGTGCGCTGGACAAGCTCGGCGGCCCCGACTCGTCCCCGCACTACGCGGTGGGCTGGGCGCACGCGATGGACACCCCGTACCAGTGGACCAAGCAGGTCGCCTCACACTGGGGCGGGACCCGCAACGGCACGGTGGTGCACTGGCCGCGCGGATTCGCAGCGCGCGGCGAGGTGCGCAACCAGTTCCACCACGTCGTCGACGTCGCCCCGACAGTCCTCGCGGCCGCCGGGATCCCGGCGCCGACGACGGTGAACGGCGTCCGGCAGCACCCGCTCGAGGGTGTCGACATGGCATACAGCTTTCACGACGCGGCGGCGCCCGAGCGGCACGTGACGCAGTACTTCGAGATGCTCGGCAACCGTGGGATCTACCACCGGGGCTGGTCGGCGGTCACCAAGCACCGGACGCCGTGGCAGATTCCCGGCGGCCCAGGCATCGCGTTCGACGACGACGTGTGGGAGCTGTACGACGGCGCCGCCGACTGGACCCAGGCGCGTGACCTCGCGAAGGAGTACCCCGAGCGGCTGCGCGAGCTGCAGCGGCTGTTCCTGATCGAGGCGACCCGGTACAACGTGCTGCCGCTGGACGACCGCACCTTCGAGCGCGTGCTGCCCGGGCTGTCGGGCAAACCGCGGCTCGTACCCGGCAATCGGCAGGTGCTGCTGCCCGGGATGCAGGCGCTGCTCGAGATGCACATCGTGAACTGCCGCAACCGATCCTGGTCGCTCACCGCGCAGGTCGACGTCCCCGACGGCGGTGCCCGCGGTGTGATCCTCAACCTCGGCGGGCACGCTGGCGGCTGGTCGTTCTACTTCAGGGACGGCCGACCTACGTTCTGTTACAACCTGTTCGGGATCGAGCGCAGCTACATCCGAGCTCCCGACACGGTCGGCGTGGGGCTGCACCAGGTGCGCAGCGAGTTCGCGTACGACGGCGGCGGACTCGGCAAGGGCGGCACCGTGACACTCTTCGTCGACGGCACCGCCGTCGCGGAGGGTCGTGTCGAGCGGACCGAGCCGATCGGTTTCGGCTACGAGTTCTCCGATGTCGGCCGAGACAGTCTGTCCACCGTCACGCCGGAGTATCCGACGGGCGACAACGCGTTCACCGGCCGGATCGACTGGGTGCAGATCGAGGCCGGAGAGGACGGTCACGATCATCTGGTCGATCCCGCGGACGTCGTGCGGGTGGCGATGTACCGGCAGTGACGGCCAGGTCTATCGGACGATTCCCCGCACCGACGCCGGCAGGTCCCGCTTGCGCCGGTACGGTCCGACGACGGCGGCCGCGAACGGACGCCGCAGCAGCACCCGCGCCACCTCGCGCACCTCGTCGGTGGTGACCTCGTCGATGCGCGCGAGCGTCTCGGAAACCGACTGGTGGTTGCCGTAGTTCAGTTCACTGCGCCCGATCCGGGTCATCCGCGAACCCGAGTCCTCGAGGCCCAGCACCAGCGATCCGCGCAACGATCCCTTCGCCCGCGCGCACTCGGCGTCGGTGATGCCGTCGGAGGCGACGTTGGCGAGCACCTCGCGGATCAAAGTCGCCACTTCGCCGAGATTCTCGGGTTGGCATCCGGCGTACACCGAGAACGCACCGGTGTCGGCGAACGTGTCCACCCCGGAATAGACCGAGTACGCCAGCCCCCGCTCCTCGCGAATCTCTTGGAACAGACGGGAACTCAGGCCGCCGCCGACGGCCGCGTTGAGCACCGACAGTGGCCATCGGTGGCCCTCGTGCCGACCGAAGGCTCGCACACCGAGCGCCAGATGCGCCTGCTCGCTGTCGCGCTTGGTCAGGCTCAGGGTCGGTGCCGTCCGCAGCCGGATCGCGCCACCGCGCCGGGGCGCGGGATCGACGTCACGGTCGAGGTGCCCGGAGAACGCCGCCCGCACCAACTCCACGGTGTGCTCGTGTTCGACGTTGCCGGCGACCGCGACCACCATCCGCTCGGGGGTGTAGCGGCGCACGTGGAAGGAGTGCAGCTGGCTCCGCGTCATCGACTCGATGGAGTCGACGCTGCCGATCACGGGACGCCCCACCGGGTGGTCGCCGAAGAGCGCGGTCAGGAACGCGTCGCCGAGCAGGTCCTCGGGATCGTCGTCCCGCATCGAGATCTCCTCGAGCACCACCTGGCGCTCGACGTCGACGTCGACTGCGCGGCAGCGGCCCCGCAGCACCACGTCGCTCACGAGGTCCACGGCGAGCGGCAGATCGTCGTCGAGCACGTGCGCGTAGAAGCACGTGTGTTCCTTCGACGTGAAGGCGTTGAGTTCGCCGCCGACACCGTCCATCACCTGCGCGATGTCGAGCGCCGTCCGGGTCGGGGTGGACTTGAACAGCAGGTGTTCGAGGAAGTGCGCGGCGCCCGCGACGGACGGCTGTTCGTCGCGTGAGCCCACACCGACCCAGACGCCGACGGACGCCGAACGAACGCCCGGCACGTGTTCGGTGACGACCCGGAGGCCGCCGGGGAGGACGGTGCGCTGGACGCCGGTCTGCGGGCGGGTGTTCGGTGCGGAGCCCCGTCGGGGCTTCTCGCGAAGGGATTGAGCCATATGGCGGTTCGTGTTTCCTCGAGGCCGGGAGAGTCTGCGACAGCGGGCGAGTCTGCGACAGTCCGGACATGTGCCGGAAGGGGTGGTGAACGTCGATCCACGATACACCGCGGGCCAAACGCCTCGGCCCCGCACGGACGAACCGTGCGGGGCCGAGGCGCAGTGCTGTGACCGGCCTACTCGGCGGGGGCGTCACCCTCGGCGGGGGCGGCGGAGCCTTCCGCAGCATCCTCCACGGGGATCAGCGAGATCTTGCCGCGGTTGTCGATGTCGGCGATCTCGACGCGGAGCTTGGAGCCCACGTTGACGACGTCCTCGACCTTGGCGATCCGCTTGCCGTTGCCCAGCTTGGAGATGTGCACCAGTCCGTCGCGGCCCGGGAGCAGCGAGACGAACGCGCCGAAGGCGGTGGTCTTGACGACCGTGCCCAGGAAACGCTCGCCCACCTTGGGCAGCTGCGGGTTGGCGATGGCGTTGATCTTGTCGATCGCGGCCTGCGCGGACGGACCGTCCGCGGCACCGACGTACACCGTGCCGTCATCCTCGATGGAGATGTTGGCGCCGGTCTCCTCGGTGATCGAGTTGATCATCTTGCCCTTGGGGCCGATGACCTCACCGATCTTGTCCACGGGCACCTTGATGGTGGTGATCCGCGGCGCGTACGGGCTCATCTCGTCCGGGGCGTCGATGGCCTCGGCCATGACCTCGAGGATCGTGGTGCGGGCGTCGTGGGCCTGCGACAGCGCGCCGGCGAGAACCTGCGACGGGATGCCGTCGAGCTTCGTGTCGAGCTGCAGGGCCGTGACGAAGTTCTTGGTGCCCGCAACCTTGAAGTCCATGTCGCCGAAGGCATCCTCGGCACCGAGGATGTCGGTGAGCGCGACGTACCGGGTCTCCCCGTCGACCTCGTCGGAGACCAGGCCCATCGCGATGCCGGCGACGGGAGCCTTGAGCGGCACACCGGCGTTCAGCAGCGACAGCGTCGAGGCGCAGACCGAGCCCATCGAGGTGGAACCGTTGGAGCTCAGTGCCTCCGAGACCTGACGGATCGCGTACGGGAACTCTTCCTGGCTCGGCAGCACCGGCACGAGGGCGCGCTCGGCGAGTGCGCCGTGGCCGATCTCGCGACGCTTCGGCGAACCGACGCGACCGGTCTCACCGGTCGAGTACGGCGGGAAGTTGTAGTGGTGCATGTAGCGCTTGCTGGTCTCGGGACCGAGCGAGTCGACCTGCTGCGCCATCTTGACCATGTCGAGGGTGGTGACACCCATGATCTGGGTCTCGCCACGCTCGAACAGCGCCGAACCGTGGGCCCGCGGGATCACGGCGACCTCGGCGGACAGCGACCGGATATCGGTGATGCCACGGCCGTCGATGCGGAACTGGTCGCGCAGGATGCGCTGGCGCACAAGCTTCTTCGTCAGCGAGCGGAACGCTGCGCCGATCTCCTTCTCGCGCCCCTCGAACTGCGGTGCGACCTGCTCGAGGACCTCGGCCTTGACCTCGTCGGTCTTGTCGTCGCGTTCCTGCTTGCCGGCGATGGACAGCGCCTCGGAAAGCGGAGCGGCCGCAGCCTTCTCCACCGCGGCGTACACGTCGTCCTGGTACGCCGGGAACAACGGGTACTCGCCGGTGGGCTTGGCGGCCTTCTCGGCCAGCGCCTGCTGCGCGCCGCACAGGCTCGCGATGAACGGCTTGGCGGCCTCGAGGCCCTCGGCCACGATCGCCTCGGTGGGCGCCTGGGCGCCACCGTCGATCAGGCTGATGACGTTCTCGGTGGCCTCGGCCTCGACCATCATGATCGCGACGTCACCGGACTCGACCACGCGGCCCGCGACGACCATGTCGAAGACGGCGCTCTCGAGCTGCTCGACGGTCGGGAACGCGACCCACTGGCCCTTCTTGTTCTCCTCCGAGGTGAGCAGCGCAACGCGCACGCCACCGACGGGACCGGAGAACGGCAGACCGGCGATCTGCGTCGACGCGGATGCCGCGTTGATCGCGACGACGTCGTACAGATCCTTGGGATCGAGACTCAGGACCGTGACGACGACCTGGATCTCGTTGCGGAGGCCGTCGACGAACGACGGGCGCAGCGGCCGGTCGATCAGGCGGCAGGTCAGGATCGCGTCGGTGGAGGGACGTCCCTCACGACGGAAGAACGAGCCGGGGATGCGACCCGCGGCGTACATACGCTCCTCGACGTCCACCGTCAGCGGGAAGAAGTCGAAGTGTTCCTTGGGCTGCTTGCTGGCCGAGGTGGCCGACAGCAGCATGGTCTCGTCGTCCAGGTAGGCAACGACGGCGCCGGCGGCCTGCTGCGCGAGGCGCCCGGTCTCGAAACGAACGGTGCGGGTGCCGTAGCTCCCGTTGTCGATGACGGCGGTGGACTCGAACACGCCCTCTTCGACCTCTACTGCGGAATTGTCTGTCATTGCTTCTCTTCTCTTCCCTCTCGTCTTTTGCCGCTCCACATCGGCATGTGCCCGTGGTGGTCGCGGCTGTTCACCCCAGCGCGGAGGCGGCCGTCGATCGAAGCCGGCCGGAACTCGTCCGGATGGCCACTACCGAAGACCGACGCCACGGCTACGGGGACGGGTGGCAGTCGTACACACCCTGGTGGTGCAAACACCGATAGCCAACGAGGCTCAGTCTAAACAGTGCCTCGTTGGCTATCGGTGAGGTCGGCGAAGCGATTCGCCGGACGACCGTCTTATCGGCGCAGGCCGAGACGCTCGATGAGCGAGCGGTAACGGTTGATGTCGACCTTCTGGACGTACTTCAGCAGACGACGACGACGTCCGACCAGCAGCAGCAGGCCGCGGCGGGAGTGGTGGTCGTGCTTGTGCATCTTCAGGTGCTCGGTGAGATCGACGATGCGCTTGGTGAGCATGGCCACCTGCGCCTCCGGCGAACCGGTGTCGGTCTCGTGCAGTCCGTACTCGCCGAGGATCTGCTTCTTCTGCTCGGTGGTCAATGCCACTTGGTGCACTCCTGTAACTGACGTCCGCGTGAAAGGAACCGGATCTCGCAGGTCTCCCCGCACATCCGACGGTGTGGCCGCCGCGAACCGCAGCACACACCAGCGGTAGAGCCTACCAGGCCGCCCAGGCCGTCAACGATCGGCCGCCTCCGCGAGGATGGCGCGGGCCTTCTCGGCGTCGCGGCCCATCTCCTCGATGAGGGCCTCGACCGAGTCGAACTTCTCCATCCCACGCACCCGCTGGACGAAGTCGACCGCCACGTGCTGGCCGTACAGGTCCGCCTCCCGGTCGAGGACGAAGGCCTCCACCGTCCGGGTGCGGCCGGAGAACGTGGGGTTCGTGCCGACCGACACGGCCGCGGCGTACCGCTTGCCGGGTTCGACCGTGCCCTCCACGGGGCCGGGCCCCAGCACCGTGAACCAGGCCGCGTACACGCCGTCGGCAGGAATCGCGGAGTACATCGGCGGCGCGATGTTCGCAGTCGGGAACCCGAGCCCGCGACCACGGCCGTCCCCGTGCACGACGACACCCTCGACGCGGTGCGGGCGCCCCAGAGCCTCGGCGGCCGCCGCGACGTCCCCGGCGTCGACGCACGAGCGGATGTAGGTCGACGAGAAGGTCACCGCGTGCTCCGCGAGCAGGTTCACACCGTCCACCGCGAAGCCGAACCGCGCGCCGGTCCGGCGCAGCAGATCGACGTTCCCGGCCGCTTTGCGTCCGAACGTGAAGTTCTCTCCCACCACGACCTCGGAGACGTGGAGCCGCTCGACGAGGATCTCGTGGACGTACCGCTCGGGCGAGAGTTTCATGAACTCGGTGGTGAACGGCATGACGCAGAAGACGTCGATACCCAGCTCCTCGGCCAGCTCGGCCCGCCGCGGCAGCGTCGTCAACTGCGCCGGATGACTACCCGGCCGCACCACCTCAGCGGGATGCGGATCGAATGTCATCAGGACACTGGGGATTCCACGCTCTCGGGCCGCGTCGACCGCACGGGAAATCAGTTGCGCGTGCCCACGATGCACGCCGTCGAAAACGCCGATCGTCAGGACGCAACGCCCCCAGTCCGCCGGCACATCGTCCAGACCTCGCCATCTCTGCACAGGTGGCAGCCTACGGCCACGGCACACACCGGTCACGTTCGGACCGACCCTGCGGCCCGAATCCGCTGATCATGTTGCGCAATCGCCGAACCGAACAGGAGGTGATGTGTGTCCCACGTGACGGTTGCCTAAGCTCGTAACCGTGGCCACGCAGAAATCAGACGCACCCGCACCGAGCGAGGTGACGCACCCGGAGACCTTGTCGTCGGTGGCACAGGACTACCTCAAGGTCATCTGGACCGTCCAGGAATGGTCTCGGGAGCGGGTGTCGACCAAGCTCCTCTCGGAGCGGATCGGCGTCTCCGCCTCCACCGTCTCCGAAGCCATCCGGAAGCTGTCCGACCAGGGACTGGTCGATCACGCCCGGTACGGGTCGATCGCCCTCACGGACGCCGGCCGCTCGGCCGCGGTGTCCATGGTGCGCCGACACCGGTTGATCGAGACGTTCCTCGTGAACGAGCTCGGCTACGGGTGGGACGAGGTCCACGACGAGGCCGAGGTCCTCGAACATGCGGTGTCCGACCGGATGATCGACCGGATCGACGCCAAGCTCGGCTTCCCCGAACGCGATCCGCACGGTGATCCCATCCCGTCAGCGGACGGATCGGTGCCCACTCCCCCGGCGCGGCAACTGAGCGACTACCAGGACGGCGAGTCCGGGCGGGTCGCCCGGATCTCCGACGCCGATCCGGCGATGCTCCGCTACTTCGATTCCGTCGGCATCGCACTCGACACCGACATCACGGTGATCGAGCGGCGCGACTTCGCGGGCACCGTGTCGATTCGGCTCGGCACCGACCCCGCCACCGGCAACGTCGACCTCGGCAACCCTGCGGCACAAGCCATCTGGCTGGTCTAGGCTCGGTTCACGCACGCCGCGACCGAGGCGGGCAACCGATCGAGACGAGGTCCGCGATGAGCACAGCCCTCCGCCGAACCGCCCGCATCGCCGCAGCACTGGGCGCTACCGCCGCCGTCGCCCTGGCTGGGACCGGGACCGCGTCGGCGGACGAGTGGCCGACGCCCCCGCCGTATCCCAGCCCGCTGGCACCGTTCGACTACGACGGTTTCCTCACCCCCACCGATCTGGACTACTGGAACCCGTTCGTCAGCGCGAACCGGCTGACGTCGCCGTTCGGCACCGACACTCGCATCGTGTGCACCGGTTTCCACGGCGTCCTGCTCGAGTGCTGGCAGGCCGACCGCGAGGGGAACCCGCACAAGCTCACCAAGCTCGCACAGGACTATCCCGGATCGCTCGGGGCAGGGCTGCCCGGCGGCGGGCCCGGCCACTTCGTCTATCCCGGTTTCGTCCCGGGGAGCTGACGACCCGCTACCGCAGCGTCGCGGGGCGCACGACCATCACCGAACTGGCTCGCTTACCGCGCTCCTGGATGAGTGCGATCGTGTGGCCACTCGGGTCGATGGCGGCGTAGATCTCCTTGCGGCCGATCGGCTCGAGCCAGCGTCCCTGACTGATCGACTCGGCCTCCGCGGCGCTGATCTGCCTGTGCGGGAACGCGGTCTGGGCGGCCTGGTCGATGTCGAGGCTGACGGCAGGGTCCTCGGCCAACTGCTCGAGCGTGCGGGCGTGCTCGAGCGTGAACGGCCCGACGCTCGTGCGGCGCAGCGCGGTCAGGTGCCCGCCGACGCCGAGCGCAGCGCCCAGGTCCCGCGCGAGCGCGCGGATGTAGGTGCCCGACGAGCAGTCGACGTCGACGTCGAGGTCCACGAAGCCGCCCGAATCCCCGGGGACGTC
The DNA here is from genome assembly GCF_002094305.1 of Prescottella equi. Taxonomy (GTDB): domain Bacteria; phylum Actinomycetota; class Actinomycetes; order Mycobacteriales; family Mycobacteriaceae; genus Prescottella; species Prescottella equi. Next base: position 109,601 of record NZ_LWTX01000007.1, read on the forward strand.
GCGGCGGGCCAGCACGTCGAAGCGTGACACCGTCACCGGACGCGCCGCGAGGGTCACCTCCTCGCCCGCCCGGATCAGTGCGTGCGCGCGCTGCCCGTCGACCTTGATCGCGCTGACGCTCGCGGGCACCTGCTGGATGTCACCCGTCAACTTCGCGATCTCGGCGGCAATCTGCTCGTCGGTGACGGCCGATGCGTCGGCGGTCGTGAGCACCTCGCCCTCGGCGTCGTCCGTCGTCGTGGCCTGGCCCAACCGGATCGTGGCGGAATACGACTTGGTGGTCAGCGCCAGCAGGCCGAGCAGCTTGGTGGCCCGCTCGACACCGAGGATCAGCACACCGGTGGCCATCGGATCGAGGGTGCCGGCATGCCCGACCTTGCGGGTGTTCAGCAGCTTCCGACACCGCGAGACCACGTCGTGGCTGGTCATGCCGGCTTCCTTGTCGACGATCAGCAGACCGGCGCCGACGAGACCGGAAAACGGTTTTTGAGACTTGGGCACGTGATGCGATTCTGCCAGCCGCCGGTCAGCTCACCGAAATTGCCGTGACGATCAAGCCGTCCGAGACGATCCAGCGGCCGTCGAAACTCGCGAGCGGCGCGCCGCCGTCCGTCGTGTCGCCCGGCACCAGCAGACGGGAACGGAACGTCCCGCCGATCCCGTCGGTGCTCTCGGCGCCCGCCGTGAAGGTGATGTGGGCGTCCTCGAAGCCGAGCCAGCGACCGGTGAGCGGGAACCACGCCTTGTAGGTGGCCTCCTTGGCGCAGAACAGAAGCCTGTCCCAGTGCACCGGCGCCGGTTCGGCCGACGTCAACCACTCACGCTCCGCGGGCAGGCTCACCGCGTCGAGGACACCGTTCGGCAGTGGGCCGTTCGGTTCCGCGTCGATACCGACGCTGCGGACCTGCATCGCGTACCCGAGCACTGCGGCGCGGTAGCCGTCGCAGTGGGTCAGGCTTCCCACGACGCCCCGTGGCCACACCGGAGACCCCTTGTCGCCCCGCAGGATCGGTGCCGGTTCGACGCCCAGGTCGGCCATCGCGAGGCGCGCGCAGTGGCGGGCGCCGATGAACTCGCGCCGACGCTTCTCGACCGCCTTCGCGATCAGCGATTCCTCCTGCGGGTGCGGTTGCAGGCCGGGCGGGTCCTCGAACAGTTCCGCGGACGCGACGCCGGCGGGCAGAATGCGCTCGATCAATCCAACTCCCCTGTCAGCGCTGTGCGCGCATGCGTTCGTACTCGGCTTCCTGCTCGGCGGTGATCCGGAAATGGCCGCCGAACTTGTTGAGCGTGCCGGGCGCGTACTCGGGCACCGGCAGAATCTGCCGGAGCAGTTTGTCCGGCAGCCCGCGCCGCTGCCACTCGCGCGGGTAGCCGAGCGAGACCTCCTCGAAGCGGACGCCGTCGTAGTAGGTGGTGCGCGGGATGTGCAGGTGGCCGTAGACGCAACACGCAGCGTTGTAGCGGGTGTGCCAGTCGGCAGTTTCGGTGGTGCCGCACCACAGCGCGAACTCCGGGTAGTAGAGCACCTCGGTGGGCTGACGCACGAGCGGGAAATGGTTGATCAGGATCGTCGGGATCGACAGGTCCAGAGCGTCGAGCCTCGCACGGGTCTCCGCGAGGCGGGCACGGCACCACGCATCGCGCGTCGCGTAGGGCTCGGACGAGAGCAGGAACTCGTCGGTGGCGACGACGTTCTTATCACGGGCGATCCGTAGACCGTCGGTCTTGTCGGTGGCGCCGTCGGGAAGAAAGCTGTAGTCGTACAGCAGGAACATCGGGACCACCGTGGCGGGGCCGCCGTCGCCCTCCCACACCGGATACGGATCCTCGGGGGTGAGGACGCCGATCTCGCGGCACATGTCGACCAGGTAGTCGTAGCGAGCCTTGCCGTGCATCTGCACGGGATCCTTGGCCGTGGTCCACAGCTCGTGGTTGCCGGGCACCCAGATCACCTTCGCGAAGCGACTCCTCAGCAGGGTCAACGCCCAGCGGATGTCGTCGGCCTTCTCGGATACGTCACCGGCGACGATCAGCCAGTCGTCGGGCGACTCCGGGTAGATCTCCTCGGTGATCGGGCGATTGCCCCGGTGCCCGACGTGTGTGTCGCTCACCGCCATCAGTTTCCCTGCCACACCACTACCCTTTCGCCTCCTGCAGCTGGCGGTCGGAGCCCCCGACGGCCCAACGTCCCGATGCGGTCCGCCACAACACCGTCAGCATCCGCAACACCATGAACACGGTAAGCCCCAGCCAGATTCCGGCGAGGCCCCACTCCCACGCGAGCGACGACCAGATGAGCGGCAGAAAGCCGATCAGCGCGCAGGCCAGCGTGGCGGTCCGCAGGAAGGCGGCGTCGCCGGCCCCGAGGAGTACGCCGTCCAGCGCGAACACGATTCCGGCCACCGGCATGATGCCGACGAAGAACCACCACGCAACGGAGGTCTGGTCCAGCACCGCCGGGTCGTCGGTGAAGAACGTCGGGATCAGGGTTGCCCCGGCCGCGAACACCAGCGCCAGGACGGTCGCGAACACCGCCGACCAGCGCGTCACCCGCCAGGCCAGCCGGTTCGCGCCGCGCACGTCGCTGCGCCCGAGCGCGGCTCCGACGAGGGTCTGGGCGGCGATCGCGAGCGAATCGAGCGTCAACGCCACGAAGTTCCACAGCTGCAGCACCACCTGGTGGGCGGCGACGGATGCCGCCCCGAAGCGGGATGCGACGGCCGCGGCGGACAGGAAGCACGCCTGGAACGCGAGGCTCCGCAGGATCAGATCACGGCCGAGCACCATCTGCGCCCGCATCACCGTCCAGCTGGGACGCAGCGGCACCCGGGCACGCAACAACGCGACACCGAACAGCGCCGCCGACGTCGCCTGGCCCGCGACGTTGGCGACCGCCGAGCCCTCCAGTTCCCAGCGCGGCGCACCGGCCACACCGTGGACGAGCAGCACACACAGGACCGCGGAGACCGCCTGACCGACGAGCACGAAGCCCAGCGGCCGCATCGTGTTCTGTACTCCCCGCATCCAGCCGTTGCCGGCCATCGCGACGAGGATCAGCGGCGCCCCGAACACGGCGATCCGCAGCCACCGTTCCGCCGCGGCCGCGATCTCGCCGTCCCCGGCGATCAGCGACGTGACCGGACCCGCGAGGACCTGCACCGCGACCACCAGGACCGCGCCGATCCCGAGCGCGAGCCACGTCGCCTGTACACCCTCCCGGACCGCGTCCCGTTCACGCCCGGCGCCGTGCAGGCGCGACGCCCGGGCGGTCGTGCCGTAGGACAGGAAGGTCAACTGCGTGCTCACCTGCGCGAGGACGAGGCCGCCGACGGCGAGACCGGCGAGCGCGAGGGCCCCGAGCCGTCCCACGATCGCGATGTCGAGGAGTAGATAGAGCGGTTCGGCCGCCAGGACACCCAGCGCGGGTACGGCGAGACCGAGGATCCGGCGCGGGCCCGCGTCGGCCGGCCCGCGTTCGTGCGGGGTGCGGTGATCGGCGCCGGTCAAGTCAGCCGAGGGTCTCACGCAGCGCGGTGATCGCGGACTCGACGGCGCCGGTCGCGGTGTAGCCGGCGGCGAAGCGGTGTCCGCCACCGCCGAGATGCTCGGCTACCGCCGACACGTCCACGGTGTCCTTCGACCGCAGCGACACCGACCACGATCCGGGGGTGGACTCCTTGAAGACGGCGGCGACCTCCGCCTCCGCGGTGGTGCGCACGATGTCGATCACGCTCTCGACCTCTTCCGAGCCGAGCCCGTCCGAGTCGGTGCAGCGGATGACGGCATGAACCAGGCCGCGACCGTCGGCGGCGTCGGGCACCAGCACGGCGGACGACAGCACGGCGCCCAGCATCGGCAACCAACCGAACGGGTGGGTGTCGAGCAGGCGACGCGCGATGCCGGGCCCGTCGATCCCGGTCGCGAGCAGGCGCTCGGCGAGTTCGTGGGTGCCCGGCTGGACCCACCGGAAGGAGCCGGTGTCGGTGACCAGACCCGCGTACAGGCAGTGGGCGAGGTCGGCGTCGATCTCGACGCCCCACAGGTCGAACAGGCGGGCCAGCACCGCCGTCGTCGCCTCCGCGGAGTCGTCGATCAGGTCGAACGTCCCGTAGCGGGTGTTCGACCGATGATGGTCGATCACGAGTGAGCGCCGGGCGCCGCCGAGTCTGGACGCGAGGGCGCCGAGACGCCCGGCGCTACCGCAGTCCACCGTCACGAGCAGATCCACGGACTCGTCGACGGCGTCCGCCGGGACCAAGAGGTCCGTGCCCGGCAGTCCTGCCATCGACACCGGCAGTCGATCCGGGGACGCGAACGACACCTGCACCGGAATCCCCTTGCGCATGAGCACGATTCCGAGCGCGAGCCCGCTGCCGATGGTGTCGGCGTCAGGCTGGACGTGACACAGGACGGTCACGGACGACGCGCCCTCCAGCACCTCGATCGTCTCCTGCAGCGGCAGGGGCTGTGACGCGAGGGCCGGGGGCGCGGTTTCCGGGCAGTGAGTCATGACGGTCTCGGGTCAGGCGTCCTCGTCGGCCGCGTCGTCGCCGGCCGCACGGGGCTCTTTGTACGGGTCGGCGTCGCCGGCCGGCGACGCGTTCTCCCGCGCTCGGGCCACCGCGTCGTCCGCGGCACGCGCCCGGGCGAGGAGTTCCTCCATGTGCCGGGCCGTGTCCGGCACCGTGTCGGCGACAAAGGTCAGCGTCGGTGTGAACCGGACGCCGGTGCCCGCGCCGACCTTGGACCGCAGCACACCCTTGGCCTTCTCCAGACCCGCAGCAGCGCCGGCCAGGTCCGGTTCGGTGTCGATGTTCTCGCCCATCACGGTGTAGTACACCGTGGCGTCGTGCAGGTCGGCCGTCACCTTCGCGTCGGTGATGGTCACGAAGGCAAGACGCGGGTCCTTGATCTCGTGGTCGATCGCCGTCGCGACGATCGTGCTGATGCGCTTCGCGAGCCTGCGTGCGCGTGCAGGATCTGCCATGGCAATCAGTCTCCTCTCCAGGATTTCTCCAGCGTCGCCCCGCGCCGGTCCGTTTCAGTCTTCGGGGCCGAAAATTCTTCGTCGAACCGCAAGTAGTTGCAGCTCGGGTCGTCCGGCGACGTGCCGCTCGCATTGATCGAGCACCTCGTGGACGTGTCCCACCCCTGAACTTGCCACGGCGACACCGATCAGCGCCCGCCGGTAGCGGTCGTGTTCGCCTGTCTCCGCGGCAGACACCCCATAGCGTCGCAGTTCGGTCAGGACCGGTCGCACCAGCGACCGCTTCTCCTTCAATGACCGCACATCGCCGAACAGGATGTCCATCTCGAGCGCGCCGAGAAACACCAGTCCTCCCTCCGGTGTGGGACATGTCGATCCCCGGCAGAGCCGGAGTGTCCCTCCCCGGTGGCACGAGGCCACCGGGGAGGGACACGTTCGGAGCGACTAGTCCCGCGGCTTCTCGCGAAGCTCGTAGGCCTCGATCACGTCGCCGACCTTGATGTCGGAGTACGTGACGGTCAGACCACACTCGTAGCCTTCGCGAACCTCGGTCGCGTCGTCCTTCTCCCGCTTGAGCGAGGAGATGGTGACGGTCTCGGCAATCACCTTGTTGTCGCGCAGCAGACGTGCCTTCGCGTTGCGACGGATGATGCCCGAGGTGACGAGGCAGCCGGCGATGTTTCCGACCTTCGAGGACCGGAACATCGCGCGGATCTCGGCCTTGCCGAGCTCCACCTCTTCGTAGATCGGCTTGAGCATGCCCTTGAGGGCCTTCTCGACCTCGTCGATCGCCTGGTAGATCACCGAGTAGTACCGGATGTCGACGCCCTCGCGGTTCGCCAGCTCCGTCGCCTTGCCCTCGGCACGGACGTTGAAGCCGATGATGATCGCGTTGGACGCGGACGCCAGGTTGACGTTGGTCTCGGTGATGCCACCGACACCGCGGTCGATCACGCGCAGCTGCACCTCGTCGTCGATCTCAATCCCCATGAGGGCCTCTTCCAGCGCCTCGACGGTGCCGGAGTTGTCGCCCTTGAGGATGAGGTTGAGCTCGTTGTGCTCCTTGAGCGCGGCATCCAGATCTTCCAGGCTGATGCGCTTACGGCTGCGGGCAGCGAGCGCGTTGCGCTTGCGTGCATTACGCCGGTCGGCGATCTGGCGGGCGATCCGGTCCTCGTCGACCACGAGCAGGTTGTCGCCTGCGCCGGGGACCGACGTGAAGCCGACGACCTGGACGGGACGCGAAGGCAGAGCCTCTTCCACGTCGTCGCCGTGCTCGTCGATCATGCGACGGACGCGGCCGTAGGCATCGCCCGCGACGATCGAGTCGCCGACCCGCAGCGTGCCGCGCTGGATGAGCACGGTCGCGACGGGGCCGCGACCCCGGTCGAGGTGCGCCTCGATGGCGACACCCTGGGCGTCCATGTCCGGGTTGGCCCGCAGATCCAGAGCGGCATCCGCGGTCAGCAGCACCGCTTCCAGGAGGGCATCGATGTTGGTGCCCTGCTTGGCGGAGATGTCGACGAACATGGTGTCGCCGCCGTACTCCTCGGTGACCAGCCCGTACTCGGTCAGCTGCTGACGGATCTTGTCCGGGTTCGCGCCTTCCTTGTCGATCTTGTTCACCGCGACCACGATCGGCACGTCGGCCGCCTGGGCGTGATTGATCGCCTCCACCGTCTGCGGCATGACGCCGTCGTCGGCTGCGACGACGAGGATCGCGAGGTCGGTCGCCTTCGCACCACGCGCACGCATGGCCGTGAAGGCCTCGTGACCCGGGGTGTCGATGAACGTCACCAGGCGCTCGTTGCCGTCCAGCTCCGTGAGGACCTGGTAGGCGCCGATGTGCTGGGTGATGCCACCGGCCTCGCCCTCGCGGACGTTGGCCTTGCGGATCGTGTCGAGCAGGCGGGTCTTGCCGTGGTCGACGTGACCCATGACGGTGACCACCGGCGGACGCGACGCGAGATCCGTCTCGTCGCCTTCGTCCTCGCCGTAGGTGAGGTCGAACGACTCGAGCAGCTCGCGGTCCTCGTCCTCCGGGCTGACGACCTGGACGACGTAGTTCATCTCGCCGCCGAGCAGCTCCAGCGTCTCGTCGTTGACCGACTGAGTCGCCGTGACCATCTCGCCGAGGTTGAACAGCGCCTGCACGAGTGCTGCGGGGTTCGCGTCGATCTTGTCCGCGAAGTCCGACAGCGACGCGCCGCGGGCGAGACGGATGGTCTCGCCGTTGCCACGGGGCAGCCGGACGCCGCCGACTGCGGGCGCCTGCATGCTCTCGTACTCGGCGCGCTTCGCCCGCTTCGACTTACGGCCACGACGCGGGGCGCCACCGGGGCGACCGAACGCACCGGCTGCACCGCCACGACCACCGGGACGACCGCCGCCGCCACCGGGACGACCGCGGAAGCCACCGGGAGCGCCGCCACCTGCACCTGCACCTGCGGGAGCACCACCGGGGGCGCCGCCGCCGCGGTAGCCACCGCCACCGCCGCCGGGACGACCGCCCGGAGCACCGGGACGACCGCCACCGGGACGACCGGCGCCGGGCGCCGGGCGGGCAGCACGCTGCGGCATTGCACCCGGGTTCGGGCGCGGAGGCATCGAGCCGGGGCTGGGGCGGGGACCGCCCTGGCCGGGAGCCGGACGCGGACCACCGGGGCCGGCGGCCGGACGCGGCGCACCGGGCACGCCGGGACGCGGCGCACCACCCTGCGGGCCGGGTCGCGGACCACCCGGACGCGGCGCACCGGGAGCCGGCCGCGGCGCGGGGCGCTCGGCCGGGGCCGACGAGTACGGGTTGTTACCGACGCGCGGCGGCTTGGGGCCGGGGCGCGGACCGCCGGGCTTGGGGCCGGCCGGGGCCGCTGACGCAGCCGGAGCGGCCGGAGCCTGCGCCGCAGGAGCCTGCGGGGCGGGCTTGGGACCCGGCGTGGGTGCCGGTCCCGGACGCGGTCCGGGGGCGGCCTGGGCGGCCGGTGCGCTCGGTGCGGCGGGAGCCGCAGGAGCGGGCGCCGCGGGGGCGGCCGGTGCCGGCTTGGGGCCGGGGCGCGGGGCACCCGGCTTGGGGGCGGAAGCTCCGGTAGCACCGGGCTTCGCCGACGGACGCGGCGATTCGCCACCCTCGGGCTTCGCGTTCGCCGACGGGAAGGACTCCCGCAGACGACGCGCGACCGGGGCCTCGACCGTCGAGGACGCCGACTTCACGAACTCGCCCTGCTCCTTGAGCCGTGCGAGTAGTTCCTTGCTTGTGACACCGAGTTCTTTCGCCAACTCGTGCACGCGGGCCTTGCCTGCCACTGCTCTCCTCTACTGAGAGGTCGAGCGAGCGACTGTTGCCCGCACGACCTCGGTTATCTCCGATGGACGTTCATCGCTGGTGCTTCACGGTGTGCTCATGAGTGCTTGTGCCTGTTCTCTGAGGTACTGCTCGACATTCTCGAGTGATGTTGCAACTCGAGAGGTCTCGAGTGGTACTGCGTCCCGCGTTATCCCTGCCCGGGGTCGGACAGGTTTCGAGTGAGCCGCCTACGACAACTCGGTGGTCTCGACCAACCGGTCGAGTTCCGAGGAGTCCAGACTTCCGGACACCCGCAGCGCTCTGCCGAATGCTCGGCGCCGTCCTGCTTCGCTCAGGCATTTCGGATCGCGATGCAACCATGCGCCGCGCCCCGGAAGCCGTCGCCGAGGATCGGGCGTGAGAGCGAATCCGCCGGATTCGAGTTCACGCGCCACAACCCTGAGCAGGTCGGTGGCCAGCCCTTTCCGCCTACAGCCGACGCATGTGCGCTCCGGAACATTGCCCCGGACACGCGTCGACACAGACAGTTCACGCTGAACCATCGACCACTCTACCGCTGTATCGCCGTGAATTGCGCATCCCGTTTCTAAGCACCTGTCGTTTCGCTACCGACCTGTGACTCGGGACCCGGTGCCGCGTCGCTACGGATGTCGATCCGCCAGCCGGTCAACCGCGCAGCCAGGCGTGCGTTTTGCCCTTCCTTTCCGATCGCCAGCGACAGCTGGAAATCGGGGACGACCACCCGCGCCGCACGAGCCTCGGGGTCGACGACAGTGACGGACACCACTTTCGACGGCGAGAGCGCGTTACCGACGAACTTCGCCGGATCCTCGTCGTAGTCGATGATGTCGATCTTCTCACCGGCGAGTTCGCTCATGACGTTCCGAACGCGCTGGCCCATCGGTCCGATGCATGCGCCCTTCGCGTTCAGACCGGGCACGCGCGAGTGGACCGCGATCTTCGATCGGTGGCCGGACTCGCGAGCGACCGCGACGATCTCGACGGACCCGTCGGCGATCTCGGGGACCTCAAGCGCGAACAGTTTCCGCACCAGGTTCGGGTGCGTGCGCGACAGCGTGATCTGCGGTCCGCGCTGTCCACGGGAGACACCGACCACATAGCACTTGATCCGGTCACCGTGCTCGTAGGTCTCCCCCGGGACCTGCTCGGCCGGCGGGATCAGGCCCTCGGCACCGTTGGCCTCGCTGCCGATCCGGACCACGACCATGCCGCGCGCGTTGGCGCGGGTGTCGCGCTGGATCACGCCACCGACGATCTCGCCCTCGTGCGTGGCGAACTCACCGAAGCTGCGCTCGTGCTCGGCATCGCGCAGTCGCTGCAGGATCACCTGACGGGCCGTGGTGGCGGCGATGCGCCCGAACCCCTCCGGAGTGTCGTCCCATTCCTCGCCCACCTGATTGCCGTCGGAATCGACGTCGCGAGCCATGACCCGGACGACACCGGACTTGGTGTCCACGTCGATGCGAGCGTGCGGCTGATGGCCCTCGGTGTGGCGGTACGCCGTCAGCAGAGCCGTCTCGATCGCGGCGATGATGGTGCCCGCAGAGATTCCCTTGTCCGCTTCGATAGCGCGCAGCGCTGCGATGTCGATATTCACTTGTCCGACCCTTCTTCGTTCTCTTCGTTCGACGCTTCCACGTCCGCAGGCGCGACCCGACCCTCGGGGATTCCTCCCGCGAGCTCGAGTTCCTTCGCGTCCGGGCGCGAGAACTCCACCTGCACAACAGCTTTCTTGACATCCGCGAGTTCCACCCGGCGCACGACCGGACCGCCCTTCGCTTTCACGACGAGGTCGACGCCGCCGTCGGTGAGCCGGCCGACCCGGCCGGTCACCGATTCCTCCGCGAGCTCGACGAGAACCTTGCGGCCCTGCGCACGGCGCCAGTGCCGCCCCTCGGTGAGCGGTCGGTCGATCCCGGGCGAGGTCACCTCGAGCGTGTACGGCGACTCCCCGAAGTCGGACGCCGCGTCGAAGACATCCGAGATGACGTGGCTGAGGCGGGCAACCTCGTCGAGCTCGAGCCCCGAATCGCTGTCGACCATGACGCGCACCGAACTGTGTCGACCCGCGAGCGTGATCGTGACATCCTCGAGGTCGTAGCCCTCACGCCCGATGGGATCGGCGAGAAGCTCGACCACTCTCTCCCTCGACGGCACCGGCATCTGGGACGCTCCTCGCTTCAGTTGTGGTCATCGCTGACGTGCGGCGATCATGTTCGAGCACCGCCCTCGGCGAAGCACGACAAGACACACCACCGGGTGGACTGTGGAGCCTCAAGGGTATCGCGCCGCGGAAGTCGTCGTGACCGCCCGGGTGGACGCGGCCCGACGTCGTCCGCGCGCTGAGCTCGATGCCGCCGATCGAGCACCGGACTGGCACGATGATCACGTGCGAACGACCTTCCTCACCACCCCGCTGTCGCGGCGCGCGGCCTTGCGCGCCGCAGGCGGCGCCGCGCTGGGAACCACCGCGCTCACCCTGATCACCGGTTGCTCGGATCCCGGCGACGCCGACACCCCGGCAGAGGTGGATGCGCTCACGGAGCAGGCGCGGCTCGCGCGCCGCGACGCCGCGAACGCGACGGCCACGATCGCCGGCCGCCCCGACCTCGCGGCCGCTCTCGGCGTCATCGCGGCGGAACGGACAGCCCACGCGGACGCACTGGACGAGGAGATCGCGCGGGCGGCGAGCACGCCACCGTCGTCGACGACCACCACGCCGCCCGCCGCCGCGCCGGTCCCCATCGATCAGCTCAGGGCCGACCTGGCCTCGGCTCAGCGAGACGCCGGCAAACTCGCCCGGACCCAGTCCGGGTATCGCGCCGGTCTCCTCGGTTCGATCAGCGCCGCGTGCGCCGCACAGCAGGTGGTGTTGTTGCCGTGAGTTCCACCAGTCCAGGGCCCGAACAGCAGGCCCTGCTCGACGCGCTGCAGGCCGAGTACGCGGCCGTGTTCGCGTACGGCATCGTCGCCGCCTTCTCCAACACCAATCGCACGGACCTCGTCGCCGCGAACACCGCGGCCCACCGCGCCCGCCGCGACGCCACGCTCGACGCGCTGGCCGCCGCCGACGTCGACGCGCCGGAGCCGGAGGCCGGCTACACGATTCCGTTCGCCGTGACGGACCCCGTCTCCGCCGCACAACTGGCGGCACAGGTCGAAACCGACACCGCCGCCGCCTGGCTGTCGGTCGTCGAACGCAGCCGATCCGAGCACACCCGCGAGGTGGGCGTCACCGCACTCACCGAGGCGGCAGTGCGCGCGGCGAACTGGCGCGCGATCCTCGGAGAAGCGCCCGCGACGACGGCATTCCCGGGCCGAGCCTGAGTCCACCACCGGCGTTCTCCACTGAGCGGGAAAGCCTCGCGCGAATCGTCTTGCAGCCCCTAGGTTCTGTGACACAGATCGCAACCGAGAGGAAACCCCGTGATGACGGAACGCTCCATCGAACAACGCCTCGACGACCTCGAACGGATCGAGGCCATCAAGGCACTCAAGCACCGCTACCTGCGAGCATGCGACGCGAAGGACGCGGACACCTTCCGCGCCTGCTTCATCGACCGCGGCGCCCTGATCGACTACGGCCCGCTCGGCAAGTTCGACGACGCCGACCCCATCGCCGAGGTCTTCCGCAACATCGCACTCCAGAAGGTCGACGGTAGGAACGTCATCCTCGACATGCATCACGCCTTCCACCCCGACATCACGCTCCGCAGCGACGAACTGGCGGAAGGCAAGTGGACACTCGCCTTCCGCCAGGTCAACCTCATCGACAACACCGAGACCGTTCGCTCCATCGAGTACGTCGACGAATACGTCGTCGAGAACGGCGAATGGAAGATGTCGAAGTGTCAGTCGATCACACTGTGGTCGATGACCCGCCCACTCGCCGACGGCACCGTCGTCACCGAAGGCTGATCCGCACCTTCCGACTCCGCGGCTCGCCGCGGTGGCATCAGTGCTGCCGCGGCGACCGCCACCGCCACGAACCCCGCCCCCACGTACAGCGCCGGTGCCAGCGCGTCCGTGTACCCGGCCGGCGTGAGACTGCCACCCGCCCCGAGGAACACGGCGGTCAGGATCGCGATACCGAGCGCCACGCCCACCTCACGCAACGTCGAGTTGATCGAGCTGGCCGTCGCGTGATCGGCTTCCCTCATGTCCGCCAGCACCGCCGTCGCCGTGGGCGCGAAGGTCAATCCCATTCCGACACCGGCCATCACGAATGCCGGGACGAGACTGGGGTACTGCACCCCGGGCTCGATCAGCCCGGCCATCCACACCAGCGACAATCCCTGCAGTACCAGTCCGGTCACCAGCAGCGCCCGCAATCCCACGCGAGGCGCGAGCAGACCCGCGATCGGCGCGACCACCATCGGCGCCGCCGTCCACGGCAGTGTCCGCAGTCCCGCCGCGAAGGGGCTGTACCCGGACACGATCTGCAGGTACTGCGACAGCAGGAACACCGCGCCCATCATGCCGAGAGTGAATGTCAGCGCAATGACGTTCGCGAGAGAGAACTGCCGGGACCGGAACAACCGCAGCGGCATCACCGGGAACTCGGCCCGCCACTCCCGCACCGCGAAGGCCACCAGCAGCAGCACCGCAGCGACGAGGGTGCCGAGCACCGACACGCTGGTCCAGCCGTCGTCGTTGCCGTGCACGATCCCCCACACTCCGAGGAACACCGCCCCTCCGGAGAGCAGCACGCCCATCGGATCGAGCGGCTGCCGCGGGCCCGTCGACTCCCGCAGCGCGTAGAGCACCAGGGGCACCGCCAGTGCCGCAACCGGGACATTGAGCCAGAACACTGCCTGCCACGAGACCCCGTCCACCACGGCACCACCGACGACGGGACCGAGCGCGACGCCGAGTCCGGAAACTCCACCCCACACCCCGATGGCGAGAGCGCGCTTCGCGATCGGAACGGCACCCGCGAGCAGAGTCAGCGAGAGCGGCATGACCGCGGCGGCACCGACTCCCTGGACCGCCCGGGCCGCGATGAGCATCTCCGGGCTGGTCGAGAGAGCAGACGCGATCGACGCGGCCGTGAACACCGCTATGCCCCAGAGGAATACGCGACGGCGACCGAGCCGGTCGCCGAGCGTGGACAGCGACAACATGAGCGTCGCGAAGGCCAGCGTGTAGGCGTTCATGAACCACTGCAGCTGGCCGACCGACGCATCGAGATCGTCGCGGATGACCGGCAGGGCGCTGGTCATCACGAGGTTGTCGAGCGTCGCCATGAACATCGGGACCGAGGCGGCGACGATGGCCAGCCAGACGGGTACCGACCGGGCACGCGGCGGCACGGCGGCCGGTTCGGAAGACGGTGGATCGAGTGGATCGGAGAGGGTCGTCATGTCGGCTCCTGAGGCCTGAGGACGGAATCGGCGTGGATCTGTCGAGCGGAGATGTACCGGAAACCACGTTTGTAAGCATCGAATGATTACTTAACTTCGTCGACGCTAGTTATCGAGTGATAGCCTGTCAACATGTCGACGGCGGAAAAGGCGGAGAAACAGACCCGGATGAGCGCCGAGGCCCGGCGTGAGCTGGTGCTCGCCGCCGCGACACGGGCATTCGCCCGAGGTGGCTTCCACGGCACCAGCACCGACGCGGTCGCCAAGGAAGCCGGGGTGTCCCAGCCGTACGTGGTCCGAATGTTCGGCACCAAGGCCAACCTGTTCCGCGAGGTCTTCGCCCACGCCATCGGCCGGATAATGGACGCCTTCGACCCCGCTCTCGACCGCGTCGCCGAGGATCCCGAGAACGAGGAACTCTGGGCCCAAATGGGCGCCACCTACACCGAGTTGCTGGCCGATCGCGACCTGCTGCTCGTGATGATGCACGGCTTCGCGGCCGGCTCGACGCCCGAGATCGGCGCGCAGGCCCGGGACTGGATGGCCAAGATCTACACCCAGATCCGCACTCGTACCGGATGCACCCCCGAGCACGCGCGCACGTTCATCGCGAACGGCATGCTGCTCAACACCCTGGTCGCGATGGAGGCACCGCAGCACGCCGACCGGGATCCGGCGCTCGCCGAACTCTCGGTGTGCGCGTTCGGCAACAGCCTCGCCGCTGCGGTCGGCGACATCGACTGACTTCGTATTCGGATTGCCCGAATCAGGGGTGACGGGTAGGGGATTCGTCACGCATGCGGGTACCCCGGGTCGATCCCCTACCGATCCCCCCCAATTGCCCCCTAAGCCACCACTGATCGCTCCCACGGACGGTGCGCACGGGATGCAATGGCAGTCGACACCGTCCGGTGTCGACCTTGGATCGAGCGACACATAGGAGCCACGATGTCCATCTCCGCGATCTTCAACGCCCTGCTCTCCGCGATGTTCGGCGCCAACTTCGGATTCGGCTCGGAAGGCGGCGACGGCATTGCCGCCGGTTCAACGGGTGGCGCGAACGGCGGCGGCCAGGGCGGCGGCGGGTTCAACTTCGGATCCTGATACCGCAGCGACCGGCGCCGGTGGACATCCGATACGGTGTCCGCCGGCGCTCTTCGTTCTTCGCGGCTCGCCTCAGACCAGGAAGTGCGCCGCCTGTTCGGCGAGGTCGAGGACGGGCTGGGGCGCGATCCCGAGCACCAGCGTGACCACCGCCGCGACAGCGACCGCGGCCACCGTCGGCGCACTCGGAACCACCACGACCGGCGACGCGTCCTCGGGGGGATCCGCGAAGAACATCAGCACGATGACACGGACGTAGAACACCGCAGCGACGGCACTGCTGACGACGCCGACGATCACCAGCGGCACCGCCCCGCCGGACGCGGCGGCCTCGAACACGGCGAACTTGCTGATGAACCCACTGGTGAGCGGGATACCGGCGAACGACAGCAGCAGCAGCGCGAACGTCGCGGCGAGCAGTGGCGACGTACGGCCCAGCCCCGCCCAGCGCGCCAGGGCGGTGATTTCGGCCCCCGACGCGTCCCGCACCAGTGACACCACGCCGAACGCACCGAGCGTGCTGAAGCCGTACGCCAGCAGGTAGAACAGCGACGCGGAGATACCCTCGTCGTTGCCGGCGATCACGCCGGTGAGGATGAACCCGGCGTGTGCCACCGACGAGTACGCGAGCATTCTTTTGACGTCGGACTGTGTGATCGCGAGCAGCGCGCCGACCAGCATGGTGACAATCGCGACCGCCCACAGCACGGGGCGCCAGTCCACGCTCAGTCCCGGCACGGCCACGTAGAAGACACGTAGCGTCGCCCCGAATGCGGCGATCTTCGTCGCTGACGCCATGAAGGCGGTGATCGGCGTCGGAGCTCCCTGGTACACGTCGGGGATCCACGAGTGGAAGGGCACCGCGCCGATTTTGAACAACAGACCCACCGACAGCATCGCCAGGCCCATCCGGGCGAGGAGCACGTCGTTCGCCTGCTCCTCGACGGCGCGGCCGATCCCCGGGAGGTCCACGGTTCCGGCGTAGCCGTACAGCAGAGCCGTCCCGAACACGAAGAACGCCGACGAGAACGCACCCAGCAGGAAGTACTTGAGCGCGGCCTCCTGCGAGAGCAGACGTCGGCGCCGGGCCAGCCCGCACAGCAGGTACAGCGGCAGCGAGAGCACCTCGAGCGCAACGAACATGGTCAGCAGGTCGTCGGCCGCGGGAAACAGCAGCATGCCGCCGATCGCGAAGAGCGCCAACGGGAAGACCTCGGTCTGTGTCACGCCCGCCCGGACGGCCTCCCGCTCGGCATCGCTGCCCGGCACCGCCGAGGCACGCGGGGTGAAGGCATCCACGCCGCGTGCGCCCACCGAGACGGACTCCGCCGACGCTGCGGCGCGGTCGAGTCCGCGATCGGCGACGAGCAGCGCCGACAGCAGCGATACGCACAGGACGGTGCCCTGCAGGAACAGCGTCGGCCCGTCGATCGCGACCGATCCGACCGCGGCCGATTGCCTCGTGCCCGCGAGCGCGATCACCGCGATGCCCGCCGAGCCCAGTGCGCCGAAGGTGAGCACCAGGTGGGCGGTGTAGCGCGTCCGCCGCGGCCAGAACGCCTCGACCAGCACGCCCACAACCGCCGCACCGAAGACGATCAGCATCGGCGACAGCAGGCTGTACTCGATGCTGGGGGCCGGCAACACCGTGGGATTCATCGGGGTTCACCTCCGTCCTGTTCGGCGACGACAGGTGCCGGGTCCTGGCGGTCGATCGTGGTGAGCGTGTCGGCGACCGCGGGGGTGACGACGTCGAGAATCGGTTTCGGGTACACCCCGAGGACCAGGAGCAAGGCGATCAGCGGCGTGACCACGACGAGTTCGCGGCGGCGGAGGTCCCGGATCCGGTCGGTGCCGGAGGCGACGGGTCCCGTCATCATCCGCTGGTAGAGCCACAGCACGTACAGGGCCGCGAGGACGAGTGCGACGGTCGCGACGACGGCGGCCGCCGGGTATCGGGTGTAGGTGCCGATCAGGACGAGGAATTCGCTGACGAACGGCGCGAGGCCCGGCAGCGACAGGGTGGCCAGCCCGGCGATCAGGAAGGTGCCGGCCAGCAGCGGCGCCACCTTCTGCACGCCCCCGTAGTCCGCGATGACCCGTGTGCCGCGCCGCGTGACGAGGAATCCCGCCACCAGCATCAGTGCGGCGGTGGAGAACCCGTGGTTGACCATGTAGAGCGTGGAACCGCTCTGTCCCTGACTGGTCATCGCGAACACGCCGAGCACGATGAAACCGAAGTGGGAGATGGAGGTGTACGCGATCAGCCGCATGACGTCGGTCTGGCCGATCGCGAGCAGTGCGCCGTAGACGATGCTGACGACCGCGAGCGTCACGACCAGGGGCGCGAAGTACTGTGCGGCGTCGGGGAAGAGCTGCAGGCAGTACCGCAGCATCGCGAAGGTGCCCACCTTGTCGACGACGGCCATCATCAACACCGCGGTCACCGGGGTGGACTGGACGGCCGCGTCGGGCAGCCAGCTGTGCAGCGGCCACAGCGGCGCCTTGACGGCGAACGCGAACATGAAACCGAGGAACAGGGCGTTCGCCACGTGGCCGCTCATCGTCAGCTCACCGGTCGACACCGCGTCGACGATCGCACGGAAATCGAAGGTGCCCGACGTGAACGGGCTGTCCGCCCCGGCCGTCACGACGTACAGGCCGATCACCGCGGCCAGCATGATCAGACCGCCGAGGAGGTTGTACAGCAGGAACTTCACCGCGGCCCGCGAGCGGCCCGGACCCGGTTGGCCGTATCCGCCGATGAGGAAGTACATCGGGATCAGCATCGCTTCGAAGAGCACGTAGAACAGCAGGATGTCGAGGGCCAGGAACGACATCAGCACCATCGACTCGACCACGAGGATCAGTGCAACGTACAGGTGCGTGGCACGGGGTCTGGTGTCGTCGGCGTCCACGTCTCGCCAGCCGGCGAGGAGCAGGAGCGGAACGAGGACCGCGGTGAGCAGTACGAGCGCCAGCGCGATGCCGTCGAGGCCCAGATCGTAACGGGTCCCGAACGCCGGTATCCAGGAATGGGATTCGACGAATTGGTACCGCTCGCCGCCCGGTTCGAAGCGCACCGCGAGTAGCACGGCGATCGCGAGTGTCGCCGAACCCACCACGAGTGCGAGCCACCGGGCCGCCGTCTTCCGACGAGCCGGCAATGCTGCGGCCGTCACCGCTCCCGCGAGCGGCAGGAGCCACAGGGCGGTCAGCCAGGGAAAGCCGTTCATGACACCCTCCCCACCAGTGCCGCCGCGACCACGAACGCCGCGCCGACGAACATGTACAGGGCGTAGGAGCGCACGAACCCGGTCTGCAGCCGGCGAAGCGCCACCGACAACAGCCCGAGCACGGCACCGACACCGCCGGTGGCGCCGTCGATCCCCTTGTCCTCGACCACCGTCAGTCCCCGCACCAGGCGCTGACCGGGACGCATGAAGACGGCCTCGTCGACGTCGTCGCCGTAGAGGTCACGCCGCGCTGCGACCGTCACCGCCGACACCTGGGCAGGAGCCACCACCGGCACCGGCCGAGTTCCGTACTGCCGGTACGCAATTCCGGCGCCGATGAGCACGACAGCGAGTGTGACGGCGGTGACCACCCACACCGGGACCGCGAGTTCACCGTGCTCGGCCGCGCCGCCGAACTCCGTCCAGACCGGTTCGAGCCAGTGCTCGAGCGTGCCGCCGACCGCGAGCAGTCCGCCGGCGGCAACGGATCCGACGGCCAGCACGATCATCGGCACGGTCATCACACCGGGCGACTCGTGCGGGTGTGCCCCCGGATTCCACCGCCTCTCCCCGAAGAACGTCATCAGCATCACGCGCGTCATGTAGAACGCAGTGAGCCCCGCGCCGATCAGCGCGACCGTGCCGAGAGCCGTCCCCCCGATCCCGCCGGAGCCGAAGGCCGCCTCGATGATCTTGTCCTTGGAGAAGAACCCCGAGAACGGTGGAATCCCGATGATCGCGAGATAGCCGAGTCCGAAGGTGGCGAACGTGATCGGCATGAGTGTGCGCAGACCGCCGTAACGCCGCATATCGGTCTCGTCGTCCATGCCGTGCATGACGGATCCGGCGCCGAGGAACAGCCCCGCCTTGAAGAACCCGTGCGCGAGCAGCAGCATGATCGCGAACGCGTAGCCGGCGGGGCCGAGTCCGGCTGCCATGACCATGTAGCCGATCTGACTCATCGTCGAGGCCGCGAGCGCCTTCTTGATGTCGTCCTTCGCGCACCCGATGATCGCGCCGAACAGCAGGGTCACGGCGCCGACCAGGACCACCGCCACCTGAGCTCCCGGCGCCGCCTCGTAGATCGGCCCGGACCGCACGATCAGGTAGACGCCGGCCGTGACCATGGTGGCTGCGTGGATGAGCGCCGACACCGGGGTGGGACCCTCCATCGCGTCGCCGAGCCAGGATTGCAGCGGTACCTGTGCCGACTTGCCGCACGCGGCGAGCAGCAGGAGCAGTCCGAGCGCGGTGGTCACTCCCCCGCTCGCGCCGGACGTGTCGCCGCTTCCGACACCACCGAGGACGTCGGCGAACGACACCGATCCGAACGTCGCGAACATGATCATGAGCCCGACCATCAGGCCCATGTCGCCGACGCGGTTGACCACGAACGCCTTCTTCGCGGCCGTTGCCGCGCTCGGCTTGTACTGCCAGAAGCCGATCAGCAGGTACGACGCGAGACCGACCCCCTCCCAGCCGACGTACAGACCCAGGTAGTTGTCGGCGAGCACGAGCAGCAGCATCGCGGCGAGGAAGAGATTGAGGTACGCGAGGAACCGTCGTCGTCCGGGGTCCGTCTTCATGTAGCCGACGGAGTAGATGTGGATGAGCGATCCGACGCCGGTGACGAGCAGCACGAAGCACATCGACAGTTGGTCGAGGCGCAGCCCGAAGTCGACCTGGAGTCCGGCTACGGGCAGCCACGAGAAGAGGTGCTGCCGGGCGACCCGGTCCGAGTCCGCGCGGCCCACCATGTCGACGAACAGCATCACGGCGACCACGAACGACGCGAGGGTGGCGGCGCACCCGAGCAGGTGCCCCCAGCGGTCGCTGCGGCGGCCCGCGAGCAGCAGGACGACGGCGCCGGTCAGCGGCAGAGCCGGCAGGAGCCAGATGAGTGCGTGAATTCCCGTCCCCCCGTTCATGTCAGTACTTCAGCAGGTCGGCGTCGTCGACCGAGGCCGATCGGCGGGTCCGGAAGATGGTCATGATGATCGCGAGTCCGATGACGACCTCGGCGGCGGCGACCACCATCGTGAAGAACGCGAACACCTGGCCGTCGAGATTGCCGTGCATCCGCGCGAACGTGACGAACGCGAGGTTCGCGGCGTTGAGCATCAATTCGATGCACATGAACACGACGATCGCGTTGCGCCGCAGCAGCACTCCCGCGGCGCCGATCGTGAAGAGCAGCGCGGCCAGGTAGAGGTAGTTGTCCGGGTTCATCGGGACTCCTCCCCATCGGACCGTTCGATCGCGGCTCGTGGGCTGCGCGGGGTGAGGATCCGGCTGACGGACTCGCGCGAGTACGTCCCGTCGGGCAGACGCGCGGGCAGGTCCACAGCGTTGTGCCGGGCGTAGACGCCGGGGCTCGGCAGGGGCGTGACCCGCGCGGATTCGTCGGCGCCCCAGTCCCGGAACCGTTGCTTCGACATCTCGCGCTGACCGAGGCGCCGTTCGAAACGCTCGCGGTGCGCGAGCACCATCGCGCCGATCGTGGCGGTGATCAGGAGTGCCCCGGTCATCTCGAACACCCACACGTACCGGATGAAGACGAGTTCGGCGATGCCCTCCACGTTGCCCCCCGACGCCGAATTGGCCTGGTCCAGTCCGACGAAACCCACTTCGCCGGACCGGAGGACCCCGACGGTGGCGTTGCCGAGCCCACCGATCAGCAGCAGACCGAACCCGAGTCCGGCCACGACGGCCGCGATCCGTTGCCCGCGCAGGGTTTCCACGAGCGAGTCCGAGCTGTCGACCCCGATCAGCATGAGCACGAACAGGAAGAGCATCATGACCGCGCCGGTGTAGACGACAACCTGGACGACGCCGAGGAACAGTGCACCCTGCGCGATGTAGAGCACCGCGAGCACGATCATGGTCATCGCGAGACAGATCGCCGAGTAGACGGCCTTGGGCGCGCACACCACTCCGAGCGCTCCGAGCACCGCTGCCGTACCGAGGATCCAGAACTGGACGGCCTCACCGGTGGACGTCCGGGTGAAGACCTCGGCGGCCAGTAGCGCGGTCGATTGTGCGGTCGCGGCGTCCACTACGTCACCTCCTCGGATCCGGGCACCGACTCGGCCGCGCCGCCGAACACGGATCCGCGGTAGTAGTCCTCGTCGGTGGTGCCGGGAGCCATGGGGTGCGGCGGCGCCTGCATCCCGGCCTGCAGCGGCGCGAGCAGGCGATCCTTGCCGTAGATCAGGTCGATGCGGTTGTCGTCGGCCATCTCGTACTCGTTCGTCATCGTCAGTGCTCGCGTGGGGCAGGCCTCGACGCACAGCCCGCAGCCGATGCAACGTAGGTAGTTGATCTGGTAGACGCGTCCGTACCGTTCACCCGGCGAGTAGCGCTCCTCTTCGGTGTTGTCGGCGCCCTCGACGTAGATCGCGTCGGCCGGGCACGCCCACGCGCACAGTTCGCAGCCGATGCACTTCTCCAGCCCGTCGGGATGCCGGTTGAGTTGGTGTCGACCGTGATAGCGCTCCGCGGTGGGCGCCTTCTGCTCGGGGTAGAACTCCGTGACGGGTTTCTTGAACATGGTCGAGAAGGTCACGCCGAATCCGGCGACGGAGTCGAGGAACTCAGGCATCGGAATCCTCCATTCCGGTAGGTGCCGACCGCACGAGGGCATGGGCGGGGCGGGGATCCTGCCCCGGCAACGGCGGCACCGGGAAGCCGCCGGCCGACGGATCGAACGGGGTGCCGGTGTCGTGGGGCGCTGCGCCGTCGTCACCGGCGCGGGTGGCGCGGAGCCTGCGGTAGAGCCCCGCCAGCAGCCCGAGGGCCACCACTGCGCCGCCGACAACCAGCACGATCCAGCGGGACTCGTAACCTTCGTTGCGCAGGGCCCGGACGGTGGCGACCACCATCACCCAGGCGAGTGCGACGGGGATGAGGACCTTCCAGCCCAGGTTCATGAACTGGTCGTAGCGCAGGCGCGGGAGCGTGGCGCGCAGCCACATGAACACGAACAGGAAACCCCAGACCTTGATCGTGAACCACAGCAGCGGCCACCACCCGGAGTTGGCGCCGTCCCACATGTTCAGCGGCCACGGCGCGTGCCAGCCGCCGAGGAACATCGTGGCGGCGAGCGCGGAGACGGTGACCATGTTGACGTACTCGGCCAGCATGAACATCGCGAACCGCAGCGACGAGTACTCGGTGTGGAATCCGCCCACCAGTTCGCCCTCGGCCTCGGGGAGGTCGAACGGCGCCCGGTTGGTCTCGCCGACCATCGACGTCACGTACACGAGGAAGGCCGGCAACAACAAGAAGACGTACCAGTGCCCCTCCTGGGCGGCCACGATGCCCGACGTGGACATCGTCCCGGCGTCGAGGAAGACGGCTGCGAACGTCAGGCCCATCGCGACCTCGTACGAGATGACCTGGGCGGTGGACCGGAGCCCGCCGAGGAGCGGGTACGTCGAGCCCGACGCCCAGCCGGCCAACACGATGCCGTACACGCCGACGGAGGTGACCGCGAGAATGTAGAGCACCGCCACCGGGAGATCGGTGAGCTGCAACGGCGTCCGGTGTCCGAGGATCGAGACCTCGGGCCCGAACGGGACCACCGCGAACGCCATGAAGGCGGGCACGACCGCGATGATCGGTGCTGTCAGGTAGACGGGCTTGTCGACGCCGGCGGGGACGATGCCCTCCTTGAGCGCGAGTTTGACGCCGTCGGCGAGGGACTGCAGGATTCCGTGCGGGCCGACGCGGTCGGGGCCGACGCGCATCTGCATCCACGCCAGCACTTTCCGTTCGAGATAGATCGCGAGCAGCACGGTCAGCACGAGGAAGACGAAGATGCCGAGCGCCTTCGCCACCACGAGCCACCACGGGTCGTGGCCGAACATCGACAGGTCGGCGGCAGCCAGGGTGTTCATCGCGCGACCTCGCCTTCCACGAGCGAGCCGGCGACGCCGTCGTCCGCCGACGGCCCGATCCGGACCACGTCCCCGATCTGCGCTCCGAGTTGCCGATACACCTCGGACCCGGGCGAGCAGATCGGCAACCACACCACCCGGTAGGGCAGATCGGTGATCGCGAGCGGCAACGTCACCGACCCTCTGTCGGTGGCGACCGTCACCGGATCGCCCTCACGCACCCCGAGTTCGGCGGCACAGTCGGCGGACAGCCGAACGACCGGCGGTCGCGCGGTGCCTGCCAGGAAGGGTTCACCGTCCTGCATCCGGCCCGCGTCGAGCAGCATCCGCCACCCCGCCAGGACGGCCTCTCCTGGGCCGGGTTCGGGTGTCGCCGACGGCGCCGTCCCGGACATCGGCACGCGCGCTCCCTGCCACGGACCGAGGCGGTCGAGTTCGGCGCGGGCCGCCGCGACGTCGGGCAGGCTCAGCGGCCGGCGCGCCTCGGCGGCGATGGCGTCGAGCACCCGTAGGTCGGGCAGCGCTCCGGTGCGGGGCAGCGCCGTCTCGAACGGCCGCACCCGGCCCTCCCAGTCCACGAAACTTCCGGACTTCTCGGCGACCGGCGCGACCGGGAACACGACGTCGGCGCGGTCGGTCACGGTGCTGTGCCGCAGTTCGAGGCTCACGACGAAGTCCGCGGCGTCCAGCCCGGCGAGAGCCGCACGTGGGTCCGGAAGATCGTTCGGATCGACACCGCCGACGAGGAGTGCGCCGATCGCGCCGGACGCCGCGGCGGTGAGTACACCGGCGGTGTCGCGTCCCGAACCAACGGGCAGGTCCGGGACGTTCCATACGTCGGCGACCTGCCGGCGGGCCTCGGGATCGGCGATCGGCCGTCCACCCGGGAGCAGGCCCGCGAGCGCCCCGGCCTCGAGGGCGCCGCGCTCCCCTGCCCGCCGCGGAATCCAGGCCACCCGGGCCCCGGTCTCGGCCGCGAGGGCCGCGACGGCGGTGAGGGTGCCGGGAACAGCGGCCGCGCGCTCCCCGACCACGATCACTGCGCCGGGACGACGCAGGAAATCGGACCCGGCGAGTTCGTCGAGGATCGCCGGCTCGTCGCCCGGCACGGCGCGCAGCAGGCGCCCGGACATCTTGTCGAGCCCACGACTCGCGAAGGGCGCGATCGAGAGGATCACCGCGCGCCCGGTGCGCACCGCCTTCCGCAGCCGCAGGAAGACGATCGGCGACTCCTCCTCGGGTTCGAACGCGACGAGCACGACGGCGGACGCATTCTCGAGGTCGTCGTACGTGACGACCTCCGGGCCGAGACCGCGGCCCGCGACATGGGAGGCGAGGAAGGCGGATTCCTCGGCGGAATGCGGCCGCGCGCGGAAGTCGACGTCGCCGGTGCCGAGCACGACGCGTGCGAACTTCGCGTAGGCGTAGGCGTCCTCGTACGTGGCGCGTCCACCGACGAGCACCCCGGCCCGGCCGGTCGCGGCGACGAGCCCGCGCGCTGCGACCGTGATCGCTTCCGGCCAGGACGCCGGCCGTAGCCCGCCGCCGGGATCGCGCACGAGTGGGGTCTCCAACCGGTCCGGTTCGCGGGCGTAGGTGAATGCCCACCGGCCCTTGTCGCAGTTCCACTCCTCGTTGACCTGGGGATCGTCCCCGGCGAGTCGGCGCAGCACCGTGCCACGACGGTGGTCGGTGCGTTGCGCGCACCCGCTCGCGCAGTGCTCGCAGACACTCGGCGTCGACACCAGGTCGAACGGCCGGGCCCGGAATCGGTAGGCGGCTCCGGTGAGGGCGCCCACCGGGCAGATCTGGACGGTGTTCCCGGAGAAGTAGGAATCGAACGGCTCCTCGTCGGCGATGGCCACCTGCTGCAGGGCGCCGCGCTCGAGCAGCTCGATCATCGGATCTCCGGCGACCTGCCGGGAGAACCGCGTGCAGCGCGCACACAGCACGCACCGCTCGCGGTCCAGCAGCACCTCACTCGACAGCGGAATCGGTTTGGGGAAGGTGCGTTTGACGCCATCGAAGCGGGACTCCGCGCGCCCGCTGGACATCGCCTGGTTCTGCAGCGGGCACTCGCCGCCCTTGTCGCACACCGGGCAGTCCAGAGGATGGTTGATCAGCAACAGCTCCATGACGCCCTTCTGGGCGCGGTCGGCGGCCTCGGAGGTGACCTGTGTACGGACCACCATGCCGTCGGTCGCGACCGTGGTACACGACGCGAGCGGCTTGCGTTGGCCCTCGACCTCGACGAGGCACTGTCGGCACGCTCCGACCGGATCGAGCAGCGGGTGATCGCAGAACCGCGGGATCTGGATGCCGATTCCCTCGGCGGCGCGGATCACGAGCGTCCCCTTGGGTACGGTGACCTCCGCACCGTCGATCGTGAGTGTGACGCGGTCCGAGGGCACCGGTTGGCCCGACGCGTCGGACCCCATGTTGACGGTCACGATCTCCTCCCTTCCGGTCCGGTGGGGACCGTGGCGACGAGCGCGGAGGCGTTCGGGTCGAACGGGCACCCACGGCCCCCGACGTGCGCGACGTACTCGTCGCGGAAGTACTTCAGCGACGACATGATCGGGC
The DNA here is from genome assembly GCF_002094305.1 of Prescottella equi. GTDB lineage: Bacteria > Actinomycetota > Actinomycetes > Mycobacteriales > Mycobacteriaceae > Prescottella > Prescottella equi. Next base: position 135,100 of record NZ_LWTX01000007.1, read on the forward strand.
TGGCCGCGCCGTCACCGAGCGCACAGAACGACTTGCCGAGGATCGTGTCCGAGACGTCGAGCAACTTCTCGAGGTCCTCCGCACTGCCCTCGCCGCGCTCGAGGCGCTCGAGGATCTGCACGAGCCAGTAGGTGCCCTCACGGCACGGGGTGCACTTGCCGCAGGACTCGTGCGCGTAGAACTGCGTCCAGCGCAGTACCACGCGCACGATGCACGTCGTCTCGTCGAAGATCTGCAGCGCCTTGGTGCCGAGCATGGATCCTGCACCCGCCACCCCCTCGTAGTCGAGCGGTACGTCGAGGTGTTCGTCGGTGAGGAGCGGCGTCGACGAGCCGCCCGGGGTCCAGAACTTGAGCCGGTGCCCCGCGCGCACGCCCCCCGCGACGTCGAGCAACTGCCGCAACGTGATCCCGAGCGGGGCCTCGTACTGTCCGGGCCGGGTGACGTGACCCGAGAGCGAATACAGCGTGAACCCGGGCGACGCCTCGCTGCCCATGCCCCGGAACCATTCCGGTCCGCGGAGGATGATCGGCGGGACACTCGCGATCGACTCCACGTTGTTGACGACGGTCGGGCTGGCGTAGAGACCGGCGACGGCGGGGAACGGCGGTCGCAGCCGGGGTTGCCCCCGCCGCCCCTCGAGCGAGTCGAGCAGCGCCGTTTCCTCGCCGCAGATGTATGCCCCGGCCCCGGCGTGGACGACGATGTCCAGGTCGTAGCCCGAACCGAGGATGTCGCGACCGAGATACCCCGCGTCGTAGGCCTCGGCCACCGCTGCCTGCAGCCTCCGCAGAACCGGCACCACCTCGCCGCGCACGTAGACGAACGCCTGCGCGGCCCGGATCGCGTACGCCGCGATGACGACTCCCTCGATCAGCGTGTGCGGGGTCGCGAACATCAGCGGAATGTCCTTGCACGTACCCGGTTCCGACTCGTCGGCATTGACGACCAGGTAGTGGGGCTTCGCGGTTCCGTCGGTCGCCGGATCCTGCGGGATGAACGACCACTTCATGCCGGTGGGGAATCCGGCGCCGCCGCGGCCACGCAATCCGGCGTCCTTGACGGTCTGGATCACCTCGTCCGGGTTCATCCGAAGGGCCTTGCGGAGCGCGGTGTACCCGTCGTGACCGTGGTACGCGTCGAGAGTCCACGACCGGTCCTCGTCCCAGTGACTGCTCAGCACCGGGGTGAGCGGCGTCGCGGCTTCCGAACGCGCGGAGTGCAACCCCGCGAGTGTGGCCGGCCCGGCTCCCCCGCCCGATTCCAGCGCGCCCTGCCGACGGTCGGGGAACCCGGCGAGGATGCGCGCGGTGTCGCGGAACGAGGACAGGGGCGCGCCGCGGGTGGGCGTGACTCGTTCACCTGCCCGCAGGGCGTCGACCACCGCGGTCGCCGATTCGGGCGTCCGGTTGTCGAAGAACTCCCAGTTCACCATCATGACGGGCGCGAAATCGCAGGCCGCGTTGCACTCGATGTGCTCGAGGGTGATCGCGCCGTCCGGCGTGGTCTCACCGTCTCCGATACCGAGGTGCTCGCGCAGCGCCGCGTGGATCGCGTCCCCACCCATCACCGCGCACAGGCTGTTGGTGCACACTCCGACGTGATAGGTGCCGGTCGGTTCGCGCCGGTACATCGTGTAGAAGGTCGCGACCGCCGTCACCTCGGCGGCGGTGAGTCCGAGTTGTGCTGCGCAGAACTCGATTCCGGCCTGGGAGACGTGACCGTCCTCGGCCTGGACGAGGTGCAGCAGCGGCAGCAGTGCGGAGCGCGCGGTCCCCGGCGGCACGTCGTCCGGTGCCCGGTAGCGGGCGATGATCTCGTCCGCGTCGGCGGCGAGCCGGGCCACGACGTCGGGCGGGTACGCGGCCCGCTCGTGCGGACGCGGCCCCAATTCGAGGAACACCGGTTCCGTGGCACGCGATTCGGTCATCGGTCCACTCCCCCCATGACTGGGTCGATGCTGGCGACCGACGCGATGACGTCGGCGACCATCCCGCCCTCGCACATCGCCGCGACCGCCTGCAGATTCGTGAACGACGGGTCGCGGTAGTGCACCCGGAAGGGGCGGGTACCGCCGTCGCTGACCATGTGCACGCCCAGTTCGCCACGCGGCGACTCCACCGGCACGTACACCTGCCCGGGCGGGACCCGGAATCCTTCGGTGACGAGCTTGAAGTGGTGGATCAGCTCCTCCATCGAGGTACCCATGATCCGCCGGATGTGTTCGAGCGAGTTCCCGAGCCCGTCGGCGCCGACGGCGAGATCCGCAGGCCACGCGATCTTCTTGTCCGCCACCATGACCGGACCCGGCCGAAGTCGATCGAGGCACTGTTCGACGATCTTCAGCGACTCGGCCATCTCCTGCACCCGCACGAGGTAGCGGCCGTAGCAGTCACTGCCGGTGTCGGTGACGACGTCGAACTCGTACGTCTCGTAACCGCAGTACGGATCCGAGCGCCGCACGTCCAGGGGAAGTCCGGTTGCGCGCAGCACCGGCCCGGTGACCCCGAGTGCCATGCAACCGGTCAGGTCCAGGTACCCGATCCCCCTGGTACGCGCCTTCCAGATCGGGTTCTCGTTCAGCAGGTCCTCGAGATCGCGCAACCGCCGGGGCATCAGGTCGAGCAGCTCACGCACCTTGGCGACGGCACCGTCGGGCAGGTCCTGCGCCAGCCCACCCGGGCGGATGTACGCGTGGTTCATCCGCAGCCCCGTGATCATCTCGAAGATGTCGAGGACCAGTTCGCGTTCCCGGAAGCCGAACAGCATCGGGGTGATCGCCCCGAGTTCCATGCCGCCCGTCGCGAGGGCGACCAGATGCGAGGAGATCCGATTCAGCTCCATCAACAACACCCGCACGACCGTCGCCCGTTCGGGGATCCGATCGGTGATGTCGAGCAACTTCTCGACGCCCAGGCAGTACGCGACCTCGTTGAAGAACGGCGACAGGTAGTCCATCCGCGTGACGAACGTGACGCCCTGCGTCCAGTTGCGATACTCGAGATTCTTCTCGATTCCGGTGTGCAGATAGCCGATTCCGCAGCGCGCCTCGGTGACGGTCTCGCCCTCGATCTCGAGGATCAGCCGCAGGACGCCGTGCGTCGACGGGTGCTGCGGACCCATGTTGACGACGATGCGCTCGGCACCGGCCTGGTGGGCCTCGGACGCGGCGTCCACCAATTCGTCCCAGTCCTGACCGCCGACGGTGAACACTGCATCGCCGTTGTCGGTCCGGTCGGACTGCCCACTCGGACGGCTCACTGGTAGGCCCTCCTCTCGTCCGGCGGCGGGATCTTCGCCCCCTTGTACTCGACGGGAACGCCGCCGAGGGGGTAGTCCTTGCGCTGCGGGTGCCCCGTCCAGTCGTCGGGCATCTCGATTCGGGTGAGCGCAGGGTGACCGTCGAAGACGATCCCGAAGAAGTCGTAGGTCTCGCGCTCGTGCCAGTCGGTGGTCGGGTACACCCCGTACAACGACGGGATGTGCGGGTCGGCATCGGGCACAGCCACTTCCAGGCGGACCCGGCGCCCGTGGGTGACGGACATGAGCGGATACACCCCGTGCAGTTCGCGACCCGGATCCTGCGGGTAGTGCACTCCGCTCACTCCGAGACACAACTCGAAGCGCAGCGCCGGATCGTCGCGCAGGCGTCGCGCGGCGGTGGGCAGGTACTCGCGTCGCACGTGCAGCGTCAGTTCACCACGGAACACGACCACCTTCTCGATCGCGTCGTCGAAGTGCACGCCGACGGTGTCGAGCGCGTCGGCCAGAGCGTCGACGAACTCGTCGAACCACCCTCCGTACGGGCGCGGCGTGCTACCGGGCAGCGTGACGGGCCGGACGAGGCGTCCGTACCCGGAGGTGTCGCCGGTGCCGCCGACGCCGAACATGCCCTGCCGCAGCCCGATCATCTCGCCGCCGGCGACGCGTTCGGGCGGCACGGTCCCCTCGGGACCCGCCGTCGCCTCCGGATCGGGCCCGCCCAGTGCACCGTCGTGGTCGATCGCCATCACCGCACCGCCTCCGCCGTATGCCCCGGCAGGCCGAGATCGACCACCGGCCGCGCCGCCAGTGCCGCCGTCTCCGCCGCCCGCACCGCCTCCTCGCGGTTGACGCCGAGCGGTGTGTCCTGGATCTTCGCGTGCAACGCGAGAATCGCGTCGAGCAGCATTTCGGGTCGCGGCGGGCAGCCCGGCAGATAGATGTCGACCGGGACGACATGGTCGACTCCCTGCACGATCGCGTAGTTGTTGAACATGCCACCCGAGGACGCGCACACGCCCATGGCGAGGACCCACTTGGGCTCGACCATCTGGTCGTAGACCTGGCGCAGTACCGGGGCCATCTTCTGGCTCACCCGCCCGGCCACGATCATCAGATCGGCCTGTCGGGGCGAGGCACGGAAGGCCTCCATCCCGAAGCGGGCGAGGTCGTAGCGCCCGGACGTGGTCGCCATCATTTCGATCGCGCAGCACGCGAGGCCGAACGTCGCGGGCCACAGCGAACCCTTGCGGGCGTAGCCGGCCACGGTCTCGACCGTGCTCAGCAGGAAACCGCCCGGCACCTTCTCTTCGAGCCCCATCCTTCGATCACCTCCGCTCCGCGATCACCTCGAGATCCGCTAGTCCCAGCTCAAACCCCCACGACGCCACTCGTAGACGTAGGCGACGGACACGTTGAAGACGAACACCGCCATCGCGGCCAGACCGAACACACCGAGGGCGTCGAAGTGGACGGCCCACGGGTACAGGAAGACGATCTCGATGTCGAAGATGATGAACAACATCGCCGTCAGGTAGTACTTCACGGGGATCCGCTGTCCACCGGCCCGCCCGCCGGGCTGCTGCATCGGTTCGATGCCGCACTCGTACGCCTCGAGCTTCGCGCGATTGCGCCGCGCGGGTCCCACCGCCGAGGCGACGAACACGGAGAAGACCGCGAACGCCACCGCGATGGCGCCCAACACGAGAATCGGCACGTAGGCGTTCACCCTGCCTCAGCTCCTCCGGTCGCGAGCACGGACGGCGGGTAGCCAGGGACGACGCACAATCACGCAATCAGGAAAACCCACCCGCCGAATGTGATCTACGCCTCAGCCTACCCAGATTGCCCCCCGGCTTGGCTTCGGTTTTACCCGCGAGTCTTCCGGCAACGGGACCGACACGGGAGGGACGCGCCCACGTCACGCCGGACGCAGCAGCCCCACCACGGTCTCGGCCAGCGCGAACGGATCGATGGGGTGTCCGACGACCCCGTCCGCCCGCGACCAGTCGGCCAGCCATCGGTCGTCGGCGCGGCCGGTGAGAACCACGATCGGCGGGCACGCGTCGAGTTCGTCGCGCAGTTGCTTGGCGATGCCCATCCCGCCGGCCGGCTGCGCTTCGCCGTCGAGCACGGCCAGGTCGATGCCGCCTGCGTCCAGTTCGCGGACGACCACCGGGGCGGTTGCGACCTCGAGGTACGCGAATTCCGGCAGATCCGGGTGCGGGCGTGTGCCCAGCGCAGAGATCACCCGCTCCCGCGTCGAGGCGTCGCTGCTGTAGACGAGCACGCGCAGCGTCACGGAGTCTTCGGAGCGCACGGTCGGATTGGCCACGATCCAGATGCTACGGCCGCTCCCCCGGCCACACGGGGAACCGACTCAGATTCGGGCGTTCCGGGACCCGGGTTGCCGCTAGTCTCCCGACCATGGGGGAAACGACGGTGTCCACACGCGTCACGGCGGGGGCGGGCACGGCAGCGCTGTGCGCGGGTGTGATTCTGGGAGCCACCGGATGCGCGGACTCCGGACGTTCTGCAGCGGATGCGGCGCCGGTGGCGTGTCCCACGGGCACTGTCGAGTTCGTCTCCGCCCGGCCCGGCGTCGCCGAGTCCATGGTCCCCGACACCCCACTGTTCGCCGAGGTGTGCCGCTACGAGAAGGCCGGTGGCGAAGCGGCCCCGAGCTCCCCGCGGCCGGCCTCCGCCGGGCGTGTCGAGGGCACCGAACTCGACGCCCTGGTCGATGCCCTCAACGCGGCAGGACCGACCGATCCCCGGCGCTGCGGGGGCCCGGCGGCCTCGGACGCCACGACGATCGTGTGGACCACCTTCCGCTACGCGTCGGGCCCGCCGGTGCAGGTCCGCTGGTCCGGACCGTGCAATCAGTCGAGCAACGGAACGAAGCTCGCCGACGGTCTCGCCCGGGAGATTCCGCCGTACTGGACGAACCCCGTTCCGCTGCAGGTCAACTGAAGTTCCTGTCCCGAATCAGAACCCGGGGGCTGCGACAGGCACGTACCGGAACTGGCCGGACGCCGACTGGAAGGTGGCGAGCGCACGGTCGATGTGCGACGCCGAGGTCACCAGCACGGCACCGTCCGCCCCTGCGGCGGACAGGATCTGGGTGGTGTTGCGCGCATTGTCGACGGTGGAGAACGAATCGTTGTCGAGGACGATGTTCGCGGGATTGACGCCCCGGAGCACGAGTCCGGCCAGCATCGCCTGCGCTTCGGTGTACGGCAGCGGCTGTGTCGGGCCGCCGGAAACGATCACCTTGTTCGCCGGGTGCAGACGGGCGATCGCGGCGGCCGTGTTCAGTCGCGAGTTGAGGACGGCGGGCAGCAACCCGTCGGCGTTCAGGCGGGCACCCAGCACCACGATGTACCGGGAGGCCGGATCGCCGGTGGTGAGATAGGTGTGCGCGGCGGTGTACTGAGCCAGCGAGGACACCGTGTCGGAGATCCCGGACGCCGCCGTGTATTCCAGGGTGTCGATGCCCTGACTGATGAGCCCCGGAATGTTCAGTGATGCGGCGTTCGCCGGCACCGCGGCCACCACCGGTAGTGCGGCCACGGCAGCCGCGACCACGATTGTTCTCAGCTTCTGCATTCGCCTGTGTCTCCCCGGATTCGGCGGTCGGTATCGATTGCGCGGGTCACACCCTACGGGCGAAACGGGCACCCGTCATCCGTTCGGCCGACACCGACCGCTGACCACGGCCGATCTAGCCACGCATCTCGTAGGCGCCGTCGTACGCGGCCACCTTCTCCCACACCCGTTCGAATCGGGCGGCGTCCACCACGGGCTTGCGGATCACGCCGAGCGCCCACTCCTGTTGTGCCTGCGTCGACGACGGTTTGCCGTGCAACGCCACCGCGTGGCCGGAGAAGTCGCGGATGAGAACGTCGAAGATCTGCTCGAGGAGATCCCGGTCGAGCCCGACGATGTCGGCCTGCTCGAGGATCAGCTGTCCGTAGACCACCAACTCGAAGAGGTGGCCGAGCGTGAGCAGGAAGTCGAGGTCGGCGAGTTGGGCCTCGTCGGGGCCGGCGGTCGCGAGCAGTTCACGGAAAGCGAGCGCCTGTTCGTGGAACCGCGCGACGTCGGGAATGTCGCCGTGTTCGACGTATGCGCGGGTCCAGTCGTGGAACTGCACCTTTCCCGAACCCCGGGCCGGGCCCTGCCGCCAGAAGAAGTCGTCGTCGGTGGCGTCGGTGCGGGTGCCGACCTCCGGATACTCGGCGGGCGCGAACAGGTAGTTGGGCATGAACTTGAGGATGAGTGCGACGTTGACGTGCACAGTGCCCTCGAGTTTCGGCAGCGTGCCGATCAGTTCGGCAGCCTCCCGGAAGTACGTGTCCTTCTCGTAGCCCTTGGCGGCGATCACGTCGTGCAGCAACGCCATCACCGTCTCGCCTTCCGACGTCACCTTCGCTTTCGTCATCGGGTTGAACAGCAGGTACCGGCGGTCCTCGGGACCTGCACTGCGGAAGTAGTCGACGGCGCGAGCACTGAACAGCTTCATCGCGATCAGCCGGGCGTAGGCGTCGACGAAGTTGGCCCGCACGTGCGGAAAATCGGTGACGCGCTTGCCGTACAGAATCCGGTTGTGCGCGTGCGTGATCGCCTCGTAGAAGGCGTGCTCGCACATGCCGATCGACGCGGTGCACAGGTTGAACTTGCCGACGTTGACGGTGTTGAGAGCCGCGGAGAACGCATCCGGCCCGGTGTGCAGGATGTCCTGCTCACGAACCGGGTAGTCGCGGAGCGCGAAGGTGCTGACGTACATCTGCCCGTGCACGACGTTGTCGATCAGCCGGTAGTGCAGGTGTCGACTGTCGACGACGAAGAACACGTACCCTTCCGCGCCCTCCACGTCGGTGCGACGGCCGAAGACGGACACCATGCCGGCCACGTTGCCGTTGCCGATGTAGTACTTGGTGCCGTTCGCACGGAACACCGCGTCCCCGCTGCCGGCCGAGTCCTGCGGGGTGAGCAGCATGTCGGTGGAGTAGACGTCGGCGCCGTGCTCGCGTTCGGACAGCCCGAACGCCATGACGCCGCCGGCGTCGAGTTGCTCGGCAGCACGCTCCCGGGCCGCGGCGTTGGCGCTCATCCAGATCGGTCCGAGGCCGAGCACCGTCACCTGCCACAGGTACCAGTACGCGAGTCCGTAGAAACCGAGAATCTCGCTCAGCGCCGCGTTCCGGGCGGCGTCCCAGCGCTTGTTGGGGTCGCCGTGCGAGTCGGCTGCGGGCGTGAGGAAGGTCGCGAACAGCTTCTCGTGCCCCACGAAGTCGAGGAAGTCCCCCGTCCAAACCGCGTGGAGGTCGTCCTGGAGCAGCCGCCGCTTACCCCGGGACTCGAACCAGGCGATCGTCGCACGCAGCAGGCGGCGCGTGTTCGGATCGAGGTCCACGGGGTCGTAGTCGCGCGGGTTCAGCAGCAGTTCACCCAATGTCCTCGCCCTCCGCAGTGTGGATGTGGCACCCGGATCGGGTCCTCCACGTCCACTGTGCGCCAGACCGCGCGCCGTTGCGGGAAATCCTCCGGAAATCTTGTCCCGCCGATCACTCACTGCTACGTTCTGACACAGAGATACATGTTTGTTCCACTGTCCCACCCTCGGCAGAAGGCACTCATGACGTCACCTCGTTCCGACTCGGCATTCGACGCCCTCATCCGCGAAGCCGAACCCGTGCTCGTCGACGACCACACCACCGAGCACTCCCTTCCACTCGGGCCCGATTCACTGGTCTGGAAGTTCTACGGCGACGTCCGCGGACTCCTCGGCTTCCAGAGACTGGCCGGCACCGAGAACTGCATCGAACAGCTCGGCAAAGCCGTCGAGGACCACTCGGTGATCTTCTCGGACACCCTCGGGCGGGCACGGCGCAGCGGGCCGCCGATCATGAAGACCGTCTACAGCGAGGATCCCCATCACTGGGGCCGCACCGTCCGCGACTTCCACCGCTCCATCAAGGGCACGATCTCCGACGGGTCCCGCTACCACGCGCTCAACCCCGAGCTCTTCTATTGGGCGCACGCGACATTCGTCGATCAGGTCCTGTACGTCACCGACACGTTCATCCGGCGCCTCTCGTACGACGAGAAGGTCCGGATCTTCGAGGAGAGCAAGCGCTGGTATGCGCTGTACGGCGTGAGTGCCCGCAACGAGCCGCAGACGTACGAGGAGTTCGTCGACTACTGGAACGCGATGCTCGACCGGTTCGTCGCGACGAAGACGATCGTGTACGCGACGGGCTACATCCGCAAGGGCGTCCCGCGGCCGCGGCGCATCCCGGCACCGGTGTGGGCCGTCCTGTCCGCGCCGATCGATGCGTTCACCCGCAACATCGTCGTCGGGACCCTTCCGGACCAGATGCGCGAGGTCTGCGGGCTGGAGTGGAACGCGAAGAAGGAGAGGCGCTTCCGCCGGTTCGCGGCGACGATGCGCGCCTTGAATCCGGTGTTCAACCGGCTCCCGCTCGGCGCGCTCTACCTCCCCTGGGCTCGCGACGCGTGGCGGCGAGTCGGCGTCGATCCCCGTCCTCTGCACAACCGACCGGCCTGATCCCACAGCGAACGCCCAGGAGTGCTCATGCGTAACAAGCAGTTGGCCCCGGTTCCCGCGGGCAGCGATCTGAAACCCATTCGCGGCACAGGCGATCCGGGCGTGATCGAGGTATTGCGCTTCGTCCGTGATCCGATCGCGATGGTGGCCCGTCGCCGAGAGTTGTTCGGCGACATCACATACCTCAACGCATTCGGACTGAAGTTCGTCATCCCTCTCACCGCCGACGGCGCCGAGGCGGTCGCGATGAATCGGCAGAAGGCGTTCGCGAACGAACCCGCCTGGGGTTTCCTGATCGGGCCGTTCTTCCGCCGCGGGATCATGCTGATGGACTTCGAGGAGCACCGCCACCATCGGCGAATCATGCAGCAGGCGTTCACGAACACGCACCTCAAGGGCTACCTGCAGGACATGCAGCCGATGCTCGCTGATCGCGTGGCGCACTTCCCGCTCGGGGACCGCATCCGGCTGCTCGACGAGTTCAAACAGTTGACGCTGGATCTGGCGCTCGAAATCTTTCTGGGGCTCGACCTGCCTCGCGACGAGGCGGACCGGATCAACAAGGCCTTCGTGGACTGCGTCGCGGCGGGCTTGTCGATCGTCCGCAAGAACGTTCCGGGCACCAAGTGGTCGCGCGGGCTGGCCGGGCGCCGGATACTCGAGGAGTTCTTCTACCGGCACCTGCCGGCGAAGCGCGCTACCGCGACCCCCGACCTGTTCTCGGTGCTGTGCCACGCACAGTCGGAGGACGGCCACACCTTCAGCGACGAGGACGTGGTCAACCACATGATCTTCGTCCTGATGGCGGCGCACGACACCTCGACCATCACGCTCACCACGATGGCGTACTACATGGCCAAGCACCCCGAGTGGCAGGCCGCGGCCCGCGAGCAGTCCCGCGAACTCCCACCCGAGATCTCGTACGACACGCTCGACCGGTTCACCGTGCTCGACGCGATCATGAAGGAGTCCCTGCGGCTGAACGCTCCCGTCCCCGGACTACCCCGCCGGGCCGTCCAGGACACCGAGATCTGCGGCCACTTCATCCCGAAGGGCACTTATGTCAGCGCCATCGGCATGGTCAGCCATCACGACCCGGCCCTGTGGACGGACCCGGAGCGGTTCGACCCCGACCGGTTCTCACCCGAGCGTGCCGAGGATCGAGTGCACCGCTTCGCCTGGATGCCGTTCGGTGGCGGCGTCCACAAGTGCATCGGCCTCTACTTCGGGCAGATGGAGATCAAGACGATCATGCACAACCTGCTGCTGCGGTACGAGTGGTCGGTGCCCGAGGACTACGTGTGGAAGCTCGACAACTCGACGTTGCCGATCCCCAAGGATCACCTACCCGTCCGGATGCGACCGCTGCGGGGATCGCGATGACGATCTCCGGCAGCCGATATGCTCCCCCTGATGCCCACGCCAGCCGAACCCTCCACGACGTCCGCGTCACCCGAGCAGGTGATGCTCGATGCCGCGCGGGACGAGTTCGAGCGCTACGGGATCCGGCGCACCAACATGGACGACATCGCGCGCCGGGCGGGCATCTCCCGCAGTACCCTCTATCGGCGCTTCCCGAACAAGGATGCCCTCGTCGAGACCCTGCTGATGCGCGAGACCGCGCTCTTCTTCGGGGCACTGGACCGGGTCGCCGAGAACCGGGATCCGCACGGCGCGGTGATCGAGTGCTTCACCCGCGGGGTCCGCATGGCACAGGAGATTCCGCTCATCGCCCGGATCCTCGAGAGCGAACCGGAGATGATCCTCGGGCTCAGCAGCCGCACCGACGGCGCGCCGATCGCGCAGGCCGCGGCGCAGGTCACCGGGGCGTTGCGGCGCAGCGGCGTCACGATGTCCGACGACGACCTGCGCGCGGTCTCCGAGATCCTCGTCCGCATCGCGGTGTCGTTGATGCTCGATCCTCGCGGTCAGCTGGATCTTTCGGATCAGGCCGCCGTGCGCCGCTACGCCGAGCGCTACCTGGTACGCCTGGTCTGGTGAGCGGTGCGCTCGGCCTCGAGCGCACCCTGTCGGGGAGGCACCGGTGACCTCACTCGCGACCACCGGCGCCGAGCTGTCCGCGCCGCCGCCGGGAATCGGCGCCGGTCTGCTGGACGACCTGCTCCGGCAGCTTCCCAGTTCCGCGCGGCTGCACCGCGCCCGCGCCCCGTTCGACGGCACCCCGCTCCCCGCTGTGCCGCAGTCCGATCCGGACTCGGTGGCCGCAGCGGCCGTCGCCGCCCGTCTGGCACAGGCACGCTGGGCCGAGACGCCCGTCGGTGATCGCGCGACGATCATGCGGCGTTTCGCTCGCGCCCTGATCACGCACGAGCGGCAACTGTGCAACCTCATGCAGTGGGAGACCGGCAAGGCGCGGGTACATGCCGCGATCGAGGTGCAGGGTGTGGTCCAGGTGGCCACCTACTACGGCCGGACCGGCGCTGCGCACCTGGCGCCGCGCCGTGCCGCGTCCGCGGTCCCGGGTGTCGTCGCGGCGCGGGTGAGGTACCGGCCCAAGGGTCTGGTCGGAGTGATCGCGCCGTGGAACTACCCCCTGTTCCTCGCGGTCGGGGACGTGATCCCTGCCCTCGTCGCCGGCAATGCGGTGGTCAGCAAGGCGGATTCGCAGACCCCGCTGACTCTCCTGCTGGCCCGGAAACTCGCCGTCGACGCCGGACTGCACCCGGACCTGTGGCAGGTGGTGACCGGTCCCGGCAGCCGGATCGGGCCGGCGCTGATCGACGCCGTGGACTACGTGTCGTTCACCGGGTCCACTGCCACAGGACGGGAGATCGGACGCCGGTGCGCCGACCGTCTCATCGGCGCGTCCCTCGAACTCGGCGGCAAGAACCCGATGATCGTGTGCTTCGACGCCGACGTCGAGGCCGCGGCGACCGGAGCCGTGCAGGCATGCTTCTCGAACGCCGGACAGATGTGCATCGGCATCGAACGGATCTACGTGCACCAGGACGTGTACCACCGGTTCGTCGAGGCACTCGTCGAACGGACCCGCCGGCTCCGAGTGGGGCCCGGGTACACCTACGACGTCGACATGGGTTCGCTCACCTCGGAACGGCAGCTCGAGACCACCGTCCGGCACGTCGAGGATGCAGTCACGAAGGGCGCGACGGTGCTCACCGGGGGCCGTCCGCGCCCGGATCTGGGTCCGCTCTTCCACGACCCGACCGTCCTCGCCGACGTCACCGACGACATGCTCGCGTTCGCGGAGGAGACCTTCGGACCCGTCGTGTCGGTGTACCGGGTGACCGACGACGACGCCGCCGTGCGGGCCGCCAACGCCGGCGAGTACGGGCTGAGCGCAAGCGTGTGGTCCCGGGATCCGAAGCGGGGCAGGAAGATCGCGCAGCGAATCGTCGCCGGCGGCGTGAACGTCAACGACGGCTACCTGTCCGCCATCGCGGCGCTCGGCGCACCGATGGGCGGCATGCGCGCGAGCGGAATCGGTCGCCGACACGGGCGCGAGGGCATCGTGCGGTACACCGAGCCGCAGACCATCACGTCCCAGCGCATCCCGACCGCTTATCCGGACCGATGCCGGGCCACGCTGCTACGCGCCCTCAACCTCGCCAATCGAGCGAAACTCTTCTTCCCACACCGCTGACGAGGAGCACCATGAAGCTTCCGGTTCCGGCCGTCCGGCTCCGAGACGAGGCCGCGGCGGCCCGCATCCTGTGGTCCGCCGGGATGGTCCCGCGCGACGCCCGCGCCGCCATCGCGGGAGTCCGGGCCGTCGTCCGGCTGGGCCCGTTCGGTGGGCTGCCGGCGTACTGCGCTGCCGTGCACGGCGACACCACCGCGGTGATCGACGACCGTGGCAGCCTCACCTTCGCCGAGTTCGCCGACCGCACCCACCGCCTGGCCGACGCCCTGCGCTCCGAGTTCCCAGGTCGCCGCCGGCAACCGAGCATCGGGATCATGTGTCGCAATCACGCCGATGCGCTGGTCACGCTGTGCGCGGCGGCCGCCGTGGGCGCCCGGGTGGTGCTGCTCGGCGCCGATTTCGGCCCACGGCAGGTGGCGGTCGTGGCCGAACGCGAACGCCTCGATGCGCTCGTCCACGACGAGGAGTTCCGTTCCGCCGTAACGGCATTCGGCGGCCGACGCTGGTGCGCTCGATACGGTAGCGAAGCGCCCGCCGACGCGCTCGACCGTCTCGTCGACCGCGGCGACGGCTCCCTCCCGCCCCGTCCGGCGCATCACGCGTCGCTGGTCATCCTCACGAGCGGCACCAGCGGCGTCCCGAAGGGAGCTCCGCGCGCCGAGCCCCGGACGTTGCTGCTGACCGCGGGCCTGCTCGAACGCATCCCGCTCCGAGGCGGAATGCGGGTGCTGTTGTCGGCGCCCGTCTTCCACGGCTGGGGGCTGCTGGTGGCGGTACTCACCCTGATGCTGGGCGGGACACTGCTGTTGCGCCCGCGGTTCGAAGCGGCGACCGCCCTGGCCGACCTCGAACGCTTCCGCTGCGGCGCCTTCGTTGCGGTGCCCACGATGCTCCGCCGGATCGTCGACCTCGGCGACCGGGTCCGGAGCGCGGATCTCGCTGCACTACGCATCGTCGCCAGCGGCGGCGCTCGGCTGGAACCCGCGCTCGTGCGGGCGGTCTCGGATTCCTTCGGCCCGGCACTGCACAACCTGTACGGCTCGACCGAGGCCGCGTACGTCAGTATCGCGACGCCGTCCGATCTCGTGGAAGCCCCGAACTGCGCCGGGCGCCCCACGCTCGGCACCGTGCTCCGGATCGTCGACGACACGGGAGGTGCCCTGCCCGTCGGCGTGGAGGGCCGGATCCTGGTGCGCACGCCCGCCCAGATCGACGCCTACACCGACGGCACCCGACGCTCCGGCGACGACGGCTTCCTCGACACCGGCGACCGTGGGCATCTCGACGAACTGGGCCGGCTGCACGTCTGCGGCCGGTCCGATTCGATGATCGTCTCCGGCGGCGAGAACGTCTTCCCCGAGGAGGTCGAGCTCGTACTTCTCGACCATCCGGCGATCGCGGACGCGGCCGTCACCCCGGTCGACGACGACGAGTTCGGACAGCGCCTGCGCGCATACGTCGTCGCGGTCGGAGACGAAGCCGTCGACGAGGCGGCGATTCGCGCCCACGTGGCCGACCGGCTGCCGCGGTCCCGGATGCCCCGCGACGTCGTCTTCGTCGACATCCTCCCCCGGGGATCGTCAGGGAAGGTCCAGCGCGGCACGCTCGATGACCTGAAGGAGAAACACACATGAGCGGTATCGACCCGATGGGCCGCGTCGCGGTGGTCACCGGCGGCGCTCGGGGCATCGGCTGGGCCACGGCCGCGGCCCTGCGGAACGCCGGGGCGCACGTCGCGATCGGCGACCTCGACCCGGCTCGGACCGCCCTCGCCGCCGAGGAACTCGGCCTTCACGGCGCATTCCTCGACGTCACCGACACGTCGTCGGTCGAGACCTTCCTCGACGACGTCGAATCGCGACTCGGCCCCGTCGCGATCTGGATAAACAACGCCGGCATCATGCCGATCGGTCCCGTCCTCGAACAGCCGGATGCAGTGATCCGACGGGCCGTCGACGTGAACGTGCTGGGAGTGATGAACGGCTCCCGCGCCGCCGCTCGGCGCATGACACGGCGCGGCGAGGGGCGGATCGTGAACGTCGCCTCGATCGCCGGACGCATCCCCGCGCCCGGTATGGCCGTCTACAACGGCACCAAGTTCGCGGTCGTCGGGTTCGGCGAGGCACTCGACGCCGAACTGCGCCACCGAGGTGTGCGAGTGTCGACGGTCCTGCCGTCGTTCACGAACACCGCGCTCGTGTCGGGCACGGCGCCCGGCCGGATGACCCGGCCCATACCCCCGGAGGAGGTGGCGCGGGCCGTGGTCACCGTGGTCCGCCGAGGCAGACGCCAGGCCGTCGTACCACGCCGCCTGTCGACGGGAAGTGCGTTGTGGCAGCTGTTCCCGCGACCCGTCGCGACGACACTGCGCCGGACGCTCGGGCTCGACACGGTATTCCTCGACATCGGCTCCGGCCGGGCCGACTACGACGCCCGGATCGCCCGGGACGCATACCCGTCCGAGCCGATCGACTGACTCCCGGAGTTCGGTCGCCGTGGCGCGGCGACCGACCCGGGGATCGGATCAGCTGCGGACCGCGGTGAGGATCTCGTCGAGCGCGGCGTCGACGGGCACCTCACGGGATTCCCCGGTGAAGCGGTCGCGCAGTTCCACGTTGCCCTCCGCGAAGCCGCGGCCCACGACCACCACCAGTGGGACACCGATCAACTCGGAGTCCTTGAACTTCACACCCGGCGACGCCTTGCGATCGTCGAACAGGACGTCGACGCGAGCCTTGTCCAGCTCGGCAGCCAGGGCCTCGGCGCCCTCTCGGGCGGCATCGTCCTTGTTGGCGATCACGAGGTGCACGTCGAACGGGCTGACCTCGGACGGCCAGCGCAGCCCCTTGTCGTCGTGATGCTGCTCGGCGATCACCGCGACCAGTCGGGAGACGCCGATGCCGTACGAGCCCATGGTGGGACGGACGGGCTTGCCGTTCTCGCCCAGCACGTCGACGCCGAAGACGTCGGTGTACTTGCGACCGAGCTGGAACACGTGCCCGACCTCGATCCCGCGGGCGGCGACCAGTGCGCCGGCACCGTCGGGCGAGGGATCGCCGTCGCGCACCTCGGCGGCCTCGATGGTGCCGTCGGGGGTGAAGTCCCGTCCGGCGACGAGGCCCACGTAGTGCTTGCCCTCCTCGTCGGCGCCCGTGATCCAGCTGGTGCCGTCCACGACGCGCGGGTCGACGAGGTAGCGGACGCCGTTCTCCTGCAACGCCTTCGGGCCGATGTAACCCTTCACCAGGAAGGGGTTGTTCCTGAAGTCCGTCTCGGTGAGGAGCATATACTCGGCCGGTTCCAGCGACGCTTCGAGGCGCTTCTCGTCCACTTCGCGGTCACCGGGGATACCGATCGCGAGCAGCTCCCACTCCCCGCCGGGCACACGGGTCTTCACCATGATGTTCTTCAGCGTGTCCGCGGCCGTGACGGTCCTGCCGAGGTCGGCCCCGTTGGCCCACTCGACGAGGGTGTCGATGGTCTCGGTGTCCGGGGTGTCACGCACCTCGGCGGGGGGCAGTCCGTCGAACGGGACGGGCGCCGGCGCGAGCGTCTTGACGGCCTCGACGTTGGCGGCGTAGCCGGATTCGAGGCAGCGGACGTAGGTGTCCTCACCGATCTCGCTCTCGGCCAGGAACTCCTCCGACGCGCTGCCGCCCATCGCCCCCGAGGTGGCGGAGACGATGACGTACTTCACGCCGAGACGGGCGAGGATCCGTTCGTAAGTGTCGCGGTGCGCCTGGTAAGACGCCGTCAGGCCCTCGTCGGTGAGGTCGAAGGAGTACGAGTCCTTCATGACGAACTCGCGGCCGCGAAGGATGCCGGCACGGGGCCGCTCCTCGTCGCGGTACTTGGTCTGCACCTGGTACAGGGTGACCGGGAAGTCCTTGTACGAGTTGTACTCCCCCTTCACGGTGAGCGCGAAAAGCTCCTCGTGCGTGGGGCCGAGCATCATGTCGTTGCCCTTGCGATCCTTGAGACGGAACAGGCCGGCCCCGTACTCGGTCCAGCGGTTCGACGTCTCGTACGGGTCGCGCGGCAGCAGCGCGGGCAGCAGGATCTCCTGCGCGCCCATCGCGTTCATCTCCTCGCGCACCACGCGCTCGACCTCGCGCAGCACCCCCAGGCCCAGTGGCAGCCACGAGTAGACGCCGGGCGCGATGCGCCGCACGTAGCCGGCGCGAACCAGGAGCTTGTGGCTGGCGACCTCGGCGTCGGCCGGGTCGTCGCGGAGGGTGCGGAGGAACAGGTGCGACATGCGAGTGATCACGGGGCACCAGCCTAGTCGGTTGAACTGCGGAGACCGATCGAGGGCACGGGTCCCGGCGATGGTTCGGACACCACTCGCGGGTCGGTAATACGCGTAAACCGCGTAACACACCCAAATCCACCAAACTCGAGGTAGCTTAGCCTCGCCTTTGTAATCACAGGCTTACCTCTCTCCGTGGCTTCTGCACGCAGCCGCGGCTGTGACCAGGAAGAAGAAAGATGCACGCGTTACGCAGGGCTGCCCTCGCGACCATGGCAGTCGCGATGTCGCTGGCGTTGCCGGTCGGCATTGCCGTATCCGCCCCCTCCACCGGCGGCGGACCGGTTGCCCAAGCCGCTCCGAGCACTCCGGTCACAACCGTCTCCCCGAAGACCGGCCTGAAGGACGGCGACACGATTTCCGTCTCGGGCGCCGGATTCTCCGGCGCCGGCGCCGGGATCTACGTCGGGCTCGTCCAGGACGACGCGTTCTCGTCGACCAACGCCGGCGCGTGGATGACGATGGAATTCATCAAAGCCGCCGACATCGCCAGCGGCGCGTGGAGCACCCGCGTCACCGTCGCCGCCACCAAGGGCGCCTTCGACTGCATCGAGAACGCCTGCTCGATCTACACCGTCGCGGCCCACGGTTCGAGCGATCGCTCGCAGGACACCAAGGTCCCGGTGTCGTTCGCGGCCGTGACCCCGACGACCACACCGGCACCCACCACCTCGACACCCCCGCCGTCGACACCCCCTCCGTCGACGACGCCTCCGAGCACCACGACACCGAAGCCGACCACCACGGCGCCGAAACCGACGACGACCGTTCCGACGACCACGCCGCCGCCGACCACCGCCACGCCCCCGGTGACCGGCAGCGGACCGCGCGTCAGCGTCGGCAAGACCAGCGGACTCAACGCCGCAGGAGACAAGATCAGCGTCCGGGGCAGTGGATTCTCCACCACAGGCATGGGCATCTACGTCGGCATCGCGCAGACGAACAAGTACTCGTCGACCAACGCCGACATGTTCTACGGCACCAAGTACATCAAGCCGACCGACATGCCGGGCGGCTCCTTCTCCACCACGATCGACGTCATCGGCGCCTTCCCGAACGGCGACTGCATCAACAACGAGTGCGCCCTCTACACGCTCGCCGCGCACGGCTCGTCGGACCGCAGCCAGGACACCAAGACCAAGATCACCTTCGTCGGAACCGCACCGCCGGTCACCGGCGGTGGCGGCGGTGGCGGCGGGACCGCAACCGGCCCCGGCGCGGCGGGCGCAGCCCCCGGCACCACGTTCACGGCGAACAGTGGCCTGTCGGTGTCGCTCTCCAAGTCGAGCGACATCAACCCGGCCGGCGAGACGGTCACGGTGTCCGGGTCCGGCTTCTCCGGCGCGGCCCCCGGCCTCTACGTCGGCCTCGTCCAGGACAACGTCTTCTCGGCGGCCGACGCGTCGGTGTGGATGACCTCGGCTTTCGTCAAACCCGAGCAGATCTCGGGTGGCAACTGGTCGCTGTCGGTGGACATGGTGGCGACGCGGGGCGCGTTCGACTGCATCAAGAATGCGTGCTCGATCTACACCGTGATGGCGCACGGCTCCTCCGACCGGAGCCAGGACACCAAGACGCCGGTGAGCTTCGTCGGCGGCGTCGCCCCGGGCACCGTGACCGCGCCTCCGGCGCTGAATGCCGCAGGCGCTCCGGGCGCCGCGAAGACCGCGGCCGTGACACTGTCGAAGGCCAAGGGCCTGAAGGTCGAGGGCGACGAGATCACCATCTCGGGCACCGGGTTCTCGGGTCAACAGCCCGGGATCTACGTCGGCCTGATTCAGGAGAGCAAGTTCTCGACGACCGACGCGGGCGCCTGGATGACGACCGCCTTCATCACGCCCAGCCGGATCAAGGACGGCGCGTGGTCGACCAGCATGAAGGTCCAGGCCGTCAAGGGCGACTCGGACTGCACGAAGAACGCCTGCTCGATCTACACGATCGCCGCGCACGGCTCGAGCGACCGCAGCCAGGACACCCAGACGCCGGTCAGCTTCGGCGACGACCCCGACGCCCCCAACGCAGACAAGGCCGCAGCCGCGGCCCTGACCGCGGACGGCGGACCCACCGACGGCGGCACCTCCGCCGCGGCGAACGAGTCGAACACGTCGGACTCCGCGATCCGCAATCTGGCGGACGCGATCTCCGACGGCACCGCCTGGATCATCCCGCTGCTCGTCGGCGCCGTCATCGGAGCCGGATTCGCGGTCGCGACCACTGTCGCGCTGCGCCGCCGGGCGTAGCATCGCCGCCTCGGGTGGGGCATCCGTGAACGGATGCCCCACCCGAGGCGTGCCCGAAACTGCTGGAACACAATCCATTTCGCGCGAAAGCGAACAGAGCAACCTCTTTACTCCGCCCCGAGCAAAGGCTAGCTTTACCTAAGTTTCGCCTACCTCTCGGCGAACCACACCAGAAAGTAGGAAGATGCGCGCGCTAACAAAGTCCGCGGTCCTGGCGGTTGCCGCCACGGTCGCCTGCACGCTGCCGATGGGCGTCGCGGCAGCGCAGACCAGCCCGTTCGGTTCGCTGGGCAGCCTCGGTTCCAGCGATCCGGGCCCCGAGACCCCGGCGCCCCAGGTGACGGTCTCGAAGTCCGCCGACATTTCCGCGGCCGGTGAAACGATCACGGTCACCGGCAGTGGGTTCTCCGGCGCCGGCGACGGCATCTACGTGGGCCTGGTGCAGGACGACAAGTTCTCGGTCACCGACGCGGCCGCGTGGATGACCACCAAGTGGCTCAGGTCGACCGACATCGTCGGCGGTTCCTGGAGCGCCGCGATCGACGTCGAAGCCGTCAAAGCCGGCTCCGACTGCCTGGTGAACGCCTGCTCGATCTACACGATCGCCGCGCACGGTTCCAGCGACCGCAGCCAGGACACCCGGACCCCGATCACGTTCGCGCAGCCGATCGTTCCGGCCGGTCCGGCGGTGACGGTCTCGAAGTCCACCGGCCTGACGAACGACGAAGAGCTCACGGTCACCGGCACCGGCTTCGGCCGCGGCGGCCAGGGCATCTACGTCGCTCTCGCACAGGTCGACAGGTACTCCAACACCGACAGTGCCGTCTTCCACTCCACCAAGTGGATCAAGCCCGCCCAGATCGTCGACGGCGGGTTCAACACCACCCTGAAGGCCACCGCGATCAAGGGTGACGCGAACTGCTACGAGAACGCCTGCGCGATCTTCACGCTCGCCGACCACAACACGCTCACCGACCGCAGCCAGGACACGCAGACACCGGTCACGTTCGCTCCGCCGGTCGTCGTGCCGACACCTACGGTCACCGCGAACAAGACCACGAATCTGGTCGCCGGTGACACCATCACCGTCTCGGGCACCGGGTTCCAGGGTGCCGCCGCCGGCACCGGCATCTACTACGGCATCGTCCAGGACGACCAGTTCTCGACCACGAACTCCGCCGCATGGATCACCACGGCATTCGTCACCCCGGCGCAGATCGTGGACGGCTCCTGGACCGGCAGCATCTCCGCGACCGCGCTGAAGGGCAATTCCAACTGCTACGTGAACGCGTGCTCGATCCGCACCGTGATGGCCCACGGCTCCACGGACCGGACCCAGGACACCCGGACGCCGATCACCTTCGCCCCGCTGCCACCCGCGAACGCGGTCGTCGATGCTCCGGAGATCGAGAACGCCGCCAGCGTCCACTCGTCCTCCGACAGCGGCCTGCCGATCGCTCCGCTCGCCATCGGTGGCGCCATCGCCGCCGGTCTGGCGGTGACGGCACTGCGTCGTCGCGTCTGATCCGACACAGCTCCCCCGGCCTGGCCTTCGCCCTTCGGGGGCGGAGGCCAGGCCTGTTTCCCGTCGGCAACACCGGTACGGTTACCTACTGTGCTGGTGTTGCTTCCCCCTTCCGAAACCAAGTCAGACGGCGGCAAGGGCGCGCCGCTCGACCTCGGCGAACTGTCGATGCCGCAGCTGACCGAGACCCGCGAGATGCTCGTGTCGGCGCTCGTCGACCTCGCGGCCGACACGGAGGCGTCGAACCTGGCGCTCGGGCTCGGCCCCAAGCAGGCCGACGAGATCGAACGCAACGCCAAGGTGTGGGTCTCCCCCACCCGTCCAGCGCTCGAGCGCTACACCGGTGTGCTGTTCGACGCCCTCGACGCGAAGTCGTTCACGAAAGTGCAGCGGGAGAAGGCGTTCCGTCGGCTCGCGATGGGCTCGGCGCTGTTCGGCGCCGTCCGCGCGGGCGATCCCATCCCGGCGTACCGGCTGTCGGGCGGCTCCAAGCTGCCGGGCTTCGGCACGCTGCAGTCGCTGTGGAAGCCGGAGTTGACGGACGCGCTGCTCTCGGAGGCCGACGGCGGTCTGGTGGTGGACCTGCGCTCGGGCACCTACCAGCAGTTGGGCCCGGTGCCCGACGCGGTGATCGCGACGGTCCTCACCGAACAACCGGACGGCTCACGCAAGGTGGTCAGCCACTTCAACAAGCACCACAAGGGGCTGCTGGCGCGGGCACTGACGGTGACCCGCGCGGAGCCGTCCGACATCAAAGGTGTGGCCCGGGTCGCGGCGAAGTCGGGACTGCGGGTGGAGATCGCGTCGGACTCGGAACTGATCATCCTCACCTGACACCGCTCGGTACCGCACGGACCGCGGCGCCGCTCTCGTGTGCGGCGGCGCCCCGGGCGAGCGCGACGACCGAGACCGCCGTCGCGACGAGCGCACCGATCAGCAGCAGGCCCACGCCGCGCCCCACGTCGAGGTATTCCCCGAGCACCACGAACCCGAGCAGCGCCGCGACGGCCGGTTCCGAGACCGTCGTCGCGGGCAGCGACGCCTGCAGTTCCCCGGTTCGGAACGCGAGTTGCTGGATCCCGACGGCGGCCGCGAACACCGCGATCAGCACGTACACCTCGAGCGACGTCAGCAGCGAGATCGGCCCCCGTGCGAGCAGGTGAACAACGGACTTGGTGAGCACCGCTCCCACACCGAACAGCGCGCCACCCGCGAGACCGAACAGCAAGGCGCGCCGGGCGGCGGACCCGCTCCGAGCACCGAGCAGACACAGCACGAGCGCGGGCACCCCGATCGCCGCGACGACCACCCAGTGCCACGTCTCCGCGCGCTCGGCACCCGGTTTGGGATCACCGACCACCACCAACAGCGCGACGGCCACCGTCAGCGTCGCCGCCCACGCCCAGTCCGACGGCCGCACAGCCCGGCCCGACAGCCGCGCGCTCAGCGGCAGCGCGAACATCAGCGAGAGCACCAACAGCGGCTGCACAAGCAGCAGCGACCCGACACCGAGGGCCGCCGCCTGCAGGACGTAGCCGCCCGCGCCGGCGAGGGCCCCGGCCCACCACGTGCCGTCGCGCAGTGAGGCCGACAACGACGTCGTCGCGGCCGCCCGTTGGCGCATGACGTTCCCCATCGCGATGCACAACGCGGACGCCAGCGCGAGCAGGACGGACAGCAGGGTCTGGGCCACTCGGGGAATCCTAAGGCGCTCCGCACCTGTGCGCCTTTTCGGTAGTGCCGGCTACCAAAAAGGCGCACGGGCGGTTACGCCTGCTGCGCCGCCTTCTCGGCGGCCTGGGCCTGCGCCACCTGCTCGGGCGTGAACCGGATGAACAGCGCGGCGAGGGCGGCGAGCGCGGCGAGGATCGCGCAACCGAGCAGCGCGAACGTGTAGCCACTGGAGAGGGCGTCGAGTTGGGCGGGCGTCATGTCCGCGGCCGGAATGCCGGACACGCCGCCCTCCGACAGGGTCCTCGACGTGGCCATCGCACCGACGATCGCGAGACCGACCGGGCCGAACAGTGTCTGCGCCACCTGAGCGATCGCCGCGAGCGGACCGATCTCGCTCGGACCGACACCGGCGATGGCGCACAGCGGCAGCGGCACCACCGCGAGGCCGACACCGAAGCCCACCCCGACCACGAGCACGAACAGGTTTCCGACATACGTCGCGGACGCGTCGAGCGTCGAGCCGTACATCAGCCCGACGAACGTGATGAGTGTGCCGGCGACGACGAGCCAGCGCGGCTGCACCTTCACCGCGATCTTGGAGGCCACGAACGCGGCCGCGCCGAGTCCGAACGCGAACGGAACGAATGCCAGACCGGCGCGCAGCGGGGTGTAGGCGAGGACGTCCTGCACGAACAGCGCGACGAACGGGGCGAGCGAGAACATCACCATGCCGACGAGGGCGAGGGAGATGAACGTCGCGACGCGGCTACGGTTGCGGAACAGCGTGAACGGCAGCAGCGGGTTCTCGGCGCGACGCTCGACCGCGAGGAACCCGCCCAGCAGGACGAATCCGCCGACCAACCCGATCAGTACGAGCGGGCTGCCCCAACCCATCTCGGGCCCCTCGGTGAACCCGAACACGACGCCGGTGCAGCCCAGGGTCGCGAGGATCGCGCCCGGGACGTCGAGTTTGAGGCGCTCGGCACCCGTCTCCTCCAGCGCCCGGAAGGCGAGCAGCAGGATGACCAGGCCGATCGGGACGTTGATGAGGAAGATCCACCGCCACGACACCTCGGTGAGCGCGCCGCCGACGATCAGCCCCAGCACCGAGCCGACACCGGTCATCGCCGCGAAGATCGCGATGGCCTGATTGCGCACCGGTCCGGGCGCGAACGTCGTCGCAACGAGTGCCAGTGCGGTCGGAGACGCGATCGCGGCGCCGACACCCTGCAGGGCGCGAGCAGCGACGAGGGTGGCCTCGTTGGTCGCGAGCCCACACAGGAGCGACGTGACCGTGAACAGGGCCACGCCGCCGATGAACACCCGTTTTCGGCCGAACGCATCGCCGAGCCGACCGCCCAGCAGCATCAAGCCACCGAACGTGAGCGCGTACGACGTGATCACCCAGTTGCGCCCGGAATCGCTGAGCCCCAGGTCTTCCTGGATCTTGGCGAGCGCGAGCGAGGCGACGGTGCCGTCGAGCACCATCATCAGCTGCATGCCGCTGAGGACGACGATCGCGAGGCCGAACGCCCGCGTGGTCACGGGGTACTTCACGGCGGTGGAGTCAGACACGAGAGTTCACGTTACCGAGAGTCTGCGGAGAACCCGGCCACCGTGCCGATGACCACGATCGCCGGCGGGCGGATGTTCTCCTCCCGAACCCGGGCCGCGACGGTTGCCAGGTCGGCCCGCAGGACCCGCTGGGTGCGCAGGGTGCCCTCCTGGATCACGGTGACCGGCGTCTCGGCGGGGCGGCCGCCGGCGACGAGAACGGCCGCGAACTGCTCGATCCGTTCCACCGCCATGAGCAGCACGATGGTGCCGCGCAACTTCGCCAGCGCCGCCCAGTCGACCAGCGAGTCCGGGTGGTCTGGCGCGACGTGACCGCTCACGACCACGAACTCGTGGGTGACGCCGCGGTGCGTGACGGGGATGCCCGCTGCGGACGGCACGGAGATCGCGCTCGTGATGCCGGGGACGACGGTGACCGGGACACCGGCGGCCGCGCACGCCTCGAGTTCCTCGAAGCCGCGGCCGAACACGTACGGATCGCCGCCCTTGAGCCGGACCACGAACTTGCCGGCCTTCGCATTGTCGACGAGCGCGGCGTTGATCGCCTCCTGCGCCATCGCGCGGCCGTAGGGGATCTTGGCGGCGTCGACCACCTCGACGTGCGGGCCGAGTTCGGCGAGCAGTTCCGGGGGCGCGAGGCGGTCGGCCACGACGACGTCGGCGCGAGCCAGCAGCCGGCGGCCGCGGACGGTGATGAGGTCCGGATCGCCGGGGCCGCCGCCGACGAGGGCGACGCCGGGCGCGGGTGCCTCGTCGGTGTCGGTGACGGCACCGGACTGCAGTGCCTCGATCAGCGCGGTGCGGACCGCGGCCGAACGCCGGTGCGCGCCGCCCGCGAGCACGCCGAGGGACAGTCCGTCGAAGCTTCCGGTGGCCGGGGTGACGGCGGTGCCGTCGCGGGCGCTGTCGGCACGGACGCAGAAGATGCGACCCCGCTCGGCCTCGGCCACGATGGCCGCGTTGGTGTCCGGCTCGTCGGTGGACGCGATCGCGTACCAGGCCCCGTCGAGGTCGCCGTCGCGGTAGTCGCGCAGCTCGAGCTTGATCTGCCCGGACGTCGCCATGCCCTCGACGGCCGGGGTGACTTCGCGGCTCACGACATGGACATCGGCGCCGGACGCCACCAGCAACCCGAGGCGGCGCTGGGCGACGGTGCCGCCACCGACCACCACGACACGACGGTCCGTCAGGTTGAGTCCGACCAGGTAGCTGGTCTCGTCACCGGCGGAAGCAGACACTCGTCTCCCCGTTCTCCAGAAATCGTTCGGTTGTCATCTCGACAGATCACGAAACACTACGGGCGACCGCGACGGTCACGCCATTCGTCACGTGCTTCGTCACAATCAGCGGGCCGCCGTCCGACGCGAGGAGCGCGGCGGCTTCGGCGACGCTCGGCGTCCCCACCGCGTCGTCGACCGTCGCCGCGGGGTTCGGCACGGCCACTGCCGCGAGTTCTTCGGCCGGGAAGCCGACCAGTGCGGTTCCGAGTACCTCGGCGGCATCGCGGAACGGCGGATGTTCCGTCTTGCGGTCCAGGGTGGCGAGTACACGCACCGACTCGTCGCCACAGACCTCGACCACGGCGGCCACGATGTCCGCGGCGCCCACGCGGCTGCCGGCGCCGACGCCCACACACAGGTCACCCACGGGCGGCCTCGACGAAGCGGCGGATCGCGTCCGGGTTCCCGGCGGGATGCGTGTGCAGATACGACGCGTGCACCGACCCGGCCGTGAAGCCCTCCCGGGTGGCCCCGGCGTCCCAGGCCCGCCACCCCCAGGCCGGGCCGAAGCCGTCGGCGACACCGGCGTCGAGTGCGGTGCGATGGAACTCGTGTCCGGTGACGCGGGTTCCGGCGTCGAAGAGCACGGAATCCGTCACGGCCACAGCCTCCCGGTAGCCGAGGGTCAGGCGCTTTCCGAAGCGGGCGTCGACGTCGATCACACCGGCCATAGCGTGCCCGTCGAGGCTCCGGGTCAGGTACAGCAGGCCCGCGCATTCGGCGTGGACGGGAGCTCCGTCGGCGGCGAGCTGCCGAACCTGCTGCAGCAGAGCCCTGTTCGCCGACAGCGCCACCGCATGCTCCTCGGGGAAGCCGCCGGGGAGCACCAGTCCCGCAGTGCCGGCGGGCAGTTCGTCGTGCAGCGGGTCGAACACCACGACGTCGGCGCCCGCGGCGTCGAGCAGTTCGCGGTGCTCGGCGTACCCGAACGTGAACGCGACACCGCCGGCGAGCGCGATCACCGGACGCGGACCGCTCGGGACCGGTCCGATCTCGGCTGCCGGATCCCACGCGAGGTCGCCGACGGACGAATGCGCGAGCCCCCGGATCGCATCCAGGTCCAGGTGCGCGGCGGCGAGTTCGGTCATGGCGGCGACGGCGTCGAGCGCGGCCCGGCCGTGTTCGACGGCCGGCACCAGTCCCAGGTGTCGGGACG
Organism: Prescottella equi; assembly: GCF_002094305.1. Taxonomy (GTDB): domain Bacteria; phylum Actinomycetota; class Actinomycetes; order Mycobacteriales; family Mycobacteriaceae; genus Prescottella; species Prescottella equi. The sequence continues at coordinate 162,316 of NZ_LWTX01000007.1, forward strand.
GGACCTCGAGTTCGGCCAGGCGCGGCACCGCCCCCAGAACCGGCAGGCCCACCCGCTCGCAGGCCTGCCGCAGCACCTGCTCGTGCCGGGCGCTGCCGACCCGGTTGAGGATCACGCCGCCGATCCGCACGGCGGAATCGTAGGTCGAGAAGCCGTGCAGGACAGCGGCGAGGCTCTGGCTGTGACCGCGCGCGTCGATCACCAGGACGACGGGCGCAGCGAGGGCGGCGGCGACCTGCGCGGTCGACCCCTCAGCCGACGGCGCCGACGAACTCGGGTCGATCTTGCCGTCGAACAATCCCATGACGCCCTCGACGACCGCGATGTCGCAGTCGTCGCTGCCGTGCCGGAACAGCGGGCCGATCCGGTCGGCGCCCACCAGCACGCTGTCGAGATTGCGGCCGGGCAGACCGGCTGCCAATGCGTGGTAGCCGGGATCGATGTAGTCCGGCCCGACCTTGAACGGCGCAACCCGATCCCCGGCGGCGCGCAACGCGCCGACCAGGCCGGTCGCGACGGTCGTCTTACCGCTGCCCGACGCCGGCGCCGCGATGACGACGGCCGGGGTGCTGGGGGCGTTCACCATTCGATGCCGCGCTGGCCCTTGCGGCCCGCGTCCATCGGGTGTTTGATCTTCGTCATCTCGGTCACGAGGTCGGCCGCGTCGATCAGCGCCTGCGGCGCGTCCCGGCCGGTGACGACCACATGCTGGTTGCCGGGGCGGTTCCGCAGTGCGTCGACGACTTCCTCGGTATCCACCCAGCCCCATTTGAGCGGGTAGGTGAACTCGTCGAGCACGTAGAAGCGATGCGTCTGCGCCTCGAGGCGGCGAGCGATCTCACGCCAACCCTCGAGCGCGGCGGCGGCGTGGTCCTCCTCGGTGCCGTGCTTGCGTGTCCACGACCACCCCTCACCCATCTTGTGCCACTCCACGGCCCCGCCGACGCCGCTGGTGGTGTGCAGCTCGCCGAGCGCGCGGAACGCGGCTTCCTCGCCCACCTTCCATTTCGCGCTCTTGACGAACTGGAAGACGCCGACGTCGAAGCCCTGGTTCCAGGCGCGCAGCGCCATCCCGAACGCGGCCGTCGACTTCCCCTTGCCGGGGCCGGTGTGGACGGCCAGCACCGGCTGGTTGCGGCGCTGGCGGGTGGTGAGTCCGTCCGCGGGCACGTTCTCGGGTACTCCCTGAGGCATTCTCGAATCCCTTTCTCGGGCTTGCCTGTTCGGTCGACGAAGATCAGGCGGCAGCGCGGACGACGCCCGCGACCTGCTGCGCGGACAGTTCCGTGAGGCGGACGTAGCCGCCCCGCAGGTCGCGCGCGAGGTCGGCCGCCAAGCCGAGGCGGACCATGCCGGTCTCGCAGTCGACGACGATCGATGCGGCGTTGGTGTCGGCCAGCATTCCGGCGGCCCGCCGGGCCCGCGCGACGGCGTCCTTCGCCCCGGTCGCGCGGCCGTCCGTGAGGGCCACGACCAGCGCGCGGCGACGCGGATCGCGGATCTGCTCGCGCAGGACGACCTGACGCGCCTTCAGGAAACCCGCCGCGAGCGGCGTGCGACCGCCGGTTCTCATCGCGCGCAGGCGTCGGACGGCGACGTCCACCGACGACGTCGGCGGCAGCACCAGTTCGGCATCCGTGCCGCGGACGGTGATCACCGCGACCTTGTCCCGACGCTGATAGGCGTCGCGCAGCAGCGACACGACGGCGCCGGTGACGGCGGACAGTCGATCCCGGGCCGCCATGGAACCGGACGCGTCGACCACGAACAGCACCAGGTTGCCCTCGCGGCCTTCCCGGACGGCGCCGCGAATATCGCTGGGGGCCAGCCGCATCGCGCCAGCGGTGCGCCCTCGCTCGGTCTGGTGTTCGGCGGCGGCGAACAGGGTGCCCACGAGGTGCACGCCCGTTCCCGGTTCGGTGGTCGCCCGCACGGCGCGGCCACGGGTCGAACGCGAGCGGGACCGCCGGCCCGGAGCCCCGTCGCCCACCCCCGGAATCTCGAGCAGTCGTGCCCGGAACTGTGGGCCGGGCGCGCCGGCCTTGCGTTCCGACCCTGCGCCGCATCCGGATTCCGGCGATTCCTGTTCGCTCGCTTGGGATTTCGAGTCATGCGTGGACGCTTCCGGCTCCGACGGCGATGCGCCGCCACCAGGCCCGTCGGGATCGGGTTCGGACTCCTCCTGCGCACGCGCGTCGGCGTCGGCCTGCTCCATCGCGTCGTCGAGCTGCTGCGGGTCCAGACCCGGCTCGTCGAACGGGTCGCGCCGACGGCGGTGCGGCAGAGTCAGTTCGGCGGCGATCCGCACGTCCTCCTCGGTGACGGCGTCCGCCCCACGCCACGCGGCGTGCGCGGTCGCGGTGCGCGCGAGCACCAGGTCGGCGCGCATGCCCTCGACGTCGAACGACGCACACACCGACGCGATGCGGCGCAGTTCGGCGTCGGACAGTTGGACAGCGTCGACCACGGCACGGGCGTCGGCGATCCGCCGGGCCAGGTCGGCGTCCTGCTCGGCGTACCCGGCGGCGAAGCCGTCGGGGTCACGCTCGTAGTCGAGACGGCGGCGGACCACCTGCATGCGCACGTCGACATCGCGCGACGCGGCGACGTCGACCGCGAGGCCGAACCGGTCCAGCAGCTGCGGGCGCAGCTCCCCCTCCTCGGGATTCATGGTCCCGACCAGGACGAACTCGGCCGGGTGCGAGTGTGAGACGCCGTCGCGCTCGACGTGGACACGACCCATGGCCGCGGCGTCGAGCAGCACGTCCACCAGGTGATCGTGGAGAAGGTTGACCTCGTCGACGTAGAGCACGCCCTGATGGGCGTCGGCGAGCAACCCGGGCTGGAACGCACGTTCGCCGTCCCGGAGTACCTTCTCGAGGTCGATCGAGCCGACGACACGGTCCTCGGTCGCGCCGACCGGCAGTTCCACGAGCCGGGCCCGGCGTCCCTCGCCCACCTCGGGCAGCAACGCGGTCAGTGCACGTACGACGGTGGATTTGGCGGTGCCCTTCTCGCCCCGCACCAGCACGCCACCGATGCCCGGGTGGACGGCGCACAGGATCAGCGCCAGCCGCAGCCGGTCCTGCCCGACGATGGCGCTGAACGGAAACCCGGCAGGTTGGTGACTGTGACGCAACGATCGAATCCCTTCACTTCCCGGTTTCCTCGCCGAGAGCTTGGCCTTGCGAAACGTTGCGGCATTCTGGCTTCGGGTGCACCTCGTGCGCCCTCACAGTGGCGGGACCGCGCCTGATTCTCACAGGACTTCCCCGCAGACGTTTCTCTGCTGCTGCACCCTACCGTGCCGAGGACGACGGCCCGACAGCACACCGCCGCGGCCCGGAGTCGGAACTCCGGGCCGCGGCGGGTGAGAGGTGTCAGACGGTGGCGGACTCGACCACCGGAGCGGCGTGCGCAGGCGCCGATGCGGGGACGTCGCCGAGTTCGAGCGAGCGGGTGCTCCAGTCCCACACCTGCTGGAACAGGTCCGGGTTGTCCGAGAGCTTGAGGCCCAGCGACGGGACCATCTGCTGCAGCTTCGGCGTCCACGCCTGGAACTCCCGCGGGAAGCAGCGCTGCAGGACGTCGAGCATCGCGGGCACCGCGGTGGACGCGCCCGGGGACGCGCCGAGCAGGCCGGCGATCGTGCCGTCCTCGGCGTTGACGACGGCGGTGCCGAACTCGAGCACACCGCCCTTGCCCTTCTTGCGGATCACCTGTACGCGCTGGCCGGCCGTGATGAGCTCCCAGTCGCCGCCGGTCGCGCGCGGCACGAACTCGCGCAGCGTGTTGATGCGGTCGGCGGGCGACTGCATGAGCTCACCGATGAGGTACTTGGTCAGACCCAGCTCCGTCAGACCGACGCCGAGCATGGACGTCAGGTTGTTCGGCTTGACCGAACCGGGCAGGTCGGTGACCTTGCCGTTCTTCAGGAACTTGGGCGACCAACCGGCGTAGGGGCCGAACAGCAAGCCCTGCCGCCCATTGATGACGCGGGTGTCGAGGTGCGGCACCGACATCGGGGGCGCACCGACGGCTGCCTTGCCGTACACCTTGGCGCGGTGCTGGGCGATGAGCTCCGGGTTGGTGCAGCGCAGGAACTGGCCGCTCACGGGGAAGCCGCCGAAGCCCTTGGCTTCCTGGATCCCCGACTTCTGCAGCAGGTGCAGCGCGCCGCCGCCGGCGCCGACGAACACGAACTTGGCGTTGACGGTCTTCTTGGCACCGGTGCGCAGGTTCTCGACCTTGACGAGCCAGCTGCCGTCGGACTGCTTGGTGAGGTTGCGGACCTCGTGCCCGAAGAACACCTGGCCGCCGGACGCGCCGACGTAACCCAGGAGCTGCCGGGTGAGCGCACCGAAGTCGACGTCCGTGCCGGACTCGGTCCAGTTCAGAGCCACCGGGTCGGAGAAGTCACGCCCCTTGGCCATCAGCGGCAGACGCTCGGCGAAGAACTCCTCCGACTCCGAGTACTCCATGCCGGCGAACAGCGGGTGGCCGGCGAGCGCGTCGTAGCGCGCACGCAGGTACTTCACGTTGTCGGCGCCGTGCACGAAGCTCACGTGCGGGATCGGGTTGATGAACTCCTTGGGATCGGTGAGGATCCCGTTGTCGACCGCGTACGCCCAGAACTGCCGGGAGACCTGGAACTGCTCGTTGACGTTGACGGCCTTGCTGATGTCGACGCCGTCGCCCTTGGCCGGGGTGTAGTTGAGCTCGCAGAGAGCCGAGTGGCCGGTGCCCGCGTTGTTCCACGGGTCGCTGCTCTCGGCCGCGGCGGCGTCGAGTCGCTCGAAGGTGGTGATCGACCAGTCAGGCTGCAGCTGACGCAGGATCGCGCCGAGCGTTGCGCTCATGATGCCCGCACCCACGAGCACTACATCGGTCTTCGCCACTACGTTCTGCTCTGACACTGGAGAATCGACTTCCTTGTCTGTTCACACGCGACCTGGTTCGCACGCATCGCCCGCTCGGAGACATCGCGTGGACAGACCGCTTTTCGCGCGCCTGTGGCGCTTAGGTTACCTGTGCGTCACCTTCCCCAATTGTGCCCCTCGCAAACGACTTCGTTCGCCCAATAGAGTGTGATCGTGACTACTTGGGCTCCCGACGTCCTCGGCGACGGCTACCAGCAGCTGACGATCCCTTTGGGTCCCGACCCGGACGGGGAGGGCGACGTCGAGGCCACGCTGGTCCGCTACCAGCCCGGGGACCTGACGGGGAACCGCGCGGTGCTGTACGTCCACGGGTTCACCGACTACTTCTTCCAGCAGCACGTCGCCGAGCATTTCGCCGAGCAGGGCTACTCCTTCTTCGCCCTCGACCTGCGCAAATGCGGCCGCTCCCGGCGTCCGGGTCAGACCCCGCACTTCGTAACGGACCTGAAGTTCTACGACGCGGAACTCGACGAGGCACTGCGCCTGGTCCGGGAACAGATCGGCGGCGGACAGGTACTCCTCGTCGCGCACTCGACGGGCGGTCTGATCCTGCCGCTGTGGCTCGACCGGCTCGAGCGCCGTCCCGGCGGGTCGGCGGGCGCGGGTGTGGCGGGACTCATCCTCAACAGCCCGTGGTTCGACCTGCAGGGACCGGCGCTGCTGCGCACGGCCGGCACGTCGGCGGCGATCGACGCGCTCGGCCGGGTGTCGAGCAAGACCCCCCTCCCCGGCCAGAAGCTCGACACCTACGGAGCGAGCCTGCACGTGGGCTCGAACGGGGCGTGGGAGTACAACCTCGACTGGAAGCCGCTCACCGGGTTCCCGGTCCGGTTCGGGTGGCTCCGCGCGATCCGGCGCGGACACGCGCAACTGCACCACGGGCTCGACATCGGCGTGCCGTCGCTGATCCTGCGGTCGAAACGGACCGTCTTCGCCTCGCGCTACAACCCCACCGTCGACGCCGCGGACGCGGTGCTCGACGTCGAACAGATCGCCAAGTGGGCGGGCTGCCTCGGCGATCGCACCACGATCGTGCCGATCGACGGTGCCCGCCACGACGTCTTCCTGTCCACCGAGAAGCCCCTCGCCGACGCGTTCCACGAGGTCGACCTGTGGCTGACCTGGCTCGACGCACACCATCTCACTGCCGACCGAGAAACGGGAGCTTCTGCGTGAACCACTTCGACCTCGCGATCATCGGCACCGGATCCGGCAACTCGATCCTCGACGAACGCTACGACGGCAAGAAGGTCGCGATCCTCGAAGAGAGCACCTTCGGCGGTACGTGCCTCAATGTGGGGTGCATCCCGACCAAGATGTTCGTCTACGCCGCGGAAGTGGCGCGCACGATCACCGCGTCGTCCAAGCTCGGTATCGACGCCACGCTCGACGACGTCCGCTGGTCCGACATCGTCAAGCGGGTGTTCGGCCGGATCGATCCGATCTCGGCCGGCGGCGAGCGCTATCGCACCGAGGACTGCGACAACGTCACGGTGTTCCGCGGGCACGCACGCTTCGTCGGACCGCGCAGCATCGACACCGGGACCGGTGAGGTCATCACCGCGGACCAGGTCGTGATCGCCGCCGGCTCGCGTCCCTCCATCCCGAACGAGGTCCTCGAGGGCGGCGTCCGCTATCACACCAACGACGACATCATGCGCCTGCCGGAATTGCCCGAGCGCCTGGTGATCCTCGGATCCGGCTTCATCGCAGCGGAATTCGCGCACGTCTTCTCGGCGCTGGGCGTGCAGGTGTCGATCGTCGGCCGCAGCGACCGGCTGCTGCGCCACCTCGACAAGGACGTCTCCACGTGGTTCACCGAACTCGCGCAACGCAAGTGGGACGTGCACCTGGGAAATCCGATGGTGGCCGCGCGCCCGGCGGGCAACGGTATCGAGCTCGAACTGGCCGACGGCACCGTCGTCTCCGGTGACGAGCTGCTCGTCGCCGTGGGCCGCATCCCCAACGGGGACCGACTCGACGCGGCGCTCGGTGGCGTCGCCGTCGACGAGGCGGGGCGGGTGATCGTCGACGAGTACCAGCGCACCACGGCGGAAGGGGTGTTCGCGCTCGGTGACGTGTCGTCGCCGTACCAGCTCAAGCATGTCGCGAACCACGAGATGCGAGTCGTCCAGCACAACCTCCTGCACGACGCCTGGGCTTCCACAGCACACCTGCGCCGCACCGATCACCGGTTCGTCCCCGCCGCGGTGTTCACCGACCCGCAGATCGCCGACGTCGGCATGACCGAGGAGCAGGCCCGGGAGGCCGGTCTCGACATCACCGTCAAGCTGCAGAACTACTGCGACGTCGCGTACGGCTGGGCGATGGAGGACGACGAGGGCTTCTGCAAGGTGATCGCCGAGCGGGGCACCGGACGCCTCCTCGGCGCACACGTCATCGGCGCCCAGGCACCCACGGTGATCCAGCCACTGATCCAGGCGCTGAGCTTCGGGCTGTCGGCGCAGGACATGGCCACCGGCCAGTACTGGATCCACCCGGCGCTGCCCGAGGTGGTCGAGAACGCGCTACTCGGCCTCGACATCTGAGCCGACCCGGGTCCGCCGATCGGGCAGCCAGGCGTGCCACCCCGCGAGGAGCAGCGCGAGCACGGCGGCCGGAACGAAGTAGAGGAACGCGAAGATCGGTGCCGAATGGAAAAACGCACCGAACGAACCGACCACCAGAACCACGGCGACCAGCACCCCGACCCAGCGGCGAAAGACCACCGCGGGGAGCAGACACAACAGCGCCGGGACTCCGAGCGCCACAACGATCGACGGCCCATACGTGCCGGCGATCGACCGCTCGCATTCGGCGCCCGGCATGATCCCATCGTCCGGATAACCGAGCTCGCATGCGGTGATCTGCATCATCGAACTGGTTGCGGCGATGACCGCCAATCCCACACAGACCCACGCGAGCAGAAACCACCCCGCCCGAACCGCATTCAGCATGCCCACTCCCCCATCGACGGCCTCGACGCTACGAGGGTGCCGCCACCGACCGATCCCGACACACCGAACAGCCGATGCTGAAGGATCGAGCGGCTACTTGCGGTGCCGCAGCGCCCGGACGATTCCGTCGCCGATGGACTGCATGACCTGCACCAGCACGATGAGTACGACGACGGCGACCAGCAGGACAGGCGTGTTGAATCGCTGGTATCCGTACACGATCGCGAAGTCGCCCAGTCCGCCGCCGCCGATGACGCCGGCCATCGCGGAATAGCCGACCAGCAGCACGACCGTGAGCGTCGCGCCCGCGATCAGGGCCGAAACCGACTCCGGCAGGAGCACTTTCCGCACGATCTGCCCGTTGCTCGCGCCCATCGCCTGCGCGGCCTCGACCCGGCCGACGGGGACTTCACGCAGTGCGGACTCGACGACGCGGGCGTAGAACGGGATCGCGCCGATCGTCAGCGGCACGATGGCCGCGGTCGGGCCGATCGCGGTGCCGACGATCAGCCGGGTCACCCCGATCAGCGCGATCATCAGGATCAGGAACGGCAACGACCGGAAGACATTGACGATCCCGCCGAGCACTGCGTTCACAGCCCGCTGCGGCCACAGCCCGCTCGGGGACGTCACGTGCAGCACGACGCCGAGCAGGACGCCACCGATCAGGGTGAGCACGAACGAGATACCCACCATGTAGAGGGTCTCCTGCGTGGCCTCCCATACCTCGGGCAGCGAGTCGTACCAGGACAACTTGTTCATGCGATTCGTCCTTCGATGCGGGACTCGGGACCCCAGGAGAGCGTGGTGCCGGGCTGCGCCTCGACGAAGGCCTCGATGTCCCCACGCGGCGCGTCTGATCCGAACTTCAGGCGCAGACGTCCGACGGTGACACCCGCGACCTGCTCCACCCGGCCGCCGACGACCGAGATGTCGACGTCGAGCTTGCGGACCAGTTGGGCGAGCCACGGCCCGTGCGCCTCGTCACCGATCGTGGTGACGAGCGCGGTGTCCGCGTCGTCTCCCCCGGACGGGTCGTCACCGACCGGGACGATCGCCGCACCCAGGGCCGAACCGGGGGTGCCGACGAGGTCGAGGATTCGTCCGGTCTCGGCGATCCGGCCGTCATCCAGCCGAGCCGCGGACGTGCAGATGCGGCGCAGTACACCGAGTTCGTGGGTGATGAGCACGACGGTGACGCCGATCGAGCGGTTGAGTTCGACCAGCAGGTCGAGAACCTGGTCCGTGGTGTCGGGGTCGAGAGCGCTGGTCGCCTCGTCGCACAGCAGGACGTCCGGGTTCGACGCCAGCGCACGGGCGATGCCGACGCGCTGCTGCTGCCCGCCGGACAGCTGCGACGGGTAGGCCTTCTCCTTGCCGCCGAGCCCGACGAGTTCGATCAGCTCGTCGGCGCGCGCACGACGCGTCTTGCGGTCCATCCCCGACAGCTCGAGCGGGAACTCGACGTTGGCCCGCACGGTCCGCGAGTGCAGCAGGTTGAACTGCTGGAACACGGTGCCGATACGGCGGCGTGCCTGACGCAGACCGCCGCCGGAGAGCTGCGACAGATCGTCACCGCGGAGCACGATCCGTCCGCTGGTGGGCTGCTCCAGAAGGTTCAGGCACCGCAGCAGCGTGGACTTGCCCGCGCCGGACGGCCCGACGATGCCGAAGATCTCGCCCTCGGCGATCTCGAGATCGACACCGCGCAGGGCGGTGACCTCCCCCGCGCCACCGGCGGCGGGGAAGGTCTTGACCAGGTTCTCGACCGTGATCATCAGCTCGCCGCGTGGACGGGAACGACGGAACCGGAGTAGTTCTCCTGGATCCAGGTTGCGGTCTCGGGCGACTCGAGGGCCTCGGCGAGCGCCTTCACACCGGCGTCGTCCTGGTCGGCGGCACGGACGACGAGCAGGTTCGCGAACGGGTTGTTCTCGACCTTCTCCGACAACAGCGCGTCGTCCGCCGGAGTCAGGCCGGCCTCGATCGCGTAGTTGGAGTTGATGACGGCCGCGGTGATCTGCGGGTCACCGAGGTTGCGGGCGAGCTGCGAGCGCTCGATCTCGACGAACTTCAGGTTCTTCGGGTTGCCCTTGATGTTCGCCTGCGTGACGACGGACAGGTCGGCCTCGGCGAACGGCTTGTCCATCTGGATGAGGCCGGCCGACTCGAGCAGGTAGAGGCCGCGCGCGAAGTTGGTGGTGTCCTTCGGCAGCGCGATGGTGGAGCCGTCGGCGAGCTGGTCGACGGCGGTGATCTTCTCCGAGTACAGGCCCATCGGCTCGAGGTGCACGTCGGCGACGGAGACGAGGTCGGTCACACCCTTCTGCTTCTGCCAGTCGGCCAGGTAGGGGGCGTGCTGGAAGTAGTTGGCCTGCACGTCGCCGGCGACGAGCAGCTCGTTGGGGTCGATCTCGCCGGTGACCGGCTTGATGTCGAGTTTGACGTCACCGAGAACTCCGGAGTCGGCGATGTGTTCGAGGATCTCCACGTGCGGAGTGCTGGAGGCGGAGATCACCAGCGTCTCGCTGTCACCGCCCGACGAGCAGGCCGCCAGGCCCGCCGTGAGGAGGGCGGCTGCGGAGAGGACAGCGGTACGGCGCAGGAACATTGAGAACTACCTTTCGAGATCGAGGAGACGGTCAGCCGTGCAGGGCCGGCAGGTCGAGTAGGTCGCGGTGGTACCGCTCGGTGACGTTGGGGTGCGCGCGCAGACGCGACTTGAGGGCGTTGAGGCCGTAACGGGCGTGCAGGGTGCCGCCGTGCTGGTCCGGGCCGACACCCGACGCCTCGGCCGCGAGCTCGGGGGCGAGCGCGACGGTGGGCAGCGCATGGTCGTAGCCCGGGTTGAGGAAGAAGGGCAGCGAGACCCGGTCCCTACCGGCCGGCGGGGGCAGCACCCGGTGCACAGTGGCCTTGAGGTAGCCGCCGGTGGCGACTTCGAGCAGCTCTCCGATGTTGACGAGCAGATGACCGGGGATCGGCTCGACGTCCAACCACCCACTCTCTGTTTCCACCTGGAAACCGGTGCTGGCGGGCTCCGGGTACAGCAGGGTCAGTGCGCCGACGTCCTTGTGGCTCCCCACCCCCTGGCCGGTGACCGACCCGTCGTGTCCCGGGTAACGCGCGATCTTCAGGAGCGGATCCGCATCGGCGAAGGCGATGTCGAAGAAGTCGGCCGGAGCGCCGAGCGACTGCGCCCAGCCGCGGATCAGACGCAGGCCGGCGTCCTGCGCCTGGCTCGACCACGCGAGCGCGAGCTCACGCAGGCGCGGGACGGCGGTGGGCCACAGGTTGGGGCCGTGCAGCACCTCCCACGGGCGGGTCGGGTCGATCGGGTCGACGGCGTCGCGTTCGGGTCCGATGTCGAGCTGCTCGCGCCAGTCGATGTAGCCCTGGGTGCGCTCTCCGCCGACTCGGGTGTAGCCGCGAAAGTGCGGCGAGTTGCTGTTCTCGATCTCGAGTTTGTCGGCCTCGGGCAGGGCGAAGAACTCGCGGGCCGCGGCGATCAGGTCGTCGGTGAGCTGCTGATCGATGCCGTGTCCGGTCAGATAGAAGAAGCCGATCTCGTGTGTGACCTTGCGCAGGGCGTCGATGTCGAGGTTCTCCAGATCGATGATCGGGAGCGACTGTGCGGGCATGGAACTGGTCCTTTCCCCACGGGCACCTGATTCGAAGGTGGCGCTGCGACGAGTGGGTGCCCGGTGGGAGGACAGTGCGCGGGAAGGCGGGACGGTACGAAATGTGCCGTCGCGCAAGTTGTCTCGTCTCAGCGCTGACGCATGCAACAACACCCGCCACGCATTCGCGTGGAGGCGACAGTTGCTGCAGGGCCGCGCATCGGAGTCCTTCCCGGACGAGATCGTGGTCGGCACGTCGAAGCCGACATGCCGGTGCTTGAGGCTAGCCCCACCCACGGGCGGACTTCAAATCGAACGTATACGCACGACGACGAACGGCGACATCCGTGAGACGAGCGGTCGTTCCGTCCCTCAGCCGAGGCGGCCGGAAAGCTGCTCGAGACGGCGCAGGCTCGCCCCGTCGAGGCCGACGATGCGCACACTCTTGCCCCGGGCCGTGTACTTGGCCTGCACCGTGTCGAGGGTCGCGACGGTGGAGGCGTCCCACACGTCGGCGCCCGCCAGATCGATCACCACCGAGTCCGGGTCTCCCGCGTAGTCGAATCGGTGCACCAGATCGTTGCTCGACGCCCAGAACAGCTCGCCCGAGACGCGGTAGGTCCGCTCCCCGTCCCGGTCCACGACGTCGACCCGCGTCAGATGAGCGACACGGCGCGCGAACGCGACCATCGCGGTCAACACGCCGAGGACGACGCCGACGGCGAGGTTGTGGGTCGCGAGCGTGCCGACGACAGTGACGAGCATGACCAGGGTCTCGCTGCGCGGCATCAGGCGCAGGGTCCGCGGCGCGACGCTGCGCCAGTCGAACGTCGTCACCGCGATCACCAGCATCACCGCGACCAGTGCCGCCATCGGGATCGCCCCGACGACGCCGCCGGCAGTCACGCACAGCACGAGCAGGAAGGCGCCGGCGAGGAAGGTGGAGATCCGGGTGCGGGCCCGGCCTTCCTTCACGTTGATCATGGTCTGACCGATCATGGCGCAGCCACCCATCCCGCCGAACAGCGCGCCCGCGGCATTGGCGACACCCTGGCCCCATGCCTCGCGAGTCTTGTCGGACGGGGTGTCGGTGATGTCGTCGACCAGTTTGGCGGTGAGCAGCGATTCGAGTAGACCGACCAGCGCCAGGCCCAGAGCGAACGGCGCGATGATCGTCAGCGTGTCCCACGTGAGCGGAACGTCCGGGATCATCCACGTGGGCAGGCCGGACGGTAGCTCGCCCTGGTCGGCGACGTCGGGCACGTCGAGCCGAAACAACGCGACCGCACCGGTCAGGACCACGATCGCGATCAGCGGCGCCGGAACAGCTTTCGTCAGCCGAGGCAGCAGCACGATCATCGCGAGTCCGGCCGCCACGAGCGGATACACCAGCCACGGGACGTCGAACAGGTGCCGCAACTGGGCACTGAAAATGAGGATCGCGAGGGCGTTGACGAACCCGATCATCACCGAGCGCGGAATGAAACGCACCAGACGCGCCAGACCCGCAACCGCGAACAGGATCTGCAGCACACCGGCCAGCCACACCGCGGCGATCAGGTAGTCGATACCGTGCGACGCGACCAACGGCGCCACCACCAGCGCGGTCGCCCCGGCCGCGGCCGACACCATCGCCGGCCTCCCGCCGACGAACGCGATCGTCATCGCCATGATGCACGAGGTGTACAGCGCCACTCTGGGGTCGACACCCGCGATGACGGCGAACGAGATCACCTCGGGAATGAGCGCGAGCGCGGTCACGAGGCCGGCGAGCGTCTCCGTGGTCAGTCGTCGAGGGGAACGCAGCACGGCCCGGACGGATGTCGCGTCGGCCGGAGTGGAGATGGTGTCGTGCACCGGGAGAGTCTAGGGACCGCCCGCACCGGGGCCGTAATCACCGCTACCAGGAGCCGGTGCGCAGCACGATCTCCGTCGCCAGTTCGGCGGGAGCCTTCGTGGGGATGTCGTCGATGCCGTCGAGCTGGACGATCCGGAACTCCGAGTACGCGTACCGTCCGCTGGCGTCGGCGCACGGACGTCCGAGGGAGGTGCCGACGACGACGGTGGTGGGCAACTCGACGGCGGGGCATGCGGCGTCGAGCACGGCCCCGTCCACGCCGGGCACGGCCGGGTGCCCGCGGTCGGCGACGATGAGACTCGCGAACCGGCCGAACGTCTTGGCGGCGAGCTGCCAGGCGATTTCCGCCCCCGCGCCTGCGCCCACGAGGTTCACCCACGGCAGCTTGAGTTCGTCGAGCATCGCGATCACCGACGGCTCGTCGAGCCCGTCGACGGTCTCGGGCACCACGGTCCGCAGGTCCGAATCGTGCAGGCGAGCGCAGACGGCGTCGAAGACATCGGCAGGGGCACCCGCGTCGGGCAGTAGAAGCACCGTATGCCGGCTTTCCGGTCCCCCGATTCGGACCGTCACGGTCCCACTTCCCACGGCAACGTTCGTCGACTCCATGAACGAAAACGGTACGCGATCCACGTCACGGAATCGGACACCTAGGCGGGATAGACCTTGCCGATGATCTCCTTGGCCATGGTGGTCGCCGGGTCCTGTCCGTTCGCGGCCGGCGCGAGGTTGGCCCACACCACCAGTGTCACCTTGTTGACGGGATCGTGCCCCATGAACGAGTTGAATCCCGGCAGCTCCCCGGTGTGACCGAACATCGGCCCCATCTTCGCTATGCCCCAACCGTATTCGGCCGAACCACTGTCCGGACTCGTCGGCTGCACGCTTGCGAGGCGCTGAGCCTGCAGGTCGGCGCCGAGCAACTTGCCGCCGACCAGCGCCTGCACCCAGGTGACGAGATCGTTCGCGGTGGAGATGCCCGCGCCGGCCGCCCACGCCCACGAGGGGTTCACGTTGGTGACGTCGTTGGGCTGCAGCGTGCCGTCCTCGGCGGCGGCCTGCATCTGTTCGGGCAGCGCCGGATCGGTCAGCGTGTCCATGTTGGTCCCGAAGACGTAGCCGTGCGAGTAGGGCGCCGGAATCGTGTTGTCGGCGGTGTCCGGGAACGACGTCCCCGTCAGCCCGAGCGGACCGAAGAGCCGCGACTGGAAGATCTGCGGCAACGGCTTCCCGTCGAGGCTCTCCGCGATGAGTCCCAGCAACACGATGTTGGTGTTCGAGTAGTGATAGCCCTGCCCCGGCGGGAAGTACGGGGGATTCGCGAAGCCGAGCGCCAGCAGGTCCTCGGGCTTCCACTGCTTCTGCGGATCGTTGTCGAGCGTCTCGTTCAGTTCGGCGGTCTCGGTGTAGTTGAACAGGCCGCTGCGCATGTCGAGAAGCTGCTCGATGGTGATGTTGTCGCCGTTGGGAACGTCCGGGCGGAACTTCGACACCGGATCGTCGAGCTTGATCTTGCCCTCCTGCACCAACTGCAGGATCACGGTGCCGGTCATGGTCTTGGTGTTGGAACCGATCCGGACGTGCTCGGCCGGATCGACGGCGTCGCTGCGGTCCCGAGTGCCCGTCCCGTACTTGACCGTCAGGTCGCCGTCGGGGGTCTTGAGGATCGCTACGGCGCCCGGGATCTGCAGGTTCTCCGCGACGCCCTTGACGATGCCGTCGAGCGTCGCGAGGTCGATCTTCTGCAGCGCCACCGTCGACGAGGCAGCACTGGTCGTGGTGGTCGACGCCGCGACGCTCGACGACCCGGTGTCGCTGTCCGACTCGTTCGACGAGCACCCGGAGAGCACCAGCGCAGCCACCGCTGCTCCGCCGATCAATCGGATCGTCGTAGATCTCCCCAAAGCAGTACGCACGTCGTCTCCTCCGGTGGGCGGCAGTCGTCGGCTACGAAGCCTAGGCGGGGCGGGCGCTCGGTGCGGGGTGTTCCGGTCAGGTGACGCGCGAGACGATCGTCGGCAACCGCATCGCGGCCCCGCTGCCGACCGTCGAGAGGACGGCGTCGACATCGAGATGCTGTTCGACGAGGTCCGCGAGCAGATCCAGCTGCGCCTCCCGGACCTGCGCGACGTCGGTGTCCGGTGCCACGGCGAAACCCGCCCGTCCGGCCGCTTCCGCCACCTCGGTGAGCAGCCGTCGCCGGTACTCGTCGTTCTCGAGGATCCCGTGCCAGTGGGTGCCGCGCACGCTGCCGCGCACACTGCCCTCCTTGCCGCCGTCCGCGTAGCTCAGCAACGGGGCGTCGCCGTTGCGGCGCACCCGGCCGTGATGGATCTCGTAGCCGCGCAGGGGGATTCCGTCCGCATCGCCCTGAACCTGCGCGAGCACCTTGTCGGGCGCGAACGCAATCTCGAGGTCCAGCAGCCCGAGCCCGTCCACCGAACCGGCGCCGGATTCGACGTCGTCGTCGATCACCGTGCCCAGCATCTGGTAGCCGCCGCAGATGCCGAGAATGGCCCCACCGGCCCGCGCGCGACGGATCAACGCGTCGCCGATTCCGCTGCGCCGCAACCACTCCAGATCGGTGATGGTGGACTTGCTGCCGGGCAGCACGACGAGGTCGGCGTCGGCCAGCCGCGACGGCTCGCTCACCCAGTGCACCGAGACGCCCGGCTCGCAGGCGAGTGCCTCGACGTCGGTGGAGTTCGAGATGCGGGGCAGCCGGATCGCCGCGACACGGAGCCACTCGCCGCCGGTCGGCGGCGCGGGCCGTCCGACGGGGGCGTCGCCGACCACGCCGAGCGAGTCCTCGGCGTCGAGCCAGAGCTCCTCGGCGAACGGGATCACGCCGAGCGTGGGCCGCCCGGTGAGCGCGCGCAGCTGCTCGAGGCCGGGCGCGAGCAGGCTCACGTCGCCGCGGAACTTGTTGATCACGAATCCGGCGATCAGCGCCTGGTCCTCGGGTGAGAGCACCGCGACGGTGCCGAACAGGTGCGCCAGCACTCCCCCGCGGTCGATGTCGCCGACCACGATCACCGGCAGCTGCGCGGCCTGCGCGAGCCCCATGTTCGCCAGGTCCGTGGCCCGCAGGTTGATCTCGGCGGGTGAGCCGGCGCCCTCGCAGATCACGACGTCGAATTCGTCGCGCAGCGACGCGAGCTCGTCGGCGACGATGTCGCGCAGCCACTCCCGGTGCTCGATGTAGTCGCGCGCACCGACGGTGGTGACCGCCTTGCCGCGGACCACCAGCTGCGACGTCCGGTCACCGCCCGGCTTTAGCAGCACCGGGTTGAACCGCACGCTGGGTTCGAGGCCGCAGGCTCGCGCCTGCAGCGCCTGCGCGCGGCCGATCTCCCCACCGTCGAGCGTGACGACGGAGTTGTTCGACATGTTCTGCGCCTTGAACGGCGCCACCCGCACCCCGCGTCGCGCCAGCATCCGGCAGAGCCCGGCGACGAGGACGCTCTTGCCGGCGTCGGACGTCGTGCCGGCAACCAGGAGTGCGCCACTGAGCGCCGTCGTCACGGCAGGGTGAGGATCTCGTTGCCCTCGTCGGTGACGACGATGGTGTGCTCGAACTGGGCGGTCCACTTGCGGTCCTTGGTGACGACGGTCCAGCCGTCCTCCCAGATGTCGTAGTCGACGGTGCCCAGGTTGATCATCGGCTCGATCGTGAACACCATGCCGGGCTCGATGATCGTGTCGACGTTCGGCTGGTCGTAATGCAGGATCACCAGGCCGTTGTGGAAGGTCTCGCCGATGCCGTGGCCGGTGAAGTCGCGGACCACGCCGTACCCGAAGCGGTTGGCGTACGACTCGATGACGCGGCCGATCACGTTGAGTTCGCGGCCCGGCTTGACGGCCTTGATCGCGCGCATCGTCGCCTCATGGGTGCGCTCGACCAGCAGGCGGTTCTCCTCCGAGACGTCGCCGGCGAGGAACGTCGCGTTGGTGTCGCCGTGCACGCCGTCGATGTAGGCGGTGACGTCGATGTTGACGATGTCGCCGTCCTGGATAACCGTCGAGTCGGGGATGCCGTGGCAGATCACCTCGTTGAGCGACGTGCAGCACGACTTCGGAAAGCCCCGGTAGCCCAGCGTGGACGGGTAGGCGCCGTGGTCGCACATGTACTCGTGCGCGATGCGGTCCAGTTCGTCGGTGGTGACGCCCGGCGCCACGGCTTTACCGGCCTCCTGGAGCGCCTGAGCAGCGATCTTGCTCGCCACCCGCATCTTCTCGATGGTCTCGGGTGTCTGCACCCACGGCTCCTTGCCCTCGCGGGCCGTCGCCTTCCACACGTACTCGGGCCGCTCGATGTTCTTGGGGACATCGAGGACGGGCGAGACGGTTCCGGGAACGAGCGCAGTGCGAACAGACATGGGTCCAGCGTAAACCGCGTCCCGGTGTTCACCTCCCTCCCGCCCCGCAGCGACGCCGTGCCCCGTCTCGAAACAGCCTGCGACCAGTCCGGATGCACTTATCCGGAAAGTCGGTATGGTGAGCGGTCAACCTGATCAGAAGTGAGGGTGAAAATGGGCCAGCAGTCGCAGGCCGCCGAACATCGGTGGGCTCCGGTCAAGGTCAGCAACGTCGTGTCGACCGTCTCGGACGGCTTCGTCCACCTCGAGGTCGAACTCGACGGTGACATCCATCCCGAGTGGGCGCGCACCTTCGCCCGCATGAGCGGCGCCAGGAACGCCGAGTTGACGCTGCACGCGGCAGCCGAGCCGCCCCGCATCACATTGACGACGCGCAGCGACCACCGCGAGACCGCGGAGCTGTCGGTGGTGTACCTCGTCGAGGAAGTCAACCTCTACATTCGGCTCGCGATCGAGATGGTGGGGAGATAGTCGCCGCTACGCCAGGGTGAATGGCACGGGCATCCCGGTCAGCCGATACAGCCGACTCAGGTCGATCGTCGGCCTCACCGGCCGCATGCCCGGCCGCACCCTCGGCACCTGCACCCGCAACGCCCGAGGCGCGATGGTGCACCGGACCGGGGTGCGGAACGTGAGGGATTCACCGTCGACCCCGACGGGGATCTCGTCCTGGTCGGAGTGGACGACGACCTCGGTCGCGTGGGTGACCGTCAGCCCCCGCGCGTGTCCGCCCTGCAGCAGACCGACGGCCTGCCGGGCGCTGTTGACGCACACCGTCACCACGCCGAGGACACCGGCGTCCAGGCACTCGCGGCGGCCCAGGCCCGCGAGGTCCGTCGTCCGGTACGGGCCGTTGCTCACCAGCACCGCCTGCGGTCCCTCCACTGCGACGCCGTCGATCGTGGCCGTCAGACCCGAATCCCGGTGAGCGCCGAGCAGGTCGGGAAGCATCTGCAGAACGGTGCCCGTCTTGTCGTCGCGGTAGGCCGGGCTGCGAACCACTTCGGCGTACACACCGAACGAGGCGTTGTTGACGAACGGATGACCGTTCATCATCCCGAGGTCCACCCGAAGCTCGACGCCGTCGGTCAGTGCATCCAGACAGGCGGCGGGGTCGTCGCGGTCCAAACCGAGATCGAGTGCGAAGTGGTTGCGCGTTCCCGCACTGATCACGAGGAAGGGCACACCGTGTTCCGCTGCCACCGCTGCAACCAGTGCCTGCGTGCCGTCGCCGCCCGCGACACCGAGGAGGTCCGCTCCGCGCGTCACCGCCCGACGAGCCAGCGCGGTGACGTCGACCGGTTCCGGGCCCTCGAGCAGGTACACCTCGGCACCGAGCGCCTCGGCCTTGCGACGCAGGTCGAACTTCTCGACCTTGCCGCCACCCGAGTGGGGGTTCATCACGATGAAGGGACGCAGTGGTGTCGGCGCGGGGGTCTCGGGCCCCGACCCGGTCGCACCCTTGTCGGCGAGCGCCCTGTGGGCGCAGAAGACCGCGGCGGCCACCAGCACGGCGGTGAGGAGCACCACCCACAACAGGCCCGCGCGGACGAAGAGCACCAGCACGACGATCGGTGCCAGCACCGCCAGCCCGGCCGAGAATGCACGTAAGGCACCGCGACTGCTGAGAAACCAGTACGCCGCGGCCACCGTCACCACGACGCCGCCCACCGCGACGAGCAGGACCGCGAGCGTGCTCAGCAGCCCGGCGAACACGATCGGAACACCCCCGGCACCGATCCCTGCCACGAAAGCCGCGCGTGCCCACCAGCGCTCGTGAGTTGCATCCGCCACGACGTTCTCCTAACCGGTTTCCGCGCGACGGAGGAAGGCGTCCACCGCGGCGTCGATGGTCGGATAGAAGTGGGTGCGATCGAATCGTTCCCCGAGACCGAACCGGACGAGGCGGTCCTTGATCGGCCCCTTCATCTCGGCGAACGCCAGCCGGATGTCCTTGCCCTCGAGGTAGCGGTCGAGGTCGACGAGTTCGTCGACGGCAGTGGTGTCGAGGCCGGTGATGGGTTCGGCGGCGATCACCACCCACTCGACCGGATCCTGTTCCTTCGCAACGACGGAACGCACGTAGTCGTCGAAGATTCCGCCGTTGGCGAAGAACAGCGGTGCGTCGAACCGAATCAAGACCAGTCCGGGGATGCGGTGCCCGTCGGGGTGCCGCGC
The DNA here is from genome assembly GCF_002094305.1 of Prescottella equi. Taxonomy (GTDB): domain Bacteria; phylum Actinomycetota; class Actinomycetes; order Mycobacteriales; family Mycobacteriaceae; genus Prescottella; species Prescottella equi. The sequence goes on from NZ_LWTX01000007.1 coordinate 182,248, forward strand.
GATGTCGTGGTAGCCCGTCTCCGACGGCAACTCCACCAGTTCGGTCCGGTACGGCTGCCAGGCGCGGACGACGACCGCGACGAACGACAGTCCGATTGCCACCAGGATGCCCTGCAGGACGCCGACGAGCGCGACCCCGAGGAAGGCGGCGCCGGCGAGACCGGCCTCCACCCGGCTCATCTGCCACAGCCGCGCCATGCCCTTCACATCGATCAGCGCCGTCGCGGCGACGATCACCACCGCGGCCAGCGTGGCGTCGGGCAGGTAAGCAGTGACCCCGGGCGCGACCAGGACGAACGCCAGCACCGCCAGCGCGCCGACCACCCCCGCCAGCTGGGTGTGCGCCCCGCTCTGTTCGGCCACCGGTGTCCGTGATCCGCTGGCGGAGATCGGGAACCCGCCGAACAGCCCACTCGCGACGTTCGCCGCACCGATCGCCTTCATCTCGGTACTGCCGTTCACATCCTCACCGCGGCGCGCGGCGAACGTCCGCGACAGCACGCCCGTGTCCGCGAAGGCGATCAGGGCGATGCCGGCGGCCGGGCCGATCAACTGCAGCACGTCACCCCAGTCGACGCCGCCGAACGACGGCAACGGCAGCCCCTTCGGCAACGCGCCCACCATCCCGATCCGGTCGTCGAGCCCGATCGCGGCGCAGAGCACGATCGAGCCCACGACCGCGACGAGGACACCGGGGATCCGCGCCCACCACAGCCGGAACGCGACGATCACGGCGAGCGACCCGACGCCGACCGCCGCGGCGACGGCATCGACGTCACCGGCAGCCAACGACTTCCCGATCTGGGCGATCTCGTCGATGAGTCCGGACGCGTCGACGGGAAAGCCGAGCAGCTTCGGAAGCTGACCGACCACGACGATGAGCGCGATCGCATTGAGATACCCGACTCGGATCGGCTTCGACAGCAGTTCGGTGACGAACCCGAGGTTGAGGAAGCCCCCGACGATGAGGATCGCGCCGACGAGAACCGCGAGCACCCCGGCGAGAGCGAGTGCGCTCTCCGGGTCGCCGACGGCGGCCAACGGCAGCACCGCCGCGGCAATCAGCGGCGCGAGCGACGAATCCGGACCGAGGACGAGAATCTTCGACGGCCCCAGGACCGCGTAGGTGAGGAGCGGCACGATGGTCGCATACAGGCCCGCGTACGCCGGCAGACCCGCCGCTTCCGCGTAGCCCATACCCGCGGGGATGAGGAGCGCGGTGAGGACGAATCCGGCCACGATGTCGGTGCGCAGCCACTCGCGGCGGTATCCCCGGGCCGTCGCCGGTCCGGGCAGGCGCCACAGCAGTTCCGTCCAGGCCATGCCTGAATTATCGTCCCGGATGCGCTGCGGGATCTGGGATTCGGACAGATCCGCGGGCGGACCGCCGCGTGCCGGTCGGTATCGGCGCTCCTCGGACCGGACGGTACGAACCGGTTCGGATTCGGTGCCGTTTCGAGATTGACCGCGCCCGACCCTGAACAGACGATTGTCGAATGGAGGCGGAAGGCGAAGCGGCTCAGATCGACCGGGTCATCGACCGCCTGGCGATCGGAACTCCCGCGGTCACTCCTGCCGAGGTCGAGCGCGTAGTCCGCAGCATCCACGCCCGCTTCGTCGACAGCAGGGTTCGCGAATTCATCCCACTTCTCGTCGAGAAGGCGGCCCGCCGGCACTTCGCCGAACAGAGCACTCCCCCCGTCGATCACGTCGCGGCCGCATGGGCCGCCGCTGTGGTCGAATCTCCCTCGTGATCAGCGCAATTCCGTTACGAACGCCATCCGGTCGCCGCGGTACAACGACCGCACGCGCTCGATCGGTACTCCGTCCGCGTCGCGCGACACCCGGTGCAGTTTCAACATCGGCATCGCGGTGCTCGACTCGACGAGGCCGGCCTCCCGCGGAGTCGGCAGCGCTGTCTCGATCCGCTCGGTGGCGGTGGTGAACTCGATTCCCCGTGCCCGGATCGCCGCGTACAGCGACGTCTCGGGATCGAACGTGTCGGACAGATCGGGGAACCGATACAGCGGCAGATAGGTGCTCTCGAGGCCGATCCGCTCCCCGTCCGCCAGCAGCACGCGTTCGAGGTGGATCACCGGGTCGCCGACGCCGATCTGCAGAATCTCCGCGAGTTTGGAGTGCGCATCGATCTCTTCCCACCGCACCAGGATTCGCCCCGGTTCCCGCCCCTGGCTGAGCGCCCCCTCGGTGTAGGAGCCGAGAGAGAGGGGTTGCACCATCTTCGGGCGGGCGACCACGGTGCCCCGTCCGCGGCGCTCCACCCGCCCCGCCACCAGCAACTCGTGCAGCGCCTGTCGCACCGTCTCCCGGGAGACGCCGCAGCGCGCCGCGAGCTCCCGCTCGGCGGGCACCGGATCCCCCTCGGACAGGTCCGCGAGCAGGTCCTCGACGTGGGCCCGCACGAGGTAGTGCTTGGGCAGGCTCTCGGCGGTCATCGCGCGGCTCCCACGCGCCGCGCCACCTCGAGGACCTCGTCGACGGACACGGTCGGCGCACCGAGCACCTTGGCGCGGTCGTCGTAACGTCGCAGCCGGACGGCGTCCGGCCACCACGGGTGAGGGACGTAGGCCGCGTCGACCCCGGCTCCTCCCTGGTGCCGCAGTGTCGCAACCGATTCCGTCGAAAGCCCCTCGGCGTACGCCGGATCGGTGGCCACGAGAAAGCGCTTGGCCGCGACGTGCGCGCCGGCCAGCCAACCGACCCGCTGCCCGAAACGCGGAGTGAGCCACTCCCGCGCGACGACGTCGTGCGGCTCACCGTCGGCCCCTTCGACCAGCGGGCTGCGGGCGAGATCGTGCAGCGCGCTCGCCAGGACCAGTTCGTCGTCGGCACCGTCCGCGATCGCGTGGCTCGCCGACTGCAGCGCGTGGGCGAGCTCGTCGACTTCCTCGCCATCGAACACTCCACGGAGCGAATTGAGCAGCGCAGCAATCTCTTCGAGCACAGCGTGTTCGTCGTTCACGTCCGTCAGACTACACAGTTTTCGGTCTATACCAATTGTTCATCTGGCGTTTCCCGGACGTCCCCCAGTTGGTCTAGACCAATGGTCACGCTGTGTCCCATGCGAATTGCAATTGTGGGCGGAGGAATCCTCGGGACGGCGCACGCCGACGAGGCCATCCGTCGCGGACACGACGTCGTCCATCTCGAACGTGAACTCGAAGCGCGCGGTGCCACCGTACGCAACTTCGGATTGGTGTGGGTCTCCGGGCGTGCCCCGCACGAGCTCGACGCCTCGCTGCGGTCCCGCGAACTGTGGGCCGACCTGGCCCGACGTGTCCCCGAGATCGGCTTCCGCGCCGCCGGATCGATCACGCTGCTGCGCACCCCGGAAGAGGTCGCGGTCGCCGAGGACATGGTGGCGCGCGACGACGCCGAGGTGCGCGGATTCACGCTGCTCGACCCCGAGAACGTTCGCGGCGTGAACCCCGCCCTGCGCGGCAAGTTCCTCGCCGGCCTCCACTGCACCCGCGACGGCGCGGTCGAGTCCAGGGTCGCGCTGCCCGCCATCCGTCGCCATCTCGAGGCGTCGGGCCGGTACGCCTTCCACGCCGGAACCGAGGCGCGCGAGATCACCAGCAGTTCAACAGGTGTGCGCATCCGCGACGACCACGACCGCACGTTCGACGCCGACCTCGTCATCGTGTGCCCCGGCGCGACGCTCGGCGGGCTCGCACGGGACCTGGCCGGCGACCTGCCCCTCCGACGCGTCCGCCTGCAGATGATGCAGACCGCACCGCTGGGCGAGGCCCTCACCACCGCCATCGCCGACGGCGACAGCATGCGCTACTACCCCGCCTTCACCGGCTCGGCGCTGGACGAACTGCGCGCCGCGCAGCCCCAGGAGCCCACTGCCGCGGAGCACCGCATGCAGCTGCTGTGCGTGCAGCGCCTGCACGGCGGGCTCACCATCGGCGACACCCACGAGTACGACGAGCCGTTCGATTTCGACGTCGACGAGGCGCCGTACCGCCATCTGACCAGCGTCGTCGAGGAACTCCTCGGCCGCCATCTGCCACCGGTCGTCAAGCGGTGGGCCGGTGTCTACAGCCAGTGCCTCGACCCCGCCCAACTCGTGCACCGCGCCCAGCCCACCGACGGCGTGTGGGTAGTGGCCGGGCCGGGTGGTCGCGGCATGACGCTCGGACCCGCCCTCGCCGAACAGACCGCCGACCAGCTGGGCCTCTAGACCCCGACCCCTCAGGAGAGACCTGTGACCACCATCAAGCTCGCCGTGCTCGACATGGCCGGCACCACCGTCGCCGACGACGGACTCGTACTCCGGGCGTTCGCCGCTGCGGCAGCCGCGGCGGGGCTGGCCGAGTCCGGCCCCGAGGCCGACGCCGCCCGGCAGTACGTCCTCGACACGATGGGCCAGTCCAAGATCGTGGTGTTCCGTGCCCTGTTCGGCGACGAGGATCGCGCCCAGGCCGCCAACCGCGCGTTCGAGGCCGAGTACGACCACCTCGTCGACGAGGGCGGTGCCACCGCGATTGCCGGCGCGGCCGAATCGATCAGCGCACTGCGGAACGCCGGAATCCAGGTGGCGCTCACCACCGGGTTCAGCCGCACCACCCAGGACAAGCTGCTGGCCGCACTCGGCTGGCAGACGCTCGCCGACCTGACGCTCTCCCCCGCCGAAGCCGGACGTGGGCGCCCCTTCCCGGACCTGATCCTCACCGCACTCATGCGGCTGGGCGTCGACGACGTCAAAGACGTTGCCGTCCTGGGCGATACCGCCAACGACATCACCAGCGGTCGCCGCGCCGGCGCCAGCATCGTCGCAGGCGCTCTCACCGGCGCCCACGACGAGAAGCAACTGCGCGCCGCCGACCCGACGCACGTCGTGCCGTCGGTTCGCGAGTTCACCGATCTCGTCCTCTCCCACTGAGTTCTTCTCGAGTTCTTCCGTCACCGTTCGAATCCCTCACCCAGACAGGAATTCCCGAATGAGCAGGAACGTCAAGCGTTTCCGCGTGGCTGTTGCAGCCGTCACACTGAGCACCGCGGCGCTCACCCTCACCGCCTGCGGCGGCACCGGCGCGGCGGCGGGCGCCGGCGGCGAGACCGTCACGGTCTACAGCGCCGACGGCCTCGCCGGCTGGTACAAGACGCAGTTCGCCGCGTTCACCGAGGAGACCGGCATCGCGGTCAACCTCGTCGAGGCCGGGTCCGGCGAGGTGGTCTCCCGCGTCGACAAGGAACAGTCGAACCCGCAGGCCGACGTCGTCGTGACACTGCCGCCGTTCATCCAGAAGGCCGACGCCCAGGGCCTCCTCCAGCCCAGCGGTATCGACACCTCCGCGGTGCCCGCCGACGTCCAGGACCCGGCCGGTAAGTACGTGCCGCTGGTCGACAACTACCTGTCGTTCATCGCGAACCCCAGCGCCGACCCGGCACCCAAGACGTGGGACGACCTGCTCTCCGACCAGTTCAAGGGGAAGCTGCAGTACTCCACACCCGGTCAGGCCGGCGACGGTACCGCCGTCCTGCTGCTGCTCCAGCACCTGATGGGCAAGCAGGGCGCCCTGGACTACCTGACGAAGTTGCAGGCCAACAACGTCGGACCGTCGTCGTCCACCGGCAAGCTGCAGCCCAAGGTCAGCAACGGCGAACTCCTCGTCGCCAACGGCGACGTCCAGATGAACCTCGCGTCGATCGCCGACGACGGTTCGAAGTTCCAGATCTTCTTCCCCGCCGAGGCCGACGGCACGCGCACCACCGTCGCGCTGCCGTACGTGATGGGTCTGGCGAAGGGTGCCCCGCACTCCGAGGAGGCCAAGAAGCTCATGGAGTACCTGCTGTCGGAAAAGGCCCAGCAGTCGGTCGCCGGTGACGCGCGCGGCGTGTCCGTTCGCACCGACGTTCGAGCCGCCTCGGGCAACGCGACCGACCCGTCGACCCCGACCGGTCTCATCAACGGCGTCGAGGTGTGGACCCCGAACTGGAACGACGTCCTCGCCTCCCTCGACGCCGACATCGCCGCCTACCAGAAGGCAACCGGTAACTGACATGCCACGATTCGAGCCCGGGCGGTCCCTCCGCACCACGATCGGCAAGGCACCCGACACGGCGTCGGACGCTGCCGACTCGTCCCTTCCGGCCATCACATTCGACCGGGTGAACGTCGCGTACGGACACGGACGCGGGGCCACCCGGGCCCTGATCGACTTCAACCTGCGGGTCGCGCGCGGCGAGACCGTCGCGCTGCTCGGGCCCAGCGGCTCGGGCAAGTCCACCGCGCTCAAGGCGCTGGCCGGCTTCACCCGCCCGGCGTCGGGGACGGTCCGCCTCGACGGGCGAGACGTCACCGATCTGCCACCCGCGAAGCGCGGGATCGGCGTCGTCGTCCAGTCCTACGCCCTGTTCCCGCACATGCGGGTGGCCGAGAACGTCGCGTTCGGGCTTCGCGCGCACCGGATTCCCCGTGCCGAGATCGCCGGACGCGTGTCCGACGCACTCGCGATGGTCGGGATGTCCGCGTACGGCAAGCGCTTTCCGCGGGAACTGTCGGGAGGCCAGCAGCAGCGCGTGGCGATCGCCCGCGCGTTGGCGATCCGGCCCAGGGTGCTGCTGCTCGACGAGCCCCTCGCGGCACTGGACGCGCAGTTGCGTCAGAGCATGCTCACCGAACTGCAGGAACTGCGCGCCGCGCTGCCGGACACCGCGATGCTGTACGTCACGCACGACCAGTCGGAGGCCCTCGCGCTCGCCGACCGGATCGCGGTGATGCGCGACGCCCGACTGGTGGACGTGGACACCACCGAGAACCTGTGGAAGCGGCCACCGAGCAGCTTCACTGCGGCGTTCCTCGGTGGCGCGAACCTGCTGCCGTGCACGGTGACCCGGGTGATCGGGACGTCGGCGCTGGTGTCGGTGGGTGGCAGCCCCGTCACCGCGCACGCCCCGCAGCCCGAGATCGGACGCACCGACTGGGAGTCCGAGGCCGGCGCACTGTTGTGCCTGCGCCCGCACGCGATCACCCTCACCTCCCCCGCCGAACGCGGCACCCTGCCCGCTCGGATCGTCGCCAGCGTGTGGCGCGGCTCGTCCACCCGCGTCACGATCGCGCTGCCGAGCCTGCCCGAGACACCGATCGACGTGGACGTGCCCGGCCACGACGAGCGCCCCCTCGGGGCCGAGGTCGGCATGCGGTTCCCCGAGCGCGGCGCCGTACTGGTGCCGGTTCCGGCGGCGGCCCGGGGAGCGACACAGTGACCGCCCTCCTCGAACCTCCCGTCGCCGACGAGGCGCCGCCCCGGAAAGCGCAGTCACGCCGGCGTTCCGGACTGTGGGTACTGCCACCGCTCCTGCTGGTCGTCGGGTTCGCCGTGTACCCGATGGCGCGGGTGCTGGCGGAGTCCACCGTCACCGACAGCGGTCGCGGCTGGTCGACGTGGACCGACGTCCTCGGTTCGTCGTCGTTCCGGAACGCGTTGTGGCGCACCGTTCAAGTGGCGGTGACGTCCACGCTGGGTTGCCTCGTGCTCGGCACGTTCCTGGCACTCGTACTCGCGTTCGTCCCCTTCCCGGGAGCGAAGGTGGTGGGACGGCTGATCGACACGATCTTGTCGCTGCCGTCGTTCCTCGTGACGCTCGCGTTCACGTTCCTCTACGGCACCGCCGGTGCGGTCAACGCACTGATCACGCGGATCACCGGCGCCGAGCAGGGCCCCCTGAACTTCCTGAACACCCCGCTCGGCGTCATCGCCGCCGAGATCACGTTCTTCACGCCGTTCGTGGTGCGACCGCTGCTGGCCGCGTTCTCGCAGATCCCGCGCGACCAGCTCGACGTCGCCGCCAGCCTGGGTGCGTCACCACTGCGCGTGCTGCGCCAGGTGGTGCTGCCCGAGGCGTGGCCGGCGATGATGGCCGGCGGATCGCTCGTACTCCTGTTGACGCTCAACGAGTTCGGCATCGTGCTGTTCACCGGCGCCAAGGACGTCATGACACTACCCGTGCTGATCTACACCCACGGCATCGTCACGTTCGACCTGCCGGGCGCCGCCGTGATCGCGACCGTCCAGGTGGCGCTGTCGCTCACTCTGTACGGCGGCTACCGATTCCTGTTCGCCCGACTGATGGGAGGCAGCCGTGCTGCTGTGGACCCGACGCGCTAGATACCTGACGCTCACGTTGTTCGCGGCGGTGGTGGCGATCGTGTTCGTCGCGCCGATCGCCACCGTGATCGCGGCCGCACTCGCGGGCGCCTGGAACGGGCCGCTGCCGTCGGACCTGGGCACGAAGAACCTCTCGGCGGCGCTGTCGGACGACAATCTCGCCAGCATGATCGTCAGCCTGCAGACCGCGGTCATCGCCGGTGGACTCGCGCTGGTCGTCGGAACCTGGGCGGCGCTCGCCGCGCGGGAGGCGCCGACCTGGCTACGGAAGGTCACCGACGCGGTGTTCCATCTGCCGGTCGCGCTGCCGTCGGTGGCGATCGGGCTGGGCCTGCTCATCGCGTTCAACGAGCGGCCCCTGCTGCTCGGCGGAACCAAGTGGATCGTCATTCTCGCGCACGCAGTGCTGGTACTGGCCTTCGCGTTCAGTTCGGTGTCGGCTGCGCTGGAGCGACTGGATCCCGCCTACCGGCAGGCCGCCGAGTCGCTCGGCGCCGGCCCGGTCCGGGTGCTGCTGCGGATCACCCTGCCACTGCTGGTACCCGCCCTGGGTGCCGCCGCGGGTCTGTCCGTCGCACTGTCGATGGGCGAGCTCGGCGCCACCATCATGGTGTACCCCGCGACGTGGAAGACGTTGCCGGTGGCCATCTTCGGCCTCACCGACCGCGGCCAGGTGTTCCAGGCGGCCGCGAACACCACCCTGCTTCTGCTCGTCACCCTCGTCGCACTGCTCGTGCTCGGACGTATCCGCAACAGGCGCTGACGCGCCCGTGCGCCTTTTTGGTAGCTGGCACCACCAAAAAGGCGCACGGGCGCCGAAGGCGCCTACCCCTGACGCAGAATGTAGCGCTGCACCTTGCCGCTGGGGGTCTTGGGCAGGTGCGGGACGAAATGCACCGTGCGCGGGTAGGCGTGCGCCGCGAACTTCTTCTTCACCAGCTGCTGCAGATCCTTCTCGAGCTCGTCGGTGCCCTCGACGCCGGACCGCAGCACGACGAACGCCTCGAGCACCTCGCCGCGCAGCTGGTCAGGCATGCCGACGACGGCGGCCTCGACGACGTCGTCGTGCATCACCAGCACGCTCTCCACGTCGAACGGACCGATGCGGTAGCCCGCCATGATGATCACGTCGTCGTCGCGGGAAGAGAAGAAGAACCGCCCCTCCTCGTCCACCTGACCCGCGTCGCCGGTGACGTACCAGCGGCCGTCGGGCGTGAAGCGGGCCGCGGTCTTCTCCGGCGCGTCGCTGTAACCGGTGAACCACATCAGGGGGCTGTTCTGCGTGTCGATCGCGACGCGGCCGGGGGTGTTCGGCGGGGCGATCTCGTCGGCGTCGTCGGAGAGAACCGCGCACGTCCAGCCGGGCAGCGGGCGGCCCATCGAGCCGGGGACGACGTCCTCGCGCAGTCCGTCGGCCCACGCGTTGATGATGAACATGCCGTGCTCGGTCTGCCCGTACTGGTCGCGGACGGTCACGCCCAGCTCGGCCTCGGACCACGCGATGACGTCCGGCGTGAGCGGCTCGCCCGCCGACGACGCGCGGCGCAGCGTCACCGACTCCGGGACGGGCGTCTCGTCGGCGCGCAGGCTCCGGTAGACGGTGGGGGCGGCGGCGAAGTTGGTGACGCCGAAGCGTTCCATCACCTGCCACGTGAGCGGCGCGGAGAACCCGGCGTGCAGCAGGATGCTGCGGACGCCCGACGCCATCGGGCCGAGCAGCGCGTAGTACAGCCCGTAGGCCCAGCCGGGATCGGCAGCGTTCCAGAACACGTCGTCCTCGCGCACGTCGAGCCCCCACTCGATGTACGAGCGGAAGGCCGCGAGCGCCCGGATCGGGACCGGGACACCCTTCGGGGAGCCCGTCGTACCGCTGGTGAACAAACGAACGATCGGGGCGTCGCCGCCGAGCGCCGCCGCCGCGCCGCGCGGGTCGTCGGCCGAATGGCGCGCGAGGAGGTCGTCGAAGCGCAGCGCACCCTCGCCCTCACCCGCGACGATCACCTGCCACGACGGATTCGACGGCATGTCGTCGCCCGGAGCGAGCTTGTCGAGCTGGTTCGCGTCCGAGATCACGACCTTCGCGCCGCTGGCCTCGAGCCGGAACGCGATCGCCGGCGGCGCGAACGCGGTGAACAGCGGGACGTGGACGGCGCCGCGACGCCAGATCCCCAACAACGCCACCACGAGGTCGGCGGACTTGCCCATCAGCGTCGCCACGCAGTCACCGGGCTCGACACCGAGGTCGGCCAGCGCAGCGGCGAACTTCGTGGACTGCTCCCGCAGCCAGCCGAACGTCAGATCGGTCGACGACAGATCCGATTCGACGACGGTGAACGCCACCGCATCCGCCGGGTGCCGGTCGCACAGCAGCTCGGCCGCGCAGGCCTGCGGGGTGTCGTATTGCGCCAAGAGTTCGCGCACACGGGTGGTGGTGTCGACGGTCATCGTCACTCCTCGTCGTCGGGGCCCAGCTCACCATCGGGCCATCGTTGCTCCTATGATGCGTGTCACAGGATTGACCGGCTACCCCCGGAAAGGGGTGATGAGGGTGCCCACCCACACCTCGTCCCTGCTGCGTCCGCGCGACCGCGACGCACTCCGCACCGAGCTACGGAAAGTGGCCGCGACCAGCATCGTCCCGGTCGTCTTCGGCGGCGAGGTACATGACGGCACCCTGCATCTCGACGAGTTCGTCGGCACCCACACCGACGGTCTGCGGGGCCTCGCCGTCTCGGAGAGTTCGGGCCTCGGCGGGCACGTGGTCGCCCGCCGCAATCCCGCGGCCGTCCACGACTACGGCCGTGCCCGCACCATCACCCACCACTACGACGGTCCGGTCCTCGCGGAGGGCCTGTGCTCGGTGCTCGCGGTGCCGGTCGTGGTACGCGGTAATTCCCGCGCCGTCATGTACGCGGCGATCCGCGAACGCGTCCGGCTGGGCGACCGCATCGCGGACGTCATGATGCAGGCCGGCCGCCGCCTGGCGAACGAGATCGCGATCCGCGACGAGGTGGACCGCCGGGTGGCACTGCTCGACGCCGCCGCGGCCGAGGTGCCCGCGCCGGGCGGCGCCGACGCGGAGGAGATTCGCGACGTGCATGCCGAGTTGCGAAGCATCGCACAGACGGTCGACGACCCGGCATTGCAGGAACAACTCCGCGCCCTGTCCAACCGTCTCGCCGGGGTCGGCGCGGCCGACGACACCGACCGCCCCACCCCGCCGGTGGCGCTGTCGCCGCGCGAGGTGGACGTCCTCAGCCATGCCGCACTCGGTTGCTCGAATGTCGTTATCGCCGAGCGCCTGTCGGTGAAGCCCGAGACCGTCAAGAGCTACCTGCGCAGCGCGATGAGCAAACTCGACGCCCATTCCCGGCGCGAAGCCGTCGTGGCGGCGCGGCGTCTGGGGCTGCTGCCGTAGGACGCTCGCCCTGCCCGGTCACCAACCGGAGGAACCGTCTTCTGCGCCGAAATCGCCACCGCCGAAATCGCCGCCGCCGAAATCGCAGTAGCCGGGACCGGTGAACGACGGCGAGATTCCGTGGTGGTGGGCGTCGATCCACACGGCGGAAACCAGGACGTACAGCACCAGCAGCACTACCGCGATCGAACCGCCGATCCAGAGCGAGACCTGCCCCAGCCGGCGAACCCGGTTGGACGCATGCCGCGCCCCGTCACGATCGCCGTCGGACCACCGCGGATGCACCTCGAACGCGTGGGTGAAGGCCGCGAACGACAACGGCCAGAAGAAGAGCAGTGCGACGACCGCCCACCCCGCGTGGGCGGGAGGGCGCCGCTCGACCGGGGCCCCCGCGTCGCTGCAGGAACGACTCTCATCCCCTGAATCCGACATATCAGTCATCCGCCGAGCCTAGCGGCGAGACGGCCGGACGTCGACGAAATCTGGAACACGTTCCACTTGCTGTGTCATACTCGCCGCCATGTCAGCGACACCGATCGAGACCGCCACGATCACCCGAACCACCACCGCGCAGGAGTTGCTGGACCTGGCACGCCAGTCCCCCGCCGCGGTAGCGGCGCACGACAAGAACGCCTGGCTGGGGCTGTTCGCGGACCGGCACGTGGTCGAGGATCCCGTCGGCGGTCGGCCCGTACTCGGCGGGCTGTACGACCGACGCAGCCATGTCCGGGGCGGCGATCCCCTGTCCCGATTCTGGGACACGTTCATCGCACCGAACGACATTCGCTTCCACGTGGAGAACGAGGACATCGTCAGCGGACTCGACGTCGTCCGCGACGTCACCATCGAGACTCGACTCGGCGGCGGCGTCGTGGCGAAGGCGCCGATGCACCTCGTGTACGAGACCACTCTCGACGAGGGTGCTCCCCGAATTCGGCGGATCGCCGCGCACTGGGAGGTCGCGCCGATGTTCGCCCAAGTGGCCGGCGTCGATCGCGCGAAACTTGCTGTCGCGGCGAGCATGAGCGTCCGCATGCTCCGGCTCCAGGGCGTGGGCGGGTCACTCGCCTTCGGTCTCGCGGTCCGCAGCGTGGGCGAACGTGGGAAGCGGTCGGTCCGGCGTCTCGTCGCGGACGCCCGGCGCGGCGACGAGGCTGCCCTCGAGCGGCTCGGTGGACATGCGGTCGACAGCCTCACGAAGGTCATCGCGGCCGGCGACACCGTCACCGCGACCTGCACGGTCGACGGCGAGCACGCCGTGCTGTTCTGCTACCTCGACCGGAAGACGATGCAGGTGGCGAGGGCGGTCGTGTGCCGCTAGCCTCCGAACCGGTTACATACCGCCCAAGACCTCCATCATGTTGATCACCGCCGGACCCAGGATCACGATGAAGATGGTCGGCAGGATGCAGGTCATCAACGGAAACAGCACCTTCACCGGAACCTTCATCGCCTTCTCCTCAGCACTCTGACGGCGTTTCAGACGCATCTCCGAGGCCTGGGTCCGCAGGACCTCGGCGATGGCCACGCCGTACTCGTCGGCTTGGATAACGGCCCGAAGGAACCTCCGCAAGTTGGGTGCTTTCGTTCTGGCGGCAAGATCCAGGTACGCGATTCGCCTCGACTGCCCCATCTGTATGTCCTGCAATGTCCGGATGAATTCCTCGGCCAGCGGCCCCTTTCCGTTCTTCGCGGCCCGCTGCATGGCGGCTTCGAACCCCAGGCCCGCCTCGACTGCGATCGTCATCTGGTCGAGGGTGTCGGCAAGCGCCAGTTCGATCTCGGCTTGGCGCTCCTGCCCCCTGCTCTGCAGGAGAAGTTCCGGGACGAAATACGCCAGCGCGACGGCGGCCGCAGCGAACAGCACCCGGCCGACGCCAGGCGACGCACCCACCGCGAGAAGGCCGAGCAGGGCGGCGGCCGCGGCGAGAACGATCTTCGCCATCGCGGCCCGTTCCGGAACCCACGCCGCTGGACGACCGGCAAGGATGTGCAGTCGTTCCAAGCGGGCCATCGTCCCGGGCGGCGACAGCAGCTTCACGAATCGGCCGAGCGAAAGCGGTGGCGCGCCTCCCGACTCCGGAATCGGCAGCGCCAGCTGCGACTGGAGGTTCTGAAGGGCGGGTCCGCGTTCCGGATCTCGGGCGCCGGCCGTCAACCACACCAGAACACCCAACGCCCCGCCGACGGACAGCGCCGCCACGAGCACCAGCGGTGGAATCACAACACCTCCCAGTTCCCGAGCACTAGAACTTGACCGAGACAACCTTGTTCATCCACAGCCCACCGACGGTCAGCATGACGAGCCCCACCGCGATCATCACGTAGCCGATGGCGCTACCCGTCAACTTCGACAGGTAGTCCGGATTCGAGACGAGCAGAAATGCGGTGAGACCGAAGGGCAGCGCCATCAGCACGTAGGCGGACAGTTTCCCCTCGGCAGCAAGGGCTTTCACCTGCCGTCGAATCTGATTTCGCTCTCGAATGGTGTTGCCGACCTGGTCGAGGACTTCCGCGAGGTCGCCTCCGACCTCACGGTTGATGGCGATCGCCTGAGCTATCCAGTTGAAATCGTCACTTCGCATCCGCCGGGCCACGTCGTCGAGAGACTCGTTGAGATCACGTCCCACCCGAGTCTCGTTGACGATCCGAGCGAACTCCTCCGAAGTCGGCACCTCCGCCTCCCGGGAAAGGGAATCGAGCGCTCGGAGCATGCTGTGCCCGGCTCGGAGATTGCTGGCCAGCAGCTGCAGGGAATCGTCGAGCTGATCAGCGAACGCGGCCCGACGCCTACCGGCCATCACACGGAGATAGATTCTCGACAATCCCACTGTGATCGCCGCGAGCAAGAGCGCCGCCACGATGCCCGAAGCCAGGAGACCGATCGCCGCAGCGGTGATCGCCGCAGCACCGACCAGGGCGATGAAGTCACCTGGACGAAGCTTAAGCCCCGCCTCCTGTAGCGCCTGGGTGCGGGCAGCGATGCGTCCGCGTCTCCTCAGGTTCTGATCGATCCACTGCACCAGCCGTTCCGCGAATCGGGACAGCATCGAGTCCCGTCCGTCCTGCCGCCCACGACGTGCTGCCGAAATCCTCGCGGGCCCTCTACCGGCGACCGCCAGCACGCCTCCCGCAAGCGCCGAGTAGCACGCTAGGAGCCCGATCACCAGCCCCGTCGAAGACGTGAAGAAACCGTCGACGGTCCCGGCGACGACGCTCGGCGTCGGCGCCACACCGGGCAATGTCACCGGGAACGGATCGCTCACTCGGCCGGCTGCGCCGCTGCGCACGCTCGCCACCACCTGGGTATCGCCGTTCGCTTCCGATCGGTATCGGACGACGTACAGGTTTCCGAGCGCGCGAGCGGCCGACTGGTAGATCGCACCCAGCGCCGCCGTATCACCCGCAGACGCGTACTGACCGCGCGACTCCCGCGCAACCTGCTGCAGGAGAGCAGAGTTCGTCTCGGGTGTCGACATCTGCACGGCGTACAGCGACGCGCGCGAACGGCTCAGGACGGACGGGAGTTCCGACATCGAGTGTGCACTCGACGTGTCGGCGCCGTCCGTCAACAGAAGCAGGATGTTGTTGGCCGCTTCGCCGCGCTCGAGCATCTCGGCGGCGGTCACCACCGAATCTGCGATCGCGCTGTTGCCGCCCGCCTTCAGTCCGTCGATCCTGCGGAGCAGGTCCTCGGAGTCCGTCGTCAGTTCCGAGAGCACCTGTGGCGTCGACGAGATCGCGACGATTCCGATGTGGGCGCCGGTCGGCGCCTGCCGCACGAAATCCGAAGCGGCGCGCTTCACGTCGTCCAGCGCCGGACCCGACATGCCCCCGGACACATCGATTGCGAGCACGATGTCCTGCTCGGAACCCGGCTGCTGCCTGACCTCGATCTCCCGCGGCACGCCGCCCTCGGTGAGCGCGAACGTTCCCGGATCGATCGCCTGCCCTTCGATACCGGGCGGCGCGAGGATGGACACCTCGATGTCGGGAAACCGGGTCGTGTCGACCGCCGAGACCTGGACAGCCTCGGTCTCGGCCGCCGCGGCTACGGCGGGAATTCCCAGAACACCCGCGCCGAGGGCGAGCACGACGGCCACCACGAACCGGCTCATACCCGCCCCCGGGAGGGCTCTCCCACCCCGAAAACACTCGGCGACAAAGAAATACCGAGATCTCGGAACTTGTCGGTGAACCGCGGCCGCACTCCCGTCGGCTGCGGTCTGCCGAGGAATCGCCCGCGCGCGTCGACGCCGGCGCTGTAGTCGAACAGGAAGGCATCCTGCAGGGTGACGATCTCACCCTCCATGCCCTGGACCTCGGTCACGTGCGTCACCCGCCGAGTGCCGTCACGTAATCGAGTGAGCTGCACGATCACGTCGACCGCCGAAGCGATCTGCTCCCGGATCGCCCGCAACGGCAGGTCCATGCCCGCCATCAACACGAGCGTCTCCAAGCGCGCGATGGCATCACGGGGCGAATTGGCATGCACCGTCGACAGCGACCCGTCGTGACCGGTGTTCATCGCTTGCAGCATGTCGAGACTTTCGCCTCCGCGGCACTCCCCCACCACGATGCGGTCAGGGCGCATACGCAGCGAGTTCCGCACCAGGTCGCGGATGGTGACGGCGCCCTTGCCCTCGATGTTCGGCGGTCGGCTCTCCAACCGTACGACGTGGTCCTGCTGGAGTTGCAGTTCCACGGCGTCCTCGATGGTGACGATCCGCTCCCCTTCCGGAATGAACGACGAGAGCACGTTGAGCAGCGTCGTCTTCCCCGTGCCCGTGCCGCCCGAGACGATGACGTTGAGTCGCGCCTGCACACACGCGTCGAGCAGTTCGGCCATCTCGTGCGAGAGAGTGCCGAAGGCGATGAGATCGTCGACCTGGAACGGATCTTTCGAGAACTTTCGAATGGTGAGCGAGGAGCCGTTGAATGCGAGCGGTGGGATCACCGCGTTGACACGGGAGCCGTCCGCCAAGCGTGCATCCACGAGCGGAGACGATTCGTCGATCCGTCGACCGACGGCGGAAACGATGCGCTCGATCACGCGACGCAGGTGCGCCTCGTCCGCGAATCGCGCGGAGCTGCGAACGAGGGTGCCGTCCCGCTCGACGTAGACCATGTCATGGCTGTTGACCATGATCTCGGTGACCGACGGGTCCTCTAGTAGCCGCTGGAGCGGTCCGTGCCCCAGTACCTCGTCGGCGACCTCACGGAGCAGGCGCTGCCGTTCGTCGAAGGTGAGTGGCGTCGTCTCCTGCTCCACGATCTCGGCCAGTTCCTCACGGACCAGGAGATGCAGTTGCTCCTCGCTCAACGAGGAGTCGTTGAAGCGGGTGCCGATCCGGGTGTACAGGGCCGCACTCGCACGGTCCTTCAGTTCGGCGAGAGCGTCGGCCGGTGGGATGGACGTCTTCGCCTTCGCCTGCTTCCCCGGCGGGATCGGCGCGGCGGCTTCGACGGGTGCGGCTCCGCGCACGGCTTCGAGCCGTTGGGACAGTCTCATTTCGCACCCACCGCCTCGGCCGCCCGATGCCGCGCGCGTCCACCCTTGGCGGTATCGGGAGCGGGATCGATACGGCCGACGAGTCGCCACAATTCTTTCGCAGTGCGATCCCGACCCGGGTTCTGAAGCAGTGGAACGCCCCGGTTCGTCGAGAGGGCAACGGCTTTCGACCGCTTGATCACGATATCGGCGGGAACCCCGATGGTGTTCTGGATGTCCTGGACCGTCAGCCCCTCGCGTCGATCCGCGAAGTTGAGCACGACATGCCGCACGACCGGACCCAGATTCAGCTCCGTCAGCAATTGCAGTTCCTTGTGCATCCCGCGGACGCTGGGCACGTCCATACCCGACACCAACACGACGTCGGTAGCAAGGTCGAGCGCCGCCAGGGTGTGTTCGAGCAAACCGGGCGCGGTGTCGACGACCACGTACCGGAATTCGGCCGCCAACTGCGTCAACAGAGTGCTCACCTGCTCGCCGGTGATGCTGTCGCCCGCCGCGGGCGAGTCCGACCCACACAGCGCATGCAGTCCGGTGGAATGGGGCGTCAGGACGGTCTTGAGGACGATCATGTCCTGGCTGGCCGGGCCCGCGACCGCGTCGGTCAGGCAATGTTCCGGAACCAACTGGAGAGCACTGGCAACGTCCCCGAACTGCACGTCGAGGTCCACCAACACCGTGGAGTGAGGCGCTGCCGCCGCGAGTCCGACCGCAAGATTCGTCGCAACGGTGGTCTTTCCGGTTCCGCCTTTCGGCGACGCGACCACGATGACCTTCCCCTGAACCGCATGCTGCTCTGCCGGTGCACTCGCCCCCTGACGTCGCGCCAGCGCGGCCTGGCCTGCTCGATCGAGTACCGCACGAACGTCCGCGATCTCCGCCTCCGGCGACATCACGTCCCGCACGCCGGCGCGCATCGCCCTCAACCACACGTCGGTGCCCGCATCACTGGCCAGAACCACCGTGGTGCCGGGCGTCGAATGATCGATCCGGCCGGCGAGGGACAGGCCCTCCACTTCCGGCACGTCCGGACCGAGAACGAGAACTTCGGGTTGCACGGTCACGCCGAGCCCGACCAACTGCGCCGGCCCTCGGGGAACCGGCTGCGCCGGCAACACCAGAAGGTTGCCGTCCGCGGCGTGGTACACGCGGCGGGTGAAATCGTCGCGATCGGTCAGCAGGACGATGCGGCTCATCGGAACACTCCTTCCGGGGAGACCACGGATGCCCCGGCCTCGTTCGAACTCAGCGGCTCATTGGAAAGCCAGATGGTCCCGTGCTCCGCGGCGAAAACGACACGCTCCGCCATCGGCACGTCGACCGCCAGCGAGACGAGAAAGGCCTCGGTGGGAGCAGGGCTCGGCGACGAGTCGACCGCGGCCGAATCCCCTTCGTCGGCGTTGGAGAACGTTCCCTGGACCCGCGTGACTCGCACTTTCTGCAATCTCAGATGTGTTTCGTAATTCTTGACAGGCGGAGAGAAGGACATGAAGACGCCCACGGTATCGCCTGACGCGATGTGGCCTCCCAGTGCGCGTTGCGGCTCGAGAAGAACCGTCACCTCCTGCATCCCCTCGGGGATTCCTCCCTGGTCCTGACTTCGGGCCGTCGCCGGGTCGGCGAATCGCGCCGAGACCAGTTGTTCGCCAGGCAGGAGGTCGGTCAGCGCGACCTTGCCGGACAGTTGGTCGAGACTGGTCACCCGTTCGGGTAGCACCGCCATTTCCGGAAGTTTCTTGACCACAACCATTCCCACGAGCGAATCGGCGGGAGTGTTCTTCGGAATCGTCTGATTGGCGACGAGCACATCGACGGTGCGTGTACCCGCCAGGGCGCGGGCATCGGCCCCGCGTACATACGAGATCAGGGCGAGGGTTCCCGCGACCGCGAGAACGATCGCACAGATCGCAGCAATGATTCGGGTTCTCAAAACGGGCTCCTAATCGAGCAAGCTGATCGTACTCACGCCGAAATCGATCCCTCCCGGCGTCAGATCCGAATCGAGGCTGACAATTTTCACGAAGGTGCCGATGATGCCGCGGCAGCTGCCGGTGCAACTCAGCGCCCCGTGAACATCGTTGTTCCAGTTGAACTCCGGGTTGCCGCTCAGCCGGTAGCCCTGAATCTTGAAGGCAGCCAAACCGACGACGTGAAACCATCCACCACTTCCGGTTCCACCTGCGACGTCGTAGATCGGGACCCGGACGACGGCATTCTGAAACTGCTTGATGGTGTCCTTGCACGGCCCCGGAATGTTGTTACCGGTGTCGCCCGGTGTTGCATAGACGGCCGCGTCGATCTTCGCTGGGCAGCGACCGTTCGCCCCCTGTAGCCAGCCGAAATTGCCCGGTGCCGCGTTTCCC
Source organism: Prescottella equi (assembly GCF_002094305.1). Lineage (GTDB taxonomy): Bacteria > Actinomycetota > Actinomycetes > Mycobacteriales > Mycobacteriaceae > Prescottella > Prescottella equi. Next base: position 201,682 of record NZ_LWTX01000007.1, read on the forward strand.
GTGACCCCGTTGCAGCGCGTCGCCGTCACGTTGTAGGCGACGAGGATCTTCACGTCCAGACTGCGGGATTCGTCGAAATGGCACTTGTGGAACGTGAGCGGGAGTTCCGCGGTCCCCCCGAGGGGAAACACGCAGCTTGCAGTCGCAGACGCCGAGATCTCGCTGCGGTCGACTCCGAGGACCGGTGCGAACACGTTTCTCCGGCCGGCGAGGCCGTCGTCACCCACCGCCGACGCAGTGACCGTCACCTTCCGCTTCACACCGTCGATCACCGCCGCACTGGCGGCCGACGAGCTGTTGACGTTCGCTTGGACAAGGCTCGACACGGATGAGGCGGAAGATCCTGCCTTGCAATCGGATTCCTGGGCTACGGCGAGCGCAGCCGCATCGGCCCCGTTCTGCAACTGACGTTTGACGACATAGTTCGCACCGATGTCGACCGAGATCGCAGCACACCCAAGAAGCACGACCATGAGGATCGCGACGAGCACGGCGACGACCCCGCGCTCGTCATTCGACATGCGAGACGTCACCCACCGCATCGCATGACCCCCGTGCCGGTGAGCGTCGGCTTACCGGGAAAGAGTCCCGTCAGGTACTCGAGGGGATAGCTGACCGTGAGCGTCACGGTACTTCCGCTCGGACACGACGTTGCCGAGCAGCCCTGCGTGCCCGAAGTGCTGATGCAGATCTCCGCATCGGTGATCGCCGGACTGAACACACCCGCGCCCTTCACGGCGGCACGCGCCGCCGCCGGATCCTTCTTGATCGCCATCGTCCGTGCGCCCTCGCGGGCAGCAGCGCTGACCGCGTTCTGGACGTTGTAACCCCGACCGAACTCCACAATGCCGAGGACCAGTGTGATCAGGATCGGAACGACGAGAGCGAATTCGACTGCAGCAGCACCAGAATCAGAACCAAAACGGCGCATGCCCATGCCCCTAACAGTTCCAAGACGTCGGCGGCCCCGAAAGCGGGGCCGCCGACATCGTTCGGGCCGACGTGAGCGCGATTACGTGCCCGACGCCGCGGGCTTCGAGAAGCTGAACCCGTTGAACAGACCGGTGATCTTGTCGCCGAAGGCGAAGACCGCAACAATGATCACCATCGCGATGCCGGCGACCATCAGTCCGTACTCGACGGCGGTGGCGCCGCGGTCTTCACGGGTCAGACGGTCCTTGACGTCTAAGCCCATGAGGTACAGGTTCGCGAAGAAGAGGTTCATGAGAGCTCCTGATTTGGTAGGGGAGAGGATCTCTGTGTGGACTTTCGAGCTGTGTGAAGCAGATCACCTTTCCAGGTAATCTGATCGGCAACTGTAGGGCCTGGATCGGGAACTGGACACTCTTCAAGATCACGGTTTCATCACGATCATCGGGGCTAGTGAAACACTCCGAACTGGTCTACGATTCAACAAGTCTTCAGTGAGATCGACTGCGCCCCAACAACAGTTTTCGAGCCGGCACGTCGATCCCCCCGATTTGCACCCCGAGGATCACGAGCGCGATCACCGAAAGAGAGCACAAACTGACAGTCAAAGGTGATCAAAAGTGATCGTCGCAGCAGGCATCGGCGCCGCAGTCCTGGGTATCCTCGCCGGGGCATTCGCAAACAGTGCGATCGACCGCGTGCGCCTGGAGACCGCGTGCGCCGAGTCGAAGGCGACCCCCACCAACTCAACCCCGCCGTCCCCCTCCCCTGCGTCCGCGGTAGCCGCCCGGATCGCGATGATCGACACCATCACGCGACGACACGACATCAGTGCCCGCCGCGTGCTCGTCGAACTCGCAACTGCCCTCCTGTTCGTCGCGATCACTCTCCGTCTCGCCGCTCTCGATCTTCTCCCGGCAGCACCGGCCTATCTCTGGTTCGCCGTCGTCGGGATCGCCCTCGCCGTCATCGACATCGATTGCAAACGGCTGCCGAACTTCCTCGTCGTACCGTCGTACCCGATCGTATTCGCCTGCCTGGCAGTGGGTTCCGTCGTCACGGGCGACTGGTCGGCCCTGCTGCGCGCCGCGATCGGTGCCGCCGTCCTGTTCGGGTTCTACTTCGTACTCGCCCTGATCTATCCGGCCGGCATGGGGTTCGGCGACGTCAAACTTGCCGGCGTCATCGGCGCCGTCCTCGCCTACCTGTCGTACGGCACACTGCTCGTCGGGGCGTTTCTCGCGTTCCTGGTGGCCGCACTCGTCGGCCTGATCATCCTGGTCACCCGTCGCGGACGAATCGGGACCACGATTCCCTTCGGGCCGTACATGATTGCGGCGGCCGTCGTTGCGATCCTGGCGGCCGATCCGCTGGCGCGCGCGTATCTGGACTGGGCCGCCGCGGCCTGACCGGATTCAGTCGAGCAGGATCGTCGCGAACGTCGCAACCTGGGTGAAGCCCACCGTCGCGTACGTGCGACGCGCACGCTCGTTGTAGGCGTTGACGTAGAGGCTGGGAACTCGGCCGCGCGCGGCCACGGCGGCCGCCACTGCCGCGGTGCCTGCCGCACCGATCCCCTCGCCGCGGCGTGCCGGGTCCACCCACACCCCCTGGATCTGCCCCACCGAGGCGGACATCGAACCAACCTCCGCCTTGTACACCACCTCGCCGTTCTCGAACCGGGCCCACGCGCGGCCGGAGGCGATCAGGTTCGCGACCCGACGCCGGTAGTTGCGCCCACCGTCGTTGGCCCGTGGATCGATGCCCACCTCCTCGATGAACATCGCAATCGCGGCAGGCAAGTACGACTCGAGCTCGTCCATGCGCACCTGGCGCACCCGTGGATCGGGGCGCACCGCCGAGTCCCCGTGCAGCACGAGCAGTGGCTGATCCGAACGGATCTCACGCGCCGCACCCCATTCGGATTCGAGCATCTCCCACAGCGGCAGCGCCAGCGACGCCCGCCCGACGATCGACGAGCACATGCGCGGGAACCGGGTGGCCCGGTCGGCGAACGACCTCAGGTCGTCGGTGTCTCCGAGCAGCGGCACCAGGTTGGCTCCCGCGAAACACAACGACTCGGTGGGTCCGCCGCGGCTCCACATCTCCCCCTGGAGTGCCCGCGGATCGAGTCCGGACTGCTGCACCCGCGCCGCGACCATGCAGGCCGCGACGGGGTCGGCTTCGAGGACACGCAACACCTGGGCGGTGTCCCGACCGCCCAGCTGTCTCGCTCCGAGAAGCTTGAGCACTGACGCACCCCCTTGTGCAGTGGGACCGCTCGGCATGAGAACTGTCAGCGTGGAACTGTCAGTGCCGGATCTGGAACCCACATTGCCATGAACATGCGCCGGGGCGGAAGGATTTCAGCCGACGGTGACCACCGGCGCGCCGCCGGCCTCCCCGCCTTCCATCTCCTCCGCGATCCGCATCGCTTCCTCGATCAGCGTCTCGACGATCTGTGCCTCGGGGACGGTCTTGATGACCTTGCCCTTGACGAAGATCTGGCCCTTGCCGTTGCCGGACGCGACACCCAGATCCGCCTCGCGGGCCTCGCCGGGACCGTTGACGACACAACCCATGACGGCGACGCGGAGCGGGACCTCCATGCCCTCGAGCCCGGCGGTGACCTCGTTCGCCAGCGTGTAGACGTCGACCTGGGCACGCCCGCACGACGGGCACGAGACGATCTCGAGCTTGCGCGGGCGCAGGTTCAGCGACTGCAGGATCTGCGTGCCGACCTTGATCTCCTCTGCCGGCGGCGCCGACAGCGACACCCGAATCGTGTCGCCGATGCCCTCCGAGAGCAGCGACCCGAACGCGACCGCCGACTTGATCGTGCCCTGGAACGCCGGGCCGGCCTCGGTCACACCGAGGTGCAGCGGGTAGTCGCACTGCGCGGCCAGCTGGCGGTAGGCCTCCACCATGATCACCGGGTCGTTGTGCTTGACCGAGATCTTGATGTCGCCGAAGCCGTGCTCCTCGAACAGGCTCGCCTCCCACAACGCCGATTCGACGAGCGCCTCCGGGGTGGCCTTGCCGTACTTCTGCATCAACCGAGGATCGAGCGAGCCGGCGTTGACGCCGATGCGGATCGGGATGCCCGCGTCGCCGGCCGCCTTCGCGACCTCCTTGACGCGTCCGTCGAACTCCTTGATGTTGCCCGGGTTGACACGGACAGCAGCGCAGCCCGCGTCGATCGCCGCGAAGATGTACCGCGGCTGGAAGTGGATGTCCGCGATGACCGGGATCTGGCTCTTCTTCGCGATCGCCGCGAGCGCGTCGGCGTCTTCCTGGCGCGGGCACGCGACGCGGACGATGTCGCAACCCGACGCCGTGAGCTCGGCGATCTGCTGCAACGTCGCATTGATGTCGTGGGTCTTGGTGGTGCACATCGACTGCACCGACACGGGGTGGTCGCTGCCGACCCCCACGTTGCCCACCATGAGCTGGCGGGTCTTGCGTCGCGGTGCGAGGACCGGAATATCGCTGGGAGCTCCGGGCATGCCCAAACCGACGGGGCTGGTCACGTTTCGCCTTCTTTCGTTGGTACGGGGCAAGTCTATCGTTCGGACATATCCGAACGCCGGGTCACGGGAACAGCTGGATCGGGTTGACGATGTCGGCGGTCAGCGTCAACAGCATGTATGCGCCGCCGATCACCACGACGACGTAGGTGATCGGCATGAGCTTCATGTAGTCGACGGGCCCGCCGGCCGCGAGGCCGCGCATCTTCCGGATCGAGTTGCGGATCTTCTCGTAGATCGTCACCGCGATGTGCCCGCCGTCGAGCGGAAGCAGCGGAAGCAGGTTGAACACGCCCAGGAAGAAGTTCAGGCTCGCGAGCAGCCCGACGAACACCTCCCACAACCCGCGTTCGGCGACCTGACCGCCGATGACGGACGCCCCGACCACGCTGATAGGGGTGTCGATGTCGCGCTCGCCGCCGGTCACGGCGGTCCACAGGTCTGCCACCTTGGACGGCAACTGCGTCAGCGCGTGCACCGTCTGCACGAAGAGGTCACCGGTGTACTCGACCGACGCGGGCACGGCCCCCAGCAGCGAGTACTTCACGATCCCGGGCGGCGCCTGGATGCCGATCGCGCCCACCTCGCGGGAGACCGGAGGCCTGGGATTCTCGGTGGTCGACGCCGGATCGTTGACGTACCGCTGGACCTGTTGGATCGGGACCGCGATCGTGAGGGTCTGCCCGTCGCGCTCGACGGTGAAGTCCGCGGTGCCGCTCAGCGGCTGGGTCTTGCGGACCAGGTCGGTGAACGTCGGGGTGGACTCGCCGTTCACCGCGGTGATCACGTCGCCGGCCCGGATCCCCGCCAGCGCGGCCGGGCCGTCACCCTCGCACTTCGCCAGTTCGTAGCTGCCGTCTTCTCCGGCCTGTGTCGGCGATACACAGACGGTGTTCCCGACCACTGCACGGTTGTCGGAGCTGGGCAGACCCCACCCCACGGCGAGCACGATGATCAACACGAACCCGAGCAGGAAGTTCATCGCGATGCCGCCCGACATCACGACGATCCGCTTCCACGCCTTCTGCTTGTACATCGCGCGGTCGACCTCGTCGGGCGCGAGTTCGTCCACGGCCGTCATCCCGGCGATGTCGCAGAAACCACCGGCCGGGATCGCCTTGAGTCCGTACTCGGTCTCGCCGCGACGGAACGAGAAGATCTTGGGGCCGAAGCCGATGTAGTAGCGCCGGACCTTCATGCCGAGTGCCTTGGCGGTCCACATGTGCCCGGCCTCGTGCAGCGCGATGGAGGCGCCGATACCGAGGGCGAAGAGCAGCACTCCGATAGCGAAGACCATGCGGTTCTAGCCCTCCTGCTTCACGAACTCGCGCGCGCGAGCCCGGGCCCACCCGTCGGCGGCCAGTACGTCGTCCACGGTAGCGGGCGGCGCGGCCCATTCGCCGCCTGCCGCGAGGACGCGCTCGACGGTCTCGACGATCGCCGGGAACCTCAGGGTGCCGTCGAGGAACGCCTCGGCGGCGATCTCGTTGGCGGCGTTGTAGACCGCGGTCATACACCCGCCTGCCGTACCGGCGTGCCGGGCCAGATCGATCGCCGGGAAGACCGCGGAGTCCACCGGTTCGAACGTCCACGTCGAGGCGGTCCGGAAGTCGCACGGCGCCGCAGCACCGGGGACCCGGTCCGGCCAGCCGAGTGCCAGCGCGATCGGCAGTTTCATGTCCGGCGGGCTCGCCTGCGCGAGCGTCGACCCGTCCGTGAACGTCACCATGGAGTGGACGATCGACTGCGGATGCACCGTGACGTCGATGCGGTCGTAGCCGATCCCGAACAGCAGGTGGGTCTCGATCAGCTCGAGCCCCTTGTTCACCAGTGACGCCGAGTTGAGCGTGTTCATCGGGCCCATCGACCACGTCGGGTGCGCCCCTGCCTGCTCGGGGGTGACGTCCTCGAGCGCCGCCGCGGTCCAGCCCCGGAACGGGCCACCCGACGCGGTGAGGATCAACCGGTCCACCTCCTCGGCGCGACCGCCCCGCAGACACTGGGCGAGCGCGGAGTGCTCCGAGTCGACGGGAACGATCTGTCCGGGCGCGGCTGCCGCCGTCACGAGCGGACCGCCCGCGACGAGCGACTCCTTGTTAGCGAGGGCCAGGCGTGCGCCCGACTCCAGTGCCGCGAGCGTCGGCTCGAGGCCGAGCGACCCGACGAGCGCATTGAGCACGACGTCCGCCTCGGTGGTGCGGACCAGCTCGGTCACCGCGTCCGGGCCCGACAGCACGCCGGGCACGTCCAACCGGGCTGCCGCCGCGGGATCCGCCACCGCCACTCGCGTCACACCGGTGTCGGCGATCTGGCGGGCGAGCAGGTCGATGTTCCCACCGCCGGCCGCGAGTCCCACCACCTCGAACTTGTCAGGGTTGGCGGCGATGACCTCGAGGGCCTGGGTGCCGATGGAACCGGTGCTGCCGAGCAGCAGTACACGAGTCGGTTGGGTGTCAGCCACGGATCCATTGTTCCTGACCGAAGCTGAGAGAAGCACACAGGATTGCACTTCGTACCGCCGACCGTATTCGCGACACCGCCGGGACCCAGGTTCGTACGACGCGCGGTCGTATGCCACGATAAGCGGCGATAGCGCATTCGTAAGATCAGGAGGATCGAGCCGTGGTCGGTACCCAGTTGGACCCCACTTCCAACGACCCCGTCGTCGCCGCGCACGTCGACACCGCCGAGGTTCCCTCGGCCGCTTGGGGATGGAGTGGCGAGGCCCCGCGACTGTTCCGTTTCGCCGGCTGGTTCTTCGCCGCGTTCCTGCTGCTGATGATGATCGGCAACCACCACGGCAAGGTCGAGGACCTGTTCCTCATCGGCTTCGCCGGTGCCATCGTCTTCGTTCTGGTTCGCGACATCATCCTGCGGCGCAAGCCGCGGTAGTCGAACACCGCAGAGACAACGTCGAAGGCCCGCACTCCTCGGAGTGCGGGCCTTCGACGTCTACGAGGTCAGTTCTCGGCGGCCAGCTGCCCACACGCCGCGGCGATCTCCTGCCCGCGGGTGTCGCGGACGGTGCACGAGACGCCCTGCGCCTGCACCCGCCGGACGAACTCACGCTCGACCGGTTTGGGGCTGGCGTCCCACTTGCTACCCGGTGTGGGGTTGAGCGGGATGAGATTGACGTGCACCAGCGGGCCGAGCGCCTTGTGCAGCTTCTTCCCGAGCATGTCGGCGCGCCACGGCTGGTCGTTGACGTCGCGGATGAGCGCGTACTCGATCGACACGCGGCGACCCGACTTGTCGGCGTAGTAGCGGGCCGCGTCCAGGACCTCGGCGACCGACCAGCGGTTGTTGACCGGGACCAGGGTGTCGCGCAGTTCGTCGTCGGGCGTGTGCAGCGACACCGCCAGCCGCACCGACATCTCCTCGTCGGCGAGCTTGCGGATCGCGGGCGCGAGCCCCACGGTGGAGACCGTCACCGCACGCTGCGAGATACCCAGACCGTCGGGGGACGGCGACGTGATCCGCCGCACCGCGGCGACCACCCGCTTGTAGTTGGCGAGCGGCTCCCCCATCCCCATGAACACGATGTTCGACAGCCGCCCGGGACCGCCCTCGACCTCGCCGTCCCGCAAGGCCGCAGCGGCGGCACGCACCTGGTCGACGATCTCGGCGGTCGAGAGGTTGCGGTCCAGACCGCCCTGACCGGTGGCGCAGAACGGGCACGCCATACCGCAGCCGGCCTGGCTGGAGATGCACAGCGTGGCCCGATCCGGGTAACGCATGAGCACGCTCTCGAGCAGCGTGCCGTCGTTCGCCTTCCACAGCGTCTTTCGCGTCTGTCCGGCATCGCACGCGACGTGCTTGACGACGTCGAGCAGCCGCGGGAACAGCGCGGCGCCGACCTTCTCGCGCATGCCGGCGGGCAGATCCGTCATCTTGTCGGCGTCAGCCTCGAGCCTGCCGTAGTACTGCCGGGCCAGCTGATCCGCTCGGAAACCGGGCAGGCCCAGCTCCTTGACGGCCTCCTTGCGCTCGTCGGCGTCGAGGTCGGCGAGATGGCGCGGCGGCATTCCGCGTCGCGGCGCGTTGAAGACGAGGGGGAGGGAGACAGTCATAGTGCTTCCATTCTCCCACTGCCCGGCCGGGGTGTCCGATGCGCGTGCGAAACACCACACCGTGGGTGATGATCGACACATGGCCGAGAACCGACGCGAGGAACCCGAGGACGTCCCGGCGGCACCGATGGAGCCGCTCCCGGGCGGTCCCGTGCACGGCCGTCACGAAGGGGCCGGCGGACTGACCCCGCACGACCGGCACAAGCTCGGCCGCACCCGGGCGGCGACCACCTGGACCGGGCTGGTCGTGGGCATCGTGGTCGCGATCCTGCTGTTGATCTTCATCCTGCAGAATCTCGACTCGGTGACCTTCGAACTGTTCGCGTGGGAGTTCAGCCTGCCGGCCGGCATCAGCCTGCTCCTGGCGGCCATCGCGGGTGCGCTCATCATGGCGCTCGCCGGTGGCGTGCGGATCATCCAGATCCGCCGCGTCGCCAAACGCGCCGGCTCCGTGACCGACGACACCTCACCGCAGTAGCCCGCGCTCCCCCGTCCGGGGCACGATGGAAGTCACGACAGGAGTACGCCTTCCGGACGAGGAGCTGCCCCGTGACGACACACATGCACCGGCCCGCCCGCGCGACGATCCGCGCCGATCTGGCCCGCTCCTGGTTGCTCACCGCAGCCACCCGGGCGGACGCCTTTCCTCGCCCCGCCGCGGTCGACGCGCTGATCCTCGACCTCGAGGACGCCGTCGCTCCCGCCGACAAGCCTGCCGCCCGTAAGTCCGTCGTGGACTGGCTGGGCGACGGTCGCGAAGCGTGGGTCCGGATCAACGACGCGACGACGCCTCACTGGGGAGAGGACCTCGACGCCGTGGCCGGGCTGCCCGGCCTGTCCGGCGTGATGCTCGCCAAGACCGAGAGCGGTGGTCAGGTCGAAGCCACCCGCGAACGACTACCGGACGGAACCCGGATCATCACGCTCATCGAGTCCGCGGTGGGCCTCGAGGCGGCGCCCGAGATCGCCCGCGCCGAGGGAACCTTCCGCCTCGCGTTCGGCAGCGGCGACTTCCGGCGCGACACCGGTATGAGCGACGACGTGCTCGCGATGGCGTATCCCCGTTCCCGGCTCGTCATCGCCAGCCGCGCGGCACGACTGCCCGGCGGGCCCATCGACGGGCCGACCGTGTCGGCGAACGACACCATCCTGCAGCGCGACTGCCAGGCCACGGTGTCACTCGGGCTGACCGGCAAGCTCTGCCTGCACCCGGATCAGGCGCCGGCGGTCAATCGCGCGCTGAGCCCCGACGCCCACGACATTGCGTGGGCCCGGGAGGTCATTGCCGAACTGGGCACCGACGGCGAGCGCGTGCGTGACGGCAGCGATCTGCCCCGGCTGGCCAAGGCCAAGAAGCTCACCCACCTGGCCGGTGAGTTCGGCCTCGTCTGACCGTCAGTTCGAGCAGCCCGATCGCGCCGGCACCCCGTCGAATCGGTCGGTCATCCAGTCGAGCGCAGACGGCAGGCCCGACACCATCGGCAGGCCGTGTCCGACGACGAACCCCGGTGCGATCGGTGGGATCTCCTCGGTGCGGAACTCGACCGTCGCCCCCTGAGCGCACCAGTCGGCGGCCAGTCGAGTGGCCTGGGTGTGCGGAATCAGGTCGTCGTTGCGCCCCTGCACGATCAGCACCGGGCTCCCGGGCGTCGACCGTCCGATGCGCTGCTCGTCGACCACCGCGCTCACCGACGGCAGCGCGTCGATGAGTTCGGCGAGCGAGCGTCCGTCCTTCGTCCACTCGGTGGTGCGGTGCAACCCGTATCGCGCGATCGTCTCCGGGACGCACTGAGCGGCAATCTCGTCGAGCGCCTGTCGACCCGCGGGAGCGAGCGCGCCGTCGATGTCGGCGCGGGTCTCCGGGTACCCGGCGTAGATGCTGTTGACCGCGTAGCCCAGCAGTCCGGTCGCGAGCCCGCCGTCGAGCGCCGCCGCCACCGTACGCAGGTCGGCCGGGGGCCCACCCGCGTACGTCCCGCGGACGTCGAGGTCGGGCGCGTACGACGGCTGCATCTCGGCCGCCGAGGCTGCCGCCCCGCCGCCCTGCGAGTAGCCCCAGAACCCGATCGGGTTGTCGTCGCCGATCCGGCTGCCGGGCAACGCCTTCACGGCCCGAGCGGCGTCGAGCATCGCGTGCCCCTGCGCACGGCGGTCGACGTAGCTGTGCATCCCTGCGGTCCCGAGCCCCTGGTAGTCGGTGACGACGACGTCGATGCCGCGCGAGAGCAGGGCGTGCACCTGCAGCACCTCGTACTCGACCGCGAAGTCCAGCGGAGCGTTGTAGTGGACGCCGTCCTGGAAGAGTCTGGACGGCGCACACTGGTCGCCCTGCCCCTGCGTGCCGGGCCCCAGAACGACCAGTGGGCGGGGGCCCGCACCGATCCACGGCAGGCTCGCGTCGAAGTAGGTGCCGGACGCCGCGGTCGCGGCGCCGTGAGCATCCGTGGTGCGGTACATGATTCGCTGTGCACCCGACGGCCACGGCCCCTGCTGGTTCGGGATCGACAGCAGCGGCGGGTACGGCTGCGTGTCCACCACGGTGCCCGGTGCTCCCCCGAGTGCCGACGCGGGCACCTCGTAGAAATCGGCGGGTGCGGCGGACGCGGTCACCCCCGACGTGACGGCGGCCGCGAGGCACGCTCCCAGAACTGTCGCAATACGGCGCATCCCCCGCGGTGTAAGCATATGAGTCACCTCACACGATGACAGCGAATGTTGTCAATACCGCGGGTAACACCTATCCGGTCAGACGATCAGTCCGGTCGGCACGGACCGCGTGTGGATGCGGTAGCCGACCTCGACGCCGAGGCCCGACGTCTCGGCGAGCGCCCTGGCCGCGGTTCGCTCGGTGAATTCGATGCCGAACACCGCGTGCATCGCGTCCCGGTCCGGAAACTCCCAGCGGGTGCGGACCCGCCGCATCGCGAATCCCTGGGCCGCGAAGAAGCCCTCCACCGCGTCCGGGTCGTAGTGCGGCAGATCGGCACGCATCCAGTTGCCGTACGGCGGGACCGTGGCGTCGAGATCGACGATTGCCAGAACTCCCCCGGGCCGCAGCACCCGCATCGCCTCGAGGATGCCCGGGCCGCACCCGGGCCCGAAGAAGTACGCGGTGCGCGCGTGCACCACGTCGACCGAGGCGTCGGGCACCGGGAGCGCCTCCGCGGAACCCTGCAGGACGGAGATCGCGGGGTGCCCGTCCACCCGGGCGCGAGCGGACGCCACGAGCGGTGGGTGCGGTTCCACCCCGACGACCGACCGTGCCCGCTCGGCGAAGACCGGCAAATGGAATCCGGCGCCACACCCGACGTCCAGTACGTCGCGACCACACCAGTCGGCCAGCTCCGCGAGGGCCTCGAACACGACGCCGTCGGCGTCCTGGGCCCGGTTCTCGATCTCGTAGATCGCGGGCCAGTGCCAGATGTTCGGGCTCGGGATCGGTCCCCGAGCCCGTCCACGGCCCCCGCGCAGCCGGCTCACACCAGAACGGTGAGGACGAGCCAGGTGACGAAGGCGGACGGCAGCAGTGAATCTAGGCGATCCATGATGCCTCCGTGCCCGGGCAGCAGAGTGCCCATGTCCTTGATGCCCAGTTCACGCTTGACCTGGGACTCGATCAGATCGCCCAGCGTCGCCGTGAAGACCAGCGCAACGCCCAGGAGGACGCCGACGAGCGGATTCGCGTCGAGGATGAACGTCACCGTCGCCACACCACCGATGACGCAACCCACCAGGGATCCGGCGAATCCCTCCCAGGACTTCTTGGGGCTGATCGCCGGGACCATCGGATGCTTGCCGAAGAACACGCCGGCCACGTAGCCCCCGACGTCGGAGCACACCACGACGATCATCAGACAGAACACCCGAGCGGGACCGTCGTCCTGCAGCACCATGAGCGTCGCGAAGGACGCGAGCAGCGGGATCCACGCGGCGACGAACACCGCGACCGCCGTGTCCCGCAGGAAGTTGCGCGGTGTCGCCGCCAGGCCGTGGTCGAACAGGCGCCACACCATCGTCACCAACGCCGTGCCGGCGAACGCCCCCAACACCCCCGTCGTCCCGTACGGCCAGCTCAACCAGATGATCACCTGGCCACCGACCAGCAGAGGTATCAGCGGCACGTTGATGTCGGCGTCGCGCAGGCGCTTGGCGACCTCCCACGTCGCGACGGCCATCGCAACCGCCACGACACCGATCCACACGAGCGGCACGTAGACCAGGATCAAGATCACCGCTACGCCGAGGCCGCCGCCGACGGCGATCGCGGCAGGCAGGTTGCGTCCGGCTTTCGAGGCCGGGGCGGCTGTAGCCGCGGGGGAACCGTCAGCTTTCCCCACAGCTAGACCTCCATCAATTCGGCTTCCTTGTGCTTCACCAGCTCGTCGATCTGGCTGACGTAGCGCGAGGTGGTCTTGTCGAGTTCCTTCTCGGCGCGACCGACCTCGTCCTCGCCGGCCTCGCCGTCCTTCTGGATGCGCGAGAGTTCGTCCATCGTCTTGCGCCGGACGTTGCGGATCGCCACCTTGGCGTCCTCGCCCTTGCTCTTCGCCTGCTTGACGAACTCGCGACGACGCTCCTCGGTGAGCTGCGGGACCGAGATGCGGATGATGCTGCCGTCGTTGCTGGGGTTGACGCCCAGGTCGGAGTTGCGGATCGCATTCTCGATCGGCCCGAGCTGCGACGCCTCGTACGGCTTGATGATGACCATCCGAGCCTCGGGCACGTTGATGCTCGCGAGCTGCGTGATGGGCGTCATCGAGCCGTAGTACTCGACGACGACCCGGTTGAACATGCCCGGGTTGGCTCGACCGGTACGAATGGAGCCGAGGTCGTCCTTCGCAACCGTGATGGCCTTTTCCATCTTCTCCTCGGCCTCGAAGAGAGCTTCATCAATCACGGCTGTTCCTCCGTCTCGTATCCATCGCGGTCGCGGGCGCCGCGATCCATGATCACTTTGCCCGTCGTCATGACTTGACCAGTGTTCCGATCTTCTCACCGGACACCGCGCGCGCGATGTTGCCCTGGGTGAGGAGGTTGAACACCATGATCGGCATCTGATTGTCCATGCACAGGCTGAACGCGGTCGCATCCGCGACCTTCAGCCCCTTCTCGATCACCTCACGGTGGGTGATCTCGCTGTACATCGTGGCGTCCGGATCCACCCGCGGGTCGGCCGAGTAGACGCCGTCGACGGCCTTCGCCATCAGGACCACCTCGGCACCGATCTCGAGCGCGCGCTGCGCGGCCGTGGTGTCGGTGGAGAAGTACGGCATGCCCATGCCCGCACCGAAGATCACCACACGCCCCTTCTCGAGGTGGCGGCGAGCACGCAGCGGCAGGTACGGCTCGGCGACCTGCCCCATCGTGATGGCGGTCTGCACGCGGGTGTCCACGCCCTGCTTCTCCAGGAAGTCCTGCAGCGCAAGGCAGTTCATGACCGTACCGAGCATGCCCATGTAGTCCGAGCGGGCGCGGTCGAGGCCACGCTGCTGCAGTTCGGCACCGCGGAAGAAGTTGCCACCGCCGATGACGACCGCCACCTGGACACCCGAACGGACGACCTCGGCGATCTGGGCGGCGACCGTCGTCACCACATCCGGATCGAGCCCGACCTCACCGCCGCCGAACATTTCACCGCCGAGTTTGAGGAGCACACGTCGGAATCCTGGACGTTCGTCGGCCGGTGCGGTCATAATTCTCCCTCGGTTCCTGCAGATAGTTCGGTTCTAGAAGTACTACGGTTCGTCGGCGGGCGACAACGCTGCTTCGCGGGTGCCGAGCACCCGGCGAAGCCGCCGGAACAGGCCCTATCATCCTGCCTCATTCACCGGTGGTCGACCCAGCCGACCCACCCACCGCGCAGATCGGCCCCGCACGGAACGGATGGGGCGGAACGCCGGTCGGGAAACAACCCGAACCGACGACCGCACCAACCGGCCGGCGGGGCCGATGTGTCGAGTGCGACTAGCTGGCGCCGACCTCGAACCGCGCGAAGCGGGTGATCGTGGCGCCGGCCTCGTCCAGAAGAGCCTTGACGGTCTTCTTGGAGTCGGTGACCGAGGACTGCTCGGTCAGGACGACATCCTTGTAGTAGCCGTTGACGCGACCCTCGACGATCTTCGGGAGCGCAGCCTCGGGCTTGCCCTCCTCCTTCGCCGTCTGCTCGGCGATACGACGCTCGTTCTCGACGATGTCCGCGGGGACCTCGTCACGGGTGACGTACTTGGCCTTGAGCGCGGCGACCTGCATCGCAGCACCGCGAGCAGCCTCGGCCGCAGCCTCGCCCTCGCCGGTGTACTCGACGAGCACGCCGACGCCCGGGGGCAGGTCCGACGCACGCTTGTGCAGGTAGGTCGCGACAGCGCCGTCGAACGCGACGTAGCGACGCAGCTCGAGCTTCTCGCCGATCTTGGCAGACAGCTCCTGGACCAGGGTCTCGACGGTCTTGCCGTCGACGTCGACGGCCTTGAGGCCCTCGAGGTCGGCCGGCTTCGCGGCGGCGGCAGCAGCGACGACCTTGTCGGCCAGCTCCTGGAACTCCGCGTTCTTCGCGACGAAGTCGGTCTCGGCGTTGAGCTCGATCATGACGCCGTCGCGGGCTGCGACCAGGCCCTCGGCCGTGGTGCGCTCGGCTCGCTTGCCCACGTCCTTGGCACCCTTGATGCGCAGCAGCTCGACGGCCTTGTCGAAGTCGCCGTCGGTCTCGGTGAGCGCGTTCTTGCAGTCCATCATTCCGGAGCCGGTGAGCTCACGGAGCCGCTTGACGTCGGCGGCGGTGTAGTTCGCCATGGGGGCGATCCTCCTCGGATGAGTTTCGGATGCCAGGTTCCGCGGATCGCGCGGGAACCTGACGAAGCAGGTGAGCGAAACGGCCCCGACCGCAAGGGGTCGGGGCCGAATCGACTAGGACTGCTGAGCGTCCGCGGCCGGAGCCTCGGCCTCTGCCTCGGCGGCCGGAGCGGCCTGCGAGAGGAGCTCCTGCTCCCACTCGGCGAGCGGCTCGCCCGTGCCGGCCTCCGGCTTGGCGTCCTTGTCGGCGCTCGCACCGGCGCGAGCCTGCAGGCCCTCTGCGACGGCGGAGGCGACGACCTTGGTCAGCAGGGCGGCGCTACGGATCGCATCGTCGTTGCCCGGGATCGGGTAGTCGACGACGTCGGGGTCGCAGTTGGTGTCCAGGATCGCGATGACCGGGATGTTCAGCTTGCGCGCCTCGCCGACGGCGATGTGCTCCTTGTTGGTGTCGACGACCCAGATGGCCGACGGAACCTTGGCCATGTCCCGGATGCCGCCGAGGGTGCGGTCGAGCTTGGTCATCTCACGCGTGAGCATGAGGATTTCCTTCTTGGTGCGACCCTCGAAGCCACCGGTCTGCTCCATCGACTCGAGCTCCTTCAGGCGCTGCAGGCGCTTGTGGACGGTCGAGAAGTTGGTGAGCATGCCGCCGAGCCAACGCTGGTTGACGTAGGGCATCCCGACGCGAGTTGCCTCGCCGGCGATGGACTCCTGCGCCTGCTTCTTGGTACCGACGAACAGGATGGTGCCGCCGTGAGCGACGGTCTCCTTGACGAACTCGTACGCCTTGTCGATGTACGTCAGCGTCTGCTGCAGGTCGATGATGTAGATGCCGTTGCGGTCGGTGAAGATGAAACGCTTCATCTTCGGGTTCCAACGGCGGGTCTGGTGCCCGAAGTGTGCGCCGCTGTCGAGCAGCTGCCGCATGGTTACAACAGCCATGGCTGTGTACCTCTTCTTTCATGTGCCGGTTGTCGCAGGAATCGGTAACTCCTGCCCTGGCGCCCGCCCGGTGTCGGACCTGCACGAATGCGGGACCAGCCGACAGCCGGTTTTGTGCGCGGGCGCGCGAAGTCGGACTGTGCGTGCACAGACCGCCCGACAAGTGTACGGCGTGGGCCGCTACCGGCCTAACCCGCCGGTCGGGGGCCTTCCGGCAGCACTGACACCGCGGTACCTGGAGCGCTCGGAAATCTGTGGACAGGAATTTCCTCCATCCACAATCCGCTCCGCGGCAGCCCACCGCGCGGTTGCGTCGGGTTGGCTCGGCGAATGACTTCGACGACGTTCGCACGGGCGCTGGTGTGCGTGGCGCTGTTCCTCGTGTCGTGTCCGGCCGCGACGGCAGGTCCGGCGGCGGCCGCGCCGATGCCCGCGCAGGGCCCCGTGACGGTGACCGCGCCGGTTGCCACGACGAACCGACAACCGTTCGGCTGGCCGTTGCGACCGCGCCCGCCGGTGGTGCGGCCGTTCGATCTTCCGGAGCGCAACTGGCTTCCCGGGCACCGCGGCGTCGACCTCGCCGCGGTGCCCGGCCAGACGGTTCTCGCCGCGGGAGCGGGCACGGTCGTGTTCGCGGGCACGGTCGCCGGCAAGCCGGTCGTCTCCGTCGATCACCCCGGCGGGCTGCGCACCACGTACGAACCGGTCGAGGCGACGGTCTCGGCAGGACGACGCGTCGAACGTGGAACCGTTCTGGGCACCGTTGCACCCGGGCACCCCGAGTGCGCCGCGGCGGCATGCCTGCATTGGGGGCTACGGCGGGATCGCGAGTATCTCGACCCGCTCCCTCTGGTCGGGGCGGTGCGAATGCGCCTGCTACCGAGCGGTGGGACCGATCACGCGCGCGGGTGAGCCTGGTCGTGCACCGCCCGCAGTCGCGCCACCGAGACGTGCGTGTAGAGCTGGGTGGTCGCAAGACTCGAGTGCCCCAGCAACTCCTGCACCACGCGCAGGTCCGCACCACCCTCCAGGAGGTGGGTGGCCGCCGAGTGCCGCAGACCGTGCGGCGCGAGGTCCGGGGCGCCGGGGACCGCCTGCACTACGTCGTGCACCACCGCCCGCGCCTGGCGCTGGTCGAGACGTCCGCCCCGTCGGCCGAGCAGCAGCGCGTCGCCCGAACGCTCGTTCACCAGTTCCGGGCGCCCGGAACGCAACCACGCCCCGATCGCGTCCTCGGCCGGCCGGCCGAACGGGACCACCCGCTCCTTGTCACCCTTGCCCAGTACCCGCAGCACTCGCCGATCGTGATCGATGTCGCCGAGATCGAGCCCGCACAGCTCGCCGACGCGGATCCCGGTCGAGTACAGCAACTCGACGATCAAGCGGTCCCGTACGGCCACGGGATCTTCCTGGGCCGCACCGGATTCCGCCGCGACCATCGCTTCCGCGGCCTGCTCCTGGCGCAGCACGGGTGGCAGCGTGCGGTGTGCCTTGGGGGCGACCAGCCGGATGCCGGGATCCACGGGCATCCGCCCCGTGCGTTCGGCCCAGGCGGTGAAACCCTTCGCCGACGACGTCCGCCGCGCGAGCGTCGTCCGAGCCGTACCCGCCGCCGCCTGCGCCGCGAGCCAGGCGCGCAACACCCGCAGATCCAGGTCCGCCAGCACCGCGTCGGGCCGATCGCGGCACAGGAAACCGAGCAGACCGGCCACGTCCGCACGGTAGGCGCGAACGGTGTGTTCGGATCGGCCCCGTTCGAGACGGAGGTACTCGTCGTAGTCGTCGAGGTGCATCCGCAGCGGGGGCGGCAGTTGCGAATCGGGCGACCGAGAATCCATGCACTCAACCGTCGCTGCGACCACCGGAATTCGCAAGTGTCCGCGCCGGTAGGGTTCTCGCGTGAAACGAGCGATTCCCCTCCCCATGTTGTGCGTTCTGGCCCTACTCTCGGCGATCGCTCCCCTGGCCACCGACATGTACCTTCCGGCGTTGCCGTCGATGACGGGCGCGCTCGACACGTCGGACACGAGCGTGCAGCTGACGCTCGCCACCTTCATGGCCGGACTCGGCGTGGGCCAGCTGATCGTCGGACCGCTGTCCGACGGCCTGGGCCGGCGGAAGCTGCTCATCGTCGGGACCGTGTTGTGCGCGATCAGCGGGGTGTTGTGCGCGATCGCCCCCACCGTGGAGATCCTCATCGCGGCCCGCCTGCTGCAGGGTTTCAGCGGCGGCGCCGGAATCGTGTTGGCGCGCGCCGTGATCGCGGACCGCGCCAAGGGCGACGTCGCGGCCCGGCTGTTCAGCATCATGATGATCATCGGCGGCGTGGCACCCGTCGTCGCCCCGTTGATGGGCGGCGCGCTGCTCGGCCCGATCGGGTGGCGGGGCATCTTCTGGGTCCTCGCCGGGGCGTCGATCGTCATGTTCCTGGGCGTGCTGTTCCTGGTCCCGGAGACGCTTCCGAAGGATCGCCGGCACGGCGGCGGGCTGGCGGCGCTGACCCGGAACATGAACTACGTCGTGCGCAACCGCGTGTACGTGGGCTACGCGCTGACGTTCGCGTTCGGCTTCGGCGCGTTGTTCTCGTACATCTCGGCGTCGTCGTTCGTCGTCCAGGAGGTGATGGGCCTGTCCCCCGGCCAGTTCTCGATCGTCTTCGCGATCAACTCGGCGGGCATCGTCGCCGGCAGCATCGTCAACACCAAGCTCATCGGAACGTTCCAGGCCCGCCAACTGCTGACGTTCGGCGTCGGTCTGCTGCTCACCGCGGGCGTGTCGCTCCTGCTCGCGACCACCGTCGGTGGCACGCGGATCTGGATGGTCCTGCCGCTGCTGTTCGGTGTGGTCACGAGCATCGGCTTCATCATGGGCAATGCCACGGCACTGGCCCAGGGGCAAGTGCCGGAGGCCGCCGGCACCGGCTCGGCGCTGATGGGCGCCTGCCAGTTCGGACTCGCCGCCATCGTGTCGCCGCTGGTGGGGATCGGTGGTACCGCGGTACCGATGGCGATCGCGATCGTCGTCTCGGGCGCCGTCGCGATGACCGCTCTGAGGACTTTGGCCCGCACCGCGTAGGGCGCGGGCCGGGGCGTACTCAGTGGGCCGTCGCCTCGGCCGCCGCCAGTTCCGACTTCCACACCCGGAAGCCCTCCTCGGTGCGGCCGCGCCGCCAGTACCCGGAGATCGAGGCCGACGCCGCGGGCACCCCGTGTTCCTTGCGGATGTAGGGACGCAAGCCGTGCATGACGGCGTCGGCCTCGCCGTGGATGAAGACGTGGACGTCACCCGGCAGCCACGGCATCGCCCGGACCGCCGACACGAGCGGCGCGTTCGTCCCGGAGATGTCCTCCCCTGCCGCATCCGAGGTCGTGCCGCGGTGGATCCAGGAGACCTGCACGCCCGGCCCCGCCGGCAGCGCGATCTCGTCGTCGACGTCGGCGACCTCGATGAAAACCCGGGCCACCGCGTCGGGAGCCAACGCCGCGACCGCCGTCGAAATCGCCGGGAGGGCCGACTCGTCCCCGGCGATGAGGTGCCAATCGGCGTCCGCGCGCGGCGTGTACGCCCCGCCCGGTCCGCGCAGCCTCACCGTGGCGCCCGGCTGGACGGACGCCGCCCACGGCCCGGCGACGCCCTCGTCGCCGTGGACGACGAAGTCGATCGCGATCTCCCGTGCCACCGGGTCGACGGACCGGACCGTGTAGGTGCGGAGCACCGTGTCGTCACCCGAACCGAACTCGATCTTGACGTAGGAATCGGTGAACTCGGACGGCTCGAAGGTCTCGAACCCAGGGTCTCCCAATACGACGCGCACCATGTGTCGTGCGATCCGCTCCGTCCGCACGACCGTCCACGTCGATGTCTTCCTTGCCACTGCGCACTCCTCGAAATCACAAACAGTCTATGGTTAGCGTTGCCTAACCATAGACTGTTCGAGCGCCTCGCGGCGTCAGCGACCGTGCGGACGCGCCATCGTCAGCCGCTGCACCCAACCGTGCGCCGGCCACACCTTGAGTCCGGCCCGGTCCGGCGTGACCCGGGTGCCGACAAACGCGGATTCGAGTTCGACGTCCCGCTCACCGGTGAACCGGAACTGCTGATCCGCGACGGCACCCACCTGGTTCCAGGACCGTGCCCGGAACACCGCACGGACGATGTTGTCGGCGAAGACGATCACCGGCAGATCAGCCACGTTGCGTGCGGCGGCACCCGCACGCCAGGGGCCACGCGCCGCCTCGTACACGTCCTCGGCGGACAGCGACGGATCCGCCGCGGCGGGAACCCGCACCAGCGCGCCCGGAACCGGCAGCTCCGGCGCCGGCAGCGCGGAGTACTGGACCGCCAACTCCTCCACCGACATCGCGCGCCGCTCGAGATCCGCAGGTTCGCCAGCCAGGTTGGTCAACACCGGACGGGTCGAACGACGTTCGAGCAGCCGGAGGGCGTCGGTGACGACGTGGACCGCCTCGCGCGCTTCCGCCGCCGCATCGTGAGCCGTCTCGATCCGGTGCCGCAGCACGATGTGGTCCACCGAATGTCCGGCCGCGTAGATGTCTCGGATCCGCTGGATCCACGCAGCCCGGGCCTCGTCCCGGTCGGGATCCCCCACGGCCTCCGAATCGAGCGTGCCGGCCTCGCCCAGCGCATCCCAATCGTGCGAGTAGATCTTGTTGCCACGGCCGGCGCCGACGTAGAAGATCGACCTGTCCCGGGGATCTCGCAACGCGTACACGTAGAGTCCGAGGTTCTCGACGACCCGGGGCGAGAGCGGATTCGGCGCGGGCTTCCGCTCCCGCGGCTCGGCTGTGATCACACGCATGACCGCGAGCCGGAGAGCGTCGGAAACTGCGACGCCGCCGACGGCCGGCCCCTCGAACAGGACCTCGGCCGCGTCCCGCACCGAACTGAATGTCCGTCCCGCGTTGTCGGCGAGCGCGCCCACCACCGCAGCGAACTCGGCGAGGCGCACCTTGGGATCGCTCACCACGCCACGTCCCTCGTCGTTCGTGAGGAAGTCGCGGATTCCCGGTGCTGCCAGGAGCACGAGGGTGATGTCATCGGGAACGGTCCAGACGGTAGCCATGACGCGACTTTAGGCGATCACAGGACCCGACGCGGTCCGCCTTGTCGTCCGGCGACCGGATATCCGGTTCCGGGAAGGTCTCCTGTGGCGGAAACGACACGCATCTGCCCGATATCGGTTACCGGGAGCAAATTTCCGTCACACTCGGAGGGTGACCCGACCAGCGGAATCGACCGAGGAACGTGCCGCGCGCGCCGAGCGCCTGGTCGGCTACAGCTACCGCATGCCGGACTTCTACGAGGTGGGCCGCGAAAAGGTCCGCGAGTACGCGACCGCGGTGCAGAACGCCCATCCCGCCCACCACGACGAGCAGGCCGCCCGGGACCTCGGCCACAGCGCCCTCGTCGCGCCCCTGACCTTCGTGTCGGTGATCGGAATCATCGCGCAGAAGTACCTCTTCGAGCAGATCGTGCCCGGGTTCGACCTCAGCCAGATTCTGCAGACGGACCAGAAACTGGTGTTCCATCGGCCGATCCGGGCCGGGGACCGCCTCACCGTCGACGTCTCGCTGGAGTCGTTCCGGCAGACGGCCGGTAGCGACATCATCGTCACGAAGAACGAGGTCTGCGACGATGCAGGTGTACCGGTCGTGACCACCCTGACCACGCTGGTGGGCCGTACCGGCGACACATCCGATCCCCTTCGGATTCAGCGCATCAAGGACGTGATGATGCGCGAGGCCTGATCGACCGGGGATCAGCCGCGCCGGAACCACCCCGATTCGTCGGAGCCGACGAATCCGTCCAACTCGAGCACCGGCAGCACTGCCCGCACCCGCTCGATCGTGACCCCTGATTCCTCCGACAGTTCGCGGGTGCTGCACGTTCCGGCGGCCGGCAGTGCCTCGTAGACGGTCGCCGCGTCACCCTGGAGAACGTCCAGCGCGCGGGCCGGCCCGAGACCCTCGCCATCGACGCCGATCGGACCGGCCTCCTCGACGACGTCCGCGGCGCTCGAGACCAGCCGCGCCTCACCTTCCCGAATCATCCGATGGCATCCCGTCGATGCCGCCGACGTCACCGGGCCCGGCACCGCGAGCACCGGCCGGCCCAGTCGCCGCCCCCACGTCGCCGTGTTCCGGGCTCCGCTGCGCCAGCCCGCCTCGACCACGACGACCGCCTCGGACAGCCCGGCCACCAACCGATTTCGGGCCAGGAACCGGTACCGCGCGGGCGAGGTCCCCGGCGGGTACTCGCTGATCACCGCACCGTCGCGGGCGATCTGCTGCAGCAGCCGCCCGTGGCCGGCCGGATAGGCGCGGTCGACGCCACACGCCAGCACCGCGACGGTCAGCCCGCCCACGCCGAGCGCCGCCCGATGCGCCGCCGCATCGACCCCGAATGCCGCGCCGGACACGATCGTCCAGCCGTCGGCTGCGAGGTCACCGACGATCTCGGCGGTCACATGCTCCCCGTAGGAGCTGGCCGCGCGGGTACCCACCACCGCGACCGACCGCGCCGCCAACTCGTCGACCGACGTGTCGCCGAGAACCCACAGCGCCAACGGTGCACCGTCGTCGCGACCGGACCCGAGCGCGTCGAAGGCGAGCAGTCGCCAGCGCGGCCACTCGTCGTCGTCCGGGGTCACGAGTCGCCCGCCCATCGACCGCAGCAGGTCCAGGTCGCGGGCGGCGGTGTCGAGATGCGCCCGCGCCGACGTCCGCCGGTCCAGGAAGCTCGACAAATCCCGCTCCCGCACCGCCCGCGCGGCGTCCACCGGTCCCACCGCAGCCGCGAGCTGGGCCAGCGGCGGGCACGCCCCCTGCACCACCTTCGACAGATAGGCCCAGGCCAGCAGCCGCGGATCGTGCCCCGTCACGAGGCGCCTCGATCCCGGAATTCGAGCGCCGTCGTGACCTGATCGGTCCCCGGCGTCTCGAGACCGGCGAGATCGGCGAGCGTCCAGGCGACGCGCAGTGCCCGGTCCGCGCCACGGGCGGTGATCACGCCCTTGCTCAGCAATCGTTCGAGAGGCGCGACGGACTCGCGGGGCAACCGGAACCGCTGCCGCAGCGCCGGCCCCGGTACCTCCGCGTTGGTGCGCCACCCGTACGGCCGCCAGCGTTCGGTGGCGGCCTGCCGGGCAGCGGCGACGCGTCCCCGCACCGCCTCCGTGCTCTCGCCCACCTCGTCCATCAGTGCCCCGGTGGCGACCCCCTTCATCCGGATCCGCAGGTCCACGCGGTCGAGCAGCGGGCCCGACAACCGACCCAGGTAGCGGCGACGTATCGTCGGCGGGCAGATGCAGTCGACCTCCCTCGCCGGGGCACACGGGCACGGGTTGGCCGCGAGGACCAACTGGAACCGCGCGGGGTAGCGGGCGACGCCGTCGCGTCGCGCGATCCGCACCTCGCCGTCCTCGAGCGGTGTTCGCAATGCCTCGAGTGCCTTGGTTCCCATCTCGGCGCACTCGTCGAGGAAGAGAATTCCGCGGTGTGCACGGCTGACGGCGCCGGGCTTGGCCATTCCGCTGCCACCGCCGACGAGTGCGCTCACCGACGACGTGTGGTGGGGCGCGATGAACGGCGGCTCCGTGACGAGCGGTCGGTCCGAGGTCAGCAGCCCCGCGACCGAGTGAATCGCCGTGACCTCCAACGCCTCCGGGTCCGACAGCGGTGGCAGGATGCCGGGCAGCCGCTGCGCCAGCATCGTCTTTCCGATCCCGGGCGGTCCGGTCAGCATCAGGTGGTGCGCTCCGGCGGCCGCGACCTCGACGGCCCAGCGCGCGTCCGGCTGACCGACCACTTCGCTGAGATCTCCTCGCGCCGCGCCGGTTCCCGCATCGAACGGCTCCGGGGCCGCCAACTGGCTCTTCCCCTGCAGCCACTCGGTGACCGCGGTCAGGTGATCCGCACCCCACACCTCGATCCCGTCGACCAGCCCGGCCTCGGACAGCGCGGGTAGTGGCACCACCACCGCCGGCCAGCCCGCCTTCTTCGCAGCAAGCACCGCCGGTAGCACGCCGCGCACCGTCCGCAGCCGCCCGTCGAGTGCGAGTTCGCCCAGCAGCACCGTCTTTTCGAGGCGCTTACGTGGAATCTGACGCGCCGCGTCGAGCACCGCGCACGCCAACGCCAGGTCGTACACGCTTCCGACCTTCGGCAGGGTCGCCGGCGACAACGCGAGCGTCACACGCGATTCCGGCCACTTCGCGCCCGAGTTCGTGACCGCGGCCCGCACGCGATCGCGCGACTCCTGCAGCGCCGTGTCCGGCAATCCGACGAGATGCACCCCCGGCAGCCCGCGTCCGATGTCCGCCTCGATCTCCACGATCTGGCCGTCGACGCCGGTGACGGCGACCGAGTGGGCGCGACCGAGTGCCATCAGAACACTGCCGGCAGGTGCGTGACGGCGGGCTCGCGTCGACGATCGACGAGGACTGCGACCACGTCGAACCGTACGTGCGGCCAATGCCGATCCGAATCGGCGAGCCAACGCTGGGCCAGCATCCGGATGCGCCGTTGCTTGGCGTACGTCACCGCTTCCGCCGGGCTGCCGAAGCCCAGGCCCGAACGCGTCTTCACCTCCACGAACACGATGGTGTCGCCGTCCACCGCAACCAGATCCAATTCGCCGTGGCGGCACCGCCAGTTGCGGTCGAGGATCCGCATGCCGGCCGCGGTCAGTGCCGACGCCGCCAGTTCCTCCCCCATCGCGCCCAGCGCGAGATTACGTGCCATCCGGGTATCCCCCTCACACGGCCGGAACCTCCCGCCGGTGAAGCCGACTGTGCCCGCTCACGCCCACACCCCTCGAAGCCCGAACTGGGCGAACACGATTGCCCTGTGGATGGACGAGGAGCTGTGGAAGAACGGAAGCACCGGGGCGGCGTTCCCCGAAACCGCGGAGGCCGCGCCCCCGTTCGGGGTGCGCGGCCTCCGGCAGCTCTCGGTCTAACCCAGGCCGTTGTCCGGCAGCCTGAGGTCGGACTTCTCCAGTTCTTCGATGTTCACATCCTTGAACGTGATCACTCGCACGTACTTCACGAACCGGGCCGGCCGGTACATGTCCCACACCCACGCGTCGGACATCCGCACCTCGAAGTAGATCTCGCCGTCGGCGCTGTGCGGCAGCAGTTCCACAGAGTTCGCGAGATAGAACCGGCGCTCGGTCTCCACGACGTACGAGAACTGTCCGACGATGTCCCGGTACTCGCGGTACAGCGACAGTTCCATCTCGGTTTCGTACTTCTCGAGATCCTCGGCACTCATCGGCCTCGACGTCCTCCTGCGTTGTTGTGAACACTCATCATCTCGTACCTAGCCCGTCGCACCGAATGCGCGGCCCTCCGCCGACTCGAAGGCGCGGCTCGCCGCGGCTACGTTCGCGTAGGACATCCGATGCTCACGGCACGGGCCCAGCTCGTTCAGGGCCGCGGTGTGCACTGCGGTGCTGTAGCCCTTGTGCCCGGCGAACCCGTAGCCGGGCAGTTCGTCGTCGAGCGCGACCATCGTGCGGTCGCGGCTCACCTTGGCGAGGACGCTGGCGGCGGCGATGCACGCGGCCGACGCGTCGCCGCCGATCACGGGCAGCGACGGCGCGGGCAACCCCGGCACCCGGAAGCCGTCGGTGAGGACGTAGCCCGGCGCGACGGTCAGCCCCGCCACGGCGCGACGCATCCCCTCGATGTTCGCGACGTGCACGCCGATGCGGTCGACCTCCGCGGCCGGGATCTCCACGACGCTCCAGGCGAGCGCCAGGCGCTTGATCACCGGGAACAGCTCGTCCCGGACCTTCTCGGTGAGCTTCTTCGAATCGTCGAGTCGGGCCAGCGCCGCATGCGGCTTGGAGCCGAGGACGCACGCGGCGACCACGAGCGGTCCGGCGCACGCGCCCCGGCCGGCCTCGTCGACGCCGGCGACCGGCCCGAGCCCGCTCCGGACCAGCGCAGACTCCATCGTCCGCAAGCCGGACGCTCTGCGAATGACGGTTCTCGGTGGCCAGGTACTCACTGCTGCTGGATGTCGGGAGACGAGATCGATCCCCACCGGCCCGGGGGCAGGACGATGAAGGTCGCCTTACCGATCACATTGTCCACCGGAATCGTGCCCTGCATCTCGTCGGAGACGTGGTACCGCGAATCCGCGGAATTGCTGCGGTTGTCGCCCATCACCCACAGGTGCCCCTCGGGAACCGTGACGGGTCCGAAGCAGCGTCCGGACTTCACGGCGGTGTCACACGTCTGCACGCCGGGGATGAAGGGGAAGTCCATCGTGATGTACGGCTCGTCGAGCGGCTTTCCGTCGACCAGGACACGGCCCTGGTCGTCGCAGCACTCGACGGTCTGCCCACCCGTCGCGATGACGCGTTTGACGAGATCGTTCTCGTCCGGCGGCACGACACCGACGAGCGAGCCGACCTCCTGCAGACCGCGGACCACCACATTGTCCGAGCGTGTCGACGAATATCCCTCGGACCACGACTCCGGGCCGCGGAAGACCACGACGTCGCCGGGCTTCGGGTCGCCGAATCGGTAACTGATCTTCTCGACGACGATGCGGTCACCGGTGCACCCGGGGCAACCGTGCAGCGTCGGCTCCATCGACTCGGACGGAATGAGGTAGACCCGGGCGATGAACGTCTGCAGCAGGAAACTCAACAGCAAGGCGACGACGATGAGGATCGGGATCTCACGCCAGAACGATCGAGGTTTCTTGTCCTTCCCCCTGCGCCTGCGGGACCGTCCCCCGGTCTGCTCCTGCTCGGTCTCGTCCGGCGTCACGTCCGGGTCCTGCGGTGCATCTGCCACGGAGACAGATTAGCCCGACACCGCGTGAAAACGGTGCCGGGCCAATCGAAGAAGCTCGGAGCGTCGAAGCTCAGCGCTTTTCCTTGATCTTCGCAGCCTTGCCGCGGAGGTCGCGCAGGTAGTACAGCTTGGCGCGACGGACGTCACCGCGGGTGAGGACCTCGATCTGAGCCAGGTTGGGGCTGTGGACCGGGAAGGTGCGCTCGACGCCGACGCCGAACGAGACCTTGCGGACCGTGAAGGTCTCGCGCACGCCGCCACCCTGGCGACGGATCACGACACCCTTGAAGACCTGCACGCGCTCCTTCGAGCCCTCGATAACCTTGACGTGCACGTTCAGGGTGTCACCGGGACGGAACTCCGGAATGTCGTCGCGGAGGGACTTGGCGTCCAGGAAGTCCAAGGTGTTCATGGGTGTTCCATCCTTGCGTTTTCGCAGGAGCAGAGGAACCGAGCGGCGGTGGCTCGACTGGTTCGTGCTCGGATCAGGTTGAGTCGCCCTCGACAGGCAACCCGACCATTGTGCCAGACGTCCCGGCGTGCGCGGAAATCGGCGCGGGTGCCGCCTGCACGATCCGTTCCAGCTCCTCCTCGGTCGCCGTCAGTGCGTGCTCGACGCTGGGTTTGCCCGCGACGAGATCCTGCACGTAGATCTTGGCGCGGATCATCGGCCGCCGGAACCGCTTCTCCCGTTCGATCGCGCGTCGCATGCGACGCGGCCTCGACACGTACCGCCATCTCGCCCACGGCGCACCCGGCCGGCTCAGCCGGATCGCGCCGACCAGCAGGATCGGGAAGACGAACATCCCCACCAGACCGGTCCAGATCTTGCCCTTGGCGATGACGATCGCGGCGAGGCCGAGGTTGACGACGACGAGTCCGACGAGTGCGGCCCGGACGGCGAGGTGTGGATTCTCGCGCCACTCGGTGATGTCGAGCAGCTCCAG
The DNA here is from genome assembly GCF_002094305.1 of Prescottella equi. Classification (GTDB taxonomy): domain Bacteria; phylum Actinomycetota; class Actinomycetes; order Mycobacteriales; family Mycobacteriaceae; genus Prescottella; species Prescottella equi. The sequence goes on from NZ_LWTX01000007.1 coordinate 229,721, forward strand.
TGGCTGGAACCCGAGCAGCAGCAGACCGGTGACGGCGAGCGCGACGAAGACGGCGTCCACCGACGCCCGTCCCTGATCGGACCAGTACACGTCCTTGAGATAGAAGATCAGCGCGAACTCGTCGAGCACCAGCGCGGAGCCGATCCCGAAGAAGGTCGCCAGCACCGCCCCGGCGCCCTGCGACGCGTTCTCGTACACCGCGATCAGGGCGATCCCGGACGCGAACATCGTCACGACCCCGAACACGACGTGGTGGATGTGATGGCCGCCGGGAGTGATGTTCCCCGGCCACCAGCGCACCTCGGCCCGGATCATCCGCACGCTGATCCGGATGAAGACGAAGGCGAGCAGGAAGCCGACCAGAAAGAAGAGCAGCGGAAGGCGTCCGTTCGCGACGATCTCCCGATCCAGCCAGTGCTCCATCAGGACGGTCCGGGTCCGCGGACGATGCACCGGAAGCCGATGTGGCAGGTCGACGTCTCCTCGGTCTCGCCCTGACGCGCGGCGGGCCGGTAGCGCAGGCAGTAGTTGGGGGCGCACAGGTGCGAGCCGCCCTTGATCACGCGCCGCGGGTACGCCTCGCCGGCCTGCACCTCACCGATCTCGACCCGCGGATTGCGGGGAATGCAGCACGACGACGCGGGTGCCACGTTCTTGCCCGACGCACCGTGGTCGGCGGTGTGGAAGTCGGTGGTCCACTCCCACACGTTGCCCGCGACGTCGACGAGGCCGTAGCCGTTGGGCCGGAACGTCCCGACCGGTGACGTGCCGACGAAACCGTCCTCGGCGAGGTTCTGCCACGGGAACTGTCCCTGCCACGTGTTGGCCTGGTGCCGGCCGTCGGGAGTGAACTCGTCGCCCCACACGAACGTCTTTCGGTCGAGACCGCCGCGGGCCGCGAACTCCCACTCGGCCTCGGTGGGCAGTGTCTTGCCCGCCCACGCGGCATACGCCTGCGCGTCGGAGTACGAGACGTGGGTGACGGGATGCCGCTCGCGGCCCCCGACGTTGCTGCCCGGGCCTTCGGGGTGGCGCCAGTCCGCCCCCGGCACCCACGACCACCACTGCTGGTAGTCGTCGAGCGACACCGGTTGCGCGGGCGGGGTGAAGACGAGTGAACCGGGGACGAGCAGCGCGGGATCGGCGTCGGGGTAGTCGGCAGGGTCGGGCGCGGTCTCCGCGGTCGTGACGTGACCGGTCGCCTTCACGAACCGCCGGAACTCGGCCACCGTCACCTGATGGGTGTCCATCCAGAAACCGTCCACACCGACCTCGTGGACGGGGCGCTCCTCCGGATAGAAGTCCTCGGAGCCCATCCAGAACGTTCCCCCGGGAACCCACACCATGTTCTTCGGCGCGCGGGACGGATCAGTGCCCACAGATGCGATCGGCTGCATGGTTCACGAGCATTCCACCTGCGGGTGCGTCACGAAAGCCGGAGCGGGATCCGGCGTTTCACCCGTCGAGGGTGGGGCGCGTCCACATCCGGTGCTGCGATCATCCCGTCATGGGTACCGCCATCGGGGATGTGCTCCCCCTCGCGATCGGCGTCGCGATCAGCCCGATCCCGATCATCGCGACGATCCTGATGTTGCTCACGCCGCGGGCAGGGAGCACCGCGACGGCCTTTCTCGCCGGTTGGATTCTCGGGATCGCCGTCGGGTACGTGGTCTTCGTGGCGATCGGCAGCGCGATCGACCTGTCGTCGAATTCGGACGGGAACGCTGTCACGGCAACCATCCGGCTCGTGCTCGGTGTGCTGCTGCTCGCGCTCGCCGTCAAGCAGTGGCGGACTCGTCCTGCGCCCGGCGAGGAGCCGAGCATGCCGGCGTGGCTGGCCGCGATCGACAAGGTCACCCCGGGAAAGGCTCTCGCGCTGGGCGTGGGGCTGTCCGCGATCAATCCGAAGAACCTGCTGATGATCGTCGGCGCCGCCGTCGCCGTCAGCCAACTCGATGTCGGGGTCGGCGCGAAGACCGTCACCGGTGTCGTGTTCACGATCCTCGCCGCGAGCACGGTCGCCGTCCCGGTCGTCGGCTACTTCACGATGCGCGAGCGGGCGACGTCGTGGCTGCAGGGCCTGAAGGTGTGGCTCACCGCCAACAACGCCGCGGTGATGGCGGTGCTCCTGCTCGTGATCGGTGTGTCCCTGATCGGCAAGGGCATCGGCGGGTACTGACGCCGACGGGCGCCCCGCTCACAGCAGGACGCCCGTCGCGCGTGTCACTTCCCGAAGCCGGCCTTGCGCAGCGCATCCGCCATCGAGCCGCTCGCGGGACGATCGTCGCGACGGTCCCGGCCCTGCCCGCCCTGCCGCTGCCCGCCCTGTCGCCGGCCACCGCCCTGACCGTTCGGTCGCGGGCCCCGGCCGCCCTGGCCACCCTTCGGGGCGGCGGCGCCGACCTCGTCGTCCAGGCGCAGCGTCAAGCCGATGCGCTGACGCTCGACATCCACCTCCAGAACCTTGACCTTGACGACGTCGCCGGACTTCACCACTTCGCGCGGGTCGCTGACGAAGGTGCGCGACATCGCCGACACGTGGACCAGACCGTCCTGGTGCACCCCGACGTCCACGAAGGCCCCGAAGGCGGCGACGTTGGTGACGACGCCCTCGAGCACCATGCCCGGCTTCAGGTGTGCGACCTTTTCGATGCCCGCCGCGAAGGTCGCCGTCTTGAACTCGGGGCGCGGGTCGCGGCCCGGCTTGTCCAGCTCGGCGATGATGTCGGTGACGGTCGGCAGACCGAACTTCTCGTCGACGAAGTCCGTCGGCTGCAGCTTCTGCAGGAGGGCCGTGTTGCCGATCAGCTCCCCCACCGCCGACCCGGAGGACTGCACGATCCGGCGCACCACCGGGTAGGCCTCCGGGTGTACGGCCGACGCGTCGAGCGGGTCGTCGCCGCCCCGGATCCGCAGGAAGCCGGCGCACTGCTCGAACGCCTTCGGGCCCAGACGCGGGACGTCCTTGAGTCCCTTGCGGCTGCGGAACGGCCCGTTCTGGTCGCGGTAGGCGACGATGCTCTCGGCGAGCGAACCGGCGATGCCCGACACCCGGGACAGCAGCGGCACCGATGCGGTGTTCACATCGACGCCGACCGCGTTCACGGCGTCCTCGACGACCGCCCCGAGCGAGCGCGCGAGCATCGTCTCGGACACGTCGTGCTGGTACTGCCCGACGCCGATCGACTTGGGGTCGATCTTCACCAGCTCGGCCAGCGGGTCCTGCAGGCGCCGCGCGATCGACACGGCGCCACGGATCGAGACGTCGAGATCGGGCAGTTCCTGCGACGCGTACGCCGAAGCCGAATACACCGACGCGCCCGCCTCCGACACCATGACCTTCGTCAGCCCGGCCTGCGGGAACTTCGAGATCAGTTCCGCGGCAAGCGCGTCCGTTTCACGCGACGCGGTGCCGTTGCCGATCGCGACGAGGTCGACACCGTGTTTGGCGGCGAGTGCCGCGAGCGTCGCCAGTGCCTGATCCCACTTGTTGTGCGGCTGGTGCGGGTAGATCGTGTCGTGCGCGACGACCTTGCCGGTCGCGTCGACGACGGCGACCTTCGTGCCGGTGCGGAAGCCCGGATCCAGGCCCATGGTGGCGCGCGTACCCGCCGGGGCCGCGAGCAGCAGATCCTTGAGGTTTGCAGCGAACACGTCGACCGCGTCCTTCTCGGCGGACTGCCGCAGGCGCATGCGGGTGTCGATGCCCAGCGTGATGAGCATCTTCGTCTTCCACGCCCAACGAACGGTGTCGAGCAGCCAGCGGTCGGCCGCACGCCCCCGGTCGGCGATACCGAACCGGGAGGCGATCCGAGCCTCGTAGACGCTGGTCTCGCCGGGCTCGAGCGGCTCACGGTCGGACGCGAGGGTCAGTGAGAGGATCTCTTCCTTCTCGCCGCGGAACATCGCGAGGATGCGGTGCGACGGCAGCTTCTCGAACGGTTCGGAGAACTCGAAGTAGTCCGCGAACTTGGCGCCCTCGGTCTCCTTGCCCTTGCGGACCGCCGACTCGACCTGGCCACGGGTCCACATCAGCTCGCGCAGCTCACCGACCAGGTCGGCGTCCTCGGCGAACCGCTCGACGAGAATCGCGCGGGCGCCGTCGAGCTGCTCGGCGTCGTAGCCGGCGGGATCGATCGTCGGATCGCCGATCAGCGCGTCCGCCACCGGCTCGTGGCCGGCCTCACGCGCGATCTGTGCCTTGGTGCGCCGCTTCGGCTTGTACGGCAGGTAGATGTCCTCGAGACGCGCCTTGGTGTCGGCGAGCATGATCTGCTGCTCGAGTTGGTCGTCGAGCTTGTCCTGCGAGCGGATCGATTCGAGGATCGCGATACGACGCTCGTCGAGTTCACGCAGGTAACGCAGCCGCTCCTCGAGCTGGCGCAACTGGGCGTCGTCCAGACCGCCGGTGACCTCCTTGCGGTAACGCGCAACGAACGGAACGGTCGCCCCACCGTCGAGGAGGTCGACCGCCGCAGCGACCTGCCCCTCCCGTACGTCGAGCTCCTCGGCGATGCGGTGGTTCACAGATTTGAGAGCAGTCGTCACGGCGAACGACCCTACCGCTAGCCTGTCGTGAGCGTCGGCAACGAGGCCGCCCGCCGAGATCTACCTGGAGGACCCGATGGCGAGGGTGCGCTGGCGCCTCGCGGGGGCCTGCGCGACCGCTCTGCTGGCCGCGGGCTGCATGTTCACCCACGACCCCAACGACCCGGCGGCAGCGTTCGCCGCCGACACCGTGCAGACGGTCACCGAGACGCCGGCGGGCACGCTCGACGAGCGGATGACCCGGGCGGTGGACGACGCACTCGCCCGCGGCGCCGACGTATCGATCGCGCTCCTCGACCGGCGGGAGGGCACGTACTCCGCGGTCGCGGACGCCACGTCGTTTCCCACCGCCTCGGTCGTCAAGCTCTTCATCGCCGACGACGTGCTGTTCCGCGAGGCCCGCGCCGAACACGAGCTCACCCCCGAGGAGCACGACCTCATCGGCCGGATGCTCGAACGCTCCGACGACGACGCCGCGAACACACTGTGGAACGAGTACGGCGGTCCCGAGATCGTCGAGGACGTCGTGGGCCGATACCACCTCACCGCGACCACCACGCCGTACGACGACAACTGGTGGAACACCGAGACCACCCCCGCCGACCTCGTCGACTACTACGCGGGACTGCTCGACGGGCGCGGCGGACTCGACGACGGCCGGCGCACCGAGATCCTCACGCACCTGCGTGCCTCGAACGCCACCTCCACCGAGGGCTACGACCAACGCTTCGGCCTGCCCGACGGCCTCGGTGCGGAGACCACGCTCGCCGTCAAGCAGGGCTGGATGTGCTGCATCGACGACCGCTGGACCCACGTGTCGACGGGCATCCTCGGCGAGGACGACCGCTACGTGCTGGTCGTCGTCTCCCGGGAGGACCTCGACTACGGCGACGACGACGCCGACTACCCCGACACGTCCCTGACTGCGGCGGTGGACGACGTCAGCGCGGCCCACGCCCGCGAAACCGTCACCGACGTCGTGCGAACGGTGTTCCCGCTGCAGCGGATCGCCTAGGCCGTTCCTCGCGCCGGCTGCGCCCGGCGTGCACCGGGTCGTCGGCCGCGAGCACCTCGCGGGCGGCCCGCTCCCCCGAACGCACCGCGCCGTCGACCCATCCGCACATCACCGCGGAACTCTCCGTGCCGGCCCAGTGGATGCGCCCACACGGCGACCGCAGCGCAGGGCCGAACTCGGTGAGCACCCCGGTGGGTGCATGGCTGAGCATGCCTCCGCCGGAGTACCTTTCGGCGCTCCAGTCCTGCTCGATATAGTCGACAGGAGTGGCCGCGTCGTGGCCGAACCGTTCGGCGAGGGCACCGAGAACCGCGGTGCGACGCTCCGACGCCGCGAGCCTGCCCAACTCCCGCGCACGAGGCCCCTCGACGATCACACACAACACCCCCGGCCGCGGCGCGTCCGTACCCGCGTCGATCGTCACCATCGCCGGCGAGTCGGGCGCGGCGGACTGCCCCGACAGGCCGTCGGCGCGCCAGAACGGTTCGTCGTAGACGACCGAGATCTTCCGGATCGCACCGCTCGGCATCCGCTGGTGCAGGAACGTCCGGTCGACCGGGAGCAGCGGCTCGTACCGAATCTGCCCGGCCACCGCGATCGGCACCGCAACGATGGCCCGCCGCGCCCGGACCGACACGTGGTCGGTGGTGACGGTGACACCGGAGGCGTCCTGCGCGATCGTGTGCACAGGCTGCGAAAGGTGCAGGGAGCGACCGAGTTCGGCGGCCATGGGCCGATAGATCGCCCCCATGCCGCCGACAGGGCGGGAGTCCTGTGCCGCGTCCGCGACCCCCAGGACGAATCCCGGGCCACCGCCGGACGCCATCTGATACAGCACGAACAGGAAGGACACCTCCGACGCCGCGGACGTGTAGCACCCGGCGATCGCCATCTCGAGCAGTTGGCGCGCCGGCTTCGACAGCACATTGTCGTCCAGCCACTTCGCGAGACTGATCCGGTCCCATTCGACCGCCCGCTTCGCCTCCCACGGCGCGTCGAGTGGAACGGTCTTGCACAGTTCCCCGAGTTCGAGAAAGACCGTGCCGAGATTCGCGACCGCCCACGGACTCATCGTCATCGGGATCGTGCCCTGATAGCGGTACTTCCTACCGTCGACCACCATCATCGCGTCGCCACCGGTGTACTGCTTGTACCTCGACACCCCGAACTCGGACATCAACGCGAGGATGCGGTCCTGGCCGGGGCCGACCCACGCACCGCCCCGGTCGATCCAGGTTCCGTCGGCGCGGGTCTCGGTGAAGGTGCGCCCGCCGATGCGGTCCCGGGCGTCGAGCAGGACCACGGAGCGGCCCGCCTGTTTCAGGCGCAGAGCCGCAGTCAGACCCGCGAACCCAGCTCCCACCACGCAAAAGTCGACGTCTGTCATTGCCGGTCACCTCGAGTTCCTGCCTACTCGTGTGACCCACTCCAGGTCAAAGGCCCGGCGAAACCGATCGGGAACCGATCAGGAAAGGAGATCGGGACGACGCTCGGCCGTCCGCTGCAGCGACTGCTCCCGCCGCCACGCCGCGACCTTGGCGTGATCCCCCGACAGGAGGATCGGCGGGACGTCGAGCCCGCGCCAGCTGACGGGACGGGTGTAGCTCGGCCCTTCGAGGAGGCCGTCGGAGAACGAATCCTCTTGGTGGGACTGCTGATTGCCGAGCACACCCGGGAGCAGGCGGACGACGGCCTCGACCATGACGAGGACCGCGGCCTCGCCGCCGATGAGGACGTAGTCGCCGATCGAGACCTCCTCGACCCGCACCCGACGGGCAGCGTCGTCGAACACGCGCTGGTCGATGCCCTCGTACCGTCCGCACGCGAAGACCAGGTGCTTCTCTTCCGCCCAGCGGTGGGCGGTGGCCTGAGTGAAGGGCACACCGGCGGGGGTCGGCACCACGAGGAGGGCCTCGGAATCGGGCTCGCCGTTCTCGTCGGTGAGGACCTCGTCGAGCGCGTCGCCCCACACGGTCGGCTTCATGACCATGCCGGGGCCGCCTCCGTAAGGCGAGTCGTCGACGGCTTTGTGTACATCGTGGGTCCAGCGTCGCAGGTCGTGGACGCCGACGGAGATCAGCCCCTTGTCGATCGCCTTGCCCAGGAGCGCCGCACGGAGCGGCTCGAGGTACTCGGGGAAGATCGTGACTACGTCGAGACGCACGGTGGTTCGGTCACTCCTCGTTGCGGCTGTCGCCGAAGTCGGGGTCCAGCAAGCCCTCCGGCGGATCGATCTCGATGAGGCCGTCGGCCACCGAGACGGTGGGCACGATCGCCGTGACGAACGGGACGAGCAGTTCGCCGGATGTCTGCCCCTCCGGGCGGATCGACAGCAATTCACCTGCCGCAGAATGCAATACCTCGAGCACGGTGCCCACCGGAGTGCCGGCATCGGGGCGGCCGGCGGCCATCCGCACGGTCAACCCCTCGAGCTCGTGATCGTAGAACTCGTCCGGATCGTCGGACGGGGTGAGATCAGCGGTGTCGATCACGAACAGCGTGCCGCGCAGATTGTCCGCCGCGGTGCGATCGGCTACGCCCTCGAGGCGCAGCAGAAGCCGCCCGGAATGCTCCCGGGCGGCTTCCACCGTGTATGTGTGCAGCTTGTTCTCGCGCGGCTTGCGGCCACGCAGTTCGGCACCGACGGCGAAGCGCTCCTCGGGTTCGTCCGTACGAACCTCGACGACCAGCTCTCCCCTGATGCCGTGCGACTTGGCGACGCGGCCTACGACGAGTTCCACTGCGTACTACAGATCGGTGTCGACGACGTCGACGCGGATTCCGCGGCCTCCGATACCGGAGACGAGGGTCCGCAGGGCGGTCGCGGTACGACCACCGCGACCGATCACCTTACCGAGATCGTCGGGGTGCACATGCACCTCGACGGTACGTCCCCGACGCCCCGTGATCAGCTCGACGCGAACGTCGTCGGGGTTGGCGACGATCCCACGGACGAGATGCTCGACGGCATCGGCGACAACGGCGCTCATTACTCGGCAGCCTCGGCGGACTCGGCGTCGGCAGCGGGAGCCTCCGCGGCCTCTTCCTTGGCGGCCTTCTTCTTCTTGGGGGTGATGGCCTCGGAGACCGGCTCGTTCTCGGCCTGCGCCAGCGCAGCCTGGAACAGCTCCAGCTTGGTGGGCTTGGCTTCCTTGGTGCGCAGGGTGCCCTCGGCGCCCGGCAGACCCTTGAACTTCTGCCAGTCGCCCGTGATCTTGAGCAGGGCCTCGACGGGCTCGGTCGGCTGCGCGCCGACGCCCAGCCAGTACTGTGCGCGCTCCGAGTCGATCTCGATCAGAGACGGCTCTTCCTTCGGGTGGTACTTGCCGATGGTCTCGATCGCACGGCCGTCACGGCGGGTGCGGGAATCCGCGACGATGATCCGGTACTGCGCGTTGCGGATCTTGCCGAGGCGGGTGAGCTTGATCTTGACAGCCATTACGCTGTGCATCTCCTTCAGCACGCACACCTGTGCGCACATGTCACGTGCAATTCAGCGACCCACCAGGATGGTGAGTCCGGTTTTGCCTCTCTCCTGTGACCGCCGCGCGGTACGTAACCGGATGCGACGAACAGCGGTTGATTCTGCCAGACGACCCACCGCGAACGGAAACGCAGTCCACGCGACCGCTGCGCCGCAGCTCAGGTGACCAGAACCACCGAGGACCCCTACGGGGACCAGCCTCACCTCGGGTACCGTCGAAGTGTGGCCCGAACTCGTCGAAAAAGCCGGCCGGCACTGATCGTGCTGGTCGTCGTCGCATCGCTCGGATGCCTGGCGCTCGGCTGGTGGCAATGGATGCGTTTCGAGTCCGTCGGCGGCACCGGCCAGAACCTCGGCTACGCATTCCAGTGGCCGCTCTTCGCGGCGTTCGTCGTGTACGCGTACCGACGCTTCGTGCAGCTCGAGGACGGCGACGCCCAGGTCGGCGGAGCCGGCACCGCGGACGGAGAACCCACGGAGGTCCCCGAGGGGCTCCTCCCGGAGCGCCCCAAAGCGCCGACCACGACCGACCCCAGCGATTTCGACGACTCCGACGCCCGGCAGATGCTCGAGTACAACGATTACCTCGCCGAGCTCTCCGCTCGCGAGCCCGATAGGAGCGACAAGTGAGCGGCGGCCCCCACGAGACCACCCCACAGCAGACCGCGACCGCAGCGGCGCCCACGCCGCAGGACAACAAGAAGATCGCGTCGGCCCTGCTTCGCTACCGCGTTCTCGCCTACGCGACGGGTATCTGGCTTCTCGTCCTCACGGCCGAGATGGTCGCGAAGTACATCTTCAGCGTCGACAACCTCCCCACCTGGATCGCGATCGTCCATGGCTGGGTCTACTTCGTGTACCTGATCCTCACCATCGACCTCGCGGTGAAGGTGCGCTGGCCCGCGGGTCGCACGATCGGCACGCTGCTCGCCGGCACCATCCCGTTCCTGTCGTTCTTCGTCGAGCACTGGCGCACCCAGCAGGTCAAGAAGGACTTCGGCGTCTGAAGCGGCGCCACCGCACCCACAGACACGCGCAGGGCCCGTCCGATCGGACGGGCCCTGCGCGTGTCTGTGAGGTTCGCGGTCAGCCGTGGGCCAGCGCCGCGAGAGCCGGCACCAGCTGAGCCAGCGCGAGGCCGCGGTGCGACGCGGCGTCCTTCTCCTGCGGGGACAGCTCCGCCGACGTGCGCCGGTCACCCTCGGGCTCGAATACGGGGTCATAGCCGAAGCCATTGTCACCGCGAGGCTCTCGCACGATCCGCCCACGCCATTCGCCCCGCACGACGACGGTGTCCTGTCCGGGGATGGCGAGTGCGCACGCCGACACGAACGCCGCACCGCGTCGCTCGTCGGGCACGTCCGCCAGCTGTCCGAGCAGCAGCGCGGTGTTGGCGTCGTCGTCGCCGTGACGACCGCTCCACCGCGCCGACAGCACGCCGGGCATCCCGTTCAGCGCGTCGACCTCGAGTCCGGAGTCGTCGGCGACGCACGGCAGCCCGGTGGCCGCCGCGCCGTCCACGGCCTTGACGATCGCGTTGGCCTCGAACGTCGCGCCGGTCTCCGGGGTCTCGGGAAACTCCGGTACCTCGTCGAGCCCGATCACCTCGAGGCCCTCGATTCCGGCGGCCGCCAGGACGCGACGGAGCTCACCGAGCTTCTTGGCATTCCGGCTGGCGACCAGGATCTTCCCGCTCAACTGCCGAACGCCTTCTTCTTGGGCTCGGTCGCCTCGGGCAGCACGCCCGGGTACGGCTCGGCGAGTGCGGCCTGCTGGATCGCGAACAGCTGTTCGCAGCCGGCGAGCGCGGAGTCGAGCAGCTTGTCGAGCGTCGAGCGCGGGAACGTCGCCCCCTCGCCGGTCCCCTGGATCTCGACGAGCGTGCCCGTGTCGGTCGCGACGACGTTCATGTCGACCTCCGCGCGCGAATCCTCCTCGTACGGCAGGTCCAGCCGGACCCGGCCGTCGACGACGCCGACGCTGACCGCGGCGATGGCGCACGAGATCGGCTGCGGGTCCGCGAGGCGGCCCGCGGCGCGCAGGTACGTCACGGCGTCGACGAGCGCGACGTAGGCGCCGGTGATGGCGGCGGTGCGGGTACCACCGTCGGCCTGCAACACGTCGCAGTCGATCGCGATGGTGTTCTCACCGATCGCGGCGAGATCGATGCAGGCGCGCAGCGAGCGGCCGACCAGCCGACTGATCTCCTGCGTGCGCCCGCCGACCTTGCCCTTGACCGACTCGCGACCGCTGCGCGTGTGGGTGGCCGCGGGCAGCATCGCGTACTCGGCGGTGAGCCAGCCCAGCCCCGAACCCTTCCGCCAGCGCGGCACACCTTCTTCGACGCTCGCGGTGCACATGACCCGCGTGTTGCCGAACTCGACCAGCACCGACCCTGCGGGATGGTTGGTGAATCCTCGGGTGATCCGAACCTCGCGGAGTTCGTCGTCCGTCCTACCGTCTTCTCGTGTCGTCACGACCGAGAGCCTAGTCGGGGTCAGACGGTGTAGACGTCCCCGGCCGACACGGCATGCACCGGGCCGGAGAACTCGGCCTTCGCCTCGGCGATGACGTCCTCGCGGGACGTCCACGGCGGGATGTGGGTGAGCAGGAGTTCGCCGACGCCGGCCCGGGCGGCGACCCGGCCGGCCTCGGTGCCGGAGAGATGGATGCCCTCGGGGCGGTCGGGGCTGTGCGTCCACGACGCCTCGGACAGCAGCACGTCGGCGTCGCGTGCCAGGTCGACGACGGCGTCGCACATGCCGGTGTCGCCGGTGTACGCGAGGACCCGTCCGGCCTTGCTGGTGACGCGGAAACCGTAGGACTCCGGCGGATGGTTCACCCGGAACGCCTGGACCGCGATCTCGCCGATCTCGGCGACGTGGCCGTCGGACCAGCTGCGCAGATCGATGGTGTCGGAGATGTCGTCGAGTTCACCGCCGCACTCGGCCGATGCCACCCCGATGCGGCACGCGCTGTCGGTCGGGCCGTAGACGAGTGCGCGTCCGCTCGGCGGGGTGGGATGGTAGCGCCGCCAGACGAGCAGGCCGGGCATGTCGAGGCAGTGGTCGGCGTGCAGGTGCGAGAGCAGGATCGTGGCCTCGCCGGGATCGGCGTGCTTCTGCAGGGCGCCGAGGACGCCGGGCCCGAAATCCATGACGACCGGCGGAGTGCCGGGAGCGGTCAACAAGTAGCCCGAAGCAGCCGAGTCGGGTCCGGAGACGCTGCCCGAACATCCCAGGACCGTAATGCGCATGCAAACTATGCTGCCACGCGTACCCGGATCTCAAAAAGCTTCGGGCACTTTCGGTGGCGTCAACTCACATTCGACGCGCGATTGTGATGCGTCGATACGCTGGTCGGCGGTGTGACGGTCGAGTCAGCGCAGCGGCCGCGCGCTCCCGGCGGAACCGATCGTCCCGGCCGCCGGAGCGCCCTTGCGGGCGTCGGCGGACAGGATCCAGGCGGCGACGACACCGCCGATCGCGCCGAACAGGTGGCCCTGCCACGAGATTCCGTACTGCCCGGGCAGCACGCCCCAGAGCATGCCGCCGTAGACGAACAGCACCGCCACGCCGAGCGCGATCTGCCCGAAACTTCTCGTGAAGATGCCGCGTACCAGCAGGAAGGTGAGCCACCCGAAGATCAGCACGGAGGCGCCGAGATGCGCGGTTCCGACGCCACCGGTCAACCATGTGCCGACGCCACCGATCACCCAGATGATCCCGGTTGCGGCGAGGCCGCGACCGATGCCCGACATCAGCACCAGGAAGCCGAGGACGAGCAGCGGCACGGTGTTGGCCAGCAGGTGGCCCCACCCGTAGTGCAGCATGGGGGCGAAGAGGATTCCCCACAAACCGTCGAGCGTGCGCGGTTCGACTCCCCACTGGTCCAGTGGGTTCTTCGGCGCGATCGTGTCGAACGCCTCCAGGACGTAGAGGACGACCGCGAACCCGCCGACGGTCATCGCGGCCCGCTGCCACAGCGGGCGCGGAACGCGGGGCGGGGTCACGCGAACTTCGGATCCGGTGCTCACGGAACCGAGCGTACCGACCACCACCGACCGGCGACCGGTGGCGAACGGTGCCCGCCGCCTAGCCGGAGGTCCCGAACGCCGACGGGAACACGTCCCGGTAGCCGGGGATCCCGGCAACGGTGGTGGCCGAGAGGATCGCATCGACGATCGCCCGTTCGACGCACTGCGCCGCGGCAGTGCACACCGCGTCGAGGATCGGCAGTTCGCGCGGGAACGCCGCGGGGACACCGTCGGGCAGCGGCGTCTCGTGGGTTCCGGTGGCGAGGGCGAAGATCGTGTCGCCGTCGAGCGGGGAATGCGCGGGCCGGATCGCCCGAGCCATGCCGTCGTGCCCCGCGACCGCGACCCGGCGGCACGACGCCTTCGACAGCTTCGCGTCGGTGGCGACGACGCCGATGGTCGTGTTGAGCACCGTGCCCTTCGCGGCCAGCGCGTTCGCGGCGGCCAACTCCTCGGGGGACGGCAGACGCATGCCGCGCCGTTCGGCGTCCGCGAGGGAAAGTCCCCACGGCAGTCCCGTCTCCGGATCCCACACGGAGCCCACCGGATTCGCGACCAGCAGCGCCGACACCGTGATGCCGTCGGCCGGGCCACCCTCGATGACGGCGCTCGCGGTGCCGACTCCGCCCTTGAGCACGCCTGCCCGGGCGCCGGTGCCGGCGCCGACGCAGCCGGTCGTGACGTTCGTGGCCGCGCGGTCCGCGGCCCGGTAGCCGAAGTCGGCGGTGGGCCGGATCCGCCAGTCGCCGACGGGCAGATCGAACACGACCGCGCCCGGCACGATCGGGACGACCTGGCCGGGCGCGCCCATCGGGATGCCGTGCTGGTGCTCCTCGAGCCATCGCATGACGCCGTCGGCAGCGGCCAGCCCGTACGCGCTGCCACCGGAGAGCAGCACCGCGTGCACCTGCTGCACGGAGTGGCTGGGGTCGAGCAGGTCGGTTTCGCGGGTGCCGGGGCCGCCCCCGCGGACGTCCACGCCCGCGGTTGCGCCCGCCGGCGCCAGCACGACGGTGCATCCGGTGGCGCCCCCCGCCCCGAGGGTCGCGTCCGTGTCGAGGACGTAGTCGTGACCGACCAGAACGCCCGTCACGTCGCACAGCGAATCGGTCGGTCCGGTCCGGACCGACGTGCCGGGCGCCGTCACGCGATCAGCGCCTGGACGAGGGAGTCCTGCATCCACGTCAACCAGTGGTAGACGTCGTAGTGCGGGGCCCGCGGATCGTCCGGGTCCACCTCGTCGGGGGTGTCGGAGTCGATGCCGAGGTTCGTGCCGAGCGCGAGGCGGACGTCGTTGAGTCCGGCCAGCCACGCGTCCGCCTGCTCGGGCGTGAGGACGACCTTGCCGCCCTCGGCGGGAACGGTCTGCAGGATGACGGATCCGGCGGCGAGCTTGTCGTCGATGATGTCGGGCTCGTGGAGGCTGCGCAGTGCGCTGTTGACGTTGCCGCGCTCGGTGTCGTCGCCGGAGTCGGCCTTGTCCGGGTCCGGACGTTGGAAGTCCGGCAGCAGCCGGGCGAGCACCTCGTCCGACGGGGTTTCGGAGTTGCCGGTCCGCAGTCCCGTGAGAGCAGCCAGTTCGTCGGTGGGCGCCGACGCCGCGCGCTCCTCGAGGAGTCCGGACACCGAGGTCACCAGAGACCTCAGCACCGCCGCCTCGTGGGCGTCCATCTCCGAACGGAGTTTCAGTCCGCCGAGCGAGTTCTTCCTGGTCCAAGTCCGCACGTCTGTACCCGGGATCCTTACCGTCGAGAGGGATGGATGGAGGAGGGTCTAGCTGTCGTCCCGCTGCATCGTCGCCCACAGGCCGGCGGCGTGAAGTTTCCGGACATCGTTCTCGACTTTATCGCGAGAACCGCTGGATACGACCGCTTTGCCTTCCTTGTGAACCTGCATCATCAGATCCGTCGCCTTGGCTTTGCTGTAGCCGAAGAGCTTCTGGAAGATGTACGTCACGTAGTGCATGAGGTTGACCGGGTCGTCCCAGACGACGGTTACCCAGGGGCGATCCTGCGCCTCGACCGTCTCCTCGATCTCGGCCTCCGCGGGCGAGACCTGGGGCGCTGCAGCGGGCATCTTGCCGACCGGGAGTGTCGTCGGGAAAGTTGTCATCGTCGAACACGGCGCCATGGGTCCAGGGTACGGCGTAGCCATCGAACCCGACACCCGCGGCCGGGGCCCGAATCGTAGAGTTGGCCCTGTGGCAACCGTTCCCGCATCCCGTGACGTCGACACGTCCAGTACCGCCCTCTTCACCGACCAGTACGAGCTCACGATGCTCGAGGCGGCGCTCGCGGACGGTTCCGGCCACCGGCAGTGCAGCTTCGAGGTCTTCGCCCGACGACTGCCCGACGGCCGCCGGTACGGCGTGGTCGCGGGCATGGGGCGCATCGCGGACGCCTTGTCGCGCTTCCGTTTCGGCGAGCCGGAACTCGAGGTCGTGGGCCGCTTCCTCGACGCCGCGACGGTGCGGTGGTTGCGGGACTTCCGGTTCTCCGGCGACATCGACGGCTACCGCGAGGGCGAGCTGTACTTCCCCGGGTCGCCCATTCTCTCGGTCCGCGGGACGTTCGCCGAATGTGTCCTACTCGAGACGCTGGTGTTGTCGATCCTCAACCACGACAGCGCGATCGCGTCGGCCGCCGCCCGGATGGTCAGCGCGGCGGACGGCCGCCGGATGATCGAGATGGGCTCGCGCCGCGCCCACGAGGAGTCCGCCGTCGCGTGCGCCCGCGCCGCGTATCTGGCGGGCTTCGACGCCACCTCGAATCTCGAAGCGGTACGCAGGCACGGCGTCCCCGGTGCGGGCACCAGCGCCCACGCCTTCACGCTCCTGCACACCGACGACGGTGTCCCGGACGAAGTGGGCGCTTTCCGGTCGCAGGTCGCGGCGCTCGGCGTCGGCACGACGTTGCTCGTCGACACGTACGACATCACCCGCGGCGTCGAGAACGCCGTGGCCGCGGCGGGCACGGGCCTCGGGGGCGTGCGGATCGACTCGGGCGATCTCGGCGTGCTCGCGCGTCAGGTCCGCGAGCAGCTCGACGGCCTCGGGGCGACCGGCACCCGGATCGTGGTGTCCGGGGACCTGGACGAGTATGCGATCGCCGCGCTGCGCGCCGAACCCGTCGACTCGTACGGCGTCGGAACGTCACTCGTGACGGGATCGGGTGCTCCGACCGCCGGGATGGTCTACAAACTCGTCGAGGTCGAGGGCGTGCCGGTCGAGAAGCGCAGCAGCAACAAGCAGTCCCGGGGCGGCACCAAACGCGCGATGCGCCTGAGCCGGGCGTCGGGCACGATCGTCGAAGAGGTGCTCTACCGGGCGGGCGCCGCAGCGCCGGACACCGCCGGTCTCGAGTCCCGGGAGTTGCTCGTCCCGATGGTGCGCGCGGGCGAGCTCGTCGACGACCTTCCCACGCTCGACGAGGCCCGGGCCCTGCTCGCCGCGAACCTGGTGAGCCTGCCGTGGGAGGGGCTCAAGTTGTCGCACGGCGACCCCGCCGTACCCACCCGATTCGCGTCGACCGAGCCGATCGCGGCGGTTGCCGAGGGAGGAGTGAAGTGACCGGCACGGCACTCGTCGTCACCGACGTCCAGAACGACTTCTGCGAGGGCGGTGCACTCGCCGTCGCGGGCGGTGCGGCAGTGGCCGCCGCGATCGAGGAGCTGTACTCCGACCACGGCTACAGCGCGATCGTCGCCACCCGCGACAACCACATCGACCCGGGCGACCACTTCTCCGAGACCCCGGACTTCGTCGACAGCTGGCCGCCGCACTGCGTGGCCGGGACGCCGGGCGCCGAGTTCCATCCGGCACTCGGGACCGGTGCGATCGAGGAGACCTTCTCGAAGGGCGAGCGCAGCGCCGCGTACTCGGGCTTCGAGGGTGTCTCGCCGTCCGGCGAGTCGCTCGCCGACTGGTTGCGCCGGCACGACATCGACGCCGTCGATGTCGTCGGGATCGCGACCGATCACTGCGTCCGGGCGACGGCGCTGGACTCCGCCACCGAGGGCTTCCGCACCCGCGTGCTGCTCCCCTTTACCGCGGGCGTGTCCCCCGCCACCGTCGAGGCGGCATTGGCCGAGCTCGACGCGGCCGGCGTCGAGCTGGTCGGCCGTCTCTCCGAGCCGGGAGCCGCCGCGCCCTGATGCCTCCGAGTCCTCAGCGGTGCGCGGTGGACGTGAACTGATGTGTCGCCGCGTCGACGATCTCGGTCGGCGTGACGGTGATCTCCTCGTTCAACCATGCGGTGACCAGTTCGACCAGACCGCCCACGAACAGCAGTCCTGCGATCTCGCCCTGCAACGGCGGCCAGGCGCGCTCGCCGTACATGCGTGCAGCCTCGTCGGCGACCATCTGAGCAAAACCCCGCAGTGCGGCGCGGCGGTGAGTGCGCAGGGGTTCGACAGCGGCGGACTCGATGAGCGCGAACCGGCCCTTTCGGGGGTCTTCGGTGAGGATGGTGACGAACGAGGCGATGGCATTGCGGACACGCTGCTCCAGCGTCCCGGTGTCGGCGTGCAGCGCATCGAGTCCGCGGCGCCGAACCTCCTCCGCGATGCCGTCCAGGACGGTCTGCAGGAGTTCGTCCCTGCTGGTGAAGCTCTCGTAGAAATATCTCTCGGTGAGTTTGGCGCGCGCACAGATGGCAGTCATGGTGGCGCCGCTGATCCCGCCCGCCGCGAACACGTCCAGCCCCGCCTCGAGCAGGCTCTCGCGCCGACGCGCGGTGCGTTGGTCACCGCTGAGACCGGCGTAGCGGCGCGGGAGGGAGGAAGCCATGGATCGATATTGACAGACCCACCGACTGTGACCCAGACTACATCTATCTGACAGAGCCTACTGTCAGATGGACGGGGGTCTAGATGTCATGACCAAGTTGTTGGCCGATCCACCCACACAGTCCGGGCTACGCCCGGTCGCGGGCCGACCGGGCCTGCCGCTCGTGGGGCAGGTACTCGCGTACATCCGGGATCCACTCGCGCTGATGCAACGACAGTGGGACCGCTACGGCGAGATCTCGTGGTTCTCAATGCTCGGTCGACGGTGGCTCGCCGTGCTCGGCCCGGACGCGTGCCAGGAAGTGCTGCAGAACAAGGATCGGGCCTTCGCCAACGGCGACGGCTGGTCGGTCCTAATCGGTCCCTTCTTCCACGGCGGTCTCATGCTCCTCGACTCGGAGGAACATCTACGACACCGCCGCATCATGCAGCAGGCGTTCACCCGAGCTCGGCTCGAGAAGACCGTCGCCGCCCTCCACCCCGCGATCGACTCGGCGCTTCAGGGATGGACCCCCACCGAGGGGTTCCGGGCCTACACCGCGCTCAAGGCACTGACGCTGGATCTCGCCACCGACATCTTCATGGGCGGGGCGGAAGGAGCAACCGACAGCGAGATCGCCTCGGTGCAGAAGGCCTTCGTCGACTGTGTCCAGGCGGCCACCTCGGTGATCCGCCGGCCGGTCCCGGGGACCCGATGGAAGCGCGGGCTCGACGGCCGGCGCGTTCTCGAAGAATTCTTGCACCGGTATCTACCGGCACGCCGAACCCGCGAGACCGACGACCTCTTCTCCGTGCTCTGCCACATCGAGGCCGATGCGGGACAACGCTTCACCGACGACGAGGTGATCGACCACATGATCTTCCTCCTCATGGCCGCCCACGACACCTCGACGATCACTCTCTCCACGATGATGCAGTACCTGGGCCAACATCCGAGGTGGCAGGACCGTTGCCGCGCGGAGTCGCTGGCGCTGGGGACCTCGACACCGAGCCACACCGAACTGGACGGGCTCGACAGCCTCGATCTGGTCATGAAGGAATGCCTCCGGATCGTCTCTCCGGTGCCGGTCGTGGCGCGCCGCGCGGTGCGCGACAC
This sequence comes from Prescottella equi, assembly GCF_002094305.1. Classification (GTDB taxonomy): domain Bacteria; phylum Actinomycetota; class Actinomycetes; order Mycobacteriales; family Mycobacteriaceae; genus Prescottella; species Prescottella equi. Next base: position 248,685 of record NZ_LWTX01000007.1, read on the forward strand.
CCAGGTTCGCGGGCACTTCGTACCGGCCGACACCTACGCGGCGGTGGCTCCGCATTTCACCCATCACATGGCGGAGTACTGGCCCGACCCCGAATGCTTCGATCCCGAGCGCTTCGCGCCGCACCGCCGCGAGGACAAGGTGCACCGGTATGCCTGGGAGCCGTTCGGTGGCGGCGTGCACAAATGCCTGGGAATGCACTTCGCCGGCGCCGAGATCAAGGCGATCATGCATCATCTGCTCCTGCGTTTCGACTGGCAGGTCGACGCCGACTACGTCGCTCCGCTCGACTTCACCTCGTTGCCGTTCCCCTCCGACGGACAGCCGGTCGATCTGCGTCTGCGGCCTCGCATGCCTGCACCGTCGCCGCGGTCCGCACCGTGATGCGGCAGGTCGCCGACCGGAGTTGACGGTGCCGGGCAGTACCCTGTTGCGGTGTCCCGTGAGCTGCCGAACGTGCCCGATCTCCTCAAGCTCGCGGTCCGCTCCCTGGGCGGCAAGGAACGCCAGAACCAGTTGACGATGGCGTCCGCGGTCGCCCACTCCATCGACACCGGCGAGCACCTCGCGGTGCAGGCCGGCACCGGTACCGGCAAGTCGCTCGCGTATCTCGTGCCCAGCGTCCGGCATGCCGTCGAGTCCGGACGCACCGTCGTCGTCTCGACCGCGACCATCGCGCTGCAACGCCAGCTCGTGGATCGCGACATGCCCCGTCTCGCGGAGGCGTTGAAGCCCGCGCTGGGACGTCTTCCCCGGTTCGCGATCCTCAAGGGCCGCAGCAACTACCTGTGCATGAACAGAATCCACACCGGGATGGCGCAGGACGATCCGCCGGACGCCGAACTGTTCGACGCCTTCGCGGTCTCCCGGCTCGGCCGCGAGGTCCAGCGGCTCACCAAGTGGTCGTCGGACACCGAGACCGGTGACCGCGACGACCTCGTGCCCGGCGTGAGCGACCAGGCGTGGCGGCAGGTCAGCGTCAGCGCCCGCGAGTGCCTCGGTAAGTCGCGCTGCCCCGTCGGCGAGGATTGTTTCGCCGAGCGGGCGCGCGCGGAGGCCGCCCAGGTGGACGTCGTGGTCACCAACCACGCGATGCTCGCGATCGACGCGATCTCCGGGATCGCGGTGCTGCCCGAGCACGATGTCGTCGTGATCGACGAGGCCCACGAACTGGTGGACCGGGTCACGGGGGTCGCGACCGCGGAGTTGACGGCGCCCGCGATCAGCGGCGCGGCCCGGCGTGCCGTCAAGCTCGTCGAGGAGCAGGACGTCGACCGACTCGAGGCCGCCGCCGAGGGGTGGGCGGATCTGCTCGAAGAACTGCCGGCAGGACGCTGGGACGCGCTGCCCGACGGCGTCGGGATGGCGCTGGCCGCCGTCCGCGACGCGGCGTGGAACGTGCGCACCGCGATCGGTCCGTCGAAACCCGGTATGGCGGCCGCCGACCCGGAAGCAGCCGCCGCACGCAACGCCGCCCTGTCGGCGATCGACGAGATCCACGACAGTGCGGTCCGCGTTCTCACCGCGTTCGACGAACCCGATCCGGCCAAGCGCCGGGACGTTGTGTGGCTGGCCGTCGAGGACAACCGCGGCAACATCCGCCGGGTGGTGCGGATGGCGCCGCTGTCGGTGGGCGGGCTGCTGCGGGCGAGCCTGTTCGCCGAGTCCACGGTGGTCCTCACGTCTGCCACGTTGACCGTGGGCGGCTCGTTCGACGGGCTCGCGGTGAACTGGGGTCTGCCGCCGGAGTCGCCGTCCCGCAGCGACACCGGCACGGCCACCGGCAAGGAGGCGCCGTCGGATGCCGGTGCGCTGCGCTGGAATTCGCTGGACGTCGGGTCGCCGTTCGACCACGCCAAGTCCGGGATCATGTATGTCGCCCGGCACCTGCCACCGCCCGGCCGGGACGGCCTGTCCCCCGCGTTCATGGACGAGATCGAGGAGTTGGTGACCGCCGCCGGCGGCCGCACGCTGGGCTTGTTCTCGTCGATGCGGGCCGCGAAGGCCGCCGCCGAGGAGATGCGCGGACGGCTCGACGTGCCGGTCCTGTGCCAGGGCGACGATGCCACCGGCACGCTGGTGAAGAAGTTCGCGGAGGACGAGCCGACGACCCTGTTCGGCACCCTGTCGCTGTGGCAGGGCGTCGACGTGCCCGGGCCGTCGCTGAGCCTCGTCATCCTCGACCGCATCCCCTTCCCCCGCCCCGACGACCCGCTGCTGGTGGCCCGCCAGCAGGCGGTCGAGTCCCGCGGCGGCAACGGCTTCCTGTCGGTGGCCGCGAATCACGCCGCACTGCTGCTCGCGCAGGGCGTCGGTCGTCTGCTGCGCAGCACCGACGACAAAGGTGTGGTCGCGATCCTCGACTCCCGGCTGGCCACCGCCCGGTACGGCGGCTACCTGCGTGCGTCCCTGCCGCCGTTCTGGGAGACGGCCGACCCGAAGGTGGTCCGGCAGGCACTCGCCCGGATCGCGGCGTCGCGGCCGTCGAGCTGACGGCGGTATGACGGCGGGCTGTCCCGGAAACCCGGTCGAGTCGGCGCCGGTCGTCCTATGCTCGGGCGATGGACCCGGTGATCTCGGTTCGCGGACTCACCAAGCGCTTCGGTGACGTCCATGCCCTCGACGGCCTCGATCTCGAGGTCGCCCCCGGCGAGGTCCACGGCTTCCTCGGCCCCAACGGTTCCGGCAAGTCCACCACCATCCGGGTACTGCTCGGCCTGCTGCGCGCGGACGGGGGCGAGATCTCGGTGCTCGGGGCCGATCCGTGGCGCGACGCCGTCAACCTGCACCGGCACCTGACGTACGTGCCGGGCGACGTCAACCTGTGGCCCAATCTCACCGGCGGCGAGGCGATCGACCTGTTCGGACGGCTGCGCGGCGGCCTCGACGACACGCGTCGTCGGGAGTTGCTGGAGCGCTTCGAACTCGATCCCACACGCAAGGGACGCACGTACTCGAAGGGCAATCGGCAGAAGGTGGCGCTGATCGCGGCGCTCGCGGCGGACGCGCAGTTGTTGATCCTGGACGAGCCGACGTCCGGCCTGGATCCGTTGATGGAGGCGGTGTTCCAGCAGTGCATCGGTGAGGCGGCACGGGAGGGCCGCACGATCCTGCTGTCGAGTCACATTCTCGCCGAGGTGGAGTCGCTGTGCGGGGTGGTGACCATCATCCGCGCCGGCCGCACGGTGCAGAGCGGCACCCTCGCCGAGTTGCGGCACCTCACCCGGACCACGGTGACGGCGACCACCCGCCGGTCCCCGGCCGGTCTCGAGTCCGTGCCGGGTGTGCACAACGTCAAGCGCCTCGACGACCCGGACAACGGCGTCACGTTCGACGTCGACTCCGATCACATCGACTCGGTGATGACGACACTGGCCGGTCTCGGGGTCGTGACCATCACCGCGAACCCGCCGACGCTCGAGGACCTGTTCCTGCGCGAGTACAGCGACGAGTTCGACTCGCTGGGCATCGAGCCGCGATGACGACGCAGGTCGCTCCCACCACGCAGGCCGTCCGGCCCACGGATGCGGGGGCCGCCGATCCACTCGCAGGCACGTGGAACCTCACCCGCCTGGCGCTGCGGGTCGACCGGATCCGCCTGCCCGCGTGGGTGATCGCGATAGGCGGATCGACGGTGCTGCTGGCGTCTAGCTACCAGACCCTCTACCCCACCGCCGAGTCGCGCCAGGCGCGGGCGGCGCTGATCGAATCGCCGGCCGCCACGGCTCTCGCCGGTCCGGGTTACGGACTCTCGGATTACACGCTCGGCGCGATGGTCGCCAACGAGATCGCGGGTATTTCGATGATCGCGGTCGCGATCATGTCGGTGCTGCTCGTGACGCTGCACCTGCGCACCGAGGAGGAGACCGGACGCGCCGAGATGCTGCGCTCGGGCGTCGTCGGCCGGTTCGCGCCGATCACGTCGGGTCTCGCGGTGGTGCTGCTGGCGAACCTGTCGATCGGGTTGATCCTCGGCCTGGGACTGACCGCGGTCGGTCTGCCGGCGTTGGGGTCCTGGAACCTCGCTGCGGGCGTGTTCATGGTGGGCCTCGCGTTCGGCGCGACGTCGGCACTGTTCTCCCAGGTCACCGAGCATGCCCACACCGCAAGCGGATTGGGGCTCGTGGCAGTCGCCGTCGCCTACCTGCTGCGCGCGGTCGGCGACGTCCGCGCCAAGGAGGACGGCAGCGTGTGGTCCTGGCTGTCGCCCATCGGTTGGGCGCAATCCACGCGCGCCTACGTCGACGAGCGGTGGTGGCCGCTGCTGCTGGGGATCGCTGCGGTGGTCGTCGGCGTCGTGCTGGCGTATGCGGTGGTGGGGCGGCGCGACGTCGGGGCCGGTCTGGTGGCGCCGCGCGGCGGGCGGCCGCGCGCGAGTGGTGCGCTGACCGGGATCACGGCGCTGACGGTGCGGATGCAGCGAAACCAGATCGCCGCGTGGGCCATCGGGGTCGCGGCGCTGGCCTTCCCGATCGGCGCGCTGGGCCAACAGGTGGCCGACTTCGTCGACCAGGATCCGCGGCTCGCCGACCTGCTGCCGGGCGGCGAGGGCAACGCCGCACAGGGAGCGTTCGCGCTGTATCTGGTGTTCCTGGCGATCATGGCGTGCATGTACGCGATGACCGCGGTGCAGTCGGCGCGGAACGAGGAGACGTCGGGCCGGGCCGAGGACGTGCTGTCGAGCCCGGTGTCGCGGTGGCGGTGGCTCGGCGCGCAGTTGGTGGTGATCTCGGTGGCGACGGCCCTGATCGTGCTCGCCGCCGGCGCGGCGATGGGCGTCACCGCGGCCGCGACACTGCACGACGGCTCGATGTTCGGTCGGCTCGTGGGCTCCGCCGCGAACTTCCTGCCCGCGACGCTCACTGTGATCGCACTGACCGCGGCGGTGTACGCGTGGTTCCCGCGGCTGCTGGCGGTGGTGTGGGTGTATCTCGGCTACGCGCTGGTGATCGGGATGTTCCTCGAGGTGTTGCCCGACTGGACCGGCTGGGCGTCGCCGTTCCACTTCACCCCCAACCTGCCGGCCGACGAGTTCGACATCGTGCCGTTGATCGTCCTGCTCGTGATCGCCGCCGCGTTGTACGCGCTGGCGCTGCTGGGTTTCCGTCGCCGCGACATCCAGTCCTGACAACGGGAGGTCGACGTGCCCGACATCGAATATCGACTCCCCCAGCAGCTCCGACTGGGCACGGAACTCCCCGGGCCGCGGTCCCTCGCCCTCGCCGCCCGTCGGCGTGCCGCGGTCGGGGCCTGCGTGGGGTCGTCGGTCCCGGTGTACGCGGTGGACGCTGACGGCGGCGTCATCGTCGACGTCGACGGCAACTCGCTGATCGATTTCGGCTCCGGCATCGCGGTCACCGGCGCCGGGGCGTCCAACACCGCGGTCGCCGCGGCCGTCCGGGAGCAGGCGGCGCGGTTCACCCACACGTGCTTCATGGTGACGCCGTACGAGGAATACGTAGCCGTGTGCGAGCGGCTCGTCGCGCTCACGCCCGGCGACCACGACAAGCGAGCGGTGCTGTTCAATTCCGGCGCCGAGGCCGTCGAGAACGCCGTCAAGATCGCCCGGCACGCGACCGGCCGCGACGCCGTCGTCGCCTTCGATCACGCGTACCACGGCCGCACCAATCTCACGATGGCGCTGACGGCGAAGAACCTGCCGTACAAGGACGGGTTCGGCCCGTTCGTCCCCGAGGTGTACCGGATGCCGATGTCGTATCCGTTCCGCGAGCCTCCGAATCCGGACGGCAGCGCGGTCACCGGCGACCAGGCCGCGCACCGCGCAATCGATTTGATGGACAAGCAGATCGGTGCACGCCGGATCGCGGCGATCGTCCTCGAGCCGATCCAGGGTGAGGGCGGATTCATCGTGCCTGCGTCGGGTTTCGTGCCGACGCTCGTCGCGTGGGCGCGCGCCAACGGGATCGTGTTCGTGGCCGACGAAGTGCAGACCGGCTTCGCCCGCACCGGCGCATGGTTCGCGTGCGAGCACGAGGACGTGGTCCCGGATCTGATGACGCTCGCGAAGGGCATCGCGTCGGGCATGCCGCTGTCCGCGGTGGTCGGTCGCGCCGACCTGATCGACGAGGTGCACACGGGCGGCCTCGGCGGCACGTACGGAGGGAACCCGGTCGCGTGCGCCGCCGCGCTGGCGACGCTCGACCAGATGCGCGACCTCGATCTCTGCGGCCGGGCACGCCACATCGAGGAAATTGCCCGGCCGCGACTGCAGGCACTCGCCGACGACGTCGACATCGTCGGCGAGGTCCGTGGCCGCGGCGCGATGCTCGCGCTCGAATTCGTCCGCCCCGGCACCCGCGAACCAAACCCGGAGGCCACCCGGGAGATCGCTGCGCGGGCACTCGAACGCGGTGTCGTCGTACTCACCTGCGGTACCTACGGCAACGTCATTCGTCTGCTGCCGCCGCTGGTGATTCCCGATGATCTCCTCGTCGACGGACTCGACATCCTCGGTGCCGCCGTGCGTGCAAGCTGACGGAGCGTCGGCCGAGGAACGCTGTGGCCGCTCTACAGGTACGGCGCTGCCACCAACCCCAGTTCCGCATCCGTCGCGAGGAGTCGGTGGTGTGGCAGCACGCGAACCGTATACCCCACCGATCCGGAGACCGGCAGCGGCGTGAGAGCCTCGAACACCTCGCCGAGACCGTCCGTCCCGGTGTGCGCCATCGGCACGGTCGTGACATCGGTGAGGTCGTCGTTCGGCCCCACCCGTCCGAGCACCGCCTGCACCACGACGTCCTGCGGTGACAGGCCGCCGAGGCGGACGAATGCCCTCAGCGACAGATCGGCGCCGATCTCCGGGTCGTCGGGCAGCCCGGCACTGTCGACCTGCGCCACCTGCACACCCGGCCACGCGGACTCCACGCGCCGCCGATACCCGGCCACCTCGCGGGCACCGGAGAAGTTGTCGGGCAGCACGTTTCGGGAGGCGATCGCGGCCGGGGCGTAGTACTCGACGGCGTAGTCGCGCACCATCCGCGACGCCAACACCTTCGGCCCGAGGGTCTGCAGGGTGTGCCGCACCATCTCGATCCAGCGGGTCGGCAGGTTGTGCTCGTCGCGGTCGTAGAACCGTGGCAGCACAGACCGCTCGAGCAGCTCGTACATCGCGGTGGCCTCGAGGTCGTCGCGGCGGACCTCGTCGACGACGCCGTCCGCGGTCGGGATGGCCCAGCCGTTCTCGCCGTCGAACATCTCGTCCCACCACCCGTCACGGATGGACAGGTTGAGGCCGCCGTTGAGCGCCGACTTCATGCCCGACGTCCCGCACGCCTCGAGGGGGCGCAGCGGATTGTTGAGCCACACGTCGCAGCCCCAGTACAGGTAGCGAGCCATCGAGATGTCGTAGTCGGGCAGGAACACGATCCGATGCCGGACGTCGTGCTGGTCGGCGAACCGCACCACCTGCTGGATCAGCGCCTTGCCGCCCTCGTCGGCGGGGTGACTCTTACCGGCGACCACCAACTGCACCGGACGCTCGTCGTCGAGCAGCAGTGCCTTCAGCCGCTCTGGGTCGCGCAGCATCAGGGTCAGGCGCTTGTACGTCGGCACCCGGCGCGCGAAGCCGACGGTGAGCACGTTCGGGTCGAACACCTCTGCGGTCCAGGAGAGTTCGGCCTCGGTGGCGCCGCGTTCGAGCCACGACGCCCGGACTCGGCGGCGCACCTCGTCCACCAGCTGCGCCCGCAGCGTATTCCGCGTGGACCACAGTTCGGCCGGGTCGATTTCGCGCAGCCGCTCCCAGCCGCGGGCCTCCTCGAGCATGTCGGGCCCGACGAGGCGCCGCCCGAGGTCCATCCATTCGCGCGCCGCCCACGTCGGCGCGTGCACGCCGTTGGTGACCGACCCGATCGGCACCTCCGCGGCGTCGAAGCCGGGCCACAACGACTCGAACATCTCCCGGCTCACCTCGCCGTGCAGCTTCGAGACACCGTTGGCGCGCTGGCCGAGGCGAAGGCCCATGTGCGCCATGTTGAACACGCCGGGGTCGTTCTCGCAGCCGAGGGCCAGGATCCGGTCCACGGCCAGACCGGGCAGCAGCGTCGAATCGCGTTCGCCCTCGTTCCCGCCGAAGTAGCGGCGGACCAGGTCCACCGGGAACCGGTCGATGCCGGCCGGGACAGGGGTGTGCGTGGTGAACACCGTGCCGGCGCGGACCGCGGCGAGCGCCGCGTCGAAGTCCAGTCCGGCGCCGGTGACGAGTTCCCGGATGCGCTCGAGGCCGAGGAAACCGGCATGCCCCTCGTTCATGTGGAACACCTCGGGGTCGGCGAGCCCGTGTGCGCGGGTGTAGGCGCGCACCGCACGGACGCCGCCGACGCCGGCGAGGATCTCCTGCTTGATCCGGTGATCCTGGTCGCCGCCGTAGAGCCGGTCGGTCACCGCGCGCAGCTCCGGATCGTTCTCGGCGATGTCGGAGTCGAGCAGCAGCAGGGGAACCCGCCCGACCTGCGCGATCCACACGCGGGCCCGCAGTACCCGGCCTCCGGGCATAGCGACGTGCACGAGCACCGGAGCGCCCGCGCCGCCGTCACCGCTTCTCTCCGTCAGGAGTCGCAGCGGCAGACCCTGCGGATCGTGCGCCGGATAGTGCTCGGCCTGCCAACCGTCCGGGGTGAGCGACTGGCGGAAATACCCGGAGCGGTACAGCAGCCCGACGCCGATCAGCGGCAGACCCAGATCCGACGCCGCCTTCAGGTGATCGCCCGCGAGGATGCCGAGGCCGCCCGAATAGTTGGGCAGCACCTCGGTGACACCGAACTCCATCGAGAAGTAGGCGATGCCGGTCGCGAGTTCAGCGCCCTTGTCGAGCTGGTCCTGATACCACCGTGGCCGCGTCAGGTAGTCGTCGAGATCCGCGGCCGCGCGGTCCAGATCGGCCAGGAACACCGGGTCGACCGCCAGTTCGTCGAGCCGGTACGGATCCACCTCGCCAAGCATGCGGACCGGGTCGTTGCGGACCGCGACCCACAGTTCGGGATCGATCGACGCGAACAGGTCCTGCGTCGGCGGATGCCACGACCACCGCAGGTTGGTCGACAGGGTTCCCAGTGCCGCGAGACGCTCGGGCAGATGGGCACGGACGGTGAAACGACGCAGGGCTTTCACGCCGCGAACACTACCCATGTTCGAGTCCGGTGACGCGCCGAGTCGGGCACCGCCCGTACCGCGATCAGGTCCGCCAGACGGCGGTGAATTCGTACCAGGGTCCACCCAGGTGCGTCGCGGAGAAGTCGTCGAATCCCGCCGGTGTCCCGTCCGGCGAATAGGCCCACCCGGAACTCGTCGAGATTCCGAGACCGCCGGCGTCGACGAAGTAGACGGCACCACCGGCGTCCTTGCGCACGTAGTGGAAGTCGAAACGGCCGATCTCGACGTCCTGACGAGACGGGTCGGGTGAGGCGAGGACCTCGATCGCGACCCGTTCGAAATCCGGCCGCAGGTCGTCGAAGCTCGGCGGCGGGAAGAGCCGGACACCGGCCACGGCTGCGATCACGATCGCGGGCGCAGCCAGGACCCACCAGGACCAGCGCCGGTCCCGACCCACGAAGTACAAGGTGCGGATCGCCCACACCAGGCCCGCGACGAGGAGGACGAGGATCGCTGCGCCACCGAAGAGCAGCGGATCGGCCCACCGCGCGTCCTCGAATCTCGACGGCCACCAGTCGTAGTGGATGCACACGAGGACACCGACGGCGACGCCGACGATCGCGGCGAGGACTCGGCCCGGCGGCCTGCTGTGGACATCGGCGTCTTCGGCGCCACCCCGCAATTCCCCCATGCAACGACGGTACCGACGCACGAGGGCGCCCTCCGGTTCCGTCGACGGTGGAGACGGAACCGGAGGGCGCGGTGACTACTTGCCTGCTACTTCCTGTCGACTGGACTGCCGGCTGCTACAGCCCCCCGAGCAGCAGATGGAGCAGTCCTCCGACGAGGTCGATCAATCCGGCGACGAGTCCCATACGGTTACCTTTCGGTCCGGCTTCGTTCGAAGCGTCGAGTAGTACGCCGTGAACGGTATTCGGGACGAATTGCCCCGAAGTTGCCGCGAGTAAACGAGCCGTAAAGTCGATCTCACCGATTTCTCGGTCCGCGATCCCGACGCCACGCGAGCCGCTGAACTACCGTTGATCCGTCACCTCGACGCTGTCCCCGGACAGTCGCAGCCGAACGGAGTACGTGTGCCAGGTCGCCTCGCCATCGACGATGTGCTGCCCTCGATCGACGGCGGCCGGTTCCCGGCCAAGGCCGTGGTCGGCGAGGTGTTCCCCGTGTCCGCGACGGTGTGGCGCGAGGGCCACGACGCGGTCGCGGCGACGCTCGTCGTCGAGGGGCCCGGAGGTTCTGCAGAAACGCTGCGGATTCCCATGCATTCCGGCCACGTTCTCGATGCCTTCCACGCGTCGTTCGCACCGACGTCGGTCGGTACCTGGACGTACCGGATCGAGGCGTGGGGCGATCCGATCCAGACGTGGCGCAACGCGGTCGAGGCCAAGCTCGCCGTCGGCCAGGGGCCCGCAGACCTCGCGAACGACCTGGAGGTGGGCGCGCGCCTGTTCGAACGGGCCGCCGACGGCGCCCAGGACTCGGACCGCAGCCGACTCCTCGGCGTCGCGTCCGCACTTCGGTCCGAGCGGCAGCTGCCGGTCCGGGTCGCGCCGGCCTTCTCGGTGGAAGTGGCCGAGGCGCTGCGGATCCGGCCGCTGCGCGAACTGGTGACGGCGTCGCGTACGTACGACGTCGTCGTCGACCGCCGACGCGCCCTGTTCGGGTCCTGGTACGAGTTCTTCCCCCGCTCGACCGGTGGCTGGGACGAGCACGGCGCACCACGGCACGGTACCTTCGCGACCGCGGCCGCGGATCTGCCGCGGATCGCCGCGATGGGCTTCGACGTGGTGTACCTGCCGCCGATCCACCCGATCGGCGAGGTGAACCGCAAGGGCCCCAACAACGCCCTGACGGCCGGCCCGGACGACGTCGGGTCCCCGTGGGCGATCGGATCGGCCGACGGTGGGCACGACGCGATCCACCCGCGGCTGGGCTCCGAATCCGACTTCGAGTCGTTCGTGGCCGAGGCCGGACGCCTCGGTCTCGAGGTGGCGCTTGACCTCGCGCTGCAGTGCGCCCCCGACCATCCCTGGGCGGCCGCGCATCCCGAGTGGTTCACGGTGTTGCCGGACGGCACCATCGCGTACGCCGAAAACCCTCCGAAGAAGTACCAGGACATCTATCCGCTCGACTTCGATCACGATCCGGACGGGCTGCATGCCGAGGTGCTGCGCGTCGTCCGGCACTGGGTCCGGCTGGGCGTGAAGATCTTCCGGGTCGACAATCCGCACACCAAGCCGCCGAGTCTGTGGGAGTGGCTGATCGCCGAGGTCAAACGCACCGACCCCGACGTGCTGTTCCTGTCGGAAGCGTTCACCCGTCCGGCCCGGCTCTACGGGTTGGCGAAACGCGGCTTCACGCAGTCGTACACGTACTTCACGTGGCGGGTGCACAAATGGGAACTCACCGAGTTCGGCAACGAGATCGCGGCCAAGGCCGACGAGGCCCGTCCCAACCTGTTCGTGAACACGCCGGACATCCTGCACGAGAGTCTGCAGCACGGCGGGCCCGGGATGTTCGCGATCCGGGCGGCACTCGCCGCCACGCTGTCGCCCACGTGGGGCGTGTACTCGGGGTACGAGTTGTTCGAACACGTCGCGGTCCGCCCGGGCAGCGAGGAGTACCTCGATTCGGAGAAGTACCAGTTGCGTCCGCGCGACTTCGCCGGCGCCCGTGCGCGTGGCGAGTCACTCGAACCGTGGATCGCGACGCTCAACCGCGTCCGGCGCGCGCATCCGGCGCTGCAGCAACTGAGGAACCTGCATTTCCACCACGTCGACAACGACGCACTGCTGGCGTACTCGAAGTTCGACCCGGTCACGGGCGATGCGGTGCTCACCGTCGTCAATCTCGACCCGTTCGGGGCGCAGCAGGGATTCGTCGCGCTGGACATGCCCGCGATCGGGCGTGACTGGCACGATCACCTGTCCGTGCACGACAAGGTCAGCGGCGAGCAGTACGAGTGGGGGCAGCACAACTTCGTCCGCCTCGAGCCGTGGCGCGCGTGCGCACACATCCTGACGCTGCCGCACATCCCGTTCGATGCCCGACGCCGCCTCGCCGACCGGGAACACAACCCGTGACCGCCCCGGATCCAGCGTGCCCTCCCGATCCGCACGATCTGACACTGCTCGCGCAGGGCACTCACCACGACCCCCACTCGGTGCTCGGCGCGCACACGCGGCCCGACGGCACCGTCGTGCGGGCACTGCGGCCGGGTGCCGAGTCGGTGTCGGTGCGGATCGGCGGCCACGACCGTCCGCTGCACCCCGTCGGGCACGATGTCTTCAGCGCGCTCCTCCCCATCCGCGACCTGGTCGACTACCGGCTCGTCGTGACGTACCCCGGCGACCATGTCGTCGTCACCGCTGACGGATACCGCTTCCTGCCCACCCTGGGTGAGCTGGACCTGCATTTGTTCGGCGAGGGCCGACACGAACGACTGTGGGACGTGCTCGGTGCGCACCCCCGCACGTACGAGACCCCCGATGGCAGCGTGCGCGGGACGTCGTTCGCGGTGTGGGCGCCGGCGGCCCGCGGCGTCAGCGTGCTCGGTGAGTTCGACCTGTGGGGCGGGCGCACCTTCCCGCTCCGGGTGCTGGGGAGCACCGGGGTGTGGGAGGTCTTCGTCCCCGATGTCGGGGTCGGCGATATGTACAAGTTCCGCATCCACGGCCACGACGGCAGCGTCCGCGACAAGGCCGACCCGATGGCGTTCGCGACGGAGGTGCCCCCGGCGACGGCGTCGATCGTCACCGAGTCCGCACATCGGTGGACCGACCACGAATGGATGGCCGCGCGCTCCGGACTCGAACCGAGCCGGGAACCGCTGAGCGTCTACGAGGTCCATCTGGGCTCGTGGCGTCCCGGCCTGAACTACGTCGAACTGGCCGACGCGTTGAGTACGTACGTCATCGAGGCCGGCTTCACGCACGTCGAACTGCTGCCGGTCGCCGAACACCCGTACGGCGGGTCGTGGGGGTACCAGGTGACGTCGTACTACGCCCCCACGGCACGTTTCGGCTCCCCCGACGACTTCCGGGCCTTCGTCGACCGGCTGCACCGCGCCGGTATCGGCGTCATCGTCGACTGGGTGCCCGCGCACTTCCCGAAGGACGAGTGGGCGCTGGCCCGCTTCGACGGCACTGCGCTGTACGAGCACGCCGATCCGCAGCGCGGCGAGCAACTCGACTGGGGCACCTACGTGTTCGACTTCGGTCGGCGCGAGGTGCGCAACTTCCTCGTCGCCAACGCGCTCTTCTGGTTCGACGAGTTCCACGTCGACGGCCTGCGTGTGGACGCCGTTGCCTCGATGCTCTACCTCGACTACTCGCGCCCGGCAGGCCAGTGGACACCCAACGTGCACGGCGGTCGGGAGAACCTCGAGGCGGTCGCGTTCCTGCAGGAGATGAACGCGACCGTGCACAAACACCACTCGGGTGTCGTCACGGTCGCCGAGGAGTCGACGTCCTGGCCCGGAGTCACCCGGAACACCAGCGTCGGCGGTCTCGGCTTCACGATGAAGTGGAACATGGGCTGGATGCACGACACGCTCGGTTACCTGCGGCGCGACCCGATCCATCGCAGCTTCCACCACAACGAGATCACCTTCTCGCTGATGTACGCGTGGAGCGAGAACTACCTGCTGCCGATCAGCCATGACGAGGTGGTCCACGGCAAGGGCACACTCTGGTCCCGGATGCCCGGCGACGACCGCGCGAAGGCCGCCGGGGTTCGAGCGCTGCTCGCCTACCTGTGGGCGCACCCCGGCAAGCAGTTGCTCTTCATGGGGCAGGACTTCGGGCAGGCCAGCGAATGGTCCGAGGAACACGGGTTGCGGTGGCGCGAGCTCGAGGATCCCGCGACCGGAGACCTGCACCGCGGCATCCACGCGCTGGTGTGCGCTCTCAACGCCATCTATCGCGCCACCCCCGCACTGTGGTCGCTCGACACCTCGCCGGGCGGCTATTCGTGGATCGACGCCAACGACACCGAGAACAACGTGCTCAGTTTTCTCCGGTACGGCAGCGACGGCTCGATCGTCGCGTGTCTGTACAACTTTTCCGGTTCGGCACACTCGGATTATCGTGTGGGCTTGCCCGAGCCCGGAACGTGGTCCGAGATCTTGAACACCGATGCGCAGGACTTCTGCGGATCGGGGCTCGGCAACCTGGGTGCGGTGACGGCCACGGAACACCCGTGGCACGGCCGCCCGGCCTCGGCGACGCTCACGCTGCCGGCGAGCGCCGCGATCTGGTTGGAGCTGGAACGGTGAAGGGACACTCGGTGACTGGGCTGGATCGGTGAGGACACAGACACGACCGGTGTCGACGACGCGGACCCTGATCACGGTCCTGGTGGCGGCGACGCTCGCGGCCACCGCCTGTTCGGCGACCACCGAAGGGCAGGCCGTGTCCATCTACGACGACCCGTTCACGGTCGCCGGACTCCCGGCCCGCGGCGGCCCCAGCGGACCCCGTGACGGAGTGCCGAACGCACCGCTCGCGGTTGCCGGCACCGACGGCGGCGAAATCGACGCGCTTGCCGCCAATGCGATCTCGGACATCGAGGACTACTGGGCCGGCGAATACCCCACCGTCTTCAAGGGCACCTTCGCGCCCGTCTCGGAGTTGTTGTCGTGGGACCCCGACGCCCCGAACGGCACCCGGTTCTGCGGCATCGATACCGCCGACCTCGTCAACGCCGCGTACTGCATCCGGCAGGATTCGATCGGCTGGGATCGCGCGTATCTGCTGCCGAGCCTCGTCGACGCGTTCGGGCCCATGTCCGTGGTGATGGTGCTCGCCCACGAGTACGGTCACGCGATCCAGCACAAGGCAGGGCTCGTCGGCGACGACGACCCGGGCATCGTCGTGGAACAACAGGCAGACTGCTTCGCAGGAGCGTTCATCCGTCACGTCGCCGAGAACGGGGCACCCCACTTCACCCTGAACACCTCGGACGGACTCAATTCCGTGCTCGCCGCAACGGTCTCGGTGCGTGACGCCGATCCGAACGACCCCGATTCGATTCACGGTTCGGCGTTCGAACGGGTCACCGCGGCCCAGATCGGGTTCACCGACGGGGCGGGCGCGTGCACACGGATAGACGCCGACGAGATCACTTCCCGCCGAGCCGATCTCCCGCAGGGATTCAGCGGCAGCAACGACGACGGCGAGCTCCCCGTCACGCGGGAGACCCTCACGGTGCTCTTCGACTCGTTCGCCGCGGTGTTCGCCCTCGACGAACCCCCGAAGCTGGACCTGAACGGCGTCGACACCATGTGCGCAGATGCGACCGCCACCCGTCCCGTGGCGTACTGCCCGACCACCAACACGATCAGCGTGGACGTCGCGGACCTCGCGGCGCGCAGCCGACCCGCGACGGAGATGACCGGCGTCGACCCCCTGCTGAACGTCGACGTCGTCGGCGACTACAGCGCCTACGTCCTCCTCGCGTCCCGCTACACCCTCGCGGTACAGAAGGCCGCCGGGCAACCCATCACGGGCCCGCAGGCAGCGCTGCGTGCTGCATGCCTGTCCGGATCGGTCACGGCGGCACTGAGCCCGGACGGGTCCACCACCGGCACCGAGCGCCGGATCTGGTTGTCGGCGGGCGACCTCGACGAGGCGATCTCGGGGCTGCTGTCCGACGGTCTGGCCGCCAGCGACGTCGACGGCGCCACCGTGCCCAGCGGCTTCTCACGCGTCGACGCCTTCCGCACCGGTGTACTCGGTGGGCAGAAGGCGTGCGACGGACGCTACCGCTGACGCGGAGGGAACGGGGCTGCGCTCAGTAGAGCGCCGACGCCAGCTTCCGCCGAGCCGCGACCACGATCGGCTCGGCCGGGTCGAACAGCTCGAACAGCTCGAGCAGGCGGGTCCGGACCGTCGTCCGGTCGTCACCGAACGTCCGCTTGACCAGCGCGACGAGCCGATCGAAGGCGGCCTCCGGCTGCTGCGAGTACAGCTCGGCATCGGCGGCCGCGAACTGCGCGTCGATGGAGTCGGGCTGGGCGTCGGCGACGGCGACGGCGTCGGCCGGTAGATCCTGCACGCGGGCGAGGAACCGGACCTGGCGCAACGCCGCCTGCGCCTGCTGATTGGCCGGTTCGGAGTTGAGAATGAGGTTGTAGGCGGCCTCGGCGCCCGCGAAGTCGCCCTCGTCGAGCGCGTTCTCCGCTGCTACGAAACGGGGGTCCTCGGGCTCGGGTTCGGGTTCACCGTCACCCGACGGCGGACCGGAGAGCTTGCCGGCGACCGCTTCCTGCAGCGCGGCGATCCACTGGCGAAGCTGCGGCTCCGGCTGAGCTCCTGCGAAGTCGGCGAGCGGCCGGCCGGCCGCGATCGCGACCACGGTGGGCACGGACTGCACGCCGAACGCCTGCGCGATACCGGGGTTCGCGTCGACGTCGATCTTCGCCAGCACCCAGTTGCCACCGCCCTCGTGCGCGAGCTTCTCGAGTACCGGGGACAGCTGCTTACACGGGCCGCACCATGTCGCCCACAGGTCCACGATCACGAGGACCTCATTGGACCGATCGAGGACCTCGGTCTGGAAGGTCGCCTCGGTGACATCGACGACCGGCGCCAGACCGGTGGGGTTCACCGGGGCGCTGCCGTCGGCGGGCGGACCGGCAGAGGGGCTCGGCGGGGCCGGCGCGCGGTCCTTGAGACCGGACAGATCGACGGCTCCGGCCATGGCCGCAGCGATTGCAGGGGACGGACGGGAACCGGGTCGAGTCACCGTTCAAGTGTGGCACGAGTGACGGGCGCGCATCCATCCCGGCCCGTCACTCGCGGCAACCGTCAGGCCGGGACGCGCTCGCGCTTCGCCGCACCACCGGTGGACAGTTCCCCGAGGCGTCCGTTGCGGGCAGCCCACATCTCGAACCAGATGGTCATGAACGGCGGGATGCTGGAGATCATCGCCAGGGCGAGCGTCTTGAAGTCCCACTTCACCGCGCGGGCGGTGAACAACGCGACGAGCACGTAGATCACGAAGATCGCGCCGTGGATCGGGCCGAAGATCTTGACGCCGATCTCGGGCCCCTCCTCTGGCAGGTACTTGAAGGCCATGCCGATCAACAGACCGGCCCAGCTGATCGCTTCCAGGACGGCCACGAAACGGAAGCGCTTGGGCCACGAGCTGAGATCGAAGAAGTTCGCCATGGCCGCCATTGTGCCCGACAAACTACGACACCCCGTAGTTGAGACTCGTCACAGTCTCGACCACGGGGCGTCGTGAAGGAGTAGAGGCGAGGCGTCCCTACTTCTTGGGCACCCGCACGATCAGGGCGTCGCCCTGCCCGCCGCCACCGCACAGCGCGGCCGCACCGACGCCGCCGCCGCGGCGCTGCAGCTCCAGCACGAGGTGCAGCGCGATCCGGGCTCCGGACATGCCGAGCGGATGGCCGATCGCGATTGCGCCGCCGTTGACGTTGACCTTCGCCGGGTCGATGCCCAGCTCGGCCGTCGACGCGATGCCGACAGCCGCGAAGGCCTCGTTGATCTCGACGACGTCGAGGTCCTTGGGGTCGATGCCGTCGCGCTCACAGGCGCGGGCGATCGCACGCGCCGGCTGCGACTGCAGCGTCGAGTCCGGTCCTGCGACGACGCCGTGGGCACCGATCTCCGCGATCCACTCGAGCCCGAGCGCCTCGGCCTTCTCCTTGCTCATCACGACGACCGCGGCCGCGCCGTCGGAGATCTGCGATGCGGTGCCGGCCGTGATCGAACCGCCCTTCGCGAACGCCGGGCGCAACTTGGCGAGCGACTCGACGGTGGTGTCGGCGCGGATGCCCTCGTCCTCGGTGACGACGATCGGCTCACCGCGGCGCTGCGGGATGGTGACCGGCACTACCTCCTCGGCGAACAGGCCGTCCTTCCAGGCGCGAGCGGCGTTCTGGTGCGAGGCGGCCGCGAACGCGTCCTGCGCCTCCCGCGTGATGCGCTGATCGTCGTCCTGGTTGCGCTGCTCGGTGAGGTTGCCCATCGGCTGGTCGGTGAAGATGTCGTGCAGGCCGTCGTAGGCCATGTGGTCGCGCAGCGTGACGTCGCCGTACTTGAAGCCCTCGCGGCTCTTCTCGAGCATGTGCGGGGCCCGCGACATGGACTCCTGGCCACCGGCCACCACGATCTCGAACTCTCCAGCACGGATCAACTGGTCCGCTAAGGCGATCGCGTCGATGCCCGACAGGCACACCTTGTTGATCGTGAGGGCGGGGACGTCCATCGGGATGCCCGCGGCGACGGCGGCCTGACGCGCCGGCATCTGCCCGGCGCCCGCGGTGAGAACCTGGCCCATGATCACGTAGTCGACCTGCTCGGGCGCCACGCCGGCCTTCTCGAGTGCGCCCTTGATCGCTACACCGCCGAGGTCGGACCCCGAGAGATCCTTCAGGGATCCGAGCAGCCGTCCGACGGGGGTACGGGCCCCGGCAACGATGACAGAAGTGGTCAAGATTCCTCCAGCGGTCGATCCTGGTCGGGTCGGCGGCCTCAGCCGTGACCCGGCGCGAACAGTTCAAACGGTAGCGCTACCGTCTGATACATGACATCTTCCTCCCCCAGCACCGCCCCGAGCGGACTGACCTCCGAGCTCGTGACCGCGATCGACCACGTCGGTATCGCGGTGCCGGATCTCGATGCTGCCATCGCCTGGTACGGCAAGCACCTCGGCATGGTCTCCCTGCACGAGGAGGTCAACGAGGAGCAGGGCGTGCGCGAGGCCATGCTCGGCTACCCGGGCCAGGTCGCCGGCGCCACCGCGATCCAGCTCCTCGCCCCGCTGAACGAGAACTCCACGATCGCGAAGTTCATCGACCGCAGCGGCCCCGGCCTCCAGCAGCTCGCGTTCCGCGTCACCGACATCGACGCGATCAGCACCCAGCTTCGCGCCGACGGCGTCCGCCTGCTGTACGACGCTCCGCGCCGGGGCACCGCGAACTCGCGCATCAACTTCATCCACCCGAAGGACGGCGGCGGAGTGCTCATCGAGCTCGTCGAGCCTGCCGCCGACGGCGGACACTGATCGGGTACTTCCCGACGGGTCCGTGGCGTGGGCCCGGTGTGACGATCCCCCGCCCACGCCACGGGCACAGCGCCGGCCTCCCCCGGTAGATTGGCAGGCATGGCCTACGACCGCGGCATGCCGTTCACCATCGTCCGCAAGGGATACGACAAGGACGAGGTTCGGCGATACTTCGACCGCTTCGACACCGAACTCCGCCTCATGGCGACGGACCGCGACGCGGCGGCCGCGCAGGCACGTGAGCTGGCCAACCAACTCGAGGACGCCCGGGACGAGATCGACGAACTGCGTCGCGACGTCGACCGGCTGTCGGTCCCGCCCACCACCGCGGAGGGTATGAGCGAGCGCATCTCCCGGATGCTGCGCCTGGCGTCCGACGAGGCGTCCGAGGTGCGCGCCAAGGCGGAAGCGGAAGCAGCCGAGATGCTGTCGGTCGCCGAGCAGGAGAGCGAACGCCTCCGCAAGCTCTACGAGACCAAGACCGAGGAACTCGAGAAGCGGCGCGAGGCGCTCGAACGCGAACACGAACAGACGATGCAGGCCGCCCGCACCGAGGCCACGCGGATCGTCCAGGCCGCACAGGCCGAGAGCGATCGTCTGGCCGCGGAATCCGAGGCCAAGCGCGTCCAGGTCCAGCAGGACTTCGAGATCACGATGGCCGAGCGCCGGGCCAAGACGATCGCCGCGATCGAGGAGCTCGAGACGACGAGCAAGGCCGAGGCCCACCGCCGCCTCACCGAGGCGAGCGAGGAGGCAGCCCGACGCGTGCAGGTCGCGACGGAGCAGTCCGAGCGCAAGATCGCGCACGCCAAGGAACTCGCCGAGGAGCTGCGCGTGCTGCGCGGCCGAATCCTCGCCCAGCTGTTGGGCATCCGCGGCCAACTCGATTCGGTGCCGGCGATGCTGGCGTCGGTCAACCGCGAGGCGGAGTTGCTCGACAACGTCGGAGCCGCCGACACCGACTCGGAGTCCGAGAGCGAGGCTGCCACCGAGCCCACGGACGACGACGAGGTGCCCGAGACGGCCCCGGCAACGTCCTAGGCGCGGACGGCCTGGGAGGAGCGTCGGGCCTCCAGGAACAGGGTCGGTCTAGGACCAGCGTCGGGTCAACCCACGTGTCCGACGCCCCGCCCAACACCCTGTGTGCCAGTGCCGGCGGTCGTCGGCGCCACCGGGGTCGGCCGGCCACGCGACGACGTGCGCGACACCCGGGCGCACCTCTTGGTCGCATCCCGGGCAGCGGTAGCTCTTCGTCGCCCGGGCCCCGGGAATCTGACGCACCATGAAGCGCTCGTCGTCGTAGCCCGCGGGACCGGACTCCTCGCGGGCCAACGCGTCTCCGAACAGACTGCCGCCGCGGCTCTCCCCTGACGACCCGCCGGATCGGCGCTGAGACTTGTGGGACTGGTTACGGCGCGGCACTCCCCCAGTCTAGGTGGCGTCCTCCGCGCAATCCTTCCTCGCTCAGAACAGCCGGAACTCGGTGCTCTCGGTTCCGCGGAGCGCCTCGTAATCGAGGACGAGGCAACGGATCCCGCGATCGGTGGCGAGCGTCTTCGCCTGCGGCTTGATCTGCTGCGCCGCGAACACGCCGGTGACCGGCGCCAGCAGTGGGTCGCGGTTCAGCAGTTCCAGGTAGCGCGTGAGCTGTTCGACGCCGTCGATCTCACCGCGGCGCTTGATCTCCACCGCCACCGTTGCGCCGTCCGCGTCGCGGCACAGCAGATCCACCGGTCCGATCGCGGTCATGTATTCACGGCGGATGAGGCTGTACCCGTCGCCGAGCGTCTCGACGTGCTCGGCCAGCAACTCCTGGAGATGCGCCTCGACGCCGTCCTTGACGAGACCGGGGTCGACGCCGAGTTCGTGGCTCGAATCGTGCTCGATCTCCTCGATGGTGATCCGCAGTTCCTCGCCGCCCTTGTTGGTCACCACCCACAACTGCTGTTCGGCGCCATCCGGGCCCGCACCGTCGGTGGTTTCGGAGAGCCAGCAGGGTGGGCTCATCCAGTTGAGCGGCTTGTACGCGCGGTCGTCGGCGTGGATGCTCACCGACCCGTCCGCCTTTATGAGCAGCAGTCGACGGGCCATCGGCAGATGGGACGTCAGACGACCGACGTAGTCGACACGGCAACGAGCAATGACAAGACGCACTCCGCCCACCCTAGTGGATCGAATCGGTCTACTCTCGAACGACTATGGACCCGCGCCGATCCGCCTCCACGCCGCTCGGATCCCGCCTGCTCGGAACGCCGTCCGAGGCGCCACGAATCCGGCGCATCCGGGTCCAGACGCTCTTGACGACGTCGCTGCTCGGCGCCAACCTGGTCGGCGCCGCGGTGGTCGCAATCCTCGTGACGTACGTGGTCCCGGGCCCGATGATGCTGGACGACGAGTTCCGCTTCCTCAACTTCGTCTTCGTTCCCGTGTACCTGGCGGTTGCGCTGCTCGTCGGCACCGTCAGGGGGACAAGACGCGCGCTGCACAGCCTCGAATGGATGATGCAGGACCGCACCCCGACCCGAGCTGAACAATTGGCGGCTCTCACCATGTCGTGGCGGTTGACGAAGATGCAGATCGGTCAGTGGACGATCGCCCTCGTCATCCTCACCACGTGCTACGGACTGGTCGAGCCGGAGGCGATTCCCAAGGTGGCCTTCACGATCGCCTTCGGCGGGCTCACCATCTGCGCGTTCAGTCACGTGTTCAGCGAGTTCGCGCTGCGGCCCGCCGCGGCCCGCGCGCTCGCCGCAGGAACCCGGCCCAGGATCCGGCTGGGCGGCGTCGTCGGGCGCACCATGCTTGCGTGGATCCTCGGCACGGGCGTACCGATGACGGGTCTCGTGATCGTCGCGATCTTCAGCTACTTCAACCGCGAGACCACGCGGGAGCAATTGATCGTGGCCATCGTCGGCCTCGGTGCCATCACGTTGATATTCGGGCTTCTGCTCATTCTCCTGTCGGCGCGCGCGACGGTTGCCCCGATCCGCGCGGTGAAGGCCGGCATGAGCCGCATCGAGGAGGGCGACCTGGACGCCGCGGTCGTCGTCTACGACGGCACCGAACTCGGCGAGCTGCAGTCCGGTTTCAACCGGATGGCCGACGGTCTGCGGGAGCGGGAACGGATCCGCGACCTGTTCGGGCGGCACGTGGGCCACGACGTCGCGGAGGCAGCGCTCGTCGAGCCCCCGCGTCTGGGCGGCGAGGAGCGTGAGGTCGCCATCTTCTTCGTCGATCTCGTCGGCTCCACCGAACTGGCCGCGACCCGACCCCCAGGGGAGGTCGTCGACCTCCTCAACCGCTTCTTCGAAGTCGTCGTCGACGAGGTGGATCGTCATGGTGGGTTCGTCAACAAGTTCGAAGGTGACGCGGCGCTCGCTATCTTCGGCGCACCCCGGGATCTCGACGACGCCGCCGGGCATGCCCTCGCGGCGGCACGCATGATTCGACGACGCCTCCTCGCGGAGGTCCCCGAGTGCTGCGCGGCCATCGGTGTCGCCGCCGGAACCGCCGTCGCCGGCAACGTGGGTGCGCGAGAACGCTTCGAATACACCGTCATCGGCGACCCGGTCAACGAGGCCGCGCGACTGTCCGAGATCGCCAAGAACGAACCCGGCCGTCTGCTTGCATCGATGACGACGGTCGAGCGTGCCGGCACGAGCGAGGCAACGCTGTGGACGGCGGGCGACGAGGTGGTGCTCCGCGGACGCTCGCTTCCCACGCGCCTGGCGCATCCGATCGCGAAGACATCTCGGGGCGGGTCGCGTGACACGGTCTCGGATACTTCCGCCGTGTGATCGCAGCCCCTCATCCACGCAATGGCCGTGCCGTAGAGAATGGATGTGAAATGCCGGAAGGCCCCCACCAATGCTGGTGGGGGCCTTCCGGTTAACGGGTGTTCGGCGGTGTCCTACTCTCCCACACCCTGTCGAGTGCAGTACCATCGGCGCT
>NZ_LWTX01000008.1 GCF_002094305.1 Prescottella equi
GCACACACCATCACTCGAAACACACAGTTTCTCGTTCCGGGGCAACCGTTCCAGCCTAACCCGCACCCGACACCGACGCAAATCGGCGACCGGAAGGAGTATCGGCAACCGCCAGGCGCTCCCCGTACAACCTCGTTTTCCCTCGCTGACCAGTGAAGGTCGCGGCCGGGTCGGTGTCCGTGTCGCTCTGACCTGGAATAAGTTACGCGAGGGTGAACGGAGCGTCAAACGGCCTGGTGGGAAGGATTCGGGACGTCGTTTTCCCAGGTCATCAAGCGCGAACGACCGCGGCCACGGCCGGATGCTCGACTGTGATGCCGGGCACAGCGCTCATTGCCCGTCTCCTTCGTCCGAGACTCGACGGATGTCCCCGCCCAATCCGACCAGGTCCTCGACGAATCGGGGGTAGCCGCGATCGATGTGGTAGACGTCGTGCACTTCTGTCACCCCGTCCGCGACGAGCCCCGCAAGCACCAGGCCAGCGCCGGCACGGATGTCCGAGGACCACACCGGGGCGCTCGACAGCTCCTCCACTCCCCGGATGACGGCATGGTGCCCGTCGGTGCGTGCATCCGCACCCAGGCGGATCATCTCTTCCACGAACCGGAATCGCGCCTCGAAGACGTTCTCGGTGATCATCGACGTGCCGTCCGCGATCGCCGCGAGCCCGATCGCCATCGGCTGCAGGTCTGTCGGGAATCCTGGGTACGGGAGGGTCGCGAAGTTCACGGCCTGCGGACGACCGGTCTGCACCACGCGGAAACCATCGGCCTCGGTGGTGATCTGCGAACCGGCGGCGCGCAACTTGTCGAGCACGAGACTGAGGTGCTTCGGGTTCACGCCGCGGACGAGCACGTCCCCCCGCGTCATCGCTGCAGCGATACCCCAGGTGGCCGCGACGATCCGGTCGCCGATGACCCGGTGCGACGTGGGCTGCAAGCGGTCGACGCCGCGAATGGTCAGCGTCGTCGAGCCGGCGCCGGAGACCTTCGCGCCCATCCGGTTCAGCATGTTGCACAGGTCCACGATCTCCGGCTCGCGCGCCGCGTTATCGATGATCGTCTCTCCCCTGGCCAGTACGGCAGCCATGAGAATGTTCTCGGTCGCCCCCACCGAGGGGAACGCCAGGCGGATGTTGGCCCCGTACAGGTCGTCGGCCTCCGCGACGACGCAGCCGTGCTCGATCTCGCTGTGCGCACCCAGCAGGCGAAGTCCTGACTGGTGCATGTCGAGGGGGCGCGAACCGATCGCGTCTCCACCGGGAAGCGCCACGACTGCCTTGTGGCATCGCGCGACCAGCGGACCGAGGACACACACCGACGCTCGGAACTGCCGGACGGCCGCGAAGTCCGCGTGGTACTTCGGCTGCGCCGGTGTCGTAATCCTCGCGACATCCCCCTCGAGCGACACGTCGCAGCCCAGTCCGCGCAGTACATCGGCCATCAGCGGCACGTCGAGGATGTCGGGGCAGTTCTCGATGACGGTCGTGCCCTCGGCGAGCAGAGCCGCGGCCATCAGTTTCAGGACGCTGTTCTTCGCGCCGCCCACCGACACCTCACCGACGAGTCGGTTCCCACCAGCGACAAGAAAGCGTTCACTCACAGTCGAACAGCCTAGCCAGGACAACGCCGGACCTGCCGAGCGGTACCGTTGCCCCATGGCTGTTCACTTGACGCGGATTTACACCCGGACCGGCGACGACGGCACTACCGGTCTGAGCGATTTCTCCCGCGTGTCCAAGAACGATCCACGGCTCATCGCGTACGCCGACTGCGACGAAACGAACGCGAGCATCGGCGTCGCTCTCGCACTCGGCACCCCGCCCGAGGAGATCGTCGACGTGCTCCGCCAGGTCCAGAACGACCTGTTCGACGCCGGCGCGGATCTCTCGACGCCGGTCGTTCCGGACCCCAAGTACCCGCCGCTGCGCGTGACCGAGGCCTACATCGAACGCCTCGAAGGATGGTGCGACGAGTTCAACGAGCGCCTCGAACCGCTGCACTCGTTCATCCTGCCGGGCGGCACCCCGCTCGGGGCCCTGCTCCATTCGTCGCGCACGATCGCCCGACGCGCGGAACGCTCGGCCTGGGCGGCCGTCGAGGCCAGCCCCGACGACACCAACACCCTGCCGGCGAAGTACCTCAATCGCCTGTCGGACCTGCTGTTCATCGTCAGCCGCCTCGCCAATCCGGGCGGAGACGTCCTGTGGAAGCCCGGTGCGGGCCGGTCCTGACCCCCCGCGCAACGCAAAAGGGAGGCCGACAGGCCTCCCTTTTCTGTTCTCGCTCCGCGGTTCGTCAGGCGGGACGTCCCCGCAACGACCGTCCGTCCGGCCTCGACTCCACCCATGAAAGGAAGGCGGTCAAGGCGCCCCGGTCGAGGGCTATCTCGTACGTGTCGTCACCGTCGGAGATCTCGAGAATCACGATCTCGTCGGTCATGATGTCGTACTCGTTGCCGACGGGGCCGCGACGGGAACCGACCTCGATCCCCTGACGACTCAACCGGGAGTCCGGTCCGGGCCGCAGGCTCGACAGCTTGAAGAAGACCAGCGAACCTTCGCCGTACCGGACGACCCCGTGTCGCCAACCACTTCCACCGGGAGCCGGGGTCACTCGCAGAATCGCCGCCGTGCCACCCCGTCGCAGAACGGCGAGGCGATACACGAAAGCCGCGACGAAGGCCGCGAGCAGCACAACCAGAATGATGAGAACAACCATTCCGATCGTCACTACTCGTCGGCTCCGTCGCGGCTCGTCGTGGACTGACTACGCGCGCTCGACGGCGCGCAGCTGACCCTTGGCGATCGCGATCGCCTCGAGATCCTCGGTGGTCTCGGCCAGGACGGCCTTGGCCGCCTCGACGTCGACATCATGCGCCATGTCAGCGGACTCGGCCAGGATCGTCACCGTGGTGGCGGTCACCGAGAGGAAGCCACCGTGCACCGCGGCGACCACGCGCTCGCCGTCGACGGTCGTGATCGCAACCACGCCGCCTTCGACGAGCTGGCCGAGGACCGGCTCGTGCCCGGGCATGACACCGATCTCACCCTCGGTCGTCTGGGCGCTGACCAGCTTCGCCGATCCCGACCAGAGTCGCTGCTCGACGGCAACGAGTTCAACGGTCATCTCAGCCATGTCGGTCTACTTCCCGGCGATCTTCTTGGCAGCGGCCTCGACGTCGTCGAGTCCACCGCAGCTGTTGAACGCCTGCTCGGGCAGGTGATCGAACTCGCCCTTGCAGACGCGGTCGAACGCCTCGATGGTGTCGCGCAGCGGCACGACCGAACCGGGCTCACCGGTGAACTTCTCGGCGACGATGAAGTTCTGGCCGAGGAACTTCTGCAGACGGCGGGCGCGGCCGACGAGGACCTTGTCCTCTTCCTGCAGCTCGTCCATACCGAGGATGGCGATGATGTCCTGCAGCTCCTTGTACTTCTGCAGGATCCGCTTGACCTCGTTCGCGACGCGGAAGTGCTCGGCACCGACGATGCCGGGCTCCAGGATGCGCGAGGTCGACGTCAGCGGGTCCACGGCGGGGTAGATACCCATCTGCGAAATCGGACGCGAGAGCTCGGTGGTGGCATCGAGGTGCGCGAAGGTCGTGGCCGGCGCCGGGTCGGTGTAGTCGTCGGCGGGGACGTAGATCGCCTGCAGCGAGGTGATCGAACGGCCACGGGTCGAGGTGATGCGCTCCTGGAGCTCACCCATCTCGTCCGCCAGCGTGGGCTGGTAACCGACGGCCGAAGGCATACGACCCAGCAGGGTCGAAACCTCGGAACCGGCCTGCGTGAAGCGGAAGATGTTGTCGATGAACAGCAGCACGTCCTGGCCCTGGACATCGCGGAAGTACTCCGCCATGGTCAGCGCGGACAGGGCGACGCGCATACGCGTTCCCGGCGGCTCGTCCATCTGGCCGAAGACAAGGGCGGTGTCCTGGAGGACGCCCATCTCTTCCATCTCGAGGTGAAGGTCGGTGCCCTCACGGGTGCGCTCACCGACGCCGGCGAACACCGAGGTGCCGGAGAACTCACGCGCGATACGGGTGATCATCTCCTGGATCAGAACGGTCTTGCCGACACCGGCACCACCGAACAGACCGATCTTGCCGCCCTTGACGTACGGGGTCAGCAGGTCGATGACCTTGATGCCGGTCTCGAGGATCTCGGTCTTGCCCTCGAGCTGATCGAAGGCCGGGGGCTTGCGGTGGATGCCCCACTGCTCGCCGTCGCGACCCGTGCCCGGGGCGTCGAGGCAGTCACCGAGGGCGTTGAACACGTGGCCCTTGACGACGTCGCCGACGGGAACCGAGATCGGCTTGCCGGTGTCGTTGACAGCAGCGCCGCGGACCAGGCCGTCGGTGGGCTGCATCGAGATGGTGCGGACCAGGTTGTCGCCCAGGTGCTGCGCAACCTCGAGGGTCAGCGTCTTCGCCACCGACGGGAGGGTGACCTCCGAGTGCAGGGCGTTGAACAGGTCGGGAACATGGCCGCGCGGGAACTCAACGTCCACAACGGGACCGATGACCCGCACGACCCGGCCGGACGTGGTGTCCGCGCCGTTCGCGTTGGTTTGGGTTACTGCTGCGGTCATGTGCTAGTCACTTCCTGCGCTCGAGGCCAGCGCATTCGCGCCACCGACGATCTCGCTGATTTCCTGGGTGATCTGGGCCTGGCGAGCCTGGTTTGCCTGACGGCTCAGGGTGTTCACCAGTTCGTTCGCATTATCCGTCGCGGCCTTCATGGCGGTACGACGGGCGGCAGACTCCGAGGCGGCGGAGTCCAGCAGCGCCGAGTAGATACGCGTGCTCACGTACTTCGGCAGCAGGGCCGACAGCAACGTGCCGGCCTCGGGCTCGAAATTGTAGACCGCGCTCGGACCCGACTTGCCGTCGTGCTGGCCGTTGGACAGCATGTCCTCGCCCAGCTCGATGTGATCGTCCGTGTAATCGACCTCGAGCGGAGCCATCCGCCGGACTTCCGGCTTCTGGGTGAGCATCGAGACGAAGCGCGTGTAGACGATATGGAGTTCGTCGACGCCCTCGATCGTGCCCTCGCCGTTCGGCGCCTCGACCTCGGCACCGGAACCGGCCATGAACAGCTCGACCAGGTGACGGCTCGCCTTGGCGGCATCCGCGTAGCCGGGCTCCTGGGAGAAGCCCGTCCACGCACCACCGATCTTGCGGCCGCGGAACGTGTAGTAACCGAGGCCCTTGGAACCGAGCACGTAGATCACGGGCTCCTTGCCCTCGGAGCGCAGCAGCTGGAACAGCTCCTCCGCTTCCTTGAGGGCGTTGGAGTTGTAACCGCCGCACATACCGCGGTCACTGGTCACGACCAGGACGGCAGCACGCTTCGGGTTCGCCCGCTCGTTGAGCAGCGGGTGGTCGAGCGACGCCGAGGCGCTGGCCAGCTCGGAGAGCACCTTGGTGATCTCCTCCGCGTACGGCTTGGAAGCCGCGACACGGGCCTGCGCCTTGGTGATGCGCGAGGTGGCGATCAGTTCCTGCGCCTTGGTGATCTTCTTGGTCGAGTTGACCGACTTGATGCGAGAACGCAGTTCGCGGATGCTTGCCATCGATCGATCACTCTCCCTTCGGGTGACGCTGAGTCATGGGGACCACGCTCACTTGCTGACAGTGGTGCGCTTGACGGTGACCTTCTCCTGGCCGACCTCGGAGGCGTCGAGAGCCTCGGCCTCGGCCTCGTTGACGACACGGCTGCCGTCGGAGGCGAGGAAGCCTGCCTTGAACTTCTCGGTCGCAGCCGTCAGGGTCGCGATCGAGGCGTCGTCGAGAGCCTTGCCGCCCTTGATGGCCTCGTAGACGCTGCCCGCGTTGCGGTGCAGGTCGTCGAGAAGCTCGGCCTCGAAGCGGCGCACGTCGGCGACGGGCACCGAGTCGAACACACCCTCACCGGCGAGGTAGATCGAGATGATCTGGTCCTCGACCGCGATCGGCGAGTACTGGTCCTGCTTGAGCAGCTCGACCAGACGCTGGCCGCGCTCGAGCTGAGCCTTCGAAGCGGCATCGAGGTCCGAAGCGAAGGCCGAGAAGGCCTCGAGCTCACGGAACTGCGCGAGCTCCAGACGCAGCGAACCGGAGACCTTCTTCATGCCCTTGGTCTGCGCGGCGCCACCGACGCGGGAAACCGAGATACCGACGTTGATCGCGGGGCGGATGCCCTTGTTGAACAGGTCGGACTCGAGGAAGACCTGACCGTCGGTGATCGAGATGACGTTGGTCGGGATGTACGCCGAGACGTCGTTGGCCTTGGTCTCGATGATCGGCAGAGCCGTCAGCGAACCGCCACCGAGCTCGTCGGACAGCTTGGCCGAACGCTCCAGCAGACGCGAGTGCAGGTAGAAGACGTCACCCGGGTAGGCCTCACGTCCCGGCGGACGACGCAGCAGCAGCGAGATGGCGCGGTACGCCTCGGCCTGCTTGGTCAGGTCGTCGAACACGATGAGGACGTGCTTGCCCTGGTACATCCAGTGCTGGCCGATGGCCGAACCGGTGTACGGGGCGAGCCACTTGAAGCCGGCGGAGTCCGAAGCCGGGGCAGCGACGATGGTGGTGTACTCCATCGCGCCCTGCTCCTCGAGCGCCTGCTTGACGCCGGCGATGGTGGAGCCCTTCTGGCCGATGGCGACGTAGATGCAGCGGACCTGCTGCTTCGGGTCGCCGGTCGCCCAGTTCGCCTTCTGGTTCAGGATGGCGTCGACACAGACCGCGGTCTTACCGGTCTTGCGGTCGCCGATGACGAGCTGACGCTGTCCGCGGCCGATCGGGGTCATGGCGTCGATGGCCTTGATACCGGTCTGCAGCGGCTCCTCGACGGGCTGACGCTCGAGCACCGTGGCGGCCTGCAACTCGAGGGCGCGGGTCTCGGTGGTCTCGATGTCGCCGAGGCCGTCGATCGGCCGACCCAGCGGGTCGACGACGCGGCCCAGGTAGCCGTCGCCGACCGGCACCGACAGAACGTCGCCGGTCCGCTTGACTTCCTGGCCCTCTTCGATGTGCTCGTAGTCACCCAGGACGACGGCACCGATCTCGGTGGCGTCCAGGTTCAGTGCAACACCGAGCACGCCGCCCGGGAACTCCAGCAGCTCGTTGGCCATCGCCGACGGCAGGCCGGTGATGTGAGCGATGCCGTCGCTGGTGTCGGACACCACGCCGACCTCCTCGCGGGAGGCCTCCGGTGAGTAGCTCGCGGTGTAGTTCTCGATCGCGCTACGGATCTCGTCGGAGGAGATCGTCAGCTCCGCCATGTTTTTCCTGCTCTCGGTATCTGGTCTTCGAAAAGATCGGGAGTATGTGTTCGGTCGTCGGCTACTTGAAGGTCTTGCGCAGGGCAGCGAGGCGACCGGCCGCGCTCCCGTCGATGACCTCGTGGCCCACCCGGACGACCATGCCGCTGAGGAGTGCCGGATCGACCTCCACATGCACGGTGACGGGCTTGCCGTAGGTGCGGGTCAGCGTCGCCGCGAGCCGCTCGACCTGCTCGCTCGACAACGTCGAGGCGCTGCGAACATGCGCAACGGCCTTGTCTCGGAGCGCCGCGGCCAGGGCCGACAGCTCGTCGAACGCATCCGCCGGAGCGGTGCGCAGGCGACCCACAGCCTGGATGGCAAGAGCCTCCGTGATTGCGGTGACCTTGCCGTACAGCAGCTTCGACAGCAGCTCTCGCTTGGCGGCGACGGGCGTCGAACGATCCGAAAGGACCTGCTCCAGCTGCGGATTGCCGGCAACGATGCGGCCGAGACGGAAGAGCTCGTCCTCGACCGTGTCGCTCTGGCTCTGATCCGCTGCGGCACGGAGCAGGGACTCACGCCCGACCGTGACCAGCGAGTTCAGCAGATCCGCCGTGCTCGACCAGTCCTGGCCCGCGGCGGCCTCGAGGGCTGCCAGCGCCTCGGCGCCGACCTTCCCCGAGAACACCTGGCGGGCCAGGCCCTGTCGACCAGCGGCAGGCGTGGACGCGTCGGCCAGAGCACTCCGGAGAGTGCGCTGACCGTCGAGAACCTCGACCACCGAGAACAGCTCGGATCCGGCCTGCGCCGCGGCCGCAGTGGCCGCGCCGGGGGAAACGGAATCCAACGCCGCGGTGAGCGCAGCACGAGTCTGCGTCAGGGCTTCACGGCTCGCTGCGTACATGGTGCTCACTTTCCTGCTGCGGAATCGGCGCTGACTGCGTCCAGCTCGTTGAGGAAGCGATCGACCGTTCCGGCGCGCTTGACGTCGTCGGCGAGCGACTCTCCGATGACCTTCTCGGCCAGGTCGACCGCGGTCTTACCGAGGTCGGCCCGCAGCTCGGTCACGATCTGCTGCCGCTGAGCGACGAGCTGGCTGTGACCGGCGGCGACGATGCGGTCGCTCTCCTCCTGGGCCTGTGCCTTCATCTCGGAGATGATCTGCTGGCCCTGAGTACGTGCTTCCTCGCGGATCTGTGCGGCCTCGGTGCGAGCCTCGGCGAGCTGGGCGTGGTACTGCTCCAGCGCGGCCTTGGCCTCTGCCTGAGCCTCTTCGGCCCGCTTGATGCCGCCGTCGATCTGCTCGGTGCGCTCGGCGAGAACCTTCTGGAACATCGGAAGAACGAACTTCCAGAAGACGAACCCGACGACCACCAGGGCAACGATCGACCAAGTGATGTCATACGTCGCGGGCAGGAGGGGGTTGTGATCCTCCCCCTCGGCCGCGAGCAATGCGATGGTGGTTGACATGGTGTGTTCTTAGAAGATGAAGCCGGCGACGAGACCGATCAGCGCCAGGGCCTCGGTGAACGCGATACCGAGGAACATCGTGGTGCGAACCTGGCCGGCCATCTCGGGCTGACGGACCATGCCCTCGATCGCCTTACCGACGACGATACCCACGCCGATGCCGGGGCCGATGGCTGCGAGACCGTAGCCGACAGCGCCGAGACCCTTGAAGGTGGTCTCTTCCTGCGCGAGGACCTCGACTGCCTGAAGCGCAACGCTCATGTGGTGTTCCGTTCCCTTTCTGTTGCCCACCGCCGGTCGGCGAATGGGGCAGGTCTAACGATGTGAGTGGTCAGTGCGAGTCGGCGTGGAGCGCCAAATCGATGTACACGGCGGTGAGCAGCGCGAAGACGTACGCCTGCAGACCGATCACCAGGAGTTCGAAGAACGTCATGGCGACGCCGGCGATGATCGACGGCACGCCGAAGATCGCCTGGAACCCTCCGGAGGTGAAGAAGAAGTACTGCGTGGCGCTGAAGAACAGCACGAGCAGGATGTGTCCGGCCAGCATGTTGGCCATGAGTCGGACCATCAGCGTGAACGGCCGGAGCACGAAGGTCGAGAGGAACTCGATCGGAATCAGCAGGAAGTGCAGCGGAAGCGGCACACCCGGGACGACGACGCTCGACTTGACGTACTTGAAGAAGCCGTACTTCTTGATGCCCACGTAGTTGAAGGTGATGTAGGCCAGTGCCGCCAGCACGAGCGGCATGCCGATTCGTGCGTTCGGCGAGATGTTCAGGAAGGGCGTGACACTCGCGATGTTGCTTGCCAGCACGATGAAGAAGATGGTCGTGATGACCGGCAGGAAGCGCTTGCCCTGCTCCTTGCCCAAGATCTCTTCCGCGATGTTGATCCGCACGAAATCGAGCGCGTACTCGCCGACGTTCTGGACACCGCGCGGAACGATCTTCGGGCTCCGCATCGCGATGATGAAGAACACTGCCACCAGCGCCGACATCAACAGACGGATCAGCATCAGACGGTCGAGTTCGAAGATCGTGCCCTCGAACAGCACTGCGGGCGGGTAGAAATCATCGAGTGACGGCGGATGGTATTCACCCGCGGCCATGAAGGTGACGCTCAGCGGTCTCTCCCGTAGTCGGCCGCAGGCATCGCTGTCTGCGGTTCGATCGGACATTGACGATCTAACAAGTCGACCAGGTCGGCTCGCGTATTCGTCAGCAGCTGGAGACTCGGGCGAACCCGTCCTGGCGTCTGTCGGTGTCGGCGACTGTCGTCGACTCGGCAACTGGAGGGTGGTTCCGCCCAAATCTGAAATTCGGACAACTCCGACAGCCTCTGTCGCCTGCAAGCGTTACCGAGACGCCAGGTCATCTGGACTTTCCCGGCATCTGCGCACTTGCTTGGACCAGAGACTATCAAGACATCTACGACGTTGTGTAGACGGGGTACCCGAAAACTCTGGAACACGTTGCAGAAAACGCCTCGTCCATGCGTCAGGCAGCGCCCGATTCGTTGTCGGGTTCGTGCGGTGTCACGTACGGGACCTTGGTCTGGAGTACGCCGTAGGTCTCGGCGCCGAGAACGACGACGAGCGAGAGAACGATGACGATCACCATCGCCTGGCGGTTGTAGAAGTCCAGGGGATCGAGGATCGCGAGCACGGTGATGGCCAGGATCATCTTGAGAAGCCAGCTACCCAGCAGGACCGCGCCAGCAGTGACGGCCGGCAGTTTGGCGGTGAGGAGCACGACCAGGACGGTGCACAGGATGAAGCCACCGCCGACGGCAGCGCCGAGCAGAGCGCCCCACAGTCCGGCGACGCCGGCGAACAGGCTGGCGATGATCACGCCGCCGACGGCGAGCACGAGCAGTCCGAGCACGCCGTAGCGAAGGCCACGGCGGAGCGCCGCCGTGGGATCGGTCGAATAGGGCTCTGGGGTGGAAGTCACGGCTCCCAGGTTAGAGGAACGCTCGGGGTGGGCCGCTCCCCCTGCCCCGGCTACCGGCGACTGTCCTGCCGGAGCCCACGCCAGGACGGCACCGCGGTGACCACCAGGGCGAAGACCAGGCCGCCGGCGACGAGCAGCACCACGATCCGCCTGTCGATCAGCGACGATCCGACCGCCCCGAACGCCAGTACCGCCACCCACAAGTAGATGAGCAGGACCACGCGACGGTGCGAATGGCCGATCTGCAGGAGGCGATGATGCAGGTGCATCTTGTCGGGGCTGAACGGGCTGACCCCGGCCCGCGTGCGCCGGATGACCGCGAGGAGCAGGTCGAGGATCGGGATGAACATCACCGCGCCGACCAGCAACAGCGGCGAGAGCAGACCGAGGAGATCCCGAGAACCGTAGGCGGTGAAGCTGATCCGCCCGGATGCGCTGGTCGACACCGCGGCCAGGGTGAGCCCGATGAGCATCGACCCGGAGTCGCCCATGAAGATCCGGGCCGGCTGGAAATTGTGGGGAAGGAAACCGAGACATGCGCCGGCCAACGCCGCCGCGATCATCGCGGGTGGGTAGACCCCGACGTCGCCGCCCTGGTCGTGCAGGATTCCCACCGAGAACGCACAGATCGCCAGCGAGGCGATGAGCCCGAGACCGGCCGCGAGCCCGTCGAGCCCGTCGACGAAGTTCATCGCATTGATCATCACGACGGCGACCGCGACGGTGACCAGGCCCGCCTGGAGCTGATCGAGAATCACGGTGCTGCTCTCGCCGAACGGCAACGGGATCAGGTACCAGCTCACCCCCATGACCACGAGGATGCCCGCGGCGGTCACCTGCCCGACGAACTTGGTGAGCGCGTCGAGCCCCCACCGGTCGTCGATCACACCGACCAGCACGATCACGAACCCCGCCACCAGGACCGCGGCGATGTCCCGCGAGAACTCGAATCCTCGCGTCAGCGCGGGCAGTTGACCGGCGAAGAGCAACGCGACGAGCATGCCGGCGTACATGCCGATCCCGCCGAGTCGGGGCGTCGGTTCGACGTGGACGTCGCGGTCGCGCGGGATGGCGACGGCACCGAAGCGGATCGCGAGCCTCCGGACGAGGCCGGTTCCGAGGAATGTGACGACGGCGGCCGTCAGCATCACGAGCAGCAACTCGCGCAGCGGCACGCCCGCGCCGTTGCCGGCCTGGGCGAGCGCCAGCACCGCCGTATCTGCAGAACTCACCTCGACGACGCTACCGGCCGACGAGCCGGGAACCGGGATTGACCAGGACGAGTCCGCTCACCGTCAGGCTCCTCCCAGCAGGCTTTCCGGTGTCACCCCGAGTACCTCGGCGACGTCCGCGGTCGGCACCGCACCCTCGCGCAGGATCCGGATCTCGTCGCCGGTGAGGTCGACGATCGTGGACGCCACCGCGTGAGTCGCCGGGCCGCCGTCGAGGTAGACGCTCGCCGCTCCGCCCAACTGGTCACGCGCCTCGTCGACCGTGGTGGCCGGCGGGCGCCCCGAGATGTTGGCGCTCGACACCGCCATCGGTCCGACGTCGCGCAGCAACTCGAGCGCCACCGGGTGCAGCGGCATCCGGAGCATCACCGTGCCACGGCTGTCGCCGAGGTCCCATGCGAGCGAAGGCGCCTGCTGGACAACGATGCTCAGCCCGCCGGGCCAGAACGCCTTGATCAGCTCACGCGCCTGCGGACGAACGGAGTAGACCAGACCGTCGATGGTGTTCCAGGAACCGACCAGCACGGGCACCGGCATGTCCCGACCGCGTCCCTTGGCCCGGAGCAGGCTCGCGACGGCATCGCCGTCGAAGGCGTCGGCGCCGAGACCGTACACGGTGTCCGTCGGGAGGACGACCAGCCGGCCGGCCTTGAGGGAGTTCTTCGCGGCGGTCAGTCCGGCTTCACGATTGTCGGGTTGCTTGCAGTCGTAGACAGTGCTCACGCACCCATCCTTTCACTCACGCCGCGGGCGCCCTCACCGTGCCGCCTCGACGTCGGTCGCGACACGGTGCGCGACGACGAAACGAGGCCGGCCCGCGAGGTCGGGGTGCTCGACGACTCGGTCGAAGACGCGGCGGGCGCGGAACAACTCGGCCACCTGGTCACCGTTGGTGTCGTCGTGCTCGATACCCACGGCTCCCCCGATGCGCAGCCAGCGTGCGATGTTGTTGATCATCGGCTTGATCACCGAGAGCCCGTCGGCGCCGCCGAAGAGTGCGGTGTGCGGGTCGTGATCGGCCACCTCGGGATCGAGCACCGCACCTTCGGGAATGTAGGGCGGGTTCGACACGACGAGGTCCACCCCGCCCTCGAGGTCGGTGAGCAGCGCCCGATCGGTGACGTCGCCCTGCACGAGGTTGATCGGTGTGTCACCGGCGTCGCGCCTGCGGTCCGCGTTGCGGCGCGCCCAGGCGAGGGCCTGCGGCTGCAGTTCGACGGCGTGCACGACAGCGTCGGGGCGAGCGTGAGCGATCGCGAGGGCGAGGGCACCGGTGCCGGTGCACAGGTCCAGGACGACGGGCGCCCGCAGTCCGCTTGCCTCGAGGTGCGCGAGGGCCCACGCGAGGAGCAGTTCGGTCTCCGGTCTCGGAACGAACACGCCGGGGCCGACTTCGAGCGAAACGTTACCCATCGCGGTCGATCCGGTGATGTGCTGCAACGGAATTCGTTGCACTCGCCGAGCGACGAGCTCCCGATATTCCTCGATGACGGACAGGTCGACCAGCGGCACCAGCCCCAGCCGGGTCCGTTCGACACCGAGCACGTGCGCAGCGAGAAGTTCGGCGTCCACCCGCGCCGACGGCACGCCGGCGCGCTCCAACTCGGCGGCTGCCTCGATGATGGCCAGACGGATGGGTTGTCGACTCACGTGCTACAGCCTGCCACGTCGGTCACGGCCACAGCACGGATAGGTGCCGGACAGCTTGCGACCGGCCTCGTCCGGCCGTGGTGGCGATAGAATACGACCGGTCTGGTCATCGTCAGGCCGAGGTCGGACGAAGGAACGTCCCATGTTCTCCGCCACAGCGGCGCGCATCCTCGCCGCCGCAGCCTTCACAGTCACAGCGTCGATCGGACCGGGACTCGCCCACGCCGCTCCGTTCGACGTCCAGCCGGCGCCCGCGATCTGTCCCGGCGGGATGGGCGTTGCCGACGCCACTCCCCTTCCCGGCGGACGGCTCGCGATCAGCGTCGACGAACCTCCACCGGCGGGCGGAGGTCGGGTCGTGTGGGTCAACAACTCCACGGGCGCCAACGGCATCGCGACGCTCACCAACACCGGCAGCCGCGCCGAGTTCGTCGCGGCCACCGGTCCCGGTGTCGTCACGACCGTGTTGGACGGGGTCTACACCAACGGCGCGGGCCAGCCGTGTGTGCTCGCGCAGGGCGGCGTCGCCACCACTGTCGTGACCTGAAGCGGCAGCTGACTACTCGGCGGCGAGTCGCGCTTCGCGGTCCGCCTTGCCGAGGGCGTCGAGCAGTGCCTCCATGTCGCCGTCGAGCACGGCGTCGAGGTTGTGCGCCTTGAACCCGATGCGGTGGTCGGTGATGCGGTTCTCGGGAAAGTTGTAGGTGCGGATGCGCTCGGAGCGGTCGACGGTGCGGACCTGGCTCTGACGACCGGCCGACGCCTCCGCGTCCGCGGCCTCCTCCGCCGCCGCCTGCAGACGGGCGGCCAGCACCTGCATCGCGCGCGCCTTGTTCTGCAGCTGCGAGCGCTCGTTCTGGCAGGTCACGACGATGCCGGTGGGCAGATGCGTGATCCGGACCGCGGAGTCGGTGGTGTTGACGCCCTGACCGCCCTTGCCGGACGACCGGTAGACGTCGATGCGCAGATCGGTCTCGTCGATCTGCACCTCCTCGACCTCCTCGGGCTCGGGGTAGATGAGGACACCGGCAGCCGACGTGTGCACGCGTCCCTGCGATTCGGTGACGGGCACACGCTGCACGCGGTGGACACCGCCCTCGAACTTCAGCCGGGACCAGACGCCGTCGCGGACATCGCCCTTCGACTTGATCGAGATCGTGGCGTCCTTGTATCCACCGAGGTCCGAGACGGTGGCGTCGAGGATCTCCACACGCCATCCGGCCCGCTCGGCGTAACGGACGTACATGCGCGCGAGATCGGACGCGAACAGGGCCGACTCCTCCCCGCCCTCGCCGGACTTGAGCTCGAGGACGACGTCGTCGCCGTCGTGCGGGTCTCGCGGGGCCAGCAGGTCGGTGAGGGTCTTGTCGAGCTCGGTGACGGTCTCCTCGAGCGCCGGGATCTCCGCGGCGAACGCAGCATCGTCCGCGGCGAGTTCGCGGGCGGCGTCGAGGTCGTCCTGCGCCGACTTGAGCTTCGCGTACGTAGCCATGACCGGGGCGAGCTCGGCGAAGCGCTTGCCCGCCTTGCGCGCGGCCGACGGATCGTTGTGCAGCGCCGGGTCGGCGAGCTGCTGCTCGAGGCCCGCGTGCTCGGCCAGGATGTCGTCGATCGCCGACGGCTGAGTCGTCCCTGCCATTCTTGGCTCCCTGTTTCACGTTTTGCGCACTTGTCGTTGGTGTGGAGACCTCCGGACCGCGGCAAGTGCGCAAAACGCGGTTCGGGTCGGCACAAAAAAGCCGACGCCCGGCCTGCAGAAACGCAGGACGGGCGTCGGCGGGACAGCTACTGGTCGGCAGCGGCCTTCTTGCCGGCACGCTTTCCGTAGCGAGCCTCGAAGCGGGCAACGCGTCCGCCGGTGTCGAGGATCTTCTGCTTGCCGGTGTAGAACGGGTGGCACTGCGAGCAAACCTCGACGTTGATACGTCCGCTGGTCGCCGTGCTGTGGGTCTCGAACGTGTTGCCACAACCGCACACGACGGTGGTTGCAACGTATTCGGGGTGGATTCCTGCCTTCATGGTGTCCCTTTCGATGGCCGCCGGGTCGTCCTCGCCGTTCGAGGCCGTGAACCGGAACCGGACATGGTTGTCACGCGATCGCCCATTCTGCCAGAGGCGGACGCTTCCTCATAAACGCGCCCCCGCGCCGAATGATTCCCGCCGATACGACTCGTCCCCGTGACGCGTGGCGCACGGGGACGAGTCGATCAGGTCGCAGCTGCAGACGTCAGTCCGCGAGCGAGCCCGGGGCCGTCTTCGAGACCGTCATGAGGAACTCGACGTTGCTCTGGCTCTTCTTGAGCCGGTCGACGAGCAGGTCGATCGCCTGATGCGTGTCCAGACCGGACAGCACGCGCCGCAGCTTGTGCACGATGGCGAACTCGTCCGGGCTCATCAGGAGCTCGTCCTTACGAGTGCTCGACAGGTTGACGTCTACCGCCGGGAACACGCGCCGCTCGGCGATCTTGCGATCGAGCTTGAGCTCGGCGTTGCCGGTGCCCTTGAACTCCTCGAAGATCACGGTGTCGCCGGTGGACCCGGTCTCCACCAGGGCGGAGGCGATGATCGTCAGCGAGCCGCCGTTCTCGATGTTGCGCGCGGCACCCAGGAAGCGCTTGGGCGGGTACAGCGCGGTCGAGTCGACACCACCGGACAGGATGCGTCCGGACGCGGGCGACGAGTTGTTGTACGCACGGCCCAGTCGGGTGATCGAGTCGAGCAGCACCACGACGTCGCGGCCGGCCTCCACGAGACGCTTCGCACGCTCGATGGCCAACTCGGCAACCGACGTGTGATCGGCCGGCGGACGATCGAACGTCGAGGCGATGACCTCACCGTTCACCGACCGCTGCATGTCGGTGACCTCTTCCGGACGCTCGTCGACCAGGACGACCATCAGGTAGCACTCGGGGTTGTTCACCGAGATCGCGTT
The DNA here is from genome assembly GCF_002094305.1 of Prescottella equi. GTDB lineage: Bacteria > Actinomycetota > Actinomycetes > Mycobacteriales > Mycobacteriaceae > Prescottella > Prescottella equi. Next base: position 16,490 of record NZ_LWTX01000008.1, read on the forward strand.
CGCGATGTCCTGCAGGACGGTGGTCTTACCGGCCTTCGGAGGCGACACGATCAGCGCACGCTGACCCTTGCCGATCGGCATGACCAGGTCGATCACGCGCGTCGTCAAGATGTTCGGCGTGGTCTCGAGGCGCAGGCGCTGGTTCGGGTACAGCGGGGTGAGCTTGTTGAACTCGGGACGCTTGCGCGCGGCCTCGACCTCGCCACCGTTGACCGTGTCCAGCCGCACCAGCGGATTGAACTTCTGACGCTGGTTGCTCTGCTCGCCCTCACGGGGAACCCGGACCGCACCGGTGATCGCGTCGCCGCGGCGCAGGCCGTTCTTGCGCACGAGGTTCATCGACACGTACACGTCGTTCGGGCCGGCCAGGTAGCCGGACGTGCGCACGAAGGCGTAGTTGTCCAGGACGTCGAGGATGCCGGCGACGGGCTGCAGGACGTCGTCCTCGCGGATCTCGGGCTCGCGGCCCTCCCGACCCTCGCCGCCCTCACCGCGGTCGCGCCCACGACGACGCTCGCGGAAACGACGGCCGCGACGTCCGCGACCGCCCTCTTCGTCGTCGGCGTCGCGGCGTTCGCCACGACCCTCGCCGCGCGGGCCGTTACCGCCCTGCGAACGCTCGCCGCGCTCGCCACCCTGCGAACGCTCGCCGCGCTCGCCGCCCTGCGAGCGGTCACCCCGCTCGCCGCGCTCACGCCGGCCACCGCGTTCTCCGCGGTCCTCGGCCGACTGCTCCTTCCCCTGCTCACGGCCCTGTTCGCGGCCCTGCTCGCGAGTCTCTTCCTTGCCCTCGGCCTGCTTGGCGGGCTTGGACTCGGCGGGCGCGGTCTCGGTGGGCGTTCCGGCGTCGTCGGCGCCCGATTCGGGAGCGCCGGCACGTCGGGAGGATCCCCGACGCTGGCGGCTACGCCGGCCGCCCTGCTCGGAGTCACCGGACTCCGACGTCTCACCCGCGGCGGGAGATGCCGGTGCCTCGGCTTCGGTGCGGGTCTCGGCGCGCTCCTTGCGCGGCGCCGGGGCCTCCGCGGGGGCGGCCGCAGCGGCAGCCGACGGGGCTGCGCCGCCGCCCTGACGCTCCTTGATCGCGGCGATCAGGTCGCCCTTGCGCATACCCGAGGTGCCCTTGATGCCGAGTTCGCCGGCGAGCGTACGCAGCTCGGCGAGCACCATTCCGGACAGGCCGGCACCGCGCCGGGCATCGGCGCGCTTGGTGGACGCAGCGACCGCGCCTTCGCGCGACCCCGCGTCGGAAGTCTGTGCAGAATTGCCCGCCCGGGCACCCGCGGACGCTGCCGGGGATTCTTGAACAGGCGTGGCAATCAGGTCCGTATCGGTCACGGAGGTCCTTTCCTTCCCTCGCTCGCGGTGCGCGAAGTCGAGGGTTCGTCCCGCAATTCAGTTGACTGACTGAACTCGGATGTGCCGTATCCGCTGGATGGAATTGCGGCCTTGTCCTCCATCACATCACCGGAGAAGGCGGGTGCTGTCGATCGATCAGCGCAGAGGTAATCGCGTGAGGATCATGCCAGGAATACCCCGTAGAAATGGAGTGATTGCCCTGGTGAAGCACCGGCGTCTGAAGCGCACGATGTACGGACACGCCCAGGATAGCGGCGAATGCCTTACTCGGCAAGAACCGAGCAGTAACCATCCTGGGCGCGTTCCGTCAGTTCACCTGGACGCCGTCCGCGACCTCCAGTTCGAGCACGCGCAGACCACTTTCCTCGGCCTCGCGACGGAGCGCATCGGGGAACGGCCGGACCGACAGCGCCAGCACCGTCGGTCCCGCACCCGACACCGTCGCCGCGATGCCCGCGTCGCGCAGTTTCGCGATCCACGTCGTCGTGAGCGGCAGCGCCGGGGCACGCTGCGCCTGGTGCAGCTTGTCCTCGGTCGCCGTCATCAGCAGATCCGGTCGCTGGGTGAGCGCGACCACCGCGAGTGCGCCGCGGCTGACGTTGAACGCAGCGTCCCGGTGCGGCACGGTCTCCGGCAGCAGGCCCCGGGTGAGCGCAGTCGACGATCGCTCCGACGGCACCAGCACCACGACGCGGACGTCCGGGTGCACCGGCAGCCGGACGGCGCTGTAGCTACGCTGCGCGGCGTCGTCGGCGCCCGCCTCGCTCCACGACACGACCGCGCCGCCGAGGACGCTTGCGGCCGCATTGTCGGGGTGCCCCTCGAACTCCGACGACAGCTGGACCAGCTGCGCGTCGGTCAGCGCCAGCTCCGGCGCCGACTTCAGTGCGAGACCGTTGGCCGCGGCCAGGCCACCGACGGCAGCGGACGCGGACGAGCCGAGTCCCCGCGAATGCGGAATGGCGTTACGGCACACCACATCCAGCCCGTCTGCCCACAGACCCGCGGCCTCGAGGCCCCGTTCGATCGCGCGGACCACGAGATGTGAGGGTCCCCACGGGACGTCGTCGGCGCCTTCTCCCTCGACCCGGATCGTCAGACCCGAATCCGTGGTGGTGACGGTGATCTCGTCGTACAGACCGAGAGCCAGACCCAGCGTGTCGAAACCCGGACCGAGGTTGGCGCTCGACGCGGGGACGCGAGCGGTGACGGTGAGTCCGGCGGGAAGGGTCTGTGTCATCGTCTGGTCCACTGCCGTGTCCGGAGCCGCGGTCACTATGCCAGCTCGAGCGCCGCGGCGACGGCGACCGGGTCGACCGGGATCGGCTGGACCGCCGGCATGCCCGCGAGGGCGGTGTCGGGATCCTTGAGGCCGTTGCCGGTCACGGTGCAGACGACCGTCTGACCGGCGTCCAGCCAACCTTCCTTGTGCGCGGCGAGGAGTCCGGCGACGCTCGCGGCCGACGCGGGCTCGACGAAGACGCCCTCGGTCGCGGCGATCAACCGGTACGCCTCGAGGATTGCCTCGTCGGTCGCGGCACGGAAGGCACCGTTCGACTCTTCCTTGGCGGCGACGGCACCGTTCCACGAGGCCGGTGCGCCGATGCGGATAGCGGTGGCGATGGTCTCCGGATCCTTGACCGGGGCGCCGTGCACGAGCGGCGCGGCACCGGCCGCCTGGACACCGAGCATGCGCGGGCGCACCGAGGTGATGCCGTCGGCGAAGTACTCGGAGTAGCCGCGCCAGTAGGCGGTGATGTTGCCGGCGTTACCGACGGGCAGCGCGTGGATGTCGGGCGCCTTGCCCAGGGCGTCGCAGATCTCGAACGCGGCGGTCTTCTGACCCTCGATGCGCACCGGGTTGACGGAGTTGACCAGACCGATGGTCGGGAACTCGGCGGTGGTCTTGCGGGCCAGCTCGAGGCAGTCGTCGAAGTTGCCCTGCACCTGGATGATGCGTGCGCCGTGCATGACGGCCTGGGCGAGCTTGCCCATCGCGATCTTGCCCTGCGGCACCAGCACCGCGCAGCCCATCTTCGCCTTGGCGGCGTATGCGGCGGCCGAGGCGGAGGTGTTGCCGGTGGAGGCACACAGCACGGCCTGCTGGCCGCGGGCGAGCGCGTCGGTAACGGCCATCGTCATACCGCGGTCCTTGAAGGACCCGGTGGGGTTGAGGCCCTCGACCTTGAGGTAGACATCGCAACCGGTCAGCTCCGACAGGTGCCCGGCGGGCAGCAGCGGCGTACCACCCTCGCGCAGCGTGACCGTCTTCCAGTTCGGTCCGATCGCGAGCCGGTCGCGGTAGGCCTCGATCAGTCCCGGCCACGGGGTGTGGACGGGGGTCGACTTGGTTTCGGCCTTGGAGTTGGCGCCGGTCATTCGGAGGTACCTTCCAGTCGGAGCACGCTGGTCACAGCGGTTACAGATTCGAGTTCGGCAAGGGCGGCAACCGTTTCCGACAGTGCCGCGTCGTTTGCGAGGTGGGTGACGACCACGAGGCGCGCACCGTCGCCGGCGCCCTCCTGCCGGACGGTGGAGATGCTGACGCCGCGATTGGCGAACTCGGCGGAGACCGCCGACAGCACGCCGGCACGATCGGCGACCTGCATGTTCACGTAGTAGCGGGTGGGGATGTCGCCCATCGGCGCGATCGGCAGCTGCGCGTACTTGGACTCGCGCGGGCCGCGGCCGCCGTGCACCTTGTTGCGCGCGGCCATCACCAGGTCGCCCATGACGGCGGACGCGGTGGGGGCCCCGCCGGCACCCTGGCCGTAGAACATCAGGCGGCCGGCGTTCGCCGATTCGACCACGACGGCGTTGTAGGCCCCGTTGACACCCGCGAGCGGGTGCTCGCGCGGGACGAGCGCCGGATAGACGCGCGCGGAGACGCGCTCGCCGCCGTTCGCGTCGACGATCCGCTCGCAGATCGACAGCAGCTTGATCGTGCAGTCGAGCGACCTGGCGGCGTCGAGATCGTCCGAGGTGATCTTCGAGATGCCCTCGCGGTACACGTCGCCCGCGGTGACGCGAGTGTGGAACGCGATCGACGCGAGGATCGCGGCCTTCGACGCCGCGTCGAAGCCCTCGACGTCGGCCGTCGGATCGGCCTCGGCGTAGCCCAGGCGACCGGCCTCGGCGAGGGTGTCGGCGTAGTCGGCGCCGGTCTCGTCCATCGCGGAGAGGATGAAGTTGGTGGTGCCGTTGACGATGCCGAGGACACGGTCGACGCGGTCCCCCGCGAGCGACTGCGTGAGCGGACGGATCACCGGGATCGCACCGGCAACTGCAGCCTCGAAGTACAGGTCCACGCTCTGCCGCTCGGCGGCCTCGGCGAGCTCACCGGTGTACTCGGCGAGCAGAGCCTTGTTCGCGGTCACGACGGACTTGCCCGCGTTGAGCGCGGCGAGCACCAGCTTGCGCGGCAACTCGATACCGCCGATCACCTCGACGACCACGTCGACGTCGTCGCGGGTGACCAGCGACTCGGCGTCGGTGGTGAGCAGTTCCTCCGGCAGGCCGCGATCGCCGTCGATGCGCCGGACCGCGACGCCGCGCAGCTCCAGACGAGCGCCGACTCGGGCTTCGAGGTCGGTCGAGTGCTCGCGGATGATCCGAGCCACCTCGCTGCCCACGGTCCCGAGGCCGAGAACAGCCACCCCGATGGCGCGCTGCGCCGATTCGCTGGTCACTCCGAAACCTCCAAGCTGAGCAGATCTTCCACAGTTTCCCTACGCAAGATTAGGCGTGAGGCGCCGTCCCGCACTGCCACCACCGCGGGGCGGGTGAGCAGGTTGTACCGGCTGGACATCGAATAGCAGTATGCGCCCGTGGCCGCGACGGCGAGCAAATCTCCCGGACCCAGATCGTCGGGCATCCAGGCGTCGCGGATCACGATGTCGCCACTCTCACAGTGTTTGCCCACGACACGCGCCACGACGGGGGCGCCGTCGCTGTCCCGTGAGACGAGGCGCGCGTCGTACTCGGCCTGGTACAGCGACGTGCGGATGTTGTCGCTCATGCCGCCGTCGACACTGACGTACCGCCGCGTCGCACCGGCGTCGAGGGTGACGTCCTTGATGGTGCCGACCTCGTACAGCGTGACGGTGCCGGGGCCGGCGATCGCGCGGCCCGGCTCGACCATGAGGGTCGGCACCGGCAGTCCCGCGGCCGCAGACTCGGTCGCGACGATGTGCGCGAGCTTGGCCGCGAGTTCGGCGACCGGCGGCGGATTGTCACTCGGCAGGTACGAGATGCCGAGACCGCCACCGAGGTCGACCATCGACAGCTGCGACGTCTTCTCGGCACCGAAGCGGTCGACGATCTCGCGCATCAGCCCGATGACGCGGTGCGCGGCCAGTTCGAACCCGTCGACCTCGAAGATCTGCGAGCCGATGTGGCTGTGCAGCCCGACCAGACGCAGGTTGCCGGTCTCGAAGACGCGGGCGACGGCCGCCATCGCCTTGCCGCCGGACAGCGAGAACCCGAACTTCTGGTCCTCGTGTGCGGTCGCGATGAACTCGTGCGTGTGCGCCTCGACACCGACGGTGATGCGGATCAGGACGTCCTGCACGACGCCGCGGCGGGCCGCGACCTCGTCGAGGCGCTCGATCTCGACCATCGAGTCGAGCACGATGTGCCCGACCCCGGCCGCTACGGCGGCGTCGAGTTCGGCGACGGACTTGTTGTTGCCGTGCATCGTGATCCGCTCGGCGGGGAAGCCGGCGTGCAGCGCGACGGCCAGTTCGCCGCCGGACGCAACGTCCATCGACAGGCCCTCGTCGCGCACCCAACGGGCGATCTCGGCGGACAGGAACGCCTTCGACGCATAGTGCACGCGCTCGGCACCGCCGAAGGCGCGCGCCATCTCGCGGCAGCGGGAGCGGAAGTCGTCCTCGTCGACGACGAACAGTGGCGTGCCGTACTTCTCGGCCAGGTCCGTCACCGGGACCCCGGCGATGCGGACGACGCCGTCGGCGCCACGCTCGGCGCTGCGGGGCCACACCTGCTCGGGAAGCGCGGTCATCTCGGACGCCGTCGCGGGGCGGGGCGGCAGCCCGGGGGCGTGCTGGATCTCGGCGTGCCGGGGGCCGGCGGGATGCGCGTTCACATGCGCTCCGGTGCGCTGACGCCGAGCAGCTCGAGACCGTTCGCCAGGACCTGACGCGATGCGGCGCACAACGCCAGTCGCGCTGTGGTCAGGTCGGTGGCCTCCTCGTCGCCCTGCGGGAGGATGCGGCAGGCGTCGTAGAAGCGGTGGTAGGTACCGGCCAGCTCCTCGAGGTAGCGCGCGATGCGGTGCGGTTCCCGCAGTTCGGCGGCCTTCGCCACCACCCGCGGGTACTCGGCGATGGTGCGGATGAGGTCTCCCTCGCGGTCGTGGGTGAGCAGTCCGAGGTTCGGGTTCTCCGTGCCCAGGCCCAGATCGGCGGCGTTGCGGGCGATCGAGCACAGCCGCGCGTGTGCGTACTGCACGTAGTACACCGGGTTCTCGTTGGTGGTGCTGGCCCACAACTCGAGATCGATGTCGATGCTCTGGTCCACCGAAGAGCGGACGAGCGAGTAGCGGGCGGCGTCCACGCCGATCGCCTCGACCAGATCGTCGAGCGTGATGACCGTGCCGGCACGCTTGCTCATCTTCACCGCGACGCCGCCGCGGACGAGATTGACCATCTGCCCGATCATGACCTCGACGGTGTCGGGGTCGTCGCCGAATGCGGCCGCCGCGGCCTTGAGCCGGCCGATGTAGCCGTGATGGTCGGCGCCGAGCATGTAGATGCACAGGTCGAAGCCGCGGGCACGCTTGTCCTGGAAGTAGGCGATGTCGCCGGCGATGTACGCGGCGTTGCCATCGGACTTGATGACAACACGGTCCTTGTCGTCACCGAAGTCGGTGCTCTTGAGCCACCAGGCGCCGTCCTCGTGGTACAGGTTGCCGGAGCCCTTGAGGGTCTCGACGGCCCGCTCCACCGCGCCGGACTCGAACAGCGAGTTCTCGTGGAAGTAGACGTCGAAGTCGACTCCGAACTCGTGCAGCGTGCGCTTGATGTGCTCGAACATCAGCTCGACGCCGATGGACCGGAAGGTCTCGTGCCGCTCGGCCTCGGGCAGGTCGAGCGCGCCGGGCACCTGCTTCTGCACGTCGGCCGCGATGTCGACGATGTAGGCGCCGGCATAGCCGTCCTCGGGCGCCGGTTCGCCCTGCGCGGCGGCGATGAGCGAGCGGGTGAAGCGGTCGATCTGGGCGCCGTGGTCGTTGAAGTAGTACTCGCGCGTCACGTCGCCGCCCTGCGTCGCCAGGATGCGCCCCAGCGCGTCGCCGACCGCGGCCCAACGGGTGCCACCGAGGTGAATGGGGCCGGTGGGGTTCGCGGAGACGAATTCGAGGTTGATCCGCTTGCCGGCGAGCGCGTCGCCCGCTCCGTAGGCGGCGCCGGACTCGAGTGCCTTGGCGACGATCGCGCCCTGCGCGTCGGCGGCCAGGCGGATGTTCAGGAAGCCGGGGCCTGCGACCTCCGCGGAATCGATGCCGTCGGACGCCGCCAGTGCCGCGGCGAGCCAGGTGGCGAGATCGCGCGGGTTCGCACCGGCCTTCTTGGCCACCTGCATCGCCACATTCGAGGCGTAATCACCGTGCTCGGGATTACGAGGACGCTCGACCGTCAGTGTCGCGGGCAGTACGGAAACGTCGAGTCCGTGCTCGGCGAGCACCTTCGCGGCGGTCCCTCGGAGCAGTTCGGCAAGGTCGGCTGGAGTCACAGGAGTCCATCTTATTGCCTGGACCAGCGGGCGGTTTACCCAGTATCACCCTGTCTCCAAGGTTCCCCTCAGGGTCGGAACGTACAGTGGTGAGGCCTGATGGGGACCGGGGAGGCTCCCTGCCCCTCGAGGACGCCCTGTATCCCATCACCGAAAGAGCACTCATCGATGCCCAGCGGTTCGGAAAATCGCGGTCCCGGCAGTAGCAAAACGGGGGCCAAGTCAGCCAAGGCGATCAAGGCAGCCAAGAAGAAGCAGGGCGGTGTGCCCGCAGCCAAGCGCGGTGGCGGCGCATCGCGTCAGGTTCCGTGGCTGACCATCGGCGCCGTCGTCGCCGTCGTCGCGCTGATCGGCGTTCTCGCCGTCAACATCTTCCCGAAGTACCAGGATCAGCAGGCCGTGGCGAAGTTCACGCCGTCGGAGTCCAACCAGGATCCGTCGTCGTCGATCGACGGCGTCGTCAAGGTCGACTACCCGGCCGGTGTGCACGTCGAATCGACCCAGCGGGTCGCCTACGACCAGACCCCGCCGTTCGGTGGACCGCACGATTCGGTATGGGCGACGTGCACCGGCACCGTCTACGCCGATCCGATCCGCACCGAGAACGCCGTGCACTCGCTCGAGCACGGCGCCGTCTGGATCACATACAACCCCGACACGATCGACGACGCGCAGCGCAAGCAGCTCGAGGAGCGCGCTAGCTCGCGTGACGGATACATGCTGATGTCGCCGTACCCGGGCCTGGACTCCCCCATCTCACTGCAGTCGTGGGGTCACCAGCTCAAGGTCGACAGTGCCGACGACGAGCGCATCGACCAGTTCATCAAGGCGCTGCGTCTGAACCGCTACGCCTACCCCGAGGTCGGCGCGAGCTGCTCGACGATTCCCGGCTCGTTCGACCCGGCCAACCCGCCGCCGTTCGACGCGAGCGCTCCCGGGCCGGACGCGGTGCCGATGGACGGTGGCGGCATCACGCCCGACGCCAGTGAGACCGGCGGCGCCGCCGGACTGCCTTCCGGCCTCCCCATGCCCACCGGGGCGGAGCAGGCGCCCGCTCCCGCGGCCGGCGGGAACGGCTGATCGACGCGATGACCGACATCGACAGCCCGGACCGGACCGCCACCGCGCCGAGCAACCGGAATCAGCGAACCGCGCTCGCCGTGGTGGGTTTGATCGGCGTCCTCGCGATCGGCTTCGCGCTGGGGTTCTTCGTGCGACTGCCCCTCGACGAGAAGGGCGCGCCCATCCCGTCGGAGACGTCCGTGGACGTCGGGTTCTCCCAGGACATGACGGTGCACCACAACCAGGCGATCGACATGTCGTCGATCGCGCTGACGAAGTCGACCGACCCCAAGGTCAAGAGCCTCGCGTTCGACATCCTGACCAGCCAGCAGAACCAGGTCGGTCAGATGCAGGGGTGGCTGGCGCTGTGGGACCGGGCTCCGCTGCCCACCGACGGCTACATGACGTGGATGACCGAAAACGGCGGGCACGGAGGACATTCGGGCCACGGGACCGCCGCGACCGGCGCTGCCGAGGAGCACGACAGCAGCAAGATGCCCGGCATGGCGAGCCCGGAGGAGATGGCCGCGCTCGGTCAGGCCACGGGTCCCGAACTCGACGTGATGTTCCTGCAGTTGATGCTGCGGCACCACCAGGGTGGGCTGCCGATGATGGAGTACGCGGAGCAGTACGCGGACGTTCCGGCCGTCCGGAATCTGGCGAAGAAGATGGTCTCGACGCAGCAGGGTGAGGCGACGCTCATCACCGGCATGCTGGCGGACCGGAACGCCTCTCCGCTTCCGATGAACTGACGAACCGTCTCGCCGAAACGCCACCGGGCGGCGCTCCCCCAGCGGGTGCGCCGCCCGGTCTGCTTTCACCGCCGACCGTCACCGGAAGAACGAGAAAAACACCGATCTACCAGCCGATGTGGACGATCGGCGACAATGCGCTACGCTAACTTCGCCCACTGGCACACCGGGTTTCCGGTGCGCCCCCGTAGCTCAGGGGATAGAGCGTTCGCCTCCGGAGCGAAAGGCCGCAGGTTCGAATCCTGCCGGGGGCACACGGAAGGCCCCACTCTTTCGAGAGTGGGGCCTTCGGCCGTTTCCAGGGGCGTCGGCTCGGCCGGTCCGGTGTCAGTGGACTCCCGAGCGGAGTCCGAGTCCCCACGCGCCCACGCCGCACACGACGACCACCGAGACCGCGGCCAGGACGACCGGTGTCGAGGTCGACAGCTGCGCTCCGGAACCCGGCAGGTAGTCCGCGTACCGTTCGGAGATCGTGCCGGCCGCTGCCACGACACCCGGGATCGCGATGCAGAACGGCAGCGAGAGACCGACCGTCGACGCGGGCGCCGACGTCGGCAGGCAGGACCCGACGACGTACCCCACCCCGGCAGGTAGCGCGATCGCGTAGACGAAGGCCGAGACGTCCGAGTGGTCGGGACCGAGCAGGCAAATCGCGGCCACCACCGCCAGGAGGCCGAAACCGACCGCCGGTACAGGCCACCGCAGTCCCACTGCGGCGCCGGCGACGATCAGCGCGGCGGGGACGACGATCGCCCACCAGTTGCCGCTCGTCCACGGTGTCCCCACCGCCGCTGCAGCGAGGATCGCCGCCCCGGCGAACACCAACTGCCCGTCACGCCCGGGCAGCTGCCACGCGAGCCACGCCACGAGCACCGTCACCAGTCCGACGTAGGGGTACCACCACTGCGGCAGTGCCGCCGACTCCGTCAGGATCCGCGCAGCGGCGAAGGCAGCGACGGGCAGCGCGGCGGCGATCGCCGCCCACCGGGTGTCGACCCGCGCGCCCCACGACGTTCTGCGGTCGAGCACGACCGTCAGGACGACGAGCGCCGCCGCGACGACGGGCCACAAGCCCACCACGCTCGAGCGCTCGACCGGTTGGGAGGTGAGCGGGGTGTAGGCGGTCCAGCCGAAGTCCGCCGTACCGCCCCCACTGACCTCGGCCACCGCCCCCGACAGCAGGAAGGCGCCGACGGCACCCACCGCGAGCGCGGCCTGCGCGCTCAGCTCGCGCGCGGCCAGGGGCGAGACCGCACCGAGAACCACCCCTGCGGCAACGGCATTCGAGTACAGGAGCACCGCAGGCTCGTCCGGGTAGCGGAACACGTCCGGCAACGCGAGGAGCAGCAGCCCGGCCACGACAGCCGCCGTCACCAAGGTCACCGATCGCCGCCGGACGAGCGCCACGGTGACCAGCACCGCCACGACGGCGGCGGCCGCGACGCCGGCACCGTTGGTGACGAGGGCTGCGGGCAGCGCACTCTCGGCCCAGAGGTAGTACTCGGGCACCGGGGACGACAGCACGCGACCGGCGAGCGCGCCGCACACCAGCGAGGCGAGCAAGGGCACGATCCGGGCGAGACGACTCATTCCTGTTCCTGCACCTTTCGCGAAGCTATCCGGCGTGTAGTTCGGCGACCACGTCGGCCATGCGGCGATCGTGGTCCGGGTTCTCGGGCAGCGCCAGCGTGACACTCTGCGCGACGCCGTGCAGGCGCTCGCGGACCGCGTCGGCGAGCGTGTCGTAGCGGGCTGTCGGCACGACGGTCGCGAGGACGTCGTCGGTCACGATGCCTCGCAGCCGATCCCAGTCGTCGCGGCGGACGAGGTCGGCCAGTTCGGCCTGCAGGTCGGGAAACCCGTGCCGCTCGAGCGCACCGCGGTAGGCGGGCGTCGAGTACAGGAACGCGAACAGTCGGCGGCGCCGCTCGCGTTCCGCGGCGACGTCGGCGTCGGTGGCACCGGTGATCACCTGCAGGCCCGCGACGATGTCGAAGCCGTCCAGCGTCCGGCCCGCCGTCGCCGCACCCTCGGTCAGTGCGGGCACACACTCGTCGGCGAGGTACCGCGGATCGGAGTTGGTCGGGTGCGTGACCAGACCGTCGGCGCACTCCCCCGCAACCCGCAGCATGCGCTGTCCCACACCGCCGAGATAGACCGGCGGTGTGGGCGTGTGCGTGTCGGGGCCCGGGTTGAAGTAGGGCTGCATCCGGAGGAACCGGTACCGCTCACCCTCGTATGCGACGAGTTCGCCCGTGCGAAACGTCTCGAACGCGGCGCGCACGACGCCGACGTACTCGCGCATCGCTGCGGCGGGAGCGGTCCACGGCATCGCATACCGCTCCTCGATATTCTGCCGGATCTGGCTACCGAGGCCGAGATGGAATCGCCCTCCCGACATCTTCGACAGGTCCCATGCGGTGTAGGCGGTGAGCAGCGGACTACGAACGAACGCGAGCGCCACCGACGTCCGCACGACGAGTCGTTCGGTGGCCTGCAGCGCCAACAGGGCGAGCAGAAAGGGGTCGTGCACCGTCTCCGACACGTGCAATCCGTCGTAGCCGGCCGCCTCGGCGCGGCGCGCGAAGTCGGCCACCCGCATCGGATCGAGAGCGGGATCGGTTCCGGTGTAGACCTTCATTCGTCCGTTCTACCCGGCGAATTGCCGGAATTCGCGACGGCGCGGTGAGGGCGCTCGGTGACAGGTGTGATTGCCGTTACCATCGCTTCTCGTGGTCGACAGCATGGTGGGGGCGGAACATGCATCCGCGAAGAGAGCAGTGCGTGAACCCGGACCTGCCCGTCAGGGATGGTGGGACGTCCGGCGTGCGCGCCTGATCGCGATCGTCGCCGGCGTCCTCGGCGTCCTGTCCGCGGTGGCGGTTCCGTTGCTGCCGGTGAACCAGGAGCAGTCGACGCTCTCGTGGCCGCAGGGCGGGTCGACGGGCAGCGTCGAGGCGCCTCTGGTGTCCTACGCGCCGTTCACCTTCGACGCCCGGATCCCCTGTGCGACCGCCGCGGGCCTCGACTCCGGCGGCGCGCTCGTGGCGACCATGCCCTCGGGCGCACCGGGTGCCGAACGCTACGGTCTCGTCGCGAAGACGACGGCGGCCACCGAGTCCGCGCCCGCCCGTCTCGAGGTGATCCTGCGCGACCGCTCGCTGATCTCGACGCCGCTCACGGAACTGCGGGGCAGCGAGTGCACGATCACCGTGTCGTCGACGTCCCAGCGGACGACGGCCGCGATCACCGGATCGGGGGCGGCAGACGCGACGAAGAACGTCGACGGTGACGTCCGCCCCCAGATGGTCGGCGTCTTCAGCGATCTCGACGGCAGCGCGCCGGCGGGACTGCAGGTGAGCGCCGAGCTCGACACCCGCTTCTCGACCACGCCGACGGCGACCAAGATGGTCGCGATGATCGTGGCGGTGCTCGCCACGCTGCTGGCGCTGGTGGCGCTGCATCGACTGGACCTCACCGACGGCCGCCGGGCCCGCCGGTTCCTGCCGGCACGGTGGTGGCGCGTCGGCTCGTTGGACGTGGTCGTCATCGGAACCCTCGTGCTGTGGCACTTCATCGGCGCCACCACCGCCGACGACGGCTATCAGTACACGATGGCGCGGTCGGCGCAGTCGTCCGGCTACATGTCGAACTACTTCCGCTACTTCGGTGTTCCGGAGACCCCGTTCGGAACCCCCTACTACTACATCTTCGGTCTGCTCGACGACATCTGGAGTGCCAGCCCGTGGGTGCGTCTGCCCGCGTTGCTCGCCGGCATCGTCACGTGGCTGGTGCTCAGCCGGGAGGTCGTACCCCGGTTGGGCGTGGCCGCTCGCACGGGCCGGATCGCCCTGTGGACGGGAGCGTTGGGCTTCCTCGCGGTGTGGCTGCCGTACAACAACGGCTTGCGTCCGGAACCGATCGTCGCGGCCGGTGTACTGCTGACGTGGTGCTCGGTGGAGCGGGCGATCGCGACACGGCGGCTGCTGCCGGCGGCGGTGGCGATCCTCGTCGCAGCGGCCACCCTCTCCGTCGGGCCGTCCGGGATCATCTGTTTCGCGGCACTGCTCGCCGGTCTGCGGCCCCTGCTGCGGATCGCGATCGCGCGGGCCCGAGACGTCGGATACGCGGCGCTGCTGCTGCCGATCCTGGCCTCCGGCACCGTCATTCTCGTTGCGATCTTCGCCGACCAGACGCTCGCAGTGGTCCCGGCGATGCAGGACGCCCATGTCGCCGGCGGGCCCAGCGAGAAGTGGTTCAGCGAGAATCTGCGGTATCAGTGGCTGCTCAACGACACGGCCGACGGATCGCTCTCGCGCCGATTCGGCATCTTCGTGATGTTCCTGGGGTTGGCGGTGACCGTGCTCGCGATGCTGCGCAAGGGCGGACGCATTCCCGGCACCTCCGCCGGCCCGTCCCGCCGCATCATCGGGGTCGTGCTCGGCGCCGTGGCGCTGATGATGTTCACCCCCACCAAGTGGACGCACCATCTCGGCGTGTTCGCCGGCCTGGCAGGCGCGCTCGCGGTGCTCACGGCGGTCGCCGTCGGGACGGCCGTACTGCGCTCACCCCGCAACCGGGCCCTGTTCGCGGCGGCCGTGCTGTTCCTCCTGGCGTTCACGTTCATCGGGACCAACAACTACTGGTACGTGTCGGCGTGGGGTGTGCCGTGGTGGGACAAGCCGCCGTCGCTCGCGGGCACCGGGGCGGCGACGGTACTCTTCGGCGGCGCGATCCTCATGGTCGGCGTCGCAACGTGGTGCCATGTGCGCGAATCCCGGGTTCCCGCAGCGGGTTCCCGTGCGCGCCGGGTGTGGGCGCTGCCACCGTTGACGATCGCCGCGGCCGTCATGGTGGCCTTCGAGGTGCTCTCGCTCGCAAAGGGCGCGGTGAGCCAGTATCCGGCGTACTCGGTCGGCCGGGCGAACTTCGACGCGCTGCGCGGCCAGAACTGCGGGCTCGCGAACGACGTACTGCTCGAGACCGATCCGAATGCATCCGTGCTGCAACCGCTCTCGGGCAACGTGGCAACCGCGCTCGCCGGCACCGAGTCCACCGGTTTCCGACCGAACGGTGTCGCGTCGGATCTGAGCGCCGACGGCGAGACGGCGGCGGCCGCCGGTACCGCCAACCTCGTCGACCCGGACGCCACCCCCACCTCCACCGACACCACCGCGGGGACCGCCGGCGGCGAGGGCGCCGTCGGTGTCAACGGCAGTACCGTCGCGCTCCCCTTCGGACTCGACCCGGCGTCGACGCCCGTCCTCGGCAGCTACCGCAGCGGCGAACAGACCACGGCGTCACTGGTCAGCGGGTGGTACGGCCTGCCTGCCGTCGGCGCCGACGGGACCCGCGGCGACATCGTCTCGGTCGCCGTCGCCGGCCGGATCCGGTCGACGGACCGGGACGGCATCGTCACGTACGGCCAGGACCTCGAACTCGAGTACGGCGTCCGCCGTCCCGACGGCTCGGTGGACGTCCTGGGCCGGGCGTTGCCGTACGACATCGGTCCCGCGCCGTCGTGGCGGAACGTACGGGTTCCCCTGGACCAGTTGCCCGCCGAGGCCGACGCGGTTCGCCTCGTCGCGTCCGACGAGGACCGGGACCCGGACCAGTGGCTCGCCGTGACGCCGCCGCGGGTGCCGCAGACACGCACCCTCCAGGATGTGATCGGCTCGGAGACCCCCGTGCTCGCCGACTGGGCGGTGGGACTCCAGTTCCCGTGTCAGCAGCCGTTCTCGCACGCGAACGGCGTCGCGGAGGTGCCGGGCTACCGGATCCTCCCCGATCGCCCCGGGGCGGTGTCGACCAACCGGTGGCAGGACCACTACGGTGGCGGTCCGCTCGGCTGGACCGACCAGCTACTGTCCGCCGAGACCATCCCGTCGTACCTGAATCACGACTGGCGCCGGGACTGGGGCCAGGTGGAACAGTTCACGCCACGCGACGAGTCCGCCGTCCCGGCCGAGTTGACGACCGAAACCGCGCGACGCTCGGGTCTCTGGAATCCGGGGCCGATGACCCTGCGCTTCTGACGCCGGTCGAATTTGCGGCGCCCCCTTGACACAGCGGAGCGGGCGAGAATACTTAAGTGTGTGCTTAAGTATTCCGCACCGCTCGACGGCGTCTTCCACGCGCTGTCGGATCCGAGTCGGCGCGGGATGGTCGAGCGGCTCGGCCGCGGACCCGCCTCGGTCAGCGAGCTCGCGGCCCCGCTCGACATGTCACTGCCCGCCGTCGTCCAGCATCTCCGGGTCCTGGAGGCGAGTGGACTGGTGCGATCCGAGAAGGTCGGCCGCACCCGGACCTGCCATCTGGTGCCGGATGCACTGGACGGGGCCGGGCAGTGGATTGCTCAGCGGCGCACGCTGACCGAGCGCCGCCTCGACCGACTCGGCGAGTTCCTCGCCGAGGCCGATGAAGCATCCGCACCCGAGGAGTCGTCATGAGCACCCGATCGGTCACCCACTCCACATTCGTCGTCGAACGCGTCTACGACGCCGACCCCGCCCGCGTGTTCCACGCGTTCGCGGACCCCGAGGCCAAGTCCCGCTGGTTCACTCACCCGGACGACTGGGTGTCGGACGCGGGCACCATGGACTTCCGCGTCGGCGGCCGCGAGACGGTCAGCGGCGGCCCGAAAGGTGGTCCCGTCCATTCGTTCTCGTCGATCTACCAGGACATCGTCCTTGACGAGCGGATCGTCTACACGTACGACATGCACATGGACGACATTCGCACGTCCGTGTCGCTGGCGACGATCGAGCTCTTTCCGTCGGGCGCCGGTACCCGCCTGGTGATGACCGAGCAGGGCGCCTTCCTCGACGGCTACGACGACGCCGGTTCCCGCGAGGAGGGCACGAAGCTGCTGCTGGACGCCCTGGGCGCGGCACTCGCATCGGAGCCTGCCGGCGCCTGACGTGCCTACGGGTGGGGCTCGATGATCGCCGTGATCGCCTCGATCTCGGCACTCGGGATGGAGAAATGCTCGGTGATCGCGACGGTCAGGAGGTCCCGACCGGTGTTCATGTCGAGCAGGAACCGAGCGACGACGTCGGTGCCCCACTCACGGAACTCGACGTCGCGGACGGCGCTGATCGGCCGATACTGCCCGCCGGTCTCGAGCATCGACCGGATCTCGTCACCGGACTCTCCTGTGCGCCGGCCGTTCTCGTAACGGTGGCAGTGCCTGGCGAGACGCACCTTGCTGGTGTCGTGGGTGACGAGAGAGTCGATGTACTCGCGGGCCATCGCGACCCGAGGACTGTCGGTCGGACCGCCGGTCTCCTCCGCAATGCCGGCGAGCAACGGCACCGCTAGGTCGCGTCGACAGATCAGCAGATCCGGTAGGTACGGATGAGGCTCGTTGTAGCGCAACGGAGTTCCGTCGATACGGGAGCAGTGCAGTCCCGCGGCGAGGGCGACGCCCACCGGTGCCGCCGAATCCCACTCCCACTGGCCGCCGGCATGCACGTACGCATCCGCGTCTCCCCGCAGGACGGCCATCGCCTTGGCGCCGGCCGAGCCCATCGGCTCGACCGTGCCGCCGACGCGTCGTGCGAGGGCGTCGACGAAGGCGGGCGGTCTGCTGTCGCTCACCAGGATCCGGGGATTGATCCGGTCGGACGGTACGGCCCGCGCGGTTCCGCTGACGTACACCTCGCCCCGCGCGGGCTGCGCCACTGCGGCCGCGGTGATGCCCGCCCCGCGCTCCCACAACGCGACGTGAACAGCCCAGTCGGATCGTCCGACCAGACCGTACTCGCGGGAACCGTCGAGCGGGTCGATGATCCAGACCCGCTCGTTGTCGAGGCGGGCAGCATCGTCTGCAGACTCCTCCGACAGCACCGAGTCGGACGGACGTTCGGCGGCCAGCCCGTCCAGCAGCAGGACGTTGGCAGCCTTGTCGCCCCGTCGGCCCAGCTCCTTCGCGGCAGCCTTGTCGAGCGGGGTCTCCCCCAAGTCCCGGACGCGCAGGTCCAGCAGGAGTTTGCCCGCCCGTTCGGCGAGGTCGGCTGCGAGTTCGACGTCGGTGCTCACAGGTTCAGATACTCCATGATCTTCGCGGCCTGTGCGACCGGGTCGCCGTCCTCGGGCCGCAGCACCAGTTCGGCGCGTTCGGGGGCTTCGTACGGGTCGTCGACGCCGGTGAATCCGGTGATCTCCCCCGCACGGGCCCTGGCGTACATCCCCTTGGGGTCGCGCGCCTCGCACTGTTCGATCGGGGTGTCGACGAACACCTCGACGAACGGCAGCCCGGCCTCCTCGTGCAGTCGGCGGACCCGGTCGCGATCCGCGGCGTAGGGGCTGATGAGCGAGGCCACAGCGACCATGCCGGCGTCGGCGAGCAGCTGCGCGACGGCCCCGACGCGCCGGACGTTCTCCGCCCGGTCCTCGGCGCTGAACCCGAGGTCGGCGTTGAGTCCGTGTCGCAGGTTGTCGCCGTCGAGCCGGTACGCGGGAATCCCGGCGGCGACGAGTCGCCGTTCGAGTTCCACCGCGACCGTGGACTTCCCGGACGCCGACAGACCCGTGAGCCACACCGTCGACCCGCGGGTCGCGCGCTCGTCGCGGGACACGGCGGCCGAGTGCCACACCACCTTCGATTCCTTGAGGGTCGGCCCGGTGATCATGCCCGCGGCGACGGTGTTGCCGGTCGTGTCGTCGACGAGGATGAAACTGCCGGTCACCCGGTTGCGTCGGTACGGGTCGAACAGCAGCGGCTGCTGCGTGCGCAGCTGCACGCGTCCGATCTCGTTGAGCGCGAGCGACCGTGCCGTTTCGTCCCGGTGCAGCGTGTTGACGTCGAGCCGGTAGTCGAGCCGCACCACCTGCGCCTTCGTCGCGCGGGTGGTGTGCAGGACGGTGTACCGCGCGTCGGGGCTCAGCGACGCCTGCTCGGTGAGCCAGCAGATCATCGCGTCGATCTCCTGGCCCACGAGCGGTCGATTGTTCGGCCTGCACAGGGTGTCGCCGCGGCTGACGTCGAGGTCGTCGGCCAGCTGTACGCACACCGCGGACGGTGCGAAGGCCTCCTTGACCTCCTCCCCGCCGGGCCCCCAGATCGCGGAGATCGTCGAGGTGAAGCCCGACGGCAGCGCGACCACCTCGTCGCCCGGCTTGAAGACGCCGCTGGCGACGGTGCCCGCATAGCCGCGGAAGTCGTGCAGGTCGGCGTCCGTCTGCCGCTGCGGCCGGATCACGTACTGGACGGGCAGGCGCGCATCGATGAGGTTGCGGTCGGACGCGATGTGCACGTCCTCGAGGTGGTGCAGCAGCGACGAGCCCTCGTACCACGGCATGTTCTCGGTGCGGGTGACGATGTTGTCGCCCTTGAGTGCCGACACCGGGATGAACGTCAGGTCGTGGACGTCGAGTTTGGTCGCGAACTGTCCGAACTCGTCCTTGATCTCTTCGAACCGCTCCTGCGACCAGTCCACGAGATCCATCTTGTTCACGCACAGCACCAGGTGCGGGATCCCCAGCAGCGTCGACAGGAACGCGTGCCGGCGGGTCTGCTCGAGCACCCCCTTGCGGGCGTCGACGAGGATCAGCGCGAGGTCCGCGGTCGACGCTCCGGTGACCATGTTGCGGGTGTACTGCTCGTGCCCGGGGGTGTCGGCGATGATGAATTTGCGCTGCGGCGTCGCGAAGTAGCGGTGTGCGACGTCGATGGTGATGCCCTGCTCGCGCTCGGCGCGCAATCCGTCGGTGAGCAGCGCCAGGTCGGTGTACTCGGTGCCGCGCTCGCGACTGCTGCGTTCGACCGCCTCGAGCTGGTCCTCGAAGATCGACTTCGAGTCGTACAGCAGGCGTCCGATCAGCGTGGACTTGCCGTCGTCGACACTGCCCGCGGTGGCGACGCGGAGGAGTTGCTGGGTGTGGGCCATCAGAAGTACCCCTCCTTCTTGCGGTCTTCCATGCCGGCCTCGGAGATCCGGTCGTCGGCGCGGGTGGCGCCGCGTTCGGTGATGCGGCTGGCCGCGACCTCGGTGACGACCTCGGCGGCGGTGGCGGCCGACGATTCGACGCAGCCGGTGCAGGTCGCGTCGCCGACGGTGCGGAAACGTACGAGCTCGTCGCGTGACTCCTCGCCGGGCAGCAGTGTCAGGAACCGGGTGTGCGCCAACAGCATTGCGTCCCGTTCGACGACCGGGCGGCGGTGCGCGTAGTAGATCGACGGCAGCTCGATCTCCTCCTCGAGTATGTACTGCCAGATGTCGAGTTCGGTCCAGTTCGACAGCGGGAACACCCGGATGTGCTCACCGCGCCGGTGCCGCCCGTTGTAGAGGTTCCACAGTTCGGGCCGCTGCGCCTTGGGATCCCACTGTCCGAACTCGTCGCGGAAGCTGAAGACACGCTCCTTGGCTCGGGCCTTCTCCTCGTCGCGGCGGGCGCCGCCGAACACGGCGTCGAACTTGTTCTCCCGGATGCCGCGCAGCAGTGAGTGCGTCTGCAGGCGGTTGCGGCTGGCCCGCGGCCCGGTCTCGTCGACCACCCGTCCGGCCGCGATGTCGTCCTCGACGCTCGCGACCACCAGGCGCAGGCCGAGCCGCTCGACGGTCCGGTCGCGGAACTCGATGACCTCGTCGAAGTTGTGGCCGGTGTCGACGTGCATCACCGGGAACGGCAGCGGCGCCGGCCAGAACGCCTTGGCGGCGACGTGCAGCATCACCACGGAGTCCTTGCCGCCGGAGAACAGCAGGACGGGCCGTTCGAAGGTCGCGGCGACCTCACGGAAGATGTGGACCGCCTCGGCCTCGAGCGCCTGCAGGTGCGACAGCTCGTAGGTGGACGGGGATGCCAGGGGTGTCACGCGCGGCTCCTCGACGAGTTCACTGGTACATATTTGTACCGGGTCGGTTCGAAAACTGACTTCGAGCCGAGAATAGAACCTGTTCCACCCGCGGTCAATGGCTCGCCTGCTGCGACCAGGTCAGGAGCAGCGCACGGGACGCCGTCCGCCGACCTCCGCCGTCACCGCGTCCGCCGCGGCGACGAGTGCCGCACCGCGCCGGGCGATCTCGGCTCCGGTGATCGGTCCGCCCACGTCGAGCGTGAGGACCAGCGACTGGTGCCCGTCGGCGTCGTACACGGGCGCCGCGATCAGACTCACCGGGTAGTCGATGTCGGGCTCGGTTTCGCTGTGCAGGTAGACGCGCTCGCCGAGACTCGACACCATCTCGCCGATGAGCTCGCGCAGCTCGGTCGGCAGGTCCCGGCCCGCGACGCCGGCCATGAGCGAGAACAGCTTGCGTCCGACGGGGGTCAAGCGTTCGACGAGGTATCCGACCTCACGGCAGTCGTCGACGACTCGCCCGAGCAGTTCCCGATCGAGGACCACCGGCAGTGCGGGATCGCGCCGCAGCCACGCCTCGAGGTCGTCGTCGCTGTCCCAGATCACGTACATGAGACCCACCGGCGGGGCGAACGGATACGCCTGACCGACGCGGGCAGCCGTACGTCCCAGCGCCATTCCGGCCGGCGTGACGGTCTCGAGGATCATCACCTGGTCGCCGACCACCGCCGACGCCGTGCACACCGCACCGAACTCGGCGGCAACCCCGTCGAGCTGCGCCCGCGCGATCGTCCCGACGGCGAAGCCGCGCTGCGCCGCGCGCCCGGCGGCGATCAGCGCCGGCCCGAGCCCGTACGTCTTGGAGACCGGGTCTCGGGTGAGGTAGCCGGCGACGACCAACTCGGAGAGGATTCCCAGGCACGTGGGCTTGCTGATGGAGAGCGCACGCGCCAGTTCGGACAAACCGAAGCGCTGTTCTTCGCGGGCGACCAGGAAGTCGAGGATCTGGACCACCCGCTCCGTCGGCGGGGACCGACGCCCACTGGACTCGGACTCGGCGATGCCTGAGGTCATTGACCACTCCTTGAAACACGTTCTATCGTCTGACTCATCGCACGTTCTACCACCCAGGTACATATTTGTACCACTGGATCGAAGGAGCAAGGTGTGCTGACGGATCCACTGGCCGAGGCCATCGCCGAGGCCGAGAAGCTGGTCGAGAACGCCCCCCACATCCGGTCCGAACAGGATCTGCTCGAGGGCATGCAGTACCTCGCCGGCGGAATCCTCGCGACCGTGCATGCGGCATGGGCCACCGAGAAGACCCATCCGAGCTTCATCCAGGGCACCGGCCCGTTCACGAAGATGGGGCTGGACAACCCCGACACTCTGTACTTCGGCGCCCGCATCAACGACGACGCCGAGTACATCGTCACCGGCACCCGCGGCACCACCGCGGACCTGAGCTTCCAGGTCCTCAGCGGCAACTACACCAACGCGAACGTCCCGGGCAGCGAGATCGCCTTCGACGACCGGGAACTGCACATCGAGGACGACGGCACGTTCGTCGCCACGTTCGGTCCCGGCCCCGCCGACGGCCGCCGCAACCACTTCACGCTGGCGCCGGGCTCGAGCCAGCTGGTGGTGCGCGAGGTCTACAGCGACTGGAGCCAGCAGCGCGGGACCATCCGCATCGAGCGCGCCGACCGGATCGGCGTCCCGGTGCCGCCGCTCACGCGCGAGGAGACGGAGAAGCGTTTCGCTCGCGCCGGTAAGGCGCTGGTCAGTCGCGTGAAGACGTGGCTGCAGTTCCCGCAGTGGTTCTACGACAACCTGCCGGTCAACACCATGACCGCGCCGCGGCTCACTCCGGGCGGACTGGCGACGCAGTACTCGTCGGTGGGCCATTACGACCTCGCGGACGACGAGGCGATGATCATCACCGTCCCGAAATCGGATGCCCCGTACCAGGGCTTCCAGCTGGGTAGCCTCTGGTACATCTCGCTCGACTACATCAGCCACCAGACGTCACTGAACAATGCTCAGGCACAGGTGGATCCGGACGGCATGATCCGGATGGTCCTCAGCGAGCGGAACCCGGGCGTGACCAACTGGCTGGAGGCTCTCGGTCACCCACGTGGTTACCTGCAGTTCCGGTGGCAGCGAACGTCCCGGGAGTTCACGGCCGAGGACGGACCGACCGTCGAGGTCGTCAAGTTCGACGAGGTCTCCGCGAAACTGCCTTTCCACGAACACAACAAGATCACGCCGGAGGATTTCGCCGCCCGCATCGCGGAGCGGCAGGCCGCCGTCGCCAACCGGATGCTGGGATAAGACATGACAAATCTGCTCCAGGACAAGGTAATCGTCATCTCGGGCGTCGGGCCGGCGCTCGGTCGCACGCTCGCGCTGCGCTGCGCCGAGGCCGGCGCCGATCTGGTGCTCGCCGCACGCACCCAGTCGCGTCTGGACGAGGTGGCCAAAGAGGTGACCGACCTGGGACGCCGCGCGGTGACCGTCTCGACCGACATCACCGACGACGCCTCGGCCGCCCACCTGCTGTCCGCCACCACCGACGCGTTCGGCCGGGTCGACGGCCTGATCAACAACGCGTTCTCCGTGCCGTCGATGAAGCCGTTCGGCAGCACCGACTTCCAGCACATCCGCGACGCGATCGAGCTGACCGTGCTCGGCGCGCTGCGCCTGACCCAGCTGTTCACGCCGGCCCTCGCCGAGTCCCAGGGCGCGGTCGTGAACGTGAACTCGATGGTGCTGCGGCACTCGCAGGAGCGCTACGGCAGCTACAAACTCGCCAAGTCGGCGCTGCTGGCGATGTCGCAGTCGCTGGCCACCGAACTCGGTCCGCAGGGCATCCGCGTCAACTCCGTCGCCCCCGGCTACATCTGGGGCGACACCTTGAAGAAGTACTTCGAGCACCAGGCCGAGAAGTTCGGCATCACCGTCGACCAGATCTACGAGCACACCGCGGCCAACAGCGACCTCAAGCGCCTGCCGACCACCGACGAGGTCGCGAACGCGGTGATCTTCCTGGCCTCACCGATGGCCAGCGCCATCACCGGCCAGTGTCTCGACGTCAACTGCGGCGAGTTCCACCACTAGAGCTCGGCCCCTGAAGGAGCATTATGACTGAACGCACTTCCGTCGGCACCGTCGAGGACCTGCACGCATCCGCTACCCGGATGACCGGACTCGACGACTTCGGTACCGACGACTACACCGAGGCGCTCGGAGTCCTGCTCGACTCGTACGCACGAGACGAGGACCTGACGCCGTTCGGCAGCAAGATCTCTCGCGTCTTCCTGCGCGGCGCACTCGTTGCCCGCCTGCTCAGCGAGGCCGCGTGGAAACAGTTCCCCGAGCACGCCGACGTGCCGATCGAACGACCGATCTTCGTCACCGGCCTGCCGCGCACCGGCACCACGGCGCTGCACCGCCTGCTCACCGTGGACCCGGGACACCAGGGGCTGGAGATGTGGCTGACGGAGATGCCGCAGCCACGCCCGCCGCGGGACACCTGGGAATCCAACCCGGTGTTCCAGGCGATCGAGCAGCAGTTCGGCCAGCATCACATCGACCACCCCGAGTTCATGGGTGTGCACTACATGTCGGCGGGCGAGGTCGAGGAGTGCTGGCAGCTGCTGCGTCAGACCTTCAAGTCGGTGTCGTACGAGTGCCTGGCGAACCTGCCGACCTATTCGACGTGGCTCGAGGGGCAGGACTGGACCAACGCGTACGCGCGGCACAAGAAAAACCTGCAGCTGATCGGGCTGCCGGATCAGGATCGGCGGTGGGTGCTGAAGAACCCGAGCCATCTGTTCGCGCTCGACGAACTGATGGCGGTCTATCCGGACGCCCTGGTGATCCAGACCCATCGCCCGCCGCGGACCATCGTGCCTTCGGTGTGCAGCCTGGCCGAGCAGGCCACCGAGGGCTGGTCGAACAAGTTCCGTGGCGAGGTGATCGGCCGCAGCCAGCTCGACCTGTGGGCCCGCGGGCTCGAGGACTTCACCGCCGCGCGCGGGAAGTACGACCCGGCCCAGTTCGTCGACGTCGACTACAACGACTTCGTCGGCGATCCACTCGGGACCGTCGAGAAGGTCTACTCGCACTTCTCGATCCCCATGACCGAGCAGGCGCGCCGGGCGATGGAGGACATGCATGCCGAGAGCCGCTCGGGCAGCCGGAAGCCGGCGCACAAGTACACGCTCGAGGAGTACGGACTGACAGCCGAGGAAGTCGACGAGCGGTTCGGCGACTACTCCGGCGGCTGAACCGAGAAAGAGTCTCACCCACCGAGACCGATGTGTGACCGACGCCACATTCAGGGCTAGTTTTCCTTTCAAGGGGACTGCAACGGCGCAGCCCCCTGTCAGAGAGGCCCGATCCGAATGTTCCTGCACGCAAGACGATTCGATTCCGAACAGGACCGCCTTCCGGACGGCATGCGCAGCTCGCCCGGAACCTCGACCGCAGTCGACCTCGCCGCCGCGGGATACACCGAACAGGAGTTCTTCCTGAGCGGTACCGCGACGGCGTATCGCGAGGACGGCAGGTGGGACTCGGACGGCCACTGGGCGGTCGCGGAGGCCGGCCAGGCGCCGTACCGAACCCGCCTGCTGGTGCGGGTGCCGTCGGACCGCAGCCGGTTCAACGGCACCGTCGTGGTCGAATGGCTCAACGTGAGTGGCAACGTCGATGTGGACGTCGACTTCGGCTACATGCACTCGGAGTTGCTGCAGGGCTACGCGTGGGTGGGGGTGTCCGCGCAGGCCGCCGGCGTCAACAGCACCGGCGGCAGCCCGCTGGGCCCGAACGTGGTGGGGCTCAAGGCGTGGGATCCGCAGCGGTACGGACCCCTGCACCACCCCGGCGACGCCTACTCCTACGACATCTTCTCGCAGGCCGGGGCCGCACTCCGGGCACCGCGCGGTGCGGACCCGCTCGCGGGGCTGGTGGTCGAGCGACTGCTTGCGGTCGGCCAGTCCCAGTCCGCGATGCGAATGCTGACCTACGCCAACGCCGTCCATCCTCTCGCCCGGGTGTTCGACGGCATGTTCGTGCACAGCCGCGCCGGTTTCGGTGCGCCGATCGGCGCCGGCACGGGCCTGCCGAAGCTCGACGGCCCGGACGGGCCACGGGTGGTGTCGCCGGCGCGCGTGCGCACGGATCTCGACGTGCCGGTCTTCCAGGTGGTCACCGAGACGGAGCTGTTCGAGCTCGGCGGCGGTCCCGGCCCGGGGTCGTTCGTCGCCGGCCGCCAGCCCGACAGCGAGCGGATCCGAACCTGGGAGATCGCGGGCACGGCACACTCCGACGCCCACGCCCTGCGAATCCTGTACCCGCAGTACACCGCCCAGTTCGGAACGATCAGGGATCTCGGAGCGCTGATTCCGCTGGTGAACGACGGTCCGCAGGCCGCGGTGGTGGCAGCAGCGCTGCGTTCGCTCAACACGTGGGTCGCGGACGGGACCGCTCCCCCGTCGGCGGATCCGATCGACACCACGGACACGGCCATCGTGCGTGACGAGTTCGGCAATGCCCGCGGCGGAGTGCGCACTCCTCACGTCGATGTGCCCGTCGCCTCGCTGACCGGCGAGACCGTCCACGTCCCGAACAACGGCGCGACCACCCCACTCGGAGCCGACGTCCTGGCCTCGCTGTATCCGGACCAGGACACCTACGTGACGAAGTTCGCGGAGGCCACCGAGCGCTCCGTCGCGCGGGGATTCCTGCGTTTCGAGGACGGCCGGGCGCTCGTGTCCGCCGCGCGCGGGAACCATGTCGGAGGCTGAGAATCGCGCACGCGGAGTTGCCCGCAACCGCCGTCCTGGACAAACGTCCAACGCCTTCTTCGTAAAGTGCACAAACCGACCACTCTCCTGCTAGCTTTACCGCCAGTGGCGTCGGGCCACATCCACCACCACCCCAGAGGACTGAAACATGGGTTCGTTCAGCACGATCAGCGCCGTCATCGACATCGTCAAGACCATCCTCCCCCTCATCGAGCAGCTCAGCTCGATGAGCTGACTCGACGCACTTCGACGGGCCGGATTCATCGAATCCGGCCCGTCGTGCGTCGACAGGGCTTCCGCCCGCCGGGAAGCGACTCGCGTCACAACGGCGCGATCCGCCATCGTCGGTGCATGACTGTCGACGAGACACCCCCACCACCTGCCCACGGCGGGGCGCCGACAGCCCAGCCCACCGGTGGGGCCAGGGCAGGACTGGGCACGATCGTGGCGCTCGGCACCATGACGGCGCTGGGCCCCTTCACGATCGACATGTACCTGCCCGCGCTCCCCGACATCGCGGCGGCACTCGACTCGACCGCGTCGGGGGCCCAACTCACGATCACCGGCACTCTTGTCGGACTGGCGCTCGGACAGCTGGTCATCGGGCCGCTCTCGGACAGTCTGGGCCGCAAGCGTCCTCTCGTCGCCGGCATCGCGCTGCACGTCGCCAGTTCGCTCGTCGCCGTGTTCGCCACGAGCATCGCGATGCTCGGCGCAGTACGCGTCCTCCAGGGCGTCGGAGCGGCCGCGGCCGCCGTCGTGACGATGGCGATGGTGCGGGACCTGTTCTCCGACAAGGCCGTCGCCGTCGTCATCTCACGCCTGATGCTGGTCCTCGGCGTCGCGCCGGTGATCGCGCCCAGCGTGGGCGGGGCGCTGCTGGTCGCCCTGGACTGGCGTGGGATCTTCGTGGTCCTCGCGCTCGTCGGGGTTTCCATCGCACTGGTCGCCGTCCTCGCGCTACCGGAAACCCTTCCGCGTGAGCGGCGTCGGCCGGGCGGACTGCTGCCGGTGGTGCGCACCTATCGGGGACTACTGCGCGACCGCACCTTCGTAGCGCTCACCTTCGCGTCGAGCATCGTGATGGCCGCCCTCTTCGCCTACGTCTCCGGCGCCCCGTTCGTGTACCAGGACCAGTTCGGCCTCGATCAGCAGCAGTTCGCGATCGTCTTCAGCACGGGCGCCTTCTCGATGATCGGTGCGACGCAGCTCAACGTGCGGTTGCTGCGCCGCTGGTCGCCCCAGCAGATCGTGCAGGCCTCGCTCACGGCCGCCGTCACG
Organism: Prescottella equi; assembly: GCF_002094305.1. GTDB lineage: Bacteria > Actinomycetota > Actinomycetes > Mycobacteriales > Mycobacteriaceae > Prescottella > Prescottella equi. Next base: position 44,311 of record NZ_LWTX01000008.1, read on the forward strand.
TTCGGCATCGTCGCCGTCGTGGTGGCCCACTTCCAGATCGGCGGCCTGCCCGGCTTCGTCGCCGCACTGTGGATCATGCTGGGCGCCGTGTGCTTCGTGCTCCCCAACGCCCCCGCTCTCGCGCTGACCCGCCACGGCGAGGCCGCGGGAACCGCAGCGGCCCTGCTCGGCTCGATGCAGTACGCCGTCGGCGCCGTGGCCGCTCCCCTGGTCGGGCTGTTGGGAAACACCGACACCGCCCTCGTGGCGAGCATGACCGCGTGCCTCGCCGTCGCCCTGGTCACCATGTTCGCGGCGGCGCGGACGTCATAGCGATCAGCGGCGGCGCAGCGAGAGGATGGCGCTGGACGCGGTCGCGGCGAGCGCGAAGACGACGGCTCCGATCGCGAATCCGGTGGTGCCGAATCCCAGTGCACCGAGGACCGCGGTACCGACGGCCGTGCCTACGTACATCGCGGAGTTGTTCCACGACACCGCGCCGGCGCGGCGTTCCGCGAGTTCCGTCGTCAGCAGTACCTGACCGGTGCTGAAGAACGCCGAGCCGGCTGCGAACGCGAGCATGAATCCCACGATGCTCGCCCAGCTCGTCGGCGCGAACACCGCGAGGGCCAGAGCCGCGGCGAGCAGCCCGCCCCAGCCGATGCAGAGCACCGACTCGGCTCGACCGGCGGCTCGCCACCGGTCGACCAGGGGGCCGGCGACGAGGGAACCCGAGAAGGATCCGATGCCGACCAGCGCACCGACGAATCCGAGAGTTTCGGTGCTGAGCCCGAAGCGGGTCGCGAAGAGCGCGCCCGCGAACGCGTACGTGCCCAGGCGGGCCGCCTGCGCGAAGAGGTTTCCGAACATGATCAACCGGAAGGTCCGGTTTCCCCACAACCGGAACGACGTCGCGAGGGCCGTGCGGGCGCCGTCCGGACGCACCACCGTGCGCTCGGGCTCCCGGAGGCGCACGGCGATGGAGACTCCGACACCGACGAGCACGAGGGCGACTCCGGCGAAAGCCCACCGCCAGTCGAGGCTCGCGGCGACGAGCGTGCCCAACGGCACCCCGACGATCTGACCGCCCGCGTACGCCGCGGCGCCACGCGAGATGGCCCGGCCGCGTTCCCGCGGCACCGCCGTCTCGGCCAGGAACGCCCAGATCGCGGGACCCATCAGGGCGCCGCCGACGCCGCCGACCATGCGCGCCCCCACCAGGAACGTCAGCGTGGGCGCGACCACGCAGAGCACCTCCCCGAGAACCATCACCGCGACCCCGGCGAGGATGACGCGTCGGCGCGCCACGTGCTCGGCGAGCGCACCGAGCAGAGGACTCGCCACCGCGTACGTGAGCCCGTAGGCCGTCACCACCAGCGCCGTCGCCGGAATACTGGTCCCGAGGTCGTCGGCGATGGTCGGGAGCAGCGGAGAGATGAGGAACAGCTCGCCGCCCATGAGGAAGAAGATCGCGTGCAGCAACGAGTGCTGCCCCCACGGGGTTCGGGTGGGCACTGCCGGCTCGACTCGGGGCGAGCCGGACTCGCTCGTATGCTGCGCCATGACGTCAGACGTTAGCCGCGGTCACGACCGGACCACGTATCGGGAACCGGTCACCGGAAGTACCGTGCCGGGTACGCGGGCCGGTCGGGCCTGCATGGGATGATCGGGGCATGCCGTCGCCGTCACCCCTGCCTCTGGACCCGATCGAGGAAGCGCACCGTCAGTGGACCGAGCACGGCTGGGGTGCCGTCGCCGACGGAATGGCCGCAGTGACGTCGGTGGTGCGCGCGCAGCAGATCATGATGGCGCGGGTCGACGAGGCCCTCAAGCCTTTCGGACTCACGTTCTCGCGGTACGAGTTGCTGACGCTGCTCACCTTCACCCGCAGCGGCGCGCTGCCGATGGCGAAGGCGAGCGCCCGCCTGCAGGTGCACCCGACCAGCGTCACCAACGCGGTCGATCGCCTCGAGAACGCGGGCCTGGTTCGCCGCGTCCCCCACCCCACCGACCGCCGGGCGACCCTGATCGAGATCACCGACGACGGGCGGGACATCTCACGACGAGCGACCGAGGCGCTCAACGAGAAGGTGTTCGCCGACCCCGGCCTTTCCCCCGACAAGCTGGACTCACTGGTGCGCATCCTCACCGAACTGCGTTCGAAAGCAGGCGATTTCGACACCGGCGCCCGGCCGGGCCGGTGGCACTGACGCCGTCGGTCGACCAGCCCGCGGCGCCCGACCCGATCGCCTGGGCGGCTAATGCAGGAGCTCGCCCGCGATCTGCTCGATCCTGACGACGCCCTCGAACAGGTCCTCGCCGATCGCCTCCCGCAGCCGGGCCTCGATATCTGCAGCCAGTTCGTCCGCCTCGTCGACCGTCTTCGCGCCGAGCGCGGTCAGACGCACCTCGACGAGCTTCTGATGCATGGGGGACGCGCGACGGCTGACGAGCCCTTTGCCCTCGAGCGTCGACAGCATCGTCGCCAGCGACTGCGGCGTCCCCAGTCCGGCACGCGCGAGCTGCGCGGCCGAACTCGGCTCCAGGTGCTTGACCGCAAGGAGCGTCGAGTACTGCGGCACAGTGATTCCGAGCGGACGAAGCGCAGCCGCTTTCGCGTCGATGATCATCCGTGCGATGTGCCGGATACGCGTGCCGATCCGGTCGTCGAGCACCTCGGACAGGCGATCGATGGCAGCGTCCTCCGTCAACTACTCCACTCCTCCGCGTCCACCTTCTCGGTCTCGACAGAGTACTGCGACTCCCCGCTGCGCCCACATCTGGACGCAAGAGTGAACGAATCATTAATCAAGAACGTACACATAGACATGACAGAATGTTGTTATGGTTCGTCCACCGGCACCGAGTCGGCGTCGCGGGGCAGCGACCGAGGGAGGGCGAACAGATGAACCGACGAGGGGTCCACGCCACGGACACGCGCGCAAACGGCACAGATCTCAGCTTCGAGGGAACGAAGCGGGAGGTCGTCACCGACGCAGGCGTGTTGCGCTACCACGAGGCGGGCGACGGACCGCCATTGCTGTTGCTGCACGGTTCCGGGATCGGCGTGAGCGGTTGGCGTAACTACAGAGGGAACCTGGCTGTGTTCGCCGAGCACTTCCACTGCTACGTGCTCGAGTTTCCCGGCTTCGGAATCAGCGATCCTGTCGAAGGACATCCCGTCCGCGCCGCAACCGAGTCGGTGCCGCGGTTCATGGACGCCCTCGGGATCGAATCCGCCGCGATCATCGGCAATTCGATGGGCGGAGTCGTCGGTGCGCAGGTGGCGATGCAGCATCCCGCGCGGGTCGAGAAGCTGATCACGATCGGCGGAGTGGGCCCCAACATCTTCAGCCAGGCTCCGAGTGAAGGCACCCGCCTGCTCCGGGACTTCGCCGACGACCCCAGTCGCGAGAAGCTGGTGCGGTGGCTCGACTGCATGGTCTACGACCCCGCGCTGGTCACGGACGAGCGCGTCGACGAGCGCTGGGAGGCGGCGATGGCTCCCTCCTCCCACGAGACGCTCGCCGCGATGTACGGCTCCGCAGCGGTCGCCGCCCAGCAGCGGGCACTCGAGGCGTCCGAGGCCCCGCCGTACTGGTCGATGATGCGGAAGATCCAGTGCCCCACGTTGTTCACATGGGGCCTCGACGACCGGCAGTGCCCGCCGGATATGCCCCTCGTTCCGCTACGGCTTGTGCCGCATGCCGAATTGCACGTCTTTCCCAACTGCGGGCACTGGGTGATGGTGGAGGCCGAAGAGGCGTTCGAGCGGGTGGCGCTCGAGTTCCTCCTCCGCTGAGAACTCCTCGGCCCCTGCCACGCTCGTGCGCGACAGGGGCCGAGAAGTGGCTCGGTAGCTCACTCAGTGGTGGCCGAAACTCGGATCCCGCTTCTCGGTGAACGCGGCCATGCCTTCCTTCTGATCCTGCGTAGCGAAGGCCGAGTGGAACACGCGTCGCTCGAACCGGACGCCCTCGGACAGCGTCGATTCGAACGCCCGGTTCACCGACTCCTTGACCATCATCGCGATCGGCAACGACATGTCCGCGATCTTCGACGCGGTCGCGATGGCCTCGTCGAGCAGGTCGATCGCCGGAACGATCCGGGAGACGAGACCGGCGCGCTCCGCCTCCTCGGCGTCGATCGTCCGGCCCGTGAGACACAGGTCCATCGCCTTGGCCTTGCCGATGGCGCGGGTGAGTCGCTGCGAGCCACCGATTCCGGGCAGCACACCGAGCTTGATCTCGGGCTGGCCGAACTTGGCCGAGTCGGCGGCGATCAGCACGTCGCACATCATCGCCAGCTCGCAGCCGCCGCCGAGCGCGTAACCGGCGACCGCGGCGACGATCGGCTTGCGGGCCGCGGCGATACGATCCCACGCCGAGAACCAGTCGTCGAGGTACATGTCCATGAACGACTTGGACTGCATCTCCTTGATGTCGGCGCCGGCCGCGAACGCCCGCTCCGACCCGGTGATCAGGATCGAGCCGATGCTCCGGTCCTTCTCGAAGTCCTCGACGGCCGAGACCATCTCCGACATCAGCTGCGCGTTGAGGGCGTTGAGCGCCTTCGGCCGGTCGAGGGTGATCATGCCGACGCGGCCGGTGCGCCCGACCTGAATCGTCTGGTAGTCCGTCATCGAGTCTCTCCGTTCGATCTGTCCCTGATGTCCCTGATGATGGCCGAGAAGTCCTCGCCGCCGTGCCCGGTCTCGTGGAAGCGCCGGTACAGCTCCGCGGCGCGCATACCGAGTTCGGCGTCGACGCCGTTGGCGCGCAGCGCGTTCGCGGCGAGCCCGAGGTCCTTGTCCATGAGGGCGGCCGCGAATCCCGGCTGGTAGTCGTTGTTGGCGGGGCTCGCCGGGACGGGTCCCGGCACCGGGCAGTTGGTGGTGAGCGCCCAGCACTGACCGGACGCGTTCGATGCGACGTCGAACAGCGCCTGGTTGCTCAGTCCGAGCTTCTCCCCCAGCACGAATGCTTCGCTGATCGCGATCATCGAGACGCCGAGGATCATGTTGTTGCAGATCTTCGCGGCCTGACCCACGCCGGGGCCGCCGCAGTGCACCACTTTGCGGCCCATGACCTCGAGCAGCGGCCGGGCGGCCTCGAAGTCCTCGTCGGCGCCGCCGACCATGAAGGCGAGCGTTCCGGCCGCCGCCCCCATCACTCCACCCGACACGGGCGCGTCGACGCTGCGATGCCCGGCCTGTTCGGCCAGTTCGTGGGCCGCTCGGGCGTCGGCGACGTCGATCGTCGAACTGTCGACGAACAGCGTGCCCTGCCGCGCGGCGGTGAGCAGACCGCCCTCGTACAGGTCGAGGACGTGCTTGCCGCTGGGCAGCATCGTGACGACGACGTCCGCGTCGGTGGCCGCCAGCGCGGCGGAGTCCACGACCGTGATGCCGTCGCGCCGGGCCTGCTCGAGCGCAGCCGGCACCAGATCGAAGCCCTTCACGACGTATCCGGCCTTCACGAGATTGGCCGCCATCGGGCCGCCCATGTGGCCGAGACCGACGAATCCGACGGTGATGTCGTTCGTGCTCATCGCGCTTCCTCCCCACTCACGAGCGCTGCGGCCAGTCCCAGTTCGGCCTCGCCGAGCGGCTCGAAGAATCGATCCACTAGTTCATCGGTGACCGCCTCGAGGGACGACGGCGACCATGCGGGGTTACGGTCCTTCTCTACCACCTGCGCGCGGATGCCCTCCACGAGATCGTGGGATTCCAGGCACGCCAACGACACCCGGTACTCCTCGTCGAGGACGGCCTCGAGCGTGTCGAGGGTGCGGGCGTGGCGCAGTGCCCGCAACGTCACCTTCGCCGCGGTCGGGGACTTCGCCAGGATCTGTTCGGCCGCGGCCCGCGCCTCGGGGACGTCGCTCGCCCGCAGGTTCGCGACGATCTCCTCGACCGTGTCGGCGGCGTACGCGGCGTCGATCCAGCCCCGCTGCGCTGCCAGCTCCGACGCGGGGGCGGGCTGCGCGAACCGGGCGAGTGCGTCCTCGACGGAGCCCCCGGCCACCGCCTGTTCGAACTCGCCGACCCGGTCCGACGGCACGAAGTGGTCGGCGAAACCGCACGCGATCGCGTCGCCGGCCGACATCCGTGCCGTCGTGAGCGCGACGTGGGTGCCGAGTTCGCCGGGCGCCCGCGACAGCAGGTACGTGCCGCCGACGTCGGGCACGAATCCGATGCCCACCTCGGGCATTCCGATCGTGGACCGCTCGGTGACGACCCGGACGTTGCCGTGCGCCGAGACGCCGACACCGCCGCCCATCACGATGCCGTCCATGATCGCGACGTACGGCTTGCGGTAGCGGGCGATCGCGGCGTTGAGGACGTACTCGTCCCGCCAGAAGTCCTTCGACCCACTCCCGCCGCCTCGGGCGTCGTGGTAGATCGACACGATGTCGCCGCCCGCGCACAGGCCGCGCTCCCCCGCTCCCGTGAGCAGCACGGCGTCGACGGCATCGTCGTCGGCCCACTCCAGCAGTGCCGCCGCCATCGACCGCACCATCGCGTGATTCAGCGCGTTGATCGCCTTCGGCCGATTGAGGGTGATCCGGCCGAGAGCGCCGACCCGTTCGACCAGAACCTCGGGTTCAACGATGTCGCTCATGCCGCGCCGACCGATCCGACCACCGCGCGGGCCACGACGACCCGCATGATCTCGTTGGTGCCCTCCAGGATCTGGTGCACCCGCAGATCTCGCACGATTTTCTCCAATCCGTATTCCGCCAGATAGCCGTAACCACCGTGCAGCTGCAGCGCCTCGTTCGCGACCGTGAAGCCGGTGTCCGTCGCGAACCGCTTCGCCATCGCGCACAGCTCCACCTTGTCGGCACTGTCCGCGTCGAGCGCGTCCGCGGCCCGCCACAGCAGGGTGCGGGCGGCCTCGAGTTCGATCCGCATGTCGGCGAGGCGGAACTGCAGCGCCTGAGACTCGACGAGCGCCGCCCCGAACGCCTTTCGTTCCGCGAGGTACGCGACAGCCTTGTCCAGCGCGGCCTGCGCGCCACCCACCGAGCAGGCGGCGATGTTCAGCCGACCCCCGTTGAGCCCCTTCATCGCGATGCGGAAACCCTCGCCCTCCCCGCCGAGCAGGTTCGCCGCCGGCACCCGCACCTGGTCCAGGATCACCTGCCGGGTGGGTTGGGCGTTCCAGCCCATCTTCTTCTCGTTGGCACCGAACGACAGCCCGGGCGTGTCCTTCGGGACGATGAACGCCGAGATGCCGCGGGCTCCCGCCGCGCCCGTGCGGGCCATGACGACGTAGACGTCGGACGTACCCGCGCCGGAGATGAACTGCTTGACGCCGGTGAGCAGATAGTCGTCGCCGTCCCGAACAGCCTTGGTGGACAGGGCTGCCGCGTCGGATCCCGCACCCGGCTCGGTGAGGCAGTAGCTGCCGAGCTGCTCCATCGACGCCAGACCGGGCACCCAGCGCCGTCGCTGCTCGTCGTCACCGAACTCGTCGATCATCCACGTGACCATGTTGTGGATCGAGATGTAGGCGGCGATCGACGGGCAACCCGTCGCGAGCTGCTCGAAGATTCGGACGCCGTCGAGCCGGGTGAGACCGGAGCCGTCGACGTCCTCGCGGATGTAGATGCCGCCCATGCCGAGTGCACCTGCCTTGCGCAGCACATCGACCGGGAAATGCTTGTTCTGGTCCCACTCGATGGCGCCCGGCGCCAGGTATTCCGCGGCGAAGTCGCGGGCGGTGTCGCTGATCGCACGCTCGTCGTCGGAAAGTCTGAACATTGCCTTCACTCCTGGTTCGTCGTCATCGTCGATGACGTGGTGGCCGCGGTCCTCAGAGGGATTTCGCAATGATCCCCTTCATGACCTCGTTGGCACCGGCATAGATCTTCTGCACCCGTGCGTCCTCGTACATGCGGGCCACGAGGTACTCGCGCATGTATCCGTAGCCGCCGTGCAGCTGCACGCAGCGGTCGACGACCTCGCACTGCTTGTCGGTGAGCCAGTACTTGGCCATCGCCGCCTCGGCCGCGTCGAGTTCGCCGCGCAGGTGCTCCTGGATGCAGTGATCGAGGAACACCTCGCACGTGCGCGCGATCGTCTGGCACTCGGCGAGTTCGAACGCCGTGTTCTGGAACTCGAACAGGCTGTGCCCGAACGCCTGCCGGGACTTGACGTACGCGACGGTCTCCTCGACCGCTCGGTTCATCGCCCCCGACGCCTGCGCCGCGATGATCAGACGTTCCTGGACGAGTTGGGCGATCAGCTGGCCGAAGCCCTGCCCCTCCTCGCCCAACAGGTTCGACACCGGCACCTTCACATCGACGAACGACAGCTCGGAGGTGTCCGCGGCGTGCTGGCCCACCTTGTCGAGCACCCGCCCCACCGTGAAGCCGGGGCAGTCCCGCAGGTCGACGATCAGCAGCGATACACCCCTGGCACCGGCCTTCGGGGGGGTCTTCACCGCCAGCACGATCATGTCGGCGGAAGAACCGTTGGTGATGAACGTCTTCGAGCCGTTGACGACATAGTGGTCGCCGTCGCGCACGGCCGTCGTCCGGATCGCCTTGAGATCGGATCCGGCGCCCGGTTCGGTCATTCCGATCGCCCCGAGGATCTCCCCGGACGCCATCCCAGGCAGCCAGGTCCGCTTCTGCTCCTCGGTGCCGTACTCGTTGACGTAATGCGCGACGATGCCGCTGTGCACCGACACCCCGAACGCCAGATCACCCGCGTAGCCCTGCGCCTCGAACACCGCGAGATCGTGCGCGAACGTGCCTCCGCCGCCGCCGTACTCCTCGGGAATCGAGCAGCAGAGCAGCCCCAGCTTGCCGGCGGTGCGCCACACGTCGCGGTCGATGTGGCGCTGGGCTTCCCACTTCTCGTTGTGGGCGACGACCTCGCGTTCGAAGAATCCGGCCGCGAGTTCGGAGAGCGCCCGGACCTCGTCGTCGTGCCAGCTCGGCACGTACCTCTTCACCGCGTCAGTCCATCGTCGGGATGACGAAGTGGTCCGCGTGCTCCTTGAACCCGGAGGGCCAGCGCTGCGTCACCGTCTTGGTCTTGGTGTAGAAGCGGATCGAGTCGGGGCCGTGCTGGTTGAGGTCGCCGAATCCGGAGCGCTTCCAGCCACCGAAGGTGTGGTACGCGATCGGCACCGGGATCGGGACGTTGACGCCGACCATGCCGACCTCGACGCGGGAGCAGAAGTCGCGGGCGGTGTCGCCGTCGCGGGTGAAGATCGCGACGCCGTTGCCGTACTCGTGCTCGGTCGGCAGGCGCAGAGCCTCCTCGTAGTCGTGTGCGCGGACCACCTGCAGCACGGGACCGAAGATCTCCTCCTTGTAGATCCGCATCTCGGGGGTGACGCGGTCGAACAGTGTTGCGCCGACGAAGAATCCGTTCTCGTGACCCTCGAGGGTGAAGCCGCGGCCGTCGATGACCAGCTCGGCACCCTCGTCGACGCCGATCTGCACGTAGCCGTCGACGCGGTCGAGAGCATCCTTGCTCACCACGGGTCCGAAATCGGCGGTCTCGTCGTCGGAGCGTCCGATCCGCAGCTTCGCGACCCGCTCGGAGAGCTTGGCGACGAGCGCATCCGCGGTCTCCTCGCCCACGGGAACCGCGACCGAGATCGCCATGCAGCGCTCACCGGCAGAGCCGTAGCCGGCGCCGACCAGAGCGTCGGCCACCTGGTCCAGGTCGGCGTCGGGCATCACGATCGCGTGGTTCTTCGCGCCACCGAAGCACTGGGCGCGCTTGCCGTGCGCGGCGGCGGTCTCGTAGATGTACTGGGCGATCGGGGTGGAGCCGACGAAGCCGACGGCCTTGATCCGAGGATCGGTGAGGAGGGTGTCGACGGCACCCTTGTCGCCGTTGACGACGTTGAACACACCCGGCGGCAGACCCGCTTCGAGGAACAGCTCGGCCAGGCGCAGCGGCACCGACGGGTCACGCTCGGACGGCTTGAGCACGAACGCATTTCCGCACGCCAGGGCGGGAGCGGCCTTCCACAGCGGGATCATGGCCGGGAAATTGAAGGGCGTGATGCCTGCCACGACACCGAGCGGCTGCCGCATCGAGAACACGTCGATGCCCGATCCGGCACCCTCGGTGTACTCGCCCTTGAGCAGGTGTGGGATGCCGGTGGCGAATTCGACGACCTCGAGGCCGCGCTGGATGTCGCCCTTGGCGTCCGGGATGGTCTTGCCGTGCTCGGACGAGAGCAGCCGGGCCAGCGGATCCATCTCCTCCTGGATCAGCTGCAGGAACCGCATCAGCACGCGGGCGCGGCGCTGCGGGTTCCACGACGCCCACTCCTTCTGGGCATCCGCCGCGTTCGCGATCGCCGCCTCGGTCTCGGACCGGTCGGCGAGCGGCACCCGCGCCTGCACCTGCCCGGTGTTGGGATCGAAGACGTCGGCGAATCTGCCCGATGTTCCCGGGATCCGCTTGCCGCCGATGAAGTGAGAGAGCTCTCGAACGCTCATTGCCCGAACCCGTCCTTTGCTGGTCGCCACAGAGCCACGAAGGAGACGTACGTCACCCTCGACATTCCTCGCTCATCCTATAGTTGGAAGTCCATGCAAGTCCAGGGTGCGATCCCGACAATTGCCCGAACCCCAGGTAGCAGCCCTGATCCTCGGACAGAATGACGATCCGAACGCCGGATCTCAGCGCATCCCGGACGGAGATCAGCAGATGGACTCCCTGAGCCGACCGACACTCGACGCGGTCGATCACCCGTTCTCCCGGCGGACGTTCCTCGGCGGCGCCGGCGCCCTGCTGGTCGCCGGCATGGCGGGAGCGGGCGCGCGTGCGGCGGCATCGCGTCCGGCGCCGACGGCCGGGCACGGCGCGCTGCCGCACCGGCCGAACATCGTCGTCGTCATCACCGATCAGGAACGGGCCCCGATGTTCTGGCCCGAGGGCTGGGCGGAGACGAACCTGCCGAACCGAAAGCGTCTCGCGGACACCGGGCTCACGTTCGACGGCTGCTGCTGCAATGCCGCAATGTGCTCGCCGAGTCGCAGCACGTTCTTCACCGGCCTGTACCCCGCACAGCACGGCGTGACCGCGACGCTCACCGAAGGTGGCACCGTCTCACCGACGGAACCGACCCTCCCGCTGGGCATTCAGAACATGGCCAAGCTCCTCGACTCGGCCGGCTACAACGTGCACTACCGAGGCAAGTGGCACATGAGCAAGGGCGAGGAGGGCGGCGATCCGTCGAGCGCGGACGTCGCGGCGTACGGCTTCCGGGGCTGGGTTCCACCGGAAGGCGGCCAGGACACCGACCCGGATCACTTCGGCGGTGGCTGCGCCGACCTCGACAGCCGGTACGCGTCGGAAGCCGTCGAGTTCCTGCGGGGACTCGACCCGAACGACGATCGCCCGTTCGCCCTCGTCGTCTCGTTCGTCAATCCGCACGACGTGCTCGCCTACCCCCAGACGTGGGACGCCATCAACGGCACCTGCGACAACTACGGTTCGGACGCGCCCGGAATCTTCGAGCAGGGCATCGACCTGCCGCCGACGTACGACGAGGCCTTGGCCCGGAACTTCAAGCCCACCGCGCAGATCCAGTCCCAGGTGCTTCTCGCCGCCGGGCTGGGTCCGTTGCCCGGGCAGGACGCCGCCCGCAACTATGTGAACTTCTACGCGTACATGCACAAGGTTGTCGACGAGCACACCGGGGCGGTACTCGATGCGCTCGAATCCCGCCCAGGGATGCGGGAGTCGACGGTGGTGATCCGGATCTCGGACCACGGCGAGATGGGCATGTCACACGGCGGCCTGCGGCAGAAGGTGTTCAACGCATACGAGGAGACCTTGCGGGTGCCACTGGTGGTCAGCAATCCCCTGCTGTTCCCGCAGCCCGTCCACACCGCAGCGCTGTCGTCGCTGATCGATGTCATGCCCACCCTCGCGAGCCTCGCGGACGTCCCGGACCGGGCCGCGTGGGATTTCCGCGGCGTCGACCTCATGCCGATCGTCGACGACGCCGCCGCCAACCCGGCCGCGCCGAGCGCCGAGGTACAGGACGTCCTGCACTTCACCTACGACGATGAGAACTGCGCGACACCGGACGGCCAGAACATCGTCACCCAGCCCAACCACATGCGCACCATCCGCGACCACCGGTGGAAGTACTCGGCATACTTCGACCCCGCCGGTGTCACACCGCCGCAGTTCGAGATGTACGACCTGCAGACCGACCCACTGGAACTGCACAACCGCGCGAATCCGTTGAACCTCGGCTACTTCGACCCGGTGCAGTCGATGCGAATGCACGCGAAGCTGTTCGAGGTGATGGAGCGGTGTGGGACGACGCCGGCACGCGGGCTCAGCGCGGTCCCGGTCGGCGGCTCGTAGGGGCCGCGATCGGTCACCGCGCTGAGCACACCAGCATCTCGGTGCCGCCGCTTTGGAAGTCGTAGGCGACCGAACGTATTTCGTGGGCGATGTCCCGGGCGTCGAGACGTCGACGCAGCTCGCCCAGGCCGGCGTATCGATCAGTCCGCCCACTCGGCACCAGCGGGAAGACCCGAACCTCGCGCGCCGAGACGCGGAGCAGTTCGGTGAGGGACCGATCGTGATCGTCGACATCCAGTCGGTCCGCGTACGTGAACAGTAGGTGCGACGACAGCACCAGGTCGAAGGAGCCGTCCGGAAACGGCAATGCGGGGAGTGCTCCGGGGACGTACATCTCGGGGTGTGCCTGCAGGTCCTCGGCAAACCGGTCCACCGACGCGAGCCGGTGTTCGAGGTGGTGCTCGGCGTCACGGAAGAAGCTCCCCGCGAACCGTTCCGGTCGCTGCGCGATGTAGCTGTTGCCGCGGATCGTCTCGGCGCGTGCAGTCGCGGCCAACGCCGAGGTGTCCGCGTATGCGATGTCGCAAGCGGTGACGTCGATCCCGCGGGCGCGGCCGGTCGCGGTGAACGACGACGCACCGGCGGGGCAGTCCAGAACGGCGCCCGTCAGGTCGTCGCAGCTCAGCGCGAACATCGCTACGTACTCGTCGAACGAACGCGACGAGATCAACATCGGCCCGATTCCGGCGCTCTCGGTGTCCGTGTGCGTCATGGCAACTCCTGGGTGAGTGCGGTTCGCACGTATCCTGCCCGAGCCGGCCGGTGGCACGGAACTCGGTCGCCAGCCGCCGTCAAATGCTGTTGCGCCTCGCCCGCCTGCGCAGCGCGATCGCGGTGACGCCCGCGATCAACGCGAGGACGCCCAACCCGATGAACACGGCGGGGAGGTGGCGCGACCCTGGAACGCCGAACTCGGCGCTTCCGGAGTCGGGGAACGTGATCTGCGTTGCGGCACTGCGCTCGACCAACCCACTCTCGAGGGTGACCGAAGCGTTCCAAGGGCCAGGCGGAATGTCCTTGTTCAGTGTCGCCGTGACAGCACCGGTAGTACCGGGCGCCAACGTGGTGATTCCCTCGACGGAGAACGGACCCGCGTTGAGCCCGCCGGGTCCGTCGCCGAGCGTCAGCCTGCCCTTCAGATCCAGTGCCCGCCCACCGGTATTGCGGACGTTGGCCTCGAGGACCGGCGTGCCGTCGTCGGACCGTGCGGCGGTCAGGGACTCGATGGCGAAATGTGCGACCGGCGATTGCGGCGACGGCGCCGAGCGGACCTCGGCCCACAGGACCGCGTACTGCTCCCCCGGAGGCGCGTCCTGCGGTACGGCGATGGTGGCGACGGCTCCGGCGGCGGAATGTGCGTCCACCCGCACTTGGGCGGGGGCGATCGAGGTCCAAGTCGTCAGGTCGTTGGCGACCTGACCGGCCGCCCCGGTGAACTGGCCGCGGTCGATCCCCGCCGCCGAAGGATAGAGCCGCACATCGGCGGCCTCGCCCGTGGTGTTCGTAACCTCGAATCGCCTGCTGATGGTCGTTCCCGGCGCGAGGTGATCGACGATGTACACCCTCGCACGCGGGTCGCTTCCGTTGTTCGACGGCGCCTCGAGCAGGCGCACACCGATGCCTTCGTTCTGTGTCGGCGACGACTGGGCCGCGGAGATCGCCGATCCGGACGCCAGCAGCGCGAACGCGCTGATCAGAGCCGCGACGGACGCGATCCGCCGGGCGACGAAACTGGTGCAGTGATGAGAGCTGCGCACTCTGAAAGATCCCCCCAGGGCGGTGATGGGAATCGGAGGGGGTGCGGGACGCCGCACCCACACCGATCTCCGGGTCAGGCGACGGACGTCGAAACCGTTCCGGTGTAGACACCGGCGAGAGCGTCCGACGGCAGTCCGACGGTCAACGTGGGGTTCCAGCTGGCGGTGTTGTTGCCCCGCGCGGCAGTACCCGCGATCACGGTCTTGGCGGAATCGAGTCCGGCGACGGCCGACGGGGTCGTCGTCACGGTTCCCGTGCGCTCGACGGTGCCGGGGTTGTACTGCACCTGAGTCGCGGCAATCGTGGTATCACCACTCTCCGCAGCCAACGCGAACTCCGACGAGGACACGGTGACTGTCCAACCCGCGTTGTTACCGCGACTGTCGGTGACCGTGACCTCCCCCAACAGTCCGAGGACGTCCGATGCACCGGTCTGCGCGGTGTTGAGCGCGGCAGAGGCCTGAGGAGCGATGCTCAGCCCTCCGGCCACGAGTTCGAAGGTTGTGGTGGTGTCCTCCGCACTCGCGTTGGCCGGAGCGACCAACGCGGCAGCGACCGCGATCCCCGCCACCCCGAAACTTGCCAGTTGTTTCCGCATGATCACTCCTTCGTGAGGTGCGCCCCGGCAGCACACGGATGAAACGGACCCTAACACCGAAAGTCTCGACCGGTCGATTGGTTGAATGTGAAAACACCTGTCCTGGAAGGTCTTTCAACTCCAGGTGTCGACCAGAAGAGATCAGGTCGGATCGCACACATCTTGCGAGAGCTGGCCTGCACGGAGGAAATCGGTGACGAGCCAGCCACACGACGACCCCACCGTCGACCCGTGCACACCATCCTCGATTGTCAGGAGCCGGCCGCCCATCGCGGCTTGCGCATCGAGCGCCCACACATATGGGGTGACCGACTCGTCCCGGTGTCCGATGATCAGCAGATCCGTGCCGGTGTTCGCCACGGCCGTCAGCTCGGCAGCGAGCGGCCAACCGCTGCACAGACTTACACCGGGCACGTCCGAGTCGGCCGGGAACTCGATGCGCCGCTGGGGATTTCGATTCAGCGCCGCATTGATCGTCCGGTGTTCGGCGAGCTGGACAGTGCTGTCGCCCACGGGTCGAGGCTGTTGCAGATGTAGGCGGTTCCGGCCGTCGGACCGAACGCGCGCGCGAGGAACTCGGTGGTTGCCGGGTCGAGCGGGGCGTCGTTGTCGTCGGGAGCCGGGGCGTCACCGGGCGGCACATCGGGTTCGTCGGGGGTGACCCCACCATCGTCCCCGGCACCGAGGGCGGCCGCGTCGGGCACCATCTCCGGTGGAACGTCCGGGTCGGCCGCCGCGAGCACGCGCAGCGCGTCGCCCGCCGAGGTGCCGGTGTAGTCCATGCTGTCGAGGACAACCCGGTGCAGGTGCTCGGGGAAACTCGACTGCAGTTCGGCGCCGAGGACGGTGCCCCACGAGACGCCGAGGAAGTCGATCGTGTCCAGGCCCAGCGCGCCCCGAACCGCGTCGACGTCGCGGGCAGCGTTCGCGGTGGTCAGTGAACCGAAGAACTCCGGGTCGGCCTCGACGCAGTCTCTGTTGGCGGCTGCGATGTTGTCGGCGTATCCGGCGAGGCTCTCGTCGTCGCGGGTGTCCGGCTCGTCGGGTTGAGCGCATTCGATGCGCGACGAGTAGCCGATACCGCGCAGATCGATCCCGCCGCCATGCTGCGGCCCTCGACACCGGGGCCCCCGGGGTTGACGAACAGCGTGGGCGCGGCCGGATCGGTTCCCACGACACGGCTGAGCGCGAGTTCGATCGTCCGGCCTTCAGGGTCGTCGTAGTCCAGCGGGACGTCCACCGACGCGCACTGCAGGCGATCGACCACGCCCTCGTCCACGCCGAGATCGGTGACGTACGCGGCCAGGTCTGCGCAGGGTTGCCACGCAACGGTGTCGGCGGCCACGGCTCCGCCACACCCGGTCAGCGCGCCGGCGCCGAGCACCGCCATACCCGTCCACACCGCCGTCCGACGCATTCTCACCAATCCCTCGCCTGTATTGCCGCGGTTCCACGGTGGAGGGCTCGCGAAAGTGCGCTGGTCGGCCGCCTACCGGCGCGCTGCCAGGTACTCGGACGTGGCCGCGTCGGCGGGAAAGAACGTCTCGATGGCGAGCTCGGACACCGCGACGTCGAGCGGCGTCCCGAAGACCGTCGTCGTACTGACGAACGACAGATCGTGATCGCCCGCGCGCACCCGGAGCGGCACGACGAGCGACGGCCCCGGCTCGGTCGCGTCGACGCCGCCCGGGTACCCGGTGAGCTCGACGCGCAGCCGGCGCAGTTCGTCGTCGCCCGTCGCGTCGATCTGCCGGTCCAGCCGGTGCAACACGTGCGCGCGCCATTGGGCAAGGTTCGTGATCCGCGGCGCCATCCCGTCCGGGTGCAAGCTCAAGCGCAGCACGTTGACGGGCGGCTCCGACAGAGTGACACGCGATCCCAGTCGGGCGTAGGGGTGAAGCTACAGGGTCGTCGATCCCAGGATCATGCCGAGTGGCGCGAGGATCGCAGCCGCCGCAATTGCCAGCGGATTCCCAGCGAGCATGCCGTCGCGGAGCCAACTCCCGATCTGAGCTGCAAAATCGTTCGAACCCATTGTCTGCGCGCCTTCCCTCGATCTCACGTGTTCTTCTGTCCCAGGTTCATCGCCGGGCATGGCAACTGTGTTACGGCCAGCCCACCGCCACACGAACTTGATCGTCGAACTCTCGAAGGTCTGCTCGGCCGCTGGGCCGCCGCCGAACGCCACCGGGTCGAAGCAGCAACTACGACCGGTGATGAGCGGTTGACTGCAGCGGAACGCACCGAGCTCGCCGGTCTCCGCAAGCAGATGCTCGAGCAGGACAAGGACATCGCGTTCTTGAAAGAACGCCTCGGCATACCTGGACGCCAATCAAGGGAAGGTAGAGCGGGCTGCCTGAAGAGCTACGAATCTGGCGCAATGCAGAGGCCCACCGATGATGTTCTGGTCCGCCAACAGCATGAACGGGTGGCGCTACGCGCTCATGATCATCGCGATGATCGCGTTCTGGGTGTTGATCGTCCTCGCGGTGATTAGTCATTCGAGTACTCGCCCGGACACACAGCCGCCCCATCCTCACGCCGATACTCCTGAGCAGCTCCTCGCACAGTGCCTGGCCCGCGGCGAGATCGGCGACGACCGATACCACACACCTCGAGTGGCCGCCTGGTAGTACCGTCCCTGCGAGGCGTGCATTCACTCTAGGTACTTCGCTCTGGTCTCAGCGAGGGTCCGTCATTGCGGAGACGGCGCCATCTCCGGACCGTAGGCGCACCGGGATGCCGGCGCGATCTTGCGGCACCTCGATGGTGCTCGGGCCCGTGGCCGACACGGCGTCCACCGCGTAACCGCCCGGGCCCGTGACCAGCGTGACGTCACCGTAGCGGGAGTTCAGGTCGACGGGTGCACGGGTGTCGGTCACCGTTAGATCGCCGAATTGCGAACTCCCTCGGACGACGGTCCCGTACGGGACGGCGATCTCGTACAGGGCGACGCAGGTGGGGCGGCCGACGGCGAATCTGTCGGGGCAACTCGCGCTGATCGTCAGACCGGACCCGTTGGTGTCGATGCGTTCATCGGGCTTGTCGCCGTCGGTGAACTCGAAGGAGCGCCGGATCTCGATGTCGTCGCGGTCGGAGCCGATCACCTGAGCGCTCAGGGCCGCGGTGGTCACACCGAACTGTTTGGCACCCGCATCATCGAAATCGAGTGTGACGGCCGTGGCGCCGCTGTAGCTGTCGTCCCGCTGTTCGTGACTCGTGGAATCGGCAGTGCAGCCGGCGAGCGCCACGGACGAGAGTGCCAGTGCCGCAACGCTGACGGGGAGGCGGAACTTCCGGGGTGCGGTTTCAACGACGGGCATGGCGAATCTCCTGAACGAGTGCGGTGGCGGCGATCAGCGCGGCGCCGACGCCGAAGGACAACAGTGGGGACGGGCCGGCGAGCGACTCATCGGTGCGGAGCGCGCCCATGACGTCGACCGCAGCGACCCCGTTGAGCACGGCGTACCAGATCACCAGGTAGACAGCCTGAAACACGCGTGCGCTCCGGCCGATCGACCCGATCAGCAGCGCAAGGGCAGGAATCACCGTCGCGCCCGCAACCCACGCGGCGACGCCGGTCGCGTCCGCTGCAAGCAGCATTTTCACGAGCGGACCGACACCCGCGATGACCGCGATGAGCACGCCTGCACCCCACTCGGCGACGAGTCTGATCCGAGGCGAGACACCGCACTGCACAAGGGGAGCGACGCCCTGTTCATAGGTGAGTGTCCCGAGACGTGACCACACCAGCACTGGCAACAACCATGCGAAGAGCAGTACGGTGCCGACGCGATCAGGGGGAACGGCGAGGGCCGCGATCGTCACGATCGCGAGCGTGAGCCACCACCACCGCGACACGCTTCCCAGATGAATGCGCACCTCGCCGAGCAGCAACCCCGGGAACGACTGTCCACGTTCGGCCGACGACAGTGCTCGCGGGCCCTGTGAGAACGCCGGTGCAACGGGAGGCTCGGTTGCAGGTACGGCAGACGGATGCGAGAGAGTGCGTTGTCGCCGTGAGGGGTCGAACCGGCCGAACCAGAGGGAGGGAAGGATGGCGACGAGCGTGGAGGCGGCAATCAATCCTGCACTCGCGGCGACGAGCGTCGTGTCGATGTCCATACCGGACCACGTGAACTGCCCGAGTGCGCCCGGTTCCGCTGTGAGCCCGATCGAGATCTCGTCATCCATGCCGGGGTGCTGCGCCGCCAGGTCTGCCTGGAACCCTGCGGTAACCGATCCGTAGACCAGTGGAATCCCGGCGAGGAACATCGACGGATACACAAAGAACCACAGTATGTTTCCCGCACCACCTCGCAAGAGCGGGACGGTTTCGAAGACGACGGCGGCTGCCGCGGCCACGGTCAGGACAGGAAGACAGAACAGCACGATCGGAAGCCAGAGTGCCGTCATGTCGAGGCTAGTGGATTCCCCGCGGAGAAGCTGCATCACGGGTGCGATCAGAGCGAGTGCGGCTGCCATCGCCGCGAGCACCGCCACGTTGCTCAGGTACTTGCCCAGCAGATACATCGGCATGCGCAACGGGGAGGCGGAAAGCACTTCGCCTACGCCGGTGGAGATGTCGCGCGCGATGCTGCTGCGGACGACGTAGAAGCCGAACAGCGGCAACCACAGGCTGCCGATCATGGCGAGCAACATGCCGATGTACGCGCTGTCGTACAGTCCCCGGAACGATCCGACCTTGACCATTGCGTAGGTTGCAGAGACCGGCGGGACGGCAACATAGCCGAGTGCGACAGCGCCGAGCACCGTCACCAGGAACGCGGGACGCCGCGAACGATCCCGGACGTCGGCCATCGCGACGGCAGCGACAGCGCCTGTCATCGGATGACCCCGGCGGGCGCCATCGGGCTGTGGACCGCGTTGACGTACGCGTCTTCGAGATCGGGTTCGACAGGACGAGCCCCCGGCATCGGAGGTATTTCGGCGACGGCACGGACACGCACGCCCTGTGCTGTTCGGACCGTGCGGGTTATCGTCGCTCGGTGCCGAATCTCGGGCACGGCATCGACCGGGACCGTCGCTTCCCACACCCGACCGTCCGCGAAACGGAGAAGTTCCTCGGGCGTGCCACGCCGACGTAATTCGCCGGCCGCGAGGATCACGATGTCGTCGGCGATCGCTTCGATGTCCGACACGATATGGGTGGAGAGGATGACGATCCGGTCGTTCGCCAGGTCCCCGAGCAGGTTGCGGAACCGCATGCGTTCCTCGGGGTCCAGTCCGACCGTCGGTTCGTCAACGACGAGAAGTTCGGGGTCGCCCAGGAGTGCCTGCGCGATACCGACACGCTGGCGCATTCCGCCGGAGAACGTACCCACCGGCCGCGATCCGGTCTCCGTCAGGTTGACGAGTTCGAGCAGCTCGTCGACCCGCGCCTTGGCCGACCGCGAAGTCAGACCTTTCACTGCGGCGAGATACCGGAGGAACTCTCCGGCACTGAGATTCGGGTAGACGCCGAAATCCTGCGGGAGGTAACCGAGGACGCGTCGGAGCGGCTCCGGCCGAGCGACGATGTCGGTACCGTTCCACATGACCGTACCGGTGGTCGGGCGGGTGATCGTGGAGAGAATGCGCATCAGCGACGACTTACCGGCTCCGTTGGGGCCGAGGAGGCCGAGAACCCCGGGCCCGATCCGCAGGCTGACGTCGGCGACGGCCTGTTTACCCCGATAGGTTTTGGTGACGTGGTTCAGCTCCAGTTGCATGACTTCAGCTGACCATTCGACCGGTGGTGCGGTCACTGGGTCCACGCGCCGATCGAAGGTAGTGCCAGCACCACCTTTCGGCTGCACTCCACCTCGTCCTGAGGCAGCGACCGCGTCGATAGGCTCACTCGGTGTCCTCCAACGAACCGACCACGGTACTCACCGCGATCACACGGCGGCGCTTCCTACTGACCGGGTGGCCGTGGCGGTCGCTGGGTCACGTGCTGACCACCGTCCCGGTGGTGTGCGTGGTCGCGTTGCCATTCGCAGCGTTCTGCGTCCCGTGGCTCGTGCTCGCCGTATGGTCCGGCGCCGGCATGTATCCACAACCACTCGGCAGAGTGCTGTTCCTCGGTGTCCTCGGCGCAGTGCTGGTGTTCGGGCTCGGCCCGTTGGTGGCGATACCGCTCGCAGCCCTGGAACGAACGCGCCTGCGCCTGGTGAGCCGCGACCGGGCGCTCTCGGCCCACCGTTGCCCTCCGGCAGCGGGCCTGTGGGCGTGGGTGCGCACCCGCTACACCGAAGCCGCGACGTGGCGGGAACTCGGCTACACGTTCCTGCTGCTCACTCTGGTGCCCGCCTTGTGGCTCTCGGGTGCGGTGATCGTCGGACTCATCGTGGTGATGGTGGTGAGCCCTCTGCTGGTGCGTGACGGCGACGAGGCAGTGGCGCTTGGTTTCAGTCAGATCACGTCGGTCGACCAGGCCGTTCCGTACGCGATCGCGGGTCTGCTCCTGCTGCCGGCGATTCCGTACGTGAGTGCTCTCATCGCGGGCCTGCACGGGGCGCTCAGCCGGTCGCTGTTGTGCGGTGACGACCCGGACGCCCTTCGCGCACGACTGGTGGAGGTGTCCCGGTCCCGGGCCCGCCTGGTCGATTCTTTCGAGGCGGAACGCCGCAGGATCGAGCGGGACCTGCACGACGGCGCACAGTCGCTGCTCGTCAACCTCACTTTGCAGTTGGGTATGGCTAAACTCGACCTCCCGCCGGATTCCGCGGCCGCGAAAAGCGTGTCGCAGGCGCATGATCAGGCCAAGGAACTGATGGCGGAACTGCGGCAACTCATTCGGGGAATCCACCCCCGGGTCCTCACCGACCGTGGCCTGCCAGACGCGTTGCGTGCACTGACCGAAGACTTCGTGGCCCCGGTCGGTGTCACCGCGGACCTCCCGTCCCGCCCCGCCCCGGATGTCGAGGTCGCGGCGTACTTCGTGGTGGTCGAGGCGCTCAACAACGTTTCCAAACATGCGGATGCGACGGTCGTCGACGTGGCTGTCCGACGCGCCGGGGACGTCCTGGTCGTCGAGGTCGTGGACGACGGCTGCGGCGGCGCGGATCCGGAGCGGGGGAGCGGTCTGACGGGCCTGGCCGACCGGGTCGCGGCGGTCGACGGGAGAATGCTGCTGTCCAGCCCGCCTGGCGGGCCCACCGTTGTCCGTGTGGAGTTGCCGTGGATCGAGAACTGACTGCCGTGCGAGTGGTCCTCGCCGAGGACGGTGCACTGCTGCGCGAAAGCCTCGCCGCGATGCTCGAACGATTCGGGTTCGAGGTTGTGGCCGCGGTCCCCGATGCCGTGGAATTGGAATCGGCTGTCGCGGAAAACCGTCCGGATCTGGTCGTGACCGATGTGCGGATGCCGCCCGGATTCACCGACGAGGGGTTGCGCGCAGCGGTGGCGCTGCGACGAACCTATCCCGGGCTTGCCGTGGTCGCGCTGAGCCAGTATGTCGAATTGAGTTACGCCGACGAACTCATGGGGGCGGAAGGGGGCCGGGTGGGGTATCTGCTGAAGGATCGCATCGTCGATGTAGAGGACTTCGTCTCCACTCTGCGTCAGGTGGTTGCCGGCGGCACTGTGATCGACCCGATGGTCATACAGCAGTTGTTCCGTCGACGGCGGGATCCGTTGGCGCAGTTGTCGCCGCGCGAACGCGAGGTCCTCGCCTCGATCGCGGAGGGGCATTCGAATGCGGCGATCGCCGCACAGTTGTTCATCACCGAATCGGCGGTGGGCAAGCATGTCGGCAACATCTTCAACAAACTGGTGCTGCCGCCGACCGACGACACGAATCGTCGGGTGCTGGCCGTGCTCGCGTATCTACGCCGCCACGAGCTCGGCTGAGACAGATCCGACGCCCGAATCATCCGATGTGTTGATGCCCCGGACTTCTGTTTGACGACAGTGGCCACCGCCGCAGCCAAGGGGCGCAGCTTGCGGCACAGATCCCCGTGGCCCGCTTCGAGACCATTCCTGGCGCGGGCTACCTGTGATGTCCGGGGACGTTGGTCAGCCTGGTGACTGGTGACTGGCCGCCGATGGCAGAGTGGGCTCGGTGATGCTTGTAGAAGTGCAGCCGGATCGGTGGTGCGTGTCAGCGCCCGCGTGCCGTCGGCGGTCAGCGCGCCGATGATCAGGGCATCCGGCAAGCCGTAGGCCTCGATCGTCGCCTACCCGGGGAAGTCGGCTAGCGCAGTGCGCTGGCCGGGCCGGCGCACCCGCATCCCAACCTCGACTACACCGCGCAGAGACTGGACGAGCGCGGTGATACCGAGGATGGAGTAGGTGTTCAGCGGCGCCCGAGCGAAGGTGACGCCGCCGGCTCCGCCGCCGCGGCCTACACCGCCAATGGGAACAGCAGTGCAGGTCCACGACGGACACCTGATCGATTCCGATATCGGCCTGCTCGAGGGCTTCCCGTCCGGCCGCGCCGATCGCGGGGACGTACGCCAGGTCGCTGCGTTCGGATACGAACCACTCCTCGTCGGCGTGCGCGCCGGCGTGCACGGGAAACCACTTGTCCCCCTGCCGCACAGCCCCCTTCTGCGCGGCGGCGCTGCACCGGACACTGCCCCTGCAGCGCAACGGTTTCTGTCCGCTTTCGGTTGGAACTCCCCGCATCTCCGCCCGCCCGTTGCCGGCGTCGAGGTGATTTGCTGAGCGAGGCGGGACGAGTCCTCGGACGAGGGCGTCCCCCGATCGGTCGGTTCTGCGTAAATTCGGCGTATCCGACCCGCCGGACCGCGCAGCACTGCTCAGCGCGGCGACGCTACGTGAGATCCCGTCGAAGCGGCGACGTCACTGCTACCACCGAGGCAGCCGCCGCGTAGCCGAGGAGCACGAGCGCGCCCACGAGCGGCGAGAGCAATGCGGGCACTCCCAGCGAAGATTCCTGGGCGACGGTATCGGCGAGGAACGTGAAGTCCATCAGTGAAGCAGTCGCGCCTCCAGGAAGGAACGGATAGAAGGCACCCAGTCCCGGGACGATCATGAGCGCAGGCTCAACAAGATAGAAATACCCGAGCACGACTCCCACGGCCACGAGCTGGTTGCGTGCCAGAGCACCGATACCCATGCCGAGCACCGTGTAGATTGCGGCGGCCACAGCCAGGCGGGCAAGAAGTGTCACCAGGTCGCCGGCGGAGGCGCCGAGGGTAATTCCGCGCATGGTGACGACGGACCACAAGGCGATTGCCGACGACAACGACATCAGCAGTCCATAAGCGAGCCCAAATACGCTGTAGACAGCCAGTTTTGCGCCGAGCACCCTGCCGCGACGAGGCACCGCAAGGAACGTCGAGCCGATGGTCTTGTGGCGGTACTCGCTCGTGACGGCTACCGTGCCGAACAGTGCGGGCACGAACAGGAGCAGCCCAGCGAGGCCGATAGCGATTCCCACACCTTCCGAGGTGTCGAGAGCGGGCATCGGAGGCGATGCGTTCTCCGGGCCCACCAAGCCCAGCAGCCCTGTGAGTCCGGCGCCGCTCGCGACGGCCGCAATCAGTGCCCACATGGCGAGGCGGGTGGAGAACAGTCGCGTGAGTTCACCGCGGACGGCATGCTTCATATCGCACTCTCCCGGGCGATGAGTCTGAGGTAGGCCTCTTCCAATGTGTCGCCTCGCGTCGTGAGTTCGAGCAGGGCGCCCGTCCAGACAATCTGTCCGTGGTCGATGAGCACCACGTCGTCGATACTGTTCTGCAGTTCACCGAGGGCGTGGCTGGAGATCAGGACGGTACCGCCGGAGACAGCGAAATCCCGAAGGAAGTTGCGTAGCCACACAATTCCCGACGGGTCGAGGCCGTTGGACGGTTCGTCGAGAACGAGCACGTCCGGGTCGCCCAGCAGGGCGGTAGCGACGGAGAGGCGCTGTCGCATGCCCGTGGAGTAACCGCCTACGCGCCGGTCGGCGAACCGGTCCAGTTCGACCGTTTCGATCACCTCGTCGACCCGATCCGACGGGTGACCGCCGAGGGCGCAAAAGGTACGGAGGTGATTGCGGGCGGTGGTAGCAGGATGCGCCGCCGCGATGTCCAGTACAGCGCCCACGGTTCGCGTGGGGGACGGAAGGTCGCCGTAGGCGATGCCGGCGAACAGCGCAGTTCCGCGGTCCGGACAGGTCAGTCCGAGCAGCATCCTCAAAGTCGTGGACTTGCCGGCGCCGTTCGGTCCGAGAAAACCCGTCACCTGACCCGGTTGGGCCGTGAAGGTAACGCCGCCGACTGCCTCTACTCGACCGAATCTCTTTGCGAGGCTGTTGACTTGGATGGAGACGCCCTTCATCGCACACCGGCCAGTCGGAGGGCATCGGCGATCTCGTATGCGTCCGGGCTGCTGAGAAGCAGTTCGCCGAACTTCTCATCGGCGTAGCGCCCACGAAGTCCGACACGCAGTGTCGGGTGGCCACGCTTCATCGAGACCAGCCGAGTGGTGCCGCGGGGGTGCAAGAAGGTGCCGACCTTCAGGTAGCCGGAGACTGTCAGGCCGGATCTGATGCCGAGAATTTCCGAGGTCCATCCCGGCAACACCTCGACGGTCGAGATCGAGTTCAGCGGTACAGCCATGGCGGAATGGCGGACCAGCAGGGCTTCCCACCGAGAAAAGGTCAGATGCAGGGCTGCTTCGTCGTAGATCAGTTGCGCCATAGCGTCAAGTCTCCCGTCGACGGTAAGCTCGTATCGATGTTGAGAACATTATCAGAGTGATAATAATCGCGAAAGGTCCCGATGGCGAGCAAGTCGACAATCGCCGACGTCGTACTGCATCCGGTTCGGTTGCGGATTGTGCAGCAGCTCGGAGGTCGCCAGCTGACGACCGGGGAACTCCGGGCGGCACTGCCGAGCGTCACCCAGGCCACGCTCTACCGGCACGTGGCGGCACTGATCGACGCGGAGATCGTCACCGTCGTCGACGAGCGCCGCGTGCGCGGGACCATTGAACGAACACTCGCGCTCGGGGAACGCATGGCACACGTCGGGCACGACGATCTCAATGCGATGAGCGACGCAGAACTCCGAAACGCCTTCCTGACCTTCCTGAGCGCACTCGGCGAGAGTTTCGACACGTTCATCGAGAACGAGGATCGAAACCTGCGGAATTACTTGGGTTTCGGCACCACACCGCTCTACGTCACCACCGACGACCTCGTGCAGATCCAGACACGGCTCGCCGAGCTACTCGCGCCGTACCAAACCGACTCCGGCGGGGACCGCACTCGCATCGCCTTGACCACCGCGGTGATTCCCAGTCCCCCAACGATCACCGGCGAGGACGATTGAATCAGCCCGCAACAGTTCGTCAGGGTGCGTCCGGATACTCATCCGGTGTTTCATCTTGTTTTGCAGGTCGTTTCGATACTTTGGTGCTGGTCGGTGTGCCCATTGGCTGTGTGCGCCTCCCGTAGCAGATTCCCACGACATCTGTACGGGGACAGGTGAGACGTCCGCTTCGTCACCAACGCCGAACCCATCGAGGTCCTCGGCGAGAACAGCGTCACCGGGCTGGTAGTCCGCGACACCGTCACCGGCGAGCAGTCGACGCTGGACGTCACCGGGAATGTTCGTCGCGATCGGCCACGACCCGCGCAGCGAGCTCGTCATCGGACGGAACGGGATCACACCGAACGTAACGATCAGACCCGGCGAAGGGGAAGGCGCCCCGCCGGGAACCGGGAACTGGGAGCATCGGAGGAAGGCAGTCGAAGGGAATTCCATGACCGTCCCCACTGACATCAGGATCGACCCGAGTCTCGTCGACCTGTACAAGGACCTGCACCGCCATCCCGAACTCGGTTTCCAGGAACATCGCACCGCCGGGATCGTGGCGGAGCATCTGCGGAAGGCGGGCTTCGAGGTCACCACGGGGGTGGGACGGACCGGGGTGGTCGGTGTCCTGAACAACGGCGCGGGCCCGACCGCGCTGCTCCGCGCGGACATGGATGCTCTACCCGTCCGCGAGGAGACCGGGCTCGACTATGCCAGCACCGCGACGGCCACCGACGCCGACGGCTCCACCGTGCCGGTCGCCCACGCGTGCGGCCACGACCTGCACACCACCTGCCTGCTGGGCGCGGCGCGGGTACTCGCCGACGACCGGTCCGGCTGGGCGGGCACCCTGATGCTCGTGTTCCAGCCGGCCGAGGAACTCGGCGCCGGCGCGCAGGCGATGGTGGACGACGGTCTGTTCGACCGTTTCCCGAAGCCCGACGTCGTTCTCGGCCAGCACGTATCGCCCCTACCGGCCGGCAAGATCGGGGCACACCCCGGACCGTCGTACGCGGCATCGGACTCGCTGCGGGTGCGGCTCGTCGGCAGGGGTGCGCACGGGTCGATGCCGGAGACGTCCGTCGACCCGGTCGTGATGGCGGCGGCGACGGTGCTGCGCCTGCAGACCGTCATCTCCCGCGAGATCCCGGGAACCGCGACCGCGGTCCTCACCGTCGGCTCCATCCATGCCGGCGACGCCGCGAACGTCATCCCCGGCGAGGCCGAGCTCCAGCTCAACATCCGCAGCTACGACACGCGGGTGCGTCAGAGCATTCTCGACGGCGTCGACCGCATCGTGCGCGGCGAGGCTCGAACTGCCGGGGCGCCGGAGGAACCGTCGATCACCGAGATCGAACGGTTCCCGATCGTCACCAACGACCCCGACACGCTCCGCAGGACGCTGGACGCCCTCGGCGTGTGGCTGGGACGGGAGAACATTCTCGATCCCGGCGCGGGCGCGGGCAGCGAGGACGTCGGCATCCTCGCGACCAGTTCCGGCGCCCCGCTGTCGTACTGGCTGCTGGGCGGCGCGGACCCGTCCCTGTTCACCACGGGCGACATGACCGATCCGGCCCTGCTGAAGGTGCCGTCCAACCACTCGCCGCACTACGCGCCGGTGATCGAACCGACGCTGCCCATCGGCGTGGCGGCCCTCGTCACAGCCGCCCGCGCCTGGCTGCCGCCGACGTCCTGAGCGGGCCGCCCTTCCGGCTATCGCCGCCTGCGGAATCCGCTGCCGAGCGCTCGATAGCACTCGTCGAGATCGCGCAGTGCCGCGACCACTTCCGTCTCGCCCTCCGCGCCGTCGCGAAGCACCTTGCGCAGCAACATCGCATCCAGATCGTCCGGCGCGGCCGCGAACTCGATCTCGGGCAACTGCGTGTACCGTGCACCGTCGCCGAAGTGGTCGTCGGTGCCGGTGCGGCCGGTGTCGTCGTCCTCACCGCCGACGGCCCGCATCAGCGTGTCGAGATCGAGACCTCGCACCGTCAGCATCGTCAGCGGCTCGCGGTCGACGCGCTCGGCGAGCAGGTACGCGACCGCGGCCACGTGTTTGCACGGCCAGCCGGGATCGGGACACGTGCAGTCGAAGTCGAGTTCGCGTCCGCCGTCGGGCAGCAGCATCGGGGCCAGTTCCTGCGGAACCGCACCGGAGGCCAGCGCGGCGAGGGTGCCCGGGGTCGCTCGAATCGTCTCGACCAGTTCGGCGGTGTGCTCGTCGTCGAGCGTCCGCAGCGTCACCACCGCGGTGAACGGCGCGAGCTGGCTGCCCTGCACCTCGCCGGTGACGCGCCCGGCCGCGATGTCGAGCGCGACCACCTGACCGCCGCGGGCGTACGTGCGGCCGCGGCTGAGCCGGCCGGTGTCGCCCACCTTCTCGAGCGATTCGATCAGCGCCCGCCCCCACCAACCGCGCGCGAACGCACCTCTCTTGGAGGCCGATTCGACACCACCGACGACGGGGCGACGCTTACCGAAGGCGCTGAAGTCGGGACGGCCGCGCTGCGCACTCATTCCCCCACCGCCTCGTCGCCGAGGATCAGCAGGTCGTGCAACTGGTCGGCACTCATCTCGGTGATCCACTTCTCGCCGGTGCCGATCGCCAGATCCGCGAGTTCCTGCTTGTTCGAGATCATCGCGTCGATCCGTTCCTCGAGGGTGCCGACGCACACCAACTTGCGGACCTGCACGTCGCGGCGTTGTCCGATCCGGAAGGCTCGGTCGGTGGCCTGGTTCTCCACCGCGGGATTCCACCACCGGTCCAGGTGCACCACGTGATTGGCGGCGGTCAGGTTGAGCCCGGTGCCACCGGCCTTGAGGGAGAGCAGCATGACCGGCGGCCCGTCGTCGCCCTGGAACCGCTCCACCATCCGGTCGCGGCGCGCCTTGGGGACCCCGCCGTGCAGGAACGGCACATCGGTCCCGAACCGCTCCTCGAGGTACGGCACCACCAGGTCACCGAACTCCCGGAACTGGGTGAACAACAGGGCCCGCTCACCGTCCGCGGTGACCGAATCGAGGATGTCCTCGACCAGCGCCAGCTTGCCGGACCGGTGCCGGCCGCGCCGCAGCACCCCGGACCCGTCGCCGAGGAAGTGCGCAGGATGGTTGCACACCTGCTTGAGGCGCGTGAGCGCCGAGAGCACCGCGCCCTTGCGCTGCATTCCCTCGGTGTCCTTGATCTTCTTGAGCATGTCGTCGACGACGGCCCGGTACAGCGCTGCCTGCTCGACGGTGAGATTCGCCCGGACCGTCATCTCCTGCTTCTCCGGCAGGTCCGAGATGACGGCGGGGTCGGTCTTGACGCGACGCAGGATGAACGGCGACGTCACCGCACGTAGCCGGGTGACCGCCGCCTCGTCCTGTTCCCGCTCGATCGGGACGGCGAAGCGGGCCCGGAAAGCCTGTGGGCTGCCCAGCATTCCACTGTTGACGAAGTCGAGGATGGACCGCAACTCGTCGAGGCGGTTCTCCACCGGTGTGCCGGTGAGGGCAATGCGGTGTTCGGCCGGGATGGCCCGGGCAGCGCGGGCCTGCGCGGTCGCGGAGTTCTTGATGTGCTGCGCCTCGTCGAGCACCACGCGGCGCCACGATTGCTCCCCCAGACCGGCCACGTCGCGAGCGAGCAGCGAGTACGTCGTGATGAACAGGTCGCTGGAGCGGACCGCCGCGGCCAGGTCCTCGCCGCGGCGGCGGTCGGCGCCGTGGTGGACGTGCACGCGCAGGTCGGGCACGAATCGCGCGGCCTCACGCTGCCAGTTGCCGACCACCGACATCGGGCACACCAGCAGGGTGGGATTGTCGGAGCGTTCGTGCGCGAGGAGCGCCAACAGTTGCAGCGTCTTGCCCAGGCCCATGTCGTCGGCGAGGACCGCGCCGAGTCCCGTCTCGCTCATGAACGCCAGCCAGTCCAGCCCGCGCTGCTGGTAGTGCCGCAACTCGGCGTTCAGCCCGGCGGGCTTGGGCACCTGCACCGGCTCGAGCGTGCCGTCGAGCAGCGTGCCCACCCACCCGGTGGCATGCAGTTCCTCGACCGGGACCGGTGGCCGTTCCGCCTCGGTGAGCTGCCCGAGCAGACCACCGAGCGTCCCGTCCTCCCCCGAATTGCGCTGCGTCACATACCGGGCCGCCTGCGCCAGCACGGTGGCGTCGGCCTGCACCCATTGCCCCCGCAGCCGGACCAGATCGCTCTGGGTCTCGGCGAGCCGGGTCAGCTCGTCGGGAGTCAGGACCATGTCGCCGAGCGCGAGTTCCCAGTCGTAGCCGACGATCTCGTTCATGCCCACGGCCCGGTCCTCCGCGGCGGCCGGTACCGGCGGCGACGACACCTTCACGCGCAGCGACGGCGAGGCCGCCGCCCACGCGCGCGGCAACAGCAGCGGGATACCGGCGTGTTCGAGTGCCCGGGCCCCGTGCAGCACCAGGTCGGTCACGACCGCGGTGGGCAGGAGCAGATCGAGGCTGTCGGGGTCGGTGGGCAGGTCCCGCAGCCGTGGATACGCCGTCACCGCGGCGGCGAGTTTGCGCACCGCGATCTCGAGCAGCCGGGACTCCGTCCGGTGTAACCGCACCGGCGCGGGCGCCTCGCCCTCCGCGCGCAGGCACACCTGCAGACGCCACAAGGCGTCGTCGGCGAGGTC
Organism: Prescottella equi; assembly: GCF_002094305.1. Lineage (GTDB taxonomy): Bacteria > Actinomycetota > Actinomycetes > Mycobacteriales > Mycobacteriaceae > Prescottella > Prescottella equi. The sequence continues at coordinate 74,923 of NZ_LWTX01000008.1, forward strand.
CGACTCGTCGCCCTCCGCCGGCTCCGGCTCGAGCAGCCGCAACACCAGTTCCGGCTCGTCGACCGTGAGGCTCTCGCGCCACGCGTCGAGCCCGGTCGCCATCTTGTGGTTGCCGCCGTCGTACGGCTCACCGCGCAGCAGCGCCCGCAGCAGCGGGTGCTGGGCGTCCCGGTCCCCCAACAGCTCGCGGACGACGGCGTCGGTGAGTTCACCGACGAAGTCGTCGAGGATCTCGCGCGGGGTGCCCTCGAACCGCTGCACCGGCGGCATCGCGGACGCCAGTTCGGCCAGCCACGCGTGCTGGCGCTCGCCGCCGAGAAGCCGCCAGCGCGGCCACCAGTGCCCCTCGGTCCGGTACAGCTCGGGCACGACGCGACCGGCCCGCGCCCACCGTTCGACGCCGCGGGCAACGTGCGCCAGGTAGCGCAGGTCCCCCGAGACACCGGACGCGTCGTCCTGCACCGCGAGCAGGACGTCGGCGGCCTCGGCCGGCGCCAGCGCGAGGACCGGGACCCGCTGCTGCTCGACCCCGACGGCCGCCGGCACGTGCACGGTGTGGTGCCGCCGGAAGCGCCGGCGCAGCACCCGCGCGAGGGGCTCGGGTAAATCGGGCAGCTCGGAGTCCGGGCCCCGCCACAGCAGGAGGCCCGTGCCCGGCGACCAGAGCCCGTGCAGCATGTCGTCCATCCAACCAGCCGCAGCCGACATCCCTGGATTCCCGCCCGCCACCCGGCCCATACTGGGCGCAGAGGGAAGGTCGGCGCCGATGACGATCATGCTTCAGGTCTTCGAACAGGTGTACTCGCCGAGTACGCCCTGGCAGCAGCGCAAGGTCGCTTTCGTCGACGCCGATCACATCGTCGCGATGCGCCTCGACGGTCAGTCCGGCGTCTGGCTCGACGTCACCAAACAGGGCGAATCACACCGCCTGGCCACCACCCGCACGCCGGAGGAGGCGGTCGGCTTCCTGCTCAGCGTGTTCGGCAAGATCGCCGAATGCCGGCAGAACGGCGGCTCGTGGCTCATCGGGCACGACGGCGTCGACGCCGGATCGCTGCACGCCGCGAAGTTCCCGCACTCCTGAACCGGCCGCGCGCACCTGCCCTGTCGGAACCGTCCGGCACACTCGCTGCGACAGTGAGCGGTCCGGGGAGGGGCAGCGGTGGGGCGAGGTCGAATTCTGCTCGGGGCCGGCGCCGTCGCGCTGGCCTGCGTGTCGGCGGCGTGCACCGCGGTGCCCGGTGGGGTCGCACCCGCGCCGGGCAGTCCGTCCCGTGCCGCGGTCGAGGACCTCCTCGCCCGGGTCGAGGTGGTCGGGTCCCGGCCCGATGTCGCGGGCTACGAGCGCGGATGCCAGAGCGGGCAGGCCTGTGTGTTCGGTCCGGCCTGGTCGGACGATCACACCGGTCCCGGCGGCCACGACGGCTGCGACACCCGCAACGACGTCCTGGCGGCCGATCTCACCGACGTCGAGTTCCGCGGCGGTACCCGCGATTGCGTCGTCGTCGCGGGCACGCTGGCCGATCCCTACTCGGGGCGGAAGCTCGCGTTCACCAAGCAGGACGCGAACGCTGTGCAGATCGACCACGTGTATCCGCTCGCGGCGGCGTGGGACATGGGCGCCGCGCGGTGGCCGATCGAGCGGCGCCGCGACTTCGCGAACGACGTCACCTACAACCTGCTCGCCGTCAGTGGTCCGGAGAACCAGGCCAAACGGGACGCCACGCCGTCGGGCTGGTTGCCGTCGGATCCGGCCTACCACTGCTTCTACGTCGGCAAGTATCTCGGTGTTGCCGTGCGCTACGGCCTGCCGATCACCGCCGCCGACCGCGACGCGATCGCCGCTGTCGCCGCCGACTGCGGATGACGAGTCGCCGACGCGATGCCCCGCCGCCGGTTAGCGTGGACGGGTGAGCCGAACGATCACCGGAGATGTCAGCAAGGACACCCGCCTGTGCATGTCGCTGTCGGGCAGGCCGAGCAACATCGGCACCCGCTTCCACAACTATCTGTACGACGAGCTCGGCCTCGACTTCGTCTACAAGGCCTTCACCACCACCGATCTCCCGGCCGCGATCGCCGGGATCCGCGCGCTCGGCATCCGCGGATGCGGGGTGTCGATGCCGTTCAAGGAGGCGTGCATCGAGCATGTCGACGTGGTGCACCCGTCGGCGTCGGCGATCGACTCGGTGAACACGATCGTCAACGAGGACGGCGAACTGCACGCCTACAACACCGACTACCAGGCCGTCGCCGACCTGCTGCACCGCGCCGAGCTGCGATCGGAGCTCACGGTCGCCGTCGCCGGTAGCGGCGGCATGGCCAAGGCCGTGGTGGCCGCGCTGCGCGATACCGGGTTCCGCACCGTCACGGTCGTCGCACGCAACGCCGAGACCGGACCGGCCCTGGCCCGCACGTACGGCTTCGAGTGGCTTCCCGAGCTCGGGGCCGCCCATCCGCAGTTGCTCGTCAACGCCACCCCGGTCGGGATGGCCGGCGGCGCCGAATCCGACGCACTGCCGTTTCCGGAGGACGCGGTCCACGCCGCGGAGGCGGTCTTCGACGTCGTCGCGATGCCCGCCGAGACTCCGATGGTCCGGCTCGCGACGGCGGCCGGCAAGACCGTGATCACCGGCGCGGAAGTGATCGCGCTGCAGGCGGCGGAGCAGTTCACGCTGTACACCGGGGTGCGCCCGACCGATGAGCAGATCCGCCGCGCGTCGGAGTTCTCGAGGGCCCCCTCGAAGGCCTAGGAGTTCCCGATGGCCGGCCTGCCGCCGCACGACCCGGACGAACCGCAGAGCACGCGCCTCGCCCGCAACTTCAGCGAGCTGCTGCAGGAGTTGCGCGTGCAACAGGCCGGGGTGCAGATCCTGTTCGCGTTCCTGCTGGCGATCGTGTTCACCGAGGTCTACCAGGAACAGTCCGACTACGTCCGCACCCTGCATCTGGCCACGGTGCTGTGCGCCGCCATGTCGTCGGCACTGCTGATCGCCCCGGCGGTGTGGCATCGGATCCTGTTCCGGCACCGTCGGCGCGAGGACATCCTGCGTCAGGCCAACCGCTGCGCGCTGGCCGGCTCGGTCTTCCTGGCCGCGACCATGGTCGGCACCGTGCTGATCGTCGCGGAGGTCGCGGTCGGTGGCTGGGTCGCCAAGCTCATCGGTGCGTGCACCGCACTGGTCTTCGGCACCCTGTGGTTCGCCGTGCCCGCCCTGTTGCGGCGTGACGACGAGCTGCGCTGACCGAATCGCAGGCGCTATCGTCGGTTTCATGGCAGCCCCCGACGAGCCCGAACCGCGGGCCGAGGCGTTTCCGGCACTGTGGCCGGTGCCGACGCGGTGGGCCGACGACGACCACTACGGGCACGTCGACGCCGTCTCCTACTACTCGTATTTCGATACCGCGATCAACGGATGGCTGATGGCGAGTACCGGCCTCGACGTCCGACGGCTACCCGCGATCGGGATCGTGACGGAGGCCTCGTGCCGGTTCGTGCGTGAGCTGTCGTTCCCCGATCAGTTGCACGTGGGCCTGTCCGTCGAGCGCATCGAGGTCTCCGACATCGTGTACGCCTTGGCGGTCTTCCGGGAGGACGCGGAGGGATTCCTGGAACTGTCCGCCACCGGACGATTCGTGCACGTCTACGTCGATCCCGACACCCGGCAGCCTGCGCCGATTCCACCCGAAATTCGCAGCGCCGCAATGTTGCTGATGTTCGAGGTGGACTGACGCCCGGTCAGTTCAACCCCACCGCGTCCGCCGTCGCGACCGCGCGCCTGACCACGTCGTCGATGAGTTCCGCTGTGGGGCCGCCCCGTTCGGTCCGGTTGCGCGGATCGTCGAGAGTCCGGCGCAACACACCCTCCGCGATGATCGCGAGCTTCCACAGCGCGAGCACATGCCAGAAGCCGACAGCCGAGACGTCGCGTTTGGTCTCGTGCACGTACACCTCGACCAGTTCGTCGCGGGTCGGGAAGCCGTCGAGCGTCGACGCCATGAACGGCCCCCGCACACCGTCACCGCGCTCCGGCCAGTACGCCAGCAGCCCTCCGAGGTCGGCGAGCGGGTCGCCCAGCGTGCACAGTTCCCAATCGAGGATCGCCACGACCCGGCCCTCTTCGGGGGACGTGATGACGTTGCTCAGGTGGAAATCGCCGTGCACCAGAGTGGTCTCGGTCTGCTCGGGGACGTTGCGGGCGAGGCGCGCCGCCAGGTCCTCGATCGCGGGCAGATCGTGGGTCCTGGACTGTTCCCACTGGGCCGACCACCGCTTGAGCTGCCGCTCGGCGTAGGGCTTGTGACTGGCCAGGCCCTCGAGACCCGCGCTCTCGAGATCCACCCGGTGAATGCTCGCGAGCGCCTTCGGCAGCGAGAGCCCGATGGCGCGTCGGCGCTCGGGGTCGAGGCGCTCGGCTACCGATTCGTCGTCGATCACGATCCCGTCGACGTAGCTCATCAGCACCAGAGGCACATCGGTAATCGCCGGATCATCGGTCAAACCAAGCATTTTCGGCACGGGGACACCGGTTCCCTGCAGCGCGGCCAGTATGCGGTACTCGCGGCCGACGTCGTGCGCGGACGCCAGCAACTGCCCGAGCGGCGGCCGTCGCAGCACCCAGTGGCCGCCCCCCGAATCGCGCACTGCGAAGGTGAGATTCGACTGCCCGCTACCGATGCGCTCGAACGACAGCGGCGCGAGTGCGCCCACACCGAGGCCGGTGATCCAGCTCGCGACGGCGTCCTCGTCGAGGCCGACAACACTCATTGCGCACCACTCCCCTCCGGTGTCCCGCACTCTGTATCCGCTGTTCGGATCGATCGATTCGTCATCCCGGTCATTTCCGTCGAATCCCGCACCCCCGGTCGACGCCCGTCCGACGATGCTAGTCGCCGGGCTGCCCCCGCGCGGGTGTTTGCGATCCACGACCGTGCGCGGCGCGCGCGAGCAGCGGCGCCGTGCGTGGCCCGACCAGTTCGCGCATCACGAGCGCCATGTTGGTGCGCTCCACGCCGGGAATCTTGAGGATCTGCCCGGCCAACCGGTAGAGGTCGTCGGCGTCGGTCGCCACCACCTTGACCGACAGGTCGGTCAGCCCCGTCATGCCGTAGACCTCGACCACCTCGGGGATGTCGGCGAGCGCGTCCACCACCGCGTCGAGCTGGTGTTGGTCGACCCGCGTCGACACGAATGCCGCCAGTGGGTAGCCCAGCGCCCGGGGATCGACGAGCTGGTCGAAACCACCGAGCGCCCCCGACCCCTCCCAGCGGGACAGCCGCGCCTGCACGGTGTTCCGCGACAGCCCGAGCCGTTGCGCGAGTTCCACGCCCGTGGCCCGGGGGTTGCGCGACAGCTCGAGCAGCAGACGGGCGTCGGTGGCGTCGAGAGTGGTCATCTTTCGCAGTGTGCCACCGTTTCGCCCCCCGAAACCGTGCATCGTGCTGAATCGTTGCGACTTCGCTTGCGCAGATCGCCGAACGGTGGATGCTGTGAGGTAGAGCACACCCATCCGGACATCCGCTCACGAGGCGGACCCGGATCGATGCGACGAGGTGACCGACGATGGCCGACAGAATCGCCTTCCCGGTGCAGCTGGTCCAACCCGACGGACAGCGCGTGCACCGGCCCGACTACGCCGCGCTGGTATCCGACGTCGAGCCCGAGCAGCTGCGCGCCCTGTACGAGGACCTCGTAGTGTCGCGGCGGATCGACACCGAGGCCACCGCGTTGCAGCGGCAGGGCCAACTGGGCATCTGGGCGCCGCTGCTCGGCCAGGAGGCCGCCCAGGTGGGGTCGGCACGCGCGCTGGAGCGCGACGACTACATCTTCACGAGCTACCGCGAGCACGCCGTCGCGTACTGCCGGGGCGTCGACCCGGAATTGATGACCCGGATGTGGCGGGGGTGCGCGCACTCCGGCTGGGATCCGGCGACGGTGAACATGACCAATCCCGCGATCGTGGTCGGCGCGCAGGGTCTGCACGCGACCGGGTACGCGCTGGGGGCGCACCTGGACGGCGCCGAGATCGCCACCGTCGTGTACTTCGGGGACGGCGCGACCAGTCAGGGCGATCTGTCCGAGGCACTGGGCTTCGCGGCGAGCCTCGCGGCCCCGGTGGTGTTCTTCTGCCAGAACAACCAGTGGGCCATCAGCGAACCCGTCCATTTGCAGAGCCCCACCCCGATCGCGGCGCGCGCCGCCGGATACGGCATGCCCGCGGTCCAGGTCGACGGCAACGACGTGCTCGCGGTGCTGTCGGTCACCCGCGAGGCAGCCCGCCGCGCGCGGGACGGCGGCGGACCGTCGTTCGTCGAGGCCGTCACGTACCGGATGGGTCCGCACACCACGTCCGACGACCCGACCCGCTACCGCACCGCCGCGGAGTCGGAGCTGTGGCGGGCCCGTGACCCGATCGACCGGATGCGGCGCCTCCTCGAGCGCGAGGGCCTGTTCGACGCCGAGTTCGACGCCCGAGTGCAGGGACGGGCGGACGACGTCGCCGCCCGGCTGCGGGCCGGCGCGCTGGAGGCGCCCGATCCCGGACCGGACGAGTTGTTCGAGCACGTGTACGCCGCCGAGCATCCGCTGATCGACGAGGAGCGCGCCGCCTACCGGGCCTACCTCGACACCCTGACCACCGGCGAGGAGGCAGCGTCATGACCGTCACCACGAGCGCGACACCGAGGACCACGCTGACGCTGGGCGCCGCACTCAACGCCGGGCTGCGCCGGGCACTCGAGGACGACCCCAAGGTGGTGCTGATGGGCGAGGACATCGGCAAGCTCGGCGGCGTCTTCCGCATCACCGACGCACTGCAGAAGGACTTCGGCCCGGCGCGCGTCATGGACACCCCACTCGCCGAATCCGGGATCGTGGGAACGGCTTTCGGGTTGGCGCTGCGCGGATACCGGCCCGTCTGCGAGATCCAGTTCGACGGCTTCGTCTACCCGGCGTTCGACCAGATCGTCTCGCAGGTCGCCAAGATCCACTACCGCACCCGCGGACACGTGAAGGCGCCGTTGACGATTCGCATCCCGTACGGCGGCGGGATCGGTGCCGTCGAGCATCATTCGGAGTCCCCCGAGGCGTACTTCGCGCACACGGCGGGGCTTCGCGTCGTCTGCCCCGCCACCCCGGCCGACGCGTTCGCGATGATCCGGCAGTCGATCGCGCTCGACGACCCCGTCATGTTCCTCGAACCCAAACGGCGCTACTGGGACCGCGGCGCCGTGGACCTCGACGACCCGCCGGATCTGCCGCTGCACCGCGCGCGGATCGCCCGGCCCGGCACCGATGTCACGGTCGTCGCGTACGGCTCGATGGTGCCGACCGCGTTGCAGGCCGCCGCGATCGCCGCCGACGAGGGCACCTCGCTCGAGGTGGTCGATCTGCGCTCGCTGACGCCGATCGACTTCGAGGCCGTCGAGGAGTCGGTGCAGCGGACCGGGCGGCTCGTCGTCGTGCACGAGGCTCCCGTCTTCGTGGGCCTCGGCGCGGAGATCGCCGCGCGGGTGTCCGAGCGGTGCTTCTACCGGCTCGAGGCGCCGGTGCGGCGGGTCGGCGGCTTCGACATCCCGTACCCGCCGGCGAAGCTCGAGCATCACCACGTGCCCGACGCCGACCGCATCCTCGCCACCGTCGACGAGGTGCTCGCATGAGCCGCCTCGAGGAGTTCCGGCTGCCCGACCTCGGCGAGGGCCTCACCGAGGCGGAACTGGTGTCGTGGGCCGTCGCGGTCGGAGACACCGTCGCACTCAACGCGACCATCGGGGAGGTCGAGACAGCGAAGGCATCGGTGGAACTTCCGTCGCCGTTCGCCGGGGTGGTGCGAGAGTTGCTCGTGCAGCCCGGGACCACGGTGCCGGTCGGGACACCCATCATCCGCGTCGAGACGGCCGGCGACGAGGACGAGGTTCCCCCGGCTCCCCGCCGGGACGCGGTGCTGGTCGGCTACGGACCGTCGGCGCCCACCGTCAGCAGACGCCGACGTCCGCAGCCGCACGTGTCCCGGCCACCGGCAGTTCGGTCGGGCGCCGTCCACGCCCGCCGCGACGCCCAGGACGCCCGCGAGACGCGGACGCCGATCCGCGGGGTGCGACGCGAGACGGCGGCGGCCATGGTCGCCAGCGCCGCCGCCGCACCGCACGTCACCGAGTTCCTCACCGTCGACGTCACCGAGTCGGTGCGGCTGCTCGAGCGACTGCGCACAGCGGCCGCGTTCGACGGCCTGCACGTGACCCCGCTGACGCTGGTCGCCAAGGCCCTGCTGCTGACGCTGCGGGCGCATCCGTCGCTGAACTCGGCGTGGGACGAGGCCGCGCAGGAGATCGTCACCAAGCACTACGTGAACCTCGGCATCGCGACCGCCACCGAGCGAGGCCTGATGGTGCCGAACGTCAAGGACGCGGACCGGCTGCCCCTGTCCGAGCTGTGCCAGGCGATCCGCGCACTCACCGACACTGCGCGGGCCGGACGGGCGACGCCGTCCGACCTCACCGGCGGAACGATCACGATCACCAACGTCGGCGTCTACGGCATCGACACCGGCACCCCGATCCTCAACCCGGGTGAGGCCGCGATCCTCGCGCTCGGCGCGATCACGAGGCGGCCGTGGGTGGTGGGCGACGACATCGTCGCGCGGGACGTCACGACACTCGGCCTCACCGTCGATCACCGCCTCGTCGACGGCGAACAGGCGTCGCGGTTCCTCGTGGACCTCGGGGCGACGCTCCACGACCCGGTCACCTGCCTCCTCGCCCTGCTCTGAACTCGCTCCCCTCACCCGCCCCTCGCTCGCTCCTCACCCGCTCCGCTCGCGAGCTGAAGGGTCCCTTCAGCAGCTGTCAGCGCACGAAGGGTCCCTTCAGCTGCGCGCGGGATTCGGTACAAAGGGGAACGTGGACACCCCGACCCCGCGCCCGCGCCACCTGACCGCCGCCCGCGCCGCGATCTTCGGGGTGTTCGGCATCAACGGCTTCCTGCTCGCGATGTGGGTGGTCCACATTCCCGCGATCGAGGACCGGACGAACATCGCCCACTCGACGCTCGGGTCGCTGCTTCTGCTGCTCGCGCTCGGCGCGATCGCCGGGATGCAGTTGGCGGGGCCGCTCGCCGACCGATACGGCAGCCGACTGCTGGTCGTACTGAGCGGGATCCTGCTGTCGATCGCGGTGATCGGACCGGGGCTCGCGTCCACGGCGTGGCAGCTGGGTCTGGCGCTGGTGGTGTTCGGGTTCGGCAACGGCGCCCTGGACGTGTCGATGAACTCGCAGGCCGTCCTCACCGAACGCGAGTACGGCCGCCCGATCATGTCCGCGTTCCACGGCATGTTCTCGATCGGGGGCGTCGTCGGATCGCTCATCGGCGCGGTCACCATCGGGGCCGGCTGGTCACCGGCCGTCACGCTGGCCGCGTCGTCGGTGCTGGGTTTCGCCGCTGTGGCGCTGTGCACCGCCCGGTTGCTTCCGCCGTCGGCGCATCCGCAGCCCGAACCTCACGGGCAACGCCGGCGCGGGCGGTACTCGCCACGGGTGCTCGCGCTGGGCGCGGTGGCGTTCGCGTTGATGCTCGCAGAGGGCGTCGCCAACGACTGGTCCACCCTGCAGGTCAAGGAGCACCTGGACGTCCCGGCGTCGGTGGCCGCGCTTACGTTCGGCGCGTTCTCGCTGACGATGACGGTGGGGCGGTTCACCGCGGACCGGGTCAGCTCGGCGCTCGGTCCGGTCGCCGTGGTCCGGTACGGGACGCTGATCGCGGCGGCCGGGATGGCAACGGTCGTGGTGTCGCCGTGGCTGCCGACGACGCTGCTCGGCTGGGCCCTGTTCGGGCTCGGGTTGTCGGGGTGCGTGCCGCAGATCTTCACCGCGGCCGGAAACCTCGGGGCCGGGGCTGCGGGGGCGAACATGTCCCGCGTCGTGGGCATGGGGTACATCGGCTTCCTCGCCGGGCCGGCGACCATCGGCTGGCTCACCCACCTGGTGCCGCTCACGGTCGCGATGGTGGTGCCGCTGGTGTGCGTCCTGGTCGCGGCCCGCTTCGCCGGCATCGTGGACCGGCCCGCGACCCGCGCCGTCGCGGTCGGCTGAAACGGCGGAAGGGTCCCTTCACCCGCTGGGAGCGAGTGAAGGGACCCTTCAGCTGACGGGCGGAGGGGGACGCGTCCGCCAGTTGCCGTCTTCGTCTTCCGTGATGCGCCGAGGCCTACAGGGCCTTGAGCTCCTCGGTGACCTCGGAAACCATCTTCTTGGCGTCACCGAACAGCATCGAGGTGCCGTCTGCGGTGAACAGCGGGTTGTCGATGCCGGCGTAGCCCGACGACATCGAGCGCTTGAGCACGATGACCGACTTGGACTGGTCGACGTTGAGGATCGGCATGCCGTAGATCGGCGAGCTCGAGTCGTTGCGTGCGGCCGGGTTGGTGACGTCGTTGGCGCCGATGACGACGGTGACATCGGTGCGCGCGAACTCGCCGTTGATGTCGTCCATCTCCTTCATCGCGTCGTACGCGACGTCGGCCTCGGCGAGCAGGACGTTCATGTGACCGGGCATGCGGCCGGCGACCGGGTGGATCGCGTACTTGACCTCGACGCCACGCTCCTCGAGCAGGGCCGCCATCTCCTTGACCGCGTGCTGGGCCTGCGCGACGGCGAGACCGTAGCCGGGGACGACGATGACCTGGTTGGCGTACGCCATCTGGATCGCCGCATCCGACGCGGACGTGGCCTTGACGGTGCCGCCGGATGCCGCGCCGCCGGGGCCGCCGGCGTCACCGCCACCGAACGAGCCGAAGATGATCGCGGGGATCGAGCGGTTCATGGCCTTGGCCATGAGGTTGGTGAGGATCGAGCCGGACGCGCCGACGATCATGCCGGCGACGATCATCGCCTGGTTGTTGAGCGCGAGACCCGCGGCCGCGGCCGACAGACCGGTGAGCGCGTTGAGCAGCGAGATGACGACGGGCATGTCGGCGCCGCCGATCGGCAGGACGACGAACAGACCCATGACGCCGGCGGCGACGAGCAGGCCGACGATCCACAGCGCGGACGTCGGATCGTTGGCCGGGTCGGCCTGGATGCCGATGTAGATCGCGATGCCGACCGAGACGACCGCGAGGATCATGTTCGCCAGCTGGAACGCCTTCGCCGAGGCGACGACCTTCTTCTCGAAGTTCTTGTTGAACAGCTCCTGCAGCTTCGCGAACGCGACCAGCGAGCCCCAGAACGAGACCGAACCGATGATGGCGGCGAACAGCGAGCCGACGATGAACGGCACCGACGGCACCGTCTCGACGGTGGTGAAGCCGTCGGAGTTGAGGAACTCGGCCCACGCGATGAGCGCAACCGTGCCACCGCCGACGCCGTTGAACAGCGCGACGAGCTGCGGCATCGCCGTCATCTTCGTGCGCAGTGCCGGCGGGACGCCGAGGACGATACCGACGAGCAGACCACCGATGATCAGGCCCCAGTGGTCGGTGTCGCGGATGTCGATGAGGACCGCGACGACCGCGATCAGCATGCCGACGGCAGCGATGTAGTTGCCGCGCACCGCGGTCTTCGGGCCTGTCAGGCCCGACAGACCGTAGATGAACATCGCGAACGCGACGATGTACAGGATGGAGACGAGGTAGCTCATCAGGCGTCAGCCCCCTTCTTCACGGCAGGCGCGTCCTTCTTCGGCTTGAACATCGCGAGCATGCGGTCGGTGACGACGAAGCCGCCGACGACGTTCAGGGTGCCGAACACCAGCGCGACGAAGAGGATGATCTTGATCGACCACGGGGCGTCGGACGGCAGGTGGCCGAGAACGACCAGCGCGCCGAGCACGACGATGCCGTGGATGGCGTTGGTGCCCGACATCAGCGGCGTGTGCAGCGTGTTCGGCACCTTCGAGATGACAGCGAAGCCCACGAACCCGGCCAGGACCAGGATCGCGATGTTCGCCAGAAGTTCGGTGTACATCTAGGGGGTCTCCTTCGATCCGGTCACGCACGCACCGGCGAGGATCTCGTCCGAGAAGTCGGGTGCCAGCGCACCGTTCTCGTCGAGCATCAGCTCGATCAGGGCCGCAACGTTCTTCGAGTACAGCTCCGAGGCATGCTCGGGCATCGTCGCCGGGAGGTTCAGCGGCGAGCAGATCGTGACACCGTGCTTGACGGCCGTCCGGCCGGGCTCGGTGAGCTCGCAGTTGCCACCGGTCTCGCCGGCGAGGTCGACGATGACGCTGCCGGGCTTCATGCCCTCGACGGCAGCGGCGGTCACCAGGCGCGGCGCGGGGCGGCCCGGCACCAGCGCGGTGGTGATGACGACGTCGAAGCCCTTGATGGCATCCTCGAGCGCCTGCTGCTGCTGTGCCCGCTCGGCGTCGGTCAGCTCACGGGCGTAGCCGCCTTCGCCGGCGGCGTCGATGCCGAGGTCGAGCCACTGTGCACCGACCGAGCGGACCTGGTCGGCCACCTCGGGACGCACGTCGTAACCTGTGGTGCGGCCGCCGAGACGCTTGGCCGTGGCCAGCGCCTGCAGACCCGCGACACCCACGCCGAGGACCAGGACGGTCGCGGGCTTCACGGTGCCGGCCGCGGTGGTCAGCATCGGGAAGAAGCGGGTGGACTCGGACGCCGCGACGAGGACGGCCTTGTAGCCGGCGACGTTCGCCTGCGACGACAGCGCGTCCATCACCTGGGCGCGGGAGATGCGCGGGATCGCCTCGACGGCGAACGCGCTCACACCGGCCGCGGACAGCGCACCGATCTGGTTCTCGGCGTTGCGCGGGGCGAGGAAGCCGATCAGCGTCTGCCCGGAGCGGAGCTTGCCGACCTCTTCGTCCGACGGCGGTGCGACCTTGACGACGACGTCGGAGGTCCACGCGTCACCGATGGTGGCGCCGGCCTCCTTGTACAGCTCGTCGGGAATCAGGGCACCCAGTCCGGCACCGGGCTCGACGACGACGTCGACTCCCTTGGCGGCCAGTGACGCCACAACCTTGGGCACCAGTGCCACCCGTCGTTCGCCGTCGCTCGTCTCCCGAACGACACCGACCGATGGGCGCACCTGTGCCGCGCTCTTCGATGTATCCAATGTTTCGACTTCCTGCGGTAGATGGTGTGCCTGCCGCGACGGGCGGCAACTATCGAGCGATCGACGGACGATGACCCGACCGATGCAAGTGGTCCACGATGGTAAGCAGAACTACCGTGAGCAAGGGGCACGCGCAAGTCGGCCGGAGTGTCTGAATCGAGTCCGAACAGAGGTATACCACTGTAAGAGACACTTTTTGTGATACAGCTCACCATTTCACACGGACGTAACGTCGCGTCCGGGTAGGCCCAAGAAACGGAGGTTCGGAGATGCCCACTCGGGCCGTCGACATCGAACGCGTGTACGACCATCCGGCCGCGGAACCGAGTTTCCGAGTCTTCGTCGACCGGCTGTGGCCGCGCGGGTTGCGCAAGGATTCGTTCCATTACGACGACTGGGCGAAGGACCTCGCGCCGTCGACCGATCTGCGGCGGTGGTACAGCCACGACATAGCAGAGTTCGGCGAGTTTCGCTCCCGCTATCTCACGGAGCTGGAATCCGCGGAGGGACGCAGCGCCGTCGAGCGCGTGCTGACCCTCGCGGGGGACCGTCCCCTCGTTCTGCTCACCGCCACCAAGGACCTCGACCACAGTCACGCCGCCGTCCTGCAGGAGCACTTCCGGGAGCTGTGACCCCGCGCCGATCCCTACGCCGGGACGTACCGCGCGCGCAGGGTGTGCTTGACGAGTTTCCCGGTGGGGGTGCGCGGTAGGTCATCGACGAAGTCGATCGATCGGGGCGCCTTGTAGTGCGCGACGCGCTCGCGGACGTAGTCGAGCAGTTCGCGTTCGATGTCTGCGTTCCCGGTCACACCGTCCACCAGTTGGACGACCGCCTTGACCTCCTCCCCCATCTCGTCGTGTGGCACGCCGATGACCGCGACGTCGTACACCTTCGGATGCAGGGTGAGGACGTTCTCGGATTCCTGCGGATAGATGTTGACCCCGCCGGAGATGATGGTGAACGCCGCGCGGTCGGTGAGATACAGGAAGCGGTCGTCGTCGAGGTAGCCGATGTCGCCGCTCGTGGTCCACGTCGGATGGTCGGGGTGCTGCGCGGACGCCGTCTTGACGGGATCGTTGTGGTACTCGAACGGGACCTGGTCGCGCTCCCAGTACACAGTGCCGATCTCCCCCGTCGGCAGTTCGTGCCCCGCCTCGTCGCAGATGTGCACGATGCCGAGGACCCCGTCGCGGCCCACCGACCCGGGACGCGCCAACGCCTGGGCGCTGTCGATGAAGGTCGCGCCGGCCCCCTCGGTCGACGCGTAGTACTCGTGGATCACCGGGCCCCACCAGTCGATCATCGCGCGCTTGACCTCGACCGGGCACGGGGCCGCGGCGTGGATCGCGACACGCATGCTGGACACGTCGTAGCGGTCGCGAATCTCGCTGGGCAGCTTGAGCATCCGCACGAACATCGTGGGCACCCACTGGCTGTGCGTGACACGGTGCCGCTCGATCAGCGCGAGCGCCTCGGCTGCGTCGAACCGGTCCATCACGATCACGGTCCCGCCGACGGAGTTGATCGTGCCGCAGAAGCGCAGTGGCGCAGCGTGATACAGCGGTGCCGGGCACAGGTAGACGGTGTCGGCGTCGAAGCCGTACATCGGCGCGAACACCGCGGTGTAGGGGTCGACGGTCTCGTGTACCTGCCCCTCGGGCAGCTGCGGTTTGATCCCTTTGGGCCGGCCGGTGGTGCCCGACGAATACAGCATGTCCTGCCCGCGCGGCTGGGATTCCAGCGGTTCGTCCGACTGCTGCGCGAGCACCGCTTCGTAGTCGTCGTAGCCGTCGACCGCTCCCCCGAACACCAATCGGCAGCGCACCTTCGGGAGCTCGGTCGGATCTGCCGGGAGGGCCGCGGCCGCGTCCACCGAGACGACCAGTGCCGACGCCTCGCAGTCGTCGACGACGTACGCCGCCTCGGCCGGGGTGAGATGCCAGTTGACGGCGGTGATGTAAAGCCCGGATCGCAGCGCCGCCCAGTACACCTCGAGCACCCGCAGGTCGTTGCCTGCGACCACCGCGAGGTGATCGCCCGGCCGCATCCCGATCGCGCGCAGGTACCTGGCCAGCCGCAGTGACCGCTCGTCGAGCTGCCGGTAGGTGAGCTGCTCGCCCGTGGCGGGGCGGATGACCGCCGGCTTGTCGGGCGTGCCGGCGACGAAGGTTCCCGGAAACACGGCGGCTCCTCATGTGAACGGTGATTCGCACGATCGGTCTGCGTCGATGGTCCACCTTCGGCTGCATCTCCGGAGCGGTTTCGCCCGAATCGTTCGAAAAGCCGACCCGGTCCGACGTTTGCGTGTCGAGTCGTCGCCTCGGCCGTCGATCGGTCCTAGAGTGGCAGGGTGGCCACGGACAGGGGTACCGACGCCGAGCCGATCACCTCGGTCGACTTCCATTTCGACCCGATGTGCCCGTTCGCGTTCCACGCGTCGCGCTGGATCCGGCACGTACGCGCCGAGACCGGCATCGACATCGCGTGGCGCTTCTTCAGCCTCGAGGAGATCAACCGCCGCGACGACCAGAAGCACCCGTGGGAGCGCGAGTGGTCGTACGGGTGGTCTCTGATGCGGGTCGGTGCGCTGCTGCGCCGCGAGAGCATGGATCTGCTGGACCGGTGGTACTTCGCGACCGGTCACCTGCTGCACGTCGACGGCGGCAAACCGCACGACCCGACGGTAGCCCGCGGCCTGCTCGAACGCCTGGGCCTCGATCCGGCGCTACTCGACGCCGCTCTCGCCGATCCCACCACGCACGACGACGTCCGCGCGGATCACGACCGGGTGGTGGCGGCGGGTGGATTCGGGGTGCCGACGCTGTTCGTCCTGGGCACCGCGTTCTTCGGCCCGGTGCTGATCGATCCGCCCTCGGGCGAGGCCGCGGTGCGGCTCTGGAACACCGTCACCGAGCTGCTCGAATTCCCGCACGTCTACGAGATCCAGCGGATCAAGGGCGCGTCGGACGCCGCGGACATCGGACGCGCGCTGGAGCCGTACGTGCGGGGCCGCGACTGGCAGAGTGTCGATCGAGGTGGGGTCGTCGACCTCCCCGCGGCGGAAACGGAGAGTGACAGATGAGCGAGTTCCCCCAGGGCATCCTGGTCGACGCACTGTCCGAGCAGTGGGCGGTGCTCGACGACGTGCTTTCCACCGTGCAGGGCGACGCCTGGCTGACCCCGACCGCGCTGCCCGGGTGGACGGTGCGCGACGTCGTCTCGCACATCATCGGGACGGAGTCGATGCTGTCCGGCCTCGAACCGCCGTCGACGGCGATCGACGTGCACGGACTGGCCCACGTGCGCAACGAGATCGGCGCGCTCAACGAACGCTGGGTGGAGGGGCTGCGCGCCCACACCGGGCCGCAGATCCTCGCGATGTTCCGGGAGATCACCTCCAGCCGGCTGGAGGTGCTCGGCGACATGACGCAGGACGATTTCGACGCGGCCGCCGTCACCCCGGCCGGACCGGCCACGTACGGCCGCTTCATGCGAATCCGGCTGTTCGACTGCTGGATTCACGAGCACGACATCCGCGATGCGCTGGGCGGTCCCGCCGGGGACGAGGGCGGCTCGCGCGGCAACCTGGCGTTCCAGGAGATCGCCGGTGCACTCGGCTTCGTCGTCGGCAAGCTGGGCCACGCCCCGGAGGGCGCCCGGGTGACGTTCGAGCTGTCCGGACCGCTGGCCCGCACGCTGCACGTGGAGGTCGACGGACGCGCCGCGGTGGTGCCGGAGCTGTCCGGGCCGGCGACGTCGGGGATCGCGATGGATTCGCGCCTGTTCACGCGGTTGGCGACCGGTCGCACGACAGCGGCCGAGCACGTACCGGAGTTCGAACTGGGCGGCGACACCGAGGTGGGTCGCCGGATCGTCGACCACCTGGCCTTCACGATCTGACCCGTGCGCCTGTTCCTGTCGTCGTATCGTTTCGGCGCCCACGTGGACCGGTTCGTCGAGCTCGTGGGCGGGCCGGGACCGATCGCGGTGATCGCGAACGCCGCGGACGCGTGGCCGGCCCGGGCGCGGGAGTCGGCTCTGGTGAGCGACGTCGTCCCGCTCCGCAGGCTCGGGTTCACCCCGACCGAGGTGGATCTGCGCCACTACGTCGGCGCCCCGGAGCGGCTGGCGGACACGCTGTCGGGATTCGGGGCGGTGTGGGTGCGCGGCGGCAACACGTTCGTGCTGCGCGCACAGTTGGCGCGCAGCGGCGGCGACGCGGTACTCGCCGCCCTGGTCCGCGACGGACGGCTGGCCTATGCGGGGTACAGCGCCGGGGCGTGCATCATGTCGCCGTCACTGGTCGGGATCGACAGTGCCGACGATCCGGGTGAGGTGGCGCCCGTGTGCGGCGTCGAACCACGGTGGGACGGGCTGGGTTTCGTCGACTTCTCGATCGTGCCGCACTGCGCGGCCGCCGCCGACGGGTCCGTGGATACGGCGAACCCCGGCAGCGAGGCGGCCCGAATGGTCGAGGCCTGCCGTGCTGCCGGGGTTCGGTATCGAATGTTGACCGACGATCAGGCGATCGTCGTGGACGCCGGCGCCACCGCGGCACTGTAGCCACCGACGGCAACCAGCTCGCGACGCTCGGCGGGCGACTCGATGCGGTCCAGAGCGGCCCACGTCATCTCGCACCGCTTGACGGTCATCTCGTCGGCCTCGGAGAGCAGGGTGTCGAGGAGCGACTTGGGATCGTGACGCCAACCGGCATCGACGCGCGCAACCTGCGCGTTGGTGAACAGACCCGATCCCGCGACGGCACCGACCCAGTCGCGGACGTCACCGCGGTGGATGCGCTCGAGCGAGTCCAGGTCGACACCGCCGTCCATGAATTCGTACGCGAACATGGCCGCGATGTAGTTCTCGATGCAGTTCGACGAAGCGCTCACGACTCCGCGCCCCTTTCTCCCCGACGGCCCGATCTCGCACAGTCGGACATCACGATCCGGGCGACGAGAATGTAGATGTTGTGTCATCGCGTAACGCTTCGATAGCGCCGGGCGATTGAGATCGACGCTAACGTGACGAATGACCGAGGCGTTACGGTTTGATCATCACGATTAGGTAACGAAACCTGCCGTTCACCTGCAGTTACATTCGCACGAAACTCGACACAAAGAATTCGGGCGGGGTCCGGTCGTAGCACCCCGAAAAGGCGCTTTGTCCTGGTAGTCTGCGCAGCCCTAGGACGGCACCGCCGGCGGCGTGAGGGCCGCCGACGATGCCGCCGGAAATGGATGCGTCAGCGCGCCGAGTGCGGCGCCCCGATTCCCGGATCGATCTGCACGGGCCCGTCGGCGGACGGCGCGACCGGGAAATCGAATATCGCGGTCGGCAGATAGACCGTGGCGCACGAATTCGGGATGTCGACCACGCCCGACAACCGGCCCTCGATGGGCGCGGCACCGAGGAGCAGATACGCCTGTTCCGGGCTGTAGCCGAACTTCGTGAGGTAGTCGATCGCGTGCAGGCACGCCCGCTGGTACGCCAGCTGCGAGTCCAGGTAGCGCTGTTCGCCGTCGAGGGTCACCGACGTCCCCGAGAAGGCGAGCCACTCGGAGTACTGCGGGTCGGTGTTGCCGGGCATGAAGATCGCGTTCTCCGAGACGCCGTACGTCTCCATGCCGCCCTTGATGATGTCGACACGCAGATCGATGAAGCCGCCCATCTCGATGGCGCCGCAGAACGTGATCTCGCCGTCGCCCTGCGAGAAGTGCAGGTCACCCACCGACAGGTTCGCGCCGTCGACGAACACCGGATAGAAGACGCGGCTGCCCTTGGTGAGGTTCTTGATGTCCTGGTTGCCGCCGTTCTCGCGGGGCGGCGCGGTGCGGGCGGCCTCGGCCGCGACACGGTCGAAGTCGGCGCCCGAGAGGGAGCCGAGGATCGCGTCCCGCGGTTCCGGGGGCAGCGCGAGCGGCGGCACCCGGTCGGGGTCGGTCGCGATCAGCGCGGCCTCGCGGGTGTTCCACTTGCCCAGCAGCGCGTGGGACGGGGCGGTGCCCATCAGGCCGGGGTGCACGATGCCGGTGAACTTCACGTGCGGCACGTGCCGCGACGTCGCCGTCTGCCCGGCGAAGTCCCACACCGCCTTGTACGCGTCGGGGAACTGGTCGGTGAGGAACCCGCCGCCGTTGTCGCGCGGGAAGATGCCGGTGTAGCCCCAGCCCTGGCCGGCGAGCGGCCCCGAATCCTCCTGCGGAATGGGTCCGAGATCGAGGATGTCGACGACCAGCAGGTCACCGGGCTTCGCACCCTCCACCGCGAACGGCCCCGACAGGGTGTGGACGGTGGTGAGCGGCGCGTTCAGGATGTCGTCGGCCGAGTCGTCGTTGTGGATCGCGCCGTCGAACCATTCGCGGCAGTGCACCCGGAACGAGTCGCCCGGTTTCACGGTCACGGCCGCCGGAATGTCGGGGTGCCACCGGTTGTGGCCGATCTTCTCCTGCTCGGTGAACTTCTTGTTCGAATCCAGCGGAAACAGCAATTCGGGCATCGAGCCTCCTAGCGCGGACGGGCGGATTTCTCAGGGGCGGGGCAACTTTCGGTGGAGCGGATTGGTGGTGACCTTCTGCGGGGTGCGCCGAGCGCCCGGAGCCGGCCCGGAGACCACGGTCGGCTCGCTCGCGGAGCGGGCGGTCGCGTCGAGCAACCGCATCGACGCCGACCCGCCCCGGCCGAGCCGGGTGGCGGTGATCTGCCGGCGCCCGTCCGACGCGCAGTGCGGGCAGTCGGAGCTGTCGGGGACGTCCGCCATCGGGAAGTGCCGGTCGAACGGACCGCACTGGGCGCACCGGAATTGGTAGAGAGGAATGACCGCGTCCTTTCGCCGGGGCAAGGATCGAAGTGCCCCGAACGTTAACGGACCGGCGGCACTCCCGCGCGGGATCCGAGTTGTCCCAGGTGTCCGGACCCGGAAGCGTCCAATCCGGGGACGCTGCCGCGCGAACGGGTCCACACTTGAGACGACGTCGAATCGAACCGAGGACTGATCGCCGAGGAGCGCGTATGACCGAGGGACAACCGTTCGTTCCACCGAGCGCGGTGGATGTCGATCTGTCCGCGGTCGCGTGGGGTCAGAGCCGCACCATGTCGGACTTCGAGACCGGCATGTGGCGGATGGAGGAGGTGCGTCCCGAACTGCGGACGCCCATCGTCGCGGTCGACATCCTCGACAAGGCGCCCGACTGGGACCGGTTGGTACGCGCGCACGAGTGGGCGTCGCACATCGTTCCCCGGATCCGGATGCGGGCCGTGGAACCGGCTCTGGGGCTGGGCAACCCGGTGTGGTCGGTCGATCCCGAGTTCGACCTCGACTACCACCTGCGCCGGATCCGGCTGCCGGGCGACAGGGGCGACCTCGATCATGCGCTGCGCGTCTGCCGGCACCTGGCGACCGAGCCGTTCGACAAGGCCCGTCCGCCGTGGATCGCGATGCTCATCGAGGGACTCGACGACGGGCGCGCGGTGTACGTCGTCAAGACGCACCACAGCATCACCGACGGCATGGGCGGCATCCAGATGATGGCGCTGCTGCACAGCCGCCGTCCGGAGCCCACGCCGGACAAACCCGATCGCGATCCCGCGCCGCCCGAGCACCTGTCCGATCTCGGGGCGCTCGGCCGCGACGTGGTCTCCGGGATCCGGAAGGCCCCGAGCCGGGTTGCCGGGTTGGTGTCGGGGTCCCTGCGTGCCGCGGTCACCGCCGTCACGCGCCCGTTCGACGCGGCCGGCGAGGTGCTCGACTACGCCGGGTCGCTGCGCCGGGTCGTGCAACCGCCACCGGCGACCGGCTCGCCACTGCTGCGCGAGCGCGGGCTCGGACGCTGGTTCGGGGTGCTCGAGGTGGGCCTGCACGAGCTGCGGATCGCGGCGCACGCGGCCGGCGGCTCGGTCAACGACGCGTACATCGCGGCGCTGCTCGGCGGCTTCCGCCGCTATCACGAGGAGATGGGCGCGGAGGTCGGCAAGGTTCCGATGGGGATGCCGATCAACATGCGGGCGGCGTCGGATCCGTCGGGCGGGAACCGGATCGCCGCGGTGCGGTTCGCCGGGCCCGCCACCGAGCCCGACGCGGCGAAGCGGATCCGGAAGGTGCGCGCCATCGTGCTGGCGCTGCGGGAGGAACCCGCGCTCGACATCGTCGAGGCCGCCTCACCGCTACTGGTGCGGCTGCCCACCCGGCTGCTCGCCGAGTGGTACCTGTCGCAGTCGTCGGGCCTGGACCTGCAGGCGTCGAACGTCGCGGGGGTGCCCGTCCCGGTGTACCTGGCGGGCGCGCGGATCGAGCGGATGTTCCCGTTCGGGCCGGCGCCGGGCTGCGCGGTGATGGCGACGATGGTCTCGCACGTCGGGACGTGCTGCATCGGCGTCAACATCGACACCGCGTCGGTCACCGAACCCGCGCTGTTCATGCGCTGCCTGCAGGAGAGCCTCGACGAGGTGGTGGCGCTGGGCGGCGCCGCCGAGGACGCGGAGGAGGGAGCGCAGCGATGACCGAAGCCGACCGCCATCCGCGGATCTATCTCACCGAGGAGATGACCGACACCGAGGACCGGGTGTTGCGGACGTGGCTGGGCCGGCGGGAGGCCGAGTCCGGCGAGCCGACCGTCACCATGGCCACCACCGGCCAGGCGATGTCGGCGCTGGTGCTGCGCGACGACGATCCCGTCCTGACGCCGGTGCGCGTGGTGTGGATGCCCGACACCGCGAACGGTCATCGCGGGCAACGCCTCCGCGAGGTGCTCTCGGCCCGGGATCCGCTGCACATCGCGCCCAACGCGCAACGCCGGGTGCTGCGCTCCGATCCCGCGCGGTGCAAGGTGATCGAAGGCGATCCGGCGTCGCTGACCGAGATGCGGGAGCGGCTCGCGGAGCGGGGCGGCGGGTCGCTGCCCGACTTCATCCGGCGTCAGGCCGCGCTCGCGCTCGAGCGGGCCGAACGGCACCTGCTCGGCACGCAGTACAAGGTGTCGCGGTTCGTGGTCGAGGAGATCACCGACACCGGGCGCTTCACCGCGGGCGTGAAGAAGCTTGCCGCGCAACTCAATCTCACCGTCGTCGACGTCGAACGTCGGGCCCGCGCGGATCTCGACGAGATGGTGGCTGCCCAGAGCCGACGGGCCATCGCAGTGTGGGATCAGTTGGGCCGCTACTTCTCCCGCGCCTACCGCCTGGACGTCGACACCACGCGGTTCGAGGAGCTGCGGGAACTCAACCGCGAACACTCGCTGGTGTTCCTGCCGAGCCACCGTTCCTACCTCGACCCGCTGGTGCTGCGGCCGGCGCTGCTCGCGAACGACCTGCCGCTCAACCACGTGATGGGCGGGCTCAACGTGAGCTTCTGGCCGATCGGCCCGATCAGCAAGCGCAGCGGCACGGTGTTCATCCGCCGCAAGTTCGACGGCGACGAGATTTACAAGTGGACGCTGCGCGAGTACATGCGGTTCCTGATGAACAAGCGGTTCAACCTCGAGTGGTACATCGAGGGCGGACGCTCCCGCACCGGCAAGCTGCGGCCGCCCCGGTACGGGCTGCTGACGTATCTGGCGAAGGCCTTCCAGTCGTCCGACGCGTCCGACGTCTACCTCGTCCCCGTCTCGCTGGTGTACGACCAGTTGTACGAGGTGAGCGCGATGGCGGCGGAGGCGCACGGCGCGGCGAAGCGGAAGGAGAGCTTCCGTTGGATGGTCGGCTACGTCCGTGCGCAGGGCCAGCGCCGCGGCGTCGCACACGTCACGGTGGGACGTCCACTGTCGCTGCGGGATTCGCTGGCGCAGGAGGACGACTTCCGGTTGGCGATCCAGAAGACCGGCATCGAGGTGAGCCACCGGATCAACGAGGTCACCCCGGTGACCGCGTCGTCGCTGGTGATGCTGGCGTTCCTCGGCATCGAGGACCGGGCACTGACCGTGCCCGAGCTCGGCTTCATCCTCGGCCCGCTGGTCGACTACATCATCGCCCGGAAGCTGCCGACGGCCGGCGACGTCGACCTCACCAACCCGCAGGTGATCCGCCGGGCGCTGTTCACCCACCTCGATTCCGGGGTGCTCGAGCGGTACGACGAGGGCAACGAGCGCGTCTACTACCTCGGCAAGGATCAGGGGCTGGTGGCAGCCTTCTACCGCAACAACACCATTCACTTCCTGCTGGTGCGGGCGATCGCCGAGATGGTGCTGTGCGCGGCGGTGGACGAGAAGTTCGCCGATCCACTCACCGACGGCTGGGCCGAGGCCAAACGGATCCGCGACCTGCTCAAGTACGAGTTCTTCTTCAGCGACAAGACGACGTTCCGAGAGGAGCTGCGGTCGGAACTGAGCCTCATCGATCCGGCGTGGGAGAGCGACCTGAGCAACCCGGAGCACGTCGCGCACATCCTCGACGAGGTGCGTCCGTATCTCGCGCACCGGGTGCTGCAGCCGTTCCTGGAGGCGTACGAGGTGGTGGCCGATCACCTACTGGATGCGCCGGTGGCGAAGAACTTCGACGAGAAGACCTTCCTCGCCGAGTGTCTCGCGCTGGCACAGCAGCGTCGGCTCCGGCAGCAGATCGCGAGCAGCGAGTCGGTCTCCTCGGAACTGTTCGCCACCGCTCTGCAGTTGGCCCGCAACCGCCGACTGATCGAGAACGACGACCTGTCGGTGGAGACGGGGCGCCGCGCGTTCGCCGACGAGATCCGCACCCTCGTGCGCCGAGTGCGCGAGATCCGTGCCCGCGCCCACGCCAAGCTGGACGAGGTGAAGGGCGCCGACTCGGCGGCCGAATTCGTCGAGGGAACGGGGTCGGATCGATGAACCGTCTCGAGGACATCTACTCGGCGATCGCCGCCGCCCCGCAGGGGCCGAAGACGCTGGCTGCGTTCGATCTGGACGGCACCCTCATCACCGGCTACACCGCGAGCGTCGTGTACCGGGACCGGTTGCGCCGCTTCGATATCAGCGTCGCCGAACTGCTCCGCACCACCGGCGCCGCCTTCGACACCCAGTTCCGCGGCGCCGACGTGGGCCGGCTCATGGAGATCGCGGTCACCGGGCTGGCCGGGCGACGCGAGGACGAGCTGCGGGAGTGGAGTCAGCGGCTGTTCCGGCAGGACATCGCCGCGATGATCTTCCCCGATGTCCGACGCCTGCTCGACGCCCACCGCCGGGCCGGCCACCGGATCGTGCTGGCGACGTCGGCGACGGTGTATCAGGCGCAGGACGTCGCATACGACCTGGGGATCGACGAGATCCTGTGCAGCCGGCCGGAGGTGGTGGACGGCATGCTGACCGGCAAGCTCACCGGTCCGGCGCTGTGGGGTCCGGAGAAGGCGAAGGCGGTGCGAGCGTTCGCAGAGGAGGCGGGGGCGCCGCTGTCGGAGGCGTTCGCGTATTCCAATGGCGCCGAGGATGTTCCGATGCTCGATTCGGTGGGGCGCCCGGTGGCGTTGAATCCGGATCGCAAGCTGGCGGGCATCGCACGGGCGGAGGGCTGGCTGTCGGTAAACCTGCCGAGGCCGGAGCGGGGTGCGACGCCGGTGGCGACGGCCCGGACAGGTCTGGCGTTGAGTGCGCTGATGGCGACGACGGCGCTCGGGGCGACGGCCGGGGTGCTGTCCGGGAATCGGCGGACGGCGGCGAATCTGGTGGGGACGTACGGCCCGGATCTGGCGCTGCGGCTGTGCGGCGTCGACGTGCACATCACCGGCGAGGACAACGCGTGGAATGCCCGGCCGGCGGTGTTCATGTTCAACCATCAGAGTTCGCTGGACATGTTGTTGATCGGCAAGGTGATCCAGCGGGACGCGACGGGCGTGGCGAAGAAGGAGGCGTCGCACGATCCGCGGTTCGCGGCGGTGGGGATGCTGCTCGACGTCGCGTATGTGGACCGGACAGACAGTGCGCAGGCGCGGGAGGCGCTGAAGCCGGCGGTCGACAAGCTGCGCGGTGGCACGTCGATCGCGATCGCGCCGGAGGGCACCCGCTCCCCCACACCCCGGTTGGGCCGGTTCAAGAAGGGCGGCTTCCATCTGGCGATGCAGGCGGGGGTGCCGATCGTGCCGATCGTCATCCACAACGCCGGGGATCTGATGTGGCGCAACTCGTTCGTCGCGCACGCCGGTGAGGTGTACGTCGACGTCTTGGAGCCGATCAGCACCGAGGGTTGGACGGTCGAGGACCTCGACAAGCACGTCGCCGAGGTCCGGGAGCGCTTCGACGACGTGCTGCGGGCGGGGCCGGTGAAGGCGTAGGTACAGTGCCTGCATGACCCGAAACGCCCGGTTTGTTCCTGTGGTTCTAGTTCTGGCTGCGGCGCTGAGCGCCTGCGGCTCCGACGATGCCGAGACCGCCGCCTCGGAGGCTACGTTCGGCACGGTGGCCGGTGACGCGGTCGCGGGTGACGGCGCTGACATGGGTGCGGACGTGTTGGCACGGTTCTCGAGCTGTGGGGACGTCGCGCCGACGGTTGCGCAGTACATTGCGGGGCTGGAGGAGAGCCCGTCGAACGCGGCCGACGAGTACGGCGTGATCTGCAACTGGGAGACCCCGGAGGGCGCCACTTCGCTGAGCGAGATCCGCTCTGTCGAGGTGCTAATCGAGCCGGGGACCGGTGAGGTTCCGGCGGTGAGTGACCTCGAGGCCGGCAAGCTCTCCGTCCTTCCGGATGCCGCAATCGAGAAGGCGGGCGGTGTCGCCTACACCCTGCCGATGACGACGGCTGTCGCCGGCGTGATCGTCACGACGGTCGAGACGCCCGCGGTCAAGGTGACGATCACCGGCGGCCAGTGGGACGACATGCCGTCCCTGGACGCCCCGGCCGCCGTCGCGGCGGCCAAGCAGCTGATCGGCGTCTAGAGCTGGCGCGAGCCCCGGCCGCCTCAGCTCCCGATGACGGGTGGGGCGGCCAGGGGCAGGTTGCCGATGAGTTCGCTGCCGTTGTCGACGTTGACGAGGTAGCCGGGCGTCTTGTGTTCGGCGTCGTCTTCGCCGCGCCCGCGGGCACCGGCGCCGGGCATCATGCCGCCGCCGACTGCACCATTTCGTGCTGCGGTGCCGGCGGCAGTTGTTCCCGTTGCTCCGCCGGCGGTGGCGCTCGGCGACGATCCTGCGGCGCCGCCTCCGGTTCCTGATCCACCGGACCCCATTCCGCCGGAGCCGTATCCGCCTGTGAGGATGCCGCCTCCGTAGCCGCCGGCGCCGCCTCCTGCTCCTGCGCCGATGCCCGACCCTGTGTTCGATCCCAAACTGCCTGTGCCCGAGTAGGTTCCGGAGCCTCCGCCCATCCCGGGGATTCCGTAGCCGGACTGTCCCGCGCGGGTGCCGTCGAGCCCTGTGGCGGCCGCGGGTGCGGTCCAGGCGGCGGCCGGGGTTATCGTGGCATCGGCCGGGGCGGTGAACTGGTCGTTGGAGGTGGGCTGGGCGCCCGGAGCGATGGGGTTGAACGCGTCGGGTGTTGAACCCGTTCCGGGTGTTGCGCCAGGTATGGGGCTGCCAGGAGTCTGCACTGGCGGGGTGGGCGATCCCGAGTTCGGTCCCCCGGTGTAGGGCGTGGGCGAGCCCGGCGTGCCGATGCCGGGTGCACCACCACCACCACTCGAGGGCGATGCCCCTTGGTTCTCGGCGATGACACGGGGAGGTTCTGGGAGTCTCGGCACGTTGGTGTCGGCCTGCTGCATGACCGGGGTGTAGACGGTCCGCATGATTTGGATGGCTTCCTGGTGTGCCTCGTCTTGGTCGTGGAACAGGCGTTTGAAGAGGCCGGCGGTGGGCATTCCTGCGTCGAAGGCGACCTCGAGGAGAGAGCGTTTGGAGACGGGCGGCACGGTGGCCTTGACTTGGTCGACGCCGGTGGCCGCTTCGGTGATCTTGGTGCCGATGAGGGTGCCGGCTTCGGCGAGTTTCCCGGATTCGGTGGCGTATCTTCCTGTTGCGGCGGTCGCGGAATCCTTCGCTACGCCTTCCCATTTGCCGTCGGTTTCGGTGGTGATGAAATCGCGGAAGTCGTTGAGCGCCTGTTCGAGTGACTGCCCGATCTTGGTCCAGCCCTCCGCGCTGGCGCGCAGAGCGCCGCCGTTCATTCCGTCGACGGCGGCTTTGATGTCCTCGTGGGACATGGCTTCGAAAGCTTCGGGTGAGCCGAGGGCCGGGTCGTCGAACCTGCCGCTGAATCGGCCGTAGAGCCCGGCCTGCTGCAGGTAGATTTCGTCCCGTTCGGCGTTGCCGGCGGCTTGTTCGTCTCGCACGCGGCTGCGTTCGTTGAGGTCGTAGCCGGTGACGAGGTCGAGCACCTTGTTCGCCGGATGCTTGCCGAATTCGACAATGTCCTTGCTGATGCCTTCGATCCAGCCACCGAAGTCCGGCAGTCCCATCCTTCTCCCCCTCGTCTCATGCCTCGGTCGACGACACCTCCCGAAGCGGATCCGAGGCCGCGCCATCCCCTCAGTGGCGCGGCCCCGGAAGTCTTAGTTGATCTGCGATTCGACAGCGCTCGCGGCGGCGGCATTCGCTTCCTCCGCTGCGGCGTAGCGGTTTTCGATCTTCAGGAACACGTCCCTAATGTCGCCAACCACACGGAGGTGATCGGCGATCGCTCGATCAAGCGAGTAGTCGCCTCCTCTTGCCTTTCGCTCAAACTTCGATGCCAACGTCACTCCAGATGGCAGCGAACCTAGTCCATCGATTTTGGCGAGTCCGCGCGTACCATCGAGAACTCTTGTCAACTGGTCAATAAGATCGTCACACGCCCGGGCACAGTTCGATGCGGTACCACGTTCGAGTTCGAGATCACCTTGCTCGGCCGCCGCGATCAGCCCGGACCAGCTGTTCGTCTCATTCAAAGCAACCCCCAACCAGAATCGTTGTCACTCATTTCGGAACGTACTGACTGACGGCCCGAGCTGCTCCGATGGCAACTTCGCACGGCTCGCTGGGGTTGCTCGGTGGCGTAAGAACGTGGAATCCGACTGACACCAACACAGCGCCACCTGCCGCGTCCATCGCGACATCACATGATTCACGATTCGTGTCCGTGCTTTCCCGGTACGAAAACGACTCCCGGCCATCAAGTTCTACTGGGACGACCTCTTCGTTACGGTCGTTCGTGCGCACCTCATCCAAAGTGCGGGTCGTCGCGAATACCGACAATGAGTACTCCGAGCCACGCCACCCACACACGTTCCAGCCAGGCTGCTTTACACCGAGGATGTCGCGTTCCTCAGTCGTGGGATCGACGCTGAGAGCCCCGACGACCTCGTCAGGAATGTCATCACACGGACTGAATACCGGTTCCCCCGCTGCCGTCCCCTCAGCGTCCGCATCCCCCGACACAGTTCCCGACCCGCACCCCGCCAGTAGCAGACCCGCACCGATCAGCCCGATCGCAGCAGTCACCCGCATCCGGACCTCCTCCCCTCGTTCCAGACCGCTTCACCTTAAACAGACGCAGGTTCGGTCCCATCGGTTCCCCTCGATCTCGAGAATCACCAACGGTACGAAGCGCCCGATCAGGCGAGCGCCGGCAGCGGCCCCATCGGCAGGTGGATCCACCCCTCGCGACCAGCAACTTCGGCGTCGACGCCGTTCGGCAGCCGCGTCCTTCCCACCGCCGCTGCCCGCGCGATCACCGCCGCCACCACCGCGTCGAATGCGTCGTCGGACGCTTCACACGCTCCACGGAAGTCGGCGAGATCCAGATACGGCGTCGCTTCATCGAGGCTCGCGACCAACTGCGCGAGCTTCTCTCGATTCGCCGACCCCTTGTACCCGCGGAACGGCAGCCCCCACTGCTGCAGCGCGGCCGCCGGATAGACCTCGATCACCGGGCCGTCGACGCGATCCACGCCGACCCCGGCCACCTCGAGCCACGCCAGCAGCCCAGCGCACCGCAATGCCACGTGCGCGATCAGGTCGGCCGACACGCTGAGCGGCACGATGCCAGTCACCACGTGCACCACACGGTCCGTCCGCCGTCGAACCAGCGGCAGCCGCCCGGCACGATTGCTCAGTTCGAGCTCGCGGCGTGGTTCCCGATTGTGATGCGCGAGAACGAAGTCGACGAACGCGTCCGGCCACCCGAACGGCGCGTCGATTCCGGATCTGTCGGCACCCCGGACCGCTTCGACAAGGTCGTCGTTCGTCGCTCCGAGCTTCAGGCCGACGACCCGAGCGGAGCGATCACCCCAATCTATGGTCGCAACAGCAGTTTTCGCGGGTTCGGCCGCAAGGTCGATACCGACAGTCCTCATGCCGCGAGGCTATCGGCTCTCAGCGCATCACCGGCAGCACAGCTCCGGTCGAGCGCCCCGACGCCGCCTCGATGAACGCCAACGGGTCCGCCACCGCGGCGAGCACGTCCCGCGCCCGTTCGAGCGCCATCGGCTCCGGCTCGTCACCGCCGACCGCGTCGATCACGTCGAGCCAATGAACCGTCGCCTCCAGGATCGCCATGTCGAGGAAGGCGCCGAGCGAGACCGACTCCAGGATGGGGTGCGCGATGACGCTGTCGCGGCTCAGGCCGGTGAGCCGCTCGAACGCGTCGGGCAGCTCGGTCTCGAAGCGCTCGACGATAGTCCCGCGATCGACGTCGGCGGCCATCTGCCGGACCATCTCGGCGAGCTGCGCGTGCAGCGGCTCGGTGGCGGCTGGGTCGGCGTTGAAGACGCGAAGCATCTCCGAGGCGCTCGTGACCTTCGCGGCGCCGTCGGCGGCGGGCGCGGCGAGCATCGCGATCAGGACGTCGGGGGTGACGTGCACGTAGACGTCCCGGACGGTCCAGCCCGTCAGCCGGGTCTCCGTCGTCCACTGCTCGTCGGACAGTTCCGCGGCCCGCTTCGACCACATCCGCCACAGTCGGATCAACAGATCCCGATCCTGCTCGAACTCCGCCACCACAACCCCCTCGTCGACGTACGGTCGCTCCGACGGTATCGCCCGGCCGTTACCTTCGGTCGCGAATCCGGCATGCGGGGGCATGATGGACGCATGACGACGGTGGATCCGGCTGTTCTCGATCAACTCATCGGCGCGCTGCCCGACGGCGCCGTGCTGACCGACCCGGACATGACCGCCGGTTACCGCCAGGACTGGGCCGCCGACCCGAACGCCGGCACCCCGATCGCGGTGGTCCGCGTGACCTGCACCGAGGACGTGCAGGCGGTGATGCGGTGGGCGTCCGAGCATCGGATCGCGGTGGTGCCGCGCGGCGCGGGCTCCGGGCTGTCCGGCGGGTCGAGCGCTGTGGACGGCGGGATCGTGCTGAGCACCGAGCGGATGCGGGAGATCACCGTCGATCCCGTCACCCGGGTCGCCGTCACCCAGCCCGGCCTGCTCAACGCCGAGGTGAAGCAGGCCGCCGCCGAGCACGGGCTCTGGTACCCGCCGGACCCGTCGTCGTACGAGATTTGCTCGATCGGCGGCAACGCGGCCACCAACGCCGGCGGGCTGTGCTGCGTCAAGTACGGGGTGACCACCGACTACGTGCTCGGCATGCAGGTCGTGCTAGCCGACGGCACCGCCGTCCGGCTGGGCGGCCCGCTACTCAAGGATGTGGCCGGCCTGTCGCTGACCAAGCTGTTCGTCGGCAGCGAGGGCACCCTCGGCATCATCACCGAGCTGACGCTGCGGCTGATCCCCGCGCAGCCGCCGGCGTCGACGGTGGTCGCGTCGTTCCCGTCCGTCGAGTCGGCGGCCGACGCCGTCCTCGCGATCACCCGGGAAATGCGTCCGGCGATGCTCGAGTTCATGGACCACGCGAGCATCAACGCGGTCGAGGACGCGGTCCGGATGGGCCTGGACCGCAACGCCCGCGCGCTGCTGCTCGCCCAGTCCGACGCGCCCGGCGCCGCCGGGGCGCAGGAGATCGCGACGATCGTCGCGGCGTGTGAGAAGCACGGAGCAACGGAGGTGTTCGCGACCGACGACGCCGCCGAGGGCGACGCCTTCACCGCCGCTAGGCGATCCGTCTTCCCTGCCGTGCAGGCGATGGGCAGCCTGCTGCTCGAGGACGTCGGCGTGCCGATGCAACAGCTGCCCGCGCTCATCACCGGGGTCGAGGCGATCGCCGAGGACTGCGACGTCCTCATCTGCACTGTCGCGCACGCCGGCGACGGCAACACCCACCCGTTGATCGTCTTCGACCCCACCGACCCCGACATGACCGACCGGGCCCGCACCGCCTTCGCCCGCGTCATGGAGCTGGCAATCGCCCTGGGCGGCACCATCTCCGGCGAACACGGCGTCGGGCGACTCAAGCGGGACTGGCTGCCCGGCCAGCTCGGCGAGGATGTCATGGAACTGAACCGGCGGGTCAAGACCGCGCTCGATCCGCTCGGGATCCTCAACCCGGGCGCCGTGCTGTCCTGACCCAGGGCCCTACAGCGGGGCCCCGAACGACGAGCGCTGCGCCAGAGCGAGGTCGACGACCCGCTCCGCGAGACTCACCCGCTCGGACAACGGCCCGGTGAGCAACACCCACGACCGCCCGGTCGCCGTCAACGCGTCCTCGAACCACCGCGTCATCTCGGCCCGGATGTGCTCGCCGTCGCGGATGCCGTCCTGCACGAACGGGACGCCGACGTCATCGGTGAGCAGGTAGATCGCCGGCCGGTCGACGACGCCTTCCCAGGCGCGACCGCTGTCGGTTCCGAGGTAACGCCGCTCCCAGACGGTGGTGGCGAAGGCGTCGGTGTCGCAGATCAGCACCGGCGAGCCGGCCCGGGCAGCGCTCTCCTCCATCCGTGTCTGTTCCCTCGCGATGTCCGCGAAGTCGTCACCGGTCCATTCCAGTTCCTCCACCGCGGCGTCGGGACGCAGCGCCCGCAGTCGATCCAGCTTGTCCAGGGTCACTCGCCGCCCGTACTCGGGCACCCAGCCGGTCCGCGCCCATACGCCGCCGCGGTCCCGGTAGCGCTGTGCCAGTGCGCGACTGACGGTCGTGGTCCCGGTCGATTCTGAGCCGAGCACGACGACGCGAGTTGCCAGACCGGCACGCGCAGGCTCGTCGAGCACGTCCCAGTTACCGGCGAGATCGGCGCGGCACGCGGTCCCCGATACGGGGTGCGCGATCCGGTCGGGGTCGACGCACACGTGGGTGGCCCCGAACCACCGCGCCAGCTCGTCGCCGTACTTCTCGCTCGAGACCACGGCGTCGATCGGTGTCGTATCGACCTGCCGGGCGGCCGCGCGCATGCACGCGACCTGCGCCGCCCACACCGTGGTCGATTCGAGGTCCATCGGCGCGTCACAGGCGATCCCGGTGACCCGCACCGTCGCGTCTCCGGCGTGGGTCTGTCGCATCCAGGACACCCGGTCTGCGAGCGGAATCGACTCCGCCGCCGAGGCCATCACCACGACCGTCACGCGGTCCGCGATCCGCGCGGCCGATTGGACCAGGTGGTGGTGTCCGCGGTGCGGCGGATAGAACTTGCCGATCACCAGGGCGTGCCGGTACAGCGCGGTCATCACGCCACCGCCAACGCGGGATCGGTTGCCCGACTGCGTCGCCACGCGAGCAGGCCGCGGATGCACAGCAGCAGGAACCCGGCGTAGAGCAGCGCCGTCAGCGTCAGGCCCTTGTGCAGGTACAGCGGGATGTAGATCAGGTCGGCGGCGATCCACAGCAGCCACGACTCCCACCGCTTGGTCGCCTGCCCCCACGTCGCCAGCAGCGACAGGATCGTGGTGACCGCATCCCAGAACGGGACCGTCGACGACGTCGCGGTGTCGAGGAACAGTGTCAGCGCGCCGGTTCCGGCGATACCCGCACCGGCCAGCCACATCCATTCGGTCCCGGTGGTGCCCGTGACCGGCAGGGTGTCCCCCGCGCGCCCCTGCACCCAGTTGCGCCAGCCCCACACGGCGAGCGCGATGTAGACGATCTGCAGCGCCGAGTCCGCGAAAAGCCCTGCGGTAGCGAACAGCAGGATCCACACCACATTGTTCGCGATCCCGATCGGCCAGTTCCACACCGACTGACGGCCCACCAACCACACACACCAGGCCCCGGTCACGAAGCCCAGCACCTCCGCCCAGCTCGTCGGCGCACCGAATGCGGTGAACGCCGTCGAGTTCAGGAAATCGATCATTGCCCCTCCTTGACTCATCGCGGCAAACATTAGCGCATATCTGCGCTAATTCGACAATGGGGTGCGTGGGTCTATCCGGGATCTCACAATGCGATCGGCTACCTGATGCCCTACCGACTCGGTCGCGTTACCCGCCGGCTCGAACGGATCAAGTCGGATGTTGCCCGGGGATCGACCGGCTTTCGGACAGCGCCAGCAGGAGGATCTAACGGAGCTGATCGAACCCGACGATGTCGACGGCAAGAGCGCCTCGAATCTGCGGCTGGAACTGCAACCACCGCGAGCGGTTCGTTGATTCGCGACCACGATTGAGCCACGTCGTGTCGAGGTGAGTGGGCACACCAAATTGGCAATCTCGTGGCGCGGAGACGCGCCCTGTTCGGCCGCATCAGGACTGGTTACGGGCAGGATTTCACTGTCGGGCGGGTCGAGCGCCGTCGACGGCGGGATCGTGCTGATCACTGAACGGATGCGGGAGATCACCGTCGACCCCGTCACCCGGGTCGCCGTCACCCAACCCGGACTGCTCAACGCTGAGGTCAAGAAGGCCGCCGCACGAAGCGTGAACAAGCGCACTAGACGCGGCCCCATCACGACGCGACTCATATACAGTGCGGGCCGTTTCATGAACGGTCGTATATGGAACATGGAGGGCGGATTCCGGTGACCAGAGGCGGTGAATGTTCCGAAACTCGTGTCCATAAACGATGTTTCAGAATGAGCACTGTCGGCGGGTTATGGAACACTGCTGCCTCGTGAGCGCATTTTGGGCTACGCGCGGGTCTCGACCGCCGACCAGACCCTCGATCTGCAGAGCGACGCCCTGAGCCTCGCGGGGTGTTCTCGGATCTGGACCGAGACCGCCAGTGGTGCCACCACCGCGCGGCCGCAACTCGACGATCTCTTCTCACATCTGCGAGAGGGGGACTCGCTCGTGGTGTGGCGGCTCGACCGGCTCGGCCGGTCCCTGCCCCACCTACTGCAGGTAGTCACCGATCTCGAGGAACGCGGCATCGGGTTCCGATCGGTGACCGAATCCATCGACACCACCACCGCTGGCGGCAAACTCATCTTCTCGATCTTCGGCGCGCTCGCCGAGTTCGAGCGCAACCTCATCAAGGAGCGGACCCCCGCGGGTCTCGCCGCCGCCCGGGCCCGCGGCCGCGTCGGCGGCCGCCCACCGAAGATGACACCGAAGAAGATCAAGCAGGCGAAGCTGATGCGCGACAACGGGATGAGTCAGCTCGAGATCGCCGAGATCCTCGACGTGGGCCGCACCACACTGTACCGACACCTGAAGTGAACGCGACTGCATCGTGAACGCCGGTGGCCACCCGCCCCAAGTCGGCGGGCGGCGCCTTTGGTGCGCGGCGACCCCTACAGGATCACAACGCCCCGACTCACGATCCGAAGACCTGAGGGATCCGGTCGACTGCCGTGACGCGGGTTCGGTGACACCGAGCCGAAGTCGGCGCCATTTCCGATGCCGCAGGAAGCAGTGTCAGTGAACTCGAACCGTCCCGTGACGGTTGACGTTCCGGACAGGACACCAGCCGGGGGGACGAGCGTCAGGCTGGCGGGCAGCTCACCACCGGGGACAGCACGCCTCACCGACGCACGGCCAGAGACCTTCCTTCAAGCAGGAAAACTTATCGATTCGAAAGTTTTTCTGAACGAAGATTTCAATCAAGCAAGATTCAATTTGATCCGAGGGAAGTTCGCTAATTCTTTTAGCCCAGATTCGGGTGGAATATTCCTCAGGAAAATATGGAATTAACTTGCCCACCACGTAGAGAAACCGCAGGTCATCGCAGGTGCCGGGGGATCGATCGGCGGCCCGCATGGGCGCTTCCAAAAAAAATGGCGCCACCGCTGGACAACAGCGAAGGGCGCGCGCTAACGTGATGATCCGACGGGGCAATCAGGCCTAGGAAACCGGGCCCCATCGAATCCATCATCATTCAATTTCCGAAAGGCTCAATCATGAACTCTGAACCTTTGCCGTACAAACTCATTGTCGATGCTGGCAATGTGCTGCTCGGCTGCTCCAGCGTACTAGCGTGGGGAGACAGCGGCAACTCCGTCGAGATCGACTTCGGCCGGTACTCCGACCAGCTTGCGGGGAAGTCAAACCGGTCCATCGAGTTCGTCGACATCGCGGTGCATTGGGGAGTCTGCCATCCGAATCGTCATCCCGCCCGCTACGCCTCCGAGATGACGCGAATCCAGCGGTGGGAGCGCGATTCTCGGGTGAAGGTCCACACGCGGCGCAGCAGATTCGACGAGAGCACCGGCAAGTACCAGGAGAAGTGCGTCGACACCGCGATCACGCTGGATGTGTGCACGTCACAGGCTTCGGGAAAGTACGCCGGCATCGTGCTCGCCAGCGCTGACCGTGACCTGTTGCCGGCGGTCGAGCACGCCTACGAGGAATACGCGAAGGGTGAAAGCCGGACACGACTGGAGCTGGCTCGCTGGCAGAACCAGCCCAGTCGCCTGTGGTTGCCGGGGAAGAAGCTGTGGTGCCACTACCTCGACGAGAGCGACTTGGCGCGGTGCTCGACCCGCCGCAACAACCGGAGCGTGGCGTGAGCATCCTGCGCCAGGGCACGACCGTGGAGCCGCAATCGCTGCTCGAGCGGATCGCCGACTCCCTGCAGCCCGGCGGACCCCTGCGGGGTCTCACCGGGGCCGCCGAAGCGCTCGAGCTGATCGTCGAAACCGCCCGTGGCACGGTCCTTGCCGACCTCGAACGGCTCGTCGCCCTCGAAATCGCCGCACCGCGAGGCGGCATGTGGATCAGCGACGGGCCGTGGCCGACAAGCGACGGCTTCTACCTGGCCGCGACCGCAGCCAGGTTCGAACAGCTCCTCGACTCCGTCCAGGCTCTGGCCACGCTGCATCGAGCCGGGATGCACCGGGCCGGGTGGGCCGTGCTCGAACAGGCCGGCAAGACCCTGATGAGGCTGTGGATGTTCACCGAGACAACGGTGCTCGATCAGCCTTGGGACGAAGCCCGCCGCTCGGGACAGGCCTGGGGCCAGTTCACCGAGGCACTGCACCACCTCGATGGGGTCACCGGGTTCGAGCCGCATCCGTTCGATGCCCCCTACACCGACGAGGCCAGCGAAGATGCCAAAGACAGCCTGCACGAGGCGATGGCCGGGGCATCCGATCATGCCGAGCAGGTGGTGAACGCGATCCGTCTCGGCGCAGCCCTCGCGCTGGTCCACCTTCCTGCGCATCTGCAGATCGGGCCCGAAGCGGTGACCGCGATGCCTACCGCCCGCACCGGGCTCCCCTGCACCGAGATGCTCGCCGCGCAAATTCAACTCGCCGTCGAACTCATCCGTTCCGCAGCGGCATCCACGCAGTGCGCCCTCGACATCAGTCTCAGGGATCGGAACGCATGACCCGGTGGTGGGCTCGCTCGCTCAGAGCAGGCCCACTACCGGCGGCGCGGTCATCTGCACGGACCGCCGCAGCGCCCTTCTCGCCCACTCCGACCAGAAAGACTTCACAAGCCATCATGAACGAGTCCGCCACTCTCCTTCGCACCGTCCTGTGCATCGGCATCCTCACCGCCCTGACCGCCGGATGCTCGTCCAATCAAGGCAACGACGCCGCCAGCCTCGGCGGTGCCACCGCGGTGACTACCACCAGCAGCACGCCCACCTCTACCGGCGCACCACGCAATGCGCAGGGCCGCATCGAAAAGCAGTTCGGCGAGAGTGCTGGGCTCACCGACCAGGGCACCAGCCAGCCGGCGATCACGTTCGTACTCGACAACCCCCGAGTGCGACCAGATTGCACAGGCTTCTGGCAGTTCACTCCGAACGGGGTGTACCTGATGATGGACATCCAGGTCGAGACCGCAGCCAACTACACCACCGCGCGCACTGGCACCGCCGGCTACAGCGTCCCGCGGACCATCGACCGCAACCTCAGCGCCTGGAGTTGGAAAGCCATCGGCCCCGACGGCAACGTCGTCTCCGACCTCGTCTCCACCGCCGCCCTGAACTGCGACGAGAACAACACCGACGTCTTCAAAGATCCGTTCTCACCCGCCTCCACCTACCAAGGGACCTACGTCTTCGACATCCCGGCCGGCAGCACCAGCATCTTCCTCGACTTCCCCGGCAAGGACATCGGCTGGGAATGGAAGATCTCCACAAGCCTCACATCCACAGACACCACCGGAGCCCCCGACGGCTTCTGACAGACACCGCTCACATCCAGCCGAAAGTTGCTTCCGCAGCCACGTTCGACACAAGATTTCGGAATGAACTTCTGAGACGGCGTCAGCAGCATGACCTGCTCCAGCGTCCGCAGGCACGGGGCTGTCTCAATACCAAGGAAATGTGACGAGGGATGAAGCCAGACTCGGTTCGGATCTACGAACCCCCAACGAGATCGCTGCCGACGAAGACACCCGTGTACGCATGGATTTCTGAGACGGCAGTATGCGCCCATAAGATCGAACGACTCTGGAAGAGCCACGCCAGCGAGGTCGACAACTGCGTCCGCTGGCGGTGGCACGGAGACATCCATGCAAACCTCGGGCATGTCCGAGGCAGCGTTGGAGGGTTGCTTCAGTGAGGTACGTGGCAGAAGGAGTGACTGGGTGAAGCTCAACCTCAAGGCGGTCGAGGAGCGAGTCGCCCCCCTGGGCGGACGCGAATCCTACGACCGCGAGTTCATCTTCGAACTATTGCTCGCCTACGGCCGCTCGAAGGGCAACGTCACCCGGCTCCGCAACGGTTCGCTGAACGTGGCCGACGACCCGGCCTGCGAGGTGGCGCAGAAGAACGTCGTCTACTTCCACGAGACAACCGGTGACCCTCTCGCGGTGATCGAGGACCTGAGAACCTCGCCGACGGTAGTGCGCTACAACACCCGATTCGTGATCGTCACCGACTACAACGAGCTGCTCGCCGTCGACACCAAGACCAGCGAGAACCTGATGATCCCGATCCGGGACATCGACAAGCACTTCACCTTCTTCCTGCCCTGGGCGGGCATGGAGAAGGCCCAGTATGTCGCCGAAGCTCACGCGGATGTCAAAGCGGCCGAGCGGATGGGCAAGCTCTTCGACGAGTTGCTGGCTGCCAACCCCGACTTACTCGATACATCGAACGGCCGGCATGCCCTCAATGTTTTCTTCACCCGACTGCTGTTCTGCTTCTTTGCCGAAGACACCGGAATTTTCGCCGAGAATCAATTCACCAACGCAGTCGGCTCCCACACCCAAGCGGACGGGTCTGACGTTGCGGAGTTCCTCACCGATCTCTTCGCCGCGCTCGACACCGAAGAGGCCGCCGATAAACCGGCGCACCTAGCAGGGTTTCCATACGTAAACGGACGACTCTTCACCATGGCGCCCGAGCACGTGGTCCCAGAGTTCACGAAAAAGGCCCGCGACTTACTGATCGAGTCAGGCACCCTGATCTGGCGAGAAATCAACCCAGACATCTTCGGGTCGATGTTCCAAGCGATCGTCACGCCGGGCAAGCGTTCCGACCTCGGTCAGCACTACACCTCGGTGCCGAACATCCTCAAGACCATCGAACCGCTATTCCTCGATGCACTGAAGGAAGACTTCGACCGAGCCTTCGACTCGCCGAAGCAACTCGAAGCGCTACTTGAGCACATTGGTGCAATTAAGGTCTTCGACCCCGCATGTGGGTCTGGCAACTTTCTAGTGATCGCCTACAAGGAACTGCGGCGCCTCGAACACGCTATCCTCGAACGATCTCAAGAACTCTCAGGCCGACGGCAAATGGCGATGGGGGCAGCTTCTCGCATAAACATCGAGAACTTCTACGGCATCGAAATCGACGACTTCGCCGTCGAAGTAGCAATCCTTTCGCTATGGATCGCAAAGCACCAAATGAATGTCGAGTTCTTCGACAAGTTCGGCATTGACCTCCCACTGATTCCGTTGAAGGAGACCGGTCAGATTCGTCAAGGCAACGCCGCACGGGTTGACTGGCACCAGGTCTGCCCTAACGGTGGAGACGAAGCGATCTATCTGATAGGAAACCCGCCATACGCTGGAGCTAAGACTCAGACCCGGGACCAGAAGTCCGACTACGACTTCGTCTTCGGGGGCCGCTCGTACTCGAAGAACCTCGACTACATCGCGCTCTGGTTCATTAAGGGCGCCGACTACATCGACGGAACCCGTGCAGAGCTGGCGTTTGTTACCACTAATTCAGTCGCCCAAGGTGAGCATGTCGGTCTAATGTTCCCGATCATTTTCGACAAGGGTATCGAGATCGGCTTTGCGTACACGTCCTTCAAATGGCAGAACAACGCCAAACGCAACGCAGGCGTGACTGTTGCCGTTATCGGCCTTCGGAACGAAACTTCGAGCCCGAAGTATCTGTATGCAGATGATCTGCAGATCGCAGCCAAAAATATCAACGGGTACCTTGCCGATGGCTCCGACGTAGTAATGGAGCGGCGAAGGAAGCCGCTCGGCGCTTGCCTACCGGATATGGTGTTTGGATCTATGCCACGTGATGGTGGCGGACTTATCGTCTCGCCTGAGGAGCGAGCTCGGATGATCGCTGATGATCCGCGAAGCGAGCAGTTCATCAAGCGGTACATGGGTTCATCCGAAGCGATCAACGACGGTGAGCGGTACTGCCTGTGGATTCCCAAGGATTCTGTCGCAGCGGCTAAATCGATCACCGCAATCGCGGCCAGGCTGGAGCGCGTTGCGAAGGAGCGGAGCGAAAGTAAAGCGGGTAGCACGGCTGCCTACGCTGCTCAGCCGCACAGGTTCGTCCAGATCAGCTACAAACCGACGGATTCGATCATTGTGCCGAGCGTCTCTTCTGAGCGGCGCGAATACATTCCACTCGGATACCTTGACGAGAACACGGTCGTCTCGAACCTTGCGTTCGCCGTATACGACGCCGAGCCGTGGGTTTTCGCGATGTTGACTTCACGGATGCACATGGTCTGGACGCGAGCCGTCGGCGGCCGCATGAAGACTGACTATCGATACTCGAACACGATCGTCTACAACAATTTCCCAGTCCCACCGTTACGCGACCCTATGAGGGAACGCCTTGCAGCTACCGCGTTTCGCGTGCTCGATGTTCGCGAGTACCACTGTGAGAAGACGTTGGCTGAGCTGTACGACCCCGAGCTGATGCCGGCTGACCTACGCACAGCACACGCTGAGGTCGACGGGCTGGTCGATTCGATCTACTCCAAGCGGGAATACGAGACTGACGAACAGCGATTGTCGGACCTCTTCGCTATGTATGAAGCGATGACTGCGGACGAAGCAGCGAACGGGAGCAAGAAGAAGTGAACAAGCCGCTCAACGTCGTAGACGTGACCTACGCCCGCACAGGCGCGTCGGTGCACACCGACGCGATGGGCATGCGAGAGATGCAGCAACGCGTATTCGCCAAGCGCGACGCCCAGCATCTCCTGGTCAAGGCCCCACCCGCGTCCGGCAAGTCGCGCGCTCTCATGTTCGTGGCGCTGGACAAGCTCTACCACCAAGGCCGTAAGAAGGTCATCGTTGCGGTGCCGGAGCGCTCGATCGGTGCATCGTTCTCACCGACGAAGCTCACCGCGCACGGGTTCTTCGCGGACTGGGAGATCAAGCCCGAGCACAATCTGAGCCTGCCGGGCTCCTCGGTTGGCAAGGTCGATGCATTCGTCAAGTTCCTCGAAGGACCGGACGCGACCTTAGTCTGTACGCACGCCACCCTGCGGTTCGCGTTCGAGAAGGTGGCACCCGAGGCGTTCAACGGCGCGGTGCTCGCGATCGATGAGTTCCACCATGTTTCGGCTGATATTGAGGCCAATCGCCTCGGCGCTCTCTTGCGTGACGTAATGAACGGCTCGGACGTGCACATCGTCGCGATGACCGGCTCCTACTTCCGCGGCGACTCGGTCCCGGTGCTGTCAGCAGAGGACGAGGCAAAGTTCACCCCGGTGATGTTCAACTACTACGACCAGCTCAACGGGTACGAGCACCTCAAGTCACTCGGCATCGGTCACCACTTCTACCAGGGCCGCTACACCGATGCGATCGGCGAGGTTCTCGACCTCGGCAAGAAGACGATCGTTCATATCCCGAACGTGAACTCGGGTGAGTCCACGAAAGACAAGATCGAAGAGGTCGGTTTCATCATCGACTCGATCGGTCAGGTTGTCGCCGCTGAGGACACGGGGATCATCCTGATCCGTCGCCACGACACCGGCGAGATTGTCCGTGTCGCGGACCTGGTGGACGACGCGGACCAGAAGAAGCGGGGCGAGACTCTGCACTACCTGTCCACCGTCGC
The DNA here is from genome assembly GCF_002094305.1 of Prescottella equi. Classification (GTDB taxonomy): domain Bacteria; phylum Actinomycetota; class Actinomycetes; order Mycobacteriales; family Mycobacteriaceae; genus Prescottella; species Prescottella equi. The sequence continues at coordinate 116,377 of NZ_LWTX01000008.1, forward strand.
ATCGAAAGACCGGAACGGTGTCGATGTCATCATCGCGCTGGGGATGGCGAAGGAGGGGTTCGACTGGCCATTCGCCGAGCATGCCCTCACTGTTGGCTACAGGGCTTCACTGACCGAGGTGATCCAGATTATCGGTCGGGTCACCCGCGACAGCCCCGGCAAGGAACACGCCCAGTTCACGAACCTCATCGCCCAGCCCGACGCGGCGACCGACGAGGTGAAGGTGTCGGTGAACAACATGCTTAAGGCCATCACCGCCTCCCTGTTGATGGAGCAGGTCCTCGCTCAGAACTTCACGTTCAAGTCCAAAACCGGCAACGATGACGCTACGAAACCGGGCGAGCTAAAGATCAAGGGCTTCAAGGAACCCACGACGGAACGGGTGAAGCAGATCGTGGAGACAGACCTCAACGATCTCAAGGCCACGATTCTGCAAGACGACACCTTCGCGAAAGCAGCAGCGGGCAGCCTCGATCCAGAGGTGACCAACAAGGTGTTGATCCCGAAGATCATCCGCGAGCGTTACCCAGATCTCGATGAGGCCCAGGTCGAGGAGCTGCGCCAGCAAGTTGTGGTGGACTCGGTGATCAAGAACGGTGAGGTCCGCAATGTCGGAGACAAGCGGTTCGTCCGAATGGCGGAGAAGTTCGTCAACATCGATGACCTCGACATCAACCTCATCGACTCGGTCAACCCGTTCCAGCGTGCATTCGAGGTTATGAGTAAGTCGGTCACTCCGAGTGTGCTGCGAATCATCTCGGATGCGATCACTGCGACTCGCATCGAGATCACCGAAGAGGAAGCCCTTCTGCTCTGGCCTAAGATTCAGGCCTGGGTCAAAGTCAACGGTCGCAAGCCCGACGTGCGCAGTGACGACACGACGGAAAAGCGGTATGCCGAGACGCTCCTGTTCCTCCAGAAGAAGAAGCAACAGCACCTCGCGGCGCAGCGAGCAGTACAGATGGATGATCAGCCATGAGCACTGGCGAGACCGATGTGACTACAGGCGAGGCAGCAGCGCCGCGACTGGACTTCCAGTCGATCCTTGACTCCGACATCGATGGGCTTCTTGATGTCGCAGAGAAGCCGAAGAAGGTCACCCCAAACGATCGGCTGGAGCGTGCCTTCTTGGAGGTCGTAGAGTTCCGCCGGACTCACAACAGGCTCCCCAGTTCGACCACTCGCGAAATCGCAGAACGCAAGCTCGGTGCTCGGCTCGACGGAATTCTCGCGGACGAGGGCAAGGTCGCCGCGCTGAAGCATTTGGACGAGTTCGGTCTACTGGACGCCTTGGAGCCTCCAGCCTCGATTGACGACCTTCTCGACAGCGACGACTTCGACCTGCTCGGGGACGAATCGGGGCTGTTGGACATCTCGGACCTGCCGCAGCGCAAGACTCCGGATGTGCCTGATTCGGTAGCGCAGCGAAAAAAAGCTGAAGGTTTCGAAGCGTTCGAGCCACTGTTCAAGGCCAAGCATGCTGAGTTGGCCGCCGGCACGTACCGGTTGATCCCGTTCCCCGGTGTCCGCACCATTGAATCTGGCAGATTCTTCGTTCTCAACGGCGTGATGCTCTTCGTCGCCGAGGTTGGCGAGACAACCATCGCGGTTGTCGGTGGCAAGCAAGAGCAGAAGCAGCGCCTGCGGGTGATTTTCGAGAACGGCACCGAGTCTTCGATGTACCGGCAGTCACTGTCGATCCGGCTCCACGAGGCGCACGGTCAGGCGTTGGCCCGTGTCGGACTCGAACTCCCGGAAGACGTAGGTGACGCGGACACCGAGAGCGGCCACATCTACGTGCTCCGTTCCCGTAGCGAAGATCCGCAGATCGCGTCGCTCCAAAACTTGTACAAGATCGGGTTCTCGACGACCAGCGTGGAGCAGCGGATTGCGAACGCAGCCAACGCGCCCACCTACTTGATGGCACCGGTCGAGATCGTGGCGGACTATCGCACCTACAACCTCAGGCCCTCCGCGTTGGAGCACCTCCTGCACCGGGTATTCGCCGAGGTGCGCCTCGACATCAGTCAGATCGATGCTAAGGGCCGCCGCTACGACCCGTCTGAATGGTTTGTTGTCCCGCTCAACGTCATAAATCAGGCGATCAACATGATCATGTCCGGTGAAATCGTCGACTACGTGTACGACGCTGCCGCGCAACGCCTCGTGGAACGTGAGTAATGTACGTCGGGACGGGGCCTGGCGGCCCAGGGAGGGCGGGAAGGTTGACCAGCTCGAACCGGCGGCAACGTCGTCGAGCGCGAACTCGACCATGATTTCGAGGACCTCAAAGAATGGCTCCCCGAGTCGCCGCTGAGGACAGATGAGCTATGTGGGCCGAAGGTCGACGGGGAACGCCGGTCGTCGAACCGCTCTTCCACGTAGTGCACGCGCGCGATCGCATGCTGAGCATCCTCGATGCCGTATTCGTGGGCACTGTCGGTCCACTTGATCGCCAACCGGAACCGCAACCGTCCGGCTCGAGGCGATATCTCCAGGGTAGGGGCGGCTTTCGCGCCTGATTCGTCGGCTGCGCTATGCCGGGAAGTACTTGACATAAGTGCGCCATATCGGCGCCTCCAAGACCATCTGTGCGACGGCGGGTAGAGAGACATGACCAATTCGGCTAATCCAAGATTTCCGTCCCGTGCAGACTCAGTCGCTCGATCACGGCGCCCGAAGCTGCCCACCGCTCCCATCCCCGACGAGGACTATGACGCGCTCCTTGGTGCGTTGGCAGACGACTGATCTCCGCCTACGTATGGCGTGATCACCCGATCAATTCTTCCATGTCTGAAATCTTTTTGACTGGAGGGTGTTCGGGACACCGAAGCTCAAGATCGCACCACCGCCAACGCGGCAACGTGGGGAGCGGCCCGGGTCGGTCGTTTTCGGGACCACTGTCAAAAGTGCTCGGGCGAGACCCGGGCCCCGAGTTCGGTTGATTCTCTGGTGTGGCGGTTCCAGCCAGCGGGTGAGCCTTGGTACATAATGTCCGCAACCTGCTCGGGCAGATACCGGGCGACGACCGAGGAATCCGGGCTGCTCATGAGCTACAGAAACAAGACCTACGTTGCCTTCGCCAGCGAAGACATCCATTGCTACAGGCTGATGGAAGCCTGGCGGGAAAACGACAAGATCGACTTCGACTTCTACAATGCCCACACACTCTTCATTTCTCGCGATGAGAGTAAGCCGGAGACGATCAAAAGGAATCTGCGGGAGCGTATGAAGAACGCCAAGCAGGTCGTTCTGCTTGGCAGCGCCACGGGGCGGCGGAAGGGAAGCGACGGTAAGTCGTTCCTCGCCCATGAGATCAAGGTGGCGATGGAGTTCAACCTTCCGATCGTCATCGCGAACCTCGACGGTGGTCGAATCGTCAACAGGGCAGTGATTCCTCAGCCATTGCTAGATGACGACTACTACACGCTGTCAGCGTCGTTTCAACCGAAAATCATCGACTTCGCGCTCAAGAACTACGCCGTTGAATACGCGACCGCGGACAAGGCCGGCCCCCACGAGTACAACAGCCAGGTCTACACAGGCCTCGGGCTGTGAGCTCCGCTCTCCGCAGCGATCTGTTCAGCAAACGGTTCCTGCTCTCGGCAGCCACATGGTTCTTCGCGTGGGCTGGCGTCATCGCGGCTCTTGGCCAACTACTGGACTGGACTTTCAAACTCGCTAAGTACGGGTGGTGGAGCCACGCGGTTCTGGGCGTGGCACTCGTCGGAATCCCACTTTCGATATGGCGATCATGGCCCCGCCCCGTCGAGGAGACCTACGAGTCCCCCAGAACTCGGATCCGAATCGTCAAGGGTGACCTCTTCGATGAGGAAGAACACCTGGTGATCGGCACTTGCGACACCTTCGATACAGCGATTCCGAATATTATCGAGCGGACCAGTCTTCAGGGCATCGCGTTGGACCGCCTATACGGTAACGATGTGGCTAGGTTGGACGCCGATCTCGACGCTGCACTAGTCAACACGGAGTTTCGCGAAAAAGTCTGCAAGGAAGGAAAGACGGTTCGCTACCCGTTGGGAACCGTCGCGGTTGTTGAACGGCCCCCTAGAAGACTTTTCTTCGTCGGTTACACGAAGATGGACGAGAACAACAATGCTCAGGGAACCCCTGATGGGCTGTGGGTCAGCCTCAACTCGCTGTGGAACGCCATCTCGCAGCACGGGAACGGACGTACGGTCTGCATGCCAGTTATCGGTGGTGGCATGTCACGCATGTCCAATATCGTCCCGACGCAAGATTCGATCCGATTCACAATCTTGTCGTTCATGTTCGCATCGAGGACCAACAAGATCTGCGACGAGCTGCGCATCGTTCTTCGACCACAGGACTACGACCGGCTGGATCGACTTGAGCTGCAAGCCTTTCTGACATCACTCAAGCCATCATGAATGACACAAGAGCCCTCGATGTACCAAGCAACGCCAGGTGTGCCTTCTGCGACTATCTCTCGGGGCGACGCCCGTTCACCGTGGCCGCCCGCACCGATGCGATCGCAGTGCTTGTTACACGTGAACAACGGGGCATCCCACACCTTCTAGTTGTTCCGATGGCGCATCGAGAAACGATCCTGGATCTCTCCGACGGTGAAAGCGCAGCGGTCGCGGTCGGCGTGCGCGCCGCAGCCCAAGCGATAAACGACGCGTACGAGCGCCCGGGCATCGCAGTGTGGCAGAACAACGGCACCCCAGCACACCAGACGATTGCACACGTTCACTTTCACGTGGCAGGCACTCTCCCGCAAGGTGGAACCGACTGGGGCGAGGTCGCCGAACAGCCATTGGAAGAAACGGACGCGATCGCGCAGACAATTCTGCCGTACCTGCACCTGGCTTGATCTGTCGAAATCTGTCACCGGCTCTCCCCAAGTAGGTGTGGGAGGATCAGCCGGTATCTCGACAGTAAGCCGCCGCCAGCCAGATAGGCGATTCAAGATCGGCTATGTACGGCAACGCACCTCACGCTGCCGATATTCGCTCTCCCTCGGGCACAGGTTGGCCTACTTCGACTCCAAATGAAGTTCGTTGCCCCTCATCGCCACAGCCCGCAAGTCCCCCGATTCGCGAAAGTAATTCGCAGGCTATACGCCCGGCATGGCAATGCTTCGCACGGTCGACAGCAACAAGTGATGCCCACAACACACCACCCGGTGAGTTACTGGTCAGTGCCGGGCATCCTCCCGCACAGGCCCGCCACCCGCCGCGATACCGTAGACACCCACCGAACACCGACTTTGCAGCGCCCGAACCGTAGATCCGGCCGGCGCCGGACAGGGGAATGATGACCGAGCACGACACCACCGAACAGCCGCTGCAGCTTGATGGCGCATTCGGGATCGCGACCGACAGCCGCGAGCAGCTCCACGCCCTGTCCCTCCGCACGCTGACCGAGCTCCTCGGCAGCGCGCCGGAGGTCGACGAGGACGGCGACATCGCGATCCCGGTCCACGGCTTCGGGCTCTACGTCACGGTCGCCGAGGACGGTCCGCAGCTGCACGTGTGGGCGTCGATCCTCTCGGAGCTCGGTGACGGCGCCGCGGCCGTGCAGAACCTGCCGGAGCTGTCCGCCGAGTGGCCTCGACTGCGCTTCACGATCGAGGACGGGCACCTGCTGGTCTCGACCCTGGTCGACGCCGACCCGTTCGCGCCGCAGCACCTGATCAACCTGGTCGACGAGATCCACGAGCTCACCCACGACCTCGACGACGACTTCGCTGCCAAGCTCGGTGGCGTCCTCGACTGCGACGCCGACGACGACTCCTACGCCGGCGGATGCGGCGGCTGCGGCGATGATTGCGCCTGCGGCGACGGACACGACGCCGGCGACCTCGGGGAGACCATCCCCGTCGGAAAGCCGTCGAACTGACGCCCGCTACTTAGTCGCCCGCTGGGCGTCGGCCCGCACCGACGTCCAGCCGGCGATGAGCGCGTCCATGTCGCTCCGACCCCGCAACGCGGGCCTCTCGCTACTCGTCGACGGCGCCGGAACCGAATCACCGGCCAGGAACGGCCGGATCAGGTCGATCGGCACCGGGAACACCACCGTCGACGTGCTCTCCCCGCCCAACTCCCCCAGCGTCTGTAGGTAACGCAGCTGCAGAGTGGTCGGGTTGCGGCTGATGATGTCCGCGGCCTCGGCGAGCTTCGCGGACGCCTGGAATTCTGCCTCCGCATTGATGATCTTGGCGCGCCGCTCGCGCTCGGCCTCCGCCTGCCGCGCAATGGCCCGCTGCATGTCCCGCGGGATCTCCACGTCTTTGATCTCCACGGTGGTGACCTTCACGCCCCACGGCTCGGTCTGCTGGTCGATCACCTTCTGCAGGTCCTCGTTGAGGCGTTCGCGCTCGGCCAGCAGGGCATCCAATTCCGCCTTACCGAGAATCGACCGCAGCGTCGTCTGCGCGATCTGCGACGTCGCCGCGAAGTAGTCCTCCACCCCGACGATCGCGCGGTCCGCGTCCACCACCCGGAAGTACGCGACGGCGGTGACCTTCACCGGCACGTTGTCCCGGGTGATCACCTCCTGCATCGGCACGTTCAGCGTCACCGTCCGCAGGCTCACCCGCACCATCCGATCCACCGCCGGGATCAACAGCACCAGCCCCGGACCGCGCAGGTCGACGAGCCGTCCGAGCCGGAACAACACACCCCGCTCGTACTCGCGCAGCACCCGAACGGCGGCCGACGCGACGATCACCGCGAGCAGCGCGACGACGATGACGGCCAGAATGATGGTGGTCAACATGGCAACTCCCACGGTTCGCGACGACGCACGCTCAGCGTGAGTCCACGCACCCCCTCGACGACGACGGACTCCCCCGCTCCCGGTGTGTCGGTGCAGCCGAACTCCATTCGGGCGCGCCACAATTCGCCGCCCAGCTCGACCTGCCCCTGGTGGCCGTCCCAGCTGCGGACCAGCGCCTCGGATCCGACGAGGGACTGCGCGCCGGTGCGCACGGGCTCGCGCCGCGCGCTGAGCACCTTCCGGCCGGTGACGGCGACCGCTCCGAGCCCGACGACCGCGACACCCAGCGTCACGGGCAGCGCCACCTCGAGCCCGAGTCCGCCGGACGTGAACAGCAGCCACGCCCCGGTTCCGGCGAGCAGGGTCCCGGCCACGCCGAGCGCACCGTAGGTCGGGACGTGCGCCTCGATCACGATCAGCAGCACGCCCACTACCAGTGCCAACACACCCAATGCAGCCATCAGCGGTCACCTGCGAGGGCCCGGTCGCCTCGCGTAGCCACTCGCGATCGAGCCCTCACCGTCAAAGGTATGCCCGCATCGTCCGGGGTGCCACCGTGTCGCACCCTGCCGTGGTCAACCGGTGAAGTGGGCGCCCAACTGCATCCGAGGGTGCTCCGGTGCACCTCCGCGCGAATGGATCGGACGTAATCCATCTACGCGGCTGTCAGACCGTGACCGCACAATCGCAGCGACAACACGGATTGCAACGAAGGACTGATCACGTGGCATACACGACGCGCTCAAAGACGAAGGTGAGCCTGCCGGCGTCCCTATTTGCTTGGCTCACGCTTGCATGGTTAGCCGCCTGGCTTGCCACGCTTGGTCTGTGGCTACTAGCTGCTTCGATGGTGTTTGGAAGTGCGGCAGCCGTTTTCCAAGGCTGGGCTTTGCTCCTCACACAGGTCGTGTACACCTCACTCTTTATAGAGTTCGTGGTCATCTTGAACTTCTACTGCCAGCCAACACTCGTGGCAGAGTCCAAACTCGGGCGGTTCTTCATTCGCGAGGTCCTGAAGTCGAAGTGGTTTCTCACATCCGCGGCGTGGTTAATCCTCGTGTCGGCTGCGCTCGTATGGACCAAAACGTTCCCGTCGAACACCATCGGAAAGATTTCATGGCTGATGTTGGTTGCCGTCGCTCCTGTCATGGGCTATCGCAGTACAAGCGAGCTTCGCCGCGTCTACCGCGGCAGCATCACCACACCGCTTTTCGCCGATGGCCTAATCCCTGCTCCAAGTCACGACGGCGAAGCCAAACCTCTCTGGCGTTCCCTTGGGCCGGACTGGGCCGCACCGCAACGCATAAGACTGCTCGCCACAGCCCGGAAGTATCACGACGCAGCGAAGTCACGTGCGACCATCTTGAATTTCACGGGAAAGACGATCTCGACGGTGTTCTCCGCCTTCGCTATTGCGGCATTGCCTAGAGCATTCGCCTCCTCCACTCCGTCAGCTCTCGGAATACCGGTCGCGCTCGGGTGCGTCGCAATCTTCGGCTGGTGGCTTGACCGACGCGCCGCGGACGTCGACAAGCTCGCCGACATGTACGGAGCACAGGCATACGCGCTCATCGACACTTCAAAGTTCCCAAGCAGGACGCACCGCTCAAGGCCGAATCGCCTCGATCACATACCTCGGCGCGCACGGCGGCCTCGAGTCGCCGGACGGCGGTGAAGTACGTCCTTGCGCCTTGCTTCGAGACTGCATTGGACCATGCATGACGCGCCGTGAGGGATGGCTCCACCAGGCCTGCAGCGGCGCCCGCGCCGAGCCGACGCTGTTCTGAGCGAAACACCAGCATTCTCGGGGACACTGGCCTCATGCCGACCAATCCCGTCACGATCACCGTCACCGGCCACGCCGAACGCTCGGTCCCGCCCAATCTCGGTGTAGTCCATCTGAACATCGAGTTCGACGCCGCCACCCGCGCGGAGGCGGCCGATGCCGCGATCTCGTCAGCCTCCGCGCTCACGCAACTCGTCGGTTCGCTCAAGAAGGATGCTGGCCGGCCGCTGCGCCGCCGGTCCCTCAATCAGATGCAGCACACCCGCTACCGCCCGTATCACCCGCAGGGCAAGAAGCTGCCCTGGAACTACCGGTCGACGGCCACCGCAGCCGTGACGTTCCGCGATCTCGACGCCGTCGCCTCGTTCCTCGACCGGGCATCGGCGATCGAGGGCGTCAACGTCACGCACCTGGAGTGGAAACTCACCCGCACGGCCCACGCGAAAGCGCTCTCGCGCGTGCGGGATCTCGCCGTCCGCGACGCCCTCGCCAAAGCCAAGGGCTACACTCGAAGCCTGGGCTGCAAGCGGATCGAGGCCGTCGCCCTCGCCGACCCAGGCATGTTGAACGCCGGCACGCGCCCCGACGTCGGCCCACCGGTCATGCGCGCGATGGCCGCGTCGACTCCGGTGCACGACGCGGACCGCCCGACCGTCGAACTCCGTCCCGAGCCGCTGCGCATCCGGGCTGACGTGGAAGCCAGGTTCGAGGCGTCGTGACTACCGGAAGCCCCAACCTCCGCCCTGGCGCCTTGGGTATGACCTAGTCGATGACAAACTCTCTGTCCGAATTCGGGTACACACACCGCACCTTGTGTTCGGCGAGCAAGTCAACCAGGTCGTCTGCCGGACGCTCGGGCAGCAGTATCCGCAACTCCGGCGGGACGTCGAATGCTCGCCGGTAGTCGAGCAACTGCCCGAGAGCCATGCGAACTGCCTCCCTGCCGCTGGACGCCTTGGCCTCGTACAGCACGTGCTCGGTCTGGTCGTATAGATCGACGCGCAAAGGCCGGACGGGGCCAGTATGCTGGATCCGATAGCCAGTGACCGTGTGTCCTTCTTCGCGCAGGACACCTACATACGCGCTGACCAACTCCGCTTCTTCTTTGACAGCCTGTGCTGACGCGAATGCCGGCACCTCGTAGACGCGCGTCACATGCACTTCGAGTTCACACGGTCCCGACTTGCGCTGAAGCCAACCGACCGGGCGGCCGCCAAGCCAGGGATTACCGGACTTACTGGACAATCTAGCGATGCGCTTCTCCCACGCAGCCGCAAGCACTCCGTCCGACGGGAATGGCACCTCTCGGCCGGACTCCCGCACCGGTAGCGCGAACTGCGTCAGCAACGACTTCATCTCCGCATAAGGAAGCCGATCATCCTTCTCGACAAGACAATCCCATTCGAGATCGACGTAGTAGGCGGTGTCTCCGGGCGCCTTCCAATGCGGCCCCGGCTCGACCCCGTCGGCTGTCAGGTACCCGCTGGCGACGATGCCGTTTTCTTTCCCTGTGCGCAGCAGGTACACCCGGTCACCTGCTCGCGGATCACCGAAACCGCGTCCAAAACTCCACCGGGTGGGAGCCGAGAATCCCCGCTTCGTCAACGCCAGGTGCTTCGCTAGCTCTTTATGCGAGTAGCCCTCATCGCTTCCATCCCAAAGCAACAGAAACGTCCGCTGCCGGTTCGTCGTCGTCATCCGTCCCCCATTCTTCAAGCTCCAACGGTCAATTTCGTCAACCCCGCCGCAGCCCACTCGCCCGCAGGACGCGTCGCCCCACAGCGGCCCGCACGGCCGCCTCGATCCCGACGATCCGCACGTGAGTCCGCGCACGAGTGATCGCCGTGTACAGCAATTCTCGCGTCAGCAACGACGACTCCTCCCCCGGCAGGATCACCGAGACCAAGTCGTACTGGCTGCCCTGGCTGCGGTGAATCGTCATGGCGTACACCGTCTGCACCGACGCCAGGTGGCTCAGGTGCACCAGATAGGGCTCCTCGCCGCGCGCGAAGGCGGCGACCAAGTCACCATCCGAGCCCTCGACCACAACCCCGGTGTCACCGTTGTAGATCCGCATCTCGTGGTCGTTCGCGGTCACCATCAGCGGCTGCCCGGCGTACCAGCGCTCGGGATCGAGCCGGCTGCCGGTCGTCTCCCCGATCCACGTCATCGCGTTGCGCGCCCACCACGACGCCCCGAACGGGCCCTCCCGGTGCGCACACAGCAGCCGATGCTTCTCCGACGCCCGTACTGCGCCCGCCGCGTCCCCGGCGAGCGCGGCCGCCGTCACTTCCGCCGACGTCGACACCACATCGGCGCGCAGCCCCGCCAGGTCCTCGGGGTCGACGAACGACACGTCCGCCGCCCCGCTGCGCAGGATCTCGAGCGTGCGGTCCTCGTCACCGTCCCGCACTGCCACCGCCAGCTGCGCGATCGCGCCACCGAACCGGCGTCCGCGGCTCAGCCGAATCACCCCGCCCCGCAGCCGGTCCCGCTCCAACGCGCTCAGCGCCGCCTCGGCCGGATCGTCCGACGCCGAGAGGTCCGCACCCACCACCCGTGCCAGCACCGGGTTCTCCACCCCGGTCACCGGCCGGGCGACGAGGTCGGCGAGCACCGCGCCGGCATCCACCGACGTCAACTGGTCGGGGTCGCCCACCAGCACCAGCCGCGACTCCGGGCGCACCGCCTCGAGCAGCCGGCACATCATCGTCAGCGACACCATCGACGTCTCGTCCACCACGATCACGTCGTACGGCAGATGGTTGGTCTCGTTGAACCGGAACCGGCTGGTCCCCCGCTGCCAGCCGAGCATCCGGTGCAGCGTCATCGCCGGCAATTCCGACCGCAGACCGACGAGCCCGGCCTGCTCGCGCACCGATTCCTGCAGCCGCGCCGCCGCCTTGCCGGTGGGCGCCGCCAGCCCGATGCGTAGCCCCGACTGCTGCCGCTCGAGCAGCGCCAGCACCCGCGCCACCGTGTGCGTCTTGCCGGTACCCGGGCCGCCCGCGATCACCGACGTCCAGTGTGTGGCCGCGACAGCCGCCGCGATGCGCTGCCGGTCCGGGGCGTCCGACGGCCGCGACGGGTCGGCGAAGTCGCGGAACAACTCGTCCAGCCCGGCCCGAAGCAGGTCCTCGTCGACGACGGGATGCCCGTGCGCCCGCTCGTCCAGGATCCGGCGCACGGTCTGTTCCTGCCGGTAGTACCGGTCCAGGTAGAGCAGCCCGTCCACCAGCCGCAGCGGCCGTAGCGGTCCGGCCTCGCCACCGACCACCAGAGGGCTCGACGCCAGCCCCTCGGCCACGACGGCGTCGTCCGGCCACGGCAACGCCGCCGGATCGACCTGGAACTCCTCGTCGACCGTCACCTCGCGAATCCGGCTCAGGTCCAGGCACACCGAGCCCGATCGCACCGCCCGCACCGCGAGCGCCGTCGCGAGGTGCACGGGCTCGCGGGTTTCCCCGCCGAGCATCGCGAGCCGCAGCGCGACGTGCACGTCGGCGGCCTCGAGCACCCCGGCCTCGTTGAACTCGCGCAGCATCCCCTTGCCGCGCTGCGCGACGCGTGCCTCGATCATGCGTTCTCCTCGGCACTCGCCGCCAGCAGATCCGACAGCTCCACCACCAGCGCGGCGGGCGGATCCCAGTCGAACACCCCGACCCCGTCCGGGGTGTCGGGGCCGACCATGCCGCGCACGAACAGGTACTGCACCCCACCCAGGTGCGTCGCCGGGTCGTAGCCGGGCAGCCGCCACCGCAGATACCGGTGCAGCGCAACGGCATACAGCAGCGCCTGCAGCGGGTAGTGCGAGCGCATCATCTCCCCGGCCATCGCCTCGCGGGTGAAGTCGGCGGTGGTGACCTCGCCGGGCGCGATGCGGTTGGTCTTGTAGTCGACGATCACGAACCGGGGACCCTCGCGCCGCAGCACGGCGTCGATGCTGCCGGTGAGGTAGCCGCGCAGCGGCGTCGGCTCCAGGGTGGCGAGCCGGTCCGCGTACGGCGCGAGGACGTCGTCGGACGGCAGATGCATCCGCAGCAGGTCCACGATCCGGTGCAGCGTCACCGTGAGCACCGCCGGGTCGTCACCGCCGGCGAGCGGCAGCTCGAAGTCCAACTCCGGCAGCCGGTCCCGCGGGGTGATGTCGGCGAGGGTGCCACCGCCCGCGAGCGGGGTCCGCAGCACCGGCAGCAGCGCGTCGGCCAGCGCCACCGGATCGACCTGCGACATCCGCGCGGCCACGGCCTCGCGGCAGTGCCGCACCAGCTCGGCCTCGAGGTCCGCGGCGGCGGTGTCGACGTGCTCGAGGATCTCGTGCACCAAGGTGCCGAACACCGCGCCGTAGGGCATGTCGTTCATGGTCGACGGGATGCCCAGGGTGGGCGCGGCCGCGATGAGCGCAGGCTCCTCCGGCTCGTCCTCGATCTCCGGTTCCTCGGCCTCGCTGGTGACACCGGGATGCTCGTGCGCCGACGCGGTGAGCGCCGTGTACGACGTGCGCCGCCACCCGGCGTCGAGCTCGCGCCGGAAGACGGCGGCCGCCAGCTCGCCCGTCTCCTCCTGCGGCGGTGTCCACGACGGCTGCGGGATCGGGTCGGCGCCCACGGCCTGCACCTCCACGGTCACCGGCGCGGCCTCGGCCCAGCGGGTGAGCTGCTCGGCGACCATCGGGTCCTCGGGCACGCCCACCTTCTGCGGGACGTCCGACTCCCCCGGTTCGCGCCCGAACAGCATCCGGTGCAGCGGCGCCTCGTTGGTGGAGTACGCCGGCGCCCACCACAGCACCAGCTGGCACTGGGCGCGGGTGAGCGCGACGTACAGCAGCCGCAGATCCTCGCCCGCGGCCTCGGCGTCGCGCTGCCGGCGGCGTTCGCCGTAGCCGGGGCTGCCCTCGCCGCCGATGTCGAGGATGCGGCGACCGTGCTCGTCGTGCAGCAGCAACCGGTTGGGGTCGGCGTAGCGGCCGGTGCTCCACCCGAACGGCACGTACACGATCGGGTACTCGAGGCCCTTGCTGGCGTGCACGGTCGCGATCTGCACCGCGGCCGCGTCGCTGTCGAGGCGCCGGCTGCGATCGCCGCCACCGGATTTCGGGTCCTTGATGCGGTCGGTCAGCCAGCCGGTGAGCGCAGTCAGACCCAGAGACTCGTCGACCGCAACCGCGCCGAGCAGCTGCCCGATGTGCCGCAGGTCGGTGAGCGTGCGCTCGCCGGCGGCCACGGTCAGCAGCCGCGCCTCGAGGCCGGACTCGGCGGCGAGCCGCTCGAACAGCGCCGCGAAGCCGGACTGCGCGAACACCGTCGCCAGCTCCCGCAGCTGCCCGCCGACCCGGGCTACCACCTCGTCGCTGCGGGCATCGACGTCGGCAGCGGTCCAGCCGATGAGCGGGGTGAGCGCCGCGAGCCGGACCCGGTCGGGGCGGTGCGGCTGTTCGAGCGCCTGCAGCACCTGCAGCCAGTGCGTGGCGGCGGGCGTCTCGAAGACGCTGGTGCCGCCGGCCAGCACGGACGGCACTCCGACGCGGTCCAGGGCCTCCCGCACCAGCGCGATCTGGGCGTTGGTGCCGGCGAGGATCGCGACATCCCCGGGCTCGACGGGCCGCGTGACGCCGTTCAGTTCCAGAGTGGCGCCGCTGCCGAGCAGTTCGACGATGTCCGCGGCCACGTCCGCCGCGACCCGCGAACGCAGCGCCCCGACGGCCGGGTAGCCGGAGTTGTTGAGCCGTCCGGCGCCCGCCCGGCATAGGTAGCGCAGCCGCAGCGGCGCCGCTCCCTGCAGCCGCGACCCCGGCTTGGCCGCCGACACCGGGTGCACGACGATGTCGCGGTGACCCAGGGCGGCGCCGCCGTGCAGATGCCCCAGGGCGGCAACGAGATCGGCGTCGCTGCGCCAGTTGGTGGTGAGCTCCTGGTGGCTGTGCGCGGACCCGACGGCGTCGAGGTAGCTGAGCACCTCGGCGCCGCGGAACGCGTAGATGGCCTGCTTGGGGTCGCCGACCAGCACCAGTGTGGAGTGCCCGTGGAACGCGGCGCGCAGGATCCCCCACTGCTGCGGGTCGGTGTCCTGGAACTCGTCCACCAGCACCACCCGGTAGCGGTCCCGCACCCGCCGGCACGCCGCCTGTCCGTGTTCGGGATCGGTGAGCACGCCGTGCAGCAGCGCGGGCAGGTCGTCGAAGTCGCGGATGCCGGCGAGCCGCTTGCGGCGCTGGGTCTCCTGCCGGACGGCGGTGGCGAACGCGACGGCGTCCCCGGCGCGGGTGCCCTCGGCGTCCTCGGGGGCGAGCACCGACTGCGGGTCGAAGATCGCGGCCCGGGCGGCGGCGCGCGCATCGGCGGGCCGCAGGGTGCGGGAGTCGGCGCGGGCGAAGCGGTGCAGGAACAGGTCGGCGATCACTTCGGCGACCAGGTCCTCGGCCTCCTCGACCAGCACCGCGTCCGGGTCGCGCTCGCCGGCGATGCCGAGGCCGTCGAGCATGCGCTGACAGAAGCTGTGGGTGGTAACGATGGTGCCGGCGTCGAAGTCCGACAGCGCCTGCATCAACCGTCGGCGCCGCAGCGCGATCTCGGTGTCGTCGGTGTCGGCGAGGTGTGCCACCAGGGGGTCGTCGCTGGCGCGGGCGGCGGCCGGGTCTGCCAATCCGGCTGCGGCGGAGGCGAACCGCTCGCGGGTGCGTTCGCGCAGCTCCTTGGTGGCGGCGCGACTGAACGTGACCAGCAGCAGCTGCGAGACGTCGATGTCCTCCTCGGCGACGAACCGGGCGGCGAGCCCGACGATCGCGTACGTCTTGCCGGTGCCGGCGCTGGCCTCGAGCACGGTAGTGCCCTGCGGCAGCGGCGCGAACAGGTCGAAGGCGGTGTCGCTCATGGTCACGGTGTCCAGGCCTACTGTGTCCGTCACGGTTCCCCCAGGGTCTCGGCCGGGAGCAGCGACCCCCACAGCACGGCGGCCTCGGTACCGAAGCAGCTCGATTCGTACGCCCCGGGCGGTGCGGGCTTCTTGGTGAGCACGGACAGCTCCGCGTCGGGCCCGTGCACGTACCGGACGTGCCGGTCCTTGCCGTCACCGAAGTCGCCGGTCCACGCGCGCTCGGCAGCCACCAGCGCCAGTTCGATCGACCGGCCCCGGAACCGCTGGTCCGCGTACGCCGCCGACGACGCCGTCGTCATCGGCAGCGGCTCCACCAGCCCGCGGTCCCGCATCTCGACCAGGCGGGTGAGGATCTCGGCCGCGTTCTCCGGTGCCACGAGCGTCGACCGCATCACCGGGGTGCGCCCGCTGCCGCGGCCGGTGGTGACCGCCGTGAGGTTCCCGGACCGTCCGGTCGCGGTGACCGCGAGCAAGCGCACCCACGCCCCGATCCGGTGCTTGGGCGCCAACCGGGAGAACGTGGTGCGCGCGATGACCTCCCCGTGCACGCCGTCGACGGTGCCGACCAGGCGTCGTCCCCCGAGGTCCACATCGATGTCGACCGCCTCGGACGGTCCGGCGTGCACCGGCGCGGACGCGCGGGCCAGCGAATCCACCGTCCACTCGATGTCCGAGAGCGCGGCGTCACCCAGCCGCGCGGGCGGCAGCGTGCCGCGCCGCCACTCCGCTGCCCGGAACGCCGCCGGATCGGCGCCCGCGAGCCGGGCACCGAGCATCCGCTCCCCGATCCCCCACCGCGCCAACGGGTCGAGCTCCAGATCGAGGGTGTCGGCGACGTCCTCGTCAAGGTCGGGCACCCGGAAACCCAGCCGCTGCCGCAGGAAACCCTGGATCGGGTTCTCCAGGAACGAGATCAGCTCGGCGAGATCGACGTCGCCGGGCTCGATCGGCGGCAGCGGTTCCGGCAGGAACGCGGGCGCCGGCACCGACGGCTGCTGCGCCGCGCGGGCACCGCCCAGCGCGGCGTGGTCAAAGCTACGCGGACCCACCGGATCGAAGTTGCGGGGATCGAAGGGCTGCAACGGATGCCGCTGCACCACGTCCGCGCCCGCCATCGCCGCGAGCACGTCACGCAGCTCCGCGAGCGGCACCGCAGGTGGGCGGGGTGTGCCGTTGACCGGGTCGGCGCCGGTGTAGAACAGCAGCAGCCGCTCGCTCGCCGACATGATCGCGTCGAGCAACAGTTGTCGGTCCTCGCTACGCGGATCCCGTTCCCCCAGTAGCGGATCGCGGGCCAGCACGTCGTCGCCGTCGATACCGGTGCCGCGCGGGAAGACGTCGTCGTCGAGCCCGAGAAGCACCACCACCCGGTGCGGCACCGAACGCATCGGCACCATCGTGCACACCGTCAGCTCGCCGGTGCGGAAGTTGGCGCGGGTAGGCCGGCCGGCGAGGCGCGAGCGCAGCATCGCCCGCACGTCCGCGAGTCGCAGCAGCGTGTCGCCGCCGTGCTCGACGGCCGCGGCCAGCTCGCGCCGCGCCTGCCCCAACTGCCACGCGTCGGACTCGGCGACGTCGACCAGCAGATCCAGCGCCCGGGCCAGCGCCGCCAACCACTGCTCCGCAGACTGCGGTCCGGTGAGGCCGCGCAGCGACACGTCGAGCCGGTCGACGTACTCGGCGAGGCGCCCGGTGAGGTCGATGTCGTTGCTCTCGACGTCGTCGAGCGGCAGTGCGAGCGAGAGCCATTCGCCGTCCGCGTCGTCGGCTGCGGCGCCGAGCAGGATGCGGTCGAGCGCGGCCTTGAGGGTGTTCTGTTCGAAGTCGCCGAGCCCGAACGCGCCCCGTTCACGACGGCCGATCCCCCACCGCGCGCCCGCGGCCACCGTCCACTCCCGCATGCGTTCGAGGTTGTCGTCGTCGAAGCGGAAGCGGCGCCGCACCGGCGCGGTCGCGGCCAGATCGAGGACCTGGCTGACGGTGACCCGGGAGTCCGCGAGGTCGAGCAGCGCCGCGACCACTCCCAATACCGGATTGGTCTGGTGCAGCGCACGATCCGCGAGCCGCACCCGCAGCCGATGGCCGGGATGGGTGAGCGGCCCCTGGACGCCCTGCCCGAACGCGGCCCGGACCAGCGGCGCGTACGTCTCGACGTCCGGGCACATGACGACGACGTCGCGCGGCTCGAGCGTCGGATCGTTCTGGAACAGGTGCAGCAGCCGCTCCCGCAAGGCTTCCACCTGCCGGGCCGGGCCGTGGCAGGAGTGGATCTCGACGGTGTCGTCCACCGGCCACGACGACGGCTGCCGGTCCGCGGCGATGTCGGACTGCAGCTGCCCGAGCAGCGTCGCCGGGCGCGACGGCCCCGGATGGTGGACGTCGACCATCCCGATGGCGCCGAGCCGCGACTGCAACTCGCGCACGTCGCGGGCGAGGCTGGCGAGCAGCGGGTGCGCGACGTCGAGCGCGCGCACGTCGTCGGCGCGGCGACGCGGCGGTTCACTGTCGGCAAGCTCCCCCCACATCTCGATACTCGGATGCGGAATCCATACGTGCACATCGCGGTTGGCACCGAGTGCGGACAGCACCGCGATCTGGTCGGCGCCCAGCCGGGTGGGCCCGAACAGCGACAGCCGTTCGGGCAGCTCGAGCAACCCCGGCTCGTCGCGCAGCCGCGCGCATGCGGCGTCGAGGCGCTCGGCGGGGCTGGGGCTGCCGATCCGGTCGCGCAGCCTTCGCCACAGCTGGGCCTGCCAGCACAGATCGGCGTCGAGCGGCGATGTGCCGTCGGTGTCGCGGCCGGCCGCCCAGTCGACGAGCATCGCCGGGCGCTGCGAGCCGTAGGCGCGGAACAGTTCCGCCAGGTGCGCGGTGGTGCCGTAGCGGCGGCCGGCGCGGTGGTCGTCGGCGCCGTGACCGAGATGGCGGGCGAGGACGGTGCACCACGGCTCGGCCAGGCAGTCGTCGATCACCTGCAGCAGCGTCCACAGCATCCGCGACGGGTGCCAGGGGTCGTCGTCGACCTCGTAGCCGGTGGCGGCCGCGAGGGCCTGGTCGATCAGCCGATTCGGCGACGGGAAGTCGATGTTGGCGGCGACCCCGTCGTGGCCGGAATCACCCGCACCCAGCACGTGCGACAGCCGCTGCGTCAGCCAGCGTTCGACACCCTTCGCCGGGACCGCGATCACCTCACGCTCGAACGGGTCCGCAAGGGGCGTGACCAGCACCTGAGCGAGCGCAGACGCGAGCGTGCCGGCGCTCTCGGCGCGGTGCAACGTCAGCAAGTGCGGATCTCCCTACGGTGTCGGCGACTGTGCGGCATCGGCCAAGCATTATCACACCGATCCGACGAGTCCGATGGCTCGGGAAGCGGTGCGAACCGGTTGCTAGGCTGCCCCGCGACAGTAGTAGCCAGGGGGGCGAGTTGTCAGAATTATCCGCGGGGGCGGACTCCATACCGACCGACCGGACAGCCATCAAGCTGGCGACTCGTAAATCGGACACCGAACCGCGGCTCACGCTCGCCGCACCGCTGCCCGCGGTATGTGCGGTTCACGGGCGCGCGGCCGCCACCACTCGGGCAGTGTGGATCCGGCCACCCCACACGGCGACAGTGGATCTTCCGCGCGGCATCGGGTCATACCTTCCGGGTGGATCCGTCTTCTGGCAGGCGATGGAGAACTTGGTCAAGCGCCTCGCCGAGGAGCCTGCGGTGCGCGCCGACTGGCCCCTGTGCGCCCGCTGCACGTCCATCTTGCGGCTGCGACGCCTCACAGCTGCGACGCTGGCCATCGCTGGTGCGCTCGCCTTCATGGGAGCGGTGGTCCTGGGGTCCGTCGATATCCGAGGCTCCGGCGTCACAGCAGCCTTCGTCGGCGGCCTGTGTGCGATCGCACTGTCCGTTCCCGTCGTCTACACGACGCGGGCCGAGCGGATCCTGCGCGCCACTGCGACCCCGGACGGCTCGGCCGTGATCGTCGCCGACCCACATTCGAAGTTTGCCGCGGCCGTCCGGGCCGAACGGAGCTGATTCGTCCGCTCCACAACGTATGGCCGTCAGCTCATGTCGACGTGCCCCGCCGGCGTCGATGCGGGATCCGACCGCCGCCGGCGCACCCGGAGAGGAGTCGGGGTCAACAGCGCCGGCGCCTCCGCCTCTGCGAGGGACGCGCGTAGGGGCCGCGACTCCCGCATCCTGGACAGCAACGCGAGCAGGACGTTCGGCTCCGCCACGAGCAGATGTGCGTCGAGCCTCGCCCGGTTGGGGGCGTCGAATCGTCGCCGACTCCCCTCCGGAATCGCGGTCCGGCTCACCAACCAGATGACGGGATTACGGACTTCGACAGTTCCACCCACCACTTGCTCGTCCGCTACGAACTCGTCGATGTCGTCCCACGAGACGAACGTCTCGATCGTCCGGGTCGACCACAGCCGGTGCAGCGTGACGATTCGCCGGACCCCGCTCGGGTACAACCGGATCGACGTGCTGGAACGGAAGCCGAGGACGACCACGAACAAGACTCCGGCGAAGATGGCGCCTGCGGTCAGGAAATGCGCTTGTCCGCGGTCCTGAGCCGCGAGTGTTCCCACGTCTGCACCCAGGAACCATCCCGCCGCGACGACGAAGCCGATCACCGACGTCGATCCCAGGCCCACCAGGAGCGAAATCAGGTGCCTTCGGGTCGGTATCGAGAGTCCCGATCCAATGTCGTCCCGGGCAGAGACGATCCGCTTCGACAGCCTCAGATGGCGAAAGCCCGCAACACTCGAGAACCACACCGTCCCGAACACGCACATCGCCGTCATGGCAACCGCGACGACGAGCATCGCGGGCTCATGCCGGACCACACTCTGCACGGCACCCCAGGCCATCAGAATGGTCATCGCCCCGAGCCCCACGGCAGCCGCCAATGGACCCCACCGAAGTTGTTGTGGCCAAGCCTGTATCGAACCGCCGGCTTTCATCGGAACATCCCCCCAAGATTTCTTCCCCGGAGAGGGACGCTATCAAGGGTGGCGACCGGGTCCCCGCCGCGGCAACGCGGGACCTCCAGCGGTAAGCCCCGCCGGGCGCGCTCGAACTCCTGGGCCGAGCGCCCGGCAAGTGTGACAATGCAGGAGTGGATCTCCGTCAGGCCGGTCATGCCGCGGGCATCGGTGTGGTGTCCGTCAGTACTCACTCCGGCCCGGAGCGGGTGCACCGCGCCGTTCCGACCCTGACCACCCGCCTCGTCGTCAGCTTGGACGCGCCCATCGAGGTTCGCTACGACGGCCGCACCACACATGACCACGCCGTGCTGACGGGGCTGATGCGCCCCGGAGTCCCGACCTCGGCCACCGTGCTGCGACCACAGCAGCCGACGGTCTACGTCGAGTTGACGGCGTCCGCCCTGCAACGGCTCACCGGGATGCCGCCGAGCGAGCTGGACGCGGGCGGCGTCAGCGCAGATGCGGTGCTGCCGTGGCTGGAGCCGCTGCGCCAGGAGTTGGCCAACCGGCCGGCCCACCAGCGCGAAGCGGTGCTGCGTGGGCGCCTCCTGGAGCGGCTGTCGGGGGGTCGCGGCCCGGGCAGCGAGGACGCCTTCCGAACCCTTGCGCTGATCGACGCCCACAACGGGACGATGTCGGCCGACGAGCTGGCGCGCGCCGCGCACCTGAGCCCTCGACGACTGCGGGACGTCATGGGGCAGGCGCTGGGCGTCACCCCCAAGTTCGCGTCCCGGGTGGCACGTCTGGGAGCGGCCGTGAACCGCGCCGGCGCGGGCGCCGCATCCTGGGCCGACGTGGCCACCGCCTCCGGCTATCACGACCAGAGTCACCTGGTCCGCGACTTTCGCGACCTCATGGACACGACCCCGACCGCCTGGCTCGACGAAGAGGGCCGAAATTTACAAGGCTGGCGCCGCCCTCAGCCGTGACGATGGAGCACATGAACAGTCAACTGCTCCCCAAACTGCTGGTATCCGACGCCGATGCGGCGATCACCTTCTACCGGGACGCGCTGGGCGCTGAACTCGTCATGCGGGTGGCCGACGACGACGGCATCGTCAACCATGCCGAACTCGAGGCTGACTCGGCCGCGTTCGCCCTCGCCCAGAGCGTCCCGGAATGGGGATGGAACGATCCGGTCGCGACCGGCGGATCACCCGTCCTGCTGATGATCACCGTCCCGGACCCGGACGCGACGGCAGACCGTATGGTGACCCGCGGCGCCGAGTTGGTCATCCCGGTCGAGAATCGTCCGTACGGCAAACGCCAAGGCCGAGTGAAGGATCCGTTCGGTCACGTGTGGATCGTCAGTGGAGAGCCTCGGTAGGTCCCACGATCACCACGTGCAGATTCCGCGGACCGTGCACGCCCTCGACGCGTTCGAGTTCGATGTCCGACGTCGCCGACGGCCCACTGATCATCGTGGTGGGCCGCTCGGGCACCAGCCGCGCCATCGCCTCGGGCACCCCCACCTCGATCCTGTCGACGGTCACCACGCACACGTGCAGGTCCGGCACCAGCGTCAGGGCGCGACGGCCCTGGTCGGGGCTGCCGTCGAGGAAGATGGTGCCGGTCTCGGCGCACGACACCGCGGACGCGGTGACGACACCGTCCAGGTCACCCAGCTGGGGCGCCGGCACGGTCGGCGAGTCCACCACGACCTCACCGTCGAACCGGGACAACCACGAATTATCCAGTCCGGCAGGCACACCGACGCGGCGCGCGCCGACCTCGGTCAAGACGCGAACGAGCACGTCGGGCAGCTCCGCGACAGTGCTGCGATGCACCACGGCCTTGTAGTCCACCAGCCGATCGACCAGCAACTCCACGCGGTCGGCGTCGGGCATCGTGCGACCCGTCCGGTACTCGCGCGGAGCCTCGACGGTCTTCGGCGGCGCCAGCGTCAGCGCGTCGCGGATGCGCCCCATGATCACGTCACGCGAACTCATCACTGACCGTCCTTCCGTGCGTCGGCGATGGCCGCGCGGCCCTCGGCGGAGTCCCACCACTGCCGGAACGTCTGCTTCGGCGGCGCCGGGATGTCGCGGGCGTCGGTCCACCCGCTCAGCGGCGGCGGCAGTGTCGAGATCTTGCCCTTCTTGCCGGCCACGACACGTCCGAGCCCGGCGGCCTTCTGCGCCACCGTGAACCGCTTCGCCGACGACATCGCGATCGACGCCGCCTTCATCGCGGCGGCCTCGGCGCCGAAGCCGGACTTCTCCACCTTCTGGTGGCGCAGCTCGACCAGCAGCGACGGGATGTCGATCTTCACCGGGCACGCCTCGAAGCACGCACCGCACAGGCTGGAGGCGAACGGCAGCGTCGAGTTGGGGTCGTCCTTGCCGTCCATGCCCGCAAGCTGCGGGGTGAGCACGGCACCGATCGGGCCCGGATACGTCGATCCGTAGGCATGACCGCCGGTGCGCTCGTAGACCGGGCACACGTTGAGGCAGGCCGAGCAGCGGATGCAGTTGAGCGCCTCGCGCCCGACACTGTCGGCGAGGGCGGCGGTGCGGCCGTTGTCGAGCAGCACCAGGTGGAAATTCTGCGGGCCGTCGTCGGGCGTGACGCCGGTCCACATCGACGTGTAGGGGTTCATCCGCTCACCGGTGGACGAGCGCGGCAGCAACTGCAGGAACACCTCGAGATCCCGGTACGTGGGGATCACCTTCTCGATGCCCATCACGGTGATCAGCGTCTGCGGCAGCGTCAGGCACATCCGGCCGTTGCCCTCGGACTCGACGACGCCGAGCGTCCCCGTCTCGGCGACACCGAAGTTCGCGCCGGAGATCGCGACGGGCACCGTCATGAACTTGTGCCGCAGGAACTTCCGTGCGGCGGCCGCGAGGTGCTTGGGGTTGTCGTCGAGCGCGGGGTCGACGCCGTCCATCTCCTTCAGGAAGATCTCCCGGATCTCCGAGCGGTTGCGGTGGATCGCGGGCACCAGGATGTGCGACGGCTTGTCGTGACCGAGCTGCACGATGAGCTCCGCGAGATCCGTCTCGTAGGCGTGGATGCCGTTGGCCTCGAGGTGCTCGTTGAGCTCGATCTCCTGGGTGGCCATCGACTTGACCTTGATGACCTCGTCGGAGCCGGTCTCCCGCACGAGCCGGGTGACGATCTCGTTGGCCTCGTTGGCATCGGCCGCCCAGTGCACGACGCCGCCGCGCGCGACGACGGCGGCCTCGAGCTGTTCGAGCAGCTCCGGCAGCCGGTTCATCACATCGGTCTTGATCGCCGCTCCGGCGTCGCGCAGGTCCTCCCAGTCGGGCAACTCGCCGGTGACGGCGAGGCGCTTGGCCCGGATCGTGTGGGTGGCCTTGCCGATGTTGCTGCGCAGCTGCGTGTTCGCGAGTTCGTGGTGCGCGGCGGCCGGGAACTTCTCGGTGCCGCGCAGGAAGCCCACGCCCTTCGGGGCGCGCGGCGGGAAGGCCGGCAGGCCGAGTGCGACGTCGCTCATGCGCTCACCTCCACGCTGGACTCGACCGAGGCCAGGATCTCGGCGAGATGCACCGTCCGGGTGCCCATCTGCAGCCGCGACATCCCGCCGCCGATGTGCATCAGACACGACGAGTCGCTGGCGCAACAGTATTCGGCACCGGTGTCGCCGATGTTGCGGATCTTGTCGGCCAGCATCGCCGTCGACGTCTCCGCGTTCTTGATCGCGAACGTGCCTCCGAAGCCGCAGCACGCGTCGGCCTCGGGTAGCTCGACGAGGTCGATCTCGCGGACCGCGCGCAGCAGTTGCAGCGGCTTGTCGCCCACACCGAGCATCCGCAGCGAGTGGCACGTGGGGTGGTAGGTGACGCGGTGCGGGTAGTACGCGCCCACGTCGGTGACCCCGAGGACGTCGACGAGCAGTTCCGACAGCTCGTACGTCTTCGCCTTCACGGTCTCGACCTGCCCGCACAGGGCCGCGGTGCCGTAGCGGGAGGCGACGATCTCGTGCTGGTGCCGCACCGACCCGACGCACGACCCCGACGGCGCGACGACGGCGTCGATCGAGGCGTCGCCGAAGTTGTCGGCGTAGTTCGCCACGAGCGGCAGCGCGTCGGGCTGGTAGCCGGTGTTGACGTGCATCTGGCCGCAGCACGTCTGCCCCGGTGGGAACACGACCTCGTGTCCCAACCGGGTCAACAGCAGTGCGGTGGACTTGGCGGCATTCGGGAACATCGTGTCCCCCATGCACGTCGCGAACAGCGCGATTCGCATGCGATTCTCCAGGCGATCGTCGGTGTGGTCTGACCACAGTAACGCATGGTCACAGCCTTGACGCAACAACTGACGCGGTTCTGCCCCAACTTTCGTGCAGCGCTCGAATGTGATCGGGGTCATGGTGTACGGTCCTGTGGTCTGACCACACAGCGGTCATATCCGGCCCGCCCCCGAACGCCGTCATCCCCGCGGCGCAATCCAGGAGTTTCATGTGGAAACCGAGACCCTCGCGGTGACCTTCACCCCCGCGACCGACGCCGTCGGCGGCAGCCTCACCGCCTCGGCGCTGGTCGGCCTCGTCCCGCTGGCCACGTTCTTCGTGCTGCTGGCCGGCTTCAAGCTCAAGGCCTGGTACGCCGGGCTGGGCGCGCTCGCCGCCGCGGCCCTGGTCGCGATCATCGGCTTCGACATGCCGGCGTCGCTCACCGGACTGTCCGCGCTGCAGGGCATCGCGTTCGGCCTGTTCCCGGTGATGTGGATCGTGGTGACCGCGATCTGGTTCTACGAACTGACCGTGGTGAGCGGACGCTTCGAGGACCTGCGGCGGGTGTTCAACTCGATCGGCCGCGGCGACATGCGCGTGCAGGCCATGCTGATCGCCTTCTGCTTCGGCGGCATGCTCGAGGCCCTCGCCGGCTTCGGCGCACCGGTCGCGATCACCGGCGCGATGCTGATCGCCCTCGGCATGCCGCCCATCCGTGCCGCGGTCACCGTCCTGGTGGCCAACACGGCACCGGTTGCCTTCGGCGCCATGGCGATTCCGATCACCACCGCCGGCAACCTCACCGACATCCCGGCCACCGAGATCGCCGCCGTCGTCGGACGGCAGACCCCGATCCTGGCCCTGTTCGTCCCGCTGCTCCTGCTGTTCCTGGTCGACGGCCGTCGCGGCATGAAGCAGGTGTGGCCGATCGCCCTGGTCACCGGCGCGGTCTTCGCCCTCGCCCAGTTCTGGTGCTCGGCGCACTTCTCGTACGAGCTGACCGACGTCGTCGCGTCCCTCGCCGGCCTGGCCGCCGCGGTGATCATGCTCCGCTTCTGGGCACCGAAGACCCCGGACGACCAGCGTTCGAAGGTCGAGGCCGAAGCGCTGAGCCCGTCGCGCGTGTTCATGGCGCTGTTCCCGTACCTGCTGGTGGTCGTCGTATTCGGCATCGCGAAGCTGTGGACCGTCGGCGTCGACATCCCGAAGTGGCTGTCCGGCACCGACCGGAAGATCGAGTGGCCGGGCCTGTTCGGCAACCTGCTGACCGGAACCGGCGCTCCCGCTTCGAGCGCGATCTACACCTTCTCGTGGTTGTCGAATCCCGGCACACTGCTGCTGATCTGCGGCGTCATCGTGACGATCGTGTACGCGCTGTGGACGGACGGCGGCCGCTTCCCACTCACGCCGCGCATGTCGGTGGTGACGCTCGGCGTGACGCTGGTGAAGATGCGGCTCGCGATCGCCACCGTCGCCACCGTCCTCGGGCTGAGCTACGTGATGAACCAGTCCGGTCAGACCGTCGCGATCGGCACGTGGCTGGCCGCGACCGGCTCGATCTTCGCGTTCTTCTCACCGATGCTGGGTTGGCTCGGTACCGCCGTCACCGGCTCCGACACCTCCGCCAACGCCCTGTTCGCGAAGCTGCAGCAGACCGCCGGACAGACCGCCGGCATCGACCCGACACTGCTGGTGGCCGCCAACACCTCCGGCGGCGTCGTCGGAAAGCTGGTGAGCCCGCAGAACCTCACCATCGCGGCCACGGCCGTGGGGCAGGCGGGCAGCGAGCCGATCCTGCTGCGAAAGGTCATCGGCTACAGCCTCGGCATGCTGGTGATCCTGTGCACGCTGGTCTACCTGCAGTCCACCCCGGTCCTCAGCTGGATGCTGCCGTGACCACGCCCGATCGACACCGCCTAGGCTGACGTGTCATGTCGTCCGAACCCACTCCGTCCGACCTGCTGGTCACGGCGCACCCGCGCGCCTGGGAGCACGTGCTCAGCACAAGGTCGAGGAGATGATGGTGTCGGGCGAGCTCGCTCCGGGACAGCGCCTCCCGGGCGAACGCACCCTCGCCGCCGATCTCGGCGTCGGGCGGTCGTCCGTCCGGGAGGCGCTGCGCGTCATGGAGGCGCTCGGTCTCCTCAAGGCACAGACCGGGTCCGGCCCCAACGCGGGCGCCATGATCGTCTCCCGCCCCACCGGCGGCATGACGATGCTGATGCGCATGCAGGTCGCGGCGCACGGCTTCCCGGTCTCCGACGTCGTGCAGACCCGTCTCGTGCTCGAGTCCGAGGTGATGCGCACCCTCGCCGCCCAGCCGACGGTCGATCTGAGCACCGCCGTCGAACTGCTCGATTCGATGGACGAGCCGTCGCTGAGCTCGGACGAGTTCCTCGTGCTCGACGCCCAGTTCCACGTCGCGATGGCCGACGCCGCCGGCAACCAGGTGATCGCCGCGATGATGGCCGGGCTGCGCGCGTCGATCGAGTCGTACGTCGTGGGCGGGGTGGACCGGATCGCGTGGCCCACGACGTGCACCCGGTTGCGGCACGAGCACCGTGGCCTGGTCGAGGCGGTCCGCAACGGCGACGCGTCCCTCGCGCAGCAACGGATCGTCGCCCACATCCGCGGCTACTACGAGGGCCTGCGCCACGACGCCTGAGTCACCCCGCGGCGCGCCGCATCAGGTTCGCGACGTGCGACTCGAACGCGACCAGCGTGACCACGTCGACGGCGGTGCGCGACGCCCGGATCGCCGAGACCGCCTGCTTCACAGCGTCTTCAGTGGGCCACCCGAACGCACCCGCCGAGATCAGCGGGAACGCCACGGTCCGCGCGCCGAGCCCGTCCGCGACCGCGAGGCTGCGGGTGTAGCAGGAGCGCAGCACGCCCGACCGGTCCTCGTGGCGGGAGAACCGCGGGCCGACGGTGTGGATCACCCACGACGCGGCGAGGTTTCCGGCGGTCGTGGCGACCGCCGCACCCTCGGCGAGCCCGTCGGGCAGCGTGGTCGACCGGAGCGTGCGGCACTCGGCGAGAATCGCCGGTCCACCGCGGCGGTGGATGGCGCCGTCCACCCCGCCGCCGCCGAGCAGCGTCGAGTTGGCGGCGTTGACGATCGCATCCGTCCGGAACGTGGTGATGTCGCCCTCGGCGACGTCGATGACGGTCATTTCGGTTCTCCGTTCAGGTGTTGGTCACGGCCGTTCGTGACGCGATGTCGAGGCCGATCCGGACCAGGTCGTCCCCGCGGTAGCCCGGCCAGCCGTGCAGCATTGCGCGCCAGCGGTCCGGCACCGCCGACGCGCCCCACCGGGCACCGAGCAGACCGCCCGCGATGGCAGCGGTGGTGTCGGTGTCGTGGCCGGCGCGCACGGCACGCTCGAGCGCAGCGGGCAGCTGCTCCGGCCCCTGCGGCGTCCCGGCGATCGCCCACCACGCCGTGAGCAGTGCGTCGACGACCCAACCGTTGTTCGGGAAGTCCGCGGGCGTGCCGGTCTCGGCGGTGTCGAGCAACGGCGACCAGTACGCGCGGGTGCCGCTGTCGGCGACCTCGAGGTAGCCGCGCACGCCGTCGAAGGTGCCGTGCAGCACGGCGTGCCGGATGGCGTACGTCCACATCTCGCACGCCTCGACGGCCCGCTCGTCGTGATGGGTGAGCAGGCCGATCGCCCGCGCTGCGCGCACGCAGCGACCCTCGTCGTCGAGGAACGCGAGCGCCACCGGCGCGGTCCGCATCAGCGAGCCGTTGCCCCCCTTGCGCCCCGGCACCGCCCACGCGCGCTCCCGCATCGCGGCAGCGTCGGCGGGGCGCGTGGACAGCACCGCGCGCGTCTGGTTCCCGATGTCCGCAGGGTCGGAGTCGTACCAGCGCACGAACTGGGCGGCGATCGCATCCAGTCCGGCATCGGTGGAGATGTCGACGCCGGTGGCGGCCGCCTCGGCGATGGCGAGCGCCATCGACGTGTCGTCGGTCCACTCCCCCGGTGCGAACGCTCCGATCCCGCCGCCGATCATGTCGATGACCGTGTCCGGACGCGGGGTGGTGAATTCGTATCCGGCACCGAGCGCGTCACCTGCGGCGGTGGCCAGCAGCACGCCCCCGACGCGATCGGCCCGAGTTTCGTTCAGCTCCATGAAGAACCCCTTTTAGATCAATGTTGCGCTAAAGATTAGATCATGGGTGCGCTAATCTGCAACCGTGAACGAGAAGTCCCTCACCGACTATCCCCGTCCATCGGTCGCCGTGGACGTCGCGGTACTCACCGTCGACGATCGCGGACTCGCCGTCGTGGTGGTCGACGGGCCGCGCGGCCTCGCACTGCCGGGCACCTTCCTGCATCCGGGCGAACGCCTGTCCGATGCGGCCGAGCGGGCCCTGAGCACGAAGGCCGACCTCACCGGCACCGACTTCCATCAGCTCGCGATGTTCGACGCGCCGGACCGCGACGACCGCGGCTGGGTGCTGTCGATGGCCCACGGCGCGGCGCTGCCGGTCGACCGACTGCCCCACGACGTGCGACTGGTGCGGATCGACGACCGCAGCCCCGGCGAACCCCTGGCATTCGACCACGCCGAGATGGTGTCGCACGCGGTCGACGATCTACGGGCCCGCTACTCCCGGCACGTCGATCCGTCGGGGCTGCTGCCCGAGGAGTTCACGGTGCTCGAACTGCGCCGGCTCTACGAGGCGATCTACGACCGCACCCTCCCCAAGGACACGTTCCGGCGACTGGTCGTGGAGGCACTCGAGACGACCGGGCGGACCAGCAGTGGTGGCGCCGGACGTCCCGCCGAGATCTTCCGCCGCACCGGGGCCGAGCTCCCCGCCGGCGCGACGGCGCTGCTCGCGGGCTGAACGGCCACACGCCGGGGTCGCCGTCCACGATCCTGTCGGGGGTCCGCGCTACCTTGATCACCACATCACCGGGCGCCCGATTCCAGGTCTGCCCGGTGAGGCTCCATCCGGAATGACAGGGGGCTCATGATCGATTCCGACACCTTCGACGCAGCAATCGACCGGTCCTGGAACCGCTTCCAGCGCCGCCTCGCCGACCACCTCGCTGCCATGCGCAACGACGACGTCCTCGTCCTCGAGTGGGCCGAGGAATCCACGGTGGAGGGTTTCGCCCCGTGGGTGCAGTTCCTCGTATGGGACGAGGTCATGCTGCGTGGGGAGGTGTCGTCCAACGCGTACCTCGCACCCCGCCACCAGCTGGCCCCGGCAGCCGAGAACATCCTCCGCAACCTGGGCTGGTCCGCACCCACCCACGGACCCGACGACGACCCAGACGAGGGCTCGTCCGCGTTCTTCGTCGATCGCGAACAACGTTGGGCCGACCAGTGTGCCGCAATGACCGTGACGACGTTGCGCGAGGTGTGGAGCGTCCCGCATCCGAGTTTCCTGCGACCCGAGATCGTCGGCACCCTCGCCGGCTCCGACCTGCTGGGGATCCCGGACGTCGAGACCGGTGACGAGTTCGCCGTCCCGTACGTGGACGACACTGTCGCGACGGTGCCCGACGATCCGCAGGAGCTACGCGAACTCATCGCGCGGGCAGTCGAACAGTCGCTCGGGTTCATGCCCCGCCTCGACCAGGACGGCGACGTCGTGCTCACGCTCGACGACCATCCGGTGTTCGTGATCGCGCACCCCGATCAACCACTGGTGCGGGCGTGGATGCCGTTGTTGCACTCGATCACCGGCCGGACCCGCGCCGCGGAGATGATCTGCGACCTCACCCGCCGCTGGCCGGCGATCCGGTTCACTCTCGACGAGGACCGGCTGAACGCGTCCGTCGACGTCTCGGCCAATCCGTTCGTGCCGCGCCACCTCGCGGACGCCCTCGACCAGCTGGGCCGGTTCGCGGCCTCCGTCGACACGGCGTTCGCGGCGCGGTTCGGCGGCGCCCGCATCGTCGACGACCCGCCGGACGACGAGATCGACGGCGAGGCACCAAATTCCCTCGGTCCTTCCGGCCACGAACCGAAAGGTGCCGAGTGACGGACGCCGTCGCGCTCGCCGATCGCGGCTCCTGACGGACTGAGGAACCTGGACGAACTCGGTCCCGGAATCGCGGGAGCGGAGCACAATCAGGTTCCGTGCACGATTCTGCGCCGACGGAAGGGGCACCCATGTCCGACCGCACGCCCGAGAACCACGGTCACGACGGGCTCTTCGCCGGCGACACGGTGGTCGAGCAGGCCGTTGCGAAGGGAACAGCACTGGGCGGCGCGGTCCTACTCGTCACGGTCGGCCTGCTCGAAGCCCTCCAGGGCCTGTCCGCCGTCGACGGTGACAAGGTGCTGGACCTGGACGCCGACTACCGATTCCAGCTGGGCGAGACCGGGTGGGGCTGGATTCACGTGGTACTGGGCATTGTCGTCGCCGCCGCCGGTGCGGCACTGTTCACCGGCCGCGCGTGGGCCCGGGTGGCCGCGATGGTGATCTGCGGCGTGTCGATTCTCGTCAACTTTCTGTGGTTGCCGAACTACCCGATGTGGGCGATCTCGATCATCGCGCTCAACGCGGTGGTCATCTGGGCGGTTGCCACCTGGAACCCCGAGGAGACGTCGCGGCCATGACGAACGACGCCGGAAACGGTCTGCTCGACAACGACGAACGGGCGGAGCTGCGACGCCTTCGCGCCGAGGTTGCGACGCTGCGCACCCAGGTCGCCGAAGCGGGTTCGGCCACCGCGGCGCCCGCCCGCCCGCCACGGCACACCCTGCGGTGGATCGGCGTTACGGTGCTCCTGGTCCTCGTTGCCGTGCTGGCGATCGTGTCGGTGACGTCCCGCTTCGTGCGCAGCCAGATCCTCGACACCGACCGGTACATCACCACCGTCGCACCGCTCGGCGAGGATCCTGCGATCCAGGCCGAGGTCACCAACCAGATCACCGACGAGATCTTCAGCCGCGTCGACATCGACGCGCTCACCGCGGAAGCGCTGGGCGCGATCACCGAAGCCTCGAACGTCGCGTCCAACGCTCCGCGCGTCAATCAGCTCCTGACCGGGTTGTCGCCCGTGATCGCGGGTCAGACGAAGAGCTTCGTCCACGACACGGTGTCGACGTTCGTGCAATCCCAACAGTTCGAGGATCTGTGGATCCAGGCCAACCGCCGCGCCCACAGCGCCCTCGTGTCGGTCGTCACCGGCAACTACGGGATCAGTTCCGTCGAGGTCGATCAGAGCGGCACCGTGAGCATCTCGCTGGCAACGATCATCGAGAATGTGAAGACCGCATTGACCGACCGCGGTTTCACGATCGCGCAGAACATTCCGTCGGTCGACAAGCAGTTCGTGCTGTTCCAGTCCCCGAATCTGGTGAAGGCCCAACGCGCGGTCAACGCACTCGACAAGGCGTCCTCAGTACTGCCGTGGCTCGGCATAGCCTGCATCGCCGGTGCGGTCGCGCTCGCTCCACGTGGTCGTCGCCTGCGCACCCTGTCACTCGCCGGGCTGTCGGTGGCACTCGGGATGCTCGTCCTCGCGATCGCGATACTCGTGGCCCGCGCGATCTACATCGACGACATCCCGGCCGACGTCTTGTCCGCCGATGCCGCGGCCGCGGTGGTCGACACGGTGCTCGTGCCGCTGCGCACCAGCCTGCGTGCAGTGGCGGTGGCGGCGCTGGTGGTCGCGGTCGGCGCCTATCTGGTCGGCGGATCCTCCTCGGCCATGGCCGTGCGGCGGGGGTTCGGTCGTGCCGTCACCGTGGTCAACCGTCCCGTGCACGGCCACACCCCGAGCAGCATCGAACGATGGGCATTCCAGCTTCGGGTTCCGCTGCGCTGCACGATCATCGGGATCGCAGCGTTGCTCCTGGTCTTCTGGCGCTACCCCACCGGTCTCGTCGTGTTCTGGATCGTCGTCGGCGCCCTCCTCGCGCTCCTGGTGCTCGAGATCCTGGCGCGGCCGACCCGCGGCTACGTCGAGTCCGGGGACGAGCGGGAGGCCGACGAGGTATCTCCGACACCGTGATTCACACGTCGGTCACGAGTCGCCACGCGTGAGCTTCCAACCGAACCGGATCGCGGCGACGGCCGACAGCCACCCGAGCACTGCGCCCGCCACGGGATACACGAGCGCCACCAGCAGTGACGAGGGCTGGATCGCCACCGAGACGCTGCCGTACGAGTAGTCGCCGACGTACGCGAAGTTGGTCCGGACGGGTTCGGACAGCCAGACCCACTCGACGAGAGTGACGACCGCGAGGGTGAGCAGACCGAGCACCAACCCGAAACAGGTCGCTAGCACCTTCAGCGCACGCATCGTGGCTCCCCGACAGATTCCATGACTGTGCACTATTCCAGGCCGGACGTCCGGAATGGGGTAAGCGCGGCGGCTCAGCTCAGCGCCCGCTGCTTCCGTTCCTGGAATTCGGCGTCGTCGATGAGGCCGGCGTCGAGCATCTGCTTCGCCTCGTGGATCTGGTGCGCGCGCGAACCCCGAGATATGCGCTCGACGTATTCGTGCTCGGCGTGCTCGACCCGCTCGAAGTCGGAGTGCGCCCGGCGCGCCATGTCGTCACCTTTGAGAATGACGTAGACCAGCGTCGACGCGAACGGCAAGAAGATCAGGAAAACGATCCACAACGCCTTCGCAACCCCCGACATCTTGTGGTCTCGGAACAGATCGGCGAACACCGCGAACAGGACGATGAGGTATGCGCCGAAGATGAAGCAGGCGAGGATCACTGCGACGACGTTCCAGAAGCTGTCCATCTTCGGCTCCTCCTCGGTGGGTCACGACGCCAGAATTCTGGCCTTCTCCGCGGCGAACTCCTCCTCCGTGAGGACTCCCTGCGCCTTGAGTTCGCCGAGTTGTTTGAGCGCGCTGATCCGGTCGACGGTTCCCGCGGCGGCCGGCGCCTGCGCCGCAGGGGGCGGCGGTGCGGCCTCGTACTGCGGCGCCGACTGGTACTGCGGTGCGGGCTCGTACTGGGACGCGGACTCGTACTGGGGCGGAGCCTGCTGTGCTGCCCAGCGCTGGCCCTGCCTGCGCGACACCCGATTGGACACCGCAGTGGCGGTTCCTGCGACCACGGCGGTGCGGGCTACGCCTCGGAGAAGACCCGGCATGATTGCTCCTCGATTCTCAGGTGGAGGCGTCGAGCGCGTCGAGCGCCGACAGAACGCCCTGGACCGGAATGCGCCCGGACGCCACCAGTTGCGCGCCCTGACGTCGCAGCGCCGTCGCGAACGGTGCCGCCCAACAGTTCTCGTAGACGAGGATCGCTCCGGACCTGCCCGGCTCGAGCGCGACGGCCGCCTCGTCGAGGTCGGTGCGGTCGAGCAACCCCGACGACGCCTCCGCGAACAGCGTGACGTCGACTTCGCTGCCGAACCCGAAATCCTCGATCGCGAGACCGACCACCGAGCCGTCGTCGTCCTTCCGGACGAACACCAGGTCGAGGACCCGGATGATGCCGCGTTCGACCAGGTCGACCAGGATCGGCAGCGCGGAGCCGTCGGGATTCCGCCCGGCCGGGAATTCCACGACCGCGTAATCGATGGGACCGAGTTCGTCGAACTCGGAATCGTCCAACTGCTTGTCGTCCACCGCACGACCTCTGTTCCTCGAAGGGCTGAGTCTGAAACGGAAGAGCCTCGATGCTGCGTCATCAGTATCTCATCGGGGCGCGCGACCGAAGCGGTGTTCGGCAAAGCCGGTCCGCGGGAATAGACCGATCCGGGCCGGGCCTTGTACCGAGGTAACGTGCGATCGTAAGCAACACGAAAGGAGCCCGACCGTGGCGAACAGGATCGAGCACAACGCGGATCAGAGCCGCTTCGAGATCTACGTCGACGACGCCCTCGCCGGCTACGCCGACTACGTCGAGGCGCACGGGGTCCGCGACTTCGGGCACACCGTGACCGAGCCCGACTTCCGTGGTCAGGGCATCGCCGGTCAGGTCGTCAAGGCAGCACTCGACGCGACGCGCGAACAGGGCCTCAAGATCGTGCCGTCGTGCTCGTACGTCGCGAAGTACGTCCAGTCCCATCCCGAGTACGCCGACCTGGTCGCCTAGCCCGGTTTTCCGTCGAGTGGGACCTGCCTCACCGCGGCCTCGCGCCACGGGGTAACTATGGAGACATAGTTAGAACGGGTTTCAACTAGTCAACGAGGTTGCGCGCATGAGTGATGCTTCGGCCATCGGAGATGGCATCTTCCAGATCACGGTTCCTATGTCCCACAATCCGTTGGGCAGCACGCTCGTCTACGCCATGGAGTCGCCAGGCGGACTCATACTGGTCGACGCCGGATGGGACGGTGACGAGGGCTGGGAGGGGCTGACCGCGGGCCTCGAGTCGGTCGGGCACTCGGTGTCCGAGGTCGAAGGGGTCGTGCTCACTCACTTCCACCCCGACCACACCGGCCTCTGCGGACGCGTCCGGGAGGCGTCGGGGGCGTGGATCGCGATGCACGAGGCCGACCACGACATGTTCGAGAAGATGTCGTCGGGCCGGGACCAGGAGTGGATGGACTTCCAGCTGTCCAACCTCGAGCGGGCCGGCGCGCCGGTCGCCGATCGGGAGGCCTTCCAGAAGTCCGCACAGGGTGATCCGCCGGTCGGGCCGGAATCGGCCCCCGACCGGATCCTCGTCGACGACGAACTGATCGCCCTGGCGGGTCGAAGCCTGCGGGCCGTCTACACACCGGGCCACACGCCCGGCCACGTGTGCTTCTACCTCGAGGACGCCGACGTGATGTTCACCGGCGACCACGTGCTGCAGAAAACCACCCCGCACGTCGGCAACTTCGTGTACCCGCTCGAGGAGCGTGACGCGCTCGCCGAGTTCATGGACTCGCTGCGACGGGTGCAGAAGATGGACATCACCCGCGGGCTGGGGGCGCACGGCGTTCCCATCACCGACGTCGCGGGCCGGGCCGGGGAACTGCTCGATCACCACGAGGAGCGGCTCGACCACCTCTACGGCGCGTTCGCCGACGACGAGATCACGGTGTGGCAGGTGGCCGAACGGATGAAGTGGTACCGGCCGTGGGACAAGTTCCACCCCATGGCGAAGGGCATGGCGCTGTCCGAGGCCGCAGCCCACCTGCGCCACCTCGTCGCTCGCGGCCAGGTGGCGGAAGTACCGGGCAGCGATCCCGCCCGCTTCACTCGCAGCTGAACGAATCGAGAAGGGGCCCGGCGGTTTTCACCGCCGGGCCCCTTCTACTGTTCCTCGTCCTTACGTGGACGCCCCGGCCGCCGCATGCGCTCCGCACCGGCCGGAGCCCGTCCGGCGTCGTCGAGCGCGCGGCGCAGCAGGAACTCGATCTGGGCGTTGGTGCTTCGCAGCTCGTCCGCAGCCCACCGTGCGAGCGCGTCGTGCACCGCGGGGTCGAGGCGCAACAGCACCTTCTTGCGTTCGACCATGACGACGCAGCCTACTGGTAGAGCGTGCCGGTGTTGACGATCGGCTGGGCGCTCTGGTCTCCGCACAGGACCACCAGCAGATTGGAGACCATCGCGGCCTTGCGTTCCTCGTCGAGTTCGACGGTGTGCTCACGTTCGAGCCGGTCCAGCGCCGACGCGACCATCCCGACCGCGCCGTGGACGATCTGCTCACGGGCGGCGATGACGGCACCGGCCTGCTGCCGCCGCAGCATCGCCTGCGCGATCTCCGGCGCGTAGGCCAGTTGGTTGATGCGCGACTCGATCACCTGCACGCCCGCCGACCGCACCCGCTCCCCGACCTCCTCGGACAACCGGGAGGTGATCTCGTCGGCGTTCTGCCGCAACGAGATCGACGTGCCGTCACCGTCGTACGGGTAACTGCCGGCGATGTGGCGCACCGCGGCCTCGGTCTGGACGGCCACGAACTCTTCGAAGTCGTCGACGTCGAACGTCGCGCGGGCGGTGTCGCGCACCTGCCAGACGATGACGGCGGAGATCTCGATTGGATTGCCGTCGGCGTCGTTCACCTTCGCTTTGCCGGTGTCGTGGTTACGGATTCGGGTGGAGATGGCCCGCCGGGTGTTGAGCGGATTGATCCAGCGCAGCCCGTCCTCGCGCAGCGTCCCGGCGTACGAACCCTGCAGCAACTGGAGGACTCGAGCCTGGCCGGGTTCGACGAGGACGAGTCCGACCAGCGCGATCAGCGCCGCGACGACCACCAGGGAGCCGGCCACGATCAGCGGGATGTTTACGTCCGACCACAGCAGAACCCCGGCCGTGATCACCCCGGCGCCCGCGAGCACCGCGAGCAGTCCGCCGACCGCGACGGGCCACCCGTTGGCGGACCAGCCGAGACGCTCCACCACCCCGGTCGCTTCCACCACACCCCTACCGGCGACTTCGGTTTCGGATGCCATCGCGTGCCCTCCTCGTCCGCACGGCCCGCTCGGCCGCGCTCGTTCGAAACAGATATTAAAGTGATATCAGTTTTTAAGCAAAGCGCGGACCGGGCCCGAGAAAGACCTACCCGGCCCCTGAAATTCGTTCTAGTCTTCGAGTATGAGCATCCTGGTAGAGGACAACGCCCGCGTCCGAACCCTCACACTCGACCGCCCCGAGGCACTCAACGCGTTCAGTGAAGTCCTGTACGACGCCACCACCGAAGCGCTCCTGGACGCGGCAGACGACCCGACCGTCGCCGTCGTGCTGTTCACCGGGAACGGTCGCGCCTTCAGCGCCGGCACCGATCTCCGAGAGATGCAGGCGCTCAACACCGACCCGGACTATCAGCGCGGCAAGCACGGCTTCAACGGACTCGTCGACGCACTGGCCGCCTTCCCGAAGCCGCTGATCTGCGCCGTCAACGGACTCGCACTCGGCGCCGGTGCGACGATCCTGGGGTTCGCCGACCTCACGTTCATGGCCGACACCGCACGTCTCCGCTATCCGTTCACCAACCTCGGCGTCGTCCCCGAGGCGGGATCGAGCTACCTGATGCCGACGCTGATCGGGCGACAGAACGCGGCGTGGGCCCTGCTGAGTTCGGAGTGGATCGACGCCTCACAGGCGAAGGAGATGGGTCTGGCATGGCGCGTGTGCACGCCGGACGAGCTCTTGACAGTCGCCCGCGAACACGCGGAAATCCTTGCTTCCAAACCGATCTCCAGCCTCGTCGCGGTCAAACGCACGATGACCGAACCGCTGCGGACCGCGATCGCAGAGGCACGGGAACGCGAGAATGCTCACTTCCGCGAGATGCTGGGCGGACCGGCGAACGAGGAAGCCCTGGCGGCGTTCGCGGAAGGCCGACCCGCCGACTTCACGAAACTGCCGGCGGGAGCCTGATCAGCGTGCGGCCATCGCCGCGAGCCGGATGTCGCGGGTGCGCTCCTGATGCGTGATCATCAGAGCACGCGCCCGCTCCCCGTCGCCGGCACGCACCGCAGCGAGAATCGCCTCGTGCTCGGCCTCGATCTGCTCGAGATTCGATGGCGCCCGCGACTCCTCCGCGTCATACACCGCGAGTTGCGCGTCCAGACGCTCCATCAGTTCGGTGATGGTCGCGTTATGGGCGGCGTCCCGTAACGCCCCGTGCCACGCGTTGTGCAGACGTAGGGCGTCGGCCGGGTCGGCAGCCGCACCGGCCTCGTCGAACAACCGCGTGAGCCGGGCCAGGTCGAGATCGGTGCGTTTGACCGCCGCGGATCGGGCGACCGCCGATTCCAGGGCGATGCGCGCATCGCAGATCTCGAGCACCTCCTCCGCGGTTCGCTCCCGCACGCGGTAACCCCGCGACACCTGGACCACCAGACCGTCGAACTCGAGTCGGTGCAGCGCCTCCCGCACGGGAGTTCGGGACAATCCCAACTCCGCGCCCACCGCAGTGGGCACGAGCGTCGAACCCGGGCGGTACCTGCCGCCGGTGATACGCCCCCGTAGTTCGATGTACGGGTTCGACCCATTCGCCACCACCACTGTCCCCCTCTGTTCGCAGTCTTCCGTCCGGCAACGCTTACCAGAGGTCGTGAGCCACTGTAAAGACTTCAAATCCATGTGTATACAGATGTCGTCATTTGCATCCCCTTGCATCTACTCTCCTGAAATCCCCTTCCTCTCAGGAGAATCCGATGTTGTCATCCGTGCACGCAGTGATACGCCCCCATGTCTGAGACCACGCTCACCCGGCCGACGGCGCCCACAGGGTCGCCCGCCTCCGCCCGCCGACGCCGCGTGCGGCCGCTCCCGTCGGCCTCGGCGGTACTGCCGTGGATCGTGCCTCTGCTCGTGCTGATCGGCTGGCAGTGGGCCTCGTCGACGGGAGCCATCTCGGCCACGATCCTTCCGCCGCCCAGCAAGGTGTTCGACACCGCCGTCCGGCTGTGGAGCGACGGCGAACTCCAACGACATCTGTCGGTGAGCGTGCGTCGCATCGTGATCGGCTTCGGCATCGGCGCGGCGATCGGTCTCGCACTCGGCTTCGCTGTC
Organism: Prescottella equi; assembly: GCF_002094305.1. GTDB lineage: Bacteria > Actinomycetota > Actinomycetes > Mycobacteriales > Mycobacteriaceae > Prescottella > Prescottella equi. The sequence continues at coordinate 155,385 of NZ_LWTX01000008.1, forward strand.
GGTCTGTCCCGGATCGCCGAGGGCGTCGTCGACCGCACCCTGCAGATGCTGCGGGCACTGCCCCACCTAGCGCTGGTGCCGCTGCTCATCGCAGCGTTCGGAATCGGCGAACTACCCAAGATTGTGCTCGTCACGCTCGGTGTGATCTTTCCCGTGTATCTCAACACGGTCGCCGGGATCCGCACCGTTGATCCCAAACTCGTCCAGCTCGGGCGCTCGTACGGACTCCGCCGAGGTGCGCTGATCCGTCAGATCGTCGTCCCCGGTGCAATGCCGATGATCCTCACCGGAATCCGCTATGCGCTCGGCGTGGCCTGGCTGACGCTCGTCGTGGCCGAAACCATCGCGACGAGCGAGGGCATCGGCTATCTCGCGCAGAACGGACGCGATCTCCTACGCAACGACCGCATCGTGCTGGCGATCGTGCTGTATGCCCTCGCCGGACTTGTCGCCGACCAGATCATCCGACTCGTCGAGGCCCGCGTCCTGCGTTGGAACCCCAACTATCGGAGAGGAAATCGATGATGACGGCGATGGAGCTGATCGGTCTCGAACTGACGGGCATCGGGCACCGCTACCGCGACAAACACGTTCTCGCCGATCTGGACCTGTCCATCGCCCCCGGCGAGTTCGTCACCTTCCTCGGGCCGAGCGGCGTCGGCAAGTCCACGTTGCTGCGGATCGTCGCCGGACTCGAGGAACCCACTTCCGGCCGGATCGACACCACCGGCGGTGGAAAAACCGTGTCGCGGATGATGTTCCAGGAAGATCGCCTTCTGCCCTGGCGGAGTGTCCTCGACAACGTCCAGCTCGGGACGCGCGGCAGACGCGACGAGGCGGCCGCGCTGTTGACCGAAGTGGGTCTGGCCGGACGCGAGAACGACTGGCCCTCGGAGCTGTCGGGTGGTCAGAGGCAACGCGTGGCGCTCGCCCGCGCCCTGCTGCACCACCCCGATGTCCTGCTGCTCGACGAGCCGTTCGGCGCGCTCGACGCGATCACCCGCGTCCAGATGCAACAACTTCTCGAGCGAGTCCTGGCCGAGTACCCCCGTACCGTTCTACTCGTCACCCACGACGTCGAGGAAGCACTCACGCTGTCCGATCGAGTCCTGCTCCTCACCGATCGCGGAATCACTCGTGAACTTCGAATCGATCTCCCCCGCCCCCGCGCCCGCGGCAACCCAGATCTCGCGGCCTGGAAGGAGGAGTTCCTCGACGGGCTCCTCGAAGCCGACGCGGCACCATCCGGCGTCTGATCTACACCCAGCGCAATCGACAGAAGGATCCCCTCTCATGCCCCCCTCCTCCTCGACCCTGGATCGACGCGGGTTCCTGCGCGCGACCGGTGCCGGTCTGCTCGGTCTGTCAGCCCTCGCACTGACCGGATGCGGCACCGGTAACTCCTCGACTACCGACACCGGTCCGCTGACCCAGGTGCGGTACGCACTGATCGGCGACGGCAACGCCGAGCCCGGTACCGTGCTGCGCCACGGCCTCGGTGGCTTCGACGTCTCGGCCGACCTCGGCGGGGTCCCGATCCAATGGCCCACAGGGTTCCCGGCGTCGCTGCCTGTCATGGAGGCGATCAAGTCCGGCAGCGTCGACTTCTCCTTCGCGACCGCGACCGCGGTGATCTACGCGATCGGCGGCGGCGTGCCGATCGTTCCGCTCGTCGCGTATCCCCTCCCGTCCGACGAGGTCGACATCCTGGTCCCGCAGGGGTCCACTATCCGATCCGTCACCGATCTGAAGGGCCGCAAAGTCGCCGATCATCGCGGGACCACCGGCACCTACAGTCTGGTGAAGTACCTCGAGTCCGCCGGTCTCACGATCGACGACATCGAGTACGTCAACCTCACCGCCGCGGATGCGGAAGCCGCGTTCGCACAGGGCAAGGTGGACGCGTGGATCACCTGGCAGCCGATGGCGGAACTGGCCCAGCGCAAGCACAACGCCGTCACGCTGCCCGGTGTGCGCACCTACGATTACGCGTTCTTCGTCGCGAGCGAGTCGTTCGCGAACAACCACCCGCAGCAAACCGCCACCCTGGTCCGCAGCGTTCGTGACGCTCAGCGCTGGATCGACGCCAACCCGGAGGCGGCTGTCTCCGAGTTCACCCGCCTCGGAGGGTTCGCCGGCAGCGAGCTCGAAGCCCAGGTCTACCTCGATCTGGTGCGCGCCGGCCGCCTGTCCTATTCCGGGGCCGGAGATTTCACCACGATCGGAGCGGACGCGATAGCGGGCACGCAGGATCTCGCAGACAACTTCCATCGACTCGGCGTGTATCCGGACCGGGTCGATGTGTCCACGTGGCTGCAGGATCCGCGATTCGACTCGATCAAGTCCGTCATCGACCAGGAACTTGCGAAGTAGGTAACGACATGTCCGACAACAAGATGCACCTTGCCGCCTTCGTCACGGCCGGCCCCGGACGCCCTGGTGGCTGGCGATATCCAGGCTCGGTTCCCGGGTGGCTGGACGCTCGGTACTACCAGGACATCGCCCGCACGCTCGAAGACGGCCGCTTCGACCTCGCCTTCTTTGCCGACATCCTCTCGGTGCCGGACCGTTTCGGTTCCAGCACCGACACCCAGTTGCGCAACGGCGCGCTGGGATCCCTGCGCCTCGACCCGCTACACGTGCTGACATCGATGAGCGCAGTCACCGACCGTCTGGGCCTGGCAGCGACCGTCTCGACCACCTATGCACAGCCGTTCACCGTCGCCAGATCGTTCGCGACGCTGGACCACCTGACCGATGGCCGCGCTGCCTGGAACGTCGTCACATCGTTCCAGGAGTCGGAGGCACGAAACTTCGACCGCGACGCACAGTTCCCCCGGGACAAGCGATACGAGCGTGCCGACGAGTTCCTCGAGGTCGCGGGCAAGCTATGGGATTCGTGGGAGGAGGACGCCCTGGTAGTCGACACCGCGACGCCGCTGTTCGCCGATCCCGCAAAGGTGCATGCCATCGAGCACAAGGGCGAGTGGTTCACGGTCCAGGGCCCGCTCAACGTCCCGCGGCCACCCCAGGGGTACCCAGTCGTGATCCAGGCCGGCGCGTCGGCGAAGGGCAAGGACTTCGCAGCGCGTTGGTCGGACGTGATCTTCTGCAGCCATGCATCGTTGGAGTCCGCACAGGACTTCTACGCCGAGATCAAGGGCCGAGCGGCCGCCCACGGCCGGGACCCCGAGCAGGTGAAGATCCTGCCGTCGATTGCGCCGATCATCGGTCCCACCAACGCCATTGCGCACCAGATGTTCGACGAGTTGTTCGAGCTCGTCCCTCCTCTCGGTGGCCTCTCCACACTCGCCTACCACTTGGACGTCGATCTATCGACCTTTCCACTCGACGAGAGGTTGCCCGAGGTCGAGGTACCCGGCGTAGAGGGCCACTACCGCGAGGTCCGAGAGATCACCGAGCGCGAGGGTCTGACGCTGCGCGAACTGGGTAAACAGTACGGAGGTCGCGTCGAGGGCGGCTTCATCGGCACCGCGCCGGAGGTCGCGGACGGTCTCGAGCAGTGGTTCACCGGGGGCGCATGCGACGGCTTCATGGTCCAGGCTCCGTACCAGCCTGGCGGCTTCGAAGACTTCACGAGACTCGTCGTACCGGAGTTGCAGCGGCGGGGCCTCTTCCGCACCGACTACGAGGGCGCCACCCTTCGCGAGAATCTCGGCCTGGCGCGCCCGGATCGCGGCGAGTGGACCAACCGCGTCCCCCGTGCCGCGGCCGGGATCCGATGAGCAACGTCGCTGTCGTCACCGGACACACGATCGCGGGCCGCCCCGGGCGGTACGTGCTCGACGCCCGCGCCAACCACCTTGTCAGCGATTCTCGTCTCGGGCCCGGCGAGTCGATCCAGGCGGGTGAGTTGCTGCTGTCGGCGTTGGCTTCGTGTGCCATGGCGAATTTCGAAGCCAACGCCGCAGCCGAGGGCCTCGGCATGACGAACATCGAGGTGGTCGCCTCGCACGGCCGCGGAACCATCGACCCCACCCGCTACGACTTCACACACGTGACGATCACCGTCGACGGTGTCGAGCAGGCCGACGCGGACACGCTTGCTGCCCGCTTCGTCGCATCCTGTCCGATCTACAACACGATCAGACGTGGCGGCAACATCGAACTGATGGTGATCGCACGCTGACGGCGCTAGGCCATCGACGTCTGGAAAGGCCGATTCCGGACTCGATGGCCTAGCGTGGCGGCATGGACTCGATCGGCTTGCGGATAACCCTGTGTCTGACGTTCGTGATCGCCGGTATCGCGATCACCTGGACCTCACGCGCGGCCGCCACCGGACGCCTTGGGAGGAACTCCCTCGCGGGCATCCGCACCCCGACGACCATGCACAGCGACGAGACCTGGTCCGCTGCACACGGCGCGAGCAGGCCGTGGACCGATATCGGCGGCGGACTCGCGATCGTCGCCGGCCTGAGCGCACTGATCCCGATGCCCGAAGCGATGCTCACCGCTCTCGGCTTCGCCGGCGCCGCGTGCCTGTTGGGGTTCACCCTCGGCGGAGCCTGGGTCGGAGTACGAGCAGCGCGCGAGGTGGCTTCGGACGAGGACACCTCAGAGGCAAGTCGCACCATGGAGCATTGACTCGCACATCAGTTCGAACTAAACTCGTGTCATGAATCCGGGGGGACTCAATTCGTTGGTAACGGTCACCGCACCGCGACCAGAAGACGTGCACACGCTGCCAGAAATCCTGCTGGTGCAGACCGGCCTCGACATCTGCCACGCGATCGAACAACTCGAAGCACTACGTGCAGCCACCGTCGCCGAGATCGACGAGCGCGCAGTCTCGTTCGACACCCTCAGCTTTCGTAGCGTCAAGCAGTGGTTGGCCGCGAACACGTTGCTGGAAGTGCCGGCCGCCGCCCGGATCCTCGCGTTGGGCCGGATGCTGAGCCGGCAGCCCGAGATCGCCGACGCCTTCAACGCCGGCGATATTTCCGCCGAGCACGCGGCGTTGATCGGGAAGTTCTGCGAGACCCCGCCGCGCGGCATGCCGAACGAAGCGCTTGGTTCGTGCCGGAAAGTGTTGCTGGACGCCGCGTCCGGTCCCACCGCGACCACCACGACCGTCCGCACCTGCATCTCCCGGTTGGAGCGGATCTTCGAATCCGACGAACTCCCACCCAGCGAAGACGCCGAGCGCAACGAGTTCCACGCCTCGAAAACGTTGAACGGCCGCGTCGCGGTCAAAGGTGATCTCGACGCCGTCACCGGTGAAATGCTCCTGACCGCACTGTCGGCGCTGACCAAGCCGAGGAATCCGGTCGACGACCCGGCCGAGAAACTCGCCCCGGCGCGGCAGCGGGCGGACGCGTTCGCGGAGATTCTGCGCCGCTACCTCGACTCCGGCGACGCGCCGATCGAGGGCGGGGAGCGGCCGCACCTGTCGCTGCATGTGAACGCCGCCGATCTCGCCCGCAGCGAGTCGGCCCACGAGTGGACGCCCACCGATGACGGGTCGGATCTGTTCGGCGACCAGGACATCGCACGCGTGCCCCACATGGGACCGCTCTCCATTGCAACCGCCCGCAGGCTCGCCTGCGACTGTCACCTCACCCCCATCGTCATGGACGACGGCGTCCCCCTGAATCTGGGGCGCACCAGCAGGACCGTGTCGAGGAAACAGCGCCGCGCCCTGATCGCCCGCGACCACGGCTGCGCCTTCCCCGGCTGCGGCACACCACCCGCCCACTGCGAAGGCCACCACGTAAAGCATTGGGCAGACGGTGGACCCACCGACCTCGACAACCTCGTCCTACTCTGCCGCTACCACCACACCTTGCTGCACCACAGCCACTGGGAAGTCCACATAGGCCCGGACAGAAAGCCGTGGTTCACCCCACCCAGCACCGTCGACCCGCACAAAAAGCCCATCCCCGCACACGGCCGAGCCGGACCCCGCGCGGCCTGATCGACGCCTGCGCGCGGACGTGCACAGGCGCGTGACCACGCAGCGCCGAATCGGGTATACCCCCTCAGGGTATTCTATGTGGGGTTCCGCGAGTACCGAGTTCGAAGAGAAGGGCAGCTTCCATGTCATCGACGGTCGGCATGATCCGCGCTATCGCCTCACATCCCGGTGTCCGAGCAGCCGCGCGATGCGTGGCATTGTGCGCGCTGAGCGCCGCGCAGCAAGGTGTCGTGAGTGAGAAGTCCACCCGGCGAACGCGATCGGTGAACGGCTGCGGCAGCAACGGCTGACGGAGCAGGGCGCTTGCAGAGAACCTGCGGTGGCGTCGACGGCTGCCACCGCAAAGATGGCGCTCGCCGCCTCAGCCCTGCGGTGGTTGCGATTCCACAGCGGCAGCTGCATCGTCCCGGAGCACCCTGGCCGACTCGGCGAACTTCCGAACCTGGGCGTCCTGCCATACGTGTGCCTGAGTACCTCCGCCCAGGACGCGGCTCGCGAGGGCCGACGACGTCGCGATCGGGACGTCGCTGCCGGCGATCACGATGTTGCCGTCGCGTTTGCCCTTCAGCATCGCCGGATCCGCGATGATCGCGGTGTGCTCGAACACCTCGCCGATGGTCGCCGCCTCGGCCCGGGCGCCACGCAGGTCCGGGGTATCACCGCAGTTGACGACGTAGATTCCGCCCGGCGCGAGCACGCGGCGTGCCTGGCGGGTGAACTCGAGGGTGGTCAACGGATGCGGCGTGCTGTTGCCCGCGAACACGTCCCGGACGATCACATCGCGGCTGTCCTCGGTAAGCGTCTCGGTCACCGCCCGCGCCTCCCCCACCCGCACCCGCAGGAGCGGCGCGCGGGGCAGGTCGAACCACTCCCGCACCAGCACGGCGAGTCGGCCGTCCAGCTCGACGACCACCTGCCGCGCATCGGGGTACAGGGACGCGAACGCCCGCGCGAGCGTGCAGGCCCCACCGCCCAGGTGGAGCACACGCAGTTTCGACGACGAATCCCACTGGGAAAGAATCAGTTCCGAGATCCACCGCATGTAGTCGAACGCCAGCGTTCGCGGATCGGCGAGGTCGATGTGGGAACTCGGTTCACCGTTGATCCGCAGGATCCAGCTCTGCTGGTCGAACGGATCCTCCTCGAGCTCGCAGTTTCCCGTATCAATCTCGTAGGTGCCGGCGACAGGCCCGCCGTCGCCACGAGGATCGCGGCCCTCGCTCCTGCGGCCGCCCCGCTGCCTGCCCATCGACGCCATCCCTGCTGCTCACCAGCGCCGCAACCTCAGCAGACGCTCGGATACCAGGGTAGCGGTGGGCGGCAGCGGGACGGCCGCCGGATTCCCCTCCCCTCAAACCGTCGCCGGACGGCTCGCCTCGACGACCTCCCCGATCCACGGCAGCACCGCGTCGCGCACGGTGACGGCACGCGGCAGCAGACCGTTGGCGTGCAACAGGTCGGCCGCACGCTGCTGCTCGTCGAGGAACTCATCGGTCACCGCGCCGATCCCGAAGGGTCGTCCGCGCAGCGCCTGTTCCCATCGGTCCAGGTCGGCCGTACCGCCACGACGCTCCGCGTCCTCGACGAAGAAGCGCGCCGCTTCGCGCGGATTCGCCACGATCCAGGCGTCCGACTCCTGCAGCGCCGCGATCACCGCCTCGAGCTCCGGGCGGCGGGTCTCGGCGAACTCCCGCCGCACGAACCACAGCGACGGGTGGCTGAACAGTCCGTCAGTGTCGACGAGGGTCCGCACCTTCGTCTGCGCCTCCACTTCGGCCAGGCCCGGGTAGGCGCCGACCCACGCATCGATCTCCCCGGCGAGGAGCGCGGCTCCGCCGCGGTCGACGTCGACGTCCACCGGGACGATGTCCGACCACGTGAGGCCGTCGCGGTCCAGTGCCAGCAACACCAGGGTGGTCTGCCACGAGCCGTGCGCGACACCGACCCGCTTGCCGCGCAGGTCCGAAACCGTCCGGATCCCGGACTCCGACAGCGCGACCAGCCGGCCGTTCTCGACCCGCGGTCCCGAGATGCCGACGTACACGAGGTCGCGGCCCTGACCGAGACCGGTGATCGGCGGAGTGAAGCCGGTGCCGATGACGTCGTAACCGCCGGCCTCGAAGAGCCAGTCCGAGTGCAGCGTCGGCAACCCGTGCCGCGGATCGACCCGCTGCGGCGCGGGCAGCTCACGCAGATCGACCCACTCGACGTCCGGCAGGCGGAGTTCGAGCAGTCCGTTGTGGCGCAGCGCGAACAGGGAGTTGTTGTTCGGGAAGTACCCGACTCGAATCGTCATGGGAATGCTCCTGACTGTCCGGGCTCAGACGAGTCCGCGGCGGCGGGCCTCGTCGAGCAGGCCGCTGCGGCCCCACTGGGCGACCAGGTTGGTGGCATCGAAATCGACGGTGCCGCCGACCAGTTCGCCGAGCGCCTGGTACTGCGCACCCTCCTCGAGCAGCACCACGAACTTGGCGAGCTCGAGCAGTCCGGCGCGGCCGATGACGTTGACGCCGCCGTTGGCCTCGAAGATGGCGACGAGATCCGGGTCGTCGACGAGGCGGTCGAGGATGAAATCGCCCGGCGACTGGCTGCGGTCGATGTGCGGTGGGATGTCCCGCGAGAGCGTCAGGCGCTGCGAGGCTGCGTACTTGATGCGCAGCGTGCGGTGGGTCTGCGCCCACCCGCCCAGCCACGGGGTGTGGACGTGCACGATCGACGTGATCTCGGGGTGCTCCCGGAACACCTTGGCGTAGCCGGTGACGAAGCCTGCGGGTCCGTCTCCGGACAGCACCTCGCCGTCGAAGGTCGCGAGAATCGGCTTCGCGCTACGGTCCTCGGCCCACGGTCCGGGCTCGTTGAGCGCGACCGCCAGTTCCTCGCCGGGCACGCGCTCGACGAAGTTGACGGTGCCGTTGGCGGAGACGGTGCCGGTCTCCCGAAACACCCGGAACGCGGTGTCGGCGGCGCGGCGGGCGTCGTCGACGAACGCCTCGATCGCGGGAGTGATTCGGACTTCGGTGCTGGTCATGGAACTGCTCCTATCGGACGAAAAGACTGCGGACCGGGGTGGGCGTGGTGCGGCGCAACAGCGGCAGCACCTCCTCGCCCACGCGGTAGGCCTCTTCGAGGTGGGGGTTGCCGGCGAGGATGAAGGCGTCCACACCGAGATCGATCAGCTGGTCGAGGCGCTCGGCGACCTGCTCGTAGCTGCCTACGAGCCCGAACGCCGGTCCCCCGCGGATGAGACTGAAGCCGCACCACACGTTGGGTTGGACCTCGAGGTCGCGATAACCGGTGATGTTCTCCGGCACCCAGCCCGCGATGCGGGCAGCTCCCACCGAATCACCCTGCGCGGCGCGATTGGCGGCCTCACGATCGACGAACGCCCACCCCTTCTCGATCTCGGCCCACGCCGCTTCCTCGGTGTGCCGCGCGACGACGTCGATGCGCACCGCGAACTTCGGAGTTCGTCCGAGCTTCGCGGAATGCTCGCGGACACCGTCGAACTTGGCGCGCAGGTCCGCGAACGGCTCGAGCCAGGACAGGTAGTAGTCGGCGTGCGCGCCCGCCGCCGCGACCGCCGCACCGGACGACCCCGAGAAGAACACCTCAGGGAAAGGCTGACCCGCCAGCAGCGGTGGCAGTGCGGCACCTTCGGTGCGGAAGAAGCGTCCGTCGTAGTCGAACGGCGCCCCGTCCCACACCCCGCGCAGCACGTCGAGGAACTCGGTGGTGCGCGCGTAGCGGTCGTCGTGCGCGACCTTGTCACCCCACCACAGCTGCGGTGCTCCCCCGCCGCCGCTGATGATGTTGTAGACGAGCCGGCCGCCGGTGGCACGCTGCAGGCTCGCCGACATCCGTGCCGCCTGCACGGGATGCAGGAACCCGGGCTGGAACGCCACCATGAACCGGTACGTGTCGCTCTCCCGCGCCAGCGCCGACGCCGCCGCCCACGGGTCCTCGGTGATCGGGAACGACGGGAGCAAACCCCCGACGAATCCGGCCGACTCCGACGCCTTCACCACCGCCGCCATGTGGTCGATGTAGCTGTACCCGTCGAGTTCACCGCCGCGGATCGCCGGGGCGATGTTGCCGGGACCGTGCCCGCCCGCGTGTCCACGGTTGTAGCGGCGCGGAGTGCGCAGCGACGCGTGGTCGCCCTCCATCCCGATGCGCCAGTAGAAGTCGGTGCTCATGCGGAGATCTCCTGTCCAGCGAGCGTGCGGCCGGCGGGGTCGACGAGGTGCAGCAGGTGTTCCCCGACGCGGTGCAGTTCCTCGAGGTGCGGGTGTCCGGTGAGGACGAAGACCTCGACACCGTCTTCCCGGTAACGCGACAGGGCCTGCGCCACGTCCTCGTAACTGCCGACCAGTCCGATCTGCTGCCGGTAGCCGATGCGGTCGAAGCCGGCCCAACGGGATCCGTCCAACGCGAGCGCGCGCACGTCGGCCGCCGTCGCTTCGGGATGCACCTCACGCCACTGCCGGAGGACCCGGGCCCAGGCCTCGTCGGCGTCCTCGCGGGCGACGATCGGGAGTTCGAGCCCGACGCGAACCTCGCGTCCGAATTCGGCTGCGGTGCCGCGTAGTTCGGAGGCCACGGCGGCGATGCCGTGCGACTGCTCGTCCAACAGGTGCACGTCGCCGTGCTCGGCCGCCAGTGCGATCGCCTCGGGGGACGTCCCGGACAGATACACCGTGGGGGCAGGCAATCCGGAGAGGATTCCGCGGAAGCCGCCGTCGATCACGTCGTAGAACTCGCCCGCGAACTCGAAGCCGGTGCCCCCGAAACGCCCCGGAAGCACCTGCTGCTCGTTCCACACACCGCGTGCGACGGTAAGGAACTCGCGGGCCCGACGGTAGCGGTCGGTCCCGCTGACACCGTCGCCGCGCGAACGCGCATCATCGTCGTCGACGTCCACCCGCACCCGCCAGTCGAGGCGCCCCGCGGACAGCCGCTGCAGCGTCGCCGACAGCTTGGCCGCGTACACCGGGGTGCCGAACGCCGGATGGAACTCGACGGTGACGCGGGCGTGCCGGGTCTGGCGCAGAGCGGTGCCGGCCACCACCCACGAGTCGTCCCCCTCGGGGTCGTACGGAACCACGACGCCGTCGAGACCGGACAGCTCGGCAGCAAGGATCGCCTGGTCGAGGAAGTCGAAACCGTCCCGACGTTCGGACACGGCGCCGACGTGCCGGCCGTCGCCGCGTACCGGCAGCTCCCACAGGAACTCGGTCACGATGCCACCTTCCGTTCGGATGCGAGCAGCTCACGGGCCTGGGCCAGCGGCTCGGGTGCCGCCCACGATGCGAGATCGAAGTCGGTGGCCAGGAAGCCGTGCGTGTAGAGGAACTGCTTCTGGATGTCGAGCAGCTCGAGCCGGTCGGCGTCGAGCGTCGGGTGCAGGTCGCGGTGGAACGTGTCGCCGTACGCGGCCTCGACGCCGGCTGCCCCCGAGTTCGTCTCCCGGGCCAGGACGTCGCGGACCTCGTCGAGGTTGCCGGCGGCCCAGTCGGCGGCCCGCAGCGTCTGCGCGAGGAACGCGGTGACCAGCTCGGGCCGGGACTCGAGCAGGTCGGCGTGCACCGTGATCGGCCGCGGGGTGCCGTTGTTGACGCGCAGCCGCTTCGATGCGGTGGCGTCGAGGTCGACGGCGACCTGCAGACCGTGTTCGCGGGCCACCTCCTGCGCCCGCGCGCCCTTGACGTAGATCGCATCGACATCGCCCTGCAGCAGGGCCTCGACGCCCCACGTGGTGGTGCGTGACCGGGATCCGGTGCGTACCTGCGGGTTCGGCTCGGTCGGCACCTCGACAGTGATGACGTCGGCGAACGTGAGACCGCCCAGGCGCAGCGCCGACGCGAAGCCGTGCAGTGCCATCGCCCGCGGGAAGCTGCGGGCCCGGTCGTCCGCCCACGCGGGGATACCGATGCGCAGACCCGCCAGTTCCGCGGGGGAATCCAGGGATGCGGCCGGTCCGGCCAGGATCGCCTGGGATTCGTCGATCCACGTCAGTCCGACGAGCCGGGTCGGTGCACTCTCGGCCCGCGCCGCGAGCGCGGGCACGTTGCCGCCCTCCCGGATCAAACTCGGCAGCCCGTGGTCGAAATGCCTGCCGGCCAGTTCGGCGTCGGCGTCCTGCAGGATGCCGAACCGCAGCCCGGCGTCGTCGGCCGTCTCGGACAACCAGCCCAGCGAATTCGCGAGCCCACTCGCGGTCGGGACGGGGCACCGTGTGTACCAGAGGGTGTCGAGGGGTGATGCGATGGTCACGGGGTACTCCTTCCGGGGTGGTGAGTGGCGTCTCTGCCGACGCCGAGCTCAGCGAGGAACGCCGCGCGGTAGCGCAGGGCCTCGGGGTCGTTGCGATCGCGGGGACGTGCGAGGTCGATGTCGACATCGACCGCGAACGACCCCTCGTTGAGGATCAGCACGCGATCGGCGAGACGGACGGCCTCGTCGACGTCGTGGGTGACGAGCAGGACAGCAGGCCGGTGCCGAGCGACCAGATCGCCGACCAGGTCCTGCATCTGCAGGCGGGTGAGGGCGTCCAGCGCGGCGAACGGCTCGTCGAGCAGCAGCAGTTCCGGCTCGCGGACCAGTGCCCGAGCCAGCGCGACGCGCTGCGCCTCACCACCGGACAGCGTTGCCGGCCAGTCCCGCTGCTTGCCGGCCAGACCGACCTCGCCGAGCGCCTTGGTCCCGGCCTGCTTCACCGCCGCGCCGCGGCGCTGCCCCACGACGACGTTGCCGAGAACCCGCTTCGACGGGATCAGCCGCGGTTCCTGGTAGACGACGGTGCGCTGGTGCGGGACGAGGATCTCGCCGCCGTCGGGCCGTTCGAGTCCGGTGAGCAGGCGCAACAATGTGGTCTTGCCGGTGCCGCTGGGACCGAGCAGCACGACGAACTCGCCGCGATGAATGGTGAGGTCGACGCCGCCGAGGATCGTCTTGTCGCCGAAGCTCTTCCGGACTCCCTGCAGCCGCACTGCGACCGGTTCCCCGGCGCGGCGGGCGGCAGCGGTCGTCGCCGTCCGCTCCCGCTCCGCGAGCGGAGGCAGGGGGGCCTGCGCCGCGCTCATCGGACTACCGCCAGGCGACGCCAGGGCATCGCGAAGCGTTCGACGACCCGCACGATCGCGTCGAAGACCAGACCGAGGGCCGCGTACAACACCACGCACAGCACCATGTAGTCGGTGCGGTTGTACTCCTGCGCCAGCGTGACCAGGTAGCCGATGCCCTCGCGGGTGCCGACCTGTTCGGCGGCGATGAGTCCGGTGATGCTGAGCGACAGGCAGATCCGCAGTCCCATCAGCACGCCGGGCAGTGCGGCCGGGAGGATGGCCTCGGCGACCAGGCGCCAGCCGGTGAGTCCGAATCCGCGGGCGGCCTCGACCATCTTGCGATCGACGTTGCGGACGCCGAGGTACGTGTAGGCGTACATCGGTGCCACCGTCGCGACCGCGATGAGGACGACCTTGAACGTCTCGTCGATCCCGAACCACGCGATGAACAGCGGCACCAGCGCGAGGAAGGGGACGGCCCGGTTGATCTGCATCGTCGAATCGATGAGCTCCTCACCGAGCGTCGACAGCCCCGACAGAACCCCGAGCACCAAGCCGATGACGGTGCCGAAGAAGACACCGATCGCGGCCCGCTGCAACGACGCGAGCGAGAAGTCGACCAGCTGGCCGGTGGAGTACAGCTCGGCGAACGCGTCCCACACCTTGACCGGCGAGGCCAGCACGGCCTCGGAGATCAGGCCGGTGGCGGATCCGATCCACCACCCTGCGACCAGCACCGCGGGCACCAGCAGACGCAACGGCAGCGACAGCCACGCGGGTCGGCTGCGCTGCCGGCGGTACACGGGGGTCTCGAGCTCGAGCCCCGCCGCCGCGCTCGGGCGTCCCGCGTCCTTCAACGTCGCGGTCACCGTCAGGCTCCCGGCTTCGACGCGGCCGCACCCTGCAGGTCGAACGTCAGATCGGCGGCGGTGAGCTGCCGCTGGATGACGCCGTTTCGGTAGAACAGGTCGGCCACCGACTGTAGATCGGCCTCGTCGGCCGCGGTCGGGTAGCGGAAGTCCGTGACCTGGCCGCCGAGCGCGATCGCGTCGTCGAGGCGCTGGCCGCTCAGTGCGCGCGGCCCGGCCTGCTCGAAGACGTTCTCGAACGCGGCCGGATTCTCGCGCTGACGGCGGGTGAGGTCCTTGGTGACCTCGAGGAACTTCTGCACCACCTCGGGATGCTCCTGCAGCACCGCGGTCCGGCCGGCGATGATCGTGTTGTCGACCGACTTGATGTCGCCCTCCGTGACGATCTCCTTGGCGCCCTTGGCCTTCGCCTCCTGGTACGGCGCCAGGAACGACGCCCACGCGTCGACCTGTCCGGTCGAGAACGCCGATGCCGCGTCGGTCTGCTGCAGCGGCACCCGTTCGACCGAGTCGATCGGGATGTTCGCCTCGGTGAGCGCCTTGAGGACGATGTACTCGCCCTTGGCGGCCGGGTTCACCGCGACCCTCTTGCCCTTGAGGTCCTCGAGCGACGAGATCCCCGACGCGGCGGTGGCGACGATGCCGCTCTGATCCTTGTTGTACGGATCCGACGTCGCGAAGATCCGGACGCCGACGTCCTTGGACAGCGCGCCGACCACCGGACTGTACGCGCCGGTCTGGATGTCCAGTTCACCCGTGTTGAACAGTTTGAGGTTGGAGCTGAATCCCGGTGTGGTCTTGACCCATTCGATCTTGGCCCCGAGCGGGGCGAGCGCACGGTCGAAGTCTCCGTCGCGCTTGCCGACCGCGATCGCCCCGGAGTTGCCCGGGTCGTACACCTTGAGGGTGAAGCTCTGACCGGCCGGAGCGTCGGCCGACGCCGACGCCTCTTCGCCGCCACACGCGACGACCATGCCCGCCAGGGGAACGAGCGCGAGCGCGAGAGCGGCTCGGGGCAGTCGGCGCAAACGGAACATCGGGCACTCCTCGGAGGAAGGGAACACATGAAAAGCGAACGCGCCACATCGATTCGACGGCGTGGTGCGGGGGTGACGGTGAACAACGTTAGGACCGAACGGTCGAGATTCCACCGTTTGCCTTTTACGTGAACACAACGCTTGACACACAGGGGAATTCGTGTCGTCCGGGCCGACAGAGGTTCACATCGCAAGTGGTCCGGTTTAGACTCGCCTGGAGCGGTGAATCGTGATCCCGCGTCGGACATGGGCGCGGGCCCACCCCGAACCGAACGATGGGCGTTCGATGGAACAAACAGGCAGTACCCCGCACAATACCCCCCACACCGGTCGCGGATCCGGCAACGGGTCGATGTCCTTGACCGGCGGCGCGGTGCGCGCAGTCTCCGGCATCGCCGAGGTGACCACGTCGTCCATCGGCGCGCTGGGCGGCGCCGCCGTGGGAGGCCTCGTCGGCGGTGTCCGCGGTGCCGTCGGAGGCGTCGCCGGCGGCACCCGCCGCGGCCTCGAGCGGGGCAGCCACTCCACACCCGCCGCGGTGCTGACGATGGCCGCGGCCGGCGCCGTCGGACTCGTCGAATGGCCGGTGGTCCTGACCGTCGGGGGCGCCGCGCTCGTGCTGCGGCAACTGCACGAGCGCGGCGCGCCCACCGACGGCTCCCGCGCGGACGAGGCCGGCGCGGAGGACGACAGCGCAGCGAAGTCCTCCGCCTCGCGGCCGCCGGGACGTGCCACTTAGGTGCGGATTCCGGGGGTCGGATCACTCGTCGAGCGGGCTCGCAGCCTTCCCGGACGGACGGCGCACGCCGCGATCACGACCGTCACGGTGGGAACCGCCGCGACCGCCGGAGTGCTCACGGGCGTGTTCGCGCCCCCGACCCGATCCCGCGACGCGACAGCCGATGTTCTCCCCCGGGTGCCGACCGCGTGGGACGACGGGGTGCTCTTGGCGCGCGTCATCGCGCTGGCCGCCCACTCGGTAGGGTTCGGGGCCGCGGCCACCGGCCGCCTGTTCCGGGTGCCGCGGCTACCGTCCGCAGTCGCCGCACCGATCGTCCTACTCGACTATCAACCCGCGCTGCGCCGATTGCTCGAGGCGGGCATCGGGCGTCCGCGCACCGACCTCCTCCTCTCGACCCTCACCGCCGCGAGCTTCACGCTCGTGCAGGCGCCGCCCCCGCTCGCGATCGAGGCCCTGCTCCGCGCCTCCGTGGTCGGCGAGGTGCTGGCCAACCGGCGCGCGTGGCTACGGAGCACGCACCGCCCGGTGCCCGAAACCGCTGCCCCCGACCTCGCCGCGGCCGGACCGGTGGACCGTCACCTCGAGCGCGCGGCGTGGGCACAGTTGGGCGGGGTCGCGGCGGTGGGAGCGGCCACCGGGAGCGTCCGAGCGGCGGGAACGGCGGCGCTCGTCACCGCACCCAAGGCGGCCCGCACGGCCCGCGAGTCGTTCGCGAGCACCCTGGGCCGCGGACTGGCCGACGACCACGGTGTGCTGTGCCGCGGGCCCGACGTGCTGCGCCGGCTCGACGCCGTGACCGCGCTCGTCGTCGATCCGCGTGCGCTCCTCACCGCGGACCTGCGGGTGAGCCGGATCCGCGGCGTCGACGACCACCGCCGCGCGGGGGTGTGGGAAGCGGCACGGACGGCGATCGAGTCGGGAGAACTCGACACCGGATGGCACTCCCTGGCCGGCATCGACAACGCTGCCGACCCCGGAGACGATCCCGACGCCGCCGTGCTGATCTCCCCCGTCCGCGACGCGCTGGCGGGCGCCGTGCTCGAACAGGCCCGCCAAGCGGGCATCACCGTGCACTCCGTCGACGACGAGGCGCTGGGCACGTTGCGCTCGGCGTTCGACGACCTCGGAAAGCCCGGCGATTCCACCGATTCCGACCTCCGGTCGACCGTCGAACGCCTGCAGGAATCCGGGGCGACCGTCGCCGTGCTGAGCGTCGACTGCCCCCGAGCCGTGCTCGCCGCCGACGTGAGCCTGGCCCTGCGCCCGGAATCGGCGGCGCCGGCGGATCTGCTGGTGCCGGATCTGGGGGCGGTCTGGCGCATCCTGCGCGCACTGCCCGCCGCCCGCACCGCGAGTCGGCGCGGCATCGAGATCGCTTCCGGCGCGTCACTTCTCGGCTCACTGCTGATGATCCCGGGGACCCACGGGCGCGGCCCGGGGCCCGTCAGTGTCGGCGCCGGTGCGGCCCTGTGGACCGGGCGCAGCCTCGCCCGCGGCGTGCTCCGCGCGGAGCCGCCCCGCCCGAGCCCGCAGCACGACTGGCACGCGATGTCGGTCGACAGGGTGCGCCGGACCGTCGGGTCGCCGCCGCCGAGCCGTGCCGCTGCGGATCCCGGACGGATCGGCACGACGGTCGGCCGAATCCGCGGTCCCGCCTCCGGTGTGTGGGACTTCGGCCGGTCACTGCGCACCGAACTGGCCGATCCGCTCACCCCGATCCTGGCGACCGGTTCGGCGGCCAGTGCCGTGCTCGGGTCTCCCGTAGACGCGATCCTCGTCGGGACGGTTCTGGTCGGCAACGCCGCGCTGTCGGCGGCCCAGCGACTGCATGCCGAACGGCTCCTCACCCGTCTGCTCGCAGGCCAGGACGCCCCGGCACGACGGATCCGCCCGGGCACCGACACCACCGAGTCGGTCGATGCCGCGCTGCTCCGGCCGGGCGACGTGATCGTGGTCCGGCCCGGTGAAGTGGTGCCAGCCGACGGACGACTCGTCGAGGCGGACGGGGTCGAGGTGGACGAGTCGTCGCTCACCGGCGAGTCGATGCCCGTCGACAAGCAGACCGACGCGACTCCCGGTGTGCCGCTCGCGGAACGGACCTGCATGCTGTTCGCCGGCACGACCGTGCTGACCGGCACCGCGACGGCCCTGGTCACGGCCGTCGGCGACGACACCGAGACCGGCCGGGCCGCGGCCCTGTCCCCCGCGCCGGTCCGGAAGGTGGGCCTGCAGTCGCAGTTGCGCGCGCTCACCGACCGGGTGCTCCCGGTCAGCATCGGGGGTGGCGCGCTCGTCACCGCCACGTCGATGCTGCGCGGCGGGGGCCTGCGCTCCGCGGTCACGAGCGGCGTGGCGGTGGCGGTCGCCGCGGTCCCCGAGGGGCTTCCGCTCGTCGCGACGCTGGCACAGCAGGCGGCCGCGCGCCGGCTGACCCGCGCCTCGGTGCTCGTGCGCACCCCGCGGTCGGTCGAGGCCCTCGGCCGCGTGGACGTTGCATGTTTCGACAAGACCGGAACCCTCAGCCAGGACCGGCTTCGGGTGACGCAGATCCGTCCGATCGGCACGTGCGACGACGCCCGGGTGGTCCGCGCGGCCGCCCGGACGTCGGTGACGCCGGACGGGCGCACCGCCGCGCACGCCACCGACCGCGCCGTCGTCGAGGCCGCCGAGGCGACCGAGGAAGGAGCGGAGGCACCGGTCTCGGACGTGGTCCTGCCGTTCCGCGCCGGACGGCCGTACGCGGCGGCGCTGCACGGCACCGAGCTGCTCGTGAAGGGTGCCCCCGAGGTGGTCCTGGCCGCGTGCACCGGTGCCGCTCCCGACGCGCTCGAAACGATCGTCGACGACGTCCGGGCGATGGCGGAGGACGGTCTGCGGGTGATCGCGGTGGCCCGACGCACCGTGCCCGACGACGCGGTCGCGCGGGCCGCCGAGGACCCGGACGTCGTCGAATCCCTGTGCGGCCGTGGACTCGAACCGCTCGGACTGTTGGGTCTGTCCGACACCATCCGCACCGAGGCGACCGACCTGCTGCCCGAACTCGAGGACCGCGGCGTGTCCGTGCGGTTGATCACCGGGGACCATCCGGTGACCGCGGCCGCCATCGCCCGGGACCTGGGACTGGACGTGGACGCCGACGACGTGATGAGCGGGAGCGAATGGGAGTCGCTCTCCCATCGGCGGCAGGAGGTCGCGGTCCGCGAGCGGCGGGTGTTCGCCCGGATGTCCCCCGAGCAGAAGGTGCAGATCGTGCAGACGCTCGAACGTTCCGGGAGCGTGTGCGCGATGGTCGGCGACGGCGCCAACGACGCCGCCGCCATCCGCGCCGCGAGCATCGGGATCGGGGTGACCTCCCACGGCAGTCACCCGGCCCGCAGCGCCGCCGACATCCTGCTGATCGGCGGGCACGTCGACGCCATCCTCGACGCCGTCGACGAGGGCCGGCAGCTGTGGCAACGCGTCCAGTCGGCGGTCGCGGTCCTGCTCGGCGGGAACGCGGGCGAGGTGGCGTTCGCGTTGATCGGCAGCGCGATCGGCGGCCGGGCCCCGCTCAACGCGCGGCAGCTGCTGCTCGTGAACCTGTTCACCGACGCGCTACCCGCCGCGGCGCTCGCCGTGAGCCCGCCCAACCGCAATCACGCCTACGACGGCCGCGGACCGGACAGCGCCGCACTGTGGCGGACCGTCGCGATCCGCGGGACCGCGACCGCCGCCGGCGCCGGCGTCGCGTGGGGCATCGCCTCGCTCACCGGGCGGCCGCGGCGAGCGTCGACGGTGGGACTGGTGGCGTTGGTCGGCGCCCAACTGGGGCAGACACTGATCGACTCCCGCAGTCCCCTCGTGGTCGCGACCGCCGCGGGATCGCTGGCGGCGCTGGCCGGGGTGGTCAGCGTTCCCGGGCTGAGCCAATTCCTCGGATGCACGCCCCTGGGACCGGTCGCGTGGGCGCAGGCGCTGGGCCCGGCGGTGGGCGCGACGGCTGCCGCCGCGCTCGCCCCGCACGCCCTGGCGTGGTGGTCGGCGCGCGACGGCCGGGGTGGTCAGTCGACGACGAGAACCCCGGTCCGCAGCAGCACCGCGTACGCGTGGCGCAACGGCGGCGTGAGCACGGAGGTGACCACACCGGTCAACGGATCCGGTCCCGACGGGCGGACAGCCGAGGCGAACGCGGAGAGCGTGGATAACGAAACGATCACGACTCCCACGATGACGGGCCCAGGTGTACAGCAGGTGAACGACGAGGATGGGCAGGACGAACGATGACCGAAGCAACGCTCGACCGCGGCGCCGACCGGGCGTCGCGCAGCGGGGGATCCCCCGGCTCCGGAGCGCACGACTCGTCAGCGCACGGTCCGGGGTCGCACCGGGACGCCCTCGAACGCATCGCGCAGGGATCGCGGTTCGCGATCCGCCTGCCGCTCATCGGCGACGTCGGTGTCCCCAGGCCGGAGCAACTCGCCTACCTCGGCGCCCTCGGTCTGCTCGCGGCGTTCGAAGTGATCGACTGGCCGGTCGCGCTGGCGATCGCGGTCGGCCACGCGCTCGCCGAGGACCAGCGGCACCGAGCACTGCGCGAGGTGGGCGAGGCGCTCGAGAGCGCGTGACCCTGGATCACGACCGCAGGTGCGCGAGCACCGCGAGGACGCGGCGATGCCCGCTGTCCGACGCCGCGAGCCCGAGCTTGGCGAAGATGTTGCCGATGTGTTTGCTCACCGCGGTGTCGCTCACCACCAACCGGCGCGCGATGTCGCCGTTGCCGAGACCCTCGGCCATCAGTCCCAGCACCTCGGATTCGCGCGGCGTGAGGCTGCGGATCGGATCGTCGGCGCGCCGCCTGCTCATCAGCTGGGAGATCACCTCGGGATCCATCACGGTGCCGCCGCCGACGACGCGCCGGAGGGCGTCGACGAACTCCTCGACCTTGCCGACCCGTTCCTTGAGGAGATAGCCGACCCCGCCCGCACCTCCGGAGAGCAGATCCCCGGCGTAGCGGTCCTCGACGTACGCCGACAGCACCAGCACGGGGAACCCCGGCCGCCGACGCCGGGCCTCGATCGCCGCCTTCAGTCCCTCGTTGGTGAAAGTCGGGGGCATCCGCACATCCAGGACCGCGCCGTCGGGCGGATCGGACTCGAACGATTCCAGGAACTTCTCCGCGTCGTCCACCGCCGCCGTCACCTCGATCCCGACGCTGCCCAGCAGGAGCGCGAGCCCCTCCCGCAGCAGGGCGTCGTCCTCGGCGATCAGAATCCGCACGGTAGTTCCACCTCGAGTCTCGTCGGCCCACCGAGTGGGCTGTCCAACGCCACAGTCCCCTCGAACGCTGCCACGCGCCGCCGGATCCCCGCCAATCCGCTACCGGGCCGCTCCACCGCACCGCCGACCCCGTCGTCGACGACGTCGATCACCATCGTCGCGCCGCCCTCGTCGTCGCGGGTCGCGATGGTCACCTGGACCCGCTCGGCGCCGCTGTGCTTGGCGACGTTGGTGAGGGCCTCGGCGACCACGAAGTACGCCGCGGCCTCGACGGCGGCCGGGGCACGCCGCAGCCCGTCGACGTCGAGCACGCACGACACGGCGCTACGGCCAGCGAGCGCGGAGACCGCACCGCCCAGACCGAGCTCGTCGAGCACGGGCGGGTAGATGTCGTGCACCAGGGTGCGCAGCTCCGACAGCGCGTCCGACGCGGCGTCCTGTGCACGAAGCAGTTGCGGCAGAGCCTGTTCCGGCGCGACGCGCAACGAGCGCTCGGCCATCCCCAGCATCATCACAACCGCGACCAGCCGGTTCTGGGCACCGTCGTGCAGGTCGCGTTCGATGCGTCGCAGCTCGGCGGCATGCGCGTCGAGCGCCGCGGCACGGCTCGCGGTGAGCGCCGAGACCCGCTCGGACAGTTCGGTTTCCCGCCGCGGGGACAACAACCGCGAGGCCAGCGCACACATGCCCCGCGCCATCACGGGGATCGACCACCAGGCCAGTACCGCGTAGCCGACGGCGAACAACGGCATCGGCGCGGCACCCCACCACGACGTCACGGGGTAGATGCTGCTCACCGGCTCGTCGGGCGGTAGTGCCCACCAGTAGAAGGGAATCGCCAAGGTGTTGAGTGCCGCGAGCGGCAGCGCGATCGCCAGCAGGCCCGCCGTCAGGGCCGCGATGGAGTGCACCGCGACCCACGCGAAGTCGCGTCGAGTGGACGGCGC
The DNA here is from genome assembly GCF_002094305.1 of Prescottella equi. Classification (GTDB taxonomy): domain Bacteria; phylum Actinomycetota; class Actinomycetes; order Mycobacteriales; family Mycobacteriaceae; genus Prescottella; species Prescottella equi. The sequence goes on from NZ_LWTX01000008.1 coordinate 177,238, forward strand.
GACGATCAGACGCCGCAGGTCGTCGAAGCCCGGCCGGTCCGGTATCGGCGGGTACCGCTCCCCCACCACCGTCCCGGCATATCGGCCGGCCCGCTGTCGCGCCGACCCGGCCCACCAGCGCAACGCCCGCAGGTACCACGGCAGCGCGAGCCAGCCCACGATGAGCATCAGCGTCGCGGCGATCACCAGACCGACGAACACGAACGCAAACGACACGAGCGCGGCGGCAGCTTCCACCGCGAGGAAGCGGACGGCGCCCCATCGCACCCTCAGTCGTTCGCTCCACGTCATCGGTCCAGCATGCCGCACCGTCCACCCGATGTCGGTACAGCCCGCTACACCATCGGTCGGGCACTTCGATCGGCCGCGACGTCGAGGATCCAGGTGACCCCGAACCGGTCGGTGAGCATGCCGAAGCCGGGCGTCCAAGCCGCCGCGGCGAGCGGTTCGACGATCCGGGCGTCCACCGCCAACCGGTCCCAGTAGTCCCGGATCTCGTCGAGCGTCTGTCCGCGCACGGACACGAAGAACGGCTGATCGGTGACGGTGGTCCCGTTCTCCCGGCGGGTGGATCCCCCGGCCGCCCCGGGGGTGCCCGCGCGGCCGGGAATGTCGTAGGCCATCACCCGGAAGCCGTCTCCGGTCTCGATCTGGCCGAAGACCACGGCGTCGGCACCGGGCGCCTCCCGCGGCATCCCGAGGTCGCCGTAGGTCGCGATCGTGAGATGGCCGCCGAAGACGGTCCGGTAGAACTCGAGGGCTGCGCGGGCGTCGCCGCCGAAGTTGAGGTGAGTGGTCGTGGTGATGCTCATGTCTGCTCCTGGGTGAGAACGTGGCGGGCTTGCCCCTGACCGCACCGACCCTCCCAGGGGTATAGGTCGGATTCCGTCCTACAAGGAACTTACGATCGAAGACATGACAGCGGCCACGTCCCGACTCCTCGCGTTGCTGTCGCTTCTGCAGACGCGCCGGGACTGGCCGGGTTCCACGCTGGCCCAGCGGCTCGACATCAGCCCCCGGACGGTGCGCCGGGACATCGACCGGTTGCGGGAGATGGGATACGCCATCCACGCGACGATGGGGCCCACCGGCGGCTACCGGCTGGACGCCGGCAGCGAACTCCCGCCACTGCTGTTCGACGACGACCAGGCCGTCGCGCTGGCGGTGGCCCTGCAGGCTGCCGCCGCGACCGGCGTCGGGATCGAGGAGGCCGCGATCCGCGCGCTGACCACGGTGAGACAGGTGCTCCCCACCCGCCTGCGCCACCGGCTCGACGTACTCGACTTCACGGCGATCCCGGCGGGAAACGGCCCGAGGGACGACGACCCGGTGGCCGCCGATGTGCTGGTGGCGATCTCCACGGCGATCCGTGCGCGCGAGACGCTCCGCTTCGACTACGCGAACGCCGACGGCGCCCGCACCCGCGAGCCGTCACCGCCGCGACGTGTGCAGCCGCACCACCTGGTGACGTCGAATCGGCGCTGGTACCTGGTCGCGTGGGATCTCGAGCGCGAGGCCTGGCGCGTGTTCCGAGCCGACCGCATCAGTCCACGCATCCCCACCGGACCCCGCTTCACGCCCCGCGAGGTCCCCGGGGCCGACGTGGCCGCGTTCGTCTCCGCACGCTTCAAGGGGTCGTCCCACGTGGACGGGTGGCCGTGCCGCGGAAAGGTCGTCCTCCATCGGCCGGCGTCCGACGTCGTGCCCTTCGCGGGCGACGGCGTGGTCGAGGATCTCGGCCCCGACCGATGCGGCCTCGAACTCGGATCCTGGTCGTGGGTGGCCCTCGCGGCCGGCTTGAACCGCTTCGACACCGACATCGACGTCGTCGGACCGCCGGAACTCGTCGACGCGTTCGCCCGGCTGGCAGGCCGCAACGCGCGGACCGCGTCCGGCAGGTCCTGAACCGGCCGGGGTGGAGCCAGCTACACCATCGATCGGGTATCGCACGGGATGTTCCGGGAAGCCGCCGCTCCATAGCGTTCCTTCCATGTCCTCCTTCGCTTCCAGCCCACCCTTCGTCGAGAGCCCGCCACGGGCCGCCGTCCGTCTCACCGACGTCACCCGAACGTACGGCTCGGGGCGCACCCGGGTCACCGCACTCGACGACGTCAGCCTCACCCTCGCGCCCGGCAGTTTCACTGCGATCATGGGCCCGTCCGGTTCGGGCAAGAGCACGTTTTTGCACTGTGCCGCCGGCCTCGACCAGCCCACCCGCGGCTCGGTGTGGCTCGGCGACACCGAGATCAGTGCGCTGAAACCCAAGGCGCGCACCGTTTTCCGGCGGGATCACATCGGGTTCGTGTTCCAGGCGTACAACCTCATGGCGGCGCTCACGGTCGAACAGAACGTGACGCTGCCGCTGTTGCTCGCCGGGCGCACCGCCGACCGGGGGCATCTCGATCACGTCCTGGACGCGGTCGGACTCGCCGACAAGCGGCACCGCCGTCCGGCCGAGATGTCCGGTGGTCAACAGCAGCGCGTCGCCATCGCGCGCGCGCTCATCACCCAGCCGCACGCGGTGTTCGCGGACGAGCCCACCGGGGCGCTCGACAGCCGTACCGGCCGTCAGGTGCTGGACCTGTTGCGCCGCACCACCACCGAGCTGGGGCAGACGATCGTCATGGTCACGCACGATCCGGTCGCCGCCGCCCACGCGGACCGAGTGGTGTTCCTCGCCGACGGTCGGCTCGTCGGACGGATGGACTCCCCCACCCCCGCCGCGGTCGCCGACCACATGACCCACCTCGGGGAGTGGTGAACGTGGCCGGGCCTCGTCTGCGGACCCTGGCGCGCGCCAACATCCGCGCCCGACGCGGTAGCTTCGCGGCCGTGTTCGTCGCGGTGTTCTGCGCCGCGCTCCTCACGTGCGCGCTCGGCGTGCTGTTCGAATCGGGAATCCGGGGCGGCGTCGCCCCACACCGTTACGCGGGCGCCGACGTCGTGGTCGGGGCGGCGCAAGCCCTCGACGTGCGCGAGGACATCGACCAGCCGTACGTCGAACGGGCGTTGCTGCCGGAGTCCGTCGTCGGCGAACTCGCCGCAATGCCGGGGGTCCGCGGCGCCGTCGCCGACCTCGGCGTTCCCCTCACCACCGACGCCGGCGCACCGCTGGACGCGCACGGGTGGGCATCGAGCGTCCTCGCGCCGTACACGCTGACGTCCGGCCGGGCGCCGGTGTCGCCGGACGAGGTCGTCGTGACCGGGCCGGGCACCGTCGGTGATCGGATCACGCTGCGGCACGGTGGGATCGGCGAAGAGTACGCGGTGGTCGGCATCGCGGCGGCACCCGACGCCGAACCGGCCGACCGGCAACCGGCGGTGTTCGTGTCCGATGCCCGGATCCGCGGGCTGTGGCCGCACGGCGACCGGGTCGCCGCGGTGGGTGTGCTCGCCGACGAGGGCACCGATGCCGCCGCGCTGGCCGCCCGGGTCCGTGACCACCTGCCCGGCCTCGACGTGCGCACCTACACCGGCCCCGCTCGCGGCGACGTCGAATATCTCGACGCCGGTGCGGCCCGCAGCGAACTGATGATGCTGTCCGGATCGTTCGCGGGCCTGGCGATCCTCATCGCGATGTTCGTGGTGGCGAGCACGCTGTCGCTGTCGATCCAGCAGCGCCGACGCGAGTTCGCGTTGCTCCGCGCGATGGGCGCCACACCGGGCCAGGTGCATCGCCTGGTCGGCAGCGAGGTGCTGCTGGTCGCCGGCGTCGCCGCGCTGCTCGGTGCGGGTCCCGGCTATGCGCTCGCACGGGTCCTCGGGGCACAGTTCGCCGAGGCCGGTGTGTTGTCGTCGGATTTCGCGCTCGCGTACAGCCCGCTCCCGGCCGTGGTCGGGGTTCTGCTGGCCGTCGTCACCGCGCGGATCGCCGCGGCGGTCGCCGCCCGACGTCCGGCCCGTCTGGATCCCACCGAGGCGCTGCGGGAGTCGGCCGTGGAGCCGTCCTCCATCGGTAAGGGCCGACTCGTCACGGGGCTCGTGTTCGGCGCAGGAGGTCTGGCCACGTCGATGCTCCCGGCAGTACTGCCCGGACAGGCCGCGCTGGCCGGCGCGGGTGCTTCCGCCGTCCTGCTGGTGATCTCGGTGGCGCTATTGGGCCCGATGCTGGTCGGCGGCGCGGTCCGAGTGTTCGGCGGACCGCTGCGCCGCAGCGCGTCGCCCGCGCTCGTGCTGGCCGCCGCCAACTCCGGGGCCCGGGCCCGCCGTCTCGCCGCCGCCATCACCCCGCTGGCACTCGCCATCGCGATCGGCTCGGTCCAGCTGTTCACGCAGGACACCGTCGCCGCGGCCGCCGACCACCAGTCCCGCGCGGGCATCACCGCCGATCTCGTCGTCACCGCTCCCGCCGGACTGGCTCCCGACCTCGTCGACGCAATCGAAGCGGAACCCGCTGTGCGCGCGGCCAATCCGATCACCCGGACGCAGGCGTTGTTCACGACCGGTGGCGATTCGCCGTCCACCGACCCGTACCCGGTCCAGGGCATCGATCCCGCAGCGACGGACTCCACCCTCGACCTCGACGTCCGCGACGGCGACCTCGGACAGCTGCGCGAGGGCACCGTCGCCCTCAGCACCGACGCGGCATTCTCCATGAGCGCGGGTGTGGGAGATACCGTGCCACTGCGACTCGGCGACGGCACACTCGTCACCCCCACGGTGATCGCGACGTACGGCCGCGGACTCGGCTTCGGCGACGTCACACTCCCTACCCCGCAGGTGCTGGCACACACCACCACAGGACTGACCGACATGCTCCTCGTCGCCGCCGAACCAGGCCGCGTCGACGAGGCCCGGGCCGCGATCACCGCGACGGGCGGCGTCGTGGTCTCCGATCGCGCCGAGTTCGCCGCCGCCGGGCAGGAGCAGCGCCGCACGCAGGCCTGGGTGAGCATCGTGGCACTCGCGGTCCTGCTCGGCTACCTCGCCGTCGCGGTGGTGAACACCCTCGTACTCGCAACCGCCGAGCGAGGCCGAGAGTTCGCGCTGCTGCGACTCGTCGGCGCGAGCAGTCGGCAGGTGCGCGGCATGATGCGCGCCGAGTCGGTGATCGTGGTGACCGTCGCGGCCGTGGTGGGATCGCTCATCGCGCTGCCCCCGCTCGCGGGTGTCGCGGCCGCGGTGTCCGGCCGTCCGATCCCGAGCGTCGACCCGCGCGTCTACGCCCTCATCCTCGGGGTGACGGTCCTGCTGGGGCTCGTCGCGATCGCGATTCCGACGCGGACCGCGATGCGCCAGGACCCGGTGACGGCGATCGGGACCCGCGAATAGGAGCGGGAACGCGCGATGGCGCGGCCGGAAAACCGCTCGCGTGGATTCCGGCCGCGCTGTTAGCTTCGACAGCGACGCCCGATCGACCGAAAGCCCGCGCCGTGAGTACCCCCCACCAGACGACGAGCCGACGACTCACGCCGCTGATCCTGCTCAACGTCGCGACGCTGTTCTCGGCGACCGGCAACGGCATCGTGATCGTCGCCCTACCGTGGCTGGTGCTGGAACAGACCGGTCGCGCAACCGACGCGGCGATCGTCGCGGGCGCCGCCACGCTGCCACTGCTGCTCGCGAGCCTGTTCTCCGGCACCGTGGTCGATCGATTCGGACGGCGGCCCACCTCGCTGGTGTCCGACGCGTTGTCCGCGCTCTCGGTGGCGGCGATTCCGATCGCCGCGGGCACGGTCGGGCTGTCCGTCCCGGTGCTCGCGGCGCTGGCCGCCCTCGGGGCGACGTTCGATCCCGCCGGCATCTCCGCTCGGGAATCGATGCTGCCTGCGGCGACGAAGGCCGCGGGCTGGCGACTCGACCGCGTCAACAGCCTGTACGAGGCCAACTACAACGTCGCGTACCTGGTGGGGCCGGGTATCGGCGGTGTACTGATCGCGCTGGTGGGACCCGAGAGCACACTGTGGGTCACCGCGGTGTGCTTCGTCCTGTCGATCGTCACGATCGCGTTCCTCAGGCTCGAGCACTCCGGGCGACCCGATCACGAGACCCGCCCGAAGTCGATGTGGTCGGGCACGCTGGAGGGCCTGCGTTTCGTGTGGCGCGACCGCCTGCTGCGGACCCTCGCGCTCGTGGACATGGTGATCGTCGCGCTGTACATGCCGATCGAATCCGTGCTGTTTCCCAAGTACTTCACCGACCGCGGCGAACCGGCCCAGCTCGGCTGGGTGCTCATGGCGATGAGCATCGGCGGGCTCGTCGGCGCACTGTCCTACGGGGCGCTGGCGCCCTACCTCAGGCGCCGGAACCTGATGCTCGTCGCCGTCACCGGGCTCGGTCTCGCGATGATCGGCATGGCGTTCCTGCCACCGCTGTGGGTACTGCTGGCGCTGTCCGTCGTGATCGGTCTCGTGTACGGGCCGGTGGGACCGATCGCCAACTGGGCCATGCAGACCCGCAGTCCCGAACACATGCGCGGCCGCGTCGTCGGGGTGATGACCTCCACCGCGTACGCGGCCGGGCCGCTCGGCTACCTGCTGGCGGGACCGCTCATCGACCAGCTCGGCATCCGCACCACGTTCTTCGCACTCGCGATCCCGGTGGTCGCCGTCGCGGCGGTGTGCTTCGCGTTGCCGGTGCTGCGCGAGCTCGACGCCGACCGGAAGCCGCCGACGGTGCGGTTAGGCTCCCCGTCATGACCACATTCGACGCCGCAGTCGTCACCGCCGTGACCGGCCACATGAACGGCGACCACACCGAGGACAATCTGCTCATCGTGCGTGCCTTCGCGGATCCCGACGCCACCGCCGCCCGCATGACCGGGTTGGACGGGCGGTCCGGCGAGTGGGTCGCCGAGGTCGACGGCGTCGACCGGACGGTGCGGGTGCCGTGGCTCGGCCCCGTCACCGACCGCGCGTCGATCCGCACCGAAGTGGTCGCGCTGTACCGCGCGGCGTGCGAGAAGCTCGGAGTCGCGCCCGACGAGCACTGACCGGCCCCCGGCGGTATGGTCCGTTCGCCTGCAACGATCGTTGCGGACGGACGAAAGGACTGCGTCTCGTGGATCTCGAAACTGCCCTCACCACCACCCGCACGGTCCGCAAGCGCCTCGACTTCTCCCGCCCCGTGCCGCGTGAGGTGATCGACGAGTGCCTCCGACTGGCCCTGCAGGCACCCAACGGCTCCAATCGCCAACTGTGGCACTGGGTGATCGTCGACGATCCTGCGGTGCGCGCGCACGTCGCCGATCTGTACCGCGAGGGTCTGGCCGACGCGATGGGTCGGACGAACATGCGCAATCCCGATCCCGCCCAGTCCGGTCGGATCCGGCCGTCCGTCGAATACCTCGGCGAACATCTGCACGAGGTCCCAGCCCTCGCCATCCCGGTGCTGAAGGACGATGCCCGCGGCATGGAGGTCTTCATGCAGGCCAGCCGGTGGGGCTCCGTGATCCCCGCGGTGTGGAGTTTCATGCTCGCGTTGCGGGCCCGCGGGCTCGGCTCGGCATGGACGACCGTGCACCTGCTCCGCGAGCGCCGGATGGCGGATCTGCTCGGAATCCCGGACGGCTACACACAGGTGGGACTCTTTCCCGTGGCATACACACTCGGCACCGACTTCAAGCCCGCGTCGCGCCGACCGGTGGACGAGGTGCGCAGTTGGAATCGCTTCGAGGCGCCCCAATCTGCTAGCTGAACCCCATCGCCTCGTCGCCCCACGCCACCCGCATCGCACGGTCCGGGTCCACGACGAGGCTGTCGTGCCCGTCGATCAGGAGCGTCGACCGGTTCTCCTCGCTGTACGGCGCCCAGTGCTTGGAGCCGTCGAGCGCGGCGGGGACACCATGGCGGGCGAAGGCGAGCCAGCGACGCTGTATGCGGCCCGACACCTCGATCGCACCCCTGCGACCACCCAGCCAGAACGTGGGGTCCGGGTTCAGTGTGCCGAAATTCCCGAACACGTACGGTAACTCGGTCGCATGTGCCGCACCGACCCGCGCCGCCTTGAGCAGCGGAGTGGCGTGATCGAAGCGGTACACCCAGGTCTGCGAGTGCCGGCTGTGCGCGTCGGCCACCCAGAGTGTGGGCATTCGAAACGCCGCGTCGCGCGAGATCGCCAGCACTCCTCGCGCTTTCGCGCTTGCCGGGTAGGCGGCGACGATCTCCGCGAGCCGGAGCGGCGACAGCCCCGGGTTGTCCTCGGCGAGACCGGCGAACATCTGCTGCACCGCCTCCGGGCTCACCGGCAACAGCGGCGAGCGCATGAACTTGAAGATCGACGCCTCGTCCCGGTTCGAACCGATGATGAGCGGGATCCGGTGCGAGTACCCCTTCTGGAACGCGGCGACCGGATAGTGCGGAACGAGATCGCGGTCCACCACCGGCGCCATTGCCAACGTGCCCGGCACCTTCGTGGGCACCTCGTTCACCAGAAGATCGCCGGCCTTCACCAAGTGTTCGACCGGCATGGCGGCGAGGTCGCCGATCCGGTCGCCGGGCAGGTCCAGGATCTCGAGGAAGCGGGCCGCGACGGAAGCTGCCCGCTCGGCGCCGTAGACGGACGTCGACGGCGGACTCTGCGCGATCGCGCGGTGGAACAGTCCTTCCGCCCGTGGCACCGTCATCAGGGTGGTGATCGAACCGCCGCCGGACGACTCGCCGAACACCGTCACCTCGTCGGGGTCGCCACCGAACGCGGCGATGTTGTCTCGCACCCACTCGAGCGCCGCGATCTGGTCCCGCAGGCCGAGATTCGACTCGAATGTCCGGCTCGCGGTCGAGAACGACGACAGATCGAGGAACCCGAGCGTCCCGAGCCGGTAGTTGAAGGTCACCAGCACGACGTCGCCGCGCTCGGCCAGCAGCCGGCCGTCGTAGATCGGTTGCGCGGACGAACCCAGACAGTAGGCGCCGCCGTGGATCCACACCATCACCGGACGCGGGGTCCCGTCCGGCCGGGGCGCCCACACGTTGACCGTCAGACAGTCCTCGTCGATCCGCATCGTCGGGTCGAGGGGCACCGACGAGTCGTGGCCCTGCGGCGCCATGGCCCCGAAGGCGGCCGCATCGAGCACATCGCTCCAGGGTGACGCGGGAACCGGGCTACGGAAGCGCAGGTCTCCCACGGGCGGAGCCGCGTAGGGGATTCCCTTCCACACGAAAACCGAACCGTCGGCATACCCGCGAACGGGGCCGCACGGAGCCTCGATCACCAGGCTTCCCGGCGCCTGCGCCGAGGCGATCTCCACAGCTTCCATCGCGCGGCCCTCCTCACCGCCGGCAGGCCATCGACCGGGGCTGCCGACCGATTGCCAAGGTACCAATCCTGCGGTGCTAAGGTCGGCTCGTTCACTGACACGGGGTGCTCCGCACGGGCGGGGCTGAGATCACACCCGGGAACCTGCATCAGGTAATGCTGACGAAGGGATGTCAAGGCGATGACTACGCCTGTCCATGACACAACTGTCCACTCCGCCGCCGACGGCGCGCGGTTCACCGATCTGCTGTGGGACCGCACCGCGGTGCTGCGTGCCGCGATCGACGACATGGAGTTCCTGCGCCGACTCGGTGACGGCACACTGCCGCTCGACGTGTTCCGCACGTACATCGAGCAGGACTCGCTGTACCTCGCCGAGTACGCCAAAGCCCTGGCGCTCCTGGCGGTCAAGGCACCGGATCCGCAGACCGCCGCCTTCTGGGCGACGTCGGCGGCGACCGCCGCCGTCGTCGAGACGGAACTGCACGAGGGCCTGCTGAGCAGCGGGGTACTGCCCCGGGCGGCGACCGCGGCCGAGCACTCGCAGGCCTGCCTGGGATACGTGTCGTACCTGACCGCGACCGCATCCACGGAGTCGTACCCGGTGGCGGCCGCGGCGGTCCTGCCGTGCTTCTGGATCTACGCCGAGGTGGGACGACGCCTGGCCGCCGACGCGCACGAGGTGCTCGCCGCCGACCCCTCGCACCCCTACGCGCAGTGGGTCACCACGTACGACGACCCGGCCTTCCACGAGTCCGTGGCGACCGCCCGGCGCCTCGTCGACGCGGCCGCGGACGCCGCGACCGCCGAACAGCGCGAGGCGATGATCCGCACGTTCGTCGTCGCGACGCGGTACGAATTCATGTTCTGGGACACCGCCCTGAACCCGCAGCCCTGGCCCGCGTCGTGACGTCGATGTCGCGGCTGCGCCGCGTCCTGGCCACGTCGGCGATCGTCGCGTCCGCGATGAGCATCCTCACCGGGTGCGCGAGCTCCGACGATTCCGGCGACACCATCCGGTTCGCACTCGACTGGACTCCGAACACCAACCACACCGGACTGTACGTCGCGCTGCAGGAGGGCTACTTCGCGGACGCGGGCCTGAACGTCGAAGTGCTGCCGTACAACAACACCTCGCCCGACACCCTCGTCGACGCCGGCAACGCCGAATTCGGTACCAGTTTCCAGGGTTCGGCCACGTTCTCCCGCGCCGCCGGTGCGCAGACCGTGTCGGTCCTGGCGCCGCTGCAGCACCGGGCCACCGGCATCGGGGTCCGAGCGGACCGCGCCGACCTCGCGAGCCCGAGGGATCTCGACGGCAAGACGTACGCCGGCTTCGGCGACCCGGGCGAGCGGGAGACGCTGCGCCAGGTGATCCGGAACGACGGCGGCACAGGCGACTTCGAGACCGTCGTGCTCGGGACCTCCGCGTACGAAGCCGTATACGGCGGGCAGGCCGACTTCACGGTGTCGTACTTCGCGTGGGAGGGCGTCGAGGCGGCGCGCCGCGGCACCCCGATGCGCTACTTCCACTACACCGACTTCGGGTTCCCCGACGCCTACGCGATCGTCGTGAACGGCAACGAGAAGTGGCTCGCCGAACACCCCGAGCAGGCCCGCAAGTTCGTGCAGGCACTCCAGCGCGGCTACCAGGTGGCCGCCGACGATCCGGACCGCGGCGCGAAGGCCCTCATCGACGCGAACCCGGGGGTCTTCAGCGACGAGGAGTTGGTGGTCGAGAGCCAGCGGATGCTGGCGGCCGACTACATGAAGGACGCATCCGGCCGGGTCGGAACTCAGACGCGGGAGCAGTGGGCCGGGTACTCGGGATTCCTGTACGAACACGGACTGCTCGCCGGCCCCGACGGCAAACCACTGACGGCGGAACCGGATTGGTCGACGTACTTCACCGATGAGTATCTCGCGACCCCGTAAGCGCGACGCGACGACCACCGCCGGTCCGGTTCGCCGGCTACTTCCGGCGGTGGTGGTCGCACTCGCGCTCGTCGCGGCGTGGCAGGTCTACGTGACGATCAGCGGGATCCGCCCTCAGGTGCTGCCGTCGCCGGGCCGTGTGCTCGAGCAGGGCTGGGCCCACCGCGACGACATCGCCGTGCACGCCTGGGCGACGCTGCAGGTGACGCTGATCGGGTTCGCGGTCTCGTTGGTCGTGGCGTGGGCGCTCGCGGTCCTGGTCGACTTCTCGCCCTGGCTGCGAAGGGCTTTCGTGCCACTGTTCGTGGTGTCGCAGACTCTGCCGATCATCGCGATCGCGCCGCTGATGATCATCTGGTTCGGCTTCGGCCTGCTGCCCAAGGTCCTGGTCATCGCGCTCGCGACGTTCTTCCCGATGGCGATCGGGCTCGTCGAGGGGTTCGCCTCGGCCGATCGCGAGGCCGGCGCGCTGCTGCGCAGCATGGGCGCGTCGAAGTGGCAGCAGTTCCGGTACGTGCGGTTGCCGTCCGCCCTCCCCCGGTTCTTCACGGCGCTGCGCATCGGCGTCACCTACGCGGTCGTCGGCGCCGTGTTCGCCGAGTATGTCGGCGCGAGTTCCGGACTCGGCATCTACATGAGCGTGCAGAAGAACTCGTTCCGCACCGACCTGGTCCTCGCGGCCGTCCTGGTGACCGCGACCATCAGTGTCGCCCTGTACCTGTGCACGTTCGCGATCGAACGGGTCGTCGCGCCGTGGATCCAGCAACCCGGGCGGGAGGAACGTCGTGGCTGAGGTCCCCGTCGTCGAGCTGGCGACCGTCACCAAGTCGTTCGGCACCAGGCGGGTGCTCGACGGCATCGACCTCGCCGTACGGCAGGGCGAGTTCGTCTCGGTGATCGGCCCCAGTGGTTGCGGCAAGAGCACTGTGTTCGGGATCGTCGCAGGTCTCGACTCCCCCGATTCGGGATCGGTGTCCGCACCCACGTGCGCGCACATGCCGCAGAAGGATCTGCTGTTTCCGTGGCGCTCCGTGCTGGAGAACACGGCGCTCGGACTCGAGGTCCAGCGGCTCCCGAAGAAGCAGGCCCGCGCCCGCGCCGCCGAGCTGTTCCCGAGGTTCGGGCTCGCGGGCTTCGAGGACGCCCGGCCACACCAGCTGTCGGGCGGGATGCGGCAGCGCGCGGCGTTGCTGCGTACGGTCGTCCAGGACCGCTCGGTCCTGCTGCTCGACGAGCCGTTCGGCGCACTGGACTCGCTCACCCGCACCGAGATGCAGACCTGGCTGCAGGACGTCTGGCAGCAGTATCGCTGGACCGTCCTGATGATCACGCACGACGTGCGCGAGGCGGTGTTCCTGTCGGACCGGGTGATCGTGCTGTCCGCGCGCCCCGCGACCGTGCGCCGAGAGGTGGTCGTCGACCTGCCGCGGCCGCGGGAACTGCCGATCGTGACGTCGCCGGAGTTCGCGGCCGTCGAACGCGAACTCATCGAGGTCCTGCACGAGGAATCCCGGCGGGCGCTGGCCGAGCAGGAGGCCGTCGACTGATCCGGTACCGGACGGTCGCCACTCTCGAATCCGCGAAATCGTTTCCTACACAAGGGAACTGGTCGGTTCATGCGCGTTTGAGACAAAGCTTGCAGAACTCTCGACGGATCGAGACTTCCTCGTTACGCTTCCGTTATGGCGCACGGATGAGGCCGATCGCCTCCCTCGCCGGTTCTCACCTCCATAACCCGGGTGCCGCCCACCCGACAGGGAAGTTCACGATGACGAAACGCGTTCTGCTCACCGCCCTCGCCGCATGCGCTGCGCTCGCCCCAGCGTTCGCCCCCGCCGCGGCGGCGGCAACCGACACGGCAACAGCCGACACGGCAACGGCTACCGGCACGGTGTCGAACGGCATCGGATGGACGGCGAAGCCGGACGCCGGCCCGTCGAATCCGATGCAGAACCAGGAGTACTGCACCCTCGGCGTCGTCGGCACCGACGCCCTGGGCCACAAGATCGCCATCTCGGCGGGGCACTGCGTCTCCGCGGCCGCAGGTGGCGCCGCCGATTTCCCGGACGGCTCCACGGTGTACCGCTTCGGGCCGTCCGGCACCGGCGATCCGATCGGAACCGTCGCCTACCGCGACCCACGGATCGACTACGTGGTGATCGAGCTGAATCCCGACGCGGTGCTCTCGTCGGACGGGCCGGAGGCGCGGATCGACAGCCTCGGGCCGGCGCATCCGGACGGCATGCTGTGCAAGGCCGGCGTGCGGACGGGTCTGACCTGCGGACCTATCTACGGCCAGGAAGCACAGCGGATCAGTTCGTTCGTCACCGCGAACGGCGGCGATTCCGGCGGCCCCGCGTTCGTCAACGGTTCACAGCTCGTGGGCATGACCCGGGCCCCGTTCGAGTTCGTCGACATCGCCGCGGTTCTGGGTGGTATCGAGGCCCAGTCGAACCCGGTCGGCAAGGGATTCACCGTGACGGACAGCTGAGCCGACGGACAGCTGAGCCGCCGGACGATCGACAGCCGCCGAAACGCCACGCGCCCCGCCGCCGGGAAACCGGCAGCGGGGCGCGTGAGTGCGTTTCGGCTTACTTGCCGGCGATGTTCATCGCGGCGATGTGGCTGAACAGCATGGAGGTGCCGATCGGGTTACCGCCACCGGGGTAGGTGGTGCCGCTCGGGGCCGCCATGGTGTTGCCGGCCGCGTACAGACCGGGGATCGGGTTGCCGGAGGTGTCGAGCACCCGCGCCGCGGTGTCGGTACGCAGACCGCCCTTGGTGCCGAGGTCGGAGATGCCGAACGCGGCAGCGTGGAACGGACCCTGCTCGATCGGGATCAGCGCCGGGCCGCCGCCGGTGAACGCCCGGTCGTACGCCTCGTCGCCGCGACCGAAGTCCTCGTCGACGTCGTTGGCGGCCATCGCGTTGAACCGCTCCACCGTTGCCAGCAGGTTCTCCGCCGGGACACCGATCTTTCCGGCCAGCTCCTCGAGCGTGTCGGCGGTGTGCCACAGGCCGGCGTCGACGTACTTCTCGGTCTCGACCATCGAGACGTTGGTGGCCGCGATCGGCGGCCGCTGGCCCTGCTTGTCGTCGTAGATCATCCAGTACGGCAGCGTGACCGAGCCGTCCTCCATGCCCGCGATGATGTCGCGGCCGAGGCGGTCGTACGGCGCGTACTCGTTGACGAAGCGCTTGCCGTCGTCGTTGACGAAGATGCCGCCGGTGAAGCACAGCGCGAACGCGGAACGTCCGTCCGGGTGGGTCAGGCCCGGCGACCACCACGCCTGGTCCATCAGGTCGGTGTCGGCACCGACGGCGATACCGGCCTGGTGTGCCTGGCCGACGTTGCCCCACGGACCCATCGTGTCGCGCGCGACACCGGGGACGCCGTACTTCTGGCGCAGCTCGTCGTTGCCCTCGAAGCCGCCGGCCGCCAGGATGACGCCCTTGCGGGCGCGGATCGCGACCTGCTCGCCGTCACGCTCGACGAGCGCGCCGACGACGGCGCCGTCCTCGACCACCAGCTCGACGAGCGGGGTGTTGAGGTTCAGCTTCGCGTTCGGGTAGTTGCCGATCGCCTTGAGGAAGCGACCGACGAGCGCGCGGCCGCCGATCAGCATCTCGGGCAGGTCGGCGCCGAGCCGGTCGAAGTCGAGCGGTCCGCGGACGAGCTTGTGCAGGTCACCGACCTCGGAGATCGGCAGCGGCGTCGGCATCGTGTGGCGCTGGCCGTCGTTGCGTGCCTTCGGCATCTTGCCGTAGTAGTCGGGCCACGGCAGCATCTCGAACTTGAGGTTCTCGTCCTGCTCGAGGTACTCGACCAGCGGAGCGCCGCCCTTGACGTAGGTGTCCTGCAGCTCGCGCGGGGTCCGGTCGCCGACGACGGCGTGGTAGTACTCGAGCGCGTCCTCGATCGTGTCGTCGGTGCCGGCGCGCTTGAGCACCGGGTTGGCCGGGAACCAGAACCCGCCGCCACCGGAGTACGCGGTGGTGCCGCCGAACTTGTCCGTCGCCTCGACCAGGATCACGTCGAGGCCCTCGCGAGCCGCGGTGTACGCGCCGGTGAC
This sequence comes from Prescottella equi, assembly GCF_002094305.1. GTDB lineage: Bacteria > Actinomycetota > Actinomycetes > Mycobacteriales > Mycobacteriaceae > Prescottella > Prescottella equi. The sequence continues at coordinate 192,441 of NZ_LWTX01000008.1, forward strand.
GCCACCGGCGCCCGACCCGGCCACCAACACGTCACATTCTTCGTTCCAGTTGACCATCGTTCAGCCTTTCCCGGCGCCGCCGGATTGGGTTCTCCGCCTTGTCGATGCGGAAGTCGGTTGGGGCCGGGTGGCCCCGGGGAGGAGCGCCGCGATCAGCCGATCGAGCGCACGGGGTTCGATCCGTCCCAGGTGCGGGCCTGCTCGATGCCGTAGGCGAGCATCTCGCGCATGCCGGCGCTCTGGATGTATTCGAAGACGACGCCCGGCTGCCCGGGCGAATGCACGTATGCGACGCGCGTCCCCGGACCCTCGGCCACGAAGAGTTCGTCGAGTCCGCGGCCGCGGGCGTCGGCGAGCGCTGCATCGAGATCGTCGGTGATCCAGGCGATGTGGTGGGGTCCGACGAGCGGTTCGCCGGCGGAGTTCGCGTACGGCGAGGGCGTCGACGACGTGATCTGCATGAGCTCGATCTGGAGGTCGCCGGTGTAACCCATCGCGACGTCCATGGTCACGACGGTGTCGGCGCCCGCGTAGCGCCCGTTCAGCGTCACGCCACGGAACACCGTCCACGGTCCGACGTGGGCGTGCGTCACCCAGTGGTCGATGGCGGCGTCGAGGTCCGCCACGACATAACCCATCTGAACTGCGGGTTCGGGGACCTCGCGACTCATGCACACCTCCAACGGCATTCGACGTGGTGTGTGATGGTAGCCACCCCTACGGGGTGTGATTCAAGCTGCCGTCCCACTCAGAGGACGTATGCGTCACAGTTGTGCACCGGACGCTCGGAGCGCCGTCAGCGCCCGGAGCCGCCGCAGGCCCAGCCGAGGCCCGCGAGTTCCTGCCCCCGGGACAGGACGTCGTCGATCATCTGCTCGGTCAGCCGTCCGGTGAAGGTGTTCTGCTGGCTCGGGTGATAGCAGCCGATCACGTTCAGCGGCTTGCCGTCCGCTGTGTGCAGGACGGCGATCTGCCCGTGCCCGAACTTGGGCTTCGGGGTGGGGACGGTGCCGCCGGAGCGCCGGACGGCCCCGAGCGTCGCGTCCCAGCCGAAGGCGCCGAGCGCGACGACGGCCCGGGCGAACGGCAGGAGCCGGGCGAACTCGGCGTCGAGCCAGCCCGCGCAGCAGTCCCGCTCTTCGATACTCGGCTTGTTCTCGGGCGGCGCGCACCGTACCGCCGAGAGCATCCGTACGCCGAACAGCTTCTGCCCGTCACCCGCGTGGTCGACCTCGGCCCTGGTCGCGAGTCCCGCCCGGTGCAGCGCACGGAACAGCCAGTCGCCGGCCTGGTCACCGGTGAACATGCGGCCCGTGCGGTTGCCGCCGTTCGCGGCCGGCGCCAGACCCATGATCAGCAGCTTCGCGAAGTCGCCGCCGAAACCGGTGACCGGCCGGCCCCAGTACGGCTGGTTCGCGAACGACGCGCGCTTGGTTTCCGCCGCGCGCTCACGCCACTCCACCAGTCGCGGGCACGCGCGGCACACGCTGATCCGAGCGTCGATGTCGAGGAGGTTCTTCGCGTCGGCTGCCAACGCGACCACGTCCGCCGCCGAGTGGGCCACGGGTGTCTGCTCGTCCGCCGGATCGCCGGGCCAGCCGGTGCCGGGCGGCACCGGAGACGGGAACATTTCCCCCGTGCCGGGGTGCGGCAGCAACTCGCCGGTCATCGGTTCCACGCGCTCGTAGCCATGCGTCGATTCAACCCGATCGTCGCGACACGGCACAGTCGGGTGCGGACGAGCCGGCCGTGGACGCGGACAATCGGCGGTATGACTGTCTCCCCTGTCGACCCGGCAATTCTCGAAGCGGCCCGCGCTGCACGGAAGGTCGTGGTGTTCAGCGGCGCCGGAATGTCCGCGGAGAGTGGCATTCCGACGTTCCGGGACGCGCAGACCGGCTTGTGGGAGCGATTTTCACCCGAGCAGCTCGCGAGCCCGGAGGGGTGGGAGCGCGACCGCGGCCTCGTGTGGGCGTGGTACCAGTGGCGGACCGGCCTGGTGCGCCGGGTGCAACCGAACGCCGGCCACCGGGCCGTGGCCGAGTGGGCCCGGCACACCCCGGTGGAGATCGTGACGCAGAACGTCGACGACCTGCACGAGCGGGCGGGCAGCGAGGTGGCCGCGCATCTGCACGGCAGCCTCTTCGCCCCGCGCTGCGGCGACTGCGGTGCCCCGCACCCGTCCGACGGCGGCCTCGACGCCGAGCCCACCGGCCCGGTGGCTCCGCCGGAATGCACGCGCTGCGGCGGTTCCGTCCGCCCCGGGGCGGTCTGGTTCGGCGAGGCGCTGCCCGTGGACGCGTGGGAGCGGGCCGAGAACGCCGTCGACGAGTGCGACCTGATGGTGGTCGTGGGCACGTCCGGCGTGGTGTACCCGGCGGCGGGCCTGCCGCTGCGCGCAATCGGGTCGGGCGCCACGGTCGTGGAGATCAACCCGCAGGCGACGGATCTGAGCCCGCACGTGCAGTATTCGTGGCGCACCACCGCAGCCGAGGGACTCCCGGCACTGGTCGCCAGGAGCTAGCCGCACGGGTTCAGCGGGAGCGGTAGATGGAGGCGATCTGGTCGGCGAAACGCTCCGAGACGACGTTCCGCTTGATCTTGAGAGTGGCGGTGAGTTCGCCGGACTCCTCGGTGAGATCGTGTGGAAGGACCGCGAATCGTTTGATCGCCTCCGCGTGGGACACGCTCGCGTTGGCGTCGTCCACCACCGCTTGCAGGGCCCCACGGAGATCGGGGTCGTCGGCGAGGTCCGCCACGGTGGCCGACACGGGTTTGCCGTTCGATGCCTTCCAGTTCTCGAACGGCTCGGGATCGAGTGTGAGCAGTGCCCCGATGAACGGCCTGCCGTCCCCCACCACCACGGCCTGCGAGATCAGGGCGTTCGAGCGGAGTCGATCCTCGAGCGGCCCCGGCGAGACGTTCTTCCCGCCCGCCGTCACCAGCAGATCCTTCTTCCGTCCGGTGAGAATCAGGTAGCCGTCGTCGTCGAGTTCACCGAGATCGCCGGTCCGCATCCAGCCGTCGTCGAAGACGTCCACCGTCGCCTCTTCGTTGCGCCAGTAGCCCCCGAACACGACGCCGCCCGCGAGTTCGATCTCGCCGTCCGCCGCGATCCGCACCGAGTTGCCACTCATCGGGCGCCCGACCGTTCCGATCTTCTGCTCGCCCGGCACATTGACACAGTGCGCCGCTGTCGATTCGGTGAGTCCGTATCCCTCGAAGATGGGAATACCCGCGCCCCGGAAGAAGTGTCCGAGCCGGGGCATCAGAGCCCCGCCGCCCGAGATCGCCCACCAGCATTCGTCTCCCATCGCGGCCCGGAGCTTGCGGAACACCAGACGATCCGCGAGCGCGTGGCGTGCCTTCAGCAGGAACGACGGCCCGCCGGCGTCGAGGGACTCGCTGTACTCGATCGCGGTGGACTCCGCGAATGCGAAAGCCGCCCGCGCAATCGGGCCACCCTTGGAGGCGGTGTGCGCCGCGCTGTCCCGCACCTTCTCGAATACCCTTGGCACACCGAGGATCACGTTGGGGCGGAACCTCTCGAACTGCTCGGCGACGGTACCGAAGTTCGACCAGTGCGCCTGGATTCCGCCGGCCTCGAACATGGCCAGCGACACCGCTCGCGCGAGGACGTGCGCGAGCGGGAGGAAGGTGAGCATGCGATTCCCCGGCCGCGCCACCTCGCCGATCGACGCGACGAGGATTCCCCGCACCTCGGACAGGAAGTTCCGGTGCGTGAGGATGCACCCCTTGGGCCTACCGGTGGTCCCCGAGGTGTAGACGAGCGAGGCGAGATCGTCGGCGCTCACCCCCGCGATCCGCTGCCGCACGACGTCGTCGGCCAGGCCGGCGCCCTCGGCGATCAGCTTCTCGACCGCCCGATCCTCGATCTGCAGAACTCGGGTGAGATCCGGTCCGGCATCCGCGAATCCCGCGGCGTGCTGCGCCCGCTCGACGATCGCCAGGACCGCTCCGGAGTCCTCCACGATCCACTGGACCTGTTCGGGCGACGAGGAGTCGTAGATCGGTACGGACACCGCGCCGGCGGCCCAGATCGCGAAGTCGAACAGGGTCCACTCGAATCGGGTCGCCGAGAGCAGAACGACGCGGTCACCCGGCGCAACCCCGGACGCCACCAGCCCTTTCGCGACGCCGGTGACCAGGTCCGCGAACTCGGCCGCGGTGACGTCGACCCACTCGTCTGCGATCGGCCGCGAGAACAACACGCGCTGCGGACTGCGGCGCGCGTGTTCGAAGACGGTGTGGACGATCGATTCGTCTGCGCCGATGGTGAATCGGGATCGGGCGCCGTACTCACGCATGTGCGTCATCTCCATCTCGCTGGAAGGGCTCGGCGAGCGGCGTCGGCGCCTGCGCTGTGCGGAACCGTCGCAGGATGCTCGCGAACTGGGAAATTTCGGTCGGTGACCAGCCGTCCACCCGGGCACGGACCTCGTCGAGACGCCGGCGGTCCGCCGATGCCAGTACCGCGGTGCCCTGGTCCGTCAGGTGAAGTGGATAGCCGGCCCGGAGCGGGCCGACCTCGGATCGCACCCAGCCCGAGTCCAGGCACCCACGAAGCTGACGCGAAACGGTCGAACGATTGACGCCGAACGCGTCGGAGATATCGGTGGCGCGGCAACCGGGATTGCGCGCGACGAACGAGAGGACCGAGTGCTGGGCGAACGACGGACCGCCCTGAGGTTCACGTCCTCCGGCCACCAGTTCGCGCGCCAGTTGGACCAGTTCGGCGTGCACCGCCGCCACCTCGTCGGCCGTCGTTTCCTGTTGCACAGTGCAACTGTACGCCGCCCCTCGTGCCATGCATCGGCGGTGTACCGGACGTAACGTATAGACCGCTTCCGCGACTAACTATGTACAGCGTCGCAGCGGCGGCCCTGCGCGCACGAGACCAAAGGAGACGATGTGTCCGTTCAGACCGAATCGTTCGCCATTCACGCCACCGGGTCGACCGGAGATGCAGACACGGCCACGCTCGACCGCCTCGAGCAGGAGATTCTCGACCTGGACGCCGCGATCCTGGAAGCCGTTCGACGCCGCAGCGACCTGGCGCGCAGCCTCACACCGGTCGCCGTCACCACGCAGGCCGACGGCTCGTCCCGGTTCGACGACCTGGGCCCGGACGGATCCGTCCTCGACCGCATGTTGGCTCGCCTGGCGGCCGCCGAAGCGCAGTAGGAGACACCCCGAACGCACCACGAGCCGCCTTCCCTCCCGTGACTTCCGTCACGCGAGGAAGGCGGCTCGTCTGTGTTCGGACGACGGCCGTCAGCGCCGACCGTGCAGTGCGTGAGCGGTGATCGCCCGCACGGCCCGTTGCTCGACGACGTCCAGCGAACCGCCCACGTGCGCGTGCAGCGCCGCAAGAGCCCCGGAGAGTTCCCCGTCCAGTATCCGTTCGACGATCTCGAGGTGCTCCGTGACCGTCGCGTCCACGCGCTCCGGTGTCTGGTAGTCGTACATCCGCACCAGCCGGATCTGACTGTTCACTGTCGTCAGTGCCCGTGTGAGCGCCGGATTCCCTGCGGCGGTCGACAGGTCCACGTGGAACTGCTGGTCCAGTTGGACGATGTCGGGTGAGGGCTCCGGAGGATCCGCTTGCAGGTCCAGCCATCGTCGGCGGACCGCCTCGAGTAGCGGCCGGTCGATCCGTAGTTCGGAGTTCGCCGGCTTCTCCAGATGCCGGGCTATCCCCCGTAGTTCCAGCGTGACCCGCAGTTCGTACAGGTCCCGGATCGAGTCGAGGTCGGGGAACAGCGGGTAGTAGCCGTCCTCGCGTCGGGTCACGATGCCGTCCGAGTGCAGCCGGACGAGCGCCTCGCGCAACGGCGTCCGCGACACCCCGAGCGCCTCGCACAGCCGACCCTCGACCAGGCGTGCATGCGCAGGGAGTTGCCCGCTCATGACCTGCTCGCGCAACTCCCGGTACACCCGCTCGCCCAGCCCGATGACAGATTCTCCGGCGGTGGTCATGTCCTCTCGCCTACCTCTCCCCGTCAGTGGATCGATTCGTGGACCATCGCCGCGATGCGACGCTCGAGATCATTGAACGCCACCGACGTGACGTCGCGGTCGGAGCCCAGATCGATGTCGACGACGTCGCGGACGTGGCCGGGCACGCCGTGCGACGCGCCGCCGGTCATCACGACGACCCGATCCGACAGGTACACCGCCTCCTCGATGCTGTGCGTGACGAAGATGACCGTCGTCCCCTCGGCCCGCTGGATCCGGGCCAGCTCGCGCTGGAGAGTGGTGCGGGTCAACGCGTCGAGGGCGCCGAACGGCTCGTCCATGAGCATCACGGCCGGATTGTTGGCGAGCACCCGAGCGATCGCCACTCGCTGCTGCATGCCGCCCGAGAGCTGGTGCGGGTACTGGTCGGCGAACCGCTCGAGCTGCACTGCGCGGATGTACTTGTCCGCCTGCGTGTTCGACTCCGCACGGCTGAGGCCACGCTGCCGCGGTCCGTAGGCGACGTTCTCACGGACCGACATCCACGGGAACAGTCCGTAGTCCTGGAAGACGACGCCACGATCGGGTCCCGGGCCGGCGACCGGGATGCCACCGACCAGAAGTTCTCCCCCGCTGTGCGATTCGAATCCGGCGAGCATCCGCAGCAGCGTGCTCTTGCCGCAGCCGCTCGCGCCGACCAGGCACACGAACTCACCCGACTCGATGGTGAGGTCTACCCCGGCCAGCGCCTGCACGGCCGCCGGGCCTTCGCCGTACTGCTTCGCGAGATCACGGATGACGATGTCGGCGGCCTTCGTCGCGGCGGGATTCGTACCGGGATCCGCTACTGCGTTCGACATGATGATGGTCCTTTCGTCGTGGGAAGCGTGCTGCCGGTCAGGACAGTCCGGGGCGTCCGCGGGTCGCGACCCGCAGCAGCCACCCCATGAAACGGTCGGTGACGAAGCCGGCGAGGCCGATGAAGACCATGCCCGCGATGATCAGGTCGGTGCGGCTCATGTCGCGAGCCTGGGTGATCATGGCGCCCAGTCCGGTCGAGATGCCCACGGTCTCGCCGACGACGAGGACCACCCACGAGAGGCCGAGCGCGATTCGCAGGCCGCTCGTGATGCTCTGCATGGCACTGGGAATCACGATCTTGTAGAGCGTCTTCGCGTTGGGGGTGCCGAGCATGGCCGCCGCCTCGAGCAGTCGCGGTGGCACCTGCGCGACGCCGACGGTCGTGTTGAGCAGGATCGGGAAGAACGCCGCGACGAAGATGAGGAAGATCGTGGAACGGTCGCCGTAACCGATGATGAGCAGCGTCAGCGGGGCCCAGGCCGTCACCGGGATGGGGCGCACCAGATTCACGGTCGTCTCGAGGGCCCGGCGTACCGGGCCGAAGCGTCCCATCAGCACGCCGAGCGGGATGGCGAGTGCGGCCGCGAGCAGGAACCCGTTGAGAACGCGCAGGGTGCTCGCGGCGAGGTGACGCCACAGGGATCCGCTGTAGGCGTCGTCGTGGACGCCGCCCACCGCCACGTCCCACATCCGACCGGCCACTTCGCCGGGCGGTGGCAGGAAACGCATCTGGATGCCGAGCGGGAGAGTCCATCCGAAATGGACGCCGAGGCTCCAGAAGCCGGCGAGCAGAACGAGCGCGGGCAGGCCGTAGAGGACGGCGGCCTTCTTCTTCACAGTGGTTGCGTCAAGCATCTGCGGACTCCTTCAGGAACGAGTCGTCGACGAACTCGCCGAGGTCGGGCTCCACGGGGATCTGTTCCAGCACCACCATCTGCCGGGTCAGGGCGGCCACCTGGCTGCGGTAGTCGGCCGACAGATCCGATCGAGGCCAGATGTTGGCAATCGCGGTCGCCGCGACGGCCGGGTTCAGGCCGAACTCCTCGACCACACCGCCGTGCCACGCGTCGCGATCGGCGTCCATGAACTCGGCCGTCCGGACGTGGGTGTCGACGATCTTCTGCACCAGTTCGGGTTTGGCGTCGATCGTGCGCTGGGTCGTGGCCAGTCCGATGTTCACCCGGCCCACCGGGGTGTCGTACGGCGAGACGAGACTGTGCGCGCCCGCCTCGATCGCGGTCGCCGGTCCCAGTTCCGCCGAGGCGAACGCCGAGATCTGGCCCGTGGCGAGGGCTTTCGCCATGTCCGAGAACGGGAGGTTGACCAACTGGACGTCCCGGCCCGGGTCGAGGCCGAGGCGTGCGAGCGTCAGGCGGAGCAGGATCTCCTGCGAGGAACCGAGCGGGAATCCGACCTTCTGCCCCCGCAGGTCGTCGACCGACTCGATACCCGGTGCCGCGACGATACCGGTGCCCCCGTCGGCCGCCGACGCGACGAGTCGAACATCCTGTCCCGCAGCCGAACCTGCCAGGAAGGCGGGAACGCCCGCGACGCCGAAGTCGATGGCTCCACTGACCAGGGCGTTCTTGATGTCTGGCGAGCTGTCGAACACGACCACATCGACCGCAGTGCCCTCGGGAGCGAAGCGTTCGTAGAAGAACGGGTGAAACAGGTGGGGCTGCCCCCGCAGCGTCCCGACCTTGACGACGTCGGCCCGATCGCCGCCACCGGCGGGCCGGGCCGCGAACGTGGAATCGATGTTGCTACATGCCGTCGTGAACAGCACCGCTATCGCGGCAGCGACGATGGCGAACCACCGGGGCGGGCGAAGGGGCATGGGGGCCTCCTGGGGATCGAGATGATCGAAATGCACTGCAGCGAGCCGGTATACGACGCTGTATCCGCTCACGAATACTGTCGTTCGGCGCGATTACGCGGTGTGGTCCGCATTGTGTTCGCAGTGTTAACGATCTGCCCTGGAGGCCCCGACCGCGTTACGTCGGCGTCACGCGGGGATGCCCGCGAGGAACGCGCGCCAGCCGCCGAACTCGGTGATGTCGGCTCCCGTCGCCGCCGCCGCGGGGGTGCAGGTGAAGCCCACGGCAGGGGTTCCGTCGGCAAGGGTCATCGCCGTCAGCGCCATCGGTTCCGGGAGCGCAGCCAGGAACGTGCCGAGTCCGGCGCGCGAGATGCGGTACAGCTCACCCGGAAGCGACCGTCCCGCTCCGCCCTCGGACACCCGCACCAGACCGGGCTTGGGCGGCTCGGAGTCCAGTCGCACCATGAGGTAGTCGTCCGTGGTGGCGACGGCCCGCTCGAATCGCGCTCCCAACGCCTCCAACTGGTGGTGCAACGGCTGTCCCTGCAGGTGTGCGCCGAACACCGCCAGCCGCACGCCCTCGTCCGGAGCGACGACCGCGGTCTCGCCGGCGACGATCCGGGCGGCCACGTCGAGCGCGATCTGGTCGCCGAACGCCGGCGTCACGGTCATCACACCGAACGACTCCCCGGGCTCCCCCGGCGCCGGAACCGCGACGGATGCCAGGTCGAGCAGGTTGCAGAAGTTGGTGAAGGTGCCGAGTCTGCGATTGATCTCGACCGGATCGGCGAGCACGTCGTCGACGAGAGGATGCTCGGTCGTCGTGGGTAGCAGCAGCGCGTCCACGCCGCCGAACAGTTCGGCGGCGAAGTGCTTGGCCGTCACCAGAACACCCGTGTCGCGGACGAATTCGTGCGCCGCAGGCTCCGCCGATCCCCGGACGATCGCCGCGACCGTCGGGTCCAGCGCCGCAGTGGGGTTGGCGGTCACGAACTCTCCTACCGCGTCGAATCGTTCCGCGACCAGGGCGCCATCGTAGAGCAGGCGCGCGGCTGCGAGCAGCGGGGCGATGTCCAATCGCACGATGTCGAGACCGGCATCCTCGGCCTGTGCCACGGTCGCCGCGAAACTGCGGCGGTAGCTCTCGGAGAGCACGCCCAGCTGGTCCTCGACCGGGACCCCGATCCGAGGACGGAGCGGGGCCGCGAGCACGACGTCGGCCGGCCATGCCCGACTGCGGGGATCGTCGACGTCGGGGCCGATCATGATCGACATCGCTAGCCCCGCGAGGCTCACCGTCGGTGCCAGGACGGTGACGCAGTCGAAGTCGGCGCACGCCGGCACCACGCCCCGCGTCGGCACCAGTCCGAGCGTGGGCTTGATACCGACGACACCGTTGAACGCAGCGGGCACGCGCCCCGAGCCCGCAGTGTCGGTGCCGAGGGCGAAGTCCACCAGTCCGAGCCCCACCGCGGCCCCGGACCCCGAACTCGAACCACCGGACACCCGGTCGGGGTGGTGCGCGGCACGCACGACGCCGTACGGACTGCGGGTGCCGACCAGTCCGGTCGCGAACTGGTCGAGATTCGTCTTGCCGACGAGCACCGCGCCGGCGGCGACGAGCCGGTCCACCGCGGGTGACGACACGTCGGGGACGTAGGCGAACTCGGGGCAGGCCGCCGTGGTGGGCAGCCCGGCCACGTCGATGTTGTCCTTGACGGCGAACACCGTGCCGGCGAGCGGCAGCGATTCCCCTTTCGCGACTCTCCGCTCCACCGCGGCGGCGTCGGCGAGGACGTCCGACTGGGGCCGCAGGTGAATCCACACCTCCGGGCGGCCGCACTCGGCGATGCGCGCGAAGGCCGCCCGTGCGCGTTCGGTGGGGGTGCTGGCGTCGAATGTCGTCATCGTTGGCCGCTTTCTCGCACGGGCCGCGCAGGGCGGCCCAACCATGTATACGTCGCCGTATACGCTAGGTGACCTGCTGTTACAGGCGGGCTACACGACGTGACGATCAGATGTCCGATCGTGACCGGCCCGGCCGGCCGTTCCGCGAGCCGATCTGCGGGGACTGCGCCCGCGTGCGATATTCACAGGAATCGAACCGACGACTGCCAGGAGTGCGTGCGATGTCCCGAAACCCCGTCCTGATCCGCACCCTCGGCGCCGTCGGCATCGCCGCCCTGCTCACCACCGCAGCCTGCGGCAGCGACGAGAGCGGCACCGCGGACGCGGTTCCCACCGCCGCCGCGTCGGTAACCGCTGCCGCGTCGGTTACCGCTGCCGCGGCGGCCGCCACCGCGCCGGCCCAGCAGGCCGGTTGTGCCGTGAGCGAGCTGCGCCTGACCCTCGGACAGGGCCAGGGTGCCGCCGGGTCGACCGAGCTCCCTCTCGTCTTCACCAACGTCGGCGGACGGACGTGCGCGCTCGACGGGTTCCCCGGTGTCTCCTACGTGCAGGGCGGCGCCGACGGCGCTCAGGTGGGGGCGGCTGCGACCCGCTCCGGAGAATCCGCCGGAGCCGTCACGCTCGCCCCGGACGCCACCGCCACCGCGATGGTGCGCGCGGTCGAGGTGCAGAACTACCCAGCGGACACCTGCGCGCCCACCCCGGTCGCGGGGCTGCGCGTGTACCCGCCCAACGACACCGGCTCGATCTTCGTCCCGTACGCGACCACCGGGTGCTCGAAGACAGGTGACGGCCTGAACCAGCTTTCGGTCCAGGCCGTCACCGGCTGATCGGGTCGCGTCAGGACAGGCCGAGCGCCTTCGCGAGCGTCGGCCACGACTTGGGAAGCTGGAGACGCCAGTAGTCCCACGCATGGACCCCGGCACCCGCGTAGTCGACCGTCACCGGGATGTCGAGCTGTTCGAGACGCGCCTGGAAGATCCGGGTGCACACGTTCGTGGCGGCCTCGATCGCTCCGCCGAGGTACAGCCGGCGCGCATCGTCCGAGCCCTCCTCGAACTCTCCGGGCAGCCCGTTCGACACCGACAGGTAGATCGGCTTGCCACGCAGCTGCTCGGCGTTGCGAACGGAGTCGTGCGACAGCCACTCGGGTCCGTCCGGATCCGACCACATGTTGGTCGGGTCGCCGCCCTGCGAGGTGACCGTGGTCTGCAGGACCAACCGTCCCAGCGGATCGCTCGTCGAATAGCAGCCGCTGAACGCCGCGACACCGCGGTAGAGCTCGGGATGGCGGTGAGCGAGCATGACGGCGGACTGCGCGCCCATGGAGTTGCCGGCAATCGCATTGACCCCGTTGGTCTTCAGCTTGGCGTCGATCAGTCCCGGCAGTTCCTGCGTGAGGTAGGTCTCCCACCTGTTCAGGCCGAGCTTGGGATCGATCTCGTCCCAGTCCGTGTAGAGGCTGGCCCGTCCGCCGTTGATCAGGACGACGTTGACGTCCTTGTCCGCGAAGAACCCCGGCGCGCCACCGAGTCCCGCGCTCATCCAGCCGCTGCCGTTGTTCCGGGCACTCACGCCGTCGAGCATGTACAGCGTGGGGCGCGGCGCCGACCGGTCCGCCGGCAGCAGCACCTGTACCGTCACCTCCCGGCGCAGCGCCGGCGACGCGATCGTGAGCTGGACGGCCTGGTTCGACAGCGGCTTCTCACCGACGATCGCGGCGGTGGTGATGTCGTCGCGCACCGCGGGCGGCGGCCCCGGGTCCTCCTGCAGCGACTCCGGGATCGACGACCCCGAGCTGACGCTGCCGGCGCCCGAGCTTCCGGTGAGGCTCCCGAGGCTTCCCAGGCTTCCCGAGCCGAGACTGCCGGAGGCGCTCCCCTCGCTCGGTGCCGCCGTCGCGGTGCCTGCGGAGAGAACCAGCGCCATCGCCGCCGCTCCCAGCCCCGCCACGGAACCGGCACGGGCTCCTCGCCACTTTCGAACGCCGACGCGCATTACATACCTCCCAGTATCGAACTCGATTCGGCACACTAGGCGAAGGAGCGGACAAACCCACATTCGGCTCCGATCAGTCGGGACGGGGCCCCCGGACCGCCGCTTCGATTTCCACTCGACGGGCGCGATACCGTATTGCTGTGTCCGAGTTCTCGAACAGATCTGCCGGAAACGACTTCGATCGCGCACTCGACGACGCTTGGGGTTCCTTCCGTTCACGCCTTGCCGACCGTATTGCCACAGCATCCGTCGACGACCAACTGGTACTCGAGACCAGTTCCGAGACGGACGACGCCGACGGTCGCCTTCCCTTCGTGCAGTGCCGGGTGACGGCCGCCCCCGGTGACCCGCTCGTCCGCTGCGAGATTCCGACGGACCTCCAGTTGCCGCCGCGACGACGGCTGTCCGGCACCGATCGCGCACGCCTGCTCGACCAGGGCTGGATCCAGCCCGACCCGGTCGAACCACCTCTGCAGTTCGAGGACTTCGACATCGGCGACGAACCCGCGCTCCTCGTCGAGAAGGCGTCGCGGTGGGCGGATCAGCTCGCGGCGATGATCGTCGCGGTCTTCCGGGACACATGGGACGTTCCGCACCCCAGCTTCCTGACGCTGCATCATCTCGGTGCGGACGCCGAACCCGTGCCCGGGGAGACGCCCGATCCGACGCCGCGCCCCGCTCCCCTCGATCGCTACCTGGCGATCCGGCCGCGCGACACGGACCATCTGCGCGAGGTGATCGCCCGGACCGTGGCGGACATCCTCGGCCACGAACCCGAACGCGATCAGGACGGCGACATCGTGCTCCGGTTCGGCGCGGCCCTCGCGTTGGTGATCGCGAACGAGGCCGCGCCCGAGATCCAGCTGTGGGCACCCCTGGTGCGCGACATCAGCGGACGGACCCGCGCCGCGGAACTCGTCACCGACCTCAACCGCCGCTGGCCGTACCTGCGCTTCGCACTGTACGAGGACCGGCTCCGGGTGATGATCGACATGCTCGCCGACCCGTTCGTACCGCAGCATCTCGCCGACATGATCGAACACCTCGGCGACTTCCTGAACGGGGTCGACGAGGAGTTCGCGTCGCACTTCGGAGGCGTCCTGCACTTCCCCACGGCGCCGTCACAGGCGACCGTCGGCGATCCGCCGCCGACGCCGGCCGAAACTCCGGCCGAGGCTCCGGATCCGCGTCGAGACGAGTTGCCCGACAACAAGACCGAGCGTCCTCGGCCGGTCGAGGAGCCCATCCAACCGTCACTGTTCGACGATCTCGACGACCAGTAGGGATCCGCTGCCGTCAGCAGGGGTTCGGTTCGCCGATCTTCACCACGGACAGCACGGCATCACCCTCACCGATCAGCGCACCCACGGCGGGGGTCTGACCGACGACGATCCAGTTCGAGTCGACGACCTGGTTGCGCCCCTTACCCGAGGCATCTGCGCTCCGGGAGAAGAAGACGCCGTGCTCCTGGATGAGGTCCTGCGCGTCCTGGAGATTCATGCACATCACGTTCGGCATGGGCACGAGCGTCGGGGCGGAGACCGACGCCGGTGCAGACGCCGGGGCAGGCACCGTCGGGGATGGGACGACGACCGAAGCGGACACCGGCGGCGCGAGCGATGTGGCCGGCGCGGCGACAGTGGCGGTCGTCGTTGCCTGCACCGCCGCGGTCGTGTCGTCCGACGACCCGCAAGCCGAAAGCGATCCGGCGACAGCCACGCCGATCCCGAGCGCTACCGCCACCCCGACGCTCCTATTTCCGCGCACGACACGAACACCTGACGTTGTCATCGAAAGCTCCCCCGGATCCGACCACCGATCCGGTGGCGCGTTTTGGTCAACGGCCGAAGTTATACCCCAAGGTTCTGGCCACGCGTCGCAATACCCCGAACAAACCAACCGAAAGGTTCTACGGTAGACAGTCCTGTCACATCATCACGACGCCGTGGACTCCCACGGCATCTTCCACGAATCGAGTTCCCATGCGTATTCGCACGCTCACGATCTCTCTCGTCGGCTGCGCCGCGGTTTCCGTCGCTGCACCGGCGATCGCGTCGGCATCGACAGTTCACGACTTCCTGCCGCCCGCAGTCGCCAATGCAATCCCGCAGTTCGTCGCCGATGCTGTTCAGCCGCTGCTTCCGCCGGCACCCGTCATGCGCGCCGGAACGATCCAGGACTTCCTGCCGCGCGAGATCGTCGGTCTGATCCCCACGGGATCCGCCGACGCGCTCGGTCCGATGCTTCCTCCGGTCGCCGCACCGCCGCTCGCAGCGCCGGCTCCCGCCCCAGCCCCTGCTCCGGCTCCGGCCCCGGCCCCGGCTCCCCAGGCAGCGCCCGCCCCGCAGACGCCGCGCCCGCAGGTCGGCTACAAGAACTGCACCGAGGCACGCAACGCCGGCGTCACGCCGATCTACCGCGGGCAGGCCGGATACGCACCGCACCTCGATCGCGACAACGACGGGATCGCCTGCGAGTAGCACCGCTCGTCCCGCGCGCAAACTGACCCGACGCGCGCTCGATTGCGCGCGCGGGAGACGAATTCGCGCGCGGGACGGAACCGGAACTGTCAGGCGACGCTCATGGTCGGGGTGATCACGATGTTGATCGGCCGTTCCTCGGGGTGATCGCCGCGGAGCAGTTCGATGCCGTACTCGAGGCGATCGAACCCGAGGACGTGGGTCCGCATGCGGCCGAGCGGGAAGCGGCCGGACGCGACGATACCGGCCGCCTGCTGGTACGACTGGACGCTCGACCCCCCGCACCCGATCAGCCGGATGTTCTTGAGTGTCAGCAGATCGATCGGGAAGTTCTCGATCGGCCGGGTCTTCAGTCCCGCCGACACCACCGTGCCACCGGTGCGGACGATGTCGAGGGCGTCGAGCAACGGGCCGGTCGCGTGCGGCGACGTGTCGAGCACGACGTCGAATCCGCGCCCACCGGTCGTCAGGTGCGCCGCGTCCCGCAGGTCCTCGGTCTCCACGTCGACGACGACGTCGGCACCGAACTCCTTTGCGAGATCCAGCTTGTGCCGATCCCGTGACAGTCCGGTCGCGAGGATCGTGTCGGCGCCGGCGGCCTTGGCCGCGACGACGGCCGCCAACCCACGCTGGCCGCAGCCGAGGATCGCGATACTCGTCCCGATCGTCGTACCGGGGGTCGTCACCGCCCAGTCGATCGCGGCAGCCAACGGATTCCACAGCGTGGCGTCCAACGGGTCGGTGCTCTCCGGGAACGGGTGCAGAATCGCGTTCGGGTGGATGTAGACGTGCGTCGAATACCCGCCCCACAGCGCCGGCGCGTGCCGGGTGGGGATGTACCCGTACGCATTCGGGCGGAACGGCCAACCGGCGCAGCGGATGATCGCGCCCTCCCGGCAGGCATCGCACCGGCCGCACCCGAGGAACGGGTTGACCGCCACCCGGTCACCGACTCGCACCCCGTCCGAGCGCGGTCCGACGCCGACGTCCTCGACGATGCCGACGATCTCGTGACCGTTGATCCGCGGGAACGGCGACACCCCGGGTTCGTATGCCGAGTGCTTCACCTCCCACGAATCGATGTCGCTGGCGCACAGCCCGTTCGCCTCGACCCGCAGTAGCGCCGCACCGGGCTCGAGGACCGGAAGCGGGAACTGCTCGAAACGCACCTCCCGCGGACCGGTCTGCACCAGCGCGGTTGCCCTCGACGGCGTGGACGCCATGGTCAGCCCTCCTCCACGAACTTGCGGGACGCGGCCGCCGCCGCGATGCGCCGGCGCACCAGATCGATCGCCTCGGCCGATGCCCCCGACGTCTCCAGATACGCCAGCTCGGCGGTGGCCTGCGTGACGACCGCGTCGAGGCGTTCGGACACGAGGTCGCGAGTGAGCAGATCCTGCTCGACCCAGTCGTCGGCCTCGATCCGCTCCTCCGCCGTCATCGGCGTGATCGGCGGCTGCTGCCACCCGAACGGGTCGGGCGAGCTCACGCCTTCGCCCCCTCGTCGTAGAAGTTGAACAGCCGGCGGGCGTTGGTCTCGACGATCTTGACGACCTCGTCGTCCGGCACGTCCTGAAACCGGAATTCGGCGTGCTTGCGGCTGTTGGGCCAGTACGAGTCCGAGTGCGGGTAGTCGCATTCCCACGTGATGTTGTCGATGCCGACGACATGCCGGTTCTTCAGCCCGAAGTCGTCGTCGATGAAGCAGCCGTACATGTTCCGGAACCACAGCGTCGACGGCACCACATCCTGCACGACGTTCTGGTAGTGGCGATGGCGCTCCCACACCGCGTCGATGCGCTCGAGCATGTAGGGCACCCAGCCGATGTTGCCCTCGGACAGCGCCACCTTGAGATTCGGAAACTTGTGGAACACCGGCGAGAACAGCAGGTGCGAGGTCGACGACATCATGTTGGTCGCGTACAGCGAGATGGTCACGGCGTACGGGGCCTCCTCCGCCGTGGCGGGCGGGCGGCCCGAGGAGCCGAAGTGCATGCACAGCGGCATCCCGGTCTCCTGCGCGGCCGCGAAGACCGGGTCCCAGTGGTCGGTGTAGTACGACGGGAGCCCCAGCGGGACCGGATCCTCCGGGAACGTGATGCCCTTGGCGCCCTTCGCCGCGGTCCGGTGGATCTCGTCGACGCACTCCGCGATGTCCCACAGCGGCAAGATGATCACCGGGATGAAGCGGTCCGGCGCGGCGGCGCACCACTCGTCGAGGACGTAGTCGTTGTAGGCCTTGACGCTCAGCAGCGCCAACTCCATGTCGGTGCTCTCCACGGTGAAGAGAGCACCCGCGAAACGCGGGAAGGAGGGGAAACAGGTCTGCGCCCACACGCCGTCGAGGTCCATGTCGGCCAGACGCGCCTTGGGGTCGTAGCAACCCGGGATCATGTCCGAGTAGCGGACCGGTTCCATCCCGAAGTCCTCGGGATTCTTGCCCGCCACCGCGTTGAGTCCGATCGCCGGGAAGCGCTTGCCCTGGTAGTTCCATACCTGCATGGGCGCACCGCCCGACGGCGAGGGCTCCTCGACGATGCGCGGGCCGGCCTCGAGGTATCTGGTCGGTAGGCGATCGGCCCACACGGTGGGGTGCTCGATGAGGTGGTCGTCGACCGAGACGAGCTTCATCCAAGGCTGGAGTGGCATGGGGGTGCCTCCTGTAGAAGTCTGTAACAAACGATTGTTGCAAGAGATGTACGTGGTGTCCGCGGAACGAGCGGGTGGGTCTTCGGGTCAGAGGACGGCCGACAGGTAGCCCGGGCGGATGCGAGTCGTGTCGATGTCGGCGGGCTGCCATCCCGGTAGGAGCGAGGCGCCGTCGAGCGTGCGGACCGGACGGTCGAGCTCCACCAGCAGGCCGAGGTTGCGAGTGATCCTCCCCGTCAGCACCTTCGGGTCTCCGGTGCACAGGGCCAGTGCCGCCTCCGCGATGGTCTCCTCCGGTTCGGAGTTGCCGGTGGTGACGCCGGGCACGGTGAGCGCGTTCTCGGTGGCGATCGAATACTCCGGGGCCAGCGTGTTGACCGCGATGTTGTCGTCGTAGAGATCCATCGCGGCGCCGGTGGTGATCCGGTCGATCATCGCCTTGGTGCCGCCGTACAGGCACGCACCGAACGTCGAGTTCGGGGCGAACGGCGGACCCTTGCGCGGCCCCGCCTGGGTCGACGAGATGCTCAGGATCCACCCGGCCCCCCGCTGCCGCATGCCGGGCACCGCCGCGGTCGCCAGGTCCCACCCGGCCCAGACGTTCGTCTCCACGGAATCGTAGAAGGACTCCCGAGTCATCTCGCCGTACAACTGGTCGAAGTGCCGTGTGGCCGCGGCGTTGTTGACGAGGATGTCGACCGGCGCACCGAAAACCTTTTCGGCGTGGGCAATCACCGACGCGCGGTCGCCGTCCGGATCGCCGAGGTCGAACACCAGAGGCTGCGCGGTGCCGCCGTCGGCTCGGATCTGCGCGACGGTCTCCTCGAGCGACCCCTGCAGACGACCGTCGCCGGCCCGCATGGAACGTGACACGGCCAGCACGCGGATGCCGTCGGCGGCGAACCGCCGTGCGATGGCCCGGCCGATGCCGCGACTGGCGCCGGTGACGACGGCGACGTGCGGAATATCGTTGTCGCTCATCCGTTCATCCCCGAGTGAGCAGGCGCGAAGTACGGCAGTACGACGCCGTCTTCGATCTCGTGGAACTCCACCGCGACAGGCATGTCGATCCGGACGTCGGCGGGCGCGCACCCGATGATGTTCGACACCATGTGGTAGCCCTCGTCGAGCTCGACGATGACCACCACGTAGGGGCTCGTGAAGGCCGGCGTCTGCGGCCTGGTCACCTCGGTGTAGCTGTAGACGGTGCCGCGACCGGAGCCGACCTGCCACTCGAGGCTGTCCGCCCCGCAGCCGCGGCACAGCTTGTTCGGGTCGAACTCGGCGTGTCCACACGCCGTGCAGCGCTGGTACCGCAACTCTCCCGCGACGCATCCGTCCCAGAACGGCTTCGACAGGACGGTGGGCTCGGGCAGTGGAATTCCCGCCCGCTGGGGCGCCAGTAAGGTCGTGATGGTGTTTTCGCTCATGGTCGTTCACTTCCCAGTAGCAGGACGTCGGTGAAGAAGGCGCCGGCTCCGCCGTTGCTGCAGAGCACCACCTGGGCGTCGTCGACCTGATTGGTCTCGCAGACGCCCTGGAGTTGGTGCACGCCCCGCGCGATGCGTTGGGTGAGCTGCACGATGCCGCCGCCGTGGCTGTAGGACATCAGTCCGCCGTCGGTCGTCATGGGCAGCCGCGGGTCGTCCCCGGTGA
This sequence comes from Prescottella equi, assembly GCF_002094305.1. Taxonomy (GTDB): domain Bacteria; phylum Actinomycetota; class Actinomycetes; order Mycobacteriales; family Mycobacteriaceae; genus Prescottella; species Prescottella equi. Next base: position 211,791 of record NZ_LWTX01000008.1, read on the forward strand.
CGTTCTCGACGACCCACTCACCGCCCTCACCGTCACCGCAGAAGCCGAAAGCCTCGAACTGGCGGATGATCTCGAACGAGAACGGGTCGTACAGTTCGGCCACGTCGACGTCGGCGGGCGTGAGGCCGGCCATCGCGAACGAGGTGCGGGCAGCCCGCCGCCCGACGTAGCCGTTGGGGATGTCCGACGAGCGGCTGCCGAGATCCCAGCTGGGTGCGTGCTGGTACGAGGGCCCCATGTGGTCGAGTCCGCCGCCGAGGACGTAGACGGGCTTGCCGGGCAGGTCCTTCGCGCGCTCGGCGGTGGTGACGACGAGTGCGCAACCGCCCTCCGAGGTCATTGCGCAGTCGAGCAGGTGGAACGGGTCGGCGATCATTCGCGACGCCAGGATGTCGTCGACGGTGAAGGGACCGCGGCCGTAGTAGATCGCATCGGGATTGATGTTGCCGTTGTTGCGGATCCGGGCCGCCACCGCCGCCATCTGCTCGGACGTCGTACCGTGCCGATGCATGTGCCGCCGAGCAATGAGGGCGAATTCCGAGGCCGTGTACAGGCCGAAGGGGGCGACGAACTCGTTGGACGGTCGCGTCCACGGGGCGGTGGATTCGCGTTCGGTGTACCGGCCGGCCTCCCCGTCGGCGACCAGCACGGTCTCGCACAGCCCGGCCGCCACGACACTCGCGGCATGCAGCACGCCGGTGATACCGCCCGGGTTGTTCGCGTTCCACACCGGGCCCAGGCCCAGTGCGTAGATGAGCTGGGGCGCGGTCTTGCTGTACACGCCGTCGATCGTGGTGGGGTCGATACCGGACTGGGCGATGACGCCCCGCGCCGCGTCGAGACTGATGGTGAAGCTGTTGTGGCCTTCCAACACCCGGGCCTGTTCGGTGTTGTAGGCGGCGACGATCACCACGTCGCGGAAGGGATGTGCACTCACATCGAGTACTCCTGTCGAGTGTCAGAGATGTAGGGGACGGTCGCCGATCACATTGCTGTCGCGCAGATCTTCGAGGTGGGCTGCATCGAGCCCGGCCAGCGCGGTGAGCACCTCGTCGTTGTGCTGTCCCAGCATCGGGGCGGCCGTCGTGAACGCCGGTTCCGGGCGCGCCGCGAACACCGCGGGAAGGCCGGGGATCTCGAGCGGCCCGAACACCGGATGGTCGACCTTCTCCGCGAATCCGCGGTGCCGGGCCTGCGGGTTCTCGAGGATCCGGCTCGGATCGACCACACGCGCGGCCGGGACGCCCCGTGCAGTCAGCGCGGCCGCGAGTTCGTCGACGTCGCGCCCTGCACAGAACTCGGTGAGCAACTCGTCGAGGCGATCGTGATGCCGGCGACGGCCGTCCGCGGTGTCGAAGTCGGCGTCGAGCACACTGTCCGGCAGGTCGAGCACGGCGGTGATCGCGGTCCACTGCGCGTCGTCGTGGGCTGCGAGCGCGAGCCAGTCGTCCGCTCCGCCCGCACACCGGTACACGCCCTGAGGCGCGGAGTCCGGACCGCGGTTGCCGTCACGGGAGAGCGATTTTCCGTTGGCGCTGTACTCGATCACCATCTCGGCGGCCACGTTCAACGCGCTCTCGACCATCGGCACCTCGACGAAACAGCCCCGGCCCTCGGCCCGCGCGTATTCGAGGGCCGACAGGGTCGCGACCACGGCGTGCAGCCCCGCGACCGGATCGCACGGACCCTTGAGGACCATCGGGCTGCCGTCGCGGTAGCCGGTCATCCACGACAGGCCCGTCGCCTGCTCCATCGTCTGCGCGAACCCGGTGCGATCCCGCCACGGACCGGACAGACCGAAGGCCGGCATCCGCACGAACACCACGGCCGGATTCGTCTCGCGCAGCCGATCCCACGTGAGCCCGAAATTGTCGAGCACGCGGGGCGAGAAGTTCTCGATCACGACGTCCGCGTGGCGAACCATCTCCAGCAGGACGTCGACGCCCTCGGGGCGGCTCAAATCGAGTGTCACACCGAGTTTGCCGGCATTCGCGCCCTGGTACACGCCGCCCGCCTCCCACCAGGCCGCCTCGCCCGGAGATCTGGTCGAGGTGAACCGCATGCCGTCCGGCCGTTGTACCGACTCGACCTTGATCACCTCGGCGCCCATCCCGGCGAGTACCTGGGTCGCGGCAGGGCCCGCCCAGAACGCGGTGAGATCGAGAATCCTGATGCCGGCCAGTGGTGCAGCGTCCGCGTCGCCGAGCGGCCTGTCCGGCTGTACCCGTGGCGTCCACGGCTCTGCGCCGTCGTGCTCGCCCACGAGTGGCGCGCGGCCGACAGCACCGGGCACCACGGAGTCGACGAGGTACGGCCGTCGCGGCTGGACGAAACCCGCGGGGTTCTCGACGAACACGCCGCGCTCGGCGAAGTGCGCGTTCTCCGTGACAGTCTCCGGCGTTCCGATCGGCGACACGGGAATTCGCATGGCACCGGCTATCTCGTCGATCGCGTCGGCCGGCATGGTCGACGTCCAGGACTCGATCATCGACTGGAAGTCCGCGTAGCGTTCCTGGCGTCGGCGCACATCGACGATCGAGTCGTCGGCCAGTAACTCGGCCCGGTCGATCATGATCAGGAAATCCTGGAACATCTGAGCGGTGATCGTGCAGAAGCCGATGTAACCGTCGAGACATCGCTCGACAGAAGGGATCTCCACCGTCCGGGCCGTGCGGCGGCCCGGCGCTCCGGACAGCGTCGCCGTCACCGGGTGGTAAAGAGCCATTGCGATGCACATGGATTCGAGCATCGACAGATCGGCCCACTCACCGCCGCGGCCACGACGTCGCGTTCCGACGCACAGGCCGAGTGCCGTCGCCGCCGCGTACGATCCGGCGATCCACTCACCGAGGCGGCCACCGGCCTGCAGCGGTTCCCGCCCCTCCGGCCCACGAATCGCCAGTGAACCCGCGAGGGCCTGGAGTGTGAAGTCGGTGGCGGGCAGGCCGGCCCACGGTCCGGTTCTCCCGAACGGTGTGATCGACAAGATGTCCACACCGGGCGTGGTCGAGCGGATCAGCTCGATGTCGTCCATCGTCAGCTCGCCGGACTCGACCACGAGATCGGCGCCCGCGACGAACTCGCGCACATGCTCGTCCCGTACCGTCCCCCGGATCGAACGCTTACCGGCGGCGAGGTACTGGAACAGCGCGCCGTCGGTCTGTCCGCGGTCGCGGTTCCTGCGCCGTAACGAATCCCCGGCCGGATCGCTCTCGATCTTCACGACATCGGCGCCCGCGTCGACGAGCATCTTGGTGCAGTACGGTCCCGCGATTCCCGTCGTGAAGTCGACCACCCGGAAATCGGCGAGCAACGATTGCGGTGCGTTCTGCTGTTGCACTGTCTTCGGCTGTTGCACTGTGGCTCCTCTCGATCTCGGTCAGACAGTGGCGGGCACGAACTCGTCGCGCAGGACGCGTCGCAGGACCTTGCCCAGGTCGTTGCGCGGCAGGTCCGTTCGGAACTCGACGAACGCCGGTACGCGGGACGACCGCAGTCTGGCGCCCACCCAGGCGCGAATCTCGTCCGCGGTGAGCACACCTTCCGGACGCGGCACGACGGCGGCGACGACGATCTCGCCCCACTGGTCGTCCGGGACGCCGTACACGACGACGTCCTCGACCGAGGGATGCTCGCCGATCACGTCCTCGATCTCGCCGGGTGACAGGTTCTCCCCGCCACGGACGATCACGTCGTCGAGGCGCCCCTCGACGTAGACGTATCCCCCGTCGTCGATCCAGCCGCCGTCGCGGGTCCGGAACCATCCGTCGGAGTCGAGCAGCGAGGCACCGGAGTACTCCCCCGACACCTGCGCGCCCCGCACCCACAGCTCGCCGCGCTCACCCGGCGCAACGTCGCGTCCGGCGTCGTCGCGCACCACGATCTCGACGTCCGGAACCGGTAGGCCGACCGACCCCAGCCGTCGCTGGACGTCAGGGTCCGAGGACGAGACTGCGGCACGGTGCTCGGCAGGTCCGAGAACGGCTACGGAGGAGGAGGTTTCGGTGAGACCGTAGCCGTTGACGAAGTCGACGTCCGGCAGCAGTCCGAGGGCCCGCTCGATGACGGGCAGCGGCATGCGGCCTCCGCCGTAGGACAGGTGACGCAGCGACGGGAGGCCGCCCCCGTCCTCGGTCAGCACGTCCACGATGCGGGCGAGCATCGTCGGCACGACCATTGCGTGGGTGATCTCCTGCTCGCGCACGAGGCGCACCCATTCGCGTTCGTCGAAGTTCGGCATCTGCACGATCCGGCGGCCGCTGTAGAGACCTGTGAGCAGTCCTGCGACACCTGCGATGTGGTAGGGCGGGACGCTGACGAGGGCGGCCTCGTCGGGCCCCGCGCCGAACAGCTCGGTGCCGCCGAGTACGTACGACACCAGGTGCCGGTGACGCAGGATGGCGATCTTCGGCGGGCCGGTGGTCCCACTGGTGTGCAGGAGGACTGCCGGGGCCTCCGGGTCCTGGTCGGCCGGCGGAATCTCGGCCGCGACCGCGGCGCCGAGCCTCTCGACCAGCACCCCGGGCTCGACGGTCTCGACGCCGTCCACCCCGCCTCCGATCCGGGCGACGGCGCCGTCCGCGACCAGGAGGGCCGGCGCCCGACCCGCCACGAGCCCACGGAGCGGCTCGTCGGCCAGTCGGTAGCTGATCGGTGCGAACGGGATTCCGGCCCACGCCGCGCCGAACAGTGCGATCGGGAAGGCCGCCCCGGCGGTCGCGCCGTACAGCACCGTCTGCGCGGTGGTGTCGGCACGGTCGGCTGCGAACCTGCGGGCCAACTCGAGCAGGCGGCTGTAGCTGAGCCCGTCGCGCTTGTCCCCGATGGCGATTCGGTCGCCGTCCGCATCGGCGGCGATCTCCAGCAGTGTCAGGATGTTCATCGTCTTCCTCAGTCCGAGGCGGGCATCGCCTTGGGCGCCTTGACACCCAGCGTTTCGCCGTCGACCGTGAGCACGCCGCTCCCGGGCTTCGTGCACAGCAGTTCGACGGTGCCGTCGGCGTTGCAGTAGCGCTTGCCGAGTTGGAGCTCGCCGCTCGTGGTCCCCACCGGGTCTGCCGCCTGCTCCGGGGTGACCATCGGCGCACCGTCGCAGCGGATGTCGACATCCTCTGCGGGAATCCGGATCACGATCAGTTCGGCCGCCGAGGTGGTGCTCCTCAACCGGGCTCCGACACGCAACTGCATGAGATTGACTCCTTGATGTTCTGTTCGAGATCGATGCTCTCGGGCACACGGTGACGACGTCGTTGCCCGCATGGATCAGCCCGGGTGAAAATCCGAGCAAACGTTTGTTGCAGGCACTATTGCAGCCCGATGTGAGCTACGTCAAACACCGCGGCGATGCGCGTCGCAGCCCAGGTCATTTCGCATGCACCACGAGACCGTCGACGAGAACCGTTCCGACAGCACCGGAATCGGGCGTATCGAGCATCGCGCGAAGCGGAACGTCGAGGACCACGAGGTCCGCCACAGCGCCCGGGCGCACCCGCCGTGGCGGGCCACCGGGCTGCTCCGCGGGACCCAGATACGCCGCGAGCGCCGCCGCCGTACCGACCCGCTCCGCAGCGCCGAACACCGCTCCGGAATCGGTTCTCCGGGTGGCAGCGGTTCGGATCACCGCCCACGGATCGAGCGGGCCGTAGGGCGCATCGCTCGACAACGCCACCGACACCCCGGCCTCCAAAAGCGTGCGGCATCGGTAGAGATCCGGGTGGTCACGCTCGTCCACCCGGGCGCGGTAGTCCTCGCCGCGGTCCGCGACGAAGCCGGGTTGGGTCACGACGGTCAGCCCGTGACGTCGCAGATCGGCCACGACCTCCGCGGGGACGATGGAGGCGTGCTCGATCCGGTCCCCCGGAACGCAACCGACGTCGTTCAGGACCGCGAGCAGCACCGCCAACGATTCCCGGCTGACGCTGTGCGCCGCGAAGGCCCGTCCGGCGGTCCGCACGCGCCTGATCGTCTCGGCCAGACCGTCGAGGTCGGGCATCCCGGAATCGGCCAACACGATCTTGTACGGCCCCACCGTGACCCGCTCGCCGTCGCCACCACTCACGTCGTCGCCGAGTGGCACGCCCAGCAGGTGCAACCGTTGGGGAATGTGACCCGATCTCGACGCGTCCACCAGTGCCGTCAGCGAGTCGGCGCCCAGGTCGGGGGTGGCGTCGGTGACCGCGGTGAGACCCAGCCCCGCGAGATCCGCACCGACGCCGCGCAGTCGAGGCGGGCCTGTTGCGGGGAGCAAAGTTCTGAGCAGGTCGTCGGCGCGAAAGATGCGACCGGTTGGTCGACCGTCCGGGCCGCGCTCGATCCCGGGGTGCTCCATCGAGGCCAGATTCGTTGCGCGGATCGCGGCGCTGTTGAGGATCCACATCGCACCGCTGCGATGCTGGATCCGCACCGGTCTGCGGGCGTGGAACCGGTCCAGGGCGTTCGCGTCCAGATCGCCTGCGACGGTTTCGACATAGCCGACGCCGCGAACCCAGTCCTGCGCAGAGTCGAAACCGCCCAGTACCTGCCGCAGCCCTTCCGGCGTGCGGACATCCGGCGGACCACACCGAACCGAGGCTCGGGCCGCCGCCAACGCATGCAGGTGCAGATGGTGGTCGACCAACCCCGGCAGTACGGCGCCTCCGCGAGCATCGAGCCAGTCCACGCCACCACGCCACAGATGCGTCCCCACCTCACAGATGCGGCCCGCCCGGATTCTCACGTCGACGCCGGGCCGGCCCTCCACCTCCGCGTTGCGGATGACGAACTCGGCCGTCATGCACGCTTCTCCAGTTCACGCAGCACCCGCTCGGTGTCCCGCCCGGCTGGCGGTGCGGGCGCGAAAGCTCCGGGCCGCGCCCGGGGTTCGGCGATGTCGACTTCACCGGAAGCGCCGTCGACCACCCAGCGGTCGCCCCGACGGCGGACCCGGGGCGGCGGTTCCGCGACGTCGACGAGCGTCGAGACGATCACCTCCGACATCGCGACCTCCCACAGGTGGCCCGGGCCGCCACCGGGCGGTTCACTCATCGCGCGGACGGCGGCGGTGAGCCCGGTGAGCGGATCGGCGATCGCGTCACCGACGAACATCGGCGCCCCGGTGGCGTCGGCGGCCACCAAGCCGCTCGACGCTGCGACGTCGTCGCCGAATCCGACTGCCTGCGAGTCGCGTCCACGCGCGGTGATCGAGACCCACGTGGTCCCGGCCGCGCAGGCCGCCGCCGCGTCGAGCCCGAAGCGTTCCAGCGCGCGCGGCCGTGACGCCTCGACGACGATGTCCGCGGCGTCCACGAGCAGCGCCAGGGCCCGGCGTCCGAACTCGGTGTCCGGGTCCAGGACCACCGACTCGTGACCCGAATGCAGCAGGTCGTAGAACCCACGATCCCCGAATCGCGCGCCGTCCGGTCGATTCGGTGTCTCGACCTTGATCACCCGCGCTCCCGCCGCACCGAGCAGGTGAGAGCACAGCGGTCCCGCCCACAACGCGCTGAAGTCCACCACGAGCAGGCCCTCCACCGACCGGGGGCGGGCCTCGGCCGGGGCTGCCGGCGCAGATGCACGGCGGACCACCGGGGCTGCGGCGATACCCAGCACCTCTGCGCCGTCGGCCAGTTCCGAACCGGAGTGCTCGCGCAGCCACGCCTCGACGGCCGGCCACGGATCACCGCCGACGTCGTGGCCGACCAGGGCGCCGAGCAGTGCGGCGTCGTCGGGTCGAGCACATGAGACGGCTGCCCACCCGTCGGCGGTCGGGAGCAATCGGCAACGACGCCCCACCGAGATGTTCCCGCCGCGAACAGCTCCCGTGTACGCGGCGCGCTCGGACAGCAGACGGCCACCGTCGACCCGTACCGGGTGCGCGGTGTTCGCCGTGGCCGCACCGATCCACCTCGACAGTTCACGGGCGTACGACGCGGCCCGCCCCGGCGGTACGACCGGCGGCCCGTCGACGGGACCGGTCAACGCGACGAGGCCGCTCTCCGCCCAGTCCCGGGTCCGGTCCACCTGTTTCGACGCCGCCAGGGGCGTCACCACAGAGAACCTCGTTCTAGACTTCACGCACCCAACACTTGCACAAAGCTTTTCGAACTACGAGGACCGAATGGAATTCCACCCTCCCCGCATCACGGCCCGCCAGCTTGCCGGTGGCGCCGCGGATGCGCCGCTGCTCGACGACTGCGGGGCCGTCGACACACCGATGATGGTCGTCGACCTGAGTCCCGGCGCGGAAGGGTCCGACGACGCGGCAGTGCTGGCCGCCGCAGCACGCCGCGCCCGCGCCGCGGATCGGATCCTGGTCGGGGTGAGCGGAGGACGTCCGGACGCACGGGCCGTGCTCACGGACGAGCTCGACGTCACGTACTCCGACCACGTCGACAGCCGCACCCCCCGATGCGAGGTCGCGGTTCCCGACGTCGACCGAGCCGTCGACGAACTCGCGGCGCGCGTCTCCGCGAATCCTCAGGCCGCGGTCGTCCTGCGACAGGTTCTCCGCAGCAGCGGCGGCCTCGACACCCGTGCGGCCGTCGACGTCGAATCGCTCGCCTATTCGACGCTGCTGGGCGGCCCCGAGTTCGGCCGCTGGCTCGGGGAGCGCGGAGACCGACCACCGCCACCGGCACCGGATCGCGAACCCGTCCTGATGTCCCGCGACGGCGACCGTCTGCGGATCACGCTCAACTGGCCCGAACGCCGCAATGCGTACGGCGCCCGGCTCCGGGACGCGCTCACCTCGGCACTGAGCGTCGCGACGTCGGATCCGTCGATCACCGAAGTAGTGCTCGACGGTGCCGGTCCCGCATTCTGTGCCGGCGGCGACCTCGACGAGTTCGGAACGACGCCGGATCTCGCACTGGCGCATCTGATCCGTACGCGCGCGGGCGCGGGGCTGCTCGTCCACGAGTTGGGCGACCGCATCGAGGTGCACGTCCACGGCGCCTGCGTCGGCGGCGGCATCGAGATTCCTGCGTTCGCCGGCCGTGTCGTGGCGAGTACCGACGCCTGGTTCCGCCTCCCCGAGGTCGAGATGGGGTTGATCCCGGGAGCGGGCGGCACGGTGAGCATTCCGCGGCGGATCGGGCGCTGGCGTGCGATGCACCTGTTCGTGACGGGAGCCCGATTGGACTCGTACACAGCGTTGGACTGGGGTCTCGTGGACGCGATCCACTGACCCGGTCCGGACACAGTGCACACCAAACGCTTGTTGCAGCGGCCCGATTCTCCTGCCATGATTGGCGAACAGGAACCCGAGCGCGATCGTTCGCGCTCCCCGCCGCAGAAGGGCCGTGCGAATGCCGTCGAAGCTCGATCGGGAGTCGGCGAGCAATCGCCCCAGCAATGCCAAGACCGCCTTCCTGACCAGGATTCGCCAGGCCGCGTTGCGTCAGTTCGCCGAGAGCGGCTACGACGGGACGTCGATGCGGGACATCGGTTCTCTCGTCGGCGTACATGCCGGCAGCCTGTACGTCCACATCAAGAGCAAGGAAGACCTGCTCTACCAGATCGTCGGCGAGATCGCGGAGAGCGGCGAGGCCGCACTGCAACGGGTCGAGGCCTCCGAGGTCGGCGCGATCGACAAGCTCAGGATGCTCGCCCGTATCCATCTGCGCTGGTCCATGGCCAACCCGGACGCCGCAAAGGTGTTCGAGCGGGAATGGATGCGGCTCAACGGCGCCCAGCTCGCCGAGGTGCAGGTAAAGCGCCAGCGCTGGGCCGACGCGGTGGAACGGATCATCCAGGCGGGCGTCGACGAGGGCACGTTCCGCAACATGGACGTGGCCCTGGCGGCCGTCGCCTTCCGCTCGGTGCTGAACGCGAACTACACGTGCGACGGCGATCCGGACGTCGACGGCGTCAAGCTCGCCGACGAGTTCGTCGACTTCCTCTTCAACGGCTGGGTCGCCTCCGACCACCGCTGACACCCCGCCGTCCACACTCCCCTCGTCGGTGCTGCGCGGACCGCATCGACCCCTCGAACATGTGAAGGACCGACATGACAGGAACAGCATTCGTCACCGGCGGAACCGGCGCGCTCGGCGTCGCCGTCACCAACCACCTGCTGTCGATCGGCTGGCGTGTGGTGGTGCCGTTCATCGAGCCGTCGGAAGCGTCCCGACTCGACGACCACGATCGCCTCGAACTGGTCCGCGCCAATGTGTCGGTTCCGAACGAGCTCTCCGCGGCCGTCGCCCTCGCCGCCGGTGATTCCGATGCGCCGCTGACGGCACTGGTCAATCTCGTCGGCGGATTCGAGTCAGGTCCGCGCACCCACGAGGCCGACGCCGAGGCCATCGACCGCCAACTGGATCTGAACGTGAAGACCACGTACGCGGTGCTGCGCGAAGGGCTTCCGCACCTGGTCGCGCACGGGGGCGGCTCGGTCGTGTCGATGTCGTCCGGGGCTGCCCTGAAGCCGTTTCCCGGCGGCACCGCCTACAGCACGTCCAAGGCTGCCGTCCTCGCCCTCGCGGAGTCGATCGCGGTCGAGTACAAAGCCGATCACATCCGGTCGAATGCCCTGCTGCCCGGCGTGATCGACACCCCGGCCAATCGTGCGGCGATGCCGAACTCGGACCGCGCGAACTGGGTTGCCCCGGCCGACATCGCCAAGGTGATCGCGTTCCTGCTCTCGGACGACTCCGCCCCGATCTCGGGCGCTGCGATTCCCCTGGGTCTCTGACGCGGTTCCGGAGGTCTGCCGACCCGATGGGATCAGCGGACCTCCAGGAACTCGGCCGGATTGTCCTCGAGCATGGCTCGCACGGTCTCCGGATCGAGCCCGGCGGCTTCGAGAGCTGGAACGACCTGCCGGTTGACGAACGTGAAATCGACTGCAGGATCGTTCGATTCATCGTCCTTGAAATCCTGCCAGGATCCGAAGACTCCGAAGTAGGTGGCCAGGTCGTGGGACAGTAGGAGCCGATCGCCGTACCCTCGCGCACACAGTTCGACGATGGTGCGCACCCGGGCCGCGAGGCTGTTGCCGGCAGCACAGTGCCCGAACCGGTCCATCCCCAGGTAGCAGCCGCGACGGAGCATCGTCTCCAGGTAGCCGAGATCGTTCGTGTCGCCGCTGTGCCCCAGTACGACCTGACGCGGCTCGACGCCGCAATCCTCGAACAGATCGAGGATCTCTTCGCCGTTGCCGACGTCGGGGTGGTGATGACAGAAGACCGGCAGGCGCTGCTCGGCGGCAACCCTGCCGACGGCCCGGAACACCCGGTCGAGGATCGGGGTGATGCCGCCGTCGGCGCAGGCCGCCTTCATGATTCCGGGTCGCACACCGGTGCCGGCGATGCCGTCCTCGCATTCCCGGCTCAGCCACGCATGGATCTCGTCCTCGCTCCGCCAGTTCAGGAAGACTTCCTCCTGATAGTAGAAGCCGCTGGACACGACGAACTCGAGTCCGGTCCGCTCGGACACCTCGCGGATCAGTCCGATGTCGCGCCCCATGTTCACCGGAGTTCCGTCGACCACCGTCCGCACGCCGCTCTCCCTGGCACGCAGGAACTGCGCCACCGCACGTTCCACGATCACGTCGTGCTCGTAGTAGTTCTCTCCGAACGCCATTCGCAACGACCAATCGGCCGTGACGATGTGCTCGTGGATCAGGGTCTGGCCGAGTTGCGAGCGGTCGATCGGACCGCGGACGGTGTTCACCGGCATGCTGTTCTCCTTCGATGGTCGAGAAGTTCCGGCGTGCGGATCGATCGGAGTGGCTCCCCGATCAGACCCATCGGCCGGTCTGGATCGAGACCAGCCGGTCCAGGGCATCCGCCGACCAGGTGTCGGCGCGGGTACCGGCCACGCGCCGATTCCGCCGACCGTCACCGAACTCCGGGTCCAGAATCCGCGAGACTTCCGCAACCGCATCGACCACGAGTGGGGCGACGCGTTCGAGGTTCGAGGCGCTGGCGTCCCCACACAGCGAGATTGCGGCAACCGGTCCGGCGACGACGCGGACCGCGGCACCGACGCATGCCACACCGCGGACCGACTCGCCCTGTTCGAAGGCGAGGCCGCCGCGCTGTCGGATTCTGTTGAGTTCCTGATGAAGTGTCGCGATGTCGGTGATCGTCCTGTCGGTGCGACGAGCGAGGCCCTCTCCGTACAGTTCGTCCACGCGCCGGGGATCGAGCCAGGCGAGCATCGCCTTGCCTCCTGCCGTCGCGTAGGCGGCGCCGCGACCACCGACACGCGACGGCAGGCTCGAGGCGAAGCGGCCGCCTCTCTTGTCCAGGTACACGCCATCGGCCCCGTCGAGCACGGAAAGATGCACGACCATACCGGTCTGCATGTGTAATTCGTGCAGTGACGGTGCTGCTGCAACGCGAATCTCACCGTCGACGCTGCCGCCGAAGCGGCGCGCCCGCCGACCGAGGCAGTAGCCGAACGACGCGTGCTCCACCCATTCGAGGCCGATGAGTTGGTCCAGGATCCGGTGCACCGTCGAACGAGGCAGCCCGGACCGGATCCCCACCTCCTCGAGGGTGAGCCGGGTCGACCGGTCTTCGAAGACGTCCATGATCAAGGTCATCCGCTCGATCATGGACGGAGCGACCCGCCGGCGCGGCCTGGTCGCGGCGGTTGACTCGGCGGGATCGACTCGCGCCATGGAGACCTCCAAACGTGGATCACTCAGTGTGTGGACGCGGTACCGGGAGTGCGTCAGCGCTCCATCCAGGCCTCGTCGAAGAGGACGACGTTGTCGATGCTGACGTTGGCGCCGTGCAGCTTCGGCGTCCACGCCGTGTACACGGCGGTCGGCGCCCACACCGCATACGGAACGGTCTCGTCGGCAAGCTTCTGAATGTCGTCGATGGCCGTCTGCTTCGCGTCGTCGCTGCCGGCGGTCTGCAGCTTCACCAGTAGAGCGTCCATCTCGGGCGAGTTGTAGCCCGCGGCATTGTTGCTCGACGTGCTGCCGAGCGACCCGTACAGGCGGAGCAGCGGTGCCGCGTCGATGAGCGACGCACCGCTGCGGGCGATGTCGAAGTCCCGATCGACGTAGACACGGCGAGTCAGGTCGGTGACGCTGTTGGCATACGCGACCTCGACATCGAAACCGATCGAGTTCAGCGCGGCCTGTGCGGCGAGAGCACCCTGACGCGAGGCCTCCTCGTTGATGGCCACGTACGTGAGCTTGCCGTTGTAGCCGTCAGCCTTGGCCTGGCTCAGCAACTCCCGCGCCTGATCCGGATCGTAGGTGACGCCCTGCACGTCCTCGTTGTGCCACTTCGAGCCTTCCGGGAACATCGCCGAGCCGGCCGGTCCCTTTCCGCCATTCACACGCTGGTTCAAGGCCTCCGGATCGATTCCGAGCGCGATCGCCCGACGAACCCGGACGTCGGCACCCGGACGACCCTCGCGCTGATTGATCATTCCGATCGCGCCGAGCCCCTGGAGATCGCGATAGCCCTCGAGGCCGGCGTCGATCGCGCTGTCGATGACCTCGGTGTTCCGGTAGAGATAGCCGGCGTTGAGCTCGCCACTGCGAATGGACTCGAACATGCCCTGGGCGTTGGCCGTGGGAACGAAGCGCAGACCCGCGAGTCGCGGCTTACCTCCTACGTAGTCGGCACGCGGCGCCAGCTCGAGCACCTCGTTGGGAGCGAACCGGGTGACGGTGAACGGCCCGGCGCCGATCGGCGTGAACGAACCCGACGCTTCCGAGCTCGGCGCCACGATCACACCGGGCCCGGCCGCGAGCAGCACCGGAAAGTCGGTCCACGGGCGTTGGAGCCGGATGACCACCGTCTTCGCGTCGGGAGTCTCGACACCGGCAACCGAGTTCGTCCACACCTGCGCCACATCGCGCTTGGCCGCGACATAGCGGTCGAGACTCCACTTCACCGCGGCCGAATCGACCGGCGTCCCGTCGCTGAACGTGGCCCCGTCACGCAGCGTGACAGTCCAGGTCTGCCCGTCGTCGGAGGACTCGAGCCCGGCCGCCAACTGCGGTACGTACTGCGACTTCTCGAAGTCGTACCGCACCAGGGTGTCGTAAATCGCGGCCAGCTCGGTTCCGCCCGTCGACCCGGCCATCAGGGTCTTCGTCGGGTCCAGCGTCGCCGGGAAGCCGTACGACCCGTAGGTCACCACGCCGCCGTCGACGGGGTCGCCCTCGCCGGCACGATCGCCGACGTAGCCGATCGCGTACGCGCCACCGGCGTTCGCGGAGTCGCCGGAACCCTGGCCGTCAGCCGAAGCGCAGGCCGTCAAGGCCAGAGCACCGATGCTCACGACAGCTACCGAGCGCCAACCGCGCCAAAGTCGATGCAACATATCCGTCCTCTCGATGTGATGACTTCGCCGTTCGCAGCTGACGGCCGCCGACTTCTCGTGACAGCACGTGCGGCGGGGAGCGAGACCGCGGTCCGCGCAGGCTCGCGGAAGAAAGAATCAGGTTCCAGTGACATGGAACACCATGAACGCACAGGTTTGCAAGACATATGACCTAATACGTCGAGTTCCGGCCAGCAAAATAGAATTACGTTTCACCCCACCTGCATGTCAGGGAAGAGCCAAGGGTCTTCGCGATTCCCAATTCCGCTGCTGTAGAGTCGCTCTCGCGCGACAGTGCCCTTGCAACCACATCGCTACCGGTCCGAACCGGACGTATCCGCCAGAGATGCGTGACTCACGAGCGGCCGGCGCCCTTCGCGGGACCACTGTGTATTCGGCGTCCCCGATTGATCCTGCAGGAAGTACCACCGATTATCACCAATGTATGGGAAACACATGACGACATCAGCGACAGGCAGCAGCGAGGTCCGGATGATCGAGGCTGGCGAGGCGCCGACAAGATTCGCGCGCGGTTGGCACTGCATCGGCCTCACCAGGGATTTCACCGACGGTAAGCCGCATCCGATCCATGCCTTCGGCACCAAGTTGGTGGTGTTCGCGGACAGCGAGGGCGATCTGAAGGTTCTCGACGCGTACTGCCGGCACATGGGTGGCGACCTGAGCCAGGGCGAGATCAAGGGCGACTCGGTGGCGTGTCCGTTCCACGACTGGCGCTGGAACGGCAAGGGCCGCTGCACCGACATCCCCTACGCCCGCCGCGTGCCGCCGCTCGCCAAGACCCGCGCGTGGACCACGATGGAAAAGGACGGACTGCTGTTCGTCTGGCACGACCCCGAGGGCAACCAGCCGCCGGCCGAGGTCACCATCCCGGAGATGACCGCCCCCGGTGAGGAGTGGACCGACTGGGTGTGGAAGCAGATCACCATCGACACCAACTGCCGCGAGATCATCGACAACGTCGTCGACATGGCGCACTTCTTCTACGTGCACTACGGCTTCCCGATCAAGTTCGAGAACATCTTCGAGGGCCACATCGCCACCCAGTTCCACGAGGGCGTCGGGCGCGAGGACATGGCCCGGCCCACCAAGGACGGACAGGCGGCCTCCACGGGCAACAGCTCGGTCGCGGCGTACTACGGCCCGTCCTTCATGATCGACGAGTTGACCTACCACTACCCGGATTTCGACATCGACTCGATCCTGATCAACTGCCACTACCCGATCTCGCCGAACAAGTTCGTCCTCATGTACGGCATCAAGGTCAAGCAGAGCGAGTCGGTCAGTGGCGCGAAGGCGAACGCACTGGCCGCCGGGATGGCCAAGTTCATCGCGATCGGGTTCGAGCAGGACGTCGCGATCTGGAAGAACAAGACCCGCATCGAGAACCCGCTGCTGTGCGAGGAAGACGGGCCCGTCTACCAGCTGCGCCGCTGGTACGAGCAGTTCTACGTCGACGTCGCCGACATCAGCCCGGACATGACCAACCGTTTCGAGTTCGAGATGGACACCACCAAGCCGGTCGCGGCCTGGCGGCGCGAGGTCGCCGAGAACATGGAGCGACGGGCGGCCTCCGCAGCGATCGGGAACTGACGACACCGAAGACGTCTGCGACAGGACCGGCCGCGCGGTGCCCGCGCGGCCGGTCTTGTCGCAGAACAATATTGGAAGTCGAACCGTACCGGCTACTCGCCGAGCACCAGCCGCGACACGTCCTGAACGTTACGCAAAGCCTCGGGGAATCCGATGCGTCCGGTCGTCCACAGGACGAGCGAATTGAGCATCGTGCTGCCGATCGACAACGACGCGAGGCGTGCCCGCTCGGCGGGCACGCCTTCCATCAGCTCGAACAGCATCTTCCGGTTCGCGGCAGAGCGTTCGTCGAGTGTGTCTCGCACGTACGGATCGTCGGAGGTCTGCAATTCGACCTCGAGACGTGCGAAGTTCGGTCCTCGCTGGAATGCCTTCATCTGGCGCGTGTAGAGGTCCACGACACGATCGAGGACCGAACCGTGCGCATTTCGGCGCCGACCCGTTTCGCGTTCCTCCGCCAGCCGTTCGGCGAG
This sequence comes from Prescottella equi, assembly GCF_002094305.1. Classification (GTDB taxonomy): domain Bacteria; phylum Actinomycetota; class Actinomycetes; order Mycobacteriales; family Mycobacteriaceae; genus Prescottella; species Prescottella equi. Next base: position 228,152 of record NZ_LWTX01000008.1, read on the forward strand.
AATGTCGTTCCAGGCCACCATTGCGGCCGCCAGGAGGTGCTGCTTCGCCGGGAAGTACCGGTAGAGCGTCCCGAGGGCCACCCCGGACCGCTCCGAGACCTCTCGCATCTGTATCCGGTCGGGGCTGGTCTCGGCGAGCATCTCGATCACGGTGTCGAGCAGGTGCCGCCGGCGCGCACGCTGCGCGTCGGTCATGTCGTCGGGGCTCATCGGCACGGCCACGGATTCGGTCACGAAGGCAGCCTAATCGTCAACCTGTCACCGCCGACTCCGGCTCCGGCGACGGGGTCGTCAGATACCCGCCCAGCACGTCGCGCAATTCGTCCTGGCTCCACCGCGACGCCGAGCGCAGGCTCGTCTCGACGGCGGGCGGCGTCATCACGTCGATCCGGTCCCCGTACGCGACCAGTACTCGACCGTTGACCGACTCGGCGGCTGGTGAGGCGAGGTAGACGACGAGCGGCGCAACGTGTTCGACCGACAGCGGGTCGTCTCCCCCTTCCGGACGCGGCCCGAACACGTCGCTCGTCATGGCCGTGCGTGCCCGGGGACAGATGGCGTTGGCCCGCACACCGAAGGCCTCGCACCCCCGGGCGGTGGACATCGTCAGGGCGACGACACCTGCCTTGGACGCCGCGTAGTTGGCGGCCCCCGGCGGGCCGGACGCGTACGCCTCCGACGACGTGTTGACGATGCGCGCGTAGACCGGCGCCCCACTGTCCTTCGCCCGTCGTCGCCAGTGGTCGGTCGCCGCGCGCGTCGTGAGAAACGTGCTGCGCAGATTGACCCGCAGCACGGCGTCCCACTCGTCGGCGGACATGTTGAACACCATCCGGTCCCGAATGATGCCGGCGTTGTTCACCAGGATGTCGAGGCGGCCGAAACGTTCCACCGCGAGCGCGACGAGCCGGTCCGCGGTGGCCTGCTCACCGACGTCACCCACACACGTCACGACGGACCCGCCGGCGCTGCGGATCTCCGCAGCGACGTCTTCGATCCGGGAGCTACGGGCGTTGATCACCAGGTCGGCACCCGCTTCCGCGAGGGCGAGGGCCTCGGCACGGCCGAGCCCCTCGCTGGCTCCGGTGACGATCGCGCTACGACCACGCAGGAGTCCACCGGTCATCGTGGTTCCCGTGGCAGCCCGAGGATCTGCTCCGAGATGACGTTGAGCTGGATTTCGAGCGTGCCGCCACCGATCAGCAGCTTCGGCGTGGCCAGGTATGCCTTGGCCGCGCGCCCGCCACCGGTGACGTCCGGGCCCAGGCCGCCCAGGGCGGCCTCCGGCCCGAACCATTCGAGCACCTGCGCCGTCGCATCCGTGATGTGCTGCGCAGACGCCGCCTTGAGCGCACTCGCCTCGACACCCGGGTTCAGACCCGACAGCCGCTTGAGGACGCTGCGATGCGCGAGCGCATCGAGGGCCCCGGTGGTAGACGTGATCCGACCGAGCGCAGGCAGCGCGTCGTGCCGAGTGTCCGGGTCCAGCGTCCGCGCCACCTCGACCGGATCGAAGCGGTACCCGCTCGCAACCGGGGTGTTTCCCATCGCGACCCGCTCGTTCGCCAGCGTCGTGCGGGCCACCTTCCAGCCCTCTCCGGGCGCACCCACCAGGTCGGCGTCGGGAACGAAGACACCGTCGAGAACGACCTCGTTGAACATGCTGTCGCCGTTCGCCTCCCGCAGCGGCCGGACTTCCACGCCCGGCGCCGACATGTCGACGAGGAAGAAGCTGATGCCCCGATGCTTGGGGGCGTCACGGTCGGTCCGCGCCAGGCAGATGCCCCAGTGCGCCTCGTACGCCTTCGAGTTCCACACCTTGTTGCCGTCGATACGCCAGCCTCCGTCGACCTTGGTGGCGGAGGTCGTCAACGACGCCAGATCGGATCCCGCGCCGGGCTCGGAGAACAGCTGGCACCAGATGATCTCGCCGCGCAACGTCGGAACAACGAGTCGTTCCATCTGTTCCTCGGTGCCGTACTCGAAGATCGACGGCAACGCCCACTCACCGATGACGGTGCTGGGTTGGGGAACTCCGGCGCGATCGAACTCCTCCGCGAGAATCAGCTGAGCGGCGGTATCGGCGCCCAGGCCGTACGGCTCGGGGTAGTGCGGCGCGACCAACCCCCGATCGGCGAGCAGCACCCGAGCCGCCACCGGGTCGAGTGCTGCGGCCTCGGCGATCGTCGCCGCGACACCCGCCCGGAACTCCGGCCGGTCCGGAACCCCCAGCACCGCTTCCCGTTCGGTGGTCAGCGCCAGTTCACCGGCGCGGCGGGCCCACGCGTCCTGCGAACCACCGAGCGCGAGCAGGCTCACGACACGTCGCCAGTACAGGTGGATGTCGTGCTCCCAGGTGTTGCCGATGCCACCGAGCAGCGTGAGCGCCTCGAGTACCACGTCGACGGCCTCGCGGCGCACCACCGTCGCGGTCCGCGCGGCCGCGAGTGCCAACTGCTGCCGGTCGCCGCTGTCCGCGGCCGACACGGCGTCCCACACCGAACTGGTCATCACCTCGAGCCGGATGAACAACTGCGCACACTTGTGCTTGATCGCCTGGAACGAGCCGATGGGGCGCCCGAACTGCTCGCGGATCTTCGCGTACGCCAAGCTTGTCTCCTGTGCCCACCGGGCGACGCCGACGGCCTCGGCGCACTGCAGCACCGCGGCGATCGCCGCGACCTCGTCCGCCCCGGCGCCGAGGACGTTCTCGGCCGGGATCCGGGTGTCGGACAGGCGCACCCGGCCGAGGGCGCGGGTCAGGTCGACGCCTTCTTCGGCGAGGACCTCCACACCCGCGTCACTCGCCGACACGACGAACCACACCGGACGCTCACCGGACTGCCCCGCCAGCACGAGGATCTCGGCACCCGGAGCACCGAGCACTGGTACCGTCTCGCCGCCGGCGACCACTTCGTCGCCGTCGCCGTCGAGGGTGACGGTCCCCGTCCCCAGCGCCACCGCGGCGGTGGCGCCGCCGGCCAGTCGCGGAAGCAACGCCTTGCGCGCCGCGTCGGTCCCGTGGGACTGGATGACGGCGCTCGCGGTGACCGTCGGCAGCAACGGTCCGGGGATCAGCCCGTACCCGGACTGCTCCAGTGCCACCGCGAGTTCGAGCAGGCCCGCACCCGCCCCGTCGTACTCCTCGGCGAGGTGTAGCGACGGAATACCCATACCTACCAACTGTTCCCAGAAGGCGGGCCGAGCACCGCGCGCGAGGTCGTCGAACTGCCCGCGTGTCCGTTCCACGGGAGCCTCGCGGGCCGCGAACCGCGTCAGCGAGTCGGCGAGCGCGTCGTGATCTGCTCCGATACCGATCGGCATGTCCGATCAACCTTTCAGTTTGAGCACCTTGCGGGCGTTCTCGTGCAGGAACTTCGGCCACACCTCGTCTTTGAACGGCACGCTCGGCATGTCGCCGAAGATCCGGTCCAGGGTCAGCCCCGCAGGGAAGTAGCCGGCGTAGATGATCTTGTCGGCGCCGCGCGTGTTCGCGTAGTCGACGATCGCCTTCGGGTAGTGCTTGGGCGCGAACGCCGAGGTCGAGTAGTAGAGGTTCGGCCATTTGATCATCAGTTTGACGGCCAGATCCTCCCACGGTTCGCAGCCGTGCCGCGTGACGAACACCAGATCCGGGAAATCGAACATGACGTCGTCGATGAGTTCGACGTGCTGGACCGCCGACTTCAGTCGCGGCCCCGCGATACCTGCACACGCGAAGATCGGGATGTCGAGCTCGACGCACTTTGCGTAGATCGGATACATCTGCGGCGCGTTGAGCGCCACCTGAGGGAACGTGCCCGCGGCGAACGAACTCACCGAGAGGATGCCGAATTCCTCGTACTCACGGGTCATCCGGGCCAATGTGCCCATGATGTCGTTGGGATCGACCGCCGACCCCTGCGGCACGAATCGGTCCGGGAACATGCGGACGGCGCGCTGCCCGGATTCCTTGGCCATGCTGACCATGCCGATCTCGATGCCGTGCTTGTCCATCTCGTGCAGCGTCACCGAGATCGGATCGTCGGTCGCGAGGTCCGGCACACCCTTGAACATGTACTGCGCGGGCATGGTGAACTCGTCGTTGCTCTCGCGGTCCTTCGTCTGCCGCGTGATGAACGCGTACTCGTCGTAGCCGGCCTCCCGGAAACCGATGTGCGTGTCGACAATGGGGATACCGTCGTAGGGCGTCATGCGTTCTGCTCCTTCGCGATAGGCCTGCCGTGGAGGTCCCGGACCGTCAGCCTCTCACGCTCGAGGATGTCCAGACTCGCCTCGACGTTGCCGGTGTAGTGCGGTGCGGCGTCGCACAACCACGTCACCGCTTCGACCATCTCCTCGAGGGATTCCGGAACGAACCACTCGGTGCCGACCATGTCGGACGCCACCGACATCGCGCCGGCCGTGGCGACCGCTGATCGTGGCCGGACCGCGTTGACCCGGATGCCGGTGCCGTTCAGCTCGGCGGCCAGGCCGGCCGTCATCCGGTCCTGGGCGGCTTTGCTCATTCCGTACAGCGCGGTGCCGTGGATGTCGGCATCCAGATCGGTCTCGCCCTCGGGCAGTGGTTCGACCGGACGGATCCGTGCGGTACCGCTGGTGATGTTGACGATCCAGCCCTCACCCCGCTCCCGCATGCCCGGGATCACCCGCTGCGCGAGGTCGAGCGGCGCATGCACGTTCACCTCGAACGTCAGATGCGCACGCTTGGCCGGGTAGCTCCGCAACGGCTGGAAGATCGCGGCCGCCGCATTGTTGACGAGGATGTCGATCGGTCCCCCCAGCGCCTTCTCCGACTCCGGGACGATCCGCGCCCGGGAGTCGGGATCCTCGAGGGCTGCGGGGACGATCGCCACGGTGCCCCCGGCCGCACGGATCATTTCGGCCGTCCGGGCAAGGGTGCCGTCGAATCCGCGATCGGGCTCGTCGACCGTGCGCGCCACGATTGCGACGGCAGCGCCCTCTGCCGCGAGGCGTTTCGCGATGCCGGCGCCGATACCTCGACTGGCTCCGGTGACGATCGCACGCCGGCCGTCCAGACGGCCGGTCATACGCCGAGCTCCGCCTCGAGCTGGTTGGCGAACGACTCGCGCAGGAGAACATCGTTCGGCTCGTCGGGCAGTTCGGTGAGCGGCTGCGCAACCTCGGACGGGGTGGGGCCGTACTTCGCCGCCAGCGGGGCCAGCGCGTCCAGATCGAAGTCGTACAGTTCGGCCGCGTTGGCCGCGAAGAGCTTCCGCAGCTCCGCCTCGTCAACGTCGTGCATGACCTGACGGATGCACTCGCGCGTGAACGGGTACGTGCCCTCGTTGTGCGGGTAGTCGCTGCCCCACATGAACTTGCCCTCGCCGAGGGTGTCGCGCGTGGCCATGTCCTGCGCCGACGGCATCGTGGCACCGACCCACACGTTTCGCCGGAAGTACTCGCTCGGACGCAACGGCAACTGCTCGTCCTCGCTGTAGAACAGCTCGCCGATCCGCCCGGTGCGCTTGACGCGCAGATCGACGGTGTCGAGCTGGCGCATCAGGTCCGGAGCCCACGCGCAGCCCTGCTCCGACACCGCGAACTTGAGCTTCGGGAACCGTTCGAAGACACCCGAGAGGATCATCTGCACCAGCGGGCGCATCGAGTAGAAGCCGACCTCGTTGATGTAGAGCAGCGACGACGTCTTGTAGCGGCCGTAGTCGGGCAGGCCCGTGCCGGCATGGCTGTTCACCGGAACACCGAGGTCCTCGCAGACCTTCCACAGCCGGTCGTACTCCGGGTCGTACAGCGGCTTGACCCACTTGACGTCCGGCGCCAGGTTCGGGAGCAGGATGCCGCCGCGCAGTCCGTTCTCCTTGACCCACTCGACGTCCTTGATCGCCTCGTCGACGTCGTTGAGGAATACCTGCGCGACGCCGGCGCGCTGGGCGGGTGCGTCGTTGCAGAAGTCCTTCAGCCAACGGTTGTGCGCCCGCACGCCCGCGAGTCGCTTGTCGAAGTCCTCGGCCCGCGGCGGACCGGCCAGGACGGCGGCACTCGGGAAGAACGGAGGCACCGTGTTGGGGAAGAGCACCTCGCCGACCGTGCCGTCACCCTGTGTCTCGCGCAGGCGACGTTCGTTGTCCCAGTTGCGGGTTCGGCCGTCGTCGACGAGGTCACGGTAGGGGTTCTTGTACTTCCCGCGCCACGCGTCGAACTCCTCGTGCCACTTCGATTCGAGGTACGAGCGGTAGGTGGCGTGATCGGCGCCGGCGTGGCTGTCGGCAGAGATGAGGATGTACGGGGTTTCGTTCGTCACTGTGAGACTCCTGATCGACGGCTTGATTGAAACCGTGTTCTATGCGCTTGCATCGAGAGTAGCGCGGATCATGTCCATGTCAAGACGAAGGTTTGAACTGAGATAGAACCACGTTCCACGATCCGATCGCGGTGTTGACCGGAAACGCCACGAGCCCCCGGCCGGGAGGCCGGGGGCTCGCACAGAGACGGGGTGCTACTGCTTCGCAGCCGCGAACTTGGAGGCGAACGCGTGGATGCTGGCGACGACGTGGTCGAGTTCCTCGTCGCTCATGCCGTGGCTCATGCCGAGCGACATGCCGCGCTCGAACACCTCGTCCGCGAAGGGCAGCCCGCCCTCGGGGATGCGGTACTCGACGCCCTGCATCATCGGGTGCCGGGTGACGTTGCCGCTCCAGACCGTTCGGGTATCGATGCCCGCCCCCTCGAGCGACTCCTGCAGGTCCCCCCGCTCGAAGCCGGCGTCCTCACGGATGGTCACCGGGTAGCACAGCCACGCGGTGTAGAAGCCCTCCAGCGGCTTGGGCAGGCGGAACAGATCCGGGTAGGCACCGAAGGCCGCGCTGAACGCGTCGAAGATCTGATGGCGGCGCTTGTAGTTGACCTCGAGCTTGCTCAACTGGACGAGGCCGAACGCCGACCCCAGCTCCGACGGCTCGAAGTTCCACGGCAGGACGTCGAAGATGAAGTCGTTGTCGT
>NZ_LWTX01000009.1 GCF_002094305.1 Prescottella equi
CGGAGATGTGGGGCTCGAGAGCGGCGTAGTCGTACGGCAGATCGGGCAGCGTGTAAACGGTCATGACGTTGATCTTGCAACCTCGAGTGCACTCGAGGTCCAGGGCCCTGTGCGGGATGTCACGCCGGTGTGCCCGGCGCGGGTCGCCTAGTCTCGTTGCGTGTCCGGAAGCCCCCACGCCCACGATCCGCATGCGCCGCTGCCGGTCGAGATCCCCGTCACCGATTCCCTCGCCGACGAGTCCCTGGACCTCAAGACGCAGATCGTGCGCTTCGTGCTCACCGGTGGCCTGTCGGCGGTCGTCGACTTCGGGCTGTACCTGCTGCTGCTCGCCGTCGGGCTGCCGCTCAACCTCGCCAAGGCCATCAGTTTCATCGCCGGCACCACCACCGCGTACCTGATCAACCGGCGCTGGACGTTCAAGGCCGAGCCGAGCCGGGCTCGGTTCGTCGCCGTGGTCGTCCTGTACGCGCTCACGTTCGCCGTGCAGGTCGGACTCAACGGACTGATGGCCCACGTCTTCCCGGACGAGTGGTGGCGCATTCCGCTGGCCTTCGTAATCGCGCAGGGCACCGCGACAGTGATCAACTTCGTCGTCCAGCGTGCTGTGATCTTCAAGATTCGATAGCTGTCTGGACAGCTGTCTGTAGAGTCTTCCGATCCGGAGTGGAACCGGTTACATTTCCTGGTACCGACCACCCCGGAGGAGTCAGATCGTGCGCTACGGCATCAGCCTGTTCACCAGTGACCGAGGCATCACTCCCGCGACCGCCGCACAGGCCGTCGAAAAGTGCGGGTTCGACGCGTTCTACGTGCCCGAACACACCCACATTCCGGTCAACCGGGCGTCGAACCATCCCGGCACCGGCACCGACGCGCTGCCCGACGACCGCTACATGCGCACCCTCGACCCGTGGGTCGCGCTCGGCACCGCGGCGTCGGTGACGTCCCGGATCCGGCTGGGCACATCGGTCGCGCTGCCGCTCGAACACGACCCCATCACGCTCGCCAAGACCATCGCGTCGCTCGACCACCTGTCCGGCGGCCGCGTCACGTTCGGGGTCGGCTACGGCTGGAACGCCGAGGAACTCGCCGACCACGGCGTCGACCCCAAGAAGCGCCGCACCGCGCTGCGCGAGTACCTCGAGGCGATGCAGGCGCTGTGGACGCAGGAGGAAGCGTCCTACGACGGTCAGTTCGTGAAGTTCGGTCCCAGCTGGGCGTGGCCCAAGCCGGTCCAGCAACCCCGCCCGCCGGTCCTCGTCGGTGCGGGCGCGTCGGAGAAGACGTTCGGGTGGATCGCGCGCTCGGCGGACGGCTGGATCACCACCCCGATCGAGCAGGACATCGAGGACAACGTCACGTTGCTGCGCAAGATCTGGGCGGACGCCGGCCGCACCGGGCAGCCGGAGATCATCGTCCTGGCCGGCAAACCCGACGCCGACAAGCTCGCCCGCTGGCAGGACCTCGGCGTCAGCGAGGCACTGTTCGGCATGCCCGACGCCGACGAGGAACAGGTGCTCGCCTACCTGCAGCGCCTGGCGTCCAAACTGGGCATCGGCGGCTGATCAGCGCGGCGGACCTTCCGTCAGCACCATCGAGCCCGACCGCTGCGCGCCGGTGGCGTCGATCCACCCGACGTCGACGACGTCACCGGGGTGCAGCGCGATCATCCGGACCGTGAGGTCGGACGCCGTCCGGATCGGGACGCCGCCGAACTGCACGATCACGTCGCCGCGCGCCAGGCCCAGCCCGTCGGCGGGGGAGCGGTAACTCACCTGCACGATCTGCGCGCCGGCCGGAGTCCCCGTCTGTGGTTCGACGTGGTCGCGCACGCTCACGCCGAGCTGCGGGGTGGGGCCGATGTGCACCGAATCGGACGGGCGTCCCGCGAGGATCTGGTCGACCACCTCCAGCGCCGAGTCGATGGGGATCGCGTACGACTTCGGTGCGGGGGCCGACGGCTCGTCCCGCTGGACGGCGTTGCCCGCGCTGCTCACGCCGATCACCTCGCCGAACGCGTCGACCAATGGCCCACCGGAGTCGCCGGGCCGGACGTCGGCGTTCACCTCGATGAGCCCGGCCAGCTCGTTGCGGGAGCCGTCGACGGAGTTACGGGTGAGCACCGTGACCCCGAGCCGGGTGACCGCCCCCGGCGCCGATTGCGGGACACCACCGCCCTCTGCGTTTCCGATCGCGGTCACCGGATCGCCGACACCGGCGGTCCGCGACGACCCGAGCGCGGCGGGTGGTAGCGCCGCGCCGCCGGGCAGGCGCAGAACCGCCAGGTCGCGGGAGCTGTCGTAGCCGAGGACCTCGACCGGGTAGGGGGTGCCGTCGCGCATGCTCTCGGCCGTGATGTCCGTCCCGCCATCGATCACGTGGTGGTTGGTGAGCACGATGGCGGCAGGTCCCGCCGGACGCAGCACGATCCCGGTGCCCGCCGTCGTGCCCAGTCCCGTCCGCGTCGTGACGGTGACGATCGTCGGGACGACGCGCTCGGCGATCTGCTGCGGGGCGAGGGGGACGGGCGGCGGTGGGGGCGGTGGCGCGAGGGCCGTCGTCGCCTGCGCCTGCTTCGGGACGTCGAGTGTGCCGTGTTCGAGAGGAATTGCCAGGAGTGCGAGGCCCACTGCGGCGAGCACTGCGATCGCAGCGCTGACGCGGCGCACCCCGAAGGCACTCATCGGCTCACTCGTGGCCCTCCCGGTAGACGGGCAGCAGACCCGCGTCGCGAGCCTGCTGAAGGGTCGGCGCCGCCAGGTCCTTGTCCGACAGCGTCCACTGCAGTGAGCTGCCGTCGCGGCCGACGACCGGCCAATCGATACCGATGCCCGGATCCAGCGGGCTCACCTCGTGCTCGCGGTCCGGGGCGTAGCCCGTGGAGCACAGGTAGATCACCGTCGAATCGTCCGCGAGGGACAGGAACCCGTGGCCCAGCCCCTCGGAGATGAAGACGGCGCGGCGGTCGACGTCGTCGAGCAGCACCGAATCCCACTGTCCGAACGTCGGCGAGCCCACCCGCAGGTCGACGACGACGTCGAGGATCGCGCCCCGCACACACGTGACGTACTTGGCCTGGCCGGGCGGGACGTCGGCGAAGTGGATGCCGCGCAACACGCCGGCCGCCGACACCGAACAGTTGGCCTGAGCCAGATCGAGGGTGCGACCGACGTTCGCGGAGAAGCCGGGCTCCTTGAACCATTCGAGGAACACCCCGCGGTGATCGCCGAACTGTCGGGGCGTGATCTCCCACGCCCCCGGAACCTTCAACTCCCGATAATCCATGGTCACCATTCTCGGCCGCGGTCGAGCAACCCCAGCAGGTACGTGCCGTAACCGGACTTGACCAGCGGTTCGGCGCGCTCGCGCAGTTCGTCGTCGGAGATGAATCCGCGCCGCCACGCGACCTCTTCGGGCACACCGATCTTGAGGCCCTGCCGCTGCTCGATGGTCCGCACGTAGTTCGACGCGTCGAGCAGGGAGTCGAACGTGCCGGTGTCGAGCCAGGCCGTGCCGCGCGGGAGCACCTCCACCTGCAGCCGTCCGGCCTCGAGATACGTGCGATTGACGTCGGTGATCTCGTACTCGCCGCGCGCCGAGGGCGTCAACTCCCGCGCGATCGTGACGACGTCGTTGTCGTAGAAGTACAGCCCCGGCACGGCGTAGTTCGACCGCGGCACCGCCGGCTTCTCCTCCAACGAGACTGCGGCGCCGGTGTCGTCGAACTCGATGACGCCGTACGCGCCCGGATCGGACACCCAGTACCCGAACACCGCGCCGCCCTTGACGTCGTGGAAGCGGGTGAGCGTGGTGCCCAGGCCGGGACCGTAGAAGATGTTGTCGCCCAGGACGAGGGCCACCGAGTCGTCGCGGATGTGGTCGGCACCCAGCACGAACGCCTGCGCCAGACCGTTCGGCTCGCGCTGCACCTGGTAGCTCAGCGAGATGCCGAACCGGGAGCCGTCGCCCAGCAGATTGCGGAACTGTCCGGCGTCCTGCGGGGTGGTGATGATCAGGATGTCGCGGATTCCGGCAAGCATGAGCGTCGAGAGCGGGTAGTAGATCATCGGCTTGTCGTAGACGGGCACCAGCTGCTTGCTCACGCCCAGCGTGATCGGGTGCAGCCGGCTGCCGGTACCGCCAGCCAGAATGATTCCGCGCATGTAGAGCAGTGTTTCACGGGCGACGGTGGGAGATCGCGGGAGTGGCGAGGCCGGTCGGCTACGACGCGATTGTCGGGGTGCGTCGCTCCTCCGCGCGCGGGCCCGCCGCTCGTTGTGCCAAGCGGAGTCGGACATGTCCCGTTAGCGTCGAAAACGACCGATGAAGAAGGTCTGCCTACCGCAGACCCCACGTCTGAAGGGGCCCTACGCATGCAGGAATCGACGTACGGTCCCGCGCGCCAGAAGACTGGCGGCGCCACCGAACCGGGCGTTGACGTGGACCAGCGGACGCTACGCAAGGCGATCGCCGGCTCGGCTATGGGCAACGCGACCGAGTGGTTCGACTACGGCGTCTACGCCACGACGGCCACCTACCTGACCCAGAACTTCTTCCCGGGGCACCTCGGCTCGATCGGCACGATGCTCGGCTTCGCGGTCTCGTTCGTGCTCCGTCCGCTGGGCGGCATGATCTGGGGTCCGCTGGGCGACCGGCTCGGCCGCAAGGCTGTGCTGGCGACGACGATCCTGCTGATGTCCGGCGCGACCGCGTTGATCGCGGCGATCCCGTCGTACGCGTCGATCGGCATCGCGGCACCGATCCTGTTGATCCTGCTACGCGTGGTCCAGGGCTTTTCCACCGGCGGCGAGTACGGCGGCGCGGCCACGTTCATGGCCGAGTACGCGCCCGACGACAAGCGCGGCCGGTACGGCAGCTTCCTGGAGTTCGGCACCCTCGGCGGGTTCGCCGCCGGCACCGCCGTGGTGATGCTGTGCGAGCTGATGATCTCCGACGACGACATGGCGTCGTGGGGCTGGCGGATCCCGTTCCTGATCGCGCTGCCGCTCGGGTTGGTCGGCTGGTTCCTGCGCAGCAAGCTCGACGAGTCGCCGGTGTTCGACGAGGTGGACGCGCAGGGCGACAGCCAGAACTCGATCCTGGGTGGCCTCGCCGATCTGCTGAAGAACTACTGGCGCCCGATCCTGGTGCTGACCGGCATGGTCGTCGCCCTGAACGTGGTGAACTACACGCTGCTCACGTACCAGCCCACCTACCTGGAGTCGACGCTCGGCCTGAGCACGCAGTCGACGACGGTGATCATCCTGATCGGCGAACTGGTCATGATGGCGTGCATACCTTTCTTCGGGCGCTGGTCGGACACGCTCGGCCGCAAGCCCATGTGGTGGGGCTCGCTGATCGGCTTGCTGATCGCTGCCGTGCCGATGTACTGGCTGATGGCGCAGGGATTCGGGTGGGCACTGCTCGCGTTCGCGGTGCTCGGGCTGCTCTACCTGCCACAGCTGGCGACCATCTCCGCGACGTTCCCGGCCATGTTCCCCACCCAGGTCCGCTACGCCGGCTTCGCGATCGGCTACAACGTCTCGACGGCCGTCTTCGGCGGCACCGCCCCACTCGTCAACGACGCGGTCATCCACTCGACGGGCTGGAGCCTGTTCCCCGCGATCTACATGATGGGCGCGTGCGTCATCGGCCTCGTCTCGGTGGCCTTCCTCCGCGAGACCGCGGGTGTCTCCCTCCGCGGCACGTCGATCCCGGGCGAGGAGGAGCAGACGCCGGAACCGGTGCGGGCATGAGCGGTCCGCGACCGTCGGTAGTCTCCCCGGTATGAGGCTGCTCGTCACCGGTGGCGCCGGGTTCATCGGTGCCAATTTCGTCCACCAGACCGTCGCGGAACGGCCCGACGTCCGGGTCACGGTCCTCGACGCGCTGACGTACGCCGGCAACCGGGCCTCGCTCGACGCGGTCGCCGATCGGATCGACTTCGTGCACGGCGACATCGCCGACGCCGACACCGTCAACCGCCTGGTGGCCGATTCCGACGCCGTCGTGCATTTCGCGGCCGAGTCGCACAACGACAACTCGCTGGCCGACCCCTGGCCGTTCGTGCGGACCAACGTCGTGGGCACGTTCACGCTGCTGCAGGCCGTGCGGGACCACGACGTCCGCTACCACCACATCTCGACCGACGAGGTGTACGGCGACCTCGAGCTGGGCGATCCGGGGCGCTTCACCGAAGCCACCGCCTACAACCCGTCCAGTCCCTACTCGTCGACGAAGGCGTCGAGCGACATGCTGGTGCGGGCCTGGACGCGATCGTTCGGGATCCGGGCGACGCTGTCGAACTGCTCCAACAACTACGGCCCCTTCCAGCACGTGGAGAAGTTCATTCCGCGGCAGATCACGAACCTGCTCGACGGCGTCCGCCCCAAGCTCTACGGGCAGGGCCGCAATGTGCGCGACTGGATCCACGTCGACGACCACAACCGCGCCGTGTGGACCGTCCTCGAGAAGGGTCGGATCGGGGAGACGTACCTGATCGGTGCGGACGGCGAGGTCGACAACCGCACCGTCATCGCGATGCTGCTCGAGATCTTCGGGCGATCCGCCGACGACTTCGACTTCGTCCCGGACCGGCCCGGCCACGACCTGCGGTACGCGATCGATTCGACGCGGCTGCGCACCGAGCTGGGGTGGGAGCCGCGCTACCGGGACTTCCGCAGCGGTCTCGAGGCGACCGTGCAGTGGTACCGCGAGCACCCCGAGTGGTGGCGTCCGGCGAAGGCCGCGACCGAGGCCGGATACGCGCGCACCGGGCAGTAGCCGCAGCCTGCGCGAAGCCGTCGATCCGGCCACGGCGACGGACGTCACGCGGTAGCGTCACCAGCATTCGCGTCGGGATCTGTCGCTCAGGGGACGAACCGGAGGGGGCGCTCGTATGGGGGCCGGACCGAAGAACACTGCCGCACCGAACAGCACTGCCGCACCGAACAGCACTGCCGCACCGAACAGCACTGCCCGCCGGCGTCGTGCGTGCCGGGCACTCGTGGTCGCATCCGCGCTCGGGGCGGTGGCCCTGGGCTCCGCCGGCACCGCCGCCGCCGACCCGGTCGCGGGCGCGCCGGCCTGCGCGCCGTTCCGGGTGGAGGGACTGCTGGCCAACGCCACGGCCACCGTCGCGCCGGGCCTCGAACTTCCCGTGCCGTGCCAGGATGCGGTCGGCGTCGGCTACGTCGGACCCGCCGAGATCCAGGCCGGCGCCATCGGTTCGGCTGTCGCCGCCGGACTCGGCAGCCTGGGCCTGCTCGCCGCGAGCAGCATCGACTGGAACAACATCGGCCCCGACAACACCGGCTCCTTCAACCTCGGGTGGGCCAACACCGGGTCCAACAACGTCGGATCGGCGAACACCGGCTCCGGCAACGTCGGGTCCGCGAACACCGGCTCCGGCAACGTGGGGTCGGCGAACACCGGCTCGGGCAACCTCGGGTCCGCGAACACGGGGTCGTTCACCTACGGCTCCCTCAAGACCGGCATCGGGTCGATCGCCGCGGGTTCGCTCGGGATCGGCACGCTGAGCTGACATCGGGGCGCAGGGACCCGCGCGCGGTAACCCCCTAAGCTGGGGGTGCCCGGCGTACCTGCGGCGGCGGCCTCGCAGGGTGCGTGGGTTTATCGAGGAGATTGTCGAATGCTGTTGTCCGTCGTGGTGCCGTGCCACAACGAAGAGAGTGTTCTCGAGGAGCTCGTCCGGCAGGTTCTCGACACCCTCGAGGACGCGGACGTCGAGGCGGAACTCGTTCTCGTGGACGACGGCAGCCGGGACGACACCGTCCGGCTCATGCGCGAGATCAACGCGCGCGATCCCCGTTGCCGTTTCATCAGCTTCAGCCGCAATTTCGGCAAGGAAGCGGCGATGCTGGCCGGGCTCCGATACGCACGCGGCGACGCCGTCGTGATCATGGACGCCGATCTGCAGCATCCCCCGCATCTGCTGCTCGACATGCTGCGCCTGCACGGCGAGGGGTACGACCAGGTGATCGCCCGGCGCACCCGGGAAGGGGACGCGCTCGGCCGCACCCTGGTGTCGCGGCTGTACTACCGGCTCGTCAACTCGCTGGTCGACGTGAACATGGAGGACGGCGCCGGCGACTTCCGCTTGCTGAGCCGCCGCGCGGTCGACGCTCTGCTGCAGATGCGCGAGTACAACCGGTTCTCCAAGGGCATGTTCTCGTGGATCGGATTCCCCACTGCGACCGTGGACTACCACAACGTCGCACGTCAGGGCGGTGGCGAGAGCAAGTGGAGCTTCCGGAGACTGCTCAACTACGGCATCGACGGCATCATGTCGTTCAACAATGCGCCGCTGCGGCTCGCGGTCTACCTGGGCGCGGTCGTCACGGCGGTCTCGTTCGTGTACGTCGTCGCACTGGTCATCGCGGCCCTGGTGCACGGTGTCACCGCGCCCGGCTACGTCACGCTGATCGCCGCGATCACCGGTATGGGTGGTCTGCAACTGCTGTTCCTCGGCATCATCGGCGAGTACGTGGGGCGGATCTACTACGAGACCAAGCGGCGACCGCACTTCCTGGTCGCCGAGACCGAGCCGGGCGGCCGTGAGGTGGAGTCGCAGTGATGCGGCACATCCTGCGGTTCGGGGTGGTCGGGGTCGTCAACACCGGCGTCTACTACGCGCTGTATCTCGTGTTCAACACGGTGATGCCGTACCTGGCCGCGCACCTGCTCGCGATTGCGATCTCGATGGTCGGCTCGTTCTTCCTGAACTGCTACTGGACGTTCAGGACGCGGCCGACGTGGCGCAAGTTCGCGCTGTTCCCGCTGACCAACGCCACCAACTACATCGTGACGACGGTCGGCATGGTGCTGCTCGTGACGTTCCTCGGCGTGGACGACCGGATCGCCCCGCTCATCGCTGCGGTCGCGGCCATCCCGGTCACCTTCCTGCTGTCGCGCCGCATCCTCACGCATCAGCCGGCGTCGACGGTGACGGTGGTCGAGACAGCCGACGGTCCCGGCGCGAACTCGGCCGGAAGCCCGACCGAGCGCCACTGACGCGGTCCCCGACGATTCCGGAACCCGCTCGTCACTGACTTATGCTCGCCCGGATGTCTGTGAGGGGTACGAACCAGTGACGGCAGTGACGACGCAGAGGAGCACGGTGGACGGCGGGCGGGCGACGGGCCTTCGGCGGCTGAACGACCGCTTACCGGACTGGGCCGTCGCGATCGGGGTCGGACTCGTCACCGCGGTGGTCGCCTCCATCGCCCAGTGGCGGGGCAGCTTCTTCTTCTACGTCGGCGACCAGCACGAGCAGTTCGCGCCCATGTGGCACATGTTCGGCGAGAGCCTGCGCGACCGCCAGTGGCCGACGATGGACCCGTCCGGCTGGATGGGCGGCAACTACGCCGCCGAGGGGCTGGACGGTATCTGGAACCCGCTCAACTGGGCGAACTTCCTCCTCGTGTCGCGGTTCGACAACCTGTCTCTGGCCGCGTTCGTGGTGATGATCGAGATCCTCGCGATCCTGGCGGCCGGTGTCTTCCTGCTCGCACGCGAGTACGGCGCGCGTCGCAGCGCAGCGATCATGGTGGCCGTCGCCGTCCCGGTCTCCGGTTTCACCCTGTGGTACGAAGCGTCGGGGTGGCCGGCCGGGCTGATGGCGTTCACCTGGATCACGCACTTCTGGTGGGCGACCCGCCGCTTCTCGCGGGGCGGCACCAATCCGCTGGTGCCCTTCCTGTTCGGGTTCCTCGCGATGACCACCGGAAACCCGTACGCGACGCTGGGCGCGATCGTCGTGCTCGCCGCCGTCGGCATCGAACTGCTGCTCGCCCGGGGTTACGGGCGCCTGGTGCAGGTCGCGGTGATGGGCGCGTGTGTGGGTGCGACGGCGCTGCTGGTGTTCCTGCCGCTGCTCGGCAGTAGCGACGTCACGACCCGGGACTCCCTGGCGGCCATCGCGAACGACACCTTCCTGGTGCCGGACCTCGGTGACATCGCCGCGAGCAGTTCGCCCACCTACCTGCCCTCGATGTCGACGTGGGCCGGTGGCCGTCTCGAGGCCAACCCGACCACGTATTTCGTGTGGTTCGCGCTGCCCCTGCTGCCGTGGATCCGGTGGCGGGAGCTGCGGGCCCGCACGGTGGGCGCGGTCAGTGTCTTCGTCGTCGGCGGCTTCTATCTGGTGGCGACGCTCGCGCCGTCGAACGTGTGGTTGTTCCGCTGGCCGGTGCGGTTGGTCGAGTACCTCTATCTCGCGGGCGCGGTACTGCTGGCCCTCGGGCTCTCGTCGGGCCTGGCCCGTGACCACGTGCGACGCCGGGCCGTCACGACCGCGGTGATCGTCGCCGCGGGCGCGTACCTGTCCTGGGCCGTGCGTCCGGACGAAACCCCGACCCATCTGCTCGGACTGGCCGTCACGGCCCTGCTGGTCACGGCGCTGCTGGTCGCGTTCCGGCGGGCCGGCGCCGCAGCGGCGGCGTCCGTGGCCGTCGTCGGTACCGCCGCAGTCCTGTTCCTGCAGTCGAGTCTGCTGCCCGCACCGGCCCCGAAACCGGACCAGCCGCCGGCACCGGCGACGGCGGCGCCGGCCTTCCATCTCCCGCGGGTCACCGCGGGCACGTCCGGTTATCGCGGCACCGTGCTGCAACTGGCCGCGCTGGACCGCACCGGACCGGAGGACGCCCGCAACGGCGAGATCCTGTTCGGCAATCTGCCGCGCGCCGCGGGTGTCGAGGCGATCGCCAGCTACACCGGCATGGGGTTCGCCGAGTTCGCCGAAGAACTGTGCATGGACTATCGGGGCGCCACCTGCGCCGCGGCCTACGACCGGCTCTGGCAGTCGGCCGACGATCGGACGCCCGCCCCGTTGATCGACGTCATGGGCGTCTCGACTCTGGTGTTGCAGCGGGCGCTGCTTCCCGAGGTCGCGGCCGGTGACCCTCCGCCCGGCTGGCACGTCGCCTACGACACCCCGGTCCGGGTCGTGTGGGTCCGCGACGTCGTTCTGCCGGAGGCCGGGCGGGTCACGTGGGCGTCCCCGGGGGTCGAGGTGACCGCGGAGTCCTCGGCTCCGGCCCGCGCGGAGATCCGATTCTCCGCCGACGAGCCGGGACACATCGTGTTCGCGCGGCTGGCGTGGCCGGGGTACACCGCGGCCGTGGACGGCCGAAGTGTCGATCCGTCCGACGGCCCTGCCGGGTTGCTCGCGGTGGACGTGCCGGCGGGGGAGCACACCCTGGTCGTCGAGTACCGGTCGCCGGGACTGAGGTTCGGCGTCGCCGCAGCTCTGGGCGCGTTCGCCGTCGTGCTGGTGCAGACAATTCTCTGGTACGTACGTCCCCGGCGGCGGTCCGCGAGTCCGGAGCCGTCGGACGCCGCTTGATACCCTCGAGCGACGGAACGGCCGGGTCCGGACCGGAACAGTCGTGGGAATGTACATGTAGGAGCGGGATGAGCGAGTCGGCGTCGGTGGTACCTGTGGACGGGAGCACGGCAGCTGTTCGCAGCGCCCTCCACGAGCATCCGGCGTCGGGTCGACTGGTGGTGCAGCGAGGCGTCTTCACAGGACCGACGCCCCGGGTGAAGGACGAGCTCTACGCCTCCATCACGTCGGGGTCGGCGCATCGGGAGCGTTTCGAGCTGCGGCTGGACAAGGGTGCGGTCGTCGACACCGACACCTACTTCGGGCGTTTCGCGGCCAGCTACTACCAGCGATGGACCACGGTCACCGAGGTCGAGGTGTCGTTCGCGTACGACGCCGCCGGTGTCTCGCTGGCGTTGCTGCGGGGATCCGACTCGGGCGGCAACACCCGGACCATCGCGACCGTCGAGGTGGACGGGGCGGGAACGGCGCGTCTGTCCGCGAAGCTCGACATGTTCCTCGACGGTGGCTCGCTGTGGCTCGAATTCCGGGCGGTGGACGGTCCGCTGGGCGTCCGCGAGTGTGAGTGGACCGTGCCGGCGCCCGCCGTCATCCGGCCCGCCGCGATCGCCATCTGCACGTTCAATCGTGCGCAGGATTGCGCGGACACGGTTGCCGCCATCGCCGGCGACGAGCAGATGTGCGCCGGGATCGACGCCGTCTACGTCGTCGATCAGGGCACCGACCACGTGTCCGAGCGTGAGTCGTTCGCCGCCACGGCGGACAAGCTGGGCGACAAGCTCGTCTATCTCCGACAGCCCAATCTCGGTGGGGCGGGCGGCTTCACCCGCGGCATGTACGAGGTGACGGCCGTCAACGAACACGCCAACGTCATCCTGATGGACGACGACATCCTGTGCGAGCCGGAGACGGTGCTGCGGATGAATGCGTTCGCGAACGTGACGACGGAGCCGACCCTCGTCGGTGCCCAGATGCTCTACCTGATGAATCCGCAGAACCTGCACGTGAGCGCCGAGGAAGCGGATCTGGGGAAGCTGCGTGCCGGCCGCTGGGCCGCGAATTCGCTGCACGACGCCAACCTGATCAAGAAGCGTCAGGAGAAGCGCGTCGACGCCGGGTACAACGCGTGGTGGTCCTGCCTGATCCCCGCCGAGGTGGTCTCGCGCATCGGACTGCCGATTCCGATGTTCTTCCAGTGGGACGACATCGAGTACGGAATCCGCGCCCGCGCAGCAGGTTTCGTCACCGTGACCCTCCCGAACGCCGGTGTGTGGCATGCGGACTTCCACTGGAAGGATCGGGACGACTGGGCCAAGTACTTCAGTGTGCGCAACTCGCTCATCGTCGCGGCCCTGCACAGCGACTTCGACACGAAGTCCTTGAGCGTGACCCTCGGCCGGGAGATCAGCCAGTACCTGGTGTCGATGCAGTACGGCCTGGCGCACACCACGTTGCGCGGTATCGAGGACTTCCTCGCCGGCCCTGACGTGCTCCAGGACGGCGGGCAGGCGGTCCTCGGTGCGATCCGCAAGGAACGCGCCCGGTTCCCGGAGACGGTGAAGCACCCCGCGAACGACGTCCCCGGTATCCGGTCGTCGGATCTGGTGACCCGGGTGGCGGGCCCCGAACCCGATTCGGCCCGTGAGGACCTGGTGCTCGCGAAGCGCGTCGCGATGCAGTGGCTGGGGCGCACCCAGCACGGCATCGCGAACATCCCCGCCGCCGACGCGCACTGGTGGCACGTCTCGCTCTTCGACCACGCGGTCGTGACCGATGCTTCGCAGTCGGGGGTGCGTGTCCGTCGCCGCGACAAGGACCTCGCGAAGGAGATCACCGCCCGGATGGCGGCGCTGCTCAAGCAGTTCCGGGAGCAGGGTGCGACCGTCCAGCAGCGTTACCGCGACGCGTTGCCCGAACTGACCGCCCGGGAGAACTGGGCTCGGCTCTACGGAAAGTAGTTCGCCGCAGTCCTATTCGCGGATGCGGACCACGACCTGTTCGTGGTCCGCGGTGTAGGCGAGGTAGTCGAACGGGACGCCGGTGCGCTCGACGAACTCCGTCCACGCCCGGTGTTCGTGGTTCTGCCAGCCCGGGTAGTTGAAGTACTCGTCGAAGACGAGGACCGAACCGGGCACCAGCCGGTCCTCGAGGAGGTCGAGCACCGCCCGGGTCGACGAGTACAGGTCGGCGTCGAGGTGGGCGAACGCGACCGGCCCGGGATGCTCGTCGAGGAAACCGGGCAGGGTGTCCTCGAACAGTCCCGACACCAGTCGTGCGCCCGGCACCGTCGGCTGGGACTCCTGTGCGAACTCGCCGGCCGGGAAGCCGGTGCGCCACGCCTCGGGCAGGCCGGTCCACACGTCGAAGCCCCACACGTCGTGCCCCGTGGCGCGTAGGGACTCGCTGACGATCCGCAGCGTGGTGCCGCTCGCGACGCCGAACTCGAGCGCCAGGCCGTCGACCTTGACCAGCTCCAGCGCGTACCGGAGCGTGTCGTGCGGGTGCCAGAACACCGGTGCCGTCGGCATGTGGTCGAGCACGAACTGCGCGCTCTCCGCTGTCGCCCGGATGTCGAGAGCGTGCGTGATGTCGCGGCGGGCGCGCTGTTCCAGGACGTCGAGTCGTTCGCTGATCGCCGCTACCTGGCCGCGGGTCTGCGCGAGCTCGTCGAGGACCCGCCGGGTCTCCGCGTTGTGTGCGGTGAGCTCCGCGAGTATCTGGTCGTGTCTGTTCTCGTGCTCGATCCGCGCCTGGCGGTCGGACTCCCGCACCACCTCGGCGACCGCCCGCTGCATCTTGAGCCTGGCCGACTTCCGGAACCGATCGAACATGCGTGGGAACCCCTCTCGCGTGCGTACGTCGAGTTCGCACTCATGCTGCCAGGGTCGGACGGACCTTGCCGGGATGAATCTCGGGGTGAGTCGGGTCGCCGGCGGGTCAGGGGCGCTGGAACCGCTCCCGCCGGCCCAGCCCACGCAGGCGCATCCACTCGACGAAGCCCTTGGGGTCGCGCCGGTTCACCAGGAAGTACCAGCCGAATCGCGCGTACTCCTGGGGCAGCAGCCGGCGCATGCCCGGCTGGGACATGAGGTAGCCGCGGTTGCGGTACGTGAAGAAGCGT
Source organism: Prescottella equi (assembly GCF_002094305.1). GTDB lineage: Bacteria > Actinomycetota > Actinomycetes > Mycobacteriales > Mycobacteriaceae > Prescottella > Prescottella equi. The sequence continues at coordinate 14,490 of NZ_LWTX01000009.1, forward strand.
TTGGTCTCGTTGTCGGGGTACTGCGTGTGCATCCGGCCGCCGAGGATCGGCTTGAACTCGTCGGCGCCGTCGGGATGCACGTAGGCGGTCTGCAGGCACGTGCCGAACGGCAGCCCCGACCGGACCAGGCGGCGGTGCACCTCGACCTCGTCGCCGCGCACGAACAGGCGCAGGTCCGGGACACCGACGGTGTCGATCGCGGCGGCCGAGAACAGCGCGCCGTTGAACAGCGACGCGATGCCGGGCAGCAGATCGTCGTCGCCGAGTTCGGAACGCAGCCGCTTCCACTCGACGCCGCGGCGGAGCGGAAACGCCAGCCGGTCCGGGGCGTCGATGTCGCACACGACGGGGGAGACCTCCGCCAGGCCGTGCCGCTGCGCGCACGCGAACAGCGTCGCCAGGACGTCGGGGCCCTCGGGGCGACCGTCGTCGTCGGCGAGCCACACCCAGTCCGCACCCAGCGACAGCGCGTACAGGATGCCGAGCGCGAAACCGCCCGCCCCGCCGAGGTTGTGCTTGGAACCCAGGTACGTGGTGGGGACGTCGGCGCTCTCGACCAGTTCGCGGACGTCGGCCTCGTCGGCGTTGTCGACGACGACCAGGTGATCGAGGGGGCGCGTCTGCCCGGCCAGCACCTTCAGGGACTGGGCGAGCAGCTCGCGGCGCTTGTGCGTGACGACGACGCCGATGATGTTTTCGCTGTTCGTGTCACCGATCGTCTCGGTCACGACGCCCGCTCCTCGTCCTCTTCTCGCTTCATGTCCGCGATCACCTGGCGGACGTGGTCGGCGGCGTCGTCGCCCTCGTAGGCGCGGACGACGTCCTCGATCTCGCCGTGCTGGCGCACCTGGCCGTGGTCGATCCACATCGCGCTGTCGCACAACTGCGCCAGGAACTCGTTGGAGTGGCTGGCGAAGACGAGGATGCCGGAGCGTTCCACCAGCTTCTGCAGCCGGATCCGGGCCTTCTTCATGAACTCGGCGTCGACGGCGCCGATGCCCTCGTCGAGCAGCAGGATCTCGGGGTCGATGCTGGTGACCACGCCCATCGCGACGCGCACGCGCATACCCGTCGAGTAGGTGCGCAGCGGCATGCTGAGGTACTCGCCGAGTTCGGTGAAATCGGCGATCTCGTCCATCTTCGCGAGCATCTGCTTACGGGTCTGCCCCAGGAACAGGCCGCGGATGATGATGTTCTCGTAGCCGGAGATCTCCGGGTCCATGCCGACGCCGAGGTCGAACACCGGCGCGACGCGGCCGCGGACGCGGGCGCTGCCACGGGTGGGTTCGTAGATGCCGGACAGCAGCCGCAGCAGCGTCGACTTGCCGGCGCCGTTGTGGCCGACCAGTCCGACGCGGTCGCCCTCCTTGAGTGAGAGGGTGATGTCCTTGAGCGCCTCGACGACGATGACGTCGGAGTCGTTGCGGCCGATGGATCCGCCCGCCTTGCCGAGGAAAGCCTTCTTCAGCGAGCGCGACTTGGCGTCGAAGATCGGGAAGTCTACGCACGCATTCCGCGTCTCGATGCTCACGTTGCCGGTCATGTCAATTACTCCTCGGACCCCTAGACCCAGTAGGCCACGCGGGCCCGGTACTTGCGCAGCGCGAACAGCGCGATCGCCCAGCCGACGGCGGTGATGGCCAGCACGATGTACCAGTGGTAGGCCTGCTGGTCCTTCCCGAGCATGGGCGCGCGGACGATCTCGAGGAAGTGGAACAACGGGTTGAGCTCGGCGATCTTCGCGCGGTCGGCGACCTGCCCGCCCTGGGCCTTGAGGGCCTCGGTGGACCAGAAGATCGGGGTGAGCACGAACAGCAGCAGCGTCAGGCTGCCGAGGATCGGTGCGATGTCGCGGTAGCGGGTGGCGAAGATGCCGAACACGATCGACACCCACAGCGCATTGAGCACCAGCAATCCGAGAGCCGGGATCGCGGCCAGATCGGGCCAGGTCAGGTTCCGCCACACCCCGAACGCGACCAGCATGATCACGTAGATCAGCAGGTTGTGGGCGAAGAACAGGATCTGCCGCCACACCAGTCGGTAGACGTGCACACTCAGCGCCGACGGCAGCTGCTTGATCAGGCCCTCGTTGGCGATGAACACCTCGGAGCCCTCGAGGATCGACGCGCTGATCATGGCCCACACGATCAGGCCGACGGTGACGTACGGCAGGAACTCCTTGATCGACATCCCCAGCAGCGCCGAGTACAGGATGCCCATCGCGGTGGCCTGTACGCCGGTGGCGATCGTGATCCAGAACGGACCGATCACCGACCGGCGGTACCGCTGCTTGATGTCCTGCCAGCCCAGGTTCAGCCACAACTCGCGCTGCGCGAAGCCGTCCCGGAGGTCCTTGAACGCACGACGGAACGTCTGCGAATCGGACACGACGACGTCGGCGTCGGCGTCGGACGCCGGTTCGTGATCCAAGGCTGCTGCTGACACGAGTTCCGAGCCTACCGCTCGCGTCGGAAGAACCCGCGTGACCGTCGGGTCGGGTTACAGGTACTGACCGGTCCCTCCGGGAGCGGGACCGTCGTCCGGGACCTGCATCCGGTGCTGCGGACCCATGCTCATGCCGGGCGGTAGCGCACCCTGCCGCATCTGCTCGAGCTGTGCGCGCGCCGCCATCTGCTGCGCGAACAGGGCCGTCTGGATGCCGTGGAACAGCCCCTCGAGCCAGCCGACGAGCTGTGCCTGCGCGATCCGCAGCTCCGCATCGGTGGGCACCGAGTCGTCGGTGAACGGCAGCGTGAGCCGCTCGAGTTCCTCCCGCAACTCGGGTGCCAGACCCTGCTCGAGTTCCCGCACGGACGACTTGTGGATCTCCCGCAGCCGGGTGCGGCTGGCGTCGTCGAGAGGCGCCGCCCGCACCTCCTCGAGCAGTTGCTTGATCATGGTGCCGATTCGCATCACCTTCGCCGGCTGTTCCACCATGTCGGTGAGCGAGTCGCCGTCCGCTCCCTCGGGGGCGGCCGTCTGGGCGCTCCCGTCCTGGGTGGGCCCGGCAACGGGCACGGGGTGGCCGTCGGGGCCGATGACGAGCACACGTTCGTTCTCCGGTTGCGTCATGGCTCCATCTTGTACGGTTCCGTAGCGGATTGGCGAGGGCGGGTTGGTGGTGTCGAAAGTGTCGTGTGCTAGCACGCATTCCGAAAAGTCGGATCTGAATCACAGGGTGTTGACATCGGGTCCTAGAGTGTCGGGCATGGCTTTCGACGTTGCCCGGGTACGGGGACTGATCCCGTCGTTGGGCGACGGATGGGTCCACCTCGATCCACAGGCCGGCATGCAGATCCCCGACGCGGTGTCGCGCACCGTGTCGACGGCCTTCCGCGCATCCGCGTCGTCGGCCGGTGGGAGGCACGTGTCGTCCCGGCGCAGCGCGGCGATCGTCGCCGCCGCACGCGAGGCCGTCGCCGATCTGGTCGGCGGTGATCCCGCCGGTGTCGTGCTCGGGGCCGATCGGGCGGTGCTGCTGGCGTGGCTCGCGGAGTCGCTCAGTTCACGGTTGGGGCTGGGCACCGGACTGGTGCTGTCCCGGCTGGACGAGGAAGCCAACGTCGCCCCGTGGCTGCGGATCGCGAGCCGCTACGGCGCGCAGGTCCGTTGGGCCGAGGTGGAGATCGAGACGTGTGAGCTGCCGAGCTGGCAGTTCGCGGAACTGATCCAGCCGACGACCCGGCTGATGGCGCTCACCGCCGCATCGCCGATCGTCGGTTCGGCGCCCGCGGTCCGTGTCGCGGCCGACCGGATCCACGAGGTGGGGGGCCTGCTGGTGGTCGACGCCGTCGGCGCCGCGCCGTACGCGCACCTCGACATCAACGAACTGGGCGCCGACGTCATCGCGGTGAGCGCGCCGTCGTGGGGTGGCCCGCAGGTCGGTGCGCTGGTGTTCCGCGATCCGACGCTGCTCGACCGCATCCCGGCGGTCTCGCTCAACCCGTACGCCCGCGGCGCCGAGCGAATGGAGGTCGGCGGTCACCAGTTTGCGCTGCTGGCCGGGCTGACCACGTCGATCGACTTCCTCGCCGGGCTCGAGGAGACCGCGACCGGCAGCCGTCGGCAGCGCCTCGAGACGTCGATCAGTTCGCTGCAGGCCTACCACGACCAACTGTTCGACTATCTGTTGCGCTCGCTCGACGCGCTGCCGCAGGTGACCGTGATCGGCCGGTCGCCGCTCCGGGTGCCGACGCTGAGCTTCACCGTCGCCGGTGTACCCGCCGACAAGGTGGCGGCGCACCTCGCCGACAACCGGATCGCGACCGTGAGCGGTCCCCAGAACGGCGGCCGGCTGCTCGACGCGCTGGGCGTCAACGACGAGGGCGGCGCGATCACCGTAGGCCTCGCGCCGTACACCACCCGTTACGAGATCAACCAGCTCGTCAAGCACCTGTCGGCGCTGGGCTGAGCCGCCCCGTCAGTCCTCGCCGACGGTGAGGACCACCTTCCCGACGGTGTCGGGGGAATCGAGCAGCTCGTGCGCCGTCGGCGCCTCGGTGATCGGCAGTTCCGCCGACACCACGGGCACGACGATGCCGTCGCCCACCAGCGGCCACAGCTTGTCGCGCACCGCGGCGATCACGGCGGCCTTGCTCGACGGCCCGGTCTCCGGACGTCCCCGCAGGCCCGTCGCGAGCACGCGGGCACGCTTGCCGAGCAGCTTGCCGATGTCCAGTTCGCCCTTGCGGCCGCCCTGCATGCCGATGATCACCAGCTGGCCGTCGGGCGCGAGCGCGTCGATGTTGCGATCCAGGTACGACGCCCCCATGTTGTCGAGGATGATGTCGGCGCCGCGCCCACGGGTGGCTTCGCGCAGCACCTCGACGAAGTCGGCCTCGCGGTAGTTGATCAGGATTTCGGCGCCCAGTTCGGCGCAGCGCTCGAGCTTGTCGGCGGATCCGGCGGTGACGGCGACGCGAGCACCGAGCGCCTTACCGACCTGGATGGCGTGGGTGCCGATGCCCCCGCCGCCGCCGTGGACCAGCAGCACCTGGCCGGCGTGCAGACCGCACTCCATCACCAGGTTCGACCACACGGTGCACGCCACCTCCGGCAGCGACGCCGCGGCCCGCAGGTCCAGCCCCTCCGGCACGGGCAGCAGTTGAGTGGCGGGAACCGTGACCTTCTCGGCGTAACCGCCGCCGGCGAGGAGCGCGGCGACGCGGTCGCCCACCTTCCAGCCGTGCACGTCGGGGCCGATCTCGGCGATCACCCCCGAACACTCGAGGCCGATGATGTCGCTCGCGCCGGGCGGCGGCGGATAGAAGCCCTGTCGTTGCAGCAGATCGGCGCGGTTGACTGCGGTGGCGGCCACGTCGAGGAGGACCTCGCCGCGGCCGGGCGTCGGATCGGGAACCTCGGACCAGGACATCACGTCGGGTCCGCCGGGCTCGGAAACTGTGATCGCGTACATGTCCCCGACGCTAGTCCGGTCGCGCCGTCCCCACCGCGCGAGTGTTCCCCGCTCCGGCACGGCGCCCGACATGCGGTTCGATTCCGAACGGACAAACCGTGGTGGGCAAGGCAACTCGTCGTCCTGCCGCCCCGGCGCCCGAGGACCGAACCGGTCTCCTCTTTTCGTCCGAAAAGTGTTGTCCACGAACAGGAAGAATGCGCGCGTGTCGGGAATGTCGTTGGCGGAACAGGATCCGGAGAATGGGGTCGACCGGTTTGACAAACCTCACGAAACTCGCGCGAGTGTGCTGCACACTGTCGAACGACCGATAGCACTACGATGCATTCGTGACAGCAGATGCTCGAGTAACCACGGGTGCCGGGGTGGCGTGGCTCGGTGCCGAGGAAATGCGCGCGTGGCGCGGTTTCATCGACGGCAGTCAACAACTGATGGCGGTGCTGAACCGGGAGTTACAGTCCGCGCACGACATGTCGCTCGCCGAGTACCGGATCCTCGTGATGCTGTCGGAGTCGACGGACGGCGCGCTGCGCATGAGCGACCTCGCCGACGGTGTGCTGTCGTCGCGCAGCCGACTCACCCACCAGATCCGCCGGATGGAGACCGAGGGCATGGTCGAGCGCAGCCAATGCGTCGAGGACGGGCGCGGTGTGCTCGCGGTCATAACCGACGAGGGAAGGCGTCGTCTCTCCGAGGCTGCGCCGACGCATCTGGCCGGTGTCCGCCACTACCTGATCAACCTGCTCGACAAGCAGGAGATGCGGGTCCTGGCGAACGTCTTCGACAAGGTCGACAACGCCATCGGCGACCGCGCCGTCGGCTGAGCGGTTTCACGCGCCACCGTCCGTGCGGTTAGGATCCCCCACGGAAGCGTGGCAGAGCGGCCGAATGCACTCGCCTTGAAAGCGAGCGTGGCGTCAAACCCACCGGGGGTTCAAATCCCTCCGCTTCCGCCACTGGCCCCTCATCTGCACCGCAGGTGAGGGGCCTTCTTGTGGTGTGGAGAAGCGCTAGCCGGCGCATCCGATGCACGTGCGGGCGCCGGGCAGGGCGTCCAGCCGCGCCTCGCCGATCAGGTTTCCGCAGCGGGCGCAGACCCCGTAGGTGCCGTCCTCGATCCGTTGCACGGCCGCGTCGAGTTCCTCGAGTTCGCGGCGTGCGTCGGCGAGCAGGGCGGCCACCTGGGCGCGCTCGAACGCGATGGTCGAGCCTTCGGGGTCGTGTTCGTCGTCGTCGGTCGTGAATTCGGAACCCTCGACGATCGCGGTGAAGCGTGCCGAAAGGGACTCGATGCGTCGTTCGGTGTCGGCTCGTTCGGCGGCGATCCGGGCGCCGTGATCCGGAGCGGACATCGGTGAACCTCCAGCACGAGGACTGACAGGGAAGAAGAAGAGCGGACCGATGCGCTCGGTCGCCTCACGGCGAAAGGCGCAACGCGGCTCCAGCCGAACGGAACTCCGCGAAGGCAGATAATTGAGCCCGGGGGACACGGAGCGCATCGATCCGAACAGGTCAACGCCGTCCCCTGTGGGGGTATTCCAAACGTTCGGAGTGATGTAGGCCACCCGTCGGCCGTTGCCCGGCGGCGGCTCGGATCCGTACGTACCGTGGGTGTCCACCGATACCCAGGGGGAGGGCGGAGGAACGATGGGTCGAGCAGCAACGACGGTCGCGGGGGTCGTCCTCGCGCTGTCGATGTCCGGGCCGGCGGTCGTGGCACAGGCCGCGCCCGTCGAACAGACGCCGCCGGTGGCCGAGGCGGCCGCGCGCGTCGACCACGTGGTGAGGATCGACGACCGGCGCACCGCACTGTTCGTGTTCTCGCCGGCGATGGACAAGATCGTGCAGGTGCAGATCCTGCATCCGGACGGGAACGCCGAGCGGCCGTCGCTGTACCTGCTGGACGGCGTCAGCGCCGGATCCGAGTCCGACTACACCGAGAGCACCTGGACGCAGAAGACGGACGTCGTCGACTTCTTCGCCGACAAGAACGTCAACGTAGTGCTCCCGGTCGGTGGCACGGCGAGCTATTACACCGACTGGGAGAGAAACGATCCGGTGCTGGGCACGAATCGGTGGGAGACGTTTCTGACGAAGGAACTCCCGCCGATCGTCGACGGACGCTTCCACGGCAACGGGACCAACGCGATCGCGGGACTGTCGATGGGCGCACAGGGCGCGATGACGCTCGCCACCCGGAACCCCGATCTCTATCGCGGCGTCGCCGCGCTGAGCGGCTGCATGGACACCGGCCGCGTCGAATCGCAGGCGGCGGTGCGGGGCACCGTCGCGTCGAAGGGCGGCGACGCCGACAACATGTGGGGTCCGTCCGGCGACCCAGCGTGGCCCGCCCACGATCCGACGGTGAATGCGGAAACACTGCGCGGCAAGGACATCTTCGTCTCGACGGGCAACGGACTCGCGGGTCCGTACGAGCTGGGCGCGCCCGACGCCGTCGAGAAGGTCGTGGTGGGTGGACCGCTGGAGGCGGCCTCCAACTCGTGTACCCAACTGTTCGAGGCGCGCCTCTTGCAGCTCGGTATTCCGGCCACGTTCCTGTTCCGCCCGTACGGAACCCATTCGTGGCCGTACTGGCAGGACGACCTACACGAGGCCTGGCCGACTCTCTCGCGCGCGCTCGGCGCGTGAGCTCGTCGTCAACGAGGAGCGCGCACGTGTCGACAGAGCCGGGCGTATCGGTCTTCGCCGATTCGAAACGCTCGGTTGATCGTTCACCGTGACCTCGCCGGAACACTCCAATGCGTTCACTTCCTCACGCTCCAATGGCGGCGGGCGTTCGCCCTGTCACCACGGATCGTCGGGCACGTTCCTGCCCGTGAAAGGAAGTCCCATGGCTACCGTCACCTTCGATGGAATCACCCGCCGCTATCCCGGCGCCGACCGTCCCGCGGTCGACGCGCTCGACCTCGACCTCGACGACGGCGAATTCCTGGTTCTCGTAGGGCCTTCCGGCTGCGGAAAGACCACATCTCTACGCATGCTGGCAGGGCTCGAAGATGTCGACGACGGGCGGCTGCTCATCGGTGACCGGGACGTCACGGAGGTGGACGCGAAGGATCGGGACATCGCGATGGTGTTCCAGAACTACGCGCTCTATCCGCACATGACGGTCGCCGACAACATGGCGTTCGCCCTGAAGATCGCCGGAGTCTCCAAGGAAGAGCGCCACCGCCGGGTCGTCGAGGCAGCGAAAATGCTCGATCTCGAGCCGTACCTCGAGCGAAAGCCGAGGGCGCTCTCCGGCGGTCAGCGTCAGCGTGTCGCGATGGGCCGCGCTATCGTGCGGAGTCCGCTGGTCTTCCTGATGGACGAGCCGCTGTCGAACCTCGACGCGAAGCTGCGGGTCCAGACCCGCAACCAGATCGCGCAACTCACCCGTCGGCTCGGAGTCACCACGCTGTACGTCACCCACGACCAAGTCGAGGCGATGACGATGGGCGACCGGGTAGCCGTGCTCGACGGTGGCATCCTGCAGCAGGTGGACTCGCCCAGAAACCTGTACCAGCGGCCGGCGAACCGATTCGTCGCCGGGTTTATCGGCTCGCCGGCGATGAGCCTGCTGGACTTGCCGTTGACCGACGGCGGCGCGGACCTGGGCAGTGCGACGGTGCCGATTGCCCGCAGCGTCCTCGGCAGGACGGCGGCGCAGACGGTGACGGTGGGCGTGCGGCCCGAGGGTCTGCGCCTGTGCACCGACGGTGCCGGCGTGGAGATGGTCGTGGACGTCGTCGAAGAACTCGGCGCCGACGCCTTCGTCTACGGGCACGTCCAGGTCGATGACACGCGACACGACTTGACGGTGCGGACGGAGGGTGATCGCTCGGTGCCGATCGGTTCGACGGTTCGCGTCCTCCCGGAGCCCGACGCGCTGCACGTGTTCGACCATGACAGCGGGATGCGGCTGAGCGCGTGATCGCGGGAGTGGGGGACGGGACGTCCCCCACTCCCGTGCGGTCTACCGGGCAGTGACGAGTTCGTGTAGGTGTGCTGCTGTCCGGCCTGCCAGCGTGGGCCACACCGTGTGCCCCGAATCTGTCGGCAGCGGAACCATGTTGGGGACACCGAGAGTGACCACCCCCGATGCCTTCGCCGATGCCAGGCCCGGGAGCGAGTCCTCGATCGCGATCACACGCTCGTGTGTCACGCCGGCCCAGGTGCGCTGCAGCGTCTCGACGGCCAGCAGATACGGTTCGGGATGCGGTTTGCCCGACGTGACCATGTCGCCTGTGACCAGGAACTCGAACGTATCGGTTGGGAGCATGCGGGCGATCTCCGCTGCGAGTGGCCTCTCGCTCATCGTGACCATGGCGCATGGAATTCCCGCGGAGCGGACGTCGGCGAGCAACTCCCGCGCTCCGGGACGCCACGGCACCTCGGTGCGGACCTGCTTGATCACGGAATCGAGAAGGGTGTCGATGATCTCGCGGATCTCCAGCCGAACACCCGCCGCTTGGAGTGCGGCGGCGGAGTGCGGTAAAGCGCTGCCCACCAGTGCGGTCGCTTGCTCGGGACTCCATGGAACACCGTGTTGGGAAAGAAGTTCGGTCTCCGCCCGGAACCAATAGGGTTCGGTGTCCACAAGGGTCCCGTCCATGTCCCACAGCACCGCCTGCACGGCGGTGTCGAACTCGATCACTGTTTCTCCTCGTTCGTCTCGTTTGAATCGCGGTCTTCACCGTCGTCGGGGGAGACGACGGTGATCGACACCCCCCGTGCACGGAGGGCATCGACCAGTCCCTGTGGTGCAGCGGAATCGGTCACGACGTCGTCGATCGCGGACCAATCCGACACCAGGTGCAACGACGTTCCGTTCAGCTTGCTCGAGTCCATCAGAAGCACCCGCCGGCGTGCCGACCGGAGCATTTCCGCCTTTACCGCGACGATCGACTCCTCCTGATGGTAGGTGCCGTCGGCGTCCGCGCTCGATGTCGAGAAGAAGGCGGCGTCCACACGCAGTCCCCGAATTGCGGCCACCGCGGCGATGCCGAGGAACGACTCGTGTCCGGTGTCGTAGGTGCCGCCGATTGCGGTCAGCGAGGCTCGGCCGTCGGCGGCGATGCGGGAGAGCGAGGGCAGGTAGTTCGTTGCTACGTGTAGATCCTCGATTCCGAGCAGGTAATCGAGCATCGTTGCCGCCGTTGTGGAATCGTCGAGCAGTAGAGACTGCCCGGGTTCCACGAAGCCCGCCGCGGCCGCGGCGATGGCACGCTTCTGCGGTACCGCGACCAGGCGGCGAAGTGTTGCCGGGATCTCGTACGTGCTGGTCCGTTGGACGCTCACCCCGCCGCGGAACTTCCGGACTACACCCCGCCGCTGCAGCTCGTCGAGGTCCCGATGGATGGTCATGAGTGACACCTCGAAGTGAGCCGCGAGACGCTGGGCTGACGCATCCGGCTGTGCCAGTAAACATTCGAGGATCAACTCCAGTCGCTCCTGTCGGGACTCGCTGATCGATCGGGTCATGGTGTCACTCGCTTCCGTTCGGACTCGTCTCCGTTCCCTACATATCAACGTGAGTGTGATTAACGAGTTGTGAACTCGACGAGAAGCTTTGCCTGACTACGGTCGAACCCCGCCTGACACGGCATCGCGGGCCGACGTCCCGGTATCATCAAAAAGCCTGCACAGTAACAGTATTGATCGGATTTCAGCGGGTATACGGACGCCATGCAGTCGGTCGAGCGGCCTTTGACCTTCGCCGGATCGAGTGCCAATATCGGCCCTGGCCGAGCTCGGAGATAACAGCCGGGTGATATCCAGGAAAGGTCCGTGGCCGTGTCCCTGACAGTCCAGCGCCCCGCCCCGCCGGCGCCCGCGCCGCCGCCATCGACCCCGTCGCCGGAACGATCCGTGATATCGTCCCGACGCCGTAGCCGACGGCGCCGTCGCGAGCATCTGTTGTTCGCGATGTTCGCGTTTCCCAATCTCGCGCTCATCGCAGTGTTCGCCTACTGGCCCGTGATCGGCAACGCCTACCTGAGCCTGACCAGGTGGGACATGATCGCTCCGAGTCCGACCTTCGTCGGATTGGAAAACTACACGACGCTGTTCACCGATCCGTCGTTCCTGCGGGTGCTTCGGATCACCGGGGTGTGGGTGGTCTCGGTGGTGGGCGTGAGTCTCGCCGGCGGTCTGGCGTTGGCATTGCTGTTCGCAACGAAAGTGCCGGGAAGGAAGGCTGTTTCAGCGCTGGTTTTCTCACCGCACATTCTGTCCGGCGCCGCCGTCGCCGCAGTGTGGCTGTTCGTCTTCGACCCCAACTACGGACTCTCGCGGGTCGCCTTCTCGTTGTTCGGGATGGACTCGCCGCACTGGACGACATCGAGCAGCTGGGCGCTGCCGGCGCTCATCATCGTCGCGGTGTGGAAGGGTGTCGGTTTCGTCGCGATCGTCTATCTGGCGGCGCTGCAATCTCTCCCGGGCGACGTTCTGGAAGCGGCGCGGCTCGACGGGGCAGGAAGGTGGAAGACTTTTCGCCACATAATCTTCCCGTTGCTCTCACCCACCACCTTCTTCCTCACGGTCACGCAGATCATCGGCGCGTTCCAGTCTTTCGACCTGATCGCCATGATGACCGGTGGAGGCCCGGCGGAGGCGACGACGACACTCAGTTGGTTCATCTACTCGCAGGGCTTCATGCAGTTCAAGGCCGGTACCGCCGCGGCCGGCGCCATGATCATGTTCGTGCTGCTGCTGGTCGTCACGGTCGTCCAGATGCGCTACGTCGAGAAGAAGGTGCACTACTAATGTCCACCTCGACCCTGTCCGAACGTGATCGGTTTGCGCGTAGGGCCACGGCCCGGCGGATCGCGAAACTGCCGGCAGTACTGGCGATCCTCGTCGTCGGCCTACTGTTCCTGATCCCCTTCTTCTGGATGTTCAGCTCAGCGTTCAAGCCGGAGGACGAGATCTACCGATGGCCATTGCAGTGGATCCCCACCGAACTGGTCCTGGACCACTTCAGGCGAGCCTGGGATGCCGTCCCCTTCGGGCAGTTCTTCGCCAACTCGATGATCGTGACGGCCGTCGGCGCCCTACTCAAGGTAATCCTCGCGGTCTTCAGCGCCTACGCGTTCGCGTTCCTGCGCTTTCCCTTCAAGAAGGTGATCTTCCTGGCGGTGCTCGGTGCGCTGATGGTGCCCGGACACGTCACGCTACTGATCAACTACATCACCATCGGCAACCTCGGGCTGATCAATACGTATGCGGGTATCTTCCTACCCGGTCTGGCCAGTGCCTTCGGCACCTTTTTGCTGCGCCAGCACTTCCTGGCGCTTCCGAAGGAGGTGCTCGAAGCCGCGGAGCTGGACGGTTGCGGACATCTCCGGCGGCTCACCCACTTCGTCCTGCCGATGGCGAAACCTGCGGTCGTCACGGTCGCGCTCATCGCCGTGATCGACGAATGGAACGACTTCATCTGGCCGCTGTTGGTCACCAACTCGGTGCAGATGCGCACCCTCCCCATCGGCTTGATGTTCCTCAAGGAGACCGAGGGCGTCGACCAATGGGGCCCGATCATGGCGGGCACCGTGCTGGTGGTGCTGCCGATGCTCCTGCTGTTCCTGTTCGCCCAGCGCTACATCACCGCCGGCCTTGCCGGCGCCACCGTCAAGAACTGAATCCCTTACCCCCTAAGTCCCTGATCCGAGGAGATCCCTCATGTCCGTGTTCTCACGCGCGGGTGCGCCCACCACATCGTTGAGCCGCCGCCGTTTCCTCGCCCTGGCCGGGATGACGGCCGCGGCTGTACCGATCCTGTCGGCCTGCGGGTCGCCCAGTGGTGCGTCCGCCGGCGGCTTCTCCCAGCCTGACGTGGCGCCACCGGCACCGTTCAAAGGTCGCACCAATGTAGTGGTGTGGAGTCCCTGGTCGGGAACCAACCACGAGGCCTTCACCGGCCTGGTCACCCGTTTCAACGAGTCCCAGTCCGACGTCTACGCCGAGGTTCAGCAGTTCAAGGGCTATGACGGTGTGACGGAGAAGCTTTCGGCTGGTTTGCAGGCCAGGCAGATTCCGGAGATCGCGGTCTTCTCCGATGTCTCGTGGAACAAGTTCTTCCTCTCGGATATGGTCGAGCCCCTCGACGGGTACTTCACAGGCGACTGGAATGCCGACACCTATCACCAGCGGCTCTTCGCGGAGGGTGTGGTGCGTGGTTCGTCGTACTGGGTGCCGTTCGGGCGTTCGACACCGCTGTTCTACTACAACAAGCAGATCTTCGCGGATGCCGGGCTGCCGGATCGTGCTCCGCAGACGTGGGACGAGTTCCGGGAGTGGGGCCACAAGGTCTCGGGTCGGAATTACCGGGGCAACAAGGTGGCTATGCGCGCCTACACCGGCGCCGACGATTGGTACTTCCAAGGTTTGTTGTGGAACTACGGCGGTTCGATGTCGCAGGGGCTCGACGTGACGTTGGATGCCCCAGCCGCGATCGCGGCAGCGGAGTTCGACCGTGCGCTGATCAATGACGACAAGGTGGGCTATCTCGCGCAGGATTTCGTCACCGACTTCAGCAACGGTCTGGTCGCCACCATCACCAACTCGACCGGCGTGCTGACCGGGCTGACGAAGGGTGCCGACTTCGAAGTCGGGGCAGGATTTCTGCCGACCGCGAAGGACGTCGGCGTGCCCACCGGCGGTGCGGGGCTGTCCATCCTCAAGAACGCCGATCCCGAGCGAAAAGCCGCCGCAGCGAAGCTCATCGAGTTCTTGGCGCAGGACGTCCAAGCGGGTGACTGGGCCGTCGACACCGGATACCTGCCCGCAACACCCGGCGCGACCGCGTCGCCGGCGGTTACCAAGCGGATTGCCGAGAACCCCAGCTATGGCTTGGCAGTGCAACAACTCGACATCGCCCGTCAGCCGGACGCGGTGCGGCGCTATGTGTCTTCGACTATCACCGAGGTTCGCGGCGCCATGCAGAAGCTCTACACCGAGAACGCCGACCCGGCCACCGCGCTCGGGGCTGCGGCGAAGGTGATCCGCAAGGACACGGATGCCATTCGGGCCCAGTACGAGGAGAAGGTGGCCTGATGCCCGTACTGCACCTCCCGTATGCCCTTGTCGGACATCGCGGCGCGATGGCCGAATCGCCGGAGAACACATTGGCCTCGTTCCGGCTCGCTGAGAAGATCGGCGTCCACGAACTCGAGTTCGACATCCGACTATCGGCTGACGGCATCGCGATCGTCCTGCACGACGCCACACTCGACCGGACCGCGTCCGAGGAGAGCGGGCGCGGGCTCGGGCCCGTCGCCGAGCTGCCGTACGAGCGCATCGCTGCCGTCGATGTCGGTGTGGGGGAGAAGGTTCCCACGTTCGAGGAAGTGCTCGACGCGACCACCGTCACGCTGCAAGTGGAGATCAAGGCCGTCGACGCGGTTCCCGAGGTGGCGCGGATTGTTGCCAGCCGCCCCTACGATGCCCGCCGGATCCGATTCACGAGCTTCCTACCCGACGCGCTGCTCCGGTTGCGGCAACTGGCCCCCGACGTTCCGCGGGGGCTGATCACAGTCGGCTATCCCGATGCGGAGCGGCATACCGGGGGGATCGAAGAGGTTCTCGTCGAGACCGCCGCGTCCGCCCTCTACAGCGGCTGGGACGGACTCACCCGCGACGTGGTCCGCGGCTTGCAGGACACCGGCTACGAAGTGGGGGCGTGGCCGGTCCGCGGCGTCGACGACGTGCGGATCGGGCTCGCTTGGGGCCTGGTGAGCGGGACCGTCGACGATCCGCGGGCGGCGAGGGAGTGGTTGGCGGAGGCGAGGCAGGTGGTGTGACGACGCTCCGTTCCGGGGAGGAATCGGCGGCAGGGTCGACTGACACCTGCCAGCTGCTGCTGGTTCAGATCGACTGTGGGGTCGAGCGCCGCATCGAACGCTCGACCCACGGCCGGTGGCACCGAGCTCAGGCGCCGAGTGATCCGCTGAAGAAGTCGAGAGCGCCGAACAGATCGGAGAAGGCGCCGAAGAACTCGGACAGGTAGCTCAGGTCCATGGGAGAAAAACCTTTCGGTCGTAACGGGTTACGCGGTTGCGCACTGCCATGCTGCACACCCCGGCTGTGGGCCGGCTTGAATCCGTCTGGCAGTTCTCTGGCAAACCCGTGCCGCGCCGAGTGATGTCAGTTCGGGGCCGCGATCGCGATGCGTCCTGGTGCGGGCGGCGCGACGGGGGAGTGGGCTTCGAGGTACGAGGTGAGGGCTTCGAGATCGTTTCCGGCGGAGGCGGGTTCGGTTCCGCCACGCAGAGCGGTGAACCCGTCGCCGCCGTCGGCCAGGAACTTGTTGACCGCAACCCGGTAGCGGCCGTCCGGGACGACGGTGGTGCCGTCGACCCGCAGATCGGCGATGCGGGCGCCGACGGGCGCAGCGCGGTCGATGCGGTACGTCAACGACGCCGACGGCGCCAGGATCAGCTCCAGCGTCGAGCCGTCCGGTCTCGTCTGGAACTGTTGCTCCAGAACTTCTTTCAGCTGCGCGCCGGTGAGGGTGCGCACCTCGAGCGAGTTCACGAACGGCTGCACCTGGTAGGCGTCGCCGAACGTCACCGTCCCGTCGGCGCCGCGGAGCAGGTCGGTCCGCACGCCGCCGGGATTGGTGAGAGCGATCTGCGCGCCGCGGCCGCGCGCGGCCGCGAGTTGGGCGTCGGCGATGAGGTCGCCGAGCGGGCTCTCGCCGCCCGGTCCCGGCTCGCGGGTGATGTCGGCGGTGATCGCGCCGACGGGTCGCTGCGCCACCTCCGCCGACTGCACGCCGGCACGGGCCACCAGGTCGGCGACAGCGGGATCGGGCGGGATGTCCCGCGTGACTATCTGATTGAAAGCCTGGGTGCTCGGCCGGTCGACCTCGCCGGTGGCCCGGTCGAGCGTCATGTCGACCACCGAGACGATCCGGCCGTGGGAGGCCGCCTGCATCACCGGCCGTGGGTCGCCCGCCGGGTCGTCGACGCTGCAGTTGTACTGGGCGTGGCTGTCGGCGGTGAAGATCGCGTCCACCAGCGGCGTCGCGCGGGTCGCGATGGTGCGGACCGGGCCGTCGGCGAGGTCGCACGAGTTGGGCCCGCCGACCGTCGGCTCGTCCCCGCGGTGCAGCAGCACGACGACCGCGTGGACGCCGAGGAAGTCCAGTGTCGCGGCGGTCCGGTCGATGGTGGCGAGTTCGTCGCCGAACTCGAGTCCTGCGACACCGTCGACCGCCACCTTCGCCGGGGTGTCGGAGGGCATCACCCCGATCACGCCGACCGGGACGCCGTCGACGTAGTCCACCGTGAACGGGAGCGTCGCGGGGGTGCCGTCGGCGAGAGCCATGTTCGCCGCGAGAATGGGGAACTTCGCGCCCGCGAACTCGGGTTCGAACTGGCAGCCGTCGACGGTGTGGCAGCCGCCGGTCTGCATCCGCCGGAACTCGCCGAAGCCCTCGTCGAGTTCGTGGGTGCCGACCGAGGCGGCGTCCACGCCCATCGTGTTGAGCAGGTTGACGGCCGGTTCATCGTGAAACAGTGCGGATTCGATGGGGGAGGACCCCCAGTTGTCGCCCACCGAGTAGAGCAGCGAGTTCGGCGCCTGCCCGCGCAGCTGCCGAATGTACGCGGCGAGGTACGCGGCCCCGCCGGCGTCGACCGGTGGGCCGTCGGGACGCAGGATCTGTGCCCGCGCCCCCTGCGGCGGTTGCAGGCTGCCGTGCAGGTCGTTGATCGCCAGCAGGCGGACGGGCACCTTGTCGACGTCCGGCGGGCGCGCCTGCGCGGTGTGGATGCCGACGGTCAGCGACGTGCCGAGCGCGGCGGCGAGAACGATCGCGGGGCCGCGTCGGCGGCGTCCGGACAAATCGCTTCCTGGTCGGCACACCGGGACGAGTTTGCCAACGAATCGGTGGTGGCGGACCCGTCGACCGATAACGGTTGGATTACACCGTGGGCGACCCGGCCGGGATCCCGGCCAGTTCCTGCGCCGCCGGCGACGTCGCGAACGCGAGGAACGCGTCGTTCTCGTGGGGATCGCCGATCGTGATCCGCACCCCGTCGACGCCGTACGGGCGGATCAGCACGCCGGCCTCGGCGCTCGCCTCGCCGTACGCGGCGGAGCGGTCGGCCAACGGCAGCCAGACGAAGTTGGCCTGCGACTCCGGGACGTCGTAGCCGGCGGCCCGGAGCGCGTCGCGGACCCGGTCGCGCTCGGCGACGACGTCGTGCGTGCGGCGGAGCAGTTCGTCCCGCGCTCCCAGGCACGCGATCGCAGCGGACTGCGCCACCGCGTTGACGCTGAAGGTGATGTGGACCTTGGCCAGCGCGGCGATGATGGCCGGATCGGCAACCGCGTACCCGACGCGCAGCGCGGCCAGGCCGTACGCCTTGGAGAAGGTGCGCAGCACCACGACGTTGCGGCGGGTGCGGGCCAGGTCGATGCCGTCGACGCCGGACCGGTTGTACTCGAAGTACGCCTCGTCGAGCGCTACGACGACGCGGGCCGGGACGGCGTCGAGGAAGCGCTCGAGCTCCTCGCGGCCCAGCGCGGTGCCGGTGGGATTGTTGGGGTTGCACACGAAGATCAGACGGGTGCGGTCGGTGATCGCGGCCAGCATCGCATCCAGGTCGTGGCCGTGCTCGGGGGTGAGCGGCACCGGGACCGAGACCGCGCCGGCGACCTTGGTCACGACGGGGTACGCCTCGAACGAGCGCCACGCGTAGACGACCTCGTCGCCCTCGTTGCACGTCGCCTGGACCAGTTCCTGGCACAGCGCCACCGAGCCGCAGCCGGTCGCGATGTTCTCGGCCGGTACCCCGAGCGACTCGGACAGCGCGCGGATCAGCGCGGCCGACGTGTTGTCGGGGTAGCGGTTCGCGACGGACGCGGCGTCCGCGATGGCCTGCGCCACGCCGGGCAGCGGACCCTGGGTGGTCTCGTTGCTGGCCAGCTTGATGGCCCCGGGATAGCTGCGGCCCGGCACGTAGGTCGGGATGGATTCGAGGTCTGCGCGGGTCACGGGGGTCACGATGCGATTATGCGCCCCGCGATCGCGTGCACTGCCGCCGTGGTCGTGCCAAGGTTGATTCATGCCGGGGATCTTCCGGGACGACGCCCCCTTGCGCTCCGACGTCGACGCCCCCGTGGAGTCGGAGGAACGCGTGCCGCTCACCGCCGTCGAGCCGGATCGACCGGCCCGCGGCGGCATCGTGCTCCTGCACGAATCCCGAGACTTCGCTCCCGCGCTGCTCGATCTGATGCGCGCGCTCGCCGCGGAGGGCTGGGTGGTGGCGGCCCCGCACCTGTTCCACCACGAACCCGCGCACAGCGACAGCGAGGTGTTCGGCGAAACCCTGTTCGCGGCCTTCGACGCCACCTTCGACTGGCTGGTCGGACGCGGCATCTACCCGGACTGTGTGGGCGTCCTGGGCTTCGACGACGCTGGCACCGCCGCGTTGCTCGTCGCGACGAACCGCCCGGTCGGGGCCGCGGTCAGTGTGTCGGCGCACGGCATCGTGGCACCGCTCACCGACGACACCCCCGCGCTCGTCGACGCGGCGCCGGCGCTCCGGGCGCCCTGGCTGGGCCTGTACGGCGAGGACGATCCGCGAACCCCGCCCGAGCATGTCGAGCGACTGCGGGATGCCGTGGCGAGGTCGGACGCGCCCACCAACATCGTCAGCTACGTCGGACTCGCGCACCGCGCGGACGAGCCGCCCGTCCCGGAGCCGTCGGCGGACGACGACGATCCGCTCGTGGTCGCGATCCTCGACGCCCAACGCCGGATCTTCGACTGGTTCGACAGCAACCTGAGATAGGAGATGACGCTGACCAGGCGTTTTGCGTTTGCTGGCGAACTCTGTGTAATGTTTCGCCCGGCGGATCGGAAACGAGCCGGCCCCCAAGGAGGCGTGCCAGAGCGGCCGAATGGGACTCACTGCTAATGAGTTGTCCCCCTTAAAGGGGACCGGAGGTTCAAATCCTCTCGCCTCCGCCACACTGGTCCTTTCGCGGGTCCAGTACAACTGAAGATAGAACATGCGCCCGTAGCTCAACGGATAGAGCACTTGACTACGGATCAAGAGGTTAGGGGTTCGAATCCCTTCGGGCGCACATCAGAAAGACCCCCACCTGCAGTGATGCAGGGGGGGTCTTTCTCGTTCCCAGGAAGAGGGCATTTGCCGCCGTTTGGTGATGTGGGCGGGCTCACGCCTCGCCGTCGACGGTGCCCTCGAACCGATGTGCCGTGTAGGCGTCGGCTGCGGCGACTGCGCCACTGTTGATCCATCGAGGTCGCTCGCTCGCGCCTTCACGACCCGCCGACATCGCCTGCCAGAGGTCGCGTGCCAGTCGCTGGATCTCGTCCACTCCGACGTCGTTGCGTTCGACGACGTCGAAGGCGACGATTCGCATTGCCATGCCGTCGTCACCCCTGTCCGACGAGTTCGGCTGGAGAGTCGAGGAGCAGGGCCATCTGTCGGTATCCGTACGCGGTGTCTGCGCCCGGCTCGACGATGGCGATGTCGATACGACTTCCGTTGCGGCCGTCGACCCTCATGACTCGGCACGGCTGGCCGGGCTCGGGGCCGGTGACGTCCAACCCGTCGTCCGAGTCGATCTGGCGTTGCATCGCGCTGACCGCGTTCCAGTCGAAACGGATGCGCGCGACAGGGCCGAGTCTCGGGGTGAGAGCGACGACGAGGTCATGGAGTTCGATGCTCAGGTTCTGGGTGCGCGGCCACCACACCGCTTCCACCTCACCCAGGCTTCCGGTGCTGAACAGCAGCCTGGTGATGCGGGTCGGGGCAGAGAAGGGCTGGCCTCCGTCCCCCGGCGGAGATTCCAGGCGAAGGTCGAAATGGGCAGGAGTTTGCGTCATTCGAGACGCTCCTTAGCGTGGCCGCGAATCGGCCTTGATTTCCAAAAGCGGCCCGCACGGGAGTGCCGAT
Organism: Prescottella equi; assembly: GCF_002094305.1. GTDB lineage: Bacteria > Actinomycetota > Actinomycetes > Mycobacteriales > Mycobacteriaceae > Prescottella > Prescottella equi. The sequence goes on from NZ_LWTX01000009.1 coordinate 34,839, forward strand.
GCGTGGATAGCTGCGATGACTCGACCGTACACGTCACGAGTCTGCTGAACGCCCGGGCTCGCGACCGGGCTGTTTCGTGCGCCCCGCTTCCTCGAGCCACCGCGCCGGGACGTGTGACGCGTAGGCTGAAGGTATCGACGTGCTAGGTCGCCGGCGGTTCTCGTACGGCAGTGCATCGGTCGGACAAGGATCGGTTTCGTCCTCCGATGAAGGAGCGGCAGGAGTCATGACACGACAACCGGATCTGGTCAACGGCCTTCTTTACGAGGTCGAGACCGCGGACGGCCTGCAGCCGTTCCCCGTCCCGACTCGTACTCCACGACTGGTCCTGCGTGGGCAGAAGTCGGGGTCCGGCCAGATCGCCGGTGCGTGGTGGCCGTGGACTTCGAACCTCACCGCTCAATTGCACGACCTGATCTCGGTGCTGGCACCGCGAACGGGGCCGATCGAGCGGATCGCATTCGATTGGGACATGCTCAGCATCAACCAACGTCGAATCGACAACACCGATGGGATCCGGTTCACCGAACCGCTGCCGGGGCAGCCCGCCGGGGTCATGTGCCTGATCGGCACGGATAGGCGCGGCACCCTCCTGGTGGTGATTCCACCGACGACCCAGCCGCAACGCGCTTACGACGACATGCGATCGATAGTCGACGACGGCTACCGGGTGGCATAGACACTCGGCGTCGAGGCGACCGGCTGATCAGGCGCACGCCGAGAGTTGTTCGTCTGCAGGTAGATTCATGCACCCTGCTCGGTCGGCGGCGGCGGGGTCTTACGCTGTTGCTCGGCGCGTGCGGTGTCGGCCCGGTGGATCTGGTCGAGTTCGTTTCGGGCGGCGCGCCCCCGTCGGGAGGACCGCCGGGCTCCGGCCAGAAGTAGCGCGAGGCCGGCCACGCCGACCGCGCCGACGACGACGCCGAAGAGGAAGAGCGTCCCGGTCGATCCGGTCACGTGGTAGCCCAGGATGGAGAAGTCATCCGTTATCGCGTGCTCACTACCGCCGTTGGTCAGGACTCCCGCGACCGCGATCACGATGGCTGCGATGAGGAGAATCAATCCGATGATCACAAGCATGTCGACTCCAGTCGGAAGTGGGTGTTCAGGGGCGTGGGACGTATACCCGTTCCTGGACCTCTTCACACCAATGCCGTGCCGTACGGTCGGACGATCCTGACGTTCCTCCGGATCCGACAGCCTCCTGAGTCATGCGCGAAGCGCGACAACACGATTGCGAGGTATTTCGTCGTTCCCATGTCTCTCTCGGGGGAGGACACTCGGAGAATGAGGCTCGGAATCCACTCCCCGCCGAATCACAGCAGGGGTGTCTGTTGCACTGCTGCGGTCCGCGTCGACGGCCGCGGCCGATGAACCCCGGGGACCGGGCCTGGGATCTCGGGTATGCGGCAGGTTGGCGGTTGGTGCGCGCCCTGCCGGAGCGGTCGGCGAGGCGACTGTTCGACTTCGCGGCTGATCGCGCGGCCCGGGGCGGCGGCCCGGACCAGCTTCGTCGCAATCTGGCCCGGGTGCTGTCCACGACGCCTGCGCAGGTGCCGGACGATCTCGTGCGGGCAAGCCTGCGTTCCTACGCCCGCTACTGGTGCGAAGCCTTCCGGCTCCCGACGATGGATCCGGTGCGGCTGGTCGAGGAGATCGAGTCGTCGGCCACGGGGCTCGGCAACATTCACGAGGCGGTCGAGCGCGGCAGGGGTGCGGTTCTGGCTCTGCATCACAGCGGAAACTGGGACATGGCCGGTGTATGGATCGCGCGACGCGTGGGTCCGCCGGTCGTCGTCGCCGAGCGCCTCCGGCCCGAATCGCTGTACCGCCGGTTCGTGCGATTCCGGGAGGGGCTCGGATTCGAGATCATCCCCCTCACCGGCTCCGCGCAACCACCGTTCGAACAACTGACCACGCATCTACGCCGCGGGCGGATCGTCGGGCTCCTCGCCGAACGCGACGTGACCGGCACGGGCGTGCCCGTCACGTTCTTCGGCGAACCGACTCGCATGCCGGCCGGGCCGGCGCGGCTGGCGCTCGACACCGGTGCGCCCCTGCTACCGGTCAACTGTTGGTTCACACCCGACGGCTGGGGGTTCCATGTCGGGCCGCCGATCGACACCAGCGGTGGACTGCAGCCGACGACTCAGGCGATGACCAGCCGGTTCGCGGCGGGGATCGCCGCACACCCGGCCGACTGGCACATGCTGCAACGGGTGTGGACCGCCGACATCCGGGTCGATCGGTAGCACGCGGTATGCACTGTGCGTCCACGTATTTCGTCGACGGCTACTCCGACTCCAACCACCGGTGCAGCGCGCTGCGTGACTGCGCGATCTTGTCGTCCCACGCTGCGCACTGCTCGCACTGTGGATAGGCGAGACCGTCCGGCCCTACCCCGGGCTCCCGGTCGGCCCGGGCGATCCGCATGCCCGCCGGGCAGTCCAGGAAGTTGTGGTACACCCGCGCCGCCCCTCGTCGAGTCGAGAAATACGGCAGGAACTTCCTCACACTTCTTCACCCCGGGATGCCGATCGAAATCCGATATGCCCTGACGATGCCGTCGGAGGTCCCCATTCGGATAGGGGACAACGCCCCGTCGCTCCAGGGGCTTTCGTCCTGGACGAACCCGAATGGAAACGCCGGACGCCCCCACCTGCGGTGTGCGGGTGAGGGCGTCCACGGGTGACGGAGGGTCTACGAGCCGAACGGCAACTCCAGCGAGCCGAAGGAGAAGCCGGACGAGCCGGCGGACGAGCCCGTCGATCGGCGCCACGGCCCGCGGATCGCGACGGTGATGCCGGGGCTCTGGATGTTGGCGTACAGCGTCTGGCCGTCGTGGCTGAACGCCGGACCGCAGAACTCGCTGTCGTTCAACTCGTTCCGGGCGACGGAGAACGGCTCGCCGCTCTCGGTCACGCCGATCAGGTGGCTGATGCCGTCGCCGTCCTCGGCGAGGATGAGACCACCGTGCGGCGAGACGGTGATGTTGTCGGGGCCGTCGTAGTTACCGGTGTCGACGGACGGGTCGGGGTTGACCCCGAACAGCGTCTTCAGTTCGACGGTCTGGGTGGCCGGGTCGTAGAACCACACCTGTCCGTCGTGCTCGGCGACGCTGCCGTCGCTGGTGCGGGCGAAGCTGGCGACGAAGTACGCGCCGCCGTCGCCCCACCACTGCCCCTCGAGCTTGCGGCTGCGGGTGACCTGGTCGTTGGTGAACTGCTTGCGCACCGAGGTGGTCTTGGCGTCGCGGTCGGGGACGTCGACCCACTGCACGGTGTACTTGACCCCCGGCGTCGCGGCCTGGGCGAGGTCGGGCACGTGGGTGCCGTCCTGGAAGCACTTCATCGCCTGCAGGCTGCCGGCGGTGTCCCCGCCCGGCGACTGTGCGAGCGCGTGGAACGCGCCCGGTCCGCCGACGAAGCCCTGCGGCGGCGTCCACCGGAAGAACAGGCCGTTGGGGCTGCCCGCGTCCTCGGTGAGGTAGACCGCGCTCGACGACGGGTCGACGGCCACCGCCTCGTGCGCGAACCGGCCGAGGAACTTCAGCGGGATCGGGCTCTTGCCGACGTTCGCAGCCTGGCTCGCCGGATCGACCTCGAAGACGTAGCCGTGGGCCTTGGTGAAACCGTTCGACCCGGCACGGGCCTCGGTCTCCTCGCACGTGAGCCAGGTGCCCCACGGGGTGATGCCGCCCGCGCAGTTGTTCACGGTGCCCGCGACACTGACGTACTGGGCCTGACGCGCGCCGCTGCGGTCGAGCGTCGTCGTGGTGGTGCCGCCGCGGGCGCCCGGGTCGTAGGTGAGGCCGTCGACGGCCGGGACACCGAACGGCTCGCTGCCACCCACCTCGTGGTTGGTGACGATCGTGGTGCCGTTGCCGGCCGCGAACACGCCGTTGGCGTCGGGATCGCTGGGGAACGGGACGCCGCCGTCGAGCAGCGTCTCACCCGAGCGGGAGACGATCGTGTACGAGAAACCCTTGGGCAGGGCGAGGATTCCGGCGGGATCGGCGACGAGCGGGCCGTAGCCGATCGCGGCACCGGGGGCGGCGCCCGCGACGGCGGGGCGGAACAGGGTGCCCACACTGCCGGCGAGCGTCACCCCGATTCCGGCGAGGGCGGTGCGCTCGAGAAACGTGCGGCGGTTGAGCGGTGACATGGGCACGATGCGGCCTCCCTGTTGATGATCAAGGTCGGGAGGAAGGTAGGACGGCAACCGCAACGACAGAATGCGGCCGGATGGCCGGCCGGTGAACCGGGCCGGAACTTCCGCGTACCGGCGCCGGATCGTAAGCCGCGCGTGTGATTGCGGGCCGCGCAAACGAAAGTCCCCCACCGGATTCGCCGGTGGAGGACTTCCCGTTGCGGAGGACCGCGGTGTACGCGCGGCCGCGCTTCGGGTCAGCTGAAGGAAGCCAGCGTTCCCAGCACACCGAGGATCGTGGCGACCGCGGTGAGTGCGCCGGCGATGCCGCTCACGACCGGCTTGACCTCGGCGACGGACGTGGCGAACTCGGAAGAACTCATGACTGCTTCCCATCCATTTGTTTGTTTGATTGCGCAGATCGCGCGCTCGCAAGTTACCCCAAGGTAAGGCCGGGGTGTGCACCCTCCCCGGAATTCACCCGTGGATTCAACCGGCCCGGTCGGCCGGGTCAGTGACTCCAGCTCGAGGGCAGGATTGCCGCGACGGCGCCGAGGGCGAGGCCGGTGAAGACGACGAGCCAGAAGATCGCGAAGAGGGACCGGCCGAGGGCGAAGGCGATGGCGCCGGGAATCAGCGACAGCAGCACGAATGTCACCGCCACCGCCAGCCGCGACGCGGCCGTGTGCGCATGCGCCCGACCGCGGTGCGGTCCGTTCGGAGAAGCACTCATGATCTCGCCCCGCTCGGAACACCCCTATCGACTGACCCTACGCCGGATTTCGTCGGCTCAGCCGTCGGGCGTTTCAGGTCTCGCGAATATTCGGCAGGTGGGGGAGCAGGTCGTCCGCGTGGATCGGCAGTTCCCGCACGCGTGTCCCGGTCGCGTTGCAGACGGCGTTGACCACGGCGGCAGCGCTGCCGACATTTCCGATCTCGCCGGCGCCGCGGGAACCCATCGGGGTGGCGCGCTCGTCGACGTCGTCGAGCCAGATCGCGTCGATGTCCCGGACGTCCGCGTTCGTGGGGAAGTGATATGTCGCGAGATCCTGCGTGACGACGTGCCCGAACCGCCCGTCGCGGACGCTCTCCTCGAACAGCGCCATCGAGATCCCGAACGTCATGCCGCCGAGTAGCTGCGAGCGGACGGTGCGCGGGTTGACGACCCGGCCGATGGAGAACACCCCGAGCATGCGGGGAACGGTGATCTCGCCGGTGTGGATGTCGACCCGAGCTTCGACGAAATGCGCTCCGTAGGAATTGATTCGATAGTCGTCGTGGGGTTCGGTGTCCGCTTCCGCGGTCACTTCGGCTCCTGGGAGGGGATCGTCGCCGAACTTGGCGCGGAACTCGCGTGCGGCCGTCAGGATCGCCCCACCCCACGACGACGTCCCGGACGATCCTCCCGCGACGGTTCCGTACGGCAACGCGGTGTCGCCGATCTCGAGTGCGATGCGTTCGGGGTCGCAACCCAGGGCGTCGGCGGCGATGAGCGTGAGCGTGGTCCACGTGCCGGTGCCGATGTCCACGGCGCCGATCTGCACGCCCAGCCGACCGTCCTCGCGCAGTCGGATCGTGGCCTTCGAACCCGGATTGATCATGTGTGGGTAGGTGGCGCTCGCCACGCCGAATCCGACGAGCGTGTTCCCCTCGCGCCGACTCCCGGCCGGCCGCGGCCGCGTCTCCCACCCGAATCGGTGGGCGCCCTCCCGCAGGCAGTCGACCAGTCGGCGCGACCCCCACGGTTTGCCGCTTTCGGGGTCGACGGGCGGATCGTTGCGGACCCGCAGCTCGATCGGATCGATCCCACAGGCGTCGGCGAGCTCGTCCATCGCGACCTCACCCGCATACATTCCGGGGGCCTCGCCCGGGGCGCGCATCCAGTACGGCACCGGGACGTCGAGTGCCACGGCTCGGTGCGAGGTGCGCCGATGCGGCGCCGTGTACATCGACCGCGACGGGACCGCCGTCTGCTCGACGAACTCCTTGGTGTGCGAACTCTGCGAGTACGCATCGTGCACCAGCGCGGTGATGCCGCCGTCGCGGTTCGCGGCGATCCGGATGTGCGACGCCGTCGGTGGGCGATAGCCGACGAAGACGAACATCTGCTGCCGCGTCACCGGGAACTTCACCGCTCGGCCGGGCAGTGTCATCGCGGCCAGGGCGGCGAGCACGTCGTGCGCGTGCGGGGCGCCCTTGGAGCCGAATCCGCCACCCACGTGCGGCGCGATCACCCGGATCTGTTCCGGGGACAACCCGAGTATCGGCCCGAGTGTGTCCGCGACGCCGTGCGGCCCCTGGGTGGAGTCGTACAGCGTCAGTTCCTGTGCGTCCTCGGCCCACAGCGCGACGGTGGTGTGCGGCTCCATCGGATTGTTGTGCTCTTCCGGGGTGGTGTACCAGCCGTCGACGATCACCCCGTCGGCGCGGGCGCGGGCGAACGCAGTGTCGGGATCACCTTCCTCCGTGGAGGTCTCGTAGCCGCCGTTGGCGGATTCGGGGAGGTACATGCCCGCTGCGTCCGTACGAAACGTTGTGTCGTGAGCCCGGACGTCGTACTCGACGCGCACGAGCGTCTGCGCGTGACGCGCCTGCTCCGGGGTCTCGGCGATCACGGCACCGATCGGTTGCCCGCGGAACGCCACCTCGAGGCCCTGCAGCAGGCGGTACTCACCGTCCGAGGTGTCCTCCAGGCGCGGCGCATTCCACGGTGTGAGCACCGCCAGCACGCCGTCGGATCGTTCGGCCGCGGTGCTGTCGATGTCCACGATGGAACCGCGTGCAATCGTCGAGGTGATCGGGTACAGGAACGCCGGGGCGGCGACCGAGTGCTCGTACGCGTACGGCGCCGTTCCGGTTACCTTGGCGGGGCCGTCGATGCGCGCGAGGGATGTGCCGATGGCATTCACTGTGTCGCCTCCCCGGCAAGCTCCCGCAGCACGGCAACGGTGGCGCGTTGCAGCAGTGGGACCTTGAATCGGTTGCCGTCCAGGGGATGTGCCGACGCCAGTTCGGCGTCGACCGCATCGGCGAACGCGTCGACGTCCGCGGTGCGCCCCCGCAATGCCGCCTCGGCGCGCGTGGCCCGCCACGGCTTGTGCGCCACGCCGCCGAAGGCGATGCGGACACGGGTGACGACTCCGGCGTCGAGTCCCAGTTCCGCGGCGACGGAGACCAGCGCAAACGCGTACGACGCGCGCTCGCGCACCTTCCGATACGTCGACACCGCACCGGGCGCCGGCGCCGGCAGTTCGACCGCGAGGATCATCTCGTCGGGTTCCAGCACGGTGTCGATGTCGGGGTCGCGTCCCGGAAGCCGGTGGAAGTCTGTCACCGGGATGCGGCGCTGACCATCGGGCCCCAGCGCCAGCACCTGGGCGTCGAGCATTGCGAGCGCCACCGCCATGTCCGACGGGTGGGTCGCGACGCAAGCGTCCGAGGCGCCCAGAATGGCGTGATGCCGGGTGAATCCGCCGACCGCCGAACACCCGGTGCCGGGCTGCCGCTTGTTGCACGGCGTCGACACGTCCTGGAAGTAGACGCAGCGCGTGCGTTGGAGCAGGTTTCCGCCCGTCGTGGCCAGATTGCGCAACTGTGGTGACGCGCCGGCGACAAGTGCGCGCGACAACGCCGGATACCGTTCGCGGACAACGTGGTGGGCGGCCAGATCGCTGTTGCGCACGTTGGTCCCGATCCGGAGTCCGCCGTCGTCGGTCGGCTCGACGGAATCGAGTGGAATACGCGAAATGTCCACGACGAGTTGGGGGGTGGCGATGCCGAGCTTGAGGTGATCGACCAGGTTGGTTCCGCCGGCCAGCAACTTCGCGCCCGGGTTCTCGTGCAGCAGCGCCACCGCCGCGGGCGCGTCGGCGGGTCGCTCGTAGCGGAACGGGATCACGTGTCCGCAGCCTGCTCGTGGGCGACCTGTCGGACCGCGGCGACGATGTTGGGGTAGGCGCCGCACCGGCACAGGTTGCCGCTCATCCGTTCGCGGATCTCGTCGTCGGTCAACTCCGGTGCGGAGGTGAGGTCCTCGGTCACGTGACTGGGTGCCCCGTCCGCGGCTTCGGTGAGCATCCCCACCGCCGAGCACACCTGGCCGGGCGTGCAGTAGCCGCATTGGAACGCGTCCTGATCGATGAACGCCTGCTGGACAGCGTGGAGGCCGGAGTCCGACAGTCCGGACACCGTGACGATGTCGGCGCCGTCCTGCGCCACGGCGAGCGACAGGCACGTGGTCACCCGTCGGCCGTCCAGCAGCACCGTGCAGGACCCGCATTGGCCGTGGTCGCAGCCCTTCTTGGGCGAGAAGACGCCGAGGCGGTCACGGAGTGCGTCGAGCAGCGTCGTGCGGGTATCGACGGTGCAGGTCCGTTCGGCGCCGTCCACACAGAGGGTCACACGCATCTCCATGCCCAGGGACTACCCCCGGATCGGCGGGCGGAAACACCCACCGTGCGGAACCGGGGCGCCACTCCCGGTTCCGCCTTCGCCGTGGTCAGGCCGCGGTGCCCGCGGAGGGCATCAGCCGCGCCAGGACGTCGGCGAGGGTGATCAGCCCGATCAACCGTCCGGCGTCGTCTCGCACGATCGCGATGTGGCTGCGGGTGTTCCGCATCGTCGCGAGCGCCTCGTAGACCGGTGTCGCAGCCTGGACGGTGAGCACGTCGCGCATCAGATCGCGGGCCCGGGTCTCGGGCGCCGCGCCCAGGCTGTCGCGGACGTGCAGGACGCCCACGACGTCGGTGCCGCTGCGGACCAGCAGGCGCAGGTGCCCACTGGCATCGGCGGTCTCGCGGATCCGTTCGACGGGCGCATCCGCGTCGACACTGCTCGGCCGGTCGTTGGGGCGGACGATGTCGCCGACGGTGAGCGACTCGAGTTCCAGCGCGCTGGTGAGATGCCCGTGGTAGCGCTCGTCGAGCGTGCCGACGGTCGCCGAGTGCTCGACGAGGTGCCGCAGGGCCTCGGGATCCTGGCCCGACGCCACCTGGTCCACCGGCTGCACGCCGACCTTGACCAGGCACCAGTTCGCGGCCCGGTTCAGGATCACGATCAACGGCCGTGTGAGCCACATGAATCCGCGCATCGGGATCGCGAGCAGGGTGGCCGACTTCTCCGGGTGGGCGATCGCCCACGACTTCGGCGCCATCTCGCCGACCACCAGGTGCAGGAACGTCACGATGAGCAACGCGAGCACGAAACCGGCGACATCGGCCAGCCACAGCGGGGCGCCCCAGTCCGCGAACGCCGGCGTGAGCCAATGGTGCACAGCCGGTTTCGTCACCGCGCCGAGCGCGAGGGTGCACACGGTGATGCCGAGCTGCGAGCCGGCGAGGAGCACCGACAGCTCGGACGCGCTGCGCAACGCGGCGCGGGCCGAACGGCTGTTCGGGGCGGCGTCCTCGAGACGGTGCCGGCGGGCGGCGATGAGTGCGAACTCCACCGCGACGAAGAACGCGCTCGCGGCGATCAGCAGGACCGTGACGGCCAGGACGATCCACGGGTTACTCATCGACGGCGTCCCTCCGGTCGGTGTGGACGGTCGCGAACAGCGCCGACGGCACGTGCTTGTCGACGGCCCGGACCTCGATGTCCAGATACGTCGGTGGCGGCGGTTCGTCGGCGACGAGGTCGGCCGGATCGGCGGGCAGCTGGACGGTCACGGTGTCGCCCACCCGCGGGAGCCCGCCGAACTCGGCGATCACGAGGCCCGCGAACGTCTCGTAGTCGTCGTCCTCGGGCAGGTGCTCGTCGAGCACGCGGGCGACCTCGTCGACGTGCACGCCGCCGGGGATCAGCCAGCCGCCGTCGACGGCCTGCACCTCGGTGTCCTCGTGGGCGGGGTCGTGCTCGTCGGCGATCTCGCCGACGAGTTCCTCCGCCATGTCCTCGACGGTGACGACGCCGGCGAACCCGCCGTACTCGTCGATCACCAGCGCCATCTCGTCCTTCGCGGCCGTCAGCTGCGCCAGGACGTCGGGCAGCGGCAGCGTCGTCGGGACGATCACCGCCGCTCGGGCATGGTCGCCGGCCGTGCCGACGGGGTCGGCGCCGAGCAGGTCGTGGAGGTGGACGACGCCCTGCAGGTCGTCGCTGGTGGCGCCGACGACCGGGTAGCGGGTGTGCCCGGCGCCCATGCGGGCCACGACATCGGCGATCGGTTCGTCCGCGCGGACCACGTCGACCCGCGCCCGCGGGATCATCGCGTGCTCGGCGGTGCGAGTGGGGAAGTCGAGGATGCGGTCGAGCAGCGTCGACAGCTCGCGCGGCAGCTCGCCGGCGTCGCGGGACTCGGCGACGATGTGCTCGAGGTCGCGAGGGGTCGCCGAGTGTTCGACGTCGTGCACGGGCTCGATCTTGAGCGCACGCAGCAACAGGTTCGACGACTGGTCGAAGAGCCAGATCAGCCAGCCGAACAGCTTGAGGTAGAGCGTCGTGGACAACGCGAGGCGTCGGGCGACGGGTTCGGGTCGGGCGATGGCGAGGTTCTTCGGGAACAGCTCGCCGAAGACCATCTGCACGACGGTGGAGAACAGCACCGCGAGGATCGCGCCGACGGCGATGCCGACGCCGGTGGGGATCCCGATCCCGCCCATCAGTTCGCCGAGCCCGCGGCCGATGAGCGGTTCGGCGACGTAGCCGACGAGCAGACCGGTGACGGTGATGCCGAGTTGGGCGCCGGACAGCATGAACGAGGTGCGGCGGGTGACGCCGAGGGCGCGGGCCGCGGCGCCGTCGCCGGATTGGGCGCGCGCCTTCAGGCGGGACCGGTCGACCGCCATGTAGGCGAATTCCTGCGCCACGAAGTAGCCGGTCAGCGCGGTGATCGCCAGGACGACGGCGACACCGGCGACGATTCCGAGCAGGGTCAGCACGTGGACACCTCCACAGTGGTGGTGTCAGTGATGATCACACGTCGGACGACGGGTCTTCGAGGTTTGCGGGGCCTGCGTTTCATAGCCTTCTTTCTCTGTCGGTGGACATGTCCTACGAAAATAGGACGAATCACCCATGGGGATGGTTCCCGAGGTCTGCGATCCGATGCGACGACGCCTAGCCTCGGACCGAGATCCGGACGCCCGGGTCGTGCCGTGTGAGGAGAATCCGTGACGACGACGCCGACGCCCATCGCGCTGGGGCCCGAGCCCGACGACCTGCTCGTGGACGCCGTCGTCCGCGGCGGCGGACGCGTCGTCGACGTGACAGACGCCGAGGCACTCGTGTGGGCCGGCGACGACACGACGCGCTTCCCGGCGGAGCTGCCCGACTCGATCCGCTGGGTGCAGCTGCACTCGGCCGGCGTGGAGCACTGGTTCGATGCCGGGGTGATCCAGCGGCACCCCGACCTGGTGTGGACGTCGGCGGCCGGCGCGTTCTCCGCGACCGTCGCCGAGCACGCGTTCACGCTGCTGTTGGCGGGGGTGCGGGCGCTGCCCGAGCACCTGGCCGCCACCACATGGCGGCAGCGGGAGTTCTTCGACAAGGTCGGCACGCTGCGCGGCGCCCGCGTCGCGATCATCGGGGCCGGCGGCATCGGGCGCGCGATGATCCCGATGCTCACCGCGGTGGGGGCGACGGTGATCGCGGTCAACCGTTCCGGCCGGCCGGTGCCCGGCGCCGACGAGGTCGTGACCGCCGACCGGGTCGACGAGGTGTTCGGACGCGTCGACCACGTCGTCGTCGCGGCTCCGGCCACCGCCGACACCCGGCACCTCGTCGGGGCTCCGCAGCTCGCGAAGCTGGGGCCCCGGTCGTGGGTGATCAACGTGGCGCGGGGTCCGCTGGTCGACACCGACGCGGTCGTGGACGCTTTGCGGGACGGTCGGATCGGCGGCGTGGGACTCGACGTGACCGACCCGGAACCCTTGCCCGACGGCCATCCGCTGTGGACGCTGCCCAACGCGATCATCACCCCGCACGACTCGAATCCGCCGTCGGTCCGGTCGGGCGCGTTCGCCGATCACGTCGCGGAAAACGTGCGACGCTTCGTCGGCGGCGACGAGTTGGCGGCGCAGATCGACCCGGCGGCCGGCTACTGACCCGTCTCATCGCGAATTTTCTAGTCGAAATATCTCGTTCAACGGTCATCCGCGGGATGCGACCGGCGCCGTCGATCTAGCTTCGGCCGCATGACGCAGACATCCAGCCAGACCTTGCCCCTGCACGGGAAGAGTGCACTGATCATCGGTGGTGCAGGGGGCATCGGCGGCGCCGGCGCCCGGGCACTGCTCGCCGACGGGGCATCGGTCACGATCATGAGCCGGGACGAGGCGCGCATCGCGGCGTTCGCGTCCGAACTCGCGGCGGTGGCGCCGGCCGGTGCATCCGTCCGGCACATCGCCGGAGACTCGTTGGTCGAGGACGACGTGGCCGCGGCCGTCGCGCACGCGAGTGGGGACATCGGCTTGGACATCTGCGTCAGCACCGTCGGTCGCGGCAGCACGACGCCGTTGTTGCTGGGCGACGCGGAGAGCTTCACGAACGAACTGCGGATCAACGTCACCAGCGCGTTCGTCGCGATCAAGGCGTGCGTCCCTGCAATGGCCGCGGCCGGCGGCGGGTCCATGGTGTTCACGTCGTCGGTGATCGCCGCCCAGAGCTTCCCGTACATGAGTGGCTACTGCGCCGGCAAGGCTGGTCTCGAAGCGCTCGTCCGCACGGCCGCAGACGAATTCGGGCACCTCGGGATTCGTGTCAACTGCATCAGGCCGGGGTTGGTGAACTCGCCCGACAACCCCAAGGTGGCCGCGAGCTTCGAGGGTGACAGGCCCGCCGCCTTCCTGGAACAGACGCCGCTCGGCCGCCTCGGGGTCCCGGCCGACATCGCCGGAGCTATCCGTTTCCTCGCCGGCCCGGAGTCGTCTTGGGCCACCGGCACTTTCGTCACCGTCGACGGCGGCGCCCACCTGCGCCGGGCCCCCGACGTGCAGCAGCGGCTGCGTCAGGAGCTCGGCGACGACGTGGTCGACACGATCCTCGCCGGACGAATCCCCGGACGGGACAGCTAGGCAACGGCTTTCGCTTCAAGGTGCGGTCACCGGCAGTACCGTGCCCTGGGCGACGGCGCACAAGCGGGGGCTGCCGTCGTCCGCGATCATCTCGAGGCTGCACGTGCACACTGCGCGGCGGCGCCCGGCATGGGTGACCCGCGCGGTGGCGCGCAGCATGCGGCCCTGCGCCGGGCGCACGTACTCGACCGTCATCCCTCCCGTGAGTACACCCGGCCCGAGGGCCGTCCCGGCCGCGTAGGTGAGCGCGTTGTCGGCGGCATAGGCGAGCACCCCGCCGTGCAGGAAACCGTTCTGCTGCAGCAGGTCCGGTCGGGCATCGACCTCGAGCACGGCGCCGTACTCGTCGAACGAGACCAGTCGGGCACCGAGCAGCACGCTGAACGGTTGTGACGCCAGGTGGGCGCGGGCCTCGTCGAGACCGAGCCGAGGGGCGGTCACGATCGCACCGCCTGCAGCGGCGACCAGTGGTCGAGCAGCGCGCTGAAGGTCTCGCACGCGGAATCGGAGAGTCCGTACGGCGCTTCCAGGTGCACGCTCAGCGGGAACCCGAGGTCGCCGACGCCGTCGAGGATCCGACGGTAGAGGTCCACGAGGTCGGTGCGGCGTCGCTGCGGTGACCTCGCGGCGAGGCGCGCGACGAATGCCTGCTCCGGTGCCACGTCGGCGTTGCCGTCGTCGTGGAGCAGCCAGTCGATGAGGCGAACCCGCGTCTCGACGCCGGGGACGAAGCCGAACGACAACAAAATCTCCGGGCGGTGTTCGGAGCGGGCGGCGAAGGCGCGGAGGAATCCGACGATCCGGTCGGAGTAGAGCATTTGGGTGAGCGCGAACGTCGCGCCGTGCGCGCACTTGGTCTCGAACCGATCGAGTTCGCCGCGGCGTGTGGGCATAAGCACCACACCGCGGTGCGCGACTTGGCCCCGGAAGCGGGTGAGCGCCTCCTGTGGTGTGGGCCCCGGCGTGTCGGCGACCGGGGACCCGTGCGGTTTGCCGACGAAGACGACACCGTCCATCCCGGCACCGACGAGTTTGCGGACCCGGTCGGCCAGCGCCGATTCGGTCTCGAAGACGGTGACCTGGGTGCACAGACCCGACACGGGCGCGAGCGCCGGCCGGAGCGCGGTCCAGACGTCCAGAATGTCCATTCGCGGGGTCAGCGGCACCGGGCGCGCCCCGTCCTCGGGGATGATGCCGGGAACCAGCACATGCCCGAGACGCTCGAGTAGTCCGTGCTCGTGACAACGTTCGGCCACGGCCCGTGCCGCCTCGACCGCCGACGCGGTCCGCTCCGGCGGGGCCAGTTCCAGGGCCACCGTGCGCAGGGCGCTCAAGTGCGTTCGGCCGTCGCGAGCCAGGCCGGCACGAGCAGCCGGCCACGGTCGTCGACCTGCATGTCCGCAGCGGCCGCGGCGACCGGGGAACCGGGCTGCGTCGTCATCTCGTCCTGAGTGAAGGCCGTGGTGTAGGTGGTCGGTTCGATGCGCTGCACCGTCCATCCCGCCGCGGTGAGAGTGTCCCGGAGATTGTCCTCGGTGATGCGGTACGGCCCGGGAAAGCCGTCCGGCACCCGGTCCGAGAAACAGACCACGTGCAGGCGGGCCTGCGGGCGGCACGCCCCGAACAACGACGCCGCGTAGCGGTGGCGCTGGTCCTCGGGGAAGCAGTGGTAGAGCGCGCTGTCGATGACCGACACGAATCGGTCGGCATAGTCGGACAGATCCGTCGCGTCGGCCACCTCGAACTCGACTCCACGCTCCATACCGCGCTGTCGGGCGCGTTCGCGGGCGATGTCGATCGCGGCGGGTGCGGCGTCCAGTCCCCACACCCGGTAGCCGCGCGAGGCGAGGAAGAGCGCGTTCTCGCCCGGTCCGCAACCGATGTCGAGCACCTCGCGGGCGAACTGGCCGCTCGACTCGAGCGCCCGCACCGCCGGTTGGGCCTCGCCGATGTCCCACGGCACCCGATCGAACGTGAATCCGGGAGCGGTCGGCTCGGCGTCGGCATTGACGGCGGCGAAGTCCCCGCGATAGAGCGCGTCGAAATCTCCGACCTTCGGCGGGGGAGTCGATTGGGGAACATCGGCATTCATGAAATGCTCCTTCCTGCTCTGGTCTCTCCCGATCGGGTCGGCGCAGAGCTTGCGCAGAGGCGGGCGAGTTGCCGGGCAGCGTGTCCGGATACCCGTCCGGCGGCGGCGCACGGGCGGACAGTCCGTTACCGATGGTACCGAGAAAGCCGACGATGCCTCCGCCGATTACTCGACGGAGGCATCGATTTCGCCTCGGCGGCCTACTTCTTCGCGGCCGGGGCAGGCAACTCCAGGCCGCGCTCGGTGAGGACGGTGCGCAGACGGTCCGGCCGGTCGGTGATGATTCCGTCCACCCCGAGGTCCATCAGCACGTGCATGGTCTCGGGGTCGTTGACGGTCCACGGGACGACATCGATGCCACGGGCATGTGCTGCTTCGACCATCTCCTTTGTCACGTACAGGGTGAAGCCGGGATCGGAGACTTTGCCGCCCTGCGGGTTTCCCTGCACGGGGGAGTATGCGGACGCCCCGAACGTGGCGATCGCCGCGATCGCATCGCCGCCGAAGTCGTCGATGTCGAGTCCGCCCAGCCAGGGCGAGGCGCCGTCCTTGCCGACCTGCAGGAAGTCACCGTTGGTGAGCGCGACGGTGGGTACCGACGGCTCGAGATCGCGGGTGAGCATCAATGCGCCCCAGTCGAAACTCTGGATCGTCACCCGATCGAGCATGCCGGCGTCGCGGATCGTGTCCAGGACGGTACGGACGAACTTCTCGCGGGGAGCGGTCTCGGACGGTGCGCCGGCCTCCACTTTGGTCTCGATGTTCATCTTCACGTCCGGAGCGTTGTACGACTCGACGAGGTCGAACACCGCGGCCAGCGTCTGGATCTTCGCGCCGGGGACGGTCTGCTGCTCGAGGTGGTCAGCCAGTTGCAGTGAACCGCAGTCCATGGTCTGGATCTGGGCGAGCGTGAGGTCCTTGATGAACTTGCCGACATACGGGAACTCGGGGTCGCCGGTCGTGACGGGCGCGGTGTCCTGGCACTTCTTGTTCGAGATCTTGCGGTCGTGGGTCACGACGGCGATCCCGTCCTCGGTGATCTGGGTATCGAGTTCGAGTGTGGTGACGCCCATTTCGAGCGCGTTGGCGAACGCTTCGAGGCTGCTCTCGGTGAACAGGCCCAGACCTCCGCGGTGAGCCTGGACGTCGAAGACTGCATCAGTCTGTGAACCGGTGCTGCCCAGCGAGCCGCTCCAATCGAGGCTGCCGGTGGCGGACGCGGTGGCCGGGGTCAACGCGGCGAGGGGCAGGGCGGTGAGGGAAGTGACGGCGATAGTGGACAGTGCCCGACGGATATTCATGCCGCGAAAACTATGCGCAGGCCGTGGCCGCCCGATGGTCGGAAGGTAAACGAAAGGTAATGATCTGAGCTATTTCGATCGCGCCACATCGTCTCTCGGTGCCCGTCCCGGGGTAGCGCACACGCCACCCCGAGACGGTCCTGTGGGCTACAGAGATTCGCGGCTGCACGCCGTGAAGTGGAGGCATGACAACTGCACCGCCCGTTCCGACATCGGTAACCGACCGTGACCGTTGCGTGCGCAGGCGCGGAGTCGGCTGGTTCCTCGCCCTCGCCTTCGGGGCGTCCTGGATTCCGTGGGCGATCGTCTGGGCGGCCGGATACTCCCTCGACGACCCGATCGTCCAACTGCTCACCGCGGCATTCGTGCCCGC
Source organism: Prescottella equi (assembly GCF_002094305.1). Lineage (GTDB taxonomy): Bacteria > Actinomycetota > Actinomycetes > Mycobacteriales > Mycobacteriaceae > Prescottella > Prescottella equi. The sequence continues at coordinate 51,765 of NZ_LWTX01000009.1, forward strand.
GCTCGCCGCGATCGTCACGCGCCGCTGGATCACCCGTGAAGGGTTCGCGGACGCGGGGCTGAGGCCACGTCTGTCCGCTGCCTGGACCTCCTACGTGATCGCCGCGCTGCTGCCGATCGGGATCCTCGCGACCGCGTCGGCGTTGGCGGCGGCCACTGGGGTGTGGGACGTCGCCGCGTGGCAGTTCGGGCGGGACGATCTGCTGTTCGTGGGGTTCGCGCTGGTGGTGCCGGTGGTGGCTGCGCCGATCTTCTGGGGCGAAGAGTTCGGTTGGACCGCCTACCTGCGTGACCGGTTGGTGCCGGGCCGGCCGGTCGCGACGACGTTCGCGACCGGCCTGATCTGGGGGGTATGGCACTGGCCGCTGCCCTGGGTGGGGTACTTCGGGTCCGGCGGCACTGCGAGCGACGCCGTCGTCGCGATGCTGTTGTGGCTGCCGCTGTCGGTGCTCCTGGAATTCGTGATCGGTTGGCTGTGGAGCCGGAGCCGATCGGTGTGGCCGCCCGCGATCCTGCACGGCGGCAGCAACCTGGTGGTGGCCGTCGGCCTCGAGCGTTTCGTGGGCTCGGGTGGTCACGCGAGTGCCGCTACCCTCCTGATGTGCGCTGCGTACGTACCGGTCGTTCTCTGCATCGTGGCAGCGTCGATCATGCGTGAGCGTCGGAAGGCGGGGGTGGAGCAGTGACGGACAGTGTCGGGGCGGCCCTGCGCACCGGCCCGCGCTACCTCGGTACCCGGTGGCCGTGGCGGTCGCTCGCGTGCCTCGTCGTCGCGGGCATCCTCTCGTGCGCCACTGTGATCGGCATCGTCCCGGTTCTGCTGATGGGGCTCACGCGGCGACTGCGCACGGCGTTGTGGGAGCCGATGCTGCGAGCGCACTGCGCGCGGCTGCGGTTGATCGACCCGTCGGTCGCGGAACGTGCGGACGCGGAGGTGCGGACCTCCGCCGACGAGCAGCGGGTGCCGACCGTGCGGCACGTGGCCTATGTGCTGGCGGCGGCGGTCTCCGGCGGTGTCGCCGCTCTCCTGGCGGTGTTCGCCGTCGTGATCGTCGGGGTGCTCCTCGCGGCACCTCTCGTCGTGCGGGACGACCGCTTCGACCTCGGCGCATGGACCGTCGAAACCGTCTCGGGTGCTTGGGGACTGGCGTTGTGCGGCGTGGTGGTTCTCGCCCTCCTGGCGGTGGTCGCCGGTGGTTGGGCGGCTGCGGAGGCGCAACTGGCCCGACTGCTGCTCGGGTTCGATGCCGACCCGTGGCGTCTCGAGGCCGCCCGACTGGAGACGACGCGATCGGCGCTGCTCGACGCGGAGGGATCCGAGCGGGCGTTGCTCGAATCGGAACTGCACGACCGGGTCCAGCACCGGTTGGTCGCGCTGTCGATGAGCCTCGGGTTGGCGGAGGCCGCCGACGCGGACGGGCCCGCCGGCCGGCTCGCCGCCGACGCGCATCGTCAGGTGGACGAGACGCTCGCCGAACTGCGCGCCGTACTGCTCGGGTACTCCCCGCGGGCGCTGATCGAGCGGGGGCTCGCTCCCGCGCTCGCGGATCTGGTCGCGGACGTCCCGCTGGACGTCGACGTCCGACTCGACGGGCTGTCCGATCGGCGGCTGCCCGCGCCCGTCGAGCACATGTCGTACGTGCTGGTGTCCGAGGCCCTGACGAACGCGGTTCGGCACGCTCGGGCGCGGCACGTCACGGTCCGCGGAGGCCGCGTCGGCGGCACGTGGGTGTTGACCGTCGCCGACGACGGCGTCGGGGGCGCACAGCTCGCGGCCGGGCGCGGTCTCGACAGGCTGAGTGGTCGCGTCGGCGCCGTCGATGGAACCCTCGCCGTGACAAGCCCCGTCGGGGGACCGACGACGATCCGGATGGAGTGCCCGGTGTGACATCGACGGAACGGCCGCTGCGGATCGTGCTCGCCGAGGACAGCCCGCTGCTCAGAGCGGGCGTGGAGAGCGTGCTCGCCTCCGCCGGACACGACGTGTGCGCCGCCGTGGGGGACGCCCCGACGCTCCTGCACGCGTGGGAGGCGTACCGGCCGGACCTCGTCGTCACCGATGTCCGGATGCCGCCGACCAACACGGACGACGGGTTGCGGGCGGCCGCCGCGATCCGGAAGCGGGAGCCCGCACTGCCCATCGTCGTGCTGTCCCAGTACGTCTCGGTGGCGTATCTGGACGAGCTTCTCGACGACGACGCGGAGGGCGGTGTCGGGTACCTCCTCAAGGAGCGTGTCGGTCACGTCCGCCAGTTCCTCGACGCGGTGGCCCGGGTGGCGCGCGGCGAGGCGATCATCGATCCGGACGTCGTGCGGGCACTCGTGAAGGCGACCAGGAGTCGGGGTCCACTCGCGGCACTCACCCCGCGCGAGCGGGAGGTGCTCGCGCTGGTCGCCGAGGGGCACACCAACACCGGCATCGCGCAGCGGCTGACGGTGTCCGAGGCGGCGGTGCGCAAGCACATCGGATCCATCTTCTCCAAACTGCCGTTGGAGGACGGCGATCGGCGAGTGCAGGCCACGCTCGTCTACCTGCGCTCGCTCGGATGACCGCCGACGGTCGCCCGCAGCCCGCGTCAGCCCGACATCCCCATCCGCCACGACGGATACTTCGGCACCCAGCCGAGGTTGCGCGCCTTGACGTTCGACGCGCCGCGGCCCGCCCCCGGGCTCAGCCCGGTCGGGGTCTGTCCGCCCACCCAGCGGCAGAACACCGGCAGCCACTGGTCCGGACCGGCCGGTTCGTCGTCGACGACGTTGACGATGCCTGCGGGCCAGCCGAGTGCGGCGACGGTGGGAGCGACGGTGTCGGCGATGTGCAGGAAGCTCTCGATTCCGTTGCCGCTGAACACCCCGTCCCGGGCGGCACGGCCGAAATCGCCGTCCGGGGAGTACCACGTGCCGGGGCCGTACAGCTTGCCGTAGCGCAGGATCACGTGGTCCGGGATCTCCCTGGCCGTGTGCTCCATCGCGACCACGCCCTCGATGGTGCGCGCGCTGGGTCCGGTGGCCTCGCGCAGCGGCACCGTCTCGTCGGCCAGGCCGTCGCCGTCGGCGTAGAGCCACGCGATGCTCTGGGTGATCAGGCGTTGCACGCCGTATCGGCGCATCGCGTCGACGAGGTTGCGGGTGCCGACGATGCGCAGTTCGGCGTTGGCCTCGAGGTCGACGGCGGAGAGGTCGGTGAGCTGATGGATCACCGCGTCGGGGCGCGCCTCGGCGATCGCGTGCTCCACCGACGCGAGGTCGAAGGCGTCCATCCGGACGACGGTGGCACCGGCGTCGTGCAGTTCGGGACGGGAGTCCGGATTGCGCGAGGTGCCGATCACGGCGTGGCCCTGCGCGATCAGTTCCCGGGTCAGTGGCAGTCCGACGACGCCCCCGGCGCCGGCGACGAGGATCCTCATGTCGACGAGCCTAGGAAACTCGCGGCGTCCACACCGGTTTCGCGGCCGATTCGAGACCGACCGATCACGCGGCCCGCAGTGCCGCCTGCACCCGATCCGCCGCTTCCGTCGGGTCCTCGTGTTCCCAGATCCGCACCACCGTCCAGCCCGCGTCCGCGAGCCGGGTGTCGGTGTCGCGATCGCGAACGACGTTGGCGGCCAACTTGTCCGCCCACCATTGCGCGTTGTTCTTCGGGGAGGTGGCGTGCTGTGGGCAACTGTGCCAGAAGCAACCGTCGACGTAGACCGCGACGCGGCGGCGGGGGAACACCAGGTCGGCGCGCCGTCGCAACCCGCGTAGCGGCGCCCGATCGACGAAGAACCGGGCCCCGCGGCGGTGCAGTTCGCGGCGCAGTGCCACCTCCGGCGCGGTGTCGCGGCGGCGTTGCGCCCGCATCCGGGCGCTGGTCAGGGGATCGGTCGAGGGCATCGACACCATCCTCGCACCGCGATCAGGCAACCGCTTCGGGGTAGCCGCCCATCCGGTCGAGGTGGCTCTCGACGTCGTCGAGGAAACCGGGCACGAACCGCAGGCTGCCGGTGCGGGCGCGCTTGAGGAACCCGGCCGTCGCGCGCGCGGACAGCAGCTGCGAGTGCTCGAGGAAACCGCTGAGGTCCTCGTACGGTTCCTGCACCGGCCAGTGCGACTCGTGCACCCGGAACGCCTGCCGGTTGCGGCCCCACGCCGCGCTGGGCCACGCGTCGCCCGGCTTCAGCGGGGTCTCGTGGTCCGGGCTGTACGCGATGCGGTCGACGAGGCGTCCGCCCACCCACTCGGCCATCCGCACGCTCACCGCGTTGCCGACCAGGCGCCAGCGGTGCCCGTTGCGGATGCCCTTCAGTTCGGTGGCCGGGGCCGTCCAGTCGGGGTCGAAGCCCTGCAGGCGTTCGGCGTCGATCAGGCCGGGCGTCACGATCTCACCCGACGGCAGCCGTACCGCCGGGGGAGAGGCGATTCCCACCGTCGACCCGCCCTTGAGCGTGGGCACCGCGTTGACGGCCCAGCCGAGCCCGCGGATGCCCTCGGTCCAGTAGAAGCCGCACGGGAACTGCGACGGGTCGCCCTCGTCGGGCAGGCCCGCATCCTGCCCGAACAGCACCTCGCGGGGGTCGTCGGTCCGCGAGGCCAACATCAGCACCCGCTGGCGGCGCTGCGGCAGCCCGAACGCCCGGGCATCCACCACCCGGTACGCCCACGTGTAGCCGAGGTCCTCGAGCGCGTCGGTGATGTGCCGCATCGCGGCACCGCGGGAGAGGTTGAGCATGAACGGGACGTTCTCGATCAGCAGCCAGCGCGGCCCTTTCTTGCGCTTGACCAGACGGAACACCTCGTCGACCAGGCCGGAGCGGGCGCCGGTGATGCCGGCCGTCCTGCCGGCCTGGGACAGGTCCTGGCACGGGAAACCCGCGGCGACCAATTCCGTGCGCTGCGGCAGCGAGCGCAGCCGGGTGACGTCACCGTGCAACTCGACGTCCGCGAACCGGGTACGCAGAACCTGCTGGGCGCCCGGGTCGATCTCGCACAGCAGCTCGGTCTCCCAGCCGTGGCTGCGCAGCCCCAACTCCACCCCGCCGATGCCGGCGAACAGCCCCACCATGTTCCCCGTCGACGTCACGGCACCCTTCCTCACGCACAGATACAGGAGCACGTTACTCGAGTCCTCCGAGGTGGCTGCGTCACGCCGCCTGCCCGCTCGGTTCGGTGTCGCCGCTGCGCATTTGCCTGACTATAGTCAGGCAAATGCGAGACTTACCGAAGGACTCTGCGGCACTGCGCTCGTTCAACATGAACATCACCGAGCAGTTGGGTGTGCTGCACGATCGCTACCTGGATCTCCCCCGCCCGTACTCGCAGGCGCGAATCCTGTGGGAGGTGGGCCACGACACCGTCCGGGTGCGCGATCTGCGTGCGCGTTTCGACCTCGATTCCGGTTACGCCAGTCGCCTCCTCTCGGCTCTCGCCGACGACGGGGTACTGCGCATCGAGCCCGATCCGCACGACGGGCGCGGACGGGTGGTCACGCTCACCGCCGGCGGCCGGAGGGAATACGACGCCCTCGAGAAGGCGTCGCAGGACCGAGCCGAGCGGATCATCGGGGCACTGCCGGACCGTCAGCGCGCCGAACTGCTGGCCGCGATGGGCACCGTGACGCGCCTGCTCGACGCCGCTGCCGTCGAGATCGCAGTCGCCGATCCCGACTCGGAGGCGGTCCGCTTCTGCTTCGGCCGCTACTTCGACGAACTGGACGAGCGGCTCGACCTGGGTTTCGACCCGGCCGCGAGTACGCCCGCCGACGGCGACGAACTGCGCGCCCCCAACGGCGCCGTCCTGATCGCAGACCTACGTGGGGCACCGATCGGTTGTGGCGCCGTCAAACTGCACGACGGTGTCGCGGAGATCAAACGCATGTGGGTGTCCCCGGACGCGCGCGGTCTCGGCCTCTCGCGCCGACTGCTCGGCAACCTCGAGGCCCGCGCCGCCGATCACGGCGCACGCCTGGTCCGTCTCGACACCAATGCCGCACTCACGCAGGCCGTCACGCTGTACGAGCGCTCCGGCTACCGGCGTATTCCGCCGTACAACGACAATGCCTACGCCACCCACTGGTTCGAGAAGGACCTCCTGCCCGCGCCCGCGCCCGAGTAGGTCCGTGCGCCCGCGGCCGACTGATCGCTCACCTCGGACGCACGGATCACCGTCAGGTCTCCGACGACGCCTTCTCCGGTTCGGTCGGCAACGAGCCCTCACCCAGCGCCGGCTTGAGTAGATTGCCGGCATCCATCGCACCCTCGCCGCCCGCTCCGGCGCCGACGATGGTGTGCAGCTCGTCGATGAACAGCACCAGTTCGTCCGAGTGCGCCTTGACCTCGTCGAGAATCTTCGTCAACCGCTCCTCGAATTCACCGCGGTACTTGGTGCCCGCGACGAGCGAGCCGACGTCGAGCGCCACGACGCGTCGGTCGGTGAGCGTCGACGGCACGTCGCCGTTGACGATGCGCTGCGCGAGACCTTCCACGATCGCGGTCTTGCCGACACCGGGATCGCCGATGAGGACCGGATTGTTCTTACGGCGGCGGGACAGGATCTCGATGGTCTGCTCCACCTCCTTGGCGCGCCCCACCACGGGGTCGACGTTGCCGGCGCGGGCCTCGGCGGTGAGGTCGCGGCCGTACTCGTCGAGCGTCGGCGTGGAACTCGGCGGCGCCGACGACTTCTCGCCTTCGATGGTGGCGCCGAGCAGCGCCTTGCCGGCGGGGCTCTCGGAGTTCGCGGCGATGCCGATCAGGATGTGCTCGGGGCCGATGTAGCTGCTGCCGGATTCGCTGGCCTGCTGCTGCGCCGTCCGGAGTGCGAGCTTGGCCGCCGGACTGAGGCTGGGTGCACCGGGTGTCGTCTTCGGCGTGCCGTGCTTGTCCAGGTGCGCGGCCATCTTCGACGCCAACTCGTCCGGGTCCAGATTGATGCTGCTGAGCACGCCACGCGTCGGATCGTTCTGCGCCGCCGCGTACAGCAGATGCTCGGGGGTGATCTCACTGTTCCCCCATTCGCTCGCCGCGTCGCGCGCGGTGGCGATGAGGCGCCGGGCGTCGTCGTTGAGCAACCGCCCGAGATCGACGCGCTGCACCGGGGGCTGGGACGACAGTCCCGATCCGAAGAACCTCGCGAAAATGTCGTCGAAGGGACTGTCCATGCGTCCCCAACCTTCGGTCATGTCCTATCCTCCAAATCTCTGCACACAGCTATCTGGTTCGGACTCGTCCGCACTCTCGGTGGACTCACCCTCAACCTTGCGGCCACCGTGAGGGAATGTAAAGAGTCTTCGTACCCCGTCGCCGGCGCCGGCCGTCGACGACGACCGAAAGGGTTTGCGCCGCATGGCGACAATCAGCACGCCACCCGAACGGGCGTCCAGGGTTCGGAATCCGAGACTGTTGCGTGATGCCCAGGCCGGTGCGTTGGTCGAGGCGTTCGTCGTCATCGGGATCCTCACGATCCTCGTCACACGCGCCTACCTGCACGCGACGGGGTACCCCCAGATCGGTGGTTCCACGCTGCACATCGCGCACGCGCTGTGGGGCGGCCTCGGCATGGTCGTCGCGCTCGTGGTGGTCTTCTCGTTCCTGGGCGCGCTGCCGCGGATGGTCGCGGTGGTGGCCGGCGGCATCGGTTTCGGGCTGTTCCTCGACGAGGTCGGCAAATTCGTCACCCAGACCAACGACTACTTCTTCCAGCCCTCCGTCGCGATCATGTACGTCGTCGTCGTGGCGCTGCTGTTGGTCAACCGCTGGATCCACGACAACCGCACGCAGTCCGCCGCGGAAGACCTCGTCAATGCCGCCGGCACCGCGGCGGACGGCCTGATCCACGGCCTCACCCCGGAGCGTCTCGCGCGGGCGCGGCGGCAGTTGCGGCGGGCTGCGGCGGCGGGCGTCGACCCGGGCGCGATCGCGGGCGTCGAGGACCTGCTGTCGCGGTGCGCGCCGCGCCGCAACGGGCGGCTCGGCGCCACCGGAACGTGGCTGCGCGTGCACCTCTCCCGAGTGTCCGACGGCCCGCGCGCGGTGTGGGTCGCGGCGGTCGCTCTCGCCCTGTTCTCCACGGCCGGCGTGGTCAATGCGATCGTCACGCTCGCCGAGGATCTCGAGGGCGGTACCGGCACCGACATCACCACGATCGGTCAGATGTGCGGGTCGACCGTCGCGTTCGTGCTGTGCTGGGTCGCGATCGCCCGACTGCGCGGCGGCCGGATCTGGCCGGTGCGGATGCTCCGGATCGCGGCGCTCGTGACGATCCTGCTGACGGAGATCTTCAACTTCGTCGCCGAGGAGTTCGGCGCGCTCATCAACGTCGCGGTGGGCCTGAGCGCGCTGGTGGTGTTCTCGCGCCGCATCTCGGTCCTCGAACGCGAACAGGTCGAATTGTCCGAATGACGACGCGGGCGAACCAATCTCACCCGCCGTCCCCGCCTGGACGGCCGTCGTCGCCTAACGTAGAAGCCGTGAGCAATCCGAGTCCTGCGTCGCACTGGCCTGCCGTTCTGACGTGGCGTGCCCACTCCGCGCCCCGCATGGAGTCCGTGCGCGTGCAGATGAGCGGGAACCGGATCAAGGCCACGGGCCGCATCGTCGGTGGCGCGTGCCCCGAACATCCCGCGTTCAGCGCGTCCTACGACCTGGTGACCGACGAGAACGGGGTCACCCGCCGACTGTCGCTGCACACGGCCCTCGCCGCGGGGGAGCGGCACATGTCGATCAGCCGCGACGAGGAGGGCGTCTGGATGGTCGAGACCGGCACCACGCACCTGCGGTCCGGATTCGCCGGAGCCAAGGACGTCGACGTCGTGCTGAGCCCGTTCTTCAACACCCTTCCCATCCGCCGCTTCGGCCTGCAGCACGAGTCCGAGGACATCCAGGTCCCCGTCGTGTACGTCAATCTGCCCGACCTCGCGGTGCAGGAGGCCTCGCTCACCTACAGCAGCGGCGCCGACGGCATCCATGTGCTCTCGCCGGTGTCGTCGTCGTCCATCAAGGTCGACGCGGACGGTTTCGTGCTCGACTACCCGGGACTGGCCGAACGGATCTGACGGGTCACCCCGCCGCGGCACAGTCGCTTTCCGTCGGAATCACACACGGGTTCCCCGGTTCACACATGTGTTCGCTGCCGAGAGCGTGTGTGAACCCTGCAAAGGGGGTGTGATCCGCCTGACGGGCGAGAGGTCAGCCCACCGCGAGCGCGCAGGCCAGGGCCGCGGACTCCGCGGGGTGCGACCCGTGCCCGCCGGCCGTGGTCGGCAGCCCGATCACCTGGATGCCGATCGGATCGCCCTCCACCCCCGGTGCCGGTACCGAGATGGCCGGAATGCCGAGCGCGTTGAACGGGATGCACATGCGCAGCAACGGGGTTCGGGCCACCGCCGGATCCGCCGAGAGCGCCTGCTCCTGGGAGACCGCACGCAGAGGGGTGGTCGCGGTGACCAGTGCGTCCAGCCCCAGCTCGCCGCGAAGCCGGGAAAGCGCTTGGCGGCGAAGGCGTTCGATGGTGCGGGCGGCGTGCAGGTACTCGACGGCGGGGCGATCCTTCTGTGCGTCAAGCAGCGCGGCGGTGGCCGGTTGATACCGCTCGGGTGCGTGCTCGAACCACTGCCGGTGCGTCTCGTACGCCTCCGAACCCGTGATGATCGGGTACGCCGCGAGGAACTGCTCGGTCTCGGGCAGTTCGACGTCCAGTACCTCGGCGCCCGCGTCCACCAGCGCCCGGCAGGCGGCGTCGACGGCGGCCGCGATCGCCGGATCCGCCACGTCCCAGTTGGCGCCCCGCAGTCGGCCCACCCGCAAACCGGCGACCGGGGTACGCACGTGCGCGATGCCGGGCAGTGCACCCCACGCGAGCGAGACGTCCAGCACGTCGGCGGCCAGCAGACCGATGTGGTCGAACGTCGTCGACAGCGGGAACGCCCCCGACGTGGGGAGCGCGTCGAAGCTCGGCTTCATCCCGACGACGCCGCACAGCGACGCGGGAGTTCTTGTGCTGCAGCCGGTGTCGGTGCCGATCGCGACCGGGACGACGCCCTTGGCGACCAGTGCCGCCGACCCCGACGACGAGCCGCCCGGGACGAGGTTCGGGTCGTGCGGGTGCGCGGCCGGACCGGAAGCGTTGATCGCGCCCGTCGGGCCGTACGCGAACTCGTGCAGGTGCGTCTTGGCGACGACGATCGCGCCCGCTTCCCGCAGGCGCGCGACGATCCGGGCGTCGTTCGCGGCCGGCGGGGCGCCGGCGAGTACCGCGCTACCGCAGCGCGTGGGCATCCCGGCGACGTCGATGTTGTCCTTCACGGCCACCGCGATGCCGTGCAGCGGGCCGATCCAGTCGCCGGCGGCGATCGCCTCGTCCGCCCGCGCGGCGGCGGCGAGCGCGGCGTCGTCGTTGCGGGCCGCGACAAGGTTCTCCCACGGCGTGCCGAGCAGCCCGTCGAGGGCGTCGAGCGTCGCGCGGACGTGTTCGGTGGCGGACATCTCGTTCTTGGCGAGAAACTGGGCGACGCCCCGCAACGTCGGCATGCTCACGGCCGCAACACCCCGCCGCGGCGTCCGGCGTCGCGCAGTCGCTCGCGCCAGTTCTCGGAGCCGGGGTCGATGCCGGTGATCGTCCAGCGTTCGCGGTCCTCGTAGCGGCGACGGGCCTCGAAGCCGGGCTCGACGAGCCCGGCCAGGGTGCCGTGATCGGCCAGTTCGGTGCGCGCCCGGGCGAGGACGTCCAGCGTCTCGTCCAGCGCGGTCAGCAACGCGTCCCGGTTGCCCTCGCACATCGCCCGCACCAGGGCCGGCGCGCTGCCGGCCACGCGGGTGCCATCGCGGAACGACCCGGCGGCCAGTCCCAGCGCCAGATCGCCCCCGGCCGCGCCGGACAGCGCGAGCGCCTCGGCCAGCACGTGCGGCAGGTGCGAGATCCGCGCGGCCGCGGCGTCGTGCTCGACGGACCCGGCGGGCACCACCACCGACCCGCAGTCCAGCGCCAGCCGCACCACCTGCGACCACACCTGCGGGTCCACCCCGTCGTCGGCGCTCACCACCCACACCGCGTCGCGGAACAGTTCGGCGTCGCCGGCCTCCCATCCGGACTCGCTGGTTCCGGCCATCGGATGCCCGCCGACGAACCGGTCCTGCAGACCGTGCCGGGCGACCGCCGTGGCCACCTCGGCCTTGACGCTGACGACGTCGGTGACCGGACAGTCTGGGGCGTGCTCGGCGATGGCCGCGAGCGTCGCGTCGACGGCCGGCATCGGCACCGCGACCACGATCAGGGCGCGCGCGGCCCGGGCTCGGCGCAGCACCGCAGTCAGGTCGGTGTCGGCGTCGAACCCGTCGGCGCGTGCGGCGCCGACGGTGGGTGCGGACCGGTTCCAGCCCCAGCCGTCGCGGCCGGCGGCGACGGCCGCGCGGAGCAGCGATCCCCCGATCAAACCCAGGCCGAGAATGCAGACGGGCGGTGCGGAGACGGCATCAGACACCACATCAGGTTGGCACATTCGTCGCTGGACTTCTGTTACCGGCACCGCGCGGGCTACCGTTGCGCGCATGGGTGCACAGCGCGCGAACAACAACAGCGCCTCCGCAGGCTCGATGGAGGATCTGGACGGCTTCGGTATCGCCGTCGTCCGTGAGGAAGGCCGGTGGAAGTGCACCCCTTTGACGGGCGATGCGCTCACCAGTCTGCGGGTCGCGGAGAAGGAACTGCTCGAGCTTCGCAGCTCCGGTGCCGTGTTCGGTCTGCTCGACGTCGACGAGGAGTTCTTCGTCATCGTCCGGCCCGCGCCCGCGGGCACTCGGCTGCTCATCTCCGACGCGACGGCGGCCATCGACTACGACGTCGCGGCTGATGTCCTCGATGCCCTCAACGTCGAGATCCCGGACATCGACCCGGACGAGCTCGACGACGTCGAGCCGTGGGAGGAGGGCGACCTCGGCCTGCTCTCCGACCTGGGCCTGCCCGACGCGGTGCTCGGTGTGATTCTCGCCGAGACCGACCTGTACCCGGACGAGCAGTTGACGATGATCGCGCAGCGCTGCGGTTTCGAGTCGGAGTTGTCGGCGGCGCTCGACAAGCTCCCCCGCTGACCGCCCGGCGTCCGGCGTGACCCTGCAAGACGACGAGCGGATGATCCGCGCCGCCCTGTCCGCGGCGGCCGCGGCCTCGGATGTCGACGTGCCGGTGGGCGCCGTGGTGTTCGACGCGGACGGAGTCGAACTCGCGCGTGCCGCGAACGCGCGGGAAGCCACGGGCGACCCGACGGCGCACGCCGAGATCCTGGCCCTGCGCGCGGCGGCCCGCGTGCACGGCGACGGCTGGCGTCTCGAGGGCGCGACCCTGGCGGTGACGTTGGAGCCGTGCACCATGTGCGCGGGTGCGCTGGTGCTCGCCCGCGTGGAGCGGGTGGTGTTCGGGGCATGGGAACCCAAGACCGGCGCGGTCGGTTCGCTGTGGGACGTAGTGCGCGACCGCCGGCTCACCCATCGCCCCCAGGTGCGCGGCGGGGTGCTCGAGGGCGAGTGTGCGGGCATTCTCGAAAGTTTCTTTCAGGGCCAGCGTTGATGTCCTGACCAGGTGTAATGGCTGTTTTTCGGCGTTCGGCGGACGAAGTTCCCCGGCACGATTGCGCAGATCGTGGTGTCGTGGAGGTAGGTGCTCGTGTGGCACCGGGACCGCATGGTCATTCACAGATTCACGGAGGTGACTCGTGGGAATCGGAGACAAGGCCCAGAACAAGGCTCAGGACCTCGGTGGCAAGGCCAAGGAGGCTGCCGGCAAGGCAACCGACGACGAGGATCTGAAGAACGAAGGCAAGGGCGATCAGGTGCAGTCCGCCGTCAAGGACGCGGGCGAAAAGGTCAAGGACGCCGCCTCGACGGTCAAGGACAAACTCACCGGAAAGTAGCGCTGACCAGCCGATTTCTTGCTGAACGCTGACTCCGGTACAGTTCTCGGCGGTGGCGTGTCCGAGCGGCCGAAGGTGCAGCACTCGAAATGCTGTGTACGGTAACCCCGTACCGAGGGTTCAAATCCCTCCGCCACCGCCAAAGAGCCTCCCATCTGCTTGCAGATGGGAGGCTTCTTTTGTTTGCGGTCGTCTGTCGACCCGTCACCTGGCCGGTGGGCACATTTTGGGCACACTTCGTGGTGAGAACTGTGCATCCAGAACCATCGCTACGGCGTCCAAGTCGCCGTCGAACAGGTTCGCATAGGTATCCAGGGTGACCTGGGGACGGATACCGACCGTGTACGCCGACTCTTGGTCCGACCAACTGCATGGTCCACGCCGAGCTGCACGGCATTGTCGTGGACAACTCAGCCGTCTCCGTAGGAATTCCACGTCCCGTACCCGTAGCGCGACCGCCTCACCCCATCGGATGCCCGTGTAGGCGTGCGTTAGAACCAGTGGCCGGTGCGGGCCGGACTCATCGGCCACCCGTGCGGCGTCCTCGGCAGACAGATAGACGTGTCGTTCGGATGTCTTGCGAGGCAGATTCTCGACGCCGCGCGCAGGATTACTTGCCAGCCGACGCGACTTCACAGCGTCATCGAGGATGCCAGCCAGAACGCCGTACGCCCTGATGACGGTCGTTTGCCCGCTGCCGTCGTGCTGCATCTGCGCGATCCATCGCTCGACCTGGGCCGTCTCGATGTCCTGGAGTCGCGCTCGACCCCATTGAGGATCGACGTGGATCCCCCAGGCAGATTCCAGGGTGCGGTAGTTGGAGGGCGCCACATCCGCCTTCTTACGATCGAGCCATACCGGAGCAAGCTCGGCCACCGTGATCCGGCCGAGGGACGGTTGGATGTAAGAGCCCGTCATCTTCTCTACCTCGACCGTGGAGGCGAACGCCTCAGCGTCCCGCTTCGTTTTGAAGCCGCGCTTCTTGGTCTGTTTGCGGTCCGGAGTGCGGTACCGGACCTGGTACCTCATTCCGGATGCCGTTGAGTACCGCTCAATCGTCGCCATGACTCCGGTCCATGCTCGAGTGGTCGAGGAGCTTCATCTCCTGGTGCTCTTGGACCATCATGCGACAGCCGGCCGATCGTCAGTTCGCTGCCTCGCCTGGGCATCCACCCAGTCGTACACGTCCTGCCAGTCGTAGAGGACACGACTGCCTATCTTCCTGAATTGTGGCCCGGTGCCGCGGTATCGCAGTTGTGCAAGAGAGCTGGGGGCAGTGCGAAGGAAGTCCGCAACTTCGTTGGGAGTAGCCAGAGCCGGGCGGGATTGGGGCATGCTGCTGATCCTCTGTCGGGCGACGCATCGGTGCGCCGCGTTGATGGAGAGAACCTTGGCAGGGATCGAGGCCAGTTATTTTTGGTAATTGGTAATCATGGTTTGAACAGGGATTTTGTTCCAGAAGCAGGAACGATCAGGCCTTTGCTATTGCTGCTCCCACCCCACTCGAGGTCCCCCTTCGCCATCGAGGCCCACAGCGCCGAGATATATGCGTTGAGCGGCACTCCTACGTCCAGCAACGAGGCTCCTAAATGGTGGCGCTCGCGGAGGTCGGCCTGGGAACATCTGACGGGCAGGGCCGCAAGGCGCAGGCACGCATGGACTTTCACGAGAACGGAAACATCCTATGAGCAGCGACGACTTTGATTTCTTCAAGAAGATTCTCCGCGACAACCCTGCGATGATGAGGACCGCCTATGACGCCATGAACGACCCAGCGTTTCAGCAGACGCTCCGTGACGCGACCGCCCCGTCGACGCAGAAGATCCTCAACCAAACGGCGACGCATGCCGATACGACCTGGATCGCGAAGATTACCGAGGATCTGCGGAAGCTGACCTCCCCAGCTGCACAGGTGGCCATCCAGGCAATTGCCAGCCAGAACCCGGCCACAATCACGAAGCTCCTCGACAACGCCAAGGTCTTCTCGAACCCCGCCCTACAGAAGGTGATCCGGGACCAGCAGCGCGGTTGGTTCGATCAGATCAGAGTGGCGACGTCGCCGGTGTCTGCCAAAGAAGATGATCTCGCCCCTATCGCAGAACTCTTCGAGGATCAGTACGGGTTCGTCCCAGACCTGCCGACTGACGAGGGCCTGGTGCAGATCGATGAGCGGATTGAGTCAGGTGAACTGCCGGTCGATGACGTCGAACAGTTCGGCCGAGAGTTCTACAAGGGCGAGAAAGCAGCTAGAGCCCTCGCTGCTGCGATCGAGCGACTCGTCAAGGAGAAGCTCCTCACCCGCAATCAGGCCAGAAGGGCGATCTACGGTGCGACGCTCGTCGCTGTGACGGGGCTGCTCTTCGTGGTCGCGACCACCGCTCCGGAGGTTGTGGGTGAGGTTCTCGCTTGGACAGGGGTTGCCGGTGGCCATACGGCAGGCGATTTCGCGGCGAAGATGTTCGACAAGAAGTTCCCGCCGGAGGCCGCGGAGGGAGAGGACGCGCTACCCGACGGAGCGAAGGAGAGCACTGACGACGATCCTGAAGCGTCCTGACCGCGACCGATCAGTATCCATCTGTCTCAAACTCGTAGAACGGATCCACGTGGACCCCTTGAACCCTGACCCGCTCGGACTGCAGAAGATGCCCCTCAACAGCATCGGCGCGATGGTCCAGAAGCACCAGCTCAGTCCGTTCGCAACCAAGGCGATCGCCCCGTCGTACATGTCCTTGGTCGGGGCAACCGCCGACGGGTCCTCCCGCGTTCAGGACATCCTGAAGCTGCAGAACAGCGCCACCCCGCCGCTGGTGAAGTCCATGACAACACTGGGCGGATCCTCGGCGATCGCAGACACGATGAAAAGCCTCGGCAGTTCGGGAGCGATCTCGGAGACGATGAAATCGCTGGGTGGAACCCCGACTTTGTCGGAGGCGATGAAATCGCTCAGCGTGGCCAACCCGTCTCAGCTGGCCAGCGTGACCGACCTTCTCTCCAAAACGGGAAGAGCGCCATCGGTGAGGAGTCTGCTCGCAGAGACCACGAGCCAGAACGGTGCCGGGATCGCCTCGATGCTGGCCGGCACGAAGGCACTCTCGAACAGCCGACTGAGCGAGCTGATCCACGGCAGCCAGCGAGACCTTTTCAGGCAGTACGGCATTAGGACAGCGCACGAGGTGAAGCCCCGTCCTGCGTTCCGGCCGCTTTCGGACTTGCTCGAACGCGAGTACGGCCTTGATGTCGAGCTGCCCACCGACGAGGGGCTGGACCGCCTTGACGAGCAGATCGAGTCTGGTGAGCTGCCGTTGGACCAGCTCGAGGAGTTCGACGCAGCCCTGTCGGAGAATCCGGCCTGGGACGAAGCCGTCGACAAGGTCGCAGAACAGATTGCGAAGAAGCGATTCTGGACCCGGCGGCGGGCCCGGAACACGGTGGTTGGGATCGTGTTCATCGCGGTGACCGGGTCCGTTCTCGTGATCTCGATGATGGCACCCGCGTTCCTTGCCCAGTTCCTCGCGGCGACCGGCTTTGCGGGAGGTGGACCTATTGCGGAGTTCGCGGGAGGGCAGTTCGACAAGCGATGGCCTCCGGGCAGCGATTCCGACGAGACCTCCGCTGATGTGAGCAGCGCCGAACCAAGCTAAGGCGCTTCCGCACTGACTTCTCCATACGCTCGGTGCAGAAGACGGAACTGAAGATTGATTGAGAGGTGGGGGCTGATGACTCGACATGCCGATTGGGTACAGGCGGCTGACACGGGCCGGCGTCAGATGCGCGGTGGCCGACAGACGCATCTTTTGGTGGTCGCGATTCGCCGGGACCTCAGCAAGATGGGGCTCCTGGGTCGCCGCGGTGAGCGTGGTCAGAAGGTTCCCCGCGGATCCGTTTCGACGAAGCTGAGGAGACGAACAGATTCCACTCGGATACCAACGGCCATATCGCCGCCATCGGGTTCACGAAGTACAGATCCGGAAGTAGACCAACCACGACCGCCCCTGCAGACACTCGGTGGGACGTGCGATACTACCTGGTCAAAACGCTGAAAGGCTCCCACACCCGATACTGAGCCCACTCGCTTCCGTGCGCGGCACGATCGACGAACACGTCCCCAACTGCGACCGGGACGGATAGATGTGTCGGTAGCGGTCGACTTCCGTGCCCACGGCGTCGCCGTCGCCGATGATCCCGCGGTCCGAACCAGGTGAGTGGAGGCCGGCTCGCCCTACCGGCCCACAGGCCGGCGTCTATGGACCGGTAGACGGCTGCGACGCCAAGTGTGCATGGGCCGGAGGCGGAAGTGGCGGCGATGACGACCTGCCGGTCCACAAACGAACCCCGCAACAACATCGGAGTGGCTAGAGACCGCCGGCCCGAACCCTCATCGGCAGCTTGTCTGCTCGGTAGGCGTCGTCGGTGGGTATGGCGAGATCGAGGCGCACCGAGACTTCCTGCGGAGGGTCTACCTCGAGGCGCGCCCTCGGCTCGAAATCTTCTTGCCGGCGTTCGAACACATATTCGATTATGGTCTATTCTGTCTGTACGGCACCAGGGGGGGTGAGGGAAGCGCCGCCCTGGTGCCAGTCCCTTCTGGCCGGCCGGAAGAGGGCCTCCGATAGCTCTGTGACCTCGATCTTTCCGTAGCATTGATCGGAGTTCATGGTGAAAGGTGCAGAATGCAGATCGGCGGTCGTGTTCGCATACGCCTTGGTGGGGCATCGGTTTTCACCATCGTCGAGGTGGGTGAGGATGACCGCTTCTTGATCGAGGCGGTCGAGGAGGCTCCCGGTCGGTATCCCTTCTCGATGAAGTCTGAGGACCTGGTTCCCGCGGAGTAGCCGATCGCTTCGGTCCGCCTTATGAGGCATTGGCCAGGCCTCAGGAGCTACACTGAATCATGTACGAGAAAAGTGATTCAAGAAGTGGGGGTGAAGGTCATGAGTACAACCGTCGAGCGGATAGAGCAGGCGATGCTCACTGCCGGACTCAGTGGGCGCGCGCTGGCTGAGAAGGCAGGCATTTCACAGCCCACCTTCTCGCGCATCATCTCGGGCTTGCGGGAGGCGAAGGCGAACGAGTTGGTGGCGATCGCGGCTGCGACCGGCTGCACCCTTGCCCAGCTGACCGGGACTTCTACTGTCGCTGACCGTGTTCAGTGTGCGGCCCGATCCACCAATGGCGCGGACATGGACAAGATGCGCCAGCAGCTGCTGCACTTCCTCGAGCTGGACGCATACCTTGAGGACCAGGGCATCGGGCTGACTGCGTGAGCGCTGAGGCAGAGGCACGATACGCAGCCGCTGAGTTCCGTCAGACACACCACCTCGGTACGCAGCCGCTGGGCGATCTCGTGGCCCTCATCGAGCAAACGACCGGAAACGATGTCGCGATTCTCGATGTCGGGGCAGACGAACACGGCTTCACCATGCGGGACCAGGCGCGAGGTGCGGTGTTCATTGCGGTTGCCCGCACAAAGAACCCCATGCGGCAGCGGAGCTCCCTGGCCCACGAATTGGCGCATGTGGTGTTCGAGGATTGGGCCGATGACCCACATACGAGTGCCGACGAGCGCCCTCATCACGAAGTCCGTGCGGACGCGTTCGCACGGCACCTTCTCGTCCCCGTGGAGGGGGTGAAGGAGGTTATCGGCGAGCATCCGGCCTCGCTGGAGGAGTTGTCGCGGATCGTCCAGCTGTTCGAGGTGTCCCCGCCGATCGCAGCGATTGCGATGGAGCAGGCCGGGTGCATCGACGCTGGGGTGAAATCCGACTGGATGTCGATGAATACGGCTCACTTGGCCGCCCGTTACGGATGGGGCGATCAGTACGAGGCTTTGAGGGCTCAATCCGATAGACGTCGTGCCCCGCAGAAGCTGCTGAAGAAGGCGATCGACGGGTACATGGAGCACCTCGTCTCGGCAGAAACCCTCGCCACGCTTCGCGGCGTCGATGTCGATGAAGTTGTTCGCGGCCTCAGCGAAGAGGGAATCACTCCACGCGCCTGCGAGGTGGAATGGGCCGCGGCAGATGATCTTCCCGCCGTAGAGGTCGATTTCAGTGATTGGGAAGACGACGCCGAGGACGAGGACTTGGGCGAGTGACGCCGCGGCCGATCATCGACGCTGGCCCGGCACTGAACTTCTTCTCCATCAACAAGGAGCGACTGCTTCTTTCGGTGACGGGGCCGATCAGCACCCCCGAGACAGTCCATGCGGAGATCCTCGGGAAGTCGAAAAGCGATCAGCGGTTCGAGGCTGCTGAGAAGGTCTTGAAGAAGGTCCCGGCGAGACTCCTTGAGGTTCTTCCCGATGATCCGACCCCGGAACTCATCTCCGCTCTGGAGCGCATCAGCCAGCAGCCGTGGGGCCAGCGCCTCGCCACCGCCAAGGATCTCGGCGAAACGATGGTGATCGCTCACGCGGTCGTCAAAGCCGAAGAAGGGCATCCGGTCATCGTGATCATCGATGACGGCGGTGGTGCCCAGTTGGCGATGAACGAGATCAGACGACTCGATCGCCTGCGGAGCCCAGACAAGCCGCTCGGGTCGATCAGGTTGGTGAACACCCCGACGATCCTGGAGAGGGCTGCGGGGGGCATCCACCTCTCCGACAAGATTGCGATGCGGGAGACATACGAAAGGCTCAGAGCTCACGACGACGGGCTGATTCCGATCGAACAGACACGGCTGCTGTCGAATGACCTTTGGAATTGATACCTGGACCCTGGTCCCCGGACGTTCGCCCTCTAGTCGTGGACGGACCGACCCGGTCTGCCAGCCAGATCGGGCCCCCTCGCGATGCCTCAGAGGTCCTCGTCCAGGCCGTCCTTCAGCGACCCGGAGAACCACTTGGCCTCCTCCTGAAGGTCACGCTGAGCTTCCGGGGTACCCATCGTTCGCTCAACCGCGGCCCAAAAATGTTGGATCTCTTCGTCCTTCTCATCGCTCGATCCCATGACTCGAGTATCGCCCCTGACCTTCCGTAAAGTCACTGTCGTCGGCTGATCAACCAGGAGGAATGCACGTTGCGCAGAAGGTCGTAGTCCAACTCATCGATGACCTCGACGGGGATCCGATCGACATCGGCGGCGAGACGGTCAACTTCGCGGTGAACGGCGTCGAGTACAGCATCGACCTCAACGACAAGAACGCCACCGAGTTCCACCGGAAGATGGACTACTACATCAAGTACGCCACTCGAGTCGGCGGACGGAAAACGGCCCGGCCGGCTAGGCGGACTTCGAATGGTGCCAGCACTCAGCAGATCCGAGAGTGGGCCAACGCGAACGGGTACACGGTCTCCGCTCGTGGACAGATCGCTGCGGACATCATGGAGGCCTACGCGGCTGCGAACTGACAACGGCAGCGCTGTCGGCCATCCGTGCAGGTGGCGTGATTTCTGCCGGCAGATAGGCTCCCCGACGAAGTTCGTACAGCTCGGGGCCCGCAACCCCTACCTCGACTAATCGGGCTAGCTGAGCAAGTCGGGATAGCTCAGTTAGGCAGGCTGTTTCTCCCCGTAACGCAATCCTTGCTGCTGGCGACAAGCATGTTCAGGCGCGGGCAAAAGGGGGAGACATGTCGACATACAGGACAGCTGAGGGGTCCATCCAGATTGAGGATGACGCGGTGATTCTCACATTCGAGGGCGCTAAGAAGCTGAACAATCCACGCAGGCTTCCTTTCTCGGCGATGATCGCGGCCACGTTGGTGGAGCCTGTGGACGGCAAGCCTGGATACGTGCGGTTCATGATGCAGGAATCGGAATGGGGGCCGTCGGCTAGCTGGGATCCCAAGTACGATCCGAACGTCGTGCTCCTCGAACCAGGTGAGACGTTCGCTAGCGCACAGGAATACATCAGCGTGCTTCGGGAGCGAAAGGCCGGTGGCCGGGCAAGATTCCATCCTGATGTGCGTATCAAGCACGTGCCGAGTCCGCCGATTGCGCCGGCATCCCCTCCGACACACAAGCCGGTCGAGGCGGTATCTCGCCAGCCAACGCGAGCGTGGGATGAGCTACCGCTCGTGAAGGTCCCCCTACTCGTCTTCTCAGTGTTCATGCTGGGTTTCTCCGGCTTCCAGCTCTTCGGTTTGATCAGGGATATAGGCGGTGATGAAACACCAAGCAACAAATACGCATTCGATGCGGTCTACGTCCCAACCGAGATGGGTAACGCGACGCCCGAGGCGCGGTTCATTGACGACGCGGTCAGTATGGGCTTCGAACATAGCGCCGGAGCTTCCGGTTTCCCCAAGCTGGGACGATCGATCTGCAGCGACATACGGACTGGTCATCTGAGTGACAAGGAAGCATCCGAGATCGTCGCCGACGAGATCGGTACCAGCCTGGCAAAGGCGCACTGGCTGGTCCTCAGCGCCAGGTACAACTTCTGTCGCTAGGGCTACAACAACAAGTACGCCCAGGACGCCGCACGTCAGACCAGCTTCAGTTCTGGTCGGGTATCGCCCTGGCCAAGGAGAAGTCGCAGCCTGGGCAGCGTGATCCGGAGCTCAGCGGCGAGCTCCTTGAAGGAAAGCCCGTTCTGCTCCGCCATCTCGAAGGCTGATCGGAGCAGGGCCGGTATCTCACCCGGGTACCCCTGGACTGATTCGCGGATGAACAGGCCGGACGACCGGAGGTTGGCGAGGCGCTGGTGGGCCCGTCGGTATGTGGCGTCCGATACCGCGCCGACTTCCTTGCATCGACGTAGGAGAGAGTCCACGGAGACGCCCCATTGAGTGCTCAGTTCGCCCAGCTTCTTGAAGTCCAGGCGTGGCGGCAGCAGCGGCGTGATCTCAGCTTGGGGAGTGAGGAACTCGGCGGCGAACTGGTCGGCCTCTCGTTCCTGCTGGGTATCTCCCGGTACGCAGTCGCTGTGCAGCAGGAGGTGTCCTAGCTCGTGCGCGGCAGTAAACCGATGCCGGTATACGTCAGCTTCTGCGCGGTCGGGCGTGAGTACGACGATGGGTCGCGGCAACTTGGATGTGGAGAAGGCGTCGACCGTCGCCGTCGCCGATCCCGCGAACTGCACCAGGGTGACGATGATTCCGTGCTGCTCCATCGTGCGGACCACTCGAGGGATCCGGCCCGTGCCCAGTCCCCAGTGACGTCGCAGAGCCTGAGCTGCCCCAACCGGATCGGTGGGGAAGTCGGTCTGCTGAACCTCTCCGGCTGAGAAGCCAGGGAGGTCGACTGCCGGGAATCTGACCCGCTTCTCCAGCGCGTATGTCAGCTCCCAGACCTGCTCAGTGAAGGAAATCGCCCTGTCCCTCTGACTCACTGGGGTACGTCGCAGACTGCGGAAGTGCGCGTCGGCGGCATCGAGACGTGCGTATGGCCGGCCAGCCGCGAGGAAGGCGACCGGGACGTCGAGGACACGAGCGAGAGCGTCGATGTTGTCCGGCCGCGGGTTCGCCGTGCCTGCCTCCCACTGGCCGACCGCGACGGCAGACACGCCGATCTCGTCCGCGACTGCCTTCTTCGTCATCCCAGCGAGACGGCGTGCCTGCGACAGCCGCGCCGAATCAAATGCGCCCCCGCTTAGTTCATCTCCTGCCAGATCGGTATCCGGCAAGAGATGAAGCTGCCCCGACTCGCGCTTGCTCAACTGTCCTCGCTACCCGTGATCTGCTGGTTGAAATCCTGCTGGTCCTCTGAGGAGACGTGCTCCTGCGGTTCACGCATCGACAGGCCGAATCCGGCGTCCTGCTCGGCGTCCGAGTCGAAGCGGTCGACGGGCTTGTCCTCGCGGCCGACCACCTTCAGCGTCGGGGTGACCGGGACGGCGTTCTTCAGTGAGTGTGGACCCCTGGCCCACACCAGCTCGCCGGTCTCGGCGTTTGACAGTTCCGCGTCGCCCCATCCGAAATCGAATAGGCCATCCGGGGAGGCTGACACCCAGAGTGTCACCGTTCGGCCGCTGGCTTCAGACATCTGCTGGCTGAAGTGCTCGGAGTCAGCGAAGTGCTGCGCCAGTTCCTCTTCGGTCATCGCCGCGTGCTCGAGGGTCATCTGAGGCTCAACCGCGGTTGGGGTGAGGGTCATCAGGTGTTCCTGCAAGCGTGAGGGCTTCCGCAGTCGAGCGTCAGCCACGGGGACCTTGCCGTCACCCGGCACACGCCACCAGTACAGCGCGACGCCGGTCTGGTCGATGATGGGAAGTTCGTACTCGGCGTGATGGCCATCCGGCTTAGCCGTGGAGATGCCCGGCGTACCGCGAAGCCGCCTGAGGAGTCCCGAGTTCAGGTGGCCTCGCGCAGACGTCCCGTAGGGCCTTCGATCGGGGAGTCCATGTTCAGCGTGTACGCGCAGAGCTGCCTCCTGCGCTTCGTGCACCGTCTCAATCACCGCGTTCTGCACGACGCCGGCAAGGTCGCCGAACCGCTCGACTGCGTAATCGGAAAGCTCGGAACTGTCCAAGATGCATCCCCCGTAGACTCAGTTGATCGACTCCATTAGTCGATTCCGCTTTACTTTAGCACACGATTCGGTCACCCTGGCGAAACTTCGGGGAGCGGCTCGGCGTGCAGCTCGGTGACCTCAGCTTTTGTCCGCGTCCCAACCTAGGATCCCGGTATGACAGCCCCGCGTCCGTGCGTTCGTTGCCGTGAGACCTCCGACTGGGGCCTCGAGCTGTGCCGAATCTGCTACAAGGCCACGAGGGCTGAGCGGAAGGCCAGCCTCCCAGCTCGTCTGGCCGCGACCGAGAAGTCGCTCAAGGCCCTCGGTGTTCGTCGGCCGCAGCCCCAGGCTCAGGAGGAGGAGCGGAAGGAGAAGAAACGGAAGCTCACCCCTCGCGTGCGGAGCGCGAAGTCCGTCGCATGGAGGTCCGGGCAGTTGACTCGTGCCGTTCTTGCAGGGCTGGGCGAACCGGGTTCCCGTGCGTCGATCCGGGAGATGCGAGAGCGGGTTCCTCGAATCGTGGACCAGTATGAGTCAGGCCTGTCTTCGTCGAACATCGCGACGTTGCGCAAGGAGTTGGCCGGCCAAGGTTTCGTAGGGAGCGATGCCCTCATGAAGTTCGGTCAGAATGTCGTCAGCGACGTCTCCCGGGCGAGGCAGGCGTCCTTCCGTGGCGTCACTGGTGGAGGGCTCCCCGGCACTCGTCGCTAAAGCGGTTCGCGGAGGGTTCATTCCGACGCCCCTCCGTCGACGAGGGGCGCCTATCGAGGTCTGCCTGGATCGGGAACTTATCGAGTCGAGACCAGCGGACGCTCAAAATCGCGATCGGCTCTCCGCTCGTGAACAGGGGATGAAAGGTACTCGGCGAGCTTGTCGGCCACGTGCTCGAAATCTCGCTGCGCCCCGGAAAGAACCCGCTGTCCAGACGATTTCCACGTCGTTGAGCACTCGGGCCCCGGCTCAGAGCGCGGTCATCGTGCTTTACATGCTGGCGGTCGTGGGGCCTGGGCGACCGCCAGCATGTCAGTGAGCGAATCTAGCTCCCGCTACTGCCAAACCCTGGCGTCGGAGTCGGCGTGGGTTCCGGCGTCGGAGTGGAGACGGGATTCGGGGTGAGGCGCACGACTCTGCTCGCGGAGTTCGTGCTGCTGCCTTCGAGGTAAGAGACGGTAACTGCGCCATCTTGATTCGCCGCGACACCGGTCGGCCAAACGAGCCCGCTGAACGGGAGAACGGTCTGCGTTCCATCAGCGCTCAATCGAACCACTCGCACAGCTGTCTCCGTGACGCCAGCCACGACGGGATTGCCATCCGCACCGATAGCGACACCATGCGGGAATATCCCTGCGAGGGGAATCTCGGTCTTCGACCCGTCGCGCGCCACCTTTGCGACGCTGCTGTTGCCGTCTCCGTACCGTGCTTCACCGACGAAGATGTTGCCTGCATTATCCAGCGCGATGCCCCGCGGCTGGACGAACCCGTTTACCCACTGGGAGGCGCTGCCACCCGGTATGTCGGCCCGCACCACCTGTCCGTCTTCGTTGCCGGTGCCGCAATCGAGCACAGCGATCTCAGTTCCCTTTGCGGTCACGTCGCAGGGGTTGCGCATGCCGTAGAGGATCGAGAAGGTGTTGCCCTCCGGTGTTATCTGAAGTACCGAACCAGATGCGACGGTGCCGCCCGCAAGATAGCTACCGAACGTGAGGAAGGTGTTTCCTTCGCTGTCTATCGCAAGGCTTCCAGCCGAGCTGCGCTGTCCCGTGATGGGTACGCTCGTTTGCTGTCCTTCCTTGCTGATCTTCACCACTCGGGTGCCGCCCCCGGACGGTGACGACACCAGGATGGCTGTGTTTCCGTAATCGTCTACGGCCACATCGTTCGCCCACTCGCCACCTCGCAGGGCCAGTACGGTGGACTGCGTGTAGGTCGTTGCCGGCGGATCCACGGCGTATGCCGGTGCCGCGGCACCGAGTACGACCGCGGTTGCTGCAGCGGTGGATAGCAGAAGCTTGGTTAGGCCGTGTGAGGCCATGAAGCCCTCCCCTTGAGTTTGTGCGCCACGAGTTGAGGGCTCTGTGCCCTGCATCTTGGTCGGTGAAGTATTCCCCCGGTTCGGCGCAGATTCTAGACGTTGAGGACTTGGTTCGATCGCGAGTTGGCCAAGCAACAGCAGTTCGGTCGGAACACCGTCGATCAGGGCCGCTCGGAGCTTGTCCCATTGCCGATTGTTGGGTTGTGTCTGAAACACCCAAATCTGTCGTAGCGGTAGGTCAGAATGCCGTGGTGACAGATTTCCTCAACGACCCTGCGGCGCCTACAGATCCCGATGAGCAGAAGGCTGGACACGACTTGGGTTGAAGTTGCCTTTCTGGATTGTCCTCGGGATCTGGATCGGAAATCTGCTGTACATAGGAACGCGGTGGCCAACTGCATCCTGCAGGTAGCCGCGATCTGGATTCCGATCTTCGTGCTCAAGCGCCAACTAGGGCTCGACCTGATGAGGCCGACCGCTGCGATCGGATTTGCTCGCAACATGGGCAGTGGTCTGATTCAGAAGTTCAGTGGCGACAGGTTCCCACCTTTCGATCCTTGGGCCACCCTGGGACGCAAGAAGCCCGGCTGCGACATCACCACGGATGCTGATCGGAACATGTCGGCGAAGAAGATGCTTGAGGACGACCGAGTGAACTTGCAGATGGGTGACGACCCTAAGACCGGCAAGAGGAAGAAGGCGTCGGACTTCCTTCGAGAAGGGGCTGATCGAGCGAGGATCGGAAGCATGGACGGCGGTCCGATGGCACCACTCTTGGCAGGTACAGCGGTCGTAGCTGGCGGTGCCGCTGCGGTCACCGATGGACTCATCAATATGAAGCAGGCCACCGCGGATTCGTTCAAGAACTTCGGGCTCCGGGACCTCATGACCCTCGGTCCGAGCGGCCGCAAACCCGTCGACCGGAATCTGCTCAAGCAGCAGTCCGAGATGATGAAGGAGCTGATGCTCGCGGACCCGAACACCTCCGTGGCGGATATGTACTCGGCCGGTGTCCCACTGGAGGTCATCAAGGATCTTCGGTTCACCAATGCCGATGGGGCGTTCATGGGTCACCCGTCCGACATCGTCGCTGATCGAATGAACAGGATGTGGGAGAACATCCAGACATCTCAGCCGGCATGGGTGTCTATCCGTCTCCGAGCGCGAACGGCGTTGCGGCGACCCCGCTTCAGGGTGCGAACATCGATCAGTTCATCAGGGAGAGCATGGCCGCGGCCGAGCGTGAGTTCGCACAGATGGCGGACTCGCCGCCTCTCGAACGGGACGCTTCGTTGGCAATGAACCTCGATCCGAGTCAACTTGGAGGGTCGATCGATGTCTCGTCGATCATGCAGGACTTCGATCCGACTCGGTTGAACGTGAGCGGCTTCTACGGCGAAGTCATTCAGCGCTCCACCGAGCTTCGTCGTGAACAGGCACAGCGAGTGGCAGAGGAGTTCGGTGCTCACGTTGGGCGGGAAGTTCGCGCCCAGATGGAGGAGATCTCCCAGGCCGCGACAGCCGCCACCGCTCGGGCTGAACAACTCCTCGTTGCAGAGACCGAATCGGCATTTCAGCAGGTCAGGTCGGTGTGTCAAGAGATGGGCGACGAGCAGTCCCGTAGGTTCAACGAGGTGCTCGACGGGTACCGCTGATCTGTCGTAACAAGGCAACCGGACCGGGGCCGATCCAGCGAGTTGGATCGACCCCGGTCCCGTTCATCGACTGCGTCGTTCAGTCGAATCGGGTTACGTGCCGAGCACTCCTGAATGCCTCGCAGTGCCGACCCTGCGCGCACCCCGTGATGACCATCATTCCGGTGGCGCGTGACATCCCTCGACAACGAAAGGCTCTGGCCGACCGGCAGCAGCGGCAGCTGATCTAGCTGCATGAATCGAATCGGCCTGCACCACGCTGGGTGCAGGCCGATTCGGCAGTTCAAGAACCGCGACGGAACATTCCGCAAGGGTCCACGCGCCCGGTCGTGGGTCGGTGAACGCAGTCAGTCCAACCTGCCGTGTGGTAGGAATCTGCAGGACAGTGGGCATCTGGATCCGCTACAGGGGGGCTCAAGTTGAAGAAGGTTCTGTTGGCGATCGCCTGCGTGCTTACCGTCGCGGGGTGCAGTTCCGGGGAGGAAGCCCCTGCGAAGCCGGAGGTGACATGGGAGTCGCTCCAAGCTGACTACCTGACGAAACTGCAGCAGAACTCGTCCAGCAAGCTGATCTGCGGATTTCAGAGCGGTGTGGCGGATTGCTTGGACCGTGTCCGGGCCGATCTGAAGGACCTCGACAGCGCTGCGACGGAACACCTCGGCGATCAGGCCGGCACTCTGTCCACGAAGGTGTCCGCGTTCAACGATGCTCATTCCGCCTACGTGCAGGGCAGGTGCGCCAGTGCAGGCGGCACCCTGAGCTGCTCGACGAACCTGCTCAAAGCAGAGAACGCTGCGAAGGACGTTCGGGAGCTGCTGTCCTCAAGGGCATCTGGCAGCTGACAGAAGGCCGCTGCGCACCGATTCGACGAGCCAGACATCTCGTCGAATCGGTCCGACAGTCAGCGACCTCCGGAATGGGGGCGCACAACGGCCTTCGATCGGCACTATCCGCCGAGACCGGCATCCAGAGCTGCATCGATGGCGGCCTCGATGTGGTCGTCCTCTGTGTAGAAGAACTGCGGCATCGCCTCGCCGGTCTTCGCGAGGGCTACAAGGAGCTGTGGCAGTCTGAGATCTGGGTTCTCGTGCCAGATCTGGCCCAGCTTGGTCAGGATCGGATCGATCCTCTCTGGATCCCGCATCGTGCCTCCTCGTGTTGGCGGCCCGCTCAAGGACCCTGTCCTGTCTATCGGAGCGTGGCCGGTAGCTTTCTGTCCAGCGGATTCCTCTCACCGAGTCATCAGCGCCTGATACTCGCCGAGCAGCTTCATGCAGTCCGACTTCGGAACCGCGACAGCGATGGCCGTTTGATCGAGTGTCAAGTCATCGTCCAGGCAAACCTCGATCCTGGGGCCAGACAACCGCACGTCGTGATCTCGGTACTGCGCGGATTGGTCGGTCGTCCACCCTTCACGGCGCTCGTACTCTTCGATGGCGCGCTGCCTGACGTAGTGGAGGACGGTGAACGGTAGCTGGTCCTCGTCGAAACGCTCTGGTGGAATCGCAGGGAGAAGATGCCGATGTTCGCTGATCTCTCGGACAGTCCGCCAACGTGGTTGTCGCCCATATCCATTGATCAGGTCGGACTGCGCGGCAGGGGAGAGTTGTGCCCAGAGGCTGTCGAAGGCGGTCATAAGTCCGCTCTGACGAGCCACACTGTCCCACTCGCTCCAGTCTGGAAGGAAGACATCGATGCTGTTGTCGCAGTAGTCCTCTCGAATGATGACCGCGGAAGTGCGGACATATGAACCAGCAGCATTGAACCCCCGAACGATTGGATGCCAGAACTCAGCGAAGCCACGCCCTAGGTATCCGAGCCGCGTGCCGTCCAGTTCGACACAGACG
Organism: Prescottella equi; assembly: GCF_002094305.1. Classification (GTDB taxonomy): domain Bacteria; phylum Actinomycetota; class Actinomycetes; order Mycobacteriales; family Mycobacteriaceae; genus Prescottella; species Prescottella equi. The sequence goes on from NZ_LWTX01000009.1 coordinate 80,571, forward strand.
GCCGTCGAATCGAACGGATTCTGTGGTTCCGGGACCAACTCAACTGCCACTTCAGACCCCCAACGCAAATGATCTAGTGCGCGGCAGTAGAAGTTGGTGCCGGAGAGATTGTGCCGAACGCTGCCACGTTGAAGCATGACGCGGCGCTTCGGTCGGACATAGTCTCCCGGCGCCCGGCGCCAACTCTCTTCCCCGTAGCCGTGGTCGGGGTCACAAGTTGGATCTGGTCCCATCCAGCGTTCGTCCTGCTGGCGATTGGACCGGCGATTGAACAAGCTCACCCGAGGGTTATATCAACCGGAGTCGACAGCCGAAGGCGGTGTTCCCGCCTGCCGTTGCACTTGCGCTCGAACCACCCCGATAGCCTTCTGTCCAGCGGATTTTCGATCAGCAGGGCAATCATGACGGGGAACGAGTCACCGTCCAAGTTTCGACCAGGACAGGCTCGTGCCCCGAGGCGGCCCAAGTGGGAACACTCCGGGTACCGCTTGAGGCCGAACTGATGCGGCAGGTCAGACAGAAGTCACTGGACACCGGAATCCCGGTCAACGCCTACATCGAGGCAGCGTTGCGGGCATGGGTTGAGGACGCTGAGATCGGCACCGTCAAGCCAGGCCGCCGTAGAGACCTCGGGCCTGGCGGCAAGGCGCGAGCGAAGGCCTAGCTCCTTTCAAACTTTCCACGTGTATACAGGTAAACACGTAATTACCAATTACCACATGAAACCGATCTCGATCCTTGCCAAGGTTCTCTCCATCAACGCGGCGCACCGATGCGTCGCCCGAACGCGAGGCCAAGGAGAACGGCCACTTCATCGTCAGCGTCGCGGTGAAGGACTGCGTGATTCGGGTGTCTTGACCTGTCGGCCGGGCGCGTCAACCCCACCCTTCGGGCCTGGATGTGATCCAGGCCACGAATGAGTCCCGGTGGCTGGGAGTGCTTCCCGGCACCGAATGTGATCGGCGTTACTTTCCGGACCGAATTGCCGGCTTCGCGGGAGGAGCGTCATGTCAGGACGGGTAGCTGGGAAGGTCGCGTTCGTCACCGGCGCGGCGCGCGGTCAGGGACGCAGTCACGCGCTCCGACTGGCGGAGGAGGGCGCCGACATCATCGCCCTGGACATCGCGGACGGCATCGACACCGTCAGGCCGTTCTATCCGCCCGCCACCGCCGAGGATCTTGCCGAGACGGTGCGTGGGGTCGAGGCGCTCGGACGCCGGATCGTCGCCGAGAAGGCCGACGTCCGCGATTTCGACGCCGTGCGCGCGGTGGTCGACCGCGGTGTCGCGGAGCTGGGCCGCATCGACGTCGTGGTGGCGAACGCCGGCATCTTCATCAGCGGCGAACCCGCGCACCGGATCACCGAGGCCGAGTGGGACGACGTCCTCGACGTCAACCTGAAGGGCGTCTGGCACACGTGCAAGGCCGCCATCCCGCACCTGATCGAGCAGGGTGACGGCGGATCGATCGTCATCACCAGTTCCACCGCCGGGCTCAAGGGTGCGGCTCGTACCGCCGCCTACGGGGCCAGCAAGCACGCCGTCGTCGGACTGATGCGCACCCTCGTCGGCGAACTCGGCGGGCACCGTATCCGGGTCAACACCGTCCACCCGGGCGCGACGGACACCGACATGATCATCAACGACCGCTGCTTCGGGCTCTTCCTGCCCGGCGTCGAACACCCCTCCAAGGAACAGGTGGCCCCGTTGTTCGCGGGCGCCAACGCGATCCCCGTGCCGTGGGTGGAGCCGGTGGACGTCTCTCATGCCGTGCTGTTCCTGGCCTCCGAGGAGGCGCGGTACGTCACCGGCACCGAACTGAAGGTCGACGCCGGATTCACCACCCGCTGAAAGTGAAGGAGTCTCGATGACAATGCAATTGGAGTCTCCGGAGCTGGACGACGCCGCCATCGCAGCGGTGGCGCAGCAATGGCTGACCGGGTTCGCGGAGTTGCTCCGTGCGGGTACGGGAGCCGAGGAGGTTCTGCACACCGATCTGTGGTGGCGCGACCTGCTGGCCTTCACCGGCGACCTGCGCAGCCTGCACGGCGCCGAGAGGATCGGCGCCGTGCTCGACGTCGGCCGCGCACAACAGGTCTCCGGCGAGCGGCTGGATCCGGCCGCGCCACCGGTCCTGCTCCCCGGCGCGGCCGGTGCCGGTTCGATCCAACTGTTGTTCCGCTTCGACACCCGGCTCGGGCACGTGCGTGGCGTCGCACGCCTGGTGGTCGACGGCGGCGCGTGGCAGGCCCGGAACCTGCTCACCGCGCTCGACTCGCTGGCCGGGCGCGAGGCGGCGATCGGCGCTCGACGGCCGGAGGGCACCGAGATGCCCGCCGATCGGGTCGAGTACTGGTCGGCGCGCCGCGAGCGTGAACTCGACTGTCGCGACGGCGATCCCGACGTTCTGGTGATCGGCGCGGGACACTCGGGGCTGGCCCTCGCTGCTCAGCTCGGCGTGCTGGGGGTGCGGACGCTGCTGGTCGACCGGGCCGATCGGGTCGGTGACAACTGGCGCGGCCGGTACGACTCGCTGGTGCTGCACGACGCGGTCTGGTCGAACCACCTCCCGCTGCTGCCGTTCCCGGCGAACTGGCCGGTGTTCACGCCCAAGGACAAGATGGGGGACTGGCTCGAGATCTACTCCCGGGCGATGGAACTCGACGTCTGGAACCGCACCAAGGTCGTGGAATCGACATTCGACCCGGACCGTCGGCGGTGGACCGTCGTCGTGGACCGCGACGGGACCCGGCGCACCCTGCACCCGCAGCACGTGGTGCTGGCCACCGGGCTCAGCGGCACCGAACCGGTGATGCCCGCGTTCACCGGTGCCGACGATTTCGCCGGGGAACTGCTGCATTCGAGCGCGTACCGAACCGATCCGGCGCGACGCGGTACCCGGGTGGTCGTGATCGGTACCGGCAACAGCGGCCACGACATCGCCCAGGACCTCCAGGAGGCAGGGGCCGAGGTCACGCTGGTCCAGCGCGGTCCCACGCACGTGGTCAGCGGGCAGGCGCTGGCGGAGCGGGGCCGGCTGCGCTACGGGGAGGAGACGTCGACGGAGGTCGCGGATCTGCTCGACGCCGCCACTGCCCGGCTGGATCCGCAGTTCGTCGCCGGACTGCGGATGGGTGTGGGCATGCTCGCCGAGCACGATCGCGAATTGTTGGACGGGCTCACCGCCTGCGGCTTCACGCACGACGGCGGACCGGACGGGACCGGCGTGATGATGCTGTTCCTCACCCGCAACGGCGGCTACTACATCGACGTGGGTGCCTCGCCGATGATCGTGGACGGCCGGATCGGGCTGGTCTCCGGGACGATCGAGCGGCTCGATGCGGACGGACTGGTGATGTCGGACGGCACCCGCGTCCCGGCCGACACCATCGTGTGCGCCACCGGGTTCCGCGGCATCCTCGACACCGCGCGCCGGGTGCTCGGTGACGCGGTCGCGGACGCCTGCGGACCGGTCTGGGGGCTCGACGACGAGGGCGAGCTGCGTTCGGTGTGGCGGCGCTCCGGCCACGACCGGTTCTGGATCCACGGCGGCAATTTCATGCTGGTGCGCAATTACAGCAAGTACCTGGCGCTGCAGATCCAGGCGGACCTGGCGGGCGTCGACCTGCCCGCGCTCGGCCGTCGTGTTTGATCGAGGTTCGACGGGATTGAAGTGGGAGGAGGTTCGATGACAGGCAAGCAGGCACGGCTCGATCTGGAGACCGCGAGGCGCGCGGCGGACGCGGCGATCGCGGCGGCCCGGGAGGGCGGCAACCGGGTGAGTGTCGCCGTCGTGGACACCCGTGGCCACGACCTGCTGGTGGTTCGCGACGACGGCGCCGCGTGGTTCACCGCCGGGGTGGCGCGGGCCAAGGCCGCCACGTCCGCGTTGATCGGCATCCCCACCACCGCCTACTCGGGGCTCGCCGACGCACATCCCGCGCTCGCCGACCTGATCGACAGCCAGGCCGCGCAGTCCCTGACGACCCTGCCCGGTGGCCTGCCCTTCGTAGTGGACGGTGACGTGGTCGGCGGCATCGGCGTCAGCGGCGCCCAGCCCGACGAGGACGTCAGCTACGCGAAAGCGGGCCTGGCCGCAGGCTGATCCGGCTGCCCGCCCTCGGTTCAGCGTCCGGTCGCGCCGTCGATCAGTTCGCGGAGGATGTCGGCGTGGCCGGCGTGCCGGCCGGTCTCCTCGATCATGTGGGTCAACGCCCAGCGGACACTCGGGGCGTGGTCGTTGGGCGTCGGTCGCGGGACCGGCGCCCCGAGGTCGGTGCATTCGTCCAAGACGAGGTTCGCTTCCCGGGCGGCATCGCGGTAGCGGGTGGCGACGTCGGCCACGGCGGCGGTGGGCGGCACGTGAAACGTCTTCTTCCAATTGGTGACTCGTTCGCCCAGGAAGACCGAGCGTTCGACGAACGTCAGATGGTTCAGCAGACCGAGCAGATTCGTGTCCGACGGCACCGCGGCGGTCCGGACCTGTGGTTCGGGCGCACTCTCGACCTTGGTGAGCACGGACGCCCGAAGGTAGTCGAGGAAGGCGCGCAGGGTCTCGGACTCGCTGTTCCCGGCGTGTGGGGGCGGGGTGTCGGCGCGTCGCGCGATGCGTGAGGTCGGCATGGTGGTCTCTCCCTTCGGTCGCGGACTCGGTCGCCCAGTCTCGCCGCGCACTGGACGGTTCGGCACGAGAACTTGCGGTTCTGGCAACCTGATCGGATGGACCCCGTAACGGAGGACGTACTCGGCGCGGTCGGGCCCCGGCTGCGTGCGCTGCGGCGTCAGCGCGCCATCACGCTCGCCGAGCTCGCCGCGGAGACCGGCGTGTCGGAGAGCACCCTGTCCCGCTTGGAGAGCGGGCAACGCCGGGCCACACTGGAGTTGCTGCTCCCTCTGGCCCGCACCTACGACGTGCCGTTGGACGATCTCGTGGGCGCGCCGCGCACGGGAGACCCGCGGATCCACCTGAAACCGATCACCCGATCCGGGATGGTGTTCGTCCCGCTCTCCCGACGGCCCGGTGGGGTGCAGGCCTTCAAGATGATGATCCCGGCGCAGCCGTCGCCGCCCGTGCCCGCGCCGAAGCGGCACGAAGGATTCGAGTGGCTCTACGTCCTCGACGGACGCCTGAGGCTGGTGGTCGGCGACCGGGACGTGACGTTGCCGGCCGGCGAGGCGGCCGAATTCGACACCGCCCTGCCGCACTGGCTGGGCAGTGCCGACGGCGGCGCGGTCGAGTTGCTCATCCTGTTCGGGATGCACGGAGTGCGGGCCCATGTTCGCTCCGATCGGCTCGGGCCGACCCGCGGGGCGCCGACACCGAGAAATCCGGAAGGGTAGGAACGTCCGGTTTCCGGATGCGCCGGATGCGAGTGCGAATCGCGGTGCAGCGCGGCAACGGCCCGTTGCCGATAGCCTTGGACGGCATGGACAGGCCTACGCGACCGCTGCTGCAGTTGCGTCTGGCCGCCGCCGGGTACCGCTTTCGGGAAAGCCTGTTCGCGCTGCCGACGGTGCTCGTTGCGGTGGGGGTGGCGCTCGCGGAAGCCACCGCCTATCTCGATCGCGCCCTGGACGACGACGGCCCCGTCGGATGGGGCGTGCAGATGAACAGCAACGGCGCGACATGGTTGCTCAGCACCGTGGCGGGCGCAACGATCACCACGGCCGGCGTGGTCTTCTCCCTGACCGTCGTCAGTCTCCAACTGGCCAGCAGTCAGTTCTCGCCCCGCGTGATGCGTTCGTTCATCCGTGATCGGGTGAGCCAGACGGTCATCGGAATGTTGGTGGCCACGTTCGTCTTCTGTGTGCTCACGTTGCGGCACATCAGCGGCAACGCGACCGATCCCGCACCGCGGATTCCGCTGACCACAGCGCTGATCCTCACGGTGGGCACCGTCGTGCTCATCATTGCGTACCTCGGGCGGCTCGCCCGGGGGCTGCAGGTCGGCGAGGTCGTGCGCACCATCGCCGCCGAGGCGGACGGCGTGATCGGCGCCGCCTCCCACGCCGCCCAGAGGGAGACCACGGGTGCGACGGTCCCGGACATTCCGGAAGGAAAGCCGCAGTTGATCGTTCGAGCGGTTCGCGACGGATGGGTCACGCAGGTACCCACCGAGCAGATCCTTGCCGCGGTCCCCGCCGCAACCGTGGTGCGACTGGAGACGCGGACCGGCGCGTACATCCACCGCGGCGAGGTGCTGCTGCGCGTGTCGCCGATCCCGCGACGAGACGACCGGGTGCGGCGGCGGCTCGAGTCTGCGGTCGATATCGCCGACAGCCGCACCATGCAGCAGGACGTCGACTTCGCGCTGCGTCAACTGGTCGACATCGCGCTACGCGCTCTGAGTGCGGCGATCAACGACCCGACCACTGCCACAGAAGTGGTGCTGCGGCTGGGCAGTCTGCTGCGGACGCTTCTGGTCACGGACATGCCGCCGGTCGCGGTGTCGGGCCGGGACGGCCGCACGCTCCTGCGACCGTGGTTGCTGTCCCCGCCTGAGTACGTCGACCACGCCTTCGACCAGATACGGCAGGCGTGTCCGCGTCAGCTGCACGTCGCCGACGCGCTCGCCCCGGTGCCGCGCATGCTGATCGACCACGTCACCGAATGCGGTCGCCGCGAACATGTCCCGTCTCTGCATCGGCAGCTGCGGTTGCTGGTGGACGGGGTGAGCGCGGAACCGGGGCTCCACCCGGAGGATCTGCAGCGGTTCCTCGCTGTGGCCGAGTCGACCGTCGACCCGGCCGAACACGACCCATCGAACTGAGGAGTGCGAATCCGATGTCCAACCTGCCAGCTGCGGTGCTCTTCGATATCGACGGCACCCTGGTCGACTCGAACTACCTTCACGCGGACGCGTGGCACCGTGCATTCGTGGACGCGGGACTGACCGTGCCCACGTGGCGGATCCACCGCGCCATCGGCATGGACGGCTCCACCCTGATCCGTGACCTGTGCCCCGGTATCGACGATGCCACCGCAGATCGTGTGGACGAACTGCACTCGCGTTTCTACAAGAACGAGGCGGATCAGTTGCGCCTGCTGCCGGGGGCGCGGGAAATCCTCGAGCAGTTGCACGACAGTGGCCTGCGAGTGGTGTTGGCAACGTCCGCGCCGGCTGACGAGTTGGCCATCCTGCGTCGGCTGCTCGACAGTGAATCCGTGCTGTACGCGGTCACGAGTGGAGAGGACGTCGACACGGCGAAGCCCGACCCCACCATCGTGAAGATCGCCCTCGAACGTGCCGGAACCGAATCCGGCAGAGCAGTTTTCGTGGGCGACAGTGTCTGGGACATGCGTGCGTGCCAGGCTCTGGGGGTGCCCACCGTGGGTGTGTTGAGCGGCGGGATCTCGCGCGGGGAACTGACCGAGGCGGGCGCCGATCACTGCTGCGACGACGTCGACGCGCTGCGCCGCGAACTCGACCGCAGTCCGCTGGGCCGCCTGCTCTGACGTGGCGCCACGAGCCAGAGGTCTGTTGCCAAGCGGGACCTCCCCGGGTCCGGTATACGGGAAGTATGACGTCTGCACATTCGCTGTCGGTCATCGTGCCCACCTTCAACGAGGAGAACTACATCGGCGCATGCTTGGAGGCGCTGCTCCGGTCCGAGGACGATCTTCACGAGGTTCTGGTCGTCGACAACAACTCCACCGACCGCACCGTCGAGATCGTCGAGCGGATCGCCGCGTCCCACCCCGTAGTCAAGTTGGTCCGTGAGGCCACTCCTGGCGCGGTGCACGCCCGCAACACCGGCTTCGACGCCGCCACCGGCGACATCCTCGGCCGCATCGACGCAGACACCCGCGTCGGCGAAGGGTGGGCGCGGATTGTTCTCGACTACTTCGGTCGACCCGACACCCAGGCGGTGGGTGCCGTGACCGGGCTGAGTAATTCGTACGACTCGCCGTACCGGGGGCTCAAAGGTTGGTACCTGCGTCGCCTCGTGTCGAAGGGTGTGCTCGGCAACGAGCAACGGATTCGGAATCTGCACGGCGCCAACATGGCTCTGCGCCGCACCACCTGGAAACAAGTGAAGTCGGCGACGAGCGTCGATCCCGACGTCCACGAGGATGCCGACCTGGCGCTGTGCATCTGCGACGCCGGCGTCGAGATCGCCCAGCTGTCGGAGCTGTGTGCGGATCTCTCACCCCGCCGGGCACTGACCCCGCCCCGCGAGTTCTCGGACTATCTGCGGGCCGGTATCAAAACCCTCGAACGGCACGACGCCATGACGCCCCAGCACCGCCGGCTCCTGCGCCTGCACTGGTTCACCCACCTCGGTGCCTACCTGGCATACCGTCCATACGATCCGGATCGGCAACGGTTCACTCTGCGCCGCTTGATCTTCGGCGGGCCGCCTCGCACGATGCCGGTCTCCGCCGCCGTGGCGTAGCCCCGGGCGGTTTACCCGTCGGCGCCGTCGGGTAACTCCCGAAGATGACAGCTCGCGACGACCGACAAGCCGCGCGCCCGACCGGGCGTGCGGCAGAAGAGGTGGTCGAGCCGGAATCACCGGACGACCTCACCAAGCGTTCCTGGATGTACGTGTTGCGCAAGACGGCGCGCGAGTTCGGCACCGACCAGTGCACGGACCTCGCCGCAGCGCTCACCTACTACGCCGTTCTGGCGCTGTTTCCGGCGCTGCTCGTGATCGTGTCGCTACTCGGTGTCTTCGGCCAGGGGCAGCGCACGGTGGACGCGGTGATGGAGATGGTCGGGCAACTCGGCCCCACCAATGCCGTGGACACGCTGCGGGAGCCCGTCGAGCAACTGGTCGCGGCCCCCTCCGCCGGGATCGCGTTGGTCATCGGTGTCCTCGGTGCGCTGTGGTCGGCCTCCGGCTACGTGGGCGCCTTCGCCCGGGCGATGAACCGCATCTACGAGATCGAAGAGGGCCGGCCGATCTGGAAGCTTCGCCCGCTCATGTTCGTGGTGACTGCGTTCTGCCTCGTGGCTGTCGGCGCGTCCGGCTTGATGCTGGTGATCAGCGGACCGGTCGCCCGCTCCGTCGGGGACGTTCTCGGACTGGGTGACGCGGCCGTGACGGCATGGGACATCGCCAAGTGGCCGGTGCTGCTCCTCGTCGTCGGCGTCCTCGTGGCGGTGCTGTACTACGTGACGCCCAACGTGTCCCAGCCGAAGTTCCGCTGGATCAGCCCCGGCGCGGCCATTGCGATCGTCGTCTGGATCGGGGCGTCGGCGCTGTTCGCCGTGTACGTGTCGAACTTCGCCAGCTACAACAAGACGTACGGTTCGCTGGCCGGTGCGGTGGTGTTCCTGCTGTGGCTGTGGATCACCAATCTCGCGCTGCTCTTCGGGGCCGAATTCGACGCAGAGCTCGAGCGTGGCCGGGAACTGCAGGCGGGACTTCCCGCGGAGAAGTCCATCCAACTGCCGCCCCGCGATACGCGCGACATCGAGAAGCGCGAGAAACAGCGCAGCAAGGACGTCGAGGACGGTCGCCGCCTTCGGCTCTCCCACTCCGCGGCCTCGCCGACACAAGGGAAGGAAAGTGACGATGCCTGACGCGATGGGTCCTGGAGAAGCCGACCCGCACGAATTGTCCACAGCCCAGCTGACCGAGCGCCTCGCCGGCCAGGTCTCGACGCTGGTCCGCACGGAAGTCGCCAGCGCCGTCGAAGAGGTGAAGGCCAAGGGCACCCGGATGGGAATCGGTGTCGGGATATCCGGTGCCGGCCTGATGTTGATCTATCTCGGTGTCGGGGCGCTCATCGCCACCGCCATCCTGGGGTTGGCGACTGCGGTCGCCCCCTGGCTGGCGGCGTTGATCGTCTCCCTGGTGGTGCTGGCCGTCGGGGGAATTCTCGCCGCAGTGGGCGCTGCGCGCGCCAAGAACGCCGCACCCCCCGTGCCCGCCGACACCGTCGACAGCGTCCGCCGCGACGTACAAGCTGTGAAAGGAACAGTGCGATGACCGGACCCGGAGACAGCGACGAATCGCAGATCGACGTCGAACGGCAGCGCGCCGAACTCGCCGAGACGTTCGAGGAACTCACCCACCGGGTGGATGTGCCGGCACGGACCAAGGTAGCGGTCCACGAGAAGTCCGACGCCGCGGTCGAACTCGCCCGCCGGAGAGCACCCGCCCTGGCCGTCGTCGCCGGTGTGGGCGTCGTGCTGATCTTCCTGGGCGCTGTGGGCAGGAGACGCCGACGGCGGCACTGAACCGGCCGTACAGCTGGGCCCCCGGCGATCTCGCCGGGGGCCCAGTGCCGTGAATCCGAGGTCGGAAGCTTAGACCGGGTTCTCCACGGAGGTGTTCAGCTGGAAGCCGGCGGAGCCGACGCGCAGACCCAGGTTGAGGATGACGGCGAAGAGATCGTTGACACTCAGCATTTCGATACTCCCTGTATGACAGTGGAACTGAACCGAATGGACGGCTCGAAACTTATCAACCTTTTGGTTCGGTTTCACGGCGGGGTTCCATCGGCGATGGTCTCGGCCACGGAAGGCGACGTCTCCCTCGCATTCGATTTCGGTCATTCCCCAGTCCGGGCGCAGTTCGCGGTGATATTCGTCCGTCGTGAGCGACGGTGCGGATGTGGTGGTGACGAGGTGGCGGCGGTACGGGCACGATCGCCTGTATGTGCGCGCCCCCGACGGCACCGACCTCGGGTGGTGGGACCTCGACGCCGGGCGGGCCCACGCTCGGACCTCGCAAAGTGAGGACACGGTGACGGCTGCGGCCGCCGTCTGGCGGGCCGCACAGCACGAGGTTCTGAGCCCTCGAGAGGTCGAAACTGCAACCGTCGCAACAGCGGCCGTCGAACCGGTGCGATCCGTCCAGGACCTCGCCGACTCGAGGCCGGGTGCCGCGGCTCGCCCGGGTGGTGCGGAAGGACCCGCGGTGGCGCGTGCTCCACGCCATTCCCGTCGGAGTCCGGGGTAGCGACATCGACCACCTCGTGGTGGGGCCCGGCGGTGTTTTCACCGTCAACGCAAAGCATCATCCACGCGCGGATATCTGGGTGGCCGACAGTACCTTCCTGGTGAACGGCACGAGGCAGCCGTACATCCGGAACAGTCGTCACGAAGCGGCGCGGGCCGCGAAACTGCTCACCGCGGCCTGCGGGTTCGATGTTGCCGCCGAACCGGTCATCGTCACCGTCAATGCCCGGGCCGTCACCGTGAAGAGCCCGCCTGACGGGGTCCACGTCGTGCCGCGGATGCACGTCGCTCGTTGGCTCCTCCGGCAGCGGGACATCCACCCGCCGGAGACTGTCGAGGCTCTCTACGAAGCCGCGCGGCGGTCCACGACCTGGCAACCGTGATCCGCGTCGGATTGTGTGCCGGGTTGTCCCGTAGGCTTCCGATGCAGCTTGGTTGGTGAACCTCGGGAGTAACACGTGGCACAGAAGGTAATTGTCGAGCTCATCGATGATCTTGATGGTGAGCCCATCGATACCGGCGGCGAAACGATCAGCTTCGCGGTCAACGGCGTCGAGTACACCATCGACCTCAACGACAAGAACGCCACCGAGTTCCATCGCAAGATGGACTACTACATCCGGCACGCGAGCAAGGTCGGCGGTCGTCAGAAGCCCCGCGCCGCCGCCACCCCCTCGACCGACGGTGCGAGCACCCAGGAGATCCGCGAGTGGGCGTCCCGCAACGGCTTCGCCGTGTCCACCCGCGGACGCATCTCGCGTGAGATCGCCGAGGCGTTTGCGGCCGCGCACTGACCCATGACCACCGTCAGTGACAACGAGGCGGCGAACGCGGCCGCTCCGGATGCCGATCCGCAGACGATCGAACCCGCGCCCACCGCGCCGGCGGCCGACGACGCCGCCGATCAGGCCTCCGACTACTCGCACGGCGACCCGATCCGGGTGTTCCTCTACGACATCCCGAACGACGGCGGCGAGTGGACCGCCCGCTACGAGCAGGGCATCACGCGGATCCGCGCCAAGAAGGTGAGCCCCGGGGTCTACCTGGACCTGCTGCACCGGGTGTTCCCCAAGCACGAGGTGCTCGTCAAGGGCGAACTGCTCAGCGTCAAGAACCGGCCGCACCCCGACGACCCGAAGGTCCTCACCGAGGTCACCCTCCTCGTGTACCTCGCGACCGAGGTTGCGCTGTTCAAGGCTTTCCTCGCCTGGGCCGGCGGCGATGTGGCGCCGATCCGGATCACACCCGACAAGCTCGACGACGTGGCCCGCAAGATCCACAACGACGTCTACCGCATCCACCTGTTCAAGCAGCGCCTCGTGACCGCGGGGATCGAGGATCCGGCGGAACTCGACGAGGACGTCGCGCGCCCGCTCGAGGTCATCAAGAGCGAGATCGACGCCATCCAGGATCTGCGGATCTCGGTCAAGCGGTATCGCGACCGGGTGGTCCAGGCCAAGCGCGAACGCGTCGTGAAGGAGAGCCAGAACCTCGTCGGCAACATCGAGATGGCCACGTGGGACTCGGTGCAGCGTCGCGAGGAGATGGTCGTGATGCGTGAGTGGGTGGACAACCAGCAGCGCGTCCTGCCGATCGGCAAGGCCGTCAAGCTGACCTGATCCCCGTACGTAAGCCGCGCAGGGCCGCTCCGATCTCGATCGGGAGCGGCCCTGCTTCGTTGGGGCCGGGGGGGGTCGGCTGCAGGGGTGCGCGATCACCACCCTCGGGTGTATGCTTGCCGACAAGCAAGTAAATTGGAGGGTGGCTGTGACAAGCCTGTTCGACGACGACGAAGTGTCCCGGCTGCGGGTCGCGCTCGGTCGCATCTCGCGGCAGGTCGATCGCCAGACGTCGGCCGGTGAACTGACCAAGACGCAGTTCTCGATCCTGACGACGGCGGTGCGGCGAGGGCCTATCCGGGCCAGTGAGATGGCCGAGATCGAGACCCTCAACCCGACGATGCTCTCGCGCATGATCGGCAAGATGGAGGCCGCCGGGCTGCTGATGCGTTCGGCGCACCCCGACGACGGTCGCGCCGTGGTGGTGGCCGCCACCGCGGAGGGGATCGCCCTGCATGCCGAGTTGCGTGACAAGCGGACCCGGCTGTTCGCCGAGTACCTCGGCCAGCTTCCCGAGACGGAGACCCGTAACCTGCTCGACGCCCTACCCGCCCTCGAGGCCCTCGGCGAACGGATGTGTCAGGCCCGGGCCACGGCCCGCTCATGACGGCGGCCGCGAAACTCGGGCGCCAGACCTTCGCCGCGCTGGCCAATCGCAACTACCGGCGTTTCATCGGCGGGCAGGGCATCTCGCTCGTCGGCACCTGGATGCAGACCGTCGCGCAGTCCTGGCTGGTCCTCGAGCTCACCGGATCCGGTACCGCGATCGGTGTCGTCGTCGCGCTGCAGACCCTGCCGATCCTGCTCCTCGGCCCGTACGGTGGCGTCATTGCCGACCGGACGGACAAGCGCCGCTTGATGATCGGGCTGCAGTCCATCATGGGTGTGCAGGCGCTGCTGCTCGGCATCCTCACGATCACCGGCACCGTGCAGTTGTGGCACGTCTACGTGCTGGCGCTGCTGCTCGGGCTGAATCAGTGCTTCGAAAACCCTGCGCGGCAGTCCTTCCTGCTCGAAATGGTGGGCCCGGAGGATCTGCGCAACGCGGTCAGCCTCAATTCGACCCTCGTCAGTGTGTCCCGCATCGTCGGGCCCGCGGTGGCCGGTGTGACCATCGCGGCGGGCGGCCTGGGCGTGTGCTTCCTGATCAACGCCGCCAGCTTCGTCGCGGTGGTCAGTTCGCTGTTGCGGTTGGATACTTCGGCGCTGCATCGGTCCGCTCCGGCGGAGCGGGCCCGTGGTCAGCTGCGAGAGGGGCTGCGCTACGTGCGCGGTAACCGGAACCTCGCGGTGCCGCTGCTGATGATGGCGTTCATCGGCTGCCTCGCGTTCGAGTTCCAGGTGGTGCTCCCGATCGTCGCCGACCAGACCTTCGGTGCGGGTTCGCAGGCCTACGGTTTCATGACGGCCGCGATGGGCATCGGCTCGGTGTGCGGCGGTCTGCTCGTCGCGACCTGGGGGAGGACCGGAACGCGGGTACTGATCGTGGCCGCAGCCGCCTTCGGGTTCGCGCTCGTCGCGGCCGCCGCGGCTCCGACGCTCGCCCTGGAACTGGTCGCGCTGGCGCTCGTCGGTGCGGTGAGCATCGCGTTCAACTCGACCACCAACAGCACGCTCCAGCTCGAGGCCGACCCGCAGATGCGGGGCCGGGTCATGGCGCTGTGGTCCACCGCGTTCATGGGGTCGACCGCGATCGGGGGTCCGATCGCCGGTTGGGTCAGCCAGCAGTGGGGTGGGCGCGCCGGTCTGCTGCTCGGCGCGATCACCTGCCTCGTCGTGGCGCTGGTCGCGTGGATCGTGATCGGCCGCGGCAAGGACGTGACTGCCCGGACCGAGCCGATCACCGAGGACCCGGAGGAACACACCGTCGAGAACCCGGTGGTCTCCGAGGACCCGACACTGACGGACGCCGAGGCACGACGCCGGGCGGCTTGACCTTCGACCTGCTCGAAACTTCATGATGTCCGGGTGAGTGCATCCGGGCCAGACGACCTCGTCACCATCGGTGTCTTCGCGCGGGCCTGCGGGCTGACCCCGAGCGCGCTGCGGTTCTACGACGACAGCGGACTGCTCTCGCCCGCGCACATCGACCCGGTGACGGGCTACCGGTACTACAGCACGACCCAGCGCGACCGCGCCGCGACCATTCGACGGTTGCGGGAGATCGACGTCCCGCTCGAGGCCGTGACACGGATCCTCTCGGCCGATCGGGTCGAGGCCGCCCGCGTGCTCGACGAGCACGTCCGCCTTCTGCACGAGCGCGCCGCCACGGCCGCCGCCGTTGCCGCGGAGCTGAAGGCCTCGCTGCCGGTGCAGGATCGTGGGAGTGCCGTGACCCTGTCGGCGCGTCTGCTCGCGGAGGCCGTCCGGCAGGTGCGGCGTGCCGCGGCCGCCGAGGCGGAGTTCCCGATCCTCACGGGGATCCTGATCGAGGTCGGCGACGGCGCCGTCGTGCTGACGGCCACCGACCGCTACCGGCTGTCCACCCGGAGCCTGCCGGCTCACACGCCCGACCGTGCGTGGACGGGCGTGGTGTCCGCGTCCGAACTCGACGCGATCGGCGCAGCCCTGAGCCCCGACGCTGCGGCGATCCTGCGTCCCGATTCCGGTGCCGTGGACATCGCCACCCCCGGCCTCTCTGCCCGGTTCGCTGTGCTGGAGGGCGAGTACCCCGACTACCGGACGATGTTCGACGCGTTGCCTCCGGCCCGTACCCGGGTGGTCACCCGCCGCGACGAGTTGTTCGCTGTCGCCGAAGGCCCGGTGGACGACACCGTCCGCCTCGTCGGCGCGTCCGGACAACTGACGGCGAGTGTGCGGGACGGTCCGCCGCAGGCGGTGGCGGCCCGTGTCGACGGACCCGACGTGACCCTGACCTTCCGTCGTGGAAACCTGCTGGCCGCGTTGGAGACTGCCGTCGGCCCGGATGTCATGCTCGACATCTCCGCCCCGGACCTGCCCGTCGTGTTCCGCTCCGCGACCGACGGCGACCTCACGACCCTTGCGATGCCGACCGCGTCGGACATCTAGAGCGACAGGACGATTCCCATGACCGCACCCGACCCGACGATGGACGCCATCACCCGAGCGGTGACCGTCGGCCGCGACGGCGACGGCGACGCTGCGAGGTCGGCGCTGGTGGCGCTGTGGGCCGAGATCACCCCGATCGGGGATCCCTTCCACCGGTGCACGCTCGCGCACTACCTCGCCGATCTGCACGACGATCCGGCGCAGGCGCTGGTGTGGGACGTCCGCGCGCTCGACGCGGCCGATGCCCTCACCGACGACCGCGCCCGGCAGCACCACGCGAGCCTGGAGGTGCGTGGGTTCTACCCGTCGCTGCACCTCAACCTGGCCGACAACTTCCGCCGTCTCGGCTCCTTCGATGCCGCGCGGGCGCACCTCGATGCCGCCGCCGGGTACCTCGATGCGCTCGGCGCCGACGCGTACGGGGCGATGATCCGGGGGGCACTCGACGAGGTCGCCGCCGACATCGGCCGCGGATCCACCGCCCGCCGGGCGTCGGCGCAGGGATCGTAACTGTGGCGCATCCACCGCCCCGCTCATAGTCTGTGCCCGTGAAGAAGTGGTGGATCATCGGTGGGGCGGTCGTCGTGGTACTCCTGGGGGTTCTCGCCGGCCCCTGGATCTACGGCAAGTTCATCGCCGAGGACGACGCCCCGGCCGCCTCGGTGTCGACCGAGGGCGCGCAGGCCGCGTCGGGGTCGGTGGACGGGCAGTGGGAGGTGGGTCCGGGGGAGGGCCCCAACAAGACCGCCGCGGGTTACACCGTATCCGAGATCCTCAACGGCGCCCGGGTCACCGTCGTCGGCACCACCGACCAGGTCAACGGGAATGCCACCGTCGCCGACCAGAAGTTGACCTCCGCCGAGGTCGTCGTGCAGGTCGCCGGCATCGCCACCGACAACGCACGGCGGGACGGCCAGTTCCGCGGCAACGTGATGGACACCGAGAACTTCCCGACCGCCGTGTTCAGGCTCACGACGCCGGTCGACCTCGCGACGCTGCCCACCGACGGCACCGCCGCCACGGTGAAGGCGGACGGAACGCTCACACTCAAGGACCAGACCCGGCCGGTGAGCGTCGACGTGAAGGTGCTGCACACCGGCGACACGCTGGTCGCGTCCGGCGCGGTGCCGGTCACGTGGTCGGACTACGGAATCACGCCGCCGTCACTGGGATTCGTGACCGTCGACGACAACGGCACGGTCGACTTCCTGGTGAGCCTGGCCCGCGCCTGACGGCGCCCATCCGGGCGGCCCGAAGACGTAGCCGAGGCGGTCGCGCCACGACTGCGCGGCCCGGACGTCGCGTCCGATCGCGGCGTACTCGTGCGTCTGCAACTTCCAGATGTCGTAGGTGCCCACCGGCTTCGTCAACCCGTAGGTGGGGCGTTGCTGCTCGGCGCGGAACGTGCCGAACATCCGGTCCCAGACGATGAGGATGCCGCCGTAGTTGCGGTCCAGGTACTCGGGATCGCAGCCGTGGTGGACGCGGTGGTGCGACGGGGTGTTGAACACGTACTCGATCGGCCGGGGCAGCCGGTCGACCCGTTCGGTGTGCACGAAGAACTGGTAGACCAGGCTCACCGAGAAACCCACGAAGATCATCCACGGCGGAATGCCGATCAGCGGCAACGGAATCCACATGAGAATCTCGCCACTGTTGTTCCACTTCTGGCGCAGTGCCGTCGCGAAGTTGAAGTACTCGCTCGAGTGGTGCGCCTGATGTGTCGCCCAGATCAGCCGGATGCGGTGCGCCATGCGGTGATACGTGTAGTAGAGCAGGTCGATGCCGACCAGCAGCAGCACCCAGGTGTACCAGGCGTTCGCGGGCAGGTGCCACGGGGCGAGGTACACCCAGATCGCGGAGTAGCCGATGAGCGCCAGGAACTTCCAGAACGCGGTGGTCGCAATCGACACGAGTCCCATCGAGATCGATGCCCTCGCATCCCGGAACTCGTAACCGGCCGTCGGCGGATAGGCGCGCCCGTCGCGGATCTCGGTCTCCTCGAGCTTGCGGGCGGCGAACCACTCGAGCCCGAGGAACACGACGAACGCCGGGATCGCGAGGGTGACCGGGTCCCCGAGCGGTTCGAGCAGCGATCCCCACGCCGTGGTGAGGGTCTCCCACATGTTGCCTCCGAGCTGTCATGCGTACCTGCCTGGAAATCTACGCTGCCCGGTGACCTGGGTCACCAGGGTCGCGAACCTGGGTAACGTCTGTGCCGAGTCGAATCGGATCAGGAGGACGGGTGCACATCTCGGCACGGGTGGACTGCGCGGTGCGTGCCCTCGTCGACCTCGCGGCGGCGGAGGCCCCGGCGCTGGTGAAGGCCGACGCGCTGTCCGCATCGCAGTCGGTCGCACCCAAGTTCCTCGAGGCCGTGCTCGCCGACCTGCGCCGCGGCGGACTGGTCGACAGTAGGCGCGGCCCCGACGGCGGCTACCGGCTCACCCGACCGGCCACCGACGTCACGATCGCCGACGTGATCCGCACCGTCGAAGGACCGCTCGCGTCGGTGCGCGGGGAGCGGCCCGAGGACGTCACGTACGACGGCGCGGCCGAATCGCTGCAACAGGTGTGGATCGCCGTTCGCGTCAATCTGCGCACGGTGCTCGAGGGCGTCACCATCGCCGACGTCGCCGCGGGCGCGCTGCCCGCCTTCGTCGACGAGCTCACCGCCGACCCGGGAGCCTGGCGCCGGCGCTAGTGATGCACCCGCAGGTCGGCGCGCATCTGGGTGAACAGGAACAGTCCGGCCCGCCCCGACACCTCCTCGTACGCGCGAACCCAGTCGTCGAGGAAGTGCGGCCGGTCCTCGGGCGCCAGGCGTCCGGTCCACGCGTCGGCGCCGTTGCTGCACCACGCGGCGAACGCGTCGTGCGTGCCGAAGTCCCACGTGACGTCCTGCACCGACAGATCGGTCACGCGTAGGCCTGCCGCCGCCGCGAGGTCGGGATAGCCGTCGGGGTCGACGTGGACGAACGGGGGAGCGAATCCGGCGAACCGGTCCACCCAGCGGGGCGAACCGGCCACCTCCATCGCGACGGTCTCGAGACTGGGCCGGTCACCGGCGCACACCACCTGGATCAGGACGCGGGCGTCGGGCCGGGCCGCCGCCGCGATCGATCCCAGTGCGCGCTGCTGTTCCACCACCCAGTGCAGGGCGTTGAACGACACCACGACGTCGAACTCGGCGCGGAACGGCAGGTCGCGGGCGTCGGCCAGCACGAACTGCACATTCGACGACGCCGTGTCGGCCTTCGCGATCATCCGCGGCGACGCGTCGACGCCCACCGCGCGGCCCTCGGGCAGGCGTTCGGCGAGCAGCCTGGTGACGAAGCCGTCGCCGCAGCCGACGTCGAGCAGGCGGTCGTCCGGTTCCAGGTCGAGGCCGGCGACCGCGCGGGTGGCCATCGCCCGCTGCAGATCGCTGGTCTGCGCATACTGCTCGCCGTCCCAATCGGGCATTCTCGCCGCCGTTCCGTGGTCCGCCGGGTGTGCGATCAGCGTATGCCGAAGGGTGCCGGGCTGTGGCCCCGATCACCCACATCGAAACAGTGTGCCGAATGCCACAAAGGTGCACTTGGCTGCAACATTGCAGAGGTCTGCAATTTCGGTACCTTCGATGGAGTGGGAGAAGAACTCGGACTCCGGGACCGCAAGAAGGCGGCAACACGGATCGCTCTCAGTGAGGCCGCAGCACGCCTCGCGATGGAGCGCGGGATCGAACTCGTCACCGCGGACATGATCGCGTCCGAGGCCGGCGTTTCCGTCCGCACGTTCCACAACTATTTCTCCTGCAAGGAAGAGGCTGTTCTGCACCACCTCGAGGCCGACGTCCTCGAGTGGGCCGACTGGCTGCGTGAGCGGCCCGGCGACGAACCGATCCTCGATTCGCTCGAGCACATCGTGCGGAGGGCTCTGCTCGAGTCCGACCACGAACTCGAGAAGATGCAGGCGCTCGCCGACCTCATCGACTCGAGCCCCACTCTTCTGGCCAAGAAGATGGAGATGCACGTGCGCCTGACCCCGATGCTCGACGAGGTGATCGCCGAGCGCACCGGCGCCACGGGCCTGTATCCGAGTCTGCTGCAGACCGTGGTCGGTGCCGCCGTCAAGGCATCCCTCGACCTGTGGATGAGCGGTCGGTCGTCGGCCGCCGGCCCCGAGCAACTCGTCCACGAGGCGTTCGACCACCTGCGCTCCGGCCTCGCCGTACCCGCCAGCTAGACCCGCACCCGATCAGAAGGAGCCTTCCATGGCCACCTACCTATATCGGATCGGCCGCTTCGCCTACCGGCGAAAAGGCACGGTCCTGTCCATCTGGCTGGCCATCCTCGTTCTGATGGGGGTCGGCGCCGCGACGCTGTCGGGTCCGACGAAGGACTCGTTCTCCATTCCGGGCACTCCGGCTCAGGAGGCGCAGGACTTGATGTCCGAGCGCTTCGGCGACCAGAAGAGCGCGATGGACGCGCTGTCGGCGCGGTTCGTGATCGCTGCACCGGCCGGGCAGACGCTCGACACCCCGGAGAACCAGGCCGCGATGGACGAGATGCTCGCGGACATCCGTGGCATCGAGAAGGTCAGCGCGCCGGCCAAGGCCGACCCGGCTTCCGGAACGCCCGGCGCTCTGGTCAATCCGGTCACCGCGGATGCCGCGCTCGCGGAGATGGCCAAGGCCTCCGCGGAGGAGCAGGGCGTCCCCGAGGACGTCGCTCTCGCGAACGCACGCGCGCTGTCGTCGCTGAGCGAGGACCGCGCCGTCGGCTACATCGAGGTCCCGTTCGACGGCGACTTCAGCGACGTCGACCAGTCGATGCGCGACCAGATCCAGGCGGCTGCCGACATCGGCCGCGACGCCGGGCTGAACGTCCAGATCAGCGGTTCGGCAGCGACCGAGGCAGAGATGCCGGGCGGTGTCACCGAACTCATCGGCATCGCCGTTGCGGCGATCGTCCTCGTCATCACGTTCGGCTCGCTCGTCGCCGCAGGACTGCCGCTGATCACCGCGATCATCGGCATCATGATCGGCAGCCTCGGCATCACCGTCGCGACCGGATTCATGGACCTCAGCTCGATGACCCCGACGCTCGCAATCATGATCGGCCTGGCCGTCGCGATCGACTACTCGCTGTTCATCGTCTCCCGCTTCAAGCACGAGCTCTCACTCACCGACGACCGGTCCGAGGCCGCGGGCCGCGCGGTCGGCACCGCCGGTTCCGCCGTCGTGTTCGCCGGCCTGACGGTGATCATCGCCCTCGTCGCGCTGCGCGTCGTCGGCATCCCGTTCCTGTCCGATATGGGTGCGGCCGCGGCGTCGACGGTGTTCATCGCCGTCCTCATCGCACTCACGCTGCTGCCCGCGATCCTCGGACTGTTCGGCCGCAAGGCCTTCGCCGGTCGCATCCCGGGGCTGAGCCAGCGCGACGCCGAGGGCGACGACGGCAAGAAGACGTTCTCGCAGCGCTATGGCCGCGCGGTGGTCCGCCGTCCGGCGGTCGGCCTGATCCTCGGTGTGGTGCTGCTCGGTGCGCTCGCGATCCCCGCGGCCAAGCTCGAGCTGGCGCTGCCGAACGAGGGCAGCGGTGATCCGGCGACCAGTGCCCGCCAGGCGTATGACCTGGTGAACGAGGGCTTCGGCCCCGGCCGGAACGGCCCACTCCTCGTCGTCGTCGACGCGCAGGACGCGACCGTCCCCGCTGGCGAGGCGTTCGGCGCCGTCGTCGCGAAGATCTCTGAGCAGCCCGACGTCCTCAACGCGCAGGTGATCGGTGCCAACCAGGCAGGCGACACCGCGCAGATCCTGGTGACCCCGCGCAGCGGCCCGAGCGATCCGTCGACGATGGACCTCGTCGCCGACATCCGCAGCGCCGAGTCGGACCTGAACGATCAGATCGGCGTCAACTACGGCGTCACCGGTCAGACCGCCCTCGAGGGTGACGTCTCCGAGCGCCTGCAGGACGCGCTGGTGCCGTACCTCGCGGTGGTCGTCGGCCTCGCCTTCGTGCTGCTGATGCTGGTGTTCCGCTCGGTCCTGGTGCCGCTGACGGCGACCCTGGGCTTCCTGCTCAGCGTCCTGGCGACCTTCGGTGCCACCGTCGCGGTGTTCCAGGAGGGCTGGGGCGGGATCGCCGCCAACCCGCAGCCGATCGTCAGCTTCATGCCGATCTTCCTCATCGGCGTGGTGTTCGGTCTGGCGATGGACTACCAGGTGTTCCTGGTGACCCGCATGCGCGAGGAGTACGTCCACGGCGCGTCCGCGAAGGACGCGGTCGCGGTCGGCTTCAACCACGGCGCCCGCGTCGTGACCGCGGCGGCGATCATCATGATCTCCGTGTTCGCGGCGTTCATCGCGGAACCGAACTCGTTCATCAAGTCGATGGGCTTCGCGCTCGCGGCGGCGGTCTTCTTCGACGCCTTCATCGTTCGCATGGTGATCATCCCGTCGGTGATGGCGCTCATGGGCGACAAGGCGTGGTGGCTGCCCAAGTGGCTCGACAAGATCCTGCCGAACGTCGACATCGAGGGCGAGAAGCTGGCCCGCGCGCTACCGCGGGACAAGCAAGAACTCGAAGACGCCCCGGTCTCCTGAAAGAGACTGTGAACATTCGATGAAGAGGGAGGGATCGGGCCCCGAGAAATGGGCCTGATCTCTCCTTTTTCGTCCTGCAGATTGGTAACCTTCGCAAACCATGCTGATCAGACTCCTCGGCACCTATCTGGGGCCCTACAAGCGCGACCTCGCCGGCGTCATCCTCCTCCAACTCGTCGCCACCGGCGCTGCGCTGTATCTCCCCAGCGTCAATGCCGACCTGATCGACAACGGAGTGGCGGCCGGCGACACCGGCTACATCATGACGGCGGGCGGCAAGATGCTGCTCGTGACGCTGGTGCAGATCATCTGCTCCATCGGGTCCGTCTTCTTCGGTGCCCGCGCCGCGATGGGCTTCGGCCGCGACGTGCGCGCCTCGATCGTCAGCCGCGCCCGGTCGTTCTCCTCCCGCGAGTTCGGACGATTCGGCGCGCCGTCGCTCATCACCCGCAGCACCAACGACGTGCAGCAGGTGCAGATGATGGTGGTGCTGAGCGCGACCATCCTGGTGATGGCACCGATCATGTGCGTCGGCGGCATCATCATGGCGATCCGCGAGGACGCCGGATTGTCGTGGATTCTCGCGGTGAGCGTTCCCCTGCTCGCGCTCACCATGATCGTCATGATCACCAAGTTGGTGCCGTCGTTCCGCACCATGCAGACGCGGATCGACGCGGTGAATCGCGTTCTGCGCGAGCAGATCACCGGCATCCGGGTGGTGCGGGCGTTCGTGCGCGAACGCTCCGAGGCCGAACGCTTCGACGAGGCCAACGGCGCTCTCACCCAGACCGCACTGCGCGTCGGCCGGATGACGGCGCTGATGATCCCGCTCGTGATGATGATCGCGAACCTCACCAGTGTCGCGGTGATCTGGTTCGGCGGCCACGAGATCGACAACGGCAGCATGGGCATCGGCTCGCTGACCGCGATGCTCAGCTACATCATGCAGATCCTCATGGCCGTGATGATGGCGTCGATGATCGCGATGCTCGCCCCCCGCGCCGCGGTGTGTGCCGAGCGCATCACCGAGGTCCTCGACACCGAGCCGTCGGTGCTCGCGCCGTCGAACCCGGTCACGGTCATGGACCGTCCCGCGCTCGTGGAACTGCGCGACGCCGAGTTCAAGTACCCCGGCGCCGACGAATCGGTGCTGCGCGGCATCAGCTTCACCGCCGAACCGGGCAAGACCACCGCGATCATCGGTGCCACCGGCTCCGGCAAGACCACGCTGCTCGGCCTGATCCCGCGGCTGATCGACGTCACGTCGGGCGCGGTCACCGTGTCGGGCACCGATGTCCGTGAGCTCGATCCAGGGCTGCTGCGCTCCCACATCGGCCTCGTGCCGCAGAAGGCGTTCCTGTTCTCCGGCACCGTCGCGAGCAACCTGCGTTACGGCAAACCCGACGCCACCGACGACGAGTTGTGGCGGGCACTCGAGATCGCCCAGGCCGCCGACTTCGTGCGCGCCATGCCCGAGGGACTGGAAACCCCGATCTCCCAGGGCGGCACCACCGTCTCCGGCGGACAGCGACAGCGCCTGGCGATCGCCCGCGCCCTCGTGCGACGGCCGTCGATCTACCTGTTCGACGATTCGTTCTCGGCGCTCGACCTCAGCACCGACGCCCGCCTGCGTGCGGCGCTGCGACCCGAAACCGAGGATGCCTGCGTGATCATCGTGGCCCAGCGCGTGTCGACGATCGCCGACGCCGACCAGATCGTCGTCCTCGAGGAGGGCACGACCGTCGGTATCGGCACGCACGAGCAGCTGCTCGAGACGTGCGCGACGTACGTCGAGATCGTCGAGTCCCAGCGTTCGGTTCAGGAGGCGCTGTGAGCACCGCGACCCAATCCTCGCCCCCCATGCCCGGTGCCCCGGGGGCGCCCGCCGCGAAGGCGGAGAACTTCGGCGCATCGATGAAGCGTCTGCTCGGGCGGCTCGGTCCGCAGCGGGTGGCGGTCATGTTCGTTCTGATCCTCGCGGTGTCGAGCGTCGTGCTGTCGGTGATCGGTCCGCGCCTGATGGGCCATGCCACCAACATCATCTTCGACGGCGTCATCGGCCGGCAGTTGCCCGAGGGCCTGACGAAGGACCAGGCCGTCGAGGGACTGCGGGCGGCCGGGCAGAACCAGTTCGCGGACATGGTTTCCGGCATGGACGTGGTGCCCGGTGTCGGCATCGACTTCACCGAGGTCGGCCAGGTGCTCGCGCTGGTGCTGGCCCTGTACCTCGGGTCGGCGCTCGTGTCGTGGGCGGCCGCCTACCTGCTCAACAACATCGTGCAGGGCGTGGTCCGGCAGCTGCGCAACGATGTCGAGCGCAAGATCAACCGGCTTCCGCTGCGCTACTTCGACTCCACGTCGCGCGGTGATCTGCTCAGCCGCGTCACCAACGACATCGACAACGTCTCGCAGAGCCTGCAACAGACGCTGAGCCAGCTGGTGATCGCGGTTCTGAGCGTCATCGGCATCCTCGCGATGATGATCGTCATCTCGCCGCTGCTGGCCCTGATCGCGGTGCTCACCGTGCCGCTGTCGGCGATCGTCGCCGCCAAGATCGCGAAGCGGTCCAAGCCGCACTTCGCGGCGGTGTGGAAGACCACCGGTGAGCTCAACGGACAGATCGAGGAGTCCCTCACCGGACACGAGCTCGTCACCGCGTACGGCCGCGGCCGCGAGGTGCAGGCCGCGTTCCAGGAGAAGAACGAGCAGCTGTACCAGTCCGGGTTCAAGGCGCAGTTCATCTCCGGCATGGTGATGCCCGCAATCATGTTCCTGGGCAACCTGAACTACGTCGCGATCGCCGTGATCGGCGGCATGCGCGTCGCGTCGGGCACCATGAGCCTCGGTGACGTGCAGGCGTTCATCCAGTACTCGCGCCAGTTCACGCAGCCGCTCACCCAGATCGGTTCCATGGTCAACCTGCTGCAGTCGGGTATCGCATCTGCGGAGCGGGTGTTCGCCGTCCTCGACGAGGAGGAGGAGTCCGACGATCCGGACCCCGCCGCGACCCCGGCGCAGGCCCGCGGCCGCGTGCAGTTCGAGGACGTCCGCTTCGGCTACGACCCGGAGACCCCGCTCATCGAGGGACTCTCGCTCACCGCCGAGCCGGGCCAGATGGTCGCGATCGTCGGCCCCACGGGTGCCGGCAAGACGACACTGGTGAACCTCATCATGCGGTTCTACGAGCTCGACGGCGGCCGGATCACCCTCGACGGCACCGACATCGCGCAGATGACGCGCGACGACCTGCGGTCGCGGATCGGCATGGTCCTGCAGGACACCTGGCTGTTCGGCGGCACCATCCGCGACAACATCGCGTACGGTCATCCGAACGCGACGGACGAGCAGGTCCGCGAGGCGGCCCGGATGAGCTACGTCGACCGCTTCGTGCACATGCTGCCCGACGGCTACGACACGGTCATCGACGAAGAGGGCAGCAACGTCAGCGCCGGTGAGAAGCAGCTCATCACGATCGCGCGGGCGTTCATTGCGCAGCCGTCGATCCTGATCCTCGACGAGGCCACCAGTTCGGTCGACACCCGCACCGAGCTGCTGGTGCAGCAGGCGACCGCGCAGTTGCGCAGCGACCGGACCAGTTTCGTGATCGCGCACCGGCTGTCCACGATCCGCGACGCCGACCTGATCGTCGTCATGGAGGACGGCCACATCGTCGAACAGGGCGGCCACAGCGAGCTGCTCGAGCGGCGCGGGGCGTACTACGACCTGTACAACAGCCAATTCGTGGGAGCGGTGGACTGACATGACGATGAAGCCGCTGGACCTGTTCGGGATCGACGCCCTCCTCTCCGACGAGGAGCGCGACATCCAGGCCACGGTCCGGCGGCTCGTCGACGAGCGGCTGCGCCCGCAACTGCCCGAATGGTTCGAATCGGGAACGTTGCCGAAGGAGATCGCACGCGAGCTCGGCGGCCTCGGACTGTTCGGCATGCACCTGCAGGGCTACGGGTGCGCGGGCACCAACGCCGTCAGCTACGGACTGGCGTGCCTCGAGCTCGAGGCCGGCGACAGCGGACTACGCAGCTTCGTCTCGGTGCAGGGCTCGCTGTCGATGTTCTCCATCCACCGCTACGGCTCGGAGGAACAGAAGCAGGAGTGGTTGCCGCGGCTGGCGTCCGGTGAGGCGCTCGGCTGCTTCGGGCTCACCGAGCCCGACTTCGGCTCCAACCCCGCGGGCATGCGCACCCGTGCCCGCCGCGACGGTGCCGACTGGATCCTCGACGGAACCAAGATGTGGATCACCAACGGCAGCCTCGCCGACGTCGCGACCGTGTGGGCGCAGACCGACGACGGGGTGCGCGGCTTCGTCGTCCCCACGAATACACCCGGTTTCACGGCGAACACCGTGCACGGCAAACTGTCGATGCGGGCGTCGGTGACGTCCGAACTGGTGCTCGACGGCGTCCGCCTGCCGGTGTCGGCGATGCTGCCCGAGGCGCGGGGGCTGGGTGCACCGCTGTCGTGCCTCAACGAGGCCCGCTTCGGCATCGTGTTCGGCGCTCTCGGCGCGGCGCGGGACAGTCTCGAGACGGCCATCGCCTATGCCGGGACGCGCGAGGTGTTCGACCGCCCGCTCGCCGGCTACCAGCTGACGCAGGAGAAGCTGGCGGACATGACCCTCGAACTCGGCAAGGGCATGCTGCTGGCAATCCAGTTGGGCCGCATGAAGGATCGTGGCGAGATCAGCCCCGACCAGATCAGCGTCGGCAAGCTCAACAACGTCCGCGAGGCCATCGCGATCGCCCGCGAGTGCCGGACCATACTCGGCGCCAACGGGATCACGCTCGAATACTCGCCGCTGCGGCACGCCAACAATCTCGAGTCGGTCCTCACCTACGAGGGCACCAGCGAGATGCATCTGCTGTCGATCGGGCGGGCACTCACGGGGCACGCGGCGTTTCGTTGACGCCGACTCTGGCTAGGCTGGAGGCGCACCCGGACCGAGTCGATCAGGAGAGTGCGTCATGGCCGTCGCCACCGCCGAAAGCGTCACCCGCGAGCAGTTGCTCGAGTTCGTCCGCCCCCGCCATCGTGCTGTGCTCATAACGCACAAAAGGTCCGGGGGACTGCAGATTTCGCCCGTCACCTCCGGTGTCGACGAGGAGGGTCGGATCGTGATCTCGACCTACCCGCAGCGGGCGAAGGCCACGAACGTGCGCCGGGATCCGAGCGTGAGTGTGTGCGTGCTCTCGGACGACTTCAACGGCGCGTACGTGCAGATCGACGGGACCGCCGAGGTCCTCGACATGCCCGATGCGCTCGAGCCGCTCGTCGAGTACTTCCGGTGCATCTCGGGTGAACACCCGGATTGGGACGAGTACCGCGAGGCGATGCGCAAGCAGGACAAGAGCCTGATCCGGATCACCGTCGACGAGTGGGGGCCGATCGCGACCGGCGGCTTCCCGCCGCAGCTCACACGGGACTAGCCCGGTCGGTCGTCAGCTGGCGGGGTCGTAGTGGAACGCGCGCACTTCCTGCGCGCACCGGCAGGCGTCCGCGAGTTTCGCGGCCCAGTCCAGAGCCGCCTCGCGGGACGGCACCTCCAGCACCGTGAAGCCGCCGTCCAGTCGGCTCGTCTGCTGGTACGTATCCTCGGTCACGGTGCCGTCCGCGGTGACCCGCACCGGTGGGACGGTCTCGTCGATTCCGCCACCGAACACCCACACGCCGGCCGCCTTCGCCTCCTCCACCACTGCGTGCGCCGCGTCCGCCGACGCCTGCAGGTCTTCGGCCGAAAGGTTCATGGCGGCGCTGGGGAACGAGATCAGATACTTCGTCATCGTCTGCATTCCTTCGTTTCGGGGGTTTCGGGACGGGGTCGAAACTATCCTTGCCGATATGGGCGCTGCTGTGACGAAAACCGTTTACCGCCTGGCTCTCTGCGCGGGAATCGCCGGGTGTTCGGTACTCGCGTCCGCGGCGGTCGCCTCCGCCGCGGTGACCGTTCCGTTCCAGATCGCCCCGGCGCCGTACGGGAATCCGAACGGCAGCTTCGATGCGCCCGCGGTGCGCTGTGTGGCCGTGGTCGGTGAACAGTCCGGCGCGGCGACGATCACCGGCGGCAACTCGGGCGGGTGGGGATGCCTGCTCTCGTCCGAGGTGCACTGGCTGAATCTGTCCACCGGGGCGTCGGGCTCGGCTCGACTGTCGGACGGGCTCAACGGGATCCCTGCGGCAGTAACCCTGCAGACCGGACCCGGACAGATCGCCGTGGCGGTCCTGTCCGCGACACCCGGGCCGATCACCCCGGGCGTCGCGACCTTCCACGTGCCGTAGGAGGCGACAGGGGGATTCGCTCCGGTCGCCGCCGGAGGTGATTCACATCCGCCCGTAGCGCGCCAGGACGAAGCAGTACGCGCCGTAGGCGATGACTCCGAGCCCGGCCGCGACGAGGAGGACCTGGCCGAACGGGGCCGCGCCGAGCGTCTTGACGGCGCCGTCCAACCCGGACGCCTTCGAGGGGTCTGTCGTGAACGTCGCGACGACAACGAGGACGCCGGCGCCGACGATGGCCAGTCCCTTCGCGATGTAGCCGACCACGCCGAGGGGTGTGGCCAGTCGCGGAAGCCCGCCCCGGTGCAGGTCGTCGAGGAACTTCTTCTTGGCGCCCTTGTAGACGTGGTAGGCCCCGATGCCGATGATCACCAGGCCGGCGACCACGAGAACGGTCTTGCCGCCGGCGGACTGCATCAGCCGGGCGCTGAGGCTGATGTTCTGCTCGGTGCTCGACTTTCCGCCGCCGCGAGCGAACTGGAACGCCGTGAACGCCAAGGCGAGGTAAGCCACCGCGACGCCCGCGGTCTTCGCCCGGTCGAGCGCGGACGGCTCCTCCACGTCGGATCGCTTCCCGACGAACGCCTCCACCGCCCGCCACGCGGCCAGGGCGGCCAGGGTCACGGCCGCCACCCACAGCGCCACGCGTCCGCCCGGTTGCGAGGCGAGAGCCGTCAGGGCGCCCGACTGATCGGCGGTACCACTGTCGCCGAACGCCAGCCTGATGACGATGTAGCCGATGAGTAGGTGCACGACGCCGCTCGCGGCCTGGCCGACCCGGGCGATCTTCTCGAAGGCGGGATGCTGGGCGGAATTCGCGGTTCCAGCCTTGGTGCGTGGTGTCACGCGCAGGCCTCCCTCTTGTGCGGTGGTCCTTGACTTCGTGCGCTGGTCGCTGACTCGAAAAAGCGTATCGCCGCGGCGCACCCCCCGCCCGGGACCACCGGAACCGCACGTCACAGGCGTGCGGGGTGGCGAAATCGTTCCCCCGGGGTGGGTTGTCGGGCCCGGGTCCTCGGCGCACGCTCGAACCATGAGCGAATCACTTGTAGCCAGAGAAGCCGATCGAGCCCTCAAGACCAAACATCGGGCGGTGTGGGCGTCGGGCGACTACGCGGCCGTCGCGGAGGACGTCATCCCGGATCTCGGTGCGGTCCTCGTCCGGGCGTCCGGTGTCCACGACGGGCAGCGGGTGCTCGACGTCGGCGCCGGCACCGGCAACGCCGCGATCCCCGCCGCCCTCACCGGGGCCGACGTGGTGGCGTCGGATCTCACTCCCGAACTCTTCGACCGCGGCCGCGAACTCGCCGCCAAGCGCGGTGCGCACCTCGACTGGCGGGAGGCGGACGCCGAGGCGCTGCCGTTCGCCGACGACGAATTCGACGTTGTTCTCTCGTGTGTGGGGGTGATGTTCGCGCCGCACCACCAAGCCGGCGCCGACGAGATGGTCCGGGTGTGCAAGCCGGGCGGCACGATCGGTCTGCTCAGTTGGACGCCGGACGGGTTCATCGGCCGGATGTTCGCCGCGATGAAGCCGTACGCGCCGCCGCCCCCGCCCGGGGCGCAGCCTCCACCGCGCTGGGGCGACGAAGCTCACGTGCGCGAACTCCTGGGCGACCGGGTCACCGACGTCACCGCGCAGCGCGACACCGTCCGCGTCGACCACTTCGACGGACCCGACGCGTTCCGTGACTACTTCAAGGCCAACTACGGGCCGACGATCGCGGTGTACAAGGCGATATCCGGCGATCCGGACAAGGTTGCGGCGCTCGATCGCGACCTCGCTGACCTGGCCCGAGAGTTCGACGTCGGTGACGGCTCGTTCGCGATGGACTGGGAGTACCTGCTGCTCACCGCGCACGAGCGCGCCTGACCCGGAGGCGCGGTGTCGCGCCTCGCCTGTGACACCATGGCCAGGTGAGTGATGTTGTGCCGACCCCGCCCGACCCGTTCTTCACGGTGGGCACCCGCCTGCCCGACCGGTTGGGCCGCACCGGCACCATCCATACCCCGCACGGGGACATCCGGACGCCCGCGTTCATCGCGGTCGGCACCAAGGCGACCGTCAAGGCGGTGCTGCCGGAGTCGATGAAGGACCTCGGCACGCAGGCCGTGCTCGCCAACGCGTACCACCTGTACCTGCAGCCGGGACCCGACATCGTCGACGAGGCCGGCGGTCTCGGCAAGTTCATGAACTGGGACGGCCCCACCTTCACCGACAGCGGCGGCTTCCAGGTGATGTCGCTCGGCGTCGGGTTCAAGAAGGTGCTCGCGATGGAGGCAGTGGGCGTGCAGTCCGACGACGTCATCGCCGAAGGCAAGCAGCGCCTCGCGCACGTCGACGACGACGGCGTCACGTTCAAGTCGCATCTCGACGGCTCGCCACACCGGTTCACCCCCGAGGTGTCGATGCAGATCCAGCATCAGCTGGGCGCCGACATCATGTTCGCGTTCGACGAGCTGACCACGTTGCTCAACACCCGCGGCTACCAGGAGCAGTCGGTCGAGCGGACGCAGGCGTGGGCCGTGCGCTGCATCGCCGAGCACGAGAAGCTCACCGCCGAGCGTGCGCACCGCCCGTACCAGGCGCTGTTCGGTGTGGTGCAGGGCGCACAGTACGAGGACCTGCGCCGGCAGGCGGCCCGCGGACTCGAGTCCATCACCGGCGTCAGCGGGCGCGGCTTCGACGGCTACGGCATCGGCGGCGCGCTCGAGAAGCAGAATCTCGGCACCATCGTGCGCTGGGTCAACGAGGAACTACCCGAGCACAAGCCGCGGCACATGCTCGGCATCAGCGAGCCCGACGACATGTTCGTCGCGATCGAGAACGGTGCCGACACGTTCGACTGCGTGAATCCGTCCCGGGTGGCCCGCAACGCGGCGATCTACCACCCGGACGGTCGGTTCAACATCAACACCGCGCGCTTCCGCCGGGACTTCACACCCATCGACGACGAGTGTGACTGCTACACGTGCGCCCATTACACGCGCGCGTACATCCACCACCTGTTCAAGGCGAAGGAGATGCTCGCCTCAACGCTCTGCACCATCCACAACGAGCGGTTCACCGTGCGTCTGGTGGACCGGATCCGGGAGAGCATCGAGGGCGGCTACTTCGACGAGTACAAGGCGGAGGTGCTGGGCCGGTTCTACGGCAGCAAGCCGTCCTCGACCGGCGCATAGCTCGGTTCGCGCTTCTTGACGTACGCGATCACCCGGTACGTCACCGGCATCACCAGGATCTCGACGAGGGTCTTCCAGACGAAGCCGACGATCAAGTAGTTGATGAAGTCTTCCCACGTCGAGATTCCGATCGCGCCGGCGGCGATCGAGCAGAAGATCAGGGTGTCGGCGAACTCGCCCACCACGGTGGAGCCGATCAGGCGCGCCCACAGGTACTTCTCGCGGGTGCGCTCCTTGATGAGCACCAGCACCGCCGAGTTGAGCAACTGGCCGACGAGGTAGCCGGCGAGACCGGCGATCAGCAGCCGCGGCACCACGCCGACGACGGCGTCGAACGCGGCCTCGTTCTCGTAGAAGTCGGCCGAGGGCAGTTGCTGGGTCAGCCAGAAGCTGATCGCCGCCAGCAGCAGCGAGCCGAAACCGATGTAGATCGCGCGGCGGGTGGCCTTGAAGCCGTACACCTCGCTGAGGACGTCGCCGACGACGTACGCGAGCGGGAAGAGGAAGAAGCCGCCGTCGGTGATGATCGGCAGGATCTGGAACGGGCCGACCGAGACGTCCTGGTCGACGAGGAACGCCACCCCCTTGGTGGCGCAGATATTGGAGATCAGCAGAGTCGCCGTGAACAGGGCCACCAGGGTGGCGTAGTAGCCGCGGTGGACGGGGGCGAAGGACGCCGGATCGGACGCGTGGGGCGGGGACTGTACTGGCTCTGTCACCGCGCAATCCAAGCATCCGCGGTGGTGTGACGCCGATTCGCACCCCACCCTCGCCCGTTTTGCGCACTTGTCGCGATTCCGGGGGGCTCCCCGGTCGCGACAAGTGCGCAAAACGCGGGAACTACGGGGCGACGGGCCCGCGAACGGTGACGCGGTACGCGTAGGTGGACGCGATGATCGAGACCGGGATGGTCACGAGCAGGCCGACCACGCACAGCAGCACACCCAGGACGTTCAGGAAGAACAACGTGATCGCCAGGAGCAGCAGCGTGCCCCAGTTGGACGAGATCGCGCGGAAGCTGGACTTGATCGCGGTGATCGCATCCTGATCCTGGTCGACGACGAACTCGAGCGTCCACCAGGTCAGGAACATGAGGATCAGACCCGGGATGACGAGCAGGACGAAACCGACCGCGGTCATCAGACCCACGAGGAAGCTCGCGATGATGATCGCGCCCACGTTCTTGAACTCGAAGAACGACCCGAAGGCGGGCGGACGGCCGTCGACCTCGTGCAGCGCGCCGCGGATGAGAGCGGCCGAGATCAGGTAGCCGACGATCGCGGTGACGACATTGCCGATGATCTGCCACACGCTGAACGACGACGTCGCCAGATCACTCCAGTCCTCGATGTCTCGGTTGCTGCCGAAGCTGAACGGCAGCGACACCAGGACGGAGATCAGGAAGGCGACCGCGAGGATGCCGATCCAGACGCCGGGATTGGCCTTGTACCGGTTCCAGCCGTACGACAGCGCATCGCCGACCGTCACCTGGCTGGGCGGCGGCCCGGCCGGGCGCTGACCGTAGCCGGAGTCGAACGCCGGCGGCGGCGGAGGGTAGTTCCCCGGCGGGGGCGGGAAGCCGCCTTGCGGAGGCGGATATCCGCCGCCCTGACCCGGAGGCGGGTAGTTCCCCGGCGGCGGGTAGCCACCACCCGGCCCGGGCGGAGGCGGATAGCTGCCCGGCGGAGGCGGGTAACTGCCGGGCGGAGGCGGGTAGCTGCCGGGCGGAGGCGGGTAGCTGCCGGGCGGCGTGGCGCCGGGCGGGGGTGGGTAGTTGCCGGGCGGGGGCGTGCCACCCTGTTGCGGCTCGTTGCCGCCCTCGGGATTCTGGTTCGGATCCTGTCCACCACTGGTCATGTGTGTACCTGGTTCTCGTCGTCGGGGTATTGCTCACGGCGATGATGAATCTTTCGTCGTGACCCTACGTCGCGAATGGTCTGTTTTGTATATGCGCCGGCGGAGATTCACACGACGTAAACCCACGGGTCCAGGGGGAGCGCCTTCGGATCCCAGCGATCGAGGAGTTGCGGCAGCGTCACGGCCTCGCGGGCGCCGGCCATGTGCAGCGACCGCGCGAGCATGCTCAGTACGTCCTCCGGGGTGTGCCGCAGCGCGGCCTGGTCGGCCAACGTGACCGCACCGTCACGCTTGGCGAGCCGTTTGCCTTCGGCGTTGAGGGCGAGTGGCACGTGCGCGTACGTGGGCGCGGGCAGCCCCAGGAGCCCCGCGAGGTACGCCTGACGCGGCGCCGACGACAGTAGATCGTCGCCACGCACCACCTGGTCGATGCCCTGCGCCGCGTCGTCGACGACGACGGCGAGGTTGTAGGCGGGGATGCCGTCACCGCGGCGGAGGACCAGGTCGTCGACCGCGCCGGTGTAGTCGCCGTGCAGGACGTCGTGCACGGTGAATCGATCGGTGCCCGCCCGCAGCCGGACGGCCGGAGGGCGCCCGCTCGCCCGACGCTCGGCTCGCGCGTCCTCCGAAAGGTTGCGGCACGTGCCCGGGTAGGCGCCCGCCGGGGCGTGCGGCGCCGACGCCGCCTTCAGGATCTCCCGCCGGGTGCAGAAGCACTCGTAGGTCAGACCGGCGCGCTGCAGGCGGGCGATCGCCGCGTCGTACAGCGGCAGTCGCGTCGACTGGTACTCGACGTCCTCGTCCCAGTCGAGTCCGAGCGCGGCGAGGTCGGCGAGCTGACGTTCCGCCGCGCCGGGCCGCACCCGGTCGAGGTCCTCCACGCGGACGAGGAAGCGGCGCCCGGTGGATCGGGCGAACAGCCACGCGAGCAGGGCGGTGCGCAGGTTGCCGAGGTGCAGGTCGCCGGACGGGCTGGGGGCGAATCGTCCCGCTTGCGACGATGGGTCGACCTCTTTCGGCATTGCTGCAGCTTATCGAGGGCGTGGCGGCCCCTTTGCGCCCGGTGGAGGTGGACGAATCCCGTAGCCAACGATGGGCCGGAGGCGTAGCGTCCACAGTGCTGAGCTTGTGCCGGTTGCCGTGTCGAAGCGTCGAGCAGGCCGCGACCGGTCACGTCTCGACGAGGGAGCGCGCCCGGAGTGCGGGGCGTGCGGTCAGGAGGACCGGTGGCCACCGTCGCATCCGAACCCGTTGCCGTTCGCCCGTATCCGGCGAGGTTCGCCCGTAAGGGCAGTCTGATCTACCGGGTGATCACGACGACGGATCCCAAGGTGCTCGGGATCATGTACCTGATCACGTCGTTCGCCTTCTTCATGTTCGGTGGTCTGCTCGCGCTGCTGATGCGCGCCGAACTCGCGGTGCCGGGGATGCAGTTCCTCTCGAACGAGCAGTACAACCAGCTCTTCACGATGCACGGCACGATCATGCTGCTGCTGTACGCGACGCCCATCGTCTTCGGTTTCGCGAACTACATTCTCCCGCTGCAGATCGGCGCGCCGGACGTGGCGTTCCCGCGGCTCAACGCCTTCAGCTACTGGGCCTATCTGTTCGGTGCCCTCATCGCGTCGGCGGGCTTCATCACTCCGGGCGGTGCCGCAGACTTCGGGTGGACCGCCTACACGCCGCTGAGCGACGTCCTCCACTCGCCGGGCATGGGCGCCAACCTGTGGATCATGGGCCTGGCCCTCAGTGGCCTCGGCACGATCCTCGGCGGCGTCAACATGATCACCACGGTCATCTGTCTGCGGGCACCTGGCATGACGATGTTCCGGATGCCGATCTTCACGTGGAACATCTTCATCACCAGCATCCTGATCCTGGTGGCGTTCCCGATCCTCACCGCGGGACTCATGGGCCTGTTCGCCGACCGGGTGGTGGGCGCCAACGTCTACGACCCGGCCACGGGCGGAGTCCTGTTGTGGCAGCATCTGTTCTGGTTCTTCGGACATCCCGAGGTGTACATCGTGGCGTTGCCGTTCTTCGGCATCGTCTCGGAGATCTTCCCGGTGTTCTCCCGTAAGCCGATCTTCGGTTACACGGGCCTGGTATACGCGACGATCGCGATCTCCGCGCTGTCGGTGGCGGTGTGGGCGCACCACATGTACGCGACCGGCGCGGTGTTGCTGCCGTTCTTCTCCTTCATGACGTTCCTCATCGCGGTCCCGACCGGTGTGAAGTTCTTCAACTGGATCGGCACGATGTGGAAGGGGCAGTTGACGTTCGAGGCGCCGATGTTGTTCGCGGTCGGGTTCCTCGTCACGTTCCTGTTCGGCGGACTCTCGGGTGTCATCCTCGCGAGCCCGCCGCTCGACTGGCACGTCACGGACTCCTACTTCGTCGTCGCGCACTTCCACTACGTGCTGTTCGGAACGATCGTGTTCGCCACCTATGCGGGCATCTACTTCTGGTTCCCCAAGATGACGGGACGGTTCCTCGACGAGCGGCTGGGCAAGTGGCACTTCTGGCTCACGTTCATCGGCTTCCACAGCACATTCCTGGTGCAGCACTGGCTCGGTGCCGAGGGCATGCCGCGCCGGTACGCCGACTACCTGCCCAGCGACGGTTTCACCGTGCTCAAC
Organism: Prescottella equi; assembly: GCF_002094305.1. Taxonomy (GTDB): domain Bacteria; phylum Actinomycetota; class Actinomycetes; order Mycobacteriales; family Mycobacteriaceae; genus Prescottella; species Prescottella equi. The sequence continues at coordinate 116,691 of NZ_LWTX01000009.1, forward strand.
TCGGTGTCCACCGTCGGCTCCTTCATCCTCGGCGCGTCGACCCTGCCCTTCCTGTGGAACGTCTTCAAGAGCTTCCGCTACGGCACGGTCGTCACGGTCGACGACCCGTGGGGTTACGGCAATTCGCTGGAATGGGCCACCACGTGTCCGCCACCGCGGCACAACTTCACCGAACTACCGCGAATCCGTTCGGAGCGGCCCGCTTTCGAGCTGCACTACCCGCACATGATCGAGCGGATGCGGGCCGAGGCACACATCGGCCCGGGGGTGGCCAAGCAACAACTGACGGAAGTGCCCGAGAGCAGCGACCGGGAGGCGGACAGCGATCGCCGACCGCCACCGGAGGAGGAACGGCGTCGGACGCACCGACGCAGCGACGACACATGACGTCGCCGCCGCGCGTGGCGCGGTCAGGACGAGCGCCCCAGCGTGGCGAGGATGCGTGTCTGCCGATCGGCGTCCACGGGCACGTCGAGGGCGGGCCCGCACACGCCGTCCATACGGAGCGAATCGCCCAACTGCGCGACGACGGCGTCGAGCAGGTCGAGATCGACGTCCGGGATCGTCTCGTCGAGCCCCGCTGCCCGGGCGATGTCCCAGCCGTGAACGACGAGGTCGAAGCAGTAGAAGGTGCGCATCGTGGCGGCCAGATCGGTGCGCCCGAAATGCCCGTCGTACTCGAGCGAGGCCTTCGCGGGGTCGTCCAGGATCGCCTGCACGGCGTCCCGGGTGTGCCGCCACGCCGCAGCCGGATCGTGTGCTGGGGAGGGGCCGTCGGGGATGGACAGTCCGACGACGCCGACCATGTGCGACTGCGTCTCCACGACGTGGGTGAGGACGTCGCGGGCGGTCCAGCCCTCGCACGGCGACGCGGCCTCCCAGCGGTCGGCGGGCACCGCGTCGACGCGGTCGGTGAAGGCGGCGGCCAGCCGCCGGTACAGGTCCGGGGTGGATTCGGTGGTGATCATGCGGCCGATTCTCCGTCCGTCGCGGCGGTGCGGTCTTGTACGGATCGGACTCCGGCGTCGAGCACCGACGCGTCGCCGTGCCAGTCGGGGGCCTCGCTGTCGAGTAGTGCGGTCGGTGTCAGTGATGCGATTCGCCGGCACTCCCGCGACAGGTGGGCCTGGTCGCTGAAACCGGCTTCGGCGGCGAGGGACGCGAGGCCGCGGTGGCGGCCGGCGCGTGCCGACGCCATGAAGCGCTGCAGGCGCAGGATCGACCGCAACGTCGACGGCCCGTACCCGAACGCCTCGTTGCAGCGTCGGTGCAGTTGCCGACTGGTCATCGACGACGCGTCCGCCAGGCTCTCCACGGTCCACGAGCGGACGGCGAGCGCCGACGTGATCCGGGCCGCCAGCGGGTCCGGCTCGTGCCGCGCCGCCAGCCAGCTCCGGCCGGTGTCCTGCAGGATCGTCAACCGTTCCGAGGTGTCGTGCGCGTGCTCGAGCCGGTCCACGAGCATCCGTTCGGCCGCGGCACCGAGCACATCCGCGAGCGAGACGCGGATGTCACGGATCTGTGCCGCCGACGTCCGCAGTACGTGCGGCGCCGCGCCCGGGCGGAACCGGATGCCGAACGACTCACTGCCCGGCGGCAGGGTGAACGACCACGCCGACGTCTCCGGGCCGCAGACCCGGACGCCGACACCCGCTATCCACAGCACGTCGACGCAGCCGTCCGGCACCAGCAGGTGCCGCCCCTCGGCGTTCGCGGACCATGCGCACACGAGTGCCTCGGACAGGTCCGGTGCGACGGTCGTCGGCGTGTACCACCCCATGACGCTCAGGGTAGGAGCCGCCACCGACAACCCGGGCCCGAATCGGGCCGGGCAGGACACACGGACGGGAGTAACGGCATGAGAAGAATCCTGGTGATCTCGCTCTCCGCGGTCGCGGTGGGGGCCGCGCTCGTCGGCTGCTCCGACAACGACGATTCCGGCCCCGTCCCCTCGACGACGACGATGCCGTCCACCGTGCCGGCCGCGGGGCCGGTGCTGACGACGGGGGAATCGAGCATCGGTCAGGTCGTGGTGAACGTCGACAACATGACCGTCTACGCCTACGACCGGGACGAACCCGGCACCAACGCGAGCGCGTGCGATGCGGTGTGCCTGCAGATGTGGCCGCCCGTGACCACGGACGAGTCCCGGCCCGAGATCGCGGGCGTCTCCGGCGTGATCGGCACCATCCCGGGCCCGCAGGGCGGCAAGCAGGTGACGGTCAACGGGATGCCGCTGTACCTGTTCGCCGGCGATCCACGCCCCGGATCCGTTGCGGGACAGGGCATGGACAATCTGTGGTGGGCGCTCAACCCGGCAGGGGAGAAGATCACCGACGCCCCGGGTGGGTGACGCCGGAACTCACTGCGATCGTCGGGGTTTCGCGAGGAACTTGTGAGCGGCGGCCTTGACGGATCCCGGCAGGACCGCCCCCGCCGCGGCGAGAGCCTTGGACTTCCAGGAGGCGGCCACCACCTTCCGCCGTCCCTCCTGCATCGCGTCGTAGCCCTGCCGGGCGACGTCGGCGGGATCGTCCTTCGGCATGCGCCCCATCACCGAATCCTCCAGTCGCGCTCGACGAAAGAAGTTCGTGGCGGTGGCGCCGGGCATCAACGACGTGACGGTGATGCCGCTGTCCTTCAGTTCGGACTGCAGCCCGGCGGTGAAGGACTGCAGGAACGCTTTCGAGGCGTTGTACACCGTCTGGTACGGCCCGGGCAGCGTCGCCGCGACGGACGAGGTGACGAGCACCTTGCCCGCGCGGGCCGAGGCCATCGCGTCGAGCACGATCTTGGCGAGGTGGACGGTACCGCGCACGTCGAGGTCGACCACGTCGAGTAGCTCGGTCACGTCGGTGTCGAGGAAGGTGCCGCCGCGGCCGATGCCCGCGTTGAGTGCCGCGGCGGCCGGCGGACGTCCGTCCGCGGCGAGCGCCTTGCCGACCGTCTCCACGCCCGCCTCCGTGCGGAGGTCGGCGACGACGGCGTGCACCGTGCCGGGCCCGGCGGACAAGCCGGCGGCAACCGCCTCGAGGTCGGGATCCTCGGCGACGGCGACGACGTCGTAGCCGTCGGCGACGAAGAGCTTCGCCAGTTCCAGTCCGATACCGCTCGAGGCCCCGGTGACCAGGGCGAGCGGTGCGCGAGTAGTCATCGGAACGTCTCCTCTGCTGTGGCCGTCGGAGGCACTACGGCGACGGCATGCCACCGTTGACGTGAAGGGTGGATCCCGTGACGTAGCTCGACTCCGGTGAGGCGAGGTAGACGTACGCGGGGGCGAGTTCCGTCGGCTGCCCCGCGCGTCCCATCGGGGTGCTGTGCCCGAACTCCGGCAGCGCCTCCTTCGGCTGCCCGTCGCTCGGTTGCAGCGGCGTCCAGATCGGTCCCGGCGCCACGGCGTTGACGCGAATTCCCTTGTCGGCGAGCTGGTTGGCGAGCCCCTTGGTGAAGTTGTTGATGGCGGCCTTCGTCGACGCGTAGTCGAGCAGCGTCGGCGCCGGCATGTACGCCTCGACCGACGTGGTGTTGATGATCGAGCTGCCGGCCGGGAGATGGGCGAGGGCGGCGCGCGTGGTGCGGAACATCGCCAGGATGTTCGTCTGGTACGTCTGCTCGACCTGCTCGTCGGACAGCTCACCCAACGTGTCGGCGACGATCTGCTTGCCCGCGTTGTTGACCAGGATGTCCAGGCCCCCCAGCCGCTCGGCCGCCTCGTCGACCATCCGTCGGCAGAACTCCGCGTCGGTGAGGTCACCGCTCACGGTCACCGCCGTTCGGCCGCTCTCGGTGACGATGCGGGCGACATTCTGCGCGTCGTCCTCCTCGGCGGGCAGGTGAGCGATCGCGACGTCGGCGCCCTCCCGCGCGAACGCGATCGCCACGGCCGCGCCGATGCCCGAGTCGCCGCCGGTCACCAGCGCTTTACGCCCTTCCAGACGCCCGGTGCCGCGGTACGAGAACTCGCCGATGTCGGCCCGGGGCTGCAGCTCGCTGTCCAACCCCGGCTCGGGCTGATGCTGCTTGGGAGGTTCGATCACCGGGTACCGGGTCACCGGGTTCTGGAAGACAAGCTGATCGGTTCGTATGGTGTCGGCATCGGCGTCGCCCACCGGATCTCCTTCCGTCGTGCGGCCGCGGCGGCCGCGTCTCGCTTCCTCGACCGAATGCCCAGATCGCGGCTGCGGCAAACGCCGGACGACGGGCTCCGGCACGACTGCGACGGAGGTCACGGCAAGACGGAGGTGACGGCAAAAGGAAAAAGCCCCCGGTGACATGTCACCGGGGGCTTCCCGTGGCGGAGGATAGGGGATTTGAACCCCTGAGGGCGTTAACCCAACCCGCGTTCCAGGCGAGCGCCATAGGCCACTAGGCGAATCCTCCGTGGGGGAGCCTACCTGTTGGAGGGGTGGGAATGCCAAACGGGGTCTGCGGGAGGGGTGGATCACCGCGATTCCCGATCGTCCGGTTACACTCGTAGGCGGATCCCGCGCGGCGCGCATCCTGTGAACTCCCCCAGGGCCGGAAGGCAGCAAGGGTCAACGGGCTCTGCCGGGTGCGCGGGGTCCCCTATCTCTTCCCGTCCCCGACCGGTCGTGTCGGTGAAAGGCCGCCCAGATGCCTGTGCAAACCCAAATCGGGTTGATGAGCCATGAAGAACTTCGCGCCGAACTCGAGCGTCAGACCGCGAAGTACGAGCAGCTCAAGGCGGAGAAGCTGAAGCTGGACCTCACTCGTGGCAAGCCGGCACCGGAACAGTTGGATCTGTCGAACGGTCTGCTCGCGCTTCCGGGTGAGGACAATTTCCGGGACGGCGACGGTACCGACTGCCGCAACTACGGCGGCCTGACGGGTCTGCCCGAGCTGCGCGCGATCTTCGGCGAGCTGCTCGGTATTCCGACGGCGAACCTGATGGCCGGCAACAACGCGAGCCTCGAGATCATGCACGACACCATCGTGTTCTCGCTGCTACACGGCACCCCGGACTCCGCGCGGCCGTGGGCGCAGGAGTCGGTTGTCAAATTTCTGTGCCCGGCGCCCGGCTACGACCGGCACTTCGCGATCACCGAGTCGTACGGCATCGAGATGATCGCGATCCCGATGCGCGACGACGGCCCGGACATGGCGAGGGTCACCGAGCTGGTGGCGTCCGATCCGCAGATCAAGGGCATCTGGTGTGTGCCGACGTACTCCAATCCGACGGGTGCGGTGTACTCCGAGGACGTCGCCCGGGCCCTGGCGTCGATCCCGGCCGCGGCCCCCGACTTCCGCATCTACTGGGACAACGCGTACGCGGTGCATCCGCTGGTCGCGGACTGCGCGCCCGCGCACGACATCCTCGGCATGGCCGCCGCGGCCGGTAACCCCAACCGTCCGCTGGTGTTCGCGTCCACGTCGAAGATCACGTTCGCCGGTGCGGGTGTGAGCTTCTTCGGCAGCTCCGAGGCCAACCTGGCGTGGTACCAGCAGCATCTGGGCAAGAAGAGCATCGGTCCCGACAAGGTCAACCAGCTGCGTCACCTGCGCTTCTTCGGCGACGCCGCCGGTGTCCGCGCGCACATGGACAAGCATCGCGAGATCCTGGCTCCCAAGTTCGCCAAGGTGCTCGAGATCCTCGAGGACCGTCTCGGTGACACGAAGGTCGCGTCGTGGACCGAGCCCAAGGGTGGCTACTTCATCAGCCTCGACGTCGTGGACGGCACCGCGAAGCGCGTCATCGAGCTCGCGAAGGAGGCCGGCATCGCGCTCACCGCGGCCGGTTCCGCCTTCCCGTACAAGCAGGATCCCGAGGACAAGAACATCCGCCTCGCCCCGAGCTTCCCGTCGATGGACGAGCTCGCCAAGGCGATGGACGGCGTCGCGACCTGCGTGCTGCTCGCCGCGGCGGAGCACGCGCTCACCAAGCAGTAGCCCGTCGAACGCCACAGTGGCCGGTCACCTCGCGGTGACCGGCCACTGTGCATTTCCCCCCGGGTGGCGTTACTACGACAGCGCCGCGACGATCCGGTCGACGACGTTGTTCGCGCTGTAGAAGTCCAGGCGGAAGCTGTCGAAGTCGAGCGGAAAGACTGCGCCGCGCTGCACCGACGGCACGGCGGCGAGCGTCGGATCGGCCTTCAGTCTGTCGGCGCCCGGCTGCTGCGCGTTGATCACGAACGTCGTCGCGCCGGTGAGCGCGCGGGGCAGGTTCTCCATGTTCACGCTGACGATGTCCGAACGTCCGGCAGCCGCGCCGCTACCTGCGATCTCGGCGGGCAGTTCGCCGACGGTGAGGCCGAGTCGGGAGATCAAGCGGCCCTGTGCCGATTCGGCGGTGAAGATCTTCGAATCGTCCGGCGAGTTGTACGTGAGGATGTTCACCGGGGCCGCGCCGTTCTGCAGTGCCGGTGCGATCGCCCTCTTGGCCTCGTCGATCCTCGCGTCGAACTCGGCGAGCAGCTCGGTCGCCCGATCCTCCTTGCCGACCGCGGCGGCCAGTTGGGTGGTCAGGTCCTGCCACGACTTGTCGGAGTAGTCGAACAGCAACGTCGGTGCGATCTGCGACAGCGTGGCGACCTGCTGTGCGGCCGAGTCGGCGCCGCTGGTGGAGACGACGATGAGGTCGGGGGCGGCCGCAGTGATCTTCTCGACGTTCGGCTGGCCCTGGTAGAGCACCTCGACGTCACGTTCGGCGGCGACGTCGGCCCACTGGGTGAACAGTCCCTGATCGTTGGTGACCGTGCTCTTCGGCTGTGCACCCGTGCCGATCAGCGGTGCGTCGAGGGACAGCAGCGACCCGGTGAGCGTGACGCTCGTGGAGACGATGCGCTGCGGCTGGGCGTCGAGCGTGACCGGGCCCGTGGCGGTGTCGACGGTGCGCGGCCACTCGCCGGACTGGGTGGTGGTCGCTGCCGCGGCGTCCGCGGAATCGCCGTCCGACGAGCACGCCGCCGTCGACATGCCGATCGCGAGGGCGCCGAGGGTGACCGCGATCCGGGTGCCGACCGAGCGCCGACGAAGGGTTGTGGATAGCAAGGGGGGTCCTCCTGAGGGGTAGGTGGCCCGACCTTACTATTAGGAAAGCGTCACCTAAGTAAGGGGTACCTATGTTCGATGTCGAAGCGGTAGACGACCTGCAGCGTCGCCTGCAGGTGGAGGGTGGCCCGTTGATCGATCCCGGGCCGCCGGGGTTCGCGACCGTGACGTTCGTGTGGCGGGCGCCGGCGGGGTCACCCGTGCGGCACGTGTATCTCGAGGCGAACGGCGTCACCGACCGCCGAGATCCGGACGCGAACGCGCTGCGGCGGTTGCCGGGCAGTGATCTGTGGGTGTTGTCGCGGCAGGTGCCCGAGGCGTGGCGCGGCGGCTACGGATTCCTGCCTCGCGTCGACCCGATCACCGAACCCGCTGCCGGACAGACGGAATGGGAGTGGTGGCGCGGCGTGCTCGCCGGTCTCGTCACCGACGAACTGAACCCGCTCCCGGTTGTGGCGTCGATGGGGTTGCCCGCGCGCTCGGAGGCGGTGATGCCGGGGGCGCCCGCGCAACGGTGGTGGGTTCACGGGGTACTGCCACGCGGGCACATGACCGAGGAAACGTGCTCGCTTGCCGGCGTGGAACGGAGCATCTGGCTCTACGAGCCGCCGGGGATCGCCGACCGGGACCGTCCGGTGCTGGTCGTCTTCGACGGCCGGGTGGCTGCGGTCGAGATTCCGCTGTCGTCCGCGCTCGACCGGTTGGGAGCTCGTGGCTACCGGGTGCCGCTGGTGGTGATGATCGACAGCATCGAACCGGGGCTGCGATCACGTGAACTACCCTGCAGTCCAGACTTTCTCGACGCACTCACCGGCGACCTACTGCCGCATCTGCGTGAGCGCTGGGGCGCCACCGGTGATCCCTCGTCGGTGCTGGCCGGCGGGTCCAGCTACGGCGGGCTCGCCGCCACGTACGCGGCGTTGCAGGCCCCCGAGCATGTCGGCGGAGCGGTGAGCCTGTCGGGATCGTTCTGGTGGCCGCGGCCCCCGATGGCGGGACGGTCCATCCAGGATCGGCTCGCGGAGCTCGAGGTGGGTGGATCGCGCTTCTGGATGGCCGCCGGGCTGCTCGAGCCCCGACTGATCGAGGAGAATCGCGAGGTACGGGACCTACTGCGGGCCAGAGGGTTCGATGTGACCTACCGCGAGTTCTGCGGCGGCCACGACTACATCCAGTGGCGCGATCTGCTGGTCGAGGGGGCGTCGGCGCTGCTGGGTCGTTCCGACGTCTGATCGGGGTTCCCGTTCCGGCGGAAAGCTGACATACTCCGGCCAGGGTCGCCGCGCCGGTCGCGGTGGGTTCGAAAGTGGTGAGTGTCTTGGCCACCCCGGCCGTTGTCGAGGGGCGTGGACTACCGACGGCGTCGTCGCGTCCAGCGGGCTGCCTCGACGTCTTCCTTCTGGCACTGAACATTCCGGACATGCCGGACGACTCGGCCGAGCGTTCGGAGCTGCCGGGAGGCTGCGGGTCCGGGCCGTTCCTGCCCGCGTCGAATCCCGACCCGGTGAGCGTGTCGCTGCCGGTGAACCTGCTCGCCGTACGGGAGTGCGTCGAGTTCACGGCAGACCCGCTGGTGTTCGGAAACGGCTCGGCCCCGATCCATGTCGGACCACCGGCGCACTGCCTGTCGCTGTGGGTGGTTCCCGGTCACGGGGTGGTGCTCGCGTGCGAGGACTGGACCGCCGATCCGGTCGAGGGGCTCGCGGACTGGCGTGCGAGCGGCGTCGACGGCGCGGTCGACCGCTTGCTCGCGCCCTTCGGGTTCACCACCGACACGCGTCTGCGTGACGTCTTCCCGGACGCGCACGCTGTGCTGCCGAATGTCCGGCTGGCCGATCTGGTCGCGGGTACCGGGCACGAACGCGCGTCGGCCGGACTGGTCGTCGAGGTGCGCGGCGACGGCGGTGACCGCGTCCGGCAGGGCGTGGGTGGGCGCGGAACCGATGTCGCCGGGTGGCGGTGGGACCGCGTGGCCCTCGCCGAACGGCCCGCGCGGGAGGGCGCCGTCGTCGCCGTCCGGGAGGACGCGGGCGCGATCCTGCTCGACCTCGAGGCGGTCGCCGCAGATCACGATCACGCCGTGTTCGGGGTGAGCGAGATGATCCGGGCCCTGGTCCCGTGGGTCGCCGTCCGGGCGCGGCACGCCGCCGACTACCGGTTGGTGCTCGATCATCTGCGCGATCACGCGGCACTCGAGGATTCGCGCCTGCTGGCGGCCCTCGACGACGTCGCGGCCGTGCAGGCGCGGCGCATGGAGCGAGTGCTGCTGGTCGCCGAGGCGCGGCACGACGGAGCGGCACTGGCCAGGATGGGGCCCGCACAGCTGCGGACGATGCTGGTCCGGCGGCTGTCGACGGAGATGGCAGCGCTCGACGCCGAACTGGGGGAGGCGACGCGAGTGATCGAGCGGGCGTTGCTGCGCAGTGCCGAACGTCGCGGACACCGGCACTCGAGGATCGCGCAGGCGTGGTCGGTCGCGGCCGGTGTCATCGCGGTGGTTGCGGTGTTCGCTGCGCTTGCGGCAGTGCCGGCGGTGGATCAGCCGACGCTGTTCGGGCACTGGCTCGAGGCGCTGGCCGCGACGATCGCCATCACCGCGGGCGTCATAGTCGTCGTGGTCGCCTGGCGGCGACCGCCCGGCCGGTGACGGCGATGGTCGTCTGCGGAACCCGCCCGGATGGCAGGATCGGGGTATGGCCCTCACCTTGAACCTCGTCGGTGACCCCGAAGCGGACGCCCTGCTGGCGTCGGATCCGCTCGCGCTGCTGATCGGCATGCTGCTCGATCAGCAGGTGCCGATGGAGACCGCCTTCGCCGGACCGAAGAAGCTCGACGACCGTCTCGGGGGCCTCGACGTCCACAAGATCGCCGAGATGAGCCCGGACGACTTCATCGCGGTGTGTGCGCAGCCGCCCGCGGTGCACCGGTTCCCGAAGTCGATGGGGGAGCGCATCCAGTCGCTGTGCGGCTACATCGTGGAGCACTACGACGGCGACACCGCCGCGATCTGGACGTCGGGCCGGCCGAGCGGCAAGGAAGTGCTGAAGCGGCTCAAGGCGCTGCCCGGGTACGGCGACCAGAAGGCTCGAATTTTCCTGGCGCTGTTGGGTAAGCAGATCGGCGTACAGCCGGAGGGCTGGCGTGAGGCGGCCGGAGCCTACGGTGACGAGGGCTCTCGTCGGTCGATCGCCGACGTCGTCGACAGGCAGACACTGCTCGAGGTGCGCGAATTCAAGCAGGCCGCCAAGGCTGCCGCGAAGGCGGCGAAGGAGAAGTAGGCGGTCGGCACCTCGGTACAGGTGAGGGAGCTGCCCGGGGCGGTCCCGACCGGCGACGGCGGTGAAAATGGCTGTCTCCGAGCATCGGTCGTGTGGTACACACCGGTGACCGTGAACTGCCGAGAGGATCCGTCATGCACATCGCCGATGCCATTGCCGCCAACCGTGCGAACTGGAACGAGCGGGCGGACGTTCACGCATCCTCACAGATGTACGACGTCAACGGGTTTCTCGCCGACCCGGAGAGGATCTCGACTGTCGTCCGCAACGACCTGTCGGTCCTGGAACCGCACCTTTCGGGGACGGGCATACGAGGTCGAAGTCTCCTCCATCTGCAGTGTCATATCGGGACCGACACGATCTCGTGGGCACGACTGGGAGCGGTGGACGTGCACGGAGTGGATCTGTCGCCCAACTCGTTGAGGCATGCGAGCCGGATCGCCGACGCGGACGGCCGTGAAATCCGTTGGTTAGAGGGCGATGTGCGTTTCGCATCGAGCCTCGTGGACCGTAGCTTCGACGTCGTCGTCACGAGTGTGGGAACGATCGCGTGGTTGCCGGAACTGGGTGACTGGGCGCGATCGATTCACGATCTCCTGGTTCCGGGCGGGGTGTTCATGATCCGCGACGATCACCCCATCCTGGGGGCGATGGACCACGAACCGTGGTCGATCTGCGACGACTATCTCGGCGGTGACGGGTACCGCAGCTACGACGATTCGGGCTCCTACACCGAGAACTCTGCCGGTCGGATCAGTCAGGTCACGAACTACGAATGGCGGCACGATCTCGGCGAGGTCGTCGGCGCGCTGCTCGACGCGGGGCTCGTGATAGAGGCTCTGGCCGAGCTGCCGTACATGGATTGGCCGGCGTTCGAGGATCTGGTGCCCTGTCCACGAGGCTGGGAGTTGCGGCAGGGCGCGCCCCGGATTCCGCTCAGCTTCGCTGTCGTGGCGCGGCGGCCGGCGGCGTGAGGCTGGACGACGGGCGCAGGATGGATGCCATGGCACACGTGAAACGTTTCGACCATGTCGGCATCACCGTCGCGGACCTCGACACGGCGACGGCGTTCTTCGTCGGTCTCGGACTCGAGGTGGAGGGCACCGGATCCGTGGAGGGGGAGTTCGTCGAGACGGTGTGCGGCATCCCCGGCGCGCACTGCAACATCGTGATGCTGCGGCCGCCCGGCGCGGGGGCCCGGCTGGAACTGTCGTCGTTCGTCACACCCGAGCACGCGTCGGGGTCGCCGATGGCGATGGCGAACGAGCTCGGGCTGCGCAACGTTTCCTTCGAGGTCGGCGACCTCCAGGCGGCCGTCGATGCGGTCGCCGCGGACGGGTACGGGCTCGTCGGTGGCATCGGCGAGTACGAGAGCAGCGTGCGCATGGCGTATGTGCGTGGGCCCGAAGGGATCATCGTGTCCCTGTTCGAGCAGCTCGGCTGACGTCCCCGCGCCCCTGTCGTCGCGTGTGACCGATGCGGTCCGCGGCGCGCTCGGTGGTGCGCCGGTACACGGCTCGGGCGGTCGCCGGCCGCGTGGGGCGTCCGAACACCACCTGCATCCAGCGTCCACCGCCGTCGTGCAGCGAGACGACAGCCTCGGGTTCGCGTAGTGCGGCGTGGGCGATGAATCCGAAGATCATCATCGTGGTGATCATCGAGGTGCCGCCCGCGGAGATCAACGGCAGCTGAAGTCCCGTGACCGGTATGAGGCCGACGACGTAGGCGACGTTGATGAACGCCTGCAGCACAATCCACGTGGTGGACGCTGCCGCGAGAAGACGCAGGAAGGGATCGGTCGAGCGCTGAGCGATCCGCATGCCGGTCAGGAGCACTACCACGAACAGCCCGATGAGCATGGCCGCGCCGACGAAGCCCAGTTCCTCACCGATGACCGCGAAGATGAAGTCGTTGTGGGACTGCGGCAGGTAGCTCCACTTCGCGTCCGACTGCCCCAGGCCCTTGCCGAACAACCCACCGTTGGCGAGGGCGTACTTGGCCTGGATGGTCTGGTAGTTCAACCCCTGCGGGTCGAGGTCGGGATTCATGAAGGCCTTGATCCGGTCCGAGCGGTAGCCCGCGGTCAGGCCGAGGACCACCGACGTCGAGACGGCGGCGACGGTGATCGTGGCGACCGTGCGGGTGCGGAATCCGCCGAACCACAGCATCGACATCAAGATGATGCCGATCGTGATCATGGTGCCGAGATCGCGCTGGAGCACGACGAGCGCCATGACCGTCACGCTCACCACGGCCAGCGGTTTGAGTGCGGTGTTCACGTCGGCACCCGCCGACTGGTAGTTGGCGATCAGATGCGCACACCAGAGCACCAGCGCGACCTTCGCGAACTCCGATGGCTGAAAGGAGATTCCGCCGACGACGAACCAGCTACGGGCGCCCATCTGCTCGACACCGATTCCGGGAACGAGGACGAGGACGAGGAGCACCCCGGCCATTCCGAGGAGCCACGGCGCCCACGTGCGCAGCGTCCTGGTGTCGATGCGCACGATGGCGACGAAGGCGACGGCTCCGATGGCCGCATACATCGACTGGGGAAGGAATCGCGCATAGGGCGATCCGGAGGTCACGAACGACTCGACGCTCGACGACGACAGCACCATGGTCAGCCCGACGGTCACCAACAGGGCTGTCACGCTGAGGATTACGTGGAAATCGAACAACGGGCGCGCAAGCCACACGCCGAGCCGAGTTCTCGGCACCGGCCCGGTCTCCCCGGTTCTCGGTGTCGTCTTCGTCTTGTCGCGGCGGGTGGAACTGGGGACGTTCCGCGAACGGGATCGAGCCCGATTTCCCGCCCGATCCATCTCCGGCTGTGCTCTCACGCCTCGATGCTCTCATGAACCTCCTGAATCTCATCAATCACAGAAGGTGGCGTCCGAGACCCGGGCACGCGCAATTCGACTCGGAAGCAGTCGGGTTCAGCCGGGTGGTGCGAAGAACTCGAGCGCGATGTTGTCGGGATCGCGAAAGGACAGGCCCGAGCCGTAGGCGGCGGTCCGGATGCCGCCGTGGGCGATGCCGAGTTCGTCGAGGCGGGACTTCCAGAAGTCGAGTTCTTTTGTGGTGCAAGTGAAGGCGACGTGATCGAGACCGATGTTCCGTTCGTCGAAAGCGGTGTCCGGGTTCGACCCGGTGTGGGTGTGCAGGCCGAACATCGTCCCGCCGCCGAGCGCGAACACGGCGTGATGAAAGGCGCCGGATTCCTCGTCCTCGTCGAGTACCGGCGGCGCCCCGAACAGACGGGTGTACCACTCGGTGCTGACGGCCATGTCGGACACGGTGACGGCGATGTGGGTGAGGGCTGGGAATGGTGCCACGAGAGACCCCTTCCTCGGGAATCGCTGACGCCGCCAAGCCTATCGCCGCAGGGCTCCGACCGGGGCGGTGTTGGTCCGGCCGACACCCTCGAGTTAGGTTAGCGTCAGTTAACCTCTTGGGAAGGTCTTTGCTGTGACTGTTCGTCGGCGTTCGCTCGCGCTCTCCCTCGTCGCCCTGGCCGGGACGTTCTCTCTGGTCGCGTGCAGTTCCGACGCCGCGACCGATGACGGTGCCGCGTCCTCGGGGGACGGGGCGTTCCCGGTGACCATCGAGCACGCGTACGGCTCCACGACCGTGGAGGAAGCGCCCTCACGCATCGTCACGGTCGGATTCAACGATCTCGATTTCGTGCTGGCGCTCGGTGAGACGCCTGTGGCGACCCGCGCCTACTCCGGGTATGCCTACAAGGATCGGCCGTGGGCGGCGGGCTATGCCCGCGACATCCCCGAGGTCGGCGAGATGGATCTGCAGTACGAGAAGATCGCGGAGGCGAATCCGGATCTCATCGTCGGCACGTACTCGCTGACGGAGAAGTCGGGCTACGACACTCTGGCGGCGCTCGCCCCGACGATCGGGGACCTGAAGGGGGCGAGCGGTGGCTCCGGCTCGTGGCAGGATCAGCTCGCCACGATCGGCCGGGCGCTCGGCAAGGAGAGCGAGGCTCGCGAACTGCAGCAGTCCGTCGAGTCGGACTTTTCAGACGCGAAGACGTCGAACCCGCGGTTCCAGGGCCGCACCGCCGCGGTCGCGATGTACATGGACGGCGATTTCTACATCTTCGAGGCCGGCGATCCGCGTGGCGACTTCTTCACCAACCTCGGATTCTCGACGCCTGCGCAGACCGGTTCGATCAGCGCCGAACAGCTGGCCTTGCTCGACCAGGATAACCTGATCGTCCTCGGCGCCACCAAGGAACAGCTCGCGTCGAATCCGGTGTTCGCGCAGCTCGGTGTCGTGAAGGAGGACCGTACCGTCTACCTCGGCGAGTTCGGCACGGACGTGCCCGCCGCGCTCGGGTTCGCGAGCCCGCTGAGCTTGCCGTACCTGATCGACGCCACCGTTCCGGCGCTGGCCGCCGCGTCCGACGACGATCCGGCGACCTCCGTTCCCACTGTCGGCTAGGCGCGTCCCGTGTCCGCGATCTCGACAGTTGCCGAGCTGGAGGCGATCTACGGCGAGCAGCCGCCGCTCACGCTCGAGAAGTCGATCTCGGTGCTCGACGAGCACTGTGTCGCCTTCCTGTCGTTCGCGCCGTTCGCCGTAGTGGGAGTGCAGGGGCGTTCGGGCGCACAGCATTCGGTGGTCGTCGGCGGCGATCCCGGGATCCTGACGGCGGAGCATGCGACGGCGCTGCGCGTCGACGTGGCCGGAGGCGTCGTGCCGCCGGACGTCGAAGACGGCGCGCCCGCAGGGCTGGTGGCGCTGGTACCCGGGTACGGCGAGACGCTGCGAGTGAACGGGCGGGTGCGGCGCGACGGCGAGTCGGTAGTCCTCGACGTCGAGGAGGCGTTCCTCCACTGCGCGAGGTGCGTCACCCGCTCGAAACTGTGGCGCGACCACCAGCCGTCCGAACTTGCTCCGATCACCATGGAGGACAGCGGGTTCGATGACCCGCATGTGCTGGCGTTCCTGGGAGCGACTTCGTTCCTGACGCTGTCGAGCACCGACGCCGGTGGTCACGGCGACGTCAGCCCCAAGGGCGACGACCGCGGCTTCCTCGTGCCTCTGGACTCCCACCGGATCGCGTTGCCGGACCGACCCGGGAACCGGCGCACCGACACCTTCCGAAACCTCCTCGCCAATCCCGCCGTGTCGCTACTCGCCCTCGTCCCCGGAGACGACCGCGTCCTCGAGGTGCGCGGTACGGCCCACGTGACCACCGACCCCGCCGTGCGCGCACGGGTGCAGGGCGGCGGCGCGCTTCCCGAACTGGCGCTCGTGATCGACGCCGAACGGGTCGACCTCCGGCACGAGGACTCCCTGCAGGCGTCGGGTCTGTGGCGTCCGGACCGTCGGATACCGAAGGGCGCCCTGCCGGCAGCGGGTGCGATCTGGACCGCCCACGTCGGCGCCTCCTGAACCCTCGCGCGACGTCGGTGGTCGCCCGGTCGAGCCGTCGTGTCGGTGGTTCAGCGGGACGTCGCCGGGCTCGACAGATGGGACTCGAGCAGCCGAATCATCGAGTCCCGCAGGGCGACGCGGCTCACCGGATCGCCCGGCCGGGCGATCTCGTGCAGCGTGAAACCGTCTATCAGGGCCACGAACTGGCGTGCGGGTAGCGCGGGGTTCTCCACCCCGAACATCTCCAGGGCGCGTTCGGTGGCCTCTTCGATTGCGCCCATGATGCGATGGACCGCCTCCGCGAGTTCGGGTCGCCGTCGCGCCGCGAGATATGCCTCGAACTGTGCGACGGAATCGTCGTTGTCCTGCCCCGTGACGAGTTCCACCAGGGCCTCGGCCAGTTCGTCCCGGCCGACCGTCTCGGACCGAGCCGCGGTGAGCAGCGTGGCCACCTTGTCGGTGACCGCGTCCGCGATCTGTGTGATGGCCGCGTCGATCACGTCGGGGACCGAGTCGAAGAAGTAGCTGGTGGTGGAGGCCGGGAACCCGGCCCGGTCGGCGACGGCTCGGAATGTGACGCGCTCGAGCCCCTTCTCGGCGATCACCGCAATTGCCGCGGCGACGAGCTCCGTGCGTCGTTCGCGTCCGCGTGCGTAGTGCGAGCGACGTGAGGGGTTCATGGGACGAGAATACTTATCGAGCAAAGTCTGGCCATTTGGCCAAACTTTGCCTAACGTGTCTCCCGCGACCGTCGGTCGGTGCGGCCGTCGGATCGGTTCGACGGCCGGCGCGGACTGAGCCGAGAGTTGTTCGCAGCCGAGGAGTGGGGGAGGTGACCGTGGCATCGACAACCGATGTGATCGTGGTCGGTGCCGGATTGGCGGGGCTGACGGCAGCCCGTCGACTCGTGGACGCCGGACTGGCCGTGCAGGTCGTCGAGGCGCGTGACCGGGTCGGTGGACGCACGCTCAATCATGACCTGGGCGACGGCCGGATCGTCGACTCCGGTGGCCAGTTCGTGGGCCCGACCCAGGACCGGGTCCGGGCACTGGCCAAGGAGCTGGGGGTCGAGACCTTCTCGACCTTTGATCAGGGGCTCAGTACCTACGTCAAGAACGGCACGGCCCGGACGTTCACCGGTGACGTTCCGCCGGACCCCGCCGCGCTGGCCGACGTGGGCGCGCTGATCCTCCGGGTGAACCGGGCCGCCAGGTCGATCCCGGTCGACGAGCCGTGGAACGCGCGTGGGGCACGCTCTCTCGACTCGCAGTCGCTGACGAGTTGGATCCGGCGCGGCGCGGTCACCGACGGCGGACTGGACCTGCTCAACGTCCTGCTGGGTTCGGCGTTCGGTGGGTCCGCCACCGACGCGTCCGCGCTGTTCGGTCTGTGGTACGTCGCCGGTGCGGGCAACGAATACACCGCCGGTACCGTCGAGCGGATGATCGGAGTGCTTGGGGCAGCGCAGGATTCGCGTTTCCACGGCGGTGCCCAGATGCTCTCGCTGCGGCTCGCCGACGAGCTCGGGGATGCGGTGGCGCTCGGCGAGCCGGTGCGGAGGGTCGAGCAGGATGGACGTGGCGTACGGGTGTTCAGCGACAACCGTGAATGGTCCGCGAGCCGGGTGGTCGTCGCTGTGCCTCCCGTGCTGGCCAGCCGAATCGCCTGGGATCCGCTGCTCCCGGCCCAGCAGGACGCACTCTTCTCACGCATGGCACTCGGCACGCTCTGCAAGATCGAGGCCGTCTATCCGGAACCGTTCTGGCGCAGGGACGGACTGTCGGGTCGAGGGGTCTTCCGGGATCCCACCTCGCCGGTGTGCTCCATGTTCGACAACTCCCCACCGGACGGCGGCCCCGGCATTCTGATGGGCTTCGTCGGCGGCGCCCAGTGGCGGCGATGGGTGTCGCTCCCGGCCGGTCAGCGCCGAGGAGCGGTGCTCCGGGCCTTCGCCACGGTCGTCGGGAAGCAGGCGCTCACACCCGTCGAGTGGATCGAACAGGACTGGACCAAGGAAGAGTGGACGCGCGGCGGCCCGACGTCGGTGCTCGCGCCCGGCGTGGTCACCGAACTGGGGATGTGGCGGGACGTGCCTTTCCAGCGAGTGCACTGGGCCGGTGCGGAGCACTCGCCGTACTGGAACGGGTACCTCGACGGTGCCGTCCGTTCCGGTGAATCATCTGCAGCCGAAGTCATTGCGGCCGAAGGGAAGATGTGATCATGCCCAATCGCTTCGTGATCAGCGCGCAGCGCGTTCTCGCCGCCACGCTCGACGAGGTGTGGGAGCTGACGTCGGACACCGGGCGCTACGGCGACTGGGTGGTGAGTGTCCGGGAGGTGACCGCCCACCACGGTCCCGCGACCGTCGGCAAGTCGTATCGTGAACGTGTCACGTCGGTGGGTCCGCTGACGTCGCGCGCCGAGTGGACCGTTCGCACCCTCGAACCGAAGACGCTGCGAATCGATTCCGGTGTGGGCCTTGCGCCGCTGCGCGACGTCGTCAACATCTTCCGGTTCGCGCCGGTCGGCGACGCCGCCACCTCGATGACCTATGAATTCCACTTCACGCTCGGGCCGGCCCCGCTCGGCGCCCTCGTCCACAAGATCCTCCGCTCCTCGATGGCCGCCGCGTTCGACGAATCGATGCGCGCACTCGAGACGGTGATCCTCTCCGAACGTCCGACACAGCAGGAACTCCGGGAAGGGAACGAAGTCCGGTGACGACAACGAATGCGGCAGATTCCGTGCGGGCGATGATGTTGGGCGTGCATGTGCTCGACACACTGGTCCGGCCGGTGGAGAGCATTCCCGAGGGCCAGGGCGGTGCCCTCGTCGAACAGATCGCGATCTCGCCGGCCGGAACGGCGGGTGGGACGGGCCTCGTCCTGTCACGTCTGGGAGTGCAGGTGCGCGCCGCCGGGGCAATCGGCGACGACGTGGTGGGCGAGATGCTCACCATGCTCCTCGAACGCGAGGGCATCGATACCTCACTGCTGCACCGGATCACCGGTGCGCAGACGTCGGCCTCGGTACTCCCCATCCGCCCGGACGGCTCACGTCCCGCACTGCACGTGGTGGGTGCGAATCAGTTCCTCGGCGAGCATGTTCCGTGGGAGGACCTGGCGGGTGCCGACTTCGTGCACCTGGGGGCGGTGGAGTTCTACGGCGGCGACCTCGGTGCACAGATCCTCGAGCGGGCACACCAGCACGGTGCGATCACGTCGGCGGACAGCCTGGCGCAGGGCCTGCCCGGGGTCCTCGACTACATCCGGGCGGCGTTGCCGCACATCGACTACCTGCTGCCCAACGACGAGCAGGTGATCGGCTGGACCGAGGCGTCGTCGTTGCGTGAGGGCTGCGAACGCCTGCTGGAACTGGGCGCCCGGTGCGTCGTCGCCACGGCAGGAGCGGAGCCGACGGTGGTCGCCACCGCGGACGGCATCACCGAGGTGAAGGCGTTCCCGGTCGACGTCGTCGACACCAGCGGGTGCGGTGACGCGTTCTCGGCCGGGTTCCTGCGCGGCATCTCCCTCGGACTCGACGTCGTCGGCGCCGCCGAGTTCGGCAACGCCACCGCCGCGCACACCGCGCAGGGGCTCGGCAGCGCCTACGGGACGTACGACGCGGACACGGTGCGCGCCTTCATCGCGGCACGGAGCCCGGCCGAGGATCTCGGATGACGAGCCCCGGTGCGTTCACCGAGCTGCGCGCGTCGGTCGCCGACACCGCCCGGCAGGTCGCGGCGCGCGGACTGGTGCTCGGGAGCGCCGGCAACGTCAGTGTCCGCGACGGCGACGCGGTCGCGGTCACCGCGAGCGGGGTGCACCTGATCGACGCGACCGTCGACGACGTCACCGTCGTGCACCTGGACGGCCACGTGATCGAGGGCGGGTTGCGCCCGACCACCGAACTCGAAATGCACCTTGGCATCTACCGGTCGACCTCGAATAGCAGTGTGGTGCATGCGCACTCGACGTCGACCGTTGCGCTGTCGTTGGTGACCGACGAGCTGCCCCCGGTGCACTATCAGCAGCTGCTGCTCGGTGGTGCCATTCCGGTGGTGCCGTTCGCGGCGTTCGGGAGTGAGCAACTCGCCACGTCGACGGTCGAGGCGCTGGCGCACCACAACGCGGCGATCCTGGCGCACCACGGCTCCGTGGCGGTGGGCCAGTCGCCGACCGAAGCGCTCGACCGAATCGTGCTGCTGGAGTGGCTGTGCGAGGTCTACCTCCGCGCCGCGGCGGTGCGCCGGCCCCGCGCGCTCACGCCCGACGACCTACAGGCCGTGATCGAGATGGCGATCGCGACGCAGTACGGGGAGAAGCGCCACGTGTGAGCAGCGGGCGCGTCAGCCGGGCGGTGCGAAGAACTCGAGTGCGATGTCGTCCGGGTCGCCGAAGGGCAACCCGACGCGAAGCTCGTCACCCTCATCGGCGCCCGCGGTTGTTCCGCGGGGCACGCAGTCGTACACATTGCTGCTCCAGTTCGCTTCGGTCAACCGCGCAGTGGCAGAATGGAACCCATGTCCCTCACCCTCGATGCGGCCTTCTGGCGCCGCGTGTATGCGGATCGGCAGCGGGTGGAGGACGAGCGGGCGAGGGTGACCAGGACGGGGCGCCGCCGACCGGTCGGGGATGATGCAGTGCGGGCGGTCCCACTCAGTCACACCGCTGCGATGAAGTCCGCGCGGGCAGAGTTGACCAGGGTGGCGCGTGCTGCGGAGAACTTGCACGGGGTCGTTCACCCATAAGCAGTAGCTCCGCGCCGAACGGGTCCGCGTCGGGATGGTGACCCGGCGTGTGTACGAAACACGTCGGGGCTCGCCCCCTTGCATAGGAGGGGCGAGCCCCGACGTGGCCTCACATCCCCGCGAGGGGGACGAGCGGGGATGGATCAGATGACGGTGATACCGGTCGCCTGGGGGCCCTTGGCGCCCTGGCCGATCTCGAACCGCACGTGCTGGTTCTCTTCGAGGCTGCGGAACCCGCCGCTCTGGATCTCCGAGTAGTGAACGAAAAGGTCAGCGGAACCGTCCGAAGGTGCGATGAAGCCGAACCCCTTCTCCGAGTTGAACCACTTCACGGTGCCTTCTGCCATGTGTATTTCCTTTTCTCCTGCTGTACGGCTCTGCCGAAAACGGGCAGAGTCCGGCCGATATCGCATGACGAGAAGATTTTCCAGGACAGGAGATCCAACCGCACGCAACAGAGAATTTGCGAGCGCGGTAAACGCGAACAAAGACTACGACCAAGCACAGTCAACCACAGATCCGATGGAAAGTCCCGCACCCGAACCCGCGATCCAACGTGGGGACGCGTTCGGGAACCTCGGAAACGTTGTCGCAGTGGACTATCGAGTGCTGAAGAGTTCGCGACTTATCTCCTCGCTGCTTCTCGGCATGGGGAGAGAAGCGGCAGGGATGCGGTCGGTGAGTGCTTCGGCCGCAGTGCGGTTGATCCCGCAATCGCCGTCTGCTGTGTCCCACGGGTCGTAGAAGAGTCGTCCGTTGACCGGATCATGCGTGCTGTTCACAAAGTGTCCTTCTGTCTGTCGGCACAGCGCGGAGGGACCGATTCCAGGTCGGTCGGGATGCCGCGCCGCGAAAATGTCGTTGGTCCGTACCCGCGACGTCTGATGTGGCGCGGCGGACTCGGGTATTCGGTCACCCAGTGGTGGCCTGGGTGCGAAGAGATCGTCGGGGCAGAGAAGGGGCCCCGGGCACCGTCCCCACTGTACGGCTCGCCCGAGGTATCGGCAGCCCGGCCGGCTTCCTTCGCCTTCCGCGCATGAACCTGCGCGCTTCGACGCGGGCCTCCGCCTGTGCACGCAGAGCCGACAGCAGCCCGCGCCGGCGCCCGGTGGTGGCGTCGATTCGCAGCGCCCCCGCGATTCGCGAACCATTCGTGTGGAATTTGCGTTCCGACGAGGTCTCGGGAGCGTCGTCGGAGGTGCGCTCGAGGAAGCGGTCTGGCAACGCCAGCTTGTGGATCGTCCGCAGCGTCAGCAGGTATTGCCTGGTCAAGGGTCCCGTCGTATATGGCAGGTCGTATCGGGTGCACAGCGCCCGCACCCGCTCGGCGATCTCGGAGTACCGGTTCGACGGCAGGTCCGGGAACAGGTGGTGCTCGATCTGGTAGCTGAGATTTCCGGTGAGGAATCCCATGATCGGGCCGCCGTCGATGTTGGCACTGCCGAGCATCTGGCGCAGGTACCACTGCCCGCGTGTCTCGGTCTCGAACTGCTCGGCGGTGAACTTCTCTGCGCCGTCCGGGAAGTGCCCGCAGAAGATCACCGCGTATGCCCACAGATTCCGCACGAGATTCGCGGTCGCGTTCGCGGTCAGCGTGTGCTTCCACGCCCGGCCCGTGAGGGCCGGAAACAGCACAAAATCCTTGCCGACCTGTCGGACGATCTTGACCGCGAACTGTTTGTTGGGCGCCGAGTTCCACTGCATGGGGTCGACGCCCTCACGCTTTTGCTGCGCTTCGAGGTCGTGCAGGGCGATGCCCCACTCGAAGGTGGCGGCGAGGATCACGTTCGCAATCGGCTGCAGTAGGTTGATCGGACGCCATTCCTCGTCGCGGGTCATCCGCAAGATCCCGAATCCGACGTCGTCGTCCATACCGACGATGTTGGTGAAGGTGTGGTGGGCGTAGTTGTGCGCACGCTTCCAGTGCTCCGACGGCCCGGTCTGATCCCATTCCCATGTGGTGGAGTGGATCTCCGGATCGTTCATCCAGTCCCACTGCCCGTGCATCACATTGTGCCCGAGCTCCATGTTCTCGATGATCTTCGCCAGTGAGAGCATTGCGGTCCCGACCGCCCACGCCGGCCGGCGGCGGCTGCCGAACAACACCGCCCTCGCGCCCAATTCGAGGGCCCGCTGGAGGCCGATGACTCGCCGAATGTAGCGGGCATCGCGAATGCCACGAGACTCCTCGACGTCGCGCCGAATCTCGTCCAGTTCCCGCCCGAGGGCGTCGATGTCGTCGGCGGTGAGATGAGCGAACTCGTTTATGTCGGTGATGGCCACCAGGGGTCCTCCGTTGGACTCGATAGGTTCGCCGGCGTCAACTGGCGACGCAGTTCACCAGGCGCAGGGATACGAGACACCGCGCCTCGGCTGCGTAGGGCGTCGGGTGGAAGCGCTCGCAGCGAGGTAGCGAGTCCTTGTTCTCGGCGAATTTTCGTTAGAAGTAGTTGCTGCACAAAAGAATTGGGCGCAGTCATTCGATCATCGAACCAGCGGCGAGCGGCTGCGTCGAGCTCGGCCGGGTTCTGGGGAGAATGAAGAACTCCGTTCGGAGAAATCGATTGGTGCGGTAATGGTGAGCAGGCCGCCTGAGTCCACAATAGCCTTTTCGGACTGAGAGATCGCTGAGTGTGTTCGATCAGGCACCTTGCGTAAGCAGGTGTGGGATACCGTCACATGTCGAGGTTCGCTCGCGGGAGCCCCTGACTGCCTGCCGAGGCGCGCACTGGACCCGGCCTGATCCGCGTGTGCCTCGGTCCGCTCGGGATAGATACGTTCAGCGGGAACAGTGCAGGGTCAAATTCGTTCAGGCTTCTCCGAAGTTCGTCAGACTGCGTCGGACTCCGGCTCCGGCCGCGGCCGCTCGTGCTCGCGCCCGAACAGCCCGGTGGGCGCGCCGTGGGCGAGGACCGCGTGCTCGTAGGCCGACTCGGCGTGCAGCGCGAGGTCGATGCCGGACGTCTCCTGTTCGGCGCTGACGCGGAATCCGACGACCCGGTCGATCAGCTTGCCCACGCCGTACGTGACCCCGAACGCGTAGAGGCCGACGACGGCGACCGCGAGCACCTGCTTGCCGAGTTGGGCGAATCCGCCGCCGTAGAAGAGGCCCTCGACTCCGCCGGTCATGACCTCCGACGCCAGCAGTCCGATGAGCACGGTGCCGACGACGCCGCCGACCAGGTGCACGCCCACGACGTCGAGCGAGTCGTCGTAGCCGAAGCGGAACTTCCAGCCCACAGCGAACGAGCAGACGGCACCGGCGACGACACCGATGACGGCGGCGCCGACCATGCCGACCCACCCGCACGACGGGGTGATCGCGACGAGACCGGCGACGACGCCCGACGCGGCGCCGAACGTGGTGGGGTGGCCGTCGCGTTTCTGCTCGACGAACAGCCAGCCCAGCAGGCCGGTGCAGCCGGCGACCAGGGTGTTGAGGAACACCGCGGCGGCGGTGCCGTCGGCGGCCATCGCGGAGCCGGCATTGAACCCGAACCAGCCGAACCACAGCAGGCCGACGCCGAGCAGCACCATCGGCAGGTTGTGCGGGCGCATCGGCTCGTTGCGGAACCCGATCCGCGGGCCGAGCACCAGTGCCAGAGCCAGGGCGGACGCGCCGGAGACGATCTCGACGACCAGGCCGCCCGCGTAGTCGAGCACACCGAGCTTCGAGATCCAACCGTCCGGCCCCCACACCCAGTGCGCGACCGGCACGTACACCAGCAGTGCCCACACCGGCACGAAGAACATCCACGACGAGAACTTTGCGCGGTCGGCGATTGCGCCGCTGATCAGTGCGGCGGTGAGGATTGCGAACGTCAGCTGGAAGGTCGCGAACAGGAACTCGGGAACGCCGGAGCGCGCGGTGTCCGGGGTGATGCCGGCCATGCCGAGGTGTTCGAGTCCGCCGATGAGTCCGCCGCCGAGGTCGTCGCCGAAGGCCAGGCTGTAGCCGGCGACCAGCCACACCACCGTGACCAGCGCGATCGAGATGAAACTCATCATGATCATGTTGAGGACGCCCTTGGAGCGGACCATGCCGCCGTAGAAGAGGGCCAGGCCGGGCGTCATCAGCAGAACCAGCGCGGTGCTGATCAGCAGCCACGCGGTCGTCGCGGGATCGATCGTCTCGAGCATGTGAACTTCTCCTCACCGGCGGGGTGTCACCGCACGCGAGAAATGACGATCGCGTCCTGCAGTTTCGACGACGGGACGCTCGTGTTGCTTCTGTGTTTCGGAAATCTCTCGGCGCCCGCCGGCCGGGATCGGCGCGGGTCGTCACTCCGGCGACCGACTGTCGCCGGTCGCCGGTAGTCTTTCGCCGTGGCCCTGTACCGGAAATATCGACCAGCTTCGTTCGCGGAGGTGGTGGGTCAGGAGCACGTCACCGAGCCCCTGAGCACCGCACTCGACGCCGGACGCATCAACCACGCTTATCTCTTCTCGGGCCCGCGCGGCTGCGGCAAGACGTCGTCGGCCCGCATCCTGGCGCGCTCGCTCAACTGCGTGCAGGGGCCCACGTCCACGCCGTGCGGTGAGTGCGCGTCGTGCATCGCGCTCGGCCCGGGCGGCGCCGGCAACCTCGACGTGATCGAACTCGACGCCGCCAGTCACGGCGGTGTGGAGGACACCCGCGAGCTGCGCGATCGCGCTTTCTACGCGCCGGCCGAGTCGCGGTACCGGGTGTTCATCGTCGACGAGGCCCACATGGTCACGACGGCGGGGTTCAACGCGCTCCTCAAGATCGTCGAGGAGCCGCCGGAGCACCTCATCTTCATCTTCGCGACCACCGAGCCGGAGAAGGTGCTGCCGACCATCCGGTCTCGCACGCACCACTACCCGTTCCGGCTGCTCGCGCCGTCGACCATGCGCGGGCTGCTCGAGAAGATCTGCGCGCAGGAGCACGTCCCGGTGGAGGACGCGGTGTACCCGCTCGTCATCCGCGCCGGTGGCGGCTCGCCGCGTGACTCGCTCAGCGTGCTCGACCAGCTCCTTGCCGGCGCCGGCGAGGAGGGCGTCACCTACGCGCGGGCGCTGGCACTGCTCGGCGTCACCGACGTCGCGCTCATCGACGAGGCCGTCGATGCGCTTGCCGCGAACGACGGCGCCGCGCTGTTCGGGACTGTCGACAAGGTGATGGACGCCGGGCACGATCCCCGGCGCTTCGCCGTCGACCTGCTCGAGCGGTTGCGCGACCTGATCCTCATGCGGGCCGTCCCGGACGCCGCCGAACGCGGGCTGGTCGACGCACCCGGCGACGTGCTGGACCGCATGCGTGAGGAGGCCGAGCGAATCGGCCCCGCCACCCTGGCCCGGTACGCGGAGCTGGTGCACGACGGTCTCGGCGAGATGCGCGGTGCCACGGCGCCGCGCCTGCTGCTCGAGGTGATGTGTGCTCGGATGCTGCTGCCGTCGGCGACGGACGCGGAATCGGCTGTACTGCAGCGACTCGAGCGGATCGAGCAGGGCGTCGTGATCGCGCCGACGTCCGGCGGTGCGCCCGCGGGTGCACCCGCTGCGGCGCCGCGCCCGGCCGCCACCGAGCCGCCGCCGTCCGGGCCCGTCTACCAGCGCCCCTCGCAGCGTCGCGAGACCGAGTCTGCCCCGCCCGCTCAGCCGGAACCACAGCGGCAGCCGGAACCACAGCGGCAGCCGGAACCACAGCGGCAGCCGGAACCACAGCCCGAACCGGTGGCGGAGCGCCCCGCGGTCGAGGTTCCGCCGCCGCCGGCAGCGCCGGAGCCGACCCCGCCCCAGGCGCCGCCGCAACAGGTGGCTCCCGAACCGGTCCGGCAGGCCCCGGCGCCTGCACCGGTCCCGCCCGCCCCGGAACCGGAGCCTGTGGCCGCTGTCGAGCCGGAACCCGTTCCGGCGGCGCCGGTTGCGTCCGGCCGCCCGGATGCTGCCGCAGTCCGCGCGGTGTGGTCCGAGGTGCGCGCCAAGGTGCGGGAACGGAGCCGCACCGTCGAGGTGATGCTGTCCGGTGCCACGGTGCGCGGCATCGACGGTGATCGGCTGGTCCTCGCACACGACTCCGTCCCGCTGGTCAAGCGGCTCGCCGAACCGCGCAATACCGAGGTGATCCGTGCGGCGATGCACGACGTTTTCGGCGGCGAATGGGACGTTACGTGCGAGCACGGTTCCGCGCCCGTGCAGCAGGCGCCCACTCAGGCGGCTCCGCAGGCGAAAGCTCCTGCAGCACCCAAGTTCTCGCGTCCCAGTCAGGGGCGGGCGCCGGCCGCTGCGCCGCAGCGACCGGCGGCTCCCCGCGACGACGACATCCCGCCGCCCGAGGCTCCGGACTACCCGGACGATCCGGGGCCGCCGCCTGCGGACTACGACTACGACGCGCCGCCTCCCCCCACCACGCCGGAGGACGAGGCGGAGATGATGGCGGAGGCCGCGGTGCCCGTCGATCAGGCGAGCCGACGCGACCCCGAGGAGATGGCGGGCGAGATGCTCGTCGAGGTGCTCGGGGCCCGGAAGCTCGACTGATCGCTGGGGCGGCGGCTACGGGCCCGGGAGAGATCGGCGTCGGTGGGCGGGGCCGGTGGGCGCAGTGTGCCGGCGAAGACCTTGCGGAGAGTCAATCCCCGGGGTCCGAGGAAGCCTGCCCCCCCGGTTGCCGTCGACTCAGATCCACTGCCCGCTCTGGATGGCGAGCAGTCGGTCCATCGCCTCGGCCGACCACGTGGCGGCGGGCGGGCTCGCTGCTCGCCGTGCCCGGCGCGGCTGCCCGAGTTCGGGGTGAAGGGTGCGGGAGACCTCGCGCGCCGCGTCCGCCACCAGCGGTGCCACGCGCTCGAGTGGTGCCGTACGCGCCTCGCCGCACAGCGAGATGGCGGCGACCGGGCCCGCGTGTCCACGGACGGCGACGCCGACGCAGGCCACTCCGCGAACTGACTCGCCGCTCTCGAATGCCATGCCGCGCCGCTGCCGGATGCGGTTGAGTTCCTGGTGCAGCGTCGAGAGGCCGGAGATGGTTCGGTCGGTGCAGGGGGCCAGCCGCTGCTCGTACAGGCTGTCGACCCGCTCGGGGTCGAGCCACGCCAACATCGACTTGCCGCCCGCCGTCGAGTACGCGGGGGCGCGTCCGCCGACTCGCGACGGAAGGGTCGAGGCGAAGCGACCGCCGATCTTGTCGAGGTAGACGCTTTCGGCTCCGTCGAGGACGGCCAGGTGCACCACCATGCCGGTCTGCATGTGCAGTTCGTGCAACAACAGGGCTGCGGCAGCACGGATTTCGCTGTGGCCGCCGTCGCCGCCGGCGAGTCCGAGCGCTCGGCGGCCGAGGCAGTAGCCGAAAGAAGCGTGCTCGACCCAGTTCAACCGCACCAGCTGCAGGAGGATGCGGTGCACCGTCGAGCGCGGAAGCTGCGCTCGGTACGTCACCTCCTCCAGCGTCAGGCGCGAGGTCCGACTGTCGAATGCGCTGAGGACCAGGGTCATGCGCTCGATCATCGACGGTGGCAGATCTCGGCGCGGGGTTGCGACGGCATCGCCGGACTCGACGACTGTCATCGACACCTCCAAACAACTTCCGCACCCCTGGTCGGACCGGCGGAGGCGGGAAAACTGTGATCAAGTCCGACACGCTAGCAGGTGTGTCCCGCTGAACGGGAGGCTTCCCAACAAATGTTTGTCTGAATTGGGCGTCGCCACCATACGTGGGTCCCACGCGACTATGCACCCGGTCGGATGCGTCCCCCGATCCGCCGCTACCAGGAAGTCGAGCGAGTCATCCTCGCGGCGTCTCGACCATCGAGAAACGCAGCAGGTTGGATTCGCGCGGGACGAATCCGAGCTTCAGGTAGAGCCGGTTCGCGGCGACGCGCGAGTCGCGGGACGTCAGATCGACTGTGCGGGCGCCGAGTTCGTCGGCGCGGGCGAGGGCGGCTCGGGTGAGTGCGGCTCCTACCCGGCGTCCTTGCGCGGCGGCGTCGACCACGACGTCCTCGATCCAGGCCCGATTGCCGGTAGGGATGGGGAACACGACCAGGGTCAGCGTTCCGACGATGCAGCCGTCCAGCCTGGCGACGAAGAGGGTATTGGTGGGGCAGCCCACGACCTGCTCGAGGTACGCCGCGGTGATCGGCGGTGCCGACGTCGACAGTTGCGGTATGAGCATCGTGCACGCCTGTACCAGCTCGTCGGTGACCTCGGAGGCCTCGTGGATCGTGACCGTCATGTACTGCTCCTCGGGCGTGGGGTACCGAGTCAGCGTACGCAGGACGGCGGTGCCGAAGGGCGGATCAGCGAACCTCGACCGCAGGACGACACGGCTCGATTGTGAGCGCGAAATCGTAGACCGCCCTGTCGATCCCGTCAACGCCCGGACGGGGGTCGAGGATCGCGGACTCGGGTGCGTCGTGCCGGATCCACGCGTCCCGTCGGAAGTACAGCCTGGCTGTCGCGGTGCGCGTGTGCGGAGACCGCACCGTGACGTGGAGGTGCGCCGGCCGCCACGGACTCCACTTCTCGTTCACGATGAACCACCCGGTAGGGCCGTCCGTCGGAATCTGGTAGGGCACAGGAGTGATCGTCGAGATCGCGTAACGGCCGTCGGTGTCGGTCGTCACCCGGGCCACCGTCGAACCGGCGTGCGCACCGCCGGATCCGTCGCTGCGGCGGACCTGGACCGTGGCACCGGGGACCGGCCGTCCGTCATCGTCGACGACGCGGCCGGTCAGAATCAGTGGGCCGCCGGGGTCCGGGGAGGCAGGGGGAGCGGCGGCGGGCACACGGGTGGTGAAGCGGGACACGACGATCACGATGATTCCTTCGGGTGGGCGGATCAGGAACTGCGGAGCGCCGCGGAGGGCGACGTGCCGAAACGGGTGCGATAGGCCGCGGCGAAGCGGCCCGAATGGGCGAACCCCCACCGCAGCGCGACGGCGGCGACGGTGTCACCGGGTCCGGCCGCGTGCAGGTCGTCGCGGGCCCGGACCAGACGGATGTCGGTGAGGTACTCGGTGGGACTGCGGTCCACGTACTGCCGGAAACCCTCCTGCAGTCGCCGCACGCTCACCCCCGCCTTCTCGGCCATCTCCGCGGCGGTCCAAGCGTGGGCCGGGTCGTCGTGCAGGGCGTCGATCACCCGCTTGACGATCCGCGGCCGCGTCGCGGCGGTTCCCTCCGCGTCGTCAGGCACGGCCGCGAGGACGAACGCGGTGGTGACAGCGCTCAGGATCTGGCTCGCCACCAGATCGTTGTGCAACAGGCACCGCGGTCCGTCCATCTGATCGGACAGCGATTCCACGAATCGAAGCCACGTCGTCCCGGCGGACGTGGACAGGTTCACCTGGCTCGGCAGCGGCCGACCGGCACGCCCCAGGATGCGGTGCATCTCGCGTTGCAGGTACTCGTGATCGAAACGGACGCCGATGATTTCACACGACGACGTCCAGTGCGGCATCAGCGTCGTGACATCCGGCGGGCACACGGTCGCAGTGCCCGGCAGCGACGACACCTTCTTGCCGCCCACCACCGAGTCCAGCCGACCGGTGAGCGGTATGTTCACGCCGTAGGCACCAGGGTGCTCGGACTGCACCGACACGTCGGCGCCCCACGCGAGGCGGGCGATGCGGACGGGACCGGTTCCGGTTTTGCGTAGCGAGACGTTCGCCGCGGGGAAGCGGGTACTGGGCGTGAGGGTGTGCGGGAAGTAGGCGTCCGCGACCGCCTGGGAGACCTCGTCCCAGTCTCTCGACGCGAGTCCGTCGGCCGGCTTCGACATCGCTGCTACCTCCAAACCCGTGGTCGAAAGGGCGTGTCACGGGTGTATGAGCCAATTGAACGCCGCCGGCAGGCGCGTGGAAAGGGCCGGCCGCCGGTCGGCGGTGGTTTTCCGCGCGATGTGGATCGAACTCGCGTTCTCCGGATCTTGTGTTCGGTCCTCTAATCTCGTCGTCATGCTTGTTGTGACGACTAACGACATTCCCGGCTGGGAGATCCAGCGGGTGATCGGCGAGGTGTTCGGACTGACCGTCCGGTCCCGGAACATCGGGTCGCAGATCGGCGCGGGCCTCAAATCCCTCGTCGGCGGCGAATTGCAGGGAATGACCAAGAACCTCACCGAGAGTCGGAACGAGGCGATGAGCCGTCTCGTCGCCGAGGCAGCCCAGCGGGGCGGGAACGTCATCGTCGCGATGCGCTTCGAAACCTCCGACCTGGGAGGCAACTGGTCCGAGATCTGTGCCTACGGGACGGCCGCGTACGCGGTGCCGGTCACGGACGCCGCCCGGCAGACCGCAGCGGAACTGGGGTACGGCCCGCGCTGACTGCTGTCCCGGGTACTCGGGACAGCAGTCCCTGGTGCCCGGGATGCCGGGCGTCGGAGCCTGACTGGCGAACGCGGTGACCGTGTTCCGGTGACGTCGCCCGACCGGGTGGGCGCACCGCGACCCGCAGGAGCAGCCCGTGAGTGCAGTCGAGATATCGGAGTTGTCGCCCGCCGGGGAACCGGCCGCTGCCGGACACCGGCCCCGGACGTGGGCGTACGTCGGCGTGGTGGCCGGGCTTGCCGGTGTGATCGGTATCCAGGCCAGCGGATTCATCGACGCGGCCTACGCGGAGGGCGTGGCCGGTGACGCGGTGGCGATCGCGAACCGCCTGGCCGACCAGCGCACCGCCGTCGTCGTGATGCACGTGTCGTTGATGATCGCGGCGCTGTTGATGCTGGTGTTCGCCGCCGGACTGGCGCGCCGGCTGTCCGATCGTCTGCCCGAGGGCACGCTGCTGCCCGCGGTAGCCGGGGGCGGGCTGGTCCTCACCAGTGCCGCGTGTCTGCTCGGGACCGGTTTCACCACCGAACTGATCTTCGGACTCGGTCACCTCGACGAGGTGGTTCCCGAGTACGCGGTCGTCGGGGCGCACTGGATGGGCACCATCCCGTGGCTGTGGGCGGGTGTCGGTGTCAGTGCGCTCGCGGTGGCATCGGGGATGCTGCGCCACGGCGCGGGACCGCGCTGGATCGGCTGGACGTCGCTGGTGCTCGGCGGGCTCACCGCGCTGTTCGGCGTGTCTCCGCTGCAGTACATGGCCGGCTTCACGGGGCCGGTGTGGGTGCTGGTCGTGGCGATCGGATTCGCGTTCGGTGACCGGGTGCGGGGCTAGCGGTCCATACTCGCTAGCGATTCACATGCCGGGCGGATCGGACGACACGGGAGGGTGCATGGTCGAGCGGATCGCGGGAGTCGGTGCGCCGGTCGCGGCCGCCGCGGTGGCGGTGACCTGCTGGACGCTCGTTGTGCTGTCGCTCGTGACCTTCCTCGTCGCCGACCCCGGCATCGACTCGAACCAACTGTTCTTCCTCGTCGACGTCGTCGGCTCGGCCGTCTACGGCACGGTCGCCGGAGTGGTGCTGGCCCGGCGCGTGCACCCCGTCCCGATCATTCTGGGGGCGGCGGCGATCGGCATCGGACTCGCCGCCCTCGGCTACGCCTACTCGCAGTGGGCGGCGGTGCGGCCGGACCTGCCGTGGGTGGACGTCCTGTCGCCGCTGCAGAACACCGCGTGGATTCCGGGGACGCTGGCGCTGTTCCTCGTGATCCCGTGGCTGGTGCGCGACCACCGGTTGGACGACGCGGCGCGAGTGGGACTCGTCGCCGGCACACTGGTGACCGCGTGGTTCTTCCTGGCGCGCACCTTCACCGACGTCTCGGAGGTGCCGTTGCTCGCGCCCGTCGTGGCCGTCGGATTCGTGGCCGCCGCCGACGTCGCCCGGCGGTGGCGGTCCGGCCCGGTCGACGAGCGGGTCGGACTGGGTTGGCTCGCGCTGGGGACTGCACTCATGGCGCTGTCCTTCGTGCCGCTGATGCTGCCGGCGACGGTGCCGGGATTGTGGATGATCACCCCCGTCGCGCATCTGGTGGTGCAGCCCTTCTTCCTCGGTGCGATCTTCGTCTCGATACTGCGGCAACGCATGTGGGGCTTGGATCTGGCGGTGAGCCGGGCCGTGCTGGCGGGCAGTCTCACCGCGCTGTTGATCGGGCTGTACGTCGTGGTGGCCACCGTGCTGGCGGGCCTGCTGCCCGACGGAGGTTCCACCGGCGCGCAGTTCGTCGCCGCGGCCGTTGTGGCAGTCGCGGTACAGCCGTCCCGAATGTGGCTGCAGCACAGGGTGCACCGGTTGGTCTACGGATCGGGGAGCGAACCAGGGCACGCGGTGCGGGAACTCGGTCGGCACTTCGGGAGCGCCGAGTCCCCGACCGAACTGCTCGAAGGCCTGGCCGCGGGGGTCGGTCTGGGACTGCGGCTCGAATCGGTGACCGTGCATCGCGCCGACGGCGCCGAGTCGGTGTGCTGGGGGAGGGCCACCGGTCCGGCCGAAACGGTGGACCTGGTGCATCGCGGCGCCCGCGTCGGAAGCCTCGCGGTGACCGCACCACCCGGCGAGTCGCTCGGCCTCCGCTCGCGGAAATCCCTGTCCGAGTTGGCCTCTGTGGTGACGGCTGGTCTCGTCGTCGTCCAGTCCGCCGAGGACCTCGCGACCGCACGACGTCGACTGGCCTCGGTGCGGGCAGAGGAACGCCGGGTGATCCGACGTGAATTGCACGACGGGCTGGGCCCGTCGCTCGCGGGTATTCGGCTGGGACTGCAAGGCGTCCGCAACCTGCTCGTCGCCGACCCGCAGGCCGCCGCGAAGTTGCTGGACTCGCTGCAGGAGCAGCTCGACCACCAGGTCGACGGCGTGCGCTCGCTCTCGCGCAACCTCTTCCCGCCGGTCCTCGACGAACTCGGTCTCGGCGCTGCGCTCGAGGAACTCGCGACCGGATACGCCCGCAGCGGATTCGATCTCGACGTGGTGGCCGACGTGCCCGCCGACATCGGTGGGCAGGCCGGTGCGGCGGCCTACGGCATCGCGATCGAGGCGGTCACCAACGCGCGACGGCACAGCGGCGCACCCGGATGCCGGGTCGAGGCGTCCTGCGGCACGGACGGTGCCGGACTGCCGGTCCTCACCCTGGTGGTGCGTGACGCCGGCCGGGGATGCGACCCGTCCGCGCCCGCCGGCATCGGGACGCGGTCCATGCGCGAGCGGGCGGACGAGCTCGGGGGCACCGTCACCATCGAAACCGGTTGCCCCAGAGGTACCGTCGTCACGGCACGGCTTCCACTGGTGGCGTCGTGAGCGGGATCGCCGTCGCCGTCGTCGACGATCACCCGGTGTTCCGACTGGGCATGGTCGCACTGCTGTCGACCCTCGACGGCATCGAGGTGGTGGCCGAGGCCAGTTCGGCCGCGGAGGCGCTCGACGTGGTCACCGCGGACGTCGACGTCGTGCTGATGGACCTGGAGCTGGGGGACGGATCGGGGGTCGACGCCACGCGGGCGCTGTGCGCCCGGTACCCGCACCTGCGGGTGCTGGTGGTGACGATGCACGAGGACGAGGATTCCCTGCTGGCATCGCTGCGTGCCGGGGCGCGTGGCTACCTCGTCAAGGGCGCCGACCCGGCCGAGGTGGAGCGGGCGATCCGCGCGGTCGCGAACGGCGACATGATCGTCGGCGCCGCGGTCGCGGCCAAGGCGATGACCGCGGTCGCCGCACCGCGGGCCCGGTCGAGTGTGTTCCGTGAACTCACCGAACGCGAGCACGAGGTGCTCGAGCTGATCGCCCGCGGCCACGACAACGCGACCATTTCCCGACGACTGGTGCTCAGCCCCAAGACCGTTCGCAACCACGTGTCGAACGTCCTGACCAAACTGGGCGTGCCGGACCGATCGACCGCGATCGTCCGGGCACGGGAGGCCGGTATGGGGCTCTGACGACGCTCGATCAGACCGGAGCGGTCGCCGTCGTCGGCAGGAAATGGAATCCGAAGCCGACGTTGTCGGTGTTGGTCGGATCCGGTCCGGGTCCGGGAGTGGTCGCCTGCACTCGCGGGATGTCGCGCGGTGCCGGGGGAATCGTGGGCGCCGCCTGCCAGTCGGGGCGGGCCGCCTGCAGTTCCAGCGCGATCTCGATGAGTCCCTTCTCGTCCCACGGGCGTCCGCCGATCTGGACACCGAAGGGCAGACCGGTGGCCGAGGACCGTCCGGCGGGCGTGCAGACCACCGGCGTACCGGTGAGGTTGGCCCACCGCACGTCGCCCGTGGTGCCCCCGAACACCGAGACACCGGCGATCTCGATGCGCTTGGCCCCGTCCATCTTGGAGCCCGGCACCAGGACGGCGTCGAGGTCGTTGTCGGCGAACATCCGGTTGTAGTCGTGCTGGTACACCATCCGGTTCCGGGCGGACGTCATGTAGTCGATCGAGGGGACCGCCAGCGCTGCGAGCGTGCCGGCGACCGTCGCCCCGTTGTCGAGGCGGTAGTCGCCGAGTCGGTCGGAGAACTGCCGGTGGTAGCTGCCCATCTCGGCGGAGTCGCCGGTCAGCAGGTCGGGGGCAGCGATCGGCAGGGAGACGTCGAGGACGGTGCCGCCGAGACGGCGCACGAGATCGAGGAACTCGCCGAACAGCGTGCCGAGCGTCGCGGGCAGGGCGTCGGCGCTGCGGCGGGCCACGCCGAAACGCTTGCCGGCCAAAGGCTGTGCCCCGCCCGTAGCGGCGAGGGGATAACCCTCCGCGGGAACGGCGGGGGCGGCGTACGTGGCGGGGAAATTGGGATCGGCGCCCGCCATGTGACCGAGCAGGAGTGAGGCGTCGGCGATGCTGCGGGCCATCGGACCCGGATGATCGCGCGTCCACGTCAACGGGATGACGCCGTACGCGCTGCACCGGCCGAACGTCGGTTTGATCGAGGTGATGCCGCACGCGCTCGCGGGCAGCCGGAGGGATCCGCCGGTGTCGGTGCCGGTGGCGAGCGGGACGAACCGTGCCGCGAGCAGCGCGGCGCTGCCGCCGGACGAGCCACCCGGCGAGAACTCGGTGTTCCACGGGTTGCCCACCTGTTCGGTCGCGACGCCGATCGCGAACTCGTCGGTGTGGGCGTGGCCCATCAGCACCATGCCCGCGTCCCGCAGCTGCCGCCACACCGTCGAGTCACCCGCCGCGATGTTGCCGGCGAGCACCCGGCTCGACGCGGTCAGGGGCAGTCCGGAGACGGCGAACAGGTCCTTGAGAGCCAACGGGATTCCGCAGACCAGGGGCGCGTCGCCGTTGGTGCTGCGGCTCTTCGCAGACAGTCGTTGCGCCGCGGCATCCGCGGCCTCGTAGGCCATCTCGGGATAGATCCGGATCCAGCCGCCGATTTCCCCGTCGAGGGCGGCGCTTCGGGACAGGCAGGCGTCGAGCAGTTCCCGGGGGTGCAGGCGGCCGGAACGGAGCAGGCTCGCGGCCTCGACCGCGCCGAGCAGCGCGGGATCGGTGACCGTGACGGAATCGGGCGACGGCAGAGTGTGCGAGGCGGCTGCGGTGTGACGGATTGCCGATCGGGCCGCAGCGGTGCCGGTGGTCCCCAGCGTCGCGGCTCCGGCGGCGCCGAGCGCGGCCGCGCCCAGGAACCCTCGTCGTGACAGACCGGTTCTCCGCTCGATCGCGGGTTCACCCATCGAAACGCCCCCTCTCGAGCATGACTCTCCCGTGGAGAGGTTAGCGGTCGACCGCCGGGAGCAGCGTGGGCAGGGCGGGTTTCGGCGGGTACCGGTGATCGCCTCGGTCACAGACGGGGATCGCTTCGGTCCTTCCCGCTAACTGGAACACGTTCTAAGGTGGGGGCAGCCGAGGTGTGTGCCGTGTATAGGCAGGTTTGCCGCGCGGCACGCAGACGTGAACAGGAAGGAACACCGTGACCACAGAGGCATTCATCTATGAAGCCATCCGGACCCCGCGTGGCCGGGGCAAGCAGAGCGGATCGTTGCACTCGGTCAAGCCGATCTCACTGGTCACCGGCCTGATCGACGAGCTGCGCACCCGCTTCCCGGACCTCGACGAGGACCGCATCTCCGACCTGATCCTCGGCGTGGTCAGCCCGCTCGGCGACCAGGGCATGGACATCGCGCGTATCGCGGCCACCGACGCCGGCCTGCCCGACACCGTCGGCGGCGTGCAGATCAACCGTTTCTGCGCGTCGGGCCTCGAGGCCGTGAACATGGCCGCGCAGAAGGTCCGTTCGGGCTGGGACGAGATGGTCATCGCCGGCGGCGTCGAGTCGATGTCGCGCGTGAAGATGGGCTCGGACGGCGGCCCGTGGGTCAACGACCCGGCCACCAACTACGACAACTACGTGGTGCCGCAGGGCATCGGCGCCGACCTCATCGCGTCGATCGAGGGCTTCAGCCGTGACGACGTCGACGCGTACGCGGTGCGCTCCCAGGACCTGGCCGCCAAGGCGTGGGCCGGTGGCTACTTCGCCAAGTCCGTCGTCCCGGTCAAGGACATCAACGGCATCACGATCCTCGACAACGACGAGCACATGCGTCCCGGCACCACGGCCGAGAGTCTTGCGGGCCTGGCGCCGGCGTTCGCGATGGTCGGCGACATGGGCGGCTTCGACGCCGTCGCGCTGCAGAAGTACCACTGGGTCGAGAAGATCAACCACGTCCACCACGGCGGCAACAGCTCCGGCATCGTCGACGGTGCCGCGCTGCTGCTCGTCGGCAGCGAGGACGCCGGCAAGGCGATGGGTCTGACCCCGCGCGCCCGCGTCGTCGCGACCGCAACCTCGGGTGCCGACTCGACGATCATGCTGACCGGTCCGACGCCCGCGACGAAGAAGGTCCTCGCGCAGGCCGGTCTGACGATCGACGACATCGACCTGTTCGAGATCAACGAGGCGTTCGCGTCCGTGGTGCTGAAGTTCCAGAAGGACCTGAACATTCCGGACGAGAAGCTCAACGTCAACGGTGGCGCCATCGCGATGGGCCACCCGCTCGGCGCGACCGGCGCCATGATCACCGGAACCATGGTCGACGAGCTCGAGCGCCGCGGCGCCAAGCGGGCCCTCGTCACGCTGTGCATCGGCGGCGGCATGGGTGTGGCCACCATCATCGAGCGCGTCTGACGCTCACGAATCAACCAGGAGAGACGAAACAGTGAGCGATCAGAACATCATCAACTGGGAGCAGGACGCGGACGGCATCGTCGTGCTCACCATCGACGACCCGAACCAGGGCGCGAACACCATGAACGACCGCTACATCTCGTCGATGCGGGACACCGTCGACCGGCTGTACGCGGAGAAGGACTCGATCACCGGCGTCGTGCTGACGTCGGGGAAGAAGACGTTCTTCGCCGGTGGCGACCTCAAGAACCTGATCAAGGTCGGCCCCGAGGACGCCGAGCAGATCTTCGAGCACTCGCTCAACCTCAAGGCGGACCTGCGTCGCCTCGAAACTCTCGGTAAGCCCGTCGTCACGTGCATCAACGGTGCCGCTCTCGGCGGCGGCCTCGAGATCGCGCTCGCGACGCACCACCGCATCGCGGCCGACGTCAAGGGCGTCAAGATCGGTCTGCCCGAGTCCACGCTGGGTCTGCTTCCGGGTGGCGGCGGCATCGTCCGCACCGTCCGCATGTTCGGCATCATGACGGCACTGACCCAGTTCCTGCTCCAGGGCCAGCAGCGTGGTCCGCAGCAGGCCAAGGAGGTCGGGCTCATCGACGAGGTGGTCTCCTCCGTCGAGGAGCTGGTCCCCGCCGCGAAGGCGTGGATCAAGGACAACCCGGAGTCCGGTGTGCAGCCGTGGGATGTCAAGGGCTACAAGATCCCCGGTGGCACCCCCGCCACCCCGGCGTTCGCCGCGAACCTGCCGGCCTTCCCGGCGAACCTGCGCAAGCAGCTCAAGGGCGCGCCGATGGAGGCTCCCCGCGCGATCATGGCCGCGGCGGTCGAGGGCAGCCAGGTCGACGTCGACAACGCGCTGCTGATCGAGTCGCGCTACTTCACGAAGCTGGTCACCGGCCGCGTCGCGAAGAACATGATCCAGGCGTTCTTCTTCGACATGCAGGCCATCGGGTCCGGTGCCTCGCGGCCGAAGGACATCCCCAAGCGTGAGATCAAGAAGGTCGGTGTCCTCGGTGCCGGCATGATGGGCGCGGGCATCGCGTACGTGTGCGCCAAGGCCGGAATCCCGGTGGTGCTCAAGGACGTCACGATCGAGGCGGCGGAGAAGGGCAAGGCGTACTCCGAGAAGATCGAGGCCAAGGCGCTCTCGCGGGGCAAGACCACCGAGGAGAAGTCGAAGGCACTGCTGTCGCTGATCACGCCGTCCGCGGATGCGGCCGACTTTGCCGGCGTCGACTTCGTGGTCGAGGCGGTCTTCGAGTCTCCCGACCTGAAGAAGAAGGTGTTCCAGGAGATCGAGGACATCGTCGAGCCCGACGCGCTGCTCGGCTCGAACACCTCGACGCTGCCGATCACCGACCTCGCGACCGGCGTCAAGCGGTCCGAGGACTTCATCGGCATCCACTTCTTCTCGCCGGTCGACAAGATGCCGCTGGTCGAGATCATCCGCGGGGAGAAGACGTCCGACGAGACCCTCGCCCGCGTCTTCGATTTCGTCCAGGCGATCCGCAAGACCCCGATCGTCGTCAACGACTCGCGCGGCTTCTTCACCTCGCGTGTCATCGGCACGTTCGTCAACGAGGCCATCGGCATGGTCTCCGAAGGCATCGAGCCGGCCACCATCGAGCAGGCGGGCATGCAGGCCGGCTACCCGGCCGCGCCGCTGCAGCTCTCGGACGAGCTGAACCTGACGCTCATGCAGAAGATCCGCGCCGAGTCGAAGGCCGCCGCGTTGGCCGAGGGCAAGGAACTTCCGGCCGACCCTGCGGGCGACGTCATCAACTACCTCGTCGAGGGCAACGATCGTAAGGGCCGCCTCGGCGGTGCCGGGTTCTACGACTACGCGGACGGCAAGCGCACCGGCCTGTGGCAGGGGCTGCGCGACCACTTCAAGTCCGGCTCGGCCACCCCGCCGCTGCAGGACCTGATCGACCGCATGCTGTTCATCGAGGCCATCGAGACCCAGAAGTGCTTCGACGAGGGTGTCATCACGTCCACCGCCGACGCCAACATCGGCTCGATCATGGGCATCGGCTACCCGGCCTGGACCGGTGGCGTCAGCCAGTTCGTCGCCGGATACCCGGGCGGCAAGGCCGGATTCGTCGCTCGCGCCGAGGAGCTCGCCGCCAAGTACGGCGAGCGCTTCACCCCGCCGGCGTCGCTGAAGGGCTAGTCACACAGCTCCACCCACGGCACCCCCGCCCGGCCCCGGGCGGGGGTGCCGTTGCGTTCGGGACATCCGGGTTTCGAACCGCGCACGCAGATCGGGGCTCACACAGCGGGAAGACTGCAGACGGAACGCCTTCGCCCGGCCTAGATTCGCAGTGACGCAGACCACAGAAGGGTGAGGGCATCTTGGCGAACTGGACGCACCACCGCGCACGAATCAACGGGCTCGACATGCATTACGTGACAGAGGGGGAGGGCCCGCTCGTCGTCCTTCTGCACGGCTTCCCACACACGTGGTTCAGTTGGCGTCATCAGATCGGTGTGCTGGCCGACGCGGGATACCGGGTCGTGGCACCGGATCTGCGCGGCATGGGGCAGACCGATGTTCCCGATCGCCTCGAGGACTACCGCGTCGACAACGTCGTCGCCGACATCTGCGGGCTGCTCGACCACCTCGGTCACGACAGCGCCGTGTTCTCGGGTTTGGACTACGGACAGTTCATCGCCTACGACGTCGCGATCGAGCACCCGGAGCGGGTGCGGGGCGTGATCGGTCTACAGAATCCGTTCTACGCGTCCTACGACCGACTTCCCAGCGAGATCGAAAGGGAGCGCGGGCGAGAGCATTTCAACCACATGTCGTACTACCTCGACGACCCGGAAGGGGCCCGCCTCGATCTCGACGGGAATCCACGCGAGATCCTCAAGAAGATCTTCCACGTCCTCTCCGGCGACGGTGACTTCGCACAGGTGTGGCAGTATCCGCCGGGCACCACATATCGACAGGCGTTGCCGCAGCCGCCGGCCCTGCCGTGGTCGTGGCTGTCGGAATGGGAGTTGGAAACCTACGTCTCGGAGTACTCACGCAGCGGTTTCGCCGGCGGGATCAACTGGTACCTCGCCGCGGACATGAACTGGACGTACCGCAGGTCCCGCCCCCGACAACATCACCCGACCGCCCTTCTACTTCCTGTGCAGCGCGTCGGACGTCGACCTCCTGAACTGGCACGGTGACGACCCGATCGACAAGCTGAAAGAGCATCACGCCGACGTTCGTGCGGTCCGCACAGTCCCGGGCGGCGGGCATCTGCTCGCAATGGAGAACCCGACCGAGGTGAACAAGGTGCTGCTCGATTTCCTCGCGGACCTCGACAGGTCGCCGTCGACCTGACGATGACGACCTGTCGAGATCGCCACGGGCACTAGCCGAGAAGTCGTTCGGTGTAGGCCGCTGCCCGCTCCTCGAGTTGTGTCACACGCTGGGCCGGTGTCACTCGCGTGGTCTCGGCCGGGAGCGCCGCATCGAGATCGGCGAGGTCGACGAGGCGGGCGGACCGTACCGTACGTGATAGTTCGACGTCTGCAGGGACCGACTGCCAGCGGATCGCGTACATCCCTCCGTCGATCCCGTTCGTGTCCAACCAGTTCCAGACTCCCGGATCCTCGGCGGAAATGACGTAGGTGATCGTCCCGTCCGGGTTGGGCCGGGCCTGGGCCTGGTTGAGGCTCCCTGGCCGATCGACGTACTCGCGCGCGACGCCCCACGGATCGGTCAGCTGGAATCCGAGGTAGCGCGCACCGACCGGATCGAGCGTCACGACCAGCGCCTGATCGGGGCCGAGCGCGAAGTGCCCGCTGGTCGCGAATCCGAAGCCCGAACCGCGGACTGCAGGAGCCTGAACGTCGTTGGCCGCCTTGGAATAAATGAACGTGTTGTCCCAGTCGAGCCAGTACCGGCCGATCGTGCGGAGCAGATCTGCGGTTTGTTTCGCCAACTGTTCGGGGGTGCGGGAGGTGTGGGCCGTGGGGCCGGCCGTGCGCTCGATCTCGAGCCGCGACGGCTGCTCCTCGGCCCAGTTGTTCAGCGAGTCCCGTGCGATGAGGAGTCTGGCCGCGGCGGTGGTGCGGATGTGGTTGGGGCGTCCGTCCGCGGGCTTAGAGTCGACGGTGATCGTGAACGATCCGTCTGGATCGATCTGCATCCGATCGGAGGTGAGCGAGCCCAGGACGGGCGCGCCCTCCTTCGTCACCGCTCCGGTTCCGGGGAGCTGGCCGTAGAGGACGAAGGACAGCTGAGCGGGGCGCCGTTCCGGCATGCGACCGTGAATGACGAACGACGACTGGCCGTCGACGGCTGTGTGGCGATACACGTTGTCGGGGTTGTCGATTCCGTAGCCGGAACGGTGCACCTCGAATCCGTGCCAGCAGTGCGGAGCCGTCACCATCCACGAGAACCTGGGGTGACTCGGATCGTCGGTGACCACTGTTTGCGCCCCGGCCCGGGCGATCGAGTCGACGGCCTCTTCCAGGGTGGCCTGGCCGGCGCGGGTGGTGCCCTGTGGGTCGGCGCGGTACATCGCTGCGACGTCGGCCTTCGCTGCACGCACCAGCGGATGCGCCGCCACCTCCTCGACCGTTCTCTCGAATGCGAGCTGACCGGGGGTGTCGAGCGCGGCGCCGGGCGCGAAGCTCCGGTCACATCCGCCGTCGGAGCTTCCACCGGCAGAACTGCCGGTCGAAAGGCTGCCGGTCGGTGAGGAACCGAGTGGACCGGCGCCCGACATCGTGGGCAGGAGGACAGTGACGGCCGCTGCCATCAGTCCCGCGGTCAGGATGCGTCTGTGTACTGGCATGGAATCTCCTCGTTCATCGCTTCCCCGTGTCGAGGGTCGCGGCTTCGGGGTGCCTGCGAGCGATACCCCGGAAGTGGGGAACAGGCTGTGTACGAACTGGTTCGGGCCTCCTGGGCGGTTCTGCAGCCAGTGGCGGTCCGGACGCGGGATCTGCGCCGTGCTGTGGTTGATTTCACAGTAGACGACCGTCTACTGTCAAGGGGTGAGCGAAGGCGAGGTGGCCGACAAGGCCTGGGGCAGAGACGAAGTGCGCAGAGCGGTACGAATGGCGGCTCGCAGGCTGCTCGCCGCGAAAGGGCTGTCCTTCAGCATGCGTGAGCTCGCGGCCGACGCCGGCGTCAACCTCGGGTTGATCCACAAACACGTCGGGAACAAGGACGACGTCGTTCGGGCGGTGCTCGCGCGAAGTCACGAGAAGTCGGCGGCGATCGTCGCGGGGGTCGACTCGCTCCCCGAGGCCGTGCGTGCATTGTTCATGGTGGGAGTCGCCGACCCCGAGTACGTGCGAATCGTCGCGTGGTTGAACCTGCACGGACGTTCGGATCTCGTTCCGAACGAGGACATGGACGCCTTCGAGGCGCTCACCCGGTCCTCGGACGTCTCCGTCGACGATCGGGTTCGGCAGATGGCAGTGCTGGCTGCGATCTCCGGCTGGTCGTTGTTCGGGAGCGGGATCTTGCAGTCGTCGGAGATTCCCGACGCCGAACGGGAGATCTACGAGGCGCGGATCGCCGATCTTCTGGCGACGATCGCGAAAGGGGATGCACCGCCGAGCGGCGCCTGAGGTGCACGAACTGGTCCCGTTGAAGCGCTGGGGCAAGCCCGCCGACATCGGTTCGGCGGCCGTGTTCCTCGCCTCGGAGCAGGCCAACTATATTACGGGGCAGCAAATCTCGGTGTCAGGTGGATTCGGTGTCTGACCTGCTGCCCTAGCAGAGAGGACGCGGCCGTGTCAGATGACCGTGAACAGGCTCCGGCCACGTCGATGCTCGACCGGATCGAACTGGTGCTCGAGGCACTCGACGACAACGGTTACCTGACGCTGAGCGAGACCACCCGGCTCACGGGAATCCCCAGCTCGTCCGCGCACCGTCTCCTGGAGAAGATGGTGTCGATGCGGTGGCTCAACCGGGTCGGCTCCCGCTACGAGCTGGGGATCCGCCTGTTCGAACTGGGCTCGCGGGCCATCCGCAACCACTGGTTCCACCGCGTTTCGCTGCCGATCATGCAGGACCTGCACCGCACGACCGGCGCTGTCGTCCACCTCGCGTTCCTCGACGGCGCCGACGGCGTCTACTGGGAGAAGCTGTCGGGATCGTTCGGGGCCAACGTGCCGTCCCGGATCGGCGGACGCTACCCGGCGCACCGCTCGGCGGTCGGCAAGGCGCTGCTCACCCAACTGCCGCCCGAGGCGCTGGACGGTCCGGTGTTCGATCATCTCGAGACCGGTATCGTCGGCGGCCGCCGTGCGCTGCGCGAGGAACTCGACCGCGCGGTCTCCGAGGGTGTCACGTACGACAGGGGCACGTTGTCGCCGTCGCTGGGGTGCGTCGGGGCGGCCGTGTCGAAGGGGATCCCCAAGCCGGCGGCGATCTCGATCTGCGGTCCGGTGGACCGGATCACGACGGACCGGCGCATGATCGAGGCCGTCCAGCGGGCGGCTGCGGCGATCGAGAAGGCAGCGCGTCAGGTCGACGTCGCCTCTCGCACCACGTGACGGAGGGCCGCCGTCCGAGTGGACGACGGCCCTCCGGGTCTCGGTCGGGTCAGCCCTTCCACCACGGGCGCAGCGGCACGTCCGCCTCGCCGTTCGGGCCGAGCTTGACGGCCAGCACCTGGTGGAGCTGAACGACGTTGCGCTCGAAGCCCAGTCGCGAACCTGCCATGTACAGGCCCCACACCTTCGCGGTGCCCTCGCCGACCTCGGCGACGCACTTGTCCCAGTTGTCCACCAGGTTCCGGCACCAGGCCGCCAGGGTGAGCGCGTAGTGCTCGCGCAGGTTCTCCTCGTGGCGCACCTCGAGCCCCATGTTCTGGATCTCACTGATGATCCGGCCGGAGCCGGTGAGCTCGCCGTCCGGGAAGATGTAGCGGTCGATGAAGTAGCCGGCTTTCGCGCCGCCGCGGTTGCCGGGGCGGGTGATGCAGTGGTTGAGCATCCGGCCGCCGACCCGCAGCTTGTCCTTCATGAACCCGAAGTACGACGGGTAGTTGTGCACACCGATGTGCTCGGTGAGACCGATCGAGGAGATGGCGTCGAACCCGGTCTCCGGCACGTCGCGGTAGTCGGAGAAGCGGACCTCTGCCAGATCTTCCAGGCCCTCCTCGCGGATCGCCGCCTGCGCCCACTCGGCCTGCTCGCGGGACAGCGTCGCTCCGATGACCTTGACGCCTCGACGGGCCGCGTAGCGGACCATGCCGCCCCAGCCGCAGCCGATGTCGAGGAGGCGATCGCCCTCCTTCAGCCCCAGCTTGTCGAACACCAGGCGGTACTTGTTCTCCTGCGCGTCCTCGAGGCTCTGGTCCTCGGACTCGTAGGCGGCACACGTGTAGGTCATCGACGGGCCGAGGACGTACTCGTAGAAGGTGTTGGAGACGTCGTAGTGGTGGTGGATCACCTCGGCGTCGCGAGTCTTGGAGTGCCGCAGGCCTTCCGCGAAGCGGCGCCAGCGGGGCAGGTGTTCCTGCGGCGGCGGCGCGATGGGGCGCAGGTTGTCCCATCC
Organism: Prescottella equi; assembly: GCF_002094305.1. Lineage (GTDB taxonomy): Bacteria > Actinomycetota > Actinomycetes > Mycobacteriales > Mycobacteriaceae > Prescottella > Prescottella equi. The sequence continues at coordinate 161,602 of NZ_LWTX01000009.1, forward strand.
GATCGAGCGGGTGATGGCCGCGAGTTCCTTCGCCGACGGGCGGTGGAAGTGCAGGTCGGTCATCGCCTTGAGGATCTCGTAGGGATCACCGGGGTGGACACCGATGGCCTCGAGTTCCCCGGAGACGTAGGCGCGGGCCATGCCGAGGTCGCCCGGTGCGGTGGCCAGGTAGGTGGTACCGCGGGTCGAGTTCAGGTGCAGGCCGTACGGCGCGTCCTCCGGGCCCGTCGCGCTGCCGTCGTAGGCGGTGAAGCGCAGCGGAATCCGGCCGTCGGAGACGGTATCGACGATCTCCGCGATCGTGAGCCTGTGCGGGTCGGATTTCGTCCTGAGGGTCGTCACTTTCGTTGCACCGCCTTCGAATAGAGGTCCAGTAGACGTGAATCGGGGTCGTAGCGCTTCTTGATCTGGGTGTAGTGGTCGCCGCCGTACAGCAGCGCGAAGTCGTCCTCGGTGTAGAACGACTCGGAGTAGAGGGACTTGTGGCCGTCGAGCTCGCTGACCTTCTCCTCGATCCGCCGGTTGGCGGCGCCGACGGGCTCGCCGGGCACGATCGGCACCGAGGACCAGAAGCCCACGTTGACGTAGGTGCGTCCGGGGTCGAGGGGATACAGGGGCCACGGCCGCGGTACGGCCTCGTGCTTCGGCCGCGGTGCGGCCTCGTGATCGGTCCGATCGGTGGTGGATGCGGGTTGTGCGGGTTCGCGGAGCCGCAACGGGCACAACCACAGCGGTTCGATCGGGATCTCGTCGAGGAACCAGCTGAGGAACTGCTCGCAGCGGTCGATCGGCACCTCGATGTCCTGCACGACCCGTTCGCGCGGGGGCCGACCCTTCCGCGCCTCGAGCCGGTCGCCGATGTCGTACTTCTGGTCGAGTCCGATGAGCTTCCAGTAGAAGCTGCTGCGCAGGTACCGCTTCGGCCAGAATCGGCGGATCTTCGGGTTCTGGGTCCCGAAGGCGCGCGAGCACCAGAACCAGTCGGTGTCCCAGCGCCAGAGGTAGTCGCGGATGGTCAACCGGTCGGTCTTGGGGTGGTTGATCGATTCGTGCTGGATGGACCGGTAGTAGATGTCCATGTCGGTGTAGTCGCTGACCGGGCCCGGCTCGTCGGTCTGCGCGCCGAGCGTCAGATAGGCCTCGGTGGCGGTGAAGACCGTGCCGTCGAGGTAGTCGACGTCGACGCCGTCCCATGTGCGGTCGGTGACGATGCGCGCCATCGTCTCCTCGAGCTGCTTCAGGTCCGTGAAACGCAGATGCCGCAGCGAGACGAACCGCTTCACCGGTTCGAGCTCGATGCGGATGCGCGTCGAGTAGCCGAGAGTGCCATACGAATTGGGGAACGCGTGGAACAGGTCCGCGTACTCGTTGTCGGGGGTTGCGGTGACGATCTCGCCGTTGCCGGTGAGGATGTCGATCTCGAGGACCGATTCGTGCGGGAGACCGTTGCGGAACGACGTCGACTCGATGCCGAGACCGGTCACGGCGCCGCCGAGAGTGATGGTCTTGAGCTGCGGCACCACCAGCGGCGCCAGCCCGTACGGAAGTGTCGCGTCGACGAGGTCCTCGTACGTGCACATCCCCTGCACGTCGGCGGTGCGCGCGTCCGGGTCCACCGAGATGACGCCGCTCAGACCGGACACGTCGAGGCCCGGGGCGGTGCTTTTCGCCCGCGCGCGGAACAGGTTGGACGTCTTCTTCGCCAGGCGCACGTTCGCGCTCGGCGGGATCGCCCGGTAACTGGACAGCAGGCGTCGGACCCCCGCACTGTGCGCGGCAAGCCCGATTTCGCGGATACCACTCTTTGAGTCGGCCACGCACTGACGCTATCGCTAGTCGGATCGGTCGGCCATCGATATCCCGGTGAGTCAAAAATATATAGCTATGCTAACGACCGCGCGGGGCGTCCCGGAGCACCCGGGACGCCCCGCGTCGATCACTGTCCGACCCAGGCCTGGTCGAGCAGCATGATGTTGTCCGCGTTGCGCTTGACGCCGTGGACGTTGCTGTCCCACGCGGTCAGCACCTTGCTCGGACCCCACACCGCGTACGGGATCGTCTCGTTCGCGCGCGTCTGCACCTTGGCGATGGCGGCCTTCTTGGCGTCGTCGGTGGTCGCGGTCTTCACCTCGACGAGCAGTGCGTCCATCTGCGGGTCGGCATAGCCGGCCGCGTTGTTGCGCGAATCGCTGCCCATGCCGCCGTACAGGCGCAGGTAGGGCGCCTCGTCCATGAAGGCGAACGCCGCACGGGTCAGGTCGAAGTCGTGCTCGACATACAGCTTGCGCACCAGGTCGGTCGTGCTGTTGACGTACTCGATCTGAACGTCGAAGCCCACCGAGTTGAGCGATGCCTGGGCTGCCAGTGCGGCGGCCTCGGCGCTCTTCTCGCTGGTCGCCAGGTACTTCAGCTTGCCGTCGTAGCCGTCGGCCTTGGCCTCGGCCAGGAGTTGCTTCGCCTTGTCGGGGTCGAACGCCACGCCCTCGGCGCCCGACGACCAGCGGGAGCTGTCCGGCACGAGCGTCGAGGCGGCGATGCCCAGACCGTCGTTGGCGCGCTGATTGATCGCCTGCGGGTCGACGCCGTACGCGACCGCCTGCCGCACGCGCACGTCGGCGCCCGGGCGGCCTTCGCGGGCGTTGATCATGCCGAGTGCGCCGAGTCCCTGGATGTCGAGGTACCCACTGAAGCCGGCGTTCACGGCATCCCGGATCGTCGCCTCGTCACGCAGGATGTAGGCCATGTCCAGCTGGCCGCTCTGCAGCGACTCGAACTGTCCGCGAGCGCCGTTCGTCGGAACGAACCGGAGCTTGTCGAGGTTGGGGCGACCGTTCCAGTAGTCCTCGCGCGGGCTGAGCACGATCTCCTCGTTGGGCGCGAAACGCGTCAACGTGAACGGACCCGCGCCGATCGGGGTGAATTTCCCGTCCGCCTCGGAGTTCTTCGAGACGACCATGCCCGGGCCCATCGCCAACAGCACGGGGAAGTCGTTCCACGGCGCGTTGAGCGTGAAGGTCACGGTCTTCGCGTCCGGGGTGGCGATCGAGGTCACCGAGTTGGCCCACACCTGCGAGACGTCGGCGCGTGCGGCGACGAAACGGTCGATGCTCCACTTGACGGCGTCGGCGTCGACCGGCGAGCCGTCGCTGAACGTCGCGCCCTCGCGCAGCTTCACGGTGAACTGGGTGTAGTCGGCGTTGTGCTCGAGGGACTCGGCGAGCTGCGGCTCGAAGGTGCCGGATTCGGCGTCGGTGCGGATCAGGGTGTCGTAGATCGCGGCCATCTCGGTGCCGCCGGTGGAGCCCGCCGCCTGGGTCTTCGTCGGATCGAGCGCGTTCGGGAACGAATACGAACCGAACGTCACGGTGCCGCCGCGGACCGGATCTCCGGCGTCCTGGGCGACGTTGACCGGGCCGGTCGTGACGGCCGATCCCTCGTTCGACTGGCCGTCGGCGGACGCGCATCCGGCCACGAGCACGGCTGCCGCCGCACCGAGCGCGGCCAGTCGGATGCCCGACCGGAACCACAAGTTCTTCAAAGCTCACCTCGCTGTTTCGTTGTTTCGAGGCGGAGATTAGGACAAATGCCCCATGTCTGTGGCGTAGGTCTCAGTGAGTGAAAACGGTGCGTTGGGTCACTCCGCGGGGCCTGGAAGCGGGGCCGGTCGAGCAGGCAGGATGGAGGAAACCCCGAGCAAGGAGACGTATCAGTGGCACAGGTCAGCGCGAGCAGTTCGATCACCCTCACCGCGACGCCGGAGCAGGCGCTCGGTGCGCTCACGGACTACGAGACGATGCGCCCGAGGATCCTGCCCCAGCAGTACCGCGACTACCAGGTCCTCGAGGGCGGCCAGGGGGAGGGGACCGTCGCGCAGTGGACGTTGCAGGCCACTGAGAAGCGGTCGCGCAACGTCAAGGCGACCGTGACGGTCTCCGGCAACACGATCACCGAGCGCGACGCGAACTCGTCGCTCGTCACCACCTGGACCGTCGCTCCGTCCGGCGCCGGGTCCACGGTCACCACCTCCACCGAGTGGAAGGGCGCCGGCGGTATCGGCGGCTTCTTCGAGCGCACCTTCGCTCCGCTGGGGCTGCGCCGGATCCAGGAGGCCACCCTCGCGAATCTGCAGCGCGAGCTGGCCTAGGGCCGACGGACTAGGCTGGCGAACCGACCCGAAGAAAGGACCAGTCCCGTGCAACCAGGTGGACAGCCCGACATGCAGCAGCTCCTCGCGCAGGCGCAGCAGATGCAGCAGCAGTTGATGGCGGCGCAGGCCGAGATGTCGCAGGCCGAGGTGACTGGCCAGGCGGGTGGCGGTCTGGTGACCGCGACGGTCAAGGGCACCGGTGAGGTCGTCGGTCTCACGATCGATCCCAAGGTCGTCGACCCGGAGGACATCGAGACGCTGCAGGATCTCGTGATCGGTGCGATCGCCGACGCGTCGAACAAGGCTCAGGAGATCGCGGCGAGCAAGCTCGGCCCGCTCGCCGGCGGCCTGCCCGGACTCCCCTTCTAGAGGCGCGCCTTGTACGAAGGTCCCGTCCAGGACTTGATCGACGAGCTCGGCAAGCTGCCCGGCATCGGACCCAAGAGCGCCCAGCGCATCGCGTTCCATCTCCTCTCGGTCGAGCCGCCGGAGATCGACCGGCTCCAGGCGGTTCTGCAGAAGGTGCGTGACGGCGTCCAGTTCTGCGTGGTGTGCGGCACGGTCTCCGAGGAGGAGAAGTGCCGCATCTGTTCCGACCCGCGCCGGGACCGGACGATGGTGTGCGTCGTGGAGGAGCCCAAGGACGTCCAGGCGATCGAGCGCACGCGCGAGTTCAAGGGGCGCTATCACGTGCTGGGCGGTGCACTCGACCCGCTCAGCGGTATCGGCCCGGACCAGTTGCGGATCCGGGAGCTGTTGGCGCGCATCGGAAACCAGGAGGACGGCGTCGACGTCAGCGAGGTGATCATCGCGACCGATCCCAATACCGAGGGCGAGGCGACGGCGACCTACCTGGTGCGGATGCTCCGCGACTTCCCGGGACTGACGGTGTCCCGGCTGGCGTCGGGCCTGCCGATGGGCGGCGACCTCGAGTTCGCCGACGAGCTCACCCTCGGCCGCGCGCTCTCGGGGCGACGGACGCTGTAGCTACCGCTCTTCCGGTGTGCCCCTGATCTGCTGCGGCGGATTCAGGGGCACACTGCTGTCCGCGGTCACGGTGTGGCGCAGCGACTGCACGAGGCTGGCCAGTCCGGGCGACGACGCCGCACCGCTGCGGACGATGCCGCTCACCGGCACCCGCAAGCGGTTGTTGCGCTCTCGCATCACGCACAGGCCGGTCCCCGGGACCTCGGCGACCGTGCTCGCGTACAGCACCGTCCACGCGCGCGGGTTCGTGATCACGTCGAGGATCGCGGTGTGGTCGCGGGCGAGCGGCGGGCCCAACTGGACCCGTCGCCCGACGTCGACGAACGCGTTCTCGACCACGGTGTGGATCAGGATCTGGCTGTGCCGGGGCGGCAGCAGCAGCGGGTAGGGGGCCAGTTCGCTCAGTTCGACGGTGGAGAACGCCGACACCGGGTGGTGATTGGACGTCGCGATCATCAGGTCCTCGACGCCCAGTTCGACGGTCTCGAGCCCGGGCCGGTCCACCTCGCCGCGGATCAGTGCGATGTCCGCGTCACCGGCCGACACCGCGTCGATGCGGTCGGTGAAGTTCTTGATCACGAACTCGATGTCCAGGCCGGGGTGTTTCTCCCGGACGTCGGCGATCGCGGCGAGGCTCTGCGGCGCGAAGCTCATGCTGGCGGTGATCCTGATGCGGTTACGGGGCTCCTTCGCGACCGCGAACGCCCTCGTCTCGAGGGCCAACACCTCCTGCGCGATGGGCACGAGCCGGGAGCCGGCCGGGCTCAGCTTCACCACCCGGGTCGAACGTTCGAACAGCGGCGCACCGAGTTCCTGTTCGAGCTTGTTGATCTGGTGGCTGATGGCAGATTGCGAAATGAAGCAGCGTTCCGCCGCCCTGCTGAAGCTGAGTTCCTCGCTCACCGCAAGGAAGTAGCGCAGCTGACGAAAGTCCATGACGCCATCCTACTTATGAGCGATCCAGATAACTGTTCTCGGAATATCCCTGATTACTGGCGTAAATGTCCTTAGCGCTCCTACGGTGTCTCTCATACATCTCGACAAGGTCTCTCGAAAATCTCGAGAAGGAGGCAACCGTGAGCGAAGCAGTTATCGATCGGACCGAAGTTGTGATCGTCGGTTCCGGATTCGGTGCCCTCGCCACGGCGAAGAAGCTGGCCAAGGCCGGCAAGCGGTTCGTCCTCATCTCGGAGACCACCGAACATCTCTTCCAGCCGCTGCTGTACCAGGTGGCCACGGGTGTTCTCGCCGCCGGTGAGATCGCCCCCTCGGTGCGCGCGATCCTCGCGAAGTACCCCAACGCCGACGTCCGCCTCGGCCGCGTCGTCGACGTGCACCCCGAGGAGAAGGAACTCGTCTACGAGGCCGCCGGCGAGCGTCACACGATCGGCTACGACTCGCTCGTCGCCGCCACCGGTGCCCGGCAGAGCTACTTCGGGCGCGACGAGTTCGCGAAGGTCACCTACGCGCTCAAGACCGTCGAGGACGCCGAACGCCTGCGCGCCCAGATCGTGCGCTGCTTCGAGGAGGCCCACACCACCACCGACCTCGAGCGACGCAAGAACCTGCTGAGCTTCATCGTCATCGGTGCCGGCGCCACGGGCGTCGAGCTCGCCGGTCAGATCAAGGAGCTCGCGGGCCGCTACTTCGAGCAGTCGATCCGCGGCATCACCGCCGACGACGTCACCGTCACCCTCGTCGAGGGCGCGGGTGTCGCGATGCCGGCGTACGGCGGCAAGCTCAGCGAGTACACCAAGGAGTCGCTCGAGAAGTCGGGTGTCGAGGTCGTCCTCAACACGCTCGTCACCGACATCGACGAGCACGGCGCCACCCTCAAGGCCCACGGTAGCGAGACCGGTGAGCGTCGCACCGCCGAGACCGTCATCTGGTCGGCCGGCGTGCAGGCCAACGACTTCGCGGCGGCGCTCGCCGAGCGCACCGGCTGCGAGACCGACCGCGCCGGCCGTCTGCTCGTCAACCCCGACCTCACCGTCGGTGGCCGCGCCGACATCTTCGCGGTCGGCGACATGACGTCGCTGAACAAACTGCCCGGCCAGTCGCCCGTCGCGATGCAGGGCGGCCGCCACGTCGCCGCCACCATCCTCGGAAAGACCAAGCGCGGCACGCCTTTCAAGTTCCGCGACAAGGGCTCGATGGCGATCATCAATCGCTTCCGCGCGGTCACCAAGGTCAAGAGCATCGAGCTCACCGGCTTCGTCGCGTGGGTGCTGTGGCTCGCCGTCCACATGGTCTACCTGGTGGGCTTCCGCAACCGCTACGTCGCGGTGATGTCGTGGTTCGGTTCATTCCTCGGCCATCGGCGTCCGCACTTCTACTACGCACAGGAGATCGGGCCGATCCAGGCGCCCGACGCGCGCGTGACCGACGACGACCAGCCTGCGAAGGTCGCCGCCTAGCTTCACCGACGACGGGCGGTTACTGCGCCATCGGCCGAGAGCCGAACGCAGTAACCGCCCGTTTCGGCTATGCGAGAGCGCGCAGTGCGGCGTCGCGCAGGTCGTGCTTCTTGACCTTGCCGGTGGCCAGCCGCGGCAGGTGGTCGCAGAACTCGATCGTCTTCGGCACCTTGTACTTGGCGAGGTGTTCGAGGACGTACGCCCGCAGCGTCTCCGCGGTGTCGTCGTCGCCGGGCACCCCGGGATCGAGTTCGACGACGGCGTGCACGTACTCGCCCATCTCCGGGTCGGGCAGGCCGAACACCGCGACGTCGGCGACGTCGGGGTGCGCCGCGAGACACGACTCGATCTCGGCCGGGTAGATGTTGACGCCGCCGGAGATGATCATGAACGACTTGCGGTCGGTCAGGAACAGGTAGCCGTCCTCGTCGACGTAGCCGACGTCGCCGACCGTGGACAGGCGTGGATTGCTCGGGTGCCGGGAGTCGGCGGTCTTGTCGGCGTCGTTGTGGTACTCGAACGGCACGACGTCGCGCTCGAAGTACACGGCGCCGATCTGACCGGCGGGCAGCGGCCGCCCCTCCTCGTCGCACACCACGGGGGTGCCGAGCACCGGGCGGCCGACGGATCCGGGGCGCTCGAGCCACTCGTCGGCGGTCAGGAATGTCATGCCCATTCCCTCTGTGCCCGAGTACAATTCGCTGACGATCGGACCCAGCCAGTCGATGGTCGCCTGCTTGACGGCGGGCGGGCACGGCGCCGCGGAGTGCAGGAAGTCCTGCAGCGACGAGACGTCGAACGAGGTGCGCTCGTCGTCGGGCAGCTTGAGCAGCCGGACCATCATCGTCGGCACGACCTGGGTGTGGGTGACCGAGTACTTCTCGATGTTCGCGAGGAACTCGCGGGCGTCGAAGCGGTCCATCAGCACCACGGTGGCGCCGAGGCTCTGTGCGCCGGCGGACCACTGCAGGGCCGCCGAGTGGTACATCGGAGCCGGGACGAGATACGTCGACTCGTCACTCATGCCCAGCAGCGTCTTCGCGAAGTGCCCGACGTTCATCCCGCGCGGGTCGTCGATCGTGATGCCGGTGAGCGGGCGTCGGATGCCCTTGGGGCGTCCGGTGGTTCCCGACGAGTACAGCATCATGTCGCCGCGGGGCTGCTCGGCGAGCGGCACCGGGGCGAACTCGGCCATCGACTCCTCGTACGACTCGAAGCCGACGACGACACCGTCCATCATGAACACGTGCGGCCGCTCCGTCAGTTCGTCCACGACCGCGGACGCGAGGTCCGCGAGGCGGAAGGTGGTGACGAGAAGCTTTGCCTGGCAATCGGTGACGATGTAGGCCGCCTCGTCTGCCGTGAGATGCCAGTTGACGGCCGTGATGTACAGGCCGGACCGCACGGCGGCCCAGTACACCTCCAGGAATCGTGGATGGTTCTCCGCGAGGATCGCCACGTGGTCACCTTTGCGGAGACCGAGCGCGAACCATTGTTGGGCAAGCTGGTTGGAGCGGTCCTCCAGCTCGCGGTAGGTCACCACCTCGCCGGTGGGTGTGAAGACGACCGCCGGTCGCTCGGGCGCGGTTGCCGCGTGGATGCCCGGGTACATCTCGAGAAGCCTCCTGGGTGTCTGAGTCGTGGTGCAGGGATGCACGGTGACACTCGACGCGTGTCCGGTGTCACAGTGGACGGGACCTCGCGCCGATGGAACGAGAATCTCGTTCAGCGGGACCGGTCGGGCCGCGACGCGACGTACCACGCGGTGGCGACGACGGTCGCGCAGCCGACGAGCTGCAGGGTCGACGGGCGTTCGCCGAGCAGCGCCATCGCGGCCGCGATCGCGAGCACCGGTTGCAGGAGCAGCAGCGTGGCGCCTACCTCCGGCGCGAGTCGGGGGAGCGACCGGCCGAGCAGCATCCAGCCGAGGACCTGCGCCGACACGGCGAGGGCTGCGAGCCAGCCGAACGCGGCCCATCCGGGCGCCAGGTCGACGGTGCCCCACACGGACCCCAGGGCGGAGCCGACCACACCCGCGGCCGCGGTGGAGACCAGGACCTGGGTGCCGGCAGTGGCAGCCGTGCCGCGCCCGCCGACGACGAAGATGTAGCCCGCGTACGCCACCCCGGACAGGAGGGCCAGAAGCGTCCCCCACAACAGGTCCGGACTGGTCGCACCGTCGTCGACGACGCCCGCCGTGAGTGCGATGCCGGCGAACAGCACCGGGATCGTCGCGACGAAGCGGGCCGGAATCCTGGTGCCCAGGAACAGGAACGACAGCAGCGGCACCACCGCCACCTGAATGTTGACGAGCACCGTGGAGATGCCCGCCCCGACGAGCATGATGGCCTGCGACCACAACGCGAAGTCGACACCGAGCAGCGCCCCGGCGACGGCGAACCGCACCGCGTCCGCGCGGCTCGTCCGACGGCTGCGCCGGTGCTCTCGCCACGCGAGCACGGCCAGCGGCGGCAGCGCCAGCGCGCAGCGGAAGAACACCGACGTCGCGGGGGAGACGTCGGCGAGGCGGATGAACACCGCGGTCAGGGAGATGCAGGCCGCTCCCGCCACGGCCAGCGCGCGCGCGTCGGTGACGCGGCCGGCGGCGAGGGGAACGCTGCGAACTTCGACGATCTGCACGGGCTCAATTGTTGGGTCTACCTGCACAAACAACAACTAAGAAGTATTTCTCGAGATTCGGTAGTGTTGCTTCCGTGTTGAACCTCGACCGCGTCCGGGCATTGTGTGCGGTGGCCCGCTCCGGGTCCGTCGCGGCGGCTGCGCGGGTTCTGCACGTGACGCCGTCGGGCGTGTCGCAGCAGTTGGCGAAACTCGAGCGTGAAGTCGGGGTCGCACTGCTCGAACCGGCGGGGCGCGGGGTGCGTCTGACGCCCGCGGGAGAACTACTGGCGCGCCGCGGCGGCGAGCTGTTGGCCCGCGCGTCCGGCGTGGAGGCGGAGATAGCCGCGATGGCCAGCGAGGTGGTGGGCCCGCTGCGGTTCGGTGCCTTCGTGACCGCGTCGCGGCTGGTGCTCCCGTCGGCGGTGGGGACGCTTCTGTCCCGGTATCCGCTGCACGTGACGGTGACCGAGGCCGAGACCGAGGTGACCCTCGAGTCCGTCGCCCGCGGCCGTATCGATGTGGGTGTCGTCGACAGTTGGGAATCGGCGCCGGTCGATGTTCCGGCGCACCTGGAGTCGCGACTGATCCACCGCGACACCGCCGATCTCGCGCTGTCCGTCGATCATCCGTGTGCGCGGGACGCCGAGGTGCGGTTGTCGAGTCTCGCCGACATGCCGTGGGTGGCCTGGGGGTCCGGCACCGCATTCCACGAGTGGCTGGTGGTCACCCTGCGTCGGCAGGGTTTCGAGCCGCGCGTCGATTTCGAGGCGTCGGACGTCTCGACACACCTCGCGTTCGCGGCGGCAGGACTCGCGGCCGCGCTGGTTCCCCGGCTGGCAATGGACCGCACGCCAGAGGGGGTGGCGCTGGTGGCGACCGAACCGCGCCTGCACCGCGACATCTACGCGGTGTGGCGGGCCGACAACGCCGGCCCGGCCGTGCGCGCGGGTATCGACGCGGTGGAGGACGCGTTCGGGCGTAGGAGAACGGCGTAGGAGAACTCAGTTCGCCCGTTGCGGGTGATCGTGCTCGACACCCAGGTCGCGGGGGCAGTAACCCACCGGATAACCGGGATAGGTGCGATTGTCCGGGTCGGTTGCCGCCGACGAAGTCCGACGTTTGGGTAGCAGGCGCACCACCGCGGACCGCGCACGCAGGCCCGCCTCGGCCACCGCTCGCACCCTGGGCGACCCCTTCGGGAACCCGAAAGCGAGCGACATGCGTTCGTCGATCAACGCGTACACGGCTGTGGCGACGGGTCTGGCGAGGAAGCCGGGGTACCACGACTGGAACAGCTCGAGCGTGTACGTGCCGATCCGATGATTGTCGTCGCTGTAGACGAACTTCTCCCGCTCGTAGTCCATCTTGAACCGATGGAATTCCTGGTAGGAGTCGGGGATGTGCTTGATCCCCATGCGAATTCCCACCTGACGGTAGAAGTGGAACGAGGCGAGCCGCTCGTGTGGGTGCAGTCTGCGCCAGCCGTAGCGGTCGATCCAGTCGATCGGGTCGTACACGAACGTCGACAGCACGTACAACATGTCGTCGTTCGAGATCGTGTAGCGGCCGTGCATGCGGTTGATGTTGCGCAGGGACTCCCGGCCGCGGGGCGAGTCGTAGCCGTGCTCGACCAGTTCGCTCATCAGGAGGGCGGTGTCGTCGTAGCGCTTCTGCGGTCGCTTCTCGAACTCGCCCGTGCGGGCCAGGAGTTCGGAGATCGACGGCACGCAGTAGGTGCGGAACAGGGCGAACTCGAGCGATCGTTGGTAGTCCCACGGGAACTCGTACCCCGAGGTGATCCGCAGGATGTCCTGGTGCCGGGTCACCGGATCGAGGCCCTCGACGACCTTCACCCACCCCCGCCGCCCCGGTCGTGGTCGCGGATCGCGGTCCGGGCCGGGGAAGCTTCCCGCGCGGCGTCCGTTCGTCAGGGTCATCGCCGTCACCGCCCGTGCCGAGCCTTGAGCATCCACGCGGAGATCTTCATGTCTCGCGCCGATCGCTCGAGCGTCAGCAGATTCAGTGGCGCCGAGAACTTCTGGACGGTCACGGCCTTGGGCCGGCTGAACTCGCGCAAGCCGTCGGCGCCGTGGATGCGCCCGAACCCGGACTCACCGATGCCACCGAACGGCAACGACGGGATTCCGGCGAAACCGAGAACCGAGTTCACCGACACCATGCCGGTGCGCAGACGGTCCGCTATGTCCCTGCCGCGACTGCGGTTCGACGTGAAGACGGATGCTCCGAGGCCGTACGAGGTGGCGTTCGCGCGCTCGATGCCCTCCTCGATGTCGCGCACCCGGTTGACCACGACGGTCGGACCGAACGTCTCCTCGCACACCGCCGACGACGATTCCGGGACGTCGGTGAGGATCACCGGCTCGACGAAACGCTCGTGCACCGAGTCGATTCCGCCGGTCACTGCGCGAGCGCCCTTCTCCAGAGCGTCGGCGATGTGGTTGCGGACGACGTCCACCTGGCGCGGCAGCGTCATCGGTCCGTAGGTGTCGGCGTCGGACCCGCCCGGTCGGACCCGCTCGACCGCGGCCGTGAACTTGTCGAGGAACTGGCGGTACACCGGTTCGGCGACGTAGATGCGTTCGACACCGGCACATGTCTGGCCGGCGTTGCCGAACGCGCCGAACGCGGCGAACTCGACCGCCTTGTCGAGGTCGGCGTCCTCCGCGACCAGCATCGCGTCCTTGCCGCCGCATTCCGCAACGAGGGGAGTGAGGGTTTCGGCGCAGACCGCCATGACCTTGCGGGCCGTGGGGCCGGATCCGGTGAACGCGATCTTGTCGACGCCGGCGCGACACAGGTCTGCACCGGTTGCGCCGAGGCCCGTGATCACCTGGAGCACGGGTTGGGTGGGGGCGAGCGAGTTCCACTTGGCCTCGAGCCACTTTCCGACACCCGGGGTGAGCTCACTGGGCTTGAAGACGATCGCGTTGCCGGCGGCGAGGGCGTACGAGATCGATCCCATCGGGGTGTACACGGGGTAGTTCCACGGTCCGATGACCCCGACCACCCCGAGCGGCTTGTAGCCGAGGGTGGCCGATTGGTTGGCGCTCACCAGTCCGGACGAGACCCGGCGCGGTTTGAGTACCTTCTTCGCGTTGCGGGCGGCCCAGTCCAGATGCTCGACGGCGAGCATCACCTCGAGCAGGGCGTCGTCGTGCGGCTTGCCGGTCTCGGCCGAGATCACCCGTGCCAGGTCGTCGCCGTCCGAGGCGATCGCCTTCTTGAATTCGAGCAGCCAGTCGCGACGGCCGCGGAAGCCCTGGGCGTCCCACCAGCGCGCCGCGCCGCGCGCCCGCTCGACGGCCGCTCGGACGTCGGCGGCGGTGGCGACCGGGTATTCGGCAAGCGTTTGCCCCGTCCGCGGATCCAGGCTCGCGAAGGTCGTCGCCGCGTCCTGCGCGGCGGGTTCGACGGTTGATCCGGGTGCAGCGTCGCTCGAAGACAGTTCTCGGGTCATGTCGGGCTTCCTTCGTGCCGGGGATCGCATCACATATATGTGATGTGATTTACTGTGTTGACGCTCACACTATTGGTCCCGGCAGACGGGGACAACCCCACGCGCGGTATCCGCGGCCGATCGTGGCGTTCGAGCCCTCGCTTCACTCGACTCTTCGCAGGCAGGAGCACATCAGGTGACGATCGACTTCACCGCCGAGCAGCAGGCCTTCGCGCAGGCCGTGGCGGCGTTCTGCCGCAAGGAGTGCGGCACTCGCGAGCAGCGTGACGCCCTCACCGGTCGCGGCGAACACAACCACAACCAAGACCTCTACCTGAAGATGGCCGACCTGGGCTGGCTGGGCATCACGGTGCCCGAGGAGTACGGCGGTTCTGCCGGCACCGCAGTCGACATGTGCATTCTGCTGGAACAGGCGGCGCGGGGGATGGCGCCGATCGGCGGGGTTGGCCCCACGCTCATCACCGGCGCAGCGTACGCCAAGTTCGGCACCGACGCCCAGAAGGAGACCGTGCTCGGTGGCATCGTCCGGGGTGCATCCGAGTCGATCTCGATGTCCGAACCCGAGGCGGGCTCCGATGTGGGGAATCTCAGCTGCAAGGCCGAGAAGGTGTCCGGCGGCTGGCTGATCAACGGACAGAAGACGTGGTGTTCCAACGCGCATTTCGCCGAGAACATCCTGTTGGTGGCCCGAACCGATCGCACCGGATCGAAGCACGAGGGGTTGACGATGTTCCATCTGCCGGCCGACACGCCGGGACTGAAGATCAGCGGCATCGCAACGATGGGTGGCAAGGAGGTCAACGACCTCTATCTCACTGACGTGCTGCTCCCCGAGGACGCGGTGGTCGGCGAGGTGGGACAGGGATGGACGCAACTGATGACCGGCCTCAACATCGAACGCCTGATCCTGGGCGCCATGATGCTCGGCACGGCCCAGCGGGCATTCGACGACGCGCTCGAATTCGTCACGCAGCGAAAGCAGTTCGGACGGCCGGTCGGAACCTTCCAGGCGCTGCGGCACCGTATCGCCGACCTCGCGACCGAGATCGAGTGCACCCGGCTACTGGTGTACAACACCGCGCGACTGGTCGACGACAACCCGACGAAGATGTTCCCGCGCGAGGCGTCCATGGTGAAGCTCAAGGCCACGGAGACCGCGAAGAAGGTGGCCCTCGAGGGAATGCAGATGATGGGCGGGTACGGCTACGCCACCGAATTCGACATGGAGGGCCACGTCCGCAAGACCCTGGTCGCGTCGATCTACGGTGGTACCAACGAGATCCAGCGCGACATCATCGGCAAGACGTACGGGCTGTAGGGGGTGCCATGGCTGCGCCGGTTCGGCCCACGCGGCCCCTCCGCCGGACCCAACTCTCCGACGACGTGGCGGCGCACCTGCGTGGTGCCGTCATGTCGGGCCGGCTGCGGACCGGCGCATTCGTCCGCCTCGACGAGACCGCGGCCGAACTCGGGGTGAGCGTCACCCCGGTGCGGGAGGCGTTGCTGACGCTCCGGGGAGAGGGGATGGTCGAATCGGTCCCCAACCGTGGATACGTCGTCTCGCCGCTGGATCGAGACGACGTGTACGACATCTTCTGGCTGCAGGGCCGGATCACGGTGGAACTGGCGGTGCGTGCCTCCGGTTCGGCGGACGCCGACGACCTGGCGCGGCTCACCGATCTCAACGCGGTTCTCCACGACGCGGTCGGCGCGACCGATGCGGAGCGGATTGCCGAGGCCGAGTACGAGTTCCATCGCGAACTGTGCCGTATCGCGGGCGGCCCCAAGCTTGCCTGGTTCCTGGCCGGCGCGGCCCGGTACACGCCGCATCAGCTGTACGCGGCCGACCCGGAGTGGGGTGCCCTCGCCGTGCGCGCCCACGCGGATCTGATCGCGGCGATCGCGGCCCGCGATGGTGCCGCGGTCGTGCGGCACACTCGGATCCAGTTCGACGACGCGGCCGACCGGCTCGTGGCGCACCTCGAGCGGAGCGGGATCTGGCAATGACCGACCACCGTCCATCACCCGACGAAAGCGACGACCGATGACGATCGATGCCACCACGCGGCCGCGCCGCGCGCTCCCGGACTCCCTGGACCCGCCCGCCGGATCACTGGACCTCGCCGATTTCGTGGGCGAGTCCATGCTGTTGATCGGCGCCGGAGCCACCGTGTTGTTGCAGTTGGCGCTGCCGGGCGTCGGCCGTGGAGTCGCCGAGCACAGCTCGACCCTCGAGCGTCCCCTGGACCGGTTGCGGACGACCATGACGTACGTGTACGCCGTCACCCTCGGCACTCCCGAGGAGAAGCAGGCGGTGGTGCGGCTGGTCAACAAGGCGCACGTCCCGGTGCGGTCGGAGCGGTACAACGCATTCGATCCCGAACTGCAGCTGTGGGTAGCGGCAACGTTGTACCGCAACGGTTCCGACATGTACCGCCGATTCTTCGGTGAACTCGCTGACGCCGACGCGGATCGGCTGTACCGACAGTCCGCGGTGTACGGGACGGCGCTGCAGGTCAGGGACGACATGTGGCCGGCCACCCGTGCCGAGTTCGACGCCTACTGGGACCGGATGATCGAGAGCGCGGAGGTCGACGACCAGGTGCGCGCGTACGTGCGCGGACTGCTCTCCGGCGGTAAGGCCCCGCTACCTGTCCGCTTGACGATGCCGCTGCAGCGCTTCTTCACGATCGGCCTGCTGCCGCCCCGGGTGCGGGACCAGTTCGCCCTGCCGTGGAGCCCGCGCGATCAACGGCGATTCGATCGGCTCATGACCGTCCTGCCCGTCGTCTACCGGCGGGTGCCGCGACCGATACGGCAGGTGACAGCGACGTTCTACCTGTGGGATATGCGCCGGCGCCTTGCGGCACACCGGCATCTGATCTGAGCATCGCCGTCGCGCACGGACGCTGCGGTGTCAGAGTGCGACGTCTCGCTCCAGCCCGAACCAGAAGTGTTCGCCGCCGTCGAACACCAACGTGCCCTTGCCGTTCATGACGCCGATGACGGTGTCGTCGTCGACCTTCTTGAAGTGGTCGGACACCGGCATGCCGTCGTAGACCATCGTCGCGGTCACCTCCCCGCGGAACACGACCTCCCACAGGCTGGCCTCGCCGTGCCCGGTTCCGATGTCGGAGAACAGCTGTCCGTCCTCGCTGCGGCACAGCAGAGGCTGCACGTCGGACTCGCTGGCGAATGCCTTGCCGTACCAATGCGCTCGACGGAGGAGCCCACTCGTGCGATGTCCGGTGTCGAAGTCGAAACCCCGCCAGCGGTACCCGATCAGATCCACGGGCCGACACGGGGCCAAGCGGTCCCAGATCGAATCGAGTTCCCGCGGATCGATCCGGTCGGTGCGCGCCCGCAGCGCGGCGACCTCGTCTCGTACGTTCATGCTCGTCCTCCGGTGTCGTTGTCCGCGAACGTGAGTACCGCCTTGACCACCTCTCCGGACCGTGTCGCGGCGATCGCGTCGTCGATCCGGTCGATCGGGAACGTTCGTACCAGCTTCTCGACCGGAAAGCGACCCTGACGCCACAGGTCGACGAGCATCGGCAGGAACGTCAGTGGATCGGCATCGCCCTCGATGACGCCGGTGAGGGTGCGCCCGTTCAGGAGATGGCTCTGGTCGATCGTGATGGGATTACGTCCGGGCAGTAACCCCAGTGTCGCGCAGACTCCGGGCGGGCGTAGCGAGGACAGTGCATGACGGACAACCTGTTCGGTTCCCACGGATTCCACTGCGAAATCCACACCGCCACCGGACTCGCGGCGAACCGCCCGCCCGACGTCGTCGACGTCGACGGGCGACAGCGCCGCCGTCGCCCCCAGTTCCAGCGCCAGGGTTCGGCGGGCCGAGATCGGGTCCACGGCGATGACGTTCCCGCACCCGGCTACCCGCGCGGCCATGATCGCCGCCATCCCCACGGCGCCGAGCCCGAACACCGCGATCGCCGATCCGGGATCCGGGCGCAGGACGTTGAAGACGGTCCCGGCCCCGGTCTGGAGTCCGCAGCCGAGCGGACCGGCGAGCGCGACCGGCACGTCTGGGGGAAGGCGTACCGCGTTGCGGGCAGAGGCCACCGCGTGTGACGCCATCGAGGATTGACCGAACCAGTTGCCGTGTAGCGCAGTACCGTCGGTGCCGGTCAGCGTGGTGGTCCCGTCGAGCCGGGTTCCACCGTGGTTCAGGGCGGTTGCGTTCTCGCAGTAGGCCGCCCGCCCCCGGCCGCAGTTGCGGCAGGATCGGCACGAGTCGAAGCCGAGGACCACGGGGTCTCCCGGCGTGAGTCCGGCGACACCGACGCCGACGGCCTCGACGATCCCGGCACCCTCGTGGCCCAGAACCGCCGGAAGAGGGAACGGGACACCACCGTCTGCGGCCGTCAGGTCGGTGTGGCAGATGCCCACTCCCTGGATGCGCACCAGAATCTCGTCGTCGCGTATCTCGGGTACCCGGATGGGTTCGAGGCGGAGTGGTCCGCCGTGGGCGCGTAGCACCACTGCGGCCGCTCCGCTCATGCGTCGCTCGTCTCACCGAACAACGTCGCGAGCATCAGCTGCCGGACCCGGGCTTCATTGGCTGCGGTTGACTCGAAGTGCATCACCCGCCCGACGTCGAGTACCAGGCTGAGCGCCGCGTGGACGAGGAAGCGACATTCCGCGACGGACAGATCGGGCCGAGCCTCGCCGAGTAGCAGAGCCCATTCTTCGACATTGAGGCGCTGCGTGTTTCGCAGCGAGGTGCGCTCGGGCGCCGGCAGGCTCCCGATCTCCGCGAAGTACACGCTCATGAGCTCGGACTGGGCGAACGACAGACGCACGTAGACCTCGACCAGCGACTCGAGAGCCTGTCGGGGGGTGTCGGAATTGCCCAGTGCGGTGCTCACCGCGACGGCGAGTCGCTCCGCCGCGCGATGAAAGGTCGCTGCCAGCAGATCCGACTTGCTCGAGAAGTAGCGATACACCCCGGAGGCGTTGATACCCGCGGCCTGGCCGATGTCCTCGATGCTCACCTCGTGGTAGCCGCGCGCCTCGAAAAGCAGGATGGCCTCGTTGAGCACGACTTCGCGCTTGTTGGCCAACGGGATTCCGGCGTTCCTCGGGTGGACTCCGGTGGATGGCGTCTCCGCGGGGAGTTCGGCGCGAGCGATCGATCGGCACGCGCCGAGCAGGAGTCGCTCGAGTCGCCGCGCCGGCAAGGCGGCCCGATGAACGGTGATGCTTCCGATCGCTCCGAGGATCGCGACGCAGATCTGTACCGAGTCCCGGTGGGTGATGTCGGGCCTGATGTCCTCGAGCGTCGCGCCGATGCGACGGTTGACCGCTTCGACGGCTCCCCGGACCGCCGCCCTGTCCGGCGGTTCGAGATAGCGGCTCTCCCACCTATAGAGCCCGGCCGTGCGGCGATGGGCGACGGTGGTCCTGACCGCCGCGAGGATCTGGTGATCGAGCCGATCGACGGGGTCGCCGACCACGTCGGCGTCGTCCTGTGCGACGGCATTCTCCAGGGCTTCGGCGAGATCGGTCGCGGCCTGCGAGAACAGTGCGTACTTGTTCGGGAAATGGCGGTACAGGGCAGGACCCGAGATACCGACGGCCGCGGCGATCTCGTCGATACTGACGCCGTGATAGCCGCGCTCGGTGAAGGCCTCGGCGGCCACCGCGGCGATCTGGGCCTTCCGGTTCTTCGGCCGGCGTCGAATCTCGCTGGTGGGCAGATGCTGCACGTCGATGCGAACGCGCCCAGTGCGGGATCCGGTCTTCGTCCGCTCCGTCACCGAACCTCCTGACGTGTAAGGACTGGTACCGGAAGCATAGCCGAGAGGTGAGTGCCGGTGTCTCCGGTTTCGCTTCCGGATTCGACCGGCGGTCAAATCAATTCGCCTGTAGGTAAGGGGTTGACAAACGAGTCGATCGACACAAAAGTTAACGCCGATTCTCGTACTGATCCGGCCCGATCGCGTTGCCGGACGCTTCACCCCTCGGCTGTTCTCCGGCCACAGCACTGCACCAGGCTCTCGAGGCTCTTGTACCTGTTCCAGGGATCCGAGGAGGTCCATGTGAGAACCCGCTTCACCGAGATGTTCGGAGTGCGCCACCCCATAGTCCAGGGCGGAATGATGTGGGTGGGTCGTGCCGAGTTGGTAGCGGCGGTGGCCGAGGCCGGTGCGCTCGGGTTCCTCACCGCGCTCACCCAGCCCACGCCGGACGCCCTCGCGAAAGAGATCGAGCGCACGAGGCGTCTCACCGACGAGCCGTTCGGTGTCAATCTCACTCTTCTGCCGTCGATCTCGCCGCCGCCGTACGCGGAGTACCGGCAGGTGATCATCGACGCCGGGATCGGGATCGTGGAGACGGCCGGGTCCAACCCCGTGGAGCACCTACCGCATTTCGAGGACGCGGGCGTCAAGGTCATCCACAAGTGCACCAGTGTGCGGCACGCACTCAGAGCCGAGCAGATCGGCGTGGACGCGGTCATCGACGGCTTCGAGTGCGCCGGCCATCCCGGTGAGGACGATGTACCCGGGTTGGTGCTCATCCCTGCCGCCACCCGCAGGCTGAGTATCCCGGTCATCGCGTCCGGAGGTATCGCGGACGCGCGGGGTCTGGTCGCGGCACTCGCGCTCGGCGCCGACGGCGTCAACATGGGTACCCGCTTCATGTGCACAGCGGAATCGCCGGTCGCCCAAGAGGTCAAGGAACGGATCGTCGCCAACAGTGAGCTGGAAACGCGATTGATCTTCCGGACACTCGGGAACACGGCTCGGGTCGCGGCGAACACGGTGAGCGCCGAGGTGATCGACATCGAATCCCGCGGTTGCGAATTCGGCGACATCGCGGATCTGGTCGCCGGAGCGCGGGGCAGGCGGGTGTTCGAGCGGGGTGAGCTGGACGCGGGCATCTGGACCGCAGGCCAGAGTCAGGGATTGATCGAGGACATTCCCAGTTGTGACGACCTGGTTCGGCGGATGATCGGAGAGGCCGAGGCGATCATCCGCGACCGCCTCGCCGGTGCGATCGAGGAAGGGGTTCGGGTATGACCACGACGACGGGCGACGTGCGGCGGGAATTGAAGGACTCCGTTCTCGAGCTGACGATCTCACGACCGGAACGGATGAATGCCGTCGACATGTCGACGATGCGGGAGCTCGGTGCCGCGATCCGTGAG
The DNA here is from genome assembly GCF_002094305.1 of Prescottella equi. Lineage (GTDB taxonomy): Bacteria > Actinomycetota > Actinomycetes > Mycobacteriales > Mycobacteriaceae > Prescottella > Prescottella equi. The sequence continues at coordinate 182,424 of NZ_LWTX01000009.1, forward strand.
GCAGGGTGCGACCCGAGCGTGCGATCCATCCTGATCACCGGGACGGGGCCGGCGTTCTGCACGGGCGCCGACCTGGCTGCCGGTGCCGTGAATCCCGCCGATCCCACGGTCGTCATGGACGTCGCCAACGAAGTGATCCGCGCGATCGTCGAGGTGCCGGTCCCGGTTGTTGCGGCGGTGAACGGTCCGGCCGCCGGGGTCGGGGTGTCGATCGCGCTCGCGGCCGATCTCACGTACGCGGCCGAAAGTGCGTACTTCCTGCTCGCGTTCGTCGGTGTCGGCCTCATGCCGGACGGTGGGTCGAGCGTGTTGGTGTCGGCATCGATCGGACGGGCGAAGGCAGCAGAGCTGGCGCTGCTCGGGGAGCGGCTGTCCGCTGCCGAGGCGGATAGCTCAGGCCTGGTCTCGAGGACGCTGCCGGACGGCGACTTGCTCGATCATGCTCGGGACGTGGCCGGCAGGCTTGCCGCGGGCCCGCGTCGCGCACTGGAACTGACCAAGCGGGCGCTCGCGGCCGCAACGCTGGCGGCACTCGACGACGCGCTCGAGCGAGAGAAGATCGGCCAGGCGGAGCTCCTCGCTTCTCCGGACTTCGCGGAAGGTGCCGCAGCGATGCTGCAGAAGCGGAAGCCGCGATACAGCGGCTAGCGGAATTCGCATCCACTTCCGCCGCCCCTGGACCGGCCGCTACGTCGCGGAGACGAGGCTACTCGCGCGTGCGAAAAGCGCAGGAAGCGAACCGAGTCGGAGTGAACCTGGGGTTCCGGTCGCCACATCGCCGGCACGGTCGACCGCACGAGAATCGCAATTAACAAAACGAGCCTCGAAACCACTCAAACCATGTAATCTGCATCACATCGAACCATGGGTCCGGTCAGGTCGGGAGGACCCGCCACGCACGAGAGGAACCCTCGATGGTCACTTCCGCTGCTGTGCCTGCCGCCTTGCTCGAGGCGCAGCGATCGCGTCGAACCAACTGGAACAACCAGGTGGCCCGGCACGCTCGCATGATCCCGGATCGTCCGGCGCTGCGTTTCCAGGGCGCGTCGATCACGTGGTCGACGCTGCACGAGCGGGTCGAACGGCTCGCCGACGCGCTTTCCCGCCGGGGCGTCGAGTTCGGCGACCGGGTGCTGATCCTGATGTTGAACCGTCCCGAGTACCTCGAGGCCGTGCTGGCGGCCAACGCTCTCGGTGCGATCGCGGTCCCTGTGAACTTCCGCATGACCGTTCCCGAGGTGGCGTTCCTGGTGCGCGACAGCGGCGCCCGTGCTGTCGTCGCCGATACGACGCTGGCCCCGCTCGCCGCGGCCGTCCGGGCCGAGACCGGCAGTCTGGAGCTGTCCGTCACGGTCGGAGGGGAGACGACCGGCGACACCCTCGGGTACGAGGAGCTGATCTCGGAGGTTGGCACTCCCCGCGTGCCCCTGGATGTTCCGGACGACACGCCGGCGCTCGTCATGTACACCTCCGGCACCACCGGTCGACCCAAGGGTGCGGTGCTCACCCACAGCAACATGGAGGCGCAGGCGCTCACCTGTATCCGTGCGTTCCAGCTCAACCGCTCCGACGACATCGGGTTCTGCGCGTCGCCGATGTTCCACATCGCGGCGCTGGGGTCGATGGCCCCGAGCCTCATGCTGGGTCTCACCACCGTCATCTACCCAGTCGGCGCGTTCGATCCCGGCGCACTCCTCGACGTTCTCGAGGAGGAGCAGGTCACCACGCTGTTCCTCGTCCCGGTGCAGTGGCAGGCGGTATGCGCGGTGCAGCAGGCGCAACCGCGAAAGCTGAAGTTGCGCGGCATCTCCTGGGGTGCGGCGCCCGCCTCGGACACCGTGCTTCGGGCGATGGCCGAGACGTTCCCCGACGCGTCCAACGTCGCGGTGTTCGGGCAGACCGAGATGTCGCCGATCACCTGCGTGCTCGACGGTGACGACGCGCTGCGCAAGCTGGGTTCGGTCGGTCGGGTGATTCCGACCGTCCAGGCCCGGGTCGTGGACGACGACATGAACGACGTCGCCCCGGGCGCGGTGGGTGAGATCGTCTATCGCGGCCCGACGATGATGCTCGAATACTGGCAGAACCCCGCCGCGACCGCGGATGCGTTCCACGGCGGATGGTTCCACTCCGGAGATCTGGTTCGAGTGGACGACGAGGGGTTCGTCTACGTGGTCGACCGCAAGAAGGACATGATCATCTCCGGTGGTGAGAACATCTACTGCGCCGAAGTGGAGAACGCGCTCTTCGCGCACCCGAAGATTCTCGAGGCGGCCGTGATCGGGCGCCCCGACCCCAAGTGGGGCGAGATCCCGGTGGCCGTCGTGGCACTTCGGCCGGATGCGGGTGGCGAACTCACTCTCGAGGAGTTGCAGCCGTTCCTGGACGAGCAACTGGCCCGGTACAAGCATCCCAAGGCTGTTGTCTGTGTGGAAGCGTTGCCGCGCAACGCGAGTGGAAAGGTCGTCAAGGGCGATCTGCGGGGCGGGGCGTCGCCCGTCGTCCAGGGCTGAGTGCGGGGTCCGGCGCCGCGCGGCAGGGGCGCGTCGTCAGGTCGAGGGTCGAAACGGAACTGGGGAGGGCCGGCGCATGACCTACGAACTACCCCCCGCGAAGGGGCCGGTGCAGGACGTCGCGCTCCAGGGCGGGTACCTCATCGGCTTTTCCGTGCAGGCGATGGTGTCGTTGGCCAGAGCTCTCCTTCGCGGTCGGCTGTCGCTCGAGGAGACCGTGAAGCAGACCCTGTTCATCGGCAGGGTCAGCACCGGTCCTTCTCTGCTGCTGATGGTGCCGATCGGTGTGTTCGTCGCGGTGTCGGTCGGTGAGCTCGCCGGGCGGATCGGTGCCGGCGGCTATTCCGGTGCGGTGGTGGCGTTCATCATCGTCGGGCAGGCCTCCGCGCTGGTCTGCGCGCTGATGATGGCGGGGGTGGCCGGCTCGGCGATCTGCACGGATCTGGGCTCACGGAAGATCCGTGAGGAGATCGACGCCATGGAAGTCATGGGTATCGACGTGGTCGAACGGCTCGTCGCCCCGCGACTGCTGGCTGCCGTGGTGGTCTCGGTGGCGCTGTGTGCGATGGTGACCTTCGGTGGCGTGATGGCGTGCTACCTGTACCACATCTACGTCCAGCACCTGCCCGCCGGAACGTTCCTGGCGACATTCGGTCAATACGGCCGGACAGCGGATTTCGTGATGGCGCTCGTGAAAGCCGCGATCTTCGCTCTCACCTCTACGCTCGTCGCGACGTTCAAGGGGTTGCACGCGAAGGGTGGTCCGCGCGGTGTCGCCGACGCCGTCAACGAGGCCGTCGTGATCGCCTTCGCGCTCGTGTTCGTCGTGAACACCGCGTTGTCCGCGCTGTACACCGTGATCGTCCCGGCCGTGGGAGCGTATTGATGGTTGCCTTCGACACCCGGGTGCGCCTGCGCCGGGCGATGCGGCCGGCGTCCGCCGTGGTCGACGGACTCGCCGACGTCGGCCGGCACGTCACGTTCTTCTTCCGCACCCTGGTTTCGCTGCCCTACGCGGCGACGCGGTATCGCAAGCACGTGTTGGCGCAGATCAGCGAGGTCAGCTTCGGAACCAACTCTGTGCTCTCCGGCGGCGGAACCATCGGGATCGTGTTCGCGATGTCACTCGCCGCCGCGATGATGCTCGGAGTCGAGACGCAGCGCGGACTCGAACTGGTAGGCATGACAACCCTTTCCGGGATGTTGTCGGCCATCGCCAACACGCGGGAACTCGCGCCGGTGGTGGTCGCGATCGCGCTCGCCGCGAAGGTGGGCACCGGGTTCACCGCGCAACTCGGGGCGATGAGGATCTCCGACGAGATCGACGCACTCGACTCGATGGGGGTGCGGTCGATCCCGTTCCTGGCCGGCACACGGGTGCTGGCGGCAATGGTGTGTGTGCTCCCGATCTTCATGATCGGACTGCTCGCCAGCTATCTGTCGACCCGTCTGGTGATCGTGGTGTGGGGTGGCGCCTCGGCGGGCACCTACGACTACTTCTTCCACCTTGCGCTGTCGCCGGTGGACCTCGTCTACGCCGCGATCAAGGCCATCGTGTTCGCGGGAGTTGTTGCACTGGTGCACTGTTCGTACGGATACTTCGCCTCGGGTGGACCGGCCGGTGTGGGTCAGGCGGCGGGACGGGCGCTGCGTACCGCGATTCTCGCGATCGGGGTGTTGGACGTGCTCATGACGTTCGCGCTGTGGGGGCTGGTCCCGACGATCCCCGGGATGGGGGTCTGAGATGGACGTCTACTCGCGGCGTCGAACCGCCTTCGTTCTGCGGGGCGCCGTGGCCGTGCTGGTCGCGGTGGTGGCGGGAACGGCGATGGTGCTGCGGGGAACCGGCCAACTACATCGGGACCCGGAGGTGCTCGTCGCGATACCGGCCTCCGCGGGGCTCGTCAACGGCGAGGCGCCGGTCCGTTACAGCGGCGTCGATGTCGGTCGCATCGCCGGGATCGACTCGGGGACCGAATCGTCGGTTGTCCGACTTCGGATCGACTCGGATTCGATCGACCTGATCCCCGCCGCCGTACTGGCGCGAGTCGTTCCCCGTACCTTCTTCGGGGACATTTACATCCAGCTCGTCGACGATCCCGTGGGACAGCCGCAAGGGAGCCTGGCCGACGGCGACGAGGTGCGGGCCGACACCGGTCCGGACGCGGTGGCCCTGTACGCGGTCTACACCCGTCTGGTCGACATCCTCGACCGGATGCAGCCCCAGAACATCCAGGTCGCGCTGTCCGCGATCTCCCATGCGCTGGACGGTCGCGGAGCCATGGTCGGCCGGATCGTCGATCGACTCGACGGGGCGTCGCAGACGTTGGCCCCCGCGGTGCGGACGTTCCTCGACTCGACTCCCGACTTCCGATCCGTGCTGCAGACGTTGCACACCGCCAGCCCCGACGTGCTCGCGACGCTGTCGTCGTCGACGAACGTGTCGCAGAGCATGGTCGACAATCGGCAGGCGCTCGACGAAACCATCGAATCCGCAGCGCGTTTCGCGCCGGTGTTCACGGGATTCGTCGGTGAGCAGCGCGACCGCGTGGTGACAGTGGTCGATTCGGCCGGCACGATTCTGGCCACTACCGCGGCGAACCCCGCCGGCCTGGTCGACACGCTCGAGGGCGCGCGCACCTTCGGTGCCGCGGGTGCCCGTGTGTTCGCCACCGGTCACTTCGACATCACCGCCGTCCCGACGTTTGCCGACCCCATGCCGTACACCGCCGCCGACTGCCCCGCCTACGGCGGGCAACCTGGCGACTGCGGTCCCCCGTCCGTCGCCGGGGGAGCGGACGAGCAGGAGGCCTTCCGGCTGCTGGAGGAACGCTTGCTCGGGGACACTGCCGTGGCAGCACGGAATCCGGCCTCCACCTTCATGCTGGGTCCGCTCGTCCGGGGAACCGAGGTGCGGATCCGATGAAGCTCGGGTGGGTTCCGATCGCGAAGGTGCTCGGCTTCTGTGCAGTGGGAGCGGCGTGCGCGTCGCTGGTCGCCAACACCCTCTCGGTTCCCGTACGTGGGGACAGCGAGCGGTACACGGTCGAGTTCACCGACGTCGAGGGCCTGCACGAGGGAAACCCGGTGACGATGGCCGGGGTCCGGGTGGGCCGCGTCGATTCCATCGCCTTCGCCGATGCGGGCGGCGGGACCAGCAAGGCGGTCGTGGGGATCGAGGTGTCGTCCGACCACTCGCTCGACCGGAACACCACTGCGGCCGTGCGCTACGGCGACATGCTCGGTGCCCGGTACGTAGCCCTCAGCCCTCCCGACGATGTCGCCCTGCAACCGGACGCCGGCGTCGCGTCGGACACCCTCGAGCCCGGGGGTGTGATCCCCCTCGACCGCACCACTCCGCCGGTCGACCTCACCGCACTGATGAACGGATTCGCGCCGCTGTTCGACGCGTTGGAGCCGGCCGAGGTCAACACGCTGACCCGAAGTTTCGTCGAAACCTTCGACGGGCAGGGCGCCACCGTGGCGGCCCTGCTCGACCGGATCGCCACCCTCTCCGGTGATCTCGCGGACCGGAGCGGAGTGTACGAGCAACTCCTCACGAACATGAACGCCCTGATGACTTCCGTCGACCGGCGGCAACCGGAACTCGAGCAGCTCGTCACCGGTCTGCGCGACCTGAGCACGTCGGTGGTCGGCAGCAACGACAGGCTGGCCGTCCTGCTCGACGACGGCAATCGTGCCGTCGCCTCCCTCGCCGCGGCGTTGACCCGCTCGCAGGGTGCCTTCGGGGCATCGGTCACCGATCTGAAGTCCGTGACCGACACCTGGATCGCCGACACTCCCGCCTTCGAGCAGTTCGTCGCGAAGATGCCGCAGTTCGCGGACGGGGTGAACAGCATCAGCGCCTACGGCGGCTTCGTGAGTCTCTATCTGTGCAATTTCGTCCTGAAGGCCGGCGACGTCGAAGCGAACATCTTCGGCGGCACCCACTCGGAGGTGTGCCGATGATGTTCGTGGTCAAAGTGATCGACGTCGTCGTCGGCGCGTGGCTGTTCCTGTTCCGTGGCGAGCGTCGCCCCGGATCCTGCGCCCCGCTCGCACTCGGAACCGTCGGCATCGTGTTGCTCGTGGCCGGTCTCGCTGCGGCGATCGGAATCCCGAAGCTCTGGTACCTGTCCCGAACCAGTCCGTACTCGGCCGAATTGGCGAACGCCAGTGGGCTGTCCGACGGCGACCCCGTCTACGTCGCCGGTGTCCCCGCTGGTCGGGTCGAGGGAATCGACATCGCGGGGGACCACGTGCGGGTGGACTTCCGGCTCGACGACGGGCAGCCCCTCGGTAACCGGACCACCGCCTCGGTGCGTCTCGAAACCGTGCTCGGCAAGCGCTACCTCGAGGTGGTCCCGGCCGGCGTCGTCACCGCCGAGAATGCCGATGCGACCGCGGCGAACGTCATTCCGCTCGCGCGTACCACGGTGCCCTACAGTCTCGACGACATCAGCCGTGATGCGACCGACGCGGCCACCGAGATCGACACCGCATCGCTGGAAGCGATGATGAGGACGCTGTCGGAGGTGATGCCGGACGACCCCGAGCAGCTCGGCCGGGTTCTCGCCGGTGTCAGTGGGGCGTCTGCCGTGGTCTCCCGGAACGCCGAGCAGATCGACCAGCTCCTGGAGATGTCCAGATCGGTGTCGGATCTGGCTGTTCGACAGGGAGATTCGCTGTCGACTACGGTCGCCAACGCGCAGACGATCGTCCGCACGCTCGCGGTGCGCAGGGAAGTCCTCACCGAACTGGTCGAGAATCTGCGGTCGGTGCTGTCGACCCTCGCGTCCACCTACACCGAGCACGAGGAGGAGTTCGGGCAGATGACGACGAACCTCGTCGACGTGACGGACACGTTGCAGCGCAACGCCGATCACATCGGACAGATACTCGACCGGCTCCCTCGGGCCCTGCGAGCGGCTACCGACGCGACGGGCAACGGGGCGTGGACGGACGTCACCGCCCCGGCGGCGGTCGTGCCGGACAACCTGCTGTGCGCACTCGGTGTCATGCAGGGGTGCCGATGACCGCCCCGAGGACTCCCCGCAGAATCGGTAGAACCGTCCTGGCGTTCGTCCTGGTGGCGGCAGTCGCGGCGGGTGCCTGGTACGTCTTCGCTCGAACAGACCGCACCACGAACGTCCGGGTCGACTTCGCCTACGTCAACGGCCTCTACGCCGGCAGCAATGTGACGGTGCTCGGCGTCCCGGTCGGCACCGTGGAGAAGGTGGAACCGATGGGCACGTTCGTGCGCGTGACCGCGTCGGTGCCTGCGTCGGTGGAGCTACCGGCGGACGTGCACGCGTATGTGCTCAACCCGTCCGTGATCAGCGACCGGCACCTCGAGTTCGGCCCGGCGTACCAGGGCGGTCCGAGGCTGCAGGACGGAGACGTCGTCCCGCTCGACCGCAGTCACGCTCCGATCGACTTCGACGGCCTCATGGGCAGCCTCGCCACCCTCGCCGAGGCGCTGGGACCGGAAGGCGGGAACGCCGGCGACCTGCTGTCGCGCGCCGCGTCCGGCCTGCAAGGGCGCGGCGACGACTTCAATCGCGCCGTACGTGACCTCGGTGCCGCGACCGGTGTCGTGGGAGCGCGGAGCGAGGACATCGGTGCCGTCGTCGAGAACCTGAACACCCTGATGGCGCAGCTCGACGACCGCCAGGTCAGCCTCGACGCGCTCGTGTCCGATCTTGCTGCGCTCGGCGACGAGTGGTCCACACAGGATCTCGATCTGTCCGAGCCGCTGCAGGACCTGGCGACGGTCTTCGACCAGATCGACCGGTTCACCGCGGAACACGGGGACGATGTGGGGGCCGTCGCGCAGAACCTGACGGCACTCGGCGGCACACTCGTCGCGAACCGGTCGGGCCTCGCCGAGTTCATGGATCTGGTGCCGCTGTTGATGCAGAACCTGTCGCAGACCGTCGGGCCGGACGATCGCGGTCGCATCCGGCTCAACGTCTCCACTGCGCTCACGCAGTTCGCGGTGGCTCAGCCCCTGTGCGAGCAGTACCCGATGCCGCTGTGTACGGGCGCCGGATTCACCAACCCGATCTCCTTCCCGATCAGTGCCTCCGACCCGCTCGGGTTGGCGACGCTGCTCTCGGGTGGGATGGCCCCGGCCGGAGGGAACTGATGCGCGCGACGGTGGTCGTCGGGGGAGCGTTGGTCGGCGCGGCGCTGGTCGCGGGGTGCGGTGCGGGGATCCAGGACCTGCCACTGGGTCGCTCCGTGCCGGGGGACACCTACACGGTCCACGTGCAACTCGCGCACGCGGACGGCCTGCTGACGGGTGCCGACGTGCGGAACGGTCAACGCGTCGTCGGACGGGTCTCCGACCTGTCGACCGACACTGTCGGTGCAATCGTGGATCTGAATCTGTCGTCGTCGGTCGCACTTCCGGAGAACGTCGAGGTGGCGGTCGAACTCCCGTCGGCTCTCGGAAGTCCGTTCATCCGCCTGCGTGCGCCCGAGCAGCCGTCCACCGAGATGCTCGCCGACGGCGACGTGATCGCCGAGTCGCGCACCGAGGTCGGGCCACAGATCGAGAGCGCGCTCGCGGCACTCGGCACGATCCTCACCGGCAGCGGCTTCGATCAGTTGCAGACCGTGCTGGACGAGCTGAACGTCGCGTTCGCCGGCCGTCCCCGACAGGTGCGGGACCTCCTCGGCACCGTCACCACGCTCACGGGGACTGCGATGTCACATCGGCAGGAATACGACACCGCGATGGAGTTGGCTGCGGACATCTCACGCCGATTCGCGGCCCTGCAGCAGACGATCGACCAGTTCCTCGACATCGCGCCGGAGGTGACGAACGTGCTTGTGGGGCAGCGGGAGCGAATCTCGACTCTGCTCGACTCGAGTGCGGCGCTCGCCGGTCACCTCGACTTCGTGCTGTCACAGGCGTCGACGGGGCTGGACGCGATGCTCGGCGACACCGCCACGGTGTTGGCGTCGCTGAGTTCGTTCAACGCGAGTATCGGCGAAACCCTCACCACCATGAACGGTTTCCTCGACAACTTCGGCGGGGCCGTCGAGGGTGACTACCTGATGTTCGACGGCACCCTCGACATCCCCGGTTCCATCGAGAACCTGCTGACGGGCGGTACGGCGCCCCTGCCGGCCGAGGCCGGGTCGCTGGAGTCCCTGCTGTCGGGAGGAATCCGATGAGGCGAGTCGTCCTGGTCCAGTTGGTGCTCTTCGCGATCACCGCCGCCGTGGTCGTGCCCTTCGGCATCGCCTACGTCGCGGGCCCGGGCGCATTCCGGGATCCGATCCGGTTGCACGCGAACATGTCCAATGCTCTCGGGCTCACCGCGGGAACCAGCGTCACCTATCGCGGCGTACAGGTGGGGAAAGTGGCCTCGGTGGTGCTGGTGCCCGATCGGGGCGGCGCCCGGATCGAGTTCGATCTCGATGCGGGTACCCGGATTCCGCGGGACAGCATCGCGAAGGTCGGAATGGGGACCGTCGCCGGCATCCAGAGCGTGGACATCTTCCCGAACACCGACACCGGACCGTTTCTCGCGGACGGCGACGAACTCGCGGCGCCGCAGGATCTGCAGCCGGTCCAGATGGACCGATTGATGGGCGATGCCGCGAAGCTGCTCGACGGCATCGCCCCCGACGCGGTCGGCACGCTGGGCACCGAGCTGGGTGCGTCGTTCGAGGGTCTCGGCCCGACCCTCTCCGGATTGATCGAGGACGGAGACCGGATCAGCACGCTGCTGGGCGAGCAGGCCCCACAGTTGCGGTCGCTGCTCGTACGCAGTGCGAACCTGCTGGGCACGATGTCCGCCACCGGGGATTCGTTCGTGCGCGGGACCGGCGCGGCCCGCACGTTCACCGAACAGCTGGACACCAGCGGTCCGGTGCTGGTCTACCTCCTCGACCAGTCGCCCGCCGCGCTGAACCGGACCCGGGACCTGTTCGATCGCTATCACGATTCCTTCGGTGCGCTGCTCGCGAACCTCGCCACGGTCACTCCGGTCATATCCGACCGAAGTAACGCTCTCGCGGCCGGACTCGACGAGATCCCTGAGGGACTCGGCAAACTCGAGTCGATCGTCAAGGGGGATCGTGCGCAGTTCGCGCTCGTCGCGACGCAGGGACCGGTGTGCAACTACGACACCGCCCGGCGTGCGGTAGGCGACCTCACTCCCGCCGAGCCGAACCTCACGTTGTACTGCCCGCCCGGAGAGAACATCGCCCAGCGCGGATCGCGAACGGCTCCGCGCCCCGACGATCTCGGGTTGCAGAACGCGACCACTCCGGGAACGGTCATCGGTCCGCCGATGGTTGCGGACCCGATCCTCGTTCCCACCGGGGCCGAGGCGCTCGACCAATGGAATCACCTCCTGGAGGAGCTCGGAAGATGAGGGAACAGAAACGGGACGACGACGCCGCCAACGCCGCCGCACCGGTCACCACGCTGCCGGAACCCGCGCCGGAAGGCGTTGCCACGGAACCGCGCGAAAAGCGACCTGCAGCGAAGACCGCCCGAAGCTTCGGCCCGGTGCCGGTTGCAGTGCTCTGCGTGCTCGCCGTCGTGCTCGGCGCACTCGCCGGCTGGCAGTGGTGGGCGCAGCGGCAGCTCGACACGCTGCGCGACCAGGCCGTCGAGACCACCCGCGACTACGCGCAGACCGTGGCGTCGTTCGACTACCAGAACCTCGATGCCAACCGCGACAAGATCGCCGGGATGTCCACCTCCGAGTTCACCGGCCAGTACAACAAGATGGTCGACGCGCTGCGGAGCCTTGTCACCGACGGGCAGGGGCAGGCGACGGCAACCGTCTCGAACATCGGTGTCGAGAGCGTGGACGAATCCAGTGCGGTCGTCCTGGCCTTCGTCGACCAGGAGGCGAAGAATGTGGTTGCCCCCGAAGGTAAGTCGCAGAAGTACCGAATGGTCGTCACCCTCGAACGAGACGGTGACCGTTGGATCGTCGACAACGTCGAGACCAAGTGACCGCGGACGATGGAGGGGATTCATGCCGACCCGCTACCTCGACCTCCCCGGCGCCGAACCGCGCTTGACGAACGAGCGCACCCGGATCCGCATCGCGACCACTCCTCGCCGCGGCGGACGGCCGGCGCACATCGCCGACGCGCTCGACTTCTGGTCGTTCGCGGGCGGCGCGGCGAACGTGGTGATGCAACTGTCGTGGCCGGAGGTGGGCCACGGCGTAGCGGAGAGCAAGGTCGAGTCCGGCAGCCTGGCCAAGCATCCATGGAAGCGTGCTCGCACCACGTTCACCTACCTGTCGGTGGCGATTCTCGGCTCGGACGACGAACGCCGGGCATACCGGGAGGCGGTCAACGGAGCCCACCGGCACGTCCGGTCCGACGAGAACAGCCCGGTGTCCTACAACGCGTTCAACCGAGAGTTGCAGTTGTGGGTGGCGGCGTGCCTGTTCATCGGGTTCGAGGACACACACCAGCTGCTGCACGGCAGGATGACACCCGAGCAGGCCGAGGAGTTCTACCGGTCGTCGTCGACGCTCGGCACGACATTGCAGGTCACCGAGGACATGTGGCCGGCGACGCGAGCCGATTTCGACCGGTACTGGAACATCGCCTGCGAGCGCGTCGCGATCGACGAGACCGTCCGGGACTACCTGAACGATCTGCTCGCGTTGCGCATGGTTCGCCCGCCTCTGCGTCTCGTGTTCGGTGACCTGCTGAGGTTCCTCACCACAGGCTTCCTGCCGCCGCTGTTCCGCGAGCAACTCGGGATGGAGTGGAACGAGGACGATCGCCGCCGCTTCGAGCACCTCTTCGTCTTCGTGTCTTTCGTGAACCGGTTCGTGCCCCGATTCGTCCGGCACTTGCCGAGTCGGGTGCTCATGCGGGATCTGCAACGCCGGATCCGCTCCGAGAAGCGGCTCGTGTAACGCACAGGACGCGAAATCCGGGGCGCGGTCACAACTCGGAAAACTGGCGCCGGAAGCATTGCAGGGCGCTACCGGCGGGCGTAGTTTCAGTAGTGCGGATCGAGTAAGTAATCGGAAACGGTGAAAGTCTCGTGAAACAGAGATGCGGCCGAGGATGTGAAAGCATTCCCGGCCACACCCCTGTTCGGGGCACTTTCGCTCCCGGCTCGTAGCGCGGCACCTCGGTGGCTGCGCCGGCCCGACCGACAGTCCGCCCTGCTAGTGGTCTTCCTCCCCGATCCGGTGCACGTGGATCAGGTTGGTCGAGCCTAC
>NZ_LWTX01000010.1 GCF_002094305.1 Prescottella equi
TCTGGGTAGCCTGGCTGACCTGGGTTCGGGCAGTGATTCCGGTAGCGACACCGGCAGCCTGGAGACCGGTAGCGGTGAGCTGACAGCCGGCAGTGGCGATCTGGACCTGGGCAGCTTGGGTGAGCTTGCGCTGGGTAGCTTGGCGCTTCCGTTCGGAAGTTTGGCTCTGCCGGTTGTCGGTAGTGCCGCGGCACTCGGGTCCACAGGGGATGCGGGCAGCACCGGTGGTACCGATGTGGGTAGTGCGGACCTCGGTAGCCTGGCGGACCTCGGTTCGGGCAGTGCCTCCGGCAGCGGCACGGGCAGCGGCGGGCTGACCGCAGGAAGCGGTGACCTCGGCTTGGGGAGCCTCACGGACCTCGCCCTCGGCAGCCTCGGACTGGGCAGCGCCGGTGAAACCGAGGCCGGTAGCTCCGAGAACGGCAGCGCCGGTGGCGGCGAAGCAGGTAGCTCCGACCTGGGCAGTGCAGTCCTCGGGAGTGCCGCGGTAGGCGGGCTGGCCCTCGGCAGCACCCTTGCCGGTGGCGGAACCCTCGGCAGTGCGGCACTCGGGAGTGCCCTCGGCGGAGGCGCCGCACTCGGCAGCACCCTGGCCTCGACCGGCAACGCCGGCAGCGGTGCGAATGCCGAAGCCGAAGCCGAGGCCGAAGCCGAAGCCGAAGCCGAAGCCGAAGCCGAAGGCGCGGGCAATGGGAATATCACGCAGCCGATTGCCGCCCAGGCAGCCGCTCTGCAGAACGTGAGCGCGCCCGCCGCGGCGCAGCAGGGGGGCGCTCAGATCTCCGCGGTACCCGTCGGCGGCGTCGAAGCCGGTGACAAGGGCGCCCCGAGCGACACCGCGGGGCGGGGGCTGCTGCTGGGAACCGCACTGCTGCTGGCAGCCACGGCCGGAACGGCCGCAGCCACCGGACGCCACCGCCGCAAGCAGTAGGCAGTGAGTTCGACCGTGAACGACAAGCCGACAGGCCGGTTCCGGAGATCGTCCGGAACCGGCCTGTCGGCCGTTCTTGCCGGGGCCCTCGCATGCGGATTCCTGCTGGCCAGTTGCGCCGCACCCGAATCGGCCGTCCCGGCACAATCCGGTCCGGCACCCACGACGTCAGCCGCCGCCCCGATCGTGTCCGGTCCGGAAAACGCGGTGCTCCGCCCCGACCGACTCGTCGTCGCCGCGATCGGAGTCGACACCGAACTCGTCGATCTCGGGCTGGAGCCGGACGGCACGCTCGAGGTGCCGCCCGGAGCATTCCCCGCCGGATGGTATTCCGGCTCACCGGTTCCCGGCGAACGAGGTCCCGCGATACTCGCCGGCCACGTCGACTGGGGCGGTGAGCCCGGCGTGTTCCTTCGCCTCCACGAACTGGTACCGGGCGACACGATCGACACGATCCGATCCGACGGGGTCACGGCTGTGTTCCGGGTGACGAGAGTCGACCGCTACGCGAAAGCGGAGTTCCCGACCGCGGCGGTGTACGGCAACATCGATCACCCCGGGCTCCGGCTGATCACATGTGGCGGCGAATTCGACACTGCTGCAAGAAGCTACCGCGACAACACCGTCGTCTTCGCCGACCTCGTCGAGGAACGTGTGCAGTCGGCGCAGTGATCACGCAGACGTGCGCCGCCCCCACCGGAAGTACGACAGGGGGCCGATGAAGTTGACGGCGATGATCGCGGCCCACCTCCGCTTGCTGCCGTTGACCTCGTCGCGCGGCCGGGTCGCGAGATCCGCCCACGCGGTCGCCGCCAGGCTCAACTGGACCGAGCCGGCTGCGATGATCACCGCGCGCTGAATCGGGCTCATCTCCGACCACTTCTTCTTCGCCATGGGGCCTTTCCTTCCGTGTCCACAGGTCGACGTCCGCGCTGGTCGAACGCCCTCCGTTCTTCCTACCGGACGACGACACGACGCGGCCGGGCCACACGCGCAGGACGCGCGAAGAGAACGGCTGGTCTGTAGCCTGTCGGGCGAGAACCGGCCGCCCGAAGCCGGGAACGGAGCGGAGAGTGCCGATGGCTGACCTGGTGGTGTTCGGTGACGTGTTGACGATGGACGACGCGAATCCGCGAGCGACTGCGGTTGCCGTCGAGGACGGGCGCATCGTCGCAGTCGGGGCCGACGCCGACGTCGCCGGATTCATCGGCCCTCGGACCGTCGTCCACGACGTCGGAAACGCTTGCATCATGCCGGGATTCATCGAGGCGCACGGTCACCCTCTGAACGAGGCGGTCCTGCTGGGCGAGCCCGTCGTCGATATCCGCCCCGTCACGGTCCCCGACGCCGACGGCGTGCTCGCCACGATCGCGCAAGCCGTCGCGGACGCCGGCCCCGAAGGCGCCGTACTCAACGGCTGGGATCCGCTGCTGCAGAAGGGGCTCGACGAGCCCACTCTGCAGTGGATGAACGAGCAGTCGCCGCACAAGCCGTTGATCGTCCTGCACAACTCCGGACATGCCGCCTACTTCAACTCGACCGCCGCGGCCGCCGCCGGCGTCACCGAGGACACTCCCGATCCGGAGGGTGCCCGCTTCGGGCGCGACGCCGACACCGGTGAGCTCACCGGTGTCGCATACGAGTCGGCGGCCGTGATCGCGATCGCCGGCCCGGTGCTGGCCTCGGCGGCGGGACGATTCCCCGACCTGCTCGCGGCCGAATCCGCGCGACTGAACGCTGCCGGCGTCACCACCGTGAGCGAGATGGCGTTCGACCCGGGCATGCGGGCTCCGCTGGCCGCGGCCGCCGAGGCCGGGGTCCTCACCACCCGACTGCGGCTCTACGAGATGTCGGGGCCGAAGCGCGGGTCCGACCTCGAGCCGGGCGCGGGTGACGAGATGGTGCGGCAGGTCGGGATCAAGATCTGGTCCGACGGTTCACCGTGGATCGGGAACATCGCGCTCAGCTTCGCTTACCTGGACACCCCGGCCACGCGCGCACTAGGCATGGCCTGCAGTCACGGCGGAGCCAACTACACGGGCGAGCAGATCCTCGAGATCAGCACCCCGTACTACGAACAGGGCTGGCAGATCGCGTGCCACGCGCATGGCGACGACGCGATCACAATGGTCCTCGACGCGTGGGAGCAGATGCTGTCCGCGAACCCGCGTGACGATCACCGACTGCGCCTCGAGCATGTCGGTGCGATGCGCCCGGACCAGTTCCGACGCGCCGCCGACCTGGGGGTGACCTGCAGCCTGTTCGTCGACCACCTCTACTACTGGGGTGACGTCCTCGTCGACGATCTGTTCGGTAGCGAGCACGGCGGGCACTGGGCCGCCGCGGGTTCGGCGCTGGCTGCCGGTCATCGCATCTCGTTCCACAACGACGGTCCGGTCACGCCGACCGATCCGCTGCGCAACATCGCGGACGCCGTCACCCGGCGTTCCCGCGGCGGGCGGGTGCTGGCGCCCGAGGAGCGCATCCCGGTGGAGGCGGCGCTGCGCGCCCAGACCGTCGACGCGGCCTGGCAGCTGTTCAGTGAGGATTCCATCGGCGCGTTGAAACCTGGGATGCACGCCGACCTGGTCGTCCTGTCGGCGAATCCGCTCGCTGTGGATCCCGAGCGGATCGCGGACATCGAGGTGCGGGCCACGGTGTTCGCCGGCGCCACGGTGTACGGCAGCCTGAGCTGACGACGAAGAACACCGCCCGGGAATCCCTGGACGGTGTTCTTGGTCGAGCCGTATGGCGATGAGTGCGGTCAGCCGGCCTGCTGCTGCGGTGCCTCGGCCTTCGGCTTGCGGAGCTGCGTGAGCCCCAACAGGGCCGCGGTGACGACGAACCATCCGCCGATCACGAGCAGTCCGTGGCCGACGCCGGTGCCGCCGAAGTAGACGATCGAACGGGTGGCGTCGACGGCACCCGCGCCGATCCAGAAGTGGCTGAGTGCGGACCAGAAGCCGGGTAGGAAGTCGGCGGGGAACGCGCCACCAGCACTCGGGAAGTTCACGAAGATCATCAAGACCATCACGACCATGATCGCGGCCTTGCCGAACACCCGGTTGACGAGGATGCTCACCAACCCCACGACGATCGTGTAGGCGATCACCACGGCGAGCAGCGCGAGACTGGCCGCGAACGACGCGCCGTAGAAGCCGACGAAGATCGCCGAGACCAGATATGCGGCGAGCACACCGACCACCGACATCACGCCCAGCACACCGAGCTGCTGACGCAATCGCATGCGCGGCGCCACCTGGGAGAGCACGGTGATCGTCAGGTACCCGACGATCGTGCAGACCATGACGAGATAGAACAGGCCGGTGCCGGTCGGATCGTCCGCGGCGAGCGGCGCGTGGTCGACCACGTTCAGGTCGACGCCCTGCGCGGCGGCGAGCGGCTGTGCGAGCCCCTCCGCGGCCTGGACCCGCATCGTGCCCTCGGCGGACGCGATGTGCAGGTTCATCGTCGGACCCAGCTCGATCACGCCGGCGATCTCGCGGTTCTGCAGGCGATCGATCGCGCCGGTCGCGTCCGTGGAGGTCTCGAGGTCGAACTTGTCGCCGACGGTCGGAGCGAGCCGGTCGACCAGCGCGGTCGTGGCGGACTCGGGGCCGACGACGACGATCTCCACCTCGCGCGGCGCGGGGTTGTGGAACGCGCTGACATAACAGAGCGCGAACATGACCGCGAAGAACAGCGGAAACACCATCGATTCGACGACGGTGCGCCACTGGGTGGGACCGCCGGCGGCGCCGTCGGGTGCGCCGTGGTCGAGGTGGAGCGCGGGGGCGACCGCCTCGGTGTCGGCCTCCATGGCTCGGTCCCAGTCGTCGTGGCGCTGATCGGTGGTGTTGGGCATCCGCATCGCCCTTTCTGAATCGTCGAAATGTCAACACTGTTGACGCGACGGATAGTCAACAGTGTTGACGACCGGATGTCAACACTGTTGACGTAGGCTCTGCGGCAAGGTTGGAATCGGACACCTCCGAGCGAAGGACGATCGATGACCGTCGAGACACCCGAACCCCACGCCCGCGCGGGCACCGCCCACAACCGCGAAGCGGTGCAGGCGGCTGCCGCGGAACTGTTCGCCGAGCAGGGTTTCGCCGCCACCGGGGTCCGCGACATCGCTCGGCACGCCGGCGTCGATCCGGCGCTCGTCATCCGCTACTTCGGCTCGAAGGAGAAGCTCTTCATCCGGACGATGACGATGTCCGACGCCTTCGTCGAGGTGGTGCAGGGCCCACTGGACGGATTGGGTAGGGCGCTGGTGGATTTCGTCGTCCGACGGACGCGGCGGCAGCAGGCGGACAAGCCGACGGCGGTCTATGCCGCCCTGGTGCGTGCGTCCGACCGGCCCGTCGTGCGAGAGCACCTGCAGGAGGCAATCGACCAGATGATCGTCGCGCCACTGGCTCCGCGTCTGATGGGCGAGGATGCCGAGCTGCGCGCGCATCTGCTGGCCGCGCAGCTGTCCGGACTCATGGCCGCGCTCTACGTCATGGAGAGCCCGTGGCTGCGAGCAGCGCCGATCGACGACATCGTCGAACGCTACGGCGCCGCTCTGCAGGTGCTCGTCGACCGCTGACGCCGGCGACTGTTCCGCTGGATGGGAACCCCGGCGCGCCCCGCCCGGCTCCGTTGAAAGATGGTGTGAATCACATCGGCTTGCGAAAGCGGTGTGGATCACATGACCGAGAGGGGCGAATGTGGGCGTGACGGGCTTCGACGAGGAATTCGATGTGGTGGTGGTGGGATCCGGCGCTGCGGGCGCCGCCGCCGCGCTCGACGCGCATCAGGCCGGCGCCACGGTTCTGGTCGTCGAGAAGTGCGACGAGGCGACGGCGGGCGGCAACACCCGCGTCTCGGGCAGTGGCTGGTGGGTCAACCGGGACCCGGAGCGGGCTCGCATCTTCCTGCACGCGCTGAACGGTCCCTTCCCTGTCGCCGAGGACGTCGTCGAGGCGTGGGCGAGGGAGACGGCCGAGATCTCACCGTGGCTCAAAGGGCTCGGCGCGGACGTCGCCATGAGCGGCGACTACCACACGGAGCCCGAATACCTGGAGCTGGAGGGCAGTGACTGTTACGCCGGGATGGACACCGTCGGCGGCCGGATGGGTAACGGACTGCTCCACGACTTCCTGCGCCGCGCGCTCGCGGAGCGTGGCATCGAGACCCGGTTCCGTACGCCCGCCGTCGAGTTGATCGTCGACGCGGGAGCGGTCGTCGGCGTCGTCGTGGCGGGGCCCGCCGGACACCGACGGATCGGCGCGCGTGGCGGCGTCGTGCTGGCCACCGGGGGATTCGCGGCCGATCCGCAGATGGTGCGGGACTACCTGCGGGTCGAGGACCACGTGCTGTGGGGATCGCCGGCCTCGACCGGCGACGGCCACCGCCTGGCGCAGGCGGTGGGCGCCGACCTGTGGCACATGGACAACATGATGACCATCACCGGGGTGCGAGGCGACGACGAGTTCGGGCACTACCTGGCGTTGTGGAACGCGCACAACTACCTGTGGGTGTCCGGCGACGGGCGCCGTTTCACCGACGAGAGCTCCGAGCCCAAGCACGGCCACACCGCCCGCGGTGGCGCGTACGAGCTGTTCCCGCTGCGCCCCTTCCACCTGATCTTCGACGAGCAGATGCGTACGGCAGGTCCGCTCAGCCCGACGCCCGACGTGCTCCCCGTGGGCTGGAACCTGCTGATGAACGGGAGCCGGTGGAGTGTCGACAACAGCGCGGAGATCGAGAAGGGCTGGATCCGCCGCGCCGACTCGATCGCCGAACTCGCCGACCTGATCGGGGTGGACGCACAGACGCTCGAGCGCACCGTCGAGCAGTACAACGCGGCGTGCGAGGCGGGTCGGGACGACCACTTCGGGCGCGAGCCGCAGACGCTGGGCGCCGTGACGCAGGCACCGTTCTACGTGCTCGAGGTGACGCCACTGCTGGGCTGGAGCAACGGTGGCCCTCGCCGGGACGGGCGAGCGCGCGTCCTCGACACCCGGGGAGAGGTCATCGCCGGTCTCTACGCCGCCGGTGAGGTGAGCTCGACCTACAGCTGGCGCAAGGACGGCGGCTTCCACATCGCCGACGCCCTCGCGTTCGGTCGGGTGGCCGGCCGCGACGCCGCTGCCCGGGCCTGACGTGCACCGGTGGCTCCGCTGCTCCGGCGGAACCACCGGATTCGGGGGAGGGCGCGACACCCGATAACATCCAGGTCGGCTGGCCGATCCCGTGTCGAGCGGCCATCGATGGACGGCGCGGATGGGAGCGGGTGTGCAGGAACAGGAGCCACGGCGTGACGGCGTCGCCGGTCAGCAGGAGCTGATCGCTCAACTGCCGCCGTACACCGAACTGCTGTGGCCCACGCTCCAGGCGCTCATCGCGTTGGGCGGATCGGCGTCGAACAACGAACTCGACGGCGCCGTGGTCGAGCGCCAGGGGTGGTCCCCGGAGTTGCAGGGGGTCCTGCACGGTGAGGGGCCCGGAACCGAGGTCGAATACCGGTTGGCTTGGGCCCGAACCTATCTCAAGGGAATGGGTCTGCTCGCGAACAGTCGGCGGGCGGTGTGGAGTGTCACCAAGCAGGGGCGCGCGGTCACCGAACCGGAATTACGGCCGCTGCTGTTGGCCTTCACCGCAGACAAGCGTCGGCAGCGGCTCAGCCGCAAGGCCAATACACCTGACGCGCAGGTGCTTCCGCTTGCCGACGCCGAGACCGACACCACGCCGGATTCGGCCTACAACGACGCCGACACGGCCGCCTGGAAGTCGACGGTGCTCGAGGCGGTGCTCGGCATGTCGTCCACGGCGTTCGAGCGTCTGACGCAGCGCCTGCTCCGGGAAGCGGGATTCTCGACCGCGACCATCACCGGGCGGACCGCGGACGGTGGTATCGACGGCATCGGTATGTGCCAGATCTCGCTGCTGAGCTTCCCCGTCGCCTTCCAGTGCAAGCGGGTGAGCGGCAGCGTCGGCGCCGGGGCGGTGCGAGATCTGCGCGGAGCAATGGCGGGCCGGGGGGAGAAGGGCCTGCTGATCACGACCGGCACGTTCACCAGCGAGGCCCGGGCGGAATCGCGGCGCGACGGTGCGCCGCCGGTGGATCTGATCGACGGGGACCGGCTCTGTGAACTGCTCAAAGAGCACGGGTTGGGTGTGCAGACCCGGACCCGTGTCGTCGAGGACGTCGCCGTCAACACCGGATTCTTCGCGGGCCTCGAGTCGAGCTAGTGGTACCGAAGTCACCGATGTGACTGACGGAACCAGAGTTGCTGTGGTGGAATAGCCGTCGAATCGACAAGTGCGGGCGCCGAATCCGTCGCCGCACACCCCAGTCCCGGCGATGCGAGGTTTCACGGTGCAGGTTTCCAGGCGAGAACTCTTCAAGTACGCGGCGGCAGGCACCGCGGCAGCGGGGCTCGCGGCGCTCGCAGGACCGTCGGTCGCGAACGCCGGGCCCGCGACCCTGATCGACTACTCGGCCGGCGTGCCGTCTCCGCTGGGCATCCGTGCGGCCGGCCACGTGGGCGCGATCAGGTACGTGTCGGATCGGCGTCCGGGTGCCGAGTGGATGCTCGGCAAGCCCATGCAGTTCGGTGAGGCCGCGGCCATGGCGGCGTTCGGCCTGCAGATCGTCTCCTGCTACCAGTTCGGCAAGGGGCAGACGTCGGACTGGCGCGGCGGCTTCGACGCCGGCATCCGCCACGCGCAACGCGGACTGGAGTTGCACCGGGCTGCCGGCGGCCCCGAGAACCGCCCGATCTACGCGTCGATCGACGACAATCCGTCGCCGTGGGAATTCGACAACCTCATCGCGCCCTACCTGCGGGGCTGGGAGGAGGTCCTCGGGCGGCGGAACGTCGGCGTGTACGCCAACACGCCGACCATCGACCGTTGCCTGCGCGCCGGGATCGGGGGACTGTTCTGGCAGCACAATTGGGGATCCCCGGCCGGCTACGTGCATCCGGCCGCGCACCTGCACCAGTTCGAGATCGACAAGCGACAGATCGAGGGCATCGGCATCGACCTCAACTCGATCCTCAAGCCGCAGTACGGTCAATGGTCGGCGCAGAAGCCGTTCTTCCTGTCATAGTCGAGGAATCGATCCCGGGAGAATCCATCCAACGATGGATTGTGGCCGCGGAATTGTGAGACCGCCGGATACGTAAAGCTAAGGTAATGGCATGTCTGTCGTCTACAACATCCTCGTCGCCGTGCACCTGCTGGGCATGGCCGCGATCGTCGGTGGTTACCTCTCGGTCCTGAAGGCCCCCCGGATCAGCGAGGTGATGGTCTGGGGCGCGCGCATCCAGCTGCTGTCGGGCCTCGTCATCGTCGGCCTCGGCGAAGCCGTCGATTCGCTGGGCAAGGACTACGACCATGCCAAGATCGGCGTCAAGCTGCTCATCACGCTGATCATCGTCGCCGTCGCAGAGATCGGCCGGGCTCGCCAGAAGCGCGGCGAGGGCAACCCGAACTTCGCGCACATCGTGGGCATCCTGGGCATCGTCAACGCCCTGATCGCGGTGCTCTGGACCAGCTACTGACGAACTCGTCGCACACGAGAACGGGCGCCCTCCGCGTACGGAGGGCGCCCGTCGTCGTTCCCGGGTGCTGATCAGCCGGGCAGCTTCGCCATCTTCTCGCGCCACACACGTGCATCCTCGGGCAGGTTGCCCGCGGCCTCCGCATGCTCGCACCACTTCTTCGCCATCGCGAAGAAGTTCATCGGGTTGTAGGCGTCCTCCTCGTGCGACCAGAGGTCGTCGCCCGCGTAGTGGAGGATCGTGATGTTCGCGGCGCCGTGCTCGGTGCCGTCACCGGGATCCTCCATCGGGTTCTGGATCTCGCAGATCACCCAGCCGCGTTCGACGTCGACGACGTGCCAGGAGGCGGGGAACTCGGGCATGCGATTGCCCGGGAACGCGGTCATCGTGCGCGTCACCCAACGGCGAATCTCCTCGCGGCCCTCGAATCGGCCGAATGCGTGCTCGAGGTAGGTGGCGTCCTCGGTGAACATGTCGGCGAAGAGGTTCCAGTCGCCGGTCTGCGTCGCTCGCACGACGGTCTTCTGGTAGTTCTCGAAGGCTCCTTCGAGTTCTTCGCGGGTCCACGGCATGGCTGCGCTCCTCGTGGTCGATGCGGTCGCCCGCCTCGCACGCGGACTCACCTGCAACCTAACGCACGGCTGGAACGTGTTTCAGTTTTTTGCCGGATTCGGGTGGGTTTTCAGGTGCCGTGGAGTTCGGTCCATCGGCCGAAGGGCGGCGGGCCCTCCCCGAGGACCTTCAGGCCGTGTTCGGGTGTGCCCGTTGCCGCGTCGGCATGCTTGACGTGCATCCACTGGTACCCGTTGAGCACGTGTTCCTCGGAGGTGGTCGTGTTGACGACCACGTGGTCGCCGTTGGCCCGCTGTTCGAGCGACCAGCCGCTGTCCGGGCCGGCGAGTACCCACCACTTCTCTCTGCTCATGGTCGTGACTCCCGTCTGGAGTGACTTCACATGCTTCCTCAACGCTACCGCGCCTGCGGAGTGAAACAAGTTGGACGGATGTTCCGATACGCCCGGTGTCGGTCCGGTTCGCAAGAACCGGTCGGCTACCGTTATCGGTCCGAAACCGCTACGACTCGGAGGCTCTCGTGGATTTCCTCATCAACCTGTTCTACGCGATCGCTGCGAACCTGTACCTGGGTTCCTCGGACGGGTCCTCGGGCGGCGGCCAGCAGTAGGACGCCACGAGAACCACGAAGGCCCGCAACCGGATCCCCGGTTGCGGGCCTTCCCCGTATTCGGACGGCCGTCAGGGGTGCTGCGTCCCGGCGGCCGCCGGGCGGGCCTTCGGGATGAGGAACGCGAACGCCAACGACACCAGGGCGGCGACGATCGCGATGACGAACGTCGCGCGGAACGCATCGAACGAGGGAATCGTGGCGGTCCCCAGCGTCACGGTCATGCTCGCCAGGACGACGCTGATGACAGCGGCCGCGCTGGACGTGCCGATCGACCGCATGAGGGAGTTGAGACCGTTCGCGGCGGCGGTCTCCGACACGGGGACGGCACCGATGATCAGCGCAGGCATCGACGAGTACGACAGTCCGACGCCCGCGCCGATGATCATGCCGCCGACGACGATCATCCACACCGAGGACGACAGGAA
This sequence comes from Prescottella equi, assembly GCF_002094305.1. Classification (GTDB taxonomy): domain Bacteria; phylum Actinomycetota; class Actinomycetes; order Mycobacteriales; family Mycobacteriaceae; genus Prescottella; species Prescottella equi. The sequence continues at coordinate 11,100 of NZ_LWTX01000010.1, forward strand.
GTACACGAACGTATAGCCCAGGCCGACGACGACCGAGCCGACCATGAGGGTGAAACGCGGTCCCCGCCAGGCCGAGATCTTGGCGGAGACCGGCGAGAGTGCCATCATCACCATCCCGCCCGGGGCCAGCGCGAGGCCCGCCGTGACCATCGAGAGCCCGAGTCCGTACCCGGTCGATTCCGGTGCCATGAGCAACTGGGGCAGCGTCAGGGAGTTGCCGTACATCGAGAAGCCGATCGCGATCGACGCGAGGTTGGTGAAGAGCACGTGCGGACGGGCGGACACTCGCAGATCCACGAGCGGCCGCGCCGTGCGCAGCTGCAGGAATCCCCAGGCCAGGAACAACACGAGGGATCCTGCGAGCAGGCCGAGGGTGAGTGGGTCGCTCCAGCCCCACGTGCCGCCCTTGGTGATGGGCAGCAGGAACAGGATCAGCGCTGCGCTGAGCCCGATCGCGCCGACGAAGTCGAATCGGCCAGGGTTCCGGACGGAGGATTCCGGGATGACGGCGGCGGCCAGTGCCGCACAGACGAGGCCGAGTCCGGCCGACATCCAGAACAGCACGTGCCAGTCGGCCACCTGCGCGACCGCTGCCGCGATCGGCAGTCCGATCGCGCCGCCGACGCCGAGGGTGGCGCTGACGATGGCCATCGCGCCGGCCACTTTCCGGGGAGGCAACTCGTCGCGCAGGATGCTGATGCCGAGCGGGATCACCCCCACCGAGGCGCCCTGCAAGGAACGACCGACGATGAGCGGGATCAGGGAGTCGGCGAAGGCGCACACCACGGACCCGGCGACGACCAGGCCCAGGCTGATGACGAGGACCTTCTTCTTGCCGAACATGTCGCCGAGCCGGCCGCTGATGGGGGTGACCACGGCGGCGGCGAGGAGAGTGGCGGTGACGGCCCACGACGCGTCAGCCGGTGAGGCCGAGATCAGATGTGGCAGTTGGGGAATGATCGGGACGACGAGCGTCTGCATCAGAGAGACGACGATGCCGCAGAAGCCGAGAATCGCGACGATGGCGTTGCCGGATACGGATGGGGTCGTCTTCACCGTCGAGGACGCGACGGGTGTGGACAAGGAAACTCCTCGAAAGAAACTGCAGAAAGAGAAAATTGGAAGAATGTGTACCGTACACATCGGGCGCCGTACCGCACAACGCGGACATTGCGGGCAATCGAGGTGGAAGGGGTCGGGTTTGTCCGACGAAGACCGGACCGTAGCGGGCGTCGAGTACGAGTTGATGCTCCTGTCGCGCTACCACGCCCTGTCGTGGCAACGGGGACAACAGACCCTCGACCGCTCGGCCTACCTGATCCTCGCGCGCCTGCAACTCGATCGTTTGATGAGCCTCAAGGAACTGGCCGAGGCTTTCCTCCTCGACATCTCCACGGTCAACCGTCAGGTGGGGGCGCTCGAGCGACACGAACTGGTCGAACGCATCGCCGATCCGGACGGCGGTGTGGCGCGCAAGATTCGAGCCACGGAGACCGGCCTGGCGCGCCTGCGAGCCGATCGTGATCTCAACCGCGACGGTGCCGAACGGGTACTCGAGGACTGGGCCCCGGACGAGATCGCGTTGCTCCACGATTTGCTGGTGCGGTTCAACCGGGATGTCGAAGCGCTCGAGGGTCGAGCCTGGCCGAGGCCGGAGTCCGACTAGGACTGGACGTGCAACGTCGTCGACTCGGCGAGGTCCGGTTCGTCGGCGACGACCACGAGGGTCGGACGTTCGTCGGGTGCCTGCCCGACGCCACGCCAGGCCAACAGCGACCAGCGGGACAGGCCCGACAGCAGGGAACCGATGCTGCCGAACGACAGCGAGGACATCGCCGACCCGGCGGAGCCGACGGAACCGATCGACAGGACCGACCCGATGGATCCGATCGACAGGATGGAGCCCACGCTGCCGATGCAGAGGATCGATCCCTCCGATCGGATCGACAGGATGGATCGTCGGGAGTGCAGTGAGCGGATCGACTTCGTCGTCTCGGCCATTCCCCGGTCTACCACGCGAGCCTGGGCCGTGAACAGGGAAAGGCCCCGCCGGAGCCGGCGGGGCCTTTCCCTGTGCGAGCGGGGTTACGCGACCGCGAACATTCCGACCGTCGGCAGGAAGTTGCACGTGATCGGCGCGGAACCGTCGGGCTCGGTGGTGAGGTCGCCGGAGATCACGGCGAGCACACGACCCGGGCCGGTGTTCGCGATCGCCGACAGCGTCGCCGGTCCGTCCGGGTTGATGCGGGCCTCCGTGGTCAACGGCTGGGTCTCGCGGCGGCCGTTGTCGACGTTGATCCACGACACCGTCATGCCCTGGTTCGGGGCCGCCTTCGCGGTGCCGAGCGCGGTGAAGACGAAGCCGGCCTGGCCGGCGCCGGGGCCCGGAGGCGGCAGGTGCGCGGGACCGGGGACGGCCAGGGCCGTGCCGACGGAATCGCTGGACGGGGCGATGCAGCCCTTGCCCACGGTCGGGTACAGGAACTGCGCGATGACCGGGCCGTCCTGTGGGATCTCCGGTCCGCCGCCACCGCTGCCGTCCAGGAACGTGATGACGCGCTCGAGCGTCGACTTCAGTTCCGGCGGCAGGTTCGCGCCTTCGAGAAGGATGCGGGCCTGGGCGAGCAGGTCGGTCTTGGCGTCGACGTCCTGCATGTCCGCCGGCGCCGCCGCGGCACCCAGGATGGCGGGCGCGAGGGAGGTCAGCGCATCGATGGAGACGCCCTCGGGGAGCCCGGGAGGCGTCGGCTGTGCGGCCGCGTTGGCCGGTACAGCGAGCGCAGCGGCGGCCACGACTGCGCATGCAGTGATTGCTCGTCGCGTTCCTCGGTTACGAATCACGGTTTCCCCATCCTTGTCGTTCAGACGCTTGCTGACAGCGTCGGTCTGCCGCACGGGCGCCCACGGCCTCCGTGGTCGCGGGTTGTTCGTCGCGGGTCACTCTATGGATCGATCCCCCGATGTGTACAGACTGTTCTGCACGTCGCATTCGTGATCCACGACCCAGCGGAGTCTATTCAAGCTGTGATGTAACTGCCATCGCCTGGTGACAATATCTGTGACGTATGCGGAAAATGTGAACCTTGATGCAACTGTTACTGATGAGCAAGGTATTTTCGGCGCATCGGGCCGGGGCGTTAGGCTGACGCCACACCTGGTCCTTCCCGCTCCCGCGCCACACTGGGTGCGTCCTGCCAGCACACACGATCACGGGAGAGCGCCGCCAGTGTCCCAGCTTTCACGTGCCGATCGACGGCCGCGTACGGCCGCGGCCGCGCGCGGACTTCTCCGGTGGGCGCCGCTGCTACTCGCCCTCTCGGTGATCCTCCGACTGCTGTGGACCTACCTGACGCCGAACGGTGCGAACTTCGTCGACCTCCACGTCTACGTCGACGGTTCGGCCGCGCTGCTGCGTGGCGATCTGTACGCCTTCACGTACTCCGAGGAGACGCCCGACTTCCCGCTCCCGTTCACGTATCCGCCGTTCGCGGCGCTCGTGTTCCTGCCGCTGCACTACCTGCCGTTCGGGCTGGTCGGGCTTCTCTGGCAGCTCGCCACGGTCGCGGCGCTGTTCTGGGTGATCCGCATCAGTCTGGAACTGCTGCTCGGTGAGGTCGCCCGCGAACGGCACTGGCAGTACGTGGCCGCGGTGTGGACCGCGGTGGGAATCTGGACGGAACCGGTCCGGACCACCCTGGACTACGGGCAGGTCAACGTGTTCCTGGTGCTCGGTGCGATGATCGCCGTCCGCAGCGCCCGGTGGTGGCTGTCTGGTGGCATCGTCGGTGTCCTGGCCGGCATCAAACTGACGCCCGCGGTCACCGGGCTGTACTTCCTGGCGCAGCGTCGTTGGCGGGCCGCGATCTTCTCCGCCGTCGCCTTCTTCGGCACGGTCGCGGTGAGCTACCTCGTGATCGGCGCGCAGGCTCGTGACTACTTCACCTCGAAGTTCGGCGACGCCGACCGGATCGGGCCCGTCGGATCGGCCTGGAACCAGTCGCTGCGTGGCGCGCTGAGCCGCCTGGCCGGTCACGACGTCGAATCCGGGGCGGTGTGGATCGCGGCCGTCGTCGTCTCCGCCGGGCTCGCGTTCTTCGCGTGGCGGGCTCTCGGGCGGGACGACCGACTCGGCACGCTGGTGCTCGTCCAGCTCTTCGGGCTGCTGGTGTCACCGATCTCCTGGGTCCACCACTGGGTGTGGGTGCTGCCGATGTTGATCTGGCTCGTGCACGGCCCGTACGGGCGGCTGCTCGGTTCCCGGATCATCGCGGCCGGCTGGCTCGCCGTGACCGTCGTCGGTGTGCCGTGGCTGCTCAAGCAGATCGAGGACGAGCCCATCTCGCGCCCAGGCGTGCTCGCGTGGGCCGCGACCGTCAACGTCGTCGGGGCGCTGGTGCTGTTCGCATGGGTGGCCTACGCGGGCCGGCGGCACCCCGTCACGCCGACGCCGCCAGATCGTCGATCTGCCGCGCCAACTCCAGATCCGATCCGGTGATCCCGCCCGCGGAGTGGGTGGATAGCGAGTACGTGACCGTGCGCCATCGGATGTCGATGTCCGGGTGGTGGTTCATCGACTCCGCGGTTTCGGCGACGCGGTCCACCAACGCGATGGCGGCGGGAAAGCTCGCCGACTCGATGGTTCGGGTGAGCGACGCGCCGTCGCGGCGCCAGTGCGGCAGATTCGTGAGGGCGGCATCGATCTCGGTGTCGGACAGCAGCTCGGCCATACCTCATGATGGTGCGATGGCGAGGGGACCGCAATGAGCGCTGGACGCGAGGTCGTCGCAGCCGCGCTGATCCGGGACGGACGCCTGCTGCTCGCACAGCGCACCCGACCGCCCGAGTTGGCCGGTCTGTGGGAACTGCCCGGAGGGAAGGTCGAGCCCGGCGAGGCGCCGAGCGACGCGGTGCGCCGCGAACTGCGCGAGGAACTGGGCGTCGAGGCGACGGCAGGGGAGCGGATCGGCGCCGACGTCCCGCTCCGCGGAGGACTGGTGCTGCGCGCCTACCGGGCCGAACTGGTCAGCGGGACGCCGCAGGCCCTCGAGCATGCGGCACTGCGCTGGGTGGATGCACTCGAACTGCGCGAGATCGCCCTCGTCGGCAACGACCGTGGCTGGCTGCCCGAGTTGGTGGCACTGCTGGGCGGGTGACATCGCCACTCACGCGGCGCGCGCCTTCTTCAGGCCCTTCTTGAGTTCCTTCTTGGTCGCGCCCTCGTTCTCGAGCTTCTTCATCCGCATGATCACCACCGGACACTTGAGGCAGCGCGTCTTCTTCCGGCAGCACTTCTTCTTGGGCTTGAGGCCAGAGACCTTGCTGGCCTTCACCTTTCCCTTGCCCATGTGCGAACCCGGCCTTCCTCCCGAGTGCGGTGCCCGGAGCATTCCCGCACGAGAGTAAACCTACCCTTATCCGGGCCCGCGGCAACGACGACCCGACGCCGGACGCAGCGCCGCGGGAGAGTTCGCAGGACCTCCGACCGTAGTGGTGTAGATCACTATCGCCTGGTCAGGGCCGTCGTAGGAGGGGCGCGGTGCGGAGGGCGGCCGCTCGGGCGGGTAGGGTATTCGCTGGCCGCAGTCCCCCGTCGGTGCACACGTCGCGATTCTTCGTGCGACGTCCGGTGCGTTCCGATACTCGGGGGATCGCGAATGGGAATCACGCATGCGCGTAGCGGCAGCCAGAAGCCGTACGACAGCAACTTCGTGTGGCCCCGTCAGCAGCCAGGAGAACGCCCCGCGTGAGCACCACCAATTTCCGTAACGTCGCCATCGTCGCGCACGTCGACCATGGCAAGACCACCCTCGTCGACGCCATGCTGCGCCAGTCCGGCGCCTTCGCCGAGCGCGCCGAGCTGGTCGACCGCGTCATGGACTCCGGTGACCTCGAACGCGAGAAGGGCATCACCATCCTCGCGAAGAACACCGCCGTCCACCGCCACAACCCGGACGGCACCGTCACCGTCATCAACGTCATCGACACCCCGGGCCACGCCGACTTCGGTGGCGAGGTCGAGCGCGGTCTGTCGATGGTCGACGGCGTCGTGCTGCTCGTCGACGCGTCCGAGGGTCCGCTGCCGCAGACCCGCTTCGTGCTGCGCAAGGCGCTCGCCGCGTCGCTGCCGGTCATCATCGTCGTGAACAAGACGGACCGACCCGACGCGCGCATCGAAGAGGTCGTCACCGAGGCCCAGGACCTGCTCCTGGACCTGGCGTCCGATCTCGACGACGAGGCCGCCGCCGCCGCGGAGGCGCTGCTGGACCTGCCGGTCCTGTACGCGTCGGGCCGCGAGGGCAAGGCGTCGATGAACCGTCCCGAGGACGGACAGGCGCCCGACACCGAGAACCTCGACGTGCTGTTCGACGTCCTCATGGAGCACGTGCCGGCGCCCAAGGGTGATTCCGCCGCGCCGCTGCAGGCCCACGTCACCAACCTCGACGCCTCCGACTTCCTCGGTCGCCTCGCGCTGGTCCGCATCCACAACGGCGAGCTCCGCAAGGGTCAGAACGTCGCGTGGATGCACGCCGACGGCGTCAAGAACGTCAAGATCACCGAGCTGCTGAAGACCGTCGGCGTCAACCGTGAGCCCGGCGAGGTCGCCGTGGCGGGTGACATCGTCGCCGTCGCGGGTATCCCCGAGATCATGATCGGCGACACCCTCGCCGACATCGAGAACCCGGTGGCTCTGCCGACCATCACCGTCGACGAGCCGGCCATCTCCGTGGTCATCGGCACCAACACCTCGCCGCTCGTCGGCCGGGTCAAGGGCCACAAGCTCACCGCCCGCATGGTCAAGTCGCGTCTGGACTCCGAGCTGATCGGCAACGTGTCGCTGCGCGTGCTCGACATCGGACGCCCCGACGCGTGGGAGGTCCAGGGCCGTGGCGAGCTGGCACTGGCCATCCTCGTCGAGCAGATGCGCCGCGAGGGCTTCGAGCTCACGGTCGGCAAGCCGCAGGTCGTCACCAAGCATGTCGACGGCAAGCTGCACGAGCCCTTCGAGGAGCTCACGATCGACACCCCCGAGGAGCACCTGGGCGCGATCACCCAGCTGCTGGCCAACCGCAAGGGCAAGATGGTCCAGATGACGAACCACGGCACCGGCTGGGTTCGGATGGAGTTCATCGTTCCGTCGCGTGGCCTCATCGGTTTCCGCACCGACTTCCTCACCGAGACCCGCGGCACCGGCATCGCCAACGCCGTCTCGCACGGCTACGCCCCGTGGGCCGGCGAGATCCGCGCCCGCCACACCGGCTCGCTGGTCTCGGACCGCACCGGCTCGGTGACCCCGTTCGCGATGATCCAGCTGGCCGACCGCGGCACCTTCTTCGTCGAGCCCGGCTCGGACACGTACGAGGGCATGGTCGTGGGTATCAACCCGCGCGCCGAGGACCTCGACATCAATGTCACCAAGGAGAAGAAGCTCACCAACATGCGCTCGGCGACGGCCGACGCGACGGAGACGCTCGCGAAGCCGATCGAGCTGACCCTCGAGGCGGCGATGGAGTTCTGTGCCGCCGACGAGTGTGTCGAGGTCACTCCCGAGGTCGTGCGCGTGCGCAAGCTGCATCTGTCGCAGACCGATCGCGCTCGCGAGCGTTCGCGCGCGAAGTCGCGTGACAAGGCCGCGCTGTAAGTGTGTGACGCGTTCCGTGCGCGTTGTGCGAGGCTGAGTGCTCGCGCAACGCGCACGGGCGGGTGTGCCGCTCGCGGACGGGAGGGCCGGTAGTGGCGCACGTACGGCACGGGATGTTCCGTGCATTGGTTCCGAGGACCCTGGCTGCGGTGTCGCTGCTGGCGCTGGCGGCCTGTACCGCCAACCCGCCGCCGCCGGTCGAGAGCACCGACAGCCCCAAGCCGACGACTGCGGTTCCCACCAAGAACACCGTTGCCGTCGCGATCGACGACGTGGGCATCGGGTTCAATCCGCATCTCCTCGCGGACCAGTCACCCGTCAACTCGGCGGTGAGCGCGCTGGTGCTGCCCAGTCCGTTCCGTCCCGCGCTCGATCCGGCGCGCCCCGGCGTGACGCTGTGGGTGCCCGATCCGTCCGTGCTGGTGTCGGCGACCGCGGTGCCGCCGGAGGCTCCGACGACCATCACCTACCAGTTGCGGAACGAGGCCCAGTGGTCGGACGGTGCTCCGATCGCGGCCGAGGACTTCCGCTACCTGTGGCAGCAGATGATCACCCAGCCGGGCGTCGTGGATCCTGCGGGCTACGGTCTGATCGACGACGTCGAGTCGTCCGGGGGCGGCAAGACCGTCACCGTGACTCTCACCGCCCCGTATCCGGCGTGGCGCGAGCTCTTCACCGACCTGCTGCCGTCGCATCTGGTCAAGGACACGCCGGGCGGCTTCGCCCGCGGGCTCGGTGACAGCATTCCGGTCTCGGGGGCGCAGTTCCACATCAAGTCGGTCGATCGCGGCCGCGACGAGATCGTGCTCGAGCGTAACGACCGGTTCTGGGGCACCCCCGCCAAGGCGGATCAGATCCTGATGCGCCGCGGTGGCTCCCCGGCCCAGCTCGCGGACTCGATCCGCTCGGGCGACGCCCAGGTGGCCCGCGTGCACGGCGGTGCCGCCACACTGGGGCAGCTGTCGGTCATTCCCAGCGTGCGCACCGGCACCGAACTGCAGCCACGGGTGCTGTCGGTGACTCTCAACGGCCGGGTGTCCACGCTGGCCGAGCCCACGGTCCGCAAGGGCCTGTTCGGACTTCTCGATCCCAACCTGCTGGCCACGGTGGGGGCGGGCAGCGAATCGTCCGCCACCCCCGCGCGCGCACAGGTGCTGGCTCCGTCCGACCCGGGGTATGCGCCGACGGCGCCACCGCCGCCGACGCGGGAGCAGGCCTTCGGGGCGCTCGCCGGTGCCGGCTTCCAGGTCGTCCCGACGCTCGCCGAGGGCAACGACCCGGAGACCGTCACCGTCGGACGTCTGGTGCGGGACAACGAGCAGTTGACCCTCGTACTGGGTGCGCCGGAGAACGACGACATCGCGATCGCCGTCGCCAACACTGTCGCCGACCAGTGGCGGGGGGCGGGTATCGCGGCCTCGGTGCGTGCGCTCAAGGCCGAGGACCTGTACGGCGAGGCACTCACGTCGGGCACGGTCGACGCCGTCGTCGGTTGGGAACGCGCCGGGTCGGACCCGGCGACGTCGCTGGCGTCCCGCTTCGGCTGCCTGCCGCTGGACACGTCGGAGTCGGCACCGGATACGACGCCGCAGACGACGTCTCCGGCACCCACGTCCGCGGCCACGCCGGCGCCGTCGGTGCGCTCTCCCAGCAACCTGTCCGGTCTGTGCGATCCCGGCTTGCAGCCCGGGATCGACGCGGCCCTGCGTGGCCTCGACGACCCGGCGCGGGTCATCGCCGACGCCGAGCCCCGGCTGTGGGAGTTGGCGGCCGTCCTGCCGGTCCTCCAGGACAACGCGATCGTGGTCGCCGGTCCAGGTGTGGAGGGCGTGTCGCTGGCGGGTCCGATCCCGGTGGGCATCTTCGGCGACGCCGGAGTGTGGACCCGCACGACGAAGTGAGTGAGATGAACGCCCGACGCATCCTGTTCGTGCACGCCCATCCCGACGACGAGACGCTCACGACGGGCGGCACCATCGCGCGGTACGCCTCCGACGGCGCCGACGTGACGGTGCTGACCTGCACTCTCGGCGAAGAGGGCGAGGTCATCGGGGACCGGTGGGCCGGCCTGGTCGCGGGCGCGGCGGATCAGCTGGGCGGCTACCGGATCATGGAGCTGACCGGCGCGCTGCAAGCGCTGGGCGTGTCCCGGCCGCGCTTCCTCGGCGGTGCGGGTCGCTGGCGGGATTCCGGGATGGTGGGCACGCCGTCAGCTCGTAATCCGCGCGCGTTCGTCAACGCCGACATCGACGAGGCGATCGCCGCGATCGTCGCGGTGATCCGGGAGCTACGCCCGCACGTGGTGGTCACCTACGATCCGGTCGGGGGCTACGGGCACCCCGATCACATTCAGGCGCACCGGCTCACGACGGCCGCCGTCGAGGCTGCCGGGACCGACGCCTTCCCGGACTGCGGGCAACCCTGGAATGTCGCGAAGTTCTACTGGACGGTCACCGAGCGGTCCACGCTCGAGGCGGAAGTGGCCGCGATCACCGACGTGCCGCACGGTTGGCGGATGCCGACGCCCGACGAACTCCCGACGGTGCCGGACGCGTCCGTGACCGCCGCCGTGGACGTCCGGCCGGTGCTGGACGCCAAACGCGCCGCGTTCCGGGCACACGCGACGCAGGTGACCGTCGCACCGTCGGGGACCGAGTTCGCGCTGTCGAACAACGTGATCCAGCCGATCCTCGCCGTCGAGCACTACACCCTGGTCCGGGGTGAGCCCGGGCCCGTCGAATCGGACGGACGGGAGAAGGATCTGTTCGGCGGGATCGGCTGACGATTCCCCGTAAGCTATGACCCAGGCCACGTTCGTGGGGGTCCGTGCGTCGGCACCAGCCCCTGTCGAACGGGAGGTCGCTGCGGATGTACAACTGGGAACTCCAGAATGCGATCACGGCTTTCGTGGACAGCCTGCGGCCGATGGCGCCGTACTTCCACGACCTCTACATCGGCTCACTGCACGCGTTCGCACACCAGATGAGCGACTTACTGACGGCGATGGGCTATCCGCCGGTGCCGTGACCGGACCCCGCCGTCGCCGCGTCGGCGCCGATGACGGACCCTTGAAGTCATGACCGACCCGAGCATCGCCGTCGACCCGCCCGCGTCGCCCGCCGAGGCGCGCACGACACTCGCCCTGCTCACATTCGACGGCTTCCTCTGCGCGGTGCTGTCGGTGCTGTTCCTGCCGACGTACATCGGGACGACGCCGTTCCCGATCACGGTGTTGATTTCCGCAGTGGTCAACCTGTTGCTGGTACTGGGCGCCCGCAAGTTCACCGATCGTGCTCTCGTGGCCGCGCTGCCGCTGTTCGGGTGGCTCTTCGGCTTCGGTCTGTGCGCGATCGGCGGTCCGGGCGGCGACGTGCTGGTGTTCGAGGACTGGCGCACCCTGCTGCTGTTCGTCGCGGCACTGCTTCCGGCGGGCCTGTACCTGTTCCAGGTCCGGCTCTCGTCGCTCGTGGCGGCGGCTCAGCGCTGAACGCGTAGCCAGATGCCGCCCGCGCCGGGCGTCACGGCGTCCACGAGCGCCCAGGCATGCTCGGCCGGGAGGTCGTGCACGACGTAGCGGCCGGTGCCGGCCGGGGTCGCGGCGATCACGGTGGCGACTCCGGCGCGCCGCTGGAAGAACGTCTGCCGCACCGTCCAGCCGATGATGCCGTCTGCTGCCAGGCTGTTGCGTCGGCGGTCGAGAGAGCCGCTGCGGGTGACCAGCCAGCCGGGCAGGACGGCATGACCGAGCCCGCGGTAGCGGTCCCGGGCGAGGCCGGCACCGGCGACGGCGAGGACCACGACGCCTGCCCACACGGGCCACGGAACGTCGCGTCCGGCGACCGCGACGCCCGCCGCGGCGAGGGCGGCCACGACAGCGGGCCACAGCGCACGGGTGTAGCGCCGTCGCCGTGCGGCCGGGCCGTGCAATGCCAACGGTGTCTCGGCCTGGCGATCGTCGCCGAGCACGGTCGCCATCACACGCATGGCCTCGGCGCGCGGACTCTGCGGCAGCAGCAGCGACGACTCGCGGTGCTCGGCGGAAACACCGGTCATGATCGCGTCGAGCGAGGCGCCGCCCGCCAGCCGCAGCAGCAGCGGCTCCTTGAGCGTCGTGCCGCGCAGGCGCTGCCGGTCGAGGGTGGTCTGCCGGGTCCGCAGGAGACCGTGGCTCACGTGCAGTGTGCGGCCGGTGTCGGTGACGGTCATGCGGCCGTAGACGACGAGGTAGCGGACGCACGCGAGAACGCTCGCGGCGAGGAACAGCCCGACGAAGGCGAGGAAGCCGAGGACCGCGAGGACGAGTGCGCCGGCCTGCTGCGCGGAGTCGACGCCCTCCTCGAATGCGGGCGACCGCGCGATGCTGTCCACCAGGCCGTACTGGAAGACGATGCCCACCAGCGCGCCGATCGCGACAAGTCCGGTGACGGAGAACGGGGCGTACCGCACCCAGGCCGGGGTCCAGTGGCCGATCTCGGCACCCTCCCGGTCGGGGGCGCTGTCCGCGTCGGGTCGGCCGGGGTGCGGCCCGTGACCCGACAGCAACGCGGTTCGCAGATCCGGAACGAGTGAGACGTCGAGTGCGTCGAGTTCGAACTTCTCCTCGTCGCGTCCGCTGTGGCGTCCGGTGCCGATCCGCAGCACGGCCAGCCCGAGCAGTCGATGCAACACCCGGGCCTCGACGTCGACGGACCGGATCCGGTTGCGGGGGACCGACAGCACCTTCTTCTGGAAGACGCCGCGACGCAACTGCACGTGTACCGGGCCGATCCGGTAGGTGGTGGTGACCCAGCGCAGGACGCCGTACGCGACGAGCGCGGCGACCACGATCAGGCCCCAGTAGTGATTGCCGCTGCTGCTGCCGACGATCCACGAGACCGCGATCACCGGGAGCAGTTTCACGACCTCGTTGACGGGGTGGACGAGCAGCATCCGCTTGTCGAGGCGCAGCCACGGTTGCTCGTCCTCGGCGGCGAGGGCGGCCTCGCCGGTCCTCTCGGCCGGCACGCTCACGTCGCGTCCCCGGCATTGCGGGCGGTGATCGCGGTCAGTTGCTCGACTGTGCGGTCGGCGACGTCGAGGTCCAGAGCGGTGATCTTGACCGCCCCGGCGGACGACGCCGTGGTGACGGTGACGGTCGCGAGACCGAACAGACGGTCGAGTGGTCCCCGTTCGGTGTCGACGGTCTGGATGCGGGTGATCGGTGCGATGCGCCGTTCCTGATCGAACCAGCCGGTGCGGGTGTAGACCGCGTCGTCGCTGATCTCCCAGCGGTGTACCCGGTACCGCCACCGCGGCACGACCGCGATGTCCGCGACCGCGACTGCGAGCGTCACCGCGAACACCGTCACGTGCGGCCACGTCGTCCAGCGTCCGTCGAGCACCGCCCACACGACCTGCGCCGCGAACACCGGGAGCCAGACGAGGGTTGCGGTGGTGGCCCACAGCGCGGGGGCCTTCGTGCTCGGTCGCCATGCCGGGTCGGCCATGGTCACCGTACGCGGGGAACGGGTCGGGTCGGACGGAACGCTCACGACCTCATCCTGCCCGAGTCGGGACGATGCGTCCTATGGTGGAGGTGGCCGCACAGGGCGTGCGGTGCCTGTCGAGACGGGAGGTGGTCGTGATGGTTAGGACCGACGCAGAGAACAACGACGCGGGGGCCGTGGACGTTCCAGAGGCCGATCTCGTCGAACAGTTGACTCCGGCCGAGTCGGACGACGAACACGAGGAGTCGACGCCGCCGCCGACACCCCTCGAAGTGAATCCGGCGGACGCCGCGGAGCAGCGGCGGAGCGTTCCGTTGGACGAGGACTATCCCCGCGGTTAGACGGGTGGTGTGAGACCCACGGTGGCAGCGAGACCGGTCGGTGGCGCATGATCGTCGGGTGAGTCACTCGAGCGATGACACCGACCGGTCCACGATTCTGCCGATCCCGTCGGTTCCCACCGAGGGCCCGTCCGCGAGTGCGATGCGGCGAGTCCTGCGCCGGGCCCGGGACGGCGCGACGCTCAACGTCGACGAGGCCACCACGCTGCTGCACGCGCGTGGCGCCGACCTCGAGGATCTGTGCGCGTCCGCCGCGAAGGTGCGCGACGCGGGCCTGCTCGCTGCGGGACGGCCGAATACGGTGTCGTACTCGCGCAAGGTGTTCGTCCCGATCACGCGCCTGTGCCGCGACAAGTGCCACTACTGCACGTTCGTGACGGTCCCCGGCAAGCTGCGGGCGGCCGGGCACGGCATGTACCTGGAGCCCGACGAGATTCTCGAGATCGCCCGCCAGGGCGCCGAATTGGGTTGCAAGGAGGCACTGTTCACCCTCGGTGACCGGCCGGAGGATCGCTGGCCGGAGGCGAAGCAGTGGCTCGACGAGCGTGGCTACGACTCCACTCTCGACTACGTGCGGGCCATGTCGATCCGGGTTCTGGAGGAGACCGGACTGCTGCCGCACCTCAACCCGGGCGTCATGAGCTGGGAGGAGATCTCGCGGCTCAAGCCGGTGGCGCCGTCGATGGGCATGATGCTCGAGACGACGTCGACCCGCCTGTTCACGGACAAGGGCGAGTGCCATTACGGCAGCCCCGACAAGGATCCCGAGGTGCGGCTGCGCACGCTCACCGACGCGGGACGACTGTCGGTGCCGTTCACGACCGGCATCCTCGTCGGTATCGGCGAGACGCTCGCCGAGCGCGCCGAGTCGATCATGGCGATCCGCAAGCTGCACAAGGCCTTCGGGCACGTGCAGGAAGTGATCGTGCAGAACTTCCTGGCCAAGCCGGACACCGCTATGCGGGACGCCCCCGACGCGAACCTCGAGGAGTTCCTGGCCACCATCGCGGTCGCGCGCCTGCTGTTGGGGCCGGGGATGCGGATCCAGTCGCCCCCGAACCTGGTATCCGAGGCGGAATGCCTGGCGTTGATCGGCGCGGGTGTCGACGACTGGGGCGGGGTGTCGCCGCTCACCCCCGATCACGTGAATCCCGAACGGCCGTGGCCGAATCTGGACTCGCTCGCCGCGATCACCGCGCAGGCCGGGTACACGCTGGTCGAGCGGACCGCGGCGCAGCCGCAGTACGTGCTGGCCGGGCATCCGTGGATCGATCCACGGATCGGGGCGCACGTGCGCGCTGTGGCCGACCCGATGACCGGCCTCGCCCGGGCCGACGTGAAGCCGGCGGGTTTGCCGTGGCAGGAACCGGACGAGGAGTGGGTGTCGTCCGGCCGCGTAGACCTCAACACCGAGATCGACACCGACGGCCGCAACACCGAGACCCGATCCGACCTCGGTAGCGCGTTCGGCGACTGGGAGACCGTGCGCGAGCAGGTTCTCGAACTGGGTCGCGCCGCGCCGGCCCGCGTGGACACCGACGTGCTGTCCGCGTTGCGCAGCGCCGAACGCGATCCGGCGACGCTGTCCGACGACGAGTACCTCGCACTTGCGACGGCCGACGGGGACGGCCTCGAGGCCGTCGTCGCGCTCGCCGACGCGCTGCGCAAGGACGCCGTCGGCGACGACGTCACCTACGTCGTCAACCGGAACATCAACTTCACCAACATCTGCTACACCGGCTGCCGGTTCTGCGCGTTCGCGCAGCGCAAGGGGGACGCGGACGCGTTCACGCTGTCGGCCGAGGAAGTCGCGGACCGGGCGTGGGAGGCGCACGTCGCGGGCGCGACCGAGGTCTGCATGCAGGGCGGCATCGACCCCGAGCTGCCGGTCACCGGGTACGCGGACCTGGTGCGGGCGGTCAAGCGCCGGGTGCCGTCGATGCACGTGCACGCGTTCAGCCCGATGGAGATCGTCAACGGCGCCTCCCGCGGCGGTCAGAGCGTCCGCGACTGGCTCACCGAGCTGCGTGCGGCCGGCCTCGACACCATCCCGGGCACCGCCGCGGAAATCCTCGACGACGAGGTCCGCTGGGTCCTCACCAAGGGCAAGCTGCCCGCGTCGGCGTGGATCGACGTCGTCACCACCGCGCACGAGGTGGGACTGCGGTCGAGTTCGACGATGATGTACGGCCACGTGGACAGTCCCCGGCACTGGGTCGGGCATCTGAACGTCATCCGCGGAATCCAGGACCGCACGGGCGGATTCACCGAATTCGTGTTGCTGCCGTTCGTGCACCAGAGCGCACCGCTGTACCTGGCCGGCGCGTCCCGCCCGGGGCCGACGCAGCGCGACAACCGGGCGGCCCACGCGCTGGCGCGGATCATGCTGCACGGCCGGATCGCCAATATCCAGACCAGCTGGGTCAAGCTCGGCGTCGCGGGCACGCAGGCCATGCTCCAGGGCGGTGCCAACGACCTCGGCGGAACGTTGATGGAGGAGACCATCTCGCGGATGGCCGGATCGCAGCACGGTTCGGAGAAGACGGTCGAGGAGCTGCGGGCCATCGCCGAGGGCATCGGTCGTCCGGCGCACGAACGACTGACGAACTACAGCCGCCGGGAGGGTGCACCCATTCCGGTGCGGTGAGTTCGCTGTTTCGGAAGGTTCGCGCCGGGGCACCCGTGGTCGAGAGGCCGAAGGGAGCCCCAGGTGGACCTGACACTGACGTTCGTCGGCAACGCGACGGTGCTGCTGCGATACGGCGATCTGACGGTGCTGACCGATCCGAACTTCCTGCACCGCGGACAGCACGCGTATCTCGGGTACGGGCTCGTCTCGGCGCGCCGCCACGATCCGGCGATCGACGTGCGGGACCTGCCGCCGCTCGCCGCGATCGTGCTCTCCCACCTGCACGGTGACCACTGGGACCGGGTCGCGCAGCGGCACCTCGACCGGGATCTGCCGGTGCTGACGACGCCGCACGCCGCGAAGAGACTGCACCGCAGAGGATTCTCGCGGGCGACGGGGTTGCAGACCTGGCAGCGGCACACGCTCACGACGGGTGGCGCCCAGGTGGTGGTGACGGCGGCGCCGGGGGAGCACGCGCCGGTGGTGGCGCGCCGCCTACTGCCGCCGGTGATGGGCAGTATCCTCGAGTTCGGTCCGCTCGGCGGCCCGGTGGAGCGCCGGCTGTACATCTCGGGTGACACGCTGATCGTCGATGCGCTGCAGGAGATTCCGCGCCGGCACCCGGATCTGGATGTCGGCGTCGTGCATCTCGGTGGGACCCGGCTGCCGGCCGGTGACCGGCTGCCGTTCGGGCTGACCGTGACGATGGACGGCCGCCAGGGCGCCGACCTGGTGGAGTTGCTCTCCCTACCGAAGGTGGTGCCCGTGCACTTCGACGACTACACGGTCTTCGCCTCGCCGCTCTCGGACTTTCGCGACGAGGTGACGCGGCGCGGCCTCGGTGACCGCATCGTGTACGTCGATCGCGGGGAGACGGTGACGCTGTAGCGTCGGTGCCTCTCGACGTCGGCGCCTCCCGCCGCAGGAACGGTTCAGTCCTTGCGGTGTGGCAGGAACTCCTGGGCCTTCGTCTTGATGCCCGTCTTCACGAAGCCCCACGCATTCTCGTCGCCGCCCAGGACGGCGGCGGTCGCGCCCTTGAACTGCTCCCACGTCGCGTGGGGCGGGATCGGCGGCATGTCAGGATCGGTGTGGACGTCGAGGACGGTGGGCCGGTCCGCGGACAGGGCGCGGTCCCACGCGCCGGCGAGGGCGTCGGGGTCGTCGACGGTGATGCCTTGCAGTCCCAGGCTCGCGGCGAAGGCGGCGTAGTCGACGTCCGGGAGGCTCTGCGACTCGGTGAACTTCGGTGCGCCGCTCATGGCCCGCATCTCCCACGTCACCTGGTTGAGGTCGTTGTTGTGCAGGACGGCGACGATCAGGCGCGGGTCCGACCACTCCTGCCAGTACCGCTTGACCGTGATCAGCTCGGCCATACCGTTCATCTGCATGGCGCCGTCGCCGACGAACGCGATCGCCGGCCGGCCGGGGTGGGCGAACTTCGCGCCGATGCCGTACGGGACGCCGGGACCCATCGTCGCCAGCGTCCCCGACAGCGAACCCCGAATGTCGCCGCGGAAACGGAGTTGGCGCGCATACCAGTTGGCGGCCGATCCGGAATCGGCGGTGACGATCGCGTCGTCGGGCAGGATCGGGGAGAGCTCGGAGAACAATCGCAGCGGATTGACCGGGTCGGCCGTTACCCGGGCCTGCCTGTCCATCGTCTCCCACCAGCGGGCGACGTCGGCCTCGATGCCCTCGCGCCACGACCGGTCCTGTTTGCGCTCGAGCTGCGGGATCAGTGCTCGCAGCGCGGCCCGGGCGTCCGCCACCAGGTTGACCTCGTACGGGTACCGCATGCCGACGAACCGGGCGTCGATGTCGATCTGTACCCCGCGCGCCTGTCCGTAATCGGGCATGAACTGGCTGTACGGGAAGCTCGACCCCACGGTGAGCAGCGTGTCGCAGCCGGTCATCATCTCGTAGCTCGGCCGGGTGCCGAGCAGGCCGATGGATCCGGTGACCCAGGGCAGCTCGTCGGACAGCACGTCCTTGCCCAGCAGGGCCTTCGCGGCGCCCGCACCGAGCAGGTCGGCCACCTCGGCGAGTTCGGCGTCCGCCCCCCGGGCCCCGGTGCCGACCAGCATCGCGACCTTGGAGCCGGCGTTGAGGATGTCGGCGGCCCGCCGGACGGCGTCGTCGTCCGGGGCGATCTGCGGAAGGTCGAAACCGAGGCTGGACGGCACCATCTTGAAGGCGTGGGTAGGTGGCGAGTACGGCAACTCTTGCACGTCGGCGGGTATGATGAGGGCCGTCGGCGCACGCTGCGAGAGCGCGGTGCGGATCGCGCGGTCGAGGACGTTGGGCAGCTGCTCGGGCACGTTCACGGTCTGCACGTAGTCGGCGGCCACGTCCTTGTACAGGCTCGCCAGGTCCACCTCCTGCTGATAGGAGCCGCCCATCGCGCTCCGGTTGGTCTGCCCGACGATCGCTACCACGGGAACGTGATCCAGCTTGGCGTCGTAGAGGCCGTTGAGCAGGTGGATCGCGCCCGGGCCGGACGTCGCCATGCACACCCCGACCCGGCCGGAGAACTTCGCGTATCCGACGGCCTCGAAGGCGCACATCTCCTCGTGCCTGGCCTGCACGAACCTGGGGTGGTTGTCGGCTCGACCCCATGCGGCGAGGATCCCGTTGATGCCGTCGCCCGCGTACGCGAACACGTGCTCGACGGTTCACGCCCGTAGGCGCTCGAGCAGATAGTCCGCGACGTTCCGGTCGGCCATGGCGCCTCCTCTGCAGGTGCATCCGGCTACCCGCGCCGCGGGGGAGGCAAACGAGCGGCGGGTTCGCAGCGGAGCCGCCGGGCTTCGTAGGTCACCCTTACCTGACTGCGTCGGCGCGCGCGCTTCATACTGGACCTTCCGGAAGGTCGTCGGGCGCGAGCCCGGCATCCGGCTCACCGAGGCGCCCGAGCGCCCGTGTCAGAAAGGCAGGGAGAGCAGCAGTGACCTACACGATTGCCGAACCGTGCGTCGATGTGATGGACAAGGCATGTATCGAGGAGTGCCCGGTCGACTGCATCTACGAGGGTGGTCGCATGCTCTACATCCATCCGGACGAGTGCGTGGACTGCGGTGCGTGTGAGCCGGTCTGCCCCGTCGAGGCCATCTTCTACGAGGACGACGTTCCGGATCAGTGGAACGGCTACGTCGCCGCCAACGTCGACTTCTTCGACGATCTGGGTTCGCCGGGCGGTGCGGCGAAGCTCGGCAAGGTCGACTTCGACCCGCCGTTCATCAAGGCGCTGCCCCCCATGGGCGAAGAGTAGGTAGGGGTTCCGGCGTTGCCTCGCATTCCCGTGGCCCAGTCCCTGCCCGATTTTCCGTGGGACTCCCTCGCGTCCGCGAAGGAGAAGGCCCAGTCCCATCCCGACGGGATCGTCAACCTGTCGGTGGGAACTCCGGTCGATCCGGTTGCCCCGGGCATCCGGGACGCCTTGGCGTCGGCGTCGGCTGAGCCCGGCTATCCGACGACGCACGGGACCGACGCGCTGCGCGAGGCGACGTCGGCGTCCCTGGCCCGCCGCTACGGCATGACGGGCGTCGATCCCGCGGCGATCCTGCCGGTGATCGGCACCAAGGAGGTCATCGCGTGGCTGCCGAGCCTCCTCGGTCTCGGCGCCGACGACCTGGTCGTGATCCCCGAGGTTGCGTATCCCACGTACGAGGTGGGTGCGTTGCTCGCCGGTGCCCGGGTGCTGCGCGCCGATGGGACCGCGCAGTTGGGGCCGGAGAAGCCGGCGTTGATCTTCGTGAACTCGCCGTCGAATCCCACCGGCAAGGTCCTCGGCGTGGAGCATTTGCGGAAGGTGGTCGACTTCGCGCGTGAGCGCGGCGCCATCGTCGCGTCCGACGAGTGCTACCTGGGCCTGACCTGGGAGGGTGAAGCCGTCTCGATCCTCGACCCGAGGGTGTGCGGCGGCGACCACACCGGGCTGATCGCAATCCACTCGCTGTCGAAGACGTCGAATCTGGCCAGCTACCGGGCCGGCTTCGTCGCGGGCGATCCGGCGCTCGTCGCCGAACTGCTCGAGGTGCGCAAGCACGCGGGCATGATGATGCCGACGCCGATCCAGGCGGCGATGGCGGCCGCGCTCACCGACGACGACCAGGAGAAGGAGCAGCGCGAGCGGTACCGCCGCCGCCGTGACGTCCTGCTGGCCGCCGTGCGCGGTGCCGGTTTCACCGTCGACGACTCGGAAGCAGGCCTGTACCTGTGGGCCACCCGCGGCGAGAACTGCCGCACCACGGTCGACTGGTTCGCCGAGCGCGGCATCCTGGTCGCGCCGGGCGACTTCTACGGACCGCGCGGCGCCGCGCACGTCCGGATCGCCCTGACGGCCACCGACGAGCGGATCGAGGCGGCCGCAGCGCGCCTGTCCTGATCTCATCTTCGGGTACCCGGGTTCTCGCGTTTTGCGCACTTATCGCGCGCGTGGGGCCCGGGTTCTCGCGTTTTGCGCACTTATCGCGGGGAGAGGGCACTCGATCTGACGCTTCGCGCACTTGTTGCGGGGCGCGGGAGGCGGTGGCGGGCGTAGCCTGAGCTTGGTTGCAGTCACTTGGCTACTGGCTGAGGAGGGCAGCATGGATGCCGTCACGGACGTTCCGGCGCCGTACAACGAGCCGGTCCACTCCTACGCGCCCGGCAGTCCCGAGCGCGACCGACTGACGAGGGCGCTGGCGGAGCACACCTCGACCGTGGTCGCGATCCCGCACGTGATCGGCGGCGAGCACCGTCACGGCAGCGGTGAACCGAGGGAAGTGGTTCAACCGCATCGGCATTCCGCCGTCCTCGGCACCTACTCGAATGCGACGTACGACGACGCGTCCGCGGCCATCGAGGCGGCGACCGCGGCGGCGCCGGCGTGGCGCGAGCTCCCGTTCGACGAGCGGGCCGCGGTGCTGTTGCGGGCGGCGGATCTGCTGTCCGGGCCGTGGCGGGAAAAGATCGCGGCGGCGACGATGCTGGGGCAGTCCAAGTCCGTCCAGCAGGCCGAGATCGACGCTCCGTGCGAACTGGTCGACTTCTGGCGGTTCAACGTCCACTTCGCCCGTGGCATCCTGGCCGAGCAACCGACGTCGTCGCCCGGGGTGTGGAATCGGCTCGAGTACCGCCCGCTCGAGGGTTTCGTCTACGCCATCACGCCGTTCAACTTCACCGCGATCGCCGGGAACCTGCCGACCGCTCCCGCGCTGATGGGCAACACGGTGGTCTGGAAGCCGTCGCCCACCCAGACGCTCGCCGCGTACTGGACGTTGCGCCTGCTCGAGGCCGCCGGCCTGCCACCGGGCGTGATCAACCTGCTCACCGGCGACGGTCTCGCCGTTTCCGATGTGGCGCTGCGTGATCCACGGCTGGCCGGCATCCACTTCACCGGTTCCACCACGACGTTCCGCCACCTGTGGGGCGAGGTGGGCGCGAACATCGCCGACTATCGCAGCTATCCGCGCCTGGTGGGGGAGACGGGCGGCAAGGACTTCGTGGTGGCGCACCCGTCGGCCGATCCGGCGGTGCTGTCCACGGCACTGATCCGCGGGGCGTTCGAGTACCAGGGCCAGAAGTGCTCGGCGGCGTCGCGCGCCTACATTCCGCGATCGGTGTGGTCGCGGATGCAGGACCAGTTCCTCGCCGAGGTCGACGCCCTCTCCTACGGCGACGTCACCGATCTGGAGAACTTCGGCGGTGCGCTGATCGACCGGCGCGCCTACGACAAGAGCGTCGCGGCGATCGAGCGGGCGCGCGGCGCCGACGGAGTGCGGATCGCCGTGGGCGGCAAGTACGACGACAGTGTGGGGTACTTCGTCCGGCCGACGGTCCTCACGGTGGACGATCCGCGCGACGAGGCGCTCGTGAAAGAGTACTTCGGTCCGATTCTGTCGATACACGTCTACGACGACTCCGCCCCGCAGGCGTTCGACGACGTGCTCACCGCGGTGGACACGACAGCGGCGTACGCGTTGACCGGCGCCGTGGTGGCCACGGACCGCGCGGCGATCGAACGAGCCTCGGCGGCATTGCGGTACGCGGCGGGGAACTTCTACGTCAACGACAAACCGACCGGCGCGGTAGTGGGTCAGCAACCGTTCGGCGGGGCGCGGGCGTCGGGTACCAACGACAAGGCCGGCTCGCCGCTCAACCTGCTGCGGTGGGTATCGCCGCGCACGATCAAGGAGACCTTCGTCCCGCCCACCGATCATCGCTACCCGCACATGGGGTCGGGGCACGGCCGATGACGCCGGGCGTCCTGTCGAATCCGCTGCGGCCGGCGATCCTGGCCGCAGCGCGCTCGTCGAGCGTGAAGAGTGCGGTCACCCGGGCGCCGGTCACCAAGTCGATCGTGCGCCGTTTCGTGGCGGGGGAGTCGCTCGCCGACGCGATGGCCGCGACGTCGACGCTGCTGGTCGCGGGCCGATCGGTGAGCATCGACCACCTCGGCGAGGACACCCTCGACGTCGAGCAGGCCCGGAACACCGTCGTCGCGTATCTCGAACTGCTCGCCGAGCTCGCGCGCCTGCCCCAGGCCGCGGCGACCGGAGTGCGGACGCTCGAGGTGTCGATGAAGCTGTCCGCACTGGGCCAGGGGCTGCCGGGCGACGGCGACAAGATCGCGCTCGACCACGCGCGGACCATCTGCGCGGCCGCCCACGAGCACGGGGTGTGGGTGACCGTCGACGCCGAGGACCACACCCGCACCGACTCCACGCTGGCGATCGTGCGGGAATTGCGGGCCGACTTCCCGTGGCTCGGGACGGTGCTGCAGGCATATCTGCGGCGGACCGAGGGCGACTGCCGCGACCTTGCCGGCGCCGGATCGCGGATCCGGCTGTGCAAGGGCGCTTACCGCGAACCGGAGTCGGTGGCGTACCGGTCGCGGGCCGACGTCGACGCGTCGTACCGGCGGTGCCTGCGGGTCCTCATGGCAGGTGACGGCTACCCGATGGTGGCCACCCACGACCCGGCGATGATCGCCTCGGTGGACGGACTGGTCACCGAAACCGGGCGCGGAACAGACGATTTCGAACATCAGATGCTGTTCGGGATCCGCGACCTCGAGCAGGCCCGATTGGTGGACGCGGGGCGTCGGGTCCGGGTCTACGTGCCGTACGGCGCGCAGTGGTACGGGTACTTCATGCGGCGGTTGGCGGAGCGGCCGTCGAACCTTCGGTTCTTCCTGCGTTCGACGCTCTCTCGGGGCTGACGCGCGATGTGAGACAGTGAGCGTCGTGCTGCTCAGTTCGCTCAATCCCCTCGCCGTCGCGCGCGGCGACGACATGCCCGACGCCGTCCGAATCGGCGACACCGTACTCTCGCGCACCGACATCCTCGGGGCGGCCGGCGCGTTGGCCAAGCGCATCGCCGGCGCCCGGGTGGTGGCGGTGCTGGCCGAGCCCACGCCCGCGACGGTGATCGCCGTCGTCGGCTGCCTGCTCGCGGGGGTCACGGTGGTTCCGGTTCCGCCGGATTCGGGTCCGGCCGAGCTCGAACACATCCTTTCCGACTCCGGGGCGCAGGGGTGGCTGGGCCGGGCTCCGGAGGGATCCGCGCTGCCGGTGGTGCCGGTGCGCGTGCACGCCCGCGACTGGCACAGCCATCCCGAACCGCACCCGTCGTCCACCGCGTTCGTGCTGTACACGTCGGGCACGACGGGTCCGCCGAAGGGCGTGCTGCTGAGCCGTCGCGCGATCGCCGCCGGGATCGACGCGCTCGCCGAGGCGTGGGACTGGACGTCCAAGGACGTTCTGGTGCACGGCCTTCCGCTGTTCCACGTGCACGGGCTGATCCTCGGTGTCCTCGGCCCGCTGCGGGTGGGCAGCCGGCTGGTCCACACCGTCAAACCGACGCCGCAGGCGTATGCGGACGCCGCGCGGGCCGGTGGATCGCTGTTCTTCGGGGTGCCCACCGTGTGGTCCCGAATCGTGGAGGACGAGGCGTCGGCCCGTGCCCTGAGCGGTGCGCGGCTGCTGGTGTCGGGCAGTGCGCCGCTGCCGGTCCCGGTGTTCGAGCGGTTGCGCGCGCTCACCGGGCTCACCCCGATCGAGCGCTACGGCATGAGCGAGACCATGCTGACGATCAGCACCCGCGTCGACGGCGAACGCCGACCCGGCTGGGTGGGCGTGCCGGTACGCGGCGTCGAGACCCGGCTGCGCGACGAGCACGGGGACCCGGTGCCGCACGACGGCGAGAGCATCGGCGGCCTGCAGGTCCGCGGGGCGACGCTGTTCGACGGCTACCTGAACCGGCCCGACGCCACCGCCGAGTCGTGGACGGAGGACGGCTGGTTCAAGACCGGCGACGTCGCGGTCATCGACGCCGGCGGCTTCCACCGCATCGTCGGCCGTGAGTCCACCGACCTCATCAAGTCCGGCGGCTACCGCATCGGTGCCGGGGAGGTGGAGACTGCGCTGCTCGGGCACCCGGGCGTCAAGGAGGCCGCCGTCGTCGGACTGCCCGACGCCGACCTGGGCCAGCGCATCGTCGCGTTCGTCGTCGGCGACGGACTCGACGAGCAGGCGCTGATCGACCACGTCGCATCGCAGCTCTCGGTGCACAAGCGCCCGCGCGAGGTCCGCCTGGTCGAGTCGCTGCCGCGCAATGCGATGGGCAAGGTGCAGAAGAAGCTGCTCTAGGCGCTGCGCGCCCGTGCGCCTTTTTGGTAGCTGGGGGCACCGGAAAGGCGCACGGGTGGCGAAGCCGCCGGTTCCGGAATCGGGGCGAGGTCGAGTCGGCACGGGGCCGGTCCCGGCCTGACGAGAGACCGGGGGACAGGTGCCGCCACGCATCGGCGCCTGCCCCTCGCCCCGCTTGCCGGCGATCCGGCGGTCAGGCGTCGTATTTGTAGAAGCCCTCACCCGACGCGACGCCGAGCTTGCCCTTGTCGATGTAGTTCTCCTTGAGCCACACCGCCAGCTTCTGCGCGTCCTCGTCACCGTGCGACATGATGTTGTACGGCGTCGTGAGGCCGATGATGTCGAATATCTGGAACGGACCGAGGGGCGCGCCGGTCGCGATCTTCCAGGTCTTGTCGACGTCCTCCGGTTGCGCGTAGCCGCCGGCGGCGAGGGCGGCGGCCGAGTTGAGGAACGGCACCAGCAGCGAGTTCAGGACGTAGCCCGACTTCTCCTTGTGCAGTTCGATCGGGACCATGCCGATCTCGGTGGCGAACTCGACGACGGTGCGGAACACCTCGGGATCGGTCCGCTCCGTGCCCATCACTTCCGCGGTGTTGAACCGCCACACCCGGTTCGCGAAGTGCAGCGCGAGGAAGCGGTCGGGACGGCCGGTGGCCTCGGCGAGGTCGCTCGGCAACAGCGTCGACGAGTTCGTCGCGAAGATGGTCCGCTCCGGCGCGGCGGCACCGATCCTGCGGTACGTGTCCTGCTTGAGGGACAGGATCTCCGGGATCGCCTCGATGACCAGATCGGCGTCGGCCACGGCCGCGTCCAGATCGGACGTCAGCGTCAGCCGGTCCAGGGTGGCGTCGGCGCTGCCGTCGTCGGCGCCGGGAACCTCCTGCCGATAGGTGTCGACCAGGCCGGCGAAGCGACCGCGCGCGGCGTCGAGCGCCTTGTCGTCGATGTCGTACGAGGTGACGTCGAATCCCTTGAAAGCCGTCTGGAAGGCGATCTGGGAACCCAGAACTCCCGCGCCCAGTACGGTGACCTTTCGAATGTCCGTCATGAAACCTCCAGGCTCTCGTGCGGCCGAATCGGGCGCCGGCCGGTTCCCTTCGACCCTATCCCCGCCGACCGGGGGCGGGCGTACCGTCGGGGTATGAGCGCTGTCACGAGCACAAGAATCGTCCTCGCGTCACGACCGCACGGAGAGCCGACTGCGGACAACTTCCGCACGGAGACAGTCGAATTGCCCGACCTGTCCGATGGCCAGGTGCTCTTGCGCACCGTCTATCTGTCGCTGGACCCGTACATGCGGGGCCGGATGAGCGCCGCCGAGTCCTACGCCGATCCCGTAGAGGTGGGCGACGTCATGGTAGGTGGGACGGTCTCCCGGGTTCTCGAGTCACGGAACCCGCGCATCGCCGCCGGCACCTACGTCCTCGGGTACACCGGGTGGCAGACGCACGCCGTGGTCGACGGTGACACCGTCCGGCCCCTCGACCCGGACCGTGCCCCGCTGTCCACCGCGCTCGGGGTGCTCGGAATGCCCGGATTCACGGCGTATTCGGGGCTGCTGAAGATCGGCAGCCCGCAGGCCGGGGAGACCGTCGTGGTGGCGGCCGCGGCCGGGCCGGTGGGCTCTGCGGTCGGGCAGATCGCGCAGATCCACGGCGCCCGTGCCGTCGGCATCGCCGGCGGCCCCGACAAGTGCGCGTACGTGCGCGACGAACTCGGGTTCGACGCCGCCGTCGACCACCGGGCAACGGATTTCGCCGACCGGTTGCGTGCCGCGGTTCCGGGCGGCGTGGACGTCTACTTCGAGAACGTCGGCGGGCCGGTCACCGCGGCAGTCCTGCCGCTGCTCAACCTCTACGCCCGGATCCCGGTGTGCGGGTTGATCTCCCAGTACAATGCTGCGACAACTCCGGAGGGGCCGGACCGGTTGCCGGCGTTCATGGGGCTCGTGCTCACGAAGAGTCTGACGGTGCGCGGGTTCATCCAGTCCGAGTTCGTCGCGGAGATGTACGCGGATTTCGAACGCGACGCCTCCCGGTGGATCGCCGAAGGTCGGCTGAAGTACCGGGAGGACGTCGTGCACGGACTGGACAATGCGCCGTCGGCGTTCCTGGGGATGTTGCACGGCAAGAACTTCGGCAAACTGGTGGTTCGCGTCGGGCCGGAGGAGTGAGCGTCAGGCTGTGACACCCACCGGCTTGTCGCCCACGATCGAGATCCGGTCCATCACCCGACGTGCGGGGAAGTAGTCACTCGACGCGTAGTGCTGGCAGGTGCGGTTGTCCCAGAACGCGATCGTGTCGGGGCTCCAGTGCAGCCGCACCTGGAACTCCGGACGCTGGACGTGCCGGTAGAGCGCGCGCAGGATCTCGTTCGACTCCTCCTCGGACACGCCGACGATGCGTTGTGTGAAAACGGAATTGACGAACAGCACGCGGCGTCCGGTCTCGGGGATGACGCGGACCACGGGGTGGACCACGGGCGGGAAGACCGGACGGAGCATCTCGACGGTCTCGACCGGCATCCCGCGGCCGAACGAGTTGATCCAATCGTGCTCGGCCTCGAGATGGTCGATGCGCGCGCGGAGATCCTCCGGGAGCAGATCGTATGCGGCGCCCGTGTCGGCCCACAGCGTGTCCCCACCCACGTCCGGTACCTCGACGCCGCGCAGGACCGCTGCGAACGAGGGAAATTCGTGCCACGTCACGTCGTTGTGCCACATGTTCTCGACACCGGCGGCCATCGCGTCCTTCGCCAGGGTCGCGACGTCCGCATCGCTCTGGCCGGGCTGGGTGTACTTGAAGAAGGGGTGCTGCTCGAGTTCACCCCAGCGGGCGGCGAATGCACGATGATCGGCACGGTCGATGTCCTGGTCACGGAAGAACAGGACCTTCCACTCGAGCAGTGCGCGTCGCAGTTCCGCGAGCACGTCGTCGGACAGGTCGCCGGTCAGCCGGATCCCGGACACCTCGGCGCCGATGGTCGGGGTCTTCGGTGTGAGCGAGAACAATTCGTAGGGTCGGTCGTCGGCGCTCTCGGTGGTGCGTCGTGCGACGAGCGGGCCGACTGCGTAGAGGGGGTCCGTCGGACGCGGTTCGATGAAGGTCCGGAAGATGTCGGGATTTGCGGAAGCGGTCATAGCGAAACTCCTTGGGGATCGGTGTGTTCCGTCGAATCTGGAGTGCTGTGTGGAACGGATGTGGGGGCCTCGAGCACCGCGACGCACGTGTCGACCAGATCCGCGACGATCGCGGCGGTCTGCTGCTGCGTGCGGTCGCGGCCCTCGTGTGCTGCAAGAGTGGTCATTCCGAGCGTGACGACGGTGTCCGCGCGCCACTTCGCGATGTCACCGCGTGTCGGGCAGAGATCGATCAGCATGTGGTGCACTCGCCGGTAGGTCTCGGCCCGCAGGTGCTTCTGGATCATGTCCGCGAGCGCGGGGTCGAACAGGGCCTGGACGAGGAAGCGCGCGTACCGGCTCCCGGGTCGGCCGAGCGTCTCCGCCGCCAGCGGGCGGACGAGCGCCTCGACGGCCTGCCGAACCGTCGGCGGGCCCCCGAGTCGCCCGATCTCGTCCAGCAGTTCCTGTCGTCGTGCGTTGACCGGCGTCATGCGGAGCTCGACGAGCGCCTCTATGAGGCCGTCGCGAGAACCGAAGTGGTACTTGGCGGCCGACTTGTTGGCCTGATTGGCCGCGAGCTGGACGTCCTTGAGTGTGAGTGCGGGCATACCGCGTTCGGCGACGATCCGTTCGGCAGCCACGAGCATCGCCCTGCTGGACGTGTTCTGGGTCACATCGCAGACTTTAAGGCCGAAACCTTAACGGGTCAAGCGGGCAGGGCCTCCATGGTCTCCGAGGTCCCCGAGGGCGACGCGTGGGTCTGGAACGATGGCGTCATGATCTCCGAATCCGCCGAGCGGGCGTTCTCGTCCGTGGTCGGCACCGGTATTGCTCCGCTGCTGAAGTCACACGGGTTCAGGAAGCAGAAGCTGACCTTCACCCGCGATCGCGGCGGGTTGACCGACGTCGTCAACCTCCAACGGTCGGCCGGGAACAGTCACGAGTCGATCCGCTTCTACGTCAACTGCGGCGTCTACTCGGCGGAGTTCGCCCGGGTCGTCGGACGGGTTCCGCAGGAACGCCCGAAGGAGGTCGACTGCCAGTTCCGGCGCAGGATCGAACACCTCGCACCCGGGATCGGACCACACGTCACGGTGACCGCCGACACCGACGTCTCGGCCGTCGCCGAGCAACTGCGCGCCGCGCTCGTCGCCGCGCTGGACGTGCTGGGTGAGCTCGACGGCCCGGACGCCGTCGCCCGAGCCGCGGACTCCGACATCGACTTCGACGTGTTCCGGTACCGGCTGGCGTCGGGCGACGTGATCGGTGCGCGAGAGCAGTTCGCGCGGGCGCGCATCGAGTTCGGGTCGGAGGAGCGTTGGCCTCGCCTCGAGGCGCAGTTCCGGAAGGCGGAGGCCGAGTACGAGATCTCCGCGATCTAGCGGCTGTCGCGGAAGACCGGGTCCCGCTTCTCCTTGCGGGCGAGGGTGGCTTCCTCGAAGTTGTCGGTCATCAGTCGGATCATCAACTGGCCGAGTCCTTCCTGGTTCATGTGCTGCGCCATCGACGACGCGTCGAGGCTCGACCACAGGGTGCGCTTGGTGAGTTCGACGCCGGGCCGCGAGAACATGGCGATCCGCTGCGCCATGTCGAACGCCTCCTCGAGGAGATCCTCCTGCGCCACGACGCGGGACACGAGCCCGATGCGTGCGGCCTCGTCGGCGTCGACGTCGCGGCCGGTCAGCATGATCTCGAACGCCCGCGACGATCCGATCGCCCGCGGCAGCAGGTAGCTCAGTCCGAGTTCGCTCGCCGTGAGGCCGTTGTTGATCCCGGCCGCGCGGAAGTAGGCCTCGGGAGCGGCGAGCCGGATGTCCGCGGCCAGCGACAGGCACAGTCCGCCGCCGATCGCCGCGCCGTTGACCGCCGCGATCACCGGCTGGTGCATGCGGCGCAGCGTCAGGATGACGTCGTCGAGCAACTCCATCGAGCGGAGCGCGATCGTCGGTCGGGTCAGCCCCTCGATGTGGGGGATCGGGCCGGCCGATCGCTGGTCCGCGCCCGAACAGAAACCCCGGCCCGCACCGGTGATCACGACGGCCCGGACCGAGGTGTCGTTGCTGATGGCGTCGAGTGCCTCGCGGAACGGCAGCATCACGTCGAACGCCATCGCGTTCATCCGCTCCGGACGGTTGAGGGTCACCAGCGCGACGTGCTCACGCGGCCGTTCGACGAGGATGAAGCTCAAGGGAACTCCTACTGGCAGAGGGGTCGGTGTGCGCCGACCCTACGCCGCGGGAGCGCCCGATGTGCCCGTTCTTGCGGGACACCACGCTGCAACGGCACACACCTTCTGCCGGCATCACACACCTGTTCCCTGCAGAACGCGGGTGTGATGCCGACAAGGAGTGTGTGAACTCGCCCGAGGATTGCGCGTGCTACAGATGCCGCGGGCTACAGCTGGGCGTCCGACTCCGCGAGAGCCGAGGACTTGCGTGCCCGGTGCCGCTGCGTGAGCAACCCGAGCGCGAGGATCACGAGGAACAACACCGCGGTGGAGATCAGCTGTTTCCGGGCGTCCTCGTCGAACGCCATCAGCACCACGAATCCAGCCAGCAGGACCAGCGTGAGGTAGCTCAGGTAGGGGAACAGCCACATCCGGACCGTCAGCTTGCCCTCCCGCTCGAGCTTCGGGCGCAGTCGCAGGTGCGCGATGACGATGAACACCCAGATCACCAGCAGCGCCGCGCCGACGGCGTTGAGCAGGATGCCGAGCAGATCGTCCGGCAGCAGCCAGTTCAGCAGCACGCTGACGAAACCGAAGAACACCGACAGCAGCACCGCGTTGGTGGGGACGCCCGTCTTGGACAGCTTCGCGAGGGCCGCGGGCCCGTCGTTGCGCCGGGCGAGGGAGAACGCCATCCGCGAGGTGCCGTAGACGTTCGCGTTGAACGCCGACAGCAGCGCGATCACCACGACCAGTTCCATCAACCCGGAGACGTAAGGCATGTTCGCCCGCTCGAGCACGGCGACGAAGGGACCGTCCTGCAGTTCGGGATCGTTCCACGGCAGGACCAGAACCATGATGCCGATAGCGCCGATGTAGAAGACGCTGATCCGCCACATGACGGTGCGGACGGCGGTCGCGATCGATCGTTCGGGGTTCTCGGACTCGGCGGCCGCGATGGTGACGATCTCGATGCCACCGAACGCGAAGGCGACCACCAGCAGGCCCGCCGCGATACCGCTGAACCCGTTCGGCATGAACCCACCCTCACCGAGCAGGTTCGTGAATCCGACGGGATCGGTGTCCGGCAGCAGACCGAAGACCAGCAGGACGCCCACCACGAGGAAGCCGATGATGGCGGCGACCTTGAGGGCTGCGAACCAGAACTCGAACTCGCCGAAGTTGCTGACCTTCGCCAGATTGACGACGGCGAAGAAGGTGACGAACACCAGCGCGATCACCCACTGGGGTACGCCGGGCAGCCAGTCGTTGACGATCGCGGAGGCGCCGGTGATCTCGGCGCCCAGCACCATGATCAGCATGAACCAGTACAGCCAGCCCATGACGAAGCCGGCCCATTCGCCGATCCCGATGCGCGCGTAGTGCGAGAACGATCCGCTGGCGGGCAGAGCGGCGCCCATCTCGCCGAGCATGCGCATCACACACACGACGACGAAGCCGGCGATCAGATAGGAGATGAGGACCGCGGGGCCCGCTTTCGCGATCCCGACACCGGTGCCGAGGAACAGGCCGGCGCCGATGGCCGACCCCAGGCCCATCATCGTGAGATGACGGACCTTGAGGCCGTGCCCTAGTCGAACGGGAGTGTCGGTGGAGCTCACAGAATCCGAATCAGTCGTTTGCGTGCAGGGCAGCGTTCAGTTCGACGCCCGTGCCCTTCCACGGCACCACCTCGACGGCGCCGGAGACGGAATTGCGGCGGAACAGGATGTTCGACCGGCCACTGAGATCGGCCGCCTTGACGACGGTGCCGTCCGGGCCGGTGACCTTGGTGCCCGCGGTGATGTACAGACCGGCCTCGACGACGCAGTCGTTGCCGAGCGAGATGCCCAGGCCGGCGTTGGCGCCGAGCAGGCAACGCTCGCCGACGGCGATGACCTGCTTGCCGCCACCGGACAGGGTGCCCATGATCGACGCGCCGCCACCGACGTCGGAGCCGTCACCGACGACGACACCCGCCGAGATGCGGCCCTCGACCATCGAGCTGCCGAGCGTGCCGGCGTTGAAGTTCACGAAGCCCTCGTGCATGACGGTGGTGCCGCTCGCGAGGTGGGCGCCGAGGCGGACCCGGTCGGCGTCGGCGATGCGCACGCCCGACGGGACGACGTAGTCGACCATCCGGGGGAACTTGTCCACGCCGAAGACGGTGACCGCGCCGCGGATACGCAGGCGGGAGCGGACCAGCTCGAAACCCTCGACCGCGCAGGGGCCGAAGTTGGTCCACACGACATTGGCGAGCAGGCCGAAGAGGCCGTCGAGGTTCACGCCGTGCGGCTGCACCAGACGGTGCGACAGCAGGTGCAGACGCAGGTAGGCGTCGTGCGCGTCGACCGGCGGGGCCGACAGGTCGGTGATCGTGGTGCGGACCACGACCTGCTTGACCTCACGGGCCTCGTCGTGACCGGCCAGCAGCGCGAGGTCCGACGGAATGTCGGTGCCCTCGAGCGCGACGGTTCCGTTGTCCTCGTACTCGCCCAGTTCGGGGGCGGGGTACCAGGTGTCGAGGACCGTGCCCGACTCGGTCACGTTGGCGACGCCTACTGCAGATGCTCCCTGTGCACTCACGGGTGCACAGGTTACGCGAGTCGGCGGCAGGCTTCCTGCCCGGTGAGTCCGATTGTGATCATGCGCGCGTTCCGACCGGTCGGGGGCGCGGACGTGGCAGCGCCTAACCTGGAGACGTGAGTCTCCTCGATCTGCATGCCGACCCCATCGATCTCACCGCGGCGCTCGTGGACATTCCGAGCGTGTCGCACGACGAACGCGCAATCGCCGACGCGGTCGAGGAGGCGCTGCGGGAGCAGACCACGGGCTTCGAGGTGATCCGCAACGGCGACGCCGTGCTGGCCCGCACCGACCGGGGCCTGCCCAGTCGGGTGATGCTGGCCGGCCACCTCGACACCGTGCCGATCGCCGACAACGTCCCGAGCCGGCGCACGGTGGACGAGCGCGGCGATCTGCTGCACGGTTGCGGCACCGTCGACATGAAGTCCGGTGACGCGGTGTTCCTGCACCTCGCGGCGACCGTCGCCGACCTGGCGCACGACCTCACGCTGGTGTTCTACGACTGCGAGGAGATCGCCGCGCAGTACAACGGTCTCGGCCGGATCGAACGCGAGTTGCCGGACTGGCTGCGCGCCGACGTCGCGATCCTCGGCGAGCCCACCGGCGGACTCATCGAAGCGGGCTGCCAGGGCACCCTCCGGGTGCGGCTGAGCACGTCGGGCGTGCGGGCGCATTCGGCCCGATCCTGGCTGGGCGACAACGCCATTCACAAGTTCGCCCCCGTGCTCGAGCGGCTGTCGGCGTACGAGGCCCGGTCCGTGGACATCGACGGGTGTGTCTACCGCGAGGGCCTGTCCGCGGTGCGGATCTCGGGTGGGGTGGCCGGCAACGTCGTGCCGGACGCCGCGGAAATGGACGTCAACTTCCGGTTCGCGCCCGACCGCAGTGTCGATCAGGCGATCGACCACGTGCGCGAGGTGTTCGACGCGTCGGCGCTGGCCGGCCTGGAACTCGGGTTCGAGGTGACCGACAGTTCGCCCGGCGCGCTGCCGGGACTCGCCAACCCCGCCGCGGCCGCACTGATCGCCGCCGCGGGCGGGCAGTTCCGCGCCAAGTACGGCTGGACCGACGTCTCCCGGTTCTCGGCGCTGGGGATCCCGGCGGTCAACTACGGCCCGGGCGACCCGAACCTCGCGCACAAGCGGGACGAGCACGTGCCGGTCCAGCAGATCACCGACGTGGCGCACGTGCTGCGTGGATACCTGAGTGCGTGAACGCCTAGCCTGGGCCGCATGGCACCTGACAGGAAGACCGGCGCCGCCCGGCCCGACAGTTCGACGGTGAAACACCGCGGTCCGGTCATGCTGCGGCGCGATCGCAAGGCCGAGTCGACGAACGCCGACCGCAGACTGCTCGATCAGCGTGGACCGACCGACTGGGTGCACACCGACCCGTGGCGGGTCCTGCGGATCCAGAGCGAGTTCATCGAGGGCTTCGGGGCGCTCGCGGAGGTGCCTCGTGCGGTCACGATGTTCGGCTCGGCCCGCACACCCGAAGAGTCCGCCGAGTACGCGACGGCGCACGACCTCGCTGCCGCACTGGTGGACGCCGGCTTCGCGGTCATCACCGGCGGCGGCCCGGGGGTGATGGAGGCGGCCAACCGCGGGGCCAGCGAGAACGGGGGCTACTCGATCGGGCTCGGCATCGAGCTCCCCTTCGAGCAGCGCCTGAACGACTGGGTCGACCTGGGCATCAACTTCCGGTATTTCTTCGCGCGCAAGACGATGTTCGTCAAGTACTCGCAGGCGTTCATCTGTCTGCCGGGCGGGTTCGGGACGCTGGACGAGTTGTTCGAGGCGCTCACCCTGGTCCAGACGCGCAAGATCACGAGATTCCCGATCGTCCTGGTCGGGACGGAGTTCTGGTCCGGGCTGATGGACTGGCTGCGCAGTGCCCTCGAACCGTCCGGCAAGATCTCGCCCGGCGACATCGACCTCATCCACGTCACCGACAGCATCGACGAGGTGGTCCGCATCGTCGTGGAGTCGCAGCAGGGCGTGGACGAGGCCGCACTTCTGGGAGACGAGGACGAATGGTGAACGAGGACAGGACTGCCGGGAAGTTCGCCGTGTGCGTGTACTGCGCGTCCGGGCCCGTCGACGAGAAGTTCCTGCGGCTGGCGTCCGAGGTGGGCGCGGCGATCGGGCGCCGCGGGTGGCAGCTGGTCTCCGGCGGCGGCAACGTCTCGATGATGGGCGCTGTCGCTACTGCGGCGCGTGAGGCCGGCGCGTGGACCGTCGGCGTGATCCCGAAGGCGCTCGTGCACAAGGAGGTTGCGGACGTCGACGCCGACGAGCTGATCGTCACGGACACGATGCGTGAGCGCAAGAAGATCATGGAGGACCGGGCGGACGCCTTCGTCACGTTGCCCGGCGGTATCGGCACGCTCGAGGAACTGTTCGAGACGTGGACCGCCGGATACCTCGGGATGCACCAGAAGCCGGTGGTGATGCTCGACCCCGTCGATCACTTCCGGGGCCTGCTCGAGTGGCTCGAGAGCCTGAAGCCGCAAGGGTTCGTGGCGCAACGTGCGCTGGACGGTCTGATCGTGACGGGAGACGTCGAGACGGCACTGGACGCGTGCGCGGGGTGAAAGCGGTGCCGCTCCAGGGGTTCCGGGGACGGGTCACAAAGGTTACTGTGAAGTAAGAAACGACCCGTCCCCTCCCGACAAGGATGCCGATGAGTTCAGACGCCGCCGCTTCGACGATCGGTCTGGTGCAGTTGGCGCTGCAACTGCCACGCATGGCGACGGAGATTCCGAGCCTGGCTCGCGGCGCACTCGGCCTCACCCGCAAGCCGGACGCGCGCGAATCCATCGGCCGTGTCTTCCAGGACCTGGCGCGACGCCAGCCGGATCGGCCGTTCATCCGGTTCGACGGTGCCTCGATCAGCTATCGGCAGGCGAACGAGCGGGTGAACCGCTACGCCGACGTGCTCGTCCAGCAGGGCGTCGAGCGCGGCGACGTGGTCGGGATCCTGATGAAGAACCGTCCCGAGACGTTGCTGCTCACCCTCGCGGCCGTCAAACTCGGTGCCGTCGCCGGCATGCTGAACCACAATCAGCGGGGCGAGGTCCTCGCACACAGCCTGTCGCTGCTCGACAGTCGGGTCCTGGTCGTGGGGGAGGAGTGCGACGAGGCGATCTCGTCGCTGTCGGGGGCGCCGGACGCGGACACGGTGCTGTCCGCGGGCAAGCTGGACGAGCTCGCCGAAAGTGCCGACCCGTCGAATCCTGCTGTGTGCGAGCAGATCCAGGCCAAGGAGCGCGCGTTCTACATCTTCACGTCCGGCACGACGGGGATGCCCAAGGCCAGTCTGATGAGCCATTTCCGGTGGCTCAAGAGCATGTCCGGGCTCGGGGCGATGGGAGTCCGGCTGCGCCGCAACGACACCCTGTACTGCGCGCTTCCGCTCTATCACAACAACGCCCTCACGGTCTCGCTCTCGTCGGTCCTGTCGTCGGGTGCCACGTTCGCCATCGCCCGTACCTTCTCCGCGTCGCGATTCTGGGACGACGCGAAGCGCAACGGTGCCACCGCGTTCGTCTACATCGGCGAGGTGTGCCGCTACCTGCTCAACCAACCCGAGCGACCGTCGGACCGCGACAACGGGATTCGGCTCATGGTGGGTAACGGGCTCCGGCCGGAGATCTGGACCGAGTTCACCGAGCGCTTCGGGATCGACCGCGTCGCCGAGTTCTACGGCGCCAGCGAATGCAACATCGCGTTCGTCAACGCGCTCGGCGTCGAGCGCACCGCCGGCGTCTGCCCTCTGCCGCACGCGGTGGTCGAGTACGACCAGGACACCGGGCGGGCACGACGTGCGCAGGACGGGCGGCTGCGCCGCGTCCGCGTCGGCGAGGTGGGCCTGCTGCTGTCCAAGGTCACCGACCGGGCGCCCTTCGACGGCTACACCGACCCCGAGGCCACCGAAAGCAAGCTCGTCCGAGACGCTTTCAAGGACGGCGACTGCTGGTTCGACACCGGTGACCTCGTCCGCGACCAGGGCTTCATGCACGTCGCGTTCGTCGACCGGCTGGGCGACACCTTCCGCTGGAAGGGGGAGAACGTCGCGACGACCGAGGTCGAGGGCGCGATGTCGGCGCACCCGGCGATCGAGCAGTCGGTGGTGTACGGCGTCGCGGTCCCGGGCACGGACGGCAAGGCCGGCATGGCCGCGGTGACGCTCCGGGACGGACACGAACTCGACGGTGCCCGGCTGGCCGCGCACCTGTTCGACCGGCTGCCGTCGTATGCGGTCCCCCTCTTCGTGCGCGTCGTCGACTCCCTCGAGACGACCTCGACGTTCAAGAGCCGCAAGGTGGAACTGCGGGAGGAGGCGTACTCGTCGGATGTCGAGCGGCTCTACGTGCTGGCGGGTCGTAGGGACGGATACCGGCCCGCGTACGACGGGTACGTGCGTGAGGTGGCCGACGGGACCGCTCCCGGGGCGTAGTGAGACGTCGGTCATGCGAACATGGGGGCATGGCACCGCGCCCCGCCTCCGACAACGATTCGGTGACCTCGGCCCCCTGGGCACCCGGTCACGTCCTGCCCACGTTGTGCGGCAGGCCGGTCGCGACCGATCGTGCCCTCGTCATGGCGATCGTCAACCGCACCCCCGACTCGTTCTACGACCGCGGCGCGACCTTCTCCGACGAAGCGGCGATGGCAGCTGTCGACCGCGCGGTGGACGAGGGGGCGGACCTCGTCGACATCGGAGGGGTGAAGGCCGGACCGGGCACGCTGGTGGACGCCGCCGAGGAGACCCGTCGGGTGGTCCCGTTCGTCGAGGCGATCCGCGCGCGCTATCCGGACGTCATCATCAGTGTCGACACGTGGCGCAGCGAGGTCGCGCGCCTTGCGTGCGCCGAGGGTGCCGACCTCATCAACGACACGTGGGCGGGCGCGGACCCGGGTCTGGTGGAGGTCGCCGCGGAACTGGGCGCCGGCATCGTCTGCTCGCACACCGGGGGAGCGGTCCCGCGTACGCGGCCGCATCGCGTGCGGTACGCCGATGTGGTCGCCGACGTCGTCGACGAGGTGGTGCGAGCGGCAGAGCACGCCACCGCGCTGGGGGTGAAATCCGACTCGATCCTCGTCGACCCGACCCACGATTTCGGGAAGAACACCTTCCACGGGCTCGAATTGTTGCGCCGTGTGGAAGATCTCGTTAACACCGGATGGCCTGTCCTGATGGCCCTGAGCAACAAGGATTTCGTCGGGGAGACTCTAGGAGTGGAACTGGCGGACAGGTTGGAGGGCACTCTGGCGGCCACCGCTCTCGCGGCGGCCGGCGGCGCCCGCGTGTTCCGCGTCCACGAGGTTGCCTCGACCCGTCGGGTGGTCGACATGGTCGCCGCGATCATGGGAACACGGCAGCCCGTCCGCACCGTACGGGGGTTGGCATGAGCATCACCGAGGCGTCACGCACGTGGACGGACGCGAACAGCTGGGATCACCCGGAGTGGAGCATCGCCGAGCTCGAGCGCGCCAAGGCCGGACGGACCGTGTCCGTGGTTCTGCCCGCGCTCGACGAGGAGAAGACCGTCGCCGGAGTCGTCGACACCATCCACCCGCTGTTGGGAGGCCTGGTCGACGAACTGATCGTGCTCGACTCCGGCTCGAGCGACGCCACGGCCGAGCGGGCCGCGGCCGCCGGTGCGACGGTGATCAGCCGGGAGGACGCCGTGCCGGGCCTGCCTCCGGTCGCGGGCAAGGGGGAGGTGCTCTGGCGGTCGATTGCCGCGAGCACAGGAGACCTGATCGCCTTCGTCGACTCCGACCTCGTGGAACCGGACCCCGCGTTCGTCCCGAAGTTGCTGGGTCCGCTGCTCACGGTCGACGGCATCCACCTGGTCAAGGGCTATTACCGCCGGCCGCTGCGAGTCAGCGGCACCGAGGACGCCAACGGCGGTGGACGCGTCACCGAACTGGTCGCCCGACCCATGCTGGCGGCGCTGCGCCCCGAACTCACGTGCGTTCTGCAGCCTCTGGGCGGTGAGTACGCCGGTACTCGCGAGCTGCTGTCGTCGGTACCGTTCGCGCCCGGCTACGGGGTCGAGATCGGACTGCTGCTCGACACCTACGACCGCCTCGGCCTCGGCGCCATCGGCCAGGTCAACCTGGGGGTGCGCAAGCACCGCAACCGGCCGCTGTCCGAACTCGGGGTGATGAGCCGGCAGATCATCGGCACGATGCTGCGGCGCTGCGGCGTCGACGACACGGGTGCCGGACTGACCCAGTTCCTGGTGGACGGCGACTCGTTCGTGCCGGCGTACACGGACGTCTCGCTGGCGGATCGGCCGCCGATGAACACGGTCCGGCCGTGACCGCTCACTCCTGACGGCCGGTGTCGGGGGTTCGTGACAGGATCGGGGCATGCTGACGGTCCTGATCTACCTGTTGGTCATGGTGCTCGTCGGTGGCCTGCTGTTCCTCGGCGCGAGCGCCGTGTTCGGTCGTTCCGAGGAATTGCCGCCGCTGCCGCCGGGGACCACCGCGACGGTGCTGCCTGCCGAGGACGTCACCGCGGCGGACGTGAAGGCGTTGCGGTTCCAGCAGACGTTGCGCGGCTACAAGGCGAGCGAGGTCGACTGGGCGCTGGACCGCCTGGGGCGGGAAATCGACTCGCTGCGAGCACAATTGGCGGCCCGTGACGCGGGTGCCGGTGCCGCCGGCCAAGCGGGGGACCCGGAGGTGCCACGATGACGCTCGACGAGCGGTCGCGCTGCCCGTGGGCGGTCGACTCCGCAGGCTCCCGGCTCTACACCGACTACCACGACCTCGAGTGGGGGCAGCCGCTGCACGGCCGCGACGAGCTGTTCGAGCGCCTGTGCCTGGAGGCGTTCCAGTCGGGACTGTCGTGGATCACGATCCTGCGCAAGCGCGAAGCGTTCCGGAAGGCCTTCGACGGGTTCGACCCCGAAAGAGTGGCGGTCTACCGCGAGGCAGACGTCGAACGTCTGCTGGGCGATGCCGGGATCGTCCGCAACCGCGCGAAGATCGAGGCCGTCATCGGGAACGCGCGCGCCGTCCTCGACCTGTCCGGCACGGACCTCGACACGCTGCTGTGGTCGTTCGCACCGCCGCGGCGCGCCAGGCGCCTGGACCGAGTCGAGGACGTTCCGGCCGTCACCCCCGAGTCCACGGCGATGGCGAAGGAGCTGAAGCGTCGCGGCTTCCGTTTCGTGGGCCCTACCACTGCGTATGCGCTCATGCAGGCCACCGGGATGGTGGACGATCACCTCGCGTCGTGCTGGGTCGAACCGGGCTCGTGAGGGCGCCGGATTCGAGGGGTTTTGTGCCTCAGCTACCCGGCAACCCACTCGATAGGGAAGAATGGACCAGGAGCCTCGCTAATTGCTGGCGGGGCAAACGGTAACCCGAGGCGCTAGCGGAGTCCGGCGCAGATTTGGAGGGAGCAGAGGATGGCGGCCATGAAGCCCCGGACCGGGGACGGTCCCCTCGAGGCAACCAAAGAGGGACGAGGAATCGTCATGAGGGTTCCACTCGAGGGCGGTGGACGTCTGGTCGTCGAACTGACCCCGGAAGAGGCTGCGGCGCTGGGGGACGAACTCAAGGGTGTCACCAGCTGATCGGTGCATCCCTCCGCGGTGTCTCGGCCGGGTCGGCTCACGATTGTCAGTGAGACAACCCGGCCGATGCCTGTGTGGCGATCGTCGCGCGGTGGCTCGAACGACGGATCTGGCGGAAAGGGCACGGCGGTACCGGTGCTGGCGGATGTGAGTGCGCTCCTCGCGTGCCCTCAGTGTGGTGACGGGCTCGACCCCGTGGATCGGACCCTGGTCTGCCCGCGTGGGCACAGCTTCGACGTGGCCCGGCAGGGCTACGTCACGCTGCTGACCGGCGCCCCCAGCAAGTTCACCGGCGACAGCCCCGAGATGGTTGCGGACCGCTGCGAATTCCTCGACGCCGGTCACTTCGACCCGCTGATGGCGGCCGTGGCCGACGCTGTCGTGCAGTCCACCCGGGACGACGTCGAACCGCGGATTCTGGAAGTGGGCGCGGGAACCGGTCACTATCTCGCCCGCGTGCTCGATGCGGCGCCGACCGCTCGAGGTATCGGACTGGACGTCTCCAAACCGGCGGCGCGCCGGCTGGCGCGATCGCACCCGCGGGCCGCGGCGGTCGTCGCCGACGTGTGGCGGCAACTGCCGGTGCTGGACGGGGTCCTCACCCACGTGCTGTCGATCTTCGCGCCGCGCAACGCTGCCGAGATCGACCGCGTCCTCGGCGACGGCGGAGTCCTCGTCGTGCTCACCCCCACCGACCGCCACCTGCGCGAACTGGTCGACCTGCTCGGCATGGTGCGCGTCGACGACCGCAAGGTCGAGCGCCTCGGCGAGACGCTGGCGGGACGTTTCGAGCGGGTCCACCGCACGCCCGTCGAGATCACCATGCCGCTGTCGCATCGCGACGTCGACCACCTCGTCGGAATGGGGCCCTCCGCTCGCCATCTGCCCCCCGAGCGGCGCGCCGAGGCGATCGCCGCTCTGCCCGAACCGTTCCCGGTGACCGCGTCGGTCGTGGTCTCGAGCTATCGGCGAGCGAGTACGTCCCGGTAGACCTCCAGCGTCTGCTGCGCCACCCGGGCCCACGAGAACTCGGCCGTTGCACGGGCGCGTCCCGCACGACCCATCTGCGCTGCCGCGCCGGCATCGGCGGCCACCGCGTTGACCGCGTCGGCGAGCGCGTGTTCGAAGGCCTCCACCTCGTACGAGTTGTAGTGCACGAGGCGTCCGGTGACACCTTCCTGCACCACCTCCGGGATGCCGCCGACGTCCGAGGCGACCACCGCCGTGGCGCACGCCATCGCCTCCAGGTTCACGATCCCCAGCGGCTCGTAGACCGACGGGCACACGAAAACCGTCGCGGCGGAAAGTATTTCGCGCACCTGGGCGGTGGGTAGCATGTCGCGGATCCAGAACACTCCGCCTCGCGCCGCGGCGAGGCGGGCGACCTCCCGCTCCGTCTCCTCCGCCAGTTCCGCCGTGTCGGGCGCGCCCGCGCACAGCACCAACTGGATCGAGGGATCGAACCGGTGCGCGGCGGCGACGAGGTGGGCAAGTCCCTTCTGTCGGGTGATGCGTCCGACGAAGACCGCGATCGGCCGCTCGAGCGAGATGCCGTGCGCGGCGAGTACCGAGGTGGCGCCGGCGTCTGCCGGGCCGGGGTACCAGACGTCCGTGTCGATCCCGTTGTGCACCACGTGCACTCGGGCGGGATCGATCGCCGGGTAGGTGTCGAGCACGTCGGCCCGCATTCCGGCGCTGACCGCGATGATCGCGTCGGCATGTTCCATCGCGTTGCGTTCGGACCACGACGAGATCCGGTATCCGCCACCCAGCTGCTCGGCCTTCCAGGGCCGACGCGGCTCGAGCGAGTGCGCCGTGACGACGTGCGGGATGTCGTAGAGAGCGCCCGCGAGGTGCCCGGCGAGACCGGTGTACCAGGTGTGCGAGTGTGCGACGTCGGCGCCACCCGCGCCGTTCGCCATCCGCAGCTCCGCCGACAGTGTGCGCAGGGCGGGATTGGCGGCGGACAGGTCCGCGTCCGGGTCGTGGACGACGGCGCCGTCGCGCGGCCTGCCCATGCAGTGGACGTCCACCTCGCACAGCGCGCGCAGGTGCGAGACCAGCTCGGTCACGTGGACACCCGCGCCGCCGTAGATCTCCGGGGGATATTCCTTCGTCATCATCGCGACCCGCACCGGCTAAACGTAACCGCCGGAACCCGTTTCCGGCCAGCGGCGCCGGGCGTTTGCCTGCAACGCTGGCGGCGGCCGGTGGACGCCGGATAGGTTGACTGGTGTGAGGAGTCAGCCACATGTGCTCGGGATCGTGCTCGCCGGTGGCGAGGGTAAACGCCTGTACCCGCTCACCGCTGACCGCGCCAAGCCCGCCGTCCCTTTCGGCGGCGCGTACCGGCTCATCGATTTCGTGCTGAGCAACCTCGTGAACGCCGGCTACCTGCGGATCTGCGTGCTCACCCAGTACAAGTCGCACTCCCTGGACCGGCACATCTCCCAGACCTGGCGGTTGTCCGGGTTCGCCGGCGAGTACATCACCCCGGTCCCGGCGCAGCAGCGGCTCGGACCACGGTGGTACACGGGCAGTGCCGACGCGATCTTCCAGTCGCTCAACCTCGTGTACGACGAGGACCCCGAGTACATCGTCGTCTTCGGTGCCGACCACGTGTACCGGATGGACCCCGAGCAGATGGTCCAGCATCACATCGACTCCGGCGCCGGGGTCACCGTCGCCGGCATCCGGGTGCCCCGCAGCGAGGCGTACGCGTTCGGCTGCATCGACAGCGACGAATCCGGCCGGATCACTCAGTTCCTGGAGAAGCCGGCTCATCCGCCCGGGACCCCCGACGATCCCAACGTCACCTTCGCGTCGATGGGTAACTACGTGTTCACCACGAAGGTTCTCGTCGACGCCATCCGGGCCGACTCCGAGAACTCGGACTCCGACCACGACATGGGCGGCGACATCATTCCCGCGCTCGTCGACGCCGGGGTCGCCTCGGTGTACGACTTCAAGAACAACGTGGTGCCGGGTGCCACGGACCGGGACCGCGGGTACTGGCGCGATGTGGGGACGATCGACGCGTTCTACGACGCGCACATGGACCTGGTGTCGGTGCACCCGGTGTTCAACCTCTACAACCGGCGCTGGCCCATTCGCGGTGGCGCCGAGAACCTCGCGCCAGCCAAGTTCGTCAAGGGCGGTCTGGCGCAGGAATCGGTGGTCGGTGCCGGATCCATCCTGTCCGCGGCGACGGTTCGCAATTCGGTACTGAGCTCCAACGTGATGGTCGAGGACGGCGCCACCGTCGAGGGCAGCGTCCTGATGCCGGGCGTGCGCGTCGGCAAGGGCGCCGTGGTGCGTCGCGCCATCCTCGACAAGAACGTCGTCGTGGGGGAGGGCGAGATCATCGGCGTCGACCTCGAACGTGACCGTCAGCGCTTCGCGGTCAGCAACGGCGGCGTCGTCACGATCGGGAAGGGCGTCTGGATCTAGCGATCAGAGGCGGGCGGCGCACAGCAGGCCGTCGCCGATGGGGAACAGCACGCGGGTGAGGCGCTCGTCGTCCGCGATCGCGCGCGCGGCCTCGCGCACCGCGACCGTCGCCGCGTCGCGCTGGCCGGGATCGGCGACCCGGCCGCCGAGCAGTGCGTTGTGGAGCACGATGACGCCGCCCGGGCGCAGCAGACGCACACCCTCGCGGACGAAGTGCGGGTGATCCGCCGGGGCGTTGTCCACGAACACCAGGTCGTACGCGGAATCGGCGAGCCGCGGCAGCACGTCGAGGGCGCGGCCGTTGATCAGCCGGGTGCGGGACGGGGCCACGCCCGCGACCCGGAACGTCTGCTTGGCGGCGCGCTGGTGCTCGGGTTCGCTGTCGATGGTGGTGAGCACGCCGTCCTCGCGCATGCCCCGCAGCAGCCATAGACCACTCACTCCTGCGCCCGTCCCGACCTCGACGACCGTCTTCGCGTCGAGCATCTTGGTGAAGAGCGCGAGGGCCGCCCCCACGGGCGGAGGCACGGGCGCTGCGCCGAGTTCCACGGCGCGATCGCGCGCGGTGGCGAGCATCTCGTCCTCGAGGATGGTGTCCTCGGTGTGAGTGAGAATTCGTTCGGCGTTGGTGAGCACGCAATAGAGGCTAGCCGGGCCGTTCCTGCGCGGTGCCGAGGCTCGCTCGCGTCCGCGCCCGGCAAGATTCTCAGGCGCTGCTCAGGTTGCTCATATTCGCCACATATCGAGGTGCGAGAGGGTGATCTCATCGCCGGACGACTAGACCGCACGGCGTGAAGATCGCGCAACCGCGGATCGTCGGGAACAATTTCTCGTTCTCGGGAGTTGAACCGGCAGAATTCCGTGTCTCGTGATCAGCGGTCCTGAGTAGGAGGATCCACCCATCCACATGATCAATGCCGAACGCATCGACACCGACACCGCCGACCGTGCGCTCGCGGCGGGCACAGATTCAGGTGTGTCCGCGCTCGGCATCGACGCGGACGTGAC
The DNA here is from genome assembly GCF_002094305.1 of Prescottella equi. GTDB lineage: Bacteria > Actinomycetota > Actinomycetes > Mycobacteriales > Mycobacteriaceae > Prescottella > Prescottella equi. The sequence continues at coordinate 55,763 of NZ_LWTX01000010.1, forward strand.
CGAACCGACGGGCACCGCCGCGTTCGACGCAACGGGAGACAAGTCCGCGATGCCGTCGTGGGACGAGCTCGTTCGCGAGCACGGCGACCGGGTCTACCGGCTGGCCTACCGGCTCTCCGGCAACGCACAGGACGCCGAGGATCTCACCCAGGACACCTTCATCCGCGTGTTCCGATCGCTGCAGAACTATCAGCCCGGCACGTTCGAGGGCTGGCTGCATCGCATCACCACCAACCTCTTCCTGGACATGGTCCGCCGCCGCAACCGCATCCGCATGGAGGCGCTGCCGGAGGACTACGACCGCGTCCCCTCCGACTCGCCCAACCCCGAGCAGATCTACCACGACGCCCGGCTGGCCCCCGACCTGCAGTCCGCGCTGGACTCGCTCGCGCCGGAGTTCCGCGCCGCCGTGGTCCTGTGTGACATCGAGGGCCTGTCGTACGAGGAGATCGGTGCGACACTGGGCGTCAAGCTGGGTACTGTTCGCAGCAGGATCCATCGTGGACGACAGGCGCTGCGTGAGCACCTCGCCGCGAATGGAAAGGTTGATGCCGACCAGATCGGTGTCGGGTAGGCAATGCAGGAGGGTTTGATGACGCAGGCGCGCAGACCTCGTCAGTTCGGCTCTACCGAGCACCTTGCGAGCGAAGCGATCGCGTCCTACGTGGACGGCGAACTGCGGATGAACGCCTATCTGCGCGCGTCGCAGCACTTGGCGCTGTGTCCGGACTGCGCGGCCGAGGTGGAGGCGCAGCAGCAGGCCCGCATCGCGTTGCGCCGCGCCGCCTCCGAGGTGTCGATGCCGAGTTCCCTTCTCGGCCTCCTCAGCCAGATTCCCCGGTGTCATCCGGCCGAGCCCGATCCCGCGCCCCGGCAGGACTCCGTGCCCGGGATCATCTCCTTCGAACGCGACAGCGACATCGCCCGGCGTTGGCCCTTCCGCCGTCGGCGCTGACGTGACGCGACCCGCGCGGCCGCCCGAATCGGCGATACTGGCATCCGTGATCGACGCACACGAGGGGGATACACGCGCGTGACGGCTGACTCGAGGACGCCCGGAGCGGCGGACGCCGGATCGGATCGACCCGAGGGGCCGCGTCTGGCCCCGCGCCCGGTGTACCGCCCCGAGGTGGATCCGGCCGCCACGCACGCCTTCGGTCGTCCAGCGGACGTCACCGGCTCGTTCGTCCGCGCCGCCGATCCACGGGCCGGTGGACCGTCCCCGATCCGAGTCGGACGACCCGACCCGGTGCTGGCCGAGGCTTTCGGCCGCCCCGACGGCGAGTCCGACTTGATCCAGCGCGCACCCGAACCCGTGGTCGAGATCCCGGCCGCCGACGACACTCCCGCCGATCCGTGGCGCGATCCCGATGCACCCGTGCGCCTCGGCGCGCCCGCCGAGGCGGGCGACGGTCCGGCCCCGATGCCCGACGCACCCAAACTGGGTGTGCGGGACGTCCTGCTCGGCGGCCACGTCGAGGGCAAGGCGCTGGCCGGGCTGGCGGCGCTCGCGCTCGCGATCGGGCTCGTCGGTGGGCTCATCGGAATCGCGGCGACGTCGGATCGGGACAGCCTCACCAGTCGCAGCGTGACGCTGTCGCAGTCGGGCGACGACGGCGAGGAACCGGTGGGACAGATCGCGGCGGTCGCCGACGCGGTCCTGCCGTCGGTCGTCTCCATCCAGGTCGCGCAGGGCGAGCAGTCGGGCACCGGCTCGGGCGTCGTCGTCGACGGCGCCGGATACATCGTCACCAACAACCACGTCATCTCGATGGCCGCCACCGCCCCGGAGGGCGCGACGATCCGGGTGACGTTCTCCGACGGAACCAAGGTGCCGGCGCAGATCGTCGGCCGCGACATCAAGACCGACCTCGCGGTCCTCAAGACCGACGTGCGCAACCTCACGGTTGCCGATCTCGGCAAGTCCTCGGAGGTGCAGGTCGGCCAGGACGTCGTGGCCGTCGGGTCACCGCTCGGGCTGAACAAAACCGTGACCCGGGGAATCGTCAGCGCCCTCAACCGGCCCGTCCGGCTCAACGGTGCGGGCACCGACACCGATGCGGTGATCGACGCCGTGCAGACGGACGCCGCCATCAACCCCGGCAATTCGGGTGGCCCGCTGATCGACATGGACGGCCGGGTCATCGGCATCAACTCGGCGATCCGTTCGGAGAGCGGTGGGTCGGTGGGTCTCGGCTTCGCGATTCCGATCGACGACGTCACGGCTGTCGCGCAGGAGCTGATCCGCAACGGGGTCGTCCACCACCCCGAGATCGGCGTCAATGCGCGGACCGTCATCAACGACGCGACCAGCGGCGCCGAGGTGGCGAACGTGCAGGCGGACAGCCCCGCACAGAAGGCCGGCATCGTCGAGGGCGACGTGATCGTGAAGGTCGGGGATCGGTCGGTGTCGAGCGCCGACGAACTGATCGTCGCGGTGCACGACCAAGAGGTCGGCAAGCCGGTGACCGTGCAGTTGTTCCGGTCCGGACGGTCCGTCGACGTGGAAGTGACCCCGACATCGGACTGACGGAACGCGTCGCGTATGTGAAATTTACGTATCGCACGAGCGGGTCCGCGTGCGGACACGTACTCTGAACCCGTGTTTGGCAACATCGGCTGGGGCGAGTTCATGGTGCTCCTCATCGCAGCGCTCGTCATCCTCGGTCCCGAGCGGCTACCCGGCGCCGTCAGCTGGGTCACCAAATCGATCCGGCAGGTCCGCGACTACGCCAGCGGTGCCAGCCAACAGCTCAAGGACGAACTGGGCCCGGAGTTCGACGATCTCCGTAAGCCGCTCGCCGACCTCAACGAACTGCGCGGCATGACCCCGCGCGCCGTCATCACCAAGCATCTGCTGGACGGCGACGACTCGGTGCTCAAGGGAACCTTCGACGGCAAGCCGTTCGGGAACGGGACCGGCGCCCCGGGTCCCGCGGCCGCCGCACCCGAGTCGAAGCCGCTCGCGGCCGGTGAGAGGCCACCGGTCGACCCCGACGCCACCTGACCTCCGCCGGGAGAGCAGCGCAAAGAGCCGGATCGCGTACGCGATCCGGCTCTTGTGCTACGAGCGGTCCCGGGTCAGAGGTGGCGGACGGTGTCGATCCCGAGCGACATACCGGCGAGGCCACGCGAACGCACCGACAGCTTGTCCGCGATGTCGCGCAACGCGGTACCGGCGGGGGAGTCCGGGGCACCGAGGACGATCGGGAGCCCGGCGTCGCCGCCCTCGCGGACCGCCTGCTCGAGCGGGATCTGACCCAGCAGCGGCACCGTGGCGCCCACGGCCTTCGTGAGACGGTCGGCGACAGCCTGGCCGCCGCCCGAGCCGAACACCTCCATCCGGGTGCCGTCCGGCAACTCCATCCACGACATGTTCTCGACCACACCCGCGATGCGCTGACGCGTCTGCAGCGCGATCGCTCCGGCCCGCTCGGCCACCTCGGCGGCCGCCTGCTGCGGAGTCGTGACGACGAGGATCTCAGCGCCCGGGATGAGCTGGGCCACCGAGATGGCGACGTCGCCGGTGCCGGGCGGCAGGTCGAGCAGCAGCACGTCGAGATCGCCCCAGAACACGTCGGCCAGGAACTGCTGCAGGGCGCGGTGCAGCATCGGTCCGCGCCACACGACCGGGGTGTTGCCCTGCGTGAACTGGGCGATGGAGATCAGCTTCACATCGTGCGACTGCGGCGGCATGATCATCCGCTCCACCTGCGTGGGCTTGGCGTCGGTGCCGAGCATGCGGGGGACGGAGTGACCGTAGATGTCGGCGTCGAGCACACCCACCGACAGCCCCTTGGCCGCCATCGCGGCCGCGAGGTTGACTGTGACGCTGGACTTTCCGACGCCACCCTTGCCGGACGCGACGGCGTACACGCGGGTGAGCGATCCGGGCTGGGCGAACGGGATCACGGGTTCGGTGGAGTCGCCCCGCAGCGAGCGCCGCAGTTCGGTGCGCTGCTCGTCGTTCATCACATCGAGTTCGACGCGGACCGCGCCGGCACCCTCGACGTCTGCGATGGCCTTGGTGACCCGCTCGGTGATCTCGGTGCGCAGGGGGCATCCTGCCGTGGTCAGGTAGATGCCGACGTCGACGCTGCCGTCGTCGCCGATGTCGATGCTCTTGACCATGCCGAGTTCCGTGATGGGTTTACGGATCTCGGGGTCCTGCACCTTCGACAATGCGGTGCGGACGGCGGTTTCGGTCAGGGCTGCCATGCCCCCATGTTAAGCGGCACCCACTATGCGGCGGGCCCCGGCGTCGGCGCGGGTGCCGGCGGTGGGCAGAAGACGAGGCAGGGCAGCTGCGGCAGACCCGGAACGGTCGGCAGTGGCATGGGGGCGGGGACGGTCGCCCCCGGCTGCTCGGCGGGTGGTGCGGCCGGGGTCGTCGTGGGCTCGGTCGGCGACGGAGCCGGCGTCGGCGCGGCCTCGGCCACCGCCTCCGTGTCGGGGGAACGCTCGGGTGGTGCCGGGGCGACCGGAACGGCGGGGGCCGGCGTGCCACCGGTCCGGTAGGCGGCCGACCACGACAGCACGTTCGCCATGTACGCCGACGAGTTGTTGTAGCGGAGCACCGCGCGCGTCAGCTGGGACGGGTCGTTCAGATTCAATCCGCCCGCACACAGGTACCGCGCGGCCGACAGCGTCGCGTCGAAGACGTTGTTCGGGTCGGCGACGCCGTCGCCGTTGCCGTCGGACGCGTAGCGCACCCAGGTACTCGGGATGAACTGCATCGGGCCCACCGCCCGATCGTGCACCGGGTCGCCGTCGAGTGCGCCGCGGTCGGTGTCGGTAATGATCTCGTTGCCGGCCAGGTGGCCGTTGAGGGTGGGACCGAGGATCGGCGTCACCGTGGTGCCCGCGGCGTCGGTCTGGCCGCCGCCGGCATGTCCGGATTCGATCTTGCCGATTCCTGCCAGGAGGTTCCACTGCAGGCCGCATCCGGGTTGCGTGCCCGCCATCGCCAGCTCTGCCGAGCGGTACGCGTTGAGGACGATCTCGGGAATGCCGAGCGGCCCGACGACCACGGGGACCGGCACCGACCGCGGCGCGGCTCCCGCGAGCAGCGCGGTCGGGTCCGGGAGCGTGGGGGCCGGCGCCGGTTTGGCGGTGCGCAGCTGCCGTTCGGGCCGGGGCGCGGCGGGAACGAGTCCGACGGTGGGGACCATCGCGGCCTGCGCCGCCGGCGCCTCGGTCGTGGTCGAAGACGAAGACACAGCCGCGGCCGCGGCCGGCGACGCCGGTTCCGGAGACGAGGTGTCGAAAACGCCTCCGATCGATGCCGCTGCGGTCACGACTCCGGCGAGGACGAGGGACGACGTACCGAGAATTCCACGCACACGCACTCTTCAGACCCCTCCTTGCGGCAAACCCGCATCCACTCGTGTTGCACGACCGAGCGTCGCCGTCCGCTACATCTCGATCGATGTGACACACGTTACATATTGGTGACGGGTCGTGTCGGAGAACGGGCCGAGCGTTCGCCACGGCTTGCCGACGGAGGTCGGGGCACCGGTCCGCTACTTGCGGGTGCGCGGCTTGGGAGTGGTCGGCCTGGGCTCGTCCTCATCGCGTCCGGATTCCCGCTCGGCGAGGTCGGTCAGCATCTGGCGGATGTCGTCGAGCTCGCGGCGCAGGTAGTCGCGGGTCGCGACCTCGCCGACCGCGAGCCGCAGGGCCGCGAGCTCGCGGGCCAGGAACTCGGTGTCGGCCTTCGTCTGGGCGGCGCGTGCCCGATCCTCCTCGAGTGACACCCGGTCGCGGTTCTCCTGCCGGTTCTGGGCCAGCAGGATCAACGGTGCGGCGTACGCGGCCTGCGTCGAGAACGCCAGGTTGAGGAGGATGAACGGGTACGGATCCCACTGCAACCGGACCGCGAACACGTTGAGGGCCACCCACACGATCACGATCACCGTCTGGATCAGCAGGTAGCGGCCCGTGCCGAGGAAGCGGGCGATGTTCTCGCTCACCCGCCCCACGGCCTCGACGTCGATGTGGAATCGCAGACCCCGGGTACCGCGAGGGGTCTCGAGCCGCTGACGTCCACTCAGCTCACTCATGGTTGTGGTCCTCCTCGCGCCAGTCGGTGGGCAGGAGGTGGTCGAGGACGTCGTCGACGGTCACCGCGCCGAGCAGGTGGTGCTCGTCGTCGACGACGGGTGCGCACACGAGGTTGTAGGTCGCGAAGAACCGGGTGACGGTCGCGAGCGAGTCCTCCGGATCGAGGCGGGGCAGGTCGTCGTCCAGGACGCCCCCCACCAGGTTGGCGGGCGGTTCTCGGAGCAACCGTTGCAGGTGGACACAGCCCAGATAGCGACCGGTGGGCGTCGCGGTGGGCGGGCGCACCACGAACACCATGCTCGCGAGGGCCGGGGTGAGATCGGCGTTGCGGGCACGGGCGAGGGCCTCGGCGACCGTCGTCGACGGCGTCAGCACCACCGGCTCGGGAGTCATCAGACCGCCGGCCGTGTCGGGGGAGTGTTCGAGTAGCCGCCGGACCGGCTCGGAGTCCTCGGGATCCATCAACTGCAGCAACGACTCGGCGTCGGTCTCGGGCAACTCACCGAGCAGATCGGCGGCGTCGTCGGGGTCCATCGCCTCGAGCACGTCGGCCGCGCGTTCCACCTCGAGGTGCAGCAGCAGGTCGGTCTGGTCGTCCGCCGGCAATTCCTGGACGACGTCCGCCAGTCGTTCGTCGTCGAGCGCGAGAGCCACCTCGTGCCGTCGCTTCTCGGGCAGTTCCCGCATCGCGTGCGCGACGTCGGCGGCGCGCATGCCCTCGAACTGCATCAGCAACTGGGAGACGCCCTGCCCCGGCATCGACAGCGCGGTGGGGGTCAATCCGTGAACGTGCTGCCAGTCGACGACGTGGATCGCCGAGCGCCGGCCGAGCCGGCCCCGCTGGGCACGCACCGCCACCCGGGACACCACCCAGTCGCGGGTGCGGGTGAGTTCGATGCCGAGGTCGACGATGACGGCCTCGGTGCCGATGGCCTCGGTGACCTCCGGATCGTCGATGCGGACCCGCGAATCGAGTACCTGGGCGAGCGCGAGGATCTCGGTGGGACGCTGGTCGAACCGGCGCAGACTGACGTTGCCGGTCTTGAGGGTCACCGACGCCGGCTCGATCGCGGTGACGCGGAGCATGGGAACGAAAATGCGCTTGCGCGTGAACATCTCGATGACGAGACCCAGCACTCGCGGCGGTTGTCTGCCTATTCGGATGGTGAGCACGACGTCGCGCACACGACCGATCGACTCGCCGTCGGGTCCGAGAACCACCAGGCCGGCGAGCCTGGCTGCGAATACCTTGTTCACAGCTGCCATGATGAAAAGGCTAAATCCTCATTGGGATATCCACTGAATTCGGAGGCCGCCGGTCATGACTTCTCGCTTCAGGCCGCGTCGGTCGGTTCTCGCTGTTCCGGGATCCAGCCGCAAGATGATCGACAAGGCGAAGGGTCTTCCGGCGGACGCGATCTTCCTCGACCTCGAGGACGCGGTGGCGCCGATCGCCAAGGCCGAGGCGCGGGCCCGGATCGTGGACGCCCTGGGCGAGGACGGGTGGGGCGACCAGCTCAAGGTGGTGCGGGTCAACGACTGGACCACCGAGTGGACGCACGCCGACATCGCAACCGTCGTGGGCGGGGCTGGTGCCTATCTCGACGCCGTGCTGCTGCCGAAGGTGCCGGACGCGAGTCACGTTCAGGCACTGGATCTCCTGCTCACCCAGATCGAGAAGGCCAACGGCCTCGAGGTCGGCCGGATCGGGATCGAGCCGCAGATCGAGAACGCGATCGGGCTCACGAACATCAACGCGATCGCGGCGGCGAGCCCGCGCGTGCAGACCCTCGTCTTCGGCCCGGCGGACTTCATGGCCAGCATCAACATGCGCACCCTGGTCGTCGGCGAACAGCCCGACGGCTACGACCGCGGCGACGCCTACCACCACATCCTGATGAGCATCCTGATGGCGGCCCGGGCGCACGATCTGCAGGCGATCGACGGCCCGTACCTCGCCATCCGAGACGTCGAGGCGTTCCGGCGGTCGGCGCAGCGCACCGCTGCGCTCGGGTTCGACGGCAAGTGGGTGCTGCACCCCTCCCAGATCGATGCGGCCAACGAGGTGTTCAGCCCGCGTCAGGAGGACTTCGACCAGGCCGAGTTGATCCTCGACGCGTACGAGTTCCACACCTCCGCCGCCGGTGGCGCCCGCGGGGCGGTGATGCTCGGCGACGAGATGATCGACGAGGCGAGTCGCAAGATGGCGTTGGTCATCTCGGCCAAGGGGCGCGCCGCGGGTATGACCCGGACGTCGTCGTTCACGCCCCCGTCCGACTAGGGGGGCGTCCGACCGGCGGTGCGGGCACAATTGATATCAAGGACCGGCCACCGGTAGAAACCGGACATACCGCACGCCCGAGCAGGAGAGACGAAGACGATGACGAATCCACTCTCGCAGCCGAACCGACAGGGGCGCGGATTGCCGACCCCGCCCACCGGCTGGCCCATCGGCTCGTACCCCACCTACGCCGAGGCGCAGCGTGCGGTGGACTACCTGTCGGATCAACAGTTCTCGGTCGAGGACGTCACGATCGTCGGCGTCGACCTCATGCAGGTCGAGCGCGTGCTCGGACGCCTCACCTGGGCCAAAGTCATTGGCGGTGGCATCGTTTCGGGTGCCTGGCTGGGCGTGTTCTTCGGTCTGCTGCTCGGGATCTTCACCGGTCAGTTCCTCGGACCGCTGTTGGTGGGCATCTTCGGCGGCATCGTCTTCGGCCTGATCTCGACCACGATTCCGTACGCGGCAGCCCGTGGCACACGCGACTTCTCGTCGACGATGCAACTGGTGGCCGGCCGCTACGACGTGCTCTGCGATCCCAAGACGGCGGAGTCGGCCCGCGACATGCTGGCCAAGCTCGCACTCTGCTCGGGCGCGGGGATCTCGTCCCGCAAGCTCGTGGTGCGTCGGCCTCCGCCGCCGACGTGGACCAGCACGGTCGACACGACCGCGCACACCACACCGAACCCGAACGCGATCAGGTAGGCGTCCACCCGGGCGAACGTGGTGTCGCCGATCGTGAGGCTCGCGAGCAGCGTTGCCAGCAGAGCGCTCGCGACGGAACTACCGGCGGTGCGGGCGATCGAGTTGACGCTGTTCGCGACTCCGGTGTTCTCGCTGCTCACCTCGGCCACGAGAAGTGCCGGCATCGCGGCGTACGCGAGGCTCGTGAAGGCCGACGCCACCATCGATCCCACGATGACCTGCCACGAAGCGTCGTGCGCGACGGCGAGAGATCCGAAGCCGATCACGCCCAGGACTCCCGAGGCCGTCATCACGGTGCGTGCGCCGAAGCGGGTGATGAGGGCGCCCGAGCAGATCGACGCGACGACGCCCACCGTCGCGCCCGGGAGGATGTAGACCAGCCCCGACTCCATGGGGTTCGCGCCGAACCCGTAGCCGGTGTTCTCGCGCGACGTCTGGACGAAATACGTGAGCGTCGTGATGTTCACGAACATGCCGGCGCCCACCAGCAGCCCCGCGAGGTGGGTGAACAGCACCGGGCGGTGCGTCAGCATCTCGGTCGGCACCAGCGGATGGGCGATGCGGCGCTCGAGGACGAACCAGCACCCGAGCACCACGATGCCCGCGCTCGCGCAGCCGAGCGTGCGGGCCGACGCCCAACCCCAAGCGTTGGCCTCCGAGAGCGGCAGCAGGATCAGCACGAGTCCGATGCCGAGGAGCACCGCGCCGGGCCAGTCCACGCGACCGCTCGCCGGATTCGCGCGTGCGGGGACGACGGCGATCACCAGGACGATCGCGACGACCGTCAGGGCGGTCGCGAGCCAGAAGGCGTGGCGGTAGTCCGCGCCGTCGGGAACGACGAGTCCGGTGAGGACCATGCCGACGGCGCCGCCGAAACCGAGTGTGCCGGACAACAGGCCCATCGCGGACGCAAGCTTGCCGGGCGCCAGTTCCTCGCGCACGATCGCGAGGCTCACCGGGAACGCCGCGAACGACACGCCCTGCAGGACCCGGGCGACGATCAGCAGTGGCAGTGACTCGGTCACAGCCGCGACCACCGATCCGGCGAGGACGATGCCGAGCACCGCGAGGAGCACCGTCCTCTTGCTGCGCAGGTCGGCCATGCGCCCGGCGACGGGAGTCATGACGGCGGCGGCGAGGAATCCGGCGGTGAGGGTCCATCCCACGGCGGTGGTGCCGATGTCCAGCTGACGGCTGATGACCCCGGACAGCGGGAGCACGACCGTCTGCTGGACGGACACGACGAGGATGACGAAGCAGAGCGCCGCGGTGAGCAGCGTTCCGGACGTGCCCGTGCGGGGCACGCGCCTATCGGGGCGAGACAAGGTAACTCCTGCAAAATTGTTTACCTCATTTAACTAGTGGCTCCGCGTCCCGAAGTACAGTCGCGTTCCCTGTGGCCGGGAGACGGGGCCGAAAGACCTCGCGCGCAAGCGCGTTCGAGGCGTCGGTGAGACGGCTGCGCCGCCGGTGTTAGATGGGTGTGTGACTGACAGCGTTGTCTCGGCCGTGCGTTCCCATCTCGACCAGCACATCGGCGGTCCCGAGCCCACGGCGGCGTCGGTGACCTTCCTGGGTCTGGAGCCCGTCGACGTCCTGCGCTATCCGGGCACCGGCGACGCGCCCGTCCGGTACGTCAGCCTGGGGTGCTCCCGGCACCCGATGGGCGATCCGAGCGACATGATCGCGGATCCCACCCGCGGTCCACGGGCAGAAATAGTCCTGAGCCTGGTCGGGGGCGCGGGCGTCGCCTCAGGCGTGCATCGGACGCTGGCGGTGCTCGCGGCCGCGCCTGCCGTCGAGGGAGTGGTACTGCGCCCGGACGGGCTGATCGACCTCGGTGAACCGCTGTGGAAGGGCGTGCCCTTCACCGCTGTGCTGCTCGGCGAGAGCGACATCCCGGACCTCGAGTTGCCCGAACCGCTGGACCCCGTGCAGTTCCTCGAGGTGGTGCCCCTCACCGGCACCGAGGCGGCGTGGGTCCGTCTGAAGGGAGCCGCAGCGCTGCGCGAGGCGTGGACGGAGGCGGGCATCGACGTCCGCGACCCCGGTCGTGGGGCCGCCGCGCTCTGACGCCGTCCCGGTCGGTGCGGTGATGTCCGATTCGGTTGGGGGCCAACCGAATGCGTCGGGGGTCGATCACTGCTACCGCGGGCGCGCGGCGTCGCCGGAGCGAACCTGACACACTGGTTCGGTGCGTATCGATCTCCACACACACTCGACCGCTTCGGACGGCACCGACTCCCCGGCGGAGTTGGTGCGGAAGGCTGCCGCCTCGGGCGTGGACGTGCTCGCGATCACCGATCACGACACCACGGCCGGATGGAAGGAAGCCGCGGCCGCGCTGCCGTCCGGGCTGCGACTGGTGCGCGGAATGGAGATGTCGTGCGAGGGGCGCGGCGAGGACGGCCGGCCCGTCGCGGTGCACCTGCTCGCGTACCTGTTCGATCCCGAGTCGCAGGAGTTCGCCGTCGAGCGTGAACGTCTGCGCGACGAGCGGGTGACCCGGCTGCGGGCGATGGCGGTCCGGATGGCCGCCGCGGGCCTGCCGATCGATCCGGAGGCGATTCTCGCGGATGCCGGACCCGCGGTGGGCCGTCCGCACCTGGCGCGGGCGCTGGTCCGGGCCGGCGTCGTGGACAGTGTCGGAGACGCCTTCACCGATCTGCTCTCCACGCGCAGCCCGTACTACGTGGAGAAGTCCGACACCCCGCTCGAGCGGGCCGTCGAGATGGTCGCCGACGCGGGCGGTGTCAGTGTGATCGCCCACGCCCGCGCGCGTGCCCGCGGCCGACTCCTCGATCTCGAACACATCCGGGAACTCGCCGAGCACGGGCTCGGCGGACTCGAAGTCGATCATCCCGATCACGGCGCGGCCGACACGGCCCTGCTGCGCTCCCTGGCCGCCGAACTCGACCTCGTCGCCACCGGGTCCTCGGACTACCACGGAAAGAACAAGACGATCGCCCTGGGACAGCACACGACCGCACCGGAGGCGCTCGAGGAGATCGTCGCCCGCGCGACCGGCGTCCCGGTGCTGACCGGCGACGCGGTCACGGACGTCCCCGCGACCGACGGAGCGCGTCGATGACCTACGAGAACCTCGGTTCCGTCCGTCGCCGCCCGCGTGATCCGTGGGTCGCGAGGATGCTGCGCGGACTGTCCGGTGTCGTCTCCGGCGGTGTCGTCGTGCTGACCGTCGTCGTGATCGTCGCGGCATACCTCGCCACGAACCGGGATTTTCCGGGTCCCGGCGCGGAGTCGATCGCGGCGCATGTGGTGGTGAGCGTGCTCGCCGTGGGCCTGCAGATCTTCGCCGACCGGCGCCGGGGCGCCGCCTCCGTCCTGGCCTCGGGAGTGATCCTCGCGCTCACCGGCCTGTTGCTGTGGACCCAGTGGTGGTCCTGACCGTTCGTCGTGGGCCGACGCATCCTCACAGGTAGAGACCTGTTTCCGTGAGATCGTGACCGTTCTGGCAGATTTGATTCCGGCCTTCCGATGGTGCAGAATCATTGCACTCCGCGTGGGTGCTACCGCCCTTCTCGGAGTTCTTCAGGTGGCAAGAACTTGTGCCAGGGCCCACCCCGCCCGGCGCCATCACGCTCCGGCTAGCAGTGCAACGATCGCGCGTTCCGGTAGCTGCAACCGATCAATCCTGCGTTCGTCAAGTGCCGCGTCGTTTTCACCTCCACGACTCGGTTACTTCTCAGTAACCAGGACCCGAGTGAGTCTGGTCTCAAGAGGAGTGTCATCGTGTCCCCTGTGTCTGAAGCTTCCGTTACGCCAAAGGTCGAAATAACCGACGAGGAAATTTTCGCGGGCCACATCGGTGGCAAGCTCTCGGTCGAGACCACCGCCCCGCTCGATTCCCAGCGTGCGCTGTCGATCGCGTACACGCCCGGCGTTGCGCAGGTCAGCCGCGCAATTCACGCTGACGAGACGCTGGCCGATCGCTACACGTGGACCAACCGTCTCGTCGTGGTCGTGAGTGACGGCACCGCGGTCCTCGGCCTCGGGGACATCGGCCCCCGCGCGTCGCTGCCGGTCATGGAGGGCAAGTCGGCCCTGTTCAAGAACTTCGCGGGCCTCAACTCGATCCCGCTGGTTCTGGACACCAAGGACCCCGACGAGATCGTCGAGACCCTCGTGCGACTGCGCCCGAGTTTCGGCGCAGTGAACCTCGAGGACATCTCGGCTCCGCGCTGCTTCGAAATCGAGCGCCGCGTCATCGAGGCCCTCGACTGCCCGGTCATGCACGACGACCAGCACGGCACCGCGATCGTCGCGCTCGCCGCGCTGCGCGGTGCGGCCAAGGTTCAGAACCGTGACATCACCGCGCTGCGCGTCGTGATCTCCGGGGCCGGCGCGGCCGGTGTCGCGTGCGCCAACATCCTGCTCGCTGCGGGCATCGCCGACGTCACCGTTCTCGACTCGAAGGGCATCGTGTCCTCCGATCGCGAGGACCTGGGCGAGATCAAGGCCGACCTCGCGGCCCGCACCAACCCGGCCGGCCGCAGCGGCGGCCTGGTCGAGGCGCTCGACGGCGCAGACGTGTTCCTCGGGGTCTCTGCCGGAACCGTGCCCGAGGAGATCATCGCGACGATGGCGCCCGAGTCGATCATCTTCGCGATGTCGAACCCGGACCCGGAGATCCACCCCGACATCGCCGCCAAGTACGCGGCGATCGTCGCGACGGGTCGCAGCGACTTCCCGAACCAGATCAACAACGTGCTCGCGTTCCCGGGCGTCTTCAAGGGCGCCCTGGACGCCGGTGCCCGCCGGATCACCGAGGGCATGAAGCTCGCCGCCGCCGAGGCGATCCTGTCGGTGCTCGGGGACGAGCTCGCGGTCGACAAGATCGTGCCGAGCCCGCTGGACCCGCGGGTCGCGCCGGCCGTGGCTGCTGCAGTCGCGCAGGCGGCCAAGGACGAGGGCGTCGCCTGACGACGCACCGCTCGACGCGTGAACAGGGCCCCGCCGCGACTGCGGCGGGGCCCTGACGCGTGATGTCGCCGGATCGGGTGCGCACGCGGGCCGCCTCGTCCAGGATGGTCGGCATGCGTGAGATCACCCTCGAGCTCGACGCGGTCCGGCTGCGGGCACTGACGTGGGGCCCTGCGACGGGCCGGCTCGCGGTCCTGCTGCACGGTTTCCCGGACACGGCCCACACTTGGCGGCACCTGGGACCGGTCCTGGCCGACGCCGGCTGGCGGGTGGTCGCCCCCTTCACACGCGGGTACGCACCGTCCGAGATCCCCGCGGACGGCAGCGGGCACGTCGCCGCCCTGATGGACGACGCGGTGGCCGTCCACGACCGCGCGGGAGGGGGAGTCGACGCGGTACTGATCGGCCACGACTGGGGTGCGATCACCGCCAACGTGCTCGCCGCACACCCCGACAGCCCGTTCGTCGCCGCTGTGGCGCTCTCGGTGCCACCGTTTCCCGCGCTGCGCACCCCGGCGGTGCTGCCCGCGCTGCCCCGTCAGCTCCGCAACAGCTGGTACATCCTGTTCAACCAACTGCCGGTGCTGCCCGAGAAGTTGGCGGGCCGGATTGTTCCGCGCCTGTGGGCGGACTGGTCACCCGGCTACGACGCGTCGGACGATCTACCCGCCGTGATGGAGGCCATGGCCGATCCGGCACACCGGCGCGCCGTGATCGGCTATTACCGCAACATGGCTCGGCCGCTACCTCGTCCCCCTGTCCGCTACCGCCGGTGGGTGGGCGCGGAGATGCGCTCACCGATCGTCCCGACGCTCTACCTCCACGGCGACCGCGACGGGTGCCTCGACCCGCGTCTCGCGGCGCGGGTCGGATCCGGGCTGCCACCGGGAAGCGAGGCGCACGTCGTCTCCGGGGCCGGCCACTTCCTGCAACTGGAGCGGCCCGACGAGGTCAACTCGACGATTCTGAAGTTCGTGGCGACGACGTGATCGCCGCCGGGCGGCGCAGGCGTCCGGTGCCGGGCACCGACGCCCACACTGCGGCGGCGAGCAGACCGTCGACGATCAGGGCCAGGGCCGCGACCAGGAGCGCACCGACCAGTACCCGGTCGTAGCTGCGCAGCGCGAGGCCGTCGAAGATGTACCGGCCGAGTCCACCGAGGTTGACGTAGGCCGCCACGGTCGCGGTCGCGATCACCTGCAGTGTCGCGCTGCGCAACCCGCCGAGGATCAACGGCAGCGCGTTGGGGACCTCCACGCGCAGCAGCACCTGCCGCGTCGTCATCCCCATCGCCTCGGCGGCATCGACCACCTGTCGATCCACGTTCGCGACGCCCGCGTAGGCCCCCGCGAGCAGGGGCGGGATGCCGAGCAGCACCAGTGCGAGGATCGGCGGGACCAGACCCAGGCCGAGCAGCAGGACCAGGAGCGTCAGGACACCGAGCGTCGGCAGCGACCGCAGCGCGTTCACGGCGCCCACGACCACGATCTCGCCGCGGCGGAAGTGCCCGATCGCCAACCCGATCGGCACGGCGATCACGGCCGCCCCCGCGACCGCCAGCAGGCTGTACCAGAGGTGCTGGAGGATCCGGGCGCCGATGCCCGTCGGACCCTGCCAGTTCGCCGGGTCGACGAGGTAGTCCCACGCACTGGTGAACATCAGGCCGGGCCCTCCGACAGTTCGACGGTCGCGCGCCGCGACCGGGTCCGACGGGTGCCGCCGCGCTGCCACGGCGTCAGGAACCGGCCGGCGAGGTACAGCGCGGCATCGAACAGCAACGCCAGCACGACGATCGCGACGATGCCGGCGACGATCTGCTCCGGGTAGTCCCGCTGGTAGCCCTTCGTGAACAGCTCACCGAGACCACCGACGCCGATGAGCGCGCCCACCGACACCAGCGAGATGTTGGTGACCGCGACGACGCGAACGTTCGCGAGGAGTACCGGCAGGGCGAGGGGCAGTTCGACGGTCAGCGCCCGGCGCAGCGGGGTGAACCCCATCGCGGTGGCGGAGTCCACGACGTCCTCCGGCACCGCGTCGAGCGCCTCCGGTACCGCGCGGACCAGCAGCGCGGTCGAGTACACGGTCAGCGCGATCACCACGTTCGCGGGATCGAGGATCGGCAGTCCGACCACAGTGGGCACCGTGACGAACAGCGCGAGCGACGGGACCGTGAACGAGATGCTCGCGATCACGAGCGTCGTGCGCCGCAGCCACCGCACGCGCCGGACCGCGGTGCCGAGCGGTATCGCGATCACGAGTCCCAGCAGCAGCGGGAGCAGGGCCAAGCTCAGGTGCTCGCGCGTCAGTTCCAGCACGTACGAGAAGTTCTCGGTCAGGTAGCACACGCCGTCACCGGTCGTTCCGGAGGCGATCCTCGGTGCGTCGCTGCTCGGCGAGCAGGGCGACGACGTCGGCCGCATCGATGCCACCGGCCACCGCCCCGGAGGCGTCGACCGCGACACCTGTCCCCGACGGCGACGAGATCGCCGCGTCCAGCGCCTGCCGCAGATCGGTGCCCATCGTGAACAGCGACCCACCCGCCGCCGACGCATCCGCGATCGGCCGGCCGGCCCGGACGGCGTCCAGACCGGCGGCATCGATCCACCCCTGGGGGTGTCCGGCATCGGTGACGACGAGCGCCCAGTCGCCGGGAGCGAGAGTCGCGGCGGGCACCTCGGATTCGCGGAGGCGGCGGATCTCGTGCAGCGGAACCGAATCCGCGCTTCGGAAGGAGAGCCCGCGATAGCCACGGTCACGGCCGACGAAATCGGCGACGAAATCGGTTGCGGGAGACGACAGTACGGTGGCCGGGGCGTCGTACTGTTGCAGCCGGCCGTGCGGGCCGAACACTGCGACCCTGTCGCCGAGCCGGACGGCCTCGTCGATGTCGTGGGTGACGAACACGATCGTCTTGCGCAGTTCGGCCTGCAGCCGCTGCATCTCGGACTGCAGTTCGGCGCGCACCACCGGATCGACCGCGCTGAAAGGCTCGTCCATCAGGAGGATCGGCGGGTCCGCCGCGAGCGCCCGCGCCACCCCCACCCGCTGCTGTTGGCCACCCGACAGCTGCGCCGGATAGCGGTTCGCCAGCGCGCGGTCGAGCCCCACCCGATCGAGCACGTCCAGCGCCGCGCGTCGGGCGGCACGGCGGGACTGCCCCCGCAGGACGGGCACCGTCGCCACGTTGTCGACGACGGTGCGGTGCGGCAGCAGACCGCCGCCCTGGATGACGTACCCGATGCTGCGCCGCAGTTCGACGACATCCGTGGTCGCGACGTCGCGGCCGTCGACGGTCACGGTGCCCGCGGTGGGCACGACCATCCGGTTGATCATCCGCATCGACGTGGTCTTGCCGCAGCCGGACGGGCCGACGAAGACCGTGAACGATCCGGCGTCGATCTTCAGATCCAGTCCGTCGACGGCCACCGTGCCGTCCGGAAAACGCTTGGAGACAGCGGAGAAGGAGATCACGAGACGGGGGTGTCCAGGCCCTGTCGTGCCACCCACTGCTTCGCGGCGGCCTGCGGTTCGGTCTTGCTGTCGCCGGACACTGCGTCGTTGAGGTCGACGAGTTCCTCGGTGGTGAGCTTGGCGGACACCACGTCGAGGACACGCGAGAGCTGGTCGGTCTTCGCCGATGCCCGCATCAGCGGAACGACGTTCTGCGCGGGGAAGTTGTTCGCGGGATCGGTGAGCACGACGAGGTCGTTCGCCTCGATCGCGGGGGAGGTCGTGAAGATGTTCGCGGCCGTCACCTGCCCGGACGTGAGTGCCTTGACGGTTGCGGGTCCACCGCCGTCGCCGATCGGCACGAAGTTGGCCGGCGCGATGTCGAGACCGTAGTTCTCCCGCAGTCCGGGCAGCCCGACCGACCGTTCCTGGAACTCGGCCGGAGCCGCGAACGTCACCTCGGCGGAGTGCGCCGCGAGGTCGGCGATGGACGTCAGGTTCCACTTCTCGGCCGTCTCCCGGGTGACGACCACGGCATCCTTGTCCTCGGCCGGTGCGGGTGTCGTGATCGCGAGATCCGGCGCCAACGCAGCCGGCAGCGCCGCGTCGATCTCCGCGGCCGTGGTCGCCGTCGACGCGGAATCGATGTACTCGAGCAGGTTCCCGGTGTAGTCGGGGATCAGCGTGAGCGATCCGTCGCGCAGTGCCGGGATGTACACCTCGCGCGAGCCGATGTTCATTCGGGTCTGCACGTCGAACCCGTTGGCCTGCAGCGCCTCGGCGTAGACGAACGCGACGGTCTCCGATTCCGGGAAGTTCGCCGATCCGACGACGATCGCGTCGGTGTCGCCGCCCGATCCGCCGCTGTCCAGGGGATCTCCACCGCACGCGGCGAGGGACAGTGCGAGCAGGGCGATCAGCCCCGTGCCCAAACGGCGGCGCGTACGAATCCGGGAAACCTTCATGTCGTCCTTCCATCGGATCCGGCGTGACGCCACCCCCGCAATCCCCGGAGAACGGTCGCCGCGCGGTGAAGCAAGCCGGATCTGTCGACCGCTCGTGATGGTGCGCGAACTCAGTGTAACGATAGGTACGACAACCGCACGGCACGACGATGCCGGGGTCGCACGAGACGTCGATCGGAGAGGGACACGGTGGCACCGAACGGAAATGGGGGCATCCTCGGGCGTGCGGCAGGTCTCGCGGCCTGGCTGACGGTGGTTCCCGCAGTCGTGATCGCCACGGCGTGCGGGGTCGACACGAGCAGCCGGACGGGCGGTCCCACCGCTCCCACGGTGGTGATCGGCGCGGCCGACACGGTGGAGAGCGAACTCGTCGCCCGTCTGTACGCGGGTGCCCTCGGCGCGAGCGGTCGGTCCACGGAACTCGTCCTGGGCCTGGGCGACCAGGCGGACCGCCTGGCCGCGCTGGACGCCGACCGCGTCTCGCTCGTGCCCGAGCACACCGGGCGGCTGCTGCACCGCTTAGACCCCACGGCGGACGCCACCGAGGCCGAGGACGTGTACGACGCCCTCAGCAGGTCCTTGCCGCAGGGTCTTTCGGTGTCCGAGTACGCCCCCGCCGACGACCGGTCGGCGCTCGTCCTGACCGAGCAGCAGGCGGAGTCGTGGGGCGCGAGTTCGGTTGCCGACCTCGCACCCCGGTGCTCCACGCTCTCACTCCACGCGTCCGACGACTTCGCTTCCGACGCGGGCGCTCTCGACCGGCTGCAGGCGCGGTACGGGTGCACGTTCGCCGAGGTGGTGCCCACCCGATCGCCGGCCGGTGCCACCCGCGAACTGGCCGTCGTCGGGGCATCTCCGGTGCGCGGGACAACCGCGGCCGACCCGGTGATCGCGCAGGACGAGTTGGTCGTGCTCACCGACGACGAGGGCGCGTTCACGGCCCAGAACGTGATCCCGCTCTTCCGGAGCGGTGTGCTGACCGCGGACGACGTCCGAAGTCTGAGCGTGGTCCTGCAACTGAGCACCGACGACCTGACCGCGATGGCGGCGCGAGTGCGTGACGGCGAGATCTCGTCAGCCGACGCCGCCGGCGTCTGGCTCGAAGAGCACGTCTGAATCGAAGGCCCCGCGAAGGAAGCCGCCGAGGTCGGCCACGGCGTCCGCGGCTTCCCCGAGCAACGACGCCTGCAGGTGCGCGACGTGCCACAGGCGTGGGTACTCCACGTAGTGGAGACGGTTCCCCGCCGCGCGTAGGCGCGCGGCCAACTCGACGATCTGCGGGTAGAGGACCTCGGCCGTGCCGACGTGGACCGCGGTGGGTGGCAGCCCCGCGGGATCGCCGTGCAGTGGCGCGTAGCCCGGATCGACCGGGTCGCCGCCGCCCAGGTATGCCCCGGCGGACGAGTGGGCCCACGCGGTGTTCACCACGGTGTCGCGATCGAACGGCGCCTCGCGCGAACCCGGATCGACCCACGGCGAGATGAGCGCCAGTGCGGCCGGGGACAGGCCCCGAGTGTCGATCAACCGGCGGGCCGTCGCGAGCGCCAACCCGCCACCGGCCGAATCGCCGGCGACCGCCACCCGATCGGCCGTGAACCCGTGGTCGGTGACCAACTCGATGAACGCCGCGACGGCATCGTCGAGAGCGGCCGGAAACGGATGCTCCGGGGCCAGCCGGTAGTCGAGGGTGTAGACGGCCGAGGCCGATTCGCGTGCCAGGTACGCGGCGAGCGAACGGTGGGTGCCGAGCGATCCGATGGTGTACGCCCCGCCGTGCAGATACAGCACCGCGTGCCGCCGCTCGGTGGCGCCGACGGTGATCCGCTCGGCGGGACGGCCGGCGAGAGTGGTCCTCTCGACGACCGTCCCGTCGGGCAGGGTCTGGATCGGTGCGGCGAGGTCCAACAGCGCCCGCTGTACCCGGACCGGGAGACGCGCGTCGAGCGCGAGTCGGTAGAACGGCTTGATGCTCGCTTCGACGACGGGCAGGGGAAGGCGGACCGCACGCACCGTGGATACCTCCGCTACTTCGACTTGGGCAGCACGCGGGACGTGACCGTCGCGACCACCCGCTGGTAGCTCGGGCCGACGATTCGCACCCACGCGTCGAGGAACTTCGCGTCCGCACCGATCAGCACCCGCGGCTTGCCTTTACGGACACCGGTGGTGATCGTCTTCGCGGCCTCCTCGGGTGTCGTGCGGGCGAGGCGCCTGTCGAAGAACTGCGCGAACGTCGCCTGGTCGTCACCGTCGGGCATCGTGGCGTTGCGTGCGATCGCGGTCTTGATACCGCCGGGGTGGACACACGTGACCTTCACCGGGTGCTTCGCGATCAGCATCTCCTGCCGGAGCGACTCGGTGAACCCACGCACCGCGAACTTCGCGGCGTTGTAGGCACTCTGACCCGGAATGGACAGCAGGCCGAACAGGCTCGAGACGTTCACGATGTGCCCGTCGCCCGACGCGATGACGTGCGGCAGGAATGCCTTGGTGCCGTTGACGACTCCCCAGAAGTCGACGTCCATGATCCGCTCGATGTCCTTGAACTCCGAGCGCTCCACCTCGCCGTGGAAGGCGATGCCGGCGTTGTTGTACACCTGGTTCACCTTGCCGAAGTGGGCCACCACGGCGTCGGCGTAGGAGAGCACCGCCTCGCGCTGCGTGACATCGAGATGATCGGACTTGACGTCGGCGCCGAGGGACTCCACCTGTCGAACGGTTTCGGCCAGTCCCACCGAATCCATGTCGGAAAGCGCAAGTTTCGCGCCCTGGCCGGCCAGGTTCAGGGCGAGGGCCCGGCCGATTCCCGAGCCTGCGCCGGTGATGACGCAGACCTTTCCTGCAAACTCGCTCACTGTGCCGCCACCTTGTCGTCGTCGAGATCGGTCAGTTCGGTGTCGATGCGGTCCGCGACCGTCGTCGTGGCCGGCAGATCGCCGGTCGTCACGCTGCGGTACGCCCCGAGATCGAACTGCTTGGTCATGTTGCGGAATTCGAACGTGAAGCCCGGCCACAGCGTGGTGTTGTTGCCGTGCTTGTCGAGATACCAACTGGCGCAACCGCCGTTGTTCCACACACTCTTCGAGAGCTTGGCCTGCAGTTCGCGGTTGTACGCGTCCTGCGCGTCCTTGCGGACCTCGATGGTGCCGATGTCGTAGCGCTCGATCACCTTGATCGCGTCGACCACGTAGTTGAGCTGCGACTCGATCATGAAGACCATCGAGCTGTGGCCCAGACCGGTGTTGGGACCGACGAGGAAGAACATGTTGGGGAAGTTCGCGATCGCCGACCCCTTGTAGCCCTGCTGGCCGCCCTCGTCGAACGTCTGCGCGAGGGACCGGCCGTCCTTGCCGAAGATGCCGGCGAACGTGGGGGAGTCGGTGACGTGGAAGCCGGTGGCGACGACGATCGCGTCGACCTCACGCTCGACCCCGTTTCGGTCGACGACGGAGTTCTTGCGCACCTCGGCGATGCCGTCGGTGACGACGTCGACGTTCGGCTGCGCGAGGGCGGGGTAGTAGTTGTTGGAGATCAGCATGCGCTTGCAGCCGATCTGGAAGTTCGGGGTCACCTTACGGCGCAGCTCCCGATCCTTGATCTGCCGGCGCAGGTGCCGTTCGGCAGCGAACTGCAACGGCTTCATGAAGATCGGCGCCTTCGCCAGACCGACCACCTGAGTCTCGCGCATCCAGTAGATGCCGGTGCGACACAGCTTCTGGAATCCCGGGACGTACTTGAACGCGAGGTGCTCGGCCTTGGTGTACTCGCGGTCGGCCCGCGGCAGGATCCACGGCGCGGTCCGCTGGTAGACGTCGAGCTGCGCGGCCTTGGCCGCCAGCTGCGGCACGATCTGGATGGCCGACGCTCCGGTGCCGATCACCGCGATCCGCTTGCCGTTCAGGTCGGCGTCGTGATTCCACTGCGCGGAGTGGAAGATCTCGCCCTCGAAGCCCTCGATGCCCGCGATGTCCGGCAGCGACGGCTCGCACAGGGCGCCGACAGCGGCGACGACGATCTTCGCGACGAAGTTGCCCTTCGACGTCTGCACATCCCAGTGCGCAGTCTCCGCGTTCCAATGAGCGGACTGCACCTCGCACCCGAAGATGTGCTTGTCGAGCACGTTGTGCTTGCGAGCCACCGAAGCGATGTAGTTCTGGATCTCCGGCTGCGGCGAGAACGAACGCGTCCACTCGGGATTGAGTGCGAACGAGTACGAGTACAGGTGGGACGGGACGTCGCACGCGGCACCCGGGTACGTGTTGTCGCGCCACGTGCCGCCGACGTCGTTGCCGCGCTCGAGTACCAGGAAGTCGTGCTTGCCCTCCTGGACCAGCTTGATAGCAGCGCCGAGGCCTGCGAAGCCGCTGCCGATGATCAGGGTGTCGACCTGGCGCGGGGACGCGGCCCGGGCGGAAGTATCTGTGACTGGAAGACTCATGTATGGGAGCGTAGGAGCTTGTTGATCAGCAGTCAATAGCTTACTGACTGCAATTCAGTAAGGTGTGGTCCATGGATGCCGTCAAACGAGTACGCCTGAGCCCGGAGGAACGGCGTGCCCAGCTCATCGACCTCGGTGTCCGGATGCTGGCCGACCGGCCGCTCGAACAGATCTCCGTCGAGGACATCGCCGACCAGGCCGGCGTGTCCCGTGGTCTGCTGTTCCATTACTTCGCGTCCAAGCACGACTTCCATGTCGCCATCGTGCGCCACTCCAGTGCCGAGATGCTTGCGCGCACCGCGCCGAACCTCGAGCTCCCGGTCATCGACATGCTGCGCGACGTCATGGCTGCGTACGTCGACTACGTCTCCGAGAACCGTGACACGTACGTGTCGCTGCTGCGGGGGACCGCGAGTGGTGATCCGGCGATGCGCGAGGTATTCGAAAGCACTCGAGCCGAGATGGCGCGACGCGTCGTCGAACAACTGCCGAGTCTCGGAATCGAGCCCGACGCCCGCATCGCCCTGTCGGTGCGGGGGTGGATCGCGTTCGTCGAGGAGGCCACGATCACGTGGCTGCGAGGACCCGAAATCCCCCGGGACGAACTGATCGAACTACTCGTCACCGCCTTGCCCGCGGTGGCCCTCAGCGCCGGCGCCGCGGAGGCCCTTCTCGGCGGCTGACCCTGCCCCGCGTTTTGCGCACTTATCGCGGGGGCGCGCCGGCTCGGTCTCGCGTTTTGCGCACTTATCGCGGGGGACGGGTGCTGGATCTCGCGTTTTGCGCACTTATCGCGGGGACGCCCGATACGGGGCAGAGAACGACACCGGCCCGCCCACTCGGAAAGTGGACGGGCCGGTGTCGTGTTCGGCTGGTCAGCCGATCAGCGGGATCACTTCGTCGGCGAGAACGCGGTCTCGATGATCTCCTGCTGCTCGACGGCGTGAACCTTGCTCGAGCCGGAGGACGGTGCCGACATCGCGCGACGGGAGACGCGCTTGATGCCCGCGAGCCGCTCGGGGAGCAGCTCCGGCAGAGCCAGGCCGAGGAACGGCCACGCACCCTGGTTCGCCGGCTCCTCCTGGACCCAGAAGAACTCGCTGACGTTCGGGTAGCGGTCCAGCGTCTCCGCGATGCGGCGGCGCGGGATCGGGTACAGCTGCTCGATCCGGACGATCGCGACGTCGTCGCGGTTCTCCTTCTGCTTCTTGGCGAGCAGCTCCCAGTAGATCTTGCCCGAGGTCAGCAGCACGCGCTTGACCTTGGAGCGGTCGGCGCCCTCGGACTCGTACGACGGCTCCTCGAACACCGACCGGAACTTGCCGGTGGTGAAGTCCTCGAGGTTGCTGACCGCAGCCTTGTTGCGCAGCATCGACTTCGGCGTGAACACCACGAGCGGACGGCGGATGCCGTCGAGGTGGTGACGACGCAGCAGGTGGAAGTAGCTGGCCGGGGTCGACGGCATGGCAACCGTCATCGAGCCCTCGGCGCACAGCTGCAGGAACCGCTCGATGCGGCCCGACGTGTGGTCCGGGCCCTGGCCCTCGTGGCCGTGCGGCAGCAGCAGCACGACGTCGGACAGCTGACCCCACTTGGCCTCACCGGACGAGATGAACTCGTCGATGATGGTCTGCGCTCCGTTGACGAAGTCGCCGAACTGCGCCTCCCACAGCACGAGGGCGTCGGGGTTGCCGACCGAGTAGCCGTACTCGAAGCCCAGGCCCGCGAACTCGGTGAGCGCCGAGTCGTACACCATGAACTTGCCGCCGTTGTCGGCTGCCGTCGCGAGCTCCGCGATGGGGTTGTACTCGTCGCCGGTCTTGCGGTCGATGAGCACCGAATGGCGCTGCGTGAACGTGCCGCGGCGCGAGTCCTGACCGGCCAGGCGCACCAGGGCGCCCTGCTCGGCCAGCGAACCGAACGCGAGGAGCTCGGCGAACGCCCAGTCGATGTGGCCCTCGCGGGACATCTCCTTGCGCTTCTCGATGACCGGCTTGACGCGCGGGTGCACCGTGAAGCCGTCGGGCACGTTGACGAACGCGTCGCCGATACGGGCGAGCGTCGCGGCATCGACAGCCGTGGTCAGGCGGGCAGGCGGGGTCTGGTCGAGCTCGACCGACTCCGACGGTTCCGGCTTGAACTTCTCGAGCTCGCGAACCTCGTTGAACACCCGCTCCAGCTGGCCCTGGTAGTCGCGCAGCGCGTCCTCGGCCTCCTTGAGCGAGATGTCGCCGCGGCCGATCAGCGCCTCGGTGTAGCTCTTGCGAACGCTGCGCTTGGTGTCGATCAGGTCGTACATCGCCGGCTGCGTCATCGACGGGTCGTCGCCCTCGTTGTGACCGCGACGGCGGTAGCAGATGAGGTCGATGACGACGTCCTTGCCGAACTTCTCGCGGAAGTCGACGGCCAGCTGCGCAACCCAGACACAGGCCTCGGGGTCGTCGCCGTTGACGTGGAAGATCGGCGCGCCGATCATCTTCGCGACGTCGGTGCAGTACTCGGACGAACGCGAGTGCTCCGGGGCGGTGGTGAAGCCGACCTGGTTGTTGACGACCACGTGCACGGTGCCGCCCGTACGGTAGCCGCGCAGCAGCGCCAGGTTCAGCGTCTCGGCCACGACACCCTGACCGGCGAACGCCGCGTCACCGTGCAGCATCAGCGGCATGACGGTGAAGCCGTCCTGGCCCTTGTCCAGCAGGTCCTGCTTCGCGCGGACGAGGCCCTCGAGGACCGGGTCGACCGCTTCCAGGTGCGACGGGTTCGCGGTGAGCGAGACCTTGATGTCGTTCTCGCCGAACATCTGGATGTAGGTGCCCTCGGCGCCCAGGTGGTACTTCACGTCGCCGGAGCCGTGCGCGGCCGCCGGGTTCATGTTGCCCTCGAACTCGGTGAAGATCTTCGAGTAGGGCTTGCCGACGATGTTCGCCAGGACGTTCAGGCGACCACGGTGCGGCATGCCGATGACGACCTCGTCGAGCTTGTGCTCGGCCGCCTGGTCGATGATCGCGTCCATCATCGGGATGACGGACTCGGCACCCTCGAGCGAGAAGCGCTTCTGGCCGACGTACTTGGTCTGCAGGAACGTCTCGAACGCCTCGGCGGCGTTGAGCTTGCTCAGGATGTACTTCTGCTGCGCCACCGTCGGCTTGACGTGCGGAGCCTCGACCCGCTCCTGCAGCCATGCCTGCTGCTCCGGCTCGAGGATGTGCGTGTACTCGACGCCGATGTGGCGGGCGTACGCGTCGCGCAGGATCGACAGGACGTCGCGCAGCTTCATCCGCGACTTGCCGTGGAAACCACCGACGTTGAACTCGCGATCGAGGTCCCACAGCGTCAGGCCGTGGCTCGTGACGTCGAGGTCCGGGTGGCTGCGGAACTTGTCCTTGACGAACTGCAGCGGATCCGTGTCGGCCATCAGGTGGCCACGGTTGCGGTACGCGGCGATCATCTCGAGCACACGGGTGCTCTTGTCGACGGCGCCCTCCGGCACGTCCTTGCGCCAGCGGACCGGCTCGTAAGGAATGTGCAGCGAGTGGAAGACCTCGTCGTAGAACTCGTCGCTGATCAGCAGGTTGTGGATCGTGCGCAGGAAGTCGCCGGACTCGGCGCCCTGGATGATCCGGTGATCGTAGGTGGAGGTCAGCGTCATGAGCTTGCCGACGCCCATCTCCGCGATGCGCTCGTCGCTCGCACCCTGGAACTCGGCCGGGTACTCCATCGCGCCGGCGCCGATGATGGCGCCCTGGCCCTGCATCAGGCGCGGCACGGAGTGCACGGTGCCGATGCCGCCCGGGTTGGTCAGCGAGATCGTGACACCGGAGAAGTCCTCGGCAGTGAGCTTGCCGTCGCGCGCGCGCCGGACGATGTCCTCGTAGGCGCCGTAGAACTGCACGAAGTTCATCGACTCGCAGCCCTTGATGGCTGCGACGACCAGCGAACGGCTGCCGTTCTTGCCCGGCAGGTCGATGGCCAGACCCAGGTTGGTGCTCGCCGGGGTGACGACGTTCGGCTTGCCGTCGATCTCGGCGAAGTGCCGGTTCATGTTCGGGAACGACTTGACCGCCTGCACGATCGCGTAGCCGAGGATGTGGGTGAAGGAGACCTTGCCGCCACGGGTACGGGCGAGGTGGTTGTTGATGACGATGCGGTTGTCGAACATCAACTTGGCCGGGACGGCGCGAACACTGGTGGCCGTCGGGATGGTCAGCGAGGCGGACATGTTGCGGGCCACGGTGGCGGCCGCACCGCGCAGGACCTGGTTGGTGTCCTGCGTGGAGGTCTCCGCGGGAGCAGCCGCGGCGGGCTTGGGTGCCGCAGCCTTCGGGGCCGGGGCCTTCGGTGCCGCAGCCTTGGGCGCCGGGGCGGCGGCGGGCTTGGGTGCCGGAGCGGCAGGCGCGGCCGGGGGCGCAGCGGGTGCCGGTGCGGCGGGAGCTGCAGCAGCCGGTGCGGGGGCGGTGGCCCCGTTCGCGGCCTCGGTGGCGACATCACCGGCGCCGTTGAGCGCCTCACCGTTCCCGGCGGCATTCGCCGCGTCGGGCGAGTAATCCGTCAGAAACTCGTGCCAACTCGCGTCCACGGATGAGGGATCATCCTGGAAGCGTTGGTACATCTCGTCAACCAACCACTGGTTCTGTCCGAACTGGGAAGTAGAGCTGCTGCTCACGGCAGGTGTTCGCCTCGTTTCTTTCTTCGGTACCCGATCAGAGCGCCTATACACATGAGGCTAGCCTCCGCGCGTCGGGCTCGGCCATCCGGTCCGCCGCGTGTCGGCTGTCTCACACTGTTGCGATGGGGTCACCATCGAAGACGGTTCTCGCCGACCGATTATTCCCCTGTTCGCGCGCTGCCGCATCACACAGTCGCGTGTAGTGACCACCCGCATGACGAAGTGCGCTGTGAGCACCGCTTTCGACGATCCGGCCGCCGTCCACCACCACGACGAGATCGGCGCGGGCGGCGGTCGCCAGCCGGTGCGCGACCACCACTGACGTGCGTTTCCGGGTGACCATGCGGTTCGATTCGAGGACGAGCCGCTCGGTCGCGGGGTCGAGGGTCGCGGTCGCCTCGTCGAGCAACAACACGTCCGGATCGACCATCTCGGCGCGTGCCAGCGCGATCAACTGACGCTGCCCGGCGGACAGACCTTGGCCCCGCTCGCCGATCGGTTGATTCATGCCGCCGCGGAGCGCCGCGATCGTCGGCAACGCGCCCACCGCACGTGCGGCCGCCTCGATCTCGGCGCGGCTCGCCTCCGGCCGCCCGTACGCGATGTTGCTCGCGACGGTACCGGTGAACAGGTGTGCCTCCTGCGGCACGACGCCGAGGCGACGCCGATAGTCGTGCAGGGGATAGCGGCGCAGGTCCTCGGAATCCACCCGCACCGAGCCCGTCGTCGGGTCGTAGAAGCGGGCGAGGAGCTTGACGACGGTCGACTTGCCCGCGCCGGTACGCCCGACGAGCGCGACGGTGGTGCCGGGCGGAATGTGCAGTGAGACGTCGCTGAGCGCGTCGGACTCGGCGCCTTGATACCGGAAACTGACGTCGTCGAAGGTCACGTCGCCGCGCAGGTGGCCGCTGATCGGGACGGTGTGTTCGGCGCCGGCTGTCTCGATCGAACTGGGGGTGGCGAGCAGATCCCCGATCCGGCGCAGGCCCACGTCGGCCTGCTGGTAGCCGTCGAACACCTGGGAGAGCTGCTGGATCGGTCCGAACAGCAGCCCGAGGTACAGCACGAACGCGACGAGCGTGCCGGCGGTCGCGGACCCGTCGGCCACCCGCTGCGCGCCCACGAACACGACCGCGGCCAGCGCCAGGTCGGACAGCAGCGTGATGAACGGGAAGTACACCGAGATCGCCCGCTGCGAGCGCATCCGGCTGCGGCGGTAGCTGTCCGCGCGCTCGGCGAACCGCTGTGCGGTGAACTCCTCGCGGCGGTACGCCTGCGCGGCGCGGAGGCCGGCGACGTTCTCCTGGAACTCGGCGTTGACGAGGGAGATACGCTCCCGCGACACCGAGTACGCGGTGCTGGAGACGCGACGGAAGACGACGGTCGCGATCGTCAACGGCACGAGCGCGGCCAGCGCGACGAGAGCCAGGGTGGCGTCGGTGACGAGCAGCGCGACCGCGATCCCGACCAGGGTCAACAGCGACACCACGGCCGTGGACAGGCCTGTTTGGATGAACGACGACAGCGCATCGACGTCGGTCGTCATCCGCGTCATGATCCGACCGGACAGCTCGCGCTCGTAGTAGTCCAGGCCAAGCCGCTGCAGGTGGGCGTAGCTGCGCACGCGCAGCCCGAACAGCACCCGCTCGCCGGCCCGGGCCGTGATGACCGTGAGGACCGCGACGACGAGCCAACCGATGAGGGCCAGCACCGTGCCGAGAGCCGCGGCCGCCCAGAGCGGTCCCGAATCGCCCGGGACGATGCCGTGGTCGATCGCGTACCGGACGATCGCCGGGAAGGTGATGCCGATCAGCGAGTCCAGCGCCAGGCACACGACGACGCCGGCGAGGATCCACCGCACCGGACGCAGCAGCCGGCTCAACCGGAACTCGGGGTCGTCGCGACGCAGCTTGCGCGTGTTGGTCTCGGGGTCCTCGTCGGCGGGCGGCAGTGCATCGACCGCACGCCGCAACTCCGGTGTCGCCGCCACCCCGCCGAGTGCGCCGCTCATGTGTCCGCCGCCACCGCCGTGCCCGTGGCCCGGTCGGGCCGGGATGCCGTCGCCGGTTGCGTACTCGCCGTCGTCGTCCTCGACGTCCGGCCACAGCCGGGCCTCGGTGGGGTCCGGCGCGGTGGCGACGGGAGCGGCGTCCTCGGTGGTGTCGGTCGGATCCGGGGACGCGAGCAGCGCACGGAACAGCGGGCACCGCTCGTCGAGCTCGTCGACCGTGCCGATGTCGATGATCCGGCCCTCGTCCAGGACCGCGACGCGATCGGCGAGCGTGAGCGTGGACCGCCGGTGCGCCAGGATGAGCGTCGTCCGCTCCCGTCCGCTGCGGATGGCGTCGAAGATGACGGCCTCCGTGGTGGCGTCCACCGCGGACGTCGCGTCGTCGAGGATCAGGACGCGCGGGTCGACGAGCAGCGCGCGGGCGAGCGCGACGCGCTGGCGCTGACCGCCCGACAGGGTGAGACCCCGCTCGCCCACGACGGTGTCGTATCCGTCGGCGAGCGCGGAGACGAACTCGTCGGCCTGGGCGAGTTTCGCGGCGGCCCGGATCTCTTCGGCGCTCGCGTCCGGGCGTCCGAGCGCGATGTTGGCCGCGATGGTGTCCGAGAACAGGAACGGCTCGTCGAACACCAGACCGACGGCCTCGCGAAGCTGGTCGGCGCGCACGTCGGCGACGTCGAACTCTCGGCCGTCGGCGGTGAGCGCGACGGTTCCGGCACTCGGGGTGTAGAAGCGGGGGAGCAGCAGCGACAGTGCGGTCTTGCCGGATCCGGCCGGGCCGACGACAGCGACGGATTCGCCGGGCGCGATGGTCAGGTCGAGGCCGGACAGGACGGCTCGGTCGGCGTCGAAGCCGAAACCGACGTCACGGAGCCGGACGCCGAGCGGGCCGTCCGGAAGGTCGATCGGGTGCGGTGGATCCGACACCTCGGGTTCGGTGTCGATGACTTCGTACACCCGCTCGACCGCGGCCCGCGACAGCTGCGCCATGATCACGACCTGCGACAGTGTGCGGGTCGCGGCCGTCATGGTGGCGACGTATGCGGCGAACGCGAGGAACGTGCCGACGGTGATCCGGTCGTGCAGGGCCAGGTACCCGCCGAGCGCCACGACACCGACGAGGCCGAGCTGGGGGATCGCTGCCATCGACGGCGCGAACCGAGCGTTGATCCGGGCGGCTCGCAGACGCTCGGCGTACAGCGTGCGTCCGAGGCCCTCGAGCTGATCCACCGCCCGGGATTCCTGTCCGAAGCCCTTGACCACCCGCACACCGGTCACGGTCTCCTCGACGTGCTGGGCGAGGTCGGCGGCGCGCTGCTGGGCGGACCACGTGGCCGCGAACAGTGTGGGCCGCACCAGGTACACGACGAGGGCGACCGCGGGCACCACCACGAGCGCAACGAGGGTCAGCAGCGGCGAGAGCCACGCCATGATCACCAGCGCGAGGACGAACTGCAGCACCACGCCCGCCGACATGGGCACCATCGCGAGCAGCCCCTGGACGAGTTGCAGGTCGGTGATCGACCGCGACACCACCTGGCCGGTGCGGATCTGGTCCTGGCCGCGGCCGTCGAGCCGCTGCAGGGAGCCGAGCAGGCCCAGTCGCAGGTCGTGCTGCACGTCGAGGGACAGCCGTCCCGCGAGCATTCGTCGCCCGTACTGGCATCCGAACCGGACGACGCCGAGGAGCGCGATGAGCGCGGCGATGCCCGCGATGACGCGGGTGGCGGAGGATTCGCCGCCCGACGCCGCATCGACCGCGACCTTCGTGAGCAGCGGGAACACGATGTCGATGAGCGCCGCCACCGCCGTCACCGCGAGCGCGCCCACGGCGGTCCTCCGGTGGCTGAAGCACTCCGCGGCGAGTCGTCGTATCCAGCCGCGGCGAATGTCGGTGACCGGTGTCGCATCCTGTGTTGCCATCCCGATCAACGGTAGTCCGGTCCCCCGACAGTCATGTCGGGGGCGCCGAGGCCCCGGATCGGGCGATACCGGATCAGGTGATGTCGCGGCGCCGGGTGGCCCACCATCCGAGTCCGCACGACGCCGCCGCCCAGAGTGCCAACGCGACCAGGCACTGCGGCCAACCGGGTGTGATGCTGTCGTCGACGACAGCGGCGAAAGCGGTGAGCGTCACCGATCCTGGTAGCCACTGGGCGACGGTGCCCAGTCCGAGTCCGGACAGCACGAGACGCACTGTCCCTTCGCCGACCACGTACCAGGCCACGATGCCGACGGCGCTGCCGATCGACGACGCCGTCGCCAGCGCCAGTCCGGCACCGAGCAACGTCCACAGCGTGGACGCGACCAGTCCGATCAGGAGCACGCCGACGATCGTGGAATCGACCCGGAAGTCGTCGGGTGCGAAGGCGAGCAGCAGCGGCACGCTGACGACTTCGACGACCAGGCAGTAGAGGAGTCCGACGGCGGCCGTCGCGAGGAGCTTGGCGGCGACGACCCGGTCGCGGCCGCGGGTGGTGAGGAAGGTGCCGGCGAACGTGTTGTGCCGGTATTCGGCACCGGCGTTGAGCGCGCCGAAGAGCGCCGCGAACAGGAACACCGAACCGAGCGCGACGAACAGGCCGATTGCAGCGACGGCGATCGCGAGCTCGTCGGACTCGGTCTCCTGCGCGAGTGCCGACACGAACGGCACACTGATCGCGCCGGAGAGCAGGCCGATCAGGAGCGGAGCCAGCCCGAGCGCCCACCACAGACGCAGGGTGGTGATCTTGCGGAACTCGGCGGTGAGCAGTCGGTTCATCGCGGTCCACCG
Source organism: Prescottella equi (assembly GCF_002094305.1). Classification (GTDB taxonomy): domain Bacteria; phylum Actinomycetota; class Actinomycetes; order Mycobacteriales; family Mycobacteriaceae; genus Prescottella; species Prescottella equi. The sequence continues at coordinate 88,062 of NZ_LWTX01000010.1, forward strand.
CCGTTCGTGGGACCGAACCACGGCTGGACCGGTGGCGGTATCGGGGCCTGCGGGTATGCGGGAGGGGCGCCGTAGCCGGGTGGCGGCGGTCCGTAGCCCGGCGCGAACCCGGAGCCCGGTGCGGCGGCGTACTGCCCGGACGTCATGGCCAGGAACACCTGCTCGAGGTCCACGTGCTCGGTGACCGCACCGAACACCGTGACGTCCGCTTCCGCAGCGACATGGCCGACAGTGGCGGGATCGGCTCCGCCGATCGCGATGCGGCCGTCCGCGAGGTGCTGGATGTCGACGACGCCCGTCGCAGCCAGTGCGGTCGCGAGGCGGGCCGGATCCGAGCACGACACCAGCAGGCGCGCCCGGTGAGCGGCCCGCAGCGCGTCCATCGATCCCTGGTGGACGAGCGTGCCGCGGCTGACGATCACGACATGGCTCACCATCTGCTCGACCTCCCGGAGCAGGTGGCTGGAGACGAGCACGGTGCGTCCGGAGCGCGCGAAACCGATCAGGAAGTCGCGCAGCCACGCGATGCCTTCGGGGTCGAGGCCGTTCGACGGCTCGTCGAGGACGAGTATCTGCGGGTCGCCGAGCATGGCGGTGGCGATGGTCAGCCGTTGACGCATGCCGAGCGAGAACGTGCCGGCCTTACGGTCGGCGGCCTCGGTCAGGCCGACGAGGTGCAGCATCTGAGCGGCGCGTCCGTCCGGTACGCCGATGGCCGACGCGTACACGCGGAGGTGGTCGAGCGCCGTGCGGGCGGGATGCAGGCCGCGCGAGTCCAGGACGACCCCGACGGCACGCGCGGGCTCCTCGATGGTGTGGAACGGAACCCCGAGGATGCGAGAGTCGCCGCCGGTCGGACGAACGAGGCCCAGCAGCATCCGGAGGGTCGTCGTCTTTCCGGAACCGTTGGGACCGAGGAATCCCGTGATCGACCCGAGCGGGACGGTGAAACTCAGGTCGGTCACGGCCCGTACAGTCTTGAACTGTTTGGACAGCCGGCGCGCTTCGATCGCGGCCGGCGGTCCCATCTGCACACTCACGAATGTCCCCCTCGTGTCGACCGGTGGCGATCGAATCCCGACGAGGGTACCGACCGGTTCGGACGGCGAGTGCCCGGCGTCGAAGGACGAGCCGGGCACCCGACATCCCGACGGGCGCGGACCTACTTGTTCAGCAGGGCTTCCATCTGCGCGATCTCCGCCTGCTGAGAGGACACGATCTGCTGCGCCAGTTGGCGCACCTGCTCGCTCTCACCGGTCTGCAGGATCTGCTCGGAACTGGCGACCGCGCCCTGATGGTGGGCGATCATCAGCTCGAGCCACATCTTGTCGAACTCGGCGTCCTTCGCGTTCTCGAGTGCCTGCATCTGCTCGGCGGACATCATGCCGTGGCCGCCGCCCTCCATGCCGGGCATCGAGTTCATCGACGTCATGGGCATCGACTGCATGGGCATCGACGTCCCGTCACCCTCCATGCCGTCGTGATCCATGCCGTCGCTGGTGGCGCCGGGGGCCTCGGCCTTGCTCGGCTCCGGTGCGCCCCACGCCTTCAGCCAGCCCTCCATCTGCTCGATCTCGGGGCCCTGGGCCTTCTCGATCTGGTCGGCCAACGCGATGATGTCGGGATTCCCGGTGCGGCTCGGGACCAGCTCGGCCATTTCGACGGCCTGTTCGTGATGCGGGATCATCATCTGGACGTACTCCACGTCCGCGTCGTTGTGCGGGCCGCCCTGTTCGGCGGTGCCGGACGCGCTGACCGAGGCGCTCGTGGTGGCGCTGGTGGTCGCGTTGTCGTCGGATTCGTCGCTGGTGCATCCGGCGACGAGTGCGACGACCGCTGCTGCGGATCCGACGGCGACGAGCATGCGCTTGCTGTTCATGATTCGTACTTTCCTCACGTATTCGGTGATCGGGGTCCGGACTGCGGCCGGAACGGCGGAGAAGCCGCGCCGCAGTGGCCCTGTCACACCCGCAGGATGCAGAGCGACGACAGGAACGCCGACGTGGTGGGGGCGAACGGTGGCCCGCGGCCGGCGCGGCCTGCAGGTCCCGCTGCTCGGGGCAGGCGGATGCGCCGGGTCCGGGCGGTCCGCAGGAGCAACCAGATCGCGAGGGTGAGGGTCGCCGCGACGAGCACTGCGAGGCAGAGGTGGAAGGCCCCGTGATCTGGGGCGTGGTCGGTGTCGTCGGGCGCACCGCTCGGGTCCGGTGCGGGGTGGCCGTAATGTCCCGGCCCGTGGTGGCTGGAGGCGGTCGGCTCCGCGAGCGTGCCCGTCGTCACGTGATGCATCGCGAGAACACCGAGGGTGAGCGCGCAGAGGGCCACGAGTCGAGCGAACGTCACTCGAAGCTGGCCGGGCATGCCTTCGACTGTACCGACCGGAAGGGTCGGTCACCGGGCCAGAAAGGGCAACACCTCCGCGAGGAACTCGCTGGGGCAGTCCAGCTGCGGACAATGCCCGCAACTCGGGATGACGGCGACGGCGCGGTCCGCGGTGACGGTCACCCGGCGCGCGGCCTTGGCGGGGGTGAGGAGGTCGTTCTCGCCCCACAGCAGGAGTGCGGGCACGGTCAGCTCGTCGAGCATCCGGGGAATCGGGAGATCCGCGATCTCGCGGATGACGACGGTGCCGATCGCGAGCAGGTTCGAGACCTGCTGCCGCGTCGCGTAGTGCTCGCTGTATCCGGCGCGGACGGCCGCGTCGGCGCGGAGCGGATGACGCAGCGCCAGGCCCGCATAGACGGCGCCCATCATCTGTTGTAGGTAGCGGTCGGGCAGCGGTGCGGTGAGCAGCCGGGTGATCCTGTCGAGCCGCAGCTGGGTGCCCCGCGTCCACGTGCGCGGGATTCCGGTGACGCCGGGCATGTCCGACAGCACGACGTTCGCGACGAGGTCCGGCCGCTGCGAAGCGAAGGCGAGTGCCGTCACCGATCCGAGCGAGTTGCCGATCACGCTCACGGGCTCCGGTTCGTCGGCGACGAGATCGGCGAGGGCCTCCACGTAGCCGTCGATGAGCGGTTCGCGCCAGTACCCGGAACTGCGCCCGAAACCGGGCAGGTCCACCGCGAGCACGCGATATCGCTCGGCGAGCGTCGGGATCACCTTCTGCCACGTGCCGCCGTGGTCGGAGTACCCGTGGACGAGCACCACGGTGCGGTCCCCGGCGCCGACGGCCAGGACGTGGGGTGGGTCAGGAGTTTCGGAAAGCACGGCGCCCTTCCTTTCCTCGTCCGGCCCCGGTCCTCAGCGCCGGATGGCGCGGGTCTCACTGTCGGGAGGCTCGACCACGTGCAGTCGCGCCTCGCCCGGCAGACCGGCCCGGTCGTGCCACAGCGCCGGTGCCGGTCCGAAGGCCTCACGAGCATTGTCGATCACACCACGTCCGATCGCGCGGTTTCCCGCACCGCCGATGACGGCGCCGACACCCGCCGGCAGGAGTTTGCCGAGGACCAGGGCACTGCGCTTGGCGGCGTACTTGGTCACGAACTTGCGGACCAGGGAGGTGTTCATCGTCTTCATCGTCCCGGACGGAATCCGGCCGGTGACGAGTCGCGCCCAGTTGGTCGCGGTGATTCCGGTGGCCTTCTCGACGATCTCCATTCCGGATTCGCCCAGCGCCACGGCCAGGACGAGGGCGCGACGTTGCTGGTGGTCGACGGGGGAGATGCCGTGAACGGACGCGATCGCGAGCGTGAGCAGTGCCGAGGCCTCGAGGAAGAACGCGGTCTCGGCGCCGACCGCGGCGATCGACGCCACCGTGCCCACCGCGGGAACCGCAGCGGTGGCCCCGACCGCGCTGCCGCTGCCGGTGACGGCCCTCAGGAACATCTTCTCCATGCGCGCGACGATCTGCGCGGGCGTCTCATCGGGGTGGGCGCGCCGCACGCGTTCGACGTACTTCGCGACCGCTGGGGCCTGCAGTCGGCTCGCGTTGTCCAGGACGGAGACGATCGTCGACTCCATTCGGCTCTGCTTATCGGCCATCGTCGGTCCTCACATCGGTTTCCGGTGTCGGCGGTCCGGGCGGTCGTCAGCCAACTATATGGAAACGGGCGAGACGACCGCCGAATTCCCCGCTCGGGGGGTGGTGGCGCGGATAGGCTGGACCGGTCCGTGACGCCGAGCCGAGAGCAGGTGTTCGACATGTCCGGTGCGACCCGGGTCTGGCCCGCCCTGCGATACGCGGACGCCCGTGCGGCGATCGTGTTCCTCGTCGAGGCGTTCGGTTTCGAGGAGAAGGCGGTGTACGGCGAGGGCAGCCGCGTCGACCACGCCGAGTTGGTGTGGCCGGGCGGCGGGGGCGTGATGCTCGGCTCCCCGCGTGAGGACTCCGTGCTCGGCGAGCTGCCCAGCGGCGTCGGGGCGGTGTACCTCGTGACGGACGACCCGGACGGGCTGTACCTGCGGGCGGTGGATGCAGGCGCCTCCGTTGTCGACGGTCTGCGCGACGAGGACTACGGCTCGCGCGGATTCACGTGCCGCGATCCGGAGGGCGTGTACTGGAGTTTCGGCACCTACACCGGTGAGTGAACCACGCTCACTCGTGCCGTTCGGTGGCCCAGTGCGACGGGGGCACAACCTCTTCCGGCCGCGGAGGATGTGGCGCGGTGCCGTTCCCGAAGGGGCGTCCGCCCAGCGCTTCGCGGCCGTGCGGTTCGAGCCAGGGCGACAGGTCCGGACCCTTCGGCACGATCTGCGTCGGATTGATGTCGCGGTGCACGATGTAGTAGTGCTGCTTGATCTGGGTGAAGTCGATGGTGTCACCGAACCCGGGCGTCTGGAACAGATCTCGCGCATAGTTCCACAGCACAGGCATCTCCGACAGCTTGCTGCGGTTGCACTTGAAATGTCCGTGGTACACGGCGTCGAATCGGGCGAGCGTCGTGAACAGCCGGACGTCGGCCTCGGTGATGGTGTCGCCCACCAGGAAGCGCTGTGTCGACAGGCGTTCGGTGAGCCAGTCGAGTCGGGCGAAGAGTCGGTCGTAGGCGGCGTCGTAGGCGTCCTGTGATCCGGCGAAGCCGCAGCGGTACACCCCGTTGTTGACGTCGTGGAACACCAGATCGGACACCTCGTCGATCTCGGTGCGCAGATCCTCGGGATACAGGTCGGGGGCGCCCTCGCGATGGAACTGTTTCCACTCGGTCGACAGGTCGAGAGTGATCTGGGCGAAGTCGTTGGTGACCACCTGCCCGGTGGAGATCTCCACCATCGCCGGCACGGTGATGCCGCGCGGGTAGTCGGGGAAGCGGGCGAAGTAGGCGTCCTGCAGTCGGGGGATCCGCAGCACGGGATCGACACCGCCCGGATCGAGGTCGAACGTCCAGCTCCGCTCGTCGTGCGTGGGACCGCAGATGCCCATGGACAGAACATCTTCCAGGCCCAGCAGGCGGCGGACGATGATCGCGCGATTGGCCCACGGGCACGCGCGGGCCACGATCAACCGGTACCGCCCGGGCTCTACGGGATAGCCGTCCCGGCCGTCGGCGGTGATCCGGGTGGTGATGTAGCGGGTGTCGCGCGTGAATTCCTTGCCGGGCTCCACGAAATCGGCGCCCGCTCCCGTCTCGGACGTGCTGTCCGTGCGGTCGTTCCCGTCGTCACTCATCGCGCATCAGCTCCGTGTGTCGGTCCTTCTCACACGGTACTGGGGGTGACCGCGATCGACAGGTGGGTTCCGAGTTCTTCGTAGCCCAGCCGGGCCGCCAGCCGCCGGGACGCGACGTTGTCGCGGTGGGCGCGCCACTGCGGGATCAGGCCGGCATCGAGGGCGTCGTTGGTGGCCAGCTGCGCCGCGGTCATCCCCAGCCCGCGGCGCCGCGCGAACGGGGCCGTCAGTGCGCCCATGTCGGCGACGATGCCCTGCCATTCCGTGTAACCGGCGGATGCGAGGGGACGGTGATCGTCGTCGACGATCGTGTACCACGTGGACTTGCCGGTGAGGCCGGCTTCGGCGACGTCGTCCGGTGGGCACAGACTCTGGAGCGCGACGACGTGCTCGCGCTCGTGCGAGACGAGCGGCTCGTCGACCGCGATGCTCTTGCCGAAGTCGGCCGCCCAGCCCAGTTCCACGGGACCCGAACAGCGTCCGGCGTGGTCCTTCGCGAGGGCGAGCAGCCCGCCGCCGTGGACCAGTTCGTCGTCGTCGTGCAGCCGTGCCCGTTCCACCGCCCAGTCCGGACCCACGAGCGCACTCGCACCCGAGACCGTGACGAACCGGATCCGGTCCGTCGTCTCGTCGACCCGCACGTGGCGGGTGCCGGGCTCGCCGAGGGCGCGGTCCGAAAGCCCCAGTTCCCGGGCCCACGCCAGCCGGATGATGTCGATCTGATGGCCGTCCACGCGAACAACGGTAGTGCCTGCCGCGGACCACTGATCCGGCGCCGATGGGCGTACCGTCGAATCAGCAAGGCGGATCGAGGGAGCGTGAGTGCTCATGTCGCCCACCGCACGTAGCACGGGGCTGGGAAACCTCCCCTCCACGTTGACGACCTTCGTCGGTAGGCGGCGCGATGTCACCGGTGCCAAGAGGTTGCTCGCCGAGTCGCGGCTGGTGACACTCATCGGAATCGGCGGAGTCGGCAAGACGCGATTGGCGCTGCGGGTGGCCGAGGATGTGCGGCGCGACTTCCCGGACGGTGCATGGTTCGTCGAACTCGCGGATCTGCACGATCCGGGTCTGGTGCCCGACACGGTCGCGGCGGTGTTCGCACTGCACGACCAGGCTGCGCAGTCGCCGTCCCACCTGCTGGCGGAACACCTGACGAGCCGGAACGCCCTGATCGTCCTCGACAACTGCGAACACCTGTTGGACGCGGCTGCGAAGCTCGTCGACGAACTGCTGCGGGAGTGCCCGGGGGTTCGGGTCGTCGCAACGAGCCGGGAGCCGCTCGGGGTAGGCGGTGAGGCCGTCCTGCGCGTTCCCCCGCTGGCGGTGCCGGATCCCGACCGGCCACCGAGCCTCGAGGCGTTGCCCGGATACGAGTCGGTGACGCTGTTCGAGGAACGCGCCCGCGCGGCCGTCCCGGATTTCGCGGTCACGGACGACAACCGGGAGACGGTGGTCCGGATCTGTCACCGACTGGACGGGCTGCCGCTGCCGATCGAACTGGCTGCGGCGCGTCTTCGGGCGCTCTCGCTCGACCAGATTCTCGACCGTTTGACCGACCGCTATCGCATCCTCACTGCGGGGAGCCGCGTGGCGCCGACGCGGCAGCAGACCCTGCGCCTGAGTGTCGACTGGAGCTACGACCTCTGCACCCGGGAGGAACAGCGATTGTGGGCCAGGCTGTCGGTGTTCTCGGGAGGATTCGAACTCGACGCCGTGGAGAGCATCTGCGCCGATCGAGGTGGTGCGGGCAACATGGTCGACCTGGTGGCCTCGTTGGTCGACAAGTCCATCCTCACGGTGGAGAAGTCGGCGGCCGGTGTGCGCTACGGCATGCTCGAGACGCTGCGCGACTACGGGCAGGAGAAGCTCGAGGAGTCGGGCCTGTGCCGGGAGTGTCGGACGCGGCACCGGGACTGGTACCTCGGATTCGCCGAGAGTTCGCACGCGAATTGGGTGGGCCCCGAGCAGCCGGAGCGGATCGCTCGACTGACCCGGGAGCGGGCGAACCTGCGCGACGCCCTCGAATTCGGCGTGACCGAGCCCGGCTCGGGCGAGTACGCGGTGCGGATGGCGAACGCCCTGTACCCCTTCTGGTTCTGCCGCGGGATGCTCGGCGAGGGACGGCACTGGTTCGCACGGGCGCTCGACGCGTCTGATGCCGGTCCGGGCCGGGCGCGGATCTCGGCTCTGTGCTTCGCCAGCCAACTCGCGGGCATGCAGGAGGACTTCACGGCGGGAGCGGCGCTGGTCGCCGAGGCCGGGCAGCTCGCGGTGGTGATCGGTGATCCCGTCGTGGACGCCCTCGTCGCGCATGCCCGGGGGCGTCAGGCGCTGTACCGGGGCGAGTTGGCCGAGTCGATCGGGTTCTTCGAGCGTGCGGTCGGGCCCATGCGGAGCCTGCCGGATCCGCACGGGCTCATCTGGGCGCTGCTGGGACTGGGCTTGGTGACCGGTATGAGCGGGGACGTCGGCGTCGCACGGGCCTGCCTCGAGGAAGTGCTCGCCATCACCCGTTCTCGTGGCGAGTCGGAGTACCGCGCGCGGGCGATGTTCCTCCTGGGGCTGAGCCTGTGGCGGCAGGGCGAATACGAACGTGCGAGCTCACTGTTCACCGAGGCGCTGACGCTGGCCGTCCTGGTGGACGACCGGTTCGCGGGCGCGGGGTGTATCGAGGCGCTGGCCTGGGAGGCGGCCCAGGCGCGGGACGGCGACCGGGCGGCAGTGCTCTCCGGCGCCGCACAGTCCCTCCGGCAGACGATGGGGGTACCCCCGGTGCTGATACCGACCATGCTGATGTTCCACGAGGAGTGCCGTCGCCGCTCCCGCGCGCTGCTCGGTGAGCGCGCGTTCGAGGGCGCACTCGCTCGCGGGGCCGCACTGGAGTTCGCCGACGCCACGGACTACGCGCTGCACCGGAGCGACAGTTCGGGGTTGACCCGAGGCGAGATGGACGCCCCGACGGCCCCCATGCGGATCGTGGTGCCCGCGGAGGAGTCGCCGGGCCTCACCCGGAGGGAACGGCAGGTCGCCGATCTGGTCGCGCAGGGCATGACGAACCGGGAGATCGCCGAGACCCTGGTGATCTCGCAGCGCACCGCGGAGGGGCATGTCGAGCGGGTGCTCGCCAAGTTGGGCTTCGGATCCCGCACCCAGATCGCGGCATGGGTGGCGGAGCGGAACCGGGCGTGATCCGCGATGGCGCCCGAGCCGGAAACAGGTAGCCGAAACGGGTAGATCCACCGTCCCGGTATCCGCGGGCGGCCGGAAACGTGTGATGCAACGCATACCGGAAGTCGAGGTGCCGCCTTGCATCACCAGCCGCCCGTCCATCGTTCGATCGACCCGGCCGCCGCAGTCGTGCCCGAGGTCCGGCCCCGCCTCCGCTGGCGCGACGTGCCGGTCGACGGGCGCACCGTGCCGTACGGGATCGCGGGGTCGGGTACTCCGGTGCTGTTCCTGCACGGATTCGGGCTGGCGCCGCGCACCTACGCCGCTGCCGTGGAGCGGTTGGCCGCCGTCGGCGTGCGCGTGTACGCACCCGCGCTGCCCGGCTTCGGTGGCACCGGCGCCCTGCCGCACCGCGAGCACGGTTTCGCGGGTTACGGCCACTGGGTCGCCCGCTTCCTCGACGCGGTCGGCATCGACGAACCCGTCCCGGTGGTCGGTCATTCGTTCGGCGGCGGCGTGGCGCTGGCGTCCGCCCACGCGCGCGTCGACCGGGTGTCGCAACTCGTGCTCGTCAACTCCGTCGGCGGCGGCGCGTGGTCCCCGAGCGGCACCGTCCGCGAGATCCGGCACCGGCCGCTGTGGCGGTGGGGTGCGTCCGCGCTCGCCGACGCGGTCCTCACGGGAACCCCGGGATCGGCGATCGCGTCCATCGCGGGCGCCAGCCTGCGCAACGCGGTACGGGATCCGGCCGCGCTGTGGCGGATCGGGGAACTGGCCCGGTCCGCGGATCTGCGTGCCGAAGCCGAGGAGGTCGTCGACCGCGGCGTACCGGCCACACTGGTGTGGAGCAGTGGTGACACCTTCATTCCTCGCGCAAGTTTCGAGTCGTTGCGAACTGCGCTTCGAGAGCCGCAGGTGCACCGGGTCGCCGGCTGCCACGGCTGGTTGATCGGGGACCCGGACGGCTTCGGCCGGGCGATGGGCAGCGTCCTGCTGTCGACGACGAGTGCCGCGGCCTGACGGCCTGTGCGACGCTGGGGCGATGACCGAGTCATCCGCGCAGGCGTCCGGAAGTGTCCGTCCCACCCGACTCGAACGCATCGCCACTGCCGGTGGCGCCGAGGTCGCCGTGCTCACCCTGGACAACGGGCCACTGAATCTCTTCGACCAAGCGATGTTCGACGCCGTCGTCGCCGACATCGCAGACCTCACGGCGCAACCGCCGCGGGCAGTGCTGCTGCGGGCGGAGGGGAAGGTGGTCTCCGGGGGTGTCGACGTCCACGTGTTCGACGGGTTGACGCCGGAGCAGGGAAGCGAGCTGTGGGAGTCGTTGTTCGCGCGCATCTGCCATCCGATCGAGGCGCTGCCGTGCCCTGTGGTGTTCGCGGCGCACGGGCTCACGCTCACCGCGGCATTCGAGATCGCGCTCGCGTGCGACATCGTCGTCGCCGGACCGAAGGCCCGGTTCGGGCTGGTGGAGACGGTTGTCGCCCTCACTCCGTCGATGGGTGGCCCGCAGCGGCTGGCCGAACGGGCCGGCTCCGGCCGGGCCCGGGAACTGGTGATGACCGCCGACCTGTACGACGCGCCCACTCTGCGTGAGTGGGGTGTCGTGAACTACGTGCACGAGGACGTCGACGCGCAATCGCGAGCACTCGTCGAGCGACTCGCGAACGGCCCGACCCGTGCCCACGCCGCGACCAAGAAGATCGTCGCCGCCTGGAGGGCGGGCGGTGTGACGCACGCGGATTCGGTCACTCCGGAGGTGTCGGGCGAACTGTTCGACACCGACGACCTGCGCCGGGCGGTCCGTAGTTTCCTCGACGTAGGACCCGGGCACGCGACCTACACCGGCCGGTGAGGCCGGCCGGTGCCGCGTGGTTCGCTCGCCACTTCTGTGACGCGGGTCATATAGTCGGGGCCAAACCGACTCGGTGGAGGTGGCAATGGCGTCGCTGCTCGAGTATCCGGCCGTCGCGGACCCGTCGCTCGGCGGCCGCATGGTGCGCCGTGCCGACGGCCTGCTTCACTACACCGGGCTGACGCCGTGCCTCACCGAACTGCTGGACATCTCCGCGCACCGGTACGGCGGGCGCGAGGCCGTCGTCGAGGCGGGCGGCGGACCGCGGCTCACCTACGCGCAGTTGTGGACGTCGGCGTCCCGAGTCGCCGGCGGTCTGCTCGAGCAGGGAGTCGGCATCGGTGACCGGGTCGGGGTCCGGATGCCGAACGGCGTGCGATGGGTGCAGGCCTTCCTGGGAGTGCTGCTCGCCGGCGGTGTGCCGGTGCCGGTGCACCCGGGACACGGGACCCGGCAGCTCCGGCACGTTCTCGCGGACAGCGGCTGTCTGCTGGTGCTCGACGGTGAACTCCCCAGCGGCACACCCTTCATCGACGACGGCGCGTCGCCCCCCGACACGGCGCTGCTGTTCTACACCGGCGGGACGACCGGAGCCCCCAAGGGCGTCGAACTGAGCCACGAGAACGTTCTGTCCACCGTCGAGGCGGTGATCGGTTCGTGGGCCGGCGGGGCGGACGGGGTCCGGCACGCGGTGGCGTTGCCGCTCAGTTCGGCGGCCGCGTGTGTCGCGCAGTTGCTGCCGACCCTGGTGGCTGGCGGCACCGTCGTTCTCGCTCCCGAGTTCGACGCCGACAGCGTGCTGTACGCGATCGAAAGCGAAGGCATCGAACGTCTTTCGGCTCCCGCTCCGTTGTGTCGGGAGGTGGCACGCGTCTCCTCGGCCCGTTTCGGGCGGCTACGGGTCCTGGCCCACGACGACGAGTTGCTGTCCGGGGCCACCCTGCGTCTGTTGCGCGAGCGTTTTCCCGCCGCGGACGTCGTCTCGGGCTGGGGGATGACCGAGACCGGCGGTGCCGGGCTCGTGGTCCAGATGAGTTCGGGTGCCGATCGCCCCCAATCGCCGCACGGGGGAATGGAGTTCGCGGTCGCCGGCTCGGAGGACGGGATCGGCGAGTTGTGGTGCCGGGGGCCGAGCGTGATGCGAGGGTACTGGGGCGACCCCGCAGCCACAGCGCGCACGATCGCCGGGGGATGGCTGCACACCGGCGACGTCGTACGGATGGGCCGGGGTGGCGAGGTCCGGCTCGTCGGTCGGGCGGCGGATGCAGTCGAGATCCCGCGTGGGGTGGTCTACAGCCGTGAGATGGAGGCTGTCCTGCTGGACTTCCCGGGAATCGAGGAGGCCGTCGTGGTCGGAGTGTCGACGCCACGGGGACCCGACCTCGCGGTCGCGGTGGTGCCGGCGCCGGGCGTCGCGCTCGACCTCGACGCGGTCCGGGAGTACCTCGACGGCCCCCTCGGGCACCGTCTGCCGCCTCGGCTGTGTGCGCGTGTGCGGCACCTGCCGCGAGGATCGACCGGACGGGTCGATCGGCCGTCGGTGCGCGCGTGGTTGGAGAATTCGTGTTCCACGACGAAGGGAAACGCAGATGTCGGATGAGGTTCTCCTCGAGCGCCGGGGGCGGGTGCTGGTCATCACGATCAATCGCCCGCAGGCCCGCAACGCGATCAACGGTGCGGTCAGCCGGGGCCTGGCGGCGGCGGTCGACGAGCTGGACGAGGACGACGGTCTGTCGCTCGCGATCCTCACGGGAGCGGGCGGAAACTTCTGCGCCGGTATGGATCTCAAGGCGTTCGTAGCCGGTGAGAACATCGTGGCTCCGGGCCGGGGGCTCGGCTTCACGGAGTCGCCGCCGCGCAAGCCGATCATCTCGGCGGTCGAGGGCTACGCGCTCGCGGGCGGTACCGAGTTGGTGCTCGCCACCGACCTGGTGGTGGCCTCGCGTGAGGCCCGTTTCGGTATCCCCGAGGTCAAGCGCGGGTTGGCCGCCGGTGCGGGAGGGCTCCTGCGTCTGCCTCAGAGGATTCCGTATCAGAAGGCGATGGAGTACGCGCTCACCGGCGACCCGTTCACCGCCGAGGAGGCCGCCGCATACGGTTTCGTCAACACGCTGACCGAACCCGGCGGTGCACTCGCCGGCGCCCTCGCGTTGGCGGACCGGATCACCGCCAACGGGCCACTCGCCGTCGCGAAGACGAAGGAGGTACTCGTCCGATCCGGCGAGTGGGCCGCCGACGAGGCGTTCGCCCGGCAGCTCGAGGTGATCGGGCCGGTCTTCGGTTCCGAGGACGCGCGCGAGGGTGCCACCGCCTTCGCGGAGAAGCGCGCACCCGTGTGGAAGGGGCGTTGACGATCGTGGGCGTGACACCTTTCGCGGAGCTGCACATGCACATCGAGGGTGCGCTGGGGCCGGAGCTGATCTTCGCGCTGGCCGAGCGCAACCGCATGCATCTTCCCTACAGCGGGCTGGCCGACCTCGAGTCGCGCTACGAGTTCACCGACCTGCAGTCTTTCCTCGATCTGTACTACGCCAACATGGCGGTGCTGCGGACCGCGGAGGATTTCGCCGACCTCACCCGCGACTACCTGCGCCGCGCCGCGGCGGCCGGGGTGCGGCACGCCGAGATCTTCTTCGACCCACAGGCGCACGTCAGTCGCGGTGTCCCCCTCCAGGAGGTGCTCGACGGCCTGCTCGATGCGCTCGACTCGAGCGAGCGCGAATTCGGAGTGAGCAGCGGTCTGCTCGCGGCCTTCCTCCGAGACCAGCCGGTGCACGACGCCGAGGAGACGCTCGGGGAACTGCTGCGCCTGCGAGCGCCGCTACTCGGTGTGGGCCTCGATTCGGCGGAGGTCGGCTATCCGCCGACGCTGTTCGAGGACGTGTTCGCACGGGCGCGGGCCGAGGGCCTGCACGTGGTGGCGCATGCGGGGGAGGAGGGGCCACCCGAGTACATCTGGCAGGCGCTCGATCTGCTCGGCGCCGAGCGGATCGATCACGGCGTGCGCTGTCTCGAGGACCCGGCCCTGGTGGCGCGTCTGGTGGACGAGGAGATTCCGTTGACGGTGTGCCCGCTGTCCAACGTGCGCCTGCGCGTGGTGGATACGATCGACGACCATCCGCTGCGGACGATGCTCCGGGCCGGTCTGCGCGTCACCGTCAACTCCGACGACCCGGCGTACTTCGGCGGGGACGTCGGCGAGAACTTCGCTCAACTTCGGCGCGGAATCGGCCTCACGGACGACGAGGTCGAGAAGTTGGCGCGGAACTCGATCGAGGCATCGTTCGCGAGTGATGCGAGAAAGGCGGAGCTGCTCGCCGTCTGACCGAGCGGCGCCGACGCCTGTCGGTGTCTCCGCAGACGAATGGGCCCGGCCACCTCGAGGTGGCCGGGCCCATTCCGTGATCGTGGCCGTCAGCGTCGACCGGTGACCAGCTTGACGAGGAACAGCAGAATGATCGCGCCGAACAGGCACGTGAAGAAGCTGAAGATCAAGCCGCCGCCCTCGACGTCGAGGAACGCGCTGAGAATGAAGCCACCGATGAGACCACCGACGATGCCGACGACGACGTTGAGGATGATTCCCATCTGTTCGTCGGTCTTCATGACCTTGCTGCCGATCCAGCCGGCGAGACCGCCGATGATGATCCAACCGATGATTCCGAGAGAGAGCATGGCGGTCCTTTCGAGATGAGGGCGGTCCGGGCCGGTCCGGGTACCCCCGACCGGCACCCGGACCAGGATTCGTCCGGCGCGTGTCTACTGCTCGGCGCGCTGGCGCGCTTCCTGCGCGGAGGCTTCGGCTCGGGCCTTCTCGGCCTCGGCTTCCTTCTGAGCGACCTCGCGCTGCGCTTCTGCCTTGTCCTGCTGGGCCTCGCCCTCGCGGCGCAGCGAGTCCTGTCCGGTCACGGCGCCGGCAACTTCCTTCACCTTGCCCTTGATGCCTTCGACGACGCCTTCGACGGCTTCAGCGGGCCCACTCTTGCGCTGTTCGGTCATCGCGGTTCCTTTCCCCTCGGGGAGTTGACGGTCGGGTGGATCGTTTCGGTCGGGTGGATCAGCGGGCCGCAGCGGCCGCCTTCTTCTCGGTGGGTTCGCCCTCGTTCGCGAGTTGCCCGCCGGAGTTCTCGAGGTGGGCGCGGACGAACCACTGGAACTTCTCCAGTTCCGCCGTCTGACCGATCAGCATGTCCTCGGTGATGGGATCGATCTCGCCGACCTTGCCGATCGCCTTCCGGTTGTCCTCGATCAGTCCGGTGTAGACCAGGTCGAGCGCCGCGAGGTGGGCCTGCGCGCTGTCGCGGCCGACCGAGTAGTCGTCCCACGACCGGTCCTTCTCGATGGCGCCCGGCGTGCCCTTGGGGGATGCGCCGAGAGCGGCGATGCGCTCGGCCGCCGCGTCCGCGTACCCGCGGACCAGTTCCACCTGCGGGTCGATCATCTCGTGCACGCCGATGAAGTTGGGTCCGACGACGTTCCAATGGATGTGCTTGAGGGTCAGATGCAGATCGTTGTAGGCGCTGAGCCGGTTCTGCAGAGTCTGGGCGACTTCGGAGCCCTGTTCGGCGGTCAGTCCCGGAACCGTGAAGTTCGTCATCGTCTGTCCTTTCGTCCTCTCCAGGTATTCCCCTTCGCCGCGGGGTTCATGCATCCGATTCGCCGGATGCAACCCTTATTCGGAGAAGTGATGTTGTCGTCTCCAACCGTACTACAAAATCTATGTCGCGCACGGCAGATAAGTTGCCGCAGGTCGAGCGGGGTGTTCGGCCTGCTGGTCGAGCGTGCATCCCGGTGTCAAGATCGACCGATGACGAATGTCGACCAGGTGGCCGACGAGCTGTACGCGCTCGATCCCTCCGGCTTCGTCGCGGCCCGGACCACTCGGGTCGCGGAGGCGAAAGCGTCGAAGGACCGAGAGGCCGCCACCGCGATCGCGCGCCTGAAGAAGCCGACGGTGGTGGGGTGGGCTGTCAACCTCCTGGCGCGTGAACTGCCGGACGAGGTCGACGCCGTCCTCGCGCTGGGCGACGCACTCCAGAGGGCGCAGCGCCGACTCGATGCCGAGACCCTGCGCGGGCTCACCGAGCAGCGGCAGCGGTTGGTGCGTTCGCTCACGACGCGGGCGCAGAAGCTCGTGCGCGAGCACGGCCGAGCGCTGAACGAATCTGCGCTGCGGGAGGTTTCGCAAACCCTGCACGCGGCGATGGCCGACCGCGAACTCGCCGACACCGTACGTCGAGGTCGATTGCTGGGCGCAGCCACCTACAGCGGCTTCGGCCCGTCCGGGCTCGAGGCCGTCGAGGACCGGCCCGAGTCGCATCCCGGCAACCGCGAGGGCGAGAGCGAGGGCGAGGGCGGGCGTGAGGCCGAGCGCGCGGCGGAGCGCGAGCGCGCGCAGCTCGCGGCGGCCGCGGCCCGGGCCGAAGCGGAGGCCGCACAGGAGGCGCTGTCGGCGGCCGAGGACGAGTTGGCGCGCATCCGGTCCGACGTGGCCGACGGGGAACGACGTCTGCAGAGCGTGCGACGTGAACTCGCGCAGCTCGAGGAGCGTGCGGAGTTCCTGACGCGAGCGGAGGTCGCGGCCGTGGACGCGCTCGCCACCGCACACGATGCCGCCGAGCACGCGGACCGGCGCGTTGCCGACGCGGACGCTGCGGTCGCCGAACTGCGCTGAGCGCCGTCGCTAGGATCTCGTGTCGTGACCTCGGAGAATGTGACGACGACGCCCGATGTCGCGGGCGCCCAGCGCCGGGTGCTGGCGGTGCTGGTGACCGCGCAGATCCTCAGCGGTGCCGGGCTCGCTGCCGGGATCACCGTCGGTGCCCTGCTCGCCCAGGACATGCTGGGCGGTACCGGGCTCGCGGGCGTCCCCAGTGCGCTGTTCACGATCGGCTCCGCCGCGGCGGCGGTGGCCGTCGGTCGGCTCTCGCAACGCCTCGGTCGCCGGGCCGGCCTGGCCGCGGGATACGGCGTCGGCGCCCTCGGCAGCGTGGGCGTGGTGGCCGCGGCTGCGGTCGACAACGTCGTGTTGCTGCTGATCGCGCTGTTCGTCTACGGGGCGGGGACGGCGACGAATCTGCAGGCGCGTTATGCAGGAGCCGATCTGGCCGAGCCCGCGCATCGTGGCCGGGCGGTGAGCACCGTGCCCGTCGCGACGACCCTCGGCGCCGTCGTGGGCCCGAATCTGGTGACGGTGATGGGCCGTGTCGCCGACGGCCTCGGAATCCCCGCGCTCGCAGGACCGTTCATCCTGGCCGCCGTCGCGTACGCGGCGGCCGCGGCGGTGTTGTGGTCGATGCTGCGACCGGATCCCTTGTTGCTCGCCCGCGACATCGACGCCGCGGCGGGCGAATTCGTCTCGAGCGCCGCGGGCAGTGCGGACGAGGAGGCGGCGGCCCGGACCTGGAACCCGTCGGTGACCCTCGGAGCGACGGTCATGGTCCTCACCCAACTCGTGATGGTTGCGGTCATGACGATGACCCCGATCCACATGCTCCACCACGGTCACGGCACGGGCGCCGCAGGGCTGGTCATCGCGATCCACGTCGCGGCGATGTACCTGCCGTCGCCGCTGTCGGGACGACTCGCGGACCGGTTCGGCCCGCGTCCGGTCGCGGGCGCAGCCGCGCTGACCATGCTGGCCGCCGGTGTCACTGCCGCGGCGGCGCCGGCGGAGTCGGTCCCCGCGCTCGCCGTCGCACTCGCCCTTCTCGGCCTGGGCTGGAACTTCGGACTCGTCAGCGGAACCGCGATCATCACCGACTCCGTGCCGATCGCCACCCGCGCCCGCACCCAGGGGACCGTGGACCTCACGATCGCGATCGCCGGCGCCGGCGGCGGATTGACGTCGGGCATGGTCGTCGGAGCCGCGAGCTACGGCTGGCTGGCAATCCTCGGTGGGCTGGTCTCCCTGCTGATCGTCCCGGCGCTCGCGGTGCACGCGCGTCGGTCTTGAGGAACGCCGAAGGCGGCCGACCCTTTGCAGGGGCGGCCGCCTTCACTGTTCGCGTCGCGCGTCAGATGCGCTCGTAGATGGTGGCGTTCGCGGTGCCGCCACCCTCACACATCGTCTGCAGGCCGTAGCGGCCGCCGGTGCGCTGCAGGTGATGCACCAGCGTCGCGGCGAGACGTGCACCCGAACCGCCCAGCGGGTGGCCGAGGGCGATCGCGCCACCCAGCGGGTTCATCTTGTCCATCGACGCGCCGGTCTCGAGCTGCCACGCCATGGGCACCGAGGCGAACGCCTCGTTGACCTCGAAGGCGTCGATGTCGTCGATCGACAGTCCCGACTTCTTCAACGCCAGCGCGGTCGCCGGGATCGGCCCGGTCAGCATCTTGACCGGGTCGTCGCCGGCGACGACGGCGGTGTGGATGCGCGCGAGCGGCGTCAGGCCCAGGGCCTTGGCCTTCTCCGAGGTCATCACCAGCACCGCGGCGGCGCCGTCGGAGATCTGCGACGCGCTGCCGGCGGTGATGACGCCACCCTCGAGGAACGGCGACTTCAGCTGCCCGAGCTTCTCGGTCGTGGAACCGCGGCGGATGCCCTCGTCGGCGGAGAACACGGTGCCGTCGGCCAGCGTGAAGGGCGCGATCTCGGCGTCGAAGGCGCCGGCGTCCTGCGCGGCGGCGGCGCGCTCGTGCGAGGCCACCGAGTACTCGTCGAGCTGCGCGCGGGAGATGTTCCACTGCTGCGCGATCAGCTCGGAGCCGACGCCCTGGTTGAAGCGGCCGTTGAAGCCGGGCGCCTCGAGCTGCGCGGCGTAGCGCTCACGGGCCGGGCCGGCGGAATCGCCGGTACCCGGGACGTTCGAGGAGCCGAGCGGAACCGAGGTCATCATCTCGACACCGCCGGCGACGATGACGTCGGCCTGCCCGGAGATGACCGACGCGGCGGCCATCGAGATGGTCTGCTGCGACGAGCCGCACTGGCGGTCGACGGTCAGGCCGGGAACGGACTCGGGCCAGCCGGCGCCGAGGACGGCCATGCGGCCGATGTTGCCCGTCTGCATGCCGACGCTGTTGACGTTGCCCCAGTACACGTCGTCGACGATCGCGGGATCGATCCCGGTGCGCTGAGCGATCGAGCGGAGCACGTGGGCGGACAGCTCCACCGCGTGCACATCCGCAAGTGAACCCTTGCGCTTGCCGATGGGGGTACGTACTGCCTCGACGATTACTGCGTCACGCATGTCGCCTCACTCTCTCCGAAGGTAAGTGGATCGAGTGTAATCAGTTCAAGAAATATGCTGATGACCGGCCGTCGGTAACGCCGTTCTTCACACTGCGACGCCGGCCCGGACGATTCGGCCGACCAGCGCGAGCACGTCCCGGTCACGCCCGGCGGGACCGATCACCGAGAGCCCCACCGGTAGGCCCCCTTCGGACCGCACCGGAACGGTTGCCACCGGCAGTCCGGCGACGGTCGCCACCGTGATCAGCAGTCCCGTGGTGCGCAGCGTGGCGGCGAGGTGGACGCTTCCGGGGTCGTCGGAGGACGACGGCGCCGCCGATCCCGTGGTCGGCAGCAGCAGCACCCGGGAGCCGAGGAAGTCGCGGACGGTCTGCGCGGCCCGGCGTACGTCGGCCAGGCTGCGGTCGTACGTGGACGCCGAAACCTTGGATGCAGCAAGGAAGTTCACCCGCGCCTCGTCCGTGACCGAACCGGTCGCGGTGGACACCCAGCCGCCGTACTGCTGCCACGCCTCGTATCCCTGTACGGCGACGACCGCGTCGTACCAGTCGGGCAGCGCGGCGATGTCGAGGTCCTCCTCGGTGAGCGGCGGCAGACCGGACCGCTTCCACTGCGCCAGCGCGGCACGCACCGCGGGCTGGACGTCGGCGTCGGCGACGGCGAGCAGTCCCGGCCAGGTGACGGCCGCGTCGAATTCGATCTCGGGTGCGGAGGGGAGGAGGGCATCGCCGACGGTGGCGAGTGTCGGCGCGTCGGCGCACACCCAGCCGACGTTGTCGAAGGTTCGCGAGAGCGGCATCGCCCCGGCTGTCGAGACCGCACCGTGCGTGGGGCCGAACCCGTACAGCCCCTGGTAGGCGGCGGGGATCCGGATCGACCCGGTGGTGTCCGGACCCAGGCCGACGGTCGCCGTGCGGCGGGCCACCGCGGTCGACGCCCCGGACGTAGCGCCGCCGGGGACGCGTCCCGAGGCGGCCGCGTTCGGAGGCGTCCCGTACGACGTGTTGATTCCCGAGTGCCCGAACCCGAAGCCGACGGTCTGCGCGATACCGGCGACCGTCGCGCCTCCCGCGAGCAGACGAGCCACGCTGTCGGCCGTAGCGGTCTCCGTCGCCGCCTGACCGAGCCAGGCCGGGTTGCCGGCGCCGATGCGCTGTCCCTCGATCGCGAAGAGGTCGGTGACGGCGACGCGTAGGCCGCTCGTGGGGCCGGAACCGGTTGCGGGAACGAGTGGATCGCCCATGACCCGCCAGATCGACTTGTCTTCGGGGACGACGTTCCCGCCCGGCAGCGGCGGAACACCGGGATCCTCGGGTCCGTCGCCGCAGCCCGCCGCCAGGGTGGCCCCGCCCGCGATCACGGCCACCGCGCTCGCGCGGAGGAACGCGCGGCGATCGAGTCGTGGTCGCTCCGGTCCGGTCGGCACATCGCTCAGACTAGCCATGCGCCGACCGGTAATTCGGTCGATCGAGGCCGTGTCAGGCCAGAACCTGTCGGAGGTAGGCGTTGTCGAACGTGCGCGCGGGGTCGTGCTTGTCGCGCACCGTGCAGAAGTCGTCGAAGCGTGCGTACGTCGGACGCAGATCGTCGGCGGTGCGCCCGTGCATCTTGCCCCAGTGCGGGCGACCGTCGACAGCACGCGCGATCGCCTCGACCGCGTCGAAGTACTCGCGGTGATCGCGCCGGTGGTACTGGTGCACCGCGATGTACGCGCTGTCACGACCGTTCGCGGTCGACAGCCACACGTCGTCGCCGGGCGCGAAGCGCACCTCGACGGGGAACGCGATGTTGCAGCCGGACCGATCGAGCCAGGTCGAGATCTCCCGCAACGTGTCCTTGACGGTCTCGACCGGCACCGCGTACTCCATCTCGCGGAATCGCACCCGGCGCGGCGACGCGAACACGTGGTAGCTGCGGTCGACGAACTGCCGCGCCGACAGCGCGCGCGCCGAGATCTGGTTGATCTGCGGAATCGCCGCCGGGAAAGCCGTGGTGATCCGGTTGATGCCCTCGAAGAGCGTGTTCGACATCAACTCGTCGTCGAGGAAGCCACGGATCCGGCTCACCGGTTCCAACGGTGTGTCGCCCGGGAGTCGGGTGTTGCGTTTCGTCAGTACGCGATTGGTGTGCGGGAACCAGTAGAACTCGAAGTGGTCGACGGTCGCGAGATCGTGTTCGAGTCCGTCGAGTGTTTCGTCGAGCCGGGCCGGGCCCTCGACCGCGCGCAGCGCGTAGGCCGAGGTGACCGCCAGGTCGAGCTTGGTGATGATGCCGAACGCGCCGAGCCCGATCCGGGCGGCCTGGTAGAGCTCGGGATTCTCCGTCTCCGAGCAGTCCGCGACGGTGCCGTCGGCGAGCACGATCTGCAGTCCGCGGATCAGTGTCGCCAGGCCGCCGAAGCGGGCGCCGGTTCCGTGGGTGCCGGTCCCGAGAGCGCCGGCGATCGACTGCACGTCGATGTCGCCGAGGTTGATCATCGCCAGCCCGCGCTCCCACAACTGCTCGTTGAGGCTGCGCAGACGTGTCCCGGCCAGCACCGTGGCGACCGGGCCTTCCGGCGTCTGCCGGACCGACTCGATGCCACAGATGTTGTCGAGGCTGACGAGGACGCCGTCGGTGACGGCCACCCCGGTGAACGAATGGCCCGCCCCCACGGCTTTGACGCGTAATCCCTGCTCGGTCGCCTGCGCGACCAGCGTGCTCAGTTCGGCTACCGATCGAGGAGTCTCGAATCGGTGAGGTGTCGACGAGTGGGTCCCCGCCCAGTTGCGCCACGTGTCCTGTGCCATTCCCGCAACTATTCACCTGGACGAGCGTCCAGGCAAATGAGACACGAAATTTCGTCTCCGGGTTTTACGATCATGGGATGTTGAATCGGCTTCCAGCGGAAGAGCGCCGCGCCCAGCTCGTCGAAGCGGCGTTGAACATTGCCGAACGGGGTGGCATTGCGGCAGTGACGATCCGTGCCGTGGCCGAGGAGGCGGGGGTCTCGCTCGGGGTGGTGCACTACTGCTTCGAGAGCAAGGAGGCGCTGGTCGCGGCCATGGCCGAGAGTCTGGTGCTGCAGCTCAGCGGGGGCATGCGCGAGGCGTTCGCGTCGGTGTGGGACACGCAGGAGCTCAGCGGACTCCGCGACCTGCGCGAGGTGCTGCACACCGGCCTGACCGGCATGTGGCCCCTGATCGAGGCCACGGCCGATCGTCAGTTGCTCACCTACGAGATCACCGCCTACGCGCTGCGCCATCGTGCGGCCGGCGCGCCGCTCGCCGGGAGCGTCGCCGACGAGCAGTACCGGGTCATGGACATCGAGGCCACCGTGTTCCTCGAGGAGAGCGCGCGGCGGACGGGTTGCACGTGGACCGAGCCGGTGGAGGCGA
Organism: Prescottella equi; assembly: GCF_002094305.1. GTDB lineage: Bacteria > Actinomycetota > Actinomycetes > Mycobacteriales > Mycobacteriaceae > Prescottella > Prescottella equi. The sequence goes on from NZ_LWTX01000010.1 coordinate 110,270, forward strand.
TCGCGCGTTTCGCGCTCGCCGTCATCGACGGAATCGTCCTGCGCTGGCTGGTCGATCGCGACAGCGCCGCGATCCTCACCGAACTCGACGACCTGGTTCGCATCGTCGGCAGCAAGGCCGTCGAGGCGGGTACGGACCTGGACAATCGTTCAGGAGAGTGATCGACTGATCCGGACGCCTGCCTCCCGTGTGTTCGACGGGACCGACGAACGGAACTGATGTGACTGCGACGATCGACCGTCTCAACGCCGCGACCGCGAGCCTCGATCCGCCCTTGGCGGCCCTCGATCTCGCGACGTTGCGTACGAACGCGGAAGACCTGGTGCGGCGCGCGGAGGGTACGCCGGTACGGGTCGCGAGCAAGTCGGTGCGGTGCCGAGCCGTCCTCGAGATCGCGCTCGGCTCCGGCCTGACCGCGTCGGGCGGCTTCCGGGGCATCATGGCGTACTCGCTGCGGGAGGCCGTATGGCTGGCGCGGCAGGGCGCGGAAGACGTGCTGATGGGCTACCCGACGGTGGATCGGGGCGCGCTCGCCGAACTCGGTTCCGACAGCGCACTGCTCGGACGCATCACGCTCATGGTCGACGACGTCGCGCAGCTGGACCTGATCCGCGACGCGGTCGGCTCCGCCGGTGTGCGGCCGAGGATCTGTCTCGACGTCGACGCCTCGCTGCGGCTCGGACCGGCGCACCTCGGGGTGCGGCGGTCGCCGCTGCGTGAGCCGGGCCAGGTGGCCCGGCTCGCCCGGACCGCGGCCGATCGGGGATTCGCCGTCGTCGGTGTCATGTTCTACGAGGCACAGATCGCCGGTCTACCCGACACCAGCTTCGCGGTGCGGATGGTGAAGAAGGCGTCCGCGGCCGAACTGTCCACGCGGCGAACGGCTGTCGTCGACGCCGTCACCGCAGAGGTCGGGCGGCTCGAGATCGTCAACAGCGGTGGGACCGGCTCGATCGAGGTGAGTTCGGCCGATTCGGTCGTCACCGAGGTCACCGCGGGCTCCGGCCTGTACGTGCCCACCCTGTTCGACCGCTACCACTCGTTCAGGCCGCGACCGGCCATGTTCTTCGCGCTGCCCGCGGTCCGGAAGCCGACCCCGAAGATCACCACGCTGTTCGGCGGCGGCTACATCGCGTCGGGTCCCGCGGGGAAGACGCGCGTACCGGCGCCGGTGTGGCCGACCGGATTGACGTTGCTGCGCAACGAGGGCGCCGGCGAGGTGCAGACCCCGGTGACGGGCGCCGCCGCAGCCGAACTCGCCGTTGGGGACCGGGTGTGGTTCCGGCACGCGAAGGCCGGCGAGCTGTGCGAGCGCTTCACCCAGGTTCACCTCGTGGACGAGGACGGGCGCGCCACGGCGACCCCGACCTACCGCGGCGAAGGAATGTGCTTCGGCTGACCCGGTGACTCGCGGTCGCGGTCCCCGGCCGGTTCGGGCGCCAATCGCAGGAAGGCGCCCAGTTCGGCGAGGGCGGTGGGGGTGGGCGGCAGGTAGTGCGTGAACGTGCGCGAGCGCACGACGATCGCGCACCACTTGGCGCGCGACACCGCGACGTTCAGCCGATTGCGGGACAACAGGAACGACATCCCGCGAGGAGCGTCGGTGGCCGTCGACGCCGTCATCGACACGAGGACGACCGCCGCCTGACGTCCCTGGAACTTGTCGACGGTTCCGACGAGGACATCGGGCAGTCCTGCGGCCGCGAGATCCTGCCGGAGCCGTGCAACCTGCGCGTTGAAGGGAGCGACGACGAGGACGTCGGCCTGGCCGAGCGGCCGGGTGCCGGCGAAGTCGCTCGGATCGGTCCAGGCTCGGCCGAGAAGTTCCCGGATCCGGGCGGCGATCGCCGCGGATTCCTCGGGGGATTCGGTCGATCTGCCGTCGTGCTCGACGGTCTCGACGTGCACTCCGGGGCCGAGGCCCGCGAGGCGTCGCGCGGTCGTCACCGTCTCCTCCGAGTGGAGTCGGCCCTCGTACGACAGCTGGGAGACCCGCTCGCACAGCGCGGGATGCATGCGCCACGTCCGTTCGAGGAAGTAGCCACGGTCGCGGGGCAGCGAATCGCGGCCCGCGGCGAGCCAACCCAGTGCGGACTCGTCGACCGGCTCCGGATGGGTGCCCTGGCTGACCTGCGGAAGTTGCTGCGGGTCCCCGAGAAGGAGCAGATTGCGGGCGGCCGCGCTCACCGCGATCGTGTTCGCGAGCGAGAACTGTCCGGCCTCGTCGATCACCAGCAGATCGAGGCTGCCGACCGGCACGCGGCCGGAATGCGCGAAGTCCCAAGCCGTCCCGCCGATCACGCAACCGGCGGTGGCGTCCGCGAGGAAGCGGGGGTACTCGGTGGTGGGGAGGGCGGTCCACCGGCGGCCCGGCGCGGCGTCGGCCTTCTTCGCGACCATAGAGCCGTCGAGCCCCGCGTCGACCACGGCATCCAGCATGTTCTCCACCACCGAGTGAGACTGGGCGACCACGCCGATCCGCCATCCGTGTTCGGCGACGAGAGACGCGACGACCCGCCCCCCGGTGTACGTCTTGCCGGTACCCGGCGGCCCCTGCACCGCGAGGTACGAGTCGTCGAGATCGACGAGCGCGGTGGCGATGGCGGTCGCCGGGTCGCACCCCGAGATCGCCGGCAGTCCGGATCCGCTGCGCAGCCGCGGAGGAACCCGGCGCAGGACGTCCGTTGCCGCGTTCGCGGGCGACACGGGCAGGGCCGACGCCATGGCCCCCGCGAACTCCTCGACGGCGCGGTCGATCCGGGCCGTCGCGACCGGGTGCCCCGGGGCGAGCGCCATCGGTGTGGCGTCGTATTCGACGTCGCCGGTGAGGGTCTCCTCCACGACGACGACGTCGTCGAAGTCCGCGTTCGTGTCCACAGACGACACGACGGCCGTCGACCACGCGCGCCCGCCAGGGTGTTCCGAGGTCTTGGCTCCCGGCACCGGCCGCTCGTACAGCGGGAACATTTCGGCGCCCGGTCGTATCGTGCTGCCGGTGCCGAAGGTACCGGTGAGCCGGACGTGTCGGCGCAGCTTCCGTTGTCGGGGCGTGCTCTTGTGCCAGCCCTGCACCACTTCCGCGTGGTCGACGACAAGCACGTCCCGGGTGTCGGGCCAGTCGTCCACCGGTTCGGTGAGTCGCGCGAAATGCGCCCACCAGAACGGTTTTCGCTCGCGCCGGTGATACCCGACTGCGGCGGCCGCGAGCGCCGCAGCCTGTTGCTCGCCGGTCCGGGCCGAGGCCGGTCCCTCACCGGCGAAACGGCGCAGGACGCGTTCGGCGGCGCTGTCCTCTTCGGGCTCGGACGCGGGAGGCGTGATTTCGCGTGAGTGGGGCGAGATGCCGTGGTCGGCGGCACGGGCCAGCAGCCAATTGCGCAGTTCCCGGGTGGAGACGCAGTCGTCCTCGTTGTAGTCGCGGATCTCACGGAGCACGTCGGCGGCGTCGTCCGGCCGACCGAGATCACGCAGATCGCAGTAGCGCGCGTACGCGACGACGGAGTCGGCCGCGGTCGTCACGTCGTTGTCGCGCAGGTCCTCTCCCAGGTACAGCGGCTCGAGCTTCTTGATGCTGTACGACCGTTCGCCGATCCGAAGCGACGCGCGGACGATCGGATAGAGGTCCACGAGGATCCCGGCGCGCAGCAACTCGTCGACCTCCTCCTCGCCGACGCCGTGACGCCCGGCCAGGCGCAGCAGCGCCGACTTCTCGTATGCCGCGTAGTGGTAGACGTGCATTCCGGGATGCGCGATGCGTCGCGCCCGGATGTATTCGAGGAAGGCGGACAGCGCATTTCGCTCCTCGGCTCGATCGTGCGCCCAGAACGGACGGAACAGCGGCGCGCCGCCCGCCGTGGGCTCCTCCAGGACACCGAAGAGGTACTCCAGGCCCCACTCGGCCTCACCGGGCTCCGCCCACAGTGGATCGCCCTCGAAGTCGAAGTAGATGTCGCCCGGATCGGGTGGCGGCAGCGCGGCGAGCGCGGCGGCATCGAAGATCTCGTACTCGGCGGTGCCCGACGTCTCCTGGCGAAGTTGGAGGGCGGCCTGGGACCGCAGGGTGTCCAGCGTCGCCGCGGACAGGCCCGGGACGGGTGCGTTCCGGGTAGCCAGCGCGTCGATCGTGGTCACGCCACCTGACACGAGCTTGTCCCGCGTGGCCACGCGCATGCCCGCCACAAGCAGGGGATCTCGACGGCTCTCGATCTCGCGGGCACACGTCTCGCACCGGCCGCACGCCGAGAACCGGTCGTCACCCCACGCGGCAGGGGCGTCGTCGGCACGGTGCTCGTCGAGGACTCGTTGCAGCGCCGCCCGACGTGCCCGGTACACCGGGACGAGATCGGCCAGCGCGTGCACCGAGTCCGAGCCGTCACCGAGCAGCAGATGCACTTCTCTCGCGGGACGGACACCGGCGGCGTCGAGCGCGTCGGCATACGCCGCCAACTGGAGCAGCGCGGAAACCTCGACGCGGCGCGACAGTTTCGCGTCGTACACCGTGTACGTGCCGTCGTCCCCGTGCTCGTCCGCCCGGACCAGGAAATCGCAGAACCCGAGGAACCGTCCGTCGAAGAACGTGCCCTGATGGATCACCGGTGCCCCCGCGACGGCCGCGGCGATCGTGTCGCGGTGGGCGTCGTACAACCCGGTGGCCGTGAACTCGGGCCGGACGATGGTCTCGATCCGCCCGTGGCGGGCCGCGAACTCGTCGAACACCCGGCGTTCGTGTGCCGCGCCGAGTCGCGACGCGCGCTCGAGCACGGGATCGGCTACCGGACCCGGTGACCCGGTGGCGAACCCGAGCAGCCCGTCGAGTCGGCGCAGCAGTGCGAACTCGCACGCGGCCGCCGCAGTCAGGTCCCCGGTGCTGTACACGATTGCGTCGCCCTGCAGGAACATCGCGCTCCCTCCCCGGTCGGTTCGGGCGATTGTGTCACCGCTGCACCGACAGGTGGGGGAGGGGCGCGCGGACGCGCGAACCGTGCCGGGACAATGGACCCATGCCGTTCTTCACCGGGGCTACCGGACAGATCCACTACCGCCGCTGGCCGCTCGCCGGGGATCGTCGGCCCCGGGCCGGAGTGGTGTTCCTGCACGGAATGGGCCAGCACACCGGGCACTACCACCGGTTCGCCGCACGACTCGCACACCACGACATCGAGATGTGGGGCCTCGACCAGGCCGGGCACGGGCTGTCCGAGGGGACCCCCGGCGCGCCCGGACTTCTCGCCGATCTGGCGGACGACGCGGCCCGGCTGACCGAGTCGGCCGTCGCCGATCGGCCGGGTCTGCCGTTGGTGGTGATGGGGCATTCCCTCGGTGCCGCGGTGGCCGTGACCCTGCTTCGACGCGGCCGTGCGCCGTTCCGCGCGGCCGTGCTGTGCGGAACACCCAAGTCGGTTGTGCAGCACCGCGAGACGTCGGATTTCGCGGATCCGGGGTTCCCGGTGCTCGCGGTGCACGGCATCGACGACCGGCTGGCCCCGATCGACGGCGTCCGTCCGTGGGCGGCCGGGGTGCCCGGACTCGAACTGCGTGAATACGCCGACGCCGGCCACGACCTGCTGCACGAGAAGTTACACCGCGTCGTCGCCGACGACGTCGCGGCGTTCGTCGTCGACGCTACCGTGGGCTGATGGACACCCCACAACTGCTGTCCGCGTTACGCACTCAGGGCGGCCTGCTGGCAGACACCCCGACCGAGACACTCGCGGAACCGGTTCCGACGGTGCCGGAGTGGACCGTCGAGCACGTGCTGCGGCACACCGGCAAGGTGCACCTGTGGGTCGCGGCGGCGCTGCGTTCGGACCCGCAGACGCCGCCGTCGGAGATCCGGCGGATCGGCGACATGCCCCGCGGACCGGAATGCGTCGCCGCCTACCGTGCGGCGCTGGACCTGGTGCTCGCGGAGTTCGATCGGCTCGGTGCCGATCGCATCGTTCCCACGATGGTCGGGCCCGCACCCGTCGCGTGGTGGGTGCGCCGACAGGCGCACGAGGTGGCGGTCCATCGAATCGACGTCTCCGACGCGATCAGCGCGGGTGGCGGGCCGGACGTGCCGCCGCTGGATCCGCAGGTGGCCGCCGACGGTGTCGACGAGTGGGTCTCGGTGTTCCTCGCTCGTCTCGCCGATGCGGGGCGCATGCCCGAGACCGTGAACGGCCACTCGATCCACCTCCACGGAACCGACGCGGTAGCGGCCGAGTGGTACCTCGAATTCGATGGCGGAACGGTCGCGGTGACTCGAGAACACCGCAAGGGCGACGTGGCGCTACGGGGGTCGGCGCAGGAACTGTTGCTGACACTGTGGCGCAGGCGGCCCCTGGACGGACTCGACGTCGTCGGCGACGCCGCTGTCGCCCGGGCGCTGCTGGGTGCCGCGGCGCTGTAGCGCTGCACGGCTCTCGGAACGAGAGCGGCCCGGACGCGGGGAGAAACCGCGTCCGGGCCGCAAAATCGTTGCCGCGGTTTACGTGTAGATCCGCTCGATCATCTCGGCATGCTGCTGGTGGATGATGTTGCGCTTGAGCTTCAGGGTGGGCGTCAACTCGCCGGTCTCCACGGTGAAGTCGACCTCGAGGATCCGGTACTTCTTGATCTGCTCGGGGCTGGACACCTTCCGGTTGCCCTCGACGACTGCGGAGTCGATCTCGGCGATCAGTTCGGGATGCTTGACCAGCTCGGAGATCGGCGTGTCCGCGGCCAGGCCGTTGCGCTCCTTCCAGCCCGGCAGCGCCTCCGGATCGAGGGTGATGAGCGCACCGATGAACGGCTTCGAGTCGCCCACCACGAGGCACTGGCTGATCAGCGGGTGCGCGCGCAGGGCGTCCTCAAGCACTGCCGGAGCGACGTTCTTGCCGCCGGCGGTCACGATGATCTCCTTCTTGCGTCCGGTGATCGACACGTAGCCCTCGGTGTCGATCGAGCCGAGGTCACCGGTGTGGAACCAGCCGTCGCGGATCGCATCCGCGGTGGCCTGCTCGTTGTGCCAGTAGCCGCCGAACACCACCGGACCCCGGACCAGCAGTTCGCCGTCCTCGGCGATCTTCGCGGCGTGCCCGTTGATCGGCTTGCCTACCGTGCCCACCTTCTGGTCGCGGGTGGTGTTGACCGTGATGGCCGCGCTGGTCTCGGTGAGACCGTAGCCCTCGTACACGGGGACACCGACGCCGCGGAAGAAGTGGCCGAGGCGCGCGCCGAGCGCCGCCCCGCCGGACACGGCGCGGTCGCACTCGCCGCCCAGTGCCGTCCGCAGCTTCGAGTAGACGAGCTTGTCGAACAGCGCGTGGCGCAGCCGCAGTCCCAGCCCGGCCCCGCCGTTGTCCTGCGCCTCGCTCCACGCGATGGCGGTCGCGGCGGCCTTGGCGAAGATCTTGCCCTTGCCGCCGTCCTCGGCCTTCTGCTTGGCAGAGTTGTAGACCTTCTCGAACACTCGCGGCACGGACAGGATGAAGTTCGGCTTGAACACCGCGAACTGGTCGAGCAGCGTCGTCAGATCGGAGGTGTGGGCGACGGTCACCTTGGCGTCGAAGGCTCCGAAGGAGATGGCCCGGGCGAACACGTGCGCGAGCGGCAGGAACATGAGGGTGCGCCGGCCCTCCTGCATCGCGTCGCCGAGTGCGATCTGCACGGCCGCGGATTCCGCGTAGAAGTTGGAGTGGGTCAGCTGGACGCCCTTGGGACGACCGGTGGTGCCGGAGGTGTAGATGAGCGTCGCGGGGGACGACGCGCGCACCTGGTGTCGGCGCTCGTGCACTTCGTCGTCGCTGATACCGCTGCCACGGGTGATCAGTTCGTCGAGCGCGCCGGCCTCGATCTGCAGAACCTCGCGGAGAGAGGGGGCGGCCTCGGCGACGTCCTTGACCGTTTCCGCGTGGCTCGAATTCTCGACCACGAGTAACGACGTCGCCGAGTCCTCGAGGATCCATTGGGCCTGGTCCGCGGAAGACGTGTCGTAGATGGCGACGGTGCAGCCGCCGGCGGTCCAGATCGCGTAGTCGAGAACGACCCACTCGTAACGGGTACCCGAGAGGATCGCGACGCGGTCGCCGAGCTCGATGCCGGACGCCATCAGCCCCTTCGCGACGGCCTTGACCTGCTGGGCGAACTCGGCGGCGGTGACGTCCACCCAGCCGCCGTTGCCGGGCTTCTTGAAGGGCACGAGGTTCGGACACTCGGCTTCGTACCGGAACACAGTGTCGGCCATGGACGCGTCTTCCGGAATGGTGAACGACTGTGGAACCGAATACTCACGCACTTTGACCCCTCCAAGAAAATGACATGATGGATGTGCATTGGATCACATTCGGAGGCGCTTTGCACTAGGTCAAGTGCCCGATTTGCCGCTTTGAGTGCCCCCACCTGCGGAAATAACTGTAACCGTAAGTCCTGCTAACTTTCTGCAGGTAGCGGGCGTGTCGCGTCAGGCGACGGTGTCGCAGGCATGTGCGTGCACGCACTTCCAGCGCCGCACGGCGTGCTCGAGCGCCGGCGGCGCGACACCGAGAGTGTCCGCCGCTGCGGCCAGGATCTCGGTGGGCGGGACGGAGGGTTCGCCCGCTTCGGAGGCGTCGGCGGGCCCGGGACCGTCCGCCAGCGCCGAGTCGACGAACTCGTCGATCGCGCCGGTGTGCTGAGCGTGCGGGGCGCCCGCGAGCAGCAGCAGGTGTTCCCACGTGGTGTCGTCGTGCGCGCCGCTGCACTCGACCCAGGCGTCGTGCAGGTCGGTGCGGGCGCGCTCGTCGCGGGTGGCGTCGAGCAGATCGCCGACCGAGTCGATGCGAAGTGTGTACAGGCGCTCGGCCGTGCGCTGGATCTCGGCGGCCCGTAATGGGGCCGCGCCGTCCGAGTACCGGCGCTTGTAGTTACCGATCTTCCCGGCCCACTGGTCGGAGCTGCCGGCCTCCTCGAAGGTGCGGAGCAACTCGCGGGCGCCGTCGTCGACCGGGCCGGGAGTGTGCGTGCGACGGTAGGCCATGTAGCGGTCGATGACCGTGCCCGCGTCGGCATAGCGCGAACCGGCGGCCTGCACGGACTCGATGATGCACAGTGCGAGGCTGCGCCGGTACTGGTCCGGCGCCACCCAGCCCGACGGATCACCGAGTCGGCTCCGGCAAGCGGCGGCCACCGTCTGCACTTGCTGCTGCGAGACGCTCACGGTTCCTCCCTGACAGTGCGAGGCCTGGTGACACGTGTATCGGCGGGACCGTGGCGAATGTTGCACCCGTCACGGCACAGGTGCCCGGCGCGGGACGGTCAACGGTGCCCGGCGCGGGACAACAGATCGGTGACCTCGCTGTCGTCCAGTTGGTGGAAGTCGGTGTAGGCCCCGCCGACCCCTCCGAGGTCGGCCGGGACGAAGGGGCAGACCACCTCGTCCGCGGTCACCCCGAGCCGGGCAACTGCCTCGGTCGACGCGACCGGAACCGCGACGACAACTCGTTCGGCGCCCTCCGCCCGCGCGGCCACGCAGGCGACGGCCGCCGTCGCGCCGGTCGCCATGCCGTCGTCGACGAGGACCACGGTGCGCCCTCGCAGCGGTATCCGCGGTCTCCCGCCCCGCAGGACGTCGGCGCGCCGCGTCAGTTCCCGACGTTCGGCGGCGCGGACCGCGTCCACGGCCTCCGGCGCCACCCGCGCGAGGCGGACGACGTCCTCGTTGAGGACCTCGAAGTCGCCCTCGGCGATCGCGCCCATGGCGAGTTCCGGCTGCCACGGCACGCCCAGTTTGCGGACCAGCAGCACGTCGAGTGGCGCGGCGAGAGCGTCGGCGATCTCGAAGGCGACCGGGACGCCGCCGCGGGGGAGTCCGAGCACGACCGGATCGGATCCGCGTAGGTGACCGAGCGACTTGGTCAGCGCCCGACCGGCTCTCGCTCGCGTTGCGTAGTGCATTCGCGTGCTCCGTCGAAATGGTTCGCCTCGTCCTCGACGATACGCCGATGCATGGTTACGCTGTGCCGCGCAGCGGGTCGGGAATCGAATCCCTCGCCGGCGCCGATCATTTCGCACCAGGATGGAGCCATCATGCAGTTCGGCAGCTATCAGAACGAGATCTACCTCGCGGCGCTGGCAGGGCGGGTGCCCGAGTTCCCGATGGAGTACGGCGCGCTCGAGGCGAGGGCCACCGCCGCGATGTCGGAGTCGCTGTTGTCGTACGTCGCGGGCGGCGCGGGCGACGAGACCACCCAGCGGCGCAACGTCGAGGCGTTCGAACAGTGGGGGCTGCTTCCGCGGATGCTGGTGGGTGCCGAGACCCCGGACCTCACGGTCGAGGCCTGGGGTCACACGTTCGCGTCCCCCGTCTTCATGGCGCCGGTCGGCGTCATCGGACTGTGCGACCGCGATCGGCACGGCGACATCGCCGTCGCACAGGCGTCCGCGCAGACCGGCGTACCGGCGATGTTCTCGACGCTCATGGAGGACCCGCTCGAGGACGTCGTCCCGCATGCCGGTGACGTTCCCAGCTTCTTCCAGCTCTACACCCCGAAGAACCGGGACCTCGCCGAGAGCTTCGTCAAGCGGGCCGAAGCCGCCGGCTACCGGGGAATCACCGTCACCCTCGACACCTGGGTCCCGGGCTGGCGCCCGCGCGACCTGAGCACCGGCAACTTTCCGCAGCTGCGCGGTCAGGTCCTGAAGAACTACACGTCCGACCCGGTGTTCCGGGACCTGGTCGGGTCGGACGATCCGCAGTTGACGGTGCTGCACTGGGTGCAGACCTTCGGGAACTCGCTCACGTGGGCGGATCTGGACTGGTTGCGCTCGCTGACGACACTGCCGATCGTCCTCAAGGGGATCTCGCATCCGGAGGACGCGCGGCGCGCGATCGACGCCGGCGTCGACGGCATCTACTGCTCGAATCACGGTGGGCGGCAGGCGAACGGGGGGATCGCCGCGCTCGAGACCCTCCCCGCGGTCGTCGAGGCGTGCGACGACCGGGTGCCGGTGCTGTTCGACTCGGGAGTGCGCTCGGGTTCGGACGTCGTGAAGGCGCTCGGGCTGGGGGCCACGATGGTCGGGATCGGTCGCCCCTACGTCTACGGCCTCGCGATGGGCGGAGTGCCGGGCCTCGTCCACGTGCTGCGCATGCTGCTGGCCGAGGCGGAGTTGCTGATGGGCGTCAACGGGTACCCGGACGTCGCCGCGGTACGCGAGAACATCCGTCGCCTGGGTCCCGAGATTCTCTGACGGGAAGGCTGATTCGGCGTCGTGGGGCGGGTTGCCCCGACCCCACGACGCCGTCTCGGTGGTGCGGCTACGCGGTGGAGACCAGGTTGCCGTCGATGTGTGACTGGTACGCGGGCAGGTCGAGCATGCCGTGCCCGGACAGGCCGATCACCAGCACCTCGGGCTCGGTGAGGCCCCGCGCGTAGTCGGCGGCCGCGGCGATCGCGTGAGCCGACTCGGGAGCGGGCACGATGCCCTGCGTGCGGGCGAACAGCACGCCCGCGTCGAACGAATCCCGCTGGTCCACGGCCTGGCCGGTGACGTAGCCGAGTTCGACGGTGTGGCTGAGCAGCGGCGCCATGCCGTGGTAGCGCAGGCCGCCGGCGTGGATCGGGTCCGGGACGAAGTCCTGGCCGAGCGTGTGCATCTTCAGCAGCGGCGTGAGGCCGGCGACGTCACCGTGGTCGTAGCGGTACTCGCCCTTGGTGATCGACGGGCACGCGGCAGGCTCGGCCGCGACGATCCGGGTCTGTGCCTTGCCGTGCAGCACCTCGCGAATGAACGGGAACGCGAGCCCGGCGAGGTTGGAACCGCCACCGGCGCAACCGAACACGACGTCGGCGTTGGCCTCGCCCGCGTTCCGCAGCTGCTCGACGGCCTCGAGCCCGATCACCGTCTGGTGCAGCACGACGTGGTTGAGCACGCTGCCCAGCGCGTAACGCGCGTCGGGATCGTTCGCGGCGACCTCGACGGCCTCGGTGACCGCCATGCCCAGCGAACCCGGGGTGTCGGGGAATTCGGCGAGCATCTTGCGGCCCGACTCGGTCAGATCCGACGGGCTCGGATGCACCGTGCCGCCGTACGTCTCCATCAGGTGCCGGCGGTAGGGCTTGGACTCGTACGACGCGCGCACCTGCCACACCTCGAGATCGATGCCGAACTTCGCGCACGCGAAGGACAGCGCGCTGCCCCACTGGCCGGCGCCGGTCTCGGTCGTGATCTTCTTCACGCCGTCCTGCGCGTTGTAGTAGGCCTGCGCGACGGCGGTATTGGTCTTGTGGCTGCCGACCGGGCTCACACCCTCGTACTTGACGTAGATCCGAGCGGGCGTCCCCAGCGCCTTCTCGAATTCGCGGGCACGGATCAGGGGCGCCGGCCGCCACGTGCGGTACGCCTCACGGATCGGCTCGGGGATCTCGATGTACTGCTCGGTGGTCGCCTCCTGCTCGATCAGCGCGCTCGGGAACAGCGCGGCGAGGTCGGCCGGGGTCACCGGCTCCTTGGTGCCCGGGTGCAGGTGGGGCGGCGGGGCGACCGGCAGGTCCGCGACGATGTTGTACCAGTGGGTGGGGATGGGTGTCGTGTCGGACACTGCTGGTTCCTCTCGGAGAGTGGCAGGACGGTCGTCCACATTGTGATCGCGGTCATTGCCGGGCCGCACTCGGGGTCCGTCGACGCACGTGGAGGGCACTCGGATCGAGGGCCATACCATGCATCGACTAAACTCACTGGTCAAATGAGTGACACCGAGCGCGACCCGCAGACCGACGACAATCCCATCACCTTCGCCGACCTCCAGATCGACGAACGGGTGCTGAAGGCCCTTTCCGACGTCGGCTACGAGTCGCCCTCGCCGATCCAGGCCGCGACCATCCCGACGCTGCTCGAAGGTAAGGACGTCGTCGGCCTGGCCCAGACGGGTACCGGCAAGACGGCCGCGTTCGCGATTCCGATCCTGTCCCGCCTCGACGTCGACCGGAAGGTGCCCCAGGCGCTGATCCTGGCGCCGACCCGCGAGCTCGCGCTGCAGGTCGCGGAGGCGTTCGGCAAGTACTCGGCACACATCCCCGGTCTCCAGGTGCTGCCGATCTACGGCGGTCAGGCGTACGGCGTCCAGCTGTCGGGCCTGCGGCGCGGCGCCCAGATCATCGTCGGTACGCCCGGCCGCGTGATCGACCATCTCGAGAAGGGCACCCTCGACCTCTCCAACCTCGAGTACCTCGTGCTCGACGAGGCCGACGAGATGCTCAAGATGGGCTTCCAGGACGATGTCGAGCGGATCCTCGCCGACACGCCCGAGTACAAGCAGGTCGCACTGTTCTCCGCGACGATGCCGCCGGCGATCCGCAAGATCTCCAAGCAGTACCTGCACGATCCCGTCGAGATCACCGTCAAGGCGAAGACCGCGACGGCGTCGAACATCACCCAGCGCTGGGTGCAGGTCGCGCATCAGCGCAAGCTCGACGCGCTCACCCGCATCCTCGAGGTCGAGTCGTTCGAGGCGATGATCATCTTCGTCCGGACCAAGCAGGCCACCGAGGATCTCGCCGAGCGCCTGCGGGCCCGCGGCTTCTCGGCCGCCGCGATCAACGGCGACATCGTGCAGGCGCAGCGCGAGCGCACGATCGGTCAGCTCAAGTCCGGTGCGCTCGACATCCTCGTCGCCACCGACGTCGCGGCTCGCGGCCTGGACGTCGACCGGATCTCGCACGTCGTCAACTACGACATCCCGCACGACACCGAGTCGTACGTGCACCGCATCGGGCGCACCGGTCGCGCGGGCCGCACCGGTGATGCGCTGCTGTTCGTCGCGCCCCGCGAGCGGCACCTGCTCAAGTCGATCGAGCGCACCACACGGCAGCCGCTCACCGAGATCCAGCTGCCGACCGTCGAGGATGTCAACGCGCAGCGCGTCTCGAAGTTCGGCGACTCCATCACCGAGAGCCTGAACTCCGAGAACCTGGCGCTGTTCCGCAAGCTCATCGAGGACTACGAGCGCGAGCACGACGTCCCGCTCGCCGACATCGCCGCCGCGCTGGCGGTGCAGTCGCGCGACGGCGAGTCGTTCCTCATGGCGCCGGAGCCGCCGGCCCCGCCGCGCCGCGAGCGTGAGCCGCGGGAGCGGCCGGCCCGCCGATTCGACGACGGCGGCCCGAGCGGCCCGCGCGTCGGTCGTGACGGCCAGGAGTTCGCGACGTACCGGATCGCGGTCGGCAAGCGGCACAAGGTCGTCCCGGGTGCGATCGTCGGTGCGATCGCCAACGAGGGTGGGCTGCGCCGCAGCGACTTCGGGCACATCAGCATCCGACCCGACCACAGCCTGGTCGAGCTGCCGGCGAACCTGCCGAAGGAGACCGTCGAGGCGCTGCGGGCCACCCGCATCTCGGGTGTGCTGATCCAGCTGCAACTCGACCAGGGTGCGCCGACGGGACGGCAGGGCCGCGGGGGACGCGAGGACCGCGCGGGCGGCAAGTTCAGCCGCGACCGCGGCGACCGCGGTCATCGTGGTGACCGCGGTGATCGGGGCGACCGGGGTGACCGATTCGCGAAGCGTCGTCCGCGCGACTGACCCCCACCCGGCAGTTACGTGCCATCGAAACGGGCGCCGGCGAGTCATCCGACTCGCCGGCGCCCGTTTCTGTGAATGAGTTGATTTCTGTGACGGGAGTGACGCCTGCTCTGTAACGTGCCTCGCAGTTTGCCGGTCGGGGGATCCGCGCAATCTCATCAAGGAGGCACGAACGTGGCCCACACGCTTCGTCGAGGATCGATCGCAGCAGCACTCATCGCCGGCGCATCCGTCGGCCTGGCGGCACCCGCGATGGCGCAGCCGGACATCGTCGGTTCCATCTCGAACGCCGCCGACCTCACCGACAGTCTCGCCGCCGTCGTGTCGTCGGTCGGGTCCGGCAGCAGCGGGGGATCGGGCAGCGCCAGCCTGTTCGCCGGGAGCGGCGAGATAGCCATCCCGCTGCCGATTCCCAGCCCGCGCGGCCTCGCGGCGCTCGCTGCGGCCACCACGCAGACCGGCAAGCCGTACCTGTGGGGTGGCAACGGTCCCGACGCGTGGGACTGCTCGGGGCTGGTCCAGTGGGCGTTCCGCACCGTCGGGATCAGCCTGCCGCGCACCAGCCAGGAGATGGCCCGCTACACCGGCGGCATGCTCGTGCCGCTGTCTGCGCTCCAGCCGGGCGACGTCATCACGATGGACACTTACGACATCGCCGGTCACGTCGGGATCTATGCCGGCAACGGCATGGTGTTCAACGCCTACGGCACCGGAGTCCCCACCGGGCTACGGCCGTTGTCGGACTTCAGGATTCACAACATCCGACGGTTCTTCTGAGCCGTCACCGGTGGGGACCGGCGGATCAGGTCAGCACCTCCGTCAACACGGGATTGGCGGTGGCGAACTGCGTCCGGTACAGCTGGGCGTAGCGCCCGCCGCGGCCCAGGAGTTCGGTGTGGTTGCCGCGCTCGACGATTCGGCCGTCCTCGATCACCAGGATCAGATCGGCCGCACGGATGGTGGACAGCCGGTGCGCGATCACGACGGCCGTCCGACCCTCGAGTGCCTCGCCGAGTGCCTCCTGGACCGCTGCCTCCGACGTCGAATCCAGATGTGCGGTGGCCTCGTCGAGGATCACCACGCGCTGCTGCGCGAGCAGCAACCGGGCGATGGTCAGGCGCTGGCGTTCACCTCCGGACAGTCGGTAGCCGCGTTCGCCCACCACGGTGTCGAGGCCGTCGGGTAGCGACTCGATCAGTTCGGTGAGGCGCGCCCGGCGCAACACCTCCCACAGTTCGTCCTCGGAAGCCCCGGGGCGGGCCAGTAGCAGGTTCGCCCGAACGGACTCGTGGAACAGGTGACCGTCCTGGGTGACCATTCCGACGGTGCGCCGGATCGAGTCGGACTTCAGGTCGCGCACGTCGGTGCCGGCCAGTAGCACCGCACCGGAATCGGCGTCGTAGAGGCGGGGGAGCAGGCTCGCGATGGTCGACTTGCCCGCACCGGACGACCCGACGAGCGCCACCATCTGGCCGGGTTCGACGCGGAACGAGACGTCGTGCAGGACGGTGGATCCGCCGCGGGTGTCGAGTGTCGCGACCTCCTCGAGCGACGCGAGGGAGACCTTGTCGGCCGCGGGGTACGCGAAGCCCACGTTCCGGAACTCCACCGACACCGGACCGGACGGCACCTCGACCGCGTCGGGCTTGTCCGCGATGAGCGGCTTCAGATCGAGGATCTCGAACACGCGCTCGAAGCTGACCATCGCGCTCATGACGTCGACGCGGGCGCTGGCGAGCGACGTGAGCGGCGAGTACAGCCGGGTGAGCAGCAGCGCCAGCGACACCACGGCGCCGGCCTCGAGCTGGCCGCGCAGCGCGTAGAACCCGCCCAGACCGTAGACGAGGGCGAGCGCGAGAGCCGACACCAATGTGAGGGCGGTGACGAACACCGACTGCAGCATGGCCGTGCGTACGCCGATGTCGCGCACCCGGCGGGCGCGAACAGCGAACTCGGCGGACTCGTCGGCGGGCCGGCCGAACAGCTTGACCAGGGTCGCGCCGGGTGCCGAGAACCGCTCGGTCATCTGGGTGCTCATCACCGAGTTGTGGTTGGCGGCCTCGCGGTTGAGCTGGGCGAGGCGCGCGCCCATGCGCCGGGCGGGCAGCACGAACACCGGCAGCAGCAGAAGCGACAGGAGCGTGATCTGCCACGAGATCCCCATCATCACGACGAGCGTGATGACCAGGGTCACGAGGTTGCCGACCACGCCGGACAGCGTGTCACTGAAGGCCCGCTGCGCGCCGATCACGTCGTTGTTGAGCCGGCTGACCAGCGCGCCCGTCCGGGTGCGGGTGAAGAAGGCGACCGGCATGCGCTGCACGTGGTCGAACACCGCCCGGCGCAGGTCGAGGATGAGGTCCTCGCCGATGCTCGCGGAGAGCCAACGGGTGACGATCGCCAGGCCCGCCTCGAGCAGCGCGATCGCCGCGATCAGCAGTGCCAGACGCACCACCACCGAGGTCTCGTCGCCGGCCACGATCGCATCGACGACGCGGCCCGCGAGGATCGGCGTGGCCACCGCGAGGGCGGCGGTCACGACGCTCAGCACCAGATACCACGCGATGTGGCGCCGGTGCGGCCGCGCGTACCCCCCGACGCGCCGTAGTGTCGCCCGCGAGAACGGCCGACTGTCCTGTTGCGCGTGCATCGCGTTGTACATCGCGTTCCACGCGGTGACTTCCATGCTCATGGTGTGCACCCTCCCGTCGCCCGGTCACGCTACGACCGGGGTACGACACGACGGTAAGACCTCGACAATGGTTGAGGTCAATGAGTGAGCGGAAGCCTCAGGTCAACGGGCGACGTCGACCACCAGGCGCGTGGGATTGTCCAGCGTGTACACGCGGTAGTCGGCATCGGGACGGGAGAGCCCGATCAGGGTCTGGTTCGTGCCCTCGAAGATGCCGGCGTCACGAACCTCGGTGACGATGCCGCCGGGTGCCGCCTCGAGCGGGTTGGGGCCCGAGTACTCCTCGACGCCGGTCGCGTACGGCATCGACGCACCGGTGATCATGACCTGCAGGATCGCCTGACCGCTCACGGCGAGCGGGTTGCCACTGCCCTGCTGGTTGGCGGTGGAGACGATCTCCGAACGCCAGCCCGGGGTGCCGGTTCCGCCGAACTCGAACACGACCCGGTCGAAACCCTCGTGGGTGCCGATCCTAATGTCGCTGATCGTGAGCGCCGCATCCTCGGACGCGGTGCCGGTCTGGGCGTCCTGCGCGGTGGGCGCCGCGGTCAGTGTGCCCTCGTCGGCGGCCAGCGGGGCGGCCTTGACGGGCGAGGACGTCGACGTCGACGCGGTGATCGACGTCGAGGAGGCGGTGGGCTCCGAATCGGTACTGGAGCAGCCGGCCAGAGCGATCGCCGCGAGAGCGACGGAGGAGATTGCGAGCGTGCGGCGGGACCGAAGGTACGTCATGAGTGGCGATGGTAGGGCGGGCCTGCGACACCGTCGCGGTCCGACGCGGCGTCGTGTCCGTTTCGGTATGTGACGTCCGACGCGTTCAATCGCCGGCGAGGGCGTCGCGCAGATACGCCAGGTCGTCCGCGATTCCGTCCGCCGGCGTCTCGAGGACGACGGGGGCGCCGGCGGCGGACACCACCGCGGTGAGCATCGCGGGGTCGATCAGGCCGGTCGTGAGGTTGGCGTGCCGATCGCGCGCGGAGTCGAACTCGTCACGGGAGTTGTTCAGATGCACGAGGTCGATCCGGCCGGTGATCGCCTTGACCCGTTCGACGATGCCGAGCAATTCCTCGCCGCCCGCCCACGCGTGACACGTGTCGAGGCAGAACCCGGCGTCGAACTCGCCGATCGCGTCCCACAGGCGCGCGATCGCGTCCAGATGGCGGGCCATCGCGAAATCGCCGCCCGCGGTGTTCTCCACCAGGATCGGCACCGGGAAGCCGCCCTTGTCCTGCTGCCGTTCGAAGAGCTTGCGCCAGTTCGCGATTCCGGCGGCCGGATCCTCGCCGTCGCGCACGTGACCGCCGTGCACGACCAGTCCCACCGCGC
This sequence comes from Prescottella equi, assembly GCF_002094305.1. Lineage (GTDB taxonomy): Bacteria > Actinomycetota > Actinomycetes > Mycobacteriales > Mycobacteriaceae > Prescottella > Prescottella equi. The sequence continues at coordinate 128,806 of NZ_LWTX01000010.1, forward strand.
CGATCTCGGCGGCCGCGGCGGCCTGGTCCGCCACGGCCTTGCGGGACGGCATGCGCAGTCGATTGTTGAGGCTCGCGACGTTGATGACGTACGACGAGTGCACGACGACGTCGATGGGGCTGGCCAGGATCCGGTCGGTCTGCGGGTGCCGCTCCGGCTTGTCCCACTTCTGGGGGTCGGTGAGGAACAACTGGACGATGTCGGCACCGAGACGCTCGCCGGCCCCGATGGGGTCGGCGTCCTGCCGGACATGGGCTCCGATCCGCATGACGTCGAGCGTAGCGGTGGAGCGGTCCCGATCAACGGGAAACGCGACCCGACGGCCGTCCGTTCCTGGTTGTGTGTCGGTCGGCACATCGAATACTGCGGGAGATTGAAACCACATGGGCAAGCTGGACGGAAAGGTCGCACTCATCACGGGTGCCGGTCAGGGAGTCGGTCAGGGCGTCGCGTTCGCGCTCGCGAAGGAGGGCGCGCGGATCGCGGTGTCGGGCCGGACCGAGTCCAAGCTGATCGAGACGTGCGAGCAGATCGCGGCGTTCGGCGGGATCGCCGAGCCGGTGGTCGCGGACGTCTCGGACGCCGACGACATCGCGCGTTCGGTCGAGACGACCACCGCGCTGTTCGGGGGCGTCGACATCCTGGTCAACAACGCGAGCCTCAACCCCCTGGGGCCGATCAACGAACTGAAGGCGGACATTCTCGAACGCGCCTACACGTCGGGTCCGATCGCGGCCCTGCGCACGATGCAGGCCTGCTACCCGTCCATGAAGGAGCGTGGCGGCGGTGCGATCGTGAACATGGTGTCGTCCGTCGCGGTCCGCTGGGACGCGAGCGGGTACGGCGGGTACGCATCGGTGAAGGAAGCGGTGCGGTCCCTCACCCGCGCGGCGGCGTGCGAATGGGGTGTCGACAACATCCGGGTCAATGCGGTTGCTCCGCACGCCATGTCGCCGGGCTTGCAGCGTTGGGCCGACGCGCGCCCGGAGGAGGCCGCGGCATTCGTCGCGAGCATCCCGATGCGCCGCATCGGTGACCCCGAGACCGATATCGGTAACGCGGTGGCGTTCCTCGTCGGCCCGGATTCGGCCTACCTGACGGGTGCGACCATCCCGCTCGACGGCGGCCAGGCCCGCTGGTCGTGACCTCGGTCAAGCGGGCGTTCGCGTTCGCCGACGTACTCGGTGCCGTCGACGTCGGTGGCCACTCGGCCGTCGACGTCCACCGTCCCGGCATCTTCCGCGCCAATTCGGTTGCACCGCAGTCGGACGACGTGGCGCTGCGGACCGTCGTGTGGTCGTGGGGCGATGCCGCGGTCGACGTCGGTGTCGAACCGGATGCGGTCTTGACGCTCGCCGAGTCGGTCCGCTGGGACCGCCGCGACGCCGGTGCAACCGCGGCCGGTGCGATCAAACAGGTGTGTTTCGTCGCGCGCCGCGCCGACGTTCCGCGCGCCGAGTTCGAGCGGCGCTACGCCGCGCACGCCGACATCGCGCGGGTGCATCATCCCGCGGTCAGCAGGTACGTGCAGAACCTCGTCGTGGAAGCCCACGGCGCCGGCGCGATCGAGGCGATCTCGGAACTGTGGTTCGACACCGTCGACGACTACCGCCAGCACTACTACGCCGGGCCCGGCAGCCCCGACGTCGTGCGAACGGACGTCGTGGACTATCTGGACTTCACCAGGGGTTTCAACGTGATGATGGAGCCCCGGCGCCGGTAACTCGAACCGCCCCCGGCGCCTCCCGGTGCGTGTGATGATGGGAATCTCACGCGCATCGGGAGGACCCCGTCATGGCTGCGGATTTCACGGGCACGGGTTTCACGGGCAAGGACTTCACCGGCAAGGTCTCGGTCGACATCCGGGACTCGACGCCGGACTGGGCGCCGTTCGCCGAGCCCCGTGCGCCCGAAGGCGCACCCAACGTCCTGTACCTGGTGTGGGACGACACCGGCATCGGGACGTGGGACCTGTACGGCGGTCTGGTCGAGATGCCCAACCTCAGGCGCATCGCGGATCGCGGTGTGCTGCTGAGCCAGTTCCACACGACCGCCCTGTGTTCGCCGACCCGGGCTGCGCTGCTGACCGGCCGGAACCCGACGTCGGTGGGCATGGCGACCGTCGAGGAGTTCACCGACGGATTCACCAACGCGAGCGGCCGGATCCCCGCCGACTGCGCGCTGATGTCCGAGGTGCTCGGTGAACGCGGCTGGAACACCTACGCGGTCGGCAAATGGCACCTCACGCCGCTCGAGGAATCCAATCTTGCTGCGACGAAGCGTAATTGGCCGCTTTCGCGGGGTTTCGAGCGCTTCTACGGATTCCTCGGCGGCGAGGCCGACCAGTGGTACCCCAACCTGATCTACGACAACCATCCGGTGGAGCCGCCGTACACGCCGGAGGACGGGTACCACCTGTCGAAGGATCTGGCGGACAAGTCGATCGAGTTCATCCGCGACTCCAAAGTGATCGCACCTGACAAACCGTGGTTCATGTACCTGTGTCCGGGCTGCGGCCACGCGCCGCACCACGTGTCCCGGGAATGGGCCGACCGTTACGCGGGACGGTTCGACATGGGGTACGAGAAGTACCGCGAGATCGTCCTGCAGAACCAGAAGGACCTCGGGCTGGTCCCGGCCGACACCGAGTTGTCTCCGATGAACCCCTACGCCGACGAGGTGAGCGCCGACGGGCTGCCGTGGCCTCCGCTCGACACCGTGCGTCCGTGGGACTCGACGAGCGACGACGAGAAGCGGCTGTTCTGCCGGATGGCGGAGGTGTTCGCCGGCTTCCAGAGCTACACCGACGCGCAGATCGGCAGGGTTCTCGACTACCTGGAGGAATCGGGCCAGCTCGACAACACGATCGTGGTGCTGCTCTCCGACAACGGTGCCAGCGGCGAGGGCGGACCCAACGGTTCGGTCAACGAGTACAAGTTCTTCAACGGCTACCCCGACGAGGTGGAGGACGGGCTCGCGAAGATCGACGAACTCGGCGGGCCCGAGACGTACAACCACTACTGCCTGGGCTGGGCGATGGCGTTCAACACCCCGTACAAGCTGTTCAAACGGTACGCATCGCACGAGGGCGGGATCGCGGACCCGTGCCTGATCTCGTGGCCGGCCGGTATCGCCGCGCGAGGCGAGGTCCGCGACCGCTACGTGAACGTCTGCGACATCACCCCCACCGTCTACGAACTGCTCGGCATCGACCCGCCGCTGCTGGTCGGCGGCGTCCCTCAGCGTCCCCTCGAGGGAGTGAGTTTCCGCCCGATCCTCGACGATCCCGACGCGGCCACCGGTAAGACGACCCAGTTCTACTCGATGCTCGGCACCCGCGGGATCTGGCACGACGGTTGGTTCGCGAACACCGTCCACCCGGCCGCGCCGTCGAACTGGTCGCACTTCGACGACGACCGCTGGGAGTTGTTCCACATCGAGCGCGACCGCAGCCAGGTCCACGACCTCGCCGCCGCACGTCCCGACAAACTCGACAAGATGCGGGCGCTGTGGTTCGCGGAGGCCGACAAGTACGGCGGTCTACCGCTCAACGACCTGGACATCCTGTCGGCGTTCCTGCGCTACCGGCCCTATCTCACGGGGGAGCGGGCGTCGTTCGTGTATTACCCGGATGCCGCGGTGGTGGGCCCGGGGGCCGCGCTCGAGATGCGGGGCAGGTCCTTCTCGCTGCTGGCGGAGGTGACCGTCGAGTCGGCCGACGACGTCGAGGGCGTGCTGTTCGCGCACGGCGGCCGGCTGGGCGGGCACACGCTCTTCGTGCAGGACGGCCGACTCACGTACGTCTACAACTTCCTCGGTGAGGAGGAGCAGGTCGTCGTATCGACCGAGAACGTCGCCGCCGGCTCCCACGTCCTCGGGGTGCGGTTCGAGCGCACCGGCGTCGGTGACGACGGGTTCACGCCGCTCGGAGACGTGACCCTGCACATCGACGACCGGGCGGTGGGATCGCGCTCCGGGGTTCGCATGCAGCCGGCGATGTTCTCGGGTGTCGGCGAGGGCATCCGGATCGGACGCGACCCCGGTCAGTCGGTGTCCGCGGCGTATCGCGCCCCGTTCCGGTTCCGCGGCGGAACCATCGCGAAGGTCGTCGCCGACGTGTCCGGCGAGCCCTATCTCGACATCGAGCGTGAGATCGCGCGGGCCTTCTCGCACGACTGAGGGCTGCGCCCTGTGCGCCTTTCTGGTGGGGCCGGCTACCAGAAAGGCGCACGGGCGGCGAAGCCGCCCAAGATCAGGGAAGACCCCGATGGTTTCTGTCGTGTCCACGGGTGAGGATGGTGGGCATGCCAACCGAAACCGAGATGCCCACCGAAACCACAGTGGCCGCCCGCGCGGTCAACCTGACGAAGGTCTACGGGTCGGGGGACACCCAGGTCCACGCGCTCGCGGGCGTGTCCGCGGAGTTCGCGCGGGGGGAGTTCACCGCCATCATGGGGCCGTCCGGCTCCGGTAAGTCGACGCTCATGCACTGCCTCGCCGGTCTCGACGCCGCGTCGTCGGGTGCGGTGCTGATCGGTGCCACGGATCTGACCACGCTCTCGGACAAGCAGATGACGCAGCTGCGCCGCGACCGGATCGGGTTCGTGTTCCAGGCGTTCAACCTGGTGCCGACGCTCACGGCACTGGAGAACATCACGCTGCCGCTGGACATCGCCGGCCGGAAGGCCGACCAGCAGTGGCTCGACACCGTGGTCGATCGGTTGGGTCTGCGCGACCGCCTCGACCATCGCCCCGGTGAACTGTCGGGCGGTCAGCAGCAGCGAGTCGCGTGCGCGCGGGCGCTCGCCGGGCAGCCGGAGATCATCTTCGGTGACGAGCCGACCGGCAATCTCGATTCGCGTTCGTCCGGGGAGGTGCTCTCGATCCTGCGAGCGGCGGTCGACGAGTTCCACCAGACCGTCGTGATCGTCACGCACGATCCGCGGGCCGCGAGCTTCGCCGACCGCGTGGTGTTCCTGGCCGACGGGCAGATCGTCGACGAGTTGCGCGAGCCGACCGCGGAGTCGGTGCTCGACCGCATGAAGAACCTCGAGACGGTCTGACGCCATGGCCGTGACCAATTCACCGATGCGCAAGGTGTCGTTGCGCAACCTCGCCGCCCACAAGGTGCGGCTCGTCCTGACCGTGCTGTCGGTCGTGCTCGGCACCGCGTTCGTCGCCGGCTCGTTCGTGTTCACCGACACGCTGCAGAAGACGTTCGACAGCATCTTCGACGGCACCGCGCAGGGCGTCGACGTGCGGGTCAGTGCCGTCGAACAAGGTTCGAGCGGCGTCCCGATCGCGGACGTCGACGTCCTCCGCAACATCGACGGCGTGCGGGCCGTCGCGCCGTCGGTGGGCGGACAGGTGGTCGTCCTCGACTCGGCCGGAAAGCCGATGCAGAACGGCGGTGCCCCGAGCATCGGGGCGTCGTACCTCCCCCCGGAGCAGACGCTCGGCGAGCCGACGAAGTTCGTTGCCGGCACGCCGCCCGAGCAGGCCGGTCAGATCGCGCTCAACGAGAGCGCCGCTACCCGCGCCGGTCTCGACGTCGGCTCGGACACCCGGGTGCTGACGATGCGCGGCTGGAGCGATGTCACCGTCGCCGGCATCTACGCACCGGAGACCGACACCGGCGGATACGTCGGCGCGCTGTTCACCGATCCGCAGGCCCGTGAGCTGTTCACCGACGGCAGCCACGTCGGCTACATCGACGTCGCCGGCACCGGGGCGTCGCAGGACGAGCTTCGCGACCGGATCGCGGCGGCCCTGCCCGACACCAAGGTGCAGACCGGCGCCGAGGTGAAGCAGGAGACCAAGGACGAGATCGGCGAGGCCCTCAGCTTCGTCAACTACTTCCTGCTGGCGTTCGGTGCGATCGCGCTGCTGGTGGGCACGTTCATCATCTACAACACGTTCTCGATGATCGTGGCGCAGCGGCTGCGCGAGTTGGCGCTGCTGCGTGCGATCGGTGCCAGCCGCAAGCAGGTCGGTCGCTCGGTGGTGTTCGAGGCGCTCGTCGTCGGAGCTATCGGCAGTGCACTGGGCCTGGCGGCCGGCGTCGGCCTCGCGTACGGCCTGCGCAGCCTGCTCAATGCCTTCGACCTGGGCCTGCCCGAGGGGTCGCTGCAGGTCGCGCCGCGCACGATCGTCGTCGCGCTCGTGCTCGGCATCGTCGTCACGGTCGTCAGCGCCTACGCGCCGGCCCGCCGCGCGGCGAAGGTGCCTCCGGTCGCGGCGATGCGCGAGGAGTTCGCGTCCACCGGCGACACGCTGAAGGTCCGCACGCTGATCGGTGCGATCGCGGCGGTGCTGGGTGTGCTCGCCCTCGTCGTCGGCGCGCAGTCCACCGGTGGTGGTGCCGCGGCGATCGTCGGACTGGGCGCCCTCGCACTCGTCCTCGCGGTGCTGCTCGCGGCACCGGCGCTGTCCCGCCCGATCGTCGGCGGGCTCGGCGCGATCTTCGCGAAGCCGTTCGGCCCGGTGGGGCGTCTGGCCCGCACCAACGCGGTCCGCAACCCGAAGCGCACCGCCGCGACCGCGTTCGCGCTCACCCTCGGCCTGATGCTGGTGTCGGTGATCGGTGTGTTCGGCGCGTCGGCCAAGTCGAGCGTGAACTCGCTCGTCGACAAGGGCGTCGAGGCGGACTTCGTGCTCACCGGGCCGCAGGGCATCGGGGTGCCGGCGGGCGCGGCCGGTGCCGCCGGCCGCGTGAACGGTGTGGCCGAGGCCGTCTCGCTGCACGGGGTGGCCGCGAAGATCGACGACGAGGACGTCTTCGGCACCGCGCTCAGTGGGCCCCCGGACGGCGTGCTCGACTACACGATGAAGGAAGGCTCCGCCTCTGTCCGTGGCACCGACATGATGGTCAGCGAAAGCGAGGCCACCGACAACGGCTGGAAGCTGGGTACGCCCGTCACCCTCACCGATCGTGACGGAGAACAGACGACCGTCACGGTGACCGGCATCTACGAGGACAACCAGCTTCTGGGTCCGTGGATGGTGTCGGACGAGGTCTATCAGGCGATGACGCCGACGAACATGCGGGCCGAATGGGCCGTGCTGATCAAGGCGACCCCGGGCGCGGACCTGACCGCGATGGCCACCGACCTCGCCACCGCGACGGACCCGTTCGTCGTCGTGCAGGTCCAGGACCGGGAGCAGTTCAAGGGCGCGCAGGGCCAGCAGATCGACATGCTGCTCTCGGTGCTCTACGGGCTGCTGGCGTTGGCCGTCGTCATCGCGATCCTGGGCATCGTGAACACCCTCGCGCTGTCGGTGGTCGAACGCCGCCGGGAGATCGGCATGCTCCGCGCAGTCGGAATGCAGCGCGCCCAGGTGCGCCGCACGATCTACCTCGAATCGGTGCTCATCGCGGTGTTCGGTGCGCTGGTGGGCGTGCTGCTCGGTGTCGTGTTCGGCTGGGGCTTCGTACGCACTCTCGCCGACCAGGGGCTCGATCAGATCTCGGTGCCGTGGGGGCAGGTGCTGGCGATGCTGATCGGCTCGGGTGTCGTGGGTGTGCTGGCCGCGCTGTGGCCGGCGTCCCGCGCCGCGCGGACGAAGCCGTTGGAGGCGATCTCCGACATGTAGGCGGTCGTGCTCCGGCAGGAACAGCAGACGGTACCTTCGCGGCCTCGGCGGCGAAGGTACCGTTTTCGCGTGAGCAACCTGCAGGAGATCGGTGACCGCGACGGCTGGCGATGCTGGCTGTGCGACGAACCGGTCGACCCCGACATGTCCGTCAACGATCCGCGCGGCCCGAGCGTCGACGGCGTCGCGACCGCGAAGAAGAGCAAGGCCAAAGCGGTCCAGGAGCGCCTCGCGCACCGGGCGTGCAACACCAGGAAGGGGGCGGTCAAGCCCGTCGTGCCGTGGCCCGACCACCTCTTCGTCGTCGACCCCGCGCCGATCGTCGGCGTCGTGGAACAGTTGGGCCGCAAGGGTGGTCGGGTCGCGGTGGCCCGCTGCCCCGGCGAGTCGGACGCCGAGGCTGCCGGCGAATGGTTGGTGGACCGGCTGTCCCGGTTCGCCCCGGATCTCGCTGTCACCACCCGCATCGACGCGGGTGGCGGCGGGTACCTGCTGGTGCTCGAGACTCGCTGACCGCGCCGGGGCCGGTCCGGGCAGCTGCGGTCACTTCCGCTGAGACGGCGCCGACCGTGACCTCCACGGCTCGCCGGACAGCCGCGGAGAGATGAACCCCGAACCCCACGTCGTCACTCGACGTCGCGTACACGATCACCCGTTTCGGTGCGGTACCGAGCACCCGCGCGAGGGCGAGCGCGGCCGCGACGTCGACGCCGTGAGTGTCCAGCGGGCCGGGGGTGTCGTCGAGGGTCCACCGGCGCACCCGGCCCGGGGGGAGCAGTGCGGGCACGACGAGATCGACGACGATCGCCAACCGCGCCCCGGCCCAGACGTCGAGCAGGTCGGCGGTGTCCGTGACGGTCGTGACGGGGATCGTGACCGGAATCCGTGCGCGCAGTGCCCGCGCCACAGCGGGACCGAAGCCGTCGTCCCGCCGGTACTCGTTGCCGAGCCCGACGACGACACCGCCCGGCCCGGTCACCGACGTGACACCCGCAGATCGAGGAAGTGCGTAGCGCACGAGATGCAGGGATCGTGGTTCCGGATGATCCGTTCGCACAGCGCGGTCAGTTCCTGATCGGAGAGCCCCAGATGCTCGCCGATCCGGGCGGTGAGATCGGCCTCGATGACGTCCTGGTTCTGTGCCGTGGGGGGAACGATGTCGGCCGAGCGGATCGTCCCGTCGGCGGCGAGTTCGTACCGGTGGTACAGCAGTCCCCGAGGTGCCTCGCTGACGCCGTGCCCGGTGGCTGCGCGCGCCGTGACCGGTGCGCACGGCGGGTCGGGACGTTCGTAGCCATCGATGATCCGCAGCGCCTCCTCGATGGCGAACGTCACCTCGACCGACCGAACGACGATGCTGCGGAACGGGTTCCGGCATTCCCGGCCGAGTCCGGCCGCGCTCGCCGCGTCCCGTGCGGCGCCGGTCAGTTGTTCGCTGTTGAGGGAGTACCGAGCCAGCGGCCCGGTCAGGTACGGGGCGCCGTCGAGCCGGGCGTGCAGTGCCGTCGACTCCGGGACCTGGCGCTCGCGCACGTGGTCGCCGAACTCGGCGGCGGGAAACCGGTCGCCGGCGCTGGTGCGGACCACACCGTCCTCGATGGCGTAACCCGCATCGTCGTGCAGCGCCGCCAGAACCGGATCGAGGTGCACGTCGGGGAAGTCGAACCCGGCAACCCACCGGACGGTGTCGAGCGCGTGGTCGAGGGCGCGCCGCAGCGTCCGGGCGAGCGGGGCGAGCTCGTCCCGGGTGGGTGCCCGATAGAACCCGCCGACACGCACGTCGACCGGATGGATCGGACGTCCCCCGATCGTCTCGAGGATCGCGTTGCCGGCCTTCTTCAGCGCGAGCCCTCGTTCGACGGCGGCGCGGTCACGGCGGGCGAGTTCGATCGAGTCCGCGACCCCCAGGAAATCCGGTGCGTGCAGGAAATAGATGTGCAGTGTGTGGGAGGCGATCCACTCGCCGCAGTACAGCAACCGGCGCAGCGCCCGCACCCGCGGATCCACGATCGCGCCGCACGCCTGCTCGAGAGCGTTGCACGCGCTCACCTGATACGCGACCGGGCAGATTCCGCAGATCCGGGACGTGATGTCGGGTGGCTCCCGGAAGTCGCGGCCACGAAGAAAAGCCTCGAAGAACCGGGGCGGTTCGTAGATGTCGAGTCGCGCGTGTTCGACCGCGCCCGACCGGACGGTGACGTCGAGGCGGCCCTCGCCCTCCACCCGGGCCAGGGCCCGGACGGTCAACCGCCGCCGTTCGGCGTCGTCGGGAGGGCCCGGAGCGTCAGCGGCCATGTCGTCGCCCCTCCGCGAATCCTGGGGCGGCGACGTTGAACGTCGAGAAGACCCGTCCGATGCCGGCGTCGTCCATGCCACAGCGGCGCAACCATCCGGCCAGCGACGAGATGTTCGGATTCTCGGTGGGACCGAAACAGCCGTAGCAGCCGCGGGAATGGGCCGGACACAGTGCGCCGCAGCCGGCATGCGTGACCGGGCCGAGGCACGGTGTGCCGTCGGCGACCATGACGCACGTCAATCCACGCCTCTTGCATTCGTTGCACACGCTGGTGTTCGGCACGTCGGGGTGGCGTCCGGCCAGGAAGGCTGCGATCACCTCGAGGAGCTGCCGCCGGTCGATGGGGCAGCCGTGCAGCTCGAAGTCCACCCGCACGTGTGCCGAGATCGGAGTCGACGTCGCGAGGGTGTCGATGTACTCGGGGCTCGCGTACACCGCCGCCGCGAATTCGGCGACATTGCCGAAGTTGCGCAACGCCTGCACCCCGCCGGCGGTCGCGCACGCGCCGATGGTGACCAGGTGTTCGGAGGCGTCGCGGATCCGGTGGATGCGTTCGACGTCCTCCTCCGTGGTCACCGATCCCTCGACCAGGGACAGATCGTAGGGCCCCTCGACCGTCGCACTCGACAGCTCCAGGAAGTGCGCGATGTCGAGTTCGTCTGCCACCGTGAGCAGTTCGTCCTCGCAGTCGAGCAGGGACAGCTGGCATCCGTCGCACGACGCGAACTTCCACACGGCCAGGGTCGGCCGCGGTGTCCGGGGGCCGGGCACAGAACTCATCACAACTCCTTCGTGTGGAGGAGCGGGCCGGCGACGGCGTAGTCGACCACCGGTCCGTCGCGACACAGCAGCAGCTCCCCGAGCTGACAGTGTCCGCACACGCCGGCCCCGCACTGCATGTTCCGTTCGAGCGACACCTGGATGCGTCGGCGGTCCACCCCCCGGCCCTCGAGGACGCGAAGGGCGAACCGCATCATCGCCTCGGGTCCACACACCAGGGCCCGGGTGCGCGCAGGTTCGAGCGTCAGGCGTGCGAGAGCCTCGGTGACGAACCCGACCGGACCGTTCCAGTCCCGGGCAGGTTGATCGATCGTCACCACGACGTCGATTCCGGCGGACCGCCACCCGTCGAGCTCGCGACGGTAGAGGATCTCGCCCGGGCTGCGGGCCCCCACCACCAGCGTGACGTTGCGGTGTCGCTGTCGGTGCGCGACGGCCGCGAGTACCGGTGCTCGCACCGCCGCGAGACCGACACCGCCCGCCACGATCACCAGATCACCCCCCGCGGAATCGCCCAGCTCCCAGGTGGTTCCGAACGGCCCGCGCGCACCGACGACGGTGCCGAGGGGTGCGTCGTGCAGCGCCGCGCTCACCGGCCCCACGCGCCGGACCGTGTGCACCAGGATGCCGTCGGCCCGGTTCGGGTCTCCGCACACCGAGATCGGAATCTCGCCGATCCCGGGCGCGCACAGCATCATGAACTGTCCCGGCCGGAAGCGGGGCAGCGCAAAGGCCGTCGGTTCCAGTTCGAGCGTGACCGAGTCGTGCGTCTCGACGGTCCGGCGCACCACCCGGTGCGCGGTGGGAATCGACGCCGACGACGGGGCCGTCACGACGCGCCCGGGTTCGCGTAGAGGTCGAGCAACCGGGCGCGTGTCGCCTGCAGCCGATCGAGCAGCAGACCGGACATAGCCCGTACGACCGCGTAGCCGAAAGCGGGGTCGCGTTCGGCCGCCTCCTGCAGGTCCGCGACGTCGAGTTGCAGCGCCTCGGTCGACTGTGCCGCGCGCGCCCCGAAACTCCACACCCGCGGGGGCTGCAACCAGGACCAGCCCAGCACGTCGCCGCCGCCGAGAGTCTCGATCACCACGTCACCTCGGCCTGGCACCGCCGTGCTCAGCAGTACCCGCCCGCTTCGGAGCACCCAGCAGCGCCGGGCGGGCTCACCCTCGTGGAAGACGATCTCGTCCGGCACCCAGAACGCGGGAGTGGACAACTCCGCGAGCCGGGCCCGCGCCGCATCGGACAGGCCCGGCAGCAACAGCGGTCCCGTCACGGCCCGGGCCCCCGGTCCTCCGGGTCGAAAGCCGGCAGCGCGCCGGTGAGCCGCGCGGCCTCGGCGGTGATGTCGATCCCGACCGGACACCAGTCGATGCAGCGCCCGCAGCCCACGCAGCCCGACGAACCGAACTGGTCGAACCAGGTGCCGAGCTTGTGGGTCATCCACTGGCGGTAGCGTGCCGCGCCGCTGGTGCGCACGTTTCCGCCGTGCAGGTGGGAGTAGTCCAGTTCGAAGCACGAGGCCCACCGTTGCCGCCGCTCGGTGCCCTCGCCGCCCAGTTCGCTCACGTCCTCTGCGGTGGTGCAGAAGCAGGTGGGACACACCATCGTGCAGTTTCCGCAGGTCAGGCACCGGTCGGCGACGTCGTCCCACACCGGCTCGTCGCGGGCCGCGCGCAGCAGAGCCCGCAGATCCACGTCGGGCATGGCGCGCCCCATCCGTCCCCGGGCCTCGTCGACGGCCGCGCGGGCGCCGGCGGTGTCGGCCGCGTCGGCGGTGGCGTGCGGGATCCGCGCGAGCAGGTCGGCCCCGGCTTCGGTGCCGACGTCGACGACGAACCGGTGCCCGGCCTCGTCGATGCGTTCGGTGAGCGCGAGGTCGTAGCCGCCGCCCACGTCGGGTCCCGTGCCCATCGACGCGCAGAAACACACCCCGCCCGGCTCGATGCAATTGACGGCCACGATCACCAGATCCGCAAGGACGCGCGCGGTGACGCTGCCCGGATCGGCGCCCAGCACCGTGCCGAGGGTGCGGATCGCTGCGAGATCGCAGCCGCGCACCCCGACGAACGCGAATCGTCGGTCCGCGGGTTCCGGGGCGGAGAACGTTCCACCGCGCTCGGACCACAGCACCTGCTTCGCCGGGTGGACGAATGTCTTCCACGACATCGGCCCGGCCGAGTGCGAGAACACGGCACCGTCGCCGCGGCGCTCGAGTCGGTACTCGCCCGGCGCGGTCCGCACACCCCACCCGTCGGGAAGATCCGCACCGGATTCGAGGTCGCCCAGGACGACGGCGCTCTCCCGCACCGTCGGACCCACCACGCGGCGTCCGTCGTCGCGCAGTACCCGGATCAGGTCGTCGAGACCGTGTCTGTCGACGACCACCGTCTCCATCGGGTTCATGACACTCCTCCCGTCCATTGGTTCAGGTCCGTCCCTGCGTGTGAAGGGCCCTTCGGCCCTGTTCGCGGTTCCGCGGGCCACTCACGATCGGATGGGAGGATGCGGGCGCCGACCGTCCGGGTCCGAGGAGGCGCCTTGCGATGCCGGCGATCGTCACACTCACCATGAATCCGGCAGTGGACATCTCCACGACTGCCGAACGGGTGCGGACCACCGACAAGGTCCGCTGCGGCGAACCGTGCTACGACCCCGGCGGCGGGGGCATCAACGTCGCCCGCATCGTGCGGGTCCTGGGCGAAACGGTCGTCGCGGTGTTCCCGGTCGGATCGGCCACCGGCGCGGTCCTGGGCGCGCTGCTGGACCGGGAGGGCGTGTGGAACCGCCGGGTTCCGATCGCCGGCGCCACGCGCGAGAGCTTCACCGTCGACGAACGTTCCTCCGGTGAGCAGTATCGGTTCGTCCTGCCGGGCCCGCACCTGAGCCGTGTCGAGCAGGAGCAGTGCCTGTCCTCGTTCGCGGAAGTGGCCCGAGACGCCAGGTACGTCGTCGCAAGTGGATCGCTGCCCCCGGGTACCTCTCCGGACTTCTACGATCGGGTGGCTGCGACGGCGCGCGACGTCGGTGCGCGATGCTTGCTCGACACTTCGGGAGAGTCGTTGCGGCACAGCACTTCCGGTATATACCTCCTCAAACCGAGCATTCGTGAGCTGCGGGAGCTGTCCGGGCGGAGCCTGGGGCAGGAATCCGAGCAGATCGCCGCGGCCCGTGGACTGGTCACCGCGGGACGGTGCGAGGTGGTGATCGTGTCGTTGGGCGCGCGGGGCGCCCTGATGGTCACGCAGAGCACCGCCACCCGATTTCCGGCGATCCCCGTCGCGGTGCGCAGCGGAGTCGGCGCCGGGGACGCGATGCTCGCGGGAATCGCCGTCGGCCTCGTCCGCAACCGGTCCCTGCACGACGCGGTGCGCCTCGGGATCGCCGCGGGGGCCGCGATGCTCACCACCCCGGGCACCCGTGCCTGCCGCCGTGAGGACATCGAGGCGTTCTACGACGGCGGCGCGGGTGTGTCCGTGGACTGCGAACCTGTGGACCGTGACCCGGTGGAACCCGGCCCCGCGGAATCCGGAGCGGACGATGGCGAGAGCCTCCGCTACTGAACTCGCTCGCGACACCGCGGCGTCCGGGCTCACCTCCACCGCCGCGGCGGACCGTCTGCGCGCGGACGGACCCAACGTCCTGCCGATCGCCCGTCCGGCGGCCGCGTGGCGCAGACTGCTGGCCGAACTGACCCACTTCTTCGCGCTCATGCTCTGGGTGGCGGCCGTCCTGGCGTTGTTCGCCGGCATGCCGCAACTGGCGGTCGCGATCGTCGTGGTGATCGTCGTCAACGGCGTCTTCGCGTTCGTGCAGGAGGAACGGGCCGAGAAGGCGTCGGAGCGGCTCCGGGACCTCCTGCCGTCGGCGGTGACCGTCCGTCGCGACGGCGAAGCGCGCAGCGTGGACGCCTCCGAGGTGGTGGTGGGCGACGTCCTGGTGCTGTCCGGTGGAGACCGGATCCCCGCGGACGGCACGCTGATCGTGGCCGACGATCTCGCGGTGGACGAATCGACGCTGACCGGCGAGAGCGAGCCGGTGCATCGATCGGCCGGGGCGGGCGTGTCGGCCGGGACCTACGTGGTGTCCGGACACGGGGAAGCGGTGTGTGCCGCGACAGCCTCCGACACCCGGTTGGCCGGCATCGCGGCCCTGACCGCGGGTGTTCGTCGCCCTCGGAGCCCGCTCGCCGCGGAACTCCATCGCGTCGTGCGGACGATCGCCGTTCTCGCCGTCGTCGTCGGTTGCGGCTTCTTCGCGTTGTCCCTGGCGGTCGGGTCCACGGCGCACAACGGGTTCCTGTTCGCGGTAGGCGTCACCGTGGCGCTGGTTCCCGAAGGGCTCCTGCCGACGGTGACGCTGTCGTTGGCCATGGGTGCCCAACGGATGGTGCGTCGCCACGCGTTGGTCCGTCACCTCGAAGCGGTCGAGACACTGGGATCGACCACGGTGATCTGCACCGACAAGACCGGGACCCTGACCCAGAACCGCATGACGGTGGTCGAAGCGTGGACGCCCGCCGGGACCGTCGCCGTCGTGGGCGAGGGGTACGAGCCCACCGGTCAGGTCTCCGGACCACCCGCCGCGCGCGAGGCCGCGCAGCACGTCGGGCAGGTCGCCGTCTCCGCTTCGCAAGGGGGGATCGTTCGTGACGGCGGTACCTGGACGGTGGTGGGCGACCCGATGGAGGGCGCGATCGACGCGTTCGCCCGCCGCACGACGGGCCGGACCGACCCGGTCCGCCTACCCGCGGACCGTCGCTACGCGTTCGATCCCCGGCGGCGTCGCGAATCGGTGGTGTGCAACCACGTCCTGATGCTCAAGGGCGCGCCGGATTCCGTTCTCCCGCTCTGTGCGCACCCGGACTCCGCCACGCTCGACACCGCACGCCACGTCGTGGAGGAGATGGCGGGGCGGGGACTGCGGGTGCTGGCGGTGGCGCAACGGGACCTGTCGGCGACAGCGGCCACGCGCGCCGCGGACGCCGGATCGGTCGCGACGACGGAGCGGGACTTGACGCTCCTCGGTCTGTTCGCGATCGAGGACCCACCGCGGCCGACCGTCGCCGACGCGCTCGAGGCCACGCGCCGCGCCCACATCAAGGTCGTCATGCTCACGGGTGACCACCCTGCGACGGCGGTCTCGGTGGCGCGGGAGATCGGGTTGGTGGGCTCCGGGGGCGATCCCGTGGTCGTGGAGGGACGCAACCTTCCCGCCGACGACGAGGCTCTCGGCCGGTTGCTGGACCACGACGGAGCCGTCGTCAGCCGGGTCTCACCCGAACAGAAGCTGGCGGTCGCCCGCGCGTTGCAGGCCCGCGGGCACGTCGTCGCGATGACCGGTGACGGCGTCAACGACGGTCCCGCACTGCGCGAGGCGGACATCGGTGTCGCGATGGGCAGGGGCGGCACCGACGTGGCCCGTGCGGCTGCGGATCTGGTGCTGCTCGACGACGACTTCTCCACGATCGTCGCGGCTGTCGAACAGGGGCGCGCCACGTACGCGAACATCCGGCGATTCCTCACGTACCACCTGACGGCGAACGTCGCCGAACTCACCCCGTTCGTGGTCTGGGCGTTGTCCGGAGGCCGAATCCCGCTCGCGATCGGCGTCCTCCAGGTGCTCTGCTTCGACATCGTCACCGATCTACTGCCTGCGCTCGCTCTCGGTGGGGAACCGCCCAGCAAGGGCGTGATGGAACGTCGACCGGAGCGTCGCCACCTCATGGATCGTGCACTGCTGACCCGGGTGTTCGCGGTGCTGGGTCCGGTCGAGTCGCTCACCGAGATGGCGGCCTTTCTCGCCGTGCTCACGATCTCCGGGTGGCATCTGGGCGGTGGGGCGCCCGGAGGCAGCGCCCTGGTCACCGCGTCCGGTGCGGCGTTCACCGCAGTTGTCCTCGGCCAGATCGCGAACGCCTTCGCGTGTCGCAGCGCTACTCGACCGGTGTGGCAGTTGGGTTGGTTCGGCAACCGGATGCTGGTGTGGGCGGTGGTCGCGGAGTTCGTCATCCTGATCGGCCTGCTGACGATCGGTCCGGTGGCGGCGGTGCTGGGTCAGTCGCCCCCGTCGACGGCCGGCTGGACGATCGCCGTCGCGGGCATGCCCGTGTTGCTCGCGGTCGACTACTGGAGCAAACGGATCCGTGCCCGCGGGTGAGGTTCGCTCAGCGGGGCAGTCGTGGCGTGAGACCGCTGCACGCGTCCAGACCCGACCGGGCGGCCAGTACGGCGGCCTGCGCGCGCCGCTCCACACCGAGCTTCTCGAGCAACCGAGACACGTAGTTCTTCACCGTCTTCTCGGCGAGGAACATCCGTGCAGCGATCTGACGGTTGGTGAGGCCCTCGCCGAGCAGCGCCAGCAACCTGCGTTCCTGCGCCGTGAGTTCGCCGGGGGCGCCGGGCTGTCGTGTGGGCGTCACCGGAAACGGAATCTCGTGGCCCGCACCGACCTCGCGTACGGCCTGCACGAGTTGCATTCCGCGAATGTCCTTGACCAGGTAGCCCTTCGCGCCCGCGGCGACCGCTTCCCGCACGGCGCGTTCGTCGGGGAACGCGGTGATCATCAGGCAGCGCAGATCCGGCATGTCGGCCCGCAGTTGCCGGCAGACATCTATGCCGCTGCCGTCGGGCAGGCGGACGTCGAGCAGCACGACGTCGGGGTGGAGTGCGGGGATTCGCGCGAGTGCCTGGGAGCGGCTCTCGGCCTGGCCGATCACCCGCATGTCGTCGTCGGCCTCGAGCAGTTGGGTGAGACCGCGGCGCACCATCTCGTGATCGTCGACGAGGAACACTGTGAGCATCTTCGGCACCTCCCGGGTGCGTACGACCCGATGGTACGACGATCCGCCGCTCGACAAGCCTTCTCGGGACTTCCGGCCCTACCGAACCGCTCTTCGTTCCCACTCCTCCCATATCTCCCAGGGCGCGATCTCCCAGGGCTCGCGGTCGCGGTACGGCCGAGGACCTTGGGCCCTGTCCGACCGCCCGCCACAGGTGTTTCCTGGGAAGGGACAGGACACCGCACCCTCGTCGAGGAGCGAAGATGACTGCGCAGCCGGCCCCGGACACCCGACCGCGGTGGACCGCGTCGATCGACCGACTCGGACCGGCGGACGCCCGCTCCGTGGGTGGCAAGGCCGCCAATCTCGGGGAACTCAGTCGCGCGGGCTTCCCGGTACCGCCGGCTTTCGCGATTCCCGCCCAGGCGTATCTCGAGGCCGTCGACGCCGCGGGAATCCGAGCGGAGCTCGTCGAACGCAACGCCGCTGCGCGGTCGAAGAATGACGCGGTCCTCGCCAGGGAATCGCGGGAACTACAGGATCTCGTTCGGGGCGTGGCCCTGCCCGACGACATGCGCGCACAGATCTGCGGGGCCTACGCCGATCTCGGCTCGGACGTTCCCGTCGCGGTGCGGTCCTCGGCGCCCGCCGAGGACGCCGCCGACACATCCTTCGCAGGCATTCACGAGAGCTACACCGACGTCGCCGGCGACGAGGCCCTGATCGACGCCGTGCGAGCGTGCTGGGCGTCGTTGTGGACTCCGAGAGCCCTGACGTACCGCAGTCTGCGCGGCTACACCGACGAGCCGTCCATCGCGGTCGTCGTACAGCGCATGGTGCGCTCGGACCGTTCCGGGGTCGCGTTCACGGCCGACCCCCGCACCGGCAACCGGGACCGGATAGTCGTCGAGGCCGCGCTCGGGCTGGGGGAGGTGATCGTCGGCGGACAGGTCGAGCCCGACACCTATGTGGTGGACAAGGACGGTCCGACGCTCACCGACAAACACATCGGCGCGCAGGCGTTCGCCATCCGACCGGGTCCCGACGGCGATCGGCGGGAGGAGTTGACTCCCGACGAGCGCACCCGGCAGGTGCTCGACGCGGAACAGGTGCGGGAGATCGCGAAGATCGCCGCCGCCGTGGAGCGGCACTACGGCGCACCCCAGGACCTCGAGTTCGCGGTCGAGGACGACCACGTGTGGCTCGTCCAGACGCGACCGATCACGACGTTGGGGGACGCCGACGGCGTGCCGTCCGCCGATCCCGCCGGTGGAACCGGGACACCACTCGTCCGCGGTCTCGGCGCCGGTCCGGGCACTGCCACGGGTACCGCCCGGGTACTGACCGCGCTCGAGGACTCCGGCCGGCTCGGCGACGGTGACATCCTCGTCGCACCGATGACCCGTCCCGACTGGCTGCCGGTGCTGCGCCGGGCCGCCGCGATCGTGACCGACGGCGGGGGAGTGACGTGCCACGCGGCGATCGTCGGGCGCGAGCTCGGGCGCCCCGTGGTCGTCGGCACCCACGACGCCACGCAGGTCGTCACCGATGGCACCGTGATCACGGTCGACGGCGACAGCGGGGCGGTGTACGCCGGGGCGGCGACGTCGTCCCGTCCCGCTCGCACCGAGCCCGCCGTTCCCACCGCGTCCACTCGCGCCGTGTCGGAGCCGACGGCCACCGCGCTGTACGTCAACCTGGCGACGCCCGAGGCCGCCGAGTCGGTGGCCGCCTCCGACGTCGACGGGGTGGGCCTGCTGCGCGCCGAGTTCATGATCACGGGCGCGCTCGGCGGCAAGCACCCGACCGCTATGGTCGCCGCGGGGCGACGTGACGAGTACGTGGACGAGATGGCCGCCGGTGTGGAGCACATCGCCGCCGCCTTCGCGCCGCGGCCGGTGGTCTACCGGGCGGTGGACCTGCGCTCGAACGAGTTCGCCGAACTCGAGGGCGGCGACGTCGAACCCGACGAGGACAACCCGATGATCGGGTACCGCGGTTGCTTCCGGTACGTGCGCGATCCCGACCTGTTCGCGCTCGACCTCGACGTTCTGCATCGCGTGCGGAAGCACCTGCCGAACGTGCACCTGATGATCCCGTTCGTGCGCACCCGCTGGGAGCTTGCCGAATGCCTCGCCCAACTCGACGCGCATCCACTGGGCTCCGACCGCCGCATGCACCGCTGGATCATGGCGGAGGTGCCGTCGGTGGCGTACTGGATCCCCGAGTACGCCCGCCTCGGGATCGACGGGGTGTCCATCGGCAGCAACGACCTCACCCAGTTGATGCTCGGGGTGGACCGCGACTCCGAGGTCTGCAAGGACCTCTTCGACACGATGGATCCGGCGGTACTCGATGCGATCGACCGGATCATCGATCGCGCGCGGCGGGTGGGTATGACGACGTCCCTGTGCGGTCAGGCGGTCTCCACCGATCCGCGGCTCGCCGAGCATCTCGTTCGTCGGGGGATCACTTCCGTGTCGGTCACCCCCGACTCCGCGGTCCGTACCCGCCGCGTCGTCGCTGCGGCGGAGCGGCGGATTCTCCTCGATCACGCGCGCACCGTCTCGGCTGCCGAGTGAGCAGCGCCAAGTGAGCAGCGCCTCGGCGCCGACAGTGATGCCCGTCAGTCGCCGGACTTGACCTCGATGCTCCGTGCGCCGGATCCGGACGTCGACAGACCGACGGTCACCTCGAGGATCCCCTTCGCGTAACTGGCCTCGACCCGGTCCTCGTCGGCATTGGCCGGCAGCGTCACGGATCGGTTGAACGATCCGTAGGAGAACTCCGAGCGGCCGCTCTCCGATCGCTCCTCGGTGCGTTCGGCCTCGATCGTCAGTCGTCCGTCCTCGACGCTGACTTCGATGTCTTCCGGGTTCAGTCCGGGCAACTCGGCACGCAGAACGTACTTGTCGTCCTCGACGCGGTCCTCGACTCGAATCAGATTGCCGCCGAACGGCGGACGGAACCCTGTGACGGGTAGGGCATCGAACAGTTCGGTCAGGTCGGGGAAGACCGACCGGCGGCGGGCTGGAACGTCGGACATGACCACTACTCCTCGCTCGGCTCACAGCCGCGGAACCGGCTGCTCCTCCATTCGACTCCGGTGGTCGCCGTGGGGGCAGGGTCGTTGGTCACCAACCGTGCAATGGCGACCTCTCCGGGTGATCGGCCGACGCGTACGCAAAGACTCCTGTTTGCGCATGCCCGGAGGGTAACGTTCGCATCGAGGACCGGTCCGGATCCGCGCGCGTGGAGGTAACCATCGATGAATTTGGCGTTGACCCCGCAAGAACGGGCTTTTCGGGACGAGATGCGCACGTTCTTCCGGACGGAGATTCCGTCCGAGATCCGGGAGCGGGTGGCCTCCGGCGGCTCGGTGAGCCGGGACGATCTCGTCGCGACGCAACGCATCCTCAACGCGGCGGGTCTCGCCGTACCGCACTGGCCGGTGCAGTGGGGCGGACGGGACTGGACGGCGATTCAGCGGCACATCTGGCTCGACGAGATGCAGCTCGCGGCCGTCCCGGAACCGCTCGCGTTCAACGCGAACATGGTGGGGCCGGTGATCGCGGCGTTCGGATCCGAGGAGCAGAAGGAGCGCTTCCTCCCGGCCACCGCGAACCTGGACATCTGGTGGTGCCAGGGCTTCTCGGAGCCCGGCTCGGGCTCGGATCTCGCGTCACTGCAGACTCGTGCGGTGCGTGACGGCGACGACTACATCGTCAGCGGACAGAAGACGTGGACCACACTCGCGCAGTACGCCGACTGGATCTTCTGTCTGGTACGGACCGACCCGAATGCACCGAAGAAGCAGGCGGGTATCTCGTTCCTGCTGATCGATCTCGCGTCGCCGGGCGTCACCGTCCGGCCCATCAAGCTCATCGACGGCAGCTACGAGGTCAACGAGGTGTTCTTCGACGACGTCCGCGTCCCCGCCGCGAATCTGGTGGGAGAGGAGAACGCGGGCTGGAGCTACGCCAAGTTCCTGCTCGGCAACGAGCGGACGGGCGTCACCGGCGTGGGCCGCACCAAGGTTCGGCTCGCCCGGGCCAAGGAGCGTGCCGCGCAGACTCCGCTCGGTTCGGGGTCGCTGCTCGACGACCCACTGTTCGCTGCGCGGGTGGCCGAGCTGGAGAACGAACTGCTCGCGCTCGAGCTGACCCAGCTCCGGGTGGTGGCCGCGTCCGCGAACGGCAAACCGGACCCGGCGTCGTCGTTGCTCAAGCTCCGCGGGTCGGAACTACAGCAGGCCGCGACGGAACTGCTCGTCGACATCGCCGGCCCGGACTCGCTGCCGTTCGATGCGGGGGAGGAGATCGACTCCCCGGTATGGGCGCAGCGCGCGGCGCCTACCTATCTCAACTACCGCAAGGTGTCCATCTACAGCGGGTCGAGCGAAGTGCAGCGCAGCATCATCGCGTCGTCGATCCTCGGATTGTGAGGCGGCGACATGGATTTCGATCTGAACGACGAGCAGAAGCTACTGCGTGACACGACGCGGGAACTGCTGGACCGCAGCTACGACCTCGAGCAGCTCACCGCGGCTCAGGAGACGCCCCGCGGCTGGCGGGACGACGTGTGGCGTCGGCTGGCCGAGACCGGTCTCCTCGGACTGGGATTCGACGAGGACGACGGCGGTTCGGGCGCCGGTCCGGTGGAGGTCGGGATCGTCATGACCGAACTCGGGCGGCGGCTCGCGCCCGAACCGGTCCTCGGCGCCGTGCTGCTGCCGGGCAGTCTGATCGCCGACGTCGGCAGCGAGGCCCAGCGCCGCAAGATCCTTCCCGATGCGGTGGGCGGCGCGATCCTGCTCGCGTTCGCCCACGCCGAACCCGGGCAACGGGTGCCGACCACGGCTGTGCGCACCACCGCTGTGCGGCAGGGCGATTCGTGGACGGTCAGCGGAACCAAGAACCCCGTTCCGCACGGCGACTGTGCGGACACCGTGGTGGTGTCCGCACAGCTTCCTGACGGCGGAATCGGTCTGTTCCTCGTCGACGCCGGCACCCCGGGCGTGTCCCGGAAGCCGTACGCGACCCACGACGGGCGCCGCGGTGCACAGATCGAACTGCACGACGCGCCGGCGGAACCGTTGGGAAGCGGTGACGATGCGGTGGCCGCGATCGGTGCGGCGCAGGTGCGCGCGCAGGTGGCGTTGTGTGCGGAGGCCGTGGGTGCGATGGAGGAGGCGCTACGCCTGACCACCGAATACTTGAGAACCAGAAAGCAATTCGGTGTTCCGCTGGCCAGCTTCCAGACACTCACGCAGCGCGCCGCCGACATGTACGTCTCACTCGAACTGGCGCGCAGCATGAGTCAGTACGCCACGATGTCTCTCGCCGACGGTGTGGTCGATCCCATGGTGGCGTCCCGCGCGAAGTTGCGGGTCGGCCGATCCGCCCGTCACATCGGGCAGGAAGCGATCCAGATGCACGGCGGCATCGGCATGACGGCGGAGTACTCGGTAGGGCACTACGTGTCGAGGTTGACTGCGATCGAGCACACTCTCGGTTCCGTCGACGACCACCTCCGGGTGCTCGCGGCCGACGTCGCGGGCCACGACATGGTGAACGTCACCGACTGACGGACATGCAAGCGGACGAAACCACTGGGTGATCGGATCGAAGGGAGTCACCGATGGCGGACGGGCTCGAGTTCGCGGTCCTGGGTCCCGTCACGGTGCGTCGCGATGGCAATCCGATCGCGCTCGACACCCAGCAGCGTGCATTGCTCGCCGCGCTTCTCGTCGCCTTCCCGCACTCGGTCGACATCGAACGGCTGCGTGCGCAGGTGCGGTATACCGGGGCAGCGGCGGCCGGCGACGGGCAGGTCGAGGGAGGCCCCGATCCGCTCGTCGGGTTGTTGGAGGGGTTGCAGCAGCGACTCGAGGCCGGTGCTGCGGAGGGGGAGCAGGTCCTGGTCCGCGACGGGACACGGGTGCAGTTGCTCGTCGACCCGGATGCGTTGGATTCTCGGCGTTTCGTCGCCGAGGTGCGCCGCGGGGACGCGATGGTGGCGGCCGCGCCGGACGCCGCCGCCGACGCCTACCGCGAGGGGCTGCGGCTGTGGCGGGGCATCGCCTATGCGGGGATCCCGCCGACGGCCTTCTCCGAAACGGTGTTCATCGAAACCGAAGTGTTCCGGCTGACCACCCTCAGATTCGGGGCGCGCATGTCCCTGGCCACGGCGCAACTCGACGGCGGGGCGCCGGCAGCGGCCGCTGTGGAGGCCGAAGCGCTCGTCGCGGACCACCCGCTCGACGAGCGCGCGTGGGAAGTGCTGGTGCTCGGTCTGGCCCGGTCGGGACAGCACGCGCATGCACTGGCCGCGCTCCGCAGGTGCCGCGCGATCATCGACGACCGGCTGGGCTGCGAGATCGGTCCCGCCCTCCGGCGCATCGAGACCGCGATCCTCGCGAACGACGCCGTGTACCTCGAATCCGCCCGGGTGTCCGAGCCGCGGAAGTCTCGCGGATCGAACCTGATGGCGCCGCGGACCCGCCTCATCGACCGTGAGCGGGAAGTGTCCGAGCTGATGGAACTTCTCGAGACGGGGCGGCTGGTCACGCTCGTCGGGCCGGGCGGTGTCGGTCGGACACGGCTCGCGGTCGAGGCCTGCCGTCGACGAGACGACCCCGACGGACCGTGGGTGGTGGATCTGTCGAAAGTCAGTGACGGCGCGCTCATTCCGTCGACGATCGCGACGATGCTGGCGCTCCCCGGCGTCGGGTCGGCCACTCATCTCGCGGATGTGTTGGCCGCGCGGGCGTGTGTCCTGGTTCTCGACAACTGCGAGCACGTCGCCGGGTACGCGGCCGACGTGGCCCGCGCCATCGTCGCCGAGTGCCCGGACGTGCGGATCATCGTCACCGGTGCGGACCCGCTCGGTGTCGAGGGCGAGGCGGTCCTGGTGGTGACGGCCCTGCCGGTGGACGGTGCGTCGGTCGAGTTGTTCTCCGAACGCGCCGCGGGAGTGACCGCGTCGTGGAAGTTGGATTCGCACAACTCCGACGCGGTTCGGACGATCTGCCGCGCGGTGGAGGGGTTGCCTCTCGCGATCGAGATCGCGGCGGCGCAGCTGCGGTGGCTCACCGAGCGACAGATCGTCGAGCGCCTCGCCACGCACTTCACGCTGCTGCACGGCACGCCGAACCCCGCCATCGGCCCGCGTGGGCGGCTGTGGGACACGATCGACTGGGCCAACCGTCTGCTGTCGGACGGTGAGGCGCGTCTGCTGCGTCGCATCTCGGTGTTCGCCGGCTCCTTCGACGCGGAGGGCGCGGCCGCGGTGTGTGTGCTGGGGGCAGTGGACCAGGTGTCGATGGTGCTGACGGGGCTCGTCCGGCGGGGGCTGCTCCGAGTCGTTCCCGGATCGGCGCCCACCCGGTACCGCATGCTCGCGACGGTGCGTCGCTTCGCGCGGGAACAGGCCGACGACGCGGAGTCGATCGGTATCCGGGCGGCGCACCGCGCCTACGTCCTGGGCCGGGTGGAGGCG
This sequence comes from Prescottella equi, assembly GCF_002094305.1. Classification (GTDB taxonomy): domain Bacteria; phylum Actinomycetota; class Actinomycetes; order Mycobacteriales; family Mycobacteriaceae; genus Prescottella; species Prescottella equi. The sequence continues at coordinate 153,756 of NZ_LWTX01000010.1, forward strand.
ATCTCGCCGTTGCTGCGCAGCGCCCGCGCCGGCCAGGCGGTGGACATCCTCGCGGTCGACCAGGCGGAGCACCGCGCGGCGCTGGAGTCGGCGTTCGCCGTGGACGATGCCCATTACGCCCTCGAGTTGGCGGGCCGTCTGGCCTGGTTCTGGTACCGGATCGGCAATATCGGCGAGGGCTTGCAGTTCCTGCGGAGAGCGCTGGATCTCGTCGCCGGGGATTGGCGGCCGCCGGAGCCGAGGGTGATGGCCCGGGCGCTCGACGGTTTGGCCTCGCTGACGTATCTGACGGGTGATGCGTCGACAGCGGAGGACTCGGTGCGGCGTGGTGCCCAGTTGTGGTCGTCGATCGGGGAGATGGGGGAGGTGGCGCGCGACGAGGCGTGGCGAGCTCATTTCGTGGCGATTCAGGGTCGGCCCGAGGTGGCGGTCGAGATCTGTCGCCATGCGGTGAAGCTCGCGGTCGAACATGACGCCTTGTGGGCGGAGGCCGAGGCCCGGATGTTGCTCGGCATGCAGCTGCGGTCGCTGGGGGAGGTCGAGGACGCGCGGGACGAGTTGCGGGCGGCGATTCGGATCGGGGAGCGGTGCGGCCATCGGTGGGCGGTGACGTCGTCGACCTGGGCGTTGATGAAGGCGGACGCGGATGCGGGCGACGTCGAGGGCGCCCTCGCGACGATGCGGGTGATGCGTGCCGATCTGGAGGAGGAAGGCGACGTCACGTCGTGGCTGGTGATGATCCACTCGACCGCGGCGGTGTTGGCGGCGGCCGGTCGTCCCGCCGATGGTGCGGTGCTGATGGGCGCCGTCGACGCTCTCGGCGCGCATGCGGGGTTCCTGCCGGCCTGGATCGATGCGATCGACGGCCCGATCGAGGCGGCCGTGGTGCACGATGCGCTCGACGACAAGGAATACGAGCAGTACGCGGCGATGGGTGCCCACTTGACCCGCGAGGAAGTCAACCGGCTGTTGGGAGAACTCGTCGAGGGTCCGGTCACCGAATCGCATTGACAGAATTCCCCTTTCGAGACGGTGAAGACCCGAGCCTGGGCGCCGCCGGGCAGGCCGCTCGGGGTCCGGCGCGGCCGTTGGCGGGGATGGGTTTCTTGTGGGGGTCGACGGTGCTGGGTGGGGTGAACCACGGCTTTCTGTCGACGCCGATTTTCACGTCCCAGTGACTGTGGTGCAGCAAGGTGTGGTGGTAGCGGCAGAGTAGGACGAGGTTGTCGAGGTCGGTGGGTCCGCCGTCTGCCCAGTGCTTTACGTGGTGGCCTTCGCAGTGGGCGGGTGGTGCGCCGCAGCCGGGGAAGGCGCAGCCGTGGTCGCGGGCGATCAACACTCGACGCTGTTTCTTCGACACGGTCCGGCTGCTGCGGCCCAGATTCAGGGGAACGCCGTCGTCCACGACGATGGGGGTGAGGTGGCAGTCGCAGGCGATCCTGCGTGCGGTCGCGATAGACAGTGGACCGGTGTGGGGCATGCGTGCGATGTCTTTGTCACCGAACAGGTCCGGATGATCGCCGTCTGAATCGGCCCACTCGTGATCGGCGTCGGATTGTGCAAGGTCTTGCGCGTTCACGTGTAGCGAGAGGTGTGGTCGTTCGCCGCCTTCGATCGGGGCCTCACCCGAGTCGAGGTAGCGGCGCAGGATCTCCGCGAACGCGTCGGCCCGCTGCCGTGCCGGGGTGCGGGTACCGGCGGGATCGTCCATCGGGTTGCGTGGCTTCGTCAACGCGGACAGTGCGGTCAGGAGCATCTCGCCGGTGACTGCGTCGAGATCACCTTTGACGGCGACCCGCCCGTTCAGGGTTTTCGAGGCCTGGAACTCGTTGCGCTCGCTGTCCTCGCTGGGCGGGAGTTCGTCGGATTCGAAGATCCGTTCCAGCCGGGCGATGCAGCTGCGGACCGTTGTTGTTGTCGCGGTGGGCCCGGCGGCGCTGTCGAGCAACACTTTCCGGCACGAATCAAGTGCTTCGTTGGGCATGCCGCGGGGCGGGGTCTCGCAGAACTTCCCGATCAAAGAAGCGTGCTCGGCGGAAACGGCCCCCGAGTTGAAGGCGTCGGCGATCTCGCGCTGACGATTGAGCATGCGCCCGAGCGCGAGGATGCGTGCCGCGGCCGGCACTTCCAATAACGAATTCGATGTAAGCCACTGTTTGACGCTGCGGAAGCCGAGGGTGTCGAAAGAGACGGGACGTTCGTCGATTTCGGCGACCATCGCGACCCGCAGGGCTTCGAGGCGTTCGATCTCGCGGCAGACGTCGACTGTCCCCTGCAGGAGCGAGATTTCGGGGAGTCGGCGCACGTCACCCGGTTGCAGCGCGGTGGCTGCGATGCCCGAATTGTTGAGTCCCCCCGGATTCATGACACGAGCCTAGCTCGAACGCATGTTCGAGTCAATGGCGGATCGCTCGCTGGATCGCTGGTTGTCGAAACGACTCGAGTAGGCGTGCTGGACGGCTAGTGTGCGAGCCATGCGCTGCGCAGATCGTCGATCTTGGCGGCAATGGGGCATTTTCGACTTTGGTGGCGGTGTGGGCGGGTGTGGTCACGGTTCCCGCGACTGCAGGTGCCGCTCCGGCGCCACCGGGCGTCGACGACTTTTACCGTGCGCCTGACGGATTCGAGTCGACGTCTCCCGGTACCATCCTGCGCGAGCGTCCCATGCGGCTGGCGTCGTACTCCGCGCGGCCGTTCAATGCGCAGGCGTGGCAACTTCTCTATCGCCACCTTCGTGTCGACCAACATCGGCACGGGCGAGATCTTGTTGGGCAGACCGATCGGTCCCCGCTAGATGCGCGAGCGGCCCGACCGTGCGAAGCCGGTGTGAGAACGGAAGGGAAAAGCCACTTCCTTCCACTATCAACTTATAACGCACCGGGGGGCTTGCGGCAAGGCCCCCGGTGTGCCGCAGAATCGCTGCTCTGAGCCGGAATTCTCAGGTCGAGAAGCATGCCGGCTGTGTCGGCGTGACTACGCGTGACGCCCGGCACGGGGAAGCGAGGGCACGTGTCAACAGGGGACTACGAAGAAGAATTGCGGGACGAGCGGACATACGTGGCGGGGCTCTATGCGCGACTCGACGCCGAGCGCGCGCGGGCGAAGCGCCGGTACAGCGCGACGTTGCGAAGCCCGATCGACGCCGAGAACGGCGGCACGCTGGTGGAGCGGGACGCCGGAGTGCGGGCGCTGGCCCGGGAGATCACCCGGCTGGACGTGGCGGATCACGGTCTGTGCTTCGGCCGGCTCGACAGCGTCGCCGGGGAACCGTCCTACATCGGCCGTATCGGACTGTTCGACGAGGCGAACGAGTTCGAGCCGCTGCTGCTCGATTGGCGGGCCCCGGCAGCCCGCGCGTTCTACGTCGCTACTGCCGCGCACCCCGAGGGTATGCGTCGACGCCGTCAGTTCCACACGCGTGGGAGGGATGTCGTGGATTTCACCGACGAGATCCTCGCCCGCTCGGACCCGGACGGACACGACGACGCGGTGGACCGGGTGGACGCGGCTCTGCTGGCGGCGGTCAACGCGCCGCGGGCCGACGGCATGCGCGACATCGTGGCGACGATCCAGGCCGAACAGGATCGGATCATCCGCCTCGACCACGACGGGGTCCTGGTGATCGAGGGCGGTCCGGGTACCGGGAAGACCGTGGTGGCGCTGCACCGCGTCGCCTACCTGCTCTACACCCAGCGCGATCGGGTCGAGCACCACGGCGTGCTCGTCGTGGGGCCGAACCCGGCGTTCCTCGACCACATCGATCGCGTCCTGCCGTCGCTGGGGGAGTCGAACGTGGTGTTCACGACCATCGGCGATCTGGTGCCGGACGTGACCACGACCCGCGAGGACCTGCCCGACGTCGCGCGCTACAAAGGATCGGCGAAGATTCTGGACGTGCTGGCGGCTGCGGTCGCCGACCGGCAGCGGCTGCCGCAGAACCCACTGTCCGTCGAGTTGGCCGACGTCACCGTGCGAATCGATGCGGAGACCGCACAGTGGGGGCGGGAAGAGGCGCGGGCGAGCGGACTTCCACACAACGAGGCCCGTGAAGTGTTCCGCGACATCGTCACGTACGTGCTCACCGAACGGGCAATCGGACGCATCGGTCGAGGTTGGCTCACCCGCTCGGATCGCGACGCGTGGGAGCGGCTGCGCCGCGACCTCCTCGCCGAACTCGCCGACAACGACGGATTCACGGCGGCGCTGGACGAGCTGTGGCCGACGCTGGATCCGGAAACCTTTCTCGCGCAGTTGTACACGTCACCTGAGCGGCTGCGTGCGGCGGGCGCGGACCCCGCGTTGTGGCGGGCCGACGGGAATGCCTGGACGGTGTCGGACGTTCCGCTGCTCGACGAGTTGGCAGACCTTCTCGGCGCCGATCCCGCTGTCGAACGCGCTGCCGAACGGAAGCGGAAGGCGCAGGCGCAGGCCGAAGCGGCGTATGCGGCCGGAGTGCTCGACCTCATGGTCGGCCGCGCGGATCACATGGACGACGACGACCACCTGTTCGCCACCGATCTGCTGTACGCCGAGGATCTGGCGGAGCGCTTCGTCGAACACGACACCCGCGAACTCGCCGAACGCGCTGCGGCGGACAGGAACTGGACGTATCGGCACGTCGTCGTCGACGAGGCGCAGGAGTTGTCCGAGATGGATTGGCGGGTGCTGATGCGCCGCTGCCCGAGTCGGTCCTTCACAGTGGTCGGCGATCTCGCGCAACGTCGGTCGGCAGCGGGAGCGACGTCGTGGGACGCGATGCTCGCGCCGTACGTGCCGGGTCGCTGGGTCTACCGGGCGCTGTCGGTGAACTACCGGACACCGGCCGAGATCATGTCGGTCGCCGCGGCCGTGCTGGCCGAATTCGCTCCCGATGTCTTACCGCCGGAGTCCGTTCGAGCCGGTGGCGTCCAGCCCTGGTCCAGGCAGGTCACCGACACCGAACTGGCAGCCGCCGTGGACGAATTCGTACGAGACGAAGCGGGGAGGGAGGGGACCAGCGTCGTGATCGGGCCACCTGACGTTCCGGGAGCAGTGGCGGCGTCGGAGACGAAGGGACTCGAGTTCGACGCCGTGCTGGTCGTGGATCCGGATCGGATCCTCGCGGACGGGCCCCGCGGCGCCGCCGAACTCTACGTCGCGCTCACCCGGGCCACGCAACGCCTCGGCGTCCTGCACCGCGGACCGCTGCCGGGCGCGCTGCGCCGGCTCGCCGGGCCGGCGGGGCGGTAGCTCCTCAGGCCGGGCGCACCCAATCGAAGGCGTGTGCCTCCGAGCGGGTGCCCTCGGCCGTCCGGGAGCGATTGGGCTCGCCCAGTTCGGCCAGCATCGGCGCCGCGGTGTCGACCAGGCCGGTCAGTGTCCTCGGGCTGAGCCAGTCCGGTCGGGTCGCGAACGCGATGTCCTCCGTGGACGTGTTGCCGCTGGCGCCGGGCGCGAACGGGCAGCCGCCGAGCCCACCGAGTGAGCCGTCGACCACGTTCGCCCCGGCGCCGATCGCGGCCAGGGTGTTCGCGACGCCGAGCCCCCACGTGTCGTGTCCGTGGAAAACGATGCGGCGCTGCGGCGATTCGGTCTTCACCCGGGCGACCAGTGCGGCCACCTGTGCGGGCACCGCCTGGCCGAGGGTGTCGGCGAGGACGATGTCGTCGGCCCCGTCGCCGCGCGGATCGTTTGCGATCGCCAGCACTCGGTCGGCCGGGACGTCACCCTCGAACGGACACGTGAACGACGTCGCGATACACAGTTGGATCCGCCCGCCCACCGCACGGGTCAACTCGACGGCCGCGGGCATCGCGGCGAGGCTGTCGTCGGTGGACCGTCCGATGTTGGCACGGTTGTGGGATTCCGACGCCGAGAAGCAGTACTGGAAGTTGCGTGCTCCGGCGGCCGCGGCCTTCTCGACGTGGCGCGGCGTGGCGACCCACACCCAGCACCGCTCCAACTCCTCGGGTGTCAGCTCTCCGATCACCTCGAGAGTGTTCGCCATCGGCGGCACCAGATCGGGCCGCGCCATCGACCCGACCTCGAGTTCGGGAACGCCGAGGGCCAGCAGGCTCCGCGCGATTTCGAGCTTGCGGTCGGTCGGGAGTACCTTGCCGGTCAGCTGCAGGCCGTCACGCAGGGTGACGTCGCGCAGAATCGACCTGGGCGCATACGAATAGTTCATCAGCACTCCATCTCGGTGACGATGCGTTCGATCTCGGCGTCGGAAAGCCCCAGCACAGCCGCGAGTACGTCGCGGGTGTGTGCGCCGAGATCCGGGCCGACGTGGTCGATGGGCAGCGACTTGTCGCCGATCACCGGCACGATGCCCGGGAATCCCACCGGCTTGGCGGAGTCCTCGCCCGTGTCCACCCAGAACGTCTGGATCATGTTGCGCGCGTTGTACTGTTCGTCCTCGACGATGTCGGCCGCGGTGTAGATCGGTCCGGAAGGGACGTTCGCGTCGTCGAGGATGCGCAGCGCCTCGTCGCGGGTGTGACGCGACGTCCACGCGCCGATGGCGGCGTCGAGTTCGTCGCGCCGCGCCCATCGGCCCGCATTGGTCTGCAGTTCCGCGTCCGCCGCCAGGTCGGGTCGCTCGATGGTCTCCATGTAGCGCTGGAAGATCGCATCGCCGTTGCCGGAGATGATGATGCTGGTGCCGTCGTTGCACGGATACGCGTTGGACGGTGCGATGCCCTCCATCCGGCCGCCGACCCGTTCGCGTTTGACGCCGTACGCGAGATAGTCGGGAACGAGGGACTCCATCATCGACATGATCGACTCGTTGAGTGCCACGTCGATCGTCCGCTGCGACAGCGCGAGCCGCTCCCCGACGCGTGACTGCCTCTGGAACAGGGCCATCACCGAGCCGAACGCGGCATACAGGCCGGCGATGGAATCGCCGATCGAGACGCCCACGCGCACCGGCGGGCGGTCGGGATCACCGACCAGTTCCCGGAAGCCGCCGAGAGCCTCGGCGACGGCCGCGAATCCGGGCCGTTCGGCGAGCGGTCCGGTCTGCCCGAACGCGGAGATCCGGGTGATGACCAGATCGGGGTTCACCTCGTTCAACTGCTCGGGGCCGATACCCCACTTCTCGAGGGTGCCGGGCCGGAAGTTCTCGAGCAGTACGTCGCACTTCGCGGCGAGGTCGAGGACGAGGCGACGGCCCTCGTCGGACCGCAGGTCGAGCACGATCGACTTCTTGTTCCGGTTGATCGTGCGGTACAGCATCGACGTCGTGCCCGAATAGAGACGCCAGTTCCGCAGTTCGTCGCCGGTGCGCGGGCGCTCCACCTTGATCACTTCGGCGCCGAAATCGGCGAGCAGCCGGCCGGCCGTGGGTGCGGCGATGTAGTTGCCCAGCTCGAGCACACGGATTCCGTCGAGGGGCCGCGTCGGGTTGTCCTGCGTCATGAGTCGATTCAAGCAGTTGCCGCGGCGGCCGCGGTTTTCCCGTCCATCGGGAAGTGACATGCACATGTCGTCGCGCCTACGGTGTGCTGACTGAGACGTAGGCCACACCGCTCGTGTGGTCTCCCGACAAACGGTTGGAGTGGATGGTGGGTCTGAGTTCGGATCGGATCGTGGTGGTCACGGGCGCGAGCCGGGGCGCGGGTAAGGGCATCGCGCTGGCGCTGGCCGAGAGTGGCGCCAAGGTGTACGTCACGGGGCGGACGCAGACCGAGGGCGACGCCCCGCTGCCCGGCACGGTGTTCGCGACGGCCGAGGAGATCACCCGGCGCGGAGGCGAGGGTGTGCCGGTGGTTCTCGACCACAGCGACGACGCGCAGGTCGCGGCCTTCTTCGAGCGACTGAAGGAGGAACACGGCCGCCTGGACATCCTCGTCAACAACGCACTGGCGGTGCCGGACGAGCTGACCAAGAAGGGACCCTTCTGGGAGAAGTCGCTGGCGCTGCTCGACGTGCTGGACGTCGGCATGCGGTCGAGCTACGTCTCGAGCTACTACGCTGCGCCGCTGCTCGCCGCCAACGGCGAGGGGCTCGTCGTCAACACGTCGTCGTTCGGCGGCACCTGCTACATGCACGGTCCCGCGTACGGTGCCGGCAAGGCCGCGGTCGACAAGATGGCCCACGACATGGCGGTCGACTTCCGACCGTTCAACGTCGCGGTCGTCTCGCTGTGGATGGGTCTGCTCATGACCGAGCGCACCAAGGCCGGATTCGATGCGAACCCGGGTGCGTACGACGGGCTCGCCGCGACGGCGGAGTCGGCGGAGTTCCCCGGCCGGGTCATCGACGCCCTCGCCCGCGACCCCCAACTGATGAAGCGCAGCGGTCAGGTGCTCGTCGGAGCAGAGGTCGCGGAGGAACTCGGTGTGAAGGACCTCGAAGGCAAGCAGCCGCCGTCGCACCGTCAGTTCCTCGGCAATCCGCCGGCGTTCTCCGACGCCGTCATCGACTGACAGCCGAATCGGCGGACACCGATCTGCAGCGGACTCGTATCGGATCGGTATCGGCGAGTCGTCCTCGTCGTGTCGCTCCGGGGGAGGGGGCGACCGGCGGGGATACCGTTCGCGTCTGACGTGAAGTGCTGGACGTGAAGTACCGCGTAGCCGCCGTTGTCCGAACACCTGAGCCGAAATCACGCGACAGGAACGTGTGAGGGAGTTGTCATGGAGTCCGCTGCAGTCAAGTTCGTTCTCGTGAGTCTGTTCCTGGCCGGGCTGGTCGCCGCCGGCGTCGGACTGGCCGAGTTGCACGTCTACACCACCGTCGCGGCGCTCATCGTCGCATCGGTGTCGGGGTTGCTGCTCCTGCGCATCCGCGCCGAGTCGCACGGACGCCTCGAGTCGCGCCGATCTCTGGTCGGCTGAGCACACCGAGGCGCGGTTTCTGGAACAGTGGTGGGCGTAAACCTCTCGAGGAGGCCTCATGCCCGCACCCGAATCGTCCGCGGCCGAGCGGCGGGCTCGGATCGACGAGCACGTGCGTTACTCGTGCGAGCGCGCGCGACTCGACGGCCGGCACCCGCAACTGTCCGACGCTGCTGCCGTGCTGATCGCGGCGGCCCGCGTCGACGCGCCCACCCGCGAGATCCTGGGAGCCCGTCGCCGCGCGGGTCGGACCATTCCCTCGATCGGCGGATTCGGCGGACTGCGCCTGCTGTCCGACGAGTACGCCGGCGTCGCCGCCAAGGCCGCATCGCTGCAGCCCGGCCCGGTCCAGCTGGCGTACCGGTACCGGGCCGCCGAACTGGGGAAACGAATCGCGGCCCTGCGATCGGCGGTGACGATGTCCGCCGCGCACTACGGCGGCGGCGTCCGGGCCATCCGCCGCGAGCGCCGGGACGGGGTGCACTTGGATCCCGCGCAGCGTGACGCGTTGTTCGCGGCGCTGCAGCGGACGCCCGCGCCGTTGCCGGTTCACCGGCGGAAGCTGCACGAACTGCGTAACGCCGTGCTCGAGTCGACGGCCGAGCGCGTGACGCGCGTGTCCGCCCTCACCCGGGCCGAGGACGTGGGACGCCGCGCCGCCGAGGCCCTGGAGCGCGCCGTCGAACCCGACGACGACCGGTTCGTCGACCGTTACGACACGCTGCTGTTCCTCGCAGGGACCCTGTACGACCGCATCGAAGGAGCGCCGGTCTGGCACTCCGAGCACTTCGCGATCCAACGCGCGCAGCTGGATCTGGGGGAGGAGCTCACCCAGATCGCCGTCGACACCGTGGCACTGCACGGCATCGTCGGTGAACTCGACGATGCCGTGCAGTCCAGCCCGGAGGCGCGTGAGCACGTCCAGTCCCGCCGGGACGCGCTCACCCCCGTGTGGGATCAGCTCGTCGTGCGGGTCGCGGCCCTCGCGAGGATCGGGGATCTGCTCGACCAGGTCGAATCCCATCTGCGTGCAACGGAATCGATGCGCTGGGCCACCAGCCTCGACACCCGGATCGACGAGCTCATCGCTCGTTCCGGCGATCGGGAACTGTCCGCCGACAACACCCATCACGTGGGAGACCAGTTCGGTGGGGTCGAAGAGCTGATGGGAACGTATCGCGTGGCGCTGGGCGGCGACATCGCCGAACTCACCGCTCGCGGCGAGTCGTAGCCGTTCGGTCGACCCGAGAACCGAGGGGCGCACGATTCCCGCAGAACGGGAGAAACGACCGGATGCGTCATCCTTCCTAACTTTTGCAAGTTACGATCCGTTCGCGGCCTTCACCGGGAGGCGCCGTGAGCGAACGGAGTCGTTGTGAACCCCAGTGGAATCGAGGCGTACCGACTCGGCCGCAGCTTCGACGTCATGCCGATCCCGATGGACCCCGCGCACTGTGTGGACGTGCCCGCGGGACCCCTCATCTTCGTCGTGGAGTCTCGGCGTCTGACCGACGAGGCGATCAATTCCAACGCGGTCGAGCGCGGTCGCCCGGACGCGACGTACGACAGCGGCATCGACGACGAAGGTGCGTGCGTTCATGTGTTGAGCGCCGCGGACCGGTCGGAGCACCTGCGGTTCGACTGCTTCGACAACGAACCGCACTACCACTACATCCGGCAGGCCGATCAGCAGAACGTCGTGGTGCGGTTCGATCAGTTCGCGGAGGGCGACGCCAGGGACTGGACCCTCGGCCGCCTGCGATCGAGGCTGCCCCACATGCTCGGCTTCCTCGGCCTGACCGAACTCGCGGACGCGGTACAGGCCACGGACCTCGAACCCGCCGTCGCAGAGGTGGAGCGCCTGCTGTCGCGTTGACGGTGAACGAAGGACGAACGGTTCGGAGGAGGACCCGCGAGCGCTGCGTGTCGGGGGTGCACAGCGCCCGCGAGTCGTCCTCGGATCACCAGCCGCGCTCGGCGAGCCGGTGAGGCTGCGGGATGTCGTCGACGTTGATG
>NZ_LWTX01000011.1 GCF_002094305.1 Prescottella equi
CGTGGCTCGCGTCGCCGTACATGCCCGGCGGCATGTGCGTGCCGGTCGACGGCGGGTACAGGCTCTCGGGCCGCTGGTCGTTCTCCTCCGGCACCGATCACTGCGACTGGGCCTTTCTCGGCGCCTGGCTCGCCGACGACGAGGGCCGGATGGTGATGCCCCCGACCGGCCTGCACGTGATCATCCCGCGCACCGACTACGAGATCATCGAGGACTCCTGGGACGTCGTGGGTCTGCGCGGCACCGGCTCGAAGGATCTGGTCATCGAGGACGCGTTCGTGCCGGATTACCGCGTCATGAACGCCGCCGAGGTCATGGACGGCACCGCGGTGCGCAAGTACGGCCGCACCGAGACGCTCTACCTGATGCCGTGGTCCAACATGTTCCCGCTCGGCATCACGTCGGCCACGATCGGCATCTGCGAGGGCGTGCTGCACCACGCCAACGAGTACCAGCGCGAGCGGATCAACCCGCAGGGCACCGCGGTCAAGGACGACCCGTACACGATGTTCGCGGTGGGCGAGGCCACCGCGAAGCTGCGTGCGGCCCGGGACTCGCTGCTGGCCAACGTCGATCGCATGTGGGATCTGGTGGAAGCCGGCAGGACCCCGACGTTCGAGCAGCGCGCGCAGGGGAGGCTTACCCAGGTCAACGCGGCCTGGCAGGCCGTCACGGCGATGGACCAGGTCTACGCCCGCTGCGGCGGAAACGCGCTGCGCATGGACAAGCCGATGCAGCGCTTCTGGCGTGACGCCCATGCGGGCCTGCATCACGGCATTCACGTGCCCGGAACCACCTTCCACGCAGCCTCGCTGGCGAACCTCGGAGTGGACCCGCAGGGCCCGCTCCGAATGATGATCTGACAGAGATTCCGAAACATCAACGGAGACAATCCATGACAAACCCCATCGTCGGGGGCTTCGGCACCGACATCCGCGCCCTGGGCTACGTGACCGTCCAGACCGACGACATCGAGCGCTGGCGCACCTTCGCGTTCGACGTCCTCGGCTTCGCGGAGGGCTCCGGGCCGGACCCCGAGGCCCTCTACCTGCGCATGGACGAGCGCGCCGCCCGCATCGTGGTCGTACCCGGAGCGGACGACCGCGTCGTCACCGTCGGCTGGGAGGTCCGCGACCACGCCGCCCTCACCCGAGTGCGGACCGCAGTCGAGGCGGCCGGGATCGCGGTCAAGCCCCTTTCAGTCGAGGAGGCCGACGCCCGCCGCGTCGAGGAGGTCATCACCTTCCAGGATCCCGGCGGGGCCACGCTCGAGATCTTCCACGGCGCGGTTCTCGACCACAGTCCGGTCGTCACCCCGTTCGGCGCCAAGTTCGTCACCGGCGCACAAGGTCTCGGCCACGTCGTACTACCGGTGACCGATCTGCAGGGCACCTTCGACTTCTACACCGAGGTCCTCGGCTTCCTGCCGCGCGGCGCCTTCCGCCTGCCTGCCCCACCCGAGTACGGGCCGATCCGCGTTCGATTCCTCGGGGTCAACCAGCGGCACCACAGCCTCGCGTTGATCCCGGCGCCGAGGGAAGGGGCGCCCGGTCTCATCCACGTCATGGTCGAGGTCGACTCGCTCGACGCCGTCGGCCAGGCCCTCGACCGCGTGGTGAAGGGCGGATTCCCGGTGTCCTCGACGCTGGGCCGCCACACCAACGACAAGATGGTGTCCTTCTACGTCCGTGCGCCCGGCGGCTGGGACGTCGAGTTCGGCACCGACGGGCACCTGGTGGACGAGACGTTCTACACGTCCGAGGAGATCACCGCCGACAGCTACTGGGGCCACGATCTGTCGGGTGGCGAGCTACCCGCGGCTCTGCTGTAGGCACGTTCGCGTCACCGACGCGCATCACCGATAGGAGGGGCCCCGTCCGAACCGGACGCGGCCCCTCCTTTCGCGTCCCCACCTCAGTGGCCGCAGTGACTGCGCCATCCCCCGGCGATCGCCTCGAGCGCCCTGATGTGGAGCCTGCGCAACTCGTCGACCCCCGTGTCCGGCCGGGCGAGAATCCACTCGGTGTACGCCGCTCGCGACGCCGTCAGGATCAGGATGGCGGTCGTCCTGCGGGTGAAGTCGTCGCCGGGATGAACCGACCTCTCGCGAAGCCAGTCGGCGAGTACCGAGACGACACAGTCGTCGACACTCTCCCACCGCAGGCGGTACTCGGGCGTCCGAATGAGTAGTTCGAGCAGTTCTCGCCGATCTTCGAGATCGGTCGCCAGTTCCTCGGTCAGAGCGTCCACCAGCGCGTCCACGACGCCGGTGCTCGCCCCTGCCGACTCGGCGAGAGCACCGAGGAGACGGTCCATAGACCGTTCCAGCAGCGGCATGACGATGTCCGCCTTGGTGGGGAAGTGGCGATAGAAGGTGCGTTCGGAAACCCCTGCTCGCTGCGCGATCGCCTCCACGGTCACGGACGTCGAGTGATTCTCGACGAACAGATCCCGTGCCGCCGTCGCGACGGCCAAGCGGACGTCGGCATGCCGACGTTCGACGAGTGTCGCGGCCCGGCCACCCTGCATTGTCATTCCTTCCGCCCTCGTTTCCGCCGGAGGACCGTGAGCCGGCGATCCCGGGCGGGATGCCCGGTTCGACATGTCGGCCGAAGCCCGCCGACGAACGTCGCCCATTCTAGGGTGCAACGAGGAACCCGCGGAACCGCTGGTGAGCATCGGAACTCCTTGCTGCAGTAGGAAGCGCGCCGACATCAGGCTCGGCTCCCCTTCACCGGCCCACGGGCTGTCCCGGCGCGGCACCGGACTCGCCGACGGGACGAGAGACCGAGTTCCGGCGTTCCCATCGGGGGCCCTGCTGTGCCGCGGTCCAGATGGCACGGGAGGCCTGCCGCAGGTGTACGACGAGTTCGGCTTGACGCATCCGCTCGACGGGCCCCCACAGCGACAACGCGGTGGTGGCGTGATCGGCAGGGCCGACCTGTACCGCCATCGACATCGATCCGAGGTAGTACTCCTCGCGGGTCGTGGCGATACCGGTTTCCCGAATCCGCCGGAGTTCGCGATCGAGACCCTGTTGAGAGGTGATGCTGTACCGGGTTTTCGGGGTCACCCCGGTGAAATCGATGCCCGGCCGTGCCTCCGCCGGAAGACATGCCAGGAGCATCTTCCCCGACGCGGTCTGGTGGGCGGGATGCGCGATTCCCCGACGCAACGGGGCGGCCCAGTCAGTCCACACCTCGTCGATGAACACCACGTCGGGACCCGACAGAGTGGCCAGATAGACGCTCATCCCGGTCGCGCGGCTGAGCCTCGACATGTAGGGCATCGCGATCTGATGGACCTCGTGTTGGGCGAGAGCGACACTGCCGAGCTCGAAGAGCTTGAGCCCCACCCGGTAGTCGAACCCGTCCCGCCTGATCACGCCCAACTCCACCAGCCGTTGCAGCAGCCGATGCACGGACGACCGAGGCAGGCCCGTCCGATGCGCGATCCGCGACGAGGTCAGCGCCTCGGATCCGGAGAACGCACTCAGGACCGAGATCACTCGGTCGACGACGGCGTGGGGGGAATCATCGCGGCTGATCACAGTCAACACGACCTCCAAGGCAGTTCCTGTCTGTTTGGCAGATCCTGCCACACGGTGACGCGCATCACAACAACCGGGTGGCGGGGACGCCTCGAACTGCCGCCTCGCTCGCGCCGTACCTGGTCCGATCCCGCGATCTCCACACCGGATCGGTCGAACGCCAGATGCTGTTCGCGGCAGCCCGAAGAGGTGCGACATGTCGAGAGTCGAAGTGCACGTGCGCGCGAGGACCGGAGATCCCGACCGCGGCGAACGCACCGGGAGGCCCCACCGGGACGGCGATGGCGCCGTATCCCCTCCGGTCGTCCCATTCGTAGGCCGCGCCGGCGCGGCGGATCCCTTCGTACTCGCGCTCCCCACCGAGCGTGTTCGCCAGAAGGGCGCGCCCGATCGCGTTGTCGCGGGCCGGACATCGCCCTCCGACACGGGTCGGCACCGGTTCTGCCGGGCAGCGCCCGAGCTTCTCCAGGCAAACGACGTCGCGACCTGCGAGAACCGCGAGATGAACCACCAGTCGCGTCGACCGGTGCAGCTCGTGCAGGAAGGGAAGCGCAGCGGCACGGAGCCTGTCCTGGTGCAGAGCCAGCGAACCGAGCTCGATCAACCCGAGTCCCAGCGAATACCGTCGGCCGTCACGGCGGAGCCACCGCATCCGGACGAGACGCACGATCATCCGATGGGCTGACGAGCGTGGGAGTCCCGTGCGCCTCACGACGTCCGTCAGAGTCAACTGCCCGCCCCTGTCGAATGCTCCGAGCACGAGCACGGCCCGGTCCAGAACGGCGCCGGGAACGCCGTCCCCGTCGTCCGGACCCGAACTCGCTCCCCCGGGCGTCTCCCTCACACCGCCCCGAACGACTCGGGGGCAGCCCCTCCCGGGTGATCCGCTGGAGTGACGGCCCAGGCCCGGCCCAGGACGCCGACGGACTGCGGCGGCACACGAGGTGTCGTGGGGTGGCAGGCGGATGCCGTCATGCGCGTTCCTTTCGGGCGTTCGGACCGGTGCGGCCGCTCGATCTGTCACCACCGGAGGTCGATTCGCCGCTCTTGCGAAGGATCGCCGCTGACCCGGCCGTTGATGAAGAGCGTTTTCCCACTGTGCGGACGCTCGTCACGTAGATGTCGTCGACGGGAAGTGGCAGGCCACGAAATGCCCCGGTCGCACCTCCCGGATCCGGGGCTCACTCTCCGCGCACAGCGCGGCGGCGCGCGGGCACCGGGTCCGGAAGTGGCAGCCCGACGGAGGATCGAGGGGCGAGGGCAGGTCCCCGGACAGGCTCGACTCCGACGGCGCGACCTCGGGATCCGGCTCGGGGACGGCCGAGAGCAGTGCCTCGGTGTACGGGTGCAACGGCGCGACATACATCTCGTTCGGATCCGCGACCTCGCAGATCTTGCCGAGGTACATCACGACCACCCGATCGCTGATGTTCTTGACGACCGCCAGATCGTGCGCGATGAAGAGCAGCGTCAGTCCGTACCGTTCCTTCATGTCTTCGAGCAGGTTCAGGATCTGAGCCTGGACCGAGACGTCGAGCGCCGAGACGGGCTCGTCGCAGATCATGAGGTCCGGCTCCACGACCATCGCGCGAGCGATCGAGATCCGTTGGCACTGTCCCCCGGAGAACTCGTGAGGCCGACGGTCGCCGGCCGTCTCCGGGTCGAGCCCGACCACTTCGAGCATGTCGTCGACAAGCGCATCCCGCTCTCGACGGCTACGCCCTCCGACGACGTCGAGACCCTCCCCGACGATGTCCCGGACCTTGCGCAGCGGGTTCAGCGACGAGATCGGATCCTGGAAGATCATCTGCACCGGGCGGCGCACCGAACGCAACTCGCGAGGTGCGAGTGTCGTGAGGTCACGACCTTCGAACATCACGACCCCGGATGTCGGCCGGGGTAGCTGCATGATGGCCTTCGCGAGTGTCGACTTCCCGCAGCCGGATTCGCCGACCAGGCCGAGCGTCTCCCCGCGCCGGATGTCGAGACTGACGTTCGACACCGCGTGCACCTTGCCCGCGCCTGCGGTGTCGTACTCGACGACGAGATCGCGCGCGCTGAGCACGACCTCGTCGTCGCGTAGATGCGCCGTTCCTGTTCCGGCCATCTCAGATCACGCTCCTCGCGTCGACGGGAAGACCGGCGGCGGTGACGCCGACGGCGACGTTGGCAGCTGATGCGGACTCGCCTTCGACGGTGCCCACGGGGTAGAAGCACGCGATCCGGTGCCGGTCGCCCGCGGTGGGATCGTCGGTCAGCACCGGCGTCTGCTCGAGGCATCGCGACTGCGCGTGTGGACATCGCGGCGCGAACGAGCAGCCGGGCGGTGGATCGATCACGGTGGGCGGACGGCCCGGAACAGCCGCCAAGCGAGTATGGCTCGGATCGGAGATCCGTGGGATCGACCGCAACAGCGCCCGCGTGTAGGGGTGCCGGGTAGCCCCGAACAGAGCCTTGGTGGGCGCCTGCTCGACGACCCTGCCGGCATACATCACCGCGATCTCGTCCGTTCGTCCCGCCACGACACCGAGGTCGTGGGTGATCAGGATCAGCGCCATCCCCGACTCTTCCTGCAGGCGCGCCAGCAGATTCAGGATCTGGTGCTGCACCGTCACGTCCAGCGCTGTCGTGGGCTCGTCGGCGATCAACAGCCGCGGCGAACAGGCGAGAGCCAGGGCGATGACGACCCGCTGGCGCATGCCCCCGGAGAGACTGTGCGGATACTGGCCCAGACGCTTCCGCGGTTCGGGAATACCCACCCACCCGAGCAGTTCCTCGGCCCTGGCCGACGCCTGGGCCCTCGTCAACGGCAGGTGCCGCCGCAGTGTCTCGGTGAGCTGGTGTCCGATGGTCAGGACCGGGGTCAGTGACGTCATCGGATCCTGGAACACCATGGCGATGCGCGAACCCCACAGCGACTTCGCTTCGCCTCGGGTGAGCGTCGCGACGTCGCGACCCTCCACCTCGACACGCGATCCGGGCCGCACCATGGCGTTCGGCGGCAGGATGTTCATCACTGCTCTGGACAGAACGGACTTGCCCGAGCCGGATTCGCCGACGATTCCCAGCGTGCGTCCCGGCTTCACGTCCAGGGTCACCCCGTCGACTGCCCGGACCGGTCCACGAGGCGTGTCGAACCACACCCGCAGGTCGGCGACGGACAGTGCCGGAGGATCTGTCGTGACGTCGGCGGTCAGCGATTGTTCTGGGCGGACAGCGGTATTCACAGCGAGGACTCCCGTCCGACTCGATCTCGCGCCCAGTCTCCGATGAGATTGAGCGACAGCACCGTCAAGAAGAAGAACAACCCGGGCACCAGGACGAGGTGCGGGTGGTCGTACAGGCTCTCCCGACCCGCCGCGATCATTCCGCCCCAGCTCGGCGTGGGTGGCGGAATACCGAGTCCGAGGAAACTCAACGATCCTTCCGCGACGACGAGTGACGCGGCCACGACGGTCGCGAAGGAGAAGACCGGCAAGAGGATGTTCGGCAGGATTTCCCGACGGAGAATCCTGAACGTACTCGAGCCCAACGATTTCGACGCCGTGACGAACTCACGACCGGAGAACGAGATGGCGTTCGCGCGCGCGATGCGTGCGAACGTCGGGGCCCCGACGATTCCCAGACCGAGGGTCAACGTCGTCACGCTCGGCTGCATCACGGCGACGAGCGCGACCAACAGGATCAACGGAGGGAAGGCCAACGTCGTGTTGGTCGTGATGTCGAAGACCACATCCGTCACGCCGCGGAAGTATCCGGCGGCGAGTCCGACGGCCGTACCGACCGTGAGGGCGAGAAGGGTCGCCCCGACCGCGACGGCGAGCGATACCTGAGCACCGAACACGACCCGGCTGAGCTGGTCCCGGCCCAGCTGGTCGGTGCCGAGCAGATGGGTCATCGTCCGGAAGGGCGCCAGGGAATACTGGTCGCCCACGTGGTCCGGCGCCGGCAATGGCAACACCGGCGCGAGGACGGCGGCGCCGGCGATCAGGACGAGCCACGCCGCCCCGAGGGCCGCTACGACGTTGCGCCCGCGGCGACGACGGCGAGATTTCGTCGCACGGATCGACGATCCGGCCGGGGCAGAAGGTGGATCGCCCTTCCCGGCGTCCGGACCGCGAAGCGACACGTCGGTCGTCGTACTCATGCTGATCTCACTCTCGGGTCCAGCAACGGATAGGCCAGGTCGACCAGGGAATTGAGCAGCACGTACGCGACCGCGACGACCAGCACGATTCCCTGCACCAGGAGGTAGTCGCGGCCGTTGATGGCGGTGACCACGAGCGATCCCAATCCTGGTAGAGAGAAGAGGGTTTCGACGATGACGGTGCCTCCGATGAGTCTGCCCAACGACACACCCAGCACCGTCACGAGCGAGAAGGCCGACGGTCGGAGGGCGTGGACGACGAGGATCCGAGGCGTCGAGATACCCCGGGCCCGGGCAGAGAGGACGAAGTCCTGCTGCAGGGTCGCCGCCATGTCGTTACGCAGAAGCCGGATGAAGGCCACGGCCTCGATCGCCGCCAGCGTCGCGACCGGAAGAACCAGACTCCGCAGGTGCGGAACCAGGCCGGCCGACAACGGAGTCCATCCGGTCACAGGCAACGCGTGCAACGTCACGGCGAACACGAACACCAGCAGAACGCCGAGTAGGAAGCTCGGAATGGACAGCGTCACCGAACACACGAGTGTGACGATGCGGTCGGCGATTCCGCCCGGGCGGTAGCCCGAGTACACGCCCAACGGGAGGGCGATCAGCAACGCGACGAGAATCGACAGTCCCGCGAGTTCCAGAGTGACCGGGAGCCTTTCGACTATCGCATCGGTCACCGGGACCTGTGTCTGCATCGACCTGCCCAGATCCCCTTGCAGGGCGTTGCCGACCCATTCGAGATAACGCTGCACCAATGGACCGTCGAGGCCGAAGCGTTCCGCGGCCGCCGCCCGCATCTCCGGCGACGCCCCTTCCGGGAGCATCACCGCAAGGGGGTCACCGGGAATCATCTCGAGAAGGAGGAACGTGACGACACTGACGAGCGTCAGCACCGCGATCAGCTTGGCAGCAGCCACCGAAACCCTTCTCGTCCTCACCCTGGCGGCGTTCGATCGACGAATCGACGACGTCGTCGCTGCCACGGCTACCGGATCCAGGCGAGTTCGGGGCGGAACCAGTACTGGTAGGCCGGTTGAACATCCTGCACCGAGGCCGCCGACAGGAGGGTGGACTCACTGGGACGCCAGAATCGGTACGCCGAATCGGCGACGATCTGCCGAATGGCCGTCTTGTAGGCCTCGTTCACGACCGCAGGATCGCTCGAGCTGTGGGTGATCTCGAACGCTTGGTCCACGACCGGGTTGGAGTACCCGGAGTTGTTGCCCGCGGCTCCGGTGCGGAAGACCTTGTAGAGGTTCTCGGGGTGAGCCCCGCCGAGGGAGCTGATGATGAGGTCGTAGTTCCCCGACGTCATTGCCGACGCGAAACCGGCGCCGTCGAGCGACTTGATGTCCAGCTTCAGTCCGTCCACCTGCTGGATCTGCGACTGCAGGAGTTCGGCGACACGGTTGAGAACGGGGCTGCCGGCGGTAGTCACATAGGTGAGCGTGATGTCGGCGCCGCCGTGGGCGGCCCGGTACTCGTCGACGAGCTTTCGGGCTCCGTCGACATCCTTGTCCGGCCATACCGCCTGCTCGTCGTAGAGCGGGCTGTCGTCGGGCATGAAGTGCGTAGCTCCCGGATCGTCCGGGAAGGCGGCCGCCATGATCTGGTCGTTGTCGATCAGCTTGCCGACCGCCGTGCGCAATCCGGCGTCCGCGAGCGGTCCACGGAAGTTCAGGCGCACGCCGTTTCCGCCGAGCTGCTGGGACTGGACGATATTCATCCCGGCCCCGCGCGCCCGCTCGACATACTTGTCCCCGACGACCGTCATCACATTGATCTCGCCGGCCTGCAGAGCATTGAAGCGCTGGTCGTCGGCGGCGATCGTCTTCATCACGAGCTTGTCCGCGTACGGTCGCGGGGCGTCCCAGTAGCCGGGGTTGCGGTCGAACTCGATCTGCGTGCCACGAGCCCACGAAGTGAGCTGGAACGGTCCCGCGCCGACGGGCGCGTTGGCGAAATCCGCGCCCTTCTGCGCTATCGCGGTGGGTGAGGCCACGAACGCGAGGGACTCGGTGAGCTGGAACGGCAGTTGGTGGTTGACTTCGTTCGACGTGACCGTCAGCGTGGTCTCGTCGACGACGTTCCACGTGATCGTCTGGGCCGCAGCCCTACTCGGCGACAGCAGCGCAGGGTCGAGGATGCGGTCCCAGTTGAAGGCGACGGCAGCGGCGTCGAACGGCGTTCCGTCCGTGAACGTCAGGCCCGGACGCAGTTTCAGGGTCCACACCTTGCCGTCGTCCGACGTGAAGGACTCGGCCATGCCGGGCGTGATCTCACCGGTCTCGAAATCGTAGTAGAGAAGCGCGCCGTAGACCGCCTGGCACGGGGCGACACCGATTCCGATCGCGCACGTCGCGGGATCCACGGACTGCGCATCCGTGTTGTAGGCCTGGACGAGGGTGCCGCCTCGCTGCGGTTCCCCGGCGGGACCGCTCGTGGTCGCGGTCGACGCGCCTGAGCAACCGGCGATCAGCAGTGCGAAGGCGGCGCCGGTGACAACGGTTGCGGTCGTGCGGATTCGGGCTGTCAATGAAGACTCCTCGATTGGGTGAAGCTTCCGAATGGGAGGGGTGCGGTCAGAGGGTCTGGACGACCTCGATCAGGTGACCCTCGGGGTCGGCCACGAAGCCGACGAGGACGCCGTGTTCCGGTATGCCCTTGACGGATTCGACGACGGCACCACCGGCGTGCTCGACCCGTCGAATCGTTTCGTGCGCATCGCGGACGTCGAATCCGAGGGTCGCCTCGCCCGGAGCAGGTGCGGGTCGGTCGCGGTAGCACCACAGGCCGAGCGTCGAATCGTCACCGCACCCCGTGGTGAGCAGGACCTCCTCGACGGCGTCCGCGCCGACCCTCCCCACTATCCGGGCCTTCTCGCTCAGTTCGAACACGGACTTGTAGAAGGACGCCTGCGCGTCCAGATCGGTCACGAACACCTTCGTGAAGGCGAACCGGGTGGCGTTGGTCATCTGAATCCTCGAAGTTCGAACTGGCACATCGGCAATCGAGCCGGGAAGGCTGCGCCGAGGGAGGGTGTGGTCCGGATCACCCCGGCACCGGATTAGCGCACTTTCGAACTCGGCGCGACAACAGGCATTTCCCGCTGGGTGGACAGCGGCTACCATCCGTAGGGCTAGCAGGAGCTTCGCGGACGGAAGTGTCCATCGAGTGAGACAATCGCTTGGCCTGCACCGGTCCCCGCACCAGCATCTGACCATGCGACACGGGATTGTCTTGTCCACCGGCGGCCGTGGCCCGTCGTACACGCAGGCCCCACCGTTCGGGGAAGTCACGGTCGGCGGCTCCCGGACCTTGCGTCGCGGAACCAGCGCTTCGCGTGCCTGAGCACGAAACCCCGACACGCCAGCTGCTCTCGCCGGTCGCCGAACGTCCTCCCGTCCCACCGAGCCGCACCGGCTTCTCGAATCGGGTGATAGCGATCCTCGCGATCTGCGGCACCGTGATGACCCTCCAGCAGACGATGATCCTGCCGGTGCTGCCGGCACTTCCCGGGCTGTTGGGGGTGTCCGCCGGCAGCGCTTCATGGCTGGTCACCGCCACACTCGTGACCGGAGCGGTGGTGACCCCGCTGATCGGCCGTCTCGCCGACATGTTCGGCAAGAAGCGGATGATCATGCTCACGCTGGTGGTCGTCGTCGTGGGCTCGGCGATGGGCGGCCTCTTCACCGCCCTCCCGGCCCTCGTCATCGCCCGCATCCTGCAGGGCTGCGGGCTGGCCCTGGTTCCCGTGGCGATCGCGACGATGCGAGACGTGCTACCAGCGGAACGCGTCCCCGGGGGCGTGTCCGCGATGGGCGCCTCGCTGGCGATCGGCTCGGCGGCCGGCCTCCCCCTGGCGGGTGTACTCGTCAACTACCTGGATTGGCGCGGGATCTTCTGGGTGACGGCCGGATGCGGCGTGTTGCTGACCGCTGCGGTGGCACGCATCGTGCCGGAGACCTCACTCCGCTCGCGGGCGCGCTTCGACTGTGCGGGAGCGCTCCTTTTGGCGGGCGCGTTGACATCGCTGCTGCTGGCGCTGTCCAAGGGCGCGCAGTGGGGGTGGCCGGCGACGACGGCGCTGGTCGGCACCGGGGGCCTCCTCATCGCGCTGTGGGTGCCGCTCCAACTACGGTCGCGTTCGCCACTGGTCGACTTGAGGGTTGCCGCACGGCCCAGGGTCCTGCTGGTCAACGTGTCGTCCGCGCTCGTCGGATTCGCGCTGTTCAGCAACGTCCTCGTGTCCATCCAGCTGCTGCAGACGCCCCGCGCGGCCGGCTTCGGCTTCGGCCTCGGCATCCTCGAAGCCGGGTTGTGGATGATTCCGCCCACGCTCGTCGGGGTCGCGATGGCTCCGGTCGCGGCCCGGGCGATCACCCGGTACGGCGCGTGGACGACACTGCTGATCGCGACCGTGGAGATGGCGATCGTCTTCGTCGCGCGGGTCTACCTCAGCACCGAACTGTGGCAGGTGCTGGTGGGCGCCGCGGCCGTCGGGATCGGGCTCTCGCTGGCTCAGGCCGCGATACCGATTCTCATCATGCGATCCGTACCGCCGTCGGAAACCGCTTCGGCGAACGGGCTCAGTTCCCTGCTGCGCTCGATCGGGACGTCCACCGCCAGTGCCACCATGGCGGCTGTCGCCACCGCGTGGGCGGTGCGCACCGTCGACGGAGTTCTCCCGACTTTCGACGCGTTCGTCGCGATGTTCTGGATATCCGGAGCCGCTACACTGGCCGCGGCCTGCCTGGTGGCACTGGCCGCCACGACGTCGGATCCGGAAGCGAAGTGATGTGAAGACTCCCGCAGCGACTTCGTCCGGGCGCGCGACCGCACAGGTGCTCGACGAGCTCAAGCGCATGATCTTCTCGGGCGAGTTGCTGCCCGGGCAGCAGATCCGGCAGGAGACGATGGCGGAACGCCTCGGTGTGAGCCGTCTCCCCATCAGGGAAAGCCTGCGCCAACTCACGTCCGACGGCCTGGTCCAGCACGTGCCCAACGTCGGATACTCCGTCGCGCGCCTCGACCAGTCCGAACTCGAACAGATCTACCTCATGCGATCGGTACTCGAGCGTGAGACGCTCCGCGCTCTGCCCACGATCGACGCCGAAGCCGTCGACCGCATCGAGGAATTGGGCGAGAAGGTCAAGGCAGCGGCCGAGGTGCGGGACTTCCTCGGGATGCGGCTGTGCAACCAGGACTTCCATTTCGCGATCTTCGAGCAGTCCGGACTCGACCTCGTCGTGCAGGAGTTGCGTCGCCTGTGGACGCTCGCGATGCCGTACCACGCGGTGTATCTGTACGAAGCCGAAGGACGAGCACGAGTGGTCCGGGAACACGACGAGATGCTCGACGCCCTCCGCGCCCACGACAACGAACGGCTCGTCGAGTTGATGGAGCACCATCGCGAGGGCGGACAGCAGACCGCGAATCTCGTCCTCGGCCTCCGGGGGCCTGCACCGGACGACCGATAGCCAGCCGAATTCTGTTCCCGTGCAACGGAAATATCGACTTCTCAAACGAGTCCGCCGACACTAGCTTCTCGTTACATGTCAGGAAAAGCACTCGTTGTCGACCGCGTCGTCACGGCGCCGGGCCGTGGTCGCGAGTTCGTCGACAGATACACGACCGCCTACGTACCCGGCGGGCGGTCCCGGGGCATGACGCTCGAGCACATCCTCGTCAGTCCGCCGATCTGGCAGGGTGAGACGTCCAACGTCGTCACGATCGTATGGTCGCTCGAGGACGTCGCAGCCTGGTGGAACATGACCAGACTCGGTCGGCCCGACGTCACGCTCGCACAGTGGTGGGACAGCGTGGACGAATTGATCGTCGAACGCTCGCGCTCGATGGCCGGCGAGGCCGCCGACGTCGAGGAGCTCTGCAATGTTTAACCTCACGCGAATCGTCCATCTGGTCGCGGGCGCGAACCCGGACGACTTCGAGACCCGTCTGCGCACAACCGTCGACGCGATCGGCACGGCCGTCACCGTCGTGGGGCGTACCCTTCCGGGAGCGATCAACGGCGGAGACCTCATCGCTCATCTGCAGTTCGCCGACCGCGACGAATGGTTGCGCGTCCGCACGAGTGTGGACGAAATCCTCGCGTCGCCCTCCGTCGAGAAGGCGTACGGCGTCGAGTACCACTGCGGCACCACGGGTCGTGCGCCCGGCGCCGACCCGGGCACCCTCTACCGCGCACTGCTGGTTCGCGTCGACCCGTCAGCGACCCAGGAATCCCTGGAACAATTCGAGAGCGACATCCTCTCCATGCCTCGGCACATCTCGTCGATGCGGGCGTGGAGGCTGTCCCCCGTCGAGACATCCACGGGTCCAGTTTCATGGACGCACGTGTGGGAGCAGGAGTTTCGCGAGGTCGGTGACGTGACGGGCCAGTACCTCGACCACCCGGTCCACTGGGCCGTCGTCGATCGTTGGTTCGACCCCGAGTGTCCCGAGGTAGTGGTTCGCGACCGGGTGTGCCACACCTTCTGTGCCGTCGACCGGGTGGTGATCGGCCAGTGACCGGTCGGTGGGCTCACCCCGGAGGCGAGCCCACCGACCCATCGGGTCACTCAGCGCGGTGCGCCGGCTCCGGTACGAAGTGGAAGTTCTCGACGGCCGGCTGACGCAACATGGTCCAGTAGTCCACGAGTCGCCACGGACACGACACGACGACGCGACCCTTCTTGTTGCGGTAGTAGCCGGTCGCGGTTTCACCCGGATGCGCCCACACGGTGAGATCGAGCGCTTCGTCGACCCTCCGGTTGTAGTCCTCCTGGACCTCGGGCAACACGTCCATCGACGCATTCCCGCTCTCGACGAGATGCTGCAGGCACTCGACGATGTAGTGAACCTGCTCTTCACTGAGGATGTTGTGCCCGGCACCATGATTCGGTGCACTGTTGGGGCCGGCCGTGACGAACAGATTCGGAAACCCCGACACCTGGATACCCAGGTAGGCACGCGGGTCGTCACCGTCGTCCCACACGTCGGCCAGCTTGTGCCCGCCGCGGCCCGTGATGTCGATGTAGGAGGCGAACTGCAGTTTGAAGCCGGTTGCGAAGATGATGACGTCCGCCTCGATGAACTCCCCCTCCGTGGTGGTGACACCGTTGGGGTGGACACGTGCGAACGAGGCCCGGTGCAGGGCCACATGCTCTCGATTGAGTGCGGCGAAGAATCCCGGATCCTTGACGATGCGCTTCGCGTACGGACGGAAGTCCGGGGTGAGCTTGTCGATGAGATCCGGTCGATCCGGGAAGGAGTTTCGCAGGTGCGCGAGCGCAGTCTGCAGGACGCGGTCGTTCGACTGCGACGCGGACAGATGCGTGGCCGCCCATTCCGGGTCGATGCGCGGCATCGGGTACAGATTGTCGGATGCCAGCCAGTAGGCCTTGAGCCGGAACCATTCCTGGTAGTAGGGCAGGTGGCGCATCGCCCACCGCTCACCCTCCGGAACGTCGTTCACGACGGCCTTCTCCGGCACGATCCAGTGGGGGCTGCGCACCACGGCGTCGAGGCTCTCGACCTGGTCGACGATGTTCGCAACCACCTGCACCGCAGTGCATCCCGTGCCGAGGATCACCACACGCTTGCCGGTCAGGTCCAGTTGCGGATCCCATTCGGCGGTGTGCACGATCTCGCCCTCGAAGGTGGCCAGGCCCTCGACATCGGGAATGTTCGGCGCATTGAGCATCCCGAGAGCGGTGACCACGGCCCTCGCCCGATGCCGCTCGACCGTCCCGTCGGCCGAGCGGGTCACCACGGTCCAACGCTGGTCGTCCTCGTTCCAGTCGGCCGACAGCACCGACGTGGACAGTCTGATGTTCCGGTAGAGGTCGTACTTCTCGGCGACGCCGCGCATGTACTCGAGATACTCGGGACCCGGTGGGTAGTACTTGGTCCAGTTCGGATTCAACTCGAAGGAGTACGAGTAGTAGTGGCTGGGGGTGTCCACGGCCGCGCCGGGATAGGTATTGCGCCACCACGTTCCGCCGATTCCCTCGGCGGCTTCGAACACCGTGTACGCGAAACCTGCTTCCTCGAGCTTGATCGCGGCGTTGAGGCCGACCATCCCGGCACCGATGACGATGACATCGAAGTCCGCCGGCGGCCGCGTCGTGACCGGAACACAGCGGCGGGACTTCTCGAACCCGGCCTGTTCCAACAGGAGGGGGACGAACTCCTCGTCGACCGCGCTCGCCGTGCACAGCGCAGCCATCCGTCGGAAGATCTCCGGATCCAGCGACCCCAACCGGACCGGTAGGTCCGCAGTGAGCACAGTCCTGGCACGCGATCGGACCTCTTCCGAGATCTCCGGCGGGAACTGCCCCGGTGGCACCGCGTCGGCACCGGACTGAGCCCCGTAATGGGTCTGCGATGCGGCGCTGTCCGCACCGCGCGCACGCTTGGCGTCGTCCAGTTTCGCCTCGAACTCGTCCAGCAACGACAGGTCGCCGGTGACATGCACGATCGTCATCAGCAGGGCACCCGGGTC
The DNA here is from genome assembly GCF_002094305.1 of Prescottella equi. GTDB lineage: Bacteria > Actinomycetota > Actinomycetes > Mycobacteriales > Mycobacteriaceae > Prescottella > Prescottella equi. Next base: position 16,210 of record NZ_LWTX01000011.1, read on the forward strand.
GGCGACATCGATCGCCGCGCCCAGGTCCGCCTCCGTCACACGCTCCTGCGCACCGGCAGAACCGCCGGACGTCCAGGTCAAAGTCATGATCAAATCCCTTCATTGCCCGAGAGCGGGGGGCGCTTCCGGGCCGCCGCCTACGATCCGCGGCATCTTCGAGTCGATACGGCCGACCACATCGGCCGGTCTAGCGGCCGACGACCTCGAGCGGCGCCTCAGCGGGATACCGGCTCGGCGCCATCGCGTAGAACTCGGTCAACTGCCCGATGAACGCCGGATCGGCCATGGGGTCGCCCGGCATTTCGACGGTGGCGCCCTTCGCGCGCATGTCGGAGACCAGCATTCCGATCGCCCGCTCTGCGTCGATGTCGTCCGTATGGTTCTGGTACCGACGAACGTCGTCGATGTCGTCGAACAGGAGCGCCGTGTAGTGCACCAGCATTCGCATGTCGGCTTCGTCGAATCGGGCGATCTCCTTGTCACCGTTGCGGACCGACCACGATCCGTCGGGGAGGCTGTGCAGCAGCGACGTCATCTCCAGTTCGGGGCAATCCCGCCGTTCGACCGGACCGTTGGATTCACGGCGGTGATACATCCGCGAGTTGTCGGTCAGTGTCGCGGTGTTCCAGAAGGGCGGGCGCAGGCGCTGCGGGTCCCCGTCGGGTCCGTCGGGCCAGTACGTGAAGCCGCCTGCGAAGTCCGACTTGTAGAAGTAGGTGATCACCTGCGCGGTCTTCACTTCCCACGCATCGAACAGACCCGATTTGGCCATCACCGACATCAGCCAGAGCGGTGTGTTGTGGAGCCCCATGCCGCGGAAGCTTCCGGTATCGAAATGGCCGGCATCGAAGCTGTGTGACGGCCCACCCAGATTGAACAGAAGATTGTGCGCCATGCCGTACTTCGCGCCGTGGAGGCTGAGCGCGGTGTCGAGGAGCTTGCGTCCGAAGTAGATGTCGTTCAATTCGGGGTGGAACACGACCCCGTCGTTGGCGAGGAACCCCCGGAAGACCGGTGAAGTGAAGTCGGACAGGCGGGCGTCGGCCTTACGGTCCTTGCCGCCCGACACCGCCAGGTACTCCTCCGTCGACGCGAAGTGATGCGCGAGAATCAGGCGCCAGGGTCCGTTGTCGCGGATCACTCCGAAGATGGTGTCCAGCTCTTCCGGCGTGTAGAAGTCCTGGATCACCGAGGGAGGCGCGACGGGTGTCATCGGATGCCGCTCGAGTGTGGTCATGGATGCTCCTTCAGAAGAATAGGCCGATCGATCGGCCTGACAGTGACCCCAGCGACGCTAGGGCCGCCCCTTTCCGGGATCGAGTCCAAACGTCCGGCTGGCGGGAAACGAACCACAGCCGGATCTCGCTCACCCGTGGTTCCGACCCCTCAACGGCCCGAGTAGGAGCCGCCGTTGAGGTGAATCGTCTGGCCCGACACGAATTCACCGGCACCGGAACACAACCAGAGACAGGCCGCCCCCACGTCGTCACCGGTACCGATTCGTTGCATGACGTTGCCCTCCCAGATCGCGTTCAGCATCGGCGAGGACTTGGATTCGATCGCGTCCCGCAGCTTCTCCATCAGACCGAGGGCGAGGGTGTTGACGGTGACGCCCCCCGGACCGACCTCGGTGGCGATATGGCGTACCGCTCCTTCGATACCGGCCTTGCTCGCGCCGTAGAAGGTGCCGCCCAACCCGCGGCTCGCGACCGATCCCGACCCCGAGGAGATCTGGACGACGCGACCCCACCCCTGCTCGACCATTGCGGGCAGCAGCGCATGCATCATGTGCAACGAGCCGAAGATGTTGATGTCGATGTACGGGTTCCACTCGTGTCGCGGGGTTTCGAGGAACGGCAACATCTGAGCGCCGGCAGGCAGGCCGGCATTGTTGACGAGGATGTCGACGACGCCGATCTCTTCACCGATCTTCTTCGTCGCAGCGGACACTTCCTCGTACGAGGTGATGTCGAATGCGGCGGGCGTCGCAGCACCTCCCGCTTCCCGGACGGCGGCGGCACCCGCCTCGGCCCGCTCGGCGGTGATGTCGTTGACGATCACGTGTGCCCCGGCCTCCGCGAGCGTCCGGGCGATTCCCAGACCGGTGTTCTGGCCCCCACCCGTGACGAGGGCGGTCCGGCCGTCGAGCGCGAAGCTTGTCATCGTGTTCCCTCCCGGGATCGGTATTCGGTCGCGGCGAGGGTGTTCCGCACCCTCGCCCAGATGGGCTCACGCACAGACGCGGTGAACACCGGCGTCGGAGAAGCCGGGTTGTCGTGGACTTCCCGCGTCGGGTGCGCGCTCACGCGAGACGCCCCCGGGAACTCGCGGCTAGGGGCGCGGCTTGCCGGACCTGACCGTCCCCACCGTACGCACCGTCCGCACCGTCCCCACCGTCCGCACCGTCCGCACGCGCCAGCGTGAACCCCCGGTAGTCGTCGGCGGCAACATCTTCGAGAATTCGGCCGTAGACGGCGAAGCCGCCGATGTACGGCATGAAGACCCGCGGCTTCCCCGGTATGTTGGCGCCGAGATACCACGAGTTCGCCTGCAGGAAGAGCGTCTTCTCGGCCAGAGCGTTGCACTCGCGAACCCAGCTCTCGACCGCGTCGGCGTTCGCCTCGATCGTGACTACGCCGTCCGCCTCCGCGCGGTCCAGCAGACCGGTGAGCCAGTCGACGTGCTGTTCCGCACCGAGCACCATGTTCGCGAGCGGCCCGGGGCTGCCGGGACCCGTGAGGATGAACATGTTCGGGAAGCCGTCGACTCCCAGGCCGAGGTAGGTGCGCGGACCCCCGGCCCATTCGGCTCGGAGCTCGCGGCCATCGCGGCCACGGATGTCGATGCGGCTCAACGATCCCGTCATCGCATCGAATCCCGTGGCGTAGACGATCATGTCGAGCGGGTAGTCGCGATCGGTGGTCCGGATCCCGGTCTCGGTGATCGACACGATCGGCGTCTCGCGCAGATCGACGAGCGTCACGTTCTCTCGGTTGAAGACCTCGTAGTATCCGCTGTCCGTGACGATTCGCTTCGTTCCGATGGGATGGTCCTTCGGTGTCAGCTTGTCGACCAGCTCCGGATCCTCGACGACTTCGCTGATCCGACTCTCCCAGTATTCCCGGGCGGTGTCGTTCGCCTCCGGATTCGACAACTGATCCGGGAACGCCTTGCTGAACAGCACACCACCGCGCTGCCACCACTCGTCGTAGACGCGGGTACGTTCCTCGGCAGAGACCTCGAGCGCACCCTTGGGGTAGGCGGTGAACGGTGATCCGCCTCCGCTCGACCAGGCCTGACGGCGCCGGTCCGCGTAGTTCGCCTTGATCTCGCGCATCTCGTCCTCGGGGAACGGTCGATTGCCTGCGGGGATCGAGTAGTTGGCGGTGCGCTGCAGGACGTAGACATGATCGGCCGACTGCGCGATGATCGGGATCGACTGCATGCCGGACGAGCCGGTACCGATCACCGCGATGCGCTTGCCCGCGAACTCGACCGGGGTGTGCGGCCATTCTCCGGTGTGGTAGGACTCACCGGCGAACGCGTCGCGTCCCGGGATGTCCGGGACGTTGGTTGCGGAGAGAACCCCGGTCGCGAACACGCAGTAGCGCGCCGTGACCCGGTCGCCACCGTCGGTGGTGACGTGCCACAACGATTCGGTCTCGTCGAAGATCGCCGACCCCACACGCGTGGAGAATCGGAACGCGCTGCGCAGATCGAACCGGTCGGCGACGTGTTCGAGGTACGCGAGGATCTCGGGCTGAGTGGCGAACCGTTCGCTCCACGTCCAGTCCTGCTGCAGGTCGTCGTCGAACGAGAACGAGTAGTCCACGCTCTCCACGTCGCACCGCGCCCCGGGATAGCGGTTGTGGTACCAGGTTCCACCCACTCCGGCAGCCGATTCGAACCCGCATACCGTCAGTCCTCGCTGCCGCAGACGGTGCACCGCGTACATACCTGCGACGCCGGCACCTACGACGACGACGTCGAAATGAGCTTCTGTCGGATTCACGAAACCACGTCCTTCTCCACTACTGCACGACACTGCCCCGGACCTGCCGGGCATCGACCACGTTAGGAGTGCCGGTTCCATTGGGGGATAGCGCTTTCCCGTCCAGTGGCCACATACGTCACCGGGCGGGACCTTCGTCCCGGGCGCACCGGCCGTATGTCAGAACAGGATCATTCCGCGAACCGACTCGGCCCGGCGCATGTCCTCGAATCCGACGTTGATGTCGTCCAACGTGTACGTCCGGGTGATCATCTCGTCCAGAAGTAGCTTGCCCTCCATGTACATACGCAACAGGAGCGGGATATCCGACCGGGGGTTGGCGTTGCCGTACCAGGACCCGGTGATCGTCTTCCGCATCGACGTCAGATCGATGAGGCTCAGTTGAACTGCGGTCTCTGCCGGGTCGCCGACGGAGACCTGGACACAGGTTCCGCCCTTGCCGAGCAGCGACATCGCAGGAGCGAGCAGTCCACCGGTCATCACCCCGACCGTGATGACGACGACATCGGCCATGGCCCCCCAGGTCAACTCACGGACGAGAGCTCCGGCCTCCTCGACGGTCTCCGCGGTGTGCGTGGCGCCGAACCTCTTCGCCTCCGCCCGCTTGAACGGAGAGGGATCGACCACCACCACGTGCCGTGCCCCGGACAGAGCGGCGCCCTGCACCGCGCCACAACCGACTCCACCCATGCCGAGAACGACCACCGAGTCACCGGACGTGACCTTCCCGACGTATACGGACGATCCCCAGCCCGTGGGGATTCCGCAGCCCACCAGGGCCGCCTTGTCCAGCGGCACGTCGGGTGTGATCTTCACGCACGACGCCTGATTCACCACCGTGTGCTCGGCGAACGTTCCGACGACGCACATCAAGCGCGCATCCTCACCGCGTACACGGTGACGAGAGGTGCCGTCGGAGATCTGGGTTCCTACTCCGATGTGCGCACCCATGTCGCACACGCTCGACATTCCCCGGGCACACGAACGGCACCTCCCACACGCAGGGATGAAGCTGAAGACGACATGATCCCCGGGCTCCAGCTCGGTGACCCCGGGACCGATCCGCCGAACGATCCCGGACCCCTCGTGACCACCGATGAACGGGTACCCGATCACGCTCGTCCCGTCCCGGAAGTGCTCGTCCGAATGACACAGACCGCTGGCGGTCAGTTCGACGAGCACTTCACCGGCGGCGGGTTCGTCCAGCTCGATCTCCTCGACCGACCAAGGCTTTCCGGGCGCCCACAGCACCGCAGCGCGAGTTTTCATACTCCGACCTTCCGTTCCGAGGTGCCGACATAGATCGACTGGTATTCGACGAACGCATCGAGTCCTTCGGGACCGAGTTCGCGGCCGAGGCCACTCGCCTTGGTTCCACCGAACGGCGCTCCGAGGTCCATCTGGTAGTAGTTCACTCCGAAAGTGCCCGTCCGGATTCGACGGGCAATTTCCACGCCGCGCTCCACGTCGCGGGTCCAGACCGCTCCGGCCAACCCGTAGGGGCTGTCGTTCGCGATCGCGACCGCATCGTCATCGTCCTCGTAGCGGATCACCGCGACGACAGGCCCGAAAACTTCTTCCTGGGCCAGGCGACTACGCGGATCGACGTCGGCGAAGACGGTCGGTTCGACGAACCAACCCGGCCCGTCCAGCGCACGACCGCCGGCGACCAGTCGCGCATCCGATGCGCGGGCCGCCTCGATATGCCCCATGACACGGTCGCGATGCTCCTGCGAGACCATCGGTCCGCAAGTGACGCCGGGGTCCAGGGGGTCGCCCACCACGAGTGAGCGTGCCTGCTCGGCAACGATCCTCACGATCTCCTCGTATCGTGACCGCGGAGCCAGGATGCGCGAGTGCAGCACGCATGCCTGTCCGTTGTTGATGAAGGAGGTCGCTGCCAGCTGCGCAGCGAACACGTCCGGATCGGCGTCGTCGAGGACGATGGAAGCCGACTTGCCGCCCAGCTCGAGCGTCACCGGGCGGAGCAGCCGACCGCACACCTCACCGATATGACGACCCGCGGCCGTCCCGCCGGTGAAGGACACCTTGTCGACGTCGGGATGAGCCACCAGGGCGGCACTTGAATCCCGCTCGGCCGGAACGATGTTGAGCACGCCGTCGGGGAGACCCACCGCCTCGGCCGCGTCGGCGAGGACATAGGCGTCCAACGCGGTCTCCGGAGACGGTTTCACCACCACGGTGCATCCGGCCGCGAGTGCGGGCGCGATCTTCGCCATCGCGATCAGCTGTGGGAAGTTCCAGGGCACGATCGCCGCCACGACACCCACCGGAGCCCTGCGGACGATGGTTGCTCCGCGCGGGCTCGAACGCACCTCCTCGAGCCCGCCGGTCTCGATGAGATCGGCGTATCGGTGCAGAAGTGCGACCGGAACCGCGACGTTGGCGCCTCGGGACATCACGGACGGCATACCGTTCTCGCGGCTCACCAGTTCCGCGGTGAAGTCACCGCGCCTGTCCAGTTCCGCGGCCAGTGCCCGCAACGCCGCGCCGCGCTCGGACACCGACATCCGCGGCCACGGACCCTTGTCGAATGCGGCACGCGCCGCCGCCACCGCGGCGTCGATGTCGTCGGGACCGGCCAGAGGCGCGGTGCCCAACAGCGCCCCCGTAGCGGCCTCGTGCACGGGCCGGAAGTCCGTCGATCGCGGCGTGTGCCACCGACCACCGATGAACAGACTCTTGCGGGTGTAGTCCGGCACAGTCACGAATGCACCTCCGACGTGGTGGCATGCGTTTCGGCGAAAGCAGGTGGACGAGAGAACCGCGCACGCACGAGGGCCCCGATCTCGGCGACCGCGGTATCGGCGCGGGCGAAGGATCCGACCTGCACGAGAAAGCCGTGCCCCACACCGGGATAGCGCAGAAGCGCGGTGGCGACCCCGGCATCGCGCAACCGCACGCCGAACTCCTCGACACCGTCGCGCAGCGGGTCGAACCGAGCGGACACGACGATTGCGGCCGGCAGACCCGACAGATCGTCGGCCAGCGCCGGAACGCCGTACTGATCGTCGGCCGTGGGGTCGTCGCCCAGGTAGAGGGATTTCATCCAATCCACATCGGTCGCGCAGAGGAAGGGACTGTCCGCGAACTCGACCATCGACTGCCGCGGCGACCGGCGCTCGATACCGGGATACACCAAGACCTGCTGAACCAGCGTCGGCCCCCCGGCGTCGCGCGCACGCAGGGCTGTCGCGGCGGCGAGCGATCCACCCGCACTGTCGCCGCCGACCGCGATGCGCGCGGGATCCACGCCGAGAGAGACATGCTGCGCGGCAACCCATTCCACGGCGGCATACGCCTCGTCGTTGGCTACCGGATACCGGTGTTCCGGCGCGAGGCGGTACCCGACGTTGACCACGACGGCCCCCGACGCGACGGCCAGCGCCCGAGCGAGGTGATCCCACGACTCGAGGGAGCCCATGATCATGCCGCCGCCGTGGAACCAGACCAGCGCCGGCGCGGGGGAAACAGAGCCCTCGGGGGTGTAGATCCGGACCGGCACGCGACCGTGCGGCCCGTCGAACTCCGTCGACCGCACGCTGCGCATCTCGGGCCCGCTGGGCCGGGGGGCTTGTTCGAGCATGGTGCGGGACCGCTCGACACCGAGTTCCTGCAACGTCGGCCTCGCGCGCCGAGCCGCGAGCACCGCCCGCACGTCCTCGTCCCACTGCAGCACCGTCGTCTCCTCCCGGTCGTCCGTGTCCGCGGCGAGCTCCGCTGTCATGTCAGCCTTGCTCGCCACTACCGACCCGCCAATCGATTCGTCCATCTCCCGGACGAATCTGTGCCGTTCCTGTCACCAACCCCCACAGATCGCCGTCGGACTCGCGCACCAGATCGGCGATTCGGTTCCACCAGTGGAGTTCGTTTCCGTACTCCTCGCGCCACGCCCACAGGCGAGTCGTGAACGCGCCGAGCGAGTGCTCCATCGTGAACCCGAGTGCGCCGTGTGCCTGGTGCGCCACGGACGCGATCGGCCCGGCGAGCGAGGACGCCTCGGACTTGGCAGCACAGACGAGCAGGGCAGCGTGCGGATCGTCGTCGACGAGCGCGATGACGGCGGCATCCGAGGACACCTCGACCGTCACGACATCCGCGGCCAGACGCGCCAACTGGTGCTGGACGGCCTGGAAGGCAACCAGCGGCCGACCGAACTGGTGTCGCACGTGGACGTACTCACGGGTCGCGGCGAGGACCGCGCCGGCAGCGCCGGCCATCTGGGCGGCCCGCGCGGCGGCGCCGAGCATCTCGAACCTCCGGAACCAGTCGGTCTCCCCCAGGTCTTCGATTGCGGCGACCCGGACCCGTTCCAGCAGGACGGTCCCGCGCGGTTCCCCGGCGAGGTTGCGGCCCTCGACCACCGTGAACCCGGCTTCCCCGGTCGGGACGAGGGCGACCGCGCCGCGCCCGCCACGCCGCACCAGCAGCACGACGTGGTCGGCTCCCGGGATCCAGGGCACCGCGCGCACCGCACCCGACAGGTGCCACCCGTCGCCGTCTCGACCGAGCTCCACGTTCTCGGCGGCCGCGGCCGTTATCGGCCCCCGCGGGAACGGCAGTCCGGCGGCCGCGAGCAGCGGGCCGGCCAGGAAGAGCGCCTCCGCCAATGGCACTGCAGCCGTTGCGGACTCCCGCAGGATCACGGCGGCGTCGAGGAGATCTCCCCCGGATCCACCCAGCTCGGGCGGCACGGTCAGCGATGTGAAACCGAGCTGTTCGAGGTCGTTCCACAGCGAAAGGTCCACCTCGTCGACCGGCCGGGAGTCGGTTCGGCGGCGAGTGCCCAGGACCGCCCGCACGGCGTCCCCGAGTTCGGCATGATGTTCGCGCATCGCTGTCACAGTCCCTTCGCCACGATCGAGCGCAGCACCTCGTTCGTTCCGCCCCGCAGGGTGAAAGCCGGCGAGTGCAGTACGGACTGGGTCGAGAGCCTGGTCAGGGTGTCGCCTGTGGCGTCCGGCCCCGAGGGGATGTGTCGCCGGACGACATTCACGACGTCGCCCTCGTACTGGGTGCCGAGATCCTTGACCAAGGCCGCTTCCGCCACCGGGTTCTTCCCGGCGCGTAAGCGGTCGGCAACTGCGAGCGAGAGTTGACGCAACACCGTCATACGGCCGACCAGGCGGCCCATCTCGAGCCGTTCGACCGGCGACGCCTCGGTCGATTCCCGGCTCGCCCACGCCGTCAGCAGCGGGAGTGTGCTCAGGATCCTCTCGGGACCCGAGCGTTCGTTCGACAGTTCCGTGGTCACTTGGCGCCAGCCGTCGCCACGCCTGCCGAGCAGACTGGTTGCGGGTATCACGGCATCGTCGAACACGACCTCGTTGAAGTGATGCTCACCGTCGATCGTGACGATCGGCCGGATGTGAATGTCCGGGTGCGGCAGATCGACCAGGAACTGCGACAGACCCTCGTGTCGGGACTCACCGCGATCCGTTCGGGCCAGGACGACGATGTCGGTCGCGACGTGCGCCGCACTCGTCCAGACCTTGGTGCCCGACAGCCTCCAGCCGCCCTCCACCTCTACCGCCCGGGTTCGGATGGACGCCAGGTCCGAGCCGGAATCGGGCTCGCTCATTCCGATCGCGAAGAACCTCTCCCCCTTGGCAATTCCCGGTAGGCACGAGCGCTTCTGCGCTTCCGTTCCGTTCCGCAGGATTCCCGGCGCCATCTGCCGGTCGGCGATCCAGTGCGCGGCCACCGGCGCACCCGCGGCCAGCAGTTCCTCTGTGACGACGTAGCGCTCCAGGGCCGTCAGACCGTGACCTCCGTACTCGACCGGGATGGTCATGCCGACCCACCCGCGGGCAGCGAGCCGCCCGCTGAATTCGATGTCGATTCCCGACATCCACGCGTCGGCCTCGGTCCGGATACGACCGGACTCGATCTCCTCCCGCAGGAACTCGCGAACCTCGAGACGCAGCGCGACGAGTTCGTCGGCGACGCCACCTACTGCTGCCAATGTGAGCAATGAACTACCTTCCGACAACGCACCGTGCCCGCCCGCTCCGATCAGCCGTCCTGGGCTGCGCAGCGTGCGCGCGGCCTCCGGCACCGGCCCCGGCCGCCGCGATGGCGGCGTGGGATCCGGGAAGGTAAGTCGGCGAACATCGTTCGCCCTACCGAGCCTTCATTCAAGAGGGAGCCTGCCACTTTGTCAACAGATTGGATCCAATCTTGTAATCCAATCTTTGGTGCTGCATTCTGATCGAACCCGGGCGTTCCGATCGCGCGGGAGCCACCGAATCGACGTCTGCGAGGTTGCCCATGACCGAGTCCCCAGCCACCCCTCGAGTGCTGTTCGCCGTCGAGGGCTCCATTGCGCGGATCACCCTCGACAACCCGGACCGAAAAGGCGCGATCACGCTCGAGATGGCCGCACAGATCGGCGAATGCTGCGACCGAGTGGAACAGGACGAGTCGATCGGCGCGGTTGTCGTCGCCTCCGTCGGCCCGTACTTCTGCAGCGGCGCGGACACCCGCGATCTCGCCGTCTCATCCGCCGCGCCGGCCTCGTCCGAGGCGGTGGCGCGTGTTTCGGCCGTATACGGCGCCTTCGTGCGTATCGGCAATCTGCCGGTGCCGACGGTGTCCGCGGTCGTCGGCGGGGCGGTGGGTGCCGGCCTGAACCTGGCGCTCGCGACCGACGTCATGCTCGTCACCCCCGACGCAGTGCTCGACAGCGGCTTCCTCGCGCGGCGCATTCATCCCGGCGGCGGCCACCTGGCGCTGCTCGGACGGGCCGTCGGGCGCCAACAGGCACTCGCGATGGGCGTGCTCGGTGCGGCACTCTCGGGCACCGATGCCGTGCGCCGCGGCCTCGCCTGGGACACCGCCGAACCTGACGAAATCCTCGCCGAGGCAGAGGCACTGGTGGCGATCGCGGCCCGCGACCCCCTCCTCGCCCGGCGGATCAAGAACAGCGCTCGACTCGAGCTCGATCAGCCCGGAGTGCCGTGGAGCGCGGCCGTCGAGATCGAACGCGGCGTCCAGATGTGGTCGATGGGACGCAAGGGCGAAGCCGCCTGGGACACCAAGCCGAGCAAGCCGATCGTTTCGGGCGACCCGCGATGAGTGGTGGCACCGGCCCACTTGGCGGCATCCGCGTACTGGACTTCACCACGACGTTCTCGGGGCCGTACTGCACACAGCTGCTCGCCGAGATGGGGGCGGACGTCATCAAGGTCGAGGCGCCGGGGGGTGACATCACCCGTAGCCTCGGGACGACAAGGACCCCTGGCATGGCGAGCGTCTTCGTGGCGAGCAACCGGAACAAGTCCAGCATCGAACTGGACCTCAAGTCCGACGAGGCGCGCGCGACCATCCGCGCCCTGATCGGAAGGGCCGACTGCCTGGTGCACAACATGCGCCCCACGGCCGCCCGCCGACTCGGCATCGGGCCCGACACCGCTCTGGAGATCAACCCCCGGCTGATCCACGCAGCCGTCACCGGGTACGGCAGCGACGGTCCGTACGCCGGACGTCCCGCCTACGACGACTGCATCCAGGCGGCGTCAGGGCTGGCATGGTTGCAAACCCTTGTCGCGCAGCAGCCTTCGTACATGTCGTCCCCGATCGCAGACAAGGTCGCCGGGCTCGCCACGGCGAACGCGATCACCGCGGCGCTGTTCTGGCGGGAGCGCTCCGGCTCTGGTCAGGCGATCGAGGTCCCGATGTTCGAAACCCTCGTCGGATTCACCCTGATGGAGCAGTGGGGTGGACGTGCATTCGTCCCACCCGAAGGCCCCACCGGTTACGCGCGGATGCGTTCGCCGCATCGTCGGCCGTATCGGACGTCGGACGGGTTGATCTCCGTGGTCGTCTACCACGAGGGTCACTGGCGCCGGTTCCTCGAGTTCGTGGGCAGGTCCGAGCTGCTCGACCAGGACCGTTACCGGACCGTCGAGGCACGGAACCGCAACATCGACGAGTTGTACGTCCTCCTCGAGGAACTGCTCGAGAAGCGGTCCACCGAGGACTGGCTGAAGATCCTCGACGAACTCGACGTCCCCGCGATGCCGATCTCCAGTGTCGACGACCTGTTCGACGACGAGCATCTCACCGCGGTGGACTTCTTCCACGAGGTTCTGGACTCCGAGAACGAGACCTACCTGGCCCCGCGGGCGGCCACACGGTTCAGCGCCTCGCCGTTGGAATCGCCCAGCCGGGCGGCGAGCCTCGACCGACTCGGCGCCGGGACCGCCGCCGTCGAGCGATGGCTGGCCGACGAGTGACGGCGGCGGCCTCGTGAGCAGGCGTACCGTGACCTGAGGAGACCGAAAGAAGGTCACGGATGGCACCCGCCGTGCGAGGCAAGGTCGGCAACCTGCCTCTCGATCTGACCAGTTTCGTCGGCCGGCGCCGCGAGGTCGCCGAGACGAGGCGGGCGCTGGGCGCGTCCCGGCTGGTGACGCTGACCGGCATCGGAGGGGTGGGCAAGACCCGGCTGGCGCTGCGCGTGGCAGCCGACTCGCAGCGATCGTTCGCGGACGGCGTCTGGCTGGTCGAATTCGGGGAACGCCGCGATCCGCAGCTCGTCGCGGAGTCCGTGGCCGCGGCATTGGGTCTTCGCGAGCAGTCGGCGGTGCCGACCACGCGGGTCCTCACCGACTACCTGGCCTCCCGGAACCTGCTCCTCGTGCTGGACAACTGCGAGCACCTCATCGACGACGTCGCGAAGCTCGCCGAGACGTTGCTGCGGTCGAGCCCCGACCTGCGGATCCTCGCGACCAGCCGCGAACCCCTCGCGATCGGTGGCGAGATGGTGCTGCGGGTGCCGCCGATGACCGTCCCGATTCCCGACGAGTCGACGCCGTTACGGGCGCTCGCCCAGTACGAGGCGGTGAACCTGTTCGCCGAGCGCGCGGCCGCCGCCGTACCGGGTTTCGAGCTGACGGACGAGAACCGCAACTCGGTCGTCGCGATCTGCACCGAACTCGACGGCCTACCGTTGCCCATCGAACTCGCCGCGGCGCGGCTGCGGGCGATGTCGGTCGATCAGGTCCTCGAACGGTTGACCGACCGGTTCCGGCTGCTCACGGGCGGCAGTCGATCGGCGCCCGACCGCCAGCAGACGCTGCGGATGAGCATCGACTGGAGCCACGACCTGTGCAATCCGGACGAGCGGGAGCTGTGGCGTCGGCTGTCGGTGTTCACCCACGGGTTCGAACTCGACGCCGCCGAGGCAGTCGCCGCGCAGGAGCACACGTCGCACGACCTGCTCGACGTCGTCGCGTCCCTCGTCGACAAGTCGATCCTCATCCGTGAGGAGCATCCGGGCGTGGTGCGTTACCGGTTGCTCGACAACCTGCGGGAGTACGGACTCGAGCGGTTGCACGAGGCAGGCGAGTTCCCCGAGCTGAGAAGACGCCATCGGGACTGGTACCTGATGCTGTTGGACCGGGCGGAGGCGGAATGGATCGGTCCGGACCAGTCGTCGTGGATCACGAGGATCGAGCGCGAACGCCCCAACCTGGCGGCGGCGCTGGAGTACTGCCTCACCGAACCCGGTGAGGCGGAGAACGGTCTGCGGATCGCGAATGTTCTGTACATTTTCTGGATCTCGCGCGGACTGCTCAACGAAGGCCGCCTCTGGCTCGCACGAGTGCTCGCCGCTCAGGGTGGGGAGCCGACCCGCGAGCGCGTGAAGGCTTTGGCTGCGTCGGCGATTCTGGCCGCGAACCAGGGCGACGTCCCGATGGGCCAGGCGCTCGTCCGCGAGGCACGCGACGAGGCCGCCCGGCTCGACGATCGCCTGGCCGAGATCATCGCAACCCATGCGGCCGGACACGTCCAGATCTACGCAGACGATCCTGCCGAAGCGATCCGCCTGCTCGACAGCATCGTCGACGCCGTCCGCTCCGGACACAACATTCTGCGATACATCTCCACCGTGCTCGGCCTCGCAACCGCAACGGCGGTCCTGCGGCGGCGTGAGGAGACCGCCCGGTACACCGACGAGGTCCTCGAGATCACCCGCGCCCGCGGCGAGTCGATCTACCGCTCGTACGCGCTGTGCATGCGGGGCCTCGCCGAATGGCACGACGACCCGGCCGCAGCCCGCCCGGACTTCGCGCAGGCGGCGGCGCTGAGCGGCGACGTCGACGACCTGCTCGGGACGGCGATCGCCGTCGAGGCCCTTGCGTGGACCGCCGCGGCGGCGGGCCAGTTCGAGCGGTCGGCGATCCTGTTGGGAGCGGCGGACGCCCTGTGGTCCGCCGCCGGCAATCCGGGTGTGGTGATCCCCGCGCTCCGGTCCAACCGTGACGAGGCCCGGACGCTGTGCGAGGGTGCCCTCGGCTCCCGCGCCTTCGATACCGCGGTCCGCCGCGGCTGCGAGCTGACGCTCGACGAGGTGGTCGACTTCGCGGTCGCCGACCGGCTACCCGAGGCAGCCCCGACCGAGCGCGCGGCGTCGGATCTGACGCCGCGCGAACAGGAGGTTGCCGAACTGGTGGCACAGGGCCTGACCAACAAGGCGATCGCCGAGAAGCTGGTCATCTCCCTGCGCACCGTTCAGGGCCACGTCGAACACGTCCTCGCGAAACTCGGGTTCAACTCGCGGACCCAGATCGCCGCGTGGGTCGTCGAACGGGGTCACGAGACCTAGGACGCGTCGGCCTGACCTGGGACTTCGCCGCACGCGGGTACCTGTGCACGGGAAACAGGTATGCCTACGCGTACTTCTACCGTCGTGGCCTTGCGTCCGTCTTGGAACTGTGGGAGCCGGACAACCCAAGCTTCACGAAGTCGAGGTCTCCCGATGCACGCTCAACTCACCCGCACCACCGCCGATGTGGACACCTTCACCATCGGCCGCTGCGACAGTTGCGACGCCCTGCTCGCACCCGACGCGGCGATCTGTTCGTCGTGCCGCGGCACCGACATCAGCCGGGCACCCTCTGCCGGCAGCGGATCGATCGTCTCGTGGACTGTCATCGAGGTCTCGCCCAGCCGGAACTGCACCGACTTCACGCCGTACACGATCGCGATCGTCGCCCTCGACGAAGGGCCGTGGACGTACGCCTGGATCGCGGGAGCCCTCGACGAGAGCGAGAAGCGCGCCCGCGTCCGTTACGACCGCATGATTGCCGGCGAGCGGTATCCGCTGTTCGTCCGCCAGTGAGAACGAGACCTCGACGCGGACGAGTGGCCCGGGACTGCGCGTCCCGAGCCACTCGCCTGTCTCGAGCCTCTCGAATCGGCCCTTCGATCAGGGGCCCTCGGGGTTCCGACCGCCGTTCTGCTCACCCGGGCACGGCGACGTCAGCCCCGGCACGTACGGGAACGGCACGTTCTGGAAAGGCGGGTTCAGGCACTGGGCGGCCGGGGCCGGTTGGTACGGCGTGGTGAGCGCCACCCCGATCAGGCCACCGAGCGCACCCAACGAGCCCAGCGACCCCACACCCAACGACCCCAGAGCCAGCGGGGCGAGGATGCCCAGTGACCCGGCGTCCGCAGACCCCAGTGCCGCAGGCAGGATCGCGCTTCCGGCCAGGTCGCCCGCGCAGTCCGTGACGACTCGCGCGGCGTCCGGCGCCGATCTGACGGGCGTTCCCTCTGCGTCGCCGGTCGCCACGGCCGTGTTGGTGACGAGACACACGGCCTGATCCGCGTCGGTCACCTCGTAGTCGGCGGTGCACGTCACCGACTGCCCCGGGTCCACCGTGTCCGACTCGCACGTGACACCGGGCGCCCCGCCCGAACCGGTGAAGGCAGTCTCCTCCACGGCGATTCCGGAGACCGCCGTCGTCCCGCTGTTGGTCACGACGAATGTGTAGGTGACGGTGTCGCCCGATGCGAGCCCCGTCTCCGGCGACGCCGACTTCGCGAGCGTGAGGACGCCGGCGGGAGGCTGGGCGATGCTCGGCGGGCCGGTGACCACCGTCGTCAGGGCGACCAGGGCGGTGAGCACGCCGACGGCCGAAATCCGGAGAACTGGATTACGCACTCTGGAAACTCCTTTTCGTCACACGAGGACAAAACGGGTTCGAACTCAGATGCCGCGCATTACAAGCGTTTCGGAACATACTGGATATCCGCACTCGACGCGCGCGAATGAAATCGGCTCACAGTTTTCCGATTCCCGGAAAAACACCCACACACGACGAAAACGGGCACGCCCCCGCAGTGCGGAAGCGTGCCCGTCCGAGCTCCGGCGTCAGGCGACGTCGTCGAGCGATTCGTCCTTGGTCTCGCGCATGACCAGCAGCGACACGAACGTCAGGGCCGACGCGATCAACAGGTAGATGCCGACCCAGCCGACGCCGTAGCTCTCGGCGAGCCACGTCGCAATGAACGGTGCAACCGCCGCACCGAGAATGCTCGCGGTGTTGTAGGCGATACCCGAACCCGTGTAGCGGACATTCGTGGGGAACAGTTCCGGCAGCACCGCGCTCATGGGGCCGAACGTCAGACCCATCAGCACCATGCCGATGATCAGGAACACCAGCATCCGGGCGTCGGTCATGCCCTCGGCCGCGAGCAGGACTCCGAAGGTCAGACCGAAAACCATCATGGCGGCGGTGATGACCAGCAGGGTGATGCGTCGGCCGTAGCGGTCGGCGAGCCAGCCGGCGACCGGGATCGTCGCCGCGAAGAACAGCACCGCCACCAGCTGCAGCACCAGGAAGTCCCGGTACTGGAAGCCCGCGCCGTACCCACCGTCGGCGGCGGTCTTGCCGGTGCCGTAGCTGAGCACCCACGTCGTCATGATGTAGAAGAGCGTGTACGTCGCGAGCATCACGAACGTGCCGATGATCAGCTGACGCCAGCTGGTCTTGAAGACCTGCTTGAGCGGAGTCTTGACCTTCTCGCCGTTCGCGACCGCGCGGGCGAACACCGGCGTCTCCTCAAGCTTGAGACGCACGTAGAGACCGATCATCACCATCAGCGCGCTGAGCAGGAACGGGATACGCCAGCCCCACGTGAGGAATGCGCTGTCGAGGTCCGGGTTCGAACTGCTGGTGTAACCGAGTGCCAACGTGATCAGCAGGAACAGGCCGTTGGCGAAGAAGAAGCCGATGGGGGCACCCAACTGCGGCCACATCGCGGCCCACGCACGCTTGCCGCTCTTCGCGGTCTCCGTCGCGAGCAGCGCGGCACCGGACCACTCTCCGCCGAGGCCGAGACCCTGACAGAAGCGCATCAGCGCCAGCAGCGCAGGCGCCCACAGTCCCACCGCGTGGTAGGTGGGCAGCAGGCCGATCAGGAACGTCGCGATGCCCATCGTGAGCAGCGAGCCGACGAGTGTGGCCTTACGGCCGATCCGGTCACCGAAATGGCCGAACAGGATCGAGCCGAGCGGACGGGCGACGAACGCGAGTCCGAAGGTCGCGAACGACGCGAGCAGTGCCGTCGTGTCGTTGCCCTTGGGGAAGAACAGGTGCGGGAAGACCGATACCGCGGCCGTCGCATAGATGTAGAAGTCGTAGAACTCGATCGACGTACCGACCATGCTGGCCACGACGATGCGACTGCGCGGCACACCGGCCACCGTCCCGTCGTCGGGCGACGCCGACAACTCGTCCTGCCCGCGTTCGGCGGACTCCACACCCTTGCTCACGCGACTTTCTCCTGCACCACTGTCCCCCACGGGCCCCGACGGCGGCTTCCACTCAGTGGAAGCCCATCCCAAACCGTAGGATTTGAACACGTCGCGCGGACACGTCGCAACCACGGACGACGGACTGATCGGTTGCAAAGAGCGCGTTAAGATCTATGGAGGTGTGCCGGGAAGTCTGGTCGGCGATGTTCTGCCGTACCCGTCGAAACTCCTGGTGAGAGGCTTTCCTTGATTTCTGCCGCACGCTCCGAACTCGGCCGCTATCTCCGCACGGAGACGGTCGGCGGATCAATTCTCCTGATCGCCGCCGCGGTTGCGGTCCTGTGGGCAAACTCTCCCCTCTCGGACGCCTACACCACGCTTCGGGACTGGCAGATCGGGCCCAGCGCGATCCACCTGAACCTGTCGCTCGGCACGTGGGCGCAGGACGGTCTGCTCGCGATCTTCTTCTTCGTCGCGGGCCTCGAACTCAAACGTGAACTCGTCGTGGGTGAGCTCGCCGACCGCAAGAAGGCGCTGTTGCCGATCATCGCGGCGTGCGGCGGCGTACTGCTGCCCGCGATCATCGCCGCCGTCGTCGGCGCCGGTGCGCCCGGCATGGACCGCGGCTGGGCGATCCCCGTCGCCACCGACATCGCGTTCGCGCTCGGCGTCCTCGCCCTCACCGGTTCACGCATCCCGGCCAGCGCCCGCGTCTTCCTTCTCAGCCTCGCCGTGGTCGACGACCTTCTCGCAATCATCCTCATCGCGGTCCTGTTCACCGCGTCGATCGCGATGCTGTGGATCCTCACAGCGGTCGTGTGCCTGGTCGTCTACTGGTATGCGCAGCACCGCCGGATCACCACGCCGTTCCTGTACGTCCCGCTCGCGCTGCTGACCTGGTACAGCGTCCACGAGGCCGGCATCCACGCGACGCTCGCGGGCGTTGCACTGGGCCTGCTCACCCGGGTCCGCACCGATCCCGACGAGGAGTACTCCCCCGCCGCCCGGCTCGAGCATCGTCTGCAGCCGTGGTCCGCGGCCGTGTGCGTGCCGCTGTTCGCGCTGTTCGCCTCCGGTGTCCCCATCAACGGGGAGGTCCTCGGCGCGCTGTTCACCGACCGGATCTCGCTCGCGATCATCCTCGGCCTGCTGGTCGGCAAGACCGTCGGAATCTTCGGGATCTCGTGGCTGGCGATCCGGCTCGGGATCGCCACCAAGCCGCGCTCGCTCGGTTTCCGCGACATGTTCGCCCTGTCGGTGCTCGGCGCCATCGGGTTCACGGTTAGCCTTCTGGTGGCCGATCTCGCTCTCGCGGGTGTCGGCGACGGCAGCGAAGCGGACATCGCGAAGGCCGCGGTGCTCATGACGTCGTTGGCTGCGTCACTGATCGGATCGGCGCTACTGTTGCGACGCGGACGGGTCCATCAGGCCCGCGCCGCTGCCACCGATGTGTGAGGCCCACTCGCACGTCACAGCTACCCGCGCGTCAGAGCTACCTGGAGGGGTCGAGAAGTGAGTGTCACCAACGGCAGTGGAGTCACCGGAAACGGCAGCCGGGCGATGGGCGACGGGGTCCCGACGACGATCTCCTCGATCCCCCTGACCGATCCCCACAACCCCGAGACCGCCTCGATCGGCACCCTCGTGCGCGACGCGACCGCCCAGGTCTCGACGCTGTTCCGCGCCGAGGTGGAACTCGCGAAGGCCGAGGTGACCAGTGAGGTCAAGAAGGGCGTGCAGGGCAGCCTCTTCTTCATCCTCGCGCTGTCCGTGCTGGTCTTCAGCGCGTTCTTCTTCTTCTTCTTCCTCGCCGAACTGCTCAGCGTGTGGCTGGACCGGTGGGCGTCGTTCCTCATCGTCTTCGCGCTGATGCTGGTCGTGACCGGGGTGCTCGCGCTGCTCGGCTACCTGCGGGTCCGCAAGCTCCGCGCACCGAACAAGACGATCGATTCCCTCAAGCAGGCTGCCACGGTGCTGCCCGGCCAGCGTCCGGAGGCAGGCTCCCCGCTCGGCACCGGAACGGGCACCGCCGGCTGATCGTTGCCGAGGCCCGATCAGTGACCCAACCAGATCCGTCCACGGTCCGTTTCGACGGACCGTGGACACATCGGGACATCCACGCCAACGGCATCCGTATCCACATCGCCGAGGCCGGCCCGTCCCACCCCGACGCCCCGCTCGTCGTGCTCCTGCACGGCTTCGCCGACTTCTGGTGGACGTGGCGCCACCAGCTGACCCCGCTGGCCGACGCCGGCTTCCGGACCGTCGCGGTCGACCTGCGCGGCTACGGCGACACCGACACCCCGCCCCGCGGCTACGACGGATGGACCCTCGCCGGCGACATCGCCGGCCTGATCCGCGCGATGGGCCACACCGACGCGACCCTCGTCGGCCACGCCGACGGTGGCCTCGTCTGCTGGGCCACCGCTCTCCTGCACCCCCGGCTGGTGCGCTCCATCGGCCTGGTCAGTTCGCCGCACCCGATCGCGCTCAAGGACGCCGTGCTGCGCGACCGTCGTCAGCGGCGGGCCCTGCTGCCGACGTTCCTTCGCTACCAGGTGCCGTGGCGTCCCGAGCGGCGGCTGCTGCAGGACCAGGGCGCCGAGGTGGAGCGTCTGTTGCGCGCCCGATCAGGGCCGGCCTGGGTGCAGTCCGACGAGTTCCCGGAGGTGGTCCGCCGACTACGGTCCGCGATCCGCATCCCACGCGTCGCCCACTCGGCGCTGGAGTACCAGCGGTGGGCGTTCCGCAGCCAGTTCCGCCCCGACGGCCACCGCTTCATGACGGCGATGGATCACACGTTGCGGATACCCGTCCTGCAGATCCACGGCGACCTGGACCCGTACGTGTCGAAGCGGACCGTCGAGCGGTCCACCCGGCTCGCGCCCGGCCAGCAACTGCACTCGATCCCGGAGGTCGGCCATTTCGCGCACCAGGAGGCGCCCGCCGAGGTGACCGCGGAACTGCTGCGTTTCGCCCTCGCGTCACGCTGACCATCACCTGACCCGGCCCTGAGCCGGGTCAGGTGATGCAGACGCCCGTGCCCACGGCGGCGCGGGACTGCCCGGCCTGCTCGAGCTGGCGCGACACCTCGTCCGCGGTGAGGACGAAACCGGTGTCGCTGTCGTCGACCGCGGCACCGAAGACGACGCCCAGGACGCGTCCCTGCTCGTCGACGAGCGGTCCACCCGAATTGCCCTGACGAATCGACCCGCGCACCGTGTACACCTCGCGCTCGACGTTGCCGGAGCGGTAGATGTCCGGTCCGCGCAGGTCGAGGACCTCACGGATCCGGGCGGCGCTGGCCGTGTAGGGGCCACCGCCGGGGTATCCGAGCACGATCGCACTGTCGCCGGTGCGTGCCTTCTCGGGCGCGAACTGCAGCACCTCCGCGGTGAGCCCGGGTACGTCGAGCACCGCGACGTCCACCGCCGGATCGAACAGCACGACGTTCGCATCGAGGGGGCCCGCGGCCGTATCGACGGTCACCGACGACGTACCCGCCACGACGTGCGCGTTGGTCATCACCCGTTCGGGGCCGACGACGAAGCCGGATCCCTCGAGCGCCTTCTGGCAGCTCGGCGCGGCGCCGCGGATCCGCAGGACACTCGACTGCAGCTGCTGCGCCACCGGGCTCGCGAGCACGCTGGCGTCGGGCGGCTCGACGTTGGTGATGGGCGTCCGGCCGAACGGCCCGATGACGTCGGGCAGACCGGACGTGTCGAGCAGCGCCGAGAACTCGCTCGGCACGTTGCGCAGCCAGTCCGGTGCGACGTCGTCGACGGTGCTGAGCACCTTCGATCCGCGTACCGCGGTGGCCACGTTGGCCTGGGTCGAGGTGGCCAGCGGGATGGCGAGCAGCCACGCCGCGACCAGGACGGCCGTGAGCTGAAGTCCGGCGCCGACGACGCTGTCCACCGACCGCGCGACCGGGCTGTGCATGCCGCTGCGGGCCGCGCGGCCCAGCACCATGCCGGCGACCTCGCCGATCACCACGAGCACGACGATCAGCGCGATGCCGGCGAGCACCCGGGCGCGCCCCTCGTCGACGTGGACCAGCACGTGCGGCGCGATGAGGATGCCGGCGACCGCGCCCAGCACGACGCCGAGGAACGCGAGTGCCGACGCGACCGCACCCTGCCGCCAGCCCGACGACGCGGCCAGCAGCGCAATCAGGATCACCGCCAGGTCGATCCATGCGGATCCGCTCACCGCTCCCCCTTCCGGGCCTGGTGTCCGAGGGTTCCGTCGTTGTCGTCCATCCCGGTCGCGACCCTGGTGAGCGTCGCGTCGAGGTCACGGACGTCGCGGTGGTCCCATTCGATCTCCCAACCGGACACCGCGAACAGTCCCGCGAGCACGCCGGCGGTGAAACCCCACACGAGCATTCCGTCCACCTCGAACGCCGGGCCCTGGTAGCCGGCGCGGTGCCGGACCTGGAACCGGTTGTCGGGGTCGATCAGGTCCCGCACGGGCACCCGAACCACGCGTTCGGCCTCGGCCACGTCGACGACGCCGACCGGGCTGGGATCGCGCCAGTAGGCGAGCACCGGCGTGACGTCGAAACCGGACGGCGGGATGAACAGCTGCGGCAGCGTCACGAGCGGCTGCACGCCGCTGCGTTCCAGACCGGTCTCCTCCTCGGCTTCGCGCAGAGCCGTGTCGACCGGGCCGTCGTCCTCCGGGTCGGCCGCGCCGCCGGGGAAGGCCACCTGGCCGCTGTGCTGGCGCATCGTCGACGCCCGCTGTGTCAGCAGCACGTCGGCGTCGGCGGGCAGTCCGCCGACGGCGAGGGGATCGGACTCGGGCGAGCCACCGAACAGCACCAGCACCGCGGCGGGCCGCACGGCGGCGCCGTCGGGGGCGCGCCGGTCGAGCACCGGGTTGACGCGGTTGGGGTCCGCGGGCGGGGTGTGCGTGACACCGCGCAACCACTCGGGTGCGGCGGCGGGGTTCAGCGGCGGATGCGATCGGAAGCTCATGCGGCGACGCCGAGGTACTGCTGGACGACGTCGGCGATCTCGTCGACGCTGCGGAACGGCTGCGGCAGGATCTTCGCCACGGTGCCGTCGGGACGGATCAGCACGGACACCGGCAACACGGCGGGTGATCCGACGGCGGCCTGGACGCGTGCCGACCCGTCCTGGACCCCGGGCAGGTGGACGTCGTACTCGGCGAGGCGTGCGAGGGCGTTCGCCTCGTTTGGATCGGTGTGCACCGTGAGAACGGTAACCGCGCTACCGGCCCGGTCGGCGTACTGCTGCAGATACGGCAGTTCCTCCCGGCACGGTCCGCACCAGTAGGCCCACAGGTTGAGCAGGACCGGCTTGCCCGCCAGTGCGGCGGCAAGGTCGACGCGGCTACCGTCGCCGACGCATTCGAGGGTGATGCCCTCGAGCACCGAGCCGTCGGGGGCGGGACCGCCGGGCGCCGGGCACGGTTCCAACTCGGCGTCGGCGCGGGCCGCGGCCAGCGCCTCCGGGGTGTCGGCGGCGCGCCGCTCCTGCTGCGACGCCGATCGGTCCGCACCGGGGTAGCCGCCGACGTCGACGGCCTCGTCGTCGCCGCGCGGCCAGATGGCGACGATCAGCCCCACCACCACCACGAGCGCGACGAGGCTCCAGCGCGCACCACTCGACATCCGCATACTGCTCACATACCTGCCAGTTCGAGAAGGTGTTCGGTCTCGGGGCCCTTCACGAGCGCGGCCGCCGCGACCTTGTCGGTGGGGCCGGTGCCGTAGGAGGGGCAGTCCTTGGCGAGCACGCACACCCCGCACGCCGGTTTGCGCGCATGGCAGACCCGTCGTCCGTGGAAGATCACGCGGTGCGACAGATCGGTCCATTCCTTGCGTTCGATGAGCGCGCCGACCGCGTGCTCCACCTTCACCGGATCGGTCTCCTCGGTCCATTTCCAGCGTCGGACGAGCCGCCCGAAGTGGGTGTCGACTGTGATTCCGGGCACGCCGAAAGCGTTACCGAGAACGACGTTGGCGGTCTTGCGGCCGATGCCCGGCAGCGTCACGAGGTCCTTCAGTTTGTTCGGGACCTCGCCGTCGTATCGCTCGAGCAGAGCCTGGCCGAGGCCGATGATCGAGGTCGCCTTGTTCCGGTAGAAACCGGTCGACCGGATGTACTCCTCGAGCTCCACGCGATCGGCCTCGGCGTAGGCGCGGGCGTCCGGGTAGCGGGCGAAGAGGGCGGGAGTTACCTGGTTGACCCGCACATCCGTGCACTGTGCCGACAGGATCGTCGCGACCGTCAACTCGAGGGGCGTGGTGAAGTCCAGCTCGCAGTAGACGTGCGGGAAGGCGTCCTTCAGGCGGCGGTTCATACGCCGGGCCCGGCGCACCAACGCCAGCCTGGACTCACCCGACGAGACAGGTTCTGCGTCCGATTTCGGTCCGCCGGCTGGGGTCGCATGCACCCCGACAACTCTACGGACTCAGCGTCCGATCGGATTCCGGACCGTGTCGCTTCTGAGACCTTCGTTGTGTTTACTTCCGCATATGCAAGGTCTGGCTGTGGTGCTGTTTCCTGTGCTGCTGATGCTGTTCGCACTGGCAATGGAGCGCGTCGAGTTCCGGCTCCGCCGACTCACGGTCCGCGAGCAGGAGGTCGAGGAGTTCCTCGACCAGGCGAGCCAGTCGGAGGTGGCGACGCTCGCGTCCGAGGGGTTCCCGCACGCGCTGGCCCGTTTCAACC
The DNA here is from genome assembly GCF_002094305.1 of Prescottella equi. Classification (GTDB taxonomy): domain Bacteria; phylum Actinomycetota; class Actinomycetes; order Mycobacteriales; family Mycobacteriaceae; genus Prescottella; species Prescottella equi. The sequence continues at coordinate 40,496 of NZ_LWTX01000011.1, forward strand.
GCCGGCGTCGGCGCAGCGACGACGGTGACGAGGACCTGCCCGCCCGCCGCGCCAGCTAGACGGGCCTCCGCCTCCGGTCGGCCCATTACGTGCCGACGGTAGGTTTTCCTTCCGACGGGGTATCCGCGGTCTCGTGACCGGAACCAACGCCCCACCGACCACCACCGGGGCACCGTCCCCGCAATTGCGCCGCTCGGTCGGTGGCGTCCTGCTGTTCGTGTTCATCATCGGCGACGTGCTGGGCGCCGGGATCTACGCCCTCGTCGGGGTGATGGCGGGCGAGGTCGGCGGGGCGGTGTGGGTGCCCCTGCTCGTGGCACTCGCGATGGCCCTCACGACCGCGGCGTCGTACGCCGAACTCGTGACGAAGTATCCCGAGGCGGGTGGAGCCGCGGTGTTCGCCCGGCGCGCATTCGGTTCGGACACGATCTCCTTCCTGGTCGGCTTCGCGATGCTCGCGGCGGGCGTCACGAGCGCTGCCGGACTCGCGCACGCCTTCGCGGGCGAGTACCTGGGGACGTTCGTCGACCTGCCGGTCCTGCTGGCGGCCCTGGGATTCCTCGCCGTCGTCGCGGCGGTCAACGCCCGAGGCATCCGCGAGTCGCTGCGCGCGAACTTGCTGATGACGGTGATCGAGGTAGGCGGGCTCGTCCTCGTCGTGGTGCTGGCGGCGATCGTGCTCGCCCGCGGGGACGGCGAGCCCGGCCGTCTGCTCGAGTTCGATGCCGACCGAGCCCCTGCGATGGCAGTGCTTGCCGCCGCGCTGCTGGCGTACTACTCGTTCGTCGGCTTCGAGACCTCGGCGAACATTGCCGAGGAGGTGCGCGACGTCCGTCGCGTGTACCCGCGGGCGCTGTTCGGTGCGCTGCTCACGGCCGGCGCCGTCTACGTGCTGGTGGGGATGGCGGTCTCGATCGTGCTGCCGCCGGAACAGGTGGCCGCGTCGACGGGCCCACTCCTGGAGGTCGTGTCCGCCACGAACCTGGGCGTGCCGGACCGGTTGTTCGGTGCGATCGCACTCGTGGCCGTCGCCAACGGCGCGCTCCTGACGATGATCATGGCCAGCCGCCTGCTGTACGGCATGGCCTCGCACGGTCTGGTGCCGTCGATGTTCGGGCGGGTGCTGCCGCGGCGCCGCACCCCGTGGGTGGCGATCCTCGCGACGACGGCGGTGGCGATGGTGCTGTGCACGACGAGTTCTCTCGATGCCCTGGCGGAGACTGTCGTCCTTCTCCTTCTGTTCGTGTTCGTGAGCACCAACGTCGCGGTTCTGGTCCTGCGCCGCGACCGGGTGGGCGAGCCTCACTTCCGAACACCGACGGTGCTACCGATCCTCGCGCTGCTGACGTGTGTCGTGCTCCTGACGCAACAGAGCGCCGCCACGTGGCTGCGGGGCGCGGTGTTTCTGGCACTGGGCCTCGGCCTGTATGCCCTGGCCCGGTTCCGGTCGCGGCGCACCGACCCGGAGGTGACGTCGTGATCGTCGGCGTCGTCGCGGATCCCGGTTTCTCGACCCGGCTGGCGCAGATTCTCACCGACCGGCTGCCCGAATTGCTGCGGGCGACGCCACTCGACGCGTCCGCCGAGGTCGAGGTCGAGAACGTCGCGCTGACCCTCCCGCCGGCGACCGACGGCTCCCCTGCGCTCGACGAGTGGTTCGACGTTCTGCAGCACAAGTTCGACCTGGTCCTCGTCGTTTCCGAGATGCCCCGGCGACAGGCGTCCCGGGCCGTCGTCGCCGAGGTCTTCCGCGACCGGATGTGCGTGTTCTACACGCCGTCCTTCGGCGTGCTCGGGACCTCGCGTCGGCTGCTGCGCACCGTCGCGGACCTGCTGCCGCACCTTCTCGGGACGGGCGCGTCCGGGCCTGCACCGGCGGGCACCCGTTGGGTCGCCGACGCGGACGGCGGCGGCCGGCTGGTGTCGACGTCTCCGCTCGGCCGGGTGCGGCTGGTGGCCGGGATGGTGCGGGGCAATCGTCCGTGGCGGCTGATCCCGGCCTTGTCGGGAGCCTTCGGCGCGGCGAGCGCGGCATCGGCGTTCGGTGTCTTCTACGCGAGCATCTGGCAGATGGCGGCATCGATGAGCGTCACCCGGCTGACGCTGGTGACACTGGCCGTCCTGGTGGCGGTCAGCACCTGGCTGATCGTGCCGAACGGACTCTGGGAGCGCCCGAATTTCCGCAGCACCCGCGCCGATCGCGTGCTGTACAACTCCGCCACGCTCGGCACGGTGGTGGCGGGCGCGGTCTGCATGTACGGGCTGCTCCTGCTCGCGGTGATGCTCGCCGCCGTGGTCGTGGTGCCGGACGACTATCTCGCGGAGCAACTCGGCGCGCCGGCGACCCTCGCGACCTACGTCAAACTCGCATGGCTCGCCGCCTCGCTCGGCATCGCCGCGGGTGCGGTGGGTTCGACGACGTCGGACCGCACCGAGATCCTCCGCGCGACGTACGGGCGCAGGGAGGTCGAGCGACGTCAGGCCGCCGACCGAGAAAAGGACGCGGAGACGTGATGGAATGTCCCGGAACCCCGTACGCTCGGTCCGCCGGCTCTTGTCGGCTCCGTGGACGCGACATGGACACCGACTCGCAGAACTCTCCGTGGTGTCCGTGACTCGTCACACAGGCGCGGCAAGTAGACTTTGTGTGCGTACTCGTTGCATGAGACTCCAGTCATGTGCAGCAACTTGCATCGATGAACAGTTTTTCCCAAAGGAGCGCACGTGGACGAGGTCCTGGCCAGAGCCGGCATCTTCCAAGGAGTCGAGCCCTCGGCGGTGGCTGCACTGGTCAAGCAGCTTCAGCCCGTCGATTTCCCGCGCGGGCACGTCATCTTCAACGAGGGTGAGCCCGGTGACCGGCTGTACATCATCGTTTCCGGCAAGGTGAAGCTCGGCCGTCGTTCGCCGGACGGCCGCGAGAACCTGCTGACGATCATGGGCCCGTCCGACATGTTCGGCGAGCTCTCGATCTTCGACCCGGGTCCGCGCACGTCGACCGCGACCACCGTCACCGAGGTCCGCGCCGTGAGCATGGACCGGGACGCCCTCAAGTCGTGGATCGACCAGCGTCCGGAGATCGCGGAGCAGCTGCTGCGCGTCCTCGCGCGCCGCCTGCGTCGCACCAACAACAACCTCGCGGACCTGATCTTCACCGACGTCCCGGGTCGTGTCGCGAAGGCGCTGCTGCAGCTCGCACAGCGCTTCGGTACGCAGGAGGCCGGCTCGCTCCGCGTCACCCACGACCTGACGCAGGAAGAGATCGCCCAGCTCGTCGGCGCTTCGCGCGAGACCGTGAACAAGGCACTGGCCGACTTCGCGCACCGCGGCTGGCTGCGCCTCGAGGGCAAGAGCGTCCTGATCTCCGACTCGGAGCGTCTGGCGCGCCGCGCCCGCTGATCGCGCGAGCGACAGCACCGAACGACTCGACGCCGCCCGATCCCGCGATGGGATCGGGCGGCTTCGTCGTTCGCCGGACGCCGCGCTATGCGCAATTGGGCATATCTCGACCCGAATTTCGCATTCGACAGGCATTCGGTATGCCCCAGAGGATGAAACGGTGACCGACCCGCAGATCGACGTGGACTACAACGTCCGCAACACCGTCTCCCCCGAATTGTTCGACGCGACCGTCGAGGAGTACCGACAGCGCTCACGGGAGACCGTCGACGGTCTCGACGGCTTCGCCGATGTCCGCTTCGACCCCGACAGCACCGAACGGCTTGACGTCTGGGGAGTCGGGGGCGCCCTGCGCCCGGTGTTCGTGGCGATCCACGGCGGGTACTGGCGGGCGCTGTCGCGGCATCACACCGCCTTCATGGCGGGCATGCTCGCCGACGCGGGCATCGCCACGGTCGCCGTCGACTACGGACTGGCACCCCACACACCGCTCGAGGAGATCGTCCGGCAGGTCCGGGCCGCCGTCGCCTGGGTGTACCACCACGGCGCCGAGCACGGTCTCGACCGGAACCGGATCGTCGTCGGCGGCAGTTCCGCCGGCGGTCATCTGACCGCCACCACGATGGTGTCCGGGTGGCAGGCCGAGTTCGGGCTTCCGGACGACGTGGTGCGCGCGGCGATGCCGATCAGCGGACTGTTCGACATCCGACCGCTGGTCGATTCGTTCGCCAACGAGTGGCTGGGTTTGGACGACTCGCGCGCGAGCGCGCTCAGTCCGATGCTGCAGACCGACCGGGTGGGCCCGCGTGCGGTCGTGGCCGTCGCCGAGCACGACGGCGTGGGGTTCCTCGAGCAGAGCCGGAAGTTCCACGAGGCGTGGGCGCGGCGGTCCGAGAGCGAACTGCTGGTCGTCCCGGACCGCAATCACTACGACATCTTCCTCGATCTCGCAGAGCCGGACTCGGCGCTCGGCCGCGCTCTGCTCGGCCTGTTCGCCGGACTCGAGCAGGCATAGTCGGACCCGCGAAATCCACTTCACCGCAATACGGTTGCGCTTTGCAACCACCAAATCGCTGACGGTATACGTGGGATTCGGCCGTCGCTAGGATTCCCCCATGGACATGCCCAAACTGCTGGACGGGCGCCTCAAGCTCCGTCACCTGCTGCTCGTCGACGCACTCACCAGCCAGGGCAGTGTCGTCGCGGCGGCCGCGGCCCTGCATGTCACCCAGCCGGTCGCGACGCGCAGCCTGCACGACATCGAGTCCATTCTCGGTGTCTCCCTGTACGACAGGGGTCCGCGCGGCATCACGCCGACGATCTTCGGGGAGGCGTTCACAGCGCACGCCCGGGCGGTGATCGCGCAGCTGACGCAGGCCGGTCGACACGTGGTCGAACTCGCCGACGCCGACCGCGGAACCGTTGTCGTGGGAACACATCTCGCCGGTTCCAACGTCCTCCTGCCCGGTGCGATCGCGCGGCTGAAGAGGGAACGTCCACTGCTCACCGTGGTGGTCCGGGAAGGCACCCCGGAGGTGCTGCTGACCGAACTGCAGTCGGGGCGTATCGATCTCATCGTCGGCCGGCTCACCTCACCCACCGACGAGATGGCGGTGCGGCGCACGCTGTACGCCGAATCGGTGGAACTCGTGACGCGACGGGGGCACCCGCTGGCCGGGCGGAGCGGCATCGAGCTGGGTGATCTGACGCAGTACCCGTGGATCCTGCCGGGTGTCGAGACGGCACTGCGCCGCGAACTCGAAGAGTTCTTCGCCCGCAACAGTCTCGCGCTGCCCGAGAACCGGGTGGAGGCCACGTCGTTCCTCACCGTGCGTCAGCTGCTCATCGAGACCGACATGGTGGCGGTCCTACCCAGCCTCATTCCCCGCGACGACGTCCGTCTCACCACGCTGCCGATCACGCTGGACCCGATCGGCCACAGCGTCGGCATCACGCTCTCGGCCGGACGCACCCTCAGCCCGTCGGCGTCCGCGCTGGTGGACTTCCTCGCCGAGTTCGCGGCCGAGATCGCGCCCGCCCGCAACTGACACGCCGAACGAGTCGGAGCCGCCCACCGGGTGGTGGACGGCTCCGGTTCCCCCGACAGCGATCAGGCGGGGACGGCTGCGGGTTCTTCGTGCTGCAGGCCGCGCGACGAGTCCGGCACGACCCGGAACAGGGCGATCGCGCCCACCAGGCTGATGGCGCAGACGGTTGCGAGGTACCACGTGACGCCGACGGACGATCCGGTCGCGTCGAGCAGCGCGGTGGCGATCATGGGCGCCAGGCCGCCGCCCAGGATGGCGCCGCTCTGCAGGATCAGCGACGACCCCGAGTAGCGCACCTTCGCGGGGAAGGTGTCGGCGATGATGCTGCCCTGCACGCAGTGCGTGACCGGGACGATCAGGCCCATGCCGAGGAACGCGATCACGGCGATCACCGAGTTCTCGGTGTTCAGCAGCGGGAAGAACACGATGCACCATGCCAGGATCGCGGCGGAGCCGGCGATGAACATCGTGCGGCGTCCGTGCTTGTCGGCGACCTTGGTCCACACCGGAATCGACGCGAACCACAGCACCGCGGCGGCCGTCACGCACAGGATCAGGAACTGCTTGTCGTAGCCGAGGTGCTGACTGCCGTAGGACAGCGAGAACACCATGAAGGCGTACGCGACGGCGGAGTTGGCGAGGACCGCGAGGAGGGTGAGCGACAGGCGGGGGAAACCGACCTTCAGCGACTCACGGAGCGGGAACTTCGACACCGCGTTGTTCTCGACGATCCCGGTGAACGACGGCGACTCGGTGACCCGCAGGCGGATGACGAGACCGATCGCGACGAGAACGAAGCTGAGCACGAACGGGATCCGCCAGCCCCACGACGCGAACGCGCTGTCCGACATCACCGAACTGATGGTGAGGAAGATGCCGTTCGCCAGCACGAGCCCGGCCGGGGTACCCATCTGGGGGAAGCCGGCGTAGAGGTTCTTCTTCCCGGCGGGGGCGTGTTCCATCGACATCAACGTCGCCCCGGCACCCTCACCGCCGAGCCCGATGCCCTGTACGACGCGCATCGCCACGAGCAGGATCGGCGCCCACACTCCGATCGCGTCGTAGTTGGGGATGAGGCCGATCAGGGTCGAGCCGATGCCCATCATCACGAGCGAGACCACGAGCGTCGCCTTACGGCCGATGCGGTCGCCGAAGTGGCCGAAGACCAGGCCGCCGAGCGGGCGGGCGATGAATCCGACCGCGAACGTGCTGAACGCGGCGAGGGTGCCGGCCGTGGGGCTCAGGCTCGGGAAGAACTGCTTGTTGAAGATCAGTGCGGCGGCGGTGCCGTAGAGGAAGAAGTCGTACCACTCGAGCGTGGTGCCGGCCAGGGTCGCCATGGCGACACGGCTGCGCGCGGCCGCGGCGGGGGCAGGGCCCCGGCCTCGTGTCGTGCTGTCGGTCATCGCAGATACCTATCGGTGTCGGGGGAGGCGGTCGGATATCCGAGATCCGTTCTTCGCCAGGAGAATCCGGCGGCCTTGTCGGCCTCGTACGGAAGATTCTGTACCCGTGAGACATGACTCACAAATGCCGAATCGGCCGCCGGGTATCTCAATTCGGCTATGCCTCGGGCGTTACGAGAGCCCGAGGAAGCGCTCCGCGTTGCCGCGCTGGATCAGATCCCGCGAGGCCTCGTCCAGGAACTCGCTCTTGCGCACGACCTCCCCCACCGGCCGCTCCCCCAGCGGGTACGGGTAGTCGCTGCCCACCATCACCCGGTCCACACCGACGGTGTCGACGAGCAGACGCAACGCGCGGTCGTCGAACACGACGGAGTCCACGTAGAAGCGGCCGAGGTAGTGCGACGGCGGCATCTCGGACGTGCCGATCACGTCGTTGCGGCGATGCCAGGCGTTTTCCATCCGGCCGAGCCAGAAGGCGAACGACCCACCGCCGTGGGCGAACCCGATCTTCAACCGGTCGTCGATGCGATCGAAGACGCCGCCGAGGATCAGCGCGAGGATCGACAGGTGCGTCTCGGCGGGCATTGCGGTGAGCCACTGCGCCATCCAGCGGTTCAGGCGCGGCGACGAATCCATGTCCCAGGGATGGACGAACACCGGGACGTCCAGCGACGCGCAGTGCTGCAGGAAGGTCACCACGCCCTCGCTGTCGAGGTCACGGTCGCCGACGTGGTTGCCGATCTCGACTCCGCGGTGTCCGTTGGCGACGCAGCGCTCCACCTCACGGCAGGCGGCGTCGGCGTCCTGCAACGGCACCTGGCAGAACGGGATCAACCGGTCCGGGGCGGGGGCGACGATGTCGAGCGCGAGGTCGTTGAAGATGCGTGCGATCCGTTCGGCCTGTGCGCCGGTGCGGCCGTAGTTGAAGAAGGCCGGTGTCGGCGAGACCACCTGGGTGCGGACGCCGTCGGCGTCCATGTCGTGCAGTCGGGTCTGCGCATCCCAGGCGTCGGCCTGGATCCGGCGGAACTCCTTCGAGCCCATCATGATGACGGCCTCGGCCTCGCTCTCGACCCGCAGCCACGGGGCGTCGGGTCCGGCGTCGGCGGTCAGGTCCGGCCACCCCTTGGGGACGTAGTGGGTGTGGACGTCGATGATGCCGCTCACGTCAGCCCTTCCCGGGATGCAGGGTGCCGCAGTTGTCGCACGTGCGGGCCTGCTCGTCCTCGTAGAACTGCACGAACACCGGCGGCAGGTCGGCGACGATGTCGCGCACCTGCAGTTCGATCTCGTGGATCAGGTTGTTGCACTCGAGGCAGTACCACTGGAACTTCTCGAGGGTGCCCTCGCGGCGCACGCGCTCGATGACCAGTCCGATCGAACCCGCGGTGGGGCGCTGCGGCGAATGCGGCAGATTGCCGGGGAGCAGCCAGGTCTCACCCTCCCGGATGTGCACGCGCTGCGGGCCGTCCTCGGTCATCACGTCCACGTGGATGTCGCCCTCGATCTGGTAGAACCACTCCTCGTACGGGTCGAGGTGGTAGTCGGTGCGCTGGTTGGGTCCGCCGACGACCTGCACGATGAAGTCGTCGCCCAGCGCCATCGTCTGGTTGTTGACCGGCGGCGCGAGCAGGTGCCGATTCTCGGCGATCCACTTCTGGAAGTCGATGACGGGCGGGATGACGGTCATGAGCGGTCCTCCGAGTCGGCGGTGTGGGTACGGCGGTGGGCGGGCACGTATGCCACGCCCTGGATCTCGATGAGCAGGTGCGGATGCGGAAGCTGGTGCACCGCAACCGTGGTGCGGGTGGGACCGGTCTCGTCGAACAGCTCGGCGTACACCTCGTTGTATCCGCCGAAGTCGTTCATCGACACGAGATACGACGTGACCTGCACGAGATCGCTCAGATCCGCGCCGACCTCGGCGAGGATCGACCGGATGTTCTCGATCACCGCACGCGTCTGGGCGCGGATGTCGAGGTTCGTCGTACCCATCTCGTCGACCTCGACGCCGACGAACGTGTTGTCCGGCCGGCGCGAGCTGGTCCCGGAGACGTAGACGAAGTCGCCCGCGACCTTGACGTGCGGGAAGCGCCCACGCGGTGTCGCGAGGCGTTCGATGACCTTGGCTGCGTTGTCGCTCATGCGATTCCCTCCACGGTGACGCTGCCCAGCGCCGCGATCTCGCAACGCGCGACACCGGCCGACAACGGGATGGCGGCGGTCGCGGCGCCCGCGAGGACGACGTCGCCGGCACGCAACGGGATACGCCGACGTCGGCACATGTCGAGCAGCGCGTGCAGCGCGTTGACCGGATCGTCGAGGATCGCGGCGGTCGAGCCGTCGACGGCCTGCACTCCGGCCTCGAGGCGCACCGCGAGGTCCCCGGCGGACCGCATGGACTGCCACGGTCCGATCACGTACGCCGCTGCGGACGTGTTGTCGGCGACCACGTCGGTGTAGGTGAACCGGAAGTCCCGGTAGCGGGAGTCGATGATCTCCATCGCGGGAGCGACCGCGTCGACGCAGGACTCGATGTCGACGGCGGGGTCGTCGAGATCGATGTCCCGCGCCAGTCGGTACGCGACCTCGGGCTCGATCTTCGGGTGGATGAACCGGTGCAGATCGACGCGGCCGCCGTCCTCGACGCACATCGCATCGGTGAGCCGGCCGACGATCACGTCGGACACCCCCATCTGGGCCATCTTCGCCTTGCTCGTGAAGCCGAGCTTGACGCCCACGAGGGACTCCCCGCGGCCCAGGCGCCGAGCGACCAGCGCCTCCTGGATGCGGTAAGCGTCGTCGATACCGAGCTCGACGTCGTCCGCGAGGCTCAGGGTGTCGTGCACCCCCGCCTGCGCATCGTCGAGACGCTCGGCGAGCGATTCGATCTCGCTGCTGCTCAATACATTCGATGTCACTGTTATCGACTCCTGGGGGTTACAGCGCCACGCACACGTTGGTGGGCTCGGTGTAGAAGTGCAACGACGATTCGCCGCCTTCGCGCCCGATGCCGGAGAGCCCGACACCGCCGAAGGGAGATCGCAGTTCGCGCGTGAACCAGGTATTGACCCAGGAGATTCCGACGTTCATCTTCTGCGCGACACGGTGTCCGCGGCGCAGGTCGTTGGTCCACACCGACGCGGCCAGTCCGTACTTGGTGTCGTTGGCGAGGGCGATCGCTTCCGCCTCGGTGTCGAAGGGCACCAGCGCGGCGACGGGCCCGAAGATCTCCTCACGCAACACGGGATCCTCGTTGGTCAGCCCGGTCCACAGCGTGGGCTCGACCCACGAGCCGAACGCGAACTCCTGCCCCAGATCCGGGATCCCGCCTCCGGTGAGGACTTCGGCGCCGGCCTGTTCGGCCATCTTGAAGAAGCTCATCACCTTGTCGCGATGGCCCTGTGAGATCAGCGGCCCGGTGGTGGTGCTCTCGTCCTTCGGGTCGCCCAGACGCAGCTGCCGGGCCCGCTCGACGAGACCGGACGCGACGTCGTCGAAGATGGAGCGGTGCACGTACACCCGCTCGGTGCACAGGCACACCTGGCCGGTGTTCGTGAAGACGGACTTGGTGAGCCCGGTGAGCGCCTCGTCGAGGTCGACGTCGTCGAAGACGATCGCCGCATTCTTGCCGCCGAGCTCGAAGGACACCGGGCGCACGCGCGGTGCGACGGTCTTCATCACGTGCGAGCCGGTCGCGGAGGATCCGGTGAAGGTGACGCCGTCGATCCCGGTATGGGTCGTGAGGTACTCACCGGCGGAGTTGCCGCCGAAGCCGTGCACCACGTTGTACACGCCGGCAGGCAACCCCACTTCGGCCAGGACCTCCGCGAGCAGCGTCGCGGTGGCGGGAGTCTCCTCGCTGGGCTTGACGACCACGGCGTTGCCGCACGCCAGAGCGGGCGCCACCTTCCAGGTGAGCAGGAGCAGCGGCAGATTCCACGGCACGATCACCGCGACCACCCCGAGCGGTTTGCGGACCGCGTAGTTCAGCGCCTGCCGCCCGCCCGCCAGATCGGTCATGAACGATTCCTGGCCGGCGGCGGCCGCGACGTCGGCGAACGTCCGGAAGTTGGTGAGCGCCCGCGCCACGTCCAGCTCCCGCGCCTGGGTGATCGGCTTGCCGGTGTCCGCCATCTCGGCCGCGACGAATTCCTCGAAGCGCTCCTCGATACGGTCCGCGGCGCGGCGCAGCAACGCGGTGCGCTCGCGGACCGGGGTGTCGGCCCAGCCGTCGTCGAGGGCCCGGCGTGCGGCGTTCACGGCGCGATCGACCAGCGCCTGGTCGGCCTCGTGCACCTGGGCGAGGACCCGCCCGGTCGCGGGATCGACCTGGTCGAATCCGCGTCGCGGATCAGGGTCGACGAAGGTGCCGTCGACGAAGTTACGGATCCAGCCGTCGAGGGTTGAAGTCATGGCTCAATCGTCGAGCCCGAATCCATACCGAACAAATGCCAAAACAGCCTTCCGCCATGCCCTCATCGGCATACGTCCCGGCAGGCCGATCGAACAGCAGGCCCTTCAGCGCTCCGACAGCTCACTCATGATCCCGTCCAGCAGTTTCGCGAGCCCGAACTCGAACGCCCCGTCCGGGTCCGCGGGCGCCTGGTACAGCTCGCCGACCGCGGAACCCACTCGTGACGACAACGGGAACAGGTCCGGCGGTACCGCCGCGGCGAACATGGGCCCGTGCACCTCCCACCACTGCTCGTCGCTCAACTGCCGGGCGGCGTCGATCGCCGCGACCGCGACGCGGGCGTTGCCGGTGGCGAACTCCGACAGCACCGCGATCACCCGGTCCATCGCGACGTCCGACAGGCCGATGCCCTCGATGGCGGCCAGCTGCAGTTCGTAACGCCGCATGCTCCCGGGTCCGAGAACCAGCCGCCAGGGCGGCACTTCCAGGAGCCACGGGTGCGCGATGATTTCGGCACGGATCCGGCGGGCGATGACGGCCATCCGTTCACGGGGCGGGAGCTCGCCCGGGATCGGGGCGTCCTCGCCCGCGACCGTATCGACCATGAGGACCGTGAGGGCATCCTTGCTGGGAATGTAGGTGTACAGGCTCATCGGTCGCAGCCCCAACTCGGCGGCGACCGCGCGGATGGACACGCTCGCGTAGCCGTCCCGATCCGCGAGGGCGACGGCCGCGTCGACCACCGCGTCGACGCTGACGGCCTGCTTGGGGCCGCGTCTGGTCGGCCGCGGCGGCAGGTGGTGACGCCACAGCAGGTCCACCAGCTGTCTCGCCTGCTCAGCGGCACTCTCTTCGCTCACGGAGGCCCTTCGGAACAAATCCAGTACGGTGTACGTTGTCAGAACTCCGTACACCATACGCCACATGGAGGGGTTCCCCTGCTCAGCACACAGGCCACCTATCTGCCGGATCGACACATGTTCGCGCTCTGGACGTGGGCGGGCCGCGCCGCCGGCCGGGCCCCCGGCGTACCCGGCGACCGCGAAACCCTCACGCTCGCGCTCCCGGTAGGGGTGGGGGGCGCGCTCGTGCCCGCAGAGGTGGATGCCAGGCTCGTGGAGGTTGCTTCCCTCGGTGATCTGACCGTCGAAGCGGCGGGCGAATCGGTGGCGCTCTGGCGGGACGCGGTGCGCGCCGCCGAACTCCCGGCCGACGCGGACGGCACGACACCGCCGCTGCCCATCGCAGCCCATGCGGTGCCGAACGCCTCCGGCACCGCGATCGTGTCGGCCGGTCACGCCTACCGCGTGTTGCGCGCGGCCGAAGCCGTCGCCGCGGAGTTGGGTGCGAGCCTGCAGGCACAACTGCGGCCCTATCAGGCCCGGGGCACAGCCTGGCTGCGGGAGACCGTCCGGACGCACGGTGGAGCGGTGCTCGCCGACGAGATGGGACTCGGCAAGACCGTGCAGGCAATCGGCTTCCTGCTCGGCCGGGCGGAGACCGAACCCCAGCTCGTGGTCTGCCCGACGTCACTGGTGGGCAACTGGACGCACGAAATCGGGCGGTTCGCGCCGGGACTGCACCCGGCGGTGTGGCGCGGCGGGAACATCCCCGACGATCCGGGAACCGTTGTCGTCGTGGGCTACCCGACTCTGCGAACACACGCCACCACGCTGGCGGGACAGCGCTGGCGCACGGTGGTCTTCGACGAGGCGCAGGCGCTGAAGAACCCGCGCACCCAGATCTCCAAGGCCGCGCGGGCGCTGGACAGCGCGGCCAAGGTGGCGCTCACCGGCACGCCGGTGGAGAACCATCTCGACGAGCTGTGGGCGCTGGTGAACCTGGTGTCCCCGGGCGCGCTCGGGCATCGGGCACAGTTCCGGCGACGGTTCGTCCAGCCGGTCCGGGAGGGTTCGGTGGCAGCGGCGGCCCGCCTGCGCGACACGATCGAGCCGATCGTGCTGGCACGCAGAAAGGTTCAGGTCGCCGCGTCACTACCTCCCAAGATCCACAACGATCTCCTGTGCGATCTCACAGCCGAGCAGGAGGAGATCTACGACGTGTTGCTCGCGGAGGCAGTCGACGACGGTTTCGGCGCCGGTATCGAACGTCACGGCCGCGTTCTCGCGGTGCTGACCGCACTGAAGCAGGTCTGCAATCATCCAGGACTGATCACCGGCGAGATGGACTCGCTGGCAGGCCGGTCGGGCAAGCTCGACCTGTGTACCGACATCGTGGCCACCAACATGGAAACCGGCAGTCCGACACTGATCTTCACCCAGTACCGCCGGACCGGCGAGATGCTGGTGCGTCATCTCGCCGAGCAGTTCGACGTCGCCGCGCCCTTCCTGCACGGTGGGCTGCGACAGTCCGAGCGTGCCGAGATCGTGTCCCGGTTCCAGTCCGAGGACGGGCCACCGGTACTGGTGCTGAGTCTGCGCGCGGCGGGCACCGGGCTGACCCTGACCCGTGCCGCGGACGTCGTGCACTTCGACCGCTGGTGGAATCCGGCCGTCGAGGCGCAGGCGTCCGACCGCGCGCACCGGATCGGTCAGACCCGGACGGTCACCGTCACCACACTCACCTCGACCACCACCGTCGAGGAGCACATCGCCGGCATGCACGGTCGCAAGGCGGCGCTCACGGACCTCGAAGATGCGGCGGGCATCGCGGCACTCGCCGGCCTGAACGACGACCAGTTGATCGAGATCCTGCGCCGCAAGAGGGAGAAATGATGGCGGACAACGAGTTCGGTTACACCCTCTGGGGACGGGACTGGGTGCGGCTGGCCCAACCGCTGCGCCAGAGCGAGTCAGTGCGCCTGCAGCTGCCGCGCGCCCGCAGCCTCGCTCGCAACAACCTCGTGCAGGCCACGGTGGAGGGTCGGGTCGTGCACGCTTCCATCCATCGCGGCGGCGCGGCGTCGGTGACACGACTCGAGGTGGCTCCGCTCGGCAGGGCGTCGATCACTGCGGTGTCGGAGATCGCGCCGGACACCGCGATGCTCACCGACGACACGTATCGCGCGATCGTCTCGGCAGGCATCACCCTCGCGCCGGTTCTCGTCGACACCGACTGCTCGTGTTCGGCGCGCACGGCGACCTGCCTGCACGTGCTCGCGGTCCTCTACGAGATCGCCCGCCGAGTGGACGAGAATCCGCGACTCGCTCTGGATCTGCAGGGTTACGCGACCGCGGCAGCGAGCGATTCGGAGAGCGCCGGGCCTCCCGCGCGCTGGACTCCCGTCGCTTCGCTGGATCCGGCCACGTTCTTCGGAGCCTCCTCGTCTGCCTCGCGCTGAGCGGGAGGACACCGCGAGTACGGCGCGCTGACCGTCAGCCGCGCAGGTACTCCAACTGCACGCGCACCGACTGCTCGGCCGCCGGCCACAACGTCTCGTCCACGTCGGTGTAGACGTGCTCGACCACCGCGCGGACGTCGGCATCGGCGCCGAGCGCGTCGAGGGCACCGCGGACCTGGGCGAGACGTTCCTCCCGGTGGGCGAGGTAGTACTTCGCGACCGCTTCGAGGTCGGGCAGTTCCGGGCCGTGCCCGGGCAGGACGGTGCGCCCCGGTCCGAGGTCGATGAGCGTCTGCATCGACGCCAGGTAGTCGCGCAGGTTGCCGTCCGATGCGTCGAGAACCGTGGTGCCGCGGCCGAGGATGGTGTCGGCGGTGAGCACCGATCCCTCCCCCTCGATCACGAACGACACCGAGTCGGCGGTGTGCCCCGGTGTACGCAGCACCCGCAGGGTGAGCCCGGCGGCCTCGATCAGTTCGTCGTGGTCGAGACCGCCGCCACCGCCGCGCCGGAACTCCTCGTGCACGGCACGCACCGGCGCACCGGTCAGTTCGAAGAACCGGTCGATGCCACCGGTGTGGTCGTGGTGACGATGCGAGATCAGCGTCAGCACAACGGTCCCGACGCCGGCGACCCGCGCCAGGTGGTCGGGGTCGTCGTCACCGGGGTCGACCACGATGCACTCGTCGCCTCCCGGGGCCCGCAGGATCCAGGTGTTGGTGCCGTCGAGCGAGTACATGCTCGGATTCTGCTCGAGCATGACGGCGGCGACGGGCGTGACCTGGCGCAGTTGGGCGTACGCGGGGTGCTGGAGCGTCATGGGCGCGCCTTTCGTGACGGACCGACAGCGGACCCGGAGAATCCGGGCACTCGAAACCGACATCACTGTACGACTCCGGACCGCTGCCGGTCGCGCCACCCGACACCTGGTGCGGCGCAGGTGCACTCACATATGGGTGCCGCCGTCGATCCGGATCTCGGTGCCGGTGACGAACTTGCCGTCGTCGGAGGCCAGCATCGCGATCACGCCGGCCACGTCCTCCGGCGGCGCGAAGCCCTCGCCGATCCACGGGTACAGCTTGCCGATCAGGCTCGGATCGACACCCTCGGGGAAGCCCGGGTCGCTCGTCATGCCGGACGCGATGCTGCCGGGCTCGACGGCGACGGCGCGCAGACCCTGCTTGGCGTACTCGAGCGCGATCGCGTGCGTGAAGGAGCGGATACCGCCCTTGGTGGCGGCGTACGCGGCCATGTACGGGTGCGCGAAGTGCGCGGACGTGGAGCTGAAGTTCACCACGACGCCCTTGCCCGACTCGAGCAGCGCGGGCAGCGCCTCGCGGGTGACCAGGAAGGTGCCGGTGAGGTTGACCCCGACGACCTTGTTCCAGAAGTCGAGGGTGGTCTCGTGCGTGTGCGACGAACGCAGGATGCCGGCGGCGTTGATCAGGACGTCGAGTCCGCCCAGCGTCTCGACGGCACCGCCGATGTTCTCCCGCACCGAGTCCTCGTTCGAGATGTCCACGACGGTGGTGGTCAACCGGTCGGCGGTGCCGGCTGCGGCGGCGCGCTCACGCGTCACCTCGAGCCCGGTCTCCGACACGTCGGCGCCGACGACGGTGCCACCTTCCTCGAGGATGCGGGCGACGGTGGCCTGACCGATGCCGGACCCGGCGCCGGTGACGAGTACGCGGCGGCCTTCGAATCGCTTCATTTTCTCTCCTGTTCGCTTACAGTGTGTGGTGCAGCCCACTGGCACATTAGGCCTTCATGGCACGTCGTGTCACGCAATTGTCCCGAACAGAACCGGTAGTCTGCGATTCGATACGAGCGGAGGACCCGATATGCCCGGCCTGCAGCCCGTGACGTCGTTGACCGAGCGACGCAAGGCGGCGACACAACTCGAGATCTCGCGCCGTGCGGGCGAACTGTTCTCCACACGAGGCGCATCGGCGGTGACCGCGGAAGAGATCGCGGCCGCGGCCGGTATCGGACTGCGCACGTTCTACCGCTACTTCCGCACCAAGGAAGAGGCCGTCGCACCCCTGCTCGCGGGCGGCGTGACCGGCTGGATCGCCTACCTCACCGAGGACTCGGACCCTGCTGCCGGGTCGTCGGTGCGCGACGCGATCGAGAGCGCGACCCGACGCGCCCTCACCCCGGCCGACGACGTGGCCGAGGAGATGCTGCACTGGACCCGCGGGCTCCTGCGGACCGTGCACGACGAACCGGGACTGCACGCGGTGTGGCTTCGGGTGCAACACGATTCGGAGGAGGGGTTGGTCGGCGCCCTCGCGACGCGAATGGACCCGGACGCGGACCCCATGGTCGTCCGACTCACCGCCGCGGCCGTGAACGCCGCGATGCGCATCGCGGTCGAGACGTGGGCGGCAACCGACGCACCCACCACCGGACCGGGCGGTCCCGCGGATCTCGCCGAGCGGTGCATGCGCACACTGCTGGACCATCCGGCACTGGCCGTCGAAAACAACTGAGCCGCATCCCCTTTCCGGGGATGCGGCTCAGTCGGCGTCGGGCGCGCTCAGCGCACCTCGGCGATGATCTCCACCTCGACGGGCGAGCCGAGCGGCAGTTCCGCCACACCGACGGCCGAGCGGGCGTGGATGCCGGCGTCGCCGAAGACCTCACCGAGGAATTCCGAGGCACCGTTGATCACCGCGGGCTGGCCGGTGAACCCCTCGGCCGAGGCGACGAAGCCGACGACCTTGACGATCCGCACGATCGAGTCGAGTCCCACGAGCGCGTCGATCGCAGCGAGCGCGTTGAGCGCACACGTACGCGCGGCGTCCTTGGCATCGGCGTCGGACACGCCCCCGCCGAGCTTGCCGGTGAGCGGCAGCTTGCCGTCCACGAACGGCAGTTGGCCGGAGGTGTAGACGTGATCTCCGGAACGGACCGCAGGCACGTAGGCCGCGACCGGGGCCGCGACGGGCGGCAGTTCGATGCCCAGCTCGGCCAGTCGCGCGGTCCAGGACTGTGCAGTGTCGGTCACCCGGGTCAGCCCTTCGGACGCTTGAGGTACGCGACGTGCTGCTCGCCCGTCGGGCCGGGCAGGACGGTGACCAGCTCCCAGCCGTCTCCACCCCACTGATCGAGGATCGCCTTCGTCGCGTGCGTCAGCAGCGGCACGGTCGCATACTCCCAGGTAGTCAATTCGCTCATGACGCTGAGCCTATCCCCCGCACATTCCTGCCCTCCGACTTATAGGCTCGTCCCCGTGGCAGCACCGACAGACACAGCCGCGCAGGAGCGGCCCGACGCCGAGGGGCAGGCCTGGCCGCCCGTCGCCGACGCGGCGCGCCTGCATTTCGTCTCCGGTAAGGGCGGGACCGGGAAGTCCACCGTGGCCGCGGCACTGGCGCTCGCGCTGGCCGCCGGGGGCCGACGCGTCCTCCTGGTCGAGGTCGAGGGTCGGCAGGGCATCGCGCAGCTGTTCGACGTGCCCCCGCTGCCGCCGCAGGAGACGAAGATCGCGACCGCCGAGGGCGGCGGCGAGGTGTTCGCGCTCGCGGTGGATCTCGAGACCGCGTTCCTCGAATACCTCGACATGTTCTACAACCTGGGCTTCGCGGGCCGCGCGATGAAGAAGATCGGCGCCGTCGAGTTCGCCACGACGCTCGCGCCGGGCCTGCGCGACGTGCTGCTCACCGGCAAGATCAAGGAGTGCGTGGTTCGCACCGACAAGGCCGGCCGCCCGGTCTACGACGCCGTCGTCGTCGATGCGCCCCCCACCGGCCGGATCGGCAAGTTCCTCGACGTCACCCGCGCGATGTCGGAGCTGGCGAAGGGCGGGCCGATCCACTCGCAGAGCCAGGGTGTGGTGCGGCTGTTGCACTCGGAGCAGACCGTCGTGCACCTAGTGACGCTGCTCGAGGCGCTGCCCGTGCAGGAAACCGCGGATGCGGTGACCGAATTGCGCGCCGCCGACCTCCATCTCGGGACGGTAATCGTCAACCGCAACGACAGCCGGTTCCTGCCGCGGGAGGCACAGGCCGACGCCGCCAAGGGACGGATCGACGCCGACGCGGTCCGATCCGGGCTCGCGACCGCCGGGATCGAGCTGTCCGACGACGACTTCGCGGGCCTGTTGACCGAGACCATCGAGCACGCGGCCACCCTGGCCGCGCAGGACGAGAGCGCAGATCGACTCGACGAAGTGAAGGTGGCCCGCATGCATCTGCCGGCACTGGTGGACGGCGTCGACCTCGGGGGGCTCTACGAGCTGGCCGAGCGGCTGACCGAGCAGGGCGTGCGATGAACCCGCCGCGGAAGGCACCGGCCCTCGATCTGTCCACGGTCCTGACGGATCCGAAGACCCGGATCGTCGTGTGCTGCGGCGCGGGCGGTGTGGGCAAGACGACCACCGCCGCGTCGATGGCTCTGCGCGCCGCCGAGCAAGGTCGACGCGTCGCGGTGCTGACGATCGATCCGGCTCGCCGGCTCGCTCAGGCACTCGGGGTCCAGGACCTCGACAACGAGCCTCAGCTGGTGCAGCTCGCCCCCGGCTCCACCGGGGAACTGCACGCGATGATGCTGAACATGCGGCGCACGTTCGACGAGATGGTGCTCGAGCACTCGTCACCCGAGAAGGCGCAGCAGATCCTGGCCAACCCCTTCTACCAGACGGTCGCCACCTCGTTCTCCGGCACGCAGGAGTACATGGCGATGGAGAAGCTCGGTCAGCTCGCCGCCGACGCCCGGTGGGACCTGGTGATCGTGGACACACCGCCGTCGCGCAACGCGCTCGACTTCCTCGACGCGCCGCAACGGCTCGGGGCATTTCTCGACGGGCGGATGATTCGTTTGCTGACCGCACCGGGTCGCGGCATCGGCCGGCTCGTGACGGGCGCGATGGGACTGGCCCTCAAGGGTGTGTCGACGGTGGTGGGCAGCCAGATGCTGTCCGACGCGTCCGCGTTCGTGCAGTCGCTCGACTCGATGTTCGGGGGCTTCCGGGAGCGGGCGGGCCGCACGTACGAGTTGCTGCGTCAGGAGGGCACGCAGTTCGTGGTGATCGCGGCCGCCGAGCCGGACGCGCTGCGCGAGGCGGCCTTCTTCGTCGACCGGCTCACCGGCGACAGCATGCCGCTGGCGGGGCTGGTGCTGAACCGGACGCATCCCACCCTGTGCTCGTTGCCCGCCGATCACGCGCTCACCGGCGCCGACCTGCTGGACGAGAAGGCGCCCGACGATCCGACGGCGCAGCTGACGTCCGCGATCCTGCGGGTGCACGCGGACCGTGCGGTGACCGCGAAGCGGGAGGTGCGGCTGCTCGGACGGTTCACCGCGTCGCATCCGCAGGTCCCCATCATCGGAGTGCCGTCCCTGCCGTTCGAGGTGTCCGATCTCGACGCGCTGCGGGCGGTTGGCGACCAGCTGACCCGACAGGGCTGAAGCCACCGGGGCTGAACCATGCACGAGGGCGCACGGCCGACGGCCGTGCGCCCTTCGGATGTTCGTGTGCGATCGGTCCTACTCCCCGACGAGGGCCGACCCAAATTTCGCGGTCAGACCGCGGACTGGTGGTGGCGCTGGGCTTCGAAGAACTCCGCCCAGGACTCCACCTCGGGATGCTGCTTGAGCAGGGCCCGACGCTGACGTTCGGTCATGCCTCCCCAGACGCCGAACTCGACGCGGTTGTCCAACGCGTCGGCGCCGCACTGCATGAGTACGGGGCAGTGACGGCAGATGGTGGCGGCCTTGCGCTGCGCGGCGCCACGTACGAACGGCTGGTCCGGGTCCACCTCTCGGCAGCGTGCCTGTGCGACCCATTGAATGCGCGCTTCTGCCTGCTCGTAGTCGAGCCGCGTCGCGGGACTGGTCATGTGCATTCGGTTCCCCTTCGTCCGAACGCCGTTCCCCACGGCGCTCGAAATCCTCGAGCGACCCTCGCAAATAGCACGAGAGGTACACACCACATTCCTAATCCAGTGTTAGCTGTATCACACTGACCTGAGTCAATCTAGGTAAAGGAAGCGCGAAGCGCAAGATCAGCTCTCCACTTTCTGGTACGGGCGTGCATACTTCGCGGCAAATGCCCGGGTCGGGGAGGAAGTTCATCACCGGTTCACCGACTACCGACCGGCCCGTTCGAGTCGTCCACCAGGGCACACGGTCCGTTCGACGTAGTCTGTACAGCGTGTCGAGAGCCAAAACGATCGCCAAGCTCGCGGGATGTTCCGCACTCGCCGGTGTTCTGCTCGCTGGAGCGATGTTTCCGCTGGCAGGAGGCTTCGGCTTCGCATCCAACCGCGCCGCCGACGCCGTCGACAACGTCTCCGCCGAACTCGTCGAGGGCACTGTCCCCGCGGTCTCGACGATGACCGACGTCGCCGGGAACCCCATCGCGTGGCTGTACGAACAGCGGCGCTTCGAAGTCCCGAGCGACCAGATCTCCAACGAGATGAAGCTCGCGATCGTCTCGATCGAGGACAAACGCTTCGCCGACCATCACGGCGTCGACTGGCAGGGCACGCTGCGCGCGGCGATG
Source organism: Prescottella equi (assembly GCF_002094305.1). Lineage (GTDB taxonomy): Bacteria > Actinomycetota > Actinomycetes > Mycobacteriales > Mycobacteriaceae > Prescottella > Prescottella equi. The sequence continues at coordinate 61,575 of NZ_LWTX01000011.1, forward strand.
ACCAACACCACCAGCGGTGAGGTCCAGCAGGGCGCATCGACCATCGACCAGCAGTACGTGAAGAACTACCAACTCCTGGTCGTCGCGCGGAACGACGCTGAACGCCGCGCCGCGATCGAGACCACCCCGGCCCGCAAGATCCGCGAGATCCGGATGGCCCTCACCCTCGACAAGAAGCTGACCAAGGACGAGATCCTCACGCGCTATCTCAACCTCGTCCCGTTCGGAAACGGCTCGTTCGGCGTGCAGGACGCCGCACAGACGTACTTCGGGGTCGACGCGAAGGACCTGAATCTGACGCAGGCGGCGATGCTGGCCGGCATGGTGCAGTCGAGTTCGGCGCTCAATCCGTACACCAACGTCGACGGCGTGACCGAACGACGCAACACGGTCCTCGACACGATGATCGCGAACATCCCCGAGCGGGCGAACGAGATCCGGGCCGCCAAGTCGACACCGCTCGGCGTGCTGCCCACGCCCAATTCCCTGCCCCGGGGGTGCATCGCGGCGGGTGACCGCGGCTTCTTCTGCGACTACGCGCTGCAGTACCTCGCCGCGTCCGGCATCAGCCGCGAGCAGATCAACAAGGGCGGCTACACGATCAAGACCACCCTCGACCCCGTCGTGCAGGACTCGGTGAAGAAGGCTCTGGTCAAGAACGCAGACCCCAAGCTCGACGGCATCGCGAACGTCATGAACGTGGTGCAACCGGGCCAGGATCAACACCGCGTCCTCGCAATGGGGTCCAGCCGCACGTACGGCCTGGACACCTCCAACGAGGAGACCGTCCAACCGCAGCCGTACACGCTCGTCGGTCACGGCGCCGGCTCGATCTTCAAGATCTTCACGACGGCCGCAGCGATGGAGAAGGGGCTCGGTACGAGCGCCGTCCTGGACGTCCCGCAGCGCTTCGAGGCGCGCGGCATGGGCAACGGCGGCGCCCGCGGCTGCCCCGCCGCCACCTACTGCGTCCAGAACGCCACCAACAACTACCCGGCGAAGATGTCGGTGACCGACGCGCTCGCCCAGTCACCGAACACGGCGTTCGTCAAACTGATCCAGTCCACCGGCGTCACCCCCACCGTCGACATGGCGGTGCGACTCGGCCTGCGCTCGTACACCGCCACCGGCTCGTCCGGTTTCGGTGACCAGAGCATGGCGGACATGCAGAAGTCGCAGAACCTCGGCTCGTTCACCCTCGGCCCCACATGGGTCAACCCGCTCGAACTCGCGAACGTCGCAGCCACCCTCGCCTCGCACGGCAAGTGGTGCCCGCCCACTCCGATCGACTCGATCACCGACCGCGAGGGCAAGCCGGTGTCGCTCACGCAGCAGGCCTGCGAACAGGTGGTCGACCCCGGTCTGGCTGACACGCTCGCGGTGGCGATGAGCAAGGACGACGCCCCCGGCGGCACCTCGTTCGGCGCCGCGAGCGCAGCGGGCTGGAAGCTGCCGATGTCGGGCAAGACGGGTACCACCGAGTCGCACATGTCCTCGGGCTTCCTCGGCTTCACCAACAACTTCGCCGCGAGCGTCCTCGTCTACGGTGACTCCCCCACTCCCGGCGAGATCTGCTCCGGCCCGCTGCGCCCGTGTGGGGACGGCAACCTGTACGGCGGTACCGAACCGGCCCGCACGTGGTTCGACGCGATGATGCCGGTGGTGGGCAACTTCGGTCCCACCACGCTGCCGGCCGTGGACGACAAGTACGTCCGGGGATCCCAGAACGCCCAGGTGCCCGAGGTCGTCGGGATGACCCAGGACGCAGCGGCGGCGGCGCTGAAGGCGGCCGGGTTCGCGGTGAACCCGGTGAGCACCAAGTCGGACGCGCCGAAGGGCAACGTCACCGGCAGCGCGCCGTCCGGCCTGGCGGTTCCGGGCTCGGCGATCACGATCTACGTCAGTGACGGTTCGGTGCTGGCGGCGCCGCCCGGTTCGGCCGCACCGCGCACCTCGACGCCCGGCGGCTAGATCGACACCGGGACGGTTTACGGTTTCCGCGCGCGGGGTATCCATCCCTCTGTGGGGACCCGCCGGGTCCCCCAGGCCGGATCGAGGTCCGTCATGATTGTTCTCGGTTTGATTCTGCTTGTGGTCGGGTTCCTGACCGGTATCTCCATCTTGTGGACCATCGGGATCATCCTGCTCGTGATCGGCGTCATCCTGGCGATTCTGGGTGCGACCGGTCGGGCGGTCGGCGGACGCCGGTACTGGTATTGACCCGATCGCCGCACGCGTTCTCCGAGCGTCCGGTCGGGGGTGTGCGGGGTTTACGGGCACCCGCTCGCGGGTAGCAGTCCGGTATGAACCTTCGACATCTCTACAACCGCGTGGAGTCCGCGTCGTTCCTGGACGGTGTCAGCGCAGCCCTGCAGCAGCGAATCCAGGCCGGGCTGGGCCGGACCGCTGTCGGTGACCGTCTGCGCGGCGACTGGCTCGGTCACCCGATCCACCCGGGACTCGTCGCCGCTCCCATCGGGATGTGGACGGCATCGCTGGCCTTCGACACGGTCCTCCGCGACCACCGGACGGCCCGTCGGCTCATCGGACTCGGTCTGCTGACGACACCGCCCGCACTGGCGACCGGGTGGGCCGACTGGAGCGAACGTGACGTGCGACAGCGGCGGGTCGGCCTCGTGCACGCGGGTGCCAACGCGACGGGAATCGTGTTGATGCTCGCGTCGTTCCGCCGCCGCCGGCGAAATCCCGCCGCCCGCGACGTCGTCGCGACGGGCCTGTCGATGGCCGCACTCGGTGCCGTCGGCGCCGGTGGTGCGCTGGGCGGGCACCTGGTCTTCGGGCAAGGCGCCGGCCTGGCGATGACCCCCGCCAACGACGGACCGGCGTTCGACCCCGTCCTCGCCGATGTCGATACCCGCAACGAAACCGAATCGGCGGACGGGCATTTCGCCCACGCCGGACTGCACAGGAAGGAGCACCGGTGACAGACTCCCGAGCACTTACCGGCCGTACCGTCGCTATCCTCGCAACCGACGGGGTCGAGGAGGTCGAACTCGTCCAGCCCCGCGCCGCCGTCGTCGAGGCGGGTGCCGACGTGCGTCTGATCTCGTTGTCCGGCGGCCAGATCCAGGCCATGAACGGCGATGTCCACGAGGCCGGACGGTACGACGTCGATCTCACCGTCGAGGAGGCGTCCGTCGGTGACTACGACGCCCTCATCCTGCCCGGCGGGACCACCAACCCCGACCACTTGCGGCAGGACGAGAAGGCCGTCGCCTTCGTGCGCGAGTTCGTCGAGGCCGACAAGCCGGTCGGCGTCATCTGCCACGGGCCGTGGACGCTCGTCGAGGCGGACGTGGTTCGGGGCCGGACCCTGACGTCGTATCCGAGCGTGCGGACCGACATCCGCAACGCGGGCGGCAACGTCGTCGACCGCGAGGTCGTCATCGACGGCACCCTGGTGTCGAGCCGCAACCCGGACGACCTGCCCGCGTTCTGCGAGGCCATCGTCGACGTGTTCTCGTCCGCTGCGTCGCGGGTGTGAGAGCTAACCCCGGCCGACGGTGACCGAGACCCCACCGGGAACGGCGACGACGTCGTTCGCCACCGCACCGAAGCACGTGAGGTTCGGTCGCCGCGGAGCCACGAGGACGGGCGCACCCGTGTGGTCGATCGGCGTTGCATACGCCGTCGGCGTCCCGACCTGCACGCGGGCGCGCGGAACGTCCGCGCACGATCCCGTCGGACCGTAGTAGCCGACCGACTGGTGGCCGAACGGCATCATGCGGCGCAGTTCGTTCCAGATCTGGACGCCCCCGAGCGACCGCTGCGTGGTGGCGTCCTCGGCGTAGGCCTGCCAGTAGTTGGATCCCGTCTGCTCGACGCGCATCGTGTACGTCCGACCGAGCGCGAAGCCGAAGATCTCACCGCGACAGGTCATCCCGCCGGGCCCGGGATGAATGGGGCCGCAACCGGCCTGTTGGACGTCGGAACCGAAATAGCTGAAGACCGTGCGGGCGAGGAGCGGTCCGTCGGCGCTCGGGCGTTCGATCTCCAGTCCGATATAGCCGTTCTGCCAGTTCTGGAACCGAAAGTGCTGGCCCACGGAGAGCGGCTGCCCCGGAGCGGTCACTCCGATCTCGTCGACAGTGAGTGGAAACGCGAACTCGGAGATGCCCTTCGCACCGCCATTGGTAGCGAGCCAGTCGACCTGCACCAACTCCCCCGGAACCACCGCGGCCGACGCGGTCGCCGGTGCGGCCACCGCGACGGCAGCGGCCACACCGAACGCCACCGCGAACGAACGTGCCGTCTTCGAACCGATCCACCCCATGCCGATCTCCTCCCCGTGGAGAGCCTTGACGGCCCCCGATCATGAAGTTGATCTTGCACGGGGATTCGGTCGTTACGGACAGAAACGATCGAAAGACGATCCGTCGGCGCTACAGGCGGTCCTTGACGGCCTTCGAGATCCGGGATCCGTCGGCCTTGCCGGCGGCGAGGGCGGTGGCGGCCTTCATGACCTGGCCCATCTGACGCATGCCGGGACGCTCCCCGATCTCCTCGGCGATCTGCGCGATCGCGGTGTCCGCGACGTCGGCCAGTTCCGCGTCGGTGAGCGGTGTCGGCAGGTACTCGTCGATGACCTGGGCCTCGGCCCGCTCGTTGGCGGCGAGTTCGCCGCGTCCGGCCTCGGTGTAGACCTCGGCCGCCTCGCCCCGCTTCTTCGATTCCTTGGCCAGCACCTTGATGACCTCGTCGTCGGTGAGTTCGCGGGCCTCCTTACCGGACGTCTCCTCGGTCTGGATCGCGGCCATGATCATGCGCAGCGTGGACAACCGCAGCTGATCCTTGGCCTTCATCGCGGCGGTGAGGTCGGCGCGGAGCGTGGACTTGAGGGTGGGTGCGGTATCGGCCATGCGCCGAACGGTACGCGCCCGACGCGGTGTCCTGCACCTTCATTGCGGACACCCGTATTCTGAAATGGTGTCTGATCTGTCTCGCCGCTTCCCCGCCCGCAGCACCCTGAACCGGGCCGCGCTGGCCACCGCGGGCGCCGCCGCTCTGGGCGTCGGTTACGCCTCGCTCATCGAGCGCAACGCCTTCGCCCTGCGCGAGGCGACGATGCCCGTCCTGGCACCGGGATCAGCGACGCTGCGGGTGCTGCACATCAGCGATCTGCACATGATGCCGAACCAGAAGCTCAAGCAGAACTGGCTGCGTGAGCTGGACCGGCTGGATCCGGACCTGGTCGTCAACACCGGCGACAACCTGTCGCACATGAAGTCCGTTCCGGCGGTCGTGCAGTCGATGGGCGGACTGTTGGCCCGCCCCGGTCTGTTCGTCTTCGGCAGCAACGACTACTTCGCGCCCAAGCCGAAGAACCCGATGAAGTACTTCAAGAAGGAGCACCGCCGCGTGCTCGGCGCGCCGCTGCCGTGGGCGGATCTGCGGGCGGCGTTCACCGAGCGCGGTTGGCTCGACGTCACGCACGTGCACCGCGAACTCGAGGTCGCCGGCGTGCGGATCGACGCGGCCGGCGTCGACGACCCGCACCTGAAGCGTGATCGCTACGACACGATCGCCGGTCCGCCCAACCCGCTGGCGCAGCTCAAGCTGGGGATCACGCACTCCCCCGAGCCGCGGGTCCTCGATCGTTTCGCGGACGACGGTTACGACCTGATCCTGGCCGGCCACACGCACGGCGGCCAGCTGTGCCTGCCGTTCTACGGCGCCCTGGTGACCAACTGCCAGCTGGACCGCTCGCGTGTGAAGGGGCCGTCACGGTGGGGAGCGCACACGCGCCTGCACGTGTCCGCCGGCGTCGGCACGTCGCCGTACGCACCGGCGCGGTTCTGCTGCCGCCCGGAGGCGACCCTGCTCACGCTCGTCCCCGCGCCGCGTGAGGAGACCGCGACCGGTCGCGGTTCCGCCGCCGTCGAAAGTGCCGTTTTGCGTCGCTGACCAGCCGATTTAACCCCCGGTGAAACAGTGTTGTAAGCTATCCGAGGTTCAACACCGGGGTGTGGCGCAGCTTGGTAGCGCGCTTCGTTCGGGACGAAGAGGTCGTGGGTTCAAATCCCGCCACCCCGACCAGTGAAGAACAGAAAGACCCCGTCCGGCTCGTTCGGACGGGGTCTTTTCTCGTCAGTTCTCCTCTGCCGCGAGTCGGCACAGCTCGAGGAAGCTCCGCAGCGCGACGTTGGGGTTGTCGCGCCGATACGCGATGCCGACGTCCAGATACTTGGGCGGTCCGGCCACCGTGCACAGGTGCACGCCGCAGACCCGGAAGGCGGCGGCCCGCCCGGCCGGCATCGGCGCGATGCCGACACCCGCGGCGACCGCGTGCAGCACCTGCTCGTCGTCGGCCTCGTTGCGCACCACGCGGGGTCCGGTCCCGGACCAGAACTGCTCGACGATGGCGTCGTACATTCCGGGACCGTTGACGCGGGGCCAGAACACCACCGGCTGCTCGGCCAGTTGCTCGGGCGCCACCCACGACTGCCGCGCGAACTCGTGCGACGCCGGCACCGCGAGCAGCAACTCCTCCCGATCGATCACCCGCACCACCAGGTCGTGTGCGCCATCGACCGGGGGACGCACGACCGCGACGTCGACCACGCCCTCCGACGCGAGTTCGAGGTTGCGCGCGGTGAACCCCCGGTGCTCGTCGATCGCCACGTCCGGATAGCGGGCCCGGAACTCACGGATGGCGCTCGCGATCGAGCCGCCCGCCCACGACCGGGTGTGGGCGATCCGCAGTTCTCCCGAGTCCCGCGCGGCCGCGCGGATCCGTGCCACCGCCCGGTCGGCGGCCACGATCAGGTACCGCGCCTCCTGCACAGCCACCCGACCGGCTTCCGTGAGGCCGATCCGCGGTCCGCGCCGATCGATGAGGGTCACCCCGATCTCGCGCTCGAGAACCTTGATCTGCTGGCTGAGGGCCGACTGCGCGACGTTGAGGTCGGCGGCCGCGCGGGTGAAGTTCATGTGGTTCGCAACCGACACCAGATATCGGGCCCTGTGGAGGTTCACCCGGTGACTATAAGAAAAAACGATCACACGTTCGCAAATGCGACTTGGACGTGGCGCCGGGGCCCGGGGGAAGCTGACCTCCTCTCCCCCACCCGTTCGTCTGTCACGACGGACTTTCACTACTTCGAGGAGTGAAATGCCCCAGGACACCCCCGTCACCGCGCCGGTGACCGCGCCGACTCCGCAGGCTCCTCCGCGGCCACGCACCCCCCTTCCGGCCTCCGTGCTGGCCGCCGTGGGACTCGCCCTGTCCGTGGCGGCGGGCATCGTCGTCGACGGCCCCACCCAGTGGGGACTGCTCCCCATCGGCCTGTACGCACTGCTCGCGCTCCTCGGCATGGACATCATGGTCGCGACCGTGGTCGCGATCGCGTCCGCGCTGCTGATCCTGATGCCGGCGCCGGCTGCGGCCGCGAACATCCTCGGTGAGTCGGTGGGCGACCAGATCACGATGATCGGACTGATCATCGTGCTGGGCGCAGGCCTGGCCGAGGTGCTGCGCGCGACGGGTGTGGCGGGTCAGATCGTGCGGGCCGTGATGCGTGTGGCGGGCGACCGCAGCCGCGCCGCAGTCACTTTCGGGATGATGATCTCCTGTCTGATCCTGGTTGCGGCCCTCGGCACGCTCGCCGGAGCGCTCGCCATCGCCGCGCCGCTGCTGCTGCCCATCGCCGCCCGGATGGGCTTCACGCGCAGCGCGACCGCATCGACACTGTTCATCGGCGGGTGCGCCGGCCTGGCCCTGGCCCCGTTCGCCGGCTCGAACATCGCCATCATGGACGCCGCCGAGGTCGGCTACCTCCAGTACGTCCTCTACGGCGCCGGGCCGCTGGCGGTGCTGTCCCTCGTCCTCGGTCTGGTCGTGGTGCCGTGGATGCAGCGCCGGACCGAGCGCGACGGTGACGACTTCTACAGCGACGACATGTTCACCGACGACAGCTCGTCCGAGGCGACCCACTCCGTCCGCGCCACCGCGGTCTTCGCCGTGGCACTCCTGGCGAGCGTCGTCTATGCCACGGTCACGTCCGCGGGCACGGCCTTCCCGTTGCTGGCGCTTCCGGTGCTCGCGATGGTCACCGGTGTCGCCGGCGGATTGACGCCCACCGAGATCGCCGAGCACATCTATCGGGGCGCCGCCACGCTCGTCAACATCTTCCTGATGTTCTGGTTGCTGGCCGTGCTGTTCAACGCGGTGAATCTGATCGACCCGTTCACCGTGGTCATCGAGTCCTACGGAGCGAGCCTGCAGGACATGGGCCCGTTCCCGTTCGCGGTCGCGATCTCGCTGTTGGGCTGGGTCGGAGTGCCCGGCGCCACCGCCGCCCAGGTGGTGTTGCTCGACAAGTTGTTCGGCGACATCGCGACGAGCGTCGGTGTCGGTGCGAGTACCTGGGTGATCGTGCTGCTGTTCGCGTCCAAGGCCGACACGTACGGCCCCTTCCCCAACGCCAACCAGTTCGGCGCGCTGGGCCTCGCACAGTCGACGAGTCTGCGGAACATGCTGATCACCGGCTGGTGCCTGCTCGTGCCCGCGACCGTGATGTACGCCGTGATCATGTTCGTCGAAACCCGTTAGGAGACAGCACTCGTGGACTACGACATCACCGTCACGGGCGGACTGGTCGTCGACGGAACGGGTACGCCCGCGCGGCGCGCCGACGTCGCGATCACCGCGGGGCGAATCGCGGCGATCGGCGAGGGGCCGTTCACCGCTCGCACAACCATCGATGCGTCCGGGGCCGTGATCGCCCCCGGATTCGTCGACCTCCACTCGCACGCCGATTTCACGCTTCCGGCCCATCCGGCCGCGGAAACCCAACTGGCACAGGGTGTGACGACGCTGATCGCGGGCAACTGCGGGCACTCCCCGTTCCCGCTCCCGGATCCCACGCAGACCGAGCTCGCCACCGTCTTCACCGAGACCCCCCTCCCCTGTGACTGGACCGACGCGCGCGGATTCGGCACGGCCCTCGAGGCCACCCGCCCGGCCGTCAACGTCGGGCTGCAGCTCGGGCACAACGCGCTCCGCAGCAGTGTCGTCGGCGCCGAGAACCGGCCGCCGACGGCAGCCGAGCTGGACGAGATGTGCCGGATCGTCCGGGACTCGGCCGGCGCGCCGGGCGTGGTGGGGTTCTCGACGGGCCTGATCTACATGCCGGGACTGTTCGCCGGCACCGATGAGCTCCGGGCCCTGGTCGCCGCGGCCGCCGCATCCGGACTGCTGTATTCGACGCACATGCGCGACGAGACGTCCGGGATGGTCGCAGCGGTCCAGGAGGCGATCGGTGTCGCGGAGGCCGCGGGCGCCCGCCTCCAGATCTCCCATCTGAAGGCGATGGGACCCGAGAACTGGGGTGCCGTCGACCGTGCACTCGAACTGATCGACGCCGCCCGGGCGCGTGGTGTGGACGTGACCGCGGACGTGTACCCGTACACCGCTTCGAGTACCGACCTCTCGTCGCGACTGGCCGGGTGGGCGGTCGACGGCGGACGCGAGGCGCTCCTGGTTCGGCTCGCCGATCCCGTGCGCACCCGGATCGCCGACGCGCTGCGTGCCCGATTCGGGCGCGACATCGATCCGGACGGTGTGGTGATCGCGGACCTCTCGGCGGGTGAGTTCGATACCTGCATCGGCATGTCGATCTCGCAGATCGGTGCGGAGCGGGGCACGGACGCCGCGGAGGCCGCACTCGACGTGCTTGCCGCCCATCAGGGTTCGGTCGCGATCGTCAACCACGCCATGGACGAGAACGATGTCCGAACCGTGCTGGCACACCCCTGGGTCGCCGTCGCCAGCGACGGGTGGGTGCTCACCCCCACCGGCGCGGGCCGCCCGCACCCACGGAGTTTCGGCACGTTCCCCCGCGTGCTGGGCCGCTACGTGCGCGAGCAGGGCACGCTCCGCCTCGAGGAGGCGATCCGGAAGATGACATCCCTGCCGGCGTCCCGCATCGGACTCGACGATCGCGGGGTCCTGGCAGTGGGTGCGGCAGCCGACGTCGTCGTCTTCGACCCGAGCACCGTCGACGACGCCTCGACGTTCGACGATCCCTGGCAACTCGCGCGCGGCGTGCGGACCGTGCTGGTCAACGGCACGCCCGCCGTCCTCGACGGCAAGGTCACCGGCGCGCGGGCCGGCCGCCTCGTCAGCCGAAGCAAGTAGGAGGAAAGACAGTGCAGACCTTGGAACTCGTGGACGCGCTGGCGGCCGTCGTGGGCCGGGCCCACGTGCTCACCGACCCCGACGTCGTCGCCGGGTACGTGATCGACTGGACCGGACACTGGGTCGGCCGGACCCGTGCCGTGGTGCGTCCCGCCGACACAGAGCAGGTGGCCGCCGTGCTGAGGGTGTGCCACCGCGCCGGTGTCGCGGTGGTACCGCAGGGCGGCAACACCGGACTGGTCGGGGGTTCCGTGCCGATGGAGGGCGAAGTGGTGCTCAGCACCGCGCGCCTCACCCGGATCGAACAGGTCGACCCGGTGGGTCTGACGATCGCCGCCGGGGCCGGGGTCACGGTCGCCAGGGCCCAGCAGGCCGCCCGCGAGATCGGCCTGGATCTGGGTATCGACCTCGCATCCCGCGACACGGCAACCCTGGGCGGCATCGTCTCCACGAATGCCGGCGGAATCCGAATGATCAAGAACGGCAACACCCGTCACCAGTTGCTCGGAATCGAAGCAGTCCTGGCGGACGGCCGGATCCTGACTCGGTGGAAGGAACTGACCAAGGACAACGTCGGGTACGACCTGCCGGGACTGCTCGCCGGGGCGGAAGGGACGCTGGCGGTGATCACCCGGGTTCTCATGCGGTTGGTCGTCCCCTCCCGGGAGACGCAGGTGGCTCTCGTCGGTGTCGACGACGTCGGCGCGGCACTCGAGGTGACGGCGGCGGCCCAGCGGGCGGGTCTGACGCTCGAGGCTGCCGAACTCATGACGCGGGCCGGCGTCGACCTGGTCCGCAGCCACTGCGGACTCCGGGCTCCTCTCGACGCCGATGCACCCTTCTACCTGCTGGTCGAGGTGTCGGGTCAGGATTCGGCGCAGGACGTGCTGTTCGGTGTCCTGCAGGAATCCGCGGATTCCGTCCTCGATGCGGTGGTGGAGGAGGGTCCCGCGCACCGGCTCTGGCGGTACCGCGAAGGGCACACGGAGTCGGTCGGTGCCGAATCGACGACGCCGCCACTCAAGCTGGATCTCTCCACGCCTCTGCGGGAGATCGAATCGTTCCTGACGGCGCTGGGCGAGGATCTCGCCGACGCGGCCCCGGCCGTGCGCGCCATCTGCTTCGGTCATCTCGGCGACGGCAACATCCACGTCAACCTCCTGGACGTGGCCGTGGACCAGCGCGAGGCGATCACCGACCTGGTGCTCAGGCGCGTCACCCGACACAACGGCAGCATCAGCGCCGAGCACGGCGTCGGACGCGCGAAGGCGCTGTGGATCGGTCTCGGTCGCACCGAGGTCGACCTCGACGTCATGCGGTCGATCCGGGCAGCGTTGGACCCTGCGCACCTGCTCAATCCCCACATCCTGCCGGCCGGTAGGGCGTAACCCTTTCCACACCGAAGGAGTTCAGAGAACCATGACCAACAGCGCAACGACCGGTACGTGGACCGAACGTCTGCACGCACTCGGCACCGAACTGCCTCCGGTCGCCGTGCCCGCGGCCGCGTACCTGCCCGCCGTGCGCACGGGTGATCTCGTCTACACGTCGGGCCAACTCCCCCTCGTCGACGGAACGTGCACCTGCACCGGAAAGGTCGGCGGAACGGTGTCGGTCGCGGACGCGTCTGCGGCGGCCCGCCTGTGCGCTCTCAACGCTCTGGCCGCGGTCGACGATCTGGTCGGCATCGACAACGTCGTGCGGGCCGTCAAGGTGGTCGGCTTCGTGGCGTCCGCGGAGGGCTTCACCCAGCAGCCGGTGGTGATCAACGGCGCCTCGGACTTCCTCGTCGAGGTGTTCGGGGAAGCCGGGCGACATGCCCGGTCGGCGATCGGACTGGCCGAACTCCCCCGCGGGTCGGCGGTCGAGGTGGAATTCGTATTCGAGGTCCGGTGACACCCGAGACGAAGATCACCGAGCCCGCAGGCTAGCCTGGCCTAATGTTCGTTCGATCCTCTCTGCGCAAGCGGACCTCGGTTCGTATCGCGATGGTCGCTTTCGCGACCGTGTTCGCCGCCACCGCGTGCGGCTCCTCCGACACCGCCGCCGACGGCCCGGCCGGCAACACCGAGGTCGCGACCGGCGGCCGCCTGTTCGCCACCGCCGACGCCGCGACCGCGGAGTTGGGCAGCGACGCGCAGCCCGGTCAGTTCCCGCGCACCGTCAAGCACGCGCTGGGCGAGACCGTCATCGAGAAGAAGCCCGAGCGCGTCGTCGTGCTCGACGGCGGCGAACTCGACGACGTCCTCTCGCTCGGCATCACGCCGGTCGGGATCGCGAACCCCGAGGGCCTCGCCGGGCAGCCGTCGTATCTCGCGGACAAGCTGGCGGGCGTCCCCGACGTGGGCACCACCAACAACCTCAACCTCGAGGCCATCGTCGCGCTGCAACCGGATCTGATCCTCGGCAGCAAGCTGCGCGCCGACAAGACGTACCCGCGGTTGGCGGAGATCGCTCCGACGGTGTTCAGCATCCGCCCCGGCTTCCCGTGGAAGGAGAATTTCCTGCTGGTCGCCGACGCGGTCGGTGAGGAGACGAAGGCCGAGTCGGTGCTCAACGACTACCAGGCCCGCGCAACCGAGGTTCGCGACAGCATCCAGGGCGATCCGTCGATTTCGCTGGTGCGCTTCATGTCCGGCAAGACCCGCCTGTACGGCAACCTGTCGTTCATCGGCGTGATCCTGCAGGACGTCGGACTGCGCCGCCCCGACATCCAGAACATCGAGGAACTGGCCGTCGAGGTCAGCCCCGAGACCATCACGCAGGCCGACGGCGACTGGATCTTCTACTCCACCTACGGCAAGCCCGACACCACCGCCGAGGCGCAGGTGCTCGGCGGTCCGCTGTGGGCCGGCATGAGCGCGGTGAAGAACGGCAAGGCCGTCCCGGTGTCCGACGAGACGTGGTTCCTCGCGCTCGGCCCCACCGGCGCGATGATCGTGCTCGACGACCTGCAGAACCTGTTGGGCAGCAAGCAGTAACCGTTCCATTCACGACGAGGCCCGGCACCGATTTCGGTGCCGGGCCTCGTCGTTGCACATCCTCGGCTCTCCACTAACCGGCCGCATCTTCTTCCAGGAACCGGTCGAGTGCGCGGAGGAACAGCTCCGGTTCGTCCAGCTGCGGAAAGTGACCTGCTCGGGGGAAGATCTCGACGCGGCTCCCGGGGACGACGCGACGGAGGTTGTCGGCGTGCGCGGCGGGAATCATCCGGTCCTTGCCACCCCACACCAGAAGCGATGGAAGCGACTCGAATCTGGCGAAGTGCTGCTTGGCGCTGACCGTCTGCCCGCGCAGTCCCACGACCGCGCGGGTGGACGCGAGGAAGGCGTCCCTCGTCGGCTTGTCGGACACCGTCTTGAACGTCCGCCAGGTTTCGGCGGCACTGCGACTCGGCTGCGCCGGGAATCCGAACCGGCCCAGGTGTCTGCCCAACTGGTCGAGCACGCCCTCGGTGTTGCGCCGCACCCAGTCGGACGCCAGGACCGGCAGCACCAACTCGCTCCCCGGCAGGGTGGCGGCCTTGAGCAGCAGGCTCACTTCCGTTCCGAGTCCGCCACTGCCCACCAGACACAGGCGATCGACCCGTTCGGGAAACAAGTACGTCAGCTGCATCACGATTCCGCCACCGAGCGAATGGCCGACGAACGACGCCGAGGAGATTCCGAGATGTTCCATCAGGTCCCGGAGGGTGGCCGCGTGGGAACTCAACGAATAGTCACCGGCCGGTTTGTCGGATGCCCCGTGACCGAAAAGGTCCGGTGCCACCACCCGGTACTTCCGGGACAGCTGGCTGATCTGCGGGCCCCACGACTCGTGCGAACCGAGCAGACCGTGTACCAGCACCACCGGAGGCCCGGAACCGACGTCGACGAATCGCAGTACGTCACCGTGCAGGACTACGGACTCGAGCTCGCCAGGCGGCATTGCGCCCTCCCATCTCGTCGTTCGACCGGCCCGTCATTCCGCCGCCTGCTGCGCCCGTGCATAGGCGAGCTGGAGGAAGTCCGCGCCCGCCAGCGCCGCCAGCGCGTCCGTAACCACTCCGGTGGCCGCCGGGGCGAACACCCGCCCGGCGGTGAGCCCGGAGATCGCCCACACGTCCATGCAGAACGGGCAGGTGAGCAGTTCCCCGATGCTCGACCGCAGCACCTTCCCGGCGGGCACGTCGGCGACCTCGCCGGGACCGCCGCCGTCCACAGGCTCGGCGAACGGCGCGCGCAACGGCCGCGTCACCGAACTCTTGGTCACGGTGCGCGAGAGCTTCTGTGCCGCCGCGGCAGCCACCACCAGATCCCGCATTCGCATCCGGCCCGGCAGCGGGCGCTTCGTCACGGTGGCCACCCCGACGGTCGCGGCGACCGAGAGCCCGTACAGCGCCAACGTCGAGAGGTGCCCCGCGTGCGACGCGTTGTCTTCGACCATGGACCGACGCATACCCCCCGATCGCGACGACGAACCATGCGACAGGCACGGTTCACCGACCGCGGAACGGGTAAGCGGCGCGGTATGACAGCTCCACCGAACGTCCCGCCCACCAGACTCGGACTGGCCAAGGCCCACGGCCTCTTCGACACCGTGGGCGGGCTGTGGCCGCTGGTGCATCGGCGCTCGGATCCTCTCCACCTGCGATGGGTGGGGCGCCGGCTCAGGGCGCGACGAAACAGAGGGGGCCCAGTGGAAGCGCGGGATTGACCATGACCTTCTCCACCGGCCCACCCGCCGACGTCTGGTACGCCATGAGCGCGTGTTCGCCGGGTGCCGTCGGGGTCCAGAGCATGAAGGCGTGGTCGAAGATCACCGGGTTCTGCCAGTAGGGCGAGATGTGATCCCACGCAAACTCCTGGAGCGGGAAGGACGAGGCCCGGTTGTAGTCGACTATCCCGACGCCCTTGTCACTCGGCGTCCCGACCGAGTCCGACGTCTCGGCGACGACGAGGTACGTGCACCCGGCGCCGAACGGGGTCGCCGCTCCGACGCTCAGGCCGGGCAGGACCTCGAGATCGGTGACATCCGCCGCGGCCGAGGGGGCACCCCAGACCGCGGCGGCGAGCACGAGGGCCGGCAGCGAGACCATCCGGGCAATTCGGAAAGGTTCCATACCCCTTGGTCTACTACGGCCACGCCGCCGCTGCAGCCGAATAGGCCGCCGAACTACGGCAGCAACCGATCGTGGAAGCTGTTCGCGAAGACACGATGCGGATCGTGCGCATTGAGCGACGCACGGGCAGCTGCGAAATTGCCCGACGCCGGGATGCCCGTCGTGTACGCGGCCGGAAGGGTCTGACCGAGCCACTCGTCGTCACGGTAGCCACCCTGATCGGTGAAGCCCCAGCCCTTGGCCCACTCGGACCGGAACGTCGCGTAGTCGCCCGAATAGTGCTGTGCCATCCAACGTTCCATCTCCCGGAAGTACTCGGCTGCGCCCGGTGTGCCGGGCAAGGTCACGACGTTCATCCAGATGCAGGTGTCCCACTCGGGGTGATCGGGACGCGGGCGCACGGCCGAGAGGTTCGGCGGGCCGGCCGACTCGACCAGCACCTCGGCATCGTCGTCGACCTTGCACATCCGCACCTCGAAGGGCCCGTTGATCGGGTACTTCCCCTGTGCCGCGAGCTCCGACATCCGGCTGTTGTGCCAGGTCGTGAACTCGTTGACGACCCGCTGGATGTTCGCACGCTCGGTGACGACCACACCGCCACCGGCGGTGACCCGCATCGTGGTGTGCCGCAGATAGAACAGCACGTCCTTGGACCAACCCCACAGGTCGTCGGTGTCGGTGAGCGCGAGCCCGGCCTGCACCGCCGCGAGCTGTCCCACTCCGAATGCCGGTGTCGCGGCCTGGATCCCGCCCGCGACCTGGCCCAGCAGGTCGGTGAGCGGTTCGGGGAGGTTGTCGGTGAAGAAGTAGTTGTAGGGGCCGAAGACCTCTCGTGACTCCGGCGGCTTCACCGGCGTCGGCGACCAGATCTTGAGCCACGGCTTGTCGGTGAACGGGAACCAGATGGCCTCGACGCGGCCCGACTCCTCGGCGAACCGCTCGTACGTCCGGCCCGGTGATCCTTTGGGCGCGAACATCTCCTGCCACGGGATGTCCATGATGCTCTGGCAGCGCAGGCGGGTGTTGGCGCCGGCCTGCAGGGTGACCGAGGTGACGAAGCTGCGGCCCAGATGCGTGAGCAGTGCTGTGATCTCCGGATCCGCACGGGTGAAGTCGCGCAACACGTAGCGGTCGGCGGCGGCGTCCCACACCACCGCGGTCATCGCGGTGACGAGGTTCGACAGCGACCCGAACGACTGGCCTGGCGTGACCGTCTCCCCGGCCGCCGGATAGGTGGCGCCGTGCGCGCCGATCGCGAGGACACCGGCGATCGAGAGATCGCCGATCGCCGGCGAGTTCGCCCACCCCAGGCCGTGTCCCTGCAGCGCGGTGAGGATCGCCTCGAGGCTGGCGCCCCCACCGGCCGTCACGGTCGCGGGGGTGCCGTTCGGGTTCACGCTCACCCCGTTCAGGTGGGTCATCGTATCGACGAGCAATGTCTTCTCGACGTTCTCTCCGGGCACGACGGTGAGGGGGCTCCATCCGTGCATGGTGCCCTTGGCACGGACCCGGTAGCCGTTGTCTCTGGCCCAGTTCGCGATCCGCACGACGTCGTCGGGGGTGCGGGCGGTGGCGGTCCACACCGCGTCGAAGCGGATGTCCTTGGCCCAGTTCACGTAGCCCTGCTGGGCCAGTGGGATGTCCTGCGGGAAGGCGGGCGGGACCGGGAGGTTGGACACCGGCCCGCCGGCGGAACCGAGGGATCCGGCCGGCGGCAACGCGAACGCCGGGGTCCATCCGATCCCGGTCAGCGCCGCGGCGCCCGCCGCGACACCGGCGGCCCGGCCGAGGAATCCCCTGCGGGACACCTCGTTACGCGGCTTGCTCCCTACGCTCTCGCTCCGCCCAGCTTCCACAGGTTCGACTCCGCTCGTCTCGTCGGGGAGGCGGCCACACCGGCTCGCCGCGCACTCTGGGAGTCAAACTAGAACAAGTTCGATTTCAATGCCAGTGGTTCCGTAATTCTCGTCGACTCGGTGAGACCTGGTCGTTGACGGCGTCACACACCCTCACTACTGTCCGCAGAAAGTGAAACCTGATTCCAGGGAGAAGCAGTGACGGCTGAGCGCACGTTCGTCGAGGCCGGAGGCGTGCTGTGCTGACGCCCTTCGACGACTACCCCATTCACCAGACCCCGCTGCCGGTCGCGCACGCGGGCGACGGGCACCCCAACCACTACGACCGCTACTGGTTCAACGGCTACGCCGAGGACGTCTACTTCGCGGTCGGACTCGGGGTCTACCCCAACCGCGGCATCATCGACGCGTCGTTCAGCGTCGTCCACAACGGGGTGCAGCGCTCGGTGTTCGCCTCCGGACTCGCTCCCCTGGACCGCACCGAGACCAAGATCGGGCCGATCAGCATCGAGGTGGTCGAGCCACTGCGCGTGAACCGCGTCAGGGTGGACGCCGAGGAGTTCGGCCTGGTCGCCGACCTCACCTACCGGGCCCGCACGTCGGCCCACGAAGAGCCTCGGCAGACAATGTATTCCGGTTCGTCATTGATGATGGATGTCACCCGCCTCACTCAACTCGGTACCTGGAGCGGCACGCTGCGCAGCGGTGACGAGGACATCTCCCTGGACCGTCGGGTCTTCGGAACCAAGGACCGCTCGTGGGGCATCCGGCCGGTCGGCCAGCCCGCACCGGCGGCACCGCAGGCCCGCAAGCACCAGGTGTTCTTCCTCTACGCTCCGCTGCACTTCGAGGACCAGTGCCTGCACTACATGGTGTTCGAGGACGAACGCGGTTCCCGCTGGGCGGAGACGTCGGTGGTGCTGCCGGTGATCGGCGACGACGGTCCGGTCGTCGGTGCGAACCTGCCCGTCACGCACGTGCAGGTCGAGCACGAGATCCGTTGGGCACCCGGCCTTCGACGTTCCGAGGGGGCGACGCTGCAGGTGCGCGGCGGCGACGGGGACGCCGGTCGAATCGAGCTCGAGCCGCTGCTCACCTTCCGACAGCGGGGTGTGGGCTATTCCCACCCGACCTGGGGCCACGGCAACTGGCACGGCGACTTCGCTGTAGGCGGGGAGGAGTTCGCGGTCGAGGACCTCGACAACACGGCCCCGGAGAACATCCACGTCCAGCAGGTCGTGCGGGTGCAGTGGGGCGACCGGCAGGGCCTGGGCGTCCTCG
The DNA here is from genome assembly GCF_002094305.1 of Prescottella equi. Taxonomy (GTDB): domain Bacteria; phylum Actinomycetota; class Actinomycetes; order Mycobacteriales; family Mycobacteriaceae; genus Prescottella; species Prescottella equi. The sequence continues at coordinate 79,972 of NZ_LWTX01000011.1, forward strand.
AACAGCTCGCCATCGGCCCCCACGCACCGAGCGGGTTCGAGGGCTACTTCGACGGCGCGCGGGCGTAAGCCCGGACAGCCGATCGCCGGAAGCCACCCTCCGGGGTGGCTACTCGGACGCCTGCACCGAGTTGCGCAGCGCGTCGGTGATCGCCTCCGGCGCACCGTCGACGGACCACAACGCGAGACCGACGGCGACGAGCGTCAACGCCGGCCCGAGGAAGGCTCGTTCGAACCCGCCGCCGGCGCGGATCGCGAGGAACGACGGCAACCGCAACTCCCACCACCGGCGTCCGCCGAGCGGCACGAACGGCGCCAGGAACGGCACGCCCTCCTTGGTGATCATGTCGCCGAGGCAGTGCGTCGCGCATCCGAGCGCGACGGCGACACCGAGGCCCGTCGACCCCACCTGGTCGGGAAACCACTGCCAGGTGAGGACCGACAGGAACGCGGAGACCGCGGTGACGATCAGCCACCCCTTGTCCCGCGCCCAGCTCCCGAACAGCCCTCGCAGCGCGAGTCCCAACGTGAAGAAGAGCGTGACGATGATGGCGGGGCGGCCGAACTGCCCGACCAGCGCCGAGATTCCGGCCCCGAGGCCGATCGCGAACAGCGCGGTGTGGGTGAAGGTGCGGTGCCCGCCGCGCCGGTTCGCGTCCTTGCGGCCCTTCGTCACCCGGTACACGCCGAGCGAGAGTGTGTCGATCCCCGCGGCGAGGGCCTTCGAGATCGGCCCGAACGAGCGTGCGACGGTGGACTGGATGGTGTCGAGGTCCGGCAGCAGCGCGGCACCCGCGCACACGCCCGCGAATGCGAACGTCTCGGCGGTGGAGGTGGGCCCGCCCCAGTCCGTCGGAAGCAGATCCGCGACGGCGAGACCGACCGCGGCACCGGACATTGCATGGGTTGCACCCATCACCATCTGGGACAGCACCTTTCGAGCACGAACAACACACCATCTATGACGGAGGGGCCCGACGCGGCAGCCTCGGACCCCTCTCAGCAGACGCTAGCAACGCCCACCGACACGCCGCTCGAACCGCCTGCTCAGGCCGGGATACTCACCTAGATTGACGCCATGACGAGCACCTCCGCGCCGCCGGCGACACGGCTGAGCCCCGCGACCATCCGCGGCTACGCACTGGGATCGGTCGGTACCGGCGGCTTCTCGACGCTGCCCGGACTGGTCCTCGCGTACTACCTCACCGACACGCTCGGCGTGGCGGCCGCGGTCGCCACGTTCGTGGTGTTCGCGCCCAAGGCGCTCGACGTGGTGCTCAATCCCGCGATCGGCACGCTGAGCGATTCGTGGGCCCGCCGGACGGGCAGTCGGCAGCTGTTCCTGCGGGTCGGCGCCGCGCTGCTCCCGGTCTTCTTCGCGCTCACCTTCGCGGTGCCCGACGGTGTCGACGCGACGGTGGGCGCGGTGTGGGTGGGCGTGGCGTTCATCGCGTCCGCAGTGGCCTTCAGTCTCTTCCAGGTTCCCTACATCGCGATGCCCGCCGAACTCACCGACGACTATCACGAGCGGGCGCGCTTGATGGCGTGGCGGGTCGCCGTGCTGGGCATCGCGATCCTGCTGTTCGGCGCGGGCGGACCGGAGCTTCGGGAACTCGGCGGCGGCGGACGCTGGGGGTACCTCGTGATGGGTGTCGTCGCGGGCGCGCTCCTGGGACTGGGCATGTTCGCGGCGTCGAGGATCGCTCCCCGCCAGGCTCCCGCGGAGGTCACGACCGGAGAGGAGGCGTCGTTCGCGGCGTCGCTGCGGGTCGTCCGGTCGAGCCGCCCGTTCCGGATGTTGGTGACCGCGTCCGCTCTGCAGGCCTTCGCGACGGGCACGATGCTGGCCTCGGCGCAGTACGCGGCGACCTACGTGCTCGGCAACGAGCGCTCGGTGTCGTTCCTGTTCGCCGCCTTGGTGGGCCCGGCGGTGGCGGTGATGCCGTTGTGGTCGTGGCTCGTCCGGTCCTGGGGCAAACGCCGCGCCTACCTGCTGGCGTCGAGTCTGTTCCTCGCGGCCGGAGTGGCGCTCCTCGGTCTGCTCGTCGGTGTCGGGTGGTGGGTGTACGCGGTGGTGGCGGTGGCCGGCGTCGGCTACGCGGGCATGCAGATGCTCGGCATGTCGATGCTGCCGGACGTCATCAGCGATCACGAACGCCGGGAAGGCGGCACCGTGCGCGCGGGCGCTTTCAGCGGCGTGTGGACGGCCGTGGAGACGATCGGCCTCGCACTCGGTCCGGCACTGGTGCTGGTGATCCTCGCCGTCACCGGATTCGTCTCGTCCACCGACGACACGCAGGTGACGCAGTCGCAGACCGCGATCGACGGCATAGTCCTGGCCATCTCGGCCGCCCCGGCCGTGCTCACCGCGCTCAGCATCATCGCGCTGCTGCGCTACCGACTCGAGGCCGAGACGGCCCACGCACAGAACGGAAACCACTGATGCAGTTGCGGAACGAGCCCGCCGAGATCCTGGCCCGGCTGGACGCGCTGCGCGCCGCCGACGCCCCGACGTCGGGTGGGCGCCTCCTGTCGTACGTGTACGACCCGGGCGTCGCCGAACTGACCGATCTCTCGGGCGCGGCCGCCCTGCGGGCGCAGTCGCTCAACGGGCTGGATCCCACCACGTTTCCGTCGATCGCGGTGATGGAGCGGGACCTCGTCGCACTCGGCCGGGACGTACTCGCGGGCGGCGATCCCGACGTGGTCGGCAGCGTCACCAGCGGCGGTACCGAAAGCTGCATGCTCGCAGTGAAGTCGGCGCGCGACGTGTGGCGCGCCCGCACCGGCGCAGAGCACCGGCCGACGCTGCTGGTCGGCGCCACCGCGCACGCCGCGTTCCACAAGGCGGCGCACCACCTGGATCTGAAACTGCACGTGCTTCCGGTCGATCCGGTGACCGCGCGGGTGCGCCCCGACGACGTCGCGGCCGCCCTGTCGCCCGACGTCGCCCTGGTGGTCGTGAGCGCGCCGTCGTACGCGCACGGCGCCCTGGATCCGATCGCGCCGATCGCCGAGATGTGTTCCGCCCAAGACGTCACTCTGCACGTCGACGCCTGCATCGGCGGGTGGGTGTTGCCCTGGTGGCCGGACCTGGAGGACCGCCGCTGGGATCTCACGGTGCCGGGGGTGTCGAGCCTGTCGGTGGATCTGCACAAGTACGGGTACGCGCCGAAGGGTGTGTCGCTGTTGCTGTTCCGCGACCGTGATCGGCACCGCGCGCACTGGTTCGCGACCACGCGCTGGCCCGGCTACGCGGTAGTCAATCCCACACTGCTGGGCTCGCGCAGCGCGATGCCGACCGCGGCAGCATGGGCCGTCGCGCAAGCCCTGGGCGAGTGCGGGTTCCGGGAACTGGTCGCCCCGATGGCCCGCGCCACGCAGCGCCTGCGGGAGGCGATCGACGACCTCGAGGGTCTGCGCGTCGTCGGTGAGCCGGTGGGCCCCCTGCTCTCGGTGGCGACCGACGAGACGGCACCGCCGGAGCGGCGCGTCGATCCACACCGCTGGTCCGACGCCGCGGCCGACGACGGATGGGCGCTGCAGCCGCAGCCGCGCCACACCCAGTCCGACGGCACCGTACTGCCACGCACGACGCACCTGACGATCACCCCGGTCACCGAGGCGGTAATCGACGATCTGATCACCTCCCTCGCCAAGGCCGCCGATCGTGTCCGAGGCGTCGCCGGGGCGAGCGCCCCGGAAGAGTTCGTCGCGGCGGCCGCGCACATCGATCCGGCCGAGCTGACCAGCGAGATCAGCGCGGGCGTCCTCGCGCTGGCCGGGCTCGATCCGAGGGCTGGGCTCGACGGCCCGAAGGCGGACATCCTCGCGCTCGTCGAGGAGCTTCCGCCCGCGGTCGCCGAGCGCCTGCTGATCGAGTTCCTCGCCCGGTTCCTCGAGCCCTGACGGCTCCGGACCGGACGAGGCTCGACGCCCGGACCGACGTCGCAGACCCGACGTGGACGGCGCATGATGGAGTCAGGCGTCGAGTTCTCGGGAGGCGATCATGGACACCCTGCTCCTGTGGTTGGCAGCGACACTCATTTACTGGTGGGGGCTGCTGCCCTAGCCGGACGGCCCCCGCTCAGTCGGGGGCTTCGTCGCCGGTGTCGATGGGCGCGCGCCGGTGCCTGTCGGTGGCGCTGCCCTCGACCCCGCGCTCGTCGCGTTCCTCCTCCACCTTCTTCTCCATGTCGTCGACCAGATGCTCCAGATGCTCACCGGGCTGACCGGCGGTTGCTCTGCCGGACTGCTCGTCGTGTTCGTCGGACGTCGCCATCTCCGCACTTCCTTCCCGCTCGACGGATGGTCTGCTCGCGCTGCCGCAGCAGCGGGCTACTCACTCGCGGGCGGGACCTCGTCCGGGTCGTAGTCCGCGAGTCCTGCCGCGACGCGTTCCTGCTGGACACGATGTTCGAGGTAGTCGTCCTCGTGCCGATCCGGAAACTTCCCGTGTTCCCGTCGGTCCTTGGGGGCGGCGACGGTCGGCTCGATCACATCGTCGAGATCGGGGCGATCAGGTTCTTCCGGCACTGTTCTTCCTCCTCGCTCGGGTTCTGCCGACCGAACTACCCATGCCGGGCAGCACCGAAACAGTGCGGCGATCGGACGCGGGAAGAACGAAGACCCGGGCCCGTCGAGATTCGACGGGCCCGGGTCTCGTGCGATCGGCCTACTGCTGGCCGGCGCGCACGCCTTCCTCGATCTTCTTGCCGAGTTCGGCGTCCACGTTCTTCCAGTAGTCGAAGACGCGGGAGAGCACAGGCTCCTTCACTCCACCCAGCACGTGTCCGACGACATTGTTCACCAGCCGCTCGCGGGCCGCGTCGTCGAGCACCTCGCGGACCAGCGTTCCGGCCTGCGTGAAGTCGCCGTCCTCCGGGTGGTCGATGTACCCGGCACGCACGGCCTCACCGTCGAACCCCCACATGCCCTCGTCGCCCGCGACCGTCGGGTCGGCGTGCGGCCCACCGAACGAGTTCGGCGCGTACACGGGGGTGCTCGGCGAGTTGAACGTGTACCGCATGGAGCCGTCCTGCGAGTACGAGTTCACCTCGGCCTTGGGGCGGTTGACCGGCAGCTCGGCGTAGTTGGCGCCGATCCGGTAGCGGTGCGCGTCGGCGTACGAGAAGACGCGGCCCAGCAGCATCTTGTCGGGGCTGAAGCCGATGCCCGGCACCACGTTCGACGGCTCGAACGATGCCTGCTCGATCTGTGCGAAGAAGTTCTCCGGGTTGCGGTTGAGGGTCCACTTGCCGACCTCGATCAGCGGGTAGTCCTTCTGGGACCACACCTTGGTGAGGTCGAACGGGTTGAAGCGGTAGCCCTCCGCCTCGGCGACCGGCATGATCTGCACCTTCATGGTCCAGCTCGGGAACTCGCCACGCTCGATCGAGTCGTACAGATCGGCCCGGTGGTGATCGGGGTCGGACCCGGCCAGCTCGTCGGCCTCGGCCTGCGTGAGGAACTCGATGCCCTGATCGGTCTTGAAGTGGTACTTCACCCAGAACCGCTCACCGGCCTCGTTCACCCACTGGTAGGTGTGCGAACCGAAACCGTCCATGTGACGCCACGTCTTCGGGATGCCGCGGTCGCCCATGAGCCACGTCACCTGGTGTGCAGACTCGGGACGCAGCGTCCAGAAATCCCACTGCATGTTGTGGTCGCGCAGACCGGACCCGGGCAGCCGCTTCTGCGAGTGGATGAAGTCCGGGAACTTGATCGGATCCTTGATGAAGAACACCGGCGTGTTGTTGCCGACGAGGTCGTAGTTGCCGTCCTCGGTGTAGAACTTCATCGCGAAGCCGCGCGGGTCGCGCCACGTGTCGGGGCTGCCCTGCTCGCCGGCGACGGTGGAGAAGCGCACCAGCGACTCCGTCTTCTTGCCCGGCTGAAGGAACTTCGCCTTCGTGTACTTGCTGACGTCTCCGGTGATGACCAGCTCGCCGAATGCGCCGCCACCCTTGGCGTGCACGACACGCTCGGGCACCCGCTCACGGTTGAAGTGCGCGAGCTTCTCGATCAGGTAGTGGTCGTGCAGGAGAATGGGTCCCTGCGTCCCGGCGGTGAGGGATTCGTTGTCGCTGTTGACGGGAATCCCGAAGTCGTTCGTCGTGGGACGTGGCTGAATGGACGTCATTGTGCGAAGCCTCCTTGGCGCTGACGGGCTGTGGCTGTCTTCGAAGTGATCGACCCACCCGATCCGGGCACATCGTCTTGATTCTGTGAGCTGGTAACGGACTGTGCCCCGGTTTTCGCCGAATCGTGTCGGCAATCGGGACACAGGCCCCAGAACACCACCTCGGCCTCGTCGATCTCGAAGCCGTGGTTGCTCGAGGGCTCCAGGCAGGGAGCGTGGCCGACGACGCAGTCGACGTCGACGACTGTGCCGCACGAGCGGCACACCAGGTGGTGGTGGTTGTCCGCGGTGCGGGTCTCGTACCGCGCCGGCGAACCCGCGGGCTCGATGCGGCGCAACAACCCCACGCGGACACAGGCCCCGAGCACGTCGTAGACCGCCTGCGTCGAAACCGACCCGAGCTGACGACGCACCTCGGTGGCGACCTGGTCCGCATCCGAATGCGGATTGGCGGCAACGGTGTTCAGAACCGCAACGCGTGGAGCGGTGACCCGCAGACCAGCGCCGCGCAGCTCGGCGCGGGGGTCGAAGTCGTGCTCTCCTTGTTGCATGACCCCAGTATGCCCCTTTTCTGGAATTAGTCAAGATAACGATTAGATCCAGAAAAGGCCCCGTACGGGCAGATGCCTGCTAATCTCCGACCTGGTGCCCCCGCGCCCGACGGCGTCGCCCGTCGGTCCTCCCTAGTGCGCGGGGTATGACGATGACAATCGCATCGGCCCGTCGCATGCTCGCCGTGTTCGTTCCCGGATGGGTTCTCGACGACCGTTCCCTCGCCCCGCCGGCGGTGGGCGACCTCGTCGAAACCCCCCTGACATTCGGTGAGGCGGAGGCCCCATCCGCGTCGTACACGCAGACCTTCCGAGCCACCGCGCGGCCGGCTTACGGGCGCATGCCCGGAAGCGATCCGGCGCGCGGCCTGCGCTGGTTGCACGAGTTGTCCGGCGACGGCTGGTCCTGCTCGTGGTGGGCGGACCGGCCGACCACCGGCCGAGTCGAGGTCCGCGGAATCCTCTTCGCCGACTTGATCATGGGGCCCGACAGTCCTCCGCCGGTGCGCGGGCGCGTACGGCGGGTGCGTGTGGTCGGTCAACTGTTCGAACGGACGCCGACCGGCATCCGCCGCGTCGGGGGCAGCGAGCGTCTGACCGAGGTCGAGGCGACGCCGCACATCTTCTGGTCGAGCCAGGAGCCCCGGACGGACGACGACCCGTACGTCCCGGTGGGCGTGCTGCTCGATCTGGATCTCGACGACGTCCCCGCGACCGACTCGGAGTTCGTGGCGGGCGCGGTCTCCGTGGACGGGACCGATATCTGGGTGATGGATCGGGCCGATCCCGTTCTGCTGCACATCGACACCGGCATGACACCGCCCCGGATCGTCGAGTACCTACTGCCCATGGCCGCTGAGGGGCCGCGTGAAATCTGGACCCGCGCCGTCCATGCCGACCACGACGGCTGCTGGATCACGTCCGATCACGACGTGTTCCGCTGCGATCAGGAGGACGACGGGTCGTTGAGCGTCCAGCGCGTGTGCACAGAGGGCGGACGCAGCGTCGTCGACGACGGAAGCCTGTATCTACTCCGCACGACCGAACCGCACATGCAACTCGACCGTCGGCACGGAACGGTGCGCGTCGACCCATCACCGCATCCCGTCCGGGTGCTCGACGACGCGCGCCGACTGATCCCGGTCGACGACCCGGCCACCGTCGCTCGGGTGCGGGCCGCCGCCCGTCGAGCCGACATCGACCACGGCCCCGACGGCACAGAATGGATCGCCCGCGGCGGGCTCACCATTCGATCCCTGAGCGGGACAAGCGAATCGGTGAACCTCGACGTCCGCATCCGCGGCAACGTCCACTGGATCCCACCGGATCCGTTCGCCGATCCCGCCAACCGGGCCCTCGTGGCGCATCTGCAGTATCCGGGTCCCGCCGCTGACGCACCCCCGAGTAACAGCTGAAGGGTCCCTTCGTGCGCTGGCAGCGCATGAAGGGACCCTTCAGCTCGTGCGTCGGAGCGGATCAGGCGAAGTGCGCCTGCACCGCCTGGAGTCCGGCGACGTAGACGCCGTCGCCGAAGATCTGCTCGACGGTGGCGACCGCGTCGTCCTCGGACTCGTAGGTTGCGCTCCAACGGATCTCGGACTTGTCCCCCTGTGGGATCACCGCGAGGGTGGCGACGTAGTCGCTGATCGGGAGCATCGGGTCGAGCACCTCGTAGCTGTAGCTGTGTCCCTCGGGATCGCGGGCGACGAGTTCCTCGCGGGCGACGACGCGGCCGTCGACCGAGAAGGTGCGGATCGAGCCGACCTGCGTCGGATCGCCCTCGATTTCGGCCGGCGGGACGCTGGGGTGCCAGACCCCCAGGCCGTCGAAGGCGCCGATGTGGGACCAGACGCTGTCCGCGTCGGCCGCGACGACGATGCTGCGTACGAGTGACCGAGCCATGTGTGTCTCCGTTTCCGCTGTAGAGCTTCTTCCGATGGGGGTGGGGTCAAACGTTTCGGGGCGACCGGTCGACGTCCAGGCGGAGCACCGACAGCGCGGACGCCGCCAGCTCACCGACGTCGGCCGGCCCGCCGGGGTCGTTCGGATCGCACGTCACCCAGTACTCGATTGCCACGGTGAGGGCGCCGAGCAGCATGTGCGACAGCAGGCGGGCCTCGATGCCCGCCGGGTCCAGGCCCGCCCGCTCGGCGAGGTGCGGCCGCACGTCGTCGGCGAGGTCGTGCGCCGCCACCATCCACCGGGCGCGGATGCCGGGCACCGACGTCATGATGACGAAGAGGTCGCGCGTGGAGACGAGGGAGGCGTACCGGTCCTGACGCACACACTCGACGAACGCCTCGTGCACGGCGGTCGCCACGGAATCCGTCGACGGGCGGGCGGCGAGGTTCTCCGCGAAGTCTCGAATGCCGGAGGTGAGCACCGCCGTCAGGGTGTCCTCCTTGGCCTCACAGTGCCGGTAGAACGTCCGCACGGAGATTCCGGCACCCTGCGCGATGTCCTCGACCGACGTCGCGTCGAAGCCGTCGGCGATGAACAGTTTCGCGGCGGCCGCCGCAATGTCCATGCGCACGGCGTCGCGTCGCCGTTCGGCCAAACCACGCTGGTCGCGTTTCACCAAGCACCTCCGAATGTGTCTTGACACACAGTAGCAGGGTGGCACAGACTGGCATCCTGGCACAGATTGGCACACGGAGAGTGGTGCCGATCACCCGACACCGCCTCCCTCGACTCGAAAGGGCAGGACATGCCCCGCACATTCCTCGTCACCGGCAGCGCCTCCGGAATCGGCGCCGCAACCGCTTCGCACCTGCGCGCACAGGGCGACCGTGTGATCGGCGCAGACCTGCGCGACGCGGACATCACCGCCGACCTCGCCACCGACGAGGGCCGCGCTGCCCTCGTGGAGCAGGCCCGCGAGCTCACCGGCGGACGTCTCGACGGCGTCGTCGCGTGCGCCGGTGTGGCGCTGTTCGATCCGCTCACCATCAAGGTCAACTACTTCGGCGCGGTCGCGACGCTCGAGGGCCTGCGCCCGCTCCTGGCGGCCGGGACCGATCCTCGCGCGGTGGTGATCTCGTCGGTCGCGTCGCTGCATCCGTCCGATCCGGCGATCGTCGACGCCGCTCTCGCCGGAGACGAGGCGGCCGCCGTCGCAGCTGCGAGTGCGGCCGTGGCGCAGGGCGACGGGGCGCAGGTCTACGCGTCGTCGAAGGCCGCGATCGCGCGATGGGTGCGCCGCACCGCGATCACGCCCGAGTGGGCGAAGGCCGGCATCCCGCTCAACGCGATCGCACCGGGCACGATCGTCACGCCGATGATCCAGGCGATGCTCGACACCGAAGCCGGACGCCGGGCGATCGACGGTGCCGTGCCGATGCCACTGAACGGTCACGCCCGCCCGGAGCAGGTGGCGCCGCTGCTGGCGTGGCTCACCTCCCCCGCGAACACGCACGTCACCGGTCAGGTGGTGTTCGTGGACGGCGGCGCCGACGCGGTCCTCCGCGGCGATCAGAGCTGGTAGTCCGCAACATCATTCGGCCGCGGCCAGGAAAGGAGCGATCGTGACGACGTTCGGTCGGCCGACTGACATCTCCCCCACAGACCGCGCGGTGCCGCCGTCGATGGTCGACCGGATGACGGTCATCCTCGACGCCTTCGGCGGTTTCTCCTCACGGGTGCCGCTCGAGGAACTCGCGCGGCGCACCCGGCTGCCACGGTCGACGGTCCATCGCATTCTCGATTCGCTCCTGCGCCTGGGCTGGGTGGAGCATTCCCCCGGCGGTTACCACCTCGGGCCGCGCCTGCACCGGCTCGGCGGCGGCGAGGGGCACCACGGCCAGATCCGCGCGGCCGCGGCGTCGGCGCTCAACGACCTGCACCACCGCACGGGCCTGGTCGTGCACCTCGGGGTACTGGACGGCACCGACCTGCTGTACCTCGACCGGATCGGTGCCCGGCCGGACTCGCCGTCGAATGTTCGTGTCGGGGGCCAGGTCCCGGCACACGCCACCGCCGCGGGCAAGGCGATCCTCGCAAGCCTGGTCCCCGAGCAGATCGACCAGGAGTACGCCGGCACGCCGATGCGGCGCTGCACCGATCGGACGATCGCGGATCTGCCCGCACTGCACCGCGATCTGGGTCGCGTGCGGACCCGGCGCGGTGTGGCGTTCGCCCGCGACGAGTCGACGACCGGCGTGATGTGCGTGGGGGCACCGGTCCGGGTGGACGGCGGGACTGTCGCCGCGGTGTCCCTGTGCGGCGGGTCCGCGGACGCCCCGCGGCTCGAGCGATGCGCGCCGCTCGTTCTCGAGACCGGACGGGTCGTGGCCACGGCTCTCGCCGCAGCGGTGCAGTTGCTCTCCGCCTGACCTGGCCGGCCCGACACCATTACTACGCAATGTAGTAAAAAGGGCCCGCGGCAGACCGCTCGTCGGATAGGTTGACCCCATGGGGATTACGGGGAGGCCTGATCCATCCGTCGCCGGAGCGCTTTCGGACGAGCGGCGCGACTGCGAAACATATTGGGAGACAGAGGAATCACCGCCCCCGAAACGACGACGCCGGCTGATTCGTGCGGCGGGGTGGACTTTCGCGGGGCTGGCCGTGCTCATCGTTGCGGCAGTCGCGATTTCGACCGCCTTCCACTGGTGGCAGACGCCGCGCGACAAGCAGGCCATCGAGCAGCTGATCGGCCCCGAACACCGGTACGTCGACGTGGACGGACACCGGATGAGCGTCGCGGTGCAAGGGTCGGGACCACGGACCATCGTCCTGATGCCGGGCCTGGCCACCCCGGAGCCGATCATCGGTTTCGACCCTCTCGCACAGCGTCTGGCAGAGCACAACACAGTAGTCACCGTCGAACCCTTCGGCACGGGACTCAGCGACGGCACCGACGCTCCCCGCACCAGCGAGATGATCGTCGACGAGACTCGTTCCGCGGTAGCAGAATTGGGATTCGACGGCCCGTACGTCCTCATGCCGCACTCCGTTTCGGGGCTGTACGCGATGTGGTGGACCACCCACTACCCGGACGAGGTTGCCGCAGTGGTGGGGCTCGACGACGAGCGTTACACCACCGATGCCGCCCACGGCTCGCCGGACTGGCCGAGTTGGATGTCCATCGTGAACGCCGCAGGAGGCACCCGGGATCTCATCGCGCTGGACAAGAGCACCGATTACCTGGGACTGGTAGCCGACTACCGGGAGAGTCTGGGCGACGCCGCCGAATTCACCTCCGAGCAACAGGACCTGTACCTGCGGGCGTATTCGTGGGTGTTGAATCCGACCGTACTGGACGAGATGGCTCGTGGCGCACAGAACGTGCAGGCGGCCGAGGGCGCGGTGTTCCCGCCGACGCTGCCGGCCCTGTCGTTCCTCGCCTCCTCCTCACTCGAAGTGGAGCCGGAGTGGGAGTCCGCGCACCGCGCCGCGATCAGCAACCCGTCGATCCAGCGGGTCGCGGTCATGGACGGTCACCACTATCTCTTCCACGCCCACGCGGCGGAGATTGCCGAGTCGACACAGAGGTTCCTCGACGAGCACGTCCCGACGCGCTGACCTGGTCGACGCGTGACCGGAACCGGGCTACGGAGGGGCTAGTCTCCCTCTGCCCCGGCCAGGATTCCCAGCTTGGACTCCTCTGCCGCCGCATCCACACCGCCGTCCTTGGCCGCGATGCGCTCGATCAGTTCCCCGACCGCACGAGCGACCGTTTCGCGCACGAACGCATCGGGGTCCTCCGCCGTCTCGACATCGGCGCGACCGATGTGGATCTGGGCAGTCACGGAGCGCTTCGCGACCGAGACCCGCGGGTTCCGCAGCCCGGTCGGCCCGTCCGTCGACGAGATCGATCCCCCGACGTGCAGCAGCACGTCCAGGTCGTAGGAGAAGCGGAGCCCACCCAGCCGGCGCTTCATGCGGGTGACCGCAGCGATCCACTCACCGGGCACGTCCGGGCCGCCGTACACGGTCCGGAACGTCAGCCGGCCGGTGGGCTCGGAGGCATCTGCTGCGCTGTCCACCCCGCCGAGTATAGGGCGGTTCGCACGCCACAGCGGTCTGCGTGAGCGTCGCGCGGCCGCGAGCTCATTCACCGCGTGGCGCAATGGAACCGGACGTGGGACGAGTCCCGAGACGGCTCGGTGGAACCCCGTCAGGTGGCCGGAAGGACGGGCTGTGGGTCCGGTTCTCGCCGGTCGGTGTCCGGTGCGGGAGGCGGCGGGTCGACCTCCGCCGCAACCGCAACGCTCCGCACGTCCCCTCCGATCAGGACGTTCACCCATCGGCTGGCCGGATCGATGTCGAGAAGCATGGCCTTGACGAGCAGGGTCATCGGAATGGCGAGCAACGCGCCGAGCGGGCCGAGTACCCAGGCCCAGAACACCAACGCCAGGAACGTCACCGTCACACTCATCCCGACGGCATCGCCGACGAACTTCGGCTGGATGATCGACTGGATGACGAAGTTGATCACGCAGTAGACCACGATGACCCACACCATCAGGCCGGGACCGCCGTCGAGCAGTGCGAGCAATGCCGGCGGGATCACGCCGATCACGAATCCGATGTTGGGTATGTAGTTCGTGATGAAAGACAGCAGCGCCCACAGCACCGGAAGTGGCACTCCCATCAGCCACAGCGCCCCGCCGTCGAGCACCGCCACGATGAGGCCGAACACGGTGGACACGACCAGGTACTTACGGGTTCCCGCAGCGAAAGTCGATAGTGCGTAGGCGATCTCGGGCCGACTTCGGGCGACGATCTGCATCTTCCTGCCGATGCTCATCCCGTCGAACGCCATGAACAACAGCAGCGCCAGGATGAAGAAGAGGTTGGAGAACACCCCGAGAAGACCCTGCAGCGCCGATTCGATCAGTCCGACGACCTTACCGACGTCGACGCTGCTGAGCATGTTGTGGATCTGCTCGGAGTTCACACCCGCCCCGGCCAGGAACGATCGGACGTCCTCCAGCAGGTCGTCCACCGTGTCCGAATACTGCGGCAGCTGGGTGGCCAGTTGCGCGGCGGACACCGCCAGGGCCGCGATCAGCCCGATGAGGATCAGGTACACCACGAGCACCGTGGTGATCATTCCGATCCACGCCGGAAGCCCGCGACGCTGCATCCAGGACTGGATCGGCTGCACCGCGACGGTGAGCATGAGCGCCAGGAACACCGGGCCGAGGATCCCCGCGAAGACCTTGATCCCGGCGATCGACACCACGGCGCCCGCGCCGGCGAGGAGCACGATCAGCCCGCGCGGGATCGCCCACGGCGCCGGCGTCAGGGTGGGCACCGGCACCGCGGGCGCGGTCCGGTCGGATCGAGTTCTGGGTGAGCGGGTCATCGTCCCTCCCGGACCGAGAGTGGGTTACCGGTCAGTCCGCGAACACCTCCCGGAGGTGCGCCTCCTGCTCGTGGGACAGATTGGTGGAGATCAGTTCGGCGTGCTGGCCGTGGAACTCGTCGTGCACTCGGTCGAGCGTCGCATCCGAGGTGAGCACGAAGAGCGCCGACGTCCCCGGGGTGATCTGGTCCTTGAGTCGCTTGATGAAGTCGTCGTCGATTCCGACGTCGGTCAGCGCCCCGGTCAGCGCCCCGACGGCCGCCCCGACGGCGACGCCGATCAGGGGGACGAAGAACAGAATGCCGAAGAGCAGTCCCCAGAAGGCGCCACCGAGTGCGCCCGCGCCGGCCAGATTGTGCAGCTGCCGGGTCTTCGGCTTCTTGCGGCCCTCCGGCCAGCTCACCACTGCCGCATCGTGAACGGTGAGCAGTTCCTGCTTGCGCAGGTCTTCCAACGTCGCGACGGCGGTATCGGCTCCGGTGGGGGACGCGAACTTCCAGACAGTCAGTGTTCCTGCCATGATCATCTCCTCGGGATCGAGAGCCGGATCGGCCCTGTCAGCACCGTAGAAGCTGAACCCTCGCGAGAACTCACACCTTTCGGATGAAGTCCCGAGCCACCCGGTCGCTCCGGATGCGTCGAGACGGTGCGACCCACACCCCGGCGCCGCCGATCAACCTGCGACCGGCTCCGTGACGCCCAACGACAGCGCACCCATGATCTTCGGCGCGCCCTTTTCGTAGAAGGTGTCCAGATCACGAACCTCGAAGCCCGCCCCGCGCAGGAGCGCCGGGATGTCGCGCGTGAGATGGCAGCCACCGGCGACCGCCTTCTGGATCGGTTCGAAGCGGCGCTGCCAACGCCGAACCTTGTCGTGCGGCGCGAGCCCGTGCTCGACGAAGTGCAGTGTCCCCCCGGGCTTCAGGACACGTCGCACCTCACGCAATGCCGCGTCGACGTCCGGGATGGTGCACATCGTCCAGGTGGACAGCGCGGTGTCGAAGGTGTTGTCGGCGAACGGCAGGGCCTGACCGTCGAGGCCGGACCGTTCGACCGGGACGCGGGACCGGGCCAGACGCTTCGCGGCGAGCTTCCATGCCTCGTCGGCCGGTTCGACAGCGCTGACGGATTCGACCGTGTCCGGGTAGAAGGGGATGTTGAGACCCGAGCCGAAACCGATCTCGAGCACGCGACCGTGCAGGCCCGCGCACGCCCGCCTCCGGGACGCTTCCGTCAGCGACATCCCGCACGACACGTCCACCAGGCGCGGGACGATCCGATCCGCGTAGAACCCCACCACAGCCTCCCGTTCCCGTTCCTCACTCCCCCGACCGATCGACGTCCCCACCGTAGGCGAGGGCGAGGAAAGTCCGCACCCCGTCCACGAGGGCACGCTCGTCCAGGTCGAAGTCGGGTGTGTGGAGATCGCGCCGCGGACCGATGCCGTCCCAGACGCCCAGCCGCGCCATGGCACCGGGAACGTGCTCGAGGTACCACGCGAAATCCTCGCCGCCGCTGGACTGCCCGGCCTCGGCCAGGTTCTCCAGCCCGACGACGGATTGGATCGCGGAGATCATCTCGGCCGTCGCCTCCGGGTCGTTGACCACCGGCGGCACGCCCTGCACGTACTCGAGTTCGTGCTCGACGCCGTAGGGCGCGAGAAGGTCTGTGACGGCTCGCCGCACCAGTGGCTCCACCGTGGCCCACGTCCGATGCGACGCGCTGCGCAGGGTGCCCACCAGCTCCCCGGACTCGGGTATCGCGTTGTGGACCCGTCCGGCCTGGATCCGGCCCCACGTCAACACGGTGGCGGTGCGGGCGTCGAGGCGGCGGTCGAGCACCGACGCCAGCCCGGTCACCAACACGGCGGCAGCGAAGATCAGATCCCCCGTCAGGTGTGGGCGCGCCGAATGGCCTCCGGGAGAGGACAGCCGGACCGTGAGCATGGCACCGGACGAAGTGATCGGGCCGGCCCGTGTGGCCATCTTGCCGGCCTCGAGCTGTGGAGCGCAGTGCAGGGCGAAGATCCGCGAGACGCCCTCGAGCGCACCGGCAGCGACGACTCCGACGGAACCCCCCGGTGTCGTCTCCTCCCCCGGTTGGAAGATCAGGCGCACCCGATGCGGGGGCGGCTCGGCCGCCAGAACGGTCGCGGCCTCGAGCAGCATCGCGGTGTGCGCATCGTGCCCGCAGGCGTGACACACCCCGTCGACCGTGGACGCGTACGGCGCTCCGGTGGTCTCCGTCAACGGGAGCGCGTCGAGGTCGGCCCGCAACGCGAGGCAGGTGGCGGTGTCGGGGCCGACATCGCACCACAACCCTGTGCCGCTCGGCAGCAGCACCGGTTCGAGCCCCACGCGGCGCAGCTGGTCGCGGACGAGCTCGGTGGTCCGGAACTCCTCGAAGGACAGTTCGGGATGGGCGTGCAGATCCCGTCGCCAGGCGACGAGCCGCTCGTGATCGATACCCATGCGCCACCCCGTCACATCGCCGACACCGGGGCGTCGGATCGGGCCAGTCGGCTGGTCAGCCAGGCCACCATCTTCTCGGCGAGCGCGTCCCGATTCTCCCGCTTGACGATGTCGTGGCCCTCGTCGTCGAACAGCAGCAGTTCGGCGACACCACCGCGGGCCCGAACCGATGCCACCACCTGCTCCGACTCGCTGACCGGAACGTTCGTGTCGTGCGCGCCGTGCACCACGAGCACCGGTGCGGTCAGGGCGTCGACACGGTGGATCGGTGACAGCTCGGCGAGCAGTTCCCGATCGTGTTCCGGATGCCCGTACTTGGGGTACGCCGCGGCCGCGATCCACGGCTCGGTGTTGGCGTAGAACGTCTCGAGATTGCTCATCCCGCAGACCGCGATGCCCGTCGCGAACAGGTCGGGGTGGAACGTCAGGGCCGCCAGCGTCAGATAGCCGCCGTACGAATGCCCGGCGCACGCGATCCGCGCCGGGTCGGCCACACCGTTGTCGACGACGTAACGCACGCAGTCCGCCACGTCGTCGATACCGGCGAACCGGCCGTACCGCTCGTCGGCGTGGACGAAGGTGCGCCCGAATCCGCCCGAACCACGCACGTTGGGCGCGAAAACCGTGATGCCGGCCTGGACGAGGGCCGGGAAGTAGTCGCTGTAGCCGGGGCGCTCCTGCAGTTCCGGTCCGCCGTGGAACCACAGCATCACCGGCCCGGGACCCTCCCCCGCCGCCCGGTACAGCCATCCAGTGAGGGGCAGCCCGTCGCGTGCGGTGAACTCGGCGAGGATCGGGGCGTCGGCCCGGGCGATCCGGGTCCGCGCGGGCTCCACCGGACCCCACTCGCCCGTCCGCGGGTCGACGATCTCCACCGACGGAGGCATCCCGGGCCCTTCGACCGTGACCGCCAGCAGCGACCCGTCGGCGCTGATGCTCAGCTCCGACGCCACCAGTCCGGGCAGCTGGATCGGCGAGTCGAGCGTACCGTCGGCGAGGTGCAGGATCTGTAACTCACTCAGCCCCTTGTAGTTCCACAGCAACGCCACGGTCGTGTGGTCGTCACTGACGACGAACTCGTCGAGGCCGCAGTAGTCCCGTTCGGCCAGCACTCGGTAGGAGACACCCTCCGCGGAGACCGCGACCCCCAGCAGCCGCGCGAACTCCGCGCCGTTGTCGCTGCGCACCAGCGCCCGGATGTACTGGTCCGGCTCCCCCTCGCTCGACGCCCACGGCGACCGGTACCGGCCGAGTACGCCGAGCAGTCGGTGGTCGTCGAGCAGGACGCCCATGTCGGTGGTGGATCCGAAGTCGGACGGCAGCAGAGGGATACGAGTTCCGTCGTCGCGTTGGAGCAGCAGTTCGCGGTGTCCGCGAGGCCCCACCCGCAACAGTGCCGCTCCGGCCCACGAGTCTACGAGGAAGGAGCCCACGCGGCGGTCGAGCGTGACGGCCTCCTGCGTCTGCGGATCGACCAACCGCGCCTCCGCGACGCCTTCCTCGTCGGTCGCGGTGAGCGCGACCCGGTTCCCGTCCCACCCGATGAGTTCGGCAGAGACAGCGTCCCGCGCCCCGACGCGGCGGGCCGAGCGGTCCAGCGGGTCGGTGCGCACCACCCACACCTGGGTGCGGTTGCCGGCGTGCGGGGCCACCTGGCACGCGAGCCATCCGCTGTCCGCGGAGTGCACGATCTTCGTGACGGGGCCAGGGACCGGCAGCTCGACCCGACGGTCCGTGCTGCCGTGCCGTCCCGTCAGGAACCGCTGAACGGCCCAGGGATAGCCACCGTCGTCCACGAGGTGCGCGAAACCTGTCGCGTCCGGCGACACCGACGCACCCGACGTGAAGCGGATGTGCTGTCCGCGCGACGGTTCGGCCGGCCGGTCAGCGGTCACAACCGCTCCATGGCCTGCAACCACATCTCCAGCAGCCCCACCTGCCACATGGTGTTGACACCGCGGGCGGTCCGGATGTCGTTGGGAGCAGCGAACAACGCGTCGATCAACTCGGGCCGGAACAACCCTCGTTCACGGGCACTGCGACTTCGCAGAGCATCCCGCACCAGATCGAGGACCCCGCCCTCGAGGTGCCGGATGCCCGGGACCGGGAAATACCCCTTGGTCCGGTCGATCACCTCGTCCGGGAGCAGACCGCGGCTGGCCTCCTTGAGCACGCCCTTGCCACCCCCGTCCAGCTTGAGGTCCGGCGGACACGTGGCGGCCAACTCGACGAACTCGTGGTCGAGGAACGGCACGCGGGCCTCGAGCCCCCACGCCATCGTCATCGTGTCGACCCGCTTGACCGGGTCCTCCACGAGCATCACTGTCGTGTCGAGCCGCAGCGCCGCGTCCACGGCGGTGTCGGCGCCGGGAGCATCGTGGTGCCGGACGACGAACTCCGTACTGACGTCGTGATCGACAAGGTAGTCGGGCCCGAGCATCATCGCGATGTCGTCGTGGGTCCGGTCGAAGTACACCTTGGCGTACGCCTCGGCGGACTGTTCCCGGGCCACCCCGACCAGCGGCGGATACCAGTGGTAGCCGGCGAGGATCTCGTCGGCGCCCTGGCCGGACTGCACCACCTTGACCGACTTGGAGACCTCTTCCGACAGGAGGAAGAAGGCGACGCAATCGTGGCTGAGCATCGGTTCGCTCATCGCCTCGATCGCGCGAGGAACCGCCGCCGGCAGCCGGGCCGGGTCGATGTGGATCTGGTGGTGGTCGGTGGCGAACGTTCGGGCGACCAGGTCGGAGTAGAAGTACTCGTTTCCGGATTCTCCTCCGGCCGAGTCGAATCCGATGCTGAAGGTGGCGAGGTCCCGCTGCCCCTGCTCGGCGAGCAGTGCCACGAGCAGACTCGAATCGATACCGCCCGAGAGCAACACCCCGACCGGCACATCGGCGACCATCCGGCGGGAGACGGCGGTGCGCAGCGAGTCCATCAGAGCCGTCTGCCACTGCTGCGGCGTCCACGACGCCCGATCCGGGGCAGGTTCGAAACTCGGCTCCCAGTAGCGCTTCTCGGTGGAACTACCGTCCGGTTGCACTACCCGGATCGTCGCCGGCGGCAGCTTGCGGACGCCCTCGAACATGGTGAGCGGGGCCGGCACGGCCGCCGCGAAGCTCAGGTAGTGGTGCAATGCCGCACGATCGATCGTCGTGTCCACGCCGCCGCCGCGCAACAGCGCCTGCAACGTCGAGGCGAACCGCAACCGCTCCGGCGTCTGCGCGAAGTAGAGAGGTTTTATCCCGAGCCGGTCGCGGGCGAACGTCACTACCCCGGAGTCGATCTCGTGCACCGCGAAGGCGAACATGCCCTTGAAGCGGTGGACGCAGTCGGGGCCCCAACGATGGAAGCTCTTGAGCACCACCTCGCTGTCCGCGGCCGAGAAGAACCGGTACCCGGCCTGACGGAGCTCCTCGCGCAACTCCTTGTAGTTGTAGATGCAGCCGTTGAAGACCAGCGACAGGCGGAGCTCGCTGTCGACCATCGGCTGCCCGCCGCGGGCGGAGAGGTCGATGATGCACAGGCGGCGATGACCGAACGCCACCGACTGCTGCGCGTACGCGCCGGACGTGTCCGGTCCGCGCGTCACCATCGCGTCGGACATCCGGGCGACGGCGCCGATGTCGGGCCGCCTCCCGTCGAATCGCACCTCACCGCATATGCCACACATGTTCGGCTACTCCTCCCGGGATGTCGTTCCCGGTCACGGTCCAGGTGTCCCGGCCACCTCGCCGCGACGCGTTCGGGTCGGGGAGACCCGCGTCCAGGTCGACGCGACCGGCCGTCTCGGCGGCGAGCAGGTCGACGACGTCGGTCAATCGACCCCGCCGTAGCAGGGTCCGGCGCTGCCGCGCGGACGAACTTCCCACCCGCAGGGTGGTCGCCGCCAGCCCGGAGACGACGTCCCAGTCGCCGGCGGACTCGAGCTGGGGGCGCAGGGAACCGATCAGGCCGTCCACCACGTGCGGCGCGGGGCGCGGCGCGATCGCCTCCACGTCGACCAGCTCGCCCTCGAGGCCCGAGCGCGCCGCCCGCCACATGGCCGCCCGCACCAGTGTGGGCGAGACCTGCAGCCCCGGCCTGCCTGCGTCGAGAGCCTCGGCCTCGCGCTCGACGAGCGCGCGGAAGAGGCCGGCAACGAGCGCGATGGTGTCGACCGACGGGCAGCTGTCGCACACCCGCAGCTCGAGCGTCGAGTAGCGGTCCGACGGCCGCAGGTCGAAGTAGACCATCCCGGGTCCGTTGATGACACCACTGGCGACGAGGTCGGCGATCAGCTGGTCGTACTCCGCGGCGGACTGCACCGGCGCCGCCGGCCCGGTGGTGGGCCACCGACTCCACACCAGTGATCGCATGCTGGCGTATCCGGTGTCGGTGCCGTCGGCCCAGAACGGCGAGCTCGCGCTGAGCGCGAGGAATATCGGCAGGTAGGGCGCCACCCGGTTGGCGATCCGGACGGCCTCGTCCCGGTCCGCCACGTCCACGTGCACCTGGGTGCCGCAGATCAGCTGCTCCCGGGCCAGGAGCTGATAGTCGGCGAGCATCCGCCGATACCGCGGCGTCTCGGTGACGGCCATCTCGGCGGGCACCGACAGCGGTACCGCCCCCGCGGCCACCACCCCTACACCGACTTCGGCCGCGGTCTCGACGAGAACCCGGCGGCGGTGGATCAGGTCGGAGCGGAGCGCGGCCAGGTCGGGAAACACGCCGCTGTTCACTTCGACGACGCAGCGCTGCAGTTCCTCGACGTACACGTCGCCCGGCAGTTGCTCGAGCAGTTCCGGCGCACGCGTGACGAGCCGCCTGGTCTCGGCGTCGATGAGGTGGAACTCCTCCTCGACACCGAGCTTGCGCCCGCTCATCCAGGGTCCTCCCTGTCCGTCGGCCAGTGCTCCGGGAATGCGCAACCTCCGCATACGACCGACTCGTCGATGCTTACCCCGGCCGCCAGGATTTCAACCGGGCGCCCGAATCAGTGTTCGCACCATCGGCCCCGCCGAGACACACCTTGCGGCGTTCGTTGGCATGTTGATATCCACCCGCAACCTTGCGCAGTGGGGACGAACGGCGCTACCGCGACTCTGCGCAGCAGTTGGGGTCGAGCACGAGCCGGAGGGCGTCCAGTGACTCACCGCGCACCCGGTAGTAGACGTTCATGCCCCGGCGAGTGGACTCGACCATGCCGGCCTTCCGGAGCTGGCCCAGATGATGGCTGACGGTGGACTCCGCGAGCCCGACGCCGACGGCGAGATCGCACGTGCAGACCTCACCGGCATCTGCGGTGAGCAGGAGCGACACGAGCTTGATCCGGACCGGATCCGCGAGCGCCTTCAATCGAAGCGCGACCTGCAGCGCCTCGTCGTCGCCCATGGGAGCGGCGGACACCGGCGCGCAGCAGATCGGCGCACTGACGTCGAGGACCGGCAGGGCTTTCGGCATGACGACGATCCTACGCAGCTCCTTGACTTATGTCGAAGAGGTGGGCAACCTGTAGAGGTAGGCAATTCGACATATATCGCATAGGTGGGAACCGTCATGTCACGCGCTCAACTCGCCCTCAACGTCGACGACCTCGAAGAGGCGGTCACGTTCTACTCGAAACTGTTCGGCACCCGGCCCGCCAAGCTGAAGCCCGGATACGCGAACTTCGCGATCGCGGAACCGCCGCTCAAATTGGTCCTGCTCGAGAACCCGGGCAAGGGCGGCACGATCAACCACCTCGGCGTGGAGGTCGAATCGTCGGAGAAGGTCCACGCGGAGATCGCGCGGCTCACCGACGAGGGCCTGTTCACCGACGAGGAGATCGGCACCACCTGCTGCTTCGCCACGCAGGACAAGGTGTGGGTCACCGGGCCGGCCGGCGAGAAGTGGGAGGTCTACACCGTGCTCGCCGACTCGGAGACCTTCGGTTCCAGCCCGCAACATCTGGGCGGCCCACGGGAAGCCCAGGGCGACGTGTGCTGCGGAACGGATACAGAGAACGAATCCTCCTGCTGCTGAGCACTCTCCTCCGCCCATTCTCACCCGCACCGTTCGATATAGAGATATCGCCAAATGTGAATACATTCCTATATCGAGTGGTGCGGGACACATTCTCTTGCCATCGATCGCCGAATTCCGGAAGCTGTTCGAGGGATTTCCCCATTCACCACCGATACATAGGAGATCACTGATGGGTTCCGCCGAGTTCATTCCCTACCTCGACTTCATCGCCGACTTCGCCGGCGCTGCTGCCGACCTGTTCGGCGCGTTGAGCTTCTTCTCCGGATCCGCGGAATCTGCCGGCCAACTGCTCGGCTAGGCGATTACTCAACCGGGCCGGGGTGCCACTGCGACTTCATCGAGCCCGCAGTGTCACCCCGGCCCGGCCGCGTTCGACCTGCGACCGCACCGATCGAATGCGAGTACCGAATGAAGATTCGAAATTCCCACCTGGTGCGGCGCAGAGGAAAGGTCTTCGTAATCGATAAAAGAGACCCCCGATGCAAAGCGCGCCAGCGGTAATAACTTTGAGTTGCCCCTCCTCCTGCACGGCACCCGCCGACTAGGGCAGGAGTTCGGCAATCAGCGCCTTCACCCGGACGAGGATTTCGTCACGGATGGGTCGGACGGCGGCCAACCCCTGCCCGGCCGGGTCGTCCAGCACCCAGTCGCGGTAGGACTTTCCAGGAAAGACCGGGCAGGTGTCGCCGCAGCCCATCGTGATCACGACGTCCGATGCCTGCACCGCGCGGGCGTCGAGGATCTTCGGGGACTGCGCCGAGATGTCGATGCCGACCTCGGCCATCGCCTCGACGGCTGCGGGGTTGATCTGGTCGGCCGGTGCACTGCCGGCGGAGCGGACTTCGATCCGATTCCCCGCGAGGTGAGCCAGGAATCCGGCGGCCATCTGGGACCGGCCGGCGTTGTGCACGCAGACGAACAGCACGCTGGGCACGGTCATCTGTTCAGGCCTCCTTCGACGACGCCTGCGCGAACGCGGGGCGCGCGAACTGCTTACGCAACGCCAGGGAGACGTAGACGAGTCCGACGAGCACCGGAACCTCGATCAGCGGGCCCACGACGCCGGCGAGCGCCTGACCGGAGGTGGCGCCGTAGGTGGCGATGGCCACGGCGATGGCGAGTTCGAAGTTGTTGCCCGCCGCGGTGAACGCGAGCGTGGTGGTGCGTTCGTAGCCCAGCCCGGCGACCGCGCCGAGCAGGTAGCCGCCACCCCACATGATCGCGAAGTACGCCAGCAGCGGGATCGCGATCCGCACCACGTCCATTGGCTGCGAGGTGATCTGCTCGCCCTGCAGCGCGAAGAGGATCACGATCGTGAACAGCAATCCGTAGAGCGCCCACGGACCGATTCTCGGCAGGAAGGTCGACTCGTACCACGCTCGGCCCCTGGACTTCTCACCGAAGTATCGAGTGAGGAACCCGGCCAGAAGTGGGATGCCGAGGAAGATCAGAACGGATTTCGCGATCTGCCACGGCGAGGTGTCGATCGTGGTCTGCTCCAAGCCGAGCCAGCCGGGCAGGACCGACAGGTAGAACCACCCGAGCGCCGCGAACATGATCACCTGGAACACCGAGTTGATTGCCACGAGTACCGCGGCTGCCTCCCGGTCGCCGCACGCGAGGTCGTTCCAGATGATCACCATGGCGATACAGCGGGCGAGGCCCACGATGATGAGGCCGGTCCGATATTCCGGCAGGTCGGGCAGGAAGATCCACGCGAGCGCGAACATCAGCGCCGGACCGAGAACCCAGTTGAGCAGCAGCGATCCGAGCAGCAACCGCCGGTCACCCGTGACGGTGTCGAGGCGGTCGTAGCGGACCTTCGCCAGTACCGGGTACATCATGATCAGCAGGCCGAGAGCGATCGGCAGCGAGATGCCGTCGAGTTCCACCGACGACAGCGCATCGCCCAGGCCGGGCACCGTCCGCCCCAGCAGCAGGCCTACGACCATCGCGACGCCGATCCACACCGGCAGGAACCGATCGAGCGTCGAGAGCTTGCCGACCACCGCGGTCCGGTTGCTCGTGTCGGTCATCGGACGATCTCCACGACCTGCGGGCAGGCCGAGCCGGCAACGCCACCCCATTCCGCGGACAGCACCGTCGAAAGCTGCTCCAGGGCCGACGGAATCACGCGGTAGTACACCCAGGTTCCGCGCCGCTCCGAGTCGAGCAGACCCGCCTCCCGGAGCACCTTCAGGTGGTGGGAGATCGTCGGCTGGGACAGGTCGAACGCGGGCGAGATGTCGCAGACGCAGCTCTCGCCGCCCTCGTGGGCGGCGATCAGACTCAGCATCCGCAGACGTACCGGATCGCCGAGCGCCTTGAACATCCGAGCGAGATCGTTCGCCCGGTCCTCCGCCAGCGGCCGGACCCCGAGCGGGGCGCAGCACGTCCCCACGGGCTCTTGATTCGACATGTATCTATATTGACACTGATCGAATCACCGCTCCCGACCGGGGTGCCGTCCGTAGGGTCACTCGGCGACGGTGCGGAAACCGAGCATCATGTCGTGGTCCTCGTGGTCGAGCATGTGGCAGTGCCAGACGTACCCCTGCAACGGGCCGGACGCGGCCGGTGCCGCATCGTGCCCGGCGTGGGCGGGCGTGCCGTGGCCGCCGTGCTGCGGCGGCACCGGAGCCGCGAGCTCGCCGACACCGAAGGTCGCGTCGGGGTCGAATCCCAGCCGGCCGGCGGTGGGGAACACCGCGACGATCCGGGTGACGGTTCCCGGATTCGCGACGACGGTGTCCTTGGGACCGGCCTCCCACGGTTCCGGCGGAATCAGCGGTCCGGTGACGAACGCGTCGACGGGCGGGGCCCACTTGGTCCCGACCGGTGGTGCCGGGTTCTCCCGGGTGTACCGCGCCACGTCGAAGTCCTGCCGCCCGAGAACCCGGAAGTTGACCAGGTGCAGATGAATCGGATGCGGCTCGGGTGTGACATTGACGATGTCCCATTGCTCGACCGCACCCTGCCGCGGCATCTCGATGTCGGCGTCACCGAAGCGAAGGTTGTTGAGCGACATCAGCACACTGCCGGTCGACGGATCGGGCAGTTGCATGACGGTGACGGTCCGCTGCACCTGTGGCGCCGGGACCGGCTCGAGGTCCGCCGGCTGTCCGGCCCCGCCGCGCAGGGTTTCCGGGACGGCCGCGGTGAATCCGCGCCCGTCGGCCAGGCGGAATCGACAGAACAACGGCATGGCCCGCGCCCCGCGCTGCGACGCCGCCAGCGGCGGCGGTTCGTCGTTGCACAACTCCACGGTGCCGCCGGGCTCCACGGCGCCGAAATCGACGAGCAGGTCGGCGCGCTCACCGGGCGCGAGGCGTATCCGCGTTGTCGGTACCGGAGCGGCGAGCATGCCGCTCTCCATGCCCAGGACCCAGAACCGCATCCGGTTGCCGAAGAAGAGGTTCCACACGCTGAACGACGCCGCGTTGACCAGGCGCAGCCGGTACATCCCGCGCGCCACCTCGAGTTCGGGCCAGATCTTGCCGTTCACGACGCCGACGTCGCCCGGGGTGCCGCCGTCCCAGCGCCCCTGCGGCACCACCGGCGTCGCTCGGATGCTCTGCCGTCCGTCGGCGGTGAAGATCTTCTCCTGCAGAACCAGCGGCAACTCGAACTCACCGGACGGCAACCCCCACGCGTTGGAGGTTGTCCCCGTGTCGAATTCGTCGCGCAACAGGAACATGCCGGCCAACCCCGCGTACACGTTGAGTCGGGTGATGCCCATCGCGTGGTCGTGATACCAGAGCTGGGTGGCCTCGTGCCCGTTCGGATAGTGGTGCACGTGCCCTTGCCCGGGACGCTGCAGGAACGCTGGATGACCGTCGTGTTCGGGCGGCGTGACGGCCCCGTGGAGGTGCATCGACGTCGGTACCGACGTCCGGTCCTGCTCGGTGACGCCGTGCAGTGTCGTGTCGAAGTCCGCCGCCAGCGGGTGCACGCCGATCTCGTTGCGGTAGGCGACGGTCATCGCGTCTCCGGCATGTGCCTCGACGGTGGGGCCGAGGTAGTCCATTCCCCCGTACGCGAGAGCCGGGGACGGTGCGAGGTCGCGGTGGAACCGGTGGGTGGTACTCGCGGCCCGCAGCTCGAGTTGCGAGCCGGTGAGCACCGGGAGCCGGGGTAGCGGATCGACGAACGGCTCGAGCTCGGGCGATGCGAACAGCAGCGGACGCGCGGGATCGATATTGCCGAGATCGCCGAGATCCTGGGCGCGCACCGCGGCCATTCCCGCAGCACCGGCCCCGATCGCCCCGGCCGTCCACACCAGTCCTCGATTGAACGCGCGTCGCGAGATCCGTCCGCTCATGTCACGTCACACTCCCCCATGGTCGCCCTGCCGGAGCACGCCCGCCCGACGGTACGCCGGAACCGACTGCCGCCCTGGCGCTTTGCGTGGATCAACCGGGATCGACCGGCGGATTTCCGGCGACCCGGGCGAATCGCCCCGCGAAAGGTTTTCACTGCGCGGGAGGTGATGTGGTGCTCGGTGGAGATTCAGGACAGGCTGGTGACCCGGATGACATTCGCGACCAACAGAGGCGGACGATGACTACTGAGATCAGTTACGAGGACTCCAAGCGGGAACTGCACACCGATCAGGGTGTGCTCCGGTACCACCAGGCCGGCGACGGTCCGCCGCTGCTGCTGCTGCACGGTTCCGGTCCCGGCGTCACCGGTTGGCGCAACTATCGCGGCGTCCTCGCCGACTTCGCGGAGCACTTCACCTGCTACGTGCTCGAGTTCCCCGGCTTCGGCGTGTCCGACCCGTGCGACGGCCACCCGATGGTCGAGGCCGTGGGTGCCGTGCCGGTCTTCCTCGACGGGCTCGGCCTCGACACCGTCGACATCATCGGCAACTCGATGGGCGGCGGTGTCGGCGCGAACATTGCGATCTCCCACCCCGAGCGGGTGAACAAGCTCGTCTCGATCGGCGGCATCGGCAAGAACGTCGTGTCCCCCTTCCCCGGTGAGGGCATCAAGCTGCTCACCGAGTTCACGGACAATCCCTCCCGCGAGAGTCTGATCCGCTGGCTGCACTCGATGGTCTACAACCCGGCCGTGGTGACCGAGCAGCTCATCGAGGAACGCTGGGCGCTCGCGACCGAGCCCAAGACCCTCGAGATCGCCCGCCGCATGTACAGCAGCAACGCGATGAAGGCGATGGCCGCCGCGGCCGCGCAGGCCGACATCACCCCGTACTGGGCGAAGCTCGGCAAGATCAAGGCCCCGACCCTCATCACGTGGGGACGCGACGACCGCGTCAGCCCCGTCGACATGGGTCTGCTGCCGATGCGCGACATCCCCAACGCCGAGTTCCACGTCTTCCCGAACTGCGGGCACTGGACCATGATCGAGGCCCGCGACGCCTGGCTGGCGTCGGTGCTCTCCTTCCTGTTGCGCGACCGCACGTAATCGACAGCCGTCTCCGCGGGTCACCGATCGTCGGGTGACCCGCGGGGAAGGCGAACGGTCATGGTCGGGCGATTCTTCACCAGCAGCCACACCGGCAGCACGGCGAGGCACAGGATCGGCAGGACCGTCACCGAGCCGACCATCGCCACCGGGACGAAGATCCCGAGCCAGCAACTACGCACCGCGACCACGATCGCGCCGAGTACCCCGCACGCGATCGCGGGCGGCACCGGCACCCCCGGAACGAGCGCGTGCCCGATCATTCCCGCGGTCACGCCGACGGCTGCCGACGCGATGACGCGTCCTCCGCGGAACCCGCTGGAGGCAGCTACCGCGAAGGCCGCGAGGCTGCACCCGCCGAGCACGAGCAGCCGTGGAACGGACGTCTCCGGCGCCGACGCCACGACGTCGCGCATCGTCCCGATGTCCCGGAACATCGACTCCCGGCCTCCGAGCGCCCCGAGCAGACCGAGCACGACGCCGCCCAGCCCCGTCATCAGGACCGGGTTCCGAAGTCGGTGGAACGACGCGTGCAGGGTGCGGTAGGCGTACACCGCTCCGAGCATTGTCACGGCGGTGACCGTCGCTATCGCGACCCCGCCGAGCACGGCCCACACCGTCACCGTCGCGTAGCCCGGCAGGTCGAGCGCGAGGACGGGCCGGTCGAGGACCGCCATCGTCACGGCCCCCGCCCCGGCTGCGACCAGCGGTGCGAGGATCGCGTCCCACAGGTTGCCCTGTACGCGCCGCCCGGTGAGTTCCAGGTACGCCAGGGGGGCCGCGACGGGGGTACCGAACTGCACGCCGATCGTCGCGGCGGTCGCCAGCGCCGCGACCCGGTCCGACGCGATCGCGGGCCCCACCCGAGCCACCACCCACACGGAGAGGGCGGCGTTGACCGAGATGAGGACGTTCTCGGGGCTGAGACCGACGCCGGCACCGAGCGCGACGACCAGCGCGAGCAGCAGGCTCGGCAGCACCCGCAGCGGGATCGGCGGTCCGATCAGACCCGCGGTCGCCGAGTCTCGGCCGGCGTGCCCGGGCACCAGCCACACGACCAGGCCGACGGTGATGCCGGCGACCGTCAGCACGATCGCGATCCACCAGCGGGCATCGCCGGCGAACCCCAGCGCGCTCGGGAGTGTCTCGTAGAGGAAGTCCGCGACCGCGCGCGCGACGGCGAGGACGGCGACAGGCATCGCGGTCGCCCCGACTCCGACGAACAGGGCGAGCATCGCCTCGCGCGCGATCACGCGGGCGTCCGGGCGTTCCTGGTCGCGCTCCTCGTCCTGCAACGGCGCCTCCGACGACTCGGGATCGGGCGCCTCGTCACCGTACTGCGCCGACGTGGCACCCGGTGCGTCATCCGATTCGCCTGCCCACCAGCCACGCCCGGTTCGCCTACGCTGTCGGAATCCGTCGGGTGGCGACCGCCTCCCCGGCGCTGCTCGTTCCGAAGGGGATGCCGTGCGGTCGTCGAGGTTCAATGTCGCGCTGGCTCGGGAGGCGCTCGCCGCCCGGTCCGAATCCGCACAGGGCTGGTTGCGCGGCACCGCTCCGGGACGGACGGTTCAGCGCATGCTGTCGGGCTTCGTCGACATCGAATGGGCGGACCGGTCCATGACGCTCGCGGCCCAATCGTTCACGTCGGTGCTGCCGGTGGTGATCGTGGCCTCGACGATCGGCAGCCACGACACGTTCACGAAGGGCTTCTTCGACCAGTTCGGCATCGACATGGACAGCGTCGACGTGAGCACCGACGGCCTCGGCGTCGACGAACCCTCGTTCGCGGCTTTCGGGATCGTCGGTCTGTTGATGGTGCTGCTCGGCGGGACGTCCTTCGCCCGCGCCCTCGGCCGGATGTACGGGCGGGTGTGGCACGTGCCGACGCTGAAGTTCGCGAGCTGGTGGCGGTGGATCGCGGTGCTGCTGTCTGTGGCGTCGTGCGCCGCGCTGATCGGTGCCACACGGGTGCTCCTCGGAGTTCCGTACCTGGGCAGTTCCCTGGTCCTGGTCGCCCAGTTCGCGGTCTGGGCGGGGCTGTGGACCCTGGTGCCGTATCTGCTCACCGAGCGTCGCCTGTCGGCGCGCGTCCTGTGGTCGACCGGATTGATCACCGCGGCGGGTCTGACTGTGCTGCGGATCGGCGGCAACGTCGTCCTGCCGCGGACGGTCGCGACCGCCGAATCCAAGTTCGGGGATCTCGGCCTGGTCTTCACCGCGATCGGGTGGATGTTCGTCGCGTGCGGCATCGTGGTCGGCGCCTCGGTGATCACGAAGGCACTGGCCCTCGACGAGGGACCGGTCGGGCGTTACCTGCGCGGTCCGGGGGAACCACTCACAGAGACTTCCATGATTCGCTGAAGGAAGACGCCAGCTTCCGCGGGTTACCTGTCGGATGTGAGTTCCACCTTCACTCCTCCTCCGGTCCGCGCCGTCGACCTCGATGCCGTCGCGGCCGCCGCCTGCGCCGGGCACGACGACGCGATGGCGGAGCTGATGGCTCGTGTGCGGCCGATGGTGTTGCGCTTCTGCAGGTCGAGGCTGCGCGGGTCGCGCTGCCTGTCGGCCGAGGACGTCACCCAGGAGGTGTGCATCGCCGTGATGCGTGCACTCCCGGGCTACGAGGACCGCGGCAGATTCACGGCGTTCGTGTTCGGGATCGCCTCGCACAAGATCGTCGATGCGTTACGCGCGTTCGGTCGCGACAAATCGGTTCCGGTCGATATCGTTCCGGAGGTCCCCGTGGAGTTCGATACGCCCGAGGAGCACGCAATGCGGGCCCACGACACGCAACATGCGTGGTCGCTGATCGATGTCCTCACCGCGCGCGAACGCACCATCCTCCGCCTGCGCATCGTCGAGCATCAGAGCGCGGCCGAGACCGCGCGCGTGCTGAACACGACGGCGGGCGCCGTCCGAGTGGCGCAGCACCGGGCGCTGAACCGGCTACGCGCCCAGCTCGCCTCGCGGTGAGGCGCGAAACCCGAAGCGTGGCAAAGAGCGATCACCCGTCCAGCTCATACCGTTACAGCATCGTTACCGCGGCGACTGACCGCTCGGTTTGCCCTGTTCGCAGCGCTGTCCGCGCGCCTCCGACCTCCGGCCGCGCCTCGATCCCTCGACCGATTCGCCCCGTTCGACCGACTTTGCTGTTGCAGCCCCGTCCCACTGCGTCAATGGTGGAGGGGTGATCTTGGTCTTCGGACTGCGACAGCCTCGATCACGTTCCGATGGTTCACATTTGGAAGGGGATGAACATGCAGTTGCGTAATCGGAAGACTCTCGGTCACGCGTTCGGCGGGGCTGCGATCGTCGCCGCGGCAGCGCTCGCGGCACCCGCCCTGGCCTCGGCCGAACCGGTCGAGCTGGCCAGCCCGACGGTGACGACCGGCGTCGACGGCAACACGCTTTCGGTCACCGTGGCGAACACCAACGAAGATCCCACCACCAGCTGCGGCGCCTTCGCCCTCGACGCCACCAAGCTTCCTGCGCTGCAAGCGGATCCGAGCAAGATCACGGAACCGGGCTTCCTGGCGTGGCAGACGGATGTGGCCGAGCGGGTCGGCGCGGGCGCCGAGGACACGTTCACGACCGATCTCCAGGACGGCGTGTACGCGGTTGTGGGCGAGTGCATCTCGCTGACCAACCCGGAACTGCCCGCCGTGGGCGACCCGCAGATCGTGCCCGTCGGCGGCCTGCTCGGCAGCGTCGACCTCGGCAGCCTGCAGGGCCTGCTGCCGGCCGACCTCGACCTGGGTAGCCTCCAGGATCTGCTCCCCGCCGATCTCGGCGATCTGCTCGCGGGTCTGCCCCTCGGCTCCACGGCCCCGGCTCAGTAACGCAGCCTTTCGCGCT
This sequence comes from Prescottella equi, assembly GCF_002094305.1. Taxonomy (GTDB): domain Bacteria; phylum Actinomycetota; class Actinomycetes; order Mycobacteriales; family Mycobacteriaceae; genus Prescottella; species Prescottella equi. Next base: position 111,741 of record NZ_LWTX01000011.1, read on the forward strand.
TCCCTGGGCGGCGCCGACACCCGATCGGGTGTCGGCGCCGTTTCCCTCCCCAGGGAGTCCGGTGGTCAGCTGCCGAATGCGAATCCGGAGAAGACGCTCTGGAAGGAGCCCGTGTACTGCGGCACGAGCTGGAAGTCGACACGATTCGCATCGCCCAGATCCAGATCGACCGAGCGGGTCGGGTCGTCGGCCCCGCAGCCGGCCGGCGCGACCACCTCGACGGTGTAATCCGTCTTCGCCTCGAGCCACTGGAAGAAGTAGAAGCCGAAGTCGTCGGTCTCGGTCGTCGCGAGAAGGCCGCTGTCGTCGCTCACGTTCACCGTCACTCCGGGCGCGCCCACTCCCTCGGGCTGCGGGCACCCTGTCACGGCTCCGGTGATGTCGTGAACTGTGGTGACACGGAAATCGACGTCGTAGGCCGGTCCGTTGGTGGTGTCCACCGCCCGGGTTCCCGGGAAGGCACCGCAGCCCGCACCGATGTACGGCTTGACGACATAGTTGCCGGGCGCCCGGTCGACGAAGGCATAGTCCCCTTCGGCATCGGTGATCACCGAATCGATTCGGCCCGAGTCGTCCCACAACTCGACCCAGATGCCTCCGGCGTTCCCCATCGGGTCACAGGTGTTGACCAACGTTCCCGCGACCGAGTCGTCCGACCGCGCCGACGCGATTCCCGGAAGAGCCGCAACCAGGCCCACGCCGAGCGCGAGGGAGGCCAGAGCGATGCGCTTCATGTTCACTGTTCTCGATTCGATCGAAACGATGCCACCCACGGTGACAAGCGCGTCCCCGTCGTTCGCGCCGCTGCGAAAGTTTGCACGGGTCACGAGTGTCGGGTCAACGGGATCCGGCCAAGAGAGGCAATGATTTTCGATCCCCCTCAAACTCTCGAACCGGACAGATTTCACCCTCCGATTTCACCCGTCGGCAACGTTCGGTTCGGTCCGGCCACGATTCTCCCCGAGCCAGCCCGCGAAGCACGGCTCCCGGCATAGCCTGAACAGCACGGCACATCCGGTTCGAGATCCGTAAGGAGCACTCGATGAGCCACTCGACGAGCACGGAATCGACGGTTCGCGTCACTCGCACGGCAGTCAACTGGAAACGACTCTGGGCGGGCGGGGTCGCTACTGCGATCGTCGCGGCGCTGGCCGGAGTGGTTGGGGTGCTCGCCGTACGCGGCCCCATCGATACCCCTGTGATCTCGCCGCCGCACACGCCGTGGGACTCACAGGTCACCACGGTGGCGGTCTACGCCGCGATCGCGGCCCTGATCGCCACCGGACTGCTGCACCTGCTGCTGATCTCGACGCCACGCGCCTCCACCTTCTTCACGTGGATCGGCATCCTGGCGACAGCCGCCTTCGCGTTGTGGCCGTTCAGCGTCGACGCCACCACCAAGTCGCAGATCGCGAGCGGTGCCATCTACCTCGTGGTCGGCATCGCGATCGTGTCGCTGCTGTCGGGGGTCGCGGCGTCCGCGCAGAGCACGTTCACCGCGCGGCCCTGACCGACACTCACGGTGGACTGGCCCACCGTGAGTGCGAACATTTCGGTCATCCCCGCTCCTCGTCGACCAGCGCCGCCACGTCGATCTGTTCGGGCCACCGCATCGTCTCACCGGGGATGACGCGAACGCCATCGGCGATCAGCAGGACGGTGCCGTGGTCGTCGATGGTCACACGTGGATGCGTCGTGAAGACCGGTGTGCTGCTGACGGGTACGAGAGTGCGTCCGTCCAGGAGTGTGAACAGCCAGAACTGACGTGTGCTCTCGCACGTGGCGGGCTCGGCCAGCGGCCACCACCCCGATCGCCCGGTTCCATCCGGCGGATGATCGGTGAACCACACGAACGGCCCCACCCTGCCGCCGCCCCACAGCGCCTTCGGCAGCGTGTGGGACGCCCCGAGCGTCAGGTCCTCTCGGACGAGAGTCGCCCGGTCTCCGCCGAACAGTCGCAGCGGCGCCCCTGCAAGAAACATCCGATACTGCCGACCGGTCACGGTGAGAGCCGAGCCGATGGTCACCCCGCCATCCGGGGAGATGCTCACGAGTCGCAACGCCGAGCCCTCGACCCGCACGGCGGCAACGAAACGATCGTCCTCCGCGACAACGGATATGACATGCCCTTCGGGTCCTGCGACGTCGATCCGATCGCGGTCGGGTTCGTGCACGACCCATCTGCCGTCCGGACGGCAGACCAATAGCGTCTCCCCCAGCACCGCCGCCACCTGCACGTCGGTGTCGTCGACCTGGGTCGGGGATTCGCCCTGCTCGCAACGAAACACCCCGTCAGCGCCGGTGACCCAGCATCCACTGGGGGTAGCCCAGATACGGCGTGACTTCCCGATCGCGGCCGGCAGGACGTGCTCGCCCACAACGTGATCGGCGCCGAAACTCACCACCAGCGGCAGCGAACTGTCGGCGGCCCAGAGCACCCCGCCGGCCGCGGACACGTCGCCGGGGACGATGCTCGGTCGAGCCGGCAACTCCGGGACGTCGTCGAGGTCGAGGTCGACCAGGGCTCCGACGTCACCGTCGGCCTCGTCGCTCTCGCTCTCGAACAGCGCGTCCCGGTCGAAGAACCGCGGCGCCGCGTCGACGTCCCGCAGCCGCCGATGTCCCGGCACGATCTCCCAGCCGCCCGGAGTCCTGCGGCGGAAACGTGCGCTGACGATCCGGACACGGGTGACACGGCCGCGAACCCGGCCGTCGTCGTTCCCCAGGACTCCGTAGAACCTTCCGGTGAGTTCGACCCGCCCGGTCAGCGGCCGAAAACCCCGCCACGACGCGGTCCAGCCGTCGCCGCGCAATAGCCCGGACCATTCCCAGCTGCGCGGGGTGTCCTCGCCCGTGTACTGCCGGATCGGGGGCCGGGTACTCGGTTCCAACGGCACCCGCACCGTCACCACGTCACCGGCGGACTCGGGCAGTTCGACGAATCGAAGCGGGAACGACATCACCTCCCCGACCCGCGGGGGCGCGATCTCACCGTCCTCGATCGCAATCTCTTCGATCTGAACGACAAGCGTTCGACGGCTCGTCATGAGCCTTTCTGCACTGTAGCCATGTGGCCGATGGTAGCGGCTGTCGGCGCCGCGCAAAGGGAGCTTCCGGGTCAGGCCCCGCCAATCCGGGCCGTCGCCTTGACCTCCACGAGAACGCCGGGCATACCGAGGGCCGCCACGCCCACCGCAGTCCACGCGGGCCGGGCGCCGTTCTGGAAGCGTGCCTTCGCGGCCATGAACTCCGTCATGTGCTGCGGGAAGTCGACGTGGAAGCTGATGAGTTCCACCAGATCCGCCGGCGCCGCACCGTGTTCGGCGAGCAATTTGCCGATCGTCTCGAACGCGAGGTCGTACTGCCGCGTCGGATCGGCGGGGGCGCTCCCGTCCGCCTCGAGCCCGACCTGGCCGGAGCAGAACAGCAGGTCGCCGCTGCGCACCGCGTTCGAGTAGCCGTACTCTTCTTCCCAATTCTTCGACACGTCGTGTTCCTTTCGATTCCAGGTCAGCGCAGGTAGCCGTGGTGCGTGACGGGTTCGGCGGCGCCGTCCCGAACGCTCGCGTCCAGCCCGCGGATCAGGGTGTTCCGCAACTCCCGCGGGTCGATGACGTCGTCGTAGAACAGCGTCTGCGCCAACGCCCACGGCCCTGACGCCTCGTTCTCGACGAGAGCCCGGCGGGTGTCGTCGTCCTCCTTCGCGGTGCGTCCACCGACGTCGGCGGGGATGCCGCCGAGCGTGACCGCGGGGAAGGCGAGCGTCATCGTCTGGTTGTCGTAGGGATTGGCGCCCATCACCGAACTGCCGAACCCGAACGCCTTGCGTACCGTCACGTGGAACTTCGGTGTCCGCAACCGGTGCTGCGCGGCGAACATGCGAGCACTCGCCTTGAGGATCCCGGCCTTCTCGGATGCGCTGCCCGCCATCACACCCGGGTTGTCGGCGAGGAACAGCACCGGCAGGTGGAAGGCGCCCGCGAGTTGGAGGAAGGCCGCCGCTTTGTCCGCGGCCGCCACCGTCACCGCGCCCGCCGTCACCGTCGGCTGGTTCGCGACGACCGCGACGGCATGTCCACCGATGCGCACCAGCGCGGTGATGATCGACGTCCCGTACGTCGGCTGAATCTCGGTGACGGTGCCCGCGTCCGCGACGGCCGCGAGCATCGCCCGCATGTCGTAGGGTCGCTTCTGGTTGACCGGGACCAGGTCGAGCAGTTCCGGTAGAGCCCGCTCCCCCACGTCGTGGTTGCCTCCGTCCGGCCCCACCCACGGTGGCCGCTGCCACGCGCTGCTCGGGAAATACGACAGGTACCGGCGGGCCAGCGCCAGCGCGGCGTCGTCGGACTCCGCGAGGTTGTGCGCCACACCCGACGTGTCGATCGCGACCTGCGGACCGCCGAGCGTCTGTTTGTCGATCTGCTCGCCGGTGGAAGCGGCGACCAGTGGCGGGCCCGCGGTGAACAGCGCGCCGTGCCCACCGACCATGATCACGAAGTCCGAGAGCGGCGCAGCGAGCGCGCCGTGTCCGGCCGACGGACCCGTCACGATCGCAACGGTGGGCACCAGCCCCGACAGATCGGCCATCGCCTGAAGGTCGTTGGGCGCGGGACGGTTCCGCTCGAGCGCATTGGTGGCGCGATGTCCGGCACCCTCGAGCATCATCACGAGCGGCGTCCGGTTGCGCAGCGCGAGCTGCGCGGCTCGAGTGCGCTTGGATGCGGCCGCGGTGCCGATCGACCCGCCGGCGACGGTGAAGTCCTCGGCGCCGACCATCACCGGCCGCCCGTCGATCGTCCCGGACCCGGCGACGAAGGCGTCCGCGGGAATGGCGGGATCACCTGTGAGCGGCCCCAACTCGACGAAGGATTCCGGATCCAGCAGACCGGCGACACGGCTGCGGGCGTCGAGGCGCCCCGTCGCCCGGTACCGCGCGAGTTTGTCGGCGCCGCCCATCGCCCGGGCCGCCGCCCTCCGCTCGGCCAGTTGCTCGAGCAGCGGCGCCCAGTCGGCGCCGTTTCCCGCATTCACCCTCGACCCTCCTCGACACCGAGTGAGCCGGGTCACGTCGACGACCGGCGAGGTGAATGTACGAAGGAACGCGGGGGCCTGCAACAGACGCCCCCACTCACCGGAAACGGCGGACGACCAACCCCCGAGGGGCTACGCCGGGCGCCGCCGCGCGAGCGCACGCGGCGGCACTCACTGCGGCAGCGGGTCCCGCACGGCGTCGGCCTCCGCGTGGTGCAGGCGACCGGTGTCGGGGTCCACTTCGACGGCGTGCGACGGCAGTTCGTGGACCGCGACGACGAAATGCTGTTCGGGCGCCGGTCCCGCGCCGGCCCGGGACGACCGCGGCAACCCGGCGAGCGTCGCGGACACCCCGGCGGGCCGACGACGGGACGCACCGTCCGCGTTCGGCGCCGCGAGCACGTACTCACCGTCCGCACCGGCGCGAGTCGACACCCGCAGATACCTTGGAGTGGTGGCCAATTCGTAGCGGAACGCCTTGAGCATCGACACACACGCGAGCACCATGACGATCGAGAACGGCACCGCGGTGGCGATCGAGGCGGTCTGCAGGGCGGTCAACGATCCGGCGCCCCCGACCAGCAGCAGCACCGCGGCCGCGACGCCTTCCAGCACCGACCAGTACACGCGGGTCACCTTCGGGGTCTCGAGATCCCCACCGGTGGCGAGGATGTCGATGACCAACGAGCCCGAGTCGGCGGACGTGACGAAGAAGAACACGACCACGGCGATCGCCAGCACACTGGTGATCGTCCCCAACGGCAGGCCGTCGAGGAGATGGAACAGCGTGGTGTTGGTGTCGACCGAGCCGTCGGCCGCGAGCATGTCGCCGTCGTTGCGCTGACGGAGGATCCCCGAGTCGCCGAACACCGTGAACCACAGGGACCCGATCAGTGTCGGCGCCAGCAGGACACCGAAGACGAACTCGCGGACGGTGCGGCCCCGCGAGATGCGGGCGATGAACATGCCGACGAACGGCGCCCAGCTCATCCACCAGCCCCAGTAGAAGATCGTCCAGGTTCCGGCCCACCCGTCGTCCGCGAACGGTGACGTGCGAAGCATCATCTTCGGGAAGGCCTGGGTGTAGCCGCCGAGGTTCTGCACCCACGACTGCAGCAGGAACAGCGTCGGACCGAGCAGCAGGACGAACAACGCCAGGCCGGCCGCGAGGACCATGTTGATGTTCGAGAGCCACCGCAGCCCCTTGGTCACGCCGGTGACGACCGAGAAGGTGGCAAGTCCGGTGACGATCACGATGAGCCCGACGACGAACCAGTTGTCGGGATCGACCCAGCCCAGATACTCGAGGCCTGCCGAGATCTGCTGCACCCCGAAGCCCAGCGACGTCGCGACACCGAACAGGGTGCCCACGATCGCGATCGCGTCGATGGCGTGCCCGATCGGCCCCTCGACGCGCTTGCGTCCCAGCAGCGGCTCGAGCAGCCAGCGGATCGACAGCGGCCGCCCCTTGCGGTAGGTCATGTAGGCCAGGCCGAGGCCGACCACCACGTAGATCGCCCACGCGTGCAGACCCCAATGGAACAGCGTCAGTTCCATCGCCTGGTTGGCGGCCGCATCGGTGGAGCCGGGAACACGCCCCGCCTCGGGCGGATCGACATAGTGCGAGAGCGGTTCGGCGACCCCGTAGAAGACGAGACCGATTCCCATGCCGGCGCTGAACAGCATCGCGAACCACGACAGCATGCCGAACTCGGGCTTCTCGTCGTCGTCACCGAGCCGGATGTTGCCGATCCGGGAGAGCCCGCAGTAGAGGGCGAACAGCACGAATCCGGTCGCCGCCAGCACGTACCACCATCCGACGCCGTCGGTGATGGCGGTGTTCAGGCTGCCGAACGCGTCGCTCGCGGTGCCCGAGTAGACGACCGCGAAGGCGATCATCGCGAAAATCACCAGGGAGGCCGGCACGAACACCGGCTTCTTCAACCCTCGCCAGGCTTCTCGTATCGCTGCCACGTCGGTCCCTTCAGCGTGTGCGTCGAGCCGGGCCTGCACACGAGTCGGCGGCCTCGGCGAACTTTGTCACCGAGGCAAACACAGATGACGGCAAGGTGCTGGGCACCGGTCCCACGCGATCGTTCCGACCTGCGATTTCGTTCCACGTCAGTGACGATTCGAACAATCGTCGGCAAACCGAGAGCCGGATCGCGTCCCCGCCCGTCCGGGTGCCGAGACGCCGCGTGCGCGCCCGCCCCGGCCGGAAGGCCGGTGCGAGCGCGCACGCAGGAAGGGACCGGGCGAGCTAGACGAGCAGCTCGGCGATCTGAATAGTGTTGAGCGCAGCTCCCTTTCGCAGGTTGTCACCCGAGACGAACAGCGCCAGACCGCGGCCCTCGGGTGCACCCGGGTCCTGACGGATCCGGCCGACGAGGGACACGTCGCCGCCGGCGGCCGCGAGCGGGGTCGGCACGTCCACCAGCTCGACGCCGGGGGCGCCGGCGAGCAGTTCCTCGGCGCGCTCCACCGACAGCGGACGCTCGAACTCGGCGTTGATCGCCAGCGAGTGACCGGTGACGACCGGGACGCGCACGCACGTACCCGACACCAGCAGGTCCGGCAGGCCGAGGATCTTGCGGCTCTCGTTGCGGAGCTTCTGGTCCTCGTCGGTCTCGCCGCTACCGTCGTCGACGAGCGCACCGGCGAGCGGCACCACGTTGAACGCGATGGGGGCGACGTACTTGTCCGGCGCGGGGAAGTCGGCGGCCGCACCGGAGTGCACCAGCTTCTCGGCGTCGTCGGCGACGGCGCGCACCTGGCCGACGAGCTCCTCGACACCGGCGATGCCACTGCCCGAGACCGCCTGGTAGCTGCTGACGATCAGGCGCTGCAGGCCGGCCTCGTCGTGCAGCACCTTGAGGACCGGCATCGCGGCCATCGTGGTGCAGTTCGGGTTGGCGATGATGCCCTTCGGCGGGTTCTGCAGCGCTTCCGGGTTCACCTCGCTGACGACGAGGGGGACCTCGGGGTCCTTGCGCCACGCCGACGAGTTGTCGACGACGATCGCACCGGCCGCGGCGAAGCGCGGGGCCTGTGCCCGGGACAGCGTCGCACCGGCCGAGAACAGCGCGATGTCGATGCCCTTCAGATCCTCGTCGGACGTCGCGGCGACGTCCTCGACCACGATCTCCTCGCCGCGGAACGGCAGCTTCTTACCGGCCGAACGAGCGGAGGCGAAGAACCGGACCTTGTCGGCCGGGAAGTTCCGCTCCTCGAGTAGGGTGCGCATGACGATGCCGACCTGCCCGGTGGCACCGACGACAGCAATGGTGGTCATTCGAATTACCGTCCCGTTCCTGCGTGTACGACGGCCGCTTCCTCGCCGCCGAGGTCGAAAGCTGCGTGGATGGCGCGCACGGCGTCGTCCAGATCGGTGTCCTTGACCAGCACCGAGATGCGGATCTCCGACGTCGAGATGAGGTCGATGTTGACGTCCGCCTCGGCGAGGGCCTCGCAGAACTTGGCGGTGACGCCCGGGTGGCTCTTCATCCCGGCGCCGACGAGCGACACCTTGCCGATGAGGTCGTCGAACAGGATCTGCGTGAAATCGATCTCCGACTGCAGGGCCGTCAGCTTCTCCACGGCGCGCGGGCCGTCCGCCTTGGGCAGCGTGAAGGTGATGTCGGTCTTGCCGGTCTCGACCTTGGAGATGTTCTGCAGAACCATGTCGATGTTGATCTCGGCCTCGGCGATGGCGCGGAAGACCTTGGCGGCGTGACCCGGCGTATCGGGCAGGCCGACGACGGTGACCTTGGCCTCGCCGCGGTCATGCGCGACACCGGTGATCAGGGCTTCTTCCACGGGGATGTCCTCCATCGATCCGGACACGATCGTTCCGGGCTTGGTCGTGTATGACGAGCGGACGTGCACGGGCACGTTGTAGCGGCGGGCGTACTCGACGCAGCGCAGCATGAGCACCTTGGCGCCGCAGGCGGCCATCTCGAGCATCTCCTCGAAGGAGACGGTGTCGAGGCGCTGGGCGTCGGGGACGATGCGCGGGTCGGCGGTGAAGACACCGTCGACGTCGGTGTAGATCTCGCAGACGTCGGCCTTCAGCGCCGCGGCCAACGCGACGGCGGTGGTGTCCGAACCACCACGGCCGAGGGTGGTGACGTCCTTGCTGTCCTGGCTGACGCCCTGGAATCCGGCGACCAGCACGATCGAACCCTCGTCGAGCGCGGCACGGACACGGCCCGGCGTGACGTCGATGATCTTGGCGTTGCCGTGGCTGCCGGTCGTGATGACGCCGGCCTGCGAGCCGGTGAAGGACCGGGCCTGCGCGCCGAGCGAGTGGATCGCCATCGCGACGAGTGCGTTCGAGATGCGCTCACCCGAGGTGAGCAGCATGTCCATCTCGCGGGCCGGCGGCACCGGGCACACCTGCTGCGCCAGATCGAGCAGCTCGTCGGTGGTGTCGCCCATCGCCGAGACGACCACGACGACGTCGTTGCCCGCCTTCTTGGTCTCGACGATCCGTTCAGCGACGCGTCGGATGCGCTCGGCGCTCGCGACCGAGGATCCCCCGTACTTCTGGACGACGAGAGCCACGCGTGTGTACCTCCGGTTAGATGGATTGATGCAGTCCAGTTGTCGAGCTTACCGAGGGGTGTCCGCGTCAGTGCAGGGCGTCCTCACCAAGCGTTCGCACGACGACTGCCGCGGACAGGTGGCAGCATCGCCGCCGTGGACATCACCCGCCGCTTGACCACGCGCCCCACCGAGGAGCGCGCATCCGTCTCACCTCTCGAGCTCTTCTTCGACCTGGTGTTCGTCTTCGCGATCACCAGAGTCACCGATCTCATGGCCGACGATCCCACAGGCATCAACCTCCTGCACGGCATCCTCGTGATGGCGGTCCTGTGGTGGAGCTGGGTCGGCTACTCCTGGGTGGCCAATCTCGTGCGTGCCGACGAGGGCGTCGTCCGCCTGGTCATGCTCGCGGCGATGTCGGCGGTGTTCGTCGTCGCGCTCACCATTCCGGAGGCCTTCGACGACCTGCCCGGCGGACTCGACGGCCCGATGGTCTTCGCGCTCGGCTACTTCGCGGTCCGCCTGCTGCACATCCTGGTGTTCCTGGTGATCAGCAAGGACGATGCGCAGCTGCGCGGGCAGGTCAAACGGTTCGTGCCGTCGATGCTGACCGGCACGACGTTCCTGCTGATCGCGTCGCAGGTCACGGGACCGTGGCAGACGGTGTTGTGGTTCCTCGCGCTGGCCGGCGACTATTTGGGCACGCTCGTCGGCGGGCTCGACTGGCGGCTGCGTTCGGTGAGCCACTTCGCGGAACGCCACGGCCTGTTCGTCATCATCGCGCTGGGCGAGTCGATCGTCTCGATCGGTATCGGCGTGGCGACCCTGCCGATCACCTGGGCGATCATCGTCGCGTCACTGCTCGGGCTCGCGGTGTCGTCACTGCTGTGGTGGGCGTACTTCGACGTGACGTCGCTGATGGTCGAGCACGCGTTCGAGGAGGCTCGAGGCCGACGCCGCATCCAGATCGCGCAGCGTTGCTACAGCTACGCCCACCTTCCGATGGTGATCGGCGTCGTGATGCTCTCCCTCGGGCTCAAGAAGATCCTCTACTACGTCGGCGACGGCAACCACCACCGGCTCACCGACCCGCTGCAGGGCTGGCCGCTCGTGGCCCTGTTCGGCGGTGCAGCGCTGTACCTCGCGGCGCTGGTCGTCTTCAAGCTGTACGGGGTGGGCGCGTTCAGCGTTCCGCGGACCGTCACCGTCGTCGTCCTGGTGGCGCTGATCCCGGTGGTGTGGCACCTACCGGCCCTCGTCACGCTCGGCATCCTCACCGCGGTGCTGCTACTCCTCATCGCCTACGAGACGCGCGCGTTCGCGGAGAGTCGACGCACCATCCGAGCCTGAGCGTCAGATCAGGGCCACCACGTTCCGCACCACGAACAACGCGCCGAAACCGAAGAAGACAGTGAGCGTGAGCGGCCGCTCGTGCGCGATCATCCACTCCTTGACCGCGGAGAGCGCGCTCTTCGCACGGTCTCCGAACGCCAGGTAGACGCCGACCGGGACGAGGAAGTCGAGGCCCGCCGCGAGGAGTAGAAGCACCGTCCCGAAAACCGCCGTCCCGGGCGTGGTGTCGGCGACGGCGATCACGGTCGTTCCGGAGATCATGATCGCCAGATTCGGGTTCACGATCGACAGGGCGGCGCCCATGATGAACGCTCCGCGCGGCTTCGCGTTGGAGAGTTGCTGCATCCATTCCGGCCCGATGTCCGACGGCGACCGTCGCCGGACCAGTTGTCCCACACCGAAGGCGACGAAGATCAGACCGACGCCAGACCCGCCCAGTGACTGACGTCTCCGGAGCGCGACGTGTCGTGGGTCGCGCCCCCGAGCAATACCGCGCCGCCGATCGCGGTGTACGCGACCACTGTCGTTCTGAGGTTCCGTGGGCCGTCGCACCCCTCGTGCCACCGCGACGGTTTCCAGGAACGCCATCACCGAGATCGCCAGCGCCCCCGGCAGGAGATCCACGACATCGTGCAGTGAGGGTACCCCAGGAAGCGGGATCCCTTGTGGAACTTCGGCAATGAGCGCGACACCTCGATCACGGTGGCCAGTGAAAGCGATCAGCGCGATACCGGCCGCCACCACGATGAGCGGACCCGGAACGCGCGGCACCAGCCGCCCCATCGCGAGCAGCGCCGCGACGGACACGATCGACAGCACCACCGTCGCACCGTTGGCGTCGCCGACCTGCCGCAGCACCCCGTTCAGCACGTGGAAGAAGCCGGTGGCATCCGGATCACCGGGTACCCCGAGCAGTTTCGGCAGCTGACTCGCCGCGACGGTCGACCCGACTCCGGCCTTGATTCCGGACATCGTTGCCTCGCTGATGTTCTCGATGATCGCGCCCAGTCGCAGCACGCGAGCTGCGACTGAGGATCAGACCGACCATCAGCGTCAGCGTCATCAGGGCGGCACCAAGCAGGTGTAGAGGCCGATCTGCACCGGCATGTCGGCGATCGTCGCGTACGCCATGGCCTGCGGGATCACCACCGCGCCGGCGCTGAGGCCCGCGACGAGGTCCGCGCGGAGCCACGTCCTCCGATAACCGACGAGCGTGGGCGCGAGCACCGTCTCCCGAGTTGCCGTCACGGGCTCTCGCCCACTGCGCTGTCGGCCAGCGCGTCGGCGACGGTCGCGTAGACGCCGACCGAGCCACTTCGCCGGAGCGTGTCACGGAACTGGCCGATGTCCCTGGCGACCCGGAGGTCGATCCCCCTCTGCGACAGGGTGTTACGCAGCTGCACCAGCATCTCGGCGGCGGTGACGTCCACGTAGGGCGATGTCTCGGCGTCCAGCACCACCAAACGCGTCCGCTCGGTGCACAGGTCCTCGATCCGGTCCTTGACGTGATCGCAGTTCGCGAAGAACAGTCCGGCCTCCACACGCACGACGAGCACGTCGGGGCGGGTCGGCAACTCCGGGTGCCTCTCCGTGTCGACCCACAGGGTGCCCTGCTTGGCGAGGCGCGCGACGTGCGGCCGGGAGGCGCGGTACAGCAGGAGCAGCATCGACACCCCGATGCCGATCACCAGTCCGGGCAGGGTGTCGAAGAACAGCACTCCGGCCATCGCCGCGATCGCCGCCGCGAAGTCCGCCCTGGCCGCGTGGCCGTAGATCCGGCCCAGGCGCGCCGTCCACACCCCGTACAGCCGGCGCAGTGCGGCAATGTCGACGAGTTCGATCACGGCCGCGATCACGACGGCCGCGAGAGTCGCCTCGGGTAGCTTCTCGAACAGTCCGGTGAGGAACAGCAAGGTCAGGATCGTCAGCACCGACACCATGAGGCCGCTCACCTGCGACTTCGCTCCGGCACCACCGTTGACGGCAGTCTTGGAGAGGCTGCCGTTGACCACCATGCCCGACGCCAGCCCGGCGCCCACGTTGGATGCGCCCAGACCGAGGAGTTCACGGTTGGCGTCCACCTCGTAGCCGGCCTTCGCCGCGTACGTCTTGGCGGCCCCGAGGCCTTCCGCGAACCCGATCAGCAGCACGCCCACCGCCGGACCGAGCAGGTCGACGTAGTCGTCGAACCCGATACCGTCCGGCAGGCCCACGGCCGGCAGGCCGGCGTCGATGTGACCGACGATGTCGACGCCCTTGTCGTCGAGGCCGAGCAGGGACACGGCCCCGATTCCCACCAGTACGGCGAGCAGGGAGCCGGGCACGAGAGGTAGCCAACGCTTGAAACCGAGCACCACCGCCAGGCTGAGGACACCGATGAGGAGGGTGCGCCACTGGGTGTCTCCGAGCCGGGTGATGACGCCCCACGCCTGTTCGAAGAAGTTGCCGCCGGACTTCTCGACCCCGAAGAGCTTGGGCACCTGGCCGATCACGATCGTGAGCGCCAGGCCGACGATGAATCCCTTCAGCACCGGTTCGGAGATGAAGGAGGCGACGAAGCCCAGCCGGATCAAGCCGGCGAGCAGGCCGACCAGGCCGGTCGCAATCGCCAGGACGGCCGACAGCGCGATGTACCTGCCGCCGTCCGCGCCGGCCAGCGGCGCGACGATCGCCGCCGACAGCGCCGCGGTCGCCGACATCGGCCCCACGACGAGATATCGTGAACTACCCACGGCCGCATAGAGAATCAAGGAAGGAACGGCAGCGTAGAGACCGACGACGGGTGGTACACCGGCGATCGACGCGTAGGCGAGCGCCTCGGGGACGAGCACGGCCCACACCGTCAGTCCCGCCACCACGTCCGGCCTGATCCAGCCTCGCCGATAGTGCTGCAGCGAGGTGAACACGGGCCAGTTCCGGGTCGGGGGCGTCACGTCGCCATCGTGTCCGGTTCCGGCCCGCCGTTCTTCACACGCGGTGGGTGAAGCGCGGACGGTCGCAGATTCCGACGATGAGGGCATCACGCTTCGCGCAGGGAACGGAGGATCGGGAATGGCCAAGGAATTCGACGGCACCATCAACCTGGACGTACGGGATTCGGTCTCGGACTGGGACGCCTTTCTCCCGGACAAGGCGCCGCAGGGCGCCCCCAACGTTCGCGTCGTGCTGTACGACGACACCGGGATGGCAGCGTGAACCCCGTACGGGGGACGCATCTCGATGCCGACGATGGACCGCCTCGCCGAGAACGGCCTGACGTACACCCTGTGGCACACCACCGCGTTGTGTTCGCCGACGCGCTCGACGTTCCTGACCGGACGAAATCACCATCTCAACGGTTTCGCGTCGATTTCCGAATCGTCCACCGGCTTCCCCGGATACAACTCGCACATCCCACCGTCGAACGTCACGATGGCGAATCTGTTGCGCGACGCCGGATGGGCGACGTTCTGGGTCGGCAAGAACCACAACGTCCCGATCGACGAGTGGACCGCGGGCGCGTCCAAGAAGAACTGGCCGCTCGCGCAGGGCTACGACCGCTTCTACGGATTCATAGGCGGTGAGACCAACAACTGGTACCCGTCCCTCGCCGAGGACAACCGCTACATCGAGCAGCCCTACACCCCCGAGGAGGGCTACCACCTGTCGAAGGACCTGGCAGACCAGGCACTGAAGATGATTCGCGACGTCAAGCAGACCGAGCCGGAGAAGCCCTGGTACCTGTGGTTCTGCCCCGGCGCGAATCACGCCCCGCACCACGCTCCGCAGGAGTACATCGCCAGGTACGAGGGCATGTTCGACGACGGCTACGAGGCCTACCGCGAGTGGGTCCTCGCCCGCATGATCGAGCGCGGCGTCCTCCCCGCGGACACCGACCTGACGGCACTGAACCCGATGCCGGACGGCACGTTCTCCCCCACGGACGAGGTACGCCCGTGGGACGACCTGAACGACGACGAGAAGCACATGTTCAGCCGCATGGCGGAGGTTTTCGCCGGCTTCTCCGAGTACACCGACGCGCAGGTCGGCCGCATCGTCGACTACCTCGAGGAGTCCGGTCAGCTCGACAACACCCTCATCATCTACTGCGCCGACAACGGGGCGTCCGGTGAGGGCAGCCCCAACGGTTCGGTGAACGAGGGCAAGATCTTCGGCGGCTACCCCGACGACGAGGCCCAGAACCTCACGATGGTCGACAAGCTCGGGAGCCCGGACACCTACAACCACTACCCCACCGGGTGGGCGGCGGCCTTCTCGACGCCGTACAAGATGTTCAAGCGGTAACACCTACCAGGGCGGTGTCTACGACCCCCTGGTCATCCACTGGCCCGCGGGGATGAAGGCGCGGGGTGAGATACGGCACCAGTACCACCACTCGACGGACATCGTGCCGACGATCCTCGAGGCGTGCGGCGTGACCATGCCGGACACGGACAACGGCGTGGAACAGACCCCGCTGTCCGGCGTGTCGATGAGATACTCGTTCGACGCGCCCGCAGAGGGGCCGACGGCGAAGCAGACGCAGTACTACGAGATGTTCGGACAGCGGGGTCTGTGGCATCAGGGCTGGAAGGCCGTCTCGGTGCACGGCCCGGTGTCGGGCATGGGCAACTTCGACGACGACGTGTGGGAGCTGTACCACGCGGACGTCGACCGCGCCGAAGCCCACGACCTGGCAGCTCAGCATCCCGAGAAACTCGAGGAGCTGAAGGCGCTGTGGATGGAGGAGGCGAAGGCGAACAACGTGCTGCCCCTGAACGACCTGCAGATCATCGGTAACCCGAAGGACTTCGAGACGTTCATCGGGATGGAGTTCCACCAGCCGGTGCCACCGAGCGGTCAGTACGTCTACTACCCGGGAACCAGTGAGGTGCCGGAGCGGTCCGCGGCCAACGTACACGGTGTGTCGTACAAGATTCTTGCCGAGGTCGACCTCACTCCCGCCTCCCAGGGCGTCATCTTCGCACTCGGCTCACGATTCGGTGGGCACTGCCTGTTCGTCAAGGACGGGACCGTCACGTACGCATACAACTTCCTCGGCATCCCGCCGGAGGATCGCATCTCGGCGCCCGTCCCCACGTCGGGCAGGCACGTCATCGGGGTGGAGTTCACGAAGGAGGGCATAGGCCCCAACCGCGAGGGCATCGGCCCGCTGCGGTTGTACATCGACGACAAGCAGGTGGGCGAGCAGAAGATCCGCACGGTGCTGGGACACTTCTCGCTGTGCGGTGAGGGTCTGCGCATCGGATACGACGGTGCGGACCCAGTTTCGAGCGCTTACCCGGAGCCTCGTTTCGAGTTCCGGGGAGGCGAAATAGCAAAGGTGGTATTCGATATCGCCGACGACGCGTACATCGATGTCGAGAAGCACATGCAAGCGGCCATGGCGCGCGACTGACGCGATACAGCCGACACGAACCGCCTGCGCGGGTTAGACTTTCCCCGCTGCAGGCGGTTCGTCCATTTGTCCCGGATGATTACTCGTTTATGTGGGAGGCATGTCGGGTGTCTATCGCGCAGGGCGGGAGTTTCGCTGCGAGCACCGAGATTCCGGTGTTACGCAGTGACCGTGTCGTGTTCCGTCCCCGCCTGTTCGACGCGCTCCATTCGGCCTTCGCCGATCCGAACGACTCCGTGTCCGTCGTACTGGTCTGTGCGCCAGCGGGTTCGGGAAAGACGACGTTTCTCGCGGACTGGGCACACCGGACCCGCGAAGAAGCCGGCGCCCCAGTCGTCGCGTGGGCCTCGGTCGACGAGGAACACAACGCACCCCACGCCCTCCGCACGGAACTGGCTCGCGCGTTGGCCGGCGCGGGTCACCCCCGCCTGCGAGAAAACTGCGAGAACTCGGTGGATCATGCTCGCGCACAGGATTTCACGCTCGAATCCGCACTCGACGGCGTGGACGAGCCGGTCTGGCTCGTCGTCGACGACGCACACCTGCTCCACGAGCGGAACGCGCTGACCCAGCTGGAAATGCTGCTTCGGGCGCCACCACCGAAACGGCTGCGTGTCGTGGTGTGCTGCAGGTTCGAACCACCGCTCGCCTTCCAGAAGCTGCGGCTCGACGGCCGGGTTCTCGACGTGACGTTCGGCGACCTCGCCTTCACTCCCGACGAGGCCACGGCCATGCTCGCCGAGCACGACGTGGAACTCGACGACCACGACCTCGCAGCCCTGATGGAGCGCACCGAGGGTTGGGCAGCCGGAATCCGACTGGCCGGCATGTCGCTGGCGGGCCACCCCGCCCCGAGCACCCTCATCGAGAACTTCAGCGGGTGCCGCCGGGCGGTGGCCGACTACCTGATCGAGCAGGTCCTGGCAGGACAGAGCGACGAGATCCGACAATTCCTCGTCAAGACGTCGGTTCCCGAGACGTTCTCCGCCGCCCTGGCCGAGGAACTCACCGGATGCGCCGACGCCCATGCCGTCATAGACCTGCTCGAGCACCGGAACTTCCTGATCAGCCGGATCGAGGGCGTCCCCACCCGGTTTCGCTACCACCCACTGCTGCGCAGCTATCTTCGTGCGGAGATCAGCCTGCTCGGCCGCCGCGCCGTGGCCGAACTCGAGCACGTGACCGCGCGCTGGTACGCCCGGTTCGGCGACGCACTGCTCTCCCTCGAACACAGCGTGACCGCGGGCGATCCGTCCGACGTCGAGGACGTACTGTCCGAATCCGGCCTCGCGCTGGTCCTGGACGGCCACGGGGAGACCATCGAGCGCCTGCTCGCCGCAAGTCCTCCTCCGATCCGGAGCAGCCCCATCGCCGGCCTGGTGCGCGCGGCGGCGTACCTGCACGCCGGCCATCCGACACTCGCCGACGGACTCATGGGAGGGACCGAACTACACTTGTGCGACGACGGAAACAACGGGCGCACTGCACTTCTCGAACGGGCATTGCGCCTCCAACTCGCGGTACGCACCGGCGATTCCGACACACTGCTCACATATCGGACCGAGCCCGCGACGCCTTCGGGTGATCTTCTCCTCGATGCATTCGCTGCCCTGCACGGTGGGTTCCGAGACCTGCATCTCGGATACCTCGACCGCGCCGTCGAGAATCTGGGCCGCGCTCGGGCGCACGCCCGCGAACTCGACGCCGCGAGACTTGCAGCCCAGGCGTCCGCGGGTCTGGGCGTGGTCGCGGTCGCGAGGGGTCTACTCGGCGACGCGCACAGCCTGGCCGTCGAGAGCCGTGCGGCGTCGACCGCTGCCGACGCCTCCCCCTCCGCGGGCAACCGATCCGCGACCATGCTCGAGGCGCTGTGCCACTATCTCCGCAACGACACCTCTCGGGCCGTCGAACTGGCGACGGCGACTGTCGACGCCGACTCTCCGTTGCCCACGGACAGCGCCGTTGCCGCAGCCCTGTTCGGTATCGACACTGCGCCGGACCGCCGCGCCGCGGTGGCGACGCTGCACGCCGCCACGACGGCGGGACGTCCCGCCCCGCATCCTCCGGGGCTGGTCGCGGTGTGCCTGCCGTCGATCCAGTTCGCGTACCTGCACATCGGAGAGACGACCTGGGCTCGCGAACTGGTCACCAACGCGTCGTCGGCACTGGGGCCGGTCGGCGACGTGTGCATTCTCGAGGCCGTCCTGCACCTGTGCAGTAATCAACTGGAGCGGGCGCGGACCATCCTGCAACCGGTACTCGACGGCGAAACACCCTGCGTCGCAGCGACGAACACTGTCACGGCGTGGCTCGTCGAGGCCGAAATCGCTCGCCGTCGCGCGCACGAGGCCCGGGCGCACGACGCGCTGGGCGAGGCGCTGCGCCTCGCCGAGCCCGAGCGTGTGCTGCGGCCGTTCCACGACATGGCTCCAGCGAGTCTGGAGCTACTCACCGCCAGTCGCGGACGCTTCGGATCCCGGGACCGGTTCGCGGACGAAGTCTGGGCGTCGCTGCCGCGGACCGTGGTGGCTACCGCAGAGAAGCTCACCAGGCGCGAGCTGCAACTACTCGCGGAGCTGCCCACGTGGCGTACCGCCGAGGAGATCGCGGCGGACCTGTGCGTGTCGGTGAACACCGTCAAGACCCATCTGCGCGGCATCTACCGCAAGCTGGGGGTCACCACCCGGCGGGACGCCGTCACGGCCGCGCACACCCACGGGTTGCTGTGAAATCCTGATTCACCATCGACGGGTGAGGCACGTTCCACCCACGGGCGGCATCCTCGACAGATCACGTGGGCACGCGATCGACTGAGGGGAGACGTCATGGCCACATCCGACCCGGCCTGGCCCGCCACCGTGCGATACGCGTTCCTCGTCGGCGGCGAACTGTCCGATCGGGTCCTCGCAGCCTTCCCCGAGCTTCAGGTCTCGGAGACGGCGCACGCCCACACAACTCTGTACGGTCCGGTCCGCAGCCCCACCGAACTGCGCGGCATGCTCGCGCGCTTCGACGCGCTCGGCCTCACCCTGGTCGAGATGCGGCGGCTCCCGGACTGACTCGCCTCCGGTGCGGCGCCGCTACCTTCCGACCAGCCCGATCTTCGCCTCGATCCGGTGGATGCGAGGGTCGTCGGCAGGGATGAGGAACGTCTCGTGAACACGCGCAGTGACCAGCGTCCGGCCGAACAGGCCGGCGTCGATGAGGTAGTCGGCAATCACCCGGTCGCCCTCGACCCGGTAACTCTCGTCGCGGATCGCCCGGATCACCCGGAACTGGGGTCCCCGCGAAAGGCTGCGGCGCAAGTGATTTCCCGAGAACCCGGTCTTCAGGCCCACCTCGTAGCGCACTGCGCCGGGGGCGTAGGGCACGGAGTTGCCGTCGTGGCTGAGCAGGGCGGCCACGTAGGTACGGGCCGCGTCGAGCTGTGCTGTCATGCGCACAGTCGACCACGCCACGCCCACCCCGAGTGTGAATTTGCTCCCCACTTCTCACCGGCCGAGAGGGGGCAGGGGTACAGTGCTTTCTATGCAGCGCGCGCTCCTTCTTGGGTGCCGCGGCGGGGTCTGATCCAGACTGGCCACCCGTCGCGGGTCCTCTCCGTGCGCCGGTCGCCTCAGCTGTCGGGCTCTCTACAGTCCACAACCAACCTGGAGATCGATTCCCATGTCCCCCGCTGACGCCTTCACTTCCGGTTCGCGCACCATCACGCCGCCGTCCAAGCCGGCGCCTGCCGACCAGCCGTCCTGGAACACCCAGAAGAACTCCTCCATGCCGACCTTCCGCTACCGCCCGTTCGGTGAAGAGGTCGAGACGGTGTCGCTGCCGGACCGCACGTGGCCCGACAAGGTCATCGACCGCGCTCCCCAGTGGTGCGCCGTGGATCTGCGCGACGGCAACCAGGCCCTGATCGACCCGATGAGCCCCGCGCGCAAGCGCCGCATGTTCGAGCTGCTGGTGCGGATGGGTTACAAGGAGATCGAGGTCGGCTTCCCGTCGGCGAGCCAGACGGACTTCGACTTCGTCCGCGAGATCATCGAGGACAACGCGATCCCGGACGACGTCACGATCCAGGTGCTGACGCAGTCCCGCCCCGAGCTGATCAAGCGCACGTTCGAGGCCTGCGACGGCGCGAAGAACGTGATCGTGCACTTCTACAACTCGACGTCCATCCTGCAGCGTCGTGTCGTCTTCCGCGCCGACAAGGACGCCATCAAGAAAATCGCCACCGACGCCGCCGCGCTGGTGCTCGAGGAGGCGAAGAACCACCCCGACACCAACTGGCGCTGGGAGTACTCGCCCGAGTCGTACACCGGCACCGAGCTGTCGTACGCCAAGGAGGTGTGCGACGCGGTCGTCGAGACCCTGGGCGCCACCCCCGACAACCGGGTCATCATCAACCTGCCCGCCACCGTCGAGATGGCCACGCCCAACGTGTACGCCGACTCGATCGAGTGGATGCACCGCAACCTGGCCCAGCGCGAGAGCATCATCCTGTCGCTGCACCCGCACAACGACCGCGGCACCGGCGTCGCGGCCGCCGAGCTGGGCTACCAGGCCGGTGCCGACCGCATCGAGGGCTGCCTGTTCGGCAACGGTGAGCGCACCGGCAACGTGTGCCTGGTGACGCTGGGTCTGAACATGTTCACTCGCGGCGTCGACCCGCAGATCGACTTCTCGAACATCGACGAGATCCGTCGCACCGTCGAGTACTGCAACCAGCTGCCGGTACACGAGCGCCACCCGTACGGCGGCGACCTGGTCTACACGGCGTTCTCGGGCAGCCACCAGGACGCGATCAACAAGGGCCTGGACGCGATGAAGGTCGCGGCGGACCAGCAGGACGCCGACGTCGACGACATCGTGTGGGAGGTTCCCTACCTGCCGATCGACCCCAAGGACGTGGGCCGCACGTACGAGGCCGTCATCCGGGTCAACTCGCAGTCCGGCAAGGGCGGCGTCGCCTACATCATGAAGGCCGACCACGGGCTGGTGCTGCCGCGCCGCCTGCAGATCGAGTTCTCGCAGGCCGTCCAGAAGATCACCGACGGTGAGGGCGGCGAGGTCTCCCCCAAGGAGATCTGGGACGTCTTCGCCGAGGAGTACCTGTCCCCGGTCAGCCCGCTCGAGCGCATGCGTCAGAAGGTCACGGCGGCGGAGGAGGACGGCGGCACCGACGCGATCACCGCGGTCGTCAAGGTCAACGGCGTCGAGCAGGAGATCTCGGGTGCCGGCAACGGTCCGCTGGCGGCGTTCGTCGACGCGCTGGGCACCGTCGGCTTCGACGTCCGGGTCCTGGACTACTCCGAGCACGCGATGTCCGCCGGTGACGACGCGCAGGCCGCCGCGTACGTCGAGTGCGCTGTCACGCTGCCGGACGGCACCAGCAAGGTCGTGTGGGGTGTGGGCATCGCCACCTCCATCACCACCGCGTCGCTGCGCGCCGTGGTCTCGGCGGTGAATCGGGCGCACTGACTTCGGGCGCCCCTGGTTCGGGCGCACCGAGATTTCGACGCCCCAGGGCCCGCATCCGTACGGATGCGGGCCCTTCTGCTCGGTGCATGTCGCACCCGACTCACGTTGCGCCGGGCACCCGGTCGGTTAGGCTGGATCGAAGCGGCCGACGAAGCCGCGATGAACGACGCGGATCAGAGATCCGTCTGCACGGCGCCGGGCCCCGTTCCCTCGGGTTCCAGCAGGTTTTTCGTCCTGTGGGTTCGAGCGCGACGACACCGGGAACAGCGGAAGTTTTCGTTCCCGGAGCAGAAAGAGAGCGCGATGAGCGCATCGAAGAGCACCGACCCTGTCCACGACCGCCGATTCGACGACGCGGTCCACGCCCTGTCCATCCTCACGCACCGCCCGACGAAAATCGTTTGCTTCCAGTCTGAATCGGCAGTGCGCGTGGACTTCGCCTTCCGGCGACACGTACTTGCCACGCACAGCTTCGACGCCGCCGGCGAGGACTCCTGGCAGGTCCAGTTTCGTGACCATCGACACGACCCCGAATGCGTCCTCGCCCGCGCCCAGCGGTTCTGGCTGATCGACGCATTCGACGCGGTCATCACCGAACTCGACCGCACCGATCAGTGGGTCGAGAGCGCCGCCCGACTGGCCGGGCTGAGGGCCGGCGCAGCCTGACTGCCACCACCGACGGACGGGAGCGACGATGACACGCAGCCACACCTCACACCCGATCCGCAGACGCCTGCGCAGATCGCTGGGCCGCACCGGCGCGTTCACGGCGGGGACTGCGCTGGTGGGCTCGGCCGCCACCCGTCGCCCTGCGGAGGACGACTGGTTCACGGACCTGCGCAAGCCGTCGTTCCAGCCTCCACCGGTCGCGTTCCCACTGGTGTGGACCGCGCTGTACGCCGACATCGCCGTCACGTCGGCAACGGCCCTGGCCCGGCTGCGGGAGGAGGACCCCCGGTCCGCGGCGGCCTACCAGCGTGCGCTCGCGGCGAATCTCGCCATCAATGCGAGCTGGAGTTGGGTGTTCTTCCGGGCACACCGACTGTGGGCCGCGCCCGTGGTCGCGGGGGTGCTGACCGCGAGCAGCACCGACCTCGTCCGGCGCACCGCACGCACCAGCCCGGCCGCCGGCGCTGCGCTCGCCCCGTACGCGGTGTGGTGCGCCTTCGCGACCGTGTTGTCGGGCAGCATCTGGTGGATCAACCGCGGCCGCTCCACGCGCTGACCTGGACGTTTTCCGCGTGCGCCGCCTTCCGCGCGGCGCACGGTCGCGCGTGTCCGACCCCGGCCGGAAGTCCCGCTCAGCGGGAAGGCGTCCCAAGCGACGAGCGTTGCGAAATAGCTTCGGCTCGTGACGATCCGACAGCAGACGACGTTCCCCCGACTCCTTTCGCCCGGAAAGATCGGGCCGATCACGCTGGACAACCGGGTCGTGCTCCCGGCGATGGACATGAACCTCTGCGAGGACGGCGAGATCCACCAGGGCGACATCGACCACTTCGCCAGCCGCGCCGAGGGCGGGACCGGCATGATCATCACCGGTTGCTGCGCGGTCGCGTACCCGGCCGGCTGCACCAGCCGCAAGGAACCCGGCCTGTCCGAGGACCGCTTCATCCCCGGCCTGAAGGCACTCGCCGACGCCGTCCACGCCGCCGGCAGCAAGCTGTGCGTGCAGATGACGCACCACGGCAAGGTCGCCCGGATCGACACCCTCGACGGCCGCCCGCAGCTGGTGCCGTCCATCCCGAAGCCCCCCGGCGACATGAGCGCGATGATCGACTGCACTCCCGAGGAGCTCGGGAAGATGGCCGCCATTCAGGAGGGTAAGAAGGCCACCTACCACGAGGCCACCCACGAGGACCTCGAGTGGCTCGTGCGGATGTTCGCCGAGGCGGCGGGCCGGGTCAAGGCCGCCGGTGGCGACGCCGTCGAGATCCATGCCGCCCACAACTACGTGCTCGGCGGCTTCCTGAGCCGCTACTCGAACCAGCGCACCGACGAGTACGGCGGATCGCTCGAGAATCGGGCGCGGCTGTCGTGCGAGGTGATCCGCGCGGTCAAGGCCGAGGTCGGTGACAGCCTCGCCGTCATCGTGCGTCTGGCCGGCCAGGAGTACGGCGAGTCCGAAGGCCTGACCCCCGACGAGGCCGCCCGCGCCGCCGCGATGTTCGAGGAGGCCGGTGCCGACGCCATCCACGTCACCGGCACCGCGCTCAACGCGTTCGCGAACTTCACCGACGGCCCGCTGCCCAACAAGGTCGGCTACTACACCGAGAACGCCGCCGTCGTGAAGCGGGCCGTGTCGATCCCGGTCATCACCGTCGGCCGCATGCTGCCCGAGGTCGGTGAGCAGATGATCACCGAGGGCCACACCGACTTCGTCGCGATGGGCCGCCAGCTTCTCGCCGATCCCGCGCTGGTCGACAAGCTGAAGGCCGGCCACAGCGAGCAGGTCCGCCCCTGCATCAACTGCTACGTGTGCGTGCAGGAGAACTTCTGGGACGACACCCCGCTGTGCGCGGTCAACCCGGCACTGGGCAACGAGAAGCTGCTGCCGTTCCCGACCGCCACCAAGCGCAAGCACGTCGTCGTGGTCGGCGCCGGCCCCGGCGGCATGGAGGCGGCGCGCGTCGCCACCGAACGCGGTCACCGCGTCACGCTGCTGGACAAGACCGACCGGCTCGGCGGCACGCTGTGGTTCTCCACGCTCACGACCCCGGACAACGAGCGGTTGCTGAACTGGCTGAGCAACGAGATCCGGCGCGCCGGGGTCGACGTCCGGCTGAAGACCGACGCCACCGCTGCGACGATCAAGGCCCTCGCGCCCGACACCGTCGTCGTCGCCACGGGCGCGGTGCGGGCGCGACCGAGCGTGCCGGGCGGCAACCTGCCGCACGTGCACACCGGTGACAGCCTGCGTGGCCTGATGACCGGCACCGGTGACGTCTCCGATCAGGCGCTGTTCCTGCGGATCGCCGGCAAGCTGGGCGGCCTCGTCGGCATCACCAAGAGTCCCGAGAAGATCCGCACGCTCAGCCGCAAGTTCCTCAAGTTCCTGCCGATGAGCAAGAACGTGGTCGTGATCGGCGGGTCGCTGGTCGGTCTCGAGCTCGCGGAATTCCTCGCCGAACGCGGCAGCCGGGTCACGCTGATCGAGGAGGGCCAGCAGCTCGGTGTCCCGATGGCGATGCCGCGTCGCTGGACCGCCGTCAAGCACGCCAAGGAGCTGGGCATCGACATCCACCGCAACGCGACCGTCGAGCGCATCACCAAGAAGACCGTCGAGTTCGCCTCCGGCGGCAAGTCGCTGTCCGCACCGGCGAGCATGGTCGTGGTCGCCTCGGGTGTCTCGGCGGCGGCGCCGCTCGCCGACGAGCTGGCCCGCGCCGGTGTCGACGTCCGCGTCGTCGGTGACGCCGGTGAGGTCGACTACATCGAGGGCGCGATGCACTCGGCGTGGAAGGTTGCCACCGAGATCTGATCTCGCAGTCGACGGCCGGCCCCGCAGTTCACTTCGGGGCCGGCCGTCGTCTTTGTCGAATACTGCTCAGCGCGTGGTGAACCCACCGTCGATCGCGAGGGCGGCGCCGGTGATGAACGAAGCTTCGTCGCTCAGCAGGAACGCCACGAACGGGGCGATCTCGTCGGGCTGTGCGATGCGCTTCACCGGGTGCAACGACTCGATGTAGGCCAGCGCCTCGGGTGTGGTGGCCATCGACCCCCGCGCCAAGGGCGTGTCGACGCCGCCGGTGGTGATCGCGTTCACCCGCACGCCGCGGTCGGCCACCTCGAGCGCCACCGACCGCGTCAGACCCACGACCGCGTGCTTGGCCGCGACGTACGGGGCCGCCTCGGGCAGCGCGACGACACCCATGTTCGACGCGTTGTTCACGATCGCGCCGCCTGTCTCCAGGACGGCCGGGATCTGGTACTTGAGGCAGTGGAAGACGCTGGTGACGTTCTGCGTCAGCTCCGCATTCCACGTGTCCGCGTCGACGGTCGAGATCGGGCCGGACGCGTTGACGCCGTCCGCATTGTTGAACGCACCGTCCAGACGCCCGAACTCTGCGACTGCAGCGGTGACCAGTCGGGCGGCGTCGTCCTCGATCGTGACGTCGGCCGGTACGAAGATCGCTGTGCCACCGGCGGTGCGGAGGCTTTCGGCCGCCGCCTCGCCCACATCCTTGCGGCGGCTGCCGATGACCACCGCGGCGCCCTCGGCGGTGAGACGGCGAGCCACCGCGAACCCGATGCCGGACGATCCGCCGGTGACGATGAAGGCCTTGTTTTCCAGACGTGCAGACATGCGTTAGTCCTTTTCGAGAGGTGCAGGAAGGAGCCGGCCGGGCCGTGCTCCACACTTCTCGGTGCCCGGGCGTGACGCTGGCGGGTTTCGGACGCGGCGCTCGCTCAGGTCGACGCCGGACGCGCCTCGGCCGTCAGGTGCCGCCCGGACCCGACGAGCAGGATCAGACACACCACGACGGCCGGCCACACCAGGATTTCACCGATCGGACGCAACCAGTCGGCGTCGGACGACACCGCGACCGTGAGCGACGCCGCCGACGTCATGCCCATCGGGAAGGCGGTGGACCAGCGGCGCACGTCGTATTGCAGTCGCGGCCATCTGATCTCGGAGACCACCAGCACCACGTAGTCGATCAGTACGATGCACACGATCACCACCCCGGCCACGCGGATCGCGTCGTGGAGACCCTCGGGCCACCCTGCCGCGACTGCCGCGGGCGCCAGCTTCCCCGCGGCCAGAGCACTGATCGCGAGGCCACCCGCGAACACCCACTGGTCGCCGGCGCCGACCCGGAACTGGTCGAACGATAACCGGATGAGGACCATCAGGTAGAAGAACAGCCCCAGCAGGAACGCGACGAACGCGGGTCCGACGATCCAGGGCGCCGGCGCCGATACCGCCAGCGAGGCGCCCAGCACCGCCAGCCCCTGGGTCGAGACACAGAGCAGGAAGTGCACACCGACGGTGGGCGAGGTCCAGTGCCGCACCACGGCCGGGATCAGCACCAGCCACGCGACGAACGCGATGCCGAGCGCCACGGCGCCCACATGGTTCCAGCCGAGCAGCACGCATCGGGCGCCGAGCACGCACGTCGCCGCTACTCCGGTGAGCGCCGGCGGGGTGTCGGCTTCGTTCACCCAGCGCGCGCGGTCGTCGAACAACCGACCGACGAAGACCACCACGAGCAGTGCCCAGATCAGCGCTCCGACAATCAACCAGAACCGGGAAAGCCACTCGAATCCAACGAGATGCAGGGCCACCGACACGATGCCCGTCGACATCGCCGCAGCGCCTGCCCCGGCCGGGATGGCGGTCAGCGCGCGGCCGGTTCTCGTCCTCACACCCGGGCCGTCGGACACCTCCCCATGATGCGCGTGTCGGGCGGCGGCCGGTCCCGATTCGACGGTTCCGCTCGGGTTTCGCTGCGCGCCTCGGCCGTATGCGCCATCCTCGACAGAGGGAGGCAGCCATGTCGCGTGCAACCGACGAACCCGATCGCTCCGCCCCGCCACCACCCGCACCGATCGAAAGTCCGTTCGGCGCGGCCCTGCTCGAGACGGGGCGTTTCTTCACCCGCTCCACCGTGTCCGCAGACCTGCGCGCGGTGTACCGGACGGGCGGGCGGGACGGGGATGCCTTCTACCGGGACCGGTGGAGTCACGACAAGGTGGTCCGGTCGACGCACGGCGTGAACTGCACCGGATCCTGCTCGTGGAAGGTGTACGTCAAGGACGGCGTCATCACCTGGGAGACGCAGGCGACAGACTATCCCTCGGTGGGTCCGGACCGTCCCGAATACGAACCTCGTGGCTGCCCCCGTGGTGCCGCCTTCTCCTGGTACACCTACTCCCCCACCAGGGTTCGCTACCCGTACGTGCGCGGACTGCTGCTGGAGATGTTCCAGGAGGCCCGTGAGCGGTTGGGCGACCCCGTGCTGGCGTGGGCCGACGTCGTCGGCGATCCCGGCCGGCGGGCCCGCTACCAGCGCGCACGTGGCAAGGGCGGGCTGGTCCGGGCGTCGTGGGAGGACGCGGTGGAGATGATCGCCGCCGCACACGTACACACGATCGCGAAGTACGGTCCCGACCGGGTGGCGGGATTCTCGCCGATCCCGGCGTTCTCGATGGTGTCGTTCTCGGCGGGGTCCCGCTTCATCGAGTTGCTCGGCGGGGTGATGACGTCGTTCTACGACTGGTACGCAGACCTTCCGGTGGCGTCACCGCAGGTGTTCGGCGACCAGACCGACGTGCCCGAGTCCGGTGACTGGTGGGATGCCGCCTATCTGATCATGTGGGGCTCCAACGTCCCGGTCACCCGCACCCCGGACGCCCACTGGATGGCGGAGGCACGTTATCGAGGCCAGAAGGTGGTGGTGGTCTCCCCCGACTATGCGGACGCCACCAAGTTCGCCGACGCGTGGCTGCCCGCCCAGCCCGGCACCGACGGCGCCCTCGCGATGGCGATGGGCCACGTGATCCTGCAGGAGAACTACGCCGACCGACGAGTCCCGATGTTCGACGACTTCGCTTCGCGCTACACGGATCTGCCCTTCCTCGTCACACTCACCGAACGTGACGGCGCGTATGTACCGGGACGGTTCCTGCGCGCGTCGGATCTCGGTGACGACGGTGAGGGCGCCGAGTGGAAGACCGTGCTCCTGGACTCCGGGGACGGGTCGGCCGTCGTCCCCCGGGGCAGCATGGGATTTCGGCACACCGAGTCCGGTGTGGGGCAGTGGAACCTGGACCTCGGCGACACCGTCCCGGCGCTGAGTGTGCGGGATGCACCGGGCGATGCCGAGAGTGTCGAGGTCCTGCTGCCGCGCTTCGATGTCGGCGAGGGCGCGACGATGCGCCGAGGCGTACCGGTCCGCGAAGTGGGCGGGCAACTGGTGACGACCGCGTTGGACCTGATGCTCGCACAGTACGGGGTGCGGCGCGACGGCCTACCTGGAACGTGGCCCGCCGGGTTCGACGATCCGGACCAGCCCTACACCCCGGCGTGGCAGGAATCGTTGACGTCGGTGCCGGCCGGATCGGTGTTGCGGATCGCGCGCGAATTCGTCCGCTCCGCCGAGAGATCCGGTGGACGTTCGATGATCGTCATGGGTGCCGGCATCTGCCAGTGGTTCCACGGCGACGCCACCTACCGCGCGGTGCTGGCCCTGCTGATGCTGACCGGCAGCATGGGCAGGAACGGCGGCGGCTGGGCGCACTACGTGGGACAGGAGAAGGTGCGGCCGATCACCGGGTGGGCGACGATGGCGATGGCCACCGATTGGTCCCGGCCGCCGCGACAGGCCATCGGCACCGCCTTCTGGTACATGCACGCCGACCAGTGGCGCTACGACGGCTACCGAGCCGACGCGCTCGCCTCCCCGCTCGCGGAGGGACGTCTCGCCGGGCAGCACACGGCGGACACCATCGCGCAGTCCGCACGGATGGGCTGGATGCCGTCGTATCCGCAATTCGACCGCAACCCCCTCGACCTCGCCGACGACGCGGCGGCGTCGGGCGTCGACGTGGGCGACTACGTGGTGGACCAACTCCGCAGTGGGAAACTGCACTTCGCGGTCGAAGATGTCGACGCCGAGGAGAACTGGCCGCGCGTACTGACGCTGTGGCGGGCGAACCTGCTCGGCGCGTCGGCGAAAGGCAACGAGTACTTCCTCGAACATCTCCTCGGTGCGGGCTCGAGTCTGCGCGCCGACGAGACGCCGGCCGAGACCCGCCCGACGTCGGTGCGGTGGCGGGACGAGGCACCCCGCGGCAAGCTGGATCTGATGGTGTCGCTGGACTTCCGGATGACCAGCTCGACGCTGTTGTCGGACATCGTGTTGCCGGCCGCGACGTGGTACGAGAAGTACGACCTGTCGAGCACCGACATGCACCCCTTCGTGCATGCGTTCACGCCGGCCGTCGATCCGCCCTGGGAGGCCCGCAGCGACTTCGATGCGTTCACCGAGATCGCGCGCCGCTTCAGCGAACTCGCGAAGACTCATCTCGGCACCCGCCACGATCTGGTGGCGACCGCTCTCGGGCACGACACACCCGGCGAGACCGCGCAGCCGTTCGGCGAGGTACGCGACTGGCGAGCCGGCGAGGTCGATCCGCTCCCGGGCAGGACGATGCCGGGACTGCAGGTGGTCGAACGGGACTACACCGCGATCGCCGAGAAGATGTCCACCCTCGGTCCACTGGCGGAGAAGGCGGGGCTGAACACCAAGGGCGTCACGTTCCACCCGGACGAGGAGGTCGCGGAACTGGCACGAACGTGCGGCGTGATGTCGTCCGGTGCGGGCGCCGGACGCCCCGCGCTGGACACCGACGCGAAGATGGCCGAGGCCATCCTGGCGCTGTCCGGGACCACGAACGGCCGGCTGGCGCTCGCCGGCTTCGAGGAACTGTCCCGGCGGGTCGGCCGGCCGCTGACCCATCTGGCGGCAGGAAACGAGGAAAGCCGGATCCGGTTCGCCGACACACAGGCTCGGCCGGTGCCCACACTGGCCAGTCCCGAGTGGTCCGGCAGCGAAGCGGGGGGCCGGCGGTACGCGCCGTTCAGCATCAACGTCGAGGAACTCAAGCCCTGGCACACCCTCACGGGCCGAATGCATTTCGTGCTCGACCACGAATGGATGCGCGAGTTCGGCGAGGTGCTGCCGATCTACCGGCCCCCGCTCGACATCACACGGTTGTTCGGGGAGACGCGTCTCGGCGAGTCCGACGGCAAGGCCCTGTCGGTGCGCTATCTGACCCCGCACTCCAAGTGGTCCATCCACTCCGAGTACCAGGACAACCTGCTGATGCTGTCACTGTCGCGGGGCGGGCCGAACGTGTGGATGAACGTCGACGACGCCGCCGCGATCGGGGTGGCGGACAACGACTGGGTGGAGGCCGTCAACCGCAACGGGATCCTGGTGGCCCGGGCGGTCGTCACGCACCGGATGCCACCGGGAACGGTGTTCGTCCACCACGCCCAGGAACGGCTGATCAACGTGCCCAAGTCGGAGACCGACGGCCGGCGCGGCGGCATCCACAACTCGCTCACCCGCGTGCTGGTGAAGCCGACCCACCTGATCGGCGGGTACGCGCAGCTGTCGTTCGCATGGAACTATCTCGGCCCCACCGGCAACCAACGCGACGAGGTCACGGTGATCCGCCGCCGCAGCCAGGAGGTGCAGTACTGATGCAGGTCGCAGCGCAGATGGCGATGGTGATGAACCTCGACAAGTGCATCGGTTGCCACACGTGCTCGGTGACGTGCAAACAGACGTGGACCAACCGCGGGGGCACCGAGTATGTGTGGTTCAACAACGTGGAAACCCGCCCGGGGCAGGGATACCCACGCAAGTACGAGAACCAGGACCTGTGGAAGGGCGGCTGGACACTGAACCGGCGCGGACGCTTGACGCTGCGCGCCGGCGGACGGGTCAAGAAGCTGCTGTCCATCTTCGCGAACCCGTTGCTACCCGACATCCGCGACTACTACGAGCCGTGGACCTACGACTACGACACCCTCACCAAGGCCCCGCTCGGCGACGACTTCCCGGTGGCGCAACCCATCTCGCTCCTGTCCGGCAAACCCATGCCGATCGAGTGGAGCGCCAACTGGGACGACGACCTGGGCGGCACCGCCGCCACCGAGGCACACGATCCGATCCTCGAACAGATGCGGGAGCAGGCCACCGAGAAGGTCCGGCTCGAGTACGAGAAGACCTTCATGTTCTTCCTCCCCCGGATCTGCGAGCACTGCCTCAACCCGTCGTGTGTGGCATCGTGCCCGTCCGGCGCGATGTACAAGCGCGCCGAGGACGGCATCGTGCTGGTCGACCAGGACCAGTGTCGCGGTTGGCGCATGTGCGTCACCGGATGTCCCTACAAGAAGGTGTATTTCAATCACCGCACCGGCAAGGCGGAGAAGTGCACGTTCTGCTATCCGCGCGTCGAGGTGGGGCTGCCCACGGTCTGCTCGGAGACGTGCGTCGGGCGTCTGCGGTACATCGGGATCGTGCTGTACGACCTCGACCGCGTGGGCGAGGTGGCGTCCACACCCGACGAACGCGATCTCTACGACGCCCAACGCGGCCTGCTGCTCGATCCGGAGGACCCGGCAGTGATCGAGGGCGCCCGCGCCGCCGGAATCCCCGAGGACTGGATGGACGCCGCCCGCCGATCGCCGGTATACGCACTCATCGAGAAGTACCGGGTGGCGCTGCCGCTGCATCCGGAATTCCGCACGCTGCCGATGGTCTGGTACGTCCCGCCGCTGTCCCCCGTCGTCGACGTCCTGAGCGAAACAGGCCACGACGGAGAGGATCTCGACAATCTCTTCGGGGCGATCGATACCCTGCGTATCCCGGTCGACTATCTCGCGGGTTTGTTCAGTGCGGGCGACCCCGAGCCCGTCACCGCGGTGCTGCACCGGCTGGCGGCGATGCGCTCGTACATGCGGGACCTCAACCTGGCCGACGAACCGGACGAGTCGACAGCGACCGCGGTCGGGATGACCGGTGAACAGGTCTACGAGATGTACCGCCTACTCGCGATCGCGAAGTACGAGGAGCGGTACGTCATCCCCACCGCCCACGCCGAACAGGCCCATCAACTCGAGGAACTCGGCTGCAGTCTCGACTTCGAAGGCGGCCCCGGCATGCTGGACAGCGGACCGTTCGGGGAGGCGTCGGGCCGCCCCGTCCCCGTCGCGGTCGAGACGTTCCACGCCCTCAAACACCGGCAGACCGCCGACGACGTCGCGGACGCGCAGGACCGGTCGGCGCGCGTCAACCTCCTCAACTGGGACGGGAAGGGTGTCGTGGACGGCATGTTCCCGAAGCGCGACGGAGACGACCCGAACGGCGGCCGGCGATGAGGGCCGCGGACCTGCGCGTCCTCGACCAGGCGTCGTCACTGCTCCTCGACTACCCCACCCCTGCCCTGTCGGGACGGCTGCCCGCCGTCGAGCAGGCACTGTCGGAGTTGCCGCGCACCGCCGCAACGCGATCGCTCACCGGATTCGTCGGCCACCTGCGGACACAGCCGCTCCCGGATCTCACCCGGCACTACGTCGAAACCTTCGACCTGCGGCGCAAGAGTTGCCTGTACCTGACCTACTACGCCGACGGCGACACGCGCAGGCGCGGGGTGACCCTGGTCCGGCTCAAGCAGTACTACCGGCGGGCCGGTGTGGAGTTCGCCGCCGCCGACCTGCCCGACTTCCTGCCCGTCGTCCTCGAGTTCGCGGCTGCCACCGGTGACCGTTCGCTGCTCGTCAGGCACGTGCTGGGACTGCAGTTGATCAGGCTCGGTCTCCTCGAGGTGGACAGCCCGTATCTCGCGGTGCTCGATGCGCTGCTGTCGACACTGCCGGGGCCCACCGCCGAGGACCGGGACGCGGTACTCGCGCTGGCGCGCAGCGGTCCTCCACAGGAAGACGTGGGACTGGAACCGTTCCCGACCGGAGGTGCCCGATGACCGACAGCAGCCTCACCGACATCCTGCTGTGGGCGGTGCTCCCCTACGTGATGGTCGGGATCTTCGTGACCGGCGTCGCGTGGCGGTATCGGTACGACCAGTTCGGTTGGACCACGAGGTCGTCGGAACTGTACGAGTCCCGGCTGCTGCGGATCGGCAGCCCGCTGTTCCACTTCGGTCTGGTGTTCGTCGTCGCCGGCCACGTCCTCGGCCTGATCATCCCCGACGAGTGGACCACCGCGCTCGGGGTGACCGAGACGCGGTACCACTACGTGGCCTACGTCCTCGGCGGCCTCGCCGGCTTCTGCACCCTCGTGGGGATCGCGATCCTGCTGTACCGCAGACGCACCAAGGGCCCGGTGTTCATGGCCACCACTCGCAACGACAAGATGATGTATCTCGTCCTCGTCGCCACAATCTGCGCGGGGCTGTGGACCACGGTCGCCGCCAATTCGTTGCACCAGGGCTACAACTACCGCGAGACCATCGGGCCCTGGTTCCGCAGCCTGTTCATCCTGCAGCCGGAGATTCACCTGATCGCATCGGCGCCACTCACGTACCAGGTGCACGCATTGATCGGCATCGTGCTGTTCATCTTGTGGCCTTTCACCCGACTCGTCCATGCCTTCAGCGCGCCGGTGAAATACCTCTTCCGGCCCTACATCGTCTATCGCAGCCGCGACGTCGGCGGGGCTCCTCGTACCGAAACGCCCGGAAGAGGATGGGACGTCGGCGCCACACGCCCGCCCCGCACCCCGCGCTAAGTGCGCAAAACGCGGGCCTGAGCCCTCCCGGAGCGCGATAAGTGCGCAAAACGCGGTGTGCGGAGGCGGGAACGCGCGATAAGTGCGCAAAACGCGGGAGAGAGTGACGTGAATTTCATCCGCGGCGAATGAGCCAATTGTGGCGTCCGATGTGTCAAAGTCAGGTGCACTTTCGTCAGGACACGTGAATGGAGCTCTACCGATGGACTCTTTCTGGGATTTTCTCTGGGTGATTCTCGTCAGCTTCGCGTTCGTCGCGTACCTGATGCTGCTGTTCTCGATCATCACGGACCTGTTCCGAGACCACAAGACGTCCGGCTGGGTCAAGGCGATCTGGGTGGTCTTCCTGATCATCCTGCCGTTCATCACCGCGCTGATCTATCTCATCGTCAACGGCGACAACATGACGAAGCGTTCGATTCGTGCCGCCCACGACATGCAGAGCGCGCAGGACGCCTACATCCGCCAGGTCGCGGGCAAGTCGGGCCCCGAACAGATCGCCGACGCGAAGGCGCTCCTCGACGCGGGCACCATCACGCAACAGGAGTTCGAGTCGCTCAAGGCCAAAGCGCTGGCGGGCTGACCCGGTCACACGCTCCGCTCTTCACGACGCCGCGCTCCCGATCGGGGGCGCGGCGTCGCCGTTCACGGAGCGGCACCGCAGCGCAGGGCGACGGCCCGCTCGGGCCTGTGGAAAACTCGTCACGTGGGAACCAGCACTCGAATCAACCTGCGTGGACGCCTCGCCATGCGCGCCGCCGCCGCTGCGGCCTGGGCGTCGCAGAAGGCCGGACGCGGCAAGGGGTCGATGATCGGTGGCCTCATCGCGCTGAAGATCGATCCGACGCTCATGCAGCAGCTCGGTCGCGGACGGCGCAGCGTGGTCATCACCGGCACCAACGGCAAGTCCACCACGACCCGGATGACGGCCGCCGCGCTGGCGACGCTCGACGAGGTCGCCACCCAGGCGGACGGCGCCAACATGGACGCGGGCATCGTCGCTGCGCTCACCGCCCGCCCGGACGCGCCGCTGGCGGCGCTCGAGGTCGACGAGCTGCACGTACCGCACGTGTCCGACGCCGTGAACCCCGAGGTCGTGGTCCTGCTGAACCTCAGCCGCGACCAGCTCGACCGGGTCGGTGAGATCAACATGATCGAGCGCGCGCTGCGCGCCGGACTCCAGAGGCACCCCGACGCCGTCGTGGTCGCGAACTGCGACGACGTTCTCGTCACCTCCGTCGCGTACGACTGCAAGAACGTCGTGTGGGTCGCCGCCGGCGGGGGGTGGGCCAACGACTCGGTGAGCTGCCCACGCACCGGCGAACCGATCGTGTGGGACGGGCCGCACTGGCGCAGTACCGGGTCCGACTTCGCGCGCCCCACGCCGGACTGGTGGCTCGACGACGACAATCTGTACGGCCCGGACGGGCTCGTGATCCCGATGAAGCTGACACTGCCCGGCAAGGCGAACCGCGGCAACGCGGCACAGGCCGTGGCGGCGGCGGTCGCGATGGGGGCGAGAGCCGAGGACGCGGTCGCCGCCGCATCGATCGTCGACGAGGTCGCCGGCCGGTACAGCACCGTCCAGGTGGGCGCGCACTCCGTGCACATGCTGCTCGCGAAGAACCCGGCCGGCTGGCAGGAAGCGTTGTCGATGATCGACCACAGCGTCGACGGCCTCGTCATCGCCGTCAACGGCCAGGTCCCCGACGGCGAGGACCTGTCCTGGCTGTGGGACGTGCGTTTCGAGCACTTCGAGGGCGTCAAGGTGGTCGCCGCGGGCGAACGCGGCACCGACCTCGCGGTCCGGCTCACCTACGCGGGCGTGGAGCACACGCTCGAGCACGACCCGATGCGTGCGATCGCGTCGTGCCCGCCCGGACGGGTCGAGGTGCTGGCGAACTACACGGCGTTCCGTGACCTCAACACCGCGATCGCGAAGGAGAACAGCCGCGATGTCTGAGTCGACGGTCCGCATCGGCCTGGTCCTGCCCGACGTCATGGGCACCTACGGCGACGGCGGAAACGCCCTCATCCTGCGTCAGCGCCTGCGCATGCGCGGCTACGACGCCGAGGTCGTCGAGATCACGCTCGGCGATCCCGTCCCCGAGTCGCTCGACGTCTACACCCTCGGTGGCGCCGAGGACTCGGCGCAGCGCCTCGCGACGCGGCACCTCACCACCTACCCGGGCCTGCAGAAGGCCGCCGAACGCGGCGCCCCTGTGCTTGCGATCTGCGCGGCCATCCAGGTTCTCGGGCACTGGTACGAGACGTCGTCGGGCGAGCGGGTCGAGGGCGTGTCGATGCTCGACGCCACCACGTCCCCGCAGGCGACGCGCTCGATCGGCGAGGTCGTCACGACACCGCTGATAGACGGCCTCACCGCACCACTGTCCGGGTTCGAGAACCACAGAGGGGGAACGACACTCGGCCCCGACGCCAAGCCGGTGGGGCGGGTGACCCGCGGTGTCGGCAACGGCGTCGGCGACGGACTCGAGGGTGTCACGCAGGGCTCGGTGATCGGCACGTACATGCACGGACCGGTGCTCGCCCGGAACCCGGAACTGGCCGACCTGCTACTGAAGCGCGCCCTGGGTGTGGACGAACTCGCGCCGCTCGAGCTGCCCGAAGTGGATCTGCTGCGCCGCGAGCGGTTGCGGGTGCGCTGAGTCGGAACCGTCTCCGCCTCACAGGGTGAAGTCACTGGAGGCGCGCGGAACGAGTTCGGGCGCAAGTCTTTCCGAGTCCACCTCGGTTCCTCCGAGGATGGACACCAGCATGCGCACACTCTCCCGCCCCATCGCGTGCATCGGCGAGCGCACCGTGGTGAGCGCGACCGTCATCTCCGCGGCGAGGGGCACGTCGTTGTACCCGATCACCGCGACGTCGCGGCCCACCTCCCTGCCGGCGTCGCGCAGCGCCCCGTAGGCACCGATCGCCGCGAAGTCGTTGGTGGCGAAGATCGCGGTGAGGTCGGGCGATCGTTCGAGGAGCGCGGTCGCCCCCTGACGACCACCGGCCGCGTCGAACCCGGTGTAGACGATGTCGTCGGCAGGGACGGCGTGACCCGCACGGGCGAACGCATCCACGAACCCACTGGTGCGGTCCACCGTGGTACTCGCGAACGGCAGACCCGCGATCACCCCCACCCGACGGTGCCCGCGGGCGAGCAGGTGCTCCGCGGCCAGGGCTCCCCCCGCGCAGTCGTCACACGTCACGGACGGGTGGCCCCCCGCACGCCGGGACACCAGGACGAACGGTGTCCCGCGTTCGGCGACACCGTCGAGGAAACGGTGATCGAGATGGGCGTCACCGAAGATGAGCCCGTCGACATTTCTGGCAAGCAGCATCTCCGTTCGCGTCGACTGGTTCTCCGGATTGTCCAGGGAGTTCGTGACGAACGTCGACAGACCGGACTCCTCGGCAGCCTCCTCGATCCCCTCGTAGATCGTGGCAAGCACGTAGTCGGACAACCGGGGAACGAGGACGCCGATGAGGTTCGTGCGGTTCGTCCGCAGGCTCGCGGCGTGCAGGTTCGGACGGTAGCCGAGGCTGTCGGCGAGTGTCCGGATGCGTTCGGCGGTTGCCGCCGACGCGGTGCGCGTGCCGGGCGCCGACGTTCCGTTGAGGACACGCGAGACGGTCGACACGTGCACGCCGAGCTCGTCGGCAATGAGCCGCAACGTAGCCCGCGGCTTCTTCGGGTTCCCCACGACAGTCGATCCTTCCACGCCATGTAAACGCTGTGAAACGTAGCCCGCTCCCTCTTGACACGTGGCCGCGGTCACCATTCTAATGAGCGCAAACGTTTGGCCCAAACGTTTGCGCAATCTCTGAAGGGACGTCATGAGCAAGGTTGTCGTGCTCGCCACCGGCGGGACCATCGCCTCCCGCAACGATTCGTCGGGAAATGCCGTCGCGGCTGACGACGTCTCCTCGCTGCTCGCGTCCGTCGCACCCAGCGGCATCCGTGTCGAAGGCCGCGACGTCCTCACCACCGGCAGCTACCTGCTCACGCCGGACGACCAGTTGACGATCCTCCGCGCGATCGCCGATGCCTCGAGCGATCCGGACGTGAGCGGCGTCGTCGTCACCCACGGAACCGACACCATGGAGGAGACTGCGTACCTGTGCGATCTCCACCAGGCGGGCGATCGGCCTGTCGTGTTCACCGGCGCGCAATTGGCCGCCGATTCCGAGGTGTGGGACGGCGCCCGGAATCTGAGCGATGCCGTGGCGGTCGCTGCGGCTCCCACCGCGCGCGGGATCGGCACCGTCATCGTCTTCCACGGTCGGATCCTGCCCGCGGCCGGAACTCGCAAGTGCCACACCACCGCGCTCGATGCCTTCGACAACGGAGCGGGCGGAGTCCTCGGTCACGTGCGCGACGGAGTGGTCGCGATCGACCACCGTCCGGAACGGCCGCAGCCACTGCCGCTGCCCGACGCCCTCCCCCGGGTCGACATCGTCGCGGTGCACCCCGGGGCGGACCGCACTCTCCTCGATGCCGCCGTCGAGGCCGGCGCCCGTGGAATGGTCATCGTCGGCACCGGCGTCGGCAATGCGAATCCGAGCTTCGTTGCCGCCGCGCAGGATTGCATCGCGGCCGGGATCCCCGTGATCGTCGGCACCCGGGTGCCGAACGGCGACATCGTCGCCCGGTACGGCAACGGCGGCGGGGCCGACCTCGCCGATAGGGGCGTGCTTCCGGCCGGGCTGCTTCGCCCGGCCCAGGCTCGCATCCTGCTGGCGTCTGCCCTGGCCGTCGCTCCCGTATCCGAGATCGCGAATATCGTTCGCTCCCACACACATCCAACCGTGGCCACCCCGGCCACGTCGCATTCGTCCCACCGATGAAAGAGGTACGCATGTCCAAGAAGATCTACGTCAACTTCGGTGTCGACGTCGATGCCGTCGCCGGCTGGCTCGGGTCGTACGGAGGCGAGGACTCGCCCGGCGACATCTCCCGCGGCCTCTTCGCGGGAGAGGTCGGCGTTCCGCGGCTGGTCAAGCTGTTCGAGAAGTACGGCATCACGACGTCCTGGTTCGTGCCCGGCCACTCGATCGAGACGTTCCCGCGCGAGATCGAGCAGGTAGTCGCGGCCGGCCACGAGATCGGCATCCACGGCTACAGCCACGAGAACCCGATCGCGATGACGCGTGAGCAGGAGACCGCGGTCCTCGACCGCTGCATCGAGCTGATCGAGTCCTTCACGGGTCGCAAGCCCACCGGTTACACGGCACCGTGGTGGGAGTTCTCCAAGGTCACCAACGAACTGCTCGTCGAGCGCGGCATCAAGTACGACCACTCGCTCATGCACAACGACTTCACGCCCTACTACGTCCGTGTCGGCGACTCCTGGACCAAGATCGACTACAGCCAGCCGGCCGAGACCTGGATGAAGCCGCTCGAGCGTGGCGCGGAGACCGACCTGGTCGAGATTCCCGCGAACTGGTTGCTCGACGATCTGCCGCCGCAGATGTTCATCAAGTCCAGCCCCAACAGCCACGGTTTCGTCAGCCCGCGGCATCTCGAGGAGATGTGGCGCGACCAGTTCGACTGGGTCTACCGCGAGATGGACTACGCGATCTTCCCGATCACCATCCATCCCGACGTGTCCGGCCGTCCGCAGTCCCTGCTCATGCTCGAGCGCCTCATCGAGCACATCAACAAGCACGACGGGGTCGAGTGGGTCACGTTCGACCAGATGGCCGACGACTTCAAGGAACGGTTCCCGCGCTGGAACTGACCTCTCCAGCGCACGAAAACGGTGGGAGCGCAAGGCCCGCGCTCCCACCGTCGCCCCAGCCTCCGACATCATCAGTCCCGGGAAGGACACCTATGAGCCAGACGGCCGAGGAACATCCACTATCGCAAACTTCCGCGCAACCGACCAAGCAACTCCCGCGCTTCAGCATTCGGGAGACCCGCAAGTCCACGATCATCGCCTTCCTGGCCTGGACGGTCGCTGTCTACGACTTCATCCTCTTCGGCACGCTCCTGCCCCGCGTGAAGGAAGACTTCGGATGGAGTAGCTCACATGCACTGCTCATCTCCACCTTCGTGAGCATCGGCACCGCTGTCGTCGTGCTCGGCGTCGGCCCGGTGGTCGACCGACTCGGTCGGCGCAAGGGCATGATGATCACCGTCGGTGGTACCGCGCTCTCGTCCGCAGCGACTGCTGCGTCCGGCGGCGCTCTCAGCCTCGTCGCCGCCAAGTCCGTCGGCGGCATGGGGTTGTCCGAACAGGCCGTCAACGCAACGTATCTCAACGAGATCTACGCGGTCTCCGAAAGCGACGCTGTTCGCAAACACCGCGGCTTCCTCTACTCGTTCGTGCAGACCGGGTGGCCTCTCGGCGCCTTGCTCGCCGCCGGGTTCGTCGCACTCATGGGTTCGATCGTCGGACCGGACAACTGGCGCCTGGTGTTCCTGGTCGCGACGCTGCCCGCACTGGTCATCGCCTTCGTCTGTGCGCGGCTGAAGGAATCTCCCCAGTTCGACCTGCAGGACCGCATCCGCCGCCTGCGCAAGGCGGGCAAGGTCGAGGAAGCACGAACCCTTGCCGCCGAGTACGGCATCGAGCATTCCGACGCCACCCCCCTCAAACGAATTTTCCAGGGCGCGAACCGACGGAACACGATCGTCCTGTCGCTGGCCTGGATGGTGAACTGGTTCGGCATCCAGACGTTCAGCGTCCTCGGCACCACCGTCCTCGAGGACGGCAAGGGGTTCTCGGGCAACTTCACCCTGCTACTGGTCGTGTTCGCCAACATCGTCGGCATCTTCGGCTACCTGTTCCACGGCTGGATAGGCGACCGGTTCGGCCGGCGCAACGCAATCGTCGGCGGGTGGATGATGGGCGGAATTCTGTTCTCGCTCATGCTCCTCGGGCCGTCGTCGGCGGCCTTCGTGCTCCCGACCTACATGTTCGGACTCTTCTTCCTCCTCGGCCCGTACTCGGCGATGAACTTCTTCATGGCCGAGTGCTACACGACGGATTGTCGCGCGACCGGTGCCACCTTCATCGGTGCGATGAGCCAGCCGGGCGCGGTGATCGGCGGCTTCCTCCTGACCGCGATGGTCTCCGCCAGTATCAGCTTCGGGACCGCCGCCTTCTGGGTCGGCGCCGTGGGCACCTTCGCCTCCGGTCTGGTCATGCTGCTCGCCAAGAAGGTCGCGGTCACGTCCGGGTGACGCACCGACCGACTCTCGAAAGACAGGATCACGACAGATGAACAACCCTTACGAGCACATGCGCGGCAAGGTCGCGATAGTGTCCGGTGCTGCCAGCGGTATCGGCCTCGAGGCCGCAGTGGCCCTGGCCGAGGTCGGAACCCGGGTCGTGATCGGCACGTTCCCCGGAGATCCGCACGATCCGGCCGAGACCCTGCGCCGCGTGCAGGAGACAGGCGGCACAGGTGTCGTCCACGAGGTCGACGTCCGGTCGACCGGTGAAGTGGACGCGTTCGCCGAGCGAGCGCTGGTCGAGTGGGGACGCCTCGACTTCGCGGTCGCGAATGCCGGTGTCCTCCGCAAGCATTCGATCGCAGAACTCGACGATGCCGCCTGGGACGACATGCTCCAGGTCGACCTGACCGGCGTGATGCGGACGCTTCGCGCCGCAGCGACCCGTATGACCGGCCCGGGCGCGATGGTGTCGATCTCGTCGATCGCAGGCGGCGTCTACGGATGGGGCGATCACGCTCACTACTCGGCGGCGAAGGCGGGCGTTCTCGGACTCAGTCGCGCGTTGGCGGTCGAACTCGCCCCGCGGGGGATCCGCTCCAACGCAATCGTTCCGGGACTCATCGAGACGCCACAGTCGTCGGATCCGGTGAACTCTCTCGGCCCCGACGGACTCGTCGCCGCGGGCGCGAAGATCCCGTGGGGACGTGTCGGCAGGCCCGACGAGATCGCGACCGTCGTCCGCTTCCTTCTGAGCGACGAATCCCGCTACCTCACCGGACAATCGCTCGTCGTGGACGGCGGGCTCACCACCAAGATGCAGGACTAGGAGCGACCATGGGAGTTCTCGAGGGCCGACGCGCGCTGGTCACCGGCGGCGCCAGTGGAATCGGACGCGCGATAGCGGAGTCGTACGTCGATGCCGGCGCCCGCGTGGTGATCGCCGACAGGGATCTCACAGCCGCCGAGGACGCGGCTCGCGCGATGGCGGCCGACGGTGCCGTCGCAGTCGACGTCGCCGACGAGGAGTCGGTGGAAAACGCATACGCCGCCGCCGTGGGTGCCATCGGTGCGGTCGACGTTCTCGTCAACTCGGCAGGAATCCTGGAGGAGTCGCTGCTGAGCGAGATGTCTCTCGACATGTGGCGCAGGACCCTGGACGTGGATCTGACGGGGATCTTCCTGATGTGCCGCGCCGCCGTCCCCGCGATGATCGCCGCCCGGAGCGGACGGATCGTCAACATCGCCTCGCAGCTGGGCATCAAGGGCGGCGTCGGCCTCACCCACTATGCGGCCGCGAAGGCGGGTGCGATCGCACTGACGAAGTCGCTGGCGCTCGAAGTGTCCCGACACAATGTGCTCGTGAACGCGATCGCGCCGGGGCCGATCGAAACTCCACTCGTCGACGGAATCACCGACGAGTGGAAACAGGCCAAGCGACGAGAACTTCCGCTCGGTCGTTTCGGGCTGCCTTCCGAGGTCGCGCCGACGGCGGTCCTGCTGGCGTCGGATCCCGGCGGAAACCTCTACGTAGGGCAGACCCTCGGCCCGAACAGCGGCGATGTGATGCCCTGATGTGCGGCGGGTGCCCTGGAGGGCGGGTGGACGACTGGCTCGGGCTGGTCGTCCGCACCCACCCCCAACGAGAGGCGGTGGCCCGGATGGTCGACACCCGGTCGGCACGGGTGCGGGCCACTGGGCACGGCTGGACGGTGTCGACCCCCACGGGCCGTACCGTCGTGGCTGATTCGCTGACCGCGATGTGGTCGGCCGTCGCGTCGTTCGCTGTCGCCGAGCCTGATTGGTCGGCGCTCTCGCTGCCGACCGGGTTCCCCGAACCCGCACCCCTGGCCGACCGCCGACGACCGGTCACTGTCGTCGCTCGCGATCTTGCGGATGCACGCCGACGTGTCGCCGATCATCTCGCTGCACCGCAACGTCATTCGGAGCGGGTGGTCGAGGTGGACTTCCCTGCCGCGGAGCCGGCCGTGGTGCACACGTTCGTGTCCACCACCGTTGCGGCGCTGACCCTGAGCGGTATGACAGCTTACGGACACGGCCGCGGTCGCACACTGGAAGCCGTTGTCGAACAACGAGATCGGACCGTTCGATTGACCACCTGGGACGGCATCGGCCTCGGCCTGACCGTCGATTTTCGAGGAGAAGAACCATCGAACCCGTGACGCCCCTGTCCCCGAGCGTTGCCGAGTCCTTGCGACGCACGAAGATTGTCTGCACTCTTGGCCCTGCTACTGCATCCGGCGACCGCG
>NZ_LWTX01000012.1 GCF_002094305.1 Prescottella equi
TACATCCTCGGCTTCACCGTCATCTCGATGTTCATCGCGATCGCCGCGAGCGCCGCGAGCGCCGACTTCCTGGACAACTTCAAGAACTTCGTCCTGGTGCTGCTGATGGTGTTCACCCCGTGGAGTGCGATCAACCTGATCGACTACTACCTGATCTCGAAGGAACGCATCGACATCCCGGCGCTGTACGACCCCAAGGGCCGCTACGG
The DNA here is from genome assembly GCF_002094305.1 of Prescottella equi. Lineage (GTDB taxonomy): Bacteria > Actinomycetota > Actinomycetes > Mycobacteriales > Mycobacteriaceae > Prescottella > Prescottella equi. The sequence continues at coordinate 210 of NZ_LWTX01000012.1, forward strand.
AGCCTGGAACGTCCCGGCCCTGATCGTCTACGCGATCGGCGTGCTCGCCCAGATCCCGTTCCTCGCGCAGAAGATGTACACGGGCCCGATCACCGACATGCTCGGCGGCGCGGACATCTCGTGGATCGTCGGCATCGTGCTCACCGGTGCGATCTACTACCCGGTCGCCAAGCGGACCAACAACCCGCCGGCCGAGATGATCTACCCCTCCCACACCTCGATGGTCGACAGCCGGGTCTGACCCCGGCCACCCGATCACCGATCCACCCCTCGAAGAAAAGTCACCTAGGAGCCTCACGTGACCACGACCGGTCCCCGGACCACCGCACTGACGAACATCGGCACCCTCGTCACCAACGACCCCTCGCTGGGCGACGGGCCGCTGGGTGTCCGAGAGAACGCAGCGGTGGTGTTCGAGGACGGCGTGGTCGCGTGGGTCGGTGACTCCGCGGACGCCCCGGCCGCCGACACCGGTTTCGATCTCGGTGGCCGGGCCGTGCTGCCCGGCTTCGTCGAGAGCCACTCGCACCTGGTGTTCGCCGGGGAGCGGGCCGAGGAGTTCGCGGCGCGCATGTCGGGCGAGAAGTACGCGGCCGGCGGCATCCGCACCACGATCGAGGCAACGCGGGCCGCGAGCGACGACCAACTCGCCGCGAACGTGCGACGCCTGCTCGACGAGTCGCTACGCTCGGGCAGCACGACCGTCGAGATCAAGAGCGGCTACGGCCAGAGCACCCGGGACGAGCTGCGCAGCGTGCAGGTCGCGGGCCGGTTCACCGACGAGGTCACGCTGCTGGCCGCGCACGTCCCGCCGCCGGAGTACGCGGGCCGCGGCGACGAGTACGTCACCATGGCCGTCGACGAGATGATTCCGGCATGCGCCCCGTACGCGAAGTGGATCGACGTGTTCTGTGAGCGCGGCGCGTTCACTCTCGAGCAGTCCCGCGCGGTCCTCGCCGCCGGTGTCGCGCACGGTCTGATCCCCCGCGTGCACGGCAACCAGCTGGGTGAGGGCCCCGGCGTGCAGCTGGCCGTCGAGATGGGTGCCGCCTCGGTGGACCACGTCACCTACGTGACCGACGCCGACATCGACTCCCTCGCCGGCAGCTCGACGGTGGCGACCCTGCTGCCGGGGGCCGACTTCTCCACCCGCAACCAGTACCCCGGGGCCCGCGCGCTGATCGACGCGGGCGTCACCGTCGCGCTGGGTGCGGACTGCAATCCCGGTACCTGCTACACCACCAGCCTGCCGTTCTGCATTGCCATCGCTGTCCGGGACATGCACATGACCCCGGCCGAGGCCGTGTGGGCGGCCACCGCGGGCGGCGCGAAGGCGCTGCGCCGCGACGACGTCGGCAGCCTGCGGATCGGCGCCCGCGCCGACGCCATCGCGCTCGATGCCCCGTCGTACCTGCATCTCGCCTACCGTCCCGGTGTGCCGCTGGTTCGTGAAGTGTTCAAGGACGGCGTCCTCGCGGCGACCACGAACTGATCGAGGGAGCAGGTAGCTGACATGACGAACAACATCGACGTCGACATCGCTCCCCGGCCGTGGTCGGGCCGCACCGACGGTCTCGGGCCCGAGCATCTTCGCTGGCATCAGGCCGTCACCCCCTACCGTCCCGGCGCGGGCCCCGGCACGGTCCTCATCGGCTTCGCCAGCGACGAGGGCGTGCGCCGCAACAAGGGACGCCAGGGCGCCGCTGCCGGACCCGATGCGCTCCGCAAGGCGCTGTCCTCGATGGCCTTGGAGAAGGAGACGGCGCTCTCGGACGCGGGCACCGTCGCCGTGACGGGCGACCGGCTCGAAGAAGGCCAGGACGCGCTGGGCCGCGCCGTGACGACGGCACTCGACTCCGGACGGCTCGCGGTGGTCCTCGGCGGCGGCCACGAGGTCGCGTACGGCACCTACCTGGGTGTCGCCGGATCTGCGCTGCGGCAGCAGCATCCGCGTCTGGGCATCCTCAACCTCGACGCCCACTTCGATCTGCGCAGCGACCCGATCCCGAGCTCCGGGACGCCGTTCCGCCAGATCGCCGAGGCCGAGGAGGCTGCGGGTACCAGCCACCGGTACGACGTCATCGGCATCAGCCAGCCCAGCAACACCAACGTGCTGTTCGACACTGCGCACCGCCTCGGGGTCCGGTACCTCCTGGACGATCACTGCGGTGTCGCCGATCGCGCCCGGGTCGACGAGTTCCTCACCGATTTCTTGGGCGACGTCGACATCGTCTACCTGACGATCGATCTCGATGTCCTGCCCGCCGGTGTCGCACCGGGTGTCAGCGCGCCCGCCGCTTACGGCGTTCCGCTCGAGATCATCCAGCACGTGTGTGATCGGGTGAGCGCGAGCGGCAAGCTCGCTGTCGTCGATGTCGCCGAACTCAACCCGTGCCTGGACGTCGACAACCGCACCGCCCGGACTGCGGCGCGGCTGATCCACCGCATCGTCACCGGGCACGTTCCGCCGACAGCCTGAAACGGGCCTGTCGCCGCTCAGCCGCTCTTCCCCCTCCCCTGTAGCCGGCACCCTCTTGCAGGGTGCCGGCTTCAGTGGTTTCGGGCGGCAGTGCGTGCCGTTGTCGCGGTCAGGCCGCGTGTGGTCCCGCGCGGTTGTGGGCGGGGACGGGTTTCTTGTAGGGGTCGACGGTGCTCGGTGGTGTGAACCACGGCTTTCTGTCGACGCCGATTTTCACGTCCCAGTGGGAGTGGTGCAGCAAGGTGTGGTGGTAGCGGCAGAGTAGGACGAGGTTGTCGAGGTCGGTGGGTCCACCGTCTGCCCAATGCTTTACGTGGTGGCCTTCGCAGTGGGCGGGTGCTGTGCCGCAGCCGGGGAAGGCGCAGCCGTGGTCACGGGCGATCAACGCCCGGCGCTGCTTCTTCGACACGGTGCGGCTCGTTCGCCCCAGATTCAAGGGGACGCCGTCGTCCATGACGATGGCGGTGAGGTGACAGTCGCAGGCGAGCCTGCGGGCGGTGGCGATGGACAGTGGCCCGGTGTGGGGCAGGCGTGCGATGTCTTTGTCGCCGAACAGGTCCGGATCGCCGTCCGAGCCAACCCATTCGTGATCCGCCTCGCTGCGTGCGAGATCGGCGGCGTCCACATGCAGGGACAGGTGGGGTCGTTCCCCGCCTTCGATGGGCGCCTCACCCGAGTCGAGGTAGCGGCGCAAGATTTCGGCGAACGCGTCCGCGCGCTGCCGTGCCGGCGTACGGGCACCGGCCGGGTCGTCCATCGGGTTGCGCGGCTTCGTCAACGCCGACAGCGCGGTCAGCAGCATCTCGCCGGTCACCGCATCGAGATCACCCTTGACCGCGACGCGTCCGTTCAAGGTTTTCGAGACGTGGAATTCGTTGCGTTCGGTGTCTTCGCTGGGTGGCAGTTCGTCGGATTCGAAGATCCGCTCCAACCGCGAGATGCAGGTGCGAACGGTCGTAGTGGTCGCGGCGGGACCGGACGCGGCGTCCAGCAACACCTTCCGGCACGAACCAAGCGCTTCGTTCGGCATGCCGCGCGGCGGGGTCTCGCAGAACTTCCCGATCAACGCCGCATGCTCGGCCGAAATATCGCCGGCATTGAACGCGTCGGCGATCTCGGACTGCCTGGCCAGCATCCGGCCCAACGCAAGGATCCGTGCCGCGGCCGGCACTTCCAGCAACGTGTTCGCGGCCAGCCACTGCCTGACACTGCGAAATCCGAGGGTGTCGAACGAGACTGCACGCTCATCGATTTCGGCAACCGCGACAGTCCTGAGAGCCTCCAGACGTTCGATCTCGCGAGACACCTCGATCACCGACCGCACGAGGTCGGGTTCGACGAGTCGACGCACCTCGGCAGGCTGCAGCGCGGTGGCCGCGATGCCCGAATTGTTGAGTCCCCCCGGATTCATGAGACGAGCCTAGTTCGAACTCATGTTCGAGTCAATGCCCACCCGGAAGTGTCGATCGAAGTCCTGGACAGCCTGCAGGCTCGGGCGCCTCAGAGCCAGCGCGGCGGCTGCAGTTCGCTGCCGGCGGTGAGGCCGCTCGCGCCGCGGCCCGACGCCCAGCGCACCACGGCGGCAAGCGGTCCCGCGACCATGTCGGTGACCGGCGGACCGTCCTCGACCACGACGAACCGCCGATCGTCCACCTCGAGCACCAACCCCGAACCCTCGCCCTTGCGTCGCCACATGCCGACGATGTCGTCGAGAAGCGAGCCGAGCACCACGTCCGGGAAGTCCTCGAACCGTCCACCGTTGCCGAGGTCGACCGCGTGGATCCACACCTCGCGGTTGCGCATCCACGCCGTCTCCGCCGCCGGCACCGTGCGCCCCTGCGCCGTCCGCACCTGGGCGTCCCAGGCGGCGTCCGGGAGCGCGCGCCACTTCTCGTCGAGTCGAGCTGCCTTCTCGACGAACAGGTTTCGCAACGACCCGGCGCTGAGCGTTGCGCCCTCGTCGATCTCGCGTCCCCGCTGCTCCACCGACTCGTACATCGGTGTCTCCACCCCGGTGGCCGCCCAGTCGAGGAGCCGGCACAACGCGGCGGCGTTGTAGCCGACGTGCCCGACAAGGTGCTTACGCGTCCACCCGTCGAGCAGGCTCGGACCGGGCATCTCCTCGTCCGACAGCTCCGCCAGCTTCTGCGCGAAGTACGCGGTGCCCTCTCGCGCGATATCCAGGCGCTCGGCCAGATCCAGATCGTTGAAGGTCACGAACGCTCCTACCTGACGATGGTCTTGTTGCGCACCGAGCCGAGTCCCTCGATGCTCACCTCGACCGTATCCCCGTCACCGATGTAGCGGGCGGGCTTGCGGGCATGACCCACACCGCCGGTGGTGCCGGTGATGATGACGTCACCAGGCTGCAGGGTGACGATGTGCGAGATGTAGTCGACGAGCTTCGTAGGGGTGAACACCAGGTCATCGGTGGTGGCCGACTGCATGACCTCACCCTCGAGCCGGGTCTCGATGCGCGTGCCGAGCTCGTAGTCGGTGTCGAGGACCGGGCCGAAGCCGCTGGTCTTCTCGAATGTCTTGCCTTGGTCCCACTGCAGCGTGCGGTACTGGAAGTCGCGCATCGTGTAGTCGTTGATCACCGAGTAGCCGGCAATGTAGGCGTCGGCGTCCGCCTCGGACACCTGGTACGCCGGCTTGCCGATGACGACGGCCAGCTCGGCCTCCCAGTCCAGCTGCGATGCCGCGTACGCGGGCACGATCACATCGTCGTACGCGCCGGTGAGCGCCTCTTTGAACTTCGAGAACAGCGTCGGGTATTCCGGCAGCTCCCGCCCCATCTCGGTGATGTGCGTGCCGTAGTTGAGGCCCACGCAGACGATCTTCCCGGGGTTCGGGACCACCGGTGCGTAGTCGGCGTCGGCGAGGTCGACGACAGCCCCCGCCGCCCGCTCCGCGACCGCCTTCCAGTCCGGGTCGCTCAGCAGAGCCGACAGATCCGTGTAACCGTCGACGACTGTCGCGGAGGTATCGGAATCGACGCGGACGGCCGCGGTACCGCCGTCGAGGCGGAGTGTGGCGAGACGCATGGGGTCAGGCTCCTTCGGAGATTTGGGTGCGATGAAAGTGCAGGCGCTCCACGATCGGAGCGTCCGAGAAGGCGAAGAGATCGATGCCGCCGCCGGTTTCGAGGCTCCACGGCACCCACGACGGAACGACGATCATGTCGCCTTTCGCGACATCGTGAGCCTGGTCCCCGAGCCGGAAACAGCCCTCTCCCTCGAACACCTGGAAGACCGTGCCGCCGACGTCCCGACGGGTGTGGGTCGCAGCACCCGGGCGCAGACGGTGGAATTCGGCCCGGATCGTCGGCATCACGTCGCTGCCCGTGGTCGGGTTGGTGAACCGCACGGCGGCGTGGCCGGGTTCGGTCGTGGCCGGGTAACCCTCGTCCTCGAGCGCAAGTTGCTCACGCAGCGCAGCATCGGTGTGCTCCCAGCGGTAGCACGCGATGGGCGAACTGACCCTCGTGTCGACGCCGACCAGCGGACGCAGGCCCGGATGCGCCCAGAGTCGTTCCGAGCGTGAGATGTCCGGCGTCGACATGTCGGTCACGCCGTCGGCCCCGAACTCGAAGAACCCGGTGTCGGTGTAGTTCACGAACGGAATGTCGAGACCGTCGATCCATGCCATCGGATGATCGGTCTCGTTGTGGTGGCCGTGGAAGGCCCAGCCCGGCGTCAGCAGGAAGTCGCCGCGGCGCATCGCGACCGGATCGCCGTCGACGACCGTCCATACCCCCTCGCCTTCGACGACGAAGCGGAAGGCGTTCTGCGAGTGGCGATGTTCTGGAGCGGTTTCCCTCGGACCCAGATACTGGATGGCCGCCCACAGCGTCGGCGTCACGTACGGGACGCCGCCAAGACCGGGATTGGCCAGCGCGATCGCTCGACGTTCACCACCACGCCCGACGGGGACCAGGTCCCCGGCCCGCTGCGCGAGCGGGTACAACGTGGACCACTTCCACACGAACGGAACAGCTTTCGATGCGGGGGCCACGGGCATCAGGTCACCGAGCTGAGTCCACAACGGATTGAGATTCTCGGTCGCGAAATCGGCGTACAGCTGATCCAGCGCGGGATCGTGGGTTTCTGGGGCAGTCATCGACTCTCCTCGTGAGCACTCGCGTGCGGCATCCGCCTCAACGTATGTAGGACGCCACACGGAAGCCCACCTAATTCTGCTGTGCGGAACTTCGACCGCTTTCTGCGCAAAGCGGCCTGTGGGGTTGCGCTTCTCGCATAGTTCCGCAGCGTTCGCCCTGCCTACCGTGCCTGCACACCCCCCCACCGACCCGCCGGCCCACCGATCGGCCGGTGCCCCGCCCCCACAGAGGAGAACGACATGCCCACCCCGACGACGAGCTACGAAGACCTGCTCGAGGCCCGCCGCGCCAGCGGCGTTGCGATGTTCAACGACAACCGGATGAAGCTCGGCATCTTCGGCTCCAACGTCAGCCACGGGCTCATGGCGACCCATGCCGAGACCACGTACGAATTGACGTGGGAACACGGCAAGAGGATCGCGCAGCTGGCCGACCGCCTCGGCTTCGAGGCGATGCTGCCGGTGGCCCGCTACCGCGGTATGGGCGGCGAGACGAACTTCAACGGCTCCAACTACGAGACCCACGCGTGGGCGGCCGGTATCGCCGAGGCCACCGAGAACATCATGGTGTTCACCACGATTCACGTTCCGACCAAGCACCCGATCGTCGCCGCGAAGGAGTCGGTCACGGTCGACCACATCTCCGGTGGTCGGCACGGACTCAACATGACGATGGGCTGGTACAAGGCCGAGATGGAGATGTTCGGCGGCACCCAACGCGAGCACGACATCCGGTACCGCTACGGCTCCGAGTGGATCGAGGTCGTCAAGCGCATGTGGACCGAGGGCGAGGGCGTGAACTTCACCGGCGAGTTCTTCGAGATCAAGGATGCGTTCTCCTCCCCCAAGCCGATCCAGCAGCCGTACCCCGTACTGGTCAACGCAGGAAACTCTCCGGCCGGGCTCGAATTCTGCGCCCGCGAATGCGATTTCAACTTCATCGCCTTCTCCGACCCCGCCGAGGCGAAGGACACCGCGGCCCGCGTGCGCGGCATCGCCCGAGACCAGGGCAGCGACCTCGGAATCCTCAGCTACGGCAACATCATCTGCCGGGACACCGAGAAGGAGACCAAGCAACTCCTCGACCACATCCTCGACCAGGGTGACTGGGACGTCGCACGCCAGGTGTCCGGCGGACTGGGATCCGAGAGCGGATCGTTCGACAAGATCAAGGCGATGCAGGAGCGCTTCATCCTCGGTTACGGCGGCTACCCGCTCATCGGCACGCCGGAGCAGATCGTCGATCAGCTCCTCGAGCTGGAGCAGGCCGGCGTCGGCGGGATGATGGTCGGATTCCTCGACTACGTCCAGGAACTCGAATACTTCGGTGAGCGGGTGCTGCCGCTCATGCGCGAAGCCGGCCTGCGGCAGTGACCCGGAAGCGACTGTGACATGAACCTTCTCACCGTCTACGGGAGCCCGACGCCGCCGGGCAAGCTTGCTCGCGCTCTCGGCCGCGTCGAGGACGACGTCCGGGCTCGACAACCCGGCTGGGCCGTCGACCGACTGGTCCCCGAACCCACCGCCGACCCCGTGGTCGCACTCTGGGGTGACGACGCCGTCGAACGCGTGCGCGCCGCGGACGCGGTGATCCTCGCGTCGCCGGTGTTCCGCGGGTCGTTCACCGGCACCCTGAAACTGCTCGTCGACGCCCTGCCCAACGACGCCCTGCGCAACAAACCCGTCGGGATCCTCACCGTCGCAGCGGCCCCGCACCACTTCCTCTCCGCGGAGCGGCATCTGCGTGACGTCCTCGCCTGGTTCGGCGCCCTCACCGCCCCCAACGGAGCGTTCTTCGTCGACCGCACGTTCGCATCCGACGACGTCGCTCCCGACGCCCTGGCCGAACTCCGCGAACTCGTCGAACAGGTGACCGTGCTGGCCGAGCGCCTGCCCGGGCACCACTTCGGCCCCGACCCCCTCCACGTCCGATTCACCCGGCCGAAGGCTTCCGACGCCTCGGCCCCGGCGACAAGGAAAGCCACATGACGACCATCGAGTCCACACTTCGCGCCGACACCGCCCGCAACTACATCGGAGGCCGCTGGGAGCCGTCGAGCACCATCGGCACGTCGCTCTCACCCTCGACCGGGGAACCGCTCGGCACTTTCTACGACGCCGACGTCGACCAGGTGCGGGACGCCGTCCGGATCGCCCGGAACACGTTCGTCACCCACCCGTGGCGGCGGGATCGTCACCTGCGAGCCAGGGTGCTCGAGGAGATGGCGGACCGGATCGAGGCGGCGTCCGGTGAACTCGCGATGCTGCTGGCCCGCGAGAACGGAAAGATCCTTCCGGAAGCCGACTTCGAGCTCGGACTGACACCGTCCAAGCTGCGGTACTACGCGGCGCAGGCCCTCACCGATTCCGGTCGCGGCGGCCGGGTCCGCGACGGCGTCTACTCGATGCTGCTGTCCGAGCCGATCGGTGTCGCGGGCGTCATCGTGCCGTGGAACTCGCCGGTGGTGCTGTCGGTGCGGTCCTTCGCACCGGCGCTCGCGGCCGGATGCACGGTGGTGATGAAGATGGCCGCGCAGACCGCACTCGTCAACGCGCGACTGGCCGAACTGCTGGCCGAATGCCCGTCCCTGCCCGCCGGCGTCCTCAACATCTTCACGGAGTCCGGCAGCGACGGTGCGAAACTGCTGGTGTCGTCGCCGGAGGTGAACGCCGTCAGCTACACCGGCAGCACCGCGGTAGGCCGGCAGATCATGGCGGCCGGCGGCGCCACCCTCAAGCGCTTGTCACTCGAACTCGGTGGCAAGACACCGATGATCGTGTTCGACGACGCCGACCTCGAGACAGCGGTAGGCACGATTGTCGCCGGAATCACCACGTTCACGGGACAGTTCTGCATGACCGGCAGCCGGATCCTCGTCCAGCGCTCGATCGCGGACCGGGTCCGCGAAGCGCTCGTCCACGCCCTCGTGAACGTGCACGTGGGGCCGGGTGACGCCGACACCTCGCACATGGGTCCGATGATCGACATCTCCTCCCGCGACCGGCTCGAGTCGCTGCTCGCCGAGCACGCCGACGACGCCGAGATCCTGGTCCGCGGCGGGCGGCCCGACGACCCCGCCCTCGACAACGGCGCCTACTTCCGGCCCGCGCTCCTCGCCGTCCACGACGTGAAGTCCCCACTCGTCCAACGCGAACTGTTCGGCCCGGTCGCCACGTTCGAAGTCTTCGACACCGAGGACGACGCCGTCCGGATGGCCAACGCCACCGAGTACGGGCTCGCCGCTTCCGTGTGGACACAGGACGGCGCGCGCGGACTACGCATGGCCGACGCACTCGACGCCGGCACCGTGTGGACCAACGGATGGGCCGTCGTCGTCGACCAGTTCGAAGAGGGCGGCTACAAGCAGAGCGGACTCGGGCGGCTCAACGGCCATCGAGCGCTCGAAGAGTTCCAGGAATACAAGCACGTGGTCCAGGTGATCTGAGCCGCGCACCGGTGGGGGCGTCGGCACACCGGACGATGCCCCCACCACCGCAGCATCACGAGCGGCACCGCCGCAGCATCACGGGCGGCACCGCCGCAGTGTCTCCGAGGGGGACTCCCCGTACACCTCCCGATACAGCGACGAGAACCGGCCCAGGTTGTAGAACCCCCACGAAGCGGCGACGTCGGTGACGGTCACATCCGGCGAGTCCGGATGCAGCAGGTCGTCACGCACCCCCCGTAATCGCACGTCTCGTATGTACTGGATCGGAGTGCGGTCGAAGTGCCGCAGGAACTGGTTCTGCAGCGTGCGAGCACTCGAGCCGGACACCGCCGTCAGGTCGGCGAGCGTCGGCAGCGACCGCGCGTGATCGTGCACGTAGTCGACGGCACGCTGCAGCGCATCGGGCACCTCCTGTCCGAGCGGCCGATCCAACAACTCACGGTGCGGCCCACCCGTTGCCATGACGAGATTGGTCAGCGTCAGCGATTCCAGATGCCGACGCGAATTGTCGTATCGCGTGAGAATTCCCCCGTCCTCCCATTCGGATCGAATGAATTCGACACAACGAAGCAATCCACGACCCGCCGTCGAATTCAGATCGACCACCAGATCGAAATCGACAGGGTCGGAAATACGTGTCCGGGTGAGATTCTCGAGATGGCTCTCCAGATCCACGCGCGGCACGCGCAGGGCGAACTGTGCGGTGTCCGAGTCCCATTCGATGGTCTGGAGATGGTGAGGGACCAGCATCGCCGCCCCCGCCATCGCCGCGGTCTCACCTCGCACCGAGTCACCCCGCGCCACCCGGCTTCCGCCGGACAGGGTGATGTTCACGTGGTACCACCGCTCACTGGGTGGCAGTGTAATTCCCGCTCCCACACCGTAAGTCAGATAGCCTAGCGTCAGCGAACCATTCTGCACGGCGTTCAGGCGTGCATCCAGACGCCCGCCGCCATGGGGCTCGAGCACGTGCGGTTCGTACACCGCGGACACCACCGACTGAGCCAGGTCGACATCGTCGGTACGTAATCGCCCGTGCTGGTGGAGCGGCTCGGGCGCCGAGGACGGCAGGGTCATTCCGACCTCCACGAAAGTCGTTCCTAACGGGGGGATTCCCGACAAACCCCGGCAATATCGTCGATGATAGCCAGCGGAACGATCCGAATCGACCCTCTGGGAGATCTTCGTGAAATCGATTCGCGAGCCGAAGGTTCAACCGATGTGGGCGATCTCCACCTGGACGTCGCGGACCGTGGATCGCAACTGTGCGACGAGTCGACCGGCGACGTGCTGCCCGTAGCGCGTGGTGGGCACCGCCACCGTGAGCGCGGCGACGGCCTGCCCGTTGCCGTTGCGCAGGGCGACACCGAGAGCGGCCACACCGGCCTCCGTCTGCTCGACGTTGACCGCGAAGCCGACCGCCCGGGCCGCCTCGAGTTCACCGCGGAAGGACTCGAACTCGTCGGGTGTGAGTCGGCGATCGATCTCGAGTTCGGACGAAGGGTCGGGACCGGGCTCCCCGGCGGGAAGCAGATAGAGCTGCTCGAGGGTCTGCCGAGGGAGTTCGGCCAGCAGGATCCGTCCACCCGCCGTCCGTTCCGCCGGAAGCACCTGGCCCTGCCGGTCACCGACCCGCAACATCGATTCCGACTCGGCCGAGCACAGGAACCGCACCTGCGATCCGACGCGAATCACCAGGTTGATCGTCTCGCCGATCGACGTCGACAGGGCGTCCATGTGGGGCCGGCAGACGTCGGTCAGTTCACGAGTCCATCCCTGCTGGGCGGGACCCACCCCCATCGCGGGCCCGGGGTGGTAGCGACGCTTCTCGTCCTGCACGGCGAACCCCCGATAGACCAGCATCGCCAGCAGTCGATGCGCGGTGGACGGAGCGGTGCCGAGTTCCTCGGCGGCGTCCTTGAGGCGGAGCGCACCGACGTCGCGCAACATCTGCAGCAGCCGCAGCGCGTTGTCGACCGAATCGAGCGCGTACGACGGCCGAGTGATCGTCTTCGCCGCCTTCTTCGCGGGCGGGTTCTTCCGCATGACAGAACTCTATTGTCTCCACGGTTCCGCGCGCACGAGGGTCTAGGGGCGGCTGCGTTCGCAGATCCGACCCGAACATAAGGAGTGACATGTCCGCGTTGAAGGACACGCACGTCATCGTCGCCGGTGGCGGCATCGGAGGCGCCGCGAACGCCCTCGCTCTCGCCCGCCGCGGCGCACAGGTCACGCTGTTCGAACGGGCCTCCGAATTCGGAGAGGTCGGTGCGGGGCTCCAGATCGGACCGCACGGTTCGCGAATCCTGAAGGAATGGGGCATCTTCGACGAGGTGGTCGCCAAGGGCGTGCTCCCGAAGAACATCGTGTTCCGGGATGCCGTGACCGCCGAAGTACTCACCAGGATCGATCTGGGCCGCGAGTACCAGGAACACTACGGTGGCGTGTACTTCGTGGTCCACCGCTCGGATCTGCACGCGGCAGTCGTCGCCGCCGCCCGGCGCGCCGGTGCGGAACTCGTCACCGACGCCGACGTCGTCGACGCCGTCACCGAGGGTGACCGCGTGCACGTGACGCTCGCCGACGGCAGCGTGCACGCCGCCGACGCGCTGCTCGCGTTGGACGGCCTGCATTCGACGCTGCGCCGGAAGATCCACGACGACAAGCCGGTCGGCTCCGGATACGTCGCTTTCCGCGGCACCGTGCCGATGGAGGAGGTTCGGTTCGCGGACGAGATCGAGGACGTCGTCGGCTACATCGGACCGCGCTGCCACTTCATCCAGTACCCGCTGCGGGGCGGCACCATGCTGAACCAGGTCGCCGTCTTCCAATCCCCCGCGTTCCTGCGCGGCGAGGAGATGTGGGGCAGCCCGGAGGAACTCGCGCACGCGTACGACCACTGCCACGAGTCCGTCCGGAAGGCGCTCGGATACCTCTGGACCGACAAGTGGTGGCCGATGTTCGACCGGGAGCCCGTCGAGAACTGGGTGGACGGGCGGATGATCCTCCTCGGCGACGCCGCGCACCCGCCGCTGCAGTACCTGGCGTCCGGCGCCGTCATGGCCCTCGAGGACGCCAAGTGCCTGTCCGACTACGCGACCCGGGACCTGCAGGGCGACAACGCCAACTGGCCGGCGATCCTGCGCGACGTCAATGCCGAGCGGGCACCGCGCTGCAACCGCATCCTCACTGTGGGACGCATGTGGGGCGACCTGTGGCACCTCGACGGAGCCGGACGCGAGGCCCGCAACGAACTGTTCCGTATCCGTGACACGTCGAGCTACAAGTACACCGACTGGCTGTGGGGTTACGACTCAGGCCGCGCCCGGACCGCCGCTGCGGTGTAGCGCCGGGCCGGCGTCCGAGTGGCGACGGCGATCAGTTCGTCGCGACCGACGATCCTGGCTCGTTCGCGGCCACGCGCGTCTCCGCACTCCCTTTCGGCGGAGTCCACTCGGAGCCAGCCGTCCCACCCGATCGGCCGAACGCCCCTTTTTCGCAGCAGTCGATCGATCACCTGGCCTCCGGCACGGGCGCGGGAGCCGGGGACGGCCGTTGCGAGCAGGGTCTCGACGGTCCGACGCGCGTCCGATTTCGTCGATTCGATCAGCCCCACGGGTCCGCGCTTGATCCACCCCGTGGTGTAGAGGCCGGGAACAGGAGTACCGGCGCCGTCGACGACGGCTCCCTCGATGTGCGGGACGGTGCGGGTGGAGTGATCGAACGGGACGCCTGGCAAGGGTGTGCACGCGTACCCGATCGCCCGGTAGACCGCCTGCACCTCGTGCTCGACGTGTACACCCGATCCCACAACGTGCCCGTAGCCATCGGGCGTCATGATCTCGGTACGCAAGCTGTCCACGGCATCACCACCGAGGATCGCTGAGGGGGCCTGGTGAAAATGCAGGTGCACCCGCCGCGACGCCGTCCGCCGGCTCGCGGGGATGCGGGCCCACTCCCGCATGGTCTCGACGACGTGGCGAACCGGGGTGAACTGGCGCGTCATCCGATCGAGGTGCGGATCGGGCTCGAGGTCAGCGGGATTCACGATGATGTCGACGTCGTACTGGTCGCCGAGTTCTCGTAGTTCGATGGGCGAGAAGCGGACGTCCACGGGCCCGCGTCGCGCGAACAAATGCACGTCGCGGATCGGGTTCGCCGCGAATCCCTCGTGCACGTCGTCGGAGACGTCGGTCTCCGCCAGCGTGTGCGCGCGCTTGACGAGCATGCGGGTGACATCCAGGGCGACGTTGCCCGCGCCGATCACTGCCACCGCCTCGGCATCCAGCGGCCATGCAGTCGACACGTCGGGGTGGCTGCGGTACCAGGAGACGAAGTCCGCGGCACCGAACGATCCCGGCAGGTCGATGCCGGGAAGCTCCAGCGGCGCGTCCCGCAGCGCACCGGTGGCGACGATGACGGCATCGTACGAGTCGCGGAGTTCACCCACCGTGATGTGGACACCGATCTCGACGTTGCACAGGAGTCGAACACCGCTGTCGGCGAGTACGACATGCAGCGCGTCGCTGATCTTCTCGATCCTCGGATGATCCGGGGAGACCCCGTACCGGACCAGCCCGAAGGGGACGGGCAGACGTTCGAACAGGTCGATCCGTGTTCCCGGTGCGAGCCGAGAAAGGGTGGCGGAAGCGTGAATTCCGGCCGGACCGGCTCCCACGACCGCGACCTGCAACGGCCGGTTCACATACGTCATGGGCCCGAGGGTAGAACCTCAACAGGGGTTGAGATCAAGCCGAGTGACATGGAACACAACCTCTCGAAAATCGCACCGCCCCTTGGGATATCGTGGCCCGCATGCTTGACAGCGAATCCTTGAATGCGCTCGCAGAACGACTCTCACCCGGCGCCGTTCTCACCGATCCCGATCTACTCGAGTCCTATCGGCAGGACTGGAGCTTCGATCCCGAGTCCGGAACACCCGCCGTGGTGGTACGTGCCGCCGACACGGCCGACGTCCAGGAGGTCCTCAGGTTCGCCGTCTATCACGGTGTTCCGGTCGTTCCCCGGGGTGCCGGCACCAGCGTGGTCGGAGGATCCACCGCCATCGACGGAGCCATCACTCTCAGTCTGGAACGGATGACCACGATCTCCGTAGACCGTGAGTCACGGACGGCCGTCGTCGAGCCGGGAGCAGCCACCGCCGACGTCAAGGAGGCTGCCGCCGACGCCGGCTTGTTCTACCCACCGGACCCGTCATCGTTCGAGATCTGTTCCATCGGAGGCAACGTCGCGACCAACGCGGGTGGCCCGTGCTGCGCGAAGTACGGCGTCACGAGTGACTACGTGCTGGGCCTGACGGTGGTTCTCGCCGACGGTTCGGCGGTGGAGCTCGGCGGGACCCGCGTGAAGGACTCACCCGGTCTGGCATTGACGAAGCTCTTCGTGGGGAGCGAAGGAACACTCGGCGTGATCACGAGCGTACCCTTCGTCTCGTTCCCCGACCGGCGTCCCCCCACACGCTGGTGGCGTACTTTCCGCACATGTCCGACGCTGCCGCCGCCGCACAGGACATCGCGGCCGCCCTCAGCCCGTCCCAACTCGAGATCATGGACAGTGCCGCGATCGGTCTCGCCGAGGACTTCCTCCGGATGGACCTCGATCGGACGGCCGGCGCTCTGCTGATCGCGCGCTCAGACGCCGGACTCGGGGCTCCGAGTGAGATCGACGCCATGCAGAAGGCGTGCAAAAGCCACGGTGCCGCAGATGTTTTCGCGACCGACGACGAGTTCGAAGGGGAAGTGTTCGATCGCCCGCGCCACGCGATCTACGAGGCACTGGAGCAGGTCGGCGCGTTGATCAGCGACGACGTGGCGGTGCCGCTTCGGCGTCTCGGCGAACTGACCGACGGGCTGGCCGCGATCGCGGAGCGCCACGGAACGACCATCGTCAGCTGCACGCACGCCGCGGACGAACTGACCCACCCGGTCCTGGGCTATCCGCACGGCGACGACGCGGCCGCTGTCGCAGCCGCTGCGGCGCGCAGTGAGATCCATGAACTCGTCGTCGCTCTCGGTGGCACCGTTCCCACCGAGTACGGCATCGGACGGCACAAGCGTGCGGCGTTGGCCGCGGCGCTGTCACCGGAGCTCCTCGCTCTGAATCGTCGCATCAAGCATGCTGTCGATCCCACCGGCATCCTCAACCCGAAGGTTCTGGTCTCCGCGCTCGGTGAGACCGGCGGGCGTGCCGGCTGAACCCGCCGCGGCGCCGCGCAGCCGACCGGATCGGATCGCTTCCATCGGCGAGGCGCGCGCCCGGCAGGTGCGCGATACGGAAGGCGCCCGGTAATCCGACTGTCGTACAAGACAACTCGGGCGCCGTGACCGATTCGGTCACGGCGCCCGAGTTGGGAGTTGCCTCGGATCAGGCGCTCTGGCCCTCGCGCTCGGCGACGAGGTTCAGCGCGATGTCGACGATCATGTCCTCCTGGCCACCGACCAGCTTGCGCTTGCCGGCCTCGAGCAGCAGGGTGCGAACGTCGATGCCGTAGCGAGCCGACGCGGCCTCCGCGTGGCGCAGGAAGCTCGAGTACACACCCGCGTAGCCGAGGGTGAGGGTCTCGCGGTCGACGCGGACCGGGCGGTCCTGCAGCGGGCGGACGATGTCGTCGGCCGCGTCCTGCAGCTTGAAGACGTCGCAGCCGTGCTTCCACTCGTGCAGGTCGGCGACGGCGATGAAGGGCTCGATGGGGCAGTTGCCGGCACCGGCACCGTGACCGGCGAGCGATGCATCGACGCGGTAGACGCCTTCCTCGACGGCGACGACGCTGTTCGCCACCGACAGCGAGAGGTTCTCGTGGGCGTGGATGCCGATCTCGGTACCCTCGTTCAGCACGTCCTTGTACGCGCGGACGCGGTCCCGGACGCCGTTCATCGTCAGGCGTCCGCCCGAGTCGGTGACGTACACGCAGTGTGCGCCGTAGGACTCCATCAGCTTGGCCTGCTTGGCCAGCTCCTCGGCGGGAGCCATGTGGCTCATCATCAGGAAGCCGGAGACGTCCATGCCGATCTCGCGGGCCGTTTCGATATGCTGCGCGGAGACGTCGGCCTCGGTGCAGTGCGTCGCGATGCGGACCGAGCGCACACCCAGCTTGTAGGCGTGCTTGAGCTCCTCGATGGTGCCGACACCCGGCAGCAGCAGGGTGGTCAGGCGGGCGTGCTCGAGTACCTCCGCCGCAGCCTCGATCCACTCCCAGTCGGTGTTGGAGCCCGGACCGTAGTTGACGGAGCCGCCGGCCAGACCGTCACCGTGCGCGACCTCGATCGCGTCGACGCCGGCCTCGTCGAGAGCCTTGACGATCCGCTTGACGTCCTCCGGCGAGATGCGGTGGCGCACTGCGTGCATGCCGTCGCGCAGCGTGACGTCCTGGACGAAGATGGTGGGGTTGGTGCTCATCGGGTGGCTTCCTTCTTCTGGGCGATGCGCTCAGCGATCTGCAGGCCGGCAGAGGTCATGATGTCGAGGTTGCCTGCGTAGGCGGGCAGGTAGTGTCCTGCGCCCTCGACCTCGAGGAAAATCGACACCTGGTGGGTCGGGCGGTTGCCGCCGTCGATGAGGGTCTCGACCGGCTGGTCCGCGGGGATCTCGGCGATCTGGACCTGCTGCTTGAGGCGGTAGCCCGGAACGTAGGCGGCGACGTCGCCGACCATCTTCGCGACCGACTCGCGGATCTGGTCGTGGGTGGCCGGGTCCGCAGCGTCGACCAGGCAGAAGACCGTGTCGCGCATGATCAGCGGCGGCTCGGCCGGGTTCAGGATGATGATCGCCTTGCCGCGCTTGGCGCCACCGACGGACACGATCGCGCTCGACGTGGTCTCGGTGAACTCGTCGATGTTGGCGCGGGTGCCGGGGCCGGCGGACTTCGACGCGATCGAGGCGACGATCTCGGCGTAGGCGACCGGGACGACCCGGGAGACGGCCGCGACCATCGGGATCGTGGCCTGGCCACCGCAGGTCACCATGTTCACGTTCGGAGCGTCGATGTGCTCGTCGCCGTTGACGGCCGGCACCACGAAGGGGCCGATCGCGGCGGGGGTGAGGTCGATCATGCGCTTGCCGAGCGGACGCAGACGCGCGTCGTTCACGACGTGGGCCTTGGCCGACGTCGCGTCGAAGACGATGTCGATCTCGTCGAAGTTGGGGAGGCCGACGAGGCCCTCGACACCCTCGGCGGTGATCGGCACGCCCATGGACGCGGCGCGCGCGAGACCGTCCGACGCCGGGTCGATACCGACCATCGCGCCCATCTCGAGGTGATCGGAGTGGTTGAGCACCTTGATCATCAGATCGGTGCCGATGTTGCCGGATCCGATGATCGCGACCTTGACCTTGCTCATGCCTCGGTTCCTTCCTTGAAACGTGTGGTCACGACACCGAGTCCGGACACGGAGACGGTGACGACGTTGCCGGCCTGGACCGGCGCCATGGGGCCGAGGGCACCGGACAGGATGACCTGACCGGCGCGCAGCGGCTGACCCAGCTCACGGGCCGTGCGGGCGAGCCACACGACGGCCTCGATCGGGTCGCCCAGGCAGGCCTCGCCGTTGCCGGAGGAGACTTCCCGACCGTCGACGGCCATCGACATGACGACGTCCTTGGGCTCGAACTCGTCGAGCGTGCGGCGCTGCGTGCCGAGGACGTAGACGCCGGACGACGCGTTGTCGGCGACGGTGTCGCCGAAGCGGATGTCCCAGTTCTCGATTCGGCTGTCGCAGATCTCGAGTGCGGCGACCGCGTACTCGATCGCGTCGCGCACCTGCGCGGCATCGAGCGGGCCGTCGACCAGGTCGGCGCCGAGTACGAAGCCGACCTCGCCCTCGATCTTCGGCTGGATCAGCACGCTCATCGGGACGTCGTCGCCGTCGGCGTACTGCATGTCGTCGAAGAGGACGCCGAGGTCGGGCTGGTTCACGCCGAGCTGCTGCTGGACGGCGACCGACGTCAGACCGATCTTGCGGCCGACGACGACGGCGCCCGCCTTCATCCGGAGGTCGTTGACGCGTTCCTGCACCTGGTACGCGGCAACGAGGTCGTCGGCGCCGATCAGGTCACGGATCGGCGCGCAGGGCACACCGGCCGCGGCGGCCGACGCGAGGCGCTCCGCGGCAGCGGCGATAGCGGACTCGCTCACCGCGGTGGAGTTCGTGGACTGGGTCATGACGCTAACTGTGCTGGGCGGAACCGCCCGAGGCCAACCTTCCGTCTCGCTCAGCGATACGCTTGTCGGGTGACCGGTGCGGCGAACCTCGACACGGTCCTCGGCAAGGCCGTCGCGATCCTGCGCAGTTACCGCCCCGAGGACAATGTCGTGTCACTCGCCGAGCTGGTGCGGCGCACCGGCCTGCACAAAGCGACGGTGCACCGGCTCGCCGGCGAGCTCGTGGCGAACCGGCTCCTCGACCGTGTCGACGGCGGTTACCGGCTCAGCGGTGGGCTGTTCGAACTCGGGATGCTCGCATCGCTCGAACGCAGTCTGCTCGAGATGGCGATGCCGTTCCTGCAGGACCTCTACGAGCGCAGCCACGAGACCGTGCACCTCGGAGTCCGCGACGAACACGACGTCGTCTACGTCGCGAAGATCGGCGGTCACCGCCAGGCGATCTCCCCGTCCCGGACGGGCGGCCGCATCCCGCTGCACTGTTCCGCGATCGGTAAGGCACTGCTTGCCCACTGCGAACCGGACCTGCGCCGCGCGGTGCTGTCGGCACCGCTGGTCCGGCGGACGCCGCACACGATCGTCGCGCCCGGCATCCTGCAGACCCAGCTCGACAAGGTGGTCGAGACCGGTGTCGCGTTCGAACGCGAGGAGTCGGCGCTGGGAATCGCGTGCGTGGCCGCGCCGGTGTTCGGGGCCGACGACCACATCGTCGCGGCCATCAGCGTCACCGGACCCACCAACCGGTACCGGCCCGAAAGTCAGGTCGCCGCAGTCCGGGCCGCCGCCGAGGGGCTGCGCAGCACGATGTCGCGTCGGGCGCGCCTGCGCTGATCACACGCCTTCGGCGTTCGCGACCGGATCCGACCAGATATCCATCGGGACGGCCTCGACGCTGCGTCCGGACTCGTCGAGGACGCGTCCCATCCGTTTGAAGAAGCGCAGCGTGACGGTGCGGTCGAGAATCTCGAGCGACGGCACCGTCCGCCGCAGGAGCTGTTCGAGTCGGTGGACGTCCTCGAGCGACCGCACCCACACCGAGTAGAAGAAGTTGGCCGGCGCCCCCGTCAGGACGAGGCACGCGCGGGTCTCCGGCAGTTCGATCAGGCGCTGCGCGACGGCGTCGCACTCGTCCACCGGCACGTGCGCCCACATCCACACCGACACCGGCCAACCCGACAGCGGCTGTGCCACGTCGCACCGCAGCAGCAGCGAGTGCCGCTCGAGCAGGACACGCACCCGGCGGCGCGCGGTGCTGACGCTGCAGCCGAGTTCCGCGGCCAGATCGGTGAGCGACGCCCGGCCGTCCCGGGACAGGCACGCGATGAGCGCCCGGTCCGCGTCGTCCAGTGGACGCAGTGTGCCCGTCGTGCGTGGGCCGCGGCCGTCGAGGTGTGCCCGCTGGTCGGAGTCGAGCGCCCGCAGCTGCCAGTCCCCACCCATCGCGTACGGGCGGATCACGAGGTGCGTTCGGGTGGAACGGATTCCGGGCAGCTTCTCGATTGCGCGCAGCAATAGGTCCGACAGTGCCGCTAGGCTTTCGACGCTCACCGTGAGGAGCAGGTCGCGGGCGCCGCTGGTGTGCTCGACGGTGAGGACGTGGGGCCACCGCACCAGGATCTCCGCGGTCTGCAGCACCTGACCGGCCACGCACTCGATCTCGATCAGCGCCGCCGTCTGCGGACCCGCCGGGTGGGCGGTGACCCACGCCGACCCGCTCTCCACCAGGCGGGACCAGCGGCGGGCGGCGGTCACCGGGTCGACCCCCAGCGCGGCACCGATCTGCGCCCACGGCGCTCGCGGCCCGAGTTGAAGGGTGTTGATCAGGCTCAGGTCCAGCTCGTCCAGAACGTCAGATTCCTGAACCGATTCGTTCCTCACGACAAAATCCTGCAGTTTCGATGATTGTGACGCACGTCATGGGCATCATGCCTCAGCCGCGCCGACGCGGCACACCGCGAGGAGAGGAGACGCCAGTGTCGTTGACCGAGGACGCCAAGCAGTTGCACGGGGATCTGGTCCGGCTGCGCCGCGAACTGCACGCTGCACCGGAGGTCGGTCTGCACCTGCCGCGCACACAGGAGCGCGTGCTCGCCGCACTGGACGGTCTGCCGCTCGAGGTCGGCACCGGCACCGCACTGACGTCGGTCACCGCGGTACTGCGCGGCGGCCGACCCGGACCGACGGTCCTGCTGCGCGGCGACATGGACGCGTTGCCGGTGGGCGAACGTGCCGACGTCGACTACGCCTCGACGGTTCCCGGCCACATGCACGCGTGCGGGCACGACCTGCACACCTCGATGCTCGTCGGCGCCGCCCACCTGCTGTCGGCGCGGCGCGAGCACCTCGCGGGCGACGTCGTGTTCATGTTCCAGCCCGGCGAGGAGGGCTACGACGGCGCCGGGCACATGCTGGCCGAGGGTGTGCTCGAGGCGTCGGGGTCGCGCCCGGTGGCCGCGTACGGCCTGCACGTCAGCGCGTCGGGAGCCCCAGGCGGCGTGTTCGTCACGCGCAAGGGCCCGTTGATGGCCGCGAGTGACGTTGCGACCGTGCGCGTCCTGGGCCGCGGTGGCCACGGGTCGTCACCTCACGCGGCCCTCGACCCGATTCCCGCGGCGTGCGAGATGGTGACCGCGCTGCAGACCTTCGCGACCCGCACATTCCCCCCGTTCGACCCGGTCGTGCTCACGGTCGGCTCGTTCCACTCCGGCACCGCGGCCAACGTCATCCCCGACGACGCCCGATTCGACATCACCGTGCGCACCTTCTCCCCCGAGAACCAGGCGAAGGTCCGGGACGGCATCAACCGGGTGTGCCGGGGAATCGCCGCCGCGCACGGGCTCGAGGTGGACGTCGACTACGACGAGCAGTACCCGGTGACCGTCAACGACGACACCGAGACGCAGTTCGTCGCCGACGTCGTCGCCGAGGTCCACGGCCCCGAGCGCTTCGCCTGGCAGCCGCAGCCGGCGGCCGCGTCCGAGGACTTCTCGCGCGTTCTGAACGAGATTCCGGGAGCGTTCGTGTTCCTCGGCGCCTGCCCCGCGGACCGCGATCCGAGGGCGGCCGCCTTCAATCATTCGCCGCTCGCGGAATTCGACGACGCCGTCCTGGGCGACGGCGCCGCGCTCTACAGCGAGCTCGCGCTCCGGCGGCTCGCCGCGGTCGACAGCGCAGCGTGAACGGCCCTCGGTCCGCACGTTCCCCTCGTGCGGACCGAGGCCGAGATCACTTGCCCAGCAGCCCCTTCGCGATGTGGGTCACCTGGATCTCGTTGGAACCGGCGTAGATCATGAGCGACTTGGCGTCGCGCGCGAGCTGCTCCACCTTGTACTCGGCCATGTAGCCGTTGCCGCCGAAGAGCTGGACGGCCTCCATCGCGACCTCGGTGGCGGCCCGCGACGAGTACAGCTTCATCGCCGACGCCTCGGCGAGGCTGAGCGGAGAGCCGGAGTTGCTGCGCTCGATGGCATTGAACAGCATGTTCTGTACGTTCAGGCGCGCGACTTCCATCTCGGCCAGCTTGAGCTGGATGAGCTGGAACTGGGCGATCTCCTTGCCCCACAGCTTGCGGTTCTTGGCGTAGTCGATGGACAGCCGCTGGCACTCGTTGATGATGCCCAGCGCGAGCGAGGCGATACCGATTCGCTCGGCCGCGAACGACTCCTTCGCGCTCTCCTTGCCGTCACCCTTGGCCGGGTTCTCGGTCTCGCCGAGGAGTCGATCCTTGGAGATCCGGACGTTGTCGAAGAACAGTTCGCCGGTGGGCGAGGAGTTCATGCCCATCTTCTTGAACGGCGGGCTCTGCGTGAAACCCTCCATGCCCTTCTCGAGCACGAAGCCGAGAACCTTGCGGTCGCGGCGGTCGACGGAGGCGTCGCCCTCGTCGAGCTTGGCGTACACGATGGTGACGTCGGCGTATGGGCCGTTGGTGATGAACGTCTTCTGCCCGTTGAGGATGTAGTCGTCACCGTCGCGGCGGACGTAGGACTTCATGCCACCGAACGCGTCGGAACCGGAGTCGGGCTCGGTGATGGCCCACGCGCCCACCTTCTCCATCGTGACCAGGCCCGGCAGCCAGCGCTTCTTCTGGGCCAGCGTGCCGCGGCTGCGGAGCGTGCCGGCGGTGAGGCCGATGCTGACACCCATCGACGCCACCAGACCGAGGCTCACGCCCGCGATCTCGCTGTTGAGGATGACGCCCATGCTGCCCGCGCCGCTGAATCCGCCGGACTTCTCGTCGGAGTCGGCGGGCGCTTCGCCGCGCTCCTTCGCCTCCTCCTTCGCGAACGACTTCTCGAGCGCCTCGCTGGCCATCTCGTCCATGCCGAAGGTGGCGTACATCTTGCGGATGATGTCGTACGGAGGTAGCTCACCGGTCTCGAGCTTGTCGACGTGCGGCTTGATCTCCTTGTCGATGAAGCCACGCAGTGCGTCGCGGAACATCAGGTCGGTGTCTGACCACTCGTACATGTGGGAACTCCAGTCGGTGCGCTCTCGGTGTGGCCTGCATGACAGACCGGGCCACCCCGTGGCGGCCGCCACATCCACACATATAGAACGCGTTCTCTTTTGTCCACCCCACGGTCATTTAGTTAGTGCACGACTTAATCGTGTATGCTTCATTCCATGACCACGACCCTCCCCGAGCAGGATGTCGACTGGGGCGACGTCGATCCCCTGGCCCTCGATCGGCAGGTGTGCTTCGCCCTCGCGGTTGCCAACCGCGCAGTGCTGTCGGTCTACCGCCCCCTTCTCGAGCCGATGGGCCTGACGCACCCGCAGTACCTCGTGATGCTCGCACTGTGGGGCCGCGCACCCATGTCGGTGAAGGAGATCGGGCAGGCGCTGCAACTCGATTCGCCCACGCTCTCCCCGTTGCTCAAGCGACTCGAGTCCGGCGGCCTCATCACGCGCACCCGCAGCGCCGCCGACGAGCGCCAACTGGTCGTCGAACTCACCGAAGCCGGGAAGGCCCTGCGCACCCAGGCCGAACGCATCCCCGGCGCCGTCGTGCAGCGACTCGGTGTGAGCCTCGCCGAACTCGAAGAACTCCACTCCGTTCTCACTCGAGTCAATGCGGCGGCCCTGCGCGCCGGCGCCCTGCACGAGTGAACCGCCCCCTCCAGACAGGTACAGGTATTCAGGACATGTCACCACGTTCGAAAGCCAAGCGCCCCAACCCGTTCCAGTGGATCGCCTACGCGTGCGGCCGCAAGCTTCCCGACTCGATGCAGGATTGGGTCCGCAACGACCTCATCGGCGATTGGGCAGTGCCGCGGCACATGATTCGCAGCATGGTGCCATTCCTGCCGATCTTCGCGGCGTTCTTCCTGTTCCCCGGCCCGGTGTGGCTGCGGGGATCGATGGTGCTCCTCGGCGTCTTCCTGGCGTTGTTCTTCTCCGCGGCCTACATGGAGCAGAACCGTCGTCGCCGGCTCGAGAGGCACGGCTTGAACCCCGACCTGGAGAACCCCAAGAAGGTCGCGCGCCACAACGCCGAGAAGGCCGCGTACGAGAAGGCGCACCCCCACGCGTTCTGAGGCGTCCTCATCTGCTGTACAGCGCGACGCCGTCGGACTCGGCCACCTGCACCGCACCGCGGTCGACCAGAACGTCCAGGTGCGCAACGGTTTCGATGACCGCATACGGCCGCAGCGGTGCGGGAAGGTCACCCAACCTCTGGTCACGTCGCGTCCAGCGCAACCGGTGCGCCACGTCGATCGCCGTGACCCCGTGCGACGACACGGCGTCGAGGGTGCGGTCCAGACGGCCGTGATGGTGATCGATGAGCTGCCGAGCACGCGTGGCCGCGCTCGGCATCGTCGGACCGTGTGCGGGCAGCAACTGAGCGTCGGGCATCGTCTGGACCAGTAGCAGCGAGGCGAGATAGTCGCCCAGCGGCAATCGGCCCGGCGCGGTCTCGAGCCCGATCCACGGAGTGATCCGGGGAAGGACGTGGTCGCCGGTGAAGAACAACCTGGCCCCCGGATCCCAGAACGAGTAGTGCCCGTTCGTGTGCCCCGGGGTGGGGATCGCAACGAGAGTTCGGTTCCGCAGCACGATCCGCGGGTTGCCCTCGAGCCAATGGTCCGGCAACTCCACCCTCACATCGGGGACACCGTGCATCATCGCGATCATGTCGTGTGCGCCCGCCCGCGCCAGGGTGGCGGCCGCGCCGGACGACACTCGCGCCGCCTCTGCGCCGGCCGCGTGCCACTCGACCGTCGCCCGCTCGCCGACGCCGAGACTGATGGGCGTGCCGTGCCGTCGGCGAACCTCGAGCGCCTGCGAGTAGTGGTCGGTGTGCCAGTGCGTGATGAGGAACCGGCTGATCCCGCTCGGCTCGAACCCGATGCGTTCGAGCCCCTGCACCAGGTGACGCTCCCCGTCCTCGGTGGCCCATCCCGAGTCGATCAGAACGACGTCGTCGCCGTCGGCGACCGCATACACGTTGATCGCCGGCGGCCCCTCCGGTAGAGGCAAGGGGATGCGGAACACGCCGGGCGAGATCTCGTACGAACCAGGAGCCGTCCAGTGCGGCACCGAGTCCGGCCCGGCTGCCGTCGGAGCACTACTACGCAAATCCACGTCTCGAACATGCCACGGGCGGATCCGTCTCGATCCGCCCGAACCGCTGAGCGAGACGGCCCGGAGACGGGTTCAGTACGCGGACGTCCCGCCGCCCGCACGACGCGCCTCGAGCGCAGATCCCAGCGTCATGATTCCCTCGTAGCAGTTGGGGTCGAGACCGACGAGATCGCGGATCCGACCCAGCCGGTTGTTGACCGTGTTCGGGTGGATGCCGAGAGCGCGCGCCGTCCGCCCACGGTCGAGGTCGTGATGGAGATAGACATCGAGCGTCTCCATCAGTTCGGGGAAAGGATCCAACGGCAGTAGACAGTCTCCCAGGTAGTGGTGTCCGGCGGTGGCCCGCGACAGCTGGAACGGCAACGCAAGGTCCTTCAGCTGATACACCGCCGGCTCCCGGCCCATCCGGCGTGCCAGTTCGACGAGTTCGCGTGCCAGCGCCCCCGCCCCCGCGAGTTCGCGGCGTTTGACCGGACCGGACACCGCCCCGGTCACGGCGGATCCGACCACCTCACCCACCGCCGAGGTCAGATCTACCGCCAGCCGGAACCAGTCGGTGTCCGCGCCGGGACGTCTCGGGACGAGCACGGTCGCCGAATCGGGCTCCACGATGGCAAGCGTCGGCGGTGTGCCGACCGCATCGAGCACCCGGACCGTGCGCGCCTCCCTGGTCCGCCACGCCTTCGCGTCCGTCTCCACGTCGCCGCCGGACAGAGCTAGTACCGAGTACTCGTCGGCCAGTTCGATGCCGCACCAGCGCGCCGTAGGGTCCGCGTCCTGGCCCGCCAGCAGCAGTCTGGCCAGCAACTCGCGCGACGGCTGCTCGTCGCCCTCGAGCGCCACCCGCTCGCACTCGTACGAATCCACGACCGTGCGCGTGACCACCTCCTGCAGCCGCAGGACGCCGTCCGCGATGTCGACCAACGCCGCGGCGCGCTCACCCGCGGCCGCGGCACGACACTCGTCCAGGAGGATTCGGCCGAACCGGTACCAACTGTGCAGCACAGCCGACAAGGACGCCCCGTCCACCGCTGCCTGAACGGCACCCTCACGGACCGGTAGCAGTTCGTCGGCGGTGAACGTCCGGTTCTCCCGGATCGCCCGCGAGGCAATTCGGAAGAACCGAAGGGTGCTGCGTTGCAACAACTCCGGATGGAACGAGTATCCCGGGTCCGCCGAGCACCGCCTACGCTCCAGTGCGTCGAACCGGACGTCGAGCCGGTCCAGGATCGCGAGCACCGCGGCGCTCGGTGCGCCGCGCCTGAGCTCGTCATCCGACGGCATGCCCGAACCATACGCCGCCGACCGCCGGCGAGTAGCGCATCCGGAGGGGCCGTCCCCACCGAAAATCGCCGAAACCGAACATATCTCGCGTCGCCGCACTGGGATTGTGGAGATCGGCGCCGGCCGCCACCCGCGGTTCACCCCACCGAGCACCCACGGGCCGCGCTAGGCCCGATCCGTCGTCGCCTGCAGCCTGTTTCGCAGGTGATCGCGCTCCGGGTCGGTCCCGACCAGGTCCAGTGCGCGCCGGTACTCCGCGGCCGCCTCCTCCCGCCTTCCGAGGCGCGCCAGCAACTCGGCCCGCGCTGCGACATACGGATGGTGCGCCCGCAATTGCGGTTCCTCGGAGAGTTCGTCCAGCAGGGCGAGCCCCGCCGCCGGACCGTCCCGCATCGCGACCGCAACTGCACGACTCATCGCCACCACCGGCGACGGCACCAACCGGAGCAGCACGTCGTACAGGGCGACGATCTGCGGCCAGTCGGTGCTCGCGACGTCGGGTGCCTCGTCGTGCAGTGCCGCAATGGCGGCCTGCACCCCGTATGCGCCGGGTGGGCCGCCCGTGAGCGACACCAGCACCAGCGCACTTCCTTCCTCGATCAGCGGCCGGTCCCACACCGCGCGGTCCTGATCCTCCAAGAGCACCATTTCGCCGCCCGGACCGGTGCGGGCGCCGCGGCGGGCGTGCACCAGCAGCATCAGTGCGAGGAGCCCGGCGATCTCGCGTTCGCCGGGCAGCAGGCGGTGCAGAACACGGGTCAACCGGATTGCCTCCTCGGCGACGTCGAGTCGCTGCAACCGTGGTCCGGTACTGGCGGCGTAGCCCTCGGTGAAGATCGCGTACAGCACCTGCAGGACACCGGGTAGCCGCTGCGGCAGCTCGTCGGCGTCCGGCACCCGGAACGGGATCCGCAGATCGTGGATCCGTTTCTTGGCCCGCGTGATCCGCTTCGCCATCGTCGCGGTCGGGACGAGGAAGGCCCGGGCCACCTCGGACGTCGTGAGCCCTGCCAGACAGCGCAGGGTCAGCGCCGTGCGGTCCTCGGCCGGCAGCGCGGGGTGCGCGCACGTGAAGAACAACTGGAGCCGCTCGTCGGGCAACTCGCCGCCCACGTCCGCAGCAGGGGCGGGATCGGCGCGATCCGCCTCCACCTGCAGCACCGCGATCCGCGCCGCGAGCACCTGATCACGCCGCAGACGGTCCACGGCCCGGCGCCGCGCCGTGGTCAGCAGCCAGGCCCCCGGCTTGGACGGCACGCCGTCCACCGGCCAACGCCGCAGCGCGGCCTCGATCGCCTCCGACGTGGCTTCCTCCGCCAGATCGAGGTCGCCGAACCTGCTCACCAGAGCGGCGAGCAGGCGGCCGCGCTCCTCCCGGAAGACCGCCTCGACGGACGTCTCCGCGTCGGTCGCGCGGCCACCGCTCCCGCTGACCATCGGACGTCAGTTGCCGAAGTCGGCGATGGGGCGCACCACTATCCGGCCGCCGCCGCGCGAGCCGGGACAGCGGGCCGCCCAGTCGAGCGCGACATCGAGGTCCGGCACGTCGATCACGTAGAAGCCGCCCAGCACCTCACGGGCCTCGGCGAACGGTCCGTCGGTGGTGACGGTGCGGGTGCCGTCGTCCCCCACCTGGATGCTGGTGGCTGTGACGAGGTCGGCCAGCGACTCACCCGAGACGAAGATCCCGGCGTCCTTGACCTCCTTGTCGTAGACCATCCAGTCCTCGGGCGTGCAGTCGCTCGTGGCGTCGGCGGACTCGGCGTTGATCAGCAGCAGGTACTTCATGATCGGTTCCTCCTCGAGAGGTGCTCATTGTTGCGGTACACCATGACGACGAACGAGGTGGCCCCGAAAGGACAGCGCGGGTGAACTTTCTTTCGCGCCGTCAGTCGAGCCCGCGGAGGAACTCGAGCATCGCGGTGTTGACCTGGTCGGCTGCCTCCATCTGCACGAAATGCCCGACGTCGGGGATCACGTGGGTCGAGCGCAGGCCGGGCACCATCGCGGCCATCGTCTCGAACGGATTCTCCCCCATCATCTCGAGCACCGGATCCTTCGCGCCGGCGATGAACGTGGTCGGGACGGTGACGGGACGGCCGTGCAGTTCCTCGTTCTGCTCCCACACGTAGTCGTCGGCCCGATACCAGTTGAGGCCGCCCGTGAAGCCGGTGCGCGTGAACTCGTCCACGTAGTAGCCGAATTCGTCCTCGCTGAGCCACGGCCACGGCAACGCCGGAGGTTCGGGCAGCACGTCGAGGTAGCCGTTGCCCTCGGACGGGAAGTCCCAGCAGTCGAGGTAACGGTTCGCTCCGCTGAGCGCGTGGAAGATCTTGGACAGGAACTCGCGCGGGTGGTCGCCGAGTTCGCGGTCGGCCGGTCCGTACTCCTGGAAGTAGTGCAGGTGCACGAAGTGCTGCGACGACATGTACCGGAAGCCGTCGGTGGGCCGGACCGGCGACCGTGGCATTCGCGGCACGCTCAACTGCATCAGGGCGCGGACGCGTCCCGGCGCCCAGTTCGGCAGGTCCCACACCAGTTGCGCGCCGAAGTCGTGGCCCGAGAACACCGCCTGCTCGATGCCGAGCGCGTCGAGCAGGCCGACCATGTCGTCGACGGTGTGCCGGCGGTCGTACTCGCGAGGATCGGAGGGCACGTCGGTGCGTCCGTAACCGCGCATGTCGGGGGCGATCACCCGGTAGCCGGCCGCGGACAGCGCCGACAGTTGGTGCCGCCAGCTGTACCAGAGTCCCGGGAAGCCGTGACACAGCACGATCGGGTCGCCCTCGCCCTGCTCGGCGATGTGCATGTCGAGGTCCCCGACGCGTACCGTCCGGTGCGTGAGTGTCGTTGCAGGATCGGTCATTCCGGAATATTAAGTCACTCCAGGCGCGGGCGGAGCCAATCGACCAGATCGTCGAGCACCTTCTCCTGCTCGGGTTCGTTGAAAACCTCGTGGAACAGGCCGTCGTACGTCTTCAACGTCAGATCTTTCGATCCGGCGTGGGCCGCGATCATCCGGCTACCGGAGACGTCGGCCAGGCGATCCTCGGTGCCGTGGAGCAGCAGGACCGGAATGGTCAGCGACGGCAACCGAGCCGGGAAGCTCTCGGCGGCCAGAATCATCCCCCGCGCGATGCCCGCCTTGACCTTTCCGTGATGGACGAGAGGGTCGGACTCGTACGCCGCGACCACCGCGGGATCGCGGGAGACCGACTTCGCGTCGAGGGTCTCGACGGGTATTCCGGGTGCGAACCGACCGAGGATCTTGCCGATCTCGATCACCACCCGCGGCTTGCCGCCCACGACGTCCACGGCCGGCGCCGACAGGATCAGACCCGACAATTCGTCCTGGTGGTCGAGCGCGTACGACAGCGCGATCGCGCCGCCCATGCTGTGTCCCAGCAGGAATCGTTGCAGGCCCGGATTCTCGGCGATCGCGACGGCCGACAACCGGTGCAGGTCGTCGAGGAACTCCGACCAGTCGTGCAACTCGATCCGCTTGCCACCGGAGCGACCGTGCCCGCGGTGGTCCGGCGCGTAGACGACGAGACCGAGCCCCACCAAGCGTTCGACGACATGGTCGTAGCGACGCGCGTGTTCGCCCAGACCGTGCGCGAGCAGGAGTATGCCCGTCGGCGGACCGTCCGGACGCCAGACGTCGTACACGATGCGGGTGCCGTGCACCCCGGCGAATTCCGACTCTGTGTGCTGCACGAAAGCGAGTCTAGGTGTGCGGACGGCGTCGTGGGGCGCTTGTCGCCGGGCGCTTGTCAGCCCGATCGCGCGGCGGGACGATGAAGGTGGCCGACAGGAGTCGCGATGAGTACCACCGATGCCCCGTTCCTGAGGTACACCGACGAGACCGGGCACGCCCGGGAGGTGACACTGTCCATCGACAGCCCGCGCGTGACGGTGGGCCGATCGTCGGACGCCGACGTCTCGCTGGCCGACGACCCCGAGGTCTCGCGCCTGCACGCGACACTCGAGTGGATCGGTACGGACTGGACCATCGTCGACGACGGCCTGTCCCGCAACGGCACGTTCGTCAACGGTGAGCGCATCTCGGGACGCCGGCGCCTACGGAACGGCGACAGCATCCGGATCGGCAACTCGGCCTTCGTGTTCCGCGACCTCGCGCGTCAGGGCGGCGAGCCCACCCGGGTGGCCGCGGACATCCCGACGGTACGGTCGCTCACCAGGACGCAGCGGGAGATCCTGATCGCGCTGTGCCGTCCGTACAAGCACAACGCGGCGTTCGCGAATCCCGCGTCCAATCAGCAGGTCGCCGACGAGGTGTTCCTCAGCGTCGACGCCGTCAAGACGCACCTGCGTGCGCTGTTCGCGAAGTTCGGTGTCGAGAACCTGCCGCAGAACCAGAAGCGGTTGCGCCTGGTCGAGAAGGCGCTGCACAGCGGGGTCATCACCGAACACGATCTGTGACCGGTCAGGCCGCGGCCCGCACGTCCGGCCGCACCTGCGCGCGCAACCGGGTGAGCGCACGATGCTGTGCGATGCGCACCGCCCCGGGGGTGGTGCCGAGGGCGGCGGCGGTCTCGGTGGCCGACATACCGCACACCAGGCGCATGACGAGGATGTCCCGGTGCCGCGGCGGCAGGGTCTCGACGAGGCTGCGTGCCCACGTCCCCCGCTCACCGGCGATCGCACGTTCCTCCGGCCCGGCCTCGGGGCACACCACCTCGCCCGCGTCCTCGATGGGCGCGCATGCCCTTCCGGCGGCGCGTCGGGCGTCGATCACCTTGTGACCCGCGATCGCGTAGACGTACGTCAGGAACGACGCTCCGCGGTCGCAGTAGCGCGGCAGGGCTGTCATCAGGGCGACGCACGCCTCGTGGGAGACGTCCTCGGCGACGGACTGCAGGGCCCCGCGGCCGAGCCGGGCGAAACAGTACCGGCGCACCAGTGGGTAGACGATCGCGAGCACTCGCTCGCGTGCCCGGGGGTCGCCGGCCACGGCGTCCGGTACCCACTCCTGCAGTACCTCGCGGGCACGTTCGGCGGTCATCTCGTTCTTCGACGTCGCGGTCGGAGCGTGTGCACGCATCTCGAATCTCCCAACGCGGACGGCGCGGTCGGCCGTCCCACGTCTTCGATCCTCTGCGGGGAGCGCTGCCCCCGACAGGCACCCTCGGGTGGCGGTCGCGCACCCTGTTCCGCTTGTCGGACTCCGCAACTAGGGTTCCGGACATGACCGTAGAGCAGAGTCTCGACGACCAGTTCCTCACTGCCGCTGATCCTTATCGGCGCGAACTACTTGCGCACTGCTACCGCATGATGGGCTCGATCCACGACGCGGAGGACCTGCTGCAGGAGACGATGGTGCGTGCGTGGCGCGGCTACGGCAAGTTCGACGGCCGCTCGTCCGTGCGCACGTGGCTACACCGGATCGCCACCAACACGTGCCTGACGGCCCTCGAGGGCCGCGAGCGCCGACCCCTGCCCACCGGCCTGGGGGCACCCAGTTCGGACCCCTCGGACGAACTGATCGAGCGCCGCGAGGTGCCATGGCTGGAGCCGATCCCGGATTCGATGGTGTGGGGCGATTCCGGGTGGGGTGCGGACGATCCCGCGACGGTGGTGGCCGCCCGCGAGTCGGTGCGGTTGGCGTTCGTCGCCGCCCTGCAGCACCTGTCGGCCCGGCAGCGAGCGGTACTGGTCCTGCGGGACGTTCTGCAGTGGAAGGCCGCCGAGGTGGCCGAGGCGCTGGGCACGTCCACCGCGGCGGTCAACAGCCTGCTGCAGCGCGCACGGGCACAGCTCTCCGAGGCCACACCCAACCCGGACGCACTGGTGGAACCGGAGTCCGACGACGCCCGCGAGTTGCTGCGCCGGTACGTCGACGGATTCGAACGCTACGACATCGACGGTCTGGTGGACCTGTTCACGCAGGACGCGGTGTGGGAGATGCCCCCGTTCGTCGGCTGGTACGTCGGCGGCGCCGACATCGCCCGGCTCATCAAGGAGAAGTGCCCGTCGGAGGGCCCGGGCGACATGCGACTGCTGCCGGCGTCGGGCAACGGCCAGCCCGCGCTCGGCCTCTATATGCGGGAACCGGACGGCGGGCACCGCCCGTTCCAACTGCACGTCCTCGACATCACCGAGCGCGGGGTCGCCCACGTCACGTGTTTCTTCGACGTCGACCTGTTCGAGAGGTTCGGGCTGCCACCGCAACTCTGACGACCCCCGCGGTCGTCGGCATCACTGACCGGCGGCTGCCGGATCCATCCACATGACCTCCCACACGTGGTTGTCGAGATCGCGGAACGACCGGCCGTACATGAAGCCGTGATCCTGCGGGTCCATCCACTTGCTGCCACCGGCCGCGATGGCGGCATCCACGAGCGCGTCCACGCCGTCGCGGCTGTCCGCGGAGATGCAGGTGAGCACCTCGCGGCTCTTCGACGTGTCGCAGATGTCGTCGGCGATGAAGTCGCGGAAGCGGTCCTTCTGCAGCATCATGATCCACGCCGAGTCGTTGATCGCCATGCAGGCGGTGCTTCCGTCGCAGAACTGCTCGTTGAACTCGAAGCCGAGGCCACCGAAGAAGGACCGGCTCGCGGCGACGTCCTCGACCGGCAGGTTGACGAAGATCAGACGGGACATGGGGCTCTCCTTATGTTCGCGGTTGGTCTGTTCGCAGTGGGGGTCGAGGCCGGGCCCGTTCGGGGCCCGCACAGATGACAGACCACCGCCGCACCGAAAACTCATCGCGGCCGTCCGTCATCGAGATCGCGGAGGGACTAGGCACGCGCGCGGCGCGGTGGTGTCATGGATTCATGAGTGAGGACAAGCGACACTTCGTGGCGAGTCGACTCGACGGACTCATCCACGCGCTGGAACTGCAGGCGCCCACCGAGAAGGAGCCGTCACCGGTACCCACCGCCAATGGCTTCACGGGATCTCTCGCCGAGGCGCAGCGGCATCGGGCCGAGTTGGAATCCGCGACGCCCGCACGCGTGGACGAGATCGCGGCCGGGTATCCCGAGATCGCGAAGGACTGGGGCGAGCAACAGTCGGCCTGATCCGCGGGGCCCGATCCCGTACGGGAAGGCCCCACCCGCCGTGTCGAGCCGCCCGACCCGGCGATGTTCCGCGCGACCACGACCCGAGCCCGACCCCAGGGGGTGGGAACACCACCCCTCGGTGGCCCGACGACCACCTCGGAGAGCCTGTCGACGGCACCCCCGGACGACGAGATTGGAAGGAGCAGGAAGACACCACACCGGGAGGACGCCATGAAGTCCGCTACTCACGACCGCAGCCGTCGTCACGTCGTGCAGTCCGAGGACGGCGTATCGCTCGCCGTGCGCGAGTACGGGCCCGTGGATGCCCCGGTCACCGCGGTGTTCGTGCACGGCCACTGCCTGCACACCCACTCGTGGGCCCGACTGCGCTCGCGCCTGACGCGGGAGTGGGGTGCGGCGGTCCGGATGGTCTTCTACGACCATCGCGGTCACGGCGAATCGGGCAGCGCCCCCGCACACACGTACACGATCGACCAACTCGGACGCGACCTCGACGCGGTGATCCGGGAAGTCGTCCCGACGGGCCCCATCGTCCTGATCGGTCATTCGATGGGTGGGATGACGGCTCTCGCCTACGCGCGCCAGAACCCGGGGGCCGTGGGCACCCGGGTCGTCGGGGTGGGTCTGCTGTCGACCGCAGCCGGTGACATCACCCGCTCGGGCCTGGGCCGGTTCCTGCGGCACCCGCTCGTCTCCGCGTTCCAGTTCGGGGTCGAGCGCCTGCCGCGACTGAGTCAGCGCCTGCTCAGTCTCGTCCTCGACAACCCCACGTCGGTGGTGACGATGTACGGCTTCCTGCGGTCGCTCGTCGGATTCGACGAGTCTCGATCCCTGGCGGGGCTGGCCGAGATTCCGTCACTGGTCCTCGGCGGGTCCTCCGACATGGTCACGCCGTTCGAGCACTCCGTCGCGATCGCCGCGAATCTCCCGTCCGCCGAGCTGGTTCGGCTCGGCGGCGCGGGACATTCGGTGATCCTCGACCAGGCGTACGAGGTCGCGCACGCGCTGGTGCGGCTCGTCGACCGCGCGGCGGCGCACCACGCGGCCCGTCAGCCCGCGGCGTACGCGCTCGCGGCGGCGTCCAGTGCGGCGTGATCGGACACCGACGCGTCGGCGACCGCACGCGCGGCCTCCGCCTCGGCGCCGCGACCGATCTCGCCGGTGAACGTCGTGTGCCACCGGACGAGCCGGTCGGGGTCCCAGCCGAGCAGCGCCCGGTCCAGGAGCAGGCGTTCACCCACCCGGCGGGACGATCGGATCCGGTTCCTGGCGACGGCACCGACCCGCTCGAGGATGTCTCCCGGCAACAACGTCCTCGACGTGGTCCGGTAGTGCGCCCACGTGGCCTCGAGAACGTCGGATTCGGAACAGTCCCTGAGCAACTCGGACCAGTAGTACTCGGCCCGTTCGTCCGGGACCGGCGCCTGCTCGACGCCCGCGCGGATCCGGAGCACCTCTCGGCACGTGAACACGTCGACGGTCTTGACCGGGTTCACTGCGCACTCGCACGAACGGTGGCCTCGACGACCGACTCGAGTGCCAGCGCCCGGATCTCCCCCTTGGCGAGCTTGCCGCCGGACGAGCGCGGCAACGCGTCGGCGACGACGAGGTGCTCAGGAAACAGCTCCTTCGACACTCCCCGGGCGCTCAGGTGCTCGACGAGGTCGGCAAGGGTCAGTGCCCGGCCGGGTCGCAGGCTCACGACCGCGCACACCCGCTCTCCGAACACCGGATCGGGGACGGCGACGACACCGGCCAGGTCGACCGCGGGATGGGTCTCGACCTCCTGTTCCACCTGCGGCGCCGAGATGTTCTTGCCGCCGCGGATGATGATGTCGGACGTCCGCCCCACGGGCGTGAGGTAGTCGTCGGCGTCGACGGTCACCAGGTCGCCCATCAACATCCAGCCGTCCTTCGTGAACAGCTCGGCGTTGGCGTCGGCGTCGTCGTAGTAGCCCGCGCACGTCAACGGTCCGCGACCGGCGGGCCGGCCGGGACCGCCGGTGGCGGTCACATCGCGGCCGTCCTCGTCGAACAGGCGCACCTGCATCTCCGGGATCAGCCGTCCGGCGGTACCGATGCGGCGTTCGAAGGAATCCTCGACGCGGGTGACGCTGAACGCCCCGCTCTCGTTCGACCCGAAGAACTGCAGCACGGACGCCCCGGTCCGGTCCTCGAACTCGGCAGCCCGATCCGCCGGCACCGCCTCGCCGCCGGTGAACATCACCCGCAGCGACGACAGGTCCGCCTGCACGGCGAGCGGCGAGTTCAACAGCATCCGGAACTGGGTGCTGACGCAGCACAGTACGGTCACCCGCTCCCGCTCGATCATCCGGATCATGGTCTCCACGTCGAACTTCGGCAGCACCACCGTGGGGACGCCCGACATCGCCGGGGCGTAGTGCGACGTCCACAGCCCGAACCCGAACGGGGCCGGAACCGCACCGAAGAACACGTCGTCGCCGTCCAGGTGTCCGGCCTCGATCGCCAGACGGCTGAACGCCATCCACCGATTGTCGAACTGCGTCACACACTTCGGCAGACCCGTGGTCCCCGATGTGGAGTTGAGCAGGTTCAGGTCGTCGGGACCGAGGCTGCGGCCGTCCACGTCGGCCGGTGCGGCCCGGCCCGGCACGATCGGCACCGCGGTGGGACCGGAGACGTCGAAGACGTCGTGCACACCCCGGTCCGACAGCACGACGTGGAAGGCCAGTGGCAGCCCGAGGTCGCGCAGCTCGCGCACCAGCACCGACGACGAGCGGCCCGCGAGGGCGTCGAGGGTGACGAGCGCCCGGGCACCGGTCTTGCGGACGAGATGCGCGATCTCGCGGTCGCCGGCGCGGGCGCCGATCCCGACCGCCACCACGCCGGCGCGTGCCGTCGCGACCAATGCCGCGTGCACGAGAAACGTGTCCGGCAACTGCACCGCGACCCGATCCCCGACCGGGATGCCCAATGCCACGAGTGTGGCCGCGAGGTCGTCGGCGACGGAATCGTAAGTCGCCCAGCTGGTCCGGGCAGAAGGCGTGATGTAGGCATCCGCGTCCGGCGTCCGCGCCGCCTGTTCGCGCACCAACCGGTGCAGCGGGTCGGTCCCCCACCATCCGGACTCCACGTACCGGCCGACCGTCTCGGGGTCGATGAGGCTCATCTCGATCTCCTTGTCCGGGGACGACGACGTCCCTGCGGGTGCTGACTTCGCTAACATTCAGAACTCAGGCGACGGTTCCGGGGAGGAACCGTCGGCAACCGGAAGGAAGTGACGCGGTGCCCCAGCAGGGACCGGACAGCAAGCCCCGCGCAGTCGATCCGAGCAACCTCCGCTGGCGCAGGCTGGCCGAGATGGTCGCCGACCAGATCCGCGAGCGCATCCTGCGCGGCGATCTCGCCGAGGGCGACGTCCTGCCCAAGGAGGCCGAGCTGCGCGAGCAGTACCCGGTCAACGTCCAATCGCTGCGTGAGGCGCTGCGGATCCTCGAGGCGGAGGGGCTGGTGAGGGTCCGCCGCGGCAACCGGGGCGGGGCCGTGGTCCACCGCCCCACCCCCGGCAACGTCGCCTACAGCCTCTCGATGGTCCTCGCGATGTCCGGCACCGATATCGACGACGTCGGCCGCGCCCTGCACGAGATCGAACCCATGTGCGCCGCGCTGTGCGCCGAACGCGAGGATCGCGCCACCGAGGTGGTGCCGATCCTGCGCGCCCTGCACGAGGAGTCGCTCGCCAACGTCGACGATCTCGTCGCCGCCACGACGCTGTCTCGACGGTTCCACGAGGCCGTCGTACAGCTCTGCGGCAATCGGTCGCTGATCGTGCTTGCCGGCGCCCTCGAGTCGCTGTGGTCGAGCCACGTCACCGACTGGGCCAACCTGCGGGCCGATCCCGAGACCATTCCCCGGACCGAGCGAGCACAGGCCCTCGCCGTCCACGGCCAGATCCTGCAGTGCATCGAGGACGGCGACGCCGCGTCGGCGCGGGTGATCGCCGCCCGCCACCTGCGCGACGTCGGGTCCTACCCGCACGACCCGGACCGCCCACTGGTACCGCTCGATCCGGCCGTGGCCCGCGACCGCCTCTTCTTCGGCTGACGGGATCCGGTCAGAAGCTGTTCGGATCGTCGATCACGCTCTGCGGCACCGGATGTCGGTACAGCTTGGAGGCGTTCTCCCAGGTGACCTTGCGCAGCTCGTCGGCGGAGAGACCCTTCATGGACTCGTTGACGACGTCCATCGTGCGCGGCCACAGGCTGTCACTGTGCGGGTAGTCCTCCTCGAGGAGGATGTGGTCGACGCCGATGCGGTCGCGGAGCACCATCGTCGACGGATCCTCGACGGCGCAGAACCAGAAGTTCCGCTTGAGTACGTCGGCCGGCGAGATGTCGATGCCGTCCCACGTGCCGTACATCGACGAGTAGGTCGTCATGTGGTCGAGTCGGTCGAGAAGCGCCGGAACCCAACCGATCCCACCCTCGGACATCACGATCTTGATGTTCGGGAAGCGGACCGGGATCTTCGAGAACAGCCAGTCGACGGTCGCGAACATCGCGTAGCCGAAGAACAACGTGCCGGCGACGTCCGGCGGCGCGTCCTCGGACGTGCTCGGTGACGTGCTCGACGAGCCGATGTGCAGGTTGATGACGGTCTCGGTCTCCTCACACGCCCGCATGATCGGATCCCAGTGGCCCGAGTGCACCGACGGCAGGCCCAGCGCGTGCGGGCCCTCGGAGAACGTCACGGCCTTGAAACCGCGTTCGGCGTTGCGGTAGATCTCCTGCGCGCCGATCTCCGGGTCGAGGAAGTACGGGATCTGGCACGGGATGATGCGGTCCGGGTACGGCCCCGCCCACTCCTCGAGGTGCCAGTCGTTGTAGGCCCGGGTGGCCGCGAGCGCGAGTTCCCGATCACTCGTGCTCAACTGCAGGCGCTGGCCGGCGAACCCCGGAAGGAACGACGGAAAATTTAGGGACGCATACACCCCCGAGAGGTTCATGTCCTTGACGCGGTGATGGATGTCCCACGATCCGCGGCGCATGTCCTCGAACCGCTGCGGGTCGAATCCCCACTCGTCGACCGGACGTCCGACGACGGCGTTGAAGCCGACGTTCGGGATCTCCTTGCCGTCGTACACCCAGATGTCTGCACCGTCGCGGTGGATGACCTTGGGTGCCCGGTCGGCGAACTTGGCCGGCAGGCGACCCTCGAAGGTGTCCTTCGGTTCGACGATGTGGTCGTCGACCGAGATGAACGGGAAGGGTCGATGCGCCTTGTCGGGCTCGGGCAGGAACGTGACCTTGCCCTTGACGTTGGTGGTGAAATCGGTGTTCTGCATCAGGTCGTCGAGACTGGCCATCGTGCACACTCCTCGAATGCTTGGGGGTCGATGAATTCGGCTGCGCTACATACGCAACCGCTGATGAGTCGGGATCTTGGGTCCGTCAGTCGAGAACGTCGGGGTGGGTGCGGATCAGCTTGCGGACCGCACCGGCCCAGTAGACGCCCGCGGCGCGCTCGACGAGCGCCTTCTGCATCGCGACACGGATGCGCTTCTCGATCGGCAGCGGATCCTTGCCGAGCAGCAGGATGTCGTAGGCGAGACGGCAGAAGCGGTCGATCGACGCCGCGCGGTACACCGCGAGCTCGATCGTGTCCGCGGTCGTGATGATGCCGTGGCTGGCGAGGATCACATTGTTGCGGTCGCCGATCTTGTCGGCGAGGTCGCGGCCCAGCGCCGCGTCGTCGACCTCGCCGGTGTACTCGCTGACCAGCGACAAGTCGTCGTCGTACAGACTGCCCGTCTGGTGCGCGATCATCGGCAGCACGCCGACGGCGGCCAGCAGCGTCACGTAGTACGGATGGTTGTGGATGACTACGCGGGCATCCGGCCGGCGACGGTGCAGCTCGGTGTGGATGTGGTACGCGGGCGTGACGTCCCACTTCCCTTCGACCACAGCACCGTTCGCATCGACACGGCAGACGTCCGAGGCGGAGACCTCCTCCCACCACAGTCCCCACGGGTTGATGAGGAGGCTGTCGTCGTCGCGGTCCGCCCACGTGATGTGGCCGGCCATGTTCTCGCTGAAGCCGTCGTGCGCCAGGATGCGGAAGGCGCATGCGAGCTTCTGTTCGTCGGTGAGTTCCACCCCGATCGGCGGCGTGGCGCTCGGCTGCCAGCCGTCCATCGAGTTCTTCTCCTGCCCTGCAGAATTCGTCGACTCGCCGAGTGCGGTCACGGCACCTCCTTGCATCGAGAGTAAGTCGCTTCGGGAACTACCGAGACTCTAACTTACAAAAGTTAGCAATGTAAGCCCCATCTCATTCCGGTTCGAGAACAGAACTCAATCCCCCGGAGACGACGAAGCGCCCACCCTCGGTGAGGGTGAGCGCTTGCAGCCCAAAATGTTTCGCGGAAAGTCGACCTCCTAGTCGGAGCCGAAGCCTGAGGCGGGTCGGGTGAACACCTCGCGTAGCAGGGGGACGAAGGTGTCGATCGGCAGCGTGTCGTAGTCGGGGTCGAACGACACCTGATCCCATTCGGCACAGAAGTGCGCGCACGTGTCGAAGTACGGGCTGTCCCGGTAGCGTTCACGCGTGTTCGGGTCCAGCCCCAGCCGATCCCAGTAGTGATAGCCCTGGAACACGCCGTGGTGCTTGACGACCCAGGTGGCCTCCGCATCGAGGTAGGGCGCCACGATGGCGGCGGCGAGCTCGGAGTGATTCGCCGGCGCGATGGCGTCGCCGATGTCGTGCATCAGGGCCGCGACCACGAGATCCGTTCGCGCACCCTCTCGTAGCGCACGGGTCGCGGTCTGCAACGAATGCTCGTAGCGATCCACCTGATAGCCGAGCGTGGGACCACGCAACGCCTCGAGCATCTCGATCATCGTGTCCGGCAAGCGATCATTCAGGAAGACCTTCGACTCGGCGACGATGAGAGCGATGTCCTCCGGTGTCGATTCGTCCATCCGCGTGAAGCTCACCTGCCGGCCACCCGACGCGTCGATCGCCATGACGTGACTTCCTTCCGCTCGTCGCGGTCATCGACCGCTGATTCTCGTATCTTTACATAGAAAGGGCGAGTACGCGTACGAGATTCCCACTGGACGAAATCTCTCGCCGTCGGCCTACATCCAGTTCCACCGTTCAGGCCGATGACAGGCGCAGTTCCTCGACCACACCGCGCAGGGCCTGCACTTCACGCCGCAGCTGCCCGATTTCGTCACCCGCCCCGCGCTCCCGGAACGGATCGGCGCGCACCGCCGCCGCTGCCGGAGCCGGCGACCCGGGCGCCCGGGCCGTGATGCCGTCCACGAACAGGTCCACCAGGGTCGTCGACAGCATGACGTGGTCGGCGTCGAGCGAGTCCCGGTGCCATCGCGTCGCGGTCCACACGATCTCCCGGAGCAGGCGCTGCAGCTGCGCCGACTCGAAATCCCGCCGAAAGCTGTTCTCGGCGATCCCGTTCGCGAGGATCCGCGACCACACGTCCTGAGCCTCGAGCACGCGTGCATCGATGTGCCGATAGCCCGGCAGCGTCGGCAGAACGCCGAATTCCTTGTCGTAGATCTCCGACGCATGCGGATGGCGCACAGCAACCCGCAGCGAGACGTGGATCAGATCGCGCAGCTGTTCGGGGGCGGCCACCGACCAACGGATCTCGCTCGCATAACTGCAGGTCAAGTCGTCGAGGAAGGCGATCAGGATCTCCGAGACCAACTCGTCCTTGGACCCGAAGTAGTGGTACAGACTGCCCGAGTGCAGCCCCACCTCGTCGGCGATGTCGCGCACCGTGGTCGCGGCGACACCGCGCGACGAGAACATCCGGGCGGCACACTCCACGATCTCCGGGCGCCTACTGGGGGTCGCGCGCGGGCGGCTCATCGCGCCTGCCCGGCCAGGTCCTGGTCGCCCCACACCTTGGGCGGCCGGGAGAAGACCTCCTCGAGCATCGGCATGAAGAATTCGAGCGGCTCCGAATCGTATTCGGGATCGAAGGACTCCTGGTCCCACGCGGCGCAGAAGTGGGCGCAGGTGTCGAAGTACGGCGAATCCCGGTACCGGTCGCGGCTGTTCGCGGGTACGCCCAGCTTCTCGCCGTAGTGATAGGTCTGGAACACCCCGTGGTGCCGGACGACCCACACCGCCTCGTCGTCGAGGACCGGGCGCAGGATGGCCGCGGCGACCTCGCTGTGGTTGTCCGGGCACAGGTCGTCGCCGATGTCGTGGAGCAGTGCCGCGACGACCAGGTCCACCCGCGCGCCCTCCCGATGGGCCCGCGTCGCCGACTGCAGGGAGTGCTCGTATCGGTCGACGCGATAGCCGAACGTATAGCCCTTCATCGACTCCAACAGCCGCACAACGGTTCCGAGCCAGTGATCGCGTCGATGCACGGCGGCCTCGTCCCGAATCAGCTCCATCTCGGCGACGGTGGCGTCGTCCATCCTGGTGAATCCGACAGTTCGCGGCTGGTGCACGTCTCGTCTCCCGTCCTGACGCCATGTGGCCTGGGTAACACTACGCAGCGGAACATTACCCGATCAATCAGTTGATGGAGTCCCAATCGGGTGATTGACAATCGGCGCGTCCTGCCTCAACATGACTTCGCAATTCCGGATCGCTTCGAACGGAATCCGCTGTGGCCGAACAGTGCCCGCCATCTCCACCGTTTCGAGACCAAGCTCCCCACCCTCACGGGCAGTCTCCGAAGGAGAACGTCATGACCTCTTCCACCTCGACACCGCGTACGGGCACCACCGTTCGAGGCAGAGCCCGGATGATCCTCGCGGTCAACATGGGCAACGCGCTCGAATGGTTCGACTGGACCGTCTTCGCGATCTTCGCGGTCTACTTCTCGAACCAGTTCTTCCACTCCGACAACGAGGTGTCGAACCTCCTGTCCACGATGGCGGTCTTCGCCGTCGGCTTCGTGATGCGACCGCTGGGCGGTCTGTTCTTCGGTCTCGTCGCCGACCGCCGCGGCCGCAAGTTCGTCATGGTGCTGACGATGTCGCTCGTCGCAGCGTCCAGCGTCCTCATCGCCGTCGCCCCCACGTACGGCCAGGTCGGCGCCTTCGCGTCGCTGTGGCTCCTGGTGGTGCGCTGCATCCAGGGCCTCGCACACGGCGGCGAAC
The DNA here is from genome assembly GCF_002094305.1 of Prescottella equi. Classification (GTDB taxonomy): domain Bacteria; phylum Actinomycetota; class Actinomycetes; order Mycobacteriales; family Mycobacteriaceae; genus Prescottella; species Prescottella equi. Next base: position 43,481 of record NZ_LWTX01000012.1, read on the forward strand.
AGGGCGGTTCCTACACCTACATCGCCGAGGTGGCCCGCCCGGACAACCGCGCCCTGTGGGGTAGCACCGTCATCATGTCGACGGTGGGCGGCACCGTGCTCGCCACCCTCCTCGGTGCCGTCATGCGCACCGGCGTCGACGCGTCCACCATGTCCGACTGGGGCTGGCGCATCCCGTTCCTGATCGGCGGGCTCCTCGGGTTCTTCGCGCTCTACCTGCGCCGCGGCCTCGCCGAGTCCGAGACGTTCGAGGACGCGGCCGAAGCCGCCCCCGTGCCCGAGTCCCCGGTCAAGACGGCGCTGCGCGACGTGTGGGCGCAGCGCGGATCGATCCTGCGGGTCGTCATCCTCGTCGGCGGCACCTCGGTGTTCTCGTACACCTGGTCGGTGAACGCGCCGGCGTACGCGATCAGCTTCCACGGCGTCGACGACCGCCTCGCGATGTGGTCCGGTGTGGTGGCGAACCTCGTGTTCATCGCCGCGCTGCCACTGGCAGCGATGCTCGCGGACCGGGTCGGACGTCGGGTCAACAACATGGTGTGGGGTATCGGCGTCGCGCTGCTGGCCTTCCCACTCTCCGGGCTGCTCGACGACTCCGCGATCAGCCTCGTGACGGCGATGTCGCTGGCACTGGTCCTGCAGTCGTTCGCGGCGAGCACGCAGGTCGCGTGGTTCGCCGAACTGTTCGCCACCAAGTCGCGCGCCACGGGCACCGGCATCGCGGTCTCGCTCGCGGCAGCGGTGTTCGGCGGCACCGCGCCCTACCTGAACACGTGGCTGACCTCGCGGGATTCGGCGGACCTCTTCACGTGGTACGTCGTGGCGCTGGCCCTGTGCGTGGCGGTCGCCGCCTACTTCACCCGGGAGACCAAGGGGACGGCGCTCACCTCCACCCACGTTCCGAACCCCGCGACGGCGGAGTCGACGGTCGCCTGACCCCGGTGCGCATTCCCCTCCGCGCACCGCGCTGCTGTGACAATATGTGCTGTCCGTGCACCTGGTCACGATTCGTGACCGGGTGCACGAGCAAGGTTTCGCAGCGGGGGCGAACCAATCGCACCGACGGGGGTCGGTGGACATGGGGAGTGTGTTGCTGTGGCAGCTGACCGATCGGCGATCGAGACCGGTGGGAGATCACCGCGGGCAGAGCGCTTCCTGCTGAACCGTCCACGCCTGTTCGAGCTGCTGTCGAAACCGACGGCGTTGACCGTCGTCCGCGGCCCGCGTGCAGCGGGGAAGACAGCACTCCTGCGAACGTGGGCGCGCAGCCGGTCCGACTTCGGCGAAACGGTGATCGAGCAGGACACGCCCCCAGCCGACATCATGCCGAATGGTTACTGGGACAGGGTGTCCCGCGAAATCGGGGCCGCAGCACAGAGCCAGGACGATTCTCCGATCGTCGTCGTGCTCGACGATCTCGACCGACTCGGCGACCCGGACGCTCAGGCCCGCGCCCTCACGCTCCTCGAGAGCGACGAGCGCCTGCACCTCGTCGTCACCACCCGGTCCACGGCCATCTTCGACGACGCCACGATGCTCGACGTGGACGGGCTCACGATCTCCCCCACGGATCTGCTGTTCACTCCCGCCGAATCGCAGGCCGTCCTGCAGGCCCGCGGAATCGACCTCGCGCCACACCTTCTGGAAACCGTGCAGACCGTGACAGGCGGCTTTCCGCCCCTCGTCCAGGCCGCCGTCTCGGTGGCCCGTCCGTTCGGGACCGACTACGAGGAGAGCCGAGCACTCGCCCGCCGCGCGCTCGAGCGCTCCATCGACCGGTACGTCGAGCGCACGATCCTCGGCGACCCCGATCTGGCCGACCTGCGTCAGTTCACGCTCACGATCTCCGCGGCGCGGATCGTCACCGACGAAGTGGCCGCCGTCCTCGCCGCCGACGGCGACGCGCCGCAGCGGGTACGCGCCCTCGAGGCCGCCGGCCTACTGGTTCGGTCGACGTGGCCGCGCGACGACGAGTGGCGTTTCCCGCAGCCGATCCGCGAATCCCTCATGCGCGATCTGCGATTGGAGGCGCCGCAGGGGCCGCTGCGCGCGTCGGGCGACCTGGCCCGCTGGTTCCTGGGGCGCGGCGAACTCGACCCCGCGCTGGCGCACGCCGTCGAGGGCCACGACTGGGAACTGACGGTGTCGATCCTCAAGTCCAACTGGGTCGAACTCGTCTCGCGCCACTTCCGGCTGGTCCGCGAGTCGCTGCTGGCCCTTCCCGCCGAGGTGGCCGCCGACGACCTCACGATCAAGGCCGGGCGGGAGCTCTTCCTACGATTCGGCGCCGATTCGGCGGGGTTCGCGGCGCCGATGGTCCCGTCGTACGACATCGACGTCGCGGAGGCCGATACGTCCGTCGTCACCGAGACGCTCGCCGTGGGAACCGTGCAGTCGCTCATCCTGCGCGTGGCGGGTGATTTCGAACGCGCCGCCGAGATGACGGCGCAACTGTCCGCGCTGGCGGACCGGGCGATCGAGGTCCAGCACGGCGAGGTCACCGAGTTCCTGCCGCTGCTGCGCCTGCAGTGGGGCATCACGCACCAACTGCGGGGCGATCTGACACGGGCGTCGAGCGAGTTGCGTCGCGCGCACCACGGCAACCGCCCCGACGGGACCGACTTCATCGCCCGGAACGCGGCGGGCAATCTCGCTCTCGGCTACGCCCTGACCGGGGAACTGACGTACGCCGACACGTGGCTCGAGCGTGAACGGCGCTACGACGACACCGGGTCGGGGATGTCGGCGGTGGTCCGCGTGAGCGGCCTGGTCGCGTCGGCGCTGGTCGCGCTGGATCGGATGGATGTCACGCTCACCGCGAAGGCCCTCGCCGAGCTCGGCGACCTGCCCGACGACGAGGAACTGTGGGCGTTCGCGCTGTACGCGCACTGCCAGCTGGCCCTCGTGACCGGCAACGCGGAACAGGGGCTCGATCGCTTGCACCGCGCGACCGCGATCTACGACAGATGGTTCACGTCGGGATCGGTCGCGGCGCCGCTTCTGGCCTCGACCGAGGCGGACCTGTTCTCCGCGCTCGGCCGTGGCAACGACATGTGGACCGCGCTCGAACAGGCCCGCGGTCGCGGCCCGTGGACGGCTGTCTCCCGGGCCCGGATGGACCTGTCGAGCGGCTACCCCGCGTCCACGCTCGCCGGTTGCGCCCGGCCGGTCGTCGCGGGCTGTCCGCAGCCCCGCATCCGGATGGAGTCCGCGCTTCTGCAGTCCGTCGCGCACCTCGACATGGGGAACACGGAACCGGCGGTGACGCTGCTGCAGCGCGCGGTCTCCCTGTTCGAGCAGACCGGGATGGTCCGGCCGTTCGCGTCGCTGTCCGAGAACGCCGTCGAACGTCTCGCCGGCCTGGGTGTGCCGTTGCCCGAGGCGTGGTCGGCGGCGGCGCCCCCGGTCGGCCGGGAGGTCTTTCCCGAGCGGATCCGCATGGTCGGCATCAGCGATCGCGAGTCCGCGGTCCTCGAGGCGCTGGCGTCGACGCCGTCGGTCGCGGAGATCGCCGCACAGTTGTACGTCTCCCAGAACACCGTCAAGACGCAGCTTCGCAGCCTGTACCGCAAGCTGGGCGTCCATTCCCGGGCCGACGCCCTGACCACGGCGACGCGGTTGGGCCTGCTCGCGAGCCGGCACGACACCGACGGCTGACGCGCCCGGAGAGGGCGGGAATAGATCGGGTTCGAGGTTGTTGAGCTACGGTGAACTAGTTGAATCCTCAACTAACCGCCCGGAGGAGAACCCCATGCCCGCCGTGACCGTCGACAACATCCTCGCGCTGCCGCGCATCGAAGCCGTGGATCCGACCGCCGTGGACCGCCCCGTCCGGGGCATCGTCACCGCGCCCGTCGGCTACGAGGGCGAGGGTTTCCCCGTCCGCCGCGCCTTCGCCGGCATCGACCTCGCACAGCTCGACCCGTTCATCCACATGGATCAGATGGGTGAGGTGAACTACGCCCCCGGCGAACCGAAGGGCACCCCGTGGCATCCGCACCGCGGCTTCGAGACCGTCACCTACATGATCGACGGGATCATGGAGCACCAGGACTCCAACGGCGGCGGCGGCATCATCGGCGGCGGCGACACCCAGTGGATGACGGCCGGTGGCGGCATCCTCCACATCGAGGCTCCGCCCGAGCACCTCGTGATGAGCGGCGGCCTGTTCCACGGCGTCCAGCTGTGGGTCAACCTGCCCAAGAGCAACAAGATGGCGGCGCCCCGCTACCAGGACATCACCGGCAGCAAGGTCGCCCTCGCCTCGAGCGCCGACGGCGGGGCCCTGGTCCGCGTCATCGCCGGTGAGATCGCGGGACACCAGGGTCCCGGATCCACGTACACCCCCATCGCGCTGTCGCACACGACCGTCGCACCGGGAGCCAGCGTGACGCTGCCGTGGAACCCCGACTTCAACGCGCTGGTCTACGTGCTGGCCGGGGACGGCTTCGTCGGCGCCGAGAAGCGACCGATCTCGTCGGGCCAGACCGCCGTGCTGGGTCGCGGTGACACCGTCACGATCGCGGCCGCCGACGTCCAGGACTCGCGCACCGAGTCGCTCGAGGTGTTCGTCCTCGGTGGCCGGCCGATCCGCGAGCCCGTCGCGATGGCAGGGCCGTTCGTCATGAACACCAAGGCCGAGGTCATCCAGGCGTTCGAGGACTACCAGGCCGGCCGACTCGGGTCCGTCCCGGCAGCGCACGAAACCCTCAACTGAATGTCTTTGCCGGACAGTCGATCACATCGGTCGAACGACCGACCGATTGTGGTCGACTCCCGGCCCGACACTCGTCCGTGAACAGTCCGAGACCGAACCGACACCACTGATTCGGCGCCGGCGGGTCCCACTTCGTACCCTGGTGACTCGACAGCGCGAACGCCGTGGAGCAACTCTGACCGCGTCTGTCAGCGAGGAGGACCGCATGCCAGCTCTCACCACCCCCCACGTCGACGTCCACCGTTCGGGTGACCGTCTCAAGACCCGGATCCCGTGGCTGGACTCCAAGCACTCCTTCTCGTTCGGGCAGCACTACGACCCCGACAACACCCATCACGGACTGCTGCTCGTGAACAACGACGACATCGTCCAGCCGGGCCAGGGCTTCGACACCCACCCTCACAAGGACATGGAGATCGTCACCTGGGTGCTGCGGGGGTCGCTGGTGCATCAGGACTCGATCGGCCACTCGGGTGTCATCTATCCGGGTCTCGCGCAGCGGATGAGCGCGGGCACCGGCATCCTGCACTCCGAGAAGAACGACTCGTGGCGGCTGAAGGGCGACGAGCACGAGGAGCCCGTCCACTTCGTCCAGATGTGGGTCGTGCCCGACGAGCCGGGCATCATGCCAGGCTACGAACAGCTCGAGATCGACGCCGAACTCCTCGCCGGTGGGCTGGTGCCGGTCGCGTCGGGCATGCCGCAGCACCGCGACAACGCGGCCATCCGGATCAAGAACAAGTACGCGTCGCTGCACGCGGCCCGGCTGCAGCCGGGTAAGGCGGTCCGCATCCCCGAAGCGCCGTTCGTGCACGTGTTCGTCGCGCAGGGCACCGCGGAGATGGAGGGCGTCGGAACGCTGTACGAGGGCGACGCCGTCCGGCTCAGTGCGTCCGGCGGGCAGCAGGTCACGAGCGAGACCGGGGCCGAGATCCTCGTCTGGGAGATGCACGCACGTCTCGGCGGGTGAGCATCGCCGGTTGCCGGGTCGGGCGCCGACTCGCGCCGATCCGTCCACGGCCGATCGGGGCGGACGGCACGCTGCCTACGTCCGCCCGGACGCGCGCGCAACCGGGACGGCGGTTCGGCGCCCGCGGCTCGGGTGGTACACAAGTGCAATGACCCAGACTGCCGCCGATCCGAGCACCGCACCCGAACGGGTCGACCGCCTCAACCTGTTCATGGGTGTGGAGGCGCGGGAGGTCCGGCCCGGACACCTCGTGCTCGCGCAGCCGGTCGGGGCCCGCTTCCACGACCACCGCGGACAGACGATCCTCGGCTCGGTCGGCGTGCTCGCCGACGCGTGCCCGGGCGGCTCGCTCGGCAACTCGGTCCCCGCGGACGCGGGCATGGTGCTGTCGCAGATCTCCGCGACGCTCGCCGCACCGATGCCGACGCACGGCACCGTCGTCGCGACCGGCGACGTCGTCGACCTCGACCTCGAGAGCGGCATCGGACTCGCGGCCGGCGCGATGCACGACGGCGACGGCACCACGGTCGCGGTCGTGCAGTCGCGTGGTGTGTTCGTCACGCGGCCCCGCGCGAACGCCGCGGCGGTGCTCAGCGGGCAGCGCCTCCCCGTGCCCGCCGCCGAACCGTGCGCGGCCCCCGACGAGCTGGCCGGCCGCGCCGGACTCGACGTCGTCGACGGCATCGCGTCGGAGCGGATCGCGCGCGGCCCGCTCGCCGGGCTGCTCGACCTGCGTCTGACCGACGTCGAACGCGGTTCGCTGACAGCGACGTTCGCGCCGCAGGACTGGATGAGCAACTACCTGGGCTCGATTCAGGGCGGCATCCTGATCACCGCGGCCGACCTCGTGAACGGCCTTGTCGCGCAGACGCTCACCGCCGCCGATCAGCGGTACCGGATCCTGGATCTGCGGATCGACTTCGTCCGTTCCCCCGCCACCGACGGCCCCGCGATCCGCGCGGAGGCCGAGGTCGTCCGCGCCGGGCGCCGCCTCGCACTCATCGAGTCACGTCTGCTCGACAGCTCCGGGCAGGTCCTGATCCGGGCCGCGGCGAGCGCGCAACTGCTCTGACGGACACCCGCATGCACCGGGACGTGGAGCTGAGCCGGCTACGGATCAGCCGGCGCCGCGCGCTGACCCTGGGCGGCGCCCTGACACTCAGCGGCGTCCTGGCGGCGTGCGGCGGCCCGGGCACCGATCCCGCCCCGGCCGTCCCCATCACCGCGGTCCCCAGCGACATCGAACCGCGGCTGCTCGCGCTGCTCGACGACGCCCCGCGCTGCGTCATGGCGGTCGAGGAGACGCAGGGCCCGTACTGGTTCGACGTCGACTCGATCCGCCGCGACATCCGCGAGGACCGTCCCGGACTCGAACTGCACCTCGCACTGCGCGTGCAGGACGCACGCAACTGCGACCCCGACGGCGGCGCACCCGGAGTCGCGAACGCCGTCGTCGAGATCTGGCACTGCGACGCGGGCGGCGTCTACTCGGGCTACGAGGCCGCGTCCGTCGCGGCGAACGGCGGCACGCCGACTGCCGGTGACGCGTCGTCGATCGTCACGATGTCCGACGGGTCGTACAGCCTCGACGACGGCCAGATCCCCACCACCGACGACGGCACGTACCTCCGGGGCGCGCAGGTCACCGACGGCAACGGCATCGCGCAGTTCACGACGATCTTCCCCGGCTGGTACACCGGCCGCACCGTGCACATCCACCTCAAGGTGCACATCGACCGCAGAACGGTCCTGACCACGCAGCTGTACCTCGACGACGCGCTGACCGACGACGTCTTCGCCGGCGTCGCGCCGTACACCGCTCACCCCGGACGCGACACCCGCAACGACACGGACGTCATCTTCCACGACACCGGGCTGGTGAACACCGCCCGTGAACCCGACCGGATCCTGGCGGCGATCAATCTGGGCATCGACATCTGACCTTCCGGTTCCCAGCAAGCTCACAGCCGACGTCCAGCCTCACGCCAGACCGCCCGCCGACGATGGTTCTCGACTCATTCGTTGCGAGGAAGGATGTCGAATGAACAAGGACGTGGAACTGAGCCGGCTGCGGATCAGCCGGCGCCGGGCGCTCGCGCTGGGCGGAACCGTCAGCCTGACCGGGCTGCTCGCGGCGTGCAGCGGGGGCGGTAGCTCCACGACCGCCGCTACGGCGTCGAGCGTCTCCGGGCCTTCGGGGGCTTCCGGGGTTTCGGGGGCTTCCGGTTCGCTCGCCACCGGCACCGTCGACGAGCAACTTCTCGCGCTCCTCGACCAGGCGCCGCGGTGCGGCCTGGCCGTCGAGGAGACGCAGGGCCCGTACTGGTTCGACGTCGACTCGATCCGCAGCGACATCCGCGAGGACCGTCCCGGACTCGAACTGAACCTCGCGATGCGTGTCCAGGATCTGACCAACTGCAGCGCCGACGGCAGTGCGGGCGCGGTTGCCAACGCCGTCGTCGAAATCTGGCACTGCGACGCGGGCGGGGTGTACTCCGGCTTCGAGTCCGGTTCCGTCGCCGCGAACCAGGGCGGGGGCATGGGCGGGGGTATGGGCGGGCCGCCGCCCGGTGGTACGCCGCCGGAAGGAATGCCGGAAGGCGGCCCCGGTGGGCCGGGTGGCCAGCCGCCCCAGGGCGGTATGGGCGGACCCGGTGGCCCCGGCGGCATAGGCGGCTCGGGCGAGACGTCGGACGGCTCGTACAGCGTCGGCGACCAGGAGGCCACCACCACCGACGACGGCACCTACCTGCGGGGCGCGCAGACCACCGACGCGAACGGCATCGCGCGGTTCACGACGATCTTTCCCGGCTGGTACACCGGCCGCACCGTACACATCCACCTCAAGGTGCACATCGACAAGAAGACCGTGCTCACCACGCAGCTGTACTTCGACGACGCGCTGAACGACGACGTGTTCTCCACCGTCCCGCCGTACACCGACCACACCGGCCGCGACACCCGCAACGACACCGACGGCATCTACGACGCGGCCGGGCTCATGGCGACGTCCCGGCAACCGGACCGCATGCTCGCCGCCATCAACCTCGGCATCGACGTTTGACACCATCGATCCTGAAGGATTTCCATCGCCCGGCGAGAGGATTCCTTTCAGGGTCGGCCGACACCGGCGGCGCGGTGTAAAGATGGAGTGCATGACTCGTTCCGGCATCGACCTGACCCACATCGACGCGGGCACGCGCCCGCAGGACGACCTGTTCGTGCACGTCAACGGCAAATGGCTGGACGAGTACGAGATCCCGGCCGACCGTGCGGTGGACGGCGCGTTCCGCACCCTGTACGACAAGGCCGAGGAGGACGTGAAGACGCTCATCCAGGAGGCGTCCGAGTCCGGCGCGGCGCACGGTACCGACGCCCAGAAGATCGGCGACCTGTACTCGAGCTTCATGGACGCCGACGCCGTCGAGTCTGCCGGGCTGTCTCCGATCGCCGAGGAACTCGCGGCCGTCGCGGACGCCGCGGACCTGAGCGAACTCGCCGGCATCGTGGGACGCCTGCAGCGCACCGGCGTCGGCGGCGGCATCGGGCAGTACGTCGACACCGACGCCAAGGATTCGTCCCGCTACCTGGTGCACTTCACGCAGTCCGGTATCGGATTGCCCGACGAGTCGTACTACCGCGAGGACAACTATGCCCCGATCCGCGACGCGTACGTCGAGCACATCCGGAAGATGTTCGAACTGGCCGGAATCGAGTACGACGCGCAGCGCGTGTTCGACCTCGAGACGGCGATCGCGGGCGGCCACTGGGACGTCGTCAAGCGTCGTGACGCGGAACTGGGCTACAACCTGGTGACACTCGACGACCTGCACTCGCAGTACGGCGGGTTCGACTGGGATGCCTGGATTTCCGGTCTGCAGGCGACGCCGGAGCAGCTCGCCGAGATCGTGGTACGCCAGCCCGGGTTCGTCGAGTCGTTCACCGAACTGTGGACCTCGCGCCCACTCGAGGACTGGAAGGCGTGGGCCACGTGGCGCGTCCTGCACTCGCGTGCCGCGTTCCTCACGGAGGCGATCGTCGCGGAGGACTTCGCGTTCTTCGGCACGACTCTCAGTGGCACCCAGGAGAATCGCGAACGCTGGAAGCGTGGCGTCTCGCTGGTGCAGGACCTGCTCGGGGAGGCCGTGGGCAAGCTGTACGTCGAGCGGCACTTCCCGCCGGAATCCAAGGCGCGCATGCAGGAACTCGTCGCGAATCTGCAGGAAGCGTACCGCCGCAACATCTCCGACCTCGAGTGGATGTCCCCGGCTACCCGGCAGGCCGCGCTCGCGAAGCTCGAGAAGTTCACCCCGAAGATCGGCTATCCGGACAAGTGGCGGGACTACTCGGCCGTCGAGATCGACCCCGCCGATCTGGTGGGCAACTACCGCAGCGGCTTTGCTGCCGAACACGACCGCGACATCGCCAAGCTCGGCGGTCCGGTGGACCGTGACGAGTGGTTCATGACCCCGCAGACCGTCAACGCCTACTACAACCCGGGCATGAACGAGATCGTCTTCCCCGCAGCGATTCTGCAGCCTCCGTTCTTCGATCCGGAGGCCGACGACGCCGCCAACTACGGGGGTATCGGCGCGGTGATCGGCCACGAGATCGGCCACGGCTTCGACGACCAGGGCGCCAAGTACGACGGCGACGGCAACATGGTCGACTGGTGGACCGACGACGACCGCACCGAGTTCGGTAAGCGGACCAAGGCGCTCATCGAGCAGTACAACGACTTCGAGCCCAAGGACCTGCCGGGCCACCACGTCAACGGCGAGTTCACGATCGGCGAGAACATCGGCGACCTGGGCGGCCTGTCGATCGCACTCGAGGCGTACCGGATCGCCACCGAGGGCACCGAGGCTCCGGTCCTCGACGAGTTGGACGGCCTGCAGCGCGTGTTCTTCGGCTGGGCGCAGGTGTGGCGTACGAAGGCGCGCAAGGAAGAGGCACTGCGGCGACTGGCGGTCGACCCGCACTCGCCGCCGGAGTTCCGCTGCAACGGCGTCATCCGCAATCTCGACAGCTTCCACGACGCGTTCGACGTCCAACCGGGGGACGCCCTGTATCTGGAGCCCGAGAAGCGGGTCAAGATCTGGTAGGCGCTCCGCACCCGTGCGCCTTTTCGGTAGCGACTCCTACCGAAAAGGCGCACAGGCGCGACACCGCGAAGCACCGGCGCGCCTCCAACCCTCCCGGGTGAGGACGGCCTCGACCTCCCGGGCCACGACACACGGCATGCCGCCGACCTCGTCCATCCCGTACACCAGCCGCGGCCGGTCGGCGAGTTCGGCGGCGTTGTCGCGCCTACGATCGCGAAACTGGACCTCACGCATCGAATGAGCCCACCGGCCGTCGAGCCGCACGATCAGAGGGACGCCGTGCTCGGAGTAGTCGACGTCTTCGAAGAGCGTGCGCCCGTCCACGATCACCGGACCCTGACGGTGCGCCGTCGGGAGGCCATGCGCCTGTTCGACGTCCACCGCATAGTGATACTCGAGTACCGACTGCACGCCGTTCGCAAGGAGTCCGACCGCGTCCTCGAGCGCGCGTCGGTATCGACGCGGTCGCCGCTCGACCATGCGCTGCCGGACGTCGTTCAGTCGTATTCGCGCGTTGGTGACCGTGGTGACGAGTGAGACGTAGGCCAAGCGGGCGGACGGCTCCGCCACCGCGACGTCGAGAGCAGTGTCGGCCTTCGACGTCCGCGGATTCGCCGTGTCCACTCCGATGTGCCGGTGCGCGCGAGAGCGGTGCACCACGACACCCGGATGCAGGAGCGACCCGGGCCGAATGACGGGGTGCCCGGACGCCCGTGCCGGCAGCATCGCGGTTGCCGTCTGCGGCCTCGAGGACTTTCCGTACGGCACCGTCACATGCACCGGCGCGCCGTCGTCGACCCGGAACATTCCCCATTCCTCGGCAGCCGTCCGATGGCTGAGCATCGCGTGGTCGCCGCCGTACAGCAACGCCGCCGCCAGTGTCATCTCGCGAGTCAGCGGGCCGTTCGTCACGGCGTAGACGCCGTGCAGGACGCGACGCCACCGCCCGGTGTCGAGGAGGTGTCTGACACGTCCGCGGCCATAGCCGAGCAGCGCGATCTGGCCCTGGGTGACCATTCCCCACTGGTCGTCCACAAGTCGTCGAAGGTCGGGAGACTCGATTTCGGTCATGCCGCGATCGTTCGTTCCGGCCATGACAAGTTCCGGTGGAGCCCGGGCAGTTATCCACAGCCCCTGTGCGCCTTTCTGGTAGTCCCGGCCGCCGAAAAGGCGCACGGGCGGCGCAGCCGCCTATCGCGCATACATGATCACGCCGACGCCGCACAGACAGATCAGTGCGCCGATGATGTCGTAGCGGTCCGGGCGGAAGCCGTCCATCACCACGGCCCACAGCAGTGAACCCGCCACGAACACACCGCCGTACGCAGCCAGAATGCGCCCGAAGTTGGCGTCGGGTTGAAGGGTCGCAACCAGACCGTAGATGCCGAGGGCGACCATTCCGGCGCCGACCCACAGCCAGCCCCGCTGCTCACGCACGCCCTGCCACACCAGCCAGGCCCCACCGATCTCGAACAGCGCAGCCAGGACGAAAAGCAGGATCGAGCGCGTCACCGTCATGGCATCAATATCTCAGCCGTGCGCCTTTCCGGTAGCGCCAGCTACCAAAAAGGCGCACAGGTGCGAAGCGCCTATCGGTTCCAGTCACCCAGCCCGTCGGCGCCGCTGAGGATTCCGCCGGCGGTGTTCTGCACGATCACCGGGTCGCCCTTCTTGGCGTTCTCGAAGAACCACCGGCCGTCCTCGGTGCTGACGTTGAGGCAGCCGTGACTGACGTTGCTGTGGCCCTGCTGCTGCACGGACCACGGCGCGGCGTGGACGAAGATACCGCTGTAGGAGATTCGCGTCGCGTATTCGACGTACGTGCGGTAGCCCTCGGGGGCGTCGATCGGCACGCCGTACGTGGACGAGTCCATGTACATGTCGCGGAACTTCTCGCCGACGATGTAGGTGCCGTTCGGGGTCTCGTATCCGGGTTTGCCGAGCGACGTCGGCATCGTCTTGACGACCTCGCCGTTGCGGGTGACGGTGATCTGCTTGGTGTTGTCGTCGGCGACGGTCACGAGGGCGTCGCCGATCGAGAAGGTGGAATGCGAATCGCCGGCCTGGACGGTGACCTGGATGTTGGCGGGCCAGAACTGATTCGGCTTCCACCGGACCTGCTTGTCGCCTACCCAGTAGAAGTGCCCCTCGACGGGCGGGTTCGTGGTCACCCGGATCGCCCGCTCGGCGACGGCGCGGTCGGCGATCGCCTCGTTGAAGCGAATGATGACCGGCTGGGCGATGCCCACCACCTCGCCGGGCGCCGGATTCAGCGACGGAGCCGAGAAGTTCGCGGGCCCGAGCGGCGGCGGGGCCGTGACGACCAGCCCGGCCGGCAGCAACGCCTGGACCTCGCGGGGCAGTTCGAACCCCGGCGGAAGCACCAGCGGCGGGGTGGGGATCTGCGGCAACTCGAAGGCAGGAAGTTGGACGCCCGGGATCTCCGCGCTTCCGGGGAACAGCGGCGCCGCCTGCGCGGGGGCGACGAGGGCGCCGCCCGCTGCGGTGGCGCCGACGAGCACGGCCGCCGCACGGGCGAACCACTTCCGACGCCTCGCGCCGCGTCCTGCGATCTGCCCGGTCATGTGCGCACCCCTCGCTCGACGACACCGTGCCACGGTCGCGCCGCCACGACGGGCGTCCGGTAGGTCTTATTCAGCCATACCGGACGCGCGTCCCACAACCGACCCGCCGCGAACCGCGACCGCCCTCAGCCGGCTTCGCCGCGCGCGATCTCGAGCATCGCGGCGATGTCGACGATCTTGGTGCGGGAACGGCCGCTCTCGGCGCCGAGTGCGCGTTCCTGCTTGTCGATGCGCTGCCAGCCCTGGAAATCGACGACCTCCGGCTGACGCTCGCCGACGAGCCGGCCGAGGTGCTCACGCTCGCTACCCGGCTGGGGCAGCAGTCCGTCGGAGAAATCGGACAGCAGCAGGTCGACGGTGGCCGCCGAGCAGTGCTTGTTGGTGCCGATGACACCGGTGGGGCCGCGCTTGATCCAGCCGGCGACGTAGACGCCGGGGACGGGCTTGCCGGTCTCCGGATCGATGACGCGACCGTTCTCGTTGGGGACCACGCCGCGACGCTCGTCGAACGGCAGGTCCTGAATCGGCAGACCCTTGTAACCGATCGACCGCAGCACCAGACCGGTCTCGAGCGTCTCGGTGCGGTCGGTCGCGCGGGCTGTGAGCTTGCCCGCGTCGTCGGCGACCAGCTCGTTGCGCACCAGGCGGATGCTCTCGACGCGATCGTCGCCGATCAGTTCCGCGGGCGAGGCGAGGAAACGCAGCACGATGCGCTTGCGCCCGTCGGTGGCGGTCCGCTTGGCGAACTCCTCGACCTGACGCACCTTGAGCTTCTCGGACGGCTCGGAGTCGGGCCCGTCGACCCAGGCGCGGCTGGCCGCGTCCAGGATCACCTCGTCGGGATCGACGACGATGTCGACATCCGCCATCTGCCCGAGGGCGATCAGTTCCGGGTTGGTGTACGCGGCCTGCGCGGGTCCACGACGGCCGACGATGACGACCTCGCGGATGTTGCTGTGGCGCAGCGCCTCTACGGCATGCTCGGCCATGTCGGTCTTGGCGAGCTCGTCGGGGTCGGTGACGAGCACGCGGGCGACGTCCAGCGCGACGTTGCCGTTGCCGACGATGACGGCGCGTTCACCCGAGAGGTCGAACTCGTGGTCCGCGTAGTCGGGGTGGCCGTTGTACCAGGCGACGAACTCGGTCGCGGCGTGCGATCCGGGCAGGTCCTCGCCGGGAACCCCGAGTCGACGGTCGCTCGCCGCACCCACCGCGTAGATGACGGCGTGGTGATGCTCGAGGAGCTCCTCGTGGCTCACGTGCCGGCCCACCTCGACGTTGAAGTGGCACTGCACCGAACGCTTGCCGAGGGCCGACCGGAACACGTCGGAGACACCCTTGGTACCCGGATGGTCGGGGGCGACGCCGGCCCGCACGAGTCCGTACGGCGTGGGCAGGCGGTCGAACATGTCGACCTCGACCCGCGGGCGCGAGGTGAGTTCGATGGCGGCGTAGCAGGCCGACGGGCCGGACCCGACGATCGCGACGCGCAACGTCCCCAGTTCGGCGCTGAGCTTCCGCGGCGACGCCAGCTCCGGCCAGTCCGGACCGATCGGATGCTTCTCGAAGTACGCCGCGTTGATCTCCGGGTACATCGAGTGCGCCTCGCTGAGCTCGTTCTCCCCGAAGATGGCGTCGACGGGGCACTCGTCGACGCACGCGCCGCAGTCGATGCACGTCTGCGGGTCGATGTAGAGCATCTCGGTCGTGGCGAACTCGGGCTCGTCCGGCGTCGGATGAATACAGTTGACGGGACAGACGTCCACGCATGATGCATCGTTGCAGCATGCCTGCGTAATCACATAAGCCACAGTTCTTCCCTACCTGTGCGTACCCACCGAGACCGACATTCTCGTTCAGACTATAACGTGTTTCAGTTTCGGTCGAGGTTCCGTTGCGTCGGAACGTGATCGGCCGGCCCCGCCATCATTCCGGGTCGGCCCCGCCATCATTCCAGCCGGAATCCGACCTTGAGTGTCACCTGGGTGTGGGCGACGGCCCCGTCCTCGATGTGGCCGCGCGTCTCGACCACCTCGAACCACTCCAGGTTCCGCATGGTCGCATTCGCCCGGCCGACGGCGTTGGCGATCGCGTCGTCGACACCCTTGCT
The DNA here is from genome assembly GCF_002094305.1 of Prescottella equi. GTDB lineage: Bacteria > Actinomycetota > Actinomycetes > Mycobacteriales > Mycobacteriaceae > Prescottella > Prescottella equi. The sequence continues at coordinate 58,967 of NZ_LWTX01000012.1, forward strand.
CGACGAGCCGACGATCTCGATCACCCGATAGACATGATCACTCATCCGAGAACCTCCCTCACGAACGCACGATCGACTGCGCTTCGGCGCCGAGCCGGGCCAACCGCAGGTCACCGAGCGCGGTGACCGCGTTCCCCAGCCGGTTGGTGACGAACGCCAGCGCCAGACCCGTCTCCGGATCGGCGTAGGCGCCCGAACCGCCCACCCCGTAGTGCCCCAGCCCGCGGGTGGGCTGGACCCGGCTGGCCAGCAGCGGCGGGTGGTAGCCGAGTCGCCAACCGAGCTTGACGCCGAGTACGTAGTCGCGGTCGCGGGTCTGCACGGTGCCCATCTGCTCGAGAGTCTCCGGCTGCAGGAACCAGGCACCGTCGAGGACGCCACCGTTCGCGATGGCGGCATACATCCGGCCCAGTGAGCGGGCACTGAACACACCGTTCCATCCGGGCATCACGGCGTCGTGCACCGCGGGGTTGCGGACCAGTTCGTCGAAACCGTCGGGCATCGCCGCCTCCGCGAGTCCACGGAGCGGACCCGCGAACGACAGGACCGCCGACGTCATGCGCCAGTCCAGGCCGCCGGGATTGATGTGCGGAAACAGCTTGGCGATACGTCCCCGCTGCGCCTGCGGCACCTGGTACCAGAACTCGGGCATCCCGAGCGGTTCGGCGATCTCCTCGCGAACCAGTTCGGTGAACGGCCTGCCGGTGGCCCGCGCCAGCGTCTCGGCCACCAGCCAGCCGTAGGTGACCGCGTGGTACCCGGGCCCGCGGCGCCGCCGCGGATCGGGCGCCGCGGCGGCGAGGGCCTCGACGACGGTCTCGTAGTCGAGGAGCCCGGTCCGTCCGGGCACCAGTCCGCGGACCTTGTGCAGGCCCGCGCGATGGGTCAGGACGTCCCGGATCGTGATCTCGCCCTTGCCGGCGGCCCCGAATTCGGGCCAGTAGGCGGCGACGGGGGTGTCGTAGTCGACGATGCCGCGCTCGGCCAGACGGTGCGTGACGGTGCTCGCGACGCCCTTGCCCGTGGAGAACGACAGCGACACGGTGTCGCTGTCCCACCGGCGGTCACGATCGGCGTAGCCGGCCCAGACGTCGAGCACCTTCTCGCCGTGGACGTACGCGACCAGCGCGCCGCCGCCGTTGTGCGGATGGCGGTACATCGAGAAGAACCGGTCGGCCAACGGCAGGAATTGCGGGTGCACCAGCATCTCGGTGCGCGCCTGGGTGGCGGCCGGCACCCCGAGCGGGGCTCGAACGGGGGCAGGTGCCGCAGTCCGCGGCGCGTTGCTGTGCTCCACATGGATCGCCATCGCGACCTCCGATCCGCTCCTCACACCATTGTGATTGGCGCAGCCTAAGCGTGGAAGGGTTTCCGGCGGAGCGAAACAGACATACGCGAAGAGCGGGACGGAGAACTACCTGGTCAAGCGACCGACTCAGTCCTCCTTGCGGTCCCGGTCGCGACTCGGCTGCACCCGTTTGGGTTCGCCGGGCATCTTCGGATGGTTCGGCGGGTACGGCAGATCGCCCAGGCCGGCCGCCGCATCCCGCTCGGCCATCTCGAGCAGGACGTCGAGCGAGTGCGCGACGTCGTCGAGCGTCGCCATCGGGTCGCCGCGACCGGCGAGCAGCGCGGGAACGGTCGCGATGGTGAAGTCGTCGGGCTCGACGGAGGCGAGCTCCTCCCACGTCACCGGGGTCGAGACCGTCGCGATCGGGGTGTTGCGCGCGGAGTACGCCGACGCGATCGTCTTGTCGCGGGCGTTCTGATTGAAGTCGAGGAAGATGCGCTTGCCGCGCTCCTCCTTCCACCAGTTGGTGGTCGCCCGGTCGCCGCTGCGCCGCTCGATCTCCCGGCACAGCGCGATCCCGGCGCGGCGGACCTCGACGAAGTCCCAACGCGGCTCGATCCGGATGTAGACGTGCAGGCCGCGCCCGCCCGACGTCTTCGGGAACCCGATCAGGCCGAGTTCGTCGAGCAGCGGTTGCATGACGTCCAGCGCGACACGACGGGCGTCGTCGAAGTCGGTGCCGGGCTGCGGATCGAAGTCGATCCGCAACTCGTCCGGATGCTCGACGTCGGGGCAGCGCACCGCCCACGGGTGGAAGGTGACGGTGCCGAGGTTCGCGGCCCACACGATGTCGGCAGCACCGCGTACGCGCAGCACGTCCGCGGTGCGTTTGGACGGAAACGTCACCTCGCACGACGCGACGTGTTCGGGCCGCTTGGCCGGCACCCGCTTCTGGTAGATCTCCTCGCCCTCGACCCCGTCCGGGTATCGCTGCAGGTGGGTGGGCCGGTCGTGCAGCGCCCGCAGCAGCTCGCCGCCGGTCGCGACCTTCAGGTAGTACTCGACGAGGTGGCGTTTCGTGCCGCCCTCGGGGCCCAGCCGCGGGTAGTAGATCTTGTCGGGGTTCGACAGCCGGACGGCCACGCCGTCGACGTCGAGCTCCTCCGCCGGAGAACGCTTGGTATCCGCCATGGTTCAGCTCTCTCCTGTGAGGACGTCGGCGAGGTCGTAGCGCAGCGGGACCTCGAGTTGCTCGAACGTGCACGACTGCGGGTCGCGGTCCGGACGCCAGCGCAGGAACCGGGCGGCGTGCCGGAAGCGGACCCCGGCCTGGCTGCCGCGCTCCCCCAGACCGCCTTCCATCTGGTCGTACGCGACCTCGAGGACCAGCTCGGGGCGCAGCGGCACCCAACTGCGGTCGGCACTCGACCGCCACCGCGTCGCCTCGCCCTCGGCGACGACGTCGTCGCCCACCCGCAACGGTTCGAGTTCGGCCAGCAGCTCGACGCGCCGCTTCGCGGTGAACGCCGACGCCCCGCCGACCATGTGCAGCTCGCCGCCGTCGTAGAGGCCCAGCAGGATCGACCCGATGCCCGGCTGACTCTTGTGCGGCCGGTAGCCGATCGCCACGACATCTGCTGTTCGGGAGTGCTTGACCTTCACCATCTCCCGCTTGTTCGGCAGGTAGTGGCCGTCGAGGCGTTTGGCGACGACGCCGTCCAGTCCGGCGCCCTCGAACGTCTCGAACCAGCGCTCGGCGGTGGCGGCGTCGCGCGTCGCGGCGGTGACGTGGCAGCTCGGCCCGCCGCCGATCGCCCCGAGCAGGGCCGCCCGCCGCTCCGCGAAAGCACGTTTCGTGAAGTCGTCGTCGCCGAGCGCCAGCAGATCGAACCCGATGAACTGGGCCGGGGTCTCGGCGGCGAGCAGCCGCACGCGGCTGTCGGCGGGATGGATGCGCTCGGACAGCGAACCCCAGTCCAGCCGCGTGCGTCCGCCGATCTCGCGGGGCACCACCAGTTCACCGTCGACGACGCACCGCTCCGGCAACTCCGCGCGCACCGCGTCGACCATCTCCGGGAAGTAGCGCGCCAGGTCCTTGCCGCCACGGGAGCCCAGCACGACGTCGGCGCCGTCGCGGAAGACGATGGCACGGAATCCGTCCCACTTCGGTTCGTACGACCACACGGGCTCGTCGGCCGGCTGTTCGGGCACTCCGGATGCGGCCTTGGCCAACATCGGCTGCAGGGGTGGCGCGATCGGAAGATCCACGGATCCATAGTGGCACCCGATCGGCGTCTTCGCGCTGCGCTTCGCCGTCGGTGTCGCCGCTCAGTTCGTCTCGGGAGTTTCGAGCACCGAGACGACAGGCGTCGGGTTGCGCGTCAGATCCAGCACCGGGCAGTGCGCCTCGGCCGCCGCGTGCAGTTCCAGGTAGCGCTCGCGGGTTTCCGGCCCGGTGACGGTCACGACGACGCGCACCTCACCGAATCCGGGGCGGACGTCGTCGTCGAACCCGAAGAAGCCGCGGACGTCGAGGTCGCCCTCGGCACGGGCCTTGATGTCGTCGACCCGGATCCCGAGGCGCTCGGCCCAGAAGCGGTAGGTGACGACGTGGCAGGACAGCAGCGAGGCCAGGTAGTACTCGACCGGGTTGGGTGCGGCGTTGTCGCCGCCGAGGGCCGGCGGCTCGTCGACCTCGACCGTGTACTTGCCCAGTGCGACGGTGCTGGCGACGGCGTCGTGCGCCTGGGCCTTCGCCCGGAACACGACGTGTGCCTTGGCGGCGTCGTCCGCGACGGCGTCGGCGGTCGCGGAGACGATGGCGGACAGATGCGATACGGAAGCTGTGGTCATGGGGGAACCTGTCGTGAGAGTGCGGATCCGGGCAGCCTCGGCCGCCCGGCGAACTGGTCGTCGGGGTCTATCGGAATCGACGACAACCGCACGTGCACACGAGCGCGAAATCGACATGACGGCGCCGCGTCAGCAGCATCCCCAGGTCGAGCGCGCGTGTTCCGGTCACAGCCGAAACTGTAACGCGCCGAACGCGCTACAGCCAGCCGCGCCGCTTGAAAATGGTGTACAGGCTGGCGCAGGTCAGGAACATGAGCATCAGAGCGAACGGGTAGCCGCCCGCCCAGTTCAACTCGGGCATGTTCTCGAAGTTCATGCCGTAGACGGTTCCGATGAGCGTGGGCGCGAACAGGATCGCCGCCCAGGACGAGACCTTCTTGATCTCCTCGTTCTGCGCGTAGCTGGCCTGCGTGAGGTTGCGCATCTCCTCGTTCTGCGCCTGCGAGACCAGCGTCGCGTTGAGCGTGAGGATGCTGCCGAGCAGTTCCCGGAAGCCGTCCACCCGTTCGACGACCATGGTCGCGTGATCGGTGACGTCGCGCAGATACTTCTGCAGTTCCTCGTCGGTCTGGTACTTGTCGAAACCGGCGGACAGCGCCCGCAGCATGCCCAGCAGCGGCTTCGTGGCGCGCTGGAACTCGACCACCTCGCGCGAGAGTTCGTAGATGCGACGCGACACCATCGGATCGCCGCTGAACACCTCGGTCTCGATCTCGTCGATGTCGTTCTGCAGTCCGGCGACGACGGGAGCGTAGCCGTCGACCACGGCGTCGAGGATCGCGTAGAGCACGGCCTCCGGGCCCAGCTTGAGCAGTTCGGGGTCGCTCTCCATGCGGTCCCGAACATTCGACAGGTCCGGCGATTCGCTGTGCCGGACCGTGAGCACGAAGGTGGGACCGCAGAAGATGTGCAGTTCACCGAAGTCGACCGTCTCCGACTCGTCGAGGTAGCGGGCAGCGCGGAGCACCACGAACAGCGTCTCGCCGTAGCGCTCGAGCTTCGGACGCTGGTGCGCGACGATCGCATCCTCGACCGCGAGCTCGTGCAGATCGAATTGCTTTGCCGCAGCGTGCAGTTGAGTCTCGGACGGACGGTAGAGCCCGATCCAGGCCATCGACGACGCATCGGGGAGGCTCGCGAGCGCCTCGGCCAGAGTCGCCGGCGACGCGATGCGTCGACCGTCGCGGTACACCGCACTGTTGACGACGCTGGACTCGACCAGACCGGCCTGCGGCGGGGTGGGCACGGACTGCCCGGGATGACGGGGCGCCATCGAGTGCTCCGGCGAGACCACGTCGTCGGCGGTGCCCGCGGCACGACGAGGAAGGATGGAACGGATCGGACGCTTTTCACGCATGCGAACACGGCTTTCGGGAAGGTCCGCGGCGGCACCGTCGGTTACGGCAGCAGCGGACACCAGTCGAACGCCACCCGATCGGATGGCGTGGATTGTCTGAATTTCAGCTGGTACTCGGAGGTTGGCTACTCATCGCTAGCCCCACCTCCTCTTTCCTCGAAATCCCGCGACCGCACGCGGGCAGGGTTCGGCACGAACGACGACACCCTACTCCGCCGCCGGCGACGGCGACAACCGCACCGGTCAGCCGATGCGCTCCATCTCCGACAGATAGCGCGCCGCGTTCGCGACGTACGTCGCCACACCCCGCTCGATACCCTTCGCGAATCCGTCCGGATCCGGATGCGGCGCAACGGTTGCCGGCGCACCCAACACCCGCGAGCGGGGCGGGACGACGGTCCCCTCGGTGAGCAGGGCGGCAGCACCGACGAGGCTGCCTGTGCCCACCACCACTCGCTGCAGGCACGTCGACATCGATCCGATCAGGCAGCCGTCCTCCACGACCGCGCCCTCGAGATGCGCGTTGTGTCCGACGACGCACCCGGCCCCGATCACGGTCGGCCACTGCGCCGACGTGTGCAGCACGGTGCCGTCCTGGACGGACGTACGCGCACCCACACTGATCGCCCCGTAGTCGGCCCGCAGAACCGCCGACGGCCAGATCGAGGCGTCGGCACCGATGGTCACGGCACCGACGACGACCGCGTCGGGGTGCACGAAGGCGGTCGGGTGAATGTCGGGAACCAGGTCACCGAGGCGATAGATTGCCACGCGGAGAACACCTTTCGAGAACGAAATGCACTTCTCGAGATTTCTACCCCGAGCGCGCCGAACGCTCGGCATCGGCCCGGCGTTCGTGCACCCCGGCGACGAACAGGTCGAGATGACCGCATGTGCCGCGCGTCGCGAGCGACTCGTCGCCCTGCTCGATCCCGTCCACGACGTTCCGGTGATGTCCCGCCCCGAGTTCGGGCTCGTGGACGCCTTCGGTGAAGTCGTACGTGGCGCGCAGTGGCTCCGAGATCCCGGCGAACAGTTCGTCGAGGACCGGATTGTGGGCTGCGGCGACGACCGCGACGTGGAAGGCGAGATCGGCGTCGGCGAATGCGCCGCCGTCCCCGGTGCGACCGGTCTCGTTCCGCAGGTCGAGGGCCTCACGCAGACGCAGGACGTCGTCGTCGGTGCGGCGGACGCATGCGAGCCGGACTGCCTCGAGTTCGAGCGCGCGACGAACCTCGTAGACGTGGAGCATCTCCGAGACCGCGACCTGGCGGGTGAGGAGCCCGCCGATGTCGGTGCGAGCGCACACGTATGTCCCGTCCCCCCGCCGGATCTCCAGAATTCCGGTCGAGGTGAGGCACTTGATCGCCTCACGGAGCGTGTTGCGCCCCACGCCGAGGAGTTCGGTCAGCTCGGGCTCGGTGGGGATCCGGGCGCCGATCGGCCAGTCGCCCGACGCGATCCGGGCGCGCATCCAGTCCAGCGCCTGCTGGTAAGCCGATTCCCTCTGCACAACCGTCACCGATTCATCCTCACACGAGTCGCCACCCGCCCTCACCGAGAATACATGGGACGTCCTACGTAGGATGTATTCGTGTCGACGACCTCCCTCCGCTCCGGAACCGCTCTGCAGGACGCCCCGCCTCGCACGCGCCGCTGGGCGGCACGCCACTTCCACGGAATCGGGTACGTCCTGGCGATCCTGCTGGTGGGCGCCAACATGCCCACCGCGCTCTACGGCGTCTACCGCGCGGACTTCGGGTTCAGCCCCGTCACCCAGACGCTGATCTTCGCGGTGTACGCGGCCGCCCTCGTGCCGGCCCTCTTCCTCTTCGGCCCGCTGTCGGACCGGGTGGGACGACGCCCGGTTCTGGTGACCGCCCTCGGCGCCGGACTCGTGGGGGCCGTCGTGCTCGCGGCGGCCGACGCGACCGCCTGGCTCGTGGTCGGACGCATCCTTCAAGGCGTGTCGGTGGGCGCCTGCTCGGCCGCCGGAGCCGCGGCGCTGCTCGATCACGTACCCGGACGCGACACGGTCCGCGCCGCCCGCGCGGCGAGCGCGAGCACCGCGGCCGGTGCGGCGCTCGGCCCACTGCTCGCCGGGGCGGTCGCCGAGTACCTCCCCCACTCCACCGTGTTGCCGTACGTCCTCTTCGCCGCGGCCCTGGTGCCGGGTGCCGTCGCACTCGTCGCCCTCCCGAAAACCACGGAGCCGTCGCACCGCGGCGCGGCGTCCGGCGCTCGGCGTCGCCTCGTCGAGGTGCCGCGCCTTCCGCGTGACATCCGATCGGTGTTCGTCCTGGCGACGCTGCCAGCCGCGATCGCCTGGGCCACGGTGGGACTGTTCCAGTCGGTGGTGCCGTCGTGGATCGCGGAACTGCTCGGCATGTCCAACCTCCTGGTGGGCGCCGCCGCCGCCGCGCTCGTGATGGGGTGTTCGGTGCTCTCGCAGTTGGGCATGCGCGGCATCGACCCCCTCGTCGCGCAACGCGTCGGGCTCGGGGTGATGTTCGGCGGGACGGTGGGACTGTTCGTCGTCGACCGCTTTCCGAGCCTGCCGCTGCTCTTCGCCGTGACGGTGGCGGTGGGCCTCGGACACGGCTGGGCCTTCGCGGGCGGCATGCAGCGGGTGGGCGCAGCCGTCGCCGCGCGGGCACCGGAGACGAGCGGAGCCGTACTGGCCGCCTTCTTCACCGTCACGTACATCGGGCTGGGGGTGCCGGCGATCGTCGCCGGTCTCCTCGTGACGTATCAGGGAACCTCGACGGCGGTCGCGGAGTTCTCGGTGGCCGCGGCGGTTCTGTGTCTGATCGCTCTGGTGCTGAACATGATCCGCCGATCCGAGTCGGCCGGAGCGGCTAGGGAATGAGTCCCTGCCGACGCGCCTCGACGACCGCCTCGTGCCGACTGTGGACCTCGAGTTTGGTCATGATGTTGCGCATGTAGCTCTTGATCGTGTCGAGGCGCAGCCCCAGCCGCTCGGCGATCTCCGCGTTGCGGCAGCCGAGCGCGACGTGCGCGAGCACCTCGAACTCCCGCCGGGACAGGGCAACCTCGGCCGGAGCCGACGGCCCCGTGGTCAGCCCGCGCAGCTTCTGCTCGACGGCCTCGACCTCGGCGGTCAGGGCGGCGTCGTCGAGCCGGTCCGCGATCGAGCGCAGCGCGAGGTAGCTCTCGGTGATCCCCTCCGACACCCTCGGGTCCCGGTGGCCCACGGGCGCGGCCCGCGAGTTCTCGATCATCAGTATCCGGCGGTCGACCTCGTCCCGGACCTCGATCTCGTGCGCGAGCTTGCGCGCGGATCGCATCACCGTCTCGGCGACGACGTCCCCGATCGGGAGGTTGGCCCGCAGCCCCCCGTACACCGCGGCACGGGTCTTCCCACGTACCACGACAGGCGCGGCGAGCAGCGATTCGATGCCCTCGCTGGCCACCTCGTGGTCGTAGTCGTGCGTGATGTGCCGCGAGTGCGCGTAGTCCTGGACCGCGCCGGGTCGTTGTTCGGCCATGACCCGGCCGCCCAGCCCGCAGGCCGAGTCGATGACGAGGTCGCGCAGCAGCGTGCCACGCGTCCCGACGAAGCCGGACAACCGCATGCTGGGCCCGTCGGCCATTCCGCCGAACAGGACCGGCAGCGAGGTGCTGGTACGCAGATTTCGCAGTTCGGCGCGGATCGCGTCCTCGTCGCTGGGTCTCAGGGTCTCGGTCATCTGTTCGTTCGGTGGATCGGTGTGACTCACGGGCTCGGGCGCCCGCTTCGGGATACCCACTTCAGAGGGTAGCGGGGGCCGGGTCGTGGCCCATAGCGTCGGCGCCGACCGGATGTAACGCCCGTCACGTGCACTCACCACGGAGGTACTCGTGTCCCCACTGTCCGCCTCGGCGAACCACACCCCGCTCAGTCCGCTGCGCTTCCTGGACCGCTCGGCCACGGTCTTCCCCGACAAGACCGCGATCGTCCACGGGGACCGCCGCTACACCTACCGCGAGTTCGCCGACGAGGTGGCGCGGCTCGCGCGGGTGCTGCGCTCGCGCATCGAGCCCGGGGACCGGATCGCGTACCTCTGCCCCAACACCCCCGAGATGCTGATGGCGCATTTCGCGGTGCCACTGGCCGGCGGCGTGCTGGTGGCGCTCAACTCACGCCTGGCCGGTCCGGAGCTCGAGTACATTCTCGACCACGCGGGCGTGAAGATCCTGTTCGTGGACTCCGAACTGGTGGGCTCGGTGCGCACCGTGCGGGAGCACGTCGGCAGCGTCACCGAGATCGTCGAGATACCGGACTCGACGATCCCGTACCCCGACGTTCCCGCCGGTGTCGCGACGGCGCGGTACGACGAGTTCCTGACCAACCGCGACGGCCTGACCGACGCGCCGCTGCACTGGGGCGTCGACGACGAGCAGCAGGTGATCGCGATCAACTACACCTCCGGCACCACTGGCAAGCCCAAGGGCGTCATGTACTCCCATCGCGGCGCATATCTCAACTCGCTGGGCGAGACGTTCCACAACGGGTTCGACGGCAGCACCAAATACCTGTGGACGCTGCCGATGTTCCACTGCAACGGCTGGTGCACGCCGTGGGCGGTCACGGCGGCCGCGGGCACACACGTGTGCCTGCGGGCGGTGCGCGCCGACGCGGTCTGGGACGCGATCGACGACCTCGGCATCACGAATCTGTGTGGCGCACCGGCGGTGTGCACCACCATCGCCGGTGCCGAGCGAGCCCACCGCGTCGACGCGCTGCGCATCACGACGGCGGGCGCACCGCCGTCTCCCACCGTCATCGGCCAGCTCGAGGCGCTCGGCATCACCGTCGTGCACGTGTACGGGCTCACCGAGGTGTACGGGCCGTACACCATCTGTGAATACCAGCAGGCCTGGGACGACTGCTCGCCGGAGGAACGTGCCGCGCTGATCTCTCGCCAGGGGGTAGGCATGGTCCAGGCCGAGAACGCACGCGTGGTCGACGAGAACATGGCCGACGTGCCGGCCGACGGCGAAACGATGGGTGAGATCGTCCTGCGTGGCAACAACGTGATGCTCGGCTACTACCGCGATCCCGACGCCACCGCAGAGGCTTTCGCGGGCGGCTGGTTCCACACCGGCGACCTGGGCGTCATGCATCCCGACGGTTACATCCAGCTCAAGGACCGCGCCAAGGACATCGTCATCTCGGGCGGCGAGAACATCTCGACCGTCGAGGTGGAGCAGGCGATCATGGCGCATCCGGCGGTGCTGGACGTCGCGGTCGTCGGTGTGCCGCAAGAGAAATGGGGCGAACGCCCCAAGGCGTACGTCATCCTGAAGAAGGGTGCCGCCGCGACCGCCGAGGAGATCATCGAGCACACCCGGAGCCGGATCGCGCGTTTCAAGGTGCCCGAGGAGATCGTGTTCCCGCTCGATCTGCCGCGCACCCCGACCGGCAAGGTGCTCAAGTTCGAGCTGCGTGCACTGGGGTGAATCCTGCCCGGTTCGGCCGGGACGACGCGAATGTCTGTTCGTCCCAGCCGAACCGGTGACGGTTTCGTACGCGTCCCCGCACCGATAGAGTCGACCACGAGCAGACCGCAGGCAAGCGACCCTCGCTCGAAAGGATCCGCTCATGCGTGGAGCCGTCATATACGCCCCCGGTGACATCCGGGTCGAGGACCGGCCCGACCCCACCATCCTCGCTCCCACCGACGCGATCATCCGGACCACCGCGACGTGTGTGTGCGGATCGGACCTGTGGCCCTATCGCGGGATCGAGAACGTTCGGGGACCGGCCCCGATGGGACACGAGTACGTCGGCGTGGTCGAGGAGGTCGGGAGCGAGGTTCGCAACGTCGCCCCCGGTGACTTCGTGGTCGGCTCGTTCTTCGCGTCGGACAACACGTGCGAGATCTGCCGGGCCGGCTACCAGTCCCGCTGCGTGAACGCCGAGCCGATGGGCGCGATCGGCACCCAGGCACAACTCGCGCGTATCCCCCTGGCCGACGGCACCCTCGTCGCGACACCCGGGATGCCCGACGCCGACCTGATCCCCGGGCTGCTCACCGCGTCCGACGTCCTCGGCACCGGCTGGTTCGGCGCGGTTGCCGCCGAGGCCGGCCCCGGTAAGACCGTCGCGGTCGTCGGCGACGGCGCCGTCGGCCTCCTCGCGGTGCTCGCCGCCCGGCAACTCGGTGCGGAGCTGATCGTCGCGATGAGCCGCCACGCCGACCGGCAGGCCCTCGCCCACGAGTTCGGCGCCACCGACATCGTCGCCGAACGCGGGGACGACGGGGTGGCCCGCATCAAGGAACTCACCGACGGTCTGGGCGCACACTCGGTCGTCGAGGCCGTCGGCACCCAGGAGTCGATGATGCAGGCCGTGCGGTCCACCCGCCCCGGCGGCCACGTCGGGTACGTCGGCGTCTCGCACGGCGTCGCACTGCCGGGCGAGGAACTGTTCTTCGCCGAGGTGCACCTGTTCGGCGGGCCGGCGCCCGTCCGGCGCTTCCTCCCCGAACTGGTCGATCTCATCTGGAACCGGAAGATCGACCCGGGCAGGGTGTTCGACCTCGAACTCCCTCTCGAGGACGCCGCCGAGGGCTACCGCCGGATGGACGAGCGGCGCGCGGTCAAGGTACTGCTCCGCCCGTGAGACGAGGTGCGACTCGGGGACCGGCGACTCGGGCGCGAGGTCCCCACGCTCGTCGCCACGCCCATGCCCTTGCCGAGTCGACGGGTAACATCGAGGCAGTGACCAGCAGTTTCCGGATCCGGCCGGCGACGTCGACAGACATCGTCGATGCCGCAGAGACCCTCGGCCTCGCGTTTGCCGACTACCCGTTCACCCGCCACACCGTCGATTCCCGTGATCACCTGGACCGTGTGCGGTCGTTGCAGCGACTGTTCTTGACGGAGATCGGTCTGCGCTGCGGAAAAGTATGGGTAGCAGGCGATTCGACCGCTGTCGCCGTGTGGACGACCCCGTCTTCGACGGGTCTGGATGAGGCTTTCGGCGACATCGCGGACCAGGTCACCGACCTGTACGGCGACCGAGCGGAGATCGCTGCGAGGGCGGAGGCGGCAACTGCACGACTGCGCCCGACCGATCCCGTCTGGTACCTGGCGACGGTGGGGGTCGCGCCTGTCTCGCAACGTCGGGGCCTGGGCCGAGCTGTTCTCGAGCCCGGCCTGAAGGCGGCGAAGGAGCAGGGCTGCCCGGCATATCTGGAGACGTCGTCTCCGGCCAATGTCACCTTCTACGAACGCCTGGGGTTCGAGGTCACCGGAAGCGTGCGCCTCCCCGACGACGGGCCGATGGTGTGGGCGATGCTGCGCGCTTAGGCGCCACCCCGCCAACGGGACTCAGTCCCGGGGCAAACCGAGCATCCGTTCGCCGATCACGTTGAGCTGCACCTCGGTGGTGCCGCCGTAGATCGTCGTGGCACGCCCGGCGACGAGTTGTTCCATCGCCTTGTCGCTGGGCTCACCGGGCACCGCCACCACACCCGCCGACCCCAACTCGGCCACCACGAATTCCGAGATCGACTGCCCCAGGCCCATACCCAAGAGTTTGCCGACCGACGACGTCGTACTCACGTCCGCACCGGAAAGCTGCTGGAGCACCACCCGCGCGCCGATCAGGTCGATCGCTTGGCTCTCCGCGACCAACTCGCCGAACCGGTACCGACCGACGGGACCGAGGCCCCGACCGCGCGCGAATTCCAGCAGATCCTTGTCGCTCGCGTAAGCCTCCATCTTCTGGCTCAGGGCCACTCGTTCACCCGCCAGCGTGGTGCGGGCGACGTGCCAGCCGTCGTTCACAGCCCCGACCACGTTCTCGTCCGGTACGAACACCTCGTCGAGAAACACCTCGTTGAAGAGCGCCGAGCCCGTCATCTCCCGCAGGGGCCGCACCGTGATTCCGGGGGTGGACATGTCGAGCACGAAGTACGTGATGCCCTCGTGCTTGGGCCGCGACGGGTCGGTGCGGGCGATGAGCATCGCCCAGTCCGCGAACTGCGCGACGGTGGTCCAGATCTTCTGGCCGGTGATCTTCCAGCCGCCGTCGACCTTCTCCGCCCGCGTGGTCAGCGACGCGAGGTCCGATCCGGCACCGGGTTCGGAGAACAGCTGACACCACACCACGTCGCCGCGCAGGGTGGGTACCGCCAGATCCTGCTTCTGCTGCTCGGACCCGTGCGCCACCACGGCCTGCACGGCCCAGCCGCCCATCAGCAACTGCGGCAACGGGATTCCCGCAGCCTTCAGCTCCTGCGCGATCACGATCTGTTCGAGCGGACCGGCACCGCGTCCGTAGGGCTTCGGCAGGTGGGGTTGCACCCAGCCGCCGTCTCCGAGCGCGACCAGTTGTTCGTCCTCGTCGTCGAGCGCGGCGATCGGCTCGAGTTCCGCCCGTACGGCCACCCGCAGGTCCGCGGCCTCGGGCGGCAGCTCCAGCTCCGAATGCCGGACGACACCGGTCAGGGACTGCTGCGCGACGCGCTCCGCCCGTTCCTCACGCGTGCCGAGCAGGCCGCGGATCGCGAGGGCGCGGCGGTAGTACAGGTGCGCGTCGTGCTCCCATGTGAATCCGATGCCGCCGTGCACCTGGATGCAGTCCTGCGCCACCTGCACGGCCGCGTCGGGCACGATCAGCGCGGCCACCTCGGCGGCGAAATCGGCTGTCGCATCGTCGACGTCGAGCGCGGAGGCCGCGTCCCAGATCGCGGCCCGCGCCTTCTCCAACGCGATCCCCATGTGCGCGCACTTGTGCTTGACGGCCTGGAACTGCCCGATCGGGCGTCCGAACTGCACCCGGGTCTTCGCGTACTCCGCCGCCGTCGACACGCACCATGACAGCACGCCGACGGCCTCGGCGCCGAACACCACCGACACGATGGACTGCACCCGGCGGGCATCCACACCGTCGAGAACTCTGTCGGAGCCGACGGTCACCCTGTCGGCTTCGACCCGCGCCGACCCGCGGAGCACGTCGATACCGTCCTGCGGTGTGGTCGTGAGATCACCGTCGTCGACGACGATCCAGCGCACCACGTCGCCGACGACGGCCGGCACCAGCAGCACGTCGGCGTGTTCGGCAGCGACGACCGCATCGAGGACTCCCGACAGCACGTAGGCATCGCCGTCCGGTTCGGCGGTGAGCGGACCACCGAGAGCGACCGTTGCGGTGCGGGTTCCGTCGATCAAGCCCGGAAGCACCTCTATCCCGATCTTGGAATCGGCCGCCCCCAGTACCGCGGCAGCGGCGGCGGTGGGCACGAACGGCCCCGGAGCCACGGTCCGCCCCAGTGCTTCGAGCGCCACCGCGAGCGTGAGCAGCCCCGCCCCGTGGCCGCCGCGGTCCTCGGGCACCGCGAGACCCAGCAGGTCCTGACCGGCGAGCGCCGACCAGAACGGCGGGAACCGGTCCTCGGTCCGTGCCTCCACCGCTGCCCGCACGTGCTCCGCGGTGATCGTGCGCTCCGCGAAGGCCCGGACCGAATCGGCCAGCGCCACATGCTCGTCGCTCAGCCCGATCCCGAGCTCGTATCCGTTGCGTGCCATGCGCTCAGCCCAACCGCTCGGCGAGGTCGTCGACCGTCCACGGCCCGTCGCTCTCGATGGTGTCACCGCCGTGCCAGTTGATCAGCTCCGAGATGGCGCCCCCCTGGACGGCGTACACCTTTCCGGTGAGTTTGCAGTCGGCCGCGGCCAGGCGTGCGACGAGGGGCGAGATGTTCGACGGCGCGAACGCGTCGAACTCGCCCTCCGGCACCTCGGCGGCGAACAGCGCACCCATCCCCGGTGTCGCGAGTGTGAGTCGGGTGCGCGCGATCGGCGCGATGGCGTTGACGCGGACCCCGTAGCGCTCGAGTTCGTCGGCCGCCACCAGGGTCAGGGCCGCGATGCCGGCCTTCGCGGCGCCGTAGTTCCCCTGCCCCGCGTTGGGCATGAACGTGCCCGACGCCGACGCGGTGTTGATCACCGCGGCCTGCACCGGCTCCCCGGCCTTGGCCTGCGCCTTCCAGTACGCGGCGGCGTGGTGCAAAGTCGCGGCGTGCCCCTTGAGGTGCACCGCGATGACGGCGTCCCACTGGCTCTCCTCCATGCCCGCGATGAAGCTGTCGCGCAGGATGCCCGCGTTGTTCACGAGGATGTCGAGGCGCCCGAACTCCCGCACCGCCTGGGCGACGAGCGCCTCTGCGCCCGCCCAGTCGGCCACGTTGTCGGTGTTCGCGACGGCCCTGCCGCCCGCGGCGACGATCTCGTCGACCACTTGCTGCGCCGGGCCCGCGTCGGACCCGGTGCCGTCGTTCGCACCGCCGAGATCGTTGACGACCACCGCGGCACCCTCGCGCGCGAACAGCAGGGCGTGTTCGCGCCCGATACCCCGCCCCGCGCCGGTGATGATCGCGACACGTCCGTCCAGTGTTCCCATGGTGTTATCCCTCTCGCAGCGAAATCTGTCGGTGGACCGGTCGGCAGGTCAGTCGGCGATGACGGCGAGGCCGTCCTTGATCACCAGTTCGTCGCCGACCCCGGTCTCGTAGGCGTAGGTGGTGGTGCCGGATTCCGATCCCGATCTCCGGAACCGGGTCTCGATGTCCTGCCCGGGCAGAACAGGTTTCGCGAAGCGCACGGCGAGGCGCTTCAGTCGCTCCACGTCGCCGTCGGCGAACTCGGTGAGCGCGGCCCACGACGTGAACGCCATCGTGCACAGCCCGTGATTGATGATGCCGGGCAGGCCGGACATGCGGGCGATCTCGTCGTCGAGATGGATCGGCATGGGGTCACCGGAGGCCGGTGAGTACCGGAACGTCTGATCCTCGTCGATGTGCGCGGTGACGACAGCGGCCGGGTCCGTCGCCCGCAACGCCTCGTCGAACCGGTGTGTCGGCGCGGACGCACCGGTCCCCGGCCCCGCGTCGACCTTGCGGAAGAACGCCGTCATCCACTGTTCGTTGACCAGTTCGCCTCCGTCCGTGCGGGTCTCGACGTAGACGACGACGGTCGATCCGTTCTCTTTACCGGCGAAGCCGACCGGCTTGGCGCGGACGACCAGAGTGTCACCCGGACGGATGGGGCGGTGGAAGTGGAAATCCTGCTCACCGTGCACCAGTTTCATGAGCAACTCGACCGGGGCCACCGACAGCGCCGCCGGAGCCATCGACGTGAACGCCGGCACGACGGCGAACACCGGCGGGGCGATCTCGCCGCGCAGGTGCCGCTCGATCGGATCGTTGGTGGCGGCCGCGTACTCGGCGATACGCTCGGCGGTCACCTCGAACCGTTCGGGATCGGTCCACACCCCGATTCCGGAGGTGTCGAACTCGACTGTGGGCGTGGTCATCCCGCTATCCAACCAGCTCGGCGAACTTGGCGAGAGACGTCTCGAGGTCGGCGGCGGCGTTCTTGGCGACGGCCTTGCCGATCGGGCCGACGATCATGGTGCCCTTGAAGCTGGCGTCGATGACAGCCTTGCTGCCGGCCTCGTCGGGTTGCACCTGCAGTGTGAACTCGACGGTGACGCCGGCCATGCCGGTGCCTGCGATCTTCACGAGTTTCGGCACCTCGACCTCGGTGACCGTCCACTCGATCTTGTTGGCCATGCCCATCACCGAGACGACCTCGGTGAAGGTGGCGCCGAGGCGGACCTCGGTGGGCAGTTCACTCTTCCAGCCCTGATGGATGGTGAGCCACTCCTCCCAACGGGACAGGTCCGACAGGGCGTCCCACGCCTTGTCGGGGGCGGCGGGCAGAGCTGCGGAGACGGAAACGGAAGCCATGAGTACTCCTGGAATGATTGCGGGACGGAAGGTTTCAGCGTTCGGCCGGGCGGTAGGCGGTGACGACGACCGCCCCGCCGAGCCCGATGTTGTGCTGCAGCGCCACTTCGGCGCCGTCGACCTGACGCCGGTCGGCGGTGCCACGCAGCTGCCACGTGAGCTCGCTGCACTGCGCGAGCCCGGTGGCACCCAGCGGGTGCCCCTTCGAGATGAGGCCGCCGGACGGGTTGACCACCCAGCGACCGCCGTACGTGGTGTCGTCGGCGTCGACGAGCTTGCCGCCCTCACCCTCGGCGCACAGTCCGAGCGCCTCGTACGTGAGCAGCTCGTTGGTCGAGAAGCAGTCGTGGAGTTCGATGACGTCGATGTCGGCGGGGCCGATGCCGGCCTGTTCGTAGACGAATCGGGCCGCCGTGCGCGTCATGTCGGCACCGACCAGGCTGATCGCGCTGCGGTCCTCGAACGTGCTGGGCAGGTCGGTCACCATCGCCTGCCCCACGATCTCGACGGCCTGCCCGGCCAGCCCGTGACGGTCGACGAAGTCCTCACTCGCCACGATCACGGCCCCGGACCCGTCCGACGTCGGCGAGCACTGGAGCTTGGTGAGCGGACCGTAGATCGGCTTGGAGGCCAGCACGTCCTCGAGCGTGTACTCGTCCTGGAACTGCGCGTACGGATTGTTCGTCGAGTGCCGGTGGTTCTTGACGCCGATCCTCGCGAACTGCTCCGCGGTGGTGCCGTAGCGCTCCATGTGCTCCTTGCCGGCGGCACCGAACATGTACGGCGCGGGCGGCATCGCGAACTCCTGCAGTTCGGCGAGCGCGAGGAGGTGCCGCATCATCGGCTGTTCCCGGTCGTCGTACGTCGTGCCGAGCGAACCCGTCTGCATCTTCTCGAAGCCGAGCGCGAGTGCGCAGTCGACCTGACCGCTGCGGACCGCCTGGGTCGCGAGGTAGAGCGCGGTGGATCCGGTGGAGCAGTTGTTGTTGACGTTGACGATCGGGATCCCGGTCAGTCCCAGCTCATAGATCGCACGCTGCCCGGACGTCGACTCGCCGTACACGTATCCGACGTACGCGTGCTGTACCTCGCGGTAGTCGATACCGGCGTCCTCGAGCGCCTTCGTCCCGGCCTCCCGGGCCATGTCGGGGTAGTCCCACTCGCGCGCCCCCGGCTTCTCGAACTTCGTCATCCCCACCCCGACGACGAACACCCTCTTGCTCATGCCGACTCCCGATCCGGATCAAGTTGTGTGTGACACGCTGTCCGACCAAAGTAAGTGAGACACCCTGTCCAGTCAATGCCCTGCCGAGTACTGTTCGCCGAATGACGGACGGGCGCGCGACGAGGTGGGACGACCACAAGATGCAGCGGCGCGAACGAATCCTCGAGGCCGCGCTCGAGGCCGTCGAGGGCGGCGGTACGGACATCGGTGTCCAGCAGATCGCCGAACGCGCGCAGGTTCCGCGGTCGGTCGTCTACCGGATCTTCGCGGACCGCGGTGACCTCGACGAACAGATCCGTCTGCGGATCATCGAGGTGATGATGACCGAGCTGGGGCCGGTGCTGACGCCACACGGAACAGTGCGGGAAGCGATCGAACTCGCGGTCGAGACGTACCTGCGGTGGATCATCGCGCACCCGCGCCTGCACGCCTTTCTCGGCAAGGGCGCGCCGAGCCGCAAGACCGTGGGCTCACGGGCCGTCACCGGAACCAAGACGGCGATCGGCGTGCAGTTGGGCGCACTCCTCGCCGGCATCCTCGACCGCCGTGGGGTCACGTCGACGCTCGCGGAACCGATGGCGTTCGCCCTCGTCGGGCTGGTGGACGCCACGGTCAACCGGTGGCTGAGCCAGCCGGAGAATCCCGTGCCGAGCGCAGACCTCGCGCGCTTCCTCGAGACGTCCATCTGGAGCGTGCTCGACGCCAATCTCCGCGCGCTGGGTGTCGAGCTCGAGCCGTCGACGACGATCGCCGAACTCTAGATCGCTACGGGCGGAGGCTCAGTCCCGCCGATCCAGGTATGCGGCCAGCGCCGGCCCGATCACCGCGAGCGACTCGCCCTCGACCATGTCGTTGTGCCCGCAGTCGACGGGGTGCTCGTCGATGTCGCCGGTGACCAGCGGGCGCCATTCCTGCGCAGATCGCCGGTCCCCGTCACCGTCGCCGAGGGCCGGGAACACCAGCAGATCGCCGTCGTACACCTGCGGCACGTAGCGGTGCACCAGCAGTCGCGAGTTCGCATAGCCGTCGTCGATCCGCTCGAGGTGCGCCCCGGTGATGCCGCCGGAGGTTCCGAAGTGCGCGTCGATCATTCGCGCGGCGTCGTCGTAGGTGAGATCCGACGCGGTGACTTCGAGTCCCAATCCGCGCAGCAGGTCGGCGAGGTCGAGACGCCCGAGCAGCGGAGCGGTTCCGTCGTCGGGGTAGCTGTCCATCACGGCCAGAGCACCGACGGGCCGCCCGCGCCGCTGCAGCTCGACGGCCATCGCGTGCGCCAGCACACCGCCCAACGACCAGCCGAGCAGATCGCACGCGGCGTCCGGCGCGATGGCCTCGATCTCGTCGACGTAGCTCGCGGCGAGTGCCTCCACGGACGCGTACTGCGGTCCCCCGGAGATGCCCGGGAGCTGCAGACCGAACACGGGCCGTTCCGGCGGCAGGAATCTCACGAGACCCGCATAGCCCCAGGACAATCCGATTCCCGGGTGCACGCAGAACAGCGGCCGGCCGTCCCCCTCCGCCCGGAGTGTGATCACCGGTGCGAGGGCGGCTCCGACGTCGTCCGGCGCCGAGGTCTCGAGGCGGCGCGCCAGACCCGCGGGCGTCGGATTCAGGAACAGCGCCTGCAGCGACACTCGCGTGCCCATCCGCGCACTCAGATCCGCGACGAGTCCGGTCGCGAGCAACGAGGTTCCGCCGAGGTCGAAGAAGCTGTCGTCCATGCCGATTCGCTCGACTCCGAGGACGTCTGCGAACGCGTCGACCACAGCCGTCTCGACCGGGCCCTGCGGCTCCCGGTACACCGCGGGCGCCGCCAGGAAGGCCGGGGGCGGCAGGGCATCGCGATCGAGTTTGCCGGTCGGCGTGAGCGGAACGCGATCGAGAACCGTGACGGCCGACGGCACCATGTGCGCCGGCAGGTGACGGGCGACGGCGCGGCGCATCTCGTCCGGGTCCACGTGCGCGTCGACGGTGGGACACACGTACGAGCACAGCAGCATGTTGCCGGCCGGCCCCCGCCGGGCAAGCGTGACCGCGAATCCCACGCCCGGCTGCGCCGCCAGAACGGTGTCGATCTCCCCCGGCTCGATCCGGAAGCCGCGCACCTTCACCTGGAAGTCGCTGCGGCCCACGTACTCGAGTGTGTCGTCGGTCCGCCAGCGCACCAGGTCACCGGTCCGGTAGAGCCGGTCTCCGGCAGCGCCGAACGGGTCCGCGACGAAGCGGGCGGCCGTGGTTCCCGGACGGCGATGGTAGCCGCGCGCGAGCGCCGATCCGGCGACGTAGAGTTCCCCGACCACCCCGCGGGGCACCGGGTGCAGGCGGGAGTCGAGCACGACCTCGCGGACACCCCGGATCGGGCCGCCCAGCGTCACCGGCCGGTGCGGGCTCATCGGCGCGCTGATGTTCGCCATGATCGTCGTCTCCGTCGGGCCGTACGCGTTGAGCATGGTGCGCCCCGGCGCCCAGCGCCGCACCAACTCCGGCGGACACGGCTCCCCCGCCACCACGAGCGTCCGCAGGCTCTCGAGGCCCATCGGATCCAGTGAGGCCAACGTGGTCGGCGTGACGAACCCGTGCGTCACCCCGCCGGTGGCGAGGATCTCGGCGAACTCGGTGCCGCCGTAGATGTCCGGGGGCACGACGACCATCGTCGCTCCCGCACTGAGTGCCATCACCGTCTCGAACACCGACGCGTCGAAGCTCGGCGAAGCGAAGTGCAGTGTCCGCGCCGTCGGCGTCACCAGGAGCCGATCCCGCTCCTCGGCAGCCAGGTCGGCCAGACCCCGATGGGTCAGCACGACACCCTTCGGCGTACCGGTCGAACCGGACGTGTAGATCAGGTAGGCGGGGTGGTCGGCACGCAGGGGACGCCTCCGGTCGGCGTCCGAGATCGGGGTGGCCGGCTCGGCCGCGACGGCCTCCGCGACGTCCGGGTCGTCCAGCACCACCCAGTCGAACGAGCCGGGGACTCGCTCCCGGCACGATCGCACCGTGACACCCACTGTGGCACCGCAGTCGGCGAGCATCCGCGCTATGCGCTCCGCGGGATAGTTCGGGTCCACCGGCACGAAGGCCGCGCCCGTCCTGGCCACCGCCCACACCGCGAGCACCGACGACACCGATCGAGACAGGCCCAGCGCGACGTACCCTTCCGGCCCGGCTCCCATCGCGATCAGGTGGCGAGCCAACCGATTCGCCCCCTCGTCGAGCTGCCGGTACGTCAGCTCGCGGCCGTCGCACACCACTGCGAGGGCATCGGGATTGCGCGCGGCCGAGGCGAGCAGATCGGGCAGGAGCAGGGGCGGCGCGTCCGGGGCGCCGCGCGCGGGCGCCAACCCGGCCAGTTCGTACGGGTGCAGGATCCCGATATCACCGACGGGCCGTTCCGGATCGGACGAGGCGGCCTCGACGATTCGCACGAAACGATCGGCGAAGCCCTGCACGGTCTCCCGATCGAACAGGTCGGTCGCGAACGCCACGACACCGGAGATCCCTGCGGGTTCTCCGACACCGTCGAACCGCTCACCGAGCACGAATTCGAGGTCCTCCTTGACCATTCCGGCGCCGATCGACACGCCCTCGAGCCGCAACCCGGACAGCTCGACGCCAGCGCTCTCGTCGTTCTGGAACTCCAGGGCGACCTGGAACAGCGGCGAATACGCAGTCGAACGGGCGGGGTCGAGTTCCTCCACGACACGCTCGAACGGCACGTCGGCGTGCGCGAAGGCACCGAGATCGACGTTGCGCACCGACTCGAGAAGCTCCGAGAACGATCGCCGCGCATCGACTCTCGTGCGGAGTGCGAGGGTCCCGACGAACATTCCGACGAGATCGTCGAGGTCCCGCTCGCCGCGGCCCGCGACGGGGGTGCCGACCACGATGTCGTCGGTGTCCCCCAACCGGGCGAGCAGCACCGCCAGGGCCGCGTGAATCGTCATGAACAGGCTCGAGCCGTGATCGCGTGCGAACGTCAGGAGCCGGCGGTGCAACCCGGGATCGAGCGCGAACTCGACCCGGTCGCCGCGGAAGGACTGCTGGATCGGCCGAGGACGATCGCTCGGCAACCCCAACAGGTCCGGCGCGCCCGACAGCGTCTCGGTCCAGTAGGCGAGCTGGCGCGACCGGAGGGAGCCCGGATCGTTCTCGTCGCCCAGGAGCGCCCGCTGCCACAGTGTGTAGTCGGCGTACTGGACGGGCAGCGGATCCCAGTCCGGAGGCCGACCGGCGGTCCGTGCGACGTACGCCTGCATCAGATCGCGCGACAGCGGCCCCAGCGACAGCCCGTCGATCACGATGTGGTGCGCGACGAGGACCAGGACATGCAGGTCCGGAGCCAACTCGAACAGTCCGCCGTCGACCGGAACTCGCTCCGTCACGTCGAATCCCGTCGCGATGATCGCGCGCGTGCGGACCGTCAGCTCGTCGTCGCCCGAGACCGCCACCGGCTCGAGGTCGATCGTGACCTCGGCGGCCGGGCGGACGTCCTGGATCGGGCCGGCGGCGCCGACCGGAAAGCGCGTGCGCAACGCCTCGTGCCGGGTGAGGACGTCGCCGACGGCCGCACGCAACGCCGACGAGTCGAGAGCCCCGGTCAGGCGCACCGCCATCGGCACGTTGTACGCGGGAGAGGACGGGTCGAACTGGTTGATGAACCACATCCGCTGCTGCGCCGCCGACAACGGGATCTCCGCGGGGCGCGGCATCACCTCGAGCACGGGACGGCCCGACGGCCCGGTGTCGGCGTGCTCGATCCGCTCGGCAAGCGCGGCCGCGGTGGGGGCCTCGAACAGCGCCCGCACGCCGAGGTCGACGCCCAGTGACGCGTCGAGTCGTGCCACCGCGCGGGTCGCGGACAGCGAGTTGCCGCCGAGGTCGAAGAAGTTGTCGCCCGTTCCCACGCGACCCAATCCGAGAACCTCCGCGAAGGCCCCCGTGATCGCTTCCTCCACGGGATCGGTCGGGGCCTGGAAGGTCGTTGCGGCGAGACCGAACTCCGGGTCGGGCAGCGCCCGCCGATCGAGCTTGCCGACCGGGGTGAGGGGGATGTCGTCGAGCACGACTGTCGCGGTCGGGACCATGTACTCCGGCACCCGCTCGGCGAGGTGTCGCCTCAGCTCGTCGACGTGTACGTGATGACCGTCGCGCGCGACGACGTAGCTCACCAGCATGGTGTCGCCCGCCGGCCCGCGGCGCCCGAGGGTGGCGGCGAACCGCACATCGGGATGCCCGGTGAGGACGGCGTCGATCTCCCCCAGTTCGATCCGGAAGCCACGGACCTTCACCTGGAAGTCGCTGCGCCCGCGATACTCCAGCTTTCCGTCGGGCCGCCACGCACCGACGTCTCCGGTCCGGTACATGCGGTCGCCCGGAGCGCCGTACGGGTCGGCGACGAACCGGGCCGCGGTCAGTCCGGGCCGTCGGTGGTAGCCACGGGCCAGTCCGGGCCCCGCGATGTAGACGTCGCCGGCGATCCCCGCAGGCACCGGACGCAGGCAGGAGTCGAGCACGGTCTCGGTGACTCCGGGGATGGGCGGGCCGAGGGAATGCTCGGCCGGCCGATCCGCGGCGGACTCCTCGAGGTTGACGACCATGGTGGTCTCGGTGGGGCCGTACGCATTCAGGATCCGGCACTGCGGCAGCCAGTCCTCCACCAGTTCCGGCGACCAGGACTCGCCGCCGACCAGGACGCACTCGAGGTCGTCGAGGCCGGAGGGATCCACCGACGCGAGCGCGGCCGGGGTGATGAACGCGTGCGTGACACGCCGTTTGCGCAGAACCGCCGTCAGTTCGCTTCCCCCGTACACGGTTCGGGGGACGATCACCATCGTCGCGCCCACCGCGAAGCACAGCAGGTACTCGACCACCGACACATCGAAACTCGGTGACGAGAAGTGCAGGGTCCGCGCGTCCGGGGACAGCCCGCAGCGATCACGTTGCACGTCGGCGTAGTTGCCGAGACCCCGGTGCGTGACCGAGACGGCTTTCGGGCGTCCCGTCGAGCCGGACGTGTAGATCAGGTAGGCGACGTTGTCGAGTAGCAGGGGTGCGGTGCGATCGGCGTCGCTGACGGCGTCGGCCGGCCACGTCTCGTACGCGCGCTCGAAACCCGGATCGTCGAGCACCAGCCACTGCAACGTGTCCGGCAACCGGGACCGGTGTTCCCGGGTCGTGACACCGACCGTCGCGCCGGAATCGGCAAGCATGGTCGCCACCCGTTCCGGCGGATAGTCGGGGTCGATCGGCACGAAGGCGGCCCCCGACCGCGCCACCGCCCACACCGCGAGTACCGACTCGAACGATCGTGCAATCCCCAGCACCACCATCGATTCCGGGCCGATCCCGAGATGGGACAGGTGGCGGGCCAGCCGGTTGGAGCGCCGGTCGAGGTCCCCGTACGTCACCTCCCGGCCGTCGCCGACGAGCGCGAGCGCCTCGCCGTCGCGGGCTGCGGCGGCGTCGAGTATCGCGGCGAGCGTGCGCGGCGCGGCGCCGGGTCCCGTACGCATCGGAACGAGAGCACGATGCTCGGCCTCCGAGAGGAAGTCGAGCGCGGCGACGCGGCGGTCCGGCTCGTCGGCGAGGAAACGCAGCACCCGCAGTAGGCGCTGGGCAATGGCAGCGACCTCCGACTCCGGGAGCACGTCGGGTCGGAACTTCATGGTCACGTTGAGTCCGTCGCGCACCGCCGCGACCACGCTCAGCGGATAGTGCGCCGAGTCGCGTGCGTCGATACCGACGACCCGTAGACCGGCGATCTCCGTGCCCGAACCGTCGGCGTCACGCAGGGGATACGACTCGAAGACCGTCAGCGTGTCGAAGACCGCGCCGGGACCGGCAGCCCGCTGCACGGCTTCGAGTCCGGCGTGGTGGTGATCGAGCATCGCCGTCTGCTCGGTCTGGATCCGCGCGAGGAGATCACCGAGACTCTCGTACGGGTCCAGCCGGATCCGGACCGGGACGGTGTTGATGAACAGGCCGACGGCCGTCTCGACGCCCGCGAGGTCCGGCGGCCGGCCGGAGACGGTCGCGCCGAAGACGACGTCGTCGCGACCGGTCAGGAGCCCCAGCACGATTCCCCACGCGGTCTGCACGACGGTGCTGAGGGTGATCCCCCGGTCCTGGGCGCGAACGCGCAGCCGAGCGGTCAGGTCGGCATCGAGCCGGAAGGGTAGATCGCGGGACTCGACGTACCGGTCGGTGGCCGCCGATCGGTCGGCGAGCAGCGTCGGTTCGGCGGCGCCGGCGATCGCGTCGGTCCACGCCCGCAACGTCACCGAATCGTCACGGGTGGTGAGCCAGTGCAGGTAGCGGCGGTACGAGGTCGGTGTGGAGAGCCCCGACGGGTCGCCGTCCGCCGCGTAGAGCGCGAACAGGTCCTCGAGCAGCAGCGGCGTCGACCAACCGTCGAACAGGATGTGGTGGTTGGTGATGACCAGGCGTTCGGCGTCGCCGGGCATGTGCACCAGCGTGATTCGCAGCAACGGTGCGTGCGAGAGGTCGAATGCCGTCGCGCGGTCCGTGCCGAGCAGCTCACGCATTCGCGCGGCGGCCTCCGGCTCGCTGTGTTCGCGGAGGTCGATCTCGCTCCACGGCACGTCCACCGCACCCTGCACCACCTCTACGGCGTCGCCACCCGGCGTGCGGACGAAGGCCGTCCGCAGGTTCGCGTGCCGCCCGAGCAGCGCGTGCGCGGCACGCTGCAGCCGCGGAACCTCCACGGCGCCGTCGAGTTCGAGGACCAACTGCACCAGGTAGGCGTCGGCGGCGTCGGCCGAGAGTTCCGAGTGGAACATCATGCCGCGCTGCATCGGGGACAGCGGCCACACATCGGACAGTTCCGGGTAGCGGTCCTCGAGGACCTCGATCGCCCCCTGATCCAACGCGACCAGGTCCAGGTCGGTGGGGGTGAATCCACCGGCGCCCGGTGTGCCCGCGCGCCGCGCGATCGCCTCGGCCGCGCGTTCCCACCACTGCGCCAGCCGCTCCACCTCACCGCGGTTGAGGAGCCCGCGCGGAAAGTCCCACGTCGCGGTGATCCGGGGGCCGTCCGGTCCCGACACCGCGGCAGCGTTGACGTCGACCACCGCGGGCGCCGACAGCTCGGGTGTGGCCACTCCCCGCAGCTCGGCGTCCTCGACCGGTAGCCACACACCGCCCGCACCGGTGTCGAATCTGCCGAGGTAGTTGAAGCTGATCTCCGGTACCGGGCGGGCGGACAACACCGGCCGGGTCTCGTCGTTCAGGTACCGGAGCAGACCGAAACCGATGCCGTGGTCGGGAATCGAGCGCATCGTTTCCTTCACGGCCTTGACGACGGTGTCGGACGCCGGGCCACCCGTCGTCGCCGCATCGAGGTCGGTGTCCGACAGGTCGAATCGCACCGGATGGAGCGTGGTGAACCAGCCGACCGTGCGGGAGAGGTCGGCGCCGGGTACCACGTGATCCTCGCGGCCGTGTCCCTCGAGGGTGACGGCCACGGCATCGACGTCGACGCCACGTTCCCGCCGCCACTGCGCCACCGCGAGCGCCAACGCGCTGACCAGGCCGTCGTCGACGGAGCCGTGGAACACGCGCGGCACGGTTGTCGTGAGTGCACGGGTGACCTCGGCCGACAGTGCGATCTCGACCCGATCGGTCGTGGCACCGACGTCGACGTTCGGATCCAGTTGCCGGGCCGCGAGACTCGGCCCCACCGGTTCGGTCATCGACCGCCACAGCTCGAGCTCGTCGACGCGGTCCTGCGCGGCCGTCACGAGCCCGTCCGCCCACGTCCGCATCGACGTGCCGACCGGCGCGAGGTCAGGGTCCCGGCCCGCGACAGCCCCGGTGTACGCGGCCACCAGATCCGGGATCAGAATCCGCCACGACACTCCGTCGACCGCGAGATGATGCACGACGACGAGGAGCCGAGCGCCGTCGGGCGCGGTGAGGAGCACGATCTGGATGATGCTCCCGGAGAGCGGGTCCAGCCGATCGGCGGCCTCCTCCAGCGCCACCCGCGCCGCCTCGGTGAACGCGGAGCCATGCACCGTCGGGACGGCCACCGTGCGCATCACCGAGCGTCCGTCGACCGCTCCCGGATGACGCACCGTCAGGCGCCTACCCGTGCGCGAGCGGTCGTCGTGCCGCAACTGCGCACGCAACATGTCGTGCCGGTCGAGCACCGCGTCCACGGCGGTGGCCAGCGCGTCCGGATCGAGGTCGACCGGCACGTCGAGCACCAATGACTGTGCGTACCGGTGGAAGTCACCGGAGCGCTCTGCCAGCCAGTGCACGACGGGTGTGGTGGCGACGTCGCCGACACCGCCGCCGGGTAGTTCGGGTAGTAGTTCGACGCGGGGCCGGTCGAGCTGCGCGGCGACGTCCGCGAGACGGGCGACGGTGCGGTACTCGAACACGTCGCGCGGGGTGATCGTCACGCCGGCGGCCTTGGCGCGAGACACCAACTGGATGGACATGATCGAGTCGCCGCCGAGCCCGAAGAAGGAGTCGTCGACACCCACCGACTCGGCGCCCAGGACATCCGCGAACAGATCGGTCAGGATCCGCTCGACGTCGGTGGCGGGCGGGCGGCCCTCGCCGCCCACCGGCCGCGGGTCCGGAAGCGCCGCGCGGTCGATCTTGCCGTTCGAGGTGAGCGGGAACTCGCCGAGCACCGTCACCGTGGACGGCACCATGTACGACGGCAACCGCTGCCCCACTGCGTCGGTCACCGTCTCGGCAGTCACGGTCTGCCCCGGTTCCGGGACGACGTACCCGAGCAGACGATCGGCGCCCGCGGACTCGGCGCGGGCCAGGACCACCGCCGCCGCGACACCGGGCACCGCGGTCAGTGCGGCCTCCACCTCGCCCGGCTCCACCCGGAATCCCCGCACCTGCACCTGGAAGTCCGCGCGCCCTATGTACTCGAGATCGCCCGACCGGGTCCACCGCACCCGGTCACCCGAGCGGTACATCCGCCGCGACGGCGCGCACGGATCCGGGACGAACCGCGAGGCCGTGAGGTCCGGGCGGTGCAGGTAGCCCCGCGCCACCTGAGGGCCCGCCACGTACAGCTCGCCCACCACACCGACCGGTACCGGGTGCAGCCGGTCGTCGAGGACACGCACGCCGATTCCCGGTAGTCCGACGCCGATCACCGATCCGACGGTCCGGGAGGAATCGACCTCGGCGGCATCGACAGGGTGCCACGTGACGTGCACGCACGTCTCGGTGATCCCGTACATGTTGATCAGCGCGGGGCGGTCGGCACCGCGGCGCGCCACCCAGTCCGCGAGTCGTTTGGCGTCGAGTGCCTCGCCACCGAACACCACCCGGCGGAGGGCGAGGGGACGATCCGAATCGGCTTCTGCGCGCGCGAGTTGACCGAAGGCCGAGGGCGTCTGGCTGAGCAGTGTCACCGATTCCGCCGCCAGCAACGCGAGGAAGTCGTCGGGTGCTCGCGCGGTGTGCCGGTCCACGACGACGACCCGGCCACCGAACCCGAGGGCACCCCACAGTTCCCACACCGCGAAGTCGAAGGCATAGGAGTGGAACAACGTCCACACGTCGGACGCGTCGAAACCGATGACGTCGCGCGCCCCGGACAGCAGCGTCACGACGTTTCGATGGGTGACGACGACGCCTTTGGGGCGTCCGGTCGAGCCGGACGTGTAGATGACGTAGGCGGGTGAGTCCGGTTGCAGCCGACGAACACGCTCGTGGTCGGCGATGGGCCCCGACGGCCGGCCGTCGATCCGCTGCCGGACGTCCTCGGCATCCAGACCGACGATCTCGGTGTGCTCGGGAAGCGTGACGTCCGAGAGCCCGGCCGCCGATCCGGCGTCGGTGAGCAGCGTCCGTGCTCCCGCGTCCCGGACCACGAATCCAATGCGCTCGGGCGGGTAGCCCGGGTCCACCGGAAGATACGCCGCCCCCGCCCGGACGATGCCCGCGAGCGCGGCGACGAGGTCCACCGTCCGTTCCATCGCCACCGCTACCACCGACTCGGGCCCGATGCCGCGTTCGATCAGCCAGCGGGCGAGCCGGTTCGAATGCGTATCGAGGTCGCGATAGGTGATCCGCTCGTCCCCGCACACGACGGCCACGGCGTCCGGGTCCGCGGCGGCGGCCGCGCCGAACAGATCCGCCAGGGTGCCCTCCGCCGTCACGGGTACGGCGACCGGTGCGGGTGCGTCGATCAGTCCGACGTCACCGACCGCGATGCCCGGGTCCCCCGCGACCGCCGTGAGCAACCGGGACAGCATGCCGGCCAGGCCGGCCGCCGTGGACTCGTCGAAAATGTCGGTCGCGTAGACGATCTCGCCGCGCAGGCCGGCCGGCGCGCCACGCTCGTCGTGTTGCTCGCCGATCCCGAACTGCAGGTCGAACTTCGCTTCCCGCGCCTCGATGCCGACGGCCTCCACCGTCAGCCCCGGCAACTCGAGGCGGGGCGCCTCGACGTTCCGGAACTCGAGCAGCACCTGGAACAGCGGCGCGTACGACGTGGTCCGTTCCGCACCGGACCGCACGACGAGCCGCTCGAACGGCAGGTCCGCATGGGCGAAGGCCTCGATGTCGACATCGCGCACCAGGGCGAGGACGGCCCCGAACACCGCCGCCGGGTCGATCTCGGTGCGCAACGCCAGCGTGTTGACGAACATGCCGACGACGTCGTCCAGTTCGGCCTCGCCACGTCCGGCCACGGGCGTGCCGATCACCACGTCGCGGTCCTGGCCGATCCGCGCGAGCAGCACCGCCAACGCGGTGTGCACCACCATGAACATCGTCGAATCGTGTTGTTCCGCAATGCCGGACAGCGCGCGGTGCACGTCCGGCCCCACCGAGAGCTCGACACGTCCGCCGCGCGTCGATCGGCGGGCGCCCCGCGGGCGATCCAACGGCAGCGTCGTCACCGGCGGTGCGCCCGCGAGCCGGTCGAGCCAGTACGCCTCCTCGCGCGCGAGCATCGACGACGGGTCGTCGGGATCGCCGAGGACGCGGCGCTGCCACAGCGCGAAGTCCGCGTACTGCACGGTCAACGGCTCCCAGCCGGGTGGTCGGCCGGCGACCCGCGCCGCATAGGCCACCGCGACATCTCGGGCCAGAGGCGCGATCGAGAAGCCGTCCGCGACGATGTGGTGCAGCACGAGGACCAGAACGTGCACCTCCGGGTCGAGGCGGAGAATGCGGGCCCGGACCGGAACCTCTCGCGCCACATCGAATCCCGCCCGCAGCAGGTCCCCGATGCGGGCGTCGAGATCCTGGTGCCGCACCGGCTCGGCTTCGAGATCTCCGACGACGTCCGTGGCCGCGACGGTCACCTGCGAAGGCCCCGACGGGCCCGACGGGAAGACCGTGCGCAACGACTCCTGTCGTTCCACGACATCGGTCAGTGCGGCGCGCAGGGCCCGGGTGTCGAGCGTGCCCGTGAGCCGCAACACCATCGGCACGTTGTAGGCGGCCGACGTGGGATCGAACTGATCGACGAACCACATCCGCTCCTGCGCCCACGACAGCGGCGGACGCTCCGGGCGTACCCCGCCGCGCAGTCCGGCGGGCGACTCGGCACGCGCGCGCTCCGACGCGCGCTCCGCGAGCCGTCCCGCGGTGCCGCACTCGAAGAGGTCGCGTACATCGAGACCGGAGCCGAGAGCCCGGTTGATCCGGGCCACCACGCGCGTCGCGCCGAGCGAATTGCCACCGAGCCCGAAGAAGTTGTCGTCCAGGCCCACCCGGTCGGCACCGGTGATCTCGGCGAAGACCGCCACCACCTGCTCCTCCGCGGGAGTGCGCGGCGCCCGGTAGGGCGCGGTCGGGCGGCCGAAGCCGGGTTCGGGCAGCGCGTCGCGGTCGAGCTTGCCGACCGGGGTGACGGGCAGCTCGCCGAGAACCACGATCGCGTTCGGCAGCATGTGCCGCGGCAGTCGCCGCGCCGCGAACTCCGTCAGTTCCGTCACGTCGATTCCGTCGTCGGTCGCCGGCACGACGTACGACGCGAGAAGCGAATCGCCGGCGCCGCGGCGGCGCGCCACCGTCACCGAATGGGCCACCGCCGGGTGGGCCACCAGCACCGCCTCTATCTCGCCGAGTTCGATCCTGAGTCCGCGCACCTTCACCTGGAAGTCGCTGCGCCCCAGATAGTCGAGGGCGCCGTCGGGGCGGCGACGCACGATGTCACCCGTGCGGTACATGCGTGTTCCGGCCGCCCCGCGGGGGCAGGCCACGAATCGGGCGGCGGTCAATCCCGGTCGCCGGTGATAGCCGCGGGCGAGACCGACACCGACGACGTACAGTTCGCCGGGCACCCCGGGCGGGACGGGCCGCAGGTACTCGTCGAGCACCAGCACACCGGTCCCGAGGACGGGCGTCCCGATCGGCACGTCGGCGCCGGGAACCAGCGGTGCACTGAACGTCGTGACGATGGTCGACTCCGCCGGTCCGTAGCCGTCGATCATCGTGCGCCCCGTCGCCCAGCCGGCGACGAGTTCCGTTCCGACGGCGTCGCCGCCGACCACGAGGACGGCCAGATCGTCGAATCGGCCGGGCTCGACCGTCGCGAGCGCCGCCGGCGTGATGCAGACGTGGGTGATCCGCTGCGCGACGAGGAGGTCGGCGAGCGCGGCGCCGCCGTACACGTCGGGCGGCGCGACCACGAGTGCGGCGCCCGCCGCACCCGCCTGCAGCAGCTCCAGCACCGCGAAGTCGAAGCTCGGTGAACAGACGTGCAGGCACCGCGCGGCCGGCGAGATCGGGTAGCGCGAGTGCATTTCGTCGACCAGACTCGTCAGGCCGCGGTGAGTGACCGCAACCCCCTTGGGCCGCCCGGTCGATCCCGACGTGTAGATCAGGTAGGCGACGTCGTCGACGTGGATCGGGGCGGCCCGGTCCCGATCGGTGACGGCGTCCGTCGACTCGCCTCCCCCGACGGTCGCCGGGTCGTCGAGCAGTATCCAGCGCACGGTGTCCGGGAGGTGGCGCCGATCCGCCGCCGACGTCACTCCGACGCCCACGTCGGCATCCGCGAGCATGTTCTCGATACGTTCGCGCGGATACGCGGGGTCGACCGGGAGGAAGGCGGCTCCCGACTTGGCGACGGCCCACATCGCCTGCACCGACACGGCCGAGCGCGGCAGGGCGCACGCCACGGCCGCGCCGGGACCCGCACCCGCGCGGACCAGCGACCGCGCGAGACGGTTCGAGCGCTCGTCGAGCTCCCGGTACGTGAGGGATCCGTCGGCGGCGGTGACCGCGAGCCCGTCCGGGTTCGCGACGGCCCCGGATGCGAGGATCTGCGGGAGCAGCGCGGGCGCGGCCGCCGGGCCGCCGCTCGGCAGCCATTCCTTCCGCTCGGCCGGTGTCGACAGATCGACACGGGCGATCGTCCGGTCGTGGTGGTGGGTCACCACGTCGAGCGCCGCCTGCACGCGAGCGCGCAGGAGTTCGGCGTCCGCCCGGTCGACCGCGCCGGACCGGTACTTCACCGTCAGGTGCAACCGGTCGGTGAGCGCGGCTCGCAACGTCACGGGGTAGTGAGTGGCGTCGATCCCGCGCACCGCCGTGACGCTCAGGCCGGCGATGTCGGCGCCGCGCTCCAGCCCGGACCGGTCGATCGGATACGACTCGAACACCGTGAGGGTGTCGAACACGGCGCCCGGTCCTGCCGCCTGCTGCACGTCCGCGAGTGCGACGTCGTGGTGTTCCATCAGCGCCGCCTGCTCGCGTTGCACACGACGAAGCAACTCCCCCACTGTTTCACGTGGATCCGTGCGCACCCGAACCGGAACTGTGTTGACGAGCAGACCGATCATCGACTCGATCCCGGGAACGTTCGCATGCCTACCGGAGACCGTCGCCCCGAAGACGACGTCCGTTCGCCCGATGAGGACTCCGAGCACGAGCGCCCACGCGACCTGGACGACGGTGTTGACGGTGACGCCGTGATCGCGGGCCACGCGGGTCAGTGCGGCGGTGTCGGCATCGCTCAGAACCAGGTCGAGATCGTGTGACGCACCGGCGGTCTCCGGCGCGTCCGGCGCGGCGAGCAGCGTCGGGTCCGCGACGCCGTCGAGTGCTCGGCACCAGGCCGCGACCGACGCATCGCGGTCACGCGTCGCGAGCCACGCGAGATAGTCGCGGTAATCGCCGGCCGGGAACGGCGCGGTCACGTCGGGTTCCGCCGCGTACTGCATCAGCAACCGTTGCAGCAGAAGCGGTGTCGACCAACCGTCGAGGAGGATGTGGTGATGTGTCAGCAGCAACCGGTACGACCCGTGCCCGACGCGCACCAGTGTGAAGCGCAGCAGCGGCGGACGGTCCATCGCGAACGGTGTGGCGCGGTCCTCGGCCGCCAGTGCCTGCCAACGAGACTCGACGTCCGCGGGCGTCTCACCCGACAGGTCGACTTCGCGCCACGGCACCGTGACGTCGGATTCGATCACCTGGATCGTCTCGCCGCCGGCGTCGTCGACGAAACCGGCGCGCAGGTTGGGGTAGCGGTCGAGCAGGCTGCGCGCCGCATCCCGGAGTCGCTCACGCGCCGGCTCGCCCCGCAGCTCGATCACCAGTTGGATCAGGTACGCGTCCGTGTCGGGCGCGTCCTCCGCCAGGTGTGCGTGGAACAACAGCCCCGCCTGCAGCGGCGTCACCGGCCACACGTCGGCCAGCCGGGGCCGTGTCGCCTCCAACGCGTCGATCCCACTCTGATCGAGCTCGACGAGATCCAGATCCGACGGCGTCAGTCCCCCGGCGCCGGGGGTGCGGGCGTACCCGGCGAGCGCGTGCAACGCCTCCAGCCACAGCTCGGCGAGCTGCTGGACGTCTGCCCGGTCGAGCACTCCCGTCGGATACGTCCACGACGCCTGCAGCGCGCCGCCGTCGGGTCGTGCGCGCACCCCGGCGGAGATGTCGAGGGCCGCGGACACCGGCATGTCGGGGTCCTGGGTGAGGCCGAGACCCCCGGCCTGCACCGGCATCCACGGACCCGGTCCGGAGGCGGGGCCGTCCGCGACGGTGAGCCGGCCCAGATAGTTCAGCATGATCTGCGGCGACGACCGCAGGCGACGACCCGCGTCGCCGTCGAGTTCGGTGAGCATCCCGTAACCGATGCCGTGGTGGGGAGCGGACCGTAGGTGTTCCTTGACGAGTTTGACGGCCGCCCCCGCGGCAGGCCCACCGGCCCACGCGTCGTCGAGATCGATCCCCGAAAGATCCGGCCGCACCGGGTGAATGGTGGTGAACCAGCCCACCGTCCGGCTCAGGTCGGCGCCGGGTACCGCGTCCTCCTCGCGACCGTGCCCCTCGACGCCGAGCAGCACGGCGTCGTCGCCCGGACCGCGCAGCGTCGTCCACCGTGCGACGGCCAGTGCGAGCGCGGCGAGCAGCACGTCCTGGGCGGAGCCGTGAATCGCGGTGGGCAGACTCGTCAGCAGTAGCGCGGTGTCGGAGACCGGGGCGTCGACGAGCACCGTGTCCGTCGTCGCGTGTACGTCCCGATCCGGGTCCGGGTGGCGCCGGCCGATCGGTGGATCGGCACCGCCGACGACGTCCTCCCACAGGGACAGTTCGTTCATCCGGTCGGAGACGGTGTCGCGAAGGGCGTACGCCCACCTGCGCATCGACGTGCCGACCGGGTCCAGTTCGGGTCGGCGCCCGTCGACCGACTGGGCCCACGCCGCGGCGAGATCGGGCACGATCACCCGCCACGACACCCCGTCGACCACGGTGTGGTGAACGACGACGAGCAGGCGACCGCTTCCGTCCGGTCCGTCGAACCAGACGAGCCGGATCATGCTGCCCGCCGCGGGATCCAGTCGATCGGCGGACGCCTGCAGTTCCGCCTCCGCGAGACGTGCGAACCCGTCCTCGAAGTCCCGTACCGGGTATCGGGAGACGACGTCCCGGGCATCGACGGCCCCGATCGGGAGAACCTCGGTCCGCCAACCGGACTCGTCGTGGTCGAGGCGGGCGCGAAGCATGTCGTGGCGGTCCAGGACCGCCTGCGCGGCCGCGAGCAGGTCCGACTCCCGCACCCCGTCCGGGAGGTTCAGCAGCACCGATTGCGCGAAGCGGCCTATCCGGCGACCGGCGCGCCGCACCAGCCACGCCAGGATCGGAGTGAGCGGTACATCTCCGACGCCGCCCCCGTCGAGCTCGGCAAGGGACTCGCCCCCTGCGTCGTCGGACATCGCGACCGCCGCGAGGGCCGCGACGGTTCGGCGATCGAACACGTCCCGCGGTGTCACGGACAGCCCGGCCGCCTTCGCCCGTGCCACGAGCTGGATCGACATGATGCTGTCGCCACCGAGATCGAAGAACGAGTCCTCGACCCCGACCGTCTCCAAGCCCAGCACGTCCGCGAAGACACGCACGAGGGCCGTCTCGGCGGGGGTCGCGGGCGGACGGGTCGCCGACACCTCGGCGCCGACCGCCGGCTCCGGCAACGCCGCGCGGTCGAGCTTGCCGTGCACGGTCATCGGGATCCGTGCCAGCACCGTGATGTGGCGCGGCACCATGTACGACGGCAATCGGGCGGCAACGATGTCGTGCAACCGTGCGGTGTCGACGTCGGCGCCCGCCGCCGGGACCACGTACGCCACCAACCGGTCCCCGAGACGACCCACGCCACGGACGTCGGCGGCGGCGTGTGCCACGGCCGGATGCTGTGTCAGCACCGCCTCGATCTCGCCGAGTTCGATCCGGTGACCGTGCAGCTTGATCTGTCGGTCGCCGCGGCCGAAGTACTCCAGTGTGCCTACGTCGGTCCACCGCACCCGGTCCCCGGTGCGGTACATGCGCTCGCCGGGTTCTCCGCTCGGGTCGGCCACGAAGCGGGCCGACGTCAGCGCGGGCCGGCGATGGTAGCCGCGGGCCAGCCCGGGCCCGGCCAGGTACAGCTCGCCGGGTGTGCCGACCGGGACGGGCCTGAGCCGATCGTCGAGGACGAGGGCGTGGAAGCCTCGGATGGGTCCGCCGATCGTCACGGCATCGCCCGGTTCCAGCCCCGCGCTCGCCGTCCCGATCACGGTGGTCTCGGTGGGGCCGTAGGCGTCGATCATCGTGCGGCCGCGCGCCCAGCGGGCGACGACGTCGGGCGGCAGCGCTTCACCGGCCGCGAGCACACACGTCAGGCGGTCGAGCTCGGCCGCACCGTCGGAATCGGCACCCGTCGGTGTCATCGCCAGCGCGGTCGGTGTCATGATGCAGTGCGTCACCTGCTCGGACGCCAGCAGCCGACGCAGCTCCTCACCGCCGTAGACGGTGGGCGGGACGATCACCAGCGTGGCTCCGACGCCGACCGCGAGCAGCAGTTCGAGGACCGACACGTCGAAACTGGGTGAGGTGAGCTGCAGGATCCGCGAGTCGGGTGCGGTCCCACACCGCTCGTGGAGGTCGGCAGCGAAGTTCGCCAGTCCCCGGTGCGTGACGGCGACGCCCTTGGGGACGCCGGTGGACCCCGAGGTGTAGATCAGGTAGGCGACGTCGTCGACCCGCAGCGGCGCCGTCCGCTCGTCATCGCGTATCGGTCCGGTCGGATCGATTGCCGTGGAGAAATTCTCGTCGACCGCTCGCCACGGGACGATGTCGACGAACGAGTCCCGCAGCTCCGCCGTGGTGAGTCCGAGCACCGCACCCGAGTCGCGCAGCATCAGCTCGATGCGGTCCGGGGGATGCGCCGGGTCGACCGGCAGGAAGGCTGCGCCGGACTTCGCGACCGCCCATACGCCGACGAGGTAGTCGAGGGACCGCGGCATGCCCAGCGCCACCACGGCGCCGGGACCGATCTCCTCGTCGATCAGTGTGCGGGCCAGTTCGTCGGATATCCGGTCGAGCTCGCCGTAGGTGACGTCGGCGCCCTCGAACCGGAGCGCGGGCCGCCTCGGATCCCTGTCGGCTGCGGCCGACAGCAGGTTCGGCAGGGTACGCGGCTCGATCGCCGGCAGGCCCCGGACCGGTGCCAGCACGGCATGTTCGGCGGGTTCGAGCAGTTCGATGTCCCCGACGGCGGTATCGGCGGACGCCGTCACCGCCTTCAGTATCCGCAGCAGCCGGTCGGCGAACCCGCGCACCGTCCGGGCGTCGAAGATGTCGGTCGCGAACACGATCCCGGCCGTCATGCCCGCGGCGGCGCCGTCGGCGTCGAACTCCTCCGCCACGCTCACCTGGAGGTCGAAATTGGCGATGTCGTAGTCGGATTCGACGGTGCGCACCCGAACACCGGGAAGTTGCACGTCCGGGCGCGCGATCGTGCGGAACTCGAGCAGCACCTGGAACAGCGGCGAATGCGTGGTGGACCGGGGCGGATCCACCGCGTCGACCACCCGCTCGAACGGCGCGTCGGCGTGCATGAACGCACCCAGGTCGGCCTCCCGGACCCGATGCAGCAGCTCCGCGAACGAACAGCTCCCGCCGACGGCGCACCGCAGGACGAGCGTGTTGACGAACATCCCCACCATGTCGTCGAGCGCGGCCGCGCCCCGGCCCGCGATCGGGGTGCCGACGGTGACGTCCTCGGTGCCGCCGAGACGGGCCAGCAGGACGGCGAGCGCGGCGTGCATCACCATGAATACGCTCGCGTCGTGTGCGCGCGCGAGATCGACGATGCGTGCGTGCAGCTGCGCGGGGAGTTCGAACTCGACGCGGCCGCCCTGCTGTGAGCGCACGTCGGGACGGGCGCGATCGCACGGCAGGTCCAGCACCGCGGGAAGGTCCGCCAGGGTCGTCGTCCAATAGTCCAGCTGGCGGGCGAGCAGCGAGGCCGGGTCGTCGGCGTCCCCCAGCCACTCCGACTGCCACAGTGCGTAATCCGCGTACTGCACGGGGCGCGGGGTCCGCGACGGTACGCCCGAAGCGGTCCGCGTCGCATAAGCCGTCACGAGGTCGCGCGCCAGCACGCCCAGCGAGAAGCCGTCGGCCAGGATGTGATGCAGGACCACGGTCAGCACGTGCTCGGTGTCGCCGAGTCGGAAGAGACCGGCGCGTAGCGGCACCTGCGCCGAGACGTCGAAGCCCCGCGACATCAGGGCCCGCATCCGCTGCTGCAGGTCGGCCTCGTCGTCGACGTCCGCGCGATCGATTCCGAGGCCGGTCCGATCGAGGGGCAGCACCTCCTGCCGGGGACCGGCGTCGTCGAGCGGGTAGACCGTGCGCAGCGACTCGTGCCGCGCCACCACGTCACCGATCGCCTCGTCGAGCGCGTCCCGATCGAGCGGTCCCGACAGTGTCAGGGAAAGTGAGATGTTGTACGCCGCCGAGTCCGTGTCGAACTGGTTGACGAACCAGATCCGTTGCTGCGCGGGCGAGAGCGGAATCCGTGGGGGGCGGGGTCGCGCGACGAGGGGCGGACGAGCTCGTGGGCCCGCGTCCGTCCCCGAGACCCGGCGTGCCAGCCCCGCGACGGTGGGTGCGTCGAACACGTCCCGGATCCCGACTTCGACACCCGTCGCGTCACCGACGCGCGACGCCAATTGTGCTGCCACCAAGGAGTTCCCGCCGAGCACGAAGAAATCGTCGTCGACACCGACCTGCTCGAGCCCGAGCAGACCGCGGACCGCCGCCGCCACGGATTCCTCGACGGGGTCACGGGGCGCCACAAGCACACGATCGGTGTCCTCGGGAGCGGGCAGCGCCGTGCGGTCGAGTTTGCCGTGCGCCGTGATCGGCAGATGTTCGAGGACCGTGACCACCGACGGCACCATGTAGCCCGGCAGCGTGCGCGCCGCGGCCTCGCGCACCGCGCCCGGATCCACCCGCACCCCGTCGGACGCCACCACGTAGCCGAGGATCCGGACGCCGGATGCCGCGTCGGAGGCGACCGCGACGGCCGAGCCCACCCCGGGCACCGCGGCGAGGACCGACTCCACCTCTCCGAGTTCCACACGGTAGCCACGGACCTGGACCTGCGCGTCGACGCGCCCCGCGAACCGCAGCGTCCCGTCGGCCCTCCACGCGCCCAGGTCCCCCGTCCGGTACATCCGGGTGCCGGCGCCGAACGGATCCGCCACGAACCGGCCCGCGGTCAGCCCGGGCCGGTCCAGGTAGCCGCGTGCCAGCTGGGCACCGGCGACGTACAGTTCACCCACCACGCCTGGCGGCGCGGGATGCAGCCGCTCGTCGAGTACGCGGACCGCCATGCCCGGCAGCGGGTTCCCGATCGCGCCCGCGATCGCGTGCGACGCGGACGCCGCGCTCACCGGGCAGTGGGTGACGTGCACACACGTCTCGGTGATCCCGTACATGTTCGTCAGCAGCGGGTGGGTGTCACCCCGACGCTCGAACCACCCCGACAGTTGCCCGGGATCCAGCACCTCACCACCGAATATCACGTGCCGCAGCCGCAGTCCGGGTTCGCCGGCGTCCCTCCTCGTCACCGCTTCGACCAGTTGCCCGAACGCGCCCGGGGTCTGACTCAGGACGGTCACGCCCTCGTCGCGCAACAGGGCGAGGAAATCGCGCGGCGATCGGGCCGTGTCGCGATCGACCACCACGACGGTCGCGCCGTGCAGCAGCGCGCCCCACATTTCCCACACCGCGAAATCGAATGCGTACGAATGGAACATCGTCCACACGTCCGACGCGTCGAACCGGAAGAGCGGCCCCGTGCGCTCGAACAGGGTGACCACGCTGCGGTGCGCCACCGCGACCCCCTTGGGTCGTCCCGTGGAGCCGGACGTGTAGATGACGTACGCGGCTGCGTCCGGTCGCAACCGCACCGTCCGGTCGTCGTCGGTGACCGGGTTCGAGGGCATCTCGGCGACCGCACCGCGAACAGCGTCGGCGCCGAGATCGACGAGCGGGACGGCGGTGGGGACCGACGACAACCGGTGCGCACCGGCGGCATCGACGAGGACGCACGCCGGTCGAGCATCGGAGAGCAGGAAGGCGACGCGCTCGTCCGGGTACTCGATGTCCACCGGCACGTAGGCGGCCCCCGCACCGACGACCGCCGCGAGGGCGACCGGCAGGTCCACCGACCTCGTCATCGCGACGGCCACCCGCGACTCCGGCCCGATTTCGCGCTCGATCAGCCAGCGGGACAGCCGGTTCGTTCGTTCGGCCAGCTCCCGATACGTCAGCCGGGACGCGCCTGCGACGACGGCGACCGCCGCCGGGTCCGCCGCGACCGCCCGGGCCAGCAGGTCGGGGAGAGTCGCCGGTGCGCCGAGTGTGTCCGGCGGCAGCGTCGACAGTGCACGTTCGGGCGCGTCGGTGATCTCGAGATCTCCGATCACGACGTCGCCGTCCGCGGCGACCGCGTCGAGAATGCGGTGCAGACGCCGGGCGGCGCCCGTGATGGTCGCGTGCTCGAACAGATCACGTGCGAAATGCAGTGCCAGCGAAAGACCCTGTGGATGCCCGTCCCGGTCGACCTGTTCCCGCACACTCAACTGCAGTTCGAACTTCGCGACGCCGGTGTCGATCTCGCACACGTCGGCGACCACGCCCGGCAACTCCACCGCGGTGGTCACGGCCGTCTGCAGTTCCAACAGCACCTGGACGAGCGGGGCGTGCGCCGGTGAGCGGTCGGTCGCCAGTTCCTCGACGAGGCGCTCGAACGGCAAGTCCGCGTTGGCGAGGGCCGCCAGGTCGATGTCGCGGACACCCGCCAGCAGTTCGACGAACGTGGACGCCGGGTCGACGTCGGTGCGCAGCACCAGAGTATTGACGAACATGCCCACCGACTCGTCGAGTTCCGGGACCGTCCGTCCCGCCACCGGGGTGCCGATCGCGACGTCCCGCCCCGCTCCGAGGCGCGCCAGCAGCGCCGCGAACGCGGCATGGAGCACCATGAACAGCGTGCAGTCGCACTCGCGCCCCAGGTCGAGCAGTCGCCGGTGCGTGTCCGCGCCGACGTCGAGCGTGACCGTTGCCCCGCGGGTCGTCATCGTCGCGGAGCGTGGGCGATCGTGCGGCAGCGCGATGGCAGGCGGAAGGTCCGCCAACCGGGCCGTCCAGTACTGCAGCTGGTGGGCCGCGACCGACCGGCCGTCGCGCTCGTCGCCGAGCATGTCGCGTTGCCACAGCGCGTAATCGGCGTACTGAACCGGCAGCGGGGTCCAACGGGGTGGACCGCCCGCCCGCCGCGCGGCGTACGCGACCATGACGTCGCGCGCCAGCGGCGACACGGACTGCCCGTCCGCCGCGATGTGGTGCACGACCACCGCCAGTACGTGTTCCTCCGGCCCGAGCCGGAACAGCTGCGCGCGCAGTGGAGGTTCTTCCCGAACATCGAATCCCACCACCGACACTCGGCGAATCTGCTCCCATGCCTCGTGCCGTTCCGCGGCCGCCGGTCTCACGTCCGGCACGGCCGACTCGGCGGGAACGATCACCTGTTGGGGGCCTTCGGCATCCACCGGGAACACCGTGCGCAGCGCCTCGTGACGCTCGACGACGTCACCGATCGCAGCGCGCAGTGCCGCGACATCGAGCTGTCCGGTCAAGGTCACCGCGAACGCGATGTTGTACACCGGCGAACCCGTGTCGAGCTGGTTGACGAACCACATCCGCTGCTGCGCCGGTGAGAGCGGCAGTCGCGCCGGTCGATCCGGGCGCGCGAGTGGCAGGAGCGGCACCGGTGCGTCCGTCGCTCCGTCCGTCTCCCTCGACGCGCCGACGTGCCCCGCGAGGCGGTGCGCGGTGGGTGCCTCGAACAGATCGCGCACCGTCAGCGTCACCCCGAGGGCCGCGTTCAACCGGGCCACGACCTTGGTGGCCACC
Source organism: Prescottella equi (assembly GCF_002094305.1). Taxonomy (GTDB): domain Bacteria; phylum Actinomycetota; class Actinomycetes; order Mycobacteriales; family Mycobacteriaceae; genus Prescottella; species Prescottella equi. The sequence goes on from NZ_LWTX01000012.1 coordinate 101,155, forward strand.
AGCGAGTCGCCGCCGAGATCGAAGAAGCTGTCTTCCGGCCGAACCGGCCGGTTCGCGTGCAGAACCTCGGTGAAGACGTCCACGATCGCCTGTTCGGTGACGTCGTCCGCGTCCGGTTCACGCTGCTCGGACGGCGCGGGTTGCTCCGACCGGACGGAGAGTGGCGTCGGGGAGGCCGATGTGGGGGCCGGGGCGGCGCCCAGGTGCACCTCCGCGAGCGACCGCTGCGGATCCGCGGCGACGAATCGTTCCAGGAAGTCCAGGAAGCGCCGGTGGTGGGAGGCCTCGATCTCTGCCGTGTACCGATTCGGGTTGGCCCGGAAGTCGACGAACGTTCTTACCGGCGTGCCGGATTGGTAGACGTTGACCAGCACATCGTCCACCGGACCGGAGGTGATGATGTGGAACTCCGTCTCCAGCGAATCCATCACGATCTCGGGATGGAAGAACATCACGTTGACGATGGGCGCCGTGAGATCCGTTCCGAGATCGCGCTGGATGTCGGCGCGACTGCACCGTTGATGTCGCAGCGCTGCAACCAGTTCGACCTGCACCCGGCCGACGAGGGCGCCGACGGTGTCGTCGTCGCGCATCTCGACCCGGATAGGCACCAGGTTGACGGTCATCCCGCCCGACCGCCGCAGTACGGCCGTGGTGCGCGCCGAGACGGGGATGTCCACGACCACGTCGCGGCTTCCCGTCGTGCGACTCAGGAAACAGGCGAACGCGGCGATGATGCGCGCCGCGGCCGAGGCGTCCGGCCCCTGTCCGTCCTCGGACCGTTCGAGCCTACGCATCGCCCGGTTCGACAACGGCGATGTCACGAGCCGGCTTTCGGCCACCGCGGGCGCACCGGCACCCACGAGCGTCACGCCGCGGACGCCGTCCAGTCGGTGCGCCCAGTACGCCCGGTCCGTATCGTGTCTATCCGACGCCCGATAACGCTCGTCGATGTCGTGGAGGGATCTCAGATCGGTCGCGGCCGCCGGATCCGGTTCGCGTCCCTCCACCGCGGCGGTGTAGAGGTGGGCGATGCGGTAGAGCATGGTCGCCGCGCCGTAGCCGTCGAGTGCGATGTGGTGACTTCTGCTGTACCACAAGAAATGTCGATCGCCCACCTGGAGGATGACGGTCTGGACGAGACGGTCCACCGACAGGTCGACCGGAGTGGCGATCTCGCGCTGCATCCACACGTGCGCCGCTGCCACGGGGTCGACGTGGGCCCGGAGGTCCACCAGCTCGATCGACGTGTCCCGGGCGGGGTCGACGTACTGCATCGGATCACCGTCGACGGTCACGACCCGCAGGAACGGGGATTCGAACTCGTGGGCCGCACGCACGTTCGCCGCCCGTAGCCGGTCGATGTCGAGGGGGCCGTGGATGTCGACGTACTGCGCGATAAACAAGGGGACGTCGGGCGCGAGTTGCTGCGCGAACCACAGCGCGCGCTGCGCCTCCGACAGTGGGAACCGGCGCGGGGACGCCTCGACGCCGGTCATGTGAGGATCGGGAGGTTCGGGTGAATCCACGTATCGCCCCCAAGGAGGTTCGCTTCGCCACGGTGGCTCGCGCCACCGTCGTCTGACGAGAACTCCCTCGGGCGGAAGCCGTCCTACGACGAGCAGCGCCTTATGTGCAGTATCCGCCCGCCTCGCAGTGCGGTCCAGATCGGCTGGTCAGGGGTGGTGTGGATACTGACATTCATGAGTGAGCGCGTCGAGGGCACGGGACCCGACACAGCCGGTGACCCCGCGGACTTCCGGGTGCATGTCGCGACCCAGGCCATTCGCCTGTTCGCCGAGCACGGGTACGAGGCGACCACGGTCGAGCAGATCGCCGCGGCGGCGGGCATCTCGCGGCGCACGTTCTTCCGGCAGTTCCGGTCGAAGGAGGACGTGATCTTCGCCGATCACGAATCCCTGATCGCGCAGGCGTCCGCGTTCCTGTCCGCCACCACGGCGGACCCGTGGGAGGCGGTCTGCGACGCCGCGCGCCTGGTCTTCGACCGGTATCGCGAGAACCGGGAACTCTCGGTGCGCCGCTATCAGGTGGTCCAGCGGGTGCCCGCACTGCGCGACCGCGAATTGGTCACCGGTTATCGCTACGAGCGGGTGTTCAGCGACTACCTGCGGGCCGCCGTCCCCTCCGCCCCGCCCCTCGCCGTCATCGGCTTCACGGCCAGTGTCACTGCGTGCCACAACTACCTGCTCAGAGCCATGATCCGCGGTGACGAGCACGCCACGCCCGAGGCGCTGCGCGCCGCCCTCGCCGAGGTCCGGGACAAGTTCGCGCCCGGGGCCGCCGCGAGGCGCGCCCCGGCCACCTCCGCTCTCGGCGAGACGGTGACGGTGGTGACGTACCCACCCGGTACGCCCGCCGACGAGGTGGCCCGGCAGGTACGCCGGCAACTCGAGGCGCAGCATCCTTGACTGGCACTAAGTGCCATGCTTGACTAAGGGTATTCGTGGACGTACGTACGCGATCGGCATGAACATGCCGAGGGGTACGGACAGCCAGCCCAACCAGGCCTGGCACTGAGTGCCCGAACACTCGGCGCCGCGGCCGCACGCACGACGAGGAGCGTCCCTATGTCCGGCAATCCCGATTTCCCCCTCTTCCAGCTGAACGAGGAGCACGAGGAACTGCGTGCCGCGATCCGCGCGCTGTCCGAGAAGGAGATCGCGCCGTACGCGAAGGAGGTGGACGAGAAGTCCCGCTTCCCGAAGGAGGCGCTGGACGCGCTCGTCAACTCGGGATTCAACGCCGTCCACGTCCCCGAGGCCTACGACGGCCAGGGCGCCGACTCGGTAGCCGCGTGCATCGTGATCGAAGAGGTCGCCCGCGTCTGTGGTTCGTCCTCGCTGATCCCGGCCGTCAACAAGCTGGGCACGATGGGTCTGATCCTCAAGGGCTCGGAGGAGCTCAAGAAGCAGGTGCTGCCCGAGATCGCGGCGGGTGCGATGGCGTCGTATGCCCTGTCCGAGCGCGAGGCCGGATCCGACGCGGCCAGCATGCGCACCCGCGCGAAGGCGGACGGCGACGAGTGGATCCTCAACGGTTCCAAGTGCTGGATCACCAACGGCGGTCAGTCCACGTGGTACACGGTGATGGCCGTGACCGACCCCGACAAGGGTGCCAACGGCATCTCCGCGTTCATGGTGCACAAGGACGACGAGGGCTTCGTCGTGGGACCGCTCGAGCACAAGCTCGGCATCAAGGGCTCCCCCACCGCCGAGTTGTACTTCGAGAACTGCCGCATTCCGGGCGACCGCATCATCGGTGAGCCCGGCACCGGCTTCAAGACGGCCCTCGAGACGCTCGACCACACCCGTCCGACGATCGGTGCTCAGGCGCTCGGTCTCGCGCAGGGCGCGTTCGATGCCGCCGTCGCATACACCAAGGACCGCAAGCAGTTCGGCAAGTCCATCGCGGACTTCCAGAACACCCAGTTCATGCTCGCCGACATGGCGATGAAGATCGAGTCGGCCCGCCTGATGGTGTACACCGCGGCCGCTCGCGCCGAGCGTGGCGAGAAGAACCTCGGTTTCATCTCCGCCGCTGCGAAGTGCCTGGCGTCGGACGTCGCGATGGAGGTCACCACCAACGCGGTCCAGCTGTTCGGTGGCGCCGGCTACACCACCGACTTCCCGGTGGAGCGAATGATGCGAGATGCGAAGATCACCCAGATCTACGAGGGCACCAACCAGATTCAGCGACTGGTCATGTCACGCGCACTGCTCAAGTGACGCACAGTTCTGCTGCGACGGTTCCCCGCTGGAACGCTCCGGCGTTCAATGGGGGACGGCACCCACGGGTGCCGCGGTAGGTGACAGCACGGTTCGAACCGGGAGCTGCTCGAAAGCAGGCCGTTCGGGGGCCGGCACCGTGACCGACGCAGGGAGTTGAGTGGACATGGGATCGATCAGCATTCTCGGTGAACTGGTGGACGTCCTGGGCGAATTGATGGCCATCATGGGTGGCCAGGGACCAGGCGGCATCGGTGGCGGTGGCGGTGGCGGCCTGGGCGCAGGCAGCCTCGGCAGCTGACCGCTCGGCGGCATCCGCGATCTCCGTCACCCCGGCGTCGAGCTTTCGGCGCCGGGGTGACGGACGTCCGGCGCCGGATAGCAGAATGACCCTGATAGCAGAATGACCCTGACAGCGCCTCGCCCGTCGGCGAGGTCACGAGACGACTGTGGAGATTCGACTGTGGAGCTAGTTGGTGTGATCGGTGGCGGCACTATGGGTGCCGGCATCGCCGAGGTGTGTGCCAAGGCCGGAAGCAACGTCCTGGTCCTGGAGACCAAGCAGGAGTTCGCCGACGCCGCTCAGGCCCGCATCGCGAACTCGATCGGCAAGGGCGTGGCCCGCGGCAAGATCTCCCAGGAGGAGGCGGACGCCGCCATCTCCCGGGTCCGCGTGACGCTCGACATCGAGGAGTTCGCCGACCGCGACCTGGTGATCGAGGCCGCGCCGGAGATCGAGGCGCTCAAGTTCGAGATCTTCGGCAAGCTCGACAAGATCGTCAAGCCGTCCGGCATCCTCGCGACCAACACGTCGTCGATCCCGGTCATCAAGATCGCCAACGCGACGCAGCGCCCGTCGCAGGTCGTCGGCGTCCACTTCTTCAACCCGGTGCCGGTCATGCCGCTGGTGGAGATCGTCGTCAGCCTCGTCACGTCGGAGGAGACCGTCGCGGCCGTGACGGAGTTCGCTCGTGACACCCTGGGCAAGAAGGCCGTTCGTGCGGGTGACCGCGCCGGATTCATCGTCAACGCGCTGCTGATCCCGTACCTGTGCGACGCGGTTCGCATGCTCGAGTCGGGCTACGCGTCCGCCGAGGACATCGACGAGGCCATGAAGGGCGGCTGCGGTTACCCGATGGGCCCGCTGACGCTGCTCGACACCGTCGGCCTGGACGTCGCACTCGCGGCAGCGGAGTCGCTGTACGCCGAGTTCGCGCAGCCGAACTACGCGCCCCCGGCCCTGCTCCGCCGCAAGGTCGACGCCGGACACCTGGGTCGCAAGACCGGCCAGGGCTTCTACAGCTACAAGTAACGCAACGGATCTCTCGGTGCCCCATCGCCTCCCGAGGCGGTGGGGCACCGTCGTCCATGCCCGGGTCCGGGCGGGGGCCCGGGCATGGACGACGTTCGGCCCGCACCCCGGGCGGGGGTGCGGGCCGAACGCGGTCAGGCGACGTATCAGGCGGGGAACAGAGCGTTCAGCGCGCCGATCAGGCCCAGGATCGCACCGATGCCACCGACGACGGTGCCGATGCCGCTGACGACGGGCTGAATCTGCTTGATCAGCGCGAGATCTGCGTCGGAAGAACCCATTTCGAAACTCCTCAGTGTGAATGGTGTGTCCGCGCTTCGTAGCGCGTCCCGGGATGCTGCACGGTGCTCACGACGATAGCCGCGAGTTCCGGACAGAGATTCTGCGAGACAGTCGATTTCGCTCCGGCCTGCTCGAATCTCCGTGAGCAATATTCATGTGACCCGGCAACGATCCCGGAACAGTCGGGTGTCGAACAGGCGAACAGCAGCGGTCGAATCGGGTCAGCCGACCGGCAGAGAACGGAGGATCCGGACAATTCCGGAGAGGGGTGTCTGCCGGTCCGAGTAGTCGTAGTTACGGACACGCCCGTTTCCCAGGTTGAAATAGGTCCCCACCTGACCGAACTCCGGGAGCACCGGCGGCGTCGTGCACACGTCCGCGACGAGGCACGGGTAGTCGGCGAACAGAGCCGCGAGACGCTCACGATGGGGCGCGGAGATCCGGAACCGCGGATCGAGCAGCGAGTCGGTCTCGACCTGGAAGTACTCGACACCGGCGGCCACGAGGCGGTCCAGATGGAGTCGGCTGTCGAGCAGGCCCACATCGTCCTTCAGGACGAAGAAGCCGTTCGCGATCTTCGGAACCGGCAGACGTTCCAGGAAGTCCAACTGTTCGGCCGCCGCCGACTCCTTGGCCGCATCGACCGCCGTGAACTCGAAATAGGTGGGCCGGAGCGCTTCGACGGCATCGACGACGTCCTGCGGTGAGTGCGCCGCCGACGCGTCGACGTACAGCGAGGTGCGCGGCCCGACGACGTCTTGCAGCATGGTGAAGGTGCCCGCGTCGACCACTCGCCTGTCCGTCTCCGCAGGATCGCCCAGGCAGATCCCGACGAGGTCGACGCCGCGCAGTTTGCCCGCCTCGAGACGCGAGGTCACCTGGTTCACCTTGATCACGGAAACCTCCTGCGCGAATCCCGAGCCCCGATGGTAACCGAGGTCCCCCGCACGTGCGGGGGACCTCGTCCACCGGCGCCGGCGAGCTCAGTCGTCGAGTACGCCGATCCGTCCCTCGACGGCCGCCCGTGCGATCGATTCCTGCATCGCCGGGCAACTACGAGCGCGCGACACCGGGTCGGCGGCGTCGTCCAACACCTGGCACGTGGACCGCGCCTCGGCAGTCCACTGCACGGACGTGTGCTGCCAGCTGTTCTTGACCACCAGCACCCGACAGCCGCAGCGGTCGCACTCGACCGGTTCCACCGCTACACCTGTTCCGCGGCCGCGCGGCGGGCGAGATTGTCGGCCACTTCCCGCTTCCACGCCTCGACGGGCCTGGTGGTGTCGAGTTCGAACTCGAAGCGGTCCACCATGTCCGTGGTGACGTCCGCGACGTCCACGTAGAACTGCTCGTACCAGCGACGCAGCTGGTAGACCGGTCCGTCCTCATTGGTGAGCAGCGGGTTCTCGATGCGCGTCTTGTTCTTCCAGATCTCGATGTCCTGCTCGAAGCCGACCCCGATGTAGCCGATCATCGCGTCCACCAACTGATCCGCGATCTCGGCGGGAACCTGCTCCGTCTTCTTCACCGAGATGCCGTACATCAGCACGAACTTGTCCGGCGCGATCGGGTAGTGGCAGTTGATGAGCACGGACTCGACGTCGTACTTGTCGTAGTGGTAGATCAGGTCGTCGATCATGAACGACGGGCCGTGGTAAGCGGCGACGGACGTGTTGCCGACCAGGCGCGGCACGTCCGGATCGGTCCACTCGGTGACGTCGTCGCGGCCGACGCCCTTCTGCTCCTGGATTGCGACGTGGCCCTCGAAGACGTTTTTGAAGTACGTGGGGAACGAGTAGTGCACGTAGAAGAAGTGCGCCATGTCCACGACGTTGTCGACGATCTCACGGCAGTTGGTGTCGATGACGAGCGACTTCCACTGCCAGTCCGTCCATTCGGCGTCGGTCGAGCGCATGGCGGGAATCGTCACCTCCGGCGGCGGCGGGTTGCCCTCCGGGTCGTTCCACACGAACAGCAGCTCGTCCTGCTCCATCGTCAGCCATGCACGCGTCTTCGCGACCGGGGGAACGCGCCGGGCGTAGGGAATGTCGGTGCAGCGGCCCTTGCCGTTCCAACGCCAGTCGTGGAACGGACACGCGACCGAGTCGCCCTTGATCTCGCCCTGGCTCAGGTCGCCACCCATGTGCCGGCAGTAGGCGTCGAGGACCTGGACGTCGCCCTTGCTGTCGGCGAACACCACCAGCTTGGTGCCGAACGCCTCCACCGAGTGCGGCTTGCCGTCGCGGAAGCCGTCGACGAGCCCCAGGCAGTGCCAGCCGCGGGCGAAGCGCGCCGGCGGCGTGCCCTGGTCGATGATGCGGATCTCGTCGGTGTCGACGTCGTCGGCATGCGCGGAGGTCATGGTCAGTCCTTTCGTCCCACGGTGCACGCAGGCGGGCTGTGCCGGTGCTCCGTTCGAACCTCCAATCTCCCGACGCCGCAGCCCCGGTTCCAGAGGCCCTCCCGTTGACTGGTCATTCGTTCGGTGACGCCCTCAGCTCGACACCACGCCGACGAGGTCCGGTGCCACGACGTCGGACAGCCGGTCCCACGGCACCGTCACCACGATCAGCCCGATCGCGTGCGGACCGACCTGGTAGTCCGTGAAGTGGATTTCCATGCCGGCCGGCGTGGCCACCCAGTTCGCGAAGTTCTCCCGCTTCGGCTCGATCCCTTCGCGCAGGAAGTCGGGTCCGGCAGCCGTCGCGGGAAGTAGCTCCGCAGACTCCTCGGACAGCCGGTTCAGGCCGGCTCGGAGGTCCGGGAACAGCCGGTCGAGCGTGACGGGCTGCGCATCGTCGGCGATCACCACCGTCGCGACGAGCGGGGTCGGATGGGCCCCGGGCGGGTCGGCGTTCCACGACGTCACCAGAAGCCCGCTGACGACCCGGGATCCGATGTGCACCACCGCCGAACGGTCCGTGGATTCGAGCGTGAACCGGTCTCCCGGCCACCCGTCGATCTGGTCCTGCAGTGCCGCCCGCATCGACTCGTCGAACTCTGCCGCCACGGCGGGGTCGCCGCCTTCGATCTGCGGGACCACGACGTCGTACCGGACCCGTCCGGTGTCGCCGGTGACATGCACCGTGGTTGCGGTGTAGGCGTTTTCCGCCGGCGGGGGCGACGTCGCCGTCGAGGCAGGAGCGACCGCCGACGCCGTCGGCTGCGGTGCCGCGTCCGTTCGCGCGCTTCCGTCCGTCGCGGTCGAACACGCAGTGGCGGTCGTCAGTATCGCCGTGGCGAAAGCGAACCCGATCGTTCGAGGCAGGCGAGAAGTCGTCATTCGCCTCATTGTGCTCCTCGCGGGCCGGGCCGGCAGGACTGCGCCGACCCGGCCCGGCCGAGAGGCTCGGCGTCACGGCATCCGGGGTGCCGCTACCGACTCGCCCTCGTCGGTCTGCAGGGTGTACGCGGGTTCGGCATGACCGCGCGGCGACTGCGCCGGCTCGGAAGTGTCCTCGTACGCGTTCTCGGCGTGCACGACGATGTCGAGGCCACGTCGCTCGGTCTCGTCGTCGACGCGGATCCCCACCGTGCGATCGAGCACCTTCGCGAGGATCCAGGTCACGGTGAAGGTGTACGCGAACACCGCGGCGATCGCGAGGACCTGGCGTCCGAGCAACTCGATGCTGCCGCCGTACAGCAGGCCGGTGGCACCGCTGGGGGCGGTCGGCGTGGCGAGGAAACCGATCAGCAGACCGCCGACCACACCGCCGACGAAATGGAGAGCGGTCACGTCGAGGGCGTCGTCGAAACGCAGCCGGTACTTCAGCAGAACCGCGAAGTAACAAGCGATTCCGGCGAGGACGCCGACAGCGAGGGCGCCGAGAGGCGAAACCGCACCGCAGGACGGCGTGATGGCGACCAGCGCAGCGATGGCGCCCGAGGAGGCGCCGAGTGTCGTCGGTGCGCCGTCCCGGAGGCGTTCGACGACGAGCCACGCGCAGGCTCCCGCGCAGGCGGCGACGAGCGTGTTGAACACGGCCACCGCCGCGTCGTTGTCGGCCGCGCCGAGTGCACTGCCGTCGAACCCGAGCCACCCGGTGAGCAACAGGCCCACACCGAGGAGCACGACCGGCAGGTTGTGCGCCTTCGGTTGCACCGGCCACGTCCGGCGGCGGCCCAGGACGATCGCCATCGCGAGGGCGGCGACGCCCGAGTTGACGTGGATGGCCGTGGATCCCGCGTAGTCGACGGCCTCGAGGGCGTTGGCGATCCACCCTCCCCGCACGCCACCGTCGGCAGAGTCGAACGCGAACACCCAGTGCGCGACCGGGAAGTACACGAGAGTGACCCACAACGCCGAGAAGATCATCCATGCACCGAACTTCATGCGGTCGGCCACCGCGCCGGCGACGATTCCGATCGTCAGTCCCGCGAAGCACAGGTGGATCGCCGCCAACCCGAGCGGCGGCAGGGCGCCGTCTTCGGGCGCTTCGAGCAGTTGGCCCAGGCCCGCGAACTCCAACGGATCGCCGACGAGTCCGGCGCCACCCACCGAGTCCCCGAAGACCATCGAATACCCGAAGGCCACCCACAGGAATGCGGTCAAGCAGAAGGAGACGAAGACCATCAGCATCATGTTCATCGTCGTTCTACGGCTGACCATGCCGCCGTAGAAGAGAACGAGACCGGGAAGCATCAGGGCGACGGCCAGGACGGCCGTCAGAAGCCACGCAGTATTGCCGCTGTCCATGCGGTACTCCCACTCGGGTGAGGGCCGCCCGGGCGACGTGCGCCGGCGGCAGGTTTTCGATGTGTCATCGAAACCTTCGGACGGCCACTTTTCGATGCTGTATTGAAAATGTGTCGATTCGGTTAATCCAACCCTTCCGCCGCCGCGCGGGCACTTCGGACGCGCCGCCGGTCCCGCACCAGGGCGGCGACGGTCGTCGACGCGGACAGGTGTGCCAACTCGCGCATCCGCCGAACGTCCTGCTCGCCCTGCCGGAACCGGTACTGGAGCCCCTCGCTGAGCGCGAGAGCCGCCGTCGTCGTCGCCGGCGCGTCGACGTCACGGAACTCCCCCGCAGCGACCCCCTGCCGGATCACCCGCGCGATCAGCCGTTCGAGCTCGCGGTAATCGGAGAAGAACTCGTCGAACGCCTCCGGTTGCGCGCGCGCCACGCGCTCGAGCTCGTAGAAGTCCAATGGGGCCGAGCACATCTGGACGACGTCGACGTACACGATCCGGTAGAGACGATGCGCCGGCGAATCCGTGGCATCCACGAGTTCGCGGGCGGTCTCGAGGGATTCGCGATTCTTGTCGATCAGCGCCTGCAGGATCGCTTCCTTGTTCGCGAACCAGTAGTACAGGGAGGACTGCCCCAATCCGGCTTCCCGCGCGATCGCACTGACCGAGGTCTGCGCGTACCCGGCCGCGGCGAACAGTCGCGCGGCGGCGCTCACGATCTCCTCACGCGGCGACTCGCCCTGCACCCCGCTGCGCCGAGGGCGCCCGACTCGTTGCCCCACCCCGTCATTACCCATGGGGAGATCGTCCGACACGGATCCACGATTTACCAAGCGGCAACAGTGGGGACACCCCTACGACACGACGCCCCCGCACAGTTTCGATAGGCCATCGAAATAAGTGGACGCCCCGAGGAGGACCCATGACCACCACCGAACCCAAGCTCGACGTCGAAGCGGTGAAGCAGCAGCTGCGGGCGGCCGGAGTCCGGTACGCGATCGCCAGTTTCGTCGACATGCACGGCAATTCGAAGGGCAAGTTCGTTCCGATCGACCACCTCGACAACATGATGGGCGGATCGGAACTGTTCACCGGCGCCGCGCTGGACGGACTGCCACAGGACATCAGTGACGAGGAGCTGTCCGCCCGCCCCGACCTCACCCGGTGGTTCCAGCTGCCGTGGAACCGCGAGTACGCCTACTTCCCGAGCAGCCTGCACACGGCAGGACAGCCGTTCGAGGCCTCGTCCCGCGACATCCTCCAGCGGCAGCTCGCCGCGGCCGCCGACCTCGGATACGGATTCAACCTGGGCATCGAGACCGAGTTCTTCGTCCTGAAGGACTCTCCCGCCGGAACCACCGAGGTCAGCGACCGCGACAACCTCAGCAAGCCCTGCTACAACGTGGCGACCACCCTCGACAACATGGGCTGGCTGGGCGAACTCGTCCAGGCCATGAACGAACTCGGTTGGGACGTCTACTCGTTCGACCACGAGGATGCGCGAGGCCAGTTCGAGGTCGACTTCGCGTACACCGACGCACTCACCATGGCCGACCGTTTCGTCTTCTTCCGCGTCATGGCCAACGAAATCGCACGCAAGCACGGACATTTCGCGTCGTTCATGCCCAAGCCTTTCGCGGACCGCACCGGCTCGGGTGCCCACTTCAACATGTCGCTCGCCGATCTCGAGACCGGCGCGAATCTGTTCCGGACCGACGACGACCCCCGCGGCGTGGGCATCTCACCGCTCGGCTACCAGTTCATCGCGGGCGTCCTGCGACACCTGCCGGCGATCACCGCCGTCATTGCGCCCACCGTCAACAGCTACAAGCGCCTGGTCCGCAAGGGCAGCATGTCGGGCTCCACGTGGGCGCCGGTCTTCGTCAGCTACGGCAACAACAATCGGACCAACTCGCTGCGCGTGCCGCTCGCCGGCGGCCGCGTCGAGTGCCGCGCCGCCGACATCAGCTGCAACCCGTACCTGGGCGCGGCAATGGTGTTGGCCGCCGGTCTCGAGGGCGTGCGCGAGGGTCTCGACCCGGGCGCCCCCCGCACCGAGAACATGTACCGCTACAACGACACCGAGATCGCCGAGATGGGCGTGTCCCTGCTTCCCCGCTCGCTCGGCGAGGCGATCGACGAGTTCCGGGCCGACAGTCTGTCCCGGGAAGTGTTCGGGGACGCGCTGTACCAGGCCTTCATCGACTACAAGACCGAGGAATGGGAGTCGTACCAGTCGCACATCTCGTCGTGGGAGACCGACCGCTACCTCAAGTTCTTCTGACATGTCGGTGGCACGAAGCTTCTCGCTGGGGAGGTTCACGACCGAATTCGGCGTGGACCTCCCCGGCGCGCACCTCTCCTACCGCACCCACGGGACACTCGACCGGGACGGCACCAACTGTGTCCTGTTGCCCAGCTACTACACCGGCACGCACCGCAGTTACGAACCGTGGATCGGACCGGGCCGCATGTTCGATCCACGGGACTGGTTCGTGGTCGCGGTCGACATGTTCGGCAACGGACTGTCGTCGTCGCCTTCGAATCATCCTCTCCCCCGGATCTTTCCACTACTCACGATCGCCGACAACGTGCGTGCACAACGCGCCCTGTTGGATTCGCTGGGAGTGCGGGGTATCGCACTCGCGGCGGGATGGTCGATGGGCGCGCTGCAGTGCTACGAGTGGGCCGTACGGTATCCGTCCATGGTCCGCAGCCTCCTGCCGATCTGCGGCGCCGCGCGATGCTCGGACTTCAACCGAGTCTTCCTCGACGGCGTCGCCTCGACGCTCACGGCCGATCCCGCCTACCGGTCGGGAACGGGGCCTCCGGTGGACGGGCTGCGCGCGTTCGGGCGGGTGTACGCCGGCTGGGCGTACTCGCGGGACTTCTTCGACCGCGGTTCCTACCGGGACGTCGGCTACGACTCGATCGACGACCTGCTCGACGGGTGGGCGAACGACCACGCTGCGATGGATGCCGACGACCTGACGGCGATGCTCGACACGTGGCGCACCGCAGACGTCGGCCGAGGGCACGCGGGCGGCTTCGACGCCGCACTCGGATCGATCGGCGCACGAACCATCGTCATGCCCGGTACCACCGACGCCTACTTCACTCTCGCCGACGCCGCCCGCGAGGCCGCGCTGGTACCCGGCGCCGAGTTGCGACCCATCGACTCCGAACTCGGACACATCGCGGGGCGCCCCGGAATCCGGCAGGCCGAGACCGACGCGATCGCCGCCGCCGCGCGGGAACTGCTGACCGATGCCCCGCTCACGCACACGCCGGAGACGACAGCCCCGCGACACTGACGATGCCGCATGCGTTGTCCTTCGACAGCTTCCACACACCGTCCTCGGCGACGAAGGTCATGACGCTCTCGGGTGCGGGCTGACCGTCGAGTGCCATGACGACGGTCGCCGCGACCGTGCCGTCACCGAGGTCGGTGACGTCGGTGACCTGCGCGGACGCCTTGTTGACCTTCGCCGCCTCGACTACCTGCTCGATCAACTGCGGATCGGCCTGCGTGCCCTGGACCAGCGTGACCTTCTCCGCCGCGGGGACCGTCTCGTCGAAGGCGCGCGCCAGGTTCGCGTTCAGTTCGGCGGGTGTCGGCGCAGCGACAAGCTGCGGTGTCACGGTCGTGGACGACGGCGGAGGCGACGGTGCAGGGTCCCCAGGCTCCGCCGGCTCGGAGCACGCTGCCGTCGCGAGTGCCGCACCGCACAGGATCGCCGCCGCAAGCACCTTCGGACTCCGCTTCGCCCCACCACGCATCGACATCATCTCGCTCCATTCGCCCGGTTTCCCTCGAGTGCGCAACGGTAGAGGCGCTCCGCACCCGTGCGCCTTTTTGGTAGCGGGCACCACCGAAAAGGCGCACGGGCGCGCAGCGCCCTTACCATCGAAGAGATGACCGCTCCGGCGCTCCAACTGAAATCGCCGCGGGGACGGTGGGTCGTGGCGGCCACCGTTCTCGGCTCGTCTCTGGCAATGCTCGACGGCACCGTCGTGAACGTCGCGCTGCCCCGGATCGGTGAGGATCTCGGCGCCGAGGTCGCCGGCCTGCAGTGGGTCCTCAGCGGTTACACGCTGACGCTGGCGTCCCTGATCCTGTTCGGTGGGGCCCTCGGCGATCGGGTGGGACGGCGACGAGTATTCGTCTGGGGCACAGTCTGGTTCGCGGGCGCGTCCGCTCTGTGCGCGCTCGCACCGAATGTCACGATCCTCGTGGCGGCACGTCTGCTGCAGGGTGTCGGCGCCGCACTGCTCACCCCGGGGAGTCTCGCGATCATCTCGGCGTCGTTCGACGAGGAGGACCAGGGTGCCGCGATCGGGTTGTGGTCCGGGCTGGGTGGGGTGGCCGCAGCCGTCGGCCCCCTGCTCGGCGGCTGGCTCGTGGAGGTCGCGGGCTGGCGCTCGGTGTTCCTGATCAACCTGCCGCTCGCCGTGGCCGTCGTGTGGGTCTCGGCGCGGCACGTGCCCGAGACCCGGGACCCGCACCCGCCCGAACGCCTGGACGTTCTCGGTTCTGCACTCGCCGCGCTCGCGTTGGGCGCCCTCACGTACGGGCTGATCGAGACGGCCGTGTGGGCGGTGATCGCCGGGCTCGTCCTCATGGCCGCGTTCGTCGTGGTCGAGAGGCGCTCCCGGTACGCGCTGGTGCCGGGATCGTTGTTCGCCTCCCGCGTGTTCGTCGCCGCCAACCTGGTGACCCTCGCCGTGTACGCGGCGCTCGGCGGTGTCTTCTTCCTGCTGCTCCTGCAGTTGCAGATCGTGTCCGGCTACTCGCCGCTGGCCGCCGGCGTCGCGTCGCTGCCGATCACGATCCTGATGCTGCTGCTGTCGTCGCGGGCCGGGCGCTGGGCGCAGATCCACGGCCCCCGCACCCCGATGACCGTCGGACCGCTGCTCGGCGCCGGCGGCCTGCTGTTGATGCTCCGTATCGGGCCCGGCGCGTCGTACCCGACGCAGGTGCTGCCCGCGGTGCTGGTGTTCGGACTGGGATTGTCGGCGCTCGTCGCACCCCTCACCGCGGCCGTGCTCGGTTCGGTGTCGTCGGATCAGGCCGGGATTGCGTCGGGCGTCAACAACGCCGTCGCTCGCACCAGCCAGCTGCTCGCGGTGGC
Source organism: Prescottella equi (assembly GCF_002094305.1). Lineage (GTDB taxonomy): Bacteria > Actinomycetota > Actinomycetes > Mycobacteriales > Mycobacteriaceae > Prescottella > Prescottella equi. The sequence goes on from NZ_LWTX01000012.1 coordinate 116,320, forward strand.
TGCGCTTCCCGCGCTCGCCGGAATCGGCGCGGACGCCCTCGCCGACCCTGCGGCATTCGCGTCGGGCTTCCGCGTGGCGATGCTCATCTGTGCCGGGTTACTCCTGATCGGCGCGGTGCTCTCCGCGGTGATGATCCCCCGCAAGGCCGCGGCAGAGGAAACGGCGGGCGAGTCCGTCGCGTGCCAACCGCACTGCGACGTCACCGCGCCCGCCGTCCAACCTCCTACGAACTGACTCGCGGTCAGCCCGCCACCGCGGGCCACACCGGAGCCGTGCTCCACGGGTGCGCGGCCTCGAGCTGCGCCGCGACGCGGATCAGCAGGTCCTCGCGCCCGTGCGCGGCCACCAGCTGGGCACCGAGCGGCAGACCCGTCGAATCCTTGCCCAGCGGAAGCGAAATCGCCGGCTGTCCACCACTGTTGAACGGTGACGTCAGCGCGCCGTAGGCGCCGGCGTGCTGCCACATGGCCTCGAGATCCATTGCATCGAGCACGCCCAGTTCCGGCGTCGGCCGGCACAGCGTCGGGCTCAGCAGCAGGTCGTACTCGGTGAAATACCGGCCGATCTCGCGCCCGGTGAGCTCGAGTGCCGCATAGGCGGCGGCCAGGTCGGTGACGGATTGCGACTTGCACCGGTCGTACTGGACGCGCGCCATCGTCTCGAGGTCGTCGTCGCGCAGTTCCCGGCCCAGTTCGGCGAGCCGCTGGTCGATCTCGACGGCCATCGGCGCCGACATCAGGTACTGCATCGCGGCCCCGAGCGCCTCGGGATGGAACGTCGGCGCGGCCGTCTCGACGTGATGTCCCAGCTTCTCGAGCATCACTCCGACGTCGGATGCGACCGCCGCGCAATCCGGGTGGACCGGATCCCCGCCCGGCATCGTCGTGGTGATGCCGATGCGAAGCTTGCCCGGATCGGCACCCACCTCGTCGACGTACGGGCGAACGGGCGGCGCGATCCCGAACGGTGCGCCCACTGCCGGGCCCGACGTGAGATCGAGCAGCAGCGCGGTGTCCCGAACACTCTTGGTGACAGCGTGTTCCACCGACAACGGACCGGACAGCGGAGCACCGGACGGCATCCGGCCGCGGGACGGCTTGAGTCCCACCAGGCCGTTGGCGGACGCCGGAATCCGGATCGAACCACCGCCGTCGCTGGCGTGCGCGGCCGGGGCGATACCGACCGCGACGGCCGCGCCCGCGCCACCGGACGAGCCGCCGACGCTGTGGGTGAGCCGGCGCGGGTTGCGCGTCGGACCGAACAGCACGGGCTCGGTGCTCGCGTTCTGGCCGAACTCCGGGGTGTTCGTCTTGCCGATGACCACGAGCCCGGCCCGCCGGTAGCGCGACACCAGTTCCGTGTCCGCGTTCGCGACCCGACCCGCGAACAGCCGGGAGCCGTTGGACGTCGGAAGCCCCGCGACGTCGGCGTGAAGATCCTTGATCAGAAAGGGGATTCCCCGCAGCGGTCCGTCCGGAAGCCCGGCGTCCACCTCGGCGAGTGCTTCCTCGGCCCGCTCGGCAACCACCGCGTTGACGGCGGGGTTGCGCTCCGCGATCCGGTGCAGCGCGAACTCGACCACCTCGCGAGCCGACACGTCACCGTCTCGGATCGAAGCGGCCAGCCCGGTCATGTCCTGACCGTCGAACAAACTCTCGATCGACATACCTGTCCCTCCCGCTCCCCGCGTTTTGCGCACTTATCGCGCTCCGGGCACCGGAATTTCAGCGATAAGTGCGCAAAACGCGGGAGATATGTGTGTCAGACGTTGTGGCAGGCCACGAAGTGGTCGGGAGCGACTTCCCGGAGCTGGGGCTCCTCGGCCGCGCACCGATCGGTGGCCAACGGGCAGCGGGTACGGAACCGGCAGCCCGACGGCGGATTGAGCGGCGAAGGCAGGTCGCCCTCGATCTGCGGTGTGGCGTCGGCCTCGCCGCGGAGCACGTCCGGGTCGGGAATCGACGCGAGCAGCAACTGCGAGTACGGGTGCTGAGCCCGCTTCTCCATGTTGTGGCTCGGCGCGATCTCGCACACCTTGCCCAGGTACATGACCATCACCCGGTCGCTGATGTTCTTGACCACCGCCATGTTGTGCGCGATGAAGATCATCGTGAGCTCGAACTCGGTCTTCGTCTGTTCGAGCAGGTTGAGGATCTGCGCCTGGACCGACACGTCCAGACTCGACACCGGCTCGTCGCAGATGAGCACCTTCGGCTTGAGCATCATCGCGCGGGCGATGCACACGCGCTGGCACTGACCGCCGGACAGCTCCCCCGGGAGCCGGTCCCACACCATGTCCGGGTCGAGGCCGACCGCCTGGAGCAGTTCCCGGCCCAGCTGGTCGAGGCGTTCCTTGTTCCGCTGTCCCCACATGCGCGGGCCCTCGGTCACCAGGTGCTTGACCTTGCGGCGCGGATTGAGCGACGAGATCGGGTCCTGCATGATCATCTGCATCTGCGCCCGGATCTTGCGCAGCGCAGACGGACTGAGCGTGGTCAGCTCGATTCCGTCGATCTCCACGCTGCCCGACTTCGGTGCCGGCAGCTGCAGCACGGCGCGTCCGGCAGTGGACTTGCCGCAACCGGATTCGCCGACGATGCCGAGGGTTTCACCGGGCAGCAGATCGAAACTGATATCGGACACGGCGTGCACCGTCTGGCCGCGGCCCGCCGGGAACTCCACGACGAGGTTCTCGACCGCGAGCACGGGCCCCTCGTCCCTGCGCAGGTGCGCAACTCCACTTCCGGCCATCAGATGGTCTCCACTTCCAGCTCGCGAACTTCTGTGCCCGCGGCGGCGGGCATCCCGAGGTCGGCCACACCGTCCAGCGGGAAATGGCACGCCACCTCGTGCGGGTGGCGAGCACCGGCGGTGTCCGCGGATGCCGTCAGCGTCGGCACGACCTCCCGGCACTTGGCCTGGGCGTACTTGCACCGAGACGCGAACGAACAGCCCGTGGGCGGCTTCGTCATGTCCGGCAGTCCACCGTCGATCGACTCGAGCCGGGTGTGCGGTTCCTGCTCGAGGCGGGGAACCGCGGCGAGCAGCGCCTCGGTGTACGGGTGCCGGGGGCTGGCGAACAACTGCCGGGTCGGCGCCGTCTCTACGATCCGTCCCGCGTACATGACCGCGACCCGATCCGTCTGCCCGGCAACGACGCCGAGGTCGTGACTGACGAGGATGCCGGCCATGCCCATCTCGGTGCGCAGCGAGTCGAGAAGCTCGAGGATCTGCTTCTGCACGGTGACGTCGAGCGCCGTGGTCGGCTCGTCCGCGATGGTGAGCTTGGGATCGCACGCGAGCGCCATCGCGATCACCACACGCTGACGCATACCGCCGGACAGCTCGTGCGGGTACTGGTCGATCCGCCGCGTCGGCTCGGGAATACGCACCTTGCGCAGCAGTTCGATCGCCCGCTCCCGCGCCGCGGCCTTGTCCAGGCCGAGGTGGGCGCGCAACGACTCGGTGAGGTGGGTACCGATCCGCTTGAACGGATTGAGCGCCGACATCGGGTCCTGGAAGACCATCGCGATGTCGTTGCCCCACATCTGCTGCTGTTCCTTGCGGGTCAGTCCCTGCATGTCGCGGCCCATGAAGTTCACGGTGCCGGTGACGGTGGTGTTGCCGCCGTTCGAGACCAGACCCATGATGGTCTGCCCCAGAACGGATTTGCCGGAACCGGACTCACCGACGAGGCCGAGGGTCTCGCCGGCGTCGAGTTCGAGGGACACCTGCTCGACCGCACGCAACTGTCCACGCTTGGTGCGGAACCTGGTGGACACGCCGTCCACCGTCAGGATGGGTTCGTTGCTACTCACAGTTTCACCTCCCGGGTCCCACCGGTCTTCTTCTGGGCCTTCTCACCGACCATGTTGAACGAGAACACCGTCAGGAACAGGAACACGCCGGGCACCAGGACGATGTACGGGTGCTGCTCGAAGACGTTGCCCTGGCCCTCGGAGATCATGTTTCCCCACGTGGGCGACGGTGGCTGGATGCCGAGGCCGAGGAAGCTCAGCGACGCCTCGGCGACGATCATCACCGAGATCATCACCATGCCGAGCGACAGCAGCGGCAGCGCCACGTTCGGCGCGATCTCCCGCAGCATCACCCGCCATCGTGTGGCGCCCATCGCTCGTGCCGCCAGGACGAATTCGCGTTGGGAGAACACCAATGTGTTCGCTCTGGCGATACGCACCATGGATGGTATGGCCAACACCGCGAGCGCGAACGAGACGTTCCGCAGGTTCGGCTGCAGGACGGACGCGAGCGCGATCAGCAGGATCAGTGCCGGTACGGCGAGCAGCGAGTTGGTGAGGATGCCCACGACCCGGTCGACCCATCCGCCGAAGTAGCCGGCGAGGATGCCGATCGCGCCGCCCACCAGGATGCCGATCGCGACCGCGGCGACCGCCACGATGAGCGACGACCGGGCGCCGTAGATCGAGCGCGCCAGCATGTCCAGCCCGAAGTTGTTGGTGCCCAGCGGATGCGACGAGAACAAGCTCGGCGACGCGTAACTCTTCGCGCTGAGCGTCTTGGTGGTGTCCTCGTGCTCGGCGAGCGGCAGCAACGGGGCCGCGATCGCGGCGACGATCAGCACCGTCAGCCACGCACACGACAGGATGAACGTCAGGTCGAAGTCGGAACCGAAGCGGGCCAGACCCAGTCGACGTACACCCATGTACAGGGCGATCAGGCCGACCACGAAGACCGCCACCCGCGCGCCCATCACCAGGACCGGCAGCACACCCAACGCCGCGCAGACGACGCCCACGACGGTCAGGATCGTGCCGATCCGATACAGATTGCGGCGCTCCGCCAGATCCTTCGCGTTCGCCAGCTCCTCGGCGCCCGCGTCGTCGAGCACCCGGCCGGTGAACGCCGGCATGTCGATATCGTCCATCTTGGTCTCAGACATGGGCTCGTCGGCTCCTTGGGTCGAGGTATCCGTAGGAGATGTCGATGACACCGTTGGCGACCACGTAGATGACGGCGATCACCAGGACCGCTCCCTGCACCATCGGCATGTCGCCCTGCTGCGCCGCACGCACGATCAGTGAGCCCATACCCGGAAGGGAGAACAGCGTCTCGACGATGACGGTGCTACCGATCATCGAGCCGAGCACGATGCCCAGCATCGTGATGAGCGAGAACGACGACGGCCGCAGCGCGTCGCTGAACAGCAACCGCGCGTTGGACATACCCTTCGCCTTGGCGACCAGGATGAAGTTCTCCTTGAGCGTCATCACCAGGTCGCTGCGCAGAATGCGGATGAACATCGCCATCTCGAGCAGGCTGATCGTGATCGCCGGCAGGATCGCGTGATACAGGTTCTGCCCCAGTCCTTCCGAGACCCGAACCCACTGCGACCGTGGGAACCATCCCAGATAGTTGACCATCACCATGATCAGCAACAGACCCGACAGGAAGGACGGGATCGACAGCACACCGAACGTGCAGGCGCTGATAGCGCGATCGATCCACCCACCCTGATGACGCGCCGAGTACATCGCCAGCGGCACCGCCACCACGATCGCGATGAACAGACCCATCACCGCCAACTGGATACTCACCGGCAGTGCGGCACTGATGCTGTCGGTCACCGGGCCCTGGGGCGGCACCATCGAATTACCGAGATCGCCCTGCAGCGCACCCGACAACCAATCCCAGTACCGCGTGAAGAAGGGGTCGTTCAGCCCCATGTCCGCACGAGCTTGTGCGTACTCCTCCGGCGAACGTCCCTCACCGAGCATCGCGACGGACGGATCACCCGGAATGAGCGAAACGAGTGCGAACGTGCCGAGACTGACGACGAAGAGCACGACGATAAGCTCGATCACCTTGTCGATCACGGTTCTCGTCATCGGCTCATCGCCTCCTTCCTGTGTTCATGGGCATACCAATCCGATTGTGATCGCCGATCCGGCACTATGATGCGGATTCGGAAGAGAGCCAGGCATTTCCGAACAGCATGATGCCATCGGCGCTGGGTGTGATGCCGTGCGAGTTCTTACTCCACGGGATGAAGTACTTGCCACTGTTGACCACGAGCATCGGGTTCGTCTCGTTGACGACCGTCTGGATGTCCTCGACCACCGCGAGGCGATCCTCGTCCGTAGGAGCCGTCTGCAGTTTGCCGAGCAGATCGTCCATGGTCGGGTTCGCGTAGCCCAGGACGTTCGACGACGATTCACTGTAGAGATTGCCGTACAGGCGAACGAAGGGCGACTCGTCCAGGATGTTGAATCCGGCGTAGCCGATGTCGTAGTCGTGTTGCGCATACATGCGCTTCACCAGATCGTTGATGCTCGTCGTGTAGACGATGTCGACGGTGAAACCGACGGCCTGGAGCATCGATTGGAAAGCGAGCGCGCTGCTCTGGGTGGCGGGATCGTTCAACCCGACGTAGGTGAGCTTGCCGTCGTACCCGTCGGCCTTCGCCTCGGCGAGATACTTCTTCGCGGCCTCCGGGTCGTAGCCACTACCGGCAACGCTGCCGTGCCACCGCGACCAGTCCTGGAACATGTCACTGCCCGGCATGCCGTGGCCGCCCTCGACACGCTGGTTGAACGTTTCCGGGTCGAAGCCGGCGACGATGGCCTTCCGGACCCGTTCGTCCGACGCGGCCCGCCCCTCACGCTGATTGATGTTTCCGACACCGCCCATGTTGACGGTGTAGACGTAACCCACGTCGCCCGCCTCGAGGGCATTGTGAACGACCTCCGCGCCACGGAGGTAGGCCGCCTGGACGCCGCCGGTGTGCAGGGCGTCGAGCTTGCCCTGCTCGCTGACGATCGCGGGGAACCGGAGCTTCGCCAGGTGCGGCTCACCGTCCCAGTAGTCCGGCCGGGCAGCGAGAACCAACTCGTCCTGCGACGCGAACTTCTCGACCGTGAAGGGACCGGCGCCGATCGGGGTGAACGTGCCCGTGGCCATCGAGGACGGGGCCACGATCATGCCCGGCCCGGTCGTGAACATGATCGGGAACTCGTTCCACGGCTGCTTCAGCGTGAAGACGACGGTCGACGGGTCCGGGGACTGGATGTCTGCGACCGTCGCCTTCCACACCTGCGAGTGCGTCGCCTTCTTGTCCAGGTAGTGGCCGATGCTCCATCGCACCGCCGCCGCATCCACCGGAGTCCCGTCGCTGAACGTCACACCGGGACGCAGCGCGAGGGTCCAGACGGTGTTGTCCCCGTTCGGCGTCAGCGACTGCGCCAGTTGCGGCTGATACTCCTTGGTCTCGGGGTCGTAGCGCATCAGCAGGTCGTAGATCGCCGCCATCTCGCTGCCGCCGGTGGCGCCGCCGTCCTGCCGATCGGCCGGATCGAGACTGCTCACACCGTTGTACGTCGCGTACGACAGCGTGCCGCCCGAAACCGGGTCACCGCCGTCGGACTGCTCGCCCACGAGACCGGTCGTCACGTCGGAGGCGTCGGTCGCCGCACCCGACCCACCAACGGCGCAACCGGCCAGCAGAACTGCAGTGGCGGTGAGCGCGGTCAGGAGAGTCCCGGCCCGAGCCAACGAGGATCGCGTCATTCGTACCTACTTCCGTCGAACTCGAAACGCCACTAGGAAAATGCGGGATCGGTGGTGTACACGACACGACCCGCGACCACGGTCGCGAGGACCGTGATGTCCTTGATCGCCGACGGTTCGACCCCGGTCGGATCGCCGTCCAGCACGACGAAATCGGCGAACCGCCCGGGGGCGATTGCTCCCTTGACCTCGGACTCACCGCCGAGGCAGGCCGCGGATGTCGTGTAGCCGGCCAGCGCAGTCGCGGCGTCGATGCGTTCCTCGGGACCGAGGACCTCGCCGCCTCGCGTGACGCGATTGACCGCGGTGTGCATGGTGAACAGCGGATTCACCGGGGTGACCGGGCTGTCGCAGTGCAGCGCGAACGGAACCTGTGCCGAACTGATCGACGCGAGGGGGCTGATCCGGCTCCCCCGCTCCGGCCCGAGGAACCGATCGCGATGCCGATCTCCCCAGTAGTAGACGTGATTGACGAACACCGACGCCGACACACCGAGATCGCGCATCCGTCGGATCTGGTCGTCACGAAGAGCCTGAACGTGCTCGAGCCGATGCTGCAGTCCGCCCGGTAGCGGAGTTCCGCCCGCGGCAGCGAGTGCCTTCTCGATCGCGTCGAGCGCGAGATCGATGGCACGGTCGCCGTTGGTGTGGATGGCGACCTGTCGTCCTGCCTCGTGGCAGCGGCGCACCATCTCGTCCAGATCTGTGGGCGGGATCGCCATTTCACCGCAGTGGCAACCGCCGAGATCGTGGTAGGGCTCGGTGAGTGCCCCTGTGTGCAACTGGATCGACCCGTCCGAGATCAGCTTCACGCCACCGATCTCGAGATGGTCGTGGGCATCGGCGTCGGAGTCGTCGCCGACCGTGAAGCCCTCCAGTGTTCCGAACCCCGCGTACAACCGGGCCCGGAGCGGCAACTCCCCCCGGTCGAGCAGCCGCCGGTAGGAGTCGATCACCACGGGGGTGACGAACATGTCGTGGAAAGTCGTGACGCCGACCGAGGCCATCCGGGCCAGCGCTCGGCGCAGTCCCTCGTCCAGTTCCTCACCCGTGGGCATCGAGTCCTCCGGACTCACGACCAGGCGCATCGCGGGAATCTCCCGGAACTCGCCGGTCGGCTCGCCGGCAGGATTCCGGACGACGACGCCGCCCTCCGGTTCTGCCGTGTCCCGGTCGATTCCCTTGCTCCGCAGCACGAAGGAGTTCACGTACAGCCCGTGACCGGACAGGTGCCGCACCACGATGGGATGGTCGACGCTGGCACGGTCGAGGTCGGCCGCGGTGAGTCCACGGTCCTCGGCGACCAGGCTGTCGTCGAACCCCGACGCGGAGACGGGCTGCCCTGCGGGAGTCTCGGCCGCGCGCGCCGCCAGTGCGTCGATCAGCGACCCGATGTCGGGGCACGCGTCCGATCCGGCATCGACGTTCACACTGTTCATCCCCGACATGTGCGGGTGCACATGGGTTTCGATGAAGCCGGGCACGACGGTGCGGCCGCCCAGGTCGATCACCTCGGTGGTCGGTCCGGCCAGCGCGCGGATGTCCTCGTCCGACCCGACGGCCACGAACTTCCCGCCCGACACCGCGAAAGCGGTGGCAGCCGGTGCGCCCGGAGCCGGCACTACGACGCCCCTCACGTGGATGCGGTCGATGACCTCGACATCCCTGGTCGTCGCACTCCGGTCCAACGTTCGACTCCCTCGTGAGATGTGGATCACATAGCGTTTTGAAGAGGCTAGCGCACAATAGAATTCATGTCATTATCCGGGTCGGGGCTACTCTCCAGTAGCTTTCCGAGGCTCCCCGCCACCCGGACGGAGCGGCATCCGACGGCGTCAGTCGGTCGACAGGTGCGCACCCACCGACGTCACGATGCGGTACCGCTCCGCCGGGTGCGTGTGAATGCCGACAGCCTCGAGTGCACCGTTCGCATCGACGTGCCGATGCGTGACAACCAGTGCGGCACTTCCCTTCTCCGCATCCAGCGCATCCGCCAGATCGGATGCGAGAAGCGTGCCGGTGACGACCTGCTCGATGCGCTGACGCACCAGATTTGCGATGCCGAACCTTCCCGTCAGCACCATTCGGCGATGCGGCAGATCCGATCTCAGGTACACCTCACTCCAGCAGAACGGCGGCATCACCGACCCCCGAACCACGCGTGGCCCTGACACCCGATACCACTCGGAACCGACCGGAACACCGACACGTTTCGCCAAGTTGCTTTCCGCGACAATGATTTCCGACGACGGGTCGGTAATCCGCGTGCGCTCCACGAACGCGAGCATGCCGAGACTGCTCGTCACGAAGGCCTGGTGCCCCACGACCGGTTCCGGCGACTCGACCGTGGTCCCGGCGCCACGGCGCCGGCTGATCATTCCCGCATCTTCCAGATGCTTGAGCGCCTGCCGCACCGTGCCCCGGGCGAGGGATCGGGTCTGACACAGTTCGAGTTCGGTGGGAAGCTTGTCCCCCACCGCGAACTCTCCCGACTGGATCCGAGAGATCAGATCCTGCGCGAGCAGCACGTGCTGCGGGTCGGTCACGGAACAGAGGCTCTCCGCCCGTCCCACGACACGGATAACGCGCGAACCACAAGGTACATCGAGAGGTCCCTCCCGTATCACGCCGGCCGTTGTCGGTCGCCGAAGTCCTCACCACGGGCAGCGGAAGGCATCCGCGACCGGGACGAGAACTTTGTCTATACAAAGCTGTGTTCCGGACAATCTAGGACACCTATCTTGGTTCCACAAGAGTTTCGGTGAAATTCATTTCGGTCGGGTCCGCGGGTCTGCGGAGCCACCCGCGGAGCCCCGCCCGAATCGCTCCCCTTTGCTAACGAATACCGGTGCAACGCTGCGGAATCACCAGTTCGCCCGATTCCTTGTGGACGCACCGCAGGGCGGCTAGAGTCCGTTTCTGCAACGACCCCGACTGCACCGAATTCCGGTGCGATCGTCCTCTTCGACCGGGCAACCAGCCCCGTCGACTCAGAGATCCCATCGATCATCCGGGCGGGCCATCCGGCTCGTACCGACTGGCAGGCGTCGACCCCGACCGTGGAGGTTGGTACATGAAGAAGTATTCGAGAAGGCTCGCCCGAACGATGGCCGTCACGGTCGTCGGCGCGGTCGCGCTTGCCGGCTGCGCGTCGTCGGAGAGCTCCGACTCCAGCAGCGGATCCGGCGCAACGACGACGGCGTACGGCATCCTGGGCGACCAGGGCGACGGCGGCACGCCCGTGTCGGGCGGAACGCTGAGCTTCGCGTCCTACGCACCCGTCACGAACCTCGATCCGGCAGCGACTCAGCCTGCCGGTGCCACCGGTGGCACCGAGATGGCTGCCGTCTACGACGTTCTGATGCGATACGACTCGCAGTCCCGGAGCTTCGAGCCGCAGCTGGCGAAGTCGTTCGAGGAGAGCCCCGACTTCCTGACGTGGACGCTGAAGCTCCGCGACAACGTCAAGTTCAGCGACGGCACCCCGATGGACGCCGCGGCCGTCGTCGCGAGCATCGACCGCTACAACCAGCGACGTGGCGCCAACTCACAGGTTTACACGCAGATGGTCGCGAGCAATGTCGCGCAGGATCCGTCCACTGTGGTCTTCACCCTGAAGCAGCCGTGGCGCACCTTCCCCGCGATGCTCGCCTACGGTCACGGCATGATCGTCTCGCCCACCGCACAGCAGGGCGACAAGTTCACCCCGATCGGTGCGGGTCCGTTCACGCTCGTCAGTCTCCAGCCGCAGCAGGAGCTGCAGCTGAAGGCGAACCCCGACTACTGGGGTGGCGCGCCGAACCTCGACGGCCTGAAGTTCGTGGGGATCGCAGGTGAGCAGCCCAAGGTGGACGCGCTGAAGTCCGGCGGCATCGACGCGGCCTACCTGCGCAACGCGCAGACCGTGAACGCGGCGAAGGCCGAGTTCCCGGGCTACGTCGACACCACGAGCATGTCGATGGTGGGACAGCTCAACAACGCTCCCGGCCGCCCCGCCGCCGATCCCCGCGTCCGCCAGGCGATCGCGTACTCGATCGATCCCGAGGTCCTCAACCAGCGCGTGCGCGCCGGCGAGGGCATGCCCGGCACCGACATGTTCCAGCCGTGGTCCGAGTGGTACGGCAACGTCAACGGCATCACCCCCGACGCCGCCAAGGCCAAGGAACTCCTCGACCAGGCGAAGGCCGACGGCTTCAACGGCAAGATCACCTACGTCGGCGTCAACGATCCCGACGCACAGCAGCTCGCACTCGCGGTGCAGGCGCAGATGAACTCGATCGGCTTCGATGTCGCGCTCGAGTACACCAGCAGCATCACCGACATGGTCAAGCGCCTGTACATCGATCGCAACTACGACATGAGCTTCGGCGCGTACAGCATTGCGGACGTTGCTCCCGAGATCCGGCTCTTCAGCTCGCTGTCGAGCACCTCGACCAACAACATCCTCGGCTACAAGAGCCCGGAGATGGACGCCCTGCTCGGCAAGGTCCTTTCGGCTCCGGACGAGACCGCCAAGCGGGAGGCGATCGTCGACATCCAGAACCTGGTGAACACCGATCAGCCGTTCCTCTCGTGGGGCGCCGGCGTCAACTACGTCGCCTGGTCACCCGACGTGTACCGCGCCAACCCGACCGTCGACGGAATCATTCTGTTCGACAAGGCATTCAAGAAGAGCTGATCGCGGCACAGCCCGCGACGGAACGGGGATGCCCCCGCCACTCCCACGAGTGGCGGGGGG
>NZ_LWTX01000013.1 GCF_002094305.1 Prescottella equi
AGCGCCGATGGTACTGCACTCGACAGGGTGTGGGAGAGTAGGACACCGCCGAACACCCGTTAACCGGAAGGCCCCCACCAGCATTGGTGGGGGCCTTCCGGCATTTCAGCACCTCTTTCACCGATCCACGCGCGATACCGCCGGCACACACGAGTGCAGGATTCGAAGACGCCAGAAATCCAGGAAGCCCGCCACGACAGCGTCGGGCGCGGCCCTCGCCGTCGACGGTCAGTGCTTCTCGTTGATCTGGAACGGAGCCCGTCGGCCCTGCTCTCTGCCGAGGGCGACCAAATGAGATCAGACGTCTGAGGTCTGTAGACTCCCTGTGGGAGGTGACGGTGATGGCCGGACAGATGCTGCGAAACGGGCCGTTGGTGCCGCAGCTCGAGCAGGTTCTGCGCGGGCGGATCGACTCCGGTGAATGGCCGGTGGGCCGTAGGCTGCCCAGCGAGGCGGAGTTGGCCGCGGAACTCGGGGTGGGGCGTTCGTCGGTTCGGGAGGCGGTGCGTCTGCTGGCGCGGGACGGGTGGCTCGACGTCCGGCACGGCGTCGGAACATTCGTCGCAGAGCCGCCTGCCGCGGCGGCACTCGAGCAGCTGCTGCGCCGTTCCCGGGTTCTCGAGGTGCTGGAGGTCCGTCGTGCCCTCGAAGTCGAGGCGGCGCGGCTGGCCGCCGAGCGCGGCCACTCTGAGGCTCTGGCCGACCTCCGCCGGCAGGTCGAGGAACGGCACGCGAGCCGGTCCGCGAGTGCCTCCGAGTTCGTGTCGGCGGATCTCGACTTCCATAGATCCGTCGTCGTGCTCGCCGGCAATTCGGTACTCACGGCATTGTTCGACTCGGTTCGGCCTGTTCTCCACGCCGCTCTGGTCGACATGGTGGAGAACGAACCGGCGCTGCCGGACACCGGCGGCGCCCACGACCGCCTCGTCGCCGCGCTGGAGCTCGGGGACGGTGCGGCCGCGGTCGACGCGACGACAGCAAACCTCGACCCTATGATCGCGAGCCTGCGTGACGGAAGGAACGGCCAGTGAGTACCGGTACGGATGACAAGGTGGTGCTGAGCACCGAGGGCGTCGATCTGATCCGCGACGGGCGAAAGATCCTCAGCAGCATCGACGTCCGCATCGAGCAGGGGCAGCACTGGGTGCTCCTGGGCGCCAACGGAGCCGGCAAGAGCACGCTGCTGAGTCTGCTCGGTGCCGTCACGCATCCCACCCATGGAACGGTCCACGTGCTGGGGCATCGGCTCGGCCGGGTGGACATGCGTGAGCTGCGATCGCACATCGGGCACGTCAATCCGCGGCACGCGATCGAGCGTCCGCTGACGGTGCACGACGTCGTGCTCACCGGACTGACGAACACTCCCGAGTTCGCGCAGCGGTGGCAGCCGACCGACGCGGACCGGGCGCGGGCCGCGGAACTGATCGCGATGATGGGAATGACGTCGCGTATCGAGGCACGCTGGCCCGTTCTGTCTCAGGGCGAACGCGGCCGGGCGTTGATCGCGCGGGCGCTGATGCCCGATCCGCCGGTGCTGCTCCTCGACGAGCCGGCCACCGGCCTCGACCTCGCGGCCCGCGAGCAACTTCTCACCGCGCTCGACGAGATGCGGGCGCAGCACCCGTTGATGGCGAGCATTCTCGTCACGCACCACATCGAGGAGATCCCGACCACGACCACGCACGCTGTGCTGATTCGGGAAGGTCGCATCACCGCGCAGGGGGATGCGGAGTCGGTGATCACCACCGCGCGCATCAGTGAGTGCTTCGACCACCCCATCAAGATCGTGCGCCACGGCGGCCGGTATTCCGCGCAGTCCCGCACGGCCGTCCCGCCGTCCGCGGACTGACCCCGCCCGCAGGCAGATCTTTCGCAAGGCGTATAAATACATCTTGTGTCTAAGTTGTACTCAGCAGCCGAGTCGGCCTACCGCGAGGTCAAGGAACTGATCCTGTCCGGCGCACTGCCGGGCGGCGAGCTGATCAGCGAGGGCGAGATCGCGTCGCGCATGGGATCGAGCCGAACGCCGGTGCGAGAAGCTTTCCTGCGACTCGAGGCCGAAGGTTGGATGCGCTTGTACCCGAAGCGTGGTGCGTTGATCGTTCCGATCGCCGACGGTGAGGCCGAGCACGTCGTCGATGCCCGCCTGCTCGTCGAGGTGCATGCGGTGGAGGCCGTCGCGTCGAACCCGCGGGCGCGGGATGCGCTGGTCGCGGCACTACGGGAGAACCTGGTGCGCCAGCGCGAGCTGGTGTCGACAGGCGGCGACGCGCCGCAGTTCAGTGCGCTCGACGCGGACTTCCATCGGACGCTTGTGCGTGCGGGAGGAAACCCGTTGCTCGAGACTTTCTACGACGGCCTGCGGGAGCGTCAGCGCCGGATGACGGCGTCGTCGCTCGCTCGGGACCCGGAACAGATCACCAAGATCGTCGAGGACCACTCCCGGCTGACGGACCTGATCGCGGCCGGCGACGCGGCCGGCTTCGCGGCCGCGGTCCGCCGCCACATGCGAGAGGTCCACGCGCTCGGAGAGGGGAGCCGGCGATGACAGCCGTCAGGGAAGACGCAGTCGTCGACCCGCGCTCCGCCGCCCGCCTGCGGCACTGGACGCTGGTCGCGGCGGGGATGTTCGCGGTCGCGTGGGGCGGCAACGAGTTCACGCCCCTGCTGGTGATGTACAAACTGGACCACGGCTTCACCCAGGTGGTGGTCGACACCTTCCTGTTCGCGTACGTGCTCGGCATCGTGCCGGCGCTGCTGATCGGCGGTCCGCTGTCGGACCGGTTGGGGCGGCGTCCGCTGATGATTCCCGCGCCGTTCATCGCGGTCGCCGGTTCACTGGTGCTGGCGACGGGGCCGGACTCGGCGGCGTGGCTGATCGTCGGACGCGTGTTGTCGGGTGTCGCGCTGGGGCTGGGGATGGCCGTCGGCGGGAGCTGGCTCAAGGAACTGTCCACACCGGATCGCGATCCGGCTGCCCGGCCGGGGGCCGGTGCCCGCCGTGCCGCGATGAGCCTGACGGCCGGTTTCGGCATCGGTGCAGGTGTGGCCGGTATCCTGGCGCAGTGGGCGCCGTGGCCCAGTGCGCTTGCGTACCTGGTTCATTCGGCGCTGTCACTGGCGGCGGGCCTCGCGCTGCTGCGGGCGCCGGAGACCCGGCCCGCAGTACCGAAGGCCGAGCGTCGTTCGCTGGCGCGGGATCTGAAGATTCCCGCCGTGGGGCACCGGCGCTTCCTGTACGTCGTCGCGCCGGTCGCGCCGTGGGTGTTCGGGGCGGCCGCATCCGCGTACGCCGTGATGCCGGCGCTCATGACCGGCCGCAGCGGCAGTGCCCCCGTGGCGTTCTCGGCGTTGCTGTGCATGATCGGGCTCGGATCCGGCTTCGCGATCCAGGCCGTCGGCCGCAGGATCGACACCCCGTCGAACGCCCGTGCCGTCGCGGTCGCTCTCGCGGTGCTCGTGCTGGGAATGTCGGTGGCGGCCGTCGCATCGAACGTGCTGACTGTGCCCATGTCGATGATCGCGGCCGCGATCCTGGGCTGCGGTTACGGACTGGCGCTGGTGTCGGGTCTGCAGGAGATCCAGCGGATCGCCGGCCCGGACGATCTGGCCGGACTCACCGCCGTGTTCTACTCGCTGAGCTACCTCGGCTTCGCGGTGCCGGCCGTGATGGCGATGATCGCCGAATCCACCACCTCGCTGACCTATCCGATGATGTTCGTGTTCGGTGCTGTGGTCGCCGCAGCCAGCCTGGTGCTGGTCCTCGTCAAGTGGCGCCGGCACCTGCCCGAGGTGTCAGAGCGCGGGTAGCGGTTTCGCCCCGAGCCAGCTGTCCCACAGCGCCCGCAGCGGCCTGTCGGTGAAATGCGCTGCCAGATCGGTGAACTGCTCGGTGGACACCGTCGCGTGCCGATACTTCGCGGTCCACTGCTGCAACAGGCCGAAGAATGCGTCGTCCCCGAGGTGCTGCCGCAGCGCGTGCAGTGTGAGGGCGCCGCGCTTGTAGATGCGGTCGTCGAACATCAGTTCCGGTCCGGGGTCGCCGAGCAGGATGTCCTGCGGCTTGCCGGCCAGACCTCGATGCGCCTGCGCGGCGTGGGTGTGGGCGTCGGGCCCGCCGGAGTTCTCCGACCACAACCATTCGGCGTAGCAGGCGAAACCCTCGTGCAGCCAGATGTCCTTCCACTGCCCGAGCGTGAGGCTGTTGCCGAACCACTGGTGCGCGAGTTCGTGGGCGACCAGACGTTCCGAGCCCCGTCGGCCGTCGCAGTGGTTGGCGCCGAAGATCGACAGGCCCTGCGCCTCGATCGGGATCTCCAGGTCGTCGCCGGTGACGACTACGGAGTAGTCCTCGAACGGGTAAGGGCCGAAGAGCTTCTCGAAGACCTCCATCATCTGCGGCTGCCGGCCGAAGTCGTGGTCGAACCGGTCACGCAGATCGGGGGGATGCACGGCGTGGATCGGGACCCGGCCGTGGCCGACGCGTCGGCGCTCGTACGGGCCGATCTGCAGCGTCGCCAGGTACGTCGACATCGGCTCGGTCTGTTCGTACACCCACGTGGTGTGGCTGGCCTTGGTCTGCTTGCGGACGAGTTTGCCGTTGGCGAGGGCGTGATACGGCGAATCGGTGGTGATCGAGATGCGGTAGCTGGCTTTGCAACTCGGGTGGTCGTCGCACGGAAACCAGGACGGCGCGCCGTTGGGCTGGCTCGCCACGAGTGCGCCCTCGGTGAGTTCCTCCCAGCCGACGTCGCCCCACTCGGTCACGATCGGTTGCGGGTTGCCCGAGTACTGCACGGAGATCGTGAGCACGCCGCCGGCCGGGATCTTCTGCGCCGGCGCGATCGTGAGCTTCCCGTCGCGGTGGGTGTACTTCGCGACGCGGCGTCCGTTCACCGACAGCTTGGCCACCTGCATCGTCGGCGCGAGGTCCAGCGAGACGCGGGGGCGCACGTCGGTGGTGGTCGCGGTGATCGTGGCCTTGCCGGACAGTCGGTTGCTGTGCACCTTGTAGGTGAGTTCGAGGTCGTACCGGGACACCCGGTAGCCGCGGTTGCCGTTCCGCGGCAGGTAGGGGTCGAGCGGCCCCTCGGACGTCTTGCCGGGCTTCACCTTGCGGCTCCGTCGGCCGCCGAATCGTTCCACGGCATCGAGTCGTTCCACGGCGCAATCGGATTACCCTGCCATCGGGTGGACGCCGGGACGACGTCGCCGCGCATGACGAGCGACGCGGGGCCCACGGTGGCGCCGTCGCCGAGTCCGGCGGCAGGCAGCGCGACGCAGTGCGGGCCGAGGGTGGCGCCCGCGCCCAACGTGACGGTGTCCATGGACATGATCCGATCATGGAACAGGTGCGTCTGCACGACGCACCCTCGTTCGACGGTGGCGCCGTCACCGAGCGTCACCAGGTCGGCCTCGGGCAGCCAGTACGTCTCGCACCACACGCCGCGGCCGATGGTCGCGCCGAGACCGCGTAGCCACACGTTCATGACGGCCGTGCCGTTCGCGGCGCGCGCGAACCACGGGGCGGCGACGGTCTCGACGAACGCGTCGGACACCTCGTTGCGCCATACGAAAGAACTCCACAGCGGATGCTCGACGGCGCCGATCCGGCCGACGACGAGCCACTTCGCGGCCACCGACACCGCGCCCGCCACGGCGCCCGCGAGCATCAGGACCACGCCGCCGCACACAGCGGCGAGCGGGAAACCGCCCACCGAGACCAGCCACGCCAGCGTGAACAGGACCCCGAGGCCGATCCCGAACGTCACCATCACCGGGATCAGTCGGCACGTCTCGACGAACGCGCGGGCGACCTTCAGCCGCAGCGGCGGCTCGAAGGTGCGGGACGCGTCGGACTCGGTGGCGGCCCTGCGCAACCGGACCGGCGGGCTGCCCAGCCACGACGACCCCGACTTGGCCTTGCTCGGAGCGGCCGACAGCACCGCGACGAGCCCGTTCTTGGGGACCCGTCGGCCGGGACCGGCCATGCCGGAGTTGCCCAGGAACGCACGCTTGCCGACCTTGGCGGGTTCGATGCGCATCCAGCCGCCGCCGAGTTCGTAGCTCGCCACCATGGTGTCGTCGGCGAGGAACGCGCCGTCCGCGACGGTGGTGAACTTGGGCAGCACGAGAGCCGTGGAGATCTCGGTGTCGCGGCCCACCTTGGCGCCCAGCAGTCGCAACCACAGCGGCGTCAGCAGACTCGCGTACAGCGGGAACAGGAACGTCCGCGCCGAATCCATGAGGCGCTCGGTGGCCCACGCCTGCCAGCCCACCCGGCTGCGGACCGGGTGGTAGCCCTCGGTCAGCCCGATCGACAGCAGGCGCACGGCGATCACCGTCAGTGCCGCGAAGACGAACAGACTCGCCAGTGTCGCCACCGGCAGGATCACCAGCGCGCGCCGGAAGGCGTCGCCGAGATCGGCGGCGCCGCGGACCCGCAGGCCGACGAGGAGCAGACCGGCGGCCAGACCGAAGATCGGCATGCCCGCCAGGACGACGGAGGTGACACCGAAGATCGGTACCCAGTGCGCGGCGCGGCGCGGCGGGTGATCCGGCCACGGGTGCGTGGCCTTGCCGACCTTGACGGCGGGCGATCCGGCCCAGTGCTGGCCCGCCTTGACCTTCCCGAACACCGCGGAGCCCGGTGCGACCTCGGCGCCCCGGCCGATCCGTGCGCCCGGCAGCAGTGTCGACCGGGCGCCGACGGCGGCACCGGCGCCGATCCGGATCTCGCCGATGTGTACGACGTCGCCGTCGATCCAGTGCCCCGACAGGTCCACCTCGGGCTCCACCGAGCAGCCGTCGCCGAGCACGAGCATGCCGGTGACCGGCGGCAGAGTGTGCAGGTCGACGCCGCGGCCCACCCTCGCGCCGAGGGCGCGGGCGAAGTACAGCATCCACGGCGCGCCGGACAGATTGTCGGCGCCGCTGGCCTCCACGAGTCGCAGCGCGATCCACAGGCGCAGGTGTTCGGGGCCGCCGCGCCGGTACGTGCCCGGTTCCAGGCCGCGCAGCAACAGCCGAGCCCCGGCGACCGCGATGGTCATCCGGCCGAGCGGGGTGATGAAGAGGACGAACGCCAGCGCCACCCACCACCAGGACAGTGTCGGCGCCCAGTCGACGTCGAACCACGCCAGCACGTTTCCGGTGATCGCCAGCCACGTCACCCACTGCAGTCCCGTGAGCGTCATGAGCGGCACCGTGACCGCGATCTGGGCGGCCTGAGCACGGCGGGACATCGGTGCGACATGCCGGGGCGCGGTACTCGCGGCGGGGGAGAGTTCGTCGAGGAAGGCGGCGAGGGAGCCCAGCCGCGGATGGTCGTACAACTGCGCGACGGTCACCTCGGGGAAGCGCTCGCGCAGCGCCGTCACCAGTTGGGCCGCGGACAGCGATCCGCCGCCGAGCTCGAAGAAGTCGTCGCCGGGTCCGGTGATGCTCGCGCCGAGGATCGACGCCCACAGACCCGCGACCCAGGCCGCGGTGCCGTCGAGGCCCAGTGCTTCGCCCGGATCCTCCGCCGCGCCGGGCAGCGGCCACGGCAACGCGTTGCGGTCGACCTTGCCGGACGTGCGGGTGGGGAGTTCGTCGACCAGCGCGAGTCGGGGGACCAGGGCGGCCGGTAGCTGCTCGGCCAGCTGGTCGCGAGCCGCCTTCAGGTCGAAGTCGGGGTCGGTGCTGGCGAGGTAGCCGACGAGGACCGATGTCCCGGCCGCCGTCTTGCGGACCGCGGCGGCGGCGCCACTGACACCGGGAAGGTGCTGCAGCGCGTTGTCGACCTCGCCGAGTTCGATGCGGCGTCCGCCGAGCTTGACCTGGTCGTCGGCGCGGCCCTGGAACAGCAGACCGGAGGTGTCGAGGCGGACCAGGTCGCCGCTGCGGTACGCGCGGTCCCAGCCGAGCGTCGGCATCGGGGCGTACTTCTCGGCGTCCTTCGCCGGATCGAGATACCGGGCCAGCCCGACGCCGCCGATGACGAGCTCGCCGACCTCTCCTTCGGCGACCGGTTCACCGGACGCGTCCACCACCGCCAGATCCCAACCGTCGAGCGGCAGGCCGATCCGGACCGGACCGGTGCCGTTCATGCGCGCTCCGCACGCGACGACGGTGGCCTCGGTGGGGCCGTACGTGTTCCACACCTCGCGGCCGGGGACGGCGAGACGTTCGGCGAGCTCCGGCGGGCACGCCTCGCCGCCGAAGATCAACAGCCGCACCGCCTCGAGTGCCTCCGCCGGCCACAGGGCAGCGAGCGTCGGAACGGTGGAGACGACCGTGACGTCGCGGGAGACCAGCCACGGTCCGAGATCCATGCCGCTGCGTACCAGCGAGCGTGGTGCGGGCACCAGCGTGGCGCCGTGCCGCCACGCCAGCCACATCTCCTCGCACGACGCGTCGAACGCCACCGACAGCCCCGCCAACACCCGGTCGCGGGGGTTGATCGGATTGCCCTGCAGGAACATTCGTGCTTCCGCGTCGACGAATGCGGCGGCGTTGCGGTGCGTGACCGCGACACCCTTCGGGGTGCCTGTGGAACCCGAGGTGAAGATGATCCAGGCGTCGTCGTCGGGGGTGGGCGGGCGGACCTGCGGCACCTCCGTGCGGCGGGGGGCGGTGCCGGGCCGCACGCCGTCGGCGGTGAGGATCGCCGCCACCCGGGCCTCCCCGAACACCAACTCGGCGCGCTCGTCGGGGTCGTCCGCGTCGACCGGCACGTACGCCGCGCCGGCCGCCAGGACCGACAGGATCGCCACGTACAGATCGCGCGAACCCGACGGCATCCGCACGCCGACCCGGTCGCCCGCGCCCACTCCTGCGTCCGCGAGGCCGCGGGCGCCGGCATCGATCTCTGCGAGCAACTCGCGATAGGTGAGGGGGGCCGCGCCGTCGTCGATCGCGGTCGCGTCCGGGTGTTGCGCGGCCGTCGCCTCGAGGATGTCGACGAGGGTGCGGGGTGCGGGCGCGAGGCCCGCCCGCAGGAACTCGGCGGGTATCCGGTGCGACAACTGCTGGTCCGACTGGTCTGTTGCTTGCTGGGCAGACAATCCGGGACGTCCCTCTCTGTGCCTGGTCGGGCGGACATCAGGTTCTCTCACGTCCAGGTGTCCGGAGGATGAACACCCGCCCGGCCGGGCGAATCGCTTCTTCCCGGAGATTCTCCCCCGGATGTGTCGAAATCGGCGCGCCCCCGCACGTCGTGTTGACGAAAGCGGGGTACTCGGCCCCGCGTCGGAGGGAGGATGACGACATGTACTACTTGGCACTGCTCGCCGCCGAGGAGGGCGGACCCGCGTCGGTACCCGGGACCGACGAGTACGCCGCGTCGATGCAGCGGCATCAGGAGTTCTGGACCAGGGCGCAGGAGGCCGTCGCAGGTGGCGGGCTGTATCCGGGTTCGGAGGCCGCGACGATCCGGCACGACGGCGGCGGGAACGCGGTGGTGACGGACGGGCCGTTCGCCGAGGTCACGGAGGTGGTCGGCGGCTACTACGTGTTCGACGCCGCCGACCTGGACGCCGCGCTGAGCATGGTGCGGCAGATTCCCGAGGTCTCGACCGGGCACGTCGAGTTGTGGCCGATGGTGTTCTGGAACTCCCAGGACGAGCCGATGGACACGTGGTGGGCCGCACTGCTGCGCGAACCGTCCGGAGCCGCGAACGAACCCGGATCGGCCGAATGGGAGACGCGGGTGACCGAGCACAAGCGGTTCGTTGAGATCGCGGGCGACCGAATCAAGGGATCCGGCGCACTGTTCCCGCCGGCGTCGGCGACGACCGTGCGGCTGCGCGACGGGGAGATACTGCTGACCGACGGACCGTTCACCGAGGCCGACGAGATCGCGAACGGTATCTACGTGCTGTCCGCTCCCGACCGGGACGCGGCGATCGCGCTCGCCTCGCAGATTCCGGTCGGATCCAAGGGGTGCGTCGAACTCCGGCAGATCGTTGCCGGCTGACCGAGGCACGGCCGAGGTGGCGACGGTGGATCTCACGCGCCCGAACGGCTGCGCGGCGACCGCGAGGTGGACGTGTTCCGGCAGAAGTTCGAGGAGGTCGACGAGGAGATGCCGTCCGTCGCGGACGACCAGTTGCGGTTGATCTTCACGTGCTGCCACCCGGCGCTGTCCGCGGAGTCACAGGTGGCGTTGACGCCCCATCGTCCTCGCCTGCGTGTATCTCGTTTTCACCGAAGGCTACTCGGCGACGGCGGGGGAATCCGCGGTCCGGGCCGAGCTGTGCGACGAGGCGCTGCGGCTAGGGCGTCTGCTGTGCGAACTCGTGCCCGCGGAGCCCGAGGTGTGGGGCCTGTCGGCCCTGATGTGCCTGCAGGACAGCCGGCGTGACACCCGTGTCGACGCGACCGGACGGGCGGTGCCGCTCGACGAGCAGAACCGCGGTCGATGGAACCGCGAGCGGATCGCGGAAGGCTTGGCGTGCATGACCGTTGCCGGTGAGAGTGGCGGCGGACGGTATGCGATCGAGGCGTCGATCGCCGCCGCGCACGCTGTCGCACCGACCTTCGCGGACACCGACTGGGTCGGCATCGTCGGCGCGTACGACCGGCTGCCGGCACTGCGGGAATCTCCGGCAGTGCGAATCAATCATGCTGTGGCGGTGAGTTTTCGGGACGGACCCGACGTCGGGCTGCGGGTGGTCGACGAGTTGGGGACCCCCGGCGCGTATCGGCTCGAGCACGTGGTGGCGGCGTTTCGCGCCGATCTCCTGCGGCGGGCCGGGCGGCCGCAGGAGGCGACCCAGGTGTGACCACCGTCTCATGTTCGAAGGGTTGACGGTGGGTTGACATCGCGAGGACGGCTCTGCCATTCTCGTTGCCAGGTCACGAGTACCAGCGTCAAGCCCCGGCTAGCTGGTCGGCAACCCTCCAACCGCGGTGGGGTGCTCCGGGTGACGACCAGGTCATGGTCCACAAGGACATGGCAAGCGCGGACTCCGATGGCGTCGACTTTCACTGCCGACGAGTCCCAGGACTCGAAGGATTTGTGATGACCGCTGTACTGACCGCCGACGCCTGCGCCACCGCTCCGATCGCCCGGGTGTCCGGCTGTGACTTGCAGGTTCCGCTCGTCGGGGGTGGAACCTGCGTTTACGCAAACTTCGACTACGCAGCCAGCGCCCCGGCGCTGTCGCAGGTCACGGACCGCGTCCAGGAGCTGCTGCCCTTCTACGCCAGCGTCCACCGCGGTGCCGGCTACGCCTCGCGGGTGAGCACCGAGGCCTACGAGAACGCCCGAGGATCCGTCGAGAGCTTCGTCGGCACCGACACCGACCAGGTCGTGGTCTTCACCCGCAACACCACCGATTCACTCAACCTGCTCGCCAGCTGTGTTCCCGGCGACGTCGTGGTCCTCGACATCGAGCACCACGCGAACTTCCTGCCGTGGAAGAACTCTCGCGTCGTCGAGGCCGCCGACACGGTGGCCGAGACCATCCGCCGCATCGTCGCAGAGCTGTGCGCCAAGCCCGCTGCCCTCCTCGCGATCACCGGCGCCTCCAACGTCACCGGCGAGGTCCTCCCGATCGCCGAACTCGCCGAGGTCGCCCACCGCTGTGGTGCCCGCATCCTCGTCGACGGCGCACAGCTCACTCCGCACCGCCGCGTGAACCTGGCCGAGAGCGGTGTCGACTACCTGGCGTTCTCCGGGCACAAGCTGTACGCGCCGTTCGGGGCCGGCGTCCTGGTCGGCCGTCGGGACTGGCTCGACGAGGCCGAGCCCTACCTTGCCGGTGGCGGCGCCGTGCGCGAGGTGACCGTCGACGAGACCTGCTGGGCCCCGGCCCCGGCCCGCCACGAGGCCGGCAGCCCCAACGTCCTCGGTGTCGCGGCGCTCGCTGCTGCGTGTGATGCGCTGGCCGCGTTGGACTTCGACAAGGTGGTCGAACACGAGCAGGTGCTCGCCTCCCGTCTCGCGGAGGGGCTCGCGGAGATCGACGGCGTGCAGTTGCTGCGCCTGTGGTCGGACGCCCCGGACAGCGTCGGCATCGTCACCTTCACCATCGACGGCTACGAGCCCGGTCAGATCGCCGCATATCTGTCAGCCGAGCACGGCATCGGTGTGCGCGACGGCCGATTCTGCGCCCACCCGCTGCTCAACCGCATCGGTCACGCCGGCGGTGCGGTGCGCGCCAGCCTCGGCCTGGGCACCGGCTCCGACGACGTCGAGCGGCTGATCGCCGCCGTCCGCCAGTTGGTCGCCGGCGAGCAGACGTGGAACTACGGCAAGACCGACGGCCTGTGGAACCCGGTTCCGGAGACGCGTGGCTTCTCCAGCAGCACCGACGGTGCCGCCGAGTGCGTCTGACCGTCTCGGAATCGGTCTGATTCGAACTGTGGTGGGGGACAGGATCGGGGGATAGCGTGACGCGCATGCAGTCGACGCACACGCACGGGCAGTGGTCCCGCCGTCATGTCGATCTGTGCCGCACCTCCTCGGACAGTTGTACGCGCTGACGCCCCGCGCCCTCCATCAGCTGTCTTCTCCCGAGGAGTTCGTCATGCCCCACTCCGTTTTCGCCTCCGTCCCGTCCATCGCCCCGCGGCGTCCGCTGCGGGTGGCCGTCGAACTGACCGGTGCCGGGCATCATCCCGCCGCAGCGCGGATCGCCGGCAACGTCCCGCTCACCGGGCCCGACTACTGGGTCGACCTGACCGTCGGCCCCGACATCCTCGACCTCGCCGCCCGGCCCGCCGTGGTGCAGCGCATCCAGGCTGCGGATCTGCGCGACGCGCAGCAGGCCCGCGAACGGATCCGCGCCGAGGTCGCCGCCGAGGGGCGGGATCCGAACAGCGTCACCGTCCTCGTCGACATCGAGGTCCTGATCGCGCCCGATTCGCGAAGCGCGCGTACCGAACTGGCACTGCTCGACGAGACTCTCGGGGTGCCGCACCAGTCGTCGTCGCTGACGTACGTAGGGACCGCGGAGGGACTCGGGAGCCTGCTCGCCGACATCCGTGCCGCCGACGTAGCGGACGGCGTCACACTGCTGCCGCTCGCCCTCCCCAAGGTGCTCGAGCGCATAGTGGACGGAACCATGCCCTGGCTGGAGCGTCGTGGCTTGGCGATCGCGTCGGACGCCGTCGACGAGGCGCTTTCCCGGTTCGGGCGGATTCGCCCTGCTCGCGCGTCCTGAGTTCGCCCCGTCAGCCCGGTTTGCGGGCCTCGATGAGGAACCGGGTGGAGTGGGCGACGAACGACCCCTCCGCTCGGATCCGCCGGTCGAGGTCCCGCAACCGGCCACGGTAGGCGTCGACGGTGAAGCCGGGGACGATCCAGATCACCTTGCGCAGGAAATAGATCGCCGCGCCGACGTCGAAGAACTCCATGCGTAGTCGCTCGAACCGCAGATCCACGACCTCGAGTCCGGCGGCGTGCGCCTCTGCGACGGCCGTGTCCGGATGTCGCAGTTCTCGCGCCTCGGGCTGCGGACCGAGGAAGTACTCGGTGAGTTCGAAGGCGCTCGCCGGCCCCACGTGTTGTGCCAGATAGGTGCCGCCGGGGGCGAGCACACGGGCGATGTCCGGCCACGAGACGACGTTGGGGTGGCGACTGCTGACCAGATCGAAAGCGTTGTCCGCGAACGGTAGTGGCGGCTCGTCCGACGCGTGCACCACCACCACGCCGAGCGGGTGCAGCATCTCGGTGGCCTTCGCGAGGTTGGGCGGCCACGATTCCGTCGCGGCCGTGGTGGGAGCGATCGCCCCCGCGCCGGCGAGGACCTCTCCGCCTCCGGTCTCGATGTCGAGCGCGGCCGACGCTCGCGCGAGACGCGCACCCAGCAGACGCTGGTAACCCCAGGTCGGGCGCTCCTCGGTGGCTCGCCCGTCGAGCCACGAGAATTCCCAGCCCTCCGTCGGGGCGGCCTCCGCCTCGGCGACCAATTCGTCGAATGTGCGCTCCATGACAACGAGTTTCCCAGAGATCAGAGGGTTTTGATCAGTCCGCCGTCGATGACGAAGTCGGCTCCGGTGACGTTGCTGCAGCGATCACTGGCGAGGAACAGCACCAGATCGGCCACCTCGTCCGGGCGGGTGAATCGTCCGGTCTCGGAGCCGGCGGCGGCGGCCTCGACGACCGCTTCGGCGCTGCTGCCACTGACACGCGCGACGGTGGACGCCACCCCGTCCTCGGCCAGCCACAGCGCCGTCGTCACCGGCCCCGGACTGACGGTGTTGACCCGGATATTCTGGCCGGCAACCTCTTTGGACAGCGATTTGCAGAAGTTGGTGAGCGCGGCCTTCGCCGCGCAGTAGTCCACCACCCCGGGATCCGGAAGAAACGCGTTGACCGAGCTGACGGTGACGACGGCTCCGCCGCCGCGGCGAACCATCTGGGGGAGCGCCGCACGGGTGGTGCGCACCGCGGACAGGAACGTCACCGACAGAGACGCGATCCAGTCCTCGTCGGAGACGCTCGTGAAACCACCGGTGCGTGGCGTGACCGCCCCGGCGTTGTTGACCAGGATGTCCACTCCGCCGCGTTCGGCCGCAGCCTCGACCAGCGTGACCGGGCCCTCCGCCGTGGACAGGTCACACGGCACGAACGTCACATTTCCCTGGGCCTCCAGCGATTCGAGTTCGGGAGTGCGAGTGCGAGATCCGGCGACGACGTGGCAATCCTCGGATGCCGATGCGCGCGTCACCGCCAGCCCGATGCCCTTGCTCGCGCCCGTGACCACGACGGTCTTCCCGGCCAGATGCAGGTCCATCACTTCTTGATCCTGTGGATCGGACGGTGTCGGATCCCATGCTACCGGCGTCCTGCCGAGCCAGAGGGCGCTCTTCGCGACGACAGGTGCGCGAGCGGTCCGGTTCGGGAACACTGCCCTCATGGTGGAAGTGCGTGCCGGAATCAAGAGGCAGGTCGGGGCGGTCGTCGTGCTGGCACTGACATCGGTGTTCGTGGCCGGCTGCGCACGCCCTGTCACGTGTGACGGCACGGTCACTGCCCTGCATGCCGATCCGGGTCCGTGCCTCCGATTCGGGGTGAGCACGCCCGGGGGGTCGACGGCGGTCGACGAATTCCTGACGGTTGCCCGCACCGTCGGCAAGGCGCCCAGTGTCGTCCTGTCGTTCTCCGACTTCGCTACGGCGCCGCCCATCGCCGGACTCGATGCCGTGAGCGCGTTCGGTGCCGATCCGATCGTCACGTGGGAGCCGTGGAGATGGATCGAGGGTGGCACCTACGATTCGAGCGGATTCGCGCTGCAGTCGATCGTCGACGGTGTGCACGACGACTACCTGTACCGGTGGGCGGACGAGCTCACCGCGTGGGGGAAGTCGGTGTATCTGCGGTTCGCGCACGAGCCCAACGGCACCTGGTACCCGTGGAGCGTGGCCGCAGGTACCCCCGCCGATGTCTACATCGCGGCTTGGCGGCACGTGCACGATCTGTTCGCGACCCGGCGCGCCCACAACGTCAAATGGGTGTGGTCTCCCAATGTCTCGTTCCCGGGTAGTAGCTCGACGGGCGCGACCTACCCCGGAGACGACTACGTCGA
This sequence comes from Prescottella equi, assembly GCF_002094305.1. GTDB lineage: Bacteria > Actinomycetota > Actinomycetes > Mycobacteriales > Mycobacteriaceae > Prescottella > Prescottella equi. The sequence continues at coordinate 15,519 of NZ_LWTX01000013.1, forward strand.
CGTGGTGGGTGTGGACGGCTACAACTGGGGAACTTCGCAGCCGTGGAGTCACTGGATCGCGCCGACCGACCTCTTCGTGCCGACCATGGACGAACTGCGCCGGATCGCTCCGGGGAAACCGCAACTCGTGACCGAAGTGGGCAGCGCGGAAGCCGGAGGGTCCAAATCCGAGTGGATCCGGAATCTCGTCCGAATGATCGAGAGTCGACGCGACGTCGCCGGATTCGTGTGGTTCGATCATGACAAGGAAGCGGATTGGAGTATGGCGAGCACCCCGGAATCGGCAGTTGCACTCGCCGAGGCGTTGGGGACGAGGTATCGCTGATGACGACTGTCGGGGCGGGGATTCCGCCGGAGCTGGAACGCGACCGGCTGCGATCGCTGAAGCAACTCGAGCTCATCGACACCCCGCGCGAGGAGCGGTTCGAACGCCTCACCCGCATGGCCCGTCACGTGTTCGGTGTGCCGATGTCGAGTGTGTCCTTGATCGACCAGGATCGGCAGTGGTTCAAGTCGATTCAGGGATTGCCGTTGTCCGAGGTGCCCAGGGAGCGGACGGTGTGCCAGACGACCATCGCCCGCAGCTACGACCACGCCGAGGATCCGGCTCTCGTGTTGGAGGACGCGGCCGCGGATCCGGACTTCGCTTGGATCCCCGGTATCGGTGGCGACGGCGGTATCCGGTTCTATGCGGGGTACCCGCTCTACGGACCCGGTGGCCACCCGGTCGGCACCTTCTGTCTGTACGACACCGTTCCCCGCACGCTCGATGCCGACCAGGTCGCCGCCTTCTCGGAGTTGGCGGCGATGGTGCAGCGCGAACTGCAGTGGGCCGACGATCTGGAGCGGGCCGCGGCGATCCAACGCCAGTTGTTGCCGCGACCGCTGTCCGGGATCGACGGCGTCGACGTTGCGGCCGTGTGCATCCCGGCGTTCGTCGTGGGGGGAGACTTCTACGACCACTATCCGATCCGCGGTGGTCTGGTGGTGACGGTCGCCGATGTGATGGGCAAGGGGATGGGCGCGGCCATCGTCGCCGCGGGCGTGCGGTCGGCCTTCCGGGGCGCGTCCCGACTGTTCGGACGGATCGACTCCGACGGTTCCGTCGCTCTCGACGCCGGGACGGCGACCACCGCTGCGGCCGAGCATCTCTCGGAGGATCTCGAGGACACCGGAACCTTCGCGACGGCGTTTCATGCTGTTCTCGACTGTGAGACCGGCACGGTGACCTACGTCGACGCCGGCCACGGCCTGTCGATGGTTCGCCGCAGTGACGGCACCGTCGAAGCCCTGGGCACGGTCGGATTACCGCTCGGCGTCGTGCAGGGCGATTCGTGGTCGGCTGATCGCATCGTGCTGGAGGACGGGGACATGCTGGTGGTGTGCTCCGACGGATTGCTCGACCTTCTCGACGGAGGCAGCGACTGTCGCGCGGTCCACCGCTTCGTGGCGGACAAACCGAACGCGTCGGCCCTCGTCGAGGCAGTTCGAGCCGTCACGGCCGACGCCCCGCCCCTGGACGATGTCACGGTTGTCGCGATCCGCCGGGGAGGCCGCCGATGACGGCGCTCGACACCGATGCCGCAAAGGCCACCTACCCGTCCTTCGGGTTGCGCGCGCTGATCGTGCTCACCGCCGTCCTGGGTCTGAACTACATCGTGTGGCGATGGTTGTTCTCGGTGAACTGGTCTGCTTGGTGGATCGCCGTCCCCCTGGTCGTGGCCGAGACGTACAGCCTGATCGACTCGTTGCTGTTCGGCTTGACGATGTGGCGGCTGAAGCGGCGGAAGGCGCCGCCCGAGCCCCCGCCCGGCGTGACCGTGGACGTGTTCATCACGACTTACAACGAGCCGCTCGACCTGGTTCTCGGCACCGCGGAAGCCGCGCAACGCATCCGGTACCCGCACACCACGTGGATCCTGGACGACGGAGATCGACCCGAACTCGCCGCCGCTGCAGCACGACTCGGGGTCCGCTATCTCACCCGTTCGGCAGTGTGGGCCGACAAGCCGCGGCATGCCAAGGCCGGAAACCTGAACAACGCCCTCCTGGCCACCGAGGGCGAGTTCCTACTCGTCCTCGACGCCGACCAGGTTCCCGATCCGGAGATCCTCCACCGCACGCTCGGCTACTTCCGGGACGAGAAGATGGCGTTGGTTCAGACGCCGCAGTACTTCGTGAACGTTCCACCGTCCGATCCGCTCGGCAGCCAGGCGCCGCTCTTCTACGGGCCCATCCAGCAGGGCAAGGACGGGTGGAACGCAGCGTTCTTCTGCGGATCCAATGCGGTTCTGCGCCGAGAAGCGCTGATGCAACTGGGGATCACCGGCTACGTGCGGGCGGTCGAGGACGGCGTCCGCCGGACCCTGCGCACCGCGAGCAAGGTGCTCGATCGCGCCCGGATCGAGACCGACGAACCGTCTGTACGGGCCGCTCTGGACTCGGTACGTGCGGCGGTCGTCCGCGCCCGCGAGGATCTGCGCGCCGAGATCCCGATCGCCGACGTGACGTTCGAATTCCAGCAGCGGGTGGATGCTGCCGCCCGCGCCGTCGTCGAGGCCGATGCCGATGCGATGCGCGCCGACCTGGCAGCCATCGAATCGGTACTGGGGGAATCGGATCCGGACGATGCGCCGGGGGTCCTCCTCGACGACACCGTCCTGGGTCGACTCGCGGACCGCGACTGGTCTCCGCTGGGTGCGATCGAGTCGGTGCGCCGCATGATCCGCGCGGTCGACGTCGGCCGGGACGACGAAGCGCAGCCCATGCTCCCGCTGGCGACGATCTCGGTGACCGAGGACATGGCCACCTGCATGCGGCTGCATGCGCAGGGCTGGCGGTCGGCGTACCACCACGAGGTCCTCGCCCACGGTCTTGCTCCCGAGGATCTCGGCACGATGCTGACCCAGCGGCTGCGGTGGGCGCAGGGGACGATCCAGGTGATGCTGCGCGAGAACCCGCTGGTGCAGCGGGGCCTGACACTCGCGCAGCGGTTGATGTACTGGGCCACGATGTGGAGTTACCTGTCCGGGTTCGCCGCCATCGCCTACATTGCGGCACCCGCGGTGTACCTGATCTTCGGCGTCATGCCGGTGGACGCCTACAGCTGGGACTTCTTCGGTCGGCTCGTCCCGTTCCTGGTGCTCAACCAGTTGCTCTTCTTCGTCGTCAGCAGGGGGACGCCGACGTGGCGCGGCCAGCAGTACAGCCTCGCGCTCTTCCCGGTATGGATTCGCGCGTGTACGACCGCGTTCGACAACGTGGTCCGCGGCAAGTCGCTGGGATTCGCAGTGACACCCAAGACGCGTCAGGAGCAGGGCGCGCTGCCGTGGCACCTGGTCCGCTGGCAACTGGGCGCGATGGGAATGCTCGTGGTGGCCTCCGTGATCGGGCTCGTCCAGCTCTACTTCGGTGCCATCTCGGTTCTCGGTGTCGGCGTCAACCTGTTCTGGGTGCTCTTCGACCTCGTGATCCTGAGCGTCGTGATCAAGGCGGTCCGCTACCGTGGGCCGGATTCGGAAGGAGTCAGATGAAGCGGTTCGACATCCGAACCACGGACGCGGGCGTCGTGGTCATCAGTCCACAGGGTCGTCTCAACATGACGGCGGCGCCGATCCTCCGTGAACAGTTGCGCGAACTCGTCGAGGCCGGGTCGACCAGGCTGGTGGTCGACCTGGGCCGGACCGATTTCATCGATTCATCGGGACTCGGGGCTCTGATCTCCGGCCTGAAGACGGCCCGTCAGGCCGGCGGTGACCTGCGTATCGCTGCGCCCACCGCGCAGATCGAGACGGTGCTCGAACTCACGAATCTCAATCGCGTCCTCCGCAGCCACGACAGCGCAGACAGCGCGTTCGATGCCCGGTGAGAGCTCCGGACCCGACGCGGGGAGCAGCAGCGGTGCCGGGCGTTCGCTGAGGCTGGTCACGGCCTCGGACACCCTCGACCGCATCCATGCGTTCCTGGACGAGGCGCTGGCCGGCGAGCCGGTCGACGATCTGGTGCGCATGCAGTTCGAGATCGCGGTGGCGGAGATCGCCGCGAACATCGTCGAACACACAGCACGGGACGCGCCGGTCGGTGTGCATCTGGAACTGCGCCTGCTGCCGGACCGACTCGAGGCGGAGTTCCGGGACGACGGCAGACCGGTTCGGGTCGACTTGGCGTCGGTGGCCCTCCCGGACGACCTGGCCGAACGCGGACGCGGCTTGGCGATAGCGCGCGGGGCGCTCGACGAACTGTCGTACCGGCGCGACGGCGACACCAATCGTTGGCTCCTCGTCCGGCACCGGTAGCCGGGACACCAAACCGACGGACGTCAGTCGATCGGGGTGGCCCGGTGGTAGCGGCCCTCGTGGTACAGCAGGGGAGCGGCGGAGGCCTCGGCGTCGTTCTCGTTGTGCAGGCGGGTGATCAGGCCGATCACCAGGGTGTGGTCGCCGGCCGGGATCAGCTGATGGATGGTGGTGCGCATCCAGATCGGGGTGCCGTGCAGCACGGGCTCGCCGGTCTCGAGGCGCGACCACAGCGACTCGTCACTGAACCGCTGGTCGGCGCTGCGCGAGAACCGCTGCGAGAGGTGCTGCTGGTGCTCCCCGAGCAGATGCACGACAACTGAGTCGGCGGCGTGGAGCGCATTGATGCTCGACGAGTTCAGTGCGATGTTGAACGAGATGAGCGGCGGATTCATCGACAGTGACGCGAACGACGTCGCCGTGAAGCCGACCGGACCGTTCTCCGAATCGAGGGTGACGATGGTGACGCCGGCCGGGTGGCGGCGCATCGCGGCCTTGTACTCCTCGTTGCTGATGCTCTCCACGCCATCGGCGGGGACGACAGCAAGCTCGGACGCGTTCTCGACAGACTGTGACAAGGCATTCTCCGATTCGAACCTGGTGGACTGCCGCCACTATAAGGCCAGGCTCACCGGGCAACCAGGTTCTCGTTCACTGAGCGGGCAACTGCTGTTCCCCTTGCTCCGTCCGGCATCCGACCGATCAGTCCATGTCGACGGCCAGACCGGCCGTGACCCGCAGAAGTTCGGGAAACGTGCTGCGGAAGACCGTGTCGGGATGCCCGGCGGCCGCCCACAGTTCCGGGTGGGCGGCGAGCGCGGAGTCGAGATATGTCGGCAGGTTGGTGGGGTGTCCCAGCGGCGCCACACCACCGATCGGCTGCCCGGTGACCTCCTGCGCGAGATCGAGCGGGGCGCGCGTCAGGGTGCCCTGCAGACGAGCCCCGGTGGCGGCCAGGTCCACCTCGTGTGAGCCCGAGACGAGCAGCAGCACCGGCTCGTCGTCCAGGAGGAAGATGAGCGACTTCACGATCGCGCCGGGATCCGCGCCCAGAGCTTCCGCAGCCTCCAGGGCGCTGCGGGTCGGTGCCGGCTGGGTGACGATGACGCCGTGGTGGCCGCGCGCGATCAACGTGTCGGCGACGTGCGCCGCATTGGGATGCAGCAGCCTGGGCATGGGTTCAGAGTAGGACTACTTCGCGGCCGGGGCAGCCGTATCGGCACTCGAACTGACGGTCCTCCGTGACCGCCACGCCGTGAAGCCGAGGAGCAGTACGGCCCCGACAGCCGTGTACAGCGCCAGCGCCACCGTGGGCTGTCCCAGCCCGACGTTGTCGAAGTACACGATGCTGCGCACCCCCTCGGTGCCCGCGCCGGGCGTGATCCACTTACCGATGGCCGCGTAGAAGCTCGGGATCACGTTGGCGCCGAACGCGCCCCCCGCGCTCGGATTGCCGAGGACCACGAACACCGCGATCGCGAGCGGCACCGCGAGGATGCCGACCGCCGCCCGCAGGCCCAAGGTGAACAGGCCGGTGGCGAACACGACTCCCGTGCCCAGGATCCACAGCGGGAACCAGTGCCCGGCAAAGGTTCCCAGGACGTGTGTCGTGATGAGTGCGCCGAGGGCGCCCGAGACGACGGAGTATCCGAACATCACGGCGACATGTCCCCATGCCTGCCGGAGCGTCGCAGGTGCTCCGATGATCAGGCCGATCGCCGCCGCCAGCAGGTAGCCGCCGACGACCCAGCCGATCGACAGGTAGAAGCCCGACAGTCCGCGGTTGTCGTGTGCCCCGACGGGGATCTCGTCGCGCACGACCAACTGGCGGTCCTGGCTCTGCGCGACCTGTCCGAAGACCGACTCGAGTGCCGAAGCGATGGAACTGCCACCCGCGCTCGCGGTGATGAGGGTGTCGGTGCCGTTCGGTGCGATCACGTACGCACCCTGGATCTCGCGCTCGCGGAGCAGCTGCCGCACCTCGGCGGTGTCGACGGCGGTGCGGGCGTCGACCGGACTTCCGTCGAGCGCGTTGAGCTTGTCGACCGATTGCTGCGGTATCCCGGCGGGCACCCCCGGTCCGGCGACGACGGCGACCGAGATGTCCCGCGGTGTCGGCTGGTGGAAGGCCGCGACGTAACTGAGGATGAATCCGAGTTGCAGAGCCAGCACGCCGACGACGAGCGCGGCCATCACCTTGCGGGAGCCGAAGCGCTCGAGCGGACTGGCAGGCGCCTGGGGGACGGCGGGGGTGGTGGCGGACGACGTCGGAACGTCGGCTGTCTCGGTGGTAGGTGCGGTCACGGGTGTCCTCGGTGTCTGAGTGGTTTCGCGGTCTTGTCGATACCGTGGGTATTGAATACCCTAGGTATCGTGACTGGTAGTCGTCAAGACGAGTTGTCCGCGACTGCGCGGCCGGGGCGGGACGTGGTGCGGGCGCGGATCCTCGAGGCCGCCGCCGACGAGTTCGCCGAACAGGGCTTCGCCGGCGCCAAGCTCGCCGAGATCGCCCGCCGCGCCGGCTTCACCAAGGGGGCCGTGTACTCGAACTTCGAGTCGAAACAGGATCTGTTCGCCGAGTTGTTCGCGCAGCGCTCCCTCGACCTCGCCGGCCGCGTCCTCGCCGAGATCTCCGGCCTGGACCTCGCCCACGCGGTGGGTCGCGGCGGTGCGGAGATCGCGTCCGCGCTCACCGCTGACCCGGGATGGTCGCTGCTGGTACTCGAGTTCGGTGTCCAGGCCGGCCGCGATCCGGTCGTGAAGCAGGCATACCTGCGCGAACGTCGTTATCTGCGCGGCAAACTCGTCGAACTGATCGGCGACCGTGCTCGGGAGTGGGGGGTGGACCTCGACGTCCGCACCACCGCCATCGCCTTGATGGCCCTCATCTCCGGGCTGGTCCTCGAACACTCCGTCGACCCCGAGGAAGTGGACCAACGCGCGATGGGTGAGGTGGTGACCACCCTGTTCGCCGGAGCCGTCGCACGGGCCACGCGGTCTCAGTAGTCCGGAAACCCGCCCTCCGGCCCCAGCATCCGTTCCAGCCGGGTCCGTGTGATCCGCGCGAGTTCCGTTGTCCGGACTTTTCGTTCGGTGTCGACGTCGTGGGTCATCCGCGCCGTCAGGTCGGCCAACAGCGCGCGTCCGTCACGCCCGTCGGAGAACCACACGTACCGGAAGCCGAACAACTCCTCGTACGCCGCGGCGGCGTCCTCGAGGGTGTGCATGACGGCGGCATCCTCGACCCACACGGCGCACTGCTCACGGAACGAGGGTCGGCTGCGGGCCCGGGAACCGATCCGGGGATGACCCTGCAGCGCCTGCTCGATCTCCGGCTCGGGCAGCGCGTGCAGTTCCGCGTCCGCGGCCGCCAGAAGCTCGGTGTACGTCCGGTATTCGCGGCCGTCGGCGATGCGCGTCGACCACGACAGGCAGCAGCAGCACTCGAAGAGCGCGTGCACCGCCCGGCGGCGGGGCAGCTCGTTGAACCGGTCGAGGCCGATTCCCTGATGCATGAGCATGTGCAACCCCTTTCGACGTCGTTGCCACCTGCGGGTACTCAGATCATGCGCGTGTCGCGGCGTGGAACGGGTCCGTGGACGGGGGAATTTCCGCACATTTAACGACCCGCCACGGTCGCCGAGGGTGGGCCGCGCACTGGAATCGCGACTCCGGAGCGCCGGGCCGACCGAACTGGGAGTATCGAGTACGCCCGCGACGCGATGGGACAGGAGGACGACATGCGCGTCACTCGCATAACGGCCAATCTGCATGTCCCCGAGGTCGATGGGGCCAAACGGTTCTACGCCGACTTCCTCGGATTGAGCACCGAGGAGTTCGACATGGGTTGGGTCACGCGCCTCACTTCTCCCGACACCGGCGTGAGTGTCCAGCTCGTCACCGGCGACGCATCGGCGCCCGAGGATTCGGTGGTGTCGGTGCACACGACCGACGTCGACGCCGCGTACGCCGAAGCGCAGGCGGCCGGATACGAGATCGTCCATCCGCTCACCACGGAACCGTGGGGGGTGCGCAGGTTCTTCGTTCGCGCACCGGACGGCAACGTCCTCAACATCGTTCGGCATCACGAATGACGGCACTACATCCGCAACAGAGGAGCGCACATGAGTTCGGTGAATCTCGGCAAGCAGCACCCGGACGCGTACAAACAGTTGATCGCGCTCAACGGGCAGGCCGACGCCGCGGTCGAAGCGTCGGGTCTGGGCCCACTGGTCGGCGATCTCGTGAAGATCAGGATCTCCCAACTCAACGGCTGCGCCTTCTGCCTCCGGATGCACACCCGCGACGCCCTCGAGAAGGGAGAGACCACCGATCGGGTGGCCGTACTGGCGGCCTGGTGGGAATCGCAGTACTTCTCGCCGCAGGAACGGGCGGCGCTCGCGCTGGCGGAGCAGGTGACACGACTGTCGGTGCCGGACGCCCGGGCGTGGGACGACGGATCCCTCACCGACGAGCAAGTGTCGGCGATCAGTTGGCTCGCGATCGTGATGAACGCGTGGAACCGCGTCGCGATCACCAGCCACTATCCCGTCGCGCCCTGACTCTGGTGCGCCCGAGGCCGTCAAGTTACTCTTCGGTAATGACGGAACAGCAGAGCTGGAAGGCGTTCACAGTCGAGCGCAAGGACCACGTCGCGCAGGTGACGCTGATCGGACCCGGCAAGGGCAACGCGATGGGACCGGACTTCTGGGACGAGCTGCCCGGCATCTTCGCCGAACTCGACGCCGACCCCGAGGTGCGGGCGGTCGTGCTCGCCGGATCCGGCAAACACTTCTCGTTCGGATTGGACCTGCCCGCGATGAGTGGAGGCTTCGGCGCCGTGCTCGCCGACAAGGCCCAGGCCGGGCCGCGCACCGACTTCCACAACCTCATCAAGCGGATGCAGTCCGGTATCAACGCTGTCGCGGACTGCCGCAAGCCCGTCGTCGCCGCGATCCAGGGCTGGTGCATCGGCGGCGGCGTCGACCTGATCTCGGCCGCCGACATCCGTTACGCGAGCGCCGATGCGAAGTTCAGCATCCGCGAGGTCAAGGTTGCTATCGTCGCCGACATGGGCAGCTTCGCCCGCCTGCCGGCGATCATCGGCGACGGGCATCTGCGTGAACTCGCGCTGACCGGCAAGGACATCGACGCCGCCCGCGCGGAGAAGATCGGACTGGTCAATGACGTGTTCGAGGACGCCGACGCAGTACTCGCCGCGGCCCACGCGACCGCCGCCGAGATCGCGGCCAACCCGCCGCTCGTGGTGCAGGGTGTCAAGGACGTGCTCGACCACAGCCGATCCGCGGGGGTGAACGACAGCCTGCGTTACGTGGCCGCGTGGAATGCGGCCTTCCTGCCGTCGGAGGACCTCACCGAGGCCATCACGGCGGTGTTCCAGAAGCGTCCACCCGAGTTCCGGGGACGCTGACCGCGATGTGACGAGCGACGGCGGGGGCCGGACATGACCGAGGAACCACGAGGTACCGATCCCGCCGTCGCCCCCGGGCAGCAGGCGACCTTCAGTCACCGTCAGATCCTGGCGATCCTCAGCGGCCTGATGCTCGGCATGTTCCTCGCCGCGCTCGACCAGACGATCGTCGCGACCGCGATGCGCACCATCGCCGACGACCTCGACGGCTACGCGCTCCAGGCGTGGGTGACCACCGCCTACCTGATCACCGCGACCCTCGTCACCCCGCTGTACGGAAAACTCTCCGACATCTACGGCCGCAAACAGTTCTTCATGGCCGCGATAGTCCTGTTCGTCATCGGCTCGGTGCTGTGCACCTTCGCGCAGTCGATGTACATGCTCGCGGTGTTCCGGGCGATCCAGGGCCTGGGCGCCGGCGGCCTGTTCTCCCTCGCCCTCGCGATCGTCGGCGACATCGTCTCCCCGCGCGAGCGAGCCCGCTACCAGGGCTACTTCCTGGCCGTGTTCGGCACGTCGAGCGTCCTCGGCCCGGTGATCGGGGGCCTGCTGTCGGGGCAGCCGTCGATCCTGGGAATCGCCGGTTGGCGGTGGGTGTTCCTTGTCAACGTCCCCATCGGACTGGTCGCGCTCGCCGTGGTGTGGCGGGTTCTGCACCTGCCGCCCGTGCACCGGCCGATGCGGATCGACTGGTGGGGCGCCCTGGTCCTCGCGGTCGGCCTGGTGCCGATTCTCGTGGTCGCCGAGCAGGGGCGCGCGTGGGGCTGGACCAGTCCGGAATCGTTGACCTGCTACGCGATCGGCGTCGTGGGCGTGCTGGGATTCGTCGTCGTCGAGTACTTCATGAAGGACGCGGCGCTGTTCCCGCTGCACTTCTTCCGCGGCCAGACCTTCGCGCTCGGCGTGCTCATCAGCTTCCTGGTGGGCGCTGTGATGTTCGGCGCGATCACCGTCATTCCGCAGTACCTGCAGGTGGTGCAGGGCTCGAGCCCGACGCTCGCCGGATTCCAGATGCTGCCCGCAGTACTCGGCATCGCGATCGGCTCGGTGGTCTCCGGCCAGTTGATCGCCCGCACCGGCCGCTACCGGATCTTCACGATCGTCGGCGCCGTCCTCATTGCGGTGGCCGCGCTGCTGCTGCACTCGGTGACCGCGCACACCAGTCTGTACGTCTTCATGACCTTCATCTTCGTGCTCGGGCTCGGGCTGGGAAACCTGCTGCAACCGTTGACCCTCGCGATCCAGAACGCGCTGCCGCCCAAGGACATGGGCGTCTCCACCGCATCCGCAACATTCTTCCGGCAGATCGGCGGCACGCTCGGCGTCGCATTGTTCCTGTCGATCCTCTTCGCCCAGCTGACGCCGTCGATCACCACGCAACTGCAGGACGCCGCCCGGTCATCCGAATTCCAACAGGCGGTCGCGGCCGGTGCGAGCAGCCCGAACCCGGTGGAGGCCGAGATCGCTCGCGGCCTGATGAGCGGGGACCCGAGCGCCGCGAGCGCCGCGATGAACGACACGTCCTTCATCGAACAGCTGAACCCCACGCTCGCGGCCCCGTTCAAGGACGGATTCGCGATCGCCTTCGAGGCCGTCTACCCGCCGATCGTGGTCCTCGCCGTCGTGTCGCTGGTGCTGATCCTCATCTGGCGGGAAGTCCCGCTTCGGCAGAAATCGGGTGTGGACGCCGACGAGTCCGTCGACAGCTGACACGTCGGCGGCGGTTCGTCCGTCATCGGCCCTGGATGCCGATACCGTTGAGCTTCTGCGGGTTACGGACGAAGTCGATCGAGGTGACCAACCCCTCGGTGATGCCGAGCGCGACGACGCCGTCCAAAGCGTCGCCGACGAAGACCAGGAGTGCCGGGTTGTGGTTGACGACGGTGGCGCGCATGGTCTTGTGCTGTCCCTGCGCCGCGATGCCGGACAGGAAGGCGGCGATCGCCTCGGCGCCGACGACCGGTTCGAGTGCGGCCCGGACGATGCCGCCACCATCGGCGGTGAGGACGGCATTCGGATCGAGGACGCGCAGCAGCCCTTCCAGATCTCCGGACGTCGCGGCCTCGGCGAAGGCGTCGACGACACTGCGGTGCACCGTGGGATCGATCGTGAATCGTGGCTTGCGGGAATCGATGTGGTCGCGAGCGCGCGAGGCCAGTTTCCGACAGGCTGCGGGGTTTCGGCCCAGCGCCGTACCGATCTCGGTGAACGAGAGCCCGAACAGGTCGTGCAGGACGAACGCCGCGCGCTCGGCCGGGGCCAGCGTCTCCAGGACGACCAGCATCGCCCACGAGATGGAGTCGGCCAGGCTGACCGCGTCGGCCGGATCGGCTGCCGTCTCCACCGGCTCCGGCAGCCAGGGGCCGACATAGCTCTCACGCCGGCTCCGCGCCGAGCGCAGCACGTCCAGAGCGAGGCGGGAGGTCGTGGTGACCAGCCATCCGGTGAGGTCGTCGATCTCGTCGAGGTTGCTGCGCTGCAGGCGGATCCAGGCTTCCTGGACCACGTCCTCGGCCTCGGTCACGCTGCCGAGCAGCCCGTAGGCCACGCCGACCAGGCGTGGCCGCAGGGCGTCGAACTCGGATGCGACGGACATGTCAGCCCCACTGACCGGGGGTGTAGCCGCCTGCCGGCGTGGCCGCGATGACATTCATCCGATTGTAGGAGTTGATCAACGCGATCAACCCGACCAGCGCGGCGAGTTGGTCCTCGTCGAAGTACTTGGTGGCGTTGGTCCAGACGTCCTCCGGAACGCCGCCCGCGGCGTCGGCGATGCGGGTGCCCTGCTCGGTCAACTCGAGCGCGGCGCGCTCCGCATCGGTGAAGACGGTGGCCTCTCGCCAGGCTGCGACGAGGTTGAGGCGCAGCGCCGACTCGCCGGCGTGGGCGGCGTCCTTGGTGTGCATGTCGGTGCAGAAGCCGCAGCCGTTGATCTGGCTGGCACGGATCTTCACCAGTTCCTGCGTCGTGGCGGGCAGCGTCGAGTCGCCGATCACCTTGCCCGCCGAGTTGATGTACTTGGTGAACTTGGCGGCAGTGGCGTTGCCGAAGAAGTCGAGTCGAGCGTTCACGGTACTTCCTCCTGATGCGTTGTTTCGCGGTCGGAGGGAGGACGGGGCGGGCGCGACTTGTGTGACCTGTTGTGAGGCAGGTCACAACATAGCCGGCCTCGTGGGGCGGCGGCTCGGCGGGCGTCAGATCCGCCGCATCACCGAGACCACCTTGCCGAGGATCACGGCCTCGTCGCCGTCGATGACCTCGTAGGCGGGGTTGCGCGGCTCGAGCAACACGTGCCCGTTACGGCGTCGCAGCACCTTCACCGTCGCCTCGCCGTCGATCATCGCGGCCACGATCTCGCCGGAGTGCGCCTCCTCCTGGCGGCGCACCACCACGGTGTCGCCGTCGCAGATCGCTGCGTCGACCATCGATTCGCCGCGCACCCGCAGGGCGAAGACGGTGCCCGAGCCGACCAGCTCGCGCGGCAACGACAGCATCTCGTCGGCGTGCTCCTCCGCGAGGATCGGAGCGCCGGCGGCGATGTCGCCGACGACCGGGACCGTCACCGTGTTCTCCGTGGACCGTCCCGGCGCCGAGCCGGCGAGGAACGGGCGCACGTCCAGCTGTCGGGTCATCGACCCGCCCCGGCGCAGGAAGCCCTTGTCCTCCAAGGCCTTCAGATGCTTCGACACCGTCGACGTGGACCGCAGACCCACCACGTCCGCGATCTCACGGGTACTCGGTGGGCACCCGTGCCCGTCCACCCAGTCCCGGATCGTCAGCAGGATCCGCTGCTGACGCGGCGGCAGGGTGGAGGCGTCGAGGCCGCCGAACATGTCGAGATCGTCGTAACCGGTCACCCGGCGAATCGTAGTGGGGGCGTCGGACGGCGCCGGAAGGCAGCAGAAACAGCGAGGGGCGGGACCACCATCGTGGCCCCGCCCCTCGCAGACGAACTCAGTGTCCGCCGTTGGCCTTCAGGCGCTCGACGGCCTCCGTGATGACCTTCTCGGCCTCGGCCCGACCGACCCAGTCGGCGCCCGTGACGTGCTTGTTGGGCTCGAGATCCTTGTAGTGCACGAAGAAGTGCTTGATCGCGTCCAGCTCGAACTGCGCGACATCCGCCAGATCCTGGATGTGATCCCAGCGCGGGTCGCCCGCGGGGACGCACAGCACCTTGTCGTCGCCGCCGGCCTCGTCGACCATCTTGAACATGCCGACCGGGCGGGCCTCGACGATGACGCCGGGGAAGACCGACTCGGGCAGCAGCACCATCGCGTCCAGCGGATCGCCGTCTTCGCCGAGGGTGTTCTCGATGTAGCCGTAGTCGGCCGGGTAGCCGAAGGAGGTGTAGAGGTAGCGGTCCAGCTTCACGCGGCCGGTCTCGTGGTCGACCTCGTACTTGTTGCGCTGGCCCTTGGGGATTTCGATGGTGACGTCGAACTCCACGTCATGTCCTCACTGTCTGGGTCTACTGGCTGTCTGCCTAGCCCGCCTGGATCGACGGTTCGGGAAAAGGGTAGCCGGTCGGCGATACTGTGTGATGCGGGCGCCGGAAGCAGTGGGAACTGCGCGCGAGGCGATCTGGGTGGTCCGCGGAATCAGCGGCGAGAGATTTCGGAGGGACGTTGGCGGGCGACGGGAAGAAGAAGATCGGCGCACTGGCCGGACGCCGCCGCCGAAATGTCCGGATCCTGATGTCGCTGGTCGCCGTGCTGATCGTCGCAGTCGCGGCACTGACGATCGTCCTCGTCCAGAAGGACACCTCCACCGCGGCGGACGGCGCCACCACCACCTCCGCCGAGCCGTCGCCGGTCACCGCGACGCCGCAGGTGGCACCGGTTCCCGACGACGCGCCGATGCCGACTCCGGCCGCGCTCGGTGCGGTCCTCGCCCCGCTGGTGTCGAATCCCGCGCTCGGCGCCTTCACGGGTGTCGTCGCCGACGCCCGCACCGGCACCACCTTGTGGAGTCAGAACCCCGACACTCCGATGACCCCGGCGTCCACCGCCAAGATCCTCACCGCCGCCGCCGCGATGCTGTCCCTGTCACCGGACCATCGGGTCGAGACCCGCGTCGTGCAGGGTTCGCGACCCGGCGAGCTCGTGCTCGTCGGCGGCGGCGATCCGACCCTGACGGCCCAGCCGGTCGGCCAGCCCAGCTACTACCCGGGCGCGCCCCGGATAGCCGACCTCGTCGAGCAGATCCGGCGCGCGGGTGCGGAGGTCGACAGCATCGTCGTCGACATCAGCGCCTACGCCGGCCCGACGATGGCGCAGGGCTGGATGCCCGAGGACGTCGCCGCCGGCTACATCGCGCCCATCGAGTCCGTCATGATCGACGGCGCGCGGAGCGACCCGTTCGCCGAGGAACCGCCGCGCAGCGCCACCCCGGCACTCGACGCCGGTCGTGTCCTCGCGCAGGCCCTCGGCATCGATCTCGCCCGAGTCGCCGTGGGCAAGGCCGAATCCGGCGCCGCCCCCGTCGCGAGCGTGCTGTCCGCGCCGTTGCGTGACCGGCTCGGGCAGATGATGCGTCGCTCCGACAACGTGCTCGCCGAGACGATCGCCCGCGAGGTCGCGGTCGCGAAGAACTCCGAAGCATCCTTCACCGGTGCGACGGAAGCGATCGGGAAGACGCTCTACGACGCCGGATTCAAGACCGACGGGCTCACCCTCCACGACGGCAGCGGGCTGTCCGTCGACGACCGGGTCCCGGCCCGGCTGCAGGCCGACATCCTCACCGCGGCGGCGGGGGAGACCAAGCCGCAGCTGCGGCCGATGCTCGACGACCTGCCCGTCGCCGGTGCCACCGGCACCCTGTCCGACCGCTACGCGTCGGGCGACCGGACCGGCGCCGGCTGGGTGCGCGCCAAGACGGGAACGCTCTCGGTCGCCAGTGCGTTGACCGGGTACGTCGTCGACGTGGACGGTCGGGTACTGACGTTCGCGCTGATGTCCAACGATCGTCCGCCGGAGGTGAGCCGTCCCGCACTCGATGCGGTGGCGGGTGCGCTGCGGCTGTGCGGCTGCAGGTGAGGTAGCAGGTAGCAACCGGAAGTGGGTCGAGAGGTGACGGAGCCCGAGCACGGATTCGCGAACGCAGTGGACTGGGGTGTCGCCGCGCGCGCCGGTGCCCGCCTGGCCCCGGCCGGACCGGCCACGTCCCGCTACACCGCGGAGAGCGTCGTCGCCGAACTCGCGCAGGCGTCGATCCGCGCCGAAGGACCGGTCCGCGACGTCACGAGGCTCGCCGACGGGCTGCCGATCCCCGAGGCTCAGGTCCTCGATCGGGCCGGCTGGATCCGCGCCGCCGCGCAGTCGATGGCACAGCTCACCGGTTCCGATCTCGAGGCCGGGCAGAAGACGCTGCTGGCCGGCAAACCCGGCGGACTCCAGGCCGGGGCGATGCTGGCGTTCCTTTCGTCGGCCATCCTCGGCCAGTACGACCCGTTCACCGGTGAGCACGGCGCACTGCTCCTCGTCGCCCCCAACGTGTTGCAGGTGGAGCGCACGCTGCGGGTTCCGCCCAGCGACTTCCGGCTGTGGGTGTGCCTGCACGAGGTCACGCACCGGGTCCAGTTCTCGTCGGCGCCGTGGATGGGCGACTACATGCGCCGGTCCGTCGCCACGCTCGGCGAGGCCGCCGACGAACCGATGACCGAGATGGTCACCCGGCTCGCGGGTGCGCTGCGCGAACGCCGCCGCGACGACCTGCCCCCGGATCAGCGCGGCATCGTCGGACTGCTGCGCGCGACACAGGCCGAGCCGCAGCGGCAGGCGCTGGACCGGATGCTGATGCTCGGCACGGTGCTCGAGGGCCACGCCGACCACGTGATGGACGCCGTCGGACCCGACGTCGTGCCGTCGGTGGTCCGCATCCGCAAGGCGTTCGACGCGCGCCGTCACCGCAAGAGCAACCCCGTCCAGCGCGTCGTCCGTGCGCTGCTCGGGATCGACGCCAAGATGGCGCAGTACGTGCGCGGCAAGGTGTTCGTCGACACCGTCGTCGCCAAGGTCGGGATGGACGAGTTCAACGCGATCTGGTCCGGCCCCGACGCGCTGCCCGTCACCGCCGAGGTCGACGATCCGGACGCGTGGATCGCCCGGGTCCTCGGGTGAGCGCACCGTCCTCGCCGCCGCTGCTCCCGGAGGAGCCCGCGATTCTCGAGGTCAGGCACGCGGTGCGTGCCTGGCTGGCCCGGCACCACCCGGCGGGAGGTGTCGTCGTGGCGCTCTCCGGCGGCGCGGACTCGCTGGCGCTCACGGCGGCCGCGGTCGCCGAGGCACCGTCGGTGCGGGCCGTCGTCGTCGACCATCGCCTGCAGGACGGGTCCGCCGAGGTCGCCGCCGCCGCGGCCGCCCGCGCACTCGAGTTCGGTTGCGCCGGCGCCGACGTCGTGCCCGTCGACGTCACCGGACCCGGGGGGCTCGAGGCCGCCGCCCGCGCTGCCCGCTACGCAGCCCTCGACGCCGCGCGCGCCGGGCGCCCGGTACTGCTCGGCCACACCCTCGACGACCAGGCCGAGACCGTGCTGCTGGGCCTCGCTCGCGGCTCCGGTGGCCGGTCGATCCGCGGGATGGCCGGCTACGACGCGCCGTGGGGTCGCCCGCTGTTGAGGGTGCGCCGCGACGTCACCCGTCGGGCGTGCGCCGAGCTGGGCCTGGTCGCGCACGAGGATCCGCACAACGCGGACCCGGCGTTCACCCGGGTCCGATTGCGCACCGAGGTGCTGCCGCTGCTCGAGGACGCCCTCGGCGGCGGTGTCGCCGAGGCGCTCGCCCGGACCGCCGAACACCTCCGCGAGGACGGCGAGGTCCTCGACACACTCGCCGAACGGGCCGTCGCGTCCGCACGTGACGGAAATGACCTCGTGATCGAGTACCTGGTCGACGTTCCGGTCGCCGTGCGGCGCCGCGTCCTGCGGCTGTGGCTCCTCGACCTGGGAGCGAAGGCATTGACGGACAAGCAGTTACGTGCCGTCGACGCCCTCGTCGGCCGCTGGCGCGGGCAGGGCGGCGTCGCGCTCGGCGGCGGGAGAACGGGAGTCAGGTTGGTTGCATCCCGGCGGCGTGGCAGGCTGTCCGCGGGGTTCGTGAACGACTGAAGGGAATGCTCCGTGTACGAGGGCGACATCGCATCGGTACTGATCTCCGAGGAGCAGATCGAGGAGCGCACAGCCGAACTGGCCGAGGCCGTCGCCGCGCGCTACGCCGACGAATCGATGCAGGACGACCTGCTGCTCGTGGGTGTCCTCAAAGGCGCGATCTTCTTCATGACCGACTTCGCGCGGGCCCTGCCGATCCCCACCCAGATGGAGTTCATGGCCGTCAGCTCGTACGGCTCGTCGACGTCGTCGTCCGGCGTGGTGCGGATCCTCAAGGATCTCGACAAGGACATCGCCGGCCGGCACGTGCTGATCGTCGAGGACATCATCGACTCCGGACTGACGCTGTCGTGGCTGATGCGCAACCTCCGCACGCGCAACCCGGCGTCGCTCGAGGTCGTCACACTGCTGCGCAAGCCCGAGGCGTGCAAGGTCGACGTCGACGTCGCGCACGTGGGCTTCGACATCCCCAACGAGTTCGTCGTCGGATACGGCCTCGACTACGCCGAGCGCTACCGCGACCTGCCCTACATCGGCACCCTCGACCCCAAGGTGTACGGCGGATAGGTCCCCTGGGACACGACGCGTTCGAGTGCCCGCAGATCCTCCTCGAGCAGGCGGAACAGCCAGTACACGAGGACGAACGCGATGACGCCGCCCACGCACAGCACCCGGACGGCATAGATCACGACGGAGATCTCGTCGGGGGACAGGAACGTCACCCCGGCCACCCCGACCAGCGGCACCGACGCGGCCACCGCCAGGTACATGGTGCTGCGCCGGTCCAGTCCGCGGAGTCGCCGCTCGTCGCTGCTGCTGGTGATGCCGTGCGGCAGCAGTGACGGGTACAGGCAGCGCACGGCGTAGAATGTGACCAGGAAGAACGGGTACGCGACGGCGATCGCGCCGCACACGATCTGGGATCCCAGGAAGTGCACGTACGCGCCCTGCGGGATGCTGCCGGCCGCGATCTGCAGCGACACCGGGAACACGATGCCCGCCACCAGCCACAGCGCGAACACCACGGCGACGATCCGGTCGCCCATCAGCAGCGTGTCGGCGCGGGCGCGGGCGAGGGTGGCGGCGTCGTAGGTGCGGCCCTTGCGCAGACCACGGGGCACGGAGATGACGTAGCGGCAGAAGTAGACGATCAGTACGAACCCGAGCGGGAACAGCACGCTGTTGATCACCCGCGAGACCTCGACGAACCGTTGCTGCGCCTCCGCGGACAGTTCGCTGATGATCAGCGTCTGGTTGTGGTGGTAGTTGTACATCGCCGCCAGCGCGTTCGGGACTCCCGCGCCCAACGCGACGATCGGGATCATCCACGGCCGCAGCCGGTACCGCCAGCTGGTCGGGGGCGGGTCGACGAGGTCGCGGGCGCGTGCGTCGAGGCACAGGTCGAACTGCTGCGCCAGCTCGGCCCCGGTGGCCCATCGACCGTCGGGATCGGGGGCGAGGCACGTGAGCAGGACGCGGCGCAGCGCGGCCGGACAGTCGTCGGGCAGCTCGTCGCGGAACTGTGGGTCGATCTCGCGGCGGCGCAGCCCGAGCATCCGCTCGAGGGAGGTCGCCGACTCGCCTGCGCCGCTCTCGTCCGCGAACGGACGCCGCCCGGTGAGCAGCTCCCACAGCATCACCCCGAGCGCGTAGATGTCGCTGCGCGCGTCCAGATCGGCCGCCGATCCGGGCATCTCCGGGTGGCAGGCCTCGAGCTGCTCGGGGGACATGTAGGCCAGCGAGCCGCCGAAATACGCGACCGGGCTGGTGCCCGCCACGCGATCGCTGAAACTGATGTTGAAGTCCGCGAGCTTGGGCACGCCCTCCGACGTCAACAACACGTTCGCGGGTTTGATGTCGCGGTGCAGCACGCCGTGCTGGTCGGCGTAGTCGAGCGCGTCGGCGAGGCGTCGGCCCAGCCACGCCACCGTCTCGGGCCACGTCAGCGTGGCGATCTCGTCGCGCACGCTCGAATCCGACGGCCGGATCTCGCCCTTGCGCTCGAGGACGGCGTCGATCGACTCGAGCAGCAACCGTCCCGTCCGGGGATGCCCGGGCGGGTGCTCGCGCACCCGGCGCAGCACGTCCAGCAGGGTGCCACCCGGGACGTACTGCATGTACAGCAGCTTCAGCTCGCGGTCGGCCAGTTGGCGTTGGTCGAACACCCGCACGATGTAGTCGTGGTCGAGCTGGGCCAGTGTCTGCGGTTCGGTGCCGTGGTCGTGGGAGATCTTCACCGCTACCAGCCGCTGCATCGACCGCTGCCGGGCCAGGAAGACCCGGGCGAACGATCCGCGGCCGAGCCCGGTCAGCAGGTCGAAGTCGTCGATGTGGTCGCCGACCTCCACCTGGTCGAGCGCATGCTGCGCGCCCGGCTGCGCGACGAGGGTGCTGCGGTAGTCGCCGGCGCCGTCGAGCACGTCCGTCAACCGGTCGGCGTGCTCCGGGAATTCCCGTGCGTACTCCGCGACGTCGACGGTGTGCCCGCCGCGCCGGCGCAGGTGGAAGTCCTCGTAGATGAGGTCGGGGGGCAGCGGCTTCGACCGCAGTTCGGGGAACTCCTCGCAGTACGACGCCAGCGATCTCGGTCGGTCGGCGCGCAGCAACCGGTACTCGAGATCCACCTTGATCAGCTCGACCAGCGCCGCCCGGCGCAGGGCGTCGCCCACCGGCAGACCGCCGGGGAGGAAGTACTCCAGGTCCGGCGGAGTGCCGTCGCCGGGTGCTTCCCATGCGGACGCGAAGCGGGCCACGACATCGGCCAGGAACGACACCGTCCGGGTTCCGGGTTCGGCCGGCTGAACACCGGTGACCGTCGACGCCGCGGCTCTCGTGGCGCCGGCGGTCGATTCGACTGAACCGTCCATCACTCGTCACCGTCCGAAGATGGGGAGTGCAGAAGGGTGGGTACAACTCACCCCTCGGGGTACTCGAAATCTTATCGCCGACGGACGGATACTCGGCAGGTGCGAGATCATCTGGTCGAGGAGTTCACCGCCACGTCGATCGCAGCCCGGGTCCGCGCGGGTGAGCTGTCGCCCGTCGCCGCCGTCGAGGATGCGCTAGGCCGGATCGAGCAACGGGACCCCCGGATCAACGCCTTCGTACGGGTGATGCGGGACCGCGCGCTCACCGAGGCGCGCAGGCTGACCGAACGCGAGGATCTCTCCGATCTGCCGCTCGCGGGAGTGCCCGTCGCGATCAAGGACAACGTGGAGGTGGCCGGCGAACCGATGCGGGACGGCTCGGTGGCCACCAGCCCGATGCCCTCGGCCCACGATCACCCCACCGTCGCGCGGCTGCGGGCGGCCGGGGCGATCCCCGTGGGGCTGACCGCGGTCCCCGAACTGTGCGTGTGGGGCGCCGTCGACTCCCCGGGGCGGATCACCCGCAATCCCTGGAATCCGGCGCTCGTGCCGGGCGGATCGTCGGGTGGCTCGGCCGCGGCCGTCGCCGACGCGATGGTGCCGATAGCGCTCGCCGCCGACGGGATGGGATCGATCCGGATTCCGTCCGCCGCGTGCGGCGTCTTCGGTTTCAAGCCGGGCCGGGGACTCGTCCCGGCCGAACTCGGTGTGCACTCGTGGTTCGGGATGTCGGAGAACGGCCCCATCGCGTCGACCGTCCAGGACGCGGCCCTGATGCTCGCGGTGCTCGCCGATCGGCCGGACCTGGCGCAGGTGCCCGCACCGCGGCCGCTGCGAATCGGGGTCGCGACCAACACGCCGTCGCCGATCGTGCGGTTGGACGGTGAATGGGCCCGGGGTGTGGAGGCGACGGCGGCGCTGCTGGGCGCTGGCGGTCACCACACCGTCGGCACGAAGGTGCCGTATCCGCCGAACATGACCGCGGCGTTCGCCCGCTGGTTCGCCGGCACCGCGGCGGATGCCGCCGAGTTGGACCCGGCGTTGCTGCAGCGGCGGACCCGACGCCACGTCGCGATCGGACGCGTGGTGGAGAGGGCGGGCCTGGTCCGCCCCTCTCAGGTGGAGCGCCTGGAGGCGCGGATGCGCCGGTTCTTCGACGAGCACGACGTGGTCCTGACGCCCTCCCTCGCGCAGCCACCGCTGCCCGCCATCGAGTGGAGTGAGAAGTCGTGGGCGGCCAACGTAGTCGCAAATGTACGATATGCCCCGTTCAGTGCGCTCTGGAACGTCCTCGGCTGGCCGGCCGCGAGTGTTCCGGTCGGCATGCACAGCGGGTCGGGAACACCGCTCGCCGTGCAGATCGCCGCGCCTCCCGGAGGCGAGTCGCAGATTCTCGCGGTGGCCGCCGAAATCGAGCGTCGTCAGGGATGGTCGCGGCACCCCGGTGTGTGAGATGCGGCACGAAACGGATGGCCACGGCCCCCGATCGGCTCCGGCCGGGAACCAGGACGGCACCGTCGTGCGTTGAACGCAATGACCCCACTTCTCGGAGTGGATGGCTGCTACCAGGCATCGAGCATCATCGTTCGCGGTAATCTGAGATGTCCGGACAGCCGGGAGTTGATTTGTCCGGTACGCCGGACTGATGACCCGTGAACCTGCACGAGCGTAGCCCGCACTACCGAAAGGACCGGCCGCCGTGGCCGAACCTGTATGAACCGCAAGACTGTGTTCCGCAACCTGGCGATAGTCGCCGGCGTCCTGTTGGTGATCTACGCCTTCAGCTACTTCGGTAACGACACGCGCGGCTTCAAATCGGTCGACACCTCCGTGGCGATCGCCCAACTCGACGCCAAGAACGTCGACAAGGCGCAGATCGACGACCGTGAACAGCAGGTGCGCCTGTGGCTCAAGAACGGCGACGACGCCACCGACGGCAAGACCGAGATCATCGCGAAGTACCCGAGTGCCGCCTCCGAGCAAGTGTTCGACAAGGTCGCCGGGTCCGGGGCGGAGCAGTACAACACCAGCGTGACGCAGGAGAGCTGGCTGACGTCGATCCTGCTGTTCGTGCTGCCGATGATCATCCTGCTCGGCATCTTCTTCTTCGTCATGAACCGCATGCAGGGCGGCGGGCGCGGCGGAATGATGGGCTTCGGCAAATCGAAGGCCAAGCAGCTGTCGAAGGACATGCCGAAGACGACGTTCGCGGACGTCGCGGGCGCCGACGAGGCGGTCGAAGAGCTGTACGAGATCAAGGACTTCCTGCAGAACCCCGCGCGCTACCAGGCGCTCGGCGCCAAGATCCCCAAGGGTGTGCTGCTGTACGGGCCCCCCGGCACCGGCAAGACGCTGCTGGCGCGCGCCGTCGCGGGCGAGGCCGGCGTGCCGTTCTTCACGATCTCCGGTTCGGACTTCGTCGAGATGTTCGTCGGTGTCGGCGCATCCCGCGTGCGCGACCTGTTCGAGCAGGCCAAGCAGAACAGCCCCTGCATCATCTTCGTCGACGAGATCGACGCCGTCGGCCGCCAGCGTGGCGCCGGACTGGGCGGCGGACACGATGAGCGTGAGCAGACCCTCAACCAACTGCTCGTCGAGATGGACGGTTTCGGTGACCGCCAGGGCATCATCCTGATCGCCGCGACCAACCGCCCCGACATCCTCGATCCGGCCCTGCTGCGCCCGGGCCGCTTCGACCGGCAGATCCCGGTCGGCGCCCCAGACCTGGCGGGCCGCCGCGCGATCCTGAAGGTGCATTCGCAGGGCAAGCCGATCGCGCAGGATGCCGACCTCGAGGGCCTCGCCAAGCGCACCGTCGGCATGTCCGGCGCCGACCTGGCGAACGTCATCAACGAGGCGGCCCTGCTGACGGCCCGCGAGAACGGCACCGTGATCACCGAGGCGGCGCTCGAGGAGTCCGTCGACCGCGTGATCGGCGGCCCGCGCCGCAAGAGCCGGATCATCTCCGAGCACGAGAAGAAGATCACCGCGTACCACGAGGGCGGCCACACACTCGCCGCCTGGGCGATGCCGGACATCGAGCCCATCTACAAGGTGACGATCCTGGCTCGCGGGCGCACCGGCGGTCACGCCATGACGGTGCCCGAGGACGACAAGGGTCTGATGACGCGGTCCGAGATGATCGCCCGCCTGGTGATGGCGATGGGCGGACGCGCCGCCGAGGAACTCGTGTTCCACGAGCCCACGACGGGTGCGTCGTCCGACATCGACCAGGCCACCAAGATCGCCCGTGCGATGGTCACCGAGTACGGCATGAGCGCCAAGCTGGGTGCGGTGCGGTACGGCCAGGAGCAGGGCGATCCGTTCCTGGGTCGCTCGATGGGCATGAACTCCGACTACTCGCACGAGGTGGCCCGCGAGATCGACGAGGAGGTGCGCAACCTGATCGAGGCGGCGCACACCGAGGCGTGGTCCATCCTCAACGAGTACCGCGACGTCCTCGACATCCTGGCGCGCGAACTGCTCGAGCGCGAGACGCTCACGCGCAAGGATCTGGAAGAGATCTTCACGTCCGTCGAGAAGCGTCCCCGGATCACGGCGTTCAACGTGTTCGGCGAGCGCACGCCGTCGGACAAGCCGCCGATCAAGACGCCGCGCGAGCTCGCCGTCGAGCGGGGCGAGACGTGGCCGCCGGTTGCCGAGCCCACGCAGGCGATCCCGCAGCCCGCGTTCGCGCACCGGGAGTCGACGGCTCCGGTGAACGGGCACGACGCGACGGATCCGAACCGGGCGCCACGGCCCGAGCAGTCCTACCCGCCGGGCCAGCCTCAGGCGCAGCAGCCGCCGCACGGCACGATGCCCGACTACGGTGCCCCGGCCGGCTGGTCGGCGCCGGGTTGGCCGCCGAAGGAAGGCGCCGACAGCCGGAATCGGCCTCAGCACGGTGGCTGGCAGCAGTACCCGCAGTGGGAGCCCCCGAATCCGCAGCCGGGCGCCCAGGGTGCCCGACCTGGGACTGAAGGGACCGGACGGTCTGATGACGATGCTCGGACGCAGGCATGGGAGGGGCCGAGCGGCTCGCAGTAGTCGGCTCGCAACTAGGCTTGGCCCTGGCGCACTCCTACCTGGGTGGGCCAGGGCAGTCAGCCCCGATACTGGAGGTGCGGTCGGTTGTCGGTGAATCAGCTGGGGAGCGAGTCGGTCGCCCTCGCCACTGGGAGGCCTTTCGATCAGGCGCGCGCGGAAGCGGCTGTTCGCGAGTTGCTGCTCGCGGTCGGTGAGGACCCCGACCGCCCGGGTCTGCTGGACACCCCGGCGCGCGTCGCACGCGCGTACCGCGAGGTCTTCGCGGGTCTGTACACCAACCCCGACGACGTCCTGAACACGACCTTCGACGAGGGACACCAGGAGCTGGTCCTCGTCCGCGACATCCCCATGTACTCCACGTGCGAGCACCACCTGGTGTCGTTCCACGGTGTCGCCCACGTCGGCTACATCCCGGGTCCGGAGGGTCGCGTGACCGGCCTGTCGAAGCTCGCCCGGTTGGTCGATCTGTACGCCAAGCGTCCGCAGGTGCAGGAACGGCTCACCAGCCAGATCGCCGACGCGTTGATGGCCAAGCTCGCTCCGCGTGGCGCCATCGTCGTCGTCGAGGCCGAGCACCTGTGCATGGCCATGCGGGGCATCCGCAAGCCCGGCGCCAGCACGACGACGTCGGCGGTGCGGGGACTGTTCCAGTCGAACTCTGCTTCGCGTGCCGAGGCGCTGGATCTGATCCTGCGCAAGTGATCGCCTTACCGCGCCCCGGCCGCCCCGTCGTGATGGGCGTCCTCAACGTCACCGCCGATTCCTTCTCCGACGGTGGGCAGTTCCTCGATCGGGACGCGGCCGTCGCGCACGGTGTGCACCTGCACCGGCTCGGTGTGGACATCGTCGACGTCGGTGGCGAGTCCACCAGGCCGGGTGCCGCCCGCGTCGATCCGAAGATCGAAGCGGAGCGCGTGGCCCCGGTCGTCGCGGCTCTGGTGGACGAGGGTGTGACCGTCAGCGTCGACACCATGCGGGCTTCGGTTGCGCAGGCTGCGATCGAGGCGGGCGTCACCATCGTCAACGACGTCTCGGGTGGGCGTGCCGACTCCGACATGGCCCGCGTCGTCGCCGACGCCGGGGTGCCCTGGGTGCTGATGCATTGGCGGCCCGCGGGCGAGTTCGTGCATGCCGGCGGCTCGACCCACTACGACGACGTGGTGCGCGACGTCCGCGACGAGCTGATGGTCCAGGTGGACGCGGCGATCGCGGCGGGGGTGGATCCGTCGGCGCTGGTGCTGGATCCCGGTCTCGGCTTCGTCAAGGACCCCGACCACAACTGGCAGTTGCTGCACGCGCTTCCGGAATTCGTCGAACTCGGCTTCCCGGTGTTGATCGGGGCGTCACGCAAACGTTTTCTGGGATCGCTGCTCGCCGACGCCGACGGGGTGGTGCGGCCGCCGTCGGGGCGGGAGACGGCCACCGCGGTGATCTCGGCGCTCGCCGCGATGCACGGCGCGTGGGGCGTACGGGTGCACGACGCGCAGGCCTCGCTCGATGCGATCGCGGTGGCGTCGGCGTGGGCGCGAGGTGCCCAGAGTTGATTCTCGTTTGTGCCAGGAGGTGGCGGTGAGCGGTGGCGGTAGTGGCCCGGATGTCCCGGAAGTCTCGGGTGATCGCATCGAGTTGCGGGGACTGAAGGTCCGCGGCAACCACGGGGTGTTCGACCACGAGAAGCGGGACGGTCAGGACTTCTACGTCGATGTGACGCTGTGGATGGACCTCGCTCCCGCGGCGGCGTCGGACGATCTCCAGGACACCTTCGACTACGGCGACCTGGCGCAGCGCGCCGCCGCGATCGTGGGTGGCCCGGCGCGGGATCTGATCGAGACGGTCGCCGCCGAGATCGCCGACGACGTCATGCGTGACGACCGCGTTCGCGGCGTCGAGGTGGTGCTGCACAAGCCGTCCGCCCCGATCCCGCTGACCTTCGCCGACGTCGCGGTCGTGGCGACCCGCTCGCGCGCCGGCGCCGGGATCCGCCGATGAGCCGGGCCGTCCTGTCCATCGGATCCAACATCGGTGACAGCCTCGCCCACCTGCAAGGTGTGGTCGACGGTCTCCGGGAACACGTGGTCGCGGTCTCCCCGGTGTACGCGACGGCCCCGTGGGGCGGCATCGAGCAGCAGGACTTCCTGAACGCGATCGTCGTGGTCGACGACCCCGGCACCGATGCCCACGGCTGGCTGCGGCGCGGGCAGGAACTCGAGGCCTCGGCCGATCGTGTCCGCGAGCAACGGTGGGGCCCCCGCACCCTCGACGTCGACGTCGTCACGTGCGACGGCATCCGCAGCGACGACCCGGAACTGACACTGCCGCACCCGCGGGCACACGAGCGTGCCTTCGTCCTCGTGCCGTGGCTCGCCGTCGAACCCGATGCGACGCTCGACGTCGACGGGGTGGACGTGCGGGTGGACGAGCTGCTCGCGCAATTGGACGCGAGTGAAAGGGACGGAGTTCGGCGGACGACGCAGCGACTGGAACTACGGTAACTGTGATGAAGCCGACCCGGATCTGGGACCTGTTGTCACTGTCGCTGCTCGCGGCAGTGGCGACGTGGCTTCTGCTGCGGGTCGCGTACGGCTCGCTTCCCCCGATCCCGGTCTATGCCGGGGCGTCGCTGTACCCGGTTGCGCTCATCGAGACGATTCTCGCTTTCGTCGTCCGCTCACGTGTGCGCGAGCACGCGATCGGTGACGGGCCGAGGCAGCTGCACCCGATCACCGCGGCCCGGGCGGTCGCGCTCGCGAAGGCATCCGCACTGGTCGGAGCGGCGAGCGCGGGTGTCTGGGCAGGGTTTCTGGTGTTCCTGTGGCCACAGAGGTCGCACCTGCGGGCGGCCGTGTCCGACAGTTCGGGCGTCATCGTCGGATTGATTGCGGCCGTTTTGCTGGTGGCTGCCGCACTGTGGCTCGAGCACTGCTGCCGCACGCCCGACGACCACCCCGACGAGCCGGCGCATTGAGCGGCACACACCTCGGATCAAACGGGCATAACGGATTGTTGCCACCGTTGTGTCCGGAGCTGGGAACTCTCCCGGTCCGGCTACCCTGATCGCATGACGGTTCCCGGTCGCGCCAAGCAAGTACGCCGTAATCGGCGTAGTGCGAGCCAGATGATCGTCGCCGGCCTCGTCGTGCTCGCCGTGGTCGCGTCGCTCCTCTTGATTTTCAGTGAAAGTGTCCAGCTCCTGCGCGTGGGGCTGGTCGTCGCGCTGTGGGCCGCCACGCTCGGTGCCATCGCGATGACGAAGTACCGCCGTGAGTCCGCGCTCGACAAGGCCAAGGTTCGCGACCTGCAGAAGGTGTACGAACTGCAGCTCGAGCGCGAGATCACCGCACGCCGCGAATACGAACTCGGTGTCGAGGTGCGGGTTCGCGGAGAACTGGGCGCCGAGGCCGAGACCATCGCTGCGCTGCGCGAGGAACTCGCGGCGCTGCGCAAGAACCTCGAGGTCCTGTTCGACGGCCGCCTGCCCGAAGACCGCGTGGCACTGCGCGCGGAGTCGATGCGCGTCCAGGAAATCGCCGGCGGCTACCAGCCCGCCGCGTCGGGACTGTTCGTTCCCGGGGCGGAGAAGCCGGCACGTAACGACAACCAGCCTCCGGCCCCGCGGGGACCGTCCTTCGCGACCCCGTACGACGAGCCGATGACGGCCGAGACGACGGTCGTGCAGCCCGAACCCCTCGATGTCGAGGCTGTGGACGACGAGGCGGAGAAGGTCGAGAAGGCCGAGAAGACCCAGCCGCAGCCCGCGCCCGAACCGCATCCCGCGCCCGAACCTGAGCCCGAACCGAACCCCGTGCAGGAGCGGAAGCCGGAACCCGAGCCGGAGCCGGAGCCGGAGCCGGAGTCGCAGTCCGAGCTCGACGACTCCGCACGTCCCACCTCGCGACGCTCGCGCCGCCTGTCCGAGGACGCCGAGCCCGCGGGTGCGCACTCGAGCGGACTCTCGGTCGCCGAGATCATGGCCAACATGAAGTCCGCGGAATCGAGCGAGAGCGCGCCGCGCCGGCGCCGGCGGGCAGAGTAACCGTTCTGCGTCGCACGCGAGTGAGCTGTAGATCACGTCTGTAGCCCGTGGCGGCGCCTCTTCGCGCGGCGCTATCCTCTCCGCAGGACGTCTGGTACCCGCCGTGCGGGACTGGAACGAACGAGAGGACAAGTGTGACCTCTTTCGGGATCACCAATGGGCCTGCGCCTGCGCGATTGACGGTCGGAATCGTCTCCGCGGGTCGGGTCGGCACAGCCGTAGGCTCCGCATTGGAGCGAGTCGGTCATCTGGTCGTCGCCTGTTCCGCGGTGTCCGACGCTTCCGTCCACCGTGCCGAGACGCGACTGCCGGACAGCGAGATCCTTCCCGTTCCCGAGGTCGCGGCCCGCGCGGAGCTGTTGGTCCTCGCGGTTCCCGACGACGAACTCGCGGGACTGATCAAGGGTCTCGCCGCGACCGAATCGGTACGCCCCGGCACCATCGTCGTGCACACCTCCGGCGCCAACGGCATCGGTATTCTCGAACCGCTCACCGCGCAGGGCGTCGTCCCGCTGGCGATCCATCCCGCGATGACGTTCACCGGCCATGCCGAGGACACCGCACGGCTGTCCGACGCCTGCTTCGGCATCACCGCCGCCGACGACATCGGCTACGCGATCGGCCAGTCGCTCGTGCTCGAGATCGGCGGTGAACCCGTCCGGGTCCGGGAGGACGTCCGCCCGCTGTACCACGCCGCGCTCGCGCACGGCAGCAACCACCTGGTGACGCTGGTCGTCGACGCCGTGGATGCGCTGCGTGTGGCGCTCGAGGGGCAGGAACTGCTCGGCCAGGAACTGGTCGGCTCCGATCCCAACGGGCTGCCCGAGCGGGTGCTGCAGCCGCTGCTCTCGGCGGCGCTGGACAACGCCCTGCGGCGTGGACAGTCCGCGTTGACCGGCCCCGTCGCCCGGGGAGACGCGGCAGCAGTCGCGAAGCATCTCGAGGTTCTCGAGGGCGTCGACCCGCAACTGGCCGCCGGCTATCGCGCCCTGTCGCGGCGGACCGCGCAACGCACGGGATCCAAGCCCGAACTGATGGAAGTACTCGAGGACCGAAGGTGAGCACTGTGACCGAAGCTTCTGCACTGCAGGGCGGATACAAGCGCGGCGAACTGACCGTGCACCACGACCCCGCGATCCTGACGCGGGTGTCGAAGGCGCTGCGCGGTGTCGGCCGTCAGGTCGCTCTCGTGCCGACGATGGGCGCCCTGCACGCCGGGCACATCGAGCTGGTCCGACAGGCGAAGCTGACCGGTGCTGTCGTGGTCGTGTCGATCTTCGTGAATCCGCTGCAGTTCGGCGCGGGCGAGGACCTCGACGCCTACCCGCGCACCCTCGACGCGGATCTGGAACTACTGCGTGCCGAGGGCGTCGAGTTGGTGTTCGCGCCCACCGCCTCCGCGATGTACCCGGACGGGCCGCGGACCACGGTGCAGCCGGGTCCGCTGGGTGCCGAACTCGAGGGCGGGAGCCGTCCGACGCACTTCGCCGGCATGCTCACCGTCGTCGCGAAGCTGCTGCAGATCGCTGCGCCCAACGCCGCGTTCTTCGGTGAGAAGGATTACCAGCAACTGACGCTCATCCGGCAGATGGTCCGCGACCTCAACTTCGACGTCCGGATCGTCGGGGTGCCGACGGTGCGCGAACAGGACGGCCTGGCGCTGTCGTCGCGCAACCGCTACCTCGACGCCGACCAGCGGCAGCTGGCCACCACGCTGTCGGCGGCGCTCGTCGCGGGCGCCCACTCCGCGGCCGGTGGTGCGGGGGCGATCCTCGGCACCGCCCGTGCCGTGCTCGACGCCGTCCCCGCGATCGAGGTGGACTACCTCGAGGTTCGCGGCGTCGATCTCGGGCCGGCCCCGGAGCGCGGTGACGGTCGTCTGCTGGTCGCCGCCCGTATCGGCACCACCCGGCTGATCGACAACGTCGGTGTCGCAGTCGGCACCGGGTTCCTCGAGCGCGACACCCAGCCGGGCGACCCGGCCGTCGCGGACATCTACTGACCTCCTCCCACAGACACACCGAAGGGCCGAACATGTTGCGCACCATGATGAAGTCGAAGATCCACCGGGCGACGGTCACGCACGCCGACCTGCACTACGTGGGTTCGGTGACCGTCGACCAGGATCTGATGGAGGCGGCCGACCTGCTCGAGGGTGAGCAGGTGACGATCGTCGACATCGACAACGGCGCCCGCCTCGAGACCTACGTGATCACCGGCGAGCGCGGCTCGGGTGTCATCGGGATCAACGGTGCCGCAGCGCATCTGGTGAACCCGGGCGACCTCGTCATCCTCATCGCCTACGGCGTGATGAACGAGGACGAGGTCCGCGAGTACGCGCCGCGCGTCGTGTTCGTGGACGGCGACAACAAGCCGGTCGAGCTCGGCTCGGACCCCGCGCACGCGCCCGAGGGTTCCGGTCTGATCACGCCCCGGATGCTCTCCAGTCTGGTGTAGGACGGTGCTCCTCACCGTCGACGTCCGGAACACCAACATCGTTCTCGGGCTGTTCACCGGCAGCGGCTCGCACTCGAAGCTGGTGCAGGACTGGCGGATGCGCACCGATCCGCGGATGACCGCCGACGAGTTGGCGCTCAAGTTCCGGGGCCTGCTGGGTGCGAACGCCGAACAGGTCACCGGTGTGTCGGCGCTGTCGACCGTGCCGTCGGTGCTGCGGGAGATCCGGGTGATGCTGGGCCGCTACTGGGACCACGTACCGCACGTCGTGGTGGAGCCCGGGGTGCGCACGGGGGTGCCGTTGCTGGTCGACAACCCCAAGGAGGTCGGGGCCGACCGAATTGTCAACAGTCTTGCGGCGCATCATTTCTACGACGGTGCGTGCATCGTCGTGGACTTCGGGACGTCGACGTGCATCGACGTCGTATCGGCGAAGGGGGAGTTCCTCGGTGGCGCCATCGCGCCGGGCCTCGAGATCTCCACGGATGCGCTGGCGTCGCAGTCGGCGGCGCTGCGCAAGGTCGAACTGATCCGCCCCCGATCGGTGGTCGGGAAGAACACCGTGGAAGCGATGCAGTCCGGCGCCGTGTTCGGATTCGCCGGCCTGGTCGACGGTCTGGTGCGCCGAGTTCGCGCGGAGCTCACGGCATTCGGTGGCGCGGACGTCGCCGTCATCGCGACCGGTGACAGTGCGCCGTTGATCATGCCGGAGTGCGAGACCGTCGAACACCACGAGCCCGAGCTGACGCTCGAGGGTCTGCGTCTGGTGTACGAGCGCAATCTCGCGCGTCGTGGAGCGCGTCGCAGCGAGATCTGAGGCGAAGTTGCGCGTCGCCACGCGTGTTCGGGGTTTCCCTGTCGGCGATGTTGTGTCACACTGTTCGACATGTTCCGTTGCATGAGCGCCCAGGAGTGTTGTCGAGGCTGAACGCTGCCTTGACCAATTTCACTTCCTGGAGCTTTGCTCATGCCTTCTTCTTCTTTCGGCGTCTCCACGTCTGCGCTCGACCTCTCCACTCACCCCGACGTCCGTCGTCTCGGATCGTCATTGCCCACGCGACTGCGTCCCGCCGACCTGCTCCGGATCACCGACCAGGGTGCCGCCGACGTCATCGAGGGTCGGCACGACCACCTGCTGCCCGCGGCGTTCCCGACGCACGAGCGCTGGTCCACGCGGCTGTCCTCGGACGACGACGTCGACGTCTGGCTGATCAGCTGGGTTCCGGACAAGTCCACCGAATTGCATGACCACGCAGGATCTTTCGGTGCGCTGACCGTGCTGAGCGGCAGCCTCGCCGAGTACCGGTGGACGGACGGTGATCTGCGTCGCCGCACCCTCGACGCCGGCGATCAGGCTGCCTTCCCGCTCGGGTGGGTGCACGACGTCATGCGTGCTCCCGGCCCTGCCACCGACAGCACCGAACCCACACTGAGCGTGCACGCGTACTCGCCGCCGCTCACCGCCATGTCCTACTACGAGGTCACCGAACACGGCGCGCTGCGCCGCACCCGTACCGAGCTGACCGATCTGCCCGAAGGGGGCTCCAAGTGACCATCGACCAGATGCTCGAGGACGCTCGTTCCCAGCTCGACCGCATGTACGTCTTCGAACTCGTCGAGGCTCACCGCCGCGGCGCGATCTTCGTGGACATTCGCCCGCAGGCGCAGCGTGCGCGTGAGGGCACACTGCCCGGGGCGCTCGCGGTCGAGCGCAACGTCCTCGAGTGGCGGCTCGATCCGTCCAGCGACGCGCACCTCGCGCTCGCGGTGGACCACGACGTCGAATGGGTGATCGTGTGCTCCGAGGGTTACACCTCGAGCCTTGCGGCGGCGTCGTTGCGGCAGCTCGGGCTGCACAAGGCCACCGATCTGGTGGGCGGCTACAAAGCGATCAAGGCGGCAGGTCTGCTCGGCGCGTTGATGGGCGAGCGCCACTGCACCCGTGAACTGGCATCGGTGTCGGCGCACTGACCCCCGACGTCCGGCGGATCCGAAGGCAAGACGTGATACCGGCGCCAAGCTCGACGAGCGCCGCCCTATAGTCTTGTACCCCGTGAGTGAAGCACCCGCGCAGCCAGTAGACGACACCCCCGAGCAACTCCGGATCCGCCGCGAGAAGCGGGAGCGTCTGCTCGCCCAGGGGCAGGAGCCGTATCCGGTCTCCGTGCCACGCACTCACAGCCTCGCGGAGATCCGTGCCAAGTACCCCGATCTCGAGCCCGACTCGAGCACCGGCGAGCAGGTCGGCGTCGTCGGCCGGGTCATCTTCGTCCGCAATACCGGCAAGCTCTGCTTCGCGACGCTGCAGGAGGGCGACGGCACCCAGCTGCAGGCGATGCTGAGCCTGGCGAACGTCGGTGAGGACGCCCTCGCGGCGTGGAAGTCCGACGTCGACCTCGGCGATTTCGTGTTCGTGCACGGCGAGGTCATCAGTTCGCGCCGCGGTGAGCTCAGCGTCATGGCCGACACGTGGCAGATGGCGGCGAAGTCGCTGCGCCCGATGCCGGTCGCGCACAAGGAGATGAGCGAGGAGTCGCGCGTCCGTCAGCGCTACGCGGACCTGATCATCCGTCCCGAGGCCCGCGACATGGCGCGCAAGCGTGTGGCGGTGGTGCGTGAGCTGCGCAACGCGCTCGAGCGCCGTGGCTTCCTCGAGGTCGAGACGCCGATGCTGCAGACGCTGCACGGCGGCGCCGCCGCGCGTCCGTTCGTCACGCACTCGAATGCGCTCGACATCGACCTGTACCTGCGCATCGCGCCGGAGCTGTTCCTCAAGCGCTGCGTCGTCGGCGGTATCGAGAAGGTGTTCGAGATCAACCGCAATTTCCGTAACGAGGGTGTCGATTCGACGCACTCTCCGGAGTTCGCGATGCTCGAGACGTACGAGGCCTACGGCACGTACGACGACTCCGCGAAGATGATCCGCGAGCTCGTCCAGGAAGTCGCGCAGGCGGCGTTCGGCACGCAGGTCGTCACGCTGGCCGACGGCACCGAGTACGACCTGAGCGGCGAGTGGAAGACGATGGAGATGTATCCGTCGCTGTCCGCCGCGATCGGCGTCGACGTCACTCCCGACACCACGGTCGAGGAACTGCTGGCGCTGGCCGAGCGGGTGGGACTCGAGGTCCCGAAGGACAAGGGCTACGGCCACGGCAAGCTCGTCGAGGAGCTGTGGGAGCACCAGTGCGGTGATCAGCTGTTCGAGCCGACCTTCGTGCGGAACTTCCCGGTGGAGACGTCGCCGCTGACGCGTCAGCACCGCAGCCTGCCGGGGGTGACGGAGAAGTGGGATCTGTACGTCCGCGGATTCGAGCTGGCCACCGGCTACTCCGAGCTGGTCGATCCGATCATTCAGCGCGAGCGTTTCATGGATCAGGCGCGCCTGGCCTCGGCGGGTGACGACGAGGCAATGGTTCTCGACGAGGAGTTCCTGGCGGCGATGGAACAGGGTATGCCTCCGACCACTGGAACAGGTATGGGAATCGATCGTCTGCTCATGGCGCTGACCGGATTGGGAATCCGGGAAACGATCCTGTTCCCAATTGTCCGGCCTTCCGCGCGCTGACCGGCGGCTTTATATTAATTCCAATGCTGAGTCATCGAATTCGGTGACTCGGGGTACTATTGCATTCGAGTCGCCGACAGGCGGTTAGCGTCCGAGCAGGTCGCAAGATTCGGAAGGAATTGACCCCATGGCAAAGAAGGTCACCGTAACGCTCATCGACGACGTCGATCAGAACGCGACTGCCGATGAAACTGTCGAGTTCGGCCTGGATGGGGTTCTGTACGAGATCGATCTGTCGTCCGATAATGCTGCGAAACTGCGCGAGCAGCTCGAGGTGTGGGTTTCGCACGCACGCAAGGTGACGAAGAGTCGTCGCGGTGGAAAGAGTTCGGCCGCCGCCGGCGTCACGTCCTCGCGACCGTCCGTCGATCGGGAGCAGAGTGCGGCAATTCGCGAATGGGCGCGTCGCAACGGGTTCACGGTCTCGTCCCGTGGGCGCATCTCCGCCGAAATCACCGAGGCGTACAACAAGGCGCACTGATCACGGGCCGAGCACGGCTCCCGCGAATCGGGTCCACCTCCGCTGACTCGCTGATAACGTCCGCGATGTGCAGCCGAGGTGGATCTTTGCGGGCACGCAGCCCGAGAAATTACCGCTGAATCGTGCTTCGGACGTTGCGCAAGAAGACCGTCCGGTTTTCTGTGACGCTGCGGGAATTTCGCTGATTCTGGGCAATCCCGGTGGGTCGTCGTGCTGCTCGGACGGCTGGGCGGGTAATCCGTGGGCAAGCCATTCGAGCGCGGAAGTGTCGGTGCGACGCGCCGGTGGTAAGTCGTCGCAGAGTAATTGGTCGGCCTTCCTGGCGGCGTCGATCGTCGAGGGCTATTGCGCCTTCCGGTCGCGATACTTCGCTATGCATGATCTCGAGTGGCCGATTTCTGCCGGCGGTGGTATGAAGCGTGTCGAGCCGTGCGTCGCGAAGTCACATCATTTCCGTGCTGGATCGCACGACGCCCCCGTGCCGACCGATTACGCGGTCGGCGCCGTTACAGGTGTGCCTGTAAAAGGCGGGTGGATCCCTAATCCTCGAGACGCGTGTACGGACTTCGCTGTCGGGCCTATCGTCGGAGGCCGACCGGACGGCGGCCCGTCGGACCCTCAGAGACGCATTAATTTGCGTCGGTAAGGTTCCCCGACGGTGACCGGCGGGCTGGAAGGAGTACGCGAGTGCGAACCGTTCCGGAAGCAGGCACGGGCGACCCGACGGCGTCGTCGGACACGCCGACGCGGAACCGTTGGTGGCCGCTTTCCCCACGCCGGGTTCTCGCCGTCGCGGCGGCGCTCGTCGCTCTTCAGCTCGTGGTGCGCGGCATCGTCGCGTTCGCCGGGGACTTCTACTGGGACGACCTGATCCTCGTCAGCCGGTCGGGGCAGTACTCGGTGCCGTCCGGCGCGTTCCTGTTCTACGACCACGACGGGCATTTCATGCCGGCCGCGTTCCTGGCTGCCTGGCTGGCTACGGCTGTGGCGCCGCTGAACTGGACGGTTCCGGCGATCATGCTGATCGTGCTGCAGGCGGGCGCCTCGCTCGCGGTGTTGCGGGTGTTGCGACTGCTGCTGGGCACACGCGCCGTCCTCTTGCTGCCGCTCACGTTCTACCTCTTCTCGCCCCTGACGCTGCCGTCCTTCGCGTGGTGGGCGGCCGGTCTGAACTCGCTGCCGATGCAGATCGGTCTCGCCTGGGTGGCGGGCGACGCTATCCGGCTGTGCCGGACCGGGCGGATGCGGTTCGCGGTGTCCGGCGCGATCGTCGCCGCGCTGTCGCTGGCGTTCTTCGAGAAGTCGGTGCTGGTGCCGATCGTCGCGTTCGCAGTGGTGGTGTTGATGTACCGCGTCGACGACATCGACCACCCGGTGCGCACGGCCCTGGCGAAGGGGCGTGCGCTGTGGATTCCACTCGCCGCGGTCGTCGCGTGCTGGGCGGCGTCGTACCTGGTGTTCACCGAGTCACGATTCGTACTGCCGAGCGCGACGCAGACCGCCGGTCTGCTGCATCACGGAACCTCTCTCGGTGTTATCCCGACGCTGCTCGGCGGTCCGTGGGCGTGGGATCGCTGGCCCCCGAGTCCGCCGTGGGCGACCCCTCCGCTCGTGCTCGTGGTGTTCGGGTGGGTTGCGGTGGCGGCAGCGCTCGCGTGGTCGTTGCGGTATCGCCTGCGCACCGGCGGAGTATGGATCGCGATGGTCGCTTACGTCGCGGCGTCCGAGGCCGCGATGGTGCTCACCCGATCCGGACCCGACACGGCGTACGAGCTGGCGCAGACGCTCCGGTACGTCGCCGACAGCACCGTCGTGCTCGCCGTCGGCTGGGCGCTCATCGTGCGTGCGCCGCGCCGCGAAAGCGTCCGGCCACTACCGAAGGTGCCGCCGGTCGCCGTGGCGGCGCTGACGACGCTGTTCGTCGCGAGCAGCCTGTGGTCGACGGTCACCTTCGTGCAACGGTGGCGCGACAACCCGACCGTCGACTACCTGGCGCACGCCCGTCAGTCACTCGCCGTGAACCCGGACACGCCGCTGCTCGATCAGCCGGTCTCGATCTGGGTACTACTGCCGGTCGCCTACCCGCACAACACCACCAGTCACCTCTTCGCGCCGCTGCGGGACCGTCCGGAGTTCGCCCGGCACACCGGCTACCTGCAATTACTCGACGACTCCGGACGCCTGGTCCCCGCCACGGTGACGCCGACCCGGAATCTCGGCCAGGGCCCCGAACCGGGCTGCGGGTACCGGGTGAAGGGAGACGGTGCGGTCTTGCCGCTCGACGGTCCGCTGATCGACTGGGAGTGGACGGCGCAGCTGAACTACTTCGCGAGCGCGGACGGTGTGGTCGAGGTCGGTCTCGATCGCAGCGACGACACGGTGACGGTTCCCGTCGAGGCCGGACTGAACCAGGTCTTCGTGCGGCTGTACGGCGCCGGCGAGGGGCTACGGCTCACACCGGAGACGCCAGGACTGGAACTGTGTGTGGGCGCGGGACCGGTCGGTTCCGTCGTCGGCGCACCGAAGGCCGGGTCGTGAGCGAGGCGGGCTACATTCGGTCGCTGACGGGCCTGCGGGCCGTCGCGGCACTGCTGGTCGTCGGCGCCCACGCGGCGTTCTGGACCGGCCGGTACACCCCCGATCTGGCCGGTGGCGCGTTCTCCAGGCTCGAGATCGGGGTCGCGATCTTCTTCGTTCTCTCCGGATTCCTGCTGTTCCGGCCATGGCTGCTGACCGCGGCGGGGGAGCGCGCCTTGCCGTCGACGCGGACGTACCTGTGGCATCGCGCGCGCCGCATCCTGCCGGCGTACTGGATCACCGTCGCCGCGACGTACGCGATCTACCTGTTCCGGGACGACGCTGGCGAGACCGGGCTGGGCTGGTCGGGCTTCCTGCGGAACATGACGCTCACCCAGATCTACGGTCCGGGCCATCTGCACACCGGTCTCACCCAGATGTGGAGTCTCGCGGTCGAGGTCACGTTCTACCTTCTGTTACCGGTGATCGGCTGGCTGCTGGTGGTCGTCGTCTGCCGGCGGGAGTGGCACCCCATGCGCCTCGCGATCGCATTGCTCGCCCTCGTCGCTGTCTCTCCGCTGTGGACGTCGATCACCCACGGCACCGACATCACGTTCACCGCCCGGCTGTGGCTGCCCGGATTCCTGGCATGGTTCGCGGGCGGAATGCTGCTCGCGCTGGCGTCGGTGACGATCAGGCGCTGTAACCCGTACGGAATGGGATTGCTCGCGCTCTACTTCCTGCTGCTCGCGTGCACCCCGCTGGCCGGGGAGGCGACCATCGTGCCGTCGAACGCGACCGAGGCGATCAGCAAATCCATGCTGTACCTGCTGTTCGCGACGGCGCTGATGGCGCCACTCGTGATCGGCGATCGCCCCGGCCCGCTGGGGCGGCTGTGCTCGTCGGGCCCGATGGTGTGGCTCGGGGAGATCTCCTACGAGATGTTCCTGGTGCACCTCGTCGTCATGGAATTCGTCGTCGACATGCTCGGCTACCGGACGTTCCAAGGCTCCACGGTCGGCGTATTCGTCGTCACCGTCGCGTTCTCCGTCCCGATCGCTTGGGCGCTGCATCGGACACTCGAACGCGTGATCCCCTCGGGCCCCCGGGTGGAGCGCCGGCCGATGACGGTGGTGCGGCGTGGAGCCGACCGGGTGCCCACTACGAGTCCGGTCGACTGACGGGCGGAGAGTTCGAAGGCTGTGTCACACCTTCCCTCCGGCCGGTGTCTCCATGCCGAGTGCACGTCATCCGAGTGCACACGAGCGGAGGAGAAATCATGACCAGCAGAACCCGGATCCCCCGGGCCGAGTTGCCCGGAATCTACGGCGCGGTGGTCAAGCGCATGTCGCGCAGGATGCTCGGCGACGTGGCCGAACCGGTGGAAGTGACCTGGCACAACCGGACCACCCCCGACGTCGCGGACGACGTCGAGCTGGCCGAGAACGTGTCGATCGCGATGCTGACGGTTCTCGAGACCCTCGGGCCGGTCGAACGGGCGGTGTTCGTGCTGCACCAGGTCTTCGAGATGCCGTACGCGGAGATCGCGGAAGCGGTGGGCCGGACGCCGGCCTCCGTGCGGCAGATCGCGCACCGGGCGCGCGAGCACGTCGGGGCACGCCGACCGCGGATGCAGGTCGACCGAGCCCAGCAGCAGGCGGTGGTCGAGAAATTCCTGGCCGCCGTCTCCACCGGTGATGTGCAGGCGCTGGTCGACGTGCTCGCTCCGGACGTCGTGGTGGTCGCCGACGGCGGCGGCATCGCGACGGCGGCGCGCGAGCCCATCGTCGGCGCCCGCCGGGTGGCGGTCTTCCTGTCCAAGGCGGCATCGCTGCCGGGTTTCGCGACGACCACGACCTGGCTCAACGGGATGCCCGGCATCCGAATCGACGTCGACGGCGAGGCCACCGCGGTGAGCGTGGTCGTCGAGGACGGCCGCATCACCCGCGTCTACGCGATCCGGAACCCGCACAAGCTGGGGTCGCTGGACAGCGTGTGGAATCTGCGGCGGTGACCGAGCCGCGGTGATGTTCGCTTCAGGCGTACAGCGTCCGGGAAACGTTTCCGCGACCTGCGGCGTTGAGAACTTTATGCAGGTCCGCTCCGCACGTTTGACGGGTGGAGGAGCGGCAGGTCGCAAGGCAGCCCACTAGAGTATGAGGTGGGGTCGTGGAACCTTCGTCGGTTCCGGAGGCCGTCAGCCTGTTGTGCCGGAGCGAAACGCGGCGGGAGGACCGAGACGCAGGTCTCGGAACTGATTGCCGGAGAGTGTGAGGGAGAGCGATGTTCGAGAGGTTCACCGATCGCGCGCGGCGCGTCGTCGTCCTGGCTCAAGAAGAAGCCAGGATGCTCAACCACAACTACATCGGCACGGAACACATCCTGCTGGGTCTCATCCACGAGGGTGAAGGCGTGGCGGCGAAGTCGCTGGAGTCGTTGGGTATCTCCCTCGAAGGTGTCCGCAGCCAGGTAGAGGAGATCATCGGCCAGGGTCAGCAGGCCCCGTCCGGACACATCCCCTTCACTCCGCGTGCCAAGAAGGTCCTCGAGCTCAGCCTCCGTGAGGCGCTGCAGCTCGGCCACAACTACATCGGCACCGAGCACATCCTGCTCGGCCTGATCCGCGAGGGTGAGGGCGTCGCCGCCCAGGTCCTCGTGAAGCTGGGTGCCGACCTCAACCGTGTCCGCCAGCAGGTCATCCAGCTGCTGTCGGGTTACCAGGGCAAGGAGCCGGCCGAGGCCGGCGGCAGCCGCGGCGAGGCGGGTACCCCGTCGACGTCGCTGGTCCTCGACCAGTTCGGCCGCAACCTCACGCAGGCCGCCCTGGAAGGCAAGCTCGACCCCGTCATCGGCCGCTCGAAGGAGATCGAGCGCGTCATGCAGGTGCTGAGCCGCCGCACCAAGAACAACCCTGTCCTGATCGGTGAGCCGGGCGTCGGCAAGACCGCGGTCGTCGAGGGCCTCGCGCAGGCCATCGTCAACGGCGAGGTCCCCGAGACCCTCAAGGACAAGCAGCTGTACACGCTGGACCTGGGTTCGCTGGTTGCCGGCAGCCGCTACCGCGGTGACTTCGAGGAGCGCCTGAAGAAGGTCCTCAAGGAGATCAACACCCGCGGCGACATCATTCTGTTCATCGACGAGCTGCACACGCTGGTCGGTGCGGGCGCGGCCGAGGGCGCTATCGACGCGGCCTCGATCCTCAAGCCGAAGCTGGCCCGCGGCGAGCTGCAGACCATCGGTGCCACCACCCTCGACGAGTACCGCAAGTACATCGAGAAGGATGCCGCCCTCGAGCGCCGGTTCCAGCCGGTGCAGGTCGGTGAGCCGACGGTCGAGCACACCATCGAGATCCTCAAGGGTCTGCGCGACCGCTACGAGGCGCACCACCGCGTCTCGATCACCGACAGCGCGCTGGTCGCGGCAGCCACCCTGGCCGACCGCTACATCAACGACCGCTTCCTGCCGGACAAGGCCATCGACCTCATCGACGAGGCCGGCGCCCGAATGCGCATCCGCCGGATGACCGCACCGCCGGACCTGCGCGAGTTCGACGACAAGATCGCCGACGCCCGCCGCGAGAAGGAGTCCGCGATCGACGCGCAGGACTTCGAGAAGGCCGCGAACCTCCGCGACAAGGAGAAGACCCTCGTCGCGCAGCGTGCCGAGCGGGAGAAGCAGTGGCGTTCGGGTGATCTGGATGTCATCGCCGAGGTCGACGACGAGCAGATCGCCGAGGTGCTGGGCAACTGGACCGGCATCCCGGTCTTCAAGCTCACCGAGGAGGAGACCACGCGTCTGCTCCGTATGGAGGAGGAGCTGCACAAGCGGATCATCGGCCAGGAGGACGCCGTCAAGGCCGTCTCCAAGGCGATCCGTCGTACCCGCGCCGGCCTGAAGGATCCGAAGCGTCCGTCGGGCTCGTTCATCTTCGCCGGCCCGTCCGGTGTCGGTAAGACCGAGCTGTCCAAGGCGCTCGCGAACTTCCTGTTCGGCGAGGACGATGCCCTCATCCAGATCGACATGGGCGAGTTCCACGACCGGTTCACCGCGTCGCGTCTGTTCGGTGCCCCTCCCGGCTACGTCGGCTACGAAGAGGGCGGCCAGCTCACCGAGAAGGTGCGCCGCAAGCCGTTCTCGGTGGTCCTGTTCGACGAGATCG
This sequence comes from Prescottella equi, assembly GCF_002094305.1. GTDB lineage: Bacteria > Actinomycetota > Actinomycetes > Mycobacteriales > Mycobacteriaceae > Prescottella > Prescottella equi. The sequence goes on from NZ_LWTX01000013.1 coordinate 57,475, forward strand.
AGAAGGCACACCAGGAGATCTACAACACCCTCCTGCAGGTGCTCGAGGACGGCCGTCTCACCGACGGTCAGGGTCGTACGGTCGACTTCAAGAACACCGTGCTGATCTTCACCTCGAACCTCGGTACCTCGGACATCTCCAAGGCCGTGGGTCTGGGCTTCTCGGCCGGAACGGGCAGCGAGTCGAACTACGAGCGCATGAAGCTCAAGGTTCACGACGAGCTCAAGAAGCACTTCCGCCCCGAGTTCCTCAACCGTATCGACGACATCATCGTCTTCCACCAGCTCTCGCAGAACGAGATCATCCAGATGGTGGACCTGATGATCGGTCGCGTCGAGGCGCAGCTGAAGAACAAGGACATGGACATCGAGCTGACCGAGCAGGCCAAGTCGCTGCTCGCGAAGCGCGGCTTCGATCCCGTCCTGGGTGCGCGACCGCTGCGTCGCACCATCCAGCGCGAGATCGAGGACCAGCTGTCGGAGAAGATCCTCTTCAACGAACTGGGCCCGGGCCAGATCGTCCTGGTCGACGTCGAGGGCTGGGACGGCGAGGGCGCCGGCGAGAACGCGAAGTTCACGTTCCACGGATCCCCGAAGCCGGTCAAGGTTCCGGACTCGCCTGCCGAGGCGCTGGCCGGGGCCGGTGACTCCACCCCCTCCGACGGCGGTTCGGCCGAGTAGGTTCACGTAAAGCGACGCCCCGCGAGCGAAAGCTCGCGGGGCGTCGTCGTGTCACGACGCCTGAGTCCGTATCTCGGTTCCGGTGTGGGCAGAGCTCGTCGACACCGTGACGTGGGCGGCGCGCCGGGTGCGGTCCGGTCCGAACAGCGCCGATTCCTGCCGCGCCCACCGGTCCCAGTGCGGGCGGAACATCTCGCCGTCCCGTTCCAGTGCCCGACGCATCCGCTCGTCCGGGTGGGCGTCGACGAAAACCCGGACCGCGAAGTACTCCCGGGCGACGCCGCACGTCGACCCGGCGCCCTCGACGACGAGGTACCGGTGACGGCGGACGGCACGCCACTCCACGTACTCGCCGCGGTGCCAGTCGTACCGGCGGTACCGCGGGATCCGGCCGTGCCGGGCCGGGGAGAGGACTTGTCGGACCAACCGCGGAACCGCGGCGGCGAGGCCGTCCCAGCCGGGGTACAGGTCGTCCATGCGAACTGTCGGGGCGTCGTCCAGCGCCGCGGCGACCCGCGCGGCCAGCGTCGACTTGCCGCCGCCGGAGGGTCCGTCGATGCCGATCAGGATCGGTCCTCGTCCGCGGTGCCGGAGATGGCGCCTGTGCGCGGCGTGCGCGAGCGCGACGATTCGGGCCGTGCTCTCGGCGAGCGCCGGGAGGTCGGTGTCGACGGTCATGGGCAGCACGCTATGCCAGATCCGGGGCTCGCCGGCGCAGCATCGGCATTTCGGGCCACGCACCGGTCGGGATGGTGTGGACTGGCCGGATGACATCCGCAGCGGCGGGGACTCGTCCCGCTCGGGCCCCACTCGTCCTGGCGGCGCTGATCCTCGTCGCCGCTGTGGCGAACCTGAACCTGGCGGTCGCGAATGTCGCGTTGCCGGACATCGGCAAGGCGTTCGACGCGAGCCAGACGCAGCTCAACCTGATTGCCGTCGGCTACTCGGTAGGACTTGCAGGTTCGGTGCTCTACCTCGGAGCACTCGGCGACCGGTACGGGCGCAAGATGATGCTGGTACTGGGGATGGCGCTGTCCGTGCCGGCATCCGTCATCGCCTCGACGGCGCCGACCGTCGAGGTGTTGATCGTCGCCCGACTGCTCGGTGGCGTCGCGGCCGGCATTGCCTTCCCGACCACTCTCGCGTTGATCACCGCGCTCTGGTCGGGGCCGGGACGGACGAAGGCGATCGCGTTGTGGTCCGCGATCGGTGGCGGTATCTCGTCGCTCGGCCCGCTCGTGTCCGGGGCCCTGCTGAAGTCGTTCGAGTGGGGCTCGGTGTTCCTGGTGACGGTCCCGTTGGCGCTGGTGGCGCTGGGCGCGGCGGTGGTGTTCGTGCCGAGCCACGTCAACGAGTCCTCCGACCCGGTCGATCATCTCGGCGGCATCGTCTCGGTGATCCTGGTGGCGGCGCTGGTGCTGGGAATCAACTTCGCCCCCGTCGCCGGAATGCGTACGACGGCACTGTCGATGTTGTCGGTGGCTCTGGCCGCCGGGGTGGCCTTCGCCGTCCGGCAGCTACGCGCGAGGTTCCCTCTCTTCGACCTGCGGGTGGCTCGCCGCCGCATCTTCTGGGTCGCGGCGGTCGCGGGCATAGTCGTCTTCGGAACGCTCATGGGGACCTTGTTCATCGGACAGCAGTTCATGCAGAACGTGCTCGGGTACTCGACATTGGCGGCAGGATCGGCCGGTCTGCCCGCCGCAGCCGTCATGGTGGTGGTCGCCCCGCAGTCCGCGAAGCTCGTCGAGTCGCACGGTGCCAGATTCACGTTGCTGCTGGGGTACGCGGCGATCGTCCTGGGACTGCTGGTGGCGCTGTTGTTGTGGAAGGAGGACGCGCAGTACTGGAAGATCGCGCTCGGCTACATGTTCCTCGGAGCGGGTGTGGGTCTGGCTGGTACGCCCGCCTCGCATTCGCTGACCGGGTCGGTGCCGGTGTGGCGGGCGGGAATGGCGTCGGGCACCGCGGACCTGCAGCGCGACCTGGGCGGAGCCATCGTGCAGTCGGTGCTCGGCGCGCTGCTCACCGCCGGGTACGCGGCGTCCTTCGCCGCCGCGATCGCCGCCGCCCCGCAGTCCGGTGACGTCGGTGACCAGACCCAGGCGGCGCTCGAGAAGTCCTTCGCCGGCGCCGAGAACGTGGCGGAGCGGTACCCGCAGTACGCGGACGCGATCACCGCTGCCGCCCGCGCAGCGTTCCTCGACGGGGACTCCCGGGCATACGTCGCGGCCATCGTGATCGTCCTGGTCGGCGCAGCGCTGGTCTTCTTCGCCTACCCGCGCCGCGACGGGGAGCGGGAACTGCTCGAGCGCTATCGCGAGATCGACCGGGCGGCAGCCGAGCGCGCCGAGTCGCGGTCCTGAGCTCCGTCAGTCCCCGGCGCCCGTCGCCACCCGGGGCGACGACGGCCGCATCAACAGTGCCGCGGCCAGGAAACACAGCGCCCCGATCAGCGTGCCGAGGTTCGCGGCCGTCGCGCTCTCCGGCCGATGCGTTCCGGGAACGAGCAGGGCGCCCGCCGCGGACACCCCGAAGGCGACCGAGCCGATCGCGCCGAGCCACGTGCTGCCCCAGTTCCGCGCGTGCGGATCCCACAGCCCGTCGACGTCCGTGGTGGCGACGACGGCGAGCGCTGAGGCCACGAGGAAACACAGCGAACCGAACACGTCCGGCTGCCAGACGAATTCGCGGTGCTCGGGCACGGTCAGGCTGTGTACGAGGGCGGCGCCGGTGCTGACGTTGAACAGCAGGGTGCCGACGAACTGCACGAAGGCCGACCACCAGTCGTACCGGTCCACCCGTGATGTCGAGGCGGTGGGAACCAGGCGTCCGCTCAGCCGGAGTTGGATGAAGGCGGCAACGGTGAAGAACAGAGAGCCCACGAAGTACGTGAGGTTGTCGGCCTCGCTGCCCACCCTCGTCGCGTAGCCCGGGAGCGCGCCCACTGCGAACAGGATCGAGCCGATCGCGAAGCCGAGCGATTCGCGGCGTAGCCCGACCTTCTCCAGCTGTCCCATGCAAGTACACGATAGGGGGTAGTTTGCGAGGAGGACGTGGACCTACCGACGAGAGGGGATCTGCACATGCCCACACGCACCGCACGTACCGCCTGGAACGGGACACTCGAAAAGGGTTCGGGTCAAGTGGAACTCACCAGTTCGGGAGTCGGCACGTTCGAAGTGTCGTTTCCGAAGCGGGCAGCGGACGATGCCGGGGGTACGACCAGTCCCGAGGAACTGATCGCGGCGGCGCACTCGTCCTGCTATGCGATGCAGTTGTCGGCGTTGATCGGGGAGGCGGGCGGTACCCCGCAGAGCCTGGACATCCGCGCCGACGTCTCGCTCGGGCCGGACGACCCCGGATTCAAACTGACCGGCATCGTACTCACGGTGCGCGCAGAGGTCGACGGCCTGGACGCTGCGGGGTTCGCCCGCGTCGCCCAGGCCGCCAAGGAGTCCTGCCCGGTGAGCAAGGCTCTGACCGGCGTCGCCATCACGCTGGACGCCGCGCTCGAGTAGCCCCCTGGTTGTGAGCGCTCGAACGTACTGGGGCGGAAAGGTTCCCGATTCTCAGGTGCGTTCGAGCCTCGCCCGGATCTGTTCCATCTTCGCGCGTAGTTCGTCCTGGCTGACGATGCCGCGATCGAGGAAGGTATGCGCGGTGGTGATGGCCGACCGCGAGTGCACCGGGAACTGGCTGTAGATGGTTTCGCCGAGTTCGTCCTCGGTGTGGCGGCGTTCGAGGTTGTCCCACGATCCGCGCCACGACAGGCACTCGCAGGTGGCCTGCATCGCCGACTCCCAGGGATCGGGCTTGCGGTCGGTGTCGTCGAGGTCGCCGGCTCGTTCGTTCCCCGGTTGCAGTGTTCGCAGAATGACCTCGTAGCCCTGTGTCGCGGTCATCGGCCGCCTCCTGCCGACGGTGCCTTCGATGCGTCCCAGTCCGCCGTGGGCAGTGCCACGCCGATCATCGTGTCGCGGGTGACGATCTTCTGGAGTTGTTCCTCCGTCCAGCCCTCCGTGCCCTCCGGTCGCATCGGCATCACCATGAACCGGGACTTCTGATTGGAGTCGTGCACGCGCACTTCGACATTCGACGGGAAGTGCAGGCCGAACTCGGCGAGTACCTCGCGGGGACGGCGGACCATGCGACGCCGGTAGTTCGGCGTCCGGTACCAGTCCGGCGACATGCCGAGCACGGGCCGCGGATAGCACGAGCACAGGGTGCACACGATCACGTTGTGCACCTCGGGGGTGTTCTCGAGAACGTAGAAGAACGTGTAGTCGCTCGGTGTGCCGCTGCCGGTCGGGTCACGCCAGTCGATACCCACCTCCTTGCACGTCTCGGTGCCGTTCTCGAGCAGTCGCTTCTTGAACTCGGGGTCGGTCCAGGCCTTGGCTACCAGCTTGGATCCGCCTGAAGGCCCGATGGATTCGGCCCACTCGGAGAATCGGCGGTGGTCCTCGGCCGAGAAGAGTCCCTTCTCGATGGCGAGCTCGCGCAGGGCGAGCTCGAGGACCTCGAACTCACTGATCTCCTCGGAGGCCTGGATGGGCTTGTGTGGATCGCTCACTTCTCCTCCTCACTCGTTCGTCCCGGCAGGCCGGAGCCAGCCTTCTGCGCACTCGGTCTCGAGTGTGTCGACGGGGAACCCGGTGTAGCGGGGCCACAGATCGGTCTGCTTGAAGCGGACGACGTAGAAGGGTTCCTTGCGTCCGGTCTCGAGCTTGTCGAACGCCTCGTCCTCCGGTATCACCCACTCGGGGCGGTGTTCGACGACGGTCCCTTCCTGATTGCGCACGAACGCCTGTGTGCGGGTGTGGAACAGGCTCGTCTGGTCCTTCACGACCACGCGGTCGCCCACCTTGAACTTGGGGGTCATTTCCGTTCCTCCTGAAGCCGGGCGCGCACTTGGTCGACGCGGTCGCAGAGTTCGTCGAGGGGGATGAGGCCCTTGTCGACCATCACCTTGGCCGCCACGGTGAGCCATCGGGCGTAGTACGGATAGCCGAAGTACTGCGTCTCGCCGAGATCGACCTCGGCCCGCCGACGCATCTCCGCATTCCACGAGCCCCGCCAGGCCAGGCACTCGCAGGTGACGTAGGTGTTCAACTCCCACGCCTCTTCGCCCTTCTCCAGGTACGGGACCGAGAGCGCGGGCTGCCCGCCGACGTCGTGGAGGACGTGCCGCAGGACGTCGTACCGTGCGTTGGAGATCGTGTACGGCGAATCCTGGACGTCGTGCTCCGCTGGTGCGATCTTGGCCAGACCATCGGTGAGCGTCTGGAATCGGGCTTGGTTTTCGGTGGTCATGGAGGTCTCCCTTCCATGTGGGTTCGGGGTGCTTGTGCGGTCGTTTTCGAAACCTCGCCAGTGCCCCTCCTACGGTCGCGCTGTGCCGGTCGTCGTCGCGTCGTACACGGCAGTGGGAACCGGCCCGTGAGTCGCCCTGCGCTGTGCGCGTTCGGTGAGGAATGCGAAGGTGAGGCCGAGGCACAGCCACAATGTCGCCTGGGTCGCCAGCGACGAGATTCGGAACTCCCACAGCAAAGTTGCGGGGAAGTCGTCTCCCACCTCGTTCACACTCGGCAGCAGGAGGTAGCCGACCGTCACGATCACCAGGAACGTGAGGATCGAGGCGCCGATCCGGATCGTCCAGTACCTCTGGGAGACAAGGATCTTCGCCGTGTACACCGCCGCGCTGACTGCGAGCAGTCCGAGCGCGAGCGCTGCCAACCACAGCCAGGTTCGCTGGTCGATCGTCTCCGGGTCGCCTACCGCGGGTGGGTTCGCCGGGTACTTGAAGAACGGCACCGCCTCGACCGCGAGCCAACCTCCTGCGGCCAGACCGAGTGCCAGCAGCGGACCCGCCACGGTGGTGAACCGTCTCGCGTAGTGGGCGACGACTCCGAAGATAGCGCCGATCGCGATACCGGCGAGAGTGGTCGCCAGGAACAATCCCGCGCGCTGGCCGTCCCGTGAGACGAGCGCTTCGTCACCGTGCGAGTGTGCCGCCGTCCCGGCTTCGTGGTCGTGTGATCCTGCGGCGTCGGCGGCGGGAACCGACTCCTCGATGGCGATCGCCGCGGCGACGTGTGGTTCGCCGAGTGCGAAGGCCACGGCACCGGTCAGCACGCCGGCGATCAGTCCCGCGAGCAGGCCGCGAAGCAGCAGACTTCGCAGCGATCCTGCTAGTGGCATGGGAGCCCCAGGAGGTGCCGGCCGTCGTGCATCAGTTCGTGCATGTACATTCCGCTGCGCGAGATCGCGCCCTGATCGAATCCGACCAGGTAGAGGGTGAGCAGGGCGAGGAGCACGACGCCGACCGCGACGAGCGCGATTCCGAGCGATTCGATTGCCCTGTCGGGACTGTGGACGAGAGTCATGTTTCCTCCTGGGGTGCGCCCCGGAGCGGGTGGGAGAGAGGGGCGGATCCGGCACCGAGGCCCAACCGTGCGAGCGGCCCGGCGGATCAGGATCCGAAGGCGGCGTGCAGTCTTGCCCGACGACGAGCCGACGGGGGTCGAGTGGCCTGCTCTTCGGCGTCGGATCGAGGGCAGTTCCGACGCTACACGCGACGGTTCCACGGCTGCACGCGGTTGTGCTGATCGCACAACCGCGGGGACGGACCGGACACCGTGAGAGTGGCGGGGCTCGGCGACCCCTCGACGCCGAACCCCGCCGAGCACGGGACCTGCCGACAACTACTGCAGCAGAATCGATTCACCGCCCGAGAAGACTGAATCGTGTACTTCGAGCACTGCGGGGACGGTTCCGGCGGGCACGTCGAACACGATCGTGGCGTCCACGGAGTTGCCGGGATTGATCTGTTCGAACGGCACACCCTGGTCGAGGGTGAAGGTCGCCATGTCGTCGACCGAATACTGCCGTCCCTGTGCGTCGACCATCTTCTGTGCCGAGGTGGTGAAGCTCTGCTCCCGATCGCCGATGTTGCGGACGGTCATCCGTACGAGGACGAACTGCCCCTGCGCCTTCTCGGTGAGGTACTCGTTCGTCCCGACCGTGGGAACTCCGGCTTCCACCCCGTGCACGACGAACTCGAACTTGCCGTCGCGGACAGGGGTTCCGATCCGGGCATCCGACGGTCGTTCGACGGCGGCGCCGGCCTCGCGGGCTTCCCGAGTGGGGCCGTCGCCCGATCCTCCGGTGGCCGCGACGATCGCGATGATCGCGACGACCGCGACGCCGAGCGAGGTCAGTACCTTGTGTCGGCCGAACCAGTTCTTCTTCGCGGGTGGGGGAGGCGTGTAGCCGGGCTGCTGCGGATGCGGGAACTGCTGCGGAGCGCTCACCGAGCTTCCTTTCGATGTTCGTGGCGCGCAGTCGGGTGGCGGCGCGCGTCGTGCTGTGACGAGCACATCGCAGTGGCGCCGTCGGCGTCTTCCTCCTCACGGACCGATCGTCTCCTCATTTCGTACTGTTCGCGCCTGCGACGATCCGACCTTCGTCGGATGCCGCGGTGTCGGTCGAATTGCGTACCGTCCTCCTCGTGAATCCCGAGAGAGCCGTGCGGATCCGGCGTCGAGTGTGGACCGTGCTCGCGGTGTCGTTCAGTGCGTTCTGCTCGCTCATGACCGTCGGGCTCGCGTCGATGTCGGCGAACACGCCGGCGTGGAACCACGGGGTGGGACTCGTCCTCAACCTCGTCGCCGCGGCGGCACTGGTGTGGCGGCACGAGCGTCCCTGGCTGGTGCTGGCGATCGCGCTGGTCGGCCCGATCGTGTTCGAGACCGATGCCACCGCCGCTCTCGTCGCGCTCTTCGCAGTAGCCGGGGTTGCACGCGGATACCGGTTGGCCGGTGCGGCGGTCGCGGTCTGGGTGGCGTGCGCGGTGTCCCTGCTGTACGACGCGCATCGCCTGCGTGAGTACTCGGTTCTCACGATGGCCTCGGAGAAGCCCGAGGACGGCAGCCCGATGCCCCAGTACGTCGTCGCGGCGTGGATCCCGCTGCTGGTCGCGGCGATCGTCGTCGCCCTGGTTCTGGCGTCGGCGACCGTGGTTCGTACGCGAAGCGCGCTGGTGGAGGCGGAACAGGTGCGAGACGCGGCGACCGAACGCAGCGACGTGATGCGCGACGAGATGATCCGGGCCGAGGAACGGACCCGGATCGCTCGGGACATGCACGACACGCTGGCCGCCGGTCTGAGCCGCATCTCGCTGTTCGCGGGAGCCCTGCAGGTCAATGCTGCCGACGATCCGGAGAAGGTCGTCAACTCGGCGGCACAGATCCGAGCCACCGCCCACGAGTCGCTCGACGATCTCAAGAGCATCGTGGGGGTCCTGCGCGGCACCGGTGGTCCCCAGCAGTCGGCCCGGCACCAGGGAATCGACGCGGTGCCCCAGTTGGTGCAGGCGGCCCGTGCCGCCGGCATGCACTGCACACTGGCCACCGACCTCGCACCGGGTGACGTGGGTGTGTTGTCGGGGCACGTCTGTTTCCGCGTGGTGCAGGAGTCGTTGACCAATGCCCAGAAGCACGCGTCCGACCAGATCGTCGCGATCTCCCTCGAAGGTGCACCCGAGCGCGGGATCCGGATCCTGGTCCGGAACGCGTTGAGCAACAGTGTCACCGAAGTCGGAGTCGGATCGAGGACCGGGTTGCGCGGGCTGGCGGAGCAGGCGCGGGAGATCGGGGGGTCCTTCGAGGCCGGGCGTATCGAATCGGAGTTCGTGGTGAGTTGCTGGGTTCCCTGGACTGCTTGATCGGCCGGAAATGTCGGTGTCGGCCGCTAATCTGTCCACACTATGGAAGACCTTGGGGGAATTACGGTTCTGATCGTCGACGACGATCCGTTCGTTCGACGGGGGGTAGCGGACATTCTCGAGCCTGCACAGGACATCGTGGTGGTGGGGTGTGTGAGTGACGGCGACGAGGTGCCTGCCGCGGTGGCGTCGCTGCAGCCGCACGTCGTGCTGATGGATCTGAAGATGCGCCGGACAGGCGGTCTCGAGGCGACGCGCAGCCTGATGGAGCTGGAGTCGCCGCCGAAGGTGATCGCGATGACCGCGATGGACGTGGACGACCTCGTCGTGCAGGCCGTCGCGGCCGGTGCGCACAGCTTCCTGAGCAAGGACGAGGCCCCGCTCACCTTCCATCAGTCGGTTCGTGTGGTGGCGTCGGGAAACACGCTTTTCAGCCCGGAGGCCCTGCGGCGCATAGTGTCCGAGAGCGAAGGGACGGCTGGTTCGACGCCGGTGGTACGCCCCGATCTGAGCAGGCTCACCGAGCGGGAGCGGGAAGTCCTGACCGTGCTCGCCGAAGGTGAATCGAACGCGGACATCGGCCGCCGGCTGTTCCTCGGCGAGACCACGGTGAAGTCGCACGTATCGGCGATCTTCGAGAAGCTCGGTGTGCGCAATCGTGTCGAGGCCGCCCTGCAGGCCTACCGAGCAGGCCTGGTCGTCTGACCTGGACACTTGCCCTACTTCGTGGGATTCGTCTGATTTCCGCAGGTCGTGCCCTATCCGATGGTCTGCGACTCGCGCAAGTAACCCGACCGTGATAAATCTAGTGACCTAGATCACACATCCAGTGGAGTGACGGCTGTCGGGGACGTCGGATCGCGAGACCAGGGAGGGCACATGGGGAGCCTGAAGATTCACCCTCAGATCCGCATCGACGAATACACCAAGTCCGGTGTCTGGACTCAGGACACCGTCCAGCAGTTACTGGCCGAAAGGGTGCGAGAGCGAGGCAGTCAGCTCGCGGTCGTCGACCCGGTGGACAAGTCCGAGTACGTGGACGGGGTCCCCGGCCGGGTCACCTGGGCCGAGTTGGACGCCGAGGTCGATCGGCTCGCGGCGATGCTGTTGCGCGCCGAGGTCCGTGCCGGTGAGGTCGTCGGTGTCCAGCTGCCCAACACCGTCGAGCAGATCGCCGTCGTGCTGGCCGTCTGGCGGATCGGGGCGATCGTCTCGCTGCTCGCCGTTCACTCGACCGAACCCGAGATCGTCGAGGTGTGCAACGAATCGTGTGTGAGCGCCTTCGTCACCGCGGCTCGGATCGGCTCCAATCACGTTGCCGAACGGGTGATCTCGGTGCGAACGCAGATCCCGACGCTGCGGACCGTTCTCTCGTACGGCGTCGGCGTGCCGGACGGTGTCGTCCGGATAGGCCACGGCGTCGCCACCGCCGCGGACATCGCAGAGGTTGCGGCGCACGTCGCGGCCGACAGTCCCGCGGCGGACGACTGCATCGCGATCTGCTGGACGTCCGGCACCGAGGGCCGGCCCAAGGGCGTTCCGCACGCGCACTGCGAGTCCCTCGCCCACGCGCGTGGTGTCGTCGAGGCGGCGGGCCTCACCGCCGACGACGTGATCCTCAACCCGTTCCCGATGATGACGTCGGCGGGAATCATCGGGACGATGCTGCCCTGGCTGTCCACGGGATGTGTTCTGGTGCAGCATCAGCCGTTCCGTTTGGACGTGTTCGTGCGGCAGATCGCCGAGGAGAAGGTCACGTACACGGCCGGACGCCCGTCGATGCTGGCCGCCGTCGACGTCATGGAGGGGCCGTCCGTAGACCTGTCTACCCTCACCCGGATCGGGGTGGGCGCGGGGCCGCTGGACCCGCAGACCGTGCAGCGCTGGCGGGAGCGGTACGGCGTGGAACTGGTGAACTTCTTCGGCACCATCGAAGGTGTCACGCTGCGGTCCGACCCCGACGCCCGCTCGGACGATCGGCCGCACGCGATGCTGTACCCGCGTTCCGGTCACGGGCGGGGCACCGTGCTCAAGCTGGTCGATCAGCAGACCGGTGCCGAGATCGTCGATCCCGGTGTGCTCGGCGAACTACGCGTCAAGGGGCCGACGGTGTTCTCCGGGTATCTCAACCCGGCGCGCGACCGCGACCCGTTCGATGCGGACGGTTTCCTGATGACCGGCGATCTGTTCGTGATCGACGGCCCCGACGACGCCTATCTGCGCTTCGTCGACCGGGCGTCGGACATCATCCGGCGGGGCGGCGTGCGGATCGGGTCGGTCGATCTCGAGACGATGATCGCCGAGCATCCGGCCGTGTCGGAGGCTGCGGTGATCGGCTGCCCCGACGGTCGGCTGGGTGAGCAGGTGGTCGCCGTCGTGGCGTGCCGGCCCGGCGCCGCCATCAGTCTCGAGGAGATCGGGCAGTTCCTGGTGGATCGCGGTATCGATCCCGGGGAGACGCCGCAGCGCCTGGTGATCGCAAAGGGGTCCGCGGGGTTGCCCCGCAGCAGCACCGGCAAGGTGCTCAAGCGCGTCCTGAGGGAGGAACTGGCGCGGCGCTGACCGGTCCGGCGGCGGGCGCGGAACAAGTCGCGTCCGCCGTGTGTTCGAATGCGTCGTGACCATCGAGAGCAATATCGGCGCCGAGCCCGCCGAGAACGAGCCCGCTGCGCCGACCGCCCTGATCGAGGTGTGGTCGGACGTCGCCTGCCCCTGGTGCTACATCGGTAAGCGCCGCTTCACGGCGGCCCTCGACCGGTTCGAGGATCGGGATCGGGTCTCGGTGGTGTGGAGGTCGTACCAACTCGCGCCGGACACCCCGGTCGGCGCGCGCCGCGGCGAACTCGAGGCGCTCGTCGAGCTCAAGGGGATGCCCGCCGACCAGGTGCGTCAGATGTTCCAGCACGTCGCCGCGACGGCGGCGGCCGACGGGCTGGTCATGGACTTCGACACCGTGATCGCCGCCAACACGTTCGACGCGCACCGCTTGCTGCATCTCGCGGGGGAGCGCCGGGATGCGCTGCTGGAGGCGCTGTTCCGGGCCCACTTCACCGACGGGAAGGTGATCGACGACCGGAACGTGCTGGCCGACCTCGCGGCGAGCGTCGGGATGGACGCCGCCGAGGCGGCGGCCGCACTCGCCGGCGACGCCGGCGCCGACCTGGTGCGGGCCGACCTCACGGCGGCCGGGCAACTCGGGGTCTCAGGGGTGCCGTTCTTCGTCGCGAACCGCCGACTCGCGGTGTCGGGGGCGCAGCCGCAGGACGTGTTCACGGAGTTGCTGCGGCGGGCCGTCGCGGACGCCGACGCCGAAGGTGCGGACAGCGGTGCAGCCCCCGGCGGGAATGCCGAGGGCTGCGCCGACGATTCGTGCGCGGTCTGAGCTAGCGGACCGCCCGCCGGGCCCCGCGTTCGGTGAGGAAAGCGAAAGCCAGGCCGAGTGCCAGCCACAGTGTGGCCTGGGTGGCGAGGGACGAGATGCGGAACTGCCACAGCAGGGTGGCGGGGAAGTCCTCGCCGACCTCGTTGATTCCGGGTAGGGCGAGGTAGCCGATCGTGACCACCGCGAGGAACGCGGCAACCTGTCCGATGACACGGGTCGTCACCAGGTCCTGATCCCGCAGCGCACGCCCCGCGTAGACGGCCGCCGCAACGGCGAGCAAGCCGAGGAGCACCGAGGCGAGCCACAGCAGGGTCCGCTCGTTGATGGTGTCCGGGTCGCCGACCGCCGGCGGGTTGGCGGGGTACTTGAAGAACGGCACGGCTTCGATTGCCAGCCAACCGAATCCAGCCACCGCGATGGCGAGGGGGGTGCCCGCCATCGCGGTGAACCGGCGTGCGTAGTGCACGACTACCGCGAAGATCGCGCCCAGCGCCAGGCCGGCGAGCGTCGTCGCGAGGAACAGGCCGAAACGTTGCCCGGTACGGCTGACGAGGGCGTCGTCGCCGTGGGAGTGTCCCTCCGGCTCAGCGGCTTCCGCACTGTGATCGTGCGGAGCGGTCTCGCCCACGTGGTGGTCCGGTTCGGCCGGTGCGGCGGATTCCTCGATCTCGATCGCGGCCTGCACGTGCGGCTCACCGAGCGCGAATGCGACGACACCGCCCAGCAGACCGGCGATCAGGCCGGCCAGTAGTCCGCGCAGAAGTAGGGTCCTGAGGCTTTCGGTGACGGGCGTCAGCGTGTTCAGTGGCACGGCAGGCCCAGCAGGTGTCGGCCGTCGTGCATCAATTCGTGCATGTACATGCCGCTGCGGGAGATTGCGCCCTGGTCGAACCCGACCAGGTAGAGCGCGAGCATGGCGAGCAGCACTACTGCCGCCGCGATGAGTGCGACAGCGGCCGAATCGGCCGACTTGTCGGGTGAATAGGCGATTGCCATCGGTGCCTCCTGGGGATTACGCGTCCCGCTAGGTCCATGCGATGGCCGGGGTGTCTGGCTTTCGAGGGCAGACCCTCGATCACAGTGGCGCGACCGCTCCGGAATGGCACCGGATTACCGTCGATCCATCGCTCTGTCGAGCGAACTCTGGCATCCCGAAGTCACGGTGTCAATCGGATGATCGACACCGTGACCGATTTGTCCGTTACCGGCTCGGTTCGTCGTCGAACCGGATGCGGTGGATCAGGATTCGGGCTTCGCCGCCACGTCGAGGACCACCTCGAACTCGAGCAGCGAGGCGCCGGTCGCGACGGGCTTCGCGCGCTCACCGGCGTGCGCCTCGCGGGCGGGCCCGCTCGCCCACGCCTGGAAGGCCTCGTCCGATTCCCACTGCGTCACCACGAAGTAGCGGCCCTCGCCCTTGACCGGACGCAGCAGCTGGAACCCGAGGAATCCGGGGGAGTTCTCCACGGCGTGCGCGCGGTTCGCGAACCGCTTCTCCAGTTCGGGTCCGGCACCCTCGGGTACCTCGATTGCATTGATCTTCACGACTGCCATGCTCGCGAGGGTACTCCGGGCCCACGCGGGTTCTCCCCGAGTCGCCGGCGGTTCGGCTACCGTCGGATCCGTGTTGCACGACGAGGGTGGGGCGGGGCGGCCCATACTGCTCCTGCACGGGCTCATGGGTAGTGCCAGGACGTGGTCGCGGCACGTGTCGTGGTTGCGCGAACACGGCCACGTCTACACGTTCGACGCGGCCGGGCACGGGCGGCCGATCAACGGGGAGCCGACGACGGAGCTGTTCGTGGCCGACCTCGCCGCTGCTGTCGCCGGACTGGACGAGCCGCTCACCGTGATCGGGCACTCGATGGGGGCGCTGCACGCGTGGTGCTTCGCCGCGGCGCACCCCGATCGCGTACGCGCGTTGGTGCTCGAGGACATGGCGCCGGACTTCCGCGGACGCACCGCACAGGACTGGGCCGCAATGGTTTCCGCGTGGCCACAGCCGTTCCCCACCGAGGACTCCGTGCTCGAGTACTTCGGCGAGGTTGCGGGCCGCTACTTCCTCGATTCGTTCGAGCGGCGCCCGGACGGCTGGTATCTGCACGGTGACGTCGAGACGTTCCGCGACATCTCGGAGGAGTGGGGCACCCGCGATTTCTGGGCGCAGTGGGACGCCGTCCGCGCGCCCGCGCTGCTCATCGAGGGCGAGTTCACGATCACTCCCGAGGGGCAGATGCGTCGCATGCTCGACGGCCACGACGCCCGGTACGTGTGGGTGGCGCAGGCCGGCCACCTCGTCCACGACGACCAGCCCGAGCGGTATCGGACCGCGGTGGAGGAGTTCCTGACGTCGCTGCGCTGACGGCGGTCAGCGACTGCCCTCGCCGGCCAGCGCGAACATCCCGTCCTCGGTCTGCTCGATCAAGCCGTCCACCAGCAGCGAGTCCAGCGCGCGGTCGCGTTGTCCGGGATCGCTGAGCCACACCAGGTCCAGCTGGGCGCGTTCGACCGGGTGCGCGCTGCCGCGCAGTACGTCCATCAGCTTTCCGCGGACCTGGCGGTCGGTGCCCGCGAACTTCTGCACCTTGCGGGGTTCTCCGGTGTACGCGGGGCGCCCGGCCTCCACCCACGCACAGCGCGGCAGCGGGCAGTTCGCGCAGTCCGGGGTGCGGGCGGTGCAGATCGTCGCTCCCAGCTCCATCAACGCCGCGGAGAACCGTGCCGCCCGTTCGCGGGTGCGGGGCAACAGCGCGTCGACGTCGGCCATGTCGCGCTTGGCCGACGGGTTGCCCTGATCCGCCCGGCCGTGCACCGCACGCGCCACGACGCGTCGAACGTTGGTGTCCACCACGGGAACCCGCTGTCCGTACGCGAAGCAGGCAACCGCGCGGGCGGTGTAGTCGCCGATGCCGGGCAGGCTCAGCAGCACGTCGACGTCGGCCGGGACCACGTCGTCGTGCTCACCTGCCAGCACGCCCGCGCACTCGTGCAGGCGCAGTGCCCGCCGCGGGTACCCGAGCTTGCCCCACGCGCGTAGGACGTCGGCCTGGCTCGAGGCCGCCATGAGCGAGGGCACCGGCCAGCGGCGCACCCACTCCTCCCAGATCGGGGCGACGCGGACCACCGGCGTCTGCTGCAGCATGATCTCGCTCATCAGGATGTGCCAGGCGGTGACGCCGTCCCGGCGCCACGGCAGATCCCGCGCCTGTTCGTCGTACCACTGCAGCAGCGCCACGCCGTCGACCGACCCGGAAGACACCGAAGACCCCGAAGACACCGAATCCCTCATCCTTCTCCGTTCACCACTCCGGGCTTTCGTCATCGGTCCAATCGAGACGGCAGGCGGCGGAGGGTGCACAATTGCCCCATGCCCAATTCCAACCCGATCTCCGCTTGGAAAGCCCTCAAGCAGGGTAACGAGCGTTTCGTCAGTGGTACCCCGCTGCATCCGAGCCAGGGTATTGCCGACCGTGCGAAGTTGGTCGACGCCCAGCACCCGACCGCAGTGATCTTCGGCTGCGGTGACTCCCGAGTCGCCGCCGAGATCATCTTCGACCAGGGCCTCGGCGACACGTTCGTCGTCCGCACGGCCGGTCACGTGATCGACAGTGCCGTCCTCGGATCCATCGAGTACGCCGTCGCGGTCCTCAATGTCCCGCTGATCGTCGTGTTCGGCCACGACAGCTGCGGCGCCGTCAAGGCCACACTCGACGCCCTCGACAACGGTGCCATTCCGGCCGGCTTCATCCGTGACGTCGTCGAGCGCGTCTCGCCGTCGATCCTGATGGGGCGCCGCGAGGGCCTGAGCACCGTCGACGACCTCGAGGGCCGTCACGTCGTGGAGACCGGCTCGCTGCTGATGCAGCGGTCGCGGATCATCTCCGAGGCCGTCGAGGCCGGTAAGTGCGCCATCGTCGGCGTCACCTACAAGCTCGCCGAGGGCGACATCAAACTGCAGAGCGTCGTCGGCGACGTCGGCGAGTCCGTCGACTGACACCTCCGTCACAGCGGCCCCGGAGCGATATCGGCTCCGGGGCCGCCGGTGTGCGCGGAGCCGGGGCGGCACTTCTTTAATGCATGGTCCGGCAGCTTCGGGGGAGCGACACGCCGAGGCTGCTCAGGCGGGTACCGGCCGGGGCCAATTACGGTTGAGTCGTGCTTGAACCGAACGGACCGTTGCCCCCGGAGATCTACTGGCGCCGGCGGGCGCTCGCCATCGGCGCCGCCGTCGTGGTGCTCGCGCTGATCGTCTGGATCGTCCTGTCCATCGGCGGCGGTGACGACGACTCCGAGTCGACCGCCGCCGCGGCCACGTCCGAGCTGACGGAATCGAGCGAGGCGCCGACGACGTCGCAGGCCGAGGATCCGTCGGGAACCTCGGGTGCCGACTCGTCGTCCACGACGACGGCGAGCAGCACCACGTCGGCCAACCCGTCCAAGGACTGCGCCGACCAGTCGCTCGCGCTCAAGGTGACCCCGGACCAGCCGCAGTACAAGGCGGGTGACGAGCCGGGCTTCACGATCGCCATCACGAACATCGGCACCAACGCGTGCGAGCGCGACCTCGGGTCGGGCCTGCAGCAGGTGCTCGTGTACTCGCTCGACGGCGCGAACCGTCTGTGGTCCAACGTCGACTGCTTCCCGTCGTCGGAGCCGGAGGTCCGGACGCTGGAGCCGGGCGGCCAGGCACGCTTCACCGTCAAGTGGTCGGCGAAGACGTCGGCGCCGGGCTGCACGGCGCCGCGCGAGCCGGTGGCCCCCGGCGGATACACCGTGGTCGGGCAGCTGGGCTCCCTCAAGAGCAACCCGGAGCCGTTCAACATCGCATGAGCCGACGGCGCCGGCCCGACGGACCGGCCTAGTCGTACGGCCCGTTGATCGACGCCTCCGCGAGTCGCGACAGGCCCTCCCGGATGTGCCGGGCCCACAGGCCGCCGATGCCGTCCACCGACTGCAGGTCCGCGGCAGTTGCGGCCAGCAGCCCCTGCAGCGTCCCGAACGAGCAGACCAGCCGGTGGATCTGCATGAACTGCAGCCGCGGAACCCTGGTGAGCACGCGATAGCCGCGCGGACTCATCGGCGCATCGAGGGCCTCGATCGTCCCCGGATACCCGAACGCGCGGGCGAGCGTCGTGAGGTCGAGCAGGTCCACGTCGGTGAGTTTGTCGAGCGCGGCGAGGGTGCTCTCCACCGCTGTCGCCGAGGCCGGCTCGCTGCCGGCCAGGTAGTCGCGGACCATGAGCTGCCGGACGGCGTCGTTGTCGCCGACGAGTTCCTCCAGCTGCAGTGCCAGCTGCCGGCCGTCGGTCCCCAGTTCGAGGACGTCCTGCTCGATCTCGACCGAGACCCGGCGCACCATCTCGAGTCGCTGCACCACGGTCAGGGCGTCGCGCAGGGTCACGAAGTCCTCGATCTCGACCACCGACAGCTGCCTGGTGACCTCGTCGAGGCGGGACTTGTAGCGCTCGAGGGTGGCGACGGCCTGGTTGGCACGCGAGAGAATCGTCTCCGACGCGTTGATGACATGCCTGATCCCGCCGACGTACACACTGACGATGCTCATCGACTGGCTCACCGACACCACCGGATATCCGGTCTGGATCGCGGTCCGTTCGGCCGCACGGTGCCGGGTCCCGGATTCGACGGTCGGAATGCGATGGTCCGGCACCAGCTGCACATTGGCGCGCAGGATGCGGGTGCCGTCGGTGGACAGCACGACGGCGCCGTCCATCTTCGACAGCTCGCGCAGCCGGGTGGGCACGAAGTCGACGTCGAGTTCGAAGCCGCCGTCGCACAGTTCCTCGACCTGGTCGTCGTAACCGAGCACGATCAGCGCGCCGGTGCGTCCACGCAGGATCCGCTCGAGGCCGTCGCGGAGGGCGGTTCCGGGCGCGAGCCGGGCGATGGTCTCCCGGGTGTCGCGTGCAACCGTCGACGCGGGCACATCGTTCATCGCGGATCCCCCCAGGTGCGGTCGACGTCACATCTTGCCGTGCCGCATACGGGCCGCGGTCGGGCCGCATCTACATTACCTAGTTGTGAGCAGTACTTGGACCTTGCCCGATGACCTCGTTCTTCCGGAGGTGCCGGACTGGTACCCCGCTCCCGGGGAACCGCTCCCGCAGCACTGGTCCAAGTGTTTCGGCTGCGGCGACGACCAGCCCGCCGGTATGGCCATGACCTTCCAGGCCGGCGAGGACCTGACCGTCACCGGTCGGCTCGAGGTGGCCAACCGCTATCAGGGCGGACCGGGTGTGATCCACGGCGGCATCCTGTCGACCGCGTTCGACGAGGTCCAGGGCATGGCGTGCATGGTGCTCGGCGGCCCGGTCGTCACCGCGCACCTGGAGATCGACTTCGCCCGGCCCATCCCGCTCAGCTCGGTGCTCGAGTTCCGTGCGCGAATCGAGGGCACCGTCCGGCGCAAGGCCTACACGACCTCCGAGGCGTTCATCGTCGAGGGACCGGGCACCGACCCGAACACCCCGGTCGCGACCTCGCGCGGGCTGTTCCTGACGGTCAACCCGGAGCATTTCGCGCCCACCGCGGCGTTCGTCGACGGTCAGCCGACGTCGCCGTTCGGCACCTCCGCGGTCTGACGCTCAGCGAAGACTCAACGCCCGCAAGGCATCTCCGACGTTCGCGACCTCGATCGCCCGGATGCCCTTCGGTAGTTCGCCGGAGTCGACCGGAACCACCGCGCGCGTGAAGCCCAGGCGCGCGGCCTCGGCGACCCGGCGGCCGACGCCGCTCACCCGGCGGACCTCGCCGGCCAGGCCGACCTCGCCCAGCACGACGGTGCCGGCCGGGATCGGACGGTCCTTGCTGCCCGACGCCACCGCGATCGCGAGCGCGAGATCGCACGACGGGTCCGTCATCCGCATGCCGCCGACGGTCGCGGCGTAGACCTCCTTGTCGGAGAGCTTGATCGAGTGCCGGCGCTCGAGCACGGCCAGCACCATCGACACGCGCGCCGAGTCGAGTCCGCTCACCGCCCGCCGCGGCGACGGGTTGTGGGTGGGCGCCACGAGTGCCTGCACCTCGCCGAGCAGTGGACGCTTGCCGTCCATCGTGACGGTCACGGCGGTGCCGGGCACCTCGTCCAGTCGGTGGTGCAGGAACAGGCCGGACGGGTCGCTCACGCCGACGATGCCGTCCTCGCGCAGTTCGAAGCAGCCCACCTCGTCGGCGGCGCCGAACCGGTTCTTGATGCCGCGGATCATGCGGAGGGTGGAGTGCTTGTCGCCCTCGAAGTGCAGCACGACATCGACCAGGTGCTCGAGCGACCGCGGGCCGGCCACCGCGCCGTCCTTGGTGACGTGGCCGATGAGCAGCACCGGCACGCCGCTGGCTTTCGCGAGTGACGTCAGCGCACTCGTGATGGCCCGCACCTGCGTGACACCGCCGACGACACCGTCGACGTCCGCCGCGAGCATGGTCTGCACCGAGTCGACGATGAGCAGCGTGGGGCGGACCTGCTCGACGTGACCGAGAACCGTCGCCAGATCGGACTCCGCGGCGAGGTAGACCCGCTCGTGCACCGCGCCGGTGCGGTCCGCGCGCAGGCGCACCTGTCCCGCCGACTCCTCGCCGGTGACGTACAGCGCGCGGTCGTCGGCGCTGCGGGTGGCCCACCGGTGGACCACCTCGAGCAGCAGCGTCGACTTGCCCACGCCGGGTTCACCGGCGAGCAGCACCACCGATCCGGGGACGACTCCGCCGCCGAGGACCCGGTCGAGTTCGTCCACGCCGGTCGCCTTGGCACGCGTGGTCTTGCCGTCGATCTGGGTGATGGGCGTCGCAGGTGTGGACGGGAGCAGTGCCGCCGCGCCCGCGCGGGCCAGCGAGGCTCCGGGGCGGGACGTCACCGCTGCCAGGACCGGGGCCTCGTCCATGGACCCCCAGGTGCCGCACTCGGGGCAGCGGCCGACCCACTTGGCAACCGTGTGCTGACACGACGAACACCTGAAGCTGGATTTGGGTTTGGCCACCCGGGAATCCTAGTGGCTGCCACAGACAGGAAGGCCCGGGCGACACTGTCGCCCGGGCCTTCCTTCACGTGCTGTGGGTCAGTGCCCCTCGGACACGACGGGGGACTTCTCCGACTCGTGGCGCTCGGTCTTCGGGCCGGCGTCGACCGGGACCTGCACGACGATGTCGCCGGCGTTCTCGAACGTGAAGATGACCGGGAAGGTCAGGCCCGGACGGACGCCCTCGCGGATGTCCTGGAGGGTGACGTCGATCAGGCTGACGTGCTCGGGCGCCTCCTCGGGAACCGAGACGTCCGGGTTGCCGGCGCCGAGCGCGAACTGCGGCTTGATCTCGAGCGTGCCGTCCTTCTCGTCGATCTTCACCGAGCCGGCGTAGTCCGTCTTGATGGACTTCAGGCGGTCCGACTTCGACTCGCTGAGGTTGACAGCGGTGAACGCGAGCTCGGCGTCGCCGCCGGGCTCGATGCTGAACTCCTCGGAGTTCGGGTACACGACGTGCACGTTGCGCAGCGCGACGTCACCGCTGGTGGCCTGGTTGCCGTTGATGGCAGCGACCTGGGTCGCGGTCTGCGAGATCTGACCCGCTCCGCACGCGGACAGCATGAGCGTCGCGCCGGCGGCGAGAGCGACGGCGGCCATGACTCGGCGAGTCGGCGACGCAGTGAGAGCAGTCACGGGTTGTCCTCCATGGGTCAGGTTCACAATCCACTAGGCAGAGTAGTAGTCACCCTCGAGGCGCCGCACTCTGGGTACTCGTTACGAGGTCGTGTCGGGCGCGCAACGGTTGGCGGAGTACAGGATCGGGCGTCCGCGGGGGTGCTCCGGAGGGGTCTCCGAGGGGGGTCGAAATGCACGGTTGGGGCACTCTGTCAACCCCTAAGATCAGGTAACGACGCCCCTGACCTGCGCCGTTGATGGGACGATCGTTTGGTCACGTGTTAAACTCGAAAGATCGAAAGGGGCACGGGACAGATGATTTTCAAGGTCGGAGACACCGTCGTATACCCCCATCACGGAGCGGCGTTGATCGAGGCGATCGAAACCCGCACCATCAAGGGTGAGCAGAAGGAATACCTCGTTCTGAAGGTCGCGCAGGGTGATCTCACCGTCCGCGTTCCCGCGGAGAACGCCGAGTACGTCGGCGTGCGTGACGTGGTCGGTCAGGAGGGTCTCGACAAGGTGTTCCAGGTGCTTCGTGCGCCGCACACCGAGGAGCCGACGAACTGGTCTCGCCGTTACAAGGCGAACCTGGAGAAGCTGGCCTCGGGTGATGTGAACAAGGTCGCCGAGGTCGTGCGTGATCTGTGGCGGCGTGAGCAGGATCGCGGCCTGTCGGCCGGCGAGAAGCGGATGCTGGCCAAGGCGCGTCAGATCCTCGTGGGTGAGCTGGCCCTGGCGGAAGGTACGGACGACGCCAAGGCGGAGATCATCCTCGACGAGGTCCTGGCCGCAGCATCCTGACAGTGAGTGACAACGGGGGGCCGGTCGTAGCGCTGGTCCCTGCAGCCGGACGTGGTGTTCGGCTGGGTGAGCCCGTGCCGAAGGCGTTCGTCGAACTCGGTGGGCGCAGCATGCTGCGCCGCGCCGTCGACGGACTCCTCGGTTCGGGCGTCGTCGACACCGTCGTGGTGATCGTTCCCGACGAACTCGTCGAGGCGGCTCGGGCAGACCTGCCCGCGGGAGTGCTCGTCGTCGTCGGTGGTGAGGAGCGCGCGGATTCGGTCCGTGCGGGTCTCGCCGCGGCGCCCGAAGCCGGTTTGGTGCTGGTGCACGACGCCGCGCGGGCACTGACGCCGCCGTCGTTGATCGCCCGCGTCGTGGCGGAACTGCAGGCCGGTCGCACTGCGGTCGTGCCGGTCCTGCCGGTGAGCGACACCATCAAGACCGTCGACGTGCTCGGCACCGTCACGGGCACACCGCCGCGTTCGGAACTGCGAGCGGTCCAGACCCCGCAGGGCTTCGACGCCGACCTGTTGCGTCGGGCGTACGAGGACGTGAACGGGGACGCGACCGACGACGCCGGCCTGGTCGAGCGGCTCGGCGAGCCGGTCCGGACCATCGTCGGCGAGCCCGAGGCATTCAAGATCACCACCCCGTGGGATCTCGCGCTGGCCCGGGTACTGCTCGGGCAGGCCGGACCCGAGTAAGGAGCCCGAGAGCGTGCGAGTCGGAATCGGTACGGACGTCCATCCCGTGGAGAAGGGCCGTCCGTGCTGGATGGCCGGTCTGTTGTTCGACGACGTCGACGGCTGCGCCGGGCACTCGGACGGTGACGTCGCCGCCCACGCGCTGTGTGACGCACTCCTCTCGGCGGCCGGTCTGGGCGATCTCGGTTCGGTGTTCGGCACCGGCCGACCCGAGTGGGACGGGGTTTCCGGTGTGCGGATGCTCACCGAGGTCCGACGTCTGCTCGGTGACGCCGGCTACACCGTCGGCAACGCATCCGTGCAGGTCATCGGCAATCGGCCGAAGATCGGTCCGCGCCGCGAGGAGGCCCAGCGGGTGCTCGGTGACGTCCTCGGTGCACCGGTCTCGGTATCGGCGACCACCACCGACGGACTGGGGCTCACCGGTCGCGGCGAGGGCATCGCCGCGGTGGCGACCGCGCTGATCATCCCCGCTGCTAGCGCCCGGTAGAATCGCTCGTCGTGACCCTGCGCCTATACGACACCGTGACACGGGCTCCGCGTGACTTCGTCCCGCTGACCCCCGGACATGCCTCGGTGTACCTGTGTGGCGCCACCGTCCAGGGCGAACCTCACATCGGCCACGTCCGCAGTGGCGTCGCGTTCGACGTGCTGCGCCGCTGGCTGCTCGCGCACGACTACGACGTCGCGTTCGTGCGAAATGTCACCGATATCGACGACAAGATCCTGAACAAGGCCGCCGAGGCGGGCCGCCCGTGGTGGGAGTGGGCCGCGACGTTCGAGCGTTCGTTCGACTGGGCCTACCGGCAGCTGGGTGTGCTGCCGCCGTCGGTGGAGCCGCGGGCGACCGGGCACGTCACCCAGATGGTCGAGATGATGCAGCGGCTCATCGACAACGGCCACGCGTACGCGTCGGGCGGCGACGTCTACTTCGACGTCCGGAGCTTCCCCGAGTACGGGCGGTTGTCCGGGCACAAGCTCGACGACGTCCACCAGGGCGAGAGCGCCGGTGCGGGCAAACGGGATCCGCGGGACTTCACGCTCTGGAAGGCCGCCAAGCCGGGCGAGCCGTCGTGGCCCACACCGTGGGGTCCGGGCCGGCCCGGATGGCACCTCGAATGCTCGGCGATGGCGGTGTTCTACCTCGGCCAGGCGTTCGACATCCACTGCGGCGGACTGGATCTGGTGTTCCCGCATCACGAGAACGAGATCGCGCAGGCCAAGTGCGCCGGTGACGACTTCGCGCAGTACTGGCTGCACAACGGCTGGGTCACCAAGTCGGGCGAGAAGATGTCGAAGTCGCTCGGCAACGTGCTTTCGGTGCCGAACGTACTCAAACTCGTTCGCCCGCAGGAACTTCGGTACTACCTCGGCAGCGCCCACTACCGGTCGATGCTCGAGTACTCCGAGGAGGCGCTGCAGGAGGCCGCCGCCGGGTACCGGCGTTGCGAGTCGTTCGTGCAGCGGACGGCCGAGCGGGCCGGCGAGGTCCAGGTCGGCAAGTGGACCGAGGAGTTCGCGGCGGCGCTCGACGACGACCTGAACGTGCCTGCGGCCCTTGCCGAGATCCACGGCCGGGTACGCGAGGGCAACATCGCGCTCGAGTCCGGTGACGCGGCCGGCGCGCGGGCGCTCGCCGGCCAGGTCCGGGCGATGCTCGGGATCCTGGGCGTCGATCCGCTCGACGAGCAGTGGACCGCTGCGTCGGACGACGCGGCGGCGATGGGTGCACTCGACGTGCTCGTGCAGGCCGAACTCGACCGGCGCCAGCAGGCGCGGGCCGACAAGAACTGGGCGGTGGCCGACGAGGTCCGCGACCGGTTGGCTGCGGCGGGCATCGCCGTGACCGACACTCCGAGCGGACCCGAGTGGTCGCTCGAGCAAGCTTCTTCCAACGAATCGGGTAAGTGATGGCTGGTAATTCGAGCAGGCGCGGTGCGATCCGCAAGGGTGGCACCAAGAAGGGCCAGGTCGTCGGATCCGGCGGCAAGCGCAGCAAGGGCCTCGAGGGTCGCGGTGCGACGCCGCCCGCCGAGGCGCGCACCAAGCATCCCGCGGCCAAGAAGGCGCGGGCGGCCGCGCGCGCGGCGGACCAGCGGCAGATGCAGCGGGCGGCGGCGATCCGTCGGGCCGACGACTCGCCGGAGATGGTGCTCGGACGCAACCCCGTCGTCGAGTGCCTGCGTGCGGGTGTGCCGGCGACGGCGCTGTACGTCGCGGTGGGCGCCGAGACCGACGACCGGCTCAAGGAGTCGGTGCAGCGGGCGGCGGACGCGGGAATCTCGATCCTCGAGGTGCCGCGCACCGACCTCGACCGTATGAGCGCCAACGGCATGCACCAGGGCATCGCGCTCCAGGTGCCCCCGTACCGGTACGCGCATCCGGACGACCTCCTCACCGCGGCGCGGTCCCGGCAGGAGCCGGCACTGCTGGTGGCGCTCGACAACATCACCGATCCGCGCAATCTCGGTGCCGTCGTGCGCTCGGTGGCCGCGTTCGGTGGCCACGGTGTCGTGATCCCGCAGCGCCGCAGCGCCAGTGTCACCGCCGTCGCGTGGCGCACCAGCGCCGGTGCCGCCGCACGGCTGCCCGTCGCGCGTGCCACGAATCTCACCCGCACCCTCAAGGATTGGCAGAGCAAGGGCGTCCAGGTCGTCGGCCTCGACGCGGGCGGCGACACGAGCCTCGACAACTACGAGGGCACCGGTCCGGTCGTCATCGTCGTCGGCTCGGAGGGCAAGGGCCTGTCCCGCCTGGTCCGCGAGACCTGCGACTCGATCCTCAGCATCCCGATGGCCGGCGAGGTGGAGTCGCTCAACGCGTCCGTCGCGGCGGGCGTCGTGCTGTCCGAGATCGCGCGCCAGCGCCGGAGCTGAGCGTCAGAGCACCTTCCGGAACCTGATCCGACATCCCGGCCGCAGCTGCGCTGCGGCCGGGATGTCGTCTTCGAGGACCACCGCGATCACCGGGTAGCCGCCGGTCACCGGATGATCGGCCAGGAACAGCACCGGCATTCCGTTCGGTGGCACCTGCAGGGCTCCGGAAACCATGCCCTCGCTGGGCAGTTCGCCGGTGCGGGCGCGGTGCAGCGGGCCCGCACCGTCCAACCGAGCCCCCACCCGGTCGGTGTCGGTCGTGACGGTCCACAGTCGTTGCACCAGTGCGGAACGCGAGGCCGGCGTGAACCAGTCGGCGCGGGGCCCCATCCGGACCCGGAGTTCGACGGGGTCTGCGGCGGGGGCCGGCGGCGGGATGAAGTCCTCGGCGGGTAGTTCGCGGTGCGCGTCGCCCACGGGCAGGCGGTCCTCGGCGCGAACCGGTGCCGGACCGATCCCGGAGAGCGTGTCGGTGGCCCGGCTGCCGAGCACCGGCGGGACGTCGATGCCGCCGCGCACCGCGAGATAGGTGCGCAGGCCGGCCGGCGCGATGCCCAGCGCGATGTCGTCGCCGTCCCGAAGGTGGAGGCGCGAGAAGAGCGGTCGGGGTACGCCGTTCACTGTCAGCGGCGTCGGTGCGCCGGTGACCGCTACGGTCGCGTTTCCGTGCAGCCGTGCTCGCAGACCGCCGAGCGTCACCTCGAGGGTGGCGGCGTCGGGACCGTTTCCGACGAGGCGGTTGGCGGCATCGTGAGCGACGACGTCGGCCGCGCCGGATGCCCCCACTCCCAGGGCTGCGTGTCCGGGCCGGCCGCGGTCCTGGACGGTGGTGCGTGCGCCGGCGCGCAGGACTTCGAGCCATGCCATGCGTCGATTGTCGCGCATTTCGGGCGGTGGTCACTACGATCGATCGATGCTGACAGCTGCGCTGTACGGTCTCGGAACGGCTCTGCCGTTGTTGTTCGGGGCGTGGATCGGGTTGCGCTACAACCTGCCCAGGCCGCTGCTCGCAGCGTTGATGGCTTTCGGTGCCGGCACGATGGTTGCGGCGGTGTCGTCGGAGCTGTTCGCGCCGGCGTTCGCGATCGAGGGAGTGTGGGTCGCGGGCACGGCGCTGCTCGCGGGTGCGCTCGTGTACGTCGTCGCGGATCATCTGGTCGAGAACAAGCTCGGGCCGGCCGCGTTGGGTTGGGCGCTGATGCTGGGGTCGCTGCTCGACGGGATCCCGGAGAACACCGCGCTGGGCGTCTCGCTCATGGAGGGCGGGGGAGTGGTGCTGCTCGTGGCGGTTGCGGTCGGCAACGTCCCCGAATCGGTTGCGGGCGCGGCGTCGATGCGTAAGCAACCCGGGTTCGATTCGCGTCGGGCGTTCGGGGTCTGGGCGATCACCGCGGCGGTCCTGGTGTTGGTGGTGGTCGGCGCGAACGCCGTCTCCGACAACATCTCCGACGGCGACATCGCCGTCATCCAGGCCTTCGCGGGCGGCGCGACCATTGCGGTGCTCGCCGACTCGCTGATGCCCGAGGCCTATCGGGAGGGCGGCTGGTGGGTGGGGGTCTCCACCGCCCTGGGCTTCCTCGTCGCCTTCGCCCTCGGCGCCTGACCCGCGTTTTGCGCACATGTCGCGACAATCCCCGCCCCACCCCGCGTTTTGCGCACTTGTCGCGAGAATCGCGGGGCGTGGGGCGCGCTAAGTGCGCAAAACGCGGTAGCCGGGAGGGTGCGGCCGGGAGGGGTGGAGCGGAGGGGCGGGATACGGGGGCGGATCAGACGGCGCGGAAGGTGACGGCCGCTCCCGGCTGCAGGAGGGCCGGCGGATCGCGGTCGACGTCCCACATCGGTTCGGCGGTGCTGCCGATCAGTTGCCAGCCGCCGGGGGAGCTGCGCGGGTAGATCCCGGAGAACTCCCCGGCCAGCCCGACGGCGCCGGCCGGGACCGTGGTGCGGGGTGACGACCGGCGGGGCACGTGCAGGCGGGAATCCTGGCCGGCCAGATATCCGAAGCCGGGGCTGAACCCGACGAACGTGACCGTCCACGTCTGCCCGCTGTGGGCGGCGATCACGCCGTCGGCTCCGAGACCGGTGAGCGTGCCGACCTCGTCGAGATCCGGGCCGTCGTAGCGGACCGGGATCTCGACGGGCGCGGTGGGCGGCAGCGTGTCGGCGGTGATCGGGTCGGTCGAGCGCACCCACGCCGCGACGTGGTCGGGGCGGACTCCGCGGAACCGCACGAGCACGGTGCGTGCGGCGGGCACCAGATCGGTGACCGCCGGGTGCGGGTCGGCGGTCATGCCGCGGAAGTGGGCGAGCGTCGCGTCGAGTCCGTCGAACTCGACCAGCAGCGCCCGATCGCCCATGTCCAGGATGCGCATCAGACGAACGGTTTCACGTGAATCTTCTCGGCGTCGAGCAGCTTTCGGATCGCCGCGGCCATCGCGACCGCGGCGGGGGTGTCGCCGTGGACGCAGATCGTCTCCGCCGGGACGACGATCGGGGTGCCGTCGATCGCCTCGATCGTGCCCGTCGTGACCAACTGCAGAACCCGCTTCGCGACGACGTCGGGGTCGTGCACGACGGCGCCCGGTTCGGTGCGGGGGACGAGCGTGCCCTCGGGGGTGTAGGCGCGGTCGGCGAAGGCCTCGGTGACGACACGGAGTCCGGCGCTCTCCGCCTCCTCGAGGAACGCGGACCCGGGCAGGCCGAGCACCGGCAACGACGGGTTCACGGCCCGCACGGCGTCGACGACGGCCCGCGCCTGATCACGGTGGTGGACGATCGCGTTGTACAGCGCGCCGTGGGGTTTGACGTACGTGACGGCCGATCCCGCGGTGCGGGCGAGGGCGTCGAGGGCTCCGATCTGGTAGATCACATCGGCCGTGAGGTCCGCGGCGGAGACGTCGATGAAGCGGCGACCGAACCCGGCCAGATCGCGATAGCCGACCTGGGCGCCGATCCGGACGTCGCGGGCCGTCGCGTCCCGGCACGTGCGCAGCAGCGTCGCGGGGTCGCCGGCATGGAATCCGCCGGCGACGTTCGCGCTCGTCACGAGGTCGAGCATCGCCGCGTCGTCGCCGAGGGTCCACGCGCCGAAGCTCTCGCCGAGGTCGCTGTTGAGATCGATCATCGCCACGCCTCGATCCTAGTTCCGCGCGATGCGGTACCGGCCGCCCGCGACGGGTTACCGGGCGGTGGGCCGCACCGTGAGGATCTGCGACGACGTTCCGATCGGGCCGCGCACGCCGCTGACGGTGCTGTGGGTCAGTCCGATCCCGGAGGCGCCGAAGCTGACGGACGTGTCGAACCCGACCCACTCGCCGTCCGGTTCGGCGAACAGGTGCAGGGTGAGGTCGAGGTTGGGGAACGCCACCTCGGCGGGGCTGACCCGAGTGGCCATGCCGTTGGCGATGTCGAGCACGCCGGCCGTTCGGGCGACGGCGCTGACCGGCTCGTCTGCGACCAGCGGGATCGGGGTGCGCACCCAGAACGACGCGCGTCCGGGTTCGACGTGGTCGCGGCGCACGTCGACGGACTCGATGAACCCACCCGGCCAGACGGTGGTCGCGTCCCACGTCGGCATGGCGTCGGGTGCGGCGATGGACGGGAAGGGGGTGCCGTCGAACGGTGCGGTCTCGAAGGACTGCATCAGCCAGGCCCGCGCCACCACGGCGGGCCGGCAGTCGTGGCTGAGTGTGGCCTCGACCAGTTCGATCGTGCGCCCGGCGCGCAGTGTCCGGACGGCCGTGTCCACGACGCCGATCGGGAGGGTGCCGAGGATGTCGTAGGACAGGCGGCCGATGGCCGGACGGTCGTCACGGCGCCGGTCGCGGTCGGTTTCGATTGCGTGCGCCAGTAGTCCGAGCGCGGGTGCGATGTGCTGTTCCTCGGTGTTCCACGCGCCACCGGTGTGGTTGCTCGCGCGGAAGCTCGTCTCGGAAAGCCGTTCGAAGTAGTGGATCGTTCTCTCCTGCGCACTAGTGCCTGCCGACGATTCGATTCCGAATCTAGGGCGACGACCCCATATTCGGGCACCCCCGATCGGGGGTGAACGGGTGTCTACGGCGCGCTGCAGCCGTTGCCGTCGTGCACGACCACCACCAGGACGGCCCGCGTCGGCGACACCGATCGGACGCGGTGGGGGGTGTTGGCGTCGAAGTACAGGCTGTCGCCCGCGTCGAGGGTGATGACCTGATTGGGAATGCTCACCTCGACGGTGCCCTCCTTGACGAAGACGAACTCCTCGCCGGGGTGTTCCATGTAGTCGGAGCGGGGCTGCGTCGTGGGATGAACGATGAACGGCTGCATGGCCTTACCGATCATCCGGGTGGCGATCGCGTCGTAGACGGCGCTGTCGTCGTCGGCATCGACCTGCGCGCGCTCGGCGTGCCGCTCGATCGCCATCACGCTGTTGTCGGGGGTGTCGGAGAACAGTTGGCTGACGTCGGCGTCCAGGGCGCGGGCGATCTTGAGCGCCACCGCGATCGAGGGTGTGCTGATTCCCCGCTCGACCTTCGACAGGTAGCTCTTGGTCAACCCGGTGTCCTCGGCCAGTGCCTCCAGCGTCAGGCCTGCCCGCCGTCGATGCGACCTCAGTAGCGCCGCCATCCGTCGAACCTCTCTCTCGCTCCGCGCACGGCGTGGACCGACGTCCTCGCGCGCCCTCCCACCCTAACGATCGATCTACTCTGTTGCACAATAGGACACCTTGTGTCATATAGTGCTCGATGTGTCACTCACGCGTTTCGGTTGAAGGGAGCCACGAGGATGGCGACGACGATGAAGCTCGGTAAGGCCGAGTTGATGAAGACCGCCGAGAAGGCGATGCTCACCGAGGTGTCGACGGCGCAGTGGACGGATCGGCAGAAGATCGCCCTCACGTGCCGTGCGCTGTTCGACGCCGGTCACGACTCCGGGCTCGCGGGTCAGATCTCGGCGCGCGGTCCGCGGCCGGGAACCTTTCTGACGCAGCGGCTGGGGCTCGGGTTCGACGAGATCACCGAGGGCAATCTGCTGCTCGTCGACGAGGACCTGCAGGTTCTCGAAGGGAGTGGAATGGCGAACCCGGCCAACAGGTTCCACAGCTGGATCTACCGGGCGCGGCCGGACGTGAACTGCATAGTCCACACGCATCCGCTGCACGCGGCGGCGTTGTCGATGCTCGAGATCCCGCTGCAGATCTCGCAGATGGACACCGCGCCGCTCTACGACGACTGCGCGTTCCTGCCCGACTGGCCGGGGGTGCCCGTCGGCAACGAGGAGGGCGAGATCATCTCCGCCGCACTGGGAGACAAGCGGGCGATCCTGCTCGCGCACCACGGACAGCTGGTGGTGGGGGCGACGATCGAGGAGGCCTGCTCGTCGGCACACCTGATCGAACGCGCGGCCCGGCTGCAGTTGCTCGCCATGGCGGCGGGCGAGATCAAGCCGCTCCCGCCGCGGCTGGCGAAGGAAGCGCACGACTGGACGCTGACCCCGCGGCGCAGTGAGGCGAACTTCGGCTACTACGCCCGCCGGGCGCTGCGCTCGCACCCGGACGCGATCGACCACGACCTCTCGAATCCGACCGCCGAACCCGATTGGACTGCACGGTGACCCACATCAGCGGAATCGTCGCGTATCCCGTGACCCCGTTCGACCTCCGCGACCCCGCCCGGATCGACGTCGACGTCCTGCAGCTGCTGCTCGACCGCATGATCGAGGCGGGAGTCGACGCGATCGCTCCCCTCGGAAGCACCGGCGAGAGTGCTTATCTCGACCGAAACGAGTGGATCACGGTCGCGGCCGAGACCATCCGGCACATCGACGGCCGGGTGCCGACCGTCGTCGGAGTGTCCGACCTGACGACCGCCGGCACGGTCCGTCGCGCCCAGATCGCCGAGCGGCTCGGGGCGACGGCAGTGATGGCGCTGCCGATCTCGTACTGGCGCCTGACCGAGGCCGAGCTCCGGCAGCACTTCACCACCCTCGCCGACGCCGTCGGCATCCCGGTGATGGTCTACAACAACCCGGCCACCACGGGTATCGACATGTCCGCGGAGTTCCTGTTCGACCTCGTCTCGACGGTCGAGAACATCACGATGGTGAAGGAATCCAGCGGGGACATCGCCCGTATGCACCGGCTCGCCGACCTCAGCGGCGGCACGCTCCCGTTCTTCAACGGCAGCAATCCGCTTGCGCAGAAGGCATTTCGGGCAGGGGCCGTCGGGTGGTGCACGGCGGCGCCGTGTCTGATCCCCGACCGCATCGTCGAGTTCCGTCGCGCGGTCACTGCCGGTCGGGACGACGAGGCCGCCGAGATCTTCCGCCGGATCCGCCCCTTCCTCGACATGATCGTCAGCCGCGGACTCCCGACCACCATCAAGTCCGGTCTCCGCAGCATCGGTGTCGAGGCCGGTGTTCCGCGCCTGCCGCAACTTCCCCTCGGGGAACCCGAATCCACTCGTCTCAGGGACCTGATCGCCGCCGCCACCCGGTAGCGGGACGGTCCACCCACATCGCACGACTCTCGACCACCGACAGGAGCACGACCATGGCAACCACGACGAAGATCCGGTTCCTCCTTCCCGCCGACGAGGCCCGCTGGCGGGTGCTGTTCCGCGCGTACCGCGAGTTCTACGAACTGCCCGAATCGGAGGAGGTCGTCTCCCGCGCCTGGGGTTGGTTCATGGATCCCCGGCACGAGTGCAAGGCCCTCGTCGCGGAGGTGGACGGCGAGATCCTCGGGTTCGCGCACCACCGCCGCTTCTCGTCGCCGTACACCGGAACCACCGGCCTGTTCCTCGACGACCTGTTCACCGATCCCGCGGCCCGGGGCCGGGGTGTGGGAAGGGCCCTGATCGGCCGGCTCACCGAGATGGCCGCCGCGGAGGGCCACGCGCTGGTGCAGTGGGTGACCGCCGAGGACAACCACCAGGCTCAGGCGCTCTACGACACTCTCGCGAAGCGCACGAACTGGGTCACCTACGAGGCGCTTCCCGCCGCGACGTAGTACTACCTCCAGAACGTGAAAGCGCTACCACCCGCGGGTGGTAGCGCTTTCACGTGGGGGCTCGACTCAGGCGTGCAGGTGCTCGCCGGCCGGGACGACCACGCGTCCCGCCGACCGCCGCCGCGACGCGCCGATTGCCCGGCACACCAGGTAGATAACGAACGAGATCGTGGTGACGAACGTCGAGACCGGAACACCCGGCGCAAGCGAGAGCAGGATGCCGCCGACGGCGGCCAGCTCGGCGAACAGCACGGCCAGCACCGTCGCCTTGAGCGGGTTCGCGGTGACGTGCCCGGCGGCGGCGGCCGGGGTGATCAGCAGCGCCATGACGAGCAGCGCGCCGACGATCTGCACACCCAGCGCCGCGGTGATGCCGACGAGCACCGCGAACACGATCGACAGGGCGCGCACCGGAACCCCGCGGGCGGCGGCGACCTCGGGGTCGGTGCTGGCGAACAGCAGCGGCCGGTAGATCACCGCCAGCGTGCCGAGCACGACGACCGCGCAACCGAACAGCAGTGCCAGACCCGAGTTGCCGGGGGCAACGATCTGTCCCACCAGCAGGGAGAAACTGGTGCCGGTGCGGCCGTCGTACGCCCACAGGAACAGCACCGACAGACCCAGACCGAACGCCATGATCACGCCGATCACCGAATCGCGTTCGCGTGCCTTGGTTCCCAGCAGGCCGAAGAGGACGGCCGCGACGACGGACCCGACGACGGCACCGATGCCGACACCGACGCCGATGAGCAGCGCGGCCGACGCGCCGGTCAGCGACAGCTCCGACGTCCCGTGCACCGCGAACGACATCTGCCGACTCACGATCAGCGGGCCGATCACGCCGGCCAGCAGGCCGAGAATCGCGCCCGCGATCAGCGCCTGCTGGACGAAGTCGTAGCGCAGCAGGTCCGCGGTCGCGGAGAAGTCGAGCAGGTGCGACATCGCGTCGGTGAACTTGTTGCTCATGCGTGGTCCTCGGTGTGGTGGACGCCCTCGCCGGGGCGCGGGCCGCCGCCGCTGCCGAGCGCGTCGATGGCGTCGCCGGTGCCCACGACGACGAGACGGCCGCGCACGTGCAGCACCTCGACGTCGGTGCGGTACAGCTCGGACAGCACCGCGGAGGTCATGACCTCTTCGGGTGTCCCGATCCGGAACTTGCCGTCGACCAGGTAGAGGACGCGGTCGACGAGCGGCAAAATCGGGTTGATCTCGTGCGTGACGAACAGAACCGCGGTGTCGTGGTCACGGCGTCGACGGTCGATCAGTTCGGACACCCGGTGCTGGTTGGCCAGGTCGAGACTGAGCAGCGGCTCGTCGCACAGCAACACCTTGGGGTCACCGACGAGGGCCTGCGCGATGCGCAGCCGCTGCTGTTCGCCGCCCGACATCGAGCCGATGGGGGCGTCGGCGTACGCCTGCGCACCCACCTGCGCGATGGCGGAGTCGACGATCGCGCGCCGTCCGGCGCGGCCGAACAGGCCGGTGCCCCAGCGGTGTCCATCGACGCCGAGACCGACCAGGTCGCGTCCGCGCAGCGGCAGACCCTCGTCGAGGGACTTCTGCTGCGGCACGTATCCGACGTGGGCGTTGCCCGCCCGCGCCGGGGTACCGGCGATGCGGACGGTGCCGCACGTCGGGGCCAACTGTCCGAGCAGGACCTTGAGCAGCGACGTCTTTCCGGAGCCGTTGGGACCGAGCACGGCGATGAACTCGCCCTGCTCCACGGTGAGGTTCAGGTCGGACCACAGCGTGCGCTCACCGAACGACAGGCAGGCGTCGCGTAGTTCGACGGCGGGGGTACTGCTCACGACGCACCGTTCAGGGCGTCGGCGAGCGACTGCGCCGTAGCGGTCTGCCACTGCACGAAGTCCATGCCTTCGGGGAGCGTCTCGGTCACCTCGACGACCGGGATGCCCGCGTTCTCGGCGTTCTCGCGGATGTTCTCGGTCACCTTGTCCACGGTCTGCGAGTTGTAGACCAGGACACGTACCTTCTTGTCCGCCAGCAACTGTCGCGTCTCGGCGATCGACGCCGGCGACGGGTCGGTGCCGTTCTCGACGGCGCTGGTGAACGCCGCGGGGGTGACGTCCTTCAGCGACGCGGCCTGCAGCAGGTAGTGCGCGATCGGCTCGGTCTGCGCGATCGGCGCGTCGCGGTGGGCGGCGGCGATGCCGGCCGTCGTCTCGGACACCTGGCGCAGCCGGTCGCGGAACGCCGCGGCGTTGCGGTTGTAGACGTCGGCGCCCTCGGGGTCGAGCTTGCCGAGTTCCACGGCGATCGCGTCGGCGGTGGCGTCGACGGTGGGCATGTCGTACCAGACGTGTTCGTTGACCGACCCGTGCGAGTGGCCCGCATGCTCCTCGGCGGACTCGGTGGCGTGGGTGCCGGTGCGCTCCTCGTACAGATCGAAAGCGTCGACGGCCGGTTTGTCACCGGCGGACTTCAGGACGTCCTCGACGAACTGGTCGTAACCGCCGCCGTTGAGGACCACCAGGGACGCATCGGTGATCTTCGCGGCGTCGGCCGGGCTGGCCTCGTAGGAGTGCGGGTCGGCCGACGGTTCGGTGACGATCGAGGTGACCTCGAGTCGGTCGCCGGCGACGGCCTGCGCGACGCTGCCCCAGACGTTGGTGGACGCGACGACGCGGATTTCGCCGTCGGAGTCGGGGGAGGTGCCGCACGCGGTGAGTGTCAGGGCTGCGAGGGCGGCGCCCAACGCCGCCGCTGTGGTTCGAGTGGAACGGAACCTTCGGGGCATGCGCACTTCTTCTCTCCTGATCACGACTCGGAAGATCGTCGGCCCGGGACCGGGCCCAAACGTTATTGGTAATCGTTTCCGTTTCACTTTAGCGGAAACCGTGCAGGTCGTATCGGTCCGGGGCGGGTTCCAGTTCGCCCTGACGCGTCCGAACCGCTACCGTCCCGTTATGCCAAGGTCTCGACAGCCACGTCGCCAAGCCACTCTGGCGTCGCTCGCCGCCGAGCTGAAGGTCTCGCGGACGACCGTCTCCAACGCGTACAACCGTCCCGACCAGCTGTCGGCCGAACTCCGCGAACGTGTGCTGCAGGCGGCGAAGCGCCGAGGCTATCCCGGGCCCGACCCGGTCGCCCGCTCGTTGCGCACCCGCCGCGCCGGTGCCGTGGGCCTGTTGCTGACCGAGGCGCTCAGTTACTCCTTCCGTGATCCCGCCGCGATGAGTTTCCTCGCGGGCCTCGCCGAATCCTGCGAAGCCGCCGGCCAGGGCCTGTTGCTCGTTCCGGCCGGGCCCGGGCGCGACGACGTCGACGCCGCCGCGGTGGTGCAGCAGGCCGGTGTCGACGGTTTCGTCGTGTACTCCGTGGCCGACGACGACCCCTACCTGGCCGCGGTGCGGGAGCGGCACCTGCCGACCGTCATCTGCGACCAGCCCCGGGAAATGTCGGGCGCGTCGCTCGTCGGGATCGACGACCGGGGCGCCATGCGGAAGGTCGCCGACTACCTCATCACGCTCGGACACGTGGAGATCGGCGTGCTGTGCATGCGGCTCGGTCGGGATCGCGCGGACGGCGTCGTGCAGGGGGAACGTCTGCACGCCCCCAACTTCCACGTCCAGCGCGAGCGGATCGCCGGCGTCCGGGACGCGATGTCCGACGCCGGTCTGGACCCGTCGTCGCTCACGGTCGTCGAACGCTTCGAGCACACCGCGCAGTCCGGGCACTCCGCGGCCGCGCAGGCCTTCGCGGTCAACCCGAAGATCACGGCACTCGTGTGCACCACCGACGTGCTCGCGCTCGGTGCGCTGGACTGGGCACGCTGCGAGGGCCTCGACGTTCCGGGCCGAGTGTCGATCACCGGCTTCGACGGGATCGAGGAGGCACTACGCGAAGGCCTGACCACGGTGCGTCAACCGCAGGAGGACAAGGGCCGCCGCGCCGGCGCGCTGCTGATGTCCGGGTCGGACTCGGGCGTCACGACCGTCGAGATGCTCGAGACCGAACTGGTGCGCGGGCACACCGCGGCCTCCCCGCCCGAGCCCTAGCGGACCTTCGCGTCCGCACTCAGCAACTGTGCGCACCGCAGCAGGCCCAGGTGGCTGTACGCCTGCGGATGGTTGCCCAACGAGCGCTCGGCCACCGGGTCGTACTCCTCGGCCAGCAGGCCGGTCGGGCCCGCCGCGTTCACCAATTGCTTGAACAACGCCTCCGCGTCGGAGCGCTGCCCGATCAGCAGGTACGCCTCCACCAGCCAGGCGGCGCACAGATGGAAGCCGCCCTCGATGCCCGGCAGTCCGTCGTCGTGGTGGTACCGGTACACGGTCGACCCGCTGCGCAACTCCCGCTCCGTCGCCAGCACCGTCGCCGCGAACCGCTCGTCCTGCGGGTCGATCAGCCCGGACAGGCCGATGTGCAGGGTCGCGGCGTCCAGGTCGCTGCCGTCGTAGGCGGCGGTGTACGACTCGACGTCGGCGTTCCACCCCTTCTCGATGACTTCCTCGGCGATCTCGTCGCGCAGCGCCGGCCACGTCTCGCCCGCCCGGCGGCCGAACTTCTCGGCGAGGGTGAGCGCGCGATCGACGGTGAGCCAACCCATCACCTTCGAGTACACGTGGTGCCGGGGATTGTCACGGATCTCCCAGATGCCGTGGTCCGGTTCGCTCCAGCGACGCTCCACGGCCTCGACCATGGCGGAGACCAGTTCCCAGTCGCGGTCGGTGACCGCATCCGATCCGGCCATGCCCTTCTTCTGCCGGGCCAGGGCTAGATCGGAGATCAGGTCGACGATCGGACCGAACACATCCAGCTGGACCTGCTGGTTCGCGGCGTTGCCGACGCGCACCGGACGGGAACCCGCGTATCCGGGGAGTGAGTCGATGACCGCCTCGGGCGGTAGGCCGGTTCCGTACAGCGTGTAGAGGGGGTGCAACCGCTCCGGGCCGTGGAGCGTCTCGAGCACCCCGTGCACCCATTCGAGGTAGTTCTCGGCCTCCTCCAGCGATCCGAGGCTGACGAGGGCCGACGCGGTGAGTGCTGCGTCGCGCAGCCAGCAGTAGCGATAGTCCCAGTTACGAACGCCCCCGATCTCCTCGGGCAGCGATGTCGTGGCAGCTGCGAGGATCGATCCGCTCGGTGCGTGCACCAGTCCGCGTAGCGTCAGGGCCGACCGCTTCATCAGGTCCGGTTTGAGGGGCGGCAGATCGAGCGTGTGCGCCCAGTCTCGCCAGTATGACTCGGCGATCTCCCGGCGCTCGGGCTCCGACAGTAGGGATGGGCTCAGATCCTCTGTACCGCAACGCAGTTCGAGAACAATCGGGCCCTGCGACGGGTCCACGACCGCGTGTGCGGTCTGCTGGGTGCCGTCGCTGGTGATGTCCCAGTGCACGCCGGGGGAACGCAGCACCATCGGCTCGCTCGTGCCCGAGACCCGCAGCCCGTCGGTGTCGGGTTCGAGTTGTACCTGAACCTGACCGAACTCCGGGCGGGGTGCGAAGCTGACGACCGCTTTCGCGCGCCCGGTGATGACGCGGGTCAGGTCGGTGCGGCTCGGCTGGACGTCGTGCGGCAGGTAATCGGTGACCGTGAGGCTGGCCCAGCGGGTCTGTACCGTCATGGTGCCGTCGAGGTACTGCTGGCTCAGCGGCAGCGCCTCTCGCTGTGGGCCGACGCTGAAGTGGCCGGCCTCGGTGCCTCCGAGTAGGTGTGCGAACACCGCCGCCGAATCCGGTTCGGGATGGCACAGCCAGGTCATGTTCGCGTCGGGCGTGATGAGAGCGACCGAGCGAGGGCTGGCGAGCATCGTCAGGCGTTCGATCGGTGGAGCGTCGGCTCCCGAGAGCCACGTGCGCCGTTCCTCGAGCAGGAACGCCAGCGCGGCCGCGACGTCTTCGGTGGATTCGACGCGGTACTGGGCGCGGGTCTCGCCCTCGCCCACCTTGATGCCCAGATCGGGACCCTGGAGGCGCCCGAACGCCTTCTCGTCGGTGACGTCGTCGCCGAAGAAGACCGCAGCTGTCGCGGCCTCCTGGTGGCGCAGGATGTCGAGCGCGTTGCCCTTGTCGGTCGCGACGACCGCGAGCTCGATGACGGCTTTGCCCTCGGTCACCTGCACGCCGGTCCACAGGGCCGCCTCGGCGTGCACAGCGGCGAGTGCCTTCGCACCCACCTCGGGACTGGCGTTGCGCACGTGCAGCGCGGCGCTGGCCGGCTTGGTCTCCACGGTGACGCCGGGATGCAGGTCCGCGATCCGCGACAGCTCCGCCGTGACCTCGCCCAGTAGCTTGCGGGCATTCGCGTCGATCGCGTGCACGAAGCCCACGTCGAACTCCGAGCCGTGGCTGCCGACGAGCTGCACCTCGGCGGGCAGGCGGGACAGCGTCGCCAGGTCCTTGAGTGCGCGTCCGGAGATGACGGCGGCCGTCGTGGCGGCCAGGCCGGCCAGCGCGCGCAGGGCCCGCACCGACTCCGCGTGGGGATAGGCCTTCTCGGGGTCGCTGACGATCGGCGCCATCGTGCCGTCGTAGTCGGACGCGACGAGCAGGCGAGGGGTCCGGGCCACGGTGGACAGGGCCCGGCGAAGTTCGATCGGCAGATCCAGAGCGCTCACAGCTTCAAACCTAAGCGATTGCGGACGGGCTGGCGCGCTGCGTTCGGGTTGCGGCCGTCGGATCCGGTCAGAACGGGGTCTTCGACCCGTCACCGAGGAGCAGCTCGACGGTCAGTTCGAGGCGCTTGGCGACATCGGTTGCCGACGAGCGACGAGTGAGCCACGCCACGAGATTCGACAGCCATACATCGCTGATGACACGGGCGACGGCAAGCTGTTCCTCGGTGGGCTCACCGTCGGTGATGGCCCGCGCGAACAACGTGTCCATGAGCTTGCCGACCTGATCGACCTCCGCCGCCGCGGACGCGTCCGCGAACATGAAGGCGCGCGTCATGGCCTCGGTGAGGAGGGGATCGCGCTGCATCGCCTTGGTGATCTGGCCCAGGATGAGCTGCATCCGCTCGAGCGGGCTGTGGCCCGGGGGGATCTTGCCCTTGGACTCGATGCGCTCGAACTCGCGCGCCAGGGCCGACACCAGCAGGTGCACCTTGGAGGGGAAGTAGCGGTAGAGGGTGCCGACGGCGACGTCGGCGCGCTCGGCCACCGCACGCATCTGCACGGCCTCGTAGCCGCCTTTGGATGCGAGGGTGAGGGTCGCGTCGAGGATCCGCTTGCGACGCTCACGCTGAGCGTTGGAGCTGAGATCGTCTTCGCTGAGGGTCGAGACCGTACCCCCGGTGGAGCGGGATCGAGATGAGGTGGTCATCGACAGTTTCCTTCACGCCTTGACTCTTGACGGCCGAGCATATTAGAACACGTTCTAAATGAATATGTCATCCACGAAAGGTGGGTAGCCGTTGTGACAATCGCCACGAGTGACGAACAGAAGGCCGTCCAGGAGTCGATTCAGGCGTGGGCGCGCTCGGCGGCCCCGATAGCCATTTTACGCGAGGGACCTGCGGACTTCTGGCGCCAGACCTGGCCGTCGGTGGCGCAGCTGGGGCTCTTCGCCGTGGGTGTTCCCGAGTCGGTCGGCGGGGTCGGCGGACAGGTCGTCGATCTGGCCGCGATGTTGGAGCAGTCGGCCGTCGAACTCGTCGGCGGTCCCGTTCTACCCACCGCGCTCGCGGGCCTCGTGCTCGGGCGCTGCGACGGTGCCGCGGCGAAGGCGTGGGCAGGGCAGATCGCCGAGGGTGAACTGCCGGTATCGGTGGTGCTCGACGCCCCGGCGCTCGAGGCGACGCCCGACGCGGACGGCGGTCTCGTGCTCGCCGGCGACGCGGGCAACGCCCTCGGCGGTGAGCCGGGCGTCGCCGTGCTCGTCCCCGCACGCTCCGGTGCCGACGTCGTATGGTGCCTCGTGGACGGTGCGGCGACAGGCCTGACGGTCGAGTCGCTCGACATCCTCGACAAGAGTCGCGCCGTCGCCCGGATCCGGTTCGACGGCGTCGCGGTGACGCCCGATCGGATCGTCACCGGCGTCGCGCCGGACCTCGTACGCGACCTCGCGGCCACACTGGTCGCTGCGGAGGCGGCCGGGGTGGCGGGCTGGAGCCTGCGGACCGCGGTCGAATACGCCAAGATCCGCGAGCAGTTCGGCAAGCCGATCGGCTCGTTCCAGGCGATCAAGCACCTGTGTGCCGAGATGCTGTGCCGCGTCGAACAGGCGCGTGCCGTCGCGTGGGATGCGGCCGTCGCGGCAGAGGACGCGCTGCCGGACCCCGACACCGGTCGTTCGGGCACCTCCGAGCTGCCCGTCGCGGCTGCGGTGGCGGCGGCCGTCGCGCTGGACGCGGCCGTCCAGAACGCCAAGGACTGCATCCAGATCCTCGGCGGTATCGGCTTCACCTGGGAGCACGACGCGCATTTCTACCTGCGCCGCGCGGTCTCCAACAAGCAGTTCCTGGGCGGCAGCAACGTCTGGCGCGCACGGGTGACCGAGCTGACCCGCGCCGGAGCACGCCGCCACCTGACGATCGATCTGTCCGACCTCGAGTCGGAGCGGGCCGCGATCCGCGACGAGGTGGCCGCGCTCGCCGCGGTACCCGAGTCGGAGCGGCGTGTCGCGGTCGCCGAGTCGGGGTACGCCGCGCCGCACTGGCCGCGTCCGTACGGCCGCGGGGCGAGCGCCGCCGAGCAGATCCTGATCGCGGAGGAGATGGCGGCGGCCGGCGTCGAGCGTCCCGATCTCGTCATCGGCTGGTGGGCGGTCCCGACCGTTCTCGAGCACGGCAGTCCGGAGCAGATCGAACGGTTCGCGCTCCCGACGCTGCGCGGGGAGATCACGTGGTGCCAGCTGTTCTCCGAGCCCGGCGCGGGCTCGGACCTGGCGTCGCTGCGGACGGTCGCGGAGAAGGTAGACGGCGGCTGGAAGCTCAACGGCCAGAAGGTGTGGACGTCGCTCGCCCGCGAGGCGGACTGGGGCATCTGCCTGGCCCGCACCGACAAGGATGCGCCCAAGCACAAGGGCATCACGTACTTCGTGCTCGACATGAAGACCCCGGGCATCAGGATCTCGCCACTGCGCGAGATCACCGGCGACGCGCTGTTCAACGAGGTGTTCCTCGACGACGTGTTCATCCCGGACGACTGCGTCGTCGGCGAGGTGAACGGCGGCTGGAAGCTGGCCCGCACGACACTTGCGAACGAGCGGGTCGCGATGAGCGGCGGGTCGTCGCTCGGCAAGGCCGTCGAGGATCTGCTCGCGCTGGCGGGCGAGCCCGACGCGGTGACTGCAGACCACCTGGGCGCGTTGATCTCCGAGGCGCTCGTCGGCTCGCTGCTCGAGCTGCGCACGACGCTGCGTCAGCTCGACGGCCAGGACCCCGGTCCGGCGTCGAGCGTGCGCAAGCTCGTCGGTGTCCGCAACCGTCAGGGGGTCGCGGAGTTCGCCGTCGAGCTCGCGGGAGAGGCCGGCTGGGTCGAGGGCCCGCTCACGCGCGAGTTCCTCAACACCCGCTGCCTGTCCATCGCGGGTGGCACCACGCAGATCCTGCTCACCGTCGCGGCCGAGCAGTTGCTGGGTCTGCCCCGCGGCTGACGAAGGATCGACGCTGCGAACGACACCCGCCCGGCCGCTCCGGGCGGGTGTCGTCGTATCGGCCGGGTCCGCGGTGGTGGCGTGTCGACTCGGTCACACCGACCCGTCCGCGAGCGGGTCGACTCCGAACAGGAGTTGTCGGGCAGCGGCGGCGGACCGGCGGGGTGGCTCGTCGGCCCAGAGATGGTCGCCCACGGGGCGGTGGCGGAGGTGAACATGTTCTCGATCGTGTAGGACTTTCTCCGTTACCCTGCAGGTGATACAACTGGAACACGTTCTAAATCGTAGGCGGGATCGGCAACGTGGATTTCTCTCTGGATCAGACACAAGAAACGGTGGCGGAGATCGTCGTGGGCCTGCTGGCCCGCGAGCACACCGATCCCGCCGACACCGGCGGCTTCAGCCCCGAGTTGTGGCAGGCGCTCGCGAAAGCGGACCTGCTCTCCCTCGCGGTGCCCGAGCGGCTCGGCGGCGACGGCCTCGGCGTGCTCGAGGTCGCGACGATGCTCACCGAGATCGGACGCGGAGCGGCGCCGGTTCCGG
Source organism: Prescottella equi (assembly GCF_002094305.1). Lineage (GTDB taxonomy): Bacteria > Actinomycetota > Actinomycetes > Mycobacteriales > Mycobacteriaceae > Prescottella > Prescottella equi. The sequence continues at coordinate 100,364 of NZ_LWTX01000013.1, forward strand.
CGCTGGCGACCCTGGGGTTCGGCGTGCTGCCGGTGCTCGCGCTCGGCTCGGCCCAGCAGCAGGACGCGCTGCTCGACGGCATCGCGGGCGGACGCGTGCTGACCGCAGCACTGGCCGAGCAGGGTGCCGCGTTCCCGTCGGTGCCCTCGACGACGGCCGTCGCGGACGGTGACGACGTCGTCGTGACGGGCCACAAGATCGCGGTGCCGTTCGCCGACATCGCGCACCGCATCCTGGTGCCCACCGACGCCGGCGTGGTGCTCGTGGCGCCGGACGCGCCGGGCGTCACGCTCACCCCGAGTGCCACGTCGTCCGGCGGACCGGAGTTCTCGCTCCGGCTCGACGCGGTCCGTGTCCCGGCCGGGGACGTTCTCCGTGACGGCATCGACGGTGTCGCGACGCTGAACCGGATCGCGCTCGCGAGCATCGGTGCGTACGCCGACGGCCTCCTCGCCGGCGCCACCGCCCTGGCCGCCGACCACCTCACCACGCGTGAGCAGTTCGGCAAACCGCTCGCCGCGTTCCAAGCCGTGGCGCAGCAGATCGCCGACGTCTATGTGACGTCGCGGACGCTGCACGTCTCGGCGCTCGCGTCGGCTTGGCGGGTCGCCGAAGGGCTCGACGCCGCAGACGATCTCGACGTACTGGCGTACTGGATCGCCTCGGAGATCCCGGCTGCGATGCGCACGCTGCACCACCTGCACGGAGGCATCGGCGTGGACGTCACGTACCCGATGCACCGCTACTTCTCCATCGCCAAAGACCTGGCGCGCCTCGTCGGCGGCGCGTCGTACCGACTCGACCTCGTGGGGGCCCGGTGTTCATCGATCTGACGCCCGAACAGCGCGAGCTGCAGGCAGAACTGCGTCGCTACTTCTCCGGACTGATCTCGCCGGCCGAGGCCGAGATCATGCTCACCGAACGACACGGCCCCACCTACCGTGAGGTCATCCGCCGGATGGGCAAGGACGGCTGGCTCGGAGTCGGCTGGCCGGTCGAGTTCGGGGGCCGCGGCTTCGGTGAGATCGAACAGCAGATCTTCGTCAACGAGGCTGTGCGCGCGGATGTCCCGCTGCCGTCCGTGACACTGCAGACGGTCGGTCCGACGCTGATGACGTACGGGACCGAAGAGCAGAAGCGAAAGTTTCTGCCCGCCATCCTCGCCGGTGAGGTGCACTTCGCGATCGGCTACTCCGAGCCCGACGCCGGCACCGACCTCGCGGCGCTGCGCACCACGGCCGTTCGCGACGGCGACGACTACATCGTCAACGGCCAGAAGATCTTCACCACCGGTGGTCACGACGCCGACTACATCTGGCTCGCCGTCCGCACCGGCGAGGCCGAATCGCGTCACCGCGGCATCTCCATCCTCATCGTGGACACCAAGGATCCGGGGTTCTCGTGGACCCCGATCATCACCGCGGACGGCGCGCACCACGTCAACGCCACGTACTACGCCGACGTCCGGGTTCCGGCGAGCATGCTGGTCGGCGAGGAGAACAAGGGTTGGAGGTTGCTGACCACCCAGCTCAATCACGAGCGCGTCATGCTCGGACCGGCCGGGCGTGTGGCGGGTCTCTACGAGAAGGTGTACGACTGGGCCGCGAAGCGGGAACTGCTGGACCTGCCCGACGTTCGTCGCGGACTCGGCGAGATCCACGCCACCTACCGCCTCAACGAATTGCTCAACTGGCAGGTCGCGGCAGCCACGGGTGACGTCGACATCGCGGATGCGTCGGCCACCAAGGTCTTTGCGACCGAGCGCATCCAGCGGGTGGGCCGGATCGTGGACGAGATCGTCGGCGCGCACGGCGATCCGGGCGATCCGGAGACGGCGGCGCTCATGCGCTGGCTCGACGTCCAGGTCAAGCGCAACGTCGTGATCACCTTCGGGGGTGGTGTCAACGAGGTCATGCGCGAACTGATCGCGGTGGCCGGACTGGGATTGCCGAAGGTGCCGCGATGACCGAGAACGACGTGACCGCACAGATTCTCGCCGGTGCCGAACAGATCAAGGCGGGCGGCGCGAGCAAGCCCCGCGCGGGCCGTGACCCGATCAACATGCCGATGATCCGCAACTGGCTCGAGGCGATCGGCGACGAGAACCCGATTTACGTGGACGAGGACGCCGCCGTCGCCGCCGGCCACGGCGGGATCGTCGCGCCCCCCGCGATGGCGCAGGTATGGACCATGCGCGGTCTCGGTGCGGTGCGCGAGGAGGACGATCCGCTGGGGCGGATGACGCAGATCCTCGACGACGCCGGCTACACGTCGGTGGTCGCCACCAACTGCGACCAGATCTACCACCGCTACCTGCGTCCCGGCGAGGAGGTGACGATCGAGTCGACGCTCGAGGAGGTCGTCGGCCCCAAGCGGACCGGACTCGGTGAGGGCTGGTTCTTCACGACACGCAACTTCTGGAAGGTCGCTCGCGAAGACGGCACCGGGGAAATCGTCGCCGAGATGATGTTCCGCATCCTCAAGTTCATGCCACCGGCCAAGGACGTTCCTGCATCCGAAAGTGCCTCGGTTCCCGAGGATCTCGATCCGACGCGGATGATGCGGCCCACGCCGTCGCGCGACACCCAGTTCTTCTGGGACGGGGTGGCCGCGCACGAACTGCGGATCCAGCAGCGGCCGGACGGTTCACTGCAACATCCGCCGGTGCCCGCGCTCTGGAAGGACAAGGCCGAGACCACCGACTACGTCGTCGCGTCCGGCCGCGGCACGGTGTTCAGCTTCGTCGTCCACCACGCCCCCAAGGTGCCCGGCCGGTCGCTGCCGTTCGTGGTGGCGCTCGTCGAACTCGAGGAGGGCGTGCGCATGCTCGGCGAACTGCGCGACGTCGACCCGTCCGAGGTCGTGGTCGGCATGCCGGTACAGGCACAGTTCCTGGACTTCCCGGGCGATGACGAGACCGGTAACGAGCCATGGACGCTGTACGCGTGGCGTCCGGTGAAGGAGTCGTGAGATGACCAGCGCCCTCGACATCTCGGTCGGCGATCAGCTGCCGGGCCTCTCGATCCACGGCGATCCCACGTTCATCGTCTCGACGGCGTTGGCCACCAGGGACTTCCAGGACGTGCACCACGACCGGGACAAGGCCCAGCAGCGCGGGTCGAAGGACATCTTCGTCAACATCCTCACCGATACCGGCCTGGTGCAGCGGTTCGTCACCGACTGGGCGGGCCCGCGAGCCCGCCTCACCTCGATCAAGTTGCGCCTCGGTGTGCCGTGGTACGCGTACGACACGCTCCACCTTTCCGGTGAGGTCGTCGCGGCGGAGGACGGTCTGGTCACGGTCAAGGTGGTCGGCAAGGACAGCCTCGGCGATCACATCACGTCGACGGTCACACTCGTGATGAACGACGACTCGGACGGAGGACGGGCATGAGCGGGTTGTCCGGGAAGGCCGCGATCGTCGGCATCGGGGCCACCGACTTCTCGAAGGATTCGGGCCGCAGCGAGCTGCGCCTGGCTGCCGAGGCGGTGCGGGCCGCGCTCGACGACGCGGGCCTGAAGCCGTCCGACGTCGACGGTCTGACGTCGTTCACGATGGACACCAACACCGAAGCAGCCGTTGCTCGTTCGGTGGGTATCCCGAACCTGAAGTTCTTCAGTCGCATCCACTACGGTGGCGGCGCGGCGTGCGCCACCATCCAGCAGGCCGCGATGGCGGTCGCGACGGGCGTCGCGGACGTCGTGGTGGCGTACCGTGCATTCAACGAGCGCTCGGGTGCGCGCTTCGGCCAGGTCAACACCGGGCTGGTGCAGCAGGTGAACTCGTCGGGCACCGACAACGCGTTCTCCTACCCGCACGGTCTGGGGACCCCCGCGTCGTTCGTGGCGATGGTCGCGCAGCGCTACATGCATGTGTACGGCGCCACGAGTGAGGATTTCGGCCGCGTCGCGGTCGCCGACCGCAAGCACGCAGCGGTCAATCCCGACGCCTTCTTCTACGGCAAGCCGATCACGCTCGAGGATCACCAGAACTCGCGATTCATCGCCGAACCGCTGCATCTGCTGGATTGTTGCCAGGAGACCGACGGCGGCATCGCCATCGTCGTCACCTCGCCGGAGCGGGCCGCGGATCTGCCGAACAAGCCGGCCGTGATCGCGGCGGCGGCGCAGGGCAGTGGGCCGGACCAGTACATCATGACGAGCTACTACCGTGACGGCCTGACGGGTCTGCCCGAGATGGGCCTGGTCGGCGATCAACTGTGGGAGCAGTCGGGACTGCGACCGTCGGACATGCAAACCGCGGTGCTCTACGACCACTTCACGCCGTACGTGCTGATGCAGCTCGAGGAACTCGGTTTCTGCGGCCGCGGCGAGGCGCGCGACTTCATCGCCGACGGTGCGATCGAACTGGGGGGCCGGCTGCCGATCAACACGCACGGCGGTCAACTCGGCGAGGCGTACATCCACGGTATGAACGGCATCGCCGAGGGCGTCCGTCAGATCCGGGGTACCTCCGTCAATCAGGTGCCGGGTGTCGAGAACGTCCTCGTCACCGCCGGAACCGGCGTTCCCACTTCGGGACTGGTGCTGACCGCGTAGGACACGAGAGTTTCCCGCACGCTGGGACGCCGGTATTGCGGGCGTCCACGCGCTGCTGAAAGGTGGCGTCGCGAGGAGTCGGCTCAGCCCGGGCCGGCGGCCGTGTGACTGCCGCCGAGTCGAGCCGGCTGCGTGACGAGAGAGGAACTGTGACGTGGCAGTGGATCGCCGACCTGATTTGCACCCGGACGTGGAGTCCATGCTTGCTGTGCTCGAGGCAGGATTTCCGGACGTCACCAAGTTCCCGGCGGCGGAGCTTCGTGAGGTGATCGCTTCTCGCCGGGCACCGTTGGCGTACCAGCCCGACATGGCGACCGTCCGCGACGTCACCATCGACGGACCGGGCGGGGACCTGAAGCTGCGTGTCTACGTACCGCATTCGGAGTCGAACGACCCGCTGCCGGTCATCGTCTTCGCGCACGGTGGCGGGTTCGTGTTCTGCGACCTCGATTCCCACGACGAGTTCTGCCGGTCGATGGCGGACGCCGTGGACGCCGTGATCGTCTCGGTCGACTACCGGCTGGCGCCGGAGCATCGGGCGCCCGCCGCGATGGAAGACGTCTACGCCGCCCTGGTGTGGACTGCGGACAACGCCGGCGAGTACGGGGGCGACCCCACCCGGATCGCTCTCGCGGGCGACAGCGCGGGTGGAAATCTGGCCGCCACGGTGGCGCTGGCCGCGCGGGACCGGGGAGCGCCCCGGATCGCGGCACAGATCCTCGTCTATCCGGTCATCGACGACGACTTCACGACCGAGTCGTACACGAAATACGGAGTGGGCTACTACAACACGACCGATGCGATGCGTTGGTACTGGGATCAGTACGCGCCCGAGGACCGGTCGAGCGAGTACGTGGTTCCCACCCGGGCGGCGACGCTCGCGGGGCTGCCCCCCGCACTGGTCGTGACGGCCGAACTCGATCCCCCGTGTTCGTCCGGCGAACACTACGCGCAACGGCTGGCGGCGGACGGGGTGCCGGTTGTCGCGCACCGATTCGACGGCCTCTTCCACGGCTTTCTCACCTTCCCCAAGCTGTCGCTCACCGGTCCGGCACGGCTCGAGCTGTGGCAGATGATCCGGGACGTCCTGAAGGTGGGCGATCCGTCCGCCCGGTGAGGCCCCGCAGTCGCTGCAACGGCCCCCGACCGTCGGGTTCGGGGGCCGTTCCTGCGGGTGTCCGTATGGGCGGGTGTCCGGATGCGGATGGAGACTGGCGATCAGTGCTCGGCGAGATGACTGCGGAGCGTGTCACCGGCGTACTTCTTGCGGAGCAGTCCGCGGTCCTGGAGGCGTGGGACCACATCGTCGACGAATTCGTCGAGCCCGGTCGGTAGATCGGCGGGCAGCACGATGAACCCGTCCGCGGCGCCCGACCGGAACCAGCGCTCGAGGTCGTCGGCGACGGTGTCGGGGGAGCCGACCAGGGTGCGGTGTCCGATGCTCAGGCCGACGCGCTGTGCCAACTGCCGGACGGTCAGCCCCTCGCGCAGCGCGATCTCGGTGAAGAGCTTCGGCCGCGACACGCTCGCGTTGGCGGGCAGAGACTCTCGTAGATCGGGGAAGGGCCTGTCTAGGTCGAATCGGGACAGGTCGATGCCGCCGAACGACTGGTTCAGGAATTTCAGTGTGGTCCCGTCGTCGATGTGGGATCCGAGTTCGATCGCCAGCTCACGGGCCTCGGCGTCGGTTCTGCCGACGATGGGCGTCACCCCCGGAAGGATCTTCACGGCGTCGGTGGTCCGGCCTGCGGCCGACACCAGGCTCCGCATCCGGTCGGCGAATTCCCTCGCCTCGGACAGTTCGTGCTGGGTGGTGAACACGAGGTCGGCGACACGCGCGCCCAGTCGCATGCCGGTGGGGGACGATCCCGCTTGCGCCAGCGGGAGCCGGCCCTGCGGGGACCGAGGGATGGTCAGTGGGCCCGCGACCTCGAAGAACTTGCCCCGATGATCGATGCGGCGAACCTTGCTCGGGTCCGCCCACACGCCGGACGCCCGATCGCCGACAATGGCGTCCTCGTCCCAACCTTCCCAGAGGGCCCGGACCACGTCGACGAACTCTTCCCCGCGAGCGTAGCGATCCTCGTGGTCCGGGAGCTTGGCGGAGCCGTAGTTCTCGGCGGCGGCGGGAATCGCGGTGGTGACGATGTTCCAGCCGGCCCGCCCGTTGCTCAGATGGTCGAGAGTGGCGAACTGGCGCGCGACGGTGAACGGATCGTTGTACGTGGTTGAACTGGTGCCGATCAGACCGATCTTCTCCGTGACGGCCGACAGCGCCGCGAGCACGGCGATCGGATCGGGTCGGTCGGTGGCGTCGGCGGCGATCGCGGGGGACAGGTTCAGCGCATCGGCGACGAAGAAGGCGTCGAAGCAGCCCCGTTCGGCCGACCGGGCCACCGCAGCCCAGTGGTCGAGCGTGTGCATGTTCGCGGGATCTGTTCGTCTCGAACGCCATACGGACTGTCCGACGCCGACGCCTTGCGCGAATACGGCGAGATGCATCTGTCTGGTCATGGGACGTGTCGCTCTCCGCGATGCGGCTCGGTCGGCCTCCGGTCATCGCTTGGTCGGGGTGGTTCGCTCGGACCGTCGAGCAGCGCGAGTTCGTCGGCAGACAACTCGAAGGTTGCCGCTGCAACGGAATCGACGACGGATTCCGCCCGCGAGGCACCGGGGATGGGGATCACCACCGGCGATCGGTGAAGCTGCCATGCGAGTGCGACGCGGTGGGGGCTGACGCCGCGGGCTCGTGCGATCGCTTCGAACGGAGAGCCCGCTCCGCCAAGGCTCTTCGCTTGTCTCATACCCCCGAAGGGGCCCCAGGACAGAAAGGCGAGACCTAGGTCCTCGCAGGCTCGTATCTCGACCTCGGCGGATCTGGCGCTGGGGGAGTATTCGTTCTGTACCGCCACCAGAGCGTCACCCAGGATCTGCTGCGCGATATCGATCCGGCGGACGTCGGCGTTGGAGATACCGACCCGCGCCACCAAACCCTCGTCGTGGAGGTCACGGAGCGCGAGCATCGACTCCTCGTACGGAATCTGAGGATCCGGTCGGTGGTGTTGGTAGAGGGGGAGCGGGTCGAGTCCGAGTCGTCGGATCGACGCGATGCAGGCCTTGCGCAGATGCTCGCGGCGACCGTCCGTCCACCAGGTGTCGGTCTCGGCGAACCGCAGGTGGCCCCCTTTCGTGGCCACGACGACGTCGTCGAGCGGGCCCGGCCATCGCCGTAGCGCATCGGCGAGTGCCAACTCGTTGACGCCGTCGCCGCCGCGCGCGGGCCCGTACACGTCGGCGGTGTCGAACAATCGGACGCCGACGTCGAGTGCGGTGTGCACCGCCCGCCGACCGCGCTCGACGTCGTACCCCGGAACCTGCGTGATGGTCATGGAACCGAACCCGATCGCAGGCAGGAGAAGGTCGCCGAGCCGACGGACCGGAAGGCGGGTGGTGATCATTTGCCGACCGCCGTCCACCCACCGTCGACGGGCAGGCACACGCCGGTCACGAAGCTCGCGTCGAGCGCGAGGTACTCGATCGATCGCGCCATCTCCTCGGGCTCGCACATGCGATCCAGCGGCGTGCGTTTCACAGTGGCGGACACGTCGTAGCCCTGATCGATCATCTCCTGGACCATCGGCGTCAGGGTGTGCCCGGGCGCGACGCTGTTGACGCGAAGAAGGGGTGCCCACTCGATCGCGAGATTCTTGCTCAGTTGCTGGACAGCGGCTTTCGCCGGGCCGTAGTCGGCCTGCCGTTCCCAGCCGCCGAACGCCGTCGTCGACGAGATCGTCACGACCGACCCGGGCCTGCGGGCCTCGACCAGCGGGCGTGCGAACGCCGAGGCGACCAGTAGCGTTCCCATGACGTGGACGTCGAAGACTCGTCGCACACGTTCGGGATCCATCTCGAGCGCGGGAACGTAGGCCCCGCGGATTCCGTGGCAGGTCACGAGAACGTCGGGCCGCGGCGCCCGAGTGCTCGCGCGGAGCATCGCCGACTCCACAGCGGTGCCGTCGGTCGCGTCAACCGTGTAGTAGTCGACGCCCTCCACGCGTGCGGCAGGTACGTCGAGATCGAACACGCTGACTCGCAGTCCCCGCGCGAGGAACCGGTCGACGACGGCCGCCCCGATCCCGCTCGACCCGCCCGTCACCACGGCATGCCGGGCATCCATCACAAGCCTTCCTGCGGAGCGGCGAACCGCGATGCGAACGCGTGGATGCTGGCGACGACGTGGTCGAGTTCATCGTCGCTCATGCCGTGGCTCATGCCGAGCGACATGCCGCGCTCGAACACCTCGT
>NZ_LWTX01000014.1 GCF_002094305.1 Prescottella equi
GTAGGCTCGACCAACCTGATCCACGTGCACCGGATCGGGGAGGAAGACCACTAGCGAGGGGACGCGCACGTGAACGAAGTGGGGGCAGCGTTACGACCGACGCGCTCGGCCGATCTGGAGACGCTGCTGGTCCTCCTCGATCTCGAACAGATCGGGGAGGACACCTACCTCGGACAGCATCCCGAGCAGGTCGCCAGCCGGACGTTCGGCGGGCAGTTGGTCTCCCAGGCACTGGTGGCCGCGGGGCGCACGGTCGATGCCGGACGTCCCGTGCACGCCGTCAACGCCCACTTCATCCGCGGCGGCGACGTCAAGGCCCCGATCGAGTACCGCGTCGAGCGGCACCGCGACGGGCGGGCGTTCGCGAACCGTCAGGTGACCGCATACCAGAACGGGAACGTGGTGTTCTCGATGTTCGCGGCGTTCCAGGACTGGGGTGCCGGGCTCGAGCACAGTGTCGCGATCCCCGATGTCGACGGCCCGGAGCAGCTTCCTTCGCTCGGTGATCACCTGGCCGGCTACGAAGACCGCCTCCCGACGTTCGTGGGCGCGCTCAAACCGATCGAGATGCGCTACGCGAACGATCCTGCCTGGGTCCTCAAGGGCTCCGGTGAACGCCTCGAGCACAATCGGGTCTGGATGCGCACCGACGGGCAGCTCGGGGACGATCCCGGGGTGCATGCCGCCGCCCTCGCGTACTCGTCGGACACCACCGTCCTGGACTCGGTGCTCACCACCCACGGGCTGTCCTGGGGGCTCGACCGGATCGTCGCCGCGACCGTCAATCACTCGATCTGGTTCCATCGTCCGTTCCGGTTCGACGAGTGGGCGCTCTACGCGACGGAGTCTCCGGTCGCGGCCGGATCGCGTGGTCTCGCAACCGGTCGGTTCTTCACGCGCAAGGGTGAATTGATCGCAACGGTGGTGCAGGAAGGCGTCATTCGGCACTTTCCGGCCCGGCGTTGAGCCTGTTCGGCCATGACGGTCCGCGGCCCCACCGCGGTGGCTAGAATTCTGGTTCTCTGATCACGGCACGCCATCGGTGATGGGGGAGCCCCATGCGAGACGAACCGATCGACTGGAACCACGAGGCCGTGGCCAGTCTGTTGTGGACCTCCCGAGCATTCCTGATCGCGCTGGTCTGTTTCGTCGTGATCGGTGCGGTGCTGGCCCGGCGCACCGAATGGGGGCGCCAATTCTGGCGAATCACCGGGCCCTACTTCTCCAGTCGCGACAGCTGGCGGCCGTGGGCGCTGATCCTGGCGCTGTTGTTCCTGACGATTCTCGGTGTGCGGATCCTGGTCCTGCTCTCGTATCAGGGCAACGAGATGTACACCTCACTGCAACTGGTGGCGCAGGCGCTCGAGGCCGGTGACGCCGCGGCACTCGACGGTGCGAAGTCGATGTTCTGGCGTTCGATCGTGGTTTTCGCTGTGCTGGCCACCGTGCACGTGGTGCGGTCGCTACTGGCGCAGTACACCGGCCAGGCGCTCGAGATCTTGTGGCGCACGTGGCTCACCGACCGGGTCACGACCGACTGGCTCGACGGGCGAGCGTACTACCGAGGAAGATTCATCGACGGTTCGATCGACAACCCGGACCAGCGGATCGAGTCCGACATCACCGAAGTCGCGACGACGTCGCAGACGCTGTCGATGGGTTTGGTCAGTTCGGTGGTGTCGGTGGTGTCGTTCACCGGGATCCTGTGGGACCTGTCGGGGCCGATGAGTGTGTTCGGCGTGGAGATTCCGCGCGCGATGGTGCTCCTCGTCTACGTCTACATCCTCACGGCCACGGCGATCGCGTTCTGGATCGGCCGACCGCTGATCGGCCTGAGCTTCCTGAAGGAACGCCTGACGGCCAACTTCCGCTACGCACTCGTGCGTCTGCGCGACAGCGCGGAGAACGTCGCGTTCTATCGCGGTGAGGAAGTCGAAAGACAGGGCCTGCTCGGACGATTCGCCGCCGTCATCGCGAACGCGTGGCAGATCGTGTTCCGGACACTGAAGTTCAATGGATTCAATCTGGGCGTCAGCCAGGTTGCCGTCGTCTTCCCGATCGTGATCCAGGCACCGAGGTTCTTCGCCGGCACCATCACGCTCGGCGACATCACCCAGAGCGCGCAGGCATTCGGCCAATTGTCCGATGCGCTGTCGTTCTTCCGGCAGTCCTATGACCAGTTCGCGGTGTACCGCGCCAGTCTGATTCGTCTCGACGGGCTGCTGAGCGCCGACGAACGTTCCCGGCAGTTGCCCTCGATCCGGACCGAGGGTCGGGACCGGGTGGTGGACCTGGACAAGGTATCCGTGCGCACCCCGGACGGCAGACTGCTGATCGACACACTCGATCTGCGCCTCCTCCCCGGGGAAGCCCTACTGGTGAAGGGATCGTCGGGGAGTGGCAAGACGACGCTGCTCCGTACGCTCGCGGAGATGTGGCCGTTCGCCGCCGGCAGCGTGGCCCGGCCGGTGGGACCCGACGCACTCTTCCTGTCACAGCTACCGTATCTGCCGTTGGGGGATCTCCGGAGCGCCGTGGCGTATCCGGGCCACGTGCAGGACCTTTCCGACGACCGGATCGCCGCGGCGCTGCGCGACGTCCACCTGGGGAACCTCGTCGGACGACTCGACGAGCGCGCCGACTGGGCGAAGATCCTTTCCCCGGGGGAGCAGCAGCGCATCGCGTTCGCCCGCGTCCTGCTGATCAGGCCGCAGGTGGTGTTCTTGGACGAGGCCACGTCGGCCGTGGACGAGGGACTCGAATACTCTCTCTACCAGATGATTCGGGATCGAGTCCCCGACAGCATCCTGTTCAGTGTCAGCCACCGGAGCACGGTCGACCAGCACCACACCCGCCAGCTCGAACTGCTCGGGGGCGGGCCCTGGCGCCTGTCCGCGGTCAGCGTCGGCTGAGGCATCCCCACCGGAAGGGACCGTTCGTGCGCCCCGGGCGCACGAACGGCCCCTTCGCTCAGGTGTGCATCACAGGTACTGTCCGCACGACGGCCACGCTCCCGGGCCCGACGAGGCCAGCACACCCTCGGCGACCCGAATCTGTTCCTCGCGGGAATTGTTGTGCGGCAGACCGGAACCACCGTGAGCGCTCCAGGTGCCGGCACTGAACTGCAGGCCACCGTAGTAGCCGTTTCCGGTGTTCGCGGACCAGTTTCCGCCGCTTTCGCACTGCGCCACGGCATCCCAGTCGCCGGAGGCGGCGTGGGCCGTCCCGGTGCTGACGACGAGGGGCGCGGCGACGGCCGCGGTGGAGGCGGCGAGGCCGCCGAGCAAGCGTGTGATGGACTTCGGCATCGATGGTGTCCTCTCCGTACTGATGGTGAGGGTTCCGGCCGGCGCCGCACGAAGGGCGCCGACGGTGCGATCCCTCACGTCTGCCCTGGAGGTTGCCATTCCGATCCGGCGGGCAGTCCGACGGTGAAAGCGGATCGGCGGCGGGCTCTTTCGGTTCGAGCCGTGATCGACGCTAGGTGGGACTCTCCGTCACGTCACGGGTCTGTTTTCTGGTACGCATGTGCGTGTTCGGGGCGAGACTTCCACTGTCGGCCCAGGTGGGCGGGTGAAAACCGGCGGTCAGGCGGGGGCGCATTCGAGTACGGAATGTGACTAGGGTCACTGTCTGAAGGTGGCCCAGGTCACATTCGCTAGCCGCGCGAAACGCCCTCGTGACCCGATAGCGTGCGTCGGTCACGAACGGCATATGCGCCGCGACCCGAGCAAAATTGCTGGTCAGAAGGCTGACCGGAGCGCACCGCCGACTTCTGCTGCGGTCATGGGCACGACGCCGATGGACCGTGCGTCGGCCAGACGCTCGTCGCTCACCTGTGACGTCGCGTCGGTCACGAGCACTGTCCGCAGGTCGCGGCTGCTCGCGTCGAACAGGGTGGCCCGCGGGCAGTTCGGCAGGTTGCACCCCGCGACGACGATGGTGTCGACGCCCGCTCCTGCGAGATGGGCTTCGAGCCCTGTGCGGTGGAAGGCGCTCCAGCGTGGTTTCCACAGCGCGGCCTCCGCGTCGCCGAACGGCTGCAATTCACCACGCAGGAGAATGTCCGGATCGAGTTCAGGGGCTCCGTGCGGGAGCAGCTGGGGTGGGATTCGGGACCCCTCGGTGCCGGGGCGGACGATGCGGGCGTCGTCGCGCGTGACGGCGGTACGACGGACCGGATCCACGTCGTCGCCGTCGTAGATCCGGACCACGTGCACGATCGGCCGGTGCGCACGGCGGAAGGCCCCCACCAGCTCGACCAGCCGGGGAAGTACCGCCGTGGTGCCCGGCACCGGCAGCGGTCCGCCGTCGAGGAAGTCGTTCTGCACGTCGATGACGAGCAGTGCCGACGAGTCCAGGTGCGGCCGCACGTGCTCGTCGATGGCATCGAGGTCGGTCATCACTCGAACCTAGCTGGTGCACAGGGGCTTCGGGAAGAAGGAAGAGCTCCCGTCCGCGAGGGCGGGAGCTCTTCGAGACGACTTCTCCGAGGGTCAGACCGAGACGATCACCGACGAGCCGTGGCCGAACAGGCCCTGGTTGGCGGTGATGCCGACGCGGGCACCCTCGACCTGGCGGCCCTCGGCCTGTCCACGCAGCTGCCACGTGAGCTCGCAGACCTGGGCCAGTGCCTGGGCGGGGACCGCCTCACCGAAGCAGGCAAGGCCGCCGGACGGATTGACCGGGATGCGGCCACCGATCGTCGTGTCGCCGGCGCGCAGCAGGTGCTCGGCCTCGCCGCGCTTGCACAGGCCCAGGTCCTCGATCCAGTCGAGTTCGACGGACGTGGCGAGGTCGTAGACCTCGGCGACGTCGACGTCCTCGGGCGAGATGCCGGCCTCCTCGTAGGCGGCGTCTCCGATCGACTCCTTGAACGTGCGCTCCGGCGCGGGGACCGCGGACGCCGACTCCGTGGAGAAGTTCGGCATGTCCATGATCGTCTGCGGGAACGTGGGCGTGACCGTCGAAATCGCCTTGATACGAACAGGATCGACGATGCCCTTCTTGCGGGCGTACTCCATCGACGTCAGGATGATCGCCGCACCGCCGTCGGAGGTGGCGCAGATGTCGAGCAGGTGCAGCGGATCCGCCACCATCGGCGACGCGAGAACGTCGGCGGCGGCCACCTCCTTGCGGTAACGCGCGTACGGGTTGTTCAGGCCGTGCTTGGAGTTCTTGACCTTGACGGCCGCGAAGTCCTCGACGGTGGCGCCGTACAGGTCGATACGACGGCGGGCGTTGAGCGCGAAGTAGCCGGGATTCGTCATGCCCATCAGGCGGAAGCGCAGCCAGTCCGGATCGTCCCAGCGCTCACCGGCGTTGGGAGCCAGGAAGCCCTTGGGGGTGGTGTCGGCGCCGACGACCAGGGCCACATCGGACAGGCCGGCGAGGATGCGCGCACGAGCCGTGTCCAGGGCCTGTGCACCCGTGGCGCACGCCGCGTACGACGTCGCGACGCGGGCGCCGTTCCAGCCGAGGGCCTGTGCGAAGGTGGCACCCGCGACGTAGCCGCCGTAGCCGTTGCGGACGGTCTCGCCGCCGACGATCAGGTCGACGTCCTTCCAGTCGACTCCGGAGTCGGCGAGCGCGGCGCGGGCCGCGGCGACGCCGTACTTGACGAACGAGTGGCCCCACTTGCCCCACGCGTGCATGCCGACGCCGAGGACGGCCACATCGTTGTTGCTCATGCCTGTGCCCCGTTCTCTGCTGCCGCGAGCGGCTTCCAACGCCAGATGCTGCGGTCGCCCGACTCGTCCGTGTAGAGGGTCTCGACGACCAGCTCCACCGGGTTGCCCACCTTGAGGTCCGCGACGCCGAAGCCGTCGGCCACCTGGCCGAGGACGACGAGACCCTCGGGCAGTTCGACGGCGGCGAGCGCGAACGGCACGTACGGATCCGTCGTGGGGATGTACGGGGCCGGCGGCTTGTACTGCGCGTCGGTGTACGACCACACCTTGCCGAAGCGGGACAGCTCGACGTCGTCGAACTCCTCGCCGGAGCACGCCGGGTTCTTGCAGAAGGTGGTCTCCCGCGGGAACGAGATCGTGCCGCAGGACCGGCACTTGGTGCCGATCAGGGCCGGCTCCGGCCCGGTGGTGAACCAGCCTTCGACGGCCGGTGTGGCGGTGTCGCTCATGCAAACCTCATCTGCTTGTCGAGCCTGATCGGCCGGTCGAGTGGGTGACCGGCAAGAGAACGGGTTGCAGTATGGCATGAGTTAACTGATTCCCGACGTGCGATCCCATCCACCGGACGGCGGTGCGGCCTCGTGCCCGGCGGCGGGCCGCGGAACATGTCGAACGTCCGGCCAGCGGGACCGGGCGCGAAGAGTGACGCCCCTGCGAAGAAGACCAAACGACCGAAACGGACGACACGGGCCTACCTGGAGGAAGGCCGAAAACGGCGGGTCCGGGCCGTGCCGGCGAACACGCGTCGAATCCCGGCGGTGAAGTCCGTCACTGTCGGGCGACCGACCGTTATCGTGATGGCGACTCGTCGGAGGTGCGTTGTGCCCAGAGTGACTGTCAGGCCCGAGGATCGGGTGATCAGTCTGCGTGACGGTCGGTCGATGGGATTCGCCGACTACGGTCCCGCAGACGGCTTCGTCGTGGTCAATGCCCACGGGGGACTGTCCTGCCGACTCGACATCCGAGCCGCCGCCCCGGTCGCCGAGGCGGCCGGGATCCGCCTCATCTCACCGGATCGCCCTGGAATCGGGCTGTCCGATCCGAGCCCCGGACGGACAGTGCTCGACTGGGCGTCCGACGTCGAACAGCTGGCCGATCAGCTCGGCGTCGAGCGGATGGGCGTGCTCGGGTGGTCCATGGGCGGGCAGTATGCGGCCGCGCTCGGATACGCGCTGTCGTCCCGCATCAGTCGGATCGCGATCGTGGCGGGCGCGCTGCCGCTGACCGAGGCGGGGACGTTCGCGCGGTTGCCCCGGATCGATCGGCTGTTCACGCGGATGTCGGTGGGTTGTCCGGGGCTCGCGGAGGCGTCCTTCCGCGGTCTGTCGGTGCTCGCCCGAGCGATGCCGCGGCAGTTCGCGCGGATCTCGTCGCGCACGCTCGCCCCCGCCGACGCGGAGTTGGTCGACAGCGAACCGAGGGTGTTCGCGGCCATGATCGACGAGGGGCTCAGGAATCCGGCGGGCGTCGTCGAGGAATACCGGGCGTGGATGCGGCCGTGGGGCTTCGAGCCGGAGGATCTCGAGGTGCCGGTCGACGTATGGTGGGGCGACGCGGACCAGTTGATTCCGCGGGAATGGCCGGCCGAACTCGCGACGCGAATCCCGAAGTCCACGTTGAACATCGGGACGGGCGGCCACTTCATGGCGCACCTGCACTACCGGGCCATCCTCGACTCGCTCGCGGACGTCGCCTGAGGCGGAGAGCGTCGCGTCGGTCACTCGGGCCCGCCGGACACCGGTCGTCGATACGTGACTTCCTCCGGGAAATTGGTGGTCGAGGCCCGCACGTCGAGCGCGGTTACGAGTGCGTCGAGGCCGCGCGCGGCATTTTCACCATCGATTTCACACTTGTACGTAGTGGGCGCACCCGCAGAGTTGTGGCACTCTGGAGTTGCTCCTTTTGGTAGGGGAGACCGAGAAGGCCCCGGGATCGCGAGATCTCGGGGCCTTACTCGTAGGAATCACTCGTGGGAGTCGTCGATCGGAACCGTCGATCGACATCGTTCCCGGCGACACGCCGAGGTAGCCGAATGGTCCCGCCGAATTCCGGAAGTTGTGTGGTGCCCTCGGTGAGACTCGAACTCACACTGCACGGGTTTTGAATCCGTTTCCTCTGCCAATTGGGATACGAGGGCGTCCTGCGGGTTCCTACTCTAGAAGATCACGGAGCACAGTCAAACCACCGGTACCCTCGAAGCGTTCGCGCCCCGATTCGGCGGGCGCCGACCCCCGAGGAGACAGGTGACCATGAACGCTCCCGCCGCGCAGGGCACGGAACGACGGCCGCGGCGCGTGGTGGTGGCGGAAGACGAGGTCCTGATCAGGCTCGACCTGGTCGAGATGCTCCGCGAGGAAGGCTACGACGTCGTCGGTGAGGCCGGCGACGGCCAGCGCGCCGTGGAGTTGGCGGAAGAGCTCCGTCCGGACCTGGTGATCATGGACGTCAAGATGCCCCGACGCGACGGCATCGACGCCGCCTCCGAGATCGCCGCGAAGCGCATCGCGCCCGTGGTGATCCTCACCGCATTCAGCCAGCGCGAACTGGTGGAGCGGGCCCGCGACGCCGGTGCGATGGCGTACCTCGTCAAGCCGTTCTCGAAGTCGGATCTGGTGCCGGCAGTCGAGCTGGCGGCAAGCCGCTTCGTCGAGATCTCGCTGCTCGAGCGGGAGGTCGCGAACCTGTCCGATCGACTCGAGACGCGCAAGGTCATCGAACGTGCCAAGGGAATGCTGATGCAGTCACAGAACCTGTCGGAGCCCGAGGCGTTCAAGTGGATCCAGCGGGCCGCGATGGATCGCCGGACGACCATGAAGGCCGTCGCCGAGGTGGTCCTCGACACTCTCGGCGGAGGCAGTTCCCCCGCCTGAGCGGGTTTGCGGGGGTTCCGGTCGGCGACGCGCGGGGACGAGGGGCCGTGGTGTCGGCCCTCCTCCCTAGACTGGTCAACCGTGAGCCCCGCAACCACGTCCTCGTCCACCACTCCCGCTACCGCCGACGCGTCCGGTTCCGACCGCCCGACGTTGATGCTCCTCGACGGGCACTCGCTGGCGTACCGCGCGTTCTTCGCCCTGCCGGCCGAGAACTTCAAGACGCAGAGCGGTCAGGCCACCAACGCGGTCTACGGGTTCACGTCCATGCTCATCAATCTTCTGCGCGACGAGCAGCCCACGCACGTGGCCGCCGCATTCGACGTCTCCCGGCAGACGTTCCGCGCCGAGGCGTTCCCGGAGTACAAGGCCAATCGCAGCAAGACCCCGGACGAGTTCAAGGGGCAGGTCGAGATCACCAAGGACGTCCTCGCGGCGATGGGCATCCCGGTGATGGCGATCGAGGGATTCGAGGCCGATGACGTCATCGCCACCCTCACCACGCAGGCCACGGCGCTCGGCTACCGGGTGCTGGTCGTGACGGGCGACCGCGATTCGCTGCAGTTGGTCACCGACGACGTCACGGTGCTCTACCCCCGCAAGGGTGTCTCGGATCTGACGCGCTTCACTCCTGCGGCGGTCGAGGAGAAGTACGGCCTCACCCCGCAGCAGTACCCCGACTACGCGGCGCTGCGCGGCGACCCGAGCGACAACCTGCCCGGCATCCCCGGTGTCGGGGAGAAGACCGCGGCCAAGTGGATTCGTGAGTACGGCTCCCTCGAGAACCTCGTCAACGACGTCGACAAGGTGCGCGGCAAGGTGGGGGATGCATTGCGCGCCAACGTCAACAGCGTGCTCCTCAATCGGCACCTCACCGAGATGGTGCGCGACGTCGCGGTGCCCTACACGCCGGACCAGTTGGCGCTCGCGCCGTGGGACCGCGAGCGTATCCACGCGCTGTTCGACGACCTCGAGTTCAAGGTGCTGCGCGACCGGTTGTTCGCGACCCTCAGTTCCACCGAACCCGAGGCCGAGGAAGGCTTCGAGGTCAGCGGACGGGCTCTCGCGCCGGGTGAGGTCGCGGCGTGGATCGCCGAACATGCGTCCACCGGGGAGCGGCACGGGCTCTCCGTCGTCGGCACCACCACTCCCTACGGCGGTGACGTGACCGCCGTCGCGATCGCGGCGCCCGACGGCGAGGGGGCCTACATCTCGACCACGACGGCGACGCCGGAGGACGAGGCGGCACTCGCGGACTGGCTTGCGGATGCCGGCCGGCCCAAGGCGCTGCACGAGGCGAAGCGGGCGATGCATGCGCTGCGCGGACGCGGCTGGACGTTGGCGGGTCTCACCAGCGACACCGCACTCGCCGCGTACCTCGTGCGTCCCGGCCAGCGGAGCTTCAACCTCGATGATCTGTCGCTGCGCTACCTCAAGCGCGAGCTTCGGGTGGAAGAGTCCGGCCAGCAACAGCTTTCGCTCCTCGACGACGAGGATGCGGCCGACGCGGAGGCGGCCGAGGGTGAGATCCTGCGTTCGCGGGCGGTCCTCGATCTCGCCGCGGCGCTCGACACCGAACTCGCCGACATCGAGGCCACCGGCCTGCTCGCGGACATGGAACTGCCGCTGCTCGAGGTGCTCGCCAACCTCGAGTCGACGGGCATCGCGGTCGACACCACGCATCTGCACGACCTGCAGTCGGCGTTCGCCGCGCGCGTCGCCGAGGCGGCCGAGGCTGCCTACGCGGTGATCGGCAAGCAGATCAACCTGGGTTCGCCGAAACAGTTGCAGGTGGTGCTGTTCGACGAACTCGACATGCCGAAGACCAAGAAGACGAAGACTGGATACACCACCGACGCCGATGCGTTGCAGTCCCTGTTCGAGAAGACGCAGCACCCGTTCCTCGAGCACCTGCTCGAGCACCGCGACGCGACGCGGCTCAAGGTGACGGTCGACGGTCTGCTCAAGACGGTGGCCGAGGACGGACGGATCCACACCACGTTCAACCAGACCGTGGCGGCGACCGGACGACTGTCGTCGACCGAGCCGAACTTGCAGAACATTCCGGTTCGCACCGACGCGGGCCGTCAGATCCGCGACGGGTTCGTCGTCGGCGAGGGCTACGAGACGCTGCTGACCGCCGACTACAGCCAGATCGAGATGCGCATCATGGCGCACCTGTCCGGTGACGCGGGGCTGATCGAGGCGTTCATCACCGGCGAGGATCTGCACAGCTTCGTCGGCTCGCGCGCGTTCGGTGTACCGATCGAGGAGGTCACGCCGGAACTGCGGCGACGCGTGAAGGCGATGTCGTACGGTCTCGCCTACGGGCTGAGCGCGTTCGGGTTGGCGGCGCAGCTGAAGATCTCCACCGAGGAAGCCCGTCAGCAGATGGACGCGTACTTCGCACGCTTCGGCGGGGTCCGCGACTACCTCCACGAGGTCGTCGAGCAGGCCCGCAAGGTGGGTTACACCGAGACCCTGTTCGGCCGTCGGCGTTACCTGCCGGACCTCAACAGCGACAACCGTCAGCGTCGGGAAGTGGCCGAGCGCGCCGCTCTCAACGCGCCCATCCAGGGCACCGCTGCCGACATCATCAAGGTCGCGATGATCGACGTCCAGCGCGCACTCCGCGAGGCCGGGCTGGCGTCGCGGATGCTCCTGCAGGTACATGACGAACTCGTCCTCGAGGTCGCCGCGGGCGAGCGTGAGCGGGTCGAGCAGCTGGTTCGCGAGAAGATGGCGGCGGCGATCGATCTGTCGGTGCCGCTCGAGGTGTCGGTGGGCACGGGACGCAGCTGGGACGCCGCGGCGCACTGACCGTGCAGGGAAACGCCGGGCGCACCCGATCGGTGCACCCGGCGTTTCCGTCTCTCGTGGCGTGCCGGGGTCAGTTCCCCGTCTGCGATGCGATCTCCGCGCGGACCGCGTCCATGTCGAGCGCCTTGACCTGGGTGATCAGGTCTTCGAGCGCGGCCGGCGGCAGCGCACCCGCCTGGTTGAACACGAGCACGCCCTCGCGGAACGCCATGATCGTGGGAATCGAGCGGATCCCGGCGCCGGCGGCGAACTCCTGCTCGGCCTCGGTGTCCATCTTGCCGTGCACGACGTCGGGGTGCTTCTCCGACGACGCATCGAACGTCGGCGCGAAGTTGCGGCACGGGCCGCACCACGACGCCCAGAAGTCGACGAGCACGATGTCGTTGTCCTCGACGGTCTGCTTGAAGTTCTGCTGGGTGAGGGTCTGGGTAGCCACGAAGGGTCCTTTCGGGGGAGTCGTCATCGATATCCGCTGACTCGGGATATCCGCTGATTGGCCGGTACAACGCTCCGTCGGCCCGAATTCTTCCGGATCGCGAAACACGCCCGGCCGCCGCGGTCTGTTTCCACTGCTCAAGGGTGACGTGTGATTCGCCACTCACGTTTGTCGTCGGAGTCCCACCGCCGGATTCCCGCCGAGGTGCCGACCACGTCGCGACTACCGGCACGCGTGACGACGACGGCGGTACCGAGATCGGTGGACTGGATGCGGCGCGCGACAGCGTGACGTGCGGCGTCCACTCGCCGGGCACGATGTGCGGGGGCACCCCTTCGCAGTCCGCGATCAGCTCGTAGACGATCCGCTGCAGTGTGAGGAGTTCCGTGGTCGGGACCACCAGCCGCGCCAACGTGAGCCGCCGGCCACCGAACACCACGACGCCGCCGAGCCGGATCGGGAGTGGGGCCGACGGAAGTTCCCGCACCAGCGCGTCCTCGATGTCGTCGGGGATATGGCTGGCCACCCCCATCGTGACGTGCGGCCGGTTCGACTCCGCGGTGATGCGGTCCTGGCTGGGCAGGCGCGCGGACGAGAGCCGGCGCCATTCGGCACGCACGGTTGCGTCGATGTCGGGGTCGAGCAGCAACTCCACGGACTGGACCATCGTGAGTAATGATTGTCGCGTGGGGAGCGTCAGCACAGGAGATTTGCGGAATCTGCGTCTCGGTTCGTTGCAGGGCGACGGCATCGGACGGGAGATCGTGCCCGCCGCCCGGGACGTCGTGGACGCCGCGATGTCGGCCGCAGGGCTTCCGGAGGTCGAGTGGGTGCCACTGCCGATCGGGCTCGACGCGATCGAGTCGCACGGGTCACCGATGCCGGAGAGCACCCTCGTCGCCCTGGCCGAACTCGACTCGTGGATCCTCGGCCCGCACGACAGCGCGTCCTATCCGGACCCGTTCCAGATGCAGCTGACCCCGGGCGGCACGATCCGCAAGCGCTTCGACCTGTACGCCAACATCCGGCCGGCGCGGGCCCTGCCCGGCGTACGCGCGGTATCGCCGCGCATGGATCTGGTCATCGTCCGGGAGAACACCGAGGGCTTCTACGCCGACCGCAACATGTTCGTGGGCAGCGGTGAGTTCATGCCTACCCCCGATGTGGCGATGGCCGTCGGCGTGGTGACTCGACAGGCGTGTGAACGCATCGCCCACACCGCCTTCGGGCTCGCGATGCGCCGGCGCAAGCGGGTCACCGTGGTGCACAAGGCGAACGTGCTGGCCACCACCACCGGTCTGTTCCGCGACGTGTGCCGAGACGTCGCCGCGCACTATCCGGACGTCCGCCTGGACGACGAGCACGTCGACGCGATGGCCGCATACCTGGTGCGGCGCGGGGAGGACTACGACGTCGTCGTCACCGAGAACATGTTCGGCGACATCCTGTCCGATCTCGCCGCCGAGTTGTCCGGATCACTCGGGACCGCCGCCTCGATCAACGCGTCCGAGACGAAGGCGATGGCGCAGGCCGC
Organism: Prescottella equi; assembly: GCF_002094305.1. GTDB lineage: Bacteria > Actinomycetota > Actinomycetes > Mycobacteriales > Mycobacteriaceae > Prescottella > Prescottella equi. The sequence continues at coordinate 13,351 of NZ_LWTX01000014.1, forward strand.
GCACGGTGCGGCCCCGGACATCTCGGGCCGCAACCGCGCGAACCCCGTCGCGCTCTTCCTGTCGGCCGCGATGCTTCTCGACTGGATCTCGGCTCGCCGCAGCGAACCGGCGTTCGCCGCCGCGGCCGAGCGCATCCGTAGTGCCGTCGAGCGAACCGTGGAGTCGGGCGTCGCCACTGCCGACCTCGGTGGGCTGGCGTCGACCAGCGAGTTCACCGAGACCGTGATCGCCCGGGTGTTCCGGCGGTGATCGCGGACCGCGTTCGCTACCTGCACCGCTCAGGCAGTAGTGTGTCCCGGGTTCGCCGGTCGGGAAACGGAGGTTCGAGGCGCGCGTGTTCGCTCGATTCGCAAGGTGCGTGACCGCTGCCGTCGCGACATCCGTCTTGGCCTTCGGGGCCGTGGGATGTGTCACGAACGACGAGGGGTTGGTTCCGGTCCTGCCGGACATCGACGTGCAACGGGTCGCCGCGATCGCCGACCAGTTGCCCCCGGACGTCGCAGCCTCCGGCGAGCTTCGTATCGGCACGAATCCGCCCTATGCCCCCAACGAGTTCAAGGACGAGTCGGGAGCGATCGTGGGCTTCGACGTGGACCTGATGGAGGCAGTGGGCGCGGTCCTCGGCCTGACGCTCGACCTCAAGCAGACCGATTTCGACAAGATCATCCCGGCCGTCCAGGCCGGGACCCTCGACCTCGGTATGTCGTCGTTCACCGACACCCTCGAGCGTGAGAAGAGTGTCGACTTCGTCACCTACTACAGCGCCGGAGTGCAGTGGGCGCAGCGGGCGGGCGACGACATCGACCCGGACGATGCGTGCGGCCTGCGCGTCGGGGTGCAGACCACCACGATCGAGGACATCGACGAGGTGCCCGCGAAGAGCGCGGCGTGCGTCGCGGCCGGGAAGCCCCCGATCCGCAAGATCAAGTACGACAGCCAGGACGACGTGGCGAACGCCCTCATCCTCGGGCGGGTGGACGCGCTGTCGGCCGATTCGCCGGTGACCGCGTACGCGATCAAACGCAGTGACGGCCGCATGGTGCCCGCGGGCGGTGTGTACGACGCCAGTCCGTACGGATGGGTGGTCGCGAAGGGTTCGCCGCTCGCCCCGGTGCTGCAGCAGGCGGTCCAGTACCTCATCGACGGCGGTCAGTATCAGGCCATCGCCGAAGCATGGGGTGTCGAGGCGGGGATGATCGACACATCGGTCGTCAACGGCGCAACGAACTGAACACAGGAGAGAACACAGTAATGCCAGCCAACGAGAGCCGACCACCGGACGCAGTGGTCGCCTCCGAGCCGGAACCCATCAAGGCGGTCCCGTTGCGGCACCCCGGCCGCTGGGTCGCGGCGGTCGTCGTGCTGGCGCTGTTCGGCCTGTTCGTCTACGGCGCCGCGACCAACGAGGCCTTCCACTGGGACGTGTACGGGCAGTATCTGTTCGACAAGCGCATCACCGCCGCCGCATGGAAGACCATCCAGTTGACGGTTCTGGCCATGGTGATCGCCATCGTGCTCGGGGTGGTCCTCGCCGTCATGCGCCTGTCGCCCAACCCGGTCCTGCGTTCCGCCGCGTGGGTCTACCTGTGGGTGTTCCGCGGAACCCCGGTGTACGTCCAGTTGGTGTTCTGGGGCCTGTTCCCGTCCATCTACAAGACGATCGACGTGGGCATCCCGTTCGGGCCCCAGTTCGCGCACTTCGACATCCAGGCGCTCGAAGCGGCCTTCCTGTTCGCGGTCATAGGCCTGGCGCTCAACGAGGCGGCGTACATGGCCGAGATCGTTCGAGCCGGTGTGGGCTCGGTGAGTGAAGGCCAGACCGAGGCGTCCACCGCTCTGGGCATGTCGTGGGCGCAGACCATGCGGCGCACGGTGCTTCCGCAGGCGATGCGGGTCATCATCCCCCGACCGGCAACGAGCTGATCAGCATGCTCAAGACCACGTCGTTGGTCGCCGCGGTGCCGTACAGCCTGGAGTTGTACGGCCGGGCCCGCGACATCTCCGGCGCCAACTTCTACCCGGTGCCGCTCCTGCTCGTCGCCTCCACGTGGTACCTGGCGATCACCAGCATCCTGATGGTCGGTCAGTACTACATCGAGCGCCACTACTCGAAGGGCGCTTCACGCACCCTCACCGCCGGGCAGCTGCAGGCGCTCGCCAAGGCCCAGCGCCGCGACGAAGGGGGAGCGGTGTGACCACCCCCATGGTCCGCGCCGACCGAGTCTGCAAGAACTACGGCGCGCTACAGGTGCTCCGCGGCATCACACTCGAGATCCCGCGCGGCCAGGTGCTGTGCCTGATCGGTCCGTCCGGCTCCGGCAAGTCGACCTTTCTGCGCTGCATCAACCACCTCGAACGCGTGGACGCCGGCCGCCTGTACGTCGACGGTGAACTCGTCGGCTACGCGGAGCGCGGCGGCAAACTGCACGAACTGAGCCCGCGGGCGGCGGCGAAGCAGCGCCGCGACATCGGCATGGTCTTCCAGCACTTCAATCTCTTCCCGCACCGCACGGTCCTGGACAACATCGTCGAGGCGCCGGTCCTGGTGAAGAAGGTGCCTCGCGCGAAGGCCGTCGCGCAGGCCCGGGAACTGCTCGACCGGGTGGGTCTGTCGTCGAAGGCCGACGCCTATCCCGTGCAGCTGTCCGGCGGTCAGCAACAGCGCGTCGCGATCGCGCGCGCCCTCGCGATGGAACCGAAACTGATGCTGTTCGACGAGCCGACGTCGGCCCTCGACCCCGAACTGGTCGGCGAGGTGCTCGGTGTCATGAAGGAGCTCGCCAGGGACGGCATGACGATGGTCGTCGTCACCCACGAGATGGGCTTTGCCCGGGAGGTGGCCGACCAACTCGTGTTCATGGACGGCGGTGTGGTCGTCGAAGCCGGAAATCCCCGGGAGCTGCTGGCCAACCCGCGGCAGGAGCGGACCAGGGCTTTCCTGTCGAAGCTGCTGTGAGGATCAGGCCGGCTTGCGGGTGACGAAGATGGCGGTGCCCGGGAACAGCTGACCCCGCAGCGGACTCCACTGTCCCCACTCGCGGTCGAGCCACTCCGGCCACTCGGGCTCGACGATGTCGCGCACCTCGAGACCGGCCGCGACCGCCTCTCGCACGCGGTCCCCGATGGTGCGGTGGTGCTCTACGTACGTCGGGACGCCGTCGTCGTCGACTTCGACGTACGGCGTCCGGTCGAAGTAGGGGAGCGTCGCGGTGAGACCGCGCGGGCCGGGATCGTCGGGGAAGATCCACCGGATCGGATGATTGACCGCGAAGATCCACAGACCGCCCGGGCGCAGGACGCGCGCCACCTCCGCCATCACCCGGGCCGAATCCGCGACGAACGGAACCGCACCGAAAGCCGAACAGGCGGCGTCGAAGCTCTCGCCCCGGAACGGGAGCGTCTCGGCGCCGGCCTGGACGAGGGGGACTCGTGAACCGGCCTCGTCCATCGCAGCCACCCCGCGGGCCAGCATCCCCATCGACAGATCGAGACCGACGACGTCGGCGCCCTGGGACGCGAGCCACCGGGCACACGGTGCAGATCCGCAGCCCACTTCGAGGATGCGCTTGCCGGCGACGTCGCCGAGGAGGTGCACGTCGCCCTCGTGGAGACCCTCCGGGCACCACACGAATTCGCCGGCGCTCGAGTCGACACCGAGGAACTCGCCGTGCGTGCGGTGGTAGTCGTCGGCGTCGGCGTCCCACCACGCGCGGCTCGCGCGTTCGCTGGCGTCCGAACCGATGCGGGTGCGGGCGACCCCGCTGGTCCCGAGGGTGGAGATGGCGGCGGCGTGACGATCGTCGGACATGGAGGTCAAGCCTAGATGTCGCGCCGGGATGGTCGTCTGCCCGCCCGTCGGCGGCCGCGGCCGGGCCGGTGACGGCAGGGTTTGCCCAGCTAGCCGTAGGTCGCGTACCCTGTTGCTCGCGAGTGTCTTCGGTGCGGATCGCCACCGGCCGAAGTTTGGTCGGCGGAGTCGTCGGAAGACCTCGTGGTGGACCGGAAGATCGGTCGGATCCGGCATTACGTCGGAACGTACGGCATCCCGATCCGCCTGTCTGACAAACACCATCAACCGACTAACAACCCGTCCGGAGCAACTCAACACATGCCCTCCAACACCGTGACCTCGCCGCAGGTAGCCGTCAACGACATCGGCTCCGCCGAGGACTTCCTCGCCGCCATCGACGCCACGATCAAGTACTTCAACGATGGCGACATCGTCGAAGGCACGATCGTCAAGGTCGATCGCGACGAGGTCCTTCTCGACATCGGTTACAAGACCGAAGGCGTCATCCCTTCCCGTGAGCTCTCCATCAAGCACGACGTCGACCCCAACGAGGTCGTCTCCGTGGGCGATGAGGTCGAAGCCCTGGTCCTCACCAAGGAGGACAAGGAAGGCCGTCTGATCCTGTCGAAGAAGCGCGCTCAGTACGAGCGTGCCTGGGGCACCATCGAGGAGCTCAAGGAGAAGGACGAGGCCGTCAAGGGCACCGTCATCGAGGTCGTCAAGGGTGGCCTCATCCTCGACATCGGCCTGCGTGGCTTCCTTCCCGCTTCGCTCGTCGAGATGCGTCGCGTCCGCGACCTCCAGCCGTACGTCGGCAAGGAGATCGAGGCCAAGATCATCGAGCTCGACAAGAACCGCAACAACGTGGTCCTGTCGCGTCGTGCATGGCTCGAGCAGACCCAGTCCGAGGTCCGCAGCGAGTTCCTGCACCAGCTGCAGAAGGGCCAGGTCCGCAAGGGCGTCGTGTCCTCGATCGTCAACTTCGGTGCGTTCGTCGATCTCGGCGGCGTCGACGGTCTGGTCCACGTCTCCGAGCTCTCCTGGAAGCACATCGATCACCCGTCCGAGGTCGTCGAGGTCGGCAACGAGGTCACCGTCGAGGTTCTCGACGTCGACCTGGACCGCGAGCGTGTCTCCCTGTCGCTGAAGGCGACGCAGGAGGACCCGTGGCGTCAGTTCGCCCGCACCCACGCGATCGGCCAGATCGTTCCGGGCAAGGTCACCAAGCTGGTTCCGTTCGGCGCGTTCGTCCGCGTCGAGGAGGGCATCGAGGGCCTGGTGCACATCTCCGAGCTGGCCGAGCGCCACGTGGAGGTTCCGGACCAGGTTGTGGGCGTCGGCGACGATGCGCTCGTCAAGGTCATCGACATCGACCTGGAGCGTCGCCGCATCTCGCTGTCGCTGAAGCAGGCGAACGAGGACTACAACGCCGAGTTCGATCCGTCCAAGTACGGCATGGCCGACTCGTACGACGAGCAGGGCAACTACATCTTCCCCGAGGGCTTCGATCCCGAGACCAACGAATGGCTCGAGGGCTTCGACAAGCAGCGTGAGGAGTGGGAGTCCCGCTACGCCGAGGCGGAGCGTCGCCACAAGATGCACACCGCTCAGATGGAGAAGATGGCTGCCGACGAGGCTGCCGAGGCTGCGGCCGGCGCTTCGGGCACCAACTACTCCTCGGAGTCGGGCTCGGACGAGGGCGCTGCCGCGTCCACCGAGTCCGCCGGTGGCTCGCTGGCGAGCGACGCACAGCTCGCTGCACTGCGCGAGAAGCTGTCGGGCAACGCCTGATAGCGCCGGCCTGATCATTCAGGCCTGATCGACCGGAAGACCCCGACCCTGACTCTCAGGGTCGGGGTCTTCTGTCTTTCCGTCCCCACCTTTGTCCGTCCCCCCCCTCCGCGTTTTGCGCACTTATCGCGCCGACACGCCGGCCCCTGCGCGCGATAAGTGCGCAAAACGCGGGTCCGGAGAGGGCGGGGGGAACCGGGCAGGGATGACGGGGGAGAGACGACTGTGGCCCGATCCCGGCGGGGATCGGGCCACAGTGCGTGTCCTGTGCGGGTGGTCAGCCCGCCGCGGCAGGCACCCATCGGGTGGGCATGGTCGCCGTGCGCTTCTTGATGGTCGCGAAGCTGTGGCGAGCGGGGCTCAGGATACTGGTGAACCAGTTGCGACGGTGCTCTGCGAGCGCCGTGGCCACCTCGGGGATGAGGATGGCGTGAATGCCGTTCTCCATGCCGAGACGGTGCCGACCGGGACGGGTGGGATGGCTGCTCATGCGCTTCTCCTACTCGATTCAATCGGCTGTTCGTACGGTCTCCGAAAGGGTATCTGACCAGGTCGAAGAACCCCGTCATTTGGTGCGTAGATGATCTTCGGCGTGTTTGGTGAGAGACTGGTCGGCGTGTTGAGAGTGGGCCTCACAGGAGGCATCGGAGCCGGCAAGTCGACCGTGTCGAAGGTCCTCGCGGAATTGGGTGCGGTGATCGTCGACGCCGACCTGATCGCCCGCGAGGTCGTCGAGCCGGGCACCCCGGGGCTCGCGGCCCTGGTCGACGCGTTCGGCGACTCGATTCTGCACGACGACGGTTCGCTGAACCGTCCGGCGTTGGCGGAGAAGGCATTCGGCAGCGACGACTCCCGGATGCTGCTCAACTCGATCCTGCATCCGCTCATCGGGGCGCGCACCACGGAACTCGTCGAGGGTGCCCCCGCCGACGGAATCGTCGTGCAGGACATTCCGCTGCTCGTCGAGGGCCGCATGGGTCCCGCGTTCAATCTCGTCCTCGTCGTGTACGTCGACGAGGAGGAACGAGTCCGACGTCTCGTCGAACTGCGCGGCATGCCGGAGCCCGACGCCCGGGCACGGATTGCGGCGCAGGCCACCGACGCGCAGCGCCGCGAGGCCGCCGACGTCCTGCTCGACAACAGCGGTACTCCCGAGATGATCCGGGAGCAGGTCCGCGCGCTGTTCACTGATCGCCTGGTCCCCTTCGAGGCCAATCTGCGAACCGGGACGGCGGTGTCGGTGCCACCGGTCGTGCGCCCGGCGGATCCGGACTGGGCGGCGCAGGGCCGGCGGCTGGTCGAGCGACTGCGACTGGTGTGCGGAGACCTGGCCACGCGGATCGATCACGTCGGGTCCACGGCGGTTCCGGGTCTGGATGCCCGCGACCTCGTCGACGTCCAGATCACGGTGAAGGACCTGGCGGCCGCGGATGCACTGGCCGGACCGCTCGCCGCAGCGGGGTTCCCGCGCATACCGGACGACGATCGGGACCTGCCGAAGCCGACCTACGGTGTCGGGGGCGAGGCGGATCCCGGGCTGTGGGACAAGCGCACGCACGGCGGCGCCGACCCCGGACGGCCGGTGCACATCAGCATCCGTGTCGCGGGGTGGCCCGGTCAGCAGTTCGCACTGCTGCTGCGCGACTGGCTGAGTGCGGACGTGGACGCGCGTGCCGAGTTCCTCGAGGTCAAGCAAGCCGCGTCCGCCACGGCCGCCGAGAATACGCGCGAGGCCGACGCCGACGTTGCGTACGCCGAAGCGGTCGCGCCCTGGTTCGACCAGGGGTATCAGCGAGCCTGGGCGTGGGCGGAGGCAACGGGTTGGACGCCCGGCGATTGACGAGCGTCAGCGCCAGCTGATCGGCATGCCCTTCGACGCGAGCCACGCGTCCAGGTCGTGGCCGTGGGCAGCGATCCCGTCGACGGCGGCCACCGCACGCTGCACCGCGCGGTCGGCGGTGCGCGGGGAGATGTATCCGTGCGCGGTTGCGGAGATCAACTCGTCGACGTCGAGGAGCTCGGTTTCGCGCCCCGTCCGGACGACGAGATCCAGGTAGTGGTCCTCCGATTTCCACACGTCCGGTCCGCGCGTGAAGTCGCCGATGTCGATGTAGTGGTCCTGATCGCGATCGTGGTACGGGTGGAAATGGAAGATCGACGCGCGGATTCCCAGGTCCGGGATGATCCAGGACTCCAGGTAGTGGAACTGCGGGTGGTCCGCTGTGCGCGCCATGTACAGGCCCCACGGCTCGAGCCGGTAGTGGTCCACCGGCCGGACGAATCCCTTGGGATCGGTGTTGGTGCACTCGGTGACGTTGAAGTACTCGATCTTGGGCCGGTGTGCCGGAGCCAGGTCGACCGTGGGTACGTAGACGGCTGCGGGGGCTGCGGGCGGCGTGGCCGCAGCGAGGCCCGGTTCGACGTTCTCCATAAAGCAAGAAAGTACCGGCAAACGTGGCGCCGGGCAGCGGCGATCGACCGGGCCTCGGACAGCGTTATCAGAACTTGTCGGAACCGGCGCATACCCTGGGGACATGGCGTTCGCATCCGAGCACCCCGTGGTTGCCCATTCCGAGTTCCGACCGGTCAGCGAGATCGAGCGGTCCGACGCGCGCTTCCAGGTCGTCAGCGAGTACGAGCCTGCCGGTGACCAGCCGCAGGCCATCGACGAGCTGGAGAGGCGGCTCCGAGAGGGCGAGAAGGACGTCGTCCTGCTCGGTGCTACCGGCACCGGTAAGTCGGCGACGACGGCTTGGCTGATCGAGCGGGTCCAGCGGCCCACTCTCGTGATGGCGCCGAACAAGACTCTCGCCGCGCAGCTCGCCAACGAACTCCGGGAGATGCTGCCGAACAATGCCGTCGAGTACTTCGTCTCGTACTACGACTACTACCAACCCGAGGCGTACATCGCGCAGACGGACACCTACATCGAGAAGGACTCGTCCATCAACGACGACGTCGAACGGCTCCGCCACTCGGCCACCTCGAGCCTGCTGTCCCGACGGGACGTCGTCGTGGTCGCGTCGGTGTCGTGCATCTACGGTCTCGGCACCCCGCAGTCGTATCTGGATCGGTCGATCCAGCTCGAGGTGGGCGTGGAGGTCGACCGGGACGCCCTGCTCCGGCTCCTCGTCGATGTCCAGTACAACCGCAACGACATGGCGTTCACCCGCGGATCGTTCCGCGTCCGCGGCGACACCGTGGAGATCATTCCCTCGTACGAGGAACTTGCCGTGCGGATCGAGTTCTTCGGCGACGAGGTCGAGGCGCTGTACTACCTCCACCCCCTCACCGGGGACGTCGTGCGCCAGGTCGACACCGTGCGGATCTTCCCGGCGACGCACTACGTGGCCGGGCCGGAGCGGATGGAACGCGCGGTCCAGGACATCGAGGCGGAGCTCGAGGAACGCCTCGCCGACCTGGAGAACCGCGGCAAGCTGCTCGAGGCGCAGCGTTTGCGGATGCGGACGCAGTACGACCTCGAGATGATCAAGCAGGTCGGATTCTGTTCCGGCATCGAGAACTACTCGCGGCACATCGACGGTCGCCCGGCAGGTTCGGCTCCCGCCACGCTGATCGACTACTTCCCGGAGGACTTCCTCCTGGTCATCGACGAGTCGCACGTGACGGTGCCCCAGATCGGTGCGATGTACGAGGGCGACATGTCCCGGAAGCGGAATCTCGTCGAGTTCGGCTTCCGGCTTCCGTCGGCGACCGACAACCGGCCGTTGACCTGGGAAGAGTTCGCCGGCCGGATCGGTCAGACCGTGTACCTGTCGGCCACACCGGGCGCGTACGAGCTCGGCCAGGCCGGCGGCGAGTTCGTCGAACAGGTGATCCGCCCCACCGGGCTGGTCGACCCCGAGGTGGTCGTGAAGCCGACCAAGGGACAGATCGACGACCTCGTGCACGAGATCCGCGAGCGTTCCGAGCGCGACGAGCGGGTGCTGGTCACGACGCTCACCAAGAAGATGGCCGAAGACCTGACCGACTATCTGCTCGAGCTCGGAATCCGGGTGCGATACCTGCACTCCGACATCGACACCCTCCGACGCGTCGAGCTGCTGCGACAGCTTCGGCTCGGGGAGTACGACGTCCTCGTGGGCATCAACCTGCTCCGCGAGGGTCTCGACCTGCCGGAGGTTTCGCTGGTCGCGATTCTGGACGCCGACAAGGAGGGCTTCCTGCGTAGCACCACCAGTCTCATCCAGACCATCGGACGCGCGGCCCGCAACGTGTCCGGGCAGGTGCACATGTACGCCGACAAGATCACCGACTCGATGCAACGAGCCATCGAGGAGACCGAGCGTCGGCGCGAGAAGCAGATCGCCTACAACCTCGAGAAGGGCGTCGATCCGCAGCCGCTGCGGAAGAAGATCGCCGACATCCTCGACCAGGTGTACGAGGAGGCCGAGGACACCGAGGTCGGCGTCGGCGGTTCCGGTCGCAACGCCAGTCGCGGGCGGCGGGCGCAGGGCGAGGCCGGTCGTGCCGTCAGCGCCGGCATCTACGAGGGTCGGGACGTGAAGTCCATGCCGCGAGCCGAGTTGGCGGATCTCGTCAAGGAGCTCACCGATCAGATGATGAACGCCGCACGCGATCTCCAATTCGAGCTGGCCGGCCGGTTGCGGGACGAAATCGCGGACCTGAAGAAGGAGTTGCGCGGGATGGACGCGGCGGGCCTGAAGTAGAGGTCAGTACGCTTCCGGGACATGGACGTACATCTCGCCGGACGCACTGCTCGGTCGCTCGAACTTCTGCATTCGCTCGCCTACTTCGCACCCGAGGTCGAGCGGGAACTGGTCGGGAGCGGGCTCGAACCGGGCGGAATGACGTACTTCGCCGGACGTTCCGCACCGATGGGAGCGGTGTCGGCGGGGGTCGTCGCCGCCGTGTTCTACAACTTCAACCCGTCGCTGATCTCCGACGTGCTCCCGCGTGCCTGGACCCTCGCGGACCCCGCGGAGATCGTGAAGGCGCGGTATCGCGGCGTCGATGCGGCCTACCGCTCGCTGCTCGGAGAGAAGGTGATCGCGTCGCAGCAGATGTCGGAGGCCGCACAGCTCGCCGCGATTGCGGCGCAGGCGATCCCGGGCGTCGACGGTCGCCCGCTGTATGCGGGGTATGCCGCACTGGACTGGCCGGACCAGCCGCATCTGGTGCTGTGGCATGCGCTGACGCTGCTACGCGAGTACCGCGGGGACGGTCACGTGGCAGCGCTGCAGACCGCCGGATTCAGCGGGCTCGAGGCGCTGATCACGCACACCGCCGCGGGAATCGGTTTCCGGAAGTCGTTCGCGCAGTCGCGTCGTGGCTGGAGCAGCGAGGATTGGGCGTCGGCGGCGGCCGACCTGGTCGACCGGGAGTTGCTGACCCCCGACGGCGAGCTGACCGCCGACGGCCGTGAACTACGCGAGGTGGTCGAGGATCTCACCGACGAGCTCGGGTCGGCGCCGTGGACCGAACTTGGGGAGGACGGAGCAGCCCGCCTCGCCGAACTCGCCACGCCGTGGTGCCGGTCCGTACGCGATTCGGGTCTGTTCCCGGAATCGCTGTTCGGCCCGCGGTACGGCGAGTCCCGCTGACAGCGCGACCCGCGCGGTGGAATCCCGTGGTGAAATGGTCGCAGGGGTGGATCCGTCCACCGGGGGATGAAGCATGTTGTGCCGCAATTCCACCTGACGTCGCGCCGATGCGGATAGTGTCAGCGCAGCGAACGGGAATCTTCGGTCGAACAGGGCATGCAGCCGGAGTCCTCGAACGAACGCACACATGGAGGAATCAATGACCGCGTATCGGACCGTCGTCGTCGGAACCGATGGATCGGACTCGTCGTACCGCGCAGTCGACAAGGCTGCTGCCCTTGCCGGTGCGGCAGATGCGAAGCTCGTGATCGCGTGCGCCTACTATCCCGCGGATCCGAAGGACACCGAGGCGGCGCAGGACACCCTGCGTGAGGACGCCTACCAGGTGACCGGATCTGCCCCCACCTACGAGATCCTCCGGAGGGCGCGCGAGCGTGCCTTGGGTGCGGGCGCCAAGGACATCGTCGAACGCGCCGTCGTCGGCGCGCCGGTGGATTCGCTTCTCGCACTTGTCGACGAGGTGGAGGCGGACCTCCTGGTCGTCGGCAACCGCGGACTCAACACCCTGACGGGGCGTCTGCTGGGTTCCGTGCCGTCCGACGCGGCACGCAAGTCGACGTGCGATGTCCTCATCGTGCACACGGTGCGCTGACCGGTCAGCAGAAGTCGTTACGCGTCGAATCGAGCAGTAGCCGGGTGGCCCGCTCGGCGGTGAGCACGCCGCCGGACTGGCTCGCCGCGTAGGCGGCCGTCGGCCCTAGGTGCGTCAGAATCTCGGAATCGGGTGTGCCGGCCGCGATCTGCCGGCACACCCCGTCCGCGAGGGCGAGCAGCGTCGGGTGAGGAACGACGGCGGGGAATCCTCGGGCCGCAAGCACCTGCGAGAGATGTTCGGTGCGGACGTCGGCCACGGTCGCGACAGTGGACGGCTCGGGCGGATCCGCCACTGTCTCGGCAGGAGGGCCGGCAGGGTTCGTGGCGCCGCAGGCCCCGAGCGTCACCGCAATCGCGCCGGCAGTCAACGCGATGGGCAGTGCGCGCACTGCGCGTCCCCGCAGACGCGATCGGATCACGGTCTCTTCCTTCTGCAGTCGACGATTCGGTGCCCAGGCACCGTACCGCCTCGACGTTCTCGCCCACGAGCGGTTCGGCGATCAGGCCCGTGTGCAGACGGATTCGTCGAGCGCGTCGAGCACACTCGGCAGCGGCCCAGCGTGGACGATGCCGAGACGCTGCGTCGCTCGCGTCAGCGCGACGTAGAGGTCGTTCATGCCGCGCGGGGACTCGTCGAGCAGATTCTGCGGTTCGACGATGATCACCGAATCGAACTCCAGGCCCTTCGCGTCCTTGACGGTCAGCACACTCACGTCGTCGGAACGCAGATCGGCGAGCTGCGCGACGTGCTCGTGTCCGGCGAGGACGGCCGTCAGTCCCGGCCCGGACTCGGCGGCGACACGTCGACGGACCTCGTCGAGAACCTCGGTGGCGTCGACGCACTGGGCCCACGGCGCGTGGCCCGACGCACGGACCGACCGCGGCACCGTCTGGTTCGGGTCGATCTCTTCGAGGACCTTGTGCGCGAGCTCCATGATCTCGGCGGGCGTGCGGTAGTTGACGGTGAGCTCGGTCAGCTTCCATCGCTGCGCTACATACGGCCCGAGCACGTCCTGCCACGAGGAGCTGCCCGCCGGATCGCCGGTCTGGGCGGTGTCGCCGACGAGGGTCATCCACCGGTTGGGGATGCGGCGCATCAACATTCGCCACGCCATCTCCGACAGCTCCTGCGCCTCGTCGACGATCACGTGGCCGTACGTCCACGTCCGGTCGCCGGCGGCGCGCTCCGCGGTGGTCCGGTGGCGGCCGAGGTCCTGGCGCTCGGCGAGCTGGCTGGCGTCGATGAGGTCGTAGGCCATGAGGATCTCGGGATCCATCTCGTCTTCGAGGTCCTGGGGCGCCGAACCGGTCAGGATGTCGAGCGCGCCCTGGGCGTCGGCGATCTGGGCCCGCCAGCGGCGCCCTGCGCGTTCGCGTTCGGCGGCGTCGTCGATACCGAGAAGCTCGGCGAGCTCGTCCAGCAGCGGCGCATCGGCGGCACTGAACCCGACCCCCTCGGTGCGGAGCAGTACGTCGCGTTCGGAGTCGGAGAGTTCGGGGGCCGCGGATGCCAACCGTTCGGGGGAGCGGAGAAGATCGGTCAGGACCTGCTGCGGCGTCAGTTCGGGCCAGAGCGCGTCGAGAGCTGCCATGATCGCTGGGTCTTCGCGCATCTCGTCGCGCATGTCGGCGATGTCGTCGCGGCTGAGCAGGTTCGAGCCGTCGAGCACGTTGCGCCCCAGGGTGGCCGCGAGCTGGTCGGCGAGCGCCTCGATCGCGGCGGACACGAAGATCGGCCGCGCGAGGTTGTGGGGGCGACGAGACGAGCGCGCGCGTCCGCGGGCGCGGGTGACGATCTTCCGGTCGAGCGTGATCGGGTAGGTGTCGAACCGCAGCTCGATCGGTGACTTCGGCACCTCCTGGCGGTCGCGGACCGCCTTCTTCAACACGTCGATCATCGCCAGGGAGCCCTTGAGCTCGCCCTCTTCCAACGAGTCCTCACGGGTCGCGCGGACGCCCGGATACAGATCGCCGATCGTCGACAGCAGGACTCCCGTCTCACCGAGCGAGGGCAGGACCTGACCGATGTAGTCGAGGAACGTGGCGTTGGGTCCGATGATGAGGACGCCGGCCCGGTCCAGCTGCTGCCGGTACGTGTAGAGCAGATAGGCGGCGCGGTGCAGGGCCACGGCGGTCTTGCCCGTGCCAGGTCCTCCCTGCACGACCAGGACACTGCGGTGGTTCGACCGGATGATGGCGTCCTGCTCGCTCTGGATGGTTTCGACGATGTCGTGCATCTGCCCGGTCCGGGCCGCGTTCAGTGCGGCCAGCAGTGCGCTCTCGCCGGCGACACCGCCCGCTCCGCCGCCGTCGCCGTGAGCCCGCGCTGCGTCGAGGTCGAGGTACTCGTCGTTGATCGCGGTGACCGACCGCCGCCGGGTGCGGATGTGGCGCCGGCGGGTGACCCCCTCCGGGGCGGCCGGGGTCGCGAGGTAGAACGGCCGGGCGAGAGGTGCTCTCCAGTCGAGGAGGAGCGTCTCGTAGTCGCCGTCCTCGTCGAGGATGCCGACGCGTCCGACGTAGCGCGATTCTCCGTCGACGTCGATCCGGCCGAAGCACAGGCCGTTCTCCGCTGCGTCGTAGCGGGCGAGGTCCTCGGTGTACATCTGGGTGAACGACTCGCGCTCGCTCCGCGCCTGCGGGGTGCCACCGCCCTCGAGGAGGACTCGGCTGAGCCGGTCGGAGGCGTACGTGCGCAGGCCGTCGAGGCGCTCGTACAGCATCGACACATAACCCTGCTCGTGGTCGAGTTCGGGGTGGATGTGGGCCTCGTCGGGCAAGAGGTCTCCTAGATCGAGGGACGGCAGAAAAGCGCCCAAGCAGTCTAGTGCGCGGGGGATGCTCGCGCAGATTCGCTGGTCGAGGGCCCTTCGTCGGTCGCGGCCCGGATGCGTGAGCGTGGCGTGCAGTGGGTAGTCGGAGAGTGGACCGATTCCGCCCACAACCGGAGAGGGGAGAGCATGACCTCCACCAGCGTGCAACCCACCAGTGCGTCCGGCCCCGACGCGACGCCCTTCCGCACCGTCGACCCCTACACCGGACGGTCGATCAGGGAGTACCCGTACCTCGTCGGGGAGCAACTCGACGAGATCGTGGAGCGAGCCGCCGCCGCATTCGAACTGTGGCGCGACGAACCCGTCGAACGTCGTGCGCACGTGCTGGCCCGCGCCGCCGAACTCGTGCGCGAACGCAAGGACGACTTGGCGGCGTCGGTGACGCGGGAGATGGGCAAGCTGATCACGGAGGCTCGCGCCGAGGTGGACCTGGCGGCGGCGATCTTCGACTACTACGCCGAACATGGACCCGAGTTCCTCCGGCACCGTGAGCTCGACGTGGACGAGGGCACCGCCGAACTCGTCAACGAGCCCATCGGCGTGCTGCTCGGCATCGAGCCGTGGAACTTCCCGCTCTACCAGGTGGCCCGCTTCGCCGCCCCGAACCTGCTGCTGGGCAACGTGATCCTGCTCAAACACTCGAGTTCGTGTGCGCAGACGGCACTCGAACTCGAGAAGCTCTTGGCCGACGCCGGGGCGCCGGAGGGTGTGTACAGCAACCTCTTCCTGCAGGTCTCCGACGTGGAACGGGTGGTCTCCCACCCGGCGGTTCAGGGCACGTCCCTGACCGGCAGCGAACGCGCCGGCGCCTCCCTGGCCGAGATTTCGGGCCGGCACCTGAAGAAGTGTGTGCTCGAGCTCGGTGGCAGCGATCCGTTCGTGGTGCTCGACGTGGACGATCTGGACGGCACTCTCGATGCGGCGGCCGCGGGACGACTCGGCAACACCGGCCAGAGTTGCGTTGCCTCCAAACGCTTCATCGTCCCGGACGCCGTCTACGACGAGTTCGTCGAGGGACTCACCCGCCGGTTCTCCCAACTCGTCGTCGGAGATCCGTCGGATCCGCAGACGACGCTGGGCCCGCTGTCGTCGGAGGACGCTGCACGGAAGTTGCTCGAACAGGTCGACGACGCCGTAGCCAAGGGCGCCACGGTCACTGTCGGCGGAACACGTCCGGACGACCGGGGGCCGGACGGAAACGGCGCGTTCGTCGACGCCACCGTGCTCACCGGCGTGACGCCGGACATGCGCGCGTTCGAGGAGGAGCTGTTCGGGCCGGTCGCGGTCGTCTACCGGGTGGCCGACGAGGACGAGGCGGTGGAGCTCGCCAACTCGACGCGCTTCGGTCTCGGTGGCACGGTCTTCGGCTCGGACGAGGCGCGGGCTCGCGCCGTCGCCGATCGCATCAGGAGCGGGATGGTGTGGATCAACCATCCCACGTCGACCGCCCCGGAGCTTCCTTTCGGCGGCGTCAAGAGTTCCGGTTTCGGTCGCGAGTTGAGTGATCTCGGTCTGTTCGAATTCGCCAACCGCAAGCTGATTCGTTCCGTCCCGAAGAACACCGGAGTCGAACACGCGGCAACGGGTTAGGAGGGGAGGTATTCGTGACCGCCTCACGGTCGGACACCGACGTGGTCCGCGACCTCCTCGACCGGGCTGGCCGAACCTTCGCGGAGGAGGCGCGTATCACGCTGAAGGACACACCCAAACCGTTGTTTCAGCTGCTGGTGCTGTCCATGCTGCTCAGCTCCCGCATATCGGCCGACATCGCGACGCGGGCGGCCCGAGAGTTGTTCGCCGCAGGATGGCGGACGCCGGACACGATGGAGGCCGCACCGCGGGCGGAGGTGATCGCGGCGTTGCAGCGAGGTCGATACACGCGGTACGACGAGAGCACCGCGACCCGCCTGAGGAAGATGGCCCACCGCGTGACGGCCGAATACCGTTGGCGATCTGCGCGAGCTCGCGCAGCGAAGCGATCACGACGCGGGCGCGGCCGCACGGCTGCTGGAGGAGTTCGACGGCATCGGCCCGGTGGGCGCCGAGATCTTCCTCCGCGAGGTTCAGGACACGTGGACGTGGCTCCGGCCGCATCTCGACGACCGCGCCCTCGACGGTGCCGAGGCGCTGCATCTGCCGCGGGACCGCGGGGGACTCGGCGCGTTGGCCGGGACGCGGGGGATGGCACCGCTCGCCGCAGCGCTCGTCCGGGTGACCATCGACTCGCAACTCCGGGACGAGCTCTCGGGATCGGGCGAACGATGACCGTGCCGAATCCGAAACGGGCGGCACGTCACCGGAATTCCGGTGACGTGCCGCCCGATATCGGTCGTCCGGCGTCAGCGTGACGACGGGCGATCAGTCCTGCAGTTCGGCGGCCTTCGCGCGCGCGGCCGCGAGAGCATGCTCGGCCTTCTTGCGGGCCTTCTTGCTCACGACCTCACTCTGCTCGCCGGCGGTCGCCAGTGCGTGTTCCGCCTTCTTGCGGGCCCGCTTGCTCAACACCTCGCCCTGCTCGCTCGCCGAGGCCGCCCATTCCGTTCCCCGGTCCCGGGCGAGGTGGGCGAACTCGGTTCCGCGCTCGCGCGCGAGTTCGGCGAGTACCGGTCCGCGTTCGCGGGCCACTTCGCTCAGCTCCGCACCGCGTTCCTTCGCGAGGTGCGCCAGTGCCGACCCTCGGACACGGGCCGCGTCGAGAAGTTCGCCGCCACGCTCACCGGCCTGCTCGGCCGCCGACCGCGCCCGCTCGGACACCACGTGCATCGTGTGTTCGGCATCCGAACCGTTTGCGCTCGAGAACGCTTCGGCGACCGAAGCCTGAGCCTTGCGGGCGGCGCGCCGGCCGCGCCAGCCCAGCGACGGCTTGCCCTCGGTATCGACAGCAGCGATGAGCAGCCCGCCGAGCATCGTCATGTTCTTGAAGAACTGCATCCGCTGCATCGCGCGCTGCTGCGGGTCGTCGACGTTCCAGAAGTCGTGCCCGGCGAGCGTGGTCGGAACGAGCGTCCCGGCCAGGACCAGCGAGGCTGCACGCGGCGCCTTGCCGACCGCGAGCAGTGCACCCGCCCCGACCTGGAGCGCGGCATTGATCTTGACCAATGTCTCGGGGTCGGACGGCAACTTGTCGGTGACGGCACTGGGAAGCGTCCCGACGGATTTCTCGATCAGCGCCCCGGCGGCGTCGGCTTTGGGAGCCGGACTGCGCAGGGAATCGATGCCACCGGCGATGAACACGGTGGACAGGAGCGGGCGGGCAATTCTTCGAACGATCATGGGCGGACTCCCTACCTCGATTGTCCCTCCACCGTATCCAGGCGAGCGTGATCCGGCACGGCACGAGCCGATTTGTCTACCCGAGCCGAATCGAGCCCCCGGGGTGCAGTTGCGCCACCTGTCCACGGCATTCGACCTCGATCGACGGCTGACTGCCCGGCGCGGCGCTCACCTCGACACGACGACCGTCGACGGTCAACCAGAGGCGATTACCCCGATAGAAGATCGGGAACTGCAAGGTGCCCAGGCTCGAGGGCCAGTCGGGAGAGAACACCAGTCGGTCGCCGCGCACCTCGAGTCCGGAGAAGCACCGCTGCATCAGATCCACGCTGCCCGCCATCGCGGCGAGATGGATACCCTCCGCGGTGGTCCCGCCCTGGATGTCGGCGACGTCCGATGCGAGCACTCGGTCGAAGAATTCCATCGCGCGATCTCGGCTGCCACGGGCCAGGACCCAGGAATGGACGACGCCGCTCAGTGTCGAGCCGTGCGAGGTTCGTTCGATGTAGTAGTCGATGGTGCGGGGAATGGCGTCTGCGGGGAAGGTGTATCCGAGCCGCTGGAGCAACTCCCGGAGTTCGTCGGCCGACAGCAGGTAGAAGAGCATGAGCACGTCCGCCTGTTTCGATGCACGGTACCGATTCACGTCGTCGCCCTCGGCCTCGAGAATGCGGTCCAGCCGCTGAATGTTGCCGTACCGCCGGCGGTACCTGCTCCAGTCGAGCTCCGCGAGGTCGCCGTACCCCTCGAATTGGCTGATCACCCCGTCGTGGAACGGGACGAACATACGGCGGCTGACGTCTTCCCAGCGAATGATCTCCTGGGTCGGCAAACCCAGAGCCTGAGTGAGATCCGAGCGGATCTGCCGCGGGATCACCTCGAGGGTGTCGATGACCCGCAGCAGCACCCACACCGCCATGACGTTGGTGTACGCGTTGTTGTCGATGCCGTCGAAGGGGGCTTCCGGGTAGCCGGCGTGGAACTCGTCGGGGCCGATGACACCGCGGATGACGTAGCGGCCGCGACTCTCGTCCAGGTCGGCGAGTCCGGCGTAGAACCGTGCGATCTCGATCAGCATCTCGGCGCCGAATTCGATCAGGAACTCGAGGTCACCTGTGACCTGGTAGTACTGCCACACGTTGTAGGCGACCGCGATCCCGGTGTGAAGTTGATGGCGGCTCGGGTCCGGGTTCCATCGCCCGGATATCGGGTTGAGATGCAGCCGGGGGCTCTCCTCACGTCCGTCGCTGCCCGACTGCCACGGGAACATCGCGCCGGTCCGCCCCGCCTCCCGCGCCGCTCGGCGGGCCTCGCGCAGCCGGCGATAGCGGTAGCGCAGGAGCGATTTCGTCAGTGTGGGCAACCGAAGGTTCAAGACCGGGAACACGAACAGCTCGTCCCAGAAGATGTGGCCGCGATACGCCTCTCCGTGCAGTCCCCGTGCCGGCACACCCGCGTCCAGGTCGCCGGTGTTCGGTGACACCGTCTGGAGGATCTGCAGGAGATGGAAGCGAACGATCCGCAGCGCGTGGCCGTGGCCCTCGAGCTCGATACCGAGACTGTCCCACAGCCGAGCCCACGCCAGGACGTGACCGTCGAGTACCTCGTCGAACCGGCCGAGGCGTGTGAGCCAACGCGCCGACTCGTCGGCCGGTTCCGACACTGCGGGATCGCGGCCCGTGAACAAGGTGACCATCTTCTCCGCAGTGACGGACTCCCCGGCATCGAGGTCGATCGAGATGTCGTGCCCGATCCGGCCGTCCCCTTCGATCAACCGGTACGTGGGGGAGGGCTGCTCGTGATCACGCCGGAGGGTCGTCCGGGCGGCGATTGCCACGAGGATGCGGGAATTGCTGGTGCACACGGAGATCAGCACCGACCCGGCGGCCAGTTCGGTGGCCTGCACCGGCTCGAGGTGCCTGCTCCCGAGCGCACGGTACCGCTCGACCAGAGTGTTCTCGACAGCGCCGTCGACCTCCGAGCGGATGTCCAGACGCCCCGACCAGTTCTCGGCCGAGATCGTCGTCTCCAGCGCGCCGACGTGCGGCAGATGCATGGCTACGAATCGGCGTTGAATCAGAGAGGTGATGCGGCCGGCAGCATCGCGTGAGCGCAACCTCCGAACGAAGACCGCGCGACGCAGGTCGAGGTGCTGGCGGTACTCGAGCAGCTCGGTCGTGTCGACGTCGAACCAGGGGCCGCCGTCGATCCTGAACGTGAGCGGGAGCCAGTTGGGCAGATTCACCATGCTCTCGTTGTCGACGGCGGTGCCTGCCATCTCCTCGCGGAGCCGATCGAAGATGCCGGCCGCATACGTGCCGGGATAGTGGATTGCGCCCGCTCGCGCCTCGGGCGCGCACCCGCGGGTGGCGAAGGCGCCGTTGCCGACCGTGCACAGTGCCTCGCGCAGCTTCTCGACGGACGGGTCGTAACCCTCGAAGAACACCGTCCACGGGTCTTCCGGCGGGGGTGCGGTGCGCGGATCGCTGCCCACCAGATCGGCGATTCGTTGGAGCAGTTCGTGTACCTGCGCGGGCCCGTCCACCGCGAATCGCGCCGCCGACCGCCTGTCGCCGTCCTCGGTGTGGCGCACCACGACCCCGAACCCGCTGTCCTCGATCGCGTCGAACGCGTCCTCGTCGGTCAGGTCGTCGCCGACGTAGATCGGCAGCACGTCGGACGATGCGCCGACGTGGCCGAGGGCCCACACCAGTGCCCGGCCCTTGTCCCAGTCGACATCCGGACGGATCTCGACGATCTTGCGGCCGCTCGTAAGCCGCAATCGAGGTTCCTCTGCTACGGCCGCACGCACCGTCGAGATCACCTCGTCGACCCGCTCGGCGTCCACATTGCGGTAGTGGACCGACACGGCGAAACGTTTACCTTCCACCAGGACCCCGGGAACCGTGCCCAGGCGTTCGCACAGCGTCGACGTGATCCGGACGAGGTCCGGTTCGGCGTCCGACGCCTCCTGGTTCTCGTAGTGCTGACCGTCCGGTCCGACGAGCTCGAAGCCGTGACTGCCCGCGTACCAGAGGCCGGGCACTCCGACGCGGGCTCGGACGTCCGCCAAATCCCTGCCGCTGATGATCCCGACCGGACAGTGCCGGGCCAGCCGCGCGAGCTCGGACGCCACGCCTTCGACGAGGGTTGCCGCGGTGGGCTGGGCCACGATGTCGGCTATCGTCCCGTCGAAATCGAGGAACACCGCCGGATGTCGCGACCGCAGGAGCGCCGCCGACTGGTGGCGTGAGGTGAGAGCATCGGGAATCCGGGAGAGGGGACGTGTCCCGGAACGAAACCCGATCCGCGCCACGTCGGTCACCACCACGTGGGCACCGGCGCGGCGCAGGAGTTCCTCGTCGCCGGGGCGGGCCACGCCGATCACGAGCGCAAATCCGCCGCGGCGGGCGGCCGCGAGATCCGACGGACCGCCCACCACGACGGCCGTGCGAGCGGGGTCCGCCCCGAGCCGACGTACGGCTTCGTCGAGCGTCCGGGGCTGCGCCTCGACGGCGAGCATCGTCTCGGCGCCGAAGATGTCGCCACCGATCGCGTCGAGGATCGCGGTGCGGCGAGGTTCTGCGCAGTACACCGCGATCCGCAGGCCCGCACCGCGGACCCGCCGAGCGAGGTCGACGGCCGCGTCCTGCACCGGGATGCCGCCGCGAGCGATACGGTCCGCGAACTCCCGATCCAACAGGCCCGCAATGCCCCGTGCCGCTTCGGCGGTGGGCGAGCCGGAGGGGGCGCCCTCCGGCAGCGGGACACCGACGCCGGCCAGCCCGTCCGCGATCGCGTCGGTCAGCGAGGTGTCCGCGACGATCCGAACGTAATCGTGTCCGGGCAGGGGCGGGTGGTCCGGAAAGCGCTCGCGGTAGAAGTGGTCCCACACTTCACCACGGAGGTCGGCGGTGCCGACGAAAACACCCTCGAGCGCGAAGGCGACGGCGTCGAGACGCCGGGGATCGATCACCGCGCGGGTCATCGATCCCGTCCCGGAGTCGTCTGCATGGCCGTTCGCCTTCCGCCTGCCGGCCGCTGACCGAACGAAAGACCCGGGCGTCGATACCGCTCACCACGCTGCAGGTTTCGCCGGTGTCCTCAAACTACGCCGGTCCCATCGGCCGAGGGGTTCGACCGATGGAACCGATCGTCACCAGCCGCGTTCGCGCCATTCGCCCAGGTGGGGCCGCTCGGCACCGAGCGTGGAGTCCTTGCCGTGGCCGGGGTAGAAGACGGTCTCGTCGGGGAACCGGGCGAAGAGCTTGCTCTCGACGTCGTCCATGAGCGAGGCGAACCGTTCGGCGTCCGGAGTCTTGCCGACACCGCCGGGAAACAGCGAATCGCCCGTGAACAGATGGACGCGGCCGTTGCCGCCGTTCTCGGTGAGCGCGAGCGTGATGCCGCCCGGCGTGTGCCCGCTCAGATGGATCACCTCGAGCGTGAGATCGCCCACGGTCACGGTGTCGCCTCCCTCCAGGCTGCGGGTCGGAGCCACCGACAGGATCTCGGAGTCGAGCGGGTGTGCAGCGGTAGGCACACCGGTCTTCTCGGCGACCTCGGCGAGCGCGAACCAGTGATCGTGATGCTGATGCGTCGTGACGATCAACTCCAGTTCCGGCGCCTGTGCGTCGAGGAGCTGCAGGATTCGTCCCGCGTCGTTCGCGGCATCGATGAGCAGCGACTTTCCGGTGGCAGAGCACGTGATCAGGTAGGTGTTGTTGTCCATCGGGCCGACGGACATCTTCGTGATCGTGGCGCCCGGGACAGTCCGTCGCTGGGCCGCGGAACTTCCGGACAGGTCGCCGGTGTAGTCGTCGTCGATGCTGATGCTCTGCTGCTCCATGATCGGGAGGCTACCGTCGAATCGCGGCACCGACGCCTGCTGCCGTCGATCCTCGGGAAACCTGCTGGTCGGCGAGTTTGTCGGTGCCCGCGCCTACCATGGGCTTCGCCCGGACGAGTGTCCGACGACGGCTGTACCGAGAAGGGAATACGTGTGGCGGATCGCCTGATCGTGCAAGGTGCGCGGGAGCACAATCTGCGAGGGATCAATCTCGATCTGCCCCGGGACAGCCTGATCGTCTTCACCGGGCTGTCCGGCTCCGGAAAGTCCAGCCTCGCGTTCGACACCATCTTCGCGGAGGGGCAGCGGCGCTACGTCGAGTCGCTGTCGGCGTACGCGCGGCAGTTCCTCGGCCAGATGGACAAGCCCGACGTCGACTTCATCGAGGGTCTGTCGCCCGCGGTGTCGATCGACCAGAAGTCCACCAACCGCAATCCGCGCTCGACAGTGGGCACCATCACCGAGGTGTACGACTACCTGCGCCTGCTGTATGCGCGTGCGGGCACGGCCCACTGCCCGGTGTGCGGCGAGCAGATCGCACGCCAGACGCCGCAGCAGATCGTCGACCAGGTGCTCGACATGGAGGAGGGAACCAAGTTCCAGGTCCTCGCACCCGTCGTCCGGACACGCAAGGGCGAGTTCGTCGATCTGTTCGAGCAGCTCAACACACAGGGCTACTCGCGCGTGCGCGTGGACGGTGTGATCCACCAGCTCACCGATCCGCCCAAGTTGAAGAAGCAGGAGAAGCACGACATCGAGGTGGTCGTCGACCGTCTCACCGTCAAGGCGAGCGCGAAGCAGCGGCTCACCGACTCCGTCGAGACGGCACTGCGTCTGGCCGACGGGATCGTCGTGCTGGACTTCGTCGATCGCGACGAGGACGCTCCCGACCGGGAGCGGCGGTTCTCCGAGAAGTTGGCGTGCCCCAACGCGCATCCGCTGTCGATCGACGACCTCGAGCCGCGGTCCTTCTCGTTCAACTCTCCGTACGGCGCCTGCCCCGAGTGCACCGGTCTCGGCATCCGCAAGGAGGTCGACCCCGACCTGGTCGTGCCGGACCCCGAACTGAGCCTCGAGGACGGCGCCATCGCCCCGTGGTCGATGGGCCAGAGCTCGGAGTACTTCGGGCGCTTGCTGTCCGGCCTGGGCGACATCATGGGCTTCGACATGGCCACGCCGTGGAACAAGCTGCCCGCCAAGGCGCGCCGCGCGATCCTCGAGGGCAGCACCGAACAGGTCCACGTCCGGTACAAGAACCGCTACGGACGCACCCGCTCCTACTACGCCGAGTTCGAAGGCGTCATGCCGTTCCTGCACCGTCGGCTCGAGCAGACCGAGTCCGAGCAGATGAAGGAGCGCTACGACGGCTACATGCGCGACGTCCCGTGCCCCGCGTGTGACGGCGCCCGCCTGCGGCCCGAGATCCTCTCGGTCACCATCTCCTCCGAGACCTACGGTCAGAAGTCGATCGCGCAGGTCTGTGAGCTCTCGATCGCCGAGTGCTCGGCGTTCCTCAACAGCCTCACGCTGGGCGCCCGCGAGGAAGCGATCGCGGGCCAGGTCCTCAAGGAGGTGCAGGCGCGCCTGGGCTTCCTGCTCGACGTCGGGCTCGAATACCTGTCGTTGGCGCGTGCCGCGGGCACCCTGTCGGGCGGTGAGGCCCAGCGCATCCGGCTCGCCACCCAGATCGGGTCCGGGCTCGTCGGCGTGCTGTACGTGCTCGACGAGCCGTCCATCGGCCTGCACCAGCGCGACAATCGTCGTCTCATCGAGACGCTCACCCGGCTGCGGGACCTCGGCAACACCTTGATCGTCGTCGAGCACGACGAGGACACCATCCGGACCTCGGACTGGGTCGTCGACATCGGCCCCCTCGCGGGTGAGCACGGCGGTCGGGTGGTGCACAGCGGTACGTACAAGGAACTTCTCGGCAACACGGAGTCCCTCACGGGCGCGTACCTGTCCGGCCGCAGTGTGATCGAGGTGCCGGCCGAGCGGCGTGCGGTGGACCGCAAGCGGCAGATCACTGTCGTCGGCGCCCGGGAGAACAACCTTGCGGGTATCGACGTCAGCTTCCCGCTCGGCGTCCTCACCTCCGTCACGGGCGTGTCCGGCTCCGGCAAGTCGACATTGGTGAACGACATCCTGGCCACCGTGATGGCGAACAAGCTCAACGGCGCACGGCAGGTGCCGGGTCGGCACACCCGCATCAACGGCCTCGATCAACTCGACAAGCTGGTTCAGGTGGACCAGTCGCCGATCGGGCGGACCCCGCGGTCGAACGCGGCCACCTACACCGGTGTCTTCGACAAGATCCGGACGCTGTTCGCCGCGACCACCGAGGCCAAGGTCCGTGGATATCAGCCGGGACGATTCTCGTTCAACGTCAAGGGCGGTCGCTGCGAGGCGTGCTCCGGTGACGGCACCTTGAAGATCGAGATGAACTTCCTGCCGGACGTCTATGTGCCGTGCGAGGTCTGTCACGGCGCCCGCTACAACCGCGAGACGCTCGAGGTGCACTACAAGGGCAAGACCATCGCCGAGGTGCTCGACATGCCGATCGAGGAGGCCGCCGAGTTCTTCGAGCCCGTCACCTCGATCCACCGGTACCTCAAGACCCTCGTCGAGGTGGGCCTCGGCTACGTCCGGTTGGGCCAGCCGGCGCCCACGCTCTCGGGTGGTGAGGCGCAGCGGGTCAAGCTGGCGGCGGAACTCCAGAAGCGGTCCACCGGGCGCACGGTCTACGTGCTCGACGAGCCCACGACCGGTCTGCACTTCGAGGACATCCGGAAGCTGCTGAAGGTCGTCAACGGTCTCGTCGACAAGGGCAACACCGTGATCGTCATCGAGCACAACCTCGATGTGATCAAGACGTCCGACTGGGTGATCGACATGGGGCCCGAGGGCGGCTCCGGTGGCGGCACCGTGGTGGCCGAGGGAACTCCGGAAGACGTCGCGGCCGTGCCGGGCAGCTACACCGGGCGGTTCCTGGAGGAAGTGCTGTCCGCGCCGCCGGCGACGAACGGAGCAGCGCCCCGGAAGTCCGGAGTGAACAAGGCGTCCGGAGCGACCAAAGCCAAGGCCGCGCCGCGAAAGCGTGCGCGGAAGGCCGCGACGGTCGGCTGACCGAAGCCTGTCGACTCAGAACGAGCGAACGGCGGTGGGAAACCGAGGTTTCCCACCGCCGTCAAGCTGTCAGCGGACCGAATCAGGACGGCTGCTGCTGCTCGGACGAACCGCCGAGCAGCGAGCCCAGCAGTGCGGTGATGTCGAGGTCACCGCTGCTCAGCGCGCTGATGAGGCCCGGAAGAATTTCGCTGATCGATCCCATGTATCTCTCCTTCGAATCGGTCCTTCGGGGGGGAAGGTCCAGGTGGGGGTATGCGTGATCTGGATCACTTTCCGATCACGCGACGGTGACGCTACCAACACGGCGGGGTGATTCGGGGCGCTTTTCGCAAACTTGTTTTCCGTCATCGAACGCGGAGTTTGTGCAGGCCAGCGTGGAAGTCGGACATCTGTCCAGAAACTGCCTGGTGGCGGCCCTGTGGGCGCGCGGGACGCGGCGTTCGGCGGCGGAAGCAAAGTTCGGGCGCGCAAGTGGGACTCGGGGGTCCTCCGGGCAAAAGAAACGGCGGCGGGGGCTGATTGCCCCCGCCGCCGGAAAGTTCCCGGACCTTACTGGCCGCCGCCGCCCTGCTGCTGCTCGGCGGAGCCGGCGAGGAGCTGGGTGAGCAGTGCGGTGATGTCGATGTCACCGTTGGTGATGGCGCCGAGCAAGCCGCTGAAGATGTCGCCGATCGATCCCATTCGTTCTCCTTAGGTCGTCCCCGGGTGAGGACTCTGGTGGGGGAGTTGCGTGATCTGAACCACGCGAAGGGGACGCTACCAATGTGACGAGTGTGGCGCGAGGGGAATCAGTGCATCGGGTTTGCCGGCTTTGCCGCTGATCAGTAGACCGGGCCGGTGTACTTCTCGCCGGGGCCCTTGCCGGGCTCGTCGGGGTGGGCCGATGTCTCACGGAAGGCGCGCTGCAGGGCCTGGAGTCCCTCGCGGATCGGACCGGCGTGCGGACCGAGGTATTCGACGGAGGCGGTGACCAGCCCGGCGAGCGCAGTGATCACGCGGCGCGCTTCGTCCAGATCCAGGTTGGGGCTGGTCTCCGGGTTCTCGTCGGACAGGCCCAGCTTCTCGGCGGCCGAGCTCATCAGCATGACGGCGGCGCGGCTGATCACCTCGATGGCGGGAACATCCGCGAGCTCGCGGATGTCGTCGAGGTCGTCCTCGGCGTGCTGAACGGCTTCGGCCGGGTCGGGATTCTGCGTCATGCTCTCAGGATTCCACCCGTGATCGCGCTCGGGGGTGACCGGGTCGGGACACGGAGCGCGATTCGATTCCCGGCGGGGGAGGTGTTAGGCTATTCGTCACGACCGCCCTCGGCTTCGGCCAGGGCAGCAAAGTGGAGTCCGACTCCCACCTCTGCGCGGCACCGACGGTGCAGTTCAGTGGTCCGGTCGCCGGACGGCAGCAGTGCCGGACGGCTCCCTCGGGTAATCGAGGGGACGCAAGGTCCGAGGTCTCGGATCCGGCGTCGAACCGGTCGACATCGGGCCCCGCACGACGAAACACTCGTCGACGCGGGGCTTTCTTGTTGGGGTAGAGGGCGCACGGGCTGCGGCGCGGTCAACGGACTGCACCGTACTACCTAGGAGGCCCCATCAGCACCGAGACCCGCATCAACGAGCGCATCCGCGTCCCCGAGGTTCGCCTCATCGGACCGGGTGGTGAGCAGGTTGGGATCGTGCGTGTCGAGGATGCGCTTCGTGTCGCTCTCGAGGCCGACCTCGACCTGGTCGAGGTGGCTCCCGACGCCCGCCCGCCGGTCTGCAAGATCATGGATTACGGCAAGTTCAAGTACGAGACGGCGCAGAAGGCGCGCGAGTCGCGGAAGAACCAGCAGCAGACCGTGATCAAGGAGCAGAAGCTTCGGCCGAAGATCGACGATCACGACTACGAGACGAAGAAGCGCAACGTCATCCGCTTCCTCGAAGCGGGATCCAAGGTCAAGGTCACGATCATGTTCCGTGGTCGTGAGCAGTCCCGTCCCGAGCTCGGTTTCCGCCTGCTGCAGCGCCTCGGTGCCGACGTCGCCGATCTCGGCTTCGTGGAAACGTCCGCGAAGCAGGACGGTCGCAACATGACGATGGTGCTGGCGCCGCACAAGGGTGCGAAGACGCGCGCCAAGGCGCAGGAAGAGGTCCAGGCTGCACAGCCGAAGCTCGCTGCCGGTGAGGATGGCACCGCCTCCGCGCCGAGCGCGTAGCCGGCCGACCGGACCACTTCACGAAGACCGAAGTACAGAACACAAGAACTGAGGACTCCATGCCCAAGTCGAAGACCCACAGCGGCACCGCGAAGCGATTCAAGGTGTCCGGTAGCGGAAAGATCCTGCGCCAGAAGGCGGGACGTCGCCACCTGCTCGAGCACAAGAGCTCGCGTGTGACCCGCCGCCTCGACGGCGTCGCCGTCGTCGCCGACGTGGACGCGCCGCGCATCAAGCGCCTGCTCGGCATCTGATTTCTTCCCTTACTCGACCGCACGGGGTGTGTCTGCGCCCCGACAGATTGACAGGATTTTGCAGTGGCACGCGTAAAGAGGGCAGTCAACGCCCAGAAGAAGCGTCGTTCGATTCTCGAGGCCTCGAGCGGCTACCGCGGACAGCGTTCGCGCCTGTACCGCAAGGCCAAGGAGCAGCAGCTCCACTCGCTGACGTACGCCTACCGTGACCGTCGTGCGCGCAAGGGCGACTTCCGCAAGCTGTGGATTGCTCGCATCAATGCTGCGGCCCGCGCCAACGACATCACGTACAACCGCTTCATCCAGGGCCTGAAGGCTGCGGGTGTCGAGGTCGACCGCAAGATCCTCGCCGAGCTGGCGGTCTCCGACGCCGCCGCGTTCGCCGGCCTCGTGGCGGTCGCGAAGGCTGCTCTGCCGGCCGACGTCAACGCTCCGGCCGGAGAAGCGGCCTGAGTCAGCAGTTCCGGAATCGACCCGTGGACCCGTTCACCGAACGGACTCCGCGGGTCGTTTCTGCTGTCAAGCTCCTGCGCGGCGCAGAGCGCAGGAAGACGGGCCGGTTCCTCGTCGAGGGCGAGAACGCGGTCGCCGAGGCGCTGATCGCCGGGCCCGTGCACGAGTTGTTCTTCACCGAGCAGGCCGCCGAGCGCTACCCCCACCTGATCGAGCGGGCCGTTGCCGACGGCGTTCGTGGTTCGCTGGTCACGGACCGGGCGATCCGGGCGCTGAGCGACACCGTGACACCTCCCGGCGTCGTGGCCGTATGCGATCTGCTCGACGTGCCGCTGGCCACCGCGGTGACGTCGCGGACCCGGCTCCTGGCAGTTCCCGTGGCGATCGGTGAGCCGGGCAATGCCGGCACGGTCATCCGGGTTGCCGACGCGGTCGGTGCCGATGCGGCGATCCTCGCCGGTGACAGCGTGGACCCCCACAACGGCAAGTGTGTGCGGTCCTCTGCCGGCAGCCTGTTCCACATCCCGATCGTGCGGGAGCGCAACGTCGACGCCGTGCTCGACGCTCTGACGTCGGCAGGCATCCAGATTCTGGCAACCGCGGCCGACGGCGAGGTCGATCTCGACGAGGCCGACGACCTGTTGGCCCGCCCCACCGCCTGGTTGTTCGGCAACGAGGCCCACGGACTCGACGCCGCGGTGGCGCGGCGAGCCGATCATCGGGTGCGGATCCCGATCCGCGGCCGGGCCGAGAGCCTGAACCTGGCCACGGCGGCGTCGATCTGCCTGTACGCCAGCGCGCGGGTGCAGGGCCGGCAGTCCTGACCGGAGTGTGAACTCGTTCGAATCGTCCTGGGGCGATCGCCTAGGATTCGAGTGTTGTGCCTGCGCGCGCTGATATCCATCGATAGACAAGGAGTTGCACCGGTCGTGGCTAAGAATGAGGGCGGCGCCCCGCCGACTGTCGATGCGAATGCGCTCACCGAGGAGTCGCTGAACGCCGCGGCGCTCGCGGCCGAGGAGGCCTTCGCGGCGTCCGCCGATCTCGATGCGCTCGCCAAGGCCAAGATCGAGCACCTCGGAGACAGGGCCCCCATCGCGCTCGCCAAGCGGGGCCTGGGTGCGCTGCCCGGCAACGAGCGGGCCGATGCGGGCAAGCGAGTCAACGTGGCACGCACGCGAGTGACGACGGCGTTCGACGCCCGCCGCGAGGTACTCCTGGCCGAGCGCGACGCGGCTGTGCTGGTCGCCGAGGCGATCGACGTGACGCTGCCGTCGGACCGCCGTCCGGCCGGCGCGCGGCACCCGATCACGATCATCTCCGAGCAGATTGCCGACGTGTTCGTCGCCATGGGCTGGGAGGTGGCCGAGGGGCCCGAGGTGGAGACCGAGCACTTCAACTTCGACGCGCTCAACTTCCTGCCCGACCATCCGGCACGCACGATGCAGGACACGTTCCACATCGCGCCCGAGGGCTCGCGGCAGGTGCTGCGGACCCACACGTCGCCGGTGCAGGTGCGGACCATGCTCTCCCGGGAGATCCCGATCTACGTGGTGTGCCCGGGGCGTACCTTCCGCACCGACGAGCTCGACGCCACGCACACCCCGGTCTTCTCTCAGGTCGAGGGTCTCGCGGTGGACAAGGGTCTGACGATGGCGCACCTGCGTGGCACGCTCGACGCCTTCGCCCGCGCGCTGTTCGGCCCCGAGACGCGGACGCGCATGCGCCCCAACTACTTCCCGTTCACCGAGCCGTCTGCCGAGGTGGACGTGTGGTTCCCGAACAAGAAGGGCGGGGCCGGCTGGGTCGAGTGGGGCGGCTGCGGCATGGTCAACCCGAACGTGCTGCGCGCGAGCGGGATCGACCCCGACGAGTACTCCGGCTTCGCGTTCGGTATGGGCCTCGAGCGGACCCTGCAGTTCCGGAACGGCATCCCCGACATGCGCGACATCGTCGAGGGCGACGTGCGGTTCACGTTGCCCTTCGGTGTCCAGGCCTGATCGCGACGAGAACGAGAGAGCTGAGAAGACGTGCGAGTAGCGCAATCGTGGCTGACCGACATCCTGCAGCGGACCACCCCTGAGTGGCAGGTGAGCCCCGAGGAACTTGACGCGGGGTTCGTCCGGGTGGGGCTCGAGGTCGAGGAGGTCGACACTCTCGAGCCCGTGACCGGGCCGCTGGTGGTGGGCCGGGTGCTCGAGATCGAGGAACTCACCGAGTTCAAGAAGCCGATCCGCTTCTGCAAGGTGGACGTCGGCGCAGACGAACCGCAGGAGATCGTCTGCGGCGCCCGGAATTTCGCTCAAGGCGACCTCGTGATCGCCGCGCTGCCGGGTGCCGTGCTGCCCGGCGGATTCGCGATCGCGTCCCGCAAGACGTACGGCAAGGTGTCGAACGGCATGATGTGCTCGGCGTCCGAGCTGGGTATCGGCAAGGACCATTCCGGCATCCTCGTGCTCGAGCCCGGTACAGCCGAGCCCGGTACCGACGCCAACGTCCTGCTGGGTCTCGACGACACCGTCATCGAGCTCAACATCACGCCCGACCGCGGCTACTGCTTCTCGGTGCGCGGACTGACCCGCGAACTGGCGTGCGGGTTCGACCTCGAGTTCGCCGATCCCGCGGCGATCGCGCCGCTGCCGTCCGACGGCGGCGAGGCGTGGCCGATCACACTCGAGCCGGAGTCCGGGGCCACCCGGTTCACGGCGCGCCGGATCACCGGTATCGACCCGAAGGCCGTCAGCCCGTGGTGGCTGCAGCGTCGTCTGTTGATGTCGGGGGTGCGGCCGATCTCGCCGGCCGTGGACGTCACCAACTACGTGCTGCTCGAGCTCGGGCAGCCGCTGCACGCGTTCGACGCCGCGAAGGTCCAGGGCGGGCTCGTCGTGCGCCGCGCTCAGGCGGGGGAGAAGCTGACCACCCTCGACGGCATCGAGCGGGCACTCGACGCCGAGGACGTGGTGATCGCCGACGACTCGGGCGCGGTATCGCTCGCAGGCGTCATGGGTGGTGCCTCCACCGAGGTCCACGACGGCACCACCGACATCCTGCTCGAGTCCGCCACGTGGGATCCGCTGGCAGTGTTCAAGACGTCGCGTCGGCACAAGCTGATCAGCGAGGCCAGCAAGCGCTACGAGCGCGTCGTCGACCCCGAGGTGGCGCTGCCGGCACTCGACCGTGCCGCCGCGCTGCTCGTCGAGATCGCGGGCGGCACCGTCGAACCGGTCCTCACGGACATCGGTGGCGTGACGCCCGCCGGGCAGATCCGCATGGACATCGACCTGCCGGACCGGGTGGCCGGTGTGGCCTACCCGAACGGTACGGCCGCGCGCCGTCTGACACAGATCGGCTGCACCGTCGAGGTCGGCGTGAGCGAGACCGGGCACGGTCAACTCGTCGTGACGCCGCCGTCGTGGCGTCCGGACCTGACGCAGCCCGCCGATCTGGTCGAGGAGGTGCTGCGCCTCGAAGGTCTCGAGCAGATCCCGTCGGTGCTGCCGCACGCTCCCGCCGGCCGCGGTCTGACGCCGCAGCAGCGCCGTCGCCGCGCGGTGGGCCGAATGCTGGCGGCGTCAGGGTGCGTCGAGGTCCTGCCCCCGGTGTTCCTCCCGCACGCCGTGTTCGACACCTGGGGTCTCGACGCGGACGATCCCCGTCGCAACACCACCAAGGTGCTCAACCCGCTCGAGTCGGATCGTCCCGAGCTGGCCTCGACGCTGCTTCCGGGCATGCTCGAGGTGCTGGCACGCAACGTCGCTCGCGGTCAGCGGGACGTCGCGTTGTACGGCGTCGCTCAGGTCGTCCAACCGGGTCCCGAGACCAAGCCGGTCGAGGCACTGCCGGTCGATCGTCGGCCCACCGACGAGCAGATCGCCGAACTGATGGGGTCGCTGCCCGCGCAGCCGCTGCACGTGGCAGTCGTGTTGGCCGGCCTGCGTGAGCCGTCGGGTCCGTGGGGGCCGGGTCGCGCCGTCGAAGCGGCGGATGCCTTCGCGCTCGTCCGGACCATCGCCGACGCCTGCGGTGTCACCGTGGAACTGCGCGCCGCGCAGTACCTGCCGTGGCATCCGGGTCGCTGCGCGGAGGTCGTGTTCGACGGCACCGTCGTCGGCCACGCCGGTGAGCTGCATCCCGCGGTGCTCGAGCGCGCCGGGTTGCCGGCCCGCACGTGTGCGGTGGAGATCGATCTCGACGCGCTGCCCGTGACCGAAGTGCTTCCGGCCCCGCGGATCTCGCCGTTCCCGGCGGTCCTGCAGGACGTCGCGGTGGTCGTCGACGCCTCGGTGCCCGCGGCTGCGGTCGAGGCGGCGCTGCGCAGCGGCGGCGGCGAACTGCTCGAGGACATCCGTCTGTTCGACGTGTTCGAGGGCGAGCAGGTGGGCGAGGGTCGTAAGTCGCTCGCCTTCGCGCTGCGATTCCGCGGTGCCGATCGCACGCTGACCGAGGACGAGGCCAGCGCGGCCCGAGACGCGGCGGTCGCGTCGGCGGCGGCTGCGGTCGGTGCCGTGCTGCGCGGCTGACATTCGAGTTCGACCAGGGAGGGGCTCCTCTCGGTAGCCTGGACAGTGCTGTCGAGAGGAGCCCTTCATGGTTGACCCGGACGAGACACTCACCCGCCTACAGGGGCTGGACGACGCCGCGTTGTTGGAAGTGGTGCTCGCGGTCACGCACGGCCGGCCCGCCTTGGCTCCGGTGCACGCTGCGGCGGCGATGCTCGCGGCCGCCGGGGGCCACACCTCCGACGTCCCACCGGACCCGTCGCGTCCCGCTGCGCCCCCGGACGTTCCGCCGCCCACGATGATCGGGACGGGTTCGCCGTCGGGGCTCGACTACACCGATGCGGGAGTGCCGACCTTCGACCGGGTGCGTGACCGGATCGAGGAACGCTTCGGTACGGCGATCGGGTCGGAGGAACTCGAACGAGAGAGCCGTACCGGCCGTGACGTCGACGAGCAGTGGCAGGCACGGGAGAAGGCGGGCCGCGACCGGCTCGACGAGATCCGCCGATCGATGAAGGACGGATGACCCGCGCGTCGACCGGGACGGCGGAGTTCTAGGCTCGTCGCACAGGCGCAGCAGAGATGAGGGGGACCTTCGTGTTCAGTCGGTTCGTGGCGATCGGTGACAGCCAGAGCGAGGGACTCAACGACGGGGACGACGCCAGGGGCTACCGCGGCTGGGCGGACCGGTTGGCGGAACGTCTCGCGGAGATCGACCCCGGCGTGCAGTACGCGAACCTCGCGATCCGGGGCCGGCTGGCCCGTCAGGTGCGGGAGGAACAGTTGGCCCCGGCGTTGGCGCTGCAGCCCGACCTGGCGTCCGTCGTCGCGGGTGTGAACGACCTGCTGCGTCCGAAGTTCGAACCCGTCGCGATCGCGGCGGAACTGGAGATCGCGTTCGAGGCGTTGTCCGCGTCGGGCGCCCGGGTGTTGACGATGGCGTTCCCGACGCTCGGTGCGGGCATGCCGGGCGGGCGCGCGATCATGGCCCGGATATCGGCGCTGAACACGGAGATCCGGAAGGCTGCGGCCCGACACGACGTCGCGGTGATCGACCTGGAGCTGTACCCGGTGTCGACGGACCCGCGGCTGTGGAGCTGGGACCGGCTGCACCTCAATGCCGACGGACACGACCGTCTCGCAGCCGCCGCGGCCACCGTGCTGGGGCTGCCCGGCACCGATCTGACCTGGCAGGACAGTCTGGGACCCCTTCCTCCGGCCACCGTGCCGGCGCGCCTGCGGGCGGATGCCGACTGGGCTCTGCGTTTCCTCGGGCCGTGGCTCGGCCGCCGACTGCGCGGAACGTCGTCGGGCGCCGGACGGGTGGCAAAGCGTCCCGAACTCGCACCCGTTCGGCCGTGATCGGCAGCGGGTCCGCCCTCGCGGGTGGGATGACCGGGCCGGTTAGCCGTCGCGCTGCGCGCCTGGGCCGGCCGTGCGCCGCCGCCGGATGAATAGATTTGCATGATGGTGCATAATCATCCGTATGGGTACTTCTGGAGACTCCGAAGCTTCGTCGGCCGTCCAACGGTCGCCGATCAAGGTGGCCATCGCGGGCGCCAGCGGGTACGCGGGCGGCGAGATCCTGCGTCTGCTGCTCGGGCATCCCGCCTACCGTGACGGCTCGCTGGTGATCGGTGCGCTGACGGCGGGCGGCAACGCCGGGACGACGCTCGGCTCACACCATCCCCACCTGCTGCCGCTGGCCGATCGCGTCCTCGGTCCCACCGACATCGAGGAACTGCACGGGCACGACGTCGTCTTCCTGGGCCTTCCGCACGGGAAGTCGGCCGAGATCGCGCAGCAGCTGCCGGAGTCCACCGTCGTCATCGACTGTGGCGCCGACTTCCGGCTCACCGACGCCGCCGCGTGGGAGAAGTACTACGGCAGCCCGCATGCCGGCAGCTGGCCGTACGGCCTGCCCGAGTTGCCGGGCGGCCGGGACGAACTGGTGGGCGCCACCCGGATCGCGGTGCCCGGCTGCTACCCGACGGTGTCGTCCCTGGCGATGGCTCCGGCCGTGGCCGCGGGCGTCGTCGAGCCGCGGGTCAACGTGGTCGCCGTCAGCGGCGCGTCCGGCGCCGGCCGGGCACCCAAGGCGGATCTTCTCGGCGCCGAGATCATGGGGTCGGT
The DNA here is from genome assembly GCF_002094305.1 of Prescottella equi. Lineage (GTDB taxonomy): Bacteria > Actinomycetota > Actinomycetes > Mycobacteriales > Mycobacteriaceae > Prescottella > Prescottella equi. Next base: position 48,790 of record NZ_LWTX01000014.1, read on the forward strand.
CCGGGCCTACGGCATCGGTGGCGCGCACCGCCACACCCCCGAGATCAAGCAGAACCTCTCCGCCGCCGCCGGCACCGAGGTGACGGTGTCGTTCACGCCGGTGCTCGCGCCCATGCCGCGCGGCATCCTCGCGACGTGCACGGCGCCGACCACCGCGAGCGTCGACGAGATCCGTGCCGTCTATGAGAAGGCCTACAAGGACGAGCCGTTCGTGCATGTGCTCCCCGAGGGCCAGCTGCCGCAGACCGGTGCCGTCGTCGGCTCGAACGCCGTGCAGATCGCCGTTTCCGTCGACGCGGACGCCGGCCTCCTGGTCGTGGTCGCGGTGATCGACAACCTGACCAAGGGCACCGCGGGCGGCGCTGTCCAATCCATGAACCTGGCCCTGGGCCTGCCCGAGACCGATGGTCTCTCGACTGTGGGAGTTGCTCCGTGACAACCGATTCCGACTTCACCGACGCCACCGAGATCGCCGGCGGTCGGTTGATCCGCAGCCAGGGTGTAACTGCCCCTGCGGGGTTCCGCGCCGCAGGTATCAAGGCCGGGATCAAGGTCAGCGGACGCTCCGACCTGGCGCTCGTGGTCAACGAGGGGCCGGACCTGGCTGCGGCGGGTGTCTTCACCGCCAACAAGGTCAAGGCCGCACCCGTCCTCTGGTCGCAGCAGGTGCTCACGACCGGACGTCTGCGCGCGGTCGTCCTCAACTCGGGCGGCGCCAACGCGTGCACCGGGGCGCCGGGCTTCCAGGACTCGCACAAGACCGCCGAACACGTGGCCGCGTCGCTCAGCGACTGGGGCACCGAGACCGGCGCGATCGAGGTGGCGGTGTGCTCCACCGGCCTGATCGGCGACCGGCTGCCGATGGACAAGGTCCTCGCCGGCGTCACCGAGATCGTGCACGAGCTGGCCGGCGGCATCTCCGGCGGCACCGACGCCGCACACGCGATCATGACCACGGACACCGTCCCGAAGCAGGCGGCGCTGCACCACGCCGACAAGTGGAACGTCGGCGGTATGGCGAAGGGTGCGGGCATGCTCGCGCCGTCGCTCGCGACGATGCTGTGCGTCGTCACGACCGACGCTGTCGCCACCGCGCAGCAACTGGACGAGGCGCTGCGGCACGCGACGCGGATGACGTTCGATCGACTCGACGTCGACGGCGCCACGTCCACCAACGACACCGTCCTGCTGCTGTCGTCGGGCGCCAGCTCGGTCACGCCGTCGCAGGACGAGCTCAATGCCGCGGTTCTCGCCGTGTGCGACGACCTGGCGGAGCAGATGATGGCCGACGCGGAGGGCGTCACCAAGCGGGTCCGGGTCACCGTCAGCGGCGCCGCATCCGAGCAGGACGCGCTGGTCGCGGCGCGCACCGTCGCGCGCGACAGCCTGGTCAAGACCGCATTGTTCGGGTCCGATCCCAACTGGGGCCGGGTGCTTGCCGCGGTCGGCATCGCTCCCGTCGACCTCGACCCGGACCGGATCTCGGTGTCGTTCAACGGCAATCCCGTGTGCATCGACGGCGTCGGCGCGCCCGGCGCCCGCGAGGTCGATCTGTCGGGCATGGACATCGACCTGACGATCGCACTCGGGGTGGGCGAGCACAGTGCGTCCATCCGCACCACCGATCTCTCGCACGCCTACGTCGAAGAGAACTCGGCGTACTCGTCATGACCGAATCCATCGCGAACCTGACATCGAGCCAGAAGGCGTTCGTCCTCGCCGAGGCGCTGCCGTGGCTGCAGCGCTTCCACGACAAGGTCGTCGTCATCAAGTACGGCGGCAACGCGATGATCGACGACGAGCTCAAGAGCGCGTTCGCGGCCGACATGGCGTTCCTGCGCACCATCGGCATCCACCCGGTCGTCGTGCACGGTGGCGGTCCGCAGATCAACGCGATGCTGAAGCGGCTCGGCATGGAGGGTGAGTTCCGCGGAGGCTTCCGCGTCACCACCCCCGAGGTGATGGACGTCGTCCGCATGGTGCTGTTCGGTCAGGTCGGCCGCGAACTCGTCGGCCTGATCAACGCGCACGGTCCGTTCGCCGTCGGCATCTCCGGCGAGGACGCGCGGCTGTTCACCGCCACCCGGCGCACCGTGCAGGTCGACGGTGAGGCCACCGACATCGGGCTCGTCGGCGACGTCACCACCGTCAATCCCGCGGCGGTGCTCGATCTCATTGCGGCCGGACGCATTCCGGTCGTGTCGACGATCGCGCCCGACGAGGACGGCATCGTGCACAACATCAACGCCGACACCGCGGCCGCGGCGCTGGCGGAGGCGATCGGCGCCGAGAAGCTCGTCGTCCTCACCGATGTCGAGGGGCTCTACACCAATTGGCCCGACCGCTCGTCGCTCGCGTCCGAGATCGACACGGCCGCGTTGCGTCAGCTCCTGCCTCGGCTGGACGCCGGCATGGTTCCGAAGATGGAGGCCTGCCTGCGCGCCGTCGAGGGGGGCGTGCCCACGGCACACGTCATCGACGGTCGCGTCGCGCACGCGGTACTGCTCGAACTCTTCACCGGCGAGGGCATCGGCACGATGGTCGTTCCCGCACCCGAACTCCAACTCGCATCCACGGAAGGACTGGCATGACTGCCACGACGGATCTCCAGCAACGCTGGTCCGGCGCACTGATGAACACCTACGGCGTGCCGCGGGTCGCACTGGTGCGTGGCGAGGGTGCGGTCGTCACCGACGCCGACGGCAAGCGGTACCTGGACCTGCTCGCCGGCATCGCGGTGAACATCCTGGGGCACGCACACCCGGCGATCGTCGAGGCGGTCACCACGCAGCTGTCCACGCTCGGGCACGTGTCGAACCTGTACGCCAGTGAGCCCGCCGTCGCGCTGGCCGAACATCTTCTGATGCAGCTGGGCGTCGGCGACAACGCCGGTTCCGTCACCGGCCGGGTGTTCCTGTGCAACTCCGGCACGGAGGCCAACGAGGCCGCGTTCAAGCTGGCGCGGGCCACCGGCCGGCCGAAGATCATCGCCGCCGAGAAGGCGTTCCACGGCCGGACGATGGGCGCTTTGGCTCTCACCGGCCAGCCCGACAAGCGGGCGCCGTTCGAACCGATGCCGCCCGGCGTCGAGCACATCCCGTACGGCGATCTCGAGGCTCTGGACCGGGCCGTGGACGAGGACACCGCAGCGGTGTTCCTCGAGCCGATCATGGGTGAGGGCGGCGTCGTCGTGCCGCCCGAGGGCTACCTGGCGGGTGCCCGCAAGATCACGGCCGAGCGGGGAGCGCTGCTCGTCCTCGACGAGGTGCAGACCGGCATCGGCCGCACCGGCTGGTTCTACGCGCACCAGGCCGCGGGCATCGTGCCCGACGTGATGACGCTCGCGAAGGGGCTCGGTGGCGGCATGCCGATCGGCGCCTGCATCGCGACCGGAGCGGCGGCCGAGTTGTTCGGTCCCGGCAAGCACGGCACCACGTTCGGTGGCAACCCGGTGTGTGCGGCGGCGGCCCTGGCGGTGCTGAAGACCATCGCGGCCGACGACCTGCTCACCCGGGCCGACATGATCGGCAAGGTGCTCTCGACCGGCATCGAGGGGCTCGGGCATCCGCTCGTCGACCACGTCCGGGGCTCGGGTCTGCTGTTGGGTGTCGTGCTCACGCAGGACGTCGCGCCGACGGTCGAGGCGGCGGCCCGTGAGGCCGGCTACCTCGTCAACGCCGCGCAGCCGGGGGTGATCCGGTTGGCACCCCCGCTGATCCTCACCGAGGAGCAGGCGGAAGGATTCGTCGCGGCGCTGCCGGGAATTCTCGACACGGCCGCAGCGGAATCGGCAGCAGGAGGTAAGTAGTACATGACCGTTCGGCACTTCTTGAGGGACGACGATCTCACTCCGGCCGAGCAGGCCGAGGTGTTGTGGCTCGCCCGCGAGCTCAAGGCGAACCCGTTCTCGCGCAAGCCGCTCGAGGGCCCGCGCGGCGTCGGCGTCATCTTCGACAAGAACTCGACGCGCACGCGGTTCTCGTTCGAGATGGGCATCGCGCAGCTCGGTGGGCACGCGGTCGTCGTCGACGGCAGCAAGACCCAGCTGGGACGCGACGAGACGTTGCAGGACACGGGCCGCGTGCTGTCGCGCTTCGTCGACGCCGTCGTGTGGCGCACGTTCGGTCAGGAGCGGCTCGAGCAGATGGCGGAGGGTGCGACGGTTCCGATCGTCAACGCGCTGTCCGACCAGTTCCACCCGTGCCAGGTGCTCGCGGACCTGCAGACCATCGCCGAACGCAAGGGCGAGCTGGCAGGCCTGCGACTGACGTACCTGGGCGACGGCGCCAACAACATGGCGCACTCGCTGCTGCTCGGCGGCGTCACCGCCGGCATGCACGTGACGATTGCCGCCCCGCTCGGGTTCGCGCCCGATCCGGCGGTCGTCGCGGCGGCCCGCACCCGCGCCGAGCAGACCGGTGCGATGGTCACGCTCGTCGACGACCCGCAGGCCGCGGTCGCCGGCGCCGACGTGCTGGTGACCGACACGTGGACGTCGATGGGGCAGGAGGAGGACGGTCTCGACCGCGTCGGACCGTTCCGGCCGTTCCAGATCAACGCCGAGTTGCTGGCGAAGGCGGCGCCCGACGCCGTCGTGCTGCACTGCCTGCCTGCGCATCGCGGTGAGGAGATCACCGACGAGGTGCTCGACGGGCCGCAGTCCGCGGCGTGGGACGAGGCCGAGAACCGCCTGCACGCACAGAAGGCCCTGCTCGTGTGGTTGCTCGACCGCGCCGGGACGCGGCCGTGACCTCCGCCCCGGGCTCGGAGACCGCGCAGCCTGCCGCGGCCGTCGCGCACACGCGCGCCGGCCGTCAGGCGCGGATCACCGCTCTCGTGGCGGAGCGGCACATCCGCAGCCAGGCCGAGCTCGCGGCGTTGCTCGCCGCCGAGGGCATCGAGGTGTCGAACGCGACGCTCTCGCGGGACCTCGAGGAGCTCGGCGCGGTGAAGCTGCGCGCTGCGGACGGCGGGGCGGGGGTGTACGTCGTACCCGAGGACGGCTCGCCCGTACGCGGCGTCTCGGGCGGCACCGACCGGTTGTCCCGCCTGCTCGGCGAACTGTTGGTGTCGACCGACGCCAGCGGGAACCTCGCCGTGCTACGCACTCCGCCCGGGGCGGCGCACTACCTGGCCAGCGCGCTCGACCGGGCCTCGTTGCCCGACGTCGTCGGCACGATCGCGGGCGACGACACGATCCTCGTCGTGGCCCGCGAGCCGCTCACCGGAGCGGAGCTTGCCGCGGCGATAGAGCGCCTGGCCTGACCACTAGACTCTTTCTCGAACACTTCTATCTCTAAGGAGCACACACACCATGGCTGAACGCGTCGTACTCGCCTACTCCGGCGGGCTGGACACCTCGGTGGCCATCAGCTGGATCGGCAAGGAGACCGGCAAAGAGGTCGTCGCCGTCGCCATCGACCTCGGCCAGGGCGGCGAGGACATGGAGGTCGTGCGTCAGCGTGCCCTCGACTGCGGTGCCGTCGAGTCGGTCGTGGTGGATGCGCGTGACGAGTTCGCCGACGAGTACTGCCTGCCGACGATCCAGGCCAACGCGCTGTACATGGACCGCTACCCGCTGGTCTCGGCCATCAGCCGTCCGCTGATCGTCAAGCACATCGTCGAGGCCGCGCGTGCGCACGGCGGCACCGTCGTCTCGCACGGTTGCACCGGCAAGGGCAACGACCAGGTTCGCTTCGAGGTGGGCTTCGGTGCTCTGGCCCCCGACCTCGAGGTGATCGCGCCGGTCCGCGACTACGCGTGGACCCGCGAGAAGGCGATCGCCTTCGCCGAGGAGAACAACATCCCGATCAACGTCACCAAGCGTTCGCCGTTCTCGATCGACCAGAACGTGTGGGGCCGCGCGGTGGAGACGGGCTTCCTCGAGGATCTGTGGAACGCCCCCACCAAGGACGTCTACGACTACACGCAGGATCCGACCCTCAACTGGAACAGCCCCGACGAGCTGATCATCAGCTTCGAGGCCGGCAAGCCGGTTGCGATCGACGGCAAGCCCGTCACCGTGCTCGAGGCCATCCAGGAGCTGAACAAGCGTGCGGGCGCACAGGGCGTCGGCCGCCTCGACGTCGTCGAGGATCGTCTCGTCGGCATCAAGAGCCGTGAGATCTACGAGGCCCCGGGCGCGATGGTCCTGATCACCGCGCACCAGGAACTCGAGCACGTCACCCTCGAGCGCGAGCTCGGGCGCTACAAGCGTCAGATGGAGCAGCGCTGGAGCGAGCTGGTCTACGACGGCCTCTGGTTCTCGCCGCTCAAGGATGCGCTCGATTCCTTCGTCGCGAAGACCCAGGAGCGGGTCACGGGCGACATCCGCCTGTTCCTGCACGGTGGCGCGATCACGGTCAACGGCCGCCGCAGCCCGGAGTCGCTGTACGACTTCAACCTCGCCACCTACGACGAGGGCGACACCTTCGACCAGTCGTACGCGAAGGGCTTCGTCAACATCCACGGCCTGTCCTCCAAGGTCGCGGCGAAGCGCGACCTGGGTCTCTAGGTCATGACCGACGCCCACGGAACAAACGAGGGTGCCCTCTGGGGCGGCCGGTTCGAATCCGGACCGGCCGCCGCCATGGCGGCGCTGAGCAAGTCGACGCACTTCGACTGGGTCCTGGCCCCGTACGACGTGCGGGCCTCGCAGGCGCACGCCAAGGTCCTGCACAAGGCCGGTCTGCTGAGCGACGCAGACCTGGCGACGATGCTCGACGGCCTCACCAGGCTCGGTGACGACGTCGCCTCCGGTGCGTTCGGGCCGGCGGACTCTGACGAGGACGTCCACGGCGCCCTCGAGCGGGGACTGATCGAGCGCGTCGGACCCGAGGTCGGTGGCCGGCTGCGCGCGGGGCGTTCCCGCAACGATCAGGTGGCCACACTGTTCCGCATGTGGCTGCGTGACGCGGTCCGCCGCATCGCCGACGGCGTTCTCGACGTGGTCGACGCGCTCGCGACGCAGGCCGCTGCGCACCCGGACGCCGTGATGCCGGGCAAGACACACCTGCAGGCGGCGCAGCCCGTGTTGCTGGCGCATCATCTGCTCGCACACACGCATCCGCTGTTGCGCGACGTGCAGCGGCTGCGGGACTTCGACAAGCGGGCCGCGGTGTCGCCGTACGGTTCCGGTGCTCTCGCGGGTTCGTCGCTGGGCCTGGATCCCGACGCCATCGCTGCCGAGCTGAACTTCGACTCGGCTGCCGAGAACTCGATCGACGCGACGTCGTCGCGGGACTTCGCGGCCGAGGCGGCGTTCGTCCTCGCGATGATCGCGGTTGACCTGTCCCGGATGGCCGAAGAGGTCATCATTTGGAGCACACCGGAATTCGGCTACATCACGCTCGCGGACGCGTGGTCGACGGGTTCGTCGATCATGCCGCAGAAGAAGAATCCGGACGTCTCCGAGCTCACTCGCGGCAAGGCCGGACGCCTCATCGGCAACGTGACCGGTCTGCTCGCGACGCTCAAGGCGCAGCCCCTCGCGTACAACCGCGATCTGCAGGAGGACAAGGAGCCGGTCTTCGATTCGGTCGCACAGCTCGAGCTGTTGCTGCCGGCGATCACCGGCCTGGTCTCCACTCTGGAGTTCCACACCGACCGGATGGCGGAGCTGGCCCCGGCCGGGTTCACGCTCGCCACCGACATCGCGGAATGGATGGTGCGCCAGGGTGTCCCGTTCCGGGTGGCGCACGAGGCGGCGGGTGCGTGCGTGCGTGTCGCCGAGGCTCGCGGCGTGGGTCTCGACGAGCTGACCGACGAGGAACTGGCCGGGGTCGATCCGGCGCTGACGCCCGCGGTGCGTGAGGTGCTCACGGTGCACGGATCGATCGCATCGCGCAGTGCGCGTGGCGGCACGGCCGGCGTCCGCGTCGCCGAGCAGCTGGGCGGGGTGCGAGAGTCGGCGAACGCGCTTCGCGCATGGGCACGCGCATAAGGAAATCGACGACGAGTCGGTGTGACCCGGCTTCCACGAACGCAGTAATGTGGAAGGCTCATCGAACATGATGTGATGTAAGTCACGGTGAGTTGCTGGGGGAGTGCGCTGGTGAGTCTCGGTTCCGAGTACGTGGTGGGTTCGCTTCGGCGGGCCGTGGCCACGGCACAGAACGGCCTCGAAGTTGTTCGACTCGGCGGTCTGGAAACGGGGGCGACCCCGTCCCCGTTCCAGATCGTCGAGCGTGCGCCGATGTACCGGCTCCGTCGCTACTTCGCGGACACCGAGCCCGCGGAGGCCGGTCCGCCGATCGTCCTCGTTCCGCCGATGATGATGTCCGCGGATGTCTACGACGTCACGCGGGACCAGGGCGCGGTCGGCATTCTCCACGAGATGGGCCTCGACCCTTGGGTGGTCGACTTCGGTTCGCCCGATGCCGAGGAGGGCGGCTGGAACCGCACGCTCGCCGACCACATCGTCGCGATCAGCGAGATCGTCGAGCGGGTGCACGAGCACACCGGGCGCGACGTCCACCTGTCCGGGTACTCGCAGGGCGGCATGTTCTGCTACCAGGCGGCGGCGTACCGCCGCTGCCGGAACATCGCCAGCCTCATCACGTTCGGCGCCCCCGTGGACACCCTGGCGGCGCTGCCGTTCAACATTCCTGCAGGGCTCGCGACGAAGGGCGCGGACCTGCTGGCCGACCACGTCTTCAACCGGCTCTCGATCGCCGGGTGGATGGCGCGCACCGGGTTCCAGTTGCTGGATCCGGTGAAGACCGCCAAGTCCCGGTTCGATTTCCTCCGCCAGTTGCACGACCGGGACGCGCTGCTACCGCGCGAGCAGCAGCGCCGGTTCCTGGCGCAGGACGGCTGGGTCGCGTGGTCCGGGCCGGCCGTCGCGGAGTTGCTCAAACAGTTCATCGTCCACAACCGGATGATGACCGGCGGGTTCGTCATCAAGGACACCGCCGTCAGTCTGGCCGAGCTGTCGTGCCCGATCCTCGCGTTCGTCGGCGAGGTCGACGACATCGGCCAGCCCCTCGCCGTACGGGGCATCAAGCGGGCGGCCCCTCGCGCCGAGGTGTTCGAGTCGACCCTCCGTGCAGGGCATTTCGGTCTGGTGGTCGGATCGGCGGCCGCATCGCGGACATGGCCGACCACGGGTGAATGGGTGCGCTGGCGCGAAGACATGGGCCCGCGCCCGGAAGCGGTCGACGTGATGATCCACGACGAGCCGTCCGGTCAGGACAGCGGCGTCAGCCTCACCAATCGCATCACTCACACGGTCGCGTCGATCGCCGAGGTCGGCGTCGGCGTCGGGAAGGGCATCGCCGACTTCGCGACCGACACCGTGCGAGGGACCCGCGAGATCTCGATAGAGGCGGCGCGGGCATTGCCCCGACTGGCTCGCCTCGGGCAGTTGCAACCGCATTCCCGGATCTCGCTGGGTCTGCTGCTCGCCGAGCAGGGCAGGCAGGCGCCGAACGGCGAGTGCTTCCTGTTCGACGACCGGGTGCACACCAATGCGGCTGTCAACACCCGCATCGACAACGTCGTCCGCGGGCTCGTGCACGCCGGCGTCCGGCCTGCCGCGCATGTCGGCGTGCTGATGGCGACCCGGCCGAGTGCACTGGTCGCGATCGCGGCGCTGTCGCGGCTGGGCGCGGTCGCGGTGCTGCTGCCGCCCGGCGGGGATCTCGACGAGGCGGTCCGGCTGGGTCGGGTCGACAGGATCGTCGTCGATCCCGACCACCTCGAGGATGCGGTTGCCACGGGCCAGAAGGTTCTCGTGCTCGGTGGTGGCGAGTTCCGCGGCCTGGCGGTGGAACTGGGCCCCGATGTCATCGACCTCGAGCAGGTCGACCCGGATGCGGTGACCCTGCCCGGGTGGTACCGCCCGGATCCCGGCCTGGCCCGCGAGTTGGCGTTCGTGATCTTCAGTGGGTCCTGCGGCAACCTCGAAGCCAAGTACATCACCAACTTCCGGTGGGCGCTGTCGGCGTTCGGCACCGCCTCGGCTGCCTCGCTCAGCCGGAGCGACACCGTCTACTGCCTTGCGCCACTGCATCATTCGTCCGGGTTGATGGCGACCCTGGGTGGCGCGATCGCCGGTGGCGCACGCATCGCCCTGTCCCGCGGCCTCGATCCGGACCGCTTCGCGGAGGAAGTCCGCCGTTACGGTGTGACGGTCGTGAGCTACACGTGGACGATGATGCGCGAGATTCTCGACGCCAAATCCCTTCCGTTGGAGGAAGGACATCCGATCCGGTTGTTCATCGGGTCGGGAATGCCGCCCGGGCTCTGGCGGCGGATCTCTTCCCGTTTCGCGCCGGCGCGGGTGCTCGAGTTCTACGCATCCACCGAGGGTGACGTGGTGCTGGTCAACGTCTCGGGCGCGAAGGTCGGCTCGAAGGGACGGCCGCTGCCGGGCAGCGCGGAGGTACGGGTCGGCGCGTACGACCCGATCGAGGGACGGTTCCTCGAGGATGCGCGCGGGTTCGTGCGCGAGTGTGAGGACGACGAGGTGGGCCTCCTGCTGGGCAGGCCCGGCGCTCGAACCGAGGCGGTGCCGGGCGTCATGCGGGGTGTGTTCGCGGCCGGTGACGCGTGGGTGCCGACCGAGAATCTCTTCCGTCGCGACGCCGACGGTGACTTCTGGCTCGTCGATCACAAGCGGACGGTCGTCGACACGGTCCGCGGGCCGGTCTTCACGCAACCGATCGTCGACCTGCTCGGGGAAATGCCGCAGGTGGACCTTGCGGTCGCCTACGGTGTGCCGACGGGCGAGCGCCAGGTACCGGTGGCCGCGATCACCGTCCACGACGGCCGCGTCCCGAGCGCCGCCGAGGTCACGGCCGCTCTCGGACAGTTGCCGATCGAGCAGTGCCCGGACATCGTCCACGTCGTCGACCGGATTCCGCTGGGCCCGTCGTACCGGCCGCAGGCGACCGAACTGCAGGCCGCCGGGCTGCCGAAGCCGAGTGCTCGTTCGTGGTGTCTCGATGCCGAGACGGGCCGCTACAAGCGATTCACCAAGGCTGCGGCCGCCCGGTACGGCGGCAGCCCGGAGGGGCCGGGTGGGGTGCCCGCGTAGCCGGTGCTGCGGCGACTTGTAGCCTGGACCGGCCGAGATCGACGGACGGCCCGAGAGGACTGAAGTGGCTATTGATCCCACCCTGCTCAGCATTCTGGCGTGCCCGCAGGACAAGGGGCCGTTGCTGTTGGTCGGTGACGAGGTGCTCTACAACCCGCGCCTGCGCCGCGCGTACCCGATCGAGAACGGCATTCCCGTTCTGCTGATCGACGAGGCGCGCGACGTCACCGAGGCCGAGCACGAGGATTTCGTCGCCCGGGGCGCGGCGGCCGAGTCCTGACCGTAGCGTCGAGTGGGCCGGTGAGATAGGCCTGCAGCGTCGGTGCCACCAGTCGGGCGGCCTCGTCGGTCGACAGATCGGCGAGCGCGCCGACGTCGAGGAGGTGGCGGGTGAGGAACAACCCCGCCATCTGCGACGCGACGAGCGCCACGCGAAGTTCACCGGTTCCCGGTGGTGAGTCGACTCGCGGCACGACGTCGCGGAGTGCGACTTCCAGCAGGAAGCTGCGGAGCAGTCGTTCGCGGCCGCCCGTGAGCGCCGACCGTACCGCCGCGACCACCGCCGGTTGGTGCGGCGAATCCCAGATACCGATCACCGTGCGGGCGAGCGCCTCACCGAGTTCGTGCACCGGCACGGCTTCGAACGATCCGGCGATCGACGCCGGGTCCATCGGTAGGGCCACGGCTTCGACGAGCAACTGCTGCTTCGTTCCGAAGTAGTGGTGTACCAGCGCCGAGTCGACACCGGCATCGGCTGCGATCGCTCGGATCGTCGTGTGGTCGAACCCGTTGTCGGCGAAACGCTCCCGCGCCGCGCTCAGGATCCGGTCGCGTGTGGTCGACGGGCCGGGGCGACGCCCGGGCCGGGTCGGGGGCACCGCGGGGTCCACCGTCATGGCGTGCGTCGACGTAGCGTCGCGGCGCCGAGACCCAGCGCGACCACGACGAACGACGCGACGATGCCCAAGTCGCGCCACATCAGCGCGGTCGTTCCCGGATGGGTCGCCACCTGTTGCAGTGCCTCGACCGCGTAGCTGAGCGGGAGCACGTTGCTGATCCACTCGAGCCACTGCGGCAACTGGTTGCGCGGCACCAGCAACCCGCACAACAGCAGCTGCGGGATCACGATCACCGGCATGAACTGCACGGCCTGGAACTCGGTGCGCGCGAATGCGCTGCACAACAGGCCGAGGGCGACGCCGAGGACCGCGTTCAGCACGGCGATGAGGATCACCCAGAACGCGTTGCCCTGCGTGGTCAGGCTCAGGAACCAGAACGCCACTCCGCACGCCAGCGCGGCCTGTGCCGCCGCGGCGATCGAGAAGGCTGTCCCGTAGCCGGCCAGTAGGTCGAGCTTCGACAGGGGAGTGGTCAGCAATCGCTCCAGCGTTCCGGAGCTGCGCTCGCGCTGCATCGCGATCGACGTCACCAGGAACATCACTATGAAGGGGATGATGCCGAGCATCGTGATCGCGATGCGGTCGAACAGTGGAGTCTGACCGGGCGGAGTCGGGACGTTCTGATACAGGAAGTACAGCAACACCATGATCAGCGACGGCACGAACAGGATCATCGCGACCGTGCGCCGGTCCGTGCGGAGTTGCCGGAGGATGCGAACGGTGCTCGCGGCATAGATACGTGAATTGACGATCACGGCTGTACTCCGACCTGCTGGTCCCGGATGAGGACGAGGAAAGCCTCTTCCAGATTCGACTTGCCGGTTCGTCGGCGCAGCTCGTAGGGCGATACGTGGGCGAGCAGCCGACCTTCGCGGAGAAGCAGCAGGCTCTCACAGTGGTCCGCCTCGTCCATCACATGACTCGACACCAGCAGCGTCGCCCCCGACGCCGCCAGGTCCGCGAAGTGATCCCACAACTCCGCGCGCAACACCGGATCCAGGCCGACCGTCGGTTCGTCCAGGACCAGTACGTCGGGCCGCCCCACCAGCGCGCACGCCAGCGACACCCGGCCGAGCTGGCCGCCGGACAGGTCCCCGGCAGCGTGATCGGCGTGCGTACTCAGACCGACCGCCTCGATCGTGTCCTCCACCGCGTCGTGCCCGCGTCCGTAGAGCGAGGCGAAGTACCGCACGTTGTCCCGAATGGAGATGTCGAGATAGACGCTGGGCTCCTGCGTCACATACCCGACCCGGTGGCGCAGCGGCGTCGAGCCCGCCGGCCGACCGAGCACGGTCACCGTGCCGGACTCGATGATCTGGGTCCCGACGACGCACCGCATGAGGGTGGTCTTTCCGCAGCCCGACGGTCCCAACAGTCCGGTGATCGAGCCGCGGGGGATCGACAGGTCGACATCCCGCAGCGCGGGGGCACCTCCACGCGTCACGTTCAAGCCCTGGATCACGACGGCGGACGACGCCGGCGGATCGGCGGAGTGCTCGGATGGTGCGGTCATACCGACCTCGATTCATCGAGTGATGAACTCATCGCCCGATGAATTCTCTGCCCGCTCCCGCCGGCCGGTCAACCGTTGCCGTGCACCGAATGCGTATCCGTGCACAATCGTGACCGTGACTTCCTCCGGCCGGGCCGTCCTTCGCGACGCCGAGGATCCGCTCGCCGCCGCGCGCGCGGTACTCGGCGGGATGCTGACTGTCGGTGCAGTGCAGGCACGGATCGTGGAGGTCGAGGCGTACGGCGGGGATCCGTCGGGGCCGTGGCCCGATCCGGCGGCACACTCCTTCCGCGGGCCGACTCCCCGGAATTCGGTCATGTTCGGCCCGCCCGGACACCTCTACGTCTATCGCAGCTACGGCATGCACTTCTGCGCCAACGTCACGTACGGACCGGACGGCGTGGCCGGGGGAGTGCTGCTGCGGGCCGCGGAAGTCGTCGAGGGGCACGAGCTGGTGGCCTCGCGGCGTCCCGCCGTCCGACGTCCCGTCGACGCGGCACGCGGTCCCGGAAACCTGGGCGCGGCGTTGGGGTTGACGCTCGACGACGACGGCCTCGACCTGTTCGGCGAGGAGTCGGGGGTGAGTCTGGAGCTGTGCGCGACGGACGTCTGGAACAGCGGTCCGCGCGTGGGGATCTCGGTGGCTCCGGACTGGCCGTGGCGGCTGTGGATACCCGGTTCTCCCGCCGTCTCGTCCTATCGCCGCAGCCCGCGCGCACCCGCCCCGACCTGACGGTGGGATGATCGGGTCGTGACTGAGAACATCCTTGACGAACTGACCTGGCGGGGGCTCATCGCCCAGTCGACCGATCTGGACGCACTGCGTCGCGAGACCGAGGCCGGTCCAGTCACGTTGTATGCCGGCTTCGATCCGACCGGGCCGAGTCTGCATGCCGGACACCTGGTGCCACTGCTGGCACTCAAGCGCTTCCAGCGGGCCGGCCACCGCCCGATCGTGCTGGCCGGCGGCGCCACCGGCATGATCGGTGATCCGCGCGACGTCGGCGAGCGGGTCATGAACACCGCGGACACCGTCGCGGACTGGGCCGACCGCATCCGCTCACAGCTCGAGCGATTCGTCGACTTCGACGAATCGCCCACCGGCGCCGTCATCGAGAACAACGCGAACTGGACGTCGAAGCTCACCGCGATCGACTTTCTGCGCGACATCGGCAAGCACTTCTCGGTGAACGTCATGCTGGCCCGTGACACCGTCAAGCGCCGACTCGAAACCGACGGCATCTCCTACACGGAGTTCAGCTACATGTTGTTGCAGGCCAACGACTTCGTGCACCTGCGCCGCAACTACGGCTGCACCCTGCAGGTCGGAGGCTCCGACCAGTGGGGCAACATCATCGCCGGCGTCGACCTGAACCGGAAGCTCGACGGCGAGTCGGTCCACGCCATGACGGTGCCACTCGTGACCTCCGCCGACGGCAAGAAGTTCGGCAAGTCCACCGGTGGCGGCAGCCTGTGGCTCGACCCGGAGATGACCAGCCCGTACGCCTGGTACCAGTACTTCGTGAACACCGGCGACGCCGATGTCGTGAAGTACCTGCGGTGGTTCACCTTCCTCACCCAGGAGGAGCTGGCCGAGCTCGAGGTCGCGACGGCCGAACGCCCGCAGGCACGCGAGGCGCAGCGCCGGCTCGCGGCCGAGATGACGACCCTGGTCCACGGTCAGGCCAACACCGATGCGGTCGAACTGGCGAGCAAGGCACTGTTCGGTCGTGCCGAGCTGACCGATCTGGACGAGTCGACCCTCGCCGCCGCGTTGAAGGAAGCATCGATCGCCGAGGTCGCCGGTGATGCCCCGCGCACGATCGTCGACCTGCTCGTGGCGAGCGGACTGAGCGAGAGCAAGGGCGCCGCACGTCGTGCGGTGAAAGAGGGTGGCGCCTACGTCAACAACCAGCGCGTGGAGTCCGACGACTGGACGCCCGAGTCGTCGGACCTGCTGCACGGCCGGTGGCTCGTGATCCGTCGTGGACGCAAGAACTTTGCCGGCATCAAGGTGATCGCCGGCTGACGTGTTCAGCGTCACCTGAGAGAGTGTGAGTTGATCGGGGCGGGGATTGCCCCCGTCCCGATCGTTCTACCAGCGGCTTCGCGGTTTGCCGGATCCATGATCGCGCTCTGACCTGGCGATTTGGCAGATCCACTAATCGACCCGTAACTTATTGCGAGTCAGAGCGACACGGACACCGACCCGGACGCGATCTTCACTGGTCAGCGAGGGAAAACGAGGTTGTACGGGGAGCGCCTGATATTCCCGGAAGTTGGTCGACGATCCTGCCGTGTGTAGGGTGGATGTACCGCGTCCGGGTGGCCCGGAAGGGAAGCGAGTTTGCGCTCGACTCCCGGGTGGGCTAAGCTGGAACGGTTGCCCCGGAACGAGAAACTGTGTGTTTCGAGTGATGGTGTGTGC
>NZ_LWTX01000015.1 GCF_002094305.1 Prescottella equi
GTCGGCGACGACGGGTAGCTCGGTGGATTTGTCGGCGACGGTGAACCCGTCGAACGCGGTCGGCACTGTTCAGTTCACGGACAACGGTGCGCCGATCGGGTCTCCGGTTGCGGTGGTGAGTGGTGTTGCGACGCTGTCGCATACGTTCACGTCGGCTGGTGCGCACAGTGTCGGTGCTGATTTCGTTGCGGGCGCGGGTTTCACGAATTCTTCGGCTGCCGCGCAGTCGGTGACGGTGGCTGATCCGGATGTGGAGACGTCGCTGACGGTGTCTGCTCCGGCTTCTGCGACAACTGGTGAGTCGGTGAGCTTGTCGGCTCAGGTGTCTCCGGTGGCCGCTCAGGGTTCTGTGCAGTTCAAGGTGAACGGGAGCCCGGCGGGCGCAGCGGTTCCGGTATCCGGTGGTGAGGCTGTGCTGCCGTACACGTTCAATGCTGCTGGTTCGTTCGCGGTGACCGCGGAGTTCACGGGCGGTGCCGGGTTCACGAACTCGAGTGCGTCGGCGCAGAACGTGGTGGTCAGCGATCCGAACGTGTCCACGTCGTTGTCGGTCACTGCTCCCGAGTCGGCGACGACGGGTAGCTCGGTGGATTTGTCGGCGACGGTGAACCCGTCGAACGCGGTCGGCACTGTTCAGTTCACGGACAACGGTGCGCCGATCGGGTCTCCGGTTGCGGTGGTGAGTGGTGTTGCGACGCTGTCGCATACGTTCACGTCGGCTGGTGCGCACAGTGTCGGTGCTGATTTCGTTGCGGGCGCGGGTTTCACGAATTCTTCGGCTGCCGCGCAGTCGGTGACGGTGGCTGATCCGGATGTGGAGACGTCGCTGACGGTGTCTGCTCCGGCTTCTGCGACAACTGGTGAGTCGGTGAGCTTGTCGGCTCAGGTGTCTCCGGTGGCCGCTCAGGGTTCTGTGCAGTTCAAGGTGAACGGTTCTCCGGTGGGGTCTCCGGTTCCGGTGACTGCGGGTGCGGCGACTCTGCCGCACACGTTCGCCGCTGCCGGTTCGTTCGCGGTCACGGCCGAGTTCACCGGCGCCGCCGGCTTCACGAACTCGACTGCGTTGGAGAAGAGCGTGACGGTCTCCGATCCGGATGTGACCACGTCGCTGGCGGTGACTGTTCCGGGTTCGGCCACGACCGGTGAGTCGGTGAGCTTGTCGGCTCAGGTAACACCGGCGACCGCTCAGGGTTCTGTGCAGTTCAAGGTGAACGGTTCTCCGGTGGGGCCTCCGGTTCCGGTGACCGCGGGTGCAGCGACTCTGCCGCACACGTTCGACGCTGCCGGCTCGTTCGCGGTCACGGCCGAGTTCACCGGCGCCGCCGGCTTCACGAGCTCGTCTGCGCAGGCGCAGAACGTGACGGTTTCCGTTCCGGTTGTTCCCGATGAGGACACCACCATCACGGTGACCGCTCCATCGACTGCGGAGACAGGCCAGCAGGTGACCCTGTCGGTGGCGGTGTCACCGGTTCCCACCGGCGGAACGGTCCAGTTCTCGGTGGCCGGCACCGATGTGGGGGCTCCGGTCTCCCTAAACGGCAGCGGTCAGGCGAGCATGCCGTACACCTTCGGTGCGGCCGGTTCTTTCTCAGTGGCGGCCGTGTATTCCGGCACAACAGGTTTCGCTGGTTCGACCGCCGCGGCCCACACCGTCGTGGTGAGCGACCCGGCACCGGTCGATGTTGCAACGGCGACGCTGGTCGGAGTTCCGGAATCGGCGATAACGGGTGCGCCGACGACGCTGTCGGTGACGGTGCAGGCGCAGTCGGGTTCGGCGGTGCCGACGGGTTCGGTGCAGTTCCGTGACAACGGCAACCCGATCGGATCCCCCGTGGTTCTGGAAAACGGCTCCGCCACTGTCACTCACAACTTCGGCTCTGCCGGGACACACCAGATCACAGCCGAGTACCTGCCCGGTGCCGGATTCCTCGCGTCGACCTCGACGCAGTATCCGGTGGCGGTGTCGGCTCCGAATCCGTCGGATGTGGTGTCGTCGATCTTGATGTCCTCGGCTCAGTCGACCACGGTCGGAACCGCCTTCACCCTCGAGGCTCAGGTGACCGGTGCGCAGACGTTGCCTGGGACAGTGCAGTTCTTCGACGGTGGCGTCGAGATCGGCTCGCCCGTGGCTGTGGTGGACGGTGTCGCCACAATCGTGCACACATTCACGTCGACCGGGCCGCACCATGTTCATGCCGTGTACTCGGGTGGCACGGGTGTGGCCGGTTCGACGTCACCGGTCCAGGTGCTCGACGTGAGCGAGGCCGGCGGCGGCACCGGTGGTGCTGGGTCACTGGACTTCGGATCGCTGGGGAGTTCGAACGGGTTCCGCTTCGGCTTCTGATCCATTGACCGACGGGTGGCCCCTGCCGTGGAGGCAGGGGCCGCCCCTCGTTTGGGGGGCGTCACACTCAACTGGACATTTGTCCGGCAAAACTGACACGCGTTGCAGTTTTCCGGTCTATGGTGACTCACTCGGAGCGCTGTATCCATAGCGCCGGTCAAACCGTTGTTTCAGGGAGTCAGATGAGTTCCTCGTTACGGAGGCGCTGCACCGTGGCGTTCACCGGGTCCGCGTTGATCGCCGGATCGTTCTTGGTTGCCCAACCGGCCACGGCCGCGACGACGACGGTCGACTTCACGACGACATGCCGTGCGTCCGCGACGATCAACGTCACCAAGACCCCCGCCGCGTCGGTGACCGTCGCTGCTCCCGACACGGTGGCCCCGGGGGAGACCTTCACGTTCCGGATGCAGACGAACGCGCAGTCGTTCCCCGACTCCGATTCGGGCGCGAGCACGACGAACCTGTCGAGGCTGAAGAACGACTTCGAGATCCCGTCGAACGCGACCTTCGTCAGCGCGGTGATCGTGCCGGGTTCCTCGGCGAACCTGAGTGGGGTCGCGCCGAGCGTCATCCGCGTCAACGACAACGGAACCGCCGACGCCAGCGGCACGATTCTCCGGATCTCGGGCAACAACGAGGTGATCGGCAACGGAGCGTTCACCAGCACCAGTAGCGAAGGCGGCATCGTCGCGCCCAAGCTGAAGAAGAACATCGACGGTAGCAACAACGGGAGCGGTGATTCCTGGTTCCGGCTGCCGGCGATCGACGTGACGATGGTGGCCGGCGAGTCCGGTGTCATCCAGCCGAGGATCCGAACGAGCGGAGCGGCGGGCAACTTCAACAACGACAAGAACTTCAGCACGCAGCTCGCGAAAGCCTCATTCCTGGGCGTGCAGTGGGCGCCCACGCGCTGCAGTCCGCGCAACTCCGAGAGCGCCGCCCTCAATGCCGGCGCGGGCCCGCTGGCGACCGTCCGGATCGCAGTACCGGACACCGTCACCTCGACGACGCTGAGCGTGCCCGACTCTGCGGCGACCGGCACTGCCGTGCAACTCGCCGCGACCGTGGCGCCCGCAGGGGCGTCGGGCACGGTGCAGTTCAGGGACGGTGGCGCGAACATCGGTGCTCCGGTCCCCGTGGTCGACGGGTCCGCAAGCCTGTCGTATGCGTTCGGATCGCTCGGCGCCCACAGCATCACGGCGGTGTACTCGGGAGGGGCGGGATTCGCGTCGTCCACGTCGGAGGCACGGACTGTGACGGTGACGCCGCCGGTCGTGGCCACGTCGACGACGGTCACGGTACCGCCGACCGCCACGACGGATCTCGCAGTGGACCTGGTCGCCGCCGTGACCCCCGTCGGCGCCAGCGGCACGGTGCAGTTCAAAGACGGTGCTTCCGAGATCGGTGCACCGGTTCCCGTCACCGGCGGAGTCGCGACGCTCCCGCACGCCTTCACGACAACTGGCGCCCACAGCGTCACCGCGGTCTACTCGGGCGGCGCGGGTTTCGGGCCGTCCACCTCGAGTGCGCGGACGGTGACCGTGTCCGAGCCCATGCCCGACGCCGTTGCCACCGTCACCACGTTGACGGTCCCCGGCACCGCAGAGGTCGGAAGCCCGGTCACCCTCTCGGCCACGGTGTCTCCGACACCGGTCGACGGCACCGTTCAGTTCCGGGACGGAGCGACGAATCTCGGTTCTCCGGTGCTCGTTTCGGGCGGAGTCGCAAGCCTGTCCCATACCTTCACCCGGGGTGGCTCGCACGTGATCAGCGCGGTCTTCAGCGGTGGATTGGGAACGCTCGGTTCCTCGGCTGCGCCGGTGACCGTAGCCGTCATCGCGTCGAACATCGGTACCGCCACCCTGTTGAACGTGCCCGGTGAGGCGAAGTCCGGCCGGCCGGTCGACCTCTGGGCGAGCGTGTTCGACTCGGTCGACGGTGTCCCGGTGCCGGCCGGTGGAACCGTGCAGTTCCGCGACGGCGCCTCGGCGATCGGCAACCCGGTAGCCGTGATCGACGGTTTCGCCAAGCTGACACACGTTTTCGATGCGACCGGTGCGCACTCGATAACGGCCACGTTCCACGGAACGGGCGCCTATACGGCGTCGAACTCCGACGCCCAGGACGTCAACGTGGCGCTCGCTTCGGTCACGGACCTCGCGACGGCCACCGAGTTGGTGCTGCCCGGTGGTGCAGTTCCGGGAACGCCGGTCAGCCTCTCGGCGCGCGTGGTCGCCCCACGGACCCCGCACGGCACCCTGCAGTTCTTCGACGGCGACAAGCCGATCGGCGAGGCAGTCGATCTCGTCGACGGGCGGGCGAGTCTTACGCATTCCTTCAGTGGAACGGGGTCGCACACGATCGTCGCGAAGTACAGCGGTGCAGAGGGATTCATCGAATCTTCCTCGATCGCGGGAGTGCTCGTGATCGCTGAACCCGGCGGACCGACGGGCGCCGGCACCGGCAGCCTCTCCTTCGGTTCGTGAGGGCGGGAACGACCATGCGACAGCGAAACGCCGACATGGCGAGAGAAGAATGGACGATCAGCATGACGAGCAGGACGGGGCGGAGATTGGCCGCCGCTGCGGGGGTGGCCGCGTTGACGGTGGGCCTCGTCGGAGCCGGCGCAGGATTGGCCGGTGCCGCTGCGGATTCGACGATGTGGCAGGACGGAAGCAGCAAGTTCACTCGAACCGTCAGCGACACCACCCCGAATGAGGGCGACGTCGTCACTGTGTCGACGAAGTTCGAGCGAACCGCCATTCCTGGCGAGTACATCTACACGGTCAAGGACGTCCATCCGACGTGTCTGACGTATGTGGACGGTTCCGCGAAGGTCAACGGCTCCACACGGGCCTTGGAGAGCCAAGGCGCCGACTTCGCGCGCGTCAAGGGAACTGTGACGGAGTGGCCGGTGGGCGCTCTGATCGGTGGAAAGCCACACACATTCGAGTTCTCGTACCGGGTCGGCGCGGACTGTGCGCGAGGCGTGGCGTTGCCGACGACGATGCACTACACGAGCAGTCTCGGGAGCGGCACCTATTCCGACAAGGGACCGGCTCTCACGGTCGGCAAGAACGTGTCGTCGACTTCGTTGGCGGCGGTGCCGGCTGCACAGGTCGGCAAACCGGTGACGCTCAGCGCGACGGTGACCGGCGGCAAGCAGGACGATCCGGTCGACTTCTACGACGGCTCGACGAAGATCGGCACGGGTCGACTGAATGCATCAGGTGCGGCCACGTCCTCGTGGACACCCACGACGGCGGGTACGCGGTCGGTGCAGGCGCGGTTCGCGGCCACGGCGTTCGCCAACGGATCGGATTCCGCGGTGCAGTCGGTCCAGGTGGCGGAGGCCGACGTGGTCACGTCGCTGACGCTGCAGGCGCCCCAGTCCGCGCTCACCGGAACACCGGTGACGCTGTCCGCCACCGTCGACCCGAGCTCGGCGTCGGGCACGGTGCAGTTCAGGGACGGGAACACGAACCTCGGTGCGCCTGTTGCCGTCTCGAATGGTGTGGCCATGTTCCCGCACACGTTCACGACGGCAGGTGCGCACTCGATCTCGGCGGTGTTCACGGGTCCGGGCTTCGTCTCGTCCACGGCGCCTGCGCAGACGGTGACCGTCTCGGTTCCGGACCTGGCCACGGTCACCACGGTCGACGCGTCCGTGACGGCGCAGACCGGAGCGCCGGTGACGCTCTCCGCGTCGGTCACCCCGGCGCCGAACGGTGGAACAGTCCAGTTCAAGGACGGCGTCGCCGCGATCGGCGGAGCGGTCGAGGTCGTCAACGGAACAGCCACACTCGAGCACACGTTCTCATCCGTCGGCAGTCACTCCATCACCGCGACATACTCTGGTGCAGCAGGATTCGAACCTTCGACTTCATCGGTCCGGTCCGTGTCCGTCACCGATCCGGTGGTGACGCCGCGTGGCACGGTGACTCTGCTGAGCGTCCCCGGTGAGGCCAAGACCGGTGCAACCACCGACCTCTGGGTGACCGTGCGCGACTTCTCCGGAGCTGCGGTCGACGGCGGTACCGTCCAGTTCCGCGACGGCGGGCAGGATATCGGCGACCCGGTCGCGGTGAGCTCGGGTGTCGCGCGGCTTCCGCACACCTTCACAGTGGCGGGAACGCACGCCGTCTCTGCGGTCTTCTCGGGAGTCCCTGCGTTGGACGGCTCGGTGGCAGCTACCCGGAACGTGAACGTGACGGTTGCGGCCCCGACCGACGTCGAGACCGCGACGGCGCTGACTGTGCCCGCCTCGGCGACCAGTGGCACCGAGGTGACGTTGTGGGCATCGGTGGTGTCGTCGGGTCCGGTTCGCGGGACGATCCAGTTCTTCGACGGCGCCACCCCTATCGGTGAGGCTGTGGAACTGGTCGACGGTGCTGCGACGCTGCAGTACTCGTTCGTCACACCCGGTGCGCACCCGATCACCGCGGTCTACTCGGGAGCGGAAGGATTGAGTGGATCCACCTCCGAGGCTCGGACCGTCCAGGTCGCAAGCGTCGACTCGACGCCGGGTGGTGGCACGGGAACCGGAAGCCTCAGCGGACTGCCCTTCGGTTCCTGACGGGTCGGGGCGGGCGCGCAAGCGGCCGCCCCGGATCCGCTGTAGCGAAAACCGTCCGAAGTTGGACGTTTGTTCTATAAAGTCCGAAAGGCTCGGTGCGCCGTGATCGTGGGACGCCGGGCCCTGTCGAACAACCGGAGTCGGGCCGGATGCCGACAGGAACGCACAAGCATGCGTACTGCGCTGTGTCGGTGGGACGTCCATCGGTACACGAACGCTTTGGAAGGAGTCGGAATGGCCCGATCGGTCATGCGGCGAGCTGTGTCGAAGGTACTCGTGGGCGCGATGGCTGTCGCCGCGCTCGGAGTCGGGCAGGCCGTTCTCGGTAGCGGCGTCGCGTCCGCGGCGCCGGTGTCCCAAACGGTGACGACGTCGAATATCAGCGCCACCAAAACCGTCGACAACGCAAACCCTTTTCCCGGAGACACCGTGGTGTCGACTGTGACGTTGAGTGCCAGCGGAGTCGACCGCTACATGCAGACCTTCACCGATCTTCCGCCGACGAATTACGTACTCCAGAGCGTCAACGCCGACGTGTGGCGCGGTGACGGTGTATCGGGCGGCCGCAACAAGTCCGGGCCGTTCGACGGCACCGCGTCACAGGATCCGGTTTCGGGCGCCGTGCGGCTCGACTGGAAAGGTTCGGGCAACTGTGTCGCCGCGTGGTGCCGGCTGGGCCTTCTGAACAAGAACGCAACGCTGACGTTCACCTACAAGGTCGCGGCCAGCGCCCAGCCCGGACCGCGAAGCACCGGTATGGAATTCGACATCTACTCCTTCCAGACGACGCAGCGTTGGAACCCACTTGGTGAGCTGAGCCTGTCCGTCCAGCAGGCGTCTACGGCCACCAGCACCACGGTGACGGTGCCGCCGAGTGCGAAGACGGGTGAGTCGATCCAGCTTTCGGCCTCGATCTCACCGGTGAACGCGACCGGCACCGTGCAGTTCAAGGACGGAACTGCGAACATCGGGGCGCCGATTCCGGTGGTCAACGGAATCGCGTCGACTTCGCACACCTTCGCGACTGCGGGGCCCAAGCCGATCACCGCGACGTTCGCCGGCAGTGGGGGATTCTCCAACTCGACCTCGCCCGGACGCATCGTGGACGTATCTGTCCGTGGGCAGGACGACGTGGAGTCCAACACGATCATGACGGCGCCCCAATCCGCGACGGTCGGGGTGGCGGTGCGCCTGTCTGCGCAGGTCTCGTCGACTGCACTCACCCTGCCCGGCACGGTGCAGTTCTACGACCGTGGCTCACCGATCGGACCGCGGTTGCCCGTCGCGAACGGTGTCGTCGCGCTCGACTACGTCTTCGACAGCGCGGGTGCGCACGAAATCAGCGCTGCCTACACCGGTGGCGTGGGAGTCGACGGGTCGGCGTCCCTTGCCCAGACCATCCAGGTTGTCGATGCCCCGACGGTCCCGGGTCCGGCCGGCAGCCTGGGTAACGGAAGTGCGATGTTCGGTTCCTGATCGGCAGTCGAATCGAGGCTCTCATGTCCCGCGTGAGGGCCTCGATTTACGTTTGCGCCATTTTCGATCCGACTTGGACGCACGTCCGATACAGTGAGTCGCGTTTCGCTCGATGCACGCCGTCGAGGCGAAACGACCAGGTGATGGAGTCGGGCCGCCACCTGTGCGTAGACCCGTGCGACCGGTGGGCAGGTGGGCCGGAACCGCGGGACCGTGCTCTGGAGGGAGTCGGAACATGGCCCGATACACGACGCCATCGGCGACATCTTTCGGATCGGCATTCATCGAAGGTCGGCGTCGAGAGGAATTGCATGTCTGACAGGAACATCCGTCGGGTCGTCGGGGGACTCAGCGCATTCGCGGTGGCAGCCGGATTCGCGGTCACAGCCGGTGTGGGGATCGCAGGTGCGGCGCCGGGTTCGGTGACGTGGACCGACGGCAGCAGCAAGTACACGCGGACGGTCAGCAACACCACTCCGAACGAGGGTGACATCATCACGGTGTCGACGAAATTCGAGCGGACCGGGATTCCCGTCGAGTACATCTACGCGGTCAAGGATGTGCATCCCACCTGCCTCACCTACGTCGAGGGATCGGCTAAGGTGGACGGGTCGCCGCGCGGCCTCCAGAGCAAGGGGGCCGACTTCGCGCGGATCGAGGGATCGTCGATCGATTGGCCGGTGTACCCGAACATCAATCCGAAGTCCCACACGTTCGAGTTCTCTTACCGCGTCGGCGCGGATTGCGCTCGAGGTACGGCGCTTTCGACAACGATGCATTACTCGGGGAGCCTGGGGAGCGGCACCTACTCGAACAAGGGGCCGTCGATCACCGTAGGTAAGAACGTGACGTCGACGATCCTGGCCCAGGTCACGAGCGCACAGGTCGGTCAGGTCACGAACCTGGTGGCGACGGTGACAGGCGGCGCGCAGGGCGACACGGTCGAGTTCTTCGACGGCGGCGCCAAGATCGGATCCGGCACTCTCAACGCCAACGGCACCGCGACGTACGCGTGGACGCCGGGGACCCGTGGCGCGCACACCCTCATGGCGAAGTTCCCGGGAACCACGCGGGCCAACGCTTCTCAGTCCGGCCAGCAGACCATCGACGTCGCTCAGGTCGACACGGTGTCGAGCACCACGATCGGCGCGGTCGCAGGTGCCCAGGTGGGGCGTGCTTCCACTCTCGAGGCCACCGTGTCGCCTGCAGGCGCCGGCGGAACCGTCGTGTTCAAGGACGGCTCCGAGGTGCTGGCCCAGGTTCCCGTCGACGGCGCCGGCAAGGCCACGTACCAGTGGACGCCGACGAGCGAGGGCAGCCGTACGCTCGTCGCGGTCTTCTCCGGTCGTGACGGCGTGGCCGGGTCGACCGGCACCGCGACCGTCACGGTGGCGGCCAAGCCCGTCGGCAACATCGAGTCGGCCACGGCGATCGCGAACGTCGTCGGAGCGAAGGTCGGTTCGCCGCAGAGCATCTCCGCACAGGTGACCCCGGGCAACGCCGGCGGAACCGTGACGTTCAAGGACGGCGACACTGTCGTCGGAGCGGCGACGGTCGACGGCAGTGGCGTCGCCACGGTCAGCTGGACTCCTGCGGTCGAGGGGCAGCGGGTGATCCGCGCCGAGTACTCGGGGGCCGGCAACGTCAATGCGTCGTCCGATGCCCTTTCCGTCAGCGTCGCACCCGCCTCCACCGGCGGTGGTGACGGTGGCACGGGCGGGGGCACCGGAAGCCTCGCGTCCCTCGGCGGCTAGTCCTCTTCGAAGTCTCGCCCCTCGTCCGGCCCGTCACTGACCTCGCGGCCGGACGAGGGGTCCACCAGTCGATCGCAGAACGGCCGGCCACGCCCGCCGTCGGAGGGAACCTATGTCTGACAGAAGAGTTCGCTGGATGGCGGCAGGCGCGACGGCCGCAGTCGCCGCCGGGTTCGTGGTGGCGCTGGGGAC
Organism: Prescottella equi; assembly: GCF_002094305.1. Lineage (GTDB taxonomy): Bacteria > Actinomycetota > Actinomycetes > Mycobacteriales > Mycobacteriaceae > Prescottella > Prescottella equi. The sequence continues at coordinate 10,346 of NZ_LWTX01000015.1, forward strand.
GGGCTCGGCCGGCGCGGCGTCGGGTTCGGTGACGTGGGAGGACGGGAACAGCAAGTTCACTCGGACGGTGAGCAACACGACGCCGAACGAGGGCGACATCGTCACGGTGTCGACGAAGTTCGAGCGCACGGGAATTCCGGTGGAGTGGATCCAGGCGGTGAAGGATCTTCACCCACCGTGTCTGACCTATGTCAGCAGTAGTCGGTCGGGCCCGGAAATCGCTTCCGATTATGTTCGGGTGACCGGCAATTGGCCGGTGTATCCGAACATCGATCCGAAGTCGCAGACATTCGAATTCTCGTACCGGGTAGGTGCCGATTGTGCCCGTGGTGTGCCGTTGACGACGACGATGCATTACAGCGGTTCACTCGGCAGCGGCACGTATGCGGACAAGGGACCGGCGATCACCGTCGCCAAGAACGCCACCACGACGACACTGGCGCCCGTATCGGCTCCGGTGACGGCGGGCCAGTCGGTCACCCTCGCCGCGACGGTGACCGGTGGTGCGCAGGGTGATGCGGTCGACTTCTACGACGGCACGACCAAGGTGGGAACCGGAACCCTGAGTGCTTCCGGTGTCGCGACGCTCGCGTGGACACCCACCACAGCGGGAACGCACCCATTGCAGGCGAAGTACCTGAGCACCACGAAGGCGAACCCGTCGGATTCGGCGCCGCAATCGGTTTCGGTTGTCGTTCCGACGTCGATGACGGTGTCGGCGCCGTCGACAGCTCTGACAGGTACCGCGGTGACGTTGTCGGCGACGGTGACACCGTCGAATGCGGTGGGCACCGTGCAGTTCAAGGACAACGGGACGAACGTCGGGTCGCCGGTGCCGGTGTCGAACGGCGCGGCGACGATGCAGTACGTCTTCACGACGGCAGGCAACCGCAACATCACGGCGACCTTCACTTCCGGTTCCGGCTTCGCGGAGACGACGTCGGCGCCCCAGCCCGTGGCCGTCAGTGCTCCCGCCGTGCAGACGACGATCGCGATGCAGGTGCCTCCCACCGCCGAAACCGGGACGGCGGTGACGTTGACTGCCAATCTCACCCCGGTCGATGCCTCCGGAAAGGTGCAGTTCAAGGACGGCAACGCCGACATCGGCTCGTTGGTCACCGTGTCGAACGGGAAGGCGCAGCTCAGTCACACCTTCACCAACCCCGGAAATCACTCCATCTCCGCCGTCTTCACCGGTGACCCGGGCTTCCTCGGATCGACGGCGACAGCGAAACCGGTGATCGCGACCGACCCACAGGTTCCCGATGTCCAGACCACCACGGCGTTGACGGCCCCGACGACCGCCCAGACCGGGGTGGCGGTGGCGCTGACCGCGAATCTCACCCCGGCCGATGCCTCCGGAAAGGTGCAGTTCAAGGACGGCGACGATCCGATCGGCTCGCCGGTCGACGTGGCGAACGGTGTCGCCGCTATCCAACACACCTTCCAGGCGTCCGGGGTGCATTCGATCACCGCCGTCTTCACCGCCGGTACGGGCTTCGTCGGTTCCACTTCGTCGCCGCAGTCGGTCCAGGTGTCCGACCCGGCGCCCGGTGACGTGGTGACGTCGACGGCATTGACGGTTCCGGGCAACGCCACGGTCGGGCAGCAGGCCACCCTGTCGGCGCGGGTCACGGGCAACGGATCACTGACCGGCACGGTCCAGTTCTACGACGGGGCAATCCCTCTCGGTTCCGGCGTGGCGCTCCAGAACGGTGTGGCGACACTTCCGCACACCTTCACGTCGGCAGGCCCGCACGAGATCACTGCGGTCTACTCCGGTGGCGCGGGATCCCAGGCGTCGACTTCGGCGCCGCAGACCGTCCAGGTTGCCGCCGCAGGGGGTGGCAACGAGGGAGGCGCGGGTCCACTCGGCTCGCTGAGCGGGTTCGGTTCCTGAACCGCAGTCGTTCATTCAGTTCGAAACTCCCGCGCTCGGGGTCGGGCCGGCGTGGGAGGTGTCATCCGAGGCGATCACTCGAACGGTCGGGAATCTTTGAATCCGATGGGCCGCAGAGTGCTCTGGAGAAGGGGAAAGCGAAATGGCCCGATCGAGAACGCGGACAATCGTGGCGGCGGGCGCCGCAGCCGCAGTTGCCGCGGGGTTCGTGGTGACGCTGGGCGCGAGTCCGGCTGGTGCGGCACCGGGATCGGTGACGTGGAGCGACGGCAACAGCAAGTTCACTCGGACGGTGAGTAACACGACGCCGAACGAGGGCGACATCGTCACGGTGTCGACGAAGTTCGAGCGCACCGGCGGCGTGGTGGAGTGGCTGCAGGCCGTCAAGGATCTGCATCCGCCATGCCTGACCTACGTGGGTGGTGCCCGGGCGACTCCGGAGATCGCTGCTGACTACGCGCGCGTCACGGGTTCGTGGCCGGTGTACCCGAACATCGATCCGAAGTCGCAGACCTTTGACTTCCAGTATCGGGTGGGAGCGGATTGCGTGCGTGGTGTGCCGTTGACGACGACGATGCACTACAGCGGAACCCTCGGCAGCGGTACGTATGTGGACAAGGGCCCGACGGTCACGGTCGCCAAGAACACGACGACCACGACACTGGCAGCGGTGGCGGGTCCGGTCACTGCGGGTCAGTCGGTCACCCTCACCGCGACGGTGACCGGTGGTTCGCAGGGTGATCCGGTCGACTTCTACGACGGCACGACGAAACTGGGTTCCGGAACCCTGAATGCTTCCGGTGTCGCGACGTTCACGTGGACGTCCACAACGCAGGGTTCGCACTCGCTGCAGGCCAGGTACTTGGGCACCGCGAAGGCGAATCCGTCGGATTCGGCGCCGCAATCGGTTTCGGTGGTCGTTCCGACGTCGATGACGGTGTCGGCGCCGTCGACAGCTCTGACAGGTACCGCGGCGACGTTGTCGGCCACGGTGACACCGTCGAATGCCGTGGGCACCGTGCAGTTCAAGGACAACGGCGCGAACATCGGTTCGCCGCAGTCGGTGTCGAACGGGACAGCGACGTTGCAACACACGTTCGCCACGGCCGGTAGCCACAGCATCACCGCGGAGTTCAGCGGCGCCGGCTTCGTGAACTCGTCCGCCGCGCCGAAGACGGTGACGGTCGGTGTCCCTGACCAGGCGACCACGACGACCCTGACCGTTCCGCCGACCGCGGAAACGGGTCAGCAGATCACCCTCACCGCCAACCTCGATCCCACGAACGCCTCCGGGACCGTGCAGTTCAAGGACAACGGCGCGAACATCGGTTCGCCGCAGTCGGTGTCGAACGGGACAGCGACGTTGCAACACACGTTCGCCACGGCCGGTAGCCACAGCATCACCGCGGAGTTCAGCGGCGCCGGCTTCGTCAGCTCGTCGGCCCCCGCGCAGACGATCACGGTCAGCGTCCCCGACCTGGCGACCACGACCACGCTGACCGTCCCGCAGACTGCACGGACCGGCACCGAGGTGACCCTGTCGGCCGACGTCGCGCCGAACCCGGGCAGCGGCACGGTCCAGTTCAAGGACAACGGGGCGGAGATCGGCGCACCGGTCGCGATCTCGAACGGCACCGCGCAACTGCCACACACCTTCTCGTCCGCGGGCCAGCACAGCATCACGGCCGTGTTCTCCGGTGCGCCCGGCTTCACGGCCTCGAGCGCTGCCGCGCAGCCGGTGACCGTGAGCGTCCCGGACCAGGCGACCACGACCACGCTGACCGTCCCGCCGACCGCGGAGACGAATCAACAGGTCACCCTTACGGCGAACCTCGATCCGACCAACGCTTCCGGCACGGTGCAGTTCAAGGACAACGGGACGAACATCGGCTCCGCGGTAGCCGTGGCCAATGGTGTCGCCGCCTTGCAGTACTCTTTCGCGACGGCCGGAAACCACAGCATCACGGCAGCTTTCGCCGGCAACGCCGGCTTCTCGAACTCCTCGGCGGCGGCGCAATCCGTCACCGTGACCACCCCGGTGGTCCCGGACGCCCCGACCACCACGACGCTCACCGTGCCTGCAACCACGGTCAAGGGCACGGCGACCACACTCACCGCCACCGTCACCCCCGCCAACGCGTCCGGCAGCGTCCAGTTCCTGGACGGCCAGACACCGATCGGCGGGCCGGCCACAGTCACGAACGGAACCGCTTCCGTGCAGCACTCGTTCGCGACGTCCGGTAACCACAGCATCGGTGCCGTGTTCACCGCCGGCGCGGGCTTCCTGGGTTCGACGGCGACGGCCAAGTCGATCATGGTGACCGATCCGGTGGTCGTCGACGTCACGACCACCACCACGCTCACCGTCCCGCCGACCGCGGAGACCGGCCAGCAGATCACGTTGACGGCGAATCTGGATCCGTCCAACGCCGCCGGCTCGGTGCAGTTCAAGGACGGCGCCACCAACATCGGTGGACCGGTGGCCGTAGTGAACGGTACGGCGACCGCGCAGACCTCGTTCACGACAGCGGGCAGCCACAGCATCACCGCGGTCTTCACCGGAAGCACCGGCTTCAAGAGCTCGACGTCGTCGGCGCAGACGGTGACCGTCAGCGCACCGGTGGTCCAGACGTCGCTGACGCTGTCGGCGCCGTCGGACGCACAGACCGGGTCCGCGATCACCTTCACCGCGGCGGTGACGCCCGCCAACGCGGCCGGCACCGTGCAATTCACGGTCGACGGCAACAACATCGGGGGAGGCGTCACCGTCTCGAACGGTGTTGCCACGCTGCCGTACACGTTCTCCGCTGCGGGTGTGCACAGCGTCGGCGCCTCGTTCGCCGGCGCGGCGGGCTTCACGAACTCGTCGGCCACGTCGCGGACGGTCCAGGTGTCCGTCCCGACCCCGGCGGACATCGTCACGACGACGGCCGTGACCGTGCCGTCGACGGCCACCGTGGGACAGCCGGTGACGCTGTCGGCGGAGGTGTCGGGCGGCACGAATCTGCCTGGCACGGTGCAGTTCTTCGACGGTGACGTCCCGATCAGCGGCAACGTCGACCTCGTCGACGGTGTCGCGACGGCTCAGCACACCTTCGCTACCGACGGCGCGCACGCGATCACCGCGCGCTACTCGGGTGGCCAGGGTGCCAAGGCGTCGGCCTCACCGGTGCAGTCCGTCCAGGTGTCCCCGGTCGACAACGGCGGCGACGGTGGCGGCACCGGCAGCCTGGGCTCGCTCGGGAACCTCTCCGGTTCCCTGAGTGGCGTGGGGCGTTCGGGCTTCGGGTCCTGATCGGCGACCCGAGTCGACAGCCGACGAGACCCCCGACCGTCAGGTCGGGGGTCTCGTGCGTGTTGTGCCGGATCGAACGGTTTTCCCACCTCGTCCCGGCTCGCGTCGATACAGTGTGAGCGCACATCACTCGTCGGGGCAGTCGGGGTGAAGCGTGGCAGGCGCGTTCGCAGTCGGGATGCGTCGGCCGAGTTCGGCAAACGTGTTCTCCTGAGCGCGGTTCCGGCACGCGTCATCCCCGGTCCGCACTCTCCTGCGAAGAGAGGAGTGCCAGTGACCCGATCCTTCACGCGACGACTGGTGTCGACAGTCGTGGCAGGGGCTTTGGCCGCCAGCGCCGTAGCCGCCGGCCAGGTCCTGTGGGGAGCCGGAAGCGCCTCGGCCGCAACGGTGTCGCAAACCGTCACGACCGACAACATCATCGCCACCAAGACGGTGAGCCCTGCCGTCGCGCATCCTGGTGAGACCGTCACGTCCACCATCACGTTCAAGACGTCGTCCGGGTTGTTGAGCGTGGACCGGTATCTGGAGAACCTGACCGACTTCCCGCCCGCCGGCTACGTGTTCCAGGGCGTGAGCGGCAACGTGTGGCGGGGCGCCGGGGCGAACCTGAACGGTCCGTCCCTGTACGACGGTGCCGCCGTGCAGAATCCGGCCAACGGTTCCGTGACGATCAAGTGGACGGACGCCACCCTCGCACTGGGCCTCATCCCGGGGCAGGGCAACGGCAGCAAGAACCCGACGCTCACGTTCACCTACAAGGTCGCGGACAACGCTCAACCCGGACCGCGCTCCACCGGAATGGGCTTCGACATCTTCGCGTTCTCGAGCTATCAAGCCTTCAACCCGATGTCGAACCTGGCCGTCTCGGTCGAGCCGGTCGTCACGTCGACCACAGTGACAGCTCCGGCCACTGCGGTCGCCGGAACGCCGGTGACGCTGACTGCCGGCGCGACACCGCCGACCGCCACCGGTTCCGTCCAGTTCCGCGACAACGGGACCAACATCGGCGCCCCGGTCCAGGTGTCCGGTGGACAGGCCCAGATGTCGTACAGCTTCCCGGCTGCCGGCTCGCGCAACGTCACGGCGGTGTTCACCGGCACAACGACTTTCGCGAACTCGACATCGCAGCCACGAACGGTCTCGGTGACAGGGGCGGATGTCCAGACCACGACGACGCTCACCGCGCCGAGCGACGCCAAGACCGATACGTCGGTGCTGCTGTCCGCAACGGTCGCACCGTTGAATGCGGCGGGAACGGTGCAGTTCCGCGACAACGGCGCCGACATCGGTGGACCGGTCCCGGTGTCCGGGGGTGTCGCGAGTCTGCAACACACCTTCCCGACGGTGGGCTCGCACAGCGTCGTCGCGGTTTTCACCGCCGCAAGCGGCTTCGTCGGGTCGACGTCGCCCGCACGCACCGTCGTCGTGACTGCACCGACACCCGACGACGTCGCGACATCGACGACGCTCTCCGTGCCGACATCCGCAACGGTCGGCCTGCCGGTGCAACTGTCGGCGCAGGTCTCGGGACCCGCGACGTTGCCGGGCACGGTGCAGTTCTACGACGGGGCGACGCCGATCGGGACTCCGCAGACAGTGTCGGGCGGCGCCGCCGCGTTGACCTACACCTTCCCGACGCCGGGAGTGCGCGACGTCAGGGCCGTCTACTCCGGGGGCCCCGGAGTGATCGGGTCCTCGTCGGCGCCCCAGACGATCCAGGTGACCGGGTCGGACACCGGTGGGGGCGACGGCGGTACCGGCAGTGCCGGATCGCTCGGCGGCGGCGCACCGATGTTCGGGTCCTGATCCGCTGATCGCGACCACGGTCCCCCGCCGCACCACGGTGGGGGACCGCGGTCGTGTCCGGGCCGTGGCCGACGACGCGAAGTGCGCCCGGCCACACCGCGCCGACTACGCTGCACACTGTGGAACCCTTCTACCGAACGATCATCGGCGTCGCCCGCACAGTGTTCGCAGGCCAGGGACTGAAATTCACCGTCACCGGCGAGCAGCACATCCCCGCGACCGGGGGCGCGGTGATCGCGATCAACCACACCGGCTACATGGACTTCACCTACGCCGGGCTGCCCGCCCGCGCCGTCAAGCGGTACATCCGCTTCATGGCGAAGAACGAGGTGTTCGTCAACAAGGTGTCCGGCCCGATGATGCGGGCCATGAAGCACATTCCCGTGGACCGGGCCGCCGGTGCCGACTCGTACCGCGCAGCCGTGCAGGCGCTGCGGGACGGCGAACTCGTCGGCGTGTTCCCGGAGGCGACGATCAGCCGCAGCTTCGAGCTCAAGGAGTTCAAGTCCGGCGCGGCGCGCATGGCACTCGAGTCCGGCACCCCCATCGTGCCGATGGTGATCTGGGGTTCGCAGCGGGTGTGGACGAAGGGCTTCCCGAAGCGTCTGGGCCGGACGAACACCCCCATCTCGATCGCGGTCGGCGAGCCGATCGCGCCGTTCGAACCTGCGTCGGAGATGACGGCGTTGCTGCATTCGCGGATGGGGGAACTGCTCCGCGGCGTGCAGGCGAACTACGAGCACCCGGCCGGTGAGTACTGGGTGCCCGCCCGGCTCGGCGGCGGCGCCCCGACGCTCGAGGAGGCCAACCGGATGGATGCGGAGGAGGCCGAGGCCAAGGCTGCGGCCCGCCGCGCCAAGGAGTCCGGCGGGGCGTAGATCGGCGGCCGGCCCGGTGAGTTAGGGCTCACCGGGCGTACGGAGGGGCCGATTGTCACCGGAACGGGGCAGAATGGCCCGGTGTCCACCGAACTGCCCAGCCTCGTCGCCAGCGATGTCGACGGCACCCTGATCGACGACGACGAACGCGTGACCGCGCGCACCCGCGCCGCCGTACGGGCCGTCGTCGAGTCCGGAACGCCTTTCGTCCTGGCCACCGGACGACCGCCGCGCTGGCTCGCCCCGGTGGTCGACGGGCTTGGGTTCGCTCCCCTCGCGGTGTGCGCGAACGGCGCGGTGCTCTACGACGCCGCCACCGACCGGGTCCTCAGTGCGTCGACCCTGTCGGTGGAGACCCTCGCGTGGCTGGCCGATCTCGTCGACTACGAACTGCCCCGGGCCGGGCTCGCGGCCGAACGCATCGGTACCAGCGCGCACGACACGGCCACCGCGCAGTTCGTCAGCGCGCCGGGCTACGAACATGCCTGGCTCAACCCCGAGCACACGGAGATGGCCCCCGAGGATCTGCTGTCCGCGCCGGCCGTGAAGATGCTCATCCGCCTGCCCGGAGCGAGCAGCGCCGACATGGCCGCCAAGCTGCGTCCGTTGGTGGGGGAGAGGGCCGATCTCACCTACTCGACGAACAACGGCCTGATCGAGGTGTCGGCGCCGGGGGTGACCAAGGCGTCGGGACTGAAACTGATGGCGCAGCACGTCGACGTGCTCCACGACCGCATCGTCGCGTTCGGCGACATGCCCAACGACATCCCGATGCTGGCGATGGCCGGTCACGGCGTCGCGGTCGAGAACGCACACCCCGAGGCGAAGGCGGCGGCCGACGAGGTCACCGCCACGAACTCGGACGACGGCGTCGCCCGGGTGCTCGAAAGGCTTTGGCGGAGCTGAGTTCCCGCTCCCCGCGAGAACGAAAAAGGCCTGCCCTCCACGAATCCGTGGAGGGCAGACCTTTTGCGTGGGACGGTCAGTTGATAGCGACCGGAGCCTCGGACACCGCGTCCGCCGGAGCGGGGGCCGCAGCCGGAGCTGCCGCGTCGTTCATGATCGTGGTGACCTGGCCGGTGACCTCGTCGAAGATCATCGAGCCGCGCTCGAAGTCGGAGCGCTTGCCGCCGTCCACCGAGTACTCGTCGCTGATCGGCAGGCCGATGTCGCTCATCACGCCCCCGGCTGCGGTCCACTGCTCGAAGATCTTGCCGATCATCGTGACCACGCCGCCCAGCGGCGAAGTGAAGATGCCGCCGTTCTGGAAGAACGCGTAGAGCTGGCCGGTGGCCGTGGTCAGCAGACCGGTGATCGCGTCACCGACCATGCTGCGGTTACCGCCCATCGCGAGCCACTGGCGCGCGATCGGGTTGGAGTCGGCGATCGACAGGATGCCGTTCACCACTGCCGGGATCTGCGCATTGAGGTCGAGCGACCCGACCGGGTTGGCGCCACCGTTGTTGCCGCCGCCGTTGCTGGGGTTGGTCGGCGGCGTGCTGCCGCCACCACCGGTGTTGCCGCCGTAGTTGGCTGCGGCGATGTTTCGGATCTGGTCCATCTGGGCGTACGCGGCGCTACCGGGGCACTCGGTGTAGCCGACATCGCGGTGGGCGAAGATCGTCGGCAGGACCACACGCTGCCCCAGCGGGTACTTCGAGTACTGCGTGCCCTCGGAGTACATGGTGACCTGGCCCTTGGGGTTCAGGTTCGCGAGCTTGAGCCGCCAGCCCAGGTACTTGCCGACCGACTCGATCGTCGCCGCCGGCGCCGGCTCGTTCACGAAGTTGCCCATCATGGCGATACCGACGGTGTTCTCGTTGAAGCCACCGGCGTGCGCGCCCTGGACGGGACGGTCGAGGCCTCCGAAGCGACCCTCGAAGATCTGACCGAAGCGGTCGACCAGCACGTTGTAGCCGATGTCGCACCAGCCGAGCGACTGCGCGTGGTAGGCGTAGATGCCGCGCACGATGCCCGCGGACTGCTCACGCGTGTAGTTGTTGGTCTCGGCGGTGTGGTGCACCGTGGCGCCACCGGTGGAGTCGTCGTAGGTCGGGTTCTGGCAGCGGATGCCCTCGTTCGCGCCCCACGCCTTGCGGGAGATGATGTTGACGCCGTTCACCGAGGTCGGGGTGGCGATGTCGGCGAGGTTCGCATCCTGCGGTCCGCTACCCGGATTGATCAGCACAGCCGCGACGTCGTTCGCGGTGAGCGTCGCCTGTCGCAGCGGCTTCGACACCGCGGCCGGGGTGTAACCGAGCGGCTGGGTTGCGTCGGATTCCTCCTGCGGTGCAGGCGCTTCGGCGGCCGGCGCTTCCGGAGCCTCGGCAGCACCCGGAGCGCGGAGTGCCGGATCGGTGGGATCCGTACCGGCGGGCGCCTCGGCGGTGCCTGCAGCGCCCGCCGCGCCGTCCTTCGGGGTCACGAGGATCTGCACGGCGTTCGTGTCGCCGACGAAAACCGGCTCGGTGCCCTGCTTGCCGTTGCTGCTGCCGTCGATGAGATCCGGCGTGATCCACTCGCCCCACGAGCCGTCTGCGAGCTTCGCGCGCAGCTGGGTGACCGACGACTGGAGATCGGCAGCGGTGACGCCGACCATCGAGAACGGCGTGTCCTGCGTGACCTCCTTGACCGTCGCACCGAGGGTCTCCGGGGAGACCTCGCCCGGGACGGGGGCAGCGATGTCGCCGGGAGCGGTCGACGGCGCCGTGGGCGGTGCCAGCGGCGTCAGCGACGGAAGCGTGAGCGTCCCACCACCCGGCAGGGGGATCTCGTGCGGGAGCGGCAGGTCACCGAGGCGCAGGTCGGGCAGGTCCAGGCCCGTCAGTTCCTTCAGCGGGATGACGATGTCCGGAACGGACGCGAGAACGACTTCCGCGATCTGCGTCTCGATCGTCGGGGCCGAATCGCTCGCCGAGAGGACGTCCGAAGGCTCGCTGTTCAGTGCCTGGACAGCGAACGGGGTGGCGACGGCGACTGCTGCGACTGCGGCCAGGACTATCGAGTTCTTCGGTCGACGGTGCGGCAAGGCGAATCTCCTCGTGGTAATGCGCGGGGTGTCTTCGTGCGCTGCGAGCGACCTCTCGGCCGGCCGATTCCGGGCGGTTCGGTTTCGGACTGAATCCTGGGGGCTCCCCCGGGAGGAAGTCCACAGTTCATCCGAGGATGTCTGCAACTTGTGATGCAGATGTTACTGCTGTGACTGAAGTTACTTCAGTGGCGGATGTTGCCAACAGCAGTCACAGTTGCCACACTAGTCGCAACATCCATAACGCTCAACCTTAGCTTGAGCCTTTTGATGACTGTGCAGGTCGGGGCTGCTTCGCTCCCGTTCCATCGCCCGTTCCGGACTTCGCACAGGCCCGCACGACCCCCAGAACCCAGTGATGAGGAGCGAGCCTATGGCGACCCCCCGCCTTCGCATTTCCGCAGATCGTGTCCTGCGTCGTCGACGTCCGGGCAGGCACCCGTCGCGTTCCGTGGGGCGCCTCGCCGCCCTCGGCCTGGTGCCGGCCCTCGCCGTGGGCGCCGCGGTCGCGCTGACGGTCGTCGATCGCGGCCCGGACTCGGAGATCGCGCCCGCCGTCGCCGCCGATACGCCCGTCACCCTGTACGGGCACGGCTACGGGCACGGCCGCGGCATGGGGCAGTACGGCGCCTACGGCTACGCGAAGAACTTCGGGTGGACCGCCGAACGCATCGTCGGGCACTACTACGGCAACACCCAGCTCGGTCAGGTGGCGGATCCCTTCGTCGCGGTACGTCTGATCGGCCGTGACGACAAGCGCCTCGACGTCTACGCGCAGGCCGGTCTCAACGTCGCGGGCCGGTACTTCGGGCCGAACTCGGCCGCGCACCTCGTCCCGACGCCCGGCGGTGCCGACGTCACCGTCACCGAAGGGTGCACCGGCCGGGAAATCTGGCGGGGCTCCACCAACCATCCCTGGGTCGACCCGGTCAACCTCGGCGCCAACCGTCCGGCCAACGAGCATCTGCGCCTGTGCGACGGCAACGTCCCGTATCGCGGCGCGATGAACGCCACCCGGGACGGCAACGGCGCCTGGCGCACCGTGAACCGTGTGCTGATGGAGGACTATCTCTACAGTGTCGTTCCCTCCGAGTCGATCCCGTCGTGGGCCGACTCCGGTGGCAGGGAGGCGCTGCGGGCGCAGGCCATCGCGGCGCGCTCGTACGCCGCGGCCGAGCGCCGCTACGGCTACGCGCAGACCTGCGACACCCAGTCCTGCCAGGTCTACCGCGGATCGTCCAACGAGGACTGGCGGACCACCGAAGCCGTCCGCACCACGAGCGGAACCGTCATCAAGCGCGGCAACCAGATCATGGCGGCCGAGTTCTCGTCGTCGTCGGGCGGATTCACCGCCGGCGGCGTCTTCCCGGCCGTCGTCGACGAGGGTGACGTCGTCTCACCGAACCGCAACTGGCAGCAGACCGTCACCGCCGGAGCCATCGCGAACGCGTACGGCGTCGGCGAGCTGATCTCCTTCGACGTCATCGGTCGCAACAACCTCGGCGCCGACGGCGGTCGCGTCACCCGCGTCAAGGTGGTGGGAACGGCCCGCACCGTCGAGGGTTCGGGCGACGAGGCCAGGTGGAAGCTCGGGCTCAAGTCGGACTGGTTCACCGTCGGCGGCCCCGGCGCGCCCGGGCCGATTCCGGGCCTGCCGCTCCCGCCGGGCTCGCTCGAGTCGCTGCCGCTGCCGGAGTTGCCGCCGCTGCCCGAGATCACCCCGGGGTCGGTGGAGTCGCTCCTGCCGCCGCTGCCCCCGTTGCCCCCGCTGCCGCCGGGCTCGGCCGCACCCCTCCCGTTCGCTGCTGCAGCGGGTGACGCGATCGCCGAACCCATCGCTGCTCCCATGGACCAAGCTGCCGCCCCGGCGGAGGAGTCGCCCATCGACGCCAAGTACCGGGAACTCGGCGGCGCGGCCGGCACGCTGGGTGAACCGACGGGACCCGAGCTGATGCTGGTCGACGAATCGGGCAAGTTCCGGACCTACGCGGGCGGCACCATCGTGTGGACGCCCACGCTCGGCACGCGGGTCGTCGACTCGAGTGTCGTCGTGCAGCCGGCGCCGGCGGAAACGGACATCGTCGCCGGATAGGAAATCCGCAGGACCCGAGAAGGGGCAGGGCCACCGCACAGCGCGGTGGCCCTGCCCCTTTTCTCGTCGAGCGGGGAATTCCCCTTGACCTTGACGCTGCGTCAACCTGCAGGCTGGTGGTACCGACGCACCGAGGAGGCGACATGAAGCGGACCGGAGAGTGGTCGATCCAGCAGCTCGCGCGGATCACCGGGACCACGAGCCGGACGCTGCGGCACTACGACAGCATCGGTCTGCTCGCCCCCAGCCGGATCGGGGCGGGCGGCTACCGCCACTACGACCAGGCGGCGCTGGTGCGACTGCAGCGGATCCTGCTGCTCCGCGATCTGGGGCTGGGGCTGACCGCGATCGCCGAGGTGCTGGCAGGAGACACGGACACCCTGTCCGCGCTCACGACGCACCTGGAACTGCTCGAGGAGGAGCAGGAGCGACTGCGGCGTCGCATCGCGTCGGTGCGAACCACGCTGGACAGGACGAGAAGAGGAGAGCCACTGATGGCCGAGGAGATGTTCGACGGATTCGACCACACGCGCTACGAGGAAGAAGTGGTCGAACGGTGGGGCCGGGACGCCTACGACCGCGGCGACCGCTGGTGGCGGACCCTGTCGGATGCCGACAAGACCGGCTTCCAGCAGGACCAACTGGACATCGCCGCCGAGTTCGGGCGAGCGCACGCGGCCGGCCTCGCACCCGACTCACCCGAGGTGCTGGCGATCACCCGACGGCACTACGAGTGGGTCGCGGCAGGCTGGCAGGACCGGCGTCCCACCGCCGACGCCTTCGCGGGCCTGGGGGAGATGTACGTGTCCGATCCGCGGTTCGCGAAGCACTACGACCGGCACGGCCCGGGCACCGCCGAGTTCGTACGGGACGCGATGCTCGCGTTCGCGGTGGCCCTGTAGGCGCTCCGCGCCCGTGCGCCTTTTCGGTGGTTCGCGCCACCGGAAAGGCGCACAGGCGACGGAGTCGCCTACCCTGTTTTCCGTGACTGCCCAAAACGCGCCCCAGCCGTCCGCAGGTCAGTACGACCTCATCATCGTCGGATCCGGATTCTTCGGACTGACGATCGCCGAAAGGGCCGCGACGCAGCTCGGTAAGCGCGTGCTCGTGGTCGAGCGCCGGCACCACCTCGGCGGCAACGCCTACTCCGAGGCGGAGCCCGAGACCGGCATCGAGATCCACAAGTACGGCGCCCACCTGTTCCACACGTCCAACAAGCGGGTGTGGGACTACGTGAACCAGTTCACCGAGTTCACCGGCTACCAGCACCGCGTCTTCGCGATGCACAAGGGCCAGGCCTACCAGTTCCCGCTGGGTCTGGGCCTGGTCTCGCAGTTCTTCGGCCGGTACTTCAGCCCGGACGAGGCCCGAGCGCTCATCGCCGAGCAGGCCGCCGAGTTCGACGTCAAGGAAGCGGCGAACCTCGAAGAGAAGGGGATCGCGCTGATCGGCCGCCCCCTGTACGAGGCGTTCGTGCGCGACTACACGGCCAAGCAGTGGCAGACCGATCCGAAGAACCTGCCCGCCGGCAACATCAGCCGCCTGCCCGTCCGGTACACGTTCGACAACCGCTACTTCAACGACACCTACGAGGGTCTGCCCGTCGACGGCTACACCGCGTGGCTCGAGAACATGGCGAAGGACGACAAGATCGAGGTCCGGCTGGACACCGACTGGTTCGACGTCCGCGACGACATCCGCGCCGCCAGCCCCGACGCCCCGGTCGTGTACACCGGACCGTTGGACCGCTACTTCGACTACGCCGAGGGCGAGCTGGGCTGGCGCACCCTCGACTTCGAGACCGAGGTCCTGCCGACCGGCGACTTCCAGGGCACCCCGGTCATGAACTACAACGACGCCGACGTGCCGTTCACCCGCATCCACGAGTTCCGCCACTTCCACCCGGAGCGGGACTACCCCACGGACAAGACGGTCATCATGCGCGAGTTCTCCCGGTTCGCGGAGAACGGCGACGAGCCGTACTACCCGATCAACACCCCCGAGGACCGGGCCAAGCTCGAGGCCTACCGGGTGCGCGCCAAGGCCGAGGCCGCGGAGTCGAAGGTCCTGTTCGGCGGACGCCTGGGCACCTACCAGTACCTCGACATGCACATGGCCATCGCCAGCGCGCTGTCGATGTTCGACAACACGCTGCGGCCGCACCTCGAGTCCGGCGCGCCGCTGGCCGGAGAGCTCGCGTGAGTGCGCTGCTCCAGCGGGTCCTGCTGCCCAGGCCCGGCGAGCCGCTCGACGTCCGCAGCCTCTACGCCGAGGAGTCGACGACCAATGCCCGGCGGGCGCACGCGACGTCGCGCACGTCGCTGTCGATCGGTGCCGAGTCCGAGGTGTCGTTCTGCAGCTACTTCAATGCGTTCCCGGCCAGCTACTGGCGTCGGTGGACGGTGCTCGAGTCCGTCCTGCTGCGGCTGGAGCTGAACGGGCACTGCCGCGTCGACGTCTACCGCTCCAAGGCGGACGGCTCGCGAATCCACGTGGAGGGCAAGGAGTTCCGCGAAGGCACGCTCGAGTTCGAGGTGGATCTGGGCCCGTTCGAGGACGGCGGTTGGATCTGGTTCGACATCACCACCGACACCGAGGTGGAACTGATCGGCGCCGGTTGGCACGCACCGGTGGACGCTCCCGGTGAGGGGCGCGTCGCCGTCGGTATCCCCACGTTCAACCGCCCCACCGACGCCGTCAAGGCGCTCGCCGCGCTGGCGTCCGACCCGCTCGTGCTCGACGTGATCGACGCCGTCATCATGCCGGACCAGGGCACCCGCAAGGTGCGCGACGAACCCGGTTTCGCGGAGGCCGCGGCGATCCTCGGGGACCGCCTGGCCATCCACGACCAGGGCAACCTCGGCGGTTCCGGTGGCTACAGCCGCATCATGTACGAGGCGCTGAAGACGACCGACAGCCCGTACATCCTGTTCATGGACGACGACATCGAGATCGAGCCGGATTCGATCCTGCGCGCGCTCGCGATGTCGCGGTTCGCGAAGAGCCCGATGCTCGTCGGCGGTCAGATGCTCAACCTGCAGGAGCGCAGCCACCTGCACACCATGGGCGAGGTCATCGACCGCTCCGTCACGATGTGGGCCGGAGCGCCGAACGCCGAGTACGACCACGACTTCTCCCGGTATCCGCTCAGCGACCGCGAGCACTCGAAGAACCTGCACCGCCGGATCGATGTCGACGGCAACGGCTGGTGGATGTGCATGATTCCGCGCGTGTGCGCGGAGGAGATCGGGCTCCCGATGCCGCTCTTCATCAAGTGGGACGACTGGGAGTACGCGCTGCGCGCCCATCGCGCCGGCTACCCCACGGTCACGGTGCCCGGCATCGCGATCTGGCACATGGCGTGGAGCGACAAGGACGACGCCATCGACTGGCAGGCGTACTTCCACCTCCGGAACCGCCTCGTCGTCGCCGCGCTGCACATGCCGGACAGCATCACCGGCCTGGTCCGCCACACGGTCAAGGCCACCGTCAAGCATCTGATGTGCCTCGAGTACTCGACGGTCGCGATCCAGAACCTCGCGATCGAGGACTTCCTCGCCGGGCCCGAGCACGTTGCCGACCTGCTGCCCACCGCGCTTGGCACCGTCCACGCGCTCCGCAAGCAGTACCCCGACGCCGTGGTGCTGCCGTCGTCGACCAGCCTGCCCGAGCCCTCGCGCGCCGACGTCGGCGACGTCGGCCTGCCCACGGGCAAGGTGGCCATCGCCACCCGCCTGGTCAAGGGTTTGGTCCACAACGTCAAGAAGACCAAGCGTGAGCACCTCGACACGCCGCAGCTGAACGTCCCGACGCTCGACGCCCGCTGGTTCCTGCTGTCGCAGGTCGACGGTGTCACCGTCACGACGGCCGACGGTCGTGGCGTCGTCTACCGCAAGCGAGACCCCAAGGTTGCCGCGCGCCTGTTCAAGGAGGCGCTGCGCCTGCGCCGGGAACTGGCCGAGCGGTTCCCCGAGCTCGCCCGTGAGTACCGTGCCGCAGCGCCGGACCTGACCAGCAAGGAAAGGTGGGAACGTGTCTTCGGCATCTGAGGTCCGGATCCTGCAGACCGTCCAGGGCACCAT
The DNA here is from genome assembly GCF_002094305.1 of Prescottella equi. GTDB lineage: Bacteria > Actinomycetota > Actinomycetes > Mycobacteriales > Mycobacteriaceae > Prescottella > Prescottella equi. Next base: position 27,430 of record NZ_LWTX01000015.1, read on the forward strand.
CGGCGCCGCGCCGGCGGTCGTCAAGGCCGCGCGGGGCATGTCGCACTTCGGTGAGCACGCCCTCGGCTGGGTCGCCGTCGCCGGTGTCGGCGCCGCGCTCGACAAGCCGCGCCGCCGCCGCTGGGCAGGTGTCGCCGTCGGCGCCCTCGGTGCGCACGCGGCGTCGATCGTCATCAAGCGCGTCGTCCGTCGTCCCCGCCCGAACGACCCGTCCGTCCAGGTCAACGTGTCGACGCCGAGCAAGCTGAGCTTCCCGTCGTCGCACGCCACGTCCACGACCGCGGCGGCAGTGCTGCTCGGCCGGCTCACCGGGCTACCCTTGCCTGCGGTACTGATCCCGCCGATGCTGCTCTCACGCCTCGTTCTCGGAGTGCACTACCCGACCGACGTGCTCGCGGGGTCGGCACTCGGCGCCGTGTCCGCGGCTGCCGTGCTGCGGGCCGAGCAGAAGTTTGGAGTGAAATGAGCGAGGAGCCTGCAGTCGTCACCGGGCCCCCGAAGACCCTGGCCGGCGGCATCGTCAAAGCCGTCCGCCCGCGTCAGTGGGTCAAGAACGTGCTCGTCCTCGCCGCGCCTCTCGCGGCCGGGTCCGTCACCGAAGCCGACGTGCTGTTGCCGGTCGCGCTCGCGTTCGTCGTGTTCTGCATGGCCGCGTCCGGCATCTATCTCGTCAACGACGCAATGGACGTCGAGGCCGACCGCGCGCACCCGACCAAGCGTTACCGGCCCATCGCGGCCGGTGTGCTGCCGGTCAACATGGCGTACGCCATGGCGGTCGTGCTGCTCGCCGGCTCGATCCTGCTGTCGTTCGTCGCGAACTGGCAGTTGGCCGTGGTCATGGCCGTGTACATCGGGATCCAGCTGGCGTACTGCTTCGGGCTCAAGCACCAGGCCGTGCTCGACATCTGCATCGTCTCGTCCGGCTTCCTGCTGCGCGCGATCGCCGGTGGCGTCGCCGCCGAGATCCCGCTGTCGCAGTGGTTCCTGCTGATCATGGCGTTCGGTTCGCTGTTCATGGCGGCCGGCAAGCGGTACGCCGAGCTGCAGCTCGCGGAGCGCACCGGTGCGAAGATCCGCAAGTCGCTCGAGTACTACACCGGCACCTACCTGCGGTTCGTGTGGACGTTGTCCGCGACCGCGGTCGTGATCTGCTACGGCCTGTGGGCGTTCGAGCAGGATCGCGCCAACGACACCAACTGGTTCGCCATCTCGATGGTGCCCTTCACGATCGCGATCCTCCGCTACGCGGTCGACGTCGACGGTGGCGAGGCGGGCGAACCGGAAGAAATTGCACTGGGTGACCGGGTGCTCCAGTTCCTCGCGATTGCCTGGATCGGAGTAGTAGGTGTCGCTGTCTACCTCGTCTGAGCCGACTTCTGCCGCCGACGAGACCGACACCGAGTCGCGCCCCCTGGGGGAGCGGATCTCGCGTGCGGTCTTCGTCGGCGGTGTCGCGCTGACGGCGCTCCTCTTCGCGTGGGGGGCGTGGCAGCGACGGTGGATCGCCGACGACGGGCTGATCGTGCTGCGCACGGTCCGCAATCTGCTGGCCGGCAACGGCCCCGTGTTCAACGCGGGCGAGCGGGTCGAGGCGAACACCAGCACGTTGTGGACGTACCTCGTCTACGTCGTCGGATGGGTGACCCAGGCTCGGCTCGAATACGTGGTGCTCGGCATCGCGCTCGTGCTCTCCACATCGGCGATCGTGCTGGCGATGGTCACGGCGCGGCTGCTCTACCGGGGCAGGATGTCCGGCCCCACCGTGCTGCTGCCTGCCGGCGCGCTGGTCTACATCGCGCTGGTCCCCGCGCGTGACTTCGCAACCTCCGGGCTGGAAACCTGCCTGGTCATCTTCTGGATCGCCCTGCTGTCGCTGCTGCTGTTGCGGTGGGCGCAGGCGTCCGCGCCGTCGACGTCGTCGATCCTGGTGCTGGCCTTCGTCGCCGGACTGGCACCGCTGGTTCGGCCGGAGATGGCGTTGCTCGGTGCCGGCGCGCTCCTGATGGTGCTACTGGCCCCCGGCATGAGCCCACGGCTCAGGGGGGCCGTGATCGCCGTCGCCGGTGCGGTGCCGGTGGCGTACCAGATCTTCCGCATGGGCTACTACGGGCTGCCCTACCCGAACACCGCGGTGACGAAGGAAGCCGGCGGCTCCAAGTGGGGCAAGGGCTTCGAATACCTGCAGAACCTGGTCGACCCCTACAAGCTGTGGGTCCCGATCCTGCTCCTGTGCGTCGCCGGGCTCGTCGTCTGGCTCCTGCGCCGTCCGGTCCCCTCCCCGGAGCCCGCAGCCCCCGATTCTGCGCACTCCTCGCGCGTGCACCGGTTCCGGACCTGGCTGCGCAGTCCCGGTGCCGCGGTGGCTTTCATGCTCGGCAGTGGGATCGTGTCCGCGGCGTACTCGATTCGCGTCGGCGGCGACTTCATGCACGGCCGGACGCTGCTGCCCGCCCTCTTCTGCCTACTGCTCCCCGTTGCCGTCGTGCCGGTGCGACTCCCGACCCGCCGCGATCGGGAGGACCGCCGCGCGATGATCGTCGGTGTCGTGTCGCTGGCGACGTGGGCGGGCGTCGTCGGATGGGCGCTGTGGGCGGCGAACTCCGACGGGATGCCGAACGGCACCGTCGTGGGCCGCAACGGAATCGTCGACGAGCGGGCGTTCTACTCGCTCGAAACCGGCCACGCGCACCCCATCCGCGCCGAGGACTACCTCGACTTCCCGCGGGTCCGGGCCATCGCCGAGTCGATCGCCGCCAGCCCCAACGGCGGCGTCGTCATCTCCGCCGGCAACCACGACTTCATGTACGTCGTTCCGCCCCCGGGTGTGCCGCCGGAGGGCGGCGCCGGGCACACCGTCTTCTTCCCGATGCTGGGGATGGCGTCGATGAACACCTCGCTCGACGTGCGGGTTCTCGACAACATCGGCCTGGCGAACCCGATTGCGGCGCACACCGATCGAATCGAGGACGGGCGCATCGGTCACGACAAGGATCTCGCGCCGGACTGGATCGTCGCCGACGCCGGCATGGTCGGACTGCACCCGTGGATCCCGCCGTTCATGGACGAGCGCTGGGTGGCCGACGCCCGGGTGGCACTGACCTGCCCGCAGACCCAGGACCTGCTCGCCTCGTACCGGGCGGACCTGACGTGGGCGCGATTCAAGCAGAACCTCCGCCGGTCGTTCGAGTTCGCCGACTACCGGATCGACCGGGTGCCGGCCTACGAGATCCAGCGGTGCGGTCTCGAGGTTCCGCAGCCCTGATCGCTGCCGACCGTCGTCTCGGACCAGCGGATTTGTCTCTTTTGTGTAACGCCGAGCCCACCGGAGTCGATGATCATCCAGTGGCGCGACGGCGGCATCGGATGCCGCCGTTGTCGTTTCGAGGGCATTTGTCTATGTGCACCGCGTGACATAAAGTCCTCCGAGCGCAGTGTGACCTGAAACAGGATCGTTATCTCCCTTGCGGTGGTGCGGCCCTGCTTCCCCGACGGAATCGGGTCGGCACGCTCCTCGAGCGGTGCCGCGGACGAAGACGAAGAGAGAGCAGTATCCATGCGTTTTGATCGACAGAGGCTTACCCGGCGCCTCAAGCAGCGCCTGCTCGGTGTGTCCGCCGCAGCGCTGGTCCTGCCGGTGGTTGCCGGAATCGCCGGCACGGCCGTCGCAACGGCAGCGCCTGCCGTGCACCGTGCCCCGGCCGGCGGATACGAGGAAGTCTTCGTCGACTCGAGCATGGGCCCGATCAAGGTTCAGATCCAGTGGGCCGCACGGGGTGGCGACGCTGCCCTCTACCTGCTCGACGGCCTGCGGGCCCGTGACGACGCGAACGCGTGGACCTTCGAGACCAACGCGCTCGAGCAGTACCGCCTCGACAACCTCACTCTCGTGATGCCGGTCGGCGGCCAGTCGAGCTTCTACACGGACTGGTACGCGCCCAGCAACTTCAACGGGCAGAAGATCACCTACAAGTGGGAGACGTTCCTGACCGAGGAACTTCCCGCCTACCTCGAGACCCGTGGCGTCTCGCGGACCAACAACGGCGTCCTCGGACTCTCGATGGGTGGCTCGGCGGCCCTCACTCTCGCTGCGTACCACCGCGATCAGTTCAAGTTCGCCGGCTCGCTCTCCGGTTACCTGCACATCTCGGCGCCCGGCATGCGTGAGGCGATCCGCATCGCGATGCTCGACGCGGGCCGCTACAACGTCGACTCGATGTGGGGTCCGCCGTGGAGCCCGAACTGGCTGCGCAACGACCCGTTCGTGTTCGCGCCCAAGCTCGAGGGCCTGTCGATGTACATCTCGGCCGCCAGTGGCCTGCCGGGCAAGTACGACAACCCGAAGAAGGCGATCGACTACTACAACGCCGCGAACGCGATGGGCCTGGAGGCGCTGTCGCTGGTCAACACTCGCGCCTTCCAGCTCAAGCTCGCCTCGCTGAAGATCCCCGCGACCTACAGCTTCCCGGCTAACGGCACCCACGCGTGGGGCTACTGGTCCGAGGAACTGTGGAAGGCCCGCGGCCAGATCCTGAACACTCTGAACGCGTGGTGACATCCCATGACGTGACGTGAGACGCCTTCCCCCGCACAGCTCGTGCGGGGGAAGGCGTCCCGCGTTCGGGCGCAGGTGACTGCGCCCGGCCCGGATCGAAAAATTCACTTACCGCCCCAGCGAGGCAACCCCGCATCGTCCCTTCCGCCGTGTAGTAAGGAAGCGACGTTCTCGGCCCCGAGGGGCGCCCGCCACGACGAAGGAGAGTTGTCCCCATGCGATCAGGTCTCGAGCGGTCGTCGTACCGCGCCGGCACCGAAGGTAGGTGGCGAAGGAGGGCGCTCAGCGTCGCCGCAGCCGCGCTTGTCATGCCGATCGCGGCGGGCATCACCTCGGTCGGTACCGCCGGTGCACAGTCCCTCGGCACCCCCGGTGGCACCGCCACCGTGCAGGCGGGTGCGCCGGGAACCATCAGCAAGGTCGACTGGCTCACCGACCGTCGCGTCGCGGTGTGGGTGAACTCGCCGTCGATGGGTGTCCCGATCCAGGTGCAGCTGCTCCTCGCGCGCGACTGGAACGCCAAGCCCGACGCCAAGTTCCCCGCCGTCTACATGCTCGACGGCATGCGAGCGCGGGACGACGAGAACGGCTGGACGCTCGAGACCGACGCCGAGGCCTTCTACGCGGACAAGAACGTCAATGTCGTGATGCCGATCGGCGGCCAGTCCAGCTTCTACGCCGACTGGCTCGACCAGAACAACGGCCACAACTACCAGTGGGAGACGTTCCTCACCAAGGAACTTCCGCCGATCCTCGAGAACGAGTGGCGCACCACGCAGACGCGTGGCGTCGTCGGTCTGTCGATGGGCGGCACGTCCGCGATGATGCTGTCGGCACGCAACCCCGGCTTCTTCAAGTTCGCGGGCTCGCTGTCGGGCATCCTCACGACCACCACGCTCGGCATGCCGCAGGCCATCTCCTACGCGATGAGCGACGCCGGCGGCTACGACGCCGACGCGATGTGGGGCAACCCCACCAACGACGCGTGGGCCGCACACGATCCGTACCTGCTGGCCGACAAGCTGAAGGGCATGAGCCTCTACGTTTCCAGCGGCAGCGGCACCACCGGCCCGTACGACCAGCCGTCCGGCATCCCGGGCATCAGCACCAACTACGCGGGTATGGGTCTCGAGATCCTGTCGCGTCTGACGTCGCAGACGTTCACCACCAAGCTGCGCAAGCTGAACATCCCCGCGACGGTCAACTACCGTCCGTCGGGCACGCATTCGTGGCCGTACTGGGAGTTCGAGCTGCACCAGCTGTGGCCCCAGCTCGCCCAGGCGATCGGCGTCGACGCCGACAAGCCGGGCTGCGGCGTGGGCGGTGCGATCGCGCCGGTCGCGAACGGCAACAACTGGCTCGGCGACTGCCTCACCGGCGAGTACTCGGTGCCCGGCGGCGTCGCGCAGGACTTCCGCTTCGGACGCATCTTCTTCTCGCAGGGCTCGGGCGCACAGCCCGTCGCGGGACGTATCGGCGGCGCCTACCAGGGCGCGAACGGGCCGGGCGGCGCACTCGGGTTCCCGACCACCCCGGAGAACGGCACCCCCGACGGCCGCGGCCGCTTCAACCACTTCCAGAAGGGCTCGATCTACTGGACGCCGCAGACCGGCGCCCACGCGGTGAGCGGCCCGATCAGGGACGAGTGGGTCAAGCAGGGCTACGAGACGGGCCCGCTCGGTTACCCGAGGGCCGACCAGAAGAAGCTGCAGGGCAAGGACGGCCTGGTCCAGGACTTCGAGATCGGTTCGATGTACTGGAGCGAGCCGACGGGCACGCACTCGGTCCAGGGACTGATCATCAAGAAGTACGGCGAACTCGGCTGGGAGGGCGGCTGGCTCGGTCTGCCGCTGACCAATGAGATCGGTATCCGGGACTTCGGCGCCTTCAACCGCTTCCAGGGCGGCAACATCTACTGGAGCCCGGCGAGCGGTGCCTGGTCGGTGAAGAACGGCCCGATCTTCGACGCCTGGGCGAAGGAGAATTACGAGAACGGACGACTGGGCTACCCGATCAGCGACCAGTTCGACGTTCCGGGCGGCGTGCAGCAGAAGTTCCAGCACGGCGTCATCACCGTCAAGGACGGAAAGGCGACCATCGCCTGACGATGGTCCGACTACGCGCGGGGCGGTGACCGGATCGGAGGATCCGGGCGCCGCCCCGCATCGTATGTAGCCTGTTTCAAGACATTGTTTCGACACAGCAAACTCGAGGACTGACATGTCGCACTTCTCCCGTACCCGTTCCGCGCTCGCACGCACCGTCGTGACGAGCGCGCTCGTAGTCGCCGCCGGCGGGCTGCTGGTCGCCTGCGGCGACGACGATTCGTCGGCCACGGGGGAGCCGTCGACCACGTCCGCCGTCGCGTCCACCACCACCAAGGCGCCGTCGAGCAAGACGACGGGTGACGCCGCTACGCCCGCTCCCTCCGGCGGCGGCAGCCAGGCCACCACCGACGCCGTCGAGCAGCAGCAGCCTGTGCCGAGCGGTTTCCCCGGCCCCACCGAGGTGCCGATCGACCCGCGCGGTCAGGCATTCCTGGACGGTCTGAAGAAGGAGGGCATCACGCCCGCCGGTGACGGCCAGATCGCCGTCTCGACCGCCGACTACATCTGTGCCGCGAAGGAACAGGGCAGCTCCAACGAGGAGATCTCCACGTTCGTCACGGCCGCCGTCGGCAGCGAGGCGACCGCGTCGGGCCAGGACATCACGCCCGAGCAGGCCGGCAAGAACGCGGGGATCTACATTCAGGTCGCCCAGGCCGAGTACTGCCGGTAGTCGCGCGTGAGTGTGAGCGGCCGCGGAACGCGGAAGGTCGGGAAGAACCGGGGGCGTAGGCGCTTCGGGATCGTCGCAGTGTTCGCGACGATCCTGGTGCTCGTCGTCGTGGCGGTGTGGTACCTGCTGGCCGGCCGAGTGCCCGAGCCGGGGCCGCCGACACCGCCGGGTCCGACGCCGCCGGCAGCCCAGCCGGCGGACTGCCCCGACGTCCAGGTGATCTCGGTGCCCGGCACGTGGGAGTCCAACGCTGCCGACGACCCGTACAACCCGACGGCCAATCCCGCGTCGCTCATGCTCAACGTGACCCGGCCGCTGCAGGAGCGCTTCTCGCCGGACCGCGCCGACGTCTACACGGTCCCGTACGTCGCGCAGTTCTCCAATCCGATCGCGCTCCCGCCGGACGGCCAGGAGTCGTACAACAATTCGCGTGCGGCCGGGACCGCGGCGACGATCGACCTCATCGAGCGCCGGCACGCGGAGTGCCCGCTCACGACGTATCTGTTGACGGGCTTCTCGCAGGGCGCCGTGATCGCGGGCGATGTCGCGGCGCGGATCGGCGTCGGGGACGGCCCGGTGTCGCCGGATCTGGTGCTGGGCGTCGGCGTGATCGCCGACGGCAGGCGTGATCCCGCCGCCGCGCCGACGATCGGGCCGCCGGTCGCCGGTGTCGGTGCGGAGCTGTCGCTCGCGGGGCTGAAGCTGCCCGGGATCACGATGACCGGTGTGCGGCCGGGAGGCTTCGGAGCGCTGGCGGATCGCGCGGTCCAGATCTGTGCCCCCAGCGACGGAATCTGCGACGCACCCGCAGAGGCGCTCAAGGTCGGCAACTGGCTCAGCAGCGCGTCGAGGTTGACCGAGTACTACAACAATCCGATCCATGCGATGTACAACACATTCGTCGTGGACGGCAACGGCACGACCGCCACGCAATGGATCACGAACTGGGCCGCGGACAAGATCGACGCAGCTCCAGCGCCTGCGCACGAGTGATCCGCCGAAAGTCGTAGGCCGAACCGACTCCTCAGTAGCCTCACGAGCGGTAATGTCCGTGCTCGCGACCCGATCACGGGTCAAGGGGGTGGATCCCTATGCTTGATTGGTTGTGCCGGAACAGGCAGGGGGCTGCATGCGTGAACGAGGAAGAAGGCTTTGATGGGTTCCACCGACGTCTCGGACGTCTGCGCGCCGCGCAAGTTCCGGTTCGCGGCCGGCGGCGAGGGTAATGCCGAAGAGGGTGGTGCTCGTCGATTTCTCAAGCTCGCGCAGAAGGCCGAGGAGCTCGGCTACGACAGCTTCATGATCCCCGATCACCTGGGCAACCAGGTGGGGCCGATCGCGGCACTCGGCGCGCTCGCCGTCGCGACGGACAGGATCCGACTGGGCACCGCCGTTCTCGCGAACGGGTTCCGGCATCCCGCGGTGCTCGCCAAGGATGCCGCCACGATCGACGTCCTCTCGGGCGGCCGTCTGGAACTCGGCATCGGTGCCGGATGGATGAAGGAAGAGTTCGACAAGGGCGGCATCGAGTACGAACGTCCCGGTGTCCGAATTGCGAAACTCGAGGAGTCCCTGCAGATTCTCGACACGCTGCTGCGTGGCCAGGAGTGCAACTTCGAGGGCGAGCACTACCGGATCAGCGGCCTCAAGGGCAGTCCCCGTCCGCGGCAGGGCCCGCGTCCGCCGATCGCGGTCGGTGGCGGAGGCCCCAGGATGCTGGCCCTGGCGGCCAAGTACGCCGACATCATCTCGGTGGCCACACCCACCAGTAAGGACGGTCGTCTTCTGCTGTCGGGTATCACGATGGAGAAGACCATCGAGCGGGTCGAACGGATCCGCGACGCCGCCGGCGACCGGTTCGACGACATCGAGTTGAACTGGACCATCACCACGATCATGGTCACCGACGACCGGGAGCAGGCCGCCGAGATGGCGCTGGCCGCACTCGACCAGGGTTTCCCGCCGAACATCGAGGTCGACACCACGTTGTCGGTGCAGGAGCTCCTCGACTCGCCGTACCTGGCGATCGGCACGCACGAAGAGATCGCAGATCAGATCCGTAACGTGCGGGAGAAGACGTCGATGTCATATGTGGGCGTCTTTCCGACTCAGATGGAAGCATTCGCGCCGGTGATCCCATTGCTCCGGGGCGAGTAGACGATGCGCATCTGTAACATGTTGCTGGTTTCGAGTCGATGGACCGACTCGTAGGCGTGTCGTCTACGTCCCGCAAGTTGCGAGTGGCTACAAAGGGAAAGGGTAGTCACGGGCAACGACAAGAAGCAGGCCACGACCGACGAAACAGAGAACTAACGATGAATCCGCGCGGCGAAGGAAGTCTGGGGCGCAACCATGTCGGTTGATGGTTGTGTGATCGCTTCGACAGGAGAAGGAATGAACGCGATGTTCGACGACTACCTCGACGAACACGGCCACATCCGGCTCACGCCGGGGCACACGCTGATCGACTACGTCGACGAGCACACGCGCAACAACGCAGGCGACCTGGTGTACCGCTACGTCGACTACTCGCGCGAGCGTGACGGCGAAGCGCACGAGTTGACCTGGGGCCAGTTCGGTCTGCGTCTTCGTGCTGTCGCCGCCCGTCTGCAGCAGGTCACCGAGTACGGCGACCGCGTCGCGATCCTCGCGCCGCAGGGCCTCGACTACGTGACGTCCTTCTTCGCGGCCATCCACGCCGGTCGCATCGCGGTTCCGCTGTTCGATCCGGACGAGCCCGGCCACACCGACCGCCTGCACGCCGTTCTCGGCGACTGCGAGCCCGCCGCGATCCTGACCGCGACCTCGTCGGCGGCCGGTGTCCGTCAGTTCTTCCGTTCGCTGCCCGCCGCGAAGCGTCCCCGGATCATCGCCGTCGACGCGATCCCGGACAGTGTCGGCGACACCTGGGTCCGTCCCGCGATCGAACTCGACGACATCGCCTACCTGCAGTACACGTCCGGTTCCACCCGGACGCCGGCCGGTGTCGAGATCACGCATCGCGGTGTCGCCACCAACGTGCTCCAGATGGTCGATTCGCTCGGCCTGAGCGAGCACTCGCGCGGTGTCACCTGGCTGCCGCTCTACCACGACATGGGTCTGTTGACCGTGATCCTGCCCGCGCTCGGTGGCCAGTACATCACCATCATGAGCCCGCGCGCGTTCGTCCAGCGTCCCTACCGCTGGATCAAGGAACTCGCGGCGATCGCCGACGGCGCCGGAACGTACGCCGCGGCCCCCAACTTCGCGTTCGAGCACGCGGCGATCCGCGGTCTGCCCAAGGAGGGCGAGCACCTCGACCTGAGCAACGTCATCGGCCTGATCAACGGCAGCGAGCCGGTCACGGTGTCGTCGATGCGCAAGTTCAACGAGGCGTTCGCGCCGTACGGCCTGCCCAAGACGGCGATCAAGCCGTCGTACGGCATGGCGGAGGCCACGCTGTTCGTCTCGACCACGCACCCGTCGGACGAGGCCAAGGTCATGTACGTCGACCGCGACGAGCTCAACGCGGGCCGCATGGTCCAGGTCGACCAGGACGCCCCGGGCGCGGTCGCGCAGGTGGCGTGCGGCGCCGTCTCGCGTAGCCAGTGGGCCACGATCGTCGATCCCGAGACCGCCGCCGAGCGTCCCGACGGCTACGTCGGCGAGATCTGGCTGCACGGCGACAACATCGGGCAGGGTTACTGGGGTCGCGAGCAGGAGACCGCCGAGACGTTCCACAACAAGCTGCTCCAGCGCCTGCCCGCGGACTCGCACGCCGAGGGCGCGCCGGACGACGCGAACTGGCTGCGCACCGGCGACTACGGCGTGTTCGTCGACGGCGAGCTCTACATCACCGGCCGCGTCAAGGATCTGGTGATCGTCGACGGCCGTAACCACTACCCGCAGGATCTCGAGTACTCGGCGCAGGAGGCCAGCTCGGCGCTGCGCCCCGGATTCGTCGCCGCGTTCGCCTGCCCGGCGAACCAGCTGCCGCCCCAGGTGTTCGAGAACTCGCATTCCGGACTGGTCTTCGACCAGGACGACGCGTCCGAGCAGCTGGTCATCGTCGCGGAGCGTGCGCCGGGTGCCGGCAAGGCCGACCCGCAGCCGATCGCGGACGCCGTTCGCGCCGCGATCTCGGCGCGGCACGGTGTCACTGCGCGCGACGTGCTGCTGGTTCCGGCCGGCTCGATTCCTCGTACGTCCAGCGGCAAGCTTGCCCGCCGCGCGTGCAAGGCGGCGTACGTCGAGGGGACGCTGCGTGGCGGCCACACCCAGACCGCGTTCCCGGACGCCGTTTCCGACTAGATCCTTTTCTGACGGATAGCTTGGTGAGTTGATGGCTGAACACGAGATGACGGTCGCGCAGTTGCGCGAGTGGATGCGCAACTGGATCGCTGAGGCCACCGGGCAACCGGCGGCGGCGATATCCGACGATCGCCCGTTGGAGGAGTTCGGTCTCTCCTCCCGCGACGCGGTCGCGCTGTCGGGGGAGATCGAGGATCTCGTGGGCGTCACGCTCTCGGCCACGGTCGTCTACCAGCATCCGACCATCGCCTCGTTGGCCACCCGCATCATCGAGGGTGAGCCGGAGCTGCCCGCGGACGGCGACGACGCCGCGTACTACCGCGGGGGCGTCCCGGGCGGGCAGTCGCACGACATCGCGATCGTCGGCCTCGCGACGCGCTTCCCGGGCGCCGGGCACACGCCGCAGGAGATGTGGAAGCTGCTGATCGAGGGCCGTGACGCGGTCACCGATCTGCCCGAGGGCCGCTGGGCGGAGTTCACCGCCGATCCGTATGTCGCGGCCGCCGTCGAGAAGGCCGCCACCAAGGGTGGTTACCTCGACGACGTGCACGGCTTCGACGCCGAGTTCTTCGCGATGTCGCCGCTCGAGGTCCAGAACGTGGACCCGCAGCAGCGGCTGGCGCTGGAGCTGACGTGGGAGGCGCTCGAGCACGCCCACATTCCGGCGAGCGCGCTCAAGGGCCGTGACGTCGGTGTGTTCCTCGGCTCGTCGGCCAACGACTACCAGCTGCTCGCGGTGAGCGATCCGGCGTCGGCGCACCCGTACGCCCTGACGGGCACGTCCACGGCGATCGTCGCGAACCGTGTCTCGTACTTCTACGACTTCCGCGGCCCGTCGATCGCGCTGGACACGGCGTGCTCGTCGTCGCTCGTCGCGGTGCACCAGGCGGTCCGCAGCCTGCGCTCGGGCGAGTCCGAGATCGCGGTGGCCGGTGGCGTGAACATGCTGCTCGCTCCGCCCGCGACGCTCGGCTTCGACGAGGGCGGCGTCCTCACCGAGGACGGCAAGATCAAGGCCTTCTCGTCCGACGCGAGCGGAATCGTCCGCGCCGAGGGCGGCGGCATCGTCGTGCTCAAGCGGCTCGAGGACGCCGAGCGCGACGGTGACACGATCCTCGCGGTCGTCGCGGGTTCCGCGGTCAACCAGGACGGCCGCTCCAACGGCCTGCTCGCGCCGAACCCGGACGCGCAGGCCGACTGCCTCCGCCACGCCTACCGCGACGCGGGCATCGCCCCGTCCGGTGTCGACTACATCGAGGCGCACGGCACCGGCACCATCCTCGGCGACCCGATCGAGGCGGACGCGCTCGGCCGCGTCGTCGGCCGCGGCCGTGACGACGACAAGCCGGCGCTGCTCGGATCCGCGAAGACCAACTTCGGTCACCTCGAGGCCGCCGCGGGCGCTGCAGGCCTGATCAAGGTCGTGCTCGCGCTGCAGGAGGACGTCATCCCGGCGTCGCTCAACTACGCGGGCCCCAACCCGTACATCCAGTTCGACAAGGCGCACCTGCAGGTGATCCCGGAGGCGACGGCGTGGCCGCGCTACACGGGTCAGGCCGTCGCGGGCGTGTCCGGCTTCGGTTTCGGTGGCACCAACGCGCACGTCGTGGTCCGTGAGTACACGGGCTCCGCGAAGACCGACGAGGTCGCGGCGGAGCCGATCGACCTCGACAACGAGAACACCACCATCGAGGCCGAGGCAGAGCGGATGCTCGCGGAGGCTGCCGAGTCGGTCGGGCTCGATGCGGCGTCGGACGCCGTGGAGGTCGCGGAGACCGCGGTCCTGCTGGCGGTGTCGGCGTCGATGCCGTCGCGCCGTCGTCGTGCCGCCGAGGACCTGGCCAACTGGCTCGAGACCGAGGAGGGCAGCCGCACGCCGCTCGCCGACGTCGCGCGCACCCTCGCCAAGCGCAACCACGGCCGCTCCCGCGCCGTCGTGATAGCGAAGAACCGCGCCGAGGCCGTCACCGGCCTGCGCGCCGTCGCCGCCGGCAAGCCCGCCCCGGGCGTGCTGACCGCCGACGCGCCCGCCGCGAAGGGCCCGGTCTGGGTGTTCTCGGGCTACGGCTCGCAGCACCGCAAGATGGCCAAGCAGCTGTACATCGAGAACTCGGTGTTCCGCGCGGCCGTCGACGAGGTCGACGCGCTGATCGAGGACGAGGCCGGCTACTCCATGAAGGAGAAGTTCCTCGACGACTCGATCGACTACGACGTCGAGACGTCGCAGGTCGGCATCTTCACCATTCAGGTCGCGCTCGCAAAGACGCTGCGCCACCACGGCGCCGAGCCGGCCGCGTTGGTCGGACATTCGATGGGTGAGGCCGCCGCCGCATACGTGTCGGGCGGCCTGTCGCTCGAGGACGCGGTCCGCGTCATCTGCTCGCGGTCGCGGTTGATGGGCGAGGCCGAGGGCCTGCTCGAGGGCGACGACATCCGCCTGATGGCGCTCGTCGAGTACAGCTCCGAGGAGATCGAGAAGGTTCTGCCGGACTTCCCGAACCTCGAGGTGTGCGTCTACGCGGCCCCCACCCACACTGTCATCGGTGGCCCCGAGCCCGAGGTGAACGCGATCGTCGCGCGCGCCGAGGCCGAGGAGAAGCTCGCCCGGGTCCTGCAGACCAAGGGCGCGAGCCACACGTCGCAGGTCGATCCGCTGCTCGGTGAGCTGGCGGCCGAGTTGGCCGGCATCGAGCCGTACAAGCTGAAGGTCGGGCAGTACTCGTCCGTCGATCAGGACTCGTACTACCCGGCGGGCCACGCCCCGATCCACCCGGTCGAGTACTGGACCAAGGGTCTGCGGCACAGCGTCTACTTCACCAACGCGGTGAAGGCCGCCGTCGACGCCGGACACACCACGTTCGTCGAGCTGGCGCCCAACCCGGTGACGCTGATGTCGGTCGCCGCGACCGCGTGGGCCGCCGGCGTGGCCGACACCCAGCTGATCCAGACGCTCAAGCGCAAGGAGGACGAGCCGCTCGGCGTGCTCACCGCCCTCGCGCAGCTGTATGTCCACGGCCACTCCGTCGACCTGCCGTCGCTGCTCCCGGCCGGCGCCTTCGCCGACCTGCCGCGCACCGCGTTCCTGCGCAGGCGGCACTGGATCGAGGCGCGGGTCTCCACGTCGGGCAACACCCGCGTCCCGGGTGCGCACGTCGCGCTGCCCGACGGCCGGCACGCGTGGGAGGTGCAGGCCTCCGCCGTCACCGATCTCGGTGCACTCGTCACCGCGGCCGCGGAACAGTTGTTCGCGGACGTCGCGCTGACCGGCGCCGTTGCGCACGGCGACGTGCCGGCGGCCGGGACCCTGACCACCACGCTGGTGCCGCATCTCGGTGGCGCGTCGGTGCAGGTGCACGCGAAGTCCGATGCCGGGTTCGCGCTGGTGTACGACGCGGTCGTGTCGTCCGGTGAGGCGCTGCCCGAGCCGGTGGTCGCCGCGGCCGTGACCGAGCCCGCGGTGTCCGACGAGGTGTCGACCGAGTCCGCGGAATCGTTCGGCGATCGTTGGGATCCGGAGAGCTCGCAGTCGCTCGAGGACCGGCTGACGATCATCGTCGCGGAGTCGATGGGCTATGCGCCGGAGGATCTGCCGGGCGAGATCCCGCTGATCGAGCTGGGTCTGGACTCGCTGATGGCGGTCCGGATCAAGAACCGCGTCGAGTACGAGTTCGACATCCCGCAGCTGCAGCTGGCCGCGGTGAAGGACGCGAGTCTGCACGACGTCGCGAAGTACCTGCGCTACGCGGTGGAGAACCGCGAGGAGGTCGCGGCGATGGCCGCGCAGCAGCAGGCGGACAAGGACGCCGGCGAGACGGTCGATGCTGTCGCGGCCCCGGTCGCCGAGCAGCAGACGGCGAAGGCTCCGGCCGAGTCCGGCGAGGTCGACGTCCCGCCGCGGGACGCGGCCGAGCGTCTGACGTTCGCGTCGTGGGCCGTCGTGACCGGCAAGTCGGCGCCGGGCATCTTCGGCACGCTGCCGATCCTGGGCGACGAGGACGCGGAGAAGCTGGCGGCTCGTCTCACCGAGCGGTCGGGCGGCGAGATCACCGTCGACGACGTGCTCGACGCCGAGACCATCGAGCAGCTCGCCGAGACGGTACGTCAGCACCTCGAGGACGGCCTGAAGATCGACGGACTGGTGCGCACGCTGCGTCCGCGCGCCGAGGGCTCGGACGCCGTGCCGGTGTTCGTGTTCCATCCGGCCGGTGGGTCGACGGTGGCGTACGAGCCGCTGCTCAAGCGCCTGCCCGCGCACACCCCGATGTTCGGTCTCGAGCGGGTCGAGGGCCCGATCGACGAGCGCGCCGCGGCGTACGTGCCGCTGCTGCGGGAGATCCAGGGTGACGGCCCGTACGTGCTGGCCGGGTGGTCGCTCGGCGGCGTGCTCGCCTATGCGGTGGCGCGGCAGCTGCGTGAGCAGGGCGCCGACGTCCGCGTCGTCGGCCTGATCGACACCGTCATGGCCGGTGAGAAGGTCGAGGACACCCCGGACGAGATCCGGGCCCGCTGGCA
The DNA here is from genome assembly GCF_002094305.1 of Prescottella equi. Lineage (GTDB taxonomy): Bacteria > Actinomycetota > Actinomycetes > Mycobacteriales > Mycobacteriaceae > Prescottella > Prescottella equi. The sequence continues at coordinate 43,562 of NZ_LWTX01000015.1, forward strand.
GCGCTACGCGAAGTTCGCGAAGAAGACGTACGGTGTCGATGCACCCCTGCCGTTCGATCGGCTCGCGGAGGCGGGTAGCGACGAGGAGCAGATCGGGATCCTGATGGATCTGCTGAAGCTCAGCGGCGCGAAGATCCCCGGCGGCATCATCGAGCACCAGCGGACGTCGTGGCTCGACAACCGGGCCATCCAGACGGCGGATCCGCAGCCGTACGACGGCGACGTCGTGCTGTACATGGCGGACAGCTACCACGAGGACGCGATCAATCTCGAGCCCTCGTTCGGGACTCGACAGCCCGACGGCGGCTGGGGTGACGTGGCGAAGAACCTGGAGGTCGTCTACATCGGTGGCGACCACATCCAGATCGTCGACGAGCCCTACATCTCCAAGGTCGGCGCGGACCTGTCGAACAAGCTGGCCGAGATCGAGAAGCGGAGCAACTGAGTGAGCACCACCACCGCAGAAAAGCTTGCGGAACTGCACGAAAAGCTCGAGCTGTCGAAGGCCCCGGGTAACCCCAGAGCGATTCAGAAGCGCAAGGACAAGGGTCTGCCGACGCCGCGCGAGCGGATCGAGATGCTGCTCGACCCGGGCACGTTCGTCGAGATGGGTCAGTTGGCCCGTCAGCCCGGCGACGACTCCAATCCCTACGGCGACGGCGTCGTCACCGGCCACGGCCTGGTCGACGGGCGGCCGGTCGCGGTGTTCGCGCACGACCAGACGGTCTTCGGCGGCGCGGCCGGCGAGATCTTCGGCCGCAAGGTCGCCGCGGTGAACGACTTCGCCATCAAGATCGGCTGCCCGGTCGTCGGTATCAACGAGTCCGCCGGCGCCCGCATCCAGGACGCGGTGACCTCGCTCGCGTGGTACGCCGAGATGGGCCGGCGCCAGGAGCCGCTGTCGGGCATGTGCCCGCAGATCTCGATCATCCTCGGCAAGTGCGCCGGCGGCGCCGTGTACGCGCCCATCAACACCGACATCGTGATCGCGACCGAAGAGTCGTACATGTTCGTCACCGGGCCGGACGTCATCAAGTCGGTCACCGGCGAGGACGTCAGTCTCGACGAGCTCGGCGGCGCGCGGAACCAGGCCGAGTACGGCAACATCCACCACGTCGCGCCCGACGAGAAGGCGGCGTTCGAGTACGCGCGCCAGTACCTCAGCTACATGCCGTCGAGCTGCACCGAGAAGCCCCCGATCATCAACCCGGGCCTCGAGCCGGAGATCACCGAGGACGACCGGTCGCTCGACGCGTTCATGCCCGACGCCGACAACGCCGGCTACGACATGCACGACGTCCTCCTCAAGATCTTCGACGACGGGGAGTTCCTCGAGGTTCGGAGCCAGTCGGCGCAGAACCTCATCACCGGCTTCGCGCGGGTCGACGGCCGCCCGGTGGGTGTGGTCGCGAATCAGCCGATGCAGCTGTCCGGTGCGCTCGACGCGGCGGCTTCCGACAAGGGCGCTCACTTCGTACGCGTCTGCAACGCCTACGACATCCCGCTGGTGTTCGTCGTCGACACTCCGGGCTTCCTGGTCGGCGTGGAGCAGGAGAAGGTCGGTGTCATCAAGCGCGGCGGCCGCTTCCTGTTCGCGTACGTCGAGGCGACGGTCCCCAAGGTGACCGTCGTGGTGCGCAAGGCGTACGGCGGCGCATACGCGGTGATGGGCTCCAAGCAGCTCGGCGCCGACATCAACCTCGCCTGGCCCACCGCACGCATCGCGGTCATGGGCGCCGAGGGCGCGGTGAACCTCATCGGCCGCAAGCAGATCGAGGCCGCCGGCGACAACGCCCCCGCGGTTCGCGCGCAGCTCATCAACTTCTACAACGAGCACGTCGCGACGCCGTACATCGCGGCCGAGCGCGGCTACATCGACGCCGTCATCGAACCGTCGACCACCCGCCTCGAGATCCGCAAGGCACTCACCCTGCTCCGCGACAAGAAGGTGTTCAAGAACCCGCGCAAGCATCATCTGCTTCCGTTCTGACCTCTTCGTCTCCAAGCTGAAGGGACCCTTTGTGCGCTCGCAGCGCATGAATGGTCCCTTCAGCTCTTCAGTGGGTCGGCCGGGGCCGCATGCGGAGCGGTGGCCGCGGTCTGGACCGCGCCAGTTCGTAGTGCGCGCGCAGGTCTGCCAGCGCGCGTTCCGGGGAGTCCCGCAACTGCCGTGGGATGACGGCGAGCACGATGATGCCCTCGCTTTGCATGCGTGCCCGCCGTGCGAGCGTGGCGTCGTACTCGTCGGGTGACAGATGCCAGTCGAGTGAGTCGATTTCCCACGCGAGGGCGACGTCGTCGATCCAACCGTCGGGTCGTGCCACGAATGTGCCCGCCCTCGTCTCGATCTCGCGGTTGAAGTACATCGGCGGAAGACCGCTTCGGAGCCACAACTGTCGGGCGTCGGCCTCGGCCACGGAATGGATGTCGGCGCTGACCTCGCGCAGAATTTTCCTGGGTAGTGCCGATCCACGATTGCTGCCCGACTCGAGTTCGTCTGCGAGCGTGGCGGGCGAGACATCGCCACGCTGCACTGCCTCCGCAAGTAGCGCCCGTGCTGCAGAGGTTGTGGTGCATCGTCTGGCGGCATCGAGCAGCGCTCGGGGTAGCGGGCTGCAGGCGAGTCCACTCCGATCCACCGGCGTCGGTAGCCGGGTCGTCCGCTCCACGACGAGGAAGCCTGTCGACTGCATCCGCCGCGAATGGTCGAGGAGCACATGCACGTCGGAGAACGATTCGGATGATCGGTATCCGTGTTCGGCCAGCGCCGCGCGCCCGGTCAGCATCGAGCCGGTTCCGCAGTAGAGCAACGCCGCGGTGCGCCGCTCGCGCTGACTCGGTACGCCGTTGTGCATGAGCACGAGGCCGGGCAGTATTCGTTGCCACGGCCCCTCGGGCCTGCATCGAAAGCTGATCGCCGAACCGGACATCCCGGCTTCGAGAAGGTCTCGCACCCGCACGATGCCGCTGACCGCGAAGCGGCGGAGCTCGCGAAGTGCGTCCGCGCTCCAATGTCGTCGTCCCATGCGCACAGCTTGGTGGACGGTCCGGTGGGTCAGAGCTGACGAGCGACGCGGATGCGCCCGCCTGTGGATGAACGTGCGGCTGTGGATAAAGCTGAAGGGACCCTTCATACGCTGGGAGCGCATGAAGGGACCCTTCAGCTGAGAAGAAACCAGCCTACGGCTCGTACACCCGCATGGTGCCTGGCGACCAGAAGCCGGATCGGGTGACTTCGCGAGTCTCGACGGTGGTGGGCTGGGCGTCGGGGTAGTGCCGGTCGTACCGTTCGAGCGAGCCCCAGTCGCGGCCCCAGTCGTGGTTCAGGTAGGTCGGGATGGTGGTGGCGCTGGAGAGCATTTCGGTCCAGCCGAGGGGGCCGCCGTTCTCGAGGGACTGCCAGGTGTCGGTGGAGCTGACCGCGAGGGGCCGGTCCGGCAGGATCCGGTACTCGGGCATCTCGGCGACGCCGTTGAGGTGGTCGAACGGGCGCTGGCAGGGGAACTGCAGTCCGACGGCCCAGTCCAGTAGGACGGGTCGTTCGTTGCCGACGACGGTGCCGAGCGATTGGAGCTTCGGGACGCGGGGCGGCGTGAATGCGAGCCACTGGTCGCCGGTGAGGTTGGGGTCGCTGGCGTTGATCCGCACGACGTCGGTGTCGGCGGGTAGTTCGTCGATCGGGACGCGCAGGTTGCGCCACGACGGGGCGGGGCCGATGTCGCGGGGCACGTAGGTGCCTTGGACGTCGACGGTGCCGTCGGCCTGCCGCTTGCCGTATTCGACGACGAGGGACTGGCCGTAGTTGGTCTGTCCGCTGATCTGGTCGACGGAGAAGATGCGGCCGGCGGCGGACAGCACGACGAGCGGGGAGTCGTCGCTGCGTTCGGGCAGCTGGTACCAGCTGGACACGACGGACGCCGACTGCTGGATGCCGTCCTGGTAGCTGCCGAGGACGGGGGTGCGGGCCGGGTCGAGTCCGAAGGGCAGTTTGACGGTGCTGCCGTTGACGCCGAGCGCGCCGACGCCGCCGGTGGTGCCGGAGCCGGAGCCGGTCTCGAAGCTCGGTCCGATGCTCTGGCCGTCGGTGTTGCCCATGCCGGCCTTGACCTCGACGTAGTCGGCGGTCAGGTCGTCAGGCACACCGTTGGGGGTGAAGCCGACGGGCTTACTGCCGGCGAGCGGATCGCTCGGGTCGGCGAGTGGGTTGGCGGGGTCTGCGATGGGGGTGAGCGCGCCGTCGTTGGGGTCCGATTCCACCAGCACGTCCTCGGCGAGACCACAGGTCTTGCCGGCGAGGGCCTCGACGTTGGAGCGGCCGAGCGAGTACGCGGGGTACTGCGATACGGCGCCCTTGAGCATCGACAGGACCTCGAACAGCACCATGGCGCCGGCGACGACGGTGAGCGGTGCGGCCGCGAACTTGCGGATCCGTCGGCCCTTGGCGGTGCCGGGCTTCGCCGGCGGCGGCGCGTAGCCCTCGCGCAGGTACTGCCATGCGACGAGTGCGACGGACAGGCCGAACAGCACCAGGAACAGGGTGCTCGATTCGCGGCCGCTGAGCTGCACGGTCTTGTCGAACCACGGGACGCCGTAGCTGGAGACGTACCAGTAGCCGTTGATGCCGGAGAACGACAGCGCCAGCACGAACAACAGTCCGGCGAGGAACATCGTGCGGTTGCGCCGCGAGCGCAGTGCGCTGGCGGACACGACGACGGCGGTGAGCGCGGCCAGTGAGCCGGCGATGCCCGCGTACGCCCCGAAGTGGTGGGTCCACTTCGTGGGGTTGAACATCATGAAGAACATCGTTCCGAAGACGATGCCCATCAGACGCCACGACGGACCGGCGGCGACGCCGGGGATCCGCTTGCGGCGCAGGAACACGAACAGCACCGTGAACAGGCACAGCAGCATCGTCAGGAACGCGAAGCGGCGGGCGAGCGAGCCGTCGGTGGTCTGGACGAACAGGAAGTAGTAGCGCTGGTAGTCCTGGAACCACTCCAGGTTCGGGCCGATGATCGTGCGGACCCGGGTGGCTTCCATGACGGTGGAGAACGTCTGGTCGGCGAAGACGACGACCAGGACCAGCGTGCCGGCCGCGGCGAGCGGCAGCAGCTGCGAGAAGGTGCCCACCTGGTGGCGCCGTCGGACGATGAGCCGGGTGATGGGGCGCAGACCGGCCAGCAGCGCGGCGATACACATCAGTCCGGTGGGGGCCGCGGCCAGCGTGAACGCGCCGACGAGGGCGGCGATCGCGGCGGGCAGCAGGCGTCGGGTGCCGATGGCACGTTCGATCGAGCACCAGGTCAGCAGCGCGCCGACGGCGACGATCGGTTCGGGGCGCAGACCGTTGTTGTAGGGCAGCCAGAACGCGAGGAACACCAGGCCCGCGGTCCACAGCGCGACACGGTTGTGGCGTACCGCCCGTCCGAGGCGCGGGATCACCTCGCGGCTGATGACCATCCAGCACAGGATCGCCGCGAGGAGCGCGGGCAGACGCATCCACGGGCTCGCGGTGGAGATCTTCGCCATGAGGGCGAGGACGTCGTAGTACCAGCCGAACGGGGCCTCGGGGACGCCGAACCAGCGGAAGTAGTTGGCCATGTAGCCCGAGTGCTCGGACGCGCGGGCCATCGTGAGCAGGTAGCCGTCGTCGGCGGTGTTGGCGCCGAAGAAGTGCCAGCCGACGAGGGTGCCGACGACGACGCCGTCGACCGCGGTGAGCTTCCACCAGCGGGACGGCAGGAAGCGGCGGGCCCGACGACCGTCCGCGCCGTCGAGGCGGTGCAGGGCGACGAGCGAGATCAGGGTGGCGAGGATCGCGCCGATCATCGCGATCAGCTTGACCGCGGTGGGGCTCGACGAGAACCGGGAGTCGATGTCCATCGAGAACTGCAGACCCGGGACGCTCTTGCCGGCGAGGTCGGTGAAGATGCCGACGACCTGCGGCCGGTAGTCGAACATCATCTCGCCGACGAGCGGCTTGCCGTCGTCGTCAGTGAGGCCGACGAATTCGGCGGTGGTGCCGTTGACGTCGGAGGCGATGGAGATCTCGCTGCAGCCGGATTCGACGTCTTCGCGCGGCGCGGTGGCGATGACGACGTTCCGGTTGAGGACGTCGACGGACTCGCTGGACACGCGCACGAACATCGCGTTGACGGGCGCGTCCTCACCCTGGGCGGGCGCGGTGGCGAGCAGGATGCCGCCGGCCTCGGGCATCTCGGCGACGGCCCGGCAGGGGATCGTCGCGGACAGCGACGTCGGTACCTGCGACATCAGCGGCGCCTCGACGTTGGCGGCGACGCCGTTCTCGGGCCACGACACGCTCGCTGCGGTCTGGGTGACCGGCAGGAACGGCGTCGCCAGCGCCAGCAGTAGGCCGACCAGGCCGGTGACGACGGCGATCAGCCGAGCGTTGCGGAGATCCGCTTTTCGGGGTCGGGAAGCCGGCGGCGGTGAGCCTGCTTCGGGTCCGGGAGCGGGGACTGTCACAACGTCGGGCACGGTGTTCGATCGTAGGCGAGATGTTTTCGTTATCCGAACGAGGTCACCGGCTCTCAGTTACTTCACAGGCTGGTCAAGCGGGTGGGGTCTCCCGGATCGGGCCCGGCGACCACAGGCCCGACCGGGTGATCTGCTCGACATCCACCTGCGCGGGCTGCGCCGATTCGACGATCGGGGTGAATCGTTCGAGGGAACCCCAGTCCCGCCGCCAGTCGCCGTCCAGGTAGGTCGGGATGGTCTCGGCGTTCAGCAGCAACGGCGTCCAGCCGAGCGGTCCGCCACCGATCGCGTCCTGCCACGCGTTGGTGGCCTGGGCGCCCACCCGGTCGGGCAGGATGCGGTACTCGGGGATCTCGGCGACGCCGTCCCGGTGCGCGAACGGGCGCTGGCACGGGAACGCCAGGCCCACCGACCAGTCGAGCAGCACGGGTGCGCTGCTGCCGACGACGGTCTGCAGGGTCTGCATGCGCGGTACGCGCGGCGGGGTGACGGCCAGCCACTGGTCGGGGGCGAGACCGGTGTCGGACGCGACGAGCCGGACGGCGTTCGCGCCGGCGGGCAGCTGGTCGAGCGGCACCCGCAGGTTCCGCCACGACGGTGCCGGTCCGATGTCGATGGGTGCGATGCGGCCGAGGGCCTCGACGCTGCCGTCCGCCTGCCGTGTGCCGTACTCGACGTCGAGTAGCTGGCCGTCGGTGACGATGCCGTCGGGATCGACGGAGTGGATGCGTCCGGCCGCCGCGATCGTCAGGATCGGGGCGTCGTCGCTGCGGTCGGGGAGGCCGTACCAGCCGGTGACCAGTTCGGCGGACTCTTGGGCGCCGGACTGGTAGCTGCCGAGCACCGGGGTGGTGGCCGGGGACAGCCCGAACGGCAGGGACACGGAGCTGCCGTTGACGCCGGTGGACGCCTCGGTACCGCCGCCCGTGCCGGCGCCGGTGCCGGTGGTGCTCTGACCCGAATCGGAGTCGGCGTCGACGGAGTTGGCGCCGCCGGTCGCGACGGTCTCCTTGTCGGCGGTGAGGTCGCGGGCGACACCGTCCGCGGTGAAGCCGGTCGCCGCGGTGGCCCCGAAGGCGCCGGCGCCCGCGAGATCGGTCGGCTGGTCCAGCAGTCGCAGCACGGAGGCGTTCGTGTCGTCCTCGACGAGGACGTAGTCGGCGAGCGCGCACGAGTTTCCGGCTGCGGAGCGCAGGTTCGCGTGCGCGATCGAGTACGACGGGTACTGCGCGACGGCGCCCTTGAGGAGCGAGAGCACCTCGAACAGCACGACGGCGGCTGCGGCCAGCGTCAGTGGCGCGGGCGACCACCGGCGGATGCGGGCGAGCCGGCCGTTGCCGTTCGGTGCGGCGGTCCCGGCATTCTTCGCGTCCCTGGCGCGCTCGTACGGTTCGCGGATGTGGAACCAGGCCGCGAGCAACAGCGCGAGGACCGTCAGCCCGAGCAGTGCGGTCGAGAAGCCCTTGCCGCCGATGGACGGCGGCTTGTCCCACCACGGCACGCCGTAGCTGGACACGTACCACCAGCCGTTGGGGCCGGTGAACGACATCGTCAGGATGAACAGCACCGCCGCGGCGAACAGGGTGCGGTTGCGCTTGGAGCGCAGGCTGGCGCCGGCGACCGCGACGGCGGCGAGCGCGGCGACGGATCCGGCCAGGCCCGCGTACACGCCGAAGTGGTGGGTCCACTTGGTCGGTGTGAAGCTCATCAGCAGCAGTGACGCGAAGATGATGCCGAGGATGCGGCGGGACGGGCCGATCGCGGTGCCGGGGATCTTCCCGCCGCGGCGCAGCAGCATCAGGATGCACACGATCAGGCACAGCAGCATCGCGAAGACCGCGAAGCGGCGCGCCAGCGAGCCGTCGGGGGAGACGTTGAGCAGGGCGTCCCAGCGGACCCGCTCGTCGAACCAGGCGACGTTCGGGCCGACGGCGGTGCGCACGCGCGTCGCCTCGAGCACCGAGGCGAGGGTCTGGTCGGCGAACACGGCGACGAGTACGACGGTGCCGGACGCGAGAATCGGCGCGATCTGGCCGACTACGCCGACCTTCCGTCCGCGCCGGACGGCGATCTGCACGATCGACCGGGCGCCGGCGATGAGTGCGGCGATCGCGATGAGCCCGGACGGTCCGGCGGCGAGGGAGAACGCGGCGATCAGCACCGCGACGGCGGCGGGCAGCATGCGTCCGGTTGCGATCGCGCGTTCGATCGAGCACCACGTGAGCAGCGCGCCGAGGGCGATGATCGGTTCGGGCCGCAGTCCGTTGTTGAACGGTAGCCAGAACGCGAGGAACACCAGGCCCGCGGTCCACATCGCGACGCTGTTGCGGCGGACGGTGCGGCCGAGGCGGGGGATCACCTCGCGGCTGATGATCATCCAGCAGAGGATTCCGGCGATCAGCGCCGGCAGGCGCATCCACATGCTGGCGGTGCTCACCTTCGTGAACAGCACGAGGACGTCGTAGTACCAGCCGAACGGCGCTTCGGGGACGCCGAACCAGCGGAAGTAGTTGGCCATGTAGCCGGCATGCTCGGAGACGCGAGCCATGTTGAGCAGGTAACCGTCGTCGGACGTGTTGGCGCCGATCACGTGCCACAGCAGCAGTCCACCGATGACGACCGCGTCGATGCCGGTGAACCGCCACCACCGGGCCGGGAGGAAGCGGCGGGTGCGGCGGCCGTCGATGCCGTCGAGGCGGTGCAGGGCGACCAGCGAGACGATCGTGGCGAGCACTGCACCGATCATCGCCACCAGTTTGATCAGCGTGGGGCTCGACGAGAAGCGCGAGTCGAGGTCGGCGCGGACGTCCAGCCCGGCCGGCGGGGTGCCCTGCAGATCGGTGAAGACGCCGACCATCTGTGGACGGACGTCGCCGTCGACGACGGTCGCCTCCTGGTCGGGGATACCGGCGACGGCGGCGGTGGTGCCCTGCGAGTCGGACGTCACGACGATCTCGGTGCAGCCGCGCAGGTCGTCGAGGGGCAGCGAGAGCAGCGCGGTGTCGCGCAGGATCGCTCGCAGCCGGGCGGGTTCACCGTCGGACGCGGCGTCCACCTTGATCACGAGGCCGTCGGCCTCGGCGCGTCCGGCGGACGTCGGGACCGTCGAGACGAGAGCGCCGCCCTTCTCGGTCAGCTGGCCGACGGCGGTGCACGGGATGCTCACGTGCAGTTGCTGCGGTGTGTAGGAGACGAGCGGCGCCTCGACGTTCGTGAGGCTGCCGTTCTGCGGCCAGCTGATCGACGCCGCATCCTGCTGCACCGGCAGGAACGGGGTGGCGAGCGCGAGGATCGCGCCGAGCAGACCGGTGACGATCGCGACTAGGCGGGCGGTTCGAACCCCGCTCGCCTTGCGGCTCGAGTCGACCTGGGCGGGGGCTGTCACGTCGTCTGGCACGAGACTCGACTCTAGGGGAGCGCGCGGGTCACGTCAGATTCCGCACGTCCCAGGCCCAGACGCCGTCCACCCAGCGGCCGTCGACGCCGAGGAGTCGTTCGATGGTGGTGTGCAGCGCCTGCTGGTTCTTCCCGGGCGGCAGCACGACGACGTCGGCGTTCCAGAACCGCAGGTCGTCGAGTGCGGTGGCGCGGGTGGCGTCGTCGACGGGCGGCACCACGCCGGTGCCCTGCGCCTTGGCGAGCAGCAGCGCGGTCGGGCGGTCGTCGGGGCCGTACTTGCCCTTGTCCTCGGGGCCGGCGGGGCCGACGAAGTAGCCGCCGGCGATGGGGTACCCGAACTTCTGCCCGACCTGCCATTGCAAAGCCTTGGCATCCTCGGGCCGGGGGAGCGGAACCGTGACGACGGATCCGTCGGAGACGTAGGAGCGCCACGTGCCGTCGGCGAAGAACGCCGGAGTGGGGGCCCGGTGCGCCACTTCCAGTGGGGCCGGCGCGAGCGGCAGCAGCGAGACGGCGAGCCAGCCGAGCCACAACAGGGTCGTGGAGCGCTGGCCGACGCGTCCGGCGGCGATCGCGCGGTCGGTGCCGAGCGCGAGCAGGATCGCGATGGCCGGGATGCAGCCCATCGCGAAGCGGGATTCGAGGACGGATTCGAGCAGCGGCAGTTTCGCGAACCAGGCCCACGGCAGCGTGATCCCGGTGTCGGTGTGCGCGACGGTCAGTTCCACGCCGAGCGAGAGGACGCCCATCGCCGCCACGGTCGCGGCGGCGGCACGGGCCATCGGCACCCGCCACAACCACACTGCGGTCATCGCGACCAGCAGCAGCAGTGGCCAACCGAAGAACGCGTTCTCCTCGGTCGCGTTCATCGACAGTCCGGCCGCGGACCCGGGATCGCCCGCGAGGGACTGGGTCGGGAAGCGGGTGAAGGCGTTGACGTCGTTGCCGACCGGGCCGTGTTCGATCGAGTGGTAGCTCTGCGGTCCGAGGAACTGCCACCACAGCGGGACCGCGACGATCGCGAGCGTGACGACGCCGGCCACGCACAGCCCTTTGACGCCGCGCCTGGCCGCCGCGATCGCTTCCCCGGGTCGCGACGCGCCGTAGGCGATGCCGAAGACGACGAACGCGATCGAATAGATCAGGAGCGGCTCTTCGCCGAGGAAGATCTGGTACGCGACGGCGAGGCCGAGCATCACACCGTTGCGGATCGGTCGTTCACCGCTCGCGAGCCGGATGACCAGCAGGGCGATGAACGGCAGCAGGAACAGCGCGACGAAGTTCGGGTGGCCGTTGGTGTGCGAGATCATCGCGGGCGCGAAGCCGCAGAAGACGCCGCCCACAGCGGCCGCGAACCGGGACTGCACGACGTGCCGTGACAGCACCCAGTACCAGGCCGTCGCGGTCCCGGCGAGGCCGAGTGTGAGTGCGAGCGTGAACGTCACGGTGGGACCGAAGACGAGCGTGATGGGGGCGAGCGGGACGCTGACACCGAACATCGCGGTGTTGGCCATCAGGTTCACGCCGAGCGGATAGTTCTGCAGCGTGCTCGACAGCGGGTTCTCGAAGTTCGCGAGGGAGTGCGCGGTGACCGCGAAGAACCATTCCCACATCGTCTGGTCCTGGCCGCTGCGGATCAGATAGCCGTCGCCGAGGTGCTTCCACTGACGTCCGAGGACGAACACGGCCAGAGCGAGGAACGATGCGGTGGCGACGAAGTCGGCCGGTGCGATCCGGATCCGCCCGGCGCGGGTGGTGGCCGGTCGGGTCGTCGTGGTCGTCGTCGCCGGGGACGACGCGCTCCCGTCTGACAGTTGCAGAATCTCGCTCACATCGCCCCTTTCCGTAATGCTGGACGGTGGGGCGTGGCGCCGCGCAGCCGTCGGTTGGCCGGAGGCGAGAATACCGCAGCTACCTGGGTCCTACCTGTGAGAAGTGGTGGGCCGCGGGGGCGTAACGGGCATAGGGGATAGGTCGGTCGGAGCTTTCGGTGCCGTCGAATTGATGCAACCGGAGGGTTGCACTGGGCCAGTGTAGGTGCAACCCTGAAGTTGCAGGTATTCGCCGAACCGGAGGGATGGGACCGATGGACGCACTGGACCGAATCGAACGAACCGTGGAGATCGACGCCCCGGCGTCGCGGGTGTGGAAGCTGATCAGCGAACCCGGCTGGTACATCAACGACGAACGGATCGTGGAGCACCGGATCGAGCGTCGCGGTGAGCTGGACGTCGTGCACGACCCCGTGCACGGCGAATTCGCCTTCGCGACCGTGCACCTGGACGAACCTCGTTACGCGGCCTTCCGCTGGCTCGCCGACCCCGCCGTAGCCGACAGTCCGTCGACGCTCGTGGAGTTCACGATCGCGGAGGTGGCGCCGGGGCGGGTGACGCTGACGGTGGTCGAGACGGGATTCGCGGCGCTGCCGGGCACCGAACTGGAGCGTCGCGAGAAGTACGACGGAAACGTCGAGGGCTGGGCGATCGAGATGGCGCTCGCGAAGAGTCACCTGGAGGCCGTGGATGCCGTCGGGTGACCCCTCCGCTGCTCCCGTGGTGTTCGCGGCCCTCGCCGACGACACCCGGTGGGCCATCCTGCTGCGGCTCGGACGGCATCCGGCGTCCGCGTCGGCGCTGGCCCGGGAGTTGCCGGTGTCGCGGCAGGCGATCGCCAAGCATCTCGCGGTGCTGCAGGACGTCGGTCTGGTCGTGCCCGAGCGGGACGGCCGGGAGGTGCGGTTCGTCGCGGTCGGTGCGCGGCTGAGCGAGGCGGCCGCTCAGCTCGAGCGGATCGCGTCCGGTTGGGACCGTCGCCTCGCGCGGATCAAGATGCGCGCCGAGGCGCCCGATCGGGACTGACCGCGTCGGGGTCGAGGGCGGCGGCGATGTCGTCGAGGGAGATGTCGAGGACGCGCGCGACGGCGGTGATGGTGAAGAACGCCGGCGTCGCGATGCGCCCGGTCTCGATCTTGCGCAGCGTCTCCACGGAGATCCCGGCGTCCAGCGCCACCTGCACCATGCTCGTCTCGCCTCGCGCGGATCGCAGCAGCTCACCGAGCCTCTGTCCACGTTCGAGTTCCTCCGCCGTCAACGGCACACGCACCATGTTGCATATAGTAATACCGGTATAGTTATTCGAACCGGAGGTGTGTGGTGGTCGAACTCAAGACCGAATCCGAGATCCAGGGGATGCGAGCGGCGGGCCGCGTGGTCGCGGACGCGCTCGCGGCGGCGCGTGCTCACGCGCGGGTGGGGGTGAGTCTGCGCGAACTCGACGCCGTGGCCGCCCGCGTCGTCGCCGATGCCGGCGCGGAGCCGCTCTTTCTGAACTACCGGCCGAACTGGGCCGCCACCCCGTTCCCGGGGGTGCTCTGCACGTCCGTGAACGATGCTGTGGTGCACGGTATCCCGTCGGGCTACCGGCTTCGCGACGGTGACCTGGTGAGCATCGACGGCGGCGCGAGGCTGAACGGCTGGTGCGGCGACTCGGCGATCAGTTTCGTCGTCGGCGCCGCGAACCCCGCCGACGAGGCGTTGGTCGCGGCCACGGACGAGGCCCTTCGTCGCGGGATCGAGGCCGCGCGAGTCGGGAACCGTCTCGGCGACATCGGCGCCGCGATCGGTACGTTCGCCCGCAGTCGCGGTTTCGGGCTGCTCGCCGACCACGGTGGCCACGGCATCGGCCGGGTCATGCACGAGAGCCCGGACGTGCCCAACGAGGCCCGCGCCGGACGGGGCATGCGGCTGCGCGCCGGTCTGGTCCTCGCGATCGAGCCGATGCTCATCGCCGACGGGTCCGACGACTACCGGCACGACGCCGACGGTTGGACGTTGCGAACCGTCACCGGGGCCCGCGCCGCGCACAGCGAGCACACCGTCGCGATCACCGACGACGGCCCGGTGGTGCTCACGGCGCGGCACTAGGCTGCACCTATGCCGGACTGGACGCCGATCTCCGACGCGCTGCGCCGCGCGGGGGTGCGGGACGTTCGCGCCGACGGCACCACCCGGGCGATGTACTCGTCGGACGCGTCGCTGTACCGGGTGCCGCCCACGACGGTGGTCTTCCCCCGCGCGGTCGACGAGGTCGCGGCGGTGCTCGACGTCTGCCGCGCCGAGGGGGTGCCGCTCACTGCGCGCGGCGCGGGTACGTCGGTCGCGGGCAACGCGGTCGGCCCGGGCGTGGTCCTCGATTTCAGCCGGCACCTGGGCCGGGTGCTGGCGGTCGACCCGGAGACCCGCACCGCCGTCGTCGAGCCGGGTGTCGTACAGGCGGTGCTGCAGCGGGCGGCGGCGCCGCACGGGCTGCGGTTCGGTCCCGACCCGTCCACCCACAACCGCTGCACCGTCGGCGGCATGATCGGCAATAATGCCTGTGGCGCAAGAACTCTCGGCTACGGCCGCACGTCGGACAACGTCGCCGGTCTGGAGTTGCTCGCCGGAACGGGTGAGGCACTGTCGTTGCCGGCCGCGACGGGCTCACTGATCCTGGACCGGCTCCGCGACGTCACCCGTGCCGGATTGGCCACGATCCGAACCGAATTCGGCCGTTTCGGTCGGCAGGCGTCGGGATACGCGCTCGAGCACCTCCTGCCGGAGAACGGCTTCGACGTCCGGAGGTTCGTCGTCGGCAGCGAGGGCACGCTCGGGATCGTCACGCAGGCCACCGTGAATCTGGTGCGGGATCCGGCGCACCGTGTGCTGGTCGCGCTGGGCTACCCCGACATCGCGTCCGCGGGCGACGACGCCAAGGCCGTCCTCGGTTTCCGTCCCACTGCGTGCGAGGGCATCGATTCGCGTCTGGTCGACGTCGTGCGCGATCGCCGGGGGCCGCAGGCGGTGCCGCCACTGCCGAACGGTGCGGCGTGGCTGTTCGTCGAGATCGCGGGGGAGTCCCGAGACGACGTGCTCGACCGGGCGCGAGCCCTGGCCGGCGGCTGCGGTGCCGTCGACGCACTCGTCGTCGACGACCCGGCCCGGGCCGCTGCGCTGTGGCGGATCCGGGAGGACGGCGCCGGCCTGGCCGGACGCAGCCCCGCCGGTGCGCCCGCCTATGCGGGTTGGGAGGACGCGGCCGTCCCGCCCGACCGGATGGGCCCCTACCTGCGTGACTTCGACGCCCTGCTCACCGACTTCGGTATCACCGGCCTTCCCTACGGTCATTTCGCCGACGGCTGCCTGCACATCCGCCTCGATCTGCCGCTGGACCGGCCCGACGGTTCGGCCGTCTTCCGACGCTTCCTCACCGCCGCTGCGGAACTGGTCGCCCGCTACGACGGATCACTGTCCGGCGAACACGGCGACGGCCGCGCCCGCAGCGAACTGCTACCGCTCATGTACTCGCCCGAGGCGCTGCGGCTCTTCGGTGCGGTCAAGCACATCTTCGATCCCGGCAACGTCCTCAATCCCGGCGTCCTCGTCGACCCGCGGCCGGTGGACGCGGACCTGCGCGTCCCCCGGACGGCGCCGCTGCGCCGGGGCCTCGCCCTCGCCTACCGCGACGACGACGGCGACTTCGCCCAGGCCGTACACCGCTGCACGGGTGTCGGGAAGTGTCGCGCCGACACCACCGGCGCCGGCGGTGTCATGTGCCCCTCCTATCTGGCGACACGAGAAGAGAAGGATTCGACGCGCGGACGTGCCCGCGTCCTGCAGGAGATGCTGAACGGCAGCCTCGTGCGTGACGGCTGGCGTTCACCGGAGGTGCACGACGCCCTCGACCTGTGCCTGTCCTGCAAGGGCTGCGCGTCCGATTGCCCCACCCGAGTCGACATGGCTTCCTGGAAGTCGGAGGTCCTGCACCAGAGCTATCGGAGACGGCTGCGCCCGGCGTCGCACTACTCACTCGGCTGGTTGCCCCGGTGGGCGGCCCTCGCCGGTCGGGCGCCGCGGCTGGTCAATGCCGTCACCAGGCTTCCGGGCGTGGCGCCGGCCGCGCTGGCTCTCGGGGGAGCGGACCGACGTCGGCACGTCCCGCAGTTCGCGCCCGTGTCGTTCCGGCGCTGGTTCGCGTCGACGGCCACCCAGCGCCGCGCCACCGGCGACTCGGTGCTGCTGTTCGTCGACACGTTCACCGATCACTTCACGCCCGAGGTCGGTATCGCGACCGTCCAGGTGCTCGAAGACGCCGGCTTCCGGCCGCAGCTCACCCCGAAGCGGCAGTGCTGCGGTCTGACGTGGATCACCACCGGTCAGCTCGACACGGCCCGGCGCATCCTCGGCCGCACCGTCACAGCGCTGGCGGAAGAAGGAGCGCCGATCGTCGGGATGGAGCCGTCGTGCACGGCGGTGCTGCGGGCCGACGCCGTCGAACTGCTCGACACCGACGACGCCCGGGCCGTCGCCGAATCCACCCGCACCCTCGCCGAGCTGCTCGCGGGCCGCGACGGCTGGTCGCCGCCGGACCTGTCGGGCACCACCGTCGTCGCGCAACCGCACTGCCACCACCACGCCGTGATGACGTGGAATGCGGACGCACAGTTGTTGCAGCGCGCAGGCGCACAGGTGGAACGCCTGGGCGGCTGCTGCGGACTCGCCGGGAACTTCGGTGTCGAGAGGGGGCACTACGACGTGTCCGTCGCGATCGCGGAGCACCAACTCCTACCGACGATCGAGAGAATCCGCCCCGAAACCGTCGTCCTGGCCGACGGCTACTCGTGCCGGACTCAGATCGCCGATCTGGGTCGGCGCCAGGGCACTCACCTGGCTCAACTCCTGGCCGATCAGGGAAAACGCGGCTGAGGCACAATCCAGGCATGCTCTCCACTCCGGTCCTCGTCACGATCGTCTCCGTCTGTATCGGATTCGTGCTGTTCGTCCTGGCGGCGAGCGGTGCGCGCGGGCAGTGGGACAAGCGACTGGTGATCGGCCTGCTGGTGGCGGCGGTGCTGTGTCTGACGGCCGTGCCGCTGTCGGTCGCGCTGAGTGCGGCGGTCTGACGCGGATGGGTACCAGCTGGCCCGCCGAATGGCCCACGACGCCCCGGCAGATCGCGGTGACGACGGACGCCGCCATCAACGCTGCGCGGTCCGCCGACGGTGAGCAGTTCGTCGAGGAGATCGAGAACCTGACACTTCTCCCGTTCGAGCAGGTGACGCTCGTGCACGCGGGTGTGATCCGGGCGCTGCTCGAGGACCTCCACCCCGACGGCTTCTCCGGTGACGACATCCAGGACGCGCTGACGCGAGTTGCCGGCGCCGCCCTCGTATGGCTGCCCGGTCTCGACATCTCCGCTCTCGCCGCGGTTCTCACCGGATCGCTGGGGCTGACGGAAATGAGCGACGACGCGCAGCGCATCGGCCAGTCCGAGTACCTGCGAAGTGCGGTCCTGGTGATGACCGATCTCCTCCTGACGGCCGACGCCTCGTCGCACGGCTATCTGAAGACCGCGATCGCAGAGATCGCCCGGGCGGAGACCGTCGAGATGCCCTAGCCGAGGCGCGGATGTCACGTATCTGCACCGGATGCACGTAGTTCGAGGCGTTGACCAGCCGATTTGGCAATCGCCGAACGGTTCGCGTAACCTATTCCAGGTCAGAGCGACACGGACACCGACCCGGCCGCGACCTTCACTGGTCAG
>NZ_LWTX01000016.1 GCF_002094305.1 Prescottella equi
CGCGCGATTAGCTCAGCGGGAGAGCGCTTCCCTGACACGGAAGAGGTCACTGGTTCAATCCCAGTATCGCGCACCAAGTTTCGAGGCAGTATGCTGCTGACAGACTTGAGTGAAACAACATGCGGATGTAGCGCAGCTGGTAGCGCATCACCTTGCCAAGGTGAGGGTCGCGGGTTCGAATCCCGTCATCCGCTCCAAGATCGGCCTCGTGCCGGTCCGGAGACTCCGATCCTTCGGAGTGTTCGATCAAGACCCGCGCGATTAGCTCAGCGGGAGAGCGCTTCCCTGACACGGAAGAGGTCACTGGTTCAATCCCAGTATCGCGCACCACCCGAAAAGAGGCACCTCGCGACGAGGTGCCTCTTTTCGTATCCGGGTCCCGGATGCCGGTTGAGTCCGACTCGAACATGAGGAATCCCTCAGGTATCGTCGAACGTGCCATCCCCCGATGGTGCGGAGCCCCAGCCATGACCCCCCATCCACGGCTGGGGCTCGTTCACACTCGAAACACCTTCGGGCGTCAGGCGCCCTTCCGCGCCGCCAGCATCGACTGGAACCAGCGGTACGAATCCTTCGGCGTCCGCGCCAGTGTGTCGTAGTCCACGTGCACCAGGCCGAACCGCTCGCGGTATCCGGCGGCCCACTCGAAGTTGTCGAGGATCGACCATACGAAATAGCCGCGGACGTCGACCCCGGCGTCCATCGCTGCGCGGACCGCGGTGAGATGGTCGGCGTGATAGGCGATGCGGCGCTCGTCCCGGACGCGGCCCGCCGCGTCCGGGTCCGGATCGTGGAACGAGCATCCACTCTCGGTGATGTACACGGGAGGAAGGGCCGCGCCGAACCGGTCCCGGAAGATGGTCAGGATCTCCGTGAGCCCTTCGGGGACGATCGGCCAGCCGAAATCGGTTCGCGGGTAACCGTCGAGTGCGACCGGCGCGAAC
Source organism: Prescottella equi (assembly GCF_002094305.1). GTDB lineage: Bacteria > Actinomycetota > Actinomycetes > Mycobacteriales > Mycobacteriaceae > Prescottella > Prescottella equi. Next base: position 945 of record NZ_LWTX01000016.1, read on the forward strand.
GGCATGCCCGGCGGCAGGTCCACCTCGAGCACGCCCTCGGAGCCTTCGCCCTCGCGCGGGGCGGCGATCAGTGTCGGCTCGTAGTAATTGATCCCGAACCAGTCCAGCGGTTGCGCGATGACCGCGAGGTCGTCGTCGACCGGTCCGGTGAGCAGCGCGGCGAGTTCGTCCGCGGGGTACTTGCCGAGAAGCACCGGGTCGGCGAACGTCCAGTTGACGATGTGGTCGTAGACGTCCGCCGCCTCGACGTCCGCATCGGCGTCGGTCGCGGCGTGCACCGGCGCATGATTCGATGCGATCCCGATGTTCGTGCAGCCTGCGGAGCGGAGCGCCTGCACCGACAATCCGTGTCCGAGCAGTTGGTGGTGCGCGGCCTGCAGTGCCCCGAATCCGAGTTCGAGTCCCGGTGCGTGAACCCCGAGCGCGTGCCCGTAGAGGGTGTGGACCACGGGTTCGTTGAGCGGCATCCACATTCCCACCCGGTCGCCGAGCCGCGCCCCCACCACCGCCGCGTACTCAGCGAGCCGATGCGCGGTCTCCCGGTTCAGCCAGCCGCCGTCGTCCTGCAGCGCCTGCGGGAGATCCCAGTGGAACAGAGTGACCGCCGGAGTGATGCCGGCAGTGCACAACTCGTCGATCAGGCGGTCGTAGAAGTCGAGTCCGGCCACGTTGACAGCACCCTTGCCGTGGGGCTGGATCCGCGGCCACGCCACCGACAATCGGTACGAGTCCACGCCGAGGTCACGCATGAGCGAGACGTCCTCGCGGTACCGGTGATAGTGGTCGATCGCGACGTCGCCGGTTTCACCTCGGACGATTTTCCCGGGGATCGAACAGAACTCGTCCCAGATCGACCGGCCTCTGCCGTCCTCGGCGACCGCCCCCTCGACCTGATAGGCCGCCGCCGCGACACCGAAAACGAAGTCGTGGGGGAACTCTGGAATCGAATGCTCTGCCGCCATGATGAGCAGTGAAGCAGAGAACGCCACGAAACGGAGCTGATTGTTGGACACTCGTTCAGTGATTCGAAACACGAAAACCCTTAGTGGTGCGCGCGTCTCGACGGCTGTCGCGTTCGGCTTACAGGGGTTCCTGCTGGCGGTGCTCCTCACCCAGCTTCCACAGTTCAAGGACGATCTCGGATTCAGCGACTCCCTTGTCGCTGCCACCGTCGTCGGAATTTCGATCGTCGCCGGTGTGGGCAGTGTCCTCGCCGAACAACTCGCGAAGGCCACGTCGAGCCGGACCACGCTGCGCACCGGGTTGTTCGTCATCGCGGTCGGCGCGGCTGTCATCGCGCTCGCGACGTCGACGCCGGCATTCCTCGCCGCGTTCGCGTTGTACGGGATCGGGCTGGGCATCGTCGACGCGGCCGCAAACATGCAGGCGGTGTCGATCCAGCACGCCTACGGCCGGGTGATCCTCTCGTCGTTCCATGCCTCGTGGAGTGTCGGTGCGATCATCGGCGCCGGCTATGTCGCAGCGTGCTCGGCGCTCGACCTGTCGGTCGAGTTGTCGGTTCTGGTCGCGGCGGCCGCGGTGGCGGCGCTCTGCGCGGGGATCGGGCCGCGCCTGCTGCGCACCGGGCACGAGCGCGCTGCGACGTCGGTGACCGCTCCACTGACGGTGCCGCTGCGCCCGTTCCTCGCGCTCGGCGTCGCCATGATGCTCTTCTATGCCATCGACTTCGGCATCGGCACCTACTCGCCGCTGTACCTCAAGGAGGTCCTGCTCTCCGACGCCGGGACGGCGGCCCTCGCTATGGGCGCCTACCAGGTGACCGCGCTGATCTCGCGTCTCACGGGCGACCACTGGGTGCGCCGGTTCGGTGAGATCGCGGTCGTCCGGGTCGGTGCCGCGATCAGTGTGGCGGGTCTGCTCATCGCGGTCCTGGCACCCTCCCCCGTGGTCGCCATCGCCGGATTCTTCATCGTCGGCCTCGGCGCCCCCGTGATCGCTCCGCTCAGCTTCAGTGCTGCGGGGCGGCTGGCGCCACCGGATCAGACCGACGCCGTGATCGCACGGATCAACCTGTTCAACTACGCGGGCACGGTGATCGCCGGTGGTGTAATCGGCGGCATCGCGGCGCTGTCCGACCTCCGGATCGGATTCGTCGCTCCTCTGCTGTTCGCGGTGGTGTTGTTCCTGCTCGCGCCCGCTTTCGCGCCCACCCGGGCACGATCCGGGGACGCCGAGAGCGAGTCCGCTCCCACCGGCGCGTGACCGGGGCCGTCCCGGAAAGTGGTGTACTTACCGGGACGGACCCGACGTACGCGAGGTGAGGCTGTGACGATTTCCGTGGACCGTGCCGGACTGTGGGACGCCGAGGCACTCGCCGACGTCGCCGCGGTGACCTTCCCGCTCGCGTGCCCCCCGCACGCCACCAAGGAAGACATTGCCGCTTTCATCGACGAGGTGCTCTCCGCCGAGAAGTTCAGCGAGTACCTGACCGATCCGACGCGCACGGTGCTCAAGGCGACCACGGGCGGGGAAATCGTCGGCTACGTGATGCTGGTCGACGGAACACCCGAGGACGACGACATCCGGGCCGCGCTGTCGCTGCTCCCGACGACGGAGATCAGCAAGCTGTACGTGCTGCCGGACCGGCACGGATCGGGTGTGTCGGCGGCACTGATGGACGCCGCGGTCGATCATGCCCGCAACGCGAACTGCGCCGGCGTGTGGCTCGGCGTCAACCAGGAGAACGAGCGGGCGCAGCGGTTCTACGTCAAGAACGGCTTCGAGAAGGTCGGAACCAAGACGTTTCGGGTGGGCGCCCAGACCCACCACGACTTCGTGATGCAGCGCAGCCTCTGAACGGCGCACTGCATCACGAAGGTTCGTTCTAGGCGGCGACCTCGAAACGCGAGAGCGCGAGCAGACGCGAGGTCGCGCGCAGGTACTTCTTGCGGTAGCCGCCGGCGACCATCTCGGGCGTGAAGATCTCGTCGAGCTTGGCGCCGGACACCGTCACCGGGATGCTCGCGTCGTACAGACGGTCCGCGAGGACCACCAGGCGCAGCGCGACGGACTGGTCGGCGGCCGGGTGCACTCCCTTGATGAACACCGCGGGCACGCCCTCGACGAGCTTGCCGTAACGCGACGGGTGCAGCGTACTGAGGTGCGCGCACAGCTCGTCGAAGTCGTCGAGCGTGGCGCCCTCGATCGCGTCCGCGCGCTCGAGCAGGTCGGCATCGTCGGTCGGCTCGGGGGCCGGCGGCAGGTCGCGGTGCCGGTAGTCCGGGCCGTCGACGCGGATCGTCTCGAAGATCGAGCCGAGCTTCTTGATCTCACGCAGGAAGTCCTGCGCGGCGAAGCGGCCCTCGCCGAGCTGTCCCGGAAGGGTGTTCGACGTCGCGACGATGGAGACGCCGCGCGCGGACAGCTCGGTGAGCAGCCGCGAGACCAGCATCGTGTCGCCCGGATCGTCGAGCTCGAACTCGTCGATGCACAGCACGCTGTGCGAGGACAGTTCCTCGACCGCGCGGTTGAACCCGAGCGCGCCGACGACGTGCGTCAGCTCGACGAACGTTCCGAACGCCTTGGGCGACGGCGAGCTGTGGAAGATCGACGCGAGCAGGTGGGTCTTGCCGACGCCGAACCCGCCGTCGAGGTACAGACCGGCACCGGTGGACGGCGCCTTCTTACCGAACAGCCCACGGCGTCCGCCGCCGCGGATCTTGGCGACCTTGCCGGCGAATTCCTCGGCCTTGCGGACCGCGGCGGCCTGGCTCGGCTCCTTCGGATCCGGGATGTAGGACGCGAAACTGACGTCGTCGAACATCGCCGGCGGCACCATTTGAGCAACCAATTGATCGGCCGGCACCACCGGATTGCGATCGACAAGACGTGCATGCATGCACTGAGCGTATCGACGTGCTGTGATCGAACACGTGCACCGTCTGGATTTTGCGACCTACCTCACACGGGACGAAGGCAACGCCGGGCAGCCGGCGCAGCTGAGCGACGACCACCTCCGTTCACTGTACGGATACCCGGACCGACTCGACAGACCGTGGATCCGCACCAATTTCGTGTCGAGCATCGACGGTGCCGTGACTGTCGACGGCGTCAGCGCCGGACTCGGAACCCCCGCCGACAAGCGCGTCTTCGCGGTGCTGCGCGAGCTCGCGGACGTCGTCGTGGTCGGCGCCGGGACGGTGCGCAGCGAGAACTACGGCGGCGCCCGCACCGATGCCGACTCGGCCGCGCGCCGGGAGCGATCGGGTCTGGCCGCGGTCCCCCCTATCGCGGTGGTCACCGCCAGTGCCCGGCTGGATCCGGCGTCGAGGCTGTTCACCGACACCACCGTCCCGCCGCTGGTCCTGACCTCCGCGGCCGCGGACGCCTCACGCGTGCAGCGCCTGCGGGACGCCGGGGCCGACGTCGAGATCGTCGCGGAACGGGAGATCGGCGGAACGGATGTCGTGGCCGCACTGGGCCTTCGCGGGCTGCGCCGGGTCCTGTGCGAGGGCGGGCCCGGCCTGTTCGGAACCCTGATCGCGGACGGCGTCGTCGACGAGCTGTGCCTGACGACGTCGCCGGTCCTGGTCAGCGGGGCCGCCGGCCGGATCGCGCACTCGTCCATCGCGTCGCCCACCGCGATGTCGCGCGCGCACGTGCTGGCCGACGACGACGGCACGCTGCTGACCCGATGGGTGCGGGCGTGAGAGATCGCCGACCTGGCAGGCTGTCCGGCATGCGGAGAATCGGGATCGTCGCGATCGTCCTGGCCGTGTGCACCGCGTGCGGGGCTGGACCGTCCATCCGCCCGGACGTCGCCGTTGTCGAACGCGACAGCGGGTCGGCTCCGACAACCGCTTCGACGACGGACGCGCCGCCTCTCGCGGCACCGACCCGCGATCTGGCGTGGTCCGACTGCACCGAGGCCACTCTCACACGCCTCGGGCTCGGGGCTGCCCCGGCCGGGCTGGTGCTCGAATGCGGCAGCTACACCGCACCTGTCGACGCCAACGGCCCGGCGTCCGGCTCGATCGAGGTCGGTGCACTACGTGCCCGCCTCGCCGCGACGCCCGCCGACGCCGCACCGCTCGTTCTGACCTCGGGCTCCGACGTCGCGTCGGCGACGACGCTCGCCGCACTCGCGGCCGGTCCCGCATCCACGCTGCTCGAGCGCCATCCGATCGTCGCGGTGGACCGGCGCGGCACCGGGTCCTCGACTCCGATCGACTGTGGGCGCACCTTCGATCGCCGGGCGCTCGCCGACCTCGGGCAGTCTGCCGGCGTCCCCGCGGACGCGGACCGAATCGCGGAGGCGAGTCGTCAGGCCACCACGGCCTGCACCGACACGTTGCAGCCCGCGGAACTCGCGTTCGACACCGTGCACGCCGCCGAGGACCTCGAGCAGCTCCGCCGTACCTGGCAGGTGGACCGGCTGGGGCTGATCGGCACCGGGAACGGGGCGTCGATCGCGTTGGCGTACGCCGCGCGCTACCCCGAGCGGACCGGGCGTCTCGCGCTCGACTCCCCACCCGCAACGACGGCGGATGCGCCCACGGTCGCGGAGCAGCGCGTACAGGGGCAGGAAGCCGCGCTCGCGGCGTTCGCACGCCGCTGCGCCCTCCTGAACTGCTCGCTCGGCCCCGACCCGACCGCGGCCGTGATCGGGCTGCGGGACAAGGCTGCCGCCGGTGATCTGGGGACGGTGTCGGCGAGCGCGTTGCTCGCGACCGTCGCGGCGTTCCTCGGCTCGCCGCGCAGCGATCAACCGGACCGGGTGCGAGAGCTGGCCGACGTCCTCAGCGCCGCGGGACGCGGCGACGTGGCTCCGTTGTCGGGCCTGGTGGCGTCGACGGAGGCCGCGATCGACACCGACGGCCAATTCGTCGCCAGGTGCAGCGACGGCCAGCAGTGGCCCGGGCCCGGCCGTGCCCGCGAACTGCAGACCGAGTGGGGAGCTCGCTACCCCACCTTCGGATCCGACGCGGCCCTCGGACTGTTGCGCTGTTCGGCGTGGCCGACGATGCCGCCACCGGCACTCCCGAGCAGCATCCCGGTCCCGGTGCTGGTGCTGTCCGGCGCCGCGGACCCGGTTGTCGGTGATGCCGGTCTTCCGACCGTGACCGGCTCGCTCACGAGCGCGGGCGCGAAGTGGTCCGGACTCACGTGGGAGGGCTACGGCCACCCGGTGACGACGCACTCCGAGTGCGCACGCCAATTCCTCTCGCGCTACCTCGAATCGGGCGTCCTTCCCCCGAACGCGGGTGTGTGCCCGGCGTGAGCGTGCGGGGTGGCCGACCCCGACAATCACGGCGGCGGTGTACCGTGCCGTAGTGTTCCTTCGACGATTCGAGCCGCGTACGGGCCGCACCACCGCCGAGGTCATCAATTTCGTCATGTGGCCGCTGGCCGTCATGACCGTGATCCACCGGATAGTCGTGAAGGCTGTCAATGGTTCGATCACCGACGACTACGCGCCGGTCTACAACGCAGCGTTGGCGTTCCTCAATCGTCAGGACGTCTACACCGCCAACTTCAACTCGGTGGATCCGCACTATCTGTACCCACCGAGCGGCACCATGCTGCTGGCGCCCATCGCGATTCTCGATCCCGAAAAGTCCCGCTGGCTGTTCATCCTGGCCAACGCGATCGCCGTGATCATCGCGCTGTTCGTGCTGTTGAAGATGTTCGACCTCGCATGGAACTCGATCGCGGCGCCGATCCTCATCTTCGCGGCCTTCTCCACGGAGACCGTGTCGAACACCCTGATCTTCTCGAACATCAACGGCCTGATCCTGCTCGCCGAGGTGGCCTTCCTGGCGCTGCTGCTGCGCCGCCGTGACCTGTGGGCCGGGACAGCGATCGGTCTGACCTTCGCGATCAAGCCGATCCTCGCGCCTCTGCTGCTACTGCCGCTGGTGCGAGGCCAATGGAAGGTGTTCGTCACCGCAGTCGGTATCCCCCTGGTCCTCATGGCGGTGGCCTGGCCACTGGCCGCGGACCCGATGGCCTTCATCGACCACACGTTCCCGTACCTGATGGAGTCGCGCGACTACTTCAACAGCGCGATCGTCGGCAACGGCACCTACTTCGGCCTCCCTGTCGCCATGATCTGGGCGCTGCGGATCGCGTTCGCGGCGATGGGCGCGGTGTCGCTGTGGCTGCTCTACCGCTACTACCGCCACGACGAGCTGTTCTTCGTCACCACGACGGCCGGCCTGTTGATGGTGGGCTCGTTCCTGCTGCTGTCGCTGGGGCAGATGTACTACTCGATGCTGCTGTTCCCGCTGCTGATGACCGTGGTGCTTCGCAACAGCGTGATGCGGAACTGGCCGGCGTGGCTGGCCGCCTACGGGTTCCTCAGCGCCGACACCTGGTTCTCGAGTCGGTTCGTCGAGGAAGGCCGGGCCGTCGAGTACCTCAAGCCCACGTACGGCTGGAGCCTGCTGCTCATCGTGATCTTCTGCGTCCTGGTCAATCGCTACCTCACCGCGAAGCGCGAGGGTCGCCTCGACAAGGGAATCGACCCCGACTTCCTGGTCGAAACCGACGGCCGCGCCGACTCGACGGTGCCCGCGAAGGTCTGAGTCGCCGGGCCGGACGTATTAGCGTGGTGGCATGAGTTCCACACAGGATTCCGGCCTGCCCGAACCGAAGTTCCGTCGCAACGACGGAGAGTGGCGTGCGCAACTCACGCCCGAGGAGTACCGCGTGCTTCGTCAGGCGGGCACCGAACCGCCGCACGTCGGCGAGTACACCGACACCAAGACCGAGGGCGTCTACAACTGTCGCGCGTGCGGAGCAGAGCTGTTCCGCAGCACCGAGAAGTTCGACTCGCACTGCGGCTGGCCTTCGTTCTTCGACCCGGCCGACTCGGACGCAGTGATCCTGCGTGCCGACGACTCACTCGGCATGCACCGCGTCGAGGTGCTGTGCAGCAACTGCCACAGCCACCTCGGTCACGTCTTCGAGGGCGAGGGTTACCCCACCCCCACCGACCAGCGGTACTGCATCAACAGCATCTCGCTCACGCTGCAGCCGACCGAGCCGAACGGTTAGTCTCCCGCGCGAACATTGACGCCCCGCGCGCGCTACTGCGCGCGCGGGGCGTCGTTCTGCGCGCGGAATCACCATCCTCACAACACGGTCGCGATTCAGTAACTTGCTCACCAAGATAGTGCTAGCTTGCTCTACATGAGTCCGTCGGTCGAACGCCGCAGCCTGATCCTGCGGGGAGTGCTCGACCTCTGCCTGCTCTCGCTGCTCCGGGAACAGCCCGTCTACGGATACGAACTCACCGAACGACTGGCCGAGCGAGATTTGCTGGTCGCGGGAGGTTCCTCGTACCCACTCCTCGCGCGCCTCGAGAAGGCCGGGCTTGTCGAATCCGAGAGCCGCAGATCGGAATCGGGGCCACCGCGGAAGTACTACTCGCTGACGGCGCTCGGACAGAGCGCCCTCGAGGAAGGCACTTCCGAATGGTCGTCGGTGGCCAGAAGCGTCACCGCGCTGTTGACGCCGACCGCGGAAACCACATCAGGGGAGGAAACAGCATGAGCGAGAACAGCTTGGAGCACACGGAAGTACCACAGGACACTGCTCGGTCGACGCTTCGCGAAGCTGAACGCATCTGGCGCCGCGCTGCGGTGCGCCCCTCGGACCGCCGTGCACTGCTCGCGGAGCTGTCGGACGAACTCGCCGCGGCCGGCGCGGACGGTCTGACCCCCAGCGCAATAGTGGGTGACGATTCCGAAGACACGTTGCGGGCGTGGGCTGACGAGCGGGGACTCTCCGGCCGTGCCCTGCGACTGGGCATCGTCGTCCCGGTCGGCCTCCTGGGCGTCGCCGGCGGCTTCGCGCTACTGCTGCCGATCCTCGTCATCGGCTTCTCGCCGGATACCGTCACGATCGAGCCCATGGAACTCATTTTCGGGCTGTACGCGATGACTGGACTGCTCGCGTACCTGCTCGCAGTCACGGGCACGTTCGCGGCTCTGCGCCAAGCCGGAGACCCCCGCTCGGGAAGCACCGCCCGGTGGCTTGCTGCCACCCTGCCCGCCGGCGCCGCGGTGGCGACCGCAGTGGGCGTCGGGGTCGCGCGCATTCTCGGTTTCACTACCGAACCGGAGACCTTCGTCGCAGTCATCGCGGCCGTCTGCGTGGTACTCGCCGCGACGGCTGCCGTGGCCCGCTACCTGGCCACACGCCCCCGAGCGGCGAGCGAGTTCAGCACCGCGGCAGCCTGATCCGCACCGTCGACGGTGACCGTGAACTTGGAGCCGTCGCCGCGGGTGACGCGCAGCGCCTCGCCGGGGCGCACGAGGAGCCCGACGCCGTCGGGGCCGACCCGGTAGCCGATGCCGCCGTACCGGTTGATCAACCCGATGTGCACGGTGTCGGCGCGAGCGATCTCGTCGAGCGGAATCCGGCGGCGGCCTCCGGTGAGGACATAGCGCGTCTCGAGCCCGCGGTCGTCGACCACGACATGCACCGGTGCGAGGGTCAGGCCCATCAGGAGCGCACCGACGACCGCCGCGATCAGCAGCATCGGCACCGCGCTCTCGGATGTCGCCCAGACGACGGACACGACGATGACGAGCGGCACCAAGGCGAGCACGACGGCCAGCCAGCGCGGCATCGTCGCCGTCCCCGTCCACACCACCTTCTCGGTGTCCGCCAGATCGAGGCGGGACGCATCCGCGGGCGGCACCGCCGCAGCCGACGCCGATGGGGGCCGACCGACCAGTACCGTCCCGACGAAGGCCGCGACGACGCCCACCAGGGCGGCGACCGCGAGCCACCCTCCGCCGAAGGACGCGGCAGTCGCGTCGTCCAATCCCCGCTGCCCGGCGAGGAGTCCGGCCGGGAGAATCGCGACGGCGGCGCCCACTCCCGAGGCGGTCGCGGCACCCATGCGAGCAGCCCGGACGTCCCGCCGGGTGAGCAGGAGGAGGATGCCGCCGAGGATCACCGCGAAGGCGAGCCCGAGCAGCGGCGACCACAGCGCCGCCGCACGGGACGCGAAGCCGTCAGCGTCTCCACCGGGCCCGAAGTGGACCGCCACCGGGTCGGGCAGATCGTCCGACCAGCCGGCCAGCACGCCCACGGCCGTCGCGGTCGCCACGACAGGCGCGAGCAATGCACCCGAAAGACCGCGAACCCACGAAACCTTCTGCGCCTGAATCGAGTCGGTCATGCCATCTCCTTCTTCACCAGATCCAGCAGGTCGGCTGCACTCATTCCGTGACGCTGCGCCTCCGTGACCAGCCCGCGCACCGCGTCCAGCAGCCGACTCCGGGCCGGCGCTTCCGCGGCCACCACGGCGCCGCGTCCGCGCCGCAGTTCGATCAGTCCCTCGTCGCGTAACTGTTGATATCCGCGGAGCACAGTGTGGACGTTCACGTCCAGCGACGCCGCGAGATCGCGGGCTGCGGGCAGCCGCTCCCCCGCCGCGACGGAACCGTCGGCGATCGCGCCGCGCACACACGCGGCGAACTGCTCGTACAGCGGTACGGCGGACGACTGATCGATACGGATGAGCACACACTCACCATATTGTTCTAGTTCAAATAGAACAAGTCAGAGTGGTGGTTCGAATGCCTTGATCGGCGGAAGCGCGCCGTCGAAACGCTCCACCTCGACGAGCACGTGCTGCCCGGTACACCCGTGGGCCAGGCGCGAGCTGCCCACGTCGGCGGTGAGGACGTTGGGGTTGCCGTGCACGCACATCGAGTTCGGATCGGACGGATCCAGCGGGTCGTACCAGGCGCCGGTGGACAACTGCACCACTCCGCGCCGGACGCCGTCGTCGAGCACGACACCGGCGAGACAGGCTCCGCGGTCGTTGAACACGCGGACCACCTCCCCCGCCGCGAGCCCACGGTCCGCGGCGTCCGCCGGGTGCAGCCGTATCGGCTCGCGGCCCCGGATCTTCGACGCCTGGCTGGTGCCGCCGTGGTCGAGTTGCCCGTGCAGGCGGGTCCGCGGCTGGTTCGCGATGAGGTGCAACGGGAACCGCTGCGCGCGTGGCCCGCCCAACCACTCGTCGGGCTCGAACCAGCGCGGGTGGCCGGCGCAGTCGTCGTAGCCGAAACCGTCGATGTCGGCGGAGAAGATCTCGATCCGCCCGCTCGGGGTGGTGAGCGGGTTGCGCTCCGGGTCGTCGCGGAAATCGGAGAACAGCGAAAGCCCGTCCTCGGTGCGCATCCGCACGAACCCACGACGCCAGAACTCGTCGAACGCAGGCGCCTCCACGTGCGCCGGGTCCGTGAGCACGAAGCCACGCCACTGCTCGTACAGATGCTCGATCCACTGCTGCGCGGTGCGGCCCTCGGTGAACCGCTCACCGAAGCCCAGTCGATGCGCGAGCGCCGCGAACGTGTCGTAGTCGTCGCGGGCATCGGCGTACCGGGGCGCCGCCGCGTGCATCGCGACCAGCAGCGGATCGTTGCGGGTGCAGGCGAGATCGTTGCGTTCGAGCGACGTGGTCGACGGGACCACGATGTCGGCGTGCCGGGCCATCGGCGTCCAGTACGGCTCGTGTACGACGATCGTGTCCGGTCGCGCGAGCGCACGGCGCAACCGAGCGAGGTCCTGGTGATGGTGGAACGGATTGCCGCCGGCCCAGTACACGAGGCGGGTGTCCGGGAAGGTGAGGCGTCGGCCGTCGAAGTCGAACTCCTCCCCCGGGCGCAGCAGCAGGTCCGCGATCGCCGCCACCGGGATGAGATCCGAGACCGGGTTGCTGCCCTGGAACAGCGTCGGCAGCGGATACGGGACCGGGGCGAGTCCGGGCTCGTTCATGGACCCGTAGCCGTGCCCGAAGCCGCCTCCGGGAAGACCGATCTGGCCGAGCATCGCGGCGAGCGTGACCCCCATCCACGGGGCCTGCTCGCCATACCGGACCCGCTGGAGCGACCACGTCACGGTGACCATCGTCCGGCCCGCGGCCATCCGGCGGGCCAGCGCGACAATCTGTTCGGCGGGCATCCCCGACAGCGCCGACGCCCACTCCGGCGTCTTGGCGACGCCATCGTCGATCCCGAGCAGGTAGCTCTCGAACCGCTCGTAACCCACGCAGTAGCGGTCGAGGAAGTCCTTGTCGTGCAGGCCCTCCGACGCCAGCACGTGTGCGAGGCCGAGCATGATCGCGACGTCGGATCCGGGGATGGGCGCGATCCATTCGCACCGGCCGTGCAGATCGTCGCGCAGTGGGCTGATCGAGACCACCTCACCGCCGCGATCCCGCAACCGGTCGAGGGCACCGCGGGTCGGATGTTCGCTGGTGCCACCGCCGTTGACGGCCGTGTTCTTGAGCGGCACGCCACCGAAGCACACCATCAGATCGGTGTTGGCGGCGATGACGTCCCAATTGGTGGAGCGGGCGAACAGCTTCCAGTGCGTGCCCACCACGCGCGGCATGATGACGCCGGTCGCACCGAGGGAATAGGTGTGTACCGAGCGGGTGTAGCCACCGAGCATGTTGAGGAACCGGTGCACCTGGCTCTGCGCGTGGTGGAAACGGCCGGCGCTGGCCCAGCCGTAGGAACCGCCGAAGATCGCCCGGTTGCCGTGCCGGTCGACGATGCGACGCAATTCGCGCGCCAGCAGTTCCGTCAGCTCGTCCCACGACACGGCCACGAACTCGTCGGCGCCGCGGACCTCGGACGGGCCGGGACCCGACTCGAGCCAGCCCCGCCGAACCGCCGGCCCGGTGATGCGGGCGCGGTGCCGCACCGACCCGGGCAGGTTACCCAGTATCGGGGACGGATCGGCGTCGCCCGCATACGGGTGCACGGCGCTCACGTCGCCGTCCGCGGACTCGACATCGAACATGCCCCAGTGCGCCATGTGCTGGTACCGCGCCGCCGAACTCACGGGCCTCAGTATGTCAGCGGCAACCAGGGCACGAGGAAGACGCCGTACTTCGTCGTGCGCCACCACACCGCCCCGAATGCGAGAACACCCCGCACCTGTCCGGTGCGGGGTGTTTACGTAGTGGGATCAGGGCAGCGAGTTGACCAACTGCTCGACGCTGACGCGTGGACCCGTGAAGAACGGGGTCTCCTCGCGCACGTGCATGCGGGCCTCGGTGGCGCGCAGGTCGCGCATGAGGTCGACGATGCGGTCCAGCTTCGGGGCCTCGAACGCGAGGATCCACTCGTAGTCGCCGAGCGCGAACGCCGGGATCGTGTTTGCGCGGACGTCGGGGTAGGTGCGGCCGGCCATGCCGTGATCGGCGAGCATCTTGCGGCGGTCGGCGTCGGGCAGCAGGTACCACTCGTAGGAACGAACGAACGGGTACACGCAGATGTAGTCGCCCGGCTCCTCGCCCGCGATGAACGCCGGGACGTGGCTCTTGTTGAACTCGGCGGGACGGTGCAGCGCGACGTTGGACCACACCGGATCGCTGGACTGCCCCAGGTCGGTGGTGCGGCGGAAGTCGGCGTACAGCTTCTGCAGGTCCTCGAGACGCTCCGCGTGCGTCCAGATCATGTAGTCGGCGTCGGCGCGGACGCCCGCGACGTCGTAGATGCCGCGCACGACGGTCTCGGTGTCCTCGTAGGACGCGAAGAAGTCCTGCGCGTTCTTCACCGCGGCGGCGCGGTCCTCACCGAGGACACCCGGCTGAACCTGGAAGACCGAGAACATCGCGTAGCGAAGGGTGGAATTGAGCTTGTCGAAATCGAGGCGTGCCATGGCCTCATCCTGCCACTCGTGCCGCGAGCCGTGTCGCGGCCGTCGTCGCCGACGCGACGCACGCCGGAACCCCGACCCCGTACAGGTAGGCGCCCGCGACCTCGACTCCGTCGATGTCGGCCGCGGCGGTCTCGATCGCGGCGACCCGGTCCAGGTGCCCGGGCGCGAGCTGCGGCAGCCCGCTGTGCCAGCGGGCGACGACCGCATCCACCGGTTCGGTCGAGACCCCTGTCACCGTCTCGAGGTCGGCGCGGGCCATCGCGACGAGCTGCTCGTCGCTGCTGTCGACGACGGCGGCGTCCCCGAACCTGCCGTACGACGCGCGCACCAGCGTGACCTCCCGCTCGGCCAGGTGCGGCCATTTGCGGCTCGACAGGGTGAAGGCCTTGGCGCCCAACGACTCCCCCGTCGCGACCAGGATTCCGGAGTTCTCGGGGACCCCGGTGTCGTCCGGCAGCGCCAGCGCGACGACCGCGGACGATGCGAGCTCGATACCGCGCGCCGCCTCGGCGAGCGCGGGCGCCGAGGCGCCGACGAGACGAACCATGTCGGGCGCGGGCAGCGCGAGCACCACACCGTCCACGTGGCCGACCGGGTCGAGCCACCAGCCGTCGCCGTCCCGGCGCAGGCCGGTCACGGACGCGTCGAGGACGGTGTGCGGCCGGGCCGCGTCGCGCAGCGCGTCGAGCAGGGTGCCGTAGCCGTCGCGCAGGGTCCCGAACACCGGGCCTGGCGACGGTGTCGGCAGAGCAGCCGCCACGGCGGCCGAGAGGCTCGTCGCCCCGGCGTCGAGCGCAGCGGCGAGAGCCGGCAGCGCGGCCCGAACACCGATCGAGTCGGCCAGTCCCGAGTAGACCCCACCGAGCAACGGGTCCACGGATCGGCGCACCACCTGCTCACCGAACCGGCTCCCGACGAGCGACGCGACATCGACGTCGGCGGACCGATCCCAATCGAACGGCATCGTCGGCTCGGCCGCGATGCGCGCGACGGTGTCGGCATCGACGAGCCCGGCCACGGACTGCGCGGTCGACGGGATGCCCATGAGCGTGCGGGTGGGCAGCGGATGCAACGCACCCTCCGACCAGATCAGCGGCTGGCGACCCGCGGGATGGACCAGCTGGTCCTCGATGCCGAGCTCGACGATCAGCTCGGTCACCTCGGGCCGGCGGGCGATGAACGCTTCCGCGCCGACGTCGACGGGGCCGTCACCGAGAGACTCTGTTCGCAGCTTGCCGCCGAGCCGTGATCCCGCCTCCAGAACGGTGATCTCGGCGTCGGGGCCGAGTTGCTGCCGCAACCGGTAGGCCGCGACGAGACCGGTGACGCCGCCACCGACGACCGCAACCGAGACTCGCCCTCCGGTCACAGCGAATGCACCAGCTCCACCACATCGGTCAGGACTGCCGGATCGGTGTCCGGCAGCACCCCGTGACCGAGGTTGAAGATGTGTCCGGTCGCGCCGGCGGCGAGCGCGGCGTCCGCCTCGCGGCAGATGCGCCGAACTTCCCTCTCGACCGCGTCCCAGCCGGCGAACAACACCGCGGGGTCCAGGTTGCCCTGCAGCGCCTTGCCCGGTCCGACGCGGCGTGCGGCCACATCGAGCGGGATGCGCCAGTCGACGCCGACGACGTCGGCACCGGCCTCACCCATCGCGCCCAGCAACTCGCCCGTGCCGACACCGAAGTGGATGCGCGGCACGTGCGCGGACTCGACCTCGGCGAACACCCGCTCGGAGTGCGGCAGCACGAACTCGCGGTACTCGGCCAGCGAGAGAGCGCCCGCCCAGGAATCGAAGAGCTGGACCGCGTCGACGCCGGCGTGCAACTGGGCCTGCAGGAACGCGATGGTGACGTCGGTGATGCGGCCGAGCAGCGCGTGCCACGTCTTGGGATCGGCGTGCATGAGCGCCTTGGTGCGCTCGTGGTTACGGCTGGGACCACCCTCGACGAGGTACGACGCGAGCGTGAACGGCGCGCCGGCGAAGCCGATCAGCGCCGTCTCGCCGAGCTCGGCGGTGAGCAGCCGGACGGCCTGCGCAACCGCGCCCACCTCGTCGGGCACCAACCTCGGCAGGGCGGCGACGTCGGCGACCGTCCGCACGGGATTCGCGACGACGGGACCGACACCGGCGACGATGTCGAGGTCGATACCGGCCGCCTTGAGCGGAACGACGATGTCGGAGAACAGGATTGCCGCGTCGACCTTGTGCCGGCGGACCGGCTGCATGGTGATCTCGCAGACCAGCTCCGGATCGAAGCAGGACTCGAGCATCCCGATTCCTGCCCGGATCTCCCGGTACTCGGGCAACGAGCGTCCGGCCTGACGCATGAACCACACGGGTCGATGCTTCACCGGACGGCCCGTGGCCGCCGCCAACAACGGTGCGTCGTCGAGAACCCGCCTGGCGGGGTACTCGGCGCGCCCGGTCATCCCTGCATTCGTATCTTCCAAGCCGCTCATCGGGGTCCATGCTGCCATGACCCGGCGCCGGGGCAGAATCGGCGCGCCTCCACCGTGCTACCAGGTGAGCCGTCTAACGTCCGCTGGTGTGACGACCCCGGGATTACCCAACGAGCCCGCCCAGTTCCGCGCCGCCGTCGACGCGATGAATTCGGCCGTGGTTCGCCCGGAGATCGAGCTCGGCCCGATCCGCCCCCCGCAGCGCCTCGCCCCGTACAGCTACGCGATCGGCGCCGAGGTGCGACACGACGACGGCGAGGCGATCGGCGAGCACCCGGTGTTCTCCGAGGGGGATGCCTTCGGGCGGCTGATCCTGCTCCACGACCCCGACGGTGACGAGGCGTGGAACGGCACGATGCGCCTGGTCGCGTACATCCAGGCCGACGTCGAACCCGCGTTGGCCGCGGACCCGCTACTGCCCGAGGTGGCCTGGAGTTGGCTGGTCGACGCGCTCGACGAGAAGGCGGACGAGATCGTCGCCTTGGGCGGGACGGTGACCGCGACCAGTTCGGTTCGGTACGGAGACATCGCCGGTCCGCCGCGGGCCCACCAGTTGGAGTTGCGTGCGTCCTGGACGGCCACCTCGACACAGCTGGCCTCCCACGTCGAAGCGTTCTGCGACGTCCTCGCGTATGCGGCGGGCCTGCCTCCCGCCGGAGTCACCAAGCTCGGCAAGCGGAGTCGTTAACCCGCGTCCTCGCGCACGTGCCCGCCCTCCCCGCGCTGCGCCGCCCGCGCCCACCCGAGGAAGTCGGCAACACCCTGCACGACCGCAGCGCTCCGGATCGACGGGAAGATATCGAACGCGTGCTGCGCCCCTCGCAGCTCCGCATACGCGACGGGATTGCGCGACACCTCGCGCAGCCGGCGGACGAACTCCCGCGCCTCGGCGACCGGGATGAACGAGTCGCTCACACCGTGCACGACGAAGAACGGCGGGGCGTCCGGCCGCAGGTGAGCGAGCGGTGACGCGGCCTCGTAGTCCTCCGGGAACCGCGCCTTCTTGCCCAGCACCATCGGCATGAGACCGGACTCGACACGCAGCCGCGTCGCTTTGATCCCGGTCTCGCCGGTGAAGTCGTAGACGCCGTAGTGCGGGGCGCACGCCTGGATGGAGGTGTCGGCATCCTCGAATCCCGGTTGCAATCCCGGCTCGTTGGCGGTCAACGCCAGCATCGCTGCCAGATGCCCGCCGGCGGAGCCGCCCGTCACGGCCACGAATCCCGGGTCGCCCCCATAGCTCGACACGTTGTCCCGTAACCACGCCACCGCCTGCTTGACGGCGACGAGGTGCGCGGGCCACACCGCCCTGGGCGACAGCGGATAGTTGACCGCCGCACACACCCACCCGCGCGAGGCCATCTCCAACATGAGGGGGACGCCTTGATGGTCCTTGCTGCCGATCACCCATCCGCCGCCGTGGACCTGGAGCAACACCGGCGCGTCCGTGGGAATGTCCCGACGGTGGTAGACGTCGATCCGGAAGCGTCGGCCACCCGGCGCGTACGCCAGGTTGCGCACCCTGACCACGTCGTCACGCCGCATCCGGAACGGCAGCGCCAGCTGTCGCCACGGCACCCCGACGGGCGGCACCGATTCGCCCGCGGCGGAGCGATAGTCGGAACCGAGCGCCGAGGTGAGCGCAGCCTCGACCTCCACACGGGCGCCCCGCCCGGCCGCGATCACGGCCGCCAGGCCCGCGGTGGACAGTCCGGCGGCCGCGAGTCCCACCACGTCGGCCTTGGTGCGCACCCCGCGACGCGCCACGTGGATCGCGGAATCGACGACGGCAGCCGCGAGCAACTGCGGAGCAAGCTCTGCGGTGAGCCAGCCGGCGAGAAAGGTGGGCACCGACAGCGGCATGCCCGGAATCGGACGAAGCGCATTCGCCGCGAGTCCGGCGTTTGCAACCTGCCGCAACAGGAACCTGTTACTGATGCTCATAAACCCCATTCAACCATGACCTTTGTCACAACGCACCCGTGAAACTGGAACAGGTTCTACCGTTGAATGCATGGAGAGACTCAGTGGAATGGACGCCAGCTTCCTCTACCTCGAAACCCCGACGCAGATGCTGCACGTGTGCGGACTCATCATTCTGGACGGGTCCACCGTGCCGGGTGGCTATTCTTTCGCGAAACTGCGCGACGAACTCGCGATTCGCGTGAAGGCGATGCCCAGCTTCAAGCGTCGGCTCGCGGACAGCCGCTTCAACCTGGACCATCCGGTGTGGGTCGACGACACGGACTTCGACATCGACCGGCACTTCCACCGGATCGCCGTGCCCGCACCCGGAGGCCGCGACGAGCTGTCCGAGCTGTGCAGTTCGATCGCCAGCCAGCCCATGGACCGTTCCCGGCCGCTGTGGGAGATGTTCGTCATCGAGGGCCTCGAGGACGGGTCCGTCGCCGTCATGTCGAAGATGCACCACGCCAACGTCGACGGCGTGACGGGCTCCAATCTGATGTCCCAGCTGTGCGGCCTCGAGCCGGACGCGCCCCGCCCCGACTTCGATCAGCTCCCCGAGGGCGCCGGCCGCGCGAGCTCGCTCGACATCGCCGTGGGCGGGCTGATGTCGTTCGCGTCCCGCCCCCTCAAGATGGTGAAGCTGCTGCCGGAGAGCGTCACCCTGCTGCCCCGCTGGATCGGCCGGGCCCGCAAGGGCGAGGCGATGCCGACACCGTTCACCGCGCCCCGCACCTCGTTCAACGGCGCGATCACCGGCCGACGGACACTCGCCTACCAGGAGTTGAGCCTCGACGACGTGAAGCTCGTGAAGAACACCTTCGGAGTGAAGGTCAACGACGTCGTGCTGACGCTGTGCGCGGGGGCGCTCCGCAAGTACCTCGAGGACCGCAACGAACTTCCCGACACCTCGCTCGTCGCGACGGTGCCGGTCTCGGTGCACGACAAGTCCGACCGCCCGGGCACCAACCAGATCTCGGTGATGTTCACCCAGCTCGGCACCGAGATCGCCGACCCGGTCGAGCGGCTGCACTTCATCGCCGAGCACAACGAGATCAACAAGAACCATCACGCCGAGTCGCTGGGCGCCACGTTGCTGCAGGACTGGGCGCAGTTCGCCGCGCCGGCCACGTTCGGCAGCGCGATGCGCGTGTACTCCAAGCTGAAGCTGGCCGAGCGACACCCCGTCGTGCACAACCTCGTCGTGTCGAACGTGCCCGGTCCGCCGATGCCGCTCTACTTCCTGGGCGCTCGCATCAAGCAGATGTACCCGCTCGGACCGGTGTTCCACGGCGCCGGCCTGAACGTCACCGTGATGTCACTCGAGGGGCGGCTCGACGTGGGTCTCGTCTCGTGCAAGGAGCTCGCACCTCGGCTGTGGGACCTCGCGGACGCCTTCCCCGAGGCCTTGGCCGAACTGGTCAGCGCCGCACGCGCGCAAGCACCGAAGAAGAAGCAGCCAGCAGCCCCTCGGTGAACGGACCCGCGTTCATGACGCAGGACGAATGACCGCAGTCCACCTCGTACGTCGCGGCGCCGGCGATCTGGCGGGCGAGCCAGCGCTGGCGCCGCGGCGGGATGATCAGGTCTTTGGTGGGCACCACGACGGCGGTCGGGACGTCGATGTCGCCCACCCAGGCCGTGGAGTCGAACTTGCCGATCTCGGCGGTCGCCCGGCCGATGGCGCCGTAGCTCGTCTCCCGGAACTGGGAGTACGCCCACACTCGATCACCACCGAACCTCGGCCCGCCGACGGGCACCGGGCCGGGGCGTGGTTTGAGGGCGCCCAGCCCGTAGCTCAGGGACTCGAGTGCGACCCGTTCACGCGAGTTGCGCTTGAAATGCGCGGCGCCCGCGCACAACACGAGACCGGCGACGCGATCGCGGTGCCGCTTCCACATCAGCTGCGAGACAAGCGAACCCATCGAGTACCCGACCGGGACGACGCGATCCAGCGCGAGCACGTCCGCCAGTGCCGCGACGTCGTCGGCGCAGTCCTCGAGGGTGAACCGCTCGGATCGGATGCCTCGGCCGTGCCACCGCTGGTCGAGCACCACCACCCGCGCCTTCTCGGCGAGCTTCGCGATCGCGGGGTACCACGTCAGCGTGCCGGTGCACGCGAGCGCGTGCAGGAGAACGAGCGTCGGCGAGTCCGCGTCCCGTTCGGTGGTCCCGGTGTCGATCACGTACGTGCTGCCACGACCCGGTAACTCGACCATCGATCCCACCGGCATCTCGCCGACGGGCGCGACGGCGGCCGCAAGATTGACCATCGAACTACCTCTCGATTCGGAAAAACTGAAACTTGTTCTACCTCATGGTCGGGGGCGCTGCCGGGCAATCCGGCATTCCGACCGAAGCTTCCTCCGGCCGGGAGGCGGGTCCACCGGCACAATCAGCCCGCAGTAGTGGTCTTGGTCACACGTCCAGCTTTGCGTCGAAATCCCGTCGGACACGCGTCCGCCGACGTGGAAATCGTTCCTGCCCACGTAGAGTTCTGGCCTATGCCAGACAGCACCGAGCCCACCACACCCGTGCCCCTGCTGGTTCCGGCCGACGGTGTGCCACCGGTGATCGAGACCGCTGCCGGGGTCCGCGACGCGGCCGAACGTCTCGCGGCCGGCACGGGCCCGCTGGCCGTCGACGCCGAGCGCGCCTCCGGCTTCCGTTACTCGTCGCGCGCCTACCTCGTGCAGCTGCGGCGGGCGGGGGCCGGATCGTTCCTGCTCGACCCGATTCCGACCGCGGAGGACCTCGAACCGCTGCGCGACGCGATCAACGGCCTCGAATGGGTTCTGCACTCCGCCGACCAGGACCTGCCGTGCCTGGCCGAACTCGGCCTCGAACCGGCCGCCCTGTTCGACACCGAACTGGCCGGACGCCTGGCCGGTTTCGAGCGCGTCGGACTGGCCGCGATCGTCGAACGCACCCTGGGCCTCGAACTTCGCAAGGGCCACGGCGCCGCCGACTGGTCGACCCGCCCACTGCCCGATGCGTGGCTCAATTACGCGGCCCTCGACGTCGAGGTACTCCTGGAACTGCGGGAGGCGATGGCGACGGAACTCGCCGCACAGGGCAAGACTGAATGGGCCGCACAGGAATTCGAGCATGTCCGGCTGGCCGGACCGCCTCAACCCAAGCCGGACCGCTGGCGCCGGACGTCACAGATCCACAGCCTCAAGAGCCCGCGCCAGCTCGCCGCGGTCCGGGAACTGTGGACCACCCGCGACGAGATCGCGCGCAAACGCGACATCTCCCCCAGCCGCATCCTGCCGGACTCGGCAATCGTCACCGCCGCGAGCGCCGACCCCAAGAGCATCGACACACTGCGGGCCTTGCCGGTGTTCGGCGGGCCCCGCCAGCGCAGGTCGTCACGCATCTGGCTGGGCGCGCTCGAGCGTGCTCGCGCCCTGCCCCAGAACGAACTGCCCCCGGTCAACCAGCCGTTCACCGGACCGCCGCCACCGAGTCGCTGGGCCAAGCGCGATCCCGACGCCGCGGCGCGACTGGCCACGGCGAAGACCGGGATCGCCGAACTGAGCGAACGCGTTGGGGTACCCGTCGAGAACCTGCTGAGCCCGGACCTCGTTCGCCGGGTCTGCTGGGAGCCGCCGGCCACCCCCACGACGCCGGACGCCGAAGCCGCGGCCGCCGTCGACGCCGCGCTCGCGGCGGGCGGCGCCCGCCCGTGGCAGCGCGATCTGATGGTGCCGATCCTGGTCGAGGCCCTCCGCGCACAGGCCTGACCAGCACATACGGGCCGCCCACCGCCCCGTATGTTACTGGCGGGTAATTAGCGCTACAGTGGTGCGTGTCGGGTCATTGCACCCGCCGTGACCGCATCGTTCCCGCCAGGAGGAATCCAGCGTGGTTGTTTCCGCCAACTCCAGAAACGTCGTCTTCGTCGACGGCATCCGCACGCCGTTCGGCAAGGCCGGACCGAAGGGCATCTACGCCGAGACCCGCGCCGACGACCTGGTCGTCAAGGCCATCCGCGAACTGCTGCGCCGCAACCCTCAGCTCGACCCCGCTCGGGTCGACGAGGTCGCCATCGCCGCGACCACGCAGACCGGCGACCAGGGCCTGACCATCGGGCGCACGTCCGCGATCCTCGCGGGCCTGCCCGAGACGGTTCCCGGCTTCGCGATCGATCGCATGTGTGCCGGCGCGATGACCGCCGTCACCACCACCGCGTCGGGTATCGGCTTCGGCCAGTACGACGTCGTCATCGCCGGCGGCGTCGAGCACATGGGCCGCCACCCGATGGGCGAGGGCGCAGACCCGAACCCGCGTTTCCTCGCCGACCGCCTGGTCGACCCGAGCGCGCTGGTCATGGGCAACACCGCCGAGAACCTGCACGACCGGTTCCCGTCGATCACCAAGGAGCGCACCGACGCCTACGCCGTCGCGTCGCAGAACAAGTACGAGGCCGCCAAGAAGGCCGGGTACATCGCCGACACGCTGGTACCCGTCGCGACCCGCTCGGCATCGGGCTGGGGCCTGGCCACCGAGGACGAGCCCCCGCGCCCGGGCACCACGCTCGAGGATCTCGCGAGGCTCAAGACCCCGTTCCGCCCCGCCGGACGGATCACCGCCGGTAACGCCGCGGGGCTCAACGACGGCGCCACCGCCGCAATCCTCGCCGGCGAGGACACCGCCACCGAGATGGGCCTGCCGATCGGGATGCGCATGGTGGGCTTCGCGTTCCAGGGCGTCGACCCGGCCGTCATGGGCATCGGCCCCGTCCCGGCCACGGAGAAGCTGTTGGCCCGGACCGGCCTGAAGATCGAGGACATCGGCCTCTTCGAGATCAACGAGGCGTTCGCCGTCCAGGTGCTCGCGTTCCTCGAGCACTTCGGTATCGCCGACGACGACCCGCGCGTCAACCAGTGGGGCGGCGCCATCGCGTGCGGCCACCCGCTCGCATCGTCCGGTGTGCGCCTGATGACGCAGCTGTCGCGGCAGTTCGCGCAGAACCCGGGTGTCCGCTACGGCCTGACGACCATGTGCATCGGGCTCGGCATGGGCGGCACCGTCATCTGGGAGAACCCCAATCACAAGGACTACGCAGCCTACGAAGCCGGAGCCAAGTAAATGACCGACATCGCAAACGCTTTCGCCGACGAGGTCGTGACCGAGGCGTACACGAAGCTGATCACGGTCCCGGGCATCGACGGCCCGGTCGCGCTGATCACCCTCGACAACGGCTTCGACCACACCAAGCCCAACTCGTTCGGCCCCCGCGGCCTGCTCTCGTTCGACAAGGCGCTGGACGAGGCGTTCGAGGCGAAGCCCGCCGCGATCGCCGTCACCGGCAAGCCGTTCATCTTCGCGGCCGGCGCCGACCTCAAGGGCGTGCCGTCCATCAGCTCCCGCGAGCAGGGCCTCGAGCTCGGCCGCTTGGGCCACAAGGTGTTCCGTCGCCTGCGCGAGTCCGACGTGCCGACGTTCGCGTTCGTCAACGGGGTCGCGCTCGGCGGCGGCCTCGAGGTCGGACTGCACTGCCACTACCGCACCTACGCCGACAACGTCGGCGCACTCGGCCTGCCCGAGGCCATGCTGGGTCTGGTTCCCGGCTGGGGCGGAACCCAGTTGCTGCCCAACCTGATCGGGCCGTCGAACGCCGTCACCGTCGCGATCGAGAACCCGCTCAACAACGGCAAGGTGATCAACTCGAAGAAGGCGCTCGAACTCGGCATCGCCGACGTCGTGCTCGGCTCCGCCGACTTCATCGAGCAGTCCCTCGCGTGGGCGGCGAAGGTGATCGCGGGCGACGTCACCCCGGCCCGGCCGGAGATCGACCGCGGCGCAGGCTGGGACGAGGCCATCGCTCGGGCCAAGGCGATCGTCGAAGGCAAGACCAAGAACAACGCGCCGGGCGCGGTGCGCACCGTCGAGCTGCTCGAGCTGGCCCGCACCACCGACCTCTCCGACCCGAAGTCGCTCGACGCCGGGTTCGCAGCGGAGGACGACGCGCTCGCCGACCTGCTCATGACCGACGAACTGCGCGCCGGCCTGTACGCCTTCGATCTGGTGAACCGCCGCGCGAAGCGCCCGGCCGGGGCCCCCGACAAGTCGTTGGCGCGCAAGATCTCCGGTGTCGGCATCGTCGGAGCCGGCCTGATGGCAAGCCAGCTGGCGATGCTGTTCGTCAAGCAGCTCAAGGTGCCGGTGATCCTCACCGACATCGATCAGGAGCGCATCGACAAGGGTGTCGGCTACGTCCATGGCGAGATCGACAAACTGCTCGCCAAGGGCCGTCTGTCGCCGGACGGCGCCAACCGCCTCAAGGCGCTCGTGACGGGTTCGCTGGACAAGGCCGCGTTCGCGAACACCGACTTCGTCATCGAGGCCGTCTTCGAGAACATGGACGTCAAGAAGAAGGTCTTCGCCGAGCTCGAGGAGCACATCTCCCCCGAGACCGTGCTGGCGACCAACACCTCGTCGCTGTCGATCACCGAGATGGCCGCGGACCTGAAGCACCCCGAGCGGGTCGTGGGCTTCCACTTCTTCAACCCGGTCGCTGTGCTTCCGCTGCTCGAGGTCATCAAGGGCGAGAAGACCGACGACGCCACTCTGGCAACGGCGTTCGCTACCGCGAAGGCGCTGAAGAAGTCGGCCGTCGGCTCGGCCGATCTGCCCGGCTTCGTGTTCAACCGACTGCTCATCCGGGCGCTCGGTGAGGTCATGAACGCCGTCGACGAGGGCACCCCGTTCGATGTCGCCGACAACGCGATCGCCGAACTCGGCATGCCCATGACGCCGTTCACGCTGCTCGCGCTGGTCGGGCCGGCCATCGCGCTGCACACCGGCGAGACCCTCAACGCCGCCTACCCGGAGCGGTTCAAGCCGTCGCCCGGACTCGAGGCGATCGTCGAGGCGCGCAAGCCCGGCGTGTGGACCTGGACCGACAAGGGCCAGGTCGTCGACCCGGAGGTCGCCGCGCTGTGGCAGCAGGGCGACAAGCCGTCGACGTCCGAGGAGGTTCTCGAGCGCACCCGGCGCGCGTTCGCCGAGGAGATCCGGATCATGCTCGAGGAAGGCGTCGTCGCCGCCCCCGAGGACATCGATCTGTGCCTGATCCTCGGTGGCGGGTTCGGCTTCTGGAACGGCGGCATCACGCCGTACCTGGACCGAACCGGCACGTCGGAGGCCGTGAACGGCAAGACGTTCCTGGCCAAGGGCGTCGCGAGCGTCTGATCGACCCACGCGCGGAGGGCGCGTCCCGATACGGGGCGCGCCCTTCGCGTGTGTCCGGCAGTAGGTTAGGCTCCCTTTCACCCCAACGAAGGAGTCTCCAGGTGTTCGCGTTCACGAAGCGGCGTCGGATCGCCGCCACCATCGCCGCGCTCGGCGCAGCGACACTCGTCGCCGGCTGCTCGTCCGGCGACGACACGACCGCCGCCGGCACGGAGTCCGGCGGGGCCTTCCCCGTCACGATCGCGAACACGTTCGGCTCCACCACCATCGACGCCGCGCCCGAGCGGATCGTCACCCTCGGCTGGAACGCCGAGGACATCGTGTACGCCCTCGGCGGCACCCCCGTCGGCATGCCGAAGAACTCCTACGGCGCCGACGCGAACGGCGTCATGCCGTGGCTGTCCGACAAGTTCGACGCGAGCAGGACCACCCTCCTCGACACCGCCACGTCGACGCCGATCGAAGCGATCGCCACGCTCGCACCGGATGCGATCCTCGCGCCCTACGAGGGCTTCGACCAGGCCACCTACGGCCAACTGTCCGCGCTCGCGCCCACCGTCGGGTACCCCGGCAAGGCGTGGCAGACGACATGGCAGGACCAGACCACCATCGTCGGTCAGGCGATGGGCAAGTCCGACGAGGCCACGGCGCTGATCGACGGCATGGACAAGATGCTCGCCGACACCGCCGCCGCGCATCCCGAGTTCGCCGGCAAGACCCTCTCGGTGATCAACCTCGACACCACCAACGGTCAGGTCAACGTCTACAAGCCCACCGACCCGCGCGTACAGGTTCTCACCGAACTCGGTTTCGTGAACTCGCCCGGCGTGGAGAAGATCGCCGCCGAGAGCGACCCCGACAGCTTCTTCGCCAGCATCTCCGCCGAGCGCATCAACGAGGTCGACGCCGACGTCGTGATCGCCTTCGTCCCGGATCAGGCCGAGGCCGCGAAGAACCCCGGCTACAACACGCTCGGTGCCGTCCAGCGGGGCAGCGCCGTGCCGCTGTCCGACACCCAGGTCGTCGCCGGCCTGAGCCGCACCGGCGTCCTGGCGACGCCGTGGGTCATCGACAAGATCACCCCGCAGCTGTCCGAGGCCGCCGAGAAGGTCGGCTGACGACCTGCCGTAGCGCCCGGTCCGGTTGATCCCCGCGACAAGCGAATTCGGCGTAGCGTCCCGTCTGAACGATTCCTTCGGCGGGAGGCGAGCCATGTCGAACCTCGACACCACCGGCCAGCCCCCGGCCGCTCACGCGGCCGTCGGGCTGGCCGTTCTGTTCTCGGCCGCGGCCGCCCTCGGCGGCTTCCTGTTCGGTTACGACACCGCCGTCATCAACGGGGCCGTCAACGCGATCCGCGACCGCTACGACATCGGGGCCGGCGCGACCGGGCTGTCGGTGTCGCTGACGCTACTCGGCGCGGCGCTGGGCGCCTGGGTGGCCGGGAGCATCGCGGACCGACTCGGCCGCATCCGGGTCATGCAGATCGCGGCCGTGCTGTTCGTCGTCGGCGCCCTCGGCTCGGCCTTCCCGTTCGGGATCGTGGACCTGACGCTCTGGCGGATCCTCGGCGGGATCGCGGTCGGTTTCGCTTCGGTGATCGCCCCCGCCTACATCGCGGAGATCGCGCCGGCAGCGATCCGGGGCCGGCTCGGTTCGATGTACCAACTCGCCATCGTCCTCGGGATCGCGGTCTCGCAACTCGTGAACTACGCGATCTCCGACGCCGCCGGCGGTGGTCGCGGCGAACTGTTCGGTGTCGAGGCGTGGCAGTGGATGCTCGCCGTCGAATCCGTACCCGCCCTGCTCTATCTCGTCATGACGTTCACGATCCCGGAGTCACCGCGGCACCTGGTGCGCTGCGGTCGCGAGAACGCCGCCCGCAAGATCATCGGAGTGCTCGAGGGCGGCGACGACGATGCCGTCCGCAGTCGCATCGAGGAGATCCGCACCTCACTCGGTGCCGAGCGGGCGCGCGTCGGCGTGCGCGCCCTGTTCGCCAAGTCGACCGGCGTGTCCGCGCTCGTCTGGGTCGGAATCGCGCTCGCGGCCCTTCAGCAGTTCGTCGGCATCAACGTGATCTTCTACTACTCGAGCACCCTCTGGCAGGCAGTGGGCTTCGGCGAGGACCGCTCGTTGCTGATCAGCGTCGTGAGCGCGCTCGTCAACATCGTGGGCACGTTCGTCGCGATCGCCGTGATCGACCGCATAGGACGCAAGCCCCTGCTGTTGATCGGCTCCGTGGGCATGGCCGTATCCCTCGGCACCGCCGCAGTGTGTTTCCATTCGGCAACAGTGACGACCAACGAGATCGGCGAGTCCGTCGCCACCCTCGAGGGGGCGTCCGGCACGGTCGCGCTGGTCGCCGCCAATGCCTTCGTCTTCTTCTTCGCGCTGTCCTGGGGGCCGGTCGTCTGGGTACTCATCAGCGAACTGTTCCCCAACCGCATTCGCGCCGCCGCGGTGGGCATCGCCACCGCTTCCAACTGGGTCGCCAACTTCCTGGTGTCCGCGACCTTCCCGTCGCTCGCCGACTGGAACCTCTCGCTCACGTACGGGGGCTACGCCGTGATGGCAGTGGTCTCGATCTTCGTGGTGAGCAGGTTCGTCACCGAGACCCGCGGGCGCACCCTCGAGCAGGCCGGCTGACGCTACGCCCAGTGCGACGGCCGGGGCAGCGCATCGGGGAGCATCGTGCGGGCATCGCCGCGAGCCGCATTGATCTGGAACCGGCTGAGGAACAGTGCACTCGACAGATTCGCTCCACGCAGGTCCGCACCGCGCAGATCCGCGCCGATCAGATCAGCCCACCGCAGGTCCGCCCCGCGCAGGTTCGCGCCGATCAGCCAGGCACCACGCAGGTTGGCGCCCCGCAGATCCTGGCCCGCCAGCTTCGCCCCCATCAGATCGGCGCCGCGACGGCTCAGACCCCGGCCCGGGGCCTGGTTGCGAACGAGTTCACTCACCTGCAGCAGCACGACGTTGACCGCGTCGCGCCGAGCGCCGACGTCGAGGCCCACCAGCTCGGCGGCCGGTCGCTCGGTCAGGCGCAGCGTCTCGTCTCGCAGAGCCGTCAGCTCGGGACGCAGCCGGTCGGCAACGCGCAGTCGCAGCGACTCCTCCAGGTACCAGAGGAGCTCGTGCAGCTGGCGCATCACCGGGAACACGTCGAACATCTCACGCGCGACGCCGGACGAGTCGCGCCAATCGACGCCTCCGAACGTCACCTGTGACACCTGCTGGCCGGCACCGAAGCAGTCGTACACGGTGCACCCGGCGAATCCTCTGTCCCGCAACTGTGAGTGGATACCGCAGCGGAAGTCGTCCAGCAGGTTGCGGCACGGCACTCCCCCGGCCTTGTCCACGGCGAAGTCGCTCGACGCCGCGAAAGGCAACGCGACACAGCACAGCCCGAAACAGCTCGAACAGTCCGAGACCAACTCGGGCGACGCGATCGGCTCCGGCACCGAGACCTCCTGACGGATCGGGAACCACCATTTCCGCACGAACCGAACCATGCGTGCAAATCATTTGCCGGACAGCGTCACTCGACCCCTCCGTCGTCGGCCGCCGGTTGACGGGCGCGAACGGTCCGGCCGACACTGGTCGTGGCTCCCCGCGACGTTGCACCGAGCGGCACCCGGCGCCGTCGGGGCCCGTGCCACCGGACGTGCCGCGGCGGGAGGAACCCGATGAGCATCGACCCGAAACAGGCCCACATCTGGATCGTCGGCGGTGGCATCGCCGGCATGGCAGCGGCAGTCTTCGCCATCCGGGACCCCGGCGTGCCCGGCGAGAACGTGCACATCCTCGAGCAACTCGACATCGAGGGCGGCTCGCTCGACGGCGCCCGTTCCCCCGCGGTCACCGACGGGTGGGTCACGCGCGGGGGACGCATGCTCGAGGAGGAGGCGTACCGATGCACGTGGAATCTGTTCGAGTCGATCCCCTCACTCGAGAATCCCGACATCAGCGTCCGGCAGGAAATCCGCGACTTCAACGAGAAGGTCAGGACGGACGACAAAGCGCGCCTGATCGATTCGCGTCACAACATCGTCGACGCGTCGCAACTCGGTCTCGACAACAGGGATCGACTCGAGATGATGCGGCTGCTGGGCCTGCCCGAACGCGCCCTCGGCGCCCGCCGTATCGACGAGATGTTCGGTGACCACTTCTTCACCACCAACTTCTGGCAGATGTGGCGGACCACGTTCGCCTTCCAGAAGTGGCACTCCGCCGCCGAGCTGCGACGCTACTTCCTGCGCTTCGTCCAGGAGTTCCCCCGCATCCACACGCTGTCCGGGGTCCGGCGCACCGTCTACAACCAGTACGACTCGATGGTCGTTCCGCTGCAGCGGTGGATGTGGTCCCGTGAGGTCGACGTCCGATTCGCGACCCGCGTCGTCGACATCGACTTCGCAGCGGACGGACAGCCGCGGCGCGCGATCCGGCTGCACATCGAGGATGCGAACGGTCGGTCGACGATCGAACTGGGCGAGAACGACTACATGTTCGCCACACTCGGATCGATCACGGCCGACACCACCTACGGCGGCAACGACGACGTGCCCGCGCTGATCCGCGACCGCGTCGACCGCAGCTGGTCGTTGTGGGAAGAGATCGCGAAGAAGGCCTCGGACTTCGGCCGGCCCAACACCTTCTACGGCAACATCGACGAGAACAAGTGGGAGTCGTTCACCCTCACGATGCGCGGCAACAAGCTGCTCCGCCGCATCACCGAGTACACCGGCAACGAACCCGGAACCGGCGCCCTGACCACGTGGTTCGAGTCCGGCTGGCACCTGTCGACGGTGGTCGCCTACCAGCCGCACTTTCCGCAGCAACCCGAGGGCGTGTACACGCTGTGGGGGTACGGGTTCGACATCGACAACGAGGGCGACTACGTCAGGAAGAAGATGTCGCAGGCCACCGGGCGGGAGATCCTCACCGAACTGATCCACCAGTACGGCTTCGAGGACATCCTCGACGAGGTGCTCGCCACCACCGACGTCACGACCGTCATGATGCCGTACGCCTCAGCGCTTTTCAGCCGCCGAGTCCCGGAGGACCGCCCCGAGGTGATTCCTGCCGGCGCGCAGAACTTCGCGTTCCTCGGGCAGTTCACCTCCCTACCCGAGGACGTCGTGTTCACCGTCGAGTACTCGGTGCACGGCGCGATGCACGCGGTCTACACGCTGTTCGCCGTCGACAAGCCCATCCCGCCCGTCTACCACGGCCTGCTCGACCCCAAGGTCGGGGTCAGGGCACTCGAGGCGGCGTTCCGGTAGGTCCCGTCAGCCGATGGCCGGGTTCGACTTGTCGGCGTCCTCGTCGAGCCCGCCACCGGTGCGTAGCCGGTCCAGCCCGACCACCCACCCGGTGACCTGACGAGTGACATCCTGCGCGGTGAGGCCGAGCTCGCGATGGATCTGGTCGCGCGACGCATGGTCGAGGAACTGCTGCGGCACGCCGAGATCGCGGCACGGCACGTCGACCCCGGCGGCGCGGAGCGCCGCCGACACCGTGGACCCGATACCGCCGTGCAGACCGCTGTCCTCGATGGTCACGACCATCCGGAAGTTCTCGGCGAGCTTGATCAAGGACTCGGGCACCGGCAGCACCCAGCGCGGATCGATCACCGCTGCGGTGATGCCGTGCTGCGCGAGCCGTTCGGCCGCCTCGATCGCGACACCGGCGAACGAGCCGACCGCGACGAGGAGCACGTCGCCGCGCTCGCCTTCCGGCATCTGCAGTACGTCCACGACGCCGTCCAGCCGACGGATCGCCGGGACATCCTCGCCGACGGCGCCCTTCGGGAACCGGATGACGGTGGGCCCGTCGTTCACGGCCAGCGCCTCGTCCAGCTCCTCGCGCAGCGTCGCCGCATCACGCGGGGCCGCCACCCGGATGCCCGGCACGATCCCGAGCAGCGACAGATCCCACATGCCGTTGTGGCTGGCACCGTCGGCGCCGGTCACCCCGGACCGGTCGAGGACGATCGTCACGGGCTGCTTCAGCAGCGCGACGTCCATGAGCAGCTGGTCGAAGGCGCGGTTGAGAAACGTCGAGTAGATCGCGACGACGGGATGCATGCCACCGAGAGCGAGACCGGCGGCGGACGTGACCGCATGCTGCTCGGCGATCCCGACGTCGAACATCCGCTCCGGGAAACGCTCCCCGAACCCCGCCAGCCCCGTCGGCCCGGGCATCGCCGCGGTGATCGCGACGATGTCGTCCCGTTGCTCCGCCTGCGCGATCAGTTCCGACGAGAAGACCGACGTCCAGTCGGGTGCGGAGGTGCCGCGAGCGCGGCCGGTGAGAGGGTCGATGACGCCGGTGGCGTGCATCTGGTCGGCGAGATGGTTCTCGGCGGGCGCGTACCCCATGCCCTTCCGGGTGACCGCGTGGACGATGACCGGTCCACCGAACGCCTTCGCGCGGCGCAGCGCCGACTCCATCGCGGCCTCGTCGTGCCCGTCGACCGGGCCGAGGTACTTGATCCCGAGATCGGTGAACATCACCTGCGGGCTGACGGCGTCCTTGAGGCCCGCCTTCATCCCGTGCAGCAACTGGTAGGCGGCGCGACCGACCCACGGCATCTTCTTGACCATCCGGCGGCCGTTGTCGAGCATCCGCTCGTAGCCGGGCTGCAGGCGCAACGACGCGAGATGATCGGCGAGACCACCGATCGTCGGCGCGTACGAGCGGCCGTTGTCGTTGACGACGATCACGACCGAACGGTCCTTGCCGGCAGCGATGTTGTTGAGCGCCTCCCAACACATACCGCCGGTCAGGGCGCCGTCGCCGACCACGGCCACGACGTGCCGGTCGCGCTGCGCCGAGAGCTCGAACGCCTTCGCCAGCCCGTCCGCGTAGGACAGCGCCGCCGACGCGTGCGACGACTCGACCCAGTCGTGTTCGCTCTCGGCCCGCGACGGATAGCCGGAGAGACCGCCCTGCTTGCGCAGCGAGTCGAACTCGTCCTTACGACCGGTGAGGATCTTGTGGACGTAGGCCTGGTGGCCGGTGTCGAAGATGATCGGGTCGGAGGGGGACTCGAACACCCGGTGCAGCGCGAGCGTCAGTTCGACGACCCCGAGGTTGGGGCCGAGATGGCCGCCTGTCGCGGAAACCTTCTGGACCAGGAACTCGCGGATCTCCGAGGCGAGCTCACGGAGCTCCTCCGAGTCGAGCCGACGCAGGTCGTCAGGCGTCTGGATGCGGGCAAGGACACCCAACGAGATCGCTCCCTCCAGCTGGTTCACGGGCTGCCACGCGACAGCCCGCCAAGTCTACGGAGCCACCGGAGACGACGACGTCCGGCATCGATTCCCACGACACCGCCGCGGCCGACCCGTGCCGGATGACACAACCAAGACTGTGCGCTCATCCTACTGTTGCTCCATGGGCAACGTGGTCGACGAGTTCATCACCCGCGTGTACGACGTCGTGTGCACCGACCGGGGCGGCGAGGTCGCCGACTACATCCCGGAACTGGCGGCCGTGGCGCCCGACGGACTCGGAATCGCCGTGGCCACCGCCGACGGGCACGTCTACCAGGTCGGCGACACGTCGGTGCCGTTCACCATCCAGTCCATCTCGAAACCCTTCACGTACGCGCTCGCGCTCGCCGACCGCGGCGTGGACGCCGTCGCCGAGAAGATCGACGTCGAGCCTTCCGGGGAACCGTTCAACGAGATCAGCCTGGATCCGGACACCGAGCGTCCGCGCAATCCCATGATCAACGCCGGTGCGATCACCGCGGCCTCGCTCATCGCGGGCGCGAATCCGGCGGAACGGTTCGAGAGGATCCGCACGCTGTACTCGCGCTGCGCGGGACGTCCGCTGACCCTCGACGAGGCCGTCTACGACTCCGAGGCCCGCACCGGGCACCGCAACCGGGCGATCGGATACATGCTTCGGTCGTTCGGCGTCATCACGGACGACCCCGACGACGCCGTCGACGTGTACTTCCGGCAGTGCTCGATCGAGGTCACGTGCCGAGATCTGGCACTGATGGCGGCGACGCTCGCGAACAACGGCGTCAACCCCCTCACCCGGGACCGGGTGCTCAACCCCGCGCTGGTCGAGCGGGTGCTGAGCGTCATGACGACGTGCGGGATGTACGACGCCGCCGGCGAGTGGGTGACGGAGGTCGGCATGCCCGCCAAGAGCGGCGTCGGGGGCGGTGTCCTGGCCGTGCTGCCCGGCCAACTGGGGATCGCGGTCTACTCGCCCCGGCTGGACCGGCACGGCAACAGCGTGCGGGGCGTACAGGCCTGCCGCGCACTGTCCGCCGACCTCGAACTGCACTTCCTGCACGTCACCCGCGCGGCCCGGTCGTCGATCAGGGCGCGGTACAGCGTCTCCCAGGCGCCCTCGCGCACGCGGCGCACCGAGGCCGAGCAGCAGTCGCTGGAGGCCTTCGGCGATCGCGGGCGGATCTACGAGTTGCACGGCGACCTGCTGTTCGCCGGCGCCGAGACCGCCGTCCGGGAGATCGAGGCCGAACGGGCGGACCTCGAGGTGGTCGTGGTCGATGTGCGCCGGGTCGACGACGTCAGCGGCGTCGCCCGCCGGATGATCGAGGCCCTGCGCGCCGACCTCGCCACCGGCGATTGCCGCACGGCCCTCGTCGACCCCGACGGCCTGTTCGGCCATGCCACGTCGAGCCTGACCCCCGACGATCCACGCGGGCGGGTGTTCGCAGATCTCGACTCGGCGACCCGTTGGTGCGAGGAAGTCCTGTTGGACCGGCATTGCGGCGTCGGCAGGCAACCGGAGTCGATCGAGCTCGAGGCCCACCCCCTCCTGGCCGACCTGACCGACGCCCAGTTCGAGCGCTTCGTCGACGAACTGGAACTGCGGACCAGCGCACGCGGCGAGGTCGTCGCGCGGCGCGGCCAGCCGGCGTCGGGCATCCATCTCATCCTGTCCGGGCGGGCCAGTACCACCGTGACGACCGAGGACGGCGTGATCCACCCGATCACCACGCTGTCCGCCGGAATGTCGTTCGGAGAGATGCCGACGCTGCTCGGTTCCACCTATCTCAACGACGTCCGCGCCGACACCCCGCTCACCCTCGCCGTCCTGCCTCCGGACGGGTTCGCGCGGCTCACCGGCAGTGCACCCGAGATCAAGGCGGCCCTTCTCGAGCGCCTTGCCGCCATGGCGTACGGACAGCTGGAAGTGCTGCTGCGAACGTTCGAACACCACGGACGGAGCTGACGCCGCACCGAACGCACCGGCTGGTCCGATTCGCGCCGGGCACCGTGGGCGCGTGCGCGGCCGTCCGGTCTCGCGAGACCACGGAATTCGATTGCGCGGGCACCCGGTATCCGACAGGCTGGACGACGACCGAGTTGCGACATCGCTCACACGAGACCATGGGGACCACATGAGATCCGGCACCGCACTGGCCATCGAGACCACTGGATTGATCAAACGTTTCGGCTCCAACACCGCCGTCGACGGCGTCGACCTCGCTGTCCCCACGGGGGGTGTGTACGGGGTGCTGGGTCCGAACGGCGCCGGGAAGACGACGACGATCCGCATGCTCGCGACGTTGCTGCCGATCGACGGCGGCTCGGCCCGGGTGCTGGGCCACGACGTCGCGAAAGAGGCCGAGACGGTGCGCGCCAAGGTGTCCCTGACGGGGCAGTTCGCGTCGCTCGACGAGGATCTGACCGGCACCGAGAATCTCATGCTGCTGGGCCGGCTGTACGGGTACTCGCGGGCCGCGGCCCGCTCCCGCTGC
Organism: Prescottella equi; assembly: GCF_002094305.1. Classification (GTDB taxonomy): domain Bacteria; phylum Actinomycetota; class Actinomycetes; order Mycobacteriales; family Mycobacteriaceae; genus Prescottella; species Prescottella equi. Next base: position 35,989 of record NZ_LWTX01000016.1, read on the forward strand.
GACCAGCTCCTCGACGCGTTCGGACTCCAGGACGCCGGCGGCCGTCAGGTCAAGACCTATTCGGGTGGCATGCGCAGGCGCATCGACATCGCTGCCAGCATCATCGTGACCCCCGAACTGATCTTCCTCGACGAACCGACGACCGGCCTCGATCCACGCAGCCGCAACCAGGTGTGGGAGATCGTCCGCGCCCTGGTGGCGGGAGGCACCACCGTACTGCTCACCACCCAGTACCTGGACGAGGCGGACCAGCTGGCCGACCGGATCGCCGTGATCGACCACGGCAAGGTCATCGCCGAGGGCACCACCGGCCAGCTCAAGGCCTCGGTGGGCTCCGGAGCCCTGCACGTCCGCGTCGCCGAGCCTTCCCGGCGGGCCGACGCCGCCGTGACACTCGAACGCACGCTCGGCGTGCCCGTCAACCTCGAATCCGATCCCGCCGCGCTGACGGCACGCATCGACGACCCGCAGCGGGTGGCTCGCGCTCTCGCCGCACTCGACGACGAGAATCTCGCCGTCACGACGTTCGCGCTCGGCCAGCCCAGCCTCGACGAGGTGTTCCTCGCCCTGACCGGGCACGGCGCCGAGACCACCGCAGACTCCGACACCCTCGAGGGGACCGCGTCATGACCGACACCATCACCACCTCTGCGCAGGCGGTCGGCAACGTCCTGCAGATGCCCGGGCCGCGCCCGGCACGGCCGAACGCGCTGTCGACGTCGATGTCGTTCGGGTGGCGCGCCCTGCTCAAGATCAAGCACGTGCCGGAACAGCTGTTCGACGTGACCATGTTCCCGATCATGTTCACGCTGATGTTCACGTTCCTGTTCGGCGGTGCGCTCGCCGGTTCGACCGGGGCCTACGTCCAGTTCCTCATTCCGGGCATCCTCGTGCAGACCGTCGTCATGATCACGATGTACACCGGTCTCACGCTCAACAAGGACATCGAGAAGGGCGTCTTCGACCGCTTCCGCTCCCTGCCGATCTGGCGGCCGTCACCGCTGGTGGGCGCCCTGTTCGGCGACATCGTCCGCTACACGATCGCATCCGTGATCGTGCTGATCCTGGGCCTGATCCTCGGGTTCCGGCCGGCCGGCGGCGTCGTCGGAGTGGTGCTGTCGGTCCTGCTGTTGCTGCTGTTCTCGTTCAGCCTGTCGTGGGTGTGGACGATGTTCGCGATGCTGCTGCGCACCGAACAGGCCGTCATGGGCGTGTCGATGTTCATCCTGTTCCCGCTCACGTTCGCCAGCAACATCTTCGTCGACCCGTCTACGATGCCCGGCTGGCTGCAGGCGTTCGTCGAGGTCAACCCGATCAGTCACCTCGTCACGACTCTTCGCGCGCTGTGCGAAGGCTCGTTCGAGTTCGGCCAGATGTCGGGCGTGCTGATCTGGTGCGCCGGGTTCATCGTCATCTTCGGACCGCTGACGATGCGCCTGTACAACCGCAAGACGTAGACCCGGGATTCGACCCACGAAACAGAGCGGCCCGCAACCGGTATCGGTTGCGGGCCGCTCTCTTTCGTTGTTCTCGGTTGTTCTCGACCGCCTGGGAGCGTGCGTCAGGCCCGGATGTCCGCGGTCTCCGCGGCCTCGTCCGCATCGGCAGGCTTCTGGATGTCGATGGTCCGGCGCAGCGGAGTGTTCGGGATGAAGATCACGCACACGAGCGTGATCAGCGCGACCGCCGCCGCGATCAGGAACAGCAGTCCGGTGGCGTCACCGTAGGCGCCGCGGATGATGTCCGCGATCGGGCCCGGCAGCGCGTTCAGGTCCAGATTGCCGCCGCTACCCGGAGCGTGCGTGTCGATACCGAGCTTCGCGAATCCGTCGGCCGACAGGGTCGTCACGCGGGTGGCGAGCACCGAACCGAGAACCGACACACCGATCGCACCGCCGAACGTCCGGAAGAACGCCACCGAACTGCTGGCGGAGCCGATGTTCTGCACACTCACGGTGTTCTGGACGGCGAGCACCAGGTTCTGCATCAGGCTGCCGACGCCGATACCGACGATCGCGATGTACACGCCGATCAGCCACAGGCTGGTCTCGTGGTCGATCGTGCCGAGCAGTCCGAAACCGATCACCAGCAGCACCGCGCCGCCCACGATGAAGGGCTTCCACTTGCCGAATCGGGTGATCAGCTGGCCGGAGACCACCGACGAGATCAGCATGCCCATCACCATCGGGATGGTCAGCACACCCGCGATCGTCGGGGAGTGCCCGCGCGCAGTCTGGAAGTACTGGCCGAGGAACGTCGTGGCACCGAACATCCCGACACCGACCGCGATGGACGCGACGATCGCCAGACCGGTGGTCTTCTCGGTGATGATGGCAAGCGGAATGATCGGCGACTTGACCTTCGATTCCACGATCACGGTCGCGATCAGCAGCAGCACGCCGACGCCGACGTAGATCGCCGACTCCTTCGAGATCCACGCGTAGTAGTCCGCCTTACCCGCGAACGACACCCAGATGAGCAGGATGCTGACGCCGGCGGTGAGGAGCGTCGCGCCCAACCAGTCGATGGAGACGTCGTCCTTGCGTTCGGTCGCGATGTGCAGCGTGCGCTGGAGCAGGAACAGCGCGACGACCGCGATCGGCACACAGACGAAGAAGCACCAGCGCCAGCCGAGCGGGCTGTCGACGATCACGCCGCCCAGGATCGGGCCACCGGACATCGAGACCGCCATTGCGGCACCCATGTAGCCCGAGTAGCGACCGCGGTCGCGGGGCGGAATGATGCTGCCGATGATCGCGACGACCAACGCGGTCAGACCGCCCATGCCGATGCCCTGCACGACGCGCGCCGCCAGCAGCACCGGCACGTTGTGCGCGAAGCCGGCGATGACCGAACCGATCACGAAGATCACGATCGAGGTCTGGACCAGGATCTTCTTGTTGAACAGGTCGGCGAGCTTGCCCCAGATCGGGGTCGACGCCGCGTTGGCCAGCAGCGCGGTGGTGATGACCCACGCGTACTGGGTCTGGTTGCCCTTCAGGTCACCGATGATCGTCGGCAACGCCGTCGAGACGATGGTCGAACTGAGCAGTGCCGTGAACAGCGCTGCGATGAGGCCTGCCAGGACCTCGAGAATCTGGCGATGGGTCATCGCCTCTTCACCGGTACCTGCCCGGCTCTCCCCCACTGGTGTCGTCATCGAAGTGCTCTCCCACATTGATCGGCTACTAGAGGCGAGGGGTCGGGACGCGTGGTCAGCGAGTCGGTGAGTCGTTCGACAGCGGTCAACGCCGCCGTCGCCTCCTCCTGGCTCCACTCACCGAGCAGGGCACGCAATCGCGCGGACCTGCGTTCCTTGGTGGTCTGCAACACCTCGTCGCCCTTTTCGGAGACCTGGACGCGGAAAGCCCGCCTGTCGTCCGGGTCCGGGTGACGCTCGACCAGGCCGGCGTCGACCAGTTCGGTCATCTGCCGGCTGAGCCCCGACTGGCTCAGACACAGAATCGACGCCAGTTCGTTCTGCCGGCACGGTCCCCGGGCCGACAGCGCGACGAGCACGGCGACCAGTGCCGGGGCCATCGGATCGTCCGCTGTACCGGCGATCGCGTTCTTCAGCGAACGGCCGAACAGGAAGATCGCATCGACCAAGGCCTGCGCTGTGTCCGCCTGCACCGCCATCCGTACACCCCGCATCCCTCATAATTACTTGCAGAGCGCAACTATATGCATAGTTGCGTGCCTCAAGCAATTACTTCCCAAATGCGACATACCGCATTTCAGGGTCCCTACCAGCGCTTTTGTAAAAACAGGGCGGCCGGTCCGTGTCCGGCGCCACGTCATCGAGTGAGTAGCGCGAGGCTCTCGACGTGATGGGTGAGGGGGAAAGCATCGAAAGCGCGAACCTGTTCGAGCCGATAACCGCCCGCACGGAAGTGGGAGACGTCCCGCGCGAACGACGCCGGATCGCACCCGATGTGCACGATCCGCTGCGGGGCCGCCGCGACGATCGTGTCGACCACCTCGCGGCCGGCACCGGTCCGCGGCGGGTCGAGCACCACGACGTCGGGGGTGGGCAGATCGTGCAGGGCCCGCTCGACGCGCGCCGCATGCAGACGGACCTGCGGAAGGTCGGCCAACGCCTCGCCGCCGTCGGCCACGGCCTGCTTCGAGAACTCCACCGAATCGACACGTCCGGTCACCCCGACCTGGTCGGCGAGGGTGGCCGCGAACACTCCCACGCCGCCGTAGAGATCCCACACGTTGTCACCCGCGGAGGGCTGCGTCCACTCCCCCACGACCTGTGCATACGTCTCGGCCGCACCGCGGTGCGCCTGCCAGAAGCCGGTGGCCGCGAGGTGCCACTCCCGGTCGCCGACCCGCTCGACGGGTCGGCCGGAGCCGATGACGACCCGCTCGGCCCGGGTACCCGACGACGCCGCTCGTCGCGCCGTCGCACCGCGCCGTCCCGGACTGCGTCGGCCCGTGCGCGACACCTTGGCCGGAGCGATCTCCACCACGTGCCGGTCGCCGTCCGCATCGAGCACCACCTGAACCTCGCCGCCGGGCTGCCACGACCGCTCGGAGAGTCCCGCGTACGCGGACAGGTCGATCTGCGGGCACGCCAGGAACGTCTCGATCTCGAGGCTGCGGTAGCGATGGAAGCCGGGACGCCCCGACGCGTCGACCGCGAGCCGCACACGAGACCGCCAACCGGTTCCGTTGCCGGTTCCGGGAAGCGGCTCGACGGCGACGTCCTGCTCGACGCCCGCGATCCGGCGCAGCTGCTCGGCGACGACGAACGCCTTCATCGACCGGCCCGCGTCGAGCGTGGCGTGCGAGTAGTCGCAGCACCCGGCACCGCCCGGTCCCGCGATGGGGCACAGCGATTCGATCCGGTCCGGGGACGGCGCGAGGATCTCGACGGCGTCGGCGCGGCAGAACGAACCACCGCGATCCTCCGTCACCAGGGCGACCACCTTTTCGCCGGGCAGGCCGTGCCTGACGAAGAGCACGCGACCCTCGTGCCGGGCGACGCAGAACCCGCCGTGGCCGGGATTGCCCAACTCGACCTCGAGTCGACGTCCCGTCCAGTCCTCACTCACCACGAACCGCCCATCACTTGTCTTCCGTCTCGAATCCACGCCGAATTGCGCCGGGAGCATTGTCCACCCGTTCGCGCTTGACCTTCTCCGACGAGCTCAGCTGCCAGGGCACGCTGGTGACCATCACGCCCGGCTGGAACAGCAGTCGGCTCTTCAGACGCAGCGCGCTCTGGTTGTGCAGGATCTGTTCCCACCAGTGGCCGACGACGTACTCGGGGATGAACACGGTCACGACGTCGCGTGGCGAGTCCCTGCGGACCCGGCGCACATAGTCGAGCACCGGCTTGGTGATCTCGCGGTACGGCGACTCGATCACCTTGAGCGGCACCGTGATGTCGCTCTTCTCCCACTCTCGCACCAGTGCGCGGGTGTCGGGCTCGTCGACGTTGACCGTGACCGCCTCGATGGTGTCGGGCCGAGTGGCCCGCGCGTACGCGAGGGCCCGCATCGTCGGCATGTGCATCTTCGACACCAGGACGATCGAATGGGTGCGGCTCGGCAGGACGCCGTCCCACTCCTGTTCCTCGAGTTCCGCGGCGACGCTGTCGTAGTGCCGCCGGATCGACTTCATCACGATGAAGATCAGGATCATGGCGACGATGGCGATCCAGGCGCCGGCGGCGAACTTCGTCAGCAGCACGATGATCAGCACGGCACCCGTCATCGCGAGGCCGATCGAGTTGATCACCCGCGAACGCTGCATGCGCCGACGCTGCGTCGGATCCGTCTCGGCCCGCAGGTGCCGGGTCCAGTGCCGGATCATGCCGGTCTGGCTGAGCACGAACGAGACGAACACGCCGACGATGTAGAGCTGGATGAGCTTGGTCACCTCGGCGCCGAACACCACGACGAAGGCGATGGCCGCGCCCGAGAGGAACAGGATGCCGTTGCTGAAGGCGAGTCGATCGCCACGGGTGTGCAGCTGACGCGGCAGGTAGCGGTCCTGCGCCAGCACCGACCCGAGCACGGGAAAGCCGTTGAAGGCGGTGTTGGCCGCGAGAACGAGGATCAGGGCCGTGACGATCGCCATGAAGTAGAAGCCGACCGGGAACCCGGAGAACACTGCCTCGGCCAGCTGCGCGATCAGCGTCTTCTGGTGATAGCCCTCCGGTGCCCCGACGAGCTGGGTGTCCGGATCGTGCGCGTAGACGATGCCGATCTTCTGGGCCAGCATGATGATGCCCATCAGCAGCACGATCGCGAACGTGCCGAGCAGGAGCAGCGTGGTGGCAGCGTTGCGCGACTTGGGCTTCTGGAACGCCGGCACGCCGTTGCTGATCGCCTCGACGCCTGTCAGCGCGGCGCAACCGGACGAGAAGGCGCGCGCGATGAGGAAGGCGAAGGCGATGCCGTACAGATGGGAATCCTCGGCCTGCAGATCGAAGGCCGACGACTCGGCGTGGACGTCGTCGCCGAAGAGGTAGATCCGCGCGAAACCCCATCCGAGCATGATCAGCATGCCGACGATGAAGGCGTAGGTGGGAAGCGCGAAGGCGGAACCCGACTCGCGGATTCCGCGCAGGTTCACGGCGGTCAGCAACGCGATCGCCGCGATCGCGAACAGAACCTTGTGCTGCGCGACGAACGGTACCGCCGAACCGATGTTCGACGCCGCGGACGAGATCGACACGGCGACCGTGAGCACGTAGTCGACCATGAGCGCACTGCCGACCGTCAAGCCCGCATTGGGTCCCAGGTTGGTCGTCGCGACCTCGTAGTCGCCACCACCCGACGGGTAGGCGTGCACGTTCTGCCGATAGCTGGCCACCACGACCGCCATCACCACTGCGACGGCCAGACCGATCCAGGGAGTGTAGGCGTACGCGGAGATGCCCGCGACGGAGAGGACCAGGAAGATCTCCTCGGGCGCGTACGCGACCGAAGACATTGCATCCGAGGCGAAAACCGGTAGCGCGATGCGCTTGGGCAGTAGCGTGTGCCCAAGCTTGTCGCTTCGGAACGGCCGCCCCAGGATCAGCCGTTTTGCGGCTGTGGAAACCTTCGACACCGCCAAAGCGTAAGCCGTCCGAACAGTTCCGTGACACGGGGGCGGCGCTCTGGGCGTTTCATCGACATTACTCTGCGCCCGAACTGCTGTGACACTCGCCCTCCCGCCCCGCACGACCGCGAATACTTGCTCTTCCCCAGGCGCGCTGTACGGTTCGATTCGACGCCGGCGGCAACCCGTCGGGTCTGACGTGAGATGAACGGAGTGGACGGGTGTACGTAGTCGTCATGGGGTGTGGCCGGGTCGGCTCGTCCCTCGCTACAGCACTGAGCCGGATCGGCCACGAAGTGGCGGTCATCGACCGCGACGAGAGCGCCTTCCTCCGCCTCGGGCCCGACTTCTCGGGTCACACGGTCGTCGGCATGGGATTCGACCGCGACGTGCTGATTCGCGCCGGGATCGAACGCGCCGAGGCGTTCGCCGCGGTCTCCTCCGGCGACAACTCGAACATCATTTCCGCGCGCGTCGCACGCGAGACGTTCGGTGTCGAACGGGTCGTCGCACGCATCTACGACGCCAAACGCGCCGCGGTCTACGAGCGTCTCGGCATCCCGACCATCGCGACCGTCCCCTGGACCACCGATCGCTTCATGCTCGCCCTCGCCCAGGACGACCAGATCTCGAAGTGGCGCGATCCGTCGGGCACGGTCGTGGTCACCGAACTGCCGCTGCACGAGGACTGGGTGGGCCGCAGCATCACCGACCTCGAGACGGCGACGAGTTCGCGTGTGTCGTTCATCATCCGATTCGGGTCGGGGATCCTTCCGGACCGCAAGACCGTCATCCAGGCCCAGGACCAGGTGTACGTGGCCGCCGTGTCCGGGACCGTCGCGGAAGCGGTCGCGCTGGCCGGCAACCCGCCCCCGTCGGACGAGTGAGCCCGGACATGACCCCCTTGCCGTTCGACCCGATTGGATGTCCCTGATGAGAGTCGCCATCGCAGGGGCCGGCGCTGTCGGCCGCTCCATCGCCCGTGAACTCGTCCGCAGCAAGCACCACGTGATGCTGCTCGAACGCAAGCTCGAGCACGTCGAACCCGACGTGATCCCGGAAGCCGAGTGGGTGCACGCGGACGCGTGTGAGCTCAGCCTCCTCGAGGCCGCGCGACTCGAGACGTACGACGTCGTCATCGCTGCGACCGGCGACGACAAGGCCAACATCGTGGTGAGTCTGCTCGCGAAGACGGAGTTCGGGGCGCCCCGCGTGGTCGCCCGCGTCAACGATCCGCGCAACGAGTGGCTGTTCGACGAGTCCTGGGGCGTGGACGTGGCGGTGTCGACGCCGCGCATGCTCGCCTCGCTGGTCGAGGAAGCCGTGACGGTGGGCGACCTGGTGCGCCTGATGACGTTCCGTCAGGGACAGGCCAACCTCGTCGAGATCACACTGCCCGACGACACGCCGCTTGCCGGCAAGCCGGTGCGCAAGATCAAGCTCCCGCGCGATGCGGCGCTGGTGACGATTCTGCGCGGCGGCCGGGTCATCGTCCCGCAGCCGGACGATCCGGTGGAGGGCGGCGACGAGCTGCTGTTCGTCGCCGCGGTGGAGGTCGAGGACGAGCTACGCGCCGCGATCGACATCTGAGCCCGAGGACGGACCCGCTTCACCTGCCGAGGCGGGCTTCCCGTCCTCCGGTTCGGCGGCCGCGTCCGGCTGCTCAGGCGCCGGCTCGACCAGCCGGTCCGCCCGGCGCACCGCCCAGATCGTCACGAGGAGTACGAGTCCGGTGAGCGGCCATCCCATGCCGATGCGCGCAGCTGCGAGCCAGCCCGTCTGATCCGCGTCGTACAACTCGGACTGGACGAGGTACCGCGCCCCGAACACCAGCGCCCACGCCGCCGTCGCGACGTCGTAGGCGCGTACCGCACCCTTGTGGGCCTTCCAGATGTTCCGGTGACCGTTCAGATAGCCCCATGCGACACCCACGAGCGGCCAGCGCACCAGGATCGAGACCAGGAACACAGCCGCGTACAGCAGGCTCGTGTAGATGCCGAAGAGGAAGTAGCCCTTGGCATCCCCGGTTCGGTAGGCGATGAAGGCGCAGACACCGACCCCGAGGAAGCCGGAGATTGCCGGTTGGATCGGACCCCGCTTGACCAGGCGCCACACGAGGATCGCGGCGGCGACACCGAGCGCGGTCCAGACCGCCGGCGCCAGACCCCACAGACTGTTCGCCGGCACGAAGACGACGATGGGCAACGACGAGTAGATCAGCCCGCTGAGTCCACCGAGCTGCTCGAGGATCGTCTGCTGCTTCGTTTCGGTCACGCGACGAGAGTGCCACATTCGGTCGGCGAGCCGCCGTCGGCACGGAGAACGGGGCCCGGAGAGCGACGTCGGTCAGGAGTCGCCACGGAGCTCGTAGTACGGGTTGAAGATCACCTTCTGACCGTCGCGATCACCCACCCGGCCGCGAACCATCAGAGTCTTGCCCGGTTCGATGCCGGGGATGCGGCGGCGGCCGATCCACACCAGGGTGACCGGATCGGTGCCGTCGAAGAACTCGGCACGGACACTCGCATTGGCCGACTTGGGACACGCCTCCACACTGCGGAGCCGGCCGAACATGGTGACCTCTTCGCCCCTGGTGCAGTCGCAAGCGCGGGTAGCGCCGGATGCCTGGGCGGTCTCGACCATCTCCTCGGCATCGAGCTGCTCGAGATCCTCGGTGAGTCGGCGAGTCAGCCTGCGAAAGTAGCCTGCCGCGGCGGGTGCCATAGCGCGCTCCTGGAGCAAATGGCGACGTATCCGAACGTCGCACGAAGGGTTGTATCTGGGTATAACGCTTGTCTTGCACGAATCCTGCCCGAGTCCCGTGAGGGACCCGAGCGGGGTCCATGAGGGTCACTGTAACCCTAAAGTGACCTGACAACCACAGCCGTCCTGATCCCCTGTGAAACGGACAGTGCAAGATCGAACCATGCAGCTGCAGCCGTGGCCCCCGGTGGCCGTCGCACTCCCCGGAACGGGCTCCGACGCGACCTTCGTCGATCGCGCCTTCCGGGCGGCGTTGTCCCAGGTAGGCGTCGCGACGATCGCGGTGGACCCGGACCCGCGACGGGTGGTGGGCAGCTACCGCGACGCCATGGACCGCGCGGCCGACGAGCACGGGACGATCGTCGTCGCGGGCGTGTCGATCGGCGCGGCCGTCGCACTCGAATGGGTGGCCGACAATCCCGACCGGGTTCGCGCCGTGCTCGCGGCACTGCCGGCCTGGACGGGATCGCCCGTGGGCGCTCCCGCGGCAGCGAGTGCCGTTTTCACGGCGTCCCGGCTGCGCGCCGACGGACTCGACGCCGTCACCGCCGAGATGACCGCGTCGAGCCCGCCGTGGCTGGCGGG
>NZ_LWTX01000017.1 GCF_002094305.1 Prescottella equi
CATCAACGTCGACGACATCCCGCAGCCTCACCGGCTCGCCGAGCGCGGCTGGTGACCTTCAGCCGGTAGAACACAACACGACGAACGCGGTGACGGCCCGGTGCGGCCGTCACCGCGTTCGTGCGTTGCTAGCCTGAGCGCACGCGGCGGAAGGGGCCCAGATGGCGAAGATCGAGCAGATCCTGGAACTCGAGCGGCTCGAGCGGGATATCTTCCGCGGTATCGCGACGGAGACGATGCTGCCGCGCACGTTCGGCGGACAGGTCGCCGGGCAGGCGCTGGTGTCCGCGGTGCGGACGGTCGATGAGCACTTCCACGTCCATTCGTTGCACGGCTACTTCCTGCGGCCGGGTAACCCGGTGATGCCGATCGTCTACCTCGTCGACCGGATCCGGGACGGCCGATCGTTCACCACCCGTCGCGTGACCGCTGTGCAGGACGGGCAGGCGATCTTCACGATGTCGGCGTCGTTCCACGTGCTCGACGAGGGCATCGAGCACGAGGACGTGATGCCGACCGTGCCGGCGCCGGAGGACCTGCCGGACGCGGCGTCGCTCGCGTCGGAGGAGAAGTCGTGGGAGTTCCGCGAGTGGGCGGACTGGGACCTGCGCTACGTGCCGACCGAGCAGATCCAGCGTCGGCGGGGTGTGCCGGTGCAACAGCAGGTCTGGTTCCGTTCCCGCGAGGAACTACCCGACGATCCGGTCTTCCACATCTGCACCCTCGCGTACATGAGCGACATGACGCTGTTGGCGTCGGCGAGCACCACCCATCCGGATACTCCGATCCAGAGTGCGTCACTCGATCACGCGCTGTGGTTCATGCGTCCGTTCCGGGCCGACGACTGGCTGCTCTACGACCAGTCGTCCCCGTCTGCCGGTTTCGGCCGGGCGCTCACCCAGGGGCGCATCTTCAATCGCGAGGGGCATCTCGTGGCCGCCGTCGTGCAGGAGGGCCTCACGCGACTCCTGCGGCGCGATCCCGGGTAGATCCGTGCGGATCGGTGGATGCGGGGCGCGTCAGCAGTGGCTGATAGCGTTTCCGTAGTCAATAGCGTCGAATAGTGCAGGACATTCTCTCGTGACCAAACAACCGACCATCGGCGTGCTCGCACTCCAGGGCGACGTCCGCGAGCACCTCGCGGCGCTCGAATCCAGCGGCGCCCGTGCGCTCGGCGTTCGCCGACTCTCCGAACTCGAATCCGTGGACGGCCTGGTGATTCCGGGCGGCGAGTCGACGACGATGAGTCGGCTGCTGACCGTCTTCGATCTCCTCGATCCGATTCGTGCCCGCCTCGAGGACGGGATGCCGGCCTATGGCTCGTGTGCCGGGATGATCCTGCTCGCGAGCGAGGTGCTCGACACCCGCCCCGATGCGCAGCACCTCGACGGGCTCGACATGACGGTGCGGCGCAACGCCTTCGGACGTCAGGTGGACTCGTTCGAGGCCGACCTCGACTTCACCGGCATCGACGGCGATCCGGTCCGCGCGGTGTTCATCCGCGCGCCGTGGGTCGAGCGGGTCGGGCCCGGTGTGGACGTCCTGGCCCGGGTGCCGGAAGGCCCCGCCGCCGACCACATCGTGGCCGTGCGGCAGGGCCCGGTCCTCGCGACCTCGTTCCACCCCGAGGTCACCGGCGATCGTCGCGTCCACCAACTGTTCGTCGACATGGTGCGGGGTAACTGACCCCAAACCCGGCAGCGTCCGAGGGGCGCGTCACCACGCGTTCAGGGCGTCGAGGATCTGCGGACGCGACTTCCACAACTCCGCGGACCAGTAACCCCACGCGTGCGTGCCGTCGGGCGTGAAGTCGTACGTCGCAGGGATCCCGAGGCTGTTCAGCCGCGCCTCGAAGGCGCGGGTGTTCATCAGTGCCAGCGATTCGAGACCCATCGCGTTGGACGTGTTGAACGACGTCACCGAACCCGATGATCCGAGGGAACCGCGCAGATCGGACGAGCCGAGGGATCCCAGCAGAGCGCCCGGTGCGTCGTACTCGCCGGGCAGGCCGTTGCCCGAGGAGATGTACATCGACAGACCCTTGAGCAGTGGTGCGAACACGAAGGGATCGTTGCGCATCCACCGGCCGTCCCACGGCGGGCCCCACATGGCATCGGAGTTGTACCCACCGGCGTCGAGCATCGCGATCCGGATCATCTCGCGCATGCCGGGAGCCGACAGATTGAGGTAGCCGGAGTAGGAACCTGCGAACTTGAACTGGTCGCGGTGATAGGCGGCCAGCGTGAGCGCCGCCGAGCCGCCCATCGACAGACCCGTCACCGCGTTGTTGGTGCGGGAGACGCCGCGGGTCTCGAGGTAGGCGGGCAGTTCCTGGGTCAGGAAGGTCTCCCACTTGTAGGTGATCTTCTGCCCGTTGAAGTTGCTCGGGGCGTACCAGTCCGTATAGAAGCTGGACTGTCCGCCGACCGGCATCACCAGGGTGACGTTGTCCAGGGCGAACTGCTCGAACGCGTTGGTCTCGAACGACCAGGCGTTGCGGTCGTCCCGCGCGCGCATGCCGTCGAGCAGGTAGAGAGCGGCGTTACCCCCGCGCGCCGCCCACTGGATCTGGACCTTGATCGGGCCCATCGTCGAGTCGACCCACGCCTCCTCGTAGCCACCGCGTGGGGCAGCGTTCGCGGTGGTCGTGCCCGTCACCGCCGTCAGCGCCGGCAACAGCAGAGCTGCCGCCACGAGTCCGATCAGTCGCTTCTTCAGACGGTGGGTCGATCCCGGTCTGTGAGTGCGCATTCATTCGCCTTTCCCCCAACGATCCGGGCATCCGCATGTTCGCGCCCCCGCGCGAGAGACGCCGTCCGTCGTTCTCGATCACACATCGTTGATGTCTCTGGAAGGGTCCATTGTGCCCGACGCGCTGTCTTGGGAACGTCGGCAACATCTACCGGATCGTAACCTTCCGGGGGAGGCGGTGTGTCCGGACCGGACGGGTGTGCAGGTAGCATCGAATCTCCGACAAGTGTGCAGTCGAATTGCCGTGGGATTTGTCGTATCTGCCACGGCGCACTGCAGGAAGGGGCTCCCACGAATGAGCGGCCACTCCAAATGGGCCACCACCAAGCACAAGAAGGCCGTGATCGACGCCAAGCGCGGCAAGATGTTCGCGAAGCTGATCAAGAACATCGAGGTGGCAGCTCGTACGGGTGGTGGCGATCCGTCGGGTAACCCCACCCTCTACGACGCCATCCAGAAGGCCAAGAAGAGCTCGGTCCCGAACGACAACATCGAGCGCGCTCGCAAGCGTGGCGGTGGCGAGGAAGCCGGCGGCGCCGACTGGCAGACCATCATGTACGAGGGCTACGGCCCCAACGGTGTCGCCGTGCTGATCGAGTGCCTCACCGACAACCGCAACCGCGCCGCCGGCGAGGTTCGCACCGCGATGACCCGCAACGGCGGCAACATGGCGGACCCCGGTTCGGTCTCGTACCTGTTCACGCGCAAGGGCGTCGTGGTGCTCGAGAAGAACGGTCGCACCGAGGACGATCTGCTGGAGATCGTGCTCGAGGCGGGTGCCGAGGAGATCAACGATCTCGGTGAGAGCTTCGAGATCGTGTGCGAGGCCGGGGATCTGATCCCGGTCCGCACCGCGCTGGTCGATGCCGGCGTCGACTACGAGTCGGCCGATCCGGACTTCCGTGCGTCCGTCGAGGTTCCGGTCGACGCCGAGGGTGCCCGCAAGGTGTTCAAGCTCGTCGACGCCCTCGAGGACTCCGACGACGTCCAGAACGTCTACACCAACGTCGACGTCTCCGACGAGGTGCTCGCCGAACTCGACGCCTAGGCTCCGGCGGCGCCGACTGCGTGTTGGTGCATCGTCACGCGCCCACCTCCCGCTATGCTCGAACAACTGTTCGGAAAGTAGTGCGAGAGGTGGGCGCGTGCGTGTTCTGGGTGTCGACCCCGGCCTGACGCGATGCGGCTTCGGCGTCGTGGACGCGGGCCGTGGCCGGGAGGTGAGGCCCGTGGCGGTCGACGTCGTGCGGACCCCGCCCGAGATGGAACTCGCGTCGCGTCTCCTGCGGATCTCGGAGGCGGCCGACGAGTGGCTCGACCGGTTCCGGCCCACGGTCGTCGCGGTCGAGCGAGTGTTCGCGCAGCACAATGTACGAACCGCGATGGGGACGGCACAGGCCGGCGGTGTGGTGGCCCTCGCGGCGGCCAAGCGGGGTATTCCTGTGTGCTTTCACACGCCGAGCCAGGTCAAGGCCTCGGTCACGGGTAGCGGTACCGCCGACAAGAAGCAGGTCACCGCGATGGTCACCCGCATTCTCGGACTGGACACCCCGCCGAAGCCGGCCGATGCGGCCGACGCGCTCGCGCTGGCGATCTGCCATTGTTGGCGCGCGCCGATGCTCGAGCGGATGGCCGCGATGGAAGCGGCGGCGGCGGAGCAGAAGCGGCGGTACGAGGCACGGCTGAAGGAAATTGCGGCCGGAAAGGCAGGAACACGGTGATCGCTTCGGTTCGGGGTGAGGTTCTCGAGGTCGGGCTGGACCATGCGGTGATCGAGGCCGCGGGCGTCGGGTACCGCGTCAACGCGACACCCGCCACCCTGGCGACCCTTCGGCGGGGCGACGAATCGCGCCTGTTGACGGCGATGATCGTCCGTGAGGACTCGATGACGCTGTACGGCTTCGCCGACGCGGAGTCGCGAGATCTGTTCGGCCTGCTGCAGACGGTGTCCGGGGTGGGGCCGCGGCTGGCGATGGCGATACTCGCGGTCCTCGAACCCGAGGCGCTCCGCAAGGCCCTCGCAGAGGGCAATGTCACCGCGCTCACTCGTGTTCCGGGCATCGGCAAGCGCGGCGCCGAACGCATGGTCGTCGAGCTTCGCGACAAGGTCGAGGCCGTCGCCGTGACCGGTGATCTGCCGGGCGCGGGTGCGGCCACGTCCGCGAGCGTCGTCCGTGACCAGGTGGTCGAGGCGCTGACCGGTCTCGGCTTCAAGCTCGAGCACGCGGAGAAGGCCACCGACACCGTGGTGGCGGCCGATCCGGAGGCTCCGACGTCCACAGTCCTGCGGTCGGCACTCGCGCTGCTCGGGAAGACACGATGATCTACGGCGACGGTATGGACGACGCCGGAGGCGCCCGCGACGCGTCGGACGAGTCGGCGGTCACGGCGAATTTCGTCTCGTCGGACGGCGAGGTCGAAGCGAGCCTGCGTCCGAAGAACCTGAGCGACTTCATCGGCCAGCCGCGGGTCCGCGAACAGCTGCAACTGGTGCTCACCGGCGCGAAGCTGCGCGGTGGGACTCCCGACCACGTGCTGTTGTCCGGACCGCCCGGCCTGGGTAAGACGAGCATGGCGATGATCATCGCGACGGAGCTCGGCACCTCGCTGCGGCTGACGTCGGGTCCCGCGCTCGAACGCGCCGGCGACCTCGCGGCGATGCTCAGCAATCTGGTCGAGGGCGACGTGCTGTTCATCGACGAGATCCACCGGATGGCGCGGCCCGCCGAGGAGATGCTGTATCTCGCGATGGAGGACTTCCGGGTCGATGTCGTGGTGGGGAAGGGGCCGGGCGCGACGTCGATCCCCCTCGAGGTCGCCCCTTTCACTCTGGTCGGAGCCACCACCCGTTCGGGTGCGCTCACCGGGCCGCTCCGGGACCGCTTCGGCTTCACCGCGCACATGGACTTCTACGAGCCGCACGAGCTGCAGCTCATCCTGCTCCGATCGGCCGGCATCCTCGGGATCGAACTCGGCGAGGAGGCCGGTGCGGAGATCGCGGGGCGCTCGCGTGGCACGCCGCGCATCGCGAATCGGCTGCTGCGCCGGGTCCGTGACTACGCGGAGGTCCGCGCCGACGGCATCATCACCCGCGAGATCGCGCAGGCGGCGCTGGCGGTGTACGACGTGGACCAGCTCGGCCTCGACCGGTTGGACCGGGCGGTGCTGGGCGCGCTGGTCCGAAGCTTCGGTGGTGGGCCGGTGGGAGTCTCGACGCTGGCCGTCGCGGTGGGGGAGGAACCCTCGACGGTCGAGGAGGTGTGTGAGCCGTTCCTGGTCCGGGCGGGCATGATCGCCCGGACGCCGCGCGGTCGCGTCGCGACGGCGGCCGCGTGGGCGCAACTGGGCCTCACACCTCCGCCGGACGCCGCGGTGGGCGGCATCGAGGTCCGCGCCCGCGAACCGCAGCTCGGTCTGTTCGACCCGCAGGACCCGGACGGGGATGAATCGTGAGGTGATTTCACCGCCCGGGAACCCTCGTTGTTCGATATGAGCGAAATGCCATCGGTGACGATTTCCCTTTCGCGCGACCCGCTAGTGGCACACTGGTCACTAGCGCGGGGCCGACCGGTCCCGTGATCATCGCCGTGTGTAACGCCTTACATGACGAAACCCGAGGACTGACTTCCTGATGGAATTGCTGTTTCCGCTTCTGATTCTTGCTCTGCTCGTGCCGATGTTTCTCGGCATCAGGCGCCAGAAGAAGGAGATGCAGAAGACCGCCGATCTGCAGGACTCCCTGAAGATCGGTGACCGTGTCATGACCACTGCCGGCCTCCACGCGACGGTGGCCGGACTGGACGAGGGAACGGTCGATCTCGAGATCGCTCCCGGTGTCGTCACCACCTGGTCGCGGATGGTCGTCCGTGAGCATGTGGTCGACGAGGACGCAGCCGGCACCGAGTCCGTCGAGCACGACGACGAGACCCCGGACGACACGCAGCGTCGCCTGAACGGCGAATAGTGCGGTAGCCGCCCTCGTCGGCAGGATTTCCCCCTGCCGACGAGGGCGTGTTCACGCTCGGCCCGCCGAGCGGCTCGCTTGTCTTTTTTGCGTCATCACCTTTGCGTCATCATCTGAACCGCACGTACCGAGGAGACAGACAGACCGTGGCACCTTCGACAGGATCGGTGCACCCAGTGCGCGCGCTCGCCGTTTTCACGGCGCTCGTCGCCGCGCTGTATGCGCTGGTCTTCTTCACCGGAGACAAGTCCCCGACTCCCGAGCTCGGGATCGACCTGCAGGGCGGAACACGTGTCACCCTCACCGCGCGGACACCGGACGGCAGTACACCCAGCCAGGACAGCCTCCGTCAGGCCCAGCAGATCATCGAGACGCGCGTCAACGGCCTGGGCGTCTCCGGGTCCGAGGTGGTGATCGACGGTGACAACCTGGTGATCACGGTGCCCGGCGACGACAGCTCGCAGGCACGGTCGCTCGGTCAGACTGCCCGGCTCTACATTCGCCCGGTCGTCGGCTCGCAGGCCGCAGCTGCCCCCGGTGCGCAGCCGGCACCTGCGACGCAGGCCCCGACCACGCCGGCTCCGGCGCCGACCGAGCCCGCCGCCACCCCCGACGTGCAGGAGCGCCCGTTCCCGGCGCAGGATCCCACCGAGCCGGCCGAACCCTCGCCGTCTCCGGCGCCCGCTCCCGCGCCCGGTGAGCCTGTACCCGGTTCTCCCGAGGCAGCCGCAGCCGAGATCGCCAAGGCGAAGGAGACACGTCAGAGCGAGGACCCGGCGGTCCAGCAGCAGGCGATGGCCACGCTCGACTGCTCGGCGCCCGATCCGCTCCAGGGCAACGATGACCCGAATCTGCCGCTCGTCGCCTGTTCGACGGACGGCACCACCGTGTACCTGCTGGCGCCGAGCATCATCGACGGCCAGGAGATCTCCGACGCCAGCTCCGGTTACAACACGCAGCAGTCCCGCTACGAGGTGAGCCTGAGCTTCAAGTCGAGCGGCAGCTCCACCTGGGCGCAGTTCACCGCCGCCAACATCGGCAAGCAGGCCGCCTTCACGCTCGACTCGAAGGTCGTCAGCGCGCCCGTCGTGCAGGGTGCGACGCCGGCCGGTAGCTCGACCTCGATCACCGGCCAGTTCAACCAGACGCAGGCGCAGGAACTCGCGAACACCCTCAAGTACGGGTCGCTGCCGCTGTCGTTCCAGGCGTCCGAGGCCGAGACGGTCTCGGCGACCCTGGGACTCGCGTCGCTCGAGGCGGGCCTCATCGCCGGCGCGGTGGGCCTCGTGCTCGTGCTCGTCTACTGCCTCGTCTACTACCGCATGCTGGGCGTATTGACCGCGCTGTCACTGGTGTTGTCGGGTCTCATGGTCTACGCCGTGATGGTGCTGCTCGGCCGGTACATCGGCTTCACCCTCGACCTGGCGGGCATCGCCGGTCTGATCATCGGTATCGGCATGACAGCCGACTCGTTCGTCGTGTTCTTCGAGCGGATCAAGGACGAGATGCGCGAGGGCCGGAGCTTCCGGTCCGCCGTACCACGTGGTTGGGCGCGTGCGCGCCGGACGATCCTGTCCGGTAACGCGGTCAGCTTCATCGCGGCTGCGGTCCTGTACGTCCTCGCCGTCGGCCAGGTGCGCGGCTTCGCGTTCACCCTCGGCCTCACGACGATCCTCGACGTGGTCGTGGTGTTCCTGGTGACCTGGCCGCTGGTGTACATGGCATCCAAGTCCCGCTTCTGGTCGAAGCCCGGCGTCAACGGTCTCGGCGCGGTCCAGCAGGTCGCTCGCGAACGCAAGCTGGTCGCGGCGTCGACCTCCGAGGAGGCATGAAAATGAGTGAGTCGAACACCTCTGCAACCTCCTCCGGGGCGACCGAGGCAGCCTCCGATCGTGCAGTGCTGCCGCACCACAGCTGGCTCCAGCGGCTCTACACCGGTACCGGCGGATTCGAGGTCGTCGGACGCCGCAAGTTCTACTACTGGTTGACCGGTGCGATCGTCGCGCTGTCGCTCCTGAGTATCCTCGTGCGCGGCTTCTCCCTCGGCATCGAGTTCGAGGGCGGCACCCGCATCCAGTTCCCGACCCCGGAGGGTGTGACCACCGAACAGGTCGAGACGGTCTACAGCGACACCCTCGGCCAGGAGCCGGTCTCGGTGCAGACGGTGGGCTCGGGCTCGAGTTCGTCGGTCGAGATCCGCTCCGAGGCGCTCGACGCCGGTCAGGTCAACGAGCTGCAGAACGCGCTGTACGACGAGTTCCAGCCGAAGGACAGCAACGGCAACACGTCGAAGAACGCGATCAGCGTCGCGGACGTCAGCGAGACGTGGGGCGGGCAGATCACCAAGAAGGCGCTCATCGCGCTCGTGGTGTTCCTCGTCATCGTCAGCATCTACATCGCTGTCCGGTTCGAAAGAGACATGGCGATCGCCGCGATCGTGTCGTTGTTCTTCGACATGATCGTCACCGCCGGCGTGTACTCGCTGATCGGTTTCGAGGTGACGCCGGCGACGGTGATCGGTCTACTCACGATCCTCGGCTTCTCGCTCTACGACACCGTCGTCGTGTTCGACAAGGTGGAGGAGAACACCCGGGGAATCCTGCACCTGAACCGGCGGACGTACGCCGAGCAGGCGAACCTGGCCGTCAACCAGACGCTGATGCGGTCGATCAACACCACGGTCATCTCGATCCTCCCGGTGATCGCGCTGATGGTGGTCGCGGTGTGGCTGCTGGGTATCGGCACCCTCAAGGATCTGGCACTGGTCCAGTTGGTGGGCATCATCGTCGGCGCCTACTCGTCGATCTTCACCGCGACGCCGATGCTGGTGTCGATCAAGGAACGGTGGGGGCCGGTCGCCGCACACACCAAGAAGGTGCTCGCGAAGAGGGCGGCCGCCGGCACCCGTGTCGGGGCGTCGCAGCCCGAACCTCGGGTTAGCGCGGCGGCGGGTCCCGCGCCGCGACCCGGTGCGGTACCGACCGGGAAGCGCAACAAGAAGAGGCACTGACATGGCGGACGCCACCAGTCGCAGCAGGTTCCGCCGCCGGGCGGCCAGGTCGATCGTCGCCCTGGCCGCCGCGGCCGCGGTCGGCGCGACCGCAGCGTGCAGCAGTGAACCGACCGATCAGGTGCCCTCGTTGGGCTACGCGATCGACAACGTCGTCACCACCTACAACGGCAACACCGTCGAGGGCTCGGCGACCGGGGCGCTGCAGTCGTTCGGTCGGGTTCTCACCGGTATGAGTTACACGGGTCCGTCGGGTGCACCGGTGGCGGACACCGATTTCGGAACCGCGAGCGTGGTGCCCGGGGACTCGCTCACCGTGCAGTACCGACTCAACCCGTCGTCGGTCTACTCGGACGGGGTGCCGATCTCGTGTGACGACTTCGTGCTCGCATGGGCGGCCGGCAGCGGCCGCTTCACCCGGCCCGGCGACAGCGGTGCGGTGCCGATGTTCGACGCCGCCACGCGTGCCGGCTACGCGGACATCGAACGGGTCGACTGCCAGCCCGGGGCCAAGGACGTCACGGTCGTGTTCTCGCCCGGCCGCGGCTACCTCGGCTGGCGGTCGTTGTTCGGCGCCACCGAGCTGATG
The DNA here is from genome assembly GCF_002094305.1 of Prescottella equi. Classification (GTDB taxonomy): domain Bacteria; phylum Actinomycetota; class Actinomycetes; order Mycobacteriales; family Mycobacteriaceae; genus Prescottella; species Prescottella equi. The sequence goes on from NZ_LWTX01000017.1 coordinate 10,315, forward strand.
CCGGCGCACGTCGCCGCGCAGGCTGCGGGTGTGCCGGACCTGGTCGGTGCTATCCGTTCCGGCGATGCGGACGCGGTGGGGCGGATCGCGGATTTCTGGAACACCGGTTGGCGTCTCGAGCCCGGCGACCTCGAACTGGCCAAGTTCCCGTCGTCGGGTCCGTACCGGATCGAGTCGTACACGACCGACGACGGCCTGGTGCTCGTGGAGAACGAGCGGTGGTGGGGTATCAAGCCGCAGACGTCGCGGATCGTGGTGTGGCCCAAGGGCTCCGACGTGCAGGCCGGAATGGATGCCGGGGACGTCGAAGTCGTGGACATCGGTGCCGGTTCGCTGGCCGGGTTCGAGCCGGACGGCGGATTCGACGTCGCACACGAGCCGTCGCGCAGTGTGGAGCAGTTCGTGCTCGCGACGCAGGGTGTGTTCGGTTCGCCCGACGCCCGCCGCGCGTTCGCGCTGTGTCTGCCGCGGCAGCGGCTGTACGACGAACTCGGTCACCCCGGGTTCGACCGTGCGGACGGCATCGGATCGGGTGTGATCGACTCCCGGATCACGGGGCCGGACACGCTGTTCTACCCGTCGGCGGTCGCCGCGGAAGGCGGCACGTACACCGACCCCGACATCCCCGGAGCGCGCGAGGCCGCCGGTCAGCAGCAACTGACCGTCCGTGTCGGGTACCTCGGCCCGGACGAGCGTCGTGCGCGCACCGTGCAGATCGTCGCCGAGTCCTGCGCCGGCGCCGGTATCACCGTCGAGGACGCGGGTTCACCCGACTTCTCCCCGACGGCGCTGCGCGCCGGACAGGTCGATGCGGTGCTGGCAGGCACCGCGTCCGCGGCCGGTGCTGCCGGGACCGACTCGATCGACGACGCGGCGTTCGCGCTGCGGACCGGCAACGGCGACAACTTCGGCGGCTTCTCGAACCGCCGGTTCGACCAGGTGGTCGACCAGCTCGCCGTCGACGCGTCGCTCGCGGCCCGCATGTCGCTGCTCGGCGAGGCCGAGGCGATCCTGTGGAACGAGATGCCGACGATCCCGCTGTTCGACCAGCCCCGCACGATCGCGCACTCGAAGGGCATGCACGCCGTCGTGCCCAATCCGACGAGGTCCGGTTCGGGATGGAACATGGACAGGTGGATACTTCTCAGGTGATTTCTCAGATGGATGCACCCGAAGCCACGAACCCGGAACTCGCCTCGGCGCTCGAGCGTGCGGGTGATGCGGTCTCCCGTCTGACCCGTTGGTGCGACGACTTCCCGACGCCCGGTGTCCGGTTCGCGGATCTCACGCCGGTGTTCGCGGACGGGCCGGGATACCGGTCGGTGATCGAGGGTCTCGCGGCCGCCGGCGTCGGAGCCGATCTGGTTGCCGGGGTCGACGCTCGCGGGTTCCTGCTCGGCGGCGGTGTCGCGATGGAACTCGGATGCGGCGTCCTCGCGGTCCGTAAGGCGGGCAAGCTGCCGCCGCCGGTGCACGCCGAGAGCTACGCGCTCGAGTACGGCGCCGCGACACTGGAGATTCCGTGTGACGCGCCCGATCTGTCGGGGCGCCGGGTGTTCGTGATCGACGACGTGCTGGCCACCGGCGGCACCCTGCTCGCGGCGGCGGAGCTGCTGGCGCGGGCCGGTGCGGACGTGATCGGCGTGGCCGTCGTCCTCGAGATCGAGGAGTTGGGCGGGCGTGCGCGGTTCGACCGGTACCCGCTGACATCGCTGGTCAGAGTCTGAGGACTACAGTTGTGCCTGGTGGTGTAGCAGTGCCGCCAGGTTCCGAGTGGCCGTGGCAGTGCGGTGGCAGGAGGTGACGGCATGACCCAGCATCTTGATCGTTCCCAGAACACTGATGCCACGAATACCGGCGGGGCGAATCCCGCCGAGAAGAGCGCGCCGGTGCCGACGTCGGCATCGCGGCGGGTGCGGGCGCGACTGGCTCGCCGCATCACCGGTCAGCGCAACGCGCCGATCCGGCCGGTGCTCGAGCCGCTCGTCGCGGTGCACCGCGAGCTCTATCCGAAGGCCGATTTCTCGCTGCTGCAGCGCGCGTACGACGTCGCCGAGCAGCGGCACGCGACGCAGTTCCGCAAGTCGGGCGATCCGTACATCACGCATCCGCTGGCGGTGGCCAACATCCTGGCGGAGTTGGGCATGGACACCACGACACTGGTCGCGGCGTTGCTGCACGACACGGTGGAGGACACCGGATACTCGCTCGAGGAGTTGACGGCCGAGTTCGGCGACGAGGTGGCGCATCTCGTCGACGGCGTGACCAAGCTCGACAAGGTCGTGCTCGGATCGGCGGCCGAGGGCGAGACCATCCGCAAGATGATCATCGCGATGGCGCGGGATCCGCGGGTGCTGGTGATCAAGGTCGCCGACCGCCTGCACAACATGCGCACGATGCGCTTCCTGCCGCCCGAGAAGCAGGCGCGCAAGGCTCGCGAGACGCTGGAAGTCATTGCGCCACTGGCACATCGACTCGGCATGGCGACGGTGAAGTGGGAGCTCGAGGACCTCTCGTTCGCGATCCTGCATCCCAAGAAGTACGAGGAGATCGTGCGCCTGGTCGCGGACCGGGCGCCGTCGCGGGACACGTACCTGGCCAAGGTGCGGGCGGAGATCAATGCGACGCTGTCCGCGTCGCGGATCAACGCGGTCGTCGAGGGCCGGCCCAAGCACTACTGGTCGATCTACCAGAAGATGATCGTCAAGGGCCGCGACTTCGACGACATCCACGACCTGGTCGGCGTGCGGATCCTGTGCGACGAGATCCGGGACTGTTACGCCGCGGTCGGCGTGGTGCATTCGCTGTGGCAGCCGATGGCGGGCCGGTTCAAGGACTACATCGCGCAGCCCCGCTACGGCGTGTACCAGTCCTTGCACACGACCGTGATCGGACCCGAGGGCAAGCCGCTCGAGGTGCAGATTCGCACCCGGGACATGCACCGCACCGCGGAGTTCGGTATCGCCGCGCACTGGCGGTACAAGGAGACCAAGGGCAAGCACTCGAACGACATCGCCGAGGTCGACGACATGGCGTGGATGCGCCAGTTGCTCGACTGGCAGCGTGAGGCGGCGGACCCGGGCGAGTTCCTCGAGTCGCTGCGCTACGACCTCGCGGTGAAGGAGATCTTCGTCTTCACCCCGAAGGGTGACGTGGTGACACTGCCGGCGGGATCCACGCCGGTCGACTTCGCGTACGCGGTGCACACCGAGGTGGGCCACCGCTGCATCGGCGCCCGGGTCAACGGCCGGCTGGTGGCGCTCGAGCGGACCCTCGAGAACGGCGAGGTCGTCGAGGTCTTCACGTCGAAGGCCCCGAACGCCGGGCCGAGCCGCGACTGGCAGACGTTCGTGGTGTCGCCGCGCGCGAAGGCGAAGATTCGGCAGTGGTTCGCCAAGGAGCGCCGCGAGGAGGCGCTCGAGGCGGGCAAGGACGCCATCGCGCGTGAGGTGCGCCGCGGTGGTCTTCCGTTGCAGCGCCTGCTCAATGCCGAGGCCATGACCGCGCTGGCGCACGAGCTGCGGTACACGGACGTCTCGGCGCTGTACACCGCGGTGGGCGAGCACAACGTGTCCGCCCAGCACGTGGTGCAGCGGCTCGTGGCGCATCTCGGTGGCGAGACCGCCGTCGAGGAGGAGCTGGCAGAGCGGTCGACACCGTCGACTATCCCCACCCGATCGCGCACGTCCGGAGACGTCGGCGTGCTCGTGCCGGGCGCACCGGGCACCGTGGCGAAGCTCGCCAAGTGCTGCACCCCGGTGCCGGGAGACGAGATCATGGGGTTCGTCACGCGCGGCGGCGCCGTCAGCGTGCACCGCACGGACTGCACCAACGCGACGTCGCTGCGCGAGCAGTCGGAGCGGATCATCGACGTCGAGTGGGCGCCGTCGCCGACGTCGCTGTTCCTCGTCGCCATCCAGATCGAGGCGCTCGACCGGCACCGGCTGCTGTCGGACGTCACGAAGGCGCTCGCGGACGAGAAGGTCAACATCCTGTCGGCGTCGGTCACCACATCCGGTGACCGGGTCGCCGTCAGCAAGTTCACGTTCGAGATGGGCGATCCGAAGCACCTCGGTCACGTGCTCAACGTGGTCCGCAACGTCGAGGGCGTCTACGACGTCTACCGCGTCACCTCGGCGGCCTGAGAACCCCCGATACACGGCTGAAGGGTCCCTTCGTGCGTTGGGAGCGCACGAAGGGACCCTTCAGCTGTTCGGGACGGGTCAGGCGACCTTGGCGGTCTCGATGGTGACCGTGTCGGTCGGTGTGCCGTCGCCCGGGGACGTGGAACCCTCGACGCCCGCAGCGGCAATCTTGTCGAGCGTCGCCAGACCCTCGTCGGAGATCGTGCCGACCACGGTGTAGTTGGGCTGCAGCAGCGAGTCCTCGAACACCAGGAAGAACTGGCTGCCGTTGGTGTCGACGCCGGCGTTGGCCAGCGCGACGGTGCCGCGCGGGTACACGACGGGGTTGCTCGACGCCGGGTCGTTCGGTGCGAACTGGTTCGTCGGGTACTCGTTGTCGTACCGGTAGCCGGGTCCGCCGCTGCCGCGACCGCTGGGGTCACCGCACTGGAGCATGCCCAGGCCGGGAGCAGTGGAGATCCGGTGGCAGGGGGTGTTGTCGAAGTAGGCCTGCTCGGTGAGGCTGACGATGCTGTTGACACTGCACGGCGCTTCACCGCGGTCGAGAGTCATGCCGATCGGCCCCTGGCCGGTGGTGAGGTCGACGGCGACGGTTCCGGCCGTGGAGACAGCGGTCCCGTTGGGCGGTTGCACTTCCTTCGCGGCCGTGCCGGCGGCCGGGTACGTGCAGTCGACGGTCGGTGCCGCGGGTGCGGACGGCGCGGGCAGCGCCGGGTACTGCGACAGGTCGATCTTCGGGGCCTCGGGGGTGGTCCACATGCTCGACGAACTCGTCGTCGTGTCGGACGATCCGCCGTCGTCGCTGCCGCACGCGGTGAGGAGGAGGGCGAGGCCGAGTCCGGCTGCCGCGAATGCCGTGCGCTTCATCAATCCAACCTCACGCTGGTGATGTCGATGGGCAGGTTCGGCTTGCCGCCGCCCGCGGACATCGATCCGTCGTCGCCGGCGGCGGCGACTTTCTCGATGGTCTGGAGTCCGGTCTCGTCGATCGTGCCGAACACCGTGTACTGCGGCGGCAGCGTCGAGTCGCCGTAGACGAGGAAGAACTGGCTGCCGTTGGTGCCCGCGCCGGCGTTGGCCATCGCGATGGTGCCGCGCTTGTAGGTGACGGGCGTCTGGGCGGCCAGGTCGTCGGGCGCGTACTGGTCGGTGGGGAACTCGTTCGCGAACTGGTAGCCCGGTCCGCCGCTGCCGGTGCCCGTCGGATCGCCGCACTGCAGCACCTGCAGGCCCTCTCCGGTGACGAGGCGGTGGCAGGTGGTGCCGTCGAAGTAGCCCTGTGACGCGAGGCTGACGAAACTGTTCACGGTGCAGGGGGATTCGGCGTTGTTCAGCGTCAGCCCGATGGGGCCCTGCGTCGTTTCCATGCTCGCGCTGACCGTCGCGACCGTCGTGTCGATGCCCTCGGCGCGCGGCGGGTTGTTCGGCTTGGCGGGGGCCTCGGCCGGCGTGTACGCACAGTTGACGAGGTTGGGCAGCGGCTCGGCGCGGCCCGCGGGCATCGCAGCGGCGCTGGGCGTCTCGGACGCGGCGGTGGTCTCCGTCGAGTTGTCGTCCTTGCCGGACAGCGTGACGACGACGGCACCGACCGCGATCACGACGATCGCGCCGACGATCGACCCGGCGATCGTCATCTGCTTGCGCTTCCGTGCGCGTTCGGCGCGCCGTTCGAGCTGGCGTTCCAGCTTTCGTTTCGCAGCCTCACGGCGCTGCTGATTGCTCGGCACTGCAGTCGTCCTCCCGTACGTTTCGTTCGGTCTTCTTCGGAACTCTCCCGTGGCGCCCGTCACCGCACATGGGACATGCGCGAGTCTGCCACCTCAACCTGAGAGGATCCTGGCGGGGCGACGGCCTAGGCTGTACTGATCCGCTCCGGATCCCGTATGACCCCGTTAACCGCCCCGTACTCTAGGAGTTGTCGCCGTGCTCGTCACCGGATTCCCCGCCGGAATGTTCCAGACCAACTGTTACATTCTCGCGCACGACGACTCGGGGGAGTGCGTCGTCGTCGATCCGGGTCAGGACGCCGCCGAGCCGCTCATGCAGTTCCTCGCGCAGTCGGAACTCGAGCCGAAAGCGGTTCTGCTCACGCACGGTCACCTCGATCACACGTGGTCGGTTCATCCGGTGTGCGAGCACTACGGAATCCCGGCGTACATCCATCCCGACGACCGGTACATGCTCACCGATCCGGGACGCGGCATCGGGCCGTCGATGAACCAGTTCATCGCGGGCGTCGAGTTCCTGGAGCCGGACGAGGTGATCGAGCTGGCCGACGGGGACGAGTTCACCGTCGCCGGCATCGATTTCGTCGTCGACCACACGCCCGGGCACACCCAGGGCTCGGTGGTGCTGCGCACCGAGATCGCAACCGAGGAGGGCCCGCTCCAGGTGGCGCTGACCGGCGACACCCTGTTCCAGGGTTCGATCGGCCGTAGCGACCTGCCCGGTGGCAACCACGAGCAGTTGCTGCAGTCGATCGCGCGGAAGCTGTTGGTGCTCGACGACACCACCGCGATCCTGCCCGGGCACGGGGGCTCGAGCTCGATCGGCCAGGAACGCGCGTCCAACCCGTTCCTCGTTGGACTGACCGCCTCCCAGTAAGGAAAAGTAGGCACCGTGAGTAAGTCAGGTCTCAGCACCTTCTCGGCCCCCAAGGGCGTTCCCGACTACGTTCCGCCGCAGTCCGCGGAGTTCGTCGCCGTGCGCGACGGATTGACCCGCGCGGCCCGGCTCGCGGGCTACGGCCACATCGAACTCCCGATCTTCGAGGACACCGGGTTGTTCGCCCGGGGCGTCGGCGAATCCACCGACGTCGTCTCGAAGGAGATGTACACGTTCGCCGATCGCGGCGAGCGTTCGGTGACGTTGCGTCCCGAGGGCACGGCCGGTGTGATGCGCGCTGTGATCGAGCACGGCCTCGACCGCGGTCAGCTTCCCGTCAAGCTCAGCTATGCCGGCCCGTTCTTCCGTTACGAGCGCCCGCAGGCGGGCCGCTACCGGCAGTTGCAGCAGGTGGGTGTCGAGGCGATCGGCGTCGACGATCCCGCGCTCGACGCCGAGGTGATCGCGATCGCCGACGCCGGGTTCCGCAGCCTGGGTCTCGACGGTTTCCGCCTCGAGATCACCTCGCTCGGCGACGACACCTGCCGGCCGCAGTACCGGGAGCGCCTGCAGGAGTTCCTCTTCGGGCTCGACCTGGACGAGGACACCCGCCGCCGCGCGGAGATCAATCCGCTGCGCGTCCTGGACGACAAGCGGCCGCACGTCAGGGAGATGACGGCGGACGCGCCGCTCATGCTCGACCACCTGTCGGAGAGCGCGAAGGCGCACTTCGACGAGGTCCTCGCGCACCTGGACGCCCTCGGGGTGCCGTATGTCGTCAATCCCCGCATGGTGCGCGGTCTGGACTACTACACCAAGACGACGTTCGAGTTCGTCCACGACGGCCTGGGCGCGCAGTCCGGTATCGGCGGCGGCGGTCGCTACGACGGGCTGATGGCGCAGCTCGGTGGTCAGCCGCTGTCGGGCATCGGGTACGGCCTCGGGGTGGATCGGACGATCCTCGCGCTCGCGGCCGAAGGCAAGTCCGCCGGCAACCCCGCCCGCTGCGAGGTCTTCGGGGTCCCGCTGGGCGCCGCCGCGAAGACCGAGATGGTGAAGATCGCCCACGCGCTGCGTGCGGCCGGGATCCGCGTCGACATGGTGTACGGCGACCGTGGCATCAAGGGGTCGATGAAGGCCGCGGATCGTTCCGGAGCTCGCATCGCGCTGGTGCTCGGCGACGAGGACCTCGCGGCCGGCACCATCGCCGTCAAGGATCTGAGCAACGGAGAACAGACGTCGGTGGCCATGGAAGGCGTTGTCGCGCAGATCGGTTCGATTCTTGCCGACGCCTGACGGGCGGTCCGGGGAAGAGTTCTCCCTCGACCTCGTCCCGGCGGCGATGCTCGCTCCGCGGATGCGGAAGGTCGCGCTGGTCGCGGTCGTCATCGGAGTCGTCGTGGGCGGCGTGGTGGCGATCTTCGCCGCTCCGCTGGTCGCGCTCGCGGTGGGTGCGGTGATCGCGCTGCCCACCGCGGTCTCCGCGCTGCTGGCGACGCGTCGTCGAATCTGGCTGTCCGGTACGACGATTCACGCGTCGAACGGCCTCATCGAGCGCCGCGTCGACGTCGCGCGGGCGGTCAGCGTCGAATTCGTCGTGCGCGCCGCCCGGATCAGCCAGGTGGCCGTCCGGATCGGTGACGGTCGCGTGGTCCGCACCGTCCCCCTCGCGCTTTACACCGCCGACGGCGGTCGGGAACTCGACGTGCTCGGCCTGCGCAAGCTCGCCGATGCGCTGTCGGCGAGCGAGTTGGCTCCGGCCGCCGGTGCGGCGTCGCTGCTGATCGACCAGTTGCGGGCGGAGGCGCGCGGCGCCGGGCTCGAGGAACGGCCGCTGTACCGAGCCGTCGTCCTGGTCCGGGACGCGGGACGGGTGCCGCAGACGACCCTCACCGACGAGGAAGTGGCCGGGTTGTCGAACTGACCCGAATCCGAGGCGGCGGGACCGGACCGACCGCGCAGTAACTCCCTGATTGCGGGTTGCGCGGTTCGATGCGCGGGGGCCACCGACAGGATTATCGTTCGAAGCATGGTCGGTCTCTGGCCCGTCCTGGACCGTAAGGCTGCGTTCGAGGGCGCTCGGGAACTGCTCCGCGACGGACGATCGTGCGGAGTGGTGCTGGTCGGTACCGCCGGTGTCGGCAAGACCACGATGGCGCGGGAACTGGTGGGTTCGCTGACCGGTGAGGCGCGCTGGATCGTGGGCACCGAGTCCACCCAGAGCATTCCTCTCGGCGCCTTCGCGCCCCACCTGGCCCGGACCACCTCGCGCGACCCGGTCGTCGCCCTGCGAGCGGTCCGGGACGTACTCGCCGAGGACGGCTCGGCCCCGGACGGCGGCGCCGCCATCGTCGGCGTCGACGACGCCCATCTGCTCGACGAGTTCTCCGCGGGCCTCGTGCACCAACTGGCGGTCGGCCGCGACGTCCGCCTCGTCGTCACGGTCCGCAGCGGCGCGCCGGTCCCGTCGGCGATCGAGGCACTGTGGAAGGACGGGCTGCTCACCCCGTTCGTCGTGGAGCCGTTCACCCGCGCGGAGATGGACGAGGAACTGCACCAGGTGCTCGGTGCCCCGGTCGAGCGGTTCAGCGCGGACGCGATCTGGGAGGCGTCGGAAGGGAATCCGCTGTTCCTGCGGCACCTCGTGGAGGGTGCGCTCGACGGCGGCACGCTGCGCCGATCCGGTGGGGTCTGGCAGCTACGGGGGCGGCCCGGGGTGTCCGCGGCGCTCGCGTCGCTGCTCGAATCACGGTTCGCCCGCACCCCGCGAGACGCGCTCGACGTGGTGGACTACCTGGCGTTCTGCGAGCCGCTCGAACTCGAGGTGCTCAGCGAACTCGTCAGCCGGCGCTCCATCGAGGAGGCCGAGCGGCTGGACTTGGTACGGATTCGGGATGTCGGCAACGCGCACGTGGTGCGGCTCGCCCACCCGCTGTTCGGCGAGGTCATCCGTGACAGGGCGGGGGTGCTCGCGGCGCAGCGCATCAAACGGCGGCTGGTGGAGGTGCTGCGCGAATCACCGGACCCGGGCGTGGTGACCTCGATGCGGATCGCGGAACTCGCCGTGGAGTCGGGCATCGAGCCGGATCCCGAACTGCTGGTTCGCGGTGCCGAGGACGCGATCGCGATGGCCAGCCTGGAACTCGGGGCCCGGCTGGCAGCTGCCGCCGTTCGCCGCGGCGGCGGATTCGACGCGTCGTTCGCGCTCGGCCGCGCGCTGATGTGGCAGGGCAAGGGCGACGACGCCGAGGAAGTCTTCGCGGCCGTGGACCCCGACGAACTGTGTGAGTACGACGTCGCGCGATGGTTGCTGACCCGCGTCGCGAGCCTGTATCTCGAGGCCGGCAGACCGCAGGAAGCGGTCGCACTGTTCCGGCGTGAGCGCGATCGGATCAGCGATCCGATGCTGGCGGTGTCCGTCGTGGCCCTCGACGCGGTGCTGCACCTGTACGACCGCGAGCTCGGGACGGCGATCGCACTGGCGCGGGAGGTGGAGGCGGCCCCGGAGGCGCACCCGTGGGCCCGCGCGAGCGGTGTCTTCGCCGGGGTGGCGGCACTGACGGTGTCGGGGCGCGGACTCGAGGTGGGCGCCCTCGCGGCATCCGCGTGGGAGGCGATCTCGCACGGCGACGGACTGCTCCGCTTCCACATCGGGTACTTCGAGGTACTCGCCCTGACACTCGTGGGGCGGCTCTCGGCGGCGGAGTCGACCGCCGCCCGTTATCGCGAGATGGCGGCCGGCCAGCCGAACAGCGCGGCCCTGGCCGATGTGGCGTCGGGCGTCGTCGAACTGACCGGCGGCCGGCTCGACGACGCGGCCGAACACCTCACCGAGGCGCTGGCCGTCCTGGACCGCGAGACCCGTTCCGAATGGATGCTGCTGGCCGCAGTGAGTCTGTGTCAGGTGCGTGCCGCGCAGGGCAAGGGTGCCGACGCGGCCGCGGCGCTCGTGGTCGCCGAACGCAACTCCGGTCCGGAACTCGCGTTCTTCGACCCGCTGATCGACATCGCGCGGGCCTGGGTCGCGGGATCGGCGGGGGAGGTCTCGGCGGCGGTGCACGCGGCACGGCGCGGCGCGGACCTCGCGGCGCGATCCGGTCAGTTCGCCGTCGAGGCGATCGCACTCGACGTCGCGACGACGTTCGGTGACTACACGACCGCATCCCGGCTCGGCGAGCTCGCCGCCTTCGTGGACGGACCCTTCGCGCGGGTCGCGGCGGCGCGCGCGCAGGCGTTGGCGAAGGCCGACGGCCCGGCACTCGATGCGCTCGCGGCAGAGTTCGAACGCACCGGGACCCTGTTGGCTGCGGCCGACACGTACGCGCAGGCCGCGACTGCATACTCCCGATCCAACGATCGACGCGGCGAGTTGACGTCGGCGGCGAAGGCGCACTGGCTGGCGTCACGTTGCGACGGGGCGACGACGCCGGCACTCGCGAAGGCGGCCCGTCCGCTCCCACTCACCGACCGCGAACGAGAGGTGGCGGTGTTGGTGGGCCGGGGACTGTCGAACAAGGACATCGCCCGGCGTCTCGTCCTGTCGGTCCGCACCGTGGAGGGCCACATCTACCGTGCGTGCGAGAAACTGGCCCTCAGTCACCGCAGCGACCTCGCCAAGCTTGTCCGGGTGTGACGGTCGGCACTCTGTGGCGTAGCTCGTGGGATGTGACCGATCCCATTCTCCCGCCGACGAATTCGTGCCTACGGTGGAGGTGTCGACTTCGACTCGAGGAGGCAGTATGAACGCGGCACCTGTGGACAAGGCACCCGTCACGGTCACCGTGACCGGCGCATCCGGCCAGATCGCCTACGGACTGCTATTCCGGATCGCGGCCGGCGACATGCTCGGCCCCGACACCCCGGTCCGGTTGCGATTGCTCGAGATCCCGGCGGCAGTCCGCGCCGCGGAGGGCGTCGCGATGGAACTCGAGGACGGGGCGTTCCCGCTGCTGAACGGCGTAGAGATCACCGACGACCCCGTCGTCGGCTTCGACGGTGCGAGCGTCGCGCTGCTCGTCGGTGCCCGGCCTCGCACGAAGGGCATGGAGCGCGGCGACCTGCTCGCCGCGAACGGCGCGATCTTCACGACGCAGGGACGAGCGATCGAGGCCGCGGCCGCCGACGACGTCAAGGTCCTCGTCGTGGGCAACCCCGCCAACACCAATGCCCTCATCGCGATGAACAATGCGCCCGGTGTGCCACGCACCCGGTTCAGTGCGCTGACCCGGCTGGACCACAACCGGGCCATCGCGCAGTTGGCGCACCGGACCGGCGAGCCTGCGGCATCGATCCGGCGCATGTCGATCTGGGGTAACCACTCGGCAACCCAGTACCCGGACCTGTCCCACGCGCTCGTCGGGAACAAGCCCGCCGAGGACGCCGTGTCGGACCGCCGGTGGATCGAGGACGTGTTCATTCCGACCGTGCAGCAACGTGGTTCTGCGATCATTCGTGCTCGCGGTTCGTCGTCCGCGGCCAGTGCCGCGAGCGCCGCGATCGACCACGTGCGCGACTGGACCGCCGGTACCGCCGACGGGGACTGGGTGTCGATGGCGGTGTGCTCCGACGGCTCGTACGGGGTGCCGGAGGGGTTGATCAGCTCGTTCCCCGTGACGTGCGCCGACGGCGAGTTCCGGATCGTGCCGGACCTGGACGTCGACGAGTTCTCCCGGGCGCGCATCGATCTGTCGATCGCCGAACTCGCGCAGGAACGCGACGCCGTCCGCGCGCTCGGTCTCGTCTGACCACGCCGAGCCCGAGCGCGCCGACCGCGCGTCAGTGCGCCCTGCCCTCGATTCCCGAATCCTCGAAGCCGCCCAGCGCATCGATCTCGACGCTGCCGATCACTGCGGGCGCGACCATCGGCAGCTCGCCGACCACTTCGTCGCCCGGTACGGCGGCGGCCAGGTAGCCGGCGTTCCCCCGGTGGACCGTGTCGTCGTACGCCCCGCGCGGTTGCGCTCCCGTGCCGGTCGGGGCGTAGCCGGGTGCCGGGGTGCCGGCACCGGACGTGCGGGTCCCACCCTCGGCGTACGGGGTGGTCGCAGTAGTGGCCACGGAGGGTTGCGCGGCCGACGGGCCGCGCCCGGTCGATCCGGCCCAGGTCCCCGCGCTCCCCGCGACGAAGCCGGGGACGAATCCGCCACCGGCGCCACCGGATCCGCCGGCCCCGCCGAACGACGCTGCGGTAGGAGCGAATTCGCGGGTGGACACGGGTGCCATGCTCGCGGCGTGCGTCTGTGGCGGAAGCGCGTCACCGTACTGCGGCGACGAGTCGGCGAGCGACCTGCCCACGGACTCGAGCACCGACCCCGCGACCGCGACGGGCGACTGTCCGCCCGCAGCGAGGAGACCGGCCGCCGGCGCGGGAGCCGCGGGAACGGGGATCTCGGCGCCCAGCGCAGCCATCGCGGACTGGTGGCCGGCGAGTTCGGCGCGAGTCGCGGCGACCACCGACAGCGCGCGTTGCAGGTGGTCGGCGGCCGCGGCCAACAGCATCGTCTGACCCGGGGGAGTGAGCGCGACCGGAGCGGCTGCCACGGCGGTCGCTGCGAACGATTCGGCGACCGCGACGAGTTGCGCATTGCCGCGCGAGACCGTTGCCGCGGCGTCCTGGGTGACGGACGCGATGGCATTGCCGCGTTCGCTGAGTTGTTCTCCGGTGATTCGGACCTGCTCGCCCTGCGACTGCGCCGCCAGGGCCGCGGAGCCGTCCCAGGCACCGTCCAGAGCGCGCAGCCCCGAGACCCCCATCGACAGCGCGGTGTCGATGACCGACGACGACTGGCGCAGCAACGCGGTGGGGTCGAATCCGCCGAACGCGCCCGTCCCGAAGGCGCTCGCGAGATCGGCCACGGGCTGCAGTAGTTGATCGATACCGGGCAGCGGCGGAAGGGGTGGCAGTTCGGGAAGAGGTGGCAGCGCCGGCGCCGGAGGAAGTGCCCCCGCGGCGATGTCGACGAACGGCGTGTTCAGCGCCGGACCGAGCGGGGAGGCTGCGAGCGCCTCCATCGGTGTCCGGGGAACCGGCATGTCCAGGACCGGCCCGACGGGGGACGCCTGCAACAGATCCAGCACGGTCGGCTGCGCGGTGCCTGCGGTCGGTTCGGGTGTCGTCGTCATGCGTTGCCTCCCAGGGCGCTGCGCGCGTCACCGAGGACGCGTCCGGTGGCGTGATCGGTGGCGTCGTATGCGGCGGCGACCGCGTGCGCGACCGCCCCGGTGCCGGCGTAGTGGTTCGCGAGCGCGGCGACGGACCGTGCGTGCGCGGTCTGAGTGGCCGCGAACGTTGCCACGAAATCGGCGCCTATCGCGCCGAACACCGGTGTCAGTGCAGCGACGTTCGCGGCCAGGTCCAACCCACCCGCCGTCGCGATGTGAGTCGCGGCCCCCGCCGCGACGTCGCCGTACACCCGAATCTCATCGGGCGCAGCAGAAAACCCGTCCATGATGACCCCCCATTGGTCGACTCGGCACACACTGTAACCGACCGTCCGGCCCGCAGTCGTCCCTCATCGCTCAGGCTGTGGACAACTTTTCGCGAGCCGGTCGAGAACGCCTCGGGCGTGGTGTGCGATCTCGGTGGTGGGACCGAATCGCCCCAGCACGCGCAGGACTGCGTCCGCCACGAGCTCGGGCGGAAGTCCCGGCGCCGGCGAGCCGGAGTGGTCGACGGCGGCGTCCGAGCGGGCGTTGATGGTGGCCTCCACCAGGCGGAACGGCAGCGCGGCGGCGGCTCGTCCGACGTTCGGATCACCGATGGTCGCCAGGGCCTCGCCCGCAAAATCGGCGTACTGCTCCATGAGTTCACCACGCAGAGAACGGAATTCGGTGAACCGATCCGTCGTCACCTCGGGCAATAGATACAAGGCGCCGAGGTTCCAGCGTGACTCTGCGAGTTGGGCGGTGTCGAAGAGTGTGAGCGCGTAGAGGCGGACGACGGGATCCGGGCAGTTCCTTCGCAACATCTCGGCGCACGCGAGGGGTCCCGCGACCGTGTCCAGGAGCAGCGCGGCGAGGATGTCGTCCTTGGTGGCGAAGTGGTGGTACATCGACGCCTGCCGGATTCCGACGGCGTCGGCGATCATCCGCGTCGACGTTCCGGTGAATCCGCGCGTGGTGAACAGTTCGGCCGCGGCGTCGAGAATCTCCTCGCGTGCGGTCGCACCCGGCCGTGTGCGGGTCTTCAGTCGTGGCCGTCCGGCACCCGTCGTCGTCATGTCCTCATCCTTACAGGAAAGTGCTGCACCGTGTTTCGTCGTCCTGACCTGTGATTGTGAGGGCTCGGACACCGTCCCGTAACCGGGGACACGCGTCCGCAACGGAAATCGCCGATCGCGACCCACGATCGCAACCTGCGCGACATCGTGCGCGTCGTTGCGGCCCGAAAACTGTCGAGTGACAGAAACCAGTGCCCGGGCCTCCCGGGCCGGTGACGCTTTCCGCCTCTCGTAGGAGGGTTCATGACAGCCACCGTGACGACAGCGTCGAGCGACCGGGGCGACCTGGCCGAGTTCGGCTACGAGCAGCAGTTGCACCGCTCGCTCGGCAAGTTCGGGTCCTTCGCGGCCGGCTTCTCGTTCGTCTCGATCCTCACGACGATCTTCCAGCTGTTCGGGTTGGGTTTCGGCTTCGCCGGGCCGGCCTTCTTCTGGACCTGGCCCGTCGTCTTCCTCGGGCAGTTCATGGTCGCGCTGTGTTTCGCCGAAATGGCGGCGCGCTACCCGATCTCCGGCGCGATCTACCAGTGGGCCCGGCGCCTCGGCGGCGCGATCGTCGGCTGGTTCGCGGGCTGGTTCATGATCATCGCGCAGATCGTCACCGCGGCCGCCGCCGCGATCGCGCTGCAGGTGGTGCTGCCGTCGATCTGGAGCGGCTTCCAGGTGATCGGTGACGATCCCGCTCTCACCTCGCCGGACGGCGCTGCCAACGCGGTACTGCTGGGGTCGATTCTCCTGGTGCTCACGACCACGATCAACTGCATCGGCGTGAACTGGATGTCGCGGATCAACAGCATCGGCGTGACCTGCGAGATCGTCGGAGTGATCGCCGTGATCGGCATGTTCTTCACCCACGCCCAGCGGGGCCCGGACGTGGTGTTCGACACCGGCGTCGCCGGCTCTCAGCCCGGGTACATCTGGGCGTGGATCGTGTCGGGCCTGATGGCCGCGTACGTCATGGTCGGCTTCGGTTCCGCGGGTGAACTCGCCGAGGAGACGCACAACCCGCGTCGGGTCGCGCCGCGCACGATCCGCCTCGCGCTGTCGGTCTCGGCGCTCGGCGGTGGCCTGATGATCGTCGGTGCGCTGATGGCCGCGCCGAGCCTCACCGACGGTCGCCTGGCCACCGAGGGCCTGCCCTACGTGCTGACGTCGATCCTGAGTTCGCCGTGGGGGACCGTGCTACTGGTGGACGTCGCGATCGCGGTGTTCGTGTGCACCCTCGCGATCCAGACCGCGGCGTCGCGGCTGATGTTCGGGATGGCTCGCGACGGCAAACTGCCGGCCAGCGAGGTGCTCGCCAAGGTCAACCCCCGCACCGGAACCCCGATTGCACCGAGCGTCCTGATCGGCGTGTTGTGCATCGCCGTGCTGGCCGTGAACGTCGGCAACTCCGCGATCTTCGCGACGCTCTCGAGTGTGTGCATCGTGCTCATCTATCTCGCATACCTCATGGTCACCGTGCCCATGCTCGTGCGGCGCCTGTCCGGTCGCTCGCTCGGCGGTCCCGATGTGGACGCCGACGGCCGAAAGCTGTTCTCGCTGGGCGTGTTCGCGATTCCCGTCAACATCGCTGCCGTTGCCTACGGCGCCCTCATGGTCGTCAACCTGTCCTGGCCCCGCGCCGAGATCTTCAACCCCACGGGGGAGTACGCGGTCCTGCAGTGGGCCGCCCCCCTCGCGGTGCTCGCCGTCGTGATCGTGGGCGCCGCCTGCTATTCGTCCCGCGGCACCGCGCGCAGCGACCGCATCCCGACCCCCGTCACGATCGGAGCCTGAAGTGACCGTCCCCGACCTCGTCGAACACTCCGACGACACCTCCACCACCGCCACCGCTCGCGCACATGCCCGAGCCCAGGCCGGTACGCGCACCGACGCGATGCCGGTAGTGCCCGCCGCCGACTGGCCGACACCTCCGGAGGGCGTCGCCGCCGAACGCCTCGTGTGGGCCGAAACCGTTCCCGGCGGCCGGTACGCGTCCAAGGTGCTCGCCCGGGGCACCCGCATCCGGCTACGGGATCTCGAGGGCGACGCCTGCGCCAACGTGCTGCTCTTCCGGGCCGACGCCCCCTGGGAGCGGCTCAACGTGGCCGACACCGTCAAGGTGCCGTGGCAGGCGTACCTCGGCCCCGGGCACCCGTTGCTCTCCGATGCCGGCCGCGTCCTCGCCACCGTCGTCGCCGACACGTCCGGACACCACGACGCACTGTGCGGCACCACCAGTGCCGCCGCGAATCGGGCGCGATACGGCAACGGGGCCCTGCACTCGCCGACGCCCGCCGGGCGGGAGTTGTTCACCGTCGCCGCAGCCAAGCACGACCTCGCCCCCCGGGACCTGCCGCCGTCGCTGTCCTTCTTCCACGGCATCCGGGTCGACACCGACGGGGCCCTCGTCAGTACGGGTACCGCCGGTGCCGGGGCGTACGTCGACCTGCTGCTCCATCTGCCGGTGATCGTGTTGGTCGCGAACACCGCGCACCCGCTCGATCCGGCGCCGGAGTTCCGCACCACCTCGCTCGAACTCCTCGCCTGGACGGCAGCCGAGGAACTCGACGTCCTCCGCAACGACGATCCCGAATACCGGCGCGCCGTCGCCAACACCGAGGACGCCTGGACTGCGCTGCACGGCGCGGCGCCGCTCGAAGGAAAGGACGCATGATGACCACCCTGCTCCCCGCCGCCGACCTGGCGCTCGTCCCGGGCGAGATCGTTCTCGACGACACCGTGGCACCCCGCGGCCCGTGGTCCGCCGTCGTGGCCGCCGGCGACGTCCTGACCATCGTCGACCTGCACGGCAACCAGGCGGTCGACACGCTCATCTACGCGGCGGGCGATCACTCCCGCCGCTATTCGGCGGCCGCTACGGTCGTCGGGCAGCACAACCTGTTCCTCACCACCGGCAGCGTGCTGCGCTCGGACGACGCGAGCCCGCTCATGACGATCGTCGCCGACGAGGTCGGCAACCACGACACGGTCGGCGGTGCCTGCTCACAGGAGTCGAACACGCTGCGCTACGGCCACCACACCAAGCACCAGCACGCGTGCGTCGAGAACTTCCTCGTCGAGGGCGCCCGCTGGGGTCTCGGTAAGCGCGACCTGGTCTCGAACATCAACTTCTTCATGAACGTGCCGGTCGATCCCGACGGTGCCCTGGGCATCGTCGACGGCCTCTCGGCTCCGGGCAAGCGCCTTGCGCTCCGTGCCGACGTCGACGCGTTGGTACTGGTGTCGAACTGTCCGCAGATCAACAACCCGTGCAACGGCTTCGATCCCACTGCCGTCCGCATGATCGTCACTCGCCCCCGGGAGGTGCAGCCATGACCGCCAAGTGCACGGTGCTCCGGCCGGGAATGGGCACCACCGTCCAGGACTATCCCGGTCGGACCGGCTACTGGCAGATCGGGGTACCCCCGTCGGGCCCGATGGACGACCTGTCCTTCCGTCTCGGCAACGTCGCAGTCGGAAACGCCGAGGGTGCGGCGGGATTCGAAGCCGTCATGGCCGGGCCCGCGCTGCGGTTCGACGAGCCGACGTACGTATGTGTCACCGGTGCGCCGACCACCGTCACCGTGGACGGTGCCGTGGTCCCGCAGTGGCGGCCGGTGCGGGTGCCGGCCGGGGGAGTGCTCGACGTCGGGGCCGTGTCCGGCCCCGGGCTTCGCGTCTACGTCCTGGTCGCGGGCGGCATCGATGTTCCCGAATTCCTCGGTAGCGCATCGACGTTCACCCTCGGCCGTTTCGGTGGACTCGACGGCCGAACCTTGCGCGAGGGCGATGTATTGGCCCTCGGCGACACGCCGACGTCCGCACCCACTGCGGTCCCGGCCGGTTCCGTTCCGGCCCTGTCGCAGCGCTGGGAGCTCGCAGTGACCGAGGGACCCCACGGCGCCCCGGAGTTCTTCACCCGCGCCGACATCGACGCGCTGTATCGCACCGACTACGAGGTGCACTTCAACTCCGACCGAACCGGGGTGCGCTTGATCGGCCCGCGGCCCGACTGGGCCCGTCCGGACGGCGGCGAGGCCGGGTTGCACCCGTCGAACATCCACGACAACGCCTATTCGATCGGTGCTCTGGACTTCACCGGGGACACACCGATCCTGCTCGGCCCCGACGGGCCCAGTCTCGGCGGATTCGTCTGCCCGGTCACGGTGGTCGCGGCCGACCGGTGGAAACTCGGGCAGCTCGCGCCGGGCAACACGGTGCGATTCGTTCCGGTCCGCGCCGATCGAGCGGCGTCGCGGCGGGACCTCGGTCTCGGACGCCGAGCCGGACTGCCGGCGGTGCTGTCGGCGGGAGGCGACGGCGACGACGGTGTGCTCGCCAGGCGGGACGGCGACACCGCCGTCACGTATCGCCGATCGGGCGACGACAACGTGCTCGTCGAATACGGCGACATGACGCTCGACCTGGCGCTGCGGGCGCGGGTGCACGCGCTGCACCAGCGGCTCGAGACCGAACGGCCGGCCGGCCTGCTCGACCTGACGCCCGGCATCCGGTCGCTGCAGGTGCGGGTGGACCCGGACGTCCTGCCGGTTCCGAGGCTGCTCGGCCTGTTGGCCGAGGCCGAGGACCAGCTCCCCGCCGCGAACGAGTTGGTCGTTCCCAGCCGAACCGTGCGGATGCCGCTGTCGTGGGACGACCCGGCGACCCGCGAGGCGATCGCGCGCTACATGCGCGGGGTGCGCGCGGACGCGCCGTGGTGCCCGTGGAACATCGAGTTCATCCGCCGCATGAACGGACTCGACTCGGTGAACGACGTGTTCGACACCGTGTTCGGGGCCGACTATCTCGTCCTGGGCCTCGGCGACGTGTATCTGGGAGCGCCGGTCGCGACGCCGCTCGATCCGCGGCACCGGCTGGTCACCACCAAGTACAACCCGGCCCGCACCTGGACGCCGGAGAACGCGGTGGGCATCGGCGGTGCGTACCTGTGCATCTACGGGATGGAGGGGCCGGGCGGCTACCAGTTCGTCGGCCGCACCACGCAGGTGTGGAACCACCGGCACCCGCAGTCGTCGGGTCCGTTCGAGGACGGCACGCCGTGGCTGCTGCGCTTCTTCGACCGGATCTCCTGGTATCCGGTGGAACCCGACGAGTTGCTCGATCTGCGAGCCGATCTCGCGGCCGGACGAGGAGCCGGGGGGATCGAGATCGCCGACGGTCGGTTCTCGTTGGCCGAGCACGAGCAGTTCCTCACCGACAACGCGGACTCGATCGCGGCGTTCCGGGCGAGCCAGGCGGTCGCGTTCGCCGACGAGCGACGCCGGTGGGCCGATGCCGGCGAGTTCGCCCGCGTCTGAGGACTCGATCACATCTCCCTCGTAGCGGGACGGCGATTTGCCCGCTGGGGTGAATGGGTGTTCACTCATAGGTGAACGCTCATTCACCCCGGTCGTCAGAGGCTGCCCGCAGGCCCGCCGACCGGCTCGTACGTCCGGAGATGATCCATTGGCAGCACGACCCCTCGCCACCGCGCTCCCCGGGGAGCAGGCGTCGCCGCGTCGCTCCAGCGCCCTGATGACCGCGGTGCTGTGTCTGTGCGGCACCCTCGTCTCGCTGCAGCAGACACTCGTCGTACCGCTCCTCCCGGACCTGCGTCACATCCTCGACGTCAGTGCCGACAACGCATTCTGGCTGGTCACGATCACGCTGCTGAGTGCGGCGGTAGCCACCCCGATCGTCTCGCGCCTGGCCGACATGGTCGGGAAGAAGCGCATGATGATGGTGTCGATGTCGGTGATGGTGAGCGGCTCGCTGCTCGCCGCGATCGGCGGCACCTTCGTCACGGTGCTGATCGGGCGCGGCATGCAGGGATTCGCTTCGTCGCTCATCGCGGTCGGCATCGGCATCCTGCGGGACGAACTGCCTCGCGAGAAGGTGCCGGCAGCGACGGCGCTGATGAGTGCGACGCTCGGTATGGGTAGCGCGCTGGGGCTTCCGCTGGCCGGCGTGATCTATCCGCACCTGGGCTGGCACGCGATCTTCTGGATCTCCGCGGCGGCGGGTGCCGTGATGCTCGCTGCTGTCGCGTTCGTCGTGCCCGAATCGAAGGTCCGCTCGCCCGGCCGGTTCGACATCCTCGGCGCCGTCATCCTGTCGGTGGCGCTCACCGCTCTGCTTCTCGGGATCTCCAAGGGCGGCGCGTGGGGCTGGGGCAGCACCCGCACGCTGGGCTGCTTCGCCCTCGCGGCGGTGGTACTGGCGATCTGGATCCCGTACCAGCTGCGAGTCACCGACCCGATGGTGAATCTGCGAACGTCAGCACGTCGCCCGGTGCTGCTGACGAACATCGCGTCGATGATCGTCGGATTCGCGATGTTCGCGAACATGCTCGCGACCACCCAACAGCTCCAGATGCCGGAGAGCACCGGCTACGGATTCGGACTCAGCGTGCTGACGGCTGGACTGTGCATGGTTCCGGCGGGCATGTCGATGGTGGTGTTCTCGCCGCTGTCCGCGAAGATCACCGTCCGATTCGGTGCCCGTACCACCCTCATCACCGGTGCGCTGATCCTCGCGGCGGCCTACGTCATCCGGTTCTCCTTCAACGGGTCCATCGCCCTGATCATCCTGGGCGCGATGGTCGTCAACATCGGTACCGCGATCACCTACTCGGCCATGCCGATCCTCATCATGCAATCCGTGCCGATCACCGAGACCGCCGCGTCGAACGGGCTGAACTCGCTGGTGCGGTCGATCGGCACGTCGACGTCCAGTGCGGTCGTGACCGCTTTGTTGACGGCGATGACGATGGACATCGCGGGCGTTCACCTCCCGACGCTCGACGCGTTCCGCGCGGTGTTCGCGGTGGCCTTCGCGATGGCGATGCTCGCGGCCGCGGTGGCGTGGTTCATCCCGCGGATGCCGCGCAAGGTGCCCGTCTCCACGGTGGTCGAGGCTGCAGCCGAGGCCCGGGCGGAGACCGCGTCGTGACTAGGGTGGGGGCCGTGACCGGAAAGTCCACGCGCGACAACATCATCGACGCGGCCCGTCGGCTGTTCGCCGAGCGTGGCTACACGTCCACGACGATCAAGGACGTCGCCGAACTGGCCGGCTATTCACCTGCAATGGTGATGAAGATGATGGGCAGCAAGGCCGAGTTGTACAAGGCGGCGGCGCCGACCTTGCCGTCGGTCGCCGACGATCCGCATTTCTGCGAACACGAGTCACCCGGATATCGATTGGTGCGCAACATCGTCGAACGCCGTGACGGCGACGAGTCCGAGCCGTGGGTGATGATGCCGCTGCTGATCCACGAGGCGCCCGACCGCGCGGCGGCTCAGGCCGACGCGCGCGAGCGCTACATCCGTGGCATCGCAGGCAAGATCGGCGACACCTCCGACGACAAACTGCCGACCCAGATGGTCGTCGCCGTGCTGCTCGGCCTCGCGAGCGGCATCCGAACGATGGGAATCCTGTCGGCGGACGTACTCGACTCCGAGGATCTCGTCAGCCGCTACGGCGCGGTGGTCCAGTCGATCATCGACGGAATCGAGGCGCCGTAACCTCGGCCTTACGGGTATCCCGCGACAGCCGGCACCCTGTTTCGGATGCCGGCTGCCGCGTCATGCGGCGTGTGGTCCGGCGCGGTTGTGGGCGGGGACGGGTTTCTTGTAGGGGTCGACGGTGCTGGGTGGGGTGAACCACGGCTTTCTGTCGACGCCGATTTTCACTTCCCAGTGGGAGTGGTGCAGCAAGGTGTGGTGGTAGCGGCAGAGTAGGACGAGGTTGTCGAGGTCGGTGGGGCCGCCGTCTGCCCAATGCTTTACGTGGTGGCCTTCGCAGTGGGCGGGTGGTGTGCCGCAGCCGGGGAAGGCGCAGCCGTGGTCGCGGGCGATCAACGCCCGACGCTGCTTCTTCGACACCGTCCTGCTGCTGCGGCCCAGATTCAAGGGGACGCCGTCGTCCACGACGATGGCGGTGAGGTGGCAGTCGCACGCGAGCCTGCGCGCGGTCGCGATCGACAGCGGCCCGGTGTGGGGCAGGCGTGCGATGTCTTTGTCGCCGAACAGGTCCGAATCGCCGTCTGGATTCACCCACTCGTGAGCCGACTTGCTGCGGGCGAGATCGCTGGCGTTCACGTGTAGTGACAGGTGGGGTCGCTCGCCGCCCTCGATCGGGGCGTCGCCGGAGTCGAGGTAGCGGCGCAGGATTTCGGCGAAGGCATCGGCTCGCTGCCGTGCCGGGGTGCGTTTTTCGGCGGGGTCGTCGACCGGATTCCTCGGTTTGGTCAGCGCGGAGAGTGCGGTCAGGAGCATTTCGCCGGTGACGGCGTCGAGGTCACCCTTGACCGCGACGCGTCCGTTCAGGGTTTTCGAGGCGTGGAATTCGTTGCGTTCGGTGTCTTCGCTGGGTGGGAGTTCGTCGGATTCGAAGATCCGCTCGAGCCGGGAGATGCAGGTGCGGACGGTCGTGGTGGTCGCGGCGGGACCGGACGCGGCGTCCAGCAACACTTTCCGGCACGAACCAAGCGCTTCGTTCGGCATGCCGCGCGGCGGGGT
>NZ_LWTX01000018.1 GCF_002094305.1 Prescottella equi
CGGAGATGTGGGGCTCGAGAGCGGCGTAGTCGTACGGCAGATCGGGCAGCGTGTAGACAGACACGAGAATCCCTTCTTTGCGGGCGTGGTGCCCTGACGTGTGTATTCGTGAATCGTGCTCGGGGATAACCCAATCTCATTGGTACACCCTGCGCAACCAGACCGCTCAGGTGGGAAGGCCCTCACAAAAAAGTTCGGCCACCCTCAATTTGGTCGATTTCGCGTGTGTCGGACATTACGGTCGGCGCCCGAAATTGGAACGCGAAGTGAACGGAACACTAATATCGAGCGGTGCCTTCCGTGACGCCCGCTTCATCCCCGGGTGTCGAGAGGGCGCCACGTGTCGAATTGACCGGGGCAAATCTCCTGCGCGCCATCGCGGTGCTCGCCGTGATCTATTCGCACATCTCCTTCTATCTGATCGACGACCTCGGTGACGGCTGGTGGTTGATCGACGGCGTCTACGCGGTGTTCGTCGAGGGGCTCGGTCTCAATCAACATCTGTCGTTCGTCGGCGTTGCGATCTTCATGGTGTTGACGGGCGCGGTGATCACCAGATCCGCGATCCGGCACGCACCCGGCCGATTTCTGCTCGACCGGATCGGCCGACTGCTCCCCGCGTTCTGGGTCGCGATCGCGGCCGCGATCCTGCTGGTCCGCTTCGGTATCAACGGGATGTTCAGTGGGCAGCAGGGGGTCTCGAACGTCGAGGCCGCGCTCAGTTTCGTGCTCGGCGGCTTCTTCCTCAAACCCGAGGTCGCGGTGCTCGGGGTCACCTGGACGCTGGTCGTGCAGGTGCTGTTCTACGTGTACTGCGTCGCGATGCGCCCCGTGCTGCGGACGCGGCCGGTCGCCGTCCCGCTCGTCGGTGCTGCGGCGTGCGCGCTGGTGCTGCTCTACAACCTCTACGCGCCGCACCCATACACCGTGCCGATGCTGTCGAAGGTCGCGGCCACGCTGCCGGCAGTCTTCCTCGGGCAGCTGATGTACCTGTGGTGGGCGCGGCTGACGACGTGGCGCTGGATCGTCGTCGGCGTCCTCGCGCAGATCGAGGTGGTGCGCCTCGCCACCGACATCCGGGTCTACTGGGCCGGCGACCGCTACCTGTGGACGATCACCGCGGTGACCGTGCTGGTGGTGGCACTCGGACGGTGGCGCGGCAGCCCGACACGCTGGACGGTCGTCCGCTGGACCGCGACCCGCAGCTACGCGATCTACCTCGTGCACACGCTGATCCTGTACCGGGTGTACGAGAACGCCGTCGGTCCACTGGGCCGGACGGGGGCGGTGGTCGCCTTCCTGGTGGTCACGGCTCTGGTGTCGGAGGCCCTGTACCGGTGGGTCGAGGTACCGGCGGCCCGGTGGTTGACCGAGCGCACCAGACGTGGCGCCACCACCTCGCCCCAGCCGACCGGGCCGGCCGGGCCCACGGAGCCGGCTGACGATCCGGTGGCGAACCGCGACCGCGCGTAGCATCGGTTTATGTCTTGGTTCGATGACCTCTTCGCCCCTGCCGGTACGAAATCCGTGATGGTCACCCAGGATCAGGCGCTTCCCGGTCGTGACGCCGTGATGCCCGTTCCCGATGCCCACTACGTCAACGGGCACCCGTTGCGGCCGCCGTTCCCCGACGGCATGCAGACCGCCGTCGTCGGCATGGGCTGTTTCTGGGGTGCGGAGAAGGAATTCTGGGAATTGGACGGCGTGTATTCGACCGCCGTCGGTTATGCGGGTGGCTTCACACCGAATCCCACCTACGAGGAGGTGTGCTCGGGCCGTACCGGACACTCCGAGGTGGTGCTGGTCGTGTTCGACCCGGAGAAGATCTCGTACGAGGGCATCCTCAAGCAGTTCTGGGAGAACCACGATCCCACTCAGGGCATGCGCCAGGGCAACGACCGCGGCACCCAGTACCGGTCGGTGATCTACACCGAATCGGACGAACAGGCCGAGACCGCGCGAGCCACGGCGGAAGCGTTCGGCAAGCGGCTCGCGGCCGCCGGCTACGGCGAGATCACCACCGAGATCGCCCCGCTCGACACCTTCTACTACGCCGAGGACTACCACCAGCAGTACCTCGCCAAGAATCCTGGCGGTTACTGCCCCGTCCACGCGACCGGCGTGAGTTGTCCTGTGGGACTGGGAGCCTGAGCCGGGGTTCCCAGATCCGTGGAACCGGCGCCGAGGGAGTCGGCGCCGGTCCCGTGCGGGCGCTGATCAGGCGGCCACGACCGGTTCCCTGGTGGGGACCTCGGCGGCCGTCTGGGCCGCGACCTGCTCGGTGATCTGCTTGCGACGGCGGTGCAGGGTCAGCACGATGACGATCGCGACCAGCGACGACGCGGCCGAGATCAGGTAGGCGACGCTCATGCTGCCGTCCGTGTAGAAGCCGTACCCGTCGACTGCGGTGGCGACGTTGGAGTTCAGCACCGCGAACGCGATGACCGGCATGATCGAGGCGATCAGCGTCTGCGACGCCTGGACCATGCTCGACATCGACGCCTGGACCGACGGCGGAACCGAGGCGATGGTGAGGTTCGGGATCGACGCCGTGGTGGCGCCCATACCGAGGCCGAACAGCAGGATGCCGAAGAGGACCTCGACCTTGCCGACGTGCCAGAACGCCGTGAACACGGAGCCGAGCAACAGCAGACCCGCACCGCCCGCAAGGGTGAGGGTGGGGAAGGTCCTGCGCAGGATTCGGCCGACGACGATGCCGGCGATGACGCTGCCCAGGCCCATCGGGATCTGGAGCAGACCGACACCCTTCGCGTCGACACCGAAGCCGTAGCCCAGGCCGAGCACGGACGGCGTCATGCACATGATCGGGACGAGTGTCGCGTACAGGGAGATGGTGCCGTACGCGAATCCTGCGGAGAGGCAGATGCGCAGCATCGGGCCGTGACGGAAGAAGCGCAGATCCACGATCGGGTCGGTGGTACGCAGTGCGATCGGCACCCAGATCGCGATGAGCGCGAGGCCGCCGAGGAGCATCAGCAGCGTGCCGCCGTCGGTCCAACCCCACGACGGGCCGAAGCTGATGCCGGCCAGGATCGTGGCGAGGCCACCGCCGAGCAGGGCGCCACCGAGGTAGTCCAGGCGCGCGTTGTTGCGGACGGGCGACTCGGGGGTGGTCAGCATGACCAGCGGGGCGAGCACCGCGAGGGCGATCAGCAGGAACCAGAACAGCGAGCGGAATCCCCACGCATCGACGAGCAGGCCGGTGATGAACGGCGACGGAATCGTCATCAGTCCCATGCCGCCGGCCGCGATGCTCACCGCGAGCGCAAGGGTCTTGGGCGGAAAGACGTCTCGCATCAGCGAGAAGCCCAGGAACATGCAGGCGATGAGCACGCCGAACAGGCCACGGCCGATCACGAGGACCAGGAAGCTGGGAGCGACCGCGGACATCAGCGCGCCGACGGCGGCAATGGCCATGGCGATCAGGAACACCTTGCGCTTGCCGTGGATGTCGGCGAGCTTGCCGGCCAGCGGGCAGGCCACTGCGGCGGCGAGCAGGTAGGCCGTCGTCACCCAGGCGACCTGATCGGTCTCGAAGTGTTCACCGATGGGCATCATGGCGACCGCGGCCATCGTCGAACTGAGCGAGACGATTTCGAGGACGAGCGCGATCGAGACCAGGGACAGGGCGAGCCGCGGGGTCCAGCCGCTTCCGGATGCGGCGCGCGGGTTGGTGGCCGCGGTGCCGAGAGTTCCTGACATGTAACGCCTTTCTGCAAAATGTGGTCCGAGTCACACGAATGACGTCCCATTACAGATGGCGCGGACGAGATCACAGATAGCCCTCCCGTTCAACGGAACACTTTGTTCCGGGGGGCGGGGAAACGGCGAGGTGCGCACCCGACGGATCCGGATGCGCACCTCGTGTGGTGCTTCGGTGACGCAAAAGCCTTGCGGCCGTTGCTGTGCCCGATTGGTGAAGTTGTCGGTCGGTTGTTCGTCGGTCGGATCAGCCGATCTGGGGCATGACCTCCGACGCGACCAGTTCGATGTGGTCGAGGTCGGCCAGATCGAGCATCTGCAAGTAGATGCGCTGCGATCCGGCCTCGCGGTAGCGGCCGATCTTGTCGACGAGTTCGGCCGGGGTGCCGGCCAGCCCGTTCTCGCGCAGCTCGTCGACCTCACGGCCGATGCGCGCGGCGCGGCGGGCGATTTCCTCGTCGTTGCGTCCGCAGCACAGAACCAGCGCGTTGGAGTAGACGAGCGCATCGGGGTCGCGGTCGATCGCCGTGCACGCCTCCCGGACTCGCCCGAACTGCGCGACGGTGTCGTCGACCGACACGAAGGGCAGGTTGAACTCGTCGGCGTAGCGGGCCGTCATTGCGGGCGTGCGCTTCTTGCCCATCCCACCCATCACGATCGGCGGACGCGGCGACTGCACCGGCTTGGGCAGGGCGGGCGAGTCGGTGATCGGGAAGTGCTTGCCCTCGTGAGTGAACGTCTGTCCCT
Organism: Prescottella equi; assembly: GCF_002094305.1. GTDB lineage: Bacteria > Actinomycetota > Actinomycetes > Mycobacteriales > Mycobacteriaceae > Prescottella > Prescottella equi. The sequence continues at coordinate 4,471 of NZ_LWTX01000018.1, forward strand.
CCGGCGTCTGCCACAGTCCGGTGATGATCGCGAGCGACTCCTCGAGGCGGTCGAAGCGCTCTCCGAGCGGCGGGAACGGGATGCCGTACGCGCGGTGCTCCTCCTCGTACCAACCGGCGCCCAGGCCCAGTTCGATCCGTCCTCCGCTCATCGCGTCCACCTGGGCGACCGAGATCGCGAGCGGACCGGGGTAGCGGAACGTCGCCGACGTCACCAGCGTGCCGAGGCGAATCGTCGACGTGTCGCGCGCGAGTCCGGCGAGTGTGATCCATGCGTCGGTCGGACCGGGGAGGCCCTCGACGTTCATGGCGAGGTAGTGGTCGGACCGGAAGAAGGCGTCGTACCCGCACTGTTCGGCGGCCTGCGCCACCGCGAGGAGATCGTCGTAGGTGGCGCCCTGCTGCGGTTCGGTGAAGATTCTCAGGTCCATGCAGTCCACTGTGCCGCACCTGCGAGTGTGACGTGCGTCGGACGCCGAGGGAACCGATTCGCCCGCCGCCGCGTCAGAGCAGATGTCGGGATGGGAGCGTCCCGACGGAGGGGGGAGGCCGGGCCGGAACTCGGGGGCGGGACGTGGGCACGCGTCCCGGGTGGGAGTTCCGGTCCGCGCCGGCTCGCGGCAGTCCGCAGAGGGGGTGAATCCACACAGGCTGTGGATTGCCGCGAGTCCCACGGTGCACAGTTGTCAGCGAATCACCCACAGCATGGCGCTGACCTGTGGATGATCGCCGCGAAAGTTGTTCAGAACTGTGGATGGGCCTGTGGAAACTGTGGATAACTCTTCAGCGCAAGTGGTGCAGGTCACATTTGAATACTCATTTCGGTGCTGTGATCTCCACTACAGTCTCGGTCCGGTCACGAACCCGACCGTGGCGTAACGCCGGACGCGCCTCCTGCGACGGGGGGTCGTGCCAGAATCGACGGTGTGACCTCTCCACACGTTCCGACAGTGCACGTGACGGACCTCCCGGTGGAGCGCGACGGGACCGTCGTGCTGCTCGACGTGCGTGAAGACGACGAATGGTCACTCGGCCACGCGCCGGGCGCGCAACACATCCCGGTCGTCGATCTCCCGGCCCGCATGGACGAGATCGACATCGACGCCGAGGTGTACGTCGTGTGCCGGCAGGGTGGCCGCTCGATCGTCGCCGTCGAGTTCCTCAACTCCGTCGGTTTCGACGCCTATCACGTCGACGGAGGCATGGTGGCGTGGCAGGTCGCGGGGCTCCCGCTGACGTCGGACGACCATCCCGATACACCGAAGATCTTCTAGATGACCGTCGTCCAGGTGTGCGCCCGGTGCGCGTCGCAGTGGCCGGTGGCCGGTGCGCCCGCACAGTGGTGTCCACGCTGCCAGGGCGTCCTCCTCTCTCCCGTCGACACGCGGCGACCGGCGCCGGTCGCCGGCCGCAACTTCCGCTGGGTGGCCCGCAGCCCGTACCCACCCGAAGTGCGTCGCCGGACTGGCACGTCCCCCGGCCCCACCCCGCGCTACCGCCAGATCCCGCGCTGGGGCCTGCTGGATCCGCCGCCGGACGAGCGTGAGGCGCCGGCCCGCCGCACCGACGCCGTCGCCGACCTCGCGCCCACCCTGCTCGCCTGCACGGCCCTCGTGTTCGGCCTCGCGACCCTCGCCGAGGCCTTCCGTTACGGGCTGCTCGTCTTCAACCGCGTCCGGCTCGTGGATCCGCTCACCCTCGCGATCTCCGACGCGATGGTGTGGTCGACGCAGCTGTCCGGGCCGCTGGTCGCGGTCGCCGCGGCCGTCGCGGTCGCCTGCCGGCTGCACGTCGAACGCGCCCGCGTCTTCGCCGACCGCGGGCTCACCGATCCCCGCCCGCTGCGTGAAATTCTCGTCGGCGTGCTCGTGCCCGGCCTCAATCTGGTGATGCCCGCCGTGTACCTCCGCGAGATCGCCGGCGACGATCGCCGCCTGCGGCGCGCGATCCGCCTCTGGTGGACGGCCTGGGTGACCGGCGGCGTCCTCGTCGTGGGAAACGTGGTGTGGCGCAACCAGGACTCGCTGCAGGCGCGCGCGGACGGTGTCGTGCTGGCCGCGGTCACCGCGGCCGTCGGCGTCGCGACGGCGCTGCTGGCGTTGCTCGTGATCCGGCGGCTGGACGGGCGTGACCTGTTGGGTCGGCCGCACCCCGTCACCCGCTGGATCAACGTCCCGCGGCCCGAGGAGGCGATGGCCGGATGAGCCCCGACCGCCGTGGACCACTCGTCGTCGCACACCGCGGCGCCTCCGCCTCCCGCCCCGAGCACACCCTCGCCGCGTACGAACTGGCCCTTGCCGAGGGCGCCGACGGACTCGAGTGCGACGTGCGGCTCACCCGCGACGGCCACCTGGTGTGCGTCCACGACCGCCGGGTCGACCGGACGTCGTCCGGCACGGGTGTGGTCAGCGAGATGACACTGAGCTCGCTCGGCGAACTCGACTACGGCGACGGCGACGAGCCCGCCGGCCTGTTGACGCTGGCAGACCTGATCACGCTGGTCCTCGACTGGACGTCGCGGCCCACCAAGCTGTTCATCGAAACCAAGCATCCCGTCCGCTACGGGGGTCTGGTCGAGAGCAAACTGCTCGCGGAACTGGCCCGGTTCGGACTGGCGGCCCCCGCATCCGCCGACCACTCGCGGGCCGTGGTGATGTCGTTCGCGGCGAGCGCGGTGTGGCGGATCCGCCGATCCGCGCCGCTTCTCCCGACGGTCCTGCTGGGCGACGCGTCGCGCTATCTCGGCGGCGGCGCCGCCACCACCGTCGGGGCCACCGCGGTGGGGCCGTCGATCAAGACACTGCGCGAGCACCCCGAAATCGTCGACAAGGCGGCCGCCGCCGGCCGCGCCACCTACTGCTGGACCGTCGACGATCACCAGGACGTCGCGCTGTGCCGGGAACTCGGGGTCAGCTGGGTCGCCACCAACCATCCGGGACGCACCAAGAATTGGCTGGGCGGCTGAGCGAACCGTCGCGTCCGTGTAGGTTTTGGCCTCGTGGGTAAGAAGAGCAAGAGAAACAGTGGTCCCAAGCCGGGCAGCAACCGAGCCGAGAAGCTCGAGCAGCGCCGCCTCGAACGCGAGGCGGAGGTCGCCGCGCCGACCCGCCCGTTCGAGGGCCTTGCCGTCGAATGCGATCTCGTCGCGCTGCGCGAGTTCGTGCCGTCCGCGCTCGTCGAACTCCCGGTCCGTGACACCGCCACCCCGGTGACCGCGGCGACCGTCCTGCCCGGTGCCGTCGCCGCGCTGGTGCGCGACGAGGCCGGCACCGCAGGCCGCTACGTGGGCCTGCAGGTCCAGGCGCACACCGCCGACCCGGGTGCCGACCTCGGTGCCGCGGTGACGTGGGCGCAGACCGCCGAGCCCGGGACGTCGCTGGCCTTCGCCGACCCGCAGGCCGGCGGCCCGCGCCTGGCCGATGTCCTCGTCGCCGACACGCTCCCCGAGATCACCGTCCACCAGACCTTCGACTGGTGGATCCCCGAGGGCGTCGAGCCGACCCCGGACGTCGCTGCCACCGTCGTGCAGGCGAACCAGGCGATCATGCCGTCCGCGCGTCTCGAGGCCGACGGCGTCGTCGCCGCGTGGTGGGTCGACGCCGGCGAGAAGGCCCACCTGCGCTGGGTGCGCCCCGAGGACGAGGACGATCTGATGCTCGCCCTCGCTCGCGTGCACGCTGCCGGCGCGCTGCATCTCGGTGAGGGTTCGCGGTTCGCCGGGTCGTTCCGTACGCACGGCCTGCTGGTCCCGGTCTTCGACCTCGATCCGGAGAAGCACGTCAACGAGTGGGCGGCTGCGACCGCCGAACTGGGCGAGCGTCTCGCCGAGGCACTGGCCACCGACGCGCCGCTCACCGTGGCGGAGCGCGGAGCGCGGGACGGCCTGCGCAGCCGTCAGGTCACCCTGCGCTGAGTTGTTTCCGAACAGCTGAAGGGTCCCTTCATGCGCTCAGAGCGCATGAAGGGACCCTTCAGCTGTTTCGACAGTTAGATGGTGCCGCCGGCGGCCGGAGGGGCGCCCGAGGCGTCGTCGACGCTGCGCATCTCGCGGGCCACGAAGTCCTCGAGATCGAACAGGTTGGACCCGGCCCGATCGGCGATGGTCAGCAGCGTCGTCATGCGCGCGACCTCCTCGACCTGCTCCTTGAGGAACCACTGCATGAACTGTTCGCCCAGATAGTCGCCGTCGTCGCGGGCCGTCCGCGCGAGGGTCACGATCTGTTCGGTGACGGCCTTCTCCTGGGCGAGGGCGAGCGCGATTGGCTCCCGGGCGCCGTCGAAACTGCACCGCGCGGGGTCGACCCCGGTGAGTTCGACAGCGATGTCCCGATCCAGGAAGTACTGGATGATCATCATCGCGTGATTGCGTTCCTCGTTGCCCTGCTTGTAGAAGTGGCGGGCCAACTGGGGGAGATCGGCATTGTCGAAATACACAGCGGTCGCGAGGTACTGATGCGACGCATTGAATTCGTTGCGGATCTGGTCGTGGAGAAGTGCGTGGAATTTCGTCCGATGCGAATCGTCTGCAGCACTCATGGAGCCACGATATAGGCGCGTGGATCGAATTGTCACCCAAGCGGAACCTAATTAAGCCTAGTATTGCCTCAATTAGTGTTGCCTCAATTCGGCGGACTGTCCCGGTGTTCGGTTTCGCTGCAATTGCCGGGGATGTCGGCAATTGCAGCGAAGGGGTGTCAGGCGCCCGAGCCGGCGATCCGGGGCGCCGTGGAGTCCGCCGTCACCGCGGAACTCATCTCGCGGGCCACGAAGTCCTCGATGTTGAAGTAGTTGTCACCGGCGCGATCGACGATGGTGAGCAGCGTCGTCATGCTGGCGACCTCCTCGACCTGCTCCTTGAGGAACCACTGGACGAACTGCTCGCCGAGGTAGTCGCCGGTGTCCCGGGCCGTGCGGGCGAGGCGCGTGATCTGCTCGGTCACGGTCTTCTCCTGCGCGACGGCGAGGGCGACGGGTTCTCGGACGGACGCGAACTCGGTGACGACGTCGTCGACGCCGGGCACCGTCACCGGCAGGTCGTTGTCGATCAGGTACTGGATCATCATCATCGCGTGGTCGCGTTCCTCGGCGGCCTGGCTGTAGAAGCGACCGGCGAGCTGCGGCAAATCATGCGAATCGAAGTAGACGGCGACCGCGGTGTACTGCTGGGAGGCAGTGAATTCGTTGCGGATCTGGGCCTGTAACAATCGATGGAACTCGCTGGTGTGTGCCGCGTCAGTCATATACGGAACATTACCGCCCGCAATGCCGTCGTAGTGCCGTCGCTGTCGGGACAGCGACGAGCATCACGGTGCGCCGGTGAGCAGGCTCGGGGGAACCTGTCGGTCATTTGCCAGAGCTTCGAAGAATTCCGACGCCTTTTCCCGGTCCCACAGGAGCACGTCGCCCCAGCCGTCGACGACGTCGAAGCCGCCGACCGGGACCGTCGTGGTCACCATCTTGCCGCGCAGCGCCCACGCCAGGCCGGCGAGATTCCACAGGTGATCGCCTTCGGCCACCTGCAGCGAATTGGCCGTCTTCGTCATCATCGGCCACAACCGCAACGGGTTGACCAGCGTCCACGGTGACGTCGCCTTCTTCAGCAGGGCGCTCATGAACGCCCGCTGGTTGTTCATCCGGTCCAGGTCGGCCATCGCCGTCGCGCGACTGCGGACGAAGCCGAGGGCCTCCGGGCCGGTCAGTTCCTGGCAGCCCTCCTGCAGGTTGATGCCTGCCAGCGGGTCGTCGATCGGATACGGCACGCACATGTCGACGCCGCCGAGCGCGTCGACGATGCCCGAGAAACCGCCGAAGCCGATCTCGGCGTAGTGGTCGATGTGCAGACCGGTGGCCTCCTCGACCGTCTGCACCAGCACCTGCTCGCCGTCGTCCTGTGAGAACGCGGCGTTGATCTTGCCGCGACCCATGCCCGGGATGTTCACGTACGAGTCGCGCGGGATCGACACCATCGTGGTGGCGCCGCTCTTCGGAATGTGCACCAGCATGATCGTGTCGGTGCGCTTGCCCTCGATGTCACCGCCGGCGGCGAGTTGCCGGTCCTCCTCGGCCGAGAGGCCGGCGCGACTGTCCGAGCCGACCAGCAGCCAGTTGGTACCCGGGGCGTCCGCGACGCGGCCCGGGTAGTCGGCGAGGGCGTCGACGCGGTTCAGTTTGGTGTCGAGGAAGACCACACCGCCGACCGATGCGACCAGCAGCACCACGAGCGTCAACGCGACGCGGCGCAGCCACGTGCCGCGCTTGCGTGGTCGGCGCTGCTTCGGGGGTTCGGCCGGCGCGGCCGGGGGCCGAGGCGGCGCAGGCGGCTGCGGATTGCGCGGCGCCGGCGGGATCCGGCGTGGTTCGGCGTACGGGCGCGGCGTCTGGGTCGGTGCGTGACCGGATCCGCGGGACTGCGAGTACGCCTGCGGTTCCGGTGCCTGCGACCAGGCGCGGGCCGGCTCCGGACGCGGAGCGGGACCGCCGTGCCGCCCGTCGCGGCGGATGATCTGGGTGCCCTCGGGCTGCTGTAGGTGACGCTGCGGCGGCGGCCCGCCCCGTCGCGGCGGCGGGGGCGGGGGGACGTTGCGCGGTGGCTGGGGCCGGCCGCGGTGCGGCGGGCCCGGCTGACGTCTGTCGGGGGTCTCGCCGTTCACGACATCCGAGAATACGCACGACGACGGCGAACCGGGGTCAGGGCAGCCACGACAGGTGCCCGCGCAGCAGTGCGTAGCCCACGAAGGCGACGGCGTCGATGAGGGCGTGCGCGATCACCAGTGGCCACAGTTTGCCGGTGCGCTGCCAGTAGCGGCCGAAGATCAACCCCATGACTATGTTGCCGAGACCGCCGCCGAGTCCCTGGTACAGGTGGTAGCTGCCGCGCAGCAGCGCCGACGCCAGCAGTGACGAGTTCTCGCTCCACCCGAGCCGGCGCAGGCGCGAGATCAGGTACGCCACGACGAGGATCTCCTCGGCGGCGGAGTTCGCGATCGCCCACAGCACCAGCACCGGCAGGCGCCACCAGTGGTCGTCGATGGTGCTCGGCAGGACGGTGAGGTTCATGTCCAGCGCGACGGCGGCGAGATAGAACGCCAGCCCGGGCAGCCCGATCAGGGCGGCGAGCCCGACGCCGGGCAGGATCCCGCCGCGCAGCTGCGTCCGCCCGAGACCGATTCGGCGGGGGCCGAGGCCGCTGCGCCACAGCAGGTACAGGCCCAGCGCCGCCCACGCCGCGAGCTTGACGACACCGAGCAACTGCCGGGCCAGGTCGATGAACGACTGCGTCGACCGGGACGGGTTGAGCGCGACCGCCTGGTCCGAGAGACCACCCGGCTGCAGCGCCGACTCGAGCAGCGACAGGATGCTGTAGACCCCGTTGAGCCCGAACGTGACCAGCAGCACGATGGTGATCTCGAACCAGAGGGCGCGGCGTTCGCGGGCGCCCAGCGGCGGTGCGGACGGAGTCGGCGAGGCAGGCCGGAGCCACGAGTCGACGGTCGTGCGGGTGATCACCTCGCCGACGCTAGCCGCTATCGGTGTCAGAGGTTGTCAGAGGTTGTGGGCGAGCGATTCGGCGCGGGCGCCGAGGCTCGGCAGCCGCAGGTCCGCGAACGGCGTCACCGCGTTGCCGAGCCGGTTCGTCACGAAGGCCACCGACAGTCCGGTGTCGGGGTCGGCGAAGGCGCCGGACCCGCCCATGCCGTAGTGCCCGAACGCGCCCGAGTGCTGAGTGCGGGCCGCGACCAGCGCGGCGTGGTAGCCGAGCCGCCAGTTCATCCGGATGCCCAGCACGTAGTCGCGCGCACGGGTCTGCACCTCGCTGAGCTGCGCGATCGTGTCGGGTTCGAGGAATCGGATGCCGTCGACGACGCCGTCGTTCGCGAACGCCGCGTACATGCGGGCCAGCGCGCGGGCGCTGAACACCCCGTTCCATCCGGGCATGACGAAATCGTGGATCGTGGGGTTGCGCACGAGCAGGTCGAAGCCCTCCGGCATGCCGGCGTCGGCGATGTCCTTCAGGCGCGGCACCCGCGACAGTGTCAGCGACGTCAGCCCCCACGGCACTCCGAACGGGTTGATGTGCGGAAAGACCTTCGCGATGCGCGCCTTCTCGGATTCGGGAACCTGGAACCAGAACTCGGGGATGCCGAGCGGTTCGGCGACCTCGGTGCGGACCAGTTCGGTGAACGGTTTGCCCGCCACCCGTGCGGTCAGTTCCGCGATCAACGTTCCGTAGGTGACGGCGTGGTAACCGGGCATCTTGGTGCGGCGCGGGTCCGGGACGGCCGCGGCGAGGGCCGCGGTCACCCGGTCGTGGTCGAGCAGCGCGAGTCGGCCGGGCACCAGGCCGCGGATCCGGTGCAGTCCGGCGCGGTGACTGAGCAGTTCACGGACGGTGATCGATTCCTTGCCGGCCTCCCCGAATTCGGGCCAGTAGGCGGCCACCGGGGTGTCGTAGTCGACGAGCCCGCGCTGCGCGAGGCGGTGCAACACCGTGCTCGCGACACCTTTGCCGGTCGAGAACGACAGCGTGACGGTCTCCGAGTCCCACTTGCGGATCGGTGACGCCCACCCGGCCCACACGTCCAGGACCGGCCGGCCGTGCAGGTACACGGCGAGGGCGCCGCCGCCGTCGCGGGTGCGATGGAACAGGTGGAAGAACTGTGTCGCGAGCGCCTCGAAGCGCGGGTCGACGAGCATCGTCGTCGGCGGTCGATACGCCGGCTCGCCGGGCTTCCGGCGCGGATCCCCGTCCGAGGCGCGCCGAGGTACTGCGGCAGTCATGACGAGTGCACTTCCGATGGTCGTTCGAGATCGCCGAGTGCAATCTCGATCTCATCCGTAAAACACCCGGGGTCCGGCACAGATTCCGGATGCGCGAGGACGCCGAAGTCGACGCGGTCGGCGTACCGGCAGATCGTGATGTTCAGCCCGGTCCCGTCGAACACGATCGACAGCGGGTACATGTGCTGCAACTCGGCGCCGTTCCAGAACAGCGGAGCCCCGGGACCGGGAATGTCCGAGATGACGACGTTGTAGCTGGGCGGCAACAGGTCGCCGAACGGCAGGATACGTGCGACGTTCGATGCGAGCGTCGGGATCGCGGCGATCACGGACGCACCGGCCCCGGCGGCGCGGACGCGGCGCTTCGCGTCGATCATGGAACGGCGGATCCGGTCGAGGCGTTCGTGCGGGTCGTCCAGATCGGTGCCGAGGTTGCACAGCGCCAGTCCGAACGCGTTGCCGCCGGCCGCGTCTTCCCGTCGGCGCTGCGCGATCGGGACCAGACCCACCAGCGACGACGTCGGCAGCGCGTCCCGCGTCACCAGATAGCTGCGCAGAGCGCCCGCGCACATCGCGAGGACGACGTCGTTGCCCGTCGCGCCCGTCGCGCGTTGCACTGCCCGCAACCTCTTCTTGGGCCAGGACCGGCCGGCGAAGACGCGTTCCGGGCGGATCCTGCCGTCGAACACCGTGTGTGGGGCGCGCATCGGCAGAACCGTCGATTCGGTGGTGATCGCGCGGCCGATCCAGTCCGCCGCGCCGACCGTGGTGCGGCGCGCCAGGCCCGCGGCGTCGGCGACCGCGGTCAGACCGCTACCGACCAGGCTCAGTGGATTCCGTCGACGCCGGGCCTGCGGTGCGGGTGCGGCCTCCGGGGCGAGAAGGAGCGGCATGTCGCGGCGGGACGGGTCGGTGGTGAGCGACTGCTCGATCATCCGGATTCCGGACATCCCGTCCAGCGTCGCGTGGTGGATCTTCCCGTAGAGGGCGAACCCGCCGTCGGCGAGACCCTCGATCAGGTAGCCCTCCCACATCGGCCGGGACCGGTCGAGGCGGTTCTCGTGCAGTCGGGCCACCAGTGCGAACAGTTCGGTTTCGTCCCCGGGGTGCGGTAGAGCCAGTCGCTGCAGGTGCCGGCCCATGTCGATGCGCTCGGCCGATCGCCACACGGGGAGGCCGCCGGTGCTGTACGAGAGGACGGGCATCTCCATCAGCGCCGACTGCGCGGACTCGGCGAGGAGCGCCTTCCGGTAGGCGTCGGCCGCGACGCTGTCGGACCCGTCGGGGGAGGGGCCGAAGATCAGCAACACTCCGATGTGCAGCGTTCGGGAACCGATCTCCCCGACGAGAAGCGCCAGATCCACCGGCTGCATCACCGTCATCGCGCACCGCTACGTCCGCTCACAGATTCTCTGTACACCCGTGGCGGCGGATCGGCTGCGGGTTCGGTCTCCGGTGACCGACCCGCAAGGAACTAGTGCCTCGCCCGCAACCCGTTCACGAACGGGCAGCCGACGAGAATCCGCAGCGCCCGGCTCAGGGCCATCGCGTCACCGACCGGTTCGGTGAAGTCGAGACGGACGTCGTGATCTCCGGACGCGCCCTCGATCCGCAGGCGGACCCCGTACCGGTCGATGCCGAGCGGACGCACCCGACCGGTGCGCAGGGTCGACGGCAGGCGCCGGGCCAGCATCTCGACGAGGTCCGCGTGATCCTCCTCGAGGTGCTGCAGCCACACGGTCTCGACGTCCTGGAACGGGTCGGGTGCGGCGGCCAGGAGGGCGTCGATCGCGACGGACTCGGCGCCGCTGCTGTCGGCGACGACGGCGGACTCGAGCCGCAGGGTCAGCAGTGCGGCGCCGTGCCCGAGGTCGAGCAGGGCGGGATCGGGGTGCTCGGCCGCGACGGCGTCGGCGAGCTGCCGGGCCCGCTCGTCGGGCAATGCGACCAGGTTGCCCCGCAACCACACGAGCGAGCGCACGGGTTCCCGCAGTGCGAGCGGCGCGTAGTCGGTGAGTTCGAGGACCGCCGGCAGCCCGCCGGGACCGTACTGCCAGGCCAGCGCGGTGACGGCCGCGTCGGACGGGGCCACGACGACCACGGTGCCGTCGCCGCGCAGGTGGTGCAGCGAGGTGACGACGGGGTCGGTGCCGGCGACGGCGAGGACGGCGTCGGTGGCGCGGGCGCTCGCGCTGCGTACGCGTTCGGCGGTGGACGGTCCGGTGGTGCGGGTCATGACGGCATCCTTCGGTTCGTGGGACGCGAGCTCGGATTGTTTAGGTAAACCTAAGCTAATTCCTCGGGTGGTGATGGGCAACCCCCAGGCGCGGAAGCGGGAGTTGTCGCCGGTCCGGGCTAACGTGGTGGTGTGTCGATCCCTGTGTCCCTGTCGATGCCGACTCTTCCGTCCCGCAACAGCGAGCCGCAGCCGCTCGTCGCGGGGCTGCTCCACCAGCGGCGAGAGGCCGCCGTCCCGGCCGCCGTTCGCGACTCCGTCACCGCCGGCCACCCGATCGTGGCCGCGTCCGTGCTCACCTCCGCGGTCGGTAACGACGCAGATGCGGGCACCCTGGTCGTCGAGCTCGACGTCGAACCCCGGGCACTCGAGAGCTCCATCGATCACCGCGCCGTCCGGTACCACGTGGACTGCACCACCGAGCAGGTCGACGACGCCCTCCAACTCAGCCTGTCCGCGCCGGTCGCCGTCTTCGTCGCGCCCGACGAATCCGGCCCGACGCTCGCCGAATCGGCGCAGCTCCTCGCCGACGCCGGGCACAGCCCCGGACTCGTCGCCGGTCAGCCGGCCGACGTGGTCGCCGACTTCCTCGCGGTGCTCACCCACACGTCCGTCGGGTTCGTCGCCCGCGCGAACGACGGCGCCGAGGTCCTCGCGCTGCTCGCCGGTACGGTCGCGTCGCTGCGCGGCGACGACGTCCGGACCGCCCTCGCGGCACCGGATGCGACGGCGTTGGCTGCACTGAACCCGGAGGCGGCCGAGGCGGTGCGCGGCGTGCTGCTCGGCATCGAGGTTGCCGATGCGGACGAGGTCGACCGCGTGCTCGCCGACGCCGGTCTGCTGTAACGGAACCGGGACCGATCGCGGAAGTGCGCCGCGGCCGAGTGCGTAATCTCGTAGGCGTGCCACGTATCGCGTACTTCGGACCCACCGGAACCTTCACCGAGATGGCCCTCGCCCAGCTCGAGTCGGCCGGAACGTTCGACGGAGAGGTCGAACGGATCGCCGCCGTCAGCCAGCCCGCGGCGCTGGAGATGGTGCGCCGCGGCGAGGTCGCGGGCGCCGTCGTCCCGATAGAGAGTTCCGTCGAGGGATCCATCCGGCCGACGATGGACGCGCTCGCGCTCGGCGACCGGCTGCAGATCATGGCCGAGACCGAACTCGACGTCGCCTTCACGATCGTCGGACGCTCCGGCACCACGCTCGACGACGTCCGGACCGTGCGCGCGTACCCGGTCGCGACCGTCCAGGTGCAGGGCTGGCTGGACCGGAACCTGCCGAACGCGGTGGTCGAACCGGCGGCATCGAATGCCGGCGCGGCCGAGGACGTCGCGGCCGGTGTCGCCGACGCGGGGGTGTCCACCGCGCTGGCGGGCGAACGGCTGGGGCTGACGGCGCTGGCGTCCGGTGTCGCCGACTACGAGGGGGCGCGCACGAGGTTCGTGCTCGTCACCGAGCCCGGACCGGCGCCGGCACGTACCGGCAACGACCGCACCAGCGTCGTGCTGCACCTCGACAACGTGCCGGGTTCGCTGGTCCGCGCGATGACCGAGTTCGCCACCCGCGGCATCGACCTCACTCGGATCGAATCCCGGCCCACCCGTAAGGAATTCGGGACCTACCTGTTCCACCTGGACTGCGTCGGACACATCGACGACGGCCTGGTCGCGGAGGCGCTCAAGGCGCTGCACCGCTTCAGCGACGTCCGGTTCCTCGGGTCGTGGCCCTCGGCGGTGCCCGGAGGCGGCGCACCGATGCCGGATGCCGACGACACCGCCTGGCTCGAGCGGCTGCGCCGCGGGGAGGCCGGCGCATGAGCGGGCGGCTGATCCTGGTCCGGCACGGTCAGACGGAGGCCAACGTCGAGCGTCGGCTCGACACCCGGCTGCCCGGGGCGCGGTTGACGGACCTGGGGCGGACGCAGGCGCAGTCGCTGGGCTCGCGGCTGGCGCTGCGCCCGCCGACGGCGCTGGTGTCGTCGCAGGCGCTGCGCGCGCGGGAGACCGCGGGATTCGTGGAGACCGAGTCGGGCATCACGCTGCAGGTGCGTGAGGGGCTGCACGAGGCGCAGGCCGGCGAGCTCGAGGACCGCTCCGACCTCGAATCGCACCGAATGTTCGCGAAGGTGTTCCACACGTGGCACACCGGCGATCTGTCGGCGCGCATCCCGGGTGGAGAGTCGGGCTACGACGTCGTCGAACGCTATGTCCCCGTGATCGACGAGTTGCGTGGCGAGTACCTCGACGGCGGGGCCGGTGGCGACGTCGTGGTGGTCAGTCACGGCGCCGCGATCCGGCTCGTCGCCGCCTATCTGTCGGGTGTGCCGGGCGCTTTCGCGGCGGACCGGCACCTCGAGAACACGTCGTCCGTGGAGTTGGTGCCGACGGACATCGGCTGGCAGTGCGTCCGCTGGGGCACCTACGATCCGCCGTTCGATGCCACCCCGCAGCGGCCGTGGTTCGAGCCCGAGGCGGCCGCGGCCACCGACGACCCGATGGGCTGACGGCTCAGACGAGTTCGTCGAGCAGGCCGACCAGGGCCTGACGCAGCCGTCCGGGGTGGCCGGGGCTCAGCGACGTCCAGCGGCTCCCGTCGGCGGCGATGCTGGTGGTGCCGACGATCCGCCCGGCCGCGGTGTCGAATACCGTGACCGGCCCGTGCATCAGGTCGGGGCGCCCGTCCTCGTGGACGATGCCGACGATCTCCGTGAAGACGGGGCACCCGGCCAACGCCGGTCCGATCATCGCGGCGTCCGCGGCGGGCACCCCGATTCCGGCCAGTTCCGCGGCGGCCCGATCGGGGTCGGCGAGACGGTCCAAGGCCGCGCCGAGCACCTCCGTGGGCCGATTGACCACACCGAAGGCGAGGGCATCGGCGGTGCCGAGGGCCTGCGCGACCGGCCCGGCGAGGTCGTGCTGCACGTGCTGCAGGGTGAGCGAGTCGCCGCTGCGCAGCGCCAGCACGGCGCCGTCGTCGTCGAAGGCCAGGCACAGCCGCGCGATGGTGCCGGCGGCGAACCGGCGGGCCGCGATCTCCCCGCGAGGCCGGGCCAGGACCCGCAGCCACCGCGCCAGGTCCGGGTGCACGGACCCTCCGTCGAGCAGTCCGGCCGTGGTGAGCGTGGCGTGCGCGCGGTCGAACGCGGCGTCGCGTGCGGGCACCGAGTCGAAGCGCGAGCCGGCATCGAGCACCACAGGCAGCACGTCGACGTCCAGCAGGTGGACCAGCAGCTCGAGTTCGTCGACGGTGAGTGCCGCCGACGGCAGCACGGTGCCCACGGGGTCGATGCCCAAGTCGATCACCGCCCGTCCTCGTCCGCGTCGGCGCCGATCACCGACGGGATCACCGTGCGGCCGTCGGTGAAGTGCTCGAAGCTCCGCAGGTAATCCGGAGTGTTGTGGGCGGGGTCGTCGGCGTCGGCCGCTCCGCGCGGCGCCATCGCCGGGGCACCCGCGGCGGCCTGGTTCCGGGCGGTGGCAGCTGCGGCGTCCGTGCGGACCGTGTCGGAGGGCGCGACGGATCCCGGCCCCGCGGCCGCCCCGCCGTGGCCGGTGCCGCCGCGTGCACCCGAGCCGTCGAGCTGCCCGGCCTGCGTCCACCCTTCGGGCAGGGCGGCACCTGCTCCGCTGCCGATCCCCGCGGCCCGGGATGCCGCGGGACCGAACAGGCCGGACGCACCGGCGGCGCCGGATCGGGATCCGGCCGGACGCGCGTCCCCGGTGGTGCCGGCCGGGCCGGTGCCCGACAGCGCGGGTGCGCCCCCGCTGAACCCGCCGAGGACCGCACCGCCGATGTTGGCGGCCGCAGACGTGGCGGAGGAGACGGCACCGGCGGCGGAGCCGATCTGCGAGGCCGCCGTCGCCGCGCCCGGGCTCTGCACGAACGCGGTCGCGACCGCCGCGACCGTGCCGACCGGGTCGGTGCGGAAACCGTCCTCGAGCCGGCGCCGAGCCACCTCGCCCGCGTCGCCGGCGTCGAGCCCGGCAGTCGCGCCATTGCTGAGCGGCGGTGGCTGGGTGAACGTCTCCGGTGTCGTGACGATGCTGGACGCCGCCTCGTACACCTCCATCACCACGCCGGCCCGGAAGTCCATCGCGCGATCGGCAGCCTCGGCGGCGGCCGCGGAACCGTTGACCACCCCACCGGTGCTGTACGCGGCGGTCTTGGCGGCCTTTACCGCAGTGATCTCCGGCAGGCTCGGCATGGTCATCGCCGCGGTCGTGTACGACCCGGCCTGGGTGGACGCCTTGGTCGACGTCTCCGCGGCGAGCGCGGCGGACTGTTCGACCCACGCGGTGAACGGTGCGAGCCGGGCGAGCGCGGCGTCGGCGGCCACCCCCTCCCAACCCGCGCGCAGTTCCGTCATCACCCGGTTGAGCGTGGCGCCCGCGTCGGCGAGGCTCGCCGACAGCGCCGCCCAGGCCGGGCTCGCCGCGCCGAGTGGCACCGGGCCGGCCCCGGCCGAGAGTGTGGTCGAGTTGACCGTTGCCCCGCGCGGCATCCAGACGACGCCGGTGACACCGATGGTCATGCTGCGTTTCTCCTCGAGATCGACTGACGGGTGGGGTGCGGCGTCACATGCCGGTGATGAGCGAGGTGCCGAGTGTCCGGTCCTCTTCGCGATAGGCGGCGGCCTGTGCCCGGAGCATCGCGGCGGCTGCGGCCAGTTCCTCGATCCCGCGGCTCGTAGCGGCGCCGAAGCTGCCCGCCAGCCGGTTGAAGTAGCCGGCGGCCAGCACCGACACCTCCTCGGCGCCGGACGGCGCGACGTTCAGCGCGGGGGAGTGGACGGCGAGCGAGGTCTGCAGGCGCGTGACGAGCGCCTCGATTTCTCCGGCCGCTGCGAGGAGGACGTCGGGGTCGACATACACGTGGTCCGACATGGCGGTGCACTCCTCGGCTCGGGACGGCGGCAACCGGAACCAGCGGCAGGCTTGTTCCTCGATTGGTTGGACGCCGGAGGAGGCCGGTCGGTTCCATGTGAAACCGACGCAAACTCGTCCTGGGCGGGGGTCAGCCCCAGCCGAGCTCGTGCAGGCGGTCCTCGTCGATGCCGAAGTAGTGCGCCACCTCGTGGATCACCGTCACCATGACCTCGTGCACGACGTCGTCGTCCGTCTCGCACACGTCGAGGATCGCGTCGCGGTAGATGGTGATGGTGTCGGGCAGCGCGCCGCCGTAGTGGCTGTCCCGCTCGGTGAGCGCGATGCCCTGGTAGAGCCCGAGCAGGGTCGGTTCCTCGTCGTTGCGCGGCTCCACCAGCACCACGACGTTGTCGATCGCGCGGGCCAACTCCGGCGGGATGAGGTCGAGCGCCTCGGAGACCAGCTCCTCGAAGCGGTCGGCCGTCATGGTCACCGTCATGTCAGCCGCCGGGGGCCGGCAGCGGCGCCGCACCGGGCAGCGGGGTGGGCACCGAACGTCCGTCGGGGGCGGCGGGCGGCGGGACCGGCGCCTGACCGTTGATCAGGATGTCGCCCTTGGCGCTGCCGACGATGGTGGCGAAGCCGGTGCCGTCGACCTCCTGGCCGATCGAGCAGTTGATCTTGCGGCTGCCGACGAGCCAACTGTCGAGGTCCAGGTTGTCCCAGAACAGGGTGAGCGTCTTGTCGCGCAGCACATCGGGCGACCCGAGGTAGCCGGTACTGGCGTCGGTGCACGCCTTCTCGAGGAACCGGTCCTGGTCCTCGACCGACGGCATGCCGCCGGGGAACTGGCTGGCCAGGTCGATCACCCCGACCACCTCGAAGGCATGGGGCTGGGCGCAGTCGACGGGGTCGGACGGCACGTTCTGGTTGATGCCGACGCAGGTACCCGTCTCCCACACCTTCGACTGGTCCTGCTGCTCGACCAGGCCCTGGAACGGCAGCAGCGTGCCGGTGACGCCGGAGAACTGCAGACCGCAGCGGATGGTCCGCTCGCCGGCCGACCAGCCGGCCTCGCCGGGATTGATCAGTCCGACGCTGAACTTGCCCTTCGGGTCGAAACGCCCGTTCAAGTAGGTGTTGACGGCCGGTGCGCACTGCTCGTCGCGCAGTTCGGAGAAGCGCAGGACGCCCGGGAACTTGGCACCGGGGCCGAACTCGATGCCGGGGTACAGGCTGAGGTCGATGTCGGTGGCCACCTCGAACTGGTGCGGTTGCGCGCAGTCGACCTGCTCGAGGTCGCTCGCGTCGGCCTCGGACCATGTGAGGCAGTCACCGGTCGTGGCCGAACCGAACGCGTCACCGGCGACGGCGCCGGTGGGCTGCGGCCCCACCGTGCTGGTGTGCGCGGGAAGCTTCTCGCCCCGGTCGAAGCCGCCGGCCAGGAAGATCGTGGCGATCGCGGCCAGGACCGCACCGATCGCGACGAGCGCGAGAGCGCGCCTGGTCACGGGCGCGGACAGGTGTCGGCCCCGCTCCGGGTGTGGAGTCGGCTGCGGTTGCTCGTCGGACATCGCCTACATAATGCCCGCATCGGGCGCGGTTGCCGAAGTTTCGGCGTAGGTTCGTGCGGCATGAGTGAGGAATCTCCCGATCGGCGCGACGGCGGGGAGCCCGCGGACGTGCAGGAGCTGGCGGGTCGATTGTTCGACATGGCCCGCACCGGCGACGCGGCCACGCTGGCGCAGTACGTGGACGCCGGTGTCCCGGTGAACCTCACCAACGGCAGCGGCGACACGTTGGTGATGCTCGCGGCGTACCACGGGCACGCCGACACGGTGCGTGCGCTCGTCGACCGCGGTGCCGACGTCAACCGACCGAACGACCGTGGGCAGACGCCGCTGGCGGGCGCGGTCTTCAAGGGTGAGGACGGCGTGGTGGCCGCCCTCGTGGCCGCCGGAGCCGACGCGGCGGCCGGTCAGCCGTCGGCGCTCGACGCCGCACGCATGTTCGGACGCGAGGACTATCTGCGGATATTGGGGCAGCAGCCGGAATGAGCGCGGCGTAACCAAGTAGGGTTTGTGGTCGTGATTGACCTCAAGTTCCTTCGCGAGAACCCCGACGCCGTCCGCACCTCGCAGCGCACCCGCGGCGAAGACCCCGGTCTGGTCGACGCGCTGCTCGAGGCCGATGCATCCCGCCGCGCCGCGATCCTGGCCGGCGACACGCTGCGCGCCGAGCAGAAGGCGTTCGGCAAGAAGGTGGGGCAGGCCTCCCCCGAGGAGCGTCCCGCACTGCTCGCCGGCTCCAAGGAACTGGCGCAGAAGGTGAAGGACGCCGAGGCCGCCCAGCACGAGGCGCAGGCCAAGCTGGACGAGGCGCACCGCGCGATCTCCAACATCGTGCAGGACGGCGCCCCGGCCGGCGGCGAGGACGACTTCATCACCCTCGAGACGGTCGGCGAGATCCCGACGTTCGACTTCGAGCCGAAGGACCACCTCGAGCTCGGTGAGTCGCTGGGGCTGATCGACATGGAGCGCGGCGCCAAGGTGTCGGGCTCGCGGTTCTACTTCCTCACCGGCTTCGGCGCGATGCTCCAGCTCGGCATGCTGCAGCTGGCGGCGCAGAAGGCGATGGCCAACGGATTCACCATGATGATCCCGCCGGTGCTGGTGCGCCCCGAGGTCATGCAGGGCACCGGCTTCCTCGGCCAGCACTCGGACGAGGTCTACCACCTGGCCGACGACGACCTGTACCTCGTCGGCACCTCCGAGGTCCCGCTCGCCGGCTACCACTCGGGCGAGATCCTCGACCTGTCGAACGGCCCCAAGCGGTACGCGGGCTGGTCGTCGTGCTTCCGCCGCGAGGCCGGCAGCTACGGCAAGGACACGCGCGGCATCATCCGCGTCCACCAGTTCGACAAGGTGGAGATGTTCACCTACTGCAAGCCGGAGGACGCCGACGCCGAGCATCAGCGCCTGCTCGCGTGGGAGCGCGACATGCTCGACGCGATGGGACTTCCGTACCGCGTCATCGACGTCGCCGGTGGCGACCTCGGATCGTCCGCGGCCCGCAAGTTCGACTGCGAGGCTTGGGTTCCCACGCAGCAGGCCTACCGCGAGCTGACGTCGACGTCGAACTGCACCACCTACCAGGCGCGCCGCCTGAGCGTGCGGTACCGCGACGAGAACGGCAAGCCGCAGACCGCGGCAACCCTCAACGGCACCCTCGCCACCACCCGCTGGCTCGTTGCGATCCTCGAAAACCACCAGCAGGCAGACGGTTCCGTGCGTGTCCCGGCTGCGCTCGTGCCCTTCGTCGGGCGTGAGGTGCTGACGGCGCCGTAGTTTTCCGCCTACAAGCTGAAGGGTCCCTTCATGCGCTCGCAGCGCATGAAGGGACCCTTCAGCTTGTAGGGCGCGGGTAGTCAGCGCAGGATCAGGCAGGTGGTCGACGCCGTCGCCAGCAGCCGGTCCCGGTCGTCGCGGACCTCGGCGCGCGCGGTCGCGGTGGTGCGACCGGTGTGCTCCGAAAAACCGTGCACCCGAATCGATCCGCCGTCACCCTTGATGCCGCGAATGTAGCGGACGGTGATGTCGAGGGTGGTGTAGCCGACACCCGCCGGTAGCGTGCTCGACACGGAGAACCCCATCGCGGTGTCGATCATCGTGGCGATGACACCGCCGTGCACGCTGCCGACGGCGTTGTAATGCCACTCCTGCGGTTCCGCCGTGATCTCGACGAAGCCTTCGCGGGCGTCGGTCACGCGGAACCCGAGTGTCGACGCCGTCGGGTGGTGGGGGACCGTGCCGTCGACGAGTCCGCGGACGAACTCGAGGCCGCTGAGGCTGCGGTTGGCCTCCGCGATCGGGGCCGGGTCGTTCCAGGAATAGGTGCGCTGACGTTCGGTGGACACCTACCGGACGGTACCTGGTCGGCTTCCCCGAGCACTCGCGCGAATATTGGAATTCAATTCAGAAATGGAATTCGGACCGCAATTGGTTTCGATGAGAATTTCGGTTCGAGTCATGGCCTGAGGGTGTTGCGTGCTGAGCCGATCGGGCGTCGGCCCGCCGCTCGGACAACGAAGCCCCGGATTTCGACTAACTGGAGCGCGGTGGGGTTAATCGAGGGGTGAAAGATCTGCGTGGATCTGTAAACCCGGATTCGGACATGGTACTGGACTAGTGTCCATCAGAGTAGGTGCTGTTGAAGGCCGTGAAGCTCGGCGCTCCGGGTGGCACAGGCCGAGCCGACGGGCCGGCCTAGGTTACTGGTCGGT
Source organism: Prescottella equi (assembly GCF_002094305.1). Classification (GTDB taxonomy): domain Bacteria; phylum Actinomycetota; class Actinomycetes; order Mycobacteriales; family Mycobacteriaceae; genus Prescottella; species Prescottella equi. The sequence goes on from NZ_LWTX01000018.1 coordinate 24,631, forward strand.
AGTCTGACTCCGCACGTAGCTAACTGTCAGCAACATTTGGACGTTTGATTCGCAAAAGCGATACGCGGATGTAACGGCGCCGTTATGGTGTGTCGACCTATGCGGATTCCCTCCCCCCATCCGCAACTTCTTACAAGGAAGTGGTGCATGAAAAATCCAATAGTTATGCGCTGTGCCGCCCCCATCACAGGCGCAGCGCTCGTGGCCGGCGTGATGTTGGTGGTCGCTCCCACCACCGCATCCGCGGCGAATACTCCGGTCACTACGGTGACCAACTTCAAGACGTCGTGCCGAGCGAACAACTCGCTGGCGCAGGTCACGAAGTATCAGGACACGTCCGTGTCCGTGACGGCACCGACGCAGGTCGAGCCGGGCGAGACCTTCACCTACCGGATCCAGTCGGGCCCGGCTGCCTACCCGAACTCGGACTCCGGCGCGACGACCACGAACATTTCGCGCATCAAGTTCGACTTCATGATTCCCGACAACGCGACTTTCGTCAGCGCCGCGGTCGTCGGCGCGGGTATCAACCTCGACAACGTCGCCCCAGGCGTGCTGCGTGTCGACGACTCAGGAAACCCGTCGTCGACTGGTCAGATCCTGCGACTGTCCGGCAATAATCAGACGGTCGGTAACGGGCCTTCGTCCAGCACCAACAGTGAGGGTGGCATCCGGGCACCCAAGCTGAAGAAGAACCTCGACGGCACGACGAACGGCAGCGGCGACAGCTGGTTCCAATTGCCTGCCGTCGATGTCACAGTCGTTGCTGGTGTCGCCGGCACGCCTATCACGCCGAAGATTCGTACGGCTGGCGCGGCCGGAAATTGGAACGCCTTCGAGAACTTCAACACGACCTTGCCGAAGGCGTCGCTGTTCGGCACTCAGTGGGCGAACACTCGATGTGTGCCTCGCGACACCGAGAACGCAGCCCTCAATGCCGGTGCCGGTCCGCTTGCGACCATCAATGTCGTTGCCGCGCAAGAGTCGACCACCACGACGCTGACCATTCCGGCGACGGCCGAGACCGGTACGTCGGTCACGCTGACCGCGAACGTCGCGCCCAACAACGCGACGGGCTCGGTGCAGTTCAAGGACAACGGCACCGACATCGGTTCGCCGGTGGCAGTGTCCGGCGGCGTGGCCAGCCTGGACCACACCTTCACCTCGGCCGGTTCACACTCGATCACCGCGGTGTTCACCGCCACCGGTAGCTTCGCCGGATCGACGTCGGCGGCCTCGACGGTGACGGTCTCCGATCCGACTCCCGTCGACGTCGAGACCACGCTGGGGCTGACGGTTCCGCAGACCGCGGAGACCGGTGCGGCTGTCGATCTGACTGCCAACGTGACCCCGTCGAACGCGCAGGGCACGGTCCAGTTCAAGGACAACGGGAACAACATCGGTTCCCCGGTGACCGTGGCGGCCGGTGCGGCGACGCTGTCCCACCCGTTCGCGGCGGCCGGTTCGCACAGCATCACCGCCGAATTCACGGGCGCACCGGGCTTCGCAGGTTCGACCGCGGTTGCGCAGACCGTGACGGTCACCGATCCGGTGGTGCCGGACACGGAGACCACCACGTCGGTGTCGGTTCCGGCTGACGCCGCGACGGGCGCCTCCGTGACCCTCACTGCCAACGTCGCGCCCGCAAACGCGACCGGCACGGTTCAGTTCACCGCCAACGGCGTCGACATCGGATCGCCGGTGCCGGTGTCCAATGGTGTTGCAACGCTGCAGCACACGTTCACGACCGCCGGTGTCCAGGCGATCGGTGCCGTGTTCTCGGGTGACGCCGGATTCGCCGGCTCCACTGCGGCGCAGACGCAAACCGTCACTGTGACGGATCCGGATGTCGCCACCACGACGTCCCTGACGGTTCCGCAGAGCGCGGAGACGGGCACCGCCGTCGATCTGACGGCAAATGTGCTTCCGGCCGGCGCGACCGGCACGGTGCAGTTCCAGGACAACGGTGCCGACATCGGTGCCGCCGTGACGGTGTCGAACGGTGTCGCGACCCTGTCGCACGCCTTCACGACTGTGGGCTCGCACAGCATCACCGCCAGCTTCAGCGGCGGCGCAGGATTTGCGGGTTCGGTGGCTTCGGCACAGACCGTGACGGTGACCGACCCGGCCGTGCCGGACACGGAGACCACGACGACGGTGTCGGCGCCCGCTACCGCTGAGACCGGAACTTCGGTGACGCTGTCGGCGGCGGTGGCTCCGGTCCCCACCGGTGGCACGGTGCAGTTCAAGGTGGCCGGCTCCGACATCGGTGCGCCGGTGAACGTCGACGTCTCGGGTCACGCAACCATGCCGTACACGTTCAATGCTTCTGGTGCGTACGACGTTTCGGCTGTCTACTCGGGTACCACCGGGTTCGCGGCGTCGACCGCATCCGCGCAGACGGTCACGGTGTCGGATCCGACCCCGTCGGATGTGGAGACCACTCTGGGACTGCAGGTTCCGCCCAACGCCGAGACCGGTGACGATGTGGATCTCACCGCGACGGTGACTCCAACCAATGCTCAGGGCACGGTGCAGTTCTCGGTGGACGGTACCCCCGTGGGTGCTCCGGTGACGGTGTCGGGTGGCGCTGCGACGCTGTCGCACGCCTTCGCTTCGGCCGGCACGAAGTCGGTGACGGCCGCGTTCACCGGCGGTGCCGGGTTCGCGAACTCGACGGCGTCGGCGCAGACCGTCACGGTCTCGGACCCGACCCCGATCGATGTCGCCACCACGACGATGCTGGTAGTGCCGGGCAACGCCAAGACCGGTGAGGCCGAGGACCTGTACGCAACCGTGTACAACTCCACGACCTCGGATGTCGTGCCGAGCGGCGGCACCGTCGAGTTCTTCGACGGCACAACCTCGCTCGGCAGTGCACCGGTGATCGACGGTGTCGCCACGCTGTCGCACACCTTCACCACCGTCGGCACGCACGACATCACCGCGACGTTCAGCGGCGCAACCGGATTCATGGGCTCCACCGCCGCGGCCAAGCAGGTCGTGGTTACGGTCCCGACGCCGGCGGATGTGGAGACGGCCACCGTCCTGACGGTGCCGGCCAACGCGGCCAAGGGTGCGGCGGTGCAGCTGTCGGCTCAGGTGACCGGCGCCGGTAATGCTCCGGTCGACGGCACGGTCCAGTTCTTCGACGGGGCCACCCCGATCGGAGACGCGGTGCAGGTTGTCGACGGCGTCGCGGTTCTGAACCACACCTTCACCACGGCGGGTGCCCACAGCATCCACGCGGTGTTCAGCGGCGGCCAGGGCGTCGCGGACTCGACCTCGGGTTCGCAGACGATCCAGGTCTCCGGTGGCGGCTCGAGCGGCAGCTTGGGCAGCCTGAGCGGAATTCTGGGCGGCCTGCTCGGCAACCTGCAGTTCGGCTCGTAATCCCCACTGGTAAGCAGTAATTCGCGACCCAAGCGGGGCTCCGTCCATCCGGACGTGGCCCCGCTTGTGGCCGTTCCCCGCCGTCTGCGCGACGGTTGCGGGCCGCCGGAAAAGTAGTTGGACGATTGATCAGAAACGCTGTTCGACACGCTCCGGCAACGACTAACGTCACGGCGTGCGAGTGCAGACACGAAACCGCCGAGTCGGGGGGCGGGCTACCCGAGGAGGATCTGTGCGTGTGTCAACCTTTCGCCGATTAGCGGCGCCGCTCGTGGCGGGCGTCGCCGCCGTCGGCCTGATAGTGGCCGGCTCCGGCACTGCCATGGCGGCTGATCCGCCGCCCGCCTGGTCGGGCGACAAGACGGCCGACAATCTCAGGTGGAACCTGAGCTTGTCCGCCGTGAACGGGGCAGCGGTCGACCGCACCCAGGTCGGGGTCAACGTCGTCTACCCAGGCGACACCGTGACCTACACCGCCAAGATCTGGAAGAACAGCGGAATCGGCCGGTACATCACCACGATCCGACAGATCGCGCCCGCGGGCTTCCAATACCAGTCCAACACCGTCAGCAAGCAGTCGACCGTCACCAACGAGGGCACCGCCGGCGTCAAGGCGACCTGTTCCGGAGGCGGCTGCAATTCCGTGCCGGTCCTCGGCAACAAGGGCTACCTCGACAACGTGGACTTCGCTGTCACCTACAAGATCCCCGACACGCAGGCTGCTGGCGACTACAACGCCGGCTTCCTCTTCGACGTCTACTCGTTCTCCACCGGGCAGGGCACCAACCCCGCCGGCGCGTGGGTTCGTGTCGCCGACCCGGTCCCCACGACAACGACGGTGCAGACCCCGGGGTCCGCGACGACGGGCGAACCCGTAACCCTCACGGCGACTGTGGATCCAGCCAACGCCGACGGCCAGGTGCAATTCAAGGACGGCGCCTCGAACATCGGCTCTCCGGTCACCCCGGTGAACGGTGTCGCGACGCTGACACACACCTTCGACACAGCAGGCTCGCACGCCATCACCGCTCAGTTCACCGCGGGTAGGGGCTTCGACGATTCGACGTCGACGGTGCAGACCGTTGCCGTGTCGAACCCGGATGTGGCGACCTCGTTGTCGCTGAGTGCGCCGGCGTCGGCCGAAACGGGTTCGTCGGTAGACCTGACGGCGACCGTCACCCCGGCGAATGCCCAGGGCTCGGTGCAGTTCACCGACAACGGGGCTCCGATCGGATCTCCCGTCCCGGTGGCCGCTGGTTCTGCAACACTGCCGCATACGTTCACATCCGCGGGCACGCACAGTCTTGCCGCGAACTTCACTGCTGCAGCGGGTTTCACGAACTCTTCGGCGACCGCGCAGAACGTGACGGTGGTGGACCCGGATGTCGAGACGACGCTCTCGGTGACGGTGCCGGGCACAGCCGAGACGGGGCAACCCGTCACGTTGTCGGCTGCGGTGACCCCGCCGACAGCGCAAGGCGACGTGCAGTTCAAGGTCGACGGCAACCCGGTGGGTGCGCCGCAGGCGGTGTCCGACGGCTCCGCGAGCCTGCCGTACACGTTCGATGCTGCCGGTTCGTTCGAGGTGACGGCCGACTTCACGGGTGCGAGTGGGTTCACGAACGCGTCGGCCGCTGCTCAGACCGTCACGGTGTCCGTTCCTGACGTGGTGACGTCGCTGACACTGGACGTTCCGGCGACCGCGGTCACGGGAACCCCGGTGGAACTGGCGGCGACTGTCTCGCCGTCCGGTGCGCAGGGCACGGTTCAGTTCACCGACGACGGTACTCCGATCGGTGCCCCCGTTGCGGTGGTGAACGACGTTGCCACGCTGCCGTATACGTTCACCGATGCAGGCTCGCACAGCGTCGGTGCGTCGTTCACCGCTGGTCCGGGCTTCACGGACGCAGCAGCCTCGTCGCCGGCGTCGATCGTGGTCAGTGATCCGGATCAGCTGACGACGACCACGGTGACGGTGCCGGGCGCCGCCCAGACGGGCACGGCGGTGATGTTGGAGGCGACGGTGGCCCCGATTCCGTCCGCCGGCACGGTGCAGTTCCAGATCGGTGGTGTGGACGTCGGTGCCCCGGTGACGGTGTCAGGCGGTGCGGCGAGCCTGCCGTGGACGTTCGACGCCGCAGGCTCGTTCGCGGTGACCGCCGTGTACTCGGGCGCAACCGGTTTCGAAGGTTCGACTTCGGCTCCCCAGTCGGTGGCGGTGTCCGATCCGGACGTGACGACGTCGCTTACGGTTCAGGCCCCGGCTACTGCGGTCACGGGTACGTCGGTCGATCTGACCGCGACGGTGTCGCCGTCGAACGCGCAGGGCACTGTGCAGTTCGAGATCGACGGCGTGCCTGTCGGATCGCCGCAAACCGTGTCCGGTGGTGCGGCCTCGCTGCCGTACACATTCAATGCTGCCGACACCCATGCGGTGACGGCGGAGTTCACCGGTGCTGCCGGGTTCACGAATTCGACGGCGTCGGCGCAGACCGTGACCGTGAGCGATCCGGCGCCGGTCGATGTCGCGACGTCGACATTGGTCGGTGTGCCGGGGTCGGCGACGACGGGTGCGCCGACCACGTTGTCAGTGACGGTGCAGGCGCAATCGGGGTCGGCGGTGCCGACGGGTTCGGTGCAGTTCCGCGAGAACGGCAGCCCGATCGGGTCACCGGTGGTTCTGGTGAACGGTTCCGCCTCGGTCGACCACATCTTCACCGTGGTGGGCACACGCCAGGTCTCGGCGGTGTACACCGCCGATGCCGGGTTCGTGGGGTCGGCATCGGTCGATCGTCCGGTGGTGGTGTCGGCTCCGAACCCGTCGGATGCGGTGTCGTCGGTGGTGATCGTGTCGACGCAGTCGCCGACGGCCGGTGCGCCGTACGTGTTGAAGGCGCAGGTGATCGGTGCGCCATCGTTGCCGGGAACGGTGCAGTTCTTCGACGGTGGTGTCGAGATCGGTGCTCCGGTTCCGGTGGTCGACGGGGTTGCTGAGCTCACGCACACGTTCACGCAGAGCGGGCCGCGTCAGATCCATGCGGTGTACTCGGGTGGCACGGGCGTGGCGGGTTCGACGTCGGTGACGCAGACCCTCGACGTCGTGCAGTCCGGTGGAGGCACGGGTGGCACCGGGTCGCTGGACCTCGGATCCTTGGGCAGCCTGAGCGGATTCCGCTTCGGGTTCTGACTCGAGAGGTGAATCAGGCTGTGGCCCTCCGCGCTCCTGTGCGGAGGGCCACGGCCCATTCTCACCAATCGTCCTCGACTTGGACGTTCGTCCGATAGAGTTCGACTCGCATTTCAGACGCGGAGTCGGGCTGCGGATTGGCTGCAGGGGGTGGCGTGGGCCCTGCAGCGCGCCCCGAACTCGATACTCATCGGCGCAGTGTCCCAGGTCGAAACCTGATCCGTTGAGCTGACGACCGATCGTCGTCGTCGAGAGGGAAGTGCATGGTTGGCAGGGGATTACGCCGAATAGTCGGCGGAGTGAGCGTTTTCGCAATGGCTGCGGGATTCGCGGCAACGGTGGGTGTCGGGTCGGCAGGCGCGGCGGCCGCATCGGTGAACTGGTCGGACGGCAGCAGCGCATTCAAACGGACGGTGAGTAACTCGACGCCGTCCGTGGGCGAGACGATCTCGATAACCACCGATTTCGACCGCACCGGTGGCGTCGTGGAGTACATCCAGGCCGTGAAGGACATTCACCCGCCGTGTCTGACATACGTCAGCGGCAATCGTTCCAGTCCGGAGGTCGCGGCGGACTACACCCGCGTAACGGGCTCGTGGCCGGTGTATCCCAACATCTCGCCGAATATCCAGACCTTCACGTTCAACTACCTGGTGACGGCGAGTTGCGCTCGCTCGACGCCGCTGATGACGACGATGCACTACTCGGGCAGCCTCGGCAGCGGCACCTACTCGGACAAGGGCCCGACGATCACGGTGTCGAAGGACACCACCACTACGACCTTGGCGGCGGTGCAGACACCGATACTGACGGGGCAGTCGGTGACGTTGACCGCGACGGTGACCGGTGCCGCGCAGGGCAACGCGGTGGAGTTCTACGACGGCGCGACGAAGCTCGGGGAGGGCCCGATCAATGCCTCGGGCGTGGCAACCTATGCGTGGACGCCGACCACGGCGGGGGCGCGGAGTCTCACGGCGAAGTTCGCGGGCACGGCGATCGCGAACTCGTCGCAGTCGGCCGCGCAGAACGTTCAGGTGAACGCCCCGGTGACGACGGGTACGACGGTGTCGGTCCCGGGTACGGCCGTGACGGGTACGCCGGTGACACTGTCGGCATCGGTGACCCCGGCGAATGCGGTGGGCACGGTGCAGTTCAAGGACAACGGCGCCTCCGTCGGTGCGCCGGTGACGGTCACCGCCGGCCAGGCAACGCTGCCACACGCGTTCACGACCGCGGGCGCTCACAGCATCACCGCTGATTTCCTCGCAGGGTCCGGGTTCGTGAACTCGTCGGCGCCGGCGCAGACGGTGACGGTGAACGCCCCGACAACCACGACGCTGCAGGTTCCGGCCTCCGCGACGACGGGCGCACCGGTGACGTTTTCGGTGTCGGTGATGCCGGTGAATGCCGCCGGGACGGTGCAGTTCAAGGACAACGGTACGGCCATCGGATCACCGGTCGCCGTCGCAGCAGGACAGGCATCGGTACAGCACACGTTCGGTGCTGCCGGATCGCACAGCATCACCGCGGAGTTCAGCGGTGGTCCCGGATTCGCTTCCTCCGCAGCCGCTGCGCAGACCGTGACGGTTGCCGATCCGGATGTGGAGACCTCGCTGTCGGTGTCTGCTCCTGGTTCCGCGACGACAGGTGCGTCGGTGGACCTGGCGGCGACGGTGAGTCCGTCGACTGCGGTCGGGTCGGTGCAGTTCAAGGTGAACGGGAGCCCGGCGGGCGCAGCGGTTCCGGTGTCCGGTGGCGAGGCTGTGCTGCCGTACACGTTCAATGCTGCTGGTTCGTTCGCGGTGACTGCGGAGTTCACGGGTGCTGCCGGGTTCACGAACTCGAGTGCGTCGGCGCAGTCGGTGACGGTTGTGGATCCGAATGTGACGACCTCGTTGTCGGTCACGGCGCCTGGGTCGGCGACGACGGGTAGCTCGGTGGATCTGTCGGCGACGGTGAACCCGTCGAACGCGGTCGGCACTGTTCAGTTCACGGACAACGGTGCGCCGATCGGGTCTCCGGTTGCGGTGGTGAGTGGTGTTGCGACGCTGTCGCATACGTTCACGTCGGCTGGTGCGCACAGTGTCGGTGCTGATTTCGTTGCGGGCGCGGGTTTCACGAATTCTTCGGCTGCCGCGCAGTCGGTGACGGTGGCTGATCCGGATGTCGCGACGTCGCTGACGGTTCAGGTGCCGCCGACGACCACCTCGGGCGCTGAGCTGAACCTCGTCGCGAATCTGACACCCACCAACGCCCAGGGCTCGGTGCAGTTCAAGGTCGACGGTGACCCTGTCGGGTCCCCGGTTCCGGTGTCCGCGGGTGCGGCGATCCTGCCACATTCGTTCAATGCTGCTGGTTCGTTCGCGGTGACGGCGGAGTTCACGGGTGCTGCCGGGTTCACGAACTCGAGTGCGTCGGCGCAGTCGGTGACGGTTGTGGATCCGAATGTGACGACCTCGTTGTCGGTCACGGCGCCTGGGTCGGCGACGACGGGTAGCTCGGTGGAT
>NZ_LWTX01000019.1 GCF_002094305.1 Prescottella equi
AAGGTCGCGGCCGGGTCGGTGTCCGTGTCGCTCTGACCTGGAATAAGTTACGCGAACCGTTCGGCGATTGCCAAATCGCCTGATCAGGCCGTCGAAAGCACGGTCATGTACGCCGCGTGGCCGTCCGGACCGGCTGGGTCAGGGAACCCAGTACTTGGTGGCCAACTCCTCCACGAGGGGATCGTCCTCGGCGACCTCGTCGAGAGCGGCCAGGTCGGAGTCGATCGCGACAAGACGCGGATCGTCGCTCTCCACCTCCTCCACCGGGTGACCCCCGTTCTCGGAGAGTTGGCGCAGGAGTTTCTCGCGAACGCGGGTCTTCAGCGAATCACTCACCTCCCGAGCATGCCGCCTCGCTCGCAGCCCTGTCGAGACCTGCCGTCACGAATCGTGGTGATCCCGGTCGTCGTCGGATCGACGGAACACCTGTCGTGCGATCGGTATCAACATGACCAGGGCGCCGACCATGAGGATGAGCCAGAAGATCTCCATCCACACGATGAGTCACCTTCTCCCATGGAGTGCCGGCGGGACCGCCCGTCCCACGGTTCATCGTCCTCCCCGCGGGGCCGTACCGCGAGGTTTCGGCGACCGCGCCGGATCGGCCACCGAGTCGCCGAAACCAGAAGGGCCCCTCACCTGGTGGTGAGGGGCCCTCTCGGAGCTGCCTGCGAGAATCGAACTCGCGACCTTTTCATTACGAGTGAAATGCTCTACCGACTGAGCTAAGGCAGCGTGCCTTTCGGCGCACGCGAGTCTATCCCGTCCCCCCGGCCCAAATGCAAATCGGGCTCGTTCTACCTGAACTCGGCGCCCAGGCGGGCGACGAGTGCGTCGGCGGCGAACTTGGGTTTGACGTTCTGATCGAGTGCCTCCCGGCAGTCCAGGATCGCCTCGATGCACCGCAACAGGCCCTCTCGCGACGTGCGACCCGCGAGGTCCGCCGCCTGTTCCGCCATGTCGGGATGATTGGGAGTGGCGGACGACCCGAACGAGTAGGCCAATGCGTCGCGGTACAGACCGGCGAGATCCATGAGCGCGCGATCGAGTGAGTCGCGCCCGGTTCGGGTGGCGCGAGACTTCTGACGACGTTCGAGTTCCTTGAGCACGCCGGCCGAGCCCCGCAGGGCTCCGGCGGCGCCCTTGCCGGTGCCGCCCGCGCCGAGCGCGGTCCGCATCTCCTCGGTCTCCCGCTCGTCGCGTTCGGCGGTCAGTTCTCGGGCCTCGAGTTCCGCTGACTGCACCAACTCCTCGGCGGCGGCGTAGGCGGTGCCCGGCCGAAGCGCCGCGCCCGCCAGAGCCAGGGCACGCTTGCGTCGGCTGCGCGCGTCCTCGTCCCGCGCGAGGCGCCGGGCCCGCCCGACATGCCCGCCACAGATGGAGGCCGCCCAGTCCGAGGTCTCGGCGTCGAGGTGATCCCGCTCCCGCAGCACCTGCGCGATCGCGTCCACACTCGGCGTCACCAAGGGAATGTGCCGGCACCGGGAACGGAGCGTCACCGAGATGTCCTGCGGGTCCACCGACGGCGCACACAGCAGGAACACCGTCCGCTCCGGCGGTTCTTCGACGACCTTGAGCAGCGCGTTCGCCGCGCCCTCGGTGAGACGGTCGGCGTCCTCGACGACGACGACCTGCCAGCGGCCCGTGCTGGGTCGACGCGAGGCGGTCTGCACGATGCCGCGCATCTCGCTGACGCTGATACTCAGCCCCTCGGGCACGACCCGACGGACGTCGCCGTGCGTGCCGGCCATCGTCGTCGTGCAGGCCTGACATTCGCCGCAGCCCGGGACTCCCTCGGACGTGCACTGCAGTGCCGCGGCGAAGCACACCGCGGCAACCGACCGGCCCGACCCGGGCGGACCGGTGAACAGCCACGAGTGCGTCATCCGCGAACCGGCGTCGCCGCCGCGCGCCGCCGTCGCAGCAGCCGTCAACTCTGCCTCGACATGCTCCTGGCCGACCAGTCGATCGAAAACACCCGCCACGCGCCGAGCCTAACTGTCCCCGCCGACGGCGACGGCGCGGCCGGTCACGACTTCTTCGCCGCGGCCTTCTTGGCCGGCGCCTTCTTGGCTGCAGTCTTCTTCGCCGCCGCCTTCTTGGCCGGTGCCTTCTTCGCGGCGGCCTTCTTCTTGACCGGGCCGCGAGCGCGACGATCGGCGAGAAGTTCGGACGCGCGTTCGTCGGTGATCGACTCGACCTCGTCGCCCTTGCGCAGGCTGGCGTTGGTCTCGCCGTCGGTGACGTACGGGCCGAAGCGGCCGTCCTTGATGACCATCGGCTTGCCGGTGGCCGCGTCGTTGCCGAGTTCCCGCAGCGGAGCAGCCGCCGAAGCCTGACGCCCGCGCCGCTTCGGCTCGGCGTAGATCTTCAGTGCCTCCTCGAGCGTCACCGTGAACATCTGATCCTCGTTCTCCAGAGAACGGGAATCGGTGCCCTTCTTCAGATACGGCCCGTAACGGCCGTTCTGCGCGGTGATCTCTTCCTTCGATTCGGGGTCGACACCCACCACGCGCGGCAGCGACAGCAGTTTGAGGGCATCCTCGAGCGTGACGGTGGCCAGGTCCATCGACTTGAGCAGCGATCCGGTGCGCGGCTTGGGGCCGGCCGCCTTCTTCGCGGCCTTCTTCGCCGGCGCCTTCTTGACGGCCTTCGTCTTGGTGGTGCCGTCGGCCGCCGCCTCGACGGGCACGATGTCCGGCTCCGGTTCGGGTGCCGGCTCGGGGAGGATCTCGGTGACGTACGGGCCGAAGCGGCCTTCCTTGGCGACGATCTCGTGGCCGGTCAGCGGGTCGACGCCCAGCTTCCGTCCCTCCTGCGGCGTCGAGAACAGCTTCTCGGCGTACTCGGGAGTGAGTTCGTCCGGCGGCAGGTCGTCGGGCAGGTTCGCACGCTGCGAGACCGGGTCACCGTCCGGATCGTCCGGGTTCTGGACCATCCGCTCGAGGTAGGGACCGAAGCGTCCGACCCGCACATGGACCTCGCGGCCCTCGGCATCGTCGAACAGGCGGATCGAGTTGATCTCGCGGGCGTCGATGTCCTCGAGATTCTGACCGACCATCTTCTTGAGGCCACCGGCCCGCGCGATCGAGTCGTCCGCGGCCGCCGCGTCACCGAAGTAGAAACTCGACAGCCAGTTGCCGCGCTGTTCGCGGCCGCCGGCGATCTCGTCGAGGTCGTCCTCCATCGCCGCGGTGAAGTCGAAGTCGACGAGCCGACCGAAGTGCGTCTCGAGCAGCCCGATCACCGCGAACGCGACCCACGACGGAACGAGCGCGCTGCCGCGCTTGTAGACGTAACCGCGGTCGAGGATGGTCTTGATGATCGAGGAGTACGTCGACGGACGACCGATGCCGAGCTCTTCGAGAGCCTTGATGAGGCTCGCCTCGGTGTAGCGCGCCGGCGGATTGGTGGAGTGACCGTCCGGGTCGAGCTTGGTAGCGGTCACCTCCTGGCCCTGCGTCAGGACCGGAAGGCGCGACTCGGCGTCGTCGGACTGGCCGCCGGCCTCCTCGTCGACACTCTCCACGTACGCCTTCAGGAAGCCCGGGAACGTGATGGTGCGGCCGGACGCCGAGAACGTGCACTCCTCGCCGGTGCCGGCGGTGCCGGTGATCCGCAGCGTCAGGGTGGTGCCGCGGGCATCGGCCATCTGGGAGGCGACGGTGCGCTGCCAGATCAGCTCGTACAGGCGGTACTCGTCGTTCTCGAGACGAGAGTGCAGCTGACCCGGCGTCTGGAAGACGTCACCGGCCGGACGGATCGCCTCGTGTGCCTCCTGCGCGTTCTTCACCTTGCGGGTGTACTGGCGCGGAGTGGCGTGGACGTACTCGGCGCCGTACAGCTCGGTGGCCTGGGCCCGCGCCGCGGAGATCGCCGACTGCGACAGCGTGGTCGAGTCGGTTCGCATGTAGGTGATGTAGCCGTTCTCGTACAGACGCTGCGCTACCCGCATGGTGCGCTCCGACGAGAAGCGCAGCTTGCGCGCAGCCTCCTGCTGCAGCGTCGACGTCATGAACGGCGCGTACGGCTTGCGCGTGTACGGCTTGTCCTCGGCCGAGGAGACGACCAGGTCGACGCCTTCGAGGGCCTCCGCGAGCCGACGGGCGTACGCCTCGTCGATCACCGTCACGCCGGTGGACTTGAGCTTGCCGTCGGGCCCGAAGTCCCGTCCCGCAGCGACGCGGGAGCCGTCGACCGAGACGAGGCGCGCACCGAACGCGCGGGGGCTGGCGTCGGCACCGGCATCGAGCGTCGCCGAGATGTCCCAGTACTCCGCGGAGCGGAACGCCATGCGCTCGCGCTCGCGCTGCACGATGACGCGCGTCGCGACGGACTGCACGCGGCCCGCCGACAGCTTCGGCATGACCTTCTTCCACAGCACCGGGCTGACCTCGTAGCCGTAGAGACGGTCGAGGATGCGTCGGGTCTCCTGTGCGTCGACCAGGTCGTTGTCGAGGTCGCGGGTGTCCTCGGCGGCGGCGCGGATGGCCGGCTCGGTGATCTCGTGGAACACCATTCGGCGGACCGGGATCTTGGGCTTGAGCGTCTCGAGGAGATGCCAGGCGATGGCCTCGCCCTCACGGTCGGGGTCGGTGGCGAGGTACAGCTCGTCGGCATCCTTGAGCAGGCTCTTGAGCTCGGTGACCTTCGACTTCTTCTCCGGGCTGACGACGTACAGCGGCTCGAAGTCGTGGTCGACGTTCACACCGAGGCGCGCCCACGGCTCACCCTTGTACTTCGCGGGCACGTCCGCAGCGCCTCGCGGGAGGTCGCGAATGTGGCCGACCGACGCCTCCACCACGTAATTCTTCCCGAGGTAGGGCGCGATCTTCTTGGCCTTCGTCGGTGACTCGACGATGACGAGGCGGCGCGTGCCGGACGCTCCGTCCGCCGTGCTCTTCTCCCGTGATGCCACCTGTTGTCCGCACCTTCCTGCTCGATCAGTGCCACCGTGTGCACCTGATGCGAATCTCGCCTTCGACCCCGTTATACCGGGTCCGGTCAGTAACAGGGTGTCACACCGGTAAGCCGATCACGTAGATCCGTCCCGGTCCGTTCGCTCAAATGTGCGGCCAGTTGCGGCGAGCGTCCGGATCGTCGGGGGCTTCGCCGATATTCTCCGCAAGGTGCATCAGGCGCCTTCTCCCGGAAATGCGCAATCCAGGAGTGGACCCCCTGATTCCGACAATTGTCGGTGCGACGCCGGCCCGCATGAGCGACTGGGCCAGGACGACGTGGGTGTCCGGTGCATGCGGGTCCAGGCCGAGAAGATAGCGCTGGCCGTCGGCCTCGACGCGTCCGGCGGCCAGGACCCACGCCCGTTGTTCACGCGCGCCCGGAATCCAACCCGGGGGCACGGACTTGACCGCCCCCCGCGTCCATCGAGCGGCGAGATCGATCAGATGCGGAACCGAGGCCGTCCGAACGAGCGGCCGTCCTTCCTCCGAAGTACCGATCTCCGGCTCGAGATCCGCCTCGGCCATCAACGTGGCGATCGCTTCGGCCCGCCACAGACTGTCGACGACGACGGACACCCGAGCACCGTCCTTCGAGACGGCCACCTGCCCCTGCGCCGCGAGCAGCCCACCGAGGTCGGTCACCGCAGGGGGCATCGACTCGGCGGAGAAGAACGACAGCTGGGCCACAAGTGGACACTAGGCCACGGATTCGCGTTGTTCGCGCTCTTCGTGCATCTGCACCGCGGAGCCCGGCGGGATCACCCCTCAACGCAGTCGTCCCCCACTGCCGAGTCGGCAGTGGGGGACGACGTCAGGCACCGGTCGTGACGACCGGCTCTGCCTGTCGTTCAGTTCTGACGTTCAGCTGGTGAACGAATCAGATGGCGCGAACGCCGGTGGCCTGCGGGCCCTTGGTGCCCTGGCCGACCTCGAACTCGACGCGCTGGTTCTCTTCCAGGGTGCGGAAGCCGCTGCCCTGAATCTCGGAGTAGTGGACGAAGACGTCAGCGGAGCCGTCCTCGGGAGCGATGAAGCCGAAGCCCTTTTCCGCGTTGAACCACTTCACAGTGCCCTGTGCCATGCTTTTCCTTCTCTTTCTTACACCGGATTCGATGGACAGCACTTCCGGTCCACCGGGCCGGTTCCGACCGCTGTACTTTCTCGATTCCCCCTCAGGAACGCACAAGCACCGCGCTCGCAACATCGATCCTGCGGGCGTGTAAACGAACACAGAAGCTGCGACCAGGTCATAGTCAACCACGTCCGACCCGCGCGCAACAGTCGAAAGACGAACAAAAACTGCAAATAGTTGATCTTGCACGCAGTGCCACTCCGGCTACTCTCCGGTACACCCCACGCGGATAATTCCGACAGGCCGTCGATAGGATGAAAAGCCCAGGTCCGACGCGTAGCAGTCACCCAGAACGCAACACCGACGAGTTTCCGGAGAGGCCCCCGTGAATCCCCCGCCCCATCCCGGTCGACCCGACGGAAACGGCGACGACTCATTCGGCCGGATGCTTCTGGACCGGATTCTGGCGGGCACTCCTCCGGGCGAGCACCCCCTGACCTTCACCGCGGATCTACCGCCCCGCGTGTCCAGTTACTCGGAATGGCCGGAATGGGCGGACCCGGCCGTGGTCCGGGCCGTTCGCGCAGCCGGCATCCCTCAGCCGTGGAGCCACCAGGCCGAGGCCGCTTCCATCGCGGCCGCCGGTGAGCACGTGGTGGTTGCGACCGGGACGGCGTCGGGCAAGTCGCTGGCGTACCAGCTTCCCATCCTGACCGCACTCGCCGGCGAATCCCGCGGCACCGCTCTGTATCTGTCACCGACCAAGGCGCTCGGCGCCGATCAACTGCGCGCCACGGCGGCACTCACCGAGTCCGAGCCGGATCTGCGGTCGATCCATCCCTGCCTGTTCGACGGCGACACCTCCATCGAACTTCGGCAGTGGACGCGCGCGAACTCGCGCTGGATCTTCACCAACCCCGACATGCTGCACCTCGGGATCCTGCGATCGCACCAACGGTGGTCGCACCTGCTGCGCAACCTCCGCTACGTCGTGGTCGACGAGTGCCACTCGTACCGCGGCGTCTTCGGATCGAACGTCGCGCTGGTCCTGCGACGACTCCGCCGCATCGCGGCCCGGTACGGAGCCCACCCGACATTCGTCCTGGCCAGCGCCACCACCGCCGAACCCGGAGCGGCCGCGTCGCGGCTGATCGGAGCGCCGTGCGCGCAGGTCACCGAGGACGGATCACCACACGGCCCCCGCACGATCGCGCTGTGGGAGCCCCCGCTACTGGCGTCGGTCACCGGCGAGAACGGCGCCCCGGTGCGGCGGGCGGCCGGGTCCGAAGCGTCGCGCATCATGGCGGACCTGCTGGTCGAGGGCGCCAAGACGTTGACGTTCGTCCGGTCCAGGCGCGGCGCCGAACTGACCGCGATCGGCGCGCGGCGGGCCCTCGCCGACGTGGACCCCGACCTCGCCGATCGTGTCGCCGCTTACCGTGCCGGATATCTCGCCGAGGATCGCCGCGACCTCGAGTCCGCCCTCGCGGACGGCCGGCTTCTCGGCGTCGCAACGACCAACGCCCTGGAGCTGGGGGTGGACATCGCCGGGCTCGACGCGGTGGTGGTGGCCGGTTTCCCGGGAACCGTCGCATCGTTCTGGCAGCAGGCCGGGCGCTCCGGACGCCGCGGTCAAGGCTCCCTCGTGGTGCTCGTCGCGCGCGACGACCCACTCGACACCTATCTCGTGCATCACCCGTCCGCGCTGCTCGACCGCCCGGTCGAGGCGACCGTCACCGACCCCACGAACCCGTACGTGCTCGGACCTCAGTTGCTGTGCGCGGCACTGGAGCTGCCGCTGTCCGACGCCGAGGTGGCGGACTTCGGCGCCACCGAAGTCCTGACCGAACTCGCGGCGCAGGGCCTGATCCGACGTCGTGCACACGGATGGTTCGTCACGGCCGAATCCGATCCGCACAGTGCGCTCGACATCCGGGGCGGCATCGGCGCCCAGATCGCGATCGTCGACAGCGAGTCCGGTCGGCTCCTCGGGACCGTCGACGCCGGGCGGGCCCCGGCCACCGCGCACCCGGGCGCGGTGCACATCCATCAGGGTGAGTCGTTCGTCGTCGACCACCTGGACCTCGACGAGGGTCTCGCGCTGGTCCACCCGGAGGAACCGGACTGGACCACCTCGGCCCGGGAGGTCACCGACATCGCGATCGCCGACGTCGCCGAACACAAGCGGTACGGCGAGGTCGGCGTCGCGCTGGTGCAGGTCGAGGTGACCCATCAGGTGGTGGGATACCTGCGCCGGTTGTCGTCGGGCGAAGTACTCGACTCGGTGGAACTCGACATGCCCGCGCAGACGCTGCACACCCGCGCGGTGATGTACACGGTCACGCCGGAACTGCTCGAGGAACACGGCATCGGAGCGGACCGGGTCCCTGGTGCGCTGCACGCCGCCGAACACGCCGCCATCGGCCTGCTTCCGCTGGTGGCGACGTGCGACCGCGGCGACATCGGCGGCGTGTCGACCGCGCTGCACCCGGACACCGGTCTCCCCACCGTGTTCGTCTACGACGGCCACCCGGGCGGCGCCGGCTTCGCCGACCGCGGCCACGACGAACTCGTCCGCTGGCTCGGCGCGACCCGGGAGGCGATCGACGCGTGCGAGTGCGTGGCCGGGTGCCCGTCGTGCGTGCACTCCCCCAAGTGCGGCAACGGCAACCATCCGCTCGACAAGGACGGCGCCGTGCGGGTGCTGACCGCGATCCTCGGCGCCGTGACCCCGTCGGATCCCGCGGTGTGACGGCATCATTCGAGGGGTCCGGCCCGAGCGACGGCACGGGCCGGACCGATCGGCAGCACACCCGAACCCGCAGCCGACACTGTCGTCGCCACCACGACCTGCCAGCCGTCGACCGAACAATCCGCAAGTTCGACCCGCATCCGATCCGCGATCGACGACGCGGCAGCGCAGGCTGATTCACCTCCACCGTCGAGCGCGTAGGCGGCGGCGAGCGCCGCGAGGTCGGCCGCGGACTGCGCCCGGTGCCTGCTGACGACCACCCCGCCCACGTGCACGAGGGCAGCCGTGACCACGACGAGCGCGGCCAGCGTGAAACAGGCGAGCACTGTCGCACCGCCGGACTCGTCACGCGCCAGTGCTCGTATCCTCCTCCTCATCCGCTGTCCTGCTCCGGTTCCTTCACCGCCACTGACTCCGCGGACAGTTCGACCAACGGCAGAAGTGTCGCCCGCGCCCGAACCGTCGCGACGACGAACGCACCGTCGTCCCGGACCTCGATCTCCGCCCCGTGCGGGGCCACCCGACCCGCCGCGACGGCTGCATTGGGGCGGTCGCCGCGTGCGGCGAGGCGGGCGGCTTCCCGGGCTGCGTCGATGCATCGCACCTGTGTGGACACGGCCACGATCGCCCCGATGCACAGCACCACCACGGTGACGATGGAAGCGATCGCGATGGCCGCCTCCACCGTGACCGCACCGCTGTCGCCGCGCGGGCCGGGACGCCCGGTCACACCGACGTGGCGAGTGCCTTGTCGATGATCCCGGTGAGCGCGGAGACGATCGAATCGCCGGTGACCACCGTGTACAGCACCGCGCCGAACGCCGCGGCCGCGATGGTGCCGATGGCGTACTCGGCGGTGGACATGCCGTCGTCCCCCGTCGCAGCCGTCATGATCCGGGCCTGAACCCCTCGAAACATCCTCGACCACATTGCTTTCCCCCTTCATAGATGCCGGCGCGGCGTACCCGCGCCGGGGTCCTTCGGATTCGGTCAGAGCAGCCCACCCTCGAGCACCCGACCGGCCAGCCCGATCACCACCGGGACGATGCCCAGGCACACGAACGCCGGCAGGAAGCACAGCCCCAGCGGTCCGCCGATGAGCACGCCGGCCTTCTCGACAGCGGCGATCGCACGGTCCTCGGCCTCCGTCCGCTGCTGTGTCGCCAGGTCCGCCATCGCCGACGACAGTGCGGCGCCCGATCGAGCCGACCGTCGGGCCATCCGGGCCAACGCCTCGGTCGCGGGCTCCGACGCCACGACGTCCCACGCAGTGGCCGGGTCCGCACCGAGCGCGAGCCGGTCCGCGGTGCGCCGCAACGACTCCCCCAGCGGATCCGGCGCCGACGCAGCCACCGCGGCGACGGCGTCCGGCACCGGCAGGCCTGCTTTCAGACACGCTGCCAGGAGGTCGAAGGTGCCCGCGACGGCGAGCGGGTCCGGCCGCGTCGACGGCGCGTCGTCGGTGGCACGGTCGGCGCCCGCGGTCGTGTCGGCGGCCTCGGCCGAAGCACGCAGCCGTCGTCGGAGGCGGTCCGTGCCGGGGACGACCAGCACCGCGGCGGCCAGCATGAGCGCCGACGTCCACATCACGGCACCGCCCGGTCGACGATTCGGTCGGTCCACGCCAGCCCGAGTGCGCCCAGCACGGTTCCCGCCACCAGTAGCGCGCTGCCGAGGCCGCCCCCTGCGAGTACCCGCACGGGCGCGGCTCCCATGAGCTGTCCCAACCCGATCCCGAGGACGGGCAGGCCAGCGAGAACCGCAGCCGTGGCCCGGGCGCCGGCCAGTCCGGCATCAGCTCTGGCACGGAACCGGCTGCGCCCCTGCAGGTCCGTGCGCGCCGCCTGCAGCAGCTCGGCGAGCGGGAGTCCACGGGACTCGGCCACCGACCACGCCTCCGCCAGCCGGGAGAGTTCGTCCGCGACGACACTGCCCGGCAGAACGAGTCCACCGGCCGCCGACCCACCCAGGCGCGCTCGCCCCGCTGCGGTGCGCAGCGCCACCGAGGCGTCGCCGCGGCACTCCTGCGCGGCCACATCGCACGCCGCCGCCGGGTGCGCGCCGACCCCCAGTTCGCCGATCACGGCTTCGAGCCCGGCCAGCACCTGCGCACGCTCCCGGTGACGCCGCTCGACTTCGGCGCGCCGTCGGTGCCGCCGGCGCGCGGTGGCGAGGACTACCGCCGCGGCGAGCGCCGGGCCGATCGCACCGACGACCACGAGCGGAACGCACGCCGCGAAGGCGGCATCGTACGGCGACACTCGACGCCACCGCGGCCGACACGGCGGCGCACCCCCGCCGCGAGGAGGCGCGGCGGACCGCAGACGGGCCGGCGCACCCCTGCGGGGCACCATCAGGAGGGCCGCCGCGAGCGCCAGGGCGACCGCGCTCACGATTCACCCCGTCGAAGCAGCATGTCCTGCAGCACTTTCCCTGCCGCATGAACTCCCCCACCGAATGTCCAGGCCGGTACCACCTCCACCGTCCCTACGGGGTCGCGGCGCAGCACCGCGATCTCCGCGAGGCGCCGGCGCCCCGAGGTGTCCCGCTCGACGTGCAGCACCACCTGGACCGCGGCCGCCAATTGGCTGTGCAGTGCAGCCCGGTCGAGCCCGCCGAGTGCGGCGAGCGCCTCGAGCCGCGCCGGGAGCTCGCGGGGCGAGTTGGCGTGCACGGTGCCCGCACCGCCGTCGTGACCGGTGTTGAGTGCCGTCAGCAGATCGACCACCTCGGCGCCCCGCACCTCGCCGACCACGATGCGGTCCGGACGCATACGCAGGGACTGGCGGACGAGGTCGCGCACCGTCACCGCACCGACGCCCTCGACGTTGGCCACTCGCGCGACCAGACGCACCACGTGCGGGTGGGCCGGGGCGAGTTCGGCGGCGTCCTCGACGCACACGATGCGCTCGCCCGGATCGACTCGCCCGAGCAGGGCCGCCAGCATCGTGGTCTTCCCAGCCCCGGTACCGCCCGTCACCAGGAACGCGAGCCGTGCGCGCACGATGCGCTCCAGGAGCGAGCGCGCGTCACCGGGCAGGGCACCGGACGCGGCCAGATCGTCGAACCCCTGCGTCGCCTGCCGCAGCACCCGCAGCGACAGGCAGGTCCCGGCCTGGGCGACCGGGGCGAGTACCGCGTGGAGTCGGACACCCAGGTCCCCGCCGCCCGCCGCTGGGAGTCGGCCGTCGACCCACGGCTGCGCGTCGTCCAGTCGCCTGCCCGCGGACAACGCCAACCGCTGCGCCAGCCTGCGCACTGCCGCTTCGTCCGCGAACGTCACGTCGACTCGTTCGAGCCCGGCACCGCGATCGACCCAGACCGCGTCGGGGGCGGTGACCAGTACGTCGGTGACGCCCGGCTGGGCAAGCAGCGCCTCGAGCGGGCCGGCGCCGGTCAGTTCGGTCTGCAACACGCGCAGCGCCGCCAGCAGATCCGTGTCGCCGAGTACGCCACCCGACTCGGAGCGGATGGCGGCGGCGACGGTCGCCGGGGTCGGGTCGCCGTCGGCGGTCGCGAGCCGCTCGCGCACCCGGTCGAGCAGGTCGGTGGAGAACAACGCGCTCATGCCGCCCACCGCCCCGAGCGGGGGCGGGCTGCGAGGACGTCGAGCACCGACCGTGCCGCCGCTGCGAGCGGCGAGCGCTCCCCCGGATCGAGCCCGCCGCGTTCGAGCATCGCGTCGAGACGAGGCGCCGGCCGCATCACGGCGATCACCGGCGCGTCCAGGGTTTCCGCGAGGTCCGTCCCCCGCAGCCCACCCGGGGCGGGTCCGCGAACCACGATGCCCCGGTGCGGGTTCCGCTGCGTGATCCACGACAGCACCCGCCCGGACGCCACGCCACCGCGCACGGTGGCGGGGACGACCACGACGACGAGATCGGAGAGTTCGACGACGCTCTCGCCGACCTCGCCGGGATGTCGGGCGACATCGCACACCACGAGGCACCCCGCCCGTCGGCCGGCCTCCACCACGGCCGTGGCCGCCGCCGGTGTGAGCCCGCCCGTACGACTGTCTCGATCGCAGGCCAGCACGCTGACCCCGGCCTGCGCGGGCAACGCGGCATGCAGCGCGTCGGCGAGCACCCGCCCACCCTCGACAGCGAGGCCGGACCACCGTAGCCCCGGCGCTCTCTCCACGCCCAGCAGTAGGTCGAGTCCACTTCCGAGAGGGTCCGCGTCGAGCAGCAACACCCCGGGTGCGCGATCCGTCTTCCGCGCCCGCGCGCCGGCGAGGGCGATCGCGGCCGCCATCGTCGAGGCGCCCGCGCCACCGCTGCCCGCGACGACGGATACGACCGCGCCACCCGCCTCGCGTCGGGTGTTGCGGTCGGCGAACACCGCGACCAGGACGTCCTCGTCCGCCGGCAGACCCAATACCCGGTCGGCGCCCACCTCTGCGGCGGCCTGCCAATCGGCGATGCCCGGAACGCCTGAGCACACGATCACCACTCGGTCGCGGCGCGGCAGTCCCGCGGCGCACTCGCGCGCCGCGGCGGCGTCGAGCACCACCAGGTCCGCCGACATCCACACGCTGCGGCCGACCGGCGCGGCCGACTCGGCAAACGATTGATCGGTCGCCGCGGCGACGGAGCGCAGGATCTCGAGCACGGCACGCTCGCCGACGGCGGCGACTACCCCGCGGCTGCCGAGAGCGGGGGTGGCACGGGATGCGGTGGTCATGTCGGCCAGCCTGCGGCACCGGGACGCGCCGCCGGCACGTCGATACGTCGAATGTGCACAGATCCGCGGGGTGTGGATGAATTTTCGTACGTTCGTACCAGTTCGGCGGAACGAAACTGTCCCGGCAGCTCTACCACGGGAAATGAGGGGCACCGGGGCCATCCGGGCCGAGATATGGGACGACCCCCGCCAGGGGGGGAGGAGGCGGGGGTCGTCAGAGTTCAGCCCCGGGGGGTCGGGCTGAACACGCCTGGATCGCGTCCAGGTAGAAGCAATACTACACCCAGGTGCAGGAATAATTGCAAGTTCAGCGATCGCCGGAATCCGCCCGGATCGTCGGGAACGTCCGGTACCCGGTACCGGGCCGAAGACGAGGTCTCTCCCCTATTCTTGGTCGGGTGACCGCCGACCCGAGCGACCTCACCCGCCGCGGACGCACCGCCGCGTTCTTCGACCTGGACAAGACGATCATCGCCAAGTCCAGCGCGCTGGCCTTCAGCAAGCCGTTCTTCGCCCAAGGGCTGATCACGCGGCGATCGGTCCTGCAGAGCAGCTACGCACAGTTCCTCTTCATCCTCTCCGGCGCCGACCACGACCAGATGGAGCGGATGCGGAGCCACCTGACCAGCATGACGGCCGGGTGGGATGTCGAACAGATCCGCGCGATCGTCGCCGAGACCCTGCACGACATCGTCGATCCACTCGTCTACGCGGAGGCCGCGGACCTCATCGCCGACCACAAGCTGCGCGGGCACGACGTCGTCATCGTGTCGGCTTCCGGCGAGGAGGTCGTCACACCCATCGCCGACGCGCTCGGCGCCTCCCACAGTTGCGCAACGCGAATGGTGGTCGAGGACGGCCGGTACGCCGGTGACGTGGAGTTCTACTGCTACGGCGACGGCAAGGTCCAGGCGATGCGCGAGCTCGCCGAGCGCGAGGGCTACGACCTCGCCCAGTGCTACGCCTACTCGGATTCGGTGACGGATCTGCCGATGCTCGAGGCAGTGGGCCACCCCACCGCAGTCAATCCCGATCGCGGACTGCGCCGCGCTGCCGCCGAAAATGGTTGGCCCGTATTGTCTTTCTCCAACCCCGTTTCACTGCGTGCACGACTGCAGTCCCCCTCCCGCTCGACGGTCACCGCGGCGGCCGCCGTGTTGTCGAGCGCCGCAGTGGCCGGCGCCTTCACCTACGGGATGCGTCGCCGCAAACGCTGAACCTGCATCTGCCACAAAGGAAAATTGCCACTTGAAGTGGGTGGGGGCACAGGGTACAAAGGAGTTACGGAAGGCCGGAAAGCCAGGATCGATCCGGAAGAGAAGGACCGATTCCCCGACCGGACTTCCCAGCACGGGCACCAGGTACCCACGCGGAGCACAAGCCACTATAAGGGCAGAAGCGTTGTGGGCTTGCGTGACTCGGATGACTGACGGCAAGGACCCTGCACACGTTGCACGGGACGAACCGGCACCGCCCGAGACCACGCCGAGGCCGTTGACACACAACCCACCTTGCACGCTTGGTAACCCGGAATCCGTGCTAGCGGGTGGCGGCGCCGACCACGGTCGGTGACACCACCCGCTTCGCATGTGCGGGCACCCGCGACTTCCGGGAACGCGAGACCCGGAACGCGCGCTTCGTCAGCCCGCCGCTGCGGCATCCGCGATCGACATCGCCTCGCGGGCACCGGCTTCCAGGGCGCCGCAGCACAGGATCACCCAGCTGCCCACGCCCTCGGCCGTGCCGGACGCGAACCCGGCGATGCCGTCACGGTAGGCCGGCGCGCGACGCATCCAGCTCACCTCGGGCACGCCCAGGTTGTGCGGATCGAGACCCGTCGACGTGGCAACCAGTCGGGATGCGGCACGGGCCACGATGCCGTCGGCCACCCCGAACGGTCGCAGCGCGAGCAGCTCACCGTGCACGACCGCCGCGAGCACCGGTGCGGGCGCGTTCGTGCCCCCCGTCACCAACTGCGCGAGCATGTCGAGACGCTCGCCGACTCCGGGATCGGTCCGCGGCCGCCCCAAGGTGGCGGCGTCGTCGACCAGGTCCGCCGCGGCGAGCAGGTGCAACCGGGCGAGCGCCTGGAGCGGCGCTCGCTGCCACGTCGGCAGGATGATCGTGAGCGCTTCTCCGTCGAGCGCCTGCGCCACACGCAACGCACCGGACAGCACCGGGTCGCCGACCGTTCCCGGCACCGGCAGCTCGGTCGATCCGCCGTCGATGGACGCCGACGCGCGCGCAGCGCGAACCGACGCCTCGGTGGCCGTCTTGGGCCAGTCCCGGCGGTTGGTCCGGTGTCGGTGCACCTCGCCCAACGCGTCGCGCGCGCGATCCGCGGCGTCGACGACACCCGGGAGGTCCAGCAGCGGCTGCAAGGGATCAGTCACGCTGTCAGACGCTACCCGTCTCTGCGGCGCCGGCGCCCGGCCGGTACGGCGTCGAGCAGGCGCCGGGTGTACTCGTGTCCGGGGTGCTCGAACACGTCCTCCGCGGCCGCTTCCTCCACCACTCGGCCGCCGTGCATCACCACGACGCGGTCGGCGATCCGCCGGACCACGGCCAGGTCGTGGCTGACGAAGACGTACGTCAGCCCCAAGTCGCGCTGCAGTTCGTCGAGCAGACGCAGGATCTGGTCCTGTACGACGACGTCGAGAGCGGAGACCGCCTCGTCGCACACCAGCAGTTCGGGTGCCAGAGCGAGCGCCCGGGCGATCGCCACCCGCTGCCGCTGCCCGCCGGACAACTCGGCCGGGAAGCGACGGGACAAATCGGCGGGCAGTGCGACGCGCTCGAGAAGGTCACGCACCCGCCTCGCACGCTCGCCGCGATCACCGATCCGATGCACCCGCATCGGTTCCTCGACGATCCGGAACACCGAGTACGTCGGGTCGAGGCTGCCGTAAGGGTCCTGGAACACGGGTTGGACGCGGCGTCGGAACTCCTTCTCGCGGCGGCCGAGTGCCGCCGGATCGGTGCCGTCGAACAGGACCGAGCCGCCGTCGGGAGGCAGCAACCCCAGGATCATCCGCGACACCGTCGTCTTACCCGAACCCGATTCGCCGACGATCGCGGTGGTGGTGCCGCGGTCGACGGTGAACGAGACGTCGTCGACGGCGATGACCTCGGCGCGTCTGCTGTGGAACAGCTTTCGCAGGCCGTCGACGACGAGGAGTGGATGCGCGCCGGCCGGCGCGTTCGGAGGTTGCCGGGTCGGGGCGGTCCCGAGCGACGGCGCCGCCGCGACGAGCCGGCGAGTGTACGGATGTTCGGGCGCGGTGAGAATCTGCTCCGGCGAGCCGGATTCGACGACGACACCGGCGTGCATCACCACGACGTGTTCGGCACGCTCGGCAGCGACCCCGAGATCGTGCGTGATGAGCAGCAGTGCAGTCCCGAGTTCGTCGGTCAGGTGTTCGAGATGGTCGAGTACGCGCTGCTGGACGGTCACGTCCAGCGCCGACGTCGGTTCGTCGGCGATCAGCAGTCGTGGCCGGGCGGCCAACCCGATCGCGATGAGGACCCGCTGACGCATACCACCCGAGAATTCGTGTGGGTAGCGCCCGGCGCGGGCCTCGGCGTCGTCCAGACCCGCCTGCGCGAGCAGTTCGGCCGCACGGCGGTGGGCCGCCCGCCCCTTCGCGATCCCGTTGGCGGCGAGCGTCTCGCGCACCTGGAACCCGATCTTCCAGACGGGGTCGAGATTGGTCGCGGGGTCCTGCGGCACGAACCCGATTCCGCTCCCCCGGATTCCGACGAAAGTTCGCTCCGACGCGTGTGCCAGGTCGCGCCCTTCGAAGGTGATTCGGCCACCCGTCACCCGGCCTGCGCCCGGCAGCAGCCCGACAAGCGCGTGCGCGAGGGTCGACTTGCCCGAACCGGACTCGCCGACGATCGCGACGGTCTGGCCGCGCTGCACCGTGAGATCCACGCCGCGAAGCGCACGCACCGCGCCGGTACCGGTGCCGAAGGTCACCTCGAGCCCGTCCAACTCGAGCAGCGGCGCGGTCACCGGTGTCTCGCTCGCGTCGGATCCAGCGCGTCGCGCAGGGCGTCGCCGAGCAGGACGAACCCGAGCACGGTGATCGCGAGCGCGCCGGCCGGATAGAACAGGATCGTCGACCCGCGGCGCAGGGTGACCTGCGCGGTGCTGATGTCGCCGCCCCACGAGACCGTGGTGGACGGTAGCCCGATCCCCAGGAACGACAGCGTCGCCTCGGTGACGATGAAGGTCCCCAGCGACATCGTCGCCACCACGATGATCGGTGCGAGCGCGTTGGGCAGCACGTGCCGGACGAGGATCGACGGCCCCGACATGCCCACGGCGCGGGCAGCGAGGACGAAGTCGCGTGACTTGGCCGAGATGACCGCTCCGCGAGCAATTCTCGCCATCTGCGGCCAGCCGAACAGCGCAAGGACCGCCACCACCGTCCAGATGGTCCGCTGCGCGAACAGTTGCATGAGCACGATCGCCGCCAGGATCAGTGGGATCCCGAAGAAGATGTCGGTGACACGGGACAGCAGCGAATCGGCCCAGCCGCCGTAGTAGCCGGAGAGCGCGCCGAACAGCACACCGATCGCCAGCACGGACGCGGTCACGCACACCCCGACGGTGACGGACGGGCGAGCGCCGTAGACAGTGCGCGCGTACACGTCGCAGCCCTGGCGGTCGAAGCCGAACCAGTGCCCCGACCGCGGCGGTGCGAGGCTGTCGGCGATGTTGCAGTAACGCGGGTCGACACTCGTGAACACCGACGGGAACAGCGCGACCGCGGCCACGACGGCCAGGATGACGCACGCGACGAGGAACATCGGGCGCCGCCGCAGCCGTCGCCACGCCGATCCCCACATCCCGCGCGCCTCAGGCATAACGAATCCTCGGATCCAGGACGGCATACAGCAGGTCGACGAACAGATTCGCGATCAGGTAGACCACGACGAGGACACTGACGAACGACACGACCGTGGGCGCCTCGCCGCGGATGACCGCCTGATAGATCGTGCCGCCGACCCCGTTGATGTTGAAGATGCCCTCGGTGACCACCGCACCCCCCATCAGGGCCGCGAGGTCGGCGCCCAGGAAGGTCACGACCGGGATCAGAGAGTTGCGGAGCACGTGCACCCACACGACCCGCGGCCGGGACAGACCCTTTGCGGTCGCGGTCCGCACGAAATCGGCGGAGAGCGTCGTCGCGACCGACGTGCGCGTCAGCCGCAGCACGTACGCGAACGAGACCGCGGCGAGCACACACGCCGGCAGCAGCAGGCGCGACAGACTGGTGTCGGCGCCGACGGTGGGCGGCGCCAGCCCCCAACGGATTCCGACGAAGAACTGTGCCAGGAAGCCGAGCACGAACACCGGTATCGCGATGAGAACCAGACTCAGGACCAGGACGGTGCCGTCGAACACCCCGCCCTGCCGGAGGCCGGCGATCAGTCCGGCCCCGATCCCGAGGACCGTCTCGATGACGATCGCCGTGAAAGCGAGCTTCAACGTGATCGGAAAAGCCTGCGCCAGAACCTCTCCGACGGGGCGTCCGGAGAACGACGTGCCGAAGTCGAGCGTCAGGAGCCCCTTCAGGTACAGCAGGTACTGCACCAGGAACGGCTGATCCAGGTGGTACCGGGCACGCAGTTGCTCGGTCACCGCGGGGGTGAGTGCCCGATCCCCGGCCAGTGCCGCGACCGGGTCTCCGGGGAGCAGGAACACCAACGCGTAGATGAGGAACGTGGTTCCGATGAACACCGGAATCATCTGCAGCACACGGCGCCCGGTGTACCGCAGCACGGCTAGTCCTTCTCGACCAGGTAGTAGAGCGGCACACCGTCCCACCCGATCCGGACGTTCGTCACGTACTCGGACCAGCCGCCCGACGCGTTGCGGTTCCAGTTCGGCACCGCCGGCAGGTCGCGCAACAGGATCTGTTGTGCGTCGTCGATCAGCCGCTGCGATTCGACCGGATCGGTCGCCCCCGCCGACGCGCGCAGCAGAGCGTCGAACTCGGGATCGGAGTACTCGCCGTCGTTGGAACTACCTCCCGTCTGGTAGTTCTGCGCCAGGAACCCGTACTGCTGCGGGTAGTCGGCCTGCCAACCGGAACGGAACGCGGTCCGGATCGTCCGCTCGGTGGCCTCGGTGCGCAACTGCGCAAAGGTCGGGTACGGCGCACCGTGCGCGTCGATGCCGAGCGTGTTGCGAATGCTGTTGCAGACGGCGTCCACCCAGTCCTGATGGCCACCGTCGGAGTTGTAGGCGATCGCGAACGTCCCGCTCCACGACGCGATGGCGTCGGCCTGCGCCCACAACGCCCGCGCGCGGTCGGGTGCGAAACTCAGGTTCGCGGATCCGGGCAGGTCCGGCGACCAACCGGGCACGGCGGGACTCGTGAAGTCGCGGGCCGGTGTGCGCGTACTCGCGAACAGTCGCTCGGTGATCCGGTCGCGGTCGATCGCCTGCGAGATCGCCTGCCGCCGCAGCCGCCCCTCCTCGCCGCCGAAGTGCGGCAGCCGCTCCGGGATGGTGAACGTCTCGATCGTCGCCGACGGCTGATTCACGGTCCGCCCGGGCAGGTCCTCCTCGAACGTGTCCAGTGCGCTGGCCGGGACGCCGTCGAGGACGTCGAGATTGTTCGACAGCAGGTCGGTGTACGCGGTGTCGAGACTGCTGTACATCACGAAGGTCACCCCTTCGTTCCGTGGCGTCCGCGGGCCCCGGTAGTCGGCGTTCACCGTGAGGTCGATGCGCACGTTGTGCTGCCACGCGTCGTCGCCCGCGAACCGGTACGGGCCGTTGCCGATCGGGTGCTGCCCGAACGCGGCCATGTCGGCGTACGCGGACCGCGGCAACGGGTAGTACGCGGCGAATCCCAGGCGTTTCGGGAACGCCGCCTCCGGTTGTTTCAGCGTGATCGTGAAGGTCTTGTCGCCGAGTACCTCGAGTCCGGACATCGTCGTCGCGGTCGGGTTCGACGCGGCCACCTCGTCGTAGCCCTCTATGGGGTCGAAGAACGAGGACTGCAGTTGCGCGTTGGTGGACAGCGCGCCGTAGTTCCATGCGTCGACGAACGAGTGCGCGGTGACGGGCGTGCCGTCGGTGAACGTCCAGCCGTCCTCGAGCGTCACGGTGTACCGCCGGCCGTCGACCGTCTCGATCGACTGCGCGACCTCGTTCTCCACGTCGCCGGCCGCGGTGTACGACACCAGGCCCGCGAAGATTGCGTCGAGCACCCGGCCGCCGGTGTTCTCGCCCGTGTCGGTGGGGATCAACGGGTTCTGCGGCTCACCACTCCACGCATAGACCGTGTGCGCGCTCGGGGCCGTCGCTCCGGCGCAGGCCGCGAGCAGCGCCGACACCAGCACCACGACAAGCGTCGACGCCACCGCAGCCGCCCAGCTCCGCCGAACAGTCACCGCCACCTCCCGAAACACTCGGTTGGTTCCTGCGACGATAAACAGCGCCGGCGCCGGCCGCCGCAGTCCCGCGCTCCCCGACCGGATCGGCACCCGTTCGAGGCCCGATCGCAACGTCCCCGCCGTGCGGCGACCGCCTGTCGCACCGTTTCGACCGATCGCCGCACACAGCGACCACTCCACGGGAGCGAATCGTGCGGCCACGGCCGCGTGTGACTACCCTCACACGTGCGACAACCGTCGATTTCGACCCGGAAAGAAGGCAAGCCGAGATGACGAGCAGTGCAACCGACGCACCCCAGGTGTACCCACCGAGCGCGGCCTTCGCGGCGGCAGCGAACGCAGGGCCCGAGTTGCAGGCCGAGGCGGACCGCGACCGGCTGGCTTTCTGGGACGCCCAGGCCCGGCGCCTGGATTGGGCCACCCCGTGGACCGAGGTCCTGGACTGGTCGGACGCCCCCGTCGCGAAGTGGTTCGTCGGCGGCAGCCTCAACGTCGCGTACAACTGCGTCGACCGGCACGTGCTGGCGGGCAACGGCGACCGCGTCGCGATCCACTTCGAGGGTGAGCCGGGCGACAGCCGCGACATCACCTACAACGACCTGCTTGCCGAAGTGAGCCGCGCGGCAAACACTTTCACCGAGTTGGGCCTCGTCGCCGGTGACCGCGTCGCCATCTACATGCCGATGATCCCCGAGGCGATCGTGACGATGCTCGCGTGCGCCCGGCTCGGCCTGACCCATTCGGTCGTCTTCGCCGGATTCTCGGCGACCGCGCTGCGCTCGCGCATCGACGACGCCGCCGCCAAGCTCGTCGTCACCGTCGACGGACAGTGGCGCCGCGGCCAGGCGGCCCCGATCAAGCCCGCCGTCGACGAGGCCGTCGCGGATGCCGATTCCGTCCGGAACGTCTTGGTGGTCAAGCGGACCGGCATCGACGTCGACATCACCGACGGCCGTGACCTGTGGTGGCACGACACCGTCGAGAAGGCGTCGGACACGCACGAGGCGCAGGCGTTCGATGCCGAGCATCCCCTGTTCATCCTCTACACGTCCGGCACCACCGGTAAGCCGAAGGGCATCATCCACACCTCCGGCGGCTACCTGACGCAGGCGTCGTACACGCACCACAACGTGTTCGACCACAAGGCCGGACAGGACGTGTACTGGTGCACCGCCGACATCGGCTGGGTCACCGGACACAGCTACATCGTGTACGGCCCGCTGAGCAACGGCGTCACGCAGGTGGTCTACGAGGGCACCCCCAACTCCCCCGACGAGCACCGGCACTTCCAGATCATCGAGAAGTACGGCGTCACGATCTACTACACCGCGCCGACGCTGGTGCGCACGTTCATGAAGTGGGGTCGGGAGATCCCCGACGCCCACGACCTGTCGTCGATCCGGCTGCTCGGTTCGGTGGGTGAGCCCATCAATCCGGAGGCGTGGCGCTGGTTCCGCGACGTCATCGGCGGCGGCACGGCCCCGATCGTCGACACGTGGTGGCAGACCGAGACCGGCGCGATCATGATCTCGCCGCTGCCCGGCGTCACCGCCACCAAGCCCGGATCCGCCATGGCGCCGTTGCCCGGCATCTCCGCGAAGATCGTCGACGACGACGCCCACGAACTCGGCCCCGGTGGCAGTGGCTACCTGGTCCTCGACCAGCCGTGGCCGGCGATGCTGCGCGGCATCTGGGGCGACATGGAGCGCTACAAGGACACCTACTGGTCCCGATACGCCGAGGAGGGCTGGTACTTCGCCGGGGACGGCGCCAAGTACGACGAGGACGGCGCCCTGTGGGTGCTCGGCCGCGTCGACGACGTCATGAACGTCTCCGGGCACCGTATCTCCACGTCCGAGGTGGAGTCGGCGCTGGTGGGCCACCCGTCCATCGCCGAGGCCGCCGTCGTCGGAGCCGCCGACGAGACCACCGGTCAGGGCATCGTCGCGTTCGTGATCCTCCGCGAAGGCGCCGAGAACACGGGTGACACTCTGATCGCCGAGCTGCGCTCGCAGGTCTCCACCGACATCTCCCCGATCGCCAAGCCACGCCAGATCACCGTCGTCCCCGAGCTGCCCAAGACCCGCTCCGGCAAGATCATGCGCCGCCTGCTGCGCGATGTCGCCGAGGGCCGCGATCTCGGCGACACCTCGACCCTCGTCGATCCCAAGGTGTTCGACGCGATTCGCGGTAGGTAGATCCGCGGCGCAGGCACGAGAAGGGCTGTGGCCCCGAGGATCGATCCTCGGGGCCACAGCCCTTCTCGGCGCGTTCGCACTCCGGTCACGGAATGCGTGCGGACTCCTCCCGATACGCGAAGAAGTCGGGGGTCAGATCCACCCGCAGGCGGGTCAACCGGCGACGACTGATCAGCCAGTCGTCGCCGACCTTGCGGTACTCCTCGTGGTAGTGCCCGTAGCCGTGCAGATGCTCCTCGCTCGCGCCGTTGGTCCACCACAGCATGTCCTCCATGGCCCAGACACCCACGGCAGTCGTCTCCGATGTCAACGTGATCTCCGGAGTATGACCGTGATGAACGGACGTGACCGAGACGTTGCCGTCGAGCACGGCCCGAATCGCCTCGGTGAGCGCCTGCCGACCGATCACCGGATTGTCCGGATCGAAGGTCTCGCTGACGACGTCCTCGGTGTGCACGCTGCCGTAGAGATCCCACTGCTTGGTGTCCATGATGCGGAGCCGGGAGGAGAAGACGCGTCGGATCGCTTCGATCGCCGCTGCCTGCTCGGCCGGCGGCATCCCGTCCGTCCCCACCACGACCCCCTCTGACTTGGTATCCATCCGTTCCGTCCTCCACTGTCTCGTCGTCGGCGAATTCACGCGCGAGGATTGCCGAACTGGCCGTTGAGCACCTTCGTGGGGGCGACGAACCGCATCTCGTCCTGATCCGGGTTGGGCCCGTGGTCGTCCGCGGTGAAGTGGTACCGCGAGAAGAACGCCGTGGACGCGTTCGCCTGGACCTCCTCGGTCTCGAGTGCCTCGGCAAGCTTCGCGGCATCGGTCGTGGTTCCCGCGTACTCGGCCGCGGCCGCGACGAGTGGGAAGGCGTCATACTGGCCGGCGATCACCAGCGTCGACGAGATCGTGCCGAGCGACGCCATCGTGTCGACCATCCGGTTCACCGTCTCGGCGTCGGTGTCGTGAACCGTGCTGCCGAACACCTGGACCACGAGGTTCTCGCTCGCCGGGGTGCCGAGGACGCCTGCCGGTGGTTCGTTCGCGACCAGGTTCGTCGCGCCGACGGAGATGTTCCCGATCAACGGCACGTCCCAGTCGAGCCGCTGCATACTCTGCAGTACGTAGCCGAGCGGCGCGCCGTACGCATCCAACGCGATCGCCTTCGCACCGGCGTTCTTCAGGGCCTGCAGCTGCGCGGTCATGTCGAGGGCGGTCGCCTCGTACTCCTCGTTACCGGCCTGTTCGAGACCCGCATCCTTCAGCGCGCTCGTCATCTCCTTGCCGAACGACTCTCCGTACGCGGTGCTGCCGTGCACCACACCGATGTCGTCGTAACCCTTCTCCTTCGCGAAACCGACGATCCCCCGCGCACTTTCGGTGGGGCCCACACCGACGTCGAAGTTGAGCGGGAACTTCGACGGGTCGGTCGAATCCGAGGTCGGTGCCACCCCGAACGAAAGGATGTCGTTCTGGTTCAGGATCGGCAGAACCGCGGCACTCACCGCGGACGGGCCCGAACTCAGGCACAGATCCGGCTTCTGCGCGGTGATCGCCTTGCGCAGTTCGGTGACGGCCTTCGTCGGATCCCCTCCGTCGTCGACGACGGTCAGCTCGATCCGGCGGCCACCGATGCCGCCGGCCTCGTTCTGCACCTGCGCGCCGGCCTTCGCCGCGAGAATCGACGTCTGCGCGTTGGCTGCGAGCGCCCCCTGCGCGCTGATCCCGCCGGTGACGAGCACACGGTACGGCTCGTCCGCCCCGTCCGACTCGGCGGGATCCGCAGTGCCGCAGCTCACGAGGAGAAGGGTGGACACAGCAGCTGCCACCAGCGCCGGAGCGTGCCGCGCAGTCAGTCGTCCCGCGCGCGAAGCTGCAACCGGTGCCACTACGCACTCACCTCGATCCCCATCCGTGTGAGCATCTCCCGAGGATCCGGTGGCGGTGTCAGTCCGACCAACTGGCCGGCCCTCTGCGCCGCGACCGCGGCACACTTCTCGTCGTCGGAGAACACCCAGAAATCTCCACGCGCGATGGCCTCCGTCATGTGCGCGGCCGCTTCGACCGGGTCGAGCCCCGATTCGACGTTGTCGCGCTGCATCGCCTCGAAGACGGCGTTGGCGGTGTCGTTCTCGCACGGAGAAGCCTCCTGAGCAGCCAGGAAGATCTGGCTCCGAATGGAGTGCGGCAGCACCGCCGACACCTGGATCGGCGCGTCCACGAGGGACAATTCCTGATGGAGACATTCGGTCATCGCCAGCACGGCGTGCTTACTGGTGATGTACGGAGCTTGGACCGCAACGCTTTTCAGGCCGCCCACCGAAGACAGGTTGGCTATGCACGCCGGAGCGTCGGCCGCGATCATGCGTGGAACGAAGGATCTCAGACAGTAGAAGACACCGTCCACATTGATCTCCATGACGCGCTTCCAGCGTTCGACCCCGACTTCCCACAGGAGCCCGGCATTCTCCACTCCCGCGTTGTTCACGAGCAGTTCGACGGTGCCGTGCCGCGCGAAGACGTCCGCCGCCATCGCGTCGACGGCGGCCGGATCCGTCACGTCGAGTCGGTAGTGTTCCGCGACGCCTCCCGATCTCTCGACGTCCGCCGCGACAGCTGCCGCGCGACTCTCGTCGATGTCGGCGATGACGACCGTCATGCCGAGACCGGCAAGGTGTCGGACGAACCCCTCGCCGATCCCCGCGGCGCCACCCGTGACGACTGCTGTGCCCGTCGAGAATCTGACCTGGGCTATGGACACTGCCCCTCCTAGTTCTTGTGCTCCGACAGGCGGTACCGGCCGGGGTTTGCTTGCAATCGACCGGTCACGTCCCGGCGCGCGGACTCGCCAGGATCGGGGCAAGGAATGCCACCGTGCGGTCGAAGACGTTGCGCGCCTGAGGAAGAGCCCCGAGCATGGTCGCGAAGCCGTGCATCACACCCTCGTAGCGCATCAGGTTCACGTCGACACCTGCGGCGGCGAGTCGCTGCGCATACGCCTCCGTCGCGTCTCTGGTCGGATCGACCTCCGCGGTGACGACGAAGGTGGGCGGCAGACCCGTGAGATCGCGGGCGAGACCCGGACTGACGTCCGGAAACTGTCGCGATTGCGGGTCCGGCGCGTACAGGTCCCAGAACCATTCGCAGTCTTCGGGGGACGCGATCAGGCACCGTTGCTCCGGGTTCGACACACGCATCTCGGCTGCGCCGTAGAAACTCACCTGCGCGACGGGCAGCGAACCCGCCGAGTCACGCAACTGTTGGGTGAGGGCGAAGGTGAGTGTGCCGCCGGCACTCTCACCCGCAACCACCGCACGTGTCACATCGGCGGGCACCTCCGGAGGCCCGGACACCAGCCAGTCCCAGACGATCCGGCAGTCCTCGAGTGCGGCCGGGTGCGGATGCTCGGGTGCCAATCGGTAGTCGACCGAAACGACGACCACGCCCGCCGCCAGGCTCAGCTTCCGCAGGTATTCGGAGTTCTGATCCAGACCACCGAACACACATCCCCCGCTGTGCAGCCACATGACGACCGGCAGCGACTCCTCGTCCGTCGGTCGATAGACGCGCACCGGCACCCCACCGGCCGCTGAGGGAACGACCACGTCACGCACGGAATGGATCTCGGTCGTCGGTGCGGTCATCCGGGCCGCATAGGAAGCCCGCAGTTCTCCCACGGAGGAGGTGTGCATCGGCAACTTCATGTCGGCCGCGATGCCGTCGATCAAGCGCTGAGCATCAGCCGTGAGCGCCATGATCGTCTCCCACCCCCACCGAAGCTCCTGCGGACAGATCCGCATAGCGGACGGAGTCACGCGTATCGAGTACCACCTCGAGCTCGCTGAGTCGCGGCGCACCGTCGACACCCGCACGTATCGCTCCTCGGACGATGCCGCTCGACAAGTTGAAGGGCTTGCCGTCAACAATCTTGGTGACGAAGATGTAGGAGGAGAAGGTGGTCTCCGTGCCGTCGAAGCCGGTGACGAAGACGTTCGTTCCGTTGTGCCGCAGAGGATACGGACTGTCTCTGCGGTGCGCCTCCTGCCAGGCCATGACCGCGTCCACACCGTTCAGGTCCGCGCGGATGAAGTCCTCGTAGTCGGTGGCGCCCGTATCGCTTCGACACACGAAGTGGAAGTCGTCGGTCGCCATGGCGCGAAGCACGTCGGGGGTCCACTCGTCGTAGTGGAACCACCACTTGGCCACTGTCTGCGCCACGGCCTCGGGCGCAATCTCCAGCTGACTCATGTGTCCTCTTTCGTCGTCGATCAAAGGCCTGCCGGCAGGATGTTCGGGTTGGCCCACTCCGGCGGTTCCCGGCGGGGTAGTTCGGTTCGGCCGTCGAGCGTCATCACGGGAAGGTTCTGGCTCCACGGGTAGTGGAGACTGAAGGCGACGTGGCCGGTTCGCTCCGCAGCAGGCAACGTGCACATCGCCAACACCGTCTGGGCCAGGTATTCGACGGGCTCCGTCTCGTAGCCCTCCGGGATCAGGGACGCCGCACCCGGCGTCATGATCGCCGTGGACGGGCCCACCGCGTTGACCGCGATGCCGGCGTCGAGGACCTCGGCTGCGAGCCCCTGGGTGAAGCGGTGGACAGCCGCCTTCATCGAGCCGTAGATCACGTCACCCGAGATCTTGTTGTACTCCCGGAACGGGCGGATAGGGGCCAGCCCGGTCACGGATCCGATGTTGACGATCCAGCCCGCCCCCTGCTTTCGCATGTGTGGGATGGCGGCACGCGACAGCGCGAAAGGCACACGAAGGTAATGGTCGACCGTGCGATCGAACGTCGCCGTTTCCATCTCCTCGACCAACGAGTAGTCGGCGAATCCCGCGTTGTTCACCAATATGTCGATGCTGCCGACACTGTCGACAACCTTGTCCACCAATTGATCCCGCGCCTGTGCGTCCTCGAGATCCGCGGGAATGGCGACGGCCCGACCGCCGGCCTCCTCGATGAGGGACACCGTCTCGTCGAGACTGCCCGCGACGGCCGCCTTGCGGCCTGCCCGGACCGACTCCGACACCCCCCGGGATCGCGCGGTCACCACCACGGTCGCGCCCTCCGCCGCCAAGCGCTGAGCCACCGCACGTCCGATTCCCCTGCTGCTGCCCGTGACCAGGGCAGTCCTACCTGTCAACGACGGCGCCATGCTTCCTCCACACCAATAGATCGCTCTCCACGTGACGCGAGTCGACGCCCGAGCAGTTCCACAATCTGTTGAGCGACAGCATCGTCCGCGGCCCGGGGAGGCGCCCAGTACTGCTGTCCACTCAGCGGACGAGATTCCTCCGGGTCACCCCGGCACCCTCGCCACGGGGGCTTTTGTTCGACACCAGCGTGTGGCAGACTCTGCCACCTAGACAGAAGCTGCCAAGGAGATGCGACCTCGTCTCCAGCGCCCTTCTCCTGTCGCCGAGCAGGCCCACCGTTCACGTCGCGCGGATCGGAGCAGCATGAAGAACCCGCACACCTCCCGTTCGACCACTGTCGCCCGAACGACGTTGCTCGACAGGATCGGGACGGTCCTCGACGCATTCGGATCGAACAGCCCCCTGACCGGCTGCGACATCATGGACTCCACCCGCCTTCCACGCACCTCGACCTATCGGATCCTCGAACAACTCGTAGCGATCGGATGGCTCGAGCGGGAGGGTAATACGCACCGCCTGGGAACCCGTCTGGTGGAACTCGGCTCGCTGGCCCTCGATCAGGACCCCCTCGCGCAGGCAGCCGAGCCGCACCTGCTTCGCCTCCATCGGAGGACCGGGCTGGTGGTCCACCTCGCCGTCCTCGACGGCACCGATGTCGTCTACCTCCGCAAGGTCGGAGACACCCTCGACCGACTGTCGCCGACACGCACGGGTTTACGGGTGCCCGCCGCAGGAAGCGTGCTGGGGGAGGCACTGCTCGGCTGGGCCGACGCCGGGGCCCACCACCCTGTCAAGACAACATCGCAGATCGATGGCGGTGACGGCGAACTGGCACACATCGTCGCCCGGGTCGCTCCCCGAGGTGGCACGACGGCCGCAGTGTCCGTCTGTACCCCGTCCCGCCTCTCCCCCCTCGCCACACAGGCCCGCGCCGCAGTCCGGGAAACGGCCGTAGCGATACTCCGCGACCTGCACCGCCCGGGCCTGCGACGCAGAGGCCCGCGGCCGCCCGGGCCGGGCGCGAATTCGGGCGACGCCGACCTGTCCATCCACTGAACACATGCCCTTCACACCGGAGGGCCGCCGGCCGGATCATGCGGATCAACAGCCGTGTCACCGGCGCATACATGCAAACGGAGGAACGATGACCACAGACGCGACAGATGTGCCGCAGACCGAAGAGGTCCGGATGATCGAGGCCGCCGCGGCGCCCACCCGCTTCGCGCGCGGCTGGCACTGCCTCGGTCTCATCCGGGACTTCAAGGACGGCAAGCCGCACTCGATCGAGGCGTTCGGCACCAAGCTGGTCGTGTTCGCCGACAGCAAGGGCGAGCTCAACGTCCTCGACGCGTACTGCCGCCACATGGGCGGCGACCTGAGCCAGGGCGAGATCAAGGGCGACACCATCGCCTGTCCGTTCCACGACTGGCGCTGGAACGGCAAGGGCAAGTGCACCGACATTCCCTACGCCCGGCGCGTTCCCCCGGTCGCCAAGACCCGCGCGTGGACCACGCTCGAGCGCAACGGCCAGCTGTACGTCTGGAACGACCCGCAGGGCAACCCGCCGCCGGCCGACGTCACGATCCCCGAGATCGCGGAGTACGGCACCGACGAGTGGACCGACTGGACCTGGAACTCGATCCGCATCGAGGGTTCACACTGTCGGGAGATCGTCGACAACGTCGTCGACATGGCGCACTTCTTCTACGTCCACTACGCCTTCCCGAAGTACTTCAAGAACGTCTTCGAAGGACACATCGCGACGCAGTACATGCGCTCACAGCCGCGCGGCGACGTCATGCTCGGCACCAACTACGACGGGAACCCGGACGCCGAAGGGCGTTCGGAAGCATCCTATTTCGGTCCTTCGTACATGATCGACTGGCTCGAGAACGACTCCGCCGGACACACGATGAGGACGATCCTCATCAACTGCCACTACCCCGTGACCGACAACTCGTTCGTCCTCCAGTACGGCGTCATCGTGGAGAAGATCCCCGGACTGTCCGACGCGGAAACCGCCGCCGTGGCCGCGGAGTTCGCCAAGGGCGTCGAAATCGGATTCGAGCAGGACGTCGAGATCTGGAAGAACAAGGCGCCCATCGACAACCCGCTGC
>NZ_LWTX01000020.1 GCF_002094305.1 Prescottella equi
ACCGCTTCACCAAGGCACGCACCCAGACCACCGGACTCATCGTCCCCGCCTGATCTCGTCCCCCACTCCCGCGTTTTGCGCACTTATCGCACTCCCGGACCCCGGAATTCCCGCGATAAGTGCGCAAAACGCGGGTAAAGAAGATGTGGAACGGCGCACGCTTTCCGAGGGTCGTCCACTACCGCCAGGTAACCTCGTACCCGATGTCCGAGACAGCAGAAGAGACGGTTCACGAGCCGCTCCCCACGCAGACCCGCACCCTCACCGGATGGGGACGCACCGCGCCCACCACCGCACAGGTGTTGTCCACGCCCGACGTCGAGCTGATCGCCAAGGCGGTCGCGCAGGTGGCGGAGCAGAACGAGTCGAAGCCGTCGCATCTGCGACGCGGCGTCATCGCGCGCGGCATGGGCCGCTCGTACGGTGACCCGGCGCAGAACGCGGGCGGGCTCGTCGTCGACATGAACGCGCTGAAGCGCATCCACAACATCGACTCCAACACCCGTCTGGTGACGGTGGACGCCGGTGTGAACCTGGATCAGCTGATGCGTGCCGCGCTGCCGTTCGGCCTGTGGGTTCCGGTGCTGCCGGGCACCCGTCAGGTCACCATCGGCGGCGCGATCGCGTCCGACATCCACGGCAAGAACCATCACAGCGCCGGCAGCTTCGGCAATCACGTGCGCTCGATGGATCTGCTCACCGCGGACGGCCAGATCCGCACCCTCACCCCGGCCGGCCGGAACGCGAAGCTGTTCTGGGCCACGGTCGGCGGCATGGGTCTGACGGGCATCATCCTCAAGGCGACCATCGAGATGACGCCGACCGAGACGGCGTACTTCATCGCCGACGGCGACGTCACCCACACGCTCGACGAGACCATCGCCCTGCACAGCGACGGCAGCGAGAACAACTACGACTACTCGAGCGCGTGGTTCGACGCCATCGCGCCCGAGCCCAAGCTGGGCCGCGCCGCGATTTCCCGCGGCAGCCTCGCGAAGTTGGACCAGCTACCGACGAAACTGCAGAAGAACCCGCTCAAGTTCGACGCGCCGACGCTGCTGACGTTCCCGGACATCTTCCCGAACGGTCTGGCCAACAAGTTCAACTTCTCGGCGATCGGCGAGGTGTGGTTCCGCAAGGCCGGCAACTACCGCGGCAAGGTCCAGAATCTGACGCAGTTCTACCACCCGCTCGACATGTTCGGTGAGTGGAACCGCGCGTACGGCTCCAACGGTTTCCTGCAGTACCAGTTCGTGGTGCCGCCGGAGGCCGTCGGCGAGTTCAAGCAGATCATCCGCGACATCCAGTCGTCTGGGCACTACTCGTTCCTCAACGTGTTCAAGCTGTTCGGCGAGGGCAACAAGGCGCCGCTGAGCTTCCCGATGGCCGGTTGGAACATCTGCGTCGATTTCCGGATCAAGCCGGGCCTGAACGAGTTCGTCACCGAACTCGACAAGCGGGTGCTCGAATTCGGCGGCCGCCTGTACACCGCGAAGGATTCGCGGACCACGGCCGAGACGTTCCACGCGATGTACCCGCGCATCAACGAATGGATCAAGGTTCGCCGATCCGTCGACCCCACAGGCGTCTTCGCCTCCGACATGTCCAGAAGGTTGGAACTGCAGTGATCAACGCCGTCGGCAATCCCCAGACCCTGCTGCTCCTCGGTGGCACGTCCGAGATCGGGCTCGCGATCTGCGAGGAGTACCTGAAGAAGTCGCCGCTGCGCGTGATTCTCGCTGCGCTGCCGAACGATCCGGGCCGCGAGGCGGCCGTGGCCCAGATGAAGGCTGCGGGCGCCACCGAGGTCGACGTCATCGACTTCGACGCGCTCGACACCGACAGCCACCCCAAGGTCATCGACGAGGCGTGGTCCAAGGGCGACGTCGACGTCGCGATCGTCGCGTTCGCTCTCGACGGTGACGCCGAGGAGTTGTGGCAGAACCAGCGCAAGGCCGTGCTGATCGCGAACGTCAACTACACCGCGTCCGTCTCGGTGGGCGTCCTCGTCGGCGAGAAGATGAAGGCACAGGGCTTCGGCCGCATCATCGCGATGTCGTCGGTGGCCGGCGAGCGTGTCAAGCGCGCCAACTTCGTCTACGGCTCCACCAAGGCGGGTCTCGACGGCTTCTACCTCGGACTTGGCGAGGCACTCGCCCCGTTCGGACCCAAAGTCACGGTCGTGCGACCGGGCATGGTGCGCACCAAGTTCAGCGCGCACGTCAAGGAAGCGCCGCTGACGGTGAACAAGGAGGACGTCGCCGCGCTCGCGGTCGCCGCGTCCGACAAGGGCAAGGAGATCGTCTGGGCACCGGGCCCGTTCCGGTTCGTGATGGTCGTGCTGCGGCACATCCCCCGCGCGATCTTCCGCAAGCTGCCCGTCTAGGAACAGCATTCGCGATCAGGCCCACCACAGTGCACTGCGGTGGGCCTGATCGTTTCGCTCTGGACTACATCGCCGAGCGGGGCTGGGCGGGGACGGCCCGCATGTCGTTGCCGGTGTTGGACTTGACGCGCTGCCACGTGCCGTCGCTCTTGCAGGTCTGGTAGGTGCCGTCCGGGTGGTAGACCTTACTGCCGACGCTGTAGTCCTTGCCGTCGTAGACGCACACGGTCGTCTGGGTGCCGTCGGGGGCGGTACGAATCTCGGCGTGGGCAACTGCGGCTTGGGCGCCGACCACACCGCCGGCGACGAGAAGCGAAGCGGCGAGCGTCTTTACGGTGCGAGAGATCATCTGAGAGGGTCCTTCTGTGTCGGGGTCCGGGTGGACACCTACAACAGTGGCGTCCGCCCGGGACCGCCACCAGGCACCCGAGGGGTCCGAATCGCTCACCCTCGACTCCTCACCCACTACCGCTCGTCCCGCGCAACCTGCACGGGTCAGGGCCCGGACTTCCAGGCGTCGTCGAACAGCATGATGTCGGTGACGGTGCGCTTGACGCCGTGCACCGTCGGCTCCCACGCGGTCAGGACGGCCGCCGGCCCCCAGAGCACGTAGGGCACGGTCTCGTTCGCGTAGCGCTGGACGTCACCTATCGCATCCCGCTTGGCGTCGTCGGTGGGAGCCGTCTGCACCGCGAGCAGCAGGCGGTCCATCTCGGGATCGGCGAATCCCGTTGCATTGTTGCGGGAGTCGCTTCCCATGCTGCCGTAGAGGTTCAGGAACGGCGCTTCCTCCCCGATGGGTGCGCCGCCCCGGGTCAGATCGAAATCGTGGTCCCGGTAGACCTTTCGAACCAGATCGGTGGTGTCGGTCGCATAGTCGACGGCGACGTCGAACCCGATCGACTGGAGCATCGCCTGGACCGTGAGCGCCGTCGCCTGCTGGCCGGGATCCTGGGTCGTCAGATACGAGATGCGCCCGTCGAAGCCGTCGGCCTTCGCCTCGTCGAGCAGCTCTCGGGCCCGTTCCGGGTCGAACCGGAGTCCTTCGGCGCCGCTGTACCACCGCGAACCTTCGGGAACGAGTTCCGAACTGGCGGTGCCCAATCCTGCGTTGGCGCGCTGATTGATCGCCTCGGGATCGACACCGTAGGCGATGGCCTGACGCACCCGGACATCCGCGCCCGGCCGTCCCGGACGGCTGTTGATCACGCCGATTCCGTTCTGGCCGGTCGGACTGAGGAATCCGGTGTACCCGTCGGCCAGTGCCTGATCGATGACCCGTTCGTCGCGGAGGATGAACGTCATGTCGAACTGGCCGCTGCGCATTGACTCGTACTGGGCCTGCGCGCCCGCCGTCGGAACGAAACGCAATGTGTTCAAGAGTGGTTTCCCACCCACGTAGTCGGCACGCGCGGAGAGCAGCAGCTCCTCGCGGGGCGCGAACTTCGTGACCGTGAACGGTCCTGCGCCGACCGGGGTGAACGTGCCGCCCGTGTCGGATCCGGCTCCGACGATCATTCCCGGCCCCAGGCTGAGGAGTGCGGGGAAATCACTCCAGGGCCGCTTCAGCCGGAACACGACGGTCAACTCGTCCGGCGTGTCGACAGTGTCGACGACGTTCGTCCACGTCTGGGATGCATCGCCTTTCGCCGTCACGAAGCGCTCGATACTCCACTTCACGGCGTCGGCATCGAGGACGCTCCCGTCGCTGAAACGGGTGCCGGGACGCAACGTCACGGTGTAGGTCGTGAGGTCGTCACTGCCCTCGAACGTCTCCGCCAGCTGTGGAACGAATGTTCGGCTGTCGAAGTCGTGCCGGAGGAGGGTGTCGTAGATTGCCGCCATCTCGGTTCCGCCGGTCGAGGCGGCGGCCTGGGTCCGTGCCGGGTCGAGAACGGTCGGCAGCGAGTACGACCCGAAGGTGAGCGAGCCACCGGCGGCGGGTTCGGCGTCGTCTGGCTGCTCGCCCACGAAACCGGCCTGCCGTGGGGACGTGGACGCAGCGGTGGCATCCGAGTTCCCGGACGCGCATCCCGCGAGCAGGACGGCGACCGCAGTGAGGCCGCCCACCAACAGTCGAGCGGGCCGGAAGGCCTGGTTGTGCACGTTGTCCTCCGTTGTCGGATCGGTCGACTCACGAGCACGGTCCGTCCGCGACGAGCGGCGCGGACGGACCGTACGGAAAGCGCTGTGACTCAGATCTTCACGACCTTGGCGGTCGGGATCGGGTGCGAGTCGGCCTTGATCCAGCGCATTGCCCACGTGCCCTCGGTGTGGCCGTCGGTGCTGATCCAGTTGCCGTAACCGGGGTCCTTGGCCGCGACGACGATCGTGAGGGTCCCGTCGTCGTTGAGCTTGGCGGTGTGGTTGTTGATGTAGATGTTCGAGCGGTGGTAGTCGAGCGATTCCACCCAGAAATTCTGCAGCACGAAGTTGTAGTACTCGCAGTTCGGGACCTCGGTCTCGATCACCCACGCCTCGTCCTCGGCGAGCTTCCAGTAGCCGTGGAAGTAGAAGATCGTCGGGTCACCGCCGGCCTTCTGGAACTGCTCTTGGCCCCGGTCGAAGATCTCGTTGGCTTGCGGCATAAACT
This sequence comes from Prescottella equi, assembly GCF_002094305.1. GTDB lineage: Bacteria > Actinomycetota > Actinomycetes > Mycobacteriales > Mycobacteriaceae > Prescottella > Prescottella equi. The sequence continues at coordinate 4,980 of NZ_LWTX01000020.1, forward strand.
CACGCGACCATTCGAGGAACGTCGCTGCCGACCCCTTCAGCATGCCGATCGCACGGTCGAAACGTTCTCCGAGTTCTTCCTCGGTCAGTGGAACGAAGTCACCGTCCGGGTTCAGGCACTCGATCGACAGCTCACCGGGCACCTCGTTGCGGCGGTCCGCGTAGGTCTGCCGCACGGAAATCAGGTTGCTGTCCACGGAAAGCGGCAGCCATGCCCCTTCGGCCGGCTTGTCCACGCTGGCAATGAACTCGAACCGGCCGTGCTGGTCGATTTCGAGGTCGTGGATGTGGAGGTCACCGGTCTGCAGCATGGTGCCGTCGATGTGGTACCGGTTGACGCGGGAACCGAACGTGATCAGCGGGATGGTCCCGCGCGTGCCGGTGATCCGGTACGTGTACTTGCCGGAGATGTTGGCGCGCATATAGATGTTGTCCGGGTTGTCGGCGCCGATCTTCGTCATCATGTTCGGGTTCGGCGCCGACGTGAACTGGGGCCAGCGCGGATCGGTGTACTCGACGCAGTTGATCGTCGAGTAGCGCAGCAGGCGCGACAGGTAGCGGGCGCCCTCGGCCTGCGTCAGCGGATCCTGCGGCACGATCGGGTCCGACAAGATCTTGCCCACGTCGAGCAGGTCGGTGCAGAACTTTTCCCAGGTGGCGTTCATTGTGGATTCCTATCCAGGAGGGGGTCAGGCGGTGGCGAACTTGGCGTCGACCTCAGCAGCGGTGATTCCGAAGTCTTCGAGCGAGTACTTGTGCGACGGACGCCGGTGGTCGGCGAGGCTGGCCTCGTGGGCATCCGCGATCGCCCGGCGCGCCTCGTCGGAGAACGGCATCGCGAACTGGGTGTAGACCTTCTCGGCCGTCCCGATCGGGTCGGCCACGAAGTCCCGGTAGTCGATGTCGATGAACTGCTCGGGGTTGTGGCGAGCCCGGGCCTCCTGGAAGTTCGCGTTCCCGCGCGCCCACAGATCCAGCTGGGTCCGTCCGATGGTCTTGCGGTCGAAGGCCTTCGACATACCGTGCCCGCCCTGCTCGGCGAGGCTGAAGGTCGACGCCATCGAGGTGTGCGGGTCACGGAAGGTGCGAACGAACAGCGCGTCCGGGAAGACCTTCAGGATGTCGTCGATCGCGAAGACGTGGCTCGGGCTCTTGAGCACCCAGCGGCGATCACGATCGTTCATACCGATGAGCTGCAGGTTCTTCTTGTACCGGGCATAGGTGTCGGTCCAGTCCTGCTTCGCCAGCCATTCCGTGTACGACGGCACGTACGCGATGGTGTCGAACGAGGTCGACAGCATCGTCTGCTGGAGCAGTCGCCAGCATTCCTCGACCTCCTCGGCGCCCATGAAGTGCACCTTCATCAGGTCGGCCTCGTTCGCCTGACGGGCCCGGTAGAAGGCGTCGCAGCGGAGGAAATCGGGGTTCTCGGACCAGGTCTCGCGGGCGGGACGCGGTTGCGGAGCCTCGGCCAGCCACATCTCGACACCCTGATTGGCAGGGTCTGCGCTGAGAAGGCGATGGAGCGCGGTGGTGCCCGTACGGGTCAGTCCGCACATGAAGATCGGCCGCTCGATCGCAACATCGATATGCCCGGGGTTGCGCGCGAACGCAGCCTCGCTGATCAGCCTGCCTCTGAGCGCCGACACGATCATCTTCCGGGCGACCACTCGCCCTTGCGGGGTGAGGTCGGCCTCGTTCGCGAACGAGTCCAACAGAACCCGCAAACCCTCGAGGTGCTCGTCGCCACCGAAATCGTCCAGACCGGTTTCTTCAGACGCCTGCGCGTGCAGGTCCTCGATGGAACCGATTCCGTCGTAATCCTGAGTCATTCCTACATCCTTGTGAGAGTGGATCAGTGGTGGGCATGGCCGCAGTTGACGTCCAGGCACTGCCCTGTGATCGCGCGAGCGAGGTCGGAAGCGAGGAACAGCACCGCATTCGCGATGTCGTCGGGTTCGGGCAGCCGACGCAGATCGGTGTCGGCCGCGATCTCGGCGTAGACCTCGGCCGGCTCGACGCCGCGCTGGTCGGCCTGCTTCTCCACCATCCGCTGGACCCGTTCCGCCCAGATATAACCGGGTGCAACAGAATTCACCCGAATACCCATCGGACCCATCTCCACCGAGAGACTGCGAGCGAGAGCCAGCAGCCCGGATTTCTGCACCCGGTAGGCCCCGAAGTTCGGCAACTGGTTCCGAAGCACCATCGAGTTGATCATCACGACCGACCCCTGCGACTTCTCCAGCGCGGGCACCAGTTTCCGGGTCAGGTTGAGCGCTGCCAGCAGGTTGATGTCCAGACCCTGACGCACCGTATCGAAGTCGGCGTCGAGTAGTCGCTCGTGGGGTGGCTGCACGAACGCGTTGTGCACCACCGCGTCGACCGCCCCGAACTCCGCGAGTGCTGCGTCGACGAGGTTCGTCACCGATGCATCGTCGGTGAGATCGGTCGGCACGGACAGCGCGATACCGCCCAGTTCTCGGATCTCTTCGGCGACCTCGGTCAGCCGCGACTCGGTCCGTGCGGCGAGGACGATCCGGGCGCCGGCCAGCGCGCCGCGGACCGCCACCGAGCGCCCGAGCCCCGTCCCGACACCGGAGACGACCACGACCTTCCCGTCGAGCAGCGCCGGCATCTGCTGTGGTGCTTGCAATCCCAACGTCATACCTGCGCCTCCGGATCCAGAACAACGCTGAGCGAGACGATCTTGCCGGTGTCGTCGAACTCGAAGAGATCGCTGGCAAGGAAGTCGGGCATGCCCTCTCGCTGCACGCGCAACTGCATCGCGGCATACCGGCCGGAGACGACGATCGGCGAGTGACGGCTCACCGTGAACGCCACCTTTGCGTTCGCGGTGTCGAACTCGCGGATCTCGTCGATGCCGCGGTAGGTCCGGACACCCAGCGGCTCATGCTGGACCGCGTCGGTCGCGAACAACGCCACCAGTTCGTCGACATCGTGATTGCCGAGATGCTTGACGTACGAATCGATCACCGAACATATTTCGTCTCGGGTAGGCACAGGGAACGCTCCTCGGGTGTGATTGGCAGGATCGGGCCGGATCAGGAGATGACGCCGCGTTCGCGGAGGACCTCGACGATGCGGTCGGCCGCATGTTCCGGGGTCAGCTCGGTGGTGTCGATCCGGACGTCCGGTGAGGTGGGCGTCTCGTAGGGCGAATCGACGCCGGTGAAGTTGGCGAGCTCCCCACGTCGCGCCTTCCGGTAGAGCCCCTTGGGATCGCGCTCCTCGGCCACCTCGATGGGCGTGTCGACGAACACTTCGCAGAATCGATCGGTCCCGATCAGTTCGCGGGCAGCATCGCGTTCGGCACGGAACGGCGAGATGAACGACGCGAGGACGATCAGGCCGGCATCGGCCATCAACCGGGCCACCTCGGTGACCCGGCGGATGTTCTCCACCCGGTCCGCCTCGGTGAAGCCGAGGTCGCGACCCAGACCGTGCCTCACGTTGTCGCCGTCGAGCAGGTAGGTGTGGCACCCGAGGGTGTACAGCCGACGTTCCAGTTCATTGGCGATGGTCGACTTGCCCGAGCCCGAAAGTCCGGTGAACCAGACGATCTGGGGGCGGTGGCCCTTCAGCAGCGAACGGGCCTCGTCGTTCACGTCGACGGCCTGCCAGTGGATGTTGTCCGAACGGCGCAGCGAGTGCGCGATCATTCCGGCCCCGACGGTGGTGTTCGTCAGCCGGTCGATGAGGATGAAGCCACCGGTATCGCGGTTGTCCGCGTAGGGATCGAACGGCACCGGCCGGTCGAAGCTGATGTTGCAGACGCCGATCTCGTTGAGTGCCAACGTGTTGGTGGCGGTTTGTTCGAGAGTGTTGACGTTGACCTTGTACTTCGGGCGGGTGATTCGCGCCTGCACGGTCACGGTGCCGATCTGGCACAGGTAGGGCCGCTCGGGCAGCATCTCGTGCTCACCCATCCACACCAGTTGCGCCTCGAACTGGTCGGCGACGCACGGCAGCGCGTCGACACCGGCGAGGACGTCGCCGCGGCTGATGTCGATCTCGTCGGCGAGGGTGATGGTGACCGACCGGCCGGCCACGGCCTCGTCCAGATCGCCGTCCATCGTGACGATCCGCGCCACGGTCGATTCCCGCCCGCTCGGCAGCGCGCGCACCCGGTCCCCGGGGCGCACGATGCCGCTCACGATCTGCCCCGAGAAGCCACGGAAATCGAGGTCCGGCCGGTTCACCCACTGCACGGGCATCCGGAACGGTGCGGTCTGCACCGCGTCCTCGATCTCGACGGTCTCGAGGTGATCGATCAGCGTCGGCCCGGTGTACCACTGGGTGTTCGGGCTGTGTTCGGTGAGGTTGTCGCCGACGTACGCCGACATCGGGATCGGTACCACGTTTTCGAGCCCGATCTCGGCCGCGAAGTCCGCGTACTCGCCGGCGATGCGCTCGAACACCTCTTGCGAGTAGTCGACGAGATCGAGCTTGTTCACGGCCAGGACCACGTGCCGAATCCCCAGGAGCGACACCAGGTACGAGTGTCGGCGGGTCTGTGTGAGCACACCCTTGCGGGCGTCGACCAGGATCACGGCGAGGTCAGCCGTCGAGGCGCCGGTGACCATGTTGCGTGTGTACTGCTCGTGCCCCGGAGTGTCGGCAACGACGAACTTCCGCCGCTCGGTGGTGAAGTAGCGGTAGGCGACATCGATGGTGATGCCCTGCTCGCGCTCTGCCGCGAGCCCGTCCACCAGGAGCGCGAAGTCGAGACCCTCACCCTGGGTACCGACCTTCTTCGAATCGTTCTCGAGTGCGCTGAGCTGATCCTCGAACACCAACTTGGACTCGTACAGCAGACGCCCGATCAGGGTGGACTTGCCGTCGTCGACGCTGCCGCACGTGATGAAGCGCAGCATGGACTTGTTCGCGTGCCGTTCGAGGTACTGCTCGATGTCGTCGGCGATCAGATTGGATGCGTGGGCCATCAGAAGTACCCCTCCTGCTTCTTCTTCTCCATCGAGGCACTGCTGTCGTGGTCGATCACGCGCCCCTGCCGCTCGGACGTGGTGGTGAGCAGCATCTCCTGGATGACGTCGGTGAGGGTCGCGGCCGTCGACTCGACGGCGCCGGTCAGCGGGTAGCAGCCCAGGGTCCGGAACCGCACGCTCCGCATCTCCGGAACCTCACCGGGCCGCAACGGCATTCGATCGTCGTCGACCATGATGAGGGTGCCGTCCCGCTCCACGACCGGCCGCTTCGCGGCGAAGTAGAGCGGCACGATCGGGATGTCCTCCTGCCGGATGTACTCCCAGACGTCGAGCTCGGTCCAGTTCGACAACGGGAACACCCGCAGCGTCTCACCGGGAGAACGCCGGACGTTGTACATCCGCCACAGTTCGGGACGCTGGCGCTTGGGATCCCAGCGGTGTTCCGCCGAGCGCACCGAGAAGACGCGCTCCTTGGCGCGGGACTTCTCCTCGTCGCGGCGCGCGCCGCCGAACGCGGCGTCGAACTTGTAGTGGTCGAGTGCCTGCTTGAGGCCCTCGGTCTTCCACATGTCGGTGTGGGTCGACGAGCCGTGTGTGAAGGGATTGATGCCCTTCTCCACACACTCGGGGTTCTGGTGAACGAGGAGATCGAAATCACCTGCGGCTGCGGACTCGTCGCGCAGCTTGTACATCTCCTTGAACTTCCACGTGGTGTCCACGTGCAGCAAGGGGAACGGCAGCCGGGACGGGTAGAACGCCTTGCGGGCAAGGTGCAGCATCACCGCGCTGTCCTTGCCGACCGAGTACAGCATCACGGGGTTCTCACTCCCCGCGACGGCCTCGCGCATGATGTGGATGCTCTCGGCCTCGAGTCTCTCGAGGTGGGTCAGCGCACGGGTCATCGTGCAAGTACCTCCAGTGCTTTGTCCGCCCACTCGGGGCGGCAGATCAGTAGATCGGGCAACCAGGGGTTCTCCTGGTTGTAGACGAGTTCGGACCCGTCGATACGTGAAACATGAAGTTCGGCAGCACGCGCGACGGCGACGGGCGCCGCCGAATCCCACTCGTACTGGCCTCCGGCGTGCGCGTAGACGTCCACGTCGCCGCGGACCACCGCCATCGCCTTGGCGCCGGCCGAGCCCATCTCGACCAGTTCGGCGTCGAGCGCAGCGGCCAACTCCATGACGGGCGCCGGCCGTCGGGTCCGACTGACGACGACGCGAGGTACGACGCGCAGCGGCGGCAGGTCGACCGGCCCGTCCATCGTCGAGTACGTGACGCCGGCCGCGGGCATCGCGACGGCTCCGACGGTGAGGGCGCCGCGGTCGACGAGGGCGACGTGCACCGCCCAGTCGGCGCGGTCGGCCTCCCCGAATTCGCGGGTGCCGTCGAGCGGGTCGACGATCCACACGCGCTCGGCGTCGAGGCGGGCCAGGTCGTCGGCGCCCTCCTCGGAGAGCACCGCGTCCTGCGGGAACCGGTCCCGCAGGAGTCCGGTGATGAGCTCGTGGCTCCGTCGGTCGCCCGCCGCCCGGATCTCTGCGGCGTCGACCCCCGGAGTCGCCAGACCCTCACGCAGATCGAGCAGCAGTTTCCCGGCCTCCGTGGCGATTTCGACCGCGGCGAGCGAGTCTGCTCCCGACGCGGAAGCAGAATCGGATGTGGTCGGGGTCACGGCACGAGTGGTCATGGGAGTGACTGTAACCACAGAATGAACCATGTTCAATCCCAAAACGAACATTGTTCATTCTTGGTGGTCGGCGATCCGCCCCGCTACGGTGTTGCGGTGGGTGAAGCGAGCGGAGGGTCGATCTACGGCGATGCGGAGGCCCGGCGACGCCGGACGCTCGACGCTGCCGCGGCATTGCTGGACGAGGGCGGGTACTCGGCACTGACGATCCGGTCGGTCGCACAGCGCTCCGGCACGAGCACCGGACTCATCTACCAGTACTTCGCCGACAAGCAGGACATCTTCATGGCGCTGCTCGACGAGAACATCGTCGAGTCGACGCGGGCCGTCGCAGCGCTGCCCCGCGACCGCGGCGTGGCCGCGCTGATCGCCGCCATCATCGACGAGTCCGCCCGTCGGTGGGGTCGCCTCGGTCGCATGTCCCAGATCTGGCGCGACGCCGAGCGGCCCGCGGACGCGGAGCGCGAATCACTTCGCGCAGTGCATGATTCGGGTAATCGCTATGACGAGGCGGTACTCGAGGCCGTCACCGACGCGGCAGCGAAGGAGGGGCGCGTCCTACGCGACGAGGCCGCGGTGCTGCCCTTCCTGCTGTCCGGCATGCAGGGCGTCGCCGCCAGCATCGTCAACAACTGGGCGTCCTACCTCGACTCCGACGAGTTCGCGCAGTTCTCGGCAGCGGCGCTCACGCGGGCGATCACCCGCACCGACCCCTCCCCCTGACCCCCCGCGTTTTGCGCACTTGATGCGCTCCGGAGGGCCGGATTCTGACGACAAGTGCGCGAAACGCGGTCAGGAGGAGGCGGCGGCCCAGGCGGCGAGGACCGTGCGGATGCCGGTGATCAGGGCGAGAGGCTGGTCGATCATCGTGTGATGGCCCGCGTCGGGGATCTCGGCGACGATCGCCGACGGACCGAACCGCTCCCGCATCTGCTCCATCAACTCGTCGGAGACGATGCCGTGCTGGGCACGGAAGTACGCAATCGGGCAGCGCGGCACGGCGACGGCCAGCGTGTCACCGCCGGAGCGGGTGAACATGGCGGGGTCGAACTTCCACGACCAGCCGCCCTCGACGGCCATGAGCGACGTCTCCGCCACGTGCTCGCGAACGCACGGCACCGCCGCCTCCTGCGGCGGCACGAATCGGAAGCGGGCGAGCGCCTCCTCCCGCGTCGGGTACACCTTCTTGGGTCCGAACGCGGCCTTGCGGCGCGCGGCATCCTCCTCGGGGGTGCGCTGCCGGATCGGGGAGTCGACGATCTGCACGCCGGCGAGCCGGTCGCCGTGGAGGTCCGCCGCGACGAACGACACGATGCCGCCCATACTGTGGCCCACCACGACCGGACGGCCCTCGATGCCCGACGCCGATGCCACCGCCGCCACCTCGTGCGCCCACTGGTCGAGCGAGTAGTGCTCACGGGTGTCGCTGTCACCGTGCCCACTGAGGTCCAGTGCGACGACGCGGCGATCGCCCGCGAGCTGCGGGCCGATATGGTCCCACCACCGCGAATGCGCCGCCCCGCCGTGCACGAGCACGAGACCCGGCTGCCCCGCTGCGCCCCACGCGCGGAATCGGATGGCAGCGCCGTCGACGTCCACCTCGCCGGTCTCGACCGGCGCAGCCAGCGCCTCCCGGAACCACTGCGGAGTCTGCGCGTGCTCGTCACTCATTCCTCGAACCTACTGAACCCCGGTCCCGGACCCGCGCCCAAGTAAGCTCGGGCCGTGTCGCAATCAGGTGCAGCCCCCCTCGCAACGTCGCGAGTCGCCCCTGCCCGACTGGCCGGTGGAACCGCTGTCGAGATGATCCTCGGGGCCTTCGTGGCCGCGATCGTCGCCGCGGTGGGACTGTTCGCCTTCGGTCGGGTGTCGTGGCCGGCGTTTCCGTCGTCGAACGTCACACAGGCCGTCACGACGGTGGGGCAGGTCGTCACGATCGCCGTTCTCGCGCTGTGTGTCGCCCTCTTCCGCGCCCGACGGTGGACCCGCGCGGCGACCCTACTGTCGTGGGCCGGGCTGTCCGGCTTCGTGACGGTGACGCTCGGCATGCCGCTGAGCGCCACGAAGCTGTACCTGCACGGCGTTTCGGTCGACCAGGAGTTCCGCACCGAATACCTCACGCGCCTCACCGATTCCGCAGCGCTGCACGACATGACGTACGCGGATCTACCGCCGTACTACCCGGCCGGGTGGTTCTGGATCGGCGGACGTGTCGCGAACCTGCTCGGCATGGACGGCTGGGAGACCTTCAAGCCGTACGCGATCGGTTCGATCGCCGTAGCCGCCGTCGTCGCGCTGGTGTTGTGGACCAAGCTGATTCGCACCGACCGCGCGATCGTGGTCGCGCTGGCAACCGCCGCGCTGACAGTCGCGTACGCCTCGTCCGAGCCGTACGGCGCCGTGATCGCCGTCCTGATTCCACCGGTCCTCGTGCTGGCGTGGGGCGGACTGCACCGTCCGGATCGGACCGGCCGCGGAGGATGGGGCGCCGTTGTCGGCACCGGCATCTTCCTCGGTGTCGCCGCCGCGTTCTACACGCTGTACCTCGGACTCTCGGCATTCGCCATCACGCTCATGGCCCTGGTCGCGGCGGGTCTCGCCGTCCGGGCGCAAGGCTCGTGGCGCGGAGCAGTCGCCCCCTTGGTTCGGTTGGCCGTCATCGCCGCGATCGCGATCGCGATCGCGCTTACCGTCTGGCTGCCCTATCTGCTCGAGGCGCTGCACGGTGTGCCCGCCGGTAGCGGCACCGCCACGCACTACCTCCCCGACGCCGGTGCGCGCCTGCCGCTTCCGATGCTCCAGCTCTCGCTCTCCGGGGCGCTGTGTCTGCTCGGCACGATCTGGCTGGTGTTCCGGGTGACCTCGTCACGTCGAGCCCAAGCGCTCGGCATCGGCGTGGTGGCGATCTACCTGTGGTCGCTGATGTCGATGGCGTTCACCGCGGTGGGTGGCACGTTGCTGTCCTTCCGCCTCGAACCGGTGCTCATCCTGCTGCTCGGGGCGGCCGGCGTGTTCGGCTTCTTCGACTTCGCGCGCTGGCTCGTCCTGGCGACGAGCGATAATCCGCGAGTGAAGGCGTCCGTCGTCGTGATCGGACTCGTGGGTCTGATCGCCTTCGCGCAGAACATCCCCCAGGTGCTGTCGAACGACATCACCGTCGCGTACACCGACACGGACGGCGACGGTGCCCGCGGCGACCAGCGCCCGCCCGGCGCGGCCTCCTACTACGGCGACATCGACCGGACGATCCTCGAGCGGCGCCCCGGCGAGCGCCACGACACGGTGGTGCTCACGTCGGACACCAGCTTCCTCAGCTTCTACCCGTACTACGGATTCCAGGCGCTGACGTCGCACTACGCGAATCCTTTGGCGCAGTTCCGCGAGCGCTCGGAGGCGATCGAGAGCTGGACGGAGTTCGAGACGCCGGACGAGCTCGTCGCTGCGCTCGACGAATTGCCCTGGCGCGCACCGGACGTGTTCGTCTTCCGCAAGAGCGCCGACGGCTACACCCTGCGCCTGGCCGAGGACGTCTACCCGAACGATCCGAACGTCCGCCGCTACAGCGTCTCCTTCCCGAAATCGCTGTTCGACGACCCGCGCTTCACCGTCGACGAGGTAGGACCGTTCGCGATCGTGACGCGCGTCGGCTGAGTCAGACCAGGTGGTGACGGTCGGCCCGGCTGACCGTCACCGCCGCCACGAGCACACCGACCACGACGCCGATGAGTGTGTCCAGGATTCGGGTCATACCGGCCTCGGGGGTGATCGGCGACGTGAACCCGGTGAGCACCAGAGCCATCGGTGTCACCACGAGCGACGTGAGCGCGTAGTTGACCAGCACCATGAGCTCGGCGGCGGTCTGCAGGACGATGACAGCGACGACCGCCTGCCAGAATCCCAGGGACAGGGCGATGAGCCCGGCCGCGATGACGGCACCACCGATGTTGCCCACCAGTCGCTGAATACCCCGCTGTACGGTCTGCGTGAAGTTGAGGCCCTGCAGAGCCGCGATCGCGCCCATCGACGCCCACAGCGGATGTGCGAGCCCGCACGCCCACGCGAACCAACCCGCGGCGGCAGAGGCCGCAGCAACCCGATAGGCGGTGTGCCGAAGCGCGGCGGACCGAACGTTCACCCGTGCCACGTGCAGCATTCGGGCCGGGGCCGGCAGTTCGGTGCGAGGTGTCGGGCGGTCACCGACGCCGCCGAGACGTCCGGACCTCTTCACCTTGCGGAGTTCACGTTCGTGCCGGGCGATCTCACGAATCCGGGTCGGGTCACCCTCGGCCACCCAGGTGTCGATCGCATCTGCGGCGGCGTCGAGCAGCAGCGCGAGATCGTGGCCGTGCCCGCGCCGCGCGCGCGAGTGTCCGCTGGCGGCCAGGATATCCCGGGCGCGCCCCACGGCCGCTCGCGCCGCCGAAACCTGCTCGGCGCCCGTATGTTCGAGTGACCCGACGGCCACCAGCGCCCGCGCGGCCGCCAGCCGAGCCGGACCCAACGGCAGAAGCAGGCCCGGCAGCATCGCCGCTACCCAGCCGACCGCGACGCCCACGGCGGCGGCCGTCGTCACCGACAGGACATCGCCCGACGCCGTCGAGTAGCCGGCCGCCCCGGTTGCCGCGAAGATCAGGATCACCGGGCCGGGCCCGATCAGCTGGAAGGTGTTCATGAAGGCCGATGCAAGGCCCGCCGCCACCGACAGAACGCCGATCAGCACGACGGTGGGCAGCGCTGCCGCGCCCAGGAGACCACCGAACGCGACGAAGGCAACGAGCGCCAGACCGACGAGGGACAACTTCCCCGCCAGACGCGGGTACGGCTCGTATCGGCCGAACGCCGACGCCAACGCACCCAACGCCGCGAATCCGGCCAACTCCCGATAACCGAGGAGGCCGGCCACGACGAACACGATCGCCGTGGCGAAACCGACCCGCAGCGCCGGCGCGATCGTCGCGTCGGCCGCCCGCAGGTCGAACGCCCGGCGCCAGGTGCTCGGTGCGACCGCGTGCGCCAAGGCTCCGCGGGCGTGGTCGAACCGGGTGGGGTCGGGGGTCTCGAGCGCCGTCACTTCAACCAGTGTACGCGCACTAGTTCACCAGTAAAATACTAATGAAGTGAACAGTGCTCGCGGCTAGGATGGGGAAGTGGATCCGACCGTCAGCGCCGAGCCTGATTTCATCGACAAAGTCCGTCTGGAGTGGGCATCGACCTACCCGGACGTCGACACGTCTCCGATCGAGGTGCTCGGACGGATCACTCGGATCAGCTCACAGGCTCTGCACCGACTCGACCGCGCCTTGGGCCCCAGCGGAGTGTCGCGCGCCGAGTTCGAGGTGCTCTGCGCACTTGCCCGCAGCGAGCGCCCGCTCCGTGCCAGCGAGGTGACCGCGGTGACGATGGTGAGCGGTGCTGCCACCACCAAGCATGCCGATCGGCTGGTGAAGCTGGGGCTCGTGGCACGGGAGCGTTTCGAGCGCGACGGTCGCGTCGTCCTGCTCAGGGTGACCGACGCCGGCCGCGCAATGGTCGACGAGGAATTTCCGCGCCGGGTCGAGCGGGATCGGCAACTGCTGCAAGGACTCGACGACGACGAGCGTGCGCTCTTGGCCGGCCTCCTGCGCCGGATCGCCCGAAATTCCGACGACGCCGAGCGCCCGTAGGCATTCGACTCGCCCGCCTCGTCCGGGGCCGGCGGCGGTAAAAGAATGGTCGGTGAAAGAGGTGCTGAAATGCCGGAAGGCCCCCACCAATGCTGGTGGGGGCCTTCCGGTTAACGGGTGTTCGGCGGTGTCCTACTCTCCCACACCCTGTCGAGTGCAGTACCATCGGCGCT
>NZ_LWTX01000021.1 GCF_002094305.1 Prescottella equi
GAGCGGATGACGGGATTCGAACCCGCGACCCTCACCTTGGCAAGGTGATGCGCTACCAGCTGCGCTACATCCGCATTTCGCTCCGGCGGGGCGTTTCGGCCTCTCCGGTGCAGCTCCGGTTCGGCGTTTCCGCTTTCCCGGTGCGGTGAGAACATTAGCGGACCATTTGAGAAAGGCACAAATCGGCAGGTCAGAGTAGAAAACAGGGGTTCGAGGGCAGCTTTCGGGAGGATGGTGGACCGGCGAAACTGCGCGATAACGGACTGGTCGTCTCGAAATCCGTCATCCATGGCCCGATGTATCCGTAGTCGGTGATTTCGTGGCCGACGTGGGGTCGGTCGCCGCCCCGGCAAGTGTGCCCAAGCTTGCCTGGTCCCCGCACGCGTACACGTGCGCGAGCGCGTGCGCGAAGCTGCCGGCCGGGTGCCCGGTCGGGCGAGTCGAGGCGCGTTCGGCGGGGCCGAAATGAATGACAACCAGGGGATTCGTGTTCGGCGCGAGTGCGTGTTAGTGTTTCGTCTCGTTCGACCGCGAGCATTCGGCGCGGTTCGGTCCCGTGGCTCAGTGGAAGAGCGTCCCGTTCACACCGGGGAGGTCGCTGGTTCGATCCCAGCCGGGACCACACCGAAAAGCCCCGTCCGGAATCCGGACGGGGCTTTTCTGCATTTTCGCAGCCCGCAGCCCGCGGTCGCGCGGGCGTGCCGGGGGATCAGCGGATGTCGTATGTGACCGCGACGTTCACGCTCAGCTCCTGCGAGCCCGGCTGGATCGGCACGGCGTCCGCAAGCGCCATGTCGGGTGTGCGCATGTAAGGAGACGGTGATCCTGCCGCCTGCGGCGGCACCTCGACGATCGAGCGGACCTTCCCGAGTTCCACTCCGGCCGCCTCCGCCATCTGCCGAGCCTGGTCCTGGGCCTGTTGTACGGCTCGACTGCGTGCCTCGGCGCGCAATTCGCTGTCGTCGGAGATGGAGAAGCTCGTCTGCTGTACCCGAACGGCGTCACCGGTGGCAGAGGCGGCCGCGTCGATGACCGCACCGGCCTGGGAGACGTCGTGCAGGGTGGCGGTCACCTGGTTGGTGACCTGATACCCGTCGATACCGGCTCCACCCGGCGCCCACGTCGGGTTCACCGACAGCTCGCTGGTCCTGATGTCCTCGGCGGCCACACCCTTGCTCTCGAGCGTGTCGATCAGGGCAGTGGCCCGCTGCGAGTTGTCCTGCAGCGCGGCCTGCGCCTCGGCGGCCTGGGTCTGTACTCCCAGCACCACCGTCAACGTGTCGGGTGTTCCCGTGATCGTGCCGGTGCCCTGGGAGCTGATCCCCGTCGGTTGGGTGCCCGGAGAATCGGACTGCCCCGAGGCGCAACCAGTGAGAGCGAGGAGGAAGCCGGCAGCGGCAACTGTCGCGATTGTGTGTTGGGTCTTGAACGTCGGCATCGGCTCACTATCGCGGATGGGGTCCCACTGGAGGTCCACTTCTCCCGAATCGACATTCCGGCGGGTATGTGCGCGTCGGTACGCTCGACATACACCGGTGTGCGAGCCGGTAGGGACGGCGACGCGACGGTGGGTGCGGATCATGGACGGTCAGGCGGTGAGCAAGCCCGCGGACGGAGGCGGGCCGGTGGAGTCCTCCGAGCGCGACGGATTCCGTCCGATCGAGCGGGTCGAGAATCGCTGGTTGCGGTGGCGTCGGCGAATCGCGCGAAACACCTCACTGAACCTCGCCTATCGGATCGGCGTCGGTGTCGTCGGCGCGCTCGTCCTCGCCGTCGGCATCGTCACGATTCCCTATCCCGGACCGGGGTGGCTGATCGTGTTCGCCGGCCTGGGGATCCTCGCCTCCGAGTTCGCCTGGGCGTACCGGCTCCTGCACTGGGCCCGCGCCCGCTACGACCGATTCATGATCTGGTTCTCGGAGCAGTCCGCCTTCGTCAAGTTCCTCGGGCTGCTGTTCACCACCGCCGTAGTACTGGCGACCTTGTGGATCCTGGGAACGTTCGGGTTGGTCGGAGGCTGGGTCGGGCTCGAGCAGCCGTGGCTGGAGAGTCCGCTGTAGCACTCGCGTGACCCGGCCGCGGGACGGATCCACGTGGCTTCGGGCCGTGCCGATAACATGGGTTCGCCCCTCATCCGGGGGCACACCCTCATACATAGGAGCGCATCGCCGTGACCACGCCCGCATCCGTCACCCCCGCCGCACGTGTCCAGGTGCCAGCCGGGACCACTGCGGGCACGGCGGTTCGCGATGCCGGACTCCCCGGCAAGGGCCCGGACGCGATCGTCGTGGTCCGCGATGCCGACGGTAATCTCAAGGACCTGTCATGGACGCCGGACGTCGATGTCGAGGTCGAGGCGGTCGCCGCCGACACCGAGGACGGGCGCAGCGTGATCCGGCACTCGGCCGCACACGTGCTCGCGCAGGCCGTCCAGCAGGAGTTCCCCGAGGCGAAGCTCGGCATCGGCCCGCCGATCAAGGACGGCTTCTACTACGACTTCCAGGTGGAGCGCCCCTTCACCCCGGAGGATCTGGCAAAGCTCGAGAAGCGGATGAAGAAGATCGTCAAGGATGCGCAGCGCTTCTCGCGCCGCGTCGTCGAGGATCTCGAGGACGCCCGCACCGAACTCGCGAACGAGCCTTTCAAGCTGGAGCTCATCGACGACAAGTCGGGCATCGACGACCCCGAGGTCATGGAGGTCGGCGGCGGCGAGCTGACCATCTACGACAACCTCAACCCGCGTACCGGCGAGGTCATCTGGAAGGACCTGTGCCGCGGTCCGCACATTCCGACCACCAAGTACATCCCGGCGTTCAAGATCACCCGCAGCTCGGCGGCCTACTGGCGGGGTGATCAGAGCCGCGAGGATCTGCAGCGCATCTACGGCACGGCGTGGGAATCGACCGAGGCCCTCGACAAGCACCTCGAGTTGTTGGCCGAGGCCGAGCGCCGCGACCACCGCAAGCTCGGTGCCGAACTCGACCTGTTCTCCTTCCCCGACGAGCTCGGTTCGGGACTGCCGGTGTTCCATCCCAAGGGCGGCATCATCCGCCAGGAGATGGAGAACTACTCCCGCAAGCGCCACGTCGAGGAGGGCTACGAGTTCGTCTACTCGCCGCACATCACCAAGGGACATCTGTACGAGGTCTCCGGTCACCTCGACTGGTACAAGGACGGCATGTTCCCGGCGATGCATATCGACGAGGAGCTGAACGAGGACGGCACGGTCCGCAAGCCGGGCCAGGACTACTACCTCAAGCCGATGAACTGCCCGATGCACAACCTGGTGTTCGGATCGCGGGGACGCTCCTACCGTGAGCTGCCGTTGCGTCTGTTCGAATTCGGCTCGGTGTACCGCTACGAGAAGTCCGGCGTCGTGCACGGACTCACCCGGGTTCGCGGCATGACGCAGGACGACGCGCACATCTACTGCACCAAGGAGCAGATGCGCGACGAGCTGACCACGACGCTGAAGTTCGTGCTCGGCCTGCTGAAGGACTACGGCCTCGACGACTTCTACCTGGAGCTGTCGACCAAGAACCCCGACAAGTTCGTGGGCGACGACGCGCTGTGGGAGGAAGCCACCGAGACGCTGCGCGAGGTCGGCGAGGCGTCGGGCCTGAACCTGGTGCCGGACCCGGGCGGAGCCGCCTTCTACGGCCCCAAGATCTCGGTGCAGGTGCAGGACGCGCTCGGCCGCAGCTGGCAGATGTCGACGATTCAGCTCGACTTCAACCTGCCCGAACGTTTCGACCTCGAGTACACCGGAAGTGACGGCACCAAACAGCGTCCGGTCATGATCCACCGTGCGCTGTTCGGTTCGATCGAGCGGTTCTTCGGCGTCCTCACCGAGCACTACGCGGGCGCGTTCCCGGCGTGGCTGGCGCCCGTCCAGGTCGTCGGCATCCCCGTCGCCGAGGCGTTCGAGGATCACCTGTTCGACGTCGTCAAGCAGCTCAAGGCCGCAGGCGTGCGCGCCGAGGTCGACGTCAGCGACGATCGCATGCAGAAGAAGATCCGCAACCACACCACCCAGAAGGTGCCGTTCATGCTTCTCGCCGGCGAGCGGGACGTCGAGGCGGGCGCGGTCAGCTTCCGCTTCCGTGACGGCACCCAGGTCAACGGCGTGCCGGTCGCGGACGCCGTCGAGACCATCGTTGCCTGGATCGGTCGTCGCGAGAACGCGTCGCCCACAGCTGAACTCGTGGGTGGTGCCCAGTGATCGAGCGAGCGGACGGCAGCGCCGACAACGACACACTCGTCGACACCGGGCCGGGTGATCCCGACCGCTTGCAGCGACTGTGGTCGCCGCACCGGATGTCGTACATCGCGGAGGCGCCCAAGGCGTCGAAGTCGAGTGAGGGACCGTTCAGCGAGATCCCGAAGATGACCGACGAGGAAGGGCTGATCGTCGCGCGCGGCGAAGCGGTGTACGCGGTCCTGAACCTGTACCCGTACAACCCGGGCCACCTGATGGTGGTGCCGTACCGCAGGGTTGCGGCGCTCGAGGACCTCACGCCCGAGGAGAGCGCCGAGTTGATGGCGTTCACGCAGCAGGCGATCCGGGTGATCAAGCGGGTCTCGAATCCGGACGGATTCAACGTCGGTCTGAACCTGGGCGCGGCGGCGGGCGGTTCGCTCGCCGAGCACCTGCACCAGCACATCGTTCCGCGGTGGGGTGGCGATGCGAACTTCATCACCGTGCTCGGGGGTGCGAAAGTGATGCCGCAGCTGCTGCGGGAGACACGGGCGTTGCTCGCGGGGGCCTGGGACGAGTGATCGCCAAGGGCCGGCGGGGAAATCGCGTGGCAGGATCGGATGCGGGGTCCGCCGGGGCGCGGTACCGCGGTAGGTCGCGGAAGGGGGGAGAGGGATGCTGAGTTTCTTCGGTCGAGCGTCGGTGTCCAAGGTGACGGCGCCGATGGGCAAGGCGTTGGTGAAGACGGGGCTCACACCCGACGCGGTGACGGTGATCGGCACGATCGCCAGCATCGCGGGCGCACTGACCCTGTTCCCTTCCGGTCATTTGTTCTGGGGAACCATGTTCATCTGGTTCTTCGTCATGTTCGACATGCTCGACGGCGCGATGGCCCGTGCGCGCGGCGGCGGAACCCGATACGGCGCCGTACTCGACGCGACGTGCGATCGAATCGCCGACGGCGCCATCTTCTCGGGCCTCGCGTGGTGGGCGGTCTACCACGAGAACAGCAAGAGCCTGCTGATCGCGACACTGATCTGCCTCGTGAGTTCGCAGGTGATCTCGTACGCCAAGGCCCGGGCCGAGGCGAGCGGGCTGTCCGCGGACGGTGGTCTCATCGAGCGACCGGATCGGCTGATCATCGTCCTGGTCGGTGCCGGGTTCACCGGAATCGCAGGGCATTTCGACATCGCATGGCTGCACTGGGCCGTGTACGTCGCGATGTGGATCCTCGCCGTCGCGAGCATCGTCACCGTGTTCCAGCGCGTACTCGCGGTACGGAACTCCGCCGGTGCCCGTGACCTCCTCCCCATCGCGCCCAAGAACGACGAGCAGCCCTCCGGTGCGGGGGAGGCGTCGTGAGCGTCGCCGAGAAGGCCGCCGACCTCGGGTACGCCAGCGGGTGGCGAGTCGTCCGGGCGTTGCCGGAACGGATGGCCGTCGCGATGTTCGACGCGGGTGCCGATTTCGCGGCGCGCCGGCACGGTGGTCCACAGCAGTTGCGGCGCAACCTCGCCCGCGTGCTCGGAGTGGCTCCGGAAGACGTGCCGGACGACCTGATCCGGGACTCGTTGCGCTCCTACGCCCGGTATTGGCGCGAGGCTTTCCGCCTGCCGTCGATGGATCTGGCCGCGACAGCGGCCGCTGTCGACTCGAGTGTCGAGGGTCAGGCGTATCTCGAGCAGGCGATGGCCGCCGGCAAGGGCGCCATCCTGGCGCTGCCGCACAGTGGCAACTGGGACATGGCCGGAGTGTGGTGCACCCAGACGTGGGGTGGACTGTCGACGGTCGCCGAGCGGCTGAAGCCGGAGTCGCTCTACCTCCGTTTCGTGGCGTATCGCGAGAGCCTCGGGATGGAGATCTTTCCGCTCAGCGGCGGCGAACAGCCACCCTTCGGGGAACTCGCGAAACGACTGCGCGAGAACAAGGTCGTGTGCTTGCTCGGCGAGCGGGATCTCGCGGCCAAGGGCGTGCCGGTCACCTTCTTCGGGGAACCGACCCGCATGCCCGCGGGGCCGGCCAAGCTCGCGATCGAGACCGGGGCCGCGCTGCTGCCGGTGCACTGCTGGTTCACCGACGGCGGTTGGGGCTTCTCGATCGATCCGCCGATCGACGTCTCGTCCGGAATCGGCGGCGCCACCCAGGCGCTGGCAGACCGCTTCGAGGTCAACATCGCCGCCCACCCCGCGGACTGGCACATGCTCCAGCCCCTGTGGCTCGACGACCTGTCCGAGTCCCGTCGTGCCCGCATGGAGTCGCGATGAAGATCGGAATGGTCTGCCCGTACTCCTTCGACGTACCGGGCGGTGTGCAGGCGCATGTCGTCGAGCTCGCCCAGGTGCTCATCGAGCGCGGACACAAGGTGAGCGTGCTGGCCCCCGCGTCGGAGGGCACGGAACTGCCGGACTTCGTCGTCTCGGCCGGCCGCGCGGTCGCCATTCCCTACAACGGATCGGTTGCGCGCCTGACGTTCGGGCCGGTCTCGTATGCGCGGGTGCGGCGGTGGATCGCCGACAACGACTTCGACGTCCTGCACATCCACGAGCCCAACGCCCCGAGCCTGTCGATGCTCGCGATGAAGATCGCGGAGGGGCCCATCGTCGCCACGTTCCACACCTCGACCACGAAGTCGTTGGTGCTGAGCACCTTCCAGAGTGTCCTCCAGCCGTACCTCGAGAAGATCAGCGGCCGGATCGCGGTGTCCGAACTGGCCCGGCGGTGGCAGGTCGAATCCCTGGGCTCGGACGCGGTGGAGATTCCCAACGGCGTCGACGTGCCGGCGTTCGCGAACGCCGCGCCGCTGCCGGGGTACCCGCGGCCCGGCCGGACCGTGCTCTTCCTCGGTCGGTACGACGAGCCCCGCAAGGGCATGGCGGTGCTTCTCGGCGCACTGCCCACATTGGTCGAGAAGTACCCGGACCTCGAGATCCTCGTGGTCGGACGGGGTGACGAGGAGAAGCTGCGCAAGGAGGCCGGACGCTTCGCCGGCCACCTGCGCCTGCTCGGCCAGGTGAGCGACGCGGAGAAGGCGTCGGCGCTACGCAGTGTCGACGTGTACTGCGCGCCGAACCTCGGCGGCGAGAGCTTCGGCATCGTGCTCGTCGAGGCGATGGCGGCGGGCGCGCCCGTCGTCGCGAGCGAACTCGACGCGTTCCGCCGCGTACTGCGTGACGGCACCGCGGGTCTGCTCGTCCCCGTCGGCGATTCGGCGGCTCTCGCTGCCGCCATCGATTCCGTACTCGGAGACGAGGATCGGCGGCGCGCACTCACCGACGTCGCGAGTGTCGTCGTCGGCGAGTACGACTGGCCGGTGGTGGCCGAGCAGATCCTGCGGGTGTACGAGACCGTGACCGTGGGTTCGACGGGTGTGCGTGAGGTGCGTTCGTGACCTTCTCGGCAATGACCATCCTGGTCCTCGCGTTGATCGCGGCAGTCGTCGCAATCGTTGGCGCGTGGGCGTACGGCACCGCGAACCGCCTGGATCGCCTGCACGTGCGGTCCGATCTGTCGTGGCAGGCGCTGGATGCGGCACTCGCTCGCCGGGCCGTCGTCGTGCGCGCCATCGCGGCGGCAATGGCGTCGGCTCCGGGGGAGAGCAGGCGTCTGTCGACGCTCGCCGGTCAGGCCGAACGCGCCGAACGCGCCCAGCGGGAGTCCGCCGAGAACGCCCTGTCCGGGGCGCTGGCAACTCTCGACGCGCACACGTTGCCACCCCAGCTGGTCGCCGAACTGGCCGACGCCGAGGCCCGCGTGCTGATCGCGCGCAGGTTTCACAACGACGCCGTCCGCGACACGCTGGCGCTACGCACCCGGCGGCCGGTTCGCTGGCTGCACCTCGGGGGCACGGCGCCGCTGCCGACCTACTTCGAGATCGCGGAACGCGGGGAGCAGCCCGATCTCCAGCTCGACGAGATCCGCACGTCGGCACGGGTGGTGATGCTCGACGACCGGGGTCGTGTGCTGCTGGTGCGCGGCCGTGATCCGGAGAAGCCCGACACGTCGTTCTGGTTCACGATCGGCGGCGCCGTCGAGACAGGGGAGACTCTGCGGGCCGCCGCGGTCCGGGAGATCCACGAGGAGACCGGTCTCACGGTGGAGCCCGACGACCTGCGCGGCCCGCTGTGGCGTCGGGTGGCGATCTTCCCGTTCGCCGGTGAGCTGATCCGCTCCGAGGAACTGTTCTTCGCTGTCCGCACCGAGGAGTTCGTCCCGCACCGAGGCGGTTTCACCGACCTCGAACGCCGCACGATCCTCGAGCACCGGTGGTGTACCCCCGCCGAGATCCGGGCGATCCAGGGCGGTGGCGAGGCCGTGTACCCGCAGGATCTGCCCGAGTTGCTCGACGAGGCCAACATGGCCGTGGTCCGGGTCGACGAACCCGAGGTCCGCGCGATCCGCTGAGCCGCCGAAGTGCACGTTTCGCTATGACCGTCGCCACAACAGGCCAGGTATCGGGCACTGGCTATGGGGGCGGTGGCGGCGTCGTCATAGAATTGGCCACGCGCTGTGGCACCACGAGTCCGAGACAGGCTCGGCTGGTCCCGGCGTGTCAGATCTTTCCCCGAAGCCGGCGAGAACCCAGGAGTTTGCTGTGAGCACCCCCGACACCACCCCCACTACCGGCACGGCGCGCGTCAAGCGGGGCATGGCCGAGATGCTCAAGGGCGGCGTCATC
>NZ_LWTX01000022.1 GCF_002094305.1 Prescottella equi
CGACAGCCACACCCTTCGGCCGACCCGTCGAACCCGACGTGAAAATCACATACGCGGTGTTCGAACCACGCAGCGGCCCAATGCGATCCGCATCCGACACCGGGGCAGACGAGAACCCGGACACATCCACGTCGTCGAGAAGGACAACAGGGACAGACCTCTGCCCCGCAACCTCGAAACCGTCTCGCGACGTCGACAACACCACCGCCGGCGCAGCCGTATCCAGGATGTAGCCGTTGCGCTCCGCGGGCTGATCCGGATCCACCGGAACGTAAGCCCCACCGGCCGCGAGCACCGCATACATGCCCACCAGCAAATCCACCGACCGCCGCATCCCCAGACCCACCAACGAGTCCGGCCCCACACCCTCCGCAATCAGCAACCGCGCAGTACGCCGCACCCGCGAAGCGAACTCCGCATACGACAGCGACTCACCCTCGAACACCACCGCAACCGCATCCGGCGTCCGCGCCACCTGCGCCTCGAACAGATCCACCAACGTTGCGTCCGGCACCGGCCGCGACGTCGCGTTCCACTCCCCCACCACCAACGACCGCTCGACCTCGTCCAGCAGGTCGATGTCGCCGACGACCCCCGACGGACGAGTGACCACCGAGTGGAGGATTCGCGCGAACCGGTCACCGAAGATGCACATGGTCGACGCGTCGAACAGGTCCGTCGCGTAGGTGAGTGCAACGGCGTAGCCGGACTCGGCCGCGGACTCGAGAACCGTCACCTGCAGATCGAACTTCGCTGCAGCGGAGTCGAACTCGACCTCCGAGACGGCGAGGTCGCCGAGAGTGAACTCGGCATTCCCGAGGTTCTGGAACGTGAGCATCACCTGGAACAGCGGATGCCGCGCCTGCGAGCGCGCCGGGTCCAGAATCTCCACCAGCCGCTCGAACGGCACGTCCGCATGCCCGAACGCGGCCAGATCCGACGACCGCACCTGCCCGAGCAGCTCCTCGAACGACGCACCCGGTTGCACGTCCGCACGCAGCACCAGGGTGTTGACGAACATGCCGATCACATCGTCGAGAACAGCCTCGCCACGACCCGCGACCGGCGTGCCGATCGCGATGTCCGACGTCCCACTCAACCGCGCCAACAGCACCGACAACGCGGCATGCACCACCATGAACGGCGTGACGGAGTGTTGGCGAGCGAACTCGTCGACAGCTCGGGACAGGTCTGCGTCGAGTGCGAACCGATGCGTGGCACCGTGATTGGTCGCGACCGCGGGGCGCGGGCGGTCGGTCGGCAGATCCAACTGGTCGGGAAGCCCGGCGAGCGCCTGCTTCCAGAACGAGATCTGCTGCGCCAGCACCGAGGTGGGATCGTCCTCGGCACCGAGCACTTCCCGCTGCCACAGCGTGTAGTCCGGGTACTGCACCGCGAGTGGTTCCCAACCGGGGGCGACTCCAGCGGAGCGAGCGGCGTACGCCGCCATGACGTCACGGGTCAACGGGCCGATCGAGAAGCCGTCGGCGGCGATGTGGTGCACGACGAAGACGAGCGCGTGTTCGGTGGGCGACACCGCGAACAACGCGGCCCGCAACGGGATGTCGGCGGTGAGGTCGAAACCTGCCCCCGTCAACGCAGCGACCCGCTCGAGAAGATCGTCGGCAGCGACGGTGTCCACCGGCAGCAGCTCGCCGATCTCGGCGGCCGGCCGCACCACCTGGTACCCGACACCGTCGACGGCGGGGAAGACGGTGCGCAGCGACTCGTGGCGTTCCACCACGTCCGCCACAGCCGCCCGCAGGGCCGGTACGTCGAGAGCTCCGGTCAACCGGATCGCGACCGGAATGTTGTTCACCGTCGAGTCGGGCTCGAACCGGTTCAGGAACCACATCCGCTGCTGCGCGAGCGACAGCGGGATCCGGTCCGGGCGCGGCCCGGCCGTGAGTTCCTTGCGCACAGGACCTGCGGAGTCTGCCCGGATCTGGGCGGCGAGCGCCTCGACGGTCGAGGCCTCGAACACCGCCCGCACCGGAATCTGGGCCCGGCCCGCCGCCGACAGGCGGGCGACCACCTGCGTTGCGATCAGCGAATTGCCGCCGAGCTCGAAGAAGTCGTCGTCGCGGCCCACCTGATCGACACCGAGAAGGTCGGCGAACACCGTCGCGACGAGTTCCTCGTCGCGGCCGACCGGCGCGCGGAACTCACGCGCCTCGAACACCGGCGCGGGCAGCGCCTGGCGGTCGAGTTTGCCGACCGGAGTCAGCGGAATCTCGTCGAGCAGCATCACCGTGGCCGGCACCATGTGCCGAGGGAGCGATCGGCCGACGAACTCCGGGAGCGCGGACGTTTCGAGCGTACGCCCGGGGACGGCGCGGACATACGCGACGAGCACCTTGCCACCGGCACCGGATTCGTGCGCGACGACGGCCGCGAAGTCCACGTCCTCGTGCGCCGCGAGGACCGCTTCGATCTCGCCCAGTTCGATGCGGAATCCGCGGATCTTGACCTGGAAGTCGGATCGGCCGACGTATTCGATCTGCTGGGAGGCGTTCCACCGCACCACGTCGCCGGTCCGGTACATGCGGGTGCCGGGCTCACCGAACGGGCAGGCGACGAATCGTTCGGCGGTGAGTGCCGGTCGGTCGTGGTAGCCGCGGGCGACGCCGGGCCCCCACACGTACAGCTCGCCGGCGACACCGGCGGGGGTGGGCCGCAGCCGGTCGTCGAGCACCGCCAGGGACATGCCTCGGGTGGGCCCACCGATCGTGATCGGTTGCCCGGGGACCAGCGGATCGGAGATGGCCGTCATGATCGTCGTCTCGGTCGGGCCGTACCCGTTGAAGAATCGACGACGCGGGTCGGCCCACCGCGACACCAGGTCCGGCGGGCACGCCTCGCCGCCGACGACGACGTCGAGGAACGTGTCGAGGCCTGTCGGGTCCACCGATGCCAGCGCTGCGGGCGTGACGAATCCGTGCGTGACCCGTTGCGCTGCAATGAGTGCGGCCAGTTCCTCGCCACCGTAGACCGTGGGCGGGGCGATGACCATCGTCGATCCGGAACCGACCGCGAGGAGCAGTTCCAGGACCGAGGCGTCGAAGCTCGGCGAGGCGAAGTGGAGGGTGCGCGATTGCGGCGTGAGGTTGTACCGCTGCACCTGCTCGGCGCAGAAATCCGCGAGACCGGCCTGGGTGACGACCACCCCCTTCGGCCGCCCGGTCGAGCCGGAGGTGTAGATCACGTAGGCCGCGTCGGCATCGGTCAGGGTTCGGGTCCGGTCTGCGAACGAGATCGGCTCCGACGAGTGCTCGGCCAGGACACGGTCGAACTCGTCGTCCAGGATCAGCCATTCGACGGAATCGGGGAGAGAGTCACGAGCCTCTGTGGTGGTCAGGCCGAGCACGACCCCGGAATCCGACACCATGTGGGCGACACGGTCGGCCGGATAGTTCGGGTCGATCGGCACGTAGGCTGCGCCCGACTTCGCGACGCCCCACACCGACGACACCGACTCGATCGAGCGCGGTACGGCGACGGCAACGGCGTCTCCTGGCCCGATACCGCGTTCGATGAGGACCCGGGCGAGACGAGACGACCAGGCGTCGAGGTCCGCGTAGGTGCGGGAGTGGTCCTGGTAGACGAGGGCTGTCGCCGACGGGTCGCGTTCGACCGCCGACGCCAGCAGCTGCGGCAACGTCCGCGATCCGGAACGAGGTCGGCGCGCAGGTCGTTCCCTGCGCGCCGGACGCGGACGCCGCGCCCTCCTGTTCTCGTTGCCGTCAGTTCCCCGCTCCCGACCCAGCTCACTCATGCGTTCGGAACACCTCGGGTATCGCTCGTCGGCATCTCACAACGCATCACCGTGACTCATTCCTCACATCGACATCGCCCAGGACAAACCATCATTATCGCCTCACACCGACCACGAGTCCGCGTCGGCAGCGACCCGCCGGACGTCCGGGCCGCCGACGGAGCGTCCACCGTCGGTGAGGACCAGCACCTCGAGATCCTCGAGTTCTTCCAGGTCGAGTGCCTCTGCACGGGCGTTCGCGAGGAAGGCGTGGGTCACCCATTCGTCGGCCAGAACGTCGGTGACGTTACTGTCCGAGGCCGCCGTGACCACCGTCACCGCGCCCGCAGTGGAGGCCAGCACCAGCTCGATGACGCCCCAGACGGAGGTCGCCGGTTCCAGGCAGACGGTCCTCGATTCGTACGTGATCCCGTACGCGGAGCGGTCCCGCTCGGCCAACGCCACAGCTCGGCCGTGATCGAGCACGAAGGACCCGTCCACCGCGGCGAAGGCGATATCACCTGCGTCGAGCAGGCGGGTCCGCTCGGAGTACGAGACGGGGCGTCCGGACTGTTCGTCGATCCGCGCCCGCGTGGCCACGTCGTCCACGACGATCCACTCGACGTCGTCGTGCGCGGCCGCCCTGTTCTGGGAGTTCGTGATGCCCAGCTTCGCCGGCAGCGCAGCGTCGATCGATTCCCAGGCGTCGTCGTTCGCGTCGATCGGGGTGACCGCCGCCCCCGACTTGAGTACCGCCCACGCGGCGATCACGGCATCGACCGAACGGGCCAGCGCGACCGGGACCCGAGTGCCCGGCCCCACTCCTTCCGCGATCAGGACCCGGGCGAGGCGCGACGACCGTTCGTCCAACTCGCCGTATGTGATCTCGGTGCCGTCGTCCGCGATCGCGGGGGCCTCGGGGTCGGCCTCGACGACCGCCGACAGCACCTGAGGCAGGGTGCTGGTGGCGGGCACGATCGTGTTCGAGGCGTCGGCCTCCTCCGGCTCCGAGTCCGCGAAGCCGGGGAGGAGCGCGCGCTCGGCCTCGGTCACGATCTCGATGTCGCCGACCACCGCGTGGGGGTCGGCGGCGACCGCCTCGAGGATTCGGACGAACCGCTCCCCCAGAGTCACCACCGTCGCCTCGTCGAACAGATCGGTGGCGTAGGTGAGGATCGCCTCGACGGTGCCCGAGTCGGTCGGGATCAGCGTGAACTGCAGGTCGAACTTCGCGGCTCGGTCGGTGTCCGGGACACTGCTCACGGTCAGACCGGGCAGCGCGAGGGTGGCCTGTTCCTGGTTCTGGAACGAAAGCACCGTCTGGAACACCGGATGCCGCGCCGAGGAGCGGTCCGACGACACGGCCTCGACGACCCGCTCGAACGGCAGGTCCGCGTTCGCGAAGGCAGACAGGTCGGCCTCCTTGGCCCGAGCCACCACCTCGGTGAACCTCATCGAGGACGTCAGTTCCGTACGCAGAGCGAGGGTGTTCACGAACATGCCGACCAGGTCGTCGAGCGCGGCCTCGCCGCGTCCCGCGACGGGGGTGCCGACCGTCACGTCCCAGGTACCGCTCAACCTGGCCAGGAGGACCGCCAGGGCGCTGTGCGCAACCATGAACAGCGATGCCCCCTCGGCCCGCGCCAGTGACTCGAGGGCCGCGTGGAGCTCTGCGGAGAGCGTGAACTCGGTCTCGGCGCCGCGCATCGACGCGACCGCGGGGCGGGGGCGATCGGTCGGCAGATCGAGCTGATCCGGCGCACCGGCGAGGGCACGTACCCAGTGCGCGAGCTGCCCGGCAGCCACGGTTCCCGGTTCGTCGGCGGACCCGAGCACCTCACGCTGCCACAGCGCATAGTCCGCGTACTGCACCGGAAGCGGCTGCCACTGCGGCGCCTCGCCCTGCGTCCGAGCCGCGTACGCGGTGACGAGGTCGCGGGCCATCGGCGCCATCGAGACACCGTCGGCACTGATGTGGTGCACGACGAACGCGAACACGTGCGTGGTGTCGTCCAGTCGGAACAGGCCCGCCCGCAACGGCACCGCGCTGCGCACGTCGAAGCCCTCGCCGACGAGTTCCGACACCCGGCCGTACACGTCGGCCGGGTCCACCGAAATGGGTGTGAGATCGAACTCGACGTCTGATGCAGGAACGATCACCTGGTGCGGACCGTCCGCGTCCTCCGGGTAGAAGGTGCGCAACGACTCGTGGCGCGCCAGCACGTCCCGCAGGGCCGCGTGCAGGGCATCGACGTCGAGTGACCCGGTCAACTGCATCGCGAGCGGAATGTTGTAGCTCGTCGATTCCGGTTCCAGGCGGTTGAGGAACCACATGCGCTGCTGCGCCAACGACAACGGCACCCGCTCCGGCCGCGGACCCGCGACGAGCGCCTTACGCGCACCCGCACCCGCAAGCAACTGCACCCGCGCGGCAAGGGCCTGCACCGTCGACGCATCGAACAACACCCGCACCGGCACCTGCGCATCGAGCGCCGCACCGAGACGCGCAGCGACCTGAGTCGCGACCAGAGAGTTACCGCCGAGCGCGAAGAAATCGTCGTCCAGACCCACCCGATCCACACCGAGCACGTCCGCGAACACACCCGCGACAACCTCCTCCGCCGCAGTCGTCGGAGCCCGGAACACCGTCGCCTCGAACACCGGCTCCGGCAACGCCTTCCGATCCAACTTGCCCGACGCATTCAACGGAAACGCATCGAGCACCACGAACATCTGCGGCACCATGTACGACGCGAGCGACGTCGCCAGCTGCGCCTTGACCGCAGTGGTGTCCAGATCCTGGTCCGCCACCACGTACGCGACCAGCTGATCGTTCCTCACCAGCACCACCGACTGCGCAATCGACTCCTGCGCCAGCAGCGCCGTCTCGATCTCCCCCAACTCGATCCGCAGACCACGCAACTTCACCTGGAAGTCCGTGCGGCCGATGTACTCCAACTCACCCGAACTGGTCCACGTCACCAGGTCGCCCGTGCGAT
>NZ_LWTX01000023.1 GCF_002094305.1 Prescottella equi
TGTTCGGCGGTGTCCTACTCTCCCACACCCTGTCGAGTGCAGTACCATCGGCGCTGGAGGGCTTAGCTTCCGGGTTCGGAATGGGACCGGGCGTTTCCCCTCCGCTATGGCCGCCGTAACTCTATGAAACTGTCACACATTCAACACCCCTACCCGAACCCATCCCCGGGGTCCGAAGACCCGAAAGATGGTGGGGGTGAATGGTATCTGTGTGTTGTTTCAGATACCGCACAGTGGACGCGTAGCTTCTTTGTGGTAAGTCCTCGGCCTATTAGTACCAGTCACCTCCACACATTACTGTGCTTCCAGTTCTGGCCTATCAACCCGGTGGTCTGCCGGGGGCCTTACCCCCTCGAGGGGGTGAGAAACCTCATCTTGGAACAGGCTTCCCGCTTAGATGCTTTCAGCGGTTATCCCTTCCGAACGTAGCTAACCAGCAGTGCTCCTGGCGGAACAACTGGCACACCAGAGGTTCGTCCGTCCCGGTCCTCTCGTACTAGGGACAGCCTTCCTCAAGTTTCTAACGCGCGCGGCGGATAGAGACCGAACTGTCTCACGACGTTCTAAACCCAGCTCGCGTGCCGCTTTAATGGGCGAACAGCCCAACCCTTGGGACCTACTCCAGCCCCAGGATGCGACGAGCCGACATCGAGGTGCCAAACCATCCCGTCGATATGGACTCTTGGGGAAGATCAGCCTGTTATCCCCGGGGTACCTTTTATCCGTTGAGCGACACCGCTTCCACTTGCCGGTGCCGGATCACTAGTCCCGACTTTCGTCCCTGCTCGACCTGTCAGTCTCACAGTCAAGCTCCCTTGTGCACTTGCACTCGACACCTGATTGCCAACCAGGCTGAGGGAACCTTTGGGCGCCTCCGTTACATTTTGGGAGGCAACCGCCCCAGTTAAACTACCCACCAGGCACTGTCCCTGAACCAGATCATGGTCCGAGGTTAGATGTCCAATACGATCAGAGTGGTATTTCAACAACGACTCCACGAACACTGGCGTGCCCGCTTCACAGTCTCCCACCTATCCTACACAAACCGAACCGAACACCAATACCAAGCTATAGTGAAGGTCCCGGGGTCTTTTCGTCCTGCCGCGCGTAACGAGCATCTTTACTCGTAATGCAATTTCGCCGAGTCTGTGGTTGAGACAGCAGAGAAGTCGTTACGCCATTCGTGCAGGTCGGAACTTACCCGACAAGGAATTTCGCTACCTTAGGATGGTTATAGTTACCACCGCCGTTTACTGGGGCTTAAATTCTCAGCTTCGCCATTACTGGCTAACCGGTCCTCTTAACCTTCCAGCACCGGGCAGGCGTCAGTCCGTATACATCGTCTTACGACTTCGCACGGACCTGTGTTTTTAGTAAACAGTCGCTTCTCTCTGGTCTCTGCGGCCCCACCCAGCTCAGGAAGCAAGTTCCGTCACCAGACGAGGCCCCCCTTCTCCCGAAGTTACGGGGGCATTTTGCCGAGTTCCTTAACCACAGTTATCTCGATCGCCTTAGTATTCTCTACCTGACCACCTGTGTCGGTTTGGGGTACGGGCCGTGTGAAAGCTCGCTAGAGGCTTTTCTCGGCAGCATAGGATCACTGAATTCGCCTCAATCGGCTACGCATCACGTCTCAGGCTGTATGTGACCCGGATTTGCCTAGGTCACGCCCTACACGCTTACACCAGTATTACCACTGACTGGCTCAGCTACCTTCCTGCGTCACCCCATCGCTTGGCTACTACCAGATCGGTTCACGCGCATCCACACACCGGAGAACCCGAAGGTTCGAAGGCGGCTTCAGGGCGCTTAGCATCACTGATTCACCAGGGGCGCGTTCACACGGGTACGGGAATATCAACCCGTTGTCCATCGACTACGCCTGTCGGCCTCGCCTTAGGTCCCGACTCACCCTGGGCGGATTAACCTGGCCCAGGAACCCTTGGTCATTCGGCGGACGAGTTTCTCACTCGTCTTTCGCTACTCATGCCTGCATTCTCACTCGTGCAGCCTCCACACCTGGATCACTCCGGCGCTTCCATGGCTGCACGACGCTCCCCTACCCATCCACACCACTGCACACAGGCCCGTAGACCCGCATGGGTGTTATGTGAATGCCGCGGCTTCGGCGGTGTACTTGAGCCCCGCTACATTGTCGGCGCAGGATCACTTGACCAGTGAGCTATTACGCACTCTTTCAAGGGTGGCTGCTTCTAAGCCAACCTCCTGGTTGTCTTCGCGACCCCACATCCTTTTCCACTTAGTACACGCTTAGGGGCCTTAGCCGGCGATCTGGGCTGTTTCCCTCTCGACTACGAAGCTTATCCCCCGCAGTCTCACTGCCGCGCTCTCACACTCTGGCATTCGGAGTTTGGCTGACGTCAGTAACCTTGTGGGGCCCATCGGCCATCCAGTAGCTCTACCTCCAGAGTGAAACACGCGACGCTGCACCTAAATGCATTTCGGGGAGAACCAGCTATCACGGAGTTTGATTGGCCTTTCACCCCTACCCACAGCTCATCCCCTCAGTTTTCAACCTAAGTGGGTTCGGGCCTCCACGACGTCTTACCGTCGCTTCACCCTGGCCATGGGTAGATCACTCCGCTTCGGGTCTAGAACATGCCACTACAAACGCCCTATTCGGACTCGCTTTCGCTACGGCTACCCCACACGGGTTAACCTCGCGACATGCCGCTAACTCGCAGGCTCATTCTTCAAAAGGCACGCCATCACCCACCCACCAAAGTGGCGCAGGCTCTGACGGATTGTAAGCGCACGGTTTCAGGTACTATTTCACTCCCCTCCCGGGGTACTTTTCACCTTTCCCTCACGGTACTAGTCCGCTATCGGTCACCAGGGAGTATTCAGGCTTATCGGGTGGTCCCGACAGATTCACAGCAGATTTCACGGGCCCGCTGCTACTCGGGTGTCCGTCACAACAGTCACCATGTTTTCGTCTACGGGACTCTCACCCTCTACGACAGGCCGTTCCAGACCACTTCGACTAACACGATGATTTCTCACTGTCGGCCAATCCGGCAGAATTGACAAGACGGATCCCACAACCCCACGAATGCAACGCCCGCCGGCTATCACACACCCATGGTTTAGCCTCTTCCGCTTTCGCTCGCCACTACTCACGGAATCACATGTTGTTTTCTCTTCCTGTGGGTACTGAGATGTTTCACTTCCCCACGTTCCCTCCACACGCCCTATATATTCAGGCGCGGGTAACCACACATCACTGTGGCTGGGTTTCCCCATTCGGACATCCTCGGATCTCAGCTCGGTTGACAGCTCCCCGAGGCTTATCGCAGCCTCCTACGTCCTTCATCGGCTCCTGGTGCCAAGGCATCCACCGTACGCTCTTAAACACTTACAACAAAGATGCTCGCGTCCACTGTGCAGTTCTCAAACAACACACAAACAGAAAACCCGTGCAGACACCGGACCAACCAGAACCGAAGTTCCCGCTGCGGTATGACCTGCGTTTCCCGCTCGTCGTTTCTTCCTTGAAAGATCACTCACGTGTTCTCTCAGGACCCAACAGTATGCCGATATA
>NZ_LWTX01000025.1 GCF_002094305.1 Prescottella equi
CGACGCACGAAGATTGTCTGCACTCTTGGCCCTGCTACTGCATCCGGCGACCGCGTTCGCGAGCTCGTCGAGAGCGGAATGGATGTAGCCAGACTCAACTTCAGTCACGGTGAACATGCTGATCACCAGGACAATTACCGTCGTGTGCGGGCGGCGTCGGAGGCGACGGGCCGCGCGGTGGGCATCCTGGCCGATCTGCAGGGACCGAAGATTCGCCTCGGCCGGTTCGTCGAGGGCAAGACGCGGTGGGAGACGGGTGAACAGATCCGGATCACGGTCGAGGACTGTGAGGGAACCCACGATCGGGTGTCGACCACCTACAAGCAGCTCGCGCAGGACGCGCGGCCCGGTGACCGGTTGCTCGTCGACGACGGCAAGGTCGGGCTCGTCGTCGAGGCCGTCGACGGTGACGATGTGGTGTGCCGGGTGACCGAGGGCGGTCCGGTGAGCAACAACAAGGGTGTGTCGTTGCCCGGGATGAACGTGTCGGTGCCGGCGCTGTCGGAGAAGGACATCGAGGATCTCGAGTTCGCGCTCGGGCTGGGAGTCGACTTCATCGCGCTCTCGTTCGTGCGTTCGCCCGCCGATGTCGAGTTGGTCCACGACGTGATGGATCGGGTCGGTCGCCGGGTGCCGGTGATCGCGAAGCTCGAAAAGCCCGAGGCGATCGAGAACCTCGAGGCCGTGGTCCTGGCGTTCGACGCGGTCATGGTCGCCCGTGGTGATCTGGGTGTGGAACTGCCGCTCGAGCAGGTGCCGCTGGTGCAGAAGCGGGCGATCCAGATCGCTCGTGAGAACGCCAAGCCGGTGATCGTGGCGACGCAGATGCTCGAATCGATGATCGAGAACTCGAGGCCCACCCGTGCGGAGGCGTCGGACGTCGCGAACGCCGTCCTCGACGGCGCCGACGCTGTGATGCTCTCCGGTGAGACGTCGGTCGGTAAGTACGTGATGGAGACCGTGCAGACGATGGCGCGGATCCTCGAGGCGGTCGAGACCGATCCCGCGCGCGTGCCGCCGCTCACTCACGTCCCGCGGACCAAGCGTGGTGTCATCTCCTACGGGGCTCGTGACATCGGTGAGCGGCTCGATGCGAAGGCGTTGGTGGCGTTCACCCAGTCCGGGGACACGGTCCGCCGTCTCGCTCGGCTGCATTCGCCGCTGCCGTTGCTGGCGTTCACGCCGCTCGAGTCGGTGCGCTGCCAGCTGGCGCTGTCGTGGGGTACCGAGACGTTCATCGTGGACCCGGTCGACTCGACGGACCAGATGTTCACGCAGGTCGACCACGCGCTGCTCTCCCTCGGCCGCTACAACAAGGGCGACCTCGTGGTCATCGTGGCCGGCTCCCCGCCGGGCACAGTAGGCTCGACCAACCTGATCCACGTGCACCGGATCGGGGAGGAAGACCACTAGC
>NZ_LWTX01000026.1 GCF_002094305.1 Prescottella equi
GCTGGGGAGTTTGGCGCTTCCGTTCGGGAGTTTGGCTCTGCCGGTTGTCGGTAGTGCGGCGGCGCTCGGGTCCACGGGGGATGCGGGGAGCGCCGGTGGTGCCGACGTGGGGAGTGCGGACCTCGGTGGTCTGGTGGATCTCGGGAGCCTGGCGGATCTCGGTTCGGGTAGCGAGGGGGGCATCGATTCCGGTAGCGGCGACACCGGTAGTGGCGAGTTGATTTCGGGTAGTGGCGATCTGGATCTGGGCAGCCTCGCGGACCTCGCGCTGGGGAGCTTGGATTCGGGTAGTGCGGACGCGGGGAGTGCTGCGGAGTTGGATCCGGGCAGCTTGGGTGAGGCTGTACTGGGGAGTTTGGCGCTTCCGTTCGGGAGTTTGGCTCTGCCGGTTGTCGGTAGTGCGGCGGCGCTCGGGTCCACGGGGGATGCGGGGAGCGCCGGTGGTGCCGACGTGGGGAGTGCGGACCTCGGTGGTCTGGTGGATCTCGGGAGCCTGGCGGATCTCGGTTCGGGTAGCGAGGGGGGCATCGATTCCGGTAGCGGCGACACCGGTAGTGGCGAGTTGATTTCGGGTAGTGGCGATCTGGATCTGGGCAGCCTCGCGGACCTCGCGCTGGGGAGCTTGGATTCGGGTAGTGCGGACGCGGGGAGTGCTGCGGAGTTGGATCCGGGCAGCTTGGGTGAGGCTGTACTGGGGAGTTTGGCGCTTCCGTTCGGGAGTTTGGCTCTGCCGGTTGTCGGTAGTGCGGCGGCGCTCGGGTCCACGGGGGATGCGGGCAGCGCCGGTGGTGCCGGTGTGGGGAGTGCGGACCTTGGTGGTGTGGTGGATCTGGGTAGCCTGGCTGACCTGGGTTCGGGCAGTGATTCCGGTAGCGACACCGGCGGCCTGGAGACCGGTAGTGGTGAGTTGAGCTCCGGCAGTGGTGATCTCGATCTGGGTAGCTTGGGTGAGCTTGCGCTGGGAAGCCTGGGTGTCGATCTGGGTAGCCTGGCTGATCTGGGTTCGGGCAGTGATTCCGGTAGCGACACCGGCAGCCTGGAGACCGGTAGTGGTGAGTTGAGCTCCGGCAGTGGCGATCTGGACCTGGGTAGCTTGGGTGAGGCTGTGCTGGGGAGTTTGGCGCTTCCGTTCGGGAGTTTGGCTCTGCCGGTTGTCGGTAGTGCGGCGGCGCTCGGGTCCACGGGGGATGCGGGCAGCGCCGGTGGTGCCGGTGTGGGGAGTGCGGACCTTGGTGGTGTGGTGGATCTGGGTAGCCTGGCTGACCTGGGTTCGGGCAGTGATTCCGGTAGCGACACCGGC
>NZ_LWTX01000027.1 GCF_002094305.1 Prescottella equi
GATGACGCCGCCCTTGAGCATCTCGGCCATGCCCCGCTTGACGCGCGCCGTGCCGACCTGGGCAGGCGACGCGGTGGGGGAGGTGCCGGCGGATGTGGTGTCGGTGTTGCTCACAGCTGATTCTTCCTTCGCTGTACGGGGTGGTGGATACGCGGTGCTAACGGGCCGGGGCGGCCATGCCGTCGAGGAACACCGTGATGCAGTCGTTCGAGAGCTCGTCGATCGTGTAGGGGTCGTCCGGCTTGCGCCAGTAGACGGTGAACCACACCGAGTCGCGCAGGAAACGGTGGAACACCTTGGACGGAACGTCCTTTCGGAGGACGCCCGCGTCCTTGCCGGCCTCGATGGCGTCGAGCCAGATCGTCTGGATCTCGTCCGCGATCGTGCGGGCCTCGGCGAAGTCGCGCATGGCACGCAGATTGGGGAACTCCGCGTGGTAGACCTTGGTCGCGTCCGGGCGCGCGGCGCCCGTCGCGAGCGAGACGTCGACGATCGCCTTCAGTCTGGCTCGGGGTTCGAGCCGGTCGAGCTCCATCGAGCGATAGTTCGCGAGTAGGTCCGAGAGGAACACCGTGACCAGTTCGGTGACGATGGCACCCTTCGACCGGAAGTAGTGGTAGAGCGCCCCCGCGTTGAGGCCGACCTCGTCGCCGATCTCCCGCATCGACGTCCCCGCGATGCCACGCGCCGCGAACAGGGTGGCCGCGGCATCGAGGATCTCGGACTTGCGGTCCTGGGGTTCCGCCACTTCAGTCCCTTCCGATTTGAACACTCATTCAACGACATTAACCGGGCCGGTCGCATCGCGTCAAAGTGGGGTTGCGTCACGTCGGAGTCTTGCGTCGAACATGTTCGCGGCGTGCAGATTCGAGCTGGCTTTCAGAAACGACTCGCCTCCGATCCCGTCTTGACGGCCTGCTTCCATCGACCTATATTCGCCTTGAATGAACGTTCAATACGATTTATTCGGGCATGAGCCGCCCATGCTCTTTCCGCCCGGTTCGTGGCGCGAGGCTGATCGGCGTCCGCACGAACCGCCCATGCGGACCCTTACCGAAATCGACGAGGAGATCGAAATGACCAGGGTTGTCTACGCCCGCAGTGTCCACGACGAGCGCGAGATCGAGGCATGCCTCGAGGTCTTGCGTGGTGGTCCGTTCGCGCTGAAGATCGGCAAGAACGTCGCCGAGATGGAGCGCAAGGTCGCCGACCTGTACGG
>NZ_LWTX01000028.1 GCF_002094305.1 Prescottella equi
TCACCAGCCGCGCTCGGCGAGCCGGTGAGGCTGCGGGATGTCGTCGACGTTGATGCCGACCATGGCCTCGCCGAGACCGCGGGAGACCTTCGCGAGGACGTCGGGGTCGTCGAAGAAGGTGGTGGCCTTGACGATCGCGGCGGCGCGCTCGGCGGGGTTGCCGGACTTGAAGATACCGGAGCCTACGAACACGCCCTCGGCACCGAGCTGCATCATCATGGCCGCGTCGGCGGGGGTCGCGATGCCGCCGGCGGTGAACAGGGTGACCGGGAGCTTGCCGGCCTTGGCGACCTCGACGACGAGGTCGTAGGGGGCCTGCAGTTCCTTGGCCGCGACGTACAGCTCGTCCTCGGGCAGCGAGGTCAGGCGGCGGATCTCCTGGCGGATCCTGCGCATGTGGGTGGTGGCGTTGGAGACGTCGCCGGTGCCGGCCTCGCCCTTGGAGCGGATCATCGCCGCGCCCTCGTTGATGCGGCGCAGGGCTTCGCCGAGGTTGGTGGCGCCACACACGAACGGGACGGTGAAGGCGAACTTGTCGATGTGGTTGTCGTAGTCGGCGGGGGTGAGGACCTCGGACTCGTCGATGTAGTCGACACCGAGGGACTGCAGGATCTGGGCCTCGACGAAGTGGCCGATGCGGGCCTTGGCCATGACCGGGATGGACACGGCCTCGATGATGCCGTCGATCATGTCCGGATCCGACATGCGCGAGACGCCGCCCTGGGCGCGGATGTCGGCGGGCACCCGCTCGAGCGCCATGACCGCGACAGCGCCGGCGTCCTCGGCGATCTTGGCCTGCTCGGGGGTGACCACGTCCATGATGACGCCGCCCTTGAGCATCTCGGCCATGCCCCGCTTGACGCGCGCCGTGCCG
>NZ_LWTX01000029.1 GCF_002094305.1 Prescottella equi
TGAAGATCGGCAAGAACGTCGCCGAGATGGAGCGCAAGGTCGCCGACCTGTACGGCAAGAAGCTGGGCCTGATGTGCAACTCGGGATCGTCCGCGTTGTACCTGGCGCTCGAGCTGCTGGATCTGCCCAAGGGCTCCGAGGTGATCACCTCGCCGCTGACGTTCTCGACGGACGTCTCGCCGATCGTGCGGGGCGGCTGGGTGCCGGTGTTCGTCGATGTCGAGCCCGACACCTACAACGTCGACGTCGGCAAGATCGAGGAGCTGATCACCGACAAGACCAAGGCGATCCTGGTGCCGAACCTCGCCGGCAACGCCCCCGACTGGGACGTCATCCGCGAGATCGCCGACAAGCACGACCTGAAGGTCATCGAGGATTCGTGCGACTGCATCGGAACCACCCTGCGCGGCACCAAGACCGGCTCGCGCTCGGACATCACGGTCACCAGCTTCGCGATGGCGCACATCATCACGGCCGCCGGCAACGGCGGCATGGTGTGCCTCGACGACGAGAAGCTGCGCGACAAGGGCCTGATGCTGCGCCGGTGGGGACGCCGATCCGAGCCGCACCTGTTCGGGTCCGAGCAGGCTCGCACCGGACGCGTCTTCCGTGAGGACCTCGACGGCGTCGCGTACGACAACGACTTCATCTTCGACGTCCTGCCGTGGAACTTCGAGCCGTCGGAGCT
>NZ_LWTX01000030.1 GCF_002094305.1 Prescottella equi
CCGCCGTCGACCGGCACGCACATGCCGCCGGGCATGTACGGCGACGCGAGCCACGTGTCCTGATCCTCGCCCCAGACCTCCTGCTGGACCTTGGGGTCGGCGAAGGCCAGCTGCCACGGGTGCACGCCGACGATGCCGTGGACCCAGCCGGCCGACGGATTCAGCGACGCCGTGCGCATGACGGTCTCCGCGAATTCGCGCGGATGGACCTCGAGGCCTCCGTGCTCCTTCGGCTGGAGCATCCGGATCAACCCGGCTTCCTTCATCTTCTTCGCGGATTCGTCCGCGAGTCTGCCCAGCCGATCCGCTTCGACGCCTTCGGCGAACAGGTCGTCGGCCATGGCCTCGACCCGCGAAAGTACTTCGTACGTCATGTCTTCAGGTCTCTTCTCGAATGTCGTTCTACTCGGCGGCGCTGCCGGTACGCAGCGCGATGTTCTCGGCGACTTCCTTCTTCCAGCTCTCGACCGCCCGGGTGGTGTCGATCTCGAACTCGAAGCGCTTGGTCATGTCTTCCGTGATGTCTTCGACATCGACGTAGAACTGCTGGTACCAGCGGCGCAGCTGGTAGACCGGCCCGTCCTCCTCCGACAGCAGCGGGTTGTCGATGGGCGCCTTGTTCTTCCAGATCTCGACGTCCTGCTCGAA
>NZ_LWTX01000031.1 GCF_002094305.1 Prescottella equi
GATCAGGCGGGGACGATGAGTCCGGTGGTCTGGGTGCGTGCCTTGGTGAAGCGGTCGGCGACGTCGGTCCAGTTGACGATGTTCCAGAAGGCGTTGACGTAGTCGCCCTTGACGTTCTGGTAGTCGAGGTAGAAGGCGTGTTCCCACATGTCGAGCATGAGCAGGGGGGTCAGGCCGATGCTGATGTTGCCCTGCTGGTCGTAGAGCTGGACGATGATCAGGCGCTGGCCGATGGAGTCCCAGGCGAGGATGGACCAGCCGGAGCCCTGGATGGCGTTGGCGTTGGCGGAGAAGTGGCTGCGGAAGGCGTCGAAGCTGCCGAACTGGTCGTCGATGGCGGCTGCGAGTTCGCCTTCGGGCTTGTCGCCGCCTTCGGGGGAAAGGTTGTTCCAGAACACGGAGTGGTTGGTGTGGCCGCCGAGGTGGAAGGCGAGGTTCTTCTCGTGCAGGTTGACCACGGGGGCGAGGGCGTCGGCTTCGCGGAGCTCGGCGAGCTTGTCGAGGGCGGTGTTGGCGCCGGCGACGTAGGCGGCGTGGTGCTTGTCGTGGTGGAGCTCCATGATCTTGCCGGAGATGTGGGGCTCGAGAGCGGCGTAGTCGTACGGCAGATCGGGCAGCGTGTA
>NZ_LWTX01000032.1 GCF_002094305.1 Prescottella equi
CCGATGTACTCCAACTCACCCGAACTGGTCCACGTCACCAGGTCGCCCGTGCGATACATCCGCTCACCACTGCCGGAGAACGGGTTCGCCACGAACCGATCCGCCGTCAGATCACTGCGCCCCACATACCCGCGGGCCAACTGGGCACCCGCCAGATACAACTCACCCGGAACACCCACCGGCACCGGATTCAGACGCCCATCGAGGACGAACAGCTGCGTGTTCCACACCGGCGCACCGATCGGCACCGACGCCACATCAGCCGCAGTCACCTCGTGGAACGTCACATCCACCGCAGCCTCGGTCGGGCCATACAAAT
Organism: Prescottella equi; assembly: GCF_002094305.1. Classification (GTDB taxonomy): domain Bacteria; phylum Actinomycetota; class Actinomycetes; order Mycobacteriales; family Mycobacteriaceae; genus Prescottella; species Prescottella equi. Next base: position 320 of record NZ_LWTX01000032.1, read on the forward strand.
TGTGCAACGCCGCACCCGGCACCACATCACGCAGCCGCGCCGCCGTCGACGCCGGCAACGCCTCACCCGACGCGAACACGTTCCGCAGCGTCGTGACGTTCTTCGCCGCGGGCTCGGCCACGAACACCGACAACATCGACGGCACGAAATGCGCGACAGTAACACCACACTCGACCATCACCCGCACCAAATACGCCGGATCCCGATGCCCATCCGGCAACGCAACCACCAACCGCGCACCCACCTGCAACGGCCAGAAGAACTCCCACACCGACACATCGAACGTGAACGGCGTCT
>NZ_LWTX01000033.1 GCF_002094305.1 Prescottella equi
GTTCGAACTAGGCTCGTGTCATGAATCCGGGGGGACTCAACAATTCGGGCATCGCAGCCGCTTCGCTGCGGTCTGGCGACGTGGGATCGCTCGCCGAAGCGGTTCTTGTGCAGGGCATGGCCGACGTTTGCCGTGAGATCGAACGGCTCCAAGCGTTGCGGGTAGCGATGGCCGCCGAAGTCGATGCGCGTGCGGTCTCGTTCGACACCCTCGGCTTCCGCAGCGTCAAGCAGTGGCTGGCCGCGAACTCACTGTTGGAGGTGCCGGCCGCGGCACGGATCCTCGCATTGGGCCGGATGCTCGGCCGGCAGCCCGAGATCGCCGACGCCTTCAATGCCGGAGATATTTCGGCCGAGCACGCTTCGTTGATCGGGAAGTTCTGCGAAACCCCGCCGCGCGGCATGCCGAACGAAGCGCTTGGTTCGTGCCGGAAAGTGTTGC
>NZ_LWTX01000034.1 GCF_002094305.1 Prescottella equi
GAACACCTCGTCCGCGAAGGGCAGCCCGCCCTCGGGGATGCGGTACTCGACGCCCCGCATCATCGGGTGCCGGGTGACGTTGCCGCTCCAGACCGTTCGGGTGTCGATGCCCGCAGCTTCGAGCGACTCCTGGAGTTGGGAACGGCTGAACCCGGCGTGCTCGCGGACCGTCACCGGGTAGCACAGCCACGCAGTTCGGAATTCCTCGAGCTGCCTCGGCAGGCGGAAGAGGCTCGGGTAGGCGCCGAAGGCCACCGAGAAGGCCTCGAAGATCTCTGCTCGCCGTTTGTAATTGGTGTCGAGCTTGCTCAACTGGACCAGTCCGAACGCGGCACCGAGCTCCGACGGCTCGAAGTTCCACGGCAGGACGTCGAAGATGAAGTCGTTGTCGT
>NZ_LWTX01000035.1 GCF_002094305.1 Prescottella equi
GTAACAAGGTAGCCGTACCGGAAGGTGCGGCTGGATCACCTCCTTTCTAAGGAGCATCTCCCCACACACCCCGAAGAGTCGGGGAGCGTGTGAGGGCAGAGCCATTTCGGATTCACATGTAATCCGGTGGTGCTCATGGGTGGAACACTGACAAGTATTCTTCTTCACTACTGCCGGCCCGAGTGCTGGTGGGAAGAGAGTTATATCGGCATACTGTTGGGTCCTGAGAGAACACGTGAGTGATCTTTCAAGGAAG
>NZ_LWTX01000036.1 GCF_002094305.1 Prescottella equi
GTAACAAGGTAGCCGTACCGGAAGGTGCGGCTGGATCACCTCCTTTCTAAGGAGCGTTCTCCAGTGGAGGGGGCAACAGAGGTTGTCTTCTTGCTGGCAGAGGCCGTTTAGTCCCCAATCGTGGGACTGCGGTTGCTCATGGGTGGAACACTGACTACCTCGTCTGCGTATCGGATGGTCACATGGCCGCCGGCAGGCGATATATCGGCATACTGTTGGGTCCTGAGAGAACACGTGAGTGATCTTTCAAGGAAG
>NZ_LWTX01000037.1 GCF_002094305.1 Prescottella equi
AACCAGTGACCTCTTCCGTGTCAGGGAAGCGCTCTCCCGCTGAGCTAATCGCGCGAGGTGGAGACGGGAATCGAACCCGTGTGCACGGCTTTGCAGGCCGTTGCCTCACCACTCGGCCACTCCACCATAAAAGGTCGAGTCCAACCTCTCGAGCGGATGACGGGATTCGAACCCGCGACCCTCACCTTGGCAAGGTGATGCGCTA